>JOGW01000008.1 GCA_000721375.1 Streptomyces sp. NRRL B-3428 | reverse complement strand
GAGTTGTGTGGGGGGGGCGGGGAGTGGTGGGGGTACGGGGAGTGGTCAGGCGGTGCCGGTCTCGGTGTGCCGTGCGCTCCTGTCCTTGGGGATGACGAGCGGTGTGCCCGTCTCCGGGTCGGGGATCACCCGGCAGTCGACCTCGAACACCTCGCGTACGAGCTCGGCGTCGAGTACGTCGGCGGGGCTGCCGGCCGCCGCGAGCCGGCCGTCCTTGAGGACCACGAGATGGTCCGCGTAGCGGGCGGCCTGGCCCAGGTCGTGCAGGACCATGACGACGGTGCGGCCCGCCTCGGCGTGCAGTTCGGCCACGAGATCGAGTACGTCGAGCTGATGGCGCAGGTCGAGGAAGGTGGTCGGCTCGTCGAGCAGCAGCAACTCGGTGTCCTGGGCCAGCGCGAGAGCGATCCAGGCCCGCTGGCGCTGCCCGCCGGAGAGCCGGTCGACGCTCTGGTCCCGCAGGTCCGTGGTCCCCGTGCGCCTGAGCGCCTCGTCCACGGCGGCCTGATCGGCCTTCGACCAGGGGCTGAGCAGACTCTGGTGCGGATAGCGGCCGAGGCGTACGAGCGCCTCGACGGTGATCGCCTCCGGGGTCACCGGCTGCTGCGGCAGCAGGCCGAGCCGGCGCGCCAGAGCCTTGGCCGACATCCGGTGGATGTCGTGCCCGTCGAGCGCGACCGTGCCGCCCGAAGGCGCGAGTAGCCGGGTCAGACCGCGCAACAGGGTGGACTTTCCACAGGCGTTGGGGCCCACGATCGCGGTGACCGCGCCGCCGGGCAGCGTGAGGTCGAGACCGCCGACGACCACGCGGTCGCCGTAGCGCAGATCGAGTCCGTGCGTGGAGAGCTGGTTGCCCGTGGCCCGTACGTCGTCGTTCTTGTCCACGGTGCTCCGGGTGGGCAGGGTCGTCTTGCTCATGCGGCACTCCGGTTCACGGGCTTGCTCATGCGGATCATCAGGACGAGGAGCCAGGGCGCACCGAGGGTCGCCGTGACGACGCCGACGGGCAGTCCGTCGACCGGCAGCAGATGCTGGACGACGAGATCGGAGCCGAGCAGCAGTACGGCGCCGAACAGGCCGGTCAGGACGAGGGTGCCGGGCGTGGGCGGTCCCGCGAGGAAGCGCACGACGTGGGGCACCGCGAGCGCCACGAAGGCCACCGGGCCGGTCAGTGCGGCGGCGAGCGAGGCCAACGCCACAGCGGTGAGGAGCAGTTGGAACCGGGCGCGCGAGGTCATGAGCCCTAGCGCCCCCGCCGAGTCGTCGCCGAGGTCGAGCACCGCGAGCGGCCGCTGCAGGAGGAAGGCCGCGCCCAGCGCGATCGCCGTGACCGCGCCCGCGGCGCCGACCTCGGCCCAGGTGCGTCCGTACAGCGAACCGGTGGTCCACTGCAGTGCGGAGGTGGCGAGTTCGGCGGGGAAGCGGACGACCATGAGGTTCACGGCGGCCGCGAGGCCGGCCTGCACCGCGAGGCCGACCAGCACGAGCCGGGTGACGGTCAGGCCGGAACGCCAGCCGAACACCCCGAGCAGCAGCGCGGCGAGCAGTCCGCCGCCGAGGGCGGCGACGGGGATCAGGGTCTGTGAGGCGCCGGTGGCGAGGAGCACCACGGCGCCCAGCGAGGCTCCGCCTGTCACGCCCATGACATCCGGAGACGCGAGCGGATTGCGGAACAACCGCTGAAGCAGCGACCCGGCCACACCGAGTCCCACACCCGCGATCAGCGCCGCGACCATCCGCGGCGCCCGGAAGTCCTGCACGACCAGCACATCGGCGGAGTCGCCGAGCCCGACCAGGGCGCGCAGCGCGACCGTGACCGGAAGCCGCATCTGGCCGGTGGTCACCGAGATCGTGACGAGCACCAAGAGCACCGCGAGCGCGATGAGGGAGAGCAGCAGCGTACGCCGCCGGGCACGCACGCGTACGGGCGCGGCGAACTGGGCCTTCGGTGCGGTGAGTTGGGTGGTCATCGGGCCACCTTCCGGGCGAGCACGGCGAGCAGCGGCGCCCCCAGGAAGGCGCTCACGATCCCGACTTCCAGCTCCGAGGGACGGACCACGATCCGGCCGAGGACATCGGCGGCGACAAGGAGCAGCGGGCCCGCGACCAGACACCCGGGCACGAGCAGCCGGTGGTCGTTGCCGAGGACGATACGTACGAGATGAGGGGCGGCGAGGCCGATGAAGGCGACAGGACCGGCGACGGCCACCGCGGATCCGGCGAGCAGGATCACCGCGAGACCGCCCGCCGCGCGGATACGGGACACCGGCACACCCAGCGCCTGGGCCGAATCGTCGCCGAGCGCAAGGGCGTTGAGCGCCGGGGTGATGGCAAACGCGAGGACGAGACCGATCACGAGCGTCGGCAGCACCGGCCAGAGACTGTCGAGCGTCCGTCCGGACAGCGAGCCGGCGAGCCAGAACCGGGCCTCGTCCAGGGTGCGTTCGCTGAACAGCATCACGGCCTGGGTCCAGGAGAGCAGCACCATCTGCAGGACCACACCGCCCAGCGCAAGCCGTACGGGGTCGAGTTCGCCCGAGCGCCGGGCGAGCGCCTGGGCGAGCAGTCCGGCCCCCGCGGCGCCGGCGAAGGCGAACCACACGTACTGGACGGGCTGGTCGAGATGCAGGGCGTAGATGGCGACGACCACGGCGAATCCGGCGCCCGCGTTGATCCCGAGGGTGGTGGGCGAGGCGAGTGGATTGCGGGTGATGCCCTGGGCCACGGCGCCGGCGACGCCGAGCGCGGCGCCCACGGCCAACGCGACCACCGTACGCGGCAGTCGGAGCCCGGTGACGACGATCGCGTCCCGCCCGTGCCCGTCGCCGAACAGCGCCTCGACCACGGTCGACAACGGCACCGACCGTGCTCCCAGCGCCAGGCTGAGCGCCGTGCACAGGGCCAACGCACCCAGGCCGGCGAGGAATACGGGGATACGCAGCAGCGCCGGCCGGACGGCGAGCGTGACGTTCTGTGGTTCATCGGGCACGTGGGAAGACTTTAGGTTAGGCAACCCTAAGCCTGTCAACTCGCTGTCGGTCCGCTGTGGGACTTCGGCCGGCCGATCGGCCGGAATCGACTGTTTTGCACGGCGAAGGGGCCGTTCCTCGGGAGGAACGGCCCCTTCGCGGATATGCGGTGTTCAGCCCTTGCGGTAGTTCCGCGCGTCCTCGCCCGCCGCGAGCACCATCGCGAGGTCCCCGCCGACCGAAGCGGTGACGACCACGCCGACCGCGCCCTCGACGAACGGGGCGTCCACGATCGCCGTGTCCGCCGGCATCGTGCGGTCGTCGGCGCCGGAGAGCAGGGCCTGGACGGTCAGGACCGCGCTGCCCATGTCGCAGAGGATCGCGACGCCCTTGCCCTCGTCGGCCTTGAGCGCGGCCGCGTGGATGCGCTCGGCGCTGGTGCCGATCCGGCCGTCGTCGGTGCCGCCGGCCGCGTACACGGGGGCGACGTCGCCGGAGCCCACCATGGCCTTCGCCAACTCGACGGTGGATTCGGCCACTTCGCGGCTGTGCGAGACGAGCACCACACCGACCCGGCCGCCCTTGGACTGCACGGCTTCTGTCGCGACGGGCTCCTGTGCGGCCGCGACGGGCTCCGGCTGCCACGCCGGGTCGGCCGCGAGCACCAGCGCGTCGAAGAGCAGCACCACGGAGTGGGCGCCCGCGTCCTGGTGGCCGATGCTCCGCTCGCCCAGGTAGCTGGCGCGCCCCTTCTTCGCCTGCATCGCCCCGGTCGCCTCGGCGCCCTTGAGTGACGCGGTGCTCGCTGCGGCGAGGGTCTCCTGCTCTTCGAGCGCGTCCAGGGCCGGAAGCAGCGCGTCTAGCAGCGTCGAGTCACCGGGTACGGCGCCGCCCAGCTTGCCGACCGCTTCGGCGCCCGCCCTCAGCGCGGCGGCGAACTCCCGCGGCGTGACCGAGTCCGCGGCGCCGAGCCGCTTTCCGGTGCGGCGCAGCGCCATGCCGAACAGCGGACCCGAGGCGCCGCCCACGGAGTTGGTGAGCGTGGTGCCCGCCAGACCGAAGAGCTCACCGGGAGTGGCGGGCGGCTGTTGTGCCACGGCCTCGCGTACGGCGCCGAAGCCGCGCACCATGTTCGCGCCGTGGTCGCCGTCACCGGCCGCCGCGTCGAGGGCGGTCAGCCGGGCGCCGTGCTCTTCGAAGAGCTGCGCGGCGGCGACGAGCCAGCGGCCGAAGTAGGCGGCGTCGAGGGTGAGTTCGGGGGTGGCAGTCATCAGACCGGTCTTCCTGGAGAAAGGGAGAGAAGGTGAGGGGAGGGGGAGAGGGAGCGAGGGGGTGGGAGCGGGAAGCGGGTGGGCTCAGGCGCCCCAGCGCAGCGAAGGTGTGTGCACGGGCGCGTCCCACAGCGCCAGCATCTGCTCGTCGGCGCGGCACAGGGTGATCGTGCAGCCGGCCATGTCGAGGCTCGTCACGTAGTTGCCGACCAGTGAGCGGGCCACCTCGATACCGCGGGCGGCGAGGATGCGCTCGACCTCGGCGCGGACGATGTACAGCTCGACGGGAGGGGTGGCGCCGAGCCCGTTCACCAGGACGATCACCGGGGCGCCGGCGGCTTCGGGAAGGTCTTCGAGCACGGCGTCGAGCATGATCTCGGCGGTCGCGGCGGCGGTCGTGAGCGTGCCGCGACGGCGGCCGGGCTCGCCGTGGATGCCCACGCCGATCTCGATCTCGTCCGGGCCGAGTTCGAAGTTCGGGGCGCCGTTGGCCGGAGTCGTACAGGAGGAAAGCGCGACGCCGAAGCTGCGGCTGTGCTCGTTCACCTTGCGGGCGAGCGCGGCGACTTCACCGAGCGGAGCGCCGGTCTCGGCGAGCGCGCCGGCCAGCTTCTCGACGAAGAGGGTGGCGCCGGTGCCGCGGCGGCCCGCGCCCTCACCGCGTGCGACGGCCACATCGTCGTCCACGACCACGGTCTCGACCTTGATGCCGTCGTCGTCCGCGTCCTCGGCGGCCATACCGAAGTTGAGGATGTCGCCCGTGTAGTTCTTGACGATGTGCAGCACGCCCGCGCCCGAGTCGACGGCGGCGGTGGCCTGGCCGATGCGGTCCGGAACGGGCGAAGTGAAGACCGGTCCCGCCACGGCCGCGTCCAGCATGCCGTGGCCGACGAAGCCCGCGTGCAGCGGCTCATGACCGCTGCCGCCGCCGGACAGGATGCCGACCTTGCCCGGCACCTTGCCGCCTGCCCGCAGCACGATCCCGGCCTCGGCGTCCACCGCCACCTCGGGATGCGTCGCGGCCATACCGCGCAGGGCGTCGGCGACCACGGTCTCCGGGGTGTTGATCAGCTTCTTCACGACGGACGTCTCCTTTGACGAATAACGGATGGCGAATAACGGAGAACGAATAACGGAGAACGGGGAACGGGGAGCGGGGAGCGGGGAACAGGGAACGGGCAATGAATTCAACGGACGGCAATAGCCGCCGCAAAACGCCGAATCAATTCCGTACCCGTGAGAGCTTTACGTGCAGATTATGCGCGGCGGCAGGGGGTTCCATGGGTCTTTGGTCCCTGTTGAGGGGACGGAAAGGCCCCTTCTTGCGGCCGAGAACCCGCAGTTCGGCGCCGTTTGGTCCGCCTGATTTCTTGTGGCACACTCCGGTCACCGGCCACGGATAACACTCTGTGAAATTACCGATCGACCCCCCTTATTTCTTCGATGAAGCAGGAATAGACCGTCTTTCGGACGGCCCGCTACAGGAGGTTGCACCATGAACACTGTCGCCACCCGCATGCTCATCAGCCCGCCGAAGTACGTCCAGGGCGCCGGCGCCATGCAGAACCTCGGCGAGCACGTCGCACGCCTCGGCGAGAACGCGGTCGTCCTGGCGGACAAGGGTGTATGGGGGTTGGTCGACGAGGCGGTGACGAGCTCTCTGTCCGCGGCGGGCGTCAAGCTCACCAAGGAGACCTTCGGCGGTCTGTGCACCCAGAAGGAGATCGACCGCATCACCGCGGCGGCGAAGGACGCGGGCGCCGATGTCATCGTCGGTATCGGCGGCGGCACCGCCATCGACACCGCCAAGGCCGTGGGACACGCCCGCGGTGACATAGCCGTCGTCTCCGCGCCGACCGTCGCCTCCACCGACGCGCCGACCAGCGCGCTCGCCGTCATCTACACCGAGGAAGGCGCCTTCGAGCGCTACTCCTTCTTCACGCGCAACCCCAACCTGGTGCTCGTGGACACGCAGTTGGTCGCGGGCGCGCCCAGCCGCTTCATCGTCTCGGGCATGGGCGACGCGCTGGCCACCTGGTACGAGGCCCGCGTCTGCGTGGCCGCCGAGCGCACCGCGATGGCCGGCGGTCTGGCCACCGGCGCATCCCTCGCGCTCGCCAAGCTGTGCTGGGAGACGCTGATGGAGTACGGGCCGCAGGCCCGGCTCGCCGCCGAACAGCATGTGGTCACCCCGGCGCTGGAGAAGATCACCGAGGCGAACACCCTGCTCTCCGGCCTGGGCTTCGAGAGCTGCGGTCTGGCCGCGGCCCACGGCATCCACAACGGTCTGACCGTCTCGCACAAGGTGCACGGCATGATGCACGGCGAGAAGGTCAACATCGGCACGCTCGCCCAGCTGATCCTCGAAGGCGCCCCCACCGAGGAGCTGGACACCTACCTCGGTTTCAGCCGCGCCGTCGGTCTGCCCACCACGCTCGCCGAGGTCGGCCTCGGCGACGCGGGCCGCGAGGAACTCCTGGCGATCGGCCGCGCCTCGACCGCGGCGGGCGAGACCACCCACAACATGCCGTTCGTGGTGACGCAGGAGATGGTCGCCGACGCCCTGGTCGGCGGTGACGCGTACGCCCGCGCGTACGCGAAGAAGCACGCGGCCTGACCGACACACGCCCAGGGGCCCTTGCCTCCGCGGCCACGCGGCGGTGAGGGCCTTCGGTATGCCTGGGTGCCAACTGCCTTATCGTAGACGTCAGTTGCCCGGGAATGTCACCTTCGTGAGCTCCTCGGACAGCTGCCAGCTCCGGCGGGCGTCCTCGATGCCGGTCAGCGGGGAGTAGAGCTTCTGCTGGGCCGGCGCCCCGCCCATGTGCCCGAGCCCGCGCGGCCCGTAGAGTCGGCCGCTCACGGCATCGGGTGAGGTGGCCGCGTACAGGGCGGGGAGTTGTGCGCTGTGCACCGTGCCCACGACGATGCCCCGCGCTGACAGGGCACGGATCACGCGCACCCCTGCGGTGTCCTTGCCGCGGCCGACCTCCGGGCGCGCGGCGAGCAGGCTGGTCGGGGCGACGCCCGGGTGCGAGAGATTGCTGGTGATGCCCCAGTCGTACGCCTTGCTGCGCCGGTCGAGTTCGAGGCCGAAGAGTCCGAAGGCGATCTTCGACTGGCGATAGGCCTTCATGCCGTCGTACGAGCGCTGCCAGTTCGGATCGTCCCAGTTGACGGTCCCCCGCGCCGCGGCGACGCTGACCTGTGAGGTGACGCGCGCCCGGCCTGCCTTCAGGAGCGGCAAAAGGTGCGCCACCAAGGCGAAGTGGCCGAGGTGGTTGGTGCCGAGCTGCAGCTCGAAGCCGTCCGCGGTGGTCTGCCGGTCGGGCGGGGTCATGACGCCGGCGTTGTTGATGAGCAGATGGATCTCACTGCCCTCGCCGCGCAGGGTCTCGCCGAGGGCCGCGACGGAGGCGAGCGAGGAGAGATCGAGCTCGCGCAGCGACACGTTCGCGTCCGGGACGGCCGCGCGGATCGTACGGAGCGCCGCCTCGCCCTTGCGTGGATTGCGCACGGGCAGCAGCACCTCCGCTCCCGCCGCCGCGAGCCGGGCGGCGATACCGAGCCCGATGCCGTCACTGGCTCCGGTCACGACGGCGCGCCGCCCCGTCTGGTCGGGGACGGTGATGTCGACGGGTGTGCGGGGCATGAGGGTCACTCCTGGTGGCTGGGGCTCTGGTCTCCACGCGGCGGCGCGGCTTCGGCGCCCACGGTTCATCCTGCGCCCCGCAGGCGCGTCCGGCAGGTCGTGAAGGGGGGATCGTCAGGGCGTGGATACGACGCTGCGGACCCGGTAGAAAAGGTGCATAAGCGAATCGGATTCCGTACGGACGAGCAGAAGGGCCGCGAGGTGATCGACCGCACCGGACTCGCGGAGTTCCTCCGCCGTCGCCGGGAGTCGCTGCAACCCGAGGACGTGGGCCTGCCCCGCGGCAGACGCCGCAGAACCAGTGGGCTGCGGCGCGAGGAGGTGGCCGCGCTCTGCCACATGTCGACGGACTACTACGCGCGCCTCGAACGGGAGCGCGGCCCGCACCCGTCCGAGCAGATGATCGCCTCCATCGCCCAGGGCCTGCGGCTCTCCCTCGACGAGCGCGACCACCTGTTCCGCCTAGCGGGCCATCAGCCGCCCCTGCGGGGTGCGGCGAGCGAGCACATCAGCCCCGGCATGCTGCGGATCTTCGACCGGCTGCAGGACACCCCCGCCGAGATCGTCACCGAACTCGGCGAGACCCTGCGCCAGACCCCGCTCGGTATCGCCCTCACCGGCGACCTGACCGAGTACACCGGCCCGGCGCGCAGCATCGGCTACCGCTGGTTCACCGACCCGGCGACCCGCGAGCGCTACGCCCCCGAGGACCACGCCTTCCTCACCCGCATGTTCGCCTCGGGCCTGCGCGGCGTCCTCACCCTGCGCGGCCCCGACTCCCACGCCGCCCACCTCGCCGACCTGCTCCTCGCGCAGAGCGAGGAGTTCCGTGAGGCGTGGGACCTGCACGAGGTCGGCATCCGCCCCAGAGAGGTCAAACGCTTCGTCCACCCGGAGGTCGGTCCGATGGACCTGACCTGCCAAACCCTCCTGGAACCGGGCCAGTCCCACTTCCTGCTCGTCTACACGGCCATCCCGGGCAGCGAGAGCTACGCGAAGCTGGAGCTGCTGTCGGTCATAGGGTCACAGACCCTTGACCAGGGTGTCTCCGAACGCTCGGGCGACGGCATCGTGCCTGGTCACTATTAGTCAGGCATTAGCCGCACACCCCTCTTGACGGTGGTTTCGCCACGGCGGCAAGGTTCGGGCTAATCCGCTTCAGCCGATGACGGCCGGTCTTGCTGCCGCTTGGCTAATGCGCATTAGCCAGGGGAGTTGAACCAGCATGGACGAGCGTGGTGTGGCGAAGGCGCGCCGGGGGCGGCCGCGGCAGGCGGAGGTCGCGCGGCTCGCCGGGGTTTCGCAGACCACCGTGTCGTTGGTGCTCAGTGGCAACAAGCAGGGGATCGCGCTGCACCCGGACACCCGGGCCCGAGTGGAGCAGGCGGCACGGCAGTTGGGGTATGTGCCCGATCCGGCCGCCCAGCGCCTGGCCGCCGCCCGCAACGACCTGCTCGGCGTGTTCAGTTTCACCGCCACCTTCCCCACGGATGTGGCGCACTCGTACTACCCGATTCTGGTGGGGGTGGAGAAGGAGGCCGTCGCTCGCGGTTACGACCTGGTGCTCTTCACCGGGTCGAGCTCCGCGCCTCCTCAAGGCGACGGTGCGGGCTCGCTGGACCGGGTGCGGCTCGCCGACGGGTGTCTGTTCCTGGGACGGCATGTGCCGGCCGAGGAGCTGCGCCGGCTCGTCGAACAGGGCTATCCCGCCGTGCACATCGGCCGCCGCGACGAGTTGGAGAGTCTTGTCTGGGTCGGCGCCGACTACGCCGAGGCCACCGCCGAGGTCGTACGGCGGCTCGCGGGCCTCGGGCACCGGCGCATGGTCCTCGTGTGCGAGCAGGACGAGGCGCTGGCTTCGACGGACCGTGAGCGCGGATTTCGTGCGGCGGTCGGGGCCGCCGACGGTTCCGTGCTGCGTGCGGCCGAACCCGCCGTCGAGATCACCGTGGAGTGGCTGCGGGCGCAGCTCGCCGCGGGCGTCACGGCGTTCGTGGCCGAGGAGACCGACACCTGCGCCGCCTGGCGGGCGCTGCTCAAGGCCGTCGAGGAGGCCCAACTCACCGCCCCCGAGGACCTCTCCCTCGCCCTGCTCGGCTCACCGCCGACCGATATGGCGCACCCCGAACCGACCGGTTTCAGCATCCCCAAGGCGGAGCTGGGCGCCGCCGCCGTACGCACCCTCACCGCACTCCTGACCTCAGGTGCTGCGGACTACTCGCCGCTGGTGCCCTGCGAGTTCAGGCCCGGACACACCGCGGGACCGGCCCCGGCCACGTAAGCGAACACCTCACCCGCCAAGCCACGCACCCGCCAAGCCACGCACCCACCACGCCCCGCACCCGGCCGACGCACGCCGCGTGCCCCGCCGCCATGCCCGCACACCCGGAAGACATCCACGAAGGAGCCGCATCATGCCCATCGACCGCCGCCGCTTCCTGCAGACCACCGCCACCGGGGGAGCCGCACTCGCCCTCGGAGCCCTCGGCGCCCGCCCCGCCCTCGCCGCCCCCGGCGGCTTCCCCGACTACAAGTACGTTCGGACCCTGCTCACCCCGGCCAACCTCGCGTACAACCCCACCGGCGAGATCATCTTCCCCTGCGTACGCGGCGTGTACGACAAGTTGTCCTCGCCGCTGGGCCGTTACTACCTCTACTACGCGCCCCACGACGCCCCTGGCGGCATCTGCCTTGCCTACGCGAACTCGCTGGAGGGCCCGTTCACCGAGTACGCGGGCAACCCGATCGTGAAGAACAAGTGGGACCCGCACTACAGCGTCAGCCATGTCTCGTCCCCGCACGTGCTGTGGAACGCCGACGCGAAGGAGCTGTGGCTGTACTTCCACGGTGAGAACACCACGACCCGGCTCGCCCGCTCCAAGGACGGCATCCACTTCACGTACGACAAGACCGTCCTGACCACGTCCATGCTGCCGGCGGGCACCACCGAGGCCTCCTACGCGCGGGTGTTCCGGCACGATCTGCCCGCCAAGGGCGCCCGCTACGTGATGGTCTTCATGCGCAACGACACCACCAACCACCGTGACATCGGCTGGGGCTGGTCGGCCGACGGGCGGAACTGGCAGTACGCCGCCGATCCGCTGATCCGCCACGGCGACGTCGGCGCGGTCAACGTGTCCGGAGCCCATCTCCTGTCGCGCGGCGGATCGACCTACGTCGTCTACCACACGGACAAGAGCAGCGGCGGCAACATCCTGATCACCGAGGTCGGCAACGACTTCTCGCTCCGCAGGCACCTCGGGGTCTTCTACGACTCGTCCACCGCCGCTCCCGAGAGCGGCCGTGCCGCCGCCCCCTGCTTCGGCACGGACGGCGGGGTCCCGTACATGATCTACGAGGCGGGCGACCGGCTGGCCGGTTCCATCGCGCTCGCCCGCGGCTGACCAGGGCGTCCACGGGGCGGGGCGGCGAGCAAGGAGCTGCCCCGCCCCGCCGGAGAGGCTGCCCCGCCCCGCCGGAGAAGCTGCCCCGCCCCGCCGCAATCGTGCTCGGATCTGCGCGAGTTGGCGATCCTTCACGCACGTTCCCACTCTTGACACGATCGACCGTGCTCGATTTACTCCCTGGCACGCCGATGTCGCATCCTCGGCACAGAGGTACGCCCAGCCGGTAACCCAGGCCGTAGAGCCGTGAGCCCGGACCGAGTCGCCAGGACCCCTTCCGCGGGTCCGAGGCGGGGACGTGCCCTCCACATGTGGAGCTCCTTGATGAGCCTCAATCGTGTGCTGCGCAGGTGTCTGACCGCTGCCGCCGCCCTCGCGGCGGGAGCGGCGACCTGCCTCCTCGCCCCCTCGACCGCCTCGGCCGGCGCGACCGCCGCCGTCCCGCTGCCGCCCGTGCACGCCGGCTGGGACTACCAGATCGGCGGGGCCTACACCCCGCCCGCCGGAGTGCGGATCGTCAGCCGGGACCACGAGGCGGCCCCGGCGCCCGGCCTCTACAACATCTGCTACGTGAACGCCTTCCAGGCCCAGCCCGGCGCGGAGGGCGAGTGGGACGCCGATCTGCTGCTCCGCGACGGCAGCGGCGATGTCGTGTACGACGGGGACTGGGGCGAGGCCGTCCTTGACCTGCGTACCGCCGACAAGCGCCAGCGGATCGCGGCCAAGGTGAACGGCTGGATCGACGGCTGCGCCGACAAGGGTTTCCAGGCCGTCGAGCCCGACAACTACGACACCTTCACGCGCTTTTCGAGCTATCTCACGGCGAACCAGGCCAAGGCCTACATCGCCCTGCTCGCCCAGCACTCCCACGAGCGCGGTCTGGCCATCGCGCAGAAGAACACCGCCGAACTCGCCTCCGCAGGAAAGGAGACGGGCCTGGACTTCGCTGTCGTCGAGGAGTGCGGCGCGTACAACGAATGCGATGTCTTCACCGCCGAGTACGGCGACCACGTGGTGGTCGTCGAGTACAAGTCCACCGGTCTGCGCAAGGCCTGCGCGGGCTGGGGCGACCGGCTGAGCATCGTGCGCCGCGACGTCGACGTGCGGCCCGCGGGCACCAGCGGGTACGTCCGCCAGACCTGCTGACCTCCTGAAATCCCCTGGTCCGGGCGGGCGTTGTGCGCCGCTGCCCGCCCGGACCGTCCCCTTGCGAACCCCCTGGAGGCAGCGATGACCCCCATACCCCGCGCACCCTCGCGCCGTACCGTCCTGCGCGCCGCCGGGTCGGCCACGGCCCTGGTGGGCACCGGCGCCCTCGCGGGCTGCGCGGCGGGCGCGTCCGACGGGATCGGCGCCGACGGCAGCGTCACCGTCCAGCTGTGGCACGGCCAGACCGACACGGCCCTGAAGGTCATCAAGAACCTGGTCGCCGACTTCCACCGCACCCACCCGGACATCCACGTCGACCTGGGCGGCGGAGTCCTGGCGGACGCGATGCTGCAGAAGGTCACCGCGGCGCTCGCCTCGGGCTCGTACCCCGATATCGCGTTCATCTTCGGCTCGGACCTGGCGAGCATCGCGCGCAGCCCGCAGGTCGTCGATCTCACCGAGCACGTACGCAAAGGGCCCACGCCCTGGGCGAGTTACTGGCCCTCCGCCCGCGAGGCCGTCACCATCAACGGCCATGTGCGCGCCGTGCCCGCGATGGTCGACTGCCTGGCCATGGTCTGCAATCGCAAGCTCTTCGCCGAGGCGGGGATGGAGCTGCCCCGGCCGGGCTGGACCTGGGACGAGTTCGTCGACACCGCCCGCCGCCTCACCGACGCGGGCAGGGGCCGCTTCGGCACCGGCTGGCCCGGCACGGGCGACGAGGACACGGTGTGGCGGCTGTGGCCCCTGATCTGGGGCGCGGGCGGTGAGGTGATCGCCGAGGACGGCAAGCACATCGGGTTCGCCGAGGAAGGGGTGCGGGCCCTGGAGGTCGTCCGGGATCTCGTTCGCGACAAGAGCGTGTACGTGGATCCCAAGCCCGGCAGCGAGCAGATGTACAAGGTCTTCCTGTCCGGGCGGATGGCCATGGTGCCCACCGGACCCTGGCAACTGCCGGACATCGCCCAGGCGAAACTCGACTACCACGTGGTCCCGCTGCCGACCTTCGACGGCGAACCGGTCACCATCTCCGGACCGGACACCTGGACGGTCTTCGACAACGGCGAGGCACGCTCCCGCGCCGCCCGCACCTTCGTCACCTGGCTCACCGAGCCCGCCCAGGACAGCCGTTGGGACGTGGAGGCCGGGAGTCTGCCGCTGAGCAGCGGCAGCGAGAAGAGCCCCGCCTGGCGCGAGCACGCCACCGAGACGCCGGGCATGCCGGTGTTCACCGAGGCCCTGACCTCGGCCCGGGTGCGGCCCGTACACCCCGCGTACCCCCGTATCTCCCAGGCGCTAGGCGAGGCCATCGTCTCGGTGCTGCTCGGGCGTGCCACCCCCGAGGCGGCCCTGCGCTCCTGCGCCGAGGACGCCAACGCCGCTCTGCTGATACCGCGCTGAGGACGGACCTTTCATGTCACGACTTCCCACTCCGCTGACCGTGCCGCCCGAGCGCTCCGCGAAACGCAACCGGCGCCGCCGCACCGAGGCCGCCACCGCCTGGGCCTTCGTCTCACCTGCCGTGCTCGTCATCCTGGGCCTGAGCGTCGTGCCCGTCGTCTGGTCGCTGCTGCTCTCCTTCCGCGCCAGCGACCTCGTCACCCCCAGCCGCTGGGTGGGCCTCGACAACTACCGCGCCCTCGCCCAGGACCCGCACTTCCACGAGGCCGTCACCAACACCCTCGTCTACACGCTCCTGTACGTGCCCCTGAGCATCGTCGCCGGACTCGCTCTCGCCCTGGTCCTCAACCGCCGTATCCGCTTCGTCGGCGTCTACCGCACCTTGTTCTTCGTCCCGTTCGTCGTCTCGGCCACCGCCCAGGGCGTGCTGTTCTCCTTCGTCCTCGACCCCGAGTTCGGCGCCGCCAACTCGGTCCTGCACCATCTCGGCGTCTCCGCCCAGGGCTTCCTCACCGATCCCTCCCAGGCCCTGTACGTCCTGGTCGCCATCACGCTGTGGAGCGGCACCGGACTGTGCACCGTCATCTATCTGGCCGCGCTGCAGGACGTACCGCAGGAGCTGGTCGAGGCGGCCCGCCTCGACGGAGCCGGGCGCCGGCAGGTCCTGCGCCATGTCACGCTGCCCGCGCTCGCCCCGGTCAGCGTCTTCCTGCTCCTGTGGCAGACCATCCAGGCGCTCCAGGTCTTCGACCTCGTGTACGTGACCACCAAGGGCGGCCCGCTCGGCTCCACCACGGTGATCGTCTACTTCATCTGGGAGTCGGCCTTCAAGAACTTCACCGCCGGATACGGGGCAGCCGCCGCATACGTCCTCGCCCTGGCGCTCCTTGTGATGGCCCTGCTGCTGCGGGTCGTCCGCGCCCGCGCCGCCCGTACGGAGGCAGCCACCTCATGACCACCACCGCCGCTCTGCCGGACACCGCTCGTGAACCGGTCGCGGAAACCGCCGCCGTACGCCGCCGTGTCCGACTGCCCTTCAGCGCCTGGCATCTGCTGCTCGCACCCCTCGCGCTCCTCTTCGCCCTGCCGCTGCTCTGGCTCCTGGTCAGCTCGGTGATGAGCGACGCCGAGATCAACCGCTTCCCGCCCGCGCTGTGGCCCTCCGGCCTGGACCTCGGCGGCTACCGCTACGTCCTCGGCAACGCCATGTTCCCCCGCTGGCTGCTCAACTCACTGATCGTCTCGGCGGTCGCGGTCCTCTCGAACCTCGTCTTCGGTGCGCTGGGCGGCTACGCCTTCGCCCGGATGCGGTTCTTCGGCTCGCGGACGCTGCTCGTGCTGATGCTGGCCACGATGGCGGTGCCGTTCCAGCTGACGATGATCCCGACGTTCCTCGTGATGAAGCAGCTCGGACTCATCGACACCCTGGGCGCGTTGATCGTGCCCTCGCTGGTGACCCCCTTCGCGGTCTTCCTGCTGCGGCAGTTCTTCCTCTCGCTGCCGAGAGAGCTGGAGGAGGCGGCCTGGATCGACGGCTGCTCGCGCCTGCGCGTCCTGTGGTCGATCGTGCTGCCGCTCGCGCGGCCCGCACTGGCCACGGTCGCCGTGCTGACCTTCCTGACCACCTGGAACGACCTGTCCTGGCCGCTGATCGCGATCAACCACGACACCCAGTACACGCTGCAGCTCGGCCTGACCACCTTCCAGGGGACCCACCACACGCGGTGGTCCGCGGTGATGGCGGGGAACGTGATCACCGTCCTTCCCGTGCTGCTCGCCTTCCTCGCCGCCCAGAAGACGTTCATACGGTCCCTCACCACCAGTGGCCTCAAGGGCTGACGGTCCGCACCCTTCGTAAGGACAGCTACATGCCCCACTCGTACGACCTGCTCGTCATCGGGGACGCCAACCCCGATGTGATCCTCGGGCCTCTGGACGGTCCGCTCGCCTTCGGCCAGCAGGAACAGCTGGTGGAATCCGGCTCGTTCACCATCGGCGGCTCGGCCGCGATCATGGCCTGCGGGGCCGCGCGCCTGGGCCTCGACGTCGCGTTCGCGGGCCGGGTCGGGGACGACGACGCCGGCCGCTATCTGCGCGAGGCCCTGAGCTCGCGCGGAGTCGACACCCGCGCGCTGCGGATGGACCCCGCCCTGCCCACACCCCTCACCGTCGTCCTCACCAGGGGCGACGACCGCGCCATCCTCACCTCGCCGGGCACGCTGACCTCGGTGGACGGCGGGGACGTACCCGAGGAACTCCTTGCCGCATCCCGGCACGTCCACAGCTCCTCCTACTTCCTGCAGCCGCGCCTGGCCGCCGATCTGCCGGACCTCTTCCGCACAGCCCGTACATACGGAGCGACCACCTCCCTGGACACCCAGGACGACCCGTCGGGGGAGTGGGCCGGACTCGACGCGGTGCTCGCGGAGACCGACATCTTTCTGCCCAACGCCCAGGAAGCCCGCCATCTGACGGCGGCAGCCACGCTCGAAGCGGCGGCCCGACAGCTCGCCGCCCGCGGCCCGTTGGCCGTCGTCAAGAACGGCGCGGACGGCGCGCTCTGCCACGACGGACGCACCCTGATCGCCGCCCCCGGCCTGCCCGTGAAGGTCCGCGACACCGTCGGGGCCGGTGACAGCTTCGACGCCGGTTTCGTCGCCGCCACCTTGGACGGCCGATCCCCGCACGAGGCACTGCAGTTCGCCGTCGTCTGCGGCGCCCTGTCCACCCGCGCCCACGGCGGCACCGCGGCCCAGCCCACCCGGGACGACACCCTCGCCCACCTCACCCGCACCGGAGCACACCTCGTATGAACCACCCGAAGATCGCCTTCATCGGCGCCGGCAGCGTCGTCTTCACCCAGGGCCTGCTCGCCGACCTGTTCGCCTTCCCCGAGCTCAAGGACGCGACGATCGCCCTGCACGACATCGACCCCGAGCGCCTCACCACCGCACAGGCCGCGGCCGACTACATCGCGCGGCATCGCGGCGCCCGCGCCACCGTCACCGCACACGCGGACCGCCGAGCGGCCCTCGCGGACGCGGACTTCGTGATCAACATCGTGCAGATCGGCATGGGGGACTCCACCCGTACGGACTTCGAGGTCCCCGCCGCCCACGGGCTGCGCCAGACCATCGGCGACACCCTCGGTATCGGCGGCATCTTCCGCGCCCTGCGCACCTTCCCCTTCCTGAAGGAACTCGGCGCCGACATGGCCGAGTTGTGCCCGGACGCCTGGCTCCTGAACTACACCAACCCCATGGCCATGAACGTCCAGTACCTCTCCGCCGCCACCGGCCTCACCAAGGTCGTGGGCCTGTGCCACTCGGTGTACTGGACGATGCAGGACCTGGCGAAACTGGTGAACGTCCCCTACGACGAGATCACCTACCGCGCCGCGGGCGTCAATCACCAGGCCTGGGTGCTCCGCTTCGAGCACGAGGGCCGCGACCTGTACCCGAAGCTCGATGAACTGATCGCCTCCGACGAGCAGTTGAGGCGCCGGGTGCGCGTCGACATGTACCGGCGGCTCGGCTACTACCCGACCGAGACCAGTGAGCACTCCAGCGAGTACGTGCCCTGGTATCTGCACCACGACAGCGAGATCGAGCGGCTGCGGCTGCCGGTCGGCGCGTATCTCGGCATCGTGGACGAGAACGTGGCGCAGTACGAGCGGACGAGAAAGGCGCTCGCCACCGGGGAGCCGCTGGCCGTCGAGGGCACCATGGAGTACGCCCCGCAGATCATCCACAGCGTGGTCTCCGGCACCCCGCGCACCGTCTACGGGAACGTCCCCAACCACGGCCTGATCGCCAATCTGCCCGCTGACGGAGTGGTCGAAGTGCCGTGCCTGGTGGACGGTTCGGGCCTGCAGCCGACGCGGATCGGTGCGCTCCCGCCCCAGCTCGCGGCGCTCAACCGCACCTATCTGAGCGCCAATGACCTGGTCGTACGGGCAGCCGTCGAGGACGACCCGCGCCATATCCGGCATGCCGCCATGACCGACCCGGCCACCGCCGCCGCCCTGCCCGTCGAACGGATCTGGGAGCTGTGCGACGCGATGGTCCGGGCCCATGGGGAGCGGCTGCAGCCCGGGCTGCGCCACCTCCTCGGAAGCTGACCTACCGCCGCTGCCCCCGCTCGAAGTACTCGACCAGTTTCGGATCCAGGTCGGGTACGGAGCGGGGGCGGCCGCCGTTTCGGAGCGACTCGGTGGCCTGCACGCCCGCCGCCACCGCCATCCGCGCGGCGACCGGTGAGGTGTCGGTGCGCCCGCCCTCGCGCGCGAACCGTATGAACTCCTCGACCAGCAGCGGATCCGCCCCGCCGTGTCCCCCCGCTTCCGCGTCGGGCACCGAGTAAGTGGCGTCGGCCTCCGCCCGGTACTCGGAACGCCGCGCGTTCCACACCTTCACCACCGCACCCGGTCCGTCGCCGAAGTTCTCCAGACGGCCCGCATCCCCGATGGCGGTGTAGTTGCGCCAGTAGTCGGGCGTGAAGTGGCACTGCTGGTAGGCCGCCAACACCCCATTGTCCAGGCGCAGATTGACGAGGGACACATCCTCGACGTCGATCACCGGGTTGAGCCCTCGCTGGGTGTGCGGCGGCCAGTGGCCGTCCTCGGTGTACCAGTCCGCGTGCTTGGGCTCACCGGGCGCGCGGCGGTGCGGCAGATCCCCGTAGACCATGAGGTCACCGAGCGCCTGCACCTGCCGTGCGTAGCCGTTCGCGAGCCAGTGCAGTACGTCGAGGTCGTGCGCCGCCTTCTGCAGCAGCAGCCCTGTCGTGTACTGCCGCTCGGCATGCCAGTCCTTGAAGTACCAGTCACCGCCGTACCCCACGAAGTGCCGTACCCACACGGTCTTCACCGCGCCGATCTCACCGCGTTCGATGATCTCGCGCATCAGCCGCACGACCGGCATGTGCCGCATGTTGTGCCCCACGTACAACCGCGTGCCGGTCTCGTACGCGGTCCGCAGGACCTCGTCGCAGCGTTCGACGGTGATGTCGAGGGGCTTCTCGACGAAGACGGGCCTGCCCGCACGAAGCGCCGCGATGGCGAGGTCGGCATGGGTGTGGTCCGGGGTCAGGACGAGGACCGCTTCCACGTCCGGGTCGTCGAGCACCTGCCGGTGGTCCGCGGATATCCGCGCACCGGGGAACGCCGAGGCCGCATCGGTGCGTACGGCCGGATCGTGGTCCGCGAGCGCGACGACCGTCGAGCCGGCGCCGGGGCGGTGCGCGAGGCGGGCGATCGAGCCCCGCAGGCCGTAACCGAGGACGCCGAGGCGCAGATCGGGGTGGTTCATGGGAAGTGCCTTTCGCTACGTCGAGGGCGTACGGCTGCCCCGGACCGGCCGGGGTCCGGGGCAGCTCAGGTGTGAGGGTCAGCCCACGGTGATCCGGTCGAGGTCGGGAGCCCAGCCGGATGGATTGGCGATGGTGAGGCGATTTCCGCTGCCCGCCTGCAAGTTGAGCTGCAGCGTCACCGTCGAGGTGGTCGTCCAGTCGGCCGTCGGACCGAACTGGACCGTCTGCGCCGTATTGCCGTTGGCCTGCACGGTGGCGCTGCGGGCGACCGCCGACGCGTAGTGCAGGGTCACCGTGCGGGTCCCGCCGCTGCCGCCGTCGATGCCGTTGAAGGTCAGCGTGCCGCCGTTGCCGAGGTAGCCCACCTTCTTGCCGCCGGAGCAGCCGGCGCAGTCGGCGACGACCGCACCGCCCGCGAGGGTGCTGCCCGGGGCCTCGGCCTCGTAGCTCACCGGATCGGTGCTCCCGCCCGGGCCCACGGTCATGTCACCGAGGCCGAGCCAGCCGTCCGCGTTCTGCCCGGCGTTCGCGAACCGCAGCTTCTTGGCCGCGGAACTGACGTCCTCCAGCGGGTTCTTGACCTTCATGACGAGCTGGTAGTCACCGGTCGCCACCGACGACAGATCGACGGTCGAGTCGAAGTACTGCGGCCGGCCGTAGTCCAGATACGTGGGGTCGGCGCCGACGTTCCAGTCGGGGAACGCGCGGATCTTCAGGGGCATGACCTTGCGCAGATCCCAGGAGGTGTTCCACGTCTTCACCACGTTCCCGGACGCGTCCTTGAGCCCGAGGCTGACCTGCCACGGGTAGTAGAAGGGCGCCACACCGTTGTTGCTGATCTGCACGCCCACCTTGGTGGAGCCCTGTGCGGCGCTGTGGAAGTAGGCGTTCTTGACGCTGAGGTCATAGCCCATGAGCCGGACCGCGGCGGCCACCTTCGGATCGGTGGGGGAGTACTCACCACTGCGCTCGTTGATCTTCCAGGTGGTGTGCTCCAGCTCGATGCACGCCTTCATGTTGTCCACCGCACCCGATCCACCGGGCCAGTCGGCGAACGCCGTGGTCTGGATCTCGGGGCGCACCTCACCCCCCATGGACGCGGTGATCCACTTGTTCTCCACGCCCTGTTCCACGGCCTTCTGCAGCTGCGCCCAGGGCGCTCCGCCCATCGAGGTGGGCAGCGTGACACCGGCCGCCGGGCTGCCCTCGCGGTAGCAGAAGGAGTCGTCGTGGTAGCCGATGGCCGGCAGGCTGTTGGCCGCGCCACCCGCTGATTCGGGGTAGCGGACTTCGAGCCGGGTCTTCTTGAAGGCCGTGTTGTACGCGTTGATCAGCTCGGCGCCGTGTGCGTCGGTCGGCATGTAGTTCGGGTACGTGTCGCCCGCGGTGTCCGTGTCGTACGGCCAGGTGTGCCACTCACCCCACAGGCCGACCAGGCCCAGGTGGATGTAGCCCAGGCGCGGGTCGCCGTCGTAGCGCGCGCCGAGCGCGGCGATGAAGTTCTTGAGCCCGGTGAGGAGATCGGGGTCGTCGTAGTCCGGGCTTGTCGTGCCCCAGTACGCGTTGTCCCGGTTGGCGACCTTCCCTGCGAAGCAGGGCGGGATGGCGTTGGCGGGGTGGGTTCCGGTGCCGCCCGGATACTCCAGGTAGAAGCGGATCGCCGCCTGGTGACCCTCCTCGCCGATCTCCTGCAGGGCGCTGTCCACGATGGACCAGTCGTAACTCCCGCAGCTCGATGCGCTGTTCATGACCTCGGAGAGACCGAAGTACGCCCAGGTCAGGGAGTGCGGATAGCCCGCGTTCTGGTCGCCGCCGGGCTGGTAGAAGCGGGCGAAACCCTTGAGCGGGTTGTCCACGGGCGAGTCGCCCGCGGCGAGTGCGTGGACGGGGAGCGAGGGGTCCGGGCTCGGGCCCGGCGCGGGGCGCGTGGGTACCCCTGCCGCCGTGACGGCACGTGGCTTCTTGGCCGCCTGTGCGTCGGGGTCCGCCGCCTGGGCGCCGGTGGGCAGCGCCGCCAGAGCGAGGGCGGCTGCGGTCGCGCAGAGGGCTGCCGTGAGCCTTCTTCCGCGGCTGCGCAGGAACGTACGCATGGATCAACCTCCAGGGGAACGAGGGGAGTTGTCGATCTTTCCGTGGGCTCCGACCCGTGCTCCGAAGTGAGCGGCGAGTGGAGCCGGGTTATGCGCCAGCATTGACAAAGTTTCGCTGTTGCTCATCAATATGTGTGCACGGCGCCACGCTGACAAGAGGTGCGGCGCGAGATCTCTTCGGAGGCGTAACCATGGGCGCCAACACGGCAGTTGCGCCGCCGCACAAGGGCAGCGGCCTACGCACCGGTACGGCGAAGGAGCCGAAACGGCCCCGCAGGCGACGTGACGACCGCAAGGCGGCCTGGCTGTTCCTGGCCCCGGCGCTGGTGGGCTTCGCGCTCTTCTACGCGTATCCGACCGTCCGCGGCGTCTACTACTCGCTCACCGACTACAACATGCTCACCCCGCCCGCCTTCACGGGCCTGGAGAACTACGACCACCTCATCGGCGACGACCAGTTCTGGAACGCGCTGAAGGTCACCGGCTACTACGTGGTCCTGAACATCGGCTCACAGACGCTCCTTGCGCTGCTGCTCGCGACGTTGATGCACCGGCTGACGCGGTCGGTGGCGCTGAGGGCCTTGCTACTCGTGCCATGGCTGGTGCCCAACGTCACCGTCGGCCTCGTCTGGCTCTGGCTGCTCGACGCCAACCTGGGCTTCGTCAACCACGTCTTCGATGCCCTCGGCATGGAGACGGTGGGCTTCTTCAACTCGCCCGGCCTGGCCATGCCGACCATCGCGGCGATCAACACCTGGGCGTACACGGGCTACACGGCCCTGCTCCTGTACGCCGGGATGCTCCAGGTGCCGCAGCACCTCTACGAGAGCGCGTCCCTGGACGGGGCCGGCGAGTGGCGGATGTTCAGCCGGATCACGCTGCCGCTGCTTCGACCCGTGCTCGCGCTGGTCCTCGTGGTCTCGCTGATCGGCTCGTTCCAGATCTTCGACACGATCGCGGTGACCACCCGGGGCGGACCGATGGGCGTCACCCGGGTCATCTACTACTACATCTACGAGCAGGCCTTCGCGCAGTTCCACATGGGGTACGCCTCGGCCGTCGCCGTGATCCTCGCGCTGCTTCTCGGCGTGCTGACCGCGGTCCAGATGCGGCTGTTGCGGGCCTCCCGCTCGGATCTGGCCTGAGGAGAAGCGACCATGACCCGCACCCGTACGCGTACCCGCAAGGGAGTGTCCCCAGGCCGGATAGCCGCCTGGGTACTGCTCGGCTTCGCCCTCGTGGCCACCCTCTTCCCCTTCTACTGGATGGTCCGCACCGCCCTCACCCCGGCGGCCGACCTCTACTCGGACTCCGGCGACCTGGTGCCCGACAACCCCACGATGATCAACTTTCTGCGGGTGCTCGGCCTGACCAGCCAGGAGGAGGCGATGGCCGCCGGTGGATCCGGCGCCCAGGTGGACTTCCTGCGCTACCTGCTCAACTCCGTGGTCTACAGCGGTCTGATCGCGACGGTGCAGACCCTGTTCTGCGCGATGGCCGGATACGCCTTCGCCCGGCTCAGGTTCCCCGGGCGTGACGTGGTGTTCGGTGTGCTGATCGCCGCGCTGATGGTGCCGCCGATCTTCACGCTGCTGCCCAACTTCATCCTGGTGAAGGACCTCGGCTGGCTGAACAACTTCGCCGGCATGGTCGCGCCCACGATCCTGATGACACCGTTCGCGGTCTTCTTCCTGCGGCAGTTCTTCCTCTCCATCCCGCGCGAGGTGGAGGAGGCCGCGGTGCTCGACGGCGTCGGCCCCTGGGGCGTCTTCTGGCGTGTGGTGATGCCGATGAGCCGCGGCCCGCTCATCACCATCGGCCTGACGACCACGGTGTGGGCCTGGAAGGACTACCTCTGGCCGCTCCTGAGCGGCCGCGACGAGGAGACCCGGGTGCTCACGGTCGCTCTCGGCGTCTTCCTGCAGCAGTCGCCCAACACCCAGCCCGACTGGACCGGTCTGATGGCCGGCTCGGCCCTCTCGGTGCTGCCCGTGCTCCTGCTCCTGATCCTCGTGGGCCGACGTCTGGTGGAGTCGCTCAACTTCAGCGGCATCAAGTAGTCCCACGCACTCCCGTACAGCCCCACGCACTTCCGTAACGCCCCCACGCACTTCCGTACCGCCCCACGCACTCCTCCCGTAACCCAATCCATCAGAGAGGTTCGCCATCATGCGATCCACACACCGGCGCGCGGCCGCAGCCCTGCTGTGCCTGGCCGCCACCGCCGGCCTCGTCTCCTGCGGGGGTTCCGACAGCGCCGGAGGCAAGACCACGCTCGACTACTGGCTGTGGGACGACAAGCAGCTGCCCGCGTACCAGGAGTGTGCGGACGCCTTCCAGAAGGCCAACCCGGACATCACCGTGAAGATCACGCAGACCGCGTGGAACCAGTACTGGCAGAACCTCACCACCCAGCTGGCGGCCGGTGAGGCCCCGGACGTATGGACCGACCAGAGCACGTACTACCCGCAGTTCGCGACCAACGGCCAGCTCCTCGACCTCCAGCCGCTGATCGACCGGGACAAGGTGGACCTGGCGGGCTACCAGGCGGGCCTGGCCGACGTCTGGGTCAAGGACGGCAAGCGGTACGGGTTGCCCAAGGACTGGGACACCATGGGGCTCGTCTACGACGCCGCCCACCTGAAGAAGCAGGGCGTGTCCGCCGCGGACGTCGCCGATCTGACCTGGAACCCGCAGGACGGCGGCACCCTGGAGCAGGTCATCGCCAAGGCCACCGTGGACAACAAGGGGCGCAACGGGCTCGACCCCGCCTTCGACAAAAAGCACGTGAAGACCTACGGCTATCTGCCCGAGTGGAAGGACGGTTCGACCGGGCAGAACGGCTGGGGACCGCTGGCCGCGTCCAACGGCTTCGGCTACCTCGACAAGAACCCCTGGGGAACCCAGTACAAGTACGACGACCCCAAACTCGCCGAGACCCTCGCCTGGTTCCAGCACATCATCGACAAGGGGTACGCGCCCGCCTTCGACAAGCAGTCCGAGGTGGCCAACGCCGAGCTGGTCACCGCGGGCAAGGGCGCCATGACCATCGTCGGTTCGTGGACGATCTCCACGTTCACCGATCCCAAGATCAAGGGCGAGTACGCCTTCGCCTCGCTGCCGTCCGGACCCGAGGGCCGCAAGAGCTCCATCAACGGCCTTTCGGACGCGATCTGGGCCGGAACCGAACACCAGGAAGAGGCCTGGAAGTGGGTCAAGTACCTCGGCTCGGCCGAGTGCCAGGACAAGGTCGGCAAGCGGGGCGTGGTCTTCCCGGCGCAGAAGTCCGGCACCGAGGCCGCGCTCGCCGCGCACAAGGCCGCCGGGCGTGACGTCCATGTGTTCACCGACGTGGCGGCCGACAAGAACAGCACCTTCCTGCTGCCCGTCACCGAGCACGGCACCGAGATCAACCCGCTCGTCCAGGACGCCGTGCAGTCCGTGATCCTCGGTCAGGCGGAGCCGGGGCCGGCCCTGAAGAAGGCCAACGACCAGATCAACGGCCTGTTCAAGTAGGCCACTTCACGGCCCACCTCCCGTAAGCGACTTCACGGCACGGGGCGGCAGGACCTGCCTGCCGCCCCACCCCCTCGTACTCACGCAAGGAGATCCATGGCTCAGCTCCTGGACGTCGGCGCACACACCTTCGCCGTCGAACTCGAAGGCACCGACGCACCCCGGGCCGTCGACGGCGGAGTGCTGCTCCCGCCCGGACGCGTAGCCGTGCTGCACGGTCTCGGCGACGCGCGGTTCTACCGGCACGGACACAACTCCTGGAGTCCCTGCGGTTGGCGCAGGCTCTCCGAGGCCCCGCTGCGCATCGAGAGCGCCGAACGCCGCCTGACCGCCGACGACACGGTCTGGGACGACCCGGCCCGCCACCACTCCTCCGCGCTCGCCGCACTGGAGGGCCCCGACGGACGGGCGTTGCTGCTGGGTGCGCTCGGCCTCGACATCCCGCGCCTGGCCGCCGACCAGGACACGCTCGCCGGCTGGTACGAGTCGCAGGGCGCGCCCTGGTTCCTCGCGTACGGCACGGAGGAGGAGGTCTTCGCCGCCTACGTCGCCCAGCTCGGCGAGCGCCTCGGCCGCAGCACCAAGCGGGCGGGGAACGTGTGGTGCAGCTGGTACGCGTACTACGAGAACATCACCGAGGAGCAGCTCACCAAGGACATCACCGCGCTGCGCGGACTGCCCTTCGACGTCGTGCAGGTCGACGACGGCTGGGAGCGGATGGTGGGGGACTGGGAGGCGAACGACAAGTTCCCTGCCGGAATGCGGGCGTTGGCCGACCGGATCAAGGACGCCGGGCTGCGCGCGGGTCTGTGGATCGCGCCGTTCATCGCGCTGCCCGAGTCCCGAACCGCCCGTGAGCACCCCGAGTTGCTGCTGCGCGGCGCCGACGGCGAGCCCGTCGTCACCGGGCACAACTGGGGGACCGGCTACTACGCGCTGGATCTGACGAGGCCGGACGCGCAGGACCATGTCCGCACGATGATCCAACGGGTCACCCGGGACTGGGGGTTCGGCTACCTCAAGGCAGACTTCATCGGTGCGGCGGCGGCCCCCGGCGTACGCGCCGAAGGTGTTGGCCGTGAGGAGGCTTACCGCATCGGTCTCGAGATCATCCGCGAGGCGGCAGGACCCGACACATATCTCCTCGGCAGCGGCGCACCCCTGCTGCCCTCCCTCGGACTGCTCGACGGCATCCGCAGCGGCCCGGACGTGGCGCCGCAGTGGGAGCACTACGCCACGCAGGACCCCTCCGACGCGCTGGCCCGCAACGCCGTGGTCAACACACTCCACCGCCTGTGGCAGTCTCCGCTGCTCGAAGTCGACCCGGACGTCGTGTACTTCCGCAGCCGCCTCAACCTGCTGACCGAGCATCAGCAGGGCTGGCTGCGCGATCTCGCCGACATCTGCGGATTCCGCGCGATCTCCGACCCGCCGGGCTGGCTGCACCCCGACGAACTCCAGTCGCTCACCGACTACTTGCAGGCCCGACCCGAGGTCCGCCGGCTCGGCCGCTACCGGTTCTCGCTCGACGGACGCGAGGTCGACTTCACGGCGGCCGTGCAACCGGACGCGCAACAGCGCTATCCGATCTCGTAAGTCCGATCTCGTATGTCCGGTCTCGTAACTCCGGTCTCGTAGATCCGATCTCGTAAAGGAGTCTCCCCTCGCATCGGCCGACGCGATTGCCCCGGGCAACCCCCGGGGATTAGTAAACTGCCTAGCGATATCCAACGGCGGATATCGCGCGATCCCGACCAGGGAGTAGACCAGCATGGCGACCACGGGCACGGATCTGTCCCGGATGCGCGAGATGAACCAGCTCTCCATCGTGTGGGCGCTGCGTGGCAATCCGCCGTCCACCGTCACCGAACTCGCCGGCCGTACGGGCCTGTCCCGGCCCGCCGTCGACGTCCTGGTGCAGGCCCTCGTCACGGACGGCTGGGCCGAGGTCGAGGAACCGGGCGCCCGCAGCACGGTGGGGCGCCCGGCCCGCCGCTACAAGTTCCGCGCCACCGCGGGCCACGCGCTCGGCGTCGACATCGGTGTGCACAAGGTCCTCGTCGTGCTCAGCGACCTGGAGGGAAACCTCGTCAGGACCTTGCGTAAACCCGCCGATCCGCAAGCCGGTCCCGCCGAGCGTCTCGCGGCGGTCGACGAGGCCATCGACGAACTGCTCGGCGGGGTCGGCATGACCCCGTCCGACATCTGGGGCATGACCGTCGGGGTGACCGGGCCGGTGGACGCCACCGGCCGCACCTCCCTCTTCACCCCGCTGCCGGGCTGGAGTTCGGCCGACCCCGTGGGCCACTTCGCCGCCCGCTTCCGCTGCCCCATCCAGGTCGAGAACGACTGCAAGCTCGCCGCCGTCGCCGAACGCTGGAAGGGCGTGGCGCAGGACGCCGACGACATCGTGTTCCTGCTCGCCGGTATCCGCACCGGCGCGGGCCTCATCCTCGACGGCACCCTGCGCCGTGGCCACGGCGGCGCGGCCGGTGAGATCGGTGCGCTCAAGGCCGTGCGCTGGCTCGACGCGCCCGGTCATCTGGCCGCGTGTCCGGGCGTTCCGGCGAGCGCCCGGCCGGGCGAGGCGGCCGCCTGGGTGTTCCAGGCAGCGCGTGAGGGCAACCGCGACGCGAAGGCGGCGGTACGGCGCTACACACGCGATCTCGCCGTCGGCGTCGCCGCGTTGGTGCTCGCACTCGACCCGGAGGTCGTGGTCTTCGGCGGCGGGTTCTCACGCTCGGCCGACATCATCCTGGAGCCCCTGCACCGCGAGCTCACCAAACACTGTCTGCGGCTGCCGGAGCTGCGCACTTCCACGCTCGGCGACGAGAGCGTGGCGCTCGGTGGACTGCGCCTTGCGCTCGACGACATCGACAACCGCATGCTCAGCGCGGAATTGGCGCCTCCGACAGCACCGAAGGGCTGAGACCTGCGGGTTGGCAGGTTGCCGCCATGGCGGCTTCCCGCCCGCCTTCGGCAATCGTCCTGCAACATTCAACCGCCGAGACTCTCCTCAGCACCCGGGAGCCACATCCCCACGCCCGGGGCTCGTCGTAGGAGAGGCAGTTCGATGAACAGAGCACCCTCAGGGCGCAGAACCCGGCTTCTGACCGCCGGGCTCGCGCTGGTCCTGCTGCCCCTGGGGCAGCAGGCGCAGGCCGCCGACGACCCGGCAGCCGCGCCGAGGACCACGGCCAAGCAGGCCGCGCTGGCCGCGCACACCGTCACCCTCATCACGGGCGACAAGGTGACCGTCACCGACATAGGCGACGGCAAGCAGACCGTGGACGTCGAGCGGCCGGGGGGCGCCCAGGGGAAGGTCTGGACCCAGACCGACCACGACGGCGACATCCATGTCATCCCCGACGAGGCGCGTGGCTTCCTCAGCGCCGGCAAGCTCGACCAGCGGCTCTTCGACGTCAGCGAGCTGATCGAGCAGGGATACGGGGCGAAGGCGGGCCAGAAGGCCGACGGACTGCCGCTGATCGTCACGTACGGGAAGAACGCCCGTGGCGCGACTCCGCTGGGCGCCGACAAGACGCGGGCGCTGCCCAGCATCAACGGCGCGGCGGTCGAGGCCGAGCAGAGCGGCGAGCTGTGGCAGACGCTCACCGACGACGGTGCGCGCAGTCGCTCCTTCGACGCCGGGATCCAGAAGGTCTGGCTGGACGGCAAGGTCAAGGTCGAGATGGCCGAGTCCAACGCCCAGATCGGCAGCGCCAAGGCCTGGGAGGCCGGGTTCACCGGCAAGGGCGTCAAGGTCGCGGTGCTCGACACCGGCGCCGACCTCGACCACCCGGACCTCAAAGACCGTGTCGTCGCGACCAAGTCCTTCATCGCCGGCCAGGAGGTCACCGACCGCAACGGCCACGGCACGCACGTCACCTCCACCGTCGGCGGCAGCGGCGCGGCGAGCGACGGCAAGGAGAAGGGTGTCGCACCCGGCGCCGAACTCGCCGTCGGCAAGGTGCTCTCCGACGAGGGCTCCGGATCGGACTCCGAGATCATCGCGGGCATGGAGTGGGCCGCGAAGGACATCGACGCGAAGATCGTGTCGATGAGCCTCGGCTCCAACTACTCCACCGACGGCACCGACCCGATGGCGCAGGCCGTCAACAACCTCACCGCCGAGACCGGCACGCTGTTCGTGATCGCCGCGGGCAACCGAGGCGCGAGCGGCACCATCGGCTCGCCCGGTTCCGCCGACGCCGCGCTCACCATCGGCGCCGTCGACAACACCGACACCGCCGCGTACTTCACCAGCAAGGGCCCGCGCATCGGCGACAACGCGCTCAAGCCCGACCTCTCCGCGCCCGGCGTGGACATCCTGGCCGCACGCTCGCAGTACATCTCCGAGGGCGAAGGTTCGTACTGGAGCATCAGCGGTACGTCGATGGCCACCCCGCACGTCGCGGGTGTCGCGGCCCTGCTCGCCGAGCAGCACCCGGACTGGGGTCCGCAGCAGCTCAAGGACGCGATGATGTCGACGTCCAAGACGCTCACCGACTCCCCGTACGACCTCGGCGCGGGCCGTGTCTCCGTGCCGGACGCCGTCGAGGCGCAGGTCACGGCGACGGGCAGCCTCGACTTCGGCTTCTACAGCTGGCCGTACGAGGCCAACCAGCCGGTCACCAAGACGCTGACCTACACCAACAACTCCGCGCAGCCGGTGGAGCTGACGCTCGCCGCCGAGGGTGCGGACTACCTGACGCTCGCGGACACCACGCTCACCGTCCCGGCGAACGGCACCGCTTCCACCACCGTCACCGGTGACGGATCGAAGGCCCCGGTCGGCAACAACGGCGGTCAGATCACCGCCAAGGCGGGCGACAAGACCGTCGCGCACACGGCGTTCGGCCTGGTGAAGGAGGAGGAGCGCTACACGCTCACCGTCCACATCAAGGACCGTGACGGCTCCGCGATCCCCGGCTCGTTCAGTCTGCTCAAGCAGGCCGAGGGCGAGGACCCGTGGCCGTACGACGTCGGCCCCGAGGGCACGGTCGAACTGCGCCTGCAGCCCGGCACGTACGCGCTCGACGGTTTCGCGGACGTCCAGGGCAGCAAGGGCGCTGACTCCCTCGGCCTCGGGTACTTCCCCGTCTCCGACATCAAGCTCGACCGTGACCGCGAGATCACCCTCGACGGCGCCAAGCTGCGCGAGATCAAGGCACAGGTCGACAAGCGCACCGAGACCCGTCAGCTCCTGATGCGCTTCATGCGCGAGGTGAAGGGCCGTCCCTACAGCGGCGACGTGATGGTGCCGCTGATGTACGACTCGATCTTCGCGGCCCCCTCGGCGAAGCCGCTGGACGGCGCGTACGAGTACCGCACCATGTGGCGCCTGGGCAAGCCGATGCTGTCCGTCGAGGCAGGCCGGACCCGTCTCGGCGAGACGACCGTGCAGGGCGGCGGCACCATCCTCGACGGCGAGCTGCGGCTCGCGGTCGTCGACGCGGGTGACGGCGCGCAGGCCGCGTACGAAGGAAAGGACGTACGGGGCAAGGCGGTTCTGATCAAGCCGACCGGTGAGGTCTCCGCGCAGCAGCTCGCGCAGTACGCACAGGACGCCGGCGCCAAGGCGCTCTTCGCCACCGACGACGCCGACGGCCGTCTCATGGCCTACTGGGGCACCGAGGCGTACGAGGACCGGCCGCTGCACATCGCGACCGTGAACACCGCGGACGCCGACCGGCTGCGCAAGGCCGCACGCGAAGGCACCAAGCTGGAGCTCGAGGGCACCCGCTACTCGCCCTACATGTACGACCTGTCGCAGGGCCACAAGGGAGCGGTCCCGGACCGCTCGCTGACCTTCACGCCCACGTCCCGCGAACTGGCCGTCATCGACACCAAGTTCCACGGTACGAAGCCGGTCGCCGGCGGCGAGTTCCGCTACGCGATCTCCGAGAACTTCCCGATCGGACGCGGCTTCAAGGAGCACATCAGCTACCCGGCCGAGCGCACGGACTACGTCTCCACCCTGCCCGGCCAGCTGTGGCTCGAGTCGGTCTCGACGCTGAACGACGAGATGGAGCAGCGCAGCGGTCTGGTCACCTACAAGGGCGGCACCCGCACGGAGCTCAACTGGTTCAAGCCGGTCATGCACCCGTGGCTCGGCACCGGCCTCGGCTGGGGCCAGCAGCGCTACGGCAACAACCTGGAGTTCAACGTGCCGGGTTGGGGCGACTCGGGTCCGGACCACACGGGCTTCGGCAACGCGTGGGACCCCGAGTCCGGTTTCACCCAGCAGACCCAGGTGTACGTGGACGGCAAGCTCGTCGACGACGGCATCGGCTCCGCCGGCTACGCCTGGTCGGAGAACGTGGAGTCCCGCGTCCAGGACTTCAAGGTCGTCACCGACACCACCTCCGACGCGGACCGCTGGCGCCTGTCGACCCGCGGCCACACGGAGTGGACGGTCAAGTCGGGCCCCGCGGCCGACAACGAGACCCACTTCCTGCCGATGCTCAACCTCGGCTTCGACGTGGACACCGACCTCGCGGGCGATGTCCGCGGCGGCCGCCTCGTCCCGGTCGGCATCTTCGCCGAGTACGTGAAGGGCGCGACGGGCACGGGCCGTATCGGATCGGGTGCGCTGGAGGTGTCGTACGACGAGGGCAAGACCTGGAAGTCGGCGAAGCTCCTCGACACCGAGGGTGCCTCGTGGAAGACCCTGCTCGCGATCCCGCGCGACGCGAAGTTCGTGTCGCTGCGCGCCTCGGTCAAGGATGACCAGGGCGGTTCGGTCAAGCAGGAGATCATCCGGGCGTTCGGTGTGAAGTAGTCCCACCGCCACCCGTGAGAGCCAACGGCCCGGCAAGGCTTCCCGCCTTGCCGGGCCGTTGCGCTGTCCGAGCCGCGGTTCAGGAGCTCAGGTGTTCGTGCAGCATTTTCCAGCCCGCCGCCCGTCGCACGATGACGTCGGTACCCCGCCCGCGCCCGGAGCCTCCTGGAGTGCGGGTACTCCGCCTCGGGCGCGCCGAAATCGCTTGTCTGCAGGGCGGATGTCGACAAGGATCGCCGCATGACGACCGGAAAGGGCCATGCCGCCTAGGCGCCCCGCCCCGCTCTCCGCCGCTCGCGCGCCGCCGGCCGTCGCTCACCACAGCGCCCGATGGCCGTGACCGACCACCACTCAGGAGAGCCCGCCCTTGCAGATGACCGCCCTCGTTCCCTACGCCCATCTACCCCGAGCGCATCACGACCGCCACGTCCTGACCAGTACCGTCGACGTTTTCGGTGCCGCGCACTGGCTGCTTTGCGAACGAGCTCCGCAGCCCGGCGTCGATGTCCAGCCCTTTGACGCGCTGGTCGTTTCCGTCGATCCGGGCGGCAGCGTCGAACTCACCGAGCTGAGCGCCGTACGGGCCCGCTTCCCACACCTGGACTGTCTGCCCGATGGGGGGTTCGTCGTCGCCGCGTCTCGCGTCCGACGGGACGAGGACGCGAACCAGGTCCAGGTCTTCGACGCGCTCGGCCGCGAGACCTCGTCCTTCTCCGTGGGCGACGCCATCGAGCATCTGCTCGTGGACGAGTCCGGCCACATCTGGGTCGGGCACTTCGACGAGAACCCGGTGGGAATCCGTCGCTGGAGCGTCACAGGCCAACTCACCTGGACGTCGGACGACGCCCACATCCCCGGTCTCTTCGACTGCTACGCCTTGAACGTGTCGGGCAGAGTCGCCTGGGCGTGCCCGTACACGGACTTCCCGCTCGTCGAGATACGCCCCGAGCGCACCGGTTTGCCCGTCAGAGTATGGACGAACCGCGTAGCCGGCGGAGCCCATGCGGTAGCCGTCCAAGGTGAGCGGGTCGCCTTCTACGGCGGCTACAGCGGACAGCGGGACCGACTCGCTCTCGGAGAGATGACCGAAGCGACGGTCGAGCCAACGGACACAGGCCTGCTCACCCGGCCCGATGGCACCGTCCCCGGCTGTCGGCGGATTGTCGCCCGCGGAAGCAGGATCTACGTTCAGGAAGAGCCGTTCACCACCTGGTGCGTGTTCGACCTCGGCAGCTGATATCCAGCCCTTTGTCCGTCCAGGGAGCAACGTGCCACCGTCCTTCGTCCACCGCATCACCAAGTACAACCCCGTAGACCGTGACGAACTCGGCCACTACACCGGTGTCGAGGAGGCCGTCAGTGACCATGGGCCGGTCGAAGCCGCCTACCTCGCGGCGATCGCAGCCTTCGCGGAGGCCTCGGGCGTCGATCGGCTGGAGATCCGCGAGCCGGCGGTCAGCGGTTTCGTCCATTTCGGCGTGGAGGCGTCGGAAGGAGCACACGGCCTCGCCGGGCTCTTCCCACCGGACCTGACCGGTTACCATGACGGGGCAGAGGTCTCCGTTCCCGTTGCTCTGGAGCTGGTCCGGGCCATGCTCCGGGACCAAGGGGTCTGGTGTCGTCTGGAGGCGGGGGACGTCTTCACCGTGCATGTCGGGTGGGATCAGTACGTGTACGTGGGCAGCGACCGGCCGTCTGCGGACGCCGTGGCCCGCACAAAGGAGCTCGGTCTCTTCCCGGAAGCGGTGACTGTCTCTCCCTACGCGGAGGAGCTGGAGGAACCGGAAGCGATGGAGGCGGCCGACGAGGGGTTCTGGGCGAGTGTGCGCACCGTCCTGTCCGCACGGAAGGCCTTGCTGTTGGAGGAGGGCTACGTCCGCAACGCTGCACGGTTCCATCGCCTTACGCCGGAGAACCTCGATGCGGTGCGTACCGGTCTCGCCCCGCGCGCCTTGCTGACCATCTGGCCTGACCTGAACCCTGATATCGGCGCGGTCCTTGCCACGCTGCCGGAGGAGGGGTCCGTGGAGTTCGTCTGGCAGGCACAGGACGGGACGGTCGCACACGTGGTCGCCGACGACACCGAGTACCAAGAACTCGCCACCTTGGTGGCCGACGCGCGGGCTGCCTGCGCCCTGCCCATGTACGTCGACGAACGTCACCCGCTGTTTTGCGCTGCGCTGCCCGACAGCGACGGCGTGCTGCGCACCCGGTGGTGACCCCCTCGCGCGGCCGGCCCACGGGGTTGCACTGCACGTATCGGGAGACACCTGAGGATCTGGAGAACCGGCCGATCCGTGGGGCAGGGTAGGGCCATGACTGCGTACAAGACGATGCCGTACCACCTGGAGACCGAGCGGCTGATATTGCGGCCCTGGGCCGAGTCCGATGCCGCCGAGCTGCGTGACCTGGTTGCCGAGCGGGGCAAGGGGGCGCTCACGGTCGAGTCCGTGCGGGCGGACATCGTCGAGATGCTCGGTGCGACGGAGCGGAACGGGATCGCTCTGCTGCCGGTCCAGCGCAAGGCGGAAGGTGACTTCATCGGGTACTGCGGGCTGATCATCGGGCGCTCCACTCTGGAGGAGCCCGAGATCGCGTACGAGCTGTTCCGGCGTGTCCACAACAACGGCTATGCCACCGAGGCGGGTCGCGCGGTGCTCCAAGCCGCTGCCGCGACCGGGCGGCAGCGGCTCTGGTCGACCATCGGCACCTGGAACATGCCCTCGCTCCGCGTGATCGAGAAGCTCGGGTTCGAGCGGGACCGTGTGGAGGTGGAGGAGAAGGCCGGTGAAGTCGCCTGGTTCACACGGATGTTGAGCCGCTAGGCGAGGCCGACCCGGGCAAGTACCCAGGCCATCGCCTGCCGTACCGCCGCGCGGGACTCGTCGGTCTGGTCCAGGCCCTCGAAGGCATGGTGGCCGTTCGGGACATCGATGATCTCCAGCCGGGCGTCGGCCGCCCGGGCCGCCGTCACGAACTCCTCGACGGTCCTCGCGATCGCGGAGGTCTCCAGGCCCGCTCGGAGCAGGACCATGGGGAGTTCCGCCGCCTTCGCGATGACCTCTGCAGGGCGGAACTGCCCCGGCGGCAGGCCCCAGTTGGGGAGCGGGGCCATGATCGGGTAGTTGGCGGCGAGGCAGCGCAGCCACGCGGGGGGCGCGGCCAGCCAGGGCGTCGTCATCGGGCCGCTGCCGGAGAAGAACCAGAGAGCGATACGGGACTCGTCCACCCGAGGGTCGGCACGAATCTGCGCGACCGCGGCGGTCAGATCCTCGATCGCCACCTGATAGTCCCTGACGTCGTGGAGCCGGTGGTTCAGCGTGACGCCGACCGCTCCGTGCGAGGCCGCGAGCCGTGCGTAGCCGACCAGGGTCGGCCACTCGCGCGGTGCGGGCTCCAGGTCCGCGGCCACCGGTCCGCCGTGCACGATCACCACTGCGGGCCGCGGCTTTGAGGCCTCGGGCAGGAAGAAGTCGATGTTCCCGTGCCGCTCGGGAGCGAGCTCCGGTACGTCGAGGAGGAACGGCCGAAGATACCCGGGCGTCCGGGCCGACCCGTCCGCCGACCCGACTGCCGCCCCCTCCGCCGGACCACCTGCTGCCCCCTGCGCCGCAGCACTCCCTCCTTCCGTTTCCGCCGCCAAAGTCACCCCTTCACCGGCCGCCGCCTTGAGCAGGGCTTCGGCGAGCTCGCGCGGGCGGGACAGCATCGGCCAGTGCCCGGTGGGCAGTTCGAAGAACGTGACCTCGGGGCGGGCCAGCACCTCCTTGAGTGCCGGATCGCCGAACTGGACCATCATGCGCACCGTCTCGATCGAAGCCCCGCTCTCCGCGCAGAGCACTCCCGTGGTCGGGAGCAGCGCCGCCGCCCCCGTCAGACGGATCGGCTGCAGCAGCGTGCCCGCCGGCTGGGGCGTGGCCAGCGCGGTGAGCCGGTCCAGCTGGGCGTCCGAGAGTCCGGCCGTGCTGCCCCAGCGCGACCAGTCCCCGCGAGCGGGCAACAGGTCCTCGGCGGACAGCCGTTCGCGCAAATCCGGATCGGGGATCAGGGAGAGGCCGACCGCGCCGTCCTGCACCAGCGGTCCGTCCACGTACACGACCCGCGCGATCCGGTCCGCCCGGCGGTCCGCCGCGGCCACGGCCGGGAACACCCCGTACTCGTGCCCGACGAGCACGACTCCACGACCCGCGGCGTCGATCGCCGCCAGGACCCGCGCGACATGCGCCTCCAGGTCGACGCCGCCCCCGTCCTCTCCCGCTCCCTCCCGAGGCACCTCCACCACCTCGACCTGGGCCCCCGCGGCCCGCAGCCCTTCGACCGTCTCCCGCCACACCTGCGCCCCGGTGAACAAGCCTGGAACCACTACGAATCGGGTCATCCCGCACCTCCGTACGACGTCGCCACGGACCGGTCCATCGCCGCCCCGTGGTCGCGGGTACGTTAGGAACTCCCCCCAAGGGAGGTTCAAGTGCCGACGCCGCCCGACGGTTCGTGGAGTATCGGCGAGCTCGCCGAGCACGCACGGACCACCGTGAAGACCGTCCGTTTCTACTCCGACCGCGGACTGCTCCCCGAGCGTTCACGCAGCGGCGGCGGCCATCGGCGCTACGCTCCCGAAGCGCTGGAGCGGCTGCGCCTGATCCGTTCCCTGCGCGGCCTCGGCCTCCCGCTGTCGGAGGTCCAGCGCATCGTCGAGGAGCGGACCGGCGCCCTGGAGGACGCCGTCGCCGGCCAGTTGGCCACCCTCGGCTCCCAACTGGCCGCACTGCGCTGGCAGGAGGCCGCACTCCGCCTCGTACAGGAATCCGCCCCCGAGGAACGAGCCGACAGGCTGGAACTGATCGGAGCACTCGGGAGCCCGCCGAGCACCGCGCCGCTGGCCAGGTTCTGGCGTGCGTGGCTGCCCGCGCGGATGCCCGCGAAGGCGGCCACCGCCTTCTTGGAGGTGGCGGTCCCGCAGCCGCCGGACAGTCCGTCACCCGGCCAGGTGCTGGCCTTCGCGCGCCTCAACGCCCTTGTGGCGGGACCTTGTTCCGGCACGTCGCGCTCCCAGCCGGCCGCGCACGGATCGGCCGGCGCGCGGGAGTCCGCGCTGCTGTACGCGGGCCTCGCCGAGGCGTACGAACTGGCGGGCCGGCAGCTGCGCGCGGCCGAGCCGCCGCACTCGGGCGAGGCGCTGGTCGCCTTCGTCGACACGTACGCGACGGTGCACGGCCACCGGGACACCCCGGCCTTCCGCCGCCTCCTGTCGCGCCAACTCGCCGCCGATCCAAGCTTCGACGGCTACTGGGAACTGGTGGCGGAGGCGACGACGCCCGTCGGAGCCGTGGCCGACCCGACGCCGGGCCAGGCACACGACTGGCTGCGGGCGGCGCTCGACGCGGAGGTGCGTGAGGAGGCGGCCTGACCGTCGACGGAGCCAGACCCTCAGGGCGCCGCGGCGATACCGTCCAGCCGCGCCCGCTGCTCCGCCGTCAGCTCCAGCGCCCCAGCCGCCACGTTCTCCTCCAGATGGACCAGGCTCGACGTGCCGGGGATCGGCAGCACCACCGGTGAACGGTCAAGGAGCCAGGCGAGGGAGACCTGTGTGGCCGTCGCCCCGAGTTCCGCCGCCACCGCCGCGATCTCGGCGTCCTCACCCGACTTGCCCCAGGCCACCGTGCGCCACGGCAGAAACGCGATGCCCTCCTGCTCGCACACCTCGAGCACCGGCTCGTGCTCGCGGTCCAGGACGCTGTAGCGGTTCTGCACGCTCGCGACCTCGATGATCTCCTGCGCCGCGCGCAGTTCGGCGACCGTGACCTCGGAGAGCCCGAGCCGCCCGATCTTCCCCTCGCGCTGCAGATCCCGCAGCACGCCGAGCTGGTCGGCGAGCGGGATCTTCGGGTCGACCCGGTGCAGTTGAAGCAGCTCGACCCGCTCGACCCGCAGCCGCGGCAGCGCCGCCTCCACCTGCTCGCGCAAGACCTCGGGCCGGCCGTCGAGATCCCAGTCACCGTTCGGTCCGGACTTCGACAGGCCCACCTTGGTGGTGACCAACAGGTCGTCCGGGTACGGGTGCAGCGCCTCGCACAGGAGCTCCTCGTTGGCGCCCCCGCCGTACAGATACGCGGTGTCGATCAGCGTGATGCCGAGCTCGACCGCCCGCCGTGCCACCGCGATCGCGTGCTTGCGTTCCGATGCGGGCTCGGATGCCAGGTGCATGGCGCCGAACCCGAGCCGTCGTACTTCCAGATCCCCGCCGATACGGAACGTGGCCGCTGTCATGCCCTGATTCTTTCCCGAGGCCCTCCCGACGCGCGTGCGAAAACCGTAAGTTGACCTCGACGGACTGAGCAGAGGAGAGACCGCTCGTGGGGAACGAAGAATCGCAGGCGCCGGGCAGCAGGATCGACATGTCACGGCCGCACTCGGCGCGGATCTGGAACTACCTGCTCGGCGGCAAGGACAACTACGAGATCGACCGGCTCGCCGGCGACAAGGTCGCCGAGGTCTACCCGGGCATGCGGGACGTCACCCGGCAGTCCCGGCTGATGCTCACCCGCGTCGTCGCGCATCTCGCGGGCGAGGCGGGGATCCGCCAGTTCCTGGACATCGGCACCGGTCTGCCCACCGCCAACAACACCCATGAGGTGGCCCAGTCCATAGCCCCGGACTCGCGCATCGTCTACGTGGACAACGACCCACTCGTCCTGGTCCACGCACAGGCGCTCCTGACCAGCACGCCCGAGGGCAAGTGCGACTACATCGAGGCGGATGTCCGCGACCCCGAGCACATCCTGCGCGAGGCCGCCCGGACCCTTGACTTCTCGCAGCCGGTCGCGCTGATGCTGATGGGCATCCTCGGTCTGGTCTCCGACGACCAGAAGCCGCAGGCCGTCGTCGACCAGCTGCTCGCCGCGCTTCCTTCCGGCAGCTATCTGGCGCTGTACGACGGCTCGGACGCCGATCCGGACTACGTCGAGGCCATCGCCCGCTTCAACGCCAACAGCGGCGCCGTCGCGTACACCCCGCGCAGCATCGAACAGATCGGCCGCTACTTCGACGGACTCGAACTCCTTGAGCCCGGCGTGGTGTCGGTCGAGCGCTGGCGCCCTGAGCCGAACCGATGGGGCGAGCCGGTGGCGGTGTCCTGTGCGGGTGGCCTGGCCCGAAAGCCGTAGGTCCGCGCAAGGTTTTCAAGTCCTCGAAGGGGCTCGTCAGCCCACGTAGGCGTCCGTGAACTCCGGGCCTTCCAGCCCCTGTTGGCACCCTTCGTGATCGTCGGGCCCGCCGACCTTGGTCAGGACCAGCGCGTAACCCTGGCCGAGTCGGCAGCCCTTGTCGCTCCACTCGCGGGCCAGAACCGTCCAGACCACGGTGACGACCACGGCTATGACGATGAGGAACACGCGCGTCTTCATTGATCCCCCTTGCGCCTGACACCGTACCGACTCCGGGCCGGGCGCCCGCCTACGGTGACGGGCGGGCCGAGCCCTCGCCAGTATCGTCGCCGCGCTGATGCCCGCGGCGGGCGTCGCGGTCGAAGATGCCCAGAATCTCGCAGGGGCCGCCGGCCGTGCCGATCGCGTGCGGCAGCATCGTCGGGAACTCTGCGGCCTGGTTCGTCTCCACTCGGAAGCGGCGGCTGCCGAGCAGCAGGACCGCCGTGCCGGAGAGGACCACGAGCCACTCGCGCCCGGGATGGGCGCGCAGCCGCGAGGGGCTGTCCGGCGGGGGCTCCGTCATGCGCTGGCGTACCACCGTCATGCCCGGGTCGGCCTTGATCGGCCAGCGCATCTGACCGTGCGAGGCGTCGATCATCGGGCTGATGATCACGTCGTCCTCGGCGTTCTCGACGAGCTGGTCGAGGGTGGTGTCCAGGGCGCGGGCCAGCGTGACCAGCTGGTCGAGAGCCAGCCTTCGCTGACCGTTCTCGATCCGGCTGAGCGTCGACTGGCTCACCTTCGCGCGCGAGGCGAGCTCCTCGAGCGACCAGCCCTGGGCCACGCGCAGAGCGCGGATGCGTTTGCGGACGAGGCCGTCCAGATCCTCACTGTCTTGCGTCATAGGCAAGATTGTATGTCTGAGCCGCAAGCTCCGCTTAGCGTCGGCGGCATGACCTCAACAGCACCCGCACCTTCGTCACCGGCATCCCCGCCACCCGCCACCGACCTGCGGCAGCGGCGCAGGATTCTGGTCACCGTCTGTATCGCGCTGATGGCCGTGATCGCCTCGGTGTCGGGGCTCAACGTGGCCCAGCCCGATCTGGCGGTGGAGTTCGGCGCCTCGCAGTCGACCATCCTGTGGATGATCAACCTCTACACGCTCAGCCTGGCCGCTCTCCTGCTGCCGCTCGGCGCCGTCGGGGACCGCTTCGGCCGTAAGCGCATGCTGGTCGCGGGCCTCGTCCTGTTCGGACTCGCGAGCGTGGCCGGCGGTCTGGCGCCCTCGGCGGAGATCATGCTGGCCGCCCGCCTGCTGAGCGGTGTGGGCGCGGCCATGATCATGCCGATCACGCTCGCCGTGATCACCTCTACCTTCCCCGCGGAGGAACGCGGCCGGGCCATCGGCATCTGGACCGGGGTAGCCGGAGGCGGCGGCATCCTGGGCATGTTCCTGTCGGCCGCACTGGTCGACGTGGCGAACTGGCGCTGGCTGTTCGTGCTGCCGGTGGTGCTCGTGCTCGTCTCCTTGGTGATGGCCCTGCGTTCGGTCCCCGACTCCCGCGAGATCTCCCGCCATCCGTACGACACGACGGGCGCCGTGGCCTCGGTGGTGGCCGTCGTCGGCCTCATCTACTTCCTGCAGGAGGGCCCCGAGCGCGGCTGGACCGAGCCCCTGACGCTGGTGACCCTGGCCGTCGGCGTGCTCGCGGCCGCCTTCTTCGTCGGCTGGGAACTGCGCCGCAGGGACGCGGCGCTCCTGGACGTGCGCCTGTTCCGAGAGCGGGGCCTCGCGGGCGGCTCGCTCACGCTGCTTGCGGTGTTCGGCGTCCAGGCGGGCGTCTTCGTCGTCCTGTTCCCCTTCCTGCAGGCCGTCCTCGGCTGGTCGGGACTGCTGTCCACGGCGGCCCTGATGCCGATGGCCGTCCTCATGATGATGACGTCCGGCCTGGCCCCGAAGCTGGCCGCACGCATCGGGCCGAAGGCGACGATGGCGGCGGGTGTCGCGATGGCGGGTGGGGGACTGGCCCTGATGGCCTCGGTGGTCTCCGTGGACGGCGGCTACCTCTCCGTCCTGCCCGGCATGCTGGCGATGGGCTTCGGCATGGGCTTGTCGATGACCCCGTCGACCGAGGCCATCACCTCGTCCCTGCCCCGGGAACGCCAGGGCGTGGCCTCGGCACTCAACGACGTCACACGCGAGTTCGGCACGGCGCTCGGGGTGGCCCTGCTGGGCGCGCTCCTCGCCGCGGGCTACCGCGAGGCGATCACCCCGCACCTCGCCGGTGTCCCGGAGAACGCGGCGGCCCCGGCCCGCGAGGGCGTGGCGAACGCGGTCCACGCGACAGGCGCACACGCCTCGGAACTGGCCCGCGCGGCCCGCGAATCCTTCGTGGAGGGCTGGCAACAGGCCATGTGGGCGGGTGTGTTGGTGATGGGCGTGCTGTTCGTCTACGTGGCGCTGCGGGGACCTCGCCGCGAGTCCGTCTCGGGGGCCGGTCAGACGGCGGCCCAGTCGGCCGTGTTGGAGTGCGACTCGTAGGTGCACCGTCCGGCGGCGACGGCGACGGCGACGGCGACGGTGAGTGTGGTGGGTGGGTGGGTCTGACAGCGGGGCGTCGGCGGCCGATCGGGCGTCACGGCTCGTTGTCAGACCCCCCTGCCATGATCCCGGCATGTTGTTCGAGACCTTGGTGGCAGAGCAGATCACGCGAGGTGAGCGATGAGCCCGGAGGCGGAACGCCTGCTGCATGCGCTGACGGATCCCGCCGCCGCGCCGCTGGAGAACGAACCGGTCGACCTGGACGAGGTGGACGCCGAAGAGCTCGGCACACTGCATGTGGCCGCGACTCGCGTGCATCTCGGCGAGGTGCCGCCCGCCGTGGCGCGGGTGTGGTCGGAGGTGATGAGGGGGGTACGCGGTCGGCAGGTGCGCTATACGCCCGAGGCCTGTCGGGAGATGTTCGAGGTGCTCTTCGAGGAGTACCGGAGCACCGGCGTCCCGGTGCATCTGCGGGAGCTGCTCAACGTGGTGGAGCAGTGCACGGGAACGATGCCCGACCTGCCCGACCTGCCCGAACTGGTCAGCACCTTGGTGGAGTTGGCCTGCGAGCAGCGGCGCCTGCGGCAGCCGTACGTGCTGCTCGCGCTCGCGTGGCGGGCCGGCGAGGAGGCGGTGCAGGGGCTGGTGGCCCGCCTGGCGAAGGAGATGGGGCCGATCGTGGCCGAGGAAATGGCGGTGATGGCGGGCCTCGGGCGGAGCGCGCAGGGCCTGCTGCTCCGCCTGGACGAGGAGCAGCGTTACGGGGACTCCGACCCGGCGCTGTGGCAGAGCCTGGCCGACAGCTCCGCGTACGCGGTCTTCGCGCGCCGGGCGCTGGAGGCCGCGCTCGTGCGGGCCGAGGCGATCCAGGCCGGGGAGATCCCGTACCGGGCGGACAAGGCCTTCACCGACCGCGAGGTCATCACCCTCGGCCAGGCGCTGAGGGTCGCGCTGCGACGGGACGAGGACTGGCTCCCCGAGCTCTGCGAGCGACTCCTGCCGGCCGTCACCCTGGCACCGGGCACCGCGAAGACCTTGCCCTCGCAGGCGCTGCTCTACGAAGTCGTACGAGCCGTACAGACCTTCCCCACACCCGAGTTGGTGGCCATCCTGCGCACCGTGCGTCGGACGGTGCGCCATGCGGGTGTGCCCAAGCAGCTCGACAAACTCCTGAAGAAGGCCGACGCCGCGCTGGCCGAGCGCACCGACGTGGCGCTGCGGCTGCCACGCCTCGACTTCGACGACGAGGGCGTGCTGCGCAGACGCGCCGGCGAGTGCGAGGGCGTGCTCACCGTGACCGACACCGCCGTCCTCACCTGGGAGAAGGACGGCCGCCCCCTCAGGAGCGCCCCGGCGGCCGTACGACGTGACCACGCCCCGCTCGTCAAGGAGCTACGTGACCTCGGCAAGCGCGTCAACGCCCAACTTGCCACGCTGCTGAGGGCCTTGGAGGGCGGCTTCGTCGTCGACGCCACGTACGCGTACGGCTGGTGGCGCGCCGAACTCGCCGGGCATCCGCTCGCCCGCACGCTCGTGCGCCGCCTGATCTGGGAGGTCGAGATCGGGCCCGGCCGCCGGCAGGCCGTGTTGCCCGCCACCGACGCCGACCTTCCCGAGGCCGCGGACGACGCCCGCGTACGACTGTGGCATCCGCAGCGGTCCGAGCCCGATGCCGTACGCGAATGGCGGGCTCTGCTGACCGAACATGAGGTGCGCCAGCCGTTCAAGCAGGCCTTCCGGGAGATCTATCTCCTGACCCCGGCCGAGGAGGAGACCCGTACCTACTCCAACCGTTTCGCGGCCCACCTCGTCCACTACCGCAAGATGTTCGCCCTGTTCCGGGCCCGCGGCTGGCGGAGCGAACTGCTCGGTCACTGGGGCGACGGTGAGGACTGGGCGGAGCGGCTCATGGACGGCGGGCGGTGGCGCGTCTGCTTCCGCCATCTTTGGCACCCCGCGTCGGGTGCGCAGGAACTCGCCTCGACCGACAGGGTGCGCTTCGACCGCAAGGAATCCGGTACGTGGCACCAGGCACCCCTGGCCGACGTACCCCCGCTGATCTTCAGCGAGGCGATGCGCGACATCGACCTGTTCGTCGGGGTCTGCTCGATCGCCGCCGACCCCGACTGGACCGACGGCGGCCCCGAGCGCGCCTACTGGGAGCGCGCGGGTTTCGCCGAGCTGACCGAGAGCGCCGAGGCGCGGCGCGAGGTGCTGCAGCGGCTGCTGCCCCGGCTGAAGATCGCCGAACGGTGCACGCTCGACGGCCGGTTCCTCGTCGTACGCGGCGACTTGACCACGTACCGGATCCATCTCGGCTCGGCGAACATCCTGATGGAGCCGCGCGGCGCCTATCTGTGCATCGTGCCCGACCGCCGCTCGTCCTCGATACGCGGGCAGGTGTTCCTGCCCTTCGAGGACGAGCGGCTCGGCCTGATCCTCAGCAAGGCGCTGCTGCTCGCCGCCGACACGGAGATCACGGACCCGAGCATCCGGGCCCAGATCGAGCGGGGCCGGTGACCTGGGGCGGGATCCCCCACGCCACGGAAGGCCGCGCCGTCCCTCACTCCACGGAAAGCCGCACCACCCGCTCACCCGACGGAAAGCCGCACCAGCCGCTCACCCCGCGCCGCCGACCCGTCGACCTCGAACGACACGTATCGAGCCGAACCTGTCGTGTCGACCGCACGGACGCGTCCGCGTCCAGTGACCCGGACCGCCGCGCCGTACTCGATGCCGTCCTCGCTGAAGGTGATCTCCGCGGCAGGAGCCGAGCCCGTGGTCCACTCCGCCTCGACCGAGCGGACCGGCTGGACGGACCCCAGGTCGACCACAAGTCGTCCGCCGGCGCCGGGAGTCCAGGCCGTGTGGCGATCTCCGTCCACCGCCGCGGCCGGGTCCGACATCCCCTCCGGGAGCGGGGCGGTGGGGAAGACCTGGCGGCCGAGCGCCCGGTCCGCGTACGGGTGGGCGGCGGCGCCGCGCAGGGTCACCGTCGTCTCGCGGCCGGCGTGCACGGACGCGACCGTGCTGTGGCCCTGGCCCTCGATCCGCACCTGGCACGCGGCTCCGGTCAGCCGCAGCCGGGCACCGTCGTCCACCCGCACCCGCAGTCCGGCCGGCAGACTCCGGCCGGTCACGGCAGTGAGCGTGAAGCGCGGCGGGAGCAGGACCGCGACGGCCGCGTCGAGCTCGGCCTCGTACGACGTGCCCTCGGTGGTGAGCGTCTGCTCGCCCTCGTAGACCCGAACTCGCCGCAGCGACTGAGGGATGGCGATACGTGTCCCGACCGCGCCGCCCGAGAGGTTGAACACGCTCAGGTGGTGGTCCGTGAGCGCGGCCCGCACGGCGGGGTCATCGGCCGCGGGGGCAGGGCCCTGCGCATGGGTACGAAGGTCATCGGCCGAGGCGCCGGGGAAGCCCTCGACCAGGAGCGGCGCCGCGGGTCCGTCGGACAGCAGGACCGTGTCGCCGTAGACGGAGAGGGGGTGGTCCGCGCCGCGCACGACGAGTCCCGCCCGGCCGTCGATGTCCAGCCAGCCGCCCTGGCTCGACGCGTCGGGCTTCGGCCAGACGGCCAGGTCGGTCCAGTCCGTACCGTTCTGCGAACCCTGTACGCGGTAGCCGCGCCCGGCCGCGGACTCCCACCGCAGGGTGACCTCGGCGACCTCCTGCGCGGAGCCGAGGTCGACGGCCAACCAGCTGTCGGCGCGCGGCCGTTCGGCCTTCGAGACCGCCCAGCGCGTCGCCGTGTCACCGTCCACCGCGAAGCCCGCGCCCCTGCCCGTATCGGCGGAGGACGCGGTGGCCGCCTTGCCACGCGCAAGGTCCGGAGCGCCGGCGTCGGTGCGGGCCTCGAAGGAGTACAGCGAATAGCCGTACGCCGGGTCGGGGCGCACGCCCAGCATGCGCAGATGGCGGACGGTGGTGGGGGCGAACTCCACGCGGTCCGTGCGCTCGGCGGTCGGTGCGGCGCCGGTGCCGGAGTCCTGGGCGCGGACCGTCGTCTCGCCCTCCGCGTAGCGGTAGGTGCGGGAGCCGTCGAGGCCCGCGACGCCCGGCATGGTGAGGTTGTGCACCTCGAGATGGCCTTCGCCGGGGGCGGTTCCCGAGGTCGCATAGACGACGGCGCCCGTGGGAAGCGTGGTGTAGCCCGCATAGCCGCCGGTCAGCCGCAGCAGGGTCGCACTGCCGTCGAAGCCGTCGCGCACCGCCTCGTACACCCGGACCGAACGGCCCGTGGGCTTGCCCGACGTGGCCGGCAGGAACATCGGCGTCTTGCCGCTGAGGCGGAACAGCCAGTCGTCATGGGCCGGCTGCCAGGCGAACTTGACGAAGTTCTCCTTCGAGACCGCGCCCGCCCAGGCGGCCGGTGACTGATGCGATACCAGGCCCGGTCCGCTGCCGAAGTCCGTGACCCCGGAGGCGAGTTCGAAGAGCTCGGTGCGCGACAGGGGGCGCACCTGTGCGGGCTGCCCGGCCGCCCACACATGCAGCAGATAGCTGATCGCGATCTCGGCGCGCGCCTCGGGCTCGTACTTCGGTTCGCCGGAGAACTTCGCCAGGCGGTACTCGGGCGGGTACTTCTGGTACGCCTCGAGACGGTCGGCCAGGTCCGCCTCGGCGCGGGCGGCCGCCCGGTCGCCCATCACCTGGGCGAGGAAGGCCAGCGGGATCACATCGCGGCCGTACAGGTGCTCGCGGTCGTTGACCATCGGCATCAGCGGCTCGCCCGCGTCGCTCATGACCGAGAGCATGGTGCGCCACAGCGGAACGGCGTTGGGCTGGCGGGTGAGCGCTTCGGGGAGCGGACGGCCCGCGGTGAGGAAGTGCGCGGCGTTACGTCCGGAGGTGCGCCAGAGCTCCTCCTGGTAATGCGGGCCGAAGGAGCCGTGGTTCTCGACGATGAAGGTGTCGTAGAGGTTGCGGGCCGTGTTGTCCGAGACCGGGACACCGTCCACCAGGGCCGGGTTGGCGAGGTCGGCGGGCGGCAGACCGGCCTCGTTGCGCGACCAAGTGCCGTACCACTGGGACCAGTCGGAGGCCCGCGCGTCATCGGGGGCCCAGGCGAGCGCGGGCGCCAGGGTCTGCGCGTACAGGCCCATCTCCTCCAGCTTGGTGTCGGCCGCGTATCCGCCCTTGAGGCCGTTCGGCGTCCAGTCGCCGGACGCCGGGTCGTCGCCGCTGCCGAGCGAGGTGGTGTAGACGGCCTGCCCGCGCGTGATCGTGTCGATGTTCTGCCGGGTCGTCTCGTCCAGGTCGTCCCACAACAGGCGGGCGGCGAGGAGGAAGTACGACTGGAACGTGGTGTCGAAGAACAGCTTGCGGCCCCACTCGGTGCCGCCGGTCAGCCGGTTCGAGGCGGCGAAGTGGCGGACCGAGGCGAGGGTGCGCTGCTCGAGGGTGTCGCGGTCGATACCCGCGAGGTCCGCGTCGTAGGTGCCGTGCTGCAGCAGTACGGCGTTGCCGAGCACCACGGCGAAGCCCATGTCCTTGGCCGTGTAGTGGCCCTTCGCCTCGTCCCACTGGGACTCCGACCACTTGGTGTGGTGCAGCAGCACCCGGTGGTAAGTGGCGGCGATCTCATCGGGCGGGGTGATGGCGCCGGTTGAAGCCGGGGCCGCGGCCCCGCTCGCGGTCCGGTCCTCGGCCGCAGCCCCGGCCGGCCCGGCGAGTGCGGTGGCGGGCAGCGCGGACAGCGCGCCGGTTATCCCCATGACCTGCAGAAACCGCCGACGTTCGAGCGGGGCGGGGTGGTGCGGCATTGCAGGTCCTCCGAACCTTCGACAACGTTGTCAACTGCGGTTCGCACATTCTTCGGTGGGGAGCGGCCGGACGTCAACGGGGTGGCAGGGCTCAGTTCCGATGCGCCCGGCCACCCCGGCGGGCTGCCGCCCGAGCGGCTAGGACCGGCTCGCGGTGCCGCACTCCCCGCCCTCGTCGACACCCGCACTTCGGTCGTACGGGTCCACGGTCTCCCCGCCGGCGCCGGTGCCGGCGTCCTCGTCGAACACGGGGGAGAGGAAGCCGATCGCGTCGCAACCGCCGTTGGTCGTCAGGACCTTGTACGAGACGAACGAGAACGTGTCGGGCTCGGTCTTCACCTTCGACGGATCGTCCCAGCTGAACACCACCTCGCGTCGCACGATGGTGCGGGTGATCTCGTCGTCGCCGCCCTCGGCGCGTACGAAGGGGTAGACGAAGGTGACGTCTGCGGTCACCTCGAGCGCGCCGTACTTGCCTTCCTCGAACGAGAGCCGGCCGCGCGTCTTGACCACGTCGCCGACGAGCGCGACCTCGTCGGCGCGGTAGCGCGTGAACAGGACCAGAGGGTCGTTCTCTTCCGTGGGCTCGGTGAACGCGCTGGTCAACAGCGGCTTGATGTCCGGCTGGTGAGGGCTGACCAGGCTGATGGCGGCGTCGGGGCGTTCACCGCGCAGAGCGGCCGGGTCGAGGTTGGTGGCGACCAGGAAGTCGCGGGAGTCGGCGAGCGCCTTCTGTACTTTCTTCTGGTCCATCCAGCCCGTCGCACGCGCCTCGGGAACGTGGATCCCGGCCGCTCCGTCGGCCCACTGTGCGGCCGGTGATCCCTTGAACGGCGCGTCCAGGGTGGGCTGTTCGGCGTCGGCGTCGGCCGGTGCGCCTGAGGGGCGGGCCGACTCGGCGGCGAGCGGCCGGTCGTCGCCGTCCGAGCCGAACAGGCCGGACAGGGCTCCCGGAGTGAGCGCCACGGCGAGAGCGGCGAACGCGGCGAGGAGTGCGAGCAGATGCCAGGACCTGAACCGCCGCTGTCGGGGCGGACGGTGAGCGCGCCATCCCTCCGTACGGTCCGGCTGGTCACGGAGCCGTTCGGACACCATCCGGGCCCGGGCCGAAGGCTCCCGGGGTGCTTCGGCGGTGCCCGCTTCGGCCTCCCGCAGAAAGCGTTCCCACTCCTCGTCCGGTATGGGTGAATCATCTCGCTTCTTGGTCAACTCCCCATCCCCTTCCGTCCGCTGGCGATGATCGCACAGGGGAGGAAGGGGCACACGGGGCCTGTGAGGCGTTGAGTGAACGGGGCCTGTGAGGCATTGAGCGAACGGGGCCTGTGAGGCGTACGCGAGCGGAGTCAGTGAGGCGCGAGTGACCTGTTCTGCGAGGCGTGAGGGATCAGGCGTCCGTGTGCAGCGAGATGAACGGCGCACGGACCTCGGTCCCGTCCGCGCGCTTCCACACGCCGCTGAGCCGTCCTGCGTCCCGCGAGGCCTCGGCCCCGGACAGCACCCGCCGCACCCGCAGCGCCGCACCGCCCACCAGGCGCACCTCGGTTCCGTGAGCGCCGTCCTCGACCGTCTCGATCCGTACCTCGCCGAGCGGCGCACCTTCGTAGGAGACCTGGACGTCCTGGTCCTCCTGATCGCTCACACTCTGCGCCTGCGCCTTGACACGGCCTTCGAACAGGGCCGCCAACTCGGCCGCGAGGACCGGGTCATGGCACCCGTCGTAGATCCAGCGCTTGCCGAGCACCCCGTGCTCCGAGGTGCCGATGAGCCCGGCCTCGGCCCCCTCCAGTGGTGTGCCGCGGTAGGTCATCGGGACGAGATACGAGGCGTCGGCGTCGTTGACGACCATGAACTCGATCCCGACCTCGCCCGCGTGGTCGTCGAGGCGGAATCCGCCGGCCTTCGCGGGCCGAGGTGTGCCGGAGCCCTGATACCAAGGACGGCCGGGCAGCCAGTCCGTGAGCAGTTCGAGCTTGGTCGGCTCGAGGGTCGTGCGATGGATCTCGGCCATGCGGAAGTGTCCTCCAGCGAGTCGGTCTGATCGTCGCCGTACTCAACCTACGGACGGCCCTGGTTCATCCCGGCGCACCGGTTCGCGGTCATACGCACAGGATTGACCGGCGACCTTGCTGGGCAACTTCGTGAGCGATGAACGAATTGCTCGAAAAGACCGCCTTTCTGGCGTGCTGTCAGGAATCGGCGGAAGAGGTGTTGAGATGCCGTTGCCGGAGGCCGTTAACTCCTTCCACTCCTTGCTCAAGTTCATCGAGAACCGCATCTGGGTCGCCGTCGGCTGCTGCGCCGTGGCCACGGCCACCGCCCTCGCGCTGGCCCGCCGCGCGTGCGCCCAGGCCGGCCTCCTGCTGCTCACCGCCTCCGCCCTGATGCTCAGCACCGTGCTGCTCGACCTGGCACCGGAGACCTGGCACGAGACCGTGCTGCTCGGTCTGCCCGGGTGGCTGCCGCCGGCCGTCGCCGTCGGAACGTACGGGGTGGTGGGTGTCCTCACCCGGGGCCATGGACGCGCACGAAGACGCGTCCGCCCGGTCCACGCCCCCGGCCGCCACCGCCGTCTCACGGAGACGGCCGGAGTGGTCTCCGCCGGGCTCGGCGCGGCCGCCGCGCTCGGTGTGCACCGGGTGATGGAAGGCACGACCCTCGCCCTGATCCTCTCGGTCCCGGTCTTCCTCGCTCTCCTCGTGCTCTCGGTCGGCAACGGTCTGGCCCTCGGCGTGATGCTCCAGGAGACCGGCCAGGGCCCGCTCCCCTGGCTGGCCCTCGCCTGTCTGGGCCCGGCGCTCGGCGTACTGCTCAGCCTGCTGCACCCCTTCCCCGAGGTGCTGCTCCCGACCGCGCTCGCGGTGGTGGCGGGAATCATCGTGCGCCATGCGGTGGTCGGGCTGCGGCTCGCGTGCGGGCGCCATGCGAACGGCCGCCCTCCGCGCTGGCATCTCGCGACCGTGACGGCGACGGTCCTCGCGACAGGGGCGCTGCTGCTCGCCGCGCACTGAGAGGGCAGGCCGCGGGACGAAGACTCGACAGAAAGGCATACGGCGGTGGGCGAGACACACAGCGACAGAGCGGCGGATCCCGTACCCGGCAAGACCGCCAAGGGCCACGAGACCGTCGAACGCCACCCCGAGATCCCCGGCCAGCAGCGCCCGTTGCTGACCCCCGACGACGTACACCACAAGTGGTTCACGACCACCCGGCTGCGCGAGGGCTACGACCTCGGCGAGGTGGACACGTTCCTGCACGAGGTCGAGCACACCCTCGACCGTCTGTTCCGCGACAACGCGGCCCTGCGCCGCACGCAGCCCGTATCACCGGACACCGGACAGGAAGCGGCCCGCATCATCGCGATGGCCGACCGCACCGCGGGCCAGGCCATCGCCGCCGCGTGTGCCGAGGCCCAGCGCATCATCGACGAGGCCCGCGCGAACGCGGACCGCCTCACGCAGGAGGCCGCGGCTCGGGCCGAACAGACCGCCGCCGAACACTTCCAGGACCTGGACCGCCGCATCCGCGCCAAACGCTCCGAACTCGAAGCCCTCACCAGCTCCCGCCTCACCCTGGAGCGCCAACTGACCGGCCTGCGCACGCTCTTGGCGGACTACCGCAGCCGGATGACGGTGCACTTCGACGGCCATCTGGAGGACCTGGAGCGGCAGAGCGAGCAGTACCTGGGGTCGGCGCCGATGAGTTTGCGCGACAGCGCCGGTCCTTCTTGGTGAGGGGCCGCGCGGGCCCACCTGGACCTGGGAGTTGTCATGGGCAAGGTAGTCATGCAGAACGTCGTGTCCGTGGACGGTTTCATCGCCGACAGCACGGACGATGTCGGTCCGCTCTTCGAGTGGTACGGCAACGGTGACGTGTCGATCGGCGAGCGGCTCAGCGTCTCGAAGGTTTCCGCGGACTATGTGAAGCCGCTCTGGGACACCCTCGGGGTACTCGTGATCGGGCGCCGTCTCTTCGACATGACCAACGGCTGGGAGGGCAAGCCCCCGGCCGGCGAGCACGTGGTCGTCGTCTCCCACCGGCCCAAGCCCGAGGGCTGGCATCCCGGGGCCTCCTACCACTTCGAGAGCGATGTCACGCGGGCGATCGAGAAGGCGCAGGAACTCGCGGGGGAGCGGACCGTCGGTGTGGCGGCCGGTGACGTCGGCGGACAGGCGCTCGTGCTCGGCCTGGTGGACGAGGTCGCCATGGATGTGGTCCCGGTCGTCTTCGGCTCCGGCAAGCGGTACTTCGGGTCCGTCGAGGCCCAGCATCTGCTGGAGGATCCGCATGTGGTCATCCAGGGCGACCGTGTGCTGCATCTCGCCTACCGCGTACGGCGATCGGCATGGTGAAGCCGGCGGCGGCCCGCGCCCCGGACCCATCGGAGTGACACGCGTAGAGCCCTCTTGCCAACGCCCCGGAACGAGTCCACGATGGTCGCTTCCCGGTGGCCCCGGCCTGCGGTTGTGTGCCGTGGGAGCGGGCCTTGAACCAGGAGGACCAGCATGGAATTCGGACTCGTTCTGCAGACCGACCCGCCGGCCGCCCAAGTCATCAGCCTGATGAAACGGGCCGAACGCAATCGCTTCCGCTACGGCTGGACCTTCGACTCGGCCGTGCTGTGGCAGGAACCCTTCGTCATCTACAGCCAGATCCTGGCCCACACCCGGCGGCTTACCGTGGGCCCCATGGTCACCAACCCGGGCACCCGTACCTGGGAAGTCACCGCGTCCACCTTCGCCACGCTCAACGACATGTACGGCAACCGCACGGTGTGCGGAATCGGACGCGGTGACTCGGCGATGCGGGTGGCCGGGCGCAAGCCCAACACTCTCGCGCGGCTCGGCGAGGCGATCGACGTGATCCGTGATCTGGCGGAGGGGCGCGAGGCCCAAGTCGACGGAGCCGCCGTGCAGTTGCCCTGGGTGCGGGACGGGAAGCTGCCGGTCTGGATGGCGGCATACGGTCCGAAGGCGCTGGCCCTTGCCGGACAGAAGGCCGACGGGTTCATTCTCCAGCTCGCCGATCCCTTCCTCACCGAGTGGATGGTCCGTGCCGTACGCGACGCCGCCGCGGCCGCCGGCCGTGACCCCGCCGACGTCAAGATCTGTGTCGCCGCGCCCGCGTACGTGAGCGACGACCTGGGCCGCGCCCGCGAGCAGTGCCGCTGGTTCGGCGGCATGGTCGGCAATCACGTGGCCGATCTGGTGTCCCGCTACGGCGAGCACTCCTCGCTCGTCCCGGAGGCCCTCACCTCGTACATCAAACAGCGCGAGGGTTACGACTACAGCCACCACGGCCGCGCCGGGAACCCCTCCACGGACTTCGTGCCCGATGAGATCGTGGACCGCTTCTGTCTGCTCGGACCGGTCGAGGCCCATCTCGAAAAGCTGCGCACGCTGCGGGACTTGGGCGTGGACCAGTTCGCGGTGTACGCGATGCACGACGCGCGCGAGCACGTCATCGACACGTACGGCGCGGAGATCATCCCGGCTCTGGGCTGACCTCCGCACCGGCACGGTGTGTCCGGGGCTGCCGACTCCCGCCGTGGCGTCAGGGCCTCCCGGCTCCCGGCGCGGGTGCCGGGAAGGCCACGACCTGTCCGGTGGGCCCCGACGCCTCGGGGCCGCCCCAGTTCTGCCCCACCACGTACAGCCGCGGCTCCGCATCGCCCCGGCTGAGCGCGCAGGCGAAGGCGCCACGGTCGAGGGTGACCGTGGCGAGCACCTCGCCCCCTTCCCGTACGCGCACACAGTGCTGATGGCCCACGTCGGCGTACCAGAGGGCGCCCTGCGCATCCATGCAGATCCCGTCCGGGTGATCACCGGGAGTCTCCGCCCAGACCCGCCGCTCCCCGAGGCTCCCGTCCGCCGAGATCTCGTACGCCGTGAGGCAGTTGGCATACGACTCGGCGACGATCAGCGTCGTACCGTCCGGCGTGATCGCCATGCCGTTGGGGAAGGCGAGTCCGTCGGCGACCTGGCGGACCTCGCCTTCGGGCGTCACGAGCACGACGAATCCGGGGGCGAACTCGCCGCCGGGGAAGTCGAATCCGATGCTGTTGACGTACGCGTTGCCCTGGCCGTCGACCACGATGTCGTTCCACGGCTTCTTCGAGACGCCCGACAGGTCCGCGTACGGGAGCAGCGATCCGTCGGCCGCCCAGCGTACGAGCTGTCGCTGCGCGGAGTCCACCACCAGGAGCGAGCCGTCCGGCAGGAAGTCGATGCACATGGGGAACGAGTCCACGCGCGCGACCACTTCATGGCCCCCGTCGCCGTCGAGCGCGATCACCTGATGCGCGCCCCAGTCGGAGAACCACAGCCGTCCGTCGTGCCAGCGCGGTGACTCGCCGAACACGACCCCTTCCATCAGGACTTCGGATGAGCTCATGCCAGGTCTCCTGTTGTCGTAGGTGGAAGGACAGACCGGCGCCGCGCCGCGAACTCATCGCGCCCGCGCCGCTTCGCGATGACCGGATCCAGGTGTAGCCGTGGCTGGAACTGGGCAGTGTCCGGCATCGGTCGCCCGCCGGGAACGGTAGGGCGCTCCGTAGCCCGCATCGCTCATCACGTCCACCCGCGCGTCGCAGCCCGCGGCGCGCTCAGCAGGAACGGACCGGCCATGACCTATGCGCACCCCTCTCCGCTCCCCGATCCCGGCATACCGGCCGACACCCGACCGTCCGCACCCGGACAGCAGTCGGTCACGGCGGACGGGCAGGTCGAGCTCGTCGCCGGCGCCTACCCCGAGCACAGCCCGTACGCCAACGAGGACCTCAAGCCGGTACCGGTCGGCGAGCGCCACTGGACCACGTACAACTTCGCGGCTCTGTGGATCGGCATGGCGCACTGCATCCCGTCGTGGACGCTCGCGTCCGGGCTGATCGCGCTCGGCATGGACTGGAGACAGGCGGTGTTCACCATCGCCCTCGCCAATGTCCTGGTGCTCTTCCCGATGCTGCTCACCGGGCACGCGGGCCCGAAGTACGGCATCCCCTTCCCGATCCTCGCCCGCGCCTCCTTCGGTATCCGCGGCGCGAACCTGCCCGCGCTGCTGAGAGCCGCGGTGGCCTGCGGCTGGTTCGGCATCCAGACCTGGATCGGCGGTCAGGGGATCTTCGTCCTCCTGGACAAGCTCTTCGACGGCTCGTTCGCCAGGACGGGTGTGATCGGCGGTCAGCCCTGGGCCCTGTGGGTCTGCTTCGGCCTGTTCTGGCTGCTCCAACTCGCCATCATCCACCGGGGCATGGAGACCCTGCGCCGCTTCGAGAACTGGGCCGCGCCCTTCGTGCTCCTGGGCGCGCTGGTGCTCCTGATCTGGATCGCGAACAAGGCGGGCGGCTTCGGCCCGCTCCTCGACCAGCCCTCGACGCTCGGCTGGGGCGCGGACTTCTGGCCGGTCTTCTTCCCGGCTCTCATGGGCATGATCGGCTTCTGGTCGACGCTCAGTCTCAACATCCCCGACTTCACCCGCTTCGGCCGCGGCCAGCGTGCGCAGGTGTGGGGACAGACGCTCGGCCTGCCCACGACCATGACGCTCTTCGCGTTCATGTCGGTCCTGGTGACCTCGGGCTCCCAGGCGATCTACGGCGAACCCATCTGGGAGCCGATCCCGCTCGCCGCGAAGGCCGACAACGCCTTCGGTCTGGTCTTCGCGCTGATCACCGTCCTGGTGGCGACGATCTCGGTGAACCTCGCGGCCAACGTCGTCTCACCCGCGTACGACCTGTCGAATCTGGCCCCGCGCCTGATCAGCTTCCGCACGGGCGCGCTGATCACGGGTGTGGTCGGAGTGCTGATCTTCCCGTGGAAGCTGATCTCCACGCCGGAGTTCTACATCTTCGTCTGGCTGGGAGTCGTCGGCGGTCTGCTCGGCACGGTCGCGGGCATCCTCATCACCGACTACTGGCTGATCCGCCGTACACGGCTCGCACTCGTCGAGTTGTACGTGAAGGAGGGCCGCTACTGGTACAGCGGTGGCTGGAACTGGCGGGCCGTTCTTGCCTTCGTGGTGGGGGCGCTGCTCGCGGTGGGCGGGTCGCACTCGGCTCCGGGGAAGGGGCCGTTCCCGCAGGACGGGCTGATCCCCTTCCTGAAACCGCTGGCCGACTACGGCTGGGCGATCGGCCTCGCCTCGGCCTCCGTGCTGTATCTGCTGCTCTCGGCCGGGTCACGGAGCGCGCCTCAGGACAGGGATTAGTCCCCGCAAGCGGACGCACGGCTGCCCCCGCAGCGCACTGCGGGGGCAGCCGAGGCCCGGCCGGCTGGAGGTGAACGGTGTGCAGCCCCACGCTGCGCACCGCCTGTACGGCCGGGCGGTCGAAGGGGCGGCGGCCGGTTCGTACGGCCGCCGCCGTGTGCGTCAGGTCCCGAGCTTCTCCATCTCGGCGATCTCCTCGTCGGACTCGCGGCCCGGCGTCGGCAGATTGAACTTGATGATGGTGAAGCGGAAGACGATGTAGTAGACCGCCGCGAAGCACAGGCCGATCGGGATGATCAGCCACGGCTTGGTGGCCAGGTGCCAGTTGAGCAGGTAGTCGATCAGGCCCGCCGAGAAACCGAAGCCGTCGTGGACGCCGAGTCCCCAAGTGACCGCCATGGCGAGGCCGGTGAGTACGGCGTGCACCACGTACAGGGCCGGGGCGAGGAACAGGAAGGTGAACTCGATCGGCTCCGTGACACCCGTGATGAACGAGGTCAGGGCGAGCGAGACCATCATGCCGAGCACGGCCTTGCGGCGGTGCGGCTTGGCGCAGTGCGCGATGGCGATCGCGGCGGCCGGCAGACCGAACATCATGATCGGGAAGAAGCCGGACATGAACTGGCCCGCGGTGGGGTCACCCGCGAAGAAGCGCGGGATCTCGCCGTGCACGACCTCACCGGCCGAGTTGGTGAACGAGCCCACCTGCTGCTGGAAGAACGTGTTGAGGAACTGGTGCATGCCGACCGGGATGAGGCCGCGGTTGAACACACCGTAGATGCCGGAACCGACCGCACCGAGACCCATCAGCCAGTCGCTGAAGCTCGCCAGCGCGGTGCCGATCGGACCCCACAGGAGACCGAAGGCCACACCGAGCGCCGTGCCGAGGAAGGCCATCAGGATCGGGACGAGGCGACGGCCGTTGAAGAAGCCGAGCCAGTCCACCAGACGCGTCTTGTGGAACCGCTGCCACACGATCGCGCTGAGCAGACCGATGATGATGCCGCCGAGGACGCCCGGGTCCTGCGGTGTGCCCTTGGGGAGTGCCTCGGTGACCGAACCGTCGACCGGGAACGCGGTGAGCACGTTCTTGTAGACGAGGAAACCGACGAGTGCGGCGAGCGCGGTCGAGCCGTCGGCCTTCTTCGCGTAGCCGATCGCCACACCGACGCAGAACAGCAGGGGAAGGTTGGCGAAGACGCCGTTGCCCGCGGTCGCGAAGACCTCGGCGACCTTGCCCCAGTGCAGTCCGTCCTTGCCGAAGACGTCGTCCTGGCCGAGGCGCAGGAGGATCGCGGCAGCGGGCAGTACGGCGACCGGCAGCTGCAGACTCTTGCCGATCTTCTGCATGCCTTGCATCAGTCCGGCGCCCCGCTTCTTCGCGGGGGCGTCGGCTATGGCCTTGCTCATGTTGGGGGGTGCTCCTGAAGGGAGGGGGCTGGTACGAGGGTGTCGACCGCCCGGGCCCCCCTTGCGTCGACCTCTTATGTGTACCAGACAGATACCAGATGGATCGGTGGGCTTTGTGCCTGTACGGGAGGTCGGAAGACCCTCGGCAGGCCGGAGGCCCTCGGCAGGTCGCAAGACCCTCGGCGCCCAGGTGCCTGGCACAGTGGGAGGGTCATGCCAGAGCAGCCGGTATTCCGCCCCGTGGTCGCCGACGGCGCCCAGCCCCCGTACGTCCTCGCGCAGCAGGCCCTCGCGCACGCCATCGCCACGGGCGCGCTCGGCCCCGAGCAGCGGCTGCCCTCCGAGCGCTATCTGTGCGAGCAGCTTGGGATCAGCCGGTCCACGCTGCGCCGCACGCTCAAGGCGCTCCAGGAGGAGGGGCTCGTCGAGTCCTCCGAGCGGCGCGGCTGGCGGGTACGGCGGGTCGGCTTCAGCCATGCGCCGGCCACCATCGGGCCCGTCGGCTTCGCCGAGCACAACCGGGCGCTCGGGCGGTCCGTCACCGCCAGGGTGCTGCTGGCCCGCACCAGGTCCGCACTGTCCCAGGAGGCCGACCGGCTGCGGATCACCACGGGCGAGGAGGTCTTCGAGCTGCACCGGGTGCGGTATCTCGACGGGCTGCCCGTGTGCTTCTCGCGCGACCTCGTACCCCTGGCCCTGGCGCCGGAGCTGCCCGCGGCCGACTTCACCACGCAGTCCCTGTGGGCCGCACTCGGCGCCGCGGGCCATGCCCCGGTCGCCGCCGACTACACGGCCCGCGCGGCACTCGCCGACGCCCGGCACAAGCAGCTTCTCGACCTGAGGGGCGCGGCCGCGGTGCTGCACACCTCCCGGCTGTCGCGTGACGCCGGCGCGGTGGTGTGCCAGTCGAGCGACGAGACGTATCGCGCGGACCGCTACGAGGTGCGGCTCACGCTGGGGTAGCAGAGGCCGTCACGATGTCGGGGCTGTCGCGGCCGTCACGTGGTCGGGGCCGTCGCGTCGGCGATCGCCTCGTCCAGGATCGCGAGCCCCAGTGACAGCTCCTCCTCGCTCGCGGTCAGCGGCGGCGCGATACGGAACACACCTCCCATGCCCGGGAGTTGGACGATGTTCATATGCAGGCCGAGCGCGAGGCAGCGGCGGGTGACGCGCGCGCCCAGCTCGTCCGAGGACTCCTTCGTCTCGCGGTCCACGACGAGTTCGAGGCCCGCGAGCAGGCCCCGGCCACGGATGTCGCCGACGACCTCGTGACGGTCCGCGAGTTCTTCGAGCCCCTTGCGGAGATACGTACCGAGGGACCGGGCGCGTTCGTCGAGCGCGTCGCGTTCCAGCACGTCGAGGACCGTGTTGCCGACGGCGGCCGGCAGCGGGTCCGAGACGTGGGTGGTGAAGAACAAGTACCCGCGCTCGTACGCCTCCTGCTCGATCTCCGCGCTGGTGACGACCGCCGCCAGGGGCAGGCCCGCGCCGAGGGTCTTGGAGAGCGTGAGGATGTCCGGTACGACACCGTCGCGCTCGAAGGCGTACCAGGTCCCGGTGCGGCACAGCCCCGTCTGGGCCTCGTCGAGGATGAGCAGCATGCCGCGGTCGCGGCACTTGCCGTGCAGGGCCGCGAAGTAGCCGGGCGGCGGCTCGATGATGCCGCCCGAGCTGAGGATCGGCTCGACCAGGCACGCGGCGAGGCTGCCGGTGGACTGCGCGTCGATCATCTCGAACGCGAAGTCCAGCTGGCGCCGCCAGTCGTGGGCGCCGCCCTGGGTGGTGAAGTCGGGGCGGTACGCGTTCGGTGCGGGGATGGCGAAGTTGCCGGGCGCGGACGGCCCGTAGCCCTTGCGGCCCGCGCTGTACGTGGCGGACGCGGCGGCCTGGGTCATCCCGTGCCAGGAGCGGGCGAACGACACGATCTCGTGCTTGCCGGTGACCAGTTTGGCCATCCGGATCGCGGCCTCGTTGGACTCCGCGCCCGTCGTCAGGAGCAGAGCCTTCTCCAGTGGCGCGGGCAGCGATTCGGCCAGGCGGCGGGCGAGTTCGACCACCGGGCGGCTGAGCATCCCGCTGTAGAGGTGGTCCAGGCTCGCCACCTGGCGCCGCACGGTCTCGACGATCTCCGGGTGCGAGTGGCCGAGGATCGCGCTCATCTGGCCCGAGGTGAAGTCGAGGATCTTCCGGCCGTCCGCCGTGTACACGAAACTGCCGGCGGCGCGCTCGATGATCTCGCGGGTGAACTCGCCGCCGTAGCGCACGAGATGGCGCTCGGCATGGGTCCAGAACGGGTCTGCGGAGTGCGTCGTGTCAGCCATGCCGTCGACGGTAGGTGCGCTCCGAGGATCGCGTCCATCTCACGATTCCGGGTTTCCTGTACGGCGGATCCGTACAAGGATGCCGGACGTGATGAACCCCTGGAGGCTGCGGCTGCTCAGCCGGCTGGACACACTCGGGACCGTACGAGCCGTGGCCCAGGCCGCGCATATGAGCCCCTCCAGCGTGTCCCAGCAGCTGGCGGTGCTCGAGTCCGAGACCGGCACCCGGCTGCTCGAACGGACCGGACGCAGAGTGAGGTTGACCTCGGCCGGACTGATCCTCGCCCGCCGGGCGCGGGTGCTTCTCGACCACATGGACAGCATCGAGGCTGAGCTGCGCGGCTTCGGCGAGGAGCCGTCGGGGCTCGTCCGCCTCGGTGCCTTCCAGAGCGCGATCCACAGCATGGCGGTGCCGGCGGTGACCCGGCTCGTACGTGAACATCCGCACCTGGACGTCGAGTTGCTGGAACTCGAACCGCATGCGAGCGTCCCGGCCCTGCGCACGGGAGACGCGGATCTGGTGATCACCACCACGGACTTCGGCGAACTGCCGCTCGGCCCCGACCTCGACCTCGTCCACCTGGCCACGGACCCGATCCTCGTGGTGCTCCCGGTCGGCCATCCGGCCGCCGCCGGACGCGGTCCCGTCGACCTCTCGACGCTCGCGCAGGAGTCCTGGGCGTTCGACATCCCGCACTCCTACATGGCCAACCTGACCCTGCGCCTGTGCCGCCAGGCCGGTTTCGAACCCCGAGTGGTGTGCCGCTTCAGCAACTATCTGATGTCCCTGCAGCACGTGGAGGCGGGCCTGTCGATCGCCCTCCTCCCCGGCCTCGCGGTCGACCCCCGCTACCGCCTCGCCACCCGCCCGCTCGCCACCCCGGTGACCCGCCGCATCACGGCCGCACTGCGCGGCGGCGTGCCTCCGCGCGCGGCGGTGCGGGCCGTGCTCGACGAGCTGCGCGGGGTGCCGGACCTGCCGGGGCTGGGGGAGGTGTGAGGCGGTGCGCGGACCTCAGACGGCCTTGATCCCTGCCGCGTCGAGCCGTGCGCGGACAGCGTCCCAGGACGGATCGACCGGCCCCAAAGTCCCCTGTCGGCCGACGGTGATGTCCTTGAATCCGCTCGACGTACTGACGCAGACGACAGGCCCGTCGAACGACTCGGGAACGCCGGCGGCCGACCTCAGCCCCGCGAGCCCCGCAGCGGCCGAAAGCTCAACCCACAGCCCTTTGGCCGCCAACTCGGCCTGTGCGGCGCGTAGTTGCGCGTCGTCCACCAGCAGCGGATTTCCCCCGCTGCCCTGCACGGCGACGACCCCGCGGTAGCCGTTCACCGGGCAGTCGATGCCGTACGCGTCCGTGGCACCGACCGGGACGCCGGTCGCGGGCACACCTTGACGGATCGCCGCCGCCAGCGGGCCGCCCGCAGCCGGTTCGCAGCTGTACAGGGGCGGGACACGGTCGATCCGGCCGAGCTGTCGGAGCTCGCTGAACCCCTTCCAGATACCGAAGAGCAGCTCGCCGTAGCCGGTCGGCACGAACACCGCGCCGGGAGCGCCGAGTTCGGCCGCGATCTCGTACGCGACCGTCTTGTAGCCCTCGGGCCCGAAAGAGCTGCCCGTGTGGAACGGGGTGAGATTGCTGACGGGGAAGTAGCCGAACTCGTCGACGATGCGCTCGGTCAGGGGCCAGCGGTGCTCGACCGGTACGGGCAGCACCACGGCGCCGTACGCGGAGAGGAACGATGCGACGGCGGGCGGCAGTCCGGCCGATCCGAGCACCACGCAGCGCAGCCCGGCACGCGCCGCGTACGCCGCGGCCGAGGCGCCGTGGTTCCCGGAGGAGGCCACCACGATCCCGGGCGCACCGGCGCCGAGGGCGGCGCTGACGGTGCAGCGGTTGAGCCGGTCCTTGTGGCTCCACGTGGGGTTCTGCGACTCGTCCTTGATGTACAGCCCGTCGGCGATGCCGACCAGCGGCGTCCCGCCCTCGCCCAGTGACGGGGCGTGCAGCGGGGGCAGCAGAGGGGCCCAGCGGTCGAGCCCGGTGCCGGCGGCGGTTCCGAAGCCCTCGGGCACCCGCGCCATGTCGTACTCCACTTCCACGGGGTACGACATGGTGTCCGAGCTGGTGCGCGGGCAGCCCTTGAGCAGAGGCGGCCACAGGGGGTAGCGGATGTCAGGGTCGCCCAGGGAGCGTTGGCCGATGGCGAGGGAATCTGTTGCCGACATGATCGCGAGTCTAGGCGCCGCTGCCCGGGCCGCCCTCGAGGCCGAACCACGGCAGGCATTGCGTCAGCCCCGCCATCTGCACCGGGATCCGGGGTTCCCACTGCTCGGCGGTGAGGCGGAGGCGGTGCATCACGGCGGCTTCCCCGCGTACGGAATGCCGCTCGATGCCGTCCTCGCGGTAGCCGAGTTTGCGCGACACCGCCCGTGAGGCGGCGTTGTGGGCGAATGCCCCGGAGGCGGCTTCCTTCGCGCCGAGTCCGGTGAAGGCGAGCTGCAGCACGGCCGTCCGCATCTCCGTGCCGAGACCCTGTCCTTGATAGGCCCGGCCCAGCCAGGACCCGGTAGCCACCTCGCGGCAGATTCCGAAGTCACGGCCGCTCACGCCCTGCGTGCCGACGACCACTCCGTCGCGCAGCACCACCAGGTTCAACTCCCAGTTCCCCGGCCGCCAGTCGCTCCAGCGGCTCCAGTGGTACTGGACCACGCTGCGAGCGCGCACCTCAGGGGTGGCATCGGTCCACGCGACGGTGAACGGCTGCACGTCCGGATCATGCACTCCGTCGGCGGCCAGCGAGGCCAACGCGGCAAGTTCTTCGAGGTCCGGCAGACGCAGCTCAAGGCGCGGTGTGGTCAACCGCAGCCCGGCGAGCGGCCAGTGGGTCAGCAGAGTCATGCACCGGGATTCTTCTCGCGCGTCGTTCACCGCGGCCACTGGTTTTCCGTGGGGTACGGGTGCGAGGAGCCCGCCCTCGTACCCGTACCCCACGGGCTACTTCAGCCCCGTATGAGCCAGCCCCTCCACGAACTGCCGTTGGGCGAACACGAACACCGCAAGTACCGGGAACGCCGTCAGTGAGGCGGCCGCCAGCTGGACGTTCCACATCGGGCCGCCGTACGCGTCCACGTACTGCGTCAGCGCCTGCGGGAGCGTGAACATCTCCGGGCTGGTCAGATACACGATCGGTTCCAGATACAGGTTCCAGCTGTGCAGGAAGGTGAAGATCGCCACCGCGGCGAGCGCCGGACGGGCCAGTGGCATCGCGATCCGCCAGTAGATGGCGAACCGCCCCAGGCCGTCCATCCGCGCGGCCTCCTCCAGTTCACCCGGCAGCGCGATGAAGAACTGCCGCATGATGAAGGTCGCGAGCACGCTGGGCGCGCCCAGGATCGGCACCAGGACCAGCGGCCAGTGCGTGTCGATCATTCCCCAGTCGTTGAACATCTGGAACAGCGGAACGATCGTGACCTCGGACGGGATGAGCAGGCCCATGAGCACCACCAGGAACAGCACGTTCTGGCCCCGGAAGCGGATCCTGGCGAAGGCGTAGCCGGCCATCGACGAGACGACCAGCGTGCCCAGCGTCACGGCCACCGCGATGTACATGCTGTTGAAGTACTGCTGCCCGAACGGCTGCAGCTCGAAGACCTTCTCGTACGCGGAGGCCGTGGGACTCGTCGGCAGCAGCGACGGCGGAAAGGCGAACACCTCGCTCACCGGCTTCAGCGAGGAGCTGGCCATCCACCACGTCGGGAAGACGAACGGGACGCACAGGACCAGAAGCACCCCGTACAGCACGAGCTTGGCGCGCGGCGAGAGCTTACGACTCATGGAAGACCCACTTCTTGCGCATCTGCCACTGGATCACGGTCAGCACGAGCACGATCACGAAGAGCAGGACCGAGAGCGTGGCGCCGTATCCGAAGTGATGGAACTTGAAGGCCTGTTGGTAGAGGTAGTAGACGAGGACGGTCGTGGAGCTGTTGGGTCCGCCCTGCGTGAGCACCGCGATCTGCGCGAACACCTGGAGCGATCCGACGACCGTGATGATCGAGGTGAGCAGTACGGTCGGGCTGATCATCGGCAGCGTGATCTTCCAGAACTGCCGCCAGCGCCCCGCGCCGTCCATCGTCGCCGCCTCGTACAGCTCACGCGGCACGCCCTGCAGCGCGGCGAGGAACAGCACCATGTTCAGGCCGACGTTCTTGAACACCTGCACGACGATCACCGAGGCCATCGAAGTGCCTTCGCTGCGCAGCCAGTTGGGGCCCTCGACGCCGAACAGGTCGAGGCCCGCGTTGATGCCGCCGTTCTTCTGCAGCAGGAAGCCCCACACGATCGTCCACGCGACCAGCGAGACGACCACCGGTGAGAAGAACAGGGTGCGGAAGAACACGCTGCCGCGCAGCTTCTGGTTGAGGAGTACGGCGAGGGCGAGCGCCAGGGAGAGATTGAGGACGACCAGACCGATGGAGAAGTAGGCGGTCGACTTCAGCACGCCCGGCAGCTTCGGGTCGTCGAGCAGCTTCCGGTAGTTGTCGCCGCCCACCGAGCGGAAGGTGTCGGCGAGGACGTTCCACTCGTGGAAGCTGTACCAGACGACGAGGCCGAGCGGGATCAGCACGAAGAGGACCGCGCCGACGAGCTGCGGCGCGATGAAGAGATAGCCGGCCAGCTGGTCACGGCGCCTTGCCGTCCAGAACGGCCGCTCGGTACGGGGCCGCCCGCCCGCCCCGCCGCCGGGCCTGCCGGCGGCGGGGGTGCGGGGTCGTTCGAGGGTCTTCATGAAGGGCTCACTGCTCCAGCAGAGGCTTGATCGCCGTGCAGACGCCCTGCAGCACCTTCTGCACGTCGGCGTCCTTCTTCCACAGCGGGTCGAGGGCGCCGCGCACCGCGTCGTTGATCTCCGCCTGCCCGATGTGGACCGGCTTGACCTTGCCCTTCTGGATCCCGTCGATCACCACGTCCGCCAACTGCTTCTCGCTCAGCTTCGGCTGGGACTTGGCGAGCGCCGCGGCCTCCAGCTGCGAGCTGCGGGCCTGCGGGAAATAGGCGCCGAGCTTGGCCGAGTTCTCCTTGTTGGTCAGGAACTCCAGGAAGCCGTCGGCCTCCTTCGGGTGCGCGCTCTTGGTGAGGCGCGCGATCCCGGCCTGCCCGATCACGTCGTACTCGCCCTTGGGACCTTCGGGCAGCGGCACGAAGTCCCACGTGAACTTGTCCGAGAGCAGCGAGGCACGGCTCATCTGCGTCACCGTCATCGCGGACTCACCCGCGAAGAAGTCGGCGCTGGTGCCGGGCGCGAGCATCGACTCGTCCTCGAAGACCGCCTTGTGCAGCGAGGTCATCGCCGCGACCATCTCCGGCTTGTCGAAGCCGCAGGTCTTCCCGTCCTCGCTCCAGGCCTGCGCACCCCAACCGCCCCAGTACTGGGCGAGGTTGTCCCACATCTTGTAGTCGAAGTCGCGGATCACGATGCCGGTCTTGCCGGTCTTGTCGTGCACCGCGGCGCCGAGCTTCGAGGCCTCGTCCCAGTTCCACTTGCCCTGAGCCATCAGCTCGGCCGGCGTGGGCTGCCCGGCCTTCTTCAGCATGTCGGTATTGACGAACACACCGAACGGCGAGGTGGAGAAGGGGTAGGCGTACAGGTTGCCGTCCTGCTCCCAGATCTTCTTCGCGGACGGCAGGACGTCCTTCTCGTCGTCGACCCGGACCTCGGCGAGCGCGCCCGAGGAGACGAAGTCCGCCGCCGAGTTCTCGAAGATCCACGCAAGGTCGGGGGACTTGCCGCCGGCTATCTGCGTGGTCAGCGTGGTCGTGTAGTTCTCCAGCGGCAGCACGTCGAACTTGATGGACTTCACGTCCGGGTTCGCCTTGCGGTACTCGTCCGCGATCCCGTTGAGCAGCTTCAGGTGCTCGGGGGAGCCGGACCAGACGGTCATCCGCAGGTTCGCGGGACCGTCGGAGGCGGTGTCGGAACCGCCGCCGCACGCGGTGAGCGCCAGAGCCGAAGCGGCGGCGAGTGCGGAGAGAGCGATGCGGGTCTGCTTGCGCATGAGGGGTGCTCCTGATCAGTAGCCGCTGATGTCGGGCCAGCGCAGCTCCACACCGTGCGAGGTGAGCAGACGCTGGAAGGTCTCGAGCCGTTCGGGGGAGTTGCGCACCGCGCGCGGGGTGAGCCCGAGCTCGACGCAGTGGGCCGCGAGCAGGCCGGCGGCCTCGCCGATGTTCCATTCGACGGGGTGCAGGCGGTAGCAGCCGTTGGTGACGTGGGTGGTGCCGAGGTTCTTGGAGGCGGGCAGCAGGTTCTCCACGCGCTGCGGAATCAGCGCGCCCAGCGGGATCTCGAACGGGCTGGAGGGCACGTCGATGTAGTTGTCGCCACCGGTCGAGGGGTGCAGATCGATCCGGTACATCCCGATCCCGACCGTGTCGCCGTAGTTCACGGCGCCCTTTCCACCGCGTACGTCGAGCGAGAGATCCTGCTCGACGACCGTGTACTCGGCGCGGATACGACGCGATTCACGGTGGTACGGGGCCTGCGCGAGACCGTCCGCGGAGCCGGTGACGTCGCCGCGCAGCCGCAGCCCCGGGAAGCCGGTACCGCCGTCCGCACGCGGGGCCTCGGTCTGCATCCAGTAGAGCATCGAGAACGACAGCTCCTTGGCCCGCGCCAAGTGCTCCGCGGCATCCGGCACGTCGATCGCCGGACCCTCCAGATAGTCGATCATCGGCCAGTTGACCAGCGTGATGTCGCTCTCGTACGCGCCCGGCGTGAACATCTCGCGCGCGGCGATCCGCCGGAACGTCCACAGGTTCATATCTCCGCCGCTGACCCGCTGATCAGCGACGACGGACAGCGGATCGTCCCCGGGGTTCGGCGTGAACCCGCGCTCGACGAGCGACAGGGTGCGCGGGTGCGGAGCCTTGAAGGAGAGCAGCGGCGCGCCCCAGAAGGACGGTTCGTAGGAGCGCCAGAAGTCGTACGAGGCGGGCTTGTCGATCGTGTGGTCGCCGTCGACGTGGTCGAGCGCGAAGCAGTACGAGACGGCCTGCATGTTCAGCGGCTGGGCGGTGTCGGGGGCGCTTGGCTCCCCGGTGTCGCACTGCGCCTCGAACCCGGTGACGTACTCCGTGCCGGTCAGCGGCAGCAGCTCCCCGGTCTCGGTGGCGTCGAGCACGTAGGACCCGGTGAGCGTCAGCCGCTCGCCCGTGTCGCGGTGTTCGACGGTGACCGAGGTGACCCGGTCGCCGTCCGTCTCGGCGGCCACCGGACGGTAGGGCTGCAGGACGGTGAGCCGGCCCGAGCCGCGGTAGGGCGCGAGCATCGCGTCGATCACGGCTACCGAGACCCGCGGCTCGTGACAGAGGCGGCTGACGTATCCCGCACCGGGGTTGAGGTCGCGGCGGGCCCGCGCCGCCTCGGTCAGCGGGTAATGGCGCCGGTAGTAGTCGCGTACGCCCTCACGCAGCGCGCGATACGAGGCGGTCGCGCCGAACTGCTCGATCCAGGTGTGCTCGTCCGGAGGCACGGCCTGACTGGTGAGCTGCCCGCCGAGCCAGTCGTACTCCTCGGTGAGCAGCACGCTCCGGCCGGCCCGCAGCGCGCCGAGCGCCGCCGCGACTCCACCGGTGCCGCCGCCTATGACGAGGACGTCCGCTTGCATGGGTCTCCTTTGTGCGGAGGGAACTTGTGCAGGGTGGTGCGGTGGTGCGGTGACCACAGATGGGTTCGTACGGGGATCAGGGCTGTCGCGGCGGCGCGAGGGTCTCGCCCGCCACAGGCCGGCAGGCCAGCAGCCGCTGGGTGACCGACGCCTGGCCGTGCAGCATCTCCGTCAGCAGGTCGACCGCCTGGCGGCCCATCTCCTGGCGGGGGATGGTGAAGCCCGTGTAGTCGAGCGGTGCGTCGACGGGCGTGGTGGGATCGCCGAGGGCGATCACCGAGAGGTCCTCGGGGACGCTCATCCCGAGCGTGGCCGCGGCCCGGGTGAGCTCGACGGCGTCCGCGAGGAACTCGACGAACACCGCCGTGACCCCCACCGAGAGAATCCGCTCCAACCGTTCCGCGGGCTCCGGCAACTCCACGCCCACATGCAGCGCATCGTCGCCGGCCGCCCTGCGGAAGCCCTCGAGACGGTCCGCCGAGGACTCGGCGCCCGCGCCCGGCCCCACGAACGCGAACCGCTCATGGCCCAACTCCCGCGCCCGGTCCACCTGTTCGGCCGTCGCGGCCACATAGTCGGCGCCCACGTACGGCACCGCGAGGCCGTCAGCGTCGTCGCGCCGTCCGACGCAGACGAACGGATAGTCCTCGCTGACCAGCCGGCTGAGCTCCGCGGACGGGATCTCCCGGCCGAGCAGGACACAGCCGTCGGCCACCCGCAGCCGGTTGTTCTCGTGGAAGATCCGCCGGATCCCGTCCTGCACCGGAGCGCTGGTGAAAAGGAGCAGATCGCAGCCGCTGAGCTCGGCGCTCTCCTCGATCCCGCGCAGGAACGGGTAGTAGAAGTCGGCGCTCGTCGAGGGGAACACCGGCTCGTACGTGAAGACGCCGAGGATCTGGTTGAGCTGCTTGAGCATCCGGCGGGCCAGCGGATCGGCCGCGTAACCGGTCTCGCGGATCACCCGGAGCACACGGTCCCGTGTCTCGGGTGCGATACGTGCCGCGTCGGGCCGGTTGTTGAGCACCAGCGACACCGTGGTCTGGCTGACACCCGCGAGCCGTGCGATATCCCGCTGGGTGAGCCGGCCGGGAGCCTGAGGCATGGGGAGGAGACCCCTCACGTTGAGTGGCTAATACGTATTGCTTGGAGCAGATGCCGAGGAAGCTAGGTGCGGATCACGCGCCGCGTCAAGGGTGTTGCAGCAGGAGTAATACGGATTAGCAGATGTGGGGCGGGGTCGGTGCGGGGGTGACGCACGGCAAGTGCCCTGGTGAGGGCGGCAATTGAGCTCCGCGGCGGGTGTCGGCCATGCCGGCCTGTTTTCGCCCCCACCTGGTGTTCTTCCGCGTCGCGACGGTGCTCGGCCCGCACCCGTACGCGACGAGCGTCGGCGACAGCACTCGGGTCACCGTGCGCGGCAAGCGCCGCTACCGGGAAAGGACCCCCGAGTGCACCGAGTGGGGAGCGGCCGTCAAGGAATCACGCCTCCGCGGCGATCGCCGCGGAGGCGTACTCCACCCCTTAGTGGCGGTCGTCCGCGGAGTACGGGACCGGGTGGGCGACCCAGCCGGCGGTGAGCACCAGGCGGGAGGTGCGGTGGACGGTGAGGAAGCCGAAGGGGCGGTCGAAGTCCGCTGCGACCTGGCGCACTGTGTACCGCGGCTCCGGCGGAGCGCCGCCGGCCGCCGCGGGGACGACCGTGACGGCCGCGGATTCGAAGCCCTTGGCGTCGAACACGGCGAGTGCCGACTGGGCGGCCTCCTGGACCGCCAGCGGGTGCGGTCCGATGCCGGGAAAGTGCCCGCGGTTCCGGTCGGAGGCCGTGCCGAGGCCGTACAGTGCGGCCTGCTGCATCAGGTCGTGCCGCACGTCGATACGGAACGGGCTGGTGGTGACGCGTAGTTGAGGCTTCCCGGGCCGGAGGCTGCGTACGTTGCGCACCGAGACTCCCGGGCCCGGCTCGCCGAGCGGCAGCCGGTCCCCGGTGACCGCGTCACCGTGCAGGGACCTGATGCCCTGGGTGAGGACCTCGGCCGGTGCCCACTCCTCGGGCCCGAGCAGCAGATGTACATCCACGCCTGTACTGCCCATGACCTTCACAACGGTCAGCGGTCCGGACGGGGTCTCGACGACGGAGAGCCGGTCGAGCAGGGACGAGGAGCGGTACAGCCCCACCAGGGGGCGGTCCCGCCACGGTCCTTCGTGCGCCCACATCAGGGTCTCGGTGAACGGGCGGAGCCAGCGGGTGCGCACCAACTGCGCACCCGCGAGCACGAGCCGGGTCGTCTCGTCGATCTTCGTGGGCATCGAGTTGATCAGCCCGTCGGTGTGCTCCGCCGCCCACGCGTCGAGCCGTTCCTGGCTGACGGCCGGATCGGCGTCCAGAACACCGGTCAGGCCGCTGGGCAGCCGCAGCGTCCACTCCGGATGCAGCGGCAGCCCTTCCGAGGTCCAGAAACCGAGCGCGGTGTGCGTCCCCCGGATCCCGGCGAAGGCATCGAGCAGCTCATGCACCATGCGCACCGCACTCTCCGCCCGCACCCCGATCGCCTCCTCCAGCTCCTCCCGGGCGGGCCCGGCGGCTGGATCGGCGAGCAGCGCGAGCAGCGGCCACAGACTCGGCGCCGAGAAGGCGGTGGACTCCTGCCCGGGCAGGGCCGCGGCCCAGCGCCGCGTCAGGCGGTTCACGGCACGTACGGTGCCGGTCTTGGGCTGCATGGGATCCCCCCGGATCGGTGTGATGGCCGGTGATCCTACGCGTCGGCGCATCCGCGCCCGACCTGTTTTCGCAGGTACCCCCGTACCCCACCCACCCTCACCCGCACCCCACGCGAGCCCCCGACATCGGCAGAAAGACCGATGCGGCCACAGCATCCCTTGCCGTACGGTGAACCCATGTCGATCACGTGCTGTCTGCGCTGGTGGCGCTCCACTTAGGGAGCGGCCACAGATCAGACACACCCCGGGCCGTACCGAAACGGACGGCCCGGACCCCTGCGCGCAGGTGACCTCTCGGCCCGTCCCGGCCCGGACATCCACCACCTCGCGGCAGGAGAGCAGCCATGCAGACCGACACGATCACCGACACCAGCCTCAGCACCGCCGGCATCTCCGTCGCCCAGCGCCGCAGCGCCGAGCTCGAGCAGCAGATCAAGGCCGACCCCGGACGCTTCCGCGTACTCACCGGCGACCGTCCCACCGGCCCCCTCCATCTCGGCCACTACTTCGGCACCCTCCGTAACCGCGTCAGACTCCAGGACGCCGGTGTCGAGACCTTCGTCCTGGTCGCCGATTACCAGGTGCTCACCGACCGGGACGTCGCCGAGCGGCAGGCCGAGATCGTCGAGGAGCTGCTGCTGGACTACCTGGCCATCGGGATCGACCCCGAGCGCTCCACGGTCTTCGCCCACAGCGCGATCCCCGCACTCAACCAACTCCTGCTGCCCTTCCTGTCGTTGGTCTCCGTCTCCGAACTGCAGCGCAACCCCACGGTCAAGGACGAGATCGCCCACTCGCGCCAGTCCGCAGTGAGCGGCCTGATGTTCACGTACCCCGTGCACCAGGCCGCCGACATCCTCTTCTGCAAGGCGCACCTCGTGCCCGTGGGCCAGGACCAGCTCCCGCACCTGGAAGTCACGCGCACGGTCGCCCGCCGCTTCAACGAGCGCTACGGCGCGCTCTTCCCCGTCCCCGACGCGCTGCTCTCCGAGGCCCCGCTGCTCCTCGGCACCGACGGCACCAAGATGAGCAAGTCCCGTGGCAACGCGATCGCGCTCGGCGCCACGGCCGACGAGACCGCCAAGCTGATCAAGGGCGCGAAGACCGACGCCGAGCGGCACATCACGTACGACCCGGACAGCCGCCCCGAGGTGTCCAGCCTGGTGCTGCTCGCCGCCCTGTGCGAGGGCGGGGACCCGCGGACGATCGCCGACGAGCTCGGCGACGGCGGCGGGGCGGCTCTGAAGCGCCGGGTGACCGAGGCGGTCAACACCTTCCTGGCCCCGATGCGCACCCGCCGTGCCGCATACGCGGACGACCGCACGTATCTGCGCAAGATCCTGCACCGGGGCAACGAGCACGCCACCGCCGTCGCCGAAGCGACCCTCACCGAGGTGCGTCAGGCGATGGGGACCCTGTACTGATGCCAGGCGCACGAACCGCCTGGACCGCCTGGGCCGGCCACGCGCTGCGCCCGCGCGCACTGCCCGTCGACCGGCCGCTCGCGATCCGCGGCGCCATCGGGATCTCCGTGCCGCTCGCCATCGGTCTGGCCACCGGACATCCGGCGTACGGCGCGGTCGCCGCGCTCGGCGCCTACGGTGCGGCGCTCGACGACTCCTCGGCGCCCTATCGCGTACGGGCCCTGAATCTGTTCTGGCCGCAGCTGGCCAGCGCCGTCGGGTTGTGCCTGGGGCGGTTCGCGGGCGGTCAGGCCTGGGCGGAGATCCTGCTCATGGGCTGCGTCGCGCTGGTCTCGGCGCTGATCTCCCGTATCGGACCGGTCAGTTCGCTGTCCGGACTCGTGCTGTTGCTCGCCTCGGTCAGCGGTCTCGGTATGCCGACGGACGAGCCCTGGTGGAAGCTGCCGCTGCTGTTCTTCGTGGGCGGTGTGCCGTTGGCCCTGATGTCGCTCGCGGGGTGGCCGGCGCAGCGCCATCGCGCCGAGCGGGCGACGGTGGCCGCCGCCTACCGCGCCGCCGCGGATCTTGTCGCGGCCCCCGCGGCCCCCGCTGACCAGCGGCGGGAGGCCCGGCGGCGGCTGACAGCGGTGATGGACCAGGCGTACGACCTGCTGGTGGTGCGGCGGCTGCGCGCACCCGCACCGCGGTCCCCGGTCGGACGCCTCGTCGCCCGGCTCGACGCACTGATCGCCGTGCTCGCCGCGCTGCCCTCCGTACGGGACGCGGCGCCGGAGGTGCGTGAGCGGTACGCGGCGCGGCTGCGCGCCCTCGCCGACAGTCACGGGACACCCGCACCGTGGGATCCGCCGGGCGAGGGCCCCCTCGACCGTGCGCTGCGGGAAGCGGCGCTCGACGGCCCGGCGCTACGCGGCGGCCACCTCGACCCACCTCCTGGCCGCGGCCCCCTCGACCCACCCCCCGGCCGCGACCGCCTGGGCCCGCACCCCGCCCCCCTCCGCCGTCTGCGCACCGTCCTCGACGACGTCCTGCGCACCCCCGCCACCTGGAGCTTCGCCGTACGTCTGAGCGCCGGTATCGCGGTGGCCCAGGCCGTGGCCTCCCTGTCCGGACTGCCCAAGTCGCCCTGGCTCGTGGTCACCGTCGCCCTGGTTCTGCGGCCCGACCTCGGAACCGTGACCGCCCGTGTGCTCCTGCGCGGACTCGGCACCCTGGGCGGAGTCCTCGTCGGGGCCGGCATCCTCGCCCTCGTACCGGACGGCTGGTGGCGGATCCCCGTGATCGCGGTGCTGCTTGCCTCGCTGCAGGCGGTCGGCCGGCGCACCTACGTACTGCAGTGCCTGTTCCTGACGCCGATCATGATCCTGCTCGCCGACGCGATGGGGCACCAGGGCGAGTCGCTGGCCGGCTACCGCATGCTCGACGTCCTCATCGGCTGTGCGATCGCCCTCGCCTTCGGCTACCTGCTGTGGCCGGACGAACTGCCGGCCCGGATACGCCGCCAGTTCGGCGCCCTTGAACAGGACCTGGCCGAGTACGGCGCCTGCGCACCCGCCGGTGACCGCAACGCCGTGCACATCGCACGCCGCCGGGCCCATCAGCGCATCGCCCGTCTCCACGAGGAACTGAGCCGTGCCCGCACGGACCCGCGCCATCACGGGTCACTCGACGGCTGGCGGTCCGAACTCGCCGCGGCCGAGGACCGGATGGACCAGCTCACCCACGCATACGCGCACCACACCTGAGACCTCAGGCCTGTGCGGCGAGCTCCTTCATCGCCGCACGGGCCGCTTCCTCGGCGCCCGCCTGTATCGACGAGGCGCTCGGCGCCTTGCGGGACTCGAAGTCGCAGCCGTTGTACGTGACGGTCACCAGCGCGTTGCCCGAGCGCGCGAGCACCACGGCCTCGCGGGTCTGCTGCTTGTCCTTGGTGGTGAGCGCGACGGCGAGCGCGGCGGTGTCACCGAGGTCCTTCAGCGGCTGCCCGTTGTCGAGATCGCGCTTCTTGTACGCGGCTTCGGCGGCCTTCTGATTGTCGAAGACCTCGTAGGACACATCGAGCCAGCGGTAGTCGAACTTCTCCAGCGCGCTCCACGAGCAGGTGCGGCGCCGGTCGGGATCGGTGAGCTCTATTTCCTTGCCCGCCGGCTTGGCGCCCGGCACCAGCTTCTTGACCACGGCCGCCTCGATGGCGCCACAGGGTGCGGGCGGTTTCGCGTAGTCGACGGACTTCGCCGTGGCCGCGGGCTGCGGCGCGGCAGCCGGCTGTGCGTCGTCGGGAGCGTACGGGCCGCTCGTCAGGGCCCAGCCGGCCGTGGCGAGAACGACGACCGGCAGCAGGCGCCCGGCGAGCAGCAGTGGCAGCGAACGCATGGCGTCCACCTCCTGCGGGGGAAACGCGGGGGTCAGCCGCGAGAAAGCGGGGGTGTGAGGGATGACAGTGCCATAAGTGCAGCCGTGGGGAACAGGGGAGCCGGACGAGACCTAGCTCATGTCCTGTCCGGAGCCTGGGTGTTGTTCTGTTTTTGCCCGACATTGGCGCATATGGGGCCGGTCGTGGACGGTCCTTGACGTAACCGCTCCGCCGACGCCGACGCCGACGCCGACGCCGACGCCGACGCCGTCGCCGAAGCCCAAGCCAAGGTCCGCGCGGCCCGTCCGCGTCAGACCCGGACCCCGCTCACCAGCCACACACTGGTGGGCAGCCGCACTCCGAGGGGGCCCGCGTAGGGCGTGAACACCTCCGCCATCGCCGCGCGCACTTCGGCGGACACATCGGTGCGAGGACCTCGGGAGAGGAAGAAGTCGACGGCGTCCTCGGGAGAGCTCCCGTATACGGAGGCCGCGTGGACCGGTCGTATGTCGATCTTGTCGAAGTCCACGAGCACCTCGCGCAGCCGCTCGGGGCGGGAGATCGAGGCCATCGCCCGGTGGGCCGCCGCCGCGACCGGATCCGGGACCGGGGGCCGCAGCTCGGCGAGCCGCCCGAAGACCTGGGACTCCGCGCTCTGCGGGTCCACCGGCTGAGGGCAGATGAACGCGATCCTGGCGCCCGGCGCGAGCGCCTCGGCGAGATGCGCGAACGCCGCCCGGTGATCCTCGAAGAACATCACCCCGCCCCGGCTGATCAGCACGTCGAAGGCACCGGGAGTGAAGGGGTGCGTCTGCGCGTCGCCTTGTTCGTACCAGAGGTTGGGCAGCAGCTCCGAGCGCGCCCGCTCCAGCATCGGCGCGGAGATGTCCACGCCGAGCACACGGCCGCGCGTGGCGATTCTGGCGGCGCGACGGGCGGTGGAACCCGGGCCGCAGCCGACGTCGAGCACCCGGTCGGTGGGCCGGATCGCCGCGGCCTCGAACAGAGCTTCGTCGTAGCTGTCGATGAGCGCCTCGTAGCGCTCGGGAAAGGCGGCCCAATGCGCACCGAGCGGGCCGTTCCACACGGCGGACTGGGACAGGTGCGTGGTCATCGCGTCTCCTGGGAGGTGTCGAGGGAAGGGGCGAGGGAGGTGTCGAAGGTGGTGCCGAAGGAGGTTTCGGCCGAGGGCGCGCAGGCGGTCTCGAAGGCGGCCGCGATGCGGTCCACGGCGAGGAAGGCGCCGTAGCCGACCAGGTGCACAAGGCAGTGGTCGCTGTGCTGAGGGGTGCGCCAGGCCGCCACGTCCTGGGCGGTGAGCGCGTACGGAGCCAGCGCCGCGAGCAGGGCGACACGGGCCCCGGGGCGGTCCTCGCGGGCGGGAAGTTCTGGCCAGTCGGCCGGCGGATGCTCGCCGCTCCACCGGGAGACCTGAGCCTCGACGTACTTCCGGTCGTCCTCGTCGAGCAGCCCGGCACCCATCAGAGCGGCGCCGCGCAACGCCGCGAACGCGCTGCCGACCGGAGTCCCGGCCGCCCAGGCGGGACCCGCCGCGCGGTGCGTGAGCAGCGCGAGGCTGAGGCCCGGCTCGGGCGTACGGCGCACCGCGCGCGACAGTGAACGCCCGGCGATGCTGCGCACCGCGCGGTACTTCTGCGCGCCGCCCGGCAGCAGGTCTTCGGTCAGCAGCGAGGACGCGATCCGGTTGATGAAGTGGAAGGCGAGCGCGGTGCCGATGTACGAAGGCCGCTCGACGTCCGGCACGGGCGGGGCGGCCACTTTGGCCGGCTCGCGGGTCTCCTTCGACCAGGCCAGGATCCGCGCCTGCTTCTCCTCCTCGGGCAGGCCGCCGCTCGCGAGCAGCTCCGCGAGCCGGTGTTCACCGGTCGCGTGCAGCAGCATCGTGTGCGCGTCCACGCAGAACCGGCAGCGGTTGGCCTCGGAGACACCGAACGCGGCGATCTCCTTGCCCACCCGCGAGCCTTCGCCGCTGAGCAGGGACTCGCGCATCAACGACCAGGCGGCGGAGAGGAGTTCGTACGACGGCGAAAGGACCTGGAACGTGGCCAGCTTGTCCATGCCGAAGTCCGCGCCGATCTGCGCGTAGACCTCGGCGGTACGGCCGGTGGCCGACCTGGGCGGGGTGGGATGTGTGTGGCGGAACGGACTGGGCATCAAAGCCTCCGGGTCGTTGTCCGAAGGCGCCTTTCCGGCTGCGGAACCGGCGCCTGTCGATGCCCTTGATGCTGGCTGCGGGCAGGCCCGAAGTCGTCGTACACCCGGACCGACCTGCGGCTGGTGCGATCGGGGCGGTGCGCGACGGGGACTACTGCGCAGGGAGTAGCCCGGAATCGGTGCCGGGGGATGACGTGCGGCGGACGCGGCCGCGTCTAGGGTGCGCGTGCGAGGCACGTATACGGGAGGTGGGGTGCCGTGGCAGCCGACGTGACGGGGTCCAACAGGGCGCAGCCACCGGTGACTTGGCGCGGAAGGCTCGGCGACGCGGCCCTCGCGCTGGTCGTCGCCGCGCTGGTGATCGCGTCGGCCCCGGAGGGCGCGGCGTGGCCCGCCCTCGCTCTGGCGGCCGCGGGATCCCTCGCCCTGGCCGGCTACCGTCCGGTGCCGCGCGTGGTCCTCGTGGTCACCACGCTGCTCCTGTCGGGATACGTGGTGCTCGCGGAGCCGGGCGCCGCGAGCGCGCTGCCCGTCGTCGGCGCGGTGCACACGGCCTCCCGCGTGGGCCACCGGCTGCCGGGCGCGGCAGCGGCAGCCGTGTTCCTGGCCGTGTTCGCCGTCGCGGGCGAGGGGATCGACACCACGCTGCTGCTTGCCGGTTGGTTCCTGTGCGCCAACGTCACCGGACTCGCCGACCAGAACTGGCAGGCCTACCTCCGCCAGACCGAACAGCGCGCCCTGGAGGCCGAACGCACCCGCGAGGAAGTCGCTCTGCGCCGCGCGGGCGAGGAGCGGCTCAGGATCGCCCGCGAACTGCACGACTCGCTCACCCACAGCATCGCCGTGGTGAAACTCCAGGCCGGCGTCGCGGTCCACCTCGCCCGCAAACGCGGCGAGGAGGTGCCGCCCGCGCTGCTCGCGATCCAGGAGGCGAGCGGGGAGGCGATGCGTGAACTGCGCACCACGCTGGTGGTGTTGCGTGAGCAGGGTCCCGTCGGCCGGGTCAAGGAGGTCGTGGAACGGGCCCGCGCGGCCGGTCTGGCCATCACCCTCACGGACTACGACGGTGAGCTGCGCGACGAGGTGCAGCACGCCGCGTACCGGATCGTGCAGGAGGCGCTCACGAACGCGGCGCGACACTCGGGCGCGTCCGAAGTACTGGTCGAACTCGCGGTGAACAACGGGAAGTTGGCGGTGTCGGTGGACGACGACGGGCGGGCCGATCCGGCCGCGGACTTCGAGCCGGGTATCGGTCTGACCGGGATGCGCGAGCGGGTCGAGGCACTCGGCGGCGCCCTGGAGTGCGGCCCGAAGCCTGCGGGCGGGTTTCTGGTACGGGCACAACTGCCCCTTCTCGTAACGGAATCGGAGGTGGCCCGATGATCCGCGTCGCGCTCGTGGACGACCAGGCACTGATGCGCGCCGGCTTCCGCGCGCTCCTGGAGGCCGAGGACGGGATCGAGGTGGTCGGTGAGGCGGCCGACGGAGCCCAGGGCGTCGCCCTCGTACGCGCCGAGATGCCGGACGTCGCCCTCGTCGACGTCCAGATGCCGGTGATGACCGGTATCGAGGCCACCCGCGAGATCGCCGCGGACCCCGATCTCGCGGGCGTACGCGTCGTCATCCTCACCAACTACGGCCTGGACGAGTACGTCTTCGAGGCGCTGCGGGCCGGGGCCAGCGGCTTTCTGCTCAAGGACACCGAGCCGGCCGATCTGCTGCAGGCCGTCGAGGTCGTCGCCGCCGGTGACGCGCTCCTGTCGCCCGCGGTGACCCGCCGGCTCATCGGCGAGTTCGTCGCCCGCCCGCCGGACCGCTCCACGGCCCCCGGTCTGGAACACCTCACCCCCCGCGAACTAGAGGTCACCGCCCTCGCGGCCCGCGGCCTGAGCAATGAGGAGATCGCCGGCCACATGGTGATCAGCCCGTACACGGCGAAGACCCATGTCAGCCGTGCGATGACGAAGCTGGGAGCGCGGGACAGGGCGCAGCTGGTGGTGTTCGCGTACGAGAGCGGGCTCGTGCGGGCGCGAGGCGCCTGAGGCGGCGTGGCATGATCCCGAGGTGACCCGCATATCCGTACGCCCTGTCATCGCCCTGGCCCTCGTCACGGTGCTGGCAGCCGGGTGCAGCTCACTCTCCGACGAGCTGGACCGCGAGGCCGACCCCGCCCGCACCTCACGGCCGCCCGTCGCGGACATGCCGTTCGAGCCGCCCGCCACGGCGGAGAGCGCCGACCCCGACGCGGCCGTGATCGCGACCTCCTGCGACGGGGAGGGGCTGCGGGCCGAAGCCGGGATGGTCAACGCCGCGATGGGCCTGCGCGCCATGAGCATCACCCTCACCAACTGCGGCACCAGCGCGTACGAGCTGAACGGCTATCCGGCCCTCACCGTGCTCGACGAGGACCGCGAACCCGTCGCCATCGAGGTCCTCAAAGGCACGGACGGCATCTCCTCAGGGCTCGGCGACGCCAAGCCCAAGGCGCTCGTCCTCAAGCCCGGCGAGTCCGCGTTCACCTCGCTGGCCTGGCGCAACACCGTCACCGACACCACAAGGCCCGCCCCGCACGGCACCTTCTTCGACATCGCGCCCGCGCCCGGCCGCCCGGGCCATGTGCTCCAGCCCGGCGACGGCGGCCCGATCGACATCGGCACCGATGCCCAACTCGGCGCCGGCGCCTGGCAGAAGAGCACGGACCGTGAATCGCCTACGGGACGCGCGCCGTCCACTGCGGCGAACTGAACTTCGTCCGCGCCAGCTCCCCGGCCCGCGCCAGCTCCTCGTCCGTGACCTTCCCGGCCACCAGGCCGTAGCGCGTGCGGAACGAGTCCACCATCCGCTCGATCACGGCGTCCCGCGGCAGGCCGGTCTGCCGCCGCAGCGGATCCACCCGCTTCTTGGCGCTCTTCGTGCCCTTGTCGGAGAGCTTCTCGCGCCCGATCCGCAGCACTTCGAGCATCTTGTCCGCGTCGATGTCGTACGCCATCGTCACGTGGTGCAGCACCGCGCCCCGACCGCCCGCGACCCGCTTCTGCGCCGCGCCCGCGATCTTCCCGGCGTCCGTGGCGATGTCGTTGAGCGGCTGATACCAGGCCTTGATGCCCATGTCGCCGAGCGCGCCGAGCACCCAGTCGTCCAGGTAGGCGTAGCTGTCCGCGAAGGAAAGGCCCTGCACCAGGGCGTCCGGCACCGACAGTGAGTACGTGATGGTGTTGCCGGGCTCGCAGAACATCGCGCCGCCGCCGCTGATCCGCCGTACCACCTCGATGCCGTGGCGCGCGGCGCCCTCGGGATCGACCTCGTTGCGCAGCGACTGGAAGCTGCCGATGACCACGGCCGGCGCACCCCACTCCCAGATCCGCAGCGTCGGCGGCCTGCGTCCCTCGGCCACCTCCGTGGTGATGACCTCGTCGAGGGCCATGTGCAGTGCGGGCGGCTGCGGACCTTCGTGGATCAGCTGCCAGTCGTAGTCGGTCCAGTCGGTGGCATGCGCGAGCGCCCGTCGTACGGCGATACCGACGCCCTCCGTCGTGAGGCCGTAAAGGACCGTGCCCGGCGGCAGGGCCGCGTCGATCCGTGCGGCGAGAGCGGTGGCGTCGGTGTCGGCGGGCGCGCCGTCGAGCGCCTGGCTGAGCACGTCGAACGCGTCGTCCGGCTCCAGGAAGAAGTCCCCGGCCACCCGCACCTGCCGCAGTACGCCCGCGCTCTCGTCGACTTCGAGGTCGACGGTGACGAGCTTGCCGCCCGGAACCTTGTACTCGCCGTGCACTGTGCGGCCTCCCGGCTTGTCGATCAGTCGTCGACCGATCTCGCAATTATGTTGATTCGGTGCAAATCGTACTTCGAGTCGCCACCGCGGCCGGTGCCCTGCTGCTCACGACCGGCACCTGCCCTGCCTCGGCGGCCCCACCGCCCTCCCCGTCGCCCTCCCCGTCGTCGGCCGCTGCCACCGTTCAGGCAGAGGTCCCCAAGTCTCCTGTTCAGGCCGCGGTCTCCAAGTCTCCTGTTCAGGCAGCGGTCCCCAAGGCCCCGGTATTCCAGCACCGCACCATGCCCGTCACGCGGGCGGCGCTCGGCCGCACGTACCGCCCCGGCTGTCCCGTGCCGCCCCAGCGCCTTCGGCTGCTGCGGATGAGTCACTGGGGCTTCGACGGCAAGGTGCACACCGGCGAGATGATCGTGAACGAGCGCGTCGCGAACGATGTGCTCTACGTGTTCCGCAAGGCGTTCGGAGCCAAGTTCCCGATCCGCAAGATGCGCCCGGTCTCCGCGTACGGCGGCAGCGATCCGGCGTCCATGGCCGACGACAACACCTCGGCGTTCAACTGCCGTCAGGTGGTGGGCAATCCGGGCAGCCTGTCGCAGCACTCGTACGGCGACGCCATCGACATCAACACGGTGGAGAACCCGTACGTGGACCGCACGGGCCGGGTGCACCCCTCGGCCGGTGCGCGCCATCTGAACCGGTGGCGGAACACCAAGGGCATGATCCGGTCGGGGGATGTGATCACCCGGGCCTTCCGGGCCATCGGCTGGGAGTGGGGAGGGCGCTGGTCGAACCCCGACTACCAGCACTTCTCGCGCAACGGCCGGTAGCGCCTGGTCACCCGCTCGGGGCCGCCCGCTCCGGGGAGGCCCCTGTCACCCGCTCTCCAGCACCAGCTTCGTCACCGGCCCGTAGGTGGGATCGGGTGCCCGGCCCACCGCCCGCGTCGTCGCGATGCGGTAGATCAGGGCGCGAAGCAGCAGTTGGTGGCGGTGCGGGTCACGTGTCCACGGCCGAAGGAGCCCGGGGTCGCCGTCGTACCAGAGGAGCGCGTCCACGACGGCGACGGCCGATGCCCAGGCCGGCGGCCGCCAGTACACCGGCCAGTCGATGACCGCGGGCGGCAGGCCGTCCGCGAACAGGACGTTGCCCAGGAGATCGCCGTGCACGGGCTGCTCGTCCCCGGTGGCGAGCGGCTCGCGCGCGGCGAGCAGCGGGGCCAGCATGCCGAACTCGCTGTCCGGGCCGGCCTCTTGGGTCAGGTCCCACGAGAGCCGGTCCGCCCGCGTCCATGCGTCGTCCCGGGTGTCCAGGAACTCCGGCCGCCCGGGCGCGAGTTCGGCGAGCGCCGCGTGGAAGGCCTCGCCGGTGCGTACGACTTCGGCCGTACGGTGCGGATCGGTGCGACCCGGCACGAGCCGCCATGCCTCCCAGCCGTCAGCGGTCCATGTCCCGTCGGTGGCGCGCACCGGCCGGGCCACCCGGAAGTCCGCCGACTCGGGCAGCGCGTCCAGGACTTCGGCCCGCCAGACGGTCTCCTCGACCGACCCGGTCGGCTTGACCACGACCTCACCCGCCCGCCACGTACCGCCCTGACCACCGGGGAGGAGAACGGGTTCACCGGTCGCGCGGAAGGAGACCAGGACGTGAGACGGAGGCGGGGAGGCGCTCATGGCCCGCGATCGTAACGCTAGCCTGCCGAGATGGCCGATCATTTGTTCACCACCCGACCGACCCTCCAGGGCACCTTCGGCATGGCCTCCTCCACGCACTGGCTGGCCTCGCAGTGCGCGATGGCCGTTCTGGAGGACGGGGGCAACGCGTTCGACGCGGCCGTCGCCGCCGGATTCGTGCTGCACGTGGTCGAACCGCATCTCAACGGTCCGGCCGGCGAGGTGCCGATCATCCTCGCCCCGGCCGGCGGCGAGGTGCGGGTGCTGTGCGGCCAGGGACCCGCGCCCGCCGGCGCGAGCGTGGCCCGCTACCGCTCGCTGGGCCTGGACATCGTGCCCGGCACAGGGCCGCTCGCCGCCGCGGTCCCCGGGGCCTTCGACGCGTGGATGGTGCTGCTTCGCGACCACGGGACCAAGTCCCTCGACGAGGTGCTCAAGTACGCGATCGGATATGCCGAGTCCGGCCATCCTCCCGTCGAGAAGATCAGCGAGACGGTCGGCACGGTCCGTGAGCTCTTCGAGACCGAGTGGACCTCGTCGGCGCAGGTGTACCTGCCGGCCGTCCGCCCGGGCGCGCTCCTGTACAACCGTCCGCTGGCGGCCACTTGGCGCCGGCTGCTCGCCGAGGCGACCGGCGCCACGCGCGAGGCGCGCATCGACGCGGCGCGGCGGATCTGGCGCGAGGGTTTCATCGCGGAGGCCCTCGTACGGCAGAGCTCCCGCCCCACGCGCGACACCAGCGGTGAACGCCACGCGGGCACCCTCACCGGCGAGGACCTCGCGAGCTTCCGCGCCGGCTACGAGCCGCCCGCGACGTACGACTGGAACGGCTGGACCCTCTGCAAGGCAGGACCCTGGAGCCAAGGCCCCGCACTCCTGCAGCAGTTGGCGCTGCTGCCGGACGAACTGCCCGAGCGGGGATCGGCCGACCACGTCCATCTGCTCGTCGAGGGCTGCAAGCTGGCGATGGCCGACCGCGAGGCCTGGTACGGCGACGCGGGTGGTGACGTACCGCTGGAGGCTCTGCTCTCGGACGCGTACAACGAGGAACGCCGCAAGCTGATCGGCGACCGGGCCTCGCTGGAGCTGCGCCCCGGCAGCCCGCTCGGACGGACCCCGCGCCTGGCCGAGCTCTCCGCCGACGTGCAGGGCCGCACCGCCTTCGACGCGCTCGGGCTCGCCTCAGGGGCCGGGGAGCCCACCGTCGGTGAGTACGGCGAGACGCGCGGCGACACCTGCCACGTCGACGTCGTGGACCGCTGGGGCAACATGGTCGCCGCGACTCCGAGCGGCGGCTGGCTGCAGTCCAACCCGGTCGTTCCCGAACTGGGCTTCCCGCTCGGCACCCGCCTGCAGATGACCTGGCTCGAGCCCGGCCTGCCGAACACCCTCACCCCCGGCCGTCGCCCCCGCACCACCCTCACCCCCTCGCTCGCGCTGCGCGCCGGTGTCCCGGTGATGGCCTTCGGCACGCCTGGCGGCGACCAGCAGGACCAGTGGCAGCTCCCGTTCTTTCTGCATGTGGCGAGCGCGCCCGCGGTCCGCGGCGGCCTCGATCTGCAGGGCGCGATCGACGCCCCGAACTGGCACACCGACCACGTCCCCTCGTCCTTCTATCCGCGCGGCATGCTCCCCGGACACCTCACCGTCGAGTCCCGCCTCGGGCCGGACGTGGTCGGGGAGCTGCGGCGACGGGGACACCAGGTCACCGTGGGCGCGCCCTGGTCGGAGGGGCGGCTGAGCGCGGTGGCCAGGGACCCGGAGACCGGGGTGCTGTCCGCCGCGGCCAATCCGCGGGGGATGCAGGGGTACGCGGTGGGACGCTGAACCCGGGGCCGCTCGCGCCCAGGGTTCACGGGGAATCCACCGGGCAGTCACCCTCCGGGTGGGGGCTGTCAGTGGGGCATGGTGGGATGGACACATGATCGAAGACAAGACAGGCAACGAAGACCTTCTCGACATCCGTATCAATGACGTCCTCGACACCCGACTCCACGAGGTCGAGGCGGCCGTGCGCAAGGCCGCGGCCGAAGAGATCCTGCCGCGCTTCCGTCAGCTGGCCGACCACGAGGTCATCGAGAAGAACGGTCCGCACGATCTGGTGACGGTCGCCGACCGCCGCGCCGAGGAACACCTCACGGCCTCCCTGACCGCCCTGCTCCCCGGCTCGGTCGTGGTCGGCGAGGAGGCCGTGCACGCCGACCCCGCGATCGTGGACGCGCTGCACGGCGACGCCCCGGTCTGGATCGTCGACCCGGTCGACGGCACCCGTCAGTTCGTCCACGGCGACCCGGGGTTCTGCACCCTGGTCGCGCTGGCCCGCCGCGGCGAGATCCTCGCGTCGTGGACGTACGCGGCGGCGCGTGACGAGATGGCCGTGGCGGTACGGGGCCGGGGTGTGGTCCTCGACGGTCACCCCCTGACCCGGGCGCCCTCCGCCGAGGCCGACCTCCAAGTCGCCACCTCCCACCCGGACTTCACCACCGAGGACCAAAAGCGCGCCCTGCTCGGCCTGCGCACCGAGGGCGTGTCCCCGCGCCCCTGCGGTTCGGCCGGTCTGGAGTATCTGGCCATCGCCAAGGGCGAGTTGGACGCGGTCGCCTTCTCCTGGGAGAACGCCTGGGACCACGCGGCGGGACTCCTGCTCGTCACGGAGACGGGTGGCGGACACGTCACGGTGGCGGGCGAGCCGTTCCGTATCGAGGGCGGCAATGTGCTTCCCTTCACGGCGGCGCGGGACGCGGCCACCATGGAGCGGGTGATCGGCCTGCTGCGCGCACAGTGACGTGCGATTGCGTGGACGGTGACGTGTGGTGGCGCGCACAGTGACGCGAGGTAACACGGTCCCCACACGCAACCCCACTCCCACCCCACCCCTATCCTGAACACAGTGGCCCCGGCCGACAAAGGAGTCCAAGGTGCCGTCGATGCTCGATGCCGTCGTCGTGGGGGCGGGACCCAATGGTCTGACCGCTGCGGTGGAGCTGGCCCGCCGGGGGTTCTCGGTGGCCGTGTTCGAGGCCAAGGGGAGCGTCGGGGGCGGGGCGCGCACCGAGGAGCTGACGCTGCCGGGTTTCCGGCACGACCCCTGCTCGGCCGCCCATCCGCTGGGCATCTCCTCGCCCGCGTTCAACGCGATGCCACTGCGGCGCTACGGCCTGGAGTGGCTGCACGCGCCGCTGCCGATGGCGCACCCTTTCGACGACGGTACGGCCGCTGTGCTGTCCCGTTCGGTGGGGGAGACCGCGTTGTCGTTCGGGCCGCGCGACGCCGGTGCGTACCGCCGCCTTGTCACCCCGTTCCTGCCGAAGGCGGACCGGCTCTTCCGCGACTTCATGTCGCTGCCGCTGAGCGCACTGCCCCGGGACCCCGTCACGCTCGCGCGCTTCGGGCTCGTCGGTCTGCCGCCCTCGTCCTGGATGCTGGAGCGTCGCTTCCAGGACGACAAGGCCAAGGCCCTGTTCGCGGGACTGGTGGCCCATGTCATCGCCCCGCTCGGCGGGTTGGCGACCACCGCCGTCGGTCTCGTCTTCGCCCTCGCCGCGCACGCCCACGGCTGGCCCGTGGCCAAGGGCGGCTCGCAGTCGATCTCCGATGCGCTCGCCGCGTATCTGAAGGATCTCGGCGGCTCCGTGCACACGGACTACGAGGTCAAGCGCCTCGACGATCTGCCGCCGGCCCGCGCGTACATCTTCGACACCTCACCGACCGCCCTCGCCCGTATCGCGGGCCTGGGCAGCGCCTACGCCAACTTCCGCTACGGCGCGAGTGTGTTCAAGGTCGACTACGCGCTCGACGGCCCGGTCCCGTGGACCGCCGAGGAGCCCCGTCGGGCCGGCACGGTGCAGATCGGTCCCGGCAGCAAGGACATCGCCACGGCGCTGACCGCCGCCTCGCGCACGGACAGGGCGCCCGAGAACCCCTTCCTGATCACCGTTCAGCCGACGCTCGCGGACCCGAGCCGCGCCCCCGAGGGCAAGCATGTCTTCTGGGCGTACGGACATGTCCCCAACGGCTGGGACGGCGACCTCACCGAGGCCGTCGAGCGCCAAGTGGAGCGCTTCGCCCCGGGGTTCAAGGACCGTGTCCTCGCCCGCGCCACCGCGGGCCCGCCCGAGCTCGCCAGCCGCAATGCCAACTACGTCGGCGGCGACATCGCCTGCGGAGCCGCCTCGGGCCTCCAGCTGCTCCTGCGCCCCAAGATCTCCCTCTCCCCGTACACGACGTCCCACCCGGCCGTCTTCATCTGCTCCTCGGCGACCCCGCCGGGCCCGGGGGTGCACGGGATGTCGGGCCACAATGCGGCGAAGGCGGTGTGGCGCCGCCTCCGTACGATGACCGCATGACCCCCCAGCCCGCACTCAGCCTGGTCCGCGGCGACATCACCGCCCAGTCCGTCGACGCGATCGTCAACGCCGCCAACTCCTCGCTCCTGGGCGGCGGCGGAGTGGACGGCGCGATCCATCGCAAGGGCGGTCCGGAGATCCTCGAGGCCTGCCGCAAGCTGCGCGCCTCGCACTACGGCAAGGGGCTTGCGACTGGTCAGGCCGTGGCCACGACCGCCGGCCGGCTCGACGCCCGCTGGGTGATCCACACGGTGGGCCCGGTGTGGAGCGCGAGCGAGGACCGCTCGGAGCTGCTCGTCTCCTGCTACCGCGAATCCCTTGCGGTGGCCGATGAGTTGGGGGCGCGGACGGTGGCCTTCCCTGCCATTTCGACCGGCATCTACGGCTGGCCGATGGACGACGGGGCACGGATCGCGATCGAGACGGTACGGGCGACGAGGACCGTTGTGGAGGAGGTCCGCTTCGTCCTCTTCGACGAGCGGGCGTACGAGACGTTCGAGGAGTGCATGCGTTAGCCGTTCGGGCGGCGGCCGCACGGCATTACGGGCATATCGACGTCTGTAGGGTTAGAACGGACGCGTGACCAAGGATCTCGACACCTCACCCGCCGCCGAGCCCGCCGACCCCTCCGAGCCGCCCGGCGCAGGCGGTCGGGGCGCCGTCCTCGACGCCGGCGACGCCGGGTACAGCAAGACGCTGCAGCCACGCCACATCAGCATGATCGCGATCGGCGGCGCGATCGGCACGGGCCTGTTCCTCGGCGCCGGGGGCAACCTCGCCAAGGCGGGGCCCGGCCTCGCGGTCGCGTACGGGGTGTGCGGCGTGTTCGCGTTCTTCGTCGTACGTGCCCTCGGTGAACTCGTCGTGCACCGGCCCTCGTCGGGCGCGTTCGTCAGCTACGCCCGTGAGTTCCTGGGTGAGAAGGGCGCCTACGTCGCGGGCTGGATGTACTTCCTCAACTGGGCCACCAGCGGAATGGCCGACATCACGGCCATCGCGCTCTACGTGCACTACTGGTCGATGTTCACCTCGATCCCGCAGTGGGTGCTGGCGCTGATCGCGCTGGCGATCGTGCTGAGCGTGAACCTCATCTCGGTCCGGCTCTTCGGCGAGATGGAGTTCTGGTTCGCGATCGTCAAGGTGGTCGCGATCGTCACGTTCCTGGTCGTCGGCGTCTGGGTCCTGATCAGCCGTCACCCGGTGGACGGCCAGGTGCCCGGGCTGCATCTGATCAGCGACAACGGGGGGCTCTTCCCGCTCGGTGTGCTGCCGGTGGTCCTGGTCGCCCAGACGGTGATCTTCGCGTACGCCTCGATCGAGATGGTCGGAGTGACGGCGGGGGAGACCGCGAAGCCGCAGGAGGTCGTGCCCAAGGCCGTGAACTCCATCATGTGGCGCATCGCGGTCTTCTACGTGGGCTCGGTCTTCATGCTCGTCCTGCTGCTGCCCTGGACCTCGTACTCCGCGAACCAGAGCCCGTTCGTCACCGTGCTCGCCGGACTCGGCGTCCCGGCCGCGGGCGGGCTGATGAACATGGTCGTGCTGACCGCGGCGATGTCCAGCCTCAACTCCGGCCTCTACACCACCGGTCGGATCCTGCGCTCGATGGCGGCGGCGGGCTCAGCGCCCGGGTTCACCTCGCGGATGAGCCGTAGCCAAGTGCCGTACGGCGGTGTGCTGTTGACCTCGGCAGTGATCCTGTGCGGAGTGGGACTCAACGCCTGGCTGCCGGACAAGGCCTTCGGCATCGTCACCAACATCGCGGCGCTCGGCATCATCACCACGTGGTGCATGATCATGATCTGCCATCTGGCCTTCGTCCGGCGCGCCCGTCTGGGTCTCGCCGAACGCCCCGCCTTCCGCCTGTGGGCGGCGCCCTGGGTGAACCTCGCGACGCTCGCGTTCCTGCTCGGTGTGATCGTGATGATGTGGTTCGACACCGACGGACCCGGGCGCGACACGGTGCTCCTGATCGTGCCGATCACCGCCGCGCTGATCCTCGGCTGGTACCGGGTACGGACGCGGGTGCGTGATCCGTTGCGGCGGGCGTGAACGGCGGACTCCAGGGCCTGATCCGCCGGGCGCCTTCTAGGCCTTCTTCACGACGCTCGACTTCAGCTGCATCGCACCGAAGCCGTCGACCTTGCAGTCGATGTCGTGCCCGTCGACGCCGTCGATCAGCCGGATGTTGCGCACCTTCGTGCCGGCCTTGATGCCCGACGGGCTGCCCTTGACCTTGAGCGCCTTGACCACGGTCACGCTGTCGCCGTCCTGCAGCACATTGCCGACCGAGTCCTTGATCACCTTCTCCTCGGAGCCGGAGGCGCCCGCGCCTGCGTCCACACTTTCGCCGGGGACCCATTCGTGACCGCACTCCGGGCACACCACAAGGGTGTTCATCGCGTACGTGTACTCGCAGGAGCACTGGGGGCAAGGGGGGAGATTGTCGCTCATTCATCCAGCCTATCCAGGGCGGTGCGAAGGCCGCCCGCTCAGTCGTGGAAGGCCCGCTGATGCGGGCCCACCTGCGGATCCAGCTCGTGCAGGACCTTGCGGGCGTCCTCCAGGATCCCGGCGGTGCACAGCTCACGCCAGTCCGCGTACACGGACTGCTGCTTGAGCGCGCAGGTCAGAAAACTGGTCTCCGCCGCGCCCAGGTGATCGCGCAGCCGGGAGCGCAGCTCGGGAGTGGGGCAGTCGTGCAGGGAGCGCGGATCCGTGAGGACCGCGAGTGTCCCGGCGAGATCGGCGAGCACCTGGTCGAGGCCCTCGGGGGCGCGGGTCGGCTCCGGTCGCAGCGCGCTGTCGTGCTGCGACCAGTGCAGGGCGGGCGGGCGGCCCTCGCGGTAGGTGAGGTTGTACAGACCGCGTGCGATGCCCCGTATCTGATGGCCCACGTGGTCCAGGCAGCGGGTCGATTCGAGCAGCCGCTCCACGCGGAGGGTCGCGGCCCGGGTGTGCGGCCGCCAGCGGTTGGCGTCCTCGGCGGCGGCCACGGCCTTGCGGACCTTGGTGAGGCGTTCGGACAGCGCGCGGGCCCGCTCAACCCACTCGCCGCTGTGCACGTCCCAGTCGCCGCTGCGCAGCTGCTCCGACATCTCGGTGAGCAGCTCGCTCATCTGCGCCGACAGCCGCGCGAGCTTCTCCGAGGCGCGCCGGGCGAACGGGGGCGGGGGTACCGCGAGCCCGATGGCCGCACCGATCGCGACACCGATCAGGTTGGCCGCGAGCCGGTGCACGCCGTAATCGAGATGTCCGGGCACGCCCATCACCAGGACCGCGGTCAGCGCGATCTGGTGCACCTGCCCGCCGAGCCGCAGCAGCCGGCCCGCGAACATGCCGAGCAGCACGGTCGCGAACATCGTGAGCGGGGTGACCCCGACCGTCATCGAGGCCGTCAGGCCGAGCGCGCCGCCGAAGGCCACCCCGGCGCCGCGGTGGAAGGCCCGGCGCGCGGTGTCGTACGGGGTGAGCTGACAGGCCAGCATCGCGCCGACGGGTGCGAGGTCCGGCGCGGAGAGGTTGAGCAGATCGGCCGCGATCCACCAGGCGAGCGCGCTGGCGAGCGCGGCCCGCAGCACGAGGTTGGCGTCGCCGAACTGGGGGGCGGCGAGGTCGGTGAGTGCTCTGACGCGGCTCGGAGTGGTGGCAGAAACAGGCTGAGACATGGTGCGGCTCAAGGCTCGGGGCTTGGGGGTGGGTGCGGGGTGGGTGCAGGGCGGTTGCGGGCCACCTCCTACTGTCGCCCCGGCGACCCGCACGCCCCCGTGGTCTTTGGACCCGAATCGACCGCCATTACGCCCTGATCCGCTCTCCGCGCCGCACCGCCCCCGCCCTGCTCACGTCCATGTCGGATTTCCGCCAGCCACGCCCCCTGCCATGCACGAAGCTATCCGTATGCACACCGAGACCGAGCGCTGTCTACGAGCCGTACAGTCCAAGGACGCCCGCTTCGACGGCTGGTTCTTCACCGCCGTGCGGACCACCGGCATCTACTGCCGGCCCAGCTGTCCGGTGGTGGCACCCAAGCCGCAGAACATGACCTTCCTGCCCAGCGCGGCCGCCTGCCAGCAGGCCGGATACCGGGCCTGCAAGCGCTGCCGCCCCGACGCCACCCCCGGCTCGCCCGAGTGGAACCACCGCGCCGACCTCGTGGCCCGCGCGATGCGTCTGATCGGTGACGGAGTCGTGGACCGCGAGGGCGTGCCCGGACTCGCCACCCGCCTCGGCTACAGCGCCCGTCAGGTCGAGCGCCAGCTCCTGGCCGAGCTGGGAGCGGGCCCGCTGGCACTGGCCCGATCGCAGCGCGCGCAGACAGCGCGCCTGCTGATCGAGACGACCGCCCTGCCCATGGCGGACATCGCCTTCGCGGCCGGCTTCTCCTCGATCCGTACCTTCAACGAGACCGTACGAGAGGTCTTCGCCCTCACTCCCGGAGAGCTCAGAACCCGCGCGAGCGGCCGCCGCACCGAAGCGGCCCCGGGCGTCCTGAGCCTGCGCCTGCCGTTCCGCAAGCCGCTCAACCCCGACAACCTCTTCGGCCACCTCGTCGCCACCGCCGTACCGGGCGTGGAGGAGTGGCGCGACGGCGCGTACCGCCGCACGCTGCGTCTGCCGTACGGGCATGGCGTGGTCGCCCTGACCCCCGAGCCCGACCACATCGCGTGCCGGCTCGCTCTCACCGACCAGCGCGACCTCACCGTGGCGATCAGCCGCTGCCGCCGGATGCTCGACCTGGACGCCGACCCGGTCGCGGTGGACGCCCAGTTGAGCACCGACGACCTGCTCGCGCCCCTGGTCGCCAAGGCCCCGGGACGACGCGTGCCGCGCACGGTGGACGAGGCGGAGTTCGCGGTCCGCGCGGTGCTCGGCCAGCAGGTCTCCACGGCCGCGGCCCGCACCCACGCGGGACGCCTGGTCGAGGCGCACGGCGAACGGATCGACGATCCCGAGGGCGGGCTCACCCATCTCTTCCCCGACCCGGCGACTCTCGCCGGACTCGACCCGGAGACCCTCGCGATGCCTCGTACCCGCCGGGCGACCCTCATGAATCTGGTCGGACAACTGGCGGACGGATCCCTGCAGTTGGGCGTGGAATCCGACTGGAACGAGGCCCGTGCCCGTCTCGCCGGACTGCCCGGCTTCGGCCCCTGGACCATCGAGGTCATCGCGATGCGCGCGCTCGGCGACCCCGACGCCTTCCTGCCCGGCGACCTCGGCGTCCGCAAGGCCGCCGAAGCGCTCGGTCTGCCCTCGACCCCGGCAGCGCTCACCGCGCGCGCCGCGGCCTGGCAGCCCTGGCGCGCCTACGCGGTCCAGCACCTCTGGGCCACCGACGACCACCCCATCAACTTCCTTCCCGTATAAGGATGTCCGCGATGCGTACGTACACAGTGATCGACAGCCCGTACGGCCCGCTCACCCTCGTGGCGACCGACGGGGTCCTCGCCGGCCTCTACATGACCGACCAGCGCCACCGACCGCCGGAGGAGTCCTTCGGGACGCCCGACGACTCGGCCTTCGGTGAGGCCGTCGAACAGCTCACCGCCTACTTCGCGGGCGAGCGCACGGAATTCGACCTGCCGCTCCACCTGGACGGCACGGGCTTCCAACGCACCGTGTGGGCCGAGCTGCTGAAGATTCCGTACGGCGAGACCCGCAGTTACGGGGAGCTCGCCGAAGCCCTCGGCAACCCGGCCGCCTCCCGGGCCGTGGGTCTCGCCAACGGCAAGAACCCGATCGGCATCATCGTGCCCTGCCACCGGGTCGTCGGTGCCAACGGCAGCCTCACCGGCTACGGCGGCGGCATCGACCGCAAGCGCCGTCTCCTCGACTTCGAACGGCAGGGGACCGCCGACGCCCTTTTCTGATCACCTGCTTGACCCTCACGTGACGTCATGGCGCATTGTCGATGCCGTGGAAGAACACCTGACCGTGGGGCGCGTGGCCGAGCTGGCCCGAGTGAGCGTCCGCACGCTGCACCACTACGACGAGATCGGCCTCGTGCACCCGTCCGCACGCACGGCCGCCGGATACCGGGCGTACTCGGCGGCCGACGTGGAGCGGCTGCGCGAAGTGCTCGCGTACCGGCGGCTCGGCTTCGGGCTGCGCGAGATCGCGGACCTGGTGGACGACCCGGCCACCGACGCGGTCGCGCGACTGCACCGGCTGCGCGGCCTCGTGGTGGAGCAGCGCGATCAGGCCGCCGCGATGGTGAGAGCCATCGACAGGGAACTGGAGGCAAGGGCGATGGGGATCAGCACCACATCGGAGGACCGACTCCGCGTGTTCGGGGCGCAGTTGTACGAGAGCATCGGATCCGCGTACCCGGCGACGCGGCGCACCGAGCCGCGGATCGCCGCGAAGGTCTGGGAGGCGCTCGGTGACGCGCGGACCGTCCTGAACGTCGGGGCCGGCACCGGCTCGTACGAGCCCGCCGACCGCGAGGTGACCGCAGTGGAACCCTCGGCCGTGATGCGGGCCCAGCGCCCCGAGGGCGCGGCGCCCTGCGTGGCGGCCGACGCCGAGAACCTGCCGTTCGAGGACGACGCCTTCGACGCCGCGATGGCCTTCAGCACCGTGCACCACTGGAGCGACCCGATCGCGGGGCTGCGCGAGATGAAGCGCGTGGCCCGCCGCGTGGTGGTGTTCACCTACGACGCCAGCACCCCCGGCTGGCTGGACCGCTTCTGGCTCACGCGTGACTACCTGCCCGAGTTCGCCGGCCTGCTCGACGACCGGCCCTCCCTCGCGGACATGACCCGCGCGATCGGGGGCCGCGCGGAACCCGTGCTCATTCCCTGGGACTGCGCCGACGGGTTCTTCGAGGCGTACTGGCGCCGCCCCGAGGCCTACCTGGAGGAGCACGTGCGCCGCGCGGTATCGGTCTGGACCCGGGTCGGACCACAGGCCGAACAGCGCGCCGTACACCGGCTCCGCGAGGACCTCGACTCGGGCGCATGGTCCGAGCGCAACCGCGACCTGGTCGCCCACGACGCGGCGGAGCTCGGCCTGCGCCTGCTGGTGGCCTGAAACCCGGGTGATCGACCGGGCGGCCGGCTGCCCGGCTGGACGCCGAGCTGATCGACCGGGCGCCCGGCTGCCCGACTAGACGCCCAGCCCCGCCAGGAGCCCGGGCAGTGCGCTGCCGATCGGCTCTCGTACGACCTCCTGTGCCATCGCGTCGTACGGGGTCGGATCGGCGTTGACGATGACGAGCCGCGCGCCGTGCTCGGCGGCGATCCCCGCGAGCGAGGCGGCGGGCTGTACCTGCAGACTGCTGCCCACCGCGAAGAACACACTGCAGGCCTTCGCGATACTCATCGCCTCGCCGATCACCATCGGGTCGAGCCGCTCACCGAACATCACGGTCGCGGACTTCAGCACACCGCCGCACGCGAGGCAGGCCGGATCCTCCTCGCCGGCCTCGACGCGGGCGAGCGCGGACTCCATCGGTGCCCGGTCATGACACCCGATGCACACCACTTCCCTTGCGGTGCCGTGCAGTTCGAGCACCTTGCGGGCGGAGAGCCCGGCGCGCTGGTGCAGCCCGTCGACGTTCTGGGTGAGCACCCGCACGGGAATCCCGCGCTGTTCCAGCCCGGCCACGGACCGGTGCGCCGCATTGGGCTCGGCATGGCGCGCGGGCCCGTTCAGGCGCATCTGCCAAGCACGGCGCCGGATCTCCGGATCGCTCACGTAGTAGTCGTACGTGACGAGCTTCTCGGCCTCGGGATCCTTGCGCCAGAGCCCGTTGGGCCCGCGGTAGTCGGGGATCCCGGAGTCGGTGGAGATCCCTGCGCCGGTGAGAATCGCGACGAGCGGCTTGGTCATGCGGTGAGGGTACGGAGAAGGGAGGGCGGGGGCGAACTGGTTTCTTCGGTCTCTGTAGAGAGTGTGTGGCCCCTGCGACCGGCCGCGGCGATGAACGCCAGGCTCGCCGAGATCGCCGTCGGATATCCGGAGCACCGGACCATCTGTGAACATCTCGTCGCCACGCGCCCCGCACAGGCCTGGCCCGGGTCATGAGCCCGGGGCCGGGTTGACTGCGAACCGGTACGAATCCCGCCGCCCCGCAGCGGATCGCCGCCCGAGCGCTCCGGTCTCCTGCTGAACTGTGCGCATGAGCCGCATGATTGCCCGCAGCCGCCACGAGGCGCACCGTGCAGCGACCCCGCTGGAGCTGCTGTTCGACCTCTGTTTCGTCGTGGCCGTCGCCCAGGCCAACTCCCGTCTGGTGCATGCCTTCGCCGAGAGTCATCCGGGCCATGGCATCACCGGCTACCTCGCCCTCTTCTTCGCGATCTGGTGGGCCTGGATGAACTTCACCTGGTTCGCCTCGGCGTACGACATCGACGACGCCCTGTACCGGGTGGTGACCCTCGTCCAGATCACCGGCGTGCTGATCCTCGCCGCCGGAGTGCCACGCGCCTTCGACGACGGGGACTTCACCGTCGTGGTCGTCGGCTATGTCGTCATGCGGCTCGCGCAGACCTTCCAGTGGCTGCGTGCCGCGCACGCCAGTTCCGACGCGGGGGAGAGCCGGGTCGCGCGACGGTACGCGGCCGGCCTCGTCCTCACCCAGCTCGGCTGGATCGCGATGCTGTTCGTGCCCGATGGGGCCCGCGGCTACGTCTTCGTGGCGCTGATCCTGGCCGAACTGGCCGTGCCGCTGGTCGCCGAACGCGACGGGAACACACCCTGGCACCCGCACCACATCGCCGAGCGCTACGGCCTGTTCACCCTGATCGTGCTCGGCGAGACGATCGCCGGCGCCACCATCGCCGTACAGCAGGCCGTGGACGGAGACGGCCACGGCAGCCTCGACGGGCTGCTTCCGCTGGCCGCGGGCGGGCTGCTCCTCGTGTTCTGCGCATGGTGGATCTACTTCGCGGTGCCCATCCACGAGCACCTCACCTCGAACCGGCAGGGCTTCGTCTGGGGTTACGGCCACTACTTCGTCTTCGCCTCGGCCGCCGCCATCGGCGCGGGCGTGGAGCTGGCCGTCGAGCAGTCGGTGGGCGAGGCGCACATCTCGGAGCGTGCGGCCGCGGCGGCCGTGACGGTACCCGCCGCGCTGTTCTTCCTCGTCGTATGGCTGCTGCACGCACGCCACTTCAAGCGCACGCGCGCCCAGCAGCTCACGATGCCCCTGGGCGCGTTGGCGATCCTGCTGTGCACCTTCGCCGGATCATCCGCCGTCCCCCTGGCAGGCGTGGCGGCGGCCCTCACCGTGGTGGCGGGGCACAGTCTGCGACGGCGGGTGGAGGAGGGCGCGTCGGCCTGAAGGCGTGGACCTGGAACGTCAGCGTGCGCGCACAGTCTCCTCCGCCCGGGAAACCAGCCACCGATAGTTGGGCCATACCGGCAGATCGGCAGGCCGCTCCGCGTCGCGGTGAGCGAGGAACGGTTCCGCCGCCCCCTTCAGCTTGGCCAGTGAAGGGGCCCAGAGCTCCAGGAAATCGCTCACGTTGACGTAGCCCTTGCGGCAGTAGAAGCCCGCGACGTCCAAAGTGGCCAAGGCTCTGTTCGCGCTGCCGTACTCCTCTTCGGTGAGTGCGGACACGTCTCGGTCGAGTCTGAACAGGAGCCGTCGTCCAGCCTGCAACTCGGGCGCTATCAGCATCTCGTGCACGCGTAGCGTGAGGTCGCGCTTGTCCGTCTTCTTCCGCTCCATCAGCGAATAGAGGCTGACGGCGAGAGCGAAGATCGAAATGGCCACGCCGGCGTATCCCACGGCAATCTCCAGTGATCCGAGTCGATCGGTGAACTCACAGGTGCACCGCAGGGGTTGTCACCGGCAGGGGTTGTCACCAGCTCGGGCCGGCAGGTCAGGACGCCATGGAGCAGGTGGGCGCGCCAGGGCGGGCGATCTCCATACGATGCCCGCCCCGGGCGCACCTCAAAGCTCAGGGCCTCAGCTCAGAAAGTCACGAGCGATCTGCTCGGCGACCTGTTCCAGGATCGGGCCGGCCTCGGCGATGCACTTGGCCACGTCGGGCTCCACCGACGTCAGCGGGTACGCCCGCCGGATGCCGGCCTTGCCCAGCGCCTCCGGCGGCAGGGCGAGCCGGCCGCAGACCGCGACGACCTCGACACCGGCCGCACGCGCCGCCGCGGCGACACCCGCCGGGGCCTTGCCGTGCAGGGTCTGCTCGTCGAGCGAGCCCTCGCCCGTGATCACCAGGGTGGCCCGGGACAGCGCGGGTGCGAAGCCGAGCACGTCGAGCATGACCTCGATGCCCGGACGGAACCGCGCACCGAGCGCGACCAGCGCGCCGTAGCCGATACCGCCCGCGGCGCCGGCGCCCGGGGACGCGGCGAGCTCGCCGGCCTTCGGGCCGACGGCCTTCTCCAGGACCTGCGCGAAGTGCGCGAGTGCCGCGTCCAGGGTCTCGACGTCCTCGGGCGTCGCACCCTTCTGCGGACCGTAGACCGCCGGGGCGCCCTTCGGGCCGGTCAGCGGGTTGTCGACATCGCTCGCGAGGACCAGGTCCACATCGGCGAAGCGCTTGTCGATGCCCGAGAGGTCGGCCGAGGCGAGGTCGCGCAGCGGACCGCCGCCCGCGGCGACCGGCTCGCCGGCCTCGTCCAGGAACTTCGCGCCGAGCGCGGCCAGCATGCCCGCGCCGCCGTCGGTGGTGGCGCTGCCGCCGACCCCGAAGACGATCGTGCGCGCGCCCGCGTCGAGCGCCGCGAGCAGCAGCTCACCGGAGCCGTACGTGGACGAGGTCAGCGGCGCGAAGACACCCTCGGGCAGCAGCTGCAGACCGGAGGCCTCGGCCATCTCGACCACGGCGGTGTCGCCCCGGAGCGCATAAGCGGCCGTCACCGGCGTGCCCAGCGGGCCGGTGACCTCGACCTCACGTCGCTCGAAGCCGCCCGCGACCGCCGCGGCCACCGTGCCGTCGCCGCCGTCCGCGACGGGCAGTGCCTCGACCGCGACATCCGGCGCCACCCGGCGCAGCCCGGCCGTGACCCGCTCAGCGACCTGTACGGCCGTGAGCGAACCCTTGAACTTGTCCGCGGCTATCAGCACCCGGCTCTCCGTCGACGAGTGAGCCGCCGACCGAGCCTTCTCTGCAGCGTCCGCCACCTTGGTTCCCCTTGCTTTCGGGCCTTGCTCGCGTCAAGGCAGTCGCGCCGCCCCGACCTTAACCGGAGGGAGGGCTCCCTGCCCATGGCCACCCGTACCGCGAGACGGCGCGCCCAGGCGAAAAACAGGGGTATTTCCCACCATAGTGGGGCGGCATGAGCACGGAAACGATCGATCAGAACGGCCCCGCAGAGCCCCCGAGCCCACCCGGCGCCCCCGAGGCCATCGGCCCCGGGGAGGACAACACCCCCGACCTCACCGTCGTCGGCATCGGTGTCGCAGTCGTGGTCGGTGTGGTCGCGTGGGCCGCGATCGGCAAGAAGTCCTTCGACAGCGCCTCGTCCACCGCCCTGGCCTGGGTCCTGGAGAACTTCGCCTGGCTCTTCGTGATCGCCGCCGACATCTTCCTGGTGCTGTGCGCGGTGATCGCGGTCAGCCGCTACGGCCAGATCCGCCTCGGCCGTGACGACTCCGAGCCGGAGTTCACCAATCTCGCGTGGATCGCGATGATGTTCAGCGCCGGTATGGGCATCGGCCTGATGTTCTACGGCGTCGGTGAGCCGCTCCAGCACTATCTGAGCCCCCCGCCCGCGGCCGCCGGTGTCGACCCGCGTACGCCCGCGGCGGCCGGCACGGCGCTGCAGTACTCGTTCTTCCACTGGACCTTCACGCCCTGGGCGATCTACGGCATCGCGGGCCTGGCCCTCGCGTACGCGGGCTTCCGCAAGGGCCGCGGCAACCGCCTCAGCTCGGTGTTCGTGCCGCTGATCGGCGAGGCGCGCGCGGCGGGCTGGCCCGGCCGCCTCATCGACCTGCTCGCGGTCTTCGCCACGGTCTTCGGCACCGCCACCAGCCTCGGCGTGGGCGCGCTCCAGGTGGCCAAGGGCCTCAACCTCACCACCGGCGTCGAGGACTCCACCTCCCTCGAAGTCATCATCATCGTGGCGCTGGGCGCGGCCTTCGTCGGGTCCGCGTTCTCGGGTCTGCACAAGGGCGTCAAATGGCTCTCGACGCTCAACATCGTGCTCGCCGCCTGCCTGATGACCTTCATCTTCGTGATCGGCCCGACCGTCTACATCCTGGACGCGATCCCCGCGAGCGTGGGCAACTACCTGATCAACCTGATCCCCATGGCCACCCGCACCGGCGCCTTCACCGACAGCTCCTGGCTCGGCAGCTGGACGATCTTCTACTGGGCCTGGTGGATGTCCTGGGCGCCCTTCGTCGGCACCTTCATCGCCCGTATCTCCCGCGGCCGTACCATCCGTGAGTTCCTCATCGGCGTCCTGCTCGTGCCCAGCGCCGCGACCGTCGTGTGGTTCTGCGTCATGGGCGGCACCGGCATCCGCCAGGACTCCACCGGCGAGGCCGACATGGCCGCGGCGATCGCGGAGGGCCCGGAGTCCGCGCTGTTCGCGATGCTCGACGCCCTGCCCATCGGCACGGTCACCTCCTGGATCGCGATGATCCTCGTCATGACCTACTTCGTCACCAGCGCCGACTCGGCCTCCCTGGTCATGGGCTCGCTCACCAGCCGCGGCGCCCTGCACCCCAAGACCTGGCTGGTGGTCGTCTGGGGCGTCCTGATGGCGGCGGTCGCGGCGGTCCTCCTGGTGGCCGGCGGCCTGGGCTCCCTGCAGAGCGCCACGATCCTGGTCGCCCTGCCCTTCGTCATCGTCATGCTGGCGCTGTGCTGGGCCCTGCTCAAGGAGCTGCGCGAGGACCCGGGCGCGGGACCGCCCCGCCACCACGCGCTCGGCGGACTGCGCGACGCGGTCAAGGCGATGGTCGGCGACGCGATCACCGAACAGTCCCCGACCCGCCACCACCGTCTGCGCCGGGCCATCAAGTCGCGCAGCCAGGACGAGGACTGAGTGGGTCCTACGGTCCTCGCGGCCGGGGAGCGCGCGCCCGTGACCGCCGCTCCCCGCCGGGGTACACCCAAGCCATGACGGATACGGAGCTGCACGACCGGATCCTCGGCGGCTGGCTGGGCCGGATCGCGGGCAACATGCTGGGCAAGCCGGTGGAGCGCGGCGACTACTGGACCCGTACGCGTATCGACGGCTATCTCCGCCGGTTCGACGCGCTGCCGCTCACCGACTACCTGCCCGAACCCGCCGGTGCGGAGGCCGAGTTCGAGCTGCGCCCGGATTGGCGCGCCTGCGTACGCGGTCGAGTGAGCGGCAGCTGCCGCGACGACGACATCGACTACGCGATCCTCGGCCTCGAACTCCTGGAGCGGCACGGCTTCGAGTTCACCACCGAGCAGGTGGGCGAACTGTGGCTGCTGCGCCTGCCGTATCTCCAGACGTTCACCGCCGAACGCGCGGCGTACCGCAACCTCGCCAACGGCCTCAAACCACCGCTCACCGCCACGTACGACAACCCGTACCAGGAGTGGATCGGCGCCCTGATCCGCGCGGACATCCACGCCTGGACCCACCCGGGCCGGCCGCGCCGCGCGGCCTCGTCGGCCCGGCGCGACGCGGTGCTCTCGCACACGGGCAACGGCGTCTACGGAGAGATGTGGGCCGCCGCGCTCATCTCCGCCGCGTTCACCGCTTCCTGCGTACGCGAGGCACTCGACGCCTCCCTCACCGTCTTCCCGGCGAGCAGCCGCCTCGCGAGGACCGTCCGCCGCGTCATGGCCCTCCACGAGTCCGGCCTCGACTGGTCGTCGACGCTGGACACGCTGGATGCGGAGGTCACGGGTCTCGGCTGGATCCACACGGTGCCCAACGCGGCTGTCCTCACGGCCGGACTCCTGTACGGCGGCGGTGACTTCACCTCGACGATCGCCCTGACCGTACGCGGCGGTCTGGACACCGACTCGAACGGGGCGACGGCGGGTTCGGTCGTCGGGGTCCTGTGCGGGGCCTCGGCGATCCCGCGGCAGTGGGTGGACCCGCTCGAAGACCGCGTGCGCAGTGCGGTGTTCGGCTGGGACGGTGTCGCGATCAGCGAGTTGGCCGCGCGGACCCTGGCGCTGGCTAGAGTCTTTGGGTGACCACCACTGACTACGCCACGTACATCGCGAACCTTCCGAAGATCCTCGCGGGGGCGGCGGTATTGCTGCGCGACGAGTCGGGCCGCGTCCTGCTGGTCGAGCCCAACTACCGTGAGGGATGGGTCCTTCCGGGCGGCACTGTCGAGTCCGACGACGGCGAGACCCCGCGCCAGGGGGCGCGCCGCGAGGCGCTGGAGGAGATCGGACTGGAAGTGACTCCAGGAGCTCTCCTGGCGCTCGACTGGGTGCCGGGCCGTGGCCGTCCGCCGCTGGTGGCGTTCCTCTACGACGGGGGTGTGCGGGCCGCTTCGGAGTTCGACGCGATCGTGCTCCAGACGGAGGAACTCGATTCGTGGCGCCTGGTCGACCGGGCGGACTTGGACAAGTACCTCCTTCCGCAGCTGTGCCGACGGGTCCGAGCGGCGTTGGGGGCGCTGGAGTCGGGCCTGGGGCCGGTCGAGCTGGAGGACGGATACGCACCCAGCCCGTAGCCCTTACCCGTAAGCCTGCGTCCTGCGGCGCTTGAAGCCGCCCGCCGCAGACACTCACCCCCAGCCATCCCGCGCGCACCTCACCCCGCCAGCCGATGCGCATCCAACGCCAACGTCATCTCCGTGAGATCCCGCGGCCGCGACAGATCCCTTCCCGTCAGCTGCTCAAGCCGCCGCAGCCGGTTGAAGACCGTGTTGCGGTGGCAGTACAGACGCCCGGCCGCCCGCCCCGCCGAACCCTCACAGTCCAGCCACGCGTCCAGGGTCTCGAGCAGCACCGCCCGGTCCGCGGGGTCCAGGGACAGCAGGGGGCCGAAGACGTCCTTGACCAGGCGTCCGGCGAGCTCGGGCTGACCCACCACCAGAGCCGTCGGGACCCGGCGGTCCAGGCGGACGATCGCCGTCGAGTCCGGCGGACACGTCCGCAGAGCCAGCTCCGCAAGGCGCCGCGCGCGGCCCAGCTCCGCGAGGCCGCTCACCACCGGTGAGATGCCGCCCGGGCCCGAGCACCCGGAGGACAGCAGCGCGGAGAGCGCGTCGAGGCCCACCGACGCGTCCAGCGCCGCCACCCCCAACTCGCAGTCCGCCCGCATCCGCCACACGAACCGCACCCCCGTCGCCCGGATGAGCCGGTGCAGCGGCTCGCTGCCGTCGCGCCGGTCGAGGGGCAGCACGACCACCGCGTACCGCCCCTGCTCGGGCAGATCGAGACCGGCGGCCGCGCGCGAGGTCAGCTCCGGTGCGTCCTGGCCGTCGAGCAGCGCATCGAGCAGGGCCTGCAAGCGCTCGTCCGTACGCCGGCGCAGCTCCAACTCCGTGGCCCGGTACGCCTCCGAGAGCGTGTCCTCCTGGTCGTTGACCGCCGACCACACCATCGAGGCCGACTGCATCAGGACCGGCAGCCGTTCCTGATGTCCGCGTTGCGCCTCGGCGAGCAGTTCGTCCCAGACGAGCCGGCCCGCCTGGCGGTACGCGTGCACGAGCAGGTTCAGCGGCAGCCCTTGCTGCGCGCTGCGCCGGCCCATCCACTCCGCGTGCTCCAGGTCGCGCCGGGGCGAGTCCTTGGGCGCGCACAGCGCCTCGATCCCGATCCGCATCGCGACCTCGGCCTGCTGCCAGTGCTGGTCGTAGGGAATGACGTGCTCATACGTGGGGGAGTGCGCGTCGAGCAGCCGAAGATGCCCGTCCACCAGGTCGGGAAGGCGCGTCAGAAGTGCTTCGCATGTCTGCGCAAGCACCTTCCATTCCTGCTTGGTACGAGGTCCGCGAGCTGCCATGACCGTGGAGGATGCCAGCTCGACGGCCGCTCGGATAGGCCCCTGACACGGGGTGTTGTGCTGCAGCACAACGGCCGGGCGCCTCCTCTGGTCATGCGCAACGATTCGTTACTGCCCCGTAGACATACCGGCTGGTCGGTGCTGATTCTGTGCCGACCCCAACCCGCGACGGCCACCAATGGCCCGCCTTCGAAAGGGGAGCCATGCAAGGTGCCGCACTCGCCGTGCGAGACCTGTCGGCGTCCTACGGACCCGTGCGTGCCCTGCGCTCGGTATCGCTCGACGTGCCCGAGGGCGCGGTCGTCACCGTGCTCGGCGGCAACGGCGCCGGCAAGTCCACGCTGCTGCGCGCCATCTCCCGCACCCTCGCCTTCCACGGCGGCTCCGCCACCGGAGCCGTGCACTTCGACGGCAAGCCCGTGCACTCCGCCGGTGCGGACCGCATCGTCGCCGAGGGGATCTGCCAAGTCCCCGAAGGGCGGCAGGTGTTCGCGCGGATGAGCGTCGAGGACAATCTGCGCGCCGGAGCGCTCGGCTCGCGCGGCGACCGTGCCGCGAAGGCCGCGGCGCTGCGCCGCGTCCACGAGCTGTTCCCCGTACTGGCCGACCGCGCCCACCAGCGCGCCGGACTGCTCTCCGGCGGCGAGCAGCAGATGCTGGCGGTCGGCCGCGCGCTGATGGCCCAGCCGAAACTGCTGCTGCTCGACGAGCCCTCCCTCGGCCTCGCGCCGATGATGGCGGCCAAGATCGCCGACACCATCCGCGAGATCAACTCCCAAGGAGTGTCCGTCCTGTTGGTCGAGCAGAACGCCGCGCTCGCCCTCAAGCTCGCCACCACCGCATACGTCCTCGAAGTCGGTGAAGTCACCCTCTCCGGCAACGCCGACACCCTCGCCGCCTCCGACGAGGTGCGCCGCCGCTATCTCGGCGTCGTGGACGAGGACGCCGCGGCGGACGCGTCCCAGGCGGCCGCCGAGCACCCGGTCCTCACCCGCTGGGAGGACGCCCGATGACCGAAGTCCCCGCGCTCGAAGTGCGCGCCCTGACAGTGAAGTTCGCGGGTCTCACCGCACTCGACGCCGTCGACTTCACCGTCGCCCCCGGCACCGTGCACGCCGTCATCGGCCCCAACGGCGCAGGAAAGTCCACCTGTTTCAACGTCCTGTCCGGTGTCTACCGCGCCACGTCCGGCAGCGTCCGCTTCGGCGGGCACGAACTGACCGGCGAGCCGCCGCACCGTATCGCCGCACACGGCATCGCCCGCACCTTCCAGAACCTGGCCCTGCCCCCGCGCGCCACGGTCGCCGACTCGCTGCTGCTCGGCCGCCACCGCCTCACGCGCACGGGATTCGTGGCCGCCGGTCTGCGCCTGCCCACGGCGGTACGTGAGGAGGCCCGGCATCGGGAACGGGTGCGGGAGATCGCCGCGTTCGTCGGGATCGAGGAGCACCTCGGCAAGCCGGCCGGCTCGCTCCCGTACGGACTGCAGAAGCTCGCCGAACTCGCCCGCGCCCTGTGCATGGAGCCTCAACTCCTGCTGCTCGACGAGCCGGTGGCCGGTATGACCGCCGACGAGCGCAGGCGTACGGCGGCGGTGATCGCGGGTGTGCGCGACAGCCTCGGTATCTCGATCGTCCTCGTGGAGCACGACATGGGCATGGTGATGCGGCTCGCCGACTCGGTGACCGTCCTCGACTTCGGCAGGCGGATCGCCGACGGAACCCCCGCCGACGTACAGAACGATCCGGCGGTCGTACGGGCCTACCTCGGCCAGAGCGAGGAGGCCGCATCATGAGCACCTTCATAGAACTGCTGCTCAACGGCGTCTCGATGGGCTCGGTGTACGCGCTCATCGCCCTCGGTTTCGTGGTCATCTTCAAGGCCACCGAAGTGGTCAACTTCGCGCACGCGTCACTGCTGTTGGCGGGCGGATACGTCACCGCCGTACTCCACGACGACATCGGCTTCTGGCCGGCGCTCGCCGTCGGGATCGCGGGCGCGGCCCTGGTGGGCGCGGCGATCGAGTTCCTCGTCATGCGCCGTTACCGGGGCAGCGACCAGAGCGTGCTCGCCATCGCCACCATCGGCGTGGACATCCTGCTCGTCACCGATCTCACCCGCCGGATGGGCACGGACGTCCTCGCGGTCGGCGACCCCTGGGGCGACTCGCTCCTGGAGATCGGTCCTGTGACCATCGCGCACACCCGTATCGCAGCCTTCGTGGCGGCAGCCCTGCTGATCACGGCCTTCCTGCTCGCCTTCCGCTACACGTCCTGGGGCGTGGCGATGCGCGCCGCCGCCGAGAACGCGGAGACCGCGGCCCTGATGGGCATACGCCTGGGCCGGGTCTCGCTCGGCGCATGGGCCGTCGCGGGCGGACTCGCGGCCGTGGCCGCGCTGTTCCTCACCGTCTTCCCGACACCAGGCCTCGAACGCGCCACCTCGCTCGCCGCCATGAAGGCCTTCCCCGCGGCGATCCTCGGCGGCCTCGACTCCACCACGGGCGCCCTGGTCGGCGGCCTTGCCGTCGGCATCACCGAGTCGCTCGCGACCGGCTACCAGAGCGATCTGACCTTCCTCGGCCGGGGGCTCGGCGAACTCGCGCCCTATCTGGTGATGGTCGCGATCCTCCTCGTCCGCCCCGCAGGCCTGTTCGGTACGAAGGAGCTCGCCCGTGTCTGACGTCCTCACCAAACCGGCGCCCGAGGCGCCACCGGCCCGCACCCGGAAGCTGCCCGGACCGCGGATCTACGTATGGGCGGCGGGAGCCGTCCTGCTCCTGGTGCTGCCGTTCTACCTGGAGCGGTTCTGGCTGCAGGCGGGCCTTTTCGCGATGGCCGCAGCGATCGGTGCGATCGGCCTGAACCTCCTCACCGGAGCCACCGGCCAGCTCTCCATGGGCCATGCCTTCTTCCTGGCCGTCGGCGCGTACGGCTACTGCGTCTTCGCCGGCGACGGCGACGGCGAGCTGACCGGTCTCGGTCTTCCCACCTGGCTCGCCCTGGTGCTCGCGGTGGGGCTCGCCGGTGTCGCGGGCGGGGTGTTCAGCCCCATCGCGGGCCGCCTTCGCGGCGCGTATCTCGGTATCGCCACCCTCGCGCTGATCTTCATCGGCCAGCATGTGCTCTTCAACGCGCACGATCTGACCGGCGGCTTCAACGGCCGCGACGTACCGCCGCTCAGCCTCTTCGGCATCACCTTCGACGACAGCGAACTCCTCGTCGCCGCCGTACCGTTCGGCGCCTCGGAGAAGCTCTGGTACCTCGGCCTCGTGCTGCTCGCCGCGGGCGGTCTCTTCGCCCGCGGAGTGCTGCGCGGCCGGCCGGGACGCGCCATGAACGCGATCCGCGACCACCAGATCGCGGCGGGCGTGATGGGTGTTCCCGTAGCCCGCTACCGCGCCGCGGTCTTCGTGCTCTCGTCGATGTACGCGGGGCTCGCGGGTGTCCTGCTCGCCATGATCTTCCAGCGGACCGTCCCCGAGTACTTCGGCATGGTCATCTCGCTGGAGTACCTCGCGATGATCGTGATCGGCGGTCTGGGCTCGGTCTCGGGCGCAGTCGTCGGCGCGGTCTTCGTCTCGCTGCTGCCCCAGATCCTCACCCGCTACAGCGACTCCCTGCCGCTGGTCTCCGAGGCCGGTACGGGCGGAGTCAGCCCGGGCGAGGCGGCCAAGTACCTCTACGGCGCGGCCCTGGTCGCCGTCGTGCTCTTCCTGCCGGGCGGTCTTGTCCGCCTCGCCGCCCGGCGTTCGTCAGCAACTCCAGAGGAACCCTCCGGTACTGAAGGGAACGACCGATGACAACAGCAGGCGTGCACAGAAGGAAGGCCACGGCCGCCGCGATAGCCGCGGTGCTGGCGATCGCAGGGGCGGCCGGCTGCAGCTCCAAGGCGAAGGACAAGGACTCCGACAAGGCGGGCGCCGGCGGCGTCAAGACCGGTGTGGGCGTCACCGACAAGACGATCACGCTCGGTGCGCTCACCGACATGACCGGTGTCTACGCCACGCTCGGCAAGAGCGTCACCCAGGCCCAGCAGCTCTATGTGAAGCAGACGAACGACTCCGGCGGCATTTGTGGTCGCAAACTGGAGCTGAAGGTTCAGGACCACGGCTACGACCCGCAGAAGGCCGTCTCGGGCTACTCGGCGCTGGAGCCGGAGGTGCTCGGCTTCTCCCAGTTCATCGGCTCGCCGTTCGTCGCAGCCGTCAAGCAGCGCATCGACGCGGACAAGCCGCTCGTCATTCCCCAGGCCTGGTCGGCCTCGCTGCTCGGTTCCAACTACGTGCGCGTGCTCGGCTCCACGTACGACATCGAGACGATCAACGCGATCGACTTCCTCATGAAGGAGAAGGGCCTCAAGAAGGGCGACAAGCTCGGCCACGTCTACTTCGAGGGCGACTACGGCGAGAACGCCCTGTCGGGTTCGAAGTACATGGCGGAGCAGAACGGTCTGACCATCGTCGAGCAGAAGATCAAGCCGACCGACAACGACATGACCGCGCAGGTCGCCGCGTTGAAGAGCGCCGGAGTCAAGGCCATCGTGCTCAGCGCCGGTCCGCGGCAGGCGGCCTCCCTCGTCGGCGTCGCGGCGGCCGGCGGTCTGAAGGTGCCGATCATCGGCAACAACTCCGCGTACGCCCCGCAGCTGCTCGGCACCCAGGCGGCGCCGGCCCTGGAGGCGATGTACTACGTCTCCACGCCGTCGCTGCCCATCGGTGACGACGCGGCGGGCCCGAGCAAGCTGGCCGCGGACTACTCGGCCGCGTACCCCAAGGACGCGCTCGACAACGGTGTGGTCGCGGGCTGGACCGCGGCGATGACGATGGGCGAGGCCCTCAAGCGGGCCTGCACGTCGAAGGACCTGACGCGCGAGGGCGTGGACAAGGCGCTGCTCACGATGAAGGACTGGGACGCGGGCTTCGGCGTCCAGAACTTCTCGGACCCGAGCCAGCCCTCGTCCCTGGAGAGCGTCATCATCAAGCCGGACAAGGCGGCGAAGGGCGGCTCGTCGGTGGTCCGCGAACCGGAGGTCTCGGAGGCGGCCCAGGGCTTCAAGAGGTCCTGATCCGACCTGACTGCCCCTGACCCTGCACTGCCGCGGCACCCACTGGGGCCCGAGCCAAACGGTTCGGGCCCCACTGGCGTCGGCGCGGGTCTCCAACGCGACGGCGTACCGGTACTTCTCCAGCCCTCAGGAGCAGCTCCTCGAGACCCGGATCCCGGCCCGCTCGGAGGCGCTGACCGAGGATCTGCCGGACGATCCCGCCGACCGGCTCGCCACGGTCGCCAGCCGGCTCGCGGAGCTTCAGCTGGGCGATGAGGCGCTGTGGCGGGCGCTTCTGCGGGCGACGCAGGAGCGGTGGGCGGAGCAGCTGCTCCGGGGGCTCCGTGCATCCCCACTCGCCCTGCCTCGCGATAGAGCCGGGCGGGATCGGCCCAGCCGCACGACTGCCCGCAGCAGGACAAGAGGAAGGGCCCCAACCGAAACGGTTGGGGCCCTTCCTCACGTACGAACTGCTAAGGCAGCTGCGCCGCCCGAGCCTCCCGCCGGTTACCGCGGAAGTTGTTCACCCGGCGAGCCGTGGCGAACAGGGGGATGACCGCGCCGAGGACCAGCTGCAGTGCGCAGCCCGTCTGCAGCAGCAGCTGGCCGCCCGGAGCGTCGAACGCCCAAGCCGCGAGCAGACCCATGCTGAGCACGATCCACGACAGCATCGCGACCGCCAGGCGCCCCCGCGGCTTCGGGTACTCGACCCGCGAGACCATCAGCCACGCCGTGCCGATGATCGCGAGCAGAGTCGCCACGAAGGGCAGCTCCAAAAGCACGATCGAGACGACCGTCAGCGCACCGAACGGGGACGGCATGCCCTGGAAGGTGCCGTCCTTCACGGTCACGCACGAGAACCGCGCAAGCCTCAGCACCACCGCCAACAGGACCACGATCGCGCCGACCGCGGCCACCTTCTGGTGCGCGTCGTCCGCCACCATGCCGTAGACGAGCACGAAGTACGCCGGCGCGAGCCCGAAGCTGATCAGGTCCGAGAGGTTGTCCAGCTCGGCGCCCATCGGCGAGGAGCGCAGCTTGCGCGCCACCAGGCCGTCGAACAGGTCGAACACCGCCGCGCACAGCATCAGGATCACGGCCGTGGCCGCGCTGTGCCGCGCCATCCCGGACTCCTCGCCGCTGATGTGCGGGATGAGGATGCCGGTGGTGGTGAAGTACACCGCCATGAAGCCACACGTGGCGTTACCGAGCGTGAGGGTGTCCGCTATCGAGAGGCGGAGCGACAGAGGCATTTCCTCCTCGTCGTCCTCCTCGGCCTCCGGGACCCAGCCGGCCTGTGTGTCAGGATCAACCACGGTCAATGCGAGTCACCCCAGCCACGGTCTTCTGCCCGACTTCGACATCCACCTCGATGCCCTCGGGCAGGTAGATGTCGACACGCGAGCCGAAGCGGATCAGACCGATGCGCTCACCCTGCTCGACCTTGGTGCCCTGCGGCACGTAAGGCACGATGCGACGGGCGACCGCTCCCGCGATCTGAACCATCTCGATGTCACCGAGCTCGGTGTCGAAGTGCCAGACAACGCGCTCGTTGTTCTCGCTCTCCTTGTTGAACGCCGGCACGAACCCACCGGGGATGTGCTCGACCGACGTCACCTCGCCCGCGAGGGGCGCACGGTTGACGTGGACGTTCAGCGGGCTCATGAAGATCGCGACGCGGGTGCGTCCGTCCTTCCACGGCATGATGCTCTGCACCACACCGTCGGCGGGGGAGATGACCCGGCCCTGGGCGATCTCGCGCTCGGGGTCGCGGAAGAACCACAGCATGCCCGCCGCCAGAGCGGTGGCGGGTACGGCGACGGCCTTGGCGACGCCGGAGCGGCGCGCGCGGACGAGGCTGACGGCTGCGGTCGCGACGGTCGGCAGAAGCCACGGCGACGCTCCGCGAGCAAGGCGTACGCCGAGGCGGCTGTCGCTTGGTGCAGAGTTCTGGCTGTGGGGCATGGATGACCTTCGTAGCGGATGATGCCGCGCAGTGACGGGGGACGGCGGCTTTCCCGGGATCGTAGCGGTTGCGCACCGCAACTGGGCAAGCCAGGAAGCCGAGTCGGAGGCCGAAGAGTGCTCACAGGGTGTGATCTTCGTCCTTGACGAATCGCCCCAATCGGGACTTTCAGCCCTGAACTCGATACTCCTCGAGCAGCCGTCGGCCAATGATCATTTTCTGGATCTCGGCGGTACCTTCACCGATCAGCAACATGGGAGCTTCGCGGTAGAGACGCTCGATCTCGTACTCCTTCGAGAAGCCGTAGCCGCCATGGATACGGAACGCGTCTTCCACGACTTCTTTGCAGTATTCGGAGGCGAGGTACTTCGCCATCCCTGCTTCGAGGTCGTTACGTTCCCCTGTGTCCTTTTTGCGTGCTGCATTCACCATCATCGCATGGGCCGCTTCCACCTTGGTAGCCATCTCGGCCAACTTGAACTGGATGGCCTGGTGGTGGGCGATGGGCTTTCCGAAAGTATGGCGTTGCTGGGCGTAGGAGACCCCGAGTTCGAACGCACGCTGTGCGACGCCGCAACCACGCGCAGCGACGTTCACGCGGCCGACCTCGACCCCGTCCATCATTTGGTAAAAACCGCGACCGGTCTCACCACCCAAGACGCGATTGGCTGGAATTCGCAGGCCGTCCATGATGAGTTCGGTGGTGTCGACACCCTTGTAACCCATCTTGTCGATCTTGCCGGGAATGGTCAGACCCGGTCGGACCTCACCAAATCCCGACTCCTTTTCGATCAAGAAGGTCGTCATCGACTTATGGGCCGCGGTGCCCTCGGGGTGTCCTTCGTCACTTCGTACGAGAACGGCGACCAAAGTTGACGTTCCGCCGTTCGTCAACCACATCTTCTGGCCGTTCAGGACGTACTCGTCGCCGTCCTTGACCGCCTTGGACGTGATCGCCGACACATCGGACCCGAGTCCGGGCTCGGACATCGAGAACGCACCGCGCACCTCGCCGGCCGCCATCCGCGGCAGGAAGTAGTCCTTCTGCTCCTGCGTGCCGTGCTGCTTGAGCATGTACGCCACGATGAAGTGCGTGTTGATGATCCCGGACACGGACATCCAGCCGCGTGCGATCTCCTCCACGCAGAGCGCGTACGTGAGCAGCGACTCGCCCAGACCCCCGTACTCCTCCGGGATCATCAGGCCGAACAGGCCCAACTCCTTGAGCCCGTCGACGATCTCCTGCGGGTACTCGTCGCGGTGCTCGAGCTCGGTGGCGACCGGAATGATCTCTTTGTCCACGAAGTCCCGTACGGTGGACAGGATTTCGGTCTGGATGTCCGTGAGACCGGCGGTCTGAGCGAGTCGTGCCATGGTTCAGCGCTCCTGGAGGTCGGGGCGGCCGGGCTGCTCGCCGCCGCGTTCCTTGATGTACGTCTCGGTGGGGACCATGACCTTGCGGCGGAAGACGCAGACGAGGGTGCCGTCCTGCTTGTAGCCCTTCGTCTCCACGTAGACGATGCCGCGGTCGTTCTTCGACTTCGACGGCGTCTTGTCGAGGACGGTCGTCTCGCCGTAGATGGTGTCGCCGTGGAAGGTCGGCGCCACGTGCTTCAGCGACTCGATCTCCAGGTTGGCGATCGCCTTGCCGGAGACGTCGGGGACGGACATCCCGAGCAGCAGCGAGTAGATGTAATTCCCCACGACGACGTTCTTGCCGAAGTCGGTCGACTTCTCCGCATAGTTCGAATCCATGTGGAGCGGGTGGTGGTTCATGGTGAGCAGGCAGAAGAGGTGGTCGTCGTACTCGGTGACCGTCTTTCCCGGCCAGTGCTTGTAGACGGCGCCGATCTCGAACTCTTCGTAGGTGCGGCCGAACTGCATGATGTCTTACGCCTCCGGGGCCTCGAACTTGGACGTGCGCCGCATACCCGCGGCACGTCCCTTACCGGAGATGACGAGCGCCATCTTCCGGCTCGCCTCGTCGATCATCTCGTCGCCGAGCATCGCCGAGCCCTTCTTGCCGCCGGCCTCGGACGTGTAGAAGTCGTACGCGTCCAGGATCAGCTCGGCATGGTCGAAGTCCTCCTGCGAGGGGGAGAAGATCTCGTTGGAGGCCTCCACCTGACCCGGGTGCAGCACCCACTTGCCGTCGAAGCCGAGGGCCGCGGCGCGCTGGGCGACCTCGCGGTAGCCCTCCACGTTGCGGATCTGCAGGTAAGGGCCGTCGATCGCCTGGAGGTCGTTGGCACGGGCGGCCATCAGGATCTTCATCAGGATGTAGTGGTACGCGTCGGCGCCGTAGCCGGGCGGCTGCTCACCGACCACCAGGGACTTCATGTTGATCGATGCCATGAAGTCGGCCGGGCCGAAGATGATCGTCTCGATACGGGGCGAGGCCTCGGCGATCGCGTTGACGTTGTTCAGACCGCGCGCGTTCTCGATCTGCGCCTCGATACCGATCTTGCCGACCTCGAAGCCCATCGTCTTCTCGATCTGGGTAAGGAGCAGGTCGAGCGCGACCACCTGGTCGGCCGTCTGGACCTTCGGCAGCATGATGCAGTCGAGGTTCTGTCCCGCGCCCTCGACGACGGTGACGACATCGCGATACGTCCACTCGGTCGTCCAGTCGTTGACCCGCACCACACGCGTCTTGCCGGTCCAGTCGCCCTCGTTGAGGAACTTGACGATGGTGTGGCGCGCCTCCGGCTTGGCGAGCGGCGCACACGCGTCCTCCAGGTCCAGGAAGACCTGGTCGGCGGGGAGGCCCTGGGCCTTCTCCAGGAAGCGCGGGTTGGAGCCGGGCACGGCCAGGCAGGAGCGACGGGGCCGGAGCCGGTTCACGGTCATGCGGGGACCTCCATGGGGTCGAGCTGGTTCGCTGTGCGGATCTCGTCGACGATACGGCCGATGATCTCCGTGATACCGAAGTCCTTCGGGGTGAAGACGGCGGCCACTCCGGCCGCCTTCAACTGCGCGGCGTCGGCGCTCGGAATGATGCCTCCGACGATGACGGGCATGTCCGTCGCCCCCGCGTCCCTGAGGCGCTGGAGCACATCCGGCACCAGCTCCGCGTGCGAGCCGGACAGGATCGACAGACCGACGCAGTGCACATCCTCGGCGACGGCCGCCGTGACGATCTGCTCGGGCGTCAGCCTGATGCCCTGGTAGATCACCTCGAAGCCGGCGTCACGGGCGCGTACGGCGATCTGCTCGGCGCCGTTGGAGTGCCCGTCCAGGCCGGGCTTGCCGACGAGGAGGCGGAGCTTGCCGCCGAGCTCGTCGCCGGTGCGGCGCACCTTCTCGCGGACGAGGGCAAGAGGGGAGCCCTCCTCCGCGGTCACCGCGACCGGAGCGGACGAGACGCCCGTGGGAGCGCGGAACTCGCCGAACACCTCGCGCAGGGCCTCGGACCACTCACCGGTGGTGACCCCGGCGCGCACGCACTCCAGGGTGGCCTCCATGAGGTTCTCCGTACCCGTCGCCGCCTGCTTGAGGCGTTCGATCGCCTGGCCGGTGGTCGGGTAGTGGAACGGATCGCCCATGCCCTGACGGTCGCTGGACTCCTCACGCGTCGTACGCCACTCGCCGATGGCCCGCACGACCTTCGACTCGACCGCGTGGTCCACCGTCATGATCGCGGCGTCCAGATCGGCCGTGAGCGGGTTGGGCTCGGTGGTCTCGTAGATGTTGACCCCGACGATCTTCTCGTCGCCACCCTCGATCCGCGCCCGCCGCTCGGCGTGCGAGGAGACCAGCTGCGACTTGAGGTAGCCGGACTCGACGGCCGCCATCGCGCCGCCCATCTCCTGGATCCGCTCGATCTCGGCGAGGGAGTCGGCGACCAGCTCGTCGACCTTCTTCTCGATGACGTGCGAGCCGGCGAAGATGTCCTCGTATTCGAGGAGATCGCTCTCGTGGGCGAGCACCTGCTGGATCCTGAGCGACCACTGCTGGTCCCAGGGCCGCGGCAGGCCCAACGCCTCGTTCCAGGCCGGGAGTTGTACGGCGCGGGCCCGTGCGTCCTTCGACAACGTGACCGCCAGCATTTCGAGCACGATCCGTTGGACGTTGTTCTCCGGCTGGGCTTCCGTCAGGCCCAGAGAGTTGACCTGCACTCCGTAGCGGAACCTGCGCTGTTTCGCGTTCTCGATGCCGTAACGCTCGCGCGTGATCTGATCCCAGATCCGCCCGAACGCCCGCATCTTGCACATCTCCTCGATGAAGCGGACACCCGCGTTCACAAAGAAGGAGATGCGGGCCACGACGTCCCCGAACTTTTCAGCCGGGACCTGCCCTGCGTCGCGTACGGCATCGAGAACAGCGATGGCGGTGGACATCGCGTACGCGATCTCCTGGACCGGTGTGGCCCCCGCCTCCTGGAGGTGGTAGCTGCAGATGTTGATCGGGTTCCACTTGGGGATGTGGGACACCGTGTAGGCGATCATGTCCGTCGTCAGGCGGAGCGAGGGTCCCGGCGGGAAGACGTGCGTCCCCCGCGACAGGTACTCCTTGACGATGTCGTTCTGCGTCGTGCCCTGCAACTGGGCGATGTCCGCGCCCTGTTCCTCGGCGACCACCTGGTAGAGGGCCAGGAGCCACATGGCGGTGGCGTTGATGGTCATCGAGGTGTTCATCTGCTCCAGGGGGATGTCCTGGAACAGCTTGCGCATGTCACCGAGGTGCGAGACCGGCACGCCGACCCGGCCGACCTCGCCGCGGGCCAGGATGTGGTCCGGGTCGTAGCCGGTCTGGGTCGGCAGGTCGAAGGCGACCGACAGACCCGTCTGGCCCTTGGCGAGGTTGCGGCGGTAGAGCGCGTTCGACGCCTCGGCCGTGGAGTGGCCGGCGTACGTGCGCATCAGCCAAGGCCTGTCCTTCTGCCGGGGACGCTGCGTCGGCTCCTTCGGCTCCCGAAGCCCTTCCTGGCCCGCTCCCATCAGATGTCCCGGAAGCGGTTGATGGCGTCGATGTGCTTGGCGCGCATCTCCTCGTCCCGCACACCGAGCCCCTCCTGCGGCGCGAGCGCGAGCACACCGACCTTGCCCTGGTGGAGGTTGCGGTGCACGTCGTACGCGGCCTGGCCGGTCTCCTCCAGGGAGTAGACCTTCGACAGGGTGGGGTGGATCTTGCCCTTGGCGATCAGGCGGTTGGCCTCCCACGCCTCGCGGTAGTTGGCGAAGTGCGAGCCGATGATGCGCTTCAGGGACATCCACAGGTAGCGGTTGTCGTACTCGTGGTTGTAGCCCGAGGTCGAGGCGCAGGTGACGATCGTGCCGCCCTTGCGCGTGACGTACACGGAGGCGCCGAAGGTCTCGCGGCCCGGGTGCTCGAAGACGATGTCCACGTCCTCGCCGCCGGTCAGTTCACGGATCCGCTTGCCGAACCGCTTCCACTCCCGCGGGTCCTGGGTGTTCTCGTCCTTCCAGAACTTGTAACCCTCGGCGTTGCGGTCGATGATCGCCTCGGCGCCCATCTTCCGGCAGATCTCGGCCTTCTGGTCGCTGGAGACCACGCAGATCGGGTTGGCGCCACCGGCAAGGGCGAACTGGGTCGCGTACGAGCCGAGTCCGCCGCTCGCGCCCCAGATCAGCACGTTGTCGCCCTGCTTCATCTGGGCGCCGTTGCGGGAGACCAGCTGGCGGTACGCGGTGGAGTTCACGAGACCGGGAGAGGCGGCCTCCTCCCAGCTCAGGTGATCCGGCTTCGGCATCAGCTGGTTGGACTTGACGAGCGCGATCTCCGCGAGCCCGCCGAAGTTGGTCTCGAAGCCCCAGATGCGCTGCTCGGGGTCGAGCATCGTGTCGTTGTGGCCGTCGCTGGACTCCAGCTCCACGCTCAGGCAGTGCGCGACGACCTCGTCGCCCGGCTTCCAGGCGTTGACGCCGGGGCCCGTGCGCAGGACGACGCCCGCGAGGTCGGAACCGATGATGTGGTACGGCAGGTCGTGGCGCTTGGCCAGCTCGTTGGTGCGCCCGTAGCGCTCCAGGAAGCCGAAGGTGGAGAGCGGCTCGAAGATCGAGGTCCACACCGAGTTGTAGTTGACCGAGCTGGCCATCACGGCCACCAGGGCCTCGCCCGGGCCGAGTTCGGGCACGGGGACGTCGTCGAGGTGGATCGACTTGCGGGGGTCCTTCTCGCGGGTCTCGAGACCCGCGAACATCTCGGTCTCGTCCTTGTGCACGGTGATGGCGCGGTACGACTCGGGGATGCGCAGTGCGGCGAAGTCGGCCGGGGTGGACTCCGGCGACTGGATCGCGTCCAGGATTTCCTTCACGGTGTTGCCTCCGGCGAAAGCGGTACGTCGGTGAGGGTGAGCAACTGCTGTGGTGGTGCCGTCGGTTCGGCGGAGACTGCTGGGCCCTGACGTTCAAGAGCGGTGCTGTGGCGGCGCGTTGGTGTGCGCAGGAGGTGCCTGTGACGCAGGCGTCCGGGCGCTCAAGAGGCTTGAGGGGACAGCCGGCGCAGGGAGGTTCTCTCCGCGCCGGCCGCCCGGACTGATTTCAAGTTATGGCACGGCGTGCCAAGCGGCAAGACACCGAGTGCCAACATTTTCTCTCAGGTGTCACCAGGTCGATTCAGATGAGCGATGATCGATCATATGTAGCCGTGAAATGGCCTCTGACCTGCGGAAATGCAACGGCGGCCACCCTCTGGAGAGGGGGGCCGCCGAGGGAATGTGGCGTACGTTACTAACGAGTATCCGGGGTTTCAGGAGGTGTACCCGGGGTCTGAGGAGGCGCCGACGGCACTCAGTCCTGCGGACGCAGCGCCCGCTCGATGGTCCGCATGATCTCCTCCAGCGGAGCATCCGTGCGGGCCACCGTCACCAGCACCTCGCCCTCGGTACGGGCGGACGCCGCGGGCGTGCCACCCGCCGGAGAACGCTCGGCGAGGATCCCCGTCCCGAAGGTGCGCCGGACGATCGCGAAGGCGTGGTCCAACTGCCCCTCCAGATCGCCCTGGCCGCCGGCCCGCAGCCAGCGCCGCAGCACATGGTTGTGGGCGGTGACGACCGCCGAGGCCGCGACCTCCGCGAGCAGCGGATCGTCGTCACCGTCGTGATGGGCCTGCTCGTCGAAGTGCCCGAGCAGATAGCGCGTGAAGAGCCGCTCGTAGCGCGCCACCGACGCGATCTCGCGCTCGCGCAGCGTCGGCACCTCACGCGTCAGCCGGTAGCGCTCGATGGAGACAGCCGGCGAGGACGCGTACATCTTCATGACTTCCTTGATCCCGCGGCACACCGTGTCGAGCGGGTTCTCGTGCGGTGGTGCGGCGTTGAGCACCGCCTCCGCGCGGATCAAGGTGTCGTCGTGGTCGGGGAAGATCGCCTCTTCCTTGGAGCGGAAGTGCCGGAAGAAGGTCCGCCGCGCGACCCCCGCCCGCGCGGCGATCTCGTCGACAGTCGTCGCCTCGTACCCCTTGGCCCCGAACAGCTCCATCGCCGCGGCCGCCAGCTCCCTGCGCATCTTCAGCCGCTGAGCGGCTGCGCGGGTGCCCGCGGCACTTTCCGGTGCGTCGGCGGCAGCGGTCGATCTGGGGGTGTTGGCGGCACTGGGCATGGTCCGAACGTACTGCATGGACTGGTCTTGCTGCGCCGCCGAGGGCAGGCCGCTCGCGGGATCGAGCAGCCCGCCCCAGTGCGTACGGGCCTCAGCGCCTGGCATATTCGCGGAAGCCGCGACCGGTCTTGCGGCCGAGGCAGCCCGCCGCCACCAGATGCTCCAGGAGCGGCGCCGGAGCCAGTCCCGGGTCGCGGAACTCGCGGTGCAGGACCTGCTCGATCGCGAGCGACACATCGAGACCGACCACGTCGAGCAGCTCGAAGGGCCCCATCGGATAGCCGCCGCCGAGCTTCATCGCGGCGTCGATGTCGTCGAGGGTCGCGTAGTGCTCCTGGACCATCTTGATCGCGTTGTTCAGATACGGGAAGAGCAGCGCGTTCACGATGAAGCCGGCCCGGTCACCGCAGTCCACGGGGTGCTTGCGGATCTTCGTGCAGACCTCGCGGACCGTCGCGTGCACGTCGTCGGCGGTCAGGACCGTACGGACCACCTCGACCAGCTTCATGGCCGGGGCCGGGTTGAAGAAGTGCATCCCGATCACGTCCTGCGGACGCGAGGTGGCGCGGGCGCAGGCGACGACGGGCAGGGAGGAGGTGGTGGTGGCGAGGACGGCACCCGGCTTGCAGATCTTGTCGAGCGTGGCGAAGAGCTGCTGCTTGATCTCCAGGTCCTCGGCGACCGCCTCGACCGCGAGGTCCACGTCCGCGAACGCGTCGTACGTACCCGCGGGCGTGATCCTGGCGATGGTCTCGTCGCGCGCCTCGGCCGTCATCCGGCCCTTGTCGACAGAGCGTGAAAGGGACTTGGCGATACGGGACTTGGCGGTCTCGGCCTTCTCCTGGCTGCGCGCGGCGAGCACCACGTCGTACCCGGCCTTGGCGAAGACCTCGGCGATACCGGAGGCCATGGTGCCCGAGCCCGCGACACCCACGCTGCGGACGACGCGCCCCTCGGTGAGCGTCGCGTCGTCGAGCGGCGTGAGGGCGTCGCGCACGACCTCGGTGCTGCCCGGCGCGCCATACGTGTAGAAGCCGCGCCCCGCCTTGCGCCCGGTCAGACCGGCCTCGCTGAGCTGCTTGAGGATCGGGGCCGGGGCGTGCAGGCGGTCGTGGGACTCCGCGTACATGGCGTCAAGGACGGTGCGCGCGGTGTCGATCCCGATCAGGTCGAGCAGGGCGAGCGGCCCCATCGGGAGTCCACAGCCGAGCCGCATGGCGGCGTCGATGTCCTCGCGGCTGGCGTACTTCGCCTCGTACATCGAAGCGGCCTGGTTGAGATAGCCGAAGAGCAGCCCGTCCGCGACGAACCCCGGCCGGTCGCCGACCGACACCGGCTCCTTGCCGAGGTCGAGCGCGAGTGCGGTGACCGCGGCGACCGCCTCCGGGGAGGTGAGCACGGAGGAGACCACCTCGACCAGCTTCATCGCCGGTGCGGGGTTGAAGAAGTGCATCCCGAGGACCCGCTCGGGCCGGCTCGACTCGGCGGCGAGGCGGGTCACGGAGAGCGCGTTGGTGCCGGTCGCGAGGAGGGTGTCCGGGCGCACGATCGCGTCCAGTTCACGGAAGAGCCGGCTCTTGAGCTCGTACGACTCCGGGATCACCTCGATGACCAGATCGGCCGCGGCGGCGACGTCCAGGGCGGTGAACGTACGGAAACGGCTGAGCAGTTCGGTGCGCTCGGCCTCGGTGATCCGCTCGCGCTGCACGGCGCGGGCGGTGGAGGCCTCCAGGGCGGCGACGGCCCGCACGGCCTGCGCCTCGCTGATGTCGATACCGATGACGTCGCGGCCGGCGCGGGCGAGCACCTCGGCGATACCGGTGCCCATCGTGCCGAGGCCGACGACGGCGATCGTCTGCAAGGAGGGTTCGGGACGGTCCATCGCGGACTCCAGAAAGTGAGTGACGACTGAGGAGGGCGTACGCACGGGTCGCGAAGACGCGTAGGGCGTACGGGAGTTGTGTCGTGGTGTCCGGCCGGGGCCATGCGGGGCCGTGGGCCGGTGCTGTCCGGATCCGTGCAAGGGCAGGGACCGGTGAGGATCGACGGGCCCTGTCCCGGGGCCGCGTCGCAAGCGATGTACCGAACCGACAAGCTCTCGCCGGCTGCGTCACCAGGCCGGCGGGAGTACATACGGGGTGTGTCCCGCTCGTCTGAGCTTAACCGGTGGGTAACGAGCGCGCCAGACCCCGGAGTTTGTGGTCTGGCTCACGGTGCCGGGCCGTCGACAGCGGTCCGGGGCCGTACGGTCCTACGATGCCGCGATGAAGTTCGTGATGGTGCCTGGTGGTTGGCAGGGCGGGTGGGCGTTCGACGCGGTGGCCGCCGAGCTCCGCGACGGGGGTCACGAGGTCGAGGCGGTCACCCTGGCGGGTCTCGAGCCGCAGGGCCCGGCCGATGCGGACCGTGCGCCGAACCTGGACACCCATATCGACCAGGTGGCCGAGGTCGTCGACCGGGGTGACGCGGGACCCGTCGCACTCTGCGGCCACAGCTACGGCGGGATGGTGATCGCCGGAGTCGCGGACCGGCTGCCGGGACGCCTCGGCCAACTCGTCTTCATCGACGCGTACGTCCCCGAGGACGGCGACTCGTGCTGGTCGCTGACCAGCGACGGTTTCCGCGAGCTGTTCCTGGCCGGGGTCCGCGCCGACGGCCGCTGGGTGGCGGTGCCCGAAGGGCTCGACCCCCGTGCGCGACCGCACCCGCTGGCGAGTTTCGTCCAGTCGGTCAGGCTGAAGGGCGCCCCCGACCCGGCGGTCCGCCGCACGTACATCAGTGGCGGCCCATGGCCGGGCAGTCCGTTCGTCACGCTGACCGAACGACTGCGCGGCGACGCGGACTGGCGGGTGCACGAGATCCCCGTCGGTCACAACATCGCACGCCGCGATCCGCAGAGCCTCGCGGCCGTACTCGGCACCTTGTCGCCCGGTTCCGGCTGAGGCGGACGGGGGCGCGAAAGGGCGTGCGCGGGCGCTCGCTAGGGTGGCGGCCATGGACGAAGAGTGGCGATCGGTGACGGAGCGCTTACGGCTGGAGGCCGGCGACGAGGGCGCGGCGACTTATGAGCGGCTGCGGGCCAGCAAGGACCACGACGCACTCGCGCGCGTGCTGACCGAACCTCAACGCCCCTTGTGGGCACGGGAGTTCGCCGCGCTCAGGCTCGGCTGGGCGGGCGACCCGCGCTCCTTCGAGACCTTGGTCCTGCTCCTCAACCATCGCGATCCGGAGCGCTGCGCGGCCGCCGCGCTCGCGCTTGCCCGCCTGGACGATCCGCGTACGGCCCGCGCGGCAGCGGCCCTCGCCACCAACGAACTCCGCGTCGCCTACGCCCTCCATCCGGTCCGTCTGCTCACGGAACTGCACGCTCCGGAATCGGCGCCGGCTCTGGTCAGGGTCCTGGAGCGCAGACTCGCCTCGCCCTCGGACCCGTACTGGCGGGTGGCGCTGGCCTGCGTCGAAGGCCTCGGCGCCCTCGCGGACTCCCGCGCGGTCCCCGCGCTGACGGCCGCGCGCGCCCATCCCCGGCTGGCGGCGGCGGCGACCGCGGCGCTCGCGAGGATGACCGACGCCTGAGCGGCTGCTGTACTGGAGGGATCCGTACGGGAGTTGGGGGCGCTATGCGGCGTTTTCTCCGTGGTCTTGTCCGTCTCACCGTGACGAACCCGCTGTCCCTCGCCTATATCGGTCTGATCGCCATGTTCGCGCTGGCGGGCGCGCTGTACGAGTGGACCGTCGTCGACTCCGGCGACTTCCTGGAGGGCATGGGCTACGGGGCGGCCCTGCTGCCACTGTTGCCGACCCTCCTGCTCTACGTTCCGCTGGAGGATCTCGTGTACGACGGGCCGGCGCCGACGGGCTGGCTCTTCTACACGACGGCCGCCGCCAGCTTTCTGCTGCAGTCGGCGGCGCTGGGCCGGCTGTGGCGCAGCCGGGACTATGCGAGCCCGAGGACGTAACGCACCTCGGGCACCGGCGTGCCCTCCACGTCGTACGTGGCCGTGGTCCCGTCGGTGCGGAAGCCGGCCCGTTCGTAGAAGCGGCGGGCCCGGTCGTTCCCGGTGAGGACCCACAAGGCGACCGAGTCGACCCCCGCGGCCCGGCAGCGGTCCAGGGCCGCGTCCATGAGGGCGCGGCCCGCGCCGGTGCCGATCGCTTCGGGCCTGGCGTAGATCGCGTAGATGTCGAACGTCCGCTGCGCGTGATCGTCGTCGCGCGTCGGTCCGAAGGCGCAGAACCCCACGGGCCGCCCGTCCCGTTCGGCGATCAGGACCATGATGCCGGGCCAGGGCGTCGCCCAGCGCTCGCGCCGGGCGGCCGCGTCCTCCTCGACGCTCAGGGCGTCGAGGTAGCTCTGCGGCATCAGACCGCGATAGGCGAACTGCCAGCCGCGCACGCGGATCTCGGCGACGGCATCGATGTCGTCGGCCGCCATCTCGCGTATGCGTACGTCCATGGGCGCACCCTACGGGGCCCCTGCCGCGCCTGCGCTTCGGGGGCGCCGAGGCCGACGCCGTCGGGGGCGGGGTTACGGATGAGCTCACTTATGGGCCCATCCACACCCGCACCCGACGACGCCTTCTCGCCAGGTCAGGACCTCGCCAGGTCAGGACCTCCGCGGGTCAGCCCCTGAAACCGAGCATGCCGTGCAGCGAGGAACCGCCGCTCGACTTGGATGCGGCCGTGGCCGCCTCCGGTTCGGGGTCGGGGAGGGCGGCACAGGTCGCGTCGACCTCACCGGTGCCGCGCGGCACCGCACCTGTGGCGAGGTAGTCCGCGAGGTAGTTGTCCAGACAGTCGTTGCCGCTCAGCGTGATCCCGTGGTTCCCGCCGCCTTCCTCCACGACGAGGCTGGAGCCGCGCAGCTTGCGGTGCACGGTGAGTCCGCCCTCGTACGGTGTCGCCGCGTCGTCCGTGGCCTGGAAGAGCAGCACGGGCGGCAGCTTGGAGTTGGAGACGTCCGGCGGGCTCAGCGGTTTCGTCGGCCAGAACGCACACGGTGCGTTGTACCAGGCGTTGTTCCACGTCATGAACGGCGCCTTGTCGTGCGCCTTCCAGTTGTCGTGGCGCCACTGCCCCCAGTCGCGCGGCCACCAGGCGTCACGGCACTGGACCGCCGCGTACACCGAGTAGCCGTTCTCGCCGGCCTTGTCGATCGCGGCGAAGTTCTCGTACGCCTCGATCAGCGGAGCGTCGTCCTTGTCGTTCACGAACGCCGCGAACGCGTCGGCCAGGAACGGCCAGTAGCCGTTGTAGTAGCCGCCGGGGATGAAGGTGTCCTCGAGCTCGCTCGCGCCCACCTTCTTGCCGGCCGGTTTCTTCGCCAGCGCCGCGCGCATCGCGTACCACTTGGACTCGACCTTCGCGGGGTCCGTGCCCAGCTTGTACGTGGCGTCGTGCTTGGCCACCCACGCGGCGAACGCCTTGTGGCGCGCGTCGAAGGCGTAGTCCTGGCCCAGGTTGTCCCGGTACCAGACACCCGTCGGATCCACGATCGAGTCGAGCACCGCACGGCGCACCTTGCTCGGATACAGCTTCGCGTAGACCGCGCCCAGATAAGTTCCGTACGAATAGCCGAAGTAGTTGATCTTCTTGGCGCCGAGCGCCTTGCGGATCGCGTCCATGTCGCGCACGGCGCTGACCGTGTCGATGTACTTGAGCAGGGAGCCGTACTTCTTTCCGCAGGCATCGGCGAAGCCCTTGGCCCGCTTCAGGTTCGCCCGCTCGACGCTCGCACTGACCGGAACGCTGTTCGGCCTGACCGGATCGAAGTAGCCGGGCTTGCAGTTGAGCGCCGGCTCACTCTTGCCGACTCCGCGCGGATCGAAACCGATCACGTCGTACGTCGAAGCGACACTCTTCGGGAGCGAACCGGCCACGAAACCGGCCAGCGTCAGTCCGCTGCCGCCGGGACCGCCGGGATTGACGAGCAGCGGCCCTTGATACGACTTGGCGTCCGACGTGTGCGGCACCCGGGACAGCGCCAAGGTGATCGTCTTGCCGTGCGGTTTCGCATGGTCGAGCGGGACCTTGAGCGAGGCGCACTGCAGCGTCGGATAGTTCTGGGTCGAACAGTCCTTCCACTTGAGGGTGGTGCGCGCCGCGGGGGCCCGGTCGGGTGCCGGGGTGCCGGCCGCCGACGGGACCGCGCTCAGGAGTCCACCGATCACTGCGGCGACCCCGCACAGCGCGACTGTGCGTGTTCTCATCTGACCTCCCGGTACGGAGGGTCCGGACCGCTGCGCGCGGCCCGGCTTCGGACTGTGCATGCCACAGCCCACGCCGCATCGTCTCGGAAAGCGGCCCCGGAAGGACAAGTTCTGTTGCGAGTTGACCGAAACGAGGGGAAAACCCGGAGAAGTCGTCAGAGGAGGGTTAGCTGGGTCGGCTCTTGGTTCCGGGGCTGCTGGGGCACGTGGGGGAGCGGTTGAGCGGTGGGCAACTCGGACCTGCGGGGCGTGCCCGGCGAGGAGGGCCCTATCCCGAACTCCCTTGCCAGCTCGTGCACATGGCGCGTCACCCGCCGCTGGTACCACTTCGGCGCGTACGCCCCCTCCGCGTACATCCGCTCGTAGCGCGGTACGAGAGTGGGGTGGTGCCGCCCGAGCCAGGCCATGAACCACTCGCGGGCGCCCGGTCGCAGATGCAGCACGAGGGGGGTGACGGAGGTGGCTCCGGCGGCCGCGATCGCCCGTACGGTCGTGCGCAGTTGCTCGGGGGAGTCGCCGAGGAACGGAACGACCGGGGCCATGAGCACCCCGCACCCGATGCCGTGCTCGCTCAGCGTCCTTACGGCATCCAGGCGCCGCTCCGGTGCGGGGGTGCCGGGCTCCACGGTGCGCCACAGGGCTTGGTCCGTGAAGCCGACGGAGACGGAGATACCCACCTCGGTCACTTCGGCGGCCTGCTTGATCAGCTCCAGATCCCTGAGGATCAGCGTGCCCTTGGTGAGGATCGAGAACGGATTCGCGTAGTCCCGCAGGGCGGCGATGATCCCCGGCATCAGCCGGTACCGACCCTCGGCCCGCTGATAGCAGTCGACATTCGTCCCCATCGCGATGTGCTCACCGTGCCAGCGCCGGTCGGCGAGCTTGCGCCTGAGCAGCTCGGGCGCGTTGACCTTCACCACGATCTGCGAGTCGAACCCGAGCCCGGTGTCGAGGTCGAGATAGCTGTGGGTCTTGCGGGCGAAGCAGTAGACGCAGGCGTGCGTACACCCGCGATACGGATTCACCGTCCACTCGAAGGGCATCCGCGAGGCCCCCGGCACGCGGTTCACGATCGACTTCGCCCGGATCTCGTGAAAGGTCATCCCGCGAAACTCAGGGCTGTCGAACGTCCTGCTCGTCACGGCATCCGCGCCGAACAGGGCGGCGTCCATCGGACGTTCATGGGTCAGGTTGTCCCAGCGCATGGAGCCTCCTCGGTTGCACTGCTCCAGAGAATAGAACACGTGTTCCCTTGATCGTGCGCGAAGCGGCCCCGGTGTGTCGCGGAGCGGCGCTCAGGGGGCTCTTCGACGGAGTGTGAGTCGGTGAGGGTGAAGCGCCGGTGACCCATTGCAGGGCCGTCGTGCCGCTGCCGAGGTCGCGGCCGATCGTCGGCAGTGCGATGGACAGCAGCGTGTTGTCGACCATCTCGACGAAGAAGGCCAGACAGGGCGCGGCCAGCGGGATCCAGGCCGCGCGCAGCGATGGATAGGCACGGGATGGGCGGGAGGAAAGGGATTCGGTGGTCGCGGCTACTTCATGCGCAACACCGACGTGCAGGGCAACTCGTTGCGTCTGTACGAGAAGCTCGGCCGCCAGACGCTCCGCCTCGACCTCACCCCGCGCCAGCGCTTCCACGCCGTTTCGGCGGTCACCGGCGTCGTCGTCGGTACGGCCGCGGATCTCGGCGTGGAGGTTCCGCAGTATCTGCTCGCCGGCTAGGTGGGCCGTGACGAGTTCCTCGACCGCTTCGCCGAGTCGTGGCGGGCACTCGACGCCGAGGTCTTCCCGTTCGTGCACGAGATCGTCGACGAGTTCGCGGGGCACGACGACCGTGACCAGTTCCTCGCCCCACTGGACCTGACACTGGCGGGGTTGCGCCTGCAGGCAGAAGCGTGAGCGGAAACCCGGTGTATTTCAGTGGATTCCCGCACATAGACTCGGTCTGAATCAAGCAGGACGGGAGGTGGCGACAGTGAAGCTCGCCGAGGCGCTCGCGGAGCGCGCGGAAGCCACGCGGCGCGTGGAACAGCTGCGCTCGCGCGTCGTCAGCAACGCGCGGTACCAGGAGGGCGAGACGCCCGCCGAGGAGGCGGCCCAGCTGCTCGCCGAGGCCGGTGAGGTGCTCGACCACCTCGAGTCGTTGATCCGACGGATCAACCGGACCAACGCCGCAGTGGACATGGGCCCCGACGGAACGCTCACCGACGCGCTCGCGCGCCGTGACGTCCTGCGGCTGCGGCACTCCGTGGTCAACGCCGCGGCGGACGCGGCGGCAGGATCGGGCGATCGCGGATACGGACGTCAGCTGCGGTCGGAGCTGATGATGCTGTCCGCGCTTCCGGTGGCCGAACTGCGTGCCCAGGCCGATGTGCTCGCCAGGGAGATCCGTGAGGTCGACGTACGCATCCAGCGGATGAACTGGGAGGCGGACCTGCTGGACTGAGGTCCGGCGGAGCGGGCCGGAGCGGTCCGCAGAGCAGGGATGTGGAGCAGGTAGCTGCTCCGGAGGCGTGCACACACCGAGGGCCGGCGGTTTTCCGGCCCACTCCTGGCGCGTGGAGAGCAACGCAGGGGTTCGATTCCCCGTCAACAGTGCAGCTCAGCATGGCGTACAGGTAAAGGTGCACAGCACACAGCACATCACCACGTGCAGATCCGGAGCGGTGAGGGCGGGTTCGGGGCACTCCACACCCCGCCGACAGGGCTGCCTGGAGCCAGTCGGCCCAACCTGTTTTGCCGGGGTGGTCCGGCGGTCACACGCTGGCCGCATGAATCGTGCAACTCGCTTGTGGGGATACGCGGTGGTCGCCGCGCTGCTGGTGCCTGCTGCCGCTGGAGGTTCGGCGGCCGCCGCCGAGCCGGGGCCCGGTGCCGGGCGGCAGGGCAATCAGAGCGTCGAGGCGCAGCGCAGCGTCGTCGGCAGCTGGATCTCGCCGAGGGGCGGCGCCGAGCGCGCGTACGAGCGGCGGATCACGTTCGAGCGGGACGGCGACTTCACCATGCAGGACCTCGTCGCGCCCTGTCCGCCCGACGTCCAGTGCATCTGGTCCGGGATCGTCGGCTTCGAGGGGACGTATCGCGTCAGGAAGGGTGAAGTTCTGCTGACGTACGCGACTGTCGACGGCCCCGGGGTCGCCGAGCTGCCGGCGAGTTTCGAGGTCGCCGGACCGTATCTGATCCAGAAGCTGGACGGGTACGGCCGCGCCGCCTATGTCAAGCAGGCCGCCAAGTTCTGACCCACCCGCGTCACCGCCTCCCCGGGCAACGCGACACAATGGGGTCGGCTGGGCGATTCGCCCGGCCGACCCCCGTATCGCAGCAGTGGAGGAAAGTGCCATGGCCCAGGTCGAAGCCGTGACCGAGCGGATCATCGCGGCGGATCCTGACGATGTCTTCGACGCGCTCGCCGACTACAGCGGTACGCGCGCGAAGCTGCTGCCCGAGCACTTCAGCGAGTACGAGGTGCGCGAGGGCGGCGACGGCAAGGGCACGCTCGTGCACTGGAAGCTGCAGGCCACCAGCAAGCGCATCCGTGACTGCCTGCTCGAGGTCGACGAGCCCACCGACGGTCAGCTGGTCGAGAAGGACCGCAACTCGTCGATGGTGACCACCTGGACCGTCACGCCGGGCGGGGAGGGCAAGTCCCGAGTGGTCGTGCAGACCGTCTGGAACGGTGCCGGCGGGATCGGCGGGTTCTTCGAGAAGACCTTCGCGCCCAAGGGGCTCGGCCGGATCTACGACGCCGTCCTTGCGAAGCTCGCCGCCGAGATGGAGAAGCCGGCAGCCTAGCCGCCCGTCGCGTGGTCGACACCAAATGACCCACTCGAAAGGGTAGTTGCCCCGGTCACCGTTTCGAGTGGTTCTCGTAGACCAAGGGTTTTCTGCCGTAACTCGTCGCGCTTATCGCAGTTGTCGCGTATTGCGGGAATTGAGCGATAAGTGCGACGAGGGGAGCGGATCCGTGGGCGGGACCAGCGGGATCACATTGGTGAAGGGAGCGCCCACCGAAGCGCTCACCGAGTCGCCCCCGCAACAGCCCGGACCGCCACCCGCACAGGCCTCCGGAGCCGCCGCACTCGGCCCGCGCCAGGTCAAGCTGGTCTTCGTCGGACTGATGCTCGCCCTGCTGCTCGCCGCACTCGAGCAGATGATCGTCGCCACCGCCCTGCCGAAGATCGTCGGTGATCTGCAGGGCCTCGACCGGATGCCGTGGGCGATCACCGCGTACCTCCTGACCTCCACGATCGGGCTGCCGATCTACGGGAAGCTCGGAGACCTCTGGGGCCGCAAGGGCGTCTTCCAGTTCGCGATCGTCGTGTTCGTGATCGGGTCCGCGCTGGCCGGCTGGTCGCGTTCGATGGACGAGCTGATCGCCTTCCGTGCGATTCAGGGCATCGGGGCCGGCGGCCTGTTCATCGGCGTGCAGGCGATCATCGCCGATATCGTCCCGCCGCGTGAACGCGGCCGCTACATGGGCCTGATCGGCGCCGCCTTCGGCCTGGCCTCGGTCGCGGGACCGTTGCTGGGCGGCTTCTTCACCGACCACGCCTCCTGGCGCTGGTGCTTCTACTTCAACGTCCCCTTCGGCCTGATCACCCTCGCCGTCGTCACGGTCGTACTGAAGCTGCCCAAGCCGAAGGTCAGGCCGCGGCTCGACGTACTGGGCTCGCTGCTCCTCGCGTCCGCGTCGACCTGCCTTGTGCTGCTGACCAGTTGGGGCGGCACGGAGTACGAGTGGGGCGACCGGGTCATCCTGGGGCTCGCCGCCGGCGCCGTCGTCTCGACGATCCTGTTCCTTCTCGCGGAGAAGTACGCGGCCGAGCCCCTCATCCCGTTGCACCTGTTCCGCGACGCCACCTTCAATCTCACCGGTCTCGTGGGCGCGGTGATCGGTGTCGGGCTCTTCGGCGCGGCCAGCTACCTGCCGACCTTCCTGCAGATGGTGGACGGCGCGACGGCCACCGAGTCGGGCCTGCTCATGCTTCCGATGATGGGCGGGATCGTCTTCGCGTCGATCATCTCGGGGCAGCTGATCAGCAAGACCGGTCACTACAAGGTGTATCCGATCATCGGCGGTCTGGCCTCCGCCGTCGGTATGTGGCTGCTCTCCCTCCTGGACACCGACACCTCGCAGCTCGAATACAGCATCTGGATGGCCGTGCTCGGCGTCGGGATCGGGCTGATCATGCCGGTCCTGATCCTCGCCGTGCAGAACGCGGTGCCGCCCACCGACCTCGGCACCGCCACCAGCGCCAACAACTACTTCCGGCAGATCGGCGGCAGCGTCGGCGCCGCCGTCTTCGGCACGCTCTTCGCGAGCCGGCTCGGTGACGCGCTCGCCGACCGGCTGCCCGCAGGCGTCGAGCTGCCGGACCCCGAGTCCATCACCCCGCAGCTCGTCCACGCCATGGAGCCCGCCCTCAAGGACGGCTACATCCAGGCGTACGCGGACGCGATGCCGCGGATCTTCCTGTACCTCGTGCCGGTGCTGCTGCTCGGCTTCGTCCTCGCCCTGTTCCTGAAGGAGAAACCGCTGGTGTCCCACAACGCCCCCGCCGCCGAGCCCGCCGCCCAGATCCCGCAGGCCCGTTTGTCGTACGCGGCCGGGGTCCCCGTCTGCGGAACGGTGCAGCACTCCGACGGCAGCACGGTCCCGCGTGCCGCACTGACCCTGATCGACGTCCAAGGCCGGCAGATCGGCCGGGGCGCGAGCGGCGAGGACGGACGCTATGCGCTGTCCACGCCGGGCGCCGGCGCGTATGTGTTGATCGCGGCCGCCGGCGGACATCAGCCGCAGGCCGTCTCCGTGACCGTCGGCGAGCGGCCCGTCGAACTGGACGTGGTGCTCGGCGGCGCCGGGCGGCTCGCCGGGGTCGTGACGACCGCCGAGGGATCGCCCGTACGCGATGCCGCCGTGACGCTCACCGATGTGCGCGGCGATGTCGTGGCCAGCACGCGCAGCGGGCGTGAAGGCGGCTATGTGATCAATGAGTTGGTGGCCGGTGAGTACACGCTCGCCGCCAGTGCCCCCGCCTTCCGTCCGGCCGCGCTGCCGGTCAGTGTGCAGGCCTCGCGCGAGACCCGGCAGGACATCGAGCTGGCGGGCGGCGCGGTGCTGCGCGGCACCGTGCGGGCCGGTGGCGGGCGCCCGGTCGAGGACGCGCGGGTGACGCTGCTCGACGCGGCCGGAAACGTGGTCGACACGCTCACCACGGGCCCCGACGGCACCTTCCGTTTCGTGGATCTGTCCTCCGGCGAGTACACGGTGATCGCCGCGGGCTATCCGCCGGTGGCCACGGTGCTGCAGGTCGCGGGCGGTGGGCGCACCGAGCGCGACCTCCAACTGGGCCACGAGGACTGACAGTTCGAGTGAAGGGGCGCACGTGCGCCCCTATTTCCCCGTTGCCGCACATGACAAGGCGCCACCGCCGTACCGTGGTTGATGTCGGCAAGGCCTTTGGCGCGCCCAGGCGCCACGGGAAGGAGGGGAGCCCAGACGATGGACCGGTCCAGGGATCCCCTGCGGGGACCCGGTGAGCCCATGGAACAGGGCAACGGCCAGGAGCCGGACGCGCAGCAGGCCCTCACCGGCCGGATCCCGCTCGCCGTGGTCGTGGTGGACGGTGCGGGCCTCGTCTCGCACTGGAGCACCGGCGCACGCCGTCTGTTCGGCCATGCCCGCGACGAGGCGGTGGGCCGCCCCGCCGCCGATCTGCTGCCGGTCTCCGGCGCGCTCCCCGATGAGCCGCGCGCCGTCGCCGCCTACGAGGACTACGACGCGTACCGCGATTTCGGCGCCGATCTCGAAGCCTCGCTCGGCGGCCGCACCTCCTACCCGGCCGCGGGCCGCGCCCGGCTCGGTGAGCCGGGACCCGACCGTATCGACGTGCTCTGGTGGGCCTATCCGCTGGTCGGCCCCGGGCCCGAGCGGCTGCTCGTGCTCGCGGCGGACACCGCGGGGCTGCACCAGGAGGAGGACGAGAGCGTCGTGGAGCGGATCGCTCCCGGCTTCGCCCTGCACACCGAGTTCGACGGCGCCGACGAACTGGCCCGCAGGCTGCCCGAGATCCTGCCGAGCATGAGCGTCGGCGAGAGCTCGCGGATCGTGTCCCAGGTTCTCGAACTGGGCTATCCGGTCCTGGAGTTCAGCCAGAGCGACCGCGTTCCCGTCACGCCCGACTGGGGCGTGCCCCGCCGCGCCGAGCGCCGTGCGCGCCGGCAGCGCGCTCAGGCCGCCGCCGGGAATCCGCAGCCGCGTGCGGCGCGCGACGAGGTGGAGCAGGACCTCGAGTACGCGGCCGTGCGGGAGCACCTGGAGTTCCTCAACGAGGTCTCGGGACGGATCGGCACATCGCTCGACCTGGCGCAGACGATCATCGAGGTGAGCCGGGCCGTAGTGCCCCGGTTCACGGACGTGGCGGGGACGTATCTGCGTGAGCAGGTCGTCGCGGGCGAAGGGTTCCCCGACGGCGCGCCGGACGCCACGACCATGTGGCACCGGGTCGCCCTTGAGCACACCGACGAGCCGGGGCGCTGGGACGATGTGGTGCCGGTCGGCGAGTCCATGCCGTTCCCCGTGCACACCCCGTTCTTCCAGTGCATGACCACCGGGCAGCCGGTGCTCGTGCCGCGGATCAGCGAGGAGATGGGCACCAAGATCGCGGCGCAGTTCGAGAAGCGGGACATCCGGCCGCTGATCAGCAACCGCTCGATGCTGGTCGTCCCGCTCAAGGCCCGCAATGTCGTGCTCGGCTTCATGATCCTGCTGCGCCACCCGGAGCGGCCGGTCTTCAACGACATGGACCGCGTCACCGGGGCCGAACTGGCCGCGCGTGCAGGTCTGGTGCTCGACAACGCGCGCATGTACACGTACCAGGAAAGCGTGGCCGAGACCCTCCAGGACTCGATGCTGCCGCATATCGCCCCGCGCATGGCGGGCTGCGACATCGCCACCCGCTATCTGCCGGGCACGCTGCTCGGCCGGGTCGGTGGTGACTGGTTCGACTCCGTGAAGCTGCCCGGCGCGCGTACCGCGCTCGTCGTGGGTGATGTGATGGGGCACGGGCTCAACTCGGCCGCGATGATGGGTCAGTTGAGGACCGCCGTGCAGACGATGGCGGCGCTCGACCTGCCGCCCGCGCAGCTCCTGCGCAACCTGGACGATCTCGCGCAGCGGCTGGGCGACCAGTACCTCGCGACCTGTCTGTACGCCGTGTACGACCCGATCGCGGGCGAGCTGCAGATGGCCAACGCCGGCCATATCCCCCCGGTGATCGTGCGCGCCGATGACGGCCGCAGCGAGCTGCTCGAACTGCCCACCGGTGCGCCGATCGGCGTCGGGGGAGTGCCCTTCGAGACCGTACGAGTGCCGGTGGAGCCCGGCGACCGGCTCGTGATGTGCACCGACGGTCTGGTCGAGATGCGCGGCGAGGACATCGGTGTGGGCCTCGCGACGCTCTGTGAGTCCGCCGCGCACCCTGCCGCGTCGATGGACGACGCGTGCGACACGATCATCCGCGCGCTCAACACCCGGGGCGGCCGCAAGGACGACGTGGCCCTGTTGATGGCCCGGCTCAACGGGGTCACACAGGAGGACGTCGCGCATTGGCAGCTCGACAGGGAACCGCGTGCGGCGGGCCGGGCGCGGCGCCTGGTGCGTGAACAGTTGGCGGGCTGGGGGCTTGGAGCGGTCGTGGAGAACGCGGAGTTGCTGGTGAGCGAGCTGGTCACCAATGCGGTACGGCATGCCGGTGGCGGTCGGATCGACCTTCGTCTCGTACGGACCGACGTCCTGCTCTGCGAGGTCGAGGACGCCGAACACAGCCTGCCCACGCTGTGCAGCGCGGGACCCGAGGACGAGGCCGGGCGCGGTCTGAGTGTCGTGGAGCGCCTGGCGCGGGAGTGGGGCGCGAGCCGGAGCGCGGCGGGCAAGTCCGTCTGGTTCGAGCTGGGCCTGCCGCGCCGTCGAGGCTGATAGGCCGCTGCGGATGGGGTGGGGGCGCGCGAAGGCGCGCAAGAGGCGTGCGCGGCTCGAACGATCGGTGAAGGTGTGCGCGGGTGGGTTGTCCACCAGGCCTTGCCGACTGTAGACCGAGCTCTAGCTGCGACAACCTGGGGAGAGTCGGTCATGAGCGTGACGAGCCGGTACAAGGAAGCCTGGGAGGGGTTCTGGCGCGAAGCGCCGGAAGAGCAGGGCGCGGTGTTCTGGGACGCGGAGCCGGCGCTGACCGCAGGACTCCATCTCGCCCTGGCCGAACCGTACTTGGCGGCCCTCGGGCTGCCGCTGGTCGACGTCGGCTGCGGTAACGGAACCCAGACCCGCTTCCTCGCCGACCGGTTTCCGAGCGTCGTGGGCATCGATCTGTCGCAGGCCGCGATCGAACATGCCGAGCACGCCGATCAGGCGGCGCCCGAGACCGTCGGACGGGCGGAGTACCGGCAGGTGGACGCGGTGGACAAGGCGGCCATAGAGGCGCTGCACGACGAGCTCGGCGACGCCAACGTCTACATGCGCGGCGTACTGCACCAGTGCGAGCCCGCTGACCGAGGTCCGCTCGCCGCATCGATCGCCGCCCTGGTCGGAGCGCGCGGCCGGGCCTTCGTCGTCGAGCTCTCCGAGCAGGCCGGACCGATCCTGATGGGCCTGGCTCAGGGGCCCTCGGGTCCGCCGCCCAAACTGCTGCCCGTGTTCCAGCACGGCATCGCACCGGCCGAGGTCTCGGACACGGCGGTCCTCGAGTTCTTCGCCGCGGCCGGACTCGAGGTGCTCGCGAGCGGGGAGATGCCCCTGATCACCACGGACTTCACACCCGACGGAGCGCGGATCGAGCTGCCGTCGAAGTGGCTGGTGGTGGGGCGGGCCTAGGGGCCGTGTTCAGCGGGCTCGAACGCGCACGTCACGAGCGGGCTCGAACGTGCACGTCACGAGCGGGCTGGAGCGCGGCCGTCACGAGCGGGCCCGCAGGCCGTCCATCACCAGGTCCAGCATCCGCGTGGACCGCTCCTTCCACTGGTCGTCGGTCGGGATGCTGAACAGGCCCGCGATCAGATAGAAGAAGTCCTCCGCCGTCACACCCGTGCGGATCGTGCCGGCCTCCTGGCCCGCGGTGAGCAGCGTCGTCACCGCCGCGATGAGGCCGGCCGGTGACGGCTTCTCCGTGCCGGTGGCGCTCATGGCCTGGCGCATCGCCTCCATCAGACCCGCCTTCGCCAGGGCGTGGTCGGCGAGGCGGTCCATCCAGGCGCGCAGCGCCGCATCGGGCGCCATGTCCGCCAGGAGCTCGGCCGCGCTGTCGGCCACCCGCGCCATCTCATGCCGGAAGACCTCGATGATCAGCTCGTCCCGGCTGGGGAAGTTCCGGTAGAAGGTGCCCTGGCCGACCCCCGCCTTACGGGCGATCGCACTCAGCGGGGTGCCCGGGTCGCGGGTCATCTCGGCCAGGGCGACCTCGAGGATCCGCTCCCGGTTGCGCTGGGCGTCCGAGCGCAGCGGCGCGGCCTTCTGCTCCGACTCCGGTCGCTGCGCCATGGCCTGCCCCATTCCTCCTGCTACGTCCCCCATACTGGCGGCCGTCGACGTGTCTTCTTGCTAACCGGACAGCTGTCCGGTACGTTTCTGGGTAACGGACAACTGTCCGGTTGAATTCCAGAGTATCGAGATCTGCAGCCATTGCACACCGCCGGGTAGGCGGCCACGCGAACAGAGGGCTGATCATGACTTCGTCTTCCGACCCGACCGCTTCGCAGACGGCCGGGTCCATCATCCTCAACGTCAACGGGGAGAAGCGCACCCTCACCGTCGACCACCGCACCACCCTGCTCGACGCCCTGCGTGAGCGGCTCGACCTGACCGGTACGAAGAAGGGCTGCGACCACGGCCAGTGCGGGGCGTGCACCCTCCTTGTCGACGGCCGCCGCTCGCTGTCCTGTCTGCAGCTCGCCGTCGCGGCCGAGGGGCGCGAGATCACCACCATCGAGGGCATCGCTCCCGGCGAGCATGAACTCCACCCCGTACAACAGGCGTTCCTCGAATTCGACGGTTTCCAGTGCGGCTACTGCACGCCCGGGCAGATCTGCTCGGCGATCGCCGTGATCGAGGAGCATGCGGCGGGCTGGCCCAGCGCCGCGACCACCGATGTCGGCCCCGAGGCGGCGGCGCAGCCGCTGACCCCGGAGGAGATCCGGGAGCGGATGAGCGGAAACCTCTGCCGCTGCGGCGCGTACACCTCGATCGTCAAGGCCGTCGGATACGCGGCAGAGGCCTCGCGCGCCCGCACGGCAGTCGACGAGGAGGCCGTGGCATGAAGGAGTTCTCATACCGGCGCGCCACCGATGTGGCGGGCGCCGTCGCCCTGCTCGACGCCGACCCGGGGGCTCGTTTCCTCGGCGGCGGCACCAATCTCGTCGATCTGATGAAGGCCGGAGTGGAAAGCCCCGAGCGGCTGATCGACATCCGTGAGCTGCGGTTGGACGGGATCGAGGCGACAGGGGACGGCGGACTGCGGATCGGTGCGACCGTCACCAACAGCGATCTCGCCGCCCACCCCGAAGTCCGCCGCCGTTACCCGGCGTTGAGCCAGGCAGTGCTCGCGGGGGCGTCGGGCCAGCTGCGCAACATGGCCACCGTCGGCGGCAATCTGCTGCAGCGCACACGCTGCGGGTACTTCACGGACATCACCAAGCCCTGCAACAAGCGCGAGCCCGGCAGCGGCTGCCCGGCCGTCCGGGGCGAGCACCGCAATGCCGCCATCCTCGGGGCCTCCGAGCATTGCGTGGCCGTGCATCCGTCCGACATGGGCGTCGCGCTGGCCGCCTACGACGCGGTGGTCTCGTATCAAACGCCCCATGGGGTGGGGGAGTTGACGCTGGCGGACTTCTACCTGCCCGTCGGTGACACTCCGCACCGCGAGACCGCGCTGCCGCCCGGCGCCCTGATCACCGCGGTGACCCTGCCGGCCGCGCCGGCCCTGGCCCGCTACCGCAAGGTGCGTGAGCGTGCCTCGTACGCCTTCGCGATCGGTTCGGTCGCGGCAGTCCTGGAGGTACGCGATGCAGTGGTGCGAGACGTCAGGCTGGCGTTCGGCGCGGTGGCTTCCAGGCCCTGGCGGGCCCGTACGGCCGAGGCTCTGCTGCTCGGCGCGCCCGCCACGGCCGAGCGGTTCGCGGCCGCCGCGGACGCCGAACTCTCGGCAGCGCGACCGCTGGCCAACAACGGCTACAAGGTCACGCTGCTGCGCAATCTCACCGTCGCCGTGCTGAGCGAACTCGCCGAAGCCGAGGAAGGAACGGTCCGATGACCACCACCATCCCCGCGGTGACCTCGATCGGCACCGCACGCACCCGGGTCGAGGGCCGCGAGAAGATCACCGGCGCCGCCCGCTACACCGGCGATATCCCGCTCACCGGACTCGCCCACGGCAGTCTGGTGCTCTCCACGATCGCGCGCGGCCGGATCCGTACGGTCGACGACACGGCCGTACGCGCGATGCCCGGAGTCGTCACCGTCCTGCATCACCTCAACGCGCCCCGCGTGAAGGGCGATTACCCGAGCATCATGGGCAGCGCACCCGATCCGACGGTGCGCGCTTTCCAGGACGACCGGGTGCCGCACTGGGGCTGGCCCGTCGCGCTCGTGGTCGCCGAGACACCCGAGCAGGCGCGGGCGGCCGCCGATGCGCTGGTCGTCGAGTACGACGTCGAGCAGCATGACACGGCCTTCTCGGGGGACCGCCCGGATGCCTACGCGCTGGACGGCGTCGTACCGGCGACTGTCGAAAAAGGAGACCAGGAGCGCGAGTTGGCGGCGTCCGCGGTGGTCGTCGACGCCGCGTACACGACGCCCGAAGAGCACCACAATCCGATGGAGCCGCACGCCGCCACCGCCCACTGGCAGGACGGGCGCCTCGAAGTGCTCGACTCCAACCAGGGTGCGAGCTGGGTGGCGGAGGATCTCGCCAAGGCCTTCGAGCTCGACCCCGCAACGGTGCGGGTGCGCTCCGAGCACGTCGGTGGGGGCTTCGGCTCCAAGGGCGTACGGGTGCACCAGATCGCGGCCGTGATGGCGGCCACCGCACTGCGGCGTCCGGTGCGCGTGGCCATGACCCGGCGGCAGATGTTCAGCCTCGCCGGCTACCGCAGCCCCACCGCGCAGCGCGTACGGCTCGGCGCCGATGCCGACGGGCGGCTGCGGGCGCTGCTGCACGATTCGGTGAGCCAGACATCGAGTGTGGCCGAGTTCGTGGAGCCGGGAGCCGCCGCGGGGCGCGTGCTGTACGACGCCGCCGCGCATCGCACTGCCGCCCGGGTCGTACGGCTCGACGTGCCGACACCCACGTCGATGCGCGCCCCGGGTATGGCCTCGGGATCGTTCGCCCTGGAGTCGGCGCTCGACGAACTCGCCGAGCGCACCGGGATCGATCCGATCGAGCTCAGGGTGCGCAACGAACCCGCGGTGGGCCCGCTGAGCGGGCTGCCCTTCGGTGGGCGCAATCTCCTGGCCTGCCTCGACGAGGGCGCCCGCAGGTTCGGCTGGGCCGCTCGCGATCCACGGCCGCGCGTACGCCGTGACGGGCGCTGGCTGCTCGGCACCGGGGTCGCCGCCGCCACCTTCCACGCCTTCGCCGTACCGTCGACTGCGGGTGTGACCGCCTGGGCGGACGGCACCTTCACCCTGCGGATCGCCGCGGCCGACATCGGTACGGGTGCGCGGACCGCGCTCCAGCTGATCGCGGCCGACGCGCTGCGGGTGGCGCCCGAGCAGGTCCAAGTACGCATCGGGGACAGCGAGTTCGGGCCCGCGTGGATCGCGGGCGGTTCGGCCGGCACCAGCTCATGGGCCTGGGCGATCATTCCGGCGGCCGAGGAACTGCGTGAGCGGCTCGCGCTCGGCGTGGACATCCCGGCCGACGGGATCACCGTCCGCGCGGACAGCACGACCGCGCTGGCCGGCCAGACACCGGCCGAACGGCACTCCTACGGCGCCCAGTTCGCCGAGGTCGCGGTGGATCCCGCCACCGGTGAGGTGCGGGTGCGGCGGATGCTCGGCATGTTCGCGGCCGGCCGGATCGTCAATCCGCTTACCGCACGCAGCCAGCTCGTCGGCGGCATGGTCTGGGGCGTCTCCATGGCTCTGCACGAGGAGGCCGTACGCGACCAGGCCTCCGGCGGTCTCGTCGGCTCCGACCTCGCGGGCTACCACGTCGCCTCGCACGCCGATGTCGAGCACATCGAGGCGGACTGGGTGGATGATCCGACGCCCGGCGATCCGGTCGGGATCAAGGGGGTCGGTGAGGTCGGCATCGTGGGCGCGGCGGCGGCGATCGCCAACGCCGTATGGCATGCGACGGGTGTACGGCAGCGGCAGCTGCCGATCCGGCCCGACCGCGTCCTCGCCGGAGAGTCCCGCGATGCTTGATGTCGCCGGGCAGTTGACCGAGTGGCTGGCCGATGGCCGGGCCTTCGCGGTGGCCACGGTGGTCGGTGCGAGCGGCAGCGCACCGCGCGGTCCGGGTGCCGCGCTCGCGGTGGACGCCGAAGGCACGGTCATCGGGTCGGTCTCGGGTGGCTGCGTCGAGGGTGCGGTCTACGAGTTGTGCGCACAGTCCCTCGTGGACGGCGAGCCCGCGCTCGAACGGTTCGGGTACAGCGACGAGGACGCCTTCGCGGTGGGGCTCACCTGCGGTGGTGTGATCGACATCCTGGTCACGCCGGTCGGCGCCGACGTCGTGGAGCGTCCCCTGTTCCATGCGGCGGTCGAGTCGGCCACCCGCGACGAGGGCGTGGCCCTCGCCCGAGTGGTGCGCGGGCCCGCCGAACTGGTGGGCCGGGCCGTGGTGGTCCGCAGCGACGGTTCGTACGACGGGACGCTCGTCGACCCCCTCGCCCGCACCGTCGCCGACGAGGCGGGCGCACTGCTCGCGAGCGGCCGCACCGGCACCGTCGAGCTGTCCGAGGACGGCTCGCGGTGCCCGGGCGGGCTCACCGTGTTCGTGGAGTCGAGCCTGCCGCCGCCCCGGATGATCGTGTTCGGCTCGATCGACTTCGCGTCCGCGCTGGTGCGCGCGGGCAAGTTCCTCGGCTATCACGTGACCGTGTGCGACGCCCGCGAGGTCTTCACCACGCGGGCCCGCTTCCCCGAGGCCGACGAGCTCGTGGTCGACTGGCCGCACCGCTATCTGCGCGGCACCCGGGTCGACGGGCGGACCGTGCTGTGCGTCCTCACCCACGACCCCAAGTTCGATGTGCCGCTCTTGGAACTGGCGTTGCGCCTGCCGGTCGCGTACGTGGGGGCGATGGGGTCGCGCCGCACCCATGAGGACCGCAACCGGCGGCTGCGGGAAGCGGGCGTGGGGGACGCAGAGTTGGCGCGGCTGAGGTCGCCGATCGGGCTCGATCTCGGGGGACGTACGCCCGAGGAGGTCGCCTTGTCGATCGTCGCCGAAGTGGTGGCGACGCGTTACGGCCGGGCAGGCGGACCGCTCAGCTCCTGACTGTCTGACTGTCTGACTGACTGCCTGACTGCCTGACGGCAAACAGGGGTGTAAGGGGCGAGTCGACTGTGGGCAGTTGACCGCGGTGGTGTGTGCCTCTAGCGTGACGCGTTCCCCTGTTCGGAACCACATACGTCGTTCGATATTTCGTACGGAGTGGTGGCCGTCAAGCGCAAGGCATGAGGTCCGGGTGAGTCAGTGATGAGAGGGCACAGGAACCGCGATGTCGCCGCGTCCGAACCGGATGCCGCGGCGGAGTTCCACCGCTTCTTCGAGCAGCACCACGCGTCGCTCTCCCGCCTCGCCTTCCTGCTGACCGGCGACGCCGACGGAGCGGACGACCTCACGGCCGACGCGCTGCTCGCCCTGTGGCATCGCTGGGACCGGGTGCGAGCCGCGGAACACCCGGCGGCGTACGCCCGTGGTGTGGTGGCCAACATGGCGCGCAGTCATATCCGCAGCGCCGTACGGGAACGGCGCCGCATCACCTTGTTCTGGGCGGGGCACGGCGAACGCAGCGACGGCCCCGACGTAGCCGCGGTGGTGGATGTCCAGGAGGCGCTGCGCAGACTGCCGTTCCGCAAACGTGCCTGTGTCGTCCTGCGCCATGCCCTCGATCTGTCGGAGAGGGAAGTGGCCGAGACCTTGGGTGTCTCGGTCGGTACGGTGAAGAGCCAGACGTCCAAGGGGATGGCGGAGCTGCACCGCACCCTCGGTCCGCAACCGGCCCTGCACCGTATGCGGATGAGCGTCGCCGACGCGGGAGGAAGGCACTGATGGGTAACGGGGGACACCGCCGTGTACCCGAGGCCGAGCATGCCCCGCAGCGGCACGACAGCACAGCGGATGCGGGCCACGACGCCTTGCGCCGACAGCTGCGGGAGGCCGCGCACGGCCACCGGCCCGACCGGGCGCGGATGCTTGCCCGGGTGCAGCGGGGCATGGCGGCGCCACCGGTGCCGCATGAGCGGGCTGCCGCGCGCCGGCCGGTGGCGCCCTGGCTGCGGGTGGTGGGTGCGACGGCCGCGGTGGCCGGAGTCTTCGCGGCCGGCGGTTATGGCGTTGCCTCGGCGGTCCGCGGTGAGGGGAGCGCTCCGCAGACCGTGGCCACCACGCCCACACCGGAGCAGGTCACGACCACGCCCGACCGCCCCGACTCCTCCTCCACCCGGCGCCCGCAGCCGCCCGAGCCGAGCAGCGATCCGTCGCGGCCGGCCGGCCGCGGGCAGGACACGTCCACGTCCACGTCCGCGTCCACGGACAAGGCCGTACGGACCGTCCCGGCCGATGAACTCCTTTGGGCGGACGGCTCCATCGACCCCGGGAGCTCCGCCTACTGGGGGCAGAGCAACATCACCGTCAAGGCCGAGCAGCCGCTGACCGGGCTCACCGTGGAGCTGCGGATCGCCGGCGACGGCGATCCGCAGGACACCGGAAGCTGGCGGTCCCTGCCCGCAGAGGACTTCGCCGTGTCGGTGACGCGGCAGGACGGCGGTCTCGTCTACCGCTGGACGCTCCGGCAGGGGCGTACGGTCCCGGCGGGCGAGCATGTCTTCGCCGCTCAGTACGACCACGCGCAGGGGGAGCGGGACGCGGGCGACGACGTGTACACGGTGTCTGCGCGCACCGCTGCCGAACAGGCCGAGTGGCAGGGCGACTTCGAGTAGCCGGGCTGCAGCGGCACAGAGCCCCGCCGGAGCGATCCTGCGGGGCTCTCGCCGGTCGCACCCGATGAACGGGGGCGGGTGTCGCGCTAGTTCATCGTCGAGCCGATGGTGGTGCTCCCCGTAGTCAGGAACGTCGTCGCCGGCAGTGCGCCGTTCGCCTGGCGGGCGCCGTACACCGAGGCGGCGTCGGTGGACTTGAACGCGGGGGTGCCCACGCCGCTGTCCCAGTTGTTGGCCGCCGAAACCGTGGCCGTGCCCAGCTTGGCCAGGCCGGTGCCGTTGGCGACCGCGAGGTTGCGGGCGAGGCGGGCCTTGCCTGCGGCGAAGTAGAAGCCGGACTCCTTGTTGGCGTAGGCCGTGTTGCGGTTGAGGATGATCGCGCCGGGGTTCGAGTTCTCGGTGAAGCCGTGCAGGGTGTTGTCCCAGGCGGCGTTGTTGTTCACCACGTGCGCGGCGCTTGCACCGCCGCCGCCCAGCTTGAAACCGTTGCCGTTGCCCTCGAACGCGGCGTCGTTCCACCGGTTCTTGCCGTTGCCGAAGGCCCAGGTGTGCTCGATGGTGACCGGGGTGGCGAACTGCCACAGGTCGAGGCCGTCATCCGCGTTGTTGAAAAGCCGGGCGCCGGTGATCTTGTTGCCGCTGCCGGAGCCGAACTTGACCGCGATGCCGTCGGCGTTCTGGCCGTGGTTGGCGGCGTCGTAGTTGCCGTGGCTGTCCAGGTTCTGCACCAGATTGCCGGTGGTGCCGTCGCCGCGCAGCGTGAAGCCCGAGTCGCCGTTGTTCGCGGTGACGAGGTTCTTGAAGATGCCGCCGACGGACGAAGTGGCCACGAAGCCCTGGGCGGGGGAGTTCTGGAAGGTGATGTTCGCGACGGTCCAGTAGTCGCCGTAGATCCCGGCCAGCCAGGAGCCCGAGGGCAGCTTGGAGCCGTCGATCTTCACCTTCTCGCTGCCGTACGCGACGAGCTGGATGCGGGCCGCGGAGGTTCCGTTCGCGGTGCTCTTGAGCGTGGCCGTCGGCTGGTACGTGCCGCCGCGCACCTGGATGAGCGTGCCGGCCGAGGCGTTCGCGACGGCCTTCTCCAGGTCCGCGGTGTTCGACACCACCACCGTGCCCGCCGCGCTCGCGTCGTCCGGTGCGAGACCCAGCCAGGCACCTCCCGCACCGGCCGCGACGGCGACGGCGGTGACGAGGGTGAACGTACGGGTCCTGCGATGACGTCCGGTGGAGCTGCTCACTGCAGTGGTTCCTTTCCGTGGGGGGCTGTGGGGGTGTGGGGCTGTGGGTGCACCCCGTAGTCCCCGCCGGTGGCCCGAAAGGTTGCCCCGGTACGAGACCAAGATCCGGCCAGGCGTGCGCGAGCCGTTGACGGGACATGGACATGCCTCTAGGTTCCGTTCGAACTTCCGATCACTGTCCGGTATTTCGAACAACTGCAGAGGTGCAACCACATGGCACGCAGAGGACGACTGCGGCTCGGGCTCACCCTGGGCGCGCTGCTCGCCGGAACACTCGTCGTGGCCCCCGGCCACGGGGTGAGCCAGGCGGCGGAGCCCGTCGACTACACGATCTCGGTGGACCCGGACCTCACGGGTGCGTCGATCGACGACTCGATGTACGGAGTCTTCTACGAGGACATCAATCGTGCGGCCGACGGCGGCCTGTACGCCGAGCTCGTCCAGAACCGTTCCTTCGAGTACGACCGCGCCGACAACGCGTCCTACACCCCGCTGACCTCCTGGGCGGCCGAGGGCGCCGCCGAGGTCGTGAACGACGCAGGCCGCCTGAACGAGCGCAACCGCAACTACCTGCAGCTGGCAGGTGGTTCGGCCGTCACCAACTCCGGTTACAACACCGGCATCGCGGTGGTGAAGGGCAAGAGCTACGACTTCTCGCTGTGGGCGCGTACCGACAGCGCCACCGCGCTGACCGTCACCCTCGGTGACTCGACGGGGCCGCTCGCCACTGCCCGCCGGATCACCGCACGCGGCGGCTGGACCAAGTACACCTCCGCCTTCACCGCCACCCGCACCTCGACCACCGGCCGGCTCACCGTCGGGTCCGACCGGCCGGCGGCGCTCGACATGATCTCGCTCTTCCCACGCGACACCTACAAGGGCCGCGCCAACGGTCTGCGCAAGGACCTCGCCGAGAAGATCGCCGCGCTCGACCCGGGCTTCCTGCGCTTCCCCGGCGGCTGCCTCGTCAACACCGGCAGCCATGAGGCGTACGACGAGGCCTCCGGCTGGCAGCGCAAGCGCTCGTACCAGTGGAAGGACACCATCGGACCCGTCGAGCAGCGCGCCACCAACGCCAACTTCTGGGGCTACAACCAGAGTTACGGACTCGGCTACTACGAGTACTTCCAGTTCGCCGAGGACACCGGCGCGATGCCGCTGCCCGTCGTACCCGCCCTGGTCACCGGCTGCGGACAGAACAAGGCCACCGACGACCCGGCCCTGCTGCGCCGCCACATCCAGGACACCCTCGACCTCATCGAGTTCGCCAACGGCCCCGTGAGCAGCGTCTGGGGCAAGAAGCGCGCCGCGATGGGCCACCCGCGGCCGTTCGGCCTCACGCACATCGAGGTCGGCAACGAGGAGAACCTGCCCGAGGACTTCTTCGCCCGCTTCAAGGAGTTCCGCACCGCCATCGCCGCCAAGTACCCCGGCATCACGGTGATCTCCAACTCCGGCCCCGACGACGCGGGCCCGGTCTTCGACAAGGCCTGGCAGCTCAACCGGGACGCCGGCGTCGGCATGGTCGACGAGCACTACTACAACAGCCCGCAGTGGTTCCTGGAGAACAACAACCGCTACGACTCCTACGACCGCTCGGGCCCGAAGGTCTTCCTCGGCGAGTACGCCTCCCTCGACAACAAGTTCTCCAACGCGCTGGCCGAAGCCGCATACATGACGGGTCTCGAGCGCAACGCCGACGTCGTGAAGCTCGCCTCGTACGCCCCGCTGCTCGCGAACAAGGACGCCGTGCAGTGGAAGCCGGACCTGATCTGGTACGACAACGCGCGCTCGTGGAGCTCGGCCAACTACGAGATGCAGAAGCTCTTCATGAACAACGTGGGCGACGAGGTCGTGCCCTCCACCGCCTCCTCGACGCCCGCGCCGACCGCCCCGATCAAGGGCGCGATCGGCCTGTCGACCTGGGCGACGAGCGCAGCGTACGACGATGTGCAGGTCACCGACACCGACGGAAAGACGCTGCTCAGCGACGACTTCTCGGCCGGTGACGGCCAGTGGACCAAGGCGGCCGGTACGGGTTCGTGGGCCGTGCAGGACGGCGCGTACGTCCAGTCCGACGAGAGCGCCGAGAACACCCTGGTCACCGCGGGTTCCACGGACTGGCAGAACTACGACCTGAAGGTGAAGGCCACCAAGAAGTCCGGCAAGGAGGGCTTCCTCGTCGCCTTCGGAGTGCGGGACACCGGCAACTACTACTGGTGGAACCTCGGCGGCTGGAACAACACCCAGTCCGCCGTGGAGAAGGCCGTCGGCGGTGCGAAGCAGACACTGATACAGCAGGCCGGATCGGTGGAGACGGGCCGCGCCTACGACCTGCGCGTGGAGGTGCGCGGACGTCAGGTGTCCCTGTACGTCGACGGCGAGAAGTGGGGCGGCTTCACCGACGACAAGGTGGCCGAGCCGTTCCGCCAGGTCGTCACCCGCGACAAGCGCACGGGCGAGCTGATCGTCAAGGTGGTCAACGCCCAGGCGGCGCCCGCCCGTACGCAGGTCGATCTCGGCGTACGGCCCGATTCCCGTACGGCCAAGGTCACCACGCTCGCGGCAGATCCGGCCGCGGAGAACACCCAGGACGCGACACCCGTTGCACCGCAGCAGTCCACGGTCGACGGGATCGACCGGACCTTCACCTATACGTTCCCGGCGCACTCGGTGACGTTTCTGAGGATCAAGAGCGATTGAGCCGGTTCGAGATTGAGCCGGTTCGATGAGCCGCACACTTGAAGGAGTTCGATGAGCCGCACACTCAAGGCCTCCGGGCGCCGGGCCCTGCTCGCCCTGCCCGCGGCCGCCCTGCTCGCGCTGATACCGACCACCGCCACGGCCTACCCCAACCCGGGAACCGTCTCCGGGTCCACCGTGGTGCACGACCCGACGATGATCCGCGATGCCTCGGGACGCTATCTGCTGTACGCCACGGGCGGCGGCATGAGCAGCAAGACCTCGACGAACAGGGTCACCTTCACCGCAGGCGCCGACGCGTTCGCTGCGAAGCCCGGTTGGTGGTCCACGTACTCCTCCGTACCGGAGGCCTGGGCACCCGATATCTCGTACCACGGCGGCAAGTACCTGATGTACTACTCCGTCTCGTCCTTCGGTTCGCAGAAGTCGGCGATCGGGCTGGCGGGTTCGAGCACCGGCCTGCCCGGCAGCTGGAGCGACTACGGCGTGGTCTACACGTCGAGCACGTCCAGCGACTACAACGCCATCGACCCGAACCTCTTCGTCGACGACGACGGCAAGTGGTGGCTGTCGTTCGGCAGTTGGTGGACCGGGATCAAGATGATCCGGATCGATCCGTCGACGGGCAAGCAGCTCTCCTCGCACACCACCCGCTACTCGCTCGCCTCCCGGCCGTCCGGCACGAAGGCGGTCGAGGCGCCGTTCATCGTCAAGCGGGGCGGCTACTACTACCTGTTCGCCTCGTACGACACCTGCTGCGCCGGTACCGGCTCCACATACAAGGTGAAGGTGGGCCGCTCGACCGGCATCACCGGGCCGTACACCGACAAGAGCGGTGTCGCCCTGATGAACAACGGCGGCACACCCGTACTGGAATCCCACGGCAACGTCATCGGCCCGGGCGGCCAGTCGATCATGCCCGACGCCGACGGCGACCTGCTCGTCTACCACTACTACGACGGAGCCGACAACGGCACCCCGAAGCTGGGGATCAACCTCTTGAACTGGAGCAGCGGATGGCCCGTGGCGTACTGACCGAACCGGACCAGGGGGCGCTCGTGAACCCCCTGGTCCCCCACCGGGCCGATCCGCACATCACCCGGCACACCGACGGCCGCTATTACTTCACCGCCAGCGTGCCCGAGTACGACCGGATCGTGCTGCGGCGCGCGCAGACGCTGCGGGGGCTCGCGACGGCCGACGAACAGGTCGTCTGGCGCAAGCACGACACCGGCGACATGGCCGCGCACATCTGGGCCCCGGAGCTGCACCACATCGACGGCGCCTGGTACCTCTACTTCGCCGCCGCACCGGCCGACGACGTGTGGAAGATCCGGATGTGGGTCCTGGAGAACACCAACCCCGATCCACTGCAAGGAAGTTGGACGGAGAAAGGGCAGCTTGCCACCGCCTGGGACACGTTCTCGCTCGACGCCACCACGTTCACGCACCAAGGCTCGCGGTATCTGGCGTGGGCGCAGCACGAGCCGGGGACGGACGGCAACACGGGTCTGTTCCTGTCCAGGATGGCGAATCCCTGGACCCTGACCGGGCCGCAGATCCGGCTCTCCACGCCCGAGTACGACTGGGAGAGAGTCGGTTTCGAGGTCAACGAGGGGCCGGCGGTGATCCAGCGCAACGACCGGGTGTTCCTGGCGTACTCGGCGAGCGCTACCGACCATCACTACTGCATGGGTCTGCTCACCGCGGACGCGGACAGTGATCTGCTGGACCCCGCGTCCTGGTCGAAGTCGCCAGTGCCGGTGTTCGGGAGCAGTGAGGCGACCGGTCAGTACGGGCCCGGGCACAACTGCTTCACCGTCGCCGAGGACGGCCGTACCGATGTGCTGGTCTACCACGCACGTCAGTACAAGGAGATCGTCGGCGACCCGCTGGACGACCCGAACCGGCACACCCGTATCCAGGCTTTCGGCTGGACGGAGCGGGGTGTGCCGGAGTTCGGGGTTCCGGTGCCGGACTTCGGGGCTCCGGTGGCCGACGGGAAGGTGTAGGCGCCGGCCCGGTTGGTCGTCGAGACCGGCTGTCTCGACGACCTACCGGGCTCGACCGGGCGTCGGTCGGCGACGCCCGCCCAACACCTCCCGTACGAAGGAATTGTGGAACTTCCCTCCTGGGTCGACCTCTTCGGCCAGCGCCGCGAAGTCGTCCAGCCGCGGGTAGCGCGCCCGCAGCTCTGCCGCCGCGACGCCGAACACCTTGCCCCAGTGCGGCCGCGCCCCGAACGCGGCGAGCGCCTCCTCGACCCGTGCGATCACGGGCCGTACGGCGGTGTCGTCCGCCACCCACGTGAAGTGCAGTGCGACCGTGTCCCGGCCGTACGCGGGGCTCAGCCACTGCCGGTCGGCCGCGACCGTGCGCACTTCGCAGATCTGCAGCACGGGGGCGATGGACTCCCGTATCGCGTCCAGGGCATGCAGTGCGTCGAGCGCGGCATCGCGCGGCAGCAGATACTCCGACTGCAGCTCGGCGCCCGAGCTGGGGGTGAACTCCGGCCGGAAGTGCGGCAGTCGCTCATGCCAGGGACCGGGCAGGCCGAGCTGCTCGGTGCAATTGCCGCCAGGCATACCCGGCACGGGATGCAGCTGCTCGGTGGCCGGCCGCGCCCAGGGGAAGGCGGGCGCCGGAGCGCCGACGCGCCGCTTGACCCACACCTGGGTGAAGTGCGGCCCGCGCCAGTCGGTGAACAGGCTCACGCTGTACGCGGCGCCGCTCACCGCCGCGAAGTCGAGCTCTACGAGCGGGAGGTGCTCGTACACCCGCTGGCTCACCTCGAAGGCGGGTTCGAGATCCAGGGTGAGCGCGGTGACGACTCCGAGCGCGCCGAGCGAGACCACCGCGCCGTCGAAGCCCTCATCGCCGCGCCGCCACACGCGCGTGGTCCCGTCGGCGGTGACCAGCTCCACCGAGCGGACCGCCGCGGCCAGCGACCCGTTCGTGTTGCCCGAGCCATGTGTCCCCGTGGCGACCGAACCGGCGACGGAGATATGCGGGAGCGAGGCCATATTGGGCAGTGCGAGCCCCTGAGCGTGGATACGGCGGGCCAACTCCGCATACCGCACCCCGCCGCCGACCCGCACGGTACGGGCGTCGGTGTCTATCTCCACCGACGCCGGGAGCGCGGCGAGCGAGAGCAGGGTCCCGGACGGCCCGTCCACGTCGGCGATCCGGTTGAACGAGTGCCCGGAGCCGAGCACGCGCACCTGCGGACTGTCCGCTACCAGCTTCCTCAACTCGGCCTGTGAGGAAGGTCGTTGGACCTCGGGCGCGGAGAAGGTGATGTTGCCTGCCCAGTTCGTGACGCTCATCAGCGCTTTCCTTCCTGCCGAATGATCAAAGGCGCACGCAGAGCGGCCCCCGGGTACCGAGGTACCCGGGGGCCGCGATGTCCGTCAGCGCGCCGAGAAACTGTGCACCGTCGTCGAACGGTACGTCTGCCCCGGACGCAGGACCGTCGACGGGAACGACGGCTTGTTGGGCGAGTCCGGGAAGTGCTGGGTCTCCAGGCATACGGCGTCGCCCTGCCGGTACACGGTGCCGTCCGCGGCGACCAGCGTGCCGTCGAGGAGGTTCCCGGAGTAGAACTGAACTCCCGGTTCCGTGGTCGCGATCTTCAGCGTGCGGCCGGAGGACGGATCGCGCAAGGTCGCGACCTGCTCCGCTCGTGCCGTGATCCCCTTGTCGAGGACCCAGTTGTGGTCGAAGCCTTTCCCGTACAGCATCTGCTGGTGCGCGACCCGGATGTCCTCGCCGACCGGCTTCGAGCGCCGGAAGTCGAAGGGCGTGCCCGCGACCCGGGCCAGTTCACCGGTCGGGATCAGGCCCGAGTCGACCGGTGTGAAGCGCGAGGCGTCGATGGACAGTTCGTGGTCCATGACGGTGCCGCTGCTCGCGCCCGCCAGGTTCCAGTAGACATGGCTGGTCGGATTGACCACCGTCGCCTTGTCCGTCGTCGCCGCGTAGTCGATCCGCCAGTCCCCGTGCCTGGTCAGGGTGTACGTGACCTCGGTCTTGAGGGTGCCCGGACAGCCCATCTCGCCGTCGGCCGACGTATGGCGAAGGACGAGGCCGACATCCGAGCCCGAGACGAAGGGCTCGACGTCCCACACCCGCTTGTCGAAGCCCTTGGACCCGCCGTGCAGGCTGTTCTCGCCGTCGTTCACATCGAGCTGGTACGCGGTGCCGTCGAGCGTGAACTCGCCCTTGCCGATGCGGTTCCCGTACCGGCCGATGAGCGCTCCGAGGTACGGCGAGGACTTGACGTACTCCTCGATGGTGGCGAGGCCCAGGGAGACATCGGTGTACCGGCCGTGGCGGTCCGGTATCTCCAGGGACTGGACGATGCCGCCGTACGAGAGGACCTTCAGGCGGGTGCCGCCGTTGGCGAGTGACCAGCGGTGGACCTCGGTGCCGCCGGCCAGTCGGCCGAAGGACTCCTTGGTGGGCTTCACGAACCGACCTTGCGCTTGTTCCACACGTCGAAGCCGACGGCCGCAAGGAGCACAAGGCCCTTGATGACCTGCTGCCAGTCGGTGCCGACGCCGACGAGGTTCATGCCGTTGTTGAGCACACCGAGCACCAGGCCGCCGATGATCGCGCCCAGTACGGTGCCGACGCCGCCGCTCATGGAGGCGCCGCCGATGAAGGAGGCCGCGATCGCCTCGAGTTCGAAGTTGAGGCCGGCCTTCGGCGAGGCCGCGTTGAAGCGCGAGGCGAAGACCAGACCGGCCAGGGCGGCGAGCATGCCCATGTTCAGGAAGACGAGGAACGTGACCTTCTTGTCCCGTACGCCGGACAGCTTGGCCGCGGGCAGATTGCCGCCGATCGCGTACACATGCCGCCCGATCACCGCATTGCGCATCACATAGCCGAAGCCGACCACCAGGACGGCGAGGATGAGCAGCACCACGGGGGCGCCCTTGTAGCTGGCCAGCATCATGGTGACGGCGAGCACCGCGCCGGCGATCGCGACAAGCTTCAGGGCGAAGATCGAGCCGGGCAGCACATCGAGCGCGAACTCCTGCTGGCGCCTGCGGTCGCGCACCTCCTGGATCACGACGAACGCGATCAGCGCGAAGCCCATGAGGAGCGTGAGGTTGTGGTAGTTGGTGTCCGGGCCGACCTCGGGCAGGAAGCCGTTGGCGATGGTCTGCAGGGTCTTGGGGAACGGACCGAGCGTCTGCCCCTTCAGGACGATCTCGGTGAGACCGCGGAAGAGCAGCATGCCCGCGAGCGTGACGATGAAGGACGGTATGCCGAGATACGCGATGAAGTAGCCCTGCAGCGCACCCGCGCCGGCACCGAGCGCGAGGCAGAGGGCCACCGCCACCGGCCAGGCCACGTCGTGCTGCACCATCAGGACCGCGGCCACCGCTCCCACGCATGCGGTGAGCGAGCCGACCGAGAGATCGATATGGCCCGAGATGATCACCAGCATCATGCCGATCGCGAGGATCAGGATGTAGCTGTTCTGCAGCACCAGGTTGGAGACATTGCGCGGAAGCAGCAGGTCGCCGCCGGTCCACGCGGTGAACAGGGCCACGATCAGACCGAGCGCGATCAGCATCCCGTACTGGCGCATATTGCGGCGCAGACCCGTCAGCATCAGACCGAGCAGCCCGCCGGGGGCCTTGCCCGTGCGCTCGCCGCCGGACGGGGGCGGCGCGTCCGCGGGGTCCGCCGAGGAATCAGCCGTCAGATTCGTACTCATCGCGCTACCTCTTTGTTCTTGTCGTCCTGGCCGGCCTTCGTCATCCGACGCATCAGCTCTTCCTGGGTGGCCTCGGCCCGTGACACCTCGCCGGTGAGCCGGCCGGCGGACATCGTGTAGATGCGGTCGCACATGCCGAGCAGCTCGGGGAGTTCGGAGGAGATGAAGACAACTGCCTTGCCCTGGGCGGCCAGTTGGTCGATCACCGTGTAGATCTCGTACTTCGCGCCGACGTCGATCCCGCGCGTCGGCTCGTCGAGGATCAGCACCTCGGGGCCCGCGAAGATCCACTTGCTGAGCACGACCTTCTGCTGGTTGCCGCCCGACAACCTGCCGACCTGCTCGAAGACCGTCGGCGCCTTGATGTTCATGCTGGTGCGATAGCCCTCGGCGACCTGCCGCTCCTCGTGCTCGTCGACGATGCCGCGCCGCGAGACCTTGGACAGGGCGCTGAGCGAGATATTGCGGCCGATGGTGTCGATGAGGTTGAGGCCGTAGTGCTTGCGGTCCTCGGTCACGTACGCGATGCCGTGGCCGACCGCCTCGGGCACCGTCTTCGTACGGATCTCACGGCCGTCCCTGAGCACCGTGCCACCCGCATAACGACCGTACGTACGCCCGAAGACGCTCATCGCGAGCTCCGTGCGGCCCGCGCCCATCAGGCCGGCGATGCCGACGATCTCCCCGCGCCGTACGTTCAGCGAGACGTTGTCGACGACCTTGCGGTCCCGGTCGATCGGATGGCGCACCGTCCAGTCGCGGATCTCCAGGGCGGGAGCGGCGCCCGCCTCGGGGGTGTGCGGGGTGCGCTCGGGGAAACGGTGGTCCAGGTCGCGGCCCACCATGCCGCTGATGATCCGCTCCTCGGTGGTCTCGGCCGCCTTCACGTCGAGCGTCTCGATGGAGCGGCCGTCGCGCAGGATCGTCACGGAGTCGGCGACCCGGGCGATCTCGTTCAGCTTGTGCGAGATGATGATCGAGGTGATGCCCTGCTGCTTCAACTCCAGGATCAGATCCAGGAGTTTGCCGCTGTCCTCGTCGTTGAGCGCCGCGGTCGGCTCGTCGAGGATCAGGAGCTTCACCTTCTTGGAGAGCGCCTTGGCGATCTCCACCAGCTGCTGCTTGCCCACGCCGATGTCGGCTACGCGGGTCTCCGGGTGGTCGTCGAGACCCACCCGGCGCAGCACCTCGCCGGCGTGGCGCAGGGTGTCGCGCCAGTTGATGACGCCACGGGTGGCGTGCTCGTTGCCGAGGAAGATGTTCTCCGCGAGCGAGAGATACGGCACCAGGGCGAGCTCCTGGTGGATGATCACGATGCCGCGCTGCTCGCTCGCCCTGATGTCGCCGAACCGGCAGACCTCCCCTTCGAAGAGGATGTCCCCCGCGTAACTGCCGTGCGGATGGACGCCGGAGAGGACCTTCATGAGGGTCGACTTGCCGGCGCCGTTCTCCCCGCAGATGGCATGGACCTCGCCCTGGTGGACGGTCAGGGTGACGTCCGAGAGCGCCTTGACGCCGGGGAAGGTCTTGACGATCGAGCGCATTTCCAGGACGGGTCCCGCCATGGTCGTGCCTTTCTGTCTGCCTTGAGTGATGGGCGGGACCGGCTAGTTGAGGTCGCTCTCCTTGTAGTAGCCGGTGTCGATCAGCTCCTTCTTGTAGTTCTCCTTGTCGACGCTGACCGGGTCCAGGAGGTACGAGGGCACGACCTTCGCGCCGTTGTCGTACGACTTCGTGTCGTTGACCTCGGGCTTCTTGCCGTTGAGCGCGGCGTCCACCATGTTCGTGGCGACCTCGGCGAGCTGGCGCAGGTCCTTGTAGACGGTCTGGCGCTGCTCACCCGCGATGATCGACTTCACCGAGGCGACCTCGGCGTCCTGCCCGGTGACCACGGGCCACGGCTTGGAGCTCGAGCCATAGCCGTCGCCGCGCAGCGCCGAGAGGATGCCGATGGAGATGCCGTCGTACGGCGAGAGCACCGCGTCGACGCGCTTGTCGCCGCCGTACGAGGAGGTCAGCAGGTCGTCCATGCGCTTCTGGGCGGTGCCGCCGTCCCAGCGCAGGGTGGTGACCTGGTTGAGCTGGGTCTGACCCGACTGCACGACCAGCTGCTTCTTGTCGATGTACGGCTGCAGCTCCTTGATCGCGCCGTCGAAGAAGTAGCGGGTGTTGTTGTCGTCGTTGGAGCCGGCGAACAGCTCGATGTTGAACGGGCCCTTCTCTCCCTTGTCCAGGCCGAGCTGCTCGATGATGTAGGTGGCCTGAAGACGGCCGACCTTCTCGTTGTCGAAGGACGCGTAGTAGTCCACGTTCTTCGAGCCCAGGATCAGCCGGTCGTAGGAGATCACCGGGATCTTGGCGTCGGCGGCCTGCTGCAGGACGCTGTCGAGGGACTTGTTGTCGATCGCGGCGATCACCAGCGCGTCCACGCCCTGCGCGATCATGCCCTCGATCTGGGAGACCTGCTGGTCCGGCTTGTCCTCGCCGAACACGAGCTTCGTCTTGTACCCCTTGGCCTTGAGGTCCTTCTCGACATTCGCGCCATCCGAGATCCAGCGCTCGGAGGACTTGGTCGGCATGGCGATACCGACCGTGGCCTCCTTCGGGTCCTTCTTCTCGTCGCTGCCGCCCTCGCTGTCCTGGCCGCAGGCGGTGAGCGAAAGACACAGGGCGAGCGAGGCGAGCGCCGCCGTGGTGGAGATTCTGCTGCGCATGGTCATGAGTCCTTGTCTGTACGGGGGTCGGCGGTGCGGGTGCCGGGGGTCGTGCGGGCTTACGGTGCGGTGGTGGTTCCGGCGTCAGGTGCGGTGAAGCGGTTCAACTCGCCGGGCAGGCGCGAGCCGAGCGGCGACATCCCGCCGTCCGCCCCGTGCCGGGCGAGCAGATCGAGCGCGAGGCGGCCGCGGCGGACGCGCTCGCGGGCCGTGGCGAGGGTGAGATCGCGCAGATGCGCCCCGTACGGGTAGATCCCAGGGGTCTTCGACAGGCCGAACTTGAGGTAGAGCGGTGCGCCGCGCCGGATGAGCTCGGCGACCTCGTACATCCGGATGTAGCCGCCGAGGTCGTCGGGCGCCTCGATGTACATGTCCATCGGTGCGCCGGAGACCCGGCGGATCTCGGTGAGATGGTCGAGCGTCAGGTCGGAGGGGACGTTGAGCGAGTCCGCGCCGAGCTGTTCGTAGACCGCGTACGAGGCCGGGTTGACCGGGCCGATCAGTGCGGAGACCTTGAGCGTGGTGTCGGCGGGGATGACCCCTTCGAGGCGGGCGCGGTGCAGGGTCCACAGGACGCCCTCGTCGGCGACGAGCAGGCACTTGACGCCCAACTCCGTTGCCCGGACGGCGTCTTCGACGCATCCGGCCAGGGCGTCGTGGCCGCGGGCGCGCAGGCCCGCACCGCGGGAGTCGGTGCGCACCGAGGCGCCGGTGTCCCAGGTGCCGCGCGGGCCGGTGAACAGACAGAGCTCGATATCGCGTTCGCCGGTCGACTCCACCATCTCGGTGATCTCGGCGTCGGACAGCATCCAGATGCCGCTGCCCTGGCTGATGCGGTGGATCGGGACGTCGAGGCGCGAGCTCTCCTTGAGTACTACGGAGAGCGCCTCGGGGCCTTCGACGGAGGGGATCTCGGTGCGCCAGGTGCCACCGTCGGGGAACGTGTGCGGTGAGGTGTCGGCCGTGTCCAGAGCGGGCACGGCGTGCCCGAGCCGGGCCAGTGCTTCGGCTCCGGGTCGGCGGGGTGATGACGGGGCGGTCACAGGACTCCCATGTTCGAAATTTCGGACAGCATTCGAGTTCTTGGGCGGAGTACGCCCCTGGTTCGGGGTACGGCGGCAGCCGGGCCGTCAGGACTTCCGGGTACCGCCGTACGGCCTTGAGGGGGTGGTGCGAAGAGGGGACTCAGGGGCGGAGCAGGACCTTGCCGACCTTGGGGTCGCCCGAGCCGACAAGATCGATGGCCTCGGCGAACCCGGTCAGTGGGAGCTCATGCGTGACCAGGGGCAGCGGATCGAGCAGTCCGGCGCCGAAGACGCGCACGGTGTGCGCCCAGGCGGCGGGCGGTGCGCCGAAGACGGTGTGCACCTCCAGCTGCCGTACGACCAGGTCGGTCGGGTCGAGCCCGTCGGCGCCCGGCGCCGGGATGCCGGTGAGGACCAGGCGGCCGCCGCGCCTGAGCAGGGATGCCGCCGTGCGCGCGGCGGACGCCGAGCCCGCGGTCTCGATGACGACGTCGAAGTCGTCGGGGAGCGGCTGGTCCTTCGTACGGAAGTCGGTGGCGCCGTACTGCCGCGACAGTGCCTCGCGGTCGCCGCGGGTGCCGACGACCAGCAGCTCGGCGGGGGAGCCCGCCTTCAGGAACTGGACGGCGAACATCCCGAGCGTGCCGGTGCCGACCACCGCGACCCGCTCACCGGGCCGTGCGTTCGCCTTGATCGCGGCGGCCGCGATACAGGCGGCCGGTTCAAGGAGGGCGGCCGCCGTGAGGTCGGAGTCGTCGGTGAGTACGTGCAGGAGGCGGGCCGGCAACGTGAGCGTGGCCGCCATCGCGCCGGGCTGCGTGAACCCGGTCTCCTCGTAGCCGGCCGTGCACAACGTTGTCTCGCCCGCGTGACAGCGGTCGCAGACCTGGCAGTTGCGGAAGCCCTCGCCGACGACCTTGCGGCCGACGAGCTCCGCCGGCACACCTGCGCCCACAGCCTCGACCGTGCCCGACCACTCGTGTCCGGGCGTCAGCGGGTAACAGACATATCCCTCGGGTCGGTTGCCCTGGTACACCTCGCGGTCGCTGCCGCAGATGCCCACGGCGTGGACGCGCACCAGCGCCTGGCCGGCCTCGGGCGGCCGGGGCTCGTGCGGGACGAGGCGGTGCTCGCCCGGCGCGTCGATCACGACCGATGCGCTCACTTCTGCGCACCCTTCGGCTTGCGCTGCTCCCAGCCCTCGGCCCACAGGTCGAACCGGGCCTGCTGCTGCGGGAACTCGGCGGCCGCGTCGATGTCGAGCTCGACACCGAGGCCCGGTGCGTCGGACAGGTGGAAGTATCCGTCGACCACCTCGGGCGCACCCTTGACGACCTTCTTGATGTCCGCGTCCGCGAAGTCGTTGAAGTGCTCGAGGATCTTGAAGTTCGGCGAGGTGAAGCCGACTTGGAGTGAGGCCGAGGTGAGTACGGGCCCGCCCACGTTGTGCGGCGCGACCAGCATGTAGTGGGTCTCGGCGGTGGCGGCGAGCTTACGGGTCTCCCAGATGCCGCCGATGTGGCCGACGTCCGGCTGGATGATGTCCACGGCCTGGCTCTCGAAGAGCTCGCGGAACTCGATGCGGTCATGGATCCGCTCGCCCGTGGCGACCGGTATGTCCACCTTCGCGGCCACCTTCTCCAGGGCCTTGAGGTTCTCCGGCGGCACCGGCTCCTCCAGCCAGGCCGGCTTGAACGGGGCCAGGTCCTTCGCGAGCCGCACCGCGGTCGAGGGGGAGAAGCGGCCGTGCATCTCCAGCATCAGCTCGGCGTCGGGCCCGATCGCATCCCTTACGGCCTCGATCAGCGACACCGCGTACAGGCTCTGCTCATGATCCAGCTCGAAGTGCCCGGTGCCGAACGGGTCGATCTTGAGCGCCTTGTATCCGCGCTCCATGACCGTCTGTGCGGCCTTGTGGTACGCCTCCGGGGTCCGCTCCGTCGTGTACCAGCCGTTGGCGTACGCCTTCACCTTGTCGGTGACCTTGCCGCCGAGCAGCTGCCACACGGGAACGCCGAGCGCCTTGCCCTTGATGTCCCAGCAGGCCATCTCGATCACGGCGATACCGGACATCACGATCTCGCCGGCCCGCCCGTAGTCGCCGTACTTCATGCGACGGACGAGGTCTTCGATGGCGAACGGGTCGGATCCGGCTATGTGGTTGGCCTCGGCCTCGCGCAGATACCCGATGAGCGCGTCCGTGTGGCCGAGCATGCGGGTCTCACCGACACCGGTGAGGCCCTCGTCGGTGTGGACGAGAACATAGGTGAGGTTGCGCCAGGGAGTCCCGACGACGTGAGTGCTGATTCCCGTGATACGCACGGCAGTTGCCCCTAGAGTCTGTGTCCGGGTTGTTCGATATTTCGTCACACGTTCGAAATGCTGGCGTGACCGTAGGCTTCTCGTCCCGGCAGTGTCAATGGCTCGCGCAGAGGTCGTTCGCGCAGCACCATGGCTCTGTGATCGACCCATCGGTGAGGTCCGTGGCTGCGCGGCCATTGCCCGGCGAACGGGGCTGTGACTAGCCTATGTTCGTCATACCGGTCACTGACCGGGGTATCGAACGAGTGGGGTGGGTGAGGGCCATGGGGCGACTGGTTCCCGCGGTGACCAGGGCACTGGACATATTGGAGCTCTTCCTTGAGGGGGACGGCACGCTCTCCGCTCCGGACATCACCCGCAAGCTGGGGCTCCCGCGCACCACGGTGCACGAACTGGTGACCACGTTGTCGGCCCGCTCTTACCTGGTGCCGATTGCGGAGCAGCAGGGCCGCTATCGGCTCGGGGTGCGCAGCTATCAGCTCGGCAGCCGGTACGCGGAGCAGCTCGATCTCGCCGCCGAGGGGCAGCGCGTGGCCCGCGAAGTCGCCGAGACCTGCGACGAGACGGTGCATGTCGCGATCCTCGAAGACCTCGATGTCATCTATATCGCCAAGGTCGACTCCACCCACGCGGTCCGTATGGTCTCGGCCGCGGGCCGCAGGCTGCCCGCGCACTGCACCTCGGTGGGCAAGATGCTGCTCGCCTCGCTCTCCATCGACGAGCTCAACACCCGCCTCGAAGAGGCCGGTGAGCTCGATGCGATGACGCACAACAGCATCACCGAGCACGGCGCGCTGCGGGCCGCGCTCGCCGGGATCCGCGAGCGCGGCGTGGCCGCCGAGCACCGCGAGTCCAACCCGGACGTCAGCTGTGTGGCCGCCCCCGTACGCGACCGGGCGGGCCGGGTGGTCGCCGCGCTGTCCATCTCCGTCCCGATGATTCGCTGGACCGAGGAGCGCGAGGCCGAGCTCGCCGAGCTTGCGGTCAAAGGCGCCGGGGACCTGTCGGTGGCCCTCGGCTATCGCGGGGGAGTCCGATGACTTGGGACGTCGCCGTCAGGGAGTACGCGGAACTGGGCGAGGGTCCCACATGGGACCCGGCGTCCGGACGGCTCCTGTGGGTGGACATCCTCGGCTCCCGTATCCATACCTATGCGCCGGATACGGGACGGCGCACGGTGATGGCCACCGAGCAGCATGTGGGCGCGGTGAAACCCCGGGTGGGCGGCGGCCTGGTGGTCAACCTCCGCGACGGGGTGGGCCTGTACGGCGCGGACGGCACCTTCTCCTGGCTGGTGCGCGAACCGGTCGCAGGGCGGCGTGGCAATGATGCGGCAGTGGCGCCCGACGGTGCGCTGTGGGCGGGCACGATGCGCTACGACGAACGGGCCGGAGGGGGCGGGCTCACGCGGATCGCTCCCGACGGTGCGGCTTTCGATGTGTTCGCGACGGAGGGCGTGACGGTCAGCAACGGCACGGGGTGGAGCCCCGACGGCAAGCTGATGTACTACATCGACAGTCCCACCCGCCGTATCGATGTCTGCCGTACGGAGATCGGGCCGCACGGTCAAGTCCCGGTGGACCGACGCCCGTTGGCTCAGATCGAGGAAGGCGCCGGCTTCCCCGACGGCCTGACCGTCGACGCCGAGGGCTGTGTGTGGGTGGCCCTGTGGGACGGCGGACAGATCCGTCGCTACACCCCGAGCGGCACTCTCGACCGTACGATCCAGCTCCCTGTGCGCCGCCCCACGGCCTGCGCTTTCGGTGGTGCGGCCCTGCGTGACCTGTATGTCTCCACGGCCCGCGTCGGTCTTGAGCGACCGCATCCGCTGTCCGGATCCCTGCTCGTGGTGGCGGACGCCGGTCAGGGAATGCCAGGGACGGCTTTCCAGGGCTGAATGCCCTGTTCGTGCAGTGAGTCAACTGACCAGCGCTGTCCGGGATTTCGAACCTTGGCCGTAATTTCGAATTGAGCCTGCGTAATCCATTGACGAGCAGGGTGATCGATCCTACGGTCCGTTCGCAGTCACGATCATCATTCGAAATCTCGGACAGTAAGGCAGGGCATGGGACGGCCTGACCTGACACGCAGAAACCTGCTCGCCGCAGCCGGAGGACTCGCCGTAGCGGGCAGCTTCGGTTTCGCCGCGGCCGGCAGCGGCGCCGCGGAACTCGCCTCATCGGCCGCGACGCGGGTGCGCTACTGGAATCTCTTCTCCGGTGGCGACGGCAGCAACATGATCGCGATGCTGGACGCCTTCCGTAAGGCGAACCCCGGCATCGACGTCAAGGACTCCACGCTCCAGTGGGGCAACCCCTTCTACACCAAGCTCGCCATGGCGGCCGCGGGCAACCGCGCACCGGAACTCGGTGTCATGCACATGGGCCGGGTCGCGGGCTTCTCGCCGGGCCGCCTCCTCGACCCGTGGGACATCGACCTCCTCGCCAAGTACGGCGTGCGCAAAGAGGACTTCAGCCCCGCGCTGTGGAACCGAGGCGTGATCGGCGGCAAGGTCTACGCCCTGCCGCTCGACATCCACGTACAGCTCTGCTTCTACCGCAAGGACGTTCTGAAGAAGGCGGACCTGCTCGGCGACGACGGCCGGATGATCCCGGTCACCTCGACCACCGAGTGGTTCGACGTCCTGAAGAAGGCGAAGCAGGTGCAGAAGAAGGGTCTGCAGACCATCGGCTTCTGGGCCAACGACCAGAACTTCCAGTGGTGGTTCTTCGTCGCCTTCTACAGCCAGCTCGGCGGCACCTGGTTCAACGACGCCCGCACCGAGGTCACCTTCGACCCCGACAAGGCCACCCAGGTCCTGGACTTCCTGCGCCAGCACGTCACCGACGGCTACACCATTCCCGGTGCGCCCACCGGTGAGCAGTTCCTCAACGGCGCCCCCTTCACCTGGGAGGGCAACTGGTCCGTGCCGGTCTTCTCCGGCGCGAAGCTCGCATACGGCGCTGCCCCGCTGCCACCCGTCTTCGGCACGCAGGCCACGCACGCCGAGTCGCACGCCTTCGTCCTGCCGCACCAGTCGGGCCGCGGCGGTGACACCAACGAGGCCGCGCACCAGCTCGCCGCCTACATCGTAAAGAACGCCCAGCAGTGGGCGGCCGGCGGTCACATACCGGCGTACACGCCGACCCTGTCCACGCCCGAGTACCAAAAGCTCGCGCCGCAGAACGAGTACGCGAGCGCCATGGACCACCAGGGCGTCGAGCCCAAGGTCTGGTTCGCGGGCTCCACCGGCGTACTCGCCCAGGACCTCGGCCCCGTCGTCGTCTCCTCGACGATGGGCTCCGCCAAGCCGGACGCCGTCGCGCGGCAGATGAAGGACCGGCTCACCAAGCTGCTCGCGTCCAAGAACCCGATGGACGGCAGCACCGCCGCGCAGGGAGGTGCGGGAGCATGACAACCACCAGTACGGAGACTGTCCTCGCACCGGCCAGGACCGCCAAGACCGCGACGGCCACCGTGACCGTCCGCCGCAAGCAGGGCTTCCAGCACGGCGGTTGGTTTGTCGCCCCGTTCCTGGCGCTCTTCGCCCTGTTCGTGATCTGGCCGCTGCTTCGCGGCATCTACCTCAGCTTCACCGACTCCAACATCTCCGGCGAGGGCGCCAGCTTCGTCGGCCTCGACAACTACCGCGAGGCCCTTGGCGATACGGCGATGTGGGACGCGCTCGGACACAGCGCCTACTTCACGCTCCTCGTCGTCCCCTGCATCACGGTGCTCGCGTTCCTGCTCGCGATGCTCGCCCACAACATCGAGCGCGGAAAGTGGCTGTGGCGGCTGTGCTTCTTCGCGCCGTTCCTGCTGCCCTCCACGGTCGTGGGCAACATCTGGGAGTGGCTGTTCAAGCAGGGCATCGGCCTGTTCAACGACACCCTCGGCATCGAGACGCCCTGGCTGACCGACAAGTCGTACGCCATGCTCGCCATCGTCATCGCCACCCTGTGGTGGACGGTCGGCTTCAGCTTCCTGCTCTACCTCGCCGCGCTCCAGGGCATCCCCGACCACCTGTACGAGGCCGCCAAGCTCGACGGCGCGAACGCCTGGCACCGTATGGTCCACATCACGCTGCCGCTGCTGCGCAACATCACCGGCCTGGTGATCGCGCTGCAGATCCTCGCCTCGCTCCAGCTCTTCGACCAGGCGGTCGTGATGATGGACTTCGGCGGCGGACCCGAGCTCTCCACCCGCGCGTTCGTCCAGTACACCCTCGAACAGGGCTTCACCAGCTACCGCGTGGGCTACGCCTCCGCGATGTCCGTCATCTTCTTCGTGATCATCGCAGTCGTCGCCCTGGCGCGCATGTGGCTGCTGCGCACCCGTGAGGAGGGCGCCCGATGAGCAGCAATCAGATACGCCTCAAGAGCGGCACTGAGATCCGGCTCAAGCCCCGCAGTTCCTGGACCCCGAGCCAGATCGTCCTGACCGTTGTCGGTGTCGCCGTCTCCGCGCTCTTCCTTGCGCCGATCGTCGCTGCCCTGCTCACCTCGTTCAAGTCCGAGACCGAGGCGGCCGCGATCCCGCCGCACTGGGCGCCCGTCGAGTGGACCGGCCAGGCCTGGTCGTCGCTCTTCGAGTCCGGCAACATCACCAACTGGTTCGTCAACTCGTTCGTGGTCTCGGTCTGCGTCACGGCCATCGTGCTCGTGGTGAGCGCGCTCGCCGGATACGGCTTCGCCCGCACCGAGTTCCGCGGCAAGAGCGTCCTGCTCGGCCTCGTCATGGCCGGCCTGATGATCTCCCCGGCCGTCCTCGGCGTCCCCCTGTTCACCACGGTCCAGCAGATGGGGATGGTCGACACCTACTGGGGCATGATCCTGCCGCAGTGCGCGCCCGCCGCGATGGTCTACATCCTCTACAAGTTCTTCCAGGGCGTTCCGCGCGAACTGGAGGAGGCCGCCTTCATCGACGGCGCGGGCCGCTGGCGGGTCTTCTTCACCATCGTGGTCCCGCTGGCCCGCCCCTCCCTCGCGGCGGTCGGCATCTTCACCTTCATCGCCTCGTGGAACAACTTCCTGTGGCCGTACATGGTGACCAACAACCCCGACCTGATGACCATGCCGAACGGCATTGCGACCGTCATGAACTCCTACGGCATCCAGTGGGCCCAGCTCATGGCCGGCGGGCTGATGGCGGGCTTGCCGCTGATCGTCGTCTTCGTGTTCTTCCAGCGCCAGATCGTGGCCGGTGTCGCGCACACCGGTCTCGCCGGCCAGTGACGTCCTGTGCGGCACTGCCGCGCAACTCCCGTAAGGAATCGCTACGTTGAAGCGCTTCAGACTCGCCGCGGCCGGTGCCATGGCGCTGCTCACCCTGCTGCCTGCCAACGCGCAGGCCGTGACCTACCCGGACCCGCAGGAGATCACCGGCCAGGAGATCATCCACGACCCGGCCGTCATCAAGCTGGCGGACGGCACCTATGTCGCCTACTCCACCGGCGGCATCATCGGCGCGCGCCTGTCCAAGGACCGCAAGCAGTGGGACGACGCGGGCAACGCCTTCGCCACACCGCCCAGTTGGTGGTACGAGTACAACGACAAGGCCGACCCCTGGGCGCCCGACATCACCTACCGGGGCGGCACGTACTGGCTGTACTACGCCGTCTCCTCCTGGGGCACCAACCACTCCGCGATAGGCGTCGCCACCTCGCCCACCGGACTGCCGGGCAGCTGGAGCGACCAGGGCAAGGTCTTCTCCTCCGAGACGACCGACACCTGGAACGCCATCGACGCGTCCGTCATCAAGGCCGGCGGCAAGCTGTGGATGGCCTTCGGCTCCTACTGGTCCGGCATACGGATCGTCGAACTCGACCCGGCCACCGGCAAGTCCGTGCCGGGCGCCGAGGTCGGCCACCTGGCCACGCGCCCCGATCTGCCCTACGCCGTCGAGGGCCCGGAGATCGTCAAGCACGGCCGGTACTTCTACCTCTTCGCGTCGTACGACGCGTGCTGCTCGGGCACCAACTCCACGTACAAGATCAAGGTCGGTCGCTCCACCTCGGTCACCGGGCCCTACACCGACTCCATGGGCAAGCCGATGCTCGAAGGCGGCGGCGACCTGCTGCTCGCGGGACACGGCAAGTTCTACGGGCCCGGCGGGCAGTCGGTGCTGCGGGACGAGGGCCGTGACGTGCTCGCGTACCACTACTACGACGGGGACGACAACGGCACGCCCAAGCTCGGTCTGAACGAGCTCAGTTGGGGCGCGGACGGCTGGCCGACCGTCCGCTGACCCCGGTCCCCCCAACAGAACGATTCCTGAAAGGACCTCATGTCCAGCATCGCCCGCTTCACCCTCGACCCGGCCTTCACCGTGGGCAAGGTCGACCCCCGCCTCTTCGGCTCCTTCGTCGAGCACCTGGGCCGCTGTGTCTACACCGGTATCTACGAGCCCGGCCACCCGAGCGCCGACGAGGCGGGACTGCGCACCGACGTCCTCGAACTCGTCCGCGAGCTGGGCGTCACCGCCATCCGCTACCCCGGCGGCAACTTCGTCTCCGGCTACAAGTGGGAGGACTCCGTGGGCCCGGCCGAGGAGCGGCCCCGCCGCCTCGACCTGGCCTGGCGCTCGACGGAGACCAACCGGTTCGGGCTCTCCGAGTTCATGGACTTCCTCAAGAAGGTCGGCCCCGAGGCCGAGCCGATGATGGCCGTGAACCTCGGCACGCGCGGCGTAGCCGAGGCCATCGAACTGCAGGAGTACGCCAACCACCCCGCCGGCACGGCCCTTTCGGATCTGCGCGCCGCGCACGGCGACAAGGACCCGTTCGGCATCCGCCTGTGGTGCCTGGGCAACGAGATGGACGGACCCTGGCAGACCGGCCACAAGACCGCCGAGGAGTACGGCCGCCTCGCCGCCGAGACGGCCCGCGCGATGCGCCAGATCGACCGCGATGTCGAACTCGTGGCCTGCGGGTCCTCCGGCCAGTCCATGGAGACCTTCGCCGAGTGGGAGGCGACGGTCCTTAAGGAGACGTACGACGTCGTCGACTACATCTCCCTGCACGCCTACTACGAGCCGCTCGACGGCGATGTCGACTCCTTCCTGGCCTCGGCCGTCGACATGGAGTCCTTCATCGAGAACGTGGTCGCCACCTGCGACCACGTGGGCGCCCGCCTCAAGTCCCAGAAGAAGATCAACCTCTCCTTCGACGAGTGGAACGTCTGGTACCTCTCCAAGAGCCAGGAGCAGGCCGAGAACGACCCCCTCGACTGGCCCGAGGCGCCTCGCCTCCTCGAGGACAACTACAGCGTCACGGACGCGGTGGTCTTCGGCTCGCTGCTCATCGCGCTGCTGCGGCACGCCGACCGCGTCACGGTCGCCTGTCTCGCGCAGCTCGTGAACGTGATCGCGCCGATCATGACCGAGCCCGGTGGCGCGGCCTGGAAGCAGACGACGTTCTTCCCGTTCGCGGCCGCGTCGAAGTACGGGCGCGGCAAGGTCCTCGACGTACGCGTCGACTCGCCCACGTACGAGACGAAGAAGTACGGGACCGCCGATCTGCTGCACGCCACCGCCGTCCAGGCGGAGGACGGCACGGTCACCGTCTTCGCCGTCAACCGCAGCCGCACCGAGGCCCTGCCGCTCGAAGTCGCCCTGGGCTCCCTCGGGTTGACCACCGTCGTCGAGCACGAGGCACTCGCGGACGCCGACCCCGACGCACGCAACACGCTCACCGAGCCGGAGCGGGTCGGCACGCACACGGTCGAGGGCACGAGCCTCACGGACGGTGTCCTTTCGGCCGTGCTCGAACCGCTGTCGTGGAACGTGATCCGGCTGGCCTGAGGCCGGGGGCGGGGACAGGGGAGTGGCCGGGCAGCCCGTGGGAGGTTAGGGCTGCCCGGCCGTTACGCGGAGCTACGGGGCTATTCGATGAGCTCCGCGTACGAGCCCATGGCCAGTGCGATATCGGCCTGGGCCCAGAACCGGTGGTACGTGAAGACCGGCGCCGCGCCGCCCCGCAGATAGCTCTCGACCTTCGGCCAGGCCGGGTCGTCCGCGTAGAAGGAGCGGATGGAGGCGAACGTGGAACTGCCGTTCACCGTATCGCCGTTGGGCATGTCGCCCGTCCAGCCGGACGGCACGTACACCGGGTCGTCGAAGCGGTTGTAGTCCGCCCGTGTCTCCGGCACCGCGATACCCAGCGGGTCCTGGTGGTGGTCCCACATCCCGTCGAGCAGCGCCTTGGCCACCCGCTCGGCGTCGGCGTCACCGGACTTCGCCGCGTAGTACGTCAGGGTCTTGGCGTACGCGGCCGCCACTCCGACGTCATCGGTGTAGTCGGCGACGGTGACGTGAAGTGCTGCGTTGGCGCCGGGACTTGCCGCGTTCCAGGTGTCGGGCTTGCCCGACCACTGGAGCGTGGAGGGGATGCGGTAGGTGCCGTCCGGGTTGATGGTGGTCTTGGACAGCGCCCAGTCCACCCACTTGTCGAGCACCGCCTTGGCGTCCGCGTCACCGCTCTGCTGGTAGTACTCGGCGACCCGCTCCATCGACCAGGCCTGGAAGCCGAACCACTGGTTGGAGGCCGGGTCGTGGTACACGGGCTTCTCGTCGTAGAACATCCCGTAGAACGCAGGCGTCCCGCTCGGCGGGGTCGCGTACCGGCCCTGCCAGCTGTTGGTCGCACCGCCGGCGATGGCGCCCTCGCTGGACTGCAGCCAGCGGTAGAACTCCAGCTGACGGTCGAGCGAAGTGGCCCAGTCCGCCTGTCCGGTGGCCGACTTGGGCTTCAGCGGGGCGTACGAGCTGAGGGCGTAGGCGGCCAGGGGGTTCTGGTAGCCGCCGTGGGTGTGGCTTGAACCGATCCGCCAGGCCCAGCCCGCCGAGGTGTCGGTGGCGCCGCCCCACGCGTAGTACCAGGAGAGCAGATAGTGCGAGCTGTTTTTGCCGGAGCCCGCCGGGCAGGCGGCCGGTCCTACGCAGTTGCCGATTTTCTTGAAGTACTTGTCGAACATCGCGTACCGCAGATAGTCGCCCATCTTCGCGGCCTTGCCGACGGTCGCCGACACCGCAGAGCCCTTGCCCTGCTCCTTGGCCCACAGATCCGCCCAGTAGGCGGCCTGTACGGCGCGCGCGTCGGCATCGGGCGCATTGGTGAACTTCCACTGCTTGGCGTACGAGGAGTCACCGGTGAACAGGTCGAGGTAGCCGTTGGTCCCGCCGTAGCCGAAGTTGTCGCAGGTCGGGTGGGGGACGGTCTCCCAGACGGATTCCTGCGGGCCGCGCTGGAAGGTGTTGATGTAGGAGGGTCCGGTGGCGGTCGGTCCGGCCTGGCACTTGCCGGGTTCGTTGCCGTACCCGTAGATGTTGTCGACGTCCTGCAGCCAGTGCATTCCGTACACGTCATCCGTGCCGTACGCGCTCTTCAGCTCGGCGGCGATCGGGTCGGACCCCGCTGCGACGGCCGGGTCGAGCCTGGCCGGGTACTCGTTCGGGGTGTCGTACTCGGGGGCGTACGTGGCCGGCTTCGAAGCGCTGTAGAAGGAGTTCGTCGGCTGATCCGCATGCGTGGGGATCATGAACTTCTCCATGGTCTCCCAGGAGTTGTTGAACCGCGTCCAGTCCCCGGTGACCTTGCCGTACATGGCCTGCAGCCAGATCAGATAGCTGTACGCCTCCGAGGTGGTCTCGTGCCCGTGGTCCGGCGCCTCCACGATCAGCGTCTCGACCGAGTGGTACGGGACGCCCTCGGGGGAGAAGTAGCCGTTGGCCGGGTCGGTGATCTTCCCGTACAGCTCCAGGAAGCGCGCGTCGTACACCTTGGCGCCGGCCAGTTCCGTCACGGTCACCTCGGCCTTGGTGTGGCCGGGCGCGCTCGCGGTGAACACCGCGGAGCCGGTGCCCGTGGCGTCCGCTGCGACGGTCACCTTCTGGGCGGTGTTCCAGTTCGCCGGGGTGAAGGTGAGGGACGCGCCGGCGGAGATCGAGAGTCCCGTGTTTCCGGAGGTGCGGGACACGGTGGTGGTCACATTTGTGGACGGCTGCGTGGACAGCTTCAGCTCGAACGTGCCCGACTGGCCCTGCTGGATGGCGAGTTGGGCGGGGGTGGCGACGAGGGCCGGCCCGCTCGTGACCTTGATGCCGACCGGCGCGGATTCGGCGGAGGCGCCCTGGCTGTCGTACGCCGTGGCGTACAGGGAGTGGTCGCCGGCCGTGAGGCCCTCGGCCGTGAAGGTGTACGGCGCGGTGGTGTCGGTGCCGAGCAGCACGGTGTCGCGGTAGAACTCGACCTTCGAGATGCTCGCGCCGTCCGCCGCCGCTGCGGTCGCGGCCATCGGCACCGGATCGCCCGCCGTGAAGACGGCGCCCGGCGCCGGGCTGGTCAGGACCGCGATCGGCGGCTGATGGGCGCCGGTGCAGGTGGTGCCGTTGACGGCGAAGGAGGTCGGCGCCGCATTGGCGCCGCTGTAGGCGAACTGGGCGCCGGCGGTCACGGCCGCGCCCGCCGCGACTGTCTTGTTCCAGTCGGTGTTCTTGACGGTGATGTTCTTGCCCGACTGGGACCAGACGCCGTTCCAGCCGTTGCCGAGCTGCTGGTTTCCGCCGTACGCGTAGGTCAGCGTCCAGCCGTCGAGGGCTTCGGACGACCGGTTGGTGAGGGTGAGTTCGGCTGTGAAGCCGGAGCCCCAGTCATTGGTCTTGTAGTCGACACTGCATGCGATCGCGGCGGCCTGGGCGGGCGCCGGATTGAGGGCGAGCATCGTCAGAGGCAGCGTGAAGGCGGCCACGGCCGCGGTCCACAATCGGCCTCTGGTGCGGCCTCTGGTTGGGCTGGTGATTGAGCGTCTCGTGCGGGAAGGCATGGGGATTCGCTCCTCCTTGCGGCTCTTGCAGGTGGGGAGACCGGTGCCGGGGAGGGGCACCGGACAACAAGCCGTGCATCAGTGGGAGCGCTCCCATCGTGGGTGTGGGGCATGTCCCGGTCAAGAGTCTTGAAGAGTCGAACTCATTCGACAGCGTCGGCCAGGGTTGTTTTCAGAAATCATCGTGGAACATCTTGTTCACCTATGTGACCGGCGCTAGCTTCGGTCGCATCAGTGGGAGCGATTCCATCAGTCGACCCGGCCACCCCGGCCGTACCGACCTGCCAAGGAGTCGCTCATGCGCCACCCCCCGCACTTATCCGTCCTGTTGACCGTGGCCGGACTGGCCCTGGTCGGCATGTCCGCCGGCTCTGTCGCTCTGCTCGGCACCGGTACCGCGGCCGCCGCGGCACCTGCCTGTGCAGTGCAGTACTCGGCCGGCCAGCCCTGGGGCACCGGCTTCCAGGGTGCTGTGACGATCACCAACAACAGCACTGCGTTGGAGAGTTGGAGCCTGACCTTCGACTTCCCCGACGGTCAGAAGGTGACCCAGGGCTGGAACGCCAAGTGGTCGCAGACCGGAACGTCGGTCACCGCTGTCAACGAGTCCTGGAACGGCGCACTCGCGTCCGGGGCGAGTGTCACGGCCGGGTTCCTCGCCTCGTACAGCGGGAGCAACTCCGCGCCGTCCGTCTTCAAGCTGAACGGCGTGACCTGCAACGAGGACGGGACGGATCCGACCGATCCGCCCGACCCGACCGATCCGCCGGATCCGACCGATCCGCCGGACCCCGGCACCGCCCCGGTTCTGCGCGCCTCCGGCAACAAGCTGGTCGACGCGGACGGCACCACACGCCGCATGCTCGGAGTCAACCGCTCCGGCGGTGAGTTCATGTGCGTCCAGGGCTACGGAATCTTCGACGGCCCGGTGGACGACGCGGCCGTCAAGGCCATCGCCGACTGGGAGGCCAACACCGTCCGTATCCCGCTCAACGAGGAGTGCTGGCTGGGCCTTGACAACATCAAGCCCGAGTACGCGGGCGCCAACTACATCCGGGCCGTCAAGGAACTCGTCCAGCGGGTCGAGGCACACGGCATGACCCCGGTGGTCGAACTGCACTGGTCGTACGGGCAGTACACCGGCAACTCCGCCGGTTGCTCCGACGTCCACGCCAGCTGCCAGAAGCCGATGCCGAACATGCGGTACACGCCCGGCTTCTGGACCTCGGTGGCGAACACCTTCAAGGACGATCCGGCCGTCGTCTTCGACCTGTTCAACGAGCCCTATCCGGACCGCGCCACATCCACCGCCGCCGAGGCCTGGACCTGCTGGCGCGACGGCGGTACCTGCCCGGGGATCGGCTACGAGGTCGCCGGGATGCAGGACCTGCTCGACGCGGTACGGGCGACCGGCGCCCGCAATCTGGTCCTGGTGCCCGGCATCGCCTACTCCAACGACCTCAGCCAGTGGCTGCAGCACAAGCCCACCGATCCGGCGGGCAATCTCGCCGCCGCCTGGCACATCTACAACTTCAACGTCTGCAACACGGAGAGCTGCTGGGACTCCCAGCTCGCCCCCGTGGCCGCTCAAGTCCCGCTCGTGGCAGGCGAGATCGGCGAGAACACCTGCTCGCACTCCTTCGTCGACCGCGTCATGAAGTGGTTCGACGACCGCGGCCAGTCCTATCTGGGCTGGACCTGGAACACCTGGGACTGCTCCGCGGGTCCCGCACTGATCAGCGCATACGACGGCACCCCCACCGCATTCGGCATCGGGCTGCGCGACCATCTGCGCGCCCTGGACGGAGAGTGAGTTCGTCATGAGATCCCGTACCGCGCTTCTCGCGGCCGCGACCCTGGTAGCGGCCGCCACCACCACCGCAGGCGCCCTGACCGCCGCGAACGCCGCGGCCGCGCCCGGCTGCCTCGTCGAGTACACCGTGCAGAACCAGTGGGGCTCCGGCTTCACCGCGGGAGTGAAGGTCACCAACACCGGTGACCCGGTGACCAGCTGGGACCTGACCTGGTCCTACGCGGGCAACCAGCAGGTCACCCAGGGCTGGAACGCCGCGATCACCCAGAGCGGAGCCGCCGTCAGCGCGAAGAACGTCTCGTACAACGGCTCGCTCGCCACGGGTGCCTCCGCGACCTTCGGGTTCAACGCCTCGTACAGCGGCAGCAATGCCGCGCCGGCCACGTTCAAGCTGAACGGTGTGACCTGTAACGGTGACCCGGGCGGCCCGACGGACCCGCCCACCGACCCCCCGACCGACCCGCCCGGTGACCGGGTGGACAACCCGTATGCCGGCGCGAAGGTCTATGTGAACCCCGAGTGGTCCGCCAAGGCCGCCGCCGAACCGGGTGGCAGCGCCGTCTCCAACCAGCCGACCGCCGTGTGGCTCGACCGCATCGCCGCCATCGAGGGTGTCGGCGAGGGCATGGGCCTGCGCGACCACCTGGACGCGGCGCTCCAACAGGGCGCGGGCGTCGTCCAGTTGGTGATCTACAACCTGCCGGGACGGGACTGCGCCGCCCTGGCCTCCAACGGAGAGCTCGGCCCGACGGAGATCGGCCGCTACAAGAGCGCGTACATCGACCCGATCGCCGCGATCCTCGCCGACGCGAAGTACGCCGGCCTGCGCATCGTGACCACCGTCGAGATCGACTCGCTGCCCAACCTGGTCACCAACGTCACCCCGCGCCCGACCGCCACACCCGCCTGCGATGTGATGAAGGCCAACGGCAACTACATCGAGGGCGTCGGCTACGCCCTGGGCAAGCTGGGCGCCGTGCCCAACGTCTACAACTACGTGGACGCGGGCCACCACGGCTGGCTGGGCTGGGACGACAACTTCGGCGCCTCGGCCGAGCTGTTCAAGACCGCCGCCACCTCCGCCGGGGCGAGCCTCGACGATGTGCACGGCTTCATCGTGAACACCGCGAACTACAGCGCGCTCAAGGAGGAGCACTTCGCGATCGGAGACTCGGTGAACGGGGTCTCGGTCCGCCAGTCCAAGTGGGTGGACTGGAACCGCTACACCGACGAGCTTTCGTACGCCCAGGCCATGCGCACCAAGCTGGTCTCGCTGGGCTTCGACAGCGGCCTCGGCATGCTGATCGACACCTCGCGCAACGGCTGGGGCGGTACGGCACGGCCCGCCGGTCCCGGACCGAGCACCTCCGTGGACGCGTACGTGGACGGCGGCCGCTACGACCGCCGGATCCATCTCGGCAACTGGTGCAACCAGTCCGGGGCAGGCCTCGGCGAGCGGCCGAAGGCGGCGCCGGCCGCCGGGATCGACGCGTACGTCTGGGTCAAGCCGCCGGGCGAGTCCGACGGGGCCAGCACGGAGATCCCGAACAACGAGGGCAAGGGCTTCGACCGGATGTGCGACCCGACGTACACCGGAAATCCCAGGAACAACAACCACATGTCGGGGGCGCTGCCCGGTGCGCCGCTGTCGGGGCACTGGTTCTCGGCGCAGTTCCAGGAGCTTTTGAAGAATGCCTATCCCGCGCTGTAGGTGCGTCGGCGCGTAGGTGCGTGAGCGCGTAATTGTGTGGGCCCGGGGCCGGTCGAAGCGTATCGACCGGCCCCGGAGGCCGTCCCGCGAAGTCGCCCCACGAGGCTGTTCCGCAAGCTCAGGGTGTGACGAGCAGCGGCCGGGGCGCCGTCCGCATCCCCGCGCCGATGTGGAAGCTGGGGTGCGGAGGCTGGTTGTACGCGGTGTTCTGCCAGGCCGGAGCGGTGCGGTACATCGTGTCGTGGAGCAGCGTGGTGATCCGCGTACCGGTCTCGACCGGGGTCGAGTAGATCCGCAGGGCCCGGTTGTCGGAGGTGCGCCAGACGACCTCCTCACGCCAGTCGCCGAGAATGTCGCCGGACAGCGAAGGGGTGGCCTTCGTCGAGTTGTTGGAGGAGACACCGGAGCCGGTCAGGAGCCGGGTGTCCGCGGTCGGCCCGTACTTGTCGATACGGGTGCCGTCCAGGAGCTCCCGCGTGGTGTCGCCGTCCCACCAGGAGACGAAGTTCGTGGACGAGGGCTCACGTCCCTTCGTGGCGCCGCCCTCGTCACGGATCGAGGAGTCGGCCGACGACCAGACCTCCGCGCCGTCGTTGCCCGAGTAAATATCGGCCGCGACTCCGCGGCCGTTGTCGCAGCAGGCGGCCAGGCTCCAACGGACCGATCCGGTGGCCGGGTCGATGTACAGCTCGGCCGGCCGGCTGCTCGACTCCGAGACCTTGAAGTACTCGAGGCCCGGCGTGGCGGGATCGAGATCTCCGAGGTGCTGGGCGTCGCCGTGCCCGGTCTTCGTGGTCCACAGACCCGCGCCGTTGTCGTCGACCGCCATGGCGCCGTAGACGATCTCGTCCTTGCCGTCGCCGTCGACATCACCGACGGAGAGGCTGTGCGAGCCCTGTCCGTCGTAGCCCTTGCCCGCGTTGGTCGACGAGCTGGAGTCGAAGGTCCAGCGCCGGGTGAACCGGCCGTCGCGCCAGTCCCAGGCCGCGAGGACCGTACGGGTGTAGTAGCCGCGGGCCATGATCAGCGAGGGGCGGCTGCCGTCGAGATAGGCGGTCCCAGCGAGGAAGCGGTCCACACGGTTGCCGTAGCTGTCGCCCCAGGAGGACACCGAGCCGCGTGCCGGTACGTAGTCGACCGTGCCCATCGCGGCGCCGCTCTGCCCGTTGAACATGGTCAGGAACTCGGGCCCGGTGAGGATGTACCCGCTGGAATTGCGGTGGTCCGCCGAGGCGTCGCCGATCGTCGTGCCCCGGCCGTCGACGGTCCCGTCGGCCGTCTTCATGGCCACCTCGGCCCTGCCGTCGCCGTCGTAGTCGTACACCTGGAACTGGGTGTAGTGCGCGCCCGAGCGGATGTTGCGGCCCAGGTCGATCCGCCACAGGCGGGTGCCGTCCAGCTTGAGGGCGTCGACATAGGTGTTGCCCGTATAGCCGGACTGGGAGTTGTCCTTGGCGTTGGTCGGCTGCCACTTGAGGACGAACTCGAGCGTGCCGTCGCCGTCCAGATCGCCGACGGAGGCGTCATTGGCCTCGTAGGTGTAGGCGACACCGTCGGGCGCGGTGCCGCCGGCCGGGGGAGTGAGGGGCACGTCCTTGTAGCCCGTGCGGAACTGGATCGCATGCGGGGAGTCGGCCTGCTCCTGGCCGTCGACCACGGCGCGCACCGTGTAGTCGGCGGAGCTCGGGGCGCCCGCGTGGAGGTAGTTGGTCGAGCCGGTGATCGGGCTCGTGTTGAGTTTGGTTCCGGCCCGGTAGACGTTGAACGACACCGTGTCCGGGTCGGTGCCGAGCCAGCGCCAACTGACCAGGTTGCCACTGTCGTTGTGCACGCTGACCAGGCCGCGGTCGAGCTTCTCGGCCTGGCGGGCGACGGCGGCGGCCGAGGTGCCGTCGAAGACGTGGAGACCGGCCGCCGCGACCGTCGAGCACAGGGCGCCGGCGATCAGGGCACGGCCGCGCCATGAGCGTCGTCTGCGATGCGTAAGCAAACCTGCGTGGGGTGCGGGTGGTTGCTGCACGGTGCCTCCTGGGTGGGCCCCTCGGGGATCCGATGGGCCGGGTGGGGGAAGTGCGAGGTGATCTGGGGTTGCCGCGGGGCGGGCAGAGGTTGCCGTGGTGCGGGCAGATTCTGCTGCGGCCCGAGTGACGGCCGTCAGGCCGCTCAGACCCCGACTGCCTCTCCGGTACCGGCCGTTGACCAGGGCGTAACACGCTCTTACCGTGGCCATGTTCGAGATGTCATGCGACGTTCGAGATCTCGAATGCGTCGAAGCGCTTCGAATTGATACCTCCCGGGATGTTGACGCCCACACCATCGGTCCCTACGTTGACCCGGCAAGCGCTTGCTATAACGATTCAATCCATGGGCTGGGGGTTCAACTGTGCCTGTTTCAGGGAGCATTGATCGACGAGGGCTGCTCAAAATCGCCGGAGGCACCGGCGTGGCCTTGGGATTTACGGTGGCGGGGTGCGGGTCGGGATCCGGCTCGGGCGATGGTGTCGTGACGATCCGGTACTCCTGGTGGGGTGCCGACGACCGTGCCAAGAAGATCAATGAAACGATAAAACTCTTCGAGAAGAAGTACCCGAAGATCAAGATCAAGACGGACTTCCAGCCCTACCCGGACTTCTGGAAGAAGTTCAACACGCAGGCCAGCGGCGGCAACCCGCCCGACGTGTTCCAGAACGCCATCGGGTTCCTGCGCAAGTACGACGCGAAGAACGTGCTGCTCGACCTGAGCGAGCAGGTCAAGGCGGGCAACCTCCGCACAGAGGGCTTCCGCGCCGGCCTGGAGAAGTTCGGCGAGGTCGACGGCAAGCTGCTCGGCATCCCCGTCGGCAGCAACTCCATGGCCCTGGTGATCGACAAGCCCGTCTACACCAAGGCCGGCATCAAGCCCGAACAGGGCTGGACCTGGGACGACTTCGACGCCGCGCTGAAAGCCATCCATGACAAGACCGGACGCGCGGGCGACAGCGGCATGTACGGGGTCATGTACCTGTACGACCTGTATCTGCGCCAGAACGGCAAGGCCTTCTTCACCGAGAAGGGTCTCGGCTTCGACGAGGCCGACCTCGAGCAGTGGTGGGGCAAGGGCCTCAAGGGCAGTGAGGAAGGCGTCGTCGCAAGCACCAAGAAGGTCGTCCAGGCCAAGCCCAAGTCCGCGGTCACCGCGGAGCTCGCGGCCGGCGAGTTCACCTGGGACAACTTCACCAACCGCTACAGCGCGGAGGGCAAGAGCGAGTACGGCCTCGCGCCCATCCCGACCACGGACGGCAAGAAGACCGGCCAGTACCTGGGCTCGCTGATGCTGAGCGCCTCCAAGCGCACCAAGCACCCCAAGGAAGTCGCCCAGTTCATCGACTTCATGGTCCATGACCCCGAGGTCGCCAAGATCATGGGCTATGACCGCGGGGTCCCGGCCACCACCGCGCAGTACGAGGCGTTCGTGCCCAGCGACCCGGTCGCCAAGGAGATCGCCGCGTACGAGGAATCCCTGGTCGCGTCGGGCGTCCTTGAGCCCATCACCCCGCACCCGGCGGGCGCGGATGTCTGCGAGATGGCCTTCATGCGCCTTGCCGAAGAGGTCGGCCTCAAGACGCGCGACGTGGACGACGCGGTCAAGCAGTTCTTCACCGAGTCGAAGACGGCTCTCGGCAGCTGATGGGTCCGACCGTGACAGACGTACGACAGGCACACGCGGTGGGCCCCGGGAAGATACCGGGGCCCGGCCCGCGCGGCGCCCGGCCGCTGCCCTCCGGCGCCGCTCTCAAGCGGCGCCGCCGCAGGGAGAACCTCGCCGGCTATCTCTTCATGTCCCCCTGGATCGCCGGTTTCCTGCTGCTCACCGCGGGTCCGATGATCGCCTCGCTCTACTTCGCGTTCACCGACTACAACCTCTTCGACGCCCCGAACTGGATCGGCTTCGCGAACTTCACCGAGATGTTCGGCGATCCCCGCTGGCGCCACTCGGTCTCGGTGACGCTCTGGTACGTCGTCGTCGGCACCCCGCTCAAACTGCTTCTCGCCCTCGGTGTGGCGCTGCTGCTCGCACAGAAGCGGCGGGGACAGGGCTTCTACCGTGCCGCGTTCTATGCCCCTTCACTGGTCGGCGCGAGCGTGTCCGTGGCGGTGGTCTGGAAGGCGATCTTCTCGGACGACGCCCTTGTCGACCGGGCGCAGTCCTCGCTCTTCGGCATCGACGTCGGCGGCTGGATCGGTGATCCCGAGTGGATCGTGTACGCCCTGGTGGCGCTCACCGTCTGGCAGTTCGGCGCACCGATGGTGATCTTCCTGGCGGGTCTCAAGCAGGTGCCGCGCGAGCTGTACGAGGCGGCCGAGGTGGACGGGGCCGGGCCCTGGCGCCGGTTCTGGAGCATCACCCTGCCGATGATCTCCCCGGTCCTCTTCTTCAACGTCCTGCTGGAGACCATCCATTCGTTCCAGATCTTCGCCTCCGCGTACATCGTCGGCAGCGGAGCGGGCGGCAGCTGCGGGCCGGCGGACGGCTCCATGGTCTACACCTGTTACCTGTACGTCCAGGGCTTCGAGAACAGCCGGATGGGGATGGCCTCCGCGATGGCCTGGATGCTTCTGGTCGCGGTCGCGCTGGTCACAGCCGTTCTGTTCTGGTCGCAGAAGCGCTGGGTGCACTACGAGGAGGGCGGCCGATGACCGCACAGCCCATGCTCACCGCTGCTCGTCCGGGTGGCCGGGGGGGCCGGCAGGGCCGGGGAGGCCGCGCGAGGGGCTCGCTCGCCTGGCATCTGGGTGCGCTCGCCGTACTCGCGGTGGTGCTCTACCCGGTCGTCTGGCTGATCGGCGCCTCGTTCAAGCAGGGCGACGAGATCGTGGGCAGTCTGCAACTGCTGCCCACGGACCCGATCATCCGCAACTACACCCGGCTCGCCGACGGCATCGCGGACATCCCGATCTCCACCTTCTTCTACAACTCGCTGTTCCTGGCGGTGGGTTCGGTCGTCGGCGTACTCCTGTCGTGCTCGCTCGCGGCCTACGCCTTCGCCCGGATCCGGTTCGCAGGCCGCAATCTGCTCTTCGTCCTGATGATCGGCACGCTGCTGCTGCCGTACCACGTCCTGCTCATCCCGCAGTACGTGCTGTTCCAGAAGATGGACGTCATCGACACGTACACACCGCTGCTGCTCGGCAAGTACCTGGCGACGGAGGCCTTCTTCGTCTTCCTGATGGTGCAGTTCATGCGGAATCTGCCCAAGGAGCTGGACGAGGCGGCCCGTCTGGACGGCTGCGGGCATCTGCGGATCTACTGGTCGATCGTGCTGCCGCTGTGCCGGCCCGCCCTGATCACCAGCGCGATCTTCACGTTCATCAACACCTGGAACGACTTCATGGGCCCGTTGATCTACGTCAACACTCCTGAGAAGTACACCGTCGCGCTGGGCCTGAAGATGTTCGTCGACCAGGAGGGTGTGGCCGATTACGGCGGCATGATCGCCATGTCCCTGGTGGCGCTTGCGCCGGTGGTCCTCTTCTTCCTGGCCTTCCAGCGGTATCTGATCGAGGGTATGGCCACCTCGGGTCTGAAGGGCTGAGCGGAAATGACCACGACGACCGCCAGGGTTCAAGGTGAGCAGTCGGCGTTTCAGCGGGCGTTCGGGGTTTTCGCCGAGTGTCTGCTGACCGGGGTATGGATCTTCCTGGGCGCGCTGCCGCTGGTCACGCTGCCCGCCGCGTGCGCGGCGGGGGCCGCGCATCTGCGGCGCCATCTGGCCCATGAGGAGTCCGGCTGGCGGCAGTTCGTGGCCGACTGGCGCTCGGCGGTACGTCGCGGATGGCTCGCCGGGCTCGCGGGATGGGGCGTTCTGGCGCTCCTGTGGGCGGACTTCGCGGCCGTACGCGCGGGACTGCCGGGCGGACCCTTCGTGGGCGCGGTCGGTGTGGGCGCAGCCGTGGTGGTGGTCGTCGGCGGACTGCGGGCGGCCGTGCGGTGGCGTCCTGGCGCGTCCTGGCGCGAGCTGTTCGCCGCCGGGGCACGGCACACATTGCGTGACCCTGCCGGATCGATGGTCCTGGTCTGCGGGTTCGCGGTGATCGCGGCCTCCGCCTGGTTCGCCGCGCCGCTTCTCGCGCCCGCGCTGGGGATGGTCACGGCGGCGGCGATCGCGGTGGAGCGCCGGCGCACCGGCTGAGTCCTGTCCGTCGGCGCCCCGTCCCGGCTGTGCCACCCAGGCTGCGCCGCCCCACACCCTTTTATGTCATGTCTAAGTCAAGGAGAGCGATGTCCGGCATCCCGCACCTGCCCCGTAGATCCCTGCTGAGAATGGCCGCGGCGGCGGGCGTCGCCAGTCAGGTCGGCTGGGTGCTCGGCCCCGAGGCCGCACAGGCCGCGCAGGCAGCAAACCCCGGCGCCGTAAGCACCGCCGACGACCCGGTCACGATCGGCTGGCTCGAGGACGGCGGTCTGGGTGCGGCCGCCGGTTCCACCTTCGGCGTGCCCTGGCCCAAGGGCACCCACGCGGCCGGCACCGAGTTCCAACTCGCCACCGCGGACGGCAAGGACGTCCCCGTACAGACCTGGCCGACCGCCTACTGGCCCGACGGCACACTCAAGTGGACCGCCCACGCGGTCGGCGCGGGCGCCGCGGGAGCGGAGAAGTTCACGCTGGCCAAGGGCGCCCCGGCGGCCGCCGAGCAGAAGATCGCGGTCAGCGAGACCAGCAGCCGGATCACCGTCGACACCGGCGTGATCAAGGCGGTCATCCGCAAGGACGGCGAGCAGCTCGTCGAGACCGTGACCCGCGGGTCCACCACCATCGCCAGGAACGGCCGGCTGGTCCTGCACCGTCAGGACGCCGTGGAGGACAACGACGAGGGCAACGCCAAGTGGAAGCGCTTCGACGGTGACATCGGCGGGGCGACCGTCGAGCAGGACGGTCCGGTCCGCGCCGTGGTCCGGATCGACGGCAAGCACCGCAGGGGGAGCCGTAGTTGGCTGCCGTTCAGCGTCCGCCTCTACTTCTACGCGGGCGCCGAGTCCTTCCGTATGGTGCACACGATCACCTTCGACGGTGATGAGAACGAGGACTTCATCCGCGGCCTCGGGGTCCGCTTCTCGGTGCCGATGCGGGACGAGATGTACGACCGCCACATCCGTATCGCGGGCGAGGGCTCCGCGCCCACGACCGGCTTCCTCACCGAGGCCGTCAAGGGCATCACGGGACTGCGCAGGGACCCCGGCGCCGCGGTGCGCACCGCACAGGTCAAGGGCGAGAAGCTGCCCGACCCCAGCACCTGGGACCAGCGGGTCACCACGCGCCTGCAGTACATCCCCACGTGGGGTGACTACACCCTCAGCCAGCTCAGCGCCGACGGATTCACCTTGCGCAAGCGGACCGAGGCGGGCCACGGCTGGATCACCGCGGGCGGCGGCGGCCGCGCGAACGGCTTCGGATACGTGGGCGGCGTCAGCGGCGGACTCTCCTTCGGCCTGCGCGACTTCTGGCACAAGCACCCCGCCCAGCTCGACATCCGCGGCGCCGCGAGCGACGAGGCCGAGGTCACCCTGTGGCTCTGGTCGCCCGAGGCCCAGCCCATGGACCTGCGCTTCTACCACGACGGCATGGGCCAGGACACCTACCCCGAGCAGCTCGAAGGCCTCAACATCACCTACGAGGACTACGAGCCGGGCTTCGGCACCCCGTACGGCATCGCCCGTACCAGCGAGCTGATGTTCTGGGCCAACGACAAGACCCCGAGCGCCGCCACGCTGGTCGACCAGGCGGAGGCCGTCCGCGTTCCGCCGCAACTGGCCGCAGGACCGGCGGACTTGGCCAAGGCCGGTGTCTTCGGCGGACTCTTCGCCCCGGTCGACCGCTCCACCGCGGCCAAGGCGAAGATCGAGGACCAGCTCGACTTCCTGTTCACGTACTACAAGGACCAGGTCGAACAGCGCCGCTGGTACGGCTTCTGGGACTACGGCGACATCATGCACACCTACGACAGCGACCGTCACCAGTGGCGCTACGACATCGGCGGCTACGCCTGGGACAACTCCGAGCTGTCGCCCGACCTCTGGCTCTGGTACGCGTATCTGCGCTCGGGCCGCTCCGACATCTTCCGCTTCGCCGAGGCGATGACCCGCCACACCGGCGAGGTCGACGTCTACCACCTGGGCAAGTGGGCCGGCCTCGGCACCCGGCACGGCGTCCAGCACTACGGGTGCAGCGCCAAGCAGCAGCGCATCTCGACCGCGGTCTACCGCCGCCAGTACTACTTCCTCACGGCGGACGAACGCGTCGGCGACCTGATGCACGCACTGGTCGACTCGGACGAGACCTTCCTCGGCCTCGACCCGATCCGCAAGATCCGCACCGAGCCGTACACCCCCGACCGGCACGCTCTGTCCATCGGCTTCGGCACCGACTGGAGCGGACTCGCGGCGGCTTGGCTCACCGAGTGGGAGCGGCGCGGACCCAAGGCCGACAAGGCCGAGGCGCGGCTGCGCTCGACCATGGAGACCATCGCCGCGCAGCCCAACGGCTTTGTGCAGGGCACCGGTCTGTACGACCTGGATACGGGCAGGTTCGCGGTCGCCGAGAAGCCTGCCGTGGGGGTCTCGCATCTCTCAGCGATGTTCGGCCTCGTCGAGATGTGCGCCGAACTCATCGGCCTGATCGACCTGCCCGCCTTCAAGGAGGCCTGGCTCGACTACTGCCGCTACTTCAACGCCACCAAGGCCGAACAGGCCGCACGCTACGGCGCCAACTTCGGCACCCTGCTGCTCTTCCAGGGCCACTCACGCCTCGACGCCTACGCCGCGGCCCAGTTGAAGGACGACAAGCTGACGGCCAGGGCGTGGACGAAGTTCTACCGCTCCGACGGCTACACCGAGGCCTCCAACTGGGAGAAGGCCAAGCTGGAGGGCCCGGCGGTGCTGGTGCCCGGCTACGAGAACCTCAAGGTCAACACCAACGAGACCGCGCTCTTCGGACTTGCCGCCATCCAGAACCTCGCCCTCGTCGGCGACAAGATCCCGGGCTGAGGAGGGAACGACGATGAGACGCGCAACTAGCTTGGTTCTGGCGGCAGTCACGGTCTTGGGAGCCCTGTCGGCGGTTCCGGCCCACGCGGACTCGCCACCCGAGGCTGACTCCCGCGGCCTCGACCACTGCACCGGCACGGCTCCGGTGACCTGCCACTTCGACGTCGCCCCCGGTGTGTACACCGTCTCCGTACTCCTCGGAGGTGACAGCGCGGGCAGCACCACGGTGACCGCCGAGACCCGGCGCACCATGCTGGCCGAGACCGCCACCGAACCCGGGCAGCGACTGCACCGCAGCTTCACCGTGGACGTCCGCGAGCCGGAGGGTGAGCCGACCGGACCGAGCGGCAGCCCCGGCCTCGACCTGGTCTTCGCCGGCACGGCACCACAGCTGTCCGCGCTGCGCGTGAAGCCCGCCCACCACGTCCGTCAGCTGCTGCTCATCGGCGACTCGACCGTGTGCGACCAGCCGGGCGATCCCTATTCCGGCTGGGGCCAGCAGCTGCCGCAGCTGCTCGGCCGTGGTCCCGTGGTCGCCAACTACGCGGACTCGGGCGAGGGTTCGCAGTCGTTCCTGGACAATCCGGCGCTCTTCGCGGCGGTACGGGAGCGGATCGGGCGCGACGACGTGGTGCTGATCCAGCTCGCCCACAACGACAAGCAGACACCTGCCGATGTCTACCGCGCCAACCTCACCACCATGATCGAGGGCATTCGGGCCGAGGGCGGACGGCCCGTCCTGGTCACGCCGATCGTGCGCCGCTGGTTCAACTCGGACGGCACTTTGAACAATGGCGTCGCTCTGAATGTGAACGGTCTCGGAGTCGATCTCCCGGCCGAGATGCGCGCCCTCGCCGTAGCAGCGGAGGTCCCGCTGATCGATCTGACGGCGCTCACCAAGCAGCGGGTCGAGGAGCTGGGCCCCGAGGCCTCCAAGCCGCTGTTCCTCTACAACGAGAAGCGCGACAACACGCACACCTCCGTGCGCGGGGCGACCGAGTTCGCGGGACTTGTCCACCAGGAGCTCGTCGCGCAGGGGTTGGTGCGATCGAGCTGAGCGACTGCCGTACACGGCCCGGGCCCACGCCGCGCGTGAGCCCGGGCCGCGTCACTTCTTCTGGCCGGGTTGTGCCTTTTGGGGAGCCCTCTTCCTGCGGAGACCCGACACCTTCCTGCGGGTGGGTGTCGTCGGTGGGTCGGCCGGCCTTCCGTACCACCGGAACCGGCGCCGGCGCGGTGGGTGGATGCGGCGCGAAAGCCGCCGGCCGATCAGCAGATAACCGAGCAGTGCCCCGCCGGTGTTGAGGACCACGTCGTCGATGTCGAAGGCGCGGCCGGTGATGAGCGCGCCCTGCACCACCTCGACACCCAGCATCACGAAGGTCGTGACGGCGACCACACGCAGGACCCCGCGCGCCTTGGGGGCGATCACCGGCAGCAGTACGCCGAAGGGGACTCCGAGCAGAATGTTGCCGCCAAGCTGTTTGACGGTGTCGCGGAACGCGGGCTGGGCGAGATAGTCCCGGATCGAGTCACCCGGCCGGAGATTGGTGTGGGTGAGCGGCACCGAGGCCGTGGACGGCTGCAAGGTGAGGCGTGCCAGCAGCACGCCGAAGGCCACCATCGCGGCGCAGGCGAGCAGCATGGCAAGGGCGCGCACCGGCCAGGGGGCGGGTGCGCGCGGTGAGGTGGCGGATGACCGTGCTTGGCGGCGCCCGCTCTTGCGGGGGGTGCCCCGGGTCGCGGTCTGAGCCATCACTTCCCTCCGAGGGTGGCTGAGTGGTCGGTAAGTCCCGTGTACCCGGAGGCAGTTGAGGCATGCGCCTCTGCGCAGGGAGTGCGCCCCCTGAGGAGGGTTCGGGCGGTACGTGTGCGGGTGATAGGTCTGAAGGCGTGCGTATGCGCGCGATTGAGTGGTCCAGGCTTTCAGTGCTTCTTTCCCATCTGTGCCATCTGTGCCATCTGTGCCTTCAGTCACTTCAGCGAAGGAGTGCTCCCATGGCGTCATTCGACACCGGACGGCTGTGCGCGATCGTCAAGATCCTCGACCACGCGGGTGCTCAACTGCGCTTGGAGGCGCGGGAGCTGGGGGCGACTTCCCCGGCGGGTGTCGCGGATCTGAGGGGCATCACCGCGCTGCTCGCCGTGGTGGAGCGGGCCGCCGGTGGCGCGCGGCGTGCACTCGCGCTGGTGCGCGCGGGGGAGACCGGCCAGGCCCGGCTGGCCCTGGAGGCGGCGGCGACCGGTCCGCGTACGGAGGCGCTGCCGCTGGCCGTACTGCCACGTCCGCTGCCCGGACGGGTCGTAGCGGCACTGCAGTTGCTGCGCGGTATCTCCGGATTCTTCACCGCGGACACCGAGCAGTTTCTGGTACGTCAGCTGCAGCCCGCGGGGCGCGCTGTTGCCGGGGTGCGGTAGGCGAGGCTTGCGTCAGGTGGTTCCTGCGGTTGGCGGGTCATGTTCGTGAGCGGGCTCTCGGATCTCAGTTCTCGGCCAAGGCCAGCTCCACCGCGGCCTCGGCATGCAGCCGGGCCGTCGGGAAGACGGGGACCGGGCTGTCCTCGGGGCCGATGAGCAGCTCGATCTCCGTACAACCCAGGACGATGCCCTCCGCACCCTCGGCGATGAGCCGGTCGATGACCGTCCGATACGCGTCGCGCGACTCCTCCCGTACGACGCCGAGGCACAACTCGTCGTAGATGACGCGGTGGACGAGAGCCCGCTCTTCGGTGTCCGGGACCAGCACGTCCAGCCCGTGCCGGGCGAGCCGGCCGCGGTAGAAGTCCTGTTCCATCGTGAACGCCGTGCCGAGCAGGCCGACTCGGCGCATCCCTGCGGCCCGTACGGCGAGCGCGGTGGTGTCGGCAAGGTGGACCAACGGCACGGGCACCGCCGCCTGTACCTGGTCCGCGACCTTGTGCATGGTGTTGGTGCAGATCAGCACCATGTCCGCGCCCGCGGCCACCACGCTGCGCGCGGCGTCCGCGAGGATCTTCCCGGACGCCTCCCACTCCCCGGCGACCTGCAGCGCCTCGATCTCCGCGAAGTCCACGGAGTAGAGCACGCAGCGTGCCGAGTGCAGCCCGCCGAGCCGCTCGCGGGTGAACTCGTTGAGCAGCCGGTAGTACTCCGCGCTGGACTCCCAGCTCATGCCGCCGATCAGCCCGATGGTCTTCATGTCGCCCCTTCTGTTGCCTGTGGCGTCACTGTGCCCCATAAGCGTTCCTTTGCTGTGGTGCAGGGGGGTGCACAGGGCCCGTGGCGGGCCCTGTGGAAAAGCCAGAGGTCCAGTCCAGCGACAGTTATCCACAGGGCTGGTGAGGCCTCGGCTCGGCGCGTACGGTCTTCCGCATGAAGATCCTCATCAGCGCCGACATGGAAGGCGCCACCGGTGTGACCTGGCCTGCCGATGTGCTGCCGGGCCATGCGCAGTGGGAGCGCTGCCGCTCCCTGTTCACCTCGGACGTGAACGCCGCGGTGCTCGGCTTCTTCGACGGCGGCGCCGATGAGGTGCTCATCAACGAGGCGCACTGGTCCATGCGCAATCTGCTGCTCGAACAGCTCGACGACCGGGCCGAGATGCTCACCGGCCGGCACAAGTCGCTCAGCATGGTCGAAGGTGTGCAGCACGGGGACGTGGACGGGATCGCCTTCATCGGGTACCACACGGGCGCGGGTACGGAAGGGGTCCTGGCCCATACGTATCTGGCCAACTCCATCACCGGGGTGTGGGTGAACGATGTACGGGCGAGCGAGGGACTGCTCAACTCGCATGTGGTCGCCGAGTTCGGGGTGCCGGTCGTGCTGGTCACGGGCGACGATCTGACCTGCGAGGACGCTCTCGGGTACGCACCGGGCGCCCTCAAGGTCGCCGTGAAGGACCATGTGTCGCGGTATGCGGCGGTGTGCCGTACGCCCCGGCGGACCGCCGCCGACATCCGGGCCGCCGCCAAGGAGGCGGCCGCCCTGGCGGTGCGTCATGAGCCGGTGCACGGCGGGCCTTTCACCGTGGAGCTGGAGTTCGACGCCGAACACCTGACGCTCGCGGCCACGGTGGTGCCCGGGGTGGAGCGCTCCGGGGAGCGGAGAGTCGCCTACACCAGCCCGACCATGTATGAGGGGATTCGTACGTTCAAGGCGGTCACCACGGTCGTCTCCGCCGCGGTCGAGGAGCAGTATGGCTGAGCACAGTGCACAGATGACGGACAGCGGGATCGACGAGGCCGGGCTCGACGAGGTGGTCCGGTTCACCTCCGAGCTGATCCGGATCGACACCACCAACCGGGGCGGCGGCGACTGCCGTGAGCGGCCCGCCGCGGAGTACGCGGCGGAACAACTCGCGGGCGCGGGCCTGGAACCCACACTTCTGGAGCGCACTTCGGGGCGCGCCAATGTCGTGGCCAGGATCGAGGGCACCGATCCCTCCGCCGAGGCCCTGCTCGTGCACGGTCATCTGGACGTGGTGCCCGCGGAGGCCAAGGACTGGCAGGTCGACCCGTTCTCCGGGGAGATCCGCGACGGCGTCGTCTGGGGCCGTGGCGCGGTCGACATGAAGAACATGGACGCGATGATCCTCAGCGTCGTCCGCTCCTGGGCCCGCCAGGGCATCCGCCCACGGCGTGACCTGGTCATCGCGTTCACCGCGGACGAGGAGGCCAGCGCCGAGGACGGTTCCGGCTTCCTCGCGGACCGGCATGCGGGTCTCTTCGAAGGGTGCACCGAAGGGATCAGTGAATCCGGCGCGTTCACCTTCCACGCCGGTCCCGGTATGGCGCTCTACCCGATCGCGGCCGGTGAGCGCGGCACGGGCTGGCTCAAGCTCACCGCGCGCGGCCGGGCCGGCCATGGCTCCAAGGTGAACCGGGCCAATGCGGTCACTCACCTCGCCCAGGCCATCGCGCGGATCGGCGAGCACCAGTGGCCGGTGCGGCTGACCGCGACCGTACGGGCGGCGCTCACCGAACTCGCCAAGCTGCACGGAGTCGAGACGGATGTCCACGCACCGGACTTCGACGTGGATGCGCTCCTGAGCAAGCTCGGTCGGGCCGCCGCACTGGTCGAGCCCACGGTGCGCAACAGCGCCAACCCGACGATGCTGCAGGCCGGATACAAGGTCAACGTGATTCCGGGCGAGGCCGTCGCCTATGTCGACGGGCGCTATCTGCCGGGCGGCGAGGAGGAGTTCCGCCAGACCCTCGACGCGCTCACCGGGCCCGACGTCGAGTGGGAGTTCCACCACCGCGAGGTCGCCCTCGAAGCGCCCGTGGACTCGGCCACGTACCGCAAGATGCGGGCAGCGGTCGAGGAGTTCGAACCGGACGGGCATGTCGTGCCGTTCTGTATGTCAGGAGGGACGGACGCCAAGCAGTTCTCCCGCCTCGGCATCACCGGGTACGGCTTCTCACCCCTGAAGCTCCCCGAGAACTACGACTACGCGGCGATGTTCCATGGTGTCGACGAGCGGGTGCCCGTGGAGGGACTGCACTTCGGCGCCCGGGTACTGAGCCGCTTTCTGCGAACGGCCTAGCGGAATGGGGGACATGGTGCGCACCGAGCCGTACGGGGACTGGGCCTCGCCCATCGACGCCGCGCTCGCGGCCTCGCACGACGGCCGTCCTGAATGGGTCGGGTTTGTCGGCGACGAAGTGTGGTGGACCGAGCCGCGCCCGGCCGAGGCGGGCCGCCGCGCGCTGGTGCGCCGACGCTCCGACGGGCGCGAGGAGTCGGTGCTGCCGGCGCCCTGGAATGTGCGCAGCCGCGTCGTCGAGTACGGCGGCCGGCCCTGGGCCGGGGTGAGCGGGCCATCGGGCGCGCTGGTGGTCTTCAGCGACTTCGCAGACCAGCGGCTCTACGCGTACGAGCCGGATGTGCCAGGAGCCGTGCCCGTGCCGCTGACGCCGGTGACACCGGTGGGTGGCGGGCTGCGCTGGGTCGATCCGCAGATCAGGGTCGACCGCGGCGAAGTCTGGTGCGTTCTGGAGGAGTTCCTGGGGGAGGGGCCCGAGGATCTGCGGCGGGTGCTCGCGGCGGTGCCCCTCGACGGTTCGGCCGCCGACGACCGGGGTGCGGTGCGTGACCTGTCCGACGGCCGCCACCGGTTCGTGACAGCGCCCCGGGTGTCGCCGGACGGCAGGCTCGCCGCGTGGATCGCCTGGGATCATCCGCGGATGCCCTGGGACGGCACCGAGTTGCTCGTCGCCGACGTGGCCGAGGGCGGCACGTTCGAGCAGGCGCGGGTCGTCGCTGGTGGACCCGAGGAGGCGATCGCCCAGGTCGAGTGGGCGCACGACGGCGGGCTGCTGTTCGCCTCTGACCGCAGCGGGTGGTGGAACCTCTGCCGCACCGAGGTGGGCGCAACGGGTTCCGGGCCCGGTGGGTCGGCCGTGGTCACCGAGCTCTGTCCTCGTGCCGAGGAGTTCGCCGGACCCCTGTGGCAGATCGGGCATCGGTGGTTCGCGCCGTTGGAGAACGGCACGGTGGCCGTCGTACACGGCGTGGGCACCACCTCGCTCGGCGTCCTCGACCCCGAGACCAGCGATGTCGTGGACGTGGCGGGGCCCTGGACCGCCTGGTCGGCCACGCTCGCCGCACACGGCTCGCGGATCGTGGGCACCGCGGCCAGTCCGCGCAGCGCGGCGGAGGTCGTCGAACTCGACATCCGCACCGGGCGCACCCGTGTGATCGGCGCCGCGCACGACGACCCCGTGGATCCGGCGTACTACCCGGAACCCCAGATCCGCACCTTCGCCGGACCGCTCGGACGGGACATCCACGCGCACATCTATCCACCGCACAACCCAGGCTTCCGCGGACCCGACGACGCCCTGCCGCCCTATGTGGTGTGGGCACACGGCGGACCCACGGGGCATGCCGCGCTGGTGCTCGACCTCGCCATCGCCTACTTCACCTCGCGCGGTATCGGCGTGGCCGAGGTCAACTACGGCGGCTCCACCGGCTACGGGCGCGCCTACCGTGAACGGCTGCGTGAGCAATGGGGCGTGGTGGATGTCGAGGACTGCGCGGCCGTGGCCCGCGCACTCGCCGATGAGGGCACCGCCGACCCGGACCGCCTTGCCATCCGCGGCGGCAGCGCGGGCGGCTGGACGACGGCCGCGTCCCTCGCCGCCACCGATGTCTACGCGTGCGGCACCATCATCTATCCGGTGCTCGACCTCGAAGGCTGGGCGACCGGGGAGACTCACGACTTCGAGTCGCACTACCTCGAATCGCTGGTCGGACCGATCGCCGAGGTCCCGGGCCGCTATGCGGAGCGTTCACCGGTGGCGCAGGCCGAGCACATCACCGCGCCGTTCCTGCTGCTGCAGGGGCTCGACGACGTGATCTGCCCGCCGGCGCAGTGCGAGCGGTTCCTGGCGCGGATGGCGGGCCGACGGGTTCCGCACGCCTACCTCGCCTTCGAAGGCGAGGGGCACGGCTTCCGTCGAGCGGACACCATGATCCGGGCACTGGAGGCGGAACTTTCGCTGTACGCCCAGGTGTTCGGGCTGCGCCCGCCAGGTATCGAGACGCTGGAGCTGAGCAAGTGAGACGCGAGGGGGAGCCCATGACGAGTGGTGCGAGCGGCTGGGACGATCCCGCACCGACGCGGGGCGTCGCCCCGCTCACCCGGCCCCGGCGGCTCGCGCCCGGCGCGCGCGTGGCCGTCGTCGCACCCAGCGGGCCCGTGCCCGAGGAGCGCCTTGAGGCAGGCCTCGACGTGCTGCGCGGCTGGGACCTCGACCCGGTCGTCGGGCCCCATGTCCTGTCCACACACTCGGAGTTGAGCTACCTCGCGGGCAGCGACCGCGAGCGCGCGGCCGACCTGCAGGCGGCCTGGTGCGACCCGTCCGTCTCCGCCGTGTTCTGCGCGCGGGGCGGCTACGGCGTGCAGCGCATGGTGGATCAGCTCGACTGGGACGCGATGCGGGCGGCGGGCCCGAAGGTGTTCGTGGGGTACAGCGACATCACCGCCCTGCACGAGGCGTTCGCGACGCGGCTGGGTCTGGTGACGCTGTACGGTCCCATGACGGCGGCGGCCGACTTCATCAAGAACGCCCGGGCGCAGGACCACTTGAGGGCGACGCTGTTCACCCCGGAGTCGGTTCGGACCATCTCGGCGGGCCGCACCCTGATGCCCGGACGCGCAGCCGGTGTGACCCTCGGCGGCTGCCTCTGCTTGCTCGCGGCCGACCTCGGCACTCCGTACGCCCGCCCGGGCGCGCGCGGCGGACTGCTGTGCCTGGAGGACATCGGTGAGGAGGACTACCGGCTCGACCGTATGCTCACCCAACTCCTGCGCAGTGGCTGGCTGGACGGGGTGGCGGGTGTGCTGCTCGGCTCGTGGGAGGAGTGCGGTCCCTACGACGGGGTGCGCGCGGTGTTCGCGGACCGGCTCGGGGAGCTCGGCGTACCGGTGGTGGAGGAGTCCGGTTTCGGACACTGCGACGGCGCGCTCACCGTGCCGCTCGGAGTTCCGGCCGTCCTGGACGCGGGCCCGGACGGAGCGGAACTTCGGCTGGAGGTACCGGCGCTGAGGTGAAGCCGCCTCCGTACGGGGCTCAGGACGTCACCGCGAAGCCGTACTTCACCACTCGCAGCGCCTCTCCCACCATCGGCACCTTGGCGAGTGCGCGGACCGTGGCGCGGGCCGCCGAGGAGTGGGCGCGGCGGCCGATCTCGTCGACGCCCGACACCTCGCCGAGCAGCCGCAGCGGCGGATGCGCACGGGCGAAGACCTCCGGTGCGGGCAGCGCCCAGCGGAACGACGTGCCCGCGCGACGCAGCGCCGGATGCAGCCCCGAGACGGACCTGACCCAGGGAGCCACACCGTCGAAGGCGAGCCGGCCCGTCGAGAAGTGGCCGACGACCCTGTTCACCAGCCGGCTGACGTCCTCCGGCGAGAGATACATCAGCAGCCCCTCGGCCACCACCAGCGCAGGCCGGTCACGCGGCACCTGTGACCACCACGCGGACTCCGTGACCGAGGCACCCAGGGTGCGCACCCCTTCGATCGGCCCGTACAGCCGCTCTCGCAACGACACGACCTCCGGATAGTCCACATCGATCCACAGCGCCGTGGCCGGCCGCGCCACCCGCAGCGGACGGCTGTCCAGACCGCACGCCAGATGCAGCACCAGACCGTCCGGATGCTCCCGCAGAAACTCGGCGGTCCACAGATCGAACCGCCGTGCCCGCACGGCGACCAGCGACGCACTGCCCCGCAGCCCGCGCAGCCGTCCGAAGTCGTAGTCGATCTGTTCCATGATCCGCTGCGCGTACGGGTCGCCGAGCACCGGCCGGGCACGGCGGTTGTCGACCGCGCGCAGATACAGCGTCATCAGGAGCGTCTCCTTGACCTGGCCGAGCTCCTGGCCGACGTGCACCTGCTGCGTCATGGACCCGCTCCGTTCCGGCCGGGGACGCGCCGTGCGTCCGCCGTCGTCCCAGTGAGCCAGCACCGCGGCCGCGCGGCCACCCGCCCTCACCCGTTAGGCCCATAGCGCCACCCGCAGGGGCACCGGCCAGGTGCGACCCCGGCGCCCACCTGCTCATGCTGACCTCAGGGGGCCAAGGAGTCACTCCGGACGGAAGGTCCCGCATGAGCTCCAACGACAACGCCAAGAGCGGCAAGGCCAAGGGGCTGATGACGCCCGGACGTCTGACCGTTGCCGCCATCGGCATCCTCGGCCTCATCTTCATTTTCGAGAACACCCGCAGCACCAAGATCCGCCTGCTGATCCCCGAAGTGACCATGCCGCTGTGGATGGCGCTGCTCCTCACGGGTGTGATCGGTGCGCTGTGCGGCGCCTACCTCATCAGGAGACGGAAGTGACCTCACTCATCCAGCGCGCCGCCGTACTCACCGGCACCGTGCTCGCCACCACGGCCCTCACCGTGACCGCCGCCGCCGCGGCCGGTCCGCCGATGCCGGACTTCAGGGGCAAGGCCCTGATGGACGTCTTCCAGACCGTGGACTACCGCACCCGCGTGGACCTGCGCGACGTCAGCGGCTTCAACCGCAACATCCTGTGGCCGCTGAACTGGAAGGTCTGCACCCAGTCACCCGCACCGGGCGTCGAGCTGACCGGACAGTCGCTGGACATCGGCGTCGTGAAGAAGACGGAGACCTGCCCCAAGGCCGCTCCGAAGCCCACCCCGAAGCCCACCCCCAGCTAGGGGTACCGGTGGGAGCGCAGTCGCCCTGGTTCTAGGGTTCGACCATGGCTGACAGCACCACGCAGAACAGCACGACATATCTGGCCGTGGGGCCTCGGGTCGGCATACGTCACTTCACGTACGCCGACAGCGAGGCCTTCACCGCGCTCGCCCGCGCCAGCCGGGAACTCCACCGTCCCTGGCTCGCGCCGCCCGTCACCGCCGAGCACTACGCCGCCTACGCGCAGCAGCTGATCGAGGACTCCTCGCGCGCCGGGTTCCTCATCTGCGAACGGGACGGCGGCCGGATCGCGGGCTACATCAACATCAACAACATCGTCGAGGGCGCCTTCCGGTGCGGCGCGCTCGGTTACGGTGCCTTCGCGCACGCCGCGGGCAAGGGCCTGATGACGGAGGGGATGGGGCTCGTCATCGCGTACGCCTTCGGACCCGCACTCGCGTTGCACCGGCTCGAGATCAACGTGCAGCCGCGCAACGCCGCGTCGATCGCGCTCGCCCGCCGCTGCGGATTCCGCCTGGAGGGGTTCTCGCCGGACTTCTTGTACATCGACGGGGCGTGGCGCGACCATGAGCGGTGGGCCCTCACACGGGAAATGGTCCGGTAGCGGACGCTGCGACGTCCGGTGCCGGAGAGGGGGCCCGGGGGAGCTGGGGAGAGGACGCGCCATGACCACGGACATCCCGGACGGCAGGCCCAAGGGCCCCTCAGGCGAAGCCCACGAAGCCCACGAGGTTCATGAAACCCGCGAAGCCCGCGACGTTCATGAAACCCACGAAGCCCGCGCGCCGGAGCCGACCGGTCCGCCCCGCCAGGCGGATCTGGCCGAACTCGCCGATCTGGCCACCCCCATGGCCATCCGCGCCGCCGTGACCCTGCACATCGCGGAGGCGCTCGACGACGGACCCAAGGGGGCGCGTGAGCTGGCCGCCGCGGTCGGAGCGGACAGCGACGCCCTTGAGCGGATGCTCCTGCACCTCGTGGCCCGCTCGGTCCTCGCCCGCGACGCCGAGGGGCGCTACTCGCTCACCGCGCTCGGCGCCCCGCTGCACTCCGCGCACCCCTCGGGGCTCCATCCCTGGCTCGACATGGGTTCCGCGGTCGGCCGGGCCGATCTGTCCCTGGTGGAGCTGCTGCACTCCGTACGCACCGGGTTGCCGGGCTTCCCGCTCAGATACGGGGCCTCGTTCTGGGACGACCTGGCCACCACGCCGGAGCGGCAGGAACGGTTCGACGCGCATATGAGCCGGGACATCGCCGCCGACGGTCCCGCCGTCGCCGCGGCCTACGACTGGTCCTCGCTCGGCCGCGTGCTCGACGTCGGCGGTGGCAACGGTGCGCTCCTGTCCGCGCTTCTGAAGGCCCACCCCGAGCTGCACGGCACCGTGCTCGACCGGGACCGCACCGCGGAGTCGGCGCGTATCCGGTTCGCGGGCGACCGGCTCAAGGACCGGGCCGACGCGGTCGAGGGCAGCTTCTTCGACGAACTCCCCACCGGATACGGCGGCTATCTGCTCTCGTCGATCCTCCATGACTGGGACGACGCCTCGGCCCTGGCAGTCCTGCGCCGCTGCGCCGAGGCGGCGGGCAGCACGGGCCGGGTCTTCGTGATCGAGAAGATCGGCGGCGACGGCGCCCAGGTGCGTACCGCCATGGATCTGCGGATGCTGGTCTTCTTCTCGGGCAAGGAGCGCACGGCGGGCCAACTCGCCGAACTGGCAGGGGAATCGGGACTCAAACTCGTCGCCGTGCACCCGGCGGGAGCACTCGCGGTGGTGGAGTTCACCGCGGGCTGAGCCGGCGTCTTGAGTGATCGACCCCAGGTCGCCGAGTATGGACCGTATGCGACGCATCGTGGTCCTCGACGCCCCCTCCAACCTGGGCCTGCGCCCTCCGGTCCCCGGCACCGTGCCGGGTGTCTACAAGCTGGCCGGAGCGCTGAGGGAGCAGGGGGTACCCCCACGCCCTTGAGGCAGTGGGGGAGGATCGTGCAGCGGCTCGGCGCCTTCGAGGGCGGGGTGGTGGTCCCGCCCCGCTACGACCGTGGCGACTGGCAGGAGGGCGACGGGGTCTTCAACGCCGAGGCGATCGCCGCATACACGATCAAGCTGGCCGACCGTATCGAGCACCATCTGCGCGCCGGCGACTTCCCGGTCGTACTCGGCGGCGACTGCTCGATCCAGCTTGGCGCCTCCCTCGCGATGCGGCGGATGGGCCGCTACGCCCTCGCCGCGATCGACGGTTCCACCGACTTCCGCCATCCGGGCAACTCGGGGCGAGTCGGCGCCGCGGGCGGCGAGGAGCTCGCGCTCGCGACCGGACGAGGACAGCCGGACCTGACGGATCTGGAGGGCCTGCGCCCGTACCTCAAGGACGAGGACGTACGGCTCTTCGGCATCCGCGACGACGACCCGCAGCGCGACGAGCTGCGCGAGCTGAAGATCACGAACGCGAGCGTCGGCGAGATCCGCGAGTGGGGTCCGGCCGAGATCGCGGGAGCCGTACGGCAGTCACTGGAGATCGGTGAACTCGAAGGGTTCTGGGTGCACTTCGACGCCGACAGCCTCGATCCGTCCGTGATGCCCGCCGTCGACGCACCCGACCCTGGCGGCCTGCTGCCCGAGGAACTCGTCACGCTGCTCGGCACCCTGGCCGCCTCCGAGCACTGCGTCGGTCTCAACATCACGATCTACGACCCGGACCTCGACCCCGACGGCACCGCGGGCGCTCTCCTCGCCGACCTCGTGGTGACCGCACTGGTCGGCTTTGCGCAATCCTGACCTGGAGGTCCCCTGGTCAGCGCCGCGGTCAGCGGGTTCCATGGTCGGGTGACGACGATCCGACGTGCCGAACTGACGCTGCCCGGCGCCCCCTTGGGGCCGGCCAATCCGCTGCCGCCTCTGCTCTCACCGCATCAAGTCCAGACCGTCTCCGTCGACGAGCGGCTGCGCGAGGAGCTGCCTCTGGACATGCGGCGCCAGCTCGGTTACGGGCCGCTGCACAGTGTGCTGCCGGCCCAAGTGCTCGATGGCTACGACCGCAGCCGCGCCGAACTCACTCTCGACACCCTGGTCCTGGAGAACTCCCGGCTCAGGGCGACGGTCCTGCCGGGGTTCGGTGGACGGGTCCACTCCCTGCACCACAAGCCCACCGGCCGTGAACTCCTCTACACCAACCCGGTGTTCCAGCCGGCGGCCTTCGCGCTCAACGGCGCCTGGTTCTCCGGCGGCATCGAGTGGAACATCGGCGCCACCGGCCACTCCACCCTGTCCTGCGCCCCCGTGCACGCGGCCCGCGTCGAGGCGCCCGACGGGGGAGAGATGCTGCGCCTGTGGGAGTGGGAACGGCTGCGTGACACCCCCTTCCAGGTGGACCTCTGGCTGCCCGAGGAGTCGGACTTCCTGTACGTGGGTGTGCGGATCCGCAATCCGCACGACAAGTCCGTGCCCGTCTACTGGTGGTCGAACACCGCCGTGCCCGAGGAGCGCCGCGTCCTCGTACCCGCTGAGGAGGCCTGGCACTTCGGCTACGAGCACGCGCTGCGCCGCCTTCCGGTCCCGGATTCGGACGGCGCCGACCGCACCTACCCCCTGAACAGCGAGCATCCCGCCGACTTCTTCTACGACCTGCCCGACGGCGAGCGCCGCTGGATGGCCGCGCTGGACGAACAAGGCCATGGACTCGCCCAGGCCTCCACCGACCGGCTGCGCGGTCGCAAGCTCTTCACCTGGGGCAGTTCGGCGGGTGGCCGTCGCTGGCAGCGCTGGCTGACGGAACCGGGCACCGGCGGCTACGCGGAGATACAGGCGGGCCTCGCCCGCACCCAGCTGGAGCATGTGCGGCTTGAGGCGGAGGGCGAGGTGAGCTGGTGCGAGGCGTACGGGCCACTGACCACCGACGCCGCCGTCGTGCACGGGAACGACTGGAGCGCCGCACGACAGGAGGCCGCCGCGCGGCTCGAAGAGGCGCTTCCGCGGGCCGAGTTGCACAAGGCGTACGAGCAGTGGCGGACCCGCGCCGACACCGAACCCGGCGAGCGGCTCGCCACCGGCTCCGGCTGGGGCGCGCTGGAAGTGCTGCGCGCCGGTCACAAGCTCCCCGGCACTCCCTTCGACGAGTCCATGCTTTCCGCCGAACAGGCCCCGTGGATCGAGCTGTCGCACAACGGCTCGTATCCCGAACCGCGCCGGGTGGCACCGCCCGGCCCGTCCCTGGTGGCCCCGCACTGGCGAAACATGCTGGAGACCGCGCCCGCCGCACCGCTCACGGAGTACCACCTCGGGATCGCCCAGTGGCACGCCGGTGACCTTTCCCAGGCGGTGCGCAGCTGGGAGCGCGGGCTCGAACTGGCGCCCTCCGTATGGCCGTTGCTGCGTTGCCTCGCCGTCGCCGACCGTGAGGCGGGTCAGATCCAGCGCGCAGCCGACCGCTATGTGGAGGCCTTCGACGACCTGTGCGCCGAGCGCCGTGAGGCCGAGGTGTGGACGGCCGCGTGCGCGGCGCTCGGACGCGAGGCCATCGCGGTGCTGCTCGCCGCGGGCCGTCCGGCCGAGGCGCGCTCGGTGTGGGAACGGCTGAGGCCGGTGACCCGGACCCGGGGCCGTTTCCGGCTGAGCGAGGTCCAACTGCTCATGGCCGAGGGCGAGACGGCGGCGGCCAGACGGATCTTCGACGAGGGTTTCGAGGTCGCCGACCTGTACGAAGGGGACGAGACGCTGGGCGAGATCTGGGCCGCGCTCAGCGAGGATCCGCTCCCGGAGACGTACGACTTCCGTATGCGTCCGCAGGGGTGAACGGGGCTCAGCGCCGTACGGGGCCGGGCTCAGCGCCGTAGAGAGGCGGTGCTCAGCCCCGTACGGACCGCTGATCCGCGTACTCGAAGACGGTGCCGTCCGGATGGACCGCGATCAGATTGCGGCCCGCCGGAGTCGGCAGCGGACCGGCCACGATGTGGGCGCCCGAGGCGGCGAGCACCTGTTGTGCCTCCTCCACGTCGGGGACCGCGATGGTCGCCGTGACCTTGCGGAGCACCTCGAGCTCCGCCTCGGGCCCGCTCATCAGCAGAAAGCAGCCGACCGCGGCCACCCGCACCCCGCCCCGCTCGAAGCGGAGCGCCTTGGTGCCCGCGAGCCGCTCGTAGAAGTCCACCGAGGTGTCCAGATCCTCGACGCAGATACGCAGCGTGGTGCCCAGAATCTCCATACCGCCGAGGGTAGTTGGAGCGTGGCGCCCGGGGAGATCGTTCGTGGCAACCGCGCCGCGTTAGAGGGCGGGGCGCAGGGGTACCCGGCCGTCATGGAACGCACCGGACGCACCACCACGCAGGCTCCGCTCGACAAGAACGTGGCCGACACCCTCGCCCGGGTCGTCAGGGACACGGTGCGTGCGGAGTTGCGCAAGCAGGCGCGCAGCCAGCGGCGTGCGGCCTCCCTGTACGTCGCTTCGGACGCCGTGGCCCTGTACGCGGGCGCCGCGTGTGCGCTCGCGCTCGGCCTGGTGTTCGCGATCGGACTGCCCGACTGGGCGGCCGCCCTGATCATGGGTGTGCTCCTGGCAGGCGCGGCCTACGCGTTGCGCCGGGCGGTCCGCCCGCACAGCCCGCGCACGTCGCATGAGGGGGAGCGAGAGGCCGGAGCACGGGAGACGGCCACGCCCGAACGGACGCGGGGGGCGGAGACTCCCGAACGGACCCGGGAGGCGGACATGCCCGAACGGACCCGGGCCTACGGGGCGATGGCCCCAACTGCCCCCGTCCCGCCGGTCGCACCCCCGCCCGCCGAGCCGCCGCTGGAACCGCGGACGGGTCCCGCGGCCCCGCGGCCCGGTGAGCGCTGATCACCAGCCGGTTACGGCGACGACCGCCCGCGCCACTTCGCTCACCGACCGCCCGTCGGTCGCGACGCGCACCGTCCCCGGCGCGGCGTGCTCATCGAGCCGCCGCGCCATGTGGGCGCTGCGCCGCAGCTGCTGCTCCAGTTCGGAGCCGAGTTCGCGCCCGGCCAGGCGTTCGGCGGCGGTGGTGTCCGTTGCCGTGAGCAGGACGTGGAAGAACCTGCAGCCGGCGCCCAACGCCCCGTCGAACAGCCACTGTTCGCTCCCGAGCACGGCGGCCGTGTTCGTGTAGACGAGCCGGCGGCAGCCCAGCTCTGTGTAGTTCGCCCACAGCGCGGCCAGATTGCGCTGGGTGATCTTCGAGCGGTCCGGGTCGTCCGGGGGCGCCGGATGGATGTGGTCGAGCACATCGCCCTCGATCAGGGCATGGGCCACCGAGGCCTGCCTCAGCCGCGCCGACACCTCGTATCCGACCGAGGACTTGCCCACCCCTGAACGGCCGCCGATCAGCAGCACCTCCGCGCTCTCCACGGCCAGGAGGTTCGCATGAGACCGACCTGGCGCGCCACACGAAAAGCCGCGCGAGGAGCCGTGCGAGGAGCCGTGCGAGGAGCCACGCGTAGGGCCGCCGAATGGCCAAGCGAAGATCCGCATGCCTACGCCACCCGGTACTCCCCGACCTGGTCCGCCCGCAGCCGCAGTCCATGTCCGATCCCGCAGCCGGGGCGGACCACTCCACCGGTCGGATCGAGGACCCCGTCGAAGAACATCGACTCGGCCCGTACATGATCGTGGAACCACTCGACGTGCCGCAGATTGGGCACCGACGCCGCGGCCGCGGCATGTGCGTGCGGCGCCCCGTGCGCCGAGATCTGCAGTCCGTGCGCCTGCGCGAGCGCCGCCGCGCGCAGCCAGGCCGTGAGCCCGCCGAGCCGGGTGGCGTCCGCCTGGACACAGTCCACCAGCGGTACGGTCCGCGCGATTTCGGCCAGGTCGCCGGCGCGCCCGCCCGCGGCCACGTCGCACACCACCGAGTCGCGCACCAGACCGAGCCCGCTCGGATCGTCGTCCGCCACAGGCGACTCGAACCAGCCCACCTCAAGCTCGGCGAGGGCGCGGCCCACCCGTACCGCCTGCTTACGGGTGTAGGCACCCCCCGCGTCGACATACAGATCGGTGCGCGCCCCGACGACCTGCCGTGCCGCGCGCACCCGCGCGAGATCGCGGCCCACCGCGCTGCCGTGGTGCTCACCGATGCGGATCTTGACCCGGGGGATGCGCTGTCCGTGCACCCAGCCGCCGAGCTGCGCCGCGAGATGGGTGTCGTGATACGTGGTGAAGCCACCGCTCCCGTAGACCGGCACGGTGTCGTGTGCTGCGCCGAGCAGCCGAATCAGGGGCAGTTCCAGGAGCCGGGCCTTCAAGTCCCACAGGGCGATGTCGACCGCGGACAGGGCGCAGACGCTGATTCCGCCGCGGCCCGTCTCGCGCAGCGCCGCGCGCATCGACTCGTGGGCGGCGGGGATGTCCAGGGCGTCCAATCCGACGACGGCCGCGGTCAGTTGCTCGCGTACGACGTCGGAGGCGATCGCGGGCGCGTACGTCCAGCCGGTGCCCGTCGCGTCACCGGCGCCGATCTCGACGACCACCACCGAAGTGGTGTCCCAGCTGCGGATCCCGTCGGCCTCTGGGGCGTCGGTGGGGACGGTGTAGGCGGAGACGGCGGGTGTTTCCAGGGGGACGGTGTTCTTCATGGCGGGTCCGGCTCTCGGGCGAAGGTGAGGTGTGCTTCCCGCGCGAAGGGGAGGTGTGCGCCGGGTAACCCGGGCCGTGCGCGGGAAACGTTTGGCGACCGGGGCGCAGGGCACCCGGAACGCCCCGCGCGCCGGTTGGTACTGGGCCCGTTCCCTCGCCCCGGCCGTCACTCCAGGGAGGCACCAGATGCCGCAACCGTCCGATGCCGAACTCGCCCGGATCGCGCAGCAGTTGCGGGTGGACTCGATCCGTATGACCGCGGCCGCAGGATCGGGGCATCCGACCTCCTCGATGTCGGCCGCCGAGTTGATGGCCGTCCTGCTCACCCGCCATCTGCGCCATGACCTCGCACGGCCCGAGCACCCGGGCAACGACCGCTTCATCCTGTCCAAGGGCCATGCGTCACCCTTGCTGTACGCCGCGTACAAGGCACTCGGTCTCGTCGAGGACGACGAGCTGCGGACCTTCCGTATGCTCGGCAGCCGACTCGAAGGGCATCCGACGCCGCGCACGCTGCCCTGGGTCGAGGTCGCCACCGGCTCGCTCGGCCAGGGGCTGCCGGTCGGCGTCGGGATGGCGCTCGCCGGCAAGCGCCTGGAACGGTCCGGCTTCCGCGTCTGGGTGCTCTGCGGCGACAGTGAACTCGCCGAAGGCTCCGTATGGGAAGCCGCCGAACACGCCGGACACGAGCAGCTCGACAACCTCATCGCGATCGTCGACGTCAACCGCCTGGGCCAGCGCGGCCCCACCCGCCACGGCCACGACCTGGCCGCCTACGCCCGTCGGCTCAAGGCCTTCGGCTGGCACACCGTCGAGTGCGACGGCCACGACGTGCACGCCGTCGACCAGGCCTTCGCCGAGGCGCGCTCCACACTGGGCCGGCCCACCGCTGTCCTCGCCCGCACCCTCAAGGGCAAGGGCGTGGCCGACGTCGAGGACCGCGAGGGCCTGCACGGCAAACCGCTCAAGCATCCCGAGGAGGCCATCGAGGAGCTCGGCGGGGTCAGTGATCTGCGGATCGAGATCCAACAGCCGCCTGCGGCCCGGATGTTGCACGCCGTACGCAGCGGCCATCTGGAGCTACCGCGCTAAGAGAGGGGTGCGGAGATCGCCACCCGCGAGGCCTACGGACAGGCCCTGGCCGCGATCGGCTCGGCGCGCGGGGACGTGGTGGCGCTCGACGGTGAGGTGAGCGACTCCACCAAGGCGGAGCTGTTCGCCAAGGAGCATCCGGAGCGGTTCTTCGAGTGCTACATCGCCGAGCAACAGATGGTCGCGGCCGCCGTGGGTCTCGCGGCGCGCGGATTCACCCCGTACGCCTCGTCGTTCGCGGCCTTCCTCACGCGGGCGCACGACTTCCTGCGGATGGCAGCGGTCAGCGGCGCCGACCTCAACCTCGTCGGGTCGCACGCCGGAGTCTCCATCGGACAGGACGGTCCCTCGCAGATGGGGCTGGAGGATCTCGCACTGTTCCGTGCGCTGCACGACTCGACCGTCCTGTACCCCTGCGACGCCAACCAGACCTCCCGTCTCGTCGCGACGCTCGCCGAACGTCCCGGCATCGGCTATCTGCGCACCACGCGCGCGGCGACTCCTGTGCTGTACGGGCCCGACGAGAGCTTCCCGGTGGGCGGCTCCAAGGTGGTGCGTTCCTCGGATGCGGACCGGGTCGCCCTCGTCGCGGCCGGCGTGACGGTCCACGAAGCGCTCGCCGCCGCCGAACAGTTGACGACGATCGGTATCGCCTGCCGCGTCATCGACCTCTACTCGGTCAAGCCGGTGGACACCGCCACCCTTCAGGAGGCCGCCGAGCAGACCGGCTGTCTCATCACGGTCGAGGACCACCGGCCCGAAGGCGGACTCGGCGACGCGGTGCTCGAAGCCTTCGCCGACGGCCGTCCCGTGCCGCGCTTCGTACGCCTCGCCGTGCGGCACATGCCCGGCTCCGCGACCCCCGGCGAACAACTGCGCTCCGCGGGCATCGACGCGGCCGCGATCGCCGCAGCCGTACGTCTGCTCGTGGAACACGCAGTGGTGCCGTGAGCGCCGGGAGGGGTTTGACCAGAGGCGTCCGGGGCACCCGGAGCGGGAGGTTCTGATGACCGATACCAGCAGGATCCGAAAGGAAACCCGGCCCGCGGACAGCGGCAACGGAGACCGTCAGACGGCGGGCCCGGCGGCCGTGCTGCGTGAGGCCCGACTGCAGCTGGCCGAGTTCACCGGGATGAAGGCCGAGAGCGTCTCGGCCTTCGAACGCACCGAGGACGGCTGGCACCTGGAGATAGAGGTGCTGGAACTCACCCGCTTCCCCGACACCATGAGCCTGCTCGCCAGCTACTCCGTCGACCTCGACCCGCGGGGAGTGCTGATGGGCTACCGCCGACTGCGCCGCTACGAACGCGGCCGCGCGGACGCCCAGCGGACACCCGGGCGCTGACCGGGAGCGGGCCGACCGGCGCCCAGGTGGGCCCACCGACACCCAGGAGGGTCCACCGACACCCAGGAGGAGGGCGAGGAGGAAGCGGAGTGACCACTTACATCTATGGCATCGTGCGCAGTTCGCACCCGTCACCGCCCGTCGGCGCCAGCGGTATCGGCGATCCGGCACGCCCTGTGCGCATGGTCACCGCAGGGCAGCTCTCGGCCCTGGTCAGCGAGGCACCGGAGCGGCTGCGGCCCCGGCGCGACGACCTCCTCGCTCATCAGAACGTCCTCAGCGAGGCGGGCGAAGCAGGCCCGGTCCTTCCGATGCGTTTCGGCTCCACCGCACCCGACGACAAGACCGTGGCCGTCGTGCTCGAAGAGCGAGCGGACCACTACACCGAACGGCTGGCGGCGCTCGAGGGGAAGGTCGAGTTCAACGTGAAGGCCGCCCATGACGAAGAGGGGGTCCTGCGCCGCGTGATGAGCGACAACCCGGAGCTACGGACCCTCACGGAGGCCAACCGCCTGGCTGCGGGCGGTACTTACGAGCAGCGCCTCAGGCTGGGCGAGCTGGTGGTCCAGGCGGTGCAGGGCCGGGAGACGTCGGACGCGGTGGCGGTACAGCGGCAGCTCGAACGGGCCGCCGACGAAGTGAGCCTCGGCCCGCAGAGCGCCGGATGGCTGGCCAATGTCTCCTTCCTCGTCTCGCGTGACGCGGCTGCGGAGTTCATCGCCTCGGTGGAGCGCCTGCGCTACGACCACCCGCATCTGGACCTCAGGGTCAACGGCCCGCTGCCGCCCTACAGCTTCGTCGAACCCGGCCCGGCCCCGCACGCCGCCCCGACGGCGGGCCACTGACCCGTGCACCTGTCAGTACGTGGCCGATCACGCACACTCCGGCCCACAGGGAGGCGACCTGGATGAATCAACTTCGCTATGTGTACGCGGTGTGCCGGCCCTTCGAGGCCGCCCTGCAGGCGGACCTCGCGGGTGTCGGCGGCGCACCGCTCGAACAACTGGAGCACGGCGACCTGGTCGCCGTGCTCAGCCCTGTCCCTTACGCCGACTTCGGTTATGAGCCGTTACGGGCCCACTTGGAGGACAGCGGCTGGCTCACCGAGACCGCCCGCACGCATCAAGCGGTGATCGCCGCCCTGACCACGGTCACCTGCCCGCTGCCGCTGCGTCTGGGCACGATCTTCCGTGACGACAGCGGCGTACGGACGATGCTTCAGGACGAGGGTGATCAACTGCGGACGCTGCTCTCGCGGATCGACGGCTGCGTGGAGTGGGGGGTCAAGGTGTACGCCGAGCCGGCGGCTCACCCGGCGCGCGCCGCATCCTTCGCGCACGCACTGCACGACGAGCTCACCGCACGCTCGGCCGCGACCCGGCTGCATCCCCCGTCGCTCTCCCGCGACTTCGGTCGCATCGCCCTCAACGGGTCCTACCTGGTGGAGCGTTCGGACTGCGAGGAGTTCGTGGCACACGTCGAGCGCGTGGGGGAGCAGGAGCCGGGGCTGCGCGTCGAACTCGGCGGTCCCTGGGCCGCGTACTCCTTCAGTGATCCTGAAGGGGGAAGCGGAGACCGGGAGCGGTGAGTGTGCGGGCGGCGGATCACACGCGGATCAGCAGTTCGCCGTGCAGGACGCAGAACCAGCCGTCCTCGGCCTGGCCCCACTCGCGCCAGGCCTGTGCGATGCGCTCCAGGTCCTGCGGGCTCGCGTGCCCGCCTTCGGCGGCGATCTTCGCGTACGACGAGCCCGTGGTGCGGTCGGCCCACAGGCCGCTCCACCAGGCGCGCTCCTCGGGCGTCGAGTACGTCCAGGTGCTCGAGGTCGCGGTGATGTCCGCACAACCCGCCCGCAGTGCCCACGACTTGAGACGCCGTCCGGCATCCGGCTCCCCGCCGTTCGCGCGGGCGACCCGCCGGTACAGCTCCAGCCAGTCGTCCAGGACGGGCGGTTGCGGATACCAGGTCATGGCCGCGTAGTCCGAATCGCGGACGGCGATGATCCCACCGGGCCGCGTCACACGGCGCATCTCGCGCAGCGCCAGCACCGGATCGCCCACGTGCTGCAGCACCTGATGGGCGTGCACGACGTCGAAGCTGTCGTCGGCGTACTGCAGCTGATGTACGTCGGCGGTCTCGAACTCCGTGTTGGCCAGGCCGCGTTCGGCCGCCACGGCACGCGCCTGGTCGAGCACGCCGGCCGCCAGCTCGACCCCCGTCACGCGACCTTGCGGTACCAGGGCCGCCAGATCGGCGGTGATGGTGCCGGGCCCGCAACCGACGTCCAGGATCCGCTGGTCGGGCTTGATCTCGGGGATGAGGTAGGCGGCCGAGTTGGCGGCGGTGCGCCACGTGTGCGAGCGCAGTACGGACTCGTGATGTCCGTGCGTGTAGACGGCGGTCTCCTTGGCCATGACCGGTACCCCTTCCGGCAGTGCACCGGGCGCCTTCGCCCGGTGCGTTGAGGAAGACCGTACGCGCCTGAACCAGATAATGAGATCCCCATCTTGCTATTCGAGACGCGACTGACAGATGGTCAGGACGTCTCCGGCCGGTACACGGTCAGCGCCTGAGGCAGCTTCTCGAGCCGCAACTCGCCCCCTGCGGTGACCACTTCACCGTCGTACGCGAGCGGTGTGCCGGGCGCGAGCCGGGAGACACGCAGCCTGCGCACGCGTACCGCCGCGTGCACGGGCGAGCGGCTGAGCGGTCCGGCGAACGCGGCCGCGAGCAGCCGGGTCCCGGGCCTGCGGCCGCCATGGGTCACCCGGACGTCGAGCAGCCCGTCGGCGAGGTCGTCACGGCGCGCCGGGGTGAGACCCATCCGGTGATACGTGCCGTTGCCGGCGAAGAGCAGCCACAACGGCCGCCGCCTGCCGTCGATGTCGACCTCAAGGGGGTGCTCGGAGCCGAGCACCTGTGCGGCCGCGAGCACTCCGGCCGGCCAGCCGCCGATCCGCCGCGACCAGCGGTCGCGGCGTCGGACCAGCTCCGGGTACACGCCGAGGCTGAACGTGTTGAGGAAGAGGCCGGTGGTCTCCCCGGCGTGGAAGCGCCCCACGTCGACGGCCACCGCCTCGCCGCGGGTCAGGGCGCGGGCCAGATCCCGCTCGCCCTCCACGCCGAGGTCGTACGCGAAGTGGTTGAGCGTGCCGCCGGGCAGCACCGCGAGGGGCAGTCCGTGCCGCAGGGCCACCCGGGCCGCCGTGTTCACCGACCCGTCACCCCCGCACACCCCCAGTACGCGCGCCCGCAGGGCGGCCTTCTCCAACTCCTCCTCGAACATGGCGGGTTCACACTCCACCAGCTCGGCGCGAGGCAATGCGGCAAGCAGTGCCCGGGGTGCGCGGTCCGCGGTCTTCGCGCCCTCGTTGACCACCATCACCAGGCCCTCGCCGTCCGCGAGCGCGGGTGCGTCGGCGCGCGGCCGGCCGGGGGAGCGGTGCTGATCGCGCGTGGGTACGAGCCCTCGTACGGCGAAAGCGGCGCCCACACCGAGCGCCGCACCCGCGAGGACATCGGTCGGGTAGTGGACGCCCGTGTAGATCCGGGACAGGGCCACGGCCGCGGCGACGGGCGCGATCACCGCGCCCCAGCGGCGGGACTCCAGGGCCACACCGGTGGCGAACGCGGCGGCGGAGGCGGAATGCCCGGAGGGGAACGAGGTGGTGATGGGCTGATGCTTCAGCTGGCGGATCAACGGCACGTCGTCGCGCAGCGGCCTGGCCCGCCGTACGGCCCGCTTGCCGAAGGTGTTCACCGTGCCGGAGGCGAGCGCCAGCGAGGCCAGCCCGCGTGCGGCGGCCCTGCGCGCACGGGGCGAGCGCGTCACGCCGAGCGCCGCGGCCGAGGCGAACCACAGCACGCCGTGGTCGGCGGCCCGGCTCAGCCACGGCAGCAGGGGGTCGGCGCCGGGCCAGTGCCGCGCCGCGATCGAGTCGAACAAGCGGAGATCGGCCGCGACCACCCGCGACCGGCCGGCAGACACCACGGTTACCCGCCCTTTGACATGCGGATCACTGAACACATCTGGACTATCCATACTCCCCGCGTACCCGAAGTCCGCATGTCGAGTCCCGGGGCTTGAGGACAAGGGTGAGGGCAAGGGGCGAGGTGAGCAGGAGGAAATCGGTTTGCCGCGACCGGCACCCAGGACGCAGAATCCGGCCTCATGGGACATCTGGAAGCAGCGCACCTCGAGTACTACCTGCCCGACGGACGGGCGCTGCTCGGTGATGTCTCGTTCAGGGTGGGGGAGGGCGCCGTGGTCGCCCTGGTCGGGCCGAACGGCGCGGGCAAGACCACCCTGCTCCGGTTGCTCTCCGGAGAGCTCCAGCCCCACGGCGGTGGCGTCACCATCAGCGGTGGGCTCGGCGTCATGCCGCAGTTCATCGGCTCCGTACGCGACGCGAGCACGGTCCGTGACCTGCTCGTCTCCGTGGCCACTCCCCGTATCCGGGAAGCCGCGAAAGCCGTCGACGCCGCCGAGCACGCGATCATGACGGTCGACGACGAGGCCGCCCAGATGCAGTACGCACAGGCGCTCTCCGACTGGGCCGAGGCGCGGGGCTACGAGGCCGAGACCCACTGGGACGTCTGCACCATGGCCGCGCTCGGCGTGCCCTACGAGCGGGCCCAGTTCCGCGAGGTGTCCACCCTCAGCGGCGGCGAGCAGAAGCGGCTCGTCCTGGAGTCGCTCCTGCGTGGCACCGATGAGGTTCTACTGCTGGACGAGCCCGACAACTACCTCGACGTCCCCGGCAAGCGGTGGCTGGAGGAGCGGCTCAAGGAGACCCGCAAGACGGTTCTCTTCGTCTCGCACGACCGCGAGCTCCTCGCCAGTGCCGCCGAGAAGATCGTCAGCGTCGAACCGAGCCCCGAGGGCGCCGAGGCCTGGGTGCACGGCGGCTCCTTCGCCACGTACCACGAGGCCCGCAAGGACCGCTTCGCCCGTTTCGAGGAGCTGCGCAGGCGCTGGGACGAGAAGCACGCCCAGCTCAAGAAGCTGGTCCTCAACCTGCGCCAGGCTGCCGCGAACAGCCCCGACATGGCGTCGCGCTATCACGCCGCCCAGACCCGGCTACGCAAGTTCGAGGAGGCCGGACCGCCCCCGGAGCCGCCCCGCGAGCAGGACATCACGATGCGCCTGCACGGCGGCCGCACCGGCGTACGGGCCGTGACCTGCGAGAACCTTGAGCTGACCCGCCTCATGAAGCCCTTCGACCTGGAGATCTTCTACGGGGAGAGGGTCGCCGTCCTCGGCTCCAACGGCTCCGGAAAGTCCCATTTCCTGCGCCTGCTCGCCGGCGGCGAGGTCGGACACACGGGCCTGTGGAAGCTGGGCGCACGCGTCGTACCGGGCCACTTCGCCCAGACCCACGCCCACCCCGAGCTGTTCGGCCGCACGCTGCTCGACATCCTCTGGCGCGACCACGCCAAGGACCGCGGCGCGGCCATGTCGAGGCTGCGGCGCTACGAACTCACCAACCAGGCCGAGCAGTCCTTCGACCGCCTCTCCGGCGGCCAGCAGGCCCGTTTCCAGATCCTGCTGCTCGAACTGAAGGGCTGTACGGCCCTGCTGCTCGACGAGCCCACGGACAACCTCGACCTGGAGAGCGCGGAGGCGCTGCAGGAGGGCCTCGAGTCCTTCCAGGGCACGGTCCTGGCGGTCACCCACGACCGCTGGTTCGCGAAGTCCTTCGACCGGTACCTGGTGTTCGGTTCGGACGGCAAGGTGCGCGAGTCGACCGAACCGGTGTGGGACGAACGACGGGTGGAGCGGGCCCGCTGAGCGAACCCAGCTCTGGGTCCTCCCGCTCGTACGGGACGGGGCGGGAATCGCCGACGTGGGCGACGCCTACGAAGGCGATCTCCTCGGCGACGACCCCGTGGGCGTCCGGGACCGCAGCTCGCACGCGGCCCACGAGGCCTTCGCCGCCCCCGGGGCCCTGGAACGCTCGGTTCCCTGAACCGGTGAGCCGCTAACCCGGCCAGCTGTCCGGCGCCATACCGCTGATCCGCGCGAGCGTGGACGCCGGATCGAGCGCGACCGCCAGATCGCCCAGACTCAGCATGCCCACGGGCCGGCCGTCCTCGATGACCGGCAGCCGCCGCACGGCGTACTCCCGCATCAGCGCGGCCGCCGCGTGCACGGAGTCGTCGGGCGAGATGGCGACCGGATGCGGAGTGCACACGGCCTGGGCGCTCACGGTCAGCGGATCGATTCCGTCGGCTACGGCGCGCAGCGTGATGTCGCGATCGGTCAGCACACCGAGCACGGTGCCCCCGGCTGCCACGAGCACGCCGCCGATGTCCTGGGCCCGCATCAACTGCGCGGCTTCCACCAGTGAGGCATCAGGGCGCACACTCACGACGCCCGGGGTCATCACGTCCCTCACGATGTCGGCCATGACAGGCCCTTTCCTGCGAATCCCCGTGCACGGGGAGGTCGGGGTGGCCCTGCTCGCAGTACCCCCGAAGGGCCCGGCCATTCCTGATGCGAAGGTCGCATCGTGGTGAACACGGGTACGGCCGACGGCTCTCTGTGACAACCGCCGCATGTCACAAGGCGTTTGACCCGGATGCTCCCGGGCATGCGCTACTCGTGCTTCGGACCGGAGGCACATCCGCGGGAGCAGTCGCGACCGTGCGGATGTGCTCCGCGCGCCTCCGTAGCGTACGCGCTCCTCCCCGGTGTCCGTCGCCAACTGCGATCACCTTTCAGGGAGTTGCAGATTCATGCGTACCTCCACAGGAATCACCCGTTCACGTCATCCGCACGACGACGCCCCCGACACGGCAGCCGACTTCCGCAAGCTTGCCGCGCTGCCCGAGGGGTCCGAGAAGGACGCCCTGCGCCAGCGACTGGTCTGCGCCTGGCTGCCCATGGCCGACCGGCTCGCCGGACGCTTCCGCGGTCGTGGCGAGTCCTACGACGATCTGCGCCAGGTCGCGGCTCTCGGTCTGGTGAAGGCCGTAGACCGCTTCGACCCCGAGCGCAGCCACGCCTTCGAGAGCTACGCCGTGCCCACCGTCACGGGCGAGATCAAACGCCATTTCCGCGACCACATGTGGACCCTCCACGTGCCGCGCCGTGTGCAGGACCTGCGCAACCGCGTGCGGTTCGCGTCCCAGGACCTCGCCCAGACCATCTCGGGCCGCGCGCCGACGATCGAGGAGATCGCGGAGCGCGCGGGCATGACCGTGGACGAGGCGCGGACCGGCCTCGAAGCGCTGGACAGCTTCACGGCGCTGTCCCTGGACGCCGAACTCCCGGGCAGCGACGACGGATACGCGCTGCGCGACGCGCTCGGCTCACCCGACCCCGCACTCGACGTCGTCGTCGACCGCGAAGCGGTCAAGCCGCGGCTGCGGGCCCTGCCCGAACGCGAGCGGGCCATCCTGTACATGCGCTTCTTCGGTGACATGACGCAGAGCCGGATCGCCGAACAGCTCGGCATCTCGCAGATGCACGTGTCCCGGCTGATCACCCGCTGCTGTGCGGCGATGCGTGAGGAGGTCATGCGCGACGAGACCGACGAGGCCGAAGCCGAGGTCACGCTGCGGAACGCGGCCTGACGTACGCAAGCGGCCCAGGTCACCCCACCCTGCGCAGGGCGAGCGCGATATGACGTGACATCACGTCCACCACCTGCGCCTCCGCCAGCGAGAACGCGAGCCGCGCCCCGCAGCGGAACAGTGTGAGGACACCTTCGACCGGACCACCCTCGGGACCGGCCAGCGGGACGCACAGCAGGGAGGTCACATCGGCCCGTACGAGGACCGGGGTGCCGTTCGCGTCCCGCCCGAAGGCGTCCGGGTCCTCCGGGCGCACCTGCAGCGCCGTGGACCCGCCGCGCGCCGCCTCGACCACGAGGGGGCACGTGGCGGGGTCCTGGCGTACGACGTCCTCGGCTCCCGCCGCGCCCTCGGGCGCGAGCACCTCGGTGCGGACCGGCGTGCGCGCACCCAGGTCGGCCACCACCCAGTCCGCGAACCGCCCGTGCAGCACCCGCGCCACCCGCCGCAGCACGGCGGAGCGGTCTCCTGCGGGCGGCGAAAGCAGTTCTGTGGTCATCGTGTCGACCAGATCGAGATGCGCCGCATTGCGGGTGGCCTCCGCCAGATCGGGCGCCGGGCCGTACAGCCGCTCCGGCCGAGGAAGCCGCTGGGACACTCCCGGCTGCAGGACGACCAGGACGACCGTGTGGGGTTCGGTACCCGGTCGGATCGCGGTCAGCGTCGCCCGTACGCCGTCGGCGGGACGCTGCTGCAGATGGACGGTCACACTGCGGTCCCCCTCTCCGCGCGCCACCGCCGCCGTCTGGGAGCGCAGTGCGGCGCGGTCGGCGTGCGCGAGCATGCCGGCGAGCGGGCGGCCGGTGGCATAACCGGCCCGTACCCCGGTGAGCCCCGACGCGGCGAAGTTCATCCGCCGTACCACCGTGTCGCGGTCCATCAGGGCGACGGGCAGCGGCAGCCGCTGGAAGACGGCGCGAAGGAGCTGCTCCTCCTGGCGTCCGGCGAACAGGCCGCTCTCCGAGGCCAGTTGCTCATAGCGAGGCCACAACTGCTCGGCGACATGTCCGAGTTCGAACAGGGCCGTGTCCAGGACGGCGCGCAGATCCCCATCCGGAATCGTCCGTGCCGCTCTCAACTCACCAAGGCGGCGCAGGAAATCCGCGAGATCCTCACCGAACTCATCCGCTTGCGCCATGGCGGAAAGCTAGCCGCTCGGGGCCCGTTTGCGCAGGGTGCCGCGGTGATGTGGGCAACATTCCCGTTTCCTGTCGGATCCTGCGGGAAGGCGAACCAATGAAGGGAGGAACCCGTGATGCCGGAACCGGCATGGTGTTGCCCCGCGACCGTACTGCCCGGACGTCGGCTCTCAGAGCTGGCCGAACAGGCCGTGCGCTGTACCAGTGACTGCTGTGGCGCCGACGCGACGGTCATCGAACCGGGTGCCGAGGGAGTCCGCAGCGGACGTGAAGGACCCGTCGCCGTCACCCACCCCGATCTCGCCTCCGTGGTCACGGCCCAACTGCGCTCGGGCGAAGGCCCCATCCCGGAGGCCATCGCCACCGGTGAGCCCGTAGCGGCCGACGATCTCCTGTCCGAGGAGCGCTGGCCGGAGTTCCGCGCCCACGCTCTCGACTCAGGAGTCCGCGCCGCCGTCACCCTGCCCTTCCCGCGCGCGGGCCTGACCGTGGTGCTCAGCCTCTACAGCTTCCGCAGCGGCACGATCACCGAGGCCGGCTGCGGCCCCGCCCGCGCACTCGGCGATCTCGCGGCCACCTGTCTCGTACGCGACGAGCGCTACCGCGCGGCCCTCACCGAGATCGACCAGCTCGGCACGGCGCTGCGCACGCGGCCCGTGGTGGACCAGGCGAGCGGCATCGTGATGCATGTGCTCGGCTGCGACGCCGACGAGGCCTTCGGGATCCTGCGGCGGATATCGCAGCACTCCAACGAGAAGCTCGCCGAGGTCGCGGCAGCGGTCGTACGACGCCGGGGCCGTGGTCTCGAAAAGCACCTGGCGACGCTCGCGAACTGAGAGCCTGTGGGCCGAGGCCACCTCGGCTCACCCAACCGGCCCCAGACATCGCGCGAATGGCCCGTCGGCGCGGGCGGGTGATGAGGGGTCAGGTTTCCATGGGTGCGCGGCGCGGATCTCCACGCCGTCGCACGAGGCGTAGAAGGAGCCCGCACCCATGCGTATCGCCCGAGTGTTCGCCGCCGCCGCGCTCAGCGCCGCCGCCGTGGCCGCCGCCGCACCCGCCGCGTACGCGGGGGACACCGCAGCCGAGGTCAGCCCGCGCACGGTCGCACCCGGCGGCATGGTGACCATCTCCGTCTCCTGCCCGTACGCGGACCGCGGTGACTACCCGTCCTCCATCACCGCGAACTCCCAGGCCTTCGCACACGGCTCGGTCCGCCTCCACCAGGTGCAGAACGCCTCCATCCCCGGCGTGGGCCCCGCCTACAACGGCACGGCCCGGATCGCCTCCCACGCCGACTTCTCCTCCGACGGCCCCAATGGCGTGGGCTACCGCTCGCAGTGGGGAGTCGACGGCACCTGCCCCGGCGGCGCGCAGTGGAGCGCGAGCTTCTCCGTCGACCGCGGCGCCCCCATCCACTACGGCGTGCAGGGCGGAATCGGCGGCAGCTTCAGCGACTCCACGCAGACGATGCTCACCGGCGCCGTACTCGTCCTCGGCGCGCTCGGCGCCACCTTCTACGTCATCCGGCGGCGCCAGGGCGAGTCCGAGAGCTGACGACGGGCGGTCCGCGGCGGAGCCGACGGCCCCCGCCCGTCCCGCCCGTATCCCCCGGCCCGCGGCCGGGCGGAGATACGGGCGGCGGCGCTTCCACCCCAACCCACCCGGCGCGAGATCACGGAGGCAGGCATGCCGCGGACGGTCCCCGAAGGCCACGGTCCGGTGCGTTACGGACCACCGGCCCCCGACCCCGGTCTGCCGGTGCTCCCCGAACTGGCCGCGGTGCTCGCCGCGTCCGCCGGACGCGCCCACACCGAACCCCCGGGCGGCAGCCCCGCCCTCCTCGACGCCGCCGCCGGCTACTGGCGGCGGCGCGGTCTGCCCTCCGAGCGCGGTCAGTTGGCCGCGGCATCGGGCGCCCAGCCGCTGCTGTGCGCGGTGATCGCCGCGGTCGGCGGCGACGTCCTGCTGCCGCGACCGTGCACCGCCTGGTGTCCACCGCAGGCGCGCCTGCTCGGGCGGCAGTCCTTCCATGTGCCCACGCCGGCGGAGTGCGGGGGAGTGCCCGATCCGTACGCGCTCCTGGAGACCGTGAGAAGGGTGCGCGCCGAGGGCGGCGATCCCCGCCTTCTCGTGCTCTCCGTGGCCGATGATCCGACCGCGACCGTGCCGCCGCCGGAGGTGCTGCACGCCACCGTCGAGGCGGCGCTCGGCGAAGGGCTGCACATCGTCTCGGACGAGACCTGGCGCGACACCCTGCACCATCCCGGACAGACCGTCCTGATCGGGCCCGCCGAGATGGTTCCGCAGCAGGTCACCGTCCTCACCGACCTCGTGGGCGCGTTCCTGCCGGCCGACTGGCCGGCCGCCGTCGCCCGCTTCCCCGACACCGCCGAGGGCGCGGCACTCAGGGCCCGCGCCCTCGACGTACTGACCGTGCTCGGCTCGTCCGTTGCGGCGCCCGTCGCCGCGGCCGCCGCGTACGCGCTGGGCGAACCCGCCGAGGTGAGCGAGCGGCTGACTGCGGCCGTACGGCTGCACGCACGCGTCGCCGAAGCGGTGCACCGCACGCTCCTGACCGCCGGAGCCTTCGCCCGCGCACCACAGGCCGGCCGCCATCTCTACGCCGACTTCGGTCCGCTGCGCGACGCTCTCGCGGCCCGAGGGGTGAGCGACGCGATGGAGCTCGAGGACCACCTCACCGAACGGCTCGGCATGCCGGTGCCCGGCGGCCACCGCTTCGGCGACGAACTCGGCGCGCTGCGCGCCCGTATCCCGGTGGGCCCGCTGCTCGGCACGGACTCCGGCCAGCGCCTGGCCGGCCTCACCGCACCCGACCCTCTGGAACTCCCGCATGTGGAACGGGCGCTGAGCGGCCTGGCGGGCGCACTCGGGGAGTGGGGTATCCCCTGCTCGAACGAAGTTGAGAGCTTGGGGAAGCGTGCCGATGCCCAGCGTATGGAGCCGCCTCGATGACCCAGGAGACCACCCAGGAGACGCAGCAGTCCCTGACGCCCGCCGCCGAGCGCCCCGCCGCACCCCCCACGGGCCTGCGCCCACTGGCCGAACACCGCACCTGGCCCCGCTCGTTCGCCGACCGCCTCACCGCACCCCTGCCCGGGGTGAAGGCGCTGGCCCGATTCGCGCGCGAAGGCGCCGTACGGCCGGACCGCACCTGCCTGGACGAGATCCCCCGACTGCCCTTCGATCCTGGCCCGTTGCCGAAGGTGGGCGCGGACACCGTGGCCGTCACCTGGGTCGGCCACGCGAGCTGGGTGCTGCGCATCGGCGGTCTGACCGTGCTGACCGACCCCGTGTGGTCCCGCAAGATCCTGGGGACCCCGGCGCGGGTCACCCCCGCCGGGGTCGCCTGGGACGCGCTGCCGCCCGTGGACGCCGTCGTCATCAGCCACAACCACTTCGACCACCTCGACGCCCCCACCCTGAAGCGTCTGCCGCGCCACACCCCGGTGTTCGTGCCCGCCGGGCTCGGCCGCTGGTTCCGCCGCCGGCGCTTCGTCTGCGTCACCGAACTCGACTGGTGGGAGGCGGCCGAACTGCGCGGCGTGCGCTTCGACTGCGTGCCCGCCCACCACTGGTCCAAGCGCTCCCTCACCGACACCTGCCGCTCGCTGTGGGGCGGTTGGGTGCTGACCGATGCGCACGGCACGAAGGTCTACTTCGCCGGGGACACGGGATACGGCCACTGGTTCGAGCAGATCGGCGCCCGGCACCCGGGGATCGATCTCGCGCTGCTGCCGATCGGCGCGTACGAACCCCGCTGGTGGCTGCGCGATGTGCACTGCGACCCCGAAGAGGCCGTACGCGCGATGGACGACCTCGGTGCACGGCGGATGGCGCCCATGCACTGGGCCACGTTCCTGCTCTCGGCCGAGCCTGTACTAGAACCACTGCACCGCGCCCGCGCCGCCTGGCGCGCGGCGGGCCGGGCGCGGACGGATCTGTGGGATCTGGCGGTGGGGGCGTCGCGGGTGATCGAGCCGGACCCGCTCACCCAGGGCTGAGCCGCGCCCGCACCCGGCGCCACACCACAGGTGCCGCGCTGATCAGGACGGTCAGCGCGACGGCTGCCGCCACTCCCTGCCAGGGCTCGGGGAAGAGTGAGCCGCCCAGGATGCCGATGACCTGGTACGTGGCGGCCCAGGCCAGGCAGGCGGGCAGATTGCCGCGGGCGAAGCGTCTGAGTGGCCACTTGGCGAGCAGGCAGGCGAGCATGACGGGCAGCCGTCCGGCCGGGACGAGCCGCGACAGGATGAGCACCGTGACGTCGTGCTCGTGGAGCTTGGCCTGTGCCTGCTCCAGGCGCTCCTGCGGGGCGCGGTCGCGGATGGCGTTCAGCCAGCGTGAACCGTTCTTCGAGCGCATCCCGCGCGCACCGAGCCAGTACAGGACCGAGTCCCCGAGGAACGCGGCGAGCGCCGCCACCCCGAACACGTACAACTGCGACTGCGGCGCCGAATGGTGGAAGGCGAGCGCGGCCGCCGAGCTGACCAGCGCCCCCGTCGGGACCACCGGCACCAGCGCACCGAGCACCACGAGCAGGAAGAGCGACGGGTACCCGACGGCCTGCTGGGTCGACTCCGGGGGTACGGACTCGGCGATCGCGAGCAGGTTCACTTGCCGGCCTCCGGCCGCACACTCTCGCCCTGGGCGAGGAGATGCACGGCCACCTCGGGCGCCCGCTGTGCGGCATGCCGTACGAACTCCTGGCCGGGGGCGTGGAATTCATGCGGACGTACGGCGTCCATACCGATCGGCCAGTACGTGCCGAAGTGCACCGGCACCGCGCTGCGCGGAGCGATCCGGGCGAGGGCCTCGGCCGCGCGCCCCGCGTCCAGATGGCCGTGCCCGAGGAACGGACCCCAGCCGCCCACCGGAAGCAGCGCCACATCCAACTCGCCGACTTCCGCGGCCATCTCGTCGAAGAGGCCGGTGTCCCCGGCGAAATACGTGCGCGCCGATCCCTCGACCACGAATCCGAGCGCGGGCGCCCGATGCGGACCGACGGGAAGCCGCCGTCCGTCGTGCCGCGCGGGTACGACGCGTACGAGCACCTCGCCGATGCGCACCTCGTCGCCCGGCGCGACCTCCGTGAACCGCAGCCCGGTCAGCTTCCGCAGCCCGGGCACCGATGCGGCGGCCCCGCGCGGCAGCACGACCCGCGTACCGTCGGCGAGCTTCGCGAGCGAGGGCAGATGCAGATGGTCGGCGTGCAGATGCGAGACGAGCGCGGCGTCCGCGTCAGCGGCCCGCTGCGGCGGTACGTCACCGCGGCGGCGGCGCAGATGGGCCAGGCGGCGCGCGAACAGCGGGTCCGTCAGGATCCGTGTCCCCGAGTCCTCGACCGTGCAGGTGGCATGCCCCCACCAGGTGATCTCCACCGGCACCGAGCTGGTCCTTCCGCTGTCCGTTCCGCGGCTGTTTGCCTCACGTACCTCCTATGACCTTACGGTGCGCAGTAGGGTCGGCGCTCAGTCGCCGGACCGGGTGTGCACCTGTTCTGGGCCGGGCGTGCACCTGTTCTGGGGGGATGGGCCGATGGCACAGTTACGGGTGGTGGCGATCGCCAGCCTGACACCGCTCGAGGAGCTCGACCGCGAGCCGTTCCTGGTGGACAGCCGCGGTCAGCACGCGATGTGTGCGCGCTGGGCGGCGGACCGGGGCTACGTGGTCACCCGTGAACTCCTCCTGCACGGACTGCGCCCCGACCACCGGGCGCTCTGGTCCGATGTCGACGCCGGTGAGGTGGACGGCTTCGTCGCCCCCAGCGAGCGGGTGCTCGGGCGGGCGCTCAGCAGCGCACGGGAGTTCGCCGAGGAGTGTGCGCGGCGGGGCGTGAGCCTTCAGACGGTGGGCGAGGGCGAACCCGCGTACGACGCGGAGATGAAGGCGCGGGTGCACCGGCGGCTGTCGATGCCGACGGCGGGCTACAACGGCTGCTGAGCGGTTGCCCGGGGCGCACCCGCAGAGCCGTTGCCCGCGGCGCACCCACAGCGCGACAAACCACCCACCCCCATATGAAACGCTGGGGGCCGGGCGCCCTACGCGCCCGGAAAGACGAGGTGGACGTGGCCGAGGGACGATGGCGGCGAACCGGCGGCGCCCTGTGGCGGATGGTCGCCGTGTGGGCCGCGAGCACGCTCACGATGCTCATCCTCGCCGGCCTCCTGCCCGACTTCCGTCTCCAGGCCGACTCGGGTGACAGCGCCACCCGGATCGGCATCACCGCCGGGATCGGCGCGGCCGTCTTCGGTGTGCTCAGCGCACTGGTCTGGCCACTCATCGTGCGCGCGTTCCTGCTGGTGCCGGCCTTCGTCCTGGGCCTGCTCGCCTTCTTCATCAACGGCTCCCTGCTGCTCATCGCCCTGAGCCTCATCCCCGACGGCAGAGGCGAGGCCAACCCCGAGACCGCCGTGGTCGTGGCCGCCGTGATGTCGGCCGTCGCCTCCGCGACCGGCGCCGCACTCGCCGTACGCGACGACGACGCCTACCGCCGCAGGCTCTACCGGCTCGCGGACCGTAAACGCCGCAAGCAGGCCGCGGCCCGTGGCCCCCGCGCCCCCGGCACGGTCTTCCTGCAGCTCGACGGCGTGGGTCACGCCGTACTGCAACGGGCCGTGGACGACGGCCATATGCCCACCGTCGCCGCCTGGCTCAAGGAGACCCACCGCCTCACGCCGTGGCGCACCGACTGGTCGAGCCAGACCGGCGCCAGCCAGCTCGGCATCCTGCACGGCGACAACCACGACATCCCCGCCTTTCGCTGGTACGAGAAGGACACCGGCGAGGTGATGGTCTGCAACCGTCCGGCCAGCGCCGTGGAACTGCAGCGCCGCGCCATCGAGCGCACCGGCGACGGCGGACTGCTGACCGTGGACGGCGCGAGCCGCGGCAACCTGTTCAGCGGCGGCGCCGACCAGGTGGCGCTCGTCCTGTCGATCGCGGCCCGGCGCGGCCGCGAGAACCGTTCGCGCGCCGGCTACTTCGCCTACTTCTCCGACCCGGCCAACGCCGTACGTACCGCGATGTCCTTCGTCGCTGAAGTCGCCCGCGAGATCGGCCAGTCCACGCGCGGCCGCCTCAAGAAGACCCGGCCCAGGGTCAAGCGCGGCGGGCTCTACCCGTTCATCCGCGCCTTCGCCACCGTCGTCGAACGCGACGTCGTGGTCGCCGCCGTCATAGGGGACATGCTCGTCGGCCGCACCGCCGTCTACGCCGACCTCGTCGCGTACGACGAAGTGGCCCATCACTCCGGACCGGACAGCAAGGACGCGACCCTGGTGCTGCAGCGCCTCGACCGGTCGATCGCACTGATCGCCAAGGTCACCGAGCACGCGCCGCGCCCGTACCGCATCGTGCTGCTCTCCGATCACGGCCAGAGCCCGGGGGAGACCTTCCGCGCCCGCTACGGACTGACCCTCGCGGATCTGGTGCGGGCGGGCTGCGGACTCGCCGTACCGCGCAAGGCGCGGGGCACCCACAGCGGCGCGGAGGCGCGCTCCGCGGTACGGGCGGCGATGCACCGGCCGGTCGAGGAGGGCAACCGGCTGCCCGCCGGCAAGGACCCGCTCGTGCTCGCGTCGGGCAACCTCGGCCTGGTCTCGTTCCCCGATGTGCCCGAGCGGATGACCAGGGAGCAGATCGACGCACGCCACCCCGCGCTGCTGCCCACGCTCGCCAACCACCCGGGGGTCGGCTTCCTTCTCGTACGGTCCCGGCGCGGCGGCGTGATCCTCGGGGCGCGGGGAGCCGAGCTCTACCTCGACGAACTCGACGAACTCGACGCCGGCGGCGGGGACTCGGGGCTGCTCGCGGACTTCGGTCCGGGCGCCCTGGCCGCCGTACGCCGTACGGACTCCTTCCCGCACACCGCCGACATCATGGTCAACTCGGCGGTGGAGGAAGGAGAAGTGCTCGCGTTCGAGGAGCAGATCGGTTCGCACGGCGGACTCGGCGGCGAACAGAGCCACCCCTTCCTGCTCTCCCCGCACGCCCTGTCCGCGCCCGTCCCCGAGGGACGTGACCTGGTCGGCGCCGAACGCATCCACCGCGTCCTGCGGCGCTGGCTGCGCGAGGCCGACGGGCCGCAGGTGCCGGTGCCCGAGCCGGATCCCGCCGAGCTCGACACGCCGATGGGGCTGCCCGGTGACGTTGCGGCCGTCGACCGTGCCGTATCGGACAAAACGCAGTGAAGTGGTGCAGCGTGTCCGCATGGACCGCACCCCCGCACCGCCCCTGACGGACGAGCCGGACGAGCCGAACGAGCCCGACGAGCGCAGCAAGCACGCCCGGCGCTTCGGACTGCCCATCGCCACCTGCCTGGTGATGGGCAACATCGTGGGCGGCGGCATCTTCCTGCTGCCCAGCTCGGTCGCCCCGTACGGCACGATCGCCCTGGTCGCCTTCGGCGTGCTCACGCTCGGCGCGCTCGCCCTCGCGCTGGTCTTCGGCCGGCTCGCGCGCCGCGATCCGCGGACCGGCGGACCGTATGTGTACGCGCGCGAGGCCTTCGGCGACTTCGCGGGATTCCTCGCGGCCTGGTCGTACTGGATCACCGCCTGGGTCTCCAACGCGGCGCTCGCCGTGATCGCGGTCGGCTACCTCGGCGTTCTCTTCCCGGGCATCCTCGACGACAAGTGGTCGATGTGTCTGGCGGCGCTCGTCGTGCAGTGGCTGCCGGGCCTCGCCAACTTCGCCGGTACGCGCTACGTCGGAGCGGTCCAACTCGTCGCCACCGTCCTCAAGTTCGCCCCGCTCCTCCTCGTCGCCGTCGGCGGACTCTTCTTCTTCGACTCCGACAACCTTGGCCCCTTCCTCGCCGACGGCGAGAGCCCGCTCGGCGCGATCTCCGCGGCGGCCGCGATCCTGCTCTTCTCGTATCTCGGTGTGGAGTCGGCCGCGATGAGCGCGGGCGAGGTGAACAATCCACGGCGCAACGTCGGACGCGCCACGATTCTCGGCGTGCTGTGCGCCGCGGTCGTCTATCTCCTGGGCACGCTCGCCGTGTTCGGGATGCTGCCGCACGAGCAGGTGGTGAAGTCCACGGCGCCGTTCTCGGACGCGGTCAACGTGATGTTCGACGGCACCTGGGGCGGCACGCTAGTCGCCTGGGCCGCGGTGATCTCCATCCTCGGCGCGCTCAACGGCTGGACGCTGCTGAGCGCCCAGGCCCCGTACGCGGCGGCGAAGGACGGTCTCTTCCCGCAGATCTTCACGCGCAAGGCACGCGGTGTCCCGGTGGTCGGCGTGGGCATCACCGTCACGCTCGCGTCGTTCCTGACGGTCTACCAGTACGCGGCGGGGGCGGACGGGGTCTTCACGCTGCTCGTCACGGTCACCACGTTCATGGCGACCGTCCCGTATCTCCTCGCCGCCGCCGCGCAGATCTTCCACCTGCTCTGCGGACGGGGCGATCTGGTCGACCGCGGGCGTCTGGTCGCCGACTCGGTGGTGGCCCTGGCGGCGTTCGGCTTCTCCCTGTGGCTGGTGGCCGGGGCCGGGTACCAGCCCGTGTACCAGGGAGTGCTGTTCCTGTTCGCCGGGGTGCTCGTGTACGCGTGGATGTCGGCGCGCAAGGTGCGCGCCGCACAGGAGGCCTGAGAGCGCCGAGCGGAAAATGAGCTGCGCCCGGGCCGCGCACCCGCCCACACTGTCCGTATCGGACCAGCCCGTGGGCGTGCGGCCAGCCAGCCGCGCCCGGGCGTCTTCCCTCACCTTCCCTCAGGAGTATCCGCTTGCAGTCCGCCGTCGCCGTCACGCCCGCCCGCGTCCCCGAGCTGCTGCTCGGCCTCGCCACGGTGCGTCCCGTGTTCCTCTGGGGTGCGCCCGGGATCGGGAAGTCCTCCCTGGTGCGGGCGTTCGCGGACTCGCTCGGCCTGGAGTGCCTGCTCGGTACGCAGCTCGCGCCCGAGGACCTGATCGGTGTGCCGCAGATCCGCGACGGACGCTCGGTGTTCTGTCCGCCCGAGGCCATCGCACGCGACGAGCCGTACTGCCTCTTCCTCGACGAGCTCAACGCCGCGACCCCGGACGTCCAGAAGGCCTTCTACTCGCTGATCCTGGACCGCCGTATCGGCAACTACGAGCTGCCGCAGGGCTCGATCGTCATCGGCGCGGGCAACCGCTCCACCGACAACGCGCTGGCCCGCCCCATCGCCTCCGCACTCGTCAACCGCCTCACGCACGTCCACCTCCAGGCCTCCTCGGAGGACTGGCTGATCTGGGCGCACAGCAACGGGATCCACCCCTGGGTCCTCGACCACCTCACCGACCGCCCCGACCACCTGTGGTCCAAGCCGCCCAAGACCGAGCAGCCCTTCTCGACGCCTCGCTCCTGGCACATGCTCTCCGACGCGCTGCACTCCTTCGGCCCGGCGCTCGACGAGGAGACCCTCAAGGTCATCGCGCACGGCTGCCTCACACCCGCGCACGCGGTCTCCTTCTGCGGATACGTCAAGATCGTGCGCCACGCGTACGGGATAGAGGCGATCATCAAGGGAGAGGCCTCCTGGCCGCGGCGGATCGAGGACCGCGACCTGCTGTACTTCCTCGCGGAGGCGTTCCGCGGGCGACTGCGCAAGGAGCTGCCCGCCTCCAAGGAGCATGTGACGGCGAACGGCCGCCAACTCGCGTATCGAGCAAAGGCGTTGCTCGTGCAGCTGGCGGAGATCTCCGTCGAGGTCGCGCAGACCGTCATCGCGGACGACGCCGACGACCAGCCGGTCCTTCCGGCCTGGTTCCTGGTCGAGGCGGCGCGCGATATGCCGCGCCTGGTGGAAGCGCGGCGATGAGCCGCAAGCAGGAGCGGAAGCAGCCGGTCGTCACCCCGGCGACCCGTGCCTTCGAGGCGGGACTTCACGCGATGAAGGCGAATCCCGCGCTGCGGGCCGTATCGGCGACGTTCTGCCGCGCCGAGAAGTGCGCCGCCCCGCCGCAGGACGGGCTCGCAGTGGTCGACTCCAACGGGACCGTGCACGCCCACGCCACCAGGTATGCCGATGCTGCGACCTGGGCCTGGACGCTCGCGCACTGTGTCATCCACCTCGGGTTCGGTCATGTTCCGGCGGCGCGCGGCGAACGTGCACAGCCCGACCGCTTCGACCTCGCGGCGCGCTGCGCCGTCGTCAACCGCTTCCTGCTGACCTTCCCCGTCGGCCGTCCCCCGGACGACCTGCCCGCCTCGTACCCGGGCGGCGACGAGGAGCAACTCGCCGCGTCCTGGCGCCGGGACGGCATCCCGGCCGCGTACGCGCACTGCGGTACGGCGGGCGGCACACCCGACCAGGTCCTCGTGCCCTGGGCGCACTGGAACGATCCGCCGGACTGGCAGGCCGAGTTCGCCCGCGCCCTCACCCGCACCATGTCGCGGGCGATGGACATGGCCGGCGGGCTGCGCGACGAACTCGACGGTCAGCCCACCCGCCGGCAGGCCTGGGATCACGCACTGAACTGGTTCGTCTCCTCGTATCCGCTGCTCGGCGGGATCGCGGCCGGTATGACGGTGGTCGCCGACGCCGAACTCGCCCGGGCGCACCAGGTCTCCGTCGCCGCGGTGAACGCCGCCGCTGCCGAGATCTACATCAACCCGCTGGTGCGGATGACGGACGAGGAATGGCGGTTCGTCCTCGCCCACGAGATGCTGCACGCCGCGCTGCGGCATGCCGACCGGTGCGGTGCCCGTGACCCGTATCTCTTCAACGTCGCGGCCGATTACGTCATCAACGGCTGGCTCATCGAGATGGAGATCGGCGCGATGCCCTCGGGCCTGCTCTTCGATCCGCAGCTCGCGGGGCTCTCCACCGAGGAGGTCTACGACCGCATCGCGGGCGATCTGCGCCGGCTGCGCCGCCTCGCGACCCTGCGCGGCAAGGGCCTCGGCGATGTACTCGGCCACCCCATCACGCCGCCCGCCGCTTACGTGGACCTCGACGAGTACTACCGCCGCGGCCTGGCCCAGGGCTTCGACCTGCACGAGGCCCGCGGGCGCGGCACGCTGCCCGCCGGCCTGGTCGAGGAGATCAAGGCGCTCTCCCAGCCCCCGCTCGCCTGGGACGCCCAACTGGCCGAGTGGTTCGACGAGTTCGTCCCCAGGCCCGAGCCCGTACGCAGCTATGCGCGGCCCGCGCGGCGTCAGGCCTCCACGCCGGACATCCCGCGGGCGGGGCGGTACTTCCCGCCGGAGGAGATCCGGCGCTGCACGTTCGGCGTTGTCCTCGACACCTCGGCCTCGATGAGCCGGACGCTGCTCGGCAAGGGCCTGGGCGCCATCGCCTCGTACGCGACGGCCCGCGACGTGCCCGCCGCACGCGTCGTGTTCTGCGATGCGGCCCCGCACGACGCGGGCTATCTGCCGGTCACGGACATCGCCGAGAAGGTACGGGTACGGGGGCGCGGCGGCACCGAACTGCAGCCCGGCATCGACCTTCTGCACCGGGCCGAGGACTTCCCTGCGGCCGCACCCGTTCTCGTGATCACCGACGGCGGCTGCGACGTGCTGCGCATCCGCCGAGAGCACGCATTTCTGCTGCGCGCAGGCGGATCCCTGCCGTTCACCCCTAAAGGTCCCGTTTTCCGGGTGACCTGAGCGCGAGCAGTGCTCCGGATGTGGTCGGATGGGGGCGGACGTCAATCAACCGTCCGCAGACGTCCCGCAGAGGAAGGAAACGTCGTGGCCACCACGCGCAGCGCACACACCGTCTGGGAAGGCAGCCTCACCGAGGGCTCCGGCACGGTCACCTTCGACTCGTCCGGCATCGGCGAGCAGGCCGTGTCCTGGCCGTCCCGTGCCGAGGAGGCGAACGGCAAGACCAGCCCGGAGGAGCTGATCGCCGCCGCCCACTCCAGCTGCTTCTCGATGGCGCTCTCGCACGGTCTGACCGGTGCGGGCACCCCGCCCACCAAGCTCACGACCTCGGCGGACGTCACGTTCCAGCCGGGCACCGGCATCACCGGCATCCACCTCACGGTCGAGGGCGAGGTGCCGGGTCTCGACGAGGCGGCCTTCGTCTCCGCCGCCGAGAACGCCAAGGCGAACTGCCCGGTGAGCCAGGCCCTGACGGGCACGACGATCACGCTGAGCGCGAAGCTGGCCTGATCGGTTGCGTGCGTACGCCCCCGGTCCGGACTTCTCGTCCGGGGCGGGGGCGTTGTGCTGCGGCGACCGTTGGTGGGCGGTCAGGGCCAGGCGAGGGAGATCCGTCGTCTCTCGGCGTCGATCTCGGTGACCACCACCGTTACGCTCCGGTTCGGCTCGAGCGTGTCCCACTCGGGTCCACCTGGCACATCCCTGTGCACCAGGCCTTCGAGCTGCTTGCCGATCCTCACGAAAGCCCCGAACGGAACGACCTTGGTCACCGTGCCCGGCAGAACATCTCCGGGGGCGTGTTCGTCCGCGAATGTTCGCCAGGGGTCCGGCTGCAGGATTTTGAGCGAGAGGCGGGCCTCGCCCAGGTGTGTGTCGAAGCCCAGGAACATGCACGTTACGCGCTGCCCCACCGCCACGATGTCGTGCGGCGATTCGAACCAGTCCCAGGACAGTTCGGGGATCGTGATGAACCCAACCCCCGGGAAGACGGGATGGTCGGGACCCTCGTCCAGATCGACGAACACTCCGAAGTTCTCAATGGCGGCAACCTTGCCGGAGACGCGCGCACCGCTGCCGAGGGTCTTGCGGAACGCCCACAGCTCGGGGTTCTCGGTCGCCGCCAAGGACAGCCATGCACAACCCTCCTTCAGGTCGACCGCCGTCACCTCGGCCGAGATGCGTTGGCCCACCGCATACCTCTCGTCCAACGGGCCCCAGGTCTGCCAGGACAGGGCGAGCGGCCCCACGACTCCGACCGGATGCTCCGCGTAGCCGTCGAGCCGCACCAGGAGACTCGAATGCTCGATCTCGGCGATGGCCCCGGTCGCAAGGTCCCCGACCTCAACCGACGCAAGGAATGCCGCCGCCGAGTCCCGTGCCCTCTGGGCGCTCAAGCCCCGAACTCCGGCAACGTAAGCGACCCGTCCTCGTTCAAGGTGAACCCCGGATTGTGGGCCACCTCCCACAAGTGCCCGTCCGGATCGGCGAAGGCCCCCGAATAGAAGCCGACGACGTTCACCGCAGCCGCCTTCGTCACCCGGCCACCCGCCGCCTCGGCCGCGGCGAGGAGCTCGTCGACCTCCTTGTCCGCACGGACGTTGTGCGCCAGGACGATCCCGCCGAAGCCGCCCGCCGTACCCGGCGAGACCCCCGAGTCCGCCGCCAGCTTGTCCCGGCTCCACAGGACGAGACCCAAGCCGCCCGCCTGGAAGAAGACCGTCTCCGAGACCTCCTGGCCCCGCCAGCCGAGCGCCGCGTAGAAGCGCTTCGCGCGGGCGAGGTCGTCAACTCCCAATGTGATGAGGGTGATCCGTTGCTCCATGCCCTCGACCGTACAACCAGGACCGGCACATACCGGCCGAACCGTTCGGGGCATTGACAAGAACCCGCTCAAGTCTTGAGCTGGAGATCCGGGAGTGGGGACGCGGGAAGGGGCCTGACATGGCACGCGCGGTCGGTATCGATCTCGGTACGACGAACTCCGTGGTGGCCGTCCTCGAAGGCGGTGACCCCACGGTGGTCGCCAACGCCGAGGGCGCGAGGACCACACCGTCCGTCGTCGCCTTCGCCAAGAACGGCGAGGTGCTCGTCGGAGAGGTCGCCAAGCGGCAGGCCGTCACGAACATCGACCGTACGGCGCGGTCCGTGAAGCGTCATATGGGGGAGGGGAGTTGGCGCTTCCCCTCGGAGGAGACCATCGACGGCGGCAAGCTGCGTGCCCAGGAGCTCTCCGCCCGCGTACTGCAGAAGCTCAAGCGCGACGCCGAGGCCTATCTGGGCGAGACGGTGAGCGACGCGGTGATCACCGTCCCCGCGTACTTCGACGACACCCAGCGCCAGGCCACCAAGGAGGCGGGCGAGATCGCCGGCCTCAAGGTGCTGCGGATCATCAACGAGCCGACCGCGGCGGCGCTCGCGTACGGACTCGACCGGGGAGACGAGCAGACCGTGCTCGTCTTCGACCTCGGCGGCGGCACGTTCGATGTGTCGCTGCTCGAGATCGGTGACGGTGTCATCGAGGTCAAGGCCACCAACGGCGATACGAAACTGGGCGGCGACGACTGGGACCAGCGGGTCGTCGAGCATCTGGTGAAGCAGTTCAAGAACGGTCACGGCGTCGATCTCGCCAAGGACAAGATGGCGGTGCAGCGGCTGCGGGAGGCGGCGGAGAAGGCGAAGATCGAGCTGTCCTCCGCGAACGAGACGACCGTCAACCTGCCCTACATCACGGCAAGTTCGGCAGGTCCGCTGCACCTGGAGGAGAAGCTCACCCGCGCCCAGTTCCAGGACCTGACCAAGGATCTCCTCGACCGCTGCAAGGAGCCCTTCCACCAGGCCGTCAAGGACGCCGGGATCAAGCTCTCCGCCGTGGACCACGTGATCCTCGTCGGCGGTTCGACCCGGATGCCCGCCGTCACGGAGCTGGTCAAGCAGCTCACGGGCAAGGAGCCGCACAAGGGCGTCAATCCGGACGAGGTGGTGGCCGTGGGGGCCGCGCTGCAGGCCGGCGTGATCCGCGGCGACGTCAAGGACGTGCTGCTGCTCGATGTGACCCCGCTGTCCCTCGGTATCGAGACCAAGGGCGGGATCATGACCAAGCTGATCGAGCGGAACACGACGATTCCCACCCGCCGTTCGGAGGTCTTCACGACGGCGACCGACAACCAGCCCTCCGTCGGGATCCAGGTCTTCCAGGGTGAGCGGGAGATCGCCGCGTACAACAAGAAGCTCGGTGTCTTCGACCTCACCGGACTGCCGCCCGCGCCGCGCGGAGTGCCGCAGATCGAGGTGACCTTCGACATCGACGCCAACGGGATCATGCACGTATCGGCGAAGGATCTCGCGACCGAGCGCGTGCAGAAGATGACCGTCACCGGTGGCTCGGCACTGCCGAAGAACGACATCGACCGGATGATGCGCGAGGCCGAGCAGTACGCGGACGAGGACCGCAGGCGCAGGGAGGCGGCCGAGACCCGCAACGGTGCGGAGCAACTGGCCTACCAGACCGAGCGGTTCATCGCCGACAACGCCGAGCGGATTCCTTCCGACACGAAGGCCGAGGTCGAGGACGCGCTCACCGAGCTCAAGCGGGTGATCGGGCGGGACGACGCCGATATCGACGAACTGCGGGGGGCCACCGAGAAGTTGGCGACGGTGAGCCAGCGTATGGGCCAGGCGATGTACGCACAGGCTCGGAGCGGCGGTTCCGGCGGGCAGGACGCGCCGGCCGAGGACGCGGGACCGCAGGACGCCCAGGCCGCGGACGACGTGGTGGACGCGGAGATCGTGGACGACGAGCGGGATGACCGGGACACCAAGGGAGGCGCCGCATAGGCAGGCGCCGCACAGGACCCTGGTCAGACTCCCGCCCCCGCCACCAGCACCTCCGCCGACCGCGTCCGTGCGTACAGCACCGAGCGCCCGGCCCGGTGTGCGGACACCAGACCGGCCGCCCGTAGCGCCGTGAGGTGCTGTGACACTCCGCCCGGGGAGAGCCCCACCCGTGGGGCGAGGTCGGTGGTGGAGGCGGGAGTCGACAGTTCGGCGAGCAGTCGCGCGCGAGCCGCGCCGAGCACACCGGCCAGTGCGGCGGATGCGGGGGAGGGCGGCGCCTCCCACAACTGACCGACGCCGCGCGGCGGATAGCGCAGGGTCGCCTGGTACTTGGCGTCCGTCTTGGAGAACACCCGCGGCCAGGCGAACACGGAGGGCACGAGCAGCAGCCCGTGCCCGTCGAGCCGCCGCACGCCGTGGAAGAACTTGTGGCGGATCTGCAGGCGTCCGGAATCCCAGGTGACCTGTTCGCCGAGGTCCTCGAAGAGATAGCGCGTCCCGCCCTCGGCGAAGCGCCGCGCCCGGTACTGGATGTCCGCTTCGTGCAGCCCGGCCATCCGCGGCCAGAAGGGCGCCATCGCGAGTTCCCAGTAGGCGGTGATGGCATCGGCGAGCCGGCCGAGGCCCCGTTCGGGATCCGCGAGCAGCGCGTCCACGGCCGGCTGGGCGGACCGCGAGGTGGTGCGAAGCAGCTCCCGCGGGGTGGCGCGGAGTGCGGCCAGTTCGACGTCGAGGGAGGGACCCGGCGTCGTGGGCGGCGGGCTGAGGAAGCTCGGGATCTGCTGGTCGGTGGGTGGCAGGAGCGAGGCCAGCGGGGTGAGATCGAGCTTGGCCGCGGCGATCCGGGCCCGGGTCTGCTCGGCCCACCGCCCGTGCAGCCCTTGGGTGTGGGAACCGAGGACGACCCGTACACCCGCGATGACCTCCCACAACGGGGAGATGGCGAACCGCGTCCGTGCCACGTCCTCCGCCGAGAACTCGATCTCCAGCATCGGCCCCCATCCTCCCCTTGGATTCAGCTGAGCCTAAAACATTCGCCGTGGCCTGCGTGAGCCGGGCACCTTACGTGCCATGCCCACCGAATCCCCTTGGCGGATACGCGACTTCCGCACGCTCTTCTCGGCAAATGTCCTCAGTGTCCTTGGAAGCAATGTTTCGTACGTGGCCGTTCCGATGGTCGCCGTCATCGCTCTCGATGCGGGCCCCGGACAGGTCGGTCTGCTCGCCGCGCTCAGCACGGCAGCGTTCCTGCTGATCGGGCTGCCCGCCGGCGCCTGGGTGGACCGGATGCGCCACCGCCGCGTGCTGATCGTCGCGGAGCTGTGCCGCGGGGCGCTGCTCGGCTCGGTGCCGCTGGCCTGGTGGCTGGACGCGCTGACCTTCGAGCACCTGTGCGTGGTCGTCCTGCTCGACGGAGTGAGCACGGTCTTCTTCGACGTGACCGCGCAGAGCACACTGCCGCGGCTGGTCGGACGGGACTCCCTGGTGCCGGCCAACGCGGCCCTCGTGAGTCTGTCGGCGGCGGGCAGTGTGACCGGCCGCGGCGCGGGCGGCGCACTCGTCGAACTGCTCACCGCACCCGTGGCGTTGGCCGTGTCGACCGTCGGCTATCTGGCGAGCGGTCTGCAGCTCCTGCGTCTGAAGCCCACGGACAAGGACGCACCCGCGAAGGTCCCACCGCAGGGCCGTCTGCTCACCCAGATCGGTGAAGGCCTGCGCCATGTCCTGCGTGACGCCGAACTGCGCGCCCTGGCCCTCACCGGCACGCTCGGCAATCTCGGCTCCGTGATGATCAACACCATGCTGCCGGTGCTGTTCGCGCGCGAACTCGGCCTGTCCGCAGGACTGTTGGGCCTCTACTGGGCGATCGGCGGTATCGGCATCTTCGTCGGCGCGCGCTGCGCACGTCCCCTCGCCGCCCGTTTCGGGCTCGGGTCGACCATCGTGCGGCTCAATCAGTGGGTGGCCCCCGCGGCGGTGTTCCTGCCCCTGATCGACCGTGGTGCCTGGCTGTGGCTCGCGGCCACTGCGTGGTCGGTGTTCACGTTCAAGACCGGAGTCGCCAACGTGCTCGGCGTGAGCCTGCGCCAGCGCCTCACGCCGGGCCCGCTGCTCGGCCGGATGAACGCCACCTTCCGCTTCATGTTCACCGGTTCGATGGCGATCGGCGCGGCGCTCTCCGGCCTCATCGGGCAGTACGTGTCACTGCGCGCGGCACTCTGGGCAGGCGCGGCCTGCCTCGCGCTCAGCGTCCTGCCGGTGGTCCTCTCACCGATCAGGCACCGCACGACCCTGACGGACGCGGGCTACGAACCGGTCCGCTCCCAGCCCCGCCGCTCCTTGCGCGAGCCCAGCTGCGACTCGTCCCGGCTGCGATAGACCACGTACGGCCTGAAGAGGTACTGCACAGGCGCGCTGAACATGTGGACCAGGCGCGTGAAGGGCACCAGGGCGAACAGCAGCAGTCCGATGACGGCGTGGATCTGGAAGGTGAGCGGGACGCCCACCATCTTGTCCACGTCGGGCTGCAGCGTGAACAGGGAGCGCGCCCAGGGCGCGATCGTCTGCCGGTAGTCGTAGCCGGAGGACACGGTGGAGTTGGTGAGCTTCGCCCACATGCCCATCACGATCGCCGCGAGCAGGAAGACGTACATCACCTTGTCGTTGACCGTGGTCGCCTTGAACACCGGCGCCTTGGTGCGCCGCCGGTAGAGCAGCATCAGGATCCCGAGCACCGCGAGCGCACCCGCGGCCGTGCCGCCGAACAGCGACAACAGGTGGTACGTGTGCTCGCTCATCCCGACCTTGTCGGTCCACGACTCAGGGATGAACAGACCCATCAGATGCCCGACAAGCACGAACAGGAGCCCGTAGTGGAACATCGGCGAGGCGATGTTGAGCAGTTTCGACTCGTAGACCTGCGAGGAGCGGGTGGTCCAGCCGAACTTGTCGTACTTGAACCGCCAGAACGTGCCCGCGATCAGGAGCGCGACGGCGACATACGGCAGGACCCCCCAAAGGAGCGTGTTCATGAGGGCTCTCCCACGAGGGTGAAGGGTTCGAGGCCGACGGTCTCCATCGGCGGACCGCACTTGATCATCGCCATCGCCGCGGCCTTGTCCTTGGGGGACGGCCCCGGCAGTGTGGCGCAGACGGCGTCGAGCACCGTTGCGTAGGGCGTGCCGTGATCGGTGAGGGCGAGCCGCAGCAGTTCGAGACCGGGCCGGAATTCGAGCAGGAGCCGGGTGTCGACCTTCGCGGAGAACTCGAGAACGGCCGGCAGGAAGTCTGGGAGCTCCTCGTCGGAGAACTCGAGGCCATGCTCGCGGTACGCCTGCTTGAATCCGACGAGCGTCATCCCGCGCCGCCGGGTGTCGCCGTCGCGCCACCAGCTCAGATAGAGGCTGTGCCGGTTCTTGAAGTCGAAGACCTTCACGTAGTGCGCGGCGAGCTCGGTGGGGTCGGTCTCGTCGGCGAAGGCGAGGAACTCCCCTAGCTCCGGGGCGGCTTGGCGAAGGAGCGGCAGCCGCGTACGGAACTCGTCGTCCGGATACGACAGGCAGAACGAGGCCGCCTGGTACAGAACCGCGTCACTCACTGCTGCTCCCTCACATCGGCGGGCTCTTCGTCGGAGGTCTGGCGTTTACGGGCCGCGTGGAAGTTCTCGATCGAGACGATCGGCAGCTGCTTCTTGCCGGAGCCTGCGCCGGAGTCCGCGCCGAACGGTCCGTCGCCGCCCATCCCCGGACCGCCTTCGTGGTCGAGCGAGCAGGTGTCGGGGAGCGCGGACTCCTCCAGCGCCTTCGCGTCGCCCACCGCCGCGGTCGGAATCACATAGCGGTCCTCGTACTTGGCGATCGCGAGGAGGCGGTACATCTCCTCGATCTCCTGCGCGCTCATGCCCACCGAGTCGGCGATCGAGTGGTCGGGCCGGTCGCCGAGGTTGATGGCCCGCATGTGGGAGCGCATCGCGGCGAGCTTGTTGAGCGAGGAGCGGACGGGGGCCACATCGCCCGCGGTGAAGATCTCGGCGAGATATTCGAGCGGGATACGGAGGGTGTCGATCGCGCCGAACAGGTTGCCGGCGTCCTCGCCGTCGTGACCGGTCTCGGTGAGGGCGTCGACGACGGGGGACAGTGGCGGGATGTACCAGACCATCGGCATGGTGCGGTACTCCGGGTGCAGCGGAAGCGCGACCTTGTACTTGCTGATCAGCGCGCGCACGGGGGAGCGGCGGGCGGCTTCCATCCAGTCGTACGGGATGTCGGCCTTCTCGGCGGCCCGCTGGACCTCGGGGTCGTCCGGGTCGAGGAAGACCCCCAACTGCGCTTCGTAGAGCGCCTTGTCGTCCTTCGTGGACGCGGCTTCGGTCACCTTGTCGGCGTCGTAAAGGATCACACCGAGATACCGCAGCCGGCCCACGCAGGTCTCGGAGCAGACCGTCGGCAGGCCGACTTCGAGGCGCGGGTAGCACATCGTGCACTTCTCGGCCTTGCCGGTGGCGTGGTTGAAGTAGACCTTCTTGTACGGGCAGCCGGTCACGCACTGCCGCCAGCCGCGGCAGCGGTCCTGGTCGACGAGGACGATGCCGTCCTCGTTGCGCTTGTACATCGCGCCAGAGGGGCAGGAGGCCACGCACGCCGGGTTGAGGCAGTGCTCGCAGATCCGCGGCAGATAGAACATGAAGGTCTGCTCGAAGGCGAACTTGACCTTCTCGGCGGCCTGTTCACGGACCTTCTCGATCATGGGGTCCTGTGAACCGTGCTCGGTGGCGCCGCCCAGGTTGTCGTCCCAGTTCGAGGACCACTCGATCTTCATCGGCTTGCCCGTGATCAGCGAGCGCGGCTCCGCCACCGGGTAGTCGTCGCCGAGCGGGGCGTCCGTGAGGTTCTTGTAGTCGTACGTCCAGGGCTCGTAGTAGTCCTTGATCTCCGGCAGCTTCGGGTTGGAGAAGATGTGGGTGAGCTTCTTGATCCGGCCGCCGTTCTTGAGCTTGAGCGCACCGCGCTTGTTGAGGACCCAGCCGCCCTGCCACTTCTCCTGGTCCTCGTAACGCCGCGGATAGCCCTGACCGGGCCGGGTCTCGACGTTGTTGAACCAGACGTACTCCATGCCGGTCCGGTTGGTCCACGCCTGCTTGCAGGTGACCGAGCAGGTGTGGCATCCGATGCACTTGTCGAGGTTCATGACCATCGCCACTTGGGCCATCACGCGCATCTCAGTACTCCACATCCTGCGAGCGGCGACGGATGACCGTGACCTCGTCGCGTTGGTTGCCCGTCGGGCCGAGGTAGTTGAACGCCCAGGAGAGCTGGGCGTAGCCGCCGATGAGATGGCTGGGCTTCATCAGGACCCTGGTGAGCGAGTTGTGGATACCGCCCCGCTTGCCGGTGGTCTCCGTCTTCGGGACGCCCACCGTGCGCTCCTGCGCGTGGTGCATGTAGACCGTGCCCTGCGGCATCCGGTGCGAGACGATCGCGCGGGCCACCACCACACCGTTGCGGTTGACCGCCTCGATCCAGTCGTTGTCCTTCACCCCGACCGCGTCGGCGTCCTGCGGGGACATCCAGATGCACTGGCCGCCGCGCGAGAGCGACAGCATGAACAGGTTGTCCTGGTACTCGGAGTGGATGGACCACTTGTTGTGCGGGGTCAGATACCGGACGGTGACTTCCTTCGTGCCGTCCGCGCCGAGCCTCGGCTCACCGAAGAGCCGGTGCATGTCGAGCGGGGGCTTGTAGACGATCAACGCCTCGCCGAGCTCGTGCATCCAGTCGTGGTCGAGGAAGAAGTGCTGGCGTCCGGTGAGGGTGTGCCAGGGCTTCAGATGCTCGGTGTTGAGGGTGAAGGCGGTGTAGCGCCGGCCGCCCGACTCGCTGCCGGACCACTCCGGTGAGGTGATGACGGGGATGGGCGCGGCCTGCGTGTCGGCGTACGTGATGCGCTTGCCCTCGTGCTCGGCGGCGAGGTGCGCCATCTCCTGGCCGGTGCGCTTCTCCAGGGTGTGGAAACCCTGGGTGGCGAGCCGGCCGTTGGTCGTGCCGGACAGCGCGAGGATGGTGTTGGCCGCCTTGATGGCGGTGTCGAGCAGCGGCCGCCCGTCCGCGGGGCCGCCGCGAACGGTGCCGTTGAGGTGCTTGAGCTCCTCGACTTCCTGGTCGGGCTGGAGCGCGATGCCCTTCGCGGGCAGGCCCAGCTTCTCGACCAGCGGCCCGAGCGCGGCGAACTTCTCGCCGATCGCGGTGTAGTCCCGCTCGACGACCGCCAGGTTCGGCATCGTCTTGCCGGGCACCGGCTCGCACTCGCCGCGCTTCCAGTCGAGCACCACACCGCCGGGCTGGGCGATCTCGCCCGGGGTGTCGTGCTGAAGGGCCGTGGCCACCAGGTCCTTGCGGGTGCCGAGGTGCGGGCGGGCCAACTCGCTGAACTTACGGGCGAGTCCGAGGAAGGTGTCGAAGTCGGTGCGGGCCTGCCAGGGCGGGTTCACGGCCGGGGTGAAGGAGTGCACGAAGGGGTGCATGTCCGTGGTGGAGAGGTCGTGCTTCTCGTACCAGGTGGCGGCCGGGAGGACGACATCGCTGAGCAGTGTCGAGGACGTCTGCCGGAAGTCCAGGGAGAGCAGGAGGTCGAGCTTCCCCTCCGGCGCGTCCTCGTGCCACTTCACATCACGCGGCCGTACGTCGGGACCGGCCTCCTCGGCCCTCAAGGACGAGTGCGTACCCAGCAGATGCTTGGTGAAGTACTCGGCGCCCTTCGCGGACGAGCCGAGCAGGTTGGCGCGCCACAGGGTGACGACCCGCGGCCAGTTCTCCTCGGCGTCCGGGTCCTCGCAGGCGAACTTGAGCGTGCCGGCCTTCAGTTCCGCGACCGTGTCCGCCACCGGGTCCCCGGACTCGGCGAGCTCCAGAGGGTTGCGGTTGAAGGTCGGATACGAGGGCATCCAGCCCGAACGGGCCGACAGGGCGAGGCAGTCCGCGCCCGTCATCCCCTCGAAACGGCCCTCGCCGAGCGGCGAGGCGAGCACATCGGCCTGGAACTTGTCGTAACGCCACTGGTCGGTGTTGAGGAACCAGTACGCCGCGCCGATCATCTGCCGCGGCGGCCTCGACCAGTCACCGGCGCCGGCGAGCGTCGCCCAGCCGGTCACCGGGCGGCACTTCTCCTGGCCGACGTAGTGCGCCCAGCCGCCGCCGTTGCGGCCCTGGCAGCCGGTGAGCTGGAGCAGCGCGAGGAAGGACCGGTAGATCTGCTCGGAGTGGAACCAGTGGTTGGTACCGGCGCCCATCAGGATCATGCAGCGGCCGCGGGACTTCTCGGCGGTCTGTGCGAACTCCCGGGCGATCTTGATGGCCTGCGCGGCGGGTACGGAGGTGTGCGCCTCCTGCCAGGCCGGGGTGCCGGGGGTCTCGGCGTCGTCGTACGAGGCGGGCCACTGACCGGGCAGGCCCTCGCGCGCGACGCCGTACTGGGCGAGCTGCAGGTCGAAGACCGTCGTGACGAGGGGGCCGTCCTGGCCGCCGAGCCGCGTGGCCGGCACACCGCGGGTGAGGATCTCGCCGCGGCCCTGACCGTGCTCGCCGCCCTCGGTGTCGAAGCGGGGGAGCAGCACCTCGACGCCGGTCGCGAACTCGTTCCCGTGGAGCGTCAGTTGAGGGGTGATCGCGCCGAGCTGAAGGTTCCACTTGCCCTTGCCGGACTCGGTCCAGCGAAAGCCCAGCGAGCCGTTGGGTACGGCAGGCTGCCCGGTGGTCTCGTCGAGAACCACCGTCTTCCACTCGGCGGCCTCGCTGTCCTGCCCGATGTCGCTGGCGCGCAGGAACTTCGATGGGACGTACGCGCCGTCCTTCTCGACGAGCGTCACCAGGAACGGCAGGTCGGTGTACTTGCGCACGTAGTCGTCGAAGAAGTCCGTCTTCTTGTCGACGAAGAACTCCTTGAGGATCACGTGCCCCATGGAGATCGCGAGCGCCGCGTCCGTGCCGGGGTGCGGGTGCAGCCACTCGTCGGCGAACTTCGCGTTGTCCGCGTAGTCCGGCGCGACGACGACCACCTTCTGGCCGCGGTAGCGGGCTTCGGCCATCCAGTGCGCGTCGGGGGTACGGGTCACGGGGACGTTGGAGCCCCACATCATCAGATACGCGGCGTCCCACCAGTCGCCCGACTCGGGGACGTCGGTCTGGTCCCCGAAGACCTGCGGGGAGGCGACGGGAAGGTCCGCGTACCAGTCGTAGAAGGAGAGCATCGGGGCGCCGATGAGGCTCATGAACCGGGCGCCCGCCGCATGCGAGACCATCGACATCGCGGGGATCGGCGAGAAGCCGGCGATACGGTCCGGGCCGTACTGCTTGATCGTGTTGACGTGCGCCGCCGCGACGATCTCCAAGGCCTCGTCCCAGGTGGCGCGCACCAACCCGCCCTTGCCACGCGCCTGCTGGTACGTGCGGCGCCTGGCCGGATCGGCCTGGATGTCGGCCCAGGCCTGCACCGGGTCGCCGATCCGTGCCTTCGCCTCGCGGTACATGTCCAGGAGGACGCCGCGGATGTACGGGTAGCGGACCCGGGTCGGCGAGTACGTGTACCAGGAGAATGCCGCGCCACGGGGGCAGCCGCGCGGCTCGTACTCCGGGCGGTCGGGACCCACCGACGGATAGTCCGTCTGCTGGGTCTCCCACGTGATGATGCCGTCCTTGACGTACACCTTCCAGCGGCAGGAACCGGTGCAGTTCACGCCGTGCGTGGAGTTCACGACCTTGTCGTGGCTCCAGCGGTCACGGTAGAAGGTGTCGGCCTGCCGACCACCTTTGAGCTGCACGCTGTGCATGTCGGGGGCGGCCTCGCCGCGCCGGAAGAACTTCCCGGCGCGCAACAGCGCGGCGCCCGGCTCGGTCACTTGGTCGGTCACCGCTCGGCTCCCTCGGTCGGCACGTGCGGACACGTATGAGGCGACGGTAGGTCCGCTGGTCGGACGGCACATTTCGGCGGGGGCCGTACGGGCGGTACGGGGCGCTGCGGGGGTGTAGCGGGGGTGTAGCGAGCTACACCATGTATCGACCGGTGGGCACTGTCGTCGCGGCACCGGGGCGGTCGCCAGGATGGAACACGTCAAGATCGCCTCTCTCCCTGGAGTCCCTCATGAAGCCCCTTCTGTGGCTGCTGCTCGTCGTCGCCCTCGTCGTCAATGTCTCCACCAGCTTCGTGTGGGACGGTCTGACGCAGGTCGCCGTGTCCATCCCGACCGGTGTGGTCTTCCTGGGTTCCGCCGTGGGCCTGTGGCTGCTGCGCGACAAGCAGCAGGCCTGAGCGCGGCCGAAGGCCGGAGTTCCAGGACGCTTAGCCTGATGACCATGGACGCGGCGATACGACGGGCATGGCTCGCCACCCGGCACCTGCTGATCGGTGCCGTGGTCAGCCTTGCCTGCTACCTCATGCTCGGGCTGCTGCTGCTCGGGCTCGCCGCGACTCTGCTCGTGGTCGGTGCGGGCATCCTGCCCGAGACCGTGCAGACGGTACGGCGCTTCGCGTCCTTCGAACGGCGCCGCGTGGGAGCCCGTACGGGAGAAGGTGTGCCGCAGGCGTACCTGCCGCTCACCGGGCCCCTCGCCGAACGCCTGCGGCACGCGACCACCGACCCCGCCACCTACCGTGACCTGCGCTGGGCGGTCGCCCAGCTGCTCTACGGCCTGGTCCTCGGCTACCTCGCCCTGCTCCTGTGGGTGCCCGCGATCGTCGTCGACGGCGTCTGGTGCGGTGTGCTCGGGCGGCGGCCCGTAGTGCTGCCCGTGTTCGACGTCCTCGCCGATCTCGCGTGCTCCTGGTCCCGTGGGCTGCTCAAGCCCCCGCCCGGAGCCGATCTGGCCCAGCGTGTGGAGCAGCTCACCGAGACCCGGGCGGGCGCGGTCGCCGCGCACGGGGCCGAGCTGCGCCGGATCGAGCGCGATCTGCACGACGGGACCCAGGCGCGGCTCGTCGCCCTCTCGATGCGGATCGGGCTGGCCAAACGTGCCTACGAACGCGATCCGGAGACCGCGCGCAAGCTGCTCGACGACGCGCAGGACCAGGCCGAACAGGCCCTCGCGGAACTGCGTCATGTCGTACGCGGCATCCATCCGCCCGTGCTCACGGACCGTGGTCTGGACGGGGCGGTACGGGCGCTCGCGGCCTCCAGCGGGCTGTCCGTGGAGGTGTCCGCCGACGGTGTGGCGGACGGTCCGCGTGCGCCGGCCGCCGTCGAGGCCGCCGCCTACTTCGCGGTCGCGGAGGCGCTCACGAACGCGGCCAAGCACAGCGGGGCGACCCGCGCCCGCGTGGAACTCGTGCGTACACCGGGGCATTTGACGGTCCGCGTACGGGATTTCGGCCGCGGTGGCGCGGACGAGTCGGCCGGCAGCGGTCTGCTCGGCATCCGTCGCCGGGTCGCGGCACTTGATGGCACCGTGTCCTTGACCAGCCCTGTCGGAGGGCCGACCGAGATCGAAGTGGAGCTGCCGTGCGCGTGGTGATTGCCGAGGACAACGTCCTGCTGCGGGAGGGGCTCGTGCTGCTTCTGCGGTCGGCGGGGCACGAGGTCGCGGGCGTCGCCTCCACCGGCCCCGAGGTCCTGCCGCTGCTGCTCGAACACCGGCCGGATGTGGCGGTGTTGGACGTACGGATGCCGCCCGGCTTCCGCGACGAGGGGCTGCGGGCGGCGCTCGCGGCGCGCTCGTCGCTCCCTGACCTCCCGGTCCTCGTGTTGTCTCAATACGTCGAGGAGACGTACGCGACCGAACTGTTGGGGGGCGGGGCGCGGGGCGTCGGTTACCTGCTCAAGGACCGGGTGGGCCGGGTGGACGAGTTCCTCGACGCGCTGGAGCGGGTGGCTTCGGGCGGTACGGCTCTGGACCCCGAGGTCGTCACGGAACTCCTCTCGCGCCGCCGTCAGGACTCGCCCCTCGATTCACTCACCGCGCGCGAGCGCGAGGTTCTGCAGCTCATGGCCGAGGGCCACGACAACGCCACGATCGCCAAGTCGTTGGTCATCACGGAGCGATCGGTCCACAAGCACATCGGCAACGTCTTCACCAAGCTGGAGCTTCCGCCCACGGAGGGCGGGCATCGGCGGGTGCGGGCGGTGCTGGCTTATCTGAACGGGTAGAGTTCGAGGTGCACTCGGTGCACTCGGTGCTGACGACGGTCACGCCGACCCCACGCTCCCGCAGCCTCCCGGCCAGCAGCTCCATCTCGGGCAGCGTGCCTGTGTACTGGCCGTTGAGGACCATGCGCGCTGCCTCTTTGGCCTCCGAGACGTGCAGGCCGAACTCGCCACGCAGCACTCGCATGATCGCGATCCGGTCCGCCGTTTCCTCGGTCGTCCGAAGCGCCCGCGGACCGTGCACAGCGAGCATCTGCTCGCGGCGTTCGGGCGGGATCTCACCGTCGCAGGCAGCGAACTCGGCCCCGCAGCCGGGGCACAGCGACTCGACGTCCCACCGCAGACGGCCCGCGGTCAACGCCTGTACGCCACGGCACTCGGTCCGAGCACCGCAGTCCTGGCACGCTTCCGCGTATGTGAGCGACTGGAAGGCATCCTGCACTCTCCCGACGTTAGCCGAGGCGCGGGTCCACGCGACAAAGTCCTTGCCTTCGCGTGCACTTCAACAAGCAGACTTCTTCGCAGATGGCCCGCACACCGCGGTCCACCAGGGAGGACACCCATGCGTTACCGCACCCTCGGCAGCAACCCCGCCACCCGCCGCGAGGTCAGCGTGCTCAGCCTCGGGGCCATGCTGTTCGGCACCCGGACCGACGAGACGACCGCCTTCGCGATCCTCGACCGGTTCGTCGAGGCCGGCGGCAACTTCATCGACACCTCCAACAACTACGCGTTCTGGTTCAACGGCGGCCAGGGCGGCGACAGCGAGACCGTCATCGGCAACTGGCGGCGCAGCCGCGGGATCGGCGACGAGGTCGTCATCGCCACCAAGCTCGGTGCCCGGCCGCTGGCCCCCGGCACCAGTTACACCGACAACCCCGAAGGGCTGAGCGCCAAGGCGATCCGCGAGGCAGCGGAGGGGAGCCGGGAGCGGCTCGGGATGGAGAAGCTCGATCTGCTCTACGCGCACATCGAGGACCCGAAGACCCCGCTGCAGGAGACCGTCGAGGGCTTCGCCGCGCTCGTCGAGGAGGGCGCCGTCGGCATGCTCGGTGTCAGCAACCACTGGGCGTGGAAGGTCGAGCGGGCCCGCGCCATCGCGGCCGCAGCCGGTCTGCCCGGCTACGAGGTGCTGCAGTACCACCACACGTATCTGCGCCGCCGCGCCGACATCCCCGGCCAGCTCTCGCAGGACGGCGACATCGGCGTCTTCACCGGCGAGCTGCAGAGCTATGTGCGCGATCACAGGGAACTCACCCTCGTCGCCTACAGCCCGCTGCTCGCCGGCGCCTACACCCGCGCCGACAAGCCCCTCGACTACCCGCTGGAGCACTCCGGCACCACCAAGCGCCGTGCCGTGCTCGACGAGGTGGCGAAGGAGACCGGCGCGACGGTGAACCAGGTCGTGCTCTCCTGGCTGATCGACAGCGACATCCCGACGGTTCCGCTCGCGGGAGCGTCCTCGCTGGAGCAGCTGGAGGAGAACCTGGCCGCGGTGGACCTGGAGCTCAGCGCGGAGCAGCGGGCCCGGCTCGACGCGGCTCACTGAGTGTTCAGGACGGATCTCCGGAGGTCCCTATCGGGACCTCCGGAGACGCAGGTCAGGCGACCATCCCGAGCCGGTAGAGGCTCGAGCCGTTGTCGAAGAGCTTGTTGGCGGTCGACTCGCTGAGGACCCTGGTGATGCCCATGAAGTCATCGGGGTTGAGGGGTCCGTCGTCGTCCCAGAGCCTGAGCGTGGTGCCGACCGGGACACACTTGTCGACCTCGACCCGCTGGCCCTCGGCCATGGACACGTAGGCGGCGGTCCGCGGCCAGATCTTCACGCCGTTCTGGTTCCGGATGTAGACCTCGTCCCGCCGGCCTTCTTCGAGCACGTCGAGCGCCCGGATTCCATCGAGGAACACCTTCCCCCTGCCGCACGCGAGAGCGTCGGCCTCACCGGGCTCCGCTGACATCTGTGCGGTTGCCGGCCCCGCGAACGCCATGACGCCGACCGCCGCGACGGCGAGTCCGGCGAATGTGTGACTGTGTCGCATCTTCTGGTTCCTTCCCCGTGATGGTGCTGTTCCTTGTTCCGCCACCAACGCTCGCGAGCCGCCGGGCGGCCTTGCAAGCGAGCGCGGCGAGATGGGACGGTGGGCTGAGTCTGTGGCTGCGACCTGCGGTCCTGCTGGCCCGCTGGGATGCGGGTGGGATGCCGGGAAGCGGCTTGACGCGCAGGTCGTGGGAGCGTGCGAGGTCACGTTGTGCAATCCGAGGAAGCCGAACGGTTCGCCGCCCAGCTCCGGGTGCTCAAAGAGCGTGCCGGTATCAGCTTCGAAGAGCTGGCGAGGCGGACCGGCATCAGCAGCTCAAGCCTTCATCGCTACTGCTCCGGAGCCAAGGTTCCCACCGGCTACGGCGTTGCCCACGCACTCGCCAAGGCCTGTGGTGCGAGCGGCGAGGAACTGCGGGACCTGCATCGGCACTGGGCACTCGCCGATACCGCGCGGTCATCGACCACTCCCGGCCCGGTGCCGACGGCCGCAGCCGACGATGACGACCCGGTCACGATGCCACCCGCGGCGCCCTCGGGCCGACGGGGACGACCACGCGAACCATCACGCCGCTCGCACCGCCGCAGGATCACGCTCGCGACGGCCGCCGGCCTGACGGCGACCGGTGTCGTCGTGCTCGTCGTGCTGCGCGGCGACCGGCCGGACGCTTCCGGACAGGCGGGCAGTCCGGGAGAAGGCATCGGGCCCACCACCCCTGTGCGGGTCTTCAACATCGACGAGCGCTGCAGCAAACGCACCGACAGGGCTCCGGGCTGCAGTATCGGCCTCGCGGTCGATCCACGGCGCAACTACGACGCCCGTAACGTGGTGGGCCAACGGGTGTGGCACGGCGACGTGCTGAAGGCCGACTGTGTCCTGTACGACGGGGACGAGGTCGTCGACGAGATCGGGGCCAAGAGCACTCGCTGGTACAGAGTCCGTCTCGAAAGCGCCGCATCGGGTCGCGCCTGGCTGCCCGGCATCCGCACCCGCGACACCCCGGCGCTTGCGGTGTGCACCCCCTGAGAGGCCGCGACCGGCAACCGACTCGAAGTTCACCGACTGGTCACCGTGAGGCCGAGCGGGTCGGCAGAAGGGTGCCCGCGCAAGCGGTCGCGGAAACGGCCGCGGTGATCAACGCGGCCTGGGCGAGGGGGAGATGCGGGAGCGTACGGGACGTTGCGAAGCTGAACGCGAGCAGCGGCACCGCAGCCACGGCCGTCCCCACGGTCAGGCCCGTCAGGGTCACGACGGCGGCCTCGGTGCGGAGCATCCCGCGCACCTGGTCCCGTCCGGCTCCGACCCTGCGCAGCAGGCGCAGGCCGGGGCGGCGGCCCACGCCGATCAAGCTGAGGGTGCTGAGCACGGCGATCATCGTGAAGCCGCCGATCGCCGCCACGGCGATCCCGCTCAGCCGGTCGTTCAACGCATGGTCGGGGAGGGTGAGATGGAGCGGCCGGGTCTCGGTCACCTCGCTGCCGACGGCCTGGCTCAGCCGGGCACGTACCGCCGCGATGTCCGCACCGGGATCCGTCGCCACGAGCACGTCCACGGCGTCGGGGGAGGACACGTGGCGGGCCAGCTCCGCGTACGAGAACAGCAACTCGCCCAGGGCCAGACCCCGTTCGTGGACGGCCGCCACGCCGAGCGTGCGCTCCACGCCGTCACCGAAGCGCACCTGCACCTGCGAGCCGACGTGCAGGCCCTGGGCCCGGGCGCGGTCGCTGCCGACCGAGACGGTGCCCGGGCGCAGATCGTCCAGTGAGCCCTTGACGGTCCTCGGGTCGAGCGTGTGGGTCAGGCCCTCGCGGGTGACTCCGAGCACCGGGAGCCGGTCGAGCTCGGGCGAGCCCGCCTCCTTGCCGGCCACGACCACGGTGCTGCGGACGATCCGAGTCGCTGCCCTGACACCCGGCGTGCGGCGGATCGCGTCGAGAGATCCGCCGCCCGTCACCTTCAGGTCGGCGTGCAGGGCCGCCGTGGCCTGCCGCTCGCCGGTGTGCCGCATCGTGGCACCCGCGCCGAGCTGTACGACCACGAAGGCCGTCACCAGCACGATCGGGGTAATCGCCGCGCCGAAGCGGGGCATGTTCGCGGTCAATTCGGCGGCGGCGAGCTTGCCTTGGGGTCCGCGTCGCCGCAGCACAGGACCGAGCACCGCCAGCGCGCCGCGCGCGAGCCACGGTCCGAGCACCGCACAGCCGATGACCATCGTGAGCGCCGCCGTACTCGCCGCCGTTGCCGCGGTGGCGCCGCTCTGCGTCACGGAGACCCCTGCCGAGCTTGCGCCGAGACCAAGGAGTACGAGCCCGGCGATACGGCGTCCCTGCCCGCTGTCCGTCGCGGCGCCGTGCGCCTCGCCGAGGGCGAGGGCCGGCCGGATCCGCGCGGCGCGGGCACACCCGAACAGCGCGGAAAGCCGTGCCACGCCGATCGTGAGGCCGGCCGTCACCAAAGGTGCGGTGAACAGCCAGGCAGGAGTGGGAAGTTCGAGGCCGGCGGGCAGTGCGCCGCCGGAGCGAAGGAGATGGAGCAGACCGAGGAAGGCCGGTACGGAGACGAGTGCGCCGATCAGCGCGGGACGTACGGAGACGCGCAGCACCTCGCGCCCGACCGCCGCCCGCAGCTGGCGGGGCGAGGCGCCCACGGCCCGCAGCAGGGCGAGTTCGCCGGAGCGTTGGCGCAGGGCCTGGGCCGTAAGTGAGGAGATCACGAGGAAGGCGATCATGGCCACGGTGGCGGAGATGGCGGCGAGGAGCTCGAGTGCCCCGGTCCGTGCGGCCGGAGCGTCCAGCTGCTCGGCCAGACCGCGTCCGTCCCCGGTCAGAACCCGCAGCGGCCGCGCATCGCCCTTCGCCCGGTGCGGCGCGCTCACATCGCGGGCGCCCGCCTCGTCGAGGGCGGCACGCACCCCTTCGTACAACTGGCCGCTGCTGACGCCGGGTCGGGGCAGCACTCCGATGGCGTCGACGGACCCCGGGTGGCCCGCCAGCGTGCGCGCCTGCGAGTCCGTGAAGTAGGCGGCGCCCTCGCCCTCCGTGACACCGACGACGTCGTACGTGTGCGCCTCGCCGTATCCGCGCAGACGCAGCCGCTCGCCTGGCGACCGGCCTTCGCCGGCGGAGACGACGACCTCGTCGGCTGCGGCGGGCGCGCGCCCCTTCAGGAGCTTGTACGGGCCCAACTCGGCCGCACCCCAAGGGTGGCCGTGGAACTCCCGCCCGTCGACCGTGGACCTCAGTGGTACGGACAGGTCCGGCACCACGGCCCGCACCCCGTCCACCTTCCGCAGAACGTCGAGCGTCGAACTCGGCAGGCGTACCCGCTCGGTGAGCACCGCGCTCACCGTCTCGGCGTCCGAACCCCACGGCTTCGCCGTGTAACGGGTGGTCTGATCACCCGCCACCACTACGGGCGCCCCCGCGTACCGCTCCACACGCGCATGCCCGAGGGCCGTCGACGTGATCGCGAGCGCGAACGAGCCGAGCAGCGCCGAGGCGAGTACCAGGGCGGCCGCGAAGGCCGTCCAGGCCCGGCGATGGACCCGGCGGGCGCGAGCGGCGAGGAGGGCCTGAGCGCTGCTCATGACTGCCACAGGGGTGCGTGCCCCAACTCCCGCAGAGCCTCACGCACTTGAGCCGTATCCGGCTGTTCGATCCGCCCCGCGAGCCGTCCCTCGTGCAGGAACACCGCCTCGTCCGCCCACTGCGCGGCCCCCGGATCGTGCGTCACCATCACGACCGTGCGGCCCCCGTCGTCCACCGCGTCGCGCAGCAGTGCGAGCACCTCCGCCGCCGTCACCGGATCCAGCGCGCCCGTCGGCTCGTCCGCGAAGACCACCGCGGGCTCGGTGACCAGCGCACGCGCGATCGCGACCCGCTGCTGCTGGCCGCCGGAGAGCCGGGCGGGAGAGTCCTCGGCGCGATCGGCGAGACCCACCGAGGACAGGGCCATCAGCGCGCGCTCACTCCAGCCGTGGTCCTCGCCGGCCAGCAGCAGCGGCAGTCCCGCGTTCTCCAGGACGCTCAACGAGGGCACCAGATTCAGTGACTGGAAGACGAATCCCACATGGTCGCGCCGCACCCGGGTCAGTGCGGCCTCGTCGAGGCCCGACAGATCCGTGCCCCCGATCCGTACGGTCCCGGCGTTCGGCCGGTCGAGCCCCGCCGCACACTGCAGCAGTGTCGACTTGCCCGAACCGGACCGGCCCATGACGGCGACCAGCCGTCCGGCGGGCACATGCAAGGTGACCTCGTCGAGCGCCCACACCCCCTTGCGGTACTCACGGCTCACCCCGTCCAGCTCTAGGGCCGCCACGCATGGGGCCACCACCGTCTCTGCCGTACGACGCCTGAACATCTCGTCCGCCTTCCTGAACCGGGTGCTTCAGGCCAACGGTCGCAAGTGCACAGGTACCGCAACGAGACAGAGGACTCCCCAAGCGGTGGTGGAGCCCGCTCCACCACCGGCCCTTGTCCGGCCACTGACCAGGGCGGTCCATCGGACTCCATGCGATGTCGCTGGACGTGGCTCCTCGATTGGCTCCCCGTGGACGCTGCGCGCTGACGAGTTGGTTCTCACTCGCAGCGACGCGCTGTAGCGGAGCCGGCAGGAGGCGGCAGGGGGGACGACGAGTGTGGCCGAGTGTTTGGAAGGCGTCTTGGGGCTATCGGGTGATCATGGCGTGACCTGGGGAATGGCACTGCGGTTCTGGCTGCTGGCTACAACGTCGACCCGCATGCGACACGACGGTCTGCCGCCTTCATGCTGTGGTCTGCCTAGAAGGGCGGCTCGAGGCAGACGCGATCGTCGCTGTGAAGAGCCCAGTTGTTCTCTGGCTCCTCGGGCGGAACCAAGTCGGACAGGTCGTGGCCCCATGTATCGAGCGCACTCCAGGCGATGCGTCGGCTGGCGACGTTGTGGCTTGTGTCGAGGAGGCGGAGGGCGTGCGCGGTGAGGGGGCCGCGATTCTCGGCGAGTGCCGGGTGTTCGGCCAAGATGACCGCGGTGGTCGCAGCGGCCTCGTACACATCCTCGTGGCTGTCGTTGAGGAAGGGCACGACGGCTTGGTAGAGCATCGGGCGCATATCCCGCAGAGCGGCCAGGGGGCTATTGGCGACGCGGAAGTCCGGGAAGAACTGTTTCGTGCGTGCGATGACGTCGTCGGACGCGTCGTCGACTACAGAGCGCAACCATTTCAGTAGCGTCGCGCGCATGGGCACATTGCGGTAAGGGCGCCTGGTCATCGCGGCTGGATGGTTGAGGATGCCGGCCACGTAGGCAGCGGTGGGTGCAGTGGCCTCGTAGATCGAGTTCTGATGGTTGACCAATTCAGTAAGCTGCCGCAGGGCCGTCACCTGAACTTTGGCGTCAGGCTCCAGCAACCGCATCAGCACCTCGGGTAGGTCCTCCCCGGACCCGAAAGCTGTTTCCGACGCGCCCCAGTTTGTTTCCCTGAGAACCACCTCGTGAGGCGGCAACTCATCAGTGTGGTGGCGGGCGTCACTGTTGGCGCTGCTCTGCGTCATGCGGCAAAGGTAGTGCGCGCACTTGACGAGAACCTTTGCGGGGCCCTGACTTCGGCGCCCCTCGATGCGAACTGCCGGCAGTGCGGTCGCCGAGGTCTCCTGGGCTGCTCAGGCGGCTGGTGAGGGGCTACTGCGGTCGGTAGTGGTCAGTACGGTTGCTGTACTTCTCTGCTGCACCGCTTGGGCGCCGCTGGTTGTGCGCTTCACTCCTCGTCACCCCAGAGCCACCCGGTCTCGGGGAACTGATCCAGGAAGATCGTCAGGGATGGCGCCTGCGGGATGGCTGCTGACCAGTTGCTGGCTGACGTGTCCAGCAGCAGGAGCGGGGGCGGACTCCGGCGGAAGTCGTAGGTCAGTAGGTCGCGGGCACCGTCGCCACCGATGACCAGACTGCCGGGGAATCGCTCCTGGAACTCCCCGGCCTCGTTGATGTCGATCAGCTCATCAGCGGAGGCCGGCATGAGGTAGTCGTCGGCCGGTGGCACGAACTCGCTCATGCTCGTGCGCGACCTGAGGAAGAGTCGGTAGTCCTCGGGCAGCTGCACGCCGAAGCGGCGTTCCACCTGCGTCATCTGTTGATCGATCTCGCTCATGGGGCCTCGCTGTCGACCGCCACAGCCACGGAGGGTGTCTCCTACCTCATGCCCGCACACGCGAGCGTGCCGCGCGCGGGCCCTTGGATGATGTAGGGAAAGTTTGTCCGCGCCATGATCCGGAACGGTGTCCTACGTCGCTTGACGCTCCGACTTAGCTTGACGCTCCGACTTCGCTTGATGGTTGACGCCGCCAGCTTCGGCTCGAACTATCTCTCGCCAGGCAACGTGATCGTTCTGGCAGGATCCTGTCATGGGGATCACCTGTGCATGGCCCGTGCTGCGGACTGCAGACCTGGCCGAGGCGTTGACGCTCGCGGAGAAGTTGCTCGCGATCACGTCCTGGTACAAGTCTGACGGCTGCTATCTGGACGCCTGGGCTCGCGATGACGATGTGCTCCGGCGCCTCACAGAGGCCCTTCCTGGTACGAGCGTTGAGCTATATGGAGAGGGACATACCGCCCTGCCTGCAAACGTGAGCCTAGGTGTGTCAGATCTTGCGCAGGCAAGCGATGCCCTGAGGGCCTGGGCAGACATCACAAGGTGCTACGTCCTGTGGCACGACCTGAAATGGCCGGCTGTTCCGGAGCTTGGGCTGAACGAGGAGTACAGGTACGCCGAATTGCAGGTGGCGTGCAACAGCCACACGATCCACTGCGACGAGTGGGCACCTGAGCACAGCGTCTTCATACATGTGCGACCCGGCCACGATGCACGAGCTGCATGGCTGGCGGCCCAGGTCGGTGCCCAGGTAGTCGGTCCCCCCGAGGAGGGGTGGTAACTGACTGGATCCGGCAAGTGATCGTCCAGCCCAAGCGTGAAGCGGCCTGCGGGCGGACCGTGCCTTGGCCGCTGTATGAACCGAGAGAAGGCCCTGCGGACCGGCCTTGAGACCAGATCCTGGCGTCCGACGACCGCAGTTAGCGCTTCTTACGAATCTTGCGCTTCTTCTCCTTGGCTTCCTTCTCCTTGCGCTGGGCCACGCCGTAGGCCGACCAGGCACCTTGATGAACCGGGCACCTGGAAGTGCCTGTCACGACCTTCCGCTGGCACCTGCCGCCCTTCGTCGTCCGCGCGCCGCACTTCGCCATACCGACTCCCCCTCGGTTTGATGATGTGATGCCGCTCCCTGGACACGGTGGCGTGCCTTCCGGTGCCCAGGAAGGCGCATAGGTGTTCGTGCGGGTGCACGACGGGCGCATGACCTCGGACCGAGCGGGTGCTGACCAGCTGGCGTCCAAGGGCTGGGGCGCGCCACGGGCCGTCTGCAGCAAGGGTTCGCGACGCATCGTCGCCGACGGCTCACCACTCGCGCGGCGACACCAAGACCAGGAAATGCAGGCGCTCGCATGCGATGCCGCAGCAAGCGGCGGAAGTGATCGAGTCGTACCGGGCGAGTCAGAAGAAGGCGTTCGCTGCAGCGGGCGTCGAATGGCGTGACGACGGCCTTGTCTTCCCGAACGGCACAGAGGGACAGCGCAGTTCGAAGAACGTGCTCGACAACATGCGGAGCCTGCTCAAGGAAGCCGGCATCAAGAACCCGGCGGCTTGGACCACGCGGGAGTTGAGGACCAGCTTCGTCTCGTTGAGGCCATCCCGGGGGCGAAGCTTCGCGGTGATGGGAAGGCCGGCTCCACCGCGGGATTTCGGCCCGCTGGCTCCCTGTTTGGCTCCCTCGCAACTCGTCGTCTCTGCGCGGATCGTCGATGACCTGCGCAGAGACGGACGGGCAGCAGGGCCCCGTCATTACCTCCGACGTAATCGACCACCCCACCCCCCTCCCGCCAAGCTGATGTCACCGGCCACCGAGGGGGCGCACTCCTCCTCGGCGGCCGGCCCACACACCCGTATCGCGTCGGAGGTAACCGTCATGTCCGCTCTCACCCTCACCGGCTCCCTGCGCACCCGCGAACCCCGCGCCGCGCTCCGGCTCTTCCTCGGGCTCGATGCCGTGGTCACCGGGGCCAACGGGCTTGCCTACGCCGTCGCCTCCGGGCCGCTCGGCCGTCTCCTCGGTGTCGACGACGGGCTGCTGCTCGCGCTCGGGCTCGGGCTGATCGGCTACGCGGCCGCGGTCGGTGTCCTCGCCGCGCGGCAGCAGCCACCCGCGCTGCCCGTGCGCGCCGTCATCGAGATCAACCTGGCGTGGGCGGTCATGAGTCTCGTCGCCCTCGTGCTCTGGTTCAGTCCGAGCACCGCGGGCACGGTGTGGATCCCGATGCAGGCCGTCACCGTGGCCGGTTTCGCCGCGCTGCAGTACACCGCGCTGCGCGCGATGACGAAGGCCTGAAGAGCCTCAAGGCATCATCGACTGAAGGTACTTGACCGTCGCGGGGTCGGCCGGGAGCAGCGTCTCGATGGCCAGCTCGGCGACGGTCACGTCCATGGGCGTGTTGAACGTCGAGATCGATGAGACGAAGGACAGCATCCGGCCGTCGAGTTCGATCCGCAGCGGCAGGGCGACATACGCGACGGGCGAGGAGTCCACGGCGCTCTCACCGGGATCGTCCACCGGATACGCCGACACCTCCTCGTACAGCTCCCGCAGCGCGTCCGAACGCCGCAGGGCGATCTGCCGCTCCATCTGGTGCAGCAAGTGCCCCCGCCATTCCGCGAGATTGCGGATCTTGGGGGCAAGGCCGCGGGGGTGCAGAGTGAGCCGCATCGCGTTGAGCGGCGGGGCGAGGAGTTCCTCGGGGAGGCCGTCCATCAGCATCGCGATCCCACGGTTCGCCGCGATCACGTTGTACGTGGCGTCCACGATCAGCGCCGGATACGGCTCGTAACCCTGCAGGAGCTGTTCGAGGCCCTCGCGCAGCGTGCCCAGCTCGTCCAGCGGGGTCTCTGGATAGTGCGGGGCGTAACCGGCCGCCAGCAACAGCGCGTTGCGTTCTCGTACGGGAATGTCGAGATGGTCGGCGATCCGCAGCAGAAAGTCCTCACTGGGGCGTGAACGCCCGGTCTCCACAAAGCTGATGTGCCGCGCAGACGAGTCGGCGCGCAGGGCCAACTCCAGCTGGCTGATGCGGCGCTCCTGACGCCAGGCCCGCAGCAGGGGGCCCGCACCCTCCGCCGGGGCGGGCTGCCGGTGCGGAGCGGGGGCCGGTTCGGGTGCGAGGAGAGTCATACGTACGACCGTAGAGCATCCGTCCTCGCGGGTCTGTGGGAGGCTGAAGGAGGCCGTACGGGTAACTGGCGCCCGTCTGAGCTGCACGTATCCGAGGAGTACGTCATGTCTGTCGAACCGCTGTCGCAGAAGGACATCGAGGAACGGCTGCGCGAACTGCCCGGCTGGTCGCTGGCCGAGGACCGTCTGGAGCGTTCGTACCGGCTCGGGTCGCATTTCGCGGCGACCGCGATGGTGGTGCATATCGCCCAAGTGCAGGAGGAGTTGGACCATCACTCCGATCTCACCCTCGGCTACAACACCGTGGGCCTCTCGGTGAACACCCACAGCGTCGGCGGCGCCGTCACCGCACTGGACTTCGCGCTCGCCGAGCGCGTGGAGGCGCTGGCCGCCGGACATGGAGCGAGCTGAGTGCTGGACTACACAGCCGAGGCGGCCGTCTACGACCGTACGCGCGGCGGGGTTCCGCGGGCGGAGGCCGCCGCGGCGGCTGTACGGGAGCTGCTGCCGGCCGGGGCGACCAGGCTGCTCGACCTGGCCTGCGGCACAGGGATCGTGACCGAGCGACTCGTGGCGCAAGGGCTGCAAGTCGTGGGTGTGGACGCGGCGTTCGGGATGGCGGTGCGGGCCGAGGAGCGGCTGCCGGGGAAGATCGTGCTCGGCGACGGCGGGCGGCTTCCGTTCGCGGACCGGTCGTTCGACGTGGTGACCGCGATCTGGCTCCTGCACCTGCTGCCCGATGCCGAACCGGTGATCGCCGAGTGCGCCCGGGTGCTGCGCCCGGGCGGGGTGTTCCTCGCGACGGTGGACAAGGACGCGGGGCACGACATCGGCTGCGATGTCGACGCCCTGTTCGCGCCGCTCCTGCGGCGGCAGGCGGCGGACGACTCAGCACACGTCCTGGAGGTGGCCCGCTCCTACGGGCTCGGCTTCGCGGGCGAGACACGGTTCACCGGGCGGGGGCAGGGGCGGACACCGCGCAGGGTCGCCGAGGTGCTGCGCTCCGGGTGGTACGCCTCGCGGGTCGTGGCGAGCAGCGAGGAACTGGAGGAGCTGGCGCGCGCGGTGGAACTGCTGCCCGAGCCGGAAGTGCCGCGCGGAGAGCCGCGGTTCCGGGTGGTGGCACTGCGGCGCCACTGACCCTCGTACGGATAGCGCGGCTACGACGCGAGCCACCCCGCCCCGCACCGCCGGCGTCACCGGCCGAGGTGCGAGCCGCCCGCACCGCCCGCTTCACCGGCCGAGGACGCGCATCGCCTAGCCGAGGCCGAGGCCGAGCATCGTCTAGCCGAGGCCGAGCATCGCCTCGGTCACCTCCTCGACCGCCGTGCCGGGGATCGCCGTGGCGGCCTCGTCGAGTACGAGCAGCCGTGCGCCGGGGATCTCGCGGGCGATCGCCTCGCCGTTGCCCAGGGGGAAGAAGCGGTTGCGGCGGCCGTGCACGACGAGAGTGGGGATCTTGATCTCCGGCAGGCGTTCGCGCCAGCGGGGAGTGCAGTCCAGCTTGGAGAACACCGTGCCCAGCTGGTTGGCCAGACGGACCGGGGGCGTCGCGTCGGGCGTGCGGTCCCAGACGCGCGCGGCGTTCGCGCGTGCGGCGGCCGGGTCGTCGCCGAGGATCTCCGCGCCCGCGGCGATGAACTCCGCCACCGCCGCACGGTCGGTCCACTCGGGCATCGCGCGCGAGAAGAGACGGCCCATCGTCGCCTGATCGTGGTCGGGCAGATCGGCGTCGGGCGGGCCGGGTGCGACCGCACGTGTGCCGACCAGTGTGAGCGCGGAGAATGCTGCCGGGTGGTCGAGCGCGGCCACCTGCGCGACCATCCCGCCGACACCGATTCCCGCGAGATGGGCGGGCCGCCCGCCGAGGGCTTCGGTGAGTGCCGCGGCGTCGGCGGCGAGATCGCGCAGGGTGTACGCGGGTGCGTCCGGGTCTTTCGTGGTCGACTTCCCGCTGTCGCGCAGGTCGTAGCGCACCACGCGGCGTCCGCCGGCGGCAAGGCGTTCGCACAGGGCGTCCGGCCAGGAGAGCATCGTCGTCCCGCCCACGAGCAGGACGAGCGGGGCGTCGGAGGCACCGAACGACTCGATGCCGATGTCGATGCCGGTGTCGATGCCCGTGTCGATTCGAATGGCGTTGGCAGTGGTCATACGGGGCAGACCTGCCGAGCCGCCCGAACTCATCGCTCGCGGCGCAAGTCCGTACGGCAGCTCTTTGCCGGAACCGCAACAGAACTTGCCATCGCGTCATGAGGCGCCGAGGGTGGAAGCGACCGAAACGGACACGCGAACCCGCGCGGGAGACGACATGGCACACGGCGGACACGGCAGCGGCGAGGGGCACGGGGCGCACGAGTCGCACGAGGCGCACGGACACGGTGGGCATGCCGGGCACGGCGGGCACGGCGGGCACGGCGGGCACGGAAACAGCCACGCCCACGCCCACGCCCACGAGAGCAAGGACCTCGACTGGGGCGCCATGGCCGAGTACCTGGAGCAGCGGGCCACCGTCCACGGCCCCCAGTACGCCCAGATCGTCGAGGATCTCGCCAACGGCCTGCTCGACCGCGCACCCGCCCGCATCATCGACGCGGGCTCCGGCCCCGGAATGCTGACCTGCCGCCTGGCCGAGGCCTTCCCCGGCGCCGAGACCTACGCGGTGGACGCGGCCAGGCCCCTCCTGGAGCGGGCGCTGGAGCGCGCCAAGCGCCTGGGCCTCGACGGACGGGTGCGCACGCACGAGGCCGAGCTCCCCGAGGGTCTGGACGAACTCGGTCCGGCCGATGTCATCTGGCTCGGCCAGTCCCTGCACCACATGGGCGACCAGCAGGCCGCGCTCACCAAGCTCGCCGAATCCCTGGCGCCCGGCGGCATGCTCGTGCTGCTCGAAGGCGGTCTCTCCGCGCGCTACCTGCCCCGCGACTTCGGCTTCGGCCTGCCGGGTCTGGAGAACCGTATGGAGGTCGTACGCGACAACTGGTTCAACGAGATGCGTGAGTCACTGCACGGCACCAAGCGCGAGACCGAGGACTGGCAGGGCATGCTGAGCGCCGCGGGACTGCGGCCCGCGGCCACCCGCAGCTACCTCATCGACCTGCCGGCCCCGCCCGCGCCCGCAACCCGCGCGCACATCCTCGACATGCTGTCGCGAGGCCGCGAGATGCTCGGCGAGCACCTGGACGCCGAGGACCGCGCCGCACTCGACCGGCTCCTCGACCCGGCCGACGAACTGAGCGTGCACAACAGGGACGACGTGTTCGTACTCGGGGCGCAGACGGTCCACTTCGCAGTGAAGTAGGGCTCGGCCGCGCGGTGGGGCGGGTGCCGGTGCCCGCTCTGCCCTCGGCGAATCTGCTCAGGGCCAAGATCCCTTACAGCAACGCTCCCGGCCGCCGAAGGTGGAGACATCACCACCCACCGTTCGACGACAAGGAGGAGCGATGCTCCCGTACGCAAGCGACGGCGACACCGCGCCGAGCCACTACGACGACCACCTCGCCGCCCAACTCCTCAGCCAGCGGATCGTGTTCCTGGGAACCCAGGTCGACGAGGTGTCAGCGAACCGGGTGTGCGCCCAGCTCCTGCTCCTGAGCGCGGAGGACTCGCGGACCGACATCAGCCTCTACATCAACAGCCCCGGCGGCTCCGTGCACGCCGGGCTCGCGATCCACGACACGATGCAGCTGATCCCCAACGACGTCGCGACGCTCGCGATGGGATTCGCCGCCAGCATGGGGCAGTTCCTGCTCAGCGTCGGCGCCCCGGGCAAGCGCTACGCCCTGCCGAACGCGCGGATCATGATGCACCAGCCGTCCGCCGGCATCGGCGGTCAGACCTCGGACATCGCGATCCAGGCGGAGAACCTGGAGTTCATGAAGAAGTCCATCGAGCGGATCACGGCCGAGCACACCGGGCAGAGCCCGGAGACCATCGCCCGCGACGGTGACCGCGACCGCTGGTTCACGGCCGAACAGGCCAAGGAGTACGGGATGGTCGACCGCGTGCTCGCCTCCCTCGACGACGTACGGCCGAAGAGCGCGAAGCCGCGCATGGGACTGGGGGTCTGACCATGGGGCAGTACACGATTCCGAGCGTCATCGAGCGCACCGCGCACGGTGAGCGGGTCGCCGACATCTACAGCAGCCTGCTCTCCGAGAGGATCATCTTCCTCGGTACGGAGATCGATGACGGTGTAGCGAACGTCATCATCGCGCAGCTGCTCCACCTGGAGTCGTCGGCACCCGAGCGCGAGATCTCGATCTACCTCAACTCGCCCGGCGGATCGTTCACTTCACTGATGGCGATCTACGACACGATGTCGTACATCACCGCGCCGATCGCCACGTTCTGCGTGGGCCAGGCCGCCTCCACCGCGGCGGTGCTCCTCGCGGGCGGAGATCCGGGACGGCGGCATGTCCTTGAGCACGCACGGGTGCTGCTCGGGCAGCCCGCCGCGAGTGGCTCGCAGGGCACAGTGTCCGATCTCGCCCTGCAGGCCAAGGAGATGGTGCGGATCCGCGCCCAGGTCGAGGAGGTGCTCGCCCGGCACACGCACCACGACGTGGAGACGCTGCGCGCGGACATGGACCGCGACAAGGTGTTCACGGCGCAGGAGGCCGTGGCGTACGGGCTCGCGGACGAGGTTCTGAGCCCGCGGCTGGTGCGGGCGGCCTGAGCCGGCGGACGGTGCGGGCGGTCCGAACCGCCCGCATCCGTACGGCAGTCGGGGTGAGGTCAGGCCGCGAGGCGGACCTCGCCCCGTCCGAACGTGGAGGCATGGGCCGAGCCGAGCGTCGAGACGCTGGTGGAAGCATGCGCGGGCGCGACCGAGGTGGCGGCGGTCAGCCTGATGATCTCGCCCTGCACCCGGCCCAGCAGTTCGGCGAGGGTGAGTCCAAGGGCGCGGGCCGCGGCCGCGAGCACCTCGGAGGAGGCCTCCTTGCGGCCACGCTCGACCTCCGAGAGATACGGCATCGAGATCCGCGCCTCGTCCGAGACGTCCTTCAACGTCCGTCGCTGCGCGAGCCGTTCACGGCGCAGCACGTCCCCGACGAGGTCGCGCCAGAGCGGCTCCTTGGCGGGCGCGGCCTGCGGCGCGGGATGCCGGCCGGGCCTCAGCTGGATGACACGGGCGTCGTCGGGTGTGCTCTTGTGGCTGCTCACCTCTCCAGCCTAGGAGTGCGGGCGCGGCGTTGCGTGCCGGAACGCTCTGCTGTCGGCAGAAGCGACCGACGCAACGGGACGTATGGGCCCGAAAAGGACCGCTGTGCCCTAGAGCTCCGCTCCGGCGGCTTCGTGGCGCGCCAGGATCGCCAGGAGCGTCGCCACCGTCACGCCCGCCTCGGCCGGATGCCGCAGTGAGGCGCCCGGTTCGATGCGGTACGTATTGGTGCGTCCCTGTCGAGTGTGCGAGAGGTAACCCGATTCCTCGAGGTCGGCGATGATCCGCTGAACCGCGCGCTCGGTCAGCCGGCAGTGCGCGGCGATGTCGCGGATACGGGCCGAGGGATCGTCGGCGATCGTGGCCAGCACGCGTGCGTGGTTGGTCAGGAACGTCCACCCCGTGTGCGGTTCAGGTACAGCACCCATCTGCACAGGATAGGACGTTGCTTTCGCGCATTCCAATAGACGAATGCGAAAGGGTGAAAGAGATTTCGTGTATCTCTTGACGCGCGATGCCCGCGTCCCAAAACTTGAAGCGAGCTTCTACAGACGAGTGCGCAGGCAGAGCCCGGGGAGCCAACGTCATGCCGGAGCATGGGACTTCACCGATCGAGATTGGTGTCCACCCCCTCGGTGACCGCTGGCTCGTGGTGGTCGGCGGGGACATCGATGTGCACGGCGTCCTGATGCTGCAAGGCACGCTCAGGGAGGTCCTCTACCGCTCGCGCGGCGGTGTCGAACTCGATCTGAGCAAGGTCCGGTTCTGCGACTGCTCGGGTCTGAACGCCCTGCTGCGGATTCGCCAGGAAGCGCTGGACGAGGGCAAGACGATCACGGTACGGGCGGTGAGTACCGCAGTGGCGAGGCTCCTCGACGTGACCCACGCGGGCCCCTTGCTCCTGACCGCGGATGTGACGGGAACGGGCGCGGACCCGAGCGAGAACGGCCACTTGGACGGCGCGCTGCCACAGGACGCGGTACAGGACCTGTTCGTGGAGGTGGTCCAGCTCAGGCGGGCGATGGAGACCCGCCCCGTCATCGACATGGCGCGCGGTGTGCTGATGGCGTCGTTCGGGCTGAGTGCGGAGGACGCCTGGCAGGCGCTCGTCGAGGTGTCGCAGCGCGGCAACATCAAACTGAACCGGCTCGCCCAGGACCTGGTGGACTCCATCGCGGGCGGACCGCTGCCGCCGACCGTGCGGGAGTTGCTCGCGGCGGCGGTCGCGGGGCAGGCCGCGGAGCCCACTGGCTGAGCGGTGGCTTCGTTCCTGCGCGAAGAGCCGCCGCCCGTTGCGTACGGGCGGCGGCTCCTCGTGGGTTCAGGGCCTGCCGTGCGCGGCCCCGGTCCGACCGGTGTCCGGATCAGGCGACGTCGAACGTGGCCGGGTCGGGGCCCAGGCGCTTGCCCTCGTCGAGCGCGGTGAGCGCGGTGAGGTCCTCGGCGTCGAGCTCGAAGCCGAAGACGTCGATGTTCTCGGCGATACGCGCCGGCGTGACGGACTTCGGGATCACCACGTTGCCGGTCTGCAGGTGCCAGCGCAGGACGACCTGGGCCGGGGTGCGGCCGTGCTTCTGCGCGATCGCGACGATCGTCGGGACCTCGAGCAGGCCCTTGCCCTGGCCGAGCGGGGACCAGGCCTCGGTGGCGATGCCGTGCTTGGCGTGCAGGGCGCGCAGCTCGGACTGCTGGAGCTGGGGGTGCAGCTCGATCTGGTTGATCACCGGGACGATCTCCGTCTCGGCGAGCAGGCGCTCCATCGTCTCGACCGTGAAGTTCGAGACGCCGATGGCCTTCGCGCGGCCGTCCGCGTAGATCTTCTCGAGGGCCTTGTACGTGTCGACGTACCGGTCCTTCGAGGGCAGCGGCCAGTGGATCAGGTACAGGTCGACGTGGTCGAGGCCCAGCTTGGCGAGCGAGGTGTCGAAGGCGCGCAGCGTGGAGTCGTAGCCCTGCTCGGAGTTCCAGAGCTTGGTGGTGACGAAGAGTTCCTCGCGGGCGATGCCGGAGGCGCTGAGCGCCTTGCCGGTGCCCTCCTCGTTGCCGTAGATGGCGGCGGTGTCGATGCTGCGGTACCCGGCCTCCAGAGCGGTGCCGACGGCCTGCGCCGCCTCGTCGTCCGGAACCTGCCAGACACCGAAACCGAGCTGCGGCATCGCGACGCCGTTGTTGAGGGTGATGCTGGGGACCTTGCTCACGAGCTCTTGATCCTTACGTGGTGGGGTGGTACGCCCCAGTCCAACCCTCTGGGGGCGTGATCCATTCCGGGTGCGGGAACCAGTTTGTTCCCTGCTGACCCTAACGGCCCCGGCGGTTGTCCGCGTTCCGTCATGTGTGGCTCGCTGTGGGCGAGGGACTCGCCGTGGGGAAGAGGCGGGGCGGGCTTTCCCCACCCCACCCCACCCATTCCCGGCGCGACTGGACGGCGGCTGGATCACGCCGCCGTTCCGAGATACGCCTCCCTCACCTTCGGGTCCGCCCGTACCTCTGCCGCCGTGCCCTCCGCCAGGACCGAGCCCAGGTCGAGGACCACCACCCGGGCGCAGAGCTCCATGACAAAGGCCACGTTGTGCTCGACGAGGAGGACGGCGCAGCCCTCCTCCTGGGCCAAGTGGCGGATGACGGCTGCCAGTTGGGCGCGCTCCTCGGCCGTCATGCCCGAGGCCGGCTCGTCCAGGAGCAGGACACGGGGCGGGTCGGCGAGCGCGCGGGCCAGTTCGACCATGCGCGCCCGGCCCACGGGAAGCGCGCCCGCGTACTCGCCGGACAGCGAGTCCAGACCGCAGGAGCGCAGCACCTCGGCGGCGCGCGAGCGGCGGGCGCTCTCGCGGGTGCGGCGGGTCGGTGAGGACAGGAGGTCGGCTGCGAGACCGCCGCCCCCTCCGCGCCACTCCTGTGCCACCACCAGGTTGTCGGCCACCGTCAGCTGGCCGAACAGCTGCTGGCGCTGGAACGTGCGGCGCATCCCGTGCCGCGCCCGCCAGACCGGGGAGCGGCGGGTGATGTCCGTACCGTCGAGGAGTACGCGGCCCTCGTCCGGCCTGCGGATGCCGGAGACCACGTCGAACAGGGTGGTCTTGCCCGCCCCGTTGGGGCCGATCAGACCGCAGACCTCGCCCGGTGCGATGCCGAGCGAGACGTCGGTGAGGGCCTTGATGCCGCCGAAGCGCACGCCGACCCGGGAGGCCTCCAGTAGGTATCTGCTCATGGCCTCGCCACCTCCGACGACTCGGACCCACCGTGATCCACGGCCTTCGCCTCCCCGTTCGACTGCGGGGGAACGGAGGGGCTGGCCGCCTCGGGTGCGGGTTCGGCAGCCGGAGCGGGATCCGGTGCGGCATCCCGTGCGGGATCCGCTCCGGGATCCGGCGCCGAACCCGGTCCGGGATCCGGTGCGGCACCGTCGGACCCGGCCACCGGCTCCGACCCCCCACCACCCCCGGCGATTCCCAGGTACGCCTCGGTCAGTCGGTCCGCCTCCACCTCGGAGCGCGGTCCGCACCACGTCACCTTGCCCTGGGACAGATACGCCACCGTGTCAGCGACCCCCAGGATCTCCGCCGCTTTTTCCTCCACGAGGAGCAACGCCGTGCCCGCGTCCCGCAGTTCGGTGAGCAGCTGGAACACCTCGTCCACCACGCGGGGCGCCAGACCGAGGGAGGGCTCGTCGGCGATCAGGACCTTCGGCGGGTCCTGGAGCAGCGGGGCGAGCGCCAGCATCTGCTGTTCGCCGCCCGACAGTGAGCCGGCCGGAACATTGCGGCGTTCCGCGAGCCGCGGGAAGCGTGTGTACACCGCTTCCCGTGCGGACTTCGACCGCAGGTGCAGCGCCAGGTTCTCTTCGATGGTGAGCGCCGGGAAGATGCCCCGGCCCTCGGGGGCCAGGACCACCCCGGCCCGCGAACGCCGTACCGCGCCGTGCCGCGTGGCGTCCTTGCCCGCCACGTACACCGTGCCGCCCTGCGCGGCCAGCAGGCCCGCCGCGGCCTTGCACGTGGTGGACTTCCCCGCGCCGTTGGGCCCGAGCAGCGCGAGGATCTCGCCGGAGCGGACCGTGAGGTCGACCCCGGTGAGCACCGGCGCTCCGTCGTATCCGGCCCGTAGGCCCCGCAGTTCGAGCGCCGCGCCCTCGGCGGGCGGAGCGGGTGTCGCAGAGGCCGCGGGACTGGAAGGAGCCGCCACGGCCTTGCGCCGGTGCCGCCGCACCGAGACTGCCGCGCAGTACCCGTCCGGGTCGTTGGCGAGCGCGAGACCCGCGAGACCGAACAGGATCGTCGGCAGATACGTCGACTCCGTCACGTAGTCCGAGATCACATGTGGGACCACGGCGAACACAAGACCCGCCACGACGGCGAACTGTGGTCGCCGCACACCCGCCGCGACCACCACCGCGAGCCAGATGAGCCCGTGCATCGCGGTGAAGTCGGTGGCCGTGATGCGGGTCTGGAACGACGCGTACATCACGCCGCCGAACCCGGCGAGCCCGGCCGACAGCGTGAACAGCATGAGCTTCGTACGGATCACGGAGACCCCGGAGGCCATCGCGGCCGCCGGGGCGGAGCGCACCGCGAGCATGGCCCGGCCCGAGGGCGAGTCACGCAGTGCGCTGAGCGCGGCGACCGCCGCCACCACGAGGATCACCATCGCGACGCCCATCGCCCGGTCGTCGTTGAGGTCGATCGGTCCGAAGACCGGACGGGGGATCTCCCAGCCGGTGTCCCCGTTCCTCAACCAGCCCATCTGGAACAGGACTTGGTCGGCGAGGAAGGCGAGTGCCAGCGTGGCAAGCGCGAGTGAGCGGCCGCCCAGACGGAGGGCCGGCAGCGCCACCAGTGCGCCGAGCAGCGCCGCCACACAAGTGCCCACGAGGGCCGCCCCGATGAACGGCCACCCGTGGCTCATGAGCAGCCCGGCCACCATCGCCGCGCCGGTCACGAACGTCGCCTGGGCCAGCGACACCATCGCCCCGAGCCCCGTCACCACGGTGAAGGAGATGAAGACGAGGGAGATGGCGAGCCCGCCGGCCAGGATGCCGCTCCAGAACGGAGTGGTCACCGTGTAGAACGAGAGCCCGAGGAGCAGCGCCCCGGCGGCCCACGGCCCCCATCGCCGTAGCCACGACTTGCCCGCCAGATAGTCGATCGGCGGGGCATCCACCGCGGCCGTACCCGCCGTGCGCTGCCGCCTGGTGAGGATCAGCAGTCCCGCGAAGAGGATGAGGAACGGTACGGCCGTACGGAATCCGGTGATGTCGTCCGCGAACGAGGCGTAACCCGCGACGAGGTTCTGCACCACGCCGAGCCCGAGCCCGCCCGCGAAGGCGAGCGGTACGGACATGAAGCGCCCGAGCACCGCCGCCGTCGCGGACACGAACAGGAACAGCGTGAAATCGTGCGAGGACAGGCTGAGCAGGGGAGTGGCGAGCACTCCCGCGAGCCCGGCGAGCCCCGACGACAGCATCCAGGCCAGCGACGAGAGCCGGTCGGCGCTGATGCCGCGCAGTTCCACCAGGGAGCGGTTGTCGACCGACGCGCGCAGCTTCAGGCCGAGCGGTGTGTGCCGCATCAGGATCCACAGGCCCACCGCGACGACCGCCGTCGCCACCCACGTGATCAGCTGGTCGGAGTCGATGCCGACCCCGTCCATCAACTGCCAGGACTCGGCCGGCGAAGGCCCGACGCCCGGCAGGCCGAACTGATTCTCCGCGGGCTCCACCGAAGCGCCCGCGTCCTCCAGGAGTTCGACCACCCACAGACCGAGCGCGGGCAGCGCGACGAGCAGACCGATCGTGGCGACGATCTGCGCCGTCTCGCCCACCCGTGCCAGTTTGCGGAACATCAGCCGGTCGAGCGCCCAGCCGAGCCCGGGTGCGAACCCGAACACCACCAGGATCGCGGTCGGGACCGCCGGCCAGCCGAGGCCCGAGTGCAGCTCGTAGAAGGTGAGCGCGCACAGGTAAGCCGTCGCGCCATGGGCGAAGTTGAAGAGTCCGGAGGCCGAATAGGACAGGACGAGTCCGGTCGCGAGCAGGGCGTACAGCGCACCCGAGACCAGACCGCTCAGCACGAAGCCAAGAAGGTCAGCCATGCCCGAGGCCCCTTACTTGAACGGGATCGGTTCGTAGCACTTGAAGGGCGACGACACCTCGTACTTGCCGTCCTTCAGCAGGACGAGCGCGCCACAGCCGAACGCTTCCTTCTGTCCCTTGGGGCCCGAGCGGTCGCCGACCATCGTGCCGGTGTCGGAGTACGCGGCCGCGGCCTTCTGGAAGGAGTCCGTGGTCAGGTCCTTGCCGGCCTTCTCGGCGATCGAGAGGAAGTAGTCGGCGGACATGTAGCCGGTCATCATGTGCATGTTGAGCGGCACATCCTTGCCCGCGGCCTTCTTGATGTCCGCCTTGAACTGCGCCATCGCCGCGCTGTCCGACTCGAACGGCTCGAAGGCGAGCAGCACATGGACCCCGTCGAGCGCCTGCGCGGTGGTGTCCTTGGCGAGCAGCCCGGGGTCGTAGTCGGTCGGGTCGGTGAGCAGACCCTTGAAGCCGGAGCGCTTGAGCGCGGTGAACAGACCGATGTTGTACGGGGTCTGCATCACGGAGACGACGACGTCGGGCGCCTTGCCGCCGTTGGAGCGCAGGATCTCCTTCGTGTAGGCGGACCAGTCGCTGGGCGTCGAGGTCGCGGGCACGGAGGCCTTGGCGAACGCGACCTTGAACCCGGCCGCCGCGAAGCCCTGCTGGTAGGTACGGATACCGAAGTTGCCCGCGTCGTTGTCATTGGCGAGGATCGCCACCGACTTGCCCTTGGCGCCGCCGAGGACATGCGCGAGACCCTCGGGCCAGGACTGGGTGATGGTGCCGCCCGGCATCGGGACGAGACAGCCGTTGAAGCCGTACATGTATTCGTTGGTGCAGAACGAGGGGATCGTGCCCCAGCCGAAGGTCGGCACCTTCTCCTTGTTGAGGAAGTCGGCGCCCGAGAAGGTCACCGAGCTCATCGGCGAGACGGCGAACACCTTCTCCTGCTGGACGAGTTTGCGGGCCGCGGCCTGGTTCTTGCCCGGGTCCTGGCCGTCGTCCTCGGCCCCGATGTAATCGATCTTGCGGCCGTTGATCCCGCCCTCCGCGTTGGCGCGGTCGTAACGGGCCTTGGCGCCGAGATCGGTGTCCTTCTTGCTGTAACCGCTCGCGGTGGTCATGGAGACGATGCCGCCGACCTTGATGGAGTCGTCGGTCACTCCCCGTACTGAACCACCCTTGCCCGGATCGTCCGAGCCGCCCGATGAGTTGGAAGCGGAGTTGCATGCGGCAGCGAGCAGCAGAGCTGCGGACGCTGCGGCGATGGCGCGGAATGTACGCAACACGTCCCCTGGTCCCTCCGTCGAAGTCTCCGCATTCTGTGGGGAACCTGATGGACCGTCAATAAGTGACGCATCGCCAATTGACGACCCGTCAGAATTGAAACGTATACGTGTCCAGGGCCCGCTCAAGTGCGGTCCCCGCGTACTTCAGCTGGTGTAGAGCGCCTCGACCTCGGTGGAGTACGCCTGCTCGATGGCCTTGCGCTTCAGCTTCAGGGACGGCGTGAGCAGCCCGTGCTCCTCGGAGAACTGATGGGCCAGTATGCGGAACGTACGAATGGATTCGGCCTGCGAGACAAGGGTGTTGGCCGCGACGACCGCGCGGCGCACCTCCATCTCCAGATCCGCGTCGCGTACGAGGTCGGAGGGCGGCAGCGAGGACTTGCCGCGCATGGCCAGCCAGTGATCCACGGCATCGGAGTCCAGGGTGACCAGGGCCGCGATGTAGGGCCGGTCGTTGCCCACCACGATGCACTGCGCGACCAGCGGGTGGTCGCGCACCCGCTCCTCGAGCTGCGCGGGAGAGACGGACTTGCCGCCGGAGGTCACCAGGATCTCCTTCTTGCGGCCGGTGATCGTGAGGTAGCCGTCCTCGTCGAGCGCGCCGATGTCCCCGGTCGCCAGCCAGCCGTCGTGCAGGACGGCGTCGGTGGACTTGGGGTCGCCGAGATAGCCCTGGAAGACGTGGTGGCCGTGCAGCCAGATCTCCCCGTCGTCCCCGATGTGCACGGTCGTGCCGGGCAGCGGGATGCCCACGGTGCCGAAACGGGTGCGCTCGGGCGGGTTGGCGGTCGCGGCGGCGGTGGACTCGGTGAGGCCGTAGCCCTCGAAGATGTGCACGCCGGCGCCCGCGTAGAAGAGACCCAGCTTGCGGTCCATGCCCGAGCCGCCCGACATCGCATGCCGTACGCGCCCGCCCATGGCCTCACGGACCTTGGAGTAGACGAGCTTCTCGAAGAGCCCGTGCTGCATCCGCAGCGCGGCCGAAGGCCCTGGCCCGGTGCCGAAGGCCTTGTGCTCCTGCGCCTCGGCGTACTTCACCGCGCAGTCCACCGCCTTCTCGAACGGGCCGAGCTTTCCACCCAGTTCGGCCTTGCGGCGGGCCGCGTGGAAGATCTTCTCGAAGATGTAGGGCACGGCGAGGAAGAACGTCGGCCGGAACTCCGCGAGATCGGGCAGCAGCGCCGCGGCGCTCAGCTCGGGCTGATGCCCGAACTTCACCTTCGCGCGTACGGCGGCGACCTGCACCATGCGCCCGAAGACATGCGCGAGCGGCAGGAAGAGCAGTGTGGAGGGCTCGTCGCCCGGCTTCGTGTGGAAGACGGGCTCCCAGCGGCCGGCGATGGTGTCGCACTCGTACACGAAGTTGGCGTGCGTCAGCACGCAGCCCTTGGGCCGTCCCGTGGTGCCCGAGGTGTAGATGACGGTCGCCACCGAGTCGGGCGTCACGGCCCGGCGGTGGCGGTGCACCATCTCGTCCTCGATGTGCTCGCCCGCAGCGGTGAGTTCACCCACCGCGTCCGAGTCCAGCTGCCACAGCCGCTCGAGGGCCGGCAGCCGGTCGATCACCGAGCCGATGGTCATCGCATGGTCCTCGTGCTCCACGACACAGGAGGAGACCTGTGCATCGTGCAGCATCCAGAAGACCTGCTCGGCCGAGGAGGTGGGGTAGACCGGCACCACCTGGGCGCCGACGGTCCACAGCGCGAAGTCGAAGAGCGTCCACTCGTAGCGCGTACGGGACATGATCGCGACGCGGTCGCCGAACCGTACGCCCTGTGCCAACAGGCCCTTGGCGAGGGCGAGCACCTCGGCGCAGAACTCGGCGGAGGTCACGTCCACCCAGCGCCCGTCCACCTTGCGGCCGAGCGCGATGTGCAGCGGGTCCTCCTGGGCATGGTCGAACACGGCGTCCGCCAGGCCGCCCACCGCGGGCGCCGCGGACGCCAGCGGAGGTGAGGTGAACTCGCGCAATGGTTCTCCTTGTGGCGCTCCTTGATGCGCGGTGAACGTACCCCACCGGGAGCCTCGACGGGAGGGGTGCGTTCCGGCCGGTCGGTGGGGCGATACGTCCAGGTCAGCCGCTTATATGGGGCCACAAGGCGGGAGAGTGGGACTAATTACTGACCGCCGGGTAAGTTTCGGTGCCGTAATCTCCACCGAATTTGTACGACGCGGTCACTGCGCCGCCTCCGTATCTTTCGAGAAGTCCATGATCCAGTTGGTGACCCAGGTCGTCCCGCCGTCCACCGAGAAGGCCTGCTCCCAGCGTGCGGTGGTCGCGGAGATCCCCGACCACAGGAACCGGACCTTCACCGGCTTCCCCTCATGGTTGTCGTCCCCGTGGAACTCCCCGGTCCCGTCGTCCCCGAACCTCCCCATGACGGGCGGATAGAGCTTCCCGGAGCGGCTGTCGGCCCAGTAGAGGGACCACACCTTGGTCTCCTGGTCGAAGAGCCGCAACGTGAGGCCCGTGTAGTCCGGCATCGTGATCTCGTCGAAGTGCGCGGCGCCGCCGAAGTGCGTCCCGCCCTCGGTGACGGAGTCGAACTCCTGCCAGCCGGCGGCCTCGGGGTTCAGGAAGTCGAGCGCCTTGCGGTGGCGTACCCGCCAGCGGCCGACGAGGAAGTCGAAGTCGTACGCGGTGGAGGTCGAGTAGCTCATGCGGGGTCTCCGAACGGTCCGGTGGTGCCTTCGGGCAGGGAGTCGGCGAGGTAGCCGTCGAGGTCGGGGGTCTCGGGCGCGAGGATGTGCCGCACCCAGGCGTTGCGTTCGTGCGTGATCGGGGGGATCTCCCAGACGCACCCGATCCAGGGCATCTTGGGCAGGATGAAGTTCGCCGGATCGTCGTCCGGGCAGCCGAGCACCGGCTGGCCCCCGGCCGCACCGCCGAAGTGCAGCACGTTGTCCCAGACCCAGCTGTACGCGTTGAGGTACGCGCCGCTGTCGCCGCCCTTGTGCAGCACCACGAAGGTCGCGGGCGGGGTGGTGGCGTCGGGCTCGGGCAGGAGCTCGGGAAGGATCGCGTACGCCGCCTTCTCGACCTCGGGCGCGATGCCCTGCGGGTCGGAGGTGACGTGGTAGCGCTTGATGTGCCGGCCGCCCACGTGGAGCGGCGGCGGGGTGAACAGGTACTTCTCGGTGAAAGCCATGCCTGGACCGTATGGGCACTTCACTGACATCCTCTGTCAGTGAAGTCCAGCCGTCTCGTCTCGATCCTGCTGCTCCTGCAGAGCCGCGGCAGGCTCACCGCCGCCCAGCTCGCCGAGGAGCTGGAGGTGTCGGTGCGCACGGTCTACCGGGACGTGGAGGCGCTGCACGCCGCGGGCGTCCCGCTGTACGGGGACGCCGGGCACGCGGGCGGCTATCAGCTGATCGACGGATGGCGTACCCGGCTGACGGGCCTCACCACGGGTGAGGCCGAGGCGCTGTTCCTCTCCGCCGTGCCCGGCGCCGCCGCCGAACTCGGCCTCGGCTCCTTGCTGACCGCTGCCCAGCACAAGGTCGAGGCGGCGCTCCCGCCCGAACTGCGGGTGCACAGTGCACGGATCAAGTCCCGCTTCCATCTGGACGCGCACGGCTGGTACACGGAGGCGGACGAAGTCCCGTATCTCACCGATGTCGCGCAGGCGGTCTGGAACCGCCGTGTCCTGCACGTCCGCTACCGCCGCTGGAAGGAGCCCACGGAGGTCGACCGCCGTCTGGAGCCGTACGGTCTGGTGCTCAAGGCGGGCCGCTGGTACGTGGTGAGCGGGCCGCGTCCCGTGACCTACCGAGTGGACCAGATTCTCCAAGTGAGCGGATCGGAAGAGGAGTTCGAGCCACCCGGGGACTTCGACCTCGCGGCGTACTGGCGGCGCTACCAGGAGGAGTTCCAGGAGCGTCTCTACAGGGGCACGGCCCTGGTCCGGCTCACCGAGGCGGGCGCGGCCCGTCTTACGGGGAGACAGGCCGCGGCCTGCGCGCAGAACGGGCGCCCTGACGGGGAGGGCTGGGTCCGGGCCGAGCTGCCGATCGAGTCGACGGGGTTCGCGGTGGGGGAGTTCCTGCGGCTCGGGGCCGAGGTGGAGGTGCTCGGGCCCGAGCCGCTGGTCGAGGAAATGGCGGCAGTCGTACGGGAGTTGGCTGCCCGCTACCGGTGAGCCGGCTCGGGAGCCGCGCTCACCGTCCGCGGGGCCCGGACGCGTACCGATGCGAGCACCGCCGCACCGGCGAGCAGGCCGAGCACGCCCGCCGTGAGGGCCGCGGCGTTCAGCCCCGAGGCGAACGCCGAGTGCAGTGCCCCGGAGGGCAGCGCGCCCAACTCCCTTGCCGCGCCGCCCGCGAGAGCATGGGCCGCCGTATGCGGGTCGGGCGCCGTGCCGGTGAGGGAGTGCTCCATACGGGCCGTCACGAGGGCGCCGAAGGCCGCGATACCGATCGCGTATCCGAGCTGACGGAAGGTGTTCATGGCGCCGCTCGCCATCCCGGCGAGCTGGGGTGGCACCGAGGCGGCTTGCGCAGGAGCGACAGATCGAGCAGCGGTTGTGCGGTGCGCCGCTGGACCAGGACGAACGCGAGCAGTCCGCACAGCGCGAGAGCGAACGAACTCAGCGTGTCGGCCGAGAGCCAGCCGGCGGATCCTGCACCTGTTCTTCGGCGGACCCTCGGGCTGGCTGCGGAAGTGCGGCGCGCTCACCCCGGACGAGGTGGCCGCGCTGACGCCGCCTTCGGCCGAGCCCGAGGGCCCGGCCCGGCTCACCGGGGAGGACGACGCACTGCTCGCCGTACTCAAGAAGGACGGCTGCGCCACGTATATCCCGCCCTGCAGAAGGCCACCGGCCGCTCGGAGTCCGCGCTCAAGCGGCGCCTGGCGACCCTGCGCGACTCCGGGGCGGTCTTCTTCGACGTCGAGTTCGACTCGGAGTACTTCGGCTGGACCCACTTCGCGCTGCTCAACATCACCGCGGAACCGGCCGCGTTGGACTCCGTCGGCCGCGCGCTCGCCGCGCATCGCGAGGTCGCCTTCGCGGGGGCGGTCTCGGGCTCGTGCAACCTGATGGCCGTGACGGGCACCTACCGGCAGGTGCGCTGAGCGCCACGTCGAGGCGCATCACGGCAGCCAGGGTTCGCCGCGCAGCGGCAGGTCATCGAGCGCGCGCCGTTCGTTGTCACGCAGCCGGGGCTCGTAGTGCGCGAAGAAGACCTTGCCGACGAGATCCCGTCGGCTGTGCACCCCGGTCTTGTCGAAGATGCTCTTGAGGTGTTGCTGCACGGTGTGTGCGGACAGCACCAGGCCGGCGGCGATCTCCGAGGTCGAAGCGCCCCGGAGCACGAGGCGCGTGACGTCCTTCTCGCGTTCGGTCAGGCCGTAGGCGGACATCAGCAGCGGGTACAGGCGGCCGGGACCCGCGGGTTCGATGATGACGGCGACGCGCCGGTCACGGACCGAGTCCAGGCACGCACCGTGCAGTACGACCCAGGTGCCGGTGCGGGACAGCACCCGTACCACCGTGATGTCGCCGCGCTCCGGATGTTCGGCCGCCCGCAGGGTGCGACCGGCGAGCGTGAGCACCGAGGGCGGCAGCCGCCCGGAATCCCAGTCGCCGTCCGGCAGTTCGGAAAGCCATCGGTCCACACCAGGTGTGGTGGATTCGACGTTCCCGTCGCGATCGAGAATGAGCAGGCCCGGGGAGTCGGTGAAATCGGGCTGCCGCGCCTGGCCCAGGAGCAGCGCCGCGCGGGCACCTTCGGCGAGCACGGGCGCCACCGCCCGTACGAAGCTCTTCTCGGCTTCGTCGAAGACCGGCGCGCCGGGTTCCCGGTAGAGCGCGAGTGCGCCCCACACCTGTCCGGACCGGGTCCGCAGACGCGTGACGAGCTCCTGGTCGCCTCCCATCGCCAAGTTCCGGTGCCAGCGCGGGCTGTTGGAGGGATCGCCGCCGGTCGCCTCGTGCAGGGTGGCGATACCCGACGTCGAACGTGCCACGTCCGCAAGCTGATTGACGTCGTCCTCGTAGTACTCACTGACCAGCCACTCGCGGGGAAACTCGGCCATTCCCTGATGGAAGTGGCTGGTCATCAGGAGCGAGGCCGGGTCGAGCGTGTAATAGCACGGGGTCCAGTAGTGCGGTACGGCACCGATGAGCACCTCGGTCGTCTCCTGCCACAGCGACACCAGATCGCGCGGCTCGGCACACAGCCGGCTGATCTTGTCCGCGGCGCGCTGCCGGCGTTCCGTGTCGGACGGGCTCATGCCTCCACCGTACGACCCGTACCCCGCTCCGGAAATGCCAGGTTTCTGGTATTACCCGGCGGACCTGCGGGTCCTTAACGTCGTGGCTACCAGCAGCATCGAGGAGGCCGCGATGAAGACAGCGACGCCCGGGGTCCGGCTGGCCACGCCGCCCGCCGCTCTCATGCGCATGATCAATCCGCTGATCCGCCGCATCCTCGTCGATCCCCGGCTCAGCCGGCGCTTCGATCTGCAGGTACTCCTGGAATGCACCGGCCGGCGCACCGGCAGGACGCTGCGGATCCCGGTGTGTCTGCACACGATCGACGGAGTGCCCACGGTGTTCACCGAACGCCCGTGGCGCTGGAACTTCACCGATCCCGCACCGGTCACCGTCACCCGGCACGGGCGCGTCCGGCACGGCCGGGCGGTCCTGCTGCACGCCTCGCCGCTTGAACTGGGCGCAGCACTGAGGCAAGCGCTCGACAAGGGCGCGACACCGTTCAAACTCGGGCTGAAGGTCAGCCGAGGTCACGAACCGACCGTCGAAGACCTGTCCACGATCGAGCGCTCCATGATCCGGGTCGACTTCGACGACGAGTGGGAGTGAGGGATCACCACCGGCGCTCCGTCCCTTGGCGCTCGAAGGATGTCGGCTTCGATGCCGTAGAGCTTCCTGACGAGCTCCGCCGTGACGACCTCGCGCGCCGGGCCGTGGGCGGCCACCCGGCCCTCGTGCATCGCGACGATGGAGTCGGCGTAGCGGGCCGCGCCCGCCAGGTCGTGCAGGACCATCATCACCGTACGGCCGGCGGCGGCCACTTCCCTTACCAGTTCGAGGACTTCGACCGCGTGGCCGAGGTCGAGTGCGCTGGTGGGTTCGTCGAGCAGGACCACCGGGGTCTGCTGCGCGAGGACCATCGCCAGCCAGCAACGCTGGCGCTGGCCGCCGGAGAGCTGGTCGAGGCGGCGGTCCGCCAGGGATGCGGTGCCGGTGGCGGCGAGCGCCTCGCCCACCGCCTCCTCGTCCTCGCGTGACCACTGGCGGAACAGGCCCTGGTGCGGGTGGCGTCCGTAGCGGACCAGGCCCTCGACCGTGACCGCCTCGGGGGCTTGGGGTGACTGGGGGAGGAGTGCGATGCGGTGGGCGGCTTGGCGTTGGGTGAGGCGCCAGACGTCCGCTTCACCGATACGGACCTGGCCGGATGCGGGGCGGTGCAGCCGGGCGATCGAGCGCAACAGCGTGGACTTTCCGCAGCCGTTGGGGCCGACGACCGCGACCACCTGTCCGCTGGGGACGTCGAGGTCCACCCCGTGGACGACCGGGTGGCCGGGGTAGCCGGCGCTGAGACCTTCGGTGGTTATCTGCACCGGTATGGGGCCCTTTCTCGTGTGCTGTCGTTGCCCACTCGCGATTGCTTTCTGAGGTAAGGCTAACCTAATCTCTGCTCGGCGGTCGGTGGCACCCCGGTCATGGCCTGCCCCTTTTGTTCCCTACCGGATTCCGGAGCGTCCCCATGAAGTCCCTTACTCTGACCGGCAGTCGTGCACTGCGCTCTCTCGCCGTCGCGGGAGCCGCCGCCCTGCTGCTCGCCGGCTGCGGAGGCTCCGACTCCGAGGGGAGCAAGGCGAAGTCCACGGAGAAGGCGGCGGCTTCGGGCGGTACCCGTACCGTCAAGGACGCCACCGGCAAGGCGATAGAGGTCCCGGCGAACCCCCGGCGAATCGTCACCCTCACCCAGGAGGACCTGGACGCGGTGCTCGCGCTCGGCCTCAAGCCCGCGGGTATCACCAACGGCCAGGGTCTGAGCGAGCCGCCCGCCTACCTGGAGGACAAGGTCGACGGCATCCCGGTTGTCGGCAACCTCCTTCAGCCGGTCATGGACAAGGTGATCGCCGCCAAGCCCGACCTGATCCTCGCGGGCGACATGCAGGACGAGCAGGTGCTCAAGCAGCTGCGCGAGATCACCCCGGCCACGCTGGTCACCATGGCGCCGACCGACGACTGGAAGCTGTCGCTGCGCGGGATCGGCAACGCCGTGAACAAGCTCGACGCCGCCAACAAGGTCATCGCCGACTACGACACCGCCGCCAAGACGGCCGGCGGTGAACTCGGCAAGGCCAAGGGCTCCGAGGTCTCCATCGTGCGCTGGAACCCGGACGGTCCGAGCTGGATGGAGAACAAGCAGTTCGCCAGCGGTATCGCCCTGGACATGGGTCTCAAGCGGCCCAAGGCCCAGGACAAGGACGGCAACGCGCACACGCCCGCGCTGAGCCTGGAGAAGATCGACGAGATCGACGGCGACTGGCTGTTCCTGTCGACCCTGACGCCCGACGGTGAGAAGGCGCTGAAGGAGGTCCAGGGCAAGGCGGCGTACAAGGAACTGGACGCCGTGCAGAACAACCACGTGACCACCGTCGACGGTTCGGTGTGGTCGACGCGCGGTGGGCCGCTGGCGGCGCAGGTCGTGCTCGACGACATCACGAAGGCGCTGACCGCCAAGTGAGCCGGTGAGGACTGCCGCCCGTCCGCTGTGTCGCGGGCGGGCGGCAGTTGTGTGTGCTCAGCCGCGGCGGGCGGTGGCCAGATCCGCCGCCGTCCAGGCGAGGCCCACCGCCCCGTCCAGGAGGGCCTGTTCGCCGCGTGGCGAGCGGGCCGCCACCGCGAACTCCGGCTCGTGCGGGCCGCAGGCGCCGCCCGTGATGTCGAGTACGGGGTGGATCGCGGGGACGAGATGCGAGACGTTGCCCATGTCCGTACAGGCGAACGCGCCCTTCGACACCGGCTCGGGCCGCCCCAGTTCCGCGGCGTTCGCCCGCCACAAGGCGATCAGCCCCGGGTCCGTGCGGAAGTCGAGATAGTCCGGCTCGGGCCGGGTGAGACTCACCTCGCAGCCGGTCGCCAACGCGCCCGCGCGGAAGCAGTCCTCGACGCGCTCGCGCAGTTCGCGCAGATCCTCGGCCGCCGACGCGCGTATTTCGTACGAGGCCGTGGCGCGGTCCGGGATCACATTGGGCGCTTCGCCCGCGAACGTCGTGACCCCGTGCACCTTCCAGTGCGCGGGCAACTGCTGACGCAACAAGCCGATCGCGACCTGTGCGACGGTCATGGCATCGGCGGCGTTGCGCCCCGCGTGGGGGTCGAGGCTCGGGTGTGCCGCCTTCCCGCTGAACTCCACCTCCAGCGTTCCGAGCGCGAACGACGTGAACTCCGCGACCTCGAACGGGCAGGGGTGCACCATCATCGCCGCGTCCACACCGTCGAAGGCGCCCGCGTCGATCAACAATGCCTTGCCCGCGCCCCGTTCCTCGGCCGGACTGCCCAGGACCTTGACGGTCAGGCCGAGTTCCGCCGCGAGCGGGGCGAGCCCGAGCGCGGCGCCCACGCCGGCGGCCGCGATGAGGTTGTGGCCACAGGCGTGCCCGAGTCCCGGCAGCGCGTCGTACTCGCAGACGAGTGCGACAGTCGTCGGCCCGTCGCCGAGGCTCGCCTCGAACGCGGTCTCGAGGCCGTACGCCGGAGCGGTCACCAAGTAGCCGTGCTGCTGCAGGAGTTCGGCGCACCAGGCGGCGGCGCGGTGCTCTTCGAAAGCCGTCTCCGGGTGGTCGTGGATGCGCCGGCTCAGCGTGAGCAGGTCCTCTCGGTGGTGTGCGGTGATGCGGTTCCTGATGGCCGACTTGAGTGCGGACGGTGCGGGGGAGGCGGTGATGGTCATGACTCGCAAGATAGCTTAGGCTTACCTAAGTTCCTCGCTCCGGATGTGGAGCGCGGCCCGCATTTGGGGCGCCGCTGCGCCTCGCGCCTCGCTGTGCGCACCCGCCGACCAGCCGTACATCCCGGGGGAGTCATCCCATGCGTCACCCAGAGACCGAACACTTCGCGGCCGCAACGGACGAATGCGCCATCGGCAGAGGCGACTCGGCCCGGTCGACAGGAGATCCGGCCACGGCGCACGGCCCGGGCGACGGGTGGCTGCCGCTGCTCGCCGCGCAGGCCGGTATCTGGCACGCGCAGCGCCTCGACCCCGCGAACCCGGTCTACAACACGGCCGACCGCGTGGAGTTCGTCGGCGCGTTGGACGAACGGCTCTTCGGCCAGGCCCTGCGCCAGGCCGTGTCCGAGGCCGACACCCTCAACACCGTCTTCGCCGAGGGTGCCGACGGACCGCTGCAGCATGTCGCGCGCGAACGCGGCTGGACGCTGGAGCGGATCGATCTGCGCGGCGAGTCACGGCCGCGTGAGGCTGCCGAGCGCTGGATGCGCACCGACCTCGAGCACCCCGCCGACCCCGCGTCCGGCGCCCTGATGACACAGGCTCTGCTGCGGATCGACGACGCGACGTACTGGTGGTACCAGCGGGTGCACCACATAGCCGTCGACGCCTACGCGCTCACCCTGCTCACCTCCCGTGTGGCCGCGCTGTACACGGCGCTCGTCAAGGGCGAGACACCCGAGTCGAACCCCTTCGGCTCCCTCGCCGCACTCGTCGCCGACGAACGGGCGCACCTCGACGGCGAACGGCATATCGCCGACCGGGAGTTCTGGCGCACCAGGTTCGCCGACCGGCCGCGCCCCGTCACGCTCTCGGCCCGGCCCGCCGCTCCCGCACGTCATGTCCTGCGCCGCGAGCGCGACCTGGCGGCAGGCGAAGGCGACCGGCTGACCGAGGCGGCGCGCGCGGTCAAGGCGACCTGGGCCGAGCTGGTCATCGCCGCCACCGCCGGTTACACCCACCGCATCACCGGCGCCGAGGACATCGTGCTCGGCCTGCCCCTGATGAACCGCCGCGGCCCCGAAGCCCTGCGCACCCCCGCGATGCTGGTGAACGTCATGCCGCTGCGGATCGCCGTACGTCCCGGCGACACCGGCGCCGAACTCCTGCGCAGGGTCGTCCTCGAGGTCCGTGCCGTACGCCGCCATCAGCGCTACCGGCTCGAGGAACTCCGGCGCGACCTCGGTCTCTCCGGTGACCTCGGCCCGCTGTTCGGGCCCATGGTCAACATCAAGGCCTTCGAGGACGAGACCCTCGACTTCGCCGGACTGCCCGGCACCGTCCACAACCTCGCGGCAGGACCCGTCGACGATCTGGCCGTCACCGTCGCACCCGGCCGCTCGGGTGGACTGCGGTTCGGTCTGGACGCCAACCCGGCCTGCTACGAGCCCGGTTCACTCGCCGCGCACGAACGCGGTCTCCTCCGGTACCTCGACGGGCTCACCTCGCTTCTGCTGGACGATCCCCAGCGGGAGATCGGCCGGCTGGATCTGCTGGACCGCGGCGAGATCCGCGCGGCGACGGCTGGGCGTTGCGAGGGGCCGAGTCGACGCACGGTGCCGGAACTGTTCGCGGAACAGGCGGCTCGGACGCCGGACGCCGTGGCAGTCCGGTCGGGAACCGCGACGCGTGCGGACGCGTCGGACGGCGCCGCGCTGACCTTCGCCGAACTCGACACCGCGGCCAATCGACTCGCCCACGAGCTCAGCGCGGCGGGAGTGGGCCCCGGCACCCCCGTGGCCCTCGCCCTGCCCCGCGGCACCGACACCGTGCTCGCCCTGCTCGCCGTCCTCAAGGCGGGCGCAGTCTGTCAGTCACTGGACCTCTCCCACCCCGAACAGCGCCTCGTCGACGTCGTCGAGGACGCCCGCCCGGTGTGCGTCATCGGCCATGACGCCACCGTGCGCGCCCTGCCCGAGAGCGTGCGCGAGGCCCTGCCCGCAGTGCTCCTGGACGACGAGGCGACCCGCGCGCGGATCGCCCGGCGACCGGCCACAGCGGCGCCCGCACCGAGCCCCGAGCAGGACGCGTATCTGATCCACACCTCCGGCTCCACCGGCCGCCCCAAGGGAGTCGTGGTCACCCACGCCTCTCTCGCCAACCTGTACGCGGGCCACGGCACCGACCACATCGCGCCCGCGCTCGCACGCACCGGCCGAGAGCGGCTGACCGTCGCACACAGCGCCTCGTTCGCCTTCGACGCCTCCTGGGATCCGGTCCTGTGGATGGTCCACGGCCATGAGCTGCATGTGCTCGACGACGCCACCTATCGCGACACGGGCGCGCTGAACGCCTACGTCCAGGAACACCGCATCGACTATCTCGACGTCACCCCCTCCTATGCCGAAGCGCTGGTCGCCGAGGGCCTGTTGGACGAGGGCAGGCACCACCCGGCCGTGATCGTGGTCGGCGGCGAGACCGTGCCGCCCGCGCTGTGGCAGCGGCTCGCGAGCACGCCCGGTGTGCGGCCGATCAACCTGTACGGGCCGACGGAGACGACAGTCGACGCGTACTACTGGGTGCCCGGTGCGACAGGGGACGACCCCGAGGTCGGCCACCCCGTCCGCGCCTCCCGCGCCTACGTGCTCGACTCCTGTCTCCGTCCAGCCCCGGCCGGTGTCACCGGTGAGCTCTACATAGCCGGCGCCTGCCTCGCCCGCGGCTATCTCGGCCGCCCCGATCTGACCGCCGAACGCTTCGTCGCCGACCCCTTCGGGCCACTGCACGCAGAGCCGGGCGCCCGGATGTACCGCACGGGCGACCTGGTCCGCCGCAGCGCCGATCACACCCTGGAGTTCCTCGGCCGCGCCGACGACCAGGTGAAGATCCGCGGCTTCCGTATCGAACTCGGCGAGATCCAGGCCGTGTTGGCCTCCCACCCCGCGGTCGCCCAGGCCGCCGTGATCGCCCGCGAGTCCGCGCACGGCAAGCGGCTGCTCGCGTATGCGGTCCCCACGGCCGGCGCGGCAGCGGACCCCTCCGCGCTGCGCGAGCACCTCGCCGCCCGGCTCCCCGAACACATGGTGCCGAGCGTTCTGCTCCTTCTCGACGCCCTGCCGCGCACCGCCAACGACAAGCTCGACCACCGTGCGCTGCCCGACCCGGATCCGCAGGCCGAGAGGCCGGGTGGCGGCGAGGGCGGGGGCACGCCGCAGGAGGAACTGGTGCGCGGACTCTTCGCGCTCGTGCTCGACCTGGCTGAACTGCCCTCCGTGCATGCCGACTTCTTCGCCCTCGGCGGCCACTCGCTGCTCGCCGGGCGGCTTGCCGCGCGCCTGCGCGAGACGTTCCGGACCGAGGTCACGCTCGCCGACGTGTTCCAGGCGCCCACGCCCGCGCGCCTGGCCACACTGATCCGCGACGCCGCGCACGAAAGCGACCGCCCCGTTCTCGAACGCGCCAAGCACCAGGCCGAACATCTCGGCCGGCCGGCCCAGGACACGCCTCATCGCAACCCCCCGCTTTCCCCAGCCCAAAAGCGCCTCTGGTTCCTCCACCGCCTCGAAGGCCCCAGCCCCACCTACAACATCCCGCTCGTCCTCACCCTCGGCGGACCTCTCGATCAGGCCGCCCTCCGCGCGGCCCTGCTCGACATCACCGAGCGTCACTCGACACTACGGACCGTATATCGCGCCACTGACAACGAGCCGTTCGCCCAGGTCATCCCGGTCACCGAGGCCCGAGTCCCGTTCGAGGCCGTGCCGCTCACCGACCCCGCACCCCTGGCCGACCGGCTGCGTGCCGCCGTCCGCCACCCGTTCGACCTCTCCGCCGAACTCCCGCTCCGGGCCACCCTCTTCACCGACGGTGAGGAGCGGCACACCCTCCTGCTCCTCCTGCACCACATAGCCGCGGACGGAGCCTCCGCCACCCCGCTGGCCCGCGACCTTGCCGCGGCCTACACCGCCCGAGCCGAGCACCAGGCCCCCCAACTGCCGCCCCTGCGCGTCGACTACACCGACCACACCGCATGGCAGCAGCAGCTCCTCGGCACCCCGGGCGCCCCCACCCCGTACACCGCCCGGCTCCTCGACCACTGGCGCGAAACCCTGCGCGACCTGCCGGACCAGCTCGAACTCCCCACCGACCGGCCCCGCCCCGCCGTCGCCTCCTACGAAGGCGACACCGTTCCCTTCCGAATCGACGCGGCGACCCACACCGCCCTGCGCGCACTCGCCCGTGACACCGGCACCACCGCCTTCATGGTCGTCCAGGCGGCGCTGGCCACCCTGCTGACCCGGCACGGCGCCGGTACCGACATCCCCATCGGCACCCCCGTCGCCGGCCGCGACGACGAGGTGACCGCCGATCTCGTGGGCTTCTTCGTCAATACGCTGGTGCTGCGCACCGACACCGCCGGCGCCCCCACCTTCCGTGAACTCCTCGACCGCGTACGCACCACGGTGCTCGCCGCGCACCAGCACGCCGAGCTGCCCTTCGACCGACTCGTCGAGGACCTCAACCCGCGCCGTTCGCTGGCCCGGCACCCGCTGTTCCAGACCATGCTGGCCTGGCAGTCCCTGCCCGACGCGGAGTTCGCGCTCGGGGAGATGAGCGCACGCATGGGAGCCGTGCCGTCCGGTACCGCCAAGTTCGACCTCACCCTGAACGTGGGGGAGCGGACCGAAGGCGGGATCGAGGGGTTCCTCGAGTTCCGGACGGACCTGTTCGACCGCATCACCGCACAGGCGCTCGCCGACCGGCTCGCCCGCCTGCTCACCGCGGCCGTCGCCACCCCCGACACCCCGATCGGCCTGCTGCCGCTCCTCTCGCCCGAGGACCGTCACCGGTCGATCGTCGAGTGGAACGCGCCCGCAACGACAGCCACGGCAACGGCCGTTGGGTCCCCACCCGCGACGGCTGCCGCCGAGCCACCGCCCACCACCCTCGCCGCCCGCTACGAGCGGGCCGCCGCCCGGCACCCCGACCGCACCGCGGCCACCTGCGGCGGCGACCACCTCACGTACGCCGAACTCTCCGCCCGCGCCAACCGCCTGGCCCGCGGCCTCGCCGCCCAGGGCATCGGTCCCGGAGCCATCGTCGCCCTCGCCCTGCCCCGCTCCCTCGACCTCGTCGTGGGTCTGCTCGCGGTGGCCAAGTCGGGCGCCGCGTATCTGCCCATGGACCCGGACTACCCCGCGGACCGCCTCGCGTACATGCTCGACGACGCCTCACCCGCCGCGCTGATCACCGACACGGCGACCGCCCGCAAACTCCCCGCCAACGTCCTTCCCCTGGTCCTGACGGACGTCCCCCAGGACGAACACCCCGACCACGACCTGACCGACGGCGAATGCACCCGCCCGCTGCGCCCCGGCGACACGGCGTACGTCATCTACACCTCGGGCTCCACCGGCCGTCCCAAGGGCGTACCCGTCACGCACCACAACGTGGGCCGGCTCTTCACCGCCACGGACCACTGGTTCGGCTTCGACGAGAGCGACGTGTGGACCCTCTTCCACTCGTACGCCTTCGACTTCTCGGTCTGGGAGCTGTGGGGCGCCCTGCTGCACGGCGGCCGCGTCGTGGTCGTACCGCATCTCGTCAGCCGTGACCCCGCGGCCTTCCTCGACCTGCTCGCCCGCGAACAGGTCACCGTCCTCAACCAGACCCCGTCCGCCTTCTACCAGCTGATCGCGGCCGACCGGGAGCGTCCCGGCAGCGAACTGGCCCTGCGCTATGTGGTGTTCGGCGGTGAGGCCCTCGAACTCGGCCGCCTCGACGACTGGTACGCACGCCACGCCGACGACGCGCCCGTCCTGGTCAACATGTACGGGATCACCGAGACCACCGTGCACGTCTCGTACTTCGCCCTCGACCGCGAGACGGCGGCCGCGAGCGCGTCGAGCACCATCGGCGTCAACATCCCCGATCTGGATGTCTATGTGCTCGACGAATATCTGCAACCCGTTCCGCCGGGAGTCACCGGCGAGATGTACGTGGCCGGTGAAGGTCTCGCCCGCGGCTATCTCGGCCGCCACGCCCTGACCGCGGAACGCTTCGTCGCCGACCCCTACGGCCCGCCCGGCACCCGGATGTACCGCTCGGGCGACCTCGCACGCCGTCGCACCGACGGCCGCCTCGACTACTTCGGGCGCGCCGACCACCAGGTCAAGATCCGCGGCTTCCGTATCGAACTCGGCGAGATCGAGGCCGTACTGGCCGCCCATCCCGAAGTCGCGGACGCCGCGGTGATCGTCCGCGAGGACGTCCCGGGCGACAAGCGCCTGGTCGCGTACGCCGTGAGCGAGCGGACCGACCTGCGCGAGCACGCCGCCCGCGAACTGCCCGTCCACATGGTCCCGTCCGCGGTGGTGCTGCTCGACCGCCTCCCGCTCACCGCCAACGGCAAGCTCGACCGCAAGGCCCTGCCCGCCCCCGACCACTCGGCCGCCGTCACCGCGGGCCGCGCACCCCGAGGCCCGCGCGAGGCGCAGCTGTGCGAGCTGTTCGCGGAGGTGCTCGGCCTGCCCCGGGTCGGCGTCGACGACAACTTCTTCGACCTCGGCGGCCATTCGCTCCTCGCCGTACGCCTCGCCGGCCGGATCAAGGCGGCGCTGGGCCGTGACATCACCATCGGCACGGTCTTCCAGGCGCCGACTCCGGCCGCTCTGGAGACCGCCCTCGACACGGGCGAACAGTCCGACCCCCTCGACGTCCTGCTGCCCCTGCGCCCCGAAGCGCCCGGCAACCCGCTCTTCGCCGTCCACCCGGCCGGTGGTCTGAGCTGGTGCTACGCGGGTCTGATCCGCCATCTGCCGGAGGACATCCCGCTGTACGGACTGCAGGCGCAGGGTGTCGGCAAGGAGACCGCGGGCCAGCCCCTTCCCGCGACCCTCGAAGAGCTGGCAGCCCATTACGTGGACCGGCTGCGCGAGGTACGGCCCGCAGGCCCGTACCGCCTGCTCGGCTGGTCGACCGGCGGGATCATCGCGCACGCCATGGCCACCCGACTCCAGGACCTCGGCGAACAGGTGGAGATCCTCGCGATCCTCGACGCCTACCCGGCCGAGGGCTTCCGCGAGCTGCCCGTGCCCGACCAGGCCGAGGCGCTGGAGGCGCTCCTGACCATGGGCGGCCACGGACCGGAGAGCCTTGCGGGCAAGCCCCTCGAACTGGCCGCCGTCACCGAGGTCCTGCGCCGCGAGGGCTCGCCGCTCGCGAGCCTCGACGACCGCACCATCGAGGCCCTGAACACCCTCTACCTCAACACCAATCACCTGGTACGAGGCTTCGACCACCGCGTCTTCGACGGCGACGTCCTCTTCTTCCGGGCCACCGTCGACACCATCGACGACACCCTCACACCCGAGACCTGGACCCCGTACGTCAGCGGCCGGATCGACAACACGAACGTGGCCTGCTCGCACAAGGACATGACCCTGCCCGAGCCCATCGCGCACATCGCGCGGGTGGTCGCGGACCACATCAACGCAATCGACAGCACGGACACCCCGGACAACCTGGAGCACCGATGAGCGACGCCCCCGCCAACCCCTTCGACGGCGACGGCGAGTTCCTTGTCCTCGTGAACGACCAGGGGCAGCACAGCCTGTGGCCCGGCTTCGCCGCCGTACCGGAAGGCTGGACCGTGACGTACGGCCCGGGCGAGCGGCAGCGGGCCCTCGACTGGATCACCGCGCACTGGACGGATCTGACACCGGCCGCCGCACGATGACCGACCGCAGTGCGACGACCGACCGCACCCCCATGCCCCGGGACCGGCCGAAGATCCCCGTCTCCCCGTCCCGTGCCGCCGTCGTCATCGTCTACACCGCGGCCATGTGCATGAACGGCCTGGACTCGACGATCGTCAACCCGGCCCTGCTCACCATCGCCCAAGACTTCGACCAGCCCGTCTCCGCGGCCAACACCGTCGAGGTCGCCTTCCTCGTCAGCCTCGCGGTCGCGCTCCCGGTGGCCGGCTGGCTGGGTGACCGGTTCGGCACCAAGCGGGTGTTCCTCGGCGCGCTCACCGCGTTCACGCTGGCGTCCGCGGTCTGCGGGCTCTCCCAGTCGCTGACGTCCCTGGTCCTCGCGCGCGTCGCACAGGGCCTGGCCGGGGGACTGCTCACCCCGGTCGGCATGACCCTGCTCTTCCGTACCTTTCCGCCGCATGCCCGTGTGAAGCTGTCGAAGGTCCTGATCGTGCCGACGGCCCTGATGCCGGCACTCGGCCCGCCGCTCGGCGGCTTCCTCACCGAACACCTCTCCTGGCACTGGCTGTTCTTCGTGAACGTCCCGATCGGCGCGGCCGCGGTCCTCATCGGCCTGGTGGGGGTCCGGGAGCACGTCGAGGGCACGGAGGGCGGGTTCGACACGACGGGCTTCCTGCTCGCGACACCGGCGCTCGGCCTTCTCACGTACGCGCTCGGCTTCGGCCCGTCCCACGGCTGGACGACCCCGTCCATCGCGGTGAGCGCGGTCCTCGGTCTCGCCCTGTCCATCGCGGCGGTCGTCCATCAACTCCGCGCGCCCACCCCGCTCCTGAACCTGCACGTGCTCAAGGACCGGGTCTACGCCTCGGCCACCGTGCTCGCGTTCGTCACCTCGGCGGGCCTGATGGGCGTGCTCTTCGTCTTCCCGCTGCTCCACCAGGCGGTCCTCGGCGCTTCAGCCCTCGACGCGGGACTGAGCGTCTTCCCCGAGGCACTCGGCCTGATGCTGGCCTCGCAGGTCGTCGACCGTCTGCTGCCCCGTCTCGGCCCCCGCCGCCTCGCGACGCCCGCGCTGCTCCTGGCCGCCGTGGTCTTCGCGGCGCTCGCGCTGCCGGTCGTCGCGGAGAGCACCTGGGGTGTGCGGATCCTCATGTTCGCGGTCGGTCTGGTGCTCGGCACCGCGGTTCTGACGATCCAGATCGCCGGGTTCGCGGAGATCGCCCCGCCCCGAATGGGCCAGGCGATGGGCCTGTTCACGATCGTGCGCACCCTCGGTGCGTCTCGGTTCCCACGCCGGAGAGGGGGGGGGGGGCGGCCCAAAGGGGGGCCCCCCCCGCCCCCTTGTCACGTCCCCATGAGGCCGACGAGCCCGTCGAGCAGCCCACCGCGCCAACACGCATAATCGTGCCCGCCGTTGAACTCCCGGTACGTCACCTCGTACCCCTTGGCCTCCAGCACATTGCGCAGATGCCGGTTCTGCGCGAGCAGCATCCACTCCTGCAGTCCGACCTCCAGATGGAAGCGTACGGGCCGCCGCTCGGTGGTCACGTACTGCCGGGTCAGCCACTCGCTGCCCGAGTCGAACTCGGTGCCGTCCGGCCACCAGAAGGACCCGGACTGCGACAGCGCGTTCCCGAAACGGTCCGGTCGCCGCAGCGCCGCGAACGCCGCCGTCAGACCGCCCGCGCTCTGTCCCGCGACGACCGTCCGCCGGGGATCGTGCGTGGCCCCGAACTCGGCCCGTGTCCAGGGCAGCAGCACATCGGCGAGCCAGTCCACGAACTCCTCACTGCAGCTGAGATCCCGCTCCCGCGCCTCGCGGCCCATGGTGTCCACCATGACCGTGACCATGGGGGGCAGCAGGCCCTTCGCGACGGCCGCGTCCAGGTCCCGCCCGAAGCCGAGCCGAGGTCCCCAGATCTCCCCGTCGAGCAGTACGGCCACGGGGTGGGGCCCGGGCTGCGACGGCAGATGGACGTACACCCGCCGACCGGCGACCTCCGCTTCGATCGACCGGTCCGCACCGGCGCCGGTCAACTGCGCGGGAGCTTCTGGCAGTTCGAGTACGGAGGACGCGTGGCGTCGCCCGTCCCCCGGCACCTGACCGCTCAGACTGAGCGGATCGGGCACCGCCGCGTCGAGCGTGCGCAGCCAAGCCTCCCGGTGCGTGCCGAGCGTCTCCTGCCGCGGCCCACGCGCCACGTGGAACTGGTAGGAGGCCCGGTGATCCGCCCGCAGACGGTACGCGAGCGCCCACACGTCCGTGCCCTCGATCCGCCGCATCAGATGCGGGGCGAGATCCCCGGCATGCCGGTCCTTGTCGGTGACGGTGTGCAGGAGCACCACCACGTCGTCGGCAGGTTCGTGCGGGTCGTCACGCCAGACGAAGGTGACTCGGCGGTATGCGGGATCCTCGCCGTCCGCCTCGACCAGCGGTGTACCGACGGACTCGAGACGCTTCCAGAACGCCTGGACGGCGGCCGGCCCGGCGCCCCGTAGCGCGGTGAGGGCTGGGCTTTCGTACGACATCGCACTCCTTGAGCGAAGGGAACATCAGATACGGGCGGCAGAAGAGCGTCCGAGCAGCACCCACAACAGGAAGGGCCCGCCGAGCACGGTGGTCACCACACCCACCGGCACCTCCACACCGTCGAGGACGACCCGCCCCAAGGTGTCGGCGAGCAGAATCAATGCGGCGCCCACCAGGACCGATCCGAGCACCGGCACCCGTAGCGGCCCTGCGAGGCGCGAGGCGATCACGGGTGAGGCGAGCGCGACGAAACCCACAGGACCGCAGATGCCGACCGCGAGCCCGGCCAGGGCGACGGCGAGCAGCATGCACACCAGGCGAACCCGGGCGGGGGAGACCCCGAGCGAGGCGGCCGTCGAGTCGTCGAAGCGGAGCACGTTGAGATGGCGCGCCACCACCAAGGAGGCCGGGATCAGGAACGCGAGACCGATCAGGACCGGCCACGCGACGTCGTACGAACGCCCGTTGAGGCTGCCCGACGCCCAGGTGTAGAGCGAGCTCGCGGAGCTGAGCGAGCGCCGGGCAAGCACCACCTGGGTGGCGGCGGACGCCAGCGCGGACATCGCGAGCCCTACGACCAGCACGCGATAGCCGCGCTGTCCCAGGCCGCCGGCCACCAGCGTCACCACGAGCACGGCGACCAGCGCGCCGATCGGACCCGCCCACCATGCGCCGAACGTGCCGGAGACGGTGACCGACACCAGGACGGCCGCTGTCGCCCCGTCGTTGACGCCGAGCAGTTCGGGGGTCGCGAGCCGGTTGCGGGCGAGCGTCTGTGTCAGGCAGCCCGCGAGCCCGAGTGCGGCGCCCGCGGTGAGCGCGGCGACGATCCGCCCGAGGCGGAACTTCTGCACGAGCAGCACATCGAAGTGATCACCCACCCCGAAGATCGCCCGGAAGGTACGCGGTACGTCGAGATCGCTCTGCCCGGCGTACGCGGCGACCACCACGGCCGCCACGAGGAACGCGGAGAGCAGCAGCGCGGCTAGCGCGGGACGCCAGGCCGCGAGCAGTGACACCGGACCGCGCCGCAGTACCAGTTGGCGCTCGGCAGCGACCGGTTTGCGCCCGCCCGCAGCGGGCCCCTCGCTCTCCGTCATACCCAGTGCGCCCAGCCGCTTGGAGCGCACGACGGCGATCAGCACGGGCGCACCGATCAGCGCGACGATCACCGAGACCGGCGCCTCGTACGGCTTGGACACCACACGCGCCAGCACATCCGCGCCGGTGAGCACCCCCGCTCCGATCAGGCCCGCGAGGCCGATCTGCGCGAGGAGTCGCGGCCCTGCGAGCGTACGGGCGACGAAGCCGGCGAGCAGTCCCAGGAACGAGATCGGTCCGACCAGCGCGACCGCCGAAGCGGTGAGCAAGGTCACCGAGAGTGCCACCACCACCCGTACGACACCGGGGCGGTGGCCGAGACCACGTGCCAGATCGTCGCCGAGCGCGAGGGCCGAAAGGGGGCGCACCACGCACAGTGCGACGACGAAGCCGACGGCGAGTACGGGGGCGAGGGTGCGCAGTTCGCCGAAGCCCTCGATCCCGGCGAGCGAGCCGAGCACCCACTGGCGAAAGCCGTCGTAGGCCTGGGCCGAGTTGACGATGATCAGGCTGGTGATCCCACCGAAGGTGGCGCCGAGGGCGGAGCCCGCGAGCACCAGTCGCAGTGGTGAACTTCCGCCCGAACTGCCCGATATCAGCAGCACGAGCCCGCTCGCGACCACAGCTCCCGCGAACGCCCACACCAGCTGTCCGAAGCCGGTCTCCACGCCCAGGAACGCGATGCCCGCGACGACTCCCAGTGAGGCTCCGGCGTTCACACCGAGCAGTCCGGTTTCGGCCAAGGGGTTGCGGGTGACGGCCTGCAGCAGGCAGCCCGCGATACCCAGGGCGGCGCCCACGAGCAGCGCGGTCGTGGTGCGCGGCATACGGAGTTCGCCCACCACGAGCTGCAGCCGTGCGCTGTCGCTGCCGCCCAGATAGTCCAGGACCCCGGCCGCTGTGACCTCGCCCGCACCGATGCACAGGGAGGCCGCGGCCAGCGCGAGGACGACGGTCAGGAGCAGTCCGTACGTCAGGGGGATGCGCGCGCGGAGCGGGGTGCGGGCCGGTGGGGAGGGTTTCGGATCGGCCAACTCGGCGCGTTCCCCTTGCAGTAGAGACATAAGGTAAGGCTAACCTAATGCTCACCCCGCACCCCTGGCCGCATCCAAGATCGTCGTGTTAGGTTAGCCTTACCTAAGTCAATCGACTGCGTGGTCGAGGTGTGCTCGAAGGGGTCTCACGTGCAGCAGGCAGAACTCGACGGGCGCATCGCGCTCGTCACCGGTGCGGGCCAGGGCATAGGCGAAGCAGTCACCCGCACCCTGGCCGCACGGGGTGCCCGGGTCGTCGCGGTCGACCGTAATGCCGCCGCGGTCAAGGCACTTGAGGACGAGTACCGCGGTCGGGGCGCAGAGCCGGCAGTGGTGGCCCGACCCGCCGACATCACGGACGCGGCCGCGATCGAAGCCCTGGTCGAGGACGTGGAGAGCACGGTCGGACCGCTCGGGATCCTCGTCAACGTCGCGGGCGTTCTGCGTTCCGCGCCGGTGGTCGAACTCGGCGACGACGACTGGGCCGAGACCTTCGCCGTGAACACCACCGGAGTCTTCGCCGCCTCGCGGGCCGCCGCCCGCCGGATGCGTGAACGCCGCTCCGGCTGCATCGTCACCGTCGGCTCCAACGCGGCCGGAGTGCCGCGTGCCGGCATGGCCGCGTACGCCGCGTCCAAGGCCGCGGCGACCATGTTCACCAAGTGCCTCGGACTCGAACTCGCCCGGGACCAGGTGCGCTGCAACGTGGTCTCGCCGGGCTCCACGGACACCGCGATGCAGCGCCAACTCTGGGACGCCGACGCCGAGTCCTCCCGCCGGCGGGTCATCGAAGGCGACTCCAAGGCGTACCGCGTGGGCATACCGCTCGGGCGGATCGCCGAGCCGGTGGACATCGCCGAGGCCGTCGCGTTCCTGGTCTCCGACCGGGCGCGGCACATCACCATGCACGACCTGTACGTGGACGGCGGCGCGACCCTGCGCGCCTGACTCCCGCACCCGAAACCCACCTGCAACCTGCCACGCACCTGCCGCCGCCCCCGACCACAAGTCCCCGGGGCGGCTCGCTCCCGGCCGAACCCGGGGCATCCCCCACAACCGACCTGCAAGGAGTAACTGGTGACCACGGCACACGAGGCGCCGGCCACCCCCGAGGGCGCCGAAAGTATCGTCGGCGCCGCGACGGGGCTGCTCGACGCCTACGCGCCCGGCGACGCCCGGTTCTTCGCCTCGCCCACGCGGACCCTGCTCGCCCATGGCACCCGCGTCGAAGTGCCGCACGACGAGCGGCCGCTGCCCGTACGGGTCGCCGAGACGTTCGACGTGCAGCGCCGGGCGGGCAATCTCGCTCCCATGGTCGTGGGCGCCGTGCCCTTCGACCGCGCCGCGCCCGCACGCCTTGCGGTGCCCGAAGTCGCCCATTGGGCAACGGCGTTGCGCCAGGACCCGCTGATCGCGTTGCCCGCACCGGCCCCGCACACGTCGGGCTGGGAGGTCACCCCGGTGCCTGCACCGGAGGAGTACGCGGCGTCCGTCGCCGCGGCCGTGCGCCGGATGAAGGCCGGTGAGTTCGCCAAGGTCGTGCTGGCCCGCACGCTCGAACTGCGCAGCGCCCAGGCCCTCGACATCCCCGCGATGCTGCAGCGCCTGGCCCGTCGCGACCCCGCCGGCTACACCTTCGCCGTCCCTTCGGGCCCTGGCCGTACCCTGCTCGGCGCCAGCCCCGAACTCCTCGTCTCGCGGCGCGGAACGACGCTGATCGCCAACCCGCTCGCCGGTTCCACACCCCGCAGCGCCGACCTGGCCGAGGATGTCCGCCGTGCTGCCGCGCTCCTGGAATCCGCGAAGGATCTGCACGAGCACGCCGTGGTCATCGAAGCCGTACGCGAAGCCCTCTCCCCGTACTGCGCCGAACTCCACGTGCCCGCGCAGCCGACCCTCATACGCACGGCCACCATGTGGCACCTCTCCACGACGGTCACCGGCACCCTGCGCCAACCCGCCGTATCCGCACTCGAATTGGCGTACGCGATGCATCCGACCCCGGCCGTCGGCGGCACCCCCACCGCCACCGCACGCGAGGTCATCCGCGAACTCGAACCCTTCGACCGCGGGCTCTACACCGGCATGGTCGGCTGGGGCGACGCGGAGGGCGACGGCGAATGGGTGGTCACCATCCGCTGTGCCGAGGCCGAGCGGAACAGTCTGCGGCTCTACGCGGGCGCCGGTGTGGTCGCCGACTCCTCGCCCGCCGCGGAGACCGCCGAGACCGGCGCGAAGTTCCGCACCTTCCTGGACGCGGTGGGGGTCGAGCGATGATGCACCCCGACGCGCCCCTGTGGCCGGACGAGTTCGCCGAGCGCTATCGCGCCGCCGGCTACTGGCGCGGAGAGACCTTCGGTTCGATGCTCGCCGACCGGGCCATGGCGCACCCGGCCCGTATCGCCGTCAGTGACCCCGCGCGCGGAATCCGCTGGACGTACGACGAACTCGACGAGCGTGCTTGGCGGATGGCCGCCGGATTCGCCTCGTACGGGATCGGCAAGGGCGACCGCGTGGTGGTCCAACTGCCCAACATCGCCGAGTTCTTCGAGGTGGTGTTCGCGCTGTTCCGGATCGGCGCCCTGCCGGTCTTCGCGCTGCCCGCGCACCGGCACACCGAGATCGGCTACTTCTGCGAGTTCACCGAGGCCGTCGCGTACGTCATCCCCGACGCCGGGCTCGGCGGCTTCGACTACCCGGCACTCGCGACCCGCATACAGGCCGAAGTGCCCACCTTGAAGCGGGTGTTCGTGGCCGGTGAACCGGGTCCGCACACCAGGCTGAGCGAGGTCCCCACCGAGCCCGACGCCTTCGGGTACGACCAGCCCGAACCGTCGGACCTGGCGTTCCTTCAGCTCTCCGGCGGCAGCACGGGCGTGCCCAAGCTGATCCCGCGCACCCACGACGACTACCTCTACTCGCTCTGGGGATCCAACGAGCTCTGCGCGGTATCCGAGGACTCGGTGTACCTCGTCGCGCTGCCCGCCGCGCACAACTTCCCGCTCAGCTCGCCCGGTTCGCTCGGCACGCTGTACGCGGGCGGGCGGGTCGTCCTGTGCCCCGCGCCCGATCCGGACACCGCGTTCCCGATCATCGCGAGCGAAAAGGTGACGATCACCGGGCTCGTACCGCCGCTCGCCCTGGTCTGGACGGAGGCGGCCCCCGACACGCGCCACGACCTGTCCTCGCTCGACGTCCTGCTCGTGGGCGGCGCCAAGTTCAGCGAGGAGGCAGCGCGGCGGATCGGCCCCGCCATCGGCTGCACGCTCCAGCAGGTCTTCGGGATGGCCGAGGGACTTGTCAACTACACGCGGCTCGACGACCCGTACGAAATGATCGTCACCACCCAGGGCCGGCCGATCTCCGCCCACGACGAGATACGGATCGTCGACGACGAGGACCGGGAGGTCGCGCCGGGGGAGACCGGGCATCTGCTGACCCGCGGCCCGTACACGATCCGTGGCTACTGGCGGGCGCCCGAGCACAACGAGCGCTCCTTCACCGCCGACGGGTTCTACCGCACCGGCGATGTGGTGCGGATGACTGCGAGCGGTCATCTCGTCGTCGAGGGCCGGGCGAAGGACCAGATCAACCGGGGCGGCGAGAAGATCGCCGCCGAGGAGGTCGAGAACGTCATCCTCGCCCACCCCGCCGTCCACGACGTCTCCGTGGTCGCCGTGCCCGACGCCTATCTCGGCGAACGCACCTGCGCCTACGTGATCCTGCGCGCCGACGCGGAGGCCTTGAAGCCGGTCGCCATCAAGAAGCACGTCCGCGAACGGGGTCTTGCCGCCTACAAGGTGCCCGACCGGGTCGAGTTCGTCGACGCGTTCCCGCAGACCGGGATCGGCAAGGTCTCCAAGAAGGATCTGCGCAGCAGCGCCGCCCGCTGACATCTCCGTCCCACGTACCACCGAAAGGCCCCACGACATGGCGCTGCCCGCCATCGCTCCCTACCCCCTGCCCACCGCCGAAGAGCTGCCCGTGAACCGGGTCGACTGGACGGTGGACCCGGACCGGGCGGTCCTGCTCGTCCATGATCTGCAGAACTACTTCCTGCGCGCCTTCCGGCAGGACGCATCGCCCGTGCCCGAACTTCTGGCGAACGTACGTGAGTTGACGCTTCAGGCCCGCGCGCTGGGCATCCCGGTGATCTACTCCGCGCAGCCCGGCGGGCAGTCCCCGGACGAGCGCGGGCTGCAGCAGGACTTCTGGGGGCCGGGACTGCCCGACGACGCCGAGGCGAAGGAGATCGCCTCTCCCGTGGCGCCGGAGCCGGGGGACACCGTGCTGACCAAGTGGAAGTACAGCGCGTTCGTACGCACCGATCTCGCCGAGCGGATGAAACTGCGCGGCCGCGACCAGCTGGTGATCACCGGTGTGTACGCGCACATCGGCGTACTGATGTCCGCGTCCGACGCCTGGATGCGGGACATCCAGGCCTTCGTGGTCGCCGACGCGGTGGCCGACTTCTCGCGCGCCGACCACGAGATGGCGCTCGCCTGGGCGGCGGGCAAGTGCGCCGTCGTCACCACGACCGACCGCGTCCTCAAGGGAGCCTGACCGATGGCCGTACTGACCGTGGAACGGATCCGCGCCGACGTGGCCGATGTGCTCGGCGAGGATCCCGCCGACATCCCCGACGACGAGAACCTCGCGGACTACGGCCTCGACTCCGTCCGGCTGATGTCGCTGCGGGAGCGCTGGGCCCGGGAGTTCGACATCAAGGCGTCGTTCGCGGATCTCGCCGAGCGGCCGGCCGTCGAGGTGTGGGCTTCGTTGCTCGGGGCGCAGGGGTGAGCGTGCTGCTCGCGCGGGCCGAGCTGCCCCGTATCGTCCACGCGGCGCCCACGCCTGCGGAACTCTCGCTGGTCATAGGCGAGTTCAACGCGACCGCACAGGTCGTGCCGCCGACCACGGCGATCGGGCCCTTTGAAGCGCAGGTGGCGCGTACACCCGGAGCGACAGCACTGCTCATGCAGGGAAAGAGCCTCACGTACGCGGAACTCAACGCGCGGGCCAACCAGCTGGCGCGCCGACTGCAGTCGTACGGGGTGGGGCCGGGCTGTGCCGCGGGGATCGACCTCGGGTCGGCCGCCGAAGCGCTGACCGGGGTGCTGGCCGTACTGAAGGCGGGCGGCGCCTGGGTGCCAGGACCTGCGGCTTCGACGGTCACCGTGGTCCGCGAACTGCTCCCGGACAACGGCTACTTGACCATCGATCCGCCGCGCGCGCTCACCCCGCAGCACGCGGCGGCGGTGTGCCCGCGCACGGGCGCTGTCGTCCCGCACTCGGCCCTCGACCACCGGATGCGCTGGCTGCAGTCCGTCGCGCCGGTCGGCCCGGGTGACCGGGTGCTGTTCCTGACCGCAGGTCTGGAGGATGTGGCGGAGGCGCTGCGTGCGCTGAGATCGGGCGCGGCGGTGGTCGCGGGCGGGTCGCGCGAGCCGGAGCCGTTCGCTCGGACCGTCCGCGAACTGGGCGTCACGAGTTGCCACGTGGATCCGTCCCTGTTGCGTGACGTGCTGCCTCACCTGCCCTGCTTCGAGACCTCGCTGCGGCAGGTGCTCTGCACGGGAGATGTGCTCACCCGCGACGACGTACGCCGCTTCGCGCGCGTGCTGCCCGGGGCGCGCCTGCACCGGCTCTTCGGGCACGCCCACGGCACCGGCGCCATCGCCCACCACCTGTGCGTCCCGGAGGAGTTCGGCCCCGTGCCGCTCGGCCGCCCCGCCTGGAACACCCGCGCGTACGTGCTCGACGCGGCGATGCGCCCGTGTCCGCCGGGTGTACCCGGTGAGCTGTATGCGACCGGGCCGCACCTGATCACATCCAGCCGAGGCGTCCCCTCGTCCCGCTTCATCCCCGATCCCTACGGGCCGCCCGGTGCTCGCCTGTACCGGACCGGCGCGCGTGCGCTGTGGACCGACCAGGGCACACTCAGCCCCGCGGGCGTTTGAGGCGATCTTTCAGCCCCTGCTCCGCAGCCGATCCCCGCTCGCGAGGATCGCCGAGGCCAGCGCCTCGGCGGCCTCCTGGGCACCAGGGCGCCGCCCCCGCCCGTGCAGCAGCACGAAGTCCACCGCGCCCAGCTCCGGCAGGACACCGCCCCGCAACCGCGTGAGCCCCGGAGGAATCAACCCCCGAGCGTGCGCCATCACACCAAGACCCGCCCGCGCCGCCGCCACAAGACCGTTGAGACTGCCGCTGGTGCAGGCGATACGCCACTCACGGCCCGACAGCTCGAGGACCTCAAGGGCTCGGGAGCGCGTGATGCCCGGCGGGGGAAAGAGGATCAGCGGGACCGGCCGCTCCGGGTCGAGCCGCAGTCCCGGCGCACCGACCCACGAGAGCTCATCGCGCCACACCATCTCCCCGTGCCGGTCGTTCGGACGGCGCTTGGCGAGGACCAGATCGAGGGCGCCGTCCGCGAGCTGCTCATGGAGCGTGCCCGACAGTTCCACCGTCAGCTCGAGATCCACCGAAGGATGCTCGTGCCGGAAGGTCTCCAGGATCTCCGGAAGACGCGTCAGGACGAAGTCCTCCGAGGCGCCGAACCGCAGCCGCCCCCGCAGCCGGGTCCCCGCGAAGAAGGCCGAAGCGCGCTCGTGGGCCTCCAGGATCGAGCGGGCGAACCCGAGCATCGCCTCGCCGTCCTCGGTGAGCTCGACGCTGTGCGTATCGCGCGTGAACAGCGCCCGCCCGGTCGCCGCCTCGAGGCGCCGCACATGCTGGCTGACCGTCGACTGCCGCAGCGAGAGCCGGCGAGCGGCCTGCGTGAAGTTCAGGGTCTGCGCCACGGCGAGGAACGTGCGCAGCTGCACCGGATCGTACATACGCCCAGCGTAGGCGCTTATCGCGTTCCGCGATGACAGTAAGTGCTGTATGCAGGATTCCCGATTTCGGAGATCAGGAGGACGATGGAGAGGGCACGTACCGCGCCTGACCAGCAAGCCCCCCACCTTGGAGCACCCCGCACGTGAAACGCCCCGCCTGGCTCTCCCGGCTGCCGATCGACCCGTACATCCTGGCGCTCCTCGGCACCGTGGGTATCGCTGCGCTGTTCCCCGCCCGCGGGACCGGCGCCGATTTCGCCGAGGGCGGTGCGACGGCGGCGGTGGCGCTGCTGTTCTTCCTGTACGGGGCGCGGCTGTCGACCCGTGAGGCCCTGGACGGACTGCGGAACTGGCGGCTGCATCTGACGGTCGTCGCCTGCACCTTCGCGCTCTTCCCGCTGCTCGGTCTCGCGGCCAAGGGCCTCGTGCCGTACGTCCTGACGCCGGCGCTCTACAGCGGGTTCCTGTTCCTGACCCTGGTGCCGTCGACCGTGCAGTCCTCGATCGCGTTCACCTCGATAGCGCGGGGCAACGTGCCGGCCGCGATCTGCGCCGGATCCTTCTCCTCACTGATCGGCATCTTCCTCACGCCCGTCCTCGCCGCCGTCCTGATCGGCGGGCAGGCCGGGTTCTCCACCGACTCGCTGGTCAAGATCGTGCTGCAGCTGCTCGTGCCGTTCGTCGCGGGGCAGCTGCTGAGGCGCTGGGTAGGTCCGTTCATCGCCCGGCACAAGAAGGTCATCGGCTATGTGGACCGCGGCTCGATCCTGCTCGTCGTCTACAGCGCCTTCAGCCTCGGCATGGTCGAGGGCGTCTGGGGCCAGGTCACCCCGCTCAGGCTGCTCGCCCTGCTGGGTGTGGAGGCCGTGCTGCTCGCGGTGATGCTGAGCGTCAGCTGGTTCGGTGCGAAGCGGCTCGGGTTCAGCCGCGCGGACCGGATCGCGATCCAGTTCGCTGGGTCCAAGAAGTCCCTGGCCGGCGGACTGCCCATGGCGAGCGTCCTGTTCGGCGCGCATGCCTCCCTCGCCGTACTGCCGCTCATGCTCTTCCACCAGATGCAGCTGATGGTCTGCGCGGTGATCGCCAAGCGCCGCTCGCGCGACCCGGAGGCCCTGGAGCAGGACGGCCGCGCCGGGATCACTGTGGCGGGGTCAGCCGTAGGCGCACGAACCTCGGCCGGTACAGCGAGACGTTCCGGTTGATCTGCGCCTCCGCCACACGGGGCGCGGCGTCCAGCCAGTTCACGTCGTAGCTCAGGGCGAGGCCTTTGCCGCCGAGGTCCGGGTGGATCTGCGGGTTGTACGCGGCGGTGTCCTGCCGGGCCGCCGCGTCCTCGGGAAGCGGCGGCTCGAAGTCCCTGGTCGGACCGTGCCAGGGGCCGTGCGGGGCACAGGCCCAGTACGAGGTGATGCTGCGCAGCCCCTGCGTACCGGCTGCCATGGTGAAAAGGACCCACGTCCCCTCCACGCGTACGACCGTGAAGGCGCTGCCCACCCCCTTGCGCTCGCCGTCCCCGAGCACCGGCTTCGCCGCGGCGCCGTTCTTGCGCCAGCGTGTCCCGTCCCAGTAGCGCCAGGCCTTGGGCTCCGCGAGGCGGCCGCCCGGGACGCGCGCCAGATAGGCGTGCGAGGCGGGGCGCATCGCGGCCTTCCCGTCGTTGCCGCCGTAGACATAGGTGAACCCGTCCTCGGACACCGCCGTCGTGCCGTACAGCACCCGCTTCGACGGATCCGGTACGGCGCCCTGGTCGGAGATCCGTACGACACCTTCCATACGGAGGTCGGGCAGCGAGAGCGTGGCCACTTCGGTGGCCATCGGCACCCCGAAGATCCAGGGATCGGCGGCCGCCGCGCGTGTCCACAGGAGCACCCGCACCACCTGCTCCGACGAGCCGGGCGAGCGCGGCTCGACCTGCGCCGCCACCGGCCAGCGCCACTGCTGCGGTGCGGGATCGGGGAAGAGCGGCGCGGGCAGGGTCTGCTCCAGGCGGCCTGCCGGCGACATCACCACCGCGCTGTTGCGGACGAACGGGGAGCTGCCGTCGCGCCAGTGGTACGGCTGGCCCGCCAGGTTCGGCGGGGGATGCACCTGGCCGAGATAGCTGTCCGAGAACAGCCACAGGATCCGCCCGTCCGGCAGGCGTACCGAGTGCGTCCCGTCGCCACCGCTCCAGTCGTCGCCGCGCAGCGGGTCGTTGCCGTAGCGGGCGAACTCGGCGGTCGTCGCCTCGTCCGCCGACCAGGAATCGACGACCCGGCCCTCACACGACGCACCGCCCTGCCGGTCCTTCTCCGGCAGGGCGATGAGCAGCACGGCCGCACAGGCCAGTGCGAGCAGCAGGATCAAGGAGGGCCGGGCGCCCAGCTGTTCCCGGGCGCCCGGACTTCTCCGTGCGCTGGGCCTTTTCTGGGCGGACATGGAAGGCGACGCTAGTTGCTGCCGCCGATCCGGTCCATGGGCAGCCACAGGACAGCGTCCTCGGCGCCCCCGCCGGCGAGCTCCTCGTCGCTCACCGACCGGTCGTAGACCCGCACTTCATCGAGGGCGCCGGTGTAGAAGGCCCGCGAATCGAGCCGCTGGCCGAGGTGCACACCGAACCCGGAGGTACGGCTGACGGTCCCCGGCACATCGGCCACAGCCGACCGCGCCCCGTCCACGGTCAGCGAGAACTCCCCGTTCCCGCGCCGCAGCACCGCCTGATGCCACTGCCCGTCGTTGTACGCGGACGTGGTGCGCGCGACGGCGGTCCGCACAGGGGTCATGCCCGCACGCGTGGTGATCAGAGCGCTGATCCGGTTCTGCTCGGGCTCGCCGCGCAACCACACCTGCGGCTGGCCCGAACCGATCCCGCCCATCCACAGCATCGGCTGTTCACCGGTGGCGGTGTCGTAGCGGAACCAGACGCTGGCGGTGAAGTCCTTTGTGCCCAGGGGGAGTTCCGGGCGATACGGAAGGCGTACGGCGTCATCCGTGCCGTCGAAGGAGATCGCCCTGTCGAAGCGGCCCCCGGTCTCCCGCGCACCGCCGAGCACCGCCGCGTCCTTCGCGCCCCGCGCCCGGTCCTCGGTCTTCGGATCGGGGCCGCGGCGCGGCCCCAGCCAGTCCTCGGTGAACCGCGCGAAACGGATCTCGTCGCGCGCGTCCACCGCCCCGCCCTCGTACATCAGGCCCACGGTGTCCTCGTCGGCGAGCACCATGTCGGAGTAGCCCGACCAGTCGGTGGTGACCCGTGTACCGCGGTCCACGCCGTCCCAGGTGCGCCCGCCGTCGTACGAGGAGCGCACCATCATCGTGCGCCGCCGGTCCGGATCCGCCGGGCAGGCGAACAGCATCCGTCCCTTGAACTCCAGGGTGGAGCCCTGCACTTGGGGGGTGTAGAGGTCGGGGACCGTGGTGAACGGGCGGGTGAACGAGTCGCCGCCGTCCCGGCTCACCGTGTGCGTACGGTGTCCGAGATCCGTGCCGTCCTGCTCACGGCCGTTGACGTACACCGAGCCGTCGCGGCGCTCGGTGATCGCCATCTCGCTCGGCTTCTGCCGGAAGGTGCCGTCCACCGCCGAGATCGGATACGTGTCGGTCGCCCCGATCCTCCAGGTGTCGCCGCCGTCGTCGCTGGTGATCAGGGCCGCGTGGTTGGCCGTCACACGGGTGCCGTCCCAGGTCTCGGTGTTCACCCCGAAGACGAGACGGCCCTTGTGCTTGCCGCGGCTGAGCTGGATGCCGTGATGAGGGCCCGTGGCGTACCAGGAGTTCCACTCGGGAGGCAGCAGTGTGTCGCTCAGATCGCGCGGCGGGGACCAGGTGAGTCCGTCGTCGTCGCTGTGCTGCATGTGCGGGGTGCGGTCACAGGGGACCTGGCAGTTCTTCCCGTCGGTGCGGCCCGTGTTGTACGTCTCCGCGAGGACGATCCGGCCGGTCTCGCGGTCGACGACGGGGGCCGGGTTGCCATGGGTGTCGCCGCCCCCCTCGTTGATGACCTGCAGCGGGCCCCAGGTGCGGCCGCCGTCCGTGGAGCGCTTGAGCACGAGATCGATGTCGCCAGAGTCCGAGCAGTCGTTCACCCGCCCTTCGGCGAAGGCGAGCAGCGTGCCCTCGACGGTCTTCACGATCGCGGGGATCCGGTAGCAGGCGTACCCCGGGTCCTGGGAGGCCTTGAAGAGGATCTGCTGCTCGAAGGCCGGGGTGGCGGCGCTCCGGGCGTCGGGGCCGGCGGCCGAGATCAGGCCGGGTGTGAGGAGTGCGGCCAGTGCGGTGGCCACCGCGGGTCTGAAGCGTGCGCGTTTCTGTGCCGGCATACGGGTCTGCCCTTCGTACGGGTGCGTATGGGTCTGTGCCGGAGTGCGTACGAGCGAAACGGACATCGGACGTAGGACGTCCAACGTGCAAGTCCCAGACGGTACTTGGGGCCATCAGGACCCCACAAGCCTCGTGCGCGTCTTTGTCGGTTCCTGAGGGCGCCTGCGCCACACAGCCCCCTGGATTGGGTTCCGGGGCAGGTCGGGGGGAAGATGGGAGGACCATCGAGTCCGCCGAGGACTCGAAGAAGCAGAGTCCGTCGAACCGGGGAAGGCGCGCCTTGAACTTCTGGTCCCTATACAGCCAGGGCTTCGCACGGATCGCCGCGTGCACGGGGCATACGTACATCGCCGACCCGCACGCCAACGCCGCCGCCGTCCTGCGTCAGGCGCGCGAGTGCGCCGACGAGGGCGTGGCCGTCGCCGTCTTCCCCGAGCTGACGCTCACCGGGTACTCGATCGAGGACCTGCTCCTCCAGGACGTCGTCCTCGACCAGGTCGAGTCGGCGCTCCAGGAGATCGTCGAAGGCTCCACCGAGCTGCTGCCCGTCCTGGTCGTCGGCGCCCCGCTGCGCCACCGCCACCGCATCTACAACTGCGCGGTCATGGTCCACCGCGGCCGGATCCTCGGTGTCGTACCGAAGTCGTATCCGCCGAACTACCGCGAGTTCTACGAGCGCCGTCAGCTGGCCGACGGCGACGACGAGCGGGGCGGCACCATCCGTATCGCCGGCGAGGAACTGCCCTTCGGCACCGATCTGCTCTTCGCCGCCGAGGACATCCCCGGCCTCGTCGTGCACGCCGAGATCTGCGAGGACATGTGGGTCCCGGTGCCGCCGAGCGCCGAGGCCGCGCTGGCTGGGGCGACCGTCCTGGTCAACCTCTCCGGCAGCCCCATCACGGTCGGCCGCGCCGAGGACCGCAAGCTGCTCTGCCGCTCGGCCTCACAGCGCTACCTCGCGGCGTACGTCTACTCCGCGGCCGGACCGGGAGAGTCCACCACGGACCTGGCCTGGGACGGCCAGACGATGATCTACGAGAACGGGGCGCTGCTCGCCGAGACCGAGCGCTTCCCCGACGGTGACCGGCGCTCGGTGGCGGACGTCGACCTGGATCTGCTGCGCCAGGAGCGCCAGCGGATGGGCACCTTCGACGACAACCGCCGGGTGCACGGCGAGCGCACCGGCGAGTTCCGTGAGGTCTTCTTCCGCCTGGACGCACCCACCGGGAACCTCGGCCTCAAGCGCCGCCTGGAGCGCTACCCCTTCGTCCCGGCCGACGCCGAGCGTCTCGCACAGGACTGCTACGAGGCGTACAACATCCAAGTCGCGGGCCTTCAGCAGCGGTTGGCCTCGATCGGCAACCCGAAGATCGTCATCGGCGTCTCCGGCGGCCTCGACTCCACCCACGCCCTGATCGTGGCCGCGCGCGCCATGGACCGGGCGGGCCGCCCGCGCACCGACATCCTCGGCTTCACGCTCCCGGGGTTCGCGACCGGGGATCACACCAAGGGCAACGCCCACCGGCTGATGAACGCGCTCGGCGTGACCGCCGCCGAGCTGGACATCACGCCGACCGCGCGGCTGATGCTGGACGAGATGGACCACCCGTTCTCCGAGGGCGAGCCCGTCTACGACGTCACCTTCGAAAACGTGCAGGCCGGACTGCGTACCGACTACCTCTTCCGGCTCGCCAACCAGCGCGGCGGCATCGTCCTGGGCACGGGCGATCTGTCCGAGCTCGCGCTCGGCTGGTGCACGTACGGTGTCGGCGACCAGATGAGCCACTACAACGTGAACTCCGGTGTGCCGAAGACGCTCATCCAGCATCTGATCCGCTGGGTGGTCAGCAGCGAGCAGTTCGACGAGGAGACCGCCGAGACCCTGGTCGCGGTCCTCGACACCGAGATCAGCCCCGAGCTGGTGCCCGGTGAGGAGCTGCAGTCCACCGAGTCGAAGATCGGCCCGTACGCGCTGCACGACTTCACGCTCTTCCACGTCCTGCGCTACGGATTCCGCCCGTCGAAGATCGCCTTCCTCGCGTGGCACGCCTGGCACGACGTGAAGGCCGGCGAGTGGCCGCCCGGCTTCCCCGACGACAAGCGCGGCGCGTACGACCTGCCGGAGATCCGCCGCTGGCTCGAGGTCTTCTGCAAGCGCTACTTCGCCTTCGCTCAGTTCAAGCGCTCGGCCATGCCCAACGGCCCGAAGGTCTCGCACGGCGGTTCGCTCTCGCCGCGTGGCGACTGGCGGGCGCCTTCGGACAGCACGGCGGCGGCTTGGCTGAGGGATCTGCAGCGGGTGGACGAGGCGCTGTAGGGCGCCCGCGCGAGCTGCCGCTGGGGCAACCTCCGGCGGACGCCGTCCGCCCCATCCCGCCCGTTGTTCGCCCTTACCGTCCGCCGCTCGCGGTACGTGAACCCGGGAACCGGGACAGCCTCCCTGTGCCATCCTGACCTGCGCAGGCGAAGGACGCGGGGAGGCGGCAGCATGGGGGAGAGCAGGCAGGCGCTCATCGTGGCGGTGCCCCGGTACGAACTCGCGGACCGCTTCGAGGACTTGACGGACACCGTCGGCCGGGACGTCGAGCTGATGACCGAGGCGCTGCGCTCCTCCGGCTACAGCGTGGAACTCGTCGGCGCACCCCCGCACGAGCCCGCCCTGCGCTCACGGATCCGCAGCACCATCAGCCGGGTGTGCGCCACCGCGCCGGAGGACAGCACCGTCCTCATCCACTTCACCGGGCACGGTCTCTCCGTCGGCGGCGCGGACTATCTCGTCCCCGCGGACGCCCAGTTGACCTGGGCGACCTCGCCGCCGCAGGTCGCGCTGGACAGCCTCATCGGACTCGACCTCGCGGAACTGCTCCAGGGCTGCCGGGCGGACACGGTGCTGCTCACTGTGGACGCCTGCCGCGACACGGCCGGCGCGGACGGCCCCTCCTACGGTGGCCCCGCGACCAACTTCCCGGCCTGGCGGGACCGGGTCGCCGTCCTCTTCGGCTGCGGCCCGGGCCAGACGTGCGGCTCCGACGCGGAACTGGGCAGCCACTTCTCACGGGCCCTCGCGGAGGCCCTGCACGCCGACACCGCGCCGCGCACGGTGGCGGACGTCATCACCCACACCGTCCGCAGGACCACCGAGTTCGCCCGGGCCGCTCGCCAGGAGCAGACCCCGACCACCCACTACGCCCCGAGCGGCCCCGACGCCGTCAAGGAGGTCGCACTCTGCGCCGGCCGCACCCTCCAGGAGGAGTGGACGCTGGCGGTCCGTGACCCGGAACTGTGGGCGTCGGTCCAGTGCGGGGACGAACGCCGCGCCGCGCTGCAGGAGGCCCTGGTCCGGCTGACGCAGGAGTGCGCGAAGTGGCGCGGCGGCGCCCTGGCCCGGGTCGCCGACCCCTGGGCGGACGACAACTATCCCGTGCGGGTCCTGTCGCGAGGACTCAGACCGCTTCTGGCGCCGTCGCAGACCCAGGGCGGACCGCTGCTGGACGCGGGCGAGTTCGCCCTGCTCGCCGCGGCGCCGTTCGTTCGGGAGGCGGTGTACGCGATGGGGATCAGGAACGTCGCCACCATCGACCCGCTCCGGCTCGATGCGGCCATGGGCGACATGGGTCGCGATCCCGAACGCGTAGACCTGGAGCACACGTTCGCCGCGCACGCCCTGCTGCGGCGCAAGGGCCGGGAGCTGGCCGGACGCGGACGCGTGGAGGACGCCGAAGCCGTCGCCGCCTGGCTTGTCCACCGGCACGTCAGCGGCAAGGAGGAGCTGTGGGACACGTATGCCCCCCAACTCCTCACTCCGCTCGCCAAGGTGATGATCGGCGCCGACGCGGCACCCGCCAGGATCGGGGAACTCACCGACGAGCTGGTACGAGTCTGCCGCCAGACCGCGGTCGCCCCCGCACAGCCCTACCAGGGAGAGCGCGCCGGCGCCGACACCCATTGGCGGCTGGACGAACTCGTATGCCCGGACTCGACAGTGGAGCGCTGGAGGCCGCGTGAACTCTCCTGGCTGATCGGTGTCGCGGGCCTGCTCGGCGGCGATCTGCGCCAGTTGCCCGGGGTCCTGGTGGACAACATCGGCATCACCGACGGTCTGCGCCCCGCCCAGGCCGTCCAGAGCGTAAGAGAGCTGAGGTGGTCCCGGGACCGCCACAGCAAGGCCCTCGACCTCGACCTCCCCTGCCCCCATCCCGCGGTGCACGCGGCGCTTGAGGCGTTGACCCACTGGACCGACGACGCCGTGCAGCGGATCCGGGCCCACACCGCGCCGACGGGGCCGACCGAGCTGCTCACGCACCTGCCCGAGCGCGTCACCTGCCGCAGGCTGCGCCCGCAGTACGACATCGCGACCAGGAGCGACGCCTACGGAATGCCGCTGATGCGGTTCGGCCTCGCCGAGGACGAGATGCGTGAACTCCTCATGGGCACCCAGCTGTACGGCGACCCCGCTCTCGCGCTGCGGGAGCTCTACCAGAACGCGCTCGACGCCTGCCGCTATCGGGAGGCACGGGTGCGCTACGGGGAACTCGGCCGGAAGATCGCCCGGAACTGGGAAGGGGAGATCGTCTTCCGGCAGGGCGTCGATGACGAGGGCCGTCCCTACGTGGAGTGCGAGGACAACGGCGTCGGCATGGGGCACGAGACGCTGCGCGGCACCTTCGCGCGGGCCGGCCGGCGCTTCGAGCAGTCACGCGAGTACCGGCGGGAGCAGGCCAACTGGCGGCGCGCCGACCCCGACCTGAGGATCTACCCCAACAGCCGTTTCGGCGTGGGGGTCTTCAGCTATTTCATGCTGGCCGACGAGATCAGCATCTGGACCCGCGCCACCGACGAGTACGGACGTGAGGACCCGTCCGGTGGGCTGCGCGTCGACATCGCCTCCAGCGGGAGCCTGTTCCGCATCCGCAGGAACGACGAGGCACAGGCCGGAGGCGGTACGAGGGTGCGGCTCTATCTGCAGGCCGACGGCGTCGACGTGGCCGGACAACTCGGCACGCACATCTGGCGGTCGGACTTCGCGATGCGCGTGGAGAACGAGGGCGAGACCGTTCGGACGTGGGAGAAGAAGGCCCTCTACTACTTCGGCGACCACACCCGACCGGTACCCGCGGGCAAGGACATGTGGTGGGTGGAGGGCAAGGGATGCCTTCTGGCGGACGGGGTGCTGGTCGACATGGGAGCCATGTTCGGCGAGGGCGACCGCAGCGCCCAGACCTGGCTCCGTGAGGACCGTCGCGAGCCGTACATCGACGAGTTCGACGACACGGACGCGAACCGTCGTAGGACCGAAAAGCGGCCTCCGTTCGGCTGCGTGGTGGACCTGCGGGAGACACACGCCCCGGACATCAGCACCAGCAGGACGGCCCTTCTCTCGTACGACCGGGACTGGGTGGCCGATCGTGTCCTGGAGGCCTGCCGGGACTTCGAGGCACCCGAGTGGATGACCATGGAGTGGCTCTGGGCCTTCGCCACCTGGCACCCGGAAGGGGCGGTACGCATCACGGAGCGGCTGCTCGCAGCCGACGCACGCGTCACCAGCAGACTCGGCTGGGACCGGTCGACCGTCTTCGAGTTCCGGAAGGTGGGGTGCTTCCCGCTCGATTCGGGTCTGGTGGCCCTCCGTACGGAGTACGGAGGGGCCAGTGCCCTCGGCTCCGTCGGCCAGGATGAAGAGACTCTGCCGGCGTGGCGCGCCGGCGTACTGCACTCGGTGGGTATCGAACTCGGCGTGCGGCTGCGGGGGCTGGCGGTGCCCGAGACGGTGGCCGGATATCCGACGCCGCAGGCCTGGGAGGCGCACGTCGGCAGGAGAACTCTCCTGAGGACGTTCGACGGCGTGCGGCGGGCCGCGCTGGCGCACCGCACGGACGAGGTGATGACTCTCGGCGACCTGTGGCGGAGGCTGCGACGCTATGCGGTCGTGGGCCTGGAGCTTCCCCCGGCGACAGGCTTCGACGCCGCGCACGCGATGGCGCTGGACGCCACGGACCGCGAGCTGCTGATGGGAGGCCGCGCCTACTTCGGGGCCCTTCTCGATCCGGACCTCAACCGTGACGAAGTGGATGTGCTGTCCGTGCTCAGCCGCTTCAGTGCCCAGAAGGGGCTCACGCTGCGCGAGGCGTTGGGCAGGGCCCGGCGCTTCGCGGCCGCGGGATTTCCGCTGGCGATTCCCGAGACGGTCGCCGAACCTCCCGAGAACGAGGTGGCCACCGGAGGGGAACTCGGGCTGCTGTCCTGGCACTTCCAGTTCGTGCGTACCGGCGAGCCGCCCCGAGGCACGGTCCCGGACGCCGAGGAGTACGAGAAGGTCCTGCACCGGTACGCGTGGCTCGGCGTGACGCCTGTCGCGCTGCCCGAACAGGCCGAGGCGGTCGAGGATCCCGAAGCCGATGCGTGGCGTCAGGATTCGTCGGGCCTCGGCGGGTCGCATGAACAGCGTGAGGAGTTCGAGCGGAGCCTCGGGGTGTCCTGGTTCGGGGAGGTGAGCGCCCTGTCCCGCCGCCAACTGGCGCGTGGGTCCGGGATGCTGTCGCTGCCCATCGACCAGGTCCTCGCGCGGTATGACGCCTTCCTCAGGTCCCATGCGGTGCGGATTCCCGAGTACGGAGATCTGGCCGGCCGGGTCTTCAGCCGACTAGACAGCGACCTGCTGGGCGCCGCGCTGGACGACAGGTTCAGTCGCTTGCTGTCCGACGAAGGAGCTGTCTGTCCCGCTCTGTTGCTCGAGACTGCGGCAGCCGTGTGCAACGTGCAGGAGACCACAGAGCAGGTCGCGGAGAGCCTTCGCCAACTGGCGGCCGACGGCCTCGTGGCTGCGGAGGCACCGGCTCTGGCCGAGAGGTGGCGTGACATCTCGCAGAAAGACTGGGATCTGCTCCCGGTGCCCAACCACCGAGGCACTGAGCTGTACGGCTATTCCCAGGCGAGAGTGCCCATGGTGGTGAACGGTGAGATCCACGGCCTCTACGCGGTCCTGGCCGCGGCGTACGCCAGGATGCCCCTCGGCTCCGTGATCGAGCGGCTGCTGGCCGTGGGCCCTCTTGTCGGGCTCGCGGCGTCCGGACCGGCGCTGCCGGCCTCCCTCGCGGAGATGCGCCCCACCACGGCGGACATCGAGGCGTGCTGCGTACCGGAGGTCGGTCGAGTGGGCTGGTGCACGGACGCCGCCCCCGTCAGGCTGGTCAACCACGCCCTTTCCACGGACGGCACCCTCGGCGAGAGCATGACGGTCCTGAGCCGCTATGCCCCGCTTGGCGGGCCGTGGCGGGAACCCGCGGACGAGGGCCGACGCCACAGCGGGCCCCCGGACGGCCTCGCCGACTGGCGGGAGCACCGGCCAAGCCAGCACGACAGGGCGCTCTTCGACTCCGATCTGGTGGGTGCCCGCCCCGCGGGGCCGCTCGAACTGCTGCGCGTCGCGGCCCGTTTCGGATGGCGGATCGACCACGCGTGGGACCGACTGGCGATCTACCGTCCGTTCGGGCTCGAACTGCTCGTGGATCGCCCGGAGTTCGACGTGGTGCCGACCTGGGAGGACCTGATCCTCCTCACCGAGAACTTCACGGGCTCGGCCCCTGCGCTCGGCGGGCAGGTCGCGGCCGAGCGCATCGCCGTCACTGCGCGGGAGTTGGAACGGCCGACCCGCTGGGTCCACGACCGGATGGCCCTCTACGCCACGCTGTTCGACCTCGCGCTGCCGGCGGAGTGCCCCGCCGAACCGGCCCCGACGCCGGTGCCTCTTCTCTACCGGGACCACACCGAGTGAGGAATCGATGCCCGATCACGTACCGACCGACTTCCGTGAATACGAGCCGGCCGTTCCGCCCACCGACACCTTCGACGTCGTACGTTCCGAGGACGGCCGCTGGTACACGGTGACCGGCCCGTGCCCGACGTGCAGGGCGACGGTGGTCTTCCGCGTCGCGTACGGGGTACTGGGGCCGACCAAGAGGCTCTTGGGCCGCGGTCGGAGTACGCCCGAGCCGCTCACGGGCAGCATTCCCGTCTACTGCCAGTGCGGCTACCCCCACGCGGAGCGGCCGCCCGAGTCGCCCGACTCGGGGTGCGGCGCCTTCTGGGACGTGCCCGTACCCGCACCCGGCCCGGGGACGAGCACGTGACGGACCTGGCCAAGAAGCGGTTCGCGCAGCTCGGTCAGCAGCTGCAGCTCGATCAGCTCACCGCGGTACGCCGGCAGGCGGAGGGGTGGCGCAACGGCCTGACCGGGCTCACCGGTCTGGTCGGTGTGGTCTTCGTGCTCAAGGGGCGGGAGAGCGTGGCCGGGATGCCCGCCGTGTGGCGCTGGACCACGGCGGCGCTGCTCGTGTCCGCCTTCGTCCTGCTGCTGATCGGGGCTCTCGGTGCCGTCCGGGCCGCGCACGGACAGCTGGGACAGCGGACCTGGCTGACCGGGGACCGGCTCTTCGCCGCCGTCCTTGACGAGGTCGAGCGGACCCAGGACGCCCTGACCACCGCGCGCCGGACCTCTGTCGCGGGACTGTGCGTGATCGTCGCCGCCATCGCTGTGTCCTGGGCCGTCCCGGTGGACGACAGCAAGGAACCCACCACTGGGGTGTCGCTCGTGCTGGTGGTGACCGGCGAAGGCCCCCGCTGCGGTGAGCTCGTGGCGGGCGACACCCGGGCGCTGACCCTCAAGGTCGCCGGGGAGAAGGGCAAGTCCGGCGGGCGTACACCGGCGGCGAGCGTGTGGCGCAGCATCCCCTTCGACCAGGTGCGTTCCATCACCCCCGTCCGCGCATGCTGACCGGCCCCGCACCCCGCCCCACGCGAGAGCAACACAAGGCAAGGGCCCGGCCGGCGCAGGGGGCGCTCCCCGCCGGTCCGGGCCCTTGCCCGTCGTGCCGCGAACAGCGGTCGGTCAGCCCGTGGAGGCCGTCGCCTCCAGAGCCAGGCGATGCTCGCCCGCGTACACGTTCATGGAGTCGCCGCGCAGGAACCCGACCAGTGTGAGACCGGTCTCCGCGGCCAGGTCGACGGCGAGCGAAGACGGCGCGGAGACCGCGGCGAGCATCGGGATGCCCGCCATCACGGCCTTCTGCGCCAGCTCGAACGAGGCACGCCCGGAGACGAGCAGCACCGAGCGGGACAGCGGCAGCCGACCCTCCCGCAGGGCCCGTCCGACGAGCTTGTCGACCGCGTTGTGCCGGCCCACGTCCTCGCGTATGTCGACCAGTTCGCCGTCCTCGGTGAAGAGGGCGGCGGCGTGCAGACCCCCGGTCCGGTCGAAGACCCGTTGTGCTTCCCGCAGCCGGTCGGGGAGGCGGGCGAGCAGTTCCAGGTCGAGACGGACCGGGGGAGCGGTGCCCCCGTGGGTGTCGTCGATCGGGAAGCGCGCGGTGGTGCGTACGGCATCCAGGGACGCCTTTCCGCACAGGCCGCACGAGGACGTCGTGTAGACGTTGCGCTCCAGGGTGATGTCGGGGATGACGACACCCGGAGCCGTCTTCACATCGACGACGTTGTACGTATTCGAACCGTCCACGGTCGCGCCCGCGCAGTACACGATCGACTGCAGTTCCTCCGCGGCGCCGAGCACACCCTCGCTCACGAGGAAGCCCGCCGCGAGCGCGAAGTCGTCGCCCGGAGTGCGCATCGTGATGGCGAGCGGCTTGCCGTTGAGCCGGATCTCCAGAGGTTCCTCGGCGACGAGCGTGTCCGGGCGCGTGGAGATCTGCCCACCGCGCACCCGGATGACCCGGCGCCGTTCCGTGACGCGTCCCATGTCGTGATCAGTCCCGGTTCTGTACGTGCTGGTAGCCGAAGCGGCCCTTGATGCAGAGATTGCCGTGGGTCACCGGGTTCTCGTGCGGAGAGGTGACCTTGACGATCTCATTGTCCTGCACGTGCAGAGTCAGATTGCAGCCCACTCCGCAGTACGCGCAGATGGTGGTGGTCTCCGTCTGCTGCGACTCGTCCCACGTCCCGGCCTCGCGCATGTCGAACTCGGACTTGAAGGACAGGGCGCCTGTGGGACAGACCTCGATGCAGTTGCCGCAGTACACACACGCGGACTCCGTCAAAGGCCCGTCGTGCTCGACGGCGATCCGTGCGTCGAAGCCACGGCCGACGACCGAGATGGCGAAGGAGTTCTGCCACTGGTCACCGCACGCGTCCACGCACTTGTAGCAGAGGATGCACTTGTCGTAGTCGCGGACATAGAGGTCGTTGTCGATCCTCGGCGACTCGTTCAGTCGGGCCGCGTCAGGACCGAAGCGGTCGGGCTTGGCGTCGTACTCCTTGATCCACTCCTCGATACGGGGAGTGGTGGAGAGGTCGACGGAGGACGCGAGCAGCTCGATCACGATCTTGCGGGAGTGCCGGGCCCGCTCGGTGTCCGTCTTGACCGTCATACCCGCTTCGGCCTTACGGGAGCAGGCGGGGGCAAGGGTACGGGCTCCCTCGACCTCGACGACGCACACCCGGCAGGCGTTCTTGGGCCGCAGTGTGTCGCCCTCGCAGAGCGTCGGGATGTCCTTGCCCTCGGCCCGGCAGGCGTCCAGGATCGTGGACCCCTCCGGGACGCGGACCTCCTGCCCGTCCAGCGTGAACTCGATGAGCCTGCGCGGCAGTCCCAGAGATATCGCGGACGTGTTGCGCGGCATGGCCGGTGCTGTCATTCGTACGCTCCCAGACGGTCGATCGCCGATTCCACGGCGTTCCAGGCGGTCTGCCCGAGACCGCAGATCGAGGCGTCCTTCATGGCCGCCCCCACTTCCCGCAGGAGTGCGATGTCGTTCGCCGCCGCGGCTCCCGTGCGGTCGGCGATCCGGTGCAGCGCCTCCTCCTGCCGTACGGTGCCGACCCGGCAGGGCACGCACTGGCCGCAGGACTCGTCGCGGAAGAACTCGGCGATACGGAGCAGCATGCGGGGGAGCGGCACACTGTCGTCCAGCGCGAGCACCACACCCGAGCCGAGGGTCGTGCCCGCCTCGCGGGTGCCTTCGAAGGTGAGCGGGATGTCCAGCTCGTCGGCCCGGACGAATCCGCCGGCCGCACCACCCAGGAGCACCGCCTTCAACTTCTGCGGCGGGCCTGCCAGTTCGAGCAGATCACCGAGGGTCGCACCGAACGGCAGCTCGTAGATCCCGGGCCGTTCCACGTTCCCGGACACACAGAACAGCTTCGGACCGGTCGACTTCTGCGTCCCGATCGCCGCGAACGCCTGCGCGCCCATCGTCAGGATCGGCAGGACGTTGACCAGCGTCTCGACGTTGTTCTCGACGGTCGGCTTGCCGAACAGGCCCTTCTCCACCGGGAACGGGGGCTTGGAGCGCGGCTCCCCGCGGTAGCCCTCGATGGAGTTGAAGAGCGCCGTCTCCTCACCGCAGATGTACGCGCCGGCACCCCGGCGTATCTCGATGTCGAAGTCGTAGCCCTGGCCCATGATGTTCTCGCCGAGCAGGCCTCGGGCGCGGGCCGTCTCGATGGCGTTCGTGAGGCGTTCGAGTGCGCGCGGGTACTCGCCGCGCAGATAGAGGTAGCCCTGCTTGGCGCCGATCGCATAGCCGGCGATCGTCATCGACTCGATGAGCGAGTACGGATCGCCCTCCATGATGACCCGGTCCTTGAAGGTGCCGGGCTCGGACTCGTCCGCGTTGCAGACCAGGTAGTGCGGGTGATCCGGCTGCGAGGCCGTGGCCCCCCACTTCACACCCGTCGGGAACGCGGCGCCGCCCCGGCCCACCAGACCCGAGTCCTTGACCTCGCGGATCACGCCCGCGGGGCCGATCGCGAAGGCCGTACGAAGCGCCGTGTAGCCGCCGTTGGAGCGGTAGTCGTCGAGGTTGTACGGGTCGACGACGCCGATGTTCTTCAGCAGGACGAGACCGTCCCGGCCCGCCTGGGGGACCGACAGTGCGGCCGCCGGCTCCGCGGGTGCCGTCTCCGGCGCGGTCGCCGCGACGATGGCGTCCTCGACGGTCGCCGGGGCGATCACCGCGGTGGCCCGGGTGATCTCCTGGGCCACGGGTTCACCGCCGCTCAGGGCGCCCAACAGGCGCTTGCCCGGGCCGATTTCGACCGCCGGCTCGGCCCCCGCCCGTATCACCAATGCCGCAGGAGCCCGCTCGCACAGCCCCAGACACGGGCTCTTCTCCCACAGCACCCCCGCCCCGGACGGCGTGCCCGCAGGACCCAGGCGCGCTTCGAGACCCGCGCACAAAGACGCCGAGTCCCGCGAGGCACACGCCAGGTCCGTGCAGACGTGAAGGACCGTCGCGGGGCGGGGCTTCATGGAGAACATGGAGTAGAACGTCGCGACCCCGTACGCCTCCGCCGGCGGGACCGTGAGCCGCCTGCAGAGGTAGTCGAGCGCGCCCTCGCTGATCCATCCCACCCGGTCGTTGACCGCATGCAGCCCCGGCAACAACAGATCGCGCCGCTCCCGTGCGGCCCGTCCTCCGACTGCCCAGCGAAGGTCGGTGTCCGTACGGTCCGACGCCCCCTCCCAGGCCGACTCCGGAGGGCCGAGCAGCGCGTCGATCGCCGCTCGTTCCTCATCGGTCGGCTTGCTGTCACCGAAGTGCAGATCCATGCTCTGTCTCAGCTCCTCACGGCCGCGACGGGCACCGGCTGTTCGTCGTGCTCGCTCTGTTCGTCGTGCGCGCTCTTGATCTTCTCCACGCGGATCGCCGAGGCCTTGAACTCGGCGGTCCCCGCGATCGGGCAATTGGCCTCGATCGTCAGCTGGTTGGTGTCCACCTCGTCCGGGAAGTGCATCGTCATGAACGCCAGGCCCGGACGAAGGGCCGGGTCCACCCAGACGGGAGCGGTGACGGTGCCGCGACGCGACGCGACGCGTACCTCCTCACCGACCCGTACGCCCAGGCTCTCCGCGTCCTCGGGGCACAGCTCGATGTACTCGCCGCGCCTGAGCGGAGAGGCGAAACTCCCCGTCTGTACACCGGTGTTGTACGAGTCCAGGCGCCGGCCCGTCGTCAGACGGATAGGGAAGGACTCGTCGGTGAGGTCGACCGGCGGGTCGTGGTGCACGAGGCCGAAGGCCGCGAGCGTGCCGCGCAGCGCCGGATCCGTCTCCCAGAGCCTGCCGTGCAGGAAGCTCGACGGCAGCTTCTCCATGTCCGGGCAGGGCCACTGCAGACCGTGGTGCTCTTCGAGCCGGTCGTACGTCATCCCGAAGTGGTCGGGGGACAGGGAGCGCAGCTCGTCCCAGACGGCCTGGGAGTCGGACCACTTCCAGTCGTGCCCGAGCAGGCCCGCGACATCGCAGATGATCTCGATGTCCTCGCGCGCTTCACCGGGCGGCGTGAGCGCGGCGCGTACGCGTTGAACCCGGCGCTCGCTGTTGGTCGTCGTGCCGTCCGTCTCGGCCCAGGCGGCCGTCGCGGGCAGCACCACGTCCGCCAGCTCGGCCGTCTTCGTCAGGAAGATGTCCTGGACGACGAGGTGGTCGAGGTTCTTCAGACGGCGCAGGGCCTGCTCGCTGTCCGCCTCGGACTGGGCCGGGTTCTCGCCGATGCAGTAGACGGCCTTCAGCTCGCCGTGCTCCATCGCCTCGAACATGTCGGTGAGCGTCATGCCGTACTTCGGCTGGATCACCACGTCCCAGGCGGACTCGAACTTGGCGCGGTGGCCGTCGTCGAGGATGTCCTGGAAGCCGGGCAGCCGGTTGGGGATGGCGCCCATGTCGCCGCCGCCCTGCACATTGTTCTGTCCACGCAGCGGCTGCACCCCCGCACCCCAGCGGCCGACGTGGCCGGTGAGCAGCGACAGGTTGATCAACGCCCGTACGTTGTCGGTGCCGTTGTGGTGCTCGGTGATGCCGAGCGTCCAGCAGAGCTGGGCCCGCTCGGCGCTCGCGTAGGCGTGGGCGAGGTCCTTGATGGCGGCCGCGGGGACACCCGTCACCTTCTCGGCGAGCGAGAGGGTCCAGGGTTCGACCAGCTTCTTGTAGTCCTCGAAGCCGGTGGTCGCGCGGTCGATGAAGGTCTGGTTGTGCAGCCCGGCCGCGATGATCTCGCGCCCGACCGCGTGCGCGAGCGGGATGTCGGTGCCGACGTTGAGCCCCATCCAGCTCTCCGCCCATTCGGCGGTGGAGGTGCGGCGCGGGTCGACGGCGTACATCCGGGCGCCGTTGCGGATCCCCTTCAGGACGTGCTGGAAGAAGATCGGGTGGGCGAAGCGGGCGTTGGAGCCCCACATCAGGATGAAGTCGGTGTGCTCCACCTCCTCGTAACTGGAGGTGCCGCCGCCCGATCCGAAGACCGCGGAGAGGCCGGCCACGCTCGGGGCGTGACAGGTGCGGTTGCAGGAGTCGACGTTGTTGGTGCCCATCACGACGCGGGTGAACTTCTGCGCCACGTAGTTCATCTCGTTGGTGGCGCGGGCGCAGGAGAGCATGGCGAAGGAATCGGGTCCGTGCTCGGTCCGGCTGTGCCGGAAGCCCTCCGCCGCTTTGGCCAGCGCCTCGTCCCAAGTGGCCCTGCGCAGAGGGCCGTTCGTCTCGTCGCGGACCATGGGATGGGTAAGTCGGCTGTACGTCTTGGGAGTTCGGTCTCGCTTCTTCACGCTGAGCTCCTCATGCCTGTATTGCATACAGTATTCTGTCGCCCGTGTCCCAACGGAAGCCTCTTGCACGGGGTTTGTCGATCCGCTGGCTGTCCGCCGGATCTCCGCTGGGTCCGCGCTGGTGGAGCAGGACGGGCAAACGGGTCGTACGCGCCGCCTGCCCGTCCTGAGCACTCAGGCTGCGACGGCCGTGCCCTGGGCCAGAAGGTCCGAAATGGCGGCGACCGTACGCAGGGTCGGGACCTCGACCTCGGTGAACTCGGCCAGTTCCACCACCGCCGAGAGCAGGACGTCGAGTTCGAGCGGCTTGCCCTTCTCCAGGTCCTGGAGCGTGGAGGTGCGGTGGTCGCCCACGCGCTCCGCACCCGCGATCCGGCGTTCGATGGAGATCTCCGGATGGCAGCCGAGGGCCGATGCGACGGCGAGCGTCTCGGCCATCATCTGCTCGATGACGCCGCGCGTGGAGTTGTGCAGACACATCTCGCGCATCGTCGCCCTGGTCAGGGCGCTGATCGGGTTGAAGGAGATGTTCCCGAGCAGCTTGATCCAGATGTCGTTGCGCAGATCCGGCTCGACCGGGCACTTGAGCCCGCCGGCCTGCATCGCCTCACTGAACTCCAGGCAGCGCTTGGAGACCGAGCGGTCCGGCTCGCCGATCGAGAAGCGCGTGCCCTCGATATGCCGTACGACACCCGGGCCTTCGAGCTCGGTGGCCGCGTAGACCACGCAGCCGATGGCCCGTTCCTGCGGCAGTACGGCGGTCACCGAACCACCCGGATCCACACTCTCGATGCGCCTGCCGTCCAGCGGTCCGCCGTGCTGGTGGAAGTACCACCACGGAATGCCGTTCTGAGCGGCGATCACCGAAGTGTGTTCCTGGAGCAGAGGCTCCACCAGCGGCCCGCACGCCGCGTAGGAGTTGGCCTTCAGCCCCAGGAAGACATGGTCGACAGGGCCGATGTCCTCGGCCTTGTCGGTCGCGTGCACCTGCGCGGTCCAGTCGCCCCGCGGGCTGTGCACCTTCACGCCGTGCTGCCTCATGGCCGCCAAGTGCGGTCCACGGGCCAGGAGATGTACATCGGCGCCGGCGCGCTGCAGCGCCGCTCCGACATACGCGCCGATCGCACCGGCGCCGACAACTGCGACTTTCACGTGGAGCTCTCCGTTCGGTCGAGGGAAGCCGATTGGGTCCTGTCCGTGAACTCCCCTCGTCGCCCGAAGGGCGGCCCCGCGGCGTTCGGTGCGTGCTCTCGGGGTGCCGGCCGGAATCCCTCGTACTGGACGTACTTGGGGTTTCGGCCGGTGCGCCGAGAGTGCGTGCCGGGCGTTGTGGGGCAGGGGGGAGTTCACGGGCAGGGCCCGGGGAGCGGGGCTCGTGGCCCGAAACTGGTTAGTGTCGACGAAATATTGTCTACAGTATGGGAACCGTCCCGACAACCCACCGCGTACGAGGGAAAGTTGGCGACCGGCCGGACGGGGAGCGCATTCATCGGGCCACTCAGTGAGATCGCGCCCTGTTCAACCACCGGCCCGATCTCTAGGGTGCGCATCCATGACCCCTCCGATCGCCCCACCCGGTTGGAGCCGCTGGCTCGTACCGCCCGCCGCCCTCTCGGTGCATCTGTCCATCGGTCAGGCCTACGCGTGGAGCGTCTTCAAACCCCCACTGGAATCCGCGCTCGGACTCACCGGCACCCAGAGCGCCCTTCCCTTCCAGCTCGGCATCGTGATGCTGGGCCTGTCCGCCGCGTTCGGCGGCACGCTCGTCGAACGCAACGGCCCGCGCTGGGCGATGACCGTCGCGCTGGTCTGCTTCTCGTCCGGCTTTCTCCTCGCCTCGCTCGGCGCGGCCGCCGAGCAGTACTGGCTGATCGTCTTCGGCTACGGCTTCGTCGGCGGTATCGGCCTCGGCATCGGCTACATCTCGCCGGTCTCCACGCTCATCAAGTGGTTCCCCGACCGCCCCGGCATGGCCACCGGCATCGCCATCATGGGTTTCGGCGGCGGTGCGCTGATCGCCTCGCCGTGGTCGGCGCAGATGATCGAGTCCTTCGGCGCCACCAGTGGCGGCATCTCCCTGGCCTTCCTCGTGCACGGCCTCACGTACGCCGTCTTCATGTCCCTCGGAGTCCTGCTGGTCCGCGTACCGCGGCCGAAGGAGACCTCCGACGGCGCACCGCAGCCGCTCCCGGGTGTGCAGGTCTCCGCGAAGCAGGCCATCCGCACGCCGCAGTTCTGGTGTCTGTGGGTCGTGCTCTGCATGAACGTCACGGCCGGGATCGGGATCCTGGAGAAGGCCGCCCCGATGATCACGGACTTCTTCGCGGACACCTCCGCCCCGGTCTCCGTATCGGCCGCGGCAGGCTTCGTCGCGCTGCTCTCGGCCGCGAACATGGCGGGCCGTATCGGCTGGTCGTCGACCTCGGACCTGATCGGCCGCAAGAACATCTACCGGCTCTACCTCGGCGCCGGCGCGGTGATGTACCTGCTCATCGCCAACCTCGGCGACTCCTCGAAACCGCTGTTCATCCTCTGCGCCCTGGTGATCCTGTCGTTCTACGGGGGCGGCTTCGCGACCATCCCCGCGTATCTGAAGGATCTCTTCGGCACGTATCAGGTCGGGGCGATCCACGGCCGGCTGCTGACCGCCTGGTCGCTCGCCGGAGTCCTCGGACCTCTGATCGTGAACTGGGTCGCGGACTCTCAGGAATCCGCTGGCAAGAGCGGGCCCGGTCTGTACGGATTGTCGCTGACCATCATGATCGGTCTGCTTGTCATCGGTTTCATCGCCAATGAGCTGGTACGCCCGGTCGATTCACGCCACCATCACATCCCGACGCCCCGAAAGGCCACCGATGACGCCACCGATGACTCCACCGTCGAGCAGCAGTCCGCCTGACCGCCGGGCTTTGATCGCATTCGCCTGGCTCTGGGTGCTTCTCCCGCTGGGGTACGGCGTCTACGAGCTGGTGCGGAAGGCCACTCAGCTCTTCACGGGCTGAGGGATCGCCTGAGGGGCTGTCTGCGGGATTGCTCCTTCTGTGAGGAGGGCAACTTTCCCCCACGCTGGCAATTGTGCTCGGTAGACTGTAGACGATAGCCAATGCCCATCCGTGAGGGGCGAGTTGACCGTGTGGCGGTGGCGCCGCCCAGGAGGGGGTTCGTGATGTTGTCCGCAGGACTGCCGCAAGGAGCAGTGCCCAAGCTCGAACGGCCAGGTCCACTGCGCGAGCGCGTATACGTGGCCCTGCTCGAACTCATCACGACGAGGTCTCTGCGGCCCGGCCAGCACCTGGTCGAGAGCGAGCTCGCCGGACACCTCGGTGTCTCGCGTCAGCCGGTGCGTGAGGCGCTGCAGCGTCTGAACACCGAGGGCTGGGTCGATCTCCGGCCCGCGCAGGGCGCGTTCGTGCACGAGCCGACCGAGGAGGAGGCCGATCAGCTCCTGACGGTGCGTACCCTCCTCGAAGCGGAGGCCGCGCGCCTCGCCGCCGCCAACGCGGGGTCCGCGGGGATCGCCGCGCTCGAGGCGCTGTGCGAGAAGGGCGAGCAGGCCGTCGCCGACGGCGAGGTGGATCTGGTCGTCGCGACCAACGCCGAGTTCCACGCCAAGGTCATGCAGCTGGCGGGCAACGTGGTGCTCTCCGAGCTGGCCGCCCGCGTCGACCAGCGGGTGCGCTGGTACTACACACCTGTCGCCCGCCAGCGCGGCAAGCAGTCCTGGATCGAGCACCGCGAGCTGATCGCCGCCATCTCGGACCGTGACGAGCAGCGCGCCACCCAGGTCATGCGCGCCCACACCGAGCACACCCGCCGTACGTACCACGAGCGCAGCGACGGCTGAAACGGGCGCGGCCGAGGTTGTACGGGCCGCACCCCCATGTCCCAACACCGGGTCCACCCCCGTCGGCCGCGCATACCCCCGCCCCGTACGATGAACGCGTGACCAAGGACCGCACACCGAGGAGCCTCCCCACCGGGCGGCTCCTCGTGCTGCTTGTCCTGGCCGTCCTGACCGGTGTGCTCGGGATGCACGCGCTGCCACCCGGTGGTGCGCCCATGGCGCATGCCGAGGTGATGGCCCACCAGCCGTCCGGTGACTCACCGACCGTGCACTGCACGCACGACGGCGGGGGTTCGGATCACCTGGAGCACGCGGACGGGACCTGCGCCGCGGCGGGGATCGGCTCGCCCTACGCGCCGCCCGCACCGGCCACGGGGGCACTCGACCCCGTGAACCCGGCGACGGTCGCGACGAGCGCCTTCACCCCGGCCGAACGCGATCGGGCGCCGCCCGATCTGTCCGAACTGCAACTTCTGCGTATATAGGGGCCCCTCGCGGTCCAGCACTCCGGTCTGCCGCCGGAGCGCTCCGCCGCGCTCGCGTACACCCCGAATTCGCGTACCCGCACGGCCTGTCCGGCCGCGCGTGAAGGAGTTGCACCTCAGATGAAGAGCACACGTACCCTCGTCCGCCGCAGCGTCGCGGTCACCGCGGCCGGCGTAGCCGCATTCGTCCTGGCGGCCTGTGGCGGCGGAGATGACGCCACCGGGCACGGCGGCGGTCACACCTCGAAGTCCCCGTCGGCCGCCACCCAGGGCAAGCAGAACGCCGCCGATGTCGCCTTCGCGCAGGGGATGATCCCGCACCACCGCCAGGCCGTCGAGATGGCCGAACTCGCTCCTCGGCGGGCACAGTCCGCGGAGCTGAAGAAGCTCGCCGAGCAGATCAAGCAGGCCCAGGGCCCGGAGATCAGGACCCTGACCGGGTGGCTGACCTCCTGGGGCGAGGATCTGCCGACCGGAGGCGGCGGGCACTCCATGCACGGTGACGGCGGCGGCATGATGACCGAGGCCGAGATGGCCGACCTGGAGAACGCCTCGGCCAAGGCCTTCGACACCGCCTTCATGGAGCTGATGATCAAGCACCACGAAGGCGCGGTGGCCATGGCGAAGACCGAACAGGCCGACGGCGCCTACGCCCCGGCCAAGAAGATGGCGGACGCCATCGTCACCTCGCAGTCCGATGAGATCGAGCGGATGAACGAGATGCTCGGCAAGAGCTGAGCCGATGGACAAGGGGGCGCGCGTCTTGAGATGCCCGCCCCCTTCGTTCTCCTGGAGGCGCCCGCCTCTTCGTCCGCCTACTTGAAAGCGGCGGCGTGCTCCGTCGCCCACGTACGGAAGGTGCGCGGTGCCCGGCCCGTGAGCTGCTCCACCGTGGGCAGCACCGGCGACTCGTCCAGCGTGCCGTCCACGTAGAAGCGGAAGAAGGCGTCCACGTACGCGGCCGGCAGCTGCGCACTCATCTCCGCGTGCGCCTCGTCGTTCGACTGGCCGACGAAGGTCAGCTTGCGGCCGAGTACCTCTCCGAGGGTCGCCACCCGCTCCTCGGGCAGCAGCGACTCCGGGCCGCTCAGTGCGTACGCCTTGCCCTCGTGGCCCGGGGAGGTGAGCGCGAGGGCTGCGACCTCGCCGATGTCGTACGGGTCGAGGGTGGCCTGTCGCACGTTCGCGAACGGCGCCCGGATCACATCACCGGCCGCCAGCTGCTCCTTCCACTGGAGGGCGTTGGCGGCGAAGGCGCAGGGCCGGAGGAAGGTCCAGGGCAGTCCGCTCGCCTCGACCGCCTCCTCCGACTCCAGCATGTAGCGCGTGACGGCGTTGCTGCGCTCCCCGCCCGGGATCGAGCTGCTGGACAGCAGCACCACCCGCTCCACACCCGCCTGCGCACACCGGGCCAGCGTCTCGGGCAGCTGCTGATAGCCCGGGAGCAGAAAGACCCCGCGTACCCCGTCGAGCGCGGAAGCCACCGACGCGGGATCGTTCAGATCGCCCGCCACGGACTGTGCCGCATCCGTACGCGCGCGGCCCGAGCGGCTGAACGCCCTTACGGGAGCGCCGAGTTGCAGCAGGTGGCGGACGACTTCCGATCCGACGTTGCCCGTGGCTCCGGTGACCAGGAACATGCGAGACCCTCCCCGTGGCGTCGTGAGAACCCACCGTCTCACAGGGCTCGACGGCACCTTTGTCCTGTGCGTGGAGAAAGTTGTGCTGGATTCCTGCGCAACTTCTTCCCCCTCAGGTCAACCGCTGCTACTTTCCCCTCGAAAGCCAGCGGATGCCGGACTACGGCGGGAGGGGCGGCGTGAGACGAATGACGGCTCGACCCGCGAACGCGCACCAGGCGCGACTGCTCCGCCTGCTGCGTGACGGCGGGCCGAACTCACGGGCGCAACTGGGCGATCAGGTCGATCTGTCGAGATCGAAGCTGGCCGTCGAGGTGGACCGCCTCCTGGAGACCGGTCTGGTCGTCGCCGACGGCCTCGCCGCCTCGCGCGGCGGCCGCCGTTCCCACAACATCCGGCTCGCGCCGGAGCTGCGCTTCCTCGGCGTGGACATCGGCGCGACCTCCGTCGACGTGGCGGTCACCAACGCGGAACTGGAGGTGCTCGGCCACGTCAACCAGCCGATGGACGTCCGTGAAGGTCCCGTCGCGGTCTTCGAGCAAGTCCTCGCCATGGCCGCCAAGTTGAAGGCCTCGGGGCTCGCCGAAGGGTTCGACGGAGCCGGGATCGGCGTCCCGGGACCGGTGCGCTTCCCCGAGGGCGTTCCGGTCGCGCCGCCGATCATGCCGGGCTGGGACGGCTTTCCCGTACGGGAAGCACTCAGTCAGGACCTCGGCTGTCCGGTCATGGTCGACAACGACGTGAACCTGATGGCCATGGGGGAGCAGCACGCGGGTGTGGCCCGCAGCGTCAACGACTTCCTCTGCATCAAGATCGGCACCGGTATCGGCTGCGGCATCGTCGTCGGCGGTGAGGTCTACCGCGGTACGACGGGCTCGGCCGGCGACATCGGCCATATCCAGGTGGAACCGGACGGCAGGCCCTGTGCCTGCGGCAACCGGGGCTGTCTGGAGGCCCACTTCAGCGGCGCGGCGCTCGCGCGCGACGCCGAGGACGCCGCCAACTCGGGCCGTTCACCCGAACTCGCCGCGCTCCTGGAGGCGGAGGGCTTCGTCGGCAAGCTGAGCGCGGCCGATGTGGCCGCGGCTGCGGCCGCCGGAGACGCCGCCGCTCTTGAGCTGATCCGCGAGGGCGGCAACAGGACCGGGCAGGTCATCGCCGGTCTCGTCAGCTTCTTCAACCCCGGGCTCGTGGTGATCGGCGGCGGTGTGACCGGCCTCGGCCACACGCTGCTCGCCGCGATCCGCACCCAGGTCTACCGCCAGTCGCTGCCCCTGGCGACCGGCAATCTGCCCATCGTCCTGGGCGAGTTGGGGCCCACCGCCGGAGTGATCGGCGCGGCCCGGCTCATCAGCGACCACCTGTTCTCGCCGGCCTGATCCACCGGGCCGGTGCGCACCACCCCGCACGGCTGCACCACCAGTACGTCCGACAGCGACACCTGTCCGTACGACCGCGCCGGCTGTACGCGCAGTCGTACCACGCTCCCGTACGCCCGCAAGAGCCGCAGACGCACCGCCGACCCGTACCCGTAGAGCGAATCGATCACAAGACCCACCCCATCCGGACCCGCGCCCGGTACGACGCGCGGCTTTGCCCTGCCCGCTCACCGGCAAGGACCGTACCCGCCGAGGGGAATCGTCATGGCACCAGAGCAAGACCGTCCACCACAGCCGCCCTTGTTGCTCATGGACGGCATCACCAAGTCCTTTCCCGGCGTGCGCGCCCTCGACGGCGTCGCCCTCGAAGTGCTGCCCGGTGAGGTGCACTGTCTGCTCGGGCAGAACGGCGCCGGCAAGTCCACCCTGATCAAGGTGCTCGCCGGGGTCCATCAGCCCGACGGCGGTGAGATCACCTGGCAGGGCGAGCAGGTCACGCTGCGCTCGCCGATCGCGGCGATGCGCCGGGGCATCGCCACCATCTACCAGGAGCTGGACCTCGTCACCCATCTGTCCGTGGCCGAGAACGTCTTCCTCGGACATGAGCCGACGAGCGCCGGTTTCGTCGTACGGGGCCGGGAGGCCAGGGTCGCAACGGGCAAGCTGCTCAAGCGACTTGGCCATCCTGAGATCGATCCGGGCACGCTGGTGGGCGAGCTCTCGGCCGCCCACCAGCAGATCGTGTCCATGGCGCGGGCGCTCTCGCACGAGGTGCGGCTGATCGTGATGGACGAGCCGTCGGCCGCCCTCGACCCCGACGAGGTCGAGAACCTCTTCCGTATCGTCGGCGATCTGACCTCCGACGGAGTCGCCGTCGTCTACATCTCCCACCGCCTGGAGGAGATCCGCCGGATCGGCGACCGGGTCACCGTGCTCAAGGACGGCCGGGCCGTCGCGGTCGGGCTGCCCGCCAAGACCACGCCGACCAGCGAGGTCGTGGCCCTGATGACCGGGCGCAACGTCGAGTACATCTTCCCCGAGCGGTCCTCGGGCGCGGCCGACGGAAAGGTCCTCCTGAAGACCGAAGGGCTCTCCCGCAAGGGCGAGTTCGAGCCCCTCGACCTGGAGATCAGGACCGGCGAGATCGTGGGTCTCGCGGGTCTGGTCGGCTCGGGCCGCTCCGAGATCCTGGAGACCATCTTCGGCGCCAGGAAGGCCAGTTCGGGGCGCGTCCTCGTCGACGGCCAGGAGCTCAAGCCCGGCAGCGTACGGGCGGCGGTGCGCTCAGGGCTCGGACTCGCTCCCGAGGAGCGCAAGGCGCAGGCGCTGTTGATGCTGGAGTCCGTCACCCGCAACGTGTCGGTCTCCTCCATGTCCCGCTACGCACGCGGAGGTTGGCTCAACCGCGGCGCCGAGTTCGTGGCCGCGCAGAAGGCGGTACGTGAGCTGTCGCTGCGCCCCGACAACCCCGCCGTGCCCGTACGCACCCTGTCCGGCGGCAACCAGCAGAAGGCGGTACTCGCCCGCTGGCTGCTGCGCGGCTGCAAGGTGCTGCTGCTCGACGAGCCCACCCGAGGGGTGGACGTCGGAGCGCGCGCCGAACTGTACGCCGTCATACGGCGGCTCGCCGACGACGGCCTCGGCGTCCTGCTCGTCTCCAGTGAAGTCCCCGAAGTGCTCGGTCTCGCCGACCGGGTGCTCGTCCTGCGCGAAGGCCGCGTGGTGCATGAGTCACCGGCGCAGGACCTCGACGAACACCGCGTACTCGACCTCGTGATGGAAGGGAGCCCGGCGACATGACCACCCCCGCCTCGAAGGCGGAACAGGACGGCCCCGAGGCCGTGACTGCGCTCGCCGAACCCAAGTCGCCCGCGGCGCCGGGCAATGGGCGTATCAAGATGTTCCGCGCCGACTTGCCGACCCTGTCGCTGTTCGGTGTGCTGATCGCGCTGATCATCGTCGGCGGCATCACCAAGCCCGACAACTTCCTCGAGGTCGAGAACGTCCAGCTGATCCTCACGCAGGCCTCGGTCATCGGCGTGGTCTCGGTCGGCATGACCTTCGTGATCATCAGCGGTGGTATCGATCTCTCGGTCGGTGCGATCGTGGCGCTCGCCTCGTGCTGGGCGACCACGGTCGCCACCCAGGAGTTCGGCTTCACCGGCATCCTGTTCACCGCGGTGCTCGTCGGAGCCGCGTGTGGCCTGGTCAACGGTGTGCTGGTCGCGTTCGGCGGGATGGTGCCGTTCATCGCGACCCTCGCGATGTTCGCGTCGGCGCGTGGTCTGGCCCTGCAGATCACGGACGGCAAGACCCAGACAGTGGAGGTCGAGTCGATTCTCGACCTCGGCGGCCGTGACGCCTTCGTCCTCGGCATCCCGCCGCTCGCGCTCATCTTCGCGGGCGTGGCGATCGTCGGCTGGCTGGTGCTCAACCGCACCACCTTCGGCCGGCGCACCGTCGCGGTGGGCGGCAACGACGAGGCGGCCCGCCTGGCCGGCATCGATGTCAGGCGCCAGCGGCTCTACGTCTATCTGCTGTCCGGCCTGTGCTGCGGTATCGCCGCGTTCATGCTGATCGTGCTCTCCGGCTCGGGCCAGAACACCAACGGCAATCTCTACGAACTCGACGCCATCGCCGCGTGCATCATCGGCGGCACCCTGCTCAGCGGTGGCCGCGGCACCATCGTCGGCGCCGTGCTCGGTGTGCTGATCTTCCAGACGATCACCAACATCTTCATCCTCAACAACCTGGAGAGCGCGACCCAGCAGATCGCCAAGGGCGCGATCATCGTCGTCGCCGTTCTGGTGCAGCACCGCATCGCGCGCAACAGGACCACTTAGACGCACGCGACCGGACCGCTCGGCGGTCCACCGCACATCCCCCGCACCCCCCCAGTTCCCGTCGTACCCACACTTCAGCGAAGGGTCCGTCATGCCAGAAATCACCAGCCGCAGAGGGCTGCTCTTCGGAGCCGCCGCCATCTCCACCGGTGCGTTCCTCACCGCCTGCACCAGCAACGAGCCCAGCGACAAGGACGACGACAAGCAGTCCGAGGCGCCGGTCGCGAACGAGAGCGAGGGCAAGCCGGTCACCATCGGCTTCGCCGGACCGCAGGCCGACCACGGCTGGCTGAACGCGATCAACGACCAGGCGCGCGGCCGCGCCGAGAAGTACAAGGACGTCACCCTCGACATCACCGAGGGCTCCAACGACGCGGCCGCCCAGATCGGCCAGATCGACTCGCTGATCAACAAGAAGGTCGACGTCCTGGTGATCCTGCCGGCCGACGGCAAGGCCATGACCCAGGCCGGCCTCAAGGCCATGAAGGCCGGTATCCCGGTGATCAACCTGGACCGGGTGTTCTCCTCGCCGCAGGCCTACCGCTGCTGGATCGGCGGAGACAACTACGGCATGGGCTTCAACGCCGGTACGTACATCGGCGAGAAGCTCAAGGACAAGAAGGACGCCAAGGTCGTCGAGCTCGCGGGCATCGACAACCTGGAGCTCACCCAGCAGCGCACCCAGGGCTTCGACGACGCCCTGAAGAACTACCCGAACCTCAAGAAGGTGGCCCGGCAGGCGGCCGAGTTCACCGTCGAGTCCGGGCAGGCTAAGATGGCCGCGCTCCTTCAGGCGCAGAAGAACTTCGACGCGCTGTGGAACCACGACGACGACCAGGGTGTCGGCGCGCTGCGCGCCATCGACCAGGCGGGCCGCGACGGCTTCCTGATGGTCGGCGGCGCCGGGGCGCTCAGCGCGATGGAGGCCATCGAGAAGGACGACGGCGTCCTGAAGGCCACGGTCCTCTACCCGCCGACGATGGCAGCCTCCGCCATCGACCTGGCGCGTGCGCTGGGTCAGGCCAAGGGCATCAGCGGCATGGCGGAGTTCGAGATCCCGTCCTTCGTCACCTTGTACTCGGCGGTCGTCGACAAGGAGAACGTCGCCCAGTACAAGGTCAACGGCTTCAAGTGACGCGGGTGCGGCCCCCATCAGGGGCCGGCGCGCCCGCGATCCGGGCGTGCGCACCCGCATATGGCGCCGGGGCCCGTCCCCCCACGGACAAGGCACCGGCGCCGCTCGCCGACGAGGAGGAAAGCCCTATGGAGGACGTGCAAGGCAAGCAGGAAGCGGCAGGCAGCGGGTCGCCGGGAGCGGCAGCCGGCGGTTCGCTGGGCGTGGGCATGGTCGGCTACGCCTTCATGGGCGCCGCCCACTCCCAGGGGTGGCGTACCGCGGGGCGGGTCTTCGACCTGCCGCTGCGGCCTCGGCTCGCCGCGATCTGCGGACGGGACGCGAGCGCGGTGCAGGCCGCCGCGGACCGGCACGGCTGGGACGCCGCCGAGACCGACTGGCGCGTGCTGATCGCCCGCGACGACGTGCAGCTCGTCGACATCTGCACACCAGGTGACAGCCACGCCGAGATCGCCATCGCCGCGCTCGACGCAGGCAAGCACGTGCTGTGCGAGAAGCCCCTGGCCAACACGGTCGAGGAGGCGGAGGCGATGCTGGCGGCCGCCGAACGGGCCGCTGCCCGTGGGCAGTTGGCGATGGTCGGCTTCAACTACCGCAGGGTGCCCGCGATGGCCCTCGCGCGGCAGTTCGTGGCCGACGGCAAGCTGGGCGCCATTCATCACGTACGGGTGACGTATCTGCAGGACTGGTTGGTCGACCCGGAGTTCCCGCTGACCTGGCGGCTGGAGAAGGAGCATGCCGGATCGGGGGCGCTCGGCGACCTCGGGGCGCACATCGTGGATCTCGCGCAGTACGTCTCCGGATCGCAGATCACGGGGGTCTCCGCGCTCACGGAAACGTTTGTCCGCGAGCGTCCGCTGCTCGCCGGCGCCTCGGCCGGGCTCTCCGGTACGGCATCGGTCGAGCGCGGGCAGGTCACCGTGGACGACGCGGCGCTTTTCACCGGACGGTTCGCGAACGGGGCGCTCGCCTCCTTCGAGGCGACGCGGTTCGCGACCGGCCGCAAGAACGCGCTGCGGCTCGAACTCAACGGCGAGAAGGGCTCGTTGGCCTTCGACCTGGAGCGGCTCAACGAGCTGTCCTTCCACGACCACACGCTGCCGGCGGCCTCGGCGGGCTTCCGGCGGATCCTCGTCACCGAACCCGAGCACCCGTATCTGGAGGCCTGGTGGCCGCCGGGCCACGGCCTCGGCTACGAGCACACCTTCGTCCACCAGGCCCGCGATCTCGTGCATGCGATCGCCTCGGGCACCGCGCCCGCACCGTCCTTCGCGGACGGTCTGCAGGTGCAGCGGGTGCTCGCGGCGGTCGAGGAGAGCGCGGCCAAGAACTCCGCCTTCACCCCCGTACCTGTGCAGGAGGCCCGGACATGAACCGTATCCCGGTCGAGGAGGCCCGGACATGACCCGACCCTTCACGCTCTTCACCGGCCAGTGGGCCGACCTCCCGCTGGAGGAGGTCTGCGCGCACGCCCGCGACTTCGGCTACGACGGACTCGAACTCGCCTGCTGGGGCGACCACTTCGAGGTCGACAAGGCGCTCGCCGACCCCGCGTACATCAAGGGGCGCCATCAGCTCCTGGAGAAGTACGGCCTGAAGTGCTTCGCCATCTCCAACCACCTGGTCGGCCAGGCGGTCTGCGACTCGATCATCGACGAGCGGCACAAGGCGATCCTGCCCTCGCGCATCTGGGGCGACGGAGAGGGCGAGGGGGTGCGACAGCGGGCCGCGAAGGAGATCGCGGACACCGCGCGGGCCGCTTCGGCCTTCGGGGTGGACACGGTCATCGGCTTCACCGGGTCCTCGATCTGGCACTTGGTCGCCATGTTCCCGCCCGTGCCCGAGTCCATGATCGAGCGCGGTTACGAGGACTTCGCCGAGCGCTGGAACCCGATCCTCGACGTCTTCGACGCCGAGGGTGTGCGCTTCGCCCATGAGGTGCATCCCAGCGAGATCGCGTACGACTACTGGACGACCGTGAAGGCCCTTGAGGCGGTGGACCGGCGGCCGGCCTTCGGTCTGAACTTCGACCCTTCACACTTCGTGTGGCAGGACCTCGATCCGGTCGGCTTCCTCTACGACTTCCGCGACCGGATCTACCACGTGGACTGCAAGGAGGCCCGGCGCCGTCTGGACGGCCGCAACGGGCGGCTCGGCTCGCATCTGCCCTGGGGCGACCCGCGGCGCGGCTGGGACTTCGTCTCCGCGGGGCACGGTGACGTGCCCTGGGAGGACGTCTTCCGGATGCTCAACTCCATCGGCTACGACGGCCCGATCTCCGTTGAGTGGGAGGACGCGGGCATGGACCGGCTGCGCGGCGCACCCGAGGCGCTGGCCAAGCTGAAGGCGTACGACTACGAGCTGCCGACCGCGTCCTTCGACGCGGCCTTCGGGAGCGACTGAGCCGCTGAGGGACAGGGGCCGGGTGGCATGAGGGGCGCCCGGCCCCTGCTCAGGCACGCCCTGACGAGGCTTTGTCCTTGGGCAGGAAAAAGTTCAACTTCCTTGCTGCACAACGCCTTTCGGAAGTGGACGAACCCGGCTACGTTCCTGAGGTGTACAGGACATGAATGTCCCGGGGTGACGGCGCACCCCGCTCGCAGAGCACATCAATGCACCGTTCGTACGGCCCACCCGCATCCCGGAGGGACTTCGTGCACAGAAGCAGAGATCTCACTCCAACAGCTCGCAGAGCCAAGAAGCGCCCCAGACTCCGTACCACCCTCGCCCTGTTCACCGGCCTGCTCCTCGCCGTGGGCACCCCGGCGACCCTCGCCGGCGCCCACCCCGGCCACCCGGAGCACGAGGAACCGGCCGCCGCCGAGGGCCAGTTCCAGCAGGTACCGCTCGCCAAGGGCGAGCCCGAGACGGGCGAGCCGATGTCGCTCGCCGTACTGCCGGACCTCAGCGTCCTGCACACCTCGCGCGACGGCACACTGCGGCTTACCGACCAGGGCGGCGTCACCAAGGTCGCCGGCAAGCTCGATGTCTACAGCCATGACGAGGAAGGCCTGCAAGGCGTCGCCGTCGACCCGGACTTCAAGAACAACCGGGCGATCTATCTCTACTACGCCCCGCCGCTCGACACCCCCGCCGGGGACGCCCCGGAGACCGGGACCGCCGAGGACTTCAAGAAGTTCGACGGCGTCAACCGCCTCTCCCGCTTCGTCCTGGGCGCCAACGGCACCCTCGACAAGGCCAGCGAGAAGAAGGTCATCGACGTCGCGGCCTCGCGCGGTCTGTGCTGTCACGTCGGCGGCGACATCGACTTCGACGCGCAGGGCAACCTCTATCTGTCGACCGGTGACGACACCAACCCCTTCGCGTCCGACGGCTACACGCCGATCGACGACCGCGAGGGCCGCAACCCCGCCTTCGACGCCCGCCGCAGCTCCGGCAACACCAACGACCTGCGCGGCAAGATCCTCCGTATCAAGGTCGCCGCGGACGGCTCGTACACCGTCCCCGAGGGCAACCTCTTCGCCCCGGGCACCGAGAAGACCCGTCCCGAGATCTACGCGATGGGCTTCCGCAACCCGTTCCGGATGAGCGTCGACGACAAGACCGGCATCGTGTACGTGGGTGACTACGGCCCCGACGCCGGCGCGGCGTCCGCCACCCGCGGACCCGCCGGACAGGTCGAGTTCGCCAAGGTCACCAAGGCCGCCAACTTCGGCTGGCCCTTCTGCACCGGCAACAACGACGCGTACTACGACTACGACTTCGCCACCAAGCAGACGGGCGAGAAGTTCGACTGCGCCGCGCTGAAGAACACCTCGCCGCACAACACGGGCCTGGTCGACCTGCCGCCCGCGCAGGCCGCGTGGATTCCGTACGACGGCGCCAGCGTGCCCGAGTTCGGCAGTGGCTCCGAGTCCCCGATGGCGGGCCCTGTCTACCGCTACGACGCGAACCTCGACTCCAAGGTGAAGTTCCCCGCCTCCTACGACGGTGACTTCTTCGCCGGTGAGTTCGGCCGCCGCTGGATCAAGCCGATCTCGCAGAACGAGGACGGTTCGGTCAAGGAGATCAAGAACCTGCCGTGGACCGGCACGCAGATCATGGACATGGAGTTCGGCCCCGACGGCGCGCTCTACGTCCTCGACTACGGCGTCTCCTGGTTCCAGGGCGACGAGCACTCCGCCCTCTACCGGATCGAGAACGCCGAGGACGGCTTCTCGCCGATCGCCGAGGTCAGCGCGAACAAGACCTCAGGACCCGCGGGCCTGAAGGTCACGTTCACCGGCTCCGCCAAGGACGCCGACTCCACCGACCTCACCTACAGCTGGGACTTCGGTGACGGTACGAAGGGCGAGGGGCTGACCCCCGTCCACCAGTACAAGAAGATCGGCACCTACACCGCCGTCTTCACCGCCAAGGACCCCGAGGGCAACACGGGTAACGCCAGCGTCCGTGTGGTCGTCGGCAACACCGCCCCCAAGGTGAAGATCGATGTGCCGGGCAACGGCACCCTGGCCGAGTTCGGCAAGCCGGTTCCGTTCAAGGTGACGGTCACCGACCCCGACGAGACCATCGACTGCTCCAAGGTCAAGGTCGGCTACAGCCTCGGCCACGACTCCCACGCCCACGAGCTGACCAGTGAGATGGGCTGCGAGGGGACGCTGACGCCGCCGCCCGGTGACGGGGGACACGACCCCAACGCCAACATCTACGGTGTCGTCGGCGCCTCGTACACCGACGGCGGTTCCAACGGCCAGGAGGCGCTGACCGGTACGGCCCGCGCCGTGCTCCAGCCGCTGCACCGCCAGGCCGAGCACTTCTCCACCCAGTCGGGCATCAAGACGTACGACAAGGCCGGTGCCAACGGCGGCAAGACCGTCGGCGACATCAACAACGACGACTGGATCTCCTTCAGCCCGTACCGCTTCTCCGGGCAGAAGAAGATGACCGTACGGGCCTCCTCCGGCGGCGCGGGCGGCTTCATCGAGCTGCGCACCGGCTCGCCCACCGGGCCGCTGCACGGATCGGCGTACATCCCGCCGACCGGCAGCTGGGACACCTTCCAGAACGTCGACGTACCGCTGCGGGCCCTGCCCAGCCGTACCTCCGACATCTATCTGGTCTTCAAGGGCGGTGAAGGCGCGCTCTATGACGTGGACGACTTCGAGTTCTCCACCGAGCCCTTCAAGTCCGGCAAGAAGGTCCTGGTCTTCTCCAAGACCGCCGGCTTCCGCCACGACTCCATCCCGACGGGCATCGCGGCCCTGAAGGAGCTGGGTGCGGCGGCCGGTATCTCGGTCGACGCGACCGAGGAGGCCGGGCAGTTCACGACCACCAACCTCGCGAAGTACGACGCGGTGGTCTTCCTGTCCACGACCGGTGACGTGCTCAACGCCGAGCAGCAGAAGGCGTTCGAGGGCTACGTGGGCGGTGGCGGTGGCTACATGGGTATCCACGCGGCCGCCGACACCGAGTACGACTGGGAGTTCTACGGCGGCCTGGCCGGCGCCTACTTCGAGTCGCACCCGGCGATCCAGAAAGCCACGGTCCGCGTCGAGGACCACGACCACCCGTCGACCACGCACCTGGACGACGCCTGGGAGCGCACCGACGAGTGGTACAACTACCGCTCCAACCCGCGAGACAAGGCGAAGATCCTCGCCACGCTCGACGAGACGACGTACTCCGGCGGCACGATGAAGGGCGACCACCCGATCGCCTGGTGCCAGAGCTACGGCGGCGGCCGCTCCTTCTACACCGGTGGCGGTCACACCAAGGAGTCGTACGCGGAGGAGGCCTTCCGGCTGCACCTGCTCGGTGGTCTGCAGTACGCCTCCGGCCAGGTGAAGGCGGACTGCAAGCCGAACACGGGCTACCGGCCGATCTTCAACGGCCAGACCCTGGAGGGCTGGAAGCAGGCGGGCCCCGGCAAGTTCAACGTCAAGGACGGGGTCATGGAGACCGAGGGCGGCATGGGGCTGCTCTGGTACCAGGCCAAGGAGCTCAAGTCGTACTCCCTGAAGCTCGACTGGAAGATGCAGGGTGACGACAACTCCGGGATCTTCGTGGGCTTCCCGGCCTCCGACGACCCCTGGTCCGCGGTGAACAAGGGCTACGAGATCCAGATCGACGCGTCGGACGCCGCGGATCGCACGACCGGTGCGGTCTACTCCTTCAAGTCGGCGAACATCAAGGCGCGTGACCAGGTGCTTCGGCCGCCGGGTCAGTGGAACTCGTACGAGATCAGGGTCCAGGGGGAGCGCCTGCAGGTGTTCCTCAACGGAGTCAAGATCAACGACTTCACCAACACGGACCCCGCGCGGAGCCTGACCGACGGCTACATCGGTCTGCAGAACCACGGCACGGCAGACCAGGTCTCCTTCCGCGACATCCAGCTCAAGGAACTGCCCGTACCGGGCGCCTAGAACGGCGTCGGGCGGCGGACGCCGGACCTCTGCCCGACGTCTCGGTCCCTGTCGTCACCTTCCCCTCTGCCCACGGGCCACGTGCCCTCGGGCGACGACGAGATGGTGACGACAGGACCTGCCGGACCGGCTGCCCCCGAATTGATCACGGGGGTGGCCGGGCCGGGTCCTTCTTCCGGCGCGATCCGGTGACTGACGGCCTCGGCCGGCAGTGGCCGGGTCACTCGGCGACCGGTGGCTTGTCCGCGGTCGCCGGATCACCCGGTGACCGGCGGCTTGTCCGCGGTCGCCGGATCACCCGGTGGCCGGCGGTTCGTCCGCGGTCGCCGTATCGCCCGGTGGCCGGCGGTTCGTCCGTGGTTGCCGGGCCCCGGCGGCTGACCGCGCTCTCCGGCGGCGGCCGGGACTATCCGGCATTGGTCTGTGCACGACAGGAGGCTCCCTGTGTCCACGTCCGCTTCCCCCCAACCGTCTTCCACCGCACCCGCCTTGGGGGTGTGGCTCATCGGAGCCCGGGGCTCCGTCGCCACCACCGTCGTGGCCGGTGCGGCGGCCGTCGCCGCCGGTCTTCACCCGGCCACAGGCATGGTGACCGAGACGCCGCCGTTCGCGGAGTGCGATCTTGCGCCGCTCGGGTCACTGGTGTTCGGAGGCCATGACACGGTGGGATGCCCGCTCCCGAAGCGGGCCGAGCAGCTGGCCGCCGGGGGAGTGCTGCCGTACGGGCTGCCCGCCGCGGTCGCCGCCGAACTGGCCGCCGCGGACGGGGAGATACGACCCGGCGGCCCGCTCCCCGGTGACACCCGCTCGGACGAGGAACTGATCTCCGCCTTCGCCGCGGATCTCACGGATTTCGTACGGCGCCGGGGGCTGGCCGCAGCCGTGGTGGTGAACGTGGCTTCCACGGAGGCTCTCCCTGCCGGGCTGTCTGCGGAGGGCTCCGCGCACGACGCCGGTGAGGACGCCCGGCTGCCCGCCAGCTCGCTGTACGCGGCCGCCGCTCTGCGCGCCGGGTGCTCTTATGTCAACTTCACTCCCTCCACGGGGATGCACCATCCCGCGCTGACCGTTGAGGCCGCCGCCTCCGGGCTCACCTGGGCGGGCCGCGACGGCAAGACCGGCCAGACCCTGCTCCGCTCGGTCCTGGCGCCGATGTTCCTGCAGCGCGCTCTCGACGTCCGCGCCTGGTCCGGCGCGAACCTGCTCGGCGGCGGCGACGGCGCCGCCCTCGCCGACCCGGCCGCGGCCGCCGCCAAGAACGCGGGCAAGGAACGCGTGCTCGCCGACGTGTTCGGCACGGCCCCGCAGGGCGAGGTGCACATCGACGACGTACCGGCGCTCGGTGACTGGAAGACCGCCTGGGACCACATCGCATTCGACGGCTTCCTGGGCTCGCGCATGGTCCTGCAGACGATCTGGCAGGGCTGCGACTCGGCCCTCGCCGCACCGCTGGTCCTCGACCTGGTGCGCCTGGTCGCCCGAGCGGGGGAGGTGGGCCTGGTCGGTCCGCGCCCGGAACTCGGCTTCTACTTCAAGGACCCGGACGGTACGACGGCGTCCCTCGGTGAGCAGTTCACCGAACTCCTCGCGCTCGCCGAGCAGTTGCGGGCCGCACGATGAGCGGCGGCCGGACACGCCTGCTGTCCTTGGCCGGCGCGCTGGCGCTGGTGGGGGTCGCGGGGGCGGCTTGGTCGGGGGCCGGGCGGGGCAGGCGCAAGGGAGGGGCGTCGCACTCGGCGGGCCGGAACGAGGCGACGTACTCGGCAGGTCCGGTTGCGGTGTCCGACGCGACCTCAGTGCCGGATTCCGCACCAGGAGAGGGACTTGATCCACAGCTCGCAGCGGCTGCGGCTGCGGCTGCGGCTGCGGAGAACGTTGTCAGGCAAGCGCCCGAGGGGTTCACGGTCGGCGCGGATACGCGGCGTGAAGCGTTGGACGGCGCGGACCCGCAGTCGCCACGCCGCCGCGCGAGTCTGGGCGACTGGGCAGAACTCCTGCGCGTTTCGGCCCTGTTCACCGTCCCGGGCGACGCCCTCGCCGGCGCGGCCGCGAGCGGTACGCGACCGCGAGGGCGCACGCTGCTCGCCATCGCCGCCTCCCTCTGTCTGTACGAGGCGGGGATGGCACTCAACGACTGGGCCGACCGTGAGGTCGATGCCGTCGAGCGCCCGCACCGTCCGATCCCCTCGGGCCGTATCACCCCGGTGGCCGCGCTCATCGCCGGCGCCGGTCTCACAGTGGCCGGTCTAGGGCTCGCCGCACTCGCGGGCCGACGTCCGCTTGCCGTGGCGGGCGCGTTGGCCGCCACCGTCTGGGCGTACGACCTGGGGCTGAAGAACACCCCGGCAGGACCCGCGGCCATGGCCGGCGCCCGCTCGCTGGACCTCCTGCTCGGCGCGGTGGCCACCAGCGGCCGTGTCCGTCCGGCCCTCGCCTCCTCCGCCCTGCTCGGAGCGCACACCTTCTCCGTCACCACGGTGTCCCGCCGGGAGGCGGAGGGCGGCTCGACGCTCGCCCCGCTGACGGGACTTGCCGTGACGGCGGTGCTGTCACGCGCGGTGGCGCACGGGGCGGTGGCGTACGGAGCCACGGCACCCCGCCTCAACAACCAACCCGCACCCCATCCCAAGACCCACCCTGCACCCCACCAACTCCCGGCAGCCCGAGGGCTCGCAGCCACCCTCGGCCTGCCGGGGCCATCCCCGGCGGACTCCCTGCGCTCGGCCCTCGCCGCGCTGTACGCCCTCACCGTGGCCCAGCCGCTCCTCCACGCCCTCCTCAACCCCTCGCCCGAGCTCACCCAGCGCGCCGTGGGCGGCGGGATCCGCGCGATGATCCCGCTCCAGGCGGCGCTCGCCGCGCGCGCCGGCCACCCCGGCACCGCGCTCGCCACCGCGTCGCTCGCCCCCCTCGCCCGCCGCTTCGCACGGAAGGTGAGCGTCACATGAGTCTCCGCTTCGGTTACGGCACCAACGGTCTGACCGACCTGCGCCTCGACGACGCCCTCGCTCTGCTCGCCGACCTCGGCTACCAGGGCGTCGGGCTGACCCTCGACCACATGCACCTCGACCCGATGGCACCCGACCTCGCGGCCCGCACCCGCCGGGTGGCGCGCCGGCTCGACCAACTGGGTCTGACGGTGACGATCGAGACCGGCGCACGCTACGTACTCGACCCCCGCCTCAAGCACGGCCCCTCCCTGCTCGACCCCGACCCGGACCGACGGGCCGCCCGTATACGGCTGTTGATCCGCGCCGTACGCGTCGCCGCCGACCTGGGCGCCCACGCCGTGCACTGCTTCAGCGGCATCAAGCCCGAGGACACCCCGGACGACACCGCGTGGAAGCGGCTCGCCGAGGCGATCACGCCGGTGGTCGAGGCGGCCGAGGGCGCGGGCATTCCGCTGGCCGTCGAGCCCGAGCCCGGCCATCTGCTCGGCCGGATCGACGACTTCCACCGGCTGCGCACGGATCTCGGCGCCCCGGAGGCGCTCGGCCTCACTCTCGACATCGGCCACTGCCAGTGCCTCGAACCCGCCTCACCCGCCGACTGCGTCCGCGCCGCAGGACCCTGGCTGAAGCATGTGCAGATCGAGGACATGCGCCGCGGCGTCCACGAGCACCTCCCCTTCGGCGCGGGCGAGATCGACTTCCCGCCCGTACTGGAAGCGCTGGCCGCCACCGGCTACCAGGGCCTGACCGTGGTGGAGCTGCCCCGGCACTCCCACGCGGGCCCGCAACTGGCCGAGGACTCCATCGAGTTCCTGCACATGGCGCAGGCGGCAGCGGAGCGCGGCGCGCAACGACGCCGCACCCGCGTGCCGGCCGGGGCCTCGGCACCGGACAACGCCACACCCCTCCCGTCCCGCGCACTCCACCTCCCCGAGGGAGGCAGGCCATGACCACCACCCCCGCCATCGCCGCTCTGCGCGCCGGCCTCGCATCCGCCCTCGACGACGACGCCAGGGCCTGGCTCGACCAGGCCCTGACCGCCGCCGCCACGGAACGGCCCCAGGCCGGCCAAGGCCCCGTGCCCGCCTGGGAGCTGCGCTTCGCCCAGGCCGGCCGTCGCTGTGGAGCGGAGCACGCCGACGCGGTCCGGCTGCTCCTCCTGCACGCGGCCCGCGCCGAAGCCGCCACCCTGACCCGCCTCTACGAACAGGGCACCGCCGCCGAACGCCGCGCCGTACTGCACTCCCTCGACCACCTGGTCCCCGGGCCCGAGGCCCTCGGACTCACCGAGGACGCGCTGCGCACCAACGACACCTCACTCGTCGCGGCAGCCGTCGGCCCGTACGGCGCCGAGCACCTCGACGCCCACGCCTGGCGTCACGCAGTCCTCAAGTGCCTGTTCACCGGCGTCGGTGTCGACGCGGTCGCAGCCCTGTCCGACCGAGCCCGAGGCGACGGCGAACTCGCCCGCATGCTCGGCGACTACGCCCGCGAACGCACCGCCGCAGGCCGCCCCGTCCCCGGCGACCTGCACCGAGTCCTCGCGCTCACCGAGGCCGGCACCGCCGTCGGCGCCGAGGCCGTCTCCGAGCCGCCCGCCGAGCCCGCCGCCTCCGCCGCGTCCCCCCAGGAGCACTGATGCGCATCTTCGACCCCCACATCCACATGACGTCCCGCACCACCGACGACTACGAGGCCATGTACGCGGCCGGCGTCCGAGCCGTCGTCGAACCGGCCTTCTGGCTGGGCCAGCCGCGCACCTCCCCCTCCTCCTTCTACGACTACTTCGACTCGCTCCTGGGCTGGGAGCCCTTCCGCGCCGCGCAGTACGGGATCGCGCACCACTGCACGATCGCCCTCAACCCCAAAGAGGCGAACGACCCCCGCTGCACCCCCGTCCTGGACCAACTGCCGCGCTATCTGGTCAAGGACAACGTGGTGGCCGTCGGCGAGATCGGCTACGACTCGATGACCCCGGCCGAGGACACCGCCCTGTCCGCCCAGCTGGAGATGGCGGCCGACGCCGAACTCCCCGCGCTCGTGCACACCCCGCACCGCGACAAGCTCGCAGGCCTGCACCGCACGATCGACGTGGTCCGCGAGTCCCCGCTCGCCCTCGACCGCGTCCTGCTCGACCACCTCAACGAGACCACGGTCAAGGACGCCAAGGACGCCGGCTGCTGGCTCGGCTTCTCGGTCTATCCCGACACCAAGATGGACGAGGACCGGATGGTCGCGATCCTCAAGGAGTACGGCCCCGAGAAGGTCCTGGTGAACTCGGCCGCGGACTGGGGAAAGAGCGATCCGCTCAAGACCCGCAAGGTCGGTGACGCGATGCTCGCCGCCGGATTCACCGACGACGAGGTGGACCGGGTCCTGTGGCGCAACCCGCTCGCCTTCTACGGACTCAGCGGACGCCTCGCCCTCGACGTCGCGGGCACCGAGGCCACGCACGAGGGGAACTCCATCCTGCGCGGCGGTGAGTGAGCCATGCGCTTCCGCCACCCCGACGGGTCCACCGTCCACCTCTCGTACTGCACGAACGTCCATCCCGCCGAAACGCTCGAAGGTGTACTCGCCCAGCTCCGCGACCACTGCGAACCCGTCCGCAAACGCCTCGGCCGCGACCGCCTGGGCATCGGCCTGTGGCTCGCGCGCGACGCCGCCCGGGCCCTGATCGCGGACCCCGCCGCCCTGCGCGGACTGCGCGCCGAGCTCGACCGGCGTGGCCTCGAAGTGGTCACCCTGAATGGCTTCCCGTACGAGGGCTTCGGCGCCGAAGAGGTCAAGTACCTCGTGTACAAGCCGGACTGGGCCGATCCCGAACGCCTCACGCACACCACCGATCTGGCGCGCCTGCTCACCTCGCTGCTCCCCGACGACGCCACCGAGGGCAGTATCTCGACCCTGCCGCTCGCCTGGCGCACGGCCTACGACGAGGTGAGCGCCGCCACCGCGCGCAAGGCGCTCACCACGCTCGCCCAGCGCCTGGACGCCCTCGAGGAACTCACCGGCCGCTCCATCCGCATCGGCCTCGAACCCGAACCGGGCTGCACGGTGGAGACCACGGCCGACGCGATCGCCCCGCTGGCCGACGTCGGCCATGACCGCATCGGCATCTGCGTGGACACCTGCCATCTCGCCACCTCCTTCGAAGATCCGCAGTCGGCCCTCGACGCCCTGGCCGTCGCGGGCATCCCCATCCACAAGGTCCAGCTCTCCGCCGCCCTGCACGCCGAGCAGCCCCAACTGCCCGAGGTGCGCGCTGCCTTGGCGGCCTTCGACGAACCCCGCTTCCTGCACCAGACCCGCACCCGTGCGGCCGGCCGGCTGCACGGCACCGACGACCTGGGCGAGGCCCTCGACGGCAACGCCCTGCCCGAGACCGCCCCCTGGCGCTCCCACTTCCACGTCCCGCTGCACGCGGCCCCTGCGCCGCCGCTCACCTCCACCGTCGATGTCCTCAAGGACTTCCTGACCCGCCTGGTGGGCGGCACGACACCGCTCACCAGGCACCTGGAGGTCGAGACGTACACCTGGCAGGCCCTGCCCGACGAACTACGCCCGCGCGCCCGCACCCAGCTCGCCGACGGCATCGCCGCCGAACTCACCCTCGCCCGTGACCTCCTCGTCGACCTGGGCCTCAAGGAGCTGCCATGACCTCGCCGGACGCCGCCCCGACTCCGCTCCTCGTCCTGGACGTCGTCGGCCTCACCCCCCGTCTGCTCGCGCATATGCCTAACCTCAAGTCCCTTGCCGCGGACGGCTCCCAGGCCACGCTCGGCACCGTCCTGCCCGCCGTCACCTGCGCCGCCCAGTCCACCTTCCTCACCGGCACGCTGCCCGCCGAACACGGCATCGTCGGCAACGGCTGGTACTTCCGCGAACTGGGCGACGTACTGCTGTGGCGCCAGCACAACCGCCTGGTGACCGGCGACAAACTCTGGGACGCCGCCCGCCGGGTGCACCCCGGCTACTCGGTCGCCAATATCTGCTGGTGGTACGCCATGGGCGCGGACACCGACATCATCGTGACCCCCCGTCCCGTCTATTACGCCGACGGCCGCAAAGAGCCCGACTGCTACACGCGACCGCCTGCACTGCACGACGAACTCACCGAGAAATTCGGCACGTTCCCCCTCTTCACCTTCTGGGGCCCCGGAGCGAATCTCACCTCCTCGCAGTGGATCATCGACGCCACGCGCCACATCATGCGCACCCGCACCCCCGACCTGACGCTCTGCTACCTCCCGCACCTCGACTACGACCTGCAGCGCTTCGGCCCGGACGACCCCCGCTCGCTGCAGGCGGCCAAGGACATCGACGCCGCCCTCGCCCCGCTCCTCGCCGACGCGAAGGCCCAGGGCCGCACGGTGGTCGCCCTGTCCGAGTACGGCATCACCCGCGTCAGCCGCCATGTGGACATCAACCGCGCCCTGCGCAGGGCAGGCCTCCTGGAGGTGCACACCCAGGACGGCATGGAGTACCTGGACACCTTCGCCTCACGCGCCTTCGCCGTGGCCGACCACCAGCTCGCGCACATCTACGTCCGCAGCCCGGAGGACATGGACGCGACGAAGGAAGCCCTGGCCGGCCTCGCGGGCATCGACGAACTCCTCGACGACGAGGGCAAGAAGAGCCACGGCCTCGACCACCCGCGCTCCGGCGAGCTCGTCGCCATCGCACAGCCGGACGCCTGGTTCACGTACTACTACTGGCTCGACGACGACCGCGCGCCCGACTTCGCGCAGCTCGTCGAGATCCACCGCAAACCCGGCTACGACCCGGTCGAACTCTTCATGGACCCCCTCGACCCCTATGTGAAGGTCAAGGCGGCCAAGGCCCTGGCACGCAAGAAACTCGGCATGCGCTATCGCATGGCGGTCGTGCCCCTGGATCCGTCACCTATTCGCGGGAGCCACGGCAGGCTCCCCGACGATCCGCAAGACGGTCCGCTCATCCTGATCTCCACCCCCCGCGCTGTCGACGGCCCCCTGAAGGCCACCGATGTGAAGTCGCTGTTGCTCACCCTCGCGGGACTGGCTTGAGCCCTTTGAGGCTCTGCTTCTCCGTCCCGCGATCCACCTGAACCAACTGAACCAGACGCCACTGACAACGGCGGAAATCCCGTGAAAACCGTGAATCAAAGGAGTTCCCGCATGGCACGCACTCCTCAGGACCCGGAGCTCGCCCAGCGTCTCAGCAGACGAAATGTGCTGGGTGTGGCCGCCGGTGTCTCCGCGGCCGCCCTGGTCGGCGCCGCGGCCACGCCCTCCGCCGCCGCGGAGGCGGCTTCGGCCGGCTCCCACGGCCGTGGCCGCCCCGTGCTGCCCGAGGGCCGCCTCGGCATCCAGCTCTACAGCCTGCGCGACAAGGTCTCCACGCTCGGTTTCGCCGCCGTGTTCGCCGAGCTTCAGAAGTACGGCTACGACGAGGTCGAGTACGCCGGCTACACCCAGGGCTCGGCGGGCGCCATCACCCTCGCCCAGCTCAAGCAGCTGACACGTGACTACGGCCTCAACGGGATCGGCAGCCACGTCGGTTACTACTCCAACGACCCGAACGCCTACACCTTCGCGACGAACCTCACCAAGGTCCTCGACGACGCCGAAGCCCTCGGCCTCAAGCACATCGGCACGGCGTCCGGCCCGTTCCGCTACGGCGACACGGTCGACGGCTGGAAGCGGGCCGCCGAGGAGTTCAACACCTATGGAGCCGCGGCCAGGAAGCGCGGCATGAAGTTCTACCAGCACAACCACTCCGAGGAGTTCATGTTCGCCTCGGACAAGCCGAACGTCCGCCTCTACGACGTCCTCCTCGCGGAGACCGACCCTGACCTGGTCTTCCTCGAGATGGACATCTTCTGGGCCTACTCGGGCCAGTTCCGCTTCTCCAAGCAGGTCGACGGCACCCCGCGCCCCTTCGACCCGCTGCGCTACGTCCTGCGCCAGCCGCACCGTTACCCGCTGTTCCACGTCAAGGACGGCACGAAGGACCCGACGTCGACGTACGGCTACCGCATGACGGACGTCGGGGACGGCGACATCGACTACAAGACGTTCCTCTCGGAGGTGACCCGCAAGTCCCACAACGGCCGCCGCTACCACCACTGGCAGGCCGAACACGACCAGCCCGTCGAGTCCTTCGCGTTCGCCCGCAAGTCGAGCGAGCATCTGCACTCGCTGCGGGAGCGGTGCGGGGGCTGACCTCGTCTGGCCCGAAAAGCCCCTGACCGCAATGAGCGGTCAGGGGCTTTTCGGCGCCCGGCCGGTGAACTGACGCATGTCCGCGGCTACTTGGTGGCTGTGAGCCACGCCGCACTTCACTTGAGATAGTAGACTGTATGCAATCTCGGTGATTCACTGGAGAAAGACGGCAAGGGCCCGCCCCTGAAGAAGCGGACGGGCCCTGACGTGCCAAGAAGGGAATCGGTGGTGTTACATCACCTCGCGGCTGATGGGCTTGGGGTTCTCCTTGATCAGACGACCCCGGTAGTCGCGTCCCGGCGCCTTGAGGAAGAGCGCCACGATGCATGCGAAGTACGCGATGCAACCGGCCAGTGTGAAGGCGCCGTTGAGACCCCAGGCGGTGACGACCACAGCGCCCATGCCCGCACCCAGGCCCGACACGAGTTTCGAGCTGTAGACCATGCCGTAGTTGCTGGCGTTGTTGTTCTCGCCGAAGTAGTCCGCGGTCATCGCCGCGAACATCGGGAAGATCGCGCCGCCACCGAAGCCGGAGATCGCGGAGAAGACCAGGAACATCGTCAGGTTCTTCGCGTCGGCGGCCCAGATGATGCCGAACTGGGCCGAACCCAGAATGAGGCAGACCGCGATCAGGCACTGCTTACGGCCGTAGAGGTCGGAGAGCCAGCCGATCACACCGCGCCCTGTGCCGTTGACGATCGCCTTGAACGCCATGGCCGTCGCCACGATGCCGGCGGCGAATCCGGCCTCCTCGCCGATGTCGATCTGGAACGCGATGCCGAAGATGTTCACGCCGGACGTACACGCCAGACAGAACCACATCACGGCCACACGGCCGGTCTTCCAGGCCTCCCCAGGGGTGAACTGCTTGACGGCGGGCGGGTTCTTCTCCAGCGCGCGGCGTGCGCGCGGATCGTCCGGCGGGTTCAGCGGGTCGACCTCGGCAGGCCACCAGTTCTTCGGCGGGTCCTTGAAGAAGTAGCCGGCGACAGCCACGATCGCGGCGAGGAAGACACCCACCGAGACCAGAATGACCTGATAGTTGCTCAGGTCCATGACGCCCTTGAAGAGGAAGACGAACGGCACCGAACCGTAGGCGAAACCGCCGTTGACGAATCCGGTCTTGCCGCCCTTCCGCTCCGGATACCACTTGCCCACCATGTTCACGCAGGTGGCATAGACCATTCCCGCGCCCATGCCGCTGAACATGCCGAACCCGATGAACGCGAGAACGACATGCGGCGCGTAGGCGAGTGACAAGTAGCCCATGAATGTGCCGAGCGCGCCCAGCATCATCGCCCAGCGGGCCGGCAGTTTCCCGCTCTCACGCAGCCGTCCCGCCGGGAAGGCGACCGCGGCCTGACAGAACACCCACACCGTCAGCATCCAGAAGATGCTGTTCGAGGACCACAGATGCGCCTTGTGCAGTGTGTCCTCCGCGGACGCGAAGGCGTACTCGGCGGAGGAGATGCCCATCATGCCCACCCACGGCAGGATGACCATCCACTTCCGCTTACGACCCATGATGTCGATGTCGGATTCACCCACGCGGTAAACCCGGCCGTTCTTGTCCGTCAGCTCCCGATATGGAGCCGACGCAGAAAGATCAGTTGTAGTCATTGAGCTTCAGCACCCCTAGCGTCGAAGAAGCCTGGCCAGCGCCCCCTGTCCAACTTCCTTCCGGTGCCGGGGCCTGCGGCGAGCGGTCACCGCAGGCCCCGTGGTGAGCTCGGTCAGCTCATCGACCGCCTCCCAACAACCCCGCCGCACGCGCCCAGCGATACTTCGCGCCGAGCACCGCGACCGGCTTCTCCGTTGTGTAGGGATAGGCGACGACGCCGTGCTCGAAGAGGTACTGGCAGGCCTCTTCGACCTCGACATCGCCCGCGAGCGACGCGACCACCGGCTTCTCGATGCCGCGTTCCTTGAACTCGGCCACCACCTTCGCGGTGAGCTCGGCGAAGACCATCGGGGGAGTGACGATCGTGTGCCAGTAGCCGAGCACCAGGGAGTGGATCCGCGGGTCCTCCAGGCCGAGACGGATGGTCGCCTCGTACGTGGAGGGGGGTTCGCCGCCGGTGATGTCCACGGGGTTGCCCGCGGCACCGAACGGCGGGATGAACTTCCGGAAGGCCGCGTCCAGATCCTCCGGAATCTCCATCAGCTCGAGGCCGTTGTCCATCACTGCGTCGGAGAGCAGCACACCGCTGCCACCGGCGCCGGTGATGATCACGACGTTGTCGCCCTTGGGGGTGGGCAGCACCGGCAGCGCACGCGCGTACTCGAGCATGTCGTTGAGACCGGGCGCCCTGATCACGCCCGCCTGCTTGAGGATGTCGTCGTACACCGCGTCGTCGCCGGCGAGGGCGCCGGTGTGCGAACCGGCCGCCTTGGCGCCGGCCTCCGTACGCCCGGCCTTGAGGACGATCACCGGCTTCTTCGGGACGGTCGCCTGCGCGGCCTCCACGAAGGCCCGCCCGTCCTTGAGGTCCTCCAAGTGCATGGCGACGACCTGGGTGTTGGGGTCCTCGCCGAACCAGGTGAGCAGGTCGTCCTCGTCGAGGTCCGACTTGTTGCCGAGGCCGACGATCGCCGACACACCGGTCTTCGTCGTACGGGCGAAGCCCAGGATCGCCATTCCGATACCACCGGACTGGCTGGTCAGGGCGACGCCGCCCTTGACGTCGTACGGCGTGCAGAACGTGGCGCAGAGGTCCTGCCACGTCGAGTAGTAGCCGTAGATGTTGGGCCCGAGGAGACGTACGCCATGGCGCTCGGCGATCTCCACGATCTCGTCCTGGAGCTCGTGCTCACCGGTCTCGGCGAAGCCCGAGGGGATGAGGACCGCGTTGGATATGCCCTTGCGCCCGACCTCCTCCAACGCCGATGCCACGAACTTGGCGGGGATCGCGAAGACCGCCACATCCACCTCACCGGGAACGTCCGTGACACTCTTGTACGCCTTGCGGCCCAGAATGTCATCGGCCTTGGGGTTCACCGGGTGGATCTCTCCGGCGAAGCCGCCGTCGATGAGGTTGCGCATGACCGAATTGCCGATCTTGCCCTGCTCGTTGGAGGCGCCGATCACGGCCACCGAGCGCGGCTGCATCAGCCGCTTCATCGAGCGCAGGATCTCGTCACGGCCGTACTTGCGGCGCTGCTTGGGCAGCTCGTCCGTGAGGATCACCCGGATGTCGGCCGCCATGGCGCCTTCGGGCGTGGCGATCACCGGGTTGAGGTCGACCTCCACGATCTCGGGGAAGTCCGTGACCAGTTGGGAGACGCGGCGGATCTGCTCGGCCACCGCCCAGCGGTCCACCGGCTGAGCGCCGCGTACGCCCTTCAGGATCTCCGCGGCCTTGATCGAGTCGAGCATCGACTGCGCCTCGTCGGCGCTGACCGGCGCGAGCCGGAAGGTGACGTCCTTGAGGACCTCGACCAGCACACCGCCGAGACCGAAGGCCACGACCTTGCCGAAGGTCGGATCGGTGACGGCGCCGACGATGACCTCCTGTCCGGGCGGCAGCATCTGCTGCACCTGGATGCCGTCGATCTTCGCCTCGGCGTTGTACGCCTTCGCGTTCTCGATGATCTTGTGGAACGCGGCCCGCACGTCTGCGGCCCCCGTGACACCGACGATCACACCGCCGGCGTCGGTCTTGTGCAGGATGTCCGGGGAGACGATCTTCAGTACCACCGGTCCGTCGAAGCGCGCCGCCGCGGCGACCGCCTCATCGACATCGCGGGCCAACTCCTCGCCGGGTACGGCGATGCCGTACGCATCGGCGATCACCTTGCCCTCCGGCGCGGTGAGAGTGCTGCGCCCCTCGGCGCGTACGGCATCGAGCAGGGCCCGCACCGTCAGCGCACGGTCTTCCGCCATCACTTCAGATCACTCCAGTCGACTTGAGCAGACGGACTTCCTCGTCGCCGAGCCCGAGCTCGCCGACGTACACCTCTTCGTTGTGCTCACCGAGCAGCGGTGAACTGACGACATCCACCGGGGAGTCGGACAACTTGAGCGGGGAGCCGACCGTGGTGAACTCGCCTCGCTCGGGGTGCGGAACCTTCACGACCATCTCGTTGGCGATCAGTGAGTCGTCCTCAATGATCTCCTTGGTGGAGAGAATCGGACCGCACGGGATGTTGTGTGCATTGAGTTCCTCGAGCACCTGCCACTTGGGCAGCGTCGAAGACCACTCCTCGATGAGCTGGAACATCTTGTCGAGCTTGGGCAGCCGCACATCGGGCGTCGCCCAGTCCGGGTCCTCGGCCAGTTCGGGCCGGCCGATCAGCTCGGCCACGGGCTTCCAGCCGACGGGCTGCACGATGACGTACACCCAGTCGTTGGGGCCGCCCGGTGCGCACTTGACCGCCCAGCCCGGCTGACCGCCGCCGGACGCGTTGCCCGAACGGGGAACTTCGTCGCCGAAGTCGTCGTTCGGGTATTCGGCGAGCGGGCCATGGGCCAGGCGCTGCTGATCGCGCAACTTCACCCGGCAGAGGTTGAGCACAGCGTGCTGCATGGCCACATTGACCCGCTGCCCCCGACCGGTGCTCTCCCGCTGGAAGAGCGCCGCCAGAATGCCGGCCACGGCGTGAATGCCCGTGCCCGAGTCGCCGATCTGCGCCCCCGTGGCCAGCGGGGGACCGTCCTCGAACCCCGTGGTCGACATGGAGCCGCCCATGGCCTGGGCCACGACCTCGTACGCTTTGAAGTTGGTGTACGGACCTTCGCCGAACCCCTTGATGGAGGCGTAGACGATACGAGGATTGATCTCCTGGATCTTCTCCCAGGTGAAGCCCATTCGGTCCACCGCACCTGGACCGAAGTTCTCCACCATCACATCCGAGCGCCTGATCAGCTCGGTGAGGATCTCCTTGCCGCGCTCCGTCTTGGTGTTGAGGGTGATGCTCCGCTTGTTGCAGTTGAGCATCGTGAAGTAGAGGGAGTCGACATCGGGCAGGTCGCGTAGTTGCTTACGGGTGATATCTCCGGTCGGGGCCTCCAACTTGACCACGTCCGCCCCGAGCCAGGCGAGCAACTGCGTCGCCGATGGCCCGGACTGGACATGTGTCATGTCGAGGACGCGGACGCCGTCCAGTGCCTTCGTCTGTGTCATGGCACAGCGCTCCTCTACTGGTTCCTGAGTCGGTCGGTCTGGTGGTGCGGCTGGTTCGGATGGCTCGTGTGGCTCGTGTGGCCCGGCTGGCCCGGCCGGCTCGGCTGGTTCACGGATCCGGGGAGGTACGCGTCCGGGTCGATCCGTATGCCGATCAGTGCCGGCCGGCCCGATGCGCGTGCGCGCTGCAGGGCGGGACGGATCGCGGCGGGATCCCGGACGTCCTCGCTGTAACCGCCCTGCATCCGGGCCTGGTTGAGGGAAGGGGCGTCGCCGGTGTGCGCGACGACCCCGATGACGGGGAGGTGATGGCGGACCAGGACGGCGAAGTCCCAGGTCGCCGAGGTGGATGGATCGTCGGCGAAGAGCACGACGGTCTCCTTGTCCGCGCCGGATTCCTGTACGGCGAGCGCGAACGGGATGCCGACACCAGCGGTGCCGAGCGGACCCGGGTCCATCCAGTGCCCGGGAGTCTTGGGTTGCACGATCCGGGCGGCCAGTGCGGCCGACCGGGGGTCGTCGGCGATGAACACCGACTCCTCGGTGAGGAATTGATCGATTTCGGCGAGCAGCCTGAAGGGGTGGACAGGGGACTCGTCCGAGGTCAGATGCCGCTGCCACAGGGACGTGGCGGTCTGCTCGGCGGTCCGCAGTTCGTCCAGCCATTCCTTGCGCCGTATCGCCGCGCGGTCCGCGCGAGCCTCGAAGGCGTGCGCGGCTGCGGCCCGTGCCACGGAGCGCAGGACCCGGCCGGCGCCGCCCGTGTCGATCTGCACGACCGTCGAGTGCGAAGAGAGCCGTCGGCCGTATCCGGCACGGAAGTCACGCACACCGCAAGGAGCACCGGCCAGGAGGATCACATCGGCGCCCGCGAAGGCATACGCCCGCGAGTGCTGGAAGTGATGCGGATCGCCGGGCGGCAGCGTGCCGCGTGCGGAGCTGTCCACGTACGCCGGTATGCCCAGGGTCCGTATGAGCTCGACCGCCGCGTCGGTGGCACCGTCGGCCCACACCCGGCTGCCCAGCATGACCACCGGCTGCTCGGCATGCGCCAGCAGATGCGCCAGGCCCTCGACCGCGGGGAGTTCATCGGCCGCCGGCCCTGCGGTGTGCGCGGCCGAATGTGCGGTGTGCGCGGCGATCAGTCCATCGGGCATGGCGAAGTCCCTTCTCTCCCTGCGGAGTTGGAGCGCGCTCGGGCCACTCGAAAAGAGGCCGTGAGCAGCGCATCAGTGCTGTCGCGGTAGATTGCATACAGTCGACGAATACTGTATGAAGCTTGTTATCCCGCATCCAGTGGGTGGTGTCCAGGGGGCGTGCGGCACTTTCGAGTCAGGAGCCGAAATTGGACCTGTACGAGTACCAAGCCAGGGAACTCTTCGCGGACTACGGCGTGTTGGTGCCGAACGCGGAGGTCGCAGTCACCGCCAAGGAGGCCCGCGCGGGCGCGGAACGCCTCGGCGGCAAGGTCGTGGTCAAGGCGCAGGTGAAGACCGGTGGACGCGGTAAGGCGGGCGGCGTGAAACTGGCCGCCGACGCCGCTTCGGCCGAGATCACCGCACGTCAGATACTCGGAATGGACATCAAGGGCCACACCGTCCACAAGGTGATGCTGGCTCAGCCGGTGGACATCGAGAGCGAGTTCTACGTCAGCTACGTACTGGACCGCGCGGCGGGACGGTTCCTCGCGATCGCCTCCGCCGAGGGCGGTATGGACATCGAGGAGGTGGCCGCGACCCGTCCCGACGCGGTGGCGCGTATCCACATCGACCCGGCGGTGGGCGTCACGCAGGAGAAGGCCGCGGAGATCGCCGCGGCGGCGAAGCTCCCGCCCGAGAGCGCCGACATCCTGGTCCGGCTGTGGACGGTCCTCACCAAGGAGGACGCCGTCCTCGTCGAGGTCAATCCGCTCGTCCGCACCAAGGACGGCCGGCTCATGGCCATCGACGGCAAGGTCACCCTGGACGACAACGCGCGGTTCCGGCAGGCGCGTTGGGGCGATGCCGAATCGGCCCATGGCGACCCGCTGGAGGCCAAGGCTGCCGAGAAGGGCCTCAACTACGTCAAGCTCGAAGGCCAGGTGGGCGTCATCGGCAACGGCGCGGGCCTGGTCATGTCCACCCTCGACGTCGTGGCCGGCTGCGGAGCCGAGCCCGCCAACTTCCTCGACATCGGCGGCGGCGCCTCGGCCCAGGTGATGGCCGACGGTCTCTCCGTCATCCTGTCCGACCCGGACGTGAAGTCCGTCTTCGTCAACGTCTTCGGCGGCATCACCGCCTGCGACGCGGTCGCCGACGGCATCGTCCAGGCGCTCGGCGAGGTCAACCTCACCAAGCCCCTCGTCGTACGCCTCGACGGCAACAACGCGGCACAGGGCCGCGCCATCCTCGACGCCCACGCCCATCCACTGGTCCAGCAGCAGCCCACGATGGACGGCGCCGCCCAGCGAGCCGCCGACCTCGCCGTCGCCAAGTAGCCCGTCACCCACAGGACATCAGGAGCAGACCATGGCCATCTTTCTGACCAAGGAGAGCAAGGTCCTCGTCCAGGGCATGACCGGCGCCGAGGGCATGAAGCACACCCGTCGCATGATCGCGGCCGGCACGAACGTGGTCGGCGGCGTCAACCCGCGCAAGGCCGGAACGGTCGTCGACTTCGACGACCGCGTCGTCCCCGTGTTCGGCGGGGTGCGCGAGGCGATGGACGCGACCGGCGCGGACGTCACGATCGTCTTCGTGCCGCCGGCCTTCTGCAAGGCCGCGGTGATCGAAGCCGCGGACGCGGGAATCGGCCTCGCGGTCGTCATCACCGAGGGCATCCCGGTCCACGACTCGGTCACCTTCGTCGCGTACGCCAAGGAGCGCGGCACCCGTATCGTCGGCCCCAACTGCCCCGGCCTGATCACCCCCGGCCAGTCCAACGCGGGCATCATCCCGTCCGACATCACCAAGCCGGGACGCATCGGCCTGGTCTCCAAGTCGGGCACGCTCACGTACCAACTCATGTACGAGCTGCGCGACATCGGCTTCTCGACCGGTGTGGGCATCGGCGGCGATCCCGTCATCGGCACCACGCACATCGACTGCCTGGAGGCCTTCGAGGCCGACCCCGACACCGAACTGATCGTTCTCATCGGGGAGATCGGCGGCGACGCGGAGGAGCGTGCGGCCGCGTACATACGCGAGCACGTCACCAAGCCCGTCGTCGGATACGTGGCCGGGTTCACCGCACCCGAAGGCAAGACCATGGGCCACGCGGGTGCCATCGTCTCCGGCTCGTCCGGAACGGCGAAGGCCAAGCAGGAAGCGCTCGAAGCCGTAGGAGTACGGGTGGGATCCACCCCTTCCGAGACGGCGCGCCTGGTCCTCGAAATCCTCGACACCGAGCGCTGAGCGGCCTGGGGCCACCTGGGCCGGACATCCGTCACCCGGTCCCGAGTGGCCCCGGCCATCTTGAGTGGCCTTGGCCACAGCAGAGTTGCCGCAGTACGCCCTACCGTCTGGTAGCGAGCGCCATATCCCCCGCCCCGACCTGTGCACCGTGAGCGGAGACCCTTCATGGCAACAACCCTCAACTCCCTTTCCGTCAAGCCCGGAACCTCCTGGAGCGACGCCTGGCAGCGCTGCCGCGCGGTCGCCCCCGAGGCCTTCGACGAGGACCGGGTCCGCAACCTCTGGAACGGCACCTGGCAGGCCGACGGCCGCGCCCTGCCGGCCACGAGCCCCGTCGACGGCAGCCCGATAGCCGGACCGCCGCGCCTCGACTCCGAAACCGCGCAGGCCGCGGTCCGCGCATCACTCGACCAGCACCGCGCCTGGCGCCATGTGCCGCTCGAAGAGCGCCGTGCGAAGGTCGCCGCGACCCTCGACGCCCTCACCGAACACCGCGAGCTGCTCTCCCTGCTCCTCGTCTGGGAGATCGGCAAGCCCTGGCGCCTCGCCCAGGCCGACGTCGACCGTGCGATCGACGGCGTGCGCTGGTACGTGGACAACATCGAGCCGATGATGGAGGGCCGTTCACCGCTCGAAGGACCGGTCTCCAACATCGCGAGCTGGAACTACCCGATGTCGGTCCTGGTCCACGCGATGCTGGTGCAGGCCCTGGCCGGCAACGCCGTGATCGCCAAGACCCCGACGGACGGCGGCGTCGCCTGTCTCACGCTCGCCAGCGCCCTCGCCGTACGCGAAGGCATCCCCGTCACCCTCGTCAGCGGCAGCGGCGGCGAACTGTCCGAAGCTCTCGTCCGCTCCCCGGAGATCGGCTGCGTCTCCTTCGTCGGCGGCCGCGACACCGGAGCGGCGGTGGCCACGGCCGTCGCAGACCTCGGCAAGCGCCACAACCTCGAACAGGAGGGCCTCAACACCTGGGGCATCTGGAACTTCTCCGACTGGCCCTCGCTCTCCGCCGTGATCCCCAAGCTCTTCGACTACGGCAAGCAGCGCTGCACCGCCTACCCGCGCTTCGTCGTCCAGCGCTCGCTCTTCGACCAGTTCCTTGACGCGTACCTCCCGGCCGTGCGGAACATCCGTATCGGCCACCCGCTCGCGGTGGCCGACCCGTCCGACGAACTCCCCACCCTGGACTTCGGGCCACTGATCAACGCGGCCAAGGCCAAGGAGCTCGCCGACCATGTCGCGGAGGCGATCGACCGCGGCGCCGTCCCTCTCTACAGGGGCTCGCTCGCGGACGGCCACTTCCTCCCCGGTCAGGACACCTCGGCGTACCTGACCCCGGTGACGCTGTTGAACCCCCCTCCCTCCTCCCCGCTGCACCACGCGGAACCCTTCGGCCCGGTCGACACGATCGTCCTGGTCGACACGGAGGCGGAACTCCTCGCGGCCATGAACGCCTCGAACGGCGCGCTGGTCGCCACGCTCTCCACGGACGACAAGGCGACCTACGAACGCCTGGCCCCCCAGATCCGCGCCTTCAAGGTCGGCCACGGCAAGCCCCGCTCCCGAGGCGACCGCGAGGAACTCTTCGGCGGCTTCGGCGCCTCCTGGCGCGGCGCCTTCGTCGGCGGCGAACTCCTGGTCCGCTCGGTCACCCACGGGCCCGCGGGGGAGCGGATCCCGGGGAACTTCCCGGACTACCACCTGATGCCCTGACCCCTGATGCCCTGACCGTTCGCCGAACCTCGCGGCCATCTCCCGATGCCGGGCCGCGGTCCTCGCAGCACCGTCGCCCGGCATCACCCCGGTCTCGCCCCTCGCCCGGCCCCTCTGTGCCCGGGGCGAGGGGCGAGCCCTCGGTTCCCTCCGGGCCGAGCCCCTGGTCAGAGGCGGTCCGTGAGCTCACCGGCACTTACGGTGACCAGCCCGCCGACTCCCGCCCGGACCCCGAATACGCAGGTGAATCGCACCCCGAAAGCTTGGTATTGTTGTCCATGTCGCCACGGGGAACACCCCGTGAACGGCACACACCTAGTCCGGGTGGCGGAATGGCAGACGCGCTAGCTTGAGGTGCTAGTGCCCTTTATCGGGCGTGGGGGTTCAAGTCCCCCCTCGGACACAGTTAAGACCCCACAGCTCTTCGGAGCCGTGGGGTTTTTTCGTTGTGCGGTGTGGGTGGGCAGGGTGCGAAACCCTCACGCGGATTTACCAGAAATAGTCCACATTGGTACCATTTTCGGACCATGCGCGATACGGGACCGCGTGCACGCGCTGAAGGTTCGGAGGGTGGACGAATGGCCAGGGAGACGCCGAGCCTGCCGCCTGTGGTCAAGGACGGCTTCATGCCCGTCCACGTGCAGGCCCGTGAGGCGCTGGCGGCGGCCATCGACGACGGCGGGTTTCCGCAGGGCTCGCGGCTGCCGTCGGAGAGATATCTGTGTGAGCGCTTCGGGATCAGCCGGGCCACTTTGCGCAAGGCATTGCGTTCGCTGGAGCAGCAAGGTCTGGTGACCGCCACCGAACGATCGGGGTGGCATGTAGCCGTGCAGCGCGACGCGTTCCGCTATCGGGCCGAAGGGTTCAGCGGGATGCACCACAGTGCGCGGTCGATGGGGTTGTCCGTGACGGCGGAAGTTCTCAACTGCCGGGTGCGGCCGGCCGAGTTCGAGGAGGCCGAGCGGCTGGGTGTCGCCCCTGGTGAGCCGCTGTTCGAGCTGGAACGTCGGATGAGCCTCAACGGGCTCGTGGTCAGTCACGGGAGGAATCTCGTCCCTGCGGCAGTCGCGCCGGGGCTGGCGGAGCTGGATTTCCGGACCGTATCGCTCTTCGACGCGCTCGCCGAGCGTGGCGCCAGGCCGCAGTCCGCGCGCTACACGGTGTACGCGGGACTCGTGCCCCCGCAGGAGGAAGCGCTGCTCGAACTCGCCCCGGGCTCGCCCGTGTTGCACACGGAGACCGTCAACTACGACGGACGGGGCCGGGCGTGCGACTACGACCGTGCGGTCCACCGGGCGGACCGCTTCCGCTTCCAGGCGGCTCTGCCCGCGGAGCCGGCGCAGGGCTGATCGGGCAGAGGGGCGGGTTCCGCCGCTCAGCGGCCGGTGAGCAGGTCGCCCACCGCCGCGATCCCCGCCGGGATCGCGCGCTCGTCGACATCGCCGAAGCCGAGGACCAGTTGGGTCGGGGTGCCCGTGTGCGTCGAGCGGCAGGGGCTCATTCCGTACAGGCCGACGGAGCGGGCGCGGGCGGCCGCGATGACGGCCTGCTCGTCCGCCCGGTCGTCGAGATGGGCGACCGCGTGGAAGCCGGCCGCCAGACCGGTCACCGCGACGCCGGGGGCATGTTCGCTCAGCGCCGTCACGAGCGCGGAGCGGCGTGCGGAGTACGTGGCGCGCATACGGCGCAGATGGCGGTCGTAGCGGCCGGATTCGATCAGCTGCGCCAGGGCGAGCTGGTCGAGCGTCGGCGTACCGCGGTCGCTCAACTGCTTGAGGTGGGTGAGCGGTTGGGTGAGCGCAGGTGGACAGAGCATCCAGCCGAGGCGCAGGGCCGGTGCCAGGGACTTGCTCGCGCTGCCGATCGAGATGACGTGGTCCGCGTCGAGTCCCTGCAGTGTGCCGACCGGACTGCGGTCGTAACGGAACTCCGCGTCGTAGTCGTCCTCGATCACGTACGCGTCGGTGCGCCGGGCCCAGTCGAGCAGCGCCAGGCGCCGTTCGGGGGCCAGGACCACGCCGGTCGGCCACTGGTGTGCGGGGGTGACGACCACCGTCCGGGCGCCGGTCGCGGCGAGGGCCTCGACGTCGATGCCGTGCTCGTCGACCGGTACGGGAACGGTGCTGAGTCCCGCCGCCCCTGCGGCTGTGGAGATGGTCGTGGGCGAGCCCGGATCCTCGTACGCCACGCAGCGCACACCCGCCGCGGCCACCGCGCGCAGCGCCAGCGCGAGGCCCTGTGCGTAACCCGAGCAGATGAGCAGTCGTTCGGGGTAGGCCGCCGAGGACCGTACCCGCCGCAGATAACCCGCCATGACCTCGCGGAGTACGGCGCTGCCGCGGGGATCGCCGTAGTCGAGGGCGGTCAGCGGCATCGAGCGCGCGGCTTCGCGTATCGCCCACAGCCAGTCGGGGAGCGGGAACCCGCCCAGATACGGCACGCCCCAGCGGAAGTCCGCCAGCAGTCGCGGACTCTCCGAGGGCGTTGCCGCGCCCGCCTGCGGAACGCACTGGCCCGCCGCCACCCGGGTCGCCGAACCCACCCGGGTGGAGAGGTACCCCTCGGCCTGCAGTTGCGCGTAGCAGTCCTGCACGAGACCACGGGAAAGGCCGAGGCCGCGGGCGAGTTCACGGGAGGACGGCAGGCGTTCGCCGACCTGAAGGCGGCCGGTCCTGATCGCGTCGCGCACCTGGCGTTCCAGCTGGCGCCGCAGGGGTTCGGGGCTTTGCCGGTCGATCGCGAGGAGGAGTTCGGGCGACAGACCGGACCACTCGAGCGGCATGGAATTGGACCTTACCCGTGGTCCGCCGCCGCCTCTAGCCTCGATTTCATGACCACGACAGCCGAACCGCAGACCACCCAACCCGCCGCCGGGCGAACGCAGTTGGTCACCCGGGCGCTGCTCGTGCGCTTCGTGTCGATCATCGGGGCGTCGGCGAGCTACTACCTCCTGCTGTCGGTCGTCCCCCTGTACGCGGAGGGCGCCCGTTCCGGGGGAGGCGCAGCGGGCCTGGCCACCGGTGGGCTGATGTTCGCGACAGTCGCCGGTGTGCTGCTCAGCCCACGGCTTGTCGCCCGGTTCGGCAACCGTGTCACCCTGGCAGCCGGGCTCTTCCTGCTCGGCGCCCCGGCCCTGTTGCTCACCGTCTCCGGGCACATCGCGTGGATCGTCGCGATCTGTCTGCTGCGCGGCCTCGGCTTCGCCGTCACCCTGGTCGCCGGCAGCGCGCTCACCGTGTCACTGCTGCCGCCGGAGCGCCGTGGCGAGGGACTCGCGCTGGTCGGCATCGTGTCCGGAGTGCCCGCGCTCGTGGCCCTGCCGCTGGGGGTGTGGTGGGCGGCCGAGGTGGGATACGGGCCGGTGTCGGCCGTGGGCGGACTCGTCGCGCTGGCCGCGATCCTCAGTGTCCCGTCGCTGCCGCGTCAGGAGGCCGTCGAGGGCAAGCGCATCGGTCTCGCCGCCGGATTCCGTACGGGGCAACTCGTGCGGCCCACCGTCGTCTTCGCCGCCACGGCACTGGCCTGCGGAATCGTCGTGACCTTCCTTCCCCTGGCCGTGCCCGCCGCGTCCAGCGGTCTCGTCGCCGTGGCCCTCTTCGTCCAGCCCGCCACCATGACCGTCGCCCGCTGGCTGGCCGGCCGCCACGGCGACCGGCACGGACCCGCCCGACTCGTTCTGCCCGGGCTGCTGTTGTCGGCCCTCGGCACCCTGATGCTGGCCTTCACCCACAGCCCGGTCGCCGTGGTCGCGGGCGTGGCCGTGTTCGGCATCGGCTTCGGCGCCTGCCAGAACGCGACGCTTTCGCTGATGTACACCCGCGTCCCTGCCGGCGGCAACGCGACGGTCAGCGCCATGTGGAACTTCGCGTACGACGCGGGGATGGGCGTGGGCGCCGTCGGATTCGGGCTGCTCGCCGGTGCGATCGACTATCCCCTCGCGTTCGCCTGCACCGCCGCACTGATGCTGACCGCGGTGATCCTGGCCGTACGCGACCGGAGCACGGTCGCAAGCTGAGCCGCCGGCCCCGGGGGAGAGAAACGCCGGCCACCGTCGGAAGCGGCCTGTGGCCCCCCGGTGCATCACTTGGGGCTCACCCCGCCGTCGTCGGACCCTGAGCATGCTGCGGGAGTAGACGCCCGAGGAGAAGGAGCGGAACCATCGCTACCGGAAGCGGCGCCCCCGGATCCGCGCTCAGCGGAATCACAGATACCGGGGGCTCCACCGAACGCCTGCCCGGCGTGCTCGGCTAACATGATCGGCCTGTGTGTTTCACCGGCACCGTCCCTCCACCGGGAAGAAACGCCGACGAGGACACGCGCTGAGCGTTCAGCGAATATCGAGCAAACGGGCCAGGGGCATTGATACCTGAATCGCCGCGGGGGCTCCCGCGAGAAGACAGTGGGCTGCGCCTTGCCATGGGCCGGCAGCTGAAGACGGTGCTGTGGACCGTCGTCGGCGTGGTGTCTCTCGGGTTCGTCATCACTCTGGAAATCACCGCCCGTCACTACGGTGTGCCGGGCCCGCTCACCCAGCAGGCGCGCGAGGTCGTCCTCGCCCCGGCATCGGGACCGCTCCTGTACGCCGCCATGGCCCTGATGATGGTGGTGCTGACCAAGCGCGAGCGCTTCATCGCCGCCGGCGCCGCCGTGGGCATCGATCTCGTCTTCTTCCTCGTGCGCTGGGCCGCCGGCGCGTCCGAGAAGAACTTCGGCAACGGGGCGCTGTGGGTCATGGCCGCCGTCGCGGCCGTCGCGGTCTTCCGCCGCACCGGCAACGAACGGACGCTGCTCCTGAAGGGCGTCGGCATAGGCCTCCTCCTGGTGGCGGGCCGCAAGACCGGTGACGCCTGGCTCCTGATCACCTCGAAGACCCGCCCCAAGGTCCTCGACCCCTATCTCGCCACTGCCGATCACGCCCTGGGCAATCCCTCCTGGGTGGTCGGCCGGATCCTGGAGGCCATCGGCCCGGTCGGCATGCATCTGCTCGACTGGGTCTATGTACAGCTCGCCGTGGCCGCGGTGGCCGTCTCGCTCTACCAGCTGCGCCATGTGTCCGTCCGGCGCCGCTTCCCGCGCCACCACCTCGTGCGCACCTTCCTGCTGATCGGCCTCCTGGGGCCCGGCATCTACATGATCTTCCCCGTCGTCGGGCCCGTCTTCGCGTACGGGGTCGACGGCGGCATCTGGGCGGCGGGCCAGGTCTGGCCCCATACGCCGGTGCACCTGACCGCACCGCAGTCGATCCCCTTCGACCAGATCACCCCGCGCAACTGCATGCCGAGCCTGCACACCGCATGGGCCACCGCCCTGTTCATCCACTCCCGCAAAGGCCCTCGCCTGCTGCGTTTCGCCGGCTCGTTCTGGCTGGTCGCCACGCTCTGCGCGACGCTCGGCTTCGGCTATCACTACGGCGTCGACCTGGTGTCCGGTGTCGTGTTCGTGCTGACCATCGAGACCACGCTGCGCGCCCAGGAACACGGCTGGGACCGTCCCGCGCTCAAGCTCGCCGGCTACGGCGCGGCGGTCTTCACGGTCCTGCTGCTCGGCTACCGCTTCCTGTCGGTGGAGATGGCCGCGTATCCGCTGCTCTTCGGACCGCTCGTCATCCTCGCCATGGGGTCGGTCATCTACGGCTATCTGCGCATCGGCAAGCGCTGGGAGCACAAGACGCTGCCGGTGCAGCGGAGCAGCTCCGTACCGCAGCCGCAGGCCGCCGCGGTCCCGTAAAGGTCGCAGTCCCACCCGTCTTCTGCCAACCGGGTGGGCTTGCGGCGTTCGTCGTACAAAGAGCGGTCCTGACCTGCGGGTGCGTCGCACAGTGAACGCGTGGACGGCGAAACGATCGAGCAAGCGGGGGCGAAGCGCACGCGCCGCCTGGCAGGGGCGGGGCTGGCCTGTGCGGTGGTCGCTGGTCTGACGGCAGGGCTGCTCACCCTGGCGCCCGACGCACCACCACCCCCCGCGCAGGGAGCCGTGCCGGCCGGCGCCAAGGTGCGCGACGTGGCCGAGCAGACCGAGGCCCGGCGCGCCTGGCTGCGCGACCATCCGAAGGACGCGACGGTCTGGGCGGGCCTCGCCGTCGGTTACCTGGAACAAGCCCGACGCGGCGCCGACTTCTCGTACTACCCGCGCGCCGAGGAGGCACTGAAGCGCTCGCTCGCGCTGCAGCCCGGCAATGTCCCGGCCCTCGTCGGCATGGGAGCGCTCGCCAACGCCCGGCACGACTTCGCCGCCGCACGCCGCTGGGGCGAGCAGGCACGCGAGGCGGAGCCCGGGAACTGGACCGTCCATCTCGTCCTCACCGACGCCTACACCCAGCTCGGCGAGTACCGGCAGGCCACCGCCGCCGTACAGCGGCTGCTCGATCTCAAGCCGGGCGTGCCCGCCTTCACGCGCGCCGCGTACGAACTGCAGATGCAGGGCCGTACGGACGCCGCCGAGGACGCCCTGCGGCGCGCGCTCGACGACGCCACCGTCCCCGCCGACCGCGCCTTCTGTCTGCACCGGCTTGGCGAACTGGAGTGGGACCGCGGCCGTGCCGACCAGGCGCTCGGCCGCTACGAGGAAGCCCTGCGCACCGATGCGCACGCCCACGCGGCCCTCGCCGGCCGGGCCAAGGCGCGCGCCGCGCTCGGCCGCACCGAGCAGGCGCTCGCGGACTACGCCTCGGTCACCGAGCGGGTGCCGCTGCCCGAGTACGTCCTGGCGTACGGCGAACTGCTCGACTCCCTCGGACGCGGTACCGAGGCGCGGCAGCAGTACACGGTGCTGCGTGCCCAGGTGAAGCTGCTGGAGGCCCAGGGCGCGAAGGACGACCTCACGCTCGGGCTCTTCGAGGCGGACCACGGCGATGCGAGGACCGCAGTGGACCGGCTGCGCACCGAATGGGAGCGCCGCAAGAGCGTGCTCGTCGCCGACGCCTACGCCTGGGCGCTGCACCGTGCGGGACGCAGCGCCGAGGCGGCGCCCGTGGCGAAGGCGGCGGCCCGGCTCGGCTGGCGTCCGGCGTCCTTCGCCTACCACCGGGGCGAGATCGAGCGCGCGCTCGGCCGTACGGAGGCGGGCCGCCGGCTCCTGGACGAAGCCCTGCGGACGAATCCGCACTTCTCGCCTCTTGAGGTACGGGCGGCGCGGGCCGCGCTGGGCCGGGACGGTGGTGCGTGAAACGGCTGCGGCGCCTGATTGCGCTCCTGTCGCTGACCTTGTGCCTGGCGACCGCGGCCCAGGCGCCCGCGCAGGCGCACCCGCTGGGCAACTTCACGGTCAGCCGCTATCACGGGCTGCGCCTCGAGCCCGGACGGATCGTGGACCGCGCGGTCATCGACCGCGCCGAGATCCCGACCCTGCAGGCGAAGCCCGGGATCGACACCGACCGCGACGGACGCCTCATGGCCGATGAACTGGCGGACCACGCGCGCGCGACCTGCGAACAGCTGGCCCGGGAGGTCGACGCCCGCGCAGCCGGGCGGACCCTGGACTGGCAGGTCCGGGACAGCTCCATGCGGGAGCTGCCCGGTCAGGCCGGCCTGACCGTCAGCCGCATCACCTGCCGGCTCACCGCGAAGGCCCCGCAGACGAGCGAGCTGCGCTTCACGGACCAGGGCGGACAGGGCCGTATCGGATGGCGAGAGGTCACCGCGGCCGCCGCACCCGGGGTACGGATCACCGGCTCCGACGTGCCCGCGCGCAGCGTCTCCGGCGAACTGCGCGGCTATCCGCAGGATCTGCTCGGCGACCCCTTGGACGTACGGACCGCGCGAGTCTCGTACGCGGGTGGGGGAGCGGGCAGTGTTACGGCAGGTGCGACGGCTCAGGGGCCGCCCGCGGACAGCGGCTGGACCCTCGGCATGGAACAGCGGCTCGCCTCGCTCGCTGCGCGCGACGGGCTGACCTGGCCGGTCGGGCTCGCCGCCGTCGCCCTCGCGCTGCTGCTCGGCGCCGGGCACGCGCTGCTGCCCGGGCACGGCAAGACGGTGCTCGCCGCGTGCATGGCGACGCGGCGCGGTGCGGTACGGGATGCCGTGGCGATCGGCGCGACCGTGACGTTCACGCACACCGCGGGCGTGCTGGTGCTCGGCCTGCTCGTGACGGTGTCGGCGGCCTTCGCCGCGGAACGGCTGCTGCACCTGCTCGGCGTGGTGAGCGGACTGCTCGTCCTGGGGGTGGGCGTGGTGCTGCTGCGGGCGGCGCTCGCGGGGCGGCAGTTGGGGCATTCGCACGGCCACTCGCATGGGCACTCGCACGGTCACTCGCATGGGCACGGTGAGCACAGGCACGGTGAGCACAGGCACGGTGGGCACAGGCACGGTGGGCACGAGCACGGTGGGCACGAGCACTCCCACGACCATGACCACCCGCATCAGCACCAGCACCAGCACGCCGAGCCCGCCCCCGACCACCACCGCCGCACCCTAATCGGCGCGGGAGTCGCCGGCGGTCTGGTCCCCAGCCCGTCCGCCCTCGTGGTGCTCCTCGGCGCGATCGCCCTGCACCGCACCGCGTTCGGAGTGGGGCTGGTCCTCGCGTACGGCCTGGGCATGGCGGCCGTGCTCACCGCGGCGGGGCTGCTCTTCGCACGCTTCGGGCGACGACTGCAGACGCGGATCGAGGAGCGCGGCCGGCTCGCCCGGGTGCGCGCGCTCCTGCCTCGGTGCACGGCCGCCCTGGTGATCGCCGTCGGCGCGGGCCTCGCGCTGCGCAGCGCCACCGCTCTCCTGGTGTGAGCAGGGAGTTCGGGCACATCTCGACAGCCCGACTCGCCACCGAAAGGGCGTACGCCTTCCCTCGCGCGGCGCACCGGGATCGCGGCGCATGGCAGGTGGCCGTTCAGTGAGTTCGGGTGCCCGTCGTTCGCACGGGCCTGAGCGAAGGGTCATCACGTGAGGGTCCGTCACCTCTCTCTGCCGGCGTCGGCCACGGTGCTCGCGGGCGCGCTGCTCGCGGGCGGCTGGTTCGCGGGGCCGGTGTCCGGCCGGGCCGGGGCAGCCAGTCATGTGGACTCCCCGTCCACGTTCGCCGATCTGCCGCGCGACGGCAGCGACCTGTATGTGTTCACCAGTCCCGACGCGCAGGACACGGTGACCATCGCCGCCGACTACCACGCCCTGCAGCTGCCCGGCAGCCCGCTCACGCTCTACCCCTTCGCCGGCGACACCCGCTTCGAGGTGCATGTCGACTCGACGGGGGACGCCCGCGCGGACGTCAGCTACCGCTACACGTTCCGCACCGACGACCGGCGTACGCCGGGTTCGGCCGCGGCCGTCACCGCGCCGACCCGTTCGCTCGCCGACAAGTCCGTGGTCTTCCGCCAGACGTACACCTTGGAGGAGCTGCGCCCCGGAAAACCGGCCCGCACCCTCGTGGCGGACGGCGCGGTCGCCCCGTCCTACGCGGGCAGCCGGCTGATGCCCGACTACGACGCCCTGCGCGCGGACGCCACCGCCGAACTGCCCGGCGGCGGACGCACCTATGTCGGGCAGATCGCCGACGCCTTCCTCTTCAACCTCGGGCAGTACGCGAAGATCCGGTTCGGGATTCCGCTGGTGCCCGAGTTCAACCCGGTGCAGTTCACCAACGCCAACACCATGACGCTGCAGGTGCCCAAGAAGTCCTTGGCGCTCAAGGGAGACCCCGGGCGCAATCCGGTCATCGGGGTCTGGGCCACGGCTTCGCGGCGCTCGCTCGACGTCCAGGGCGGCAAGGCCGGCGAGTACGTCCAGGTCTCGCGGATGGCGCAGCCGCACTTCGGCGAGACGATGTTCCCCGACGGGCTGCCCGTGATCGGTGTGCCCGGCGGGCTCAGCGACCAGTACCAGAGCCGCACCCCCGACCGCGACGGGGAGTGGGACGCGATGGTGAAGCAGATCCGCGAACCGTTCGGACCGCGCAACATCAGCCAGGCCACCGGAGTCGAAGCCCCGGACAACCCCCGTCCCGACCTGGTCGAGTACGTGCTGCACGGCCTGAAGAAGGTCAACGCGCACACCCTGAACAAGGACGCGGACGCTTCGGCCGTCCGCCCCGCCGAGCTGCTGCGACTCAATATGAACACCCCCGTCAGCGAGCACCCCCAGCGCGAGACGATGTTCGCGGACGATCCGCAGGGCTATCCCAACGGCCGGCGCTTCGTCGACGACCCGGACGCCCTGCAGATGCGGATCCTGATGGGCGGTCTGATCGGTGTGAACACCGACGCCCTGACCCGGTACGCGCTGATCAAGACCCCGCCCAAGCCCTCCACCGGCACCTTCCCCTACCGCGCCCTGCCGCACTGACGCGCGCCCGCACCAGGAGCACCCGACATGGCACTGAAGCCGATCCCGTTCCCCGCGCGTCGCCGTGGCTCCGCGGCGATGCTCGCGACCCTGACCCTCCTCGGGCTCGCCGCCTGGGCCGGCCCCGGCAGCGAGCCCGCCCGGGCCGGGAGTCATATCGACGCACCCGGCGCGATGCTCGATCCGGAGACCAACGCCGGTGACCTGTACGCGTTCACGAGTCCCGAGGCGCCCGACACGGTCACGCTGATCACCACGTACCAGTCGCTGAGCCTCCCGGTGAACGGTGTCCTGCCGCCGACCGCGTTCGCCACCCGCACCCGCTACGACCTGAACATCGACAGCAGGGGTACGGGCAAGCCGGATCTCACCTACCGCTGGACGTTCCGCGACGAGGGGACGCGGGATTTCCTCGGGGTGCTCAACGGGCCGGTGGACTCGGTGAGTTCACCGAATCTCAGGTTCAAGCAGCGCTACACGCTGGAGGAGCTGCGGCCCGGGCAGCCGTCGAAGGTCCTCGTGCGGGACGCCGTCGCCGCGCCCAGCCGCTCGGGCGCCGCCGGAATGCCCGACTACGACAAGCTGCGCCGCGAGGCCACGCTGCCCCTGTCCGGCGGCGGCAAGGTGTACACCGGGCAGGCCGCCGACCCGTTCTTCAACGACGCCCGCGAGATGGAGATCCTCAAGAGCGGTACGGAACTGCCGCTCCCGTTCAGCCCGTTGCAGGGCACGAACGTGACGGTGATGGCCCTTCAGGTCCCGAAGAAGGCCCTCGCCCTCGGCGGCGATCCGGCTCGTAACCCTGTGGTCGGCATCTGGGCGACCGCTGCCCGCGAGACGCTCGACGTGGGCGAAGGCGGCACGGACAGCTCGGACGGCGGACGGCGGCACGCGCAGGTCTCCCGGGTGGGCAACGTGATCGTCAACGAGGCTTTCGCGCCCGACAACTACCTCACTCCGGCGGCGATCGCCCGGGGCATGCCGCTGGGTGTGCTCGGCGGTGTGGCCGACCAGTTCAACACGTGGCAGCCGGCCGAGGACGCCGACAACCGTCAACTGATCGACATGGTCACTAAGTTGCGGGGGCCCAAGGCCTTCCATGCCGCGCACAGCAGTCTGAAGGCTCCGCCGGCCGATCCGCGCAAGGACATGTTCGAACTCCTGATGACGGGTCTGTCCACCAAGGCGCGCTGCCCGGTCGGCGAGGGGACGAAGTGCCCCATCGCACAGGACCTCAACTCGCAGGTGATGAACGCCGACGCGGACCCCAAGGCCTTCCGGCCCGCCGAGGAGCTGCGTCTGAACATGGCCACACCGGTCAGCGCACAGCCGCGCAAGGGCGGCTTCCTCGACGGCGACCCACAGGGCTTCCCGAACGGGCGGCGGCTCACCGACGACCCCACGCATGTGCTGGTGCGGGTCGCGATGGGTGAGCCGGGCAGCAAGGACTTCGCCCCGCTGTTCCGTTTCACGACCTCGGGACCGCCCAACAAGATCTCCGGCGAGTTCCCCTATCTCGCGGTGCCGCACGGGGTGTTCTGAGCCTTGGTGACGGAGGGTGACCAGGGCTTCCCCCATACGGGCTTGTCTGGTCGCCCTCCGTGAGCACCGCCCTTTCACTGAAGGTGTCCAAGGGGGGACAAGTTCCCCAGGAGTCATCCGTGTCGCTGCGCATCACCACCCTCGCCCTTGCCACCGCCACCGTGCTCGTCACGGCGGGCAACGCGGCCGCGGAGTCCAACCCGCTGCCGCCCGGCAACCCCCCGGCCACCAACTGCATCCCCACCGCGCACACCCTCGGCAAGGACGCGCCCGGCTATTACGACAAGGCGCCGGAGCTGGGTACCGCCTTCTGGTTCTTCGCCATGAGCGGCACCGGAACCCTGCCGTTCGCCCCCGCCACACTGGCCGAGCTCGAACGGATCGGCGCCAAGGTCGAGGCCGTCTGCCCGGTCGGTCCGCTCAAGGACGGCAAGGGCGTGTGGACCCCGGTCGGCTCGGTCGGATACAGCAACATCAACTTCGTCAACGGCCGTATCTGGTACCCGGGTGGCTGGAAGTTCACCAACCCCAAGACGGGGCGGTCGCACAAGGTGGACGGGTTCTGGCTGCACGACTTCCCGTTCATCAGCAAGGCCAGCGCGAACGTCTACATCGACGACAACCCCGTACCGCACGAGATCGAGCTGGCGCACTACGACACCGCCGAGTTCTACGCGGATCTGCTCAACCCCCGGATGAACGGGGACAAGTTCTCCCTCGGCCCCAAGGACTGGAAGTTCAAGCTGTCGGAGCAGTACTCCAAGGAGCTGCGCGAGGTGCTCGGAGCGAACATCAAGCCGGGCACGCACGCGATCACGCTGGAGATCAACGCGAACCTGGTCGGGGTCACGCAGATGCCGCTGAAGCCGGGCTTCGAGAAGGACGAGAGCAAGTAGCCGTTCGCAAACCGCAGATGCGGGGCCGTCCTCTCGGGGGCGGCCCCGCAGTCGTGAGCAACCGCCCGTGGACGAGAACTGGTTGCCGTCTACTGTATGCAATCTGTGATCGTTTCTGTAGCGTAGCCATGTGGCCAGGGAGGGGTTGCCATGCTCTTTCGTCAGCTGGAGTACTTCGTCGCGGTCGCCCGCGAGCGGCACTTCGCCCGCGCGGCCGAGTCCTGCTACGTCTCGCAGCCCGCGCTGTCCGCGGCGATCGCCAAGCTCGAACGCGAGCTGAACGTCACGCTGATCAACCGCGGGCACAACTACGAGGGCCTGACCCCTGAGGGCGAGCGCCTCGTCGTCTGGGCCAAGCGGATCCTGGCCGAGCAGGAGGCCTTCAAGGCCGAGGTGGCCGCGGTGCAGTCGGGTATCACGGGCACGCTGCGGCTGGGAACCGAGCCCACCGCCTCGACCACTTTGGCGCTGCCCGTCGGAGCGTTCTGCTCGGCGCATCCCCTGGCCAAGGTGCAGGTGCGCTCACGGCTCGCGACCAAGGAACTCCTGCGGCAGCTGCGGGAGTTCGAACTCGACGCGGTCATCGGGTACTTCGGGTCGGACGACCAGGAGGGTCTTCAGGTCGTGCCGCTGTACGAGGAGCGGTACATGGTCGTCTCCGGGGAGCAGCTCCTGCCGCCGACCGCGACGATGACCTGGTCGGAGGCGGCCCAACTGCCGCTCGCGCTGCTCACCCCCGACATGCGGATCAGACAGCTCATCGACGATGTGCTCACCGAGGGCGGCCTCGTCGCCACCCCGCAGGTCGAGACCGACTCGATCGCCTCCCTGTACGCGCATGTCGGCGTGGGCGAGTGGGCGAGCATCGTGCCGCACTCGTGGCTGCGGGCGATGCCGGTGATCGGGCGGACCCGGGCGGTGCCGTTGGTTTCGCCGGATGCGCGGGCGCAGGTGTCCGTGGCCATCCATGCGGCTACTCCGGGGTCGGTGGCGGCGCGGGCGTTTGTGTCGGCGGCGACGGGGTTGGCTCTGGATGAGTTCTTCTCGCAGGGGCTGGAGGGCTGGAGGGCCGCAGAGGCCAGAGGGCTTGCAGGGGCCAGGTGAAGCGGGATCTCAGGGCCTGCCTGTCCAAGCCGCCCTGGGCCGTGTGCGGCAGTGCGTCCACGATCTCCACCCGGTCGGGGACGCCGGGGATCGCGAGGCGGTTGCGGCAGTAGTGGAGTACCTGTTCCGAGCCGAGGTACTCGCCCTCCCGTGCGACCACGGCCGCCCCCACGCGCTGGCCCAACTCCGCGTCAGGCAGGGCGAACACGGCCGCTTCGAGTACGCCGGGGCACCCGGCGAGCAGGTCCTCGACGTACTCGGGTGAGATCCTGCGCCCGCCTCGGTGGATCAGGTTCTTGATCCGGCCGGACAGGAACAGGTACCCGTCCTCGTCCAGGCGACCCAGATCGCCCGTGCGCAGCCAGCCCTGGTCGAAGCCGCGGGTGGTCGCCGCCGGGTCGTTCAGATAGCCGCGGGCCACGGCCGACCCGCGCACCCACACCTCGCCCTCCGCGCCGACCGGACACAGCCGGCCCTGCGCGTTCACGATCCGTAGCTCGACCCCGGTGGGCCGGCCCGCCGAGGCGTGCTTGAGGAGGCCGTGTCGGGGGAGTGGTTCGCTGGTCACCTGGTGGGTGGATTCCGTCATTGCGTACGCGGTGAGCAGGGGTGCGCCGAAGGTGCGCTCCAGGGCACGCTGGGTGGCCGTGTTCAGCGGGGCGCTGGAGCTGCGGACGAACTTGAGCGGTGCCGCCTGTGGACCGGGATAGTCCAACTCGGAGCGCTCCAGTAGCAGTTCATGGACGGCGGGCACGGCCGTGAACCAGGTGGCCGCCACCGCACGCACCTCGTCCCAGAAGGCGGCAGCCGAGAAACGCCCCCGGTCCGGCAGCAGCACGCAGCCGCCGCTGGCCAGTGAGGCGAGCAACGTGGCGAAGAGGCCATGGCTGTGGAAGAAGGGCATGACCGCGACCGTGGCATCGCCCGGTCCCAGTTCGTACGTGCCGCAGATGCCGCGGACCGCCGCCGTCACGTTGGCGTGGGTGAGCGGCACCATCTTGGCGCGGTCGCTGGTGCCGACCGTGAACAGGACCAGGGCGTCGGCGGGTTCGGTGACAGCACGGACGCTCCCTTCCCGTATGTTTCCCGTGGAGAGGGTCACGGCGATACGGGACGGATCCACCGTCACCGTCCAGGCACCCGCGACGCCCGATCCCGGAGCGGCCAGCACCGCCCTTGCCGCCAACCCGCCCAACCGCTCGGTGAGTTGGCCCTGCGCCCACTGCGGATCGACCGGTGCCACCACGAGCCCGGCCCTGGCCGCACCGAGCAGCCCCACCACGAATTCCACCGTGTTCGCGCAGACCAGCGCGACGGTGTCGCCGCGGCGCAGTCCGGCCGCGCGGTTCAGCTGCGAGGCCAACTCCTCGACCAACAGGTCCAGTTCCCGGTACGAGAGCCGGACGCGGCGGGCGGTGACGACGAGTGCGGTGGCCGAAGGCCGCTCCCGTACCGGAAGATCGAGCAGATCCGCGAGACCCGTGATGGCCGGCGGCCGGTACAGCGAGACACCCCGCACGGCTGCCGCGGTCGATACGGCCATGACCACCACCTCTTCGTACGGGAGCACTCGCCCGGCTCGGTACGGGAGAGCTCACTCGGCAGGCTGCCTCTCAGTGAGCCTGCGCGGCCCGCCGGGCCACGTCCAATACGCGCTGGCGAACACCCGATAGCGGGTGCTTATCAACCATGGCGAAGCCGCAGGTGACAGCTGTCCTCCTGCCGCTCGATAACCGGCGTTTATCGGCTGGTCGCCGATAGGTCTTGGACGGCGGCGAGCGGGGTGCGCAAGGTGAGTCCAGAAGCCGCAAGAATCACCGCCCAAGGAGGAGCTCGGACCATGACTGACACTGCTGCTGCCACCGACACCGCGGCGAGCGACGAAGCTCAGGCCGAGCTCACGGACGGGTATCACCTGGTCGTCGACGCGCTCAAGCTCAACGGTGTCGAGACGATCTACGGAGTGGTCGGTATCCCGATCACCGACCTCGCCCGGCTCGCCCAGGCCGAGGGCATCCGCTACGTGGGCTTCCGCCACGAGTCGAACGCCGGCCACGCGGCCGCGATAGCCGGCTACCTGACCAAGAAGCCCGGTATCGCGCTCACCGTATCCGCGCCCGGGTTCCTCAACGGGCTCGTAGCCCTGGCGAACGCCACCACCAACTGCTTCCCGATGGTGCAGATCTCGGGTTCCAGCGAGCGTCACCTCGTCGACCTCAAGCAGGGCGACTACGAGGAGATGGACCAGCTCGCCGCCGCCCAGCCCTTCGTGAAGGCCGCCTACCGCGTCAGCCGCGTCGAGGACATCGGCCGCGGTATCGCCCGCGCCCTGCGCACCGCGATCTCCGGGCGTCCCGGCGGTGTCTACCTGGACATCCCGGCCGCCGTACTCGGTTCGATCATGCCCGCCGAGGCGGGTGCGCGGACGCTCAGCAAGCTGGTCGACCCGGCACCGAAGCAGCTGCCGGCGCCCGAGGCCGTGGACCGCGCGATCGAGCTGCTCGCCTCGGCCGAGCGTCCGCTGGTGGTGCTCGGCAAGGGCGCCGCCTATGCCCAGGCGGACGACAAGATCAGGCAGTTCATCGAGTCCACGGGCATCCCGTACGTGCCGATGTCCATGGCCAAGGGCCTGCTGCCCGACAGCCACGACCAGTCCGCGGCCGCCGCCCGCTCGCTCGCCCTGAAGCGGGCCGACGTGGTCCTGCTGATGGGCGCGCGCCTCAACTGGCTGCTCAACCACGGTGAGCGCGGCTGGAACCCGGACGCCAAGTTCCTCCAGATCGACATCGAGCCCACGGAGATCGACTCCAACCAGCCCATCGCCGCACCGCTCGTCGGCGACATCGAATCGGTCCTCGACGCGCTCGCCGAGCGCACCAAGCCCGGACAGATCGCGGCGCCGCAGGCCTGGCGGGACGAGCTCGGCGCGAAGAAGGCGGACAACACCGCCAAGATGGCCAAGCGCCTGGAGGCCGACCCGTACCCGATGGCCTTCATGAACGCGCTCAAGGCGGTACGGGACGTACTGCGCGAGCGCCCGGAGGTCTATCTCGTCAACGAGGGCGCCAACGCCCTCGACATCACGCGCAACGTCATCGACATGAGCGTGCCGCGCCACCGCCTCGACAGCGGTACGTGGGGTGTCATGGGCATCGGCATGGGCTACGCGATCGCGGCGGCCGTGGAGTCCGGGCAGCCGGTCGTCGCGGTCGAGGGCGACAGCGCTTTCGGGTTCAGCGGCATGGACCTGGAGACGATCTGCCGCTACAACCTGCCCGTGGTCACCGTCATCATGAACAACGGCGGTGTCTACAAGGGTGACGAGGCCGCCGGCGGCGGCTCCAGCGACCCGGCGCCCACCGCCCTGATGAGCGCGGCCCGCCACGACCAGATGATCGAGGCCTTCGGCGGCAAGGGCTACCGCGCCACCACACCCGCCGAGATCACCGCGGCCCTCACCGAGGCGCTGGCCTCGGGCGGCCCTGCCCTGATCGACTGTGTCATCGACCCGTCGGCCGGCACGGAGAGCGGCCACATCGCCCACCTCAACCCGAAGGGCCTGGGCAACTTCGGGGGCGGCAAGAAGTAGCGGTCACCCAGCGGCTGCACCAACGGGCCGGGCTCTTCCTCGCAGGAGGGGGAGCCCGGCCCGATCGTTGTGCGACGGAGACTTGACGGAGCCTTACCGACGGCGGCGGGCGCTCGTATAGTTACGTAACTTTACTGAGCGAGCAGCGCACTTACCGGCACCTCCGATCGCGAGGAGCTCCAAGTGAACGAGCCTGCACCCTTATCCGTCGACGCCGGTGAGCCCGTCGTCCTCGCGCTCGACATCGGCGGGACCAAGACCGCACTGACCGTCGCAGACCTCGACGGTGTGCGGCTCGACGACCTCAAGCTCGAGACACCCGCCGGACTCGGCGCCCAGGCCGGACTCAAGAACGCGGTCGACGCGGCGCGCGAGCTGCTCGGCGGCCGGGTGCCGGTCGCCGTGGTGGTCTCCACCATCGGCATCCCCGGCGAGGACTCCGTGGCACTCGCCCCGAACATCTCCGGCTGGGAGGAGCTCGCGCTCGGGCGTGAACTCGCCCTGGCCTTCCCGGAGTCCGAGCTCCGGATGGTCAACGACGTGAAGGCCGCGGCCCGCCACGAATACGACCACGGCGCCCTGGCAGGCGCCGACCCCGGTCTGTACGTGAACCTCGGGACCGGTCTCGCCGTCGCGCTCGTCGTCGGCGGCACCGTGGTCGCCGGGCGGCACGGGGCGTCCGGGGAGATCGGGTACAACCTGCGCTCGGCGGCCGATGTCGGCAGGACCGACCACATGCCCCTGGAAGGCGTGGTCAGCGGAAAGGCCCACGGTCAACGCGCTCTGGAAGAGGGCGAGTTCCTCGGACAGCTCGCCTTCCAGCTCGTCAATCTCGCCATCGCCCTCGATCCCGAGCGGATCGTCATCGGCGGCGGCATGGTCCGTTCGTGGGACGCGCTGCACGGCCCGCTGCGCCGCGCCCTGGACGCCGCCGTGCCGTATCCGCCCCAGCTCGTCCTCGCCGCGCACCCCCATGAAGCGCCGCTCCTGGGCGCACTCGCGCTGGCGGTCGAAGCCGCGCATCACCCCGTATGACCTCCTGAAGGGACTGGCAGGCATGAGGCCCACGCGTACCCTCGCCGCCGCTGTCGTCGTCGCACTCGCTTGGACGGCAACGGCCTGTTCGGAGACCAAGAAAAAGGGCGACGACAACAACCCCACGCAGACCGCAGGCCCGCTCAAGAAGGGCGGCGAGGTCACCATCGCCAATACGGCGGGACAGACCTGGACCTGCAACTTCAACCCGTTCAACCCCGCCGTCTACAACACCTCGATCGGCTTCGTCTACGAACCGCTCGTGTTCGTCAACGCCCTCAAGGATGCGGCCGAGACACCGATGATCGCCAAGAACTACAAGTGGAACGCCGACAAGACGCAGATCGACTTCACGATCCGTCAGGGAATGAAGTGGAACGACGGCAAGCCGCTCACCGCCAAGGACGTGGCATTCACGTTCAACCTGATGAAGCAGCACCCGCCCATCGACCTGTACGCGCTGTGGACCACCGCCGGACTGCAGTCCGTGACGGCCTCCGGCGACCAGGTCACCATGAAGTTCAAGGAAGCCGCGCAGCCGTACTTCTACGCGTTCGCCCATCAGCAGCCGATCGTCCCCGAGCATGTCTTCGGCACGGGTGAGGCGGCGAGCAAGCCCGAGACCTGGGTGGACAAGAAGCCGGTCGGATCGGGACCGTTCGAGGTCGACCCGTGCTCGCCCAACAACATCCAGTACAAGGCCAACCCGGACTACTGGCAGAAGGGCAAGCCGTACATCCAGACGGTCCAGTACCCGGCGTATCTCGACAACGCGCCCGCGAACCTCGACCTCGCCAACGGCAAGGCGCAGTGGGGCAGTCAGTTCATCCCGGGCATCCAGAAGTTCTTCCTGGACAAGTCCGCGGACAACCACACCTGGTCGCCGCCGGTCCTCAACGTCGGCATCTACCCGAACCTGGATCCGTCGAAGAAGATCACCAGCAACGTCAAGGTCCGCCAGGCCATCTCGTACGCCATCGACCGCGCGCAGGTCGCGAAGATCGGCGTCGGCGGTCAGGTGCCCCCGGCCAACCAGTCGGGCATCGTGATCCCGACCTTCCAGAAGTTCTACGACGAGGCGGCCGTGCAGAAGGCCGGATACGACAAGCCCGATCCGGACCGCGCCAAGGACCTGCTCGGCGAGCTGGGCTACTCGCCCTCCAAGCCGCTCAAGCTCAAGATCCTCTCCATCACGGGCTACACGGACTGGGACGCCTCGCTGCGGGTCATCAAGCAGAACCTGAAGGCCGTCGGCATCGACCTCACCGTGCAGACGCTCGCGCAGCAGACCTTCGTCGGCAAGCTCTACACCGGTGACTACGACCTGGCGTACTACAGCCAGCAGACCAGCGGCCCCTCGCCGTACTACGAACTGCGCCAGACCCTGCACTCCGCGAACACCGCGCCGCTGGGCGAGGACGCCACCAGCAACTTCGAGCGCTACCAGAACCCGAAGGTCGACACGCTGCTCAACGAGTACGCGGCCGCCGACGAGGCCCGGCAGGCGGAGATCGTCAAGGAGGTCTCGCAGTTCATGCTGGACGACGTGCCGATCATCCCCGTGGTGTGCTCGGTGGACTGGTACCAGTACAACACCAAGGACATCGCCGGCTGGCCCACCGAGGAGAACCCCTACGCCCAGCCCGCCGCGTACAACTTCCCGGACAACGGGCAGGTCCTGACCCACATCTACTCCAAGTCGGCTCAGTGAGTCGGCCCGGTAGGGAGTGACTTGTGCGGTTCATCCTGCGCCGCCTGGGGTTCTTCGTACTGACACTCTGGGCGGCGCTCACCCTGAACTTCTTCATCCCGCGCTTCATGCCGGGCGACCCGGTCGACGCGCTGATCGTGCGCACCCGCGGCCGGGTCACCCGGGAGTCCCTGGAGGGGATGCTGACCTCGTTCGGCTTCAAGCCGGACACGAACGTCGTGGTCCAGTACTTCGACTATCTGGGCCATATGTTCACCGGCGACTGGGGCCGCTCCATCGGCTCGTCGCTCGGTGAACCGGTCACAGCGCTGATCGGCCGTGCCCTGCCCTGGACGCTGGGCCTCGTCGGCATCACCACCGTGCTCGCGTTCCTGATCGGCACCTTCATCGGGACGGTCGCCGGGTGGCGGCGGGGCGGTGCGCTCGACGCCATCCTGCCGCCGATCTTCGTGGTGACCTCCGCACTGCCGTACTTCTGGGTGGGGCTGCTGTTGATCCTGGTCTTCTCGGAGTGGACCGGCGGTCTGCTGCCCTCCAACTTCAACTACGACACCTCGATCGTCCCCGGCTTCTCACCCGGCTTCGTCGGCAGTGTCCTGTCCCATGCGGTCCTGCCGGCGGCGACCCTGCTGATCACCACGGTCGGCGGCTGGATCCTGACCATGCGCAACAACATGATCACGACCCTGGCCGAGGACTACGTACGGATGGCGCGGGCCAAGGGCCTCAACCCCCGGCGCGTGATGTACGCGTACGCGGCCCGTAACGCCGTACTGCCGAATCTCGCGGGCTTCGCCATGTCGCTCGGCTTCGTGATCTCCGGAGCGATCCTGATCGAGTACGTCTTCAACTACCCGGGCGTCGGCTATCTGCTCTACAACTCCGTGCAGGACGTGGACTATCCGCTGATGCAGGCCTTGTTCATGCTGTTCACGGTCGCGGTCCTGGTCGCGCTTCTGATCGTGGACATCGCGACCGTATGGCTCGACCCGCGCGCACGGGCGAAGGGATGACGATGGCCACCACTACCGCTGTCCTTGGTACACCGGCCCGTACCCGTGCGGGGGCCGGTCTGTGGCGGGCGATCCGCGGCAACCGCAAGGCCCTGGCCGGCACGGTGATCCTGCTGGTCTTCACGCTGGTCGCCGCGTTCCCTGGCCTTTTCACCTCGGTCGACGACCCCAGCGAACTCTCCTACGACCCGGCGCTCGGGCCGTCCACCGGGCATCTGCTCGGCACCACGAGCCTCGGCCAGGACATCTACTCCCAACTCATCTACGGCACAAGGGAGTCCCTGCTCATCGCCGTGGTCGCGGGAGCCCTCGCCACCGTGCTCTCCGTGCTGATCGGAGTCTCCGCCGCCTACCTCGGCGGCATCGCGGACGATCTGCTCTCCCTGCTCACCAACGTCGTCCTGGTGATCCCCGCGTTCCCACTGGTGATCATCCTCGCCAAGTACGCGGGGTCGGGCTCGCTCGCCGTGATCCTCGCCGTCCTCGTCCTCACCGGCTGGTCCTACGGCGCGAACCAGCTGCGGGCCCAGGCCCTCTCCCTGCGCAACCGGGAGTTCCTCGAATCGGCGCGGGCGCGCGGTGAGCGACGCTCGTACATCATCGTGCGAGAAGTGCTGCCGACGATGACCTCGCTGATCGTCGCCAACTTCCTCGGCGCCGCGCTGTATTCACTTCTCACGGCGGCCGGACTGCAGTTCCTCGGACTCGGCGACCCCAACTCCGAGAGCTGGGGCACGATGCTCTACTGGGCCCAGAACCAGCAGGCCCTGCAGACCGGCATTCCGCTGTGGTCGCTCGCGCCAGGGCTCTGCGTCGCCCTGCTCGGTGTCGCGTTCGCCCTGGTCAACTATGCCTTCGACGAGATCGGCAATCCCGCGCTGCGGCCCGTACGAAGGAGGCGGAAAGGTGTCTGAACCTCTGCTCGATGTGCGCGAACTGAGCGTGGTGTACGAGACCGCACGCGGGCCGGTCACCGCGGTGGAGTCCGTGGAACTCACCGTCGGCGAGGGCGAGTTCGCCGCCGTCGTCGGCGAGTCGGGCTGCGGCAAGTCCACCCTCCTGTTCGCCATCGCCGGCCTGCTGAACCCGCCCGCACGGATCACCTCCGGATCGGTCCACTTCCGCGGATCGGACCTGGTGACCCTGACCGAACGCGAACTCAACGCCCTGCGCTGGCGGGACTACTCCGTGGTCCTGCAGTCCGCCATGAACGCCCTCAACCCCGTGGCCACACTCGCCGCCCAGTACAAGGACGCGATGGCCGCGCACGGCTCGTACACCAAGGAGGAGATCGACGACCGCGGTGTGGAGGTGCTGCGGCTCGTCGGTATCGACCCGGTCCATCTGCGCAGCTACCCCCATCAGCTCTCCGGCGGGATGCGCCAGCGCGCGATGATCGCGATGGCGCTGCTGCTCACACCGGACCTGGTCATCATGGACGAGCCCACCTCGGCGCTCGACGTGGTCGCCCAGCGCTCCCTGATGGTGCAGATCAAGGAACTCCAGCAACTCCTGGGCTTCGCCGTGCTGTTCGTGACCCACGACATGTCCCTGGTCAGCCACTTCTCCGACCAGCTGCTCGTGATGTACGCGGGGCAGGTCGTGGAACAGGGGCCCACCCGGACGGTCTTCGACCATCCCTCGCATCCCTACAGCCGGGGGCTCCTCGAGGCGTTCCCGTCGATCCGCGGACCACGCGTACCGCTGCGGGGGATACCCGGCAGCCCGCCGGATCTCGCCTCACCGCCCTCCGGCTGCCGCTTCCATCCGCGCTGTCCGCTGGTCTTCTCGCAGTGCGACACGGTGGAGCCCTCGCTGTACGAGGTGGGCGGGGCACGGTCGCGTTGTCTGCTGCATGTGGCGGAGGTCGTGCGATGAACTCTCCCCTCCTCGAAACCTCGGGCCTCACCAGGCACTTCAAAGTCGGTACGGGAATGTCCCGCCGCCTGCTGCACGCGGTCGACGACGTGGATCTGGTGATCGGCGAGCGGGAGATCGTGGCGCTCGTCGGAGAGAGCGGCAGCGGGAAGTCGACCCTGGCGCGGCTGATCGCGCAGGTGTACAAGCCGACCGCGGGTGAGATCCGCTACCGGGGACGCCCGTTGAGCTCCCTGCGCGGCCGGCGCGCGTGGCTGGCCTACCGCGGTGATGTGCCGATGGTGTTCCAGGACCCCTTCGCGTCCCTCAACCCCGCCTACCGCGTCGCGCACGGAATTCTGCGCTCCCTGAAACTGCACAGGCCCGAACTGTCCGGCGCCGAGCGGCAGTCGGAGGCCGAGCGGGTGGTCGAGGCCGTCGGCCTGACACCGGCCGCCGATGTCCTGAGCCGCTACCCGTACGAACTCTCCGGCGGCCAGCGCCAGCGCATCGGCTTCGCCCAGGCCCTGGCCCACCGCCCGAAACTCATCCTTGCCGACGAGCCCGTCTCGATGCTCGACGTCTCCATCCGCATCGGACTCCTCAACGTGATGGCGGACCTGCGCTCGACGGAGGGCGTCTCCTTCCTCTACATCACCCACGACATCGCCGGCGCCCGCTATCTCTCCGACCGGATCGCCGTGATGTACGGCGGCCATGTCGTCGAGACCGGCCCCACCGAGGAGGTGCTGGCACGCCCCCGCCACCCCTACACCGAACTCCTCCTCTCCGCCGTACCCGATCCGCGCGCACCGCTCGACGTGGACGCGGCCACCGCCAAGGCCGATCCCCCTGTGGTGATCGACCCCGTGCCCAGCTGCCGCTTCCGTGCCCGGTGTCCGCTCGCCGAGGAGGTCTGCCATCGGATGACACCGCGCCTCGAGGGTGTCGGGCCGGGGCATACGGCGGCCTGCCATGTCAGGGCCCCCCAGGTCGCCGCGTCGCGGGGGACCGTCGGGTGACGACACCGGCCTGGAACCGCCGGCGGCTGCGCAGCAACAACGAGTGGCTGCTCCTGGAACGACTGCGCCTCGAAGGCCCGGCCTCACGCGCCCAACTAGCCCGCGACAGCGGCCTGTCGAAGCCGACCGTCTCCTCGGCGCTCGCGGCTCTGGAACGTGCGGGCCTGGTCCGTGAGGCCGGCACCCACGCCCAGAGCAGAGGCCGGGTCGCCGTCCTCTACGAGCCGGATCCGCGCGCCGGCCATGTCCTCGGCATCGACATCGGCCGCGCCCGGCTGCGTACGGCGGTGGCGGATCTGTCCGGCACGATCGTGGCCCGCACCGAGGTACGCAACCGTGGCCGCGGCGCGCTCTCGGTCGCCGACGCGGCGGTCGCGTGCGCCGAACAGACCCTGGACGAAGCGGGGTTGACCTCGGCGGACATCGTGCAGACCGCGGTCGGCACCCCGGGTGTCTTCGACCGCCACACGGAACGGGTCCGGTACGCGGTGAATCTGCCCGGGTGGGGGCGGGCGGGTCTGGTCTCCCGTATGCGCGACCGCCTCGGCACCCCTTTGTCCGTCCACAACGACGCGAACCTGGCGGCGCTGGGCGAGTACACCTTCGGGATCGGTGCGGAGAGCAGGTTGTTCGTCTACGTCCTGATCGGCACCGGCCTCGGCATGGGCGTGCTCGCCGACGGCGAACTCTTTCTCGGTGCGCACGGAGCGGCGGGCGAGATCGGCTATCTGCCGCTCGACGGAGTGCCGGCCACGGGGACGGCGCCGCGGCGGGGTCTGCTGGAGGACGCGGTCTCGGCGGACGCGGTGGTCCGCGCGGCCCGCACCCTCGGCATGAGCGGCCCCCTGACCGCGAAACGGGTCTTCGACGCGGCCCGCACGGGTTCGCCGGCGGCTGTGGCGGCGGTCCGCCAGGAAGGCGAACGACTCGCGCTCGCCGTCGCCTCCGTCACGGCGGTCCTCGACCCGGACCTGGTGGTCCTGGGAGGTGGTGTCGGCCGCGGCGCGGATCTCTTCCTCACGACCGTGGCCGAGACTCTGCACCGGCTCACACCGCTGCGGCCGCGGGTCGAGGCGAGTACGGCCGGGGACGACGTGGTGCTGCTCGGTGCGCTGACGATGGCGGTGCGGGCGGCGCGGCCGGTGGTGTTCGAGCGGCGGAGTGGGGTGCTGGAGGGCTGAGCTCGCGTGGGTGTCACCTGTATGGGTGGTGCGCGCTGTGCACCGGCACCCTGGTCCTCCCGGGCTGTTGCCCGTACGGGTGACTCGGATTGTCCGATGAGCCGGGAGCTCTGCCAGGGTGCTCGGCCATGACAGGTGATCACTCGGATCTGCGGGTTCCGACCTCGGAGTTGGGGCGCTTCGCGAAGGCGCTGCAGGAATCGGTCGACTCGCTCGCCGAGGCGCGCAGCGCGCTTTCTCACTTACGTGCCGATCAGATCGGGACGGCCTCGCTGGACGCGGCGTGCGACGGCTTTCAGGAGTCCTGGTCGTACGGTGCCGAACAGCTCGGTGAGCGGATCACTCGGATTCAGGGGGCGGTGGCGCAGAGCCATAACGAGTACGTCGAGCTCAATGCCGCGATTGCCTCGGCGCTTCGGGCGGTGAAGGTCGATGGGTGAGAGGGCGTCGGTCGGCGGACCTTATCCGTGCCTGGGGTTCGACCCCGTGCCCGGCAACCCTGGTGAGATCTCCGCGCTGCAGAAGCAGGTGGCGAAGGCGGCCAAGTCGCTGGGCACCGCACATGAGCTGGTCGACCGGTTGCTGCGGTCGGCCGCCTCCTGGGAGGGGGAGGGTGGGGAGGCGTTTCGGCGGGCGCTGTCGCAGGACCTGCCGAGGCGGTTGCTGGATGCGCATCAGTCTCTGTCGAAGGCTTCGTCGGCGCTGGGGCGGTGGCATGACGGGGTGGTCGACCGGCGGGTGACGGCCCAGGGGTACGAGGAGCGGGCGCGGGGCGCGGCTTCGGCGCTCGCTGATGCTGAGGCGCGTGCGTCGGACGATCCGAAGGGGGTGGAGACGGCGCGAGATGCGGTGGGGGATGTGGTGCGGTTGGCGCGGGAGTTGGAGGGGGTGCACAGGGAGGCGGCGGAGGGGGTGGCTCGGGATCTGGAGGGGGCTGATGATGGGTTGGCTCCTGAGGAGCCGGGGGTGTTGGACAAGGTCACGTCCTGGCTGGACGAGAACCTGGGGGACGGGCTGGCAGTGCTGGCCTCAGCGGCGGCCGTGGCGGCGGTCTTCGCTGCGCCTCCGGTCGGAATCGCGATTGCTATGGCCGTTGCATCGACTTCGAGCGCAGGAGCCTTCGCCCTGCACCTTCGAGATCCGAGCATCCGCGAGGGGCTCAAGCGTGGCTGCCAGGGCAAATTTGACGCCAAGTTCTGGGAGAGCACGGTGACCTTGGCGGGTGACGGTCTTGGCGCTCTGCCTGTGGTGGGGCTGGCTACCCACGGTGCCAAGGGTGCGGTCGCGGCGGTTCGAGCAGCGAGTGCCGCTGACGACGCTGCGGTGGCGGTGGGGCGCGCCGGCGCAGAGGGGTTTGAGGCGGGCGCGAAGGATGCGGCCACACGAATGGCTGGGATCGAGAACCCACTCAGTAGATGGGCGCTGCACAGCGTTGGTGCGAACACCAAGACAGCGGTGGAGGCCGGCGTCGCGGGCACAGGTGTCATGACCAGCGCGGCTGAGTTCACGAACGCCGAGGACAACGAGCTCTTTGGCGTCGGAGCGACTGGCCTCGATGGCGCCCGCGCTGCTGCTGACGATGCCCCCAGCAACATCGCTCGACTCCTCAGGTCGGGGGCGTCCCTGTGAGGGCCGCTGCCATGACCGATGTACCGCCGCTTTGGTTACGTCTGCCGCCTGGCTTCCAGCCGATCGAGGCCGAGGGGTTGGCGCTCATTCGCAATTGGGCCCCTGACGGGGCCAGTCCGCTGGATTCTGTTGCACAACAGGGAGCCTTCTACATGGCTTTAGGGCTGCACCGCGACCCACCAGCCGGAGTCACCTCTTCACTTCTCACGTTGGCCGCAACAGCCACGATCGCGCGTGACGCACGTCAAGCCGCATCCAGGGCGTTGCTGGCGCGGGAAGCGTCGCCGAGCTGGTCGGCCGCGACGAAGAGCATGGTCGATGTCTGCGGCGGGGTGCCTGCAGCCATGGTCACGGGAACGCTGCGGCTGGCCGACGGTGCCAACTCGGCCGTGGCGCAAGCCTCGTGCTTCTTCCTCTATCCCGGATCCGGGCTGCTCATGACAGCGACCCTGTCCAGCGCAGACCTGCAGAACGCAGCTTCATACGCGGACATCTTCGGCGGGATCGTCAGCACGCTCTCGTTTGAGGAACCGCACCCCACTCCGGCGCCCAGTCGTCCCAACTCCCGGCTCTCGGAGCTGCTCACATGACACGACCGGCCCTTACCAAGACGGCGATCGAGGAGCCGGTCACTGCGGCCGGACAGAGGCGGCGGCATCAGCGCGCCAGGCGTTGGTCCGCAGGTATGTGCGTTGCCACTGTGGCGGGGATGACCGTTGGCGTCCTCATCCACCCCAGCGACGCTTCACCGCCCATGATCGTCATGTCGTTCCTGCTAGGGACACTTGCTATTTGGTTCGCCTCGCTTGGCCTGTTCAGTGCTCGGCGCGCCGAACGCATTCTGCGCGCGCATCCATGGCGGCCTGTGCCCTGTGAGTACGTCGTCCATACGGGAAGCTCCACCACCTGGCAGCTCAGGGCGCAGCTTTCGGAGGAAGGCGAGTTGCTCCTCCAGCCGGTGCCATATGACTGCAACCTGCACAAGCGCGCCGGTGATTACCGCACCACCATCTGGTACGCCGGCCCACCCACCGGCAAGGGAGTCGTCTCCCCGGTCGGAGGCCACTTCCCCGTACGGGTCATCCCGATCCCCGAGCCGCAGGGTCGATCCCGCCCCAACTGACCCCACTCGCACAGCATGCGAAGGAACCGCGCAGGTTCACGAATCCCTCCGCACGCCTATTGACCCCCGAGTAACAAACCCCACACCATAACTCCGATTCCCAAACCTACCGGTCGGTACATCAACGTGGAGGTCACCGTGGACCGAGCTGTGCCCAGATCGAGAGCCACTCTCGCCGCCGCCATCGGCACCGTGGCGTTCGCCGTCGCCGCACCGCTTGCCCTCGCGGTCCCCGCTGGGGCCACCACTACGCCGCCGTTGGGTGAATACACCGTCACAGAGCTGAAGTTCACGGTCGACACAGGCGAACGCACCTGCGTCGTCGACGCCGACCTGTATCGGCCGAACGGGGTTGACGCCCATCACACCGCCCCCGCTGTACTCACCACCAACGGCTTCGGCGGAAACAAGGCCGACGGCGGAACGGCCGGTACGGCCAAGGCGTTCGCGCAGCGCGGGTACGTCGGGATTGCCTACTCGGGGCTCGGGTTCGGGAAGTCCGGCTGTCTTGTCTCCCTCGACGATCCCCGTATCGACGCGAAGGCGACCTCCGCACTCATCGACTTCCTCGCCGGCAGGCGCGCCGCCGACGACGGTACGAAGGTCGACTATGTGGCCAAGGACGGGCAGCGCGGGGACGATCCGCGGGTCGGGATGATCGGGGGGTCGTACGGCGGTGCCATCCAGCTGGCCACCGCCGCGGTCGACCACCGGGTCGATGCGCTCGTGCCGCTGATTACCTGGAACAACCTGGCCTACTCCCTGGATCCGCAGAACGCGGGAAATACGGACGTGCCCGGCGCGTACAAGTGGCAGTGGGCCAACGGGTTCTATCTGATCGGGGAGGGGCAGCCGCTGCTCGCGCCCAGCCTCGATCCCTCCCGCTACAACAACCTGACCTGTCTGCACTTCGTGACCCGGGCCTGCGACACGATCCGGATGCTGAACTCCGGCCGCTACCCGGCCGGCAGCACGGACGAGCTGCTCGACTACGCGCGCAGCGTGTCGCCCGTCTCGTACCTGAGCAAGGTGAAGGCGCCGACGCTCCTGGTCCAGGGCCAGGCGGACTCGCTGTTCAACCTCAACGAGGCGAAGGCGACGTACGAGACGCTGAAGGGGCAGGGCACGACGGCCAAGATGATCTGGCAGTCGTGGGGGCACAGCGGCGGGATCACCGATCCGGCGAGCGGTGAACTCAGCCTCGGGGCCGGGAACTTGGAGACGAGTTACGTCGGGCAGCGCGTGCTCGCCTGGTTCGACCGGTATCTGCGGGGCAACAAGCAGGCCGACACCGGACCGAACTTCGCGTACTACCGCGACTGGGTCGGTGAGCCGGGGCGGACGTACGCCACCGCGTCCCGCCCGCCCGCGCTGACGGACAAGTACTACCTGTCCGGGGACGGGAAGCTGGTCGACAACCGGAGCAAGGTGGTGCGGGGGAGCCGGGAGTACCGCAACTGGCTGATCCCCACCTCGCATTCGGAGTCCTCGCTGGCCGGACTCGTCGGGCTGCCGGATCCGGCGCCGTACGACACGCGTGGCACCTATCTCGACTGGACGACGGAGCCGCTGGCCTCGGCGACGGATGTGGTGGGCGCTCCCAAGGCGACGCTGAAGGTGGTCTCGCCGAGGACGGAGCGGGTGCAGAACTCCTCCGACGCGGCCGACAAGCTGGTGCTCTTCGTGAAGCTGTACGACGTGGCGCCGGACGGCAGGAAGACCCTGGCGCACCGGTTGGTGGCGCCGGTGCGGGTGCCGGATGTGACGCGTCCGTTCACGGTGACGCTGCCCGGGATCGTGCACCGTTACGAGAAGGGCCACCGCATCCAGTTCGTGATCGCGGCGAGCGACGACGCCTACCTCGGCAACAAGGGCGTCAAGCCGGTGACGGTCACCAGCGCACCGGGTGATACGGGGACAGTGGAGCTCCCGGTCGTCCGCTAGCAGCAGCGGCTGAGCCACCGGCCGACGACGTCGAAGTCCCGGTCGGTGAGCCCGAGGTGCGGCTCGACCCGGTGCAACAGCGCCGGGCCTGGATGGCACTGCGCCACCCAGGCCCGGTCCAGCTCCGGCAGACCCTGATCCCGCTGGCCGGCAGGTTCGCGTCCGACGCCCAACGGGATGAGGGGACCGTCGACGTCCAGGAAGAGCAGAGGTTTCACGCGAGCACGGTAGCGCCGAGGGTGAGCACCGTGGCGCCGAGTGCTACGGCTTCTCGATCACCCGGTCCGTCAGATGTGCCCCGTAGTACGCGGACTGGCGGGACATGATCGTGGGCATGGGGGTGCCGCGGGGGACGCCGTAGGTCGTCTGGGGGAAGTCCAAGTCCATCTGGACCGGCTGGAGTTCCTCGTGGCGGTCGGGGGAGAAGAGCTGGGCCGGGGTGCCGGCCGCGATCCAGCCGATGGGCAGCACCGCGTCCGGCGGGAGGGCGGAGTTCGCGTGCAGGACGCTGTTGATGCGCAGCTCCGAGCGGGCGCCGGCCACGGCCCCGGGGAAGACCGAGACGCCGGTGGCGAGGAAGACCTCGTCCTCGATCGTCGCCCCGTTGATGTGCGCGTGCGGGCCGATGAGGACCGAGTCCCCGACGACGGTGGGATGGCCGTCCCGGCCGCGCAGCACCGCGTGTTCCATGACGACGACATTGGCGCCGATCCGCACCTCGCCGTCCTCGGCCGTGAGCACGGCGCCGTGCAGGACGCGCGCGCCTTCGCCCACGGTGACGGCGCCGCACAGCACGGCGGAGGGGGCGACATAGGCGGAAGGGTGGACGACGGGCCGGTGACTCCGGTGTTCGATCAGCATGGCGCGAGCCTAGGAGAAGCGAGCCTAGGAGAAACACGCACCGGGCAAGACGCAAACCGGTCTGGGCTCCCGAGCTCCCGCCCGATAGCCTCCCCGCGGGCATGTACATGACCGATGCCCGTGCCGGATCAGGGGGAAGACATGCGCACACGCTTACGCGGCCTCGCCGTTCTCGTCGGGGCCGCCCTGCTGGCCACCGCCTGCGGGGGCGGGGGCGACGAAGGCACGGGAGGTGCCGGTAAAGGGAACGGCAAGGGAGTGGAGAAGAGCACGCTGACCGTCGGGACCATGCCCGTCGCCGACACCGCGCCCTTCGAGATCGCTCAGGCCAAGGGGTTGTTCGAGAAGGAAGGGCTGACCGTACGGACCCAGACCCTCAGCGGCGGAGCCGAGTCCATCAGCCGGCTCAAAGCCGGTGCGCTGGACATCTCCTTCGGGAACTACGTCTCCTTCATGCTGGCCGACACCAACAAGGCGCTCGATGTACGGATCGTCGCCGATGCCTTCCAGGCCGCCCCCGGCACCCACGCGCTGCTCGTCGGCAAGGATTCGCCGGTCAAGTCGCTCGCCGATCTCAAAGGCAAGCGCATCGGGGTGAACACGAAGCGGAACATCAGCGCCCTGCTCGTGAAGGCCGCGGCGAAGGAGGAGGGCGTCGAGCTCGACGACGACAAGGGCTTCGCCGAGGTCGACATGCCGAACATGGGGACCGCCCTCAAGTCCGGGAGCGTGGACGCCGTACAGGCCGTCGAGCCGTTCGTCACGCAGATCACCTCGTCCGGGACCGGCCGGGTGCTGAGGGATCTGGGGCAGGCGCCGACCGCTGAATTCCCGATCGCCGGATACGCCACCACCGCCGAGTTCGCCGAGAAGAACCCCAAGACGGTCGCCGCCTTCCAGCGAGCTTTGAAGGCCGCCCAGGGCATGGCCGAGGACCGCTCGCTCGTCGAGGAGACCCTTCCCTCGTACACGAAGATCACCGCGCCGGTGGCCAAGAAGATCTCGCTGGGCACGTATCCGACGGAGCTCAGCGAGGAACGGCTGCGGCGGGTGGCGGACCTGATGGCCGAGTTCGGTTACGTGCAGGGGGACGTCGACGTCGCGGGCCTGCTCGTCAGTGGTGGCTGACCGGCTGCGGCGCGTCCTGCTCGGCGGCGCCGGTGTGGCGCTCGTTCTCGGCGCGCTGGAGACGGCCTCACGTACCGGAGTCCTCGACCGCACCGAGGTGCCGCCGGCCACCGAGATCCTCGCCCGCGCGGTCGGGATGATGGGGGACGGGGAGTTCGGCGGGCATCTGGGCGCGACCGTGGAGGCGTGGCTGAGCGGGGTGCTGCTCGCCGTGGCTTTCGCGGTGCCCGCGGGTCTCGTGCTCGGCTCCGTACCGCTGCTCGACCGTGCCGCGCTGATCGTGGTGGAACTGCTGCGGCCGATCCCGTCCGTCGCGCTGATCCCGCTCGCGATCCTCGTCTTCGCCGAACCAGGCCGCGTGGAAAGGTCGTTGGTCTGCTACGCCTGCCTGTGGCCGATCCTCCTCAACACCCTGTACGGACTGCGCGAGGTCGAACCGCTCGCCAAGGAGACCCTGCGCAGCTTCGGGTTCGGGCCGCTGAGCGTGCTCGCGCGGGTCTCGTTGCCGTCCGCGGCTCCGTTCGTGCTGACGGGGATCCGGATCGCGCTCGCCGTCGGCCTGGTCGTCGCCGTCAGCGCGGAGCTGCGCGCCGGCGGGGAGAGTGGGCTCGGGATCTATCTGCTCGCCACCCAATCGGGCGGCGGACGACCCGACTTGATGCTGGCGGGAGCGCTGTGGGCGGGGGTCCTGGGGCTCATGGCCAATGCTCTGGTGGTAGGGGTCGAGCGACGCGCATTCCGCTGGACCACGCGATGAAGGGCCCCGTGGGTACGGTGCGCGTGACGGACCTGGTGCGCCGGGCCGCCGGACGGATCTGGCTGGCCGTCCTGATTCTCGCGCTCTGGGAGGTGGCGGCGCGAGCAGCCGAGGATCTCTACTTCCCACCGCCCACCGAAATCGCCTCGGCCGTAAGGCGATTGTGGTGGTCAGGACCGGCCTCGCGGCTCTTCCTCTCGGACAAGGCGCTGGACGACTTCGGTCCCAGCCTCACCCATCTCCTCGTCGGCTGGGCGCTCGCCGCCGTCATCGGAATCGCCGCGGGAGTGGCCATCGGGCTGAGCCGGGTCGTCGCCGAACTCTTCGATCCGGTACTGCAGTTGGGCCGGGCGATCCCGCCGCCCACCCTCATCCCGTTCTTCATGGTCGTCTTCGGACTGGGTGCCGATATGCAGGTCGCCACCATCGTCTTCGGTGCCGTCTGGCCCGTCCTCCTGAACACGGTCGACGGCGTACGAGGAGTCGATCCGCTGCATCTCGACACCGCCCGGGTCTTCGGGCTCGGCCGCACCACCCGGCTGCTGCGCGTCATCCTGCCCGCGGCCGCCCCCAAGGCCGCGGCCGGTCTGCGGGTCGCCCTCGGCTTCGCGCTGATCCTCATGGTGATCGCCGAACTCATGGGTGCCGGCGGCGGTATCGGCGCCCACCTCAACGACGCCGAAAGAGGCTTCCGTCCCGTCGAACTCTGGGCAGGAATAGCCCTGTTGGGAATCATCGGATACGCGCTCAACGGAGTCTTCCTGCTTGCCGAGCGCCGTTTCCTCGGCCACCACCGCGAAAGGCGGGCCTGAGCGCACGTGCTGGAGATCAAGGGCCTCGGCCACACCTACCCGGACGGGCACCGCGCCCTGACCGGCATCGACCTGGGCGTCGAGGAGGGCGAACTCGTCTCGCTCGTCGGCCCTTCGGGCTGCGGCAAGTCCACCCTGCTGCGCTGCGCGGCGGGGCTGCAGGCGCCGACCGAAGGGGCCGTGATCATCGAGGGACGGACCGTGGACCGGGTGCCCGACGGGCTCGCCGTGGTCTTCCAGGACTACACGCGCTCGCTCTTCCCTTGGCTTTCGATACGGGACAACGTCGCGCTCCCGCTGCGCCGCCGCGGACTGGCCCGCACGGAGCGCCGGGCCGCCGCCGACGAAGCACTGAGCGCGGTCGGACTCGCGCAGGCCGCACGCAAGTACCCGTGGCAGCTCTCCGGCGGAATGCAGCAACGCGCCGCCATCGCGCGGGCGTTGGCGTACCGGCCGCGACTGCTCCTGATGGATGAACCGTTCGGGTCGGTGGATGCCCAGACCCGCGAGGACCTGGAGGATCTGCTGCTCTCCGTACGCGGGGACCACGGGATGACGATCCTCCTCGTCACCCACGACATCGACGAGAGCGTCTACGTGGGCGACCGCGTGGTCGTCCTCACCGGAGCGCCCGGCACCGTACACACTGATCTACGGGTGGAACTGCCCGCACCACGCGATCAGATCGCCACCCGCGAGCACCCCGCGTTCGTGGCGCTGCGCGCCGAGGTCGGAAGGGCGGTACGCCGCACATGACTCACGTCCTGATCGCCGGCGCCGGAATCGGCGGACTCACCACCGCCCTGTCGCTGCACGCCGCGGGGATCGGCGTAACCGTCGTCGACGCGGCGCGTTCGCTGCGGCCCGTGGGGGTCGGGATCAATCTGCTGCCGCATGCCGTACGGGAGTTGACCGAGCTCGGCCTCGGCACCGTCCTCGCCGAGACCGGGATTCCCACCGCCGAGATGGTGCACTTCGACCGGCACGGCGGCCGGATCTGGGGTGAGCCCAGAGGGAAGGCCCTCGGCTATCACTGGCCGCAGTACTCCCTGCACCGCGGAGATCTGCAGCGGCTTCTGCTCGACACCGTGCTGGCCCGGGTCGGGGAGATTCGGACAGCCGCAGCGGTCACGGGGTTCGAGGACGAAGGCCGGTGCGTACGGGTGGAGTTCGCGGGCGGCGGCTCCCTGAACGCCGACGCCCTGATCGGCGCCGACGGGCTGCACTCGGCGGTCCGCGCCCAGCTGCACCCGGGCGAGGGCCGCCCGCTGTGGAACGGCATCCGCATGTGGCGGGGCCTCGCGGAGACCGAACCGTTCCTCGGCGGCCGCACCCTGGCCGTCGCCGGCAGCAACGAGACCGCCAAGTTCGTCGCCTACCCCGTGTCCCGATCCGCGGAGATCCGCGGCCGCGCCCTGGTCAACTGGGTGGCCGAGGTGCGCCTCGCCGACAGCCGGCAGCCCGCCGCCGACTGGGACCGGACCGGTCGACTCGACGAGGTCCTACGTCACTTCACGGACTGGGACCTCGGCTGGCTCGACGTCCCGGCGCTGCTCGCGGCCACCGACCGCATCCTCGAATACCCCATGGTCGACCGCGACCCGCTGCCCTGGTGGGGCCGCGGCCGGGTCACGCTGCTCGGCGACGCCGCGCACCCCATGTACCCGATCGGCTCCAACGGCGCCTCCCAGGCGGTACTCGACGCACGCGCCCTGGCCCGCCACTTGGCGACGGCCACGGACACCGAGTCGGCGCTCCAGGCGTACGAAGCCGAGCGACGACCCCTCACCAACGCCCTCGTCCTCGCCCACCGCGACATGCCCGCCGACCGGCTCCTGGCCACGGTCGCCCGGCGCGCCCCCGAGGGGTTCAAGAGCATCGAGGACGTACTGACCGCCGAGGAACTGGCCGAGTTCCAGGCCGCCTACCGCACCACCACCGGCGCCGACGTGGCGTATCTGAACGGCCGCGAGTCCTGGTCGGTGCGGTGAACCGGACTTCGAGCGCCTGTTCGCCGCCGGACGGCATAATCCCGATGTGACCCTCCCCGCCCTCTCCGCACGCCGGCTCGCCCTCGCCACCCTCGACCGTCAGCTGCTGCTCGCACGTCGGCGGATCGACGTCCCGGAGGCCGTACGCGCGCTCTGCGCTCTCCAGGCGCAGACCCCCGCATCCCCGTATCTGGCGCTGTGGAACCGGATCGAGGAGTTCGCGCCCGAGGACCTCGACGCCGCCTTCGCGGACGGCCGGGTCGTCAAGGCCAGCCTCATGCGGATCACTCTGCACGCCGTGCACGCCGAGGACTACCCGGCCTTCCACGCGTCGATGGTGAGCTGTCTGCGGGCGTCGCGCCTCTACGACCGGCGCTTCACCGACACGGGCCTGACCGCCGCGGACGCCGACGGTCTGCTCACCGAACTGACCCCGTATCTGCGCCGGGCCCGCACCGGCGCCGAGGTGGAGGCCGAAGTGCTCGCGCGCCTCGGTGAAGGCGTCGAGCGTGCCTGGTGGGCGCTGCGCACCTACGCACCCCTGCACCATGTGCCAGCCGGCGGTCCCTGGTCCTTCGGTCATCGCAACACCTTCCGCGCCGCGCCGAAAGCGCCCGAGGTCACCGCGCGGGAGGGTGCGCGGCAGCTTCTGCTCTCGTATCTACGGGCCTTCGGACCGGCCACGGCCAAGGACTTCGCGCGCTTCACACTGCTGCCGAGCAGCACGGTCAAGCAGGCGATCGAAGACCTCGGGGAGACGATCGAGCCCGTCGGCGGGACGGGACGCGCGCCCCTGTACGACCTGCCCGGCGCGACCGTGCCCGACGAGGACACCCCCGTACCGCCGAGACTGCTTCCGATGTGGGACAGCTCGCTGCTCGCGCATGTGGTGCCGGGGCGTTTTCTGCCGGCGGAGTTCCGGCCGGCCGCCGTACGCCGCAACGGCGATGTGCTGCCGTGTCTGCTCGTCGACGGTCAGGTCGCCGGTGTGTGGCGGTCGCTGGAGGGCGGCGGCCTGGAACTCACCGCGTTCCGCAAACTGAGCGCCGGCGAGTGGCGCGGGCTCACCGAAGAGGCCGGGTGCCTGGTGACCTGGCTCGCCGACCGCGAGCCGGAGGTCTATCGGCGTTACGGGCACTGGTGGGACAAGGAGATGCCCGCGGTCGAGACGCGAGTGGTCAAGGGCTGATACCGCAAGCGGGCCTCGGCCCACCCCCGCTCACCGCACCAGACAGGGCCGCTTCGGGTCGAACTCCCAGCCGGGGACCAGGAAGCGCATGCCCGCCGCGTCATCGCGTGCCCCGAGCGCCTTCTCCTTGTAGAGCTCGTGCGCGGCGAGCAGGCGCTCCATGTCGATCCCGACTCCGAGGCCGGGCGCGTTCGGCACCTCGATCTCGCCGTCCACGATCCGCGGCGGCTCGACCGTGAGCCGCTCCAGGCCCTCCTGCCAGATCCAGTGCGTGTCCAGGGCGTTGTACGCGCCCGGCGCCGCCGCCCCGCAGTGCGTGACCATCGCGAGCGAGATGTCGAAATGGTTGTTGGAGTGGCAGCCCCAGGTCAGACCCATCGCGTTGCAGAGCTGGGCGACCCGTACGGAACCCTGCATGGTCCAGAAGTGCGGGTCGGCCAGCGGGATCGAGACCGACTGCAGGGCGAGGGCGTGCGTCAGCTGCCGCCAGTCGGTGGCGATCATGTTGGTGGCCGTGGGCAGCCCGGTGGCGCGCCGGAACTCCGCTAGCACCTCACGCCCCGAGTACCCGTCCTCCGCTCCGCAGGGGTCCTCCGCGTAGGCGAGTACGTCGCCGAGCGGGGCGCACAGCTCGATCGCCTCGCGCAGCGACCAGGCGCCGTTGGGGTCGAGGGTGATCCTTGCGTCCGGGAAGCGCTGCTTGAGCGCGCGGACCGCCTTCACCTCCTCGGCGCCGTCGAGGACACCGCCCTTGAGCTTGAAGTCCTTGAAACCGTAGAGGTCGTACGTGGCCTCGGCCTGCCGCACGATCGCCTCCGGCGTGAGGGCCTTCTCGTGGCGGATCCGGTACCACTCGTGATCGGCTCCGGGCTCGCGCACGTACTCCAGATCCGTGCGGTCAGGGTCGCCGACGTAGAAGAGATAGCCCAACACCCGTACGGAAGAGCGCTGTTGACCATCCCCGAGCAGTGCGGCCACCGGCACCTCCAGGTGCTGACCCAGCAGGTCGAGCAGCGCCGACTCGACGGCCGTGACCGCGTGCACGGTGGTGCGCAGATCGAAGGTCTGGGCGCCGCGGCCGCCCGCGTCCCGGTCGCCGAAGCGCTTGCCGATCTCGCGCAGGATCCGCTGGTAGTCACCCACCTTGGCGCCGACCACCAGCGGCTCGGCGTCCCGCAGCGTCCGGGTGATCTTCTCGCCGCCGGGTACTTCGCCCAGGCCCGTACGGCCCTCGGAATCGGTCAGGACGACGATGTTGCGGGTGAAGTACGGGCCGTGGGCGCCGGAGAGGTTGAGCTCCATGCAGTCCCGGCCGGCTACCGGGTAGACGGCGAAGGCCGTGACGGTCGGCTGCTGGGTCATACGGTCCATCCTTGTGCGGTAGGGGAGTTCGTCGGATCGTCGGACGGGGTTCAGATGCCGAGGACGTCGAGCGCCCACTCCGCGGCGAGCACACCGCCGAGACCGAGCACCGCGAGCACCGTCGTGTACGTCGTACGGACCTTGATGGCCTGGATCACGGAGAGGTTGAAGTACTCCTTGAACAGCCAGAATCCGGGGTCGTTGACATGCGAGAAGGCGATCGAGCCGCAGGAGACCGCGAGCACCATCATCTCCGGGTGCACCCCGCTGCCCGCGAGTAGTGGCAGCACGACACCGGACGCGGTGACCACGGCGACCGTGGCCGAGCCGAGCGCGACCCGCAGGATCACGGCGATCAGCCAGGCGAGGATGATCGGGGAGATGTCCCAGCCTTGGGTGACGTCCTTGATGTAGTCGGAGATACCGCCCTCGACGAGGACGTTCTTGAACGCACCGCCCGCTCCGATGACGAGCAGCACCATCGCCATGGCCTGTGCGGCCGAGGTGCAGGACGAGCTGACGTCGGCCAGGCTGCGGCCGATGCGCGGGCCGAACGCCCAGACGGCGAGGGCGAGGGTGAGCAGAAGTGCGGTGGCGGGGGAGCCGATGAAGGCGACCGTGTGCAGCAGTCCGCTCTCGCCCTCGGTGGCCATGTCGGTCACCGCGGCACCCGCGATCAGCACGACGGGGAACAGCGCGACGAACAGCGACCACCCGAGGCCCGGCATCTCCTCATCCGTGAACTGCCGCTCGCTGACCAGGCCCTTGGGTATCTCGGGCGTCATCGCCTTCACGAACGGCAGCCGCGGCCAGGCGAGCGCCACGAGAGCGCCGGCGGGTATCGCGATGAACAGCCCGTACAGAAGCGTGTGGCCGACCGAGGCGTCGAACGTGGCGGCCACCGCGGTCGGTCCCGGATGCGGCGGCAGGAAACTGTGCATCGTCGACAGGGTGATCGACATGGGCAGACCGACCCACAGCAGGTTCGCGCCCGTGACCCGTACCAGCGTGAAGGCGATCGGCACGATGATGATGAAGGCCACCTCGTAGAACATGGTGACGCCGATCAGCATCGACGTGACCACCATCGCCACCTGCACCCAGCGCGGCCCGAAGGCCTCCAGAAGCCGGTCGGCTATGCGCTGCGCCGCACCCGAGTCACCCATCACACGGCCGACCATCGCGCCGAGCCCGATGGTGAGCATGGTGTCGCCGATCTGGTCCCCGATACCGCCGGAGAGCACATCGGGGATGTCCATCACCGGGATGCCCCGCACGAGTCCGACGCCCACCGCCACGAGCAGCAGTGCGGCGAACCCGTTCAGCTTCAGCTTGGTCATCAACAGCAGCAGGATCAGCACGCTGATCCCGACCACGAGAAGGGGCATGGCACTTCCTTGTGCGATGGAGTGGGGGTGGTTGCCGTGGGGGGCGGGGTCAGCGGGAGGCGCCGGCCAACTGCAGTCCGGTGTCCAGGAGTTCTTCCAGTACGGCGAGATCGGCCGGTGAGGGGTCGATGAGCGGTGCACGCACCGGGCCGACGGGCAGGCCGCGCAGTCGGGCGGCCGCCTTGACCAGCGAGACCGAGTAGCCGGGGACGGTGTCGCGCAGCTCGACCAGCGGGACGTAGAACTCGCGAAGAAGCCTGTCGGTGTTGGCCGTGTCGCCCGCCCGCAGAGCCGCGAAGAAGGTGTCGGCGATCTCGGGTGCGAAGGCGTGCACCGCCGAGGAGTACGCGGGGACTCCGACGGTCGCGTACGCCCGCGCCTGGATCTCCGCGGTGGGCGCGCCGTTGAAGAAGAGAAAGCCGTCGGGTGCGGCGAACGTGAGGCGGCGCAGCCGGTCGAGGTCGCTGTGCCCGTCCTTGAGGCCGATGACCCTGGGGATCTCGGCGATGGCGCGTACCCCGGCGGCGCTGAAGGCGACCTGGCCGCGCTGGTAGGCGATCAGGGGCAGCGAGGTGCCGGCCGCGATCCGGCGCAGCTGCTCCACCAGGCCGGCCTCGGGGGCGGTCACCAGGTAGTGGGGCAGCACCAACAGGCCGTCCGCGCCCGCGTCTTCGGCGATCCGCGCGAAACGCAGCGCTTGCGCCCAGCCGTAGCCGATCCCCGCGACCACGGGCAGCCGTCCCGCGGCGATCTCCACGGTCGCCTCGACGACCGCGCGGTACTCGTCCTCGTTCAGCGCGTGGAACTCACCTGTACCGCATGCGGGGAAGACCGCCCCCGGCTCGCTCGCCAACTGCCGCTCCAGATAGGCCCGGTAGCCCGCGAGATCCAGCGCGCCGTCCTCGTGGAAGCTGGTCAGGGGAAAGGAGAGCACGCCGCGCGCCATGCCCTCGCGCAACCTCCCGATGACCTCCGCCTGTCGGCCCTTGATCTCTGTCATGAACTACATCCCCATATGTAGACGGCGTTCGCGTATGAGGATGGAGGCTAGGTTGATGAACGGGCGAGGTCAATGGGTCCTGGTGGGGCTGTCCGCGTACGCCGTCGTAGATGAGTGATGTCCGCCGATGTGCCGCTTGCCCCGGGAAGCCGTGAACCCCTTTCCGTATCCACGCCTGCTCGGCCGCTCACCCATCTACCCTGGACATGTGAGCGAGGGGGCTGTGGTATGCCGGGTGGTGAAGAGAGGGTTCTCCTTGTCGACGATCACGAGGACAACCTGTTCGCCCTGGAGAGCGCGCTGGCGCCGCTCGGCCTGCCGTTGGAGCGGGCGACCAGCGGCAATGACGCGCTGAAGGCGGTACTGCGCGGCGGAATCGGTCTGGTGCTGCTCGATGTCGTGATGCCGCAGGTGAGCGGTCTCGACGTGGTGCGCTATATGCAGCGCGTGGAGCAGACCCAGCACATTCCGGTGATCCTGCTGACCGGTTTCGGGCGGGACAGTGAACTGGCGCGTGTCGCCTACCGGTTGGGTGTGGCCGATCTGGTGATGAAACCGGTCGACCCCTGGTCGCTGCGGATGAAGGTGCGCTATCTCCTGGCGCAGCGCCGGCGGATGCAGGCCCTGGACATACAGGTGCGCCTCCAGGACGTGGAACTGCGGTCACTGCGCGCGCAGTTGGAGGCCACCGGCTCCCCGCACGGCACGGTGCCGCTGCCGCACCCCGATGTGCGGGTGCCCATGCAGCCGGGGCCGGCCGACCACCGGTGCGAGGACCACAAGCCGGAGTCGGAGTTCGCGGAGGAGGGGGAGGGCTGAGTTCTCCGGTTACGGAGCGCGCCGGCCCTCGCCCCTCTTGTGTCCGCGTACGTGGGCTTGTGTTCGCGTACGTGGGCTTGCGCCCGTCTACCTCGGCTTGTGCCCGCGTACGTCAGCCGACCAGCGGCCGTACCTCCTGGGCCACGAACCGCACGAACCCCACCGGATCCGGCTCGTCCGCCGTCGGCTGCAGCACCACGGAGTCGGCGCCCGCCTCGGCGAGCAGCTCCACCGCCTTCGCGACCGTCTGCGCGTCGCCCGCGGCGCCGAGGCGGCCGGGTGTGATGTCCTGTCCGTCCCTGGCCAGTTCGCGGCGCAGCCTGTCCTCGGCGCCGGGTCCGGTCGCGGCGTTCATGTAGACGAGGACATGGTGGTCGCCGGTGCGCCCCGCGGCCGCCCGGCCCTCGTCGATCAGCCGCAGCCCGGCCCGCAGATCCGCGGGAGTGGTGGACGCCTCGAAGATCGTGCCGTCCGCGGCCTCACCGCTGAGCCGTACCGTGCGCGGCCCCTTCGCCCCGGCGAACACGGGAGCGGGCGCGGTCGGCGGCCAGTCGAGGGCCACTGCGTCGAGCCGGACGTAGCGGCCCTCGGTCGTCACCGTTTTGCCGCGCAGCAACGCCCGCATCGCGTCCAGGTGTTCACGAAGCAGCGTGAGTGGCGACTCGGCGCGCGCACCCACCTGCCCCATCCAGCTCTGCACGCCATGGCCCATGCCGAGCACGAAACGGCCGGGGAACAGACGGTGCATCGTGGCCGCCTCCATGGAGGCGATGGCCGCGTTGCGCAGCGGCACCGGGAGCAGCCCGATGCCGACGGTCAGCCGTTCGGTCCAGGCGAGGGCGGCCGCGGCCGAGGCGATACCGCTCTCGAGGAAGCAGTCCTCCCAGAGCCAGAGTTGGTCGAGTCCCGCGGCCTCGGCGGCCTGGGCCACCTCACGCAGCTGCTCGGGCGGGGACTGGGGACGGAACACGGCGCCTACGGAAGTCATGGGTTCCTTCCTACCTGCGCCACCGCCCCCGAAGTAAGGCATCTCCGGCCATGAACACCTGCACTTTTCACGACGGCCTTGCACTTATCCTGACCCGTGATGTTCGATCCCCAAGGTCCCACGCTGCGCGAACTGACCGTCCAGGCCCTGTCCTCCGTGGAACACGGCTACGACCTCCTGGCGCCCAAGTTCGACCACACCCCCTTCCGCACACCTGACCGCGTCCTGGACGAGGTCGCCGAAGTGCTGCACGCGCTCGGCCCGTTCGAGCGCGGCCTCGACCTGTGCTGCGGTACGGGAGCGGGCGTGGACGTGCTCCGTGAGGTCTGCCGTGGGCGGGTGACCGGGGTGGACTTCAGCGCGGGCATGCTCACCGAGGCGCGCGAGCGGAGCGGCGCCGGCGATGGGGAGGTGGCCTGGGTACGGGGCGACGCCCTCGCCCTGCCGTTCGGCGAGGCGTTCGATCTGCTCGTCAGCTTCGGCGCGTTCGGGCATTTCCTGCCGCGCGAACGGCCCGCCCTGTTCGCCGAGGCTTTCCGCGTGCTGCGCCCCGGCGGCAGCTTCGTCTTCCCGATCGGCGCACCGCCGCCGGTGCGCTCCCGTGCGTACTGGATGCTGCTCGGCTTCGACACCGTCATGCGCGTGCGCAACGCCGTGTGGCGGCCGCCGTTCGTCATGTACTACCTGGGCTTCGGCCTGGGCACGGTCTCCGCGGAGCTGGCCGGGGCCGGTTTCGAGGTCTCCCTGCGTGACCTGCCCGGGCTCGGCCGGCGAGCCGACGGCACACCGCGCGCCCGCGCGGTGGTGGCCACCAAGCCGACCGCTCAGGAGAGTTGAGCCACCAGCTCGGCGAGCGCCGCGCCCAGCTCCCGTACGCCTTCGTGCGCCGGACCACCCGGCTCGCTCATGTACAGATCCCGCCGGATCTCGATCATCAGCGCCTGCACCCGTTCCTCGCGACCGTAGAACCGCAGCGGGACATACGTCCCGGCGAACGGCGTGTTCACCGCCGTTCCTCCGAAGCGCGCGAAGATCTCCTCGGCGCGTGCGAGCAGTTCGGGCGGCGTGTGGAAGGGGTCCACGCCCAGGCACACGGGCGGCCTGAGGCCCTCGCCGTGCAGTTCGTAGGGGAGCGCACGGGTCGGATACGAGTGCACATCGATCACCACGGCACGCCCGGCCGCCTCCAGCCGCTGCTCGACGGCCTCCGTCATGGCGGCGGCGTACGGATGGAAGTACCGCTCCAGCAACGGCTCAGGATCGAAGCCTTCCGGCCGCAGTGCCTCCCGGTGCGTGGTCCGGGTGTAGACAGCGCCCATGCCGACCGCCCGCATCTCCTCGCGTTCGTCGGGGAAACGCTCGGGGTCGATCACCAGCCGCGAGAGCCGGTTGACGAACCGCCAGGGCGTGGCCTCGGCGGTGCGGGCCGCGTGCGCGGCGATCTCGCCGGTGTGCGCATCGGTGATGTGCCCGGCCTCGGCCGCCAGCGCCTCGTCGTCGAGCAGGATCTCACGGCGTACGGCCTCGGGAATCTCCCACGCGCCGTGCGGCACATGCAGCAGTACGGGGGAGTCCGTGGCGCCCGGATGTACGGCGAAGGCGCCCGGCTGCGACGCGTGGGGGATCATCGCCTCACCCTAGACACGCCGGAGCGCGGCGCCCCGACCGGGCCGCCGCGCTCCAGAAGTGCGACTCAGGCGTCCTCGTAGACGATCCAGACCTGGCCCTGGGCGAACGGCATCGGCTTGCCGCCCTTCTGGATGAACGTCGTGCCGCTCTTCCGGTTCGGCCGCTCCCACCACGTCCGGTACGCCTTGCCGTCCCGCAGGACCGTGGCCCAGCCCTTGCCGACGGTCTTGATGTACGGGGTGACGGCGCCGTTGACGTCGCGGTACTTCGACGGCGGCATCTGCACCTTCTGGATCACGATGGTGCGGGCGCTCATCTGCTTGCCGCTGGTCAGCCGTGCGGGCGCTCCGTCGAAGGAGACGAACCAGCGCTTCTTCTCGGCCGACCAGCGGAACGTGTGGCTCGCCGAGGAGTAGCGCACCGTGCGCTCGGCCGTCGGCTTGCCGCCCTTGGGCGCGGGACCGAACCGGAAGCCGATGTCGGTGGGCTTCCAGGCGTCCGGAGCCGACTTCAGGATCGCGGCCGGACGGACGAACAGGTTGTGCGGCGCGGAGCGGTCCTGGGTGCGGAAGTAGGCCTTCGGCAGGGCGCCGTGCGAGCGCACGTAGATCGGCGACTTCTTGAGGAACTTCGCCAGCGAGCTGCGCACGCCCGAGTACGCGAGCGCGGGCCGGCCGAACTGCCGGAGCAGTTCCACGTCGGACTCACGGGCGCTGCGCACCGGGCCGAGGCTCTTGGGGATCTGGCTGGAGTACATCCCCATCAGGCGGCTCATCCCGCCCTCGACCTTCTCGACGTAGACGATGTCGGCCTTGTCGAGGTTGTGGTGCGGCCGCGCCCGCCGTGCGTTGTCGAACTTCACGGCGAGCACCGGGCCCTGTTTGGCCATCAGACCGGTGTACGGGGAGACCTTCCAGGGCCCCTTGACCTGCTGGTAGGCCTCGAGCGAGTTGTAGTCGTCGAGCGCCGTGGCCTCGGGGCCCTGCGGCGGTACGGGGTCGTGGCGGTCTACGGCCGGCGCGGCGCCGAGCGAGAGGGCGCCTGCGGCGAGCAGGGCGAGCAGCGGGACCGTACGGCGACGGCGCCCGGTGGCGAGAGCGGACAAATCGGGGCTCCTTGTCAGGGCGCGCCCACGGGCGCGCTGCGGCTGTGCAGGCGCAGCCTTCCTCCACCGCCGGCCGTTCGAATCAGTTCGGCCCCGGTGATCGCCTGAACGAGGTTGCCCGTGCGGTCCGAGGGGACTAGGGCGGGTCTGTGGGTAAGCCCTGACCGGCGGCCGGCTCAGGCGCCCCTGACCAGGCGGTCCACCGCCGCCGTGCCCGATCCGTACACGGCGGGCCGCAGCGCGGCGTACCCGTGCGGATCGGCGGCCGGGAGCTCACCCCCGTACAAGATCTGCTCCAGCCCCGTGAGCAGCCGCTGCACATCGTGCTGCGGTCGCACCACCAGGCGCAGGAAGCGGCTGGACGAGCCGATCTTGTTGCCGCACTCGCGGACGAGGACGCCGTGCGTGGTGAGCAGCCGATCGCGCAGGGCCGCGCCGTCCACGCCCTGGGGCAGGCGTACGTAGAGGAAATTGCCTTGCGAGGGATAGACCGTGAGGCCGGGCAGCCGGCTCAGATGCCAGAGCATCTCCTGCCGGTCGCGGCAGACCTGGCGCAGGCTGTGCGCGTAGTCGGAGCGGTACTTGCCGAGCAGGAAGACCACGGTCTCGGCGAAGGAGTTGAGGTTCCACTTCGGCAGGGCGGCGCGGATCTTGCCGGCGAGTCCCGGGTTGGCGATCAGATAGCCGAAGCGCACACCGTGCAGCCCGAAGTTCTTGCCGAGGCTGCGCAGCACGATCGCATTCGGCCGCAGCACCGCCTCATCGGCGACGCTCGGCTCCGCCTCCGCATCGGCGAACTCCAGGAACGACTCGTCGACGACGACGAGTTCGAGATCCTGCAGCGCGTCGAGGAGCGCGACCACCGCACGGCGGGGGAGCAGCCCGCCGTCGGGGTTGTTGGGATTGCAGATCACGGCCGTGCGCGAACCCCGGCGCCGTACGAACTCGACGAACGCCGCCGGGTCGAGTTGGAATCCGGCCTGCTCGGGCAGCGGGAACATGTCGACGCGCTTGCCGGTTTCCATCGGCTGGTCCGTCCAGCGGCCGAAGGTGGGGACGGGGACGGCTAGGGACTCCCGGACGAGCAAGTGGTCGATCCAGGTGATGAGTTCGGTGGATCCGTTGCCCATCGCGACCGTCTGCGGATGGAGACCGAGTACGGCGCAGAGCTCGGCCGCGATGGTGTCCGCGCCGCTGGGGTAGTACGTGAGGATCTCGCGCAGCCGGGAGCCGAGCTCGTCGAACATCTCGGGCGTGGGGAAGTACGGGTTGCACGGGATGCAGAAGTCGATCACCCCGCCGCCGCCTCCGGCCGCCCGGTCGAGCGTCGCGTACGAGGGGGTGTGCGCCGTTGCCGTGCGGAAGAGGGCGGTGACGTTGCCGGTGTCGGGCATGGGGCCTCCCAGAGTCTTCTCCGGGAGTACGGATGAGGGGTCGCGAATGCTCAACGGGTGGGGGAGAAGGGGTGGTTGGGGTTCTGGGGGAGTGCAGGCTGGACGCAGGGCTGAAGGTCCCGGAGAAATGGGATGTTTAGCCCGTTTCTCCCGAATTTTTAGGTGCGGTGGCGAGGTGCCCGCCTCGCTGACCTCCATGGATCACAGCATCCTTATGCGCGCCTACTCCGCGTCGAACTAATTGCATATGCCATCCATCTCCATGGCTTCGAGGGTCGAGGGCAACGACACCCGATGTGCGGAGGATCACGGAATGACCATGGCGGCGAGGCATGCGGCACCGCGCGGTACGAGGCACGGCAGGGAGCGCACTGATACGGATACCGAGCCCAAAGCCCCGGCGATGAGCGTCGCCCAGGTCTCCGGCTCGGCGCTCGGTGTGGTCTCCGGTGCGCTGCTGGCTTCGGCCCTGGGCCTCTTCGGTACTGTCGCCGGCACCGTCATCTTCAGCTTCACCGCGAGCGTGGGCGGCGCGGCGTTCCATCTCGGGCTGCACCGCACCGGACGCCGCTACCGCAGTCCCGGGGGCAGTCGTCGGTACCGCAACCCCGTCCGCACGTCATCGGGCGCGCGCGTGCACGATCCAGACCTGACCGTCGGCGAACAGCAGCGGCTCGCCGTCTCGGTCGGTGTAGACCGTCGTTTCCTCGGCTGACGCACGGCTCCAGCGTCCCTCGTACGCGCGGCCGCCGCGCAGTACGACGACGTCGCCCCGGCCCACCGTCTCCGTATAGGGCGAGACGTTTCCCCACCGGTCGTGGAAGCGCGAGTCCCGGACGACCCCGTACTGCACCACGACCGTCGACGGCGTCAGGTTCGAGCGCGTGCCGTCCATCGACACACGCCACTGATCGCGCGCCGGAGTCCAGGTGAAGGTGTAACGCGCCGCCGGATAGCGGACGGTGCGCTCGGCGGCGGCGCGGCCGCCCGAGGCGGGGGCGGCGCCGAAGCGCAGACCCAGGTCTTCGGCCTTCGCCTCCTTGTCCGGCGCCGGATCGAGCCGCGCCGGACGCAGAAAGAGGTTGTGCGGCATCGGGCGCGAGGAGGAGCGGTAGTACGCACCCGGCGCCTGTGCGGGGGAGCGCGGGTAGAGCTCCGCCTTGTCGATGAGCGGCAGCAGCTTGCCCTGCGCACCGGAGAACGCGAGCACCGGCTTGCCGTACTCCCGTAGGAGTTCCAGATCGGTCTCGCGCGCGCTGCGCACCGGCCCGATGGCCTTGGGCGGTTCGCCGCCCGCGTACACCGCGAGGAGCCTGGTCAGGCCGCTCTCGACCTGCTCGACATGGATGACGGCGGCCTCGCGCAGGCCCGTGTGCGGTCGCGCGGGCGGCACGTTGTCGATCTTCACCGCGAGCACGGTGGGCCGTCGGATGTCGCGTGGACGGGGTTCGGGCGGCGCCGAGGACTCGGATGTCCGCGTCGACGTCGGCGGCTCGGGATCGTCGGGGCCGCCGCCGCGGTCGCTCACCGTGCAGGCGGCGAGCGCTGCGGCGGCGGGCAGCGTGAGGAACAGCCGGCGCCTCATGAGGCGGGCCGTGCACGGGACTTCATGGGGTACGGCTACCCCTTCCGCACCGGACTCAGGCCGAACGAAGGTTCCCCTCCGCTTCCCGTCTCCACGAGGCCTGTGGTCCGCCTCAAGGTCCTTTTGCGGTACGGGAGTTCGCACAGCTCTTGTCGGGGGCCGTGGTGCTCAGTAGCTTGGCGCAGGCGCGTAGAGAAAACGCTTTCCATGCGGTCCGAGGCTACGAGGTGAGCGGTATGCAGAAGCCGGGAAAACGCAGAGCATGGGTCGCGGCCGTCACGGCCCTTCTCGCCGCGGTGCTCGCGGCACCCCAGGCCGTGGCCGGGGGCGACGGCCGCGACTACGGTTCCAGCGACGTCCTGCCGAGCCTGCGCGAGGATCTCGTCGCCCACTACGACTTCTCGCACCCTGCGCAGGGCGACCCGGCCGTCGAACGCGACCAGGGCCGCTCGGGCACCGACATCGGCCTCGTCAACGGCGGCGCGCAGATGCGGGTCGCCGACAGGGCGCACCGCCACAGCGGCACGGCGCTCCAGGTCCGGCAGGTCAACCCGGCGACGGCCGGCAACGACGACTGGAAGGCCGGGATCTACGACCCCGAGGCCGTCGAATCGCTGAGCGCCTTCAACGGGGCGCGCGAGGCCACCGTGATGGGCTGGGTCAAGATGACCGGCGAGAACCCCAGCCCGAACTCCAACTCGGCCGACCCGGCCGACCGTTACGGGGCGATCGGCCTCGCCGGTGTGCTCTCCGGCACCTCCAACGGTCACGACGTCCGCGCCCTGCTCGAACTGATCCAGGTGAACGGCGAGTTGAAGCTCGTGGCCCTCGGCCGCCGCGTCGACAGCGGCAACTCCCAGACCTTCGCCGCCCAGGAGGACTGGCAGACGTTGCTCCCGCGCGGTGAGTGGGTCTTCCTCGCCGCCACCTTCGACTACGACACCGGCGAGATGGCCCTCTACCGCAACGGCCAACCGATCCCCGGCTTCTATACCCGCACGGACGACCCCTGGGCGCTCGCGGGAGACCCGGAGCCGGACCTCGCCACCGCCAGCGACCCCCGTGGCATCAAGATCGGTGGCAGTTATCCGCAGAACACTCGGGAGAACAACCCCTGCAACTGCCGTATGGACAGCCTGATGTTCCTCGACCGTGCCGTCTCGGCGCGGGAGATCCTGGCGCAGTACCGCCGCGTCACCTGACGGGGCGGGGGTGATCCGGCCGCCCCGGCGGTCAGAGCGTGCGGATCACCCCCGGCGCCGTCTGCGCGCCGCCACCGTCTCCGGATCGATCACCGGGTGCGCCCACTGCTCGGCCAGCGCGAGCGACTCGGCGCGCCCGTCCACGACATGCGCATGGGCGAGGGCCGCGGCGCCGTCGCCGTCCCGGGCGGCGATCGCCTCGTACATCTCCTCGTGCTCGGCGCACTGCTGTGCCGGATCGCGCTGCGCGGTGAGCCGGAAGAGCCAGTGCGTGCGGGCTTCGAGCGGTCGCATCATGCTGCTGAGCAGCGGGTTGTCGGCCAGTTCCACGATGTCCGTGTGGAAGCCGGCGTTGGCCGCGGCGATGGAGCCGCGGTCGCGCGCGGCGATCGCGGTACGCGCCGCCTTGAGCCGGGCCGCGAGCCGTCCGAGGCCGTCGGAGTCGGCGCGCTCGGCGGCGAGCCGGGCCGCGAGCGACTCCAGCGACTCCCGTACGTCGAAGAGATCGCGTACGTCCGCCGGTGTGAACGGTGAGACCAGCGCACCCCGATGCGGGACGAGGACCACCAGACCGTCCGCCTCCAACTGCCGCAGAGCCTCGCGCAGCGGGATACGGGAGACCGCGAGCTCGGCGGCCAGATCCCGTTCTACGAGGCGGGCGCCCGGCTGGAGTTCGGCGTCGAGAATGCGCCGGCGCAGGGTGTCGTAGGCGAGGTCGCGCAGTGAAGAGCGTCCGGTACTCGCTGGTCCTGCCGCCATCGCCAAGATCTTCCTCCGCTCGCTGTGTGTCCACCCTAAGCGGGTGGTGCGCGGGGAGCGTACTGCTAACCAGCCGCTAACACGCAGGCAACAAGCGGCTCCCAGACTGAGGGCGCGTAACGGTATACCACTAGTGGCGCGCGGTGATCCCGGAAACGGCACGCGCCCCCTTGGCTCTGGAGGCATCCAAGTGGCACTCACTCACCCCCGGCGGGCGCTCGCCCCCGTCGCACTCCTGTCCGTCGCGGGTCTGCTCACGCTCACCGGCTGTGGAGGCGACTCCGAGGCGCAGGACGGCGCTTCGGGCTCGGGGACGCTCAAAGTCGGGGTGCTCTTCCCCGGCTCGCTGTCCGACGGCGGCTTCATGGAGTCGGCCTACCGCGGCTACCAGCGCGCCGAGAAGCAGCACAAGGGCAAGGTCTCCTTCAGCAAGGTCGAGCAGGTGCAGGCCGCCGACTACGAGCAGGCGCTTGTGCGCTTCGCGACCGGCTCCGACCTGGTGATCTCCATGGGCGGGCAGACGGATGCGGCGGTACGGAAGGTCGCGGCGCGCTTTCCGAAGGTGAAGTTCGCCGAGATCGGCGGCCCCGCGGACGGCAAGCCCACCGCCAACCTCGCCCTGTACGACCCCCAGCAGGCCGAGGCCGCATACCTCTCCGGCGCGGCGGCGGGACTCCTCTCCAAGAAGAAGACCGTCGGTTTCGTCGGCGGCGCGGAACTGCCCGCGATCGTCAACGCGGCCAAGGAGTTCGAGCGCGGCGCGAAGGCCGTGGCCCCGGAGGCGAAGGTGCTCACTCCGCAGTACGTGGGCGACTTCAACGACGCGGCCAAGGCCAAGCAGTCCGCCCTCGCGAACTACAGCGCCGGCGCCGATGTGCTCGGCCAGATCCTCAACCTCGGCCAGAAGGGCGTGGTCCAGGCGGCCGCCGGGCGCGGCGGCACCCTCATCGGCGGACCGATCCCGGCCGAGTGCGGCACCGACCCTGCGTATGCCGCCTATGTGGAGACCGACATCGGCGCCGAGATCGAGTACTCCACCGAGCAGTTGGTGAAGGGGAGCTGGAAGGCCGAGGCCGTGCACTTCGGGCTGACCTTCGCCGAGCCGCAGAACAACATCCACCTGTGCGGCGACGCCGACCCCGCGGTCGCGAAGAAGCTCGACGAGGTGAAGGCCGACATCGTGTCAGGGAAGGTCAAGACGCGGTGACGGCGGCACTCGACATCACCGGCCTCGCCAAGTCGTACGGCGGCACGCGGGCGTTGGACGGCGTGGATCTACGCGTCGAGGCGGGCACGGTGCACTGCGTCCTCGGGGAGAACGGCGCCGGCAAGTCGACGCTGTGCCACGCGGTCGCGGGATCGCTCACTGCGGACGAGGGTTCACTGAAGCTGTACGGCGAGGCGTACGCGCCGCGCCGTCCGGCCGATGCGCTGGCGGCGGGCGTGGCGATGGTGCACCAGCACTTCTCGCTGGTCTCGACGCTCACCGTGGGCCAGAATCTGCGGCTGCTGCGGCTGAGCGATCTCCCGGGCCGGATCGCGCGGGTACGCGAGGCGTACGGACTCGACATCGAACTGGACGCCGTGGTCGGCCAGTTGCCGGTCGGCGTGCGCCAGCGCGTCGAGATCGTGAAGGCGCTGCTGCGCGACCCCCGCCTGCTCGTCCTCGACGAACCGACCGGCGTACTCGGTCCCGCGGAGACGGACGCGCTCCTGGAGACCTGTCGGCGGATCGCGGATGCCGGGCATGCGGTGGTCCTCGTGACCCACAAGCTGGGCGAGGCGGTACGCGCAGGCGACGCCGCGACGGTGCTGCGCGGCGGACGCGTGGCGGGCGGCGGACCGATGACCGAGCTGTCGGCCGAGCGTCTGGTGCCGCTGATGATCGGGCGGTCGGTCGGGGCGCTGGATGCGGCGGTGGCGGGGGCGGTGGGGCTTGAGCCTTCATCCGGCCGCGCGGGCGCCGATGTCCATATCGGCGCCGGTGCCGATGTCGATGTCGACGCTGACGCTGACGCTGACGCCGACGCCGACGAGCTGCGGCCCGACGGCACCGAGCTTCCGACCGACGCCACCGAGCTGTCCACCGAAGCCGCCGAGCCTTCCACCGACGGCCCGGCGCTGCGGATCGGCGAGATCACCGTCCGCCGGGCCGACGGATCGTTCGCCCTCGACGGGGCCTCGCTGGAGATCGGGTTCGGCGAGATCGTCGGTGTGGCCGGCGTCGAGGGCAACGGTCAGAGCGAACTCATGGCCGTACTCGGTGGGTCGCTCGCGCCCCAGCAAGGCCGCGTGGAGCTCGACGGCAAGGACCTGACGCGCGCCACACCCGCCGCGCGGACCCGGGCCGGGCTCGGCGTGGTCCCCGAGGACCGTCACCACGAGGGCTGTGTACCGGAGTTGTCCGTCGCAGAGAATCTGCACCTGGGGCGGCTGGGGGAGTTCCGCCGCTTCGGTCTCTTCCTCGACCGCGCGGCGCTCGGCCGGGCCACGCAGACGGTGCTCACGGCACACGATGTGCGCGCCCCGGGCCCGTACGCCCCGATGACCTCGCTGTCGGGCGGCAACCAGCAGAAGGTCGTACTCGCCCGGGAACTGGCCCTCGAACCACTCGTGTGCCTTGCGGCCTCGCAGCCGACGCGGGGCCTGGACATCGGCGCCGTCGAGGCGGTGCACGGCCGCATCCGTGCGGCGGCCGCGCGCGGTGCAGCCGTGTTGGTGGTCTCGGCCGAACTCGACGAACTCCTCGCCCTGTGCGACCGCGTGCTCGTCGCCTACCGGGGACGACTGGTGGGCCCGGTGAACCCCCGCTCCCCGGACGCGCGGCGGCGAATCGGGGCGCTGATGGTGGGCGCCGGAGGGGACTAAGGGACCTAGCGCACCCCACCAAACCACTCAAACCGGGCACTTGTCGGGTTGAAAGGTCCCCCGGTCAACGCCGTGGTGCCCATCTCTGACCGCAAGCGGAGAACGGAAGCCCCACGGCGCCGCACGCGACACCAAACAAGCGGAGGTACCGCAACCACCCACCCCCGCAACCACTTCAACGCATGAACCCCCACCCACCACGATCCGCACGAACCCACCCCCCTCACCTCCCGATCCGCACGAACCCACCCCCCTCACCTCCCGAGCCGCGACACACCCCTCAAGGACCCGCATGTCACCACCCACCGCCACCACCTCCCCACCCGAGCCCCACCCCTCACTCAGCCCGACTCCGGCGCCACCCCCACCAAGCCGCCGCCATACACGCCTGACCACCCTCCCCCGCCACCCTCTGACCGTCGCCCTGGCCGCAGCCCTCTGTGCCACCGCCATCGGCATGCTGCTCGTCGTGGCCGCCGGGGCCGAACTCGACACCGCCTGGCAGGCCCTGGACGAGGGGATGTTCGGGTCCTCGTACGCCATAGGGAGCTCGCTCAACTCCGCGGCCGTGCTCGCCCTCATCGCCGCCGGCTTCACCGTCGCGCACCGCGCGGGGCTGGTGAACGTCGGTGGGGAGGGGCAGCTCTGCGCGGGCGGCACCGCGGCCGCCGCCGTCGGGATCGCGCTGCCCACCCAAGTGCCCACCGCCCTCGGCGTACCGCTCGTCCTCGTCGCCGGGTTCCTCGCAGGCGCCGCTTGGGCGGGTATCGCCGCGTGGCTGAAGGTGCGGCGCGGCACGAGCGAGGTCATCACCACCCTCCTGCTCAACTTCATCGGCATCGGCATGGTCTCCGTCGCCGTCCACGAAGAGGCCCTGCTCCGCCAGCCCGTCACCTCCTCGGAGACCCTGCCGCAGTCCGCCCCCCTGCCCACCGGAGCCCAACTCCCGCTGATCGGCGACGTGGAATCACCCGCCACCGCCGTCGTCGTGATCGCGGCCGTCGCCGTCGTGGTCACGGGCATCGTGCTCCGGCACACCGCACTCGGCCTCAAGCTGCGCGCCGTCGGCCACTCACCGGCCGCGTCCGCCCGGCTCGGACTGCCCGTCGGAAAGCTCGAAGGCGGCGGCCTCGCCTTCGCCGGCGGACTCGCCGGCGTCGCGGGCGCGGCCCTCGTCGCCACCGCCCCCTACGTACTCGCCGAGCACTTCTCCTCCGGCTACGGCTTCGCGGGCCTCGTCGTCGGACTGCTCGCCCGCGGTTCGCTCACCGCCGTCGCCGCCGTATCGCTGCTCTTCGGCTTCCTGACCTCCGGCGGCATCAACCTCCAGCTCGCAGCTCAAGTGCCCGCATCCACCGTGCAGATCGTGCAGAGCCTGCTCGTCCTCTTCATCGCCGCGGCGATGCTGCTCACGACCAGGAAAGGGAGCCGCTCATGAGCGCCGTGGCCGAAGAACTCGCCTCGGGCGGTGTACGGATGGCCCTTCCGCTGCTGCTCGCCTCCTGCGGTGAGCTGCTCAGCGAACGCGCGGGAGTCCTCAACCTCTCGGTCGAAGGCATGATGCTCACCGGCGCCTTCGCGGGCGCCGTCGGTGCGCACGAATCCGGCAGCGCGGCCGTCGGAGTGCTGACAGCAGTCGTCGCCGGACTGCTCTTCGCCGGCCTCCAGGGCCTGCTCAGCATCACCCTGCGCGCCGACCAGATCGTCACCGGAATCACCGCCAACGCCCTCGCACTCGGCGCCACCACCTACGGCGCCCGGCTGGTCTTCGGCGACGGCGCGGGCGCCAAGACCCTGCCCGGCCTCGACCCGTTGCCCGTCCCGGGTCTTCGCGACATCCCCGTCCTCGGGCCCGCCCTCTTCCAACAGACCCTCCTCGGCTACGCGGCCTTCGCCGTGGCCATCGCGCTCGCGCTCGCGTTCAGCCGCCGCAGAACCGCCGGGCTCATGATCGACGCGGTCGGTGAGGACGCCTTGTCCGCCGACCGCAGCGGACTGCCGGTGACCTTCGTCCGGTACGGCACCGTCCTGCTGACCGGAGTCACCGCGGCCCTGGCCGGCGCCCATCTCGCCCTCTCCGAAGTGCACGCCTTCAGCGACAACATCACCGGCGGCATCGGCTATCTCGCCGTGGTCGCGGTGATCGCAGGACGCTGGCGCGCCTGGCCCACGCTGGCCGCCTGTCTCGTCTTCGGCCTCGCCCAGTCCCTGCAGTTCGCGGCGCCCGCGCTCGGGCTGCACATCTCGGGACCGCTCCTGGTGACCCTGCCCTATGTGTTCGCGCTGCTCGCGGTGAGCGGCCTCGTGGGACGCAGCCGGGCGCCGTCGGGGCTCACCGTGCCCTTCGTACGGGCCAGTTGAAGCACCCGCACACCCGCACCCCTGCCGGGGCCCACCGGCCCCGCCGTACTCCAGGAGTACCCCCACGATGACCCTGATCCTCACCCGCTCCGTCATCCGCACTCTGCTCGCCGACGCCGTCGCACGGGTGGAACAGGAAGTCGCCCGCGCCCACCGCGACTTGGCGCTCGGCACGGCCGTGCTGCCCGCGCCGCCCGCCATGCGGCTGCCGGACGGCGACGGGACCTTCCTCGCGATGGCCGCGGCCTCCGCCGACGACCGCCTTGCCACCGTGAAACTGCTCGCCGATCTGCCCGCCAACCGCGAACGCGGGCTGCCGGTGCAGCGCTCGGCCGTGCTCGCCGTGGCTGCGGACACGGGGGAGTGCCTCGCCCTGCTCGACGGCGCCGAACTGACCCGTGTCCGCACCGCCGCCGCCACCGCCGTGGCCACCCGCGCCCTGGCCCGCAGCGATGCCCGCACTCTCGGGCTCATCGGTACGGGACCGCTCGCCCGCGCCCACGCACGGGCGCTGCTGCCCGGTCGGGCCTACGAGGACGTGCTGGTCTGGGGCCGTACGGCAGGACATGCCCAGGAGCTCGCCGACTGGATCACGGCCGAACTCGACGTACCCGCCAAGGTGTTGTCCGACGCCCGCTCGGTCACGGAGCACGCCGACGTCCTGTGCACCCTGACGCCCTCGCGCGAGCCGCTGATCGCGGGCGCCTGGCTCTCACCGGGCCAGCACATCAACGCCGTGGGCGCACCGCCGCGCCCCGATCACCGCGAGCTCGACACGGAGGCCGTCACCCGCTGCCGCATCGTCGTCGACGCGTACGACACGGCCCGCGCCAAATCGGGCGAGGTGCTGATACCGCTCGCGGAAGGCGCCTTGACGCAGGATTCCTTCCGCACCGAGCTCGGTGCCGTGCTCACCGGCCGGGCACCGGGCCGCACCACGGACGAGGAGCTGACGCTCTTCAACTCGGTGGGCGTGGGTCTGCAGGACCTGGCGGTGGCGCGGCTGCTCATCGACCTCGCGGGGGAGCGGGGTCTCGGCACGGAGATCGACCTCGCGGGGTGAGGAGCGTCCGGTCGGGGTCGACGACCCCGACCGGACGCGAGGGCCCTACTCGCCCAACAGCTTCTCGATCCGCTGCAGTTCCTCGCCGGAGAACTCCAGGTTCCGCGTGGCCGCCACACTGTCCGCCAGCTGCTCCGGGCTGCTCGCCCCCGCGATCGCCGAGGTGACCGTGGACTCGCGGAGCACCCAGGCGAGCGCCATCTGCGCGAGCGACTGACCGCGTTCGCGTGCGACGTCGTTGAGCGCGCGCAGCTGCGCGATCTTCGACTCCGTGATGTTGTCGGCGCTCAGGAACGGGCTGAGCCCGGCCGCGCGGGAGTCCGCCGGAATGCCGTCCAGGTAGCGGTTGGTGAGCAGGCCCTGGGCAAGCGGCGAGTAGACCACGGCGCCGGCGCCGGCCTCCTCCAGCTCCGACCACAGACCGTCCTCCGGCGCGCGGTCGTACATCGAGTACCGCGGCTGGTGGACGAGGAGCGGTGTACCGAGCTCGCGCAGGATCCGGGTGGCTTCACGGGTCTGCTCGGGCGAGTAGTTGGAGATACCCGCGTACAGCGCCTTGCCCTGGCGTACCGCCGCGTCCAGCGCGCTCATCGTCTCCTGGAGCGGGGTGTCCGGGTCGGGGCGGTGCGAGTAGAAGATGTCGACGTACTCGAGGCCCATGCGCTTGAGGGACTGGTCGAGCGAGCTCAGGACGTACTTGCGCGAGCCCCATTCGCCGTACGGGCCGGGCCACATGAGATAGCCGGCCTTCGTCGAGACGATGATCTCGTCACGGTGGGCGCGCAGATCTTCCTGGAAGATCCGGCCGAAGGCGGTCTCGGCGGCGCCGGGCGGCGGCCCGTAGTTGTTGGCCAGGTCGAAGTGCGTGACGCCCAGGTCGAACGCCTTGTGCACGATGGCGCGTTGGCGGTCGAGCGAACGGTCGGTGCCGAAGTTGTGCCACAGGCCGAGCGACACGGCGGGCAGCAGCAGACCGCTGCGGCCGGTGCGGCGGTAGGGCATGGACTCGTAACGGCCGGGTGCGGCTGCGTACACGAAGGACCTCTCTCCACGATCTGCGGACACTCGGGCCCAGCCTACGGTGAGGTGTCGCCCGCCTGCCGGGGGCCGAGCACCTCGGCCAGGTCGTAGCCCACCGGCTCGTCGAGCTGTTCGTAGGTGCAGCTCTGCGGCGTGCGGTCGGGCCGCCAGCGGCGCCACTGTGCGGTGTGCCGGAAGCGTGCGCCGTTCTCCATGTGGTCGTACGCCACCTCGACCACGCGCTCGGGCCGCAGCGGCACCCAGGAGAGGTCCTTCTTGCCGGTCCAGCGATTGGTGGAGCCGGGAAGGCGCGCGGACTCGTGCGCGGACTCGTCGGCCCACGCCGCCCAGGGGTGTCCTTCGACCGATTCCATCCGGAGGGGTTCGAGTTCCTCGACCAGTTCCTCGCGCCGTTTCATCGAGAACGCGGCGACCACTCCGACGTGCTGCAGTGCGCCCTGTTCGTCATGCAGACCGAGCAGCAGTGAGCCGACGACGGGCCCGCTCTTGTGGAGGCGATAACCGGCGACGACGACATCGGCGGTCCGCTCGTGCTTGATCTTGAACATCAGGCGTTCGTTCTGCCGGTAGAGGAGATCGAGCGGCTTGGCGATGACCCCGTCGAGGCCTGCTCCCTCGAACTGCTCGAACCACTGGCGCGCGACATCCTCGTCCGTCGTCGCGGGCGCGATGTGCACGGGCGCCTGCGCCCCGGCGAGGGCCATCACCAGCTTGGCGCGGCGGTCCGCGAGCGGGGTGTCCACGAGCGATTCGGCACCGAGCGCGAGCAGATCGAAGGCCACGAACGAGGCCGGGGTCTGCTCGGCGAGCAGCTTCACGCGCGAGGCCGCGGGGTGGATACGCTCCGTGAGCGCGTCGAAGTCCAGGCGCCCGTCGCGGGCGATGACCACCTCGCCGTCGATCACACAGCGTGCGGGCAGGTTGGCCTTCAACGATGCGACGAGTTCGGGAAAGTACCTGGTCAGCGGCTTGCCCGTCCGACTTCCGACCTCGATCTCGGCCCCGTCGCGGAACACGATCGCCCGGAAGCCGTCCCACTTCGCCTCGTACTGCATATCCGGCGGGATCTTGGCGACGGACTTCGCGAGCATCGGCTTGACGGGCGGCATCACCGGCAGGTCCATGCCTTCGATTGTGCTGGGTCCTGCCGCGCTCCGCCTGGTGTATGCGCGGTTCCGTATGCAGCGCGGGTCACCCCCGCCTACCGTGACAGGCATGGGTGGAGCTGCGATCGAGCTGGACGCGGGCGGCCGGAAAGTACGGCTTTCGAGCCCGGACAAGATCTTCTTTCCGGAGGCCGGCTACACGAAACAGGACCTCGCCGAGTACTACCTCGCCGTCGGCGACGGCATCCTGCGCGCCCTGCGCAACCGGCCGACGACCCTGGAGCGCTATCCCGACGGGGTCGGCGGCGAGTCCTTCTTCCAGAAGCGCGCGGCGAAGAACACCCCGGACTGGATCCCGACCGCCGAGATCACCTTCCCCTCCGGGCGCAAGGCGTACGAGATCTGCCCCACCGAGGTGGCGGCGGTCATCTGGGCGGCCCAGTTCGGCACCTGCACCTTCCACCCCTGGCCCGTACGTGCCGAGGACACCGACCACCCCGACGAACTGCGGATCGACCTGGACCCGCAGCCCGGCACCGACTTCGAGGACGCCGTGCGCGCCGCCCACGAACTGCGGGCGGTGCTCGACGAGTTCGGCGGTCTCGTCGGCTGGCCCAAGACCTCCGGCGGCCGCGGACTGCACGTCTTCGTGCCGATCGAACCGCGCTGGGACTTCATCCAGGTGCGCCACGCGGTGATCGCCGCCGGGCGTGAACTGGAGCGCCGGATGCCGGACTTGGTGACCACGGCCTGGTGGAAGGAGGAGCGCGGCGAGAAGATCTTCGTCGACTACAACCAGGCGGCCCGCGACCGTACGATCGCCTCCGCCTATTCCGTACGGCCCAATCCCAAGGCCCTGGTGTCGGCGCCGCTGACGTGGGACGAGGTGGACGAGGTGCACCCCGACGACTTCGACCTCAGGACGATGCCCGCCCGTTACGCCGAAGTCGGCGATGTGCACGCGGACATGGACGCCACCCGCCACACCCTCGACGCGCTCCTGGAGCTGTGGGAAGGCGATCTGAAGGAGCGAGGGTTGGGGGATCTGCCGTATCCGCCGGACTATCCGAAGATGCCGGGCGAGCCGAAGCGGGTGGCCCCCAGCCGGGCGAAGAAGGAGGAGTGACGCCCGGCTAGGGTGAGCGGCACTTGATCACCGGGAGTCTGGGGGCGGCGTGGACACGGCAGGGATGACGGAGATAGGCAGCGTCGAGGAACTGCGCGAGCTGCTCGGTGAGCCGAACGCGCGCGCCGCAGGCAAGGTGCGCACCTGCCTGCACGAGCACGACAAGGAGTGGCTCGCGCACTCGCCGTTCTGTGTGATCTCGACCGCCGACGGCGACGGCTGGTGCGACGCCTCGCCCAAGGGTGACCCGGCCGGCTTCACCAAGGTCCTCGACGACACGACCGTCGCGATCCCCGAACGCCCCGGAAACCGCAGGGCCGACGGCTATCTCAACATCCTCTCCAACCCGCGCGTCGGAGTGCTGTTCCTGGTCCCGGGCCGTGCCGACACGCTGCGGATCAACGGGCGGGCGCGGCTGGTCAAGGACGCGCCGTTCTTCGACGACATGGTGGTCAAGGGACACCGGCCCCAGCTCGCGCTGGTCGTGGAGATCGAAGAGGTCTTCTTCCACTGCGCCAAGTCCCTGATCCGGTCGGCACTTTGGAAGCCGGAGACCTGGAACCCGGATGCGGTGGCGTCCCCGGCGCGGATCGCCAAGTCGCTCATCCGTCAGGACCAGACCCTGGCGGAGCTGGAGGCGTACTACGGGGACGGGTACGAGGCGAAGGTCTACCAGGGGTAGGGCGTCCGCCGGGCCACGCGTGTCGCGCTCCGACCATGGTGGTGCCCCCACCCCGTACGAACGGAATGGGGGCACCTTCACGCCGGAAGAGAGCCGCTGCTACAGCTCCTTGATCCGGATGTCCCGGTACGAGACGACATCCGTCACCCCGTGCACCTGGAGCCCGATGTAGCCGGACGCGTAGCGCCGGCCGTCCGTGCCCGGGTCGTCGCCGCGCGGGGGCTCGAAGACCTGGCCGCCGGTGTTCTCGAACTCGTTGATCAGCACACCGTTGCGGAAGATCTTGTAGTGCTGGTCGACCACCTGGATCTCGTAGTCGTTCCATGTGCCCTTGGGCGTCACACCCGCACCGGCCAGACCCACGCGGTCGAAGCCGTAGATCGAACCGGTCTTGTACATGTCGCCGTCAGGACGGTCGAGCACCTGCACCTCGTGGCCGTACTTGATGGCGACCCACTCCGGACGCGACTCCTCCGGGTGGTCGTACACGTTCGGGAAGCGGACGAAGACACCGGAGTTGGCATTGCCGTTGACCGGTGCGTCGTCGCGCCACTGGAGCTTCAGGGAGAAGTCCCCGTACTTGCGCTCCGGGAAGAGCAGCATGCCCAGACCGGCCTTCGAGGTGCCCGAGGTCATCGACCCGTCCGCATTGAGCCCGAACGAACCGCCGCCCACGTGCTGCCACTTGTTGAACGACGTCTGCGAACCGTCGAACAGCGGGGTGTAGCCGGTGGTGTTGCCGGGCTTGCCGATACCGGAGGACCTGGCCGCCTGGTAGATCAGCTTGCCCTCGCGGGCGTTGATGATGCCCTCGGCGATCAGCCGGTCGCGGACGGTGTCCACGTGCTTGAGGAACAGCGCGTGCGACGACCAGGACTTCTCGTCCTCGATCAGCTCGCCGATGGTGCAGCGCGCCTTGGTCATCCGGTTGGGCACACCCGAGTTGACCGCCCCGACGAACACCGTCTCGCGCTCGTCGAACTCCGGGCAGTTCGGTGCCTCGCCCGCGCCCTCGACGACGGTGAACGCCAGCTGCTTGGCCTCGGAGCCGTTGCCCGCCTTGTCCGTCGCACGGTAGGCCACCGTGTGCCGGCCGAAGCGGTCGACGACCAGCGGCGCGGTGTACGCGACGTAGGGAGCGCCGTCGAGCGAGTACTCGACCTTGTCCACACCCGAGTCGGCGTCGGTGGCCGTGACGGTCACCTTCGCCGTACCCACGTACGCGCCGTCGAAGTTGACGTTCCCGTCGACCTTCGCCGAGACCACCGGCGGGGTCTTGTCCTCGACCGGCGCGGCGACCAGGGTGAAGTCGACGGCCTTCTCGGCGGCCGCGTTGCCCGCCTTGTCCGTGGCCCGGTAGCGCACCGTGTAGGTGCCCGGGTCGTGGAACATCACCGGAGCGGTGTACGGCTGCCAGGCACCGTCCGCGCCGATCGCGTACTCGGTGGTGTTGACCCCCGAGCCCGCGTCCGAGGCGGAGACCGTGACCGTGGCCATGCCCACGTACTGGCGCTGCTCGTTCTTCTCGCCGGTCACCTCGGCGGAGGTCTCCGGAGCCGTGGTGTCACCGGTGTCGGGGGCCACCACCTTGAAGGACTCGCTCTTCTCGGCAGCCACATTGCCGGCCTTGTCGGTGGCCCGATAGCGGATCTTGTGATCGCCGACGGTGTTCACCACGACCGGACCGGTGTACGGCTGCCACTCACCGGCGTCACCGACCGCGAACTCGGTCTTCTCGACGCCCGAACCCCCGGTCTCGTCCGCCGCCTCGACCGTGACCGTGGCCTGGCCGACGTACGCGCCGTCGGCGTTCTTGGTGCCGTCCACCTTCGCCGAGGTCGTCGGCGCCGTGGTGTCTTCGCCGCCGCCCTCGGTCACCACGAGGATGCCCTGCATGGTGCCGTGGCCCGGGATGGTGCAGTGGTACAGATACCGGCCGGGGGTGAGGACCACCTCGGCGGTGTGCTTGCCGCCCTGGTCGTCGTTCGGATTGGCCAGGATGTTCAGCGGTACGTCGTTGTTGTACTCGGGATCCGCGATGTCGAAGGTCAGCGTGTGCGGCATCCCGGTGGTGTTGCCGGTCGCCGTGCTGTTCTCGAAGACGATCGTCGTCGCCCCCGCCACCGCCGTGGTCGGCGCCGACAGATAGCGGTCGATCGGATCGCCCGCCGTCCAGGTCAGGATCTGCGCAGCGGCCGCCGGCTCGTTCGCCGGAGGTTCCTCCGCGTAGGCGACCGGTACGGACAGCCCGAGGACCATGAGCAAGGTGGCGAGCAGGAACCTCAGATGCTTCATCCGTCTCATCACTGGGCTGCCCCTCTCGCCAGCTGGTTCGCCGCCGGAGTCGCCGCGCCGCCGTGGTAACTGACCTTCCACAGGGCCGACTTGGCGTCCGAGGTGAAGAAGCCGCGCCCGTAGTCGAGGACGTACAGGACGCCGTCGGGACCGAACTTCCAGTCCATCAGGTTGTTGATGGCGTCATTGCCGCCCGGGATGATCTTCTTCAGGGATTCGGCGTGCACCGGACGTCCGCCCTTGCCGACCGTGTTCGGGTCGGTGAGCAGGGCGTGGCGCGGCTGGTCGCCGAAGTAGAAGTCACCGACGAACCACCTGCCGTCCCAGTACGAAGGCCAGGCGCCCTCACCGGACTTGGCCGCGTCGTAGCGGTAGACCGGACCGTTCATCGTGGCCTGGCCGCCGCCCTTGAGCCAGGGCAGCAGGAACTTCTGCTCCTCGGCCTTGTACGACGGAATGCCGTTCGCGTCCCGGGGGAAGTCGGGTCCGCCGCCCGAGGGCGAGTACCAGACCGTGTTGGACGTGATCGGCGGCAGCTTCACCAGACCGTCGTTGTTGGGCGACTCGTTGCGCGGGGCGTCGCAGTTGTACCAGCCGAGCGGCTTGGTCGGATCCGGCAGATTGCGGTCGCGGTAGGGCTGCTTGTTGCCCATGCAGTACGGCCAGCCGTGGTTGCCGGGACCGGTGATCGCGGCGAACGTGTCGTACTTCGCCGGGCCCCAGGTGGTCGAGGGCGCCCCGGCGTCCGGGCCGACCCATCCCGCGTACAGGATGTCGGTCTTCTGGTCCACGAAGATGCGCGCGGGGTTGCGCACGCCCATCACGTAGATCTCGCCGCGGGTCTTGCCGCCGCCCTCGTCCGGCTCCCTGCCCGTGAACAGGTTGCCCGCGGGCAGGGTGTACGTGCCGTCGTCCTCCGGGTGGATCCGCAGGATCTTCCCGTTGAGGTTGTTGGTGTTGCCGGCCGTACGGCGTGCGTCGGCGAAGGAGACGCCCTGGTAGTTGGGCTCGGGGTTGTTGCCCGAGTAACCGTCGCTGAACCGGGACGAGTTGTTGTCACCGGTCGCGATGTACAGGTTGCCCTTCGAGTCCCACGACATCCCGCCGCCCGCGTGGCAGCAGCTGTGGATCTGCACCGGCCACTGAAGGAGGACCTTCTCGCTGGCCGGATCCAACTTGTTGGTCGCGAGGTCGAGGGTGAAGCGGGAGACCTGGCGCTGCGCGATCCGCTTGTCGCGGTCGATCTTCGCGTGCGGGGTGTAGTGCAGATAGACCCAGCCGTTGGTGAGGAAGTCCGGGTCGAGTTCGATACCGAGCAGACCCTCCTCGACCTTGATCAGCTCGTCGCCGCCGCCCTTGTTGCCGAAGACGCTGAGTGCGGCGGCCTTGGTGACCTGCTTGGTCTTGGGGTCGTAGACGTGGACCTCGCCGTTGCCCTTGCCGATGGCGGGGTTGTTCCAGTCGGTGACCACCGGCTGCGAGGAGTCCGCGCCGCCACGGCCGATGTACAGGATCCGGCCGTCCTTGGCGGTGACGAGACCGTGCGGCTCGCCGATCTGGTCGTTCTGGCCCGGCTGGTTGGGCACGGTCAGACGCTCGGCCTTGTAGTTCGAGTCGATCGTGGCCTTGCAGTCGGCGCGCACCAGACGCGTGGTCCAGTTCAGGGCGCCGCGCAGATGCGAGCGGAAGTCCGTCTCGGAGTACGCGTCCGCCGTACCGCCCATCGCGGTGTAGAAGGAACGCCCGCCGTCGTAGTCACGGCACCAGGAGACCGGATGGTCCCAGCCGTTGGCGCCCGTGCCCGGCGTGTACGTCGACTCGCGGACGCGCGCGATCGTGTGGACCTTGCCCGACGGGTTCTCCTTCCAGTTGAACCACTTGTCGGGACGCTTCCACTCCAGCGGGAGCCCCGTGTTGGCCGGGTGCTGACGGTCGCCGACCTCGACGGTGGCGCGCTGTGCGGTCGCACCGCTGCCCGTGGCGGGCCGGGCGCCGATCAGACCGGTGAACCAGTCCGAGTAGGGCTCCGTACGCGCCGCGTCATGCAGACCGACGAAACCGCCGCCCGCCTCCATGTACGCCTCGAGGCCCAACTCCTGCTCGGCGTCGAGGACATCGCCGCCGCCGGTCAGGAAGACCACGGCGTTGAACTTGCCGAGCGACTTCTCGTTGGTGAAGACCGCCGCGTTGTCGGTGGCCGTGATCGTGAAGCGCTGGTTCTCGGGACCGGTCAGGCCGATCCGCTCGATGGCCTCGATCCCGGCGTTGACCACCGGCGACTCCGCGGTGGCCGAGGCGTAGAAGACCAGCACGCGCACATTGCTCGTGCCCGGCGGGGACGGCAGCGACATCGTTGTCAGTTCGGTTGCGTTCCGCGGTCCGTCCTGCGGCGGGTCCGGGTAGGGACGCGCGGTGGCCGGTGAGGTGGCGAGCAGCCCCGCCGTCACCGCCCCGGCCGCTATCCCCGCGGCCCAGGCCCTTCGGGATCTGCGTCTGGCCGTGCTCAACCCTCGGTGTTTCCAGGGCTGTTGATGCGGTGGTAGCCGCATGTGTTCACCCACCCCTCATCCGTTACGGCAACAGCGCGTAGGAAGCTAGACGGCTTTGCTCATCTCGCCAATAGCTATGACTCAACTGGCCCGAACTTTGTCCTGAGTGTGGATAAACGAAGATCTCGTCGCTACGGTGTGCCCGTCCCTGAGGTCACGTCAGCCTCAACAACCTCCGTACCGGTATGGGGAGTTCGTAGATGACCGAGCAAGCGGGCAGCAGTCTCGAGAACCTCGGCAGACGCGTCTTCAACCGGCGGCTGCTGGCCGGTGGTGCGGTGGTCGCGGCCGGTGTGACATCGATGTCAGTGGCGGGTTCGGGCAGCGAGGCCTCTGCGGGAGTGTCGGCGGCGGTGGCGCCCGCGGGCGGCGCGGTACGGCATCTGACGCTGTACGCGGAGAAGCTGGCCGACGGGCAGATGGGCTACGGCCTCGAGCCGGGCAAGGCGTCCATACCCGGGCCGTTGATCGAGATGGTCGAGGGCGACACCCTGCACATCGAGGTCATCAACACCATGGACGTGGATGTCTCCCTGCATCCCCATGGCGTGGACTACGAGATCACCAGCGACGGCACCCGGCACAACAACTCCCATGTGGAGCCGGGTGGTTCACGTACGTACACCTGGCGCACCCACGCCCCGAAGCGGCGTGCGGACGGGACGTGGCGGCAGGGGAGCGCGGGCTACTGGCACTACCACGACCACGTCGTGGGCACGGATCACGGCACCGGAGGGCTGCGCAAGGGTCTGTACGGGCCGCTGATCGTGCGGCGCCAGGGCGATCTGCTGCCGCAGAAGACCTTCACGATCGTCTTCAACGACATGACGATCAACAACCTGAAGACGGGCCCCGACTTCCGGGCCACGGTGGGCGACCGGGTGGAGATCGTGATGATCACGCACGGCGAGTTCTACCACACGTTCCATATGCACGGTCATCGCTGGGCGGACAACCGTACGGGCATGCTCTCCGGGCCCGAGGACGTGTCGCCGGTGATCGACAACAAGATCGTCGGGCCCGCGGACTCCTTCGGTTTCCAGATCATCGCGGGTGAGGGCGTCGGGGCCGGCGCCTGGATGTACCACTGCCATGTGCAGAGCCATTCCGATATGGGGATGGCCGGGTTCTTCCTGGTGGCGAAGCCGGACGGGACGATTCCCGGGCATGAGGAGCATGCGGGGCATGCGGGGCATACGGAGGGCGCGGCGGAGGGCTCGGTGGAGGAGTCGTCGAAGTCGGCGGAGGGGGCGGCTCGCCACCACTGAGTGGTTGGTCGGGAGCAGGGTGGTTGGTCGGATGGCCGGGGCGCAGGTGCTGACCGGGCTTCCGGCCTGAAGCCCACCGTGGTAGAACGCGTTCCACTTTCCACGGTGGGGGATCACCTATGAACTGGTACACCGGAAACGCCGTCTACGACACCGTCCTGACGGTCGCCTTCGCGTTCACCGCCTTCGTCCTGATCGGCGGCCTGATCACGCAGAGCCCGTACGGCCGTTTCGCCAGCGCCAAGTACGGCCTCAGCCTCAACCCGAAGCTCGGCTGGTGGCTGATGGAGATCCCGGCGACAGTGGTCTTCGCGGTGGCGTACCTCTCCGGTCCCCACCGGTTCGAGCCGGCCTCCCTCGTCCTGGCGGCGATCTGGGTGCTGCACTACGGCAACCGGGGCTGGTTCTTTCCCCTCGCGATCCGCCAAGTCCCCGGCAAGGCCGCCAGTTTCAGTGTCATGGTCCTCGGTATGGGCATGTTCGTGACCACGTTGCACGGCTATCTCAACGGGATGCTCTTCAGCCACGACTACTTCGGCCGCTACGGCAGCGACTGGCTGACGGACCCGCGCTTCCTGCTCGGTGCGGCCGTGTATCTCTGCGGCTTCGTGCTCCTGGTGAGCTCGGAGCGGATCGTGCGCAATCTGCGCGACAAGGCGGATCCCGGCACGACGGAGTACAGGATCCCGTACGGTCTCGGCTTCCGTTACGTGACCAGCCCCGCCTACTTGGGCGAGCTGATCGCGTGGGCCGGCTTCACACTCCTGACCTGGGGACTGCCGGGCGTCGTGATCTTCCTCATCACCTTCGGCAACCTGGTGCCGCGGGCGCTGGCCACGCATCGGTGGTACCGGGAGAAGTTCGCGGATTACCCGGCCGAACGCAAGGCGTTGGTGCCGTACGTCGTCTGAGCGCTGTCCCTGTTGATGTCCCACGAATGACCGTCGAGCCGCCCGGTCCGTTCTCCGGACCGGGCGTCGGCGGGGATGAATGATCTGGCCATGCCCATGGACGCGGCACTCCCCGAGACCGACCTTGTCGATATGGCCGAGCGGGCGGCGGCCGGGAGGTGCTCAGTCCCGACAGGCAGCTGGATGCGGATCCGGCCTTCATCGCGGGCGCCCGTCAGGACGTGCCCCGCCTGATCGCCGAGGTGAGGCGGCTGCGGGCGCTGCTCGCGGACCCGAGCGCCCAGGGCTGACGGCCAAGCGCGAACGCAGGGGCCTCGCGCGCCGTCCGCGCGAGGCCCCAGGTTTGTGCGCGGAAGTTCACGCCTGGTCGGGATCGCCCTTGATCAGTGCGAGCCGCGCGCCGAACGGGTCGGTGATCTTGGCGAGGCGGCCGACGCCCGTCATGGACGTGGGCTCCATCTGCACGCTCGCTCCGAGCTCGCGTGCCTTGGCCACGGACGCGTCCACGTCCGCGACCTCGAAGTACACCATCCAGTGCGGCCGACGCTCGGCCTCGACCGGGTCCGACGTACGGTCGACCAGGCCGCCGTACATCGCCTCGGCGTCCGTGCCCGCAGGGTGCACGGTCGTGTACGAGCCGCCGGGGAACTCGACCGCGCTGGTGCCGAGGCCGAGCGCCGAGTTGTAGAAGGCGGCGGCCGCGGGGACGTCGGTGGTGTAGAGCTCGACCCAGTTGAGGGCGCCCGGCTCGTTGACGAGCTCGAACCCCTTCATCTCGCCGGGCTGCCACAGACCGAAGCCCGCGCCTGCCGGGTCGCCGAAGAGCGCCATACGCCCCAGCGGTCCGACATCCATGGGCGCCATGAGCTCGGTGCCCGAGGCCTGCTCGATCGCCTTCGCGGTCGCGTCCGCGTCGGGCACCTGGAAGTAGACGCCCCAGGCTGTCTCGCCCTCGTCGGGCGAGACCTGCATACCGCCGGCGACCGCCTTGCCGTCCTTGCGGTACGTCACATAGCCACCGAACTCCTCGGCCGCCTGTGCCTCCCAGCCGAAGAGCGCCCCGTAGAACGCGTTGGCGGCGGCGATGTCCGGGGTGCCGAGGTCCACCCAGACGAGAGAGCCGGTGACAGTGCGGGTGGTGAGCATGATTCACTCCTTTGTGGGGTCCCGTTGCCTACCGCTTCCGAGTCTGGCACCGCCCACTGACAACCGCCCCGGAACAGGACAAGTGGAGCGGTGTCCACCGGAGCACTTCCCGCAGCAGCCCCCGCAGGGTGCCTGCGCCGGGGTGCGCTCCGCGATTGCGAGCCCGGTGCGGCCCTGACCTGCTGTTTCTCACGCGGGCCTACCTACGTGTTGGGTGAAATGTCCGAGATGCGATAATCGGCAAGTGTCGTCCGGGCCCCTCGCCCCACGGCCCCACACGGCGACCCTCATGGCAAGCCCCACGGCAACCCCACGCCCGATCCCCGGGAGTCTCGATGTACCCGATCCGCATAGACACCCGTCCCGTACGGGACGGGGAGCCCGTCACGCGCCTCGACCCGCAGGGCGCGCCCTTCGAGGAACTCGCCGCCGCGCGGATCCAGTTGCTCGCCGGCACCGCCACGGAGGCGTACGCGTACGAGGACTCCGAGGCGCTCCTGACCGGGATCGACGGCGAGGTCGAGGTGGGTGACCCCGGGCGCGCGCGGATCACGCTGCGGCCGGGTGCCTGTGTGATGGTCCCGCGCGGTGAGCTGTTCACCCTGACCAACCGCACCAGCCGTCCGGCCACCCTGCTCGCCGTCCTGACGCGCAGCCCCGCCGTGGACGAGTTGCCCCGCGCGGACCGCACCCCGGTGCGCGACGAGCGCCATCTGCAAGCGGTGGCCTGACCAGGTTCGGCGACCGGCCCACGCGTCGCGCGGCCATCCACCACACTGGACTGCCATGAGCCGCCGCACCGCGCACGACCACCCCACCCCGGCCGATCTGGCCGCGGCGGGTGAGCGCAACCTCGCCGAGCGTGCCTGTCATCTGCACCGGGGCCTGCCCGGTGCGAGTGTCCTCGAGGCCGCGGATCTGGTGATCGCGGACAGTGGACTGCAGGACGACACCTTCAACATCGTGGCCGCGGCCCGTTTCGCGCCGGACGCCGCGGAGCGCCGTATCGCCGAGATCCTCGATGAACTGGTCGCACGCGGGCGGCCGTTCTCCTGGTGGGTCGGTCCCGCCTCCGCCCCGCACAAACTCTCCGCGCTGCTGAGCGCCGCGGGCGCGCCGGCCGCCGAGCAGGCGAGCGCCATGTGGGCCGAACTCGACGACTCCCTGACGAAACCGGAGCCGAACGGCCTGGACATCCAGATGGTCCGCTCGCCCGTGCAGCTCGCGGACTACGCCCAGGTCCTGGCCGCCAACTGGTCACCGCCGTCGGTGACCGTCCCCGCGTTCTACGGGCGTGCGGTCGACCGGGCCCTCACGCCCGACGGCCCGGCCCGTTACCTGGTCGGATATGAGGACGGGCGGCCCGTGGCGAGCGCGGAGACCTTCCTGCACGCGGGCGTGGCGGGTATCTACAACATCTGCACCCTGGCCGCGCACCGCCGCCGTGGCCACGGCAGAGCCCTCACCCTGGCCGCCCTGCACACCGCTCTCACGCACGGCTACCGGGTCGCCGTACTGCAGGCCTCCGAACAGGGTGAGCCGGTCTACCAGCGGCTCGGGTTCCGGGTCTGCGGACAGTTCACGGAGCATGCGGTCACGGGCCGTTGATCCGCCCGCCGCTCGGCTGATCCGCCCGTTGCTAGTGCGGTCGATCCGCCCGGCCGCTTGGGATCACGCCTGGAACTCCGTGAGATCGATGCCGTGCACCTGCAGCGCGAGGTCGAACTCGGGGTGCTTGGTCTCCTGCTCCTGCTCCATGGCGAGCTTGCGGATGACGTTCGCCGAGGCCTCGTCCCCCACGCGGCTGATGCTGATCACACGGTCGAGTCCGCGGTCCTGCAGCGCGAACTCCAGCGTGGCGTGCGCGGCCTCGGAGGCGTATCCCTGGCCCCAGAACTGCGATCCGAGCCGCCAGCAGACGGCCACCTCGTGCTCGGCCTCCGGCAGGAAGGAGGGGACGGTGAGGCCGGTGAACCCGGCCAGTTCGCCCGAGGCGAGCAGTTCGACGGCGAAGAGGCCGAAGCCCTCGTCGTCCCACTCCTCCTCCCAGCGCTCGATGTCCCCGGCCGTCTCGTCCAGGTCGCGCACCGAGCCGTCGCCGACCCAGCGCATGACCCGGGGGTCCGCGTTGATCTCCGCCATGGGCGCGAGGTCGCTGTCGTACCAGCGGCGGAGGAGGAGACGGGGGGTGCGGATCTCGGTCATGGGGCCCATCTTGCACAAAGGGGTGGCGCCATCGGTAATCGGCGGGTGCGGGGGCCCGGGAAAGAGAGGTAGTGGCCGGTGGCGCCGGGGGACAGCCCTTCACCGCCCTCACCCCCGAAGCCCCCGTTGATCGCTCGTTGATCGAACGTTTCGCCGTACGCGCCAAGCTCCCTCCATGCCCCGCGCGACCGCAGCCACCCCCACCCCCGCACCCACCTGGCACGAGGAAGCGCTCTGTGCCCAGACGGGCCCGGAGTTCTTCTTCCCGGAGCCCGGCGCCTCGGTGAGCGATGCCAAGCGCATCTGCTTCTCCTGTACGGGCCGGGCCGCCTGCCTCGACTACGCCCTCACCCACGACGAGCGTTTCGGCGTCTGGGGCGGGCTCTCCGAGAAGGAGCGCCACGCGCTGCGGCGCAGGCGGCCGTGACCCGGCACGCTAGGGCTGCCGGGCGTACTCGACAGTGAACCTCCGTGCCCCCGCGGGAACGCGCACGTCGTCTCCCGCCACATCGGCGGGTTCCCCGTCCACGTACACCCCGGTGACCCGTCCGAAGCGGCAGGGATAGACGAACCGCACTCCCTGCGGAGCCCGCAGGATCTCCACCTTCACCCGGCTCTGCGAGGGCAGATGGGTGAGCCGGTAGCCGAACTCCCCGCCGAACAGCGTCGCCGCCCGCGCGAAGCCGATCATCTCGCCCTCGCCGAGCCAGTGCGGCCGCACACCCGGTGCGATGTACAGATGCGGATCGCGGTCCTCGTCCGCCTCGAAGAAGAGGATGTCGCGCAGCAGGAGCAGATACTCCGCCGCCGCCCAGCCGTGCGGGATGTCGCCCATGTACCAGGGCCTGTTCGGCACTTCGGCGAAGTCCGAAGCGACGGTGTAGGCGTGCTGCTCGTTCCACGCGCCGACCGCCGCGGGCTGCCCGCCCGTGCGCGGGAAGGCCGAGGCCACGGTCCAGCCGAGCAGCCGGTCCATCTTCTCGGGATCGCCCGCGAGCAGATACGCGTGCGCCAGCTGCATGGTCAGATACGGGCCGTACGCGTTCCAGGCGGCGTCGTGCCGGAAGCCCCCGCTCACGCAGTGGGCGTACATGGTGTCGAGCGTGTGCCGTGCGGCCAGGTCGATGTCCTCGCCCAGTTTGCTGCCCATGTGAAGGCGCAGCGGATGGAAGTACGCCGCCGCCCCGATCATCGTCGAGTCGCGCCGGCCGACATCGCCCGGGCCGGTCGGGATGTACGTCTCCCACTCCCCGCGCCGCCGCTGCTCACCGAGCACCCACCGCACCGATGCGGCCGTCGCGGCCAACAGATCGTCGAACGCACCCCAGAGCTCCGCCACTTCGGGCGCCCCGAGCCGCTCCGCGAGCCGCGCCGCCTCGTGGAGGCCGGCGAGCCCCCACAGGTCGTCCCAGTAGTGCGGCTTGTCGCGCTCGCCCAGATGCTCGGCGCTCCAGCCGCTGTGCAGCAGCCCGAATCCGTCCCGGTTGTCGCGCAGCCAGCGCGCACCGTCGAGGACGTACGGCTTGTACATCTTCGCGCCGAACCCGCCGCGATGCGTCCGGTCGAACCGCCCGAGCGCCCACAGGGCCTGCCCGTTGGAGTCCCATTCCCGGTCGTCGCGCTCGTGCGGCCCGCCGTAGAACCCGTACTCGGCGCAGGGCCCGATCCGCCCCCCGCCCCGGTTGAACTTCAGCGGATAGTGCGTCCCGAGCTGCCGCTCGGCCAGCGCTTCATCGCCGACGAGCGAGCATGCGGTGGCCTCGACGGAGGAGTCCCGTATCCAGAACGAGTCGTAGACGGTCGGCCCCGGATGGATCTCCCCGTTGTCGGAGAGCACGAGCAGCTGCGCCCGCGCCTGCCGGAAGAGATCCGCCAAGTGGCTCACTTCGTGCGGCAGTTCGGGCTGCAACCCGCTCCCGTTGACCTTGCTCTCCCAGAACGCCTCATGCGCCGCCCGCAGCTCCTCGGCCCCTACGGAGCGGAGCTCGGCGAGATCGTCGGCGCCTTGGAAGGTGTCGACGGGCAGCCGCACGGTGATCTGGAACTCCTCCTCGCCGCTCACCCGGAACGGCCAGGCGAAGGCCGCCGAACACAGCCCCGCCACCTGGTCCTCGGCGAGCGTCGAACCGTTCAGCTTGCCGCCGTGCGTCAGATCGTGGAACGGACTGCGTTCGAGATACGAGTCGGGGTCGTACGAACCGTCCGGATTGCCGTATACACCGAACTGCTCCGGCGCGGTGTCGAAGGCCGGTCCCCATCCGGTGTTCGTCTCCACGAGAGCCTGATCCGGCGCGTACCGCAGATACGTCACCCGCCGGTCGGTGAGCAACTGCCCCTTCCTGTCGTGCCGCTGGAACCCGCTCGGCCCCGCGGGCAGCACGGCCGCACACAGCCAGCCCTCCTTCGGCGCCCCGTCGCTCGACCGCGCACTCGCCTGCACGACGGTCACGGCCCGCTGCCCGGCCCCCACGGGCGCGGCGAAGATCCGCTCCGTGAGCGTGACCTGATGCTCGCCCCGATACGTACTGACGACGGTCGGCAGATGCGGCTCCTGCATCCGCTGCCCGACCGCCTCGCCCTCCGCGAGCTGCGGCAGATGCACGGTCCCGTGGGCGGGGTCGTAGAGGAAGAACGCCAGCACGTACTTGTCGTAGACCGGCTCCACCTCTCCGGCCTGCCCGACCAGAGTCTCCTGGCGGTGGTCCTTCACCCCGACCATGTGCCAGTACCGGTACAGGGCGTTGGAGGCGAACGCCGCCTCCTTCGACTCGTACGTCCCCCGGTCGAAATCATCACTCCAGGCCCGGAACGCCTGCCGCGCCCACCACGGAACGGGAAGTGCTTTGCGCGTCCAGCCGCGCCACATGACCTCGTAGAACATCCACTCGTGGGTCTGCGCCATGGGGGCAACGTGGCACTGGGCGGGGGGTTCGTAAACGGGGTGGTTCGGCCTAAGTGCGGGGGGCTCATATGATGACGGCGCCGTCCGGGCGTAGCGCAGAGGCAGGCGCACCCTCTGGCTAAGAGGGACACGCCGGTTCGAATCCGGTCGTCCGGGCGGCGTCCGGCCCGGTCTGAGCCGAGGTCTGGGGATCCCGTAGCGCAGAGGCAGGCGCGCCGCCTTCTCAGGGCGGGTACGTCGGTTCGAATCCGGCCGGGATCACGGAGCAGAGAACGAACGGGGGCGGGCAGGGATGGGCGACGGCGATCCGGCGGTCGCGGACGAATCGGTGACCACCGGACTCTCGGCGGCCGAGCTCGCACAATTCGACCTGCTCATGGGGAGGTTGCGGGCGCTCCCCGTCGACGACCCGGTGCGGCTGCGTGCCGAGCAGGTCGCGGCCTCCTTCGCCCGCGACGGCCGGCTGCGCCGCCGCAAGGCGCGCGGCGCGGAGCGGTCGGCCGATGATGCCGCGCTCATGGCGCGATCCGCCACCGGTGCCGCCGACCGGCGCGAGGACGCCCCGCTTGCGGACGCCGACGAGAAGACCGCGGCGTTGGGAGACCTGCGCAAGCCGCGTACCTGTTACGTGTGCAAGACCGCGTACCGCCAGGTCGACGGTTTCTACCACCGGCTGTGTCCCGTATGCGCCACCGAGAACCGGGACCGGCGCGCACTGTTCACCGACCTCACCGGGCGGCGTGTGCTGCTCACCGGCGGGCGGGTGAAGATCGGTTTCCAGCTCGCTCTGATGATGCTCCGCGACGGGGCTCGGCTCACCGTCACCAGCAGGTTCCCGGCCGACACCCTGCGCCGGTTCCGGGCCGCGCCCGGCAGCGAGGGCTGGTTCGACCGGCTCACCGTGGTGGCCGTGGATCTGCGCGATCCACGGCAGGTGCTCGGACTGTGCGAGCGGCTCAGGGCGGAAGGTACCCCGCTCGACATCCTGGTCAACAACGCCGCCCAGACCGTGCGCCGCCCGCCCGAGTCGTATGCGCTGCTCAATGCCGGTGAACCGGATCAACTGCCGCCCGGTGCCTGGTCGGCGCCAGGTTTCCGGCCGATACGGGAGCTCGCACCGGGCACGCAGGGTGCGCTGGAGCTGCTGCTGCGCGATGGGGACGAGGCCGGACTGCTGCCCGATCTCGCTCCGGAGAATTCCTGGTCGGCCACGCTCGGCTCGCTCGATCCGGCCGAGGTGCTCGAGACACAGCTCGTCAACGCGCTGGCACCGGCGCTCCTGTGTGACCGGCTGCTGCCCCTCCTGCTCGCCTCCCCGCGCCCGCGCCGCTACATCGTGAACGTCACGGCGGTGGAGGGCCGGTTCGCGGTGCGCAACAAGATGTCCGGGCATCCGCACACCAACATGGCCAAGGCGGCCCTGAACATGCTGACCCGGACCAGCGCCGCCGAACTCGCCCAGCAGGGTGTGCACATGTGCGCCGTGGACACGGGCTGGATCACCGATGAGAATCCGGCGCCCAAGAAGGCCCGGATGGCAGGGGCGGGATTCCGCACCCCGCTCGACATCGTGGACGGCGCCGCCCGCGTGTACGACCCGATCGTGCGGGGCGAGGCCGGCAGCCCCGTGTCCGGGGTGTTCCTCAAGGACTACCGGGAGGCGGCGTGGTGACGGGTCCTGAGGGAGTGCCGTTCGCGGGTGTGCCGAGCGTCGTGCCCCGGCCGCTCGCCGATCTCGCGCCGTTGCTCGACTGGCTGCGCGGTGGCCTGCCCGCCGGTGAACGCATCGACTTCACCGCCGGCACAGCGCTGCCCGACGGCCGCCTCGACCTGTGCAAACAGGAACTCGGCCCGGCGGGCGCGGCCCTGGTGGCCGACGCGCTCCGGGAGTCGGCTCGGGCCGGCGCCGGTGAACAGGGCGCACAGGTCCGGCATGTGCTGCTCGGCACCGACGGCCTCGGGGACGAGGGGGCGGTCGAAGCGGCCAAGGCAGCGCAAGAGAGTCCGGTCGAAACCCTGTACCTGGGCTGCAACGGCATCACCGCCCCCGGCGCCTGCCGTATCGCCGACCAGTTGCGGGCCTCGCCGACCGTGGTGGCCGGAATCTGGCTCAAGCGCAACCCGCTGGGATCCGCGGGCGGCCGGGCCGCGGCCGAACTGATCGAGGCGATACGCACGTTGCGCACCCTCGACCTGGTGCAGACCGGACTGGATCCGCAGGGGCTGGCCGTACTGGTCGACGCGCTGCTCGCGGCGGCGAACGCCGGGCGCACGGTGGAGCGGCTGTTCGTCGGCGGGAATCCGCTCGGTGCGGCGGGAGGCCGCATTCTCGGCGCGCTGGTGCGGGCGGGAGCGATCGGCGAACTCTACGTATCCGCCGCCCAGTTGGGTGACCAGGGCGCTCTGCCTCTCACGGAGGCGCTGGAGTCGGCGCCGTACGGCAGACTGAGCCGTCTGTCCGTCGCCAGCAACGGCATCGGGCCGCAAGCAGCGGCCCGCCTCGTGTCCGCCGCGGCCAGGGCCGGGGTGGAAGTCCTCGACCTCGGCCGGGTACGCGCGGCCGGCACCTTGGGCGCAGCCGACAACCGGCTCGACCTGGACGCCGCCACGACCATCGCCGACGCACTCGCCGCGCGCGAACACCGTCTCGCCCACCTGGTGTTGAGCCACACCGGACTGCGCAGCCGTGAGGCGCACAAGCTGCTCGACACGGCTCCGCACGCCGCCACCGCGACCCGCTTCGTCCTCGGCACGTCCATCGCGGGCAGCATCAAGAGGCGGCTGAACGAGCTGAGCGCCCATGTCCCCGCCCCTCAGCCGCCCCCGGCGGTCGCCGCCGTCCGCAGCGTGCACCGCACCGCGCCGGCCGGAGATCCCGAGTAGCGGGTACGGGTGCATCACCGCTTGCGCAGTGACACGAACACCTCCGTCCAGAAGCGCTGTTGCTCGGCTGCCGCACCCACGAGATACGTGGCCCGCAGCTTGGCCGGAAGCAGCGCGACGAGCCGCGTCACCGCCTTGCGGTGCTTACGCAGCTGGGACAGCTCGGCGTTGGCGAGGACCTGGTGCACCACATCCGTGTCGTCGGCGCCCTCGCTCGACTGCCCGGCCGCCTTGCGCAGCCGCTCCTCCCAGCCGGTCAGATCCCGTGCCAGCTCGCGCAGCCCGGTCACCTGCCGCTGGGCGAGACGGTCCATGAGCGCCGTCAGCGGCACCGGCGCGTACTCGCCGTCACCGAGGTAGACCGTCGCCATGTGCAGCGGAAGTCCCTTGCGGTGCAGCTTGATCAGCCGCTCGATCGTGCGCTTGGTGATCCACGCACGGCCGTCCTCGTCGATGTCGTGCTTCCACCACTCGAGGACGGTCTCGGCATCGGCGCCGTACTGGCGTATCAGCCACTCATTGGCGGGGATGTCGCCCGGCTCGACGGTCAGCGAGGCGGTGAAACGCGAGGCCTGCGCGATGTTGTTGCGTGACACGAGCAGCTTGCGGCCCAGGTGGTACGGCGGATTCTGGACCGCGATCTGAGCGCGCAGGTTCGCGATCCGCCGCCCCGCGAGGGACCACTCCTGCGTGATCTCCATCAGCTTCGCGAACGCCGCCTTGTCCTTGGGCCGGTTGTACTCGTCCCACACGATCGCCTTCGGCTCGGGCCCCGTGAAGCGCGCGGCAAGCAGGTTGTCGAGCGTGCCGTCGGCCGAAGGCACCGGGGCGCAGAGGTCCTCGACGTTCGTGACCGGCAGCGAGAAGTACAGCGGATCACGCCCCCCGAGCCCCTCGCGTACCGTCTCGCGCACCAGCTCCGTCTTGCCGCAGCCCGGCGGGCCCTGCAGCAGCACCGTCCAGCGGTTGCGCAGAGCGGCCCGCACCACCTGGCGGACGGGATCGGCGATACGGGACGGATTGGGTACGCCGAGGGCCTCGGCGATCCGGTCGAGGATCTCGGACGTCCGGTTGCCCGCTCCCGGCGCCTCGCCGTCCTCCAGGCGCAGCCGCTCACCGCCCACCAGGGGCAGCGCCCAGCGCAGCGGGAAGCCCTCGCGGGCGTTGGCCAGGATGTGGTCCAGCGTGCGCGGTGAGAGGAGTTCGCGCAGCGCAGGGCTGAGAGAGGCCCACACCGTGAACACCCCGCAGAGGTCCCACTCGCGGTACTTGGCGCTCAGGTGCTCACGCCATCCCGTGTCGTTGGCGGTGATCCGCAGGGTCACCATCCGGTCGAGCAGCGCGAGATCGCTGCGCCGGGCCGAGGTCTCGGCCAGCGACTCGTTGTCCGTGAGGAAGACACCGATACAGCCGAGCGCCCGCAGATCGTGCTCGCCGAGCGTCCAGTCGCAGGCGATCTGCATCAGCTGCGACTGGATGGTGTCGCCGGCCTGCAGTGAGTCGTCGATGAGCAGTACGAACGGCCGTCCCGGCTTCAGCTGGCTCATCACCAGCTGGCGCAGCACCAGTTCACCGGAGCGCGGATCGCGTACCGGTGCGTTGACGAGGAGATCGTCCGGGGTGAGGTTGGCCGCCGGCACGTAGACGAGCGTCGCGTCGGGGAGGGCCTCCTCGACGTACGAGAAGAACGTGGCCGTCTTGCCGATGCCGTGCTCGCCGAAGATCTGCCCGGTCTGCCCGAGGTCGATCATCGCGTCGATGAACTCCTCGAGGCGGGACAGGACGCGCTTGGCGCCTGGTGCCTGCGCGGTGGTGGTACTCGTCATCTCGATCCTGTCGTGACGCGATGGCAGTCCATCGCGGGGGAGTGGGTCTCGGGCCAGTCGTCGCCGCCCTCGGTGATCAGCCAGATCCATTTGTCGGGCTCGGCGGGTGTGACCGGGGGCGCATAGCCGTCGGTGAGGACGACCACGGCGTCCGGACGTTCCTCGAAGAGCCGTCCGCCGACGGTGCTGCGTCCCTCGACGTAGTCCACGACCACCTGGAAGCTGGTGCCGCCTCCGCCGAGCACCCGCTCGCCCGGCCGGAAGGGCCAGACCTCGCCGTCGAAGGCCAGCCAGTGCGCCTCGACCCCGTCGATCTCGCCGACCAGCGCGGTCAGCCACTCGATCACCTGGTTCGGCATTGATCCCGAGGTGTCGTACGCGATCACCAGCACCTTCTGCCGCACAGGGCCGCGGCGCGCGAGCGTCGGGTCCTGACCGAGTGCGGCGAGCAGCGCGCCGCGCTTCTTCGGATAGACGAGCCGCTCGCCGTCGGTGAGTTTGGAACCGAGCACATCCACCAGCCACCGCTGCCACCAGTCGATCCGGCGGGTGCGGCTGGTCTCACCGCGCAGTGCGCCCGCGCCGAGATTCCCCCACAGCCGCGCGGCCCGCGAGGAGTCCTCGGTGCGCCCCATCAGATCGAGCAACTCCCCTTCCGCTCCCCGGTGTCCGCGCCGTGCCGCGAGCAGCGAGTTGAGCAGCACCGAGGAGGCCACAGCGTCCACGGTCTCCGGATCGGCGGGCAGCGATTCATGCGTGAGATGGACGCAGAGCGCGTGCGAGGCGACCGGCGGGTGCTTCATCCGGCGCAGCTCGCCGTACACGCGCAGGTCCGTGTGCACGAACTCCTCGTATCCGAGGGGCTGCAGCCCCTGGGCCCGCAGATCGGCGACGTACAGCGTGTGGATCTGCCGAGGGTCGATGCCCGTCGGCTCGCCGTCGAGCAGCGGCAGCGAATCCCGCCCCAGCCGGATCAGCGCGACATGGTTGATGGCCACTTCGGCCGCCAGCTCGAAGACCGCGTCGGCACGCAGCTCGGGCTCGGCGAACAGATGCCGGTGCACGAGATGGCGCGCCTCGTGGAACAGCACGAACTTCACGCCGTCCAGGCCGAGGCGTACGAAGAACTCCGGGTTGAACAGGAGCAGGCAAGTGCCGTCGCCGGACGCGACCACCGCCGCCGTGCTCACCGCCGTCGTCGCGATCTGGTGCGGGCACTTGGCGAACAGCCAGGAGGCGACGGCCGATTCGGTCATCCCGAAGTCGAGCAGGGCGGCCTCCTTGAGCCGCACCGCCTCCGCCACCGTCTCCTGCGCCGCCGGGCGAAAGCCCTCGACGGCACGCCGGTCGGCGAGATCGATCACATGCCTCTGGCGCCCCTCCACACTTCCACCCCCGTGATGTCCCCGTGCGTAATTGGTAGCAGGAGGCTGTGACAACGGGCGATCGGATTATGATCCGGTGCCAGGGCCGGGGGCGTAGCGCAGAGGAAGTCGCGCCGGACTCCAGATCCGGAACACGCTGGTTCGAATCCAGTCACCCCGGTCCGGCTGCGACCCGCTCTCAGGCCACGGCGCCCGCGGTGATCACCAACTCCTCGGTGCTGCCCTGGAAGTCGTCCACCAGCTGGGCCAGTACGGCCCACGCCTCCGTCGAGCCGCCCAGATACTCCCGCACGAGTGGACGCAGTGCGTCCGATGCGTCGGTGAGGCGCTGCGGGAACAGCCGGCGCCCCAGGAAGAGCACGCCCAGCACATCCACGGCCGGTGCGTGCTCCAGGGCGAACTGCTCGGGAGAGTCGAACGCACCCGCCGCACGCACCCTGTTGTGGAACTTGGGATGCGTACCGAACTGCCGGCGCAGCTCGGGCGGGCAGTCATGCCGCACGGCCAGCGCCCAGCGTGTGTACCCCGGCAGCGCCCGCTCCGTGTCCGCCCGGGCCACCGCGGCCCAGTCGTGCCGGTCGAGGACCATGGCCGCGGCCGAGCGCCCCGCCGCCATGGTGTGCGCCTCGCGCAGCGTGCCTATCAGGCCCAGCGCGTGGAAGTGCTTCGGCAGCGGGGGCTCTTCGGCGGTGCGGCTCAACCGGGGCGATACGCGGAGGACAGACCGTGTCGTTCCCGGTGCGCACGGCACACCGCGCAGGATCTGGCGGCGTATCGCGTCGTCCGCCGAAGGGTGGTGGCAGACCAGCACGTTGAGTTCGGGATCGTCCTGCTGCATCACCCAGTGCAGAACGGAGACGGGCAGCCGCCGGGTCGTGGACCAGGCACGCCGGACGGTCTCCGCCTCGTGCCCGAGGTCCCCCGAGCCCGCCGGAGCGACCCGGATCCGCTCTTCGGCACGGGCGGCATCCGCCGGGTCGGCCAGTGACAGGAGGTAGGAGACAGCCCGGTCCCGTGCGGTGATGAACGCCATGGGCGCATGATGCCGCAGGCCAAGGACAGTTGCGTAGCGAGTTCTGGGGGCTGGGGGAGCGCCCGCACAAAAGCCGAGGGGCGGACCGCACCGGCCCGCCCCTCATCCACCGCTCAGCGTCTACTGGTTCGCGCGCGCCGCGATCCGCGCCTTGCGTGCCGCCAGCTTCTCGTCGAACTTGGCGGCCTCGGCGTCCAGGCCGCCCATGAACATGCCGAGCTCCTCCTGGGCCTTCTGGCCCTCGGGGCCCAGACCGTCGATCTCCATGATCTTGAGGAAGCGGATGACGGGGGCGAGCACGTCGTCGTGGTGGATACGCATGTTGTAGACCTCGCCGATCGCCATCTGCGCGGCGGCACGCTCGAAGCCGGGCATGCCGTGACCGGGCATCCGGAAGTTCACGACCACGTCGCGTACCGCCTGCATCGTCAGGTCCGGCGCGAGCTCGAACGCGGACTTCAGAAGGTTGCGGTAGAAGATCATGTGCAGGTTCTCGTCCGCGGCGATACGGGCGAGCATGCGGTCGCAGACCGGGTCGCCGGACTGGTGGCCGGTGTTGCGGTGCGAGATACGCGTCGCGAGCTCCTGGAAGGCCACGTACGCGATCGAGTGCAGCATCGAGTGCCGGTTGTCGGACTCGAAACCCTCCGACATGTGCATCATGCGGAACTGCTCGAGCTTGTCCGGGTCCACCGCACGTGAGGCGAGCAGGTAGTCGCGCATCACGATGCCGTGCCGGCCCTCCTCGGCCGTCCAGCGGTGCACCCAGTTGCCCCAGGCGCCCTCGCGGCCGAAGAGCGTGGCGATCTCGTGGTGGTAGCTCGGCAGGTTGTCCTCGGTGAGCAGGTTCACCACGAGGGCGATCTTGCCGATCTCGGTGACCTTCGACTGGCTGGGGTCCCAGGCTTCGCCGTCCTCGAAGAAGCCGGGGAAGTTACGGCCGTCGGACCACGGCACGTACTCGTGCGGCATCCAGTCCTTGGTGACCTTCAGATGCCGGTTGAGCTCCTTCTCCACGACCTCTTCCAGCGCGTACAGCAACCGGGCGTCGGTCCAGCCGGTCGAACTGCCGAGGTGGGGCGAGGTGAGGGTCACGGGTGCTCCTGGGGACTGGGGCATGGGGGACGCGCGGGTACGGCGCCGGGCATGACGGAATGACGCGGTACCTACGGGTTCGTAGGTTACGAGACCGTAGGTTAAGCGCCGCATAAAGGAGATCCCTGATCAGGGGGGTGCGGGGTCCGTTTTGTCCTGGTGCGAGGGCCTGCGGACGGCCGTATTCCGGCTGTCCGCAGGCCCTCGGTCCCGTGATCTGCGCCTCATTGCGGGGCCATCGGCCCAGGCCTGTCGGTTCGGCCTCACCGGAGCAAACGCTCAGTCAGTTCATCGCCATCAGCTCCCGCACCTCCTCCACGGAGGTGTCACGCAGTTCACCGTCGAGCAGCAGCCACCGGGTGATGCCGATCGACTCCAGGAACGGCAGATCGTGACTGGCCACGATCAGCGCGCCCTCGTACGAGTCGAGGGCGCCCGTGAGCTGACGCACGCTGGCCATGTCGAGGTTGTTGGTCGGCTCGTCCAGCATCAGGAGCTGGGGAGCCGGCTCGGCGAGCATCAGGGCGGCGAGCGCGGCACGGAACCGTTCGCCTCCGGAGAGTGTCGAGGCGAGCTGGTCCGCCCGTGCGCCCTTGATCAGGAAGCGGGCGAGCCGCGCCCTGATCCGGTTGTTGGTCGCGTCGGGCGCGGCCTTCGCCACGTTCTCCGCGACCGTCAGGGCCCCGTCGAGGACGTCGAGCCGCTGCGGCAGGAAGCGCAGCGGCACATGGACCTCCGCCTCGCCCTCGAGCGGGGCGAGTTCGCCGGTGATCGTACGAAGGAGCGTGGTCTTGCCCGCCCCGTTGCGCCCGATCAGCGCGATCCGCTCGGGACCGCGCAGTTCGAACCAGCCCGGCACGCCGGACCCGTACGTGAGCCGCAGGTCGCGCAGCGTGAGCACCGAACGCCCCGGCGGCACGGCGGTGTACGGCAGGTCGACACGGATCTCGTCGTCGTCCCGTACGGCCACGAGCGCCTCGTCGAGGCGCTCCCTCGCCTCCTTCAGCTTCTCCTCGTGCATGATGCGGTGCTTGCCCGCCGAGACCTGGGCCTCGCGCTTGCGGGCGTTCATGACGATCTTCGGCTCGCGCTTCTGGGCGTACATCTTGTTGCCGTAGCGCACCCGCTTGGCCAACGTCACATGGGCGTCGGACAGTTCACGCTTCTGCTTCTTCAGATCGCCCTCGGCCACCCGCACCATGCGCTCGGCCGCCTCCTGCTCGACGGCGAGCGCCTCCTCGTACGCGGTGAAGTTGCCGCCGTACCAGACGACCTCGCCCGAGCGCAGATCGGCGATCTGGTCGACCAGATCGAGGAGTTCACGGTCGTGGCTGACCACGATCATGACCCCCGACCAGGCCTGTACGGCCGCGTAGAGCCGGCGGCGTGCGTACAGGTCGAGGTTGTTCGTCGGTTCGTCGAGCAGCAGCACATCGGGCCGCATGAGCAGCAGCGCGGCGAGTCTGAGCAGTACGGACTCACCGCCGGAGAGCTCGCCGATGGTGCGGTCGAGACCGATGTGGCCCAGGCCCAGCTGGTCGAGCGTCGCGAGGGCGCGCTCCTCGACGTCCCAGTCGTCGCCGACCGTGGTGAAGTGCTCCTCGCTCACGTCGCCCGCCTCGATGGCGTGCAGCGCGGCGCGCGTCGCGTCGATACCGAGCGCCTCGTCGACGCGGAGCGTGGTGTCGAGCGTGACGTTCTGCGGCAGATAGCCGACCTCGCCGGCGATCCTGACGGTGCCTTCGGTCGGGGTGAGCTCACCGGCGATCAGCTTCAACAGGGTGGATTTCCCTGAGCCGTTGAGACCGATCAGACCGGTACGCCCGGGTCCCACGGCCAACTGGAGTCCGTCGAAGACCTCGGTCCCGTCGGGCCAGGTGAAGTCGAGTGCGATGGCGGATACGGAGGTGGGGAAAGTAGACATAAGGCTGCCTCGAGGGGTCGCTTGGTGAGTGGTGGGCGACGTACGAGACACCAGTGGCGACAGCTCGGGAGGGTCCTGACGGGACAGTCCGCCGACGATGAGGCCGGGAGATGTCTCAGGGCAACAAAAAAGCCCTGTTCCGCAAGAGGGACGGCACAGATACCGAGGTCGCACACGACGCGCGCAGTGACAGATCACTGCAATAAGCGCGGTGTCTCAGGACCTCAGACCTTCAACGTCCTTCTCCATTCGGCGGCAACAGAAGCTCGTACACCGTAAGACGGCTCTCGCCGAAGTGTCAACCGATCTCTATCGTGACCGGTGGTGCCCGCCCCGCCGGCGCCGAGGGGAGGCCGCGATGGCCATCGGCTCGCTCTCGATGCCCGTCCAGATGTACCTCCTCGCGTACGACACGGTGAAGCCGCGTCTGACCGCCCGGCTCCAACTCCCTTATGTCGTACGGGCGGCAGCCCTCACCGAACTGGTGCAGCGGGGTCTTCTGTCGGAGCGGGACGCCGCCGTGCTGCCGGTGCTCGACGCCCGTACCGGTGACGCTGTTCTCGACGGCCTTCTCGACCTGATCCAGGAATCCCGGCCGCGTGGCTGGCGCGACTGGGCGGCCGCTCGGGCGGGGGTCACGCTGGACGCGGTGCGCCGCGAGCTCACGGCGAGCGGATACCTGCACGGCGTCCGTCAGCGGGCACTGTGGGTCTTTCCGTACACCGACTACGTCCTCGACCGGCCCGACTTCGTCGACTCGCTGCGTACGGAGTTGCTGCCGGCGCTGCACGGGAACGGGCCGCTCGACGAGGTGTCCGTACGCGATGCGGCCCTCATCGCGCTGGCCGGTGAAGGCGGGCTGCATACCCTGGTCAGCGCGGGGGAGCGGCGCACGTACCGGCGGCGGATCGAGCAGCTCGCCGAGCGCAGCGGCGACGCGGAGCCGGCCGCCCCGCACCTCGTGCACGAGGTGCGGCGGTCGATGGTGCAGGCGATCGCGTCGGTGTCGGCGGCGATGTAGCGGGGTGGCCGCGCCGGTGTCGGCGGCGACGCTGCGGGGCGCTCGCGCATCCATGTCGGATTTCCGCCAGCGGTCATGCCCTCGGACTTGATTGAGTGAGGGCATGACGAACACCGCAGCACTTGTCGCCAAGGCCCGCGCCCTGCACGCCCTGCACACCCCCGGACAGCCGCTCGTCCTGGCCAATGTCTGGGACATTCCCTCCGCCCGTATCGTCCAGGACGCCGGCGCCACCGCGCTCGCCACCACCAGCTCCGGAGTCTCCTGGGAGCTGGGCGCCGCGGACGGCGACCACCTGCACCGTGACGCCGCCGTCGAGGCCGTACGCAGGATCGCCGCGGCGGTCGAACTGCCCGTGTCCGCGGACATCGAGCGGGGTTACGGGCACACGCCCGAGGAGGTGGCGGTCACCGTGCGCGCGGTCATCGAGGCCGGTGCCGTCGGGATCAACATCGAGGACTCGGTGGACACCGGTCTGCGCGGCACCGAGGAGATGGCCGAGCGGATCGCGGCGGCCCGTGCGGCGGCGGACGGCGTCGGTGTGCCGCTGTTCATCAACGCGCGCACCGATGTGTATCTGCACCGGATCGGGGAGGCGGAAGGACGGCTCGCGGAGACGGTCCGCCGGGCCGCGGTCTACCGGGAGGCGGGCGCCGACGGGATCTTCGTGCCCGGTGTGGTCGAGCAGGGCCTGGTCAAGGAGCTCGTCGACGGGATCGACGCACCGCTGAACGTACTGGTCGGGGCCGGGGCGCCCACGGTGGAGGAGTTCGCGGGGCTCGGGGTCGCCCGGATCAGTGTCGGCGGGCGGATCGCGGAGGCCGTGCACGGCCTGGTGCAGCGGGCGGCCAGGGAGCTGCTGACCACCGGCGGATACACCCAGCTGACGGGCGCGCTGGAGTACGGCGAGCTGAACGAACTGCTCGGCTGACCCAAGGGGCGGGCGCGGTCAGCAGGCGCCGCCGAGAAGCTCCGCCAGGTTCTGGTCCACGTCGAGGTGCAGATGCTCGCGCCCGGCGGGGACCAGCGCCGTGGCGCGCTTGAGGAAGCGGCGCAGCTCGCCCGTGCGGACATGGACGATCGCGGTGCCCTCGGGGGCGTGGAACTCGAGCACGGTCCGGTCGTAGCCGTACGGGCGCACCCGTACGTCGCCCTCGCCTGCCGGGCCCTCGATCCCCGCGATGAGGAGCTCGCGGGCGAAGGCCCACGACACCTCCACACCCTCCAGGGTGGCGGGCGCGGGGAAGGACATCCGCACGGCGAACGGATCGCAGCGGTCGTAGGCGAGCGTCGCGGGAATGGTCGGCATCCGGGGCGCGGCGGCGACGAGTCGGGCCTCGACGTCTTGCTCGATGACGGTGGACAAACCCTGGCTCCCTTACGACGGCTGGCTGGATGGGCCTGCAGTGGAATAGACGGCGGAACGGCTCGATCCGTGCACGCGAACGCCCGTGACGTGCGTCACCGCGTGCGGTGAAGGCTGGGCGTCACGGTAGGGGCGTGCGGGCGTGGGCGCGACCGCCGCGCGGGGGACATTGCCGAGTTGACACCGCAGGTACGGAACATGAGCCGGACGGCCCAACACCTGCCCGCATACGACGTGTTGAAGCACCCGCGCCCTCTGGACGCCCCTCGAACCGTCGGCTAGCTTCGCCGCGCATGACAGCTATGGGGAAGTCGAGGCGCATGCGCCGTCCGGTGGCGGCGGGTGCCTGTGTCGCAGCGGTGGTGGCGGTGCTCACAGGGCCCGGCCAGGCGGCGGCGGACAGCGGTGGTGCCCGAACCGGTGACGTGGCCATATCCACGTATACGAAGGATCTGGGCTGGAAGCTCAAGCCCAGCGGCGCCGAAGTGCGTTTTCGCGGTCTGGCCGCCGTGAGCAGAAGCACCGCCTGGGTCGCCGGCTCCAACGGGACCGTCCTGCGCACCACGGACGGCGGGGCGAACTGGGCGAACGTCTCGCCGCCCGGCGCCGGCGAACTGCAGTTCCGCGACATCGAGGCCTTCGACCGCAAGCGGGCCGTGGCGCTCGCGATCGGCGAGGGCGAGGCCTCCCGCGTCTTTCGTACGCAGGACGGCGGGGCGACCTGGACCGAGACGTTCCGCAACGACGAGCCGAAGGCCTTCTACGACTGCATCACCTTCTTCGACGCCAAGAACGGGCTCGCGATGAGCGATCCGGTCGACGGCAAGTACCGGATCCTGTCCACGCGGGACGGCGGGCGCAGCTGGCGCGTGCTGCCCAGTGCGGGGATGCCGCCGGCGCAGACCGGTGAGGCGGGGTTCGCGGCGAGCGGGCAGTGCCTGGTCAGCCACGGCCGTTCCGACGTATGGCTCGCGACCGGCGGCGGCGCGACCTCACGCGTCCTGCACTCCTCGGACCGGGGCCTTACCTGGACGGCCGCCGAGACCTCGATCCCGGCCGGCGATCCGGCGCGCGGAGTCTTCGCGCTCGCTTTCCGCTCCCCTACGCAGGGCATCGCGGTCGGCGGTGACTACCGACCCGACCAGACCTCGCCACAGGCCTCCGCGGTCAGCCGTGACGGCGGCCGCACCTGGGAGGCGTCCGCCGGACCCGTTCCCGCCTACCGCTCGGGCGTGACCTGGCTGCCGCACACCAAGTCCGTGGCGCTTGCGGTGGGCCCGACGGGGACGGATGTGACCCTCGACGGGGGCCGCAGCTGGCGGGCCTTCGACGCGGGGTCCTTCGACACCGTGGACTGCGCCGAGGACTTCGGCTGCTGGGCCTCGGGGGAGAAGGGGCGGATCGCGCGCCTGGAGCCCTGACGCATGGGCTTGAGCGGCAACTGACGTACGGCGGGCGGGGATCGGCTGTCTCACCGCACAAGATCCCCGCCCGCATCCTGGATGATCCGCCACCTGTGAGGCACGGGCCCGGCGTGCTGGAATCCGTAGGCACCGACGGACCGGGATGCACGTCAGACCCGGGGCGGTCCGCTGAAACGGACCGGACGGCGGGGAGCGTCCGTTCCGAATGGGGGGTCGGACGCTGGACGCCGGGCGTACGGGATCGACGTATCCACGTACCCGAAGGACCAGGCTGATGAGCAAGCACGTACTCGCGCAGAACCAGTACGGCAAGGCCGAGAACCGCGTCGTCCACGTCACCCGCAAGGGCAGTGACGGCTCCTGGCACGAGATCCGCGACCTGAACGTGTCGGTCGCGCTGCGCGGTGAGTTCCGCGACGTGCACCTCACCGGCGACAACGCCAACTGTCTGCCGACGGACACCACCAAGAACACGGTCTACGCCTTCGCCAAGGAGCACGGCATCACCTCGCCGGAGGCCTTCGGCATCCTGCTCGCCAAGCACTTCGTCGGCTCGCAGGCACCCATCCACGAGGCGCAGATCCGCATCGAGGAGTACGCCTGGGAGCGGATCTCCGTGCCCACGCGCAAGGAGCAGCACTCCTTCGTGCGCAAGGGCCAGGAGGTGCGCACCTCGCAGATCACCTTCAGCGAGTACACCGGCCAGCTCCAGGTGATCTCGGGTCTGAAGGATCTGACCGTCATGAACTCCACCAACTCCGAGTTCCACGGCTTCATCAAGGACAAGTACACGACCCTGCAGGAGGCGTACGACCGCATCCTGGCCACCAAGGTCACCTCGCGCTGGGCCTACTCGGCGGCCGCCGCAGCCGACACGGAGTTCGACTGGGACCGCTCGTACAACAAGGTCCGCACCCACATGCTCGACGCCTTCGCCGAGACCTACAGCTACTCGCTGCAGCAGACCCTGCACGCGATGGCCGACCGCGTCCTGGACAGCTGCCCCAAGGTCAACGAGGTCCGGCTCAACCTGCCCAACAAGCACCACTTCCTCGTCGATCTGGAGCCTTTCGGCCTCAAGAATGACAACGAGGTGTACTACGCCGCGGACCGGATGTACGGCCTGATCGAGGGCACCATCCACCGCGACGGCGTGCAGCCGGTGATCGCCACCAGCGACTGGATCGCGGCGTAACCCTGTGCGGACTTGGGGCTGCCATGGTCCGCCGGGGGGCGGTACCACGGCAGCCCTTTAGGCTGCAGGGATGATCAACTCGTATACGGGACTTGATGATTCCGCGGTCGCCACGGCCGCCGTGCGCGCCGGGGCGGATGTGGTGCGGGAGATGTACGGGCAGGACCTCGCCCGGATCGACAAGGGGGCGGGGGACTTCGCGACCGCCGCCGATCTGGCGGCCGAGCGGGCGATCCTGGCCGTCCTGCGCGAAGCCCGGCCCGATGACGCCGTGCTCGGCGAGGAGGGTGGCCGGCAGGGCTCCGGCGCCCGTGAGTGGCTGGTGGATCCGCTGTGCGGGACGCTCAACTACGCCGTCGGGAACATGGTCGTGGCGGTCAACGTGGCGCTGCGCGACGGGGCGGCGGCGGTGGCCGACCCGTTCAGCGGCGAGGTGTTCGCCACGGACGGCTCGCTTGCCTGGGCCTCGCGCGGCATGGGTGCGGACGTCCCGCTCGCCCCCACCTCCGCCACGCGCCTCGTCGACGTGAACCTCGACCCGCCGTTCCCGAGTGCACCTGGATTCCGGGCGGTTGACCTGCTTGCCCACCCCGGCTTCATCGAGAGCTTCCGCCCGCGAGTGGTCTCCTCGACCCTGGCCCTGGCCTGGGTCGCCGCCGGCAAGCGTGCCGCCTACGTCACGGACGGCGGCGACCTGTCCGGCAACCTGCACTTCGCGGCCGGTATCGCGCTGTGCCGCGCGGCGGGGTGCGTGGTGACGGGCGTGGACGGTGGGCCGATCGGGGCCGGGGGACAGGGACTTGTGGCCGCGGCCGACGCGGAGACCCATGACCGTCTGATGTCACTCATGACCGGCTGACGGCCGTCATGGGCAGTTGACCGGTCAGGTGCGGACGGCTGCGTTCGCCTGCCACTCGCGGCCGATCGAGCGCATGAGCGCCGGATACACACCCACGTACCGGAAGGGCTTGATGGCGGCCATGTACAGCGTGCCGAGCAGGCCGTTCGGCTTCACCAGAACCGCCATCTGCCCGCGGTAGCCGCCGGATCCGTCCGGGACCCAGCCGATGTGCATCACGGCGTGCACGGTCTTGTTGCCCATCTCGGCGGCCCACTCGTCGTCCCGCAGGTACAGCGAGGTGAACGGGGACCTGCCGAGGCCGGGTCCCTGCGGATCCTCGCGGAGGTCGGCCGGCATCCGGACGCGCAGCGAGGGGACCCGCGAGTCGACCCCGCTGTCGGCCTTGTCCAGACCGAGCAGTGCGCCGAGCTTCCAGCGGATGGCGAACAGTGCGCGCGAGACGAGACCGTCTCCGGTCACTCCGTCCTGCATGCCGTCCGAGAGCTGGCGCACAAGCCGGACGAAGTCGTCGGGTCCGCCGGGCGTGGGCAGGGCCCAGACGTCCTCGACGGTGAAATCGCCGGCGATCTCGTGGATGCGCCAGGGGCGGTCGGTGTGGGCCTTTCGGGGAAGTCGCATCAGCAAACCCCTGTCTATACGGTGACGTATAGAACGAGCGTAGACCCATTTATACGGCACCGTATACTCGGCGGGACGTGAGGAGGCGCACACCATGGCGACAGCCCGTACACCGCGGGAGAAGTGGATCGAGGAGGGCCTGCGGGCGCTGGTGGCGGGCGGCCCCGAGGCTGTGCGCATCGAGGTGCTCGCGCAGGCGCTCGGCGTGAGCAAGGGCGGCTTCTACGGGTACTTCCGCAACCGGGCCGCCCTGCTCAACGAGATGCTCGACACCTGGGAGTACGAGGTCGCCGAGGGTGTCATCGAGCAGGTGGACAGCGGCGGGGGAGACGCGCGGGCCAGACTGGAGCGGCTCTTCGGCATCGTCGCGGCCGCCACCGACGGGCCGGTGCGCGGCGTCACCGCGGACATGGCGATCCGCGACTGGGCCCGCCGTGACGCGGACGTCGCCGCGCGGCTGCGCAGGGTGGACAACCGCCGTATGGACTACCTGCGTTCACTGTTCTCGTCGTTCTGCCCCGACGAGGACGAGGTGGAGGTCCGCTGTCTGCTCGCGGTCTCGGTGCGCATCGGGAATCACTTCAACGCTGCCGACAACGGGAAGTACACCCGGGCGCAGGTGATGGAGCTGATCAGGCAGCGGCTGCTGGCTTAGTGCCCGGCAGTCGGCAGTCGGCAGTCGATAGCCGACAGCCCTAGTCCACCCCGTGCACATCCCCCCGCGTCATCGACCGCACGGCCGCCCCGAACCCCGCACCGCCCGGCGGCATTCCGGGGTGATGGGCCTCGGTGGGGGACGAGGCCGCGGAGGAGGCGCCCAGGGTGAGGCGGGAGACGATGCGGTAGCGGTCGCCGCGGTACACCGAGTGGACGTACTCGACGTTGCGGCCCGAGGTGTCCGTCGTCAGGCGTTCGAAGAGCAGGGCGGGGGAGAGCACCGGGACGTCGAGCAGGCGGGACTCGGCCTCGCTGGTCACCGTCGGTTCGATCGACTGGACAGCCTCGCGGACCTGTACGCCGTGCTGGGTGCGCAGATGCTCGTAGAGGTCGCCGCCTTCCAGCTCCTCGGCGGTCAGACCCGGCACCAACTCCGCCGGGATGTGCAGGTACTCGATCGCCATCGGCGCTTCGTCGACTATACGCAGACGGGCGACGTAGGTGATCTCGGCGGCGGGGGAGATGCGCAGGCGTCGTCCCACCCGGGCGCCCGCCGGCATGGTGGTGAATTCGAGCAGCCGGCTCGACCAGGCGCCCGCGGCTTGCGGCAGGGCGAGGGAATGGTCGCCGGAGACCATCTCCTGCGTGATCTTCTCGGGTGCGACGAACATTCCGCGTCCGTGCTCCCGTACCAGCACGCCGATGGCGACCAGTTCGTCCACCGCGGCGCGCAGCGTGGGGCGCGAGACCTCGAGCCGGCTGCAGAGCGTCCGCTCGGAGGGGATCGCATCGCCGGGGTGCCGGGACTCGACAAGTTCGAGCAGGAACTCCCGTACGCGATCCCGTTTCAGCACTCCTGAGGATTCACCGTCCATGCGGTGACCTTACCAGATGTGACCAGTTGGTTTGGCGTGCAAGTGGTCAACTCGATGGCCGCTCGGTCGACCGCGAGGGCTTCGTGCCCGATCACCTGCTCAACTATCAATTGGTCCAGGCCTCTTGACGCCCCCATTGGTCCATGCCACCTTGCTCCATCAGCAACTGGTCACCTTTCCAATTGGTCATCCCCGTGTGGGTCGAAAGGGCTGGGTCATGAAGTCAGCACGTCTCCTCGCAGGCGCCGCCGCACTAGCGGTCGCCGCCTCGCTCAGCGCATGCGGTGGCAGTGACGACAAGGGCAACGGGAAGGGGGACGGCAAGGAGCGCACCACCATCGACGTATGGCTGATGCGCGACAGCGTCTCCGAGGCGTTCCAGACCGACTTCGAGAAGGACTTCGAGGCCAAGAACCCCACGATCGACGCCAAGATCCAGATCCAGGAGTGGAACGGGATCGGCCAGAAGATCACCGCCGCCCTCGCCTCCAACGACGCCCCCGACGTGATCGAGGTCGGCAACACCCAGGTCGCGCAGTACGCGGCGAGCGGCGGTGTGAAGGACCTCAGCGACAAGGTCGAAGAGCTCGGCGGCAGCGACTGGATCCCGGGTCTCGCCGAGCCGGGCAAGGTCGACGGCAAGCAGTACGGCATCCCGTACTACGCCGCGAACCGCGTGGTGATCTACCGCACCGACCTCTTCGAGAAGGCCGGCATCAAGCAGCCGCCCACCACCCGCGAGGAATGGCTCGCCGCGACGAGGAAGCTCAACACCGGTAAGCAGCAGGGCATTTATCTGCCAGGGCAGAACTGGTACACCCTCGCCGGCATGATCTGGGACGAGGGCGGCGACCTGGCCGTGCAGGAGGGCGACACGTGGAAGGGCGCCCTCGACACCCCCGAGGCCCTCGCCGGGATGGACTTCTACAAGCAGCTCCAGGCGCTCGGCAAGGGGCCCAAGGACTCCGACGAGGCCGAGCCGCCGCAGGTGGGCATCGTCGCCAAGGGCGATGTCGCGCAGGTGATCGCGGTGCCAGGCGGTGCGAAGCTGATCGAGGAGGCGAACCCCGAACTCAAGGGCAAGCTCGGCTTCTTCCCGATCCCCGGCAAGAGCGCGGACAAGCCGGGTGCGGTCTTCACCGGCGGCTCCGACCTGATCATCCCCGAGGCCTCCGGCAACCAGGAAGCCGCGTACACCTTCATCAAGGCACTCGCGGGTGACGACGCGCAGAAGAAGCTCGCGACGGCGATGAGTTACGTGCCGAACAAGAAGTCCCTGGCGAGCGTGCTCGACTCCGACCCGGGCGCCTCGGCCATGGCCACCGGTGCGAGCAACGGCCGCGCCACCCCCAACTCCCCGCAATGGGCGGCCGTCGAGGCCAACAACCCGATCAAGCAGTTCATGACGCAGATCCTCACCGGCGCCGACCCGAAGAAGGCCGGTGCCACCGCCACCGAGTCCATCAGCAAGGCGCTCGGCGGCTGAGGTGACCCTGCACACCGCCCCGCGCAAGGTGCGCACCCCAGGGCAGGAACTGCGGCGGCCGGCTGCCCCCGGCCGCCGCAGGTCCGTGGTCCTGTGGCCGTACCTGCTGATCGCGCCGACCGTGCTCGGCGTGCTCTTCCTCCTCGTCTACCCGCTCCTGCGCAATGTCCAGCTGTCGCTCCAGAGCTTCGGAATGCGCGAACTCATCCGCGGCGGCGCCGAGTTCGTCGGCTTCGAGAACTACCGGGAACTGCTCACCGGCGGCGAGTTCTGGGAGGTGGTCCGGCGCACCCTGATCTGGACCACGCTCAACGTCGTCCTCATCGTGGGCCTGGCCACTCTCGTGGCCCTGATGCTCCAGCGGCTCGGCCGGACCTGGCGCATCCTCGTGATGAGCGCCCTGGCCCTTGCCTGGGCCACCCCGATCCTCGCCGCGACCACCGTCTTCCAGTGGCTCTTCGCCTCACGGCTCGGAGTGGTCAACTGGGTACTTGTCCAGTTGGGCTTCGACTCGTACGAGGGCTACTCCTGGTTCGCGGACGGCTCGGCCACCTTCACCATCCTGGTGATCCTGGTCGTGTGGCAGTCGGTGCCGTTCGCCGCCATCACCATCTATTCGGCCCTGACGACCGTGCCCGCCGAGATCTACGAGTCGGCGCGGCTCGACGGGGCCTCCGAGTGGCGGATGTTCCGCTCGCTGACCGTGCCGATCCTGCGGCCCATCTTCGGCCTGGTGCTCTGCCTCGAAGTGATCTGGGTGTTCAAGTGCTTCACCCAGATCTGGGTGATCAGCGAGGGCGGGCCCAACGGCGCGACGACGACGCTGCCCGTCTACGCGTACCAGATCGCGCAGTCCCTCCATCACTACGACCTGCAGGCGGCCTCGTCCACCGTCACGGTGCTGCTGCTCGCGGTGATCCTCTTCGTCTATCTGCGCCAACTGTTCCGCCAGGAGGGAGAGTTGTGAACCCGCGAGCCCTTCTGCGCCGACTGCCCCTCAACCTCGCAGCCGCGGTCGTCTTCGTCGTCATGATCTTCCCCGTGTACTGGATGGCGTCCACCGCCTTCAAACCCGCACGCGACATCAACGCCGACACCCCGGTGTTCCTGCCGACCCGGCTCACGCTCGAACACTTCCGTACGGCGGTGGAGGCGGACGGCTTCGGCACGTTCTGGCGCAACAGCCTGTTTGTGACGGTCACGGCGGTGCTGCTCGCGCTGCTCATCGCGCTCGGCGCGGCCTTCGCGGTCGCCCGGCTGCGGTTCCGCGGCAAACGCGGCTTCGTCCTCATGGTGTTCATCGCGCAGATGGCGCCCTGGGAGTCGATGCTCATCCCCGTCTACATCATCGCCCGCGACACCGATCTGCTCGACCGCCTGGCGATGCTGACCCTGCTCTACTTCATCTTCACGCTCCCGTTCACCATCATCACGCTGCGCGGCTTCCTCGCCGCCGTCCCCGTGGAGCTCGAGGAAGCCGCCCAGGTCGACGGCTGCACCAGGCTCGGCGCCTTCCGCCGGGTGACCTTCCCGCTCCTGGCCCCGGGCCTGCTCGCGACCTCGCTGTTCGGGTTCATCACCGCCTGGAACGAGTTCGCCTTCGCCAACATGCTGATCGTCAAGAACCAGGACGACCGCACCCTGCCCGTCTGGCTCTCCTCCTTCTCCAACACCTTCGGCACCGACTGGGGCGCCACCATGGCCGCCTCCACGCTCTTCGCGCTGCCGGTCCTGATCCTCTTCCTCGTCCTGCAACGCCGGGTCACCACCGGCTTCGTCTCCGGCTCCGTGAAGGGCTGATACCTGTGGGAGCTTTTGCATGCTGATCCCCCGCCCCCGTCAAGTCGTCCGCCAGAGCGGCCACTTCATCCTCGACACGGAGACCACCCTGCATCTCGCGCCGGGCGCCGAACCGGCCGCGGAGCTGTTGCGCATCCGTACGGGTCTGCCCTTGAGAGCGTCGGCCGAGGGCGGTTTCGTCCTCGCGGTGGACCCGGCGCTCAGCGGACTCGGCGACGAGGGATACGGGCTGACCGTGGGACGGGACGCGGTGCTCCTGCGGGCCCGGACCTCGGCCGGCCTGCTCAACGGGGTGCACACCGTGAGCGCGCTGCTCCAACGCGGCGGGCTGCTGCCCTGTGTCCAGATCAGCGACAGCCCCCGCTTCGCCTGGCGGGGCGCGATGCTGGACGTCGGCCGGCACTTCCTGCCGATCTCCTACGTACGGGACTTCGTCGACCGCATAGCGGCGTACAAGCTCAACGTCCTGCATCTGCATCTCACCGAGGACCAGGGCTGGCGTATGCCGGTGGACGCGTATCCGCTGCTCACGGAGGTCGGATCCATACGCGCCCGGACCAATGGCGACGGGACACCGCACGGCGGCCACTACACGAAGGCGGAGCTGCGCGATCTGGTCGCCTACGCGGCCGCGCGCGGGGTCCGGGTGATGCCGGAGATCGAGATGCCCGGCCACGCACGGGCGGCCATCGCCGCGTACCCGTGGCTCGGCAACGAGCCGGACCGGCAGCTGACCGTGTGGGACCGCTGGGGCATCTGCGACAACGTGCTCGGTGTCCACGACGAGGTCTTCACCTTCATGGAGACCGTCCTGGGCGAGGTCATGGAGGTCTTCGACAGCCCGTACATCCATCTCGGCGGCGACGAATGCCCCACCGTGGAATGGGAGGAGAGCCCGCGCGCCCGCGCCGTCGCCGCCGAGGCGGGGCTCTCGCCGAAGGAGCTCAACGCCTGGTTCCTGACCCGCGTCGGACGCTTCCTGATGGACCACGGCCGTACGCCGGTGAGCTGGGCGGAGCCCGACGCGACCGCGCTGCCGCCCGAGTTCGTGGTGATGCCCTGGCGCGACGCCGTGCACGGCCTCGGCGCCGCGCGCCGCGGTCACGACCTGGTGATGACCCCGCACCGCACCACCTACCTCGACTACCGCCAGTCCGACGCACCGCACGAACCGCCGGGCCAGCCCGGTGACCCGGTCACGCTCGTGGACGTGTACACCGCCGAGCCCGCGCCCGCCGACTGGGAACCGCAGGAGGCGGCCAAAGTCCTGGGCACCCAGGCCCAGTTGTGGACCGAGCACGCGGCGACCCCCGCCGAGATCGACTACCTGCTGTTCCCGAGGATCGCCGCACTCGCCGAGGTCGCCTGGAGCGAGGGCCCGCGCGATCTCACAGATTTCCGGCGCCGGCTCACGGCGCTGTGACGCGACCGGAGATACACCACCGGCCGCACACCCCCACCATGAGGAGGAACACCTCGTGCACAGAAGATTGAGGTCGACAGCCGTAGCCGCGGCTCTCACCCTGGCCGCCGCGGGCGCACTCGCGGCGCCCACCGCGGCGGCCGCCGACGAGTCGGTCTCCGCCCAGTACCACACGGGCTCCACCGGCAGCGACCAGGCCGAACCCTGGCTGAAGGTCACCAACAAGGGCTCTTCGGCCGTGCAGTTGAGCGGTCTCACCGTCCGCTACTACTTCAAGGCCGACTCGGCCTCCACCACCTACCGCTTCGCCTGCTCCTGGGCGGTCAAGGGCTGCGCCAACATCACCGGTACGTTCGGCACGCTGGCCAAGCCGACCGCCACCGCAGACCGTTACCTGGAGATCGGCTTCACCCAGGGCGCCGGATCGCTCGCGGCCGGCGCGAACACGGGCGATATGCAGCTGCGCTTCCACCGTGCCGACTGGCAGTCCCTCAACCAGCAGGACGACTACTCGTTCGGCGCGTCCCAGACCTCGTACGCGGACTGGAGCAAGGTCACCGTCCAGCGCGGCGGCACGCTCCTGTGGGGCACGGCACCCGAGGGCAACGACCCGGGAGACCCCGGCGATCCGGGTGACCCGGGCGATCCGGGCGGTCCCGACCCCACCAAGCCCGCCCTCTTCGACGACCTCAACTACACCGCACACAACGACCCGCGCATCGCCCAGCGCGGCTGGACCGTGAAGTCAGGGCAGGGCGGACCCGGTGTGCCCGGCGCGACCTGGGCCCCCGAACAGGTCACGTTCGCCGCGGAGTCCGGCAACAGCATCATGACGCTGCGCACCAGCACGGACGGAACGGCAGCGGGCACGAAGCAGACCGAGCTGTTCCACCAGCGGAAGTTCACCAAGGGCACGTACGCGTCCCGGGTGTACTTCAGCGACACCCCCAACTCGGGCCCCGACGGCGACCACATGGTCCAGACGTTCTTCACCATCACGCCGCTCGACGCGCCCATGGACCCGAACTACGGCGAACTCGACTTCGAGTACCTGCCGAACGGCGGCTGGGGCGAACCGTCCAACATCCTCTACACCACGTCCTGGGAGACCTACAACCCGGAGCCGTGGCAGGCCGTGAACAGCCACACCGAGGCCCGCCAGAGCTACGCCGGCTGGCACGACCTGGTCGTCACGGTCGACAACACCTCCATCAAGTACTACGTGGACGGCCAGCTGTTCGCGACGCACGGCGAGCCGTATCTGCCCGAGACCGCCATGTCCATCAACCTCAACAACTGGATCATCTCCGGCGGCCTCGTCTCGTCCAGCACCCCGCGTGCGTACGACGAGAAGGTCGACTACGTGTACTACGCCGAGGACCAGATCCTGACCCCGGCCCAGGTCGAGGCGCAGGTGGCGAAGTACCGCACGGACGGCGTGACGCACACGGACAACGTGAGCTGATCAGGCCGGCGGTCGAGGGTACGCGCGCCTCGCGTACCCTCGACCGCACCATGCCTCCTGTCTCCGTCCCCGCACCGGTCCCTGCCACGGTTCCCGCCGACTGGCCCACCACCGAGGCCGAAGCGCTCGCCGTGCAGGCCTCCTTGCGCGAGCGGCTCGTGCTCGACGAGGACGGACCCGCGGTCGGCAGCGGCCATGTCACCGGCGTCGATGTCGCGTACGACGACGAGCGGGATGTCGTGGTCGCGGCGGCGGTGGTGCTGGACGCAGGGACGCTGTCCGTGGTGGAGGAGGCCACTGCCGTCGGCCGTATCTCCTTCCCGTACGTACCAGGCCTCCTGGCCTTCCGTGAGATCCCCACCGTGATCGCCGCACTCGAAGCGCTCAAGTCCGACCCGGGTCTCGTCGTCTGCGACGGCTACGGCCTCGCGCACCCGCGCCGCTTCGGACTCGCCTCACACCTCGGCGTCCTGACCGGTCTGCCCACGATCGGCGTCGCCAAGAACCCCTTCACCTTCACCTACGAGGAACCCGATTCCGTACGGGGATCGCCGGCCGCGCTCGTCGACGGGACCGAGGAGGTCGGACGGGCGGTGCGCACCCAGGACGGCGTGAAGCCCGTGTTCGTCTCCGTCGGTCACCGCGTCTCACTCGGCAACGCCTGTGCGCAGACGCTCCACCTTGCCCCGGACTACCGCATCCCGGAGACGACGCGCCGCGCGGACTCCTTGTGCCGTCGGGCGCTGGCGCAGGCACTCACTGCGCCGTAACACCCGGATAAGCGTTTGTGCGCCCTCCTTCCAGGTGCTGCAATGCGCCCATGGATCATCAGGAAGTGCTGCGGCTTTTCGACCGGCAGGCGCGACGCGAGGTGGCCCCCGACCATCCCGGCGTACGCGTCGAGAACACCGGGACGGTGGTGCGGCAGAGCGGCGGACCCGACGACTGGAACGGTGTCGTGTACTCCGACGTCGACGAGGCCACGGCGGACGCCGTGATCGCCGAGCAGGTACGGCACTACGGGGCGCTGGGCGTCGAGTTCGAGTGGAAGACGTACACGCACGACGCGCCCGCCGATCTGGGGGAGCGCCTGATGCGCGCCGGTTTCGTGGCCGACGAGCCGGAGAGCCTGATGATCGCCGAGGTCGCCGGGCTGTCCACGCAGGTCGAACTGGCCGACGGTCTGCACCTGGTGGACGCGGTCGACGAGGCGGGTATCGAGCTGGCCGCCCGGGTGCACGACGAGGCGTTCGGCACCGACAACACCCGCCTCAAGCAACAGCTGCTCGAACGGCTCGCGCACGATCCGGACAGCTTTGTGATGACCTTGGCGATGGCGGGCGACCGGCCCGTGAGCGCGGCCCGCATCGAGTTCACCCCCGGCTCGGACTTCGCCGGCCTGTGGGGCGGCGGCACCGTCGCCGAGTTCCGCGGCCGCGGCATCTACCGCGCCCTGGTCGCCCACCGCACCCGCCTGGCCATCGCACGCGGCATCCGCTACCTCCAGGTCGACGCGATGCCGACCAGCCGCCCGATCCTGGAACGCCTGGGGTTCGAGCAGCTGAGCGTGACTACGCCGTACATCTGGAAGCCGTGAGGCCGAGAGGCTGCTGCTGACCGGCCGCCAGGCGGTGGTCGGCATCAGCCCGTATGTCGCGCTGCGAGCAGTTCTCGGTACGACTTCGACTGGAACTGCAGGGGTGGGGCCATGTCGCCGAAGGACTTGCCGAAGGCCTCGGGCGACATGGCCGCCAACACCTGCTCCGCCGCTTGGTCGCCGGCAAGTTCGGGCGTCAGGGCGGCACAGACTCGAACGCCTGTGTGCGGGTCTGCCAGCCAGGGGCGTGTGTCACCGTCGAGTTGGCCGATGGCGATCACGATCGTCCCCAGGTCGTGCGGGGAATCGGCGGCCAGGGCCGTCGACCTCAACTGTTCCAGTAGCGCCGGGCGTTGCGCGGACGCCGCGGGATGTCGCGCAAGTGACCCGACAGCTGCGGCGGCGCATGTCCTGCGCCTGGCGCGATCCGCCGTGATGTACGGGATCGTTCGGTGCAAGAGCGTGGGAACCACGTCGAAGCAGGCAAGTGCCGCCTGATCGAGAACCAGTTCACCCAGACCCGTGCCGTCCCGCCACATCACGGCCCTGGCATCCGTATCGGTCGACAGGTACTCGGCAGTCCAGGACCGCAGCTCCTGTGCGCGGGACTTCACCCGAGCACGGATCTCCACAGCCCGGTCTCCGAGGTCGGCGGCGACTCCGACCCTGTACAGGTAGGCGAGCATGGCATCGGCCAATGAGGGGTCATCCGGTCCCAGCAGCGGATTGCCCATGAGTTCGGTGACGAGCAGCGCGGTGGCCGCCGTCGCGGGCCAGGCCTTGTCGTCGCGGTGAACCGTCGCTGACCATAGGTGTGAGTACCCGTCGACGAAGGCGCGCGCATCGTCGCCGAGGAGCGCAGCCAGATGCCGCGGCGTGTCGCCGGCGGGGCCCAAGGCATGGAAGAGCCGGGACCAATCCACGTCCTGCGTGCGGTCATCCACGCCCACCCGCTAGCGCACCGCCGCCACCCGGAACACGATCCCCGCCTCCTGCAGCCGCTTGATCAGCGCGTCACCCATGGCCACCGCAGGGGTCACCTGACCCGAGGTGTGCGGCAGTTCGTCGTACACCAAGGACAGCGCCGACTCCGCGAAGATCTTCGCCGTCTCGCCGTAGCCGGGGTCCCCGCCCGACACCTCCGTGCAGACCCGGCGGCCGCCGCCCTCGCCGACGAAGCGGACGGAGAACCAGCTGCGCGCACGGCGCTCTTCGCTCGGCCCCTCGCCGGGGGCGACCTTGGACGACAACCATCGCCGCAGCGGGGGTACTTGGGCCGCCGCGAGCAGGCCGCCCATCGCGGCGACTCCGCCGAACACGACCGGCAGTGTTTTCACGGCCGCGTAGTGGCGGTAGCGGAAGTCGGGGCCGTAGCGCTCCAGCGCACGCGCCGAACGCTGGACGACCTGCGCGTCGATGGTGGGCAGCGGCAGCGCCCACGCGCCGACCTCACCGGCGAACCGGGGCGCGCTCACCGGCGCGTAGGCCCGCCTGCCGACGAGCCGCGGCTGATGGCGGCGCCGGTCCTGCGCCGCCGCGGCCATCTGGCGGCCGCGCGCGAACTGGCCGAGCGCGGAGGCGAACGTCCCGCCGGAGAACATCGCCGAGGCCCGGACGAAACCGTCGATCCGCAGCGGTACGTCCTCGGGCAGCTGCCGCACCGTGTAGTAGACACCGAGATCGTGCGGCACGGAGTCGAAGCCGCACGCGTGCACCAGGCGCGCGCCCGTCTCCCTGGCCCGCGCGTCGTGCTGCACGTACGTCACATCCACGAACTCCGGTTCGCCGGAGAGGTCCAGATAGTCCGTGCCGAGGTCGGCGCAGGCCCCGACCAGTTCGTGTCCGTACTGGACGTAGGGGCCGACGGTGGTGGCCACCACCCGCGTGGACGCGGCGAGTTCCCGCAGGCCCTCGACGTCCCCGGAGTCCACGGCGATCGCCGCGATCTTCGCCGCACGCGGGTCGATCTCGGTGAGATGCTCGCGCAGCTTCTCCAGCTTGCGGGCGCTGCGCCCGGCGATCGCCCAGCGCAGCCCGTCGGGGGCATGGCGGGCCAGATACTCGGCGGTCAGCGTCCCGACGAAGCCGGTCGCTCCGTACAGCACGATGTCGTGCACGCGCTGGTCCACCGTGTCCCGCTCACTCATGGCTCACCCTTCAGCCTGCCCCCGCGCCGTTGTCGGTGGCTGAGGCTAGCGTGCGCTGTGCAGGCCGGTGCAAGGGGCCCGGCCAGGAGTGGGAGGTACGTCATGGCCGAGCCGAAGCCCGCGAAGGCCGCTGTCGCCCGGTGGGAGAAAGTGCGGGCCTTCGCGCTCGAACTGCCCGGGGCGCAGGAGGAGTTTCCGTGGGGCGAAACGGTCGCCAAGGTCAGCAAGAAGGTCTTCGTCTTCCTCGGCGTCTCGGACGGCTCGTATCCGATGGGCATGACGGTGAAGCTCAAGGACCCCGAGGCCCACGCCCACGCTCTGACCTCCCCGGGCGCCGAACCGGCGGGCTACGGCCTGGGCAAGTCGGGGTGGGTGCGTATCCCACTGGAGGGGCAGGGGGTCCCGGCCACGGAGCTGCTGTGCGACTGGGTGGAGGAGAGCTACCGGGTGATCGCACCGAAGAAGCGGATCGCGGAGCTGGACGCACGCTGACGGAGAGCCCACACTCAGGACAAAAATAAGCGCTTGCTCGGTAGGGCTTGTCTTCGTCGCGACCCGTTCCTAACATCACTGATGTTACAGCGGTTGTGTCACAGTCGGAGCAGACCGAGCGGGCCGCATCCCCGCGACAACTCACCAGCGGACGCAGGGGGTTAGATGGCAGGGAACGGGCCACTCGCAGGGGTACGGGTAGTCGAACTCGCCGGGATCGGACCCGGCCCGTTCGCCGCGATGCTCCTCGCCGACCTGGGGGCGGATGTCGTACGGATCGACCGGCCGAACGGTGCGGGGCTCGCGATCAAGCCCGCCTACGACATCACGAACCGCAACAAACGGTCCGTCGTCATCGATCTGAAGGGCGAGAACGGACCGGCCACGGTTCTCGACCTGGTCGAGAGGGCCGACATCCTCATCGAGGGCTACCGCCCCGGCGTGGCCGAACGGCTCGGCGTGGGCCCCGAGCAGTGCCACGCCCGCAACCCCCGCCTCGTCTACGGCCGGATGACCGGCTGGGGCCAGGAAGGACCGCTCGCCCAGCGCGCCGGGCACGACGTCACGTACATCGCTGTCACCGGCGCCCTCGGCATGATCGGAAAGCCGGACGAACCGCCCACGATCCCCGCCAACCTCGTCGGCGACTACGCGGGCGGCTCCCTCTATCTCGTCGTGGGCGTGCTCGCCGCACTGCAGCACGCCCGCGCCACCGGCGAGGGCCAGATCGTCGACGCCGCCATCGTGGACGGCACCGCCCATCTCTCGGCGATGATCCACGGCATGATGGCGGCCGGCGGCTGGCAGGACCGGCGCGGCGCCAATCTGCTCGACGGCGGCTGCCCGTTCTACGGCAACTACGAGACCGCGGACGGCGGTTACATGGCCGTGGGCGCGCTTGAGCAGCAGTTCTACGAGGAGTTCGTGGCCCTTCTCGGCATCGCCGAGCAGGCGCCCGCCCGCAAGGACCTCGCACGCTGGGGTGAACTCAAGGATGCGATCACCGCGCAGTTCAAGACGAGGACCCGGGAGGAGTGGACCGCCGTCTTCGAGGGCTCCGACGCCTGCGTGGCCCCGGTCCTCTCCCTGCGCGAGGCACCGGACCATCCGCATCTCAAGGAACGCGGCACCTTCGTGGAGCACTCCGGGATCACCCAGCCCGCGCCGGCACCACGTTTCTCCGTGACCCCCGGGTCTGTCCGCTCGGCTCCCGCCCTGCCCGGCGCGCATACCGACGAGGTGGCCCGTGACTGGGGAGTCGACGGCCTCGTAGCAGTCGACAGCCTCGTGGAAGACGACGAAAAGGAGCAGGGATGACGACCCCCTCGGGACTGGAGCGCAGGCTCTACGGCGACGAGCACGAGGCCTTCCGCACCACCGTGCGCACCTTCCTCGAGCGTGAGGTGACGCCGCACCACGAGCAGTGGGAGAAGGACGGCATCGTCTCGCGTGAGGCCTGGCGCGCGGCCGGCAAGCAGGGGCTGCTCGGGCTCGCCGTGCCCGAGGAGTACGGGGGCGGCGGCAACACCGACTTCCGGTTCAGTGCCGTACTCGCCGAGGAGTTCACGCGCGCCGGCGCCTCCGGACTCGCGGTCGGCCTGCACAACGACATCATCGGCCCGTATCTGACCTCCCTCGCCACCGAGGAGCAGAAGCGCCGCTGGCTGCCCGGCTTCTGTTCGGGCGAGATCATCACCGCGATCGCGATGACCGAACCGGGCGCGGGCTCCGACCTCCAGGGCATCAAGACGCACGCCGAGGACCAGGGCGACCACTGGCTGCTCAACGGCTCCAAGACCTTCATCTCCAACGGGATCCTCGCCGACCTCGTCATCGTCGTGGCCCGTACGACCCCCGAGGGCGGTGCCAAGGGGCTGACGCTCCTCGTCGTCGAGCGCGGGATGGAGGGCTTCGAGCGCGGCCGCAATCTCGACAAGATCGGCCAGAAGGCGCAGGACACCGCCGAGTTGTTCTTCCGGGATGTGAAGGTCCCCAAGGAGAACGTGCTCGGTGAGCTCAACGGCGCCTTCCTGCACCTGATGACCAACCTCGCCCAGGAACGCATGGGCATCGCGGTCGCCGCCATCGCCGCCGCCGAGTATCTGCTGCAGATCACCATGGAGTACGTCCAGGAGCGCGAGGCCTTCGGCCGCAAGCTCTCCAAGCTGCAGCACATCCGCTTCGAGATCGCCGAGATGGCCACCGAGTGCGCCGTCACCCGTACGTTCCTCGACCGCTGTATCGAGGACCACACGAACGGGGTGCTCGACCACGTCCACGCCTCGATGGCCAAATGGTGGGCCACCGAGCTGCAGAAGCGGGTGGCGGACCGCTGCCTCCAACTGCACGGCGGCTACGGCTATATGACCGAGTACCGCGTGGCGCGCGCCTTCACCGACGGCCGTATCCAGACCATTTACGGCGGGACCACCGAGATCATGAAGGAGATCATCGGACGGTCACTGCTGCCGTAACCCCTGCCGCACCCTTTCCCACCGCACCCTCGAAAGGCTTCCTCCGTGAGCACCGAAGCGTACGTCTACGACGCGATCCGCACCCCGCGCGGGCGCGGCAAGGCCAATGGATCCCTGCACGGCACCAAGCCCATCGACCTGGTGACCGGTCTGATCAAGGAGATCCAGACCCGTAACCCGAGCCTGGACCCGGCCACGATCGACGACATCGTGCTCGGCGTCGTCGGCCCGGTCGGCGACCAGGGCTCCGACATCGCCCGGATCGCCGCGATCGCGGCCGGACTTCCGGACACGGTCGCGGGCGTCCAGGAGAACCGCTTCTGTGCCTCGGGTCTCGAAGCCGTCAACATGGCGGCGATGAAGGTCCGTTCGGGCTGGGAGGACCTCGTCCTCGCGGGCGGTGTCGAGTCGATGTCGCGCGTCCCGATGGCCTCCGACGGCGGCGCCTGGTTCGCCGACCCGATGACCAACTGGGACACCAACTTCGCCCCGCAGGGCATCGGCGCCGACCTCATCGCGACCATCGAGGGCTTCTCCAGGCGCGATGTCGACGAGTACGCGGCCCTCTCCCAGGAGCGCGCTGCGAACGCCATCAAGGAGGGCCGCTTCGAGCGCTCGGTGATTCCCGTACGGGACCGCGGCGGTCTGACCGTTCTCGACCACGACGAGTTCCCGCGCCCGGGCACCACCGCCGACTCACTTGCCAAGCTCAAGCCGTCCTTCGCGGACATCGGCGACCTCGGCGGCTTCGACGCGGTGGCCCTGCAGCGCTACCACTGGATCGAGAAGATCGACCACGTCCACCACGCGGGCAACTCGTCCGGCATCGTCGACGGTGCCTCGCTCGTAGCGATCGGTTCGAAGGAGGCGGGGGAGCGCAACGGCCTGACCCCGCGCGCCCGGATCGTCTCCGTCGCGGTCTCCGGCTCCGAGCCGACCATCATGCTCACCGGTCCCGCGCCCGCCACCCGCAAGGCCCTCGCCAAGGCCGGTCTGACCATCGACGACATCGACCTCGTCGAGATCAACGAGGCCTTCGCGGCGGTTGTGCTGCGCTTTGTGAAGGACATGGGGCTGTCCCTGGACAAGGTCAACGTCAACGGTGGAGCCATCGCGCTCGGGCACCCGCTGGGTGCGACCGGCGCGATGATCCTGGGCACGCTCGTCGACGAGCTGGAGCGTCAGGACAAGCGCTATGGGCTTGCGACCTTGTGTGTCGGTGGCGGCATGGGGATCGCCACGATCGTGGAGCGGGTCTAGCGCTCCAGCCGGGTGGGAGATGGCGCACGCGCGCATCTCAGGGGCGCGGGGAACTGCGCGAGCAACCCGACACAGCCCGCACCCGGCCGTGCAGCCCAGCCACCCACCCCGTGGGCCGACACCCGCCAACGAACCTCCCACGCCACAGACTTGACGGAGACCGCACCATGACGCAGAGCACAACCATCCACTGGGAGCAGGACGAGACCGGCATCGTCACGCTCGTCCTGGACGACCCCAACCAGTCCGCGAACACCATGAACCAGGCGTTCAAGGACTCCATCGCCGCGATCGCCGACCGGGCGGAGGCCGAGAAGGACTCCATCCGCGGCATCATCTACACCTCCGCGAAGAAGACCTTCTTCGCCGGTGGCGACCTCAAGGACATGATGAAGGCCGGCCCCGAGGACGCCCAGGCGGTCTTCGAGGCGGGCACCGGCATCAAGACCTCGCTGCGCCGGATCGAGACCCTCGGCAAGCCGGTCGTCGCCGCCATCAACGGCGCCGCGCTCGGCGGCGGTTACGAGATCGCCCTCGCCAGCCACCACCGCATCGCCCTCGACGCCCCCGGCTCGAAGATCGGCCTGCCCGAGGTCACCCTCGGTCTGCTGCCCGGCGGCGGCGGTGTGACCCGCACCGTACGTCTGATGGGTATCGCGGACGCGCTGCTCAAGGTGCTGCTCCAGGGCACCCAGTACAACCCGCAGCGGGCCCTGGAGAACGGCCTGGTGCACGAAGTGGCCGCCACGCGCGAGGAGATGATCGAGAAGGCCCGCGCCTTCATCGAGGCCAACCCCGAGTCCGCGCAGCCCTGGGACAAGCCCGGCTACCGCATCCCCGGCGGCACCCCGGCGAACCCCAAGTTCGCCGCGAACCTGCCCGCCTTCCCGGCCAACCTCAAGAAGCAGCTCAACGGCGCGCCCTACCCGGCCCCGCGCAACATCCTCGCCGCCGCGGTCGAGGGCTCGCAGGTCGACTTCGAGAACGCGCTGGTCATCGAGGCCCGCTACTTCACCGAGCTGGTCACGGGACAGACCGCGAAGAACATGATCCAGGCGTTCTTCTTCGACCTCCAGGCCGTCAACTCCGGAGCCAACCGCCCCAAGGGCGTCGAGCCCCGCAAGGTCCGCAAGGTCGCCGTCCTCGGTGCGGGCATGATGGGCGCCGGAATCGCGTACTCCTGCGCACGCGCCGGTATCGAGGTGGTCCTCAAGGACGTCTCCGCCGAGTCCGCCGCCAAGGGCAAGGGCTACTCCGAGAAGCTCTGCGCCAAGGCCGTCTCCCGTGGCCGTACGACCCAGGAGAAGGCCGACGCCCTGCTCGCCCTGATCACCCCGACCGCCGACCCGGCCGATGTGGCCGGCTGCGACGCGGTGATCGAGGCGGTCTTCGAGGACCCGGCGCTCAAGCACAAGGTGTTCCAGGAGATCCAGCACATCGTCGAGCCCGACGCGCTGCTCTGCTCCAACACATCGACCCTGCCGATCAGCGCACTCGCCGAAGGTGTGGAGCGTCAGGCCGACTTCATCGGTCTGCACTTCTTCTCGCCCGTGGACAAGATGCCGCTGGTCGAGATCATCAAGGGCGAGCGGTCCGGCGACGAGGCCCTCGCGCGGGCCTTCGACCTGGTCCGCCAGATCAACAAGACCCCGATCGTGGTCAACGACTCCCGTGGCTTCTTCACCTCGCGCGTCATCGGCCACTTCATCAACGAGGGCGTCGCGATGGTCGGCGAGGGCATCGAGCCCGCGTCGGTGGAGCAGGCGGCGGCGCAGGCCGGTTACCCCGCGAAGGTCCTGTCCCTCATGGACGAGCTGACCTTCACGTTGCCGCGCAAGATCCGTCAGGAGTCGCGCCGGGCCATCGAGGCCGAGGGCGGCACCTGGGTGGAGCACCCCGCCGAAGGCGTGATCGACCGGATGATCGACGAGTTCGACCGCAAGGGCCGTTCGTCGGGCGCCGGTTTCTACGAGTACGGCGAGGACGGCAAGCGCGGGCTGCTGTGGCCGGGGCTGCGTGAGCACTTCACCAAGCCGGGCCACGAGATCCCGTTCCGCGACATGCAGGAGCGGATGCTGTTCTCCGAGGCGCTCGACACCGTGCGGCTGGTGGAGGAAGGTGTCCTGACCTCGGTCGCCGACGCCAACATCGGCTCGATCTTCGGCATCGGGTTCCCGGGCTGGACCGGTGGTGTGCTGCAGTACATCAATGGTTACGAGGGTGGCCTGCCCGGATTCGTCGCCCGTTCCCGCGAGTTGGCGGACCGCTACGGCGACCGGTTCCTGCCGCCTGCGCTCCTCGTGGAGAAGGCCGAGAAGGGCGAGCGCTTCTCGGACAAGTAGGGCTTGTGGACGGTGGTACGGGAGGCTGGGCGTGTCTCCCGTACCACCCACCGACACGCCCGCCGGCAGCGGCTCACCCCGTGTTCGCCGGTGACCGGATCGTTCCGGCGCCGGGCCGGATCGAGCCTGGTGGCGCGAGATCGCGCCAGGTCATCCTGGGGGTATGAGCCGAGCGCTGATCGTCATCGATGTCCAGGAATCGTTCCGAGCCCGCCCCCAGTGGGACGAGATCGGCAATCCGAAGATCGCCGAACCCGTGAACCGCCTCGTCCGCGCCGCCCGGGCCGCCGGCGACCGGGTTTTCTGGGTGCTGCACACCGATCTCGGCACCGGCGATGTCTTCGACCCGGCCGAGGGACACGTACGCCTCCTCGCGGAACTCGAGCAGCCGGCCGCGGACGAACCCGTCCTGCACAAGACCTCGCACAACGCGTTCACCACCACCAACCTCCAGCAGCTCCTCACCGAGGCGGGGGTCGGCGAGCTGTGGGTGTGCGGGATCCGCGCCGAGCAGTGCGTAGAGACCACCACGCGCCTTGGCAGCGACCTCGGCTATCGCATGGTGTTCGTGACCGACGCCGTGACGACCGACGCGGACACCGGATTCACCCCGGCGGAGATCATCGAGCGGACCGAAGCGGTGCTGCGCGACCGCTTCGCGCGGATCGCCACGGTCGCCGACTACGAGAGCGATACGGCGGCGGTCGTCGGCTACGAGAGCGATACGACGACGGTCGCCGGCTCCGGGCGTGAGGTGGCAGCATCGGCCGAGTGAGCCGCGTCGTCTTCCTGCTGTTGCCCGGAGTCCATCTGCTCGACCTGGCGGGCCCGGCCCAGGCCTTTGGGCACGCGGCGGACTTCGGGCACCCCTACGAGCTGAGCTATGTCGCCGAGCGTGCCACGGTGCTCAGCGCCCAGGGGCTGCCGCTCGCCGCGCCGACCGAGTGGCCCGAGCTGGACGCGGACGACCTCATCGTGGTGCCGGGCTGGCGCGCGCCGAATCTGCGCGAGGGACCCGAGGCGGGGGAGGACGTCCTGGAGCGGCTGCGCGCCCATCACTTGGCCGGCGGCACCGTCGCCAGTGTCTGTGCGGGTGCCGAACTGCTGGGCCGGGCCGGGCTGCTCGACGGCCGGCGCTGCACCACCCACCACGATCTGCAGGAGGAGCTGGCCCTGCGCCACCCCCGGGCGACCGTGGTCCGCGACGTCCTGTACACGACCGACGACCGGGTGGTCACCTCGGCCGGTATCGCCAGCGGGATCGACCTGGTGCTCCATCTGCTCGCCCGGCGCCACGGCCCGGCGCTCGCCGCCCGGGTGGCCCGCGACATGGTGGTCTACGCCCGCCGCAACGGCGACGAGCCGCAGGCCAGCGCCATGCTGCGGCTGCGCTCCCACCTCGACGACACCGTCCACCGCGTACAGGACCACATCGACGCGCACTTCACCGAGCCGCTGCCGCTCGCCGCGCTCGCGGGGCAGGCGGGTGTGAGCGAGCGGACGCTGACCCGGATGTTCCGTCGAGCGACGGGTGGACTGACGCCGCTGCGCTATCAGCAGACCCTGCGCGTCGAGCGGGCCGAACATCTCATCGGCCACGGGGAGACGGTGGAGGCGGCGGCCCGCGCCGTCGGATTCGAGGACGCCCGGATGCTGCGGCGGCTGCGGAGCCGGGGAGTGGTCGGGCGAGAGCTCCGGCCGTTCACGTGAGCCCTCCGTTCACGTGAGCCCTTCGTTCATGCGAGCCCTTTGTTCACGTGAGCCGCCGACCCAGACCCCTGCCGCACACTTCACGCCTCCGTGCCCTCCACATACGGCCGCCGCAGCTCGTCCTTCAGCGACCGCTGGAACGCCGTGACCAGCGCCTGCACCACCATCGGCTGCATGTCCGCCGACAGCGCCTTCATCGCCTGGACCGCCTCAGGGCCCGACTCGCGCTCGCGGTAGGGACCCCACACCTCGTCCCGGAAGAGCCGGGTCAGCTCCTTCGCGGCCTGGCGCGAGTGCGCCAGCATCACGTCGCGCGCGGCGAGGATCGTGTCATGCGCGATCGGTACGTCAAGGAGGCGCAGCCCCAGGTGCAGCAGCCCCGGGTCGATACGGAAGGTCGCCGGGTCCTCGGTGCGCTCCAGGACACTCATCGCGGCGAGCCGGTCGATGTCGGTCTCCGTCAGGGAGCCGCCCGCGCGGCGCACCAGCTGCTCACGGCTCATCTCCGTGGCGCCCTCGGGGATCCAACTCGCCACCAGGGCGCGGTGGATGGCCAGATCGTGCGCGGTCATGTCCGGCGGCAGCTGCTCCATGTAGCGCTCGATCGCGGCCAGCGTCAGACCGTGGTGCTGCAGCTCCTCGATCAGCGCGAGGCGCGACAGGTGCGCGGCCCCGTAGCGGCCCACGCGACGCGGTCCGATCGACGGCGGCGGCAGCAGGCCGCGGGTGCTGTAGAAGCGCACGGTGCGCACGGTGACCCCGGCGCGCGCCGCCAACTCGTCGATAGTGAGCTGCGGTTCATAGGCAGGGGCGGCCTGGTCCTGTACCGACTGTCCCTCGGCCTGGGTGGTCATCGCTCGCAGCCTCGCTTCCGCCATGCCTCGTGTCCGGCACTCACTGCCGATGCGGTGCAACAGTATTGCTGTCTCACCGCCGACGTCACATACAAGTTCGTCGGCCTTGCAGTATTGCTGTCGCACCAGCCCTGTGACACGGTCCGGGACAATGCCCGACGGACTGGCCGGACGTACTGGGGGCCGCCATGAGCTCGATCCTTCGTCTACCCGCAGAGCCCGACGAACTGACCCTCCCCGCCCTGCTCCTGCGCAACGCCGAGGACCACGGCGCCCTGCCGGCGCTCTCCTGGCGCGCGGGCCCCGAAGGCGAGGACTGGTCCACACTCACCTGGTCCGAGGTCCGCAGCCGCGTGACCGCGCTGGCCGCCGGCTACGCGGAACTCGGTGTCGTACGCGGCGACCACGTCCTGATGATGATGGGCAACCGTCCCGAGCACTGGCTCACCGACTTGGCACTCGTCCACCTGGGCGCCGTCCCCGTCTCCGTCTACGGCACGGCCGCGCCCGCCCAGATCGCCCATATCGCCCGCCACAGCAGGGCCCGGCTCGCGGTGATCGAGGGCGAGCGTGAACTCGTGCGGTGGGGGCCCCTGGTGGCGGACGAGGGCATCCCGCTGGCCCGTCTGGTCGTGGTCGAACCCGACGCGGCCGAGGGCCACACCGCGTACCAGGAAGTGCCGGCGGCCGGTCACGACGGTGACGCCTTCGAGAAGGCCTGGCGCGAGACCCGCCCGTCCGATCCGCTCACCGTCGTCTACACCTCGGGCACCACCGGCGACCCGAAGGGGGTCCGGATCACGCACCACAATGTGATCCGCAACGCGCTGGCCCTGGACGCGGTCGTCGAACTGCCGGACCACGCCGAGCACATCTCGTATCTGCCCTTCGCGCACATCGCGGAGCGGATGCTCGGGATCTATCTGCCGGTCTTCCGTGCCGCCCATGTCCATCTGTGCGCCGACCCGGCCCTGCTCGCGCCGATGGTGCGCGAGCTGCGGCCGGTGCAGTTCTTCGGGGTGCCGCGTGTCTGGGAGAAGCTCGCGGCAGGGGTACGGGCGATGCTCGCGCAGGCTTCCGAGGAGCGCAGGCGGGCGATCGAGAAGGCCTGTGACACTTCCCGCGCGCATCTCGCCCACCGCGAGAAGGGCGAGCCGGTGCCAGGGCCGCTCGACGCCGCGTACCGCCATGTGAAGAAGCACGTCCTCGATCCGCTGCTCGCCCTCGCGGGCTTCGACCGCCTCGTATGGACCGCGAGCGCGTCGGCGCCGATGCCGCCGGACATCACGCGCTTCTGGGCGGGCTTCGGGCTCACGATCATGGACGCGTGGGGCCTCACGGAAACCGTCGGCGTCGCCACCACCAACGGCCCCGGTGCCTTCCGGCTCGGCTCGGTGGGCCGGCCGATCGACGGGGTGGAGGTCCGCACGGCCGAGGACGGCGAGATCCTCGTGCGGGGCAGGACCGTCTTCGACGGCTATCTGCAGGCCGACGGTTCGGTCGAGGACGCCTGCGACGCGGACGGCTGGTTCGCGACCGGGGACATCGGACGGTTCGACGAGGACGGCTATCTCTGGCTGACCGACCGCAAGAAAGAAATGATCATTACCTCGACGGGCAAGAACGTCTCGCCCGCGCTCGTCGAAAACACGGTCAAGGAGCACCCCCTGATCGGCCAGGCCCTGGCCTACGGCGACGGTCGTTCCTACCTCGTGGCGCTGCTCGTCCTCGACCCCGAGACCTTCCCGGTCTGGGCCGAGGCGCACGGTATCCCCGCCGACCCGCAGGATCCCGCCGTACGCGAAGAGATCGAGCTGGCCGTCGCCGCGGCGAACGAACGGCTCAGCAGCACCGAACAGATCAAACGCTTCAAGATCCTCGGCGAGGAATGGGGACCGGAGACGGGCGAGCTCACCCCGTCCCTGAAGCTCAGGCGACGTGTGATCACAGACCGGTACAGGGTGGACATCGACGGTCTGTACAGCCCCTGATCACCATGTGAGATGTCCCGCTCTGTGACCTCCACCACCGCGTCTGAGATCAACTCTGCGTAAGGGTGTGCCAAGGTCCGTACCGCGTCAGGGGTGGTACGGACTTTGCACTGTCCCCCCACGGAGAGTTGAACAGCACGTGAGCAAGGAAGCCGTCACCACGGCCCAGGAGGCGCCCCGCACGGACGCCTCCGGCGTGCCCGCCGATGCAGGCGACGCGGGATACAGCAAGGACCTCAAGGCCCGGCACATCAACATGATCGCCATCGGTGGAGCGATCGGCACCGGTCTGTTCCTCGGAGCGGGCGGTCGCCTCAACTCCGCGGGCCCCGGTCTCGCCCTCGCCTACTTGGTGTGCGGCGTCTTCGCGTTCTTCGTCGTACGGGCGCTCGGCGCGATGGTGGTCTACCGGCCGTCGTCCGGTTCGTTCGTCAGTTACGCGCGTGAGTTCCTCGGCGAGAAGGGCGCCTACGTCGCCGGCTGGGGCTACTTCCTCAACTGGGCGACGACCGGTATCGCCGACATCACCGCGATCGCGCTCTACACGCACTACTGGAGCTTCTTCACCGACATCCCGCAGTGGGTGCTCGCACTGATCGCGCTCTCCATCGTGCTCGTGGTGAACCTGATCTCCGTGAAGATCTTCGGTGAGCTGGAGTTCTGGTTCTCGATCGTCAAGGTCTCGGCCCTGGTGATCTTCATGGCGATCGGTATCTTCCTCCTCGCCACGCAGTCCGACGTGGGCGGCGAGAAGCCGGGTCTGCACGTGATCACCGACAACGGCGGTCTGTTCCCGGCCGGCGTCATGCCCGTCGTGATCGTCATGACCGGTGTCGTCTTCGCCTACGCCTCGCTCGAACTGATCGGCGTCGCGGCCGGCGAGGCCGCCGAGCCGCAGAAGGTCGTCCCGCGCGCGGTGAACTCCATCATGTGGCGCGTGGGTCTCTTCTACGTCGGCTCGGTCGTGCTGCTCGCGCTCCTGATGCCCGGCTCGAAGTACTCGGGCGACGAGAGCCCCTTCGTCACCGTGCTCTCCTCGATCGGTGTCCCGGCGGCCGGCGACGTGATGAACCTCGTGGTCCTCACCGCCGCGATGTCCTCGCTGAACTCGGGCCTGTACTCCACCGGCCGCATCCTGCGCTCGATGGCGATGGCGGGCACCGCCCCGGCCTTCACCTCGAAGATGAGCCGCACCAACGTGCCCTACGGCGGCATCCTGCTCACCTCCGGCGTGTGCGTCGCCGGTGTCGGCCTCAACTTCCTCGTCCCGGAGAAGGCCTTCGAGATCGTCCTGAACGTCGCGGCGCTCGGCATCATCTCGACCTGGATCACGATCATGCTCTGCCACATGGTGTTCCGACGCCGTGGCGAGGAGGGCCTGCTGACCGTGCCGAAGTTCAAGCTCCCCGGCAGCCCCGTCACCGAGATCGTCACGATCGTCTTCCTGCTCACCGTGCTCGGTCTGATGTGGAAGGACGCCGAGATCGGCCGTCCGACCCTGTACCTGATCCCGGTGATCGCGATCGCGCTCGTCGTCGGCTGGTTCAAGGTCCGCGGCAAGGTGGCGGCCGGGGGCCTGGCCGCCGAGCAGTCGAAGTAGCGACCGATCGCCGAGGCCGGTCCCACCCGTTGGGTGGGACCGGTCCCAGCGGTTTTCAGGAGGCCGACGCGGTCACCGGGTAGTGGTCGGACAGGTTGGTGTAGGTGTACGTGGTTCCCCAGCTGGTCACGCTCCAGGGAGCCGACTGCTCCTTCACGACACGGTTCGTCCACTCGGCGGGCCGCGCGTGCCCTGCCCGGTGCAGCACGTAGTCCAGGTCCTCACGCGGGTCGTCCGGGTAGCGGTCCTTCGCGATCGAGTTGTCCTGGGTGTCGAAGGAGTACGGATGACCGGTCCGCACGTCCGCGCCCACCAGGCCACCGTTCGCGAGCATCGAGGCGTACTCGGCGCTGTGTGAGTCGACGTTCAGGTCACCCGCGACGATCACCTGCTCCGATGCGGGAATCGCCTTCGCGTCGAGGAACGCGTCGATGTCCTTGAGCTGCGCACCGCGCATCGCCGCGGCCTCACCGGAGTCGCAGCCCGGATCCGTGGACTGCAGATGCGTACCGACGACGTGCACCTTGCTGCCGTTCACGTTCAGGACCACATACGCGAACCCCTTGTTGGAGTACCAGTCCGACCCGCAGGCATCGGGGAAGACGTACTGCTCCTTACGGAGAACCGGCCACTTGCTGTAGATCGTCACCCCGCCGTCCTCGGGCGTGGTCGACGAGTAGTTGCCGCCGGTCGCGTCCCAGCCCGACTTGCTCCGGCCGACCACGGGGGTCTGGTACGGGTACTCGGCGCGCGCGTTGTTCGCCAGCGCGTCGGAGGCGGAGTTGTCGAAGGCCTCCTGCAGCACGACGACATCCTGTCCGCGGAAGAAGGACGTCCTCGGGATCTCGGCTGCCCGGTGGTCCTGGCCCCAGTTGGGGTACAGCGTCTTGCTGAACAGGAAGGTGTTGTACGTGAGCACCTTGACGGCCGGGGCGGCAGCCGCCGAAGCGGGCGCCGGTGCGACGGCGACAAGACCGGCGCCGGCAAGCAGTGCGGCGAGCGCGGCAGCGGCCGTACGAGGCGTACGAGACACAGGGACTCCCAGGAGATGTGGGGGCAGGAGGTGAGGCCTGCTCATCAAAGCAGTGCCGGTTACTTCCGGGTAGCCCATGGATGTCGCCGAGTTGACGTGGCTCAACACACTCGGCTGTCCCTACTGCCCTCTGTCGCCCGGGAGTTGACCGGAGTACCTTCCGCCGCATGCCGATACCTGCGCGGGCCACCCGCTTCAGATACTTCGTGCTCCTGGCCGCACTGCCGGCCCTTCTCCTCTCCCTGCTCTCACCTGCGTACGCGGCCGCGCAAAGCTCCCGGCCCACGCAGAGCGAGCCGGTCTACTCGTACGCGAACGCCATCCGTGAATCCGTCTGGGTCGACACCGGCCTCGACGGGGACGGCGACGGAAAGAGCGACCGCGTGGCGGCGGACGTCATCCGCCCGCGCGAACCCGCCCAGCGCGGCCGGAAGATCCCCGTGATCATGGACGCCAGCCCGTACTACGCCTGCTGCGGGCGCGGCAACGAGAGCCAGAAGAAGACCTACGACGCCGACGGCAACGTGGTGCAGTTCCCGCTCTTCTACGACAACTACTTCGTGCCGCGCGGCTACGCCTTCGTCGCCGTGGACTTCGCCGGCACCAACCGCTCAGACGGCTGCGTGGACGTCGGCGGCCGCTCCGACGTGACCTCCGCGAAGGCCGTGGTCGACTGGCTGAACGGCCGCGCCCGCGGCTACACCAGCCGCACCGGCGCCGAGCGCGCCAAGGCCACGTGGTCCAACGGTGACACGGGCATGATCGGCAAGAGCTACGACGGCACGGTCGCCAACGGGGTCGCCGCCACCGGCGTCGAGGGCCTCAAGACCATCGTGCCCATCGGCGCCATCTCCTCCTGGTACGACTACTACTTCCAGCAGGGCGCCGCGCTCTACGACAGCGGGCCCGACTGGCTGTCCAACTACGTGGAGAGCCCCGAGGCCCGCACCCGCTGCGCCGCCGTACAGAAGCGGCTCGTCGACGAGGCGCCACGCAACGGCGACTGGACCGCACTGTGGGACGAGCGCAACCACGTCCCGGACGCCGACCGCGTCAAGGCGAGCGTGTTCGTGGTGCACGGACAGCAGGACCTCAACGTCCGCGCCAAGCACTTCGGCCAGTGGTGGGACGCGCTGGCCGAGCAGGGCGTGGAGCGCAAGATCTGGCTGAGCCAGACCGGGCACGTCGACCCCTTCGACTTTCGGCGGGCGGACTGGGTGCGCACCCTGCACCGCTGGTTCGACCATGAACTGCTCGGCTACGACAACGGCATCGACGACGAGCCGATGGCCGATATCGAGACCGCCCCGGACCGGTGGGCGACCAGCCGGCAGTGGCCGCCGAGCGGCACGGACACCGTGGACGTGAAACCCGGCAAGGGGACGCAGTCGGGCGTCGGCACGCTGGGCCTGAAGCCGGCACCTCGCGGCGCGACCGAGTCGTTCACCGACGACCCGAGCCGGGGCGAGGACAACTGGGCCGCGCAGCTCGACACCACCACCGCGGACAAGACGGGCTTCCTGACCGCACCGCTGGCCAAGGACCTGCGTCTGTCGGGCAGTTCACGGGTCACCGTGACCGCGACCCCCTCGACCACCACCGCCCATCTCTCCGCCGTCCTCGTCGACCTCGGCCCCGCCACGATCCGTGACTTCACGGCGGCCGGCGAGGGCATCGTCACCCTGCCCGAACGCACCTGCTGGGGCGCGACCCGCGCGGGCGACAGCCCCTGCTTCAAGGAGACCGCCGCCAAGACCGCCGACGTCGACTACACGGTGTTCAGCCGCGGCTGGGCCGACCTCGGCACGTATGCCGACCCGCGTACGGAACGCCCCCTCACACCGGGCAAGCCGCACACTCTTTCCATCGAGCTCGCTGCGAGCGATCATGTGATTCCGGCCGGTCACCGACTCGCGCTCATCATCGCGGGCACGGACGCCGGACTGATCGAACCGCCCGCCACCCCAGGGCAGTCGACCCTGGACCTGCGCCGCACCACGGCCGAGCTCCCGTTCGTCGGCGGTTGGCGGGCCTTCACCGAGGCCACCCGCCCCGGCGCACCGGCCGCCGCACCCCTCGAGAGCACCTATGAGGGACTGGCCAAGGCGCCCCAGGCGCTCCGCCTTCCCCCGGAAAGAGGCCTTATCCCGTGAAGCGAGCCCTCTCGCTGACGGCCGCCGCGACCGCGTTCGCGGCGGCCCTCACGGCGCCCGCCGCCGCAGGACCCGACCGGCACGCCACGGCGACTCCCGGACCCCGTACGGGATTCGAGCAGTCCCGCGGCGCCCACTGGACCACACAGCCCGAGGAGCAGGAGTTCCTGCGGGCCGTCGACGGGGCGAGCGACCGCATGCGCGTCGAACGGATCGGCACCACGCAGCAGAACCGCCCGTTGCAGCTCGTCCGCATAGCCGAGCGGCGCAGCGCCCCGCTCACCGTGCTCCTGATCTGCTCCCAGCACGGAGACGAACCCGCCGGCCGCGAGGCCTGTCTCACCACCGTCCGCGCGCTCGCCTTCGCCCAGGATCCGCGCACCCGCGCACTCCTGGACCGCAGCGAGATCCTGATCGTGCCCACCGCCAACCCCGACGGCCGTGCCGCAGGCACCCGCGGCAACTCCGACGGCGTGGACGTCAACCGCGACCACGTCGCGCTCGCCACCGCCGAAGGCCGCGCCTTGGCCGGTGTCATCCGCGACCGGCGGCCCGACGTCATCTACGACCTGCACGAGTACGGCGCGACACCGCCGTACTACGACAAGGACCTCTTCGACCTGTGGCCGCGCAACCTCAACACGGACCCCGAGGTCCACGACCACGCACAGTCCCTCTCTGCGAGGTACGTGCGGCCCGCGGCCGGGGCGGAGGGCTATTCGACGGGCACGTACGGCATCTGGACCGACCCCGACACCGGTGAGCCGATCAAGCAGACCGCGGGCGACGGGCAGGAACGGATCCTGCGCAACACCGCCGGCATCAAGCACGCGGTCGGGCTGCTCATCGAGAGCCGCGTGGACCCCGTCACCGACGCGGAGCAGGCGGACGAGAGCCTGAACAACCGCCGCCGGGTGCACTCCCAACTCGCCGCACTGAACGGCCTTTTCGGCTTCGCCGGCGAGCGCGGCGGCAGCGTCGCGCGGGCCACCGGGGAAGCCCGCCGTGCCGGTTACGCGGACCAGGGACCTGTCTACCTCGGCGGCGCCGACAACGACCCCGCCGAGCCGTCCGAGATCCTCGCCGACCCGCCCTGCGGCTACCGGCTCACCGCCGGGCAGTACGCGGACATCCGCGACGAACTGGCGCTGCACGGTGTCACGGTGCGTTCCGACGGCGACGGAGTGCTCGTACCGCTGCGGCAGTCGCTGCGCGCCCTCGTACCGCTGCTGCTCGACGCGCGGGCGCCGTACCACCTGGTGAGCGGGGAACCCGCCGACGAATGCCGAGGAGTGTGACCTGTGACACACGTGTGGTAGCGAGGAGGCGAGCACCCCATGCCGCCCCCTCGAAAGGCCCTCGCCTGTGCCGCACGACGACCACAACCGACAACAGCACCACATGAGTTCGGGTGGTCGGGGAGAACCGCATCTGTCCGCGGGGCTCCCCGGCAGCCCCCACGACCACGACGCCGTGACGACCGACCGGGTGGTCTTCGGTGTCACGGCCGCACTCACCCTCGCGTTCGTCCTGTGGGGCGCCTTCTCCACCGACACGCTGGAGAGCGTCTCGCAGAAGGCCCTCAAAGGCCTGATCCACAACGCCGGTTGGGCCTTCGTGCTCGCCGCGTCCGGCTTCGTGGTCTTCGCGCTGTGGCTCGCCATCAGCCGCTACGGGAAGATCACGCTCGGCGGCGAGGGCGAGGACCCCGAGTTCCGCACCGTGTCCTGGGTCGCGATGATGTTCAGCGCCGGCATGGGCATCGGCCTGATGTTCTACGGAGTGAGCGAACCCCTCGCGCACTACACCACGCCACCGCCCGGCACCGACCCCGCCGACTCGGCCACGGCCATGACCACGGCGATGGCCACCACGCTCTTCCACTGGACCCTGCACCCCTGGGCCATCTACGCGGTGGTCGGACTCGCCATCGCGTACAGCAGCTTCCGCAGAGGCCGGCGGCAGACCATCAGCGCCGTGTTCACCCCGCTCATCGGCAAGAAGCACGCCGACGGAGCCTGGGGCCGCGTCATCGACATCCTCGCCATCTTCGCCACGCTCTTCGGCTCGGCGGCCTCCCTGGGCCTCGGCACCCTGCAGATCAGCAGCGGTATGCGCGAGCTGAACTGGGCCGAGAAGATCGGCACCGGCGTCCTCGTCGCGATCATCGCCGTACTCACCGCGGCCTTCGTCCTCTCGGCCGTCTCCGGCGTCGAGAAGGGCATCCAGTGGCTGTCCAACACCAACATGGTGCTCGCCCTGATCCTCGCGGTCTTCGTCTTCATCGCAGGACCGACCGTGATCGTCCTCGATCTGCTCCCCACCTCGATCGCCTCCTACCTCGGCGATCTGCCCCAGCTCGCGGGCCGCACCGAGGCCACCGGCGGCGAGGGCGTCGCGGACTGGCTGGGCAGCTGGACGGTCTTCTACTGGGCGTGGTGGATCTCCTGGACGCCGTTCGTCGGCATGTTCATCGCGCGGATCAGCCGCGGCCGCACCATCCGCCAGTTCGTCGGCGGAGTGATCCTGGTGCCCAGCACGGTCAGCCTGGTCTGGTTCGCCATCTTCGGCGGTACGGCGATGAAGATGAAGGAGAGCGGCCGGCTCGGCGACATCGCCACGCCCGAGGGTCAACTCTTCGCGCTGCTGCGGGAGTTCCCCATCCCCACCGTGATGAGCCTGCTCGTGATGATCCTCGTCGGCATCTTCTTCGTCTCCGGCGCGGACGCGGCCTCCATCGTCATGGGCACGCTCTCGCAGCGCGGCACGTTCGAACCGACCCGGTTCGTGGTCGTGTTCTGGGGTGTGGTCACCGGAGCCGTCGCGGCCGTGATGCTGATGATCGGCAACGGCAAACCCAACGCCCTGCAAGGCCTGCAGAACCTCACGATCCTGGCCGCGGCACCCTTCGTGGTCGTGATGATCGGCATGTGCTCGGCCATGATGCGCGATCTGCGCCAGGACCCGCTGATCGTCCGGGGCGAGAAGGGCGAGGAGGCCGTCGAGATGGCCGTCATCGCGGGCCATGAGAAGTACGACGGCGACTTCGAGCTCAGGATCGGGCCTGCGCCGACGGAGGAGTGAGCGAGGGGGGAGCGGGGGACGGCCTTGTGCCCCCGCTCCCTACCGGTCGAGCAGCTCCGCCACGTGCTGAGCGCATCCCCAGGCCGCGGTCACACCGCCACCGCCGTGCCCGTAGTTGTGCACCAACACCGTGTCCCGGCCGAGCAGTTCACGCTCCAGGCGTACGGAGGGACGCGCCGGACGCAGACCCACCCGATGCTCAAGGACGCGGGCGCCGGCGAGCTCCGGGTGAATGCGCGAGCAGCGCCGTACGATCCCGGCCGCCGTCGCCGGATCGGGCTCCAGGTTCCAGTCGTCCTCGTCCGCCGTACCGCCGAGCACGACGCCTCGCGGATGCGGGATGACGTAGGCCTGCGTACCGCCCACGAACCAGCGGTCGATGCCCGGGTTCTCCACCACGACCAGCTGCCCCCGCACCGGGTGGACCGACTCGTCGGGGACCAGTCCACGCGCCCCGAGCCCCGAGCAGTTCACGACGGCGGGCGCCTCGGCGGCGGCTTCGGCGAGATCGGTGACCGTTCGTTCCTCGATGACACCACCTGCGGCGAGCAGACGGTGCGCCAAGTACCGCAGATAGACCGGCATGTCGAGCACGGGAACAGTGGCCTGAAGACCCTGCTCGTACCCCTGCGGCAGTCCGGTCACGGTACGTGCGTCGGTCAGCGCCCCGGCCCAGGCGCCGAGCATCGAGGCGTCGGTCATCACTCCGGTGACCAGGCGGACACCGCTCTCCTCGGGCGACGCCGCGATCTGTTCGTACACCCGCAGCGAGCGCACCGACCAGTCGACGACCTTGTCCAGCGGCTCGATGCGGTACGGCCAGCAGATCGCCCCCGCGACCGCCGAAGTCGTTTGCGCCGGTGGCTCCTTGGACCACACCCGGACTCGTCCCCAAGCTCTCGGCTTGCGCTCGAGCAGGGGAGGCCCCACTCCGCCCTCCGCGAGCACCACGGCCGTCGACAGACCGATCACCCCGCCACCCACCACGATCACCTCGGCGCCCATGCCCGGGAACGTAGCGCAGCCGGACCCGATCAGCGGAATCCCGCATGCATGCTCACATCACGCTCGGGATGGGGATACTCGTGGCATGTGTGCCGAGTACGCGACCTTCGGTCTAGCCCCGGCGATGCGGGCCGGCGGCGTCCTGGCGGGCGGTGGCTATCAAGTCCACCGTGATTTCACGGACTTCATCGTGGAGGGGCGGCCGCTGCTCTTCCAGCTGTCCGACCTGGACGCCGTCTCCCCGCTCGCCTCGGACGTACCACCCGCGATCTTCACCACGCATGTGCGCAGACTTCTGCTCGAAGCCGAACCTCCGCTGCCCGACGGGAGGTTCGTCATCTACGGCTGTCCCGAGTGCGAATCCCTGGAGTGCGGCGCGGTGACCGCGGTGATCGAGCGGGACAGCGAGGACTTCATCTGGCGGGACTTCGCCTGGCAGACCCAGGACGAGGTCGACCTCGAACGCGACGGCTACCACGGGATCGGACCTTTCCGCTTCCGCGGCGATGAGTACAGAAGCGAGCTCGGCCGGCTGCTCGCCACCCCCGAACCGTCCTTGCCCCGCAGAGTGTTGCTGATCGGCGCCCGCGTCGCCGTACTGGCCAAACTCGCAGCGGCGCTGCGCACCATCGGGATAGGCGCGGAGATCACCCAGGACGCGACGGGGGTACCGCCCGAGGAGCTGCGGACCTATGGCGCCGTCGCGTTCGGACGCGCCGTCACCGAGACCCAACGGGCTCTGGTGCGCGAGGCGTTCGAAGGCAGCGGCACCGAGGTCGTGTACGTGGACGGGCTCGCCCCGATCATCCCGATCCTCGTCGCGCAGATCGAGGACGCCCTCGACCGCAGCCCGGTCGAGCAGCGCCGGCTCACCCGGCTCGTGGCGGCGGACGACGAGGCGGGGATCGAGGTCACGTCGACCTGCCGGGTCCGGCTGACCGGGTACCGGCTCGACCGGCTGTTCCGTACGCAGGCGCACGAGCTGTTCGACGACGTCCTCGAACCGGGGAAACACCGGATCGCGCTGGACGCGAAGGCGGTGAAGGGGGAGTCGTTCATCGTGGCGCGGACGACGGAGAGTGTGCTGGTGACGCCCATGGTGCGCTGAGATGCTTCGGCGCCGACGGCGCGCACCAGAGCTGCGGAACATGGCGTACGTGAGGGGCGGCCCGTCTCGCATGGGCCGCCCCTCACGTACGTGCTGTCAGCGACGACCCTTCGGGTCGATCAGCCCCGCCTTGCGCAGCGCGTCGGCCATCGCGCTGTTGGCCGGCGGGGGAGCCTGGCGGCCACTGCCCGCGCCCGCGCCACCACCGCGCCGGTCCCGGTTCCCGCCGCCGCCACTGCCGCCACCACGCTGCTGCGGCGGACGGTTGCCCTGGCCACCGCGCTCACGGCGCCCGCCGCCCGTACGCTCGCCCGATTCCTTGGCCGCCTCGTCGTCCAGGCGCAGCGTGAGCGAGATCCGCTTGCGCGGGATGTCGATGTCGAGCACCTTCACCTTGACGATGTCGCCCGACTTCACCACGTCGCGCGGGTCCTTGACGAACGTCTTCGACAGCGCCGAGACGTGCACCAGACCGTCCTGGTGCACACCGATGTCGACGAACGCGCCGAAGGCCGCCACATTGGTGACGACGCCTTCGAGCACCATCCCGGACGCCAGGTCGCCGATCTTCTCGACGCCGTCCTTGAAGGTGGCCGTCTTGAACGCGGGCCGCGGGTCGCGGCCCGGCTTCTCCAGCTCGCGCAGGATGTCCGTGACGGTCGGCAGACCGAAGGTCTCGTCGACATAGTCGGCGGCCTTGAGCGACTTGAGTGTCGCGGTGTTCCCGATCAACGAGGCCACCTCGCCACCGGTCTGCTTCACCATCCGGCGCACCACCGGGTACGCCTCGGGGTGCACGGACGAGGCGTCCAGCGGGTCGTCGCCGCCGCGGATCCGCAGGAAGCCGGCGCACTGCTCGTACGCCTTCGGCCCGAGCCGCGGCACGCTCTTGAGGCCGGTGCGGGCGCTGAAGGGGCCGTTGGCGTCGCGGTGCGCCACGATGTTCTCGGCGAGCCCGGCGCCGATGCCGGAGACACGGGCGAGCAGCGGCGCGGACGCGGTGTTCACGTCCACCCCGACACCGTTCACACAGTCCTCGACCACGGCGTCCAGGGAGCGTGAGAGCTTCACCTCGGACAGGTCGTGCTGGTACTGGCCGACACCGATCGACTTCGGGTCGATCTTCACCAGCTCGGCGAGCGGGTCCTGCAGCCGGCGGGCGATCGAGACCGCGCCACGGATCGACACGTCGAGGTCGGGCAGCTCCTGCGAGGCGAAGGCCGAGGCCGAGTACACGGAGGCGCCGGCCTCCGAGACCATCACCTTGGTGAGCTTCAACTCCGGGTGCTTCGTGATCAGTTCGCCGGCGAGCTTGTCGGTCTCGCGGGAGGCCGTGCCGTTGCCGATCGCGATCAGCTCGACCTTGTGCTCGGCGCACAGCCGCGCCAGCTTGCCGAGGGCCTCGTCCCACTTGTTGGCCGGGACGTGCGGATAGATGGTGTCCTTCGCCACGACCTTGCCGGTCGCGTCGACGACGGCCACCTTCACGCCCGTACGGAAACCGGGGTCGAGGCCGAGCGTGGCGCGTGTGCCCGCGGGCGCCGCGAGCAGCAGATCGCGCAGGTTGGACGCGAACACCTTGACCGCCTCGTCCTCGGCGGCCGTACGCAGCCGAAGCCGCAGGTCGATGCCGAGGTGCACGAGGATCCGGGTGCGCCAGGCCCAACGGGCCGTGTCCTGCAGCCACTTGTCGGCCGGCCGGCCGCGGTCGGCGATCCCGAACTTGTGGGCCACGATGCCCTCGTACGAGGACGGCCCGTCCGTCGGCTCCTCGGGCTCCAGAACCAGATCGAGCATGCCCTCCTTCTCGCCGCGCAGCATCGCCAGGATGCGGTGCGAGGGGAGTGCGGTGAAGGGCTCGGTGAAGTCGAAGTAGTCCGAGAACTTGGCGCCCTCGGTCTCCTTGCCGTCATGCACCTTCGAGGCGAGCCGGCCGCGGGTCCACATCCGCTCGCGCAGCTCGCCGATCAGGTCCGCGTCCTCCGCGAACCGCTCGGTGAGGATCGCGCGGGCGCCGTCCAGGGCGGCCTGGGGGTCCGCGACACCCTTGTCGGCGTCCACGAACGCGGCCGCGGCGGCCAGCGGCTCCACCGTCGGGTCGCCGAACAGACCGTCGGCCAGCGGTTCGAGACCGGCCTCGCGGGCGATCTGTGCCTTGGTGCGCCGCTTCGGCTTGTACGGCAGATAGATGTCCTCGAGCCGCGCCTTGGTGTCCGCCGCGCGGATCTGCGCCTCGAGGTCGGCGGTGAGCTTGCCCTGCTCCCGTACCGATTCCAGGACCGCGGTCCTGCGCTCCTCCAGCTCGCGCAGATACCGCAGCCGCTCCTCGAGCGTGCGCAGTTGCGCATCGTCGAGCATCTCGGTCGCTTCCTTGCGGTAGCGCGCGATGAAGGGCACCGTCGAACCACCGTCGAGCAGCTCGACGGCGGCAATGACCTGCCGCTCCTTTACGCCGAGCTCCTCGGCGATCCTGCTCTCGATGGACAACGTGGGTGTCGTCACGATTCCCGTACCGCCTTCTCGCTGAGCTTGAGCTGGCCATTGTGGCAGGCGGCACGGACAGCCGGGGCGCGGGTGGCCGGGACCCGCAGGTCCGCCCGCGCCCCGCCGGGCTCAGCCCTTGCCGATGAGGTCGGCCGGGAACGCGCCCGCGCCCAGCGCCGTCATCAGGAACCCGCTCGCGAGCTCGGTCAGCCGCTCGACCCCGGCCGCACCCAGGTGCTCATAGGGCGCCGTGTCCATGCGGTCCGTCGACTCCTCCAGGTCCTTGCGCAGTTCCGTGCCCGCCTCGGTCAACTCGCCCTCGGCGTCCAGGAGTCCACGATCCTTGAGACGTACGGCGGCGGCGTCCCACTCCTCGCGGGTCCAGCCCCGGGTGTCGAGCGCCCACTTGCTGGTGAAGCCCTTGCCGGTCGCGGTGTGGCTCACGAGCGCCTCCAGCGGATCGAGGCCGGCCGCGAGCAGCGCCGCGATATGACCGTCGCCGCGGTGCTCGCGAAGGAGCGTCGCCGCGTGCCACAGCGCCAGGTGCGGCTGGTCCGGTACGGGGAGATCCGCGTGCGCGGCGTACAGCGGCCGGGCGTGGCGCGTACAGGCCTCGGCGGCGGTGAGTGCGAGCCGCGCGGCCTCGGCCATCTCCGGGCTGTCGACCCCGTCCCCGAGCATCCGCCGCAGATTGCCGTCGACCGCCCGCAGCCGCGCCGCGAGCACGGCGTCGGGCGAGGCCTTCTCCCAGATCGCCGGCACATGCCTGGCGATCAGCTCGTACTTGAAGTTGTAGTAGGTCGCCGCCACGGTGCCCGCTCCCACCGCGCCCATGGCCGCCGAGCGTCCCGCGAAGTAGGCGGGGCTCCACGAGTCGAGCCCGAGTGCGGCCATCTCCTTGGCGTACTCCGGCGCGAAGTAGTGCGCGGAGTGCAGCGGATTGAGCATGTTCTGGCAGCGGCGGCCGGCGCGCGGGTGCAGGGGAGAGGTCATGCGCGCACGTTACCGACCGGACAGTACGGACGGAAGGGCCGGGGTCCGATGGCAGGAAAGGTGGGGTACTCGTCATTGCGGACGCACGGTGGAGCCCCGAAGAATGAAGGACATGACGCAGCGAACCGTCCTCGTCGTCCTCTTCGACGGCGTCCAGAGCCTCGACGTGACCGGCCCCGTGGAGGTCTTCGCGGCGGCCGGCGCGATCGACGGCGGCGCTCCGTACGAGATCCGTACGGCGTCGCTCGACGGTGGGCCGGTGCGGACATCGAGCGGTCTGACGCTCGTGCCCGACTGCACCCTCGACGAGGCGCCCCTCCCGCACACGCTGCTCGTCCCGGGCGGAGCGGGCACCCGCGCCGCGGACCGCGAACTCGTCGACTGGGTCCGTGAGAACGGCCCCAAGGCCGAGCGGCTGGTCTCCGTCTGCACGGGTGCGATCCTGCTCGCCGAGGCCGGACTGCTCGACGGCAGACGGGCGACGACCCACTGGGGCTACTGCGACACACTCGCCCGCCACCACCCGGCCGTCGAGGTCGAACCCGACGCGATCTATGTACGGGACGGTCATATCGCCACCTCCGCCGGAGTCACCGCGGGCATCGACCTGGCGCTCGCCCTCGTCGAGGAGGACCTCGGCCGCGACACCGCGCTCTTCACCGCCCGCGCGCTCGTCGTCTTTCTGCGCCGGCCGGGCAACCAGGCCCAGTTCAGTGCGCAACTGGCCGCCCAGACCGCGCAGCGCGAACCCCTGCGCGACGTCCAGCAGTGGATCACCGAGCACCCGGCCGGTGACCTGAGCGTCGAGTCCCTCGCGGCCCGCGCCCAGCTCTCACCACGGCATTTCGCGCGCGCGTTCCAGTCCGAGACCGGTACCACGCCCGGCAGGTACGTGGAGCGCGTGCGGGTCGAAGCCGCCCGCAGGCTCCTCGAGGACAGCACCCAGGGCGTCGAGGAGATCTCCCGCGCCTGCGGCTACGGAACCCCCGAGGCGATGCGGCGCGCGTTCGTCAAGACGCTCGGTGTCCCGCCGGCCGAGTACCGCCGCCGCTTCCGCCCGGTGCAGGTCTGAACTCCCGACTGCCGTGCAGCTCCGAACTCCCGTGCAGGCCCCAACCGCCTCGCGGGCCCGAACTCCCGTATATCCGAATCGACTTGGAGACAAGAATGCAGCTGGCGATCGTCCTCTTCGACCGCTTCACGGCCCTGGACGCCGTCGGCCCGTACGAGATCCTCACTCGGCTGCCCGGTGTCGAGACCGTCTTCGTCGCAGAACAGGCGGGACCCGTGCGCGCCGACACCGGCGCCCTCGCGCTGACCGCCGACAAGACCTTCTCCGAGGTGCCGCACCCGGACATCGTCCTCGTACCCGGCGGCCCGGGTCAGACCCCGCAGATGGACAACCCCGTGCTCCTCGACTGGCTGCGCACCGCCGATGGGACCAGCACCTGGACCACCTCGGTCTGCACCGGCTCGCTGCTGCTCGCACAGGCCGGACTGCTCAAGGGCCGCAAGGCGACCTCGCACTGGCTGGCCCTGAACTTCATCCGCCGCTTCGAGGTCGAACCGACGGGGGAGCGGGTCGTCTTCGACGGCAAGTACGTCACGGCGGCCGGTGTCTCCTCCGGTATCGACATGGGCCTCGCCCTGGCGGGCCGGATCGCGGGCGACCGGACGGCGCAGTCCATCCAGCTGCTCACCGAGTACGACCCGCAGCCCCCTTACGACGCGGGCGCACCGCACAAGGCGCCGGCCGACCTGGTCGCCGAGTACCGGGCGCACACGCGCCACCCGCAGAGCTGATCACCGACACCGTTTCCGACACCCGGGGAGGGACCCCATGCAGATCGCGATTCTCCTGTTCGAGGAGTTCACCGCTCTAGACGCCATCGGCCCGTTCCAGACGCTCGGCCCGCTGCCCGGCGCCGAGACCGTGTTCGTCGCCGAGCAGGCAGGACCCGTGCGCGACGACAGCGGCAACCTCAGCGTCGTCGCCCAGAAGTCCCTCGACGAGGTCACGAGCCCGGACATCGTCGTCGTCCCGGGCGGCCCGCACGTGCCCGTCGACAACAAGGCGATCCAGGAGTGGCTGCGCCAGGTCGACGCCTCGACGACCTGGACCACCTCCGTGTGCACCGGCTCGCTGCTGCTCGGCGCCGCGGGCCTGCTGAAGGGCCGCCGCGCGACCAGCCACTGGCTCTACATGGACCAGTGCGCGGCCTACGGCGCCGAGACCACCGGGGAGCGGGTCGTCTTCGACGGCAAGTACGTCACCGCGGCCGGTGTCTCCTCCGGTATCGACATGGGCCTCGCACTCGCGGGGAAGATCGCGGGCGACGATCACGCCCAGATCGTGCAGCTCATGACGGAGTACGACCCGCAGCCGCCCTACGACGCGGGATCGCCGGACAAGGCACCGGCGCACCTGGTCGAGCTCATGCGCTCGATGATGCGTCCCGACTCGGCCGCGTCGCAGGATCCGGTGTCCAGCTGAACCGAGGCGCCCTGCGCTCCAGAAAGGCGGCGACACCTTCCTCGGTGTCGCCGCCGTCGCGCATCTGCGTACTGAAGTGCTCCTCGCGGTCGGTGCGCCCGTGCGCGTACTCCTTCGCGGCGACCTGGGTGAGCAGCGACCGCGAGGCCAGGACGCGGGCGAACTCGGCGACCCGCTTGTCCAGTTCGCCCTCGGCGTGCACCTCGTCGACGAGGCCGGTGCGCAGCGCCCGCGCACTGTCGATCAATTCGCCGGAGAACAACAGGTACTTGGCGGTCGCCGGACCGACCAGCTCCACCAGCCGCCGCGTCGAGGAAGCCGCATAGACGATTCCCAGCTTTGCGGGCGTGATCCCGAACGACGCCCCCTCCGTCACGAAGCGCAGATCGCACGCCGCCGCAAGCTGACAGCCGCCGCCCACGCAGTGCCCGCGTACCGCCGCCAGTGTCGGCTTCGGGAACGCGGCGAGTGCTTCCTCGGCGCGTACGGCGAGCTCGCGCGCCTCCTCCGCGGACTCCACCAGACCCGAGATATCGGCCCCCGCGCAGAACGTCGCACCCTCGCCGGTCAGGACCAGGACCCGTACCTCGGGGTCGGCGGCGAGCTCGTCGAGCAGCGGCGGCAGGGCCCGCCACATGTCGTTCGTCATGGCGTTGCGCTTGGCCGGATGCGAGATCACGACGGTCGCGACACCGTCGCCGCGGGCATGGGCGAGCTGGGGCAGGGGATCCGTGGACATGCGCCGGATGCTATCCGCACCCCTGGCTCGTACGATCGGACCAGGGGGCGGCCTCGAGGGAGATGACATGGCCACACCTGAAGACACCGCCGGCAGGGAACAGGGCGAGGAGCAGGTCAAGGAACCGGTCGAGGAGCCCGGCCGGGGGCATGTGCAGGAGCCCGCGCCCGTCTCCGACGGCAAGGGGCTCAGCGAACCCGGCCGCCAGGTCAGCCGCAGCCTGGGCCTGATGACCGCGCTCGGTGCGATCCTCGTGCTCGCCGGCCTCGTCGGCCTCGTCTACACGGGCGTCGCCACCCTCACCTCGATGATCCTGTTCGGCTGGCTGCTCCTGATCGGCGGCCTCGTCGGACTCGTGCAGGCCCTGCAGATGCGCGGTTCCAACTTCTTCTGGCTCGGCGTGGTCGTCGCCGCCCTGAACATCGCCGCCGGCGTCGTGGTGATCCGCCACCCGAACGGCACCGCCGAGGCGCTCACCATGTTCGCCGCGCTGCTCTTCCTGACCGGCGGTGTCTTCCGTCTGGTCGGCAGCGTCGTGGTACGCGGTCCGCAGTTCGGACTGACCCTGGTCCAGGGCGCGTTCGGCCTGCTGATCGGTGTGCTCATCCTGGCCGAGTGGCCGGGCAGCAGTCTGTACGTGATCGGGTGCTTCTTCTCGCTCGCCCTGCTCTTCGATGGACTGGGTCTGATCGCGATGGGTATCGCTGGTCGTCATATCGTCAAGCTGGTAAGTGGAGTTGAGGAATCCGAAGGCCCCAAACCGCCTGAATCCCCGACAGCTTGAAGTAAGAACAAGAAGCACACAAAGCAGTCGCACAACTGACGCCGTCATACGCACTCGGTCAAATCCCGTCGATACGCGACGAGTTCCGGTCTGCGATCCGGTACGGACCAAAACCTTCTCAAACTCGAAGGGTGGTGACAATCGAGCGTGAGGGCGGCGACCGGCAGATGCGCGAATACGGCAGGGTGCCCCCCGACCGACCATCGGCCGGGCCGCTGCCGTACGAGGGAGTCTGGAGATTCACCGCACCGTCCGTGGACGCCTCGGTGCCACAGGCCCGGCGCGCGGTCCGTGATCTGCTCGCCCGCCAGGGAGTTCCGGCCGCCGACGACACCGTGCAGGGCCTGCTTCTGATCGTCTCGGAGCTGGTCACCAACGTCGTGCGGCATGCCGCGCTTCTCTCGCCGATGCTGGCCGTCGAAGTGGCCGTCGGTGCCGAATGGGTACGGGTCTCGGTGGAGGACAACCACCCGTACCGCCCCAAGGCCCTGGAGGCCGATCAGGGGCAGACGGGCGGGCGCGGACTGCTGCTCGTACGGGAGATCACGGCCGAGGCCGGCGGGGCCTGCGACGCGGAGCACACCGCGACGGGCGGCAAGGTGATCTGGGCCGCCCTGCCGCTCAAGCCGCTGGTCACCACCCCGCGCTGGGACCCGTCAACTCTTTGACCGCGGGACGTGCGGCATCGAGCACGGTCATGAACCAGGCCGAGAACGGCCCCTGCTCATGCCGCACGAGCAGGTCCTCGGGCGTCACGAACGCCGTCTCGCCGACCTCTTCGGGGTCCGGGCGCAACGAGGACTGCACCATGCCGACGAAGAGATGGTTGAACTCCTGCTCCACCAGGCCCGATTCGGGGTCGGGGTGGTTGTAGCGCACGGTGCCGGCCTCGGCCATCAGCGAGGGGGAGACCCCGAGCTCCTCCCAGACGCGGCGCGCGGCCGCCGCGAAAGGAGCCTCGCCCGGATAGGGGTGCCCGCAGCAGGTGTTGGACCACACGCCGGGGGAGTGGTACTTGCCGAGCGCCCTGCGCTGCAGGAGCAGCCGGCCCTGCTCGTCGAAGAGGAACACGGAGAACGCCCGGTGCAGTTGCCCGGGCGCCTGGTGCGCGGAGAGCTTCTCCGCCGTGCCGATGGTATTGCCGTCCTCGTCGACCAGTTCGAGCAAAATCGCTTCCGCGGAGCCGTTCTGAGAGCTGTTCGCCGCGGTGCCTTGAGTGATCGGCATAACCATCCTTTCGGGTCGAAGCCCTAAGTTTGCCGCAGTTCGACGGGTGCTGTGCCCCGCCGCTCCGGAGCGGGGCGGTTCGTGAGGGCTGACGCCTGCGCACCCCGGCCCGGTTGCCTCACACCCCGAAAGCCGCCGGATAGCGGATCGTGCCCGAAGGGACGGGGCCCTCGCCCTCGAAGACCATCGCCATCATGGCCTCGTCCGGCACGTCGAAACCAGGGCGGACACCGAAGCCCGAAGCCGGTGTGAAGCCGAAGCGCGGGTAGTACTTCGGGTGGCCGAGGACCGTGAGAAGCCGCTCCTGGCCACGGGCGCGCGCCGCCTCGACCACTGCCTCGATGACCGCGTGCCCCGCGCCCTGGCGCTGGTACTTCGGCAGCGTGGCGACCGGAGCCAGCACCAGCGCGGGCTCGTCGTCCACGAGGCACCGGGTGATCAGCGCGTATGCGGCCGGCGTGCCCTCCGGAGTCTCGGCCACGTACGAAAGTCCGTCGATCCACGCGTCCGCGTCCGCGCGCAGTGCGTCGACGAGCTCTGCCTCCATCGGGGTGTCGAAGGCGGCGGCGTTCAGCGCGTACACCGCTGCACGGTCGGCCTGCGTCTCCGGCCGTACACGCCACTCATGATCCGTACCCATGAAGATCCCTTCGCCCTGAGTCTTGTCGCCTTGTCCATGATCAAGCAGTTTTGGAGAAGCCGAAGCCCTGCCCGGGTTCCTAGCCTGGAGTCACAGACGCCGCCCGCAGCGAAAGGCACTCCGATGACCACTCCCAAGAAGACCACCGCAGCCGCGAAGAAGACCGCCGCGAAGAAGGCGCCAGCCAGCAGCGCGAAGTCGTACGACGGCTTCTCCGACGAGGAGCGCGCGGCCATGAAGGAGCGGGCCAAGGAGCTGAAGGCCGCCGAGAAGGCGGACCCCGAAGGTGTCGTACGCGGGAAGATCGAGGAGATGACCGGCTCCGACCGGGTCATCGCCGAGCGGCTGCACGAGATCATCAAGGAGAACGGCCCCGACCTCGTCCCGCGTACCTATTACGGCATGCCCGCCTACGCCAGGGACGGCAAGGTCCTCTGCTTCGTGACACCGTCGGCGAAGTTCAAGACGCGCTACCTCACGCTGGGCTTCGAGCAGGTCGCGAACCTGGACGACGGCACGATGTGGCCCACGGCGTTCGCCATCACCGAGCTGACGCCCGCGGTCGAGAAGCGCGTCGCCGAGCTGGTGCGCCGCGCCGTCTCCTGACCGGGCAGGTCCAGGGGTGTCTCAGTGACACACCTTCGCCTCGTGGTCCGCGTGCCCGCCCGGCTCCAGCTGGAAGGTGCAGTGCTCCACGTCGAAGTGGTCGCCGAGGCATCCCTGCAGATCGTGCAGCAGCTTCTCGTGCCCGAGGGAGTCGAGCAGCTCCGCACTGACCACCACGTGCGCCGAGAGCACCGGCATCCCCGAGGTGATGGTCCAGGCGTGCAGATCGTGGACGTCCTCGACGCCCGGGAGCGCCAGGATGTGCGAGCGCACCTCCTCCATGTCCACGCCCTTGGGCGCCGACTCCAGGAGCACGTTCAGCGTCTCGCGCAGCAGCTTGATGGTGCGGGGCACGATCATCAGGCCGATCACGATCGAGGCGATCGGGTCGGCCGCCGTCCATCCGGTCAGCAGGATGATCAGCGCCGAGACGATCACCGTGGCCGAGCCGAGTGCGTCCGCGAGCACTTCGAGGAAGGCGCCCCGGACGTTCAGGCTCTCCTTTTGACCCCGCATGAGCAGGGACAGCGAAATCACATTCGCAACGAGTCCGATCACGCCGAAGACGATCGCGAGACCGCCGTTCGTGTCCGCCGGCGTGAAGAACCGCTCCACGGCCTCGTACAACACGAATCCGCCGACACCGAGCAGCAGCAGACAGTTCGCGAGCGCGGCGAGGATCTCGGCGCGGGCGTAGCCGTAGGTGCGGTTCGGTCCTGCCGGACGGTTTGCGAAGTGGATCGCGAACAGGGCCATGCCGAGCCCGAGCGCGTCGGTCGCCATGTGGGCCGCGTCGGCGGCGAGGGCGAGCGAGTTCGCCGCGATGCCGCCGATGATCTGGACGACCATGATCCCGAGCGTGATGCACAGCGCGATACGCAGCCGCCCCGTGTGCGCGGCGGACACCGTGCCGCCCGAATCGCCGCCTGTGTGCCCGTGGTCGTGCCCGGCTCCCATCGGCCCTCCCTTACAGAGTTTCGTCGTACGCAGGTGTGGTGCGCAGGCCCCCGTACGAGCCGGCGATCACAGTGAACTACGGGTGGGGGGTATCTGGCAACGCTGCATTGAACACCGTTGTCATGTGCCCTGACCTGCACAAACGCTCCGCAGGTCAGAGGCCTGCGGGCCGTCGTCAACCGCTGCACCGCACGTGGTGCGGTTTGTGAGTTGCCCGCCGCATAAAGGAAGATGAACACGGCGGCCTCGCACCTGCATTCCGCCTTGATCGGGTCGTGAACGGGCGGTGAACGGCCGCTTCCATTCATCCGATAACCTCAGCCGACGTGCCGCCCGGGCCGCCGGCCCGGTGGTCCCCACCTGCACGCCGCCCGGCGCCGAGCGCCGGTCCCCCAAGGAGTGAGTTCGTCTGTCGACCGCCATCCTCACCGGCTCGCCGGTACCCGGCTCGTCGCTCGAAGGCGATCTGCGGGCCCTTGGTTTCGACGTGCGGATCGCCTCGGCGCCGACCGACGCCGCCACGCTGCTCGCCGCCGTACCGGCCGATGAGCGTGTCGCGCTCGTCGACGCGGGCTTCGTCGGCCATCAGCACGCGCTGCGTCTCGGCCTGACCGACCCCCGCTTCAGCGCCTCGGCCCTGCCCGGCGCCGTCTCCGTGCTCCCCTCGGCCCGCGCCGCGTTCGGCCACGCGCTGGAGCAGGCCGCCTCGGGTGCGGCCGGTGACACCGTCGTACGCGTGGACGCGCTCGCCGACCGGGTGGCCACCGCGCTCGAAGCGGACGGCACCGAGCTGTACCGCCCCGACCTCGGCGCACTCGTCGCCACCGTCCCGGTGGACCCGCAGGCCCGTAACGAGGCGCGGCAGGCCGTCGCCGCCGTCGACGAGGAAGCCATCCGGCTGCGGACCGCCGTGAAGTCCCGCGACGGCTTCTTCACCACGTACTTCATCAGCCCCTACTCGCGCTACATCGCCCGCTGGTGCGCCCGCCGGGGCCTGACCCCGAACCAGGTCACCACCGCCTCGCTGCTCACCGCGCTGATCGCGGCCGGCTGCGCGGCGACCGGTGAGCGCTGGGGCTTCGTCGCGGCCGGTGTGCTGCTGCTCTTCTCGTTCGTCCTCGACTGCACCGACGGGCAGCTCGCCCGCTACTCGCTGCAGTACTCGACCATGGGCGCCTGGCTCGACGCCACGTTCGACCGCGCCAAGGAGTACGCCTACTACGCGGGCCTCGCGCTCGGTGCGGCGAACGCGAGCGGTGACGACGTATGGGCCCTCGCGCTGGGCGCGATGATCCTGCAGACCTGCCGGCACGTCGTGGACTTCTCGTTCAACGAGGCCAACCACGACGCCACCGCCAACACCAGCCCCACCGCAGCACTCTCCGACAAGCTGGACAGCGTCGGCTGGACGGTCTGGGTGCGGCGGATGATCGTGCTGCCGATCGGTGAGCGGTGGGCGCTGATAGCGGTACTGACGGCGGTCACCACTCCGCGGATCACGCTCGTGGTGCTCCTGATCGGCTGCGCCTTCGCGGCCCTCTACACGACGGCCGGTCGCGTTCTGCGGTCGCTGACGCGCAGGGCCGAGCGCACCGACCGGGCGGCCCGGGCACTGGCCGATCTCGCGGACAACGGTGCTCTGGCCTCTTACATCTCGAAGATCCGCAGGAACGGCGGCGGCCGGACGATGCCGTACGCGCCGGTGATTCTCGCGCTGATCGGCGCCGGCGCCCTGATCGCCAACGTGACGACCGGCGGCACCTCGTCGGTCATCGTCGGCGCGGTGTTCTACGTCGTCCTGTCGGGCCTGGCGCTCTCGCTGCCGCTGACCGGTCCTCTCGACTGGCTGGTTCCCCCGGTCTTCCGGGCCGCGGAGTACGGCACGGTGCTCGTGCTCGCCGCCCATGCGGACGTGAACGGGGCCCTGCCCGCGGCTTTCGGCCTGGTGGCCGCGGTCGCCTACCATCACTACGACACGGTGTACCGCATACGCGGAGGCACCGGAGCGCCCCCGCACTGGCTCGTGCGGGCGATCGCCGGGCAAGAGGGCAGGACGCTTCTGGTCGCCGTCGCGGCGGCGCTGCTGTCCGCGCAGGATTTCGTTGTCGCGCTCACGGTCATGGCCGTGCTCGTGGCACTCGTGGTGCTCACCGAGAGCATCCGCTTCTGGGTGATCGCCGCCCGTCAGGGCGCACCCGCCGTACACGATGAAGGAGAACCCGCATGATCGGCCTCGTCCTTGCGGCAGGCGCCGGACGGCGTCTGCGTCCTTACACGGACACCCTGCCCAAGGCCCTCGTGCCCGTCGACGGCGACACCACCATCCTCGACCTGACCCTCGGCAACTTCGCCGAGATCGGTCTCACCGAGGTCGCGATCATCGTGGGCTACAAGAAGGAAGCCGTCTACGACCGCAAGGCCGAGCTCGAGGCGAAGTACGGCCTGAAGATCACGCTGATCGACAACGACAAGGCCGAGGAGTGGAACAACGCCTACTCCCTGTGGTGCGGCCGTGATGCCATCAAGCACGACGTGATCCTCGCCAACGGCGACACCGTGCACCCGGTCTCCGTCGAGCACACGCTGCTCGCCGCCCGCGGCAACGGCAAGAAGATCATCCTCGCCATCGACACGGTGAAGTCCCTCGCGGACGAGGAGATGAAGGTCGTCGTCGACCCCGAGAAGGGCATGACGAAGATCACCAAGCTGATGGACCCGGCGGAGGCCTCCGGCGAGTACATCGGCGTCACCCTCATCGAGGGCGAGGCCGCCGACGAGCTGGCCGACGCGCTCAAGACGGTCTTCGAGGCCGACCCGCAGCAGTTCTACGAGCACGGCTACCAGGAGCTCGTGAACCGCGGCTTCCAGATCGACGTGGCGCCCATCGGCGACGTCAAGTGGGTCGAGATCGACAACCACGAGGACCTCGCAAAGGGGCGGGAGATCGCGTGCCAGTACTGACCCGGCTGATGCCGAGCCCGGTTGTCGTCGACATCCGGGCCGGTGCGCTGGACGATCTGCCGACCATTCTGGCGGACCAGCGCATCGCCCCCACCGGCAAGCTCGCGTTCGCGGTGAGCGGCGGCTCGGGCAAGGCGCTCCAGGAGCGCTTCGCCCCGCTGTTCCCGGGTGCGCAGTGGTTCAGCCAGGCGGACGGCACGCTCGACGGCGCGATCGCCCTCGCCGACGCGGTCAAGAAGGCCGGACGGTACGACGCCCTGGTGTCCCTCGGCGGCGGCAAGGTCGTCGACTGCGCGAAGTACGCGGCGGCCCGTGTCGGGCTTCCGCTGGTCGCGGTGGCGACCAACCTCGCGCACGACGGTCTGTGCTCGCCGGTCGCCACGCTCGACAACGATGCGGGCCGCGGCTCGTACGGTGTGCCGAGCCCGATCGGGGTGGTCATCGACCTCGATGTCATCCGTGACGCCCCGGTCCGCTTCGTGCGCGCCGGCGTCGGCGACGTCATCTGCAAGATCTCCTGCGTCGCCGACTGGGAGCTCTCGAACAAGGTCAACGGCGAGCTCGTCGACGGCCTGGCCGCCTCCATGGCCCGCCAGTCCGCCCACGCGGTGCTGCGCCACCCGGGCGGCGTCGGGGACGACGCCTTCCTGACGGTGCTCGCCGAGTCGCTGGTGATGTGCGGGCTCTCCATGTCGGTCGCCGGTGACTCCAGGCCCGCCTCGGGTGCCTGTCACGAGATCAGCCACGCCTTCGACCTGCTCTTCCCCAAGCGCAACGCGCTCCACGGCGAGCAGTGCGGATTCGGTGGCGCCTTCGCCACGTTCCTCCGCGGTGATCTCGAGACCGCGGGCGAGATGGCCCAGACTCTGCGGCGCCACGGACTGCCCGTACTCGCCCACGAGATGGGCTACAGCGACCAGGACCTGGTCGACGCGGTGCTCTTCGCCCCGCAGACCCGTCCCGGCCGCTACACGATCCTCGAGCACCTCGACTACAACGCCGACCAGATCAAGGACGCTTACGCCGACTATGCAAAAGCCATCGGTAGCTGAACTGCGCCCGATCGTTCACCCCGCCGGGGTGAAGGACCGCCGCAGCGGCGAGCACTGGGCCGGCCGGCTCTACATGCGCGAGGTCTCGCTGCGTGTGGACCGCCACCTCGTGAACACGAAGATCACCCCGAACCAGGTGACCTACGTGATGACCCTCGCTGGCGCCCTCGCCGCACCCGCCCTGCTGGTCCCCGGTATCTGGGGCGCGGTGCTCGGTGTGGTGATGGTGCAGCTCTACCTGCTCCTCGACTGTGTCGACGGTGAACTGGCCCGTTACAAGAAGCAGTACTCGCTGGCCGGTGTCTACCTGGACCGTGTCGCCGCGTACCTCTGCGACGCCGCCGTCCTGGTCGGCTTCGGTCTGCGCGCCGCCGACATCTGGGGCGAGGGCCGGATCGACTGGCTGTGGGCGTTCCTCGGCACGCTCGCCGCGCTCGGCGCCATCCTGATCAAGTCCGAGACGGACCTGGTCGGCGTGGCCCGGCACCAGGCGGGCAAGCCCGTGGTCCAGGAGGCCGCGAGCGAGATCCGTTCCTCCGGGATGGCGCTGGCCCGCAGGGCCGCGGCCGCGCTGAAGTTCCACCGCCTGGTGCTCGGTATCGAGGCCTCGCTCCTGATCCTGGTCCTCGCGATCGTGGACCAGATGCGCGGCGACCTGTACTTCTCGCGCCTCGGTGTCGCGGTGCTCGCCGGCATCGCCCTGCTCCAGACGCTGCTGCACCTCGTGTCCATTCTGGCTTCGAGCAGGCTGAAGTGACCGTACGAGCCGAGCAGTTGAAGATCGGTGCCGTCATCATCACGATGGGCAACCGGCCTGACGAACTGCGCGCACTGCTCGACTCGGTGGCCAAGCAGGACGGCGACCGGATCGAGGTGGTCGTCGTCGGCAACGGCTCCCCGGTCCCGGACGTCCCCGCGGGGGTCAGGACCGTCGAGCTGCCCGAGAACCTCGGCATCCCCGGCGGGCGCAACGTCGGGATTGAGGCCTTCGGGAAGGCCGGCAAGGACGTCGACATCCTGCTGTTCCTGGACGACGACGGCCTGCTCGCCCAGCACGACACGGCGCAGCTGTGCCGTCAGGCCTTCACCGCGGACCCGAAGCTCGGCATCATCAGCTTCCGGATCGCGGACCCCGACACGGGGGAGACCCAGCGCCGGCACGTGCCACGGCTGCGGGCCTCCGACCCGATGCACAGCTCCCGGGTCACCACCTTCCTCGGCGGCGCCAATGCCGTACGGACGAAGGTGTTCGCCGAGGTCGGCGGGTTGCCCGACGAGTTCTTCTACGCGCACGAGGAGACCGATCTGGCCTGGCGGGCGCTCGACGTCGGCTGGATGATCGACTACCGCGCGGACATGGTCCTGTACCACCCGACGACCGCCCCTTCGCGGCACGCGGTCTACCACCGGATGGTCGCCCGCAACCGTGTCTGGCTCGCCCGGCGCAATCTGCCGGCGCCCCTGGTCCCGGTCTACCTGGGCGTGTGGATGCTGCTGACCCTGCTGCGCCGTCCCTCCCGGCCCGCACTGCGAGCATGGTTCGGCGGCTTCAAGGAGGGCTGGCGCACCCCCTGCGGTCCCCGTCGCCCCATGAAGTGGCGGACAGTGTGGCGGCTGACCCGACTGGGCCGACCTCCTGTCATCTGACAAGCTCGTGTCTGAGAACATTCGGGCCGACCGTATTTTCCCGGGGTAGTGACATCAGCGGCTCCGCCGCGGGCCCCGAACCCCGGCCGACCCAGGTGCTCATCTGCGCGCGAACCCCCCGGCGCATTCAAGAAGACGAAAGTTTCCACTTGTGAGTGAGACGACGCATGACGGCGGTGTCACGGTGACAACGTCCTTGGGGCAACCGTCCCCTGACGACCGGCTCTCGCGCGCCGAGCTGGCCGCGAAATACGGCCTCAGCCAGAGCGGGGCCCGTCCGGGCCTGCTGGAGTACGTGCACCAGCTCTGGGGCCGGCGCCACTTCATCCTCGCGTTCTCCCAGGCCAAGCTGACCGCACAGTACAGCCAGGCCAAGCTGGGACAGCTGTGGCAGGTGGTCACGCCGTTGCTCAACGCGGCGGTGTACTTCTTCATCTTCGGCCTGCTCATGGGCGGCCGCGGCGGTATGCAGAACGACATGTACATCCCGTTCCTCGTCACGGGTGTCTTCGTGTTCACCTTCACGCAGAGCTCGGTGATGGCGGGCGTGCGGTCGATCGCCGGGAACCTCGGGCTGGTGCGGGCGCTGCACTTCCCGCGTGCGTCGCTGCCCATCTCGTTCTCGCTCCAGCAGCTGCAGCAACTTCTGTTCTCGATGATCGTGCTCTTCGCGGTGCTGCTCGGCTTCGGGCACTACCCCAGCCTGTCGTGGCTCCTGATCATCCCTTGCCTGATGCTGCAGTTCATCTTCAACGTCGGCCTGTCGATGATCATGGCGCGGATGGGCAGCAAGACCCCGGACCTCGCCCAGCTGATGCCCTTCATCCTGCGCACGTGGATGTATGCGTCCGGCGTGATGTTCCCGCTGGCCCCCATGCTCGCGAAGGCGAACGCCCCGTCCTGGGTAGCCGACGTGCTGCTGGCCAACCCCGCGGCTGTCTACATGGACCTGATGCGGTACGCGCTGATCGACGGCATCACCGAGTTCAACCCGCTGCCGCCGCACGTCTGGGCCCTCGCGCTGGGCTGGGCCGTGGTGACGGGCATCATCGGCTTTGTGTACTTCTGGAAGGCTGAGGAGCGCTACGGCCGTGGCTGAGACACTGAACGACGCGAAGGTCCCCACCGTCATCGCGGACGAGCTGCACATCGTCTACCGCGTCAACGGGGCCAAGACCGGCAAGGGCAGCGCCACCTCGGCGCTCAGCCGGATGTTCAAGCGCGGCGAGGAGCGCGGCGTACGCAAGGTGCACGCCGTGCGCGGCGTCAGCTTCACCGCGTACCGCGGCGAGGCGGTGGGCCTGATCGGCTCCAACGGCTCCGGAAAGTCCACGCTCCTGCGCGCCATCGCCGGCCTCCTGCCCGCCGAGAGCGGCACGGTCTACACCGACGGTCAGCCCTCGCTGCTCGGCGTGAACGCGGCTCTGATGAACGACCTGACCGGCGAGCGCAACGTCATACTCGGCGGGCTCGCGATGGGCATGACCCGCGAGCAGATCCGCGAGCGCTACCAGGAGATCGTCGACTTCTCGGGCATCAACGAGAAGGGCGACTTCATCACCCTGCCGATGCGTACGTACTCCTCCGGTATGGCCGCCCGCCTGCGCTTCTCCATCGCGGCCGCCAAGGACCACGACGTCCTCATGATCGACGAGGCGCTCGCCACCGGCGACCGCAAGTTCCAGAAGCGCTCCGAGGCCCGTATCAGGGAGCTGCGCAAGGAGGCCGGCACGGTCTTCCTGGTCAGCCACAACAACAAGTCCATCCGCGACACCTGCGACCGGGTGCTCTGGCTCGAACGCGGTGAGCTGCGGATGGACGGGGCCACGGATGAGGTCCTGAAGGAGTACGAGAAGTTCACCGGCAAGTAGCCGTTCGAACGTGCGAGAGCCCCGCTGCAACCTTGGCGGGGCTCTCGTGCGTCCGGGGCTGTATGACCCGTCCGGTCGGGTGAAAGGTCAATTCCTGGTCAACTTCCTTCTGTGCCAGGAAGGTTGACATGAATAGCTGCGTTGTTGTGATGTGCAGAACACCCCGGCATTCCGCCCGGCGCTGTACAACGTAAGCTGGATCGGTCGGGCGGCGTGTCCGAAATACGGTGTATTGCGTCGGCAGTGTAGAACGGGAGAGTGACGGCCATGGCTACGGAAAACTCCCAGCTCGGACAGTGTTTCGCCGTCCCTTCGACCCGCTTTCGGGCAGGCGGCGGCCGATGACGAGCACCCCGGAAGTCCAGGAGCGGATGACGCTGGACAAGGCCGCCGACGAGAACTTTCCGGTGGCCCCGTTCTTTCTGCCCAAGGCCTGGCGCGAGGATCTGATGGCGGTCTACGGCTTCGCCCGCCTCGTGGATGACATCGGCGACGGCGATCTGGCACCCGGCGGGGCCGACGCCCTGGCCCTCGGCCTCGACCCGGGGCAGACGGGGGGCACCTCCCGCTCGAGCGCAGCCGAGAGTGGGGGAGACCGCCTGGCCATGCTCGACGCGTTCGAGACCGATCTGCGCAAGGTCTTCGACGGCACCCCGGGCCACCCACTGCTCCGGCGCCTGCAGCCCACGGTGCGCCGCCGCGCGCTGACCCCCGAGCCGTTCCTCGGCCTGATCGCCGCGAACCGCCAGGACCAGCTGGTCAGCCGGTACGAGACGTACGACGACCTGGTCGCGTACTGCGAACTGTCGGCCAACCCCGTGGGCCGTCTCGTCCTCGCGGTCACCGGTACCGAGAGCCCCGAGCGCGTACGGCGCTCGGACGCGGTGTGCACCGCGCTGCAGATCGTCGAGCATCTCCAGGACGTTTCCGAGGACCTCGCCCGTGACCGGATCTATCTGCCGGCCGAGGACATGGTGCGCTGCTCGGTGCAGGAGTCCGATCTGGCGCAGCCGCACGCGGGCGCCGCAGTGCGCTCACTGATCGCATACGAAGCAGAACGCGCCCGCCGTCTCCTGAATGAAGGCACCCCCCTCGTGGGTAGCGTCCACGGCAGGCTCAAGCTCTTGCTCGCCGGCTTCGTCGCCGGGGGGCGGGCGGCGCTGCGTGCCATCGCCGCCGCTCAGTACGACGTGCTCCCAGGACCACCCAAGCCCACCAAGCCCCAGTTGCTGCGCGAGGTGGGCGCAGTTCTGCGATCCGAACGTAGAGAGGGGTGAGCGAGGCCGTGGAGGGGATCAACACCGTCAGTGCCCCGGTGCTCGCCGCGTACAGCTACTGCGAGGCCGTCACCGGGCAGCAGGCGCGTAATTTCGCCTACGGAATCAGGCTGCTGCCCGCGCCGAAGCGCCGCGCCATGTCCGCGCTGTACGCGTTCTCGCGCCGTGTCGACGACATCGGTGACGGTGCGCTCGCGCCCGAGGTCAAGCAGGCCCGCCTCGAGGACACCCGCGCCCTGCTCGACCGCGTGCGCGGGGGCCGGATCGACGAGGACGACACCGATCCGGTGGGCGTCGCGCTCGCGCACGCGGCCCAGGCCTTCCCGATCCCGCTGGACGGGCTCGACGAGCTGATCGACGGCGTCCTGATGGACGTGCGCGGCGAGACGTACGAGACCTGGGACGACCTCAAGGTCTACTGCCGCTGTGTCGCGGGCGCCATCGGCCGGCTCTCGCTCGGCGTGTTCGGCACCGCGCCCGGCGCACGCAATACCGAACGCGCCGCGGAGTACGCCGACACGCTCGGCCTCGCCCTCCAACTCACCAACATCCTCAGGGACGTTCGCGAGGACGCCGCTCAGCCGGCGGGCGGCCGCACCTACCTGCCGGCCGACGACCTGGCCAAGTTCGGCTGCGCGGCCGGTTTCGCCTCCGCGGAACCCCCGCCCGGTTCGGACTTCGTCGGCCTCGTCCACTTCGAAGTGCGCCGCGCCCGCGCCCTGTTCGCCGAGGGCTACCGGCTGCTGCCGATGCTGGACCGCCGCAGCGGTGCCTGTGTCGCCGCGATGGCCGGAATCTACCGCCGCCTCCTGGACCGCATCGAGCGCGATCCCGAGGCGGTTCTGCGCGGCCGCGTCTCGCTGCCCGGGCGCGAGAAGGCCTACGTGGCGGTGCGCGGTCTGTCCGGATTCGACGCCCGCGCCATCACCCGGCACACATCCGCCGGGAGGCGGGCGTGACCATGCGGTCTCCTCGTTGTTTGTACGGGGTGTGCCTCATCATCCCGACCTACGCCCGCATCCCTTACGATGCCCGGGCAAATCACCCCAACCGACAAGCAACCCTCCACCGGCGATCGGCGTCCCTGACTGAGATGACCCACCAGGAGTTCATCCCGGGCAGGGCCACGGGGGAGGACGTATGAGCGCGCAGGAAGCGCAGGCCGACGGCGAAGCGCGCAGGTCCGCCGTGGTCGTCGGCGGCGGACTGGCCGGCATCACGGCGGCGCTGGGTCTTGCCGACGCGGGTCTGGACGTGACCCTGCTCGAAGGCCGGCCGCGGCTCGGCGGCCTCGCGTTCTCGTTCCAGCGCGGCGAGCTGACCGTGGACAACGGTCAGCATGTCTACTTGCGCTGCTGTACGGCGTACCGCTGGTTCCTCGACCGTGTGGACGGCGCCGCGCTCGCACCGCTGCAGGACCGTCTCGACGTTCCCGTGCTCGATGTCGCGCCCGCGAGCCCGCGGCTCGGGCGACTGCGGCGCGCCGGTCTGCCCGTACCGCTGCATCTGGCCAAGAGCCTCGCCACGTATCCGCATCTCTCGCTCGCCGAGCGCGCCAAGGTCGGCCGGGCGGCGCTCGCGCTCAAGGGGCTCGATCTCGCCGATCCCGCGCTCGACGACGAGGACTTCGGCAGCTGGCTCGCGCGCCACGGGCAGTCGGCACGCGCGATCGAGGCGCTCTGGGATCTCGTCGGAATCGCCACGCTGAACGCCGTCGCGGGTGACTCCTCCCTCGGCCTGGCGGCCATGGTCTTCAAGACCGGGCTGCTCTCCGAACCGGGCGCGGCCGACATCGGCTGGGCCCGTGTCCCGCTCGGCGACCTGCACGACCGGCTCGCCCGCGAGGCACTCGACAAGTCCGGTGTCCGCACGGAGCTGCGCGCCAAGGTCGCGGGTGTCTTCCGTACGGACGAAGGCGGTTGGCGTGTGCGTACGGACTCCGAGGAGCTCGACGCGGACACCGTCGTCCTCGCCGTACCGCAGCACGAGGCGTACGCCCTGCTCCCCGACGACGCTCTGGACGCCAAGGACCAGCTGCTCGGCATCGGCACCGCGCCGATTCTCAACATCCATGTGATCTACGACCGCAAGGTCCTCAAGCAGCCCTTCTTCGCAGCACTCGGCACGCCCGTGCAGTGGGTCTTCGACCGCACGGAGGCCTCGGGGCTGAACGGCGGCGGGCAGTACCTCGCCGTGTCGCAGTCCATCGCGCAGGACGAGATCGACACCCCGGTCTCGGAGCTGCGTGAGCGCTATCTGCCCGAGCTGGAGCGGCTGTTGCCGGCCGCGCGCGGCGCCCAGGTGCGCGACTTCTTCGTCACGCGCGAACGCACCGCGACGTTCGCCCCCACCCCGGGCGTGGGCCGGCTCAGGCCGGGCCCGCGCACCAGAGCCCCCGGTCTGTACCTGGCCGGCGCGTGGACCGCCACCGGGTGGCCCGCGACCATGGAGAGCGCCGTACGCAGCGGCGCAGCGGCCGCGCGGGCCGCACTCGGCACCCTCGGCCGCCCCCACGACCATCTGTTCGAGGAGGCGGCATGAGCATCGGCAGCGCCACCGGAACCACCAGCACCACCGGAACCATCAGCTCCACCACTGGAACCAGAGGAGAGACAGTGCCGACTGAGCCTTCGGCCGTACCGGCCGCCGTACCCGGGCAGGGGGACGCGGACCGCGAGGTCAACGTGTCCGCGCTGCTCGAGCGTGGCCGGGCCATGGCGACGCCGGTGCTCCGCGCCGCCGTCGACCGGCTCGCGCCGCCCATGGACACGGTCGCCGCGTACCACTTCGGCTGGATCGACGCCGAGGGCCGGCCCTCCGACGGCGACGGCGGCAAGGCGGTACGTCCCGCACTCGCGCTGATCTCCGCGGAGGCCGCCGGTGCGGCGCCCGAGGTGGGCATCCCGGGCGCGGTCGCCGTCGAGCTGGTGCACAACTTCTCGCTCTTGCACGACGACCTGATGGACGGCGACGAGCAGCGCCGCCACCGCGACACCGTCTGGAAGGTGCACGGTCCCGCGCAGGCGATCCTCGTCGGCGACGCGCTGTTCGCCCTGGCCAACGAGGTGCTGCTCGAACTCGACACCGTCGAGGCCGGACGCGCCACGCGCCGGCTCACCGCCGCCACAAGGGCGTTGATCGACGGCCAGGCCCAGGACATCTCCTACGAGCACCGCGAGCGGGTCACCGTCGAGGAGTGCCTGGAGATGGAGGGCAACAAGACGGGCGCGCTGCTCGCCTGCGCCGTCTCCATCGGCGCGGTGCTCGGCGGCGCGGACGACAAGACGGCCGACACGCTGGAGAAGTACGGCTACCACCTCGGACTCGCCTTCCAGGCCGTCGACGATCTGCTCGGCATCTGGGGCGACCCGGAGTCGACGGGCAAGCAGACGTGGAGCGATCTGCGCCAGCGCAAGAAGTCGCTGCCGGTGGTGGCCGCGCTCGCCGCGGGCGGAGACGCCTCCGAGGAGCTCGGCCGGCTGCTCGCCGCCGACGCGAAGGCGAACGACTTCGAGAACTTCTCCGAGGCGGAGTTCGCCCACCGTGCCTCGCTCATCGAGGAGGCCGGCGGACGCGAGTGGACCGCACAGGAGGCGCGCAGGCAGCATACGATCGCTCTCCAGGCGATTGAGAGCGTCGACATGCCGGAGCGGGTCAGGGACCAGCTCGCGGCGCTCGCCGACTTCGTCGTCGTACGCAAGAGATGAGCACCACCGACGTGAGCGCGGCAGGTCCTTGCAGCCTCATATGACTCGCAGTCGCCGGACGGTGCACAAGCAGCACTGACTCAGCGGTCAGGGCAGCGGAGCAGCGTCCGACGGCGAACCCCAGCACAGCAGCAATCCACACTGCACGAAGGGGAAGCCATGACAGCGACGACCGACGGCAGCGCCGGGGCGATCCCGCCCCGTGCTCCCGCGGCCACCGAATCCGCACCCACGCCTGCCGCTTTGGACGGCGCGCGGCAGGCGAATCAGCGTGCGATCGAGTATCTGCTCGCCCACCAGGACGAAGAGGGGTGGTGGAAGGGCGATCTCGAGACGAACGTGACGATGGACGCCGAGGATCTGCTCCTTCGCCAGTTCCTCGGGATCAGGGACGAGAAGACCACTCAGGCCTCCGCCCTGTTCATCCGCGGCGAGCAGCGCGCGGACGGCACCTGGGCCACGTTCTACGGCGGGCCCGGTGAGCTGTCCACCACCGTCGAGGCCTATGTGGCGCTGCGGCTGGCGGGGGACGACCCCGAGGACGAGCACATGGCGAAGGCCTCCGCGTGGATCCGTGCGCAGGGCGGTATCGCCTCCGCGCGGGTGTTCACGCGGATCTGGCTGGCGCTGTTCGGCTGGTGGAAGTGGGACGACCTGCCCCAGCTGCCGCCGGAGCTCATCTACTTCCCCAAGTGGTTCCCGCTCAACATCTACGACTTCGGCTGCTGGGCCCGCCAGACCATCGTGCCGCTCACGATCGTCTCGGCCAAGCGCCCCGTGCGGCCCGCGCCCTTCGCGCTCGACGAACTGCACACCGACCATCGCAACCCCAACCCTCACAAGCCCCTTGCTCCGGCGGCCAGTTGGGACGGGGTCTTCCAGCGGCTCGACAAGGCGCTGCACGCGTATCACAAGGTGGCGGTGCCGGGCGTACGGCGCATGGCGATGCGGTCGGCCGCCCGGTGGATCATCGAGCGGCAGGAGAACGACGGCTGCTGGGGCGGGATCCAGCCGCCCGCCGTGTACTCCGTGATCGCTCTCCATCTCGTCGGCTACGACCTCGACCACCCCGTCCTGCGCGAAGGACTCGCCTCCCTCGACCGGTTCGCGGTGTGGCGCGAGGACGGTGCGCGGATGATCGAGGCCTGCCAGTCCCCGGTGTGGGACACCTGCCTCGCCACCATCGCGCTCGTCGACGCGGGGCTGCCCGCCGATCATCCGGCGCTGGTGAAGGCCGTGGACTGGATGCTCGACGAGGAGATCGCGCGGCCCGGTGACTGGTCGGTGCGGCGTCCCCAACTGGCTCCCAGCGGCTGGGCGTTCGAGTTCCACAACGACAACTACCCGGACATCGACGACACCGCCGAGGTGGCCCTCGCACTGCGCCGTGTCCGCCACCCCGATCCGGCGCGCGTGGACGCGGCGGTCAAGCGGGCGACGACGTGGACGTACGGGATGCAGTCGAAGAACGGGGGGTGGGCCGCGTTCGACGTGGACAACACCAGCCCGTTCCCCAACCGGCTGCCGTTCTGCGACTTCGGTGAGGTCATCGATCCGCCGTCGGCCGATGTCACCGCCCATGTGGTCGAGTTCCTCGCCCTTGAGGGCAAGGCGCACGATCCGCGTACCCGACGCGGGATCTCCTGGCTGCTCGCCGAACAGGAGGCCAGTGGCGCCTGGTTCGGTCGCTGGGGCGTCAACTACCTGTACGGAACCGGGTCCGTGGTGCCGGCGCTGGTGGCCGCGGGCCTGCCCGCCGCGCACCCGGCGATCCGCAGAGCCGTGGACTGGCTGGAGTCGGTGCAGAACGACGACGGCGGCTGGGGCGAGGATCTGCGGTCCTACGTGGACGAGTCCTGGGTGGCCCGGGGCGAGTCCACCGCTTCCCAGACCGGCTGGGCGCTGATGGCGCTCCTTGCGGCGGGCGAGCGGGAGTCCAAGGCCGTCGAGCGCGGGATCTCCTGGCTCGCCGAGACCCAACGCGAGGACGGCAGCTGGGACGAGCCGCACTTCACCGGTACGGGATTCCCCTGGGACTTCTCCATCAACTACCACCTGTACCGCCAGGTGTTCCCACTGACGGCCATCGGTCGTTATCTCAACGGTCAAGGCAACGAGGGGGGTTGATGAGCACTTCGCACCAGCCGGCGGCCCCGCTGCTCATCGCCTGTGCGCTGGGCATCGAGAAACTCGCCCTGCGCAGCGGCGACCGCAGCGGAGCCGCGGGACCGGTCACCGTACTGCGTACCGGTATGGGGCCGAAGGCCGCGGAGCGTGCGGTCGGGCGCACGCTCACCGACGACGCGCTCAAGGATGCGGCCGTGATCGCCACCGGGTTCTGCGCCGGGCTCGCGCCCGGCATGCACCCGGGCGACCTGGTGGTCGCCGACGAGACCGCGGATCATCGGGGCAGCACGCCCTGCGAAGGAACCGAACTCCTGGTCAGGGAACTGGTGAAGGCCGTACCCGGACGGACCGTGCACACCGGTCCGCTCACCGGCTCCGACCATGTCGTACGCGGACACGAACGCGCCGACCTGCTGGCCAAGGGCTCTATCGCGGTGGACATGGAGTCCGCGGCGACGTTGTACAGCGCATGCGCACGGGGCCCGCGCCCCGTTGCGGCCGTCCGGGTGGTCGTGGACGCCCCGGAACATGAACTGGTCCGTATCAGCACGGTGCGCGGTGGAATATCAGCTTTCCGCGTTCTTCGTTCGGTACTTCCTGCTTTCTATGAATGGCACCGTTCTTTGCTGCTCCCTCGGAGGTGAGCCAGATGGCCATGCCCCTGCGTCAGTCCATCAAGGTCGCGACGTATCTCGCCGAGCAGAAGTTGCGCAAGCGGGAGAAATTCCCGCTCATTGTGGAGCTCGAGCCGTTGTACGCGTGCAATCTCGCTTGCGAGGGTTGCGGCAAGATTCAGCACCCCGCCGGCGTTCTCAAGCAGCGGATGCCCGTGGCGCAGGCCGTGGGAGCGGTGCTCGAGTCCGGTGCTCCCATGGTGTCGATCGCCGGCGGTGAGCCGCTCATGCATCCGCAGATCGACGAGATCGTGCGGCAGTTGGTGGCGAAGAAGAAATACGTCTTCCTCTGCACGAATGCGATGCTGCTCCGAAAGAAGATCGACAAATTCAAGCCGTCGCCCTATTTCGCGTTCGCCGTGCACATCGACGGAATGCGGGAGCGGCACGATGAATCCGTCGCCAAGGAGGGGGTGTTCGACGAGGCCGTGGCGGCCATCAAGGAGGCCAAGAAGCGCGGCTTCCGTGTCACCACGAACTCCACCTTCTTCAACACGGACACGCCGCAGACCATCATCGAGGTGCTCAACTTCCTCAACGACGACCTCGAGGTCGACGAGATGATGCTGTCTCCCGCGTACGCCTACGAGAAGGCGCCCGACCAGGAGCACTTCCTGGGTGTGGAGCAGACGCGTGAGCTGTTCAAGAAGGCCTTCGCGGGCGGCAACCGGCGGCGCTGGCGCCTCAACCACTCGCCGCTGTTCCTCGACTTCCTCGAGGGCAAGGTCGACTTCCCGTGCACGGCCTGGGCGATCCCCAACTACTCGCTCTTCGGCTGGCAGAAGCCCTGCTATCTGATGAGCGACGGGTACGTACCCACGTACCGGCAGCTCATCGAGGACACGGACTGGGACGCCTACGGTCGTGGCAAGGACCCGCGCTGTGCCAACTGCATGGCGCACTGCGGCTACGAGCCGACGGCCGTGCTCGCCACCATGGGCTCCCTCAAGGAGTCGCTGCGGGCGATGCGCGAGACCGTGTCGGGAAACCGCGGGTGACGTGATGGAGCCCGCAGGGGAACGGACGCCGGCTCCCGTATCGCTCGGGATGCCGGCGGTGCCGGTGCAGCTCGTCGAGCGGCGCCGGTCGCGGCAGATCCAGGTCGGTTCGGTGGCTGTCGGCGGTGACGCCCCGGTGTCCGTGCAGTCGATGACGACCACACGGACCTCGGACATCGGTGCCACGCTGCAGCAGATCGCCGAACTCACCGCGTCCGGCTGTGAGATCGTCCGCGTCGCCTGCCCCACGCAGGACGACGCGGACGCCCTCGCGACCATCGCGAAGAAGTCCCAGATCCCGGTGATCGCGGACATTCATTTCCAGCCGAAGTACGTGTTCGCGGCGATCGACGCGGGCTGCGCGGCGGTCCGGGTGAACCCGGGGAACATCAAGCAGTTCGACGACAAGGTGAAGGAGATCGCGCAGGCGGCAGCCGCGGCGCGGACTCCGATCCGTATCGGCGTCAACGCCGGTTCGCTGGACGCGCGGCTGCTGAAGAAGTACGGCAAGGCGACGCCTGAAGCGCTCGTGGAGTCCGCACTCTGGGAGGCCTCGCTCTTCGAGGAGCACGGCTTCCAGGACATCAAGATCTCGGTCAAGCACAACGACCCGGTCGTGATGATCCAGGCGTACCGGCAACTGGCGGCCCAGTGCGACTACCCGCTGCACCTCGGGGTGACGGAGGCCGGTCCGGCCTTCCAGGGGACGATCAAGTCGTCAGTGGCGTTCGGTGCGTTGCTGTCCGAAGGCATCGGTGACACCATCCGTGTCTCGCTGTCGGCGCCCCCTGCCGAGGAGGTCAAGGTGGGCCTGCAGATCCTTCAGTCCCTGGGCCTCAAGCAGCGCCGCCTCGAAATCGTCTCCTGCCCGTCGTGCGGGCGCGCCCAGGTCGATGTCTACAAGCTGGCCGACGAGGTCACGGCCGGGCTGGAGGGCATGGAGGTCCCGCTGCGGGTGGCGGTCATGGGCTGTGTGGTCAACGGGCCGGGTGAGGCGCGTGAGGCCGATCTGGGTGTCGCGTCCGGCAACGGCAAGGGGCAGATCTTCGTCAAGGGCGAAGTGGTCAGGACCGTACCCGAGTCGAAGATCGTCGAGACGTTGATCGACGAGGCGATGAAGATCGCCGAACAGATGGAGAAGGACGGCGTGGAATCCGGGGAACCCGCCGTCACCGTGCAGTGAAGGGCATGCCGTCGAGCGCGAGTTGAGCTACCAACCGAGAGGGGGCCCGGCGTGACGATCCTGGAGACCATTCGGGGGCCGCGCGATGTGAAAGCGCTGGCCGAGGAGGAACTGGCCGAACTGGCCGAGGAGATCAGGGAGTTCCTGGTCCATGCGGTGGCCCGCACCGGGGGCCATCTCGGGCCCAATCTGGGCGTGGTGGAGCTCTCGATCGCGCTGCATCGCGTCTTCGACTCGCCGGTCGACAAGCTGGTCTGGGACACCGGCCACCAGAGTTACGTGCACAAGCTGCTCACGGGCCGCCAGGACTTCTCCAAGCTGCGCGGCAAGGGCGGGCTATCCGGTTATCCCTCGCGGGACGAGTCGGAGCACGACATCGTCGAGAACAGCCACGCCTCCACGGCGCTCGGCTGGGCGGACGGGCTCGCGAAGGCCGCGCAGGTACGCGGGGACGGTGGCCATGTCGTCGCGGTGATCGGGGACGGGGCGCTCACCGGCGGGATGGCCTGGGAGGCGCTGAACAACATCGCGGCCGCCAAGGACCGGCCGCTGATCATCGTCGTCAACGACAACGAGCGCTCGTACGCCCCGACCATCGGCGGTCTCGCCAACCACCTGGCCACTTTGCGGACCACCGACAGCTATGAGCGCGTCCTCGCCTGGGGCAAGGAAGTGCTTCAGCACACCCCGGTGATCGGGCAGCCGCTGTACGAGTCGCTGCACGGCGCCAAGAAGGGCTTCAAGGACGCCTTCGCGCCGCAGGGCATGTTCGAGGACCTCGGCCTGAAGTACGTGGGTCCGATCGACGGACATGACATCGCGGCCGTCGAATCGGCGCTGACCCGGGCCAAGCGGTTCCACGGTCCGGTGCTCGTGCACTGTCTGACCGAGAAGGGCCGCGGCTACGAGCCGGCCCTCGCGCACGAGGAGGACCACTTCCACACCGTCGGGGTGATGGACCCGCTGACCTGCGAGCCGCTCGCGCCCTCCAACGGGCCTTCCTGGACCTCGGTGTTCGGCGACGAGATCGTACGGATCGGTGAGGAGCGGCCCGACGTCGTGGCGATCACGGCGGCCATGCTGCACCCGGTGGGGCTCGGTGCCTTCGCCGAGCGCTTCCCGGACCGCGTATGGGATGTGGGGATCGCCGAGCAGCACGCCGCCGTCTCGGCCGCCGGGCTTGCGACCGGCGGGCTGCATCCGGTGGTCGCCATCTACGCGACCTTCCTCAACCGCGCCTTCGACCAGCTCCTGATGGACGTGGCGCTGCACAAGTGCGGGGTCACCTTCGTCCTGGACCGCGCCGGGGTCACCGGTGTCGACGGAGCCTCGCACAACGGCATGTGGGACCTGTCCGTACTGCAGGTGGTGCCGGGTCTCAGGATCGCCGCGCCGCGCGACGCCGAGCAGTTGCGGGCCCAGCTCAGGGAAGCGGTCGACGTGGACGACGCACCGACCCTGGTGCGCTTCCCCAAGGAGTCCGTCGGGCCCGAGATCCCCGCGCTCGACCGCGTGGGCGGTATCGACGTACTGCACCGCGGACCTTCGCAGGACGTGCTCCTGGTGGCCGTGGGTGTGATGGCGCCGCTGTGTCTCAAGGCCGCGGAACTCCTCGAAGGCCGCGGCATCGGCTGCACGGTGGTCGACCCCCGCTGGATCAAGCCGGTCGATCTCGCCCTGCCGGACCTGGCCGCCACACACCGGATGGTGGCCGTGGTGGAGGACAACAGCCGGGCCTCCGGGGTCGGTTCGGCCGTCACCCAGGCGCTGCAGGACGCCGAGGTGGACCTTCCGGTACGCACCTTCGGCATCCCCGACCAGTTCCTCGCGCACGCCAAGCGCGGCGAGGTGCTCGCCGACCTCGGGCTCACCGCCGTGGACATCGCCGGGCGCATCGGGGCCACCTGGGACGTCAAGCGGAAAGCCCAGGACGTCAAAGAGGAAGAAGGAAGCTGAGCATGACGAGCGAGGCAGCGAAGGGTTTCGACCTGGGCAGACTCCTGGCCGAGCGGGGCGGTGAGCGCTATGAGCTGCACAGCCGCCACCTCAACCACCAGCTGCCGCGCATGCTGCACACCATCGGCTTCGACAAGGTCTACGAGCGGGCCGAGGGCGCGTACTTCTGGGATGCCGAGGGGCAGGACTACCTCGACATGCTGGCCGGCTTCGGGGTGATGGGCCTGGGGCGCCATCACCCCGTCGTCCGCAAGGCGCTGCACGACGTACTCGACGCCTCGCTCGCCGACCTCACCCGCTTCGACTGCCAGCCGCTGCCGGGACTGCTCGCCGAGAAGCTGCTCACGCACTCGCCGCATCTGGACCGGGTGTTCTTCGGCAACAGCGGTACGGAGGCGGTGGAGACCGCGCTGAAGTTCGCCCGGTACGCCACCGGGAAGCCACGGATCCTGTACTGCAGCCATGCCTTCCACGGGCTGACCACCGGCTCGCTGTCGGTGAACGGCGAGTCCGGTTTCCGGGACGGCTTCGCCCCGCTGCTGCCCGACACCGCCGTCGCACTGGGTGATCTCGACGCGCTGGCAAGGGAGTTGAAGAAGGGGGACGTCGCCGGGCTGATCGTGGAGCCGATCCAGGGCAAGGGCGTCCTCGAGGCCCCGCCCGGCTATCTGCGGGCCGCCCAGGAGCTGCTGCACCAGCACAAGGCGCTGCTGATCGCCGACGAAGTGCAGACGGGCCTCGGCAGGACCGGCGACTTCTACGCGTACCAGCACGAGGAGGGGGTCGAGCCGGACCTGGTCTGTGTGGCCAAGGCGCTGTCCGGTGGCTATGTGCCGGTCGGTGCGACCCTCGGCAAGGACTGGATCTTCAAGAAGGTCTACTCGTCGATGGACAGGGTGCTCGTGCACTCCGCGAGCTTCGGCTCCAACGCCCAGGCCATGGCCGCGGGGCTCGCGGTCCTCTCGGTCATGGAGGACGAGCAGATCGTCGCCAACGCGCGGGTCACGGGCGAGCTGCTCAAGTCGCGGCTCGGCGCGCTCGTGGACCGCTATGAGCTGCTGCACGACGTACGCGGGCGCGGGCTGATGGTCGGGATCGAGTTCGGGCGGCCCAACTCGCTTAAGCTGCGCAGTCGTTGGGCGGCTCTGCAAGTCGCGCGCAAGGGGCTTTTCGCGCAGATGGTCGTGGTGCCGTTGCTGCAGAAGCACCGGATCCTCACTCAGGTCTCCGGGGATCACCTGGAGGTCATCAAGCTCATTCCGCCGCTGACCGTGGGGGAGCGGGAGGTCGACCGGTTCGTGGAGGCCTTCACGGCTGTGATGGACGATGCGCACAATGGCGGGACGCTGATGTGGGACTTCGGGAAGACCTTGGTGAAGCAGGCCGTGGCCAATCGCTGACGGGCTTTTTGCCTCTGAGGCAAGAAATTTGCCGCAGGGGCAAAGCTCTGGCTGAATCGTCGGTATGAGTCCTGCCGACCCAGACGGTCCTGCCGACCCCGCGGCATCGGAGCCGACCGAAACGCTGCTCGGTGTCGCACCCCAGCTGCGCGCGCTGCGCCGGCGCGCCTCGCTCACGCTCGAAGCGGCCGCCGCGTCCGCCGGTCTTTCACCTGCGCATCTGTCCCGACTGGAGACAGGCAACCGCCAGCCCTCGCTGCCGATGCTGCTCACGCTTGCCCGTGTCTACGGTACGACGGTTTCGGAGCTGCTCGGCGAGACCCCTGCCGAGCGTCAGTCGGTGATCCGGTCCGCCGCGTCCGAACCGAACCTTGCCGGCGGCTGGACCTATCGCCAGGCCGGAGGGACCGGACGCGGTATGCAGGCGCTGCGGGTCCAGGTCCCTTACGGCGCGCAGGGCGACATCGTGCGGGTGCACCCCGGCGAGGAGTGGCTGTACGCGCTCAGCGGCCGGCTGCGGCTGCGCCTTGCGGACACCGCGTACGTCCTGGAGCCCGGCGACAGTGCCCACTTCGACTCGGCCACCCCGCACCGCATCGCGGCCGCCGACCCCGAGGGGGCCGAACTCCTCTTCGTCCACACACTGTTGCAGAGCCCGGTCGAGGCGCTGTGCCTCGGCGGCGGGACCCATGCCCGTACGACCGGAGGCACCCGATGACCACCGAACCGCAGTCCGGTGACCGCACTCGCCGCTTCGTGGAGGAGAAGTTTCCGCGCGGCCTCGTGATCAGGCTCTTCGTCTACCTGGTCGTCGGGCACTTCTTCGCGTTCTTCGTCTACCTGCTGTTCGTGCTCGGCGGGCAGAACCAGTGAGCCGGGGCGCTCGGTACAAGTGAGCCGGGGCGCTCGATCGCGAGCACCCCGGTCCCGTGCCGATCAGTCGAGAAGCTTGGCCCGGAGCTTCTCGCGCACCTCGGGCGTCGCGCCCAGGCCCTCTTCTAGATAGCGGTCGATGGAGCCCCAGTTCTTCTCCATCTCGTCGAACGCCGCCTCCAGGTACTCGGCGCGGGCGTCGAAGAGCGGGCTCAGCAGCTCCATCACCTCGGGTGACCAGGCCTCGGGGGCGTCGCTGGAGCGGCGCACCTTGTAGCGGCGGTGCTTGGCGTTGGACTCCAGGTAGTCGGCGATGATCGCCTCGCGCTCGACGCCGATCGCGAGCAGCGTGACCGCTATCGACAGACCCGCGCGGTCCTTGCCCGCGGCGCAGTGCATCAGGGCCGGCACGCTGTCGTCGGCCAGTTCGGCGAGCACGCGCGCGTGGTCGGCGGTGCGCTCACGGACGATCACGCGGTACGTGGTGGACATCCGCCCCGCCGCCTTGCCGTCGCCGAGGATCTTGCGCAGCTCGTCCACGTGGCCGTCGCGGACCATCTGCCAGAACTCGGCGCCGTCCGCCGGGTCGGTCAGCGGCAGATTCAGGTTGCGCACACCCGGGAGTTCGACGTCCGCGCCTTCGAGCTTCTGGTCGGCCGCGTTGCGGAAGTCGAAGATCGTGTGCAGGCCGAGCGTGGCGAGGAACTCGGTGTCCGAGTCGGTGGCATGGGCCAGATGACCGCTGCGGAACAGCACACCGTGGCGCACCCGCCTGCCGTCCACGGTCGGAAGTCCGCCCACGTCACGGAAGTTGCGCACCCCGGCGAGTTCGGGCTCTGTCGACGGGACCTGCTGCGTCACGGGGGCTCCTCCCACGGGGGTCGTCGGCGCGGTCGGCCGACGGCTGCGTACAAGAGTGCACGCGCATTCGACGATACGACATGGATTCCTGGGGCAATCATCTGCTCCCGCACTCACATGCTGTCCAGTCGGTATGGGCGAACTCCGCACGAACGAAGCGTGCCGGGGCATTGCGGCATCCGTCGGCGACCGTCGATGATGTTCGCAACTGCGCTTACCTGTCGGAATCTGTTGATGAATGGTGGGGGCTCGATGATCGAGGTCGGCGACAACGGGCGTATGTGGCTGCTCTCGGGTCCCACCAGCAGTTATGCGCTGATGCTGACGGAGCGCGATGAGCTGCTGCATCTGCACTGGGGGCCGCGGATCACGCTCGCCGACGCCGAGGAGCTGGCGACCCGGCCCGGGCCCGGCGCGAGCGGGTTCGAGTCGCCGCTCGACGGGCGGGAGGAGTACCCGGTCGAGGGCGGGCCGCGGTTCGTGCGGCCCGCGCTGTCCGTGCGTACGCCTGAAGTGCGGGGCACTGAGTGGGTGTTCGGGGAGGCCTCGCGGCGTGGCGGTGTCCTGGAGCTGATCTTCCTCGACGATGTGCACGGTCTGAGCATCACCTTGCGCTACCGGATGCGTGGCGATGTCGTGGAGCGGTCCGCCGAACTCGTGCATGAGGGAGAAGGGTCCGCCGTCGAGGTGCTGCGGGCCGACTCCGCGGCCTGGACGCTGCCCCAGCGCGACGCCTGGCGCCTGTCCCAGGTGCATGGCCGCTGGGCTGCCGAGTCGCGCCTGGAGCGGGTGCCGCTCGCGTACGGGGAGCATGTGATCGGCAGCCGTCGCGGGCACACCGGGCACCAGTACCTGCCGTGGGTGGCGCTGGACGCCGACGGTGCGGGGGAGGAGCACGGCGAGGTCTACAGCTGTGCGCTCGGGTGGTCGGGTTCGTGGCGGATCGCCGTGCAGAAGCTGCCGAACGGTCTTGTGCAGATCACTGGTGGCACCGGCCATGACGACTCCGGGCAGGTACTGCTCGAACCCGGACAGACCTGGCGTACGCCCGTCTTCGCCGGACTGTGGAGCGAGGGCGGGTTCGGCGGGGCGAGCAGGGCCTGGCACGCGTACCAGCTGGAGCATGTGATCCCCGGCGCGGAACAGGTGCGTCCGGTGCTCTTCAACTCCTGGGAGGCGACCAACTTCGACATTTCGGCTCCTCAGCAGCTCGAACTCGCCCGCCACGCGGCCGATATGGGCGTGGAGCTCTTCGTCGTGGACGACGCCTGGTTCGGGGCACGCGTGAACGACCGGGCGGGACTCGGCGACTGGACGCCCAACCCCGAGCGTTTTCCCGGCGGTCTCAAGCCGCTCGCCGACGAAGTGCACGCGCTCGGAATGCAGTTCGGGATCTGGGTCGAACCGGAAATGGTGAATGCCGACAGTGATCTGTACCGTGCGCATCCCGACTGGGTGCAGCACCATCCCGGTCGTACGCGGACCGAATTCCGCAACCAGCTGGTGCTCAATCTGGCTCGCCCGGACGTCCAGGAGTATCTGTGGGACCAGCTGCACACGCTGCTTTCCTCGGCGCCGATCGACTATGTGAAGTGGGACTTCAACCGCTGTTTCACTGATGCCGGCTGGCCGGGGGAGCCCTATCCGCAGAAGCTCTGGAACGAGCATGTGCATGCGTTTTACGCCCTGCTCGACCGGCTGCGGGCGGCCCACGCAGGGGTGGCCTTCGAATCCTGCTCGGGCGGCGGTGGCCGTATTGACCTCGGCGTGATCGGCCGTACCGACCAGGTGTGGACCTCCGACAACACCGACCCGCTCGACCGGCTCGCGATCCAGCACGGATTCACCCAGATCCACCCGGCGCGCGTCATGGCCGCATGGGTCACCGACAGTCCGAACGTGCAGCTGAACGATCGGGTCAGCTCCCTGCGCTTCCGTTTCGTGAGCGCGATGGCGGGGGTGCTCGGCGTCGGTGGTGATCTGACCGAGTGGACAGCGGCGGAGCTCGACGAGGCGCGCTCGTGGGTCTGCCTCTACAAGGAGATCCGCGACACCGTGCAGCTCGGTGAGCTGCACCGGCTGCGGGCTCCGGAGGGTGGACTGAGCGCGGTGCAGTACGTGCGCGGTGACGAGGTGGTCGTCCTGGCGTGGCTGCAGGCACAGCACTACGGGGAGCCGGCGCCGCTGGTGCGGCTGCACGGGATCGCGGCTGACGCCTCGTACGAACTCGTCGGGACGCAGGAGGTGCACCGCGGCTCCGTGCTCCTCCATCACGGACTGCGGACGGGGCTCAAGGGTGACCTGGATGCCGGTGTCTACCGATTCCGTCGAGTGCGCCCCTAATGCCCGATTCGGTGGCTAAGTTCAGTACGTTCCAACTGGCCCTGAATTAAAGGCCGGTGACGGTTCGGGCGTGATCGGGATCATATCCGTGACCGTGTGTGGTGATCTTCTCCGGTGAATTCCGCCGGGTATGCGGACGGTAAAGATCATTCATTCACGGAGTGTGACGGCAATTCCCGAAATGGATCAGCATCTGTGCGGTCCAAGGGAATTGGGATGTTTGTTTTCCCGCTCATGGCTCGCTTACGGTCACCGACAACCCGGTGGACGCCCAATCCTGCCGCTACCGGAATTCAGCCACACACCCGTGCACGGCAGGAGCGGGGGACCCAACGGTAAGACGCCGTATCCGGTCCCGCCGGAGCGGCTCGGGGCGAAGTCGCCTTTGGCGACAGGACATCTCCAGTCCTAGCCCGACAGCTCACCTCGCAGGCGACGGAGAAGGAATGCGCCATGCCCGCGAAGGGTAAGCACCGCCGTCCGAAGTCCGCCCGTCTCGCCCGCTCGTTTGCCGTCGCCGGCACGGGTGGCGCCGCACTCGCGCTGCCGCTGCTCGGCGCCACGGGCGCGAACGCCGCCACGCCGCAGACCGCGGCCGTGGTCGAGGCTCAGGTGAGGAGTGTTCCGGTCGCCGCGGTGACCGAGGCCGCCTCCGCCGACAAGACCTACACGGTCGTCGCCGGTGACTCGCTCGCCGCGATAGCCGCCGACCTCGACATCGACGGCGGATGGAAGCCGCTCTACGCCGCGAACGAGAAGGTCGTCGGTGACAATCCGCGTCTGATTTCGCCCGGTATGACGCTCAAGGTCGGCGCCGTCGTGCAGGCGTACGCCGACTCCGTGGCCGGCTCCAAGGACTCGTCGTCCGCCGACGCCTCCAAGAGCGCGGCGAAGAGCGACTCCGGTTCCGTGGAGACCGCCGACGCTCCGGCCGCGGAGGCCGAGCAGGCCGCCGCGCCCCAGGCCGAGCAGGCCGCCGCCACGACCTCCGGCTTCACCACCCCGGTCTCCGCCGGCATCTCCACGCAGTACCGCACCGCCGGTGCCATGTGGTCCAGCGGCTACCACACGGGCACCGACTTCGCGGCGGCCGCCGGCGCGCCGGTCAAGGCCATCGGCGAGGGCACCGTCGTCTCCGCGGGCTGGAGCGGTTCGTACGGCAACGAGGTCGTCATCCAGCACGCGGACGGCCACTACTCGCAGTACGCCCACATGTCGCAGCTCACGGTGTCGACCGGGCAGACCGTCTCCGGCGGCACCCAGATCGGCTACGTCGGGTCGACGGGCAACTCCACCGGTCCGCATCTGCACTTCGAGGTCCGTACCGGCCCGGGCTACGGCTCGGACGTGGACCCGGTCGCGTACCTGCGCTCGCACGGCGTCTCGCTCTGACGCCGGATCGGCGACTCGTCTGACGCCCGGTCAGTGATCTCCCGCCCGGTGTCCGGGGCCCACAAAGCCCTGGATACCGGGCATTTGGGATTTCAGTGCGTATTCCAGGTTGGAGGAGACTTTACGAGTGTCCTATCTCACCAGTCGTCAAGGGCCACCTACGGTGGCGTAGGTCACGTCGCGAGGTGAAAAATATGCCGACGTGGCAGACGATTCGACGACACCCCTCAAAAGCAGCGCAGACCTCGCCGCCGTGCACCCGGCGGTTTTCGCCTCCTATGTGGCCATCGGCGACAGCTTCACCGAAGGCGTCGGAGACCCTGGCCCCGACGGCGCGTTCGTCGGCTGGGCGGACCGGCTCGCGGTCCTGCTCGCCGACCGCCATCCCGAGCACAGCTTCCGTTACGCCAATCTCGCGGTGCGCGGAAAGCTGCTCGACCAGATCGTCGAGGAGCAGGTGCCGCGGGCCATGGAGCTCGCGCCCGAGCTGATCTCCTTCTGTGCCGGCGGCAACGACATCATCCGCCCCGGGACCGACCCGGACGCCGTGGCCGAACGCTTCGAGCGGGCCGTCGCCGAGCTGACCTCCGCCGTCGGCACCGTCGTCGTGACCACCGGATTCGACACCCGTGACGTCCCGGTGCTCAGGCATCTGCGCGGCAAGATCGCCACGTACACCGCGCATGTACGGGCCATCGCCGACCGCTACGAGTGCCCGGTGCTCGACCTGTGGTCGCTGCGCTCGGTGCAGGACCGCCGGGCGTGGGACGGCGACCGGCTGCATCTGTCGCCCGAGGGCCACACCCGGGTCGCGCTGCGCGCCGGGCAGGTGCTCGGCCTGGAGATCCCCGCCGACCCCGACCAGCCCTGGCCGGAGCTGCCGCCGCGCACCACACTCGAGGTGCGCCGCGACGACATCCAGTGGGCGCGCGAGTACCTGGTGCCGTGGATCGGGCGCAGGCTGCGCGGGGAGTCCTCCGGCGATCACGTGTCGGCGAAGCGGCCGGACCTGCTGCCGCTGTAGCAGTCGCGCCAGGCGCCTCGGCTCCTGGGGCGGGAGCCCGTTCCAGACCGTATGTCGGCGTTACGGCCGGTCCCGGGGCTCCCGTCAGGTGCTGTCGGGTGAAGACTGCGCCTCCTGCGGCCGGTAGGGAGGGCCGCGCAGTACCGGTATCGATTCGGGTACGCCCAAGTGCGTCAGGATGCGCAGGACGAACGGGTCGGTGCAGACGAGCACCATCCGGGAGTCGGTGAGGTCGAGCCGGCGTCGCAGACGGTCGATCAGACCGATCCCGCTGCAGTCGATGAACGTCAACAGGCGGATGTCGAGGACCAGTTCCGCTGTCGGCAGGCGCAGCTCCTGGACCAGGCAGTCCTCGATGTCCAGGACCATCGCTACATCGAGCTCCCCGTGCAGTTCCACGGTGAGCCGCTCGCGGTCGCGCCGCATCAGCGGCGCGGGCTCGTGGATGTGCGGAAACACCTTCCCCCCAGGTCGTCGGCTGCCACAGTTCTGGCGACACCGGGGGCCGGGGTGTCCGGCGCCGAATCTAAGGGCCGTGCATGGGATCGGGGTCGCGCGCCGGAGCGCTCGCACTCGATGGAGTGAATTCGCGATGTTTTGCTTGACGTTCACTGGGCTGGTTCCGGTGGATTTCGGCTCGACCGGTGAGGTGACAGGGCGGTCCGGGTGGGAGTGGCGCCCGGGCCGGAGGGGCCGTCGGTGCTGGGATGTCCGCGCGCCCGGACCGCCCCGTCCGGGCGCATCGCGATTCGCTGCACCGGAAGGACTTTCCCTCATGGCCGTACGCCCCCCGTCCCCGCTCGTCGTCCGCACCGCCGCGGCAGCCGTCCTCGCGGGCGGCATGCTGGCGGCGGGCGCGGCGCCCGCACTCGCGGTCGGGCCGGCCGCCCCCGCGCCGCACAGCGCGCTCGCTCCCGCACCCACCACGGTGACGGTGACGGGTGACGGCATGTCCACGGCGGCGCCCGACATCGCCATCCTGCACATCGGCGTCGAGACCACAGAGAAGACCGCCCAGCAGGCGATCGCCGCGCAGAACAAGGCGGCCGACGCGCTGCTCGCCGCCGTGCGCAAGCAGGGCATCGCGGAGAAGGACATCCGTACCGAGAGCCTCAACGTCTCGGCCGTCACGCAGCACGACCCGAACGGCACGAGCAAGGTGACCGGATACCAGGCCGGGCAGGTGTTCTCGGTGCGAGTCCGCGACATCGACAAGACGGGTGCGGTGCTGCAGAACGTGATGGACGCCGCCGGCGACGCGGGCCGGATCCACTCCGTGGCCTTCGACGTCTCCGACACCGGCAAGCTGCGCGAGCGCGCCCGTACGGCGGCGCACATGGACGCGCACGCCAAGGCCGCCCAGTACGCCAAGCTCAGCGGCATGAAGCTGGGGCGGCTCGTCTCCGTGAACGAGGGCGACAGTGGGATGCCCCGGCCGTTGGCGCTGCCCGCCGTGCAGTTCGACAAGGAGGGTGTGCCGGTCGCTCCCGGTGAGGTCGAGGACCGCATCACGGTGACCGAGGTGTACGAGCTGCGCTGAAACCTGTCCCGAGCACTCGGCCCGGTGGACTTCGGTGTCCGCCGGGCCGTGCTTTTGTGTCCGGTTCGTGTGGTGGTGTGGGGCTTCGGCGCCCGGTTCGTGGGGCGGCTCAGCGTCCGGTGCGGGTCAACGCCTCGCGCGCCAGGCCGAGTTCCTTCGCCAGCGCCTCGTCGGCCCAGGTCAGGATGGTCGTACGGGACGGGCCGGTGGCGTACGCGGTGTTCTGTACGGCGAGTCCGTCGAGCAGCGCCGTCAGCCGTAGGGCCGTAGCCGCCGGATCGGGGCACTGGAACTCGCCGGCCGCCACGCCCTCGGCGATGACGGCACGCAGCGCGCTCTTCCACCGCTGGTCGAGGTCGCGGGTGACCTCGCGAAGCACGGGCTCGCGCCGGCCGGCCGCCCAGCCCTCGATCCACAGCCGCCAGCCTTTGGCGCTGCCGGTCGGTGCGTACCAGCGGATCGCCGCTCGAAGGCGGCGCAGAGCGGTGGTGCGCCGGCCGAGGAGCTTGTGCAGATGGGCGAGATCGCCCTCGGCGGCGTACGCGAACGCCGCGGCGACCAGCTTCTCCTTGGTCGAGAAGTGGTACAGGACCAAGGCGTTGCTGACCCCGAGCGAGGCGGCCACATCGGCGATCCGCACCGCGGCCACGCCCCGGTGCTCGATCTGCTCGACGGCGGCGCGCAGGAGTTCCTCGCGCCGCTCCTCCACACTCAACCGGACCCTGGCCACGCGTTCACCCTAGTTGGCGATCAGCGGCGTGGATTGCGGGGGTTCGGCGGTACAGGGTTCAACGACACCGGGTTCAACGACACCGGGTTCAACGACACCGGGTTCAGCGGTACTGGCCGAAGCGCCGGGTGATCTCGGACTGGCGCTCCGCGGCCAGCGCATGTGCGGCCACGCGTGGAGTGGTGCCGTCCGCGATCGCGCGGTCCAGCGTGGCGGTGACCAGATCGCGCAGTGCACGCCGGGTGTACGCGAAGGCCTCGTCGGCGTCGGGGCCGATGTCTCCGAACAGCGTCCACCACCACCAGGCGTTCGTACCGGAGTTGACGACGACATCGGGCAGCACCGTGATGCCGCGCTCGACGAGCAGCCGCTCGGCCTCGGGCAGGACGGGCATGTTGGCGGCTTCGACGATCCAGCGGGCCGAGATCCGCTCCTGGCCGTCCGCGTCGATCGCGTACGAGACGGCGGCCGGGACCAGGATCTCCGCGTCCACCGACAGCCAGGCGTCGCCCGGCAGTTGACGGTCGCCGGGGCGCAGGACGGTGCGGTCGACGGCGCCGTACGCGTCGCGTGCGGCGAGCAGGGCCTCCACGTCCAGGCCGTCGGGGTTGGCGATCGTGCCCCGGACATCGGCGACGGCGACGACCTTGAGACCGGCCCGGGCGAGGAAGCGCGCCGTCGCGCCGCCCATGGTGCCGAGTCCCTGGACGGAGAGCCGGGTGCCTTCGTACGGCAGTCCCGCCCGGTCGAGGGCGACCAGGGCGGACTCGGCCACACCGCAGCCGCCGACCAGCTCGTCGAGTCCGATGCCGTCCACCCGTACGGCGAACGCGTCCGCGAGCCGCTGCCGGGCCGCGGTCTCGTCGTCGAGCAGCGGGTACACGGCCTGCACGCAGGAGAGCAGACCGGCCTCCGCCACCGCCTTGTCGACGAGGTCCTGGGTGAGGCCGAGGTCCTCACCGGTGGTCCAGAAACTCTCCACGTACGGGCGCACCGCCCGCAGATAACGGACGAGCACGCCGTAGGCCTCGGGGTCGCGCGGGTCGCAGTCGATGCCGCCCTTCGCGCCGCCCAGCGGGATGTAGCGGGCTCCCGGCCGGTAGTGCAGGGACTCCTTCATGGACATCCCGCGCGCCAGGCCCGCCACCTCCTCCAGCGTGCAGCCCGCGCGCATCCGCAGCCCGCCGCTGCTGACCCCGCGCACAAGCCGGTCCACCACGAGATGGCCCTGGTGGCCGGTGAGGTGGTCGGTCCAGGTGACGGTGAGCAGCGGTGAGTCGGGCATGGCGCCTCCGTGCGGCGGGAACCGGTCCGCCGGGTGTGCCGGCGGGTGGGGTCTTACTGATCGGCCGTTCAGTATCGGAAGGCGTGTGCGGATGTGTCAACGCGTGGCGGGAGCCCAGTGTCGCGGGTGGTGCAGGCCCTGTGGCAGCTGTGTCTTCGCGTCCCCCTTCGCCGCGTCGAGCTGGGGCTGCGTGAGGTAGACCGTGTCGCGCAGGTCCGCCCCGCGGAGGTCCGCGTCGCGCAGATCGGCGCCGATCAGATCGGCCCGGCGCAGGTCCGTTCCCTTGAGGTCGGCGGCGATCAGGATCGCGCCACGCAGACAGGCTCCCCGCAGGTCGGCTCCGGCGAGCTGCGCACCGAAGAGGTCGGCGCCGCGGTGGTTGCGGGGGCGGCCCGGCGCCTGGGCGCGGTGAAGGTCGCCGGCACGCAGCAGCAGGGTGTTGACCTCGCCCCGTACGGTGGGGACGTCCGTGGCGAGCAGGGTGTCGGCGTCCTGACGGGTCAGGGCGTCGACCCGCTCGTACGACGCGAGCAGCTCGCCTTGCAGGGAGCGGGCGGCGTCGAGCGTGAGGGCCTCGGCGAGATAGCGGAGCAGTTCCTGCAGCTGCCGTACGACCGGGAAGACGGCGAACATCTGCCGGGCGGCCTTCTTCGAGCCGCGCCAGTCCTCGCCGATGAAGGTGACCTGGCTGACCTTCTGGCCGGCGCCGAAGCAGTCGAAGACCGTGCAGCCGGAGAAGCCCTTGGTGCGCAGGTCGGCGTGGATGCCGCAGCGGTAGTCCCCCTGGAGGTTCTTGCACGGGGTGCCGGCCGGTTTGGTGACGGCGAAGTCGCTGGACTTGGAGAAGGGGAGGGCCACACAGCACAGGGCGAAACAGTTGGCGCAGTCGGCCTGGAGATCGGGGTGGGCCGGGGTGGGGTGGGGCGCGGGTCGTTCTGCGGGGGTGCCGGTCGTGTCGGCGGTGGTGGCCGTGCCGGCCGTGCTGGCCGTGCCTCGGATTCCGGGGGTGCTGGACGTTTTGGAGGCGGTCGACGCGCTGCGGTCTGCGGCCGCACGCCGGTGGCGGGGCTTGCGGGTGGGGGACGCGCCGGCAGTGGACGCACCGGCAGCGGATGCACCGACCGCGGGCCTGCTCTGCTCGTCGCCCGTCGCTTCGCCCGTCGCCCCGCCCCCGCCCGACCCGGGAGCGGCTCCCCGCTCACGATCCTGAGGCGTGGACTTCCTGCGCTGCCGTGACACCGTGCGGGCTCTCCTGTCGTGGGGCGGGCAACAGGCCCGCGGGGATCCCCTCATTGTGCGAGGTCCTTGCGGCCCTCGTTGACCGGGCCCGCTCCTGACGGACGCGGCCGCACTGGGTGATGATCCCGGCGGTGAAGACGCCGATCCCGCCGGCCGTCCAGATCAGGAACGCCAGACGGCCCACTTCACCGTCCGCCCAGGTGTCCAGCCACAAGGCCACACCGAGCCCGAGCGCACCGAGCAGACCGGCCACACGGGCCTCGGCCCGCGTCCGGTCGCGGTGCGGGGTGGGGCGGACGGTCACGAGGCGAGATTCTAGGGCGCCTCGGGCATACGTTCGCAGGGCGCTTCCCGGTGGTGCGGGGTGGCCGGCGAGGCCGGCTCACCCCTGTGGCGTACCCGCTCGGGAGAACGCGCCGGAATCTTGCGAGCCCCTTCCACGTTGAGGACAGCATGACGCCGACGAGCGCACCGCCCTTTTCCCACCCGGGGTTCCCGCGCCCGCGCGCCCATAATGAAGCCCCCACGCCCCCCACACTGGAGCTGCCGTGACCGCCTCGCGTTCCCTGAGTTCGACGCTTCGCTCGCTGAGGCCGCTCGCGTTCGGCGCGGACCCGGCCGGTGAGCGGATGGAGCGCATCCGCCGATCACCGCACTTCGCGAACGGCACCTTCCAGAACCCGCTCGGCACCAAGGTCGGCCCCCAGGGCTCGAAGGTCGCGTTCGCCAAGACGTACTTCGACAAGGAACAGCGCGTCCGCCGTGCTCCGGACGGCACGATTCCGGTGCACCCGACCACGCTCGCCGATCTGGCGAGGCCGCCGGCCACCGGACTGCGCATCACGTGGATGGGTCACTCCAGCGTCCTCGCCGAGATCGACGGCCGGCGCGTGCTCTTCGACCCGGTCTGGGGCGACCGCTGCTCGCCGTTCGCGTTCGCCGGGCCCAAGCGGCTCCACCCGGTACCGCTGCCGCTCGCGGCGCTCGGTCCGGTCGACGTGGTCGTCATCTCGCACGACCACTACGACCACCTCGATCTGCCCACCATCCAGGCGCTGGCCGGCACGGACACCGTGTTCGCGGTGCCGCTCGGTGTGGGTGCGCACCTGGAGCGCTGGGGCGTCCCGGCGGACCGGCTGCGCGAGCTGGACTGGAACGAGTCGACGAAGATCAACGGTCTGACCCTGACCGCCACCCCGGCCCGCCACTTCTGCGGCCGCGGTCTGCGCAACACCCAGCACACGCTGTGGGCCTCCTGGGTCGTGGCCTCGGGCGAGCACCGGGTGTACCACTCGGGGGACACCGGCTACTTCCCGGGCTTCGCCGACATCGGCCGTGAGCACGGCCCGTTCGACGCGACGATGATCCAGATCGGTGCGTACTCGGAGTGGTGGCCGGACATCCACATGACGCCCGAGGAAGGCGTCCAGGCGCATCTCGATCTGCAGGGCGGCGCGAGCGGTGTGCTGCTGCCGATCCACTGGGGCACGTTCAACCTCGCCCCGCATCCGTGGGAGGAGCCGGCCGACGGGACGCTCGCCGCGGCCCGCAAGGCGGGCGTCGACGTCGCGCTGCCGCACCCGGGTCTGCCTTTCGAACCGGCGGGTACGCTGCCGGTCGAGCCCTGGTGGCGGACGGTGGCGGCGACCGCGGCGGGTCTCGCGGACGTGGCCGTGAAGAAGCCCGAGGCCGTGGCCACACCGGCCAACTAGAGGTCGTACGACGAGAGGGCGGAGGCCACCGGCCTCCGCCCTCACGCGTCTCTCAAGCCTCACGCGTCTCTCAAGCCTCACGCGTCTCTCAAGCCCTCACGTGGACCGCCGCTCGATCAACTCCGTCGGCAGTATCACCGCCGCCGGATCCTCCCCGCCGATCTGGGCGAGCAGCACCCGCACCATCTCGGAGGCGATCCGGTCCCACGGCTGCCGGATCGTGGTGAGCTCCGGGGTGGAGGCCAGCGCGGCGGGGGAGTCGTCGAAGCCGCCGATCGCCACGTCCTCGGGCACTCTGCGCCCGGCTCGCTGCAGCGCGCTCAGGACGCCCTGCGCCATCAGATCCGAGGCCACGAACACGGCATCGAGATCGGGTGCGGAAGCGAGCAGCCGCTCGGCGGCCGCCTCACCGCCCGCCCGGCTGTAGTCGCCGAGCTCGATCAGCCGCTCGTCGGTCTCTATCCCGAGTTCTGCGAGCACCTCCCGGTAACCCGCGAGCCGGTCCACACCGCCCGGGGTGTCCAGCGGACCGGTCACCGTGGCGATCCGCCGACGACCGGAAGCGTGCAGAAAGCGCACCATGTCCCGCGCACCGTCACGGTCGTCGGCCGCGACGTAACTCATCTTGGACGCCTGCCCGATGGGCTTTCCGCAGGCCACCAGCGGTACACCGGCGGCCCGCAGCTCTTCGGCGACCGGGTCGCCGGAGTGGCTGGAGACCAGGAGCACCCCGTCGACATGGCCGGCCGTGATGTACCGGGTGATACGGCGGCGCTCGTCCTGGGTGCCCGCCAGCATCAGGAGCAGCGGGATGTCGTACGCGGCCAGTGCCTGCGTACAACCGCGAAGCAGGACATTGAAGTTGGGGTCCTCGAAGAAGCGCTCCTGGGGTTCGGTGAGCAGAAAGCCCACCGAGTCCGAGCGGCCGGTGATCAGCGACCGGGCGTGCCGGTTGACCACGTAGCCGGTCGACTTGATCGCCGCGTCCACGGCCTCGCGCGCCGCCGGGGACACATAGTGCCCTCCGTTGAGCACCCGCGAGACGGTGCCGCGTGAGACACCCGCCTCCCGCGCGACGTCATGGATCGTCGGTGCTTTGCGCCTGGCCCCCGCATTGCTCATGGTCACGACTTTACGGCTCCGGACAGCAGATCGAGGCTCCAGAAGCGCTGGATGACCAGGAAGAGAGCGATCAGCGGGATCACCGCGAGCAGCGCGCCCGTGATGACGAGCGTGTACAAAGCGGGTGTGTTGGCGCCCTGTTCGAGCAGCGTGTACAGACCGAGCGTGATCGGGAACTTCTCGTCGTCGCTGAGCATGATGTACGGCAGCATGAAGTTGTTCCAGACGGCGACGAACTGGAACAGGAAGACGGTCACCAGTCCCGGCACCATCATCGGCAGCGCGATCCGCGTGAAGATCCGCAGTTCGCCCGCGCCGTCCATGCGGCCGGCCTCCACCACATCGGGCGGTACGGCGGCGGCCGCGTAGATCCGCGCGAGATAGATGCCGTACGGGGAGAGGATCAGCGGCAGCAGGACCGAGGCGTACGAATCGGTCAAGTCGGCCTTGGCGAGCAGCAGATACTGCGGCACGGCCAGGATCACCGGCGGCATCAGGACGCCGGCCATCAGCACGTTGAACATCGTCTCGCGGCCGCGGAAGCGGTAGACCGCGAGCGCGTAGCCGCTGATCGCCGAGACCGCGGTGGACAGCAGGGCGCCGAGGCCCGCGTACAGCGCGGAGTTGCCCATCCAGGTCCAGTAGACGCCGTCGCGGTACGCGTTCAACTCGGAGACGTTGTCCGTGAAGCCGGTGCCGGGCAGGAAGGTGAACGTGGAGAACAGCTCGGTGCCCGACTTGGTCGCCGCGATCGCCACCCAGGCCACCGGGAGCAGGCAGTACAGGGCCCCGATGACCAGTGTGGCGGTGGGGATGAGGGCGATTCGGCGGCGTAGCGGCGGACCCTGCGCGGTCCCGGGAGTGGTGCCGGCGGCGGGCGCCGACTTGCGTACGGCCAGGGAGCTCATCGGGACTCCTCCTGCCTGTTGCGCGCGTTCGCGAAGCGCAGGAAGCCGAAGGACAGGGCCAGGGTGACGAAGGCGATCACCACGGCGGTCGCGGCCGCCGAGTGGATGTCGTTCTTGCCGAAGGCGTCCTGGTAGACCTTCATCAGCGGACTCCAGGTGGTGGAGAGGGAGTTGGTGAGGGGGCGCAGCGTGGTGGGCTCGCTGAACACCTGGAGCGTCGCGATGATCGAGAAGAAGAAGGTGAGCACCAAGGAGGGCGCCACCATCGGGATCTTGATCCTCAGCGCGATCTGCAGCGGGCTGCAGCCGTCCAGCTTGGCCGCCTCGTACACCTCGACGGGGATCGCCCTGAGCGCGGTGTAGATCACGATCATGTTGAAGCCGGTGCCGCCCCACACCGCGATGTTCGACAGCGCGATGTACAGCGGACCGCCGTCGAGCAGATCCGGCTGCGGCAGCCCCATCTTTCCGAGCAGGAAGTGGAACGGGCTGACGTCCGGGAGATAGAGGAAGCCCCACAGGAGGGCCGCCACGACACCCGGGATCGCATACGGCAGGAAGATCGCGAGCCGGGTGACCGGAGTGAACCGGACCCGCTCGCTGTCCAGCATCAGCGCGAAGAGCAGCGCGAGGCCGAGCATCACGGGGATGACGATCAGGCCGTAGCCGAGGACGCGCACGGCGCCGTCGAGAAGCTCGGAGTCCGTGAGGGTGTCGGCGTAGTGCGACAGGCCCGCCCACACCTCCTGGCGGGCGCCGCTGCCGAGGCCGAGGCCCTTGACCTCGACCTTGTGCAGCGAGAGCCACAGTGCGTACCCGATGGGCAGCGCGAAGAACAGGGCGAAGAGAACCGCGGCCGGCAGGAGGAAGGCGTACGGGGCGCCCTTCACCCCGTACGACCTCCGGCGTGCGCGTGTCACTCGGCTACCTCGAAGCCCTGCTTCTTGAGGTCGGCGACCGTGTCGTCCTGCATCGCGGTCAGCGCCGCGGCGAAGTCCGACTTGTCCTTGGCGGCCTTGGCGAAGGCGTCCTTGAAGGTGGTGTACGCGACGTTGACGTTCGGGCCCCACGCGGAAGGCGCGGTGCTCTTCGCGATCTCGGCGGCGCGGGTGTAGAAGTCCGGCTGGTTGGCGAAGAAGGCCGGCGGCTGGGTGAAGGCGTCCGAGGTCTGCGCGGTGGTGGCGGCCGGGTAGATGCCGCCTTCCTTGGCGAGCGCGGTGAGCGCCTTCGGGTCGGTGTTCAGCCAGGCGGCGAACTTCGCGGCGGCCGCCTTGTGCTTGGAGTCGGTGGTCACCGCGGTGGAGGAGCCGCCCCAGCTGCCAGTGGCCTGCTCACCCGCGTTCCACTGGGGGAGCGGGGCCATCGCCCACTTCTCCTTGGTGTCGGGCGCGGCGGTGGTCAGCGTGCCCGGCGCCCAGACGGCGCTGACCCAGGCGATCTGCTTGCCGGTGTTGAGCGCCTTGTTCCAGGACGGGGTGTACATCGGCTGGTTGTCGATCGCGCCCTCCTTGACGAGACCGCCCCAGAAGTCGGCGACCTTCTGCGTGGCCGCGTCGTCGATGCCGACCTTCCACTTCTCGCCCTCGGTGGTCCACCACTTGGCACCCGCCTGCTGGGCGAGGCCGGCGAACAGACCCGAGTCGTTGGAGGAAAACGTGGTGAGGGCCTTGTCCGGGGCCTTCTTCTTCAGGGCGCGGGCGGTCTCGGCGAACTCGTCCCAGGTGGCCGGGACCGTCAGGCCGTACTCCTTGAAGAGGTCCGCGCGGTAGTAGAACATCATCGGCCCGGAGTCCTGCGGCACCGCGTAGACGGCGTCCGAGCCGAGCGTGGTCTGCTGCCAGATACCGTCCGCGAACTGGCTCTTGACGTCCTTGACCTCGCCCGATATGTCGGCGAGTGCGTCATTGCTGACCAGGGTCGGCAGCGCCTGGTACTCGGCCTGTACGAGGTCGGGCGCCTTGCCTGCCTTGTGCGCCGTGAGGATCTTGGTGACGAGTGTGTCGCCGGAGGCCTGCTTCTTGACCGTGACCTTGATCTGCTGCTGCTTGCCCGGACCCTCGTTCCAGAGGGCCGCGACCTTGTCCATGCCGGGCGTCCACGTCCAGTACGTGAGCGAGGCCGGCCCCGAGGCCTTCTCGCTGCCCTCGTCGGACGAGCCGCAGGCGGTGAGGGCGCTTGCGCCCAGCGCGACGGTGACGGCGCACGCGCTCCAGCGCAGCAGTCGCCCGTGAGTGGTGTTCGGCATGGATGTGTCTCCCCTGACCTGAGTGTGGCCGAATCCGGCCCTATTGCTGAGCGTGGCCGGATATGGGCCGGGGCCCCCGCCTCTTGCGAAGGCCACCATGCGTCTGTGAGCGTTCACAGTAGAGAAACAACCCGGACACTTGTCAATGGTCGTAGATGTTTGATTGTGTTGGGACAGCGCCACAGATCATGTGTGTGCACGTTCCCAAATGATCGAGGCACGGGGAGAGATTGATGTCGGACATCAGCGCCACGGGCGGACCGGACGCGGCACCGCTCGGCCTGCCGCGGCTCGCTTTCGGCGGTGACTACAACCCCGAGCAGTGGCCGGAAACCGTCTGGCCCGAGGACATGAGACTCATGCGCGAGGCCGGCGTGACGATGGTCAGCGTCGGGATCTTCTCCTGGGCCCTGTTGGAACCCGCCGAGGGCGTCTACGAGTTCGGCTGGCTCGACCGCGTACTGGATCTGCTGCACGAGAACGGCATCCGCGCCGACCTCGCCACTCCCACGATGGCGCCGCCCGCCTGGTTCTACCGCGCCCACCCCGATGCGCTGCCCGTCACGGCCGACGGGGTCCGCTACGAGTTCGGCTCACGTGGGGCGATCTGCCACAGCAGTCCGGCCTACCGCGAGGCCATCGCCAAGATCGCCACCGAGCTGGCCACCCGGTACGCCGGCCATCCGGCGCTCGCGCTCTGGCACGTGCACAACGAGTACGGCGTGCCCGTCTCCGCCTGCTACTGCGACACCTGCGCGGCCGCGTTCCGTAACTGGCTGCGCGAGACCCACGGATCGCTCGAAGCGGTCAACGAGGCCTGGGGAACAGCCTTCTGGAGCCAGCGCTACGGCAGCTTCGACGAGATCAACCCGCCGCGTACCACGCCCACCGTGGGCAACCCGGCCCAGGCGCTGGACTACAAGCGCTTCGCCGACGCGATGATGCTCGAGAACTTCCGTACGGAACGCGACATCCTGCACCGTCTGTCGCCGGGCGTGCCCGTGACCACGAACTTCATGACCGCGCTCAGCCAGTGCGACACCCTCGACTACTGGGCCTGGGGCCGCGAGGTCGATCTGGTCACCAACGACCACTACCTGATCACCGACGGCCGGCGCACCCATGTGAACCTCGCGATGGCCGCCGACCTCACCCGCTCCGTCGCGGGCGGTGCGCCCTGGCTGCTTCTGGAGCACGCCACCAGTGGCGTCAACTGGCAGCCCCGTAACCCCGCCAAGGCGCCCGGCGAAATGGCGCGCAACTCGCTCGCGCACGTGGGGCGCGGCTCCGAGGGGGCGATGTTCTTCCAGTGGCGCCAGTCGAGGCGCGGCGCCGAGAAGTTCCACTCGGCGATGGTTCCGCACGCCGGAACCGAGTCGCGGGTGTGGCGCGAGGTCGTCGAACTGGGCGCGGACGTCGGCGCGTTGGCCGAGATCCGCGGCACGAGGACCGTGGCCGATGTCGCCGTCCTGTGGGACTGGCAGTCCTGGTGGGCGCAGTCCCTGGAGTGGCGCCCGAGTGAGGACCACGACGCACGTGAGCGCGCCGACAGCTTCTACGAGGCGCTCTACGACCAGCACCTCACGGTCGACTTCGCCCACCCGGAGGCCGACTTGTCGGCCTATCCCCTTGTCGTCGTACCCGCCCTGTATCTCGCCACCGAGGCGGCCGGACGCAACCTTCGCGCGTACGTCGAGGGCGGCGGCACCCTCGTCGTCTCGTACTTCTCCGGGATTGTCGACGAGCACGACGGCGTGCACCCCGGCCCTTACCCGGGCGCGCTGCGGGACGTCCTCGGCCTCGCGGTCGAGGAGCACTCTCCGCTCCTGAAGGACCGGAAGGTCAAGATCACAGGTCCGGACGGCGCCGAGCTCACCGCTGACGTATGGACCGAGTTCGTGGTCGAGCGCGGCGCCGAGACCGTCTGGTCGTACGCGGACGGACTCGCCGCGGGCCGTCCGGCCGTCACGCGCCACCGGCTCGGCGAGGGCACTGCCTGGTACGTCTCCACCCGTCTGAGCGCCGAGGGCCTGGCCGCGATCCTCGCCCCCGCCTGCGCGGACGCCGGGATCGAGCCGCGTGCCGAACTGCCGCGTGACGTCGAGGTGGTACGCCGCAGCGGCCCCGCGGGCGAGTACCTCTTCGCGATCAACCACACGGGCGCGGACGTCAAGATCCCGCTGCCGGGCGCCGGCACCGAACTGCTCGCCGTGGACCGCGCGACCGGACACCTGGCCGTGCCCGCGGGCGCGGTGCGGGTCGTACGCCTGGACGGCTGAGCCGCCGTCCATCGCGGGCCGCCTGAGCGCGTGCCCGCCGGACCACCTGGCGCCGAGCCCGGCGAAGGCCGCTCGGCGCCAGGTCTTCATACCCCCCGCCCGGAACGTCATCAGGGGAGCTCCGGGCGGGGGTACTTCATATCCCCATGTCGAAGGGACGACGATGAAGTTCCCCCTCAGACGCACCACTTGGGTACTCGCGGCCGGCCTCGCGCTCGCCGCCCTGCCCACCGCACCCGCTCAGGCCGCGAGCACCCTCGCCAACACCGGCTTCGAAGCCGACGGCGCGGGCAGTGCGGCACCGAGCGGCTGGTCCGAGTACGGCACGACCGCAGCCTCCTTCTCGGAGGCCGGCGGCCACGGCGGCAGTTACCGCCTCAGCCACTACTCCGCCTCCGCGTACAAGGTCGAGACGTACCAGTACCTCACCGGCCTCACGGACGGGAACTACACGCTCAGCGGCTGGGTCCGCTCCAGCGGCGGGCAGAACTCGGCGTACATCTCCCTGAAGAACTGCGGCAGTTCGGAGCAGCGCACCGATCTGCCGCCCACGCCGAACGGCACCTGGATACGCCTGGTCACCTCGGTCAAGGTGGTCGGCGGTGCCTGCACCGTCAGCCTCAACTCGGACGCGGCCGCGGGCCAGTGGGCGAACTTCGACGACTTCACCTTCACCTCCGGCTCCACGGGCGTGGCGGTCAAGGGCGCGGATGTCTCCTCCCTCAAGAAGAACGAGGACTACGGCGGCGTCTACCGCAACAGCTCGGGCACGGCGACCGACGCCCTCACCACCCTCAAGTCCGCGGGCATGAACTACGCGCGCCTGCGCGTCTGGCTCAACCCCGCCGACGGCTACAACAACAAGGCACGCGTCCTGACCCAGGCCAAGCGCATCAAGGCCCAGGGCATGAAGCTCCTTGTCGACTTCCACTACTCCGACACCTGGGCCGACCCGGGCGTGCAGTCCCCGCCGGCCGCATGGTCCGGCCACTCGTACAGCCAGCTGACCACCGACGTCTACAACCACACGTACGACGTCCTGAACGCGCTCAAGGCGCAGGGCACCACGGCCGACATGGTGCAGATCGGCAATGAGATCAACACCGGGCTGCTCTGGCCCGCGGGCAGCACCTCCAACTGGTCGCAGACCGCGGGCCTGCTGAAGTCGGGTGCGCAGGCGGCGAAGGCCGTGTCGTCGAGCACGCTCGTCGCGCTGCACCTCGCGCACGGCGGGGACAACGCCCTCTACCGCTGGTGGTTCGACAACGCCGTCGCCCAGGGCATCCCGTTCGATGTCATCGGCCTCTCCTTCTACGGCTACTGGCATGGCGCGCTCTCGGACCTGCAGACCAACCTCGACGACCTGTCGAACCGGTACAAGAAGCCGCTGTACGTCGCCGAGACCGCGTATCCCCACCGTCTGGACAGCGACGACGGCTGGGAGAACGTGATCGACCAGCAGAGCGAGCTGGTCTCCGGCTATCCGGCGACCGAGGCGGGTCAGAGCGCCTGGTTCCGTGACGTCCTGAGCGTCGTGGAGGCCGTGCCCGGCGGTCGCGGGCTCGGTGTCTTCTGGTGGGACGCCACCTGGACGGCCGTCGCGGGCAACGGCTGGGATCCGGTCGATCCGTCCTCCGGGAACGCCTGGGAGAACCAGGCGCTGTTCGGGTACGGAGACACTCCGCTGCCGGCGATGCAGATGTTCAAGCACCGCTGACGGCGCTGATGTTCCGGGGCCGCCCGGCCGGTGTGCAACGATGCGCCGACCGGGCGGCGAAGGGATGTCATGAGCGGGTACGGACGGTGGATCGACGACGCGGGACTGCCCGCGTTCGCCCTGCGTACAGGTCCACCACCACCCGCGTGGAACCGTGTCATCGATCCGCCGACCCGTCGTCGCTGGGTCCATCTCGGCAACCGACGGCTCACCCTGGTGGCCGACACGGACGGCCGGTGCGGAGTGTGGGACGAGCACAAGGACCTGCGCTGGCTGACCGAACCCGAGCCGCGGGGCACAGGGGTGAGCCAGGTCGGCCAGGGCGCTGAGGTGCTCCTGTCGTCCGCCCGGGGACACGGGAACGATCCGGCGATCGTGTTCGGACCCACGTATGTGCGCGTGAGCAGTGAGTGCGCCGAGCTCTCCCTGGAGCGGACGGTGTCGGTGCCCGAGGGCGAGGACCCGGTGGTGCTGGTGGAGGTCACCGTCACCAACAAGACCTCGCAGGCCGTCGGTTGGACACTCGTCGAGGAGTGGGACGTACGCCAGCGGGTGCTCGACTACCTGGAGATCGGGGCAAGGACCCAGCGGGTTTCGTACGAGGGCGGCGAGCTGCTCCGGCTCCAGGGCCCAGGGGGCGTGGCCGAGGGGACGCAGGGGTTGTTGCGGGTGGAGGTGCCGCTCGGGCTCGGACCGGGGGGGCGGGAGTCCGTGCAGTTCGGCTTCGGACTCGCCGGGGCGACATCGGACGCCTTCGCGTCGGACGACGCTCACACCCGCAGGTCGGAAGGCCTCGACGCCCTGCGCCGCCGGCTCCCCGAGGCCGCCGCCGACCAGGCACCGCAGGCCGCTCACGAGATCCCCTGGCATGCGGCCCTCCTGACGGGCGGCGTCTGCGCGGACGGAGTGCTCGGCGGGCACACCCTCGACCAGGGCTCGGCCTACTCGTACCGCCATGGATTCAACGGAGCCGCGCGCGACCCGCTGCAGCACGCACTCCCGCTCGTCCACACGGAACCGGACCTCGCCCTGTCCGTCCTGCGCAACACCTGCGCCTGGGCGAGCCCCGAGGGTGAACTCCCGTACGCCCTGGACAACGTGAAGCAGCCGCGCACCGATCTCTTCCAGCCCTCCGACCAGAACCTCTGGACCCTGTGGCTGGCCGCCGAGTACGCGGCGGCGACCGGGGATCTGGCCGCGTTCGAGGCGCCCGCCGGCTTCCATCCCGTGCACGAGGCGGCCGAGGTGCCGCTGCGGGAGCATCTGCGGCTGCAGTTCCGGTACTTCAAGGACGTGGTCGGAGTCGGTGAGCACGGGCATGTACGGATCCGTAACGCCGACTGGAACGATCTCGCGCTCGACGAGGCGGGCATCGACCGGCAGGCGATGATCGAGCGCGGCGAATCCGTGCTCAACTCCGCTATGGCGGCATGGGTGTTGCCCGTCTACGCGGGGCTCGCGGAGCGGCTCGGTGATGACGCCACCGCCACCGAGGCGCGTGCGTACGCCGAGGAACTGCGCGTACGGGTGGCGGGGGAGTGGAACGGGCGCTGGTTCCGGCGCGCGCTCGGTCCCGGCGGCGCACGCGTCGGCGAGGACGACCTGTGGCTCGAAGTACAGCCTTGGGCGATCCTGTGCGGGGCCGCCACCGAGGACAGGTCACGACAACTTCTGTGCACCATCGACGAGTTGCTGCGCAAGGACTCACCACTCGGTGCCCGGCTGCACTGGCCGCCGAAGACCGACGGGATGGGCGGCACGTGGTACGCGATCAACGCCACGCTGATCTGGGCGGCCGCCCGCGTCGACCCCGGGCTCGCCTGGGACGAATGGCGGCGGATGTCGCTCGCGGCGCATGGTGAGGCCTATCCCGACCTGTGGGAAGGGACGCTCTCCGGACCGGATGCCTATCTGCCGCCGGAGGCCGAACGTCCGGGCCAGACCTGGGTGTTGCAGGATCTCGGGGTCGCGATGCAGTCCTGGCCGGTGGCCAATATGCACAGCCACGCCCAGCCGCTGTTCGCGTATCTACGGCTGCTCGGTGTCGAACCGGCCCCTGACGGACGGCTCATGGCGGGTTCGGGTGCGTACTTCTCCAGCCGCTTTCTGACCGTACGGGCGGATGGATCCGGTCAGTTGCGAGCGGGCGGTCCCGTGGGCGTCACCACCCGCGACGGACGTCGGTACGACGGTGACGGCGAGGTCGTGTGGGAGCCTTCCCGCGGAGGATGAGAGGGTGTGACGCGTGAGGTTCCGGATACGTGAGCGAACAGACCCCGTACACCTTCGTTCACCAGTCCGAACGCCCATAGCAGAGCGGGGGCGGGCTTCGCTCGACTTTGTCAACTGCACCTCGCACATGATGAGTTCGCGACTACCGTGTGTGTTCGCCGATCTACGCGCCGGACGCAGCCAGTGCCCGGACGGACCGGCCGTGCGGTGCTGCCACATCGCACATATCGGCATGCCGGACGGCAACCGCATACTGCCGATTTCCGCAGGACCCATCGCTCCACCATTTGCACCAGACCCAAGCGCCAACCCCCATGTGAATGTCACCCGAGGACGCTGATGTCGAATCTCCGCGAACCGGCCGCACGCGCAGATCGCCGTGAGGGCGGGCGGCACGGCAGGCAGCCGAGCCGCGCCGCCCAGAGTGCGCGACCTGCGATGCCCGATACGCACATACGCCGACAGTTGCTGCGCATCGCGGTGCTGCCCGCCGTCGCGGTGAGTCTGTGCGGCGCGGCCGCGGTTCTTTTCACCCTGCGCTCGACCGGGGCCGACCCCGACGTGCGGCTCTGGGCCGTGCTCGCGGGAGCAGGCTTAGTCGCCCTGGCCGGAATCGCCGCGGCGGCCATCGCCGCCGAGCGTTCGGCCAGGGCCGCCAGGGAGCGGCTGATCTCCCTGCGCAAGAACAGCGCCCGCAGCCAGGCCGATCTGCGCCAGCTGGTGGAGCGACTGCGGCGCGGCGAAGGCCCGCCGCCCCGCAAGGCACCCGCACGACCCAGTTCCGACCCGGATGAATTCGAGCAGCTGGGTGAGGAGTTGGGCCGCGCGCACGAACTGGCCGTCGCCTCCGTCGTGCAGGCCGCACAGCTCTCCAGCCACGCGGGCAGCGAACAGAAGGTCGAGGTCTTCGTCAACCTCGCCCGGCGTCTGCAGTCCCTGGTGCACCGCGAGATCCAGCTCCTGGACGAGCTGGAGAACGAGGTCGAGGACCCCGAGCTGCTCAAGGGCCTCTTCCATGTGGACCACCTCGCCACCCGAATCCGACGCCACGCGGAGAACCTCGCGGTGCTCGGCGGCGCCATCTCCCGGCGCCAGTGGTCCAACCCGGTCACCATGACCGAGGTCCTGCGCTCCTCGATCGCGGAGGTCGAGCAGTACTCGCGGGTCAAGCTGGTGCCCCCGATCGACGGCACACTGCGCGGCCACGCCGTCGCCGACGTCATCCACCTGCTCGCCGAACTCGTCGAGAACGCAACGGTGTTCTCCGCCCCGCACACGCAGGTGCTGCTGCGCGCCAGCCATGTCACCGCCGGCCTCGCGGTCGAGGTGGAGGACCGGGGCCTCGGCATGCCGGTCACCGAGCAGAACAAGATGAACGGCCTGCTGTCCGACCCCGACCAGGTGAACGTCGCGAGCCTGCTCTCCGACGGCCGTATCGGCCTCTTCGTGGTCTCGGCGCTCGCCCGCAGGCACGGGGTCGCGGTGCGACTGCAGTCCAACATCTACGGCGGCATCCAGGCGGTCATCGTGCTGCCGCAGGGTCTGCTCGGCTCCGACGGCGCACCCCAGCAGTCCACGCAGAGCGCCGAGCAGTCGCGGGTCCAGAGCGCCGGGGCGGGCCAGCCCCCTCAGCTCACCAGCGCGCAGCACTCCGGCATCACTCCGCAGCCCGTGCCCCAAGCCGTCCCCCAGCCCGTGCCCCAACCCGTGCCCCAGCCCGTGGCGCGGACCGCCGAGACGCCCGCGCTCGCCTCGCACGCCGCCTCGGCCTCCTCCGTCGGTCACGTACCGGAGCAGCCGCAGCGCGACGACTCGACGTACCAGCCCACCGGCGCGGGCCTGCCGGTGACCGGTAACGGCACCCGTCTGAACGGCAGTTCACCGCTCCCCATGCGCGCCGCCCACGAGGACCGGGCCACCCCCGCCGAGGCAGTCCCCGGCATCCGTCCCGAGGACCGCTCCGCCGCGACCGAGCACCACGCCTCACCGGCGCAGGCGCATGGCGCCGTGCGCGGCACGATGGGCCGGCCGCAGCTGCCCAAGCGCCGCGCCCAGGAGCACATCGCACCGCAGCTGCGCGAAGAGCCCCCCGCCCGCCCGGACAACGGACAGCTGGTGGGCCACGACCCCGGTCTGATGGCCGCGTTCCAACGCGGCATCGGGCTCGCCGAGGCGCAGGACATACCCCGGGACGGCACCCAGGACTACGAGCAGGGCATCCGCAGCCGGGGAAGTGACCCGACCGGATGACCGGATTACCCGCAACGCCCGCATCACCCTCCGTGAACCCGCCGCAGGACCCTCGTACCCCAAGGAGTCGATCCACCATGGCGAGCGACGTGCCGAACGGCCATGTCTCCGACCTCGACTGGCTGTTGAGCGGTCTGGTGCAGCGTGTACCGCACACCCGCAGTGCGGTGCTCCTCTCCTCCGACGGACTGGTCAAATCCGTCCACGGACTCGACACCGACAGTGCCGATCACATGGCCGCCCTGGCCTCCGGCCTCTACTCCCTGGGCCGCAGCGCCGGTGCGCGCTTCGGCGACGGGGGCGAGGTACGCCAGGTGGTCGTGGAGCTGGACTCCACCCTGCTCTTCGTCTCCACCGCGGGCTCCGGCACCTGTCTCGCGGTGCTCGCGGGCCGGGACGCCGACGCGGCCGTGCTCGGTTACGAGATGGCGATGCTGGTCAAGAGTGTCCGGCCCTACTTGGTGACCCCAGCGCGACAAGCAGCCGAGTCAGGTCTGAGGCCCTGAACGTGGCGGCTCCGCAGGACGGGCCGTGGCTGGACGACGCGGCCGGCCGACTGGTGCGCCCTTACACGGTGAGCAATGGGCGCACCCGGCCGACCGCTGCCCTGGATCTGCTCTCGATGGTGATGACCACCGGCGCCCTGCCGGCCGGTCAGATGGGACCCGAACACACCGACGCGCTCGGTCTGATCGGGTGCCGCCCCACCTCGGTGGCCGAGGTGGCCGCGCACCTACGGCTCCCCGCGGTGGTCACCAAAGTGGTGCTCTCGGATCTCGTCGACTGCGGGGCGCTCACCGCGAAGGCCCCGTCGTTCCGCACGCAGAACCCCACCGACCGGTCGCTATTGGAGGCAGTGCTCGATGGCCTACGACGACGGCTCTGACGCCCTCGCCCTGGACGACTTCCCCACCGCGCTCAAAATCCTTGTCGCGGGTGGCTTCGGAGTCGGCAAGACCACATTCGTGGGCGCCGTCAGCGAGATCGAACCGCTGAGCACCGAGGAACTGCTCACCACCGTCAGCGTCGGCACCGACCGGCTCGACGGCATCGAGCACAAGACGACCACCACCGTCGCGATGGACTTCGGCCGGATCACGCTCGACTCCCGCAATGTGCTCTACCTCTTCGGCACGCCCGGCCAGGAGCGGTTCTGGTTCATGTGGGACGAGCTGTCCGAGGGCGCTCTGGGAGCGGTGATCCTCGCCGACACCCGCCGTCTGGCGGACTGCTTCGCCGCCGTGGACTTCTTCGAACGCCGCGGCATCGGCTTCGTCGTCGCGGTCAACGAGTTCGACGGCGCGTTCCGCTACGAGCCCGAAGAGGTACGCGCCGCCCTGGATCTGCGGCCGGAGGTCCCCGTGGTCCTGTGCGACGCCAGAATCTCCTCCTCCGGCATCCAGACCCTGGTGACCCTCGTCCAGCATCTGCTCACCAAGAGCACTCCGGCCCCGAGCTTTGGAGTTACGACATGACGTACGACCCGACCGGGCATCTGCTGCTCACGCCCATCGACAACGAGGCGCCGAACCGGGTGCAACGGCTGCGCCAGCTCGGCCTCGGTGAACATCCGGACCCGGCCTTCGACGCCTTCGCGGACCGGCTCGCCGAGGTCACCGGGGCGCCCTTCTCGATGGTCAACTTCATTGACGAGAACCGGCAGTTCTTCGCCGGACTGCACACACCGACCGGCACCCACTCGGGTTCCGAACTGGGCGCGGCCGCGGCCAGCGCCGGGGTGAGCCGCTACATGGCGCGCGACCACGGCTACTGCCCGCACGTGGTCGTACGCCGCAAGGCCCTCGTCCTCGAGGACGTCTGCGACTACCCGCGCTTCGCGGGCAACCCCGTGGTCGACGAGATCGGCATCCGCTCCTACCTGGGCGCACCGCTCATCGACCGTACGGGCATGGCGCTCGGCACCATCTGCGTGGTCGACACCGAGCCGCGCCCCTGGGGGAGGGCAGGGCTGGAGACGATCAAGTCCCTCGCCGCGGAGCTGATCGAGCAGATCCACCGCCGGGAGGACGGCCGCATCTGATCACTCGGCACCACGTGATGGTGCGGTTTCCTTCACCGGCAAGGGAGTTCAGACCTTGCCGGCACAGTGCGTGCGCTGCTGCGGGACCTGGCCCCAGGGCCCGTCCATCAGGTCGAGCTCCTGGCCCGGGTGCGGCGGTTCCTTTCGTACGAGGTCACTGAGCCGCTCCGACCAGCTGCCTTTCGCGGTGCCGAGCGCCACTTCGGCCAGCCTGAGCAGCTGGACGTCCGAGGTGCCCGCGGGCGCGAAGATATGGTGCGCGTCGCGCAGGAAGCGCTCGATGGGGCGGTCCGTGAAGAGCCCGGCCGCGGCGTGGATCTCCATCGCGTTGCGCGCCGAGTCAAGGGCCGATTCGACATTGACGACCTTGGCGTTCATCAACTCCGCGTCGCAGTCCACCCCTTGGTCCAGGAGATGCACGGCGTGATACGCGGCGAGGCGCGCCGTCATCAGCCGGGACTGCATCTGACCCAGCTTGATCTTGACGTTGGACAGGGCGTGCAGGGGATTTCCGTAGCGTTCGCGCTCACCGCAGAACTTGGTCGTCTCCTCCACCAGCGCCTGATGGATGCCCAGGGACACGGCGGTGAGGTTCGCCCGGCCGTACAGCACGCTGGAGGAGTACGCGACGGAGAGTCCGTCGCCCTCCGCGCCGAGCCGATTGGCCGCGGGTACCCGGCAGTTGTCGAAGATCAGCTCGCCGAAACTGAAACCGTGCAGCCCCATGGCGGCCTGCTGTTCGCCCAGCGAGAAGCCGGGCCGGTCCGACTCCACGAGGAAGGCCGTGAGCCCCTTGGAACCCGGTCCTGTGCGGACGATGACACCGTGCAGATCGCCTACGTGGCTGTTGCCCACGTACACCTTGCGGCCGTTGAGCACGTAGTCGTCGCCATCGCGAACGGCGCTCGCGGCCATTCCGAGGACATGGCCGCCGGACTCGTGCTCGGTGACCGCGATCGTCGGCAGGCAGTGACCGGCCGCGACGGCCGGGAGCCAGGTCCTCTTCTGTTCGTCGTTGCCGAAGTGCACGATCTTGGCGACACCCAGCTGCGAGGCCTGCACCATCGCGCCCATCGCGCCGCTCACCCGCGAGAGCTCCTCGATGATGAGGGTTTTCGCCAAGTGGCCGGCACCCATGCCGCCGTACTCCTCGGCGATGGTGGCGCCCAGCCAGCCCTGCCGTGCGATCAGACGGGATATGCCATGGGCAGTGGTACGCGACTCCTCCATCGCGGGGATACGCGGGCGGACCTCCCGTTCGGCGAAACCCCTGACTTGTTCACGGAGTTGGTGATGCCGTTGGCTGGTGAAGTAGTTGTCCATGCTGCCGGAGCCGCCCATACCGCCCATGCTGCCCATGGTGTTCATCGCGAGCCTTCCTCCGTGAAAAGCCTGCTCGCAGGGTTGTTCGAGCAGGTGTTTTCTTCGAAGTGGTCCCGTCCCGAACAGACCACCACACCATCTTGTTGAACCTTGAGGCATTCACAAGATCGTCTCGCAACTTTGGCGCAAAAGCGGACAGTTGACGTATGCCGGGTCGGCGTCAGGTGTGGTGCGTCCATCCGGTCCACGCCCGAGGCATTCCCCCGGTCCCCCGGGCTGCCACATGCCTCGGGCAACAGATTCGGCGGCATATGGCAGACCGGGTCACAGAACCGCCCCGGAACGCTCAGAGTGTCTCCCGGGGGCGACAGAATTCGGACACAGTCGTCTAGGTCCGGGCCGGAATTGGACTCACGGAATGAGCCACCGCCGTACCGCATCCTGAGACGCGGTTACGGGAGTGCCGGGGTAGGTCCGGAGTGCCGGGGTTTCGGTCGGCGGGCTCAGGCGTTCCGTAGATCGTCCAGGGGCACGCCCGCCCCAGAAGCCACTACTCAGGGGAACGCGCGTTCGCTGTCCGGAAGGGGCGTGGTGCAGGAACGGTTCCGCCACACGTGGGTACGGGAGCGGGTGGGTGGGCGTGTGGATGCGCGAGGGGGCGTGAAGGGGGCGCATTCATAGGCGAGTTGACGCTCCCGCTGTTCGGGACCGGTCAGCTCCCGGACGCTTTGCGTGCCCTGAAGGCCGCCGCCTTGACCCGGCTGCGACAGGGCGCGGAACAGAAGTTGCGTACGGCGTTGCGTGAGGCGTCCACGTACACACGGTCGCACTGCGGCGCCGAGCAGACGCCGAGGCGTCCGGCGAGATCGCTGCCGATGGCCAGGGCGAGTGCGGTGGCGCAGCCGGCGCTCCAGCCGACGGAGAGGCTGTCGTCGGAGCCGTGGAAGTGGACCTGCCACGGCTCGTCCGCCACCCGGTCGAGCTGCGGGCGGGCGCCGGCGGTGCGCAGCAGGACGTTCACCGACTGCGCCGCCCGGTCGAGGTCACCGCTGTCGACGGCCTCGAAGACCGTGCGCATCTGATGGGCGGTGTGCGCGAGGTAGGCGGCATGGTCGCGCTCGACCATGCGCCGGTCGGACGCGAGGGGCAGCGCTTCGTGGACCGCTTCGGGGAGCTCGTCGCCGCGCGGCGCTGTGTAGGGGCGGCCCTGGCGGGCGCCGTCGGTGAGCGTATTCACGAGGGAGACGGCTGCGTCGAGCAGGGTCACCACGTGACCATCGAACATCACTTGACTGGTCACTCCTAAGGGCTCTAGCGTTCCTTCGCGACCGACGATAGTCGTTTCGCCGGTGACGCACGAGGGGGGTTCGTGGGATCTGTGCACGGTGGGGAGCAGCGGTCGAGCGGGGTGCGGAAGCGTGTGGGGCGCGCTTGGTGGGGGCCGGTGGTGAACACCGTGGGGAAGCGGCTGCCGGGCGCCGGGCCGAGCCCCCGGCCGGGCCCCGGGCGGAAGCTGCTGCCGGACGCCGGGCCGCAGCGTCTGACGAGCGCCGAGCCGAAGCCCTTGCCGGACGCAGGCCGCAAGCCCCTGCCGCGCACCGTGCGTTTGCTGATCGTGGCGCGGGCGGTCAACAGGCTGGGCGCGTTCTCCCTCTCCTTCCTCACTGTGCTCCTCGCGGCGGACTTCGGAGCCGGCGCCACCACCGCCGGGTACATCGCCGGCGCCTTCGGGCTCGCCACCATTCCCTCGCGTCTGATCGGCGGCCGCCTGGCCGACCGCATCGGCCGACGCCGCACCATCGTGCTGGGGCTGACCGGATGTGCCGTGGCCCAGTTGGGGCTCGCCGCGTCCGGCGGGCTGGCGTCGGCAGCCTGCTTCGCGGTCCTGATGGGGTTGGCCTTCGAGATCTACGAACCGCCCAGTCAGGCGATGATCGCGGATGTGCTGGCGCCGGCTGAACAGGTGCGCGCATACAGCCTGTTGAACGCGGCGCTCGCGGTGGCCGGGATGGGCGCGGGGCTGTTGGCGGCCGGTCTGGGGCGCTGGGACCTGCGGTGGCTGTTCGTGGCCGACGCCCTCACGTGTCTGCTGTGCGCGCTGACCGTGCACCTTGTGCTGCCCGCCGACCACCATGCCGTGACGCCGACGGCGCGGGAGGACGGTGCCGTCAGTCCTTGGCGGGACCGGTCGCTGCTGATGATGCTCGCCGCAGGCACTCTGTTCGCGGTGGTCTACCTGCAGATCATGATCGCGTTGCCGCTCTCCCTGGAGCTGCGTGGACTCCAACCTGCCGACGCGGGCCTGCTGTTCACCGCATCCGCCCTCACCATCGCGGCCGGACAGCCGCTCCTGAGGATCGGGCGGGTGGCCCGCCTCTCGACATCCGCCGCCCTGGCCTGCGGATATCTCCTGACGGCCGTGGGCCTCGCCGGCTACGCGCTCGCCCCCGGCCTCGCGCTCCACATCGCGGCGACCGTCATGTGGAGCGCGGGCGACCTGCTGCTCGTCGGCCGCGCGTACGCCCTCGTCGCCGGCCTTGCGCCCGCCGGCGCAAAGGCGCGCTATCTGGCGGTGTACGGCACGAGCTGGGGCATCGCGGCCGTCGTCGCTCCGCCTGTGGGCACGCAACTGCTGGAGCGGGCGGGCCCCGTCGGGCTGTGGTGCACCATGGCCGCCGCCTGCGGGGTTCTCGCGGTGGTGCAGCCGGCTTGGATTCGCAGGGCCGTCGAGGGTGGCGCAGGAGGCGGCCGGCTCAAGTGGGAGGAGTCCGCGGTCCCGCCCGTTTCCGGGTGACTGCGGACCCCTGCACCGACTCCTGCCACGCTCAGGCCAGCACGTCCACCGCCAGCTCCCGCACCACCGCCTCGTCCACCTCGACCCCGAGCCCCGGCCTCGTCGGCACCTGGGCCACGCCCTTGTCGACGGTCACTGTCGCACTCGCGTACGGGGACCCGATGAACTGGCGGCCGTTGAGGTCGACCGGGGTGTCGATGCCGTGGGCCGCGAACAGATGGAGGGAGGCGGCAAGGCCGAGGTCGGAGTCGGTCAGGCCCGAGCCCATCAGCCGGACCCCGCTGTCCTGCGCCAACTGGCACAGTCGCCGCGACAGCGTCAGACCGCCATTGCGCTGCACCTTGGCGATGGCCACGTCCACCGCTTCGAGGCGTACGAAGGTCGCCAGGTCGGAGGGGTGGCGCAGCGACTCGTCCAGGGCGACCGGCAGGGGAGAGGCGTCGCGCAGCCGGCGAAGACCGGCGATGTCGTTCGCGGGGAGCGGTTGCTCGAAGGCGGTGACGCCCAGGTCGTCGAGGCGGCGGGCGATCCGTAGCGCGCTGTGCACCGAGTACGCCTGGTTGGCGTCGACCCACAGCGGCGCCCCGGGCGCATGCTCGCGTACGGCGGCGACCACCGCGAGATCCGTCTCCTCGTCGTGCAGCCCGATCTTGACCTTGAACGCCTGATAGCCGAGCGACTGGCCCTCGGCGACGCTCTCACCCACCTGGGACGGTGTCTGGCCGGAGACGATCCAGCCCAACTGCAGGGATTCGACCCGCCGTTGACCCCAGAGCACTCCCAGTGGGACGCCGGCCGCGCGCCCGAGCAGATCGTGCAGCGCCACGTCCACGGCCGATTTGGCCAGCGGGGCGCCGATGCTGAACCCCCGGTTCACGGCCCGGTCGAAGGCGCGGTCCACGCCGTCCAGGTCCCAGGCGGGGCGCCCGGTGATCGCGGGGGCGAGATAGCGGTCGATGGTCGTCACGATCGACTCGGCCGTCTCGTACGTCCACGCGGGGATCGGTGTCGCCTCGCCCCAGCCGTGCACCCCGTCCGCGCTCACTTTCACGAGCACGCGGATGCTGGGCCGGCCCGCGACGGCCACCGAGCCGCCCGAGACGCCGAACGAGCGGTGCGTGGGCAGCGCCACGGCGAAGGTCTCGACACGGTCGACGGTCAGTGGGGTGAGTGTGGATGTCCGGGGGTGCGCAGGGATCGCTCCGGTCGGTGCCATGTCCAACACGAGCCTCTCGATAAGGGAGTTGCGGACCCGGGCCGCCCGAGCCTCGTGGGTGCCGGCTCGGTGGCGCGGAAACCTGTGCACGACCTATTGACCGTGCACTCGGGCGGTCATTAGCGTGACCGGGAGCGTACCAGAAAGCGCTTTCTGAAAGCGTTTCCGATCAACTGCCGTACGGCAGCAGGCCTCAGTGGTTCCCAGCGTTCCCGGAGCAACCGGTGCTCCGTCAACTGCAGTCACCCCCAGGGGAGTTCCTCGTGAGTCAGAGCGCACTGTCCTCGACGCCCGTGAAGACGGCGGGTGTCGCGCTGCGTGAAAGCCCGGGCGCGCGGGAGCGGTTCACCGACGCCGTGGAGAAGAGCTGGCGTCCGGTGGCGCTGCTGCTCGCGTGCTTCGTGGCCTGGTGGGTGATCGCCGCGATGGAACTGGTCGAGCCCTACCTGGTTCCCTCGCCCGGCAAGACCTTCGAAGTGTTCGCGGACAAGCCGGACTATCTGTGGGAGCACAGCTGGGTCACCACGTACGAGACGCTGATCGGCTTCGTGGTGGCCGTGGCCATCGGGGTGTTCGCCGCCGTGATCATGGTCTACTCGTCCACCGTCGAGAAAACGCTCTACCCGATCCTGCTCTTCGCCCAGGTGGTGCCGAAGATCGCCATCGCGCCGCTGTTCGTGGTCTGGCTGGGCTTCGGGATCGAGCCGAAGATCGTGATCGCGGTGCTCATCGCGTTCTTCCCCGTGGTGATCTCGATGGTGACCGGACTCAAGGCCGTGGACCCGGAGATGCTCCAGCTCTCCTCGACGATGGGGGCCAGCCCCTGGCAGACCTTTGTGAAGATCCGCTTCCCCGCGTCGCTGCCGCATCTGTTCTCCGGCCTCAAAGTCGCCGTAACGCTGGCCGTGACCGGCGCGGTCGTCGGTGAGTTCGTCGGCGCCAACGAGGGCCTCGGCTATGTGATCCTGCAGGCCAACGGCAACCTCGACACCCCGATGCTGTTCGCCGGACTCCTGGTGATGTCCCTGATCGGTGTGGTCCTCTTCGTCGTCGTGGAGATCGCCGAGAAGCTGCTGCTTCCCTGGCACGCGAGCCGTCGGGAGTCCGGTGTGACGACGGCGTTCTGAATCGCGCCGACCGCCCCCGCTCCTGACGCCCCCTGAGCAACCCGCACAACCCGCAAGGCCCGTACGGCAATTCAGGAACCCGACATCGATGTCCGCTCGCGAAAGGGCAGGCCACATGCACCCGCGCAGAACTCTGATAGGCCTCGTCCCGCTGCTCCTGGTCGCCGCCACGGCCTGCGGTGGGGACGACTCCGGCACCACCACCAGCAAGGACGGCAAGAAGCTGGACAAGGTGACGCTGACGCTCAACTGGTACCCGTACGGAGAACACGCGCCCTTCTACTACGGCAAGACGCAGAAGATCTTCGAGAAGAACGGGATCGACCTCACCATCCAGGCGGGTCAGGGCTCCCAGAAGACCGTGCAGGCAACCGGCGCCGGACAGACCGACTTCGGCTGGGCCGACACCCCCGCGGTGCTCGCCGGCGTCGAGCAGGGCATGAACGTCAAGAGCCTCGGTGTGTTCCTCCAGACCACCCCGGCCTCCGTGCAGTTCTTCGCGGACCAGAACATCAAGTCGCCCGCCGACCTCAAGGGCAAGGTCATCGCCGGTACGGCGGGTGACGCGCTGTCGAAGACCTTCCCGGCCTTCCTCGCGGCCAACGACCTCAAGGAGTCGGACGTCACCGTCCAGAACACCGACCCGGCCGGCAAGATCGCCGCGGTGATCTCGGGCAAGACCGACGCGTTGCTCGGTTACGCCAGTGACCAGGGTCCGACCATGGCGAACAAGGCCAAGAAGGAGGTCGAGTACCTGCGCTTCTCGGAGAACGGCCTCAACTTCTACTCCAACGGTCTGATCGCCGGACAGAAGACCCTCGGCAAGACCGACCTGGCCACGCGGATGGCGAAGGCCGTCAGCGAGTCCTGGGCCGCGGCCGAGAAGGCGCCCGACGACGCGGTGAAGTCGATGGACGGTGCCTCGGAGCAGCTGCCGCCCGTGGAGGTCCTGACCGAGCAGTTCAAGACCACCCTCACCCTGCTCCACACGGACGCGACCGAAGGCCAGATCCCGGGCGCCAACACCGAGGCGGACTGGCAGAAGACGATCGATGTCTTCAAGGGCGCGGGCCTGGTCCAGGACGCCAAGCCGGTGGCGGACTACTGGGCCCAGGACCTGGCACCGAAGGGCTGATCATGGCGCGAGCTCAGATGTCGGAAACCGACCAGGCCGACGGGGCGAAGATGACGCAACTCGTCAAGGACGACGTGGTGGAAGGCGCCAGGGAACCGGCCGTGCGGCTCGCGGACGTCGCCGTACGGTTCCGCAGCAAGAAGCGGGATGTCACCGCGCTCACCGATGTCTCGCTCGATGTCACACCCGGCGAGTTCGTCGCCATCGTCGGCCCTTCGGGGTGCGGCAAGTCGACGCTGCTCAAGCTGGTCGCGGGCCTGCTGAAGGCCTCGTCGGGCGAGGTACGGCTGCAGGGCGAGCAGGTAGCCGGGCCACGCCATGACATCGGATACGTCTTCCAGCGGGCCGCTCTTCTGGAGTGGCGCTCGGCGCTCAAGAACATCCTGCTGCAGGCGGAGATCCGTAAGATCCCGGCCGCCCAGGCGCGGGCCCGGGCGGACGAACTCATCCGTATGACCGGACTCGAAGGCTTCGAGGACGCGCTCCCGCATGAGCTGTCCGGCGGTATGCAGCAGCGGGTGGCCCTGTGCCGCGCGCTGCTGCACCGGCCTCCGGTGCTGCTCATGGACGAGCCGTTCGGCGCACTCGACGCGCTCACCCGTGAGCAGATGAACGTCGAACTTCGCCGGATCTGGCGGGAGACGGGCACCACGGTGCTCCTCGTCACGCACTCCATCGCGGAGGCGGTGTACCTCGCGGACCGAGTGGTGGTGATGAGCCCGCGACCCGGCACCGTCCAGGAGATCATCCAGGTGGGTCTGCCGGCCGAGCGGGACTACGCGGAGACCATGGGCCGCGCGGAGTTCCGCGACGCGACCACACATATCCGCGGACTGCTCGGGACCACGGCGGAGAACGACTGAATCCCGCCGGGGTTCCGTACGCGAGAGAGCCCCGTCCCTTCCTGACGAAGGGACGGGGCTCTTCTTGCTTCAGTGCTTCAGTGCTTCAGTACCTCAGCGCCGCCAGGTGCCTGTAGCTGTTGCGCGCCGTGGCGAACGGGTCGGCCGGGGTGTCGTGCTCGACCAGCCACTGCCGGACACCGCCGATGTGCGCGTTGTCGAACATCGCCGCGAAGTCCAGGACCCCGGAGCCCACATCGGCGAAACCCCCGTCCGGCGCCATGTCCTTGACGTGCAGGGCGGGGAAGCGCCGAGGGTGCTCGATGAAGAAGCGTGCGGGGTCCGCGCCGCCCTTCGTCGCCCAGTACACATCCAGCTCGAAGGCGACCAGATGCGGATCGGTCTCCGCGAGCAGGATCTCGTACAGGTTCTCGCCGTCCACGACCGCGTGGTCGAGCCCGTGGTTGTGGAACTGCACCGGACCGAGCCCGGCGTCGCGCGAGGCCTGCCCGATCCGGTTGAACTCCCTTGCCGCCTCCCGGAATCCGGCCGGTGTGTGCATCGAGCCCGGCAGGCTCGGCACCACCGGCCACTTGGCGCCGAGCGTGTGCAGATCCTCCAGGACCTGGGGAAGTCCCGCACCGGTCAGCGTGGTGTAGGCGATGTGCTCGAGGACGGCGCGTAGACCCGTCCGGTCCAGGAACGAACGGATCGCCGTGGCGCTGTTGCCGTGCCGTCCGCTCACCCCGACGGTGGCGTAACCGATCTCGGCGAGCTGCTCCAAGGTGCCGGGGAAGTCCGTCGCGAGCGGGGTGCGCATCGTGTAGAGGTGCATACCGATACCGCCGTGCGGGATCACCCTGCAGCGCCCGGCAACGGTGTCGATGTCCGAGGCGTACGCCGGAGTCGTGGCGATACCGGCCGCGGCCGCGAGTCCCAGGGACGTCCCCAGGAAGGCCCGTCTGTTCAGCTTCGGCGTCATGCCGTGCCTCCTTGGGCCACGGTGATCCGCACCGAGCCGGTAGTCGTGTCGCCCTTGTCGTCGGTGACGGTCAGGCGGGCCGTGTACGGGCCCGGACGGGCGTAGGTGTGCTCGGCGCTCGCGCCCTCCTCGCCCGCGGGCTTGGTGTTGTCACCGAAGTCCCAGTGGTACGAGGCGATCTGCCGGCCAGGGGCGACGCGGATCTCGCTGGTCAGCTTGACCGCACCGGCCGTCTGCTCGTGGGCCAGCTCGACCTTCGTACCGCCGGTCCTCTCCACGCCCGGCCCGTTGAAGTGCAGCCAGTCGAGGGTGAGGAGATCGGGCTTGTCCGGGGTCCACGCGGGGTTGGTGAACACGGCGTACAACTTCGTGGTCTCTCCCAGATCCGTGAGCGCGGTCGTGGGCGAGATGAAGTTGCTGTAGCTGCCGGTGTTGGGGATGGTCACCTTGCCGACCAGGGTCCCCGTGGGCGAGCCCGCGCGGAACTCGATGTCCCCGCCGAGGCCTCCGGACGCCGCGCCGACGGTCACCGAATCGATGCCCTTGAAGTCGGTCGGGTCGAAGGTCACCCAGTCGCCGTTCTCGATCTCGATGAGCCGCTTGCCCGCGGAGGCGTCCGTACGGCTGCCGATCTCGGCGCCCTTGTTGGCGCCGCCGGTGGCCGTGAAGTGCTCGGCCTCACGGAACGTCGTACGCAGTGTCAGTGAGGACGAACCGGTCAGCGCGGGCACTCCGCCGGAGCCGCCCTTGTCCTCGTACTGGGCGCTGATCCCGTAATACAGATTCTGTCCCGGACCGTGGCTGTCACCGGCGTCCGTGGCGATCTCGCCTCGGCAGCCCGTGTAGTTGTCCAGCGGGTGCAGATGGGTGTCATGGCCGAGCTGAGACTGGACGACCACCCGCGAGCAGTCGACCTTGCCGTCCTCCGGGTCCTTCACCTTGACCTCGAAGGGGATGGTGTCGCCGAAGGCGAACAGACCACCGTTGGGCGGCTGTTGGATGGTCACCACCGGCCGGGTGTTGCCCACCGTGACGTCCTGCACGGCGAGCGCCGTGAGATCGCCGGGCGCGGTCACCTTCAGCCGGGCGGTGAACTGGCCCTTCTCGGTGTACACATGCGTCGGGTTGGCCTCGGTGGAGTCCGTGCTCCCGTTCCCGTCGAAGTCCCAGGCGTACGTGAGGTCGCCGCCGCCCGGAATGCCCGAACCCGCACTGGAGAACTGCACGGTCAGCGGCACCTTGCCGGTGTCCGGGGTGGCCGCGGCCCGCGCGTCCGGGAGCTTGTTGTCGCCGACGTAGTCGATCCGGTAGATCCCCGAACCCTCGTTGCTTCCGCCGCGACCGGTGCCGCTGCCGAGCCCGAAGTCGATGACATAGAGCGCCCCGTCGGGACCGAAGTCGGCGTCGAAGGGCTGGTTCCATTTCATGTCGCCGAACACGGTGTTGATGGACTGCAGATCGCCCGCCTTCGCCGCGGGGAAGCGCGGATCGGTGAACGTCTGGTCCTTCTCCTGGATCGAGAAGGTCTTGAACCACTTACGGGTCAGCTCGTAATTGATCCACTTCCCCTCGAAATACTCGGGGAACTTCGTGCGATACGCGTTGTCCGGGTCGTAGTCGTAGACGGGACCGCTCATCGGGCCGCCGCCCCCGGTGCCGAGCTCGGGGAATTCCGCCGAGGCCGAGTACGCGTACCAGACGGTCGCCGGCTGTGCGGCGGGCAGATCCGTCAGACCCGTATTGTTCGGCGAATCGTTCTTGAGTGCCGCGCAGTCGAACTTCGCGCCGGAGGTCTTGGTCGCGAAGTCGTAGTCGTTGAACGGGGTGTTGCTGCCCACGCAGTAAGGCCAGCCGAGGTTTCCGGCCTTGGTGACACGGCTGTACTCGACCGTGCCCTCGGGGCCGCGGTTCGCGACGGCGGCGCGTGCGTCGGGCCCGTAGTCGGCGACCAGGAGCGCGCCCGAGTGCGGGTCGGTGGTGATGCGGAACGGGTTGCGCAGCCCCATCGCATAGATCTCGGGCCGCGTCTTGTCCGTGCCCGGAGCGAAGAGATTGCCCTCGGGGACCGAGTAACTGCCGTCGTCCTCGGGCGTGATGCGCAGGATCTTGCCGCGCAGATCGTTCGTATTGCCCGAGGTGCCCTGGGCGTCCCAGGCGCGGCGGCCCGCCTGCTCGTCGATCGGCGAGAAGCCGTCGGAGGCGAACGGGTCGGTGTTGTCACCGGTAGCGGCGTAGAGGTTCCCGGCCTTGTCGAAGGTCAGCGAACCCGCCATATGGGAATTCGCGCGCCCTTCGCCGCGATACGTGGGAATCGTCAACAGCCGCTTCTCACTGGCCGGATCGACCTTGCCGCCCGCCTCGGTGAACCGCGAGAGATTCAGCTGCTTCTCCGTCTTGTCGGAATGCAGCAGATAGAGCCAGTGGTTCTCCTCGAACTTCGGGTCGAGCGTGAGCCCGAGCAGGCCGTCCGACTGGCTGGTCATCTCCGGCGTGTACGCGAAGTCGAGCGCGGTGGTGACCTTCAGGTTCTCCTGGTTGATGATCTTCAGCTTGCCTGTGCGCTGGATGAAGAACACCCGCCGGTCCGGGGCCACGGCAAGCTCGAACGGGTCGGCCAGATCGCTGGTCGCCAGGGGAGTGCGCTGGAAGGCGCTGGTCTTGTTGGCGGTGCAGTCGCCGGGCTTGTCGCCTGCGGCCCACTGGATGCCGCCGAGCAGATGCTTGAGGAAGTACTCCTCCTGGAAGGCCGATGAGGCATGCCCGCCGGCGGTGAACCAGGAGCGTCCGCCGTCATAGTTCTGGCACCAGGAGTACGGGTGGTCGACGCCCTCGTCCAGGCCGTCGATCCCGTCGCGCACCTTGATCTGCGCGAGGGTGTGCACCTTGCCCGTGGGATTGGTGCGCCAGTTGTACCACTCCTCCGTGCGCTCCCAGAGCTGCGGAAGGCCCTTCGTGGAGGGGTGCGCCTGGTCGAGCACCTTGATCCGGCCGGTCTGCACGGCCGGATGCTTGTCGAAGATCGCGCCGACCAGACCCTCGTACCAGTCCCAGTCGCGTTCACTCGCGCTGGCCGCGTGCAGTCCGACATAGCCGCCGCCCGCGCGGATGTACGTCTGGAAGGCGGCCCGCTGGCCGGCGTCGAGCAGATCGCCGGTTTCGGGCGTGGAGTTGGTGTTGTTGAAGACGACGGCCTGGAACCTCGCCAGGTTCTCGTCCGTGAAGGCCGCCGCGTCCTCGGTGGCCTCGACCTCGAAACCGTTTTCGGCGCCGAGCTTCTTCACCGCCTCGACTCCGGCGGCCCGTGACTCATGATCGAAATTGGTGATCTTCGAGAAGACCAGAACGCGGAACGGTGCGGCGGCCCGGGCTTGTTCGGGCAGCGATACGAGCAGGGCCAGGACCAGGGCGAACAGGGCCGCGAGGGTGGTCAGCGGCCGCAGAGTTCTTCGTAGGGGCATGCCGTTCGGGGGGTTGCTCATGCGCGCTCCCGCTGTCTAGGGGTACGGCTGCGTGCCGTCGGCTCATCCGGTGCAGGCGGTACGGGCGGTGCGTGGAAAGCGCTTTCTGACGTGCAGTCGCTCAGCGTAGGTTCGAGACATCGGAGGGGTCAATGGGGCGGGATGTCTTAGGGCGTACGGGAGTTGGGGCCGGGCGGGACGTGGTGGGACGTGGCGGGACTTGGTGGAGACGTGGTGGGTGCCGCTGCCGTGTCCGGGTGTCAGTGACGTGTCGTACCTTCGGAGCCATGACCGCACGTGCCACCGCCCCCACATCGGACGACGCCCGCGCCATCGCGCTGGGACTGCCGGAGACCACGGAGAAGATCGCCTGGTCGATGCCGACCTTCAGGGTCGCGGGGAAGATGTTCGCCACCATGCCCGAGGAAGAGACCTCGATCGCCGTGCGCTGCCCCAAGGAGGAGCGCGACGAGCTGGCGCTCGCCGAGCCGGAGAAGTTCTGGATCGCCGACCACGAGGCGTCCTTCGCCTGGGTGAGGGTGCGGCTCGCCGCGCTCGACGACCTGGACGAGCTGCGGGCCATCCTCACGGACTCGTGGCTGCAGGCCGCGCCGCCGCGACTTCTGGAGCTGCACCCGGAGCTGGGAGTGGCCGGGGCGTAGGGGAGCGGGGATGGTCGCCAGGGCGGTGTCGTAGGCTGGCCGTCCATGGCTATGAGTACTTCGCTGTGGTCGTTCGCCCTGGTCGTAGGGCTTCTCACGCTGACACCCGGTCTCGACACCGCGCTGATTCTGCGTACTTCGGCTCTCGGCCGACGCCGGAGGGCGTGGGGAGTCGTCCTCGGAATCCAGTCCGGCACGCTCCTGTGGGGAGCGCTCACCTCTTTGGGAGTGACCGCGCTCTTCACGGCCTCCCACCTCGCCTATGTGACGTTGCGCTGGGTCGGCGCCGTCTATCTCGTCTGGATCGGCGTCCGCATGCTGCGGGAGACCTTCCGCGGCCGGTCCGCGTCCGGCGTCCCCGACTCCGATCTCCTCGCGGAGAAGGACTCGGCCGCGGGCGGCTGGCGCCAGGGGACGCTCACCAACCTCCTCAATCCGAAGATGGGCGCCTTCTACGTCGCCGTCCTGCCCCAGTTCATCCCCGCCGGCGCGAACCACTTCGCCATGGGGCTGCTTCTCACCGCGGTGCACGTCCTCCTCGGTCTGCTGTGGTCGACCGTCCTCATCGCAGGTGCCCGTGTGCTGCACGGCTGGCTGCGAAAGCCCGAGGCCCGTCGTCTGCTCGACCGGGTCACCGGGACGGTCATCGCGGCATTCGGTGTCCGGCTCGCCCTCGGCGACTGAACGCCATGCCTGCCGGTCGAAGGCCCTGGACCGGCGGCTCGGGGTGATCGCCGGATAAACGGGTTCACGACCACCGGTCCAAGTGCGGTATTGTTTCCGTGGTCGTTCGGCCAGGGGAAACCCCAGGTCAGCGAGCACCGGGACGTGGCGCAGCTTGGTAGCGCACTTGACTGGGGGTCAAGGGGTCGCAGGTTCAAATCCTGTCGTCCCGACAGTGATGTCGGAAGAGTTTCCGCAGTTCGAAGGCCCTCTCCTCGTGATCGAGGAGAGGGCCTTCGGCGTTTCCCGGGGTGCTACTGGCCCGCCAGCCCCGGCTCCGCGATCCGCTGGAGCAGCTCCAGGAGCGTGGCCCGCTCGTCGGGGCCGAGCGGGGCGAGCAGTTCCGCGCTGACCTCGCCCGTGGCCGTCTCCGTCTCCTTGAGGAACGCGCGGCCCTCGTCCGTGAGGTGGACCACGCGGTTGCGGCGGTCGCCGGGGGAGGGGCGGCGCTCGGCGAGGCCCGCCTTTTGCAGATCGTCGACGAGGGCCACCATCGCGCTCGGGTCGTATCCGAGCCGAGTGCTCAACTCGCGCTGCAGCGCCCCCTCTTCGGCCATTCCCAGATAGCGCAGAACGGCGTGGTGGCGCAGGCGCAGGCCGTGCTCCTGCAGCGCCGCGTTGAAGAGCTGCCCGGAGCGCAGGCCGAGCCGGTAGAGCAGATACCCCGGGTCGGTCTGCAGGGCTCGCATCCAGGGTTCGTTCGCATTCATGGAGAGCAGTCTGCCGTAGACAGCGGCTACCAACAACCATTGACATCAACAATGATTGTTCCTAGCTTTCGTTGCGACGCCGGACCACGGCGTCGATCCGGCCCGGCGCTCGGATCCGGCACAGTGCGCGGATCAAGGCCCAGTGCCCGGATCCGGTCCACCGTCCAAGGGATGAGCCATGTCCATCGCCCGCAGAGACCGCAGAGATCGCATCGACCTCACCGGCAAGGTCGCCATAGTCACCGGCGGCGGCCGGGGTCTCGGCCTCGCCTACGCCCACGCTCTCGCCGCGCACGGCGCCGCGGTGGTCGTGAACGACGCCGACGAGGCCGCCGCCGAAGCCGCCGTGGAGGAGATCACCGAAGAGGGCGGCCGGGCCGTGGCCGAGGTCGTCGCGGTGGGCGGCGGTGAGGCCGCCGAGCGGCTCGTCGAGCGCGCCGTCGCCGAGTTCGGGCGCCTCGACGTCCTGGTCACCAACGCCGGCATCCTGCGCGACAAGGTGCTGTGGAAGATGACCGACGACGACTTCGACGCCGTGATCGCCACGCATCTGCGCGGCACCTTCACCTGCGCCCGCGCCGCCGCCGTACGCATGCGGGAGCAGGGGGAGGGCGGCACGCTCGTACTCGTGGGCTCGCCGGCCGGGCAGCGCGGAAACTTCGGGCAGACGAACTACGCGGCAGCCAAGGCCGGGATCGCGGCGATGGCCCGTACATGGTCCCTGGAGCTGGGGCGGGCGGGCATCACCGTCAACGCGATCGTGCCGGTGGCCGCCACCGCGATGACCGAGAGCATCCCCGCCTTCGCGCCGTACATCGAGGCCGCGAAGGACGGCTCGCCGCTGCCCGACTTCCTGCGCCAGGGAGAAGGCTTCGGCACCCCGGAGGACTGTGCGGCGCTGATTCCGTTCCTCGCCTCCGAGGCCGCACGCGACATCACCGGCCAGGCGATCGGCATCGGCGGTGACCGCGTCACCCTCTGGTCCCACCCGCAGGAGATCGCGGCCTCGTACTCGGGTGGCGGCTGGACTCCGGACTCGCTGGCCGTCGCCTGGCACACCTCGGTCGGTGCGCAGCCGCAGACCGTCGGTATCCCCGCGCCGAAGCTTCCGGCGCAGACCGTCGGTATTCCCGCACCGAAGCTTCCGGCGGGGGTCTGACATGCCCGGACTGAACCTGGACGCTCTCACCGCGATCGATGTCCACACCCACGCCGAAGTCTCCTCCCGGGGACACTCCTCGCTCGACGACGATCTGCACGCGGCATCCTCCGCGTACTTCAACGTCAAGGGCTCGCGCAGGCCCACCATCGAGGAGACCGCCGCGTACTACCGCGAGCGGAACATGGCGGCCGTCATCTTCACCGTCGACGCCGAGTCCGCCACGGGCTCGGCGCCCGTGCCCAACGAGGAGGTCGCCGAGGCCGCGGCCGCCAACGCCGACGTCCTCATCCCCTTCGCCTCCATCGACCCCTTCCGCGGCAAGGCCGGGATCCGCCAGGCCCGCCGGCTCGTCGAGGAGTACGGGGTGAAGGGCTTCAAGTTCCACCCCTCGATCCAGGGCTTCTTCCCCAACGACCGCGCCCTCGCGTACGGCCTCTACGAGGTGATCGAGGAGACCGGGGCGATCGCGCTGTTCCACACGGGGCAGACCGGGATCGGGGCGGGTGTGCCCGGCGGGGGCGGGATACGGCTGAAGTACTCCAACCCGCTGCATGTGGACGACGTGGCCGCGGACTTCCCGCAGTTGAAGATCATCCTGGCGCACCCCTCCTTCCCCTGGCAGGACGAGGCGCTGGCCGTCGCCACCCACAAGCCCGGGGTGCACATCGACCTGTCGGGCTGGTCGCCGAAGTACTTTCCGCCGCAACTCGTCCAGTACGCGAACACGCTGCTCAAGGACAAGGTCCTCTTCGGCTCGGACTTCCCGGTGCTCACCCCGGACCGCTGGCTGGCCGACTTCGCCGAGCTGCCCGTCAAGGACGAGGTCCGCCCCAACATCCTCAAGGGGAACGCGGCCCGTCTGCTCGGACTCGACACCGAAGCACCGCACTGATCCCCGATCACCGGTCCGACCCGAAGGGGGTACCGATGCGTAACGAGGGCATCGGCTCCTGGCCCGCCCGCCGGGCCCGCAAGACCCCGCACCGCACCGCCCTGCTCCACGACGGCACCGCGCTCACCTACGCCGCACTGCACGCGCGCACCGCCCGCCTTGCCCACGCCCTGCGCTCGCAGGGTGTGCGACGTGGCGACCGCGTGGCCTATCTGGGGCCCAACCACCCCTCCCTCCTTGAGGCGTTGTTCGCGAGCGGGCTGCTCGGTGCGGTGTTCGTACCGCTCAACACCCGTCTCGCCCCGCCCGAACTCGCCCATCAGATCGACGACTCCGGCGCCCGTCTCCTGCTCCACGGCCCTACCCACGCGGCCGCGGCCGACCACCTGCTGCGGCACACCGGACTCACCTCGCTCCTCGATGTCTCCAGCACGTACGAGGCGTTGATCGCCGCGGCCCCCGCGGACAGGCTCGACGAGCCCGTCACCGGGGGTGACCCGGCGATGATCATGTACACCTCGGGGACCACCGGCCGGCCCAAGGGCGCCGTGCTCACCCACGCCAATCTCACCTGGAACGCCTTCAACGTCCTGATCGACGCCGACTACCGGCCGGCCGAACGCGCCCTTGTCTGCGCCCCGTTGTTCCATACGGCCGGGCTCAACATGGTCACGTTGCCGGTGCTCCTCAAGGGCGGCACCTGTGTGCTCGCGGGTTCCTTCGACGCGGCCGAGACGCTGCGTACGGTCGAACGCGAGGGCATCACCGTCCTGTTCGGCGTCCCGACCATGCTCGGCCTGATGGCCCGCACCCCTGAATGGGACACGGCGGATCTGAGCTCGCTGACCCGTCTCGTCTGCGGCGGCGCCCCCGTACCCGGGACGCTCCTGGACAGCTACCGGCGGCGCGGTCTGGACATCCTGCAGGGCTACGGCATGACCGAAGCCTCGCCCGGGGTCCTCTTCCTCGACGCGGAGCACGCAGCCGCCAAGATCGGCTCGGCGGGCGTACCGCACTTCTTCACGGACGTCCGTCTGGTCGCCACCGACGGCCGTGACTCGGCGCCCGGCGAGGCGGGGGAGGTGCTGGTCAACGGGCCGAACGTGATGAGCGGTTACTGGGGTCTGCCCGAGGCGAGCGCCACCGCGCTCGACGGCGGGTGGCTGCACACCGGCGATCTGGCGCGCGCCGACTCGGACGGGTTCGTCACCGTGGTCGACCGGGCCAAGGACATGATCATCTCTGGCGGCGAGAACATCTATCCCGCCGAGATCGAGGATCTGCTGCTCGCTCATCCCGCCGTCGCCGAGTGCGCTGTGATCGGTGTCCCGCACGACAAGTGGGGTGAGGTGCCGCTTGCGGTCGTCGTACCCGTGCCGGACCGGGACTGCGACCCGGCCGAGGTGCTCGCCTCGCTTTCCGGCCTGATTGCCCCGTACAAGATCCCGAAATCCCTCGTCCTCACCGACGAACTCCCGCGCACCGCCTCCGGGAAGCTCCGCAAGCCCTTGGTGCGCGAGCGCCATGGACACACCCGTACCAAGAAGGAAGTCAAACCATGACCGTGACCGTCGCCTCCCTCGACGACCTCAAGAAGCTCGCCGGAACCGACCTCGGCACCAGTGAGTGGATCGAGATCACCCAGGAGCGGATCAACACCTTCGCGGACGCCACCGGCGACCACCAGTGGATCCACACCGACCCCGAGCGCGCCGCCGCAGGTCCCTTCGGCGCCCCGATCGCCCACGGCTATCTCACCCTCTCGCTCTTCATCCCTCTGTTCACCGGGCTCCTCGACGTCCAGGGCGTCACGACCAAGGTCAACTACGGCCTGGACAAGGTGCGTTTCCCATCGCCGGTGAAGGTCGGCTCCCGTATCCGGCTCGTCGCCCATCTCGCCTCCGTCGAGGAGGTCGCGGGCGGCGGAGTGCAGATAGCGGTCGACGGGACGGTGGAGATCGAGGGCGGCGCCAAGCCGGCCGCGGCGTTGCGCAGTCTGTCGCGCTTCTACGCCTGACGGCCGTCACGGGAGCGGGTCCGCTCCCGTGACGGCCGTGACGGACCTATCCGGTGACCGCCTCAAAGGTGCCGTGCACCGGCTTGCCGCCCACGAGGGTCAGCAGAACCTTCGTCGAACCGATGTCGTCCGCCGGCACCTGGAGGATGTTCCGGTCCAGGACGATCAGGTCCGCGAGCTTGCCGGTCTCGACCGAGCCGGTGCGGTGGTCCTGGCGCAGTTGGTAAGCCGCGTTGAAGGTGGCGGCCCGGATCGCGGTGCGGCGCAGGAGGCGCTGGCTGGGCGTCATCACTCCGTACCGCGCGTACGGGCTGCCCGCCGCGGCCGTACGCATGATGACCACGCGCAGCGCCTCCCAGTGGTTGAGCGCGTCGACCGGCCAGTCGGAGCCGAGCGACACCGTGCCGCCGGAGCGGAAGATCGCGCCTTCGGGCTCGTAGCCGGCGAAGCGCTCGGGGCCGAGGAACGGCTCGACGGAGTCCGTGGAATCGGGAGCGGGCTTGGCCCAGTGGAAGCCCATCGACGCGATGGCGCCGAGGCGTTGGAAGCGCGGGATGTCCGCGGGCGAGACCAGTTCGGCGTGCGCGACCGTCGGGCGGGTGCCGCGGTGCCCGGCCCGGCGGACCGCCTGGAAGCCGTCGAGTGCGGTACGGACCGCGCGGTCGCCGATGGCGTGCGTATGCGGGTCGAATCCGGCGGCCGACGCGGCGATCAGGAACGCGTCGAGGTCCTTCTGCGGCCAGTACACCTGGCCCCTGTGCGTGCCGGGGATCATGTGACCGTGGCCGTCGTCCACGAGATACGGCTCGAGGACGGCCGCGGTCTGTGCGGGAGCCTGCAGCACACCGTCGAGGAACAGCTTGATGTTGTGCACGTGGACATCCGCACGCGCCTTGACCGCCCCGCTGTCGTAGCGCCGCCGCAGCCGCTTCAGCTCCGGCAGCGGGTCGTCCTCGCCGAGCTCGACCATCAGCGCGATATGGGCGCGGGCGGTGAGTTGACCGCGTTGCGACAGTGCGGCGTAGACCCGCAGCGTGTCCTCGCCTGCGCCGGCTTCCATGAAGGTGGTGACACCCTGCGCGGCGAGCGCCGACAGCGCGGCCTGGGCGTAGCGCGTGTTCTCCGCGTCGGTGGCCGGCGGGATCAGGGAGAGGACCAGGGGACCGGCGTTGTCCTGGAGGACGCCGGTCGGCTCCCCGGACGCGTCGCGTTCGATGATGCCGCCGGTCGGATCGGGGGTGTCACGGGTGATCCCGGCCAGGGCGAGCGCGCGGCTGTTGGCCACGGTGGTGTGCCCGTCGCTGGAACTGATGGCGACGGGGCGGCGCGTGTCGAGCTGGTCGAGGTCCTTGCGCGTGACGACGACGCCCTTGGGCTCCATCGCCTGCAGATACCAGTTCTGGCCGGTCACCCAGCCGTCGGGCTCCTCAGCGGAGGTTCCCGCGAGGTAGTCCGCGATGGTCGCCAGGAACTCGGGAACCGTCAGCGTGGCGTACTCGAAGTTCAGGCCGACCAGACCGCTCCCGCCGCCGAGACTGTGCAGATGCCCGTCGTGCAGCCCGGGCATCAGCATTCTGCCGCCCAGATCGACCACGCGGGTCCGCCTGCCGACGTACCGCAGGGCGCCCTTGTCCGTACCGACGTAGACGATGCGTCCGCCGCGGATCGCCACCGCCTTGCCTATGCTGTCGCGGTCGTCGACCGTCCAGACGAAGCCGTTGTGCAGCACCAGGTCGGCTTCGCCCGAGGCCTGCGCGGGACCGGCGAACGCCAGCGCGGAGGTGACGGATGTCGCGGCCATACCGGCCAGCACGGAACGGCGTGCGAACTGCTTCTCCACGGGATCTCCCGGTGTGTCCTCGGGGGTCAGGGACGGCCGATCCTTCGTGGTTGCCCGCGCAACCACAAGCGTGCCAACTCCACGGATTTCGTTGAGAAACCCCGATGAAACGAGGGATCCCGTAGGGTGCGCCCGTGCAGAAGGTGCGCATCATCGATGTGGCGGCCGCGGCCGAGGTTTCCCGTGCGACCGTCACCAACGCGCTCAACGGCACCGGCCGGATGAGCTTGGCGACCCGGGTACGGGTACGCGCGGTCGCCGCCGACCTGGGGTACCGGGTGCCGGTGCGGACGCTCGCGCTGGGCGTGGCGACGCCGCACGCGAAGCCGTGGGATGTGCTGCGGGTGCCCTACTACGCGACGGCGATCAACTCGGCGATGGCGGCGGCTCACCGGCACGGGTACGGCCTCACGGTGCTGCCCGCGGGGACTGCCGGCTGGGAGTCCGTCGCCGCGGACGGAGCGATCGTCCTCGACCCCCTGACCGACGACTTCCTGACGGAGGAGGCCGCGCGGGTGGGGCTGCCGGTGGTTCACCTCGGCCGGCCGGACGCCCCGGCCGCCGCTCGCAACTGCTGGGTGGACAACGACCATGAGGTGGGAACCCGAGTCGTCCTTGACCATCTCGCCGCGCTGGGCGCCCGCCGTATCACGCTGATCGCCGGGGGCGGAACCGACCACTACACGCGCAGCTCCATCGCCGCGTACCGAGCGTGGTGCCGCGCCAACGACCGCGCCGTGCACGTCGTGGAATGGGTACCAGGCGGCACCGACTCGGCAGAGGCGGCGCTGGCCTCCCGTCCGGACGCCGTCTACGGCATCTACGAGAACCTGGCACTGCCCCTCTTGGAAGCTGCCCGTCGGCACGACCTGCGCGTCCCCGACGATCTGCTGCTCGTCTGCTTCTCCGAGGACGCCGGCTACGCGGCCATGGATCCGGCCGTGACGACCGTCTCGCACCGTGTCGCGACCGGTGCGCGGCTGGCCGTCGAGGCCCTGGTCGCCGCCCTCGACGGGCAGGGGCGGCCGCCCTCGGTCGTCGTGCCGGGGCGGCTCGACATCCGCGCCTCCACCGGCGGGGCGCGACACAGGGATTGATCGGGTCAGCCGGACGTCCCGGGGTGCGCCGGCTCCGCCGTAGAAGCCCGCACCACCAGTTCGTACGAGGTGGGCTTGCGCCGCGGCCGACCCGCCTGCGGACGCAGGGCCAGAGCGAGCACTTCCTGGCCCATCCACGCCAACGGCAGCCGGACGGTGGTGAGTCCGGGGGCGAGATCGGCCGCGTACGACACGTCGTTGAAGCCGACCACCGACATCCGCTGCGGTACCGCGACACCCTCCGTGCGCAGTGCGGAGAGCACGCCGAGCGCCATCGCGTCGTTGAGCGCGATGATCGCGGTCGTTCCCGGGTGCTCGCGCAGGATCCGCTCGGCCGCGTCATGGCCGCCGTCGCGGGTGAAGTCCGCGTGCATCACCGGGACTTCGGCCACGGGGATACCGGCGCGCTCCAGCGCGCGGGCCACCCCGGCGAGCCGGTCCACGACGGTGGAGAGCTTCGCGTCCCCCGCGGCGACGGCGATACGTCGATGTCCGAGCGAGACCAGATGCGCCGCGACGGCCTCCCCGCCCTCCCGGTTGGCCGGGCGCACCGCGTCCGCGCTCAACGCGTGCCGCCCGATCACGGTGAGCCGCCCGCCCGCCGCCTGGAAACCGGCCAACTCCTGCTTGGCCTCGGCCACCAGGCTGGGATCCGCGTAGCCCGAGCCCGCGATGATGATGATCCCCACGCGCTGGGCGATCAGATGCCGCATCTGACGCAGCTCGCTGTGCGGTTCACGCGCCGAGGTGCAGATCTGCACGATCAGTCCGCGCTCGCCGGCCGCCCGGATCACTCCGCCGGCGATCTCCGAGAAGTAGGGGTCGTCGATCTCGTGCACGATGAGGCCCACCGTGGAGGTGGCGCCACCCGCCAGGGTGCGGGCATGCGGATTGGCCACGTAACCGAGTTCGCGGGACACCCTGCGCACACGCTCCGCGACCTCCGCACGGACACCGTCGCGCCCTGCGAGTGCCCGGGAAGCGGTTGCTAGCGAGACACCGGCGCGTTCAGCGACGTCCGCGAGCCGCAGTGGGGTGCTCGGCCGGTCTGATCGGGACATCCGCCACCGCCTCTGAACTGGGGCTTGTGAACTGGTAGTTGCTGAGCCGTTGTGCAGTTCCTGTGACGTGGCTTACATAGTACGCAAGCGCTCCCGAAAGCGCTTGCTGTAGTGGCAGCTCGAAGGAGGGACCAACGCCTCCTGATCCGAATGGAGTTGGCATGCACGTGCCCGCACGTCGGCAGCGCAGCAGACGGATGCCGCTGCCCCTGATCCCCCTGATAGCACTTGCCCTCCTGCTCTCTCCGCTCTGGACCGCCCCCGTCCGCGCAGCTGACAACGTTGCCACGGCCGCGGTGCTCGACCCCATACCGGAGCCCGTGCAGTCCGGACTCGGTCTGGTCCTCGAGGAGTACGCCCAGTTCCCGAAGACCGAAGCGCTGCCGGGACCGGTCACCGACCCGCGCCTCATGCGCCACGCGCGCATCAACGCCCTGGTCGAACTCCCCGACCGCACCAAGCGCAAGGCCGTTCCCGACCTCAACGGTCAGCTGTATCTGATCGAGGACGGCAAGGCCCCGCATCTCTACCTCGACATCGCGAAGACCTTCGCACCGCAGTTCTTCGCCGGCCGCGGCATGGGCCAGGGCTTCGGCTACGTGACCTTCGATCCCCGCTTCAAGAAGAACGGCCGCTTCTACACGGTCCACACCGAGCGCGCCTCGGACACCACCGCCGTACCGGACTTCCGGCAGGCCGCCGACACCACCTACCACGGCGTCATCACCGAGTGGACCGCCAAGGACCCGTCGGCCGGCACCTTCGAGGGCACCGGCCGCGAGGTGCTGCGCATCGGCTTCAACGGCCAGGTGCACGGCATCCAGCAGATCGACTTCAACCCGACCGCCCGGCCCGGCGACAGCGACTACGGCCTGCTGTACGCGGCCGTCGGCGACGGCGGAGTCGGCAAGGGCAACGCCGAACCGCAGACGCTCTCCCTGCCGCACGGCAAGGTTCTGCGCATCGACCCGCGCGGCACCGACGGCGTCAACGGGCAGTACGGCATCCCGAAGACCAACCCCTTTGTCGGCAAGCCCGGCGCGCTCGGCGAGATCTACGCGTACGGCATGCGTGACCCGCACCGCTTCAGCTGGGACCGCCACCGGGGCGACAAGATGTATCTGGGGCACATCGGCGAGCACGCCATCGAAGCGGTCTACGAGCTGCGCGCGGGCGACAACCTCGGCTGGAGCGAGCGCGAAGGCGCCTTCGTCTTCGACCGCACCGCCACCAACCCGTGCGACCGCCTGCTTCCACTGCCGGCCGACGACGCCAAGTACGGCTACACGTATCCGGTCGCCGCCTACGACCACAACCCGCCGCCGGGCTGGAACTGCACCTCGGACGTGGGCCGCGCCATCGCCGGCGGCTTCGTCTACCGGGGCGCCGACGCACCCGAGCTGCGTGGCAAGTACCTCTTCGACGATCTCGTGGACGGCCGGGTCTTCTACGCCGAGTCGGGCGAGATGCGCCGAGGCCAGGAGCCCGCGCAGATCCACCAGTTGATGATCTACGACAAGTCCGGCAAGCGCACGAGCATGCCCGAGCTCGCCGGTGACAAGCGCGTGGATCTGCGCTTCGGTCAGGACGCCCGCGGCGAGCTCTATCTGATCGCGAAGGCCAACGGCAAGATCTGGAAGGTGGTCGGCACCAAGCGCTTCGCCGACTGCAAGACCAACGGCGCCGTGCTCAAGCATGTGATGGACCGCGCCGACTGGGCGCCGGTCACCCCGTCCAAGTGGCAGTTCCCCGGCGACGAGGCGGTCCTCGCGGAGGCCGGAGTCGCCCGACCCGGACCCCGCCGCCCCTTCGAGTACGCGCTCCTGACCAAAGGTCCCGATCTTGGCTCGGTGACGGTGCAGGGCCAGGTGCGCCTCGACACCCCGGTGTCGGTGAGCAACCGTGACGTGATCATCGTCTTCGGCCATCAGTCGGACACAAAGTTCTATTACGCCCATCTGTCGCAGGACAACACCATCTACCCCCACAACGGTGTCTTCGTCGTCAACGACGCCGACCGGGTCCGTATCGAGGACCAGTGGAACGGAGTCAAGGGCGCACCCCCGGCCGTCACCGACGAGGAGTGGCATGACGTGAAGGTCGTGCACTGCGCGGACTCGGGCGAGATCGCGGTCTACGTCGACGGTTCGCGTGACCCGCTGATGACGGCGGTGGACAAGACCTTCGCCGGCGGACGGGTCGGCTTCGGCTCGTTCGACAACATCGGCCGGCTGCGGAATCTGGAGGTGCGCGGCACACCACTGGACTGATCAGGAGGCGGTCCGCCGGGGATCCGTCTCCGGCGGGCCGTGATTGACTGCTCGCCGAGATGAGAAGGCATGTGCTGATCCTCGGCGGCACCACCGAGGCCCGCGCCCTCGCCACCGCCCTCGCGGCCTGGCCGGATCTCCGGGTGACGACCTCGCTCGCCGGGCGTGTGACGACGCCCGCGCGTCTCGCGGGCGAGGTGCGGGTCGGAGGCTTCGGCGGAGCGGCCGGGCTCGGAGCATGGCTGCGCGAGGAGCGCGTGGACGCGGTCGTCGATGCGACGCACCCCTTCGCATCGGTGATGAGCGAGCACGCGGCGCAGGCGGCGGCCGGCTCGGGAGTGCCACTGGTGGCATTGCGGCGCCCGGGCTGGAGCGCCGGCCCCGGTGACGTATGGCATGACGTCGGTTCGCTGCCCGAAGCGGGCGGTCTGCTGCCGCAGTTGGGGCAGCGCGTCTTCCTGACCACCGGCCGGCTCGGCCTCGCCGCCTTCGCCGGGCTCGATCTGTACTTTCTCGTACGCTCCGTCGATCCCCCCGAGCCGCCCATGCCCCGCCGGACCGAAGTGCTGCTCGCACGCGGTCCGTTCACGGTGACGGGCGAGACGGAGCTGCTGCGCACGCACCGTATCGACGTCCTCGTGACCAAGGACAGCGGCGGTGAGGCGACCGCGGCGAAGCTGGTCGCGGCCAGGGAGCTCGGGATTCCCGTGGTGGTGGTGCGCCGGCCGCCCGCGCCGGCGGGTGTGACCTGCGTACCCGACGTCGAAGGCGCCCTGACGTGGCTCAGGTCCGTCGGCGCAGCAGATACGTGTCCATGATCCAGCCCTTGCGCTCACGGGCCTCGGCCCGCAACTCCTCGATCCGCGGCACCGCCTCGGCGATCGGCCCGGAGACGAGCAGCTCGTCCGGTGTGCCGAGGTAGGCGCCCCAGAAGATCTCCAGATCCTCCTGCGCGTACGCGCGGAAGGACTGGTGCGCGTCGAGCATCACCACGACATCGTCCACGCCTTCGGGGAAGCCTTCGGCGAGCCGCCGCCCGGTGGTGATCTGCACCGGGCGCGCCACCCGGTTCAGGCTTGTGCGGTGCTTGGCGACGAGGGTCGAGACACTGCTGATCCCGGGAACGACGTCGTACGCGAACGCCGTACGCCCGGCGTCGAGGATCTCCTCAAGGATCCCCAGCGTGCTGTCGTACAGCGAAGGGTCGCCCCAGACCAGGAACGCGCCGGTCTCATCCGGGCCGAGCTCATCGGTGATCAGCCGCTCGTAGATCTCGGCTCGCCGGCTGCGCCAGTCGTCCACCGCCGGCGCGTAGGCACCGCCGCTCGCCCGCCGGTCACGGTCGGGATCGCGGGCCTCGACGACTCGGTACGAACCCGGCGGCAGATGCTCTTCGAGCATCGCGCGCCGCAGATCCGTGAGATCCGCCTTCGTCTCCCCCTTGTCGAGCAGGAAGAAGACGTCCGTCGTCCGCATCGCCTTCACGGCCTGCAGGGTCAGATGGTCGGGGTCGCCCGCGCCGATGCCTATGACATGGATGGTTCGCACGCGGTCAGTCTGCCGTACGGGTGTCCGACCCCGGCCGGGGGCTCAGGGCGGGTGCCTCGCGGGCGGCGTCCACCGGCTCCGCGGTGCTCTCGATCCGGTGCGCCAACTCCTCGGCCCAGGCGATGAGTCCGGGCCCGTCGATCCCGTACGGCGGGTCCGCCAGGCCGAGCGTGCCGCGGCGCAGCAGCCGGGCGCCGCCCAGTACGTTGCCGCGTGCGGCATGGGTCAGACCCACCGCGAGCTGGGCGAGCCCGCGCCACAGCCGCCGTTCGCTCTCGGGCCCGGACTTCCAGGCGTCCTCGAAGACCTCATGCGCGTGGAAGGGCTTCCCGGAGTCGAGCAGCGCCTGCGCCTCGGCGAGGGTCTGGCGCGGGGTGCGCACGACCCCTTCCGGCTGCCGCTCCACGCCTTCGGCGCCGTAGGGCAGCGGGCGGCCGAGGCCGTCGCGTGGCCGGGCGTTACGGGCCCGGCCCTCGATGTCACGGTCGCGCTCGCCGTCGGGCTGCGGGGTCTGTTCACTCACCCCTCGATTGTCCCCGCGTCGACCGGGGTGGGCGCAACATCGCAGGTCCGGGGTGAGGTATTGTTCTTTCTCGTGAGCAGGGCAAGCCCCGCTCAACGGGACGTGGCGCAGCTTGGTAGCGCACTTGACTGGGGGTCAAGGGGTCGCAGGTTCAAATCCTGTCGTCCCGACATTTCATGTCGGTTGCTGTATGTGGTTACCGCAATTCAAGGGTCATCTTCGGATGGCCCTTTTTGCTTGCCCCTGTTCCGAGCTGGCGCGAAGGAAGCCTTCGTGCGAAGGAAAGGGGAGACCTTCGCACGAAGGGAAACAGCCAACTGACGCCCGCTGCACGGCTGCTACGAGGCTATGACGCCGCTCGTACCACGGTCAGTGTCACCGCGCCGTTCCGGTAGGACACCCTGAACATGTGGCGGCCCGCGTTGAGGATCCGCCGTTCCGGCAGGGACCGGAAGGTGCCCCGGATCGAGTCGCCGCTCATGATCGTCAGAACCGTGCCCGGGGTGAGGGATGCACGGACGTCCAGGGTGAGTTCGCCGCGCAGCACCAGGTCGCCTGTGGCCCGCACACCCGTGTAGTCGTGGTCGCCGCGGATGGTGATCGCGAGGCGCCCCGCACTGCTGAAGGTCACGTCGCCGCCGACGTTCAGGACGTTGCCAGGTGCGATCTCGGTGAGGGTGACGGACAGCGCGGATGCCGCTTCCTGGGGCGACACACCGGGTTGCAGGACGCCTCTGTGGACGTCGATGCCACCGGCCACGGAACCGCTGCCACCGAGCGTGCCGCCCTTGACGTCGATCGAGCTTGCGTGCGAGCCGGTGATCGAGAGCTTCCCGCCCGCAACCGTCGTGCCACCCTCGTAGGAGGCGTTGCCCGCCATGAACAGTGTCCCGGTGCCCCGCTTGGTCAGAGAAGCCGTGTAGAGGTCGTCGTCGATGTGGTTCTGAATGTAGGCCGCGCGCGCGTCCATCCATTCCTTGCGCCACCTGACGGCGTCCGCATAGGCGATCTTGTCGTACCTCTCGGGCCGACCGTCGGTGATGGCCTGGACATGAGGATCAGCCAGAAGGCCCTGCAGCATGAAGGCCTGTTCGTCGAGCGTGCCGTCCGGGTTGAGTACGTTGGGGCTGAACTCACCGGCGTAGGCGATGCCTTGCTCCTTGTAGTGCGCCAGCCACTGAAGATCTTCCTTTTCCCTTGCCTTGATCGCGACCTGGCCGATGTCGTTCGACCAGACGTCCAAGGGGGCTTCGTCCATGGTGTAGGTCATGGGGCCCAGGAGCTGGCCGGGGCCGTACATGCCCTTCGCCAGATCGGGAATCCCCCAACCCCAGCGTTCGTCGGGAACTCCGTCGGGTGCGGTCCAGGCTATGGATTTCCCGGAGGGGGAGGTCTGCCCCGTGCCGAGGAATGTCACGCCGTCGGACATCTTGTTGTTCGCCGTGGTGTACATCACCTCGCGCACCTGCTTGGCGTCCATGTTCGGATAGCGGGAGAGCAACACCCCCATCACTGCTGTGGCAACGGGGGTGGCCGGCGATGTGCCGTTCGAGTTCGAGTAGTTGGTGTCACCGCCGCTGTTCGTGGTCCGAACACTGTTGGAAGGGGTGGACACGGTCCACCATTTGGCGAGTCCCGCCTCGTTGTACCCGAACTGCTTTGTGTATTCGGGGTTGGTCGCCGTGGGCGGTTGCACCCCGCCCACGGCGACCCACTGCTTTTCCGCCATGGGGTTGAAAAAGGGATACGCCGGACGGAAGTAGGGGTTGCTCCAGTCGTTGTTGCCCGACGACCTCACGTTGACGGTGCCGCTGTCCTTGATGGCGTGCCAGATGGCGTCCATGAAGGAAAGCCCGGGATAGTTCGGGTTGTGCTGAATGCCGCCTTCCGAATAGCTCTTCTTGAAGAAGAAGTACTGGTACTCCAGATCCTTCAGTTCCTCGTTGGGTATCATCGTCGCCATTGCCGTGGCACTGACGCTGTCTTTGCCGGGCAGTTGGTAGGCGTTGGCAAGGTTGCCGCCGGCCCCGAGGTCGTTCCCCAAACCGTCGAAGCGGGTTCTGTCGAGGGTCTGGACGTAAGAGCCCCAACTGCTGTTGATGACCTGGGCGCCTGCGTCGACCAGGGCCTTGTTCGCTGTATGCCAGTACACGTAATCGTGGAAAGGGCCGTGGGACTGGGTATCGGAACCGCCGGTCTGGGCAACGTATATGGTCGATCCGAAGGCGATGCCGTGCTGCTCTTTGCCGTCGCGCAGGCCGGAGGTGACCCCGAGCATTCCGGTTCCGTGCCCGTAGTCACTGGTTCTCGCCTGATCGCCGGCCACCGTGAACTTGTCACCTGCGGTGAAGGGGTTCGCCGGGGTTGCCGTGTTCCGATACCCGAAGCCGGATGTTCCGTAGAAACCTTCCGCTCTCACCGGTATTATTCGCCCGGTCTGAAATGCTTCGTGCGTCACCCTGTAGCCCGAATCCATCATGCCCAGCGCGACGCCGCGTCCGCAGTACCCCAGGGCGTAGGCGGTGGACGCGTTCACCGCGACGAGCTGCCATGGGGAATTGATGTCCGTACCAGGAGTGGCCGGATTGTGGCCGGTGTAATAGCCGTATTCCGGCGTCTCCCAACTGGCTCTGGCGGCATCCAGTTCCCCCGGGCTCTTGGCGACAAATCCGGGGTCGCCCGGGTACGAGCACTGCGCGCAGCCTCCTGGGTAGGCCGGCCCGCTGCCCGTTCGGCCGGAGGCTGATGTCGGGCCGGTTCTGGACGATGCCGAGGCGAATCCGGCCGGCAGAAACGCGATGCCCGCTCCGGCGGCAAGGGCGGTTCCCAGGTGCCGTACGAACTGTCGCCGGCTCGTGGATCTCTTGCTCATCTCTGGCTCCTTCTCGACAGGGCGATATCTCTGACGGATCGGGGCGGCATGGCGCGTCCCGGCCTCATGATCGATACGTGCTGGTCAGGACGGAACGAGGTGCCGTTTCTGTCGCTTTCGCGAGGCGGCGGGTGTCGACGGCGTTGCGCGGGATCCCGATCGCACAACGGCCCCTGCGGGCCGGCGCGGTGCTCGCACCCTTGCGGCGGCACGCGCGAACAGAGGGAAGCCCTGCCATGTCGGAACGGCGAACTGCGGCTCTCCCACGCACGGCCTCCCCAAAGTGATCAGCAGATTAGACTGCGGCGGAATCTCCTCGTCAAGGGGACAACACCCCTGCGCCAAAGGCTGGTTGAGCGACCGGGAGTTGTCGGGGTGGCCACTGACCGGGTGGCGGGGGCGGTGCGAGTTCGGGGTCGGCCGCTGTCTTGTGTCCCGATTGCGCCGGGCCCAGGATGCAGACATGACCGAGCCGACGTCCGTGTCACCCGGGTCCTCGTCCGTACTCGCCGCGCTCGTGGGCGCCTTGCGAGGTGGTTCGGTCCAAGTGGTGGATCTGACCGCGCCGTTGTCCTCCGCCACGCCGATCCTCCAGCTGCCCGAGGAGTTCGGGCAGACCGTGCCGTTCCAGCTGGAGGAGATCAGCCGGTACGACGCCAAGGGCCCCGCCTGGTACTGGAACAACTTCCGCACCGGAGAGCACACAGGGACGCACTTCGACGCTCCCAACCACTGGATCACCGGCCGTGACCTCGCCGATGTCGCCTCTGTGCCGGTGCGGCAGCTGATCGCTCCCGCCGTGGTGCTCGACTTCACCGACGAGGCCGCCAAGGATCCCGACTTCCTGATCGAGGTCGAGCACATCCAGGCCTGGGAGAGCGTGCACGGCGCGCTGCCCGAGGGTGGCTGGCTGCTCGTACGGACGGGGTGGAGCAGCAGGGCGGGGGAGCAGGAACCGTTCCTCAACGCCGATGAGCGCGGCCCGCACTCGCCGGGTCTGTCCGCCGACTGCGCCCGCTGGGTGGCCGAGGAGTCGCCGGTCATCGGGCTCGGTGTGGAGACGGTGGGGACGGACGCCGGGCAGGCCTTCGCGTTCGACCCGCAGTTTCCCTGCCACTCCTATCTGATGGGCAGCGGCAAGTACGGTCTGACGCAGCTGCAGCGGCTCGCCGAACTCCCGCCGACCGGCGCCGTGTTGATAGCGAGCCCGCTGCCCATCGTGTCGGGCTCCGGATCGCCGGCCCGCGTGCTGGCCCTGGTGGAACGCGCTCCGTGAAGGTCGCCGAGGCGGTCGGCCGGGCGCTGGTCGCGTCCGGGGTCGGACAGGTCTTCGGGGTGGTCGGTTCGGGGAACTTCCACGTCACCAACGCGATGGCGGCGGCGGGGGCCCGGTTCGTCGCCACACGGCACGAGGGCGGGGCCGCCACCATGGCCGATGCCTATGCGCGCGTGTCGGGTACGGTCGCGGCCGTCAGCGTGCACCAGGGGTGCGGGCTCACCAATGCGCTCACCGGCATCGGGGAAGCGGCCAAGAGCGGTACGCCGCTGGTGGTGGTCGCGGCCGAGGCCACGCAGCGACGCTCCAACTTCCATGTGGACCAGGAGGCGTTGGCACTCGCGGTCGGCGCCCGCAGCGCACGCGTCACCTCGGCGGCCACCGCGATCGCCGAGGCCGCGGTCGCCGTACGCCTGGCGGTGCAGGTGCGCGGCACGGTGGTCCTGAATCTGCCGCTCGACGTACAGCAGCAGGACGTACCGGATGCGGCACGGACCCTGGCCGCCGTATCGCCGCCGCCGGCACACCCGCTCGTCACCCCCTCGGGCGCCGAGGTGGCGGAGCTGGCGGGGGTCTTGGAATCCGCGCGGCGCCCTGTGTTCATCGCGGGCCGTGGCGCGCGCGGACCCGGCTGCCGTGCGGCGCTGGAGGCGCTCGCCGAGCGGCACGGAGCGCTGCTCGCCACCTCGGCCGTGGCGCGCGGGCTCTTCCACGGCAACCCGTGGTCGCTCGATGTCGCGGGCGGATTCTCCTCGCCGCGCGCCGCCGAACTGATCCAGGGCGCCGATGTGGTGGTGGCCTGGGGCTGTTCGCTCACCATGTGGACCACGCGGCACGGGCGGCTCATCGGTCCTGAGAGCACCCTCGTCCAGGTCGACGACGATCCGGCGGCGCTGGGGGCGCACCGGGCCGTGCACCTGGGGGTCGAGGGGGATGTGCGGTCGGTGGCGGAGGCGGCGTTGGCGTCGGCCACCGGGGACGCCGTCGACTCCCGCCCCGGCTACCGCACTTCGGACCTGGGCCAGACCCTCGCCGAGAGCTGCGACTGGCGGAGCGTCCCGTACGAGGACGGCAGCACACGCGAGCGCATTGACCCCCGTACGCTCACGATCGCCCTCGACGAGATCCTCCCCGCCGAGCGCATCATCGGCGTCGACTCGGGCAACTTCATGGGCTACCCGACCATGTTCCTGACCGTCCCGGACGAGCAGGGCCTCTGCTTCACGCAGGGCTTCCAGTCCATCGGCCTCGGTCTCGCCACCGCCGTCGGCGCCGCGCTCGCCCGTCCCGACCGGCTGCCCGTCGCGGCGGTCGGCGACGGCGGTCTGATGATGAGCGCGGTCGAGCTGGACACCGTGCGCAGGCTCGGTCTTCCCCTGGTGGTCGTGGTCTACGACGACGAAGCGTACGGGGCCGAGGTGCACCACTTCGGCCCTGACGGATTCCCTCTGGAGACGGTCGAGTTCCCGCCCACCGACATCGCGGCGCTCGCGCGAGGCTACGGATTCGAGGCCGTGACCGTACGGACGGCCGCGGATCTGAAGCCGGTACGGGACTGGGTGGCCGGACCGCGCAGCGCCCCGCTCCTGATCGACGCCAAGGTGGTGCGTGAGCACGGATCTTGGTGGCTGGAGGAGGCGTTCCGCGGGCACTGAACGGTGCGGCCCCGCCCCCGCCGAAGCGGAAGCGGGGCCTTGCGGTCAGACCGCCGGAGCCGGTGCGTAGCCGACCGGACGGGCCGTGAACGCACCACGGCCCTGGGTGCGGCTGCGCAGCCGTGTCGCATAGCCGAAGAGCTCGGCCAGCGGCACGGTCGCCGTGACGACCGCCGTACCGGCGCGCGTCGTGGATCCGGAGACCCGGCCCCGGCGCGCGGCCAGATCGCCCAGGACGCTGCCGACCGATTCCTCGGGCACGGTGACCGTGACCTCGACGACCGGTTCGAGCAGGGTCATCCGGCAGGACCGCAGCGCCTCGCGCAGACCGAGGCGGCCCGCCGTACGGAACGCCATCTCCGAGGAGTCCTTGGAGTGGGTCGCCCCGTCGGTGAGCGTCACGGACAGACCCGTCACCGGATGTCCGCCGAGCGGCCCTTCGGCGAGGGCGTCACGGCAGCCGGCTTCGACGGCCCGTACGAACTCCTGCGGAACCCGGCCGCCCACGACCGTGGAGCCGAACGCGAAGTCCTGCTCCGACGGGCGTACGTCGATGACGATGTGCGCGAACTGGCCCGACCCGCCGTCCTGTTTGACATGTCGGAACACGAAACCGCTGACGCCTTCGGCGACGGTCTCCCGGTACGTCACACGCGGACGGCCGACGTTGACCCGCAGATCCTGGTCGCGGCGCAGCTTCTCCACCGCGACCTCCAGATGCAGTTCGCCCATGCCCGACAGCACGGTCTGACCCGTCTCCGGGTCGATCCGCACGACGAGCGACGGATCCTCCTCGACCAGCCGCGCGAGCGCCGCCGTGAGACGCCCGCTGTCCGTACGGCGCACCGCCTCCACGGCCACGGAGACCACGGGCTCGGCGACCGTCGGCGGTTCGAACACCACGGGAGTGTCCGGTGCGCACAACGTCGTACCGGCGCGTGCCGACTTGACGCCGACGAGCGCGACGATGTCGCCCGCGACGGCGGCCTCGACATCGGTGTGCCGGTCGGCCTGGACGCGGAGGATACGGCCGACGCGTTCGGTGCGGCCGGTGCCGGAGTCGAGCACGGTGTCCCCCTTCCGGAGCGTTCCCGAGTACAGCCGCAGGAAGGTCCTGCGGCCGGTGGACGTGGACTGCACCTTGAACACGAGGCCCGCGAACGGCGCCTGCGGATCCGCCGGTGCGTCCAGGTCCAGCGGCGAGGGCAGATACGCCACCACGGCGTCGAGCAGGGGCTCGATACCGCGGTTGCGGTAGGCCGCGCCGCACAGCACGACCAGTCCGTCACCGCTCAGCGTCACCTCGCGCAGTGCCGCGCGCAGGGTCGGATCCGAGACCGCACCCGTCGCGAGGAACTCCTCCAGCGCGCCCGTGTGCAGTTCGGCCACCGACTCGTCGAGCAGCCGCCGCCGACGTACGGCCTCGGCGTTCAGGTCGTCCGGTACGGGCCCTTCGACGCAGTGTTCTTCGCTCCACGTCAGGGCACGCATGGCGACGAGATCGACGACGCCCACAAAGGTGTCCTCGCGCCCGATCGGCAGCTGCACCACCAGCGGCACCGTGCCGAGGCGCGTCCGGATGGACTCGACCGCGGCGTCGAGATCGGCGCCCGCGCGGTCCAGCTTGTTGACGAACGCGATCCTCGGGACGCCGTGCCGGTCTGCCTGGCGCCATACGGACTCGCTCTGCGGCTCCACACCCGCGACCGCGTCGAACACCGCGATCGCCCCGTCGAGCACCCGCAGCGAACGCTCCACCTCGTCGGCGAAGTCGACATGCCCGGGGGTGTCGATCAGATTGACCCGATGCCCGTCCCAGTCGCAGCTGACGGCCGCGGCGAAGATGGTGATCCCACGGTCGCGCTCCTGTGAGTCGAAGTCGGTGACGGTGGTGCCGTCATGGACCTCGCCGCGCTTGTGCACGGCTCCGGTCAGGAACAGCATCCGCTCGGTGACGGTGGTCTTGCCCGCGTCGACATGGGCGAGGATGCCCAGATTGCGCACGGTGGCAAGGGGGTTGGGGTGAAGTCGGGTACGCATGGCCGATGGCCTTTCGGAAAGCTCCGTAAGAGGTCGGCGCGATTCACCCGGTGACGTGTCGGACTGACAGTTCGGACGGACGTGTCAGACGGACCTGCGTCATCGGGACCAGTGCGGGCCGCGCAGCCTGCACCGGAGGGTCGAAGACACGAGCAGGACCTCGAACCCGTACGGGGAGACAGCGGATGCGGTGTGGTCGCGCATGGCCGTCCCCTCTCCGTGAGTGCTGTGAAGTCCCTGTGCCGGCACGGGTTTCCGTGGCGATCACAGGTGAGTGTAGGGATGCGGTGGGGACTGGGCACCCGAATTAATCAATAAAGCCAAAGAGGGGGGCCACAAAGCCAAAGAGGAGGGCCACCGGTTGTCGGTGGCCCCCTCTCCTACGGCTCTCGGGACTACTCCTCGAAGTACGCGTCGAGCGCTTCGTCGAGTTCGCCCGCCCAACGGGTGAGCGTGGCACGGTCGGAGGCCTGGACCTCGTTGGGGTACCAGCGGTTGCCCTTGGTGTGCACCGTCACCGTGAGGCGCTTGGCGAAGCGGGCCGTGGACTGCTCCACCGCGACGACCTCGTCCCAGGTGAAGTCGGTGGCCTGGTCGTCGAGGCTGAAGCCGATGCCGCTCGCGTCCACCGTGATGGCGCCGCGGTGGTCGCGGGCCTCGAAGGTGGGGGTGCTGCCGGAACCCTTGGAGTCCGTGCCCTCGTCGGAGCTCTCGTCAGGCTCGGCTGCGGGCTTGTCGGAGTCCTCGGCCGTGGCCTCGTCCTTGCCGTCGCCCTTGCCCTTGTCCAAGGAAACGGCCACCTCGGAGTCCGTGGCCTCGGCGTCCTCAGGGGCTTCCTGGGTCTTCGCTGCCGCCTCGCTCACGTCCTCGGCAGTCTCCGCCGTCTCTGTGGCCTCGGCCTCGACGTCTTCGCTGTCCTTCGTCCGCACCGCGTCCCCGGCCCGTCCGCCCGGAGTGATCCCCGGGATGAATCCGGGGTCCATCGAGGCGGCCGTGTGCAGGGGAGCGTCTTTCTGTCCTATGCGCTGTTCCACGGTTGCCTTTCCTACCAAGCTCTCGCTGCCGGCCGCTCACACTTCTCGGTGCGCAGTATGGCCGACGAAGCTGTGCCCGCGCAGTCACGGATGGATCTCATGCGGTCACAATTGACCAGGCGTCCTCAGCGCCGGCAGCTCCGGTGAGCTGTCGCGCTGATGAGGGAGCACCGCCGAGGCCTGGAGTCCGCCCGGGTGCAGTGCGACCGTACGGGCCGGCGCCGGTATCCGGATGCCCTCCGCCTGGAAACGGCTGTGCAGCCGCTTGATGAACTCGTGCTTGATCCGGTACTGGTCGCTGAACTCGCCCACGCCGAGGATCACCGTGAAGTTGATCCGGGAGTCCCCGAAGGTGTGGAAGCGCACCGCCGCCTCGTGCTCGCGGACACCGCCCTGGACCTCGGCCATCACCTGGTCCACGATCTCCATGGTGACCTGCTCGACGTGTTCAAGATCACTGTCGTACGCCACCCCGGCCTGCACCAGGATCGTCAGCTCCTGCTCCGGGCGGGTGTAGTTGGTCATGTTCGCCGAGGACAGCTGGGCGTTGGGGATGATCACGAGATTGTTGCTGAGGTTGCGGACCACCGTGTTGCGCCAGTTGATGTCGACGACATAGCCCTCCTCGCCGCTGGAGAGACGGATGTAGTCGCCGGGCTGGATCGTCTTCGAGGCGAGGATGTGCACACCGGCGAAGAGGTTGGCGAGCGTGTCCTGGAGCGCGAGCGCGACGGCGAGACCGCCGACGCCGAATGCGGTGATCAGCGGTGCGACCGAGATGCCCATGGTCTGCAGGACCACGAGCACACCCATCGCGAGCACCACGACCCGCGAGATGTTCACGAAGATGCTGGCCGATCCGGCCACGCCGGTCCTCGACTGCGTGAACGCCTTGATCAGCGCCGCGATCACCCGGGTCGCGGTCAGCGTGCCGAACAGGATCAGGGCCGCCGTGAGCGACTGGTTGACGATGCCGCGCACCCGGTCGGTCAGCGGCAGCGCCATCGCGCCGATCGCCGCGCCGGCGATCGTCGCGGCCCACGGCACGAGGTAGCGCAGCGCGTCGACCAGGACGTCGTCGCCGCTCCAGCGGGTGCGCTTGGCGTGCTTGCCAAGCCATTTCAGGGTGAGCCGCAGCAGCAGCCCGGCGGCGATACCGGCCGCGAGCGCGATTCCGGCGATCAGCCAGTCGTTCCAGGTGACTTCGCCCTTCACCGGGTCACCTCCACGGCTCGGAGGGCATACGGAACACCCATGTCGGGCCGTATATGAGACTGCGTCACGTGGAGGTCACCTGCTCGGTCGGTGTGGAGCGCGACGCCCGCGTACGAACATGCGGGCGCGTTCCGAAACAAGGCGCCATCCTGCCGTATGAAGCCGGGGTTCCGGCACGGGCCCCCGCGATGGGCCCCAACCGCCGCCATGACGCGGCCAGTTCAGGGCCGGATTCCCCCTGTATCCGTACTGAGGAGGGGAACCCGGCCGTGAACGCGCAGGTCAGACCGTGACGATGGCGGGATCGCTGATGCCCGCCGCACCGGTTTCGACATGCCCGGCGAGCCGCCGCAGATAGGTGCTGTCGGCGGACGAGACGATGCTCACGTCGTACCACTGCCTGCTCGCCGCGAGATCGATCGTGCGCTGGACGGTCGCACCGGCCGCGACCGGCACCGACTGGACGCCGCCGCCGTAGGCGTTCGTGGCGGTGAGGGTGACGGCGGACGACGTCGGGTTGGTGAACGTCAGAAGCAGGTTGCCGGTCGCCTTGTCGTGGCGCGCCTTGACCTCCGGGCCCGCCGTCTTGCCGGAGCTCTTGAAGCGGCGCAGGAAGCCGTTCGGACCGAAGACGGTCAGGTCGTGCGCGCCGCCGGAGTAGGTGGAGTTCCACGTGTCCGACACCGTGGCGCCCGAGGCCGCCGTGTACGTCCAGGGCCCGTCCGTGCGGTTGTCGGAGCGGATGTGGAAGCAGACGCCCGCGCCCGCTCCCGTACCGAAGGTGAGCGAGATCTTGCCGGAGACGGCGTCCACCGCGGTGTCCACGAAGGGTTCGTAGGGCAGCGGGCGGGTGGGGCGTGAACCGCGCTCCTGCTTGGGCACGGCGCCCTGCGCGGGCGGCTTGGGCAGCAGACCGGCCGGCTCGTTGTGGTTCGGCGGCTCGAAGCCGGAGGTGTCGGGCAGGTCGGTGGGGGCGGTGACCGAGCGGCTGAAGTCGAAGGCCGAGGTCAGATCGCCCGCGACCGTACGCCGCCAGGGCGAGATATTGGGCTCCTGCACACCGAAGCGCTTCTCCATGAAGCGGATGATCGAGGTGTGGTCGAAGACCTCGGAGTTCACATAGCCGCCGGTGCTCCACGGCGAGACCACCAGCATCGGCACGCGCTGGCCCATGCCGTAGTGCCCGGCCGCGTAGGAGGCGTTGCCGTTGAAGTAGTCCGAGGCCGTCGCGACCGTGGACTTGCCCTGCGAGGCCGAGGCGGGGACGTACGGCGGGACGACGTGGTCGAAATAGCCGTCGTTCTCGTCGTACGTGATGAACAGGGCGGTCTTGGCCCACACCGCCGGGTTCGAGGTGAGCGCGTCGAGGACCTGGGAGATGTACCAGGCGCCGTAGTTCACCGGGAAGTCGGGGTGCTCGCTGAAGGCCTCGGGCGCCGCGATCCAGGAGACCTTCGGCAGGCGGTCGGCGGCCACATCGGCCTTCAGGACGTCGAAGTACCCGTCGCCCGCCTTGACGTTCGTGCCGGTGCGGGCCTTCTCGTAGAGGGCGTCACCGGGCTTGGCGTTGCGGAAGGTGTTGAAGTACAGCAGCGAGTTGTCGCCGTAGTTGCCGCGGAACGCGTCGCTGATCCAGCCCCAGTGCCCGGCCGCGTCCAGACCGTCCCCGATGTCCTGGTAGACCTTCCAGGAGACCCCGGCCTGCTCCAAGCGCTCGGCGTAGGTGGTCCAGCCGTAGCCCAGCTCCTGGTTGCCGAGCACCGGACCGCCGCCCGTGCCGTCGTTGCCGACGTACCCCGTGAGCATGTAGTAGCGGTTGGGGTCGGTCGCGCCGATGAACGAGCAGTGGTAGGCGTCGCACACGGTGAACGCGTCGGCCAGCGCGTAGTGGAAGGGCATGTCCGCCCGCTCCAGATGCGCCATCGACCGTTCGGACTTGGCCGGGATCCACTGATCGTACTTGCCGTTGTTGAACGCCCGGTGGCCGCCCGCCCAGTCGTGGTCGAGCCCCGCGATGAACTGCATGCCGAGGTTTTCGACCTGCGGGTGGAAGGGCAGCGTCGCCTTGTTGTTCTGCGCCTGGTGCCAGACCGGCTTGCCACTCGGCAGGGTGACCGGGCGCGGATCACCGAAGCCGCGTACGCCCTTCATCGTGCCGAAGTAGTGGTCGAAGGACCGGTTCTCCTGCATCAGGACGACGACGTGCTCGACGTCCTGGATGGTGCCGGTGGCGCGGGCCGCCGGCAGGGAGGCGGCACGCGCGACGCTCTCCGAGAGCGCGGCGACACCCGCGCTCGCACCGGCGATCTTGAGAAAGCGACGGCGGTTGAGTTCTGCCATGAGTGGGGGTCCTCGCGGGCTCGTGGGGACGGGTTGGTGGAGTGTTCCAAGAGACCCCGTTGAGGGAAAGGCCACGTGGTGCAGAAGTGAAAGAATGTCGTACGGATGTCCAACAGCTGCACTCGAACGTGGCGTTCCGGATGTGTCAGGGCTCTTGACCTCGGCGCATTTTCTCCCTCAACCCAACAAATGCAGTGCGGTAGGAGCCACCCCTACCCGTACCGTCTGCCCCCACACCAACTCCACCGCGTCCTGCTCCATACCGTCGCCGAACGCGACGAGGCGGTCGGACTCGACGGTGAGCTCCAGGCGTGCCGTGCCGAGCAGTTCACCGGCGACGAGGGAGGTGCCCGTCGCCGGTGAGGGCCAGGCCTCGCGTACGAACCACAGCAGCCGGCGCTCGGCGGGCGACGGCAGGCGCAGCTCGCTCCCGCGCTCCTGCCACAGCGAGCGCAGCCAGCCCGTGGCGCCCGTCCCGGTGCCGACGAGCACGCCGGAGGAGGCCTGGGTCTCCGCCGAGCCGCCGCTGCCGATCCGGTAGCGGGACGTCTGGTGTCCGGGCGGGCCCAGATAGATCTCGTTGAGGGCGAGCAGCCGCTGAGTGTCGTCGGCCACGGCCTCCACCATGGTCAGCTCCTCGCCGCCCGTCGCCTTCCGCAGCGCCGAGGCGAGCAGCTGTGCCGCGTCCCGGGCCTGGTGGCGTACGAGCACGCCCGGATTGCGGCCGGGATCGGTGTCGATCCCGACCACCGGCTGGCCGGACAGATACTTCGCGGTGTTCGCCACGAGCCCGTCCTGTCCGACCACCACGACCACGTCCTCGGGCCCGAACAGGAACCGGTCGAGATCCGCCCGCTCCACCCGGCTCTGCCGCCAGGTGAGCGGCACGGCCGCCGCGACTTCCACGAGAGCGGCGGTCGTACGGCGATGGCGCTCCGCGATCTCGTCCACGGAGCGACCCCGTGAGGCCAGGAAGAACGCCGCCTGGCCATGCGTACCGTGCCGGGCCAGGAGCTCCGCGTACTCCGTGGTGCGGTGGACCAGGACGGCGCGTGGGGCGAGCGCCATCAGCGCTTGCCGGTGGCGCGGCGCTCGCCCGAGGCCGGGCTCGTGCCAGGTCCCGAAGGGGCCGAACCCAGCTTCGCGAGCAGTCCCGTCAGCACATCGGGCGACAGCGTGAGGCTGTCGATCCGCGGCAGGTTCTCGGCCACCCGGCTCGCCGCGAGGGCGTGCAGCACGGCGGGATCGGTGCGTCCGTGCACCTCGAGCCAGGCCGCCTGGGCCTGCGCCCGTGCCTCGCCCACCTCGCGCGCCGCCTCGGCCTCGGCCTTGGCGAGCCGTACCTTGCGCAAGGCCTCCGCCTCGGTGCGCACCCCGTCGGCCGCGGCCTTCGTCTCCGCCTCGCGCCGTGCGTTGGTGCCGCGCTGGTCGACCAACTGTTCCTCACGCCGGGCCAGTTCGATCTGACTGGCCAGCTCGTTCTCGGCGATCGCCCGCTCGCGCTCGACGGCCACGGCGCGACGTTCGTACGTGGCGCGGTCGGCCTCCTGCTGGATCAGCTCGCGCGCGGGAGTGCGCAGCGCGCGCTCCACCTCGACCTCGGGCCGGATGGCCACCACCCGTACCGCGACGACCTCGATCCCGGTGGCGGGCAGCCGCGGTTCGGCCGTGAGCCCCGCAGCGATCCGCTCACGCACCGCCGCGACCCCGTCGACCAGGGCGGCGGCGAGCGTGGTGCGGGCCAGCACATCGAGCGCGTGCTGCTGTGCGGTCTCGGTGAGCAGCGTCGCGAGCTGTTCAAGGGGTGCGCCTCGCCAGTCACCCGTATCGGGGTCGATCGAGAAGTCGATTCGGGCCGCCGCCGTGACCGGGTCGCTGATCCGGTAGGTGACCGTGGCCTGCGTGGACACATCCTGGAAGTCCGAGGTGCGGGCGTGGAAACTCATCGCCAACTCGCGGTCGTCCACCGGCACCTCGGACAGCGCGGCACTCAGTGAGCGGTACCAGAAGCTCAGTCCCGGTCCGTCGTGCACGACCTGGCCCGCGCGTAGATGGCGGATGTGCGCGGTAGGTGCCGAACGCAGATGGCGCAGGCCGAGGCGCCGGGTGATGTCAGCCATGAACCCCCCTTAATGTCACTGAGACGATAATTGCGTGCGCGGGGCTTAGTGTCAAGGTGACTACATAAACTGGTGGGTTCCGGGCAGCAGTTGACGCCCCTCGTGAGGGGGGGCCGCGGAAGTGATGGGGGAACACTCCCGACCCGGGCGCACCGCATGCCCACGACCCGTGGGGCCGGGGCGGAGGGGGAGCGCGGTGAGACGCCCGGGTGGGCGCTACGGCCGGCTGGCTCACCGACAAGCCAGCCGACCGAGCTCGTGCCGTACGCGCACGAACTCGCCTGTGCCGTACGGGCCCTACTTTGCCTGGTGGCGATCGTTTCCGACACAGATGACGGCGCTGATGCGTATACCGAACTTCTCCGCGGGCGGGCCTAGGTATACCGAGGACGCCCGCCCGGGCGGCGCGTATCGTCATCGACGGGAAGCGGAGGAGAACGTGCCGCCGGAGTCCCGCAGACATACGCGCAGTGAGGATGGGAATGACTTTGGCTCTTGTCCGCCGCAGGCCGGGGGAACTGCCGGTGGAGGTAACCGGGTTCGTCGGGCGGGGCAGGGAACTGACCCGTGTCGACGAGGCGTTGCGGCAGGCCCGTATGGTCACGGTGACCGGTCCCGGGGGAGTGGGCAAGACCAGGATCGCACTGCGCGCCGCCGCGCGCGTCGCAGGCCGCTACGAACACGGCGTCTGTCTGGTCGAGTTGTCCGAACTGCGCGATCCCGAACTGCTCCCGCACACGGTCGCAGGCTGTCTCGGGCTGCCCGAGGGCGACCCGCGGCCACCACTGGACGCGGTGCTCGACCATCTGCGTGAGCGCAGGCTGCTGCTGATCCTCGACACCTGTGAGCATCTGGTCGACGCCTGCGCGATGCTCTCCGACATCCTGCTGCACGAGACCACCGGGGTCTCCGTACTGGCCACCAGCCGACAGCCCCTCGACGTGCCGGGTGAGCACATCTGCCAGATAGCGCCGCTGCCCGTGCGCGCGAACGGCGGTGACGCCGTCGAGCTCTTCGCGCAACGCGCCAGAGCGGTCGATCAGGCGTTCATGGTGCACGACGGCAACCGCGCCGATGTCATCGCGCTGTGCCGGCGCCTGGACGGTATGCCGCTGGCCATCGAACTCGCCACCGTACGCCTGCGGGTGCTGCCGCTCGACCAGCTCGTGGCCCGGCTCGAGGACCGCTTCCGGCTGCTCACCGGCGGCCGTCGCACCGCACTGCCACGGCACCAGACCCTGCGCACCGCCATCGAGTGGAGCCATGAACTGTGCACCGAGCAGGAGCAGTTGCTCTGGTCGCGGCTCTCGGTGTTCGCCGGCGGGTTCGACCTCGCCGCCATCGAGGAGGTCTGCGCCGGCGGTCAGCTGCCGCGTGAGGAGATCCTCGAAGCGCTCGTCGGACTGGTCGACAAGTCCGTCGTCCAGCGCGAAGGCGTGGACGGCTCGGTCTACCGGATGCTCGACACCCTGCGCGAATTCGGCGCCGAGCATCTCCAGGTGCGCGGCGAACAGACCGACATGCGCGAGCGGCACTTCGCGCGCTATCTCGCGCTCGCCGAGGCGTTCGACCGCAACTTCCTGGCCGACGACCAGATCCAGCGCTACCACGTACTGCGCGACCAGCACCCCGACATCCGCCTCGCCATCGAGTACGCACTCGCGGCGCCCGGCAAGGACCACGAGGCCGCCGCGCTCGCCGGCGCCCTGTGGCCGTACTGGCATATCGCGGGTCTGCACACCGAGGGCCGCTACTGGTACGCGAAGATCACCGACCGCTTCCCGGGACCCGTGCGCGAACGCGCCTGGGCGCTGGCCCAGAGCGCGTATCTCGGAGCGTTCCAGGCCGATCCACGAGCACTTGAGGAAGCCCAGGAGTGCGTACGGATCGCCGACGAACTCGACGACCCGGTGGTGGCCGGACGCGGGCGGGTCTATCTCAATCTCTCGCTCACCTTCATGGAGCGGCACGAGGAGGCGGCCCGGGCGGCCGAGGAGGCGCACCGCATCCTGGAGGAGGCAGGAGACGTCGTCGGCCTGGTGACGCTGGAGACGCAGATCGGCTACATGCAGCATCTGGCCGGCCAGCTCGATGCCGCGCTCGAAGTCTGCGAACGCGGACTGAGCCGGCTCGGCCCGGACTCCACCGAAGGCTGGGTGCGCGGCTATCTGCACTACGTGATCGGCGTGGCCCGCTTCCGCCGCGGTGAATACGAGGAGAGCTACCGGTCGGGTGCCACCGCACTGCAGATCAAGCACGAGCTGGGCGACGGCGTCGGCATGGGCTACTGCCTCGAACTGCTCGCCTGGCTGGCCGGCCACGACGGACGCCACGAAGAGGCGATCTGGCTGCTCGGCGCCGCCGATCCGCTCTGGGCGGGCGCCGGAGCACGACTCGGCGGCACCTCGCTGATGGAGGAGTTCCACCAGAGCGCGGTGCACGCCGCACAGGAGGCCCTGGGTACCGAGCGCTGCGCCGAGCTGCGGGAGGACGGTGCGCGGCGCCCCCAGGAGCAGGTGGTCGCGCTCGCCACGGGGCAGGAGGCCAAGGAGGTCATCCCGGCCGCTCGCCCCCACGCCCATGAACTCACCCGCCGCGAGCACGAAGTGGCCCTGCTCGCTTCCGAAGGCCTGTCCAACCGCGAGATCGCGGAGCGCCTGGTCATTTCGAAGCGCACTGTCGACGCCCATCTGGAGCGAATTCTGGCAAAACTGGGCGTTCCCTCACGAGGCGAGATCGCTGCGCGGCTCAGTGCGTTGGACGGCTGAAGGTTTCACGTAGCATCCATCCCGTATGGATATATCGATCTGGGAATTCTGTGTGCTCGCGCTCGCGGCAGCGCTCGTCGGGTTCTCCAAAACAGCTGTCAGCGGGGCGAATACGGTCAGTCTGGCGGTGTTCGCCGCCGTTTTGCCCGCGCGGGAATCCACCGGAGTGCTGCTCCCGATCCTGATCGCGGGCGATGTCCTCGCCGTCCTCACCTACCGCCGTCACGCCCACTGGCCCACGCTGTGGCGGCTGTTCCCGGCGGTCGGTGCCGGGGTGCTGGTCGGGACGGTGTTCCTGATGTGGGCGGGCGACGACGGCGTGCGGACGTCGATCGGGGCGATCCTGCTGCTCATGGCGGCGGTGACGATGTGGCGGCGGCGGATCGTGGCACGTCAGGAGGAGTCTTCCGAGGGCCGGCCCGCACGCTGGAAGGCGCCCTCGTACGGTGTGCTCGGCGGGTTCACGACGATGGTCGCCAACGCCGGCGGGCCGGTGATGTCGCTGTATCTGATCTCCAGCGGATTCCAGAAACTGGGATTCCTCGGCACCTCCGCGTGGTTCTTCCTGATCGTGAATACCTCGAAGGTCCCGTTCAGTGTGGGGCTCGGCCTGATCGACCGGGATTCGCTGCTGCTCGATGCGGCGCTGGTGCTCTTCGTCGTGCCCGGTGCGTGGCTCGGACGTAAGTGCGTGGACCGGATCGACCAACTCCTTTTCGAGCGGCTTGTGATCGGGGCGACCGTTCTGGGCGGAATTCAGTTGCTGGTGCACTGAGCAGGACAAGGCTTTACGGGGAGCGGGGTCGGCTCCTCGGGCGGTACCGATTACGATCCTGGGCCATGAGCACATCCGATCAAGGGGCCCTCGCCGCCGAGGATCAGCCGACCGCACCCGAGGCCCTGGACGAGCCCGAGGCCCTGGACGAGCGCGAGGCCGACATCGGGCCCGGCGCGGCGGAGCCGGACCGCCAGGGCATGAGCCCGCGTCAGGCGAGACGTGTGCGGATAGCCACGGCCTCCGTCCTGATGGTCCTGGTCGCCGTGTTCCTCGCGATCCGCCTGGCCAGCCGCTCGTCCGTGCTGGTCGTGGGCGTCTACGGACTGCTGCTCTGCCTGTGCGGCATGGTGATCGAGCTCAGCAGGCGGGGACGTACGCGGCTGGGAACGTATCTGCTGGGTGCGGGACTTGTGGCCGCGCTGCTCGGCGACTGGGTGCTGCTGCCGTAGGCCTCGTCGGCCCTCAGGACTTGAAGGAACCGTGCCGCCCCGCGCCCGACGCGAAGCGGGCCGCGCCCTCCAGGCTTTCGGTGAGGACGCCGATGCCGTGCTTCAACTCCCGTGCCATGGCAGTGGTTTCGTCCAGCCCCTCCTGGTCGAGCGCGGAGGCACGGTCGCTGCGCAGACACGCCTGCGGGAAGGCGGCGATCTCGGCAGCCAGCTGCTCGGCCGCCCGACGTGAAGTGCCGTTCGGTACCACGCGGTTGGCCAGACCCATCTCGTGAGCTTCCGCGGCCGGGACCGGGCGGCCGGTGAGGATCATGTCCATCGCGCGCCCGGAGCCGACGATACGGGGCAGGCGCACCGTCCCCCCGTCGATGAGCGGGACACCCCAGCGGCGGCAGAACACCCCGAACACCGCGTCCTCCTCGGCGATCCGCAGGTCGCACCAGAGCGCGAGCTCGAGGCCGCCGGCCACCGCGTGACCACTGACCGCCGCGATCACCGGCTTCGACAGACGCATACGCGTCGGCCCCATCGGACCGTCGCCGCCTTCCGTGACCTGATTGCCGCGCTCGGTGCCGACGGCCTTGAGATCCGCGCCCGCGCAGAACGTGCCGCCCTCGCCCCACAGCACGGCCACGTGCGCCTCGTCATCCGCTTCGAACGCGTGGAAGGCATCGGCGAGCAGGGCCGCGGTCGGCCCGTCGACGGCGTTCCGTGCTTCGGGGCGCGCGAGGACGACGGTGGTGACGGGGCCGTTGTGTTCGGTGCGTACGGTCATGGCGGCAGTGTGCCGTGCGGGTCAGCGGCGCAGCCAGTCCCCTGCGGCATGCACCCAGTCGCTGAACAGGGCCTCGTCACCGAAGAGTTCGACGGCGGCCGGGCGTTCGTAGAGCGCGAGCAGCAGATCCTTGAGCGGACCTCGTGCGGCGGTGGTCGCCTTGTGATGGCCGTGGCTCACGATCGGCGACGCGCCGGTGAGGTCGACCAGCCATTCGCCCGTGTCCTGCGGCGCGTCCGTGCCGTGCAGATGGAGAGTGCGGTCCGGGGCGATCAGCGCGCGCAGCGCGGCGGGGGAGGCGTACGCCTGCGGGAGTGTGCTGAAGCCGAGCCACTCCTCGATGCCGTCGATCGCCGTGGCGGCGTCCAGGGCGTAAGTGCCGCCCGCCGCCATGGTCGCGTCGTAGCGGTGGACCACCGTCTCGTACGTCATCCGGCGGGCCCAGAACACCGGCCGGCCGCTGGGCGCGACCGTCCACACCTCGGTGTCCTCGGGAGTGGCGTGCAGCGTGTCCGCGAACCGCTCGGCGCCTTCGAGCAACCACGCGGTGAGGCCGGGCAGATCGTCGTCCTTGCCGGGGGTGACGTCGTCGACCTGGTCGTCCGGGACGGGTGCGGTGGCCCGGCTACGGATGACCGTCTCGGCCCAGCGATGGGCGCCGCCGACATGGCGCAGGAGATGGGCGAGGGTCCAGCCGTCGAGACCCGGTACGGCGGTGGCGGCATCCGCGCCCTTCACGGCCGCGGTCAACTCGCGGGTCTGGTCGATGATCCGGGCCGCGTAGAGCTCATGGACAGATCGCGTCATGGGGCCACGGTAGCCCGACCGTTCACTCGTGCAGAAAGCGCAGCACCGCGAGGACGCGACGGTTCATGTCCTCCGAGGCGGGCAGCCCCAACTTGCCGAAGAGGCTGGCCACATGCTTCTCGACCGTGCCCGCGGAGACATGCATTCCCGCCGCGATCGCCGCGTTGGAGCGGCCCTCGGCCATCAGCGACAGGACCTCGCGTTCGCGGGGAGTGAGCGTCGCCAGGTCGTCGGTGCGTCTGCTCGCTCCGGCGAGCTGGGTGACCACCTCGGGGTCGAGCGCGGTGCCGCCGGAGGCGACCCGGTCCAGGGCGGCGGTGAACTCGGCGATGTTCGCGACTCGGTCCTTGAGCAGATAGCCGACGCCCGCGGAGCCGCCCGCGAGCAGTTCGGTGGCGTATTTGGTCTCCACGTACTGCGAGAACAACAGCACGCCGGTGCCCGGGTGTTCACCGCGCAGCGCGATCGCCGCCCGCAGTCCTTCGTCGGTGTGGGTGGGCGGCATCCGGATGTCGACGATGGCGACATCGGGCCGGTGCTCGGCGACGGCCGTACGCAGGGCGTCGGCTTCGGGCACGGCGGCGCACACCTCGTAACCCCGGTCCTGGAGCATCTGGACCAGGAGTTCCCTGAGGACGGCGGCATCTTCGGCGATCACGACACGCATGCCGCCCATGCTTCCATGAGCACTCATGCGCGCGGGGGCAGATCAACCGTGATCATCGTCGGACCGCCCTGCGGACTGCGGATGTCCAGGGTGCCGTCCACCGTGCGTACGCGCTGAGCAAGGCCTGTCAGGCCGCTGCCCGTTCCGGCCTCCGCGCCGCCGTGGCCGTCGTCGCCGACGCGCAGCCGCAGCGTTCCGTCGGCCCGGGTGACGGCGGAGACCGTCGCGCGGGTGGCTCCGCTGTGCTTGATGACGTTCGTGAGGAGTTCCGCCGTGCAGAAGTACGCGATGGACTCGATCGCGGGCGAGGGGCGCTGCGGTACGTCCACCGTCAGCTCCACCGGCACGGTCGCCCGGGCCGCCAGGGTCTCCAGGGCATGGGCCAACCCCTCGTCCAGGACCGGGGGATGGATCCCGCGGGCCAGATCGCGCAGCTCGGTGAGGGCCTCCGTGGCGTTGCGGTGCGCACCGTCCACGAGGCGTCGTACGGCCGCGAGATCGAGGGTCCGCTCGTCCGCGAGCTTGGCCTTCACCATGTCGAGGCCGAGTGCGAGGGCGACCAGACGGACCTGGGCGCCGTCGTGCAGATCGCGCTCGACGCGGCGCAGCAGGGCCACCGAATCGTCGACGGCCAGTGCGCGGGTCTCCTCCAAGTCCCTTACCCGCGCGGCCAGTTCGTCAGGACCGAGCAGTGCGCGCATCAGCCAGCGGTCGGTGAGCCGTACGGCGTGGGTGAACCAGGGTGCGATCAGCAGCGTGACCAGGCCCATGGCCACGCCGAGCAGGGTGCCCGTGAACTCGTGCGCCGTCGGGCTGCCGCCGTAGGGGAGCGGGGTCAGGAGCAGCAGGCCGCCGTCGCCGCCCTGCCCGAACAGGGCCCAGCGCAGCGGAGCGGTGAGATTGATCAGGCCGACCACCCACCACTGCACGGCGTACAGGCCGATCAGTGACAACGGCAGCTTGGCCAGTACGTAGACCACGTTCCGCCAGCCGGCGCCGTCCCGCAGCCGGCCGTCGAGCCGGGTGAACAGGCCCTGGCCCGCGGGGGCGGCGGGCCCGCGCGGGGTGGGGATGCGTTCGCCGAGGATCGACTCGGCGAGCCGCCGGTGGGTCGTGCCGAGTGCGCGGGACAGCCCCAGGGCGGCGACCGTGAGGACCAGTCCCAGTACGGCGCCCAGCAGGGAGACGACGAAGCCGAAGCCGAGGGCGAGCAGCACGATCACGGGCAGCGCGCCGGCCACCCCGATGAGGCTGCTGATCAGGAGATACGCCACCTCGCGCCATGAGCTGCGCGAGAGCGGCGCCCGCCACACCGCCGAGAAGCGGGTGGCGGGCGTGGCGGTGGGGGTGGACAGGGCGGGCATGGCGCTGATGATTCCGTGTGCGGGGTGGGATCGCTCGCCCGGGGTGGCGGATGTCGCGTGCGGAGCGTCGGCCGAAGCGGCCCGGGGAGTGGCGGACCCGGGAGTGGCGGCCCGGGGAGTGGCGCTCTGTTCCCCGGGCCGCCCGCCCGCCGGCCTCGTCTCACGCATCGCGCTTCACCAGGACCCGTAGGCCCGCCGCGTGGACGAGCGCGGTGTATACGAGGAGCAGCGCGAAGCCCACCCACGGTGTGAGCATTCCGGGTACCGGCTCGGACACGGCCAGCGAGTTCCCCGCGATCATCGTCGGGAAGAACCTGGCGATCCCCGTCCCCGTCATACCCGCGAGCATCGCCGGTACGACGAAGAGCAGCCCGACGAGGGCACCGATCGCGCTCGCCGTGTGCCGGGTGATGGCGCCGATACCGACGGCCATCACGGCGATCAGCCCCAGATACGCGCCCGACATCAGGACGGCCCGCAGCACACCTGCGTCGGTGAGCGAGGGTTGCGGGATCGCCGGATCGAGTGCGGCGCGGCCCACGAGGAAGGTCACGAAGGCGACCACCTCGCTGAGCACCAGCGTCACACCCCCGAACACGGTGGCCTTCGCGGCGAGCACCAGCGGGCGGCGCGGTACGGCGGCGAGCGTGGAGCGCATCGAGCCGGAGGAGTACTCGCCGGTGACGAGCAGGACGCCGATGACCCCGATGACCAGCTGGCCGAGTGCGACTCCGGCGAGCACGTTGTTGGTCGGGTCGAACGTGGCGGCCTTGTCGGCGGAGGGTGCCTTGGTGTTGGCCATGGTGACCACCCCGATGGCGATCATCCCGGCCACCACGACGAGCAGTGCCCACCATGTGGACCGCAGACTGCGGAGCTTGATCCACTCCATGCGCGCGGCGTGTGCGAAGCCGTATCCGTAGGACGTGTCGGGGAGGCTGAGGGAGAGGGCGGCGGTGCTCATCGGGTCCTCCGGTGGGATGCGGTGGCGGACGGGCCTGTGGTGCCCCGGTACGTGGCGGAATCGCTCGTGAGCCGGAAGAAGGCCTCCTCCAGTGAGCCGCCGTCCTCGGTCAGCTCCGCGACGCTGGTGTCGGCGAGCAGCCGCCCTTGCCCGATCACCACCAAGTGCTCGGCGGTCAGGGCCATTTCGCTGATCAGATGGCTGGAGACGAGGACGGTACGGCCCTCGGCGGCGAGGTCCTTCATCAGGTCCCGGATCCAGCGCACGCCCTCGGGGTCGAGCCCGTTCACCGGCTCGTCGAAGAGCAGTACGCCCGGGTCGCCGAGCAGTGCGCCCGCGATACCGAGTCGCTGCGACATCCCGAGCGAGAACGTGCCCGCCCGCTTGTGTGCGACCTCGCTCAGGCCGACGGTGGTCAGCACCTCGTCGACCCGGGCGCGCGGGACACCGCCGCCCGCGGCGAGCGCGCAGAGATGCTGGTAGGCGCTGCGGCCCGGGTGGTACGTCCGTGCTTCGAGCAGGGCGCCGACCTCGCGCAGCGGCCACTTCAGCTCGGCATACGGATGGCCGTTGACCAGGGCGTTTCCGGAGTCCGGGGTGTCCAGGCCCATGATCATGCGCATGGTGGTGGACTTCCCGGAGCCATTGGGCCCGAGAAATCCGGTCACGGCCCCCGGTGCGACATCAAAGCTCAGAGCCTCCACGGCGGCGGTCGAGCCGTAGCGCTTGGTCAGTTCGCGGACCGAGATCATCGCAGCCCCCTCGGGCGGGTTCGGACGGTCGTGACGCTCCGCGTCGACTCCCTCCTCCGCCTTGCAGCAGTGGGGTCTCCCCTGCTCGAGCGAAGCCGAGAGCTTGGGGAAGCACCAGACCACCCCTCATCCACACGTTCAAGGTGCTGTTGCCCGCGGGCGGCCTGATCCGCCGGACACCCCCTAAGCACCCGGCACGGTCTGCTTGACCTGCCGCAGGAAGGTGCTGTTGTCGGGCGACTTGCGCAGCTGCTCGATGAGCGCTTCGGTGGCCTGCCCGTTGCGGGACTGCAGTGCGCGCCGCAGCGCCCGTACGGCGGTCAATTCAGCCTCGGATACGAGGAGTTCCTCGCGGCGCGTACCCGACGGGGTGACGTCCACCGCCGGGAACACCCGGTGGTCGGCGAGGGTGCGGTCGAGGCGGAGCTCCATGTTGCCGGTGCTCTTGAGCTCCTCGAAGTAGTAGTCGTCGCCGCGCGAACCGGTGTCGACCAGCGCGGTGGCGAGGATGGTGAGGGAACCGGCCTCCTCGGTGAGGCGGGCCGCGCCGAACAGGCGCTTCGGACCGAGCAGCGCGGCCGCGTCGACACCGCCGGTGAGGGTGCGGCCGCCGGCGGAGGCGGCGTTGTTGTGGGCGCGGCACAGGCGGGTCAGCGAGTCGAGGAGCAGCACCACGTCACGGCCCTGCTCGACGAGGCGCTTGGCGCGCTCGACGGCGAGTTCCGCGAGCGCGATGTGCTCCTTGGCGGGCCGGTCGAAGGTGGAGGCGAGCACCTCGCCGCGCACCGAGCGCCGCATGTCGGTGACCTCCTCGGGCCGCTCGTCGACGAGCAGCACCATGAGGTGGACCTCGGGGTGATTGGTGGCCACGGCCGCCGCGAGCTGCTTGAGCAGCACGGTCTTGCCGGTCTTGGGCGGGGCGACGATCAGTCCGCGCTGGCCCTTGCCGACGGGGGCGACGAGATCGACGATCCGGGGTGTGATGCCACCCTCGGCGTGCTCCAGGGTCAGCCGCTCACGTGGATGGAGCGGTGTGAGGTCCTTGAAGTGGGGGCGTGCGGTGGGTGGTTGGCCGTTGACGAGGTCGACGCAGTCGAGGGAGCGGCCCTTGGCGGTACGTGTCGTCGTACCGTCGACGCGGTCGCCCTTGCGCAGACCGTGCCTGCGGATCAGGGCGGCCGGGACCTGGACGTCGCCGGGCGCGGGCAGGAAGTCGGCCGAGCGCAGGACGCCGTTGCCGTTGTGCGTCAGGTCGAGGATCCCGCCCGCCGTCGGCAACTCGGAGGCGGGCGTGGTGGGTTCAGGTGTGAGTGTGGTGGTGGCTGTCATGGCTGTACGTCCTTTCAGGGACGGAGTTGGCATACGTGAGAGGGGGGAAAGGCTCAACGCGACTTGAGGGCGGGCCGCCCCTGGCAGGGCGCGCACCGCACGTCGGCGGAGCATCGGAAACCGGGCTCGTGCATGGCCGTCCCGGGAAACGGGGGCCGCGGGAGCGCGGTGAGAACGGGACAGTGGCTGTGGCTGTCCGGAGGGACAAGAACCTGGACTGTCCGAGAGCCCGACAGAAGCGGGCGGAAGAGCCCGGAGAACCGGGCGGAGAGGGAGTGCACCGGCGCCCGGAGAATGTGCTGAGAACAGCTGGGCGTACACAAGTGCCATTGGCACTGTAGCAGACCGGTCCGCGGGGCCGGTAGGGGCGGGCCCCGGCCGGGCAGGCGGGGCCCGCCCGCTCGCGAACTCTTGGGCAACCCCTTGACCTCAAGTTAAGTCGAGGTCCTAGTTTCCAGGCATGAGCATGGAGACCACAGCCTGGATGCAGCTGCACAGCGTCATGAACGCACAGCAGGATCAGCGTCCCTTCGCCCGCGCCACACTGCGCCGTATCGCCGAGTTCGCCCGTCCGCACCGCCGACGTATCGGCCAGTTCCTGCTCGTCAGCGTGGCCATGGCGCTGCTCGCCGTGGCCACGCCGGTGCTCGCGGGCCGGGTCGTCGACGCCATCGTCGGCGGCGAGGACTCCGGGGTCGTCGTGCGGATCGCCGTACTGATCGCCGCCATCGCCCTCGCCGAGGCCGGCCTCGGCCTCGTCAACCGCTGGCTCTCGTCGGGACTCGGCGAGGACCTGATCCTGTCCCTGCGCACCGCGGTCTTCGACCACGTGCAGAAGATGCCGGTCGCCTTCTTCACGCGCACCCGCACCGGCGCACTCGTCAGCCGCCTCAACAACGATGTGATCGGCGCCCAGCGCGCCTTCTCCAACACCCTGTCCGGTGTGGTCTCCAACCTTGTCACGCTGCTGCTCACGCTCGCCGTGATGCTCAGCCTGTCCTGGCAGATCACCCTTCTCGCGCTCGTCCTGCTGCCCGTGTTCATCGTGCCGGCCCGGCGGATGGGCACCCGGATGGCCAAGCTGCAGCGCGAGGCCGCCGAGCACAACGCGGCCATGGGCACGCGGATGACCGAGCGGTTCTCGGCGCCGGGCGCGACCCTGGTCAAGCTGTTCGGGCGGCCGGAGGAGGAGTCCGAGGAGTTCGCCGCGCGGGCCCGGCGTGTACGGGACATCGGCGTGCGTACGGCCATGGCGCAGGCGACCTTCATCACCGCGCTCACCCTCGTCTCCGCCCTCGCCCTCGCCCTCGTCTACGGGCTCGGCGGCTGGTTCGCGATCCGCGGCACCCTGGACGCCGGTTCGGTCGTCGCCCTCGCTCTGCTGCTCACCCGTCTGTACGCGCCGCTCACCTCCCTGGCCGGCGCCCGCGTCGAGGTGATGAGCGCGCTCGTCAGCTTCGAGCGGGTCTTCGAGGTGCTCGACCTCAAGCCGCTGATCGAGGAGAAGCCCGACGCGCGCGGTGTGCCGGAGGGGCCGGTCGCCGTCGAGTTCGAGGACGTCCGCTTCGGTTACCCCTCGGCCGACAAGGTCTCCCTCGCCTCCCTCGAAGAGGTCGCCTCGCTCGACACCCGCGGTGGCGACGAGGTCCTGCACGGGCTTTCGTTCCGCGCCGAACCCGGCCAGACCGTCGCCCTCGTGGGTTCCTCCGGCGCGGGCAAGTCGACCATCGCGCAGCTGGTGCCACGCCTCTACGACGCCGACGAAGGCACCGTCCGTATCGGCGGGGTCGACGTCCGCGATCTGAGCGCCTCATCCGTGCGCCGGACGCTGGGCATGGTCACCCAGGACGGCCACCTGTTCCACGACTCCGTACGTGCGAATCTGCTCCTGGCCAGGCCGGGCGCTTCCGAGGACGAGTTGTGGGACGCGCTGCGCCGCTCCCGTCTGGAGACCCTCGTCCGGTCGCTGCCGGACGGTCTGGACACCGTGGTCGGCGAACGCGGCTACCGGCTCTCCGGCGGTGAGCGTCAGCGTCTGACCATCGCCCGGCTGCTGCTCGCCCGTCAGCGCGTCGTCATCCTCGACGAGGCGACGGCGCACCTGGACAACACCTCGGAGGCCGCCGTGCAGGAAGCACTCGCCGAGGCCCTCGAAGGCCGGACCGCACTGGTCATCGCCCACCGCCTGTCCACGATCCGCTCGGCCGACCAGATCCTGGTCGTCGAGGACGGACGGATCGTGGAACGCGGCCGCCACGAGGAACTCCTCGCCCAGGGCGGCCGCTACGAGGAGCTGCACCGGACGCAGTTCGCCGGACAGGAGAGTGCGGTCGAGGCCGCCTGATGCCGTGGTCCTTCACGAGCGCACGGATACGCCGGGACGGATGAGGCATCCGTCCCGGCGTATCCGCGCGCTCGTCAGGGGCTGAGGTGGGTCACCTCCAGATGCGGATCGCCGAGGATCTCCTGTTCCGTGTACCGCTCGCGCACCCAGCGGCCCTGCGAGAACAGCCGGGTCTGATCGGTGTAGTGCGGTGAGGACGGGTTCGAGGACTGCCCGTACGTGAGCAGGGTCGAAGCGCGCGGGCCGTCGTCGGTGAGGGTGACGGCCATCAGGAAGCTGGAGCCGAACGCGCCGCGCGGAGGTTCGCCCGTACCCGAATCCGGCCCCGCTTCCAGCACGTTGAAGCAGCCCTCCGATCCGTCACAGCCGGGCAGCGGCACACCCGCCCACTTCTGCAGAGCTCCGGTCGGGGCACTCACCTGTACGCTCTCGGCGGCGAACTCCTGCACGGTGTCCGCGAGCGCGCGTTGCACCTGCGGACTTTCACCCTTGATGCCGCGTGGTGTGGTGAGTGGTGCCTCGGGATCGTACGGAACCTTGTGCCAGGCCGCCGGACGCTCCTCCAGGAGCCGGCCGTAGAACGAGATCCACAGTGCGCCGCCGCGGCTGTCGGCATGGGCCCGCCGGTCCCAGCGGGCGAGCGCCGCACAGGCCGCGCGTACATCGACCTTCTTGCCGTCGCTCGCCACCAGCTCCGGCTGGTTACGGCACAGGGCGAGGACGTCGTCGAGGCCTGTCTCTGCGCTCAGGACACGATCGCCGGACATCGACTGGGTCAGATTGCGCGGGGTGAATCCGGGCGCGCCCAGTCCGTCCGTGCCCTTGCCGCGCTCGTCGATCATGCGAAGCCCCAGCCGGGCGCGGAGGTCGAGCCGTGGGCCCACGTCGTAGACCGGCGGGATGCCGGTGATCTGCTCGGCCGGATTGGTGTACTGCGGACCGTTGTTGGAGTTCGCCACGAAATCGCCACGGCTCAACTCCGGTTGGCGTGCGGGCCCGTATATGCCTGGCACCACCGCGTCGGGGTCGCGGCCCCAGGCGCAGTCGGTCCGTGATCCGTCCAGGGCGTCGGGTGCTTCCTCACCGCCCGGCAGCGTGCAGCTCTTGAGCTGGGCAGCTGTGAGGTGGGGGACGGCCGAGGAGTCCGTGAAGTACGTCTCGCCGCTGGTGTCCGCGGCCAGCGTGTACGTCCACGGGATGCCCTGCGTCGAGTCCTGGGCGGCGCGCAACTCCCCGAGATTACGTGAAGTGGCCATCGCCAGCCAGGTGTTCATCGAGCGCAGGTTGCTCTCGTTGGCGTCGCGCAGGGCGTAGGCGCTCCTGTCCGTCCAGCCGAAGTTCACCACGGCACCGAAACGCGTCCCGTACACCGTGCGCCGTACGGTCTTCGTGCCGCCGTCCTCGCCCCGCACCACGACGTCCACGCTCGTCCGTGTCATCCGCTCGCTCCTGCCGTCGACCACATAGCTCGTGGGGTCATCGGGAGTAAGTTCCAGGCGGTAGAGCGAGGAGTGCTGGGCGTCGCTCGCTGTGTGGGTCCAGGCGAGGGTGCTGTTGTGCCCGATCTCCACCATCGGGGTGCCCTGCAGACTGCCGCCGGTCACGTCGAGGGTGCCGGGGATCGTCAACTGCACCTGGTAGAAGCGGGAGTTGCCCAGCCACGGCAGATGCGGATTGGCGAGGACCATCGCGTTGCCCGCACCAGCCCTGAGCGCCTCACGGCCGAGCGCCCAGCCGTTGCTGGCCGGACCGCTTCGCGAGGCGGATTTCGGGGCCGCGGCCGGCGCGCTCGACGGCTCGGCCGCGCCGATGGCCGCGGCATACGGAGCCGCGCCCGAGGCGGCGTTCAGGTCGTACACCAAGTGCCACAGGTCCTCGGCGGTGACCGGCCGCACCCAGGGCTTCCCCTTGCAGCGGGCATCGGGCAGCTTGTCCACCCCGGTGTCCCGCAGATAGCGGTTGTAGCCCTCGGCGTATCCCCTGACCATGTCCCGCAGCTCGTGCCCCGGCCCGAGCGGGGCGGGCTGCGCGAGCAACTTCCGTACGGTGCCGGTCTTGCGCTGTGCCTTGTAGTACGTGTCACTGGCCAGGTTGTACGGGATGTCCTCGCCGGGTCCGTCCCCGCCGTCCCGCGGTTCGCCCTGCCCGCCGAAGTACCGCGACCGCTCGCCGCGCAGCGTCAGGACCGTGTCCGCGAGATCGCACAGGTTGTCCTGCGCGAACGCGTAACCGTAGCCGTATCCCAAGGACTTGAAGTCGCGGGCCACGATGTGCGGCACGCCGTACTGGGTACGGCGGATCTGCACACCGTCCCCGTCACCGCTCGCGGCGGAGGCACCGGCCGACGGTGCGGGCCACAGCACTCCGGTCGTCAGCAGCCCGAACGCGGCCGCCACCAGGGCCGGCCTGAACCCCCACCTGCGTAAGGATCGTTCTCCATGTGTGCGCATGCGGGTCAGGCTGCCCGAGGCGCGGGGCTGCGGGCATCCGGCCGTGGGCCAGTCTTCCCGGGGGACGGTCGGCCGCTGGGCGTAGTCCGCGGGGAAGGGGTCGGGCCACCCCGCACGGCGGGTCTCCTCGCCGAGGACTACGGGTCGTCCCGGGGAAGTACGCGAAACCCTCGTCGGCGGCGGCTACGCCCCGGCCGCGCGCAGCAGCGCGGCGATCTCGTCCTGGCCCTTGTCCTCGGCGTGCTGCAGCGGTGTCACACCCTCGCCGTCCGCGAGCGAGGGGTCGGCGCCGCCGTCGAGCAGCAGCTCGACCACTTCCTGGTGGTCCTTGCCGCCGTCCCCGAGGATGACCGCCTCCAGGAGAGCCGTCCAGCCGAGGTCGTTGACGTGGTCGACATCCATGTCGGTGCTTTTGAGCACCTCGCGTACGTAGTCGGCGTGACCGTGCTCGCCCGCCGGGATCAGCGAGGTACCGCCGTAGCGGTTCTCCAGGGTGTAGTCGGGCTCGGCGGGGATCAGGACCCGGGCCATCTTGACGCTGCCGGTCACACCCGTCACCAGCCAGGCGCTGTCGTCCTGGTCGTCCTGGGCATCGGGGTCGGCGCCCGCCTCCACCAGGATCCGCGCGGCCACGTCGTGGTCGCCGGTCGCGGCGAGCAGCAGCGGCGTACGGCCCCGGTCGTCACGCGCCTCGATGTCCGCGCCGCCCGCGATGGCTTCGCGTACGGCGTCGGGGCGGCCTTCCTCGGCGGCTAGGAGGAGGTCGGCGGAGGCCTTGGAGTCGGTGCTCCCGGCGCTCCGGGACGGGCTGGCAGCCGCCGAAGCGGTGCTCGCTTCCCGTCCGTCCCCGGCGGCGGAGCCGCACGCGGCGAGGAGTGTCAGGCCGGCCGCGAACAGCACGGCAGGGACGAGGGTGCGGCGGCGTCGGGTCCGTCGGGTGTGCACCACGGTGATCTCCTCACGAGCGGGTCTTCGTCAGAAGATCGTCGCCCGTGGGGGAGCCGGGGCGCATCGGTCCACCGGGTTCGGGCGCGCGATACGGAAGGGTTACCTACGGCGCAGCGAACGGTCTACGGAAGGGTCCACCGATCGGTTGATGCCGCTGCCCCGCACGCACCCACGCGGTCCTTCACGCCCCCCATCCCGCCTGCTCACCACCCATCCGCTCACGGATGATCCGCTCCTGCCGCCCCGAGCGCAGATAGGCGCCCACCGGATCCGGATCGAGTCCCGCGTCCTCGCGTACCTCGGCGAGCAGCGGACGGACGTCGGTGTTGTACGCGTCCATCAGGACCGCGTTCGCCGCGAGGACGTCACCTTCGCGTTGGGCTGTGGCGAGGGTGTCGGCGTCGACGAGGAGGGCTTTTGCGGTGGCTTCCTGCACGTTCATGACCGAGCGGATGATGGCGGGGATCTTGGCTTCGATGTTGTGGCACTGGTCGAGCATGAAGGCGACG
>JOGW01000007.1 GCA_000721375.1 Streptomyces sp. NRRL B-3428 | reverse complement strand
TACATTCCGAACCCGGAAGCTAAGCCTCACAGCGCCGATGGTACTGCAGGGGGGACCCTGTGGGAGAGTAGGACGCCGCCGAACTAATATTAAAGAAAACCCCCCGAGTCATTGACTCGGGGGGTTTTCTGCGTTGTGGGTGTTAATCGCAGAGCGAACCCAATTGTCTTTTGGGTTCGAGAGGCGGCGGGGTCTCGCGCTCAGAGTCGGCCGGCGGCTTTGAGCGCGAGATATGCGTCGGCGAGAGCGGGAGCGAGATCGTCCGGTGCGGCGTCGACGACAGTGACGCCGTGGCGCGTGAGTTTCTCCGCCGTACGGCGACGTTCTGCCTGAGCCTGCGCGGCTGCCGCTGCTTCATAGATGCCGTCCACGTTGCCGCGGGCAGAGGCCATCTTCTGGATGCGGGGATCGGCCACGGCCGCGACCAGCACTGTGTGGCGTTTGGTGAGGCGGGGCAGTACCGGGAGCAGACCTTCTTCGACGGGGGCTGCATCCAGGCTCGTCAGGAGAACGATGAGAGAGCGGCGTGATGCCGTGTGCAACGTGGTGGATGCAAGACCGCGAGAGTCCGTCTCGACCAATTCCGGCTCAAGTGTGGCCATCGCGTTCACGAAGGAGGGCAGGACTTCGCCTGCTGCCTTGCCCTGGACGAGCGCTCGGACGCGACGGTCGTAGGCGAGGAAGTCCACTCGGTCGCCGGCTCGTGCGGCGAGCGCGGCGAGGAGGAGGGCGGCATCCATCGAGGCGTCCAGGCGGGGCGCGTCACCGACGCGGCCTGCCGACGTACGGCCTGTGTCCAGGACCACGAGGATGCGGCGGTCCCGTTCGGGGCGCCAGGTGCGGACGGCCACTGCAGATTGGCGGGCGGTGGCTCGCCAGTCGATGGAGCGGGTGTCGTCACCGGGCACGTACTCCCTGAGGCTGTCGAACTCTGTGCCCTCGCCTCGGGTCAACAGGCTGGTGCGGCCGTCCAGTTCACGCAGGCGTGCGAGCTTCGACGGCAGGTGTTGGCGGCTGTGGAACGGCGGCAGGACGCGGACCGTCCAGGGCACTCTGTGGCTGCCCTGGCGGGTCAGGAGTCCGAGCGGGCCGTAAGAGCGGAGCGTGATCCGTTCCGCCTCGCGGTCGCCGCGCCGGGTCGGGGTGAGGCGGGTTGTGATGCGGCGGCGCTCACCTGCCGGGATGTCGACTCGGTGGCGGGAGGCGGCGGTCTCGGTGCCGGAGGCCCAGCTGCTGGGAGGCCAGGCATCGCGGAGTTGGGCCCGAAGCGGGCGGTTCGAGGGGTTCTCGATGGTGAGCGTGACGTCAGCGGCGTCACCGAGTCGAACTGATGTATCACCAGATCGGGTGAAACGGAGCGAACGTACTGGCGCCGCGAGGGCGTAGTCGCACATGATTGCGATCGCGAGGGGCGAATTGACCGCGATCATGCCCGCCCAGCTGGGGGCGAGCAGACCGACGGGGACAGAGCCAAGGGCCGCGAGCAGGGCGGTCCGACCGGTGAGTGCCATGGGTCCTCGGCTCAGCGGGGTACGGGGACGTTGGCGAGGATCGCGGTGATGACGGAGTCGGCGGTGACGCCTTCCATCTCTGCTTCGGGGCGGAGTTGGATGCGGTGCCGAAGAGTGGGCAGGGCCAGGGCTTTGACGTCGTCGGGCGTGACGTAGTCGCGTCCGGTGAGCCAGGCCCAGGCGCGAGCGGTGGAGAGCAGAGCTGTCGCACCTCGCGGTGAGACACCAAGGGTGAGGGACGGCGATTCGCGGGTGGCACGGCAGACGTCCACCACATAGCCGGTGATTTCGGGGGAGACGACTGTCTTGGCCACGGCGGCTCGGGCTGCCTCGAGATCGGCCGGGCCGGCTACGGGGCGGAGGCCCGCGGCTGTGAGGTCGCGGGGGTTGAAGCCCTCCGCGTGCCGGTTGAGGACGGCGATCTCGTCCTGGCGGGAGGGAAGGGGGACGTTCAGTTTGAGCAGGAAGCGGTCGAGCTGTGCTTCGGGGAGGGGGTAAGTGCCCTCGTATTCCACGGGGTTCTGTGTGGCGGCGACGAGGAACGGATCGGGCAGCGCGCGAGGGGTGCCGTCGACCGTGACCTGGCGTTCTTCCATGGCTTCGAGGAGGGAGGCCTGGGTCTTGGGAGGCGTGCGGTTGATCTCGTCGGCGAGCAGGAGGTTGGTGAAGACCGGACCGGGCTGGAAGGAGAACTCCGCGGTGCGCGCGTCGTAGACGAGCGAACCGGTCACATCGCTGGGCATCAGGTCGGGCGTGAACTGGACGCGCTTGGTGTCGAGTTCGAGGGCTGAGGCCAGCGCGCGTACGAGGAGGGTCTTGGCGACTCCGGGGACGCCCTCGAGCAGGACGTGGCCGCGGCACAGGAGGGCGACCACCAGGCCGGTGACCGCCGGGTCCTGGCCGACCACGGCCTTGGCGATCTCGGCGCGCAGAGCCTCCAGGGAGGAGCGGGCGCGGTCCGCGTTGCCGGGGGTGTCGGCGATCGGGGCGGTCATGAGGTGCGTACCTCTCTTTCGAGGGCGTCGAGTTGGTCGGCTAGGGCGATCAGAGCGGCGTCGTCGCCTGGGGGCGGGCCGAAGAGCAGGGAGTGCAGGTCCCTGGCTCCGTCGGGGAGTTGGGCGGACAGCGCGGGGAGCATCTCCTCCGGGCTGTGGGCATGGGACGGCGGGACACCGATGAGAGGAGCGAGGCGGGTGAGGGCTGCTGTGCGCAGGGCGGTCGCGGCTCGGTCGCGGGCGTTGGCCTTGCGGTAGAGGCGGGCTCTGCCTTCGACGGCCTCGGAGGCTCGGATGGCCACGGGCAGCCGTTCGGGCACCAGCGGGCCGAGGCGGCGGGCGCGCCAGAGGGCGGCGAGGGCTGCCGCCAGCGTGAGCTGGAGCGTGCCCCAGAGCCAGCCGGAAGGGAGCAGGTCGAAGAAGCTGCGGTCGCCGCCATCGGTGGCCGATTCGTCGCCCAGGGAGGGGAGGTACCAGACCAGATGCGGGCGGGAACCGAGGAGTTGAAGGGCGAGAGAGGCGTTGCCTCGGTCGTCGAGCAGATCGTTGTAGAGGATGCCGGGGCCGCCGAGCACCACGGTCTCGCCGTCGCCGGCGGGCAGGTGGACGAGCGTCGGTTCGCCGTCCTCCGGGTAGCAGGACGTGGCTTGTTCGGCCGTGACGGTGTAACGCGTGCCACCGGTGTCCGCGTCTCCGGCGCGGGTCGCCTCAGGGAGCGAACACGCGGGCTGCAGCGCGGACTCGAAGCCCGGTGCCGAGGCCGTCACGCCGGGCGCGAGGCGGTCGGCGGAGACAGGGCCGGGGGCGACCAGGACGGTGCGGCCGCCGGACTTCTGCGTCGCCTTGTGCAGCGTTGTCTGCTGCTTCGGCGTCAGGAGGTCCGGGGAGATGACCAGGAGGGTCGTGTCCGGACCCGTGGCTTCGGCAGCGGCGTCGGTCGTGGTGACGACTCGGGTGTCGACGCCGTGGTCCTTGAGGAGTTCGGCGACCGCGTGGCTGCCGGAGGAGTCGTAGGAGCGCGGGTCGAGCCGGCCGTGCTGGTTGCCGGAGCGGACCGAGGCGATGACCACGCCGGCGATCAACAGAAGTGTGAGCGCGAGCAGCAGTCCGCGGGAGCGGGTCCACACTTGGCGGGCGGTGGGGGAGGCCGAGGTGGTGGCGGGCGTGGCCTCGGTCATTCGGCGGCCCCCTGGGCTGCACCGCTGAGGGCGGGCCGGGTCTGCTCGAGATCGCGGTCGAGATCAGTCAGGCGCTGGTACGCGGACTCGTCCGCCGTACGGCCGCCGTATGTGACGTCGTCGAACTCGCGGGCCGCGGAGCGCAGTCGGTCCGCGTGTGCGGGCAGGGCGCGGCTGGCTTCCGCGGCGGCCTCGTCCGCGGTGCGGCCCGGACGTGCGTCGAGCAGTGCGCGTTCCTCGAGGGAGCGGACCACGGCGCGCATCCGTTCCTGTACGGCTTGGCTCCAGTGCTGTGCCGCGGCGTGCGCTTCTGCGGCGGCTCGGTGTTCCGCCGCGCTGCGGGGGCGGTCGTCGAACAACTGGGCCGAGGTGGTGGGGGTGCGACGGGGGGTGCCGAGACGCCACCAGAGGGCGGCCACCAAGAGCAGGACGAAGACGATGATGGCGATCAGTCCGAGCGCGCCGCCCAGGGTCGCCCCCGATGCGGCGCTGAAGAGGTCGCCGAGCCATTCCCAGAAGCGGTCGAGGACGCGCTCGATCAGGTTCGGATCGTTCTCGTGGTACCGCGGATCGGACAGCTCGCGCTCGGCTGCCTCCCGTGCCGGATCGCGCGGGATCGTCACCGGTGGCTCTTCATCGGTGAGCGGCCGCAGCAGCAGTTCTGTATGCGTGACTCCCCCCAAGATCACCGCATCAGCTCCCGGGACGTGGGCCGGAGGTGCCGGGGCCGGTCTGCTGCTGGAGGCCGGCCGCGCGGGCGAGTTCGAGGTCGAGCGCCTCGCGGCGGATCCGCAGGTCGATGTAGAGGAGGACGCTGACGCCCGCGGTGATCGGGAACGCGAGCATCGAGCCGACCACCGAACCGATACCGGTGATGATCAAGAAGGTCCAGCCGCTGCTGCCGCTGCCCTGCATGAGTCCGCCCACGCCCTCGCCGCTCAACGCGCCCGCCAGGAACGAGAAGGGGATGACGATGATCGAGACGACCACGAACACCAGGATCTGGGCGAGGAGTTGGATGCCGAACACCCGCCACCAGGAGCCCTTCACGAGCTTGACGGAGCGGGCGAGGGACTTGCGTACGGTCTGCTTCTCCAGCATCAGGGAGGACGAGGACAACGAGAAGCGGACCATGATCCAGATCATCACGACCGTGCCGGCGAGACCACCGAGAATGCCGAGCGCGGAGCCACCCTCGGGTGCGCCGGCAGCGGCGATCAGGATGCCGGGCAGCGCGCCTGCCAGGACGATGCCCACCGCGATGAGCGGAAGGAGGAAGCTGAGGCCCAGAAGGCGCGGCAACTGAGGGCGGGCGTCGCGCCAGGCGTCGGAGAGTGTGACGGACCTGCCGATCACCGCGCGGCTCATGACCATGGTCAGCAGAGCCGTCACGACGAACGTCCCGAGCAGGGAGATGACCGCGAGCACACCGGTGTCGCGCATCGTGTCGGCGAAGGCGCCGGACAGTTCACTGAGCGTGGGGTTCGGGTCGTCGAGTACCGCGTCGGCGCGGGAGCTGTCGAGTACGAAGCCCTGCAGCAGGATCGACACGATCTCCACGACCACTGCCACCGTCAGCGAGATGCCGAGAACCGTGCGCCAGTGCGCGCGCATCGTCGAGACCGCGCCGTCCAGGATCTCGCCGACACCGAGCGGGCGCAGCGGGATGACACCGGGCTTGGCCGCGGCCGGTGGAGCGTTCCAGCCGCCGCCCCAGCCGGGGCCCCGGCCGGGCGGGACGGAGGGGCCGCCCCATTGCTGAGGGCCGGGCGCGGGCTGCTGCCCCGGCACGCCGGGGGCGGACCACTGTCCGGCCGGCGGCTGCTGCTTGGACCACTTGTCCTGGGCCGCGTCCGGCCGGTCGGAGGGCTCGCTGGGGCGGGGCACGGCGTGATCATGTCCAGCGGACTGCCCGTCGGGCTGTCCATCGGAGGGGGCAGATCCGGGCGAGGCCCAGCCCGGAGTGTCGTTCATCGTCGCTCCTTCACGGTGCCCGTCCGCGTTCGCGGCGGCAGGTTGGCAGCCATCGTGCCACGGTGTACCCGTTCGTGGGCCGGGCAGGCGGGGCACTGCACGGGCAGTGCACCTTCAATTGTCCGCCCGGCAAGGGGCAGACTGGGCGGATGGCTGATCAGAGCGCACCATCACTCAAGGACGGCGGCCCCGAGTTCATTCCTGCGATCCGATGGGAGGAGCCGCCCGAAGGCCCGGTGGTCGTGCTCCTCGACCAGACCCGACTGCCGACCGAGGAAGTCGAATGGGTGTGCACCGACGCGCCCGCCCTCGTGCAGGCGATCCAGTCGCTGGCGGTACGGGGTGCTCCGGTACTCGGCATCGCCGGCGCGTACGGGGTGGCGCTGGCCGCCGTGCGGGGCTTCGACGTCGAGGAGGCCGCCCATGCCCTGGCGACCGCGCGGCCCACCGCGGTCAACCTTGCCAGGGGCGTGACGCGTGCACACGGCGCCTACCGTGCGGCGCTCCAGGCCGGCGGCGGTCGGGCCGAGGCGGCTGCGGCGGCGCTCGCCGAGGCGCGTGCCCTGCACCGTGAGGACGCGGAAGCCGGGCGGCGGATGGCGGTGCATGGTCTCGGGCTGCTCGACGAGCTCCTGTCGGGCGGTGCCCATCGGATCCTCACCCACTGCAATACGGGCGCTCTGGTGTCCGGTGGCGAGGGGACGGCCTTCGCCGTCGCGCTCGAAGCGCATCGCGACGGCCGGCTGCGGCGGCTGTGGGTGGACGAGACCCGACCTCTGTTGCAGGGGGCGCGGCTCACCGCGTACGAGGCGGCGCGCAATGCCATGCCGTACACCTTGCTGACCGACAATGCGGCGGGCTCGCTGTTCGCGGCGGGAGAGGTGGACGCGGTACTGATCGGGGCGGACCGGATCGCGGCGGACGGGGCGGTGGCGAACAAGGTGGGGAGTTATCCGCTCGCGGTGCTCGCGCGGTATCACCATGTGCCGTTCATCGTGGTCGCGCCGCTGAGCACTATCGACGAGGACACCCCGGACGGGGCGTCGATCGAGGTGGAGCAGCGGGCGGGGCATGAGGTGACGGAGTTCGCCGCGCCGCAGTTGGCGACGGCCGGAGCGGAGCCCGGGGTCGGGATTCCGGTGGCACCGCTCGGCACCCAGGCGTACAACCCGGCGTTCGATGTGACGCCGCCCGAGCTGGTGACGGCGATCGTCACCGAGCACGGTGTCGTGTCGCCGGTGACGGCCGATGCGGTGGCGGAGCTGTGCGCGCGGGGGCGGGCGGTCGGCGCGGGTTGAGGGCTCGCGCGAGGCGGGGTTGGGAGGGCTCGCGCGAGGTGTGGAAGTACTGCTTGGGTGGGGCGTACGTGGTCGGGGTCACAGTGAGGACCGGAGACGGGGGTTTCGGGTGGGTTTATTCTGGCCAACTTGCTTGTTCCGGGCGCCGGTTCGGCCGGTGTGCACCTCAGGGTGTCGGCGTCCGTGCACAGGGGCAGACAGTGACTGCTCCGGGCGGCTAGCGTCACGAGCCCGTGACGTACCTCACCAGGGCCTACTTCACCGTTACGAGAATGGGATGATGTCGACATGAAAGGCAGAGTTCTTGTCGTTGACGACGACACCGCGCTGGCCGAGATGCTCGGCATTGTGCTGCGTGGAGAAGGTTTTGAGCCGTCGTTCGTAGCGGACGGGGACAAGGCGCTGGCCGCGTTCAGGGAGGCGAAGCCCGATCTGGTGCTGCTCGACCTGATGCTGCCCGGACGGGACGGCATCGAGGTCTGCCGCCTGATCAGGGCCGAGTCCGGCGTGCCGATCGTGATGCTCACCGCCAAGAGCGACACCGTCGACGTGGTCGTCGGGCTCGAGTCGGGTGCGGACGACTACATCGTGAAGCCGTTCAAGCCGAAGGAGCTCGTCGCCCGTATCCGGGCGCGGCTGCGGAGGTCCGAGGAGCCTGCCCCGGAGCAGCTGACCATCGGTGACCTGGTCATCGACGTGGCCGGTCACTCCGTGAAGCGGGAGGGCTCGTCGATCGCGCTGACGCCGCTCGAGTTCGATCTCCTTGTCGCGCTCGCCCGTAAGCCGTGGCAGGTGTTCACCCGCGAGGTGCTCCTGGAGCAGGTGTGGGGCTACCGGCACGCGGCGGACACGCGACTGGTCAACGTGCATGTGCAGCGGCTGCGTTCGAAGGTCGAGAAGGACCCCGAGCGCCCCGAGATCGTGGTGACCGTACGCGGCGTCGGCTACAAGGCCGGACCGAGCTGACGTGCCCGGGGACAGTGCCGCTTCGGCGCCCGGACCGTCGGGCCGGCGTCCGGAGCGGCCGGTGGGCCCGGCTGGGCGCACGTCCCTGATCGGACGGTTCCGCCGCGGCGGACTCCTGCTTCAGGACGGGGTGCAGAGCAACCTCGTCCTGCGCCTCTTCACGCGCTGGGTGCGTCGACCGCTGCTGCCGGTGATGCGGCTGTGGCGGCGCAACATCCAGCTGCGTGTGGTCGCGAGCACTCTGTTGATGTCGATCGTCGTCGTGCTGGTGCTCGGCTTCGTCGTCGTCAGCCAGGTGAGCAACGGACTGCTCGAGGCCAAGAAGAACGCCGCGCAGATCCAGGCCACCGGTGGGTTCAGTGTGGCGGCCGACTTCCAGCAGTCTCCGGGGACCGAGAGCTCGGAGGGCTCGGCGCGAGGCAGTTCGGGTTCCGATCTGACAAAGCTGGTGAAACAGCTGGCCAGCGGTGGGCAGGACGCCTTCCATGTGCTGGCGATCCCGTCCAGTGCGGAAGGCGGCGCGGGCGCCAACCGGTTGCCGCGTGCGTCTGGCGGGGTGGCGCCCATGGACACGGTGCCGGAGGACCTGAGCCGCGAGATCGATCTGCACTCGGGCGCCTTCCGGAGCTTCTCCACCCTCGTCTACGACGAGAAACCCGAACGTGAACCGGAGCCGGCGCTCCTCATCGGCAAGCGGCTCGACGACGTCAACGGAGACCCGTACCAGCTGTACTACGCCTTTCCCCTGACTCAGGAAGAGAAGACCCTCAACCTGGTCAAGGGCACGCTGGCGACCGCGGGCCTGTTCGTCGTGGTGCTCCTTGGAGCCATCGCCTGGCTCGTCGTCCGCCAGGTCGTGACGCCGGTGCGGATGGCCGCCGGGATCGCCGAGCGGCTCTCGGCCGGGCGGCTGCAGGAGCGGATGAAGGTCACCGGCGAGGACGACATCGCGCGCCTGGGCGAGGCCTTCAACAAGATGGCGCAGAACCTCCAGTTGAAGATCCAGCAGCTGGAGGACCTCTCGCGGATGCAGCGACGCTTCGTCTCGGATGTCTCGCACGAGCTGCGCACTCCGCTGACCACGGTCCGTATGGCCGCCGACGTCATTCACGACGCGCGTTCCGACTTCGACCCCGTCACGGCGCGCTCCGCCGAGCTGCTCGGCGATCAGCTCGACCGGTTCGAGTCACTGCTCGCCGATCTCCTGGAGATCAGCCGTTTCGACGCCGGTGCGGCCGCGCTCGAAGCCGAGCCGATAGATCTACGAGAGGTCGTACGGCGGGTCGTCGGCGGTGCGGCTCCGTTGGCCGAGCGCAAGGGCAGCCGGGTCCGGATCGTCGGCGACAGCCAGCCGGTGATCGCGGAGGCGGACGCCCGCCGAGTCGAGCGGGTCCTGCGCAACCTCGTGGTCAACGCGGTCGAGCACGGAGAAGGCAAGGATGTCGTCGTACGGCTCGGCGCGGCCGGCGGCGCAGTGGCGGTTGCCGTGCGCGACTACGGAGTCGGGCTCAAGCCGGGGGAGGCCACCCGGGTGTTCAACCGTTTCTGGCGGGCCGATCCGGCCCGCGCCCGGACCACGGGCGGCACCGGTCTCGGTCTGTCGATCGCCCTGGAGGACGCGCGCCTGCACGGCGGCTGGCTGCAGGCCTGGGGTGAGCCGGGTGGCGGTTCGCAGTTCCGGCTGACGCTGCCGCGTACGGCGGACGAGCCGCTGCGCGGTTCACCGATACCGCTCGAGCCCGAGGACTCCCGACGAAACCGCGGGCTGAGTGAGGCCGGGCTGCCGTCGGGCGGACAGAGCAAGCGCGCCACGGTGCCGGCCCAGTCCGGCCAGGAGCGCGTGCCGGGGCCGATACCCTCCGTCGCCTCGGTGGCCGCGCCGCGGCCCAGCACTGTGGACCCGACGGCTCTGCCCGGCAACGGTTCCCGTGTGGTCCCGCGGCCGACGCGCAGCCGGGACGACGAGCCCGACGGCCGTCCCGTGACGGAGAACGGCGGGTCATCCGGCGTACGGGAAGAAGCAGATGTACCGCGGCGAGGGGACGGCGCGGATCCGCGGGTGAGTGAAGGGGAGGACAGCCGTGGGCGCTGAACACGCATGGCGCAGGCGGCCGTTGGTGCGCAAGGTCGCGCTGCTCAGCTGCGGTGGTGTGCTGCTTTCGGGCTGCGCGTCGATGCCCAGCAGCGGGGACCCCGAGCCGGTCGACGCCTCGCCCAACAAGCCGAAGGTGCGCGTCTTCGCGGCGCCGCCGAAGCCGGACGCCCAGCCCGGGGAGATCATCGACGGTTTCCTCGAGACGCTGACCGGTGACGACCCCGACTTCTCGATCGCGCGCAAGTACCTGACGGCCGATGCCGCGAAGGCGTGGGACCCGGACCGTTCCACCACGATCCTCGCGGACGCGCCGAAGACGACGCCGCAACGGCCCGAGCAGAGCCCGGACGCGAAGAGCCACACCTACCTGCTGTCCGGCAGCCGTGTGGCCACCATCGGCGCCGACCATGCTTACCAGCCCGAGGTCGAGGCCCCCGACTACAAGGACAGCATTCAGCTCGTACGGGAAGGCAAGAAGGGCGATGAGCAGTGGCGCATCGCCACGCCGCCCGAGGGCGTGGTGCTCGGCGAACCCGACTTCCAGCGGCTCTACAAGTCCGTGGACAAGTACTACTACGCGTCGGACAAGGGTCAGGGCGAGGACGAGAACGCGCAGCCGGCCCCGCTGGTCGCCGATCCGGTCTACGTGCGTGGCGATCCGGCCCCGCAGCTGAGCGACGTCGTGGAGATGCTGCTCGCCGGGCCCACCCGCTGGCTGGGTCCGGTGGTCTCCTCGCGCTTCCCCAGTGGCACCGCGCTGCGCAAGGGAACCAAGGAGTTGGTTCCCGACGATCAGAAGCACCTCCGGGTGCCGCTGAACCGGCAGGCCGACGACATGGGGCAGAAGCGCTGTGAGGAGATGGCCGCCCAGATCTACTTCACGCTGAAGAATCTGGCCGCGCCGTCCGGGATCGACCAGGTCGAGCTGCTGCGTTCCGACGGTGCCTCGTCGTTGTGCGTCCTCGACCGTGACGACGCCCTCGCGATCGCGCCGGACCCGGCGGGCAAGCCCATGGACCAGTACTTCCTGGACAAGAAGCACCAGTTGGTCCGGCTGTCGGAGGAGTCCGAGAAGGCCGTCGCGGTGAAGGGCGCGTTCGGTGACGGGAAGCAGGAGCTGCGGTCGGCGGCCGTGTCGCGCGACGAGAAGTGGGCCGCGGGCGTGTCCGGGGACGGGAGTTCGCTGTTCATCGGGGCGCTGATCAACATGGCACAGTCCGAGAAGCTCAAGGTGACCAGCACCGCGGCCAAGGAGAAGGACCGGCTTTCGACGCCCAGTTGGGACGGGCGCGGCGACCTGTGGGTGGCCGACCAGGACCCCAAGAAGCCACGCCTGCTGTGGCTGGCGAAGGGCCAGGGCGATCCGGTCGAGGTCGATTTCGAACGGCCGCTCGGCGCGGACGGCATGGGGCGGATCAAGGCGGTACGGGTCGCTGCGGACGGAGTGCGGATCGCGTTGCTCGTCGAGAAGGACGGCAAGACCGCACTGAACATCGGCCGGATCGAACGCGACGTGAAGAACGGCACCCCTCGGCTGACCGTGGCCGAACTGCGGCCCGCCGCGCCGAAGATGGAAGAGGTCACGGCCGTGTCCTGGGCCGGCGGCAGCCGCCTCCTTCTGGCGGGCAGGGCGGTCGAGGGCGTCCAGCAGATGCGCTTCGTGCAGAGCGACGGTTCGCAGCTCCCGGACGAGCGGACGCTGCCCGGCCTCACCGGTGTCACGGCGGTCGCGGCCGCCGAGGACGCCAAGCTGCCGCTGATGGCGTGTTCGCTGGAGGACGGTGTGGTGCTGCTCGCCGACGGCGAGGAGTGGAAGCCGGTGGACAAGGAAGGCACGGCGCCGGTCTATCCGGGGTGAGGAACGGCTCCCTCCGGCCCTCTTCGGGTGGGCTTTTGCCTGCGAGGTGGGCGGGAGCTGGCCGGGGCCAACCGGCCGTTTCCCCTCCGGAGTTGCCCGCAGCCCGTCACCGTCCGTGCAGTTATCCACAGGGCTGGTCGGATGTCTTCGGCCTTGGCACAGTGGGGGCATGCGGGGGTGGTGGCAGGACTTCACCGACCTGGTGCTGCCGGCCGACTGCGGTGGCTGCGGTCGTGCCCGTACGGCGCTGTGCGAGCCCTGTCGCAGAGCGCTGTGCGGAGCCGCTCCGCGCCGGGTGAGTCCGCTGCCCGCGCCGTCGGGGCTTCCCGTGGTGCACGCGGCGGCGCCCTATGCGGATGCGGTACGAGCGGTGCTGCTCGCGCACAAGGAGCGCGGTGCTCTGGTTCTGGCCGGGGCGCTGGGAGAGGCACTCGCCGGCGCGGTGCGTGCGGGAGCGCAGGCGTACGGCGGCGGCGGACCGCTGCTGCTCGTCCCTGTGCCCTCGGCGCGACGGGCCACGGCGGCGCGAGGCCATGACCCGGTGCGCAGGATCGCGCTGGCCGCCACCCGCGTGCTGCGGCGCGACGGGGTGCCGGCTCGCGTGTTGCCCGTGCTGCGCCAGCGGCGTGCGGTGGCCGACCAGGCGGGGCTCGACGCGCGGCGCAGGCTGCTGAACCTGACAGGTGCACTGGACGTTGTTCCGGGTAGGGAACGGTTGTTGGGCGAGGGACGGGTGGTGCTGGTGGACGACCTCATGACGACCGGCGCTTCCCTGACCGAGGCGGCCCGCGCATTGCGCGCCGTGGCGCCGGTACAAAGCGCGGTGTGTGCCGCGGGCGCGGAAAGCGGGAGAAGGGCGGGAAGCGATGGAATGCATCGAACACAGGCCGCGGTCGTTGCCGCTTCACCGGATTCTTTCGAAATAAACCGGAACTGACTGAGAACTTGCATCGTTGCAGGTAGTGAGAGTGCGCTTTCACCTGAACGGAGGTACGCGGCAGTAGAGGGTGACGACATCCGTCCGGGCGAGATATGTTCGGTTGTGAGGCCTCCCGAGATGGCTCGAAGAACCTTTCCGGGATCCACGCCTCGTATATCCGAATGCCGCGCTGCCCTGATTGCCGTTCGCTTATGGCAATCATCCGCAACCGGTGGGCAATCACCCCCGAGTGATGGGGTGGAGATCTTGTCCACGGGGGAGGAGGAGGTGGAAGTCGCCGAGTCCGAGGCTCCGGGGCTCACCGGAGTCTGGTGCAAGAGGGAGATGCTCCGCCTGTAGGAGTGGAGCTATCCGGGAACGGAGTTCTGCGTGGACATCGTCGTCAAGGGTCACAAGACCGAGGTGCCCGAGCGGTTCCGCAAGCACGTGGCCGAGAAGCTGAAGCTGGAGAAGATCCAGAAGCTCGATGGCAAGGTGATCAGCCTCGACGTCGAGGTGTCCAAGGAGCCCAACCCCCGTCAGGCCGACCGCAGCGACCGGGTGGAGATCACCCTGCGTTCGCGCGGGCCGGTGATCCGGGCCGAGGCATCCGCGAGCGACCCCTATGCGGCGCTGGACCTGGCCCAGGAGAAGCTCGAAGCCCGGCTGCGCAAGCAGCACAGCAAGCGCTCCACGAGGCGTGGCAACGGCAGGCTCTCGGCGGCCGAGGTGGCCGACCGCGTACCGGGCGCCGCGACGCTCAACGGGGACGGGTCGGCCGCCACCGACGAGGACGAGGGTGTGCCCACCACGCGCATCGGCTCGCTGGAGATCCAGGGCGAAGGCCCGCTGATCGTCCGCGAGAAGACGCACGTGGCGGCTCCGATGTCGCTCGACCAGGCGCTCTACGAGATGGAGCTGGTCGGGCACGACTTCTATCTGTTCGTGGACTCCGAGACGAAGGAACCGAGTGTCGTCTACCGGCGACACGCGTACGACTACGGCGTCATCCACCTGAACACGGACCCGATGGTCGCCAAGGCCGAGTCGGACGGTGCGGGCGGTGCGCTCGGCGGCTGATGTTCCGCGGTGAATCCGCAGTTGGTGCCCCTGGAGGCGGAAATGCGCCCCCAGGGGCACCAACGTGCGACCCCTTGGGGCGCAGCACTCATGTCCCGGCATGAAATCATGGCCCAGCAGACCAACCCGCGTACTGCCGACGCGGGTTGGCGGACCACAGCAGGGGCCTCGGCCTTCAGGGGGAGGAACGATGGCGGACAGTTTCGGACCGATGCGTGACGAGGATGCCGGTGACGGCGTCCGCGCGCGTTCAGGCATCGGCGAGGACAGCGACCTGGACGCCGCGCGCAAGGAGCCGATCAGGGTCCTTGTCGTGGACGACCACGCCTTGTTCCGTCGGGGTCTCGAGATCGTCCTCGCGCAGGAGGAGGACATCCAGGTGGTCGGTGAGGCCGGGGACGGCGCCGAGGCCGTGGACAAGGCCGCCGACCTGCTGCCCGACATCGTTCTGATGGATGTACGGATGCCCAAGCGCGGTGGCATCGAGGCCTGTACCTCGATCAAGGAGGTGGCCCCGAGCGCGAAGATCATCATGCTGACGATCAGCGATGAGGAGGCCGACCTCTACGACGCGATCAAGGCCGGAGCCACCGGCTATCTGCTCAAGGAGATCTCCACCGACGAGGTCGCCACGGCGATTCGCGCGGTGGCGGACGGGCAGTCGCAGATCAGTCCTTCGATGGCGTCGAAGCTGCTCACCGAGTTCAAGTCGATGATCCAGCGCACCGACGAGCGCCGGCTCGTGCCCGCGCCCCGGCTCACCGACCGCGAGCTGGAGGTCCTGAAGCTGGTGGCCACCGGGATGAACAACCGGGACATCGCCAAGGAGCTCTTCATCTCCGAGAACACCGTGAAGAACCACGTGCGCAACATCCTGGAGAAGCTGCAGCTGCACTCCCGGATGGAGGCCGTGGTGTACGCGATGCGGGAGAAGATCCTCGAGATCCGGTGACGGGCCCAGAGGAGACGGCCCCGGAGGCGACGGCCCCGGAGGTGACGTCCCCAGAGGCGACGGCCGCAGGGGCTATGCGGTGAGTGCCTTCACCGCTGTCTTCACCGCCGCCATCAGCGGTGCCCGCAGCTCTACGGGGGTGACCTTCTCCACCCGTACGTTCGTGCAGCCCACCCAGCCCGCCGCCTCCACCAGGGCCGCGGCCATCGGCTCCACCGCCTTCGCGGTGTCGAGCGAGGCGTGCCGGGCCACCAGCGTGGAGCCCTCGCGGGCCGGATCCACCCGGCCGAGCAGCTTGCCACCGGCAAGCAGCGGCATCGCGAAGTAGCCGTACACCCGCTTCGGCTTGGGTACGTATGCCTCCAGGCGGTGCGTGAAGCCGAAGATCCGCTCCGTACGTGCCCGTTCCCAGATCAGGGAGTCGAAGGGCGAGAGCAGCGTCGTACGGTGCCGTCCGCGGGGCACCGAAGCCAGCGCGGCCGGGTCGGCCCAGGCGGGCTTTCCCCAGCCCTCGACCTCCACGGGAACCAGTCCCGAGTCCTCGACCACGGCGTCGAACTGCTCGCTCCTGAGCCGGTGGTAGTCGGCGATGTCCGCACGGGTGCCCACACCGAGCGCCTCACCGGACTGCCGGACCAGGCGGCGCAGGCACTCGGCGTCATCGAGGTCGTCATGGAGCAAGGCGTCCGGGACGGCGCGCTCGGCCAGGTCGTACACCCGCTTCCAGCTGCGCCGCTCGGTGCAGACCACCTCGCCGTACATCAGCGCGCGCTCCACCGCGATCTTGGAGTCGGACCAGTCCCACCACTCGCCCTTGTTCTTGGCGCCGCCCAACTCGGTCGCGGTGAGCGGGCCTTCGGCCTTCAGCTGCTTGATGACCTGGTCGTACGCGCCGTCGGCCAGCTGGTGGTTCCAGTGCGGGCGGCCGCGGTACGCGCGGCGGCGGAAGGCGAAGAGCGGCCACTCCTCGACCGGCAGGATGCAGGCGGCGTGCGACCAGTATTCGAAGGAGTTGGGTCGTGCCGGAGGCGCGCCATCGGACGCAGCCGTCCAGTACGCGTCCTCGACCTTCTTACGGCCCACAGCGCCGAGTCGCGCGTACGGAATCAGCTCATGGGAACGGGCGAGGACCGAGATCGTGTCGAGCTGGACCGAGCCCAGGTGCCGCAGCACCCCGCGTACGCCCGCGCGGCGGTCGGGGGCGCCGAGGAACCCCTGGGCGCGCAGGGCGATCCGGCGGGCGTCGTCGGCGGAGAGCGAGACGTCGGGCATGGAGGTCATGGACGTACGGTACGAGCCGGCACTGACAATCGGGGTTCGGGGCCGGTGAGTTCGGCTCCGCGGTGTCAGCCCTCGCTCGGCACGTACGGGTCCTGCGAAGGCAGTCCGAGGTCGCCCGGCAGCAGCGAGGCGACCCAGCAGTCGGTGCGGGTGCCCTTGTTCAGGAGGCTGGAGCGCAGCGTGCCCTCCAGCCGGAAGCCGGCCTTCTCGGCGACCGCGCGTGAGGCGTGGTTGCCGACCTCGGCCTTCCACTCGATGCGGTCGACGCGCAGGGCCTCGAAGCCCCAGCGGGTCACCGCGCGTACGGCCTCGGTCATATAGCCCTGGCCGCGGTGTTCCTTGACGGCCCAGAAGCCGATCTCGCGTGCGTTGCCTATGCGGTCCATCAGGCCGGTGACCGCCACGAGCTGGCCCTGCCTGTCCAGTACGGCGAAGCAGTACTCCTTGCCGGTCGCCCAGGCCTCGGGGGCGATCGTGCCGGCGAACATCTCCGCGTCCTCGCGGCGGTACGGCACGGGGACCGTGGTCCAGCGGCTCACCTCGGGGTCCTGGCAGGCGGCGTACACGGAGTCGATGTCCTGCGGGCCGAGGGGTCGCAGAGTGAGGCGGTCGGTGGTGAGCGTGACGTGGTCCATCACTGGATTCTCGGTGCGGTGGGGAGAGAGGGCCAGGGGTTTTCGCTCAGGGCTTGGACCGAGGCGGGGACCCCCGGAGCCCGGCCGGAGGAGGATGTGCGGCACCTTCCGAGCCCCCCGTCCGTTGGACCTGATGGTGGACCTCCCGGGGCGGCGGGGCTCTCGCATACGATGGCCGTTGCGGTGGGGTGCACCTGCCGTGCCCGCAACACCATGTATACGACCGCCTAAGGCCGCCCGACCGGCAAGGAGACCAACCCTCGTGTCCGTCTTCAACAAGCTCATGCGTGCAGGCGAAGGAAAGATCCTGCGCAAGCTGCACCGCATCGCGGACCAGGTCAACTCCATCGAAGAGGACTTCGAAGGCCTCTCCGACGCCGAGCTGCGTGCGCTCACGGAGGAGTACAAGGAGCGCTACCAGGAGTACGTCGACAGCGACGGCAAGTCCGGTGACAGCCTTGACGACCTGCTGCCCGAGGCCTTCGCCACGGTGCGCGAGGCCGCCAAGCGCGCCCTCGGCCAGCGTCACTACGACGTGCAGATCATGGGTGGCGCCGCCCTCCACATGGGATACGTCGCGGAGATGAAGACCGGTGAGGGCAAGACCCTCGTCGGCACCCTGCCCGCGTATCTCAACGCGCTGTCCGGCAAGGGCGTCCACCTGATCACGGTGAACGACTACCTGGCCGAGCGTGACTCCGAGATGATGGGCCGCGTCCACAAGTTCCTCGGTCTGCAGGTCGGCTGCATCCTCGCGAACATGACTCCGGCGCAGCGCCGTGAGCAGTACGCGTGCGACATCACGTACGGCACGAACAACGAGTTCGGCTTCGACTATCTGCGCGACAACATGGCCTGGTCGCAGGATGAGCTCGTCCAGCGCGGTCACAACTTCGCGATCGTCGACGAGGTCGACTCGATCCTCGTCGACGAGGCCCGTACGCCGCTGATCATCTCCGGCCCGGCCGACCAGGCCACCAAGTGGTACGCCGACTTCGCCAAGCTGGTCACGCGCCTGAAGAAGGGCGAGGCCGGCCAGCCCCTCAAGGGCATCGAGGAGACCGGCGACTACGACGTCGACGAGAAGAAGCGCACCGTCGGCATCCACGAGTCCGGTGTCGCCAAGGTCGAGGACTGGCTGGGCATCGACAACCTCTACGAGTCGGTGAACACCCCGCTCGTCGGCTACTTGAACAACGCCATCAAGGCGAAGGAACTGTTCAAGAAGGACAAGGACTACGTCGTCATCGACGGCGAGGTCATGATCGTCGACGAGCACACCGGCCGTATCCTCGCCGGCCGCCGCTACAACGAGGGCATGCACCAGGCGATCGAGGCGAAGGAAGGGGTGGACATCAAGGACGAGAACCAGACGCTCGCCACGATCACCCTGCAGAACTTCTTCCGCCTCTACAAGCGCCCCGACTACGACAGCGGTCTGTCCGGCATGACCGGTACGGCCATGACCGAGGCCGCCGAGTTCCAGCAGATCTACAAGCTGGGCGTCGTGCCGATCCCGACCAACCGGCCGATGGTCCGCCTCGACCAGTCGGACCTCATCTACCGCACGGAGAAGGCGAAGTTCGACGCGGTCGTCGACGACATCGCCGAGAAGCACGAGCAGGGTCAGCCGATCCTGGTCGGCACGGTCTCCGTCGAGAAGTCCGAGTACCTCTCGCAGCAGCTCTCCAAGCGCGGCATCCCGCACGAGGTGCTCAACGCCAAGCAGCACGACCGTGAGGCGATCATCGTCGCCCAGGCCGGCCGCAAGGGCGCCGTCACGGTCGCCACCAACATGGCCGGCCGTGGTACCGACATCAAGCTCGGCGGCAACCCCGAGGACCTCGCCGAGGCCGAGCTGCGTCAGCAGGGCCTCGACCCCGAGGAGCACATCGAGGAGTGGGCGGCCGCGCTGCCCGCCGCCCTCGAGCGCGCCGAGCAGGCGGTCAAGGACGAGCACGACGAGGTCACCGACCTCGGCGGGCTCTACGTGCTCGGCACCGAGCGGCACGAGTCCCGCCGTATCGACAACCAGCTGCGCGGTCGCAGCGGCCGTCAGGGCGACCCGGGCGAGTCCCGCTTCTACCTGTCGCTCGGCGACGACCTGATGCGTCTGTTCAAGGCGCAGATGGTCGAGCGCGTGATGTCCATGGCCAACGTGCCGGACGACGTGCCGATCGAGAACAAGATGGTCACCCGCGCCATCGCCTCCGCGCAGTCCCAGGTCGAGCAGCAGAACTTCGAGACGCGTAAGAACGTTCTGAAGTACGACGAGGTGCTCAACCGCCAGCGCGAGGTCATCTACGGCGAGCGCCGTCGCGTCCTGGAGGGCGAGGACCTGCAGGAGCAGGTGCGTCACTTCATGGACGACACCATCGACGCCTACATCGGCGCCGAGACCGCCGAGGGCTTCGCCGAGGACTGGGACCTCGACCGTCTGTGGGGCGCGTTCAAGCAGCTCTACCCGGTGAAGGTCACGGTCGAGGAGCTCGAGGACGAGGCGGGCGACCGTGCCGGTCTGACGGCCGAGTTCATCTCCGACGCGATCAAGGAAGACGTCCACGCGCAGTACGACGCGCGTGAGGAGCAGCTCGGCGGCGACATCATGCGCGAGCTGGAGCGCCGCGTGGTCCTGTCGGTCCTCGACCGCAAGTGGCGTGAGCACCTCTACGAGATGGACTACCTCCAGGAGGGCATCGGTCTGCGCGCCATGGCGCAGAAGGACCCCCTGGTCGAGTACCAGCGCGAGGGCTTCGACATGTTCAACGCCATGATGGACGGCATCAAGGAGGAGTCCGTCGGCTATCTGTTCAACCTGGAGGTCCAGGTCGAGCAGCAGGTCGAGGAGGTTCCGGTCGAGGACGCGCAGCCGTCGCTCGACAAGGAGGACGCGGTGCCCGCGGGTGCCTCGCGTCCCGAGATCCGTGCCAAGGGCCTTGAGGCCCCGCAGCGCCGTGGCGGTCTGCACTACTCGGCGCCGACCGTCGACGGTGAGGGCGGTGTCGTCGAGGGTGACCTCGTCGAGGACGCCCCGGCCGGACCGGTGCGGTCGGCCGCGGACGGTCTGACGCGCGCTGAGCGCCGTAAGGCCCAGAAGGGCACCGGCGGTGGCGGCGGCGGTCGTCGTCGCAAGAAGTAACGCTTGGTTGTATCGCTTGGTTGTACGTGGCCGGGGTCCCGCACTTGTGCGGGGCCCCGGTTTCGTATGCGCTGCCGTGTGGTCGCTCATGCGGGGGCGCCGACCTCGATGGCGGCGCACTTCCAGCGCAGGTCGGGGCCCTGTTCCAGCCGGAAGGCCATCGCGCGGAGCTGGTCGCCGGCGGCGATGCGGGCCCATGCCTCGATCACGCCCGCACGTGGGCTGCGCTCGTCGCACCTGCGGATGACGGGACGCGTGCCCCGGCCGCGCAGCGGGGAGCGAGGGGCGAGCCGTACGAGTTCGTCGTAGGCGTCCGGGGCCGTGACGCTGATCATCGAGTGCACAGGGCGCTGCCCGCTGAGGACGGCGAGGAGACGCTCGGCGAACTGGTAGCGCGGGAGCGTGCGGCGGTGGCGGTCGGCGACGCTCTCGTATCCGCTGCGCGGACGAGGAACGCGGGTGCCGCGGGTGTCCTGTGGGCCTCGGCTGTCCCGGGCGCCCCGGCCTGCTTCGCCCGGTCGACGGGAGGCGGGACCGCGGTGAACGGGGCCGCGGGTGGTGGGGGCGGTGCGGTGGCGGGTGGTGTCGGTGGTGTTGGTGATGTTGGTGATGTTGGTGGTGCCAATGGTGCCGGTGGTGTTCGTGCTGCGGCGGGCGGGTGCGTCGACGGATCGGTCGGCGGGTGCGTCGACAGCGGCGTGGTCGGTCATGGCATGGTCCCCGTTCTGCCTGGTCGGGAGTGGTTACCCGGCGGTAGGTCCTGGCTTTCTTGTACGGGGAGGCGAGGGCGGATCGCAACGGTGGGCGGCGCGTGGGGCGGGGGCCCGGGAAGTTCACCTATCAGGGTTGCCGGGGGCCGTGGGGACGGGCCGCGCGGGGGCCGTGGTGGGCGTGCGGTTGACGGTTCCGGGTGTCCAGGTCGCAACTCGAAGGGGGACGCCCGGACGTATCCTGATGCCGTCTCCCGCGCCTTGGGCAGACCTTCCCGACCAGGGCAGTCAGATCCAGCCCGATGACGAAAGCGGCGGCTTCATGCGTGTCTACGTCCCCCTGACACTTGCCGGTCTCGCACAGGCGTACAAAGCCGGCGAACTCGGGCCCGGGCCGCTCACGGCGTACGCGGTGACGCCGGCGCTGCGGGAGTGGTACGTGTCCGACGACATCGAGGAACTGGAGTACGCCGCGCTCAACAGGGCGGCGGCGGCTTCGCTCCGGCTTCTCGCCGGGGATCTGGCCGCGGTGCCGCGTCGAGTGGTCGTGGCGGTCGACGTCCCCGACACCGATGCGTCGGTGGACCCCGACCGCGGCCTCGACCCCGGGGTGCTCGGCGAGGTGCGCCTTGCGAAGCCCGTATCGATGACGAAGGCGGCGGCCGTGCATGTCGACGCCGATGACGCGGTGGCGGATGTGGCGGCGGCGGCCGGTGCGTTGGGGGCCGCGGATCAGGGCGATGACGATGCGCAGTTCACCGTGGACGGGGCCGAGGACCATGAGCTGCTGTGGTTCGCGACGCAGGAGATTCCGAATCTGATCGGCTGAGCGGTGCCTTCGGCCGGCCAGTGGGTCCGTAGCCCGGGGTGAGGGCGGGTCGGCCGGTGGGAATGGGTACCGTCGAGGCATGGGGAAGCAAGCGCACATCGTCTGGGACTGGAACGGAACGCTGTTTCACGACATCGACGCCGTCATCCAGGCCACCAACGCCTCGTTCGCCGAGATCGGGCTCGCGCCGATCACTCTCGAGCGGTATCGCGAGCTGTACTGCGTGCCGGTGCCGAAGTTCTATGAGCGGCTGATGGGGCGGCTGCCCACCGCTGAGGAGTGGGTGGTGATGGATGAGGCCTTCCATCGGCACTACTGGGCTTTCGCCGAGTCGGCGGGGCTTGCGGAGGGGGCGAGCCGGCTGCTCGGGGAGTGGCAGGACGCCGGGCTGACGCAGTCGATGTGCTCGCTCGCGCCGCATGACCGGCTGCTGCCGATCGTGCGGACGCATGGGATCGAGCGGCGGTTCGTGCGGGTGGACGGGCGGGTGGGGGACTCCACGGACGGCAAGGCGCTGCAGATGGCTCGGCATCTGGCCGCGTTGCCGGGGGTCGATCCGGGGCGGGCCGTCGTCATCGGTGACGCCGTGGATGATGCGTTGGCGGCGGCGCACGTAGGGGCGCTGGCGGTGCTGTACACCGGGGGCTCGCACAGTCGGGCCAGCTTGGCTGTTGCGGGAGTGCCGGTCGTCGACTCCTTGGCGGATGCCGTGGCGGAGGCGGAGCGGCTCGTGGCTTGAGCCGCTCCGCCCCGCGCCGACCCGTCCCGCCCTGCCCCGCGCCGACCTGTCCCGCTCTGCCCGCCCGACGGGTCGAGTTACGTCACCGGCGCCTTGGCCCGCAACACCGTGAGGAACTCCCGCATCCAGCGCGAGTGGTCCGGCCAGGCGCGCGCCGACACCAGCGTGCCGTCGACCACCGCCTCCGCGTCCTGGAACGTGGCGCCGGCCGCCTGCATGTCCAGTTCCAGGGCCGGGTACGCCGTGACCCTGCGGCCCGACAGGCTGCCGATGGCCGCCGTGAGTAGGGGGCCGTGGCAGATCTGGGCCACGGGCTTGTCCGCGTCGAAGAACGACTTGAGGAGCTTGCGGAGCTCCGGGTCGTTGCGGAGGTACTCCGGCGCGCGGCCGCCGGGGATCACCAGGGCGACGTACTGCGCGGGGTCGACCTCCGAGAAGGCCAGGTCGGCCGGCCAGGTGTAGCCCGGCTTCTCCGTGTACGTGTCGAAGCCCGGCTCGAAGTCGTGCACCACGAACTGGAGCTTCTTGCGGGCCGGCGCCGCGATGTGCACGTCGTAGCCCTCTTCGCGCAGCCGCTGATAGGGGTAGAGGACCTCCAAGGACTCCGCCGCGTCGCCGGTCACGATCAGGATTTTGGCGCTCATCGCTGCTCCCGTTCCCCTCGAGACACTCGAGACACTCGAGTCACTTGAGTCGCTTGAGATCCCGGGCCTCCGGTCCGACGGCCCGGGCCGTCCCGGTCAACGTGCCTCCGCATGGCCTGTTTGCCAAGAGGGGGCGGCCGGAGAACTCGTCCGATACGCCCCTTCCGCCCCCCGCGTCGCTGTCCGGATCGTCAAAGTTCACCCCCAGCTTTTGTACACATACGGCTCATGACGCTCCCCCCGGGGGGAGCGATAGCCTGTAGGGCGTGATCAGTGCGATAAGCCACGGGGGCATCGGAGCCCCCTCCCCTCGCCCGGCCGACCGCCGGGCGCGGAAGGCCGCTGAGATCACGTTCCGGGGCTCGCCGACGACATTGGCCGATTCCGCCCCTCACCCTTCCGACAGCGGCATACCGTCGTCTGCGACTCACCACCCCGAGTCGCGATGTTGTGTCGTAAATGTCATGACTGACAACACTTCCTTCTACGTCACGCAACGGCGCGCGACAGGAGCCAGAGGACATGCAGACCAAGCTGGACGAAGCCAAGGCCGAGCTGCTCGCAAGGGCCGCCCGGGTCGCTGAGCACAGCCCGGTCGGGGGTCACCTTCCGACCGGTGCCACGCGTGAGGACGAGGCAGGCAAGCCGGACGGCGACTCTGTCCTCACGTATCTCCAGCGCTACTACCTGCACACCGCACCCGAGGACCTCACCGACCGCGACCCGGTCGACGTCTTCGGCGCCGCTCTCTCGCACTACCGCCTGGCCGAGAACCGGCCGCAGGGCACCGCGAACGTCCGGGTGCACACCCCGACTGTCGAGGAGAACGGCTGGACCTCCAGCCACTCCGTCGTCGAGGTCGTCACGGACGACATGCCGTTCCTCGTGGACTCGGTGACCAACGAGCTGTCCCGCCAGAACCGCGGCATCCATGTCGTGATCCACCCCCAGGTGGTCGTACGCCGTGATGTCACCGGCAAGCTGATCGAGGTCATCGCCGACAACCAGGCGGCGGAGGCAGCCGCGGAGGCCGGGCACGAGACGCTCGTCGAGTCCTGGATCCACGTCGAGATCGACCGCGAGACCGACCGCGCGGACCTCAAGCAGATCACCTCCGACCTCCTGCGCGTCCTGTCCGACGTCCGTGAGGCCGTCGAGGACTGGGAGAAGATGCGCGACGCCGCGCTGCGCATCGCCGAGGACCTGCCGGCCGAGCCCATTGCCGTCGATCTGCGCGAGCAGGACGTCGAGGAGGCCCGTGAGCTGCTTCGCTGGCTGGCCGCCGACCACTTCACGTTCCTCGGCTACCGCGAGTACGACCTCACCGACGACGACTCGCTGACCGCCGTGCCCGGCACCGGTCTCGGCGTGCTGCGCTCCGACCCGCAGCACAGCGGCGGCGACGAGGCGCACCCGGTCAGCCCGTCCTTCAACCGGCTGCCCGCCGACGCCCGCGCCAAGGCCCGTGAGCACAAGATCCTGGTGCTCACCAAGGCCAACAGCCGCGCCACCGTGCACCGCCCGAGCTACCTCGACTACGTGGGCGTCAAGAAGTTCGACGCCGAGGGCAACGTCGTCGGTGAGCGTCGCTTCCTGGGCCTGTTCTCCTCCGCCGCGTACACCGAGTCGGTCCGCCGTATCCCGGTGATCCGCCGCAAGGTCGACGAGGTCCTGAAGGCCGCGGGCTTCTCGCCCAGCAGCCACGACGGCCGCGACCTGCTGCAGATCCTCGAGACGTACCCGCGTGACGAGCTCTTCCAGACCCCGGCCGACGAGCTGCGCTCCATCGCCACCAGCGTTCTCTATCTGCAGGAGCGCCGCCGGCTGCGGCTGTACCTGCGCAAGGACGAGTACGGGCGTTACTACTCGGCTCTCGTCTACCTGCCGCGCGACCGCTACACGACGGGCGTACGGCTGCGGATCATCGACATCCTGAAGGAGGAGCTCGGCGGCGCCAGTGTCGACTTCACCGCCTGGAACACCGAGTCGATCCTCTCCCGGCTGCACTTCGTCGTCCGTGTCGCGCCGGGCACCGAGCTGCCCGCGCTGACCGATGCCGACACCGAGCGCATCGAGGGCCGTCTTGTCGAGGCCGCCCGCTCCTGGGCCGACGGCTTCGCCGAGGCGCTCAACGCCGAGTGCGGCGAGGAGCGCGCGGCCGAGCTCCTGCGCAAGTACGCGGGTGCCTTCCCCGAGGGCTACAAGGCCGACCACTCGCCGCGCGCCGCGGTCGCCGACCTCGTCCACCTCGAGGCCCTGGGCAAGAGCGAGCAGGACTTCGCGCTCTCGCTGTACGAGCCCGTGGGCGCGGGCCCCGGCGAGCGCCGTTTCAAGATCTACCGTTCCGGTGAGCAGGTGTCGCTCTCCGCGGTGCTCCCGGTTCTGCAGCGGCTCGGCTGCGAGGTCGTCGACGAGCGCCCGTACGAACTGCGCTGCAGCGACCGCAGCCACGACGCCTGGATCTACGACTTCGGCCTGAGGATGCCGAAGTCGAACGGCAACGGCGACTACCTGGCCGACGACGCCCGCGAGCGTTTCCAGCAGGCCTTCGCCGCCGTGTGGACCGGTGAGGCCGAGAACGACGGCTTCAACTCCCTTGTCCTGCGCGCCGGTCTGGGCTGGCGGCAGGCGATGGTGCTCCGTGCGTACGCGAAGTACCTGCGCCAGGCCGGTTCGACCTTCAGCCAGGACTACATGGAGGACACCCTCCGTGACAACGTCCACACCACGCGGCTGCTCGTCAGCCTCTTCGAAGCGCGGATGTCGCCGGACCGCCAGCGGGCCGGGACCGAGCTGACCGACGGGCTGCTCGAAGAGCTCGACGGTGCGCTCGACCAGGTCGCGAGCCTCGACGAGGACCGGATCCTGCGGTCCTTCCTCACGGTCATCAAGGCCACGCTGCGCACGAACTTCTTCCAGGAGGCCGCGGGCGGCAAGTGGCACTCGTACGTCTCGATGAAGTTCGACCCGCAGGCCATCCCCGACCTGCCGGCGCCCCGTCCCGCGTACGAGATCTGGGTGTACTCGCCCCGTGTCGAGGGTGTGCACCTGCGCTTCGGCAAGGTCGCGCGCGGCGGTCTTCGCTGGTCCGACCGGCGTGAGGACTTCCGTACCGAGATCCTCGGTCTGGTGAAGGCGCAGATGGTGAAGAACACCGTCATCGTGCCGGTCGGCGCCAAGGGCGGCTTCGTCGCCAAGCAGCTGCCCGACCCCGCCAAGGACCGCGACGCGTGGCTGGCCGAGGGCGTCGCCAGCTACAAGACCTTCATCTCGGCGCTACTCGACATCACCGACAACCTGGTGGCCGGCGAGGTCGTGCCGCCCGCCGATGTCGTACGCCACGACGAGGACGACACCTACCTCGTGGTCGCGGCCGACAAGGGCACGGCGACGTTCTCGGACATCGCCAACGCGGTGGCCGAGTCGTACAACTTCTGGCTCGGTGACGCCTTCGCCTCGGGCGGCTCGGCCGGTTACGACCACAAGGGCATGGGCATCACCGCCCGTGGCGCGTGGGAGTCCGTGAAGCGGCACTTCCGTGAGCTCGGTGTCGACACCCAGACCGAGGACTTCACGGTCGTCGGCGTGGGCGACATGAGCGGTGACGTGTTCGGCAACGGCATGCTGCTGTCCGAGCACATCCGCCTGGTCGCCGCCTTCGACCACCGGCACATCTTCATCGACCCGAACCCGGACGCGGCCGTCTCCTACGCCGAGCGCCGCCGGCTGTTCGAGCTGCCGCGCAGCTCCTGGGCCGACTACAACACCGAGCTGCTCTCCGCGGGCGGCGGGATCTTCCCGCGTACGGCCAAGGCGATCCCGCTCAACGCGCACATCCGCGAGGCGCTCGGCATCGACTCCGGGGTCGCCAAGATCACCCCGGCCGAGCTGATGCAGGCGATCCTCGGCTCGCCGGTGGATCTGCTGTGGAACGGCGGCATCGGCACGTACGTGAAGGCCACCGCCGAATCGCACACCGACGTCGGCGACAAGGCCAACGACTCGATCCGCGTCAACGGCGCCGACCTGCGGGTCAAGGTCGTCGGCGAGGGCGGCAACCTGGGTCTGACCCAGCTCGGCCGTATCGAGTTCGCGCAGACCGGCGGCCGAGTCAACACCGACGCGATCGACAACAGCGCGGGCGTGGACACCTCCGACCACGAGGTGAACATCAAGATCCTGCTGAACGCGGTCGTGGCCGACGGGGACATGACGGTCAAGCAGCGCAACAAGCTGCTCGCCGAAATGACCGAAGAGGTCGGCACGTTGGTGCTGCGCAACAACTACGCGCAGAACACCGCCCTGGCCAACGCGCTGGCCCAGTCCAACAGCATGGTCCACGCGCAGCAGCGCTTCATGCGCACGCTGGTACGCGAAGGCCGGCTCGACCGGGCCCTGGAGTTCCTGCCGACGGACCGGCAGATCCGGGAGCGGCTCGCGCACGACCAGGGTCTGACCCAGCCGGAGACGGCGGTGCTTCTCGCGTACACGAAGATCACCGTGGCCGAGGAGCTGGTCGGCACGGACATGCCCGACGACCCGTATCTGCAGAGGCTCCTTCACGCCTACTTCCCGACGGCGCTGCGGGCCAAGTTCACCGAACAGATCGAGGCGCACGCGCTGCGCCGCGAGATCGTCACGACGGTCCTGGTGAACGACACGGTCAACGCGGGCGGCACGAGCTTCCTGCACCGCATGCGCGAGGAGACGGGCGCCTCGCTCGAAGAGGTCGTACGGGCGCACACCGCGGCCCGTGAGATCTTCGGGCTCGCCGATGTGTGGGACGGGGTCGAGGCGCTGGACAACACGGTCGCGGCCGATGTCCAGACCCGTATCAGGCTGCACTCGCGCCGGCTCGTCGAGCGCGGTACGCGCTGGCTGCTCAACAACCGGCCGCAGCCCCTGGAGCTTGCGGGCACCATCGGGTTCTTCAGCGAGGGCGTGCACCAGGTGTGGGCCGAGCTGCCGAAGCTGCTCAGGGGCGCCGACCTCGAGTGGTACCAGCAGATCTTCGAGGAGCTCACCGCGGCCGCCGTGCCGGAGGAGCTCGCGCAGCGGGTGGCCGGGTTCTCCTCGGCGTTTGCGGCGCTTGACATCGTGGCCATCGCCGACCGGGTCGGCAAGGACCCGATGGCGGTCGCCGAGGTGTACTACGACCTCGGGGACCGGCTCGGCATCACCCAGCTGATGGACCGGATCAGCGCGCTGCCGCGTACCGACCGCTGGTCGTCGATGGCCCGTGCGGCGATCCGCGAGGACCTGTACGCGGCCCATGCGGCGCTGACGTCGGACGTCCTGTCGGTGGGCAACGGCGGCTCGACGCCGGAGCAGCGGTACAAGACCTGGCAGGAGAAGAACGCCGCGATCCTGGGCCGTGCGAAGACGACCCTGGACGAGATCCAGGGGTCGGACTCGTTCGACCTGGCCAACCTGTCGGTGGCCATGCGCACGATGCGGACGCTGTTGCGGTCGCACTCGTAGCGGGGTAGCGCTCACGGCGGAGCACCTCGGGGCCCAGTGGCCCCGGGGTGCTCCGCCGTTTTGCGGCCGGGGTCGTGGAGGGCAGCCGACGGCCACACATTGTCTTTATGCGGTTAATTCGGGCATTTGGGTTAAGGTGGGTCCGATTGTGTACGCGCCCCCAAGGACCCCAGATGCTGACGAAGACCCTTGAGTCACCGACGCCGCTGCCCATGGCCTGGGCCGACACCGCGCTGACCGTAGTGATGCCCACGTACAACGAAGCGGGCAGTCTGCCTCGGATGACCGAGACGCTCATGGCGCTCCGCGGTGAGCTGCCGGGCCTGAGCCTGCTCGTCGTGGACGACTCCAGCCCCGACGGCACCGGCGACATCGCCGAGAGCCTGGCCGAGCGCTACAACGACGAGCCCTGCAGCGACGGGCGCGTACGGATGCGCGTCATGCACCGCAAGGAGAAGGACGGCCTCGGCCGTGCGTACGCGGCGGGAATGAGCCGTGCCGTCGACAATGGCGCACGGTACGTGCTGCAGATGGACGCCGACGGCAGCCACCCGGCCGAGAAGGTCGCCGAGATGCTCGGCGTCGCGCTCTCCACCGGCGCGGGCGTGGTGGTCGGCAGCCGGTACGTGCCCGGCGGCTCGCTCTCCGACGCGTGGGGCGCCCACCGCAAGCTGCTCTCGCGCTGGGCCAACGCCTACGCGAGCGCGATTCTCGGCACCCGCGTCCGCGACATCACCGGCGGCTTCAATCTGTGGAGCGCCGAGACCCTGCGTGCGATCGACCTCGCGTCGGTCGGCAGCGCGGGCTACAGCTTCCAGGTCGAGATGAAGTACGCCGCCCTGCGCCGTGGCTTCGGCGTCATGGAGGTGCCGATCCACTTCGAGGACCGCACGGTCGGCGAGTCGAAGATGAACTTCGCGGTCCAGCTGGAGTCCATGGCCATGCCGTGGAAGCTGCGCGCCGCCGCCCGTGGCAAGCGCTGACAGCGGCTGCGCAGAGACGAGTTGGTGAGCACCCCACGATGACCACGCTGCAGGACACCCCCACCGTGGCGCTGCCGGAGGCGGCGCCACGGCTGCGTACGCGCAAGATGGTCCGCTACGCCAAGGAGCTGACGAAGTTCGCCATCGTCGGCGGCAGTGGCGTGGGCGTCAACTTCGTCGTCTTCAACCTGCTGCTCCACGGCCTGACTTGGGGCGCGATGACCTCCACGGTCCTCGCCAGCTGTATCGCCATGGGAACCAACTACCTGGGCTTCCGCTTCTTCGCCTACCGCGACCGCGCCAAGCGGACCCGCCGGCAGATCGCGCTGTTCTTCGTGTTCAGCGGGATCGGGGTCGCGGTGGAGAGCGGACTGTTCTACGTGGCGTACCACGGCATGGCGATGGACGGACCGCTCGGCTCCAACATCGCGAAGGCCGGCTCGATCGTCCTCGCCTCGGCCTTCCGCTTCCTGGTGTACCGGACCTGGGTGTTCCAGCATGACGCGGAGCGGGACTGATCTGCGGGCGCCCGAAGAGGCGCCCGCCCCCGCCGCACCGCTCGAACCCGCCGCCGACTGCGCACCCGCGCGAGCCGTGGCGCACGGCGCCCTGGTGCTCATCGGCGCGCTGCTGCTGCTCGTCGTCATCCGGCTGCCCTGGATCGGCGACCTCGGCATCCACGCGGCCACCGTCGAGCGGCTGCGCACGGACCTGCTCGACCCGGGCAATCCACTGGTCGACGCCCCCGGCGACAGCCCGTACTACTCGCCGTGGATGGTGCTCCTCGGCGCCTTCGCGAAGGTCACAGGACTGGGCACCTTCACGGTGCTGCGGGTGGGCGCTCTGGCCGGGCTCGCGCTCCTGTCCACCGGCATCTGGCGCTTCACACGGACGTTCACGCGCCGCCGCAGCGCACCCGCACTGGCCATCCTGTGCGTGCTCTTCCTGTGCGGTCCCGTCGTCTTCATGTGGAGCGGTTTCCCGGGGCTGCACTCGCTGGCGCTGACCGTGGCGTATCCGAGCACCTTCGCGCTCGGCCTGTCCTTCCACTTCTGGGCGTCGCTGAGCAAGTCCCTTCGTACGGGCGTCAGTTGGCCTGCCGCTTTCGGGCTCGGGCTGCTGTGGTCGGTGATCCTGCTCTGCCACCAGTTCACGGGCGTGGTCGCCACCTTCGGCGCGCTCGGTGTGCTGCTCGGCGCGCGGCCCTGGCCGGGCAGGGGGGTCTGGCTGCGGCTCGGCGCCGGTCTGGTGGCCGGGCTCGTGCTCCTTGTGGGCTGGCCGTACTACTCGTTCTTCGATCTGTTCTCGGTGGGCGGTCTTGAGGAGATCCACCGGCCCTTGTACCGGGATCTGCTGCCGCACTTCGGCTTCGCCCTGATCGGGGTCGTGGCCCTCGTCCTGCGATGGCGGCGCGACCGCCGCGACCCGCTGGTGATCTTCTTCCTGCTGGGTGCGCTGATGGTGACGGCCGGCGGTCTCACGGGCCATTGGTCCTGGGGCCGCGCACTGCCCGCCGCCCTGCTCCCCGCGCAGCTCGCGGCCGCGCTCGCGATGGTCGACGGCGGCACCCGGCTGATCCGCAACCTCTTCGCCGTCGTGGTCGGGGCCGCGCTGCTCGCGGGGGCCTGGGCGCAGTGCGGGGTGCTCGGCTATGTCGTACGGGCGGACGCGCTGCCCAAGGCCGTACGCGAGAAGACCCGTGAGCCGTGGGCCGGTTACCAGTGGATCGAGCGGTGGGTGCCCTACGGGGACACCGTGATGGTCAAGGGGCGGGCCGAGCGGCAGGTGCCCGCGTACGGGCCCTACACCGTGGCGCCCGGGTACCCGGACTTCTTCCTCGCCGATCAGGAGCAGCGCCTTGCCGCCGTGGAGCGGTACTTCGCGCCGGGCTCCTCGCGCGCCGAGCGGCTCGACGTGCTGCACCGGTACGGGGCGCGGTGGGTGCTGCAGTGGCGCAGCGACGGCGGTCTCGCGGCGTCGGACCCCGCGCTGGAGAAGGTGGCCACCGGGCCGAACGGGCAGGTGCTCTACCGGGTGGTGGGCTGACCCCGCCCACCTGGTGAAACCGCAGGCCCGCTGCCCCGGCCTCGCCGACCCGGTGGAGCGTTCAGGAGCGCGAGAGCACCCGTCGCATCACCGGCTTCGCCGCCCGCACCACGCGTGCCGCGTTGCCGACCGGTTCCCACCGCACCTGCAGCCGCCCCGAGCCGCGCCCTTCCGGCTCGACCGTCACCCGGTGCGGGACGCCGAAACGGGGCCGTACCGTCGTGGTCAGTGCAGGGAAGTCGAGGGGGGCCAGGAGCAGTCCGGAGTTGCGCTGACGGTCCTGCTCCAGCTCCAGGATCGGATGGCGCACGCCTGCGAACCCCTGCAGCGGCAGGTCTGCGGCGGAGAGATTCAGACGTACGGAACCTTCGTAGATCCCGGGGCGTACGACGTCGATACGGAACCGTTCCGTGTGCCGGCGCCCGCCCGGCGCGATGTGCACGGCCGCCACATGCGGGCCGACGGCGAGCTGACGCCCGGGATCGTACGTGCGGATCACCAGGTCGAGCGTGCCGGGCGCGCCCGCCGTCACCGAGAGGATCTCGTGGCGGAACAGCGCCGTGGTGAAGGGGCGGGTGGACAACTCCAGGTCGGTGAGGTCGAGTTCACCCTGCGTCTGCTCGGTGACCGGGATGCGCGGGCCCCAGTACACCCGGCCGCCCGCGTCCGTGACCGTCTCGCGCGGCGCCACCCCGTGGCCCGTCCCGCGCGCGGCGATCTGGGCGTCGCCGAGGCGGCCGTCGCGCAGCAGCTGGATCACCACGCGCTCGGCGCGCGGCAGCCGGGCGAGCGCGGCCGGGGAGACGGACTCCAGATACGGCACCACCGCTCCGGCGAACGAACGCATCCAGTCCTCGTCGCGGAACGGCAGATCACCCGCGTACATCCGGAAGTCGTGCCGCAGGAACTTGAAGTCCTTGTCCTCGCGCAGCGCGCCATGACCGCTCTCGACCAGGAAGTCGTCGATCAGCGTCTGGACGTGGATGCGGTCCCGTACGTTGCTGATCTTGTGGCGCTGGTTCGAGATCGAGGCGGCGCCCGCGGCCGCGAACGGCTCGATGTACCAGCGGTAGACCGGCTCCGGGACGATCGTGAACGCCTTGGCCAGGCAGTACGCCTGCGCCGAGAACAGCTGGTCCTCGTAGTGGATGCCCTCGGGGAAGCGCAGTTGGTGCCGGTCGAGGAAGTCCTTGGCGTACATCTTCGAGGTCGACAGGTGCTCGAAGAGCAGCCGCGGTTCGGAGTCGATGCCCGCGACCGTACGGCGCTCTGCGACCAGGTCGGGCATCCACAGGCTGCGTTTGCCGGTGTCCACGCGGACCCGCTCCACCTGGCCCATCGCGAAGTCGATGTCCCGCTCGCGGTGCGCGGCGAGCAGCAACTCGACGGCGCGCGGCGGCAGTTCGTCATCGCTGTCCAGGAACATCAGATACGGGGCGCGGGCGATCTCCATGGCCCGGTTGCGCGGCGCGCTGCAGCCGCCGCTGTTGACCGGAAGCCGCAGATAGCGCACCCGCGGGTCCTCGGCCTCCAACTGCCGTGCCACCTGCGGGGTGTCGTCCGTGGAGCAGTCGTCGCTGATGACGATCTCGATGTTCGCGTGCGTCTGCGCGCACAGCGAGGCCACCGCGCGCGGCAGCCGTTCGGCGTCGTTGTAGACGATCACCGTGACCGTCACATCGGGCTTGCTGCTCATCAGACGGCCTCTTCCGGGGTCGGCGCGGGCGTACGGTCCTCGACGGGGATGATCCGCGGCAGCGCCTCGGGCCGTTCGCCGAGGAAGACCCGGCGCACCACGCGCTCGGCGGCAGCCCCGTCGTCGAACTCGCAGAAGCGCCTGCGGAACGCGGCCCGCAGCTTGGCGGAGGCGGAGTCGTTCCAGGAGCCTCCGCGCAGGATCTCCGTCAACTCGTCCTGGCTGCGGGCCACTTGGCCGGGCGGTTCGGCGAGCAGATCGAAGTAGACGCCCCGGGCCTGCGAGTACATCTCCCAGTCGTCCGCGTAGATCACGATCGGCCGGTCGAGGTTGGCGTAGTCGAACTGGATCGAGGAGTAGTCCGCGATCAGGGCGTCAGCAGCCAGACAGACGTCCTCGACCGGGTCGTACGCGGAGACGTCGATCACCCGGCCCGTGCCGCGCAGCTTGGCCAGGGGTGAGGCCGAGCCGCCGTAGAAGTAGTGCCCGCGCACGAGCAGGACCGTGTCCTCGCCCAGCGACTCGGCGAGCGCGGCGAGATCGAGCCGCGGGGTCCAGCCGGCCTCGTAGTCGCGGTGCGTCGGCGCGTACAGCAGCGCCCGCTTGCCGGGAGCGATGCCGAGCTTCTCGCGTACGGCCCGGACGTCCGCGGCGCTCGCCCGGTAGAACACGTCGTTGCGCGGATAGCCGTAGTCGAGCGAGGTGTAGTGCGAGGGGTAGGCGTGCGCCCACATCCGGGTGGTGTGGCTGTTGGACGAGAGGCTGTAGTCCCAGGCGTCCACGCGGGCGAGCAGCGCACGGAAGTTGAGGCCCTTGGAGGCCGCCGGGTAGTCCAGCTGGTCCAGGCCCATGCGCTTGAGCGGAGTGCCGTGATGGGTCTGGACGTAGACCTGCTCCGGCCGCTTGACCAGCAGATTGGGGAAGTTGACGTTGTTGACCAGGAATCCCGCGCGGCCGAGGACGTCGAGGTAGCGCTTCGTGCCCGGCACCACGTAGTCGGTGCCCGCGGGCAGCAGCGGCACGTTGTCCGCGCCGACCACCCACACCGGGTGGATCTCCGGGGCGAGTTCGGCGAGCTTCGCGGCGATCGCGCCCGGATTGCAGGCCACGCCCCGGTCCCAGTACGCGGAGAACAGCGCGAGCTCGCGGTCCACGGGCTGACTGCGCGCCTTGTCGTAGCGGTGACGGCGCACGCGCGCGCCGAGTTTGCGCTTCCTCGTCTGCAGCGTCGCGGTCAGGTCGCGCTGTCTGCGATTGGCCCTCTGCAGCGTGCGATACGCGGTGAACTGGCCCTTGACCAGCAAGTTCTGCCGTACGCCCGCAAGGCCCTCGGGCGAGCTGTGCCCCTCGGGCCTGAAGCGCACCGCGTGCTCGGCGGCGCGGCGGAAGAACTCGGGGGCGAGGTCCTCGGGCAGCAGTCCGGGACGGGCGATGATCCGCAGATAGTCGGCCGTCATCCGGTCGTAGAGCACCCCGCGGACGGAAGCGGGGGCGCTGTCGGCGAGCGCCCAGATCTCCTCGTACTCCTCGAAGAGCGCGCAGTGCTGCTCGGCGGTCAGCGGCGGCAGGCTCGCACGGCGAAGCCGGCGCTCGGCGAGCAGGGCGGTGTCGAGGCAGGCGATGCGGTCGGCCAGCAGCAACGAGGCGTACGCGAGGGTGAGTTCACCGGCCGGCGCCGGCTCGTCGAGGAGGCCGCTGTCGAGACGGGTGCGGAAGAACGTGGCGCGCAGCGCGCGGTTGCCGAGCAGCGGGGTCACGTCGAGCAGCGTGGGGGCCGCGGCGAGCTTGCGGGGATCGTGGCCGGCCGCGGCGAGGATCCTGGTGTCGGTGCTGGGGCGCTCCGGGTCCCACCAGTAGGCGCGGACATGGTCGAAGAGCAGCACGTCCGCGGCGGTGCCGGCGTGCTCGACGAGTGTGCGGACCGTGTCGGGCAGCAGCAGGTCCTTGCCGTCCAGGAACAGCAGCCACTCGCCGCCGGCCTCGGCCGCGCCCGCCCTGCGGGCCGCGGCGGGGGAGGGCTCCACGGGCAGGACGCGCGCCGCCGAACCCTCGCACTGCGTGCGGGCCGCCTCGTCGGCGGGGACCACGAGCAGTTCGCAGTCGGTGTCCAGCTGGCCGCTCACACTGTCCAGACACTCCCGCAGATGGCCCTGGACATCGGGCCCGGTCACGATCACGCTGAGCTTCACCAGTGGGTTCCTCACGCCTTCTCGGGCTTGTCGAGCCGGTCGCCGAGCCAGACCAGCGCGGCCGGCACCTCGCGCTTCCAGGTGTTGAAGTTGTGACCGCCCTCGTCGAGGATGATCCGCGCCATCCGCATCGGACCCTCCTTCAGCTTCGACAGGAAGTCGAGGGTGTGGTGGTAGTCGTACTCGCCCTTGGCACTGCTGGTCACGAGCAGCGACACGGGCGGCTGCGGCAGCTTCTCCATCCGCCACATCAGGTCGTTCTCCTGCTCCAGCTTCTTGTCGCCGTGGAAGAGATCGCCGGTGGTGTCGTCGGTCTTCGCCGCGAAGTACGGGGAGAGCGCGGCGCCCGCCGTGAAGCTCTCCGGATACGTCATGGGCAGCTTCAGCGCGCAGTAGCCGCCGGTCGAGTACCCGGTCACGCCCCACTGTTTCGTCCCCGTACCGACCCGGTAGTGCCGGGAGATCGCCTTCGGCAGATCCTTCGCGAAGTAGGTCAGGACCTTGGGGCCGCCGGGCACATCCACGCACTCGGTGTCCCGTGGCGGGGTCACCGCCGAGCGGATGAAGATCATTACGGCGGGCGGCATCTTGCCGGTGCGTGCCTTGTCGCGGGCCGTGTCCACGAAGCCCAGCTGATTGATCATCCCGTCGACCGTGCCGGGGTAGCCGGTGATCGCGAGGATGGCCGGGAACTTCTTGTCCTTGTTGCCCTTCTGGAAGTACTGCGGGGGCAGATAGACCTTGGCGTCCGCGGCGATCCGGGTGGTGTCCCCGGTGATCTTCACGGACTCCAGGCGGCCGCCCCCGCTCAGCGCCTTGTCCGACTGGAGGGAGACGAGCTTGCCGCCCGGGCCCACCTCCTGGACCACGCCCTGGCCCTGATCGTCGCCGAAGAGGTCGTCCCACGAGGCGTAGAACTCGAACTTGTCGTTCACGTAGAGCAGCACCACGGAGAGCACCGCGAGCTGCGTGCAGACGAGCAGCAGGAAGCGTCCGGCCAGGGCGCGGAAGCTGGTCCTGGCCAGGCGCGGCCACAGCCACATGGTGAGCGCGAACAGTGCGATCGCCACGAGGACGGCGAGCAGGAGCGTCTTGTTGCTGGTGAGACCCATCGGGTGAGTTCCTTGCTGGGGGCGAGGGGCCGCCCCCGACAACAAGAGGCTAAATGTCCTATTTGGGTTCTACGAGTCGTGGGTGACCCCGCTCACCCCTCGGCTCACTTCCCGCTGAACCGTTCGTACTCCGCCAGGACGTCCTCGGTCGGGCCGTCCATCAGGAGCTCACCCTTCTCCAGCCAGAGCACCCGGTCGCAGGTGTCGCGGATGGTGCCGTTGCTGTGGCTGACCAGGAAGACCGTGCCCGCCTTGGCGCGCAGCTCGCGGATCCGGGCCTCGGAGCGCTTCTGGAAGCGGGCGTCACCGGTCGCGAGCGCCTCGTCGATCAGCAGGACGTCGTGGTCCTTGGCGGCGCCGATGGAGAACCGCAGCCGGGCCTTCATGCCCGAGGAGTACGTGCGCATCGGCAGCGAGATGAAATCCCCCTTCTCGTTGATGCCCGAGAAGTCGACGATCTCGTCGTAGCGCTCCCGTACCTGCTCACGGGGCATGCCCATGGCCAGACAGCCGAGGGTCACATTGCGCTCGCCGGTCAGATCGTCCATCAGAGCGGCGTTCACGCCCATCAGGGAGGGCTGGCCGTCGCTGAAGATCTGGCCCCTCTCGCAGGGGAGCAGACCGGCGACGGCGCGCAGGAGGGTGGACTTGCCGGAGCCGTTGGTGCCGATCAGGCCGATGGCCTCGCCGCGGTACGCGGTGAAGGAGACGTTCTTGACGGCGTGCACCTCGCGCACGCCGGGCCGCTTCTCGCGGCGGACGATCCGGCTGAGTGCGGAGGTGGCGCTGCCGCGTCCGGAGCCGGTGCCGACGATGCGGTAGACGATGTCCACGCCGTCGGCGATGACGGTCGGGATGCGCTCCTCGGCGCGCTGGGTGGGCGCGGGGGCGGTGCGGGGTTTGATCAGGGTGTCAGCCACGGCCGTAGGTCTCCTCTGCCTTCCAGAAGTAGATGAACCCGCCGACACCCACGAGCAGGGCCCAGCCGGTCGCCCAGATCCATACGTGGGGCGGCAGCTGGCTCGCGTGGAAGCTGTCGAGCAGGGCGAAACGCATGAGATCCATGAAGATCGCGGCCGGGTTGTACTCCGCCGCGTGCTTGAGCCAGAGCGGGAAGTTGTGCTGCTTGAGCACATTGGCCAGCGGGAACATCACGCCGGACGTGTACATCCACGTGCGCAGGATGAAGGGCATCAGCTGGGTGACGTCAGGGGTCTTCGCGGCCACCCTCGCCATGATCATCGCGAGACCGGCGTTGAAGACGGCGAGCAGCGCCAGGGTCGGTACGACGAGGAGCCACGAGGTCGTGAGGGGCAGTCCGAAGCCGAGGACGATCACGATCAGGGCGCACAGGGAGAACAGCAGCTGCTGCAGCTGCTGCAGACAGAACGAGATCGGCAGCGCGGCACGCGGGAAGTGCAGGGCGCGCACGAGGCTGAGGTTCCCGGAGATCGCCCGGGTGCCGCTCAGGATCGAGGTCTGGATGAAGGTGAACGTGAAGACGCCGGTGACCAGGTACGGGATGTAGTCCGGCACACCGCGCTTGACGTTCATCAGGACGCCGAAGATGAGGTAGTAGACGGCCGCGTTCAGCAGCGGCGTCATGACCTGCCAGATCTGGCCGAGCTTGGCCTCGCTGTACTGGGTGGTCAGCTTGGCGGTCGCGAAGGCGCGGATGAAGTGCCGCCGCTGCCAGAGCTGACGGCTGTAAGCGCCCAGCGGTGCGCGGGCGTTGCTCACCGAGAGCCCGTAGCGCGCGGCGAGCTCCTGGGCGTCCGCGGCCGCGGGCCGCGGCGGAGCGTCAAGCACCTGACTCACTGATTTACCTCGCTTTTACGTCGGGACGGACCCGTATCGTCGCTTCGTCGAAGGTAGGCCAGATCCACGTCGGAACGCAACCGTTTCGTCGTCACGGCCGTATGCTGTGCGCATGACCTCCGAGGCCTCCATCCCCGACCAGGACCCCTCCCTGCCCAGCTCCCAGGCGGCCGGGCCCACCCGCCGACGGGCACCGGCCGGCGCTGCGGTGCTGCGTGAGGATGTGACCGAGGCCATCCGTACGGCGGTATTCGAGGAACTCGCCGCCGCCGGGTACGGGCGGATGTCGATCGAGGGCGTCGCGCGCCGTGCGGGCGTCGGCAAGACCGCCGTCTACCGCCGCTGGCGCTCCAAGCTGCACCTGGTCCTCGACCTGGTGTCGGCGGTCGCCGTCCAGGGCCTGCCCGCCCCCGACACCGGCTCCCTCGAAGGTGATCTGCGGCTGCTCTACGAGGTCAGCTCGCGCGCCCTGCGCCACCCCGTGGCCGGCCAGATCCTCCCCGATCTCCAGGCCGAGGCGGCCCGCAACCCCGAGATCCGCGAGGCCCTGGACAAGGCGCTGCGCGAGGGCCAGCACTCGGTGGCCAGCGGTATCGTCAAGGCCGCGGTCTCCCGTGGCGAGCTGAGCGAGTCGGTCGACGAGGAGCTCGCGCTCGATCTGATCTCCGGGCCGCTGTACTGGCGCTCGGTCGTCATGCGCTCACCGCTGCCCACGGGCTATCTGGACCGGCTGACCGCCGCGACGGCGGCGGGGCTGCGGGCGATGCAAGGGTCGGGAGTGATGCAGGGGCCGGGGTCCGGGGCCTGAGTGGCGTCCAGGGGTCCGTAACCTGAAGGGCGTCTTCACGCCTCGCACAAAGAGATACAGAACGCTACGGAAACAGGGTGACCATGACCTGGCTGATCACCGGCGGTGCCGGTTACATCGGAGCGCACGTCGTCCGTGCCATGCTCGCCGCCGGCGAGCGGGCGGTCGTCTTCGACGACCTGTCGACGGGTGTGGCCGAGCGGGTTCCCGCGGGGGTGCCGCTCGTCGCGGGCACCGTGCTCGACCGCGCCGCGCTCGACCGTGCGATCGCCGAGCACGCCGTCACCGGAGTCGTGCACCTCGCGGCGAAGAAGCAGGTCGGCGAGTCCGTCGAACTGCCGCTGCACTACTACCACGAGAACATCGAGGGCCTGCGCGTCCTGCTCGCGGCGGCGGCCGCCGGCGGGGTGCGCTCCTTCGTCTTCTCCTCGTCGGCCGCCGTCTACGGCATGCCCGATGTGGACCTCGTCACCGAAGCCACCCCGTGTCTGCCGATGAGCCCGTACGGCGAGACGAAGCTGGCCGGTGAGTGGCTGGTCCGCGCGACCGGCAAGGCCCACGGCCTGGCGACCGCGTCGCTGCGCTACTTCAACGTGGCGGGCGCCGCGAGCCCCGAACTCGCCGACGCCGGTGTCTTCAACGTCGTCCCGATGGTGTTCGAGAAGCTCACCGAGGGCGCGGCCCCGCGGATCTTCGGCGCCGACTACCCGACGCCGGACGGAACTTGTGTCCGTGACTACATCCACGTGGCCGACCTGGCCGAGGCCCATGTGGTCGCCGCCCGCAAGCTGGCCGCCGAGCCCGGCACCGATCTGACGGTCAACATCGGCCGTGGCGAAGGCGTTTCGGTCCGTGAGCTGGTCGACCTGATCAACGAGGTCGCCGGTTACGAGACCGAGCCCGAGATCGCCCCGCGCCGCGCGGGCGACCCGGCCCGCGTCGTCGCCTCCGCCGAGCGCATCTCGACCGAGCTGGGCTGGAAGGCCCGCCACGATGTCCGCGACATGATCACGTCGGCCTGGGCGGGCTGGGTGCATCTGCATCCGGAGGCGGGACGGGGCGAGTAGCGCCCGCTTGGCGGGGTGGGGTGGGACAACTAGCGCTCGGAGACCTCCGAGCCGCCCACCACCTCCGCGGACCCGACCGCCCGCACCGGACACCCGCCCACCCCCGGCCGCGGCCACGTGCCGAGCTCCTCGGTCCGGTAGCCCCCGCGATACCCCTTCACCTCGGGGTTCTGCCGTGCGAAGTGCGGTGCCGTACGCGGCGCGAGCAACCGCACCGCCCGCCCCCGCAGCCGTACCGCGCGCCGGACCACCGAGCGCGTGAGCGGGCTCGGGGGCTCGTAGCGGAAGGCCCGCAGCAGATGGTCGTCCAGGAGGGCCAGGGTGCCGGTGCGCAGCAGGGGTGAGAGCGGGCGCGGGTACCAGGACGCCATGAGGGCGAGCGTCGCGTCCGAGACCTCGCGCGAGCGCGGGTCCCATCGGAAGTGCTCGGCCTCGTAGGCGTCGAGGAGCTGCTCGAACTCCTCGTAGGAGCCGGGTATTTCCTTGATCCCCATGTGCTGTCCGAGCGTGCGGTAGTGCACCACACTGGCGTGCGTCTCGTGCCCGGACAGCCGGCGCCAGCCGTACGCGTCGATCCAGCGCTTGGGCATGACGACGAACGTGGACAGCACGTAGCGCATGTCCTCGTTGGAGATGTCGTAGCTGCGGTGCATCCCGTTGATCCGCCGGATCGCCGTACGCCCCTCGTCGGACCCGAAGCCGTGCTCCACCACGGCGTCCAGGAGCAGCACGGTGTCGTCGTACCGCTTCTGCGTCCGCCCGGTCAGCTCCGCCGTCTCGGCGAGCAGCCGGCCGACGCTCGGCACGGCGTATGTGCGGTACAGGGCGAGTTCGAGGGCGCGGGCGACGTCCCAGGGGAATTCGTACGCGACCATCAGCCGGTAGATCTCCGAGGCGTCCCGCTCGGGATCGAGCCGCCGTATCTCCTCGAGCCGCTCGAAGCGCTTCGTAGCCATCCACCGACCCTGTCAGGAACTCGTGGTACAGCCAAGGGAGTTGGGACGACTAACGGCTCAGCACCCGCCGCACCCGCCGCCCCACCACCTGTGCCACCCCGCGCACCCCGGGAGCGACCCGCACCGCGAGATTCCCGCCGCTCGTCGCGTACGGCTGCACGAGGCGCACCCCGCGCCGCATGTCCCGTACGGCCGTGCGCCGCAGCACCCCGGGCCCCTCCACCGCGCGCGTCGTGGTCTCGCGGTACGTGCCGTCCGCGAAACGGAGCCGGACGCGCAGATCCCACGCCCCGGCCGCGGGGTCGAGCGCACCGAGATCGAGCAGGACCTCGGCCGTCCAGCTCCCCTCCGTGTCGGACGGATCCGCCTGCCATGCCGCCGTACGCCGGATCACGCGCGCCAGCCCGGCCCGGTCCCGCAGCTCGACGTCCACGACCGTGGGTCCGCCCTCCGCGACCCGTCCGTACAGCTCGTGCAGTCTCAGCGTGAGCAGCGAGGTCCGTGTGCGCGGCAGCAGGGACGCGTCGACGGTGAGCGGGAGCAGCCGCATCGGGCGGATCAGCAGATGTTCGAGGCCGACCTGCGGCAGCTCCGCGGACCAGACCGGTCTGCCGTCCGGCCCCTTCGCGTACGGCGGCACAAGGCGGGCCGGCTGGGCGGCGACCTGCTGCAGACGCGGCAGGTCGACCGGGACCGGCGAGGCCAGGAGGACCCGCGAGATCACCCGGCCGGGAGCCGGCGCGCGCTCGAAGTCGGCCTCGTCGAAGGTGGCCAGATAGGCGCGCGTCAGCTGCCACCACTGTGTGCGGTACTCCGGGGTGCGCTGGTCGAACTCGCGCAGGTACATCCGCACGCCGCGGTCGACGAACTTCGCGCGCGCCGCCCTGGCCAGCTCCTTCTCGCCGGCGTCGGTGAGGATGCCGACGACTTCGCGATGCGCGTCGATCCTCGCCTGCCAGTTGCCGATGCCCGCGCGGTCGAGCGAGATCGACAGATGGGCGGCCGAGCGGCGCACATGCCAGACGTAGACGGGGTTGGAGATCAGCGCGATCCGCGGCCCGGCCGCGAGCATCCGCGCGCTGAACACGAAGTCCTCGTAGACGAAACGGCCGTCGGGGAAGCGGATCTCGTGCGCGCGCAGGAAGTCCGTGCGGTAGAGCTTGTTGACGCAGAGGGTGTCGTGCACCAGGCGCGGGCGGCGGCTGGGGTGTTCGACGATCGCCGGGCTGTCGTAGAGATCGGGCTCCCAGGGCACCTCGCGGCCCGAGGGCAGTTCCCGTCGGACGCACAGACCGGCCGCGACCTCGGTGCCGTGCTCGCTCGCCGCGGTGAGCAGCGCGTCCACGGCGCCCGTCGGCAGCACGTCGTCGCTGTCCAGGAACATCACGTACGGGGACGTACAGGCGTCGATGCCGTCATTGCGCGGGGTGCCGCAGCCGCCGCTGTTCGTGGTGCGGGCGATCACCTTGAGCCGGGGTTCATCGGCGGCGAGGCGGTGCAGCACCTCGCGGCTGTCGTCGAGCGAGCAGTCGTCGACCGCGATCACCTCGCGGACGGCGGGGCCCTGGGCGAGGGCGGAGTGCACCGCTTCGGCCACATGGGCGGAGTCGTTGTAGCCGATCACGACGACGCAGACCTGGGGCTCGGGGGACGGCAGGCTTTCCATGAGGACAAATAGTAGTAGTCGTACGTAATTGTCCCATTAGGGAAAGGTCAAGGACTGCCCTCCGCAACCCATCGAACGGATCACAATCGCGGCCCACGAGCGGAAAGGGAGGGGTCGCCCGTCCGGGTGTCGACGGTCGGGCGAGGGGCGTCATTACACAGAAATCGGCAGTTAATAGCACAAACTCCTCCGCATGTATCGCTCGCAGTCCTCCGCGTTCACCGGCACCCCGACCGCCTCCGGCCACGGCACGCCTGCGGGCACGGCCCGCAGGGCGGCCGCCGTTCCGTCCGGTCATCTGCGCACGCTCGCGCGGCTGCTCCTGGTGCGCCCGGCCGCCACCGCCGTGACGGCGGGTTCCGTGGTGGCGCTCGCGGTCGGCCTGTGGGGGGTCGACCGTGGCTCGATGGGGCGTGAGGAGAGCGCCACGTACCAGATCGCCCGGCGCTCGCTGCCGGAGATCTGGCAGCTGATCGGCTCCAGCGACGCGGTGCACGGCGTCTACTACGTGCTGATGCACTTCGTGCTGCGGCTGCACCCCGGCGAGGTGATGCTGCGGCTGCCGTCCGTGCTCGCGGTGGCCGTGACCGCGGGGCTCGTCGCCGCGATCGGTACCCGGCTCGCGCGCGCCCGGGTCGGCCTGTGGGCCGGTCTCCTGTACGCGGTGACACCGGCCATCGGGTCGTACGCGACGGACGGCCGGCCCTTCGCCCTGGTCTGCGCGGGCGCCGCCGCGGCCACGCTGCTCTTCCTGCGCGCGGTCGAGTTCGGCCGCGGCCGCGACTGGTGCCGGTACGGCGCGGTCGTCGGTTGCACGGCGTATCTGCAGGAGTCCGCGGCGCTGCTGCTCGCGGCCCACGCGGTCACCTTGCTCGTGTCCTGGCGGCGGATCTCGCCGGAGGTGTGGCGGGGCTGGACGGTCGCCGCGGCGGCCGCGCTGACCGCGCTGTTCCCGCTGCTCACCCTCACCTTCGGGCAGGACGAGGCGGCGCACCGGGGTCAGACGCCCGGTATCGACCGCGTCGAGGAGCTGCTGCGCACCTTCGCCGGTCCGTCGCCTCTCGTGATCACCACGGTTCTGCTGCTGATCTGCGTCGCCCTGAACGCGCCGCTGCCGCGCATGGGCCGGGTCTCGCTGGGCGCCCTCGCGCTGCCGCTGGTCCTGGTGCCGTCCGCGCTCCTGATCTCGCTCGCGCAGGTCGCCCCGCTCTACCACCAGAGCTCCCTGCTGTTCGCGCTCGCCGGGGTGCCGCTGCTCGCCGCGGTCGGCGGTGCGCGCTGCGCCACCGTCGTGGGACGGCTGCTGCCGCAGGGCCACCGGCCGCACCGCGCGGCCGCCGCGCTGACAGGGGCGGCGGCGGTGGCGGCGGCCTGTCTGTGGCAGCTGCCGCAGCACCGGGCCCAGGCCACGGCGGACGGACGGCCGGAGGACATGGCCGCTGTCGCGCGGCTCGCGGCACGTGAACTGCAGCCCGGCGACCCGGTGTTGTACCTGCCCTCGCACGCCCGCAGACACGCGCTGACCTACCCCGCGGGTTTCGCAGGCACCAAGGACCTCGCGCTGCAGGCGCCGCCGGCCGCGTCGGGCACGGTGTACGGCAAGGAGACCGACCCGATCGAACTGCGGCGCAGGCTCGCCAAGGTCGACCGGGTCTGGCTGCTCGCCGAGCGGCGCGCGGCGGACACGTCCTGGCGTCCGACCTCGGCGACCGAGGCCGCGAAGCTGTCGGTGATCAACGAACAGTTCGTGCTGCGCGGGGAGTTCCCCGAGCGCAGCGGGGTGCTGCGGATGTACGTGCGCAGGGCGCCCGAGCGCCCGATCGACTGGCCGGTGGGCAAGCCGGTGCCGGTGGTGGATCCCGTGCTTGAGGCGTACGAGAAGAAGCGGGCTCGTGAGCGGGGGGAGACGGTTGAGGCAGCGGAGGCCGAGGGGCCTGAAGGGGCAGCAGGGGCTCCGGCGGAACTGTCTGCGGTGGAGGAACATGCGGGCCACCCCGCACCTGCCGCTCCGGCCGCACCTGCTCCGGCCGCTCCGGCCGCACCTGCTCCGGCCGCTCCGGCCCCTCCGGCCGCACCTGCTCCCGCCGCTCCTGCGGCTCCGGAGACCGCGCCCGACCGGGCCGACGTTCCGCCCCCGCACGCCCACTGACCCTCACCCCACCCGCGCGAGCACCTCACCCGTGTGCGGCCCCCAGGCCACCACGACCGCCTCCCTCGGCGCCCGCTGCTGAGGGGTGAGCAACAGCCACCGCACCCCGAACCGGCGGACGACCGCGGCCCGTTCGGCCGGGGTCGAGCCGGCGGAGAGATAGCGCCTGACCGCCTGTGAGCGGCGGGCGCGTTCCGTCTCCGCCATGGAGGCGTCCGGCCACGCCGGTGCCACGAGGTTCGGGCCGTAACCCGGCAGGGAGCGCGTGGCGCGGTAGCTGTCGGTCAGGACGACCTCGCCCGGCGCGATATGCCGCGCCGCCCAGTCGTACGAGGGCCAGCGCGGCGGCTGGTCGAAGCCGACCGGATCCAGGGCGCGCGGCACGACCGCGCCCGCCTGCACGGAGAGGAAACTCAGCGCGAGACCGGCCCCGCACAGGGTCGCGAGCACCCGCCGCCCCCAGGTCCAGGGCCGGGGGCCGGCCAGCTCGACGGCCAGGGCGAACTGCAGCGGGATCAGGGTGAGTCCCATGATCCGCCCGTACGTGTAATGCCCGGAGACCCAGCCGTACGCGATGGTCGCGGCGCCGAGCACGAACATCAGCACCAGCGGATCGCGCCGGTCGCGCCGCCATCTGGCCACGAGTGCGGGGAGTCCGAGGAAGGCCAGCCAGAAGCGCTCGGGCATCGCGTCGTACAACTGGCGGTGGATGCCGTCCACGCTGCTGTCGCCGAGGAGGGCGAAGACCGAGTAGTACGGCCACGTGAGGATCACCAGGGCCGCGGTGAGCGCCGCGAGCGCCCAGCCGAGGGCCGGGCGACGGGACCGTTCAGGAGCCGCGCGCAGGCCCCACCCGAGGACGAAGGCGACGACACCGATCATCGCCGCGACCGAGGAGATCGGGTGGATGAGGAGGATCAGGCCGCAGAGCGCGCCGAGTCCCGCGTACGCGAGGAGCGGGCCGCCGTCGCGGGCGAGGCGGGCCGTCAGGGCCCAGGCCCAGAAGGCCAGACCGATCGCGAACGTCGACGGGAAGGGCAGATGGCCGGTCATCGACATCAGGCCCAAGTACCCGCTCCACCAGGCCATTTTGGTACCCCACAGCAGCACCATGCAGGCGAGCGCGAGCAGCGGCGCCCAGCGGCTGGGGGTCAGTGCCTTCACGAAGCGGCCGATGCCGGTGAGCAGCACCAGGAGGTTGACCGCGCCGGAGAGCTTGACGACCTGCCAGCCCGCGAGGCCCGTCACCTTGGCGATGAGGCCTTGGAGGACGGCGTACGGGGAGTAATACGCACTGCCGTCGCCGGGGGCCGCCGCCATCGGATGCGCGGGGTCGAGGAGATCGGCCTTGAGCCGTTCGACCACGGCCGCGTGCTGGCCGAAGTCGCAGCAGACCGGGACGCGCCATGCGGCGGCCGTCATCAGCACCCAGAAGAGGGTGCCGAAGACCAGGTAGGGGCTGGGACGCAGGGAGCGGCGGCCGCCCATGACGGCGGTGGCGCCTTGGGCGACGGCGACTGCCAGTGGGCGCCGATAGGGTTGAAAGGGTTCGGCCCCCGGGAGGGCGGGGTCTGTCCGGCTCACCCCAGAATCCAGTCCGCGACCCTCGCCGCCGCCCGCCCGTCGTCCGCGTCCCCGTACGCCTGCCGGAACGCCGCATACGCGTCCGCGTGCCGCGCCGCCATCGCGTCCAGATCGCGCAGCGCCTCGATGAGTTCGCCGGCGGTCGCGAGCAGCGGTCCCGGTGCGGCCGCCTCGAAGTCGAGGGTGAAGCCGCGCACCGTGTCGCGGTAGTGCTCCAGGTCGTACGTGTGGAAGAGCAGTGGCCGCCCGGTGTGCGCGAAGTCGAACATCAGCGACGAGTAGTCGGTGATCAACGCGTCCGCGATCAGCAGGAGTTCGGTCACGTTCGGGTACGTGGTCACATCCCGTACGAACGGGGCGTTGGCGCCGAGCAGACGGCCCGCCGCGAGCGGGTGGCGGCGCACCAGGAGGATGTGGTCCTCGCCGAGCGCGCGTTCCAGCGCCGCGAAGTCGAGGGCCTGCTCGTGGCGGAAGCGGCCCGCGGAGTGGGCGAGGTGGTCGCGGTAGGTCGGGGCGTACAGGACGATGCGGCGGTCGTCATCGGGGGAGAGGCCGAGCTCCGCGCGTACCCGGTCGGCGATCTTCACCCGGTCCTCGGCGAACAGCACGTCGTTGCGCGGCGATCCGGCGTCCAGGACGTCACCCTCGTACCCGAGCGAGCGCGGCAGCACCGCGGAGGCGTGCCGGCTGGGGGAGACCAGGAGGCTCCACTGCGCCGCAAGGCGCGGCAGGGCGTCGAGGTGGGAGTGGTCGGCGTAGAGCGTGTCGGTGAGGTCCAGGCCCACGCGCTTGAGCGGGGTGCCCTGCCAGGTCTGCACCACACGCTGGCCCTCGCGGCGCTCGAACCAGTCGGGCAGGTGCCCGGACGTGACGATCACGCGGGCGCGGGCCAGCGCCTCGTACCACTCGCGGCTGCCCTGGATGACGCCACGTGCGGTCGGCGGTACCTGGGTCTGCTGGTCGTGGGTGACCCAGAGGTGCTCCAACTCGGCGCCGCGCACGAGGAGTTCCTCGTGGATCGCGCGCGGTGACTCGCCGTCCAGGTAGAGCACGCTTGCGCGCAGCGGCAGCGCGCGCTGCACCGGGTAGTGGCGGGTGCGGAGTTCGGCCTGGCGGTACGCGCCGCGTTCGACGGCCGCGAGGGCCGGGCCCGAGTCGATGAGCAGCCGGTCACCGAAGCGCCGGTCGACGCCGAACTCGCGGCCGTCGCACTCCTTGACCACGGGCAGCGCGCTGCCCAGCGAGGCGAGCACCCGCACCGGCACACCCTCCCCGGCCTCGTGCTTCTCGCGCAGGAACAGATACCAGCGGCCCTCGGGCAGCGGAAGGCCGCCGTGCGCGGTGGCGGGGACGAGGCGGGCGCGGAAGCGTCCTGCCGAGCGTTCCAGAGGGGCGGCGACTTCGGTGAGGTCGGTGCTGTGCCGCAGGACGAGTTCGGCGGGGCCCCAGCTGTCCTGGGCCGCCGTGCCCTCGACCACCAGGACACCCTCGTCCAGCCAGTGCGCCACATCCGCGATGGGCTGCCGGGTCAGCTCGACGACCAGCTGCCCGTTGTCGTTGGCGGTGGCGCACACCTCACGGCCCACGGCGTAGCGGGCGCGGCCGGTGTCGTAGCGGCCGGGGGCCAGATCGGCGCTGGCGGCAAGGGACTTGAGGGCGCCGCCGGGCAGGACGAGGTTGGCCGCCCAGCGGTCGCCGTGCTGGGGCTCGACCTCCTTGGGCGCGCGATGCGGAGTCGGCGGTACGCATTCGAGGTCCGCGAGCGGTACGCGCACCGTGAACTCGTCGCCCGCCCGTTCCACCGGATAGTCGCACTCGCTGTCCTGGTGGGTCAGGCGCAGCGTCTCGGGCCGGGTCCCGGAGCGCAGCCGGCCGCGCAGGACCATGTCGTCGCCCTCGCGCTCATGGGTCTCGACCCGGGCCGCGTACTCCTGGACGCGCAGCACCAGACGGCCTTGCGAGTAGCCGAGCACCAGACGCAGACCGTCACCGAGTTCCCGTACGACGGACTGGGCGGAGGCGCCGTCGAGCGCGCGCACCGCCGCCCGGCGCACGGTGCCGTGCCCGGCGACGACCACCCCGAGCAGCCAGTTGCCGGGCCGCCAGCGCCCGCCCACCTTGAGCTGCTCGGGGTCGACGGTCATCTCGAAGCCCGAGTAGTCGTAACAGTGCAGCTGCTGACCGGAGTTGACGGTGGCGTCGGGCCGCGAGACCGTCCGGGTCGCCACCCGGCGGAACTGTCCGCGGCTGTGCGCGGACTTCAGCAGGCCCATCTTGATGGAGTGGCCGGGGCGGGTGGCTTCGAGATTGCGGACGTACGCGTAGCCGCTGATCCGCAGCTTGCCGTCCTCGTCCCAGCGGGACTCACTGACCCGCGCCACGACCGGCAGTTCACGCTTGCCGAGACGTGCGAGCCGTCGGGGCATGCCCTCGACGCCCGGGTAGGCGGCCCGGCGGCGCAGACCGCCGCGCACCTCGAAGGCGGTGCCGTTGCGCTGCGCGTAGGAGAGCAGCTCGATCAGCTCGGCGGTGCGTCCCTCGCGTACCAACTGCCATTTGATCCGCAGGTCGACGGGGAGTTCATGGATCAGCGAGGCGTCGGAGCGCTTCAGGAAGGCGGCCGTGTCGGCGAGGAACGCGGAGCGGTACTCGGGCCCGCCCATCGGCAGGCCCTCCAGGAAGTAGATGAAGTCGTCGCGCAGGCAGGACAGGTCGTACGTCCGCTTGTGCTGCGGGAAACGCTCACCCAGGAAGCGGCTCACGCTGTCGCAGGCCGCGATCCGGTCGCGTACGCCCTTGACCTCGCTGCGCCGCCGGGTGATCGAACCCTCGCGCACCCGCCAGTAGTAGACGTGGGCGGAGAGGACGTCGACCGCGCCGGCGAGGAAGTGCGCCGGGATCATCACCGGGGTGTCCTCGTAGAGCCGGCCCTCGGGGAAGGTGAACTCGTGCGCGTCCCAGAACGTGCGCCGGAACACCTTGTTCCAGGCCACCCGGTCCGCGAGCAGCTCGGTGTCGCGGGTGATGTGGGTGCGGGTGCGGTCCTTGGTCAGCCACTTGTACTGCCAGGCCTGCTGCCGGCCGCGCTCGCTCAGCCGCCACACGTTGCCGGTGGCGAAGTCCGAGCCGGAGGCGTCGAGGCTGGTGACCATCCGCTCGTACGCGTCGAACGGCACGACGTCGTCGCTGTCGACGAAGGTCAGGAACTCGATCGCCGGATCCGACTCGCGCACCCCGGTGTTACGGGCGGCACTCAGGCCCGCGTTCTCCTGCCGGACATAGCGGAAGCGCGGATCGCGGGTGGCGAACGCGCGGGCGATCCGCGGACTGTCGTCGGTGGACCCGTCGTCGACCAGGACGACTTCGAGGCCCTTGAGGGTCTGGCCCGCGATCGAACGCAGACAGTCCTCGAGGTAGTCCTCGACGTTGTAGATCGGGACGACGACGGTGAGTCGGGGCAGGGACGAGGCGGGGCTGTGCTGCACGGGGCGGACCTTTCTGCGCAGAGCGAGACCGGTGGTGCCGTCCGCCCTCTTTGCCCGTTCCCGTCAACTCCCTGTCACTTGTTCCCTGGATCGGGTGACCCTCAGGACTTCCATTGCCGTATTAGGCACACCGCAGCCGCTCCAGAACAGAAGCGGAACCTTTCCGCAACAAGCTTCGAGGTCTTCGACAGGGCCCGCGCCGGTGACTACCGTCGTGAGGCATGGCCCGCTTCTCCGTTGTCGTACCCACCTATCGAGTCCAGGGCTACCTGCGCGAATGCCTGGAGTCCGTACTCGCGCAGTCCTGTCGCGACCTCGAACTGATCGTCGTCGACGACTGTTCACCCGATGCCTGCGCCGCCATCGCCGCGGAGTATGCGGAACGTGATCAACGCGTCCGGCTCGTACGACTCGAACGGCACGGCGGGATCGGCGCCGCCCGTAACGCGGGCGCCGAGCGCGCCACCGGTGAGTTCCTGCTCTTCCTCGACGGGGACGATCTGCTGCTTCCCGGCGCCCTCGACGCGATCGACGACGCCCTGGACGTGATGTGTGACGTCCTGCTCTTCGGGCACGACCGGGTGGACTGGTGGGAGACGGTGCGCCCGGGCGGCGACCGACTGGCCGCCGGAGCCGATCCGCTCGCGGTGACACCCGCCGCCTGGAACCGCGTGCTGCGCCGCTCGTTCTGGATCACCCACTCGCTGCACTTCGACGACGGCCCGTACGAGGACGTGATCCCCGTGCACCGCTCGACCCTGCTCGCGGGCGAGCGGCTGCGGATGCTCGACCGCGTCTGTGTGCGCTGGCGGCTGCGCCGCGGCGGCAGCCACTCCACGACGCCGGGCCGTACGCACTTCGCGATCACCGACCGGTACGAGCGACTCCTGAGCTCGCCGGCGGGTGCGCGCCTCTTCCCGTACGCCGTCGATCACTTGCTCACCGTCCTGGCGGACCCGGGCCGGATCCGACCCGGTGACCGCGCCGACTTCTTCCGGGCCGCCGCGCGCCTGCACCGCACCTACCGGCCGGACGGCCACGAACCGGCCGGGGACGCACAGCGTGCGCTGGCCACCGGTTCGTACACCGCCTTCGAGACGCTGCGGACCGCGAACGGGCGGCTGCGCGCGGCCCGTTCGGCCCTGATCCGGCACAAGAAGCGGCTGCGGACGAAGGTGATGAAGCTCGCCTACCGCGCCGACCGCCGCCGCGCACTCGACCCGAACCTGGCCGTGTACAGCGCGTACTGGAACCGGGGCCTCGCCTGCAATCCGCTCGCGGTCTACGAGAAGGCCCGCGAACTCGCGCCGCACATCAAGGGCGTCTGGGTGGTCTCCGGTCGCCACCGCGACAAGGTCCCGGTCGGCGTCCCGTATGTGATCGAGGGCTCGCGCCGCTACTGGCAGACGATGGCCCGCGCCACCTACCTGATCAACAACGCCTCGTTCCCCGGCGGTTTCGTCAAACGCCCCGGCCAGGTCTACCTCCAGACCCACCACGGAACCCCGCTCAAGAAGATGGGCCTCGACCAGCGCCGCTATCCGGCGGGCACCCACGGCATCAGCTTCCAGAAGGTCCTCGACCACACCGACCAGTGGGACTACAGCCTCTCCGCCAACCCGCACTCCACGGAGATCTGGGAGCGGGTCTACCCGTCCGCGTACCAGGCCCTCGAGCTCGGCTATCCCCGTAACGACGTCTTCTTCGCGGCCGCCGCCGAGGACGTGCGGCGGATCCGCGAGGGCCTCGGCATCGGGGACGGCCGCAAGGTGCTGCTCTATGCACCCACGCACCGCGACTACCAGAAGGGCTTCCTGCCCCGGCTCGACCTGCTCCGGCTCGTGCGCGCACTCGGCCCGTCGTACGTCGTCCTGGTCCGCGCCCACTACTTCTACGGCGCCTCGGCCGACCTCGCCGCCCACCCCCAGATCCTCGACGTCACGGGCCACGCCCGCGTGGAGGACCTCTGCCTGGCCGCCGACGCGCTGATCACGGACTACTCGTCCCTGATGTTCGACTACGCCTGCCTCAACCGCCCGATCGTCACGTACGCCCCCGACTGGCAGGCCTACCGGCTCGCCCGCGGCGCGTACTTCGACCTGCTCTCGGGCCTGCCCGGCGAGACCCCGGGCGCGGTGGCGCAGACCGAGGACGAGCTGATCTCGCTGCTGAGGGACGGCGGCTGGGACACCGAGGACACGACGAAACTGCGCGAGGCGTTCAGGGCGCGCTTTTGCCCGTACGAGGACGGGGGCGCCGCGGGGCGGGTGGTGCGGGCGGTGTTCGGGGTCTGAGTCACGGACCACAAGCCGGGGGGATCTAATCGGGCAATCTGGTTCATCGTATGCATAATCACTTGGGGTGGAATGGGTGACGGAGGTCAAAACCACCTTCGTCGTACGGGAGTTGAGAGCAGGCCTGGCTCCCGTCACGGGAGCGTCGGCGTTCATCGCTCGCTCCCGAACGGAGACAGTCCATGGGTGCCGCCACCCCCACCATCCCGGCCGCGCGGCCGGTGATCGGCGAAGCCGAGATCGAGGCAGCAGTGCGGGTGCTGCGCAGTGGGCGGGTGGTCCAAGGGCCCGAAGTGGCGGCGTTCGAGGAGGAGTTCGGTGAGCGGCTCGTCGACGGGTTGCACTGTGTCGCGGTGAACTCCGGTACCTCCGCACTCCAGTTGAGCCTGATGGCGCTCGGCATCGGACGCGGCGACGAGGTGGTCGTGCCGTCGTTCTCCTTCGCGGCCAGCGCCAACGCCGTACGTCTCGTGGGCGCCGAACCCGTCTTCGCGGACATCGACCCCGTCACGTACTGCCTCGACCCGAGCGCCGCGGCCGCCGTGATCGGCCCGAGGACCGTGGCGGTCATGCCGGTCCACCTCTACGGGCACCCGGCCGACATGGACCGCATCATGAAGCTCGCCGGGCGCCATGGCCTCGCCATCCTGGAGGACGCCTGCCAGGCGCACGGCGCGCAGCTGCACGGACGGCCCGTGGGCGGTTTCGGCAGCGCGGCGGCCTTCAGCTTCTATCCGACGAAGAACATGCACGCCCTCGAGGGCGGCATGATCACCACCGATGACTCCGAACTCGCCCGTACGCTGCGGCTGCTGCGCAACCAGGGCATGGAGCAGCGCTACGCCAACGAGATCGTCGGCGCCAACATGCGGATGACGGATGTGGCCGCGGCCATCGGCCGGGTGCAGCTCGGCCGGCTCGGTGAGTGGACGGAGCGGCGCAGGGCGAACGCCAAGACGCTCGACTCGCTCCTCGAAGGCGTGGGCACACCGCGGGTCGCGGACGGTGCGCAGCACGTCTACCACCAGTACACGGTGCGGGTGCCGGACGGTCACCGGGACGCGCTGGCCGAGCGGTTGCAGGAGCGCGGCATCGGCTGCGCCGTCTACTACCCGACGCCCATCCACCGTCTGCGCCCGTACAACGACCCCGCGCGGCCGCCGCTGACGGAGACGGACCGTGCGTGCGAGGCGGTGCTCTCCCTGCCCGTGCATCCCGGAGTGAGTGAGGTCGGGGTGCGGTGCATCGCCGACGCGGTGAACGAGATCATGGCGGAGCTGGGGACGGCCGAATGAGCGTGCTGCGAGCGGGACTTGTCGGCCTCGGCGCGATGGGCCGCAACCACGCGCGGGTCCTGTCCTGCCTGGACGGCGTCGACCTTGTGGGCGTCATGGGCCCGGCGGGCGATCCGCAGGGCGCGGCGCGCGGCGCACCGGTGGTCGCGACGATGCCCGAACTGCTCGCGCTCGGCCTCGACTACGCCGTGGTCGCCTGCCCCACCGCCCTGCACGAAGAGTCGTGCTCCACGAGCAGCGGCTCCCGCTTGGGCGCGGCGAAGCGGATCATGTCGCCCTCGCTGACACCGCGGAAGGCCGCGATGGCCTTCCGTGACGCCGTGTCCGGCAAGGAAGGCACCGGGAGTGCAGGGAGTGCCGGGAGCACCGGGATCGTGACGCCGGCCGAAGGGCTGCGGACGGTCGAGGTGGCGGGGGCGGTCCTTGAGGCGGCTCAGCGGCGCGGCGCGGTTCGGTACGGCTGCCCGCCGCGCGGCGGGGTGTGCCCGGCGCGGTGTCAGCGCTCAGCGTGAGTTGAGCGGCTCGGACGCCCGCACGGTGTCCTCCGTGCGGGCCCGGTCCGCTTCCATCGTGGCCTTGGCGCGGGCGCGCTCGACCCAGGCGCCGGGCAGGAACGGCAGCCCCAGCGCGACCGGCAGCCACATCAGGACACCGAGCCTTTCGGCCTCGCCCACCAGCGGATGCGCGGCCACCTGCGCCGCTCCCAGCAGGGCGATCAGGGCGCAGAGCAGGCCGAGTTCCCGCGCCCGGTGCCACAGGGCCCAGCAGGCCGCCGCGGTCAGCGCGAGGAAGTAGGGCTGGGTGACCTGCTCGCCCCACCAGTGGCTCCAGTAGGCCCAGTTGAGATCCCACAGCCTGGGCCAGGGATCCGGCACCAGGGGCAGCCGGAAGTGCTTGGTGAAGGTGTCCTGCAGGGTGACCGTGGACGACGGAAGACCGAGGGCGGCGATGGCGCCCGCGCCGGCGAGCGTGGCGACGCCGGCCACCGCCGTGACCCACAGCGCCCCGCCGACGGGCGCGATGGCACCCCGTCTGCGGACGAGGGCGATGAGCGCTCCGGCCGCGGCGACGGCCCCGCTCAGGAGCAGCGAGGTGGAGTAGCGCACCAGGAAGCACGCCACGAGTGAGCCGGCCAGGAGGGCGGCGTACGGCAGCGGAGAGGGCTTGTTCCCTTTCGTACGCAGGAGCCCGACTGCTCCCCACACGGAGCCGAGCACGCAGGCCAGCGTCAGCCCTTCGGTGAGCGGCTGCAGGGACCACCAGCCGAGCGGTGTGGCGAGCAGGGCCACCTGACCGGCCATGGCCGCCCGCCGGCCGAGCCCGGCGCAGCGCAGCAGTCCGAAGGCGAGCAGTGCGCAGCCTCCGGTGACCAGGAGTCCGTGCACCCGCAGTCCGTCCGCGAGCCCGAGGGTCGCGGTGAACGGCACAAGCGTCCACGGATAGGCCCAGCGTGAGGTGAAGATGGACTGGTAGCGGGCATCGGTGGTGGTGACATCGGCAAGACCGCCGAAGCGTCGCAGACACGCCGCCTCGCTCTTCGCCACCACGTCGCCGAGATCCGGCGGTAGCGCGTCGAGCGCGGCCTCGCGGCCCTCGGCCCGCGCCCGCTGGGCGCAGAAGTACCGCACCGCCGTGGCCTGCGCCTCGTCCCGGCCGTGCCCCGCGTGCTGTTCGGCGGCGCGGGCGTAGCGGGTGGTGTCGGGGAAGGTCGTGTGCGGGGCGCCGCCGGCCACCTGCAGGACGAGGAAGACGACGGGGACGAGCAGGGGGGCCAGGGCGTGGCGCCAGGCAGATCTCATACGTCAGACTCCGGCCGCGATGTGGTGCATCGCCACAAGATACGGGCCCGACCTCGGCCCCCCTCCAGGCGGTGGCCCGTGCGCCCGGTGACGGTTTCGTTCGCCGTCACCGGACGGTCGAACCGGTCAGGACCTCGTCGAAGTCCCTGCGGACCACCGACCAGTCCCAGGTGGACAGGGCGTGCTTGGCGCATTCCTCGCCCTCGGCCCGCCACCGTTCCGGATCGGACGTGGTGCGCAGGATCCGGTGGGCCGCCTCCTCGGGATCGGCCGCGACCCACTCGGGCGGGTAGGCCGTGCGGGCGCCGTGCTCCTGACCGGAGAAGAAGGGCCAGTCCCGTACGACCGGCACGGCGCCGCTCGCCGCACCTTCGACGACCGCCAGATGACGGCTCTCGCGTACCGACGAGCTGAGGATCACCCCGATGTCGGTGAGGCAGTGGGCCACGTCGTCCGTCTGCGCGCGCCGCTCGACTGCGCCGATCCGCTCCAGCGGAGCCAGCCGGGCATCCAGCACGGCCCGGTAGTCGTGGGCGGCGCGGCTGGTCTCGGGGCTGATCATGTTGCCCACGATCACGAGCCGGTAGCGCTCATCGTGTGCTCGCACCCGTTCCAGGACGTCGAGCGCCCACATCGGGTCCTTGACGACCTGGCTGACCCCGATCAGACCGAGTGTGAAGCGGGCGTCGTCGGACTTGGGGCGCGCGAACGGTGTCAGGTCCACCGCGTTGTGCAGCACCCGCATGGCCGGTGCGCCGCCGCCCGCCAGCTGCGGCACGTACGAGGTGCACAGCTCACGCAAGTGGTCGCCGATGAAGAGGAGTTCGTCGACGCGGGAGAAATCGACGAGCAGCGGCCAGCGGGTGAACGCCTCGTAGCTGTGCAACCGCAGCACGACACGTGCCGTCCCGGGATCGATGGTGGTCAGCATCGCGGCAGGCCCGGTGCACCAGTCGAGGAACACCGTGTCGGCCCAGTCCAGATGAGGCCGCATGGCTCGTTCGACCCGGTTGCGGTAGGCGGTGTACGCGTCCAGGCGGTCGGCCAGGATCCGCCAGTGCGACCAGGAGATGGTGCTCAGTTCCTTGTTCTGCGACAGGTCGAGGAAGCGCAGTTCGACGTCGGGGCGGTTGGCGTACTCCTCGAGGACCAGCTGCAGGAAGTTGGCGTTGGTGCTCGTGACCACCAGCAGCCGAAGCGGGCGGTCCGCGGGCGGCGCCGCAGCGGGCGTCGCGCGCCCGCGTGCCGCGGCGGCCACGGTGTCGAGCGCTCGCGAGGCCAGGAGGGGACCGGTGAAGCCGTGGACGTCATCGGCGAGCGGTGAGGTCAGCCGGTCGATGTGCACGGAGCGGTGGAAGGCGAGCGGAAGCGCGTTGTGCAGGGCGGTGGCCGCCTCGATGCGGTCGCCCTCGGCGAGCCTGCGGTCGGCCAGCCGCAGCCAGGCCGCGACGGCATCCGGCAGCGCACGCGGCGCGAGGCCCGCGCCGATCTCGGCCTTTGCCGCCTCGTCGTACAGGGCGGTACGCAGTTCCAGGTCCGCCACCCGGTGCCCGGATTCGAGCAGGGTCAGGGCGGCTCCGGACGGCCGGCCGGCCCAGTGCATGCCTTCGGCCACGTGCCGGCCGAGGGTGGCCCGGGTGCGCTGGGGCAGCGCGGGAAGCGCCACCAAGGAGCGCCACATGCGGGCACCCGCAGGTGTGCGCATCACCCGTCGTACGGTGCCGGCACGTACCAGGTTGCCCGGTAGCCGGCGGGCCGCGCGCCGCGCGTCGCCCGCCAGGACCGCGGGGGAGGGCAGCGCGGCGCGGAACCGGTTCGCGGGTGTGAGGTCCAGGTCGCAGCGCACCGCGCGCACGGCGGGCAGCACGCCGAACAGCGCCCTCGCCCCGCGGTGACGCCGGGCAAGACGCCACACCATGTACACGGCATCCGCGTCGAGCGCGACCAGCATCCGGGCCTCGCGGGCCAGCGAACGCAACCGGCCGTCCGGTGCCGAGCGCAGCCACAGACGTTCGCCGGGAGTCACGTGCTCGGCTTCGCGGCGCACCACGGACGACCGACCATGGAAGGTGGGCGGGAGCTGGTGGAGCTCGACGCCCGCACGCGCCAAGGCCTCGTCCTCGTCACCCAGTTCGAAGCCGACGGCCAGTCGTACGGTCGCGCCGAGCTCTCGCAGAGCGCTCACAGCATCGGTGAACACACCTGGTTCGGGACGGTTGGCGGCGATCAACAGGATGTCGGTCACGAGGTTGTTCCTCCGCAGAGCACGGTCCGGCGGTCCATGCGCGCGGTGAGGTCACGTGCCCCGGCCGCCATCAGCGCGGAGCGCTCGTGGCGTCGCGCGTGGTGCTGCGCGGCGAGCCGCTGCTCGGGGCCGGTCGCGATGGCGAGACGGGCCGCGTGGGCGAAGCCTTCGACGAGCTTCTTCCGGTCCAGGCCACAGGCGCCGGTCCACAGCGGGTGCCCGTCCAGAACGTGGGAGGCGTCATGGTCCACGGCGTGCGCCGAGACGATGGGCAGCCCGGTCGCGGCGTACTCGTAGACCTTCCCGGACGTCATGTACCGCCCGCCGATCACGAGAAGGACCAGCGCGTCCCAGCCGGAGTACACACCGGCGACCTCCGCCTTCTTGACCGGGCCGCCGAAGTGCACCCCCGCCTTCTCGGCCTGCCGCAGCAGCTCGATCTTCTGCCCGCCGCCCCGTTCGGCACCGAAGCCGCTGTGGCCGCGCACCTCGAAGCGCGCGTCCGCCAGCAGCGGTTCGCTCGCGCGGGCTTCGCGCCACGCGTCGAGCAGGGTCCGCAGATGCCCGGCCGGGGAGCTGATCACGCCCAGATAGCCGAAGGTGAGGGGGCGTTGCGAGGCCTGGCGTGCGGTCACGTCGGGCACGCTGCCGGCGTCGTAGCCGTTGCGTACCACCGACACCCGGTCGGCCAGGTGCGGGTAGCGCGTGCGGTAGTGCTCGGCGATGGCGTCGTTGACGACCCAGAGCGAGACCGCCTCGTCGAGCACCTTCCGCTCCCAGCGTCCCTCGGGACTGTCCGGGCCGAAGGCCACCTTGGTGCCCACGACGTCCACCGACCATCCGTCGCGGAAGTCGACGGCGTACGGGACCTGGTGCTCCTTCCACAGGGCCCAGGCCGCGGAGAGCGTCACGTAGGGCGTGCTGGTGACCAGGGTCAGGTCGACGGGCCGGGTCCGGTGCAGATCGACGGCCGCACGCTCCAGGGCCTGCCGCCAGGCTCCGAAGGCGGGTTCGGGGAAGGACTCCTGGTTCCGTACCCGCAACCGCTTGACCCAGCCCGCGGGATCGACGGCGCGAGCCTCCGGGAAGCGGCGGAGATCCGTCTCCAGATCGGCTCTGCGCAACGGGAGTTCGATCACTCGCACCCGGGGATCGACCCCGTCGAGGAGGGTCGGGTCGATGCCGGCCTCCAGCTCCCAGGAGTCCCGTGCGATGGTCACCACGGTCACGTCCCAGCCCGCGGCGCACATCTGGTTGGCCGTCTCGCGCAAGCGGTAGGTGGAGCTCTTCGCGGCGGGTGGGAAGCCGATGGCGACGTACAGGAGATGGCGGCGAGGGCGTCCCGGCCGCCCGTCCGGTGGTGCTGACATGATCCGGCACGCTAGCACGTAGCGTGACCATTTCTATGCATTACGTAACGTTAATCCCAATTGTCGGGTATCCAGAGGCGATTCGCGTGTACGCAGCGTCACTTGATGCGGCAGGCTCCGTCGGCGGCCGTGCAACGAGCGGCGCGCTCGGTCGTTTGCAGGGCATGCCCAACACCCCCGGCAATGTGCCGGATGTCAGTGTGATCGTCGCTGTGTACAACACCATGCCGTATCTGACCGACTGTCTGACCTCGCTGGTCTCGCAGACGATCGGGACCGGCCGGATCGAGATCGTGGCCGTCGACGACGGCTCGACGGACGGCGGCGACAAGGAACTTCAGCGGTTCGCCGAGCTGCACCCCGGTGTCCTCACCGTCGTACGCCAGGAGAACTCGGGCGGCCCGGCCGCACCCAGCAACCGGGCACTCGACCTGGCGCGCGGCCGGTATGTGTTCTTCGTCGGCGCCGACGACTGTCTGGGCACCGAGGCGCTGGAGCGCATGGTGGACGCCGCCGACCGGCTCGGCAGCGACGTCGTGCTCGGGCGGATGGTCGGGGTGAACGGGCGCTGGGTGTCCAAGGCGGTCTTCGCCGAGAGCCGTGACGAGGTGACGCTGTACGACTCCGCGCTGCCCTGGGCGCTCTCCAACACCAAGCTGTTCCGCCGGGAGTTGATCGAGCGGCACGGTCTGCGGTTCAGCGAGGAGCTGCCGGTCCTGAGCGATCAGCCGTTCACGCTCGAGGCCTGCTTCAGGGCCGGGCGCATCACCGTACTCGCCGACTACGACTACTACTTCGCCGTACGCCGTGACGACGCGACGAACGCCACGGTCTCCTACCGCGCCCTCGACCGGCTGCGCGGCACCCGGCAGCTCTTCGAGCTCACGCGGCGGCTTTCGGAGCCGGGGCGTGGGCGGGAGTGGATTCACCAGCGGCACTTCACGTGGGAGGTGGCGCGGCTGATCGGCGCGGAGTTCCTCGAACTCGACGCCGAGGTGCAGCGCGCCGTCTGCGACGGGGTGGGCGCCCTTCATGCCGAGTACGCGAGCGACTACGCCCTGCGGAAGCTCTCGGTGGACCAGGTGCTGTTGCTCCGGCTCGCCGAGAAGGGCGAACTCGACGCCATGATCGCCGTGTTGGAGTGCCTGCGGGACGGCGGTCCCGCGGTCGTGGTGGACGGGGAGCGGGCCTACGCGGGGCACCCTTGCTTCCGCGCCGGCGAACTCGCCCTGCCCGATGCCTGGTTCGACATCACCGGGCAGACCCGCAAGCGGTTCGCCGAGCAGGACCTCGGTCCGGTCCAGACCGGTGTGGTCGACGGCCGCCTCCATCTGGAGGCGCGCAGCTCACTGCCCGATCTGGCCGCCTTGGGAGTGGTGCGTGCCGAGGCGATCCTGGAGCGGGCGGGTGAGCGAGTGGCGCGCTCGTACAGCGCGGAGGTGACGGCCGACGGCGACGGCAGTCTCGTACGGACCGGGATTCCGCTCGCCGATCTGTTCCCGGCGAAGCGAACGCCCTGGGAACGCTGCACGGTACGCCTCACCGCCGCCGCACTCGGTGAGAGCCTGCCCGTCCTGTTCGCGGACGTGCCCGGGGACGCCGCCGGGGCCCGGCCGCAGCGGCACCGGATGAGGGCGTACGGGATCGGTCTTGCCACGTCCGAGGGCGCGGCCGAACTCCACATCGACGTGCTCCTGTTGCCCCTGCCGCAGCTGCTGCGGACGTGGGCCTGACACGGAACGCCTTCTCGGCCGCCACCGGGTCCGCGGGAATCCGCAGCCGGGTGCGCTGCCCGCGGACACGGCACGAATGTACCCAACTTGACGCAGACCGTAGCCCGGCCCGGTGCGCGGCAGTTGAGGGGGGAAACCATCCGAGAGGACCCCTGATGCACCCTTCCGCCTACGCCCACATGAAGCTCTGCGTCGAGCAGTACATGCCCGCCCAAGGGCGATCCCGAGTCGTGGACTTGGGATCGCGTATCTCCGACCGTCAGGTCCGCACCCACAGGGCGCTGCTCGAAGGGCGCGACATCGACTACGTCGGAGTGGACGTGCTCGACGGGCGCAACGTCGACCGCGTGATGACCCGGCCGTACCGCATCCCCGTGAAGTCGCGCAGCGCCGACTTCGTGCTGTCGGGGCAGGCGTTCGAGCACATCCCCTTCTTCTGGGGGACGATGCTGGAGATCGCGCGGGTGCTCAAGCCGGGCGGCCGCGCCTTCATCACCGCACCCTCGCGCGGCCATGTGCACGACGCGCAGGACTGCTGGCGGTACTACCCGGACGGATTCCGTGCGCTCGCCGCGTGGTCGGGGCTCACGCTCAAGGAAGTGCACACGGACTTCCCGCCGTTCCAGGGGATCCGGCACGACTACCCGGGCATCGACGCGAAGAACGCGTACTGGGGCGACTCGGTGGGGGTCTTCGAACGGCCGGTGTCCTACCCGGCGCTGCGGATGCGCGTCGTACGCGGAGTGACCTGCTGGTGGGCCAACCGGATCGGGGGAGTCGACGGTGTTCCCGCGCCGAAGCCGCTGCCCGCGCGGGCCGGCTGCGTGCCTGGTGGCGCGGTTCCGCAGCAGGTCGGCTGAGCGGTCCGCCGGGAGGCGGCCGGGCGACACCAGCCGCCCACCCCAACGTACGGTGAGTAACCGCAAGTTGACGCAAAGTGACTGTGGAGGGAATTCCGCGTAGGGTCCGCGCGTATGGCATGGAAGAACGCCGTCAACGGCACCCTGCGCACCCTCACCGGCTACCAGCTCTCGCGGCCGGGAGTGCCCGAGCCGCGGGCAGCCGCTCCCAAGGCCGCGTCCGCTCCGGCGGCCAAGGCGAAGCCCAAGGGGCTCAACCTCCCCGTCGACTACGACGACGAGGCGAAGGACACGATCCGCGCGGTCAAGCCCTGGACCATGACCTCGCCGGAGCGTCTGAACGCCTTCATCCTCGCGACCCGGCATGTCGTGAAGCACAACATCCCCGGCGACATCGTCGAGTGCGGGGTCTGGCGCGGCGGTTCGATGCAGGCCTGCGCGAAGACCCTGCTCAACTGTGGTGTCAGCGACCGCGATCTGTACCTCTTCGACACGTACGAGGGCATGACCGAGCCCACCGAAGAGGATCTGCGACGCGACGGAAAGTCCGCCGCCGACCTCCTCGCCGTCCAGGGCAAGGACCGTCCGATCTGGGCCGTCGCCACGCTCGACGACGTCAAGTCCGGCTTCGAGAACGTGCCTTACCCGGCCGAGCGGGTGCACTACGTCCAGGGCAAGGTCGAGGACACCGTGCCCGGCGAGGCCCCCGAGCAGATCGCGATCCTGCGGCTCGACACCGACTGGTACGCCTCCACCAAGCACGAACTCGACCACCTCTACGAGCGGTTGGTGCCCGGCGGCGTCCTGCTGATCGACGACTACGGCTACTGGCAGGGTTCGCGCCAGGCCGTGGACGAGTTCCTGGAGAAGACGGGGGAGCGGCTGCTGCTGCTGCGGATGGACGAGGGGCGCATCGCGGTCAAGCCGTGAACTCCCGCTTCCAAACTCCGAGTTGACGACCGGTCCCCGTGCCTTCCCCGCACGGGGGCCGCTCCTTTTGATCACCCGTATGGCTCAGCCCGGGTGACCCGTGGTGCGGACACCGGTTGTTAACGCGAAGGTCCAACGCCGTTCTCCGGAAGGAATGTGCGCAGCGCATGACAGCCCGCCTCAGCGTCGTCGTCCCCATCTACAACGTCGAGGACTACCTCGGCGCCTGCCTCGAATCGCTGGCCGGGCAGAGCATGACCGATCTCGAAGTCGTCATGGTCAACGACGGCTCCACGGATGCAAGCCAGGAGATCGCCCGGCGGTTCGCCGACGGTGACCACCGCTTCCGCCTCGTCGACCAGGCCAACGCCGGGCTCGGCGCGGCCCGCAACGCGGGAGTGCGCGAAGCACGCGGCGTCCATCTGGCCTTCGTGGACAGCGACGACGTGATCCCGGCAGAGGCGTACGAGCGGATGCTCGCCATGCTCGGCGAGAGCGGCTCCGACTTCGTGACGGGCAACGTCCACCGGCTGCGCGCGGACGGCTCTCAGCAGCAGTCGCCGATGTTCCGCAAGGTGATGGCCACCACGCGCAGCGCCACCCACGTCACCCGGGACTGGCAGCTGCTCGGCGACCGCATCGCCTGCAACAAGGTCTTCCGGCGGGACTTCTGGGACCGGCACGCCTTCGCCTTCCCCGAGGGGGTGCTCTTCGAGGACATCCCGGTGGTGCTGCCCGCGCACTTCGAGGCGCGCAGTGTCGACGTGCTCGCCGACACCGTGTACCTGTGGCGCGACCGGGACGGTTCGATCTCCAACCGGCGTGCCGTGCCACGGGCCATCAAGGACCGCGCCGCCTCGGTGACGGCGGCCAGCCGCTATCTGGGCGACCGGCTCGCGCAGGCGCCCGAGGACAACCGGTGGGCCGAGGCCAAACGGCGCTACGACGAGAGCGTCGTCTCCGGCGACCTGTGGATGTTCATGGAGGCGCTGCCCGACGGGGACGGCGCCTACCACCAGGCCTTCATCGATGAGGCCAACTCCTTCGTGGACACCATCGAGCCGGCGGTCCTCGACGCACTGCCGCTCGGGCTGCGGGTGCGCTGGCGGCTCATCCGCGAGCGCCGTATCGAAGAACTGCTCGCCTTCATGGCGTTCCAGAAGGCCAACCACCATGCCTTCCGCGCCCGCCGCACCTGGCGCGGACGGCGAGCCGAGTTCCCGGTCCTGACCGCACCGCTGCCGGCCCGCACCACCGCCGTGAGCCGTGCGGACCTGCCCCTGGAGGCCAGGATCACGCGGGCCGCCTGGGACGAGGACGGCGGGCTCCGGCTGACCGGCCATGCCTACGTACGCAATCTGCCGCCCGGCCGGATCGCGGCCCGCGCCAGGATCGCGTGGCTGCGGGCCGGACGCCGCGCACTGCCGCTGAAGCTGCGTACGCGCGCCTCGCGCGAGGCGACGCTCGCCTCGCGCCAGGGGCTGCACAACTACGACCGGGCCGGCTTCGAGACGGTGGTCGACGTACGCAAGCTGGTCACCGGCCGGTCGAGCACGACCTGGAACCTGGAGATGGGCGCGGTCGCCGGAGGGCCGAGGCCGCGCACCGGACCGGTGCGGATGAGCGGGCCCTGTCCGGTGCCGGTGCGCTACCTGGAGGACTTCCTGCGGGTCGTGCCCACCCTCAGCGGCGGCCGCTTCCGGCTCCGCGTGGACCGGCCCGGGCAGCGCCTGGTCGAGCACCAGGTGACGGATGAACACCTGGTGATCACCGGCGAGTTGGCGCCGGGCGAAGGTGCCGCTCTCGAAGCGGTCAGGGTTGAGAACTGGCGCAGCCGGGAGAGCCGTGATCTGCCCGTACGCGTGGAAGGCCGTACCTTCACCGCCGAAGTGCCCCTGGAACTGCTCCGGTCCGGCGACGGTCCCGCCGACCCGTGGGGCGTGGGCGTGGTGCGCAAGGGCGGGGCCTGGGCGTCGCTGGCGGTGCGACCCGACATCGCGCCCGGGCGCTACGGTCTCGGCGGCGGCCGTGAACTCATGGTCCTGGCGAACCCCTCGGGCAACACCGAGCTGCGCGAACAGGACGTACGGCCCGTCGTGGACGCCCTGCGGTGGACCGACGAGGGCCTCCTGGAACTCGAAGGCAGCTTTCCCCGCGCGGACGGCCGCCGGCGCGAGCTGGTTCTCGTGCACAGCGGCCACCAGGAGGAGGTGCTCGGGCAACTCGCCTTCGCCGACGGGCGGTTCACCGCGACCCTGCGTCCGCAGGCCGTCCCCGGGGCGGCCGGAGCGCTACCGCTCGCCGAGGGCGACTGGTATCTGTTCGTACGCGAGGAGGGCGAGCGCGACCCCGACCGGCGGGTGCCGCTCCTGATCGCCAGCGCCCTGCACGGCGATGTGCCCGTCGCGCGCGAGCTGGACGGGCGGGAGTTCACCCTGCAGCGCCGCCACCACGACCAGCTCCTCATCACCTCGGGCTCCGCACTGCCGGCGGCCGATCGCGGGCGCGGTGCGCAGGACGGCCTGAAGCAGCGGTACGGCCGGCAGCGGACCCAGCCGCTGCGCGACACAGTCCTGTACGTGAGCTTCGGGGGACGCCAGTACTCCGACTCGCCGCGCGCCGTCCACGAGGAACTGCTAAGGCGCGGAGGTGAGTTGAACCATCTGTGGGTCGTGCGCGACCAACAGGTCGAGCTCCCCACCGGGACACAGTCCGTCACGCAGTGGAGCGCCGAGTGGTACGAGGCGCTCGCCCGCAGCCGGTACATCGTCACCAACAGCCAGCTGCCCGACTGGTTCGAGCGGGCCCCCGGCCAGTTCGTCGTGCAGACCTGGCACGGCACCCCGCTCAAGCGCATCGGCCGCGACGTCGCCGGTACCTCCTCCGCCGATCCGCGCTACATCGAGAGCCTGCCGCGGCTTGCCGCGCAATGGTCGCTGCTCGTCTCCCCGAACAGCTTCTCCACACCGGTCCTCTCGGGAGCCTTCGGCTACACCGGCGAGGTGCTGCCCAGCGGCTATCCCCGTAACGACGTACTGCACGCCCCCGACCGCGCCAAGGTCGCCGCGTCCGTACGCGAGCGGCTCGGCATCCCCGACGGCAGACGCGTCATCCTGTACGCGCCCACGTGGCGGGAGAACCAGCCGCGCAAGTCCGGCCGTTACGGCATGGACCTCAAGCTCGACCTCGCCGCCGCGCAGGCGGCGCTCGGCGAAGACCACGTGCTGCTGGTGCGGCGCCACTACCTGGTGGGCGGTTCGGTCCCGGAGTCCGCCTTCGTACGGGATGTCTCCCGCCACCCGGACGCCGCCGAACTCCTTTTGATCGCCGATGTGTTGGTGACCGACTACTCGTCGATGATGTTCGACTTCGCGCAGACCGGCCGCCCGATGGTCTTCCACACCTACGACCTGGAGCAGTACCGGGACGGCCTGCGCGGCTTCTACTTCGACTTCGCCGCCCAGGCCCCTGGCCCGCTGCTGCGGACCGGTGAGGAGGTGATCGCCGCGCTGCGCGGACTGCCCGCGACAGCGGTCGAGTACGAGGGCGCGTACGAGCGGTTCCGCGACACCTTCTGCGATCTGGACCGGGGCACCGCGGCCACCGCGGTGGCCGACGCGATGCTGCGAGGCGGGGTGGAGGCGCGATGAGCACCGCGGATCTGTGCTGGGTCAGCGTCGCCCTCACCTGCGACGAGCAGACCTCACCCCGGGAACTGGCCGCCTCCGTGAGCTCGGTGCTCGCCCAGACCCTCGCCGGCACCGAGGCCGCGCTGGTGGGTGCGCCGTCCGAGGCGGCGGCCGCACTCGCCGCCGAACACCCGCACCGGGTACGGATCGGCGCGCCGCGCGGCACCTATGTGATCCCGCTCGCCCCCGGTGAGCTCCTCGACCGGAACGCCGCACGCAACCTCTGCGCCGCCGCCGAACGCACGGGCGCCGATCTCGTCGCGGGCCGCTGGCGGCGGCTGACCGGCAAGGGCGGAAAGGAGCAGGTGCCCGACTGGCAGCCGGAGCTGTTCGCCCGCTCCCGGACCCTCACCGACGTGGCACAGGCCCCCGAGCTGGTCACCCGGGACACGCTGCGAGCGGGCTACTGCGTGCGGCGGGCGAAGCTCGACCCGTTCGCCGAAGGGGCCGAACTCGCCCTGGCCGCCGAGCGGATCGCCCTCGTACCGAATCTGATCACCACCCGTCGCGCCGCCCCCGACCCGCTGCGGGATCTGCCGGCCTCGGCCGCCGCGCAGCGCCGCACGGCAGAGCTCCTCGACGCACCCTCGCTACGGCGTGCGGCGCGCCTGGCCTTCCTCGGCGACCACGTACTGCCGGGGCTCCAGGGCCTGCTCGGCCTCGGACCGTCGGCCTGCGCGGCGGCGGTGACCGCATGCGCCCAGGCCCTCGACGGACTCGTGGACGACGCGGAGCTCGCCGAACTCCCGCCCATGGAAAGGGTGGCGGTCCGGCTGCTCGCGGACGGCGACGCACAGGGGGCACGCCTGGCCGCGTACGCCCTGGCGCGACCAGGCACCGCGGTCTCCCCGCTCGTGCAGCACGAGGGCCGGGTCTACTGGGGGCCCGGGCACACCACCGAGGCGTACGAACTCACCGGACTCGGGCACCAGTACCGCACCGCGGCCGAGCAGCGGCTGCTCGGCCGGATCACCGGCTGCCGCAGCGAACAGGGCGTGCTGGTGGTCGAAGGCGAGACCGCCCTGCCCTTCGGACCCTCGGCGTACGAGAACATCACCGCGAGCCTCGTCCTCAAGGTGCGCGACGCGGGCGAGACCACCCTCGCCCTGCCGGTGGACGAGATCAGCCTCGAAGAGCACGCCGTCGTCTGGCGCGCCCGGCTCCCGCTCACCGCCCGGCTGCGTCCGCGCGGCATCGGCGACCGGGTCTGGGACCCCAGGCTCCACCTCGTCATCGACGGCGAACCGGCGCCCCCGTGCGATCTGCTGGCCGATCCGGAGACCGTACGCGGCGGCTCGGCCGCACTGCCGGGCAGACCGCGCCTGTCCCGGCTCACCGCCGACACCTGGCAGCCCTACGTCACCGCCAAGCACCACCTCGCGGTCTGTCTGCTGCCCCGCCGCAAGGCCGCCCGCAAGGCCGACGCGGCCGTGCGCTACCTCGCCAACTTCCGTCCCGCACGCGTGCTCAAGAGGATGGCGAAGAAGCTGCGCAAGCGCCGCGACGCGCTGCACTCGCAGCGCTTCAAGCTGCGCGTCTACCACGGTCTGCTGTCGAAGCTGCCGGTGCGGCGCGCGAGCGTCGTCTTCGAGAGCCACATGGGCAAGTGCTACGGGGACAGCCCACGCGCCCTGTACGAGGAACTGCGCACCCAACGCCCCGGATTGAGCGCCACCTGGTCGTACGCCTCGTCGCCCGAGGGCTTTCCGTCCGACGCGCGGCTCGTGCGGCGCTGGTCCTGGCCGTATCTGTGGGCGCTGGCCCGCGCCGAGTGGTGGGTGGACAACCAGGGCTTCCCGCACGCCCTGACCAAGCCGTCCCACACCACCTATCTGCAGACCTGGCACGGCTCCGCGTACAAGCGCATGGGCTTCGACGAGATCCGCCACAGGACGCAGAACGCACCGGAGCGGGAGCGACTGGCCCGCGCGGTGGGCCGGTTCGACCACTTCCTGGTGCGCTCCGAGCACGACGTGCACACCCTCGCGCACGCCTACCGGATCCCCGAGGACCGGCTGCTGCGCGTCGGCTATCCGCGCAACGACCGGCTCGTCGAGGCCCGCCGCCGCGACGAGCGCGAGGGCCGCTTCCCGCGCCCGGCGCTCGCCGAAGAGCTCGGCATCCCCGACCACAAGACGGTCGTCCTGTACGCGCCGACCTTCCGTGGCACACCCCGCAACAAGAGGGCGCAACTGGCGCTGGACGTACGGAAGTTCGCCGAGCGCTTCGGTGACACCCACGTGCTGCTCGTCCGCGCCCACTACATGGAGACGGCCACCTTGCCCACCACCCCGTCGGGCACCGTGCTCGATGTGTCGGCGTACCACGACGTCAGCGAGATCCAGTGTCTGGCCGACGTTCTGATCACCGACTACTCCTCGATCATGTTCGACTTCGCCCTCCTGGACCGCCCGATCATCCACTTCGCCCCCGACCTCGACACCTACGCCGCCGAACGCGGCAGCTACTTCGATCTGCGGTCCCGCTCGGGCGGCCCCGTGGTCGAGACGCAGGAGGAACTGCTGCGCACGCTCGCCGGGCTCAAGGAGAGCGACGGCGAATGGCAGGAGACGCGGCGGGAGTTCGCCGCGAGGTTCGGCGCCTACGACGACGGCGGATCGGCCCGGGCGGTCGTCGAGCAGCTGTTCAGTGACCGCTCCGGCCGGAAGGACCGTACGCGATGACCCACCGCGAGCTGTTCCTGCTGGGCAACACCGTGGACGAACTCGGCGGTGTGGCCGGCTGGACCCATCAGATGGCCCGCCTCTTCACGGACCGCGGCCATCGTGTGCACGTCATCGGTGTGCACGAGGCGGAGCTCAAGATGCCGCTGCCCGAGAACCCGGGCTACCCGGTCACCGCCCTGTACCCGAGCCATCCGCGCACGGCCCGCAGGATCACCGGTCTGCAGCGCCTGAACCCCGCCGCCCGCCGCAGGGAGGCCGCCCGCCTGGCCGACAAGCAGCGTGCCGTGGCCGAACTCGCCGGCATCCTCAAGGGCGCACAACCGGGTTCGGTGGTCATCGCCACCCAGGTCTGGCCCATGGAATGGCTCCGCGAGGTCGACACCGCGCACCTGCGGATCGTCGGCATGAGCCATGAGTCCTTCGCGTACTCCCGTGCCTGCCACCGCTACCACTGGATCAAGCGGCACTACCCGCACGTGGACCGCTGGCTCGCGCTGACCCAGGAGGACGCGGACATCTGGATCCACGAGGGGCTCGACAACGTCGGCCATATGCCCAACGCCCTCGCGCATCTGCCGGCCGTCCCTTCCCCGCGCACCGAGAAGGTGGTCGCCAGCATCGGACGGCTCGCGGACCAGAAGGGTGTCGACATGCTGCTCGACACCTGGGCCAAGGTCGCGCCCTTCCGGCCCGACTGGGAGCTGCGGATCCATGGCGCGGGCGCGGACGAGCCCCAACTGCGCGCGCAGTGCACGGAGTTGGGGCTCGACGGCTCGGTGCGCTGGATGGGGCGCACCTCCGACGTACCCGGTGTGCTCGCCGAATCCTCGGTGTTCGTGCAGTCCTCGCGCGGCGAGGGCTTTCCGCTCGCGCTGATGGAGGCCATGGCGAGCGCGGTGCCCTGCGCCGCCTTCGACTGCGCTCCGGGCGTACGGGAGATCGTGCGCGACGGCGAGGACGGACTGCTCGCCCCCGCCGGCGACATCGACGCTCTCGCGGACCGGCTGCTCCGCCTCACCGGAAACCCGAGGCTGCGGGACGACATGGGGGACCGGGCGCGGGTGAACGTGCAGCGGTTCTCCGAGGAGCAGGTGCTCGACCTGTGGGAGGAGCTGTTCGCACTCCTGGAGCGGTGAGGCCGCGGGCGGCTAGGGCTTGTTGCCCCACACGTACACCTGGTCGCCCGGCTTCAGGACCGCCCACAGCCGCCGGGCATCCCCGAACGTCATGTTGACGCAGCCGTGCGAGCCCGGCGGCCGGTAGACGCTTCCGTAGATCCCGTGGAAGGCCTGCCCGCCGTCGAAGAACTGGCTGTAGGGCATGGGCGCCTCGTACAGGGTCGAGTAGTGGTTCTTGTGCCGCCAGTAGACCTTGTGCCAGCCGGTACGGGTTCCGTACCCGTACCGGCCGGTGCGCACCGGCACCGGACCGAAGACGCGCTTGCCGCCCTTGGACACCCACATCAGCTGGCGCGAGAGATCCACGCACGCCACCTGGCCCGCCCGCTTGGGGCAGCGGCTGTCGGGGTCCTTGCGGGCCTGCAGCTCACGGATCCGGGCATACGTGACGGGGCCCGCGAAACCGATCGCGGGCCGGATGCCCTGCTTGATCTGGAAGGCCTTGATGGCCCGGCAGTCGGCCGCCGACTGCTTCCCGTCCGCCTTCAGCTTCAGCCAGCGCTCGACCTGCTTCTGATACGGGCCGGTGCTCGCCGAACACGCCGGCGCCGACAGCGCGTCCGCCTGCGGAACGTACTCGACCGGGGCGTACGCCAAGGACGGCGGCGCCAGCGGTTCATGGGCTTCCTCGGCCGCGCTCGGCCGGTACACCTTGGGCGCGATGCCCTGGTCGGGGGTGTCCGGCTGGGGCGGTGCCTGGGCGATACCGGGGACGAGGGCCGGTGCGCCGGGCAGCGGCCAGGCCTGCGCCGGATCCGGCAGCAGCACCGGGGGTGCGGCCTGCAGGGCCAGCGGGGGGTGTGGCAGGGACGAGGCCGAGGCCGGGGGCTGCGGGACGGCCGTGGCCGAGGGCTGCGGCTTCGGCGGTACGGGATCGGCAGCGGCCTGCGTCGTGGAGAGCGCCGCCGCCACGGCGAGGAGCAGGGTCAGGCCCTGTCGCGTTCTCTTGCTGATCATTGGCTCAGGGAAACGCCACCGGGCCGCCACCCGGGGGAGCGAAACGTCACTCTCCCCCGGGTGGCGGGCAGACAGTGCGGTTCAGCGCCGTGCGAAGAGCGCCTTCAGGCCTCGGGTGCGCGGCTGCGGCACCTCGGAGGACGAGGCGGCGGATGCGGACGCGGCGGACGCGGTCGCCTTGTGCCGAGAAACCGGCTGCTCCGGGAGCTTCGCCTTGCGCCCGTCGATCCGGATCATGGGATCGCCGGCCACGATCTCCGCGCCGTGCCACATGTCCTTGCGTCCGGCGAGCAGCTCGGCGAGGTCCGCGTGCACCTCGTCGTACGCGCCCCAGGTCCCGTAGAACTTCGTGGCCGTGATGCACAGCGGGCGCAGGCCCGTCGTGGCGACCGCGCCCCAGGTGGCGGCGGCGACGCCCGGGCAGTGCTCGGCGCGGAAGTCGTCGAGGACGAGGATGCCGTCCGGGGCGATCAGCTCCTTGGCGGCGGCGATGTCCGCGTGCACATGCTCGTAGAGGTGCGAGCCGTCCACGTGGATGAAACGGCACGTGCCGGGCTCGACGTGCTCGGTGATGACCGAGGACGGGCCCTGTACGACGGCGGGCAGCTCTTCGTGGAAGGCGAGGTAGTTGGCCTCGAAGGCACGGCGGGTGAGCGTGGCGTACGAGCGGTTCATCTCCGCCGAGTTGGCCTCGTCCCCGGCCGGGGAGTCGAAGAGGTCGCAGACCGTGAAGAGCTCACCGGGGCGCAGATGGCGGCCCATGAAGATGGCGCTCTTGCCGAGATAGGCACCGATCTCGAGGAGGTCACCTGTTTGGCCGCGCTGGCGCTGACGGCTCAGGAACCAGTCGAAGAGCACCTGGTCGGGGCTGTGGAACCAGCCCTTGACCTCGGACAGGCTGGTGGGGCGGGGCAGGGCGGCGCTGTCGGACAGGGCTTGCTGCATCGTAACTCCGGGGTTTTTCACGGCCGTTCGGGCACGGGTGCAACGAGCGTCGGCTCGGCCGGTTGCGGCACTCCGATGCGTGCTGCCGCAGCCGGCACGGGCCGCCGGTCCGACAGGGGAACCACCGGGGGAAGGCCAGGTGTCTGGCCGAGAAACAGATGGCGTACGACGCGTTCGGCGGCCCGCCCGTCGTCGTACGGGCAGAAGCGCTCACGGAACGCGGCGCGCAGCTGTGCCGAGCGCGAGCCGCGCCAGTGTCCCGTCGCGAAGATGTCGATCAGCTCGTCCTCGCTGCGGGCGACCGTGCCCGGCGGGAACGCGCGCAGATCGAAGTACGTGCCGCGGGCGGCCTCGTAGGCCTCCCAGTCGTCGGCGTACACGACGATCGGGCGGTCGAGGCCGGCGTAGTCGAACATCAGGGACGAGTAGTCCGTGATCAGGGCGTCGCTCGCCAGGCACAGGGTCTCCACGCTCGGGTGAGTGGAGACATCGATCAGGCGGGCGTTCTCGGCTTCGGCGAGCGGTGCCTCGTACGCGTGGTGGGCGCGGGTCAGGACCGTGAAGCGGGGGCCGAGTTCGCGCAGCAGCCGCTCCAGGTCGACCGGGGTGCGCTGGGTGCGGCGGTAGTCGCGGTACGTCGGCGCGTACAGGATCGCCGTGGAGCCCTCGGGGATGCCGAGCGTCTCGCGCAGCCGCGCCACCTCGTGCGAAGTGGTCTGCAGAAAGCGGTCGTTGCGCGGATAGCCGTATTCCAGGATCCGGTACGAGGCGGGGAAGACCCGCTCCCAGACGAGGGTCGAGTGGCGGTTGGCGGACAGGACGTAGTCCCACTTGTCGGCGCTGGCCATCAGCTGCCCGAAGTCGGTGTCGCGGGCGGCGGCGGGCCGGTCCTGGAGGTCGAGGCCCATGTGCTTGAGCGGGGTGCCGTGCTGGGTCTGCAGCAGGATCTGGCCCTTGCGCTTGACCAGGCGGCGGTCGAAGTTGACGTTGTTCACCAGGTACTTGGCACGCGCGAGCGCCGTCCAGTACGCGGCCGTGCCCGGCGAGAGTCGCCGCGTGCCCGTCGGCACGTTGTGGCGGTGCTCGGGCTGCGCGATCCAGGCGGTGCGGATCCCGGGGGCCAGCTCGCGGACCTTCGCCTCGATCGCGCCCGGGTTGCAGGAGTGACCGCGGCCCCAATAGGCCGAGAAGACGGCGTAGTTGGGGTTGACCGGAAGCTTCAGCTGGATGCGGTAGTGCAGCTGCAGCAGGGCGCCGCGGACGAGATGGCGGGCGCTCTTCGCGTACGACGTGAGGCGGGAGCGGAGCCGCAGCGCGAGCCACAGCGTGCGATACGTGCGGTGGGTGCCCAGCTTGACCAGCGCGTGCCGCAGCCGGGTGCGCAGCGGCACGGAGTGGCCCTTGGTGCGGAAGCGGCGGTAGTGGGTGCGTGCCTTGCGCAGGAACTCGGCGCGGGTGCCGCGCGGGAGGCGGCCGCGCTTGGTGAAGATGGTCGAGTAGTGGTCGGCCATCCGGCGAAACAGCACCGGGCGCCAACTGGCCAGCTCCGGGCGGGAGTCGATGAAGGCGAAGACCCGCTCGTACTGCTCGAAGATGTCGAAGTGCTTGCGGCTGGTCGTGCCGAGGATCGAGCCGCGGCGGCGCTGGCGGTAGTGCACGCAGACCCGGTCGAGGACCGCGAGGGAGTCGGCGGCCATCAGCGCCGGATACGTCCAGGGGGTGTCCTCGTAGTACCCGGGCGGGAAGGTGAGGTCCTGGTCCTCGATGAACTCACGGCGGTACGCCTTGTTCCAGGCGACCATGATGACCTTCAACAGCCCTGGCCGGTCGGCCAGGGGGAAGCTCGCGGGACCTTCCTCGTTGAGGAGATGCGCGAAGGCGTTGCGGCGGATCTCGCCGGTCCAGTAGGTGCGCGCGTAGTCGTAGAGCAGGATGTCCGGGCTGTCGGTCTCCTTCAGGCGCTCCGAGACCGCGCGCAGGGAGTCCGGGGTGAGGGTGTCGTCGCTGTCCAGGAAGATCAGGTACTCGCCGCCCGCCTGCGCCATACCGGCGTTGCGGGCGCGGCCGAGACCCACGTTCTCGGTGAGGTGGACCGCCTTCACGCGGGGGTCCCGGGCGGCGAACTCGTCGACGATCGCGGGCGATCCATCGGGCGAGCAGTCGTCCACGACGATCAACTCGAAGTCACCATAGGACTGTTCGAGCACCGAAGAGAGGCATTCGTGCAGGTATGCCTGCACCTTGTACACGGGGACGATGACACTGAACCGGGGCAAGGCACATCCATGGGTCGGCACGGGCATACTGCCGTGAAACGGCCCTGGACGTAGCGCAGTTACGCCAGATGTGGCATACGGGGGAACTCTTCCGGACGAAGAAAGGCGCCCTGCAGGTCAGGGCGCCTTTCCGCGGCGTTCGGCTGTCGTTTGCTTGACGGCCTACTTGACCGCTCCGGCCATCACTCCGGAGACGAACTGCCGCTGGAACGCGAAGAACACGGCCAGCGGAATGATCATCGAAAGGAACGCGCCGGTCGCGAACGTGTCGATGTTCTGGCTGAACGCCCGCGACTGGCGGGCCAGCGCGACCGTCAGCGGCTGCGACTCGGTGTTGGAGAAGGTCAGGGCGACCAGGAGGTCGTTCCACACCCACAGGAACTGGAAGATGCCGAGCGAGGCGAGCGCGGGCCCGCCAAGGGGCATCACCACGGTGAAGAACAGCCGTGCCTCGCCCGCCCCGTCGAGCCGGGCCGCCTCCATGAGTTCCCTGGGGATCTCCGCGAAGAAGTTCCGCAGCAGGAACACTGCGAACGGCAGACCGAAGCCGACATGGAAGAGGATCACGCCGAAGACGTTCCCGAACAGGCCGATGTCGCCGAAGAGCCGCGCGAGCGGGATCAGCGCGATCTGTACGGGCACCACGAGCAGCGCCACCACGGCGACGAACCACCAGTCGCGGCCCTTGAACTCCATCCACGCGAACGCGTAGCCGGCCATCGCACCGATCACGACGACGAGCACCGTCGAAGTCACCGTGATGTAAACGGAGTTGAGCAGGGCGTCGGTGATCGCCTCCTTGCCGAGGAGGGTGGAGTACGCCTCGGTGGTGAGCTCGGAGGGTGCGGTGAGCGCCTTCCACCAGCCCGACTCCGCGATGTCCGCCGGATCGCGGAAAGAGGAGACGAGCAGGCCGACCGTGGGCGTGAGCCACACCAGGGCCATGACGATCAGGAAGACGCGCAGCGCGCCGCCCGCCGTACGGCCGGCGATGCGGGAGCCGAGCGAAGCCTTCGGCGGTCCGGCGGTTTCGGTGGTCACTGTGTCAGTCACCGTCGTCCCTCCCTGCGCAGGCGGCGGATGTTGACGATCATCACCGGCAGGACGAGCACGAGCAGCACGATGGAGATCGCACTGCCGAGGCCGTGGTCGCCGCGCGGTCCGAACGCGACCGTGAACAGTTCGAGGGCCAGCACGTTGGCATCGTCCTGAACGGGTTCGGGCGCGATGATGTAGACCAGGTCGAAGATCTTCATCACGTTGATCATCAGCGTGATCAGGACCACGACGAGGACCGGCGCGAGCAGCGGCACCGTGATCCGCCGGAACACCTGCCACTCGTTCGCCCCGTCGACCCGGGCCGCCTCCATCAGGTTGCGGTCCACGCCCGCGAGCCCGGCCGCGATGAGCACCATCGCGAAGCCCGCCCACATCCAGGCGTACGCCCCGATGATCGACCACGTCGCGAGGTTCGGGCTGAGCCAGTCGATCCCGTTGTAGGGAGCCGCGAAGTTCGAGGCGGGCAGGCGCAGTTGGGCGCCTTCCGCCTCCTTGGGCAGGGTGAAGGTGCCGTCGTCGCCCGCCGTGGCCGACGCGACCACCTCGCCGTCCTTGACGGCCTCGACTTTGATGCCGGGCAGCGCCTTCTCGCCGCTGTCGACCTGGCCCTTCTCGCCTCCGCCGCCCAGTTTGAAGTCCAGCCAGACGGTGCCGCTGACGCCCTCGCCCGAGGGCTCGGCGGCCTTCGCCGGACCCGGGTCGCCGGGCACCTTGTTCGGCGCGATGCCCACCAGCGGGAGCAAGGCAGCCTGGCCCGCGCTCGTCTGCGACTTGGTGGTGAAGGAGCCGCCGCCGGAGGCCGCGAGGTCACCGCCCGCGGCCGGGCGCGCCTTCGGGTACTGGGAGGACTCCGCGAAGGTGTCGTGCACACCCACGACCACGGCGTTGGCCACGCCCTGGTCCGGGTCGGCCTCGTACACCATCCGGAAGATGATGCCCGCGGCCAGCATCGAGATGGCCATCGGCATGAAGATGATCAGCTTGAACGCGGTCTGCCAGCGCACCCGTTCGGTGAGCACGGCGAAGATCAGGCCGAGACCGGTGACCAGGGCGGGGGCCACGGCCACCCAGATCGCGGTGTTCTTGAGCGCCGTGAACGTGGCGTCGTTGCTGAACACATCGCCGTAGTTGCCCAGGCCGACGAAGGACGAGCCTTCCTCGTCGTAGAGGCTGCGCCAGAGCGAGTACCCGATCGGGTACACCACGAGAGCGCCGAGCAGGACCACGGCCGGCAGCAGGAACAGCGCCACCAGCCAGGGCCGCGAACCCAGCACTCTCTTACGCGGTCGCGCAGGGGGCACCGGCGCAGCGCCGGCACCCCCCGCGCTCACTGCAGGGGTCGACATCGACGGGCCCTCAGCTCTTGTAGGCCTTGGCCGCCGCGCTCTCCAGCTGCTGCTGCATCCCCGCCACGTCGTCGGGGTTCTTCAGGAAGTCCTGCAGCGCCTTCCACTCGCCCTGGCCCTTCGTACCGCCGAACGCGGCGGGCGCCTGGTCGGACATGTCGAAGCGGAAGTCGTCGCCGGCGTCGAGCAGCGCCTGGGCGATGTCCCGGGTGATGTCGTCCTTGTACTTGGCCATGTCCACGGACTTGTTGGGGGAGATGACGCCGCCCTGGTTCACCCAGAGCTCGGCCGAGTCCTTCGAGGCGAGCCAGGTGATGAGGGCCTGCGAGGCCTTGTCGTCCTTCAGGACCACGGCCACGTCACCGCCGCTGACCACCGGGGAGTCCGCGCCCACGGCGGGGAAGGGGAACACCTTGGCGTCCGTGCCGAGTTTCGCCTTCGTGTCGGCGTTGATGTTCGCGGCCACGAAGTCGCCCTCGTAGACCATCGCGGCCGGTGTCTCGCCGGAGAAGGTCTGTGTGACGGACTTGGGGAACTCGGTGCGCAGCGCGCCCGCGGCGCCGCCCGCGATCAGCTCGTCCTTGCCCCACAGCTCGGCGAGCGTGGTGAGGGCGTCCTTGACGGAGGGGTCGGTCCACTTGATCTCGTGCTTGGCCAGCTGGTCGTACTTCTCGGGCCCGGCCTGCGAGAGATAGACGTTCTCGAACCAGTCGGTGAGGGTCCAGCCGTCCTGGCCGCCGATGGAGACGGCGGGCGAGCCCGCGTCGGACAGGGTCTGTGCCGCCTCGATGAAGCCCTTCCAGTCCTTGGGCGGGTCGGTGAGGCCCGCGGACTCGAAGGCGGCGGTGTTGTACCAGACCAGGGACTTGTTGGCGGCCTTCGCGTAGACGCCGTACTGCTGGTCCTTGTACGCGCCGAGATCCTTCCAGCCCGCGCTGAAGTTCTTGTCCAGCTGCGCCTGTGCCTCGGCTCCCAGCGGCTTGACCCAGCCCTTGTCCGCGAACTGGTGCAGCACGCCGACCTGCGGCAGGAAGCCTACGTTCGGCGGGTCGCCGCCCTCGATCTTCGTGCCGAGGACGGTGGCGGTGTTGTCGCCCGTCGACAGGTAGTTCACCTTCGCGCCGGTGCGCTTCTCGAACTCGTCGATGACCTTGCGGAAGTTCTCCTCCTCGGGACCCGTCCAAGGGCCCGATATCTCGAGCGTCTGCCCGTCGAGCTTGGGAAGTTCGAGCGTCGCGCTGTCTCCCGTGGTCTTGCTCGCGCTCGGTTTGTCCTCCGCTCCGTCCTTGTCGTCCCCGCAGCCGCTGAGCGCGAGCGCACTCACCGCCACGATCGCCAGTGCGGCCCTGCGTGTCCGAAGAGTTGTGCGCATCACTGCCCCGTCTCTCCCGTTGCGCGCTGTCCCGTGCGGTCCGGTCTACGCCGGGTGCTTGAGGGCCGCAATAGCGCCTGCGCTGTCAAGTGGGGGATCGTGATGGGGTCGTGACGGGATGTCAGGACATACGGGGCGCGCGGTGCTCACAGTGGGGTCCGCACCGCGCGCTTCACAACAGCGAGGGCACCTCGCGTGCCGATACCGACCGCGCCGCCCGCTCCAGCGCACTGGCGAGCAGCGCCAAGTCCGTCGGCCCGTTCCCCAGTTCCCGTACGGGACGGCGATCCGGCGGATCCCCCATCCGCTCCCACTCGAGCACCACCGCGGTGGGCCGCAAAGTGGCCGTACGCGGAATACGCCCCGTCACCCGACCCGCCTGGAACGGCACCACCCGCCCGTCGGCGAGGAGCACCCGCCCCCGCCCGGGCGCCGGATCCTCCGGAGCGGCCGAGGGCGCGGCCAGCACGATCCGTACCGCCGCGCCGCGCGCCGGAAGCGAGTCCACCGTCCGCTCGGGACGAGCCGTCGCCGCCACGAGGTGCACGCCGAGCCGCTCCCCTTCCCGTACGACGGCCTCGAGCGCCCGCACCACCGAGCCCGCCGAGGGCCGTCCGGGCGCACCCAGCGCGGGGGCGATCAGCGCGTCGATGTCGTCGACGAGGACCACCAGACGCGGCAGAGCCGTCTCCTGTGTGATCCCCTCCTGCGAACCACCCCTGGTCGTACGCAACTTGAGGGTCGCACTGGGAGGCGTGTCCAGATCCGCCGACCTTTCCCCGAGCTCTTCGAGCAGGGGAGACCCCGAACGGGGAGACCCCGAACCGGGCGGGAGCGAGCCCGACCGCTGCGCGACCATCCGTCCCGAGACCGCCCGACCCGTATGCCATTCGGCGAAGTCGCCGCGTCCGAGCAACTCGCTGCGGCGCTTCAGCTCCGCCGTCAGGGACTGCGCGAACTCCCGCATCCGTACCGGGTCGTTGGCGGCCAGATGGGTCGTGACATGCGGCAGATCCATGGCCGGCCGCAACCCCTTGCCGGCACTGTCGCGCTCGGCTCCCGCGCCGTCCACGAGGACCAGGCCGAGCCGGTCCGGACGTTCGGCCGAGGCGAGTGACGCGGCGATCGCCCGCAGCAGCTCCGTGCGACCGCTGCCCGCCGGGCCCTCGACCAGGACATGCGGCCCCTGGGCGACGAGATCCGCGCAGACAGGTCCGCGCGGCCCCGAACCGAGCACCGCCCACGCGCGCCCGCCGGGCGACTCGTGGTCGTCCGTGGCCGCCGCCCAGCGGGCGAGCAGCGAGGCGGGAGTGGCCCGTGCGAGGCCCAACTCGTCGAGCAGCCGGGCCGCTTGGGGCAGCGGGGAGGCGAGCCGGGCGGCCTGCGGCCCGTTCTCCGCCGTACGCAGCGGGGCGAGCGCCCGCGCGAAACGCTCCGCCCACGCCACCGACACCGCGTCCACCGAGGCGACCGTGCCGTGCCCGGCGAGCTGTCCCCGCGCCGTACGCAGCAGGCGCAGCGCCGTGGCCACATCACCGCTGAGCAGCGCCACCGCGCCGCAGGAGCGGAAGGCGGGCAGGGCCGTGCAGGCCGTCTCGTACGTCTCCGAGACCGGCGAGGAGGGGGAAGCGGCCGGGGTCTCGGCCAGACACAGCACGTGTATCCCCGCCTGCGGCCCCTCCTCGGCGAGCCGCACGGTCGCCGCGCGCAGGGCCGCCGATCCGGGATCGCCGTCCACCACGAGCAGGGTGCGGGGTCCGGCGGAGCGCCCGGGGGCAGTTCCTTCATCGAACCGTTCGTCGATACGTCGCAGAAGTTCGTCCGTACGGGCGGCCGCCTGCTCACGGTCGTAGGCGACGAGCAGCCGGCAGTCCTCGCCGCGGGCGGGCCGCAGATGCGGCAGCCAGCCCAGCCAGGACCATTCGGCGACCCGCTGCTCCACGGTCCGCGCGCGGTCGGTGCTGAGCAGCACGATCTCAAGATCGGTGGGCGCGTGCAGCGCCGCGAGCTGGGCGAGCACGGCGCGCGCGAGTCCGGTCAGACGGGCCCGCGGACCCGCGAGCCCCAGGCCGCCGGCCTCGCGCAGACCGACCGTGACGGGCACGGCGGGAAGCAGCGCCCCGCTGTCCGTGAGCGGCCGGTCCACGGTGCCGAGCCGCACCGCGAGTGCCTCGGGGTGCTCGGCGCCGCGCTCCCACAGACGAGGTCCGGGGCCGAGCGCGGTGAGCAGCAGGGCGGCCGGGTCGGGCCAGGTGTCGGGCTGCGGTGCCCGGTCGGCGGGCCGCGGTGCGGCGGCGGGCTCGGCCGCGGACGCCGGCGCCTCGCCGCGTCCGCCCGCGAGCCGCCGCGCCCAGGCGCCGATGCCCCGGCGGCGCAACTGGCGCGGGACGGTCGTACCGCGGGCCGGGGTGCCGGTGCGGCCGTGCTCGCCGGCGGACTCGGGCCGGTCCTCGGCGCGGGCATGCTCGGCCGAGCTGTCCAACTCGGCCTGCCCGTAGGCGTGATGGGTGTCGCCGGAGGGCGGCGCGGCCTGGGCGGGGACACGCGGCTGCGGGTCCTGGGCGGGGACGGCCGCTTGCAGGGGGGCGTCCGGTTGCGCGGGAGCGTCCGCTTGTACGCGGGAGTCGGCTGGTACGCGGGAGTCGGCTTGTGCGTGGGAGTCCGCTTGTACGTGGGCGGCTGACCCGTCTTGTACGGGAACGGCCTGCCCTTCTCGTCCGGGAGCTGCGTCCTGGCGTACGGCATCGGCGCCGGACCGTACGGAATAGGCGCCCTGCGGACCGGAGTTCGCCCCGGCCGCCGTCACCCGAAGGTGTCCCTCCCCGTCCGCCGCCGTGGACAGCGGATCGGGGTCGGCGGAGGTCGAGAGCCGCAGTGTGGACTCGCCGATACGAAGGAGCGCGCCGGGGGCGAGACGCAGCGGGCGGCCGTCGACGGGGGCGCCGTCGAGGGTGGTGCCATTGGTGGAACCGAGGTCGCCGACCGTGACGCGGCCGTCGTCGGCGAGGGTGACCGCGCAGTGCAGCCGGGAGACGTCGGGGTCGTCGAGGGGGACGTCCGCGTCGGCGGAGCGGCCGATGGTGATCTTTCCGCCGTGCAGCAGATGGATACCGCCCGCGTCGGGGCCCGCGATCACATGGAGGCGGGCGGCCGCGCCCTGCGCGGTCGGTGCGGGCTCGGTGGGGGAGTGCAGCGCGATCACCGCGCCGTCGAGCAGCGGGGGCTCACCGAGGAGGCAGTTCTTGGCGTCGAGCCGCTCCGCACCCGCGTACAGCACGACAGCGCCCTCCGCGGCCCCGGCCGCGGTGGCCAGGCCGGAGGCGACCGCCGAGAGTGCGGTGCCCGCGGGCGCCGTGACCAGCACGTCGACAGCGCTGCCGGCGCCGGCGGCGCGGGAGTCGCGCGCCGACTGCGCGGTGCGGCCGCTGGGCGGCCCGAGGACGGTCAGCCGGATCTGCATCGCCGTCGGCGGTCCCTTCTGCGCGGGTGCCCGGCGGGGGGACGGACGAGCCGTCGGTGACCCCCACCGCGCACGGCCTGACACCGTGCTCGTAGGCATCCTCGCACCTGCCACTGACAACACGCCCGGCACCCACCATTAAGTGATCTTGATTGATCGAGTTTGCCGCTTCGGTCCACCCGCCCAACCCGACTTTGGAGTCCAAATCGCCCTCGGCCATGCGGAATTGGTCGGGCGAGGGGGCGCTCGGGGTGTGCGGGGGTGGTGGACCGGCAGGCGCACCCGGTGGCCCCTCGGCAACCAACCACCGCCCGCCTGCGTCTTCCTCCGGAACAGATCCGGAACGGATCCGGAACGCAACCGCCTCGGATGTACGGAACAGGTGGCCGAGCGCACACCAGTGCCCCGTTCGGCCGCACTACAGTGGGTCGCAATGCAAGGGACGGGTTCGACGATCGACAGGGAGCGCATGACGTGCGGCCGGTAGGCAGCAAGTACCTGCTCGAGGAGCCGCTGGGACGCGGCGCCACGGGCACCGTCTGGCGAGCCCGCCAGCGCGAGGCCGCGGGCCAGGAGGCGGCTGTCCAGGGGCACCCCGGCGAGACCGTCGCGATCAAGGTCCTCAAGGAGGAGCTGGCCAACGACGCGGACGTCGTGATGCGCTTCCTGCGCGAGCGTTCCGTGCTCCTTCGTCTCACGCACCCCAACATCGTGCGCACCCGAGACCTGGTCGTCGAGGGCGATCTCCTCGCGCTGGTCATGGACCTGGTCGACGGTCCCGACCTGCACCGCTACATCCGTGACAACGGTCCGATGACCCCCGTCGCCGCCGCCCTGCTCACCGCGCAGATCGCCGACGCGCTCGGCGCCAGCCATGCCGACGGTGTGGTGCACCGGGACCTCAAGCCGGCCAACGTTCTCCTCAAGGAGGACGAGCACGGCATGAGCCCGATGCTGACCGACTTCGGTATCGCGCGCCTCGCCGATTCCCCGGGTCTGACCCGTACCCATGAATTCGTCGGCACCCCGGCCTATGTCGCACCCGAGTCCGCCGAGGGCCGCCCGCAGACCTCCGCCGTGGACATCTACGGCGCGGGCATCCTCCTCTACGAGCTGGTCACGGGCCGTCCGCCGTTCTCCGGCGGCAGCGCGCTCGAAGTGCTGCACCGCCATCTCGCCGAGGAACCGCGCCGCCCGAGCACCGTTCCCGAGCCGCTGTGGACGGTCATCGAGCGCTGTCTGCGCAAGAAGCCCGAGGAGCGGCCGAGCGCCGAGAGCCTGGGCCGTGCGCTGCGCGTGGTCGCCGAGGGCGTCGGCATCCACGCCAACTCGGCGCAGATCATGGCCGCCGAGGGCGTGAGCGCGCTGCTCGCCCCCGACCCCGCCCCTGCGGCGGTCCCGGGGACGCCGGGTGCGGCCGATCCGACGCAGGTGCTGCCGCACGGCGCCGGTTCGTACGGCCGGCACGATCCAAATGCGGCGACCAATGTGATGCCGCACACCTCGGGCTCCTCGGACGCGGACCGCACCTCCGTACTGCCGAACCGCGGCGCGGCCGACCCGACGGCCGTGATGCCGCCGGTCCCGCCCGGCGCCCCGCAGACGGGCGGTCCCGAGGACCCGCACCCGTGGCAGAGCCAGATGAGCGCGGCCCGCGACCGCAACGAGCAGACGCAGGTCCAGTACCTCGACCCCAACCAGGACCCGCTGCGGCGCCGTCCGCAGCGGCAGGTCCAGCGCGGTCAGCAGCAGCCGCGCCAGCAGCGACAGCAGCAGGCACCGCAGGGTTACGGCTATCCGCAGCAGGGGCAGCCGCAGCCGCAGCAGCACCAGCCGCAGCGGTACGCCCCGGCGCCGCAGCCCCAGCAGCAGCCGCAGCGGTACGCGCCGCCGTCGCCTCCGCAGCAGCCGCAGGCGCCGCGTCAGCCGAGGCAGCGCAGCGCCAACCCGATGAAGATCCCCGGGCTCGGGTGTCTCAAGGGCTGTCTGTTCACGATCGTCATCCTCGTGGTGGCCGCTTGGCTCATCTGGGAGCTCAGCCCGCTGCAGGACTGGATCGGGCAGGGGCGCACGTTCTGGGGGCAGGTCTCGCACTACTACGACACCGTGTCCGGCTGGATAGAGGACCTGGGCGGCGGGGACTCCGGCGGCGGGCAGTAGCGCATGACGCATGACGCATGACGCATGACGCATGGCGCATGACGCATGGCGCATGACGCATGGCGCATGACGCATGGCGCATGAGGAAACCGGGCTTCGTGAGAGGCCCGGTTTTTTCATGCCCGCACGGCACCGATCTCCGTACCCGCGCAGCCCAAGTGGGTCGTCAGGTCGTCTACTTGTCGACATCTGCCGGGTGATTTCCCGCACGGAAGTGAAGGTTGGTGCTGAACCCGCGTAGCTTTGTCGCCAACAGGAGCCCGTAGGAGCAGTCTTGGCACGGAAAATCGGCAGCCGGTACACCGCCCACCAGATCCTGGGGCGCGGTTCCGCCGGCACGGTCTGGCTCGGCGAAGGTCCCGAAGGGGCCGTCGCGATCAAACTCCTTCGCGAGGATCTCGCCGCGGACCAGGAGCTCGTCGGCCGCTTCGTGCAGGAGCGCACGGCGCTGCTCAGCCTCGATCACCCGAGCGTCGTCGGCGTACGCGATCTGGTCGTGGACGGCAATGACCTGGCTCTGGTCATGGACCTGGTCCGCGGCACCGATCTGCGCACCCGGCTCGACCGTGAGCGCCGGCTCGCGCCCGAGGCGGCCGTCGCGATCGTGGCCGATGTGGCGGACGGCCTCGCCGCCGCGCACGCGGCCGGGATCGTGCACCGTGACGTGAAGCCGGAGAACGTGCTCCTGGACATGCAGGGCCCGCTCGGCCCCGGCGGCTCGCACCCGGCGCTCCTCACCGACTTCGGTGTCGCGAAGCTGGTGGACTCCCCGCGCCGTACGCGTGCGACGAAGGTCATCGGCACCCCGGACTACCTGGCCCCCGAGATCATCGAGGGCCTGCCGCCGCGTGCGGCCGTGGACATCTACGCCCTCGCGACCGTCCTCTACGAACTTCTCGCCGGCTTCACGCCCTTCGGCGGCGGTCACCCCGGCGCGGTCCTGCGCCGTCACGTGACCGAGACCGTGGTCCCCCTGCCCGGCATCCCGGACGAGCTCTGGCAGCTGCTCGTCCAGTGCCTGGCCAAGGCCCCGGCCTCGCGGCTGCGCGCCTCGGAGCTGGCGGCGCGGCTGCGTGAGCAGCTGCCGCTCCTCGCGGGCATGCCGCCGCTGGACGTGGACGAACCGGAACCCGAGATCTCCGAGGAACCGGAGGCGGCCTTCGCACCGAGCGAGCCCGCGGCGCCCCGGCGGGGTGCCGTCCCCTTGGTCCCCGGCTCCAAGCCCGACTCCAACCGGGACACCCACACCTCGATGCGGGTCCCGGGCCCGGACGAGCTCGCGGGCGGCGCCCGCGGCACGGCCCGCGCCCCGCGCGCCTCGGGCGCCCCGCGCCCCGGCTCGGCCCGCCACCGCGCGGCCACGGCCCGCCGCCGCCGGCTCGTCCTGGCGACGTCGGGGGTCGTGCTCGCGGCGGCGGTAGGGGTGGGCGGCTGGCTCGCCGCCTCGGGCGACGAGGAACCCCCGTCGGACGGCAACCCTTCGGTCTCGGCCACGCCCTGACGTCAAGCCCTCGCGGAGCCCCAGGTTCGGGGCTCCTGCCCGCAGGACCGGCACGGTCGGAGCCACCGGTACTCTTGGGAGCGTGGCAGTCGTCGATATTTCCGAAGAGCTCAAGTCCCTCAACACGACCATGGGGTCGATCGAGGCCGTCCTGGACCTCGACAAGCTGAGGGCCGAGATCGCCGATCTCGAGGAGCAGGCCGCGGCCCCGTCCCTGTGGGACGACCCGGACGCCGCTCAGAAGATCACCAGCAAGCTCTCCCACCTGCAGGCCGACGTCCGCAAGGCGGAGGCCCTGCGAGGCCGTATCGACGACCTCGGTGTCCTCTTCGAGATGGCGGCGGAGGAGGACGACGCGGACACCCTCGCGGAGGCCGAGTCCGAGCTGACCGACGTCAAGAAGGCGCTGGACGAGATGGAGGTCCGCACCCTCCTGTCCGGTGAGTACGACGCCCGCGAAGCCCTGGTGAACATCCGCGCCGAGGCCGGCGGCGTCGACGCCGCCGACTTCGCCGAGCAGCTGCAGCGCATGTACCTGCGCTGGGCCGAGCGGCACAACTACTCGACCGAGGTGTACGAGACCTCGTACGCCGAAGAGGCCGGCATCAAGTCGACCACCTTCGTCGTCAAGGCTCCCTACGCCTACGGCACCCTCTCCGTCGAGCAGGGCACCCACCGCCTCGTGCGTATCTCGCCCTTCGACAACCAGGGCCGCCGCCAGACCTCGTTCGCGGGCGTCGAGGTGCTGCCCGTCGTCGAGTCCAGTGACCACGTCGAAATCGACGAGTCCGAGCTGCGCATCGACGTCTACCGCGCCTCGGGACCCGGCGGCCAGGGCGTCAACACCACCGACTCGGCGGTGCGCATCACGCACCTGCCGACCGGCATCGTGGTCTCCTGCCAGAACGAGCGCTCGCAGATCCAGAACAAGGCCAGCGCCATGAACGTGCTGCAGGCCAAGCTCCTGGAGCGCCAGCGTCAGGAGGAGCGGGCCAAGATGGACGCCCTCAAGGACTCGGGCAGCTCCTGGGGCAACCAGATGCGCTCCTACGTCCTGCACCCGTACCAGATGGTCAAGGACCTCCGTACGGAGTTCGAGGTCGGCAACCCGCAGGGTGTGCTCGACGGCGACATCGACGGGTTCATCGAAGCGGGGATCCGCTGGCGCAAGCAGCAGGAGACGCAGGGCTAGTCAGCGCCTGTATGCGTAACGGGCCCGTGTCCTTGGACACGGGCCCGAATCGTGTCCGCAGCCTCATGTCCGCGGCCTCATGTCTGCAGTCTCACGCCCGCAGCGCCAGCCTCAGCTGCTCGTCCTCGACGATCTGCCGCGCGAGCTGCGGGTCCGAGATGTCCACCGCCTCCGGCACCGTCTCGGCCACCTCGCTGCGCCGCGCGTACGCGTCGAACTCCTCCTGCTTGACCCGGTGGGCATCGAGCAGCCGTACGTCCACGCTGTCCGCGGCGAGCAGCCGGTGCACCTGCACCCGCCGCACCTGGCCCATCCGATGCGCCCGCGCCACGGCCTGCGCCTCCACGGCCGGGCTCAGCTGCGGTTCGCACAGGACCACGACCGAGGCCGCCTGCAGATTGAGCCCGACTCCCCCGCTCCGTATCTGCGCGAGCAGCACCGCATGGCCGGGCGCCGCGGTGAACTCGTCCACCAGATCCTGACGTTCATCGGCCGCCACCGCACCCGTGAGGGGTCCGAGCGCCGCACCGTCCAGTGCCGCCGCGACCACGGCGAGGACCTCCAGGAAGCCGGAGAAGACCACCACCTTCAGATCGTTGGCAGCCGCTTCCGCCACCAGTTCACGCAGCCGGTGCAGCTTCGCCGAGCGCGCCGGGTCCGCGTACGGCGCCCGCCGCATCGCCATGAAGTTCCCCTCGCCGACCGCACGGCGGTACGCGGCACGGTCCGCGGCCGAGAACTCCTCCCACTCGTCGGCGTGGATCACCCCGGGCAGCTCACCGAGCACATCCGGCTGATTGCGCCGCAGATAGCAGGGGGCGACAGCCGCACGGAAGGCCCTTGAATCGCGTGTGGTCGGCGGGTACGGGATCGCCCGTGCGTCCGGCGACTCCAACTGGCGGATCAGCGCCCGGAATTCATCGACGTGGTTCTCCATCGGGGTGCCGGTCAGGAACAGCACATGTCCGGTGGAGGGCCGCCGTATCAGCGCGCGCAGCGCCTCGGCCCGCTGGGTCTTCGGGTTCTTCACGTACTGCGCCTCGTCCGCGACCACCATCGCGAGGGGCACCTTGGGTAGGTGCAGCGTCCGCAGCACGTCGTACGTGGTGACGAGCACGCCGCCCTCCTTCTCCCAGGCGTGGAGGGCGGCGAACTGCTTGTGGCCGTGCGCGCGGTGCGCGGTGAGCGACGTGCGGCTTTCGATCTCCCGTATCCAATTGAGCAGTACGCCCACGGGGCATACGACCAGGAAGTGGCGTCCCTGGTCCGTGGCCCGCAGATGGGCGAGGGCGGCGAGCGCCTGGATCGTCTTGCCGAGCCCCATCTCGTCACCGATCAGGACCCGTCGGCGGGCCAGCGCGAAGCGGGCGCCGAAGGCCTGATAGCCGCGCAGGGATACCTGCAGCAGCGACTCGTCGAGCGGCTGCGCCCGTACCTCCTCGGCGATACCGGTCGGGATGAAGCCCTCGGCGGACTCGCGGTCCTCGGGCAGATCGGCGACCTTGCCGAGCAGTGTGTAGTACTCGGCGGCCCGTACCTGGAAGTCCAGCCAGGCCTGGTCGGCCGGCTCGGGTCCGCGCAGCAGATCCGTGACGGCCTGGTCCAGCGTCATCCGTACGTCCCCTGCGGCGCACTGGGCCAGGCACTCGCGCACCCGCAGGAGCGCGGCCCGCGCCTGCTCCCGCTTGCGGCTCGGGGCGAGCAGCCACTGCACGCGTGAGCCTGCGGTCGTGGCCGTCTGCAGATCGGCTTCCAGCGCCTCGGCGGTCTTACGGGCCAGGGCCACGGCCTCGGGAATGCCGTGCCCGGCGAGGACGAGACGGTTCAACGCCCGTACGAGAGCGGTGTGCCGTACGTCGTCCTGTGCGTCCACGTCGATCCGTACCGCCACGCTCTGCGCGGCGGCGCGGGCCAACTGGCCGGCCGCGCCGTGCAGTTGGTTCGCCGTCGGTCCGCCGATCCCCGGGACCTGCCGCAGCGCGTACGCCTCGGCGTCCCGCACCTGGCCCACCGAGGAGAACCCGGCCGCCTCCAGGGCCTGCAGGGTGGTCTCGCGCAACTGTCCGCGCGTCACCTCGCGCAGCGTGCTCGGGGGCAGCCCTGCGAGCTCTTCCTTGACGAAGACCTCGGCAAGCACCCCGTACGCGCGGCGCACCTCCTCCTGGGCCGCGTCGTGCTCGCGCAGCACCGAGCGCGCGGCGCCGAACAGTTCGCGGCCCGCCCGCAGCAGCGCTCTGGCACGCGCTCCGACGGGCACCTGGCCGTCGTCCGCTGTCACCCTGCCCCCGTCGTCCGCCCGTGTTCGTGTGTTCTTCCCGACTGCATCCATCGTGTCAGGAGGGTCTGACAACACGCCCCCGTCGCGCGGGCATTCGCAGCGGCGCGCGCGAAACGTGTGGAAGAGATGGGGGATCGGTCACAGTCGTAACGCTCTTGCCGGGCAAGTGATCACTAATGCGACATCTTGCGCTTACTGGCCTTGACGGAACTCTTAACTCTGGACAGGCTGCTGCGAAGCATGCGTATGTCTGGGGCGGGTGTGAACGGGGCGAGCGGGACAGGCCCTCAGTTGAGGAAGTCCCGCAAGAGAACAGCAAACCCCGCCGGTCCATGCCCCCGGATACGGCTGCTCCATTGACGAGAACAGCTACTGGGGGTAGCAGTCAGATGACCAAGAAGACGCGGATCCGCGTTGCGCGCATAGCCGCCGGCGCCGTGATCGCGGCCGGTGCGTCGCTTACGGCGGCGGGTGCGGCTTCGGCCGTCGGTATCGAGGTGCCGGGTGTGGCCGGCGTCGAGGCCACCGCTGACGACAGCGGTATCGGCATCAGCGGCCACATCGGTCCGAACGACGAGGACGAGACCGAGGAGCCGTGCATCCCGGGTAGCCCTGGGTGCGAGGAGCCGCCCACGGAGGAGCCTCCGACCGAGGAGCCGCCGACGGAGGAGCCCCCCACCGAGGAGCCGCCGACGGAGGAGCCTCCGACCGAGGACCCCACCGACGAGCCGACCTCTGACCCGTCCGACGACCCGGGCAACGGGAACGGCGGCAACGGCAACGGCGGCAACGGCAACGGTGGCAACGACACCGACCCCGACGGCGGCAACCAGCCCGTCGAGCAGGGCGGTAAGGAAGGTCTGCAGGACACCGGGGACGCTCCGGCCGGTGGCGGCGAGCTCGCCGAGACCGGTGCTGCGGAGACCACGTTCCTGCTGATCGGTGCCGCGACCATGATCGCGGGCGGTATCGGCTTCCGGATGCTGCCGCGTTTGGCCTCCGGCCGCAACAACATCGCTGCCTGAGCGGTGCTGACGCACAACACGTAACAGAAGGGCCCGGAGCCACTGGCTCCGGGCCCTTTTTGTCGTCTGTACCGCTCTTCGCGCCTCTGAGGGCTACGCCGCCTGGTGCGCCACCAGCGCCATCGCCGCGACCACCATCACGAGCAGCGCTATCAGCGTCACCGGATTGAGGCCCCCGAAGGCTCCCTGCTGCTCCAGGCGCTCACGGTTCGCCCGGCATACCGGGCACCGTCCTTCGCTCACGGGCGCAGCACAGTTCGCGCACACCAATCGGTCATAGGTCATGCGCCTGTCCTCCTCCCGCGCGGGCTCAGCCGCGTCACGCATCCCATGCGGCGGGTACCCCGCCGACATGGTCTCACCGCGCACAACGCTCTCGGGGACTCGACGGTTCCCCCTACCACTGTGCCAGCTCCGCCACGATTCGGCGCGCCCCACGAAAACTGCCCGCCGCGGACAGGACGCGACGCCGGATTCGGACCGGTCTGTTCCCCTCCCGTATCGGAAGGGAATCGCGACAAAACACACATCCCTCGCGCAACCCCAGCCGCCCCCTGCGCCGCCCACCCCGCTTCGCGTATGGTCACGCACACCTACCCCCGGCGACTCGTGGTGCATCCGTGATCCGATTCGACAACGTCTCCAAGACCTACCCCAAGCAGACCCGCCCCGCACTCAGAGATGTCTCCCTGGAGATCGAGCGCGGCGAGTTCGTCTTCCTTGTGGGTTCTTCCGGCTCCGGAAAGTCCACCTTCCTGCGGCTGATCCTGCGCGAGGAGCGCTGCAGCCAGGGCCAGGTGCATGTCCTCGGCAAGGACCTCGGCAAGGTCTCCAACTGGAAGGTGCCGCACATCCGGCGCCAGCTGGGCACCGTGTTCCAGGACTTCCGGCTACTCCCGAACAAGACCGTCGGCGAGAACGTGGCGTTCGCGCTCGAGGTCATCGGCAAGCCCCGCGGCACCATCCGCAAGACAGTCCCCGAGGTGCTCGACCTGGTCGGCCTCGGCGGCAAGGAAGAGCGGATGCCCGGCGAGCTCTCCGGCGGTGAGCAGCAGCGCGTGGCCATCGCCCGTGCCTTCGTGAACCGTCCGATGCTGCTGATCGCGGACGAGCCCACCGGAAACCTGGACCCGCAGACCTCCGTCGGCATCATGAAGCTGCTCGACCGCATCAACCGGACCGGCACCACCGTGGTGATGGCGACCCACGACCAGAACATCGTCGACCAGATGCGCAAGCGCGTCATCGAGCTGGAAGGCGGACGCCTGGTGCGCGACCAGTCGCGCGGCGTCTACGGCTACCAGCACTGAGACACCGAGCAACCCGAGCACTGAAAGGACGCCATGCGCGCCCAATTCGTCCTGTCGGAGATCGGCGTCGGTCTCCGCCGTAATCTCACGATGACCATCGCGGTGATCGTGTCGGTCGCCCTGTCGCTCGCGCTGTTCGGCGGTGCCCTGCTCGGCCTCAAGCAGGTCAGCGTGATGAAGGGCTACTGGTACGACAAGGTCAACGTCGCCATCTACCTGTGCAACAAGGGCGACGCGGAGTCGGACCCCAACTGCACCGAGGGCGCGGTCACCAAGCAGCAGAAGGAAACGATCGAGGCCGACCTGAAGAAGCTGGACCCGGTCGAGAACGTCCTCTTCGAGACCAGCGACCAGGCGTACAAGCACTACAAGGAGCAGTACGGCAACTCGCCGCTGGCCCAGAGCCTCACGCCGGACCAGATGCAGGAGTCGTACCGGGTCAAGCTCGACGACCCCGAGAAGTTCAAGGTCATCTCCAGCGCCTTCGCCGACCGCCCCGGGGTGCAGTCGGTACAGGACCAGAGAGACACCGTCGACAAACTCTTCGAGCTGCTCAACGGCATGAACATGGCCGCGCTCGCGCTGATGGGCCTGATGCTGGTCGTCGCGCTGATGCTGATCGTCAACACCGTGCGCGTATCGGCGTTCAGCCGCCGCCGCGAGACGGGCATCATGCGGCTGGTCGGCGCCTCCAGCTTCTATATCCAGCTGCCGTTCATCATGGAGGCCGCCTTCGCGGGCGTCCTCGGCGCCTTCCTCGCGACCGTGCTCCTGGTCGGCGGCCGTTACTTCATGATCGACCACGGTCTCGAACTCGCCGAGAAGATGCCCCTGGTGAACTTCGTCGGCTGGAGCGAGGTGGCCGCCGTCCTCCCGTTCGTGATCGTCATCGGTCTTCTGATGCCCGGCATGGCCGCGTTCTTCGCGCTGCGCAAGTACCTGAAGGTGTGACACATGTCCAGGGCGCCGTACGGTCAACCTCCCGTACGGCGCCCTGCGTTGTCCTAGACTCACCGACATGTCGGGCCCCGAGAGCCTCTACAAGAGGCCCCGCAGCGTTCGCCGCGGGGTGGCCCTGACGTTTCTCTTCGCGAGCGTGCTCGCCGCCGGCGCCGCCACCGGATCCTTCGGCTCCGAGCCGCCCAAGTCGCCGAAGCCGCCGTCGCGTTCCACCCCCGTGGCCGAGGACGTCACCGAGGCCGCCGCCGAGGCGATGGCCGACGGCAAGTCGCCCACGGACGCCGCGCAGGAGGCCGTCAGCCGCAGCGGCGACCGCTGGGGTCAGGTCTACGACAGGCGGGAGTACGAGGAGTTCGAGCAGGCCCTCGACGGCGAGTACACGGGCGTGGGCCTGTGGACGCGGCGCGACTCCAAGGGACGTATCGAAGTGGCCGCGGTGCAGCGCGGCGGCCCCGCCGAGGCGGCCGGCATCACCGCGGGCGACCGGCTGAGGTCCATCGACGGGCAGCGCGTGGACGGCCGCTCGGTCTCCGAGGTCGTACGGCTGCTGCGCGGCGCGGACGACGCGGGCCCCGGCAGCGAGATCACGTTGGGGCTGCAGCGCGGCAAGCACCGCTGGAACAGCGTGCTGCACCGCGCCACGCTCGCCAAGCAGACGGTCTCGGTCCGGGAATTCGGCAGCGGCGCGGACGGCACCCGTCTGGTGAAGGTCGCCTCCTTCACCAAGGGCTCCGGCGCCGAGGTGCAGAAGGCGGTCCGCTCCGCGCCCGCGGGGCAGGGCATTCTGCTCGACCTGCGCGGCAATTCCGGCGGTCTGGTCAGCGAGGCCGTGGACGCCGCCTCCGCCTTCCTCGACGGCGGCCTGGTCGCCACGTACGACGTACGAGGCGAGCAGCGCGCCCTGCACGCGGTCCGCGGCGGTGAGACCTCCAGACCCCTGGTCGTGCTCGTGGACGGCGGCACGATGAGCGCTGCCGAGCTGCTGGCCGGCGCCCTGCAGGACCGCGGCCGCGCGGTCGTGGTGGGTTCGCGCACCTTCGGCAAGGGCTCGGTCCAGATGCCGACCGAGCTGCCCGACGGCTCCGTGGCCGAGCTGACCGTCGGCCACTACCGCACTCCGTCGGGGCGCGGTGTCGACGGCCGTGGCATCACCCCGGACCTGAGCGTGGACGAGGACGCCGAGTCGAGGGCCCGCACAGTATTGAGTGGCCTCGGACCCCCCTCGTAGTGCGAAAATGGCCAGCACTATGGCCAAGATGAAAGAAACCCGTAAGTCGGAGAAGGCCGCCGCCAAGGACAAGGCGCCCGAGCGCAAGCTCGTCGCCCAGAACAAGAAGGCGCGGCACGACTACCTCATCCTCGACACCTACGAGTGCGGGCTCGTGCTCACCGGCACCGAGGTGAAGTCCCTGCGCCAGGGGCGCGCCTCGCTCGTGGACGGCTTCGTGCAGATCGACGACCACGAGGCGTGGCTGCACAACGTGCACGTACCCGAGTACGCCCAGGGCACCTGGACCAACCACGCCGCGCGCCGCAAGCGCAAGCTGCTGATGCACCGCGCCGAGATCGACAAGCTGGCGTCGAAGCTGCAGGAGACGGGGCACACGATCGTGCCGCTGGTCCTGTACTTCAAGGGCGGCCGCGCGAAGGTCGAGATCGCGCTCGCGAAGGGCAAGAAGGAGTACGACAAGCGCCAGACCCTCAGGGAGAAGCAGGACCGGCGCGAGGCGGACCGTGCGATGTCCGCGGCGAAGGTCAGGGAGCGGGGGTAGCGCCCGGCCCCGGAGCGTCACCCGCACCGGAAATAAGTTGGCCTCGCCAGGCGCTGGTCACGTACGATGGGTCTTGCACCACGCAGAAGGTGTGCGGATCTCCGGATCCGGCCCGGATCCTCGGATCCACTTTGAAAAATCAACATGGGGATGATCGGTTTCGACAGCGGATGTCGAAGCAGGGGAAGCGTGTCGAGGAAGCGACAATGATCTCGTAAACCATATGTCGCAACCAATAATCGCCAACACCAAGAGCGATTCCCAGTCCTTCGCCCTCGCTGCCTAATAACAGCGACTGAAGGACCCTAAAAGGGTGTCAGCCCGGGGAAGTTCCCGACCCGGATCCTGGCATAATCTAGGGAACTAAACTCTTTCACCCGGTCACGGGGTGAAAGAGGAAATCAAACAGTGACTGGGCCCGTCGGCGACTTGTTCGCGTGATCACCGGGGCCGAGAAAATCACAGCGAACTGCACACGGAGAAGCCCTGATTCAGCACCGTTGGACGCGGGTTCGATTCCCGCCATCTCCACCACCCCATGTGTGGCCCCCGGCCCGACGAGTACTCGTCGGGCCGGGGGCTTTCTGCGTCGATCTGCGTCAATGCGTCAGAGGCAACGCCTCAGGCCGACCTGCGGCGTACCTCCATGAAGAAGCAGCCGAATTCCACGGCCCGTACATGGATGAGGGCCACTTCCGGTTCGGCGAACATCTCGTCGATGGCCTGTCCCACTTCGGTGAAACGCTCACGGGGGAGTTCCAGGAAACGGCCGCCCAGAATGTGGCCCGCGGCGTCGTATGCGCGCAGTACGCGGCGGGGGCCGTGCAGGGCGGCAGGGTAGTCGGCGTCGTCGGACCGGGTGTCGCAGCCCTCGGCGTGGATGAAGACCGGGCCGCATTCGTCATAAGGACCGGGATCCGTTCCCGTCTCCGCGGCCCAGCGGCGCAGGGGTGCGTACGAGACGAGCGCGATGCGTTCGCCGGGTGTGCTGCGGCGCAGGCAGCAGCGCAGCGGGGCCCCGCCCTCCGTGTCGGTGACGGGTTCGCGGGTGTGTCCTGCGTCGTCCCGGTCGAGGAGTTCCTTCAGGACGACCGGAGTGATGGCCCGGACCTCGTAGCTCGTAGTCATGAATCCAGCTTCCGCCGTCGGGTGAGTCCCGTGCTGGCGGAAAACGGACGTGGAGTTGCTCGCCGACGGTGCCCGCCCCCTGCCCCCGGCGGACGCCGGCGGCAGCGGCACCGAGGTCGGACGGTCCGTCAGGAAGCGTGCCACAGGAGGTGATACGCGCCGCAGGAGAGCCCTCCGACCCGTATGGGGAAATTCTCACCCCTGTGTGGAACCGCTCCCAGGTGCGGACATGTCCCCCACGGTGCGAGCGACGTGCAGCGGTGCGGGACAGGAGCCCCGTGCCGGAATTGGCCGGAACCGGCGAGTGGTGACTCCTCTGCGCTACCTTTGTCATACGAGCGCGGAGTGATGAGGGGGGCGCGCCGTCCGGGTGGGGGCCCGGTCCGGTAGCGAGTGCCCTGTCTCGCGTGCGCCCGCCGGTTCCTTGGGGGAATAGGCGTACAGCAGTGGAGAATTGGCGGGAAGATGCCCAGCCCGGGCATACGCATGACCCGAACGAGGTCACAGTCCAGATCGACGGCATCGGCCGTCTCATGGGCGGCGAGCTCACGGCCGGGGACCGTCCCGATCCGTCCGACAAGCCGGTGTTCGTCGACGAGTCCGGCAGCCGTGGCCGAAGAGTCCGCCGTATCGGCTGGATCATGGGCGTCGTCTGTGCGGTGTACGCAGTGGTGCTCATCAGCACGCTCGCCTCGGGTAATTCGGACGCACCCTGGATGCCGGGTCTCGGCGCCGACGACAAGCCGGCCGGCAAGGTGAAGCCCGATCCCTCACCCACCGGTCCCGGCAGCGCCACCTCCAGCACGGGTGCGACACCCGGCCCCGGACAGAGCGCCACCGGTACCCAGAACCCCACGCCGTCCAACGGGGCCACGAGCGATCCGGACCCCTCGGGCAGCGCGTCCAAGCCGGTCGAGCCCTCCGGGAAGCCGACGGGTGGCAACCCCGATCCGGACCCGGATCCCAGCACCCCCGGACCCGACCCGAGCGCGTCGCAGCCCGACCCCGACCCGCCGAGTTCCACCGAGCCGACCCCGGATCCGAGCGGCACCGCCGACCCGCCGGGTGGTGTGGTCGGCGGCACCGGCCAGCAGCCGGTCTCCGTCGGTTCGCCGTCCGACATCCTCGTTCTCCTGGCAGGCGCCGCCCTATGAGCCCCCGTACCTCCCGCACGGCACGCCGCCGCAGGCTGCCGATGCGGTATCTGCTGCCGCTGCTCTTCCTGGTCGCGCTGCTCGCGATGCTGATGCTGCGCGGCTACGTGCACAGCGAGATCCTCGCCGACCACCGGGTTCGCCCGCCCGCGCCCACCGACCAGGTGCCGCACCGCGTGCTCGACGGCGGACCGGTCATCGACTCGCGCGGCGGCCAGCTCACCACCCGCGAAGTCCCGCGCAAGAAGCTCGTCCTGACCTTCGACGACGGCCCCGACCCGGTCTGGACGCCCAAGGTGCTCGACGTCCTGAAGGCGCACGACGCGCATGCCGTCTTCTTCGTCACCGGCACCATGGCCTCGCGCCACCCGGACCTGGTGCGGCGGATGGTCGACGAGGGGCACGAGGTCGGTCTGCACACCTTCAACCACCCCGACCTCTCGTACCAGTCGAAGAGGCGTATCGACTGGGAGCTCTCGCAGAACCAGCTCACGCTCGCGGGCTCGGCGGGCGTCCGTACGACGCTGTTCCGCCCGCCGTACTCCTCGTTCAACGACGCCTTCGACAACAAGTCCTGGCCGGTCACCGAGTACATCGGCTCCCGCGGCTACATCACCGTCGTCAACAACACCGACAGTGAGGACTGGAAGCGCCCCGGCGCCGACGCCATCATCGAGCGGGCCACGCCGAAGGGCGGCAAGGGCGCGATCGTGCTGATGCACGACTCCGGCGGCGACCGCTCGCAGACGGTGGCCGCGCTGGACCGCTTCATCCCCCAACTGCAGGCCAAGGGCTATGACTTCACGCATCTGACGGGTGCGCTCGGAGTGCAGAGCGCCCATACGCCGGTGACCGGGCTCGATCTGTGGAAGGGCAAGGCGTTCGTCTACGCCGTACAGGCCTCGGAGCAGGTGACGTCCGTGCTGGTCGTCGGCCTCGCGGTGATCGGTGTCCTGGTGATCGGCCGCTTCGTCCTGATGCTGCTGCTCTCCGGAGTGCACGCGCGGCGCACCCGACGCCCGGGCTTCCGGTGGGGACCACCTGTCTACGAACCGGTCTCGGTGCTCGTGCCCGCGTACAACGAGGCCAAGTGCATCGAGAACACCGTGCGTTCACTGATGAGCAGCGATCATCCCATCGAGGTGATCGTGATCGACGACGGCTCCACCGACGGCACCGCGCGCCTCGTGGAGTCCTTGCGTCTGCCGGGAGTTCGGGTCATACGGCAGCACAACGGCGGCAAGCCCGCCGCGCTCAACCGCGGTGTGGCCAACGCCCGTTACGACCTGATCGTGATGATGGACGGCGACACCGTCTTCGAGCCGTCCACGGTCCGCGAGCTCGTGCAGCCCTTCGGCGATCCGCGCGTGGGCGCCGTCGCGGGCAACGCCAAGGTCGGCAACAAGGACTCGCTGATCGGCGCCTGGCAGCACATCGAGTACGTGATGGGCTTCAACCTCGACCGCAGGATGTACGACCTCCTGCGCTGTATGCCCACCATCCCCGGCGCGGTCGGAGCCTTCCGGCGCAGCGCGTTGGAGCGGGTCGGCGGGATGAGCGACGACACGCTCGCCGAGGACACCGACATCACGATGGCCCTGCACCGCGACGGCTGGCGGGTGGTGTACGCGGAGAACGCCCGCGCGTGGACCGAGGCCCCCGAGACGGTGCAGCAGCTCTGGTCGCAGCGCTACCGCTGGTCGTACGGCACGATGCAGGCCATCTGGAAGCACAAGCGCTCCTTCGTCGAGAGCGGTGCGTCGGGGCGCTTCGGACGGGTCGGTCTGCCGCTGGTCTCGCTGTTCATGGTGCTCGCGCCGCTGCTCGCGCCCCTGATCGACGTCTTTCTGCTGTACGGACTCGTCTTCGGCCCCACGCAGAACACGATCATCGCGTGGCTGGGTGTCCTGGCCGTCCAGGCCGTCTGTGCCGCGTACGCCTTCCGGCTCGACCGGGAGAAGATGACGCATCTGATCTCGCTGCCCCTGCAGCAGATCCTCTACCGGCAGTTGATGTACGTCGTCCTGCTCCAGTCCTGGATCACCGCCCTGACCGGCGGCCGGCTGCGCTGGCAGAAGCTGCGGCGTACCGGAGTGCTGGGATCCGCGCCCGGTATCCCGACGCAGCCGCGCCACGGGGACCGGAGGCCCGTGGGATGAGCTCGCACCGCTACGACCCGTCGGGGACCGGCCCGTCGGACGAGGCCGGCCGGCCCGCGCACGCGGTGCCCGAGCAGCGGGCCACTTGGGGGCAGGAGCCGCAGCCGGCCTGGGTCGCGGAAGGACGGCAGCAGAGCCGGGCTCCGCAGCAGGCGCGGACGGACTGGGCGCAGGCACCCCAGCAGCCCTCGGCACCGCAGCAGCCCTCGGCGCCGGGGGAGCCCGCATCCGCGGCCCACGCGGCCCACGCGGCCCCCGAGGCGCCCAGGCGGCCCGTCCGCGACCGCTATCTGGACCTGCTCCGGGCCGTCGCGCTCTTGCGCGTGGTGCTCTTCCACACCTTCGACTGGTGGTGGCTGCCGCTCGTCTTCCCCTCCATGGGCGTGATGTTCGCGCTGGCCGGGTCGCTGATGGCCCGTTCGCTCTCCCGTCCGGCGCTCGGCGTGGTCAGGGGCCGGATGCGCAGGCTGCTGCCGCCGCTGTGGCTGTTCGCCGTGACCGTCGTCCCGCTCGGCCTGATGTACGGCTGGGACCCGGGCGAGGACGGCGGCCCGGCCGGCTGGGCCTCGATGCTGAACTTCGTCGTGCCCTTCGGCGCCCCGCCCTTCCCGGAGCAGGCGGGCTTCCCCGGCGGCCTCCTGGAGTCGTCGTGGCTGATGGATGCCGTGGAAGTCCTCTGGTACGTGCGGACCTACGTCTGGCTCGTCGTGCTCTCGCCGCTGCTGCTCGCGCTGTTCCGTAGATGGCCCGTGCCCACCCTGCTCGCACCGCTGGTGCTCGTCGCGGTGACGGAGCGCTGGCTCGCCATCCCCGGCGAACTGGGCAACTCGGTCTCCGACTTCGGCGTCTACGCGGCCTGCTGGATGCTCGGTTTCGCGCACAACGACGGGACGCTCAAGCGCGTACCGCGCTATCTCCTGGTCTCCGTCGCCGCCTTCGCCATGGCCGGCGCCCTCTTCCTGTACACCCGCGGTGCCGGCTTCGGCACGAGCCTCGACGAGGCGCCGCTGGCCAACGCCGTCTGGTCGCTCGGTGCGGTCGCCATCCTGCTCACGTACTCGCCGTCGTGGGAGAAGCTGCCGGGCAGACTCGCCGTCTGGGACAGGCTCGTCACCCTCGCCAACAACCGTGCCGTGACGATCTACCTCTGGCACAACCTGGCCATCGAGGCCGCGTTGGCGCTCATCGAACCCGTCTGGGACTTCCCCTTCCTTTACGACGCCTTCGGCCACGACCTCAGCGGCGCCTTCACGGAGACGTACCAGGCATGGGTGTTCGTGCTGACCTGGCCGCTGGTCTTCCTGGCCATCGCCTGCTTCGGCTGGGCCGAGGACCTGGCCGCCAAGCGAAGGCCGAGGCTGTGGCCCGACGGTGGGAAGAGCAAGACGACCACTCCGAAACGCAGAGCCGGCTCACACGGCCGCTGACCCTCGGGTGAGAGCAAGGTTGCGCCGCGGTCATCAGATCGGGCACCGCCCGGAAATCACCGCTCCCTAGCGTCGTCCGTACTCGGAAGACGTGGGGAGTGGAGGCGTGATGACAGCACCGGCTGCCACAAGCGGACGCAAGGGGGGCCGCTGGATCGAGCAGTGGGACCCGGAGGACGAGCAGTTCTGGAACGAGACCGGGGAGCGGATCGCCCGGCGCAATCTGCTCTTCTCCGTCCTCAGCGAGCACATCGGCTTCTCGATCTGGACGCTGTGGTCGGTGATGGTCCTGTTCATGGGCCCCGAGTACGGCATCGACCCGGCCGGGAAGTTCTTCCTGATCGCCACGGCCACGCTGGTCGGCGCGATCATCCGGGTCCCGTACACCTTCGCGGTGGCGCGCTTCGGCGGGCGCAACTGGACGATCTTCAGTGCGGTCATGCTCCTGATCCCCACGATCGCCGCCTTCGTGGTGATGGAGCCGGGGACCTCGTACACGACGTTCGTCCTGGTGGCCGCGCTGACCGGCGTCGGCGGCGGCAACTTCGCCTCCTCGATGACCAACATCAACTCCTTCTTCCCGCTCAGGAAGAAGGGCTGGGCCCTCGGTCTGAACGCGGGCGGCGGCAACATCGGTGTCCCCGTGGTGCAGTTGGCCGGTCTGCTCGTCATCGGTACGGCGGGCGCCGCCCACCCGCGCATCCTGCTCGGCGCGTACATCCCGCTGATCGTGCTCGCGGCCGTGCTCGCCGCCCTGCGGATGGACAACCTCGCGGCCGTACGCAACGACACCGGCGCCGCGAAGGAGGCGGTCCGCGATCCGCACACCTGGATCATGTCGTTCCTGTACATCGGCACGTTCGGGTCGTTCATCGGCTACAGCTTCGCGTTCGGCCTGGTCCTGCAGACCCAGTTCGGCCGCACCCCGCTGCAGGCCGCCTCGCTGACCTTCATCGGCCCCCTGCTCGGCTCGCTGATCAGGCCGGTCGGCGGGCGGCTCGCGGACAAGCACGGCGGTGCGCGCATCACCCTGTGGAACTTCGTCGCCATGGGGCTCGCGACCGTCGTCGTGATCTTCGCTTCGGTACGGGAGTCACTGCCCGTCTTCCTCGTCGGCTTCATCGCCCTGTTCGTGCTCAGCGGCCTGGGCAACGGGTCCACGTACAAGATGATCCCCGGCATCTTCACCGCGAAGGCCTACGCGAAGGGGCTCGCGAACGAGGAGGCGGACGCCTGGGCGCGACGCCTTTCGGGCGCCTCGATGGGTCTGATCGGCGCGGTCGGCGCGATCGGCGGGCTCGGCATCAACCTGGCCTTCCGGCAGTCCTTCCAGAGCGCGGGGACCGGGACGGCGGCCTTCGTGATCTTCCTCGGTTGCTATGTGGTGTGCTCGGTGGTGACCTGGGCCGTATACCTGCGCAGGCCGGCCGCCGCCGCCGGTCCCGCGGCCGATGCCGATCTCGAGGCCGAGCCGAAGCCGCAGCTCAGCTACGCCGAGGTGTGAGCCGTGTGGCCCGGAGCACACGGCTGCCGGGCCACGTAACACCTGCGCAATCACGGCGAACCGAGCCTGTCATGCACCCTTGGCAGGCTCGGTCGACCGCACGATGGGACATACGCCATGGCAGACCAGACACAAACCCGCACGGCCGGGCAGCCGCACCGCCCGCTCTCGGGGTTCACCGTCGGTGTGACGGCGGCCCGGCGCGCCGACGAACTGGGCGCGCTGCTCGAACGGCGGGGCGCGAACGTCCTGCACGCGCCCGCACTGCGGATCGTGCCGCTCGCCGACGACAGCGAACTGCTCGCGGCCACCAAGCAGTTGCTGGACCACGCGCCCGACGTGGTGGTCGCCACCACGGCGATCGGCTTCCGCGGCTGGGTCGAGGCGGCGGACGGCTGGGGCATCGGCGAGGATCTCATCGCGCGGCTACGAGGGGTCGAACTCCTTGCGCGCGGGCCCAAGGTGAAGGGCGCGATCCGGGCGGCCGGCCTCACCGAGTCCTGGTCACCGACCTCGGAGTCGATGGCGGAGGTGCTCGACCGGCTCCTTGAGGAGGGCGTCGCGGACCGCCGTATCGCCCTGCAACTGCACGGCGAACCACTGCCCGGCTTCGTCGAGTCGCTGCGGGCGGCGGGGGCCGAGGTGGTGGGTGTACCGGTCTACCGCTGGATGCCGCCGGAGGACCTGACCCCGGTGGACCGCCTCCTGGACGCGGTCCTGGCGCGCGGGGTGGACGCGCTCACCTTCACCAGCGCACCCGCGGCGGTCTCCCTGCTGACCCGGGCGGCCGAGCGGGGACAGTCCGCCGAGTTCCTGGCCGCTCTCGAACACGACGTACTCGCGGCCTGTGTCGGCCCGGTCACCGCCCTGCCCCTGCAGGCCCACGGCGTGACCACGGTCCAGCCGGAACGCTTCCGGCTCGGCCCCCTGGTCCAGCTTCTGTGCCTCGAACTCCCGGCCCGCTCCCAGACGTTGCCGGTCGCGGGCCACCACCTGCAGATCCGCGGCCACGCGGCCCTCGTCGACGGTGACCTCCGCCCCGTCCCCCCGGCCGGTATGGCCCTGCTGCGCGCCCTGGCCCGCCGACCGGGCTGGGTGGTCTCCCGCGCGGACCTGCTGCGGGTGCTCCCGGGGGCGGGCCGCGACGAGCACGCGGTGGAGACGGCCATGGCCAGGCTGCGCGCGGCACTCGGCGTACCGAAGGTGATCCAGACGGTGGTGAAGCGGGGGTACCGCCTTGCCCTTGATCCGGCTTCGGACGCCAAGTACGGGGGCTAGGGCCCTTCTGAAGGGCGGCGTTCAGGAGGCGCGCCGCCCCACGATCACCAGCGCGCGGCTGAGGCACACCAGGGCTGCGGTGTTCAGGACGAAGCGGACTCCGTTCCACAGGACCCACGGGTCCTCGAAGTCATCGCGTACGGCGGCAGGATCGGAGATCTTCGCCGGGTTGCCCGCGGCGGCCAGGGTGTCGTTGAGGGGGACGCTCGCGCCCGAGGTCACCGCGAACACCCCCACGTACAGGACGAGTCCGGCGAGCACCCACCGCCACAGGGTGCCGGTGCGCCGCAGCTGCCAGGCCGAGTACGCCGGCAGCGCCAGCGCGCCGAACAGGGCGAGGAAGAACGCCGGGTTCTGGATCACTTCGTTGATGTCCTGCATCACACCGATGAACGTCCGGTCGTCGGCGCGGCCGAGCGCCCCCATCACGGAGGTGGAGTAGGCGAACCACACCCCGGCCATCAGCCCGTTCAGGACGACGCCGGCTATCAGTATCCAACGGGCCGAGGGCCGGGTGCCCGGTACGGCCGGGGCCTGGTGCTGTGTCTGTGTCATGCCCCAAGTCAACTGTCTGGAAGATCAGTTGACCATGGCCGAGCCGCTCTCTGTCATACGTGAGAGTCCACACCGTCGCGCACCCGCAGGTGCATATGCCCCGGGAGCGGATACGTGGGCGGCAGCGGGGGGAGATCCTCGGCGAACGGATACCCGGACTTCTCCGCGACCCGGCACGAGGCCGGGTTGTCCACCCGGTGCAGCAGCTCGATCCGGGCCAACGCCGGGACCTCGGCGAAGGCCGTGGCCGAGAGCGCCCGCACGGCGCGCGGCGCCACCGAGCGGCCCCGGGCGGCGGCCGTCGTCCAGTACCCGATCTCCGCCGAAGGCCCTTCCGGCTGCGGGTACTTGAGGAGCACGTTGCCGACCAGAGCGCCTTCCTCCAGGACGGCGTAGCTGAAGCGGGTGCCCTCCGCCCAGAGGTCCGACTGGAGCTGCAGCCACCGGTCCGCCTCGTCCGCGTCCGTCAGGGCGAGGGGCGCGAAGCGGTTCAGCAGGGGATCGGTGTACGCCTCGATCAGATCGGGCGCGTCCGTCGCCGTCCACGGGCGCAGGACGAGGCCTTCGGAATCGATTACAGGTTCGGTTCGCATACGGCGCACGGTACGGTGCGGCGATGATCGATGAGAAGTACGAGATCCGCCCCGCCACCCCGGACGACGCCGCCGCCATCGTCGAGGCCCATCTGCGCAACCGCGCCCACCTGGGCCCCACCGATCCCGTACGTGCCGACGCGTTCTACACCGTCGAGGGCCAGGTCGCCCGGATGAACGAGCACGGTACGGCCCGCTGGATCATCACCCACGGCGACAAGGTCATCGGCCGCGCCGACCTCTCCGGGATCGTGCTCGGGCCCTTCCGTACGGCCAGTCTCGGGTACTGGGTCGACGGCGAGTACCTCGGGCGCGGGCTCGCCGTACGGGCCGCCGAGACGATGATCGCGCACGCCAGGGACGACCTGGGGCTGCATCGCGTCGAGGCGTCCACGCTCACCGACAACCTCGCCTCCCAGCGCGTTCTCGCCAAGTGCGGCTTCGAGAAGATCGGGTTCGCGCCCACGTATCTGCATATCGACGGGGCCTGGCGGGACCACTTCATCTTCCAGCGGATCCTGCACGACAACCCGCCGCCGCTCGCGTAGAGATCCGGCGGGGGTCTTCCGGCCGCTCGCCCCACCGGGCACTCTGTGAGGGAATCACCGGCAACCCCACAAGGCGGTGGCATGCCCATGGTGGCGAGTGCGGCGGCGTACGAGCTGCGGTTCGACTCCGGCAGGATCTGTCTCGACCTGCTCGCCACGGCTCACCCCACGGAACGCCTGGACGGCACAGGGGCGTTGCGCGCCTGGCTGGTCGGCGCGGGGCTCGTGCCCGCGGGCAGTCCGCTCGGGCAGGCCGACCTCGCCTGTCTCGCCGCCTTCCGTGAACTGCGCGCCGACATCGACCAGTTGATACGTGCGGAGCCGTCCCTCGACCGCCGGCCGCTCGAGTCCGCACTGGCCCGTATCAACTCACGCACGCGCGGCACACCGCCCGCCCCGCGCGCCGTCCTCACCGACGACGGCCGGCTGGTGCGCCATCTGCACGAGGAGCCCGACTGCCCGGCCCTGGTCGCCGCCGTCGCCCGTGATCTGGTCGAGCTGCTCACCGATCCGGTGGCCGCCTCCCGTATCCGCCAGTGCGAGGGCGACAACTGCCCTCTGGTGTACCTCGACACGTCACGAGGGCGCCGCCGCCGCTGGTGCTCGAGCGAGGTGTGCGGCAACCGGGAGCGAGTGGCCAGGCATCGACGGCGTACGGCCGTGACCTGAGCACAGGCGATCCGGTGTGCTCCTGAACGGTCGTTCAGGGAAAACTTTTCGGTTCCGTTGAACACGCGGCCCGCCCTCCCCGTAACTCCCCTGTGAGCGAAGCAGTGGGGATCGCCCCCCAGGCGAAAACGCGACCAGGGGACACCGGAGGCAGGCGTGCGCAAGGATTCCGCAGTGGCCGACGAACGACCTCCGCGGGCCAGGCACCGGGTGCCCTCGCCCTCGGAACAACCCGCCCCTGACGAGGAGTTGATGCGCGCGCTCTACCGCGAGCACGCGGGTCCGCTCCTCGCGTACGTCCTTCGCCTCGTCGCGGGCGACCGCCAACGCGCCGAGGACGTGGTCCAGGAGACGCTGATCCGCGCGTGGAAGAACGCGGGCCAGCTGAACCGGGCCACCGGCTCCGTCCGCCCCTGGCTGGTGACGGTCGCGCGGCGTATCGTCATCGACGGACACCGCAGCCGGCAGGCCCGGCCGCAGGAGGTCGATCCGGCACCACTTGAGGTCATCCCCGCGGAGGATGAGATCGACAAGGCGCTTTGGCTGATGACACTTTCGGACGCGCTCGACGATCTGACCCCCGCCCATCGGGAGGTCCTCGTGGAGACGTATTTCAAGGGACGCACCGTCAACGAAGCGGCCGAAGTGCTCGGCATACCCAGCGGCACGGTCCGTTCACGAGTGTTCTACGCGCTTCGTTCCATGAAGCTGGCGCTGCAGGAGCGGGGGGTGTCGGCATGAGCGGCTACTGGGGACCTGACACACAGGGTGTGCACGAGGCGCCCGACATCCACGAGACCGTCGGCGCGTACGCCCTGGGCATCCTGGACGACGCCGAGGCCACCGCGTTCGAGGTCCATCTGGCCGGCTGCGACTTCTGCGCGGCCCAGCTCGACGAACTGGCCGGCATGGAGCCGATGCTCGCCGCGCTGGCCGATATGCCGGAGCAGCCGGGCCGTTCCTCGGTGCGGGCCGTGGGGGAGCAGCTGTCCGCGCAGCCCAGCCCGCGCCTGCTCGACAACCTCGTCGGCGAGGTCGCCCACAAGCGTGCGCAGAAGCGGCGCCGCGGCTTCTATCTGGTGGCCGCCGCGGCCGCGCTGATCATCGGCGGTCCGCTGACGGTGATCGCGGTCAACGGCGGCGGGGGCGGAACGACCACTCCGAGCGCGCATTCGACCAGCCCCGCCGAGGACGCCTTCTTCAACCACATGGAGAAGAAGTTCTCCGCGACCGACGCGACCACCGATGTCACGGCGACCGTCGGGATCGAGAAGAAGGGCTGGGGCACCCACACCGTCCTGGAGCTGAAGAACGTCAAGGGCCCGCTGAAGTGCTCGCTCATCGCGGTCGGCAAGGACGGCGAGGAGGAGACGGTCGCGTCGTGGTCGGTGCCCGAGAAGGGCTACGGCATCGAGGACAGCAGCGACAAGTGGGCCCGCAACCCGCTGTACGTCCACGGCGGAGCGGCACTGGAGCCCGACGAGATCGACCACTTCGAAGTCCGCACCTTCGAGGGCAAGAAGCTGGTGGATGTGAAGGCTTGAGGCCGGGCTTCAGGGGCTGTCCGGCGGATCAACCCGATCCGCCGGACAGCCCCTAGTGCGCCGAGGGGTCCCCTTCGATTACGGTAGACGGCTGCTCATATCGAGCAGCAGCACGTGAGAAGGGGACCTCGGTGGCCGACGTCAATGCCGCCTCGCCGTCCGCCGCGCGAGAGCCGGCCGGTACGCAGGAGCTGTCAGACGCGCGCGAGCTGGACGCACCGGAGCCCTCGGGCCTGCGGGAGCGCGAGCTCGGCGTGGAGCAGCGGCATCTGGACCGGGTCTACTCGCGGCTGGAGGAGAAGATCCACGAGGCCGAGTTCCTGATGCAGGACGCGGCCAAGCGCTCCCAGGTCGGCACGCCCGGCGCGCTGGCCGAGCGCGACGCGCAGGTGTACCGGGCGGGTATCCACCTCAACCGGCTCAACAACGAGTTCGAGGACTTCCTCTTCGGCCGGATCGACCTGCTGCTCGGCAAGGACGGCAAGAAGGGCCCCGACGGCGCGTACACCTCGGTCGAGCCGGCCGAGGACGCCGTCCGCGCGGACAACACGGCCGATATCGCGGAGACCCTGCACATCGGCCGGATCGGCGTGCTCGACGCGGACTACTCGCCGCTGGTGATCGACTGGCGCGCCCCCGCCGCCGCGCCCTTCTACCGCTCGACCCCGGTCGATCCGGGACGGGTCGTACGCCGCCGGGTCATCCGCTCCAAGGGCCGCAAGGTACTCGGCGTCGAGGACGACCTGATGCGCCCCGAGCTCACCGCGTCCCTCGACGGCGAGCAGCTGGCCGTGCTCGGCGACGGCGCCCTGATGGCCGCGCTCGGCCAGGCCCGCAGCCACTCGATGCGCGACATCGTGGCCTCCATCCAGGCCGAACAGGATCTGGTCATCCGCGCCCCCGCCGCCTCCGTCACCTACGTCGAGGGCGGCCCCGGCACCGGCAAGACCGCGGTCGCCCTGCACCGTGCCGCGTACCTCCTGTACCAGGACCGCCGCCGCTACTCCGGCGGCATCCTGATCGTCTCGCCGACCCCGCTGCTCGTCGCGTACACCGAGGGCGTCCTGCCCTCCCTCGGCGAGGAGGGCCAGGTCGCGATCCGCGCGGTCGGCTCCCTGGTCGACGGCGTCGAGGCCACGCTGTACGACGACCCGGCCGTCGCCCGGGTCAAGGGCGCCTCGCGGATGCTGAAGGTGCTGCGCAAGGCGGCGCGGGGGGTCCTCGACACCCCGGCGCCCGCGGGCGGTCAGCTCACGCTCGGCGATCTCGACGATGACGAACGGGACGCAGGCGCCGCGGTCCGCACCGATCTCCTGCGCGTGGTGGCCTTCGGCCGCCGGCTGGGGCTGGACGCCGGCGAACTGCGCCGTATCCGCGAGGCCGCCCTCGGCGGCACCGCCCCCGTGAACCTGCTGCGCCCGCGCGCCCGCAAGCTGCTCCTCGACGCGCTGTGGGCCAAGTCGGGCTCGGCCTCGCGGCACACGGACCCGGAGCTCGCGGCCGAGCTGCGCTCGTCCTTCGACGACGACGTGAGCGACGAGGACAGCTTCCTGTCGTTCCTGAACGCCTGGTGGCCCGAGCTCACCCCGCGCGCGGTCCTGACCGCGATGGCGGACGAGCGGCGCCTCGGCCGCTGGGGCCGGCGCATCCTCAACCCCGGCGAGGTCCGCAAGGTGGCCCGCTCGCTGCGCCGTGACGGGCACACGGTCCACGACGTGGCGCTGCTCGACGAGCTGAACTCGATCCTCGGCTCGCCCGCGCGCCCCAAGCGCAAGCGCGAGTTCGACCCGCTCGACCAGCTCAGCGGCCTCGAAGAGCTGATGCCGCAGCGCGAGGAGACCCAGCGGGAGCGGGCCGAACGGCTCGCGCAGGAGCGGGTCGAGTACGCGCACGTCATCGTCGACGAGGCACAGGACCTCACCCCGATGCAGTGGCGCATGGTCGGCCGCCGCGGCCGGCACGCGACCTGGACGGTGGTCGGCGACCCGGCGCAGTCCTCGTGGTCCGAACCGGACGACGCGGCCTTCGCCCGCGACGAGGCACTCGGCACGCGACCGCGCCGCCGCTTCGAGCTGACGGTCAACTACCGCAACCCGTCCGAGATCGCGGATCTCGCGGCGAAGGTCCTGGCGCTCGCGATGCCGGGGATGCCCTCGCCGAAGGCGGTCCGCTCGACGGGCCTCGAGCCCCGTTTCGCCGTCGTACGGGAGGACGGTCTCGGCGCGACCGTACGCGCGGAGGCCGCCCGCCTCCTCGATCAGGTGGACGGCACGGTCGGCGTGGTCGTGGCGATGCGCCGCCGCGCGGAGGCGGCCCGCTGGCTCTCCTCGCTGGGCGAGCGGGTGGTGGCGCTCGGCAGCCTGGAGGCGAAGGGCCTCGAGTACGACGCGACGGTGGTCGTCTCACCGGCGGAGATCGCCGATGAGTCGCCTGCGGGGCTCAGGGTGTTGTACGTGGCGCTGACGCGTGCGACGCAGCAGCTGACGGTGGTGTCGGGGGCGTCGGACTCGCCGGATGCGGCGGGGGTGCCGGACCTGCTGAGGGACTGACCTGCGAGGTCCGCGCTAGAGCAGCGACCGCATCTCGGTCTCGAAGAGCTCCGACGGTGTCACGTCCATCCCCTCGAAGTGCCCCGCCAGTTCCAGCGACAGGACCCCGTGCAGCCGGGTCCAGGCGCGGATGGCGTGGGCCTCGGGGGCGGGGGACACCTTGGCGCACGCCTTGACCAGGCGGTCCATGATCCCTTGCGCGGTCTCCCGGGTGTCCTCCGGCGCGTGATACCCCGGCACCGGCGTCCCGTACATCAGGAAGTACCGCTGGGGATCCGCGAGCGCCCACTCCCGCGCCACCTGTGCGAACCCCATCAGATCCACCTCGCCCGCCGCGGCGAACGCGGCCGCGTACGACCCGTAGCCCTCACGGATCAGCTCGGTGAGCAGCTCGTCGCGTGAGGCGAAGTACCGGTAGAGCGCCGGGCCCGTCATGCCGAGCTGCTTGGCGATCGCGTTCAGGGAGAGCCCCGGCGCGCCCGAAGCGGCGATCTGTTCCCAGGCCTTGGCCTTGATCTCGGCCTTCACCTGTGCGCGGTAGCGCTCACGGGGAGTCGTCATGAGTTAGACCCTATCACTCAAGCTATTGACTCAAGCTGAGTCCCTGAGTTACAACTTATAACGGAAGCGAGATGGTCTACGAAGCACGCAAACCACCAGGGAAGCAGGCCCGTCATGGTCACCACCGCCCAGCACCAGCTCACCGAGATCGTCCTCCCCGGCAAGGTCGAGCCCGAGGGGCTCCAGCTGCGTCACGGACGGATTCCCACGCCGGGGCCGGGCCAGGTGCTCGTCGCCGTCGAGGCCGCCGGAATCTCCTTCGCCGAGCAGCAGATGCGCCGCGGGCGGTACTTCGACCAGCCGGCGTTCCCCTTCGTGCCCGGCTACGACCTGGTCGGACGGGTGGCCGCCGTCGGCCAGGGCGCACCCCGCGCCCTCGAAGGGCAGCGCGTCGCCGCGCTCACCAAGACCGGCGCCTGGGCCAGTCATGTCGTGCTGGACGCCGAGGACGTGGCGCCCGTGCCGGACGGCGTCGGCGCCGCCGAGGCCGAGACCGCCGTCCTGAACGGGATCACCGCCTGGCAGATGCTGCACCGCAAGGCCCGTGTCCGCAGCGGGCAGACGATCCTCGTGCACGGCGCCAACGGCGGCGTCGGCTCCCTGCTCGTGCAACTGGCCAAGGCCCGCGGCGTACGGGTCATCGGCACCGCCTCCGCCCGCCATCACGAGGCCCTGCGCGCCCAGGGCGTGGAGCCGGTGGACTACCGCACCGAGGACATCCCTGCCCGCGTCCGTGAGCTCGCGCCCGGCGGTGTCGACGCCGTCTTCGACCAAGTCGGCGGCCGCGGTGTCGTCGACTCCTGGCGGCTGCTCGCGCGCGGCGGCACGCTCGTCTCGTACGGCAGCGTCACGACCCTCGACGCCGAGGGCCACAAGATGCGGCCCATCCTGAAGCTCCTGGGCAGGGTGTGGCGGTGGCACGCGCTGCCCAACGGACGCCGCGCGTACTTCTACAACGTCTGGGCGGGCAAGGCCTTCGGTGCGGAGGGCTTCAGGCGCCGGCTGCGCGAGGATCTCGCCCACGTGCTCGACGCGCTGGCGCGCGGTGAGATCCGTGCGACGGTGGCCGCCGAGTTCCCGCTCACCGAGGTGGCCGAGGCGATGCGCCTGGCCGAATCCCGCACTGTGGCGGGCAAGGTCGTCCTCGTTCCCTGAGCCTGCGGCGCATGTGTCCCTTGAGCCGTTGGCGTATGCCGGAAAACTATCCCTGGTGCGGGAATTGCCTTGCGGGGATCGTTTGTTACCTTGGACGTGGCACCGGCTCGATCCAAGCCCCCGGGCCCAACCTTCGTCGCTACGAGCGACCACTTGCCGCGAGGCGAGCATGGCGGGTCGGTGTCACTGAGCTTCACCTAGAGGTCCACGTCCTTCGGGGCGTGGACCTTTTGCGTGCCCCCTGCAAGGGGTTCCGCGCGGCCGGATTCTCTCGTATGGTGGAAGAACTTTTCCGAAACCATCGCGCTCTACGAGCAAAACGTTCTAAACCTACGGTGGCTACCGCGTACCGGCAGGTAGGTGCGACGATCGGAAGACGCACGCGATGTACAGGTGAAAGAGAGAAGTCGGCATGGCAACGGCGCCCAGCGTCTCCTACTCGATGACGGTCCGGCTCGAGGTGCCCGCGAGCGGAACCGCCGTTTCGCAGCTCACCACGGCTGTCGAATCCTCCGGCGGCTCGGTCACCGGCCTCGACGTCACCGCATCCGGCCACGAGAAGCTCCGGATCGACGTCACCATCGCGGCCACCTCCAGCGCGCACTCGGAAGAGATCGTCGAGCAGCTGCGCGGGATCGAGGGCGTGTCCCTCGGCAAGGTGTCGGACCGTACGTTCCTGATGCACCTCGGCGGCAAGATCGAGATGAAGTCGAAGCACCCCATCCGCAACCGTGACGATCTCTCGATGATCTACACGCCGGGTGTGGCGCGCGTCTGCATGGCGATCGCCGAGAACCCCGAGGACGCCCGCCGCCTCACCATCAAGCGCAACACCGTTGCGGTCGTGACGGATGGCTCGGCCGTGCTCGGCCTCGGCAACATCGGCCCGATGGCCGCCATGCCGGTCATGGAGGGCAAGGCCGCCCTCTTCAAGCGCTTCGCCGACATCGACGCCTGGCCGATCTGCCTGGACACCCAGGACACCGACGAGATCGTCCAGATCGTGAAGGCCATCGCCCCCGGCTTCGCGGGCATCAACCTCGAGGACATCTCCGCGCCGCGCTGCTTCGAGATCGAGGCCCGGCTGCGAGAGGCCCTCGACATCCCCGTCTTCCACGACGACCAGCACGGCACCGCGATCGTCGTGCTCGCCGCGCTCACCAACGCCCTTCGCGTGGTGGGCAAGTCGATCGGTGACGTACGTGTCGTCATGTCGGGCGCGGGAGCGGCCGGTACGGCCATCCTGAAGCTCCTGCTCGCGGCCGGCGTCAAGCACGCCGTCGTCGCCGACATCCACGGCGTCGTGCACGCGGACCGCGCCGACCTGGTCGACGCCGCGGCCGACTCGCCGCTGCGCTGGATCGCCGACAACACCAACCCCGAGGGCGTCACCGGCACGCTCAAGGAAGCCGTCGTCGGCTCGGACGTGTTCATCGGCGTCTCGGCCCCGAATGTCATCGACGGCAACGACGTCGCGGCGATGGCGGACGACGCGATCGTGTTCGCTCTTGCGAATCCGGACCCCGAGGTCGACCCGTCGATCGCCCGCCAGACCGCGGGAGTTGTCGCCACGGGCCGCTCGGACTTCCCGAACCAGATCAACAACGTGCTGGTCTTCCCGGGTGTGTTCCGCGGTCTGCTCGACGCCCAGTCGCGCACGGTCAACACGGAGATGATGCTCGCCGCGGCGACGGCGCTCGCCGACGTGGTGTCCGAGGACGAGCTCAACCCGAACTACATCATCCCGTCGGTCTTCAACGACAAGGTCGCGGGTGCGGTGGCCGGAGCGGTGCGCAACGCGGCGAAGGCCGCGGGCGCGACGGGTGTTGTGCCCTCCGCCTGATGTGACCGGAAGCACGGCCCGACACGCGGCGCGTCGTGGAACGCGGGGCGCCGCGAAGCCCTCTAGGGTTGCGGCGGAACCACGCCCTCATGCCCTTGCGGTGGCACGCCTGGAGCCGACGGAGCGTCACCATTTCGGGGCACGTTGCCTACGATGGGCGCTTTTCGTGTGACTTTCAGGGGTGCCGGATTGGCTTTCCCGCCTGAGGTGGGGGCAGGATGCTTCCCCAAGGGCTTAGTCCGAGGGGCACCCCACGGGCGCGAGGGTCCGGCTTGGCGGACCCGGGTCACGGGACCGCCGAGGACCCTGGCAGCATCGGCTTCGCTGTGCCCGACAGGCTCTGCCGCGTGGCACCGCCTCAACAGCAAGAAGAACACGGGAGTAACAACATGAACCGCAGTGAGCTGGTGGCCGCGCTGGCCGACCGCGCCGAGGTGACCCGCAAGGACGCCGACGCCGTGCTGGCCGCGTTCGCCGAGACCGTCGGCGAGATCGTCGCCAAGGGCGACGAGAAGGTCACCATCCCCGGCTTCCTCACCTTCGAGCGCACCCACCGTGCCGCTCGTACCGCGCGCAACCCGCAGACCGGCGAGCCGATCAACATCCCGGCCGGCTTCAGCGTCAAGGTTTCGGCGGGCTCGAAGCTGAAGGAAGCCGCCAAGGGTAAGTAGTCCCTCTGCTTCCCGAAGGGGCCCCCGGAACTTTCCGGGGGCCCCTTCGTCGTTGGTCGAGGGGCTCCGCCCCGGACCCCGGCATCCGGACTTCGTTCGGATCTGCTCAAGCTCCGCAAGGGCTGAGGTGGACCTCCGCCAACGACCGTACGAACGTCGTGCGTGGGCCCGTCGGGATGCCCGGCACCGTCGGGACCACCAGTACGCGGCACCCGGCAGAAAGCGCCGCAGCCGCCCCCGTGGGCGTGTCCTCGACGGCGAGGGACAGGGACGGGTCCACACCCAGAGCGGCGGCCGCGTTCAAGTACGGGTCAGGGAAGGGCTTGCCGCGAGCCGACTCTCCTTCCGCGAAGGAGACGTCGAAGCGGTGGCGGCCGAGCGTCGCGAGGACCAGGTCCGCGACATGGCGTTCGGACGACGTCACCAGCGCCGTCGCAACGCCCAGTTCCCGTGCCCGGTCCAGCAGTGCGAGCGCGCCCGGCTGGACCGCCACACCCTGCGCCACGGCCTCCGTGAAGGCCTTGTCCAGCGCACGGGCCGTCTCCTCCTGCGGGCGAGTGGTCAGTTGATCCCGTACGAGAAGTGACGCGGCCGCGTCGATCGTCGCGCCTGCGAACGGTGCGAGCTCGGACGGCGGGAGCAACCGTCCCTCCGCCGCGAGGAATTCCCGTACGACATCGAGCCAGGCGTGCTCGGTGTCCACGAGCGTGCCGTCCATGTCGCAGAGCAGGGCGGCGGGGCGGGGGAGCGTGACCATGGCGGCCTCCTGGAGCAACGGAACCGGGGCGGCGCCAACTGAGTGGCGCCGCCCCGGAAACGTACAAGCAGAAGATCTAGACGAGCGCACCGCCCGGCAGTTCGACCTTCGCGCCGAGCTCCACGAGCTTCTCCATGAAGTTCTCGTAGCCGCGGTTGATCAGGTCGATGCCGTGCACGCGGGACGTGCCCTGGGCGGCCAGCGCCGCGATCAGGTACGAGAAGCCGCCGCGCAGGTCGGGGATCACGAGGTCCGCGCCCTGGAGTTTGGTCGGGCCCGAAACCACCGCGGAGTGCAGGAAGTTGCGCTGCCCGAAGCGGCAGTCGGAGCCGCCGAGGCACTCGCGGTAGAGCTGGATGTGCGCGCCCATCTGGTTGAGCGCGGAGGTGAAGCCGAGGCGCGACTCGTAGACCGTCTCGTGGACGATCGACAGGCCCGCGGCCTGCGTCAGCGCGACGACCAGCGGCTGCTGCCAGTCGGTCTGGAAGCCCGGGTGGACGTCCGTCTCGAGAGCTATGGCGTTGAGCGAGCCGCCCGGGTGCCAGAAGCGGATGCCCTCGTCGTCGATCTCGAAGGCGCCGCCGACCTTCCGGTAGGTGTTGAGGAAGGTCATCATCGTGCGCTGCTGTGCGCCGCGTACGTAGATGTTGCCCTCGGTGGCAAGGGCGGCAGAGGCCCAGGAGGCCGCTTCCAGGCGGTCGGAGAGCGCCTTGTGGTTGTAGCCGCCGAGCCGGTCGACACCGGTGATCAGGATGGTCCGGTCGGTGTCCATAGCGATGATCGCGCCCATCTTCTGCAGTACGCAGATGAGGTCCTCGATCTCGGGCTCGACGGCCGCGTTGGACAACTCGGTGACGCCCTCGGCCAGTACGGCTGTCAGGAGCACCTGCTCGGTCGCACCCACGGACGGGTAGGGCAGCCGGATCTTGCAGCCGCGCAGCCGCTCGGGGGCCTCCAGGTACTGGCCGCCCTCGCGCTTCTCGATGGTCGCGCCGAACTTGCGGAGCACCTCGAAGTGGAAGTCGATCGGCCGGCCGCCGATGTCGCAGCCGCCCAGGCCCGGGATGAACGCGTGGCCGAGGCGGTGGAGCAGCGGGCCGCAGAGCAGGATCGGGATACGCGACGACCCGGCGTGCGCGTCGATGTCCGCGACGTTCGCGCTCTCGACGTGCGAGGGGTCCATCACCAGTTCGCCCGGCTCGTCGCCCGGGCGGACGGTCACACCGTGCAGCTGCAGCAGGCCCCGCACCACGCGGACGTCGCGGATGTCGGGCACATTGCGCAGTCGGCTCGGCTCGTGGCCGAGCAGCGCGGCGACCATCGCCTTGGGCACGAGGTTCTTAGCTCCGCGGACACGGATCTCGCCCTCGAGCGGGGTGCCGCCGTGGACAAGGAGTACGTCGTCGGTGCCGTTGACGGTCATGTATCTCGCGTTCCGATGAGTCGGGCAGGTGGGCCGAAGGTGCAAGCGTAATGGCCGTACACCCCTGTTCCGGAAGCCCGCGGGCGCTTCAGAACCGTCATGGGTTCGCCACAATACGAGCAGTGCCTTCGCAGCTGCGTACGGTCACCGGATGAAGGGGCGGTAAGCCTTCCGCCGTAGCCGCCGCGGTGCCGCGCTCACCACCGGATATGGGGCTGTGACGGGCCTGTGTCTGTCCACCGCGGCCGGATATGCGGGATCATGTCGACCATGACCGAGGTGTCCTCGCTCACAGGGCGGTTGCTCGTGGCCACCCCCGCCCTGGCGGACCCGAACTTCGACCGCGCGGTCGTCCTCCTGCTCGACCACGACGAGGAGGGTTCGCTCGGCGTTGTCCTCAACCGGCCCACGCCCGTGGGGGTCGGGGACATCCTCGACGGCTGGGCGGAGCTGGCCGGTGAGCCGGGGGTCGTCTTCCAGGGCGGTCCCGTATCGCTGGATTCGGCGCTCGGCGTGGCCGTCATTCCCGGCGACTCGTCGGAACGCGCGCCCCTCGGCTGGCGCCGGGTGCACGGTGCGATCGGGGTCGTGGACCTCGAAGCCCCGCCGGAACTGCTCGCGGCGGCGCTCGGCTCGCTGCGGATCTTCGCCGGGTACTCGGGCTGGGGACCGGGTCAGCTGGAGGACGAGTTGGCGGACGGCGCTTGGTACGTGGTGGAGTCCGAGCCCGGGGACGTGTCCTCGCCGGCGCCGGAGAAGCTGTGGCGTGCGGTGCTCAGGCGGCAGCGCAGTGAGCTGGCGATGATCGCGACATATCCGGACGATCCATCCCTTAATTAGGTGATCCCTCCCTTAATCGAAGGTCCGGATCCCTGTCCGTCCGGCCGGTTGACGCCCGGACGCCTTTGCCCTGCGGCTTCGGTAGCCTTTGGAAGTATGAGCACTCTTGAGCCCGAGCGCGGCGCAGGTACGGGGACCCTCGTAGAGCCGACACCCCAGGTGTCGCACGGTGACGGCGACCACGAGCGCTACGCCCACTACGTCCAGAAGGACAAGATCATGGCGAGCGCGGTCGACGGCACCCCCGTCGTCGCGCTCTGCGGCAAGGTCTGGGTCCCGGGCCGCGACCCGAAGAAGTACCCGGTCTGCCCCCTGTGCAAGGAGATCTACGAGTCCATGGGGGACAGCGGCGGCGGCAAGGACAAGGACGGCGGCAAGAAGTAGCCCGCCTTCCGGCCGGTCGTACGGCTCCGGTGTGCGCTGCGGCGCGCGCCGGAGTCGGTTGTTTTTTCAGGCTCGTTGCGTATGCCGTCCCCATGGCAGGGTCGGACGCATGACGCGACCTGATCTCATACCGGCACCGGTCACTGTCGAGTGCCGTGCCGACAGCCCCGGTTACTTCTCGCTGGACGAGCGGACCTCCCTGCACGCCGGCCCCGGCACCGAAGGCGCCGCACGGTGGCTGCGCGCGACCGTCGGCGCCGCGACCGGTCTCGCGCTGAGTGAGGGTGAGGGGCCGCACGCGATCGTGCTGCGGATCAAGCCTGAGCTGGAAGGGGAGTTGGGGGCCGAGGGCTACCGGCTCTCCACCGACCGCTCCGTCGAGGACGTGGCCGTCCTGATCGAAGCCGCCGCCCCCGCCGGGGTGTTCTGGGGCGCCCAGACCCTGCGGCAGCTGCTCGGGCCCGACGCGTACCGCCGAGCGCCGGTCCGTCCCGGCCAGGACTGGGACCTCCCGCACCTCACCGTCGAGGACAAGCCCCGCTTCGGCTGGCGCGGCATGATGCTCGACGTCTCCCGGCACTTCCTGCACAAGGACGGGGTGCTCCGCTATCTCGACCTCATGGCCGCGCACAAGCTCAACGTCTTCCACTTCCATCTGACCGACGACCAGGGCTGGCGGATCGAGATCAAGCGCCACCCGCGGCTGACCGAGGTCGGTTCATGGCGGGAGCGGACCAAGTTCGGGCACCGCGCCTCGCCGCTGTGGGAGGAGAAGCCGCACGGCGGCTTCTACACGCAGGACGACATACGGGAGATCGTCGCGTACGCCCGCGAGCGGCATATCCGGGTCGTGCCGGAGATCGACATCCCCGGACACTCGCAGGCCACGATCACCGCGTACCCCGAACTCGGCAACACCGACGTGATCGACACCGCGACCCTGGGCGTCTGGGACAACTGGGGAGTCAGCCCCAACGTGCTCGCACCCTCCGACACCGTGCTCCGGTTCTACGAGGGGGTCTTCGAGGAGCTCCTGGAGCTGTTCCCCGAGGACGTGTCGCCGTTCGTGCACATCGGCGGTGACGAGTGCCCCAAGGAGCAGTGGAAGCAGTCCGCTTACGCACAGGAGCGGATGCGTGAGCTCGGGCTCAAGGACGAGGACGAACTGCAGTCCTGGTTCATCCGGCACTTCGACCGCTGGCTCACCGAGCGGGGGCGGCGGCTCATCGGCTGGGACGAGATCCTGGAGGGCGGGCTCGCGGAGGGCGCGGCCGTCTCCAGCTGGCGCGGGTACGCGGGCGGGATCGCGGCCGCGCAGGCGGGCCACGACGTCGTCATGTGCCCTGAGCAGCAGGTGTACTTGGACCACCGGCAGGACGGCGGCGCGGACGAGCCGATGCCCATCGGCTTCGTACGGACTCTGCAGGACGTCTACCGCTTCGAGCCCGTGCCCCCGCAGCTGACCGAGGAGGAGGCCGCGCACGTACTCGGGACGCAGGCGAACCTGTGGACCGAGGTGATGGAGAGCCAGGCGCGCGTGGACTACCAGGCGTTCCCCCGGCTCTCGGCCTTCGCCGAGGTGGCCTGGAGCGCGCTGCCGCCGGCCGACGAGCGGGACTTCGCGGATTTCGAGCGGCGAATGGGCGCGCACTACGCGCGACTTGAGGCGCTCGGTGTCGATTTCCGGCCGCCCGGCGGCCCGTTGCCCTGGCAGAAGCGACCGGGTGTGCTCGGACGCCCGATCGAGGGGGCGCCCCCAAACGTGTGAGGTGTGCGGGAGCCACGCGTCCCGGGGGTGCGGCCCTGGGAGCGTGGTCGCTCCGCACCGCGTGAGGTGTCTTCGGCGTCGAGAAGCGCTGGTGGGCAATGCCGTATGAAATCCGGGCATTACGCGAATTCCCGTACGAAAGGGTCCTAGTGGACCCCCGCGTCGGTGGGCCCGGAAGATGTGCCAGAGTTGCCACGTCCGGCCTGTGAGCACGTACCGTACCGGGGGCACCACCCTGCTCGAAGAGCTAGGGGGAGCAGCAGACACACCACGGCCTCATGAGTCGGGCACTGGAAGGGGCAGCCGGTCTTGACCACGCACGCACCGCAGGTGGCGCAGTCCGTGACGTTGCCGTCCTCGCTCGACGAGGCGGTCGCGGCACTCTCCGCCATGCCCGCCGCCGTGCCCGTCGCCGGCGGTACCGATCTCATGGCGTCGGTGAACAAGGGACTGCTCCGGCCCGCCGGTCTGGTGAGCCTCGGGAAGATCGCCGAGATCCGCGGCTGGCAGTACCAGGACGGCCACGCACTGCTCGGCGCCGGACTCACCCACGCCCGTATGGGCCGCCCCGACTTCGCCGCCCTGATCCCCGCGCTCGCCGCCGCAGCGCGCGCGGCCGGACCGCCCACCATCCGTAACGCCGGAACGCTCGGCGGCAACATCGCCACCGCGGCCCCCACCGGTGACTCGCTGCCCGTGCTTGCCGCACTCGAGGCCGAGCTGATCGTCGCGGGCCCCGGCGGCGTTCGCCGTGAAGTGCCCGTCTCGCATCTGCTCGCCGGGATGGAGCGGCTGCGCGGTGGTGAACTCATCGGTTTCGTACGGGTTCCGCTGCTGCACGCCCCGCAGGTCTACCTCAAGGCGACCGGCCGTACCGGCCCCGGACGCGCCCTCGCCTCCGTCGCCCTCGTGCTCGACCCCGCGCGGCGCGGGGTGCGCTGTGCGGTGGGCGCCGTCGCACCGATGCCGCTGCGTCCGCTCGAGGCCGAGCGCTGGATCGCCTCCCTGATCGACTGGGACGCCGAGCGCGCGCTCGCCCCCGAGGCGCTGCACGCCTTCGGTGACTACGTCGCTGCGGCCTGCATCCCCGACCAGGCGCCGGACGGCACTCCGCAGGAGCTGCCGGCCGCCGTGCAGCAGCTGCGCCGCACGGTCGCCGTCCTCGCCCGGCGGGCCCTGGGGAGGGCGCTGGCATGAGCGGTCCGCAGAACAACGGCGCCACCGGCTACGGGGACGGGTACGTGAGCAACGGGCAGTCGGGCGAGGGCTCGTACGGGGACGGATCGCCCGGTTCGTACGGGAACGGCGGGCACGGGAACGGCAGCCACGGGGACGGCGGGCACGGTTCGTACGGGCACGGCGGCTGGCAGCCCAGTGGCCAGGGCGAGTACGACGGTGACGCCACGGCCTTCGTCTCGCTGCCCGAAGGGTTCGCGGACACTCCGCTCGCGGCGCCCGGCGGCAGCTTCGTACCGCCGCAGATCTCGGTCGTGCCCGGTGCGGCGGCCGATCCGGCGGCCACCGGGACCTTCATGATCCCCTCGCTCGTGCCGCAGATGAGCGCCGAGCCGGAGCCGGCCGCTGTGCACGAGCCCGCGCCGGCGCCCGTCCAGTGGCCCGAGCCCAACGCGCCGCAGCGGCCCGCGCCGCAGCACGAGACGGGGATGACCGGGCAGTGGTCGTTCACCGAGGCGCCCGCCGAGTCCTCGGCTCCCGAGGCCGATCCGGCCGCTGCCGCTGCCGCCGCCGCTCAGGCGCATGTCACCGGGCAGTGGTCGATCCCGCTCGCGCAGGGTGATCTTCCGGATGAATCGGGCGAGTTCAGCTCGTCCTCGCTGGTCGACCAGTGGGCCGACCGCGCGCCCGCGACGCTGCCGGGCGGAGCTCCGGCGCCGTGGGCCCATCTGCTGCCCGAGGAGCCGGCCCCCGCTCCTGAAGCGGCCTCTGTCGCACAGGAGTCGGACGAAACCGACGTATCGCAGGAAAACTCCCCGCCCGCGGACGAGGATCCGGCCGCCGACTCCCCGGCCGCCGGTGACCCGGTCGCCGAGGGGTCCTCCGCCGAGGTACCCGCGGCCCAGGCAGCCGAAGACGCACGAGGACCCGAAGACGCGCAGGGACCCGAAGACGCACCGGCACCCGAGGAACACCCCGCACCCCTCTCGCCCTTCGGCGACGAACACCCCCTCGCCTCCTACGTCCTGCGCGTGAACGGCGCCGACCGCCCCGTCACCGATGCCTGGATCGGCGAGTCACTGCTCTACGTCCTGCGCGAGCGCCTCGGCCTTGCCGGTGCGAAGGACGGCTGCTCGCAGGGCGAGTGCGGTGCGTGCGCGGTGCAGGTCGACGGCCGGCTCGTGGCCTCCTGCCTGGTGCCCGCCGCGACGGCGGCGAGCAGCGAAGTCCGTACGGTGGAAGGCCTCGCCCAGGACGGACAGCCCTCCGACGTGCAGCGGGCGCTCGCGGCCAGTTGCGCCGTGCAGTGCGGTTTCTGTGTGCCGGGCATGGCGATGACCGTGCACGATCTGCTCGAAGGCAATCCGCAGCCGAGTGAGCGCGAGGCCCGCCAGGCGCTGTGCGGAAACCTCTGCCGCTGCTCTGGCTACAAGGGCGTGCTCGAAGCCGTCAAGGACGTGGTCGCCGAGCGGCAGACGGCCGCCGCCGAGGACCAGGCCGAGGACCAGGCCCGTATCCCGCACCAGGCACCGCCCGGTGCCGGCGGCGTCAACTATTCGCAGGGCGGAGGCCAGGCGTGAGCAACGAGACGGCCACCGCGCCGGCCGCCGAGGAGAAGCAGTTCGGGCTCGGTGCCTCGCTGCCGCCCGCGGACGCCCGCGCGAAGACGGAGGGCACGTTCCCGTACGCCTCCGATCTGTGGGCCGAGGGTCTGCTCTGGGCGGCGATCCTGCGCTCGCCGCATCCCCACGCCCGTATCACCGCCATCGACACCTCCGGCGCCGAGCGGATGCCGGGTGTGCACGCGGTCGTGACGCACAAGGACGTACCCGGTGACGCCGCGCACGGGCGGCGGATCGCGGACCGTCCGGTCTTCGCCTCCGAGGTCGTACGCCACCACGGCGAGCCCATCGCCGCCGTGGCCGCCGACCACCCCGACACCGCGCGGATGGCCGCGGCGGCGATCATCGTCGAGTACGAGGTGCTCGAACCGGTCACCGACCCCGAACAGGCCTTCGCCGCCGAGCCGTTGCACCCCGACGGCAATCTGATCCGGCACATCCCGCTGCAGTACGGGGACGCCGAGGCGAGTGGCGAGGTGATCGTCGAGGGCCTCTACCGCATCGGCCGTCAGGACCCCGCGCCCATCGGTGCCGAGGCGGGTCTCGCGGTGCCGCGCCCCGACGGTGGCGTCGAGCTGTACATCGCCTCCACCGACCCGCATTCGGACCGCGATCTGGCCGCCGCCTGCTACGGACTCGAGCCCGACCGCGTGAAGGTCGTGGTCACCGGCGTGCCCGGTGCGACCGCCGACCGCGAGGACCCCGGCTTCCAACTCCCCCTCGGACTGCTCGCGTTGAAGACCGGCTGCCCGGTCAAGCTCACCGCGACCCGCGAGGAGTCCTTCCTCGGCCATGCCCACCGCCACCCGACGCTGCTGCGCTACCGCCACCACGCGGACGCCGAGGGCCGGTTGGTCAAGGTCGAGGCGCAGATCCTGCTCGACGCGGGCGCCTACGCGGACGCCTCGTCCGAATCGCTCGCGGCCGCCGTCGCGTTCGCCTGCGGTCCGTACGTCGTCCCGCACGCCTTCATCGAGGGCTGGGCGGTGCGCACCAACAACCCGCCCTCCGGACACGTACGGGGTGAGGGCGCGCTGCAGGTCTGCGCCGCGTACGAGGCCCAGATGGACAAGCTGGCCGCGAAGCTGGGCGTCGACCCGGCCGAGCTGCGGCTGCGCAACGTCATGGCCACGGGCGACATCCTGCCCACCGGCCAGACGGTCACGTGCCCGGCCCCGGTCGCGGAACTCCTGCGCGCGGTACGGGACTTCGACCTTCCCGCCCTCCCCAAGGACACCCCCGAAGAGGACTGGATCCTGCCCGGTGGCCCCGAAGGCGCGGGCGATCCGGGAGCTGTGCGCCGAGGTGTCGGATACGCGCTCGGCATGGTGCACATGCTCGGCGCGGAAGGCGCCGACGAGGTCTCGACCGCGACCGTGAAGGTCCAGGACGGGGTCGCGACCGTGATCTGCGCGGCCGTCGAGACCGGCCAGGGCTTCTCCACACTCGCCCGGCAGATCGTCCAGGAGACCCTCGGTGTCGAGGAAGTCCACGTGGCGGCGGTCGACACCGACCAGCCCCCGGCCGGCGCGGGCTGCCGCAGCAGGCATACGTGGGTGTCCGGCGGAGCCGTCGAGCGCGCCGCGAAGATGGTCCGCACCCAGCTTCTGCAGCCGCTGGCCCACAAGTTCGGGATGTCCACGGAGCTGCTCCAGATCGCCGACGGCAAGATCACCTCGTACGACGGTGTGCTCTCCACGACCGTCACCGAGGCGATGGACGGCAAGGAGCTCTGGGCCACGGCCCAGTGCCGCCCGCACCCCACCGAGCCGCTCGACGAGACCGGCCAGGGAGACGCGTTCGTGGGTCTGGCCTTCTGCGCGATCCGCGCGGTGGTGGACGTGGACGTGGAGCTCGGCTCGGTCCGCGTCGTCGAACTCGCGGTGGCCCAGGACGTCGGCCGGGTCCTCAACCCGGCCCAGCTGGTCGCCCGGATCGAGGCGGGCGTCACACAGGGCGTGGGCGCGGCGCTGACGGAGAACCTGCGCACGCCGCGCGGTGTCGTCCGGCACCCCGACCTGACCGGTTACGCGCTCCCGACCGCGCTCGACGCCCCGGACATCCGGATCGTGAAGCTGGTCGAGGAGCGTGACGTCGTCGCCCCCTTCGGCGCCAAGGCCGCCTCCGCCGTCCCGGTGGTCACGGCTCCGGCGGCGGTGGCGGGGGCGGTACGGGCGGCCACCGGTCGTCCGGTGAACCGGCTGCCGATCCGGCCGCAGGCTGCGGTCGTTGCGGGGCAGTAGCCGCCGCGTACCCCTGCAGGGCAGTAGCCGCCGAGTACCCCTGCCGGGCAGGAGCCGTACCCCTGCTCAGAACTGCCCGACCACGTACGAACCGGCAGGGCTCCGGACGCTCACGTTCAGCCGGTTCATCGCGTTCATCAGGGCGATCAGCGAGACCAGGGCGGTCAGTCCGTCCTCGTCGTAGTGCTCGGCCGCGGCAGTCCAGACCTCGTCGGGGACCCCTCCGGAGGCGTCGGCGATGCGGGTGGCCGCCTCCGCCAGTTCCAGCGCCGCGCGCTCCGGCTCCGTGTAGACGGTGGCCTCCCGCCAGGCCGCGACCAGGTTGATACGGACCGCATCCTCGCCCTCGTGCGCCAGATGCTTGGTGTGGATGTCCACGCACATCGCGCAGCCGTTGATCTGGCTCACGCGCAGCGAGACCATAGTAGCTCCTTCCCCAAGCTCTTCGAGCAGGGGAGGCCCCAAACGAGGACCTTCCGGCGCCTTGCGATCGCACGCACCAGACGCCGCGCGCTGATCCGGCCGGGGATATGACACACGCTCTTACGGTCACGAGATGCCGGTCATCCGGCAGCTGTGACAGGGGAGTTGATGTGACCTGGGTCACGGGGTGCGGGGCGCACGTATGCTCCGTAGCGGCAATGCAGGAGAGGGAGGGACCCGGGTGGCTGTCGTGAGCGGGGAAGCCGTGGTCGTCGAGGGGGACGGGCTCGTGCTGCGCGAGTGGCGTGACGACGATCTCGACGCGATGGTGAGGATCTTCGACAACGCGGATGTCGCCCTGTTCACACCGCTGCCCACGCCGTTCGGGCCCGCGCAGGCCCAGGCGCATCTGGCGCGGGCCAGGCAGCGGCGGGCGGAGGGCACCCATCTGCGGTTCGCGGTGACGACCGACGGTGAACTGCCGCTCGGCGAGGTCATGATCTACATCGAGGGCGGCACGCTTGGCTACGCCATCGACCCCGAGCACCGCGGCCAGGGTCTCGCCGTACGGGCCACGCGGCTGCTCACCTCGTACGCCCACGAAGAGCTCGGCCTCACCGAACTGCGGCTGCAGATCGACGAGGACAACATCGCGAGCCGCGCCGTGGCGCGCGCCATCGGCTACCGGCTCGTCGAGGACGAGGCCGAGTGGATCGAGTCCAAGGGGCGGCGGGTGCTGCTCACCAGCTGGCTGCACAAGGATCCCTCTTGATACTGCGTGAACTGCGTACGCCCCGGCTCCGGTTGCTGCCGCTGCGGGCCGAGCATGCGACCGAGATGGCGCAGGTGCTCGGCGATCGCGTGCTGCACGAGTTCATCGGGGGCGAGCCCGAGAGCGAGGAGGAGCTGCGGGCGCGGTACGAGCGGTGGTCGGCCGGTTCGCCGGACCCGCGCGTGGCCTGGTGCAACTGGGTCGTGGAGCTGTGCGCGCAGCGCCGGCTCGTCGGCACCGTGCAGGCCACGATCGCCCCGGCACCGGACCGGCTGAGCGGGTACGCGCAGGGCGCCCGTATCGCGGAGATCGCCTGGACCGTGGGGACGGCGTGGCAGGGCCGGGGGATCGCGCGGGAGGCGGCGTGTGCGCTGGTCGCGGCGCTCGCGCAGGAGTCCGGCGAGCACATCGCCGCCGTGATCGCCCATGTGCACCCGGACCATCACGCCTCCGCGGCCGTTGCGGCGGCGGCCGGGCTTGTCGCCACGGATGTGGTGCACGACGGGGAGATCATGTGGCGGCTAGAGCTCAGTGAAGGTGGGCCGGTCGCCGGGGAGCGATGAGTTCTGCGGGCGCGAACGGTCCATCCTTTGACCGGTCCACCCTCAGGAGGTCCTCATGGCTTCACCGCAGAAGATCACCACCTTCCTCTGGTTCGACTCCCAGGCCGAGGAAGCGGCCGAGTTCTACACCTCGCTCTTCCCCGACTCGAAGATCACCGATGTGCAGCGGCACGGGGAAGGCGGACCGGGGACGCCCGGGACCGCGTGGATCGTCGGCTTCCAGCTGGCCGGACAGCAGTTCACGGCGCTCAACGGCGGTCCGCAGTTCAAGTTCACCGAGGCGACCTCGCTGTACGTGGACTGCGAGGACCAGGCCGAGGTCGACCGGCTGTGGGACGCGCTGACGGCCGACGGCGGCGAGGAGAGCAACTGCGGCTGGCTCAAGGACCGCTGGGGTCTTTCCTGGCAGATCATCCCGAGCGATCTGCCGAGGCTGATCGGCGGGCCGGATCAGGCGGGCGCCGGGCGTGCGATGCAGGCGATGCTCGGGATGGGGAAGATCGATGTGCAGGCTCTGAGGGATGCGTACGGGGAGTAGTACGCGATACGGCGCCTGCGGAGTGCTGCTCCGCGGGCGCCGCTCGGGGGAGGCCGTGGCGGGAATCGAACCCGCGTAACTTGCTTTGCAGGCAAGTCCCTGAGCCACTCGGGCACACGGCCTTGTCGATGTCTCGAAGGTATGCGGGCCGGGGGCGGGCTCCAAGGGGTCGGCCGGTCCCGCAACGCGACTGCCACAGCGCGTTCACGTGCCCCGGCGCGGGGCCGTGTGCCCGGGGGCGTAGGACCAAGGGACCAGACAGGTCCCTTCCCAGGTCAGGCGCGGTTGTCGGTGCCGGCCCGTACGGTTCTTCGCATGGCAGCCGTCGATTCGCGCACCGCAGCGCTCCCGAGCCTCAGCGCCCCGTCCCCGGACGAAGGGGTGCTCGGGCGGCGGCTTCGCGCGCTCAGCATCGGCATCGTCTCCGTAGTCGTCCTGATCGCCTTCGAGGCGACGGCGGTGGGCACCGCGATGCCGGTGGCGGCGCGGGAGTTGGACGGCGTCGCGCTCTACGGCTTCGCGTTCTCGGGGTACTTCACGACGAGCCTGTTCGGCATGGTCCTCGCGGGTCAGTGGGCCGACCGGCGTGGACCGCTCGGGGCCCTGGCGGCGGGGATCGGCGCGTTCGCGGCGGGTCTGCTGCTGTCCGGTACGGCCGGGGCGATGTGGCTGTTCATCGCCGGGCGTGCGGTGCAGGGGCTCGGCGGCGGTCTGGTGATCGTCGCGTTGTACGTGGTGGTCAGCCGCGCCTATCCGGAGCGGCTGCGACCCGCGATCATGGCGGCCTTCGCGGCGGGCTGGGTGGTCCCCGCGATCGTCGGCCCGCTGGTGGCGGGCACGGTGACCGAACACCTCGGCTGGCGCTGGGTGTTCCTCGGCATCCCGGCCCTGGTGGCGCTCCCGCTGATGCTCGCGCTGCCGGCGATACGGGCCACCGCGGGAGGACCGCCCGAGGGCGCACCCGTGCGCTTCGAGTCCCGCCGTATCCGCCTCGCGCTCGGTGTCTCGCTCGGCGCGGGACTCCTTCAGTACGCCGGGCAGGATCTGCGGCCGCTCTCGGTGCTGCCCGCGGCGGCCGGAATCGCGGTGCTCGTACCGTCGATCCTCGGGCTGCTGCCGCGCGGCACGTTCCGTGCGCGCCGTGGACTGCCCTCCGTGGTGCTGCTGCGCGGAATCGCGGCGGGTTCGTTCATCGCGGCCGAGTCCTTCATCCCGCTGATGCTCGTCTCGCGCCGCGGCCTCTCGCTGACCATGGCGGGCCTGGCCCTGGCGGTCGGCGGTGCGACCTGGGCGCTCGGCTCCTACGTGCAGTCGCGGCCGCGTCTCGAAGCGCACCGTGAGCCGCTGGTCCGGCTCGGCATGGTGCTCGTGGCGACGGCGATAGCGGCGGCGCCGACCGTGCTGATCTCCTCCGTCCCCGTGTGGATCGTCGCCGTGGCCTGGGGCTGGGGCTGCTTCGGCATGGGGCTGGTGATCTCCTCGACCAGCGTGCTGCTGCTCAGCCTGTCGGCGCCGGCGGAGGCGGGGGCCAACTCGGCGGCGCTCCAGATATCCGACGGCCTGTCCAACGCCCTGCTGCTCGCGGCGGGCGGAGCGGCCTTCGCGGCGCTGGGCGGCGGAGCCCTTTCCGGCCATGGCTCGGACGGCGCTACGGGCGGCCCGGCGGTGGCGTTCGCCTCGGTGTTCGTGCTGTCGGTGGTGGTCGCGGCGGCGGGGGTGTGGGTGGCGGGGCGGTTGCACACGCCTGAGGTGCGCGGCTGACTCCAGCACCTGAGGTGCGCGGCTGAGTCCAGCACCTGAGGTGCGCGGCTGACTTCTTACGCCCGCTGCGGGTGGCTGAAACCGGACGTCCGCAGCGCACCGCACCCCCTGTGACCCATCTCGCACCGGCCCCCACCCCGGCTCGGTCACCACGCCCCACAACACCCGCACCGGTAAGGTGGCCCGGTTGTCATACGGAGCCGGCACCTGTCAGTCGGCCCATGACCGGTCCCGCGCGAGGGGCCTGCCAGCCGTAGCCGACCTGCGAACCGGAGACCGTGACTACCACCGCCACCAGCAGCTCGCACCACCTCTCACCTGCCTTTCCCGGCCGCGCGCCGTGGGGTACCGCCGGCAAACTGCGCGCCTGGCAGCAGGGGGCCCTTGAGCGGTATGTGCAGGAGCAGCCGAAGGACTTCCTCGCCGTAGCCACCCCCGGCGCAGGCAAGACCACCTTCGCGCTGACCCTCGCCTCCTGGCTCCTTCACCACCACGTGGTGCAGCAGGTGACTGTGGTGGCCCCGACCGAGCATCTGAAGAAGCAGTGGGCGGACGCGGCGGCCCGGATAGGGATCAAGCTGGACCCGGAGTACAGCGCGGGCCCGCTCAGCCGCGAGTACCACGGCGTCGCCGTGACCTACGCGGGTGTCGGCGTGCGGCCCATGCTGCACCGCAACCGCGTCGAGCAGCGCAAGACCCTGGTCATCCTCGACGAGATCCACCACGCCGGTGACTCCAAGTCCTGGGGAGAGGCCTGCCTGGAGGCCTTCGAGCCGGCCACGCGCCGCCTCGCGCTGACCGGCACCCCGTTCCGCTCCGACACCAACCCCATCCCCTTCGTCCAGTACGAGGAGGGCAAGGACGGCATCCGGCGCTCGTCCGCGGACTACACCTACGGCTACGGCAACGCGCTCGCCGACAGCGTCGTGCGGCCCGTCATCTTCCTCTCGTACAGCGGCAACATGCGCTGGCGTACGAAGGCGGGCGACGAGATCGCGGCCCGGCTCGGCGAGCCGATGACCAAGGACGCCATCAGCCAGGCCTGGCGCACCGCGCTCGACCCGCGCGGCGACTGGATGCCCAACGTGCTGCGCGCCGCCGACCAGCGCCTCACCGAGGTCCGTAAGTCCATCCATGACGCGGGCGGTCTCGTGATCGCCGCGGATCAGGACTCGGCCCGCGCGTACGCCAAGCTGATCCGCGAGATCACCGGCACCAAGGCGACCGTCGTGCTCTCCGACGACACGGGCGCCTCGAAGCGGATCGACGACTTCAGCGCGAGCACCGACCGCTGGATGGTCGCCGTCCGCATGGTGTCCGAGGGCGTCGACGTGCCGCGCCTCGCGGTCGGCGTCTACGCGACCACCATCTCCACACCCCTCTTCTTCGCGCAGGCCGTGGGCCGTTTCGTACGCTCCCGCAGGCGCGGCGAGACCGCCTCGGTCTTCCTGCCCACCATCCCCGACCTGCTCGGCTTCGCCAACGAGATGGAGGTCGAGCGCGACCACGTGCTCGACAAGCCGAAGAAGGACGGCGAGGAGGACCCCTACGCCGAGTCCGAGGCCGAGATGGACGAGGCCAACAAGGAGCAGGACGAGGACACCGGCGAACAGGACATGCTGCCCTTCGAGGCGCTGGAGTCCGACGCGGTCTTCGACCGGGTGATGTACAACGGCGCCGAGTTCGGTATGCAGGCCCACCCCGGCAGCGAGGAGGAGCAGGACTACCTCGGCATCCCGGGTCTTCTCGAACCGGACCAGGTGGAACTTCTCCTCCACAAGCGCCAGCAGCGGCAGATCGCGCACAGCCGCAAGAAGCCCGCCGAAGAGGCCGATCTGCTCGAACTGCCCGCCGAGCGGCGTCCGGTGGTCTCCCACAAGGAGATGCTCGAACTGCGCAAGCAGCTCAACAACATGGTCGGCGCGTACGTCCACCAGTCCGGCAAACCGCACGGCGTGATCCACACCGAGCTGCGCCGGACCTGCGGCGGCCCGCCGAGCGCGGAGGCCACCGCCGGTCAGCTGCGCCAGCGGATCGCCAAGGTCCAGGAGTGGGCGACGCGGATGAAGTGAGGGTCCCGGGAGCCTGAGCGGGGGTCCCGGGAGCCCCGAGCGGGGGTCCCGGGAGCAGGCGGGACCTTCGCCCCCGTGCTCGGGACTTTCGCCGGGCAACCGGCCCTTATTTGATCATTACGTTGGTGTCCGGGCCGGTCGTGGCAAGCCGCGGCGGCCCATCGACTCCGCCGTCCCGTGCCCATCGACTCCGCTCCCTGCCGACCGAGGTCCTGCCGCCATGAAGTACCGACGTACCGCACTGTTCGCGCTGTGCGCCGCGGCGGTCGTGGGCGCCTTCCTCGCCTCGCCCCTGATGCCGGGTCTGTGGACCGCCGCAGGGGCGCTGCTGATCCTCGGTGTGGGTGCGGCGATGGTGATCCTGGGCAAGCGGCTCGGGTCCCGCGGCTGAGGCGACATCCCGGCTCTCACAGCAGGCGACTTTCGCGACAAGAGCCTCATATCCCCGCACGCCCCGCCCCCCGGTGCCCGGATTCTGGACGGAGTCTTCCGCTCAGCGAACCCGCTCGCTACTGTCCCGGCAACGCACACGCCCCGTGGCAGCGCCGCCGCGGAGCGCAGCCGGTGCGAGAGCTCACCCGGGGAAGTCAGGCCTCGGGCGGAGCGGATGACCGGCGGCCTCTGAACGCGCGTCGCCGACGGGACCGGCGGCGGGGTCTCTCTGCTCACGGCGGGGACCGCCGCGTATCCAGGCCGTCGCAACTCACCGTAAAGGAGAGGGCGTCGTGACCGCGGAGACCTCCCAGACGCTCGACCGAGGACTGCGTGTCCTCAAGCTGCTCGCCGACACCGACCACGGACTGACCGTCACCGAACTCTCCACGAAGCTCGGGGTCAACCGCACCGTCGTCTACCGGCTGCTCGCCACCCTTGAACAACACGCGCTGGTACGCCGCGACTTGGGCGGTCGCGCCCGGGTCGGACTCGGTGTGCTCAGCCTCGGCCGCCAGGTGCATCCGCTGGTGCGCGAGGCGGCGCTGCCCGCTCTGCGCTCGCTGGCCGAAGACATAGGCGCCACCGCGCACTTGACGCTCGCCGACGGCTCCGAGGCCCTCGCGGTCGCCGTCGTCGAGCCGACCTGGACGGACTACCACGTCGCGTACCGCACCGGTTTCCGTCATCCGCTCGACCGCGGAGCCGCGGGCAAGGCGATACTCGCCGCGCGCCAGGGCCGCGTCGACGACCCCGGCTTCACCCTCACCCACGGCGAGTTGGAGGCCGGCGCCAGCGGTGCGGCGGCGCCGCTGGTCGGGGTGAGCGGCATAGAGGGCAGTGTGGGCGTGGTGATGCTCTCCGACTCGATCCCGGAACGGGTCGGCCCCCGCGTCCTGGACGCGGCCCGCGAGGTGGCCGACGCGCTGCGCTAGCCGCGCACTGTGTTCTGCTGGTGCTCCGCACCGGACTTTTTGCAGGAGCCGCAGCAGTGAAGCAGCTTGACCTGTCCGCCGACGTGGTGGCGCTGACCCGCGCCCTCGTGGACCTCCCCTCCGAGAGCGGCCACGAGGGCCCGCTCGCCGACGCTGTCGAGTCCGCCCTCGCCGCGCTGCCCCACCTCGCCGTGGAACGGCTCGGCAACACGGTGGTGGCCCGTACGGAGCTGGGCCGCGCGGAACGCGTGATCATCGCGGGCCACCTCGACACCGTTCCCGCCGCGGACAATCTCCCCTCTCGCGAGGAGGGCGGGAGCATCCACGGTCTGGGCGCCTGCGACATGAAGGGCGGCGTCGCGGTCGCGCTCCGCCTCGCGGCCGAACTGGCCGCCCCCGCGCGGGACATCACGTACGTCTTCTACGAATGCGAGGAGGTGGAGAGCGAGCGCAACGGCCTGGGCCGGCTCGTCGGCCACCGCCCCGAACTGCTGGCCGCCGAGTTCGCGATCCTCATGGAACCCTCGGACGCGGGCGTCGAAGCAGGATGCCAGGGCTACCTCGAAGCCGAGATCACGGTCCGCGGCACCCGCGCCCACACGGCCCGCGCCTGGATGGGCGTCAACGCCGTCCACCGCTCGGCCGCGATCCTCCAGCGCCTCGCCGGCCACACCCCCGAGCGTGTGGTGATCGACGGCCTCGAATACCGCGAGGGCCTGAGCGCCGTCGCCGTGCGCGCGGGCGTGGCCGGCAACGTCGTCCCCGACGAGTGCGTGATCACGGTCAACGCCCGCTTCGCACCGCACCGTTCACTCAAGGAGGCCGAGGAGTACGTACGCGGCCTCTTCGACCCCGCCGACTACGACGCATTCGTGGTGACGGACGCCGCCCCCGGCGCTCTGCCCGGCCTCGACCGCCCCGCGGTCGCCTCCCTGGTCGCTTTCCTGGGCGTCGCACCCCGTCCCAAGCTGGGCTGGACGGATGTCGCCCGCTTCACGGAACTCGGCGTACCGGCCTTGAACTACGGGCCGGGGGACCCTTCTCTGGCGCATACGGCGGGGGAGTTCGTGCCGGTGGAGCAGCTCGGACAGTGCGAGCGGAAACTGACCGACTGGCTGCGCTGAGTCAGAGGATGTCCAGGAGCTCGGGCAGCGAGCCGACGGACGCCACCGTCGTACGCTCCCCGGACCGGCACATCGCGCGCCCCTCGTAGCCCAGCGCGATGGCCGCGGCCACCAACTCAGGGTCGTCGTCCACGAACAGGCACTGTCCCGGATCGAGACCGAGGGCCTGGCTCGCGTGGTGGTACATCCGCGGATCGGGCTTGTTGCAGCCGAGTACCGCCGAGATCGCGTACACCTCGAAATGTCCCGCCATCCCGAGCCGGTCGTGCAGCCCGGGCAGCTCCGGCCAGGCATCGGACACGACGGCCAGCCGCAGCCCGCGGCGGCGCAGCTCGTCGAGGGTGGCGACGACGTCGGGGAAGAGTTCGAGGACCGTGGCGGGGTCCACCTCACGGCTCAGCTCGGCGAGCAGTGCGGGCGTCGCCGCGACCCCGAGGTGGTCGAGAAGGAACCGGTGGTACGTCTCGTACGGGGGGGTGCCGGACGACGCGTCGAGGAAACGGCCGCCGGCCGCGATGGCCTCGGCGAACTGCTCCTCGGTGATGCCGGGGGAGTGGGCCAGGACGGTGGGCTCGAAATCGGCGCGGGGGTTCCAGCGGCCGCCGATGGGCCGCAGCAGCACCCCTCCGGAGTCGAACAACACCGCGCGTACGCCGGACAGTTGGGAGTCTGAGGGCATCGGGTCAGTCTGGACGGGTGGCCGTGCGGGCTCAAGGGTGCCGCACCACCCCGCCGCCCCGGCTGAACCCCGGGAGCATCAACGGCACAATTGGGACATGACCGTCACCGTCCGTACCGTTCACGACGTCGCCGGGATCGCCGCCGTCGCCGACTTCTTCTGCGATGTGTGGCAGACCCCGCGCACCATGCCGCCCTATCCGGCCGAGGTGCTGCACAGCCTGGAGCACGCCGGGGGCGCCGTGCACGCCGCGTACGACACCGGGGGTGAGCTGCTCGGGGCGGCCGTCGCCGTGTTCGGGGAGCCGGAGCAGCGGGATGTGTACTCGTTCGTGGCGGCCGCGCGCACCAGTGACCGCGGGGTCGGGCTGATCGTGAAGCGGGCGCAGCGGGACTGGGCCGTCCAGCGCGGGGCACGGACGATGCGCTGGACGTTCGACCCGCTGGTCGGGCGCAACGCACGCTTCAACCTGGTCAAGCTCGGCGGTACGGGGACGGAGTACCTCGTCGACTTCTACGGGCCGATGGCCGACGGCCTCAACGACGGCGACGAGAGCGACCGGCTCACCGTCACCTGGGATCTGACCCGGTCCGACGGCGAGAACCCACAGGAGCCCGCCGGGCCGGCCGGAGAGGTCCTCGCCACCGCACCCGACGGCGCACCCCTCGCGCACAGCGACGGCGACACGGTCTGGTGCCGCGTACCCGAGGACATCGTCAGGCTGCGGGCCACCGACCCGGACGAAGGGCTGCGCTGGCGCCACGCCGTACGGGAGGTCTTCACCGACGCCTTCGCCGCGGGATACGTGGCGACCGCCATGTCCCGCGACGGCTGGTACACCCTGGAAAGGACCGCCGCGTGAAGCTAGAACGCGTCGAACTGCACCATGTGGCCATCCCCCTGGTCACCCCGTTCCGTACGTCCTTCGGGACCATGACGGCCAAGGACACCTTCCTGCTGCGGGTGATCACGGACGAGGCCGAGGGCTGGTCGGAGTTCGCGGCCGATCCGACGCCCGACTACTGCTCGGAGTTCCTGGCCGGCGCCGAGATCGTCATCCGTGACTTCCTGCTGCCGCGGATCGCCGCGCTCCCGTCCCCGTCCAGTGCCGCTCTCGCGCCGGTGATGCACAAGGTCAAGGGCCACGAGCTGGCCAAGGCCGCGGTCGAGACGGCCTTCCTCGACGCGGAGCTGCGTGCGTACGGGATGCCGCTCGCCACCTTCCTCGGCGCGGTCCACGAGCGGGTGCCCGCCGGGGTCTCGGTGGGCATCAAGGAGTCGGTCCCCGCACTGCTCGACGACGTCGAGGGCTATCTCGCCGAGGGATACGTACGGATCAAGCTGAAGATCGAACCGGGCTGGGACGTCGAGCCCGTACGGGCGGTGCGCGAGCGCTTCGGCGCGGATCTGCCGCTGCAGGTCGACGCCAACACCGCGTACACGCTCGCCGACTCCGAACAGCTGCGGAAACTGGACGAGTTCGGGCTGCTCCTGATCGAGGAGCCGCTCGACGAGAACAACCTCCACGCGCACGCCCTGCTGCAGCAGCGCATCTCCACCCCCGTATGCCTGGACGAGTCCCTGCACAGCGCACGCGACACCGCCTCCGCGATCGCGATGGACGCCTGCCGGGTGGTCAATGTGAAGCCCGCTCGGGTCGGCGGCTACCTGGAGGCCCGCCGCCTCCACGACGTCGCCGCCGCGCACGGGGTGCCGGCCTGGGTCGGCGGCATGCTGGAGACCGGCATCGGCCGCGCGCCGAACCTCGCGCTCGCCGCACTGCCCGGCTTCACCCTGCCCGGCGACACGTCGGCGTCGAGCCGCTATTTCGCGGAGGACATCACCGAACCCTTCGTACTGGAGGACGGCCATCTGCCGGTGCCCACCGGTCCGGGCATCGGGACCGCCCCGCTGCCGGACGCGCTGCGGCGCTTCACGGTCGCCCGGCGCGACCTGTTCGCCGGGGGAGCGGGCGCCCCACGTTAGATTGACCCCGTGCTCACTCGCCTCAGCCGCCGCACCGCCCTCGCCCTCAGCGCCGTGCCCGTCGCCGCGCTGCTCGCCGTCGCCTCGCTCGCCCCGCTGCCGTTCACCGTGGCGCAGCCCGGCGGGACCGCGGACGTACTCGGTGATCACGACGGCAAGCCGGTGATCACCATCGAGGGCGCGCCGACCCGTAGGACGGACGGCGAGCTGCGGATGACGACGATCCTCGCGACCGGTCCCGACGCGGATGTGGACCTGGGCGACGTGGTCGACGGCTGGTTCCGCACGGACCGCGCGGTGATGCCGCGCGACGCGGTCTACCCGTCGGGTGACAACGTCAAGGAGGTCGAGGAGCACAACGTCGCCGAGATGAGGAAGTCGCAGAACGCGGCGGTCGCCGCGGCCCTGGACTACCTGGACAAGGACCCCGAGGACGTCAAGGTCGACCTTGAACTCGCCGGTATCGGCGGTCCGAGCGCGGGGCTGCTCTTCTCACTCGGCATCGTCGACAAGCTGGACGGCAACGGCGCGGGCGGCGATCTGACGGGCGGGCGCACCATCGCGGGTACGGGCACGATCGACGCGGACGGCAAGGTGGGCCCGGTCGGCGGTGTCTCGCTCAAGACCCAGGCCGCCAAGCGCGACGGCGCCACGGTCTTCCTGGTCCCGAAGGACGAGTGCTCGGACGCGAAGGCCGAGCTGCCGAAGGGGCTTCAGCTGATCCCGGTCACCTCCCTGGAGCAGACGGTGGAGGCGCTGCGGGCGCTGGACAAGGGCGGGGACGTTCCTAGCTGCTGAAGGCGGGGGAGGCGGGCCGGCCCGGAGTGGCCAGTCGCAGCCCCACGTGGACGAGGGTCCAGCCGAGGCGGACGCGCAGCCCGGTGGGTTCGTCGACGGGCACGGACCCGGCTTCGCCGCGCAGGAGTTCGGCGGTGTGCTGCTGATGTACGTAAAGGTGCGCTTCGGGTATCACTTCGAGTTCTCCTCGTCGGTACGGGGAAACGCGTGCAGGTGGATGCGGTACGGGCGCTCGCCCGGGGCGAGGTTGCCGGGGACGGCGGCTTTGTAGCTCTCGACGATCGCCTCCAGCTTCTCGTTCATCTCCCGGGCGAGCTCGGGAGTGAGATGCAGGCTCCAGTCGCTGATGTTGGACGCGCCGCGCCATTCCTCAGGTACGTCGTGGAAGGTGCCGAGGAACGTGGAGAGTTCCCGGGTGTGTGCGTCGGCCTGGAGGTGGATCAGGGTGTTCACCGCGCCGCGCACCGCCGGGTCCGGGTCATACAGCAGGTTCTCGTCCGTGCGCGTCCCTTGGTGCACCGCCCGCCACCACCGCTCCCGCCCCTTCCCTCGCTCCGGATCGTCCTCGACGAACCCGTGCGCGGCGAGCTGGCGCAGGTGGTAACTGGTGGCTCCGCTCGACTCCCCGAGCCGGTCACCGAGTTGGGACGCGGTGGCCGGTCCGAAGCGCCGCAGCGCGTCGAGCAGCTGCATCCGCAGCGGATGGGCGAGACCGCGCAGCGAGCGCGCGTCGAGATTGCGAGTCTCGGGGTTCTTCTTCGGATCGGCCATGCGCCCACCGTAGCGATGCAAAGACTTCCTTGCAGCAGGTTCTTTGCAACTAATTCTTTGCAGCCGAGTCTTTGCGGTGCAGGCCGGGTCCGCGGGCCTCAGCCCTTCGTCACAAACCCCTCCGAAACCAGCCAATCCAACGCCACATCATGCGGATCCTGCCCGTCCACATCCACCTTGGCGTTGAGCTCCTGGGCCACCGAGTTCGTCAGCTTCTTGGTGATCGGGTCCAGGACGTCCGCGATCTCGGGGTGCTCCTTCATCGTCTCGGCGTTCATCATCGGAGCCGCGTTGTACGACGGGAAGAAGTGCTTGTCGTCCTCCATGACCACCAGATCCATGGCCTTGATCCGGCCGTCGGTGGTGAAGACCAGGCCGAACGTGCAGGCCTTGCCCTCCGAGACCTGCGTATAGACGATCCCGGAGTCCATCGTCTGCACCTGGGATGCCGGGATCTCCATCCCGTACGCCTTCTCCATGCCCTTCAGACCGTCGTCGCGCGAGGCGAACTCCTGGTTGACGCAGAGCGTCACCGCCGACGGATCGGACTTGGAGAGCGCGGCCACGTCCGAGAGCGTCTTCGTGCCGTACTTCTTCTCGTTGGCCTGGTTGACCGCGAGGGCGTACGTGTTGTTGAGCGCGGCGGGCGGCAGCCAGTCGATGCCGTTCTTCAGGTCTGCTTCGTGCACCGCCTTCCACTGCGGCTGCGCGCCGACCACCGGTTCCGTATGGCCGAGATACGTGATCCAGCCGGTGCCCGTGTACTCGTACATCCCGTCCGCGTCACCGGACTTGACCGCCTCACGCGCACCGATGGAACCCTGGATGCCGGTGCGGTCGAGCACCTCGGCGCCGGCCGCCTTGAGGGCGATCCCCATGATCTGGCCGAGCACCAGCTGCTCGGTGAACTCCTTGGAGGTGACCGTCAGATCGACCCCCTTCAGCGGCTCGCCCTTGCCGATCGAGCCGGGTGCCACATCCGCCACCAGCGGGCTGCCGCTGTGCAGACCGCAGCCGCCGAGGCCGGCCAGAAGCAGCGCCACACTCCCGTACACGACGAAGCGCCTCATGAGCGGACCTCCAATCCGCGCGGGCGAAGCAGCAGTTCCGCGAGCGAGGCCAGCCAGTCCACGAGCAGGGCGAGGGCGACCGTGAGGATCGAGCCGAGGACGAGCACCGGCATGCGCTGCGTCGTGATGCCGGTGGAGATCAGGTCGCCGAGCCCGCCACCGCCGCCGAACGTCGCGAGCGTCGCCGTGCCCACGTTCAGGACGAGGGCCGTACGGACGCCGGCGAGGATCAGCGGTACGGCGAGGGGGAGTTCGACCTTCGTCAGCACGCCCAGGGGGGACATGCCGATGCCCCGGGCGGCTTCGAGCAGCGTCGGGTCATTGGCCCTGAGGCCCGCGATCGTGTTGGAGAGCACCGGCAGTACGGCGTAGATCACCATGCCGACGATGGCGGCCTTCATACCGATGCCCATCCAGATCACGAGCAGCGCGAGCAGACCGATCGCCGGAGTCGCCTGGCCGATGTTGGCCAGGGCCATCGCGAACGGCGCCGCCGGGCGCATGCGCTTGCGGGTGAGCAGGATCCCCAGCGGGATCGCGATGATCAGCACGAAGAACGTGGAGATCACGGTCAGTTGGATGTGCTGCTTGAGGCGCACCCAGACATTGCCGTCCGCGAGCGCGTTCTTCGAGATGGAGTCGAGGTCGGCGTTGCGGAACCACAGCCAGGTGATCAGCAGGACCACGAGCAGCGTCACCGGCAGGAAGGTCAGCTTCTGCCAGGTCACACGGCGCGGGGTACGGGCGGCGGAGACCGGCGGGGTCGCCTCGGGCTCGCCCTCGCCGGTGTCACGGAAGGTGTGCCCCTTGACCTCGTGCTCGCCGTCGGGGCGGCGCGGTTCGGCCGGATGCGGGCCGAGCGGTGGCTCGTTGGGCGGGCTCACGCCTTCTCCTCCCCGAAGCCGGCGCCGTCGCCCTCCTGTGCGCGATGCGTCTGCTCGGCGCGCTGGTCCGCCAGATCGTGCTGGTGCTCGATGGCGTCGAGCCGGTCGGTCTCCAGGAGTTCGTGCACGGAGTTCATCAGCGTCTCCATGTCGACGACGCCCGTGTACTCCCCACGCCGCCCGGTCACCGCGACCCGTCCCGCGCTCTCGGTGAGCACGGCCTCCAGGGCGTCGCGCAGGGTGGCGTCGCGGGTCACTGTGTCGTGCACGAGCGTGCCCGCACGGGCAAGGGAGCCCTTCGCACGCATCAGGTCACCGCGCCGGAGCCACTTGTAGGGCCGGCCCCGCTTGTCGAGGAGCAGCAGCTCGTTGGTGGTGCCGTCGCGCAGCTTGTCGAAGATCTCCTGCAGCGGGTCGTCCACGGTCACGGTCGGGTAGTCGCGGATCTCCACATCCCGTACGCGGGTGAGATTCAGCCGCTTGAGCGCGGCCCCCGCGCCCACGAATCCGGACACGAAGTCATCGGCGGGGTTCGTGAGGATCGCTTCCGGTGTGTCGAACTGCGCGATGTGCGAGCGCTCCCGCAGCACGGCGATGCGATCACCCAGCTTGATCGCCTCGTCGAAGTCGTGCGTGACGAAGACGATCGTCTTGTGCAGCTCGTGCTGCAGCCGGATCAGCTCGTCCTGGAGGTGGTCGCGCGTGATCGGATCGACCGCGCCGAACGGCTCGTCCATCAGGAGTACGGGCGGGTCGGCCGCCAACGCCCGCGCCACACCGACCCGTTGCTGCTGCCCGCCGGACAGCTGCCGCGGATAGCGCCCGCGGAACTCGGCCGGATCCAGGCCCACCAGATCGAGCATCTCCTCGACCCGGTCCCTGATCTTCGCCTTGTTCCAGCCGATCATCTTCGGTACGAGCGCGATGTTCTGGGCGACGGTCATGTGCGGGAAGAGCCCGGAGGACTGGATCGCGTAGCCGATCTTCCGGCGCAGCTTCACCGGATCCATGTCCGTGACGTCCTCGCCGTCGATCCGGATCCGGCCACTGGTCGGCTCGATGAGCCGGTTGATCATCTTCAGGGTGGTGGACTTGCCGCAGCCCGAAGGCCCCACGAAGATGACCAGTTCACCGGCCTTGATCTCCATGTTCACGCTGTCCACCGCGGGGTCCGAGCTGCCCGGGTAGCGCTTGGTGAGGTTCTCCAGCTCGATGGTCGCGCCCGTGGTCCGCGCGGCAGACTTCGTGGCGGCCGAATCGGCGGTCGAAGTGACGGTCGTCGTGGCCTCAGACACGGATACCCCTAGAGATGGTCAGCCGTCCGATCAGTACGTAGGCGGCGTCGAAGAGCAGCGCGAGGACGACGATCCCGAGCGTGCCGGCGAGCACCTGGTTCAGGGCGTTCTTGGAGCCGAGGGAGCCGATCCCGCGGAAGATCTCGTTGCCGAGCCCGGGCCCGGAGGCGTACGCGGCGATCGCGGCGATACCCATCAGCATCTGGGTGGAGACCCGGATCCCGGTCAGGATCGGCGGCCAGGCGATCGGCAGCTCGACCTTGAACAGCCTTGCCGTACGCGACATCCCGATGCCCTTGGCCGCGTCCACCAGGGCCGGATCGACCCCGCGCAGACCGACGATCGAGTTCCGCACGATGGGCAGCAGCCCGTACAGGGTCAGCGCGATCACCGTCGGCGGCACACCCAGGCCCACGATCGGGATCAGCAGACCGATCAGGGCGAGGGAGGGGACAGTGAGGATCGTCGAGGTGGTGAGCGTGGCGAGATTGCCCGCCCATTCGCTGCGGTAGGTGAGGACGCCGATCAGGATGCCGATGACCGTGGCGATCACCATGCACTGGAAGACCGCGCTCGCGTGCTGGAACGCGTCCATGAGCAGCTGCTGATGGCGGTTGCTGACGTAATCCCAGAAGTTCACGCCTGCTCACCTCCCGGATCGGGCCCGCGACCGCTGCTGTTCAGATGCCGCTGTCCTCCCAGGCCGCCGCCTGCTCCACCAGCGGGATGATCCGCAGCGGAACGGGATTTTCCATGACGATCGCCGTGGAGGCCCGGACGATGCCATCAAAACCCACAACCCGGTCGATCACACGTTGGAGATCGGCGTTGGAACGGGCCACGAGCCGGCACAGCATGTCCCCGTGCCCGGTGGTCGTGTGCAGCTCCAGGACCTCGGGGACGGTCGCCAAGTGCGCCCGTACTTCCGTGCCCTGGCCCTGTTTGATCTCCAGCGTCGCGAAGGCCGTCACCGGGTAGCCGAGGGCGGCGGGATCCACATCGGGGCCGAAGCCGCGGATGACTCCATTCGACTGAAGCCGGTCCATGCGCGCCTGCACGGTGCCACGCGCGACACCGAGCCTGCGCGAGGCCTCCAGGACGCCGATACGGGGCTCGCGCGCGAGCAGGACGATGAGGCGGCCGTCGAGTGCGTCGATCCCCGCCGGGGGGCTTGATGCGGACATCGCGTAGCTCACACTCCGACTGGTCATCATGTACAGATCGTCCGGCCATCCTGGCGTACGACTGTGCATATTGCCCAGCGAAAACGGAGACTATTGCGCACCTTGCGGCCCGGAGGGACGCTACGCCCATGACTGAGACCATGCACGAGACCCCCGACACCGCCCGGCAGGCCGACCCCTTCCCGGTGAAGGGAATGGACGCGGTCGTCTTCGCCGTGGGCAACGCCAAGCAGGCCGCGCACTACTACTCGACCGCCTTCGGCATGCAGCTCGTCGCGTACTCCGGACCGGAGAACGGCAGCCGCGAGACCGCCAGTTACGTCCTGAAGAACGGCGCCGCCCGTTTCGTCTTCACCTCCGTCATCAAGGCCTCCACCGACTGGGGCCGCTTCCTCGAGGCCCATGTCGCCGAGCACGGCGACGGCGTGATCGACCTCGCGATCGAGGTCCCGGACGCGCGCGCCGCCTACGCGTACGCCGTCGAGCACGGCGCCCGCGGTATCGAGGAGCCCTACGAGTCGAAGGACGAGAACGGCACCGTCGTGCGCGCCGCGATCGCCACGTACGGCAAGACCCGCCACACGCTGGTCGAGCGGGTGGACTACACCGGCCCGTACCTGCCCGGTTACGTCGCGGCCGATCCGATCGTCGAGCCGCCGGCCAAGCGCACCTTCCAGGCCATCGACCACTGCGTCGGCAATGTCGAGCTCGGCAAGATGAACGACTGGGTCGGCTTCTACAACAAGGTCATGGGCTTCACCAACATGAAGGAGTTCGTGGGCGACGACATCGCCACCGAGTACTCCGCGCTCATGTCCAAGGTCGTGGCCGATGGAACTTTGAAGGTCAAGTTCCCGATCAACGAGCCCGCGATCGCCAAGAAGAAGTCGCAGATCGACGAGTACCTGGAGTTCTACGGCGGCGCCGGCGTCCAGCACATCGCGCTCGCCACGAACGACATCGTCGCGACCGTGCGCGCCATGCGCGCCGGGGGAGTGCAGTTCCTGGACACCCCGGACTCGTACTACGACACCCTCGGCGAGTGGGCGGGCGAGACCCGCGTCCCCGTCGAGACCCTGCGCGAGCTGAAGATCCTCGTCGACCGCGACGAGGACGGCTACCTGCTGCAGATCTTCACCAAGCCGGTCCAGGACCGCCCGACGGTCTTCTTCGAGATGATCGAGCGCCACGGCTCGATGGGCTTCGGCAAGGGCAACTTCAAGGCCCTGTTCGAGGCGATCGAGCGCGAGCAGGAGAAGCGCGGCAACCTGTAACAGCGGTGAGGGGCGGGACCTTTCGAGGTCCCGCCCCTTTCGTGTGCGGTTCGGTCAGCGCGCGGTGCGCTTGGGCGCGGGCTTCGTGCTGCCGCCACCGCCGCTGCTGCCACTGCCGCCACCGCTCTGCTTACGCGGGGACGACTGCTCCGTACGCGAGGACGAGCCGGACCCTGAGCCCGATCCGGACGCGGAACCGGAACCGGACCCGGAACCGGAGCCCGAGCCCGAGCTCTTGCGCGAGGAACTCCCGCCCTGCTGCGAGGACTTGGGACCGCCCCGCCCCGACGGCGAGGTCTGCTGCCGCGACCCGGACGGCCGCCCCAGGGCAGGCGCCTGCGGCTTCTCACCGGTGACGTTCACCGGACCGCCCGGCGGCGGCTCGCCGAGGGCGTCGAGGGACTCCTGCGCGGCCGGCGCGTGGACCCGCGAGAAGTACGGATTGATCTTCAGCGCCTCGGTGAGGAAGCGCCGAGCCGGACCCCACTCGCCGAGCGCCCGCTCGATCTGACCGCGGTGGTACGCGAACAGCGCGCTGCGCGGAGCGTCCTTGTCCATCGCGCGCTTCACGTACGCCAGCGCCTGCTTGCTGTCGCCCGCCCGGTAGTGCGCCCAGCCGAGGGCGTCCGTGACCTGGCGCCCCGGATGCCGCCGGAACTCCGCGGTCAGCCGCTCGACCGCCCCGCCCGCGTCCCCGTGGTCGGCCTCGAAGAGTCCGAGCGCCAGCTGATCGGCGCCGGGATCCGTCAACTGCCGCCGTACCGCGTCGTATTGGGAGTTGGCCGCGGCGCTGAGCCCGAGCGATTCGTACAACTCGCCCAGCTCCATGGCGTACTGCGGCTGTGGCAGGATCCTGAGCGCCGCCTGGTACGCCACCAGCGCCTCCGAGGTGCGCCCGAGCGCCGCGAGCGAGCGCCCCTTGGCAGCGAGCGACGGCGCGTGCTCGGGGTCGCTGCGCAGCGCCGACTCGAACCAGCGCAGGGACTCGGCCGCTTCGCCGCGCTCCCAGGCCAGTTCACCCACGCTGTGCTGGTAGGCGGCCTGTTCGGCGGGCTGCTCGGCCAGGGCGGCGGCGTCCACGATGGCCGCGGCCGCGTTCTCGCGCCAGCCGCGGTCCCCGTAGAGCCGCGCGGCACGCGCCATGATCGCCGCGTTCGAGTGCAGCTCCTGGAGCTTCTCCAGCGCCTTGTCCGCGGCCTTGTACTCGCCGAGACGGTCGTACGTGTCGATCAGTACGGGGTAGAGGTTCCAGCGCCGCGGCTTCTGCATCACCGCGAGCTCGCCCCACTTCTTCGCGGCCCGGTAGTCATGGCGCGCACTCGCCAGATCGGCCATCCCCGCGAGCGCCTCGATGTTGCCCCGGTCGGCCGGGCGCACCGCCAGTGAACGGTTCAGCGCCTGCTCGGCCCGGACGTAGAGGCCGCGGTCGGCGGTCCGGCGCGCGTGCTCCACATACGCAACTCCGAGCACCGCCCAGGACTCCTCGTCCCCGGGGTGCTCGGCGAGATGCGCCTCGCGGTCCGCGATCAGCGCCCCCAGATCGGTGAGCGAGGCGGGCGCCCCCGCGCCCACCGCCTGCATCGCCCGGCCGACGGGTCCGGGCGCGGGCGGCGGTCCGTGGTCCACGACCAGGGGGAGCGCGAAGACCGTGCAGGAGAGGACTACGGAGCCGATCACGGAGGTGATCAGGGTGCGGCGCAGGAGTTGGGCGCTGTCCCGGGGGGCCGGGGGAGGGGGAGAGGAGGGCGCGGAGGGCGCGGAGGGCGCGGGGGGCGCAGGGGGTTCGGGGGTGATGGGCGCGGGCGCCTGTTGCTCGAACCTCTGCGGATTCGGCTCCCACCCCGTGGACCGCACCTGAGCGGACTCGCCGGCCGGCCACCCACCCGTCCCCTGACCGAACGGCGGCGGCCACGCGGAACCCGGAGCCTCTCGTTCCTGTTCGTTCTCCATGGCGCAACTGTGCGCCCATATGAAGAGCACACGGATGTACGGCAAGCGGTTGACCGGACGGGTTCACACCGATGGCCCCGGGTGGAAGTCTGGAGATCATGACCGCCGCCCCCGGACATCCCGCTCCCGGACATCCCGCACCCACCGAGCTCCTCGAGCGCCTGCGCGAAGTGCTCCCCGCCGAGTCGCTCCTCACCGACCCCGATGTCACCGCCTCGTACGCCCATGACATGGCGAGCTTCTGCGAGGCGGGCGCCCCCGCGGTGGTGGTGCTCCCGCGCACCGTCGAAGAGGTGCAGCACGTCATGCGCACCGCGACCGAGCTGCGGGTGCCGGTCGTCCCGCAGGGCGCGCGCACCGGGCTCTCGGGTGCGGCCAACGCGAGCGAGGGCTGCATCGTGCTCTCACTGGTCAAGATGGACCGGATCCTCGAGATCAACCCCGTGGACCGTATCGCCGTGGTCGAACCGGGAGTCGTCAACGCGACGCTCTCGCGCGCGGTCAACGAGCGCGGGCTCTACTACCCGCCGGATCCGTCCAGTTGGGAGATGTGCACCATCGGCGGCAACATCGGCACGGCCTCGGGCGGCCTGTGCTGCGTCAAGTACGGGGTCACCGCCGAGTACGTCCTCGGCCTCGACGTCGTCCTGGCCGACGGCCGCCTCCTGAGCACCGGCCGGCGTACGGCGAAGGGTGTCGCGGGCTACGACCTGACGCGGCTCTTCGTCGGCTCCGAGGGCAGCCTCGGCATCGTCGTACGGGCGGTGCTCGCGCTCAAGCCGCAGCCGCCCCAGCAGCTCGCGCTGGCCGCCGAGTTCGCCTCGGTCGCGGCCGCCTGCGACGCCGTATGCAGGATCATGGAAGCCGGCCATGTGCCGTCACTGCTCGAACTCATGGACCGTACGACGGTACGAGCCGTCAACGACATGGCGCGGATGGGCCTGCCCGAGACCACCGAGGCGCTGCTCCTGTGCGCCTTCGACACCCCCGACCCGGCCGCGGATCTTGCCGCTGTCGGCGAGCTGTGCGCGGCGGCGGGTGCCACCGAGGTGGTGCCCGCGGAGGACCACGCCGAGTCCGAACTCCTGCTCCAGGCACGGCGGTTGTCCCTGACCGCACTCGAGGCGGTCAAGGGCACCACGATGATCGACGACGTCTGCGTGCCGCGCTCACAGCTCGGCGCCCTGCTCGAAGGCACCGCGCGGATCGCGGACAAGTACGGTCTGACGATCGGGGTCTGCGCCCACGCGGGCGACGGCAACACCCACCCCACGGTCTGCTTCGACGCGGCCGACCCCGACGAGTCCCGGCGCGCCCGCGAATCCTTCGACGAGATCATGGCCCTCGGCCTGGAACTCGGCGGCACGATCACCGGCGAGCACGGTGTGGGCGTTCTCAAGAAGGAGTGGCTGGCGCGCGAAATCGGCCCGGTGGGAGTCGAGTTGCAGCGCGGCATCAAGCAGACCTTCGACCCCCTCGGCATCCTCAACCCGGGCAAGCTCTTCTAGCCCCTTCATACGTACGGGCAGCACTGTGTGCGAGGCTCACTCACCGTCCTTGGACTCGTCCGAGGGCCAGGGGTCGCTCAGCCACAGATCGTCGTGACCGCGCGGTGCGGGTGCGAGCAGCTCGGCCAGGCCCTCGTCGATGCCGAGCTGCTCGGACTCAGCGCCCGGCGGGACCACCCGCAGCGTGCGCTCCAGCCAGGCGGAGACGGCGGCGGCCGGCGCTTCGAGCAGCGCGTCCCCGTCGGGTGAACTGAGGGCCATCAGGACCACGCTGCGGCGCTCGATCTTCGTCGGCCAGACCCGGACGTCCCCGTGCCCGCAGGGCCTGAACACCCCTTCCACCAGGAGCTCCCTGGCGAAGGTCCAGTTGACGGGCTGATCGCTGTTGACATGGAAAGAGATGTGCACGGCGTACGGATCGTCCGTGCGGTAAGTCAGCCTGGCCGGCACCGGGATGCTGCGCTCCGGTGAGAGCACCAGCCTGAGTTCCAGCTCGCGTTCCACCACGGTGTGCATGTGCGTCCGCTTCCTTTCCTCCAGTGGGCTCCGGAATGGCCCACGCAAGGAGAGAGCGGGATGTTCAGGGTTGCTTACGCGACTTTCCCCACTTTCTTACGGCAGTTCGCGTGACCTGGGTCACGGCCGAGGAGTTGTGCCGGGTCTGCTCGAAAGGGGCCTATGAGCCCGGACGGGCCCGGGTGCGCCCGGTGGTCTGATAGATGTGGACCCACCACCCCAAGAACCCCGAGCAGATACGGGACGACGGACCATGAGCGCGCCCACCCCGGCACCCGGCGAGACCAGCCCGCGCGCGGGCTACTACCCCGACCCGTCCATTCCCGGATATGTCCGGTACTGGAACGGAGTTGCCTGGGTCCCCGGCACCAGTCGCCCCGCGCCGTCCGAGGGCGAGGCCATGCCGGCGCCGCCCGGGGGCGCCGCGCCCTCCGTCCCGGCTCAGCAGCAGGGGCCGCGGGCCGATGAGACCGGGCCCATGTTCTTCGACGAGGAGCCGGCCGACGCGGTGCCGGGGTCCGCTGTGGTCCCGTCCGCCTCTTCGGTCTCGCCCGCTCCGGCGGCTCTGCCCGCCGCTCCCGCCGAGCCCGCCGATGCGGTGCCCTCGGCGTCCGCCGGCGCCTCACCCCCCGTACGGGACGAACTGCATGGCGCCCGCCCCGAACCGGCATCCGCCTGGCAGGCCGACGCCGGGCGGCAGTCCGGGTTCGGCGGGGAGCGGGACCGCAAGGTGTCCTGGGGTGCGCCGGCCGGCTCGGGCCAGGACCCGCGTGTGGCGGCGGCCACTCCTTCTCCGGTTGCGGCCACCCCTTCTTCGGTGACGGAGCCGGGCACCGCTTCCGCTCCGGCGGACGAGGCGCCGGCCGACGGCACCATGACGATGCGCGCCCTGCGCCCCCGTACGAGCGATTCCGGGACCGCGGCGCCGCAGGGGCCCTCGCACCGCACGGACGGCACGATGTCGATCCGCCGCGTCGAACCCGAGGCCCCCGCTCCGCAGGCGGTGGCGTCCGCCGCCCCGCAGGCCCCCGCGCCGGCCCGGCCCGCAGCCCCGCAGCCGGGCTACGGCCACCCGCAGCCCGCTGCTCCGGCACAACCCGCTCCCGCCACCCCGCAGTCCGGCTACGGCTACCCGCAGCCCGCTTCGCCCGTCACGCCGGGTCCCGGCGGCGGCAACGCCTCCTGGGCCCAGCAGGTCCACCAGCTCGCTCAGGCGCCCGCCGCCGAGGGGCAGCCGGTGGCGCCGTTCAAGCCGGTGGTCGAGGACCCGTTCACGGCCGCCGCCCGGGCCCAGGCCGCGGTACGGCCCGCCGGGCTCGGCAAGCGGCTCGTGGCCCGTCTGGTCGACACCCTGATCGTCGGCGGTGTCACGGCCGCGGCGGCCGTGCCGCTGGTCCCCAAGGTGATCGACCACGTCGACGCGAAGATCGACGAGGCGAAGCTCTCGGGGCTGAAGACCACGGTCTGGCTGCTCGACGGCACGACCACCGCGTACCTCGGCATCGTTCTCGGCGTGCTCCTGGTCGCGGGCTTCCTCTACGAGGCGCTCCCGACCGCCAAGTGGGGCCGCACGCTCGGCAAGAAGCTGCTCGGGATCGAGGTCCGCGACATCGAGGGGCACGATGTCCCGTCGACGGGAGCGTCGGTGAAGCGCTGGCTGGTGTACACCGTCCCGGGCTTGCTGGCGATCGGGCTCATCGGCATCATCTGGTGCGTCTTCGACCGCCCTTGGCGCCAGTGCTGGCACGACAAGGCGGCGCGGACCTTCGTGGCCGGCTAGGAACGCGGACCTTCGTGGCCGGCTAGGAACGCGAAGGGGGCGCCCCCACCCCGGTCCGTAACCCGTACGGCCCACACCCGGATGCGCCCGGCAGACGCACGCGTTCGACTCGGGGCATGACCACCGAACCGCCGCCCCCGGGCTCAGGCCAGCCGGAGGACGACCCCTTCAGGAAGCAGCCGCCGTCCGGCAGTGGCAGCGGCTCCCCCTACGACAGCCCGCAGGGCGGCACGCCTCCCGGCGACCCCTACGGCACCCCTGCCCCGCCTCCCGGCGGCGGCGACCCCTACGGCACCCCGCCGCCCCCGTCGGGCGGCAACTCCCCGTACGGCGGCGCGCAGAGCCCGTACGGCACTCCGCCCCCGCCGCCTCCCGGCGGCGGCGATCCCTATGGCGGCGGCGCCGGGGGATTCGGCGGCTACGGCGGCGGGCCCGACCCGCTGCAGGGCATGCCCCCGCTCGCCGACGTGGGCAAGCGCATCGCGGCCCGGATCATCGACGCGCTGATCATCGGTATCCCGCTGGCCGTGATCCAGCTGCCGTTCCGCCATGTCGAGACGGACACCGACGACCTCGGTGACGTCGTCAGCCAGAGCTACAGCGGCTCGTCCTTCATCTGGACGCTGATCGCCTGCGTGGCCTTCGTCGGCTACGACTGGTTCATGGTCAAGAAGAACGGCCAGACCGTAGGCAAGAAGATCATGAACCTGCGGGTGGCGAACCTGCAGGACGGCGCGACCCCGCAGTCCAACCCGGCGCTCATCCGCGCGGCGGTGCTGTGGCTGCCCGCGCTGCTGTGCTGCCCGTGTGTGTGGTGGCTGATCCTCGCCATCCTGATGATGACGGACAAGCCGTACAAGCAGGCCCTGCACGACAAGTCCGCGAAGACGGTGGTGGTCAGCACCGTCTGACGCACACCAGGGGCGGCAGAACAGCAGGCAGTAGGCAGTAGGCAGCAGGACAAGTCGGCGGGGCCGTGCGCACAGCACGGCCCCGCCGACGTATGTCCGAAAGCGCGAAGCGCGACGTGTCAGTTCCTGAGTGAGTGCTCCCCGACCCGGGACTCCACCCGCACCTCGGCCCCGCTGTGCGCACGCGGCAACGGCACGCGCTCCTGGGGGATTTCGGCGGTGGCGACGGCGGGCGGCGTACGGCGCGGCATCGGCACGGTCACCGCGACCAGGAGGCCGAGCCCGAGCGCGGCGACGGCGATGACGGCGATCCCGAGACCGGTACGGGTCTGGGAGAGCAGCAGCATGGCGAGCGTGGCAGTCACGACCGTCACGGATCCGTAGGCGAGCTGTGCGGCAGTGGTGCGAGGCATGGCGAACCGTCCTCTTGGGAGGGTGCGGGGGGTCTCGGTCGGTCGGGCTGCTCAGGCAAAAACACCGTCAACAGACTCTATGACGACGGATTCCCTGCCGGAACGCCGAGTAAGCGTGACCTAACCCACGGTGCCGATGCATGGGGGGCGCACGGGCTCATTTCGTATCTCATGCGCTGAGATGGGCGCGCCGTACGGGCACATTCAGTGTCCGGATAGTGCAACTCGCGCTGCAACTAACGTACTTGGGCGGGTGAAGTCAAGGTCTGTCTTTTCTCCCGTAACTCCGGTCGAATGTCGTCACTTGTGACGCGACTATGCGCGCGGATCGCTCCGAATCTCCGGACCCCCCATCCGCAGCCGCAGTCGCGGGGGAGGACACCATCCAAGTGAACAGTCAGTCAGGCAGACGCCGTTCCATACGCGCGCTGTCCGTAGCCGTCGTCCTGGCCGCCACCGGCGCCATGACCTACGGCACCGCGCAGGCCGAGAGCCCTGTGCCGAGCGCCCCGTCGGGCGCGGAGCGGCAGGACCCCGCGCCGGGCAAGGGCGATGTCGAGCACGACCTCAAGGGCCCGTTCAGCGAGCAGCAGGCAGCGGAGCGCCAAGCCGCCCTGCAGGAGGTCGTCACCGGCGACGCCAAGACCGAGAAGCGCGGCGCTTCCAACGTCGTGAAACTCGACAACGGCAAGTACGTCGAGCTCGGCCGCGAGAAGACGGACAAGATCTTCACGATCCTCGTGGAGTTCGGCGACAAGGTCGACGACACCACGATGTTCGACCCGGACGGCGAGGGTCCCAAGCCCCCGGTGAAGAAGTTCGGCGGTACGCCCGGACCGCTGCACAACAAGATCGCCAAGCCGGACCGTGCGAACGACAACTCCACGGACTGGATCCCGGACTTCAACCGGGAGCACTACCAGGACCTGTACTTCGCGACCGACAAGGAGAAGGAGTCGGTCAAGAAGTACTACGAGAAGCAGTCCTCGGGACGCTACTCGGTCGACGGCCAGGTCTCCGACTGGGTCAAGGTCGAGTACAACGAGGCCCGTTACGGGTCCAACTACTGCGGCTCCACCAACTGCGCCAGCGTCTGGGACGTCGTCCGCGACGGCACCAACGCCTGGGCCGAGCAGCAGAAGGCCGCGGGCAAGACCGACGCCGAGATCAAGGCCCTGCTGGCCGAGTACGACCAGTGGGACCGCTACGACTTCGACGCCGACGGCAACTTCAACGAGCCCGACGGCTACATCGATCACTTCCAGATCGTGCACGCCGGCGAGGACGAGTCCGCGGGCGGCGGCGCCGAGGGCACCAACGCCATCTGGGCGCACCGCTGGTACGCCTACGGCACGAGCGCCGGCAAGACCGGCCCGGACAACAACAAGGCCGGCGGCACGCAGATCGGCTCCACCGGTATCTGGGTCGGCGACTACACCGCCCAGCCCGAGAACGGCGGCCTCGGCGTCTTCGCGCACGAGTACGGCCACGACCTCGGTCTGCCGGACCTCTACGACACCTCCGGTGGCGGCGAGAACTCCACCGCGTACTGGACGCTGATGTCCTCGGGTTCCTGGCTCGGCAAGGGCGAGGACTCGATCGGCGACCTGCCGGGCGACATGACCGCCTGGGACAAGCTGCAGCTGGGCTGGCTGGACTACGAGACCGCCAAGGCGGGCACGAAGTCCACGCACAAGCTGGGTGTGGCCGAGTACAACACCAAGAACCCGCAGGCGCTGGTCGTCGAGCTGCCGAAGAAGGAGCTCACGACGCCGATCACGAAGCCGGCGGCGGGTGCCAAGCAGTGGTGGTCCGGTCGTGGTGACGACCTCAAGAACACCCTGACCCGTTCGGTCGACCTGACCGGCAAGTCCAAGGCGAGCCTTGAGCTTTCGGGCTGGTGGGACATCGAGGCGGAGTACGACTACCTGTACGCCGAGGTCTCCACCGACGGTGGTGCCACCTACACGGCCCTGGACGGTACGGCCGACGGCGCCGCGCTGCCGAAGGACGCCGCCGGCTCCCCGTCGCTGACCGGTGCCTCGGGTGCGTACAAGAAGCTCGTGTACTCGCTCGACGCCTACGCGGGCAAGAAGGTCGACCTGCGCTTCCGCTACCAGACGGACGGCGGCGTCAACATGGTCGGCTTCGCGGCCGACGACATCTCCGTCGTGGCCGACGGCACCGCCCTGTTCACGGACGGCGCCGAGGGTGACGACAACGGCTGGACGCCCAAGGGCTTCTCGCGCGTCGGTGAGTCGATCACCGACGAGTACGACCAGTTCTACATCGCCGAGAACCGCCAGTACGTGTCGTACGACAAGACCCTCAAGACGGGTCCGTACAACTTCGGCTGGGCGTCCACGCGCGACAACTGGGTCGAGCACTTCCCCTACCAGAAGGGTCTGTTGATCTGGAAGTGGGACACCTCGCAGCCCGACAACAACACCTCGCAGCACCCCGGTGAGGGCCTGGTCCTTCCGGTGGACGCGCACCCGAAGGCCGAGCGCTGGACCCAGGACCTGGACACCACGCCGGGCAACGACCTGATGCGCAACCGCATCCAGTCGTACGACTCGACGTTCAGCTGGTTCCCGACGCAGGGCTTCACGCTGCACCGCAACGGTGTCGCGGCGCCGGTGAAGTGGAAGCTGGGCAACCCGGTCTTCGACGACGGGCGCAACAGCTACTACGACGAGGCGAACCCCTTCGGCGGTGTCAAGATCACTGACACCAACACGAAGATCACGATCGTCGACCAGCCGCTGAGCGGCACGACGATGACCGTGAAGGTCGGCCCTTCCTCGAAGTAATCCGTTAAACCGCAGGTCAAGCAGTGTTCGGCCGTCGCCCTCTAGCGGGCGGCGGCCGAACGTGCTTATGTGCCTGCTGTGGATTTCTTATTGACATGACGTCTCACGGGGGAGTGAAACGAATGGCTGGTGGAGGTTTCTGCAGACTGCCCGGCGGCGATGTGGTCGTCGCCCTGGACCTGCCGAACCCATGCCCTGACGGGGCTCCGGGGGTGCGCGTGGTCGTGCACGCGGCGAACCGCGCCCGGGCCCTGACCCGGCTGCGCAACCTGGGGCTGCGCGCCGTCTACCTGCGGGGGAACGCGGCGCCGCCGACGCCCGACGAGATCACGGCCGTCCTGCACCATCCGGACGGCCTGATATGGCGAGGCGCGCCCGACACCGCCGCCGAGCTGTGGCACCCGATCAGGGCGCTGCTCCGCACGATGGCGCCGGCTGCGAGGTCGTACGTGGTGTAGCCCGCACGCCCTGGGGGTGTACGAGGGGTGTGGCCGGCCTCAGACGACCGGCTTGCCCGACAGCTCCACGCCCGCCGCCCGCAGCTCCTCCAGGGCCCGCTCCGTGGTGTCCTTCGCGACCCCGGCCGTGAGGTCCAGGAGCACCTGCGTGCGGAAACCTTCCCTCGCGGCGTCCAGGGCGGTGGCCCGTACACAGTGGTCCGTGGCGATCCCGACCACGTCCACCTCGGTCACCTCCCGGGCCCGCAGCCACTCGGCGAGCGCCATCCCGTTCTCGTCGGCGCCCTCGAAACCGCTGTACGCGGCCGCGTACGCGCCCTTGTCGAAGACGGCGTCGACGGCGCCGGAGGCCACGGCGGGCGCGAAGTTCGGATGGAAGCCCACGCCCTCGGTGCCGGCCACGCAGTGCGCCGGCCAGGAGCCGTGGAAGTCGGGGTGCTCGGAGAAGTGACCGCCCGGCTCGATGTGGTGGTCGCGGGTGGCCACCACGTGCTGGTAGCAGGCGCCGCCGGCCTGGCCGATCAGATCGGTGATCGCGGCGGCCACGTCCGCACCACCGGCCACGGCGAGGCTGCCGCCCTCGCAGAAGTCGTTCTGCACATCCACGACGATCAAGGCGCGGCGCATGAGCTAGCCCTTCGGTCCTTTGGTTCGGGAGGCGGTCGAGGCTCGGCCGTTTCGACCGAGCGTAGAGACTTCAAGTCCGTTGCGGGAGAGGGCGTTTGGGGATAAGAGCCCTCAGAGTCGGTTGTCGTTCACACGTACTCGGTGGGAATGACCGCCTCACCACGCGACAGCTGGGTCGCCGAGAGCGGCAGTTCCGCGCGGGCGGCGGCATGCCGGTCGCGTACGACATCGAGCGGCTCGCGCCCCACGACCTCGCCGCCCTTGACCAGCTCGACCTGCAGCTGACGGTCGACGAGCCCGGCGGGCACCGGGCCCGTGCCGATCACCTCGGCCTCGGCTACCCCGTCCTCGTCCGCCCGGCGCGCGGCCCATTTGCGGCCGCCCATCGAGGACTTGGCGCCCAGCGACTTCTTGGCCACGGGCAGGAGCGGGGCGCCGAGGTCGGCGGACTCGGCGCGCGCGACCAGCTTGTAGACCATCGAGCAGGTCGGGTGCCCGGAGCCGGTCACGAGCTGGGTGCCGACGCCGTAGGCGTCCACGGGCGCGGCGGCAAGCGAGGCGATCGCGTACTCGTCGAGATCGCTGGTGACCACGATCTTCGTACGGGCGGCACCGAGCTCGTCGAGCTGCTGGCGCACCCGGTGGGCGACGAGCAGCAGGTCACCGGAGTCGATCCGGACGGCCCCGAGCTCGGGCCCGGCCACCTCGACGGCCAGGCGCACGGCCTCGGTCACGTCGTAGGTGTCGACGAGCAGTGTGGTGCCGCGCCCCAGCGAGTCCACCTGGGCGGTGAAGGCGTCGCGCTCGTTGTCGTGGAGCAGCGTGAAGGCGTGCGCGGAGGTGCCGACGGTGGGGATCCCGTAGCGGAAGCCGGCCGCCAGGTCGGAGGTCGAGTTGAACCCGCCGACGTACGCGGCGCGCGAGGCGGCCACGGCGGCGAGCTCGTGCGTACGGCGTGCGCCCATCTCGATCAGGGCCCGCTCACCGGCCGCCGCGGACATCCTTGACGCGGCCGCGGCGATCGCGGAGTCGTGGTTGAGGATCGACAGGATCACGGTCTCGAGCAGCACGCACTCGGCGAAGGTGCCCTCCACCCGCAGGATCGGCGAGCCCGGGAAGTACACCTCGCCCTCGGGATAGCCCCAGATGTCACCGGTGAAGCGGTAGTCGGCGAGCCATTCGAGGGTCGGCTCGTCGACGACCTTCCGCTCGCGCAGGAAGTTCAGGACCCCCGCGTCGAACCGGAAGTTCTCCACGGCGTCGAGCACGCGCCCCGTCCCCGCGACCACGCCGTAGCGCCGCCCCTCGGGCAGCCGCCGCGTGAACGCCTCGAAGACCGATCGCCGCTCGGCCGTACCGGCCTTCAGGGCGGCCTGCAGCATCGTCAGCTCGTACATGTCGGTGAAGAGTGCCGTCGAGGGAACATCCACCGGCAGTCCAAGGTCCGCTGTGTTCATATGCCGGATCGTACTCCCATCTCGTCACTCTGACGATTTCAATTCGTCCATTCGCGGGCCGCCCTGAAGTAGGGGGCTCCCGGGAACGGAATGGGCCCGCCCCGCGCGGCACAACCAGACGTGGCAGCATGGGACGAGTGAGTGTGGCTCCGGACGTGGCTCCCGCAGAGATGACCAACCCCGCCGATGAGATCAAGGCGGTGGTCGAGCCCGACGTTCCCTGGGTCACGATCGTGCACAACGACCCCGTGAACCTGATGAGCTACGTGACCTACGTCTTCCAGGCCTACTTCGGCTACTCCAAGGACAAGGCCCACAAGCTGATGATGGACGTCCACCACAAGGGCCGCGCCGTCGTCTCCAGCGGCACCCGCGAGGAGATGGAGCGCGATGTGCAGGCGATGCACGGCTACGGCCTGTGGGCGACGCTGAGTCAGGACCGCAACTGATGGCCGGAATGTTCAAATCCGTACCCGGCGGCGGCGCGGCCGTCGCGCTCGACGAGGTCGAGGTCTCCATCCTGCGCTCCCTGGCCGTACAGCTCCTGGAGCTGATCGGCCCGGGCCCCGGCGGCGAGCAGAACGCCGACCCGCTGGCCGAGCTGTTCGCCGAGGGTCCGAGCGAACCGCCCTCCGACCCCGTGCTGCAGCGGCTCTTCCCCGATGCGTACGGCGATCCCGAGGCCGTGCCGGACGATCAACTCAAGGCGTACTCCGCCGAGTTCAGGCGTTTCACCGAGAACGATCTGCGGGCCGGGAAGCGCGACAGCGCCCTCGCCCTGATCCGCACCCTCGACACCCTCACGCTCGGCGGCGAGGGCGGCGCGGTGCTCAAACTGACGCCGGACGAGTCCAGGCAATGGCTCGGCGCCCTCAACGATCTGCGGCTCGCGATCGCCTCACGGCTCGACGTGATCAGTGACGAGGACACCGACCTGCTCTACCGCCTGCCCGACACCGACGAGCGCAAGCCGATGGTGATGGCTTACCTGTGGCTCGGTGGGCTTCAGGAGACGTTGGTGGAGACGCTGCTCCCGTAGGTGGCCGGACAGTCCCCGCCGACCGCGGAGGCTTACGTTCCGCTCGTGACCCCTACGTGATCTTCGTTCGCTCAGCGGACGCTCAAATCCGGATAACGATCGCGTCACCATGCCGCGGCCCTTTGGTGTTCCCAGGGACTAATGTCCCCTTCTTCCTGTGGTGTCCGCCACAAAGGTCTTGTTTGGTCCTACTTGTGTGCGTGATAAAAGTTCCCAACCACCTGCCGGGACGCCACCCATGTTCCGAGCAGGGGCGCCCCACCGGCGGATCGCCGGTAGGCAACGGCTCCATCCACATCCGGGGGGATCGGGACCCGATCCGGGCACGTACACCGCACGTACTGCACGGGTCGGCATGGAGAAAGGCGCACCACCATGACCTCAGTGCAGGTCGAGAAGAACGACGGCAATGAGGCCGTGCAGGACGGTGAGGAATCCTCGCCCGAGGGCTACCAGCGAGGACTGGGAGCCCGGCAGATCCAGATGATCGCGATCGGCGGTGCCATCGGCACCGGCCTGTTCCTCGGAGCAGGCAAGGGCATCCACAAGGCGGGCCCCAGCCTGATCCTCGCGTACGCCATCGCGGGCCTGGTGATCTTCTTCATCATGCGCGCGCTCGGCGAACTCCTCATGTACCGCCCGGTGTCGGGCTCGTTCTCGGAGTACGCACGTGAGTTCATCGGTCCGTTCGCGGGCTTCGTGACCGGCTGGACGTACTGGCTGTTCTGGGTCGTCACCGGCATCACCGAGGTCACCGCGGCCTCCGAGTACATGCAGTACTGGACCAAGAACGCCGACGGCTGGCTCGATCAGCCGCAATGGGTGTTCGCCCTGATCTTCACGGTGGTCCTGTTCGGCGCGAACCTCATCTCCGTGAAGCTCTTCGGCGAGCTGGAGTTCTGGTTCTCGATGGTCAAGGTCACCGCCATCATCGGCATGATCCTGATCTGCGCCGGCATCCTCACCATCGGCTTCTCGGACGCCGGTGACACCGCTTCGGTCGGCATGCTCTGGAACCAGGGCGGCTTCTTCCCGAACGGCATCGGCTCCACCCTGATGACCCTGCAGATGGTCATGTTCGCCTTCCTCGCCGTCGAGCTGGTCGGTGTGACCGCGGGCGAGTCCAAGGACCCGAAGACCGTGCTGCCCAAGGCCATCAACACCGTGCCGTGGCGTATCGCCGTCTTCTACGTCGGCGCGCTGATCATGATCCTGTCGGTCGTGCCGTGGACCCACTTCCAGCCCGGAGTCAGCCCGTTCGTGGCCGCCTTCGAGAAGATGGGCCTGGGCGTCGGCGCCGCCATCGTGAACTTCGTGGTGCTCACCGCGGCCCTGTCCTCCTGCAACTCGGGCATGTACTCGACGGGCCGTATGCTCCGCGACCTCGCGCTCAACGGCCAGGGTCCGAAGTTCTTCACCAAGCTGACGAAGAACGGCCTTCCGCTGTACGGCACTTCGGTCTCGGCCGGTCTGATGCTGGTCGGCGTCTACATCAACTACGAGTGGCCGGGCGAGGCGTTCAACTACGTCGTCTCCTTCGCGACCATCTCCGGTATGTGGGCCTGGATCATGATCCTGATCAGCCAGATCCGCTACCGCGCCAAGGCCGACCGCGGCGAGCTGCCGCAGTCCACGTTCAAGGCCCCTGGTGCCCCGTTCACCAGCTGGTTCGCCCTGTGCTTCATCTTCATGGTGATCGTGCTCATGGGCATCGACAAGGACGCGCGGATCTCGCTGTACGCGGCTCCGGTCTGGGCCCTGATCCTCTTCATCGGCTACCAGTTCATCCAGCGCAGGAACCTCGGAAACTCAGCGGACCCCAAGCCGCTCGAGGACGCCAAGCGCTAGCACCACCTCGGGACAACCGGGGACGGCCGTTTCCTGCCGGGCGGCCGTCCCCGTCTCACGGTGGTGTCTCACTAAGTGGGCCAGGGATCTCTGATCCCTGGCCCACTTGCTTATGCTCAGCCCCATGCTGACGCTGACCCAGAGCCTGTACGACCAGATCGTCGCCCACGCCCGCGAGGACCACCCCGACGAGGCCTGTGGGGTCGTCGCCGGGCCGGTCGGCGAGGGGCGCCCGGAGCGCTTCATCCCCATGCTGAACGCGGCCCGCTCACCCACGTTCTACGAGTTCGACTCGGGTGACCTGCTCAAGCTCTACCGCGAGATGGACGACCGCGACGAGGAGCCGGTGATCGTCTACCACTCGCACACGGCGACCGAGGCGTACCCGTCGCGCACGGACATCACGTACGCCAACGAGCCCGGTGCCCACTACGTGCTCGTCTCGACGGCGGACGCGGACGGTGCGGGGGAGTTCCAGTTCCGCTCGTACCGGATCGTGGAGGGTGAGGTCACGGAGGAAGAAGTGAAGGTGGTCGAGGCCTACTGAGGGCTGGCTGTCGAGGCCTACTGAGGGCTAACGGGGCCTGCCGAGCCCCACCGAGGCCGCCCTTCGGCTGCGGTGTCCACTCTCTGGACGAAAATCGTCCGGTATTCGAGATCACACTCCGATTCCGGCCGGGGGAATCGATACGATGACCGCATGGTTCAACACGACGTGACTGACAAGACGCCGGGCATGCTGCTCGTGGCGCGCCTTCACGTCGACCTGTGCAGGCTGAACAGCGCCATCTGTCCACGCTGACCCCTGCCGCCGTACAGGTCCGGGAGCCGCCCCGCACAGGGCGCGGCGACGGCAGACGGCGACTCCTCCGCGTACCACCGCAACTCCGCGCGCGCCCACACTTCCTCATCTCACCAGGAGCCGCAGCCATGGCCATCGAGGTCCGCATCCCGACCATCCTCCGCACCTACACCGACGGCGAGAAGGCCGTGCAGGGCAGCGGCGACACCCTCGCCGAGCTCTTCACCGACCTGGATTCCCGGCACTCGGGCATCGAGGCCCGCATCGTGGACGAGGGCAAGCTGCGCCGCTTCGTGAACGTGTACCTGAACGACGAGGACGTCCGCTTCCTGGACGGCATCTCCACCAAGCTCGCCGACGGCGACAGCGTGACGATCCTTCCGGCGGTCGCCGGCGGCTCGGTCTGAGATGCGCTACGACTCCCCGCTCGCCGCGGTCGGCAACACTCCGCTCGTACGTCTGCCGAGGCTCTCGCCCTCGGACGACGTACGCATCTGGGCGAAGCTCGAGGACCGCAACCCGACCGGCTCGGTCAAGGACCGCCCCGCGCTCCACATGATCGAACAGGCCGAGAAGGACGGCCGGTTGACGCCCGGCTGCACCATCCTCGAGCCGACCAGCGGCAACACGGGGATCTCGCTGGCCATGGCGGCCCGCCTCAAGGGCTACCGCATCGTGTGCGTGATGCCCGAGAACACCTCGTCCGAGCGGCGTGAACTGCTCGCCATGTGGGGCGCGGAGATCATCTCGTCCCCGGCGGCGGGCGGTTCGAACACGGCGGTACGCGTCGCCAAGGAGCTCTCCGCGGAGCACCCGGACTGGGTGATGCTCTACCAGTACGGCAACCCCGACAACGCGGGGGCGCACTACACGACGACGGGCCCGGAGATCCTCGCGGACCTCCCCTCCATCACCCACTTCGTGGCGGGCCTCGGCACCACCGGCACCCTGATGGGCGTCGGCCGCTACCTGCGCGAGAACAAGCCGGACGTCTCGATCGTCGCCGCGGAACCCCGCTACGACGACCTGGTCTACGGCCTGCGCAACCTCGACGAGGGCTTCATCCCCGAGCTTTACGACGCGTCGGTCCTCACGACCCGCTTCTCGGTGGGCTCGGCGGACGCGGTCACCCGCACCCGTGAACTCCTACAGGAGGAGGGCATCTTCGCGGGCGTCTCCACAGGTGCGGCGCTGCACGCGGCGATCGGCGTCGGCAAGAAGGCACTCAAGGCCGGGCAGTCGGCGGACATCGCGTTCGTGGTCGCGGACGGCGGCTGGAAGTACCTGTCGACGGGGATCTACACCGCGGAGTCGACGGAGGCGGCGATCGAGCTGCTGCAGGGGCAGCTCTGGGCGTAGCCATCGAGGTGAGGTGTCGCACACGCCTCGGCTGTCGCGCGCGTACAACCTTTTCACTTCGTTACCGATCAAGACTGTGCGGCCGCTAAGGCCGTGCGTGATGTGGGTCCGTCCGTCCTGCGGCCTGTATCCGCCCGTCGTTGGTCGATCACGGAGCAGCCGCATGTCCCAGCACTCCCGCAAGAAGTTCACGTCCGGCAAGAAGGTGACCCTGGGCGTCAGCGCACTGGCCGCCTCCGGGCTCGCCGTCGGCCTGCTCGTCACGCCGTCCGCGACGGCGAGCGGGACCGGCGCGGCCGAGGCGCTGAAGCAGAGCAAGGCCGCGTTCGCCGATGCGTCGGCGGCGAGGGCCGACGCGCCCAAGGCGCGCGCCGCGAACGCTGCCGCCGCCACCGTCGTCTCCAACGTCACCGTCAACGGCGGCAACAGCGCCGCCGTCGGTACGACGAACACGCAGACGATCACCGTGAAGTGGAAGGTCAGCGGCGGCCCGACGCTCTACGGCAGCGAGGCGTCGCTGTGGCGCGGCACCACCATCGAAGATGGTCCGGAGCAGTTCATCACCTCCGAGCAGTTCAACGCGAACATCGACCCGTGCGTCCAGTCCGGCGACTCCACGTTCGACTGCAAGGCCACCTACAAGATCGATCCTGGGTACCAGCTGACGAACGCGGATGCCGGAGCCTGGAAGCTCCAGGTCTGGGCGGTCACCGACTCGGCCTCCGAGGACACCGAGAACGCCAAGACCTGGTACCTCAAGCGCTGGTCCCGGATGAGCAACAACGCGTCCCCCGAGCCCGTCGCCAAGGGCAAGACGATCACGATCACCGGCAAGCTGGAGCGCGCCAACTGGGACACCCACAAGTACGCGGGCTACACCCAGCAGACCGTCCGTCTCCAGGAGCGTTCGCTGACCGGCTCGTACGCCACCACCAGCAGCCACAGCACCGGCACCGGCAGCCTGGCGGGCGTCGAGAAGCAGACGCGCACCGCCACTGCCGACCGCTGCTACCGCTACAAGTTCGAGGGCACCACCACCACGCCGCCGGTCACCGCCGCCGGTGACTGCGTCGACGTGCGCTGAGGCCGCGGAGCCGGCTGAACACACCGGGGCGGCGAGGCGACGGACCCGAGCCCGCCCCGGTGTCGGCCGGCCCCCGGGTCCAGTGACGCGGTCCGGGCCGGCCCCATCGGCGAGAGCCCGCCAACTGCGTACGAGAGCCCGCTAACTGTGCAGGTGACGGACCTGGTCCCAAAGGACCGGGTCCACCACACCCACCCGGCGCCGGAACGACCACACCGGCACCGTCCGCAGCTCGTCCGTCTCCAGAAAGCTCGGCCGCCCCTGCGCATCGCCCACCGCCCCGGGCGGCAGCGGGATCACCCCGGCCCGCTCGTCGTGGTACTTGCTCGTGATCTTGACGACGACGGCGCTGTCACCGCGTACCTCCAGGACCAGGCACGGCCGGTCCTTCGACCCCGGCCCGTCCTCGTAGGGGACGTCCGCCCACCAGATCTCCGCAGGCTGAGGCCTGCGCCGTGGCCCGCGTCCGGGCCCCCGCGGCCGCGACGGCGGGCGGCGCGAACCGCTCGGCCGGCGCCGGGAGCGCCCGAGCCCGTCCACTACCGCCGCCACCAGCGCAATCGCCACGACGGCGGCAAGGGCAAGCCACCAGGACGTGTCCATACGCATGAATCTACCGGCGCACGCGTCCCGCGGCGCGCCGGAGGCGGATCCACCCGAAGCGGTGACAGGGCAGGTGAGTTGCCCCACAACGGCCCATGACGCAGGGGCGACGCGGTCTTTTGCGCCTTACGCTCAACAAACCGCACAGCCCCCGAAACGGCCACAGCTCCCCAGGCCGTATGCCCTGCCAGCACGGAGGTTCCCGTCTCCATGAAGCTCACCGTCGTCGGCTGCTCGGGCTCGTTTCCGTCCGCGGACTCGGCCTGCTCGAGCTACCTCGTAGAGGCCGACGGCTTCCGGCTGCTCCTCGACATGGGCAACGGTGCCCTGGGCGAGCTGCAGCGCCACTGCGGTCTCTACGACCTCGACGCCGTCTTCCTCAGCCATCTCCACCCCGACCACTGCATCGACATGTGCGCGTACTTCGTCGCGCGCTACTACCGCCACGAAGGCGGCCGCTGCGATGCCATCCCCGTCTACGCCCCGGAAGGCGCCGAAGAGCGCCTGACCACGGCATACGGGGACACCCCCGACGCCTCCGCGATGGGCGAGGTCTTCGACTTCCAGACGCTCAAGCCGGGCGCCTCGTTCGAGATCGGCCCTTTCTCCGTACGTACGGAGAGGGTCGCGCACCCCGTCGAGGCGTACGCGATCCGCGTCGAGCACGAGGGCCGCTCGCTGGTCTACTCCGGCGACACCGGGGCCTGCGAACAGCTCGACGAGCTGGCCGCCGGCACCGATCTGTACCTGTGCGAGGCGTCCTTCATCCACGGCAAGGAGGACATCCCCGACCTCCACCTCAACGGCCGGGAGGCCGGCGAGAGCGCCACGCGCGCGGGCGTCGGACGGCTCGTCCTGACCCACATCCCGCCGTGGACGGATGCGCAGGTCAACCTCGACGACGCCCGGGAAGCGTTCGACGGCCCCGTCGAGCTCGCGCACTCCAGGGCCGTCTACGAGATCTGACCGGCCTCAGGCAGCCGGCTCGCCGCTCCTCGGGCGGCGGCCGGACAGCGCCATCCGGTTCCAGGTGTGCCGGCGGCCGCGGATCGCCACCGAGTACGCGTAGAGCAGTTCCGGGTCGCACATGCCCGGGATGTACGAGTCCCCGAAGTGGTGCGCGTCGTAGCCGATCTCCTTGGCGTTGAGCGCGAGTTGGGGCACCACGTTGAGGTGGCTGCCCTCCTGGCTCGTACCGATGGCGCCCATCACGATCGCGCCCGCGTCCTGCACGGCCGCGACCCCCTCGGCCGCCAGCTCGCGGGTGACGCCGGGCATCGTGCCGGGCAGCGGCATGACCACACCGTCGGCCCCCGCGTCGACCAGAGCGGTCAGCTTCGGGACCGTCACGCGCTCGATGTGTCCGGCGTGGTGCATCTTGCCGCTCCAGAGGGCCGCGTCGTCGCCGAGCCCCTTGCGCAGCTCCTCGGTCACGCGGGCCATGCCCTCGAAGGAACCGCCGGTGCCGGGGTTCGCGGTGATGCAGAGCATCGCGGCGCCCATGTCGATGAGGCGCTTGGCGTACTCGGGCTTGGCGCGCCGGATCTCCGGTACGTCACCGGGCTCCAGGTTCACGCCGACGGGGCGGCCGATGACCTGGGCGAGCTCGGTGAACGAGTCGAACTCGCCGAGGCCGGGGAGGGTGAGCTTCTCGCCGTCCCAGGCGCGTTCGATGAGGTTGAGTACGACGATGTCGGCGCCGAAGGCGGCGACCAGCTCGGCGTTGTGGACACCGCGGCCGCCTGGGTCCGGGATCATCGCGGCGCGTTCGGCGAACACCTCGCCGACCATGGTGCGGCCTTCCGCGGCGGCGACGGCGGCGGTGAGCTCACGGCCCTTCAGGGCGGCGAGCCGGTCGCGGTCGAGGTCGAGGATACGTGTCGTCATACCACCGAACGTATCGCCCGTACATGGGCAAAGCCCCCGACCGTTGGTAACAACGGTCGGGGGCTTTGGTCCCGATCAGGTGAGGTGAAGCCTTACTTCGCCTCGGGGGCTGAGACTTACTTCGCCTCGGCCTTGAGCAGCTCGGCGAGCTCCTCGTCCGACTCCCGGCCCGGGGTCGGGATGTTGAACTTGGTGATCGCGAACCGGAAGATGAAGTAGTAGACCACCGCGAAGCAGAGGCCTATTCCGGCCAGGCCCCACGGGTTGTCCGCGATACCGAGGTTCAGGAAGAAGTCGACCGCACCGGCGGAGAAGCCGAAGCCGTCACGCATTCCGAGGGCCCAGGTGAGCGCCATCGAGACACCGGTGAGGACCGCGTGGACCGCGTAGAGGACCGGCGCGATGAACATGAAGGTGAACTCGATCGGCTCGGTGACACCCGTGACGAACGCGGTGAGGGCGAGCGAGAACATCATGCCGCCGACGACCTTGCGACGCTCGGGGCGAGCGGCGTGGGTGATCGCGAGGCAGGCCGCCGGGAGGGCGAACATCATGATCGGGAAGAAGCCGGTCATGAACTGACCCGCGGTCGGGTCGCCGTGCAGGAAGCGGGCGATGTCACCGGAGTAGGTGGCGCCGTCGACCTGGAAGCTGCCGGCCTGGAACCACGGGAAGGAGTTCAGGAGGTGGTGCATGCCGATCGGGATGAGCGCGCGGTTGGCGACACCGAAGATGCCGGCGCCGACGGAGCCCGAACCGACCAGCCACTCACCGAAGTTGTGCAGACCCGTGCCGAGGACCGGCCAGATCAGACCGAAGACGATACCGATGACCAGACCCGAGAAGGCCGACAGGATCGGGACGAGACGGCGGCCGCCGAAGAAGCCCGCCCAGTCGGGGAGCTTGGTCCGGTAGAACTTCTGGTACAGCAGGGCGACGACGACACCCATGATCACGCCGCCGAGCACACCGGCGTTGACCGGGGCGTCATTCATGACGATCTTGCCGTCGACCACCGCGGCGACCTTGGGCAGGTTGCTGTCCGTGAAGGTCGCGAGCACCTTCTGGAAGACGAGGTAACCGGTGACGGCCGCGAGGGCCGTGGAGCCGTCCGACTTCTTGGCGAAGCCGATGGCGATACCGACGGCGAAGAGCAGCGGCATGTTGTCGAGCAGGGCGCCACCACCGGCGGCCATGTAGCTCGCGAGCTTGTTCCAGCCGAGCCCGTCCGCGCCGAGCATGTCTGCCTGGCCGAAACGGAGCAGGAGCGCACCGGCGGGCAGAACCGCGACGGGCAGCATGAGGCTGCGGCCGATGCGCTGCATGACAGCCATCGCGCCGGAGCCCTTCTTCGCCGCGGGTGCGGCAGCCGTGGACACAACTTCCTCCATTGGGCATGACGCCGCCAGGACAGAAGAAGTGGGGACGGCGACGTCGCTCAAAGACGCGGACCGATCGGCCGCGTGGTCTACACCAATTAGTGGTGTAGACCAGTTGTAGCACGGTGAAGAACGGATAAGGAAGCTCCGATTCCAGTGGCCTGGGACACAGAGGGGCAGACGTGACAAAAGACCCCCGAATCCCTAGGGATTCAAGGGTCTTTCGTCGCTTCCGCGGCCCGATTCGGGCGCCCGGGGCTACCGGTTTTGTGAGGGTCCTACGCCTTGGTGTTCTCCTGCTCCAGGGCCTCGGCCTCTTCCTCCGGCTCACGTCCCGGGGTCGGGATGTTGAACTTCGTGATCGCGAAACGGAAGACCGCGTAGTACACGGCCGCGAAGCAGAGGCCGATCGGAATGATCATCCAGGGCTTCGTCGCGAGCCCCCAGTTGATGACGTAGTCGATCAGACCGGCCGAGAAGCTGAAGCCGTCCTTGACCCCGAGCGCCCAGGTCACCGCCATCGAGACACCGGTGAGCAGGGCGTGGACCGCGTACAGGGCGGGCGCGATGAAGACGAAGGAGTACTCGATCGGCTCGGTGATACCGGTGACGAACGAGGTCAGCGCGAGGGAGAGCATCATGCCGCCGACCACCTTGCGGCGCTCGGGGCGCGCACAGTGGACCATCGCGAGGCAGGCCGCGGGCAGGGCGAACATCATGATCGGGAAGAAGCCCGACTGGTAGATGCCGGCGCTCGGGTCACCGCTGAGGAACATGTTGATGTCACCGTGGACCGTGGTGCCGTCCGGCTTCGTGAACGAGCCGAACTGGAACCACAGCGGCACGTTCAGGAACTGGTGCAGACCGATCACCAGCAGTGCGCGGTTGGCGACACCGAAGATGCCGGAGCCCCAGGCGCCCAGGCTCTCGAGCCAGTTGGAGAAGCTCTCCAGGGCGTCACCGATCGCCGGCCAGACCCACAGGCACAGCGCGGCGAAGACGATGGCGACGAACGCCATGATGATCGGGACGAGCCGGCGGCCGTTGAAGAAGCCGAGCCAGGAGACCAGCTTGGTGCGGTGGTAGCGGACCCAGAACCACGAGGCGAGCAGGCCCATGATGATGCCGCCGAAGACACCCGGGTTCTGGTACGAGAAGGCGCTGACCGTTCCGTCCGCGGCCTGACATCCCGTCGCCACGGCCTTCGCGCCGTCGGCGCAGTCCACCGGGAACTGGTGCAGCACCCCTCGGTACACAAGGAAGCCGGCCACCGCGGCGAGCGCCGTGGAACCGTCCGCCTTCTTCGCCATACCGATCGCGACACCGATGCAGAAGAGCAGCGGCAGTCCGAGGTCGGCGTCGAGCAACGCACCACCCGCGCCCACGAAGACCTTGGCGACGTTCGTCCAGCCCAGGCCGTCGGCGCCGAAGACGTCCGGCTGGCCGAGCCGGTTGACGATGCCGGCCGCGGGAAGCACGGCGATCGGCAGCTGAAGGCTGCGGCCCATCTTCTGCATGCCCTGGAAGAAGTTGTTCCAGGGACTCGGCCGCGCAGCTGCGGCGGCGTTCGCGCTCATGGTGTCCTCCCGGAACAAGCCAGGCTCGGCGATCGTTGTAGATTGGTGTAGACCAGTGAGGAACCGGTCCTCGGCATCCCGGGAAAATCCCTGCGTATGCCGATGATCGCCATCATTCGGTACGTGGATGATGACTGCTCGTGAAGATGGGCCAACCGTGCGTTACCGTGTCAAAGCGGACCAATCACGGGCCGGCCATCGCTTGCGAGAGCGCGCGAAAGATCAGGGAGAAAGACATGGCCACGAAGGCTGAGAAGATCGTCGCCGGCCTCGGCGGTATCGAGAACATCGAAGAGGTCGAGGGCTGCATCACGCGCCTGCGCACCGAGGTCGTCGACGCGTCGCTCGTCGACGAGGCCGCACTCAAGGCCGCCGGCGCCCACGGTGTCGTGAAGATGGGCACCGCGATCCAGGTCGTCATCGGCACGGACGCCGACCCGATCGCGGCCGACATCGAAGACATGATGTGAGCCACTGAGCTCGTCGAGGGCCCCGTTTCCGGTTCAGCCGGGGACGGGGCCTTCGTGCTGACTGGTTAGGCTCATCCGCATGTCTCGTATCGACGGCCGTACCCCCGAATCCCTCCGCCCCGTCACCATCGAACGCGGATGGAGCAAGCACGCCGAAGGCTCCGTACTCGTCTCCTTCGGCGACACCAAAGTCTTCTGCACCGCCTCCGTCACCGAAGGCGTCCCGCGCTGGCGCAAGGGCAGCGGAGAGGGCTGGGTGACCGCCGAATACGCGATGCTGCCCCGCTCCACCAACACCCGCGGCGACCGCGAATCCGTCCGCGGAAAGATCGGCGGCCGCACCCACGAGATCTCCCGGCTCATCGGCCGCTCCCTGCGCGCGGTGGTCGACTACAAGGCGCTCGGCGAGAACACCATCGTCCTCGACTGCGACGTCCTGCAGGCCGACGGCGGCACGCGCACGGCCGCGATCACCGGCGCATACGTGGCGCTGGCCGACGCCGTCGCCTGGGCCCAGGGCAAGAAGCTCATCAAGCACGGCCGCAAGCCCCTCACCGACACCGTCTCCGCCGTCTCCGTCGGCATCGTCGACGGCGTCCCCCTCCTCGACCTCTGCTACGAGGAAGACGTCCGCGCCGATACCGACATGAACGTCGTCTGCACCGGCGACGGCCGCTTCATCGAGGTCCAGGGCACCGCCGAAGCCGAGCCCTTCGCGCGCACCGAGCTCAACGCGCTCCTCGACCTCGCCGTCGCCGGCTGCGACGAACTCGCCATCCTGCAGCGCAAGGCGCTGGAGCAGACCGCCGGCTGACAGCCCATGAGGTGATCACGCACACGCAACCGTGCACACCCACCGAGCGTTCTAAGGGATACGGGCGTACGGCAAGCTGCCGTACGCCCGTCCGCTACAAGGGGAGGAACCGTTCCATGGCCTCGCGCCACCGCCGTATCGCTCTCGCAGCCGCCAGCGCCGCGCTGCTCACGCCGTTCGTCATCGGCTGCAGCGCCCTCGACAAGGCCCTCGACTGCGCCCAGACCGCGACCGCCATCGCGCAGAGCGCCTCCGACCTGCAGCAGGCCGTCCAGGACGCAGCCGAGAACCCGCTCGAAGCGGACAAGGCGCTGGACCAGATCGACAAGAACCTCGACGAGATCACCGACAAGACCGACAACACGGACGTCGGCAAGGCCGTCGACGACATCTCCGCCGCCGTCGACAACGTCCGCCAGGCCATCAAGGACGGCGACCCGACGCCGGACGTCGGCCCGGTCCTCGACGCGACCGGCGAGCTGACGAAGGCCTGCAAGCCGTAACGGCTTCCGTATGGCGAAGGGTCCGGGTGGCTACGCCCCCGGACCCTTCGCCATACCTGTCATGCCTGACCTCGGCTCAGCCGAGCAGCTCCCTGACCACCGGCGCCAGCGCCCGGAAGGCCTGGCCCCGGTGGCTGATCGCGTTCTTCTCGGCCGCCGACATCTCGGCGCACGTCCGGCTCTCGCCGTCCGGCTGGAGGATCGGGTCGTACCCGAAGCCGCCGCTGCCGGACGGGGCGTGGCGCAGCGTGCCGCGCAACCGCCCCTCGACCACACGCTCCGTACCGTCCGGCAGGGCGAGGGTCGCGGCGCAGGCGAAGTGGGCGGCGCGGTGCGGGGCGTCGATGTCCGAGAGCTGGGCCAGCAGCAGATCGAGATTGGCCCGGTCGTCCCCGTGCCGCCCGGCCCAGCGCGCGGAGAAGATGCCGGGCGCACCGCCGAGCACGTCCACACAGAGCCCCGAGTCGTCGGCGACGGCGGGCAGGCCGGTTGCTTGGGCGAGGGCGTGCGCCTTGAGCAGTGCGTTCTCGGCGAAGGTGACGCCGGTTTCCTTGACGTCCGGGATCTCGGGGTAGGCATCGGCCCCGACGAGCTCGTGGTCGAGCCCGGCTTCGGCGAGGATCGCGTGGAGTTCGGAGATCTTGCCGGGGTTGCGGGTGGCGAGGATGAGGCGGGTCATGGGGGGATTATCGCCGCAGACGGCAACGGGAAAGGGCGCCCCCGGCAGGGAGCGCCCTTCACATGTGCGGTCGGAGGGACTCGAACCCTCACGGGATTTCTCCCACCAGGACCTAAACCTGGCGTGACTGCCAATTCCACCACGACCGCGGCATAACGGACATCGCACCTGTCTGGCGCGCACCGCCCGATCAGTCTACGGGGGAGCCGCAGGTCACGGGAGCAGGCAGGTGGCCTGCAGCTCAAGTCCGACTGCACTCAAGGGAATTCGGGACCTCAGACCCCGAGATCCCGCATGATCTTGGCGACATGCCCCGTCGCCTTCACGTTGTAGAAGGCGTGCTCGACCTTGCCTGCCTCGTCGACCACGATCGTCGAGCGGATGACGCCTGTGACGACCTTGCCGTAGAGCTTCTTCTCGCCGAAGGCACCGTAGGACTCAAGGACCGACTTCGTCGGGTCGCCGACCAGCGTGACCTTGAGGTTCTCCTTGTCGCGGAACTTCGCGAGCTTCTCGGGCTTGTCGGGGGAGACGCCGATGACGTCGTAGCCCGCGGAGGCGAGGACGTCGAGGTTGTCCGTGAAGTCGCAGGCCTGCTTGGTGCAGCCGGGGGTCAGGGCGGCCGGGTAGAAGTAGACGATGACCTTGCGGCCCTTGTGCGCGGCGAGGGAGACCTCGTTGCCGTCCGCGTCGGGCAGGGTGAAGGCGGGGGCGGTGTCGCCGGGCTGCAGGCGCTCGCTCATCGGGCGGTCTCCTAGAAGCGGTCGGGATCGGTACAGCGGTTCGGTACAGCGGTTCGGTACAGCGGTTCGGTACAGCGTTTCGGTACGGACCGAGCGTAACGGGGCCGCCGTGAGGTACCGGATCGTGGGAACTGACAGACTGTCTCTTCCCAGAGACGTACGACAAAACGGAGGCGGCGCGGTGTCGGATGCCAGGACTCCCGCTGAGATCGAGGCGGACATCAAGCGCCGGCGCACCCAGCTGGCCGAAACCCTCGACGAGATCGGGGTGCGTATGCACCCGAAGACGATCGTCGGCGATGCGAAGGCCAAGGTCGCCGACGGCGTCGAGCAGACCCTCGGGCGTGCTTACGTGAGCGCGAACCGGGCGGTCAGCGAGGTGAAGGCGCAGTTCGTGGACGGTGACGGGGCGCCGCGGTTGGAGCGGGTGGTGCCGGTGGCGCTGCTCGTCGTCGGTGTCGTGGGGCTGCTCGCCCTGGGTTCGCGCCGCAGGAGGGGCTGACCCGGGGACGTACGGCCGGGGTCGAGGCAGGTAGGTTCGGGGCGTGAGTGCCAAAGGATTCGAGCGCAGTTCCCATCACGACAAGTTGCCCATCCGGATGCTGCACGACCGCGTCCTGGTGCGGACGGACACGATCGAGGGCGAGCGGCGTTCGACCGGCGGGATCGTGATCCCGGCGACCGCGGCCGTGGGCCGGCGGCTCGCGTGGGCCGAGGTCGTCGCCGTGGGGCAGAACGTCCGCGGGGTCGAGCCGGGTGACCGCGTCCTTTACGACCCGGAGGACCGCGCCGAGGTCGAGGTGCGGGGCGTCGCGTACGTCCTGATGCGGGAGCGCGATCTGCACGCCGTCGCCGCCGACCGCTTCGAGGGATCCGAGGATTCCACCGGGCTCTATCTCTGAGAGCCTCCACTTACTGAGATACGCAGAGGGGCCGGCGAACAGTTCGCCGGCCCCTCTCCGTATGCCGTGCAAGGCCTCCAAGGCCTCCAAGGCCTCCAAGGCCTCCAAGGCCTACGTACTTCCCGCCTCCGCCCCGTCGTTCCCGTCCCCGTCCTGACCCCCGAGCAGCCCGCCGGTGTCCAGGCCGCCGTCGGTGCCCCCGTTGGTCTGGCCCTGGGTCTGCCCCTGCGTCTGGCCCTGGTCGGCGCCCTGCGTCTGGCCCTGGTCCGCCCCCTGGGTCTGCCCCTGCGCCTGCCCCTGATCGGCGCCCTGGGTCTGGCCCTGCACCTGGCCCTGCGCCTGGCCTTGGTCCTGCCCCTGGTCCGCGCCCTGGGTCTGCCCCTCGGTCTCGCCGTCCTGCGGCGGGATGGTCGGCAGCGGTGGCGGTTCCTCCGAGCCGGCGGGGATTTCGAGGTCGAAGTTACTCACGGGCTGCCCGGTCAGCGCCGTACGCGTGAACTGGGCCCAGATACGGGCGGGATACGCGCCGCCGTTGATACGTGCCTGGCCGAGCGCTCCGTACAGCGGGGTCTGGGCGGCCGTGTCGGGGTCCTGGCCCATCACCGCGACCACGGTGGCGAGTTCGGGGGTGTAGCCCGCGAACCAGGCCGCCTTGTCCTCCTCCGCGGTGCCGGTCTTGCCCGCGGCGGGGCGTCCTGCGGCGAGTGCGGCGGTGCCGGTGCCGCCGTCGACGACGCTCTGCAGTACGGACGTGGTGGTGTCGGCGGCCGCGCGGGAGATCACCTGTTCGCTGTCCTGGGCGGGGAGTTGGATCTCCTTGCCGTTCTTCTCGATCTTGTCGATCAGTGAGTACGAGCCGTGCCGGCCGTGGTTGGCGAGGGTGGCGTACGCCTGGGTGACGTCCAGGACGCTGGCGGTCGGGGTGCCGAGGGAGATCGAGGGGTAGGGGCCGAGGCTCGGGGTCGTCTTCGGGATGCCGAGGGCGATGGAGGTGTCCATCACCTTCTCCGGGCCGATGTCCACGGCCATCTGCGCGAACACCGAGTTGACGGACTTCTCGGCGGCGGTGCGCACGGTGACGTTGCCGTAGTTGACATTGCCCTCGTTCTCGGGGGCGAAGGTCTCGCCGTTCCAGCCCTGGACGGGGCGGCTGCTGGTGCCGTCGTAGACGGTGTTGGGGGTGATCGGACGGCCGTCCTGGGTGGTGGAGTCGTTGTCGAAGGCGGAGGCGAGGACGAAGGCCTTGAACGTGGAGCCGGGCTGGTAGTCGCGCCGGGTGGCGTTGTTGGTGAACTGCTTGACGTAGTCGATCCCGCCGTAGAGCGCGGTGACCCGGCCGGTCCTGGGGTCGATCGCGGCGCCGCCCGCCCGTACGTTGCGGTCGATCTTGCGGGCGTCCTTGTCGAGCTTGGACATCAGCTGGTCGTCGACCGCCTTGACGAAGGCGTCCTGCTGGTCGGGGTCGATGGTGGTGGTGATGCGGTAGCCGCCGCCCTTGAGTTCGTCCTCGGTGACGATCTCGTTGGCGAGGAGGTAGTCCTTGACGGCGTTGACCAGATAGCCGCGCTGTCCGGAGAGCCCGGATGCGGTGCCCGCCTGGTCCTCGGGTTCGGGGAACTTCATCGCGGCGCGGGCGGCGGGGGTCAGCCACTTCTCCTTGACCATGCCGTCGAGCACGTAGTTCCAGCGCCCCAGGGCGCGCGGCTTGTTCTCCGGGTGGGCCGTCACGTCGTACGCGCTGGGGGAGTTGAGGAGCGTCGCGAGATACGCGCCTTCGGCCGTGGTGAGGTCGCCGGCCTTCTTGTCGTAGTACGCGTGGGAGGCGGCGGAGATGCCGTAGGCGTTGCGGCCGAAGTAGCTGGTGTTGAGATAGCCCTCGAAGATGTCGTCCTTGGAGACCTCGCGGCCCAGCTTGATCGAGATGAAGAACTCCTTCACCTTGCGGCCGATCGTCTGGTCCTGGTTGAGGTAGTAGTTCTTCACGTACTGCTGGGTGATCGTCGATCCGGACTGCTTGCCCTTGCCGGTGACGGTGTTCCAGGCCGCGCGCAGCATCGCCTTGGGGTCGACCGCGGACTCGGAGTAGAAGTCGCGGTCCTCGGCGGCGAGCACCGCTTCCCTTACGGTTTCGGGGACTTGGGAGAGCGGGATGTTCTCGCGGTTGACGTCGCCGTCGCGGGCGAGCTGTTTGCCGTCCGCGTACAGGTAGACGTTGGTCTGGGCGGTCGCGGCGGAGTTGGCGGGCGGGATGTCGACGATGAGGTAGCCGGCGACGAGGGCGCCGCCGATGAGCAGGCACAGGAGCAGGAAAGTGCCGAGGACCATGCGCCACGTGGGGATGATGCGGCGCCAGCCGGTGCGTTCCTTGCGTTCCTTGCGCTTCTTGCCCTTGGCCGGGACCGGTGCCTGCGGGGGGCCGGGCTGCGGGGCGCCGGCGGGCTCCGGTTCACGGGGCGCCCACCCCTGCTGCTGCCCCTCCTGCTCACGCGGCTCGTCGCTCATCTCTGCGGAACTCCCGAACTCCCGATTCGCCAGTTAAGCGACACTTTTGCATCCGCTTGGAGGAGCCCCCGCCTCGCCGCGCGCCCATGGCGGCTGCACGGTCGGCCGGACGGGTGAAAACGCATGGCGCGCTGTTGCCATCGGCGGCTAGGGTCTGCCTCTTTGGCCGCTGGAAAGGGGCGAGCTCGTGCGGTTGTACGCGGCCGTGGCGGCCGGCAGCTTCCGGCGGCACTCGACGTACCGGGTGGCGACGGCAGCGGGTGTCTTCACCAACACCGTCTTCGGTTTCGTGCTCGCCTTCACGTTCAACGCGCTGTGGGACGAGCGCCCGAACCTCGGTGGTTACGACAAGCCCGAGGCCCTCACGTACGTCTGGATCGGGCAGGCGCTGCTCGCGACCTGCGGTCTGATGGGCGGCGGCGGTTTCGCCGAGGAGCTGATCGAGCGGATCAAGACCGGCGACATCGCCATCGACCTCTACCGGCCCGCCGATCTCCAACTGTGGTGGCTCTCGGCCGATTTGGGGCGCGCGGCCTTCGAGCTGCTCGGCCGCGGGATCGTGCCGATGGCCGTGGGTGCGCTCGCCTTCGATCTCGCGCTGCCCGAGCAGGCCTGGCTGTGGCCCGCCTTCCTCGGCTCGGTGGTGCTCGGTGTCATGGTCGGCTTCGCCATCTGGTTCCTGGTGGCGCTCAGCGCGTTCTGGCTGATGGACGGGGCGGGTGTGGTGCAGATCGCGTGGCTGTGCGGGCTGTTCTTCTCCGGGATGCTGCTGCCGCTCACCGTCTTCCCCGGTGCGCTCGGTGATGTGGCGCGCGTACTGCCGTGGGCGTCGATGCTGCAGGTGCCGGCCGATGTGTTCCTCGGCAAGTACACGGGCTGGGGACTGCTGAGGGCGTACGGATTCCAGGCGGCCTGGGCGTTCGGGTTGCTCGTGGCCGGGCGCGGGCTGCAACTGGTGGCGCGGCGCAGGGTGGTGGTGCAGGGTGGCTGACGGCCGGGTGCCCTCGCGGCTCGGTGAAGGGGTGGCCGCCTTCCGGATGATCGCGGCGATGTGGATCCGCTCCACGATGGCGTACCGCTTCTCGTTCGCGATGACGCTGCTGGCCAACTTCATCGTGACGTTCTTCGACTTCGTCGTGATCCTGCTGATGTTCACGCATGTCGAGGGGCTCGGCGGCTTCGACTTCCCCGAGATCGCCTTCCTCTACGGGACGACGAGCACCGCCTTCGGTCTCGCCGACCTCGCGCTCGGCCAGGTCTCGCGGATCGGCCGGCGGGTGCGGGACGGCACGCTCGACACCCTGCTCGTACGCCCCGCGCCGGTCCTCGCGCAGGTCGCCGCGGACCGGTTCGCGCTGCGGCGCCTGGGGCGCGTCACGCAGGGGCTGCTCGTTCTCGTCTGGGCGCTGGTGCTCGTGGACGTCGAGTGGACGGTGCTCAAGGCTGGTCTGATCCCGTTGATGGTGCTGTCCGGCGGGGCCATCTTCGGGTCGGTGATGGTGGCGGGGGCCGCGTTCCAGTTCTGGGCGCGGGATGCGGCCGAGGTGGTCAACTCCTTCACGTACGGCGGAAATACGCTCCTCCAGTACCCGCCGACGATCTTCGCCAAGGACCTCGTGCGGGGCGTGACCTTCATCGTGCCGCTGGCCTTCGTCAACTGGCTGCCCGCGCTCTACGTCCTGGGGCGGCCCTACCCGGTGGGGCTGCCGGAGTTCACGGCCTTTCTGTCACCGTTCGTCGCCGTGCTGTGCGCCCTGCTCGCGGGGGCCTGCTGGCGGGCGGGCCTTCGTTCGTACCGCAGTACAGGGAGCTGATCGCGCAGCCATGGATCTCATCGCAACGGACGTCGGCGACACGGGCACCGTCGAAAAGGACTTCATCGCACTCGACGACGTGCGGAAGGTCTTCGACGTACGCAAGAAGAAGGGCTTCCTGCGGCGCGAGCGGCATGACGTACGGGCCGTCGACGGCATCAGTTTCACCGTGCCGCGCGGTGAGATGGTCGGCTACATCGGGCCGAACGGGGCCGGTAAGTCCACCACGATCAAGATGCTGACCGGCATCCTGACGCCGAGCGGCGGCCGTGTACGCGTCGCGGGTATCGACCCCTCGCGCGAGCGCACCCGCCTCGCTCATCGCATCGGTGTCGTCTTCGGCCAGCGCACCACCTTGTGGTGGGACCTCCCGCTGATCGACTCGTACAAGCTGGCCCACCGCATGTACCGCATCCCCGACGCCCGCTTCCGCGAGAACCTGGACCGCTGCGTCGAACTCCTCGATCTCGCCGATCTGTTGGCGGTCCCCGTGCGCCAGCTGTCGCTCGGCCAGCGCATGCGCGGGGACATCGCGGCGGCGCTGCTGCACGACCCCGAGGTGCTCTATCTGGACGAGCCGACGATCGGTCTCGACGTCGTCAGCAAGGCCAAAGTCCGTGAATTTCTGCGGGACTTGAACGCCGAGGCCGGCACGACAGTGCTCCTCACCACCCACGACCTCCAGGACATCGAACAGCTCTGCAAGCGCGTCATGGTCATCGACCACGGCCGTCTGATGTACGACGGAGCGCTCGCGGGACTCCACGAGATCGGCGAGAGCGAGCGCACGCTGGTGGTGGACCTGGAGCGCGAACTGCCCCCGCTGGAGATCCCCGGCGCGCGGGTGCTGCGTGTCGAAGGCCCCCGGCAGTGGCTGGCGTTCCCCGCCTCCGCCTCGGCCGCGCCGCTGGTCACGGAGATCGCCTCCACGTATCCGCTGGTGGATCTCTCCGTACGCGAACCCGATATCGAAGCGGTCATCGCGAAGATGTACGCGGACCGCGCCGAACTGGGGTGACCTTGACCACCCCGGCCCGGCTAGGCTGATTCATATGACCGACGACCTGCCCGAGCTGAGGGCATCAGACACCGACCGTGAGCGGGTCGCCGAGGTGCTGCGGGACGCGCTGGCCGAGGGCCGCCTGGACATGGAGGAGTTCGAGGAGCGCCTCGAAGCCACCTACAAGGCGCGTACGTACGGGGAGTTGGAGCCGATCACCCGCGATCTGCCCAGCGCCGCGCAGCCCCGCCCCTTCACCCCTGCCGTTCCCGCCGACGGCCCCGACTGGGCGGCGCGGATCGGCGGCGAGGCCACCTCCCGGGGCGCCGTGGCGATCATGGGCGGTTTCCAGCGCAAGGGCGTGTGGACCGCGCCGCGCCGCTTCAACTGCTTCGCGCTCATGGGCGGTGGCGAGATCGATCTGCGCGACGCCCGCTTCGAGGACCGCGAGATCACCATCAACTGCGTGGCGATCATGGGCGGAATGAACGTGACCGTGCCGCCCGGCGTCGAGGTCGTGGTCCGCGGCTTCGGCATCATGGGCGGCTTCGACCACCGTGTGCAGGGTGAGTCGGGCGATCCCGGTGCGCCGCGGGTGATCCTCACGGGCTTCGCGCTGATGGGCGGAGTGGGTGTCGAACGCAAAGTGACCCGCGCCGAGAAGCAGCGCATCAAGGAGGAGCGTCGCCAGGCGAAGCTGGACAAGAGGGCTGAGCGCAAGGAGCTGGGGGACTAGCTGTAGGGTCCGCTCCGATCGGTTCTTCGGCGGTACGGGGTGGGTTGCGAGTGCGACGCTGGATCAAGCTGTCGTTGGTCGGTGTGATGGTGCTCGGTCTTGTGGGGTACTGCGCGCGGCCGGCGGTCACGGACTGGTGGGTGGCGCGGCAGGCGTGTGGCGGGGTGCTGCCCGAGGGTCTGGTCGGGCGACTGCTCCCCGAGGACAAGCGCCTGGCCGAGGCCGACGAGGAGACCGTCGAGTCGCTCGGTTCGTACGAGTGCACGGTCTCCTACGAGGGCGATGACGAGGCCCAGCGCCTGTTCACGGTGCGCGCGTACACCCATCGCGACCAGCAGGAACAGGAGCTGTACCGGTCCTTCCCGAAGGGCGGCTGGAGCGATCTGCTCACGCTGCCCACCGATCTGCCCGGTTTCGTGGACGAGTCCGAGCGGATCCAGTTCCTCCAGCCCTGTCCCGCGCTCGGCCAGGACGACGAGGGCCGGCCGCGCAAGATGCTGGTCACCGTGAGCTCACCCTGGGCGCGCAGCGACAACGTGAGCGGCTACCTCAGGGTTGTCATCGCCGCGGCGGGCCGGGCGTCCGACCGACTGGGCTGCGGCGCCGAGCCGTTGAAGCAGCCCGAGAGCGGTGTACGGCAGGCCCCGCGTCCGGTGCCCGCGCAGCAGGCGGCGGACACAGCCTGCGGCCCGGTTCTCGGCAAGCTCCCGAAGGACACCTACGCGGCCCAGTCGGGTACCGACTCCGGGCCGGTGCGCGGCTGCTCGCTGTACGTGGAGACTGAGCAGGAGCGGCAGCAGAGTTGGTACGTCTCCGACGAGGAGCTCGAGGATCCCGACGCGGGGCTGCGGGCCTGGTACGGGGACTGGAGCAACCGCTTCGTCCACGAGGACGGTCAGCGGCTGAGCAACACGGTGACCGCCCGCTGCGACGGCGAGAACGCCAACTTCGCGGCCTGGGCCGGCGACGAATCCGGGATCTCGGCCGCCGAACTGCGCGACCTGGTGCTGACGTTCGCCAAGAGCCAGGCCGAGCGGCGTGGGTGCACCGACGTGCGAGCCGTACCCACCGGCACGGCCGAGCGGTCCTGATCAGAGCCGGCGCATGGCCAGACCGCGTACGTACGCGCTGTCCATCTGTGCCCGGATCAACTCGGCTGTGCGAGCCGGTACTTGATGCGCCTCGATCCACTGATCGAGTACCCGCAGCAGCTGGTGGCGTCCGTCGAAGACGTCTCCCGACAGCTTGCCGTCCGTCGGACGGCGGGCGATGTCGCCGCTCAACGGGCGGTCGGTGGCCCGCTGGTCACCGGTGGGATAGGCGCCCTTGAGGCGTCTGCGCACCTCCTCGTCGTACACGCCTGGATCGGCGATGCCACCGCTCTCGGCGAGCAGCGATCGCGCGCGCATCAACGCACCGACGCGTTCGGCCAGTTCCGCCAGGCTGAACCTGACATCGAAGGCGATCTCCTTGTACCCGGTCTTCCTGCCGTCGTAGTCCTTCTCGTCGGCGAGGAGCGTGCGGGGGTCGGTGTGTTCCAGGAACGTGGCCAGATACGCGCGTTCGGCGTCGTAGAGGACCGCGAAGGCCTCCGGGTCGCGGGCGAGGGCCTCCATCAGCGCGGGAAGGTGCGGGGAGGTGTCCAAGCGGAGGGCCGTGTACTCGAAGGCCGTACGGGGCTCGGCCTGGTCCCAGAAGGGGCGCGCGAGACGGCCGCTGCCCGGTGAGGTGGGGCCGGTGGCCTTCTCCTTGCCGAACGAGGGATCGCTCCAGGCCGCCGCCGAATCCACCGCATGGTTCGCCAGCATCCGCGCCAGATAGGGCTCGAGCCCTGCGGGCACCTCCGCGTCGACGCCGTACGCGGCCGCCACCGCGTAGGCGGCCCGTGCCTGCGCCTCGGTGTGCGCCTTGCCCGGTGCGGACACGGTGGCGGACTCGACGGCCTTGCCCAGGGCCTGCGCGTTGCAGATGCGTTCGTGGGCAAGGAGCCCGCGCACCTTGTCGAACGCGGCGAGATCCGCGCCCGGATCGAACGCCCTGGTCGCAGCCACCGGATCGGCCGCGAGTCGCGTCACCGACTCCGGCGCCGACCAGCAGGACTCCTCCGAGTCCGCCATCGTGACCGGCACGATCACCGCCGCCGCCGCCGCGACGACCACCACCGCTCCGGCCGCGTAGATCCGCCGCCGCCCCCTGAACCACGTACGCATCCGCGAAGACTAGCGATCCGTCAGGATCACAGCTCGGCGGGGGCCGAACCCTTCAGGTGCGCGAGGTTGAACGACTCGGCCATCTTCCGGTAGCCCGCATCGCTCGGGTGCAGATGATCGCCCGAGTCGTACGGCGCCCGCAGCCGGTCGGGAGCGTACGGATCACGCACCGCACGGTCGAAGTCGACCACCGAGTCGAAGACCCGGCCGCTGCGGATCTCCGCGTTGATGGTGCGGCGCAGCTCCTCCAGGTGCGGGCGGTAGCCGCGGTGGCCGTTGAACGGCATCAGGGTCGCGCCCGTGACCTTCAGCCCACGGGCGTGCGCCTGGCGGGTCAACTCCCGCATGGCGTCCAGGATCTGTCCGGCGTCGGCGCCGCGGGGGTTGCGCAGCAGATCGTTGACGCCGAGGCAGACGACCACGGAAGTGACTCCCGTACGGGAAAGGACATCGCGCTCGAAGCGGCTCACCCCGCTGGGGCCCGCCGCCTTCACCGGGCCGCCGGGGATCAGCTGGTTGCCGCTGATGCCCTCGTTCAGGACCCCGAGCCGGGGCGCGCCCGCTTCCTCGCGCAGCCGGTCGGCGAGGACGTCGGTCCAGCGCGCGTTGGCGCCGAGCGTGGAGGTGACGCCGTCGGTCAGCGAGTCGCCGATGACCACCACGGAGCCCTTGGCCTCATGGGTCAGTACGTCGACGGCGGTCAGATAGCGCCAGTACGGGCTCTGCTCCGTATAGGCCTCGCCACGTGCGTTCTGCGTCTGGTCGCCGCTGGCCACGTACGAGATCTGGCGCGCGTGCGGGTGGTAGGTGACCGGTCCGGACGGCGTCGGCGAGAACGTGCTGACCAGCAGGTCCGCATCATGCGGTACGTCGATCCCGGCCGCGTCCGAGACGATCTGACCGCCCGCGGGGATCACCGCGCGGGCCTTGCCGCCGAACGTGAGCCGGCGCAGGCTCCCGGGGAGCGCGGTGGGGTTGCTCGGCGCGGAGGCCAGCGCGATCGAGGCGTGACTGATCGTCAGCGGCTGCGTGCCGAACAGGTTCGAGAGCGTGATCCGCGCGCTCGTACCGCCCACGCTGGTGTGCACGACATTGCGCAGCGTGCGCCCCGCGAAGCCCGACCACGTCCGCGGCTCGGCGTCGGCCGGAGCCGTGGCCCACGTACCGACCCAGGAGCCGGACGACGCGGGGTCGGCGGAACCTTGCGGGGCGGGTCCTGCGCTGACGGTGGTGTCGCGGCTGCCCCGGCCGGAGAAGGCGACGTATATGACGGTGGAGATCAGGACCACCACGGCAGCGATGGCAGCCATCAAGGCATAACCGTGACGCCTGGTCATGCGGGTTGTGCTCCTCGGGCAGGGGAGCACGAGGCTCCAGTTGGACAATCCCATTTTGCGGCATTCGGCCCGAGGTCGCGCACGGTACCCCCCGTGTGACGCCCGACGTTCATCCCCGTATGGACTTACCGACGAGGTCTGCGGGGCGACCCTGAGATCTCCCTGGTTACTCGTCGACAGTGAGGACGTCGGGAACTCATGGTGCGTTCCAGGAGTCGGTCAGGTGTGATGCGTTCCAGGAGTGGGACAGGCAGGGACAATACGTACGAGGCCTCCGGTACCGGCCGGTCGGGCGGGCCGCCGAGAGGCTGGGTGGCAGGGCGGATGGAGCGGCGGAGCGGATGGACCAGACGCACGTGAAGGAAGCGGACGAGGCCGGATCGGATCCGGCGGGGAAGGGCACGGATCCGCAGGAAACCGGTACGGACCCGGAGGAAACCGGACGGGCTTCCCGCGGGCAGCATGCCCCCGGCTCCGGCTTCTCATTCAACGCGGCCGACGAGGAGCGCCGGCGCGGTGTGCGCCGTATGAAGGCCACCGCGACCGGGCTGCTCGTCTTCGTCGCGGTGGTCTACGTCCTGGCGAAATGGGCGCAGAACTCCGGGGCCGGCACCTGGGCCGGCTATGTCGCGGCGGCCGCGGAGGCCGGCATGGTGGGCGCGATGGCGGACTGGTTCGCGGTCACGGCCCTCTTCCGGCACCCGCTCGGCCTGCCCATCCCGCACACCGCGATCATCCCCACCAAGAAGGACCAACTGGGCGCCTCGCTCGGTGAGTTCGTCGGTGAGAACTTCCTCTCCGAGGATGTCGTACGCCGCCGTCTGCGCGCGGTCGGCATCGGCGGCCGCCTGGGTGAGTGGCTCGCGGAGCCCGCCAACGCGGACCGCGTCACGGCCGAACTCTCCACAGCCTTGCGCGGCGCGCTCACCGTCCTGCGCGACTCCGATGTCCAGGCCGTGGTCGGCGAGGCCATCACCCGGCGCGCGGACGCCGCCGAGATCGCCCCCGGCATCGGCAAGACACTGGAGAAGGTCGTCGCCGACGGCGGCCATCGCAAGGTCGTCGACCTGGTCTGCGTACGGGCGCACGACTGGCTCGTCCTGCACAGCGACCAGGTGATGGACGCGGTGCAGGGCGGCGCCCCCGGCTGGACCCCGCGCTTCGTCGACAAGAAGGTCGGCGAGCGCGTCTACAAGGAACTCCTGCGCTTCGTCACCGAGATGCGCGATATGCCCGAGCACCCGGCGCGCGGCGCCATCGACCGCTTCCTCACGGACTTCGCCTCCGAACTGCAGTCCGACACGGACACACGGATGCGGGTGGAGCGGCTGAAGTCCGAGGTGCTCGGGCGCGGCGAGGTCCAGGACATCATCGCCTCGGCCTGGTCCTCCGTACGCCAGATGATCGTGGCCGCCGCGGAGGACGAGCGCAGCGAACTGCGGCTGCGGGTGCGCGCCGGGCTGCTGTCGCTCGGCGCGCGGCTGACCGCGGACTCCCGTCTGCAGGGCAAGGTCGAGGGCTGGGTCGAGGACGTCGCCGTGCACGTGGTCAAGACCTACCGCCGTGAGATCACCTCACTGATCAGCGACACCGTCGCCGGCTGGGACGCCGAGCAGACCACGAAGAAGATCGAGGCGCACATCGGCCGCGATCTGCAGTTCATCCGGATCAACGGCACGGTGGTGGGCGCGCTGGTGGGGCTGGTCATCTATGCGGTGACGCATGCGTTGGGGGCGTAGAGCCGCGGTGTGAGGGGACTCGGACGGCACCGTCCTCAGGAGGTGCCCGATGTCCGTCGGATCCGTCGGCTCAAGTCCCACTGTCACCACGGCCGTTCCCGCGCGCCTGGACCGGCTGCCCTGGTCGCGCTGGCACTGGACGGTGGTGATCGGGCTCGGCACGGTCTGGATCCTCGACGGCCTGGAAGTCACCGTCGTCGGCAACATCGCGGGCCGCCTCTCGGAGGAAGGCAGCGGACTGCCGATCTCGTCCGCGCAGGTCACGGGGATGGCGGCGGCCCTCTACGTGGCCGGTGCGTGCAGCGGGGCGCTCTTCTTCGGCTGGCTGACCGACCGCTTCGGCCGCAAGAAGCTCTTCATCATCACGCTCGCCGTCTATCTGGCGGCCACGGCCCTGACCGCGGTCTCCTTCCACTCCTGGTGGTTCTTCCTCTTCCGCTTCCTCACCGGCTTCGGCATCGGCGGTGAGTACGCGGCGATCAACTCGGCCATCGACGAACTGATCCCGTCCCTCTACCGGGGCCGCGTGGACCTGATCATCAACGGCAGCTTCTGGCTGGGCGCGATCGGCGGCTCGCTGCTCTCGATCGTCGCGCTCGACACCGATCTGTTCGCCATGGACGTCGGTTGGCGGCTGACCTTCGCGCTCGGCGTCGTCCTGGGCCTCGTGATCCTGCTCGTACGGCGCAATGTGCCCGAGTCCCCACGGTGGCTGTTCATCCACGGCAGGGGAGAGGAGGCTGAGCGGCTCGTCGACTCGATCGAGGACCGTGTGCGAGCGGAGAAGGGTACGGAACTGCCGCCGCCCGCAAGCGAGATGACCATCAGGCAGCGCAAGGCGACCGGATTCCTCACCATCGCGCGCTCGGTCTTCTCGATGTACCCGCGCCGCACGGTCCTCGGCCTCTCCCTCTTCATCGGCCAGGCCTTCCTCTACAACGCGATCACCTTCGGCTTCGGCGCGATCCTCACCACGTTCTTCGACGTACCGACCGGCAGCACGGGCTACTACTTCGCCGTGATCGCCGCGGGCAACTTCCTGGGTCCGCTGCTCCTCGGCCGGCTGTTCGACACGATCGGCCGCAAGATCATGATCACGTCCACGTACGTCCTCTCGGGCCTGCTCCTCTTCGGCACGGCGTGGCTGTTCGGCCAGGGCTCCCTGACGGCCGCCTCCCTGACTGCCTGTTGGTCCGTGGTGCTCTTCTTCGCCTCGGCGGGCGCGAGCAGCGCGTATCTGACCGTCTCGGAGATCTTCCCGATGGAGACCCGCGCGATGGCGATCGCCTTCTTCTACGCCGTCGGCACGGCGGCCGGCGGCATCAGCGGCCCACTGCTCTTCGCCAAGCTCACGGAGTCGGGGGTGGTGGGGGACACGGTGCTCGCGTTCCAGATCGGAGCCGGTCTGATGGTGGCCGCCGGCCTGGTGGCGGCGTTCTGTGCGGTGCGGGCGGAGCGGCGGTCGCTGGAGGACATCGCTACGCCGCTGTCGGCGGCCACTGGGTGAGGGGCCGCCGACATGGGGGCTTGCTCGGGTTGCTCGGGTTGCTCAAGGGCTCAAGGGCTCAAGGGGGCAGGTGGTCAGGTGGTCAGGCGCTGGGCGGTGTGGGCTGCCCATTCCTGCGGGGTGCGGCCCTGCGAGCCGGTGAGGCGGCGCAGGGTGTCCGTGACGGGCGCGGGGTTGGCGACGTGGCTCTCCCAGGTGCTGAGCAGCAGGTCGGCGGGGGCGTAGGGGCTGATCGCCGCGCGCGCCTCCTGCGGCCCCAACTCCTCGTACGAAACCGACCTGTTGGCCGCCTCGCCGATGAGCCGGACCTGCTCGCGCAGGCTCAGCTGATGCGGACCGGTGACGGCGTGGACGCTGTTCGCATGCGCGCCGTCGTCCGTGAGCGCGGCGATGACGACGGCGGCGAAGTCGGCCGGGTGGATGGGGGTTTCGAGCGCGTCGGCGTACGGGCCGCGCACGACGTCCCCCTCGGCGAGCTGCCCGGCGACATCGAAGGACCACTCCAGCGAGCCGGAGGACTCCACGGCGAGGCGCAGGAAGGTGAACTCGACTCCGCAGCCGCGCAGCGCCTGCTCGATGCCGTGGTGGAACGCGGCGACAGGGTTGGGCTGCTGCACGGCCTCCCTGCCGTCGATTGCGTCCTCGATTGGGTCCTCGATCGCGTCCTCGATCGCTCCAGAGGACTGGAAGACGATCCGCCGCACCCCCGCCTCCCTGGCCTGCGCCGCGAACTCGGCGGCGTCGATGTCCGGTGAGGCGGCGAGCAGGAACACCGCGTCGACCCCCTGCAGCGCACCCTTCAGGCTGCCCGCGTCCCCGAGGTCCCCCTGGACGACCTCGGCCTGCTGCGGGAGGCCGGCCTGCTCGGGGTGGCGCGTGAGCGCCCGCACGGCAACGCCCTGGGCGACCAACTGCTCGACTACGGAACGGCCGACGGGGGCGGTGGCGGCGGTGACGAGAATCATGGCTTCTCCTTTGTGGGCTGCTCTTTGGCTCTCCTCATAAGGTAGGAACCCATGCGGACAACTTCTGTCCTCAATGCCGAGCCGGGTGTCGATACGACTGTCGGCCTCAATCCGCAGCTCTCGTACGGGAGTTCAGAGCTACCCAGTTCAGGGATGAGGCGTGCGTGAGGGGCGCTGCGTTCGTACCGTAGGAACGGCGGCGGGGCGCGACACGCCCGTACTCAAAGGCCATTTCGAGGCGCCGGTCAGGTGTGGGACAGATGGGGCCGGTGGGGCCCAGCAGGCGTATGTTCCATGCTCATCTCGGCTTTACCGTACGGAAGTTGAAGATCCGCGACGAACAACACCTTCTGTCTCAGAAGGTGTTCTAGCGGACGCGACCCGCAATACCGCTCCGTACCCCCTACATTCGGTCATAGCGGATCCAAAGGAACGGACCCCTACCGAACCCCCCGCCCGTTCCTCCGAGCAAGGAGCAGCCAGGTGATCTGTTACGGACCCACCGTCCTCGACCTCGTGGAGGACTTGGTCGACGCGTACGCCGAGGTCTTCTCGGCCCCGCCCTGGAACGAGAACGAAGAATCGATCCAGCGTTTCCACTACCGCCTGTGCAACGACGCCGACCGTCCCGGCTTCCGCGCGGTGCTCGCCCAGTCCGGCCAGGGCATCGACGGCTTCGCGATCGCCTGGCTGACACCGACGGCACTCCCGGACTCCCGCACGTACGCGAAGGTGGCCTCACAGCTGGGCCCGGATCGGGTGCGCGAACTGCTGGTCGGCGCCCTGGAGTTGGACGAACTGGCCGTACGCCGCCGCGCAAGGCCGGCGGGCCTGGGCCGCTCACTGCTCTCGGAACTCGTGAAGGACGCACCGTCGGGACGCGCGTGGGTACGCATGTCACGCCACGCCACCTCAACTGTGGCGAGCTACCGGCGATTGGGTTGGCACGAGGTGGCACCACTGCCGGATGCGGACAACGACGTGGTGGTGTTCTTGGCACCGGGGCATCCGCGGGCGGTTCTGGCGGCCTAGGGGCGGGTGGCGGTCGCCGGGTTGCTTGGCCTGGGGGACCAATCGTCCAGGCCGACGCGCCAAATATCCGCTTCGCCCTGGGTGAATAGTCCCCCTCAAGCGGTCAGGAGCGCCGAGCCGACCAGGTTCGGCAGGCCCAGCTGGTGAGGGCGCCGATGGTGAGGGCTGCGACGATGGCTCCCGCGTCGATGACATGCGGCAGCCCGGGGAAGAAGGCGAAGAACCCCAGGGTCGCGATCATCCCCACGACGAACCCGGTGACGCCTGCTCGCCGTTGGGTCTCTTGGGTTCGGTTTTGCTGGTGCTCTTGGTCGATCATCGGCGGCCATGTACTCCTGGGTACGGGCGGGGAGAGGTTCGGGCTTCATGTACCTCGGTCACGGCCACAGCCTCCCCAGGTGCACGGTGGGTACAACCACCCTTCATGTCCGGGTCGTTACTCCTCAAGCGTAAGAGCGCAAAGCCACGCTGAGCTCGCCGAACAACGAAACTCAGCCCGCAAGGACCAGCACATGCCCGTACTTCCGGGAGCCCGCGCATCCGCCCTCTCGGACGCCTGGGGCATGGAGCTCCGCGCGTGCGGCGTCGGTAAGACGGTGTGGTTTGAGCTCGGTCTCGCACCACAGCCCTGAAGTCAGGCTGCGCGTTGCGGGCAGTCGGCGCAGAACGGGCCAGGTGGCGGGGTAGGTGGGGCAGGGCTCTGGGCGTCGAGGGGGAGTTCAGTGAAGCTACCGTCAGGGTTGCGGTAGATGAGGCCCACGCCTTGGGACGCGAGGAGATCGCGAATGTCCCCGTCTGGCTCTTCGGGGGTCAGGACCATGCAGCGCAAGGGCAGTCCGTTGTGGGGAGCGCTCAAGTAGCGGCTGATGTCCGCCAATTTCATGAGCGCCTCAAGCACCTCGCGATGCGACGTGTCGTTGGTGGGCTCATAGACGGTGTTCTCGGTTGCGTTGTAGAGCGTCGCCTCCATCGCCTCCTGCCGGCCGCGGGCATGGACTTCGAGATCCATGAGCTGTTGATTGCGGCTGATGAGTTGGCTGGAGAGGTCTGCGACGAGCCTCTGTGTCTGTTGAGGCACTACCTGAGCAACTGCATGGTCGCGGCCGCGCCTGCCTCTTGAATAGGTTGGAGTCGGGGAGCGTCTGCCCCTGCCCCAGAAGCGGAGCGGCTTGGTCTCTTCCGGTAGCGACATATCGTCGCTCTCGATCCGGTCATACGCGCCAGTGGGGCGAAGACGGAAGACAACGACATCGCGTTCGTCTCCCTCCTTGTCCCTGGCTCTGCGCCACTTGAAGGACGGATCTTCAGCCAGCTCGAAGGCACCTACGTACCGGTGGGTCTTGGTGTCGGTGTTGGGGATCTTCCCGTGGCGTATGAAGAGATGGAGCGTGCGCCCCTCCTCGCGGTGATGCAGGACAGACTTGTTCACCTTCGTCAGCGTCTGATCACCGATCTGACCGGCGCCGGTGTACATGAAGATGGGGCCGTCCGCATCTCGCTCGCGGATCCAGCCGTCGCGATAGCCGAGCTTCTCGCCCGACTTGGCATCCGAGAAGAGAAGCACCGTCTTCTTGGGGATCGAGGGGACGATGCCACCCGATCCGGCACCACCTAACTCCCGATATATCTCTGCGCGCGTACGGATGTCGCCAGGTCGGAAGGAGGGTACGGAAGTTGTCATGATCGCAGGCTAATCGCTGCCGTCGACAGTCATGCAGACGTCGAGGATGATGACCGGATGGATCAAGGGCTGGCGGCGCTTGTCGCGGGAATCCTCGGTGTAGGGGGCGGCATCGTTGGTGCGGTGTTCGGCGGTACGCGGGGCGCACGGATCGCAGGGGAGAAGGCTGTTGAAGCCGCGCTCACCCAGGTGAACAGTCAGGCCGAGGTCGAGCACTCGCGGTGGGTCAAGGAGCACCGGCACCAGGCGTGCGTCCGACTCCTTGAGGCGTCCGCTGCGGCGGACGAGGCGCTCCGCCAAGCATCGCTAGAGATACGGCAGGGGAGAGGTTTCCCAGACGCTGAGCGTGACGCGGCCACAAGGAATGTCCAGGTGATGGGAACGATCTGCAGCGAACTTGCCTTGTGGAAGCCCGAAGAGCTGCAGCAGTTCGCACGCCGTTTGCAGGTGGAGACGATGGAGTCGATCCGGCTGCTCAAACTGGCGGAGCCCGGCGCGCATGGTGCTGAAGGAACACCACAAGAGCGCTGGGCGCGTTGGAGAGAAGCCGGCGAGTTGAAGGCGCTAGCTCGCACAGCATTCATTGACTATGCGGGCAGTGTGCTCCGTAACCCTCAGCAGCAGCTCTAGCTGGCCGCAATAGCCGAGTACGTCCATACCTCGGCCGGAATCTCGTGCTTCAACTCCCACGTGATCGCCATCGGCTTGCTCCCTGTGTGCTCCACATATGAGGCAGGCCCGAGCAGCATCCACGGCTGCGGGCCGCCGATATCCGTGCTCTTGTAGCGGCGGATGAAGAGCAGCACGTGACTGCCCTCGGCTTCGTGGTTCTGATAGCGCTGACCGGTGGGGGAGCCCTCCGAAGTGCTGTTCTGGGACTCCCAGTGGAAGCGCTTCGTGGTCAGGGCGTAGTCGTGGTAGCGGGTCTGAGGGGAGAAGTCCTTCTCGTCCTTCTCTCTCGTCACCAAGAGCGCATCCGTCTTGAACGACTCACACCACTTGACGCCTTCACGGAAGTCGCCCGGCATGAAGCCGCCGATGTACGACTGCCCGAGGGCCGGGAGGATCTCCTCGCGGCTGTACGAGGCGTGCACGGTGAGGGGGATGCCAGCGTGAGCACCGAGGAGCGGGACCGGGACGTGCTCGGTGTGAGCGAGGTTGTAGGCGAGGACCTGGCGCAGTTCGCTACGGAACGCGTGCTGACCGCGGAGGGTAGCGAAGCCGGCGTCGTATGAGTCAAAACCCTTGCGAGTGAGACCGCCCAGCGGCCAGAGCTGGAAGAAGAACATCCGGGCGTACGCCTGAGTCTGCGGGTCCAAGTCGCTGTAGGCCGGGGCGTTGTCCTCAACCAGGCGGGAGTACGCGGCCACGCGCAGCGGATCGTCGACGTGCAGGAAGGCCGGGATGCGCTTGAGGAGTGCGGCCTCGCCCTCGGGGACTTCGCCCTTGAGGAGGCCAGAGCGGCGCAGAAGACCTGTCCAGGAATTACCGCTTCCGCGATACAGCTCCTTCAACTCCCGACCGCTCTGGTCGAGGTAGTGGCTCAATTCGATCTCGCCGTAGTCAGCGACTTCGTGGGCGAGAACAGTGACGTTGACGCCGATCTGGGCCTTGATGTTGTCGATGATGGTGTGCTTGGCCTTTTCCTCAAGGAGGATCTGGCAGCCAGAGGGGAGCTGCGGAAATTCCCACTCAATATGCTCAAGCAGGCGCTTGCGCGTGAGATTGGTGAGCGCTCGGAACTGGTTCTCGAATCGAAACTCCTTGCGGTGCTGGCCAATGAAGTCCAGGACCGTGAGCACAGCCTTACTTTCGGTGCGGCGCAGGCCACGGCCGAGTTGCTGGAGGAAGACCGTCGCGCTGGCCGTGGGGCGCAGCAGCAGCAACGTATCGACATCGGGGATATCCAGGCCCTCATTGAAGAGGTCCACCGAGAAGATGACTTGCAGGTCACCGGTGCGAAGGTCGTCGAGTGCTCTCTTGCGTACTTCGGGATGAGTCTCGCCGGAGAGCGCGATGGCGTTGAGCCCGGCATCGCGGAAGAAGTCCGCCATGAAGTGAGCATGGGCTACTGAGACACAGAATCCCAACGCCCGCATGGAGCCGGGCTCGGCGATCTTCTCTTGGACCTTCTTCACGATGAGTCGCGCGCGAACCTTGTTGCTCGACAGCACGTTACTGAGCGCTGCTTCTTCGTAGCCGCCACGCTTCCACGCCACCGAGGTCAGATCGGTGTTGTCGCTGATGCCGAAATAGTGGAAGGGGCTGAGGAGATCATTCTCCAGGGCTTCCCAGAGGCGCATTTCGGCGGCGATGCGTCCGTCAAAGAACTCGTCTTGGATGTTCTTGCCGTCGGTCCGCTCGGGGGTGGCGGTCAGGCCAAGAAGCTCGGCAGGGCGGAAGTGTTCGATGAGCCGCCGGTACGTCGGTGCAGTTCCGTGATGGAACTCGTCGATCACAATGACGTCGAAGTGGTCCGGCTGAAGGCGTTCCAACGTACGAGAGTTGAGGGACTGCACGCTCGCGAAGACGTGGTTGTCTTTCGTGGGGATCTCGCCGCCGTAGAGCTCTTCACCGAAGTTCGCGTCGATTAGCACGTCCTGGTAGGTGCGCATCGATTGCTGAAGAATCTCTTTGCGGTGAGCGACGAAGAGCAGCCGAAGGTCACGACCGTGCTTCTTGCGGAGCTGCTTGTAGTCGAGCGCTGCCATCACGGTCTTGCCTGTGCCCGTGGCGGCTACCAGGAGATTGCGATGCCGGTCATGGACCTCACGCTCCACTTCGAGACGTTCCAACATGTCTCGCTGATGGGCGTAAGGACGTACTTCTAGACCGGAGAGTGTGATCCTGCGTTCAGCTGTGGACTTAGAGGACTTGCCGCCTGCGATGAGGAGTGCCTCGGCGAGTCGGGTGCCGTCCGAGTCCGGGTCGTATGTCTCGAAAGACAGATCGCTCCAGTAGGCGTCGAAGGTCGCATCGAACTTACGGATCACATCAGGTGTGGCGACGGTCGACAGGCGGACGTTCCACTCAAGGCCGTCGAGAAGGGCAGCTTTGGACAGGTTGGAGCTGCCGACGTAGGCGGTGTCGTATCCGCTGTTTCGGTGGAACAGCCAGGCCTTGGCGTGCAGTCGCGTCGACCGTGTCTCGTAGTTGACCTTGACCTCGGCGTTGAACTCTCGCACCAAGCGGTCGAGAGCAGCGCGGTCCGTTGCACCGATATATGTCGTCGTGAGCACACGGATGGGAACACCGCGGTCGCGAGCAGCGGCCAACGACTTCTCGATCACACGGAGGCCGTGCCACTTGACGAAGGCGCAGAGGAGATCGATGCGGTCAGCGGTGGCAAGTTCGGCGCGCAACTCGAAGCCGAGACTTGGGTCGTCGGGAGAGTTGGTGATCAGACCTGCGTCGGAGAGCGGAGTGGCGGGCCGTATCGCATACACGCCTGGGGCCTCCTGCTCGGCCAAGGCGAGCAGTTGACGCGGGCCGTCCGCGACCATGTCGACCCACTCCTTGGCGCCATCAAGGGTGCTGATGGACTCCAGGATGTGGTTGGCGGCATGGACGCGCTCCTCAGGCTTGAGCTCCCTGAGTACACGCTTCACGGTCTCGGCCACGTGACGAGCGAGCACATGCGGTGTGGACTCATCGCCCACGGAGTCTGAGATAGTCGCCCATCCTTGGCTGGAGAGTTCCTTGAGCTGGCCCTCCAGCCGTAGCGTGATCAGCTTCTCGTAGAGACCAGCCGTTGGCTCTTGTGCCTCGACCACGCCATCCTTCATTCCCCGTGCTCCGCATGTCCTCGCTCGAGAGTGATGGTTTTGGTGTGCCGAGGAGCTACTCGGCAGCGGCCGATCCGCCGCCGTGGCACTGCTCGTAAGCAACCCCAGACCCACACCAACAATCCCCCCGAGGCGGCCACCCCACCGCCCTCCCCCGAGCCGCAAGCGTCGTCGCATACTGCGGCAGCAGCGAAGCATCCCCCGGGGATGCGCCCTCCGAAGCTGCGAACGCCTCGTAGGACGGGACCGTGGCCGTGACGATTCCCAGGTTCGGGGTGCCCGAGGCCGCCAGCTCCCTCAGAGACGACTCTATGGTCGACAGGTGTTCCTCGTGGGACGGGTACTCCGAGGTCAACGTCGGGTACGCCGCAAGGAGTTCTGTCAGTTCGGTCGACGGCCAGTGCAACACCGCCACCGGGAACGGGCGGGACAGTGCCGCCCTGTAGGTGCCGAGTTCGGCTCGGAGGCGGGCGATTTCTGCGGAGAGTTCTTCCGGGTCCGAGGAGCCCAGGGACCACAGGCGCTTCGGGTCGTGGAGTTCGTCCAGGGAGATGGGGGACGCGGACGAGTGGGCGTCGTCCGCCAGGATGTCCCAGACGTCGTGGGGGAGCGCGAGCAGGCGGCGGACGCGGTGGCGGCCCAGGAGCAGCGGGCGGCAGTCGTACGGGATTTCCTCGCCCTGGACGATGAGGAGTTCCACCCCCTCGCTGAACACCTCGTGCGACAACGGGAGTTCGTCGTGGGATTCGAGGGCCTCGGCCGCGATGACCCAGGCCGAGGGTGAGCGCGGGGCCGTTGTGCGGATGCCTTCGAGGATGGCTCGGGCTTCCGCCTCGTGGCCGTACTCCCAGAGGTTGGCGGCCTTCAGCGCGCGGACCAGGGCCGGGTCGTCTGGAGCGCCTGCGAGGAGGCGGTCGTAGAGCGTCGTGGCCTGGGGGCGGTCGCCGGCCAGCTCCAAGTGGGCGGCGGCGTGCAGCAGCAGTTGCTCGGCGTCCTCGGGATACTGCGCCGCGGTGCGCAGCAGACGCTCGGCTTCGGCGGTGTGATCCGTGTGATCGGCAGGCGTGTCGGGGCGCATGTGGTTCACCGTACTGCCCGGCCCGGATGTTTAGGCAGGTCCCTTCGGGTCGTGCTCGTCCCGAAGGCCGCCGGGTACGGCGGGGCGCGCGGCGCCGCGAAGATCCGGTTCAACCCCCGCACCTCCCTGGTGACTTGTCCGTCCACGACCTACCCTGCCTCTCTGCGAGGAGGGGAGTGGCCGTGCGGGAGCGGATTCCGGTGGTCGTGCAGGGCGGCCAGGGCAGGCGGCGGCCCCCAGGTGCGGGATGGCGGCGGGCCCCGTGGGTGCGGGGGCTGTGGACCGGGGCCGAGGTCACCGTGACCGTCGGGATCGTGCTGTTGCTGCTCGTCGTGCATCAGTTGTGGTGGACCAATCGGCAGGCCAAAGAGGGCGCGGAGCGCAAGGTCGAGGCCCTGGAGCGCCAGTGGACGGACGAGGGCGCAACGGCAGGGGACGAGAACGAGCAGGCCACGGCGCCGGATGATCTCGGCGAGCTGGCGGAGGCACCGCCCGACGAGGAGAGCGGTCAGCCGACGGGCGCCAAGAGCAAGCCACGCGTCCCCGACTACGAGCAGGCCTATGCCGTGCTCTCCATTCCCAAACTCGGCGTGCGTGTCCCGGTCGCGCAGGGGGTCAGCAAGCAGGGGGTCCTGAACAAGGGGTACGTGGGGCACTACACGAACTCCGCGCAGCCGGGCGCCGTGGGGAACTTCGCGCTCGCCGGGCATCGCAATACGCATGGTGAGCCGTTCCGCTACATCAACCGGCTCGGCAAAGGGGACCGGCTGACCGTGGACACCAAGTCCGCGACGTATACGTACATCGTCGACCGCACCCTGCCGCAGACCAGCGCCCGCGACAGCGGAGTCATCGCGAAGGTGCCGCGCAGCATCATCAAGCCCTCGTACGGCTACAGCGAGCCCGGGCTCTACATCACCCTGACCACGTGTACTCCGGAGTACACCTCCAAGTACCGCCTCGTGGTGTGGGGCAAGCTCAGCGCCGTCACCCAGAGGTGACGGCGCCGAGCCGCTTCCCCCGGCCGGTCAGCTCTTGGGTAGTGCGGGGGAGTAGTACTTGTCCGCGGTCGAGTCGTATATCTCCTTGCCGCTCGCGTCATAGCCCTTGATGTGCGGGGCGGTGCGCGGCTGTTCTTCGGCGATGCCCGTCGCCGCGTACCAGCCGTGGTCCACGGCCGCTTCGACGGTCCTGTCGCCGTATGTCACGGTCACCCGCTCCACCTCGGACCTGACCTGGCCGATGTTGCCCCAGCGGTAAGGCAGCCGCCAGCCGTCGCCGGTGAAGATCCGCTGCTTGTGGAGTCGCTGGTCGTTGAGATCCGGGTAGACGGCTCCGTACTCCGGCTCGTGCGGGTCCAGACCACTGTTGAAGCCGCTCGCTTCCCCGTTCTCGAGGGCGCACAGGACGCGGTTGGCCCGGGGCTTCTCCGTGGTGGCGACGACCCAGATGCCGTCCCCAGGCGCATTGTCGTCACCGGTCATCCGGTGCGCGAGCAGGATGCGGTAGTCCTCGGGCTTGCCCAGGTCGCCCGTGCGGTAGTCCTCGGGCAGTGCGCTCTCTTGAGCACGCTGATGGGCCAGACACTTCTCCAGGCCGTCCGCCGCCTGCTCGTAAGTGATCCCGTCGACCAGCTGCTCCGGTGTGGCAGGGGCAGCGGGGCCCGATGGCGTCGGCTTGGGAGTGTGTGCGGGCGGCACCTCCACCTTCGTTCCCGAAGTCTGCGAAGGGCGCGAAGAGTCCTTCGCGACAGGGGAGTTGTCGCCCGAGCTGACCGCATAGGCGCCCACCGGCACCGCGATCACCATCGCCAGCGCCGAGGCCGTCATCGCCGCGCGCAGCCGCCGGCCGCTGCGCCCCCGGCGCACGATGGCGTCGAGGGGTGCCTCGCTCGTGCGCACCGCCTGTGCCTGCCGGCTCAGCAGCTCCCGCAGTCGCGCCTCCACCGGCGTCTGCGGTGCGTCCTCGAAATCGTCGTCCTGCGTGAACTGCTTCACCGGGCCCCTCCCCGACTCGTACTGATCCGAGCAGCCGTGTCCGCCATCCATCCCGCCAGCTCCGGACAGGCCCGCAGCTTCGCCAGCCCTTTGGCCGCCTGGCTCTTGACCGTGCCCGGTGAGCAGCCGAGCGTCTCGGCCACCTCGCTCTCCGAGAGGTCCTCCCAGTAGCGCAGCACGACCACCGCCCTCTGCTTGGGCGGTAGTTGGGCCAGCGCGGCGAGCAGGCTGCCCCGCTGGTCGATCTGCGCGGCGGCGTCGTACGGACCCGCCACATCCGGCGGTATCGCCGTGAGGTGCTCGCCGACGCGCCGCTTGCGGAAACGGTCGCTGTTGCAGGTCACCAGCATCTTGCGGACATACGCCTCGGGCCGCGCGCTGCGCGACACCTTGCGCCACGAGCGGTAGGCCTTCGCCAGCGCCGTCTGTGTCAGATCCTCCGCATGATGGATATCGCCCGTCAGCAGATACGCCGTGCGCACGAGATGCGGCCAGCGTGCTGCGACGAACTCCTGGTAGTTGTCCTGCTCCTCGGGTCTCATGTCTGCACCCCCTCGCCCTCCAGACCACCGTTCCGCCGAATTCGGTTGCCCGGCCCGAAGAGCCTTGTCGGCCTGATCTGCCGGGCAGGCCCTAGTCTCGGGAAAGTGATCGCTCGCCCTCAGCTGCTCTGGCTGCTCGTCCCGTTCCTCCTGTACGCAGGCGCCCTGCCGTTCGTCAACCGGGTCGAACCCACCGTCGCCGGGCTGCCGTTCTTCTTCGTCTGGCTGATCGGGGCCACGCTGCTCACACCCGTCGCCGTGTGGCTCACCTGGCGCGGCGACCGCGGCCACCGAAGTCGCGGCGGCAACAGCCGCAAGGAGCAGACCCGGTGAACGCCACCATCGCCACCACCGTCTTCGCCGTCTTCATGGTTGCCGCCGTCGCCCTCGGCCTGCTCGCCGTCCGCGGCCGGGGCGGTCAGGGCGGCCTCGCCGAGTGGTCCGTGGGCGGACGCAGCCTCGGCACGGTCTTCATCTGGGTTCTGATGGCGGGCGAGGGCTACACCAGCTTCAGTTACCTCGGGGCCGCAGGCTGGGGCTACAACTACGGCGCACCCGTCCTGTACGTAGTCGCGTACATGTCGTGCGGATACGCGGTCGGCTACGTCGTCGGCCCGATGCTCTGGGCGTACGCCCGCGATCACCAGCTCGTCGGCATCACCGACATGATCAGCCACCGCTACGGCAGGCCCTGGCTGGGAGCAGTGGTCGCCGTCCTCGCCACGGTCTTCCTGCTCCCCTACATCCAGCTGCAGATCACCGGCATGGGCGTGGTCGTCTCGACCATCTCGTACGGGACGATCAGCCTCAACTGGGCCTATTTCCTGGCCTTCGCGATCACCACGGGCTTCGTGGTCGTGAGCGGTCTGCGCGGCAGCGCCTGGGTGTCGGTCCTCAAGGACGTCCTCGTCATCGGCACGCTCGCCTTCCTCGCGATCTACGTGCCGTTGCACTACTTCGACGGATACGGGCCCTTCCTCGACCGGCTCGTCGAGCAGAAGAGCGACTGGCTGACGCTGCCGGGACACGGCGGCAGCGACAGCGGTCTCGGCACCGCCTGGTTCGCCTCGACCACGGTGCTCAACGCCTTCACCGTGGTGATCTTCCCGACCACCGTCGCCGGCTACCTCGGCGCCCGCAGCGCCGACACCCTGCGCCGCAACGCCATGCTGCTGCCCGCGTACAACATCCTGCTCTTCGTCCCGATGCTGCTCGGCATGGCGGCGCTCTTCGTGGTGCCCGGTCTGACCGGCGCGGACTCGAACCTCGCGCTCTTCAAGCTCGTCGTCGACTCGCTGCCCGCCTGGGCGGTCGGCGTCATCGGCGTCGCCGCCGCCCTCTCCTCGATCGTCCCCATGGCCGTGTTCATGCTGGTCATCGGCACGATGTGGGGCAGGAGTGTACTCAGTCACATGCCGCGCCTGCACAGCCAGGAGCGGCAGAAGAGCGCCTCGCAGGTCGTCGTCGTGATCGCCGGCACCCTCGCGCTGATCATGACGTACGCCGCCCCGAACACCCTCGTGAGGCTCTCCCTCATCTCGTACGAGGGGATGGCGCAGCTCCTTCCGATGCTGCTGCTCGGGCTCGTCTGGCGGCGGCTCAGCGCCACAGGCGCGCTCAGCGGACTGGCCGTCGGGGTCGCTCTCGTATGCGCGCTGGTCTTCACCGACAACGACCCGGTGTGGGGGGTCAACGCCGGGCTCGTGGCCCTCGCGGCGAACCTCGCGGTGGCGGTGATCGTCACCTTCGCAGGGCCCAAGGACCAGGACGTACGGCCTGATGGTGAGGTACTCGCGAAGGAGCCCCTCGTCGAAAAGCCGGTTCACGCATAAGATCGAGGTGGTACCGGCACAGCACCGGCACAGCGGTGACGAAGAACGAGAGGAGGCAGCCGTGATCGACAGGTTCAGGAATCTGCGCGTCATGGGTCTGCTGCTCCTGCTCGTCACCCAGGTGCTGCTCACCGACGCGGGCTCGCTCTCCGCCGCCGTCGCCCTGGCCGCGACCGCCGCCGCGGGCACCGCGCTCGCCGTCTGCGCGCTGATCGCCTCGCGCTGTGTACCCGCCGTGCAGCCGGCCCGGGTGCGCACCGCGATCCGCGACCGTGAGCAACGTACGGCGTTCCTGCCGCAGCGCGATCCTGACGCCGCCGGACGCAGCCGTCCGCGAGCACCGGGACGTCTCGTCCCGACGGCCGCGTAACCCCGGCAACCACCTCTCGCAGTACGCCTCTGCGCGGTCCGTCACGCCGAATTCCTGCCGCCTGTCCGGTTTTTCGCCGGTCGTACGGCCATTCCGCTAGTGACGAGACTCCCCGAAGGGGCCTGCAGCATGTCCGTTTTCAGTGGCTTCGCCACCCTGGTCGATCACCTCGCCGACGTACTCCACCCGCTCTTCCAGGGCGCGTCCGTGGCCGCCGCGATCATCCTCTTCACGATGGCCGTACGCCTCGCCGTACACCCCTTGTCGAGGGCCGCCGCCCGTGGTCAGAAGGCCCGCACCAAGCTTGCCCCGCAACTCGCCGACCTGCGCAAGAAGCACGCCAAGAACCCCGAGAAGCTGCAGAAGGAGATGCTCGCACTGCACAAGAAGGAGGGGGTTTCGCCGCTCTCCGGCTGTCTGCCGAGCCTGCTGCAGCTGCCCGCGTTCTTCCTGATGTACCACGTGTTCTCGAACCAGAAGATCGGCGGCGAGGCCAATCCGCTGCTCGGCCACAGCCTCGGTGCCGCGCCGCTCGGCGGGCGCTTCCATGACGCGCTCGCGGACGGCGGTCTGTTCGGCGGCGCGGGGCTCGTCTATGTCGCGCTGTTCGCGCTCGTGACCGCCGTCGCGACCTTCAACTACCGGCGTACGAAGCAGCAGATGGCAGCCGCTCCGGCCACCGGTGCCGAATCCACGCCCGGCATGGGCGCGATGCTGAAGTTCATGCCGCTGATGAGCTTCATGACCCTTTTCACCGTGGCCGTCGTGCCGCTGGCCGCCGCCCTGTACGTGGTGACCAGCACCACATGGAGCGCGGCCGAACGCTACTTCCTGTACCGGGACATGGTCCCGGGCCCGCTGGCGGCCGCGGTCTGAGTTCACCCGCAGTGACGGTCCAGTACGTGAACGGGGTATTGCGGGCTGGACCGTTTTCTCGGAGGATCGACCAAGCCCCGATGGCCGCAACCCATCGGCACCCTTCGACCACAGGAGAGTGAACGATGAAGCTGCTGCGAGTCGGAAACCCGGGTGCGGAGCGCCCGGCGCTCCTTGACGAGGACGGCGCGCTGCGCGATCTGTCCGGAATCATCACCGACATCGACGGCGACCTGCTCGCCGACGAGGCGAAGCTCGCCGCGATCCGTGAGGCCGCGGCGGACCTGCCCGTGCTCGACGCCGAGGGGCAGCGCATCGGTGCGCCGCTCGGCCGGATCGGCAAGGTCGTCTGCATCGGGCTCAACTACCACGACCACGCGCGCGAGACGGGCGCCGAGATACCCGCCGAGCCGATCGTCTTCTTCAAGGCGGCGGACACGGTGGTCGGCCCCGACGACACCGTGCTCATCCCCCGTAAGTCCGTGAAGACGGACTGGGAGGTCGAGCTCGCGATCGTGATCGGCAAGACGGCCCGCTACCTGGAGTCGCACGAGGAGGCCCTCGCGCACGTCGCCGGTTACGCGGTCTCCAACGACGTCTCCGAGCGCGAGTTCCAGATCGAGCGCGGCGGCACCTGGGACAAGGGCAAGAACTGCGAGACGTTCAACCCGCTGGGCCCGTGGTTCGTGACCGCCGACGAGATCGCCGACCCGCAGGCCCTCAGCCTCAAGCTCTGGGTCAACGGTGAGCTCAAGCAGGACGGCACGACGGCCGAGCAGATCTTCCCGGTCGCCGAAGTGGTCCGCTACGTAAGCCAGTTCATGACCCTGTACCCGGGCGACATCATCAACACCGGTACGCCGGCGGGTGTCGCGATGGGCTCGCCGGAGCCGAAGCCGTATCTGCGGGCCGGTGATGTGGTGGAGCTGGAGATCGAGGGTCTCGGGCGCCAACGTCAGGAGTTGAAGGACGCGTAGTCCTGCTTTCCGGTCGTACGAGGATGGGGCGCCCTTCACCGTGAAGGGCGCCCCATCCTCGTACGCACTCAGCCCTTGAAGCGCTCCAGCGCCTCGACCACCATCGCGTGGTCCTCGGCCTGCGGAAGCCCGGACACCACGACCGTGCCGATCACGCCGGCCCCGCGCACCGCGATCGGGAACGCGCCACCATGCGCCGCATACGTATCGGGGTCGAGCCGCGAGGACTCCTCGAAGGTCGTGCCCTTCGCGCGGTAGCGCGTGCCGACCAGGAACGAAGCGCAGCCGTAGCGCTCCACGACGCGGCGCTTGCGGTCGATCCAGGCGTCGTTGTCCGGGGTCGAGCCGGGCAGCGCGGCATGGAAGAGCTGCTGGCCGCCGCGGCGGATGTCGATGGCGACCGGGGCCCGGCGCTCGCGGGCCATTTTCACCAGCATCGAGCCCAGTTCCCAGGCGTCGTCGTACGTGAAGTGGTCCAGGACCAGGCGCTGTTCCTGGGCCTCGAGCTCTTCCACCGAAAGGGCGCTCACAGCTGCACCGCCACACCGTCGCGGGCCGAGCGGCGAGCCGCTTCCAGGACGTCGAGGGCGCTCGCGGCCTCGTACGCCGTGACCGGGTTCGGTCCTGTGCCCTGTACGGCGGCGGCGACCGCGGCGTAGTACGCGGGGTAGTCGCCAGGCAGGCTCCGCTCGGGGCGGCCGCCGCCGGTCAGCGGGGACTCGCCGGAGCCGACCCGGCCCCACATCGACTCGGGCTCGACGCCCCATTCGCCCTCGGCGGAGGGGCGCTTGCCCTCGCGCAGGTCGCTCTCCTGCGGGTCCAGGCCGTACTTCACGAAGCCGGCGCGCGAGCCGAGCACACGGAAGCGCGGGCCCAGCTGGGCGGTGGTGGCGGAGACGTACAGGTGGGAGCGGACTCCGTTCGCGTGGGTGACCGCGATGAAGGTGTCGTCGTCGGCCTGGGCGTTCGGGCGGCGCACGTCGGCCTCCGCGTACACCTGGACCGCCGGGCCGAAGAGGGTCAGCGCCTGGTCGACGACATGGCTGCCCAGGTCGTAGAGCAGACCGCCGATCTCCTCAGGGTTGCCCGACTCGCGCCAGCCGCCCTTGAGCTGCGGACGCCAGCGCTCGAAGCGGGACTCGAAGCGCTGGATCTCCCCGAGCTCACCGTCGGCGATCAGCTTCTTGAGGGTCAGGAAGTCGTTGTCCCAGCGGCGGTTCTGGAAGACCGAGAGCAGCAGGCCGCGCTCGTCGGCGAGGGCCGCGAGCTCACGGGCCTCGGCGGCCGTACCGGCGATCGGCTTGTCCACGACCACCGGCAGACCGGCCTTGAGCGCGGCGGTCGCGACCGGGACATGGGTCTTGTTCGGCGAGGCGATCACGATCAGATCGAGCTCGTCGGCCCGCTCCCACAGCTCGTCCGGGGACGCGGCGAAGCGGAGGCCGTCGCCGAACTCGGCGCGGGCCTGCGCCTGGCGCTCGGGGTTGGAGGTGACCACCGTGTCGAGCGTCAGACCCTCGGTCGCGGCGATCAGCGGGGCGTGGAATACGGAACCGGCGAGGCCGTAGCCGACGAGGCCGACTCTGAGCGTGGAAGTCATGCTTCTACTAAAACAACGCTGTTGCCAAAGTGCAAACCGCAGGGACAATGGGGCCTGTGAACAGCACAAACGGTCCCGTGACCAGCGCAGACCCCGCTCCCTCCGCGCCAGGCCGCAACCTCCTCGCCCTGCGCGGACACAACTCCGCGCTCGTCCTCGACCTGCTGCGGACCTCCGGTGAAGAGGGCATCAGCCGCCTTGAGCTCGCCGAGCGCACCGGGCTCACCCCGCAGGCGGTCAGCAAGATCGTCGGCCGGCTGCGCGACGAGGGCCTCGCCGTGGAGGCGGGCCGCAGGGCCTCGACCGGCGGCAAGCCGAGGACCGTGCTCCGTCTCGCGCCCGGCGCCGGTCATGCGGTGGGCGTGCACCTGGACCGGGACGCGCTCGTCGTGGTGCTGATGGACCTCTCGGGCGCCGTGGTCGCCGAGCGCGGCGCGCCGCTCGACCTCGGCGCCGGGTCGGCGGCGGTACTCGCCGCGGTGGCCCGCGAGGTCGAGTCGCTCACCGCCGTACGGGAGTCGGTGCTCGGCGTCGGTGTCGCGCTGCCCGGCCCCCTCGACCACCGCAGCGGAGTGCTGCACCAGGTCACCGGCTTCCCCGAATGGGACGGCTTCCCGCTGCGCGACGCGCTCGCCGAGCGGTTGTCGCTGCCGGTCGTGGTCGACAAGGACACCAACGCGGCCGCGCTCGGACTGGCCCTCGCCCGCCCGTCGGGCGCGGGCTCGTTCGCGTATCTCCATCTCGGTACGGGACTTGGGGCCGGTCTCGTCCTGAGCGGCGCCCTATATAGGGGAGATCGCACCGGGGCGGGTGAATTCGGCCACCAGGTGCTGCAGTTGGACGGCGCACCCTGCTCGTGCGGCAACCGCGGCTGCATCGAGGCGCTGTGCCTCCAAGCTGTCGCCGCCGGTGATCCGGAGTCCGCGGCGCGGGTGCTCGGCGAAGGCGCGGCGAACCTCGTCGGACTGCTCGACATCGACCTCGTGCTCCTCGGCGGCCGCACGGTCGCGGGGGCTCCGCAGACGTTCGTACGGGGAGTGGCGGACGTGGTCCGCGGGCGTACTCCCTCGGTGGTCGAGGTGCCGGTACGGCAGGCCGAAGGGGGCGAGCGGCTCGTGGCGGAAGGAGCCGCACAACTGGTCCTTGCGCCCTTGTTCGGGCGGGCGAATGTGGCTTTTCCCGCCAATCGGAATTGACGGAAACTGGGCTGATAGAGGGGGATTCGGCGGCCATTCAGCCGTAAGGGGCTGTGGCGCGCGCCAGAGGCCGCGCGCGCGTGGCAGGGTCACGGACGCCACTTACGGCTGATTCGGCCGGAGGTCCGCATGTCCTGGTTGCCCGGGGTGCGCGTGGCTGTTCCGGGGAGTCGGCGGTGGGTGCGGTTCTTCTTGTTCCGCGAACTTCGTTCCGTGATCCGTAAAGGCCTCCTTCATGCGACTGCGCAGTGCACTGGCTGCCGGCGTCACCGCCGCGGCACTCTCCCCTGCGGTGGTCGTGCTGCCTGCCATGGCGGACGGCGACCCGCTCCTGGACGTGACCAACTGCCTCAGCGTGACGGTCCTCGGTACGGCCAAGCCCCAGCAGTGCGCCGGTGGCTCGTCCCAGGCCACCGGCGTGGCGGAGGTGCCGAGCAGCAGCAACACGGACACGGGGGCCGACACCGCGACCGACATCGGGTCCGGTGAGGATGTCGGGGCCGTGGGGGAGCCGGACGGGACCGGGGACGGTACGGACACCTCGGGTACGGACACCGGTACGGACGCGGGTACGGACACCGGTACGGACGCAGGTACCGACACGACCGGCACCGGCACCGACACCGGCGATCTCCCCGACCTCGGCGAGCCCGACGAGGTGACCGACTCGGGCACCACCGTGATCCCTGCCGCCGACCCCGACCAGACGACGGGTGACTCCGACACGGGCACCAACAACCCCGTGACCACCAGCGTCGAGCAGCAGCCGGCCGTGCAGCCGAAGCCCAAGGAGGGGCTTGCCGACATCGCCGCGGACCTGTCGTCAAGCTGCGCCGTCGCGGACAGCGGCGACTTCCCGATCGAGTCCTCGATCAACCCCGGGCCGAAGACGTACTACCCGGGCGGCGGCTTCGAGAACTGGTCGGTCGAGCTGACCAACACCTCGGACGACACCTGCCACAACATCCACCCGCTGGTCGTCTTCCTCGACCGCGACCGTGATCTGCAGTCCTCGCAGGCGCAGTTGGAGTTCAAGGCGCCGGACGGCAAGTGGCATCCCGTCCCGTTCGAGCGCACGGATGTGGACGAGCACGTCGGGGTCTTCGACGACGGGTTCGGCGGGTTCTCGATCCCCGCGGGCGAGTCGGTGACCGTGCCGGTGCGGCTGCGGTTCACGGCCGACGCCCAGGCCAACCGCATCACAGCGAGCCTTGCGGTGGTGCAGCGGCAGGGCGAGGACGGGGAGTGGGTCGGGGAGTCCGACGACTACGTCTTCGATATTTCGGGGAGTTCGAAGGAGGGCGCACTGCCGTCCGCCGACGAACTCGCAAAGACAGGCCGGAGCGGTGACGATTCGCTGCTCGGGCTTGGGGCTACCGCCGGCGCCTTCCTCCTCGGCGGCGGTGCCCTTGTGGTGGGATCTCGGCGCCGGTTCCGACGGCGCTGACCAGCCGACCCGCCACCGTCCGGAAGCGGTGTCCGTGCCTTTCCAGCCGAAGGCACGGGCACCGTTTCGTTTTTGGGGGATCTCGGGGCGTTCAGCCGTACGCATAGGCTTCCCCGGTGGACTACCCGAACGACCAGCACCCCGCAGCCCCCGTACGCGCCGGAATTCCCGAACACGGGCGGATTCCCAAGTACTACGCCGTGAAGGCGCAGATCTCCGTTCTCGTCGACGGGCTGGTGGAGGGGCAAGCGCTGCCCACCGAGCGGGACTTGGCCGAGCGGTACGGGGTGGCGCGGGAGACCGTGCGGCAGGCGCTGCGGGAGCTGGTGCTCGAAGGACGGCTGCGGCGGGCCGGGCGGGGGACCGTGGCCGCGGGGCCCAAACTGGAGCAGCCGCTCGCGCTGGCCAGCTATACCGAAGGGGTGCGGCGGCAGGGGCGGCGGCCCGGGCGGACGCTCATCTCGCTCGATCAGTTCCCCTGTCCGGCGGTCCTCGCGGGTGAGCTCGGGGCCGAACTCGGCGAACCCGTATGGCATATGGAGCGTGTTCTGCTCGCCGACGACGAGCGGATCGGTCTCGAGAGCACCTACGTCAGGGTGGCGCGGGTACCGCAGCTGAGCAGCGCCTTCGACCCCGACTCGTCCTTCTACGCGTATCTGAGCGAGGAACTCGGGATCGCCTTCGGGGCCGCGCAGGAGCGCATCGAGACCGTGCTCGCGACGCCGCGCGAGGCGCTGCTCATCGGTACACCGCCGGCTCTGCCGATGCTGCTCATGCACCGCGTCTCGCGGGATACGGGCGGGCAGCGCCTTGAACGGGTGCGGACGCTGTTCCGCGGGGACCGGTTCAGTTTCACCACGCAGCTCGGGGCGCAGAGCTGGGCATAACAGCCCTTATCGGCACGACAGTTGGGCCTCCATCTAACGAATCAATAACGGGTCTAGTCCAAGCTTGGGGGGTCGTTCACCGTCCCGTTGCCGACAGGACCGACGTGGGTCATGCGCCCCCCGGACCGTATGGCGCATGAGAGTCATCGTCGTAGGCGGCGGAGTCATCGGCACGATGCACGCCTGGCAGGCCGTCGAGCGCGGTCATGAGGTCGTCCAGATCGAGCGGGAGGCGGAGGCGCGCGGCGCCTCGCTGCGGAACTTCGGTCTGGTGTGGGTGGGCGGGCGTGCCCAGGGTGTGGAGCTGGAGGTCGCGCTGCGCGCCCGCGAGCTGTGGGAGGAGATAGGTGCCCGCGTACCGAAGGTGGGCTTCCGTGCGAACGGATCGCTGACCCCGGTACGTACCGCTGCCGAACTGGCCGTCGCGGAGGCCGCGTTGGCCCGCGCGGATGCGGGGGCGCGTGGCTTCAAGCTCCTGAGCGCCGCCGAGGCGCGGGCGCTGAACCCGGCGCTCCGGGGCGAGTTCGAGGCCGCGCTGTACTGCGAGCGCGACGCCGCCGTGGAGTCGCGCACCGCGCAGCTCGCCCTGCGCGAGGCGCTCGCCGCCACCGGCCGCTACACCTTCCTGCCCGGACGTGAGGTGCGGGACGTGGTCGGTGAGAACGCCGTACGGGACGATCACGGGGACATCCACCGCGGCGACCATGTGATCCTCGCGACCGGTGCCTGGCTCGGCGGGCTGATCCGTGAGCTCGACCCCGAACTCCCGGTGCGCAAGGTCCGGTTGCAGATGATGCAGACCGACCCGCTCGGCGAGGAGCTGACCACGACGGTCGCCGACGCCGACAGCTTCCGCTACTACCCGGCGTACGCGGGCGAGGCGCTCGATGCGCTGAACGACGGGCAGAAGCAACCGAAGATCGCCGCCGAGCACAAGATGCAGCTGCTCATGGTGCAGCGGCTCGACGGCTCGCTGACCATCGGCGACACCCACGAGTACGAGCACCCCTTCGCCTTCGACACCGTCGAGGACCCGTACGAGCACCTGGCGCGCGTCGCCGAGCAGTTGCTCGGACGGCCGCTGCCCAAGATCCGCCGCCGCTGGGCCGGGGTGTACGCGCAGTGCCACGGAGCGGACCCGATCGTCCACCGCAAGCGGCTGCGCGAGGGCGTCACCCTCGTCACCGGGCCCGGCGGGCGCGGTATGACCTGCTCCCCGGCGATAGCCGAGACGACCGCCAACTCCCTCGGATGGTGAACCAGATGACTCAGCAGATACGTCTTGTCGTGCTCGACATGGCCGGTACGACCGTGGCCGACGGCGGTCTCGTCGAGCAGGCCTTCAGCAAGGCCGCCGAGCGGCTCGGGGTCGAGCCCGGTTCGGTGGATCACGCCGAGAAGCTCCAGTATGTACGCGACACCATGGGCGAATCGAAGATCACCGTCTTCCGCGCCCTCTTCGGCGACGAGAAGAAGGCCCAGCTCGCCAACACCTACTTCGAGCAGGCCTACGGCGAGCTCGTCGACGGCGGGAAGATCGCGCCGCTGCCGGGTGCCGTCGAGGCCATCGAGCGGCTCAGGTCCGAGGGCCGGACGGTTGTCCTGACCACCGGCTTCGCCCGTACCACCCAGGACGCCATCCTCACGGCGCTCGGCTGGCACGACCTGGTCGACCTCACGCTCTGCCCGGCCGACGCGGGCCGCGGCCGCCCGTATCCCGACATGGTGCTCGCGGCGCTCCTGCGCACCGGCGCCGTGGACGGGGTGCGGCAGATCGCCGTGGCCGGTGACACCGCGTACGACGTGCTCAGCGGCGTCCGCTCCGGGGCCGGCCTGGTGGCCGGTGTGCTGACCGGAGCGCATGACGAGCCCGCGCTCAAGGAGGCCGGCGCCACCCACGTGCTCGCCTCCGTCGCCCAACTCCCGGACACCATAGCGGCGTTCGAGAGCACCACCTCCAGCGCCACCCCCTGACACCACCTCCCCTTCCTGCTTCTCACCCCGGAGAACACCATGTCCCTGCGCCGACTCACCCTCGCCGGCGTTCTCGTCGCCTCGCTGGCCCTCACCGCTGCCTGTGGCAGCGAGGACAAGGCCGACGACGGCAAGGCCTCCGCCACCTGCCCCGGTGGCAAGATCCGCTTCGGTGTCGAGCCCTTCGAGGACCCCTCGAAGCTGACCCCCGCGGCCGAGGCGCTCGCCGACGGCATCAGCAAGCAGCTGGACTGCCCGGTCGAACTCACCATCACCGAGGACTACTCGGCCGAGGTGCTCGCCATGGAGAACGGCAAGCTCGACATCGGCATGTTCGGCCCGCTCGGCTACGTCTTCGCCAGCAAGCGCGCCGACGCCGAGGCCCTCGCCTCCTTCGGCGACGCCGAGGGCAAGCTGTCCACGTACACCGCCGGTATATGGGTGCCGAAGGACTCGGACATCAAGTCCATCGAGGACCTCAAGGGCAAGTCCCTGGCGCTCGGTTCGCCCGGCTCCACCTCGGGTGACGCGCTGCCACGCCAGGCCATCAAGGATGCCGGTCTGGCCGAGAAGGACGTCAAGATCGACTACGCGGGTGGTCACCCGGAGGCGCTGCTCGCCCTGACCAACGGCAAGGTCGAGGCCGCGGAGATCAACTCGCAGCAGCTCGCGGTCGCCACCGAAGAGGGCAAGTTCGACGAGTCCGCGTACCGCAAGGTGTGGGCCTCGGAGCCGATCCCCAACGACCCGATCACGGTGCGCGGCGACATGGACCCCAAGTTCAAGGAAGCCCTCCAGAAGGCGCTGCTCGAACTGCCGAAGGACAAGGTCGCCGAGATCGGCAAGCTGCTCGACGTCGACCCCGCGGGCCCGCTGCTCAAGGTCGACGACAAGACCTACCAGCCGCTGTTCGACCTCGCCGAGTCCCTCGGTCTGAGCGAGAAGGACGTCTGATGCTCTCCCTGACCTCGATCGTGGTGCACTACGGCGCGAAGCAGGTGCTCCACGGCGTCGATGTCACCGTCGGACGCGGCGAGCTGCTCGCCGTCCTCGGCGCCAACGGATGCGGCAAGTCCACGCTCCTGCGCGCCGCCGCGGGTCTGCAGCCGGTGACGTCCGGCGAGGTCCTGGTCGGGGGCGAGCGCGCAGGACGGCTCGACATCGCCGTGATCTTCCAGCACATCCATCTCGTACGAAGGCGATCGGTCCTCGACAACGTGTGCGCGGGCGCCCTCGGCCGGCTCCCGCTGCACAAGTCCCTTGTGCCGGCGCTGTTCCCGGCCGAGGTCAAGGAGGAGGCCATGGCCTGCCTCGACCGTGTGGGACTCGCGGATCGTGCGCACGACAAGGCGGGCAGCCTCTCCGGCGGCCAGCAGCAGCGGGTGGCCGTGGCCCGTGCGCTGTGCCAGCGGCCGAAGGTGCTGCTCGCGGACGAACCCGTCTCGGCCCTCGACCCGGCCGCGTCCGAGCAGGTGCTCGCGCTGCTCGCCGAGCTGGCGCACGACGAGGACATGGCGGTGCTCGCCGTACTGCACCAGCCGGCGCTCGCCGCACGGCACGCCGACCGGATCGTAGGGATGCGCGAGGGGCATGTGGTGCTGGACGGCCCGCCCGGCGAACCCGTCGACCATCTGTACAGCCCGGCCGATCAGGCCGCCCCGCCAGGGCAGGGCAACCCCGTGGAAAAGACCGGTCCGATCAGCGTGGAGAGCGTGTCATGACCGTCCTGCAGCAGGAGGTCCGCAAACGGGCCGTTCCGCCCAAGCCGAAGCGGACCAGGCAGAAGTCGATCGGTCTCGTCATCACCGCGGTGATCGTCACCGCTCATGTCCTCGCCTGGAACGCCACCGGGATCTCCGTGACCGCCTTCGTCGAAGGCTGGCAGGGAATGGCGGACTTCATAGGCGAGGCCTTCCCGCCGAACCTGTCCTGGGAGGTGCTCAAGCCGAGTCTCGAAGGCGCGCGGACCACCCTGTGGATCGGGCTGCTCGGCACCACACTCTCGGTGCCCGCCTCCCTCGTCCTCGCCCTGCTCGCGACCCGGGGCATGGCACCCGCCTGGATCTACCAGTCCGCGCGCTCGGTCCTGTCCTTCCTGCGGGCCGTCCCCGAGATCGTCTTCGCGCTGGTCTTCGTGACGGCGGTGGGCCTCGGCCCGTTCCCCGGAGTGCTCGCGCTGGTGTGCCACAACGTCGGTGTGATGGGCAAGTTGTGGGCGGAGTCCATCGAGGACGTCGACCCCGGTCCGGCCACAGCTCTGCGCTCGGCCGGTGCCTCCCGGGCCCAGGTCGCCTCGCACGCGCTGCTTCCGATGGTGACACCGCAGCTCACCGGGCTGCTGATGTACCGCTTCGACGTGAACGTACGGTCGTCGCTGGTGCTCGGCCTGGTCGGCGCGGGTGGTATCGGCTTCCTCATCAACCAGTCGATCAGGACCTTCAAGTTCGACGAGATGCTCACGCACATCATCGTGGTGCTTGTGCTGATCATCGCGGTGGACCGGCTCTCGGCCCTCGTGCGGGCGCGGCTGTCGTGACCGATGTCCTTATGAGGTACGCCCGTTGGGACGGACCCGGCCGTCCCTTCACCGTGGTCGACGGGGTGACGGCGGCCGAGCCGGGCCCCGGGGAGGTCCTGGTCCGTATCGACCTCGCGACGGTCTGCGGCAGCGATCTGCACACGGCCGGCGGCCGCCGGACCGCACCGGCCCCGAGCGTGCTCGGACACGAGCAGGTCGGCACGGTGCTCGCCACCGGGGGAGAGGTGCGCTGCCAGGACGGCAGCCCCGTCGTCCCCGGTCTCAGGGCCGTCTGGTCGGTCACCGCCTCCTGCGGGGACTGCGACCGGTGCGCTCGCGGGCTCACCCAGAAGTGCCGGTCGCTCTTCAAGTACGGGCATCAGGGGCTCGATGAACTCGCCCCGCTGACCGGCGGGTTCGCCACCCACTGCGTACTGCGCCCCGGTACGGCGATCGTCGCCGTACCGGACACCCTGCCCGACGAGGTGGCCGCCCCGGCCGCCTGCGCCACCGCGACGGTGGCGGCCGTCATCGCCGAGGCCGGGCCGCTCGACGGCCGCCGCGTCCTGGTGGCCGGCGCCGGGATGCTCGGTGTCACCGCGATCGCCATGGCCGTCGAGGCGGGTGCTCAGGTGATCGCGGTGGACCCGGATCCTCGACGCCGGCGCCAGGCGCGGCAGTTCGGGGCGTGCGAGGCGCACGAACGGACAACGGCGACGGACATCGACGTGGCCCTCGAACTCTCCGGCCACCCCGACGCCGTACGCACCTGTCTGGACGCCCTGACCATCGGCGGCACCGCCGTCCTCGCCGGCTCCGTCTTCCCCGGCCCGTCCGTCCCCCTCGACCCCGAACGCCTGGTGCGTGGACTCCACCGGATCACCGGGGTCCACAACTACCGCCCCGACGACCTGCGGCGGGCCGTGGACTTCCTCGCCGCGCACCACACCACGTACCCCTTCGCTGAACTGGTCGAAGGCGACTACGACTTGGGCGCCCTCGATGCCGCGTTCGAGGGTGCGCAGGGAGCGGGAGCCCCGCGTCAGGCGGTGCGGCCCCAAGCACCGGCCGCCGCCCGCGCCAGCTGATCTCCCGCTCTGCGACCGGAGGACGTACGCCGGTCACCGCACGTCCATCCGGGCCCCCGAGACTCCTCGGCGGTCTGTCCCCTCCCCCACTCATGGAGACACTCGTGCACTCAGTCCTGCCCAGACGCACCAGCACCCGCTCCATCCGGACCCGCCCCCTCTCCCTGGCCGCCGCGGCCGCGCTGCTGCTCGCCGGCGCCGTGCAGCTGAACGCCGGCACCGCGGACGCCGCCCCGCTCGCCGTCGAGAACAAGGTCCTCGTCATCGGTGTCGACGGCGCCGTACTCGACCGTGTGAAGGCCGCCGACGCCCCCCACCTCAAGCGTCTGATGGCTGAGGGCCTCACCGCCCCCAGCACCCTCTACGCCTCGCCCATGGCCGCGACCTCCTCCGGTCCCGGTTGGTCCTCCATCGCCACCGGCGTATGGCCCGACAAGCACGGAGTGAAGGACAACTCCTTCGCGGGCAAGAACTTCACCGCGTACCCCGACTTCCTGACGCGCGCCGAGAAGGCCGACCCCTCGCTCAACACCTACGCGGCCGCCGACTGGGAACCCATCGCCTCCTCGGACTCCGGCGGCCCGATCTTCTCGCCGACCGTCGACAAGCGCCTCGGCCTCAAGGGAGACGCCAACGGCTACGGAGTCGAGGACCCCAAGATCGCCTCCGCCGCCGCCACCGAGCTCAAGAACGGCGACCCCGACGCCTCCTTCGTCTACTTCGGTGAGATCGACATCGCCGGACACGGCTCGGGCGCGAACAGCCAGGCCTACCTCGACGCGATCCACCGCACCGACCAGCACATCGGCACGCTCCTGAACGCGGTCGAGGCCCGTCCCACGTACGCCCAGGAGAGCTGGACGATCCTGGTCACCACCGACCACGGGCACACCGCCGCCGGCGGACACGGCGGCTCCACCGTCGCGGAGCGCGGGACCTTCGTGATCGCCAAGGGTGCGGGGATCACGGCGGGCTCGGTGCGCCAGGACGTCCGCCTGGTCGACGTCGCCGCCACCGCCCTCCAGCGCGTCGGCGTCTCCACCTCCGGCCTGGACGGCGTCCCGTTGAACGCTCCCGACAACGACGCCTTCGACACCGTACGAGGATCGCTCCGGACCCGTACGGACGAGACGGCCATCCCCTCCACGGTGAAGGGCTACACCCACACACCGCCCAGCGGCTGGTCCGTGGACAACTCGGCGATGGGCACCGGCGGGGTCACCGAGTGGCGGGGCTGGGCGTTCACCACGGACGAGTTCTGGACGCAGGCCCAGCGCGACCAGTGGCGCGAGCTGAACGTCCGCGGCCGTGACGTCTTCGCCGTAGCCGACTCCGACGAGTGGGACGACAAGGCCTCCAGCGGCAAGTTCGACTCGACGCTCGTCAGCCCCAAGTGGGCCGTCACCGGCGGCACTTCCCGCACCCTGCGCTTCCAGACCCACTACCGGCACGAGGCGGGCCAGACGGCCCAGGTCCTCGTCTCGTACGACGGCGGGGCACCGCAGCTCGTGAAGTCCTTCACGGCGGACGCGCTCGCGCAGGGGCAGAACCTCACGCTGAACGTGCCGTCCGGAGCCTCGAACGTCCAGGTGCGCTTCCGCTACACCGGGACGAACAACTGGTTCTGGGCGGTCGACAACGTGTGGATCGCGTGACACGCCTGGCGAGGCGCTGTCTCTGATCTTGGGCGGGGCGGGCCGTGATCGGCCCGCCCCGTTACGCTGGCCGTGTCCGGCGGCCTCCTGCCGCCTGACGTCTGGACCGGCCGAGAAGCGGAGATCAGTCCCGTGGCAGAGCGCAAGCCCATCGAATCCTGGCTCACCGACATGGACGGTGTCCTCATCCACGAGGGTGTGCCGATCCCGGGCGCCGACGCCTTCCTGAAGCGGCTGAAGGAATCGGGCAAGCCGTTCCTGGTGCTCACCAACAACTCGATCTACACGGCCCGCGATCTGCATGCCCGTCTGAAGCGGATGGGGCTCGACATCCCCGTCGAGAACATCTGGACCTCGGCGCTCGCGACGGCCAAGTTCCTCGACGACCAGCGGCCCAACGGTACGGCGTACGTGATCGGTGAGGCCGGTCTGACCACGGCGCTGCACGACATCGGGTACGTCCTGACGGACGCGGACCCCGATTACGTCGTGCTGGGCGAGACGCGTACGTACTCCTTCGAAGCCATGACGAAGGCGGTCCGCCTGATCAACAACGGCGCCCGCTTCATCTGCACGAACCCGGACGAGACGGGTCCGTCCCTCGAAGGGCCGCTGCCGGCCACGGGTGCGGTCGCCGCGCTGATCACGAAGGCCACCGGCAAGGAGCCGTACTTCGCGGGCAAGCCGAACCCGCTGATGATGCGGACGGGTCTGAACGCGATCGGGGCGCATTCGGAGACCTCGGTGATGATCGGCGACCGGATGGACACGGACGTCCTCGCGGGCCTGGAGGCCGGGATGGTCACGTACCTGGTCCTGACGGGTCTGACGACCCCGGTGGAGGTCGAGAAGTACCCGTTCCGTCCTTCGCACATCGTGGACTCGATCGCGGATCTGGTGGAGCTGGTCTAGGGACTGGGGCCGTCGGGGGCCACCCGGACGGCCCACACCCGCATGCACACAGGACCCCTGGGCGACAGGCTCGACCCAGGAGGTCCACCATGCCCTCAGCCCGGGTCAGGCTCACCCTGTGCGCCGCCGTCGCCGCCCTCGCAGTCGCCGCACCCGCGTACGCCGCGGACGGGACCGTCAGAGTCAGTCCGAACACCGTCGCGCCGGGCGCTCAGGTCGAGCTGAGCGCCACGGGGTGCGACGGGACGACGGGGGCGGCCAAGTCGTCGGTGTTCGTCGCCGACGGGGCGCTCACCGGGCGCGACGGCGCCGGGTATCCGCTGAGCGGCGAGGCGATGATCCGGTCGACGGCCACCCCCGGCACGTACGACGTATCCGTCACCTGTGACGGCAAGGACGGCAAGGCCAAGGGCACGGTCACCGTCGTCAGCCAGGTCACGCCCACTCCCACCGCCCCGATCCGCGCGGGCGGCGGTGGTACGGCCGCGCTGAGCGCGGAGGCGCCGAGCACCGGACCCGGCTGGCGGCACGCCCTGATCGGGCTGCTGCTCGCGACCGCCGCGGGCCTCGCCGTGGCCGGCAGGTTCGTGCGCAGGCGTCGAGGCGGCGCATAGCCCCATGGGTCATGACCGTTCTTCGGGGAGCGGGCGGCTGCTCACCGGCATCGCATGGGCGGTGCTGCTCGTGGGCCTGTGGCTGTGGGGCCGCGAGATCGCCGGGGTGCCCGGCGGAGGTTCCACCGCGACCGGGGACGTCGCCGCCGTCGGACGCCCGCTGCTCGCCGTCGATCTTCCGCCCGCCATCAAGCCGTTGGGTGAGGCGAGGCCGCATCGCGTCGACATCCCGGCCATAGGAGTGCAGGCCCCCGTGATCAAGCGCGGCCTGGACAGCGAGGGTGCGATCGCACCGCCGCCGTACGACCAGGCCGGAGTGGTCGGCTGGTACGGGGGCGGGGTGCAGCCGGGTGCGAAGGGCACGGCGCTGTTCGTCGGGCATGTGGACACCACCACGAGGCCCGCGGTGTTCTACAACCTCAGCGCGCTCAAGCCCGGTGAGAAGGTCAGGGTGACCAGGTCGGACGGCACGATCGCCGAGTTCACCGTCGAGGAGGTCGCGGTCTACGACCGGGCGGGATTCGACCCGGACAAGGCGTACGGGGTGCGCGCCGACGGGCGTGCCGAGCTGCGGCTGATCACCTGTGGCGGCACCTTCGACCGGGCGAGCAAGACCTACTCGTCGAATGTCGTGGTCTCCGCGTATTTGACGGGCGAAGGGCCCTGACCGCGTATTTGACGGGCAAGGGACCCTGACCACGTATCTGACAGGCAAGGGGCCCCGACCGCGGAACGGTCGGGGCCCCTTGCCTGCCGGCGTTGTCAGTGGGCGCCGGTAGCCTTGGAAGGGCTCGGCCCCCGGGAGGGCGGGGTCTGTCCAGCCGAAGGTACGGCCGCCCGGGCGAACGCCCGCAGCCCCAGCGCCCCGAAGACCACCGCGAACACCGCCCACAGCAGGGCGTGCGAGGCGATCGACAGGACCCGGAAGTCCCACAACAGCGTTGCCGCTACGGGGACTTCGTCCGGGTTGCCGGGCAGGGCGAACAGGACCGCGAGGACCGCGATGCCCGTGCAGAGCGCCGCGACCTGACGCACCGGAACGCTCCGGCCCGCGAGCCGTACGTACACCTGCCAGACCAGGAACATGCCGAGGACGCCGATCACCACGGCGGCCAGCCACAGGGCCTGGCGGTTGGAGACGGTGGAGGAGTCGCCCACGCCCGGCGGGTTGGCCGGATAGCGCAGGGCCGGCAGCAGTGAGATCGCGAGGAAGGCCGCACCCGAGAAGAGCAGGGCGCGCGGCCACGGGGAGTCCGCCGGATTGCGGCGGTGCACCAAGGCGTAGGCGATCGCGAAGAGGATGCCGAGGGCGAGGCCGAACACCACCGAGGTGACGACCAGGCCGAAGTGCTGCGTGGAGCGTGTGAACAGCTCCTCGTGGTGCTGGACCGCGGCGGCGCCCGCATCGGCGTGCTCATGGGAGCGCGCCTCTTCGAGACGTATCGCACGGTCCATCAGGGGCTCGGCGAGCAGCAGGGAGAAGAGGCCGGCCGCGAGGCCCGCCGCTCCTCCCGCCATCAGACCGCGGCCGAGCAGGGGGAGAACTGGAGTCGACATGATGTGCTTCGGTCCCCGATCAGTGGCAGGGGGCGCCGAAGAGGTGCCGTCCGTCGTGCGCGAACTCGTGCAGGTAGTCGCCGGTCGCCGAGATCAGGGTGCCTTGGTCGAAGAACACCGCGTACAGGGCGATGATCGCCACGATCGCGGCCGCGGCGGCGATCATCCAGTCACGCGTCCTGGTGGTCGCGTCCTGGGCCGCCGTCGTGCTCGGGTGCTGTGCCGAGTGCAGGGACATCCGGGTGGGTCTCCTTCCGGGGTTTCCACGCCCCATGGCAGGAGGACGACGGGTCAGTTCCTGACTTCCGCGGACGCGATACGTGGGTACGCAGCGCCTACGCGGTCACAGTGGCGGGACCGCCCCGGATTCGCACCGGGTTCCTGTCAACCGTCGCCTCGATGTATGGACTTGTCGTCCGGAGAGTCCCAACTCAGGGGGAGGGCTGTCAACCGCGCGTTTGCCCATCACCCTCGATCGGCCGCCCCTGGACGTACCAGACCCGGCCGGTGGCCCGCTCCCCCCGGAGCCACCGGCCGGGCCGGTCCTCGACCGTGCGCGCACGGGCTGCGGGAGAAACCCGGCGCCGGCACGGGAGGTCTGGGGGTCCAGTCACTGAAGTCTGCGCAAGAAGAACCAGCCGTTCCACGAGGGGGCGCGACTGTGACGGCCGCCCGGGCCTGGGGACTCCGGCGAGGGGGTCGTCGATGTAGGCCGGGGGCTGGGGCCGTTGACCTCACTCTAGAGCGGAAGTCCTGGCTCGCCCAGAGCCGGGAACTGCCAACTCGACCGGAATGAATGGCAGTTGGTCCGCTGACCGGGGTGAGTTCCTGGACGGTCGGCTCAGTGGTGCCGCGGACGGTTGGCTGAATGGTGCCGTGGTGGCGGAGGGGAAGCGGGCGCAGACACCGTTGTCCTCACCACCGCTCGGGACGGTCCGCTTCGAGCTCGGTGTCGGTGAGCCGTCCGTCGAGCAGATCCTGGGCGATCGCGTCGATCGGTTGGCGCATCCGCCGGGCGTGCGCCCGCAGCGCTGTGAACGCCGCGTCCACCTTGACGCCCCAGCGCTCGGCGAGCAGCCCCTTGGCCTGTTCGATACGGACCCGGCTGGACAGCGCGGACTGCAGCTGCCGGGTCAGGGCCCTGCAGTCGTCGAGGGCCCGCCTCTGGGACAGGCCGATCGCCGCCGCGTCGGCGAGCAGCTGGGCCAGTTCGAGCTGCAGTACGTGGTGCTCGGGCCGGCCGTTGGTGAAGAGGTTCAGGGCGCCGATCAGAGTGTCGCCCCGGCGCAGCGGGACCGCACAGGTCGCGGTCATCCCTTGCCGCTGCGCCCGTTCCGTCAACTGCGGCCACCGCTCGGCCGCTTCGGGGCCGGCGAGCCGGACCGGGGGGACCGCCTCCCCGGCGGCGCAGGCGTCCAGGGCGGGCCCGCCCTGGTGCTGGATCTCCAGGAGCGTACGCACATGGCCGTGCGGGTCGCTGCTGGTGACGATGGAGATGTCGGCATCGGCGCCGACGAGCAGGATGCCGGCCGCGTCCGCGCCGAGCACCTCCACGCAGTCATCGGCGAAACGGCGCAGATACTCGGGCATGTCGAAGGCGTCGCCCAGCGTGTCCGCCGTGGCGACGAGGACTGCTGCCAGCCGTAAGTCCCTCCCCGTATCGACCATCGGGCCCTCCTCAGGTGCATCGGTCGCTCCGCGCCTACCCTGCTTACAGGCGCTGTAACAGGTCGTCCACGATGAGGTGTGCCGGACCCGGCACACCTCGAAGCCCACCGGCACCTATGTCAGGATTGAACCTCCGACAGTGCACCCAAGGGGGAGTGGATGTACAGCAGTTCCGCGGTGATCCGGGGGGCGGTGAAGACGGGTGCGGCGCTCGTGGGGGCGGTGCTGCTGGCTACCGGCTGCTCGTCGAGTGACGATCCCGACAAGCCCGAGGGGAGCGCGACACAGCAACCGAAGGGCACGGACCCGTACTGGGTCAATCCCGATACGAACGCGACCAGGCAGCTGGCGACGTATCAGCAGGAGAACAAGGACGCGGACGCAGAGCTGATCAAGAAGATCGCGGAGCAGCCGACGGGCGAGTGGCTCGTGCCGGAGAATGCGCAGGACCAGGCGCGAGGGTTCACCGAGGCCGCCGAGGCGGCCGACCGCGACGCGCTGCTCGTGCTCTACAACATCCCGCACCGCGACTGCGGCCAGTACTCCAAGGGCGGTGCGGCGGACGGCGATGCGTACCGCAAGTTCATCGACGAGGTGGCCGCGGGTATCGAGGACCGCAGGGCGACCGTGATCCTGGAGCCGGACGCGCTCCTTCACCTCGTGGGCGACTGCACCCCGCAGGAGCTCCACGAGGAGCGCTACGACCTGCTCAGGGGCGCCATCGACAAGCTCCACGCGCTGAAGAACACCAAGGTGTACATCGACGGCGGCAACCCGGGCGCCGCCGACCCGGACTCGTTCTACGAGCCGCTGCAGCGCGCCGGTATCGACAAGGCCGACGGCTTCGCGGTGAACGTGTCGAACTACTACAGCACCGAGGACTCCATCGAGTTCGGCAAGAAGCTCTCGGACAAGGTCGGCGGCAAGCCCTTCGTCATCGACACCAGCCGTAATGGCAACGGCCCTTGGGAGACGGGCGAGTCGGACCCCTGGTGCAACCCGCCGGGCCGCGCGCTCGGTGAGGCGCCCACGGTTCAGACGGCCGACGAGCGCGTGGACGCCTATCTGTGGATCAAGCGCCCGGGGGAGTCGGACGGCGACTGCCGGGGCGGCCCGAAGGCAGGCGAGTGGTGGCCCGAGTACGCGCTGGGGCTCGCCAAGAACGCCAAGTAAGCCAACTGACCCGCACAGCACAGAGACTGAGGGCGCCCCCTGAGCCAGGGGGCGCCCTCAGTCACGTATCGCGGCTGATCCCTACTCCGGGACCTCCACCCACTGCGCCTCGCTCGGAACACCCTGGTCGTCGGTGACGAACAGCATGTACCAGCCCGGCTGCACCAGGTTCTTGTTCTTCGGGACGGTCAGCGTGACACTGTCCGCGCTCTTCTTCAGATCGAGGGCGATCGAGCGCTGGTCGATGTCCGTGACGTGCGTGGACGCCGACGGCCTGATCAGCCGAGCGTTCGTGATGGACGTGGCGTGCTCGGTCTTGAACGTGGCCGACTCACCGCGCTCGATCGAGCCGGGGCCCTTGCTCAGCGAGGGCTGGGAGCCCTGGTAGAGGTACGGCGGCGTGTAGATCTCCAGCCGCTGCTCGAACTCGCCGGGCTTGGTGTTGGCCTCGTCCGCGTACAGCGAGTCCGAACCGAAGAAGACCACCCGGCCGTCGGGCAGCAGCAGCGAGCCGGAGTGGTAGTTGCGGCCCACCAGCGGGTCGGCGACCTTGCGCATGTCGCCCGACTTGGCGTCGTAGAGGCGCGCCTCGAGGATGTTGGAGCCGGAGCGGCCCCGGTAGTCCTTCGAGCCGCCGGAGATCAGCACGGTGTCGTCGGGCAGGACCGAGGACTGCGGATAGCGTGTGCCCTGGTCGAAGGCGGGCCCGTCCTTGAACTCCGGGTCGTCCTCGGAGAGATCGATGATGCGGGTCTTGTCGCTGGAGTCCTCCGACTCACCGACACCGCCGCCGCCGACCACCATGAACTTCTCGTCCTGCGCCGGCGGCAGCCACACCGTGCCCGCCGTCTCCATCAGCTTGGGGTCGGACAGGCCGCCCACCTTGGTGAAGTCATTGGTGTCGAAGTCCCAGATGCCGGGGTCGCGGCCCACGTTGTCGGGCCCGTAGCCCGCGTTGGCGCCCGAGTAGAAGAGCTTGCCGTTGGGCAGCAGGAAGATCGCGGGATACGTCGGGAACTGCCGCTTCTGCGGGACGTAACTCCACTTCTTCGTGTCCGGGTCGTACACCTCGTTGCGGTTGCCGGGCACGACCTGGCCGATGTCGTCCAGGCCCGAGAGCGCGAGGATCCGGCCGTCCGAGAGCGTGGTCAGCGTGGGGTACCAGCGCGACTCGTTCATCGGGTCGACCTTGATGTACTTCTCGGCCACCGGGTCGAACTCGTAGGCGTCGTCGATGCCCTGGAAGTCCTTCTTGTCCAGGGCGAGCTTCTGCGCGATGCCGTACGTGTTCTTGGCGTCGGCGCCGCTCAGGCCCTCGATCTTGTAGTTGTCCTCGGTGCCGGTCTCGTACTTCTTGCCGCTCTTCTCGGCCTCGACGTAGACCCGCTCGAGCCCCGGCTTGTTACCGGTGAACTTCCCGGTCTCCGGGTCGAAGGTCTTCTTCGCGCGCTCGACCACGATCGACTCGGTCAGGACGAAGGTCTTGCCGTTCTCCTTGCCGGTGAGCTTGGTGCCCTCGGGCAGGGTGATCGGCTTGTCCGGGGACTCGTTGTGGACGATCATCAGGCCGCCGGCCTTGGTGACATCGCCCTTGAGCTTCTCGTACGACTTCGTGCCGCCCGCCACCAGGAGCTTGCCGTCCGGGAGTTGGGTGTGCCCGGTGCAGAACAGGTCGTTGGGGGTGGGGATCTTCTTGAAGGTGTTCTTCACCGGATCCCAGAGCACGGTGTCGAACTTCTTCGCGTCGAAGTTCTTCTGGTTGTTGCCCGAGCCCGCGACGAGCAGCACCTTCCCCGTGTGCAGGAGCGCCGCGTGGATCGTGTTCAGCTTGAACTCGTCGGGGACGTCGACGATGTCCCACTTGCCGTTGTCGGCCTTGTACTCAGGCCTGTTGATCTTGTAGTCGTGGTACTGCTCGGAGGCGAAACGCCATAGAGCGGGACCGTTCATTCCGGCGAGCGCAAGCACCACCGCCGCGCCTATCGCTATGCGGCGGGCGCGGCGGCGGGTGTGCTTCACCGGCGTGGAGCCGACGGTCATTTCTTACGTCCCCCAAGGGCGATCTGCATGGTCTGGTCGGGGCGCCCGGGCTGTCCGGGCTGGGCGGTCGCGGCCCAGCTGGGACGCTCCTGGTTGTGCGGTGCGGCGCCCTGCTGGGGCACCGCGGCCGGCGTCGGCGCACCGGTCGCCGGACCACCTCGTGAAGCACCGTGCTTGGGCTTCTTCCTGTCCTGCTTGATCTGCCAGCGCCATACGAAGACGGGCGTGGCCGTGATCAGCATGGCGATCACACCCCAGGTGATCATCGCGGGGTGGGCGTGCCCGTAGTAGAACCCGGCACCGATCGAGCCGCCGAAGATCAGGATGAAGTACCAGTGGTAGCGGAAGGTCCCGAACCAGCGGTCGGGGGAGGCCGAGTCACCCTTCGGCGTGACCACGAACTTGGACTTGCGCCGCAGCATCGAGTCGATCAGCGCCTTCGCGTACAGCGGCGCGGACAGCGCGGACATCACCATGCCGGCCACACCGCCGGAGCCCTCGGGCTCGTGCGGCGAGACGTTGTGCCGGCGGTTCCAGATGTACAGGCCGATCTGCAGCGCCGAGGCGTTGCCGTACAGCATCAGCCAGATCGTCGGGTCGATGTTGACACCCGAGGCGCCCAGGCCCAGGAACAGCGCACAACTCAGCGCTGCCAGGATCCAGTTGAGAGCCGACATCGGGTAGAAGATGATCATCATCGTGTAGTTGAAGAGCTTGCTCGGCGGAAGCGAGTACCAGCCCTTCCAGTACTGCTTGAGGATCGTCTCGTACGTACCGCGCGACCATCGCATCTGCTGGGTGAAGAAGTCCGTCCAGGCGCTCGGCCCCTCACCGACGGCGAGCACGTCCGGTGTGTACACCGAGCGCCACTTCTTGCCCGTGCGCGGGTTGCGGTGGCGGTGGATCTCGAAGCCGGTCGCCATGTCCTCGGTGATCGAGTCGTACAGACCGCCGATCTGCTTGAGGGCGCTGATCCGTACCGCGTTCGAGGTGCCGACGAACATCGGGGAGCCGTACGCGTTGCCCGCGCGCTGGATCAGCGCGTGGAAGAGGAACTGCTGGGACTCGGCGGCCTTGGTGACGAACGAGTCGTAGTTGCCGTACACCTGCGGGCCGATGACGAAGCCGACATCCGGGTCGCGGAAGAAGCCGAGCATCCGCTCCAGGTAGTTGGGCATCGGCACGTGGTCGGTGTCGACGGAGGCGAAGTACTCGTAGTCGTCGCCGTGCGCGTCCAGCCAGGCGTTGTAGTTGCCGTGCTTGGTCTTGGCGCGGTGCGGACCCTTCTTCTGGTTCCACCGCGCGACACCCTTGCGGGAGAAGTGGTGCACGCCGAGCCGGGCACAGACCGCCTTGACCTCGGGGTCGTCGCCCTCGTCGAGCAGCCAGACGTGAAGGAGACCGCGGTGGCGCAGCTTGACCGCGGCCTCCAGGGTCTTGGTCACCATCTCGATCGGCTCCTTGCCGGGCACGAACGAGGTGAGGAACGCGACGCGCGTGCCGGTCTCGGGAACCACCGGGATCGGGTCACGGGCGACGAGCGTGGCGTGCGCGTTGGACAGCACGTTCATGCAGCGGAAGAACTCGATCAGGCCGATCGAGACCAGCATGACGACGTCGAGGTACTCCAGATATCCGTTCGGCACGTAGTCCCGCTCGGTCCAGTGCTCCGGCTGGAGCAGCCAGGCGAGGAGGATGAGCGAGAGCAGCGGCGCCGCGCCCAGCATCAGGGCGGCCCGGATCCGGTGCGGCTCCTGGGAGAGCAGCGTGCGGTACTGCACCTTGTAGGGCTTGCTCGGATCGGGGTTGGTCAGCGGCCCCGCGAGCCGGCTGTAGTGCTCGTAGTCGTACCTCGGCAGCGTCTTCTTGATTCTCCGGAAGCCACCCGTCCGATGCGATGGCACGCGCAACTGGGTCGTCTCGGTCGGGTCCGAGCCCGGCCGGGCGCCCGTCGGCGTCGACGTCATGAGTCATCCCCCCGCACGCACTGGTCTGCGTGTTCGTCGGTCCTTCCGCCTGCCGGAGTCCCCCTCGACTCCCGCGGGCGCGTCACTGGCTGGCCACCCCACCTGTCACTCAGGACATGGAAAGGGCACCTTCCGGTTGCATGATGCCCGCCCCGCCCTGCTTCATGAACGGGAACCCCCAGCGTTTCACAACCGGAAACCCGGCTGTATACAGCGTCGGAGTCCCCTCCCCGCACTGCCCCTTCACCCTGCGGCGGAGACGAGGACCCCCAACTGCCTCGTACCGTCCGCCCCATGGCAGCCCAAGGCTCCCAATCTCCAGGCCAGGGTTCTACGACCCCTGGCTTGATCGCAAGAGCGATACGAGGTGTTTACTTGTCATACGTGCGGTTTCAGGCGTCAGTTGGGGCAGTTGAGGCCACCCGGGTGCGAATGTTACCGAAGTGCTCGCGGATCGCCTGCTCGGCCCTGAGTACATCCCCCGAACGAACGGCGTCCAGGATCTCCCGGTGCTGGCGACAGGTCACCTTCGGGTCCTGCGGTACGTCGACGAGATCGGTGCGCACCTTGTGGAAGGCGTCCCAGAACGCCTCGAGCACCTCGCCGAGCAGAAGGTTGCCCAGGCCCCGGTAGAGCGTCGCGTGGAAGGCCCGGTCGGTCTCCGCGGCCACCGAGCCCTCGGCCGCCTCGCGCTCCATCCGTTCGATGAGCGCGTCGAGTTCGGCCAGGTCGGAGGCGGGGACGCGGCCCGCGAGCCGGGCGATGAGACCCGTCTCGACGGCCTCGCGCAGCTCGAGCAGCTGCAACAGGCTGTCCTCGCCGCGGTAGTGGCCGGCGACCGTGCGGAAGGTGAGTCCCTCGATCATGGGTGCGACGGACATCGGTCCCACATAGGTACCGAATCCATGCCGGATCTCCACGATTCCCATCGCCTGGAGAGCCTTGAGTGCCTCTCGCACGGAATTGCGACTCACGCCGAGGAGCGCCATCAGCTCGGGCTCGGTGGGCAGCGAGGCCCCCGACGGCAGCCGCCGGTCGATGATGAGCTTCTTGATGCGCTCCTGTATGTCGCTGGCCATGGGCGACACCGTATCCGGAGCACGGCTTGTCCAGGCCCGGTACGCAGAGAAAGAGAGTGCCCGTACGCAGCAGAAAGGCCTCCCACCGTGAGGTGGAAGGCCTTCTGTGTCTGTGCGCCGCCAGGGACTCGAACCCCGGACCCGCTGATTAAGAGTCAGCTGCTCTAACCAACTGAGCTAGCGGCGCCTGTCTGACCCGGAGAACTCTACCGGACGGTGCGGGGTGCTTGTGACCACGCCCGGGCGCGGGGGCCGGGGCGCTGGGCCGTCCGCGTACAGCATTCGGACCGTCAACATGCGATATCCGGGAGCAGTTGGGAAACTGACGACCATGCAGATCCGTGTACGGCGATTTCCCGAACCATTCCCGAGTGTGAGGTAGATCGCATGCAATCCTCTGCGGCGGGACTGCCGTCCTTCGAGGAATCCACTCCACTCGGAGAATCCGCTCCGCTTCTCTTCGAAGAATTCGAACCCGCGGACGTATGCGACTGCGCAGGCTGTCTTCAGCTGGGCAGTACGAGAGCGATGCGGACCGCACGTTTTTCGGCGGCCGACTGCGCACGGCGCGCCCTGGTCACCGTCACCGCGGCAGGCACCCTGCTCGCGGCCGGCTCCGAGGTCACCTGTGCGGTCGCCCATCCGATGGTCCGCCCGTCCGTCGACGATCCCGACCCCGCCGCCGACGACTCGCTCGGCTATCCGCAGGGCACCGCGGCCCCGCTGCACGGGCCCTCCGGAGTGGCCGCGAAGCCCGGTGCGGCCGGTGCGCCCGGTGCGCCCGGGGCCCCGGCGGCCGGGAAGCTCCGGTCCACCACCAGGGCCGACATCATCAAGCGGGCCAAGACCTGGGTGTCCGCAGAGGTGCCGTACAGCCTGGAGAAGTACTGGGGCGACGGATACCGGCAGGACTGCTCGGGATTCGTCTCGATGGCCTGGAATCTCGGCTCGAACCAATGGACCGGAACGCTCGACCGGTTCGCCGTGCAGATCAGCCGGGATCAGCTGCAGCCCGGTGACATTCTGCTGTTCCACAATCCCGCCGATCCGGAAAAGGGTTCGCACGTGACGATTTTCGGGGGCTGGACGGATTACACCCGCGCCTACTACCTCGCCTATGAACAGGCCCGACCGCACACCCGCAAACAGGCCACCCCGTACGCGTATTGGAGTTATTCCAAGCGCTATACGGCCTATCGCTACAAGGCCCTGACGGCGGCCTCGTCCGGCGCCCCCGCCCGCTACCCGGGCCGTGCGGCGTTCGGTCCCGGTGTGCGCGGCCCGTATGTGACCACGCTCGGGAAGATGCTCGTCGAGCGCGGCGCGAAGCGCTTCTACGCGCAGGGGCCCGGACCGGTGTGGGGCGAGGCGGACCGCAAAGCCACCCAGGCCTTCCAGCTCGCGCAGGGCTGGCGCGGCGCCGCTGCCGACGGTCTGCCGGGGCCGCTGACCTGGGAGTACCTGACGAGCGGCAAGGGCAGGGACATCACGGCCACCGCTTCGGGCGCGGCCGGCAGGGCGGCGGCGTACCCGGGGCGCGGGATGTTCCGTCCCGGGCAGTCGAACGACTTCGTGACCGCGCTCGGGCGCCGGCTCGTGCAGAAGGGGTACGGGCGGTTCTACGCACAGGGTCCGGGACCGCGCTGGGGCGAGGCCGACCGGCGCGCGGTCGAGGCGTTCCAGCGGGCGCAGGGCTGGCGGGGCGGTGCGGCGGACGGGGCGCCGGGGCCCGAGACATGGCGGCGGTTGTTCTCGTGAGGACAGGTCCGCGCGTGACGCGTGCGGTGACAGGTCGGTGGCGGAGGTCGGCTGCGGTGGTACGGAGGGTGCGATGACAACGGCGGAGACGGGAACCGGGGCCGTGGGGCCCGAGCGGGTGCGGCTGATCCAGAACGAGTCGACCACCGAGATCCCCGTACATCTGTTGTTCCGTGATGATCCGGCGCCTGCCGCCGGTCCGGCGGCCGCCTCCGTGGTGGGCCGGGCGCGGCAGGGGACCGGGGAGCAGCCCCGGGTGGCGCGCAGGCCCGCGCTGCGGGCCCCGGCGCGGGTGGCGCTGCCCGTGGACGAGTCGCTGGTGGAACGGCCGGCGTCCGTTCTGTCCGGCGCGGTGGCCGTGGCCGCCGGTGCGGTCGGCCTCGGGGGGCTGGGCGCCGGGCTCTGGTGGGCGGGTCTGGTGCCGGAGTTCGCGCTGCGGCTCGCGCGATTGCCGTTGATCGAGGGCGCCGAGCCCGGTCCCGCGCAGTGGGGGGTGCTCGCCGGTGCGGGCGCGCTGGCGCTCTGCGCCTTCGGCGGTCTGGGGCGCGGACGCAACGGGCGGGCCTGGGTGGTCTCGCTCTTCGGGCGCTACCGGGGGAGTGTGCGACGGACCGGGCTCGTGTGGATCAACCCGTTCCTGAAGCGGCGCCGGGTCGACGTACGGCTGCGGCACTGGCGCAGTGAACCGATGCCGGCCGTGGACGCGCAGGGTGCGGCGCTGCGGGTGGTGGTGCTCGTGGTGTGGCGGGTGAAGGACACCGCGCGGGCGACGCTCGGTGTGGCGGACCACGAGACGTATCTGCGCGAGTGCGTGGAGGCGGCCATGGCGCGGGTGCTCTCGCAGCTGCCGGCCGACGCCTTCCAGGGCGACGGGCCGACGCTGCGCAACGCCGAGGCCGTGGGTGACGCGCTGACCCGGCTGCTCGTGGCGGACGCGGAGCCGGCCGGTCTCGAGGTCTTCTCGGCGCAGCCGACGCGGATCGAGTACGCGCCGGAGGTGGCCGAGGTGATGCAGCGCCGGCGGATCGCGGCGCTCGACGCCCGCCACCGCGAGAGCGTGCTGACCCATGTCGTCGACTCCGTGGAGGACACGGTGACGCGGCTGACCATGCGCGGTCTTGTCGAACTGGACGACTACGAGCGCAAGGCACTGGTGAAGGACCTGACGGTGGCGTTCTATACGGGTCATGGAGATCGCTGAGCCTGCCGACGCGGAGCCCGAGTCCACCCCCGTACCCACGCTCGATGCGCTGGTGGCGGACGCCCGGAAGCTGACCGCTGCCGGTGGCCCGCGCGTGCTGCTCGGTCTCGCCGGTCCGCCCGGCGCCGGGAAGTCCACGCTCGCGCGGGCGCTCGTGGAGCGGATCGGGGAGGAGGCCGCGTATCTGCCGTTGGACGGATTCCATCTGTCCAACGCGCAGTTGGCGCGGCTGGGGCTCACGGCCCGCAAGGGTTCGGAGCCGAGCTTCGACGTGTACGGGTATCTGGCGCTGCTGCGGCGGGTCCTGACGGAGACCGGCCGCGACCTCTACGTACCGGATTTCGACCGGACGCTGGACGAACCGGTGGCGGCGCGGCACCGAGTCGCGCCGGCTGCCCGGCTGGTCGTCACCGAGGGGAACTATCTCGCCTGTGATCTGCCCGGGTGGCGCGAGGCGCGGGGGCTCATGGGCGCGCTGTGGTACGTCGAGGCGCCGGACGGGGTGCGTCAACTACGGCTTGTGGAGCGGCAGTTGACGGGTGGTCGTACGCGGCGAGGCGCCGAGGACTGGGTGCGGACTAACGACGGGCCCAATGGCGAACTTGTGGAGGAATCGAGGGGGCGGGCTGACCGGATCCTCTCCACTATTGGTATGGACATGTTCAACTACTCGCAATAATCTGGGACTTGGTCTAGACCGGACCATGTACTTCCGGATCTTGCATCCCCGGATCCTGCCTTGCCGGATCCTGCACTTCCGCACGGAGCACTGCGCAGCGCTCGAGCTCACCCCCACATCACGAGCCCCAGGAGCAGCAGTATGCGGAGAAAGAAGACGTACGCGGCCTTGGTGGGTCTGGCGACGGCCGGAGCGTTCGCGCTGTCGTCCGGAGGCGCCAGCGGCCATGGCTACACCGACCTGCCCATCAGCCGCCAGAAGCTGTGCCAGAACGGCACGGTGACCGGCTGCGGCGCCATCCAGTGGGAGCCGCAGAGCGTCGAGGGCCCCAAGGGCTTCCCGGCCGCGGGTCCGGCGGACGGCAAGATCTGTTCGGCGGGTCTCGGGCAGTTCGACGCGCTCAACTCGCCCACCAAGCCGGGCGGCGGGGCGTGGCCGGCCACATCCGTGTCGAGCGGTTCGACGTACACGTTCCGCTGGCAGTTCACGGCGCGGCACTCCACGACCGACTTCCGCTACTACATCACCAAGAACGGCTGGAACCAGAGCGCCCCGCTCTCCCGGGCGTCCCTGGACACCGCGCCGTTCCTCACCGTCCCATTCAGCGGTCAGCCGCCGGCGACGCTCTCGCACAGCGGCCAGCTGCCGTCGGGCAAGTCCGGGCGCCACGTCATCCTCGCGGTGTGGACGATCGCGGACACGGGCAACGCGTTCTACGCGTGCTCGGACGTTCAGTTCTGACCTCGCCGTCGCACCCCCGTGGCCGGTTGCTCAGATCTTGCTCAGATCGGGTTCTTCCCCTCTGGCCTGCGGGCATAGGGTCCGCGCACACCGCTTCTCGTGCGGTGTGCGTGGATCCGGGGGGATGCGATGGACTTCTTCTTCTATGCGGTGCCGACCTTGATCGCGGCCGTTGCCGTCCTCATCGCGGTCAAGTCGATCGGCAGAGCACGTGAGTTGAGCGCCGCGTGGCGCAGCGGGCTGACCGCGCAGGCGCGCTGTCTGCGCGCCTATACGACGACGTCGGGCAGCAGGGACGGCAGCACGTCGACCACGCAGCATCACGTGTACGAGTTCCTGACGCGCGAGGGGCGCGCGATCCGCTTCGAGGAGACCAACGGGCCGGGGGCGCGGGTGGAGGGGGACATCGTGCCCGTGCACTACGCGGCCGAGCGTCCCGAGCGGGCCACGGCGCACCGGCCCCAGCCCGGCCTCAACGTCGCCGCGAGCGCAGGAGTCCTCGTCTTCTGCGGGGTGATGGTGTCGTTCTGCGTCTTCTTCATGCTGCTGTACTCGTCGATGTCCTCGGCGCCGGAGTTCATGATGCCCTGATGTGACGAAGGCGGCGCTCTCCACATCTGACGGTCCGTCAATTACCGTACGGCGGCATGGGTACCCAAGGTGCTGACGCAACCGTCGCGGATCTCGTCCAAGCCCGCTGGGCCGACCACCGGCCCGGGCTCTGGTTCGAGGACGAGGTGTACAGCCATCACCAGGTGGCCGCCGCGGCAGCGGCGCGCGCCGCGCTGCTCGCCGATCTGATGCCGCGCGGGGCCGAGCCGCACATGGCGGTGCTGCTCGACAACACACCTGAGTTCCCCAGGTGGTTGAGTGCCGCCGCGCTCGCCGGCGCCGCCGTGGCCGGGATCAACCCGACGCGGCGCGGCGCCGAGCTGGCCCGGGACATCCTGCACACCGAGGCGCGGATCCTGCTTACCGAGCGGTCGCAGCTGCCCCTCCTGGCAGGCCTGGAACTGCCCGGTGTGCGCATCCTCGTCTCCGATGCGGAGGAGTACGCCGAGCTCCTCGCGGCGTACGAGGGGGCGAAGCCGGGGGAGCACACGGTCGGTGAGGTCGGGCCCCGCTCCCGCATCCTCCTCTACTTCACCTCCGGCTCGACCGGTGCGCCGAAGGCGGCCATCTGTACGCAGGGGCGGCTCGCGGGAGCCGGCCAGTCGCTCCGCCGCTTCTTCGACGTACGCCCCGACGACGTGCACTACATCTGTATGCCGATGTTCCACGGGAACGCGGTGATCGCCGACTGGGCCCCGGCGCTGGCGGCGGGCGCGGGGGTGGCGCTGCGGCGGCGCTTCTCGGCCTCGGCGTTCCTGTCCGACGTACGGAAATACCGCGCGACCTACTTCACGTACGTGGGCCGGGCCGTCCAGTACCTCCTGGCCACCGAGCCCGCGGACGACGACCGGGACAACCCGCTGCGGGTCGGGTTCGGGACGGAGGCGGGTGCGGTGGACGCGGGGCGGTTCGCCGACCGCTTCGGGGTGCGGCTGGTCGAGGGGTACGGATCGTCCGAGGGCGGCGCCTCGATCCAGCGCACGGCGGACACACCGCCGGGCGCGATCGGCCGGGCCACGCCAGGGGACGATCTCGCCGTGGTCGACCCGGCCACCCGTACCGTCTGCCCGCCCGCACGCTTCGGCCCGGGCGGCCGCCTTCTCAATGGCGATACGGCGATAGGCGAGCTGGTCAACCGCGGCCGGAACGTCTTCGAGGGCTACTGGCGCAATCCGTCGGCGGACGCCGCGCGGGTGCGGGACGGCTGGTACTGGACCGGAGACCTCTTCTACCGGGACGAGGCCGGCTTCCTCTACTTCGCGGGCCGCACGGACGACCGGCTGCGGGTGGACAGCGAGAACCTGGCCGCCGCGATGATCGAGAACATCCTCGCGAGGTGGTCGGATGCCTCGGCGGTGGCGGTGTACGCGGTGCCGGATCCGGTGGCGGGGGACCAGGTGATGGCCTCTGTGGCGCTGCGGGACGGGGCGGCCTTCGACCCTTCCGCCTTCTCGTCGTTCCTCGCCTCCCAGTCCGACCTCGGCCCGAAGATGCTCCCCACGTATCTGCGCATCGTGCCGCGGATGCCGGTCACGGCGACGAACAAGGTCCATCGGGTGGGCCTGCGCCGGGACGGCTTCCAGTGCGCGGACCCGGTGTGGTGGCGCGCCGGAACCTCCCCGGAGTACCGGCCCTTCTCACCGGCCGACCTGACGGAGCTGCTCGAGCGCTACCGGGAGCAGGGCAGGGAGGACCTCCTCGGCCGCTGACTCTCCCGGGCCCCGGGTAAATGGTCGGGACCACCCCACCGGACCAGGTACTATTTACTCGTCAAGCGCCGCTAGCTCAGTTGGTTAGAGCAGCTGACTCTTAATCAGCGGGTCCGGGGTTCGAGTCCCTGGCGGCGCACAGACACGAAAAGCCCTTCACTTCGGTGGGGGGCTTTCGTCATGCACGGATCGCTTCCGGCACGCCACACGCGGCTGGGGGTTCGAGTCCCTGGCGGCGCACAGACACGAAGGCCCCTCACTCCGGTGAGGGGCCTTCGTCGTGTGCGGCGCGGGGTCGTCACCGGCGAGCTGTGAGGATCAGCAGCCCGGATCCGGAGCGTCCACCGACAGGGGGCTGCTCTCGGGGAGCAGGTAGGTGACGTAGAGGACCACCGGCTTCGTGGTCAGGTTGCGGCCGATGTGGACGTCCTTGGCGCCGCCCTGTTCCACGAAGGAGCCGCCCGCCGGGGTCGTCTCGACCGTGCAGTCCGCCAGGGTGCGGGTGAGGGTGCCCTCCTGGACCACCGCGAGGACCTGGCCGGGGTGGTAGTGCCAGCCCGTGGAGCCGCCGGGGGCGATCGTTATCGTGCGGACCGTGACGTCCGTGCGGCCCTTGGCCTTCAGGCGCAGGGTGTCCTCGGAGGTGCCCTTCGCGAGGATCGTGCCGGTGACCCCGCTGCCCGGCGTCGCACCCGCCGCGGAGGGCAGGAGGGCGAGACCGGTGACGGCCGCCATGGCCGCGGCGGTGCGGTAGAGGCGCCGGCGGCGGCCGGCGGCGAGAGCAGTGGTGGCAGACATGAGGTGAATCCCCTCCCGTGTGGATCAATACGGGGCAACCGTACTGATCCACACAGGAGTTGAGCTCACCCGGTGACGGAGAACACCCGCGCCGCCGACGTACCGAGGCCCGTCAGTGGTGGCAGCGGGCCGTGGCTGAGGTCCTGTTCGCGGTAACGGCGCACGTTCTGATGCCAGTTGAGGATGCCGATCAGCCAGTTCTCCAGTTCGCGGACGTATCCGTCGAGCACCTCGCGCGCGGCGGGAGCCAGAGCGAAGTCCTCGTACAGAACGGGGAGTTCATGGGCGGCCACGTGCTGGAACTGCGACAGGCGTGAGTGGAGCAGGTCCGTCACGATCGCGCCGGCCTGGTCGCGGGTGCAGTCGAAGAAGTTCTGGACCACCAGGACGGCGTTGTGGAGTTCACCCTCGTATTCGATCTCCTTGCGGTACGAGAAGAGGTCGTTGAGGAGCCCGGCGGTGTCGGCCGCGGAGCTTTCGAGCGCGCGGAGGGTTCCGCTGGCGTAGACCTCCGGTGGGACCGACTTCCCGTGGCCGATACGGCACAGGCTCATCGTGAAGTCCGCGCCGAACGTCTGCCGGCGCATCTCGACGTAGTCGACCGGGTCCGGGATCCGGTGCTGCGCCTGGTTGGCGAGCTCCCAGAGCCAGCTGTCGAGCATGTCCTCGATCGCGCGACGGAAGTCCGTACGCGCGGCGGGGGACATGGGCTCTGCGCTGCGTCGCCACAGGTCGTCAAGGCCGCGTTCCAGGGCCGTGAGCGCCGGTGGAGTCGCTCCCAGGTCGAGGGGGACGAACAGGCGCAGCCGCTCCACGCAGGAGCGTGCACCCAGCAGATCGCGCGGACGGCCGTAGACCACGGGGAACAGGTCGTCCCCGTACGTACCCCACGCCAGCCACTGGGTGGTCAGATCCAGCTGGGCGAGACTCGCGTCCGGATGGATGCCCGCCGCACAGAGGGCCAGGTCGTACCCGGCCATCTTGTGCTCGTCCCAGACGTCCGAGCCCGGCACACCGAGCTGGGCTTCGAGGATCCCCGTCTCCCGTGCCCAGGAAAGGAGATGGGCACGGGCCGCGGCGAGATGCGGGCTGAGGGAGAGCGGGTACGGGATGTGGATCTCCGGCACCTGCCAGCCGCCCACCGACTGGTGCGGCAGGTGGGTGTGGCTGCGTACGCGACCGGCACCCGTCGCCGCGAGCAGGTCCTTCAGCGACAGGGCGCCCATGCCCAGCGCCGGAGAACTCCCGCTCACCGCCCCCTCGTTCATGTAGCGGCTGGACCGCATGTGCCACTCGTGCCCGCCCGACTGCCAGTCCTGCAGCCCCTTCACATACGCGGCCACGGCGGCGCACTCGTCGGGCCGCAGCCCTTCGGTCAGGAACAGGGGCGCCAGCTCGGTGAGCGCCGTGTTCTCGAACTGCTGCATCCGCGAGGTGATCAGCTCGTTGACCGCGTCCGCCGCCTCCTGGGTCGTACAGCCCAGGAAGGTCTCCAGGACGAGGACACCGTTGCTGAGCTCGCCTTCCTCCTCGATCTCGCGCTGGTACGAGAAGAGGTCGTTGCGCAGGTGCACCGCGTCCGAGAACGTGTCCATGAGCACGCGCAGCGGCCTCGAAAGAGCCACTGAAGCGGGGACTTGCGCCGTCACGTACTCGACGAGCTGGGCCGACCAAGGCGCACCGCCGACCTTGCGGCGCATCTCGATGTACTCGACCGGGTTGGCGATCCGGCCCTCGTTGATGTTGGAGAGCTCCCACAGCGACTCGTTGAGCAGATTGCGGGTGCTCGTCGCGAAACGTTCCCGCCAGTCCGCGCCCATGTGCGGCACTGTGCGCCGCCACAGGTCGGCGAGGCCCGCCTCGACCGGGTTCTGCGGCTCGGGCATGCCCGTCGACGGATCGAGGGGCATGAAGTCGGGGAGCCGGTCGAGGTACGCCTTGCCGCCGCGCCGGTCGAGCGTGCGCTTGAAGAGCTTCAGGAAGTGGTCGTCGAAGAAGAAGACCCACACGTACCACTCGGTGACCAGGGTCAACTGCTCGGCGGTGCAGTCGGGATGGGTGTACGCGCACAGCAGCGCGTAGTCGTGGGCCGCGAGGTCGTCCGCGTCCCACACCCCCGAGCCCTCCAGCATCCCCATCCCGCGCGCCCAGTGCGTGGACTCCTCCCGGGCCCGCGCGGTGTGCGGATTCAGCCGCGCGGGGTACGGGAGGTAGCAGGTCGGCAGCGTGAAGGGCTGGGTGCCCGAAGAGCCCTGGGCGCTCAACGCCACCGTCCGATCTCGACGTTCTCCAGAACGCCCAGCGCGTCCGGTACGAGCACGGCCGCCGAGTAGTAGGCGGTGACGAGGTAGGACATGATCGCCTGTTCGTTGATGCCCATGAAGCGCACCGACAGGCTGGGCTCGATCTCGTCGGGGATACCGGCCTGGCGCAGACCGATGACACCCGCCTCGTCCTCACCCGTACGCATGCACAGGATCGAGGTCGTACGGGACTCGCTGACCGGGATCTTGTTGCACGGCAGGATCGGCACACCGCGCCACCCCGGCACCTGGTGGCCCTCGAACATCACCGGCTCCGGGTAGAGCCCGCGCTTGTTGCACTCGCGGCCGAACGCGGCGATCGCCCGCGGGTGCGCGAGGAACAGCTTGGATCCCCGGCGGCGGCTCAGGAGTTCGTCCATGTCGTCGGGGCTGGGCGCACCGTCGTGCGGCTGGATGCGCTGGTCGTACTCGCAGTTGGCGAGCAGCCCGAACTCACGGTTGTTGATCAGCTCGTGCTCCTGGCGCTCCTTGAGCGCCTCGACCGTGAGCCGCAGCTGCTGCTCGGTCTGGTTCATCGGCTGGTTGTAGAGGTCCGCGACACGGGTGTGGATGCGCAGCACGGTCTGGGCGACGCTCAGTTCGTACTCGCGCGGAGCGGAGTCGTAGTCGACGAACGTGCTGGGGATCTGCGCCTCGCCGACATGGCCGGCCGACAGGTCGATCTCCTTCTCGCCGTACTTGTTGGTGCGCTGGCTGGGCATCTCCCGCAACTGGTCCAGATGCTTGCGCAGCAGTGGGGTGCGCTCGACGACCTGCTGGAACGAGCCGATCGGCAGCACCAGCACGGTGCAGCTGGTCACCGCACGCACCGAGTACTCCCACAGCGCGTCCACGTCGACGAGTCCCGCCTCGCCGAAGTACGAACCGTCGGCGAGCATCCCGAGCTCGGCGTCCTCACCGTAGGGGCCCGTACGGACCTTCTCGGCGCGGCCGTGCGCGAGCAGGAACACCTCGTCGGACGGGGAGCCGAAGTGGGCGAGCACCTCACCGGGCGCGAACTCCCGCTGCTCGCAGCGGCGGGCCAGCTCGGTCAGCACATCCAGGTCCTCGAAGTCCCTGAGCGGCGGCAGTTCGCCCAGCTCCGCGGGGATCACCTCGACCCGCTCACCGGTCTTCACGAAGGTCACCCGGCCGTCGCCGACGGAGTAGCTGAGCCGCCGGTTCACCCGGTAGGCACCGCCCTGCACCTGCACCCACGGCAGCGACTTGAGCAGCCAGCGCGAGCTGATCTCCTGCATCTGCGGTGCGGACTTGGTCGTCGTGGCCAGATTCCGCGCTGCCGCCGTCCCCAGACTCTGCTGCGGCCGGCTCTCGGCGGTACGGATCTCTTCGCCTACGGACATGTGTGTGCCTCCAGTTGCACTGCCTCGCGCCGAAGCGGCGCGGTGATCACTGTGCAGTACGCGGAGTAGTGCATCCGTCACACAGGGAAGTGCTGTGCGAACGTCGCGTACGACGTGATCGACAATGACTGGCGCAACGTTTCGCTCAAGGGCGGTCCACGAACCGAACAGGCCTTTACCGGCGGACCCAACTGAGTGATTCTTGGGCCGCGTTGAGCGACGAGGTTCGAACAAGGGAAGGCCGGGGGACGCGTGGCACTGAAGGTGGACCTGCTCGGTCCGGTACAGGCCGGGAGCGACTCCGGGCCGGTCGAGATCGGCGGTGTACGGCTGCGGATGCTGCTCGCGCGCCTCGCTCTGGAAGGCGGCCGGCCCGTCGGCGTGGACGGCCTGGTCGACGGGCTCTGGGGCGAACAGCCGCCCGCCGACGCCGCCAACGCCCTGCAGGCCCTGGTCTCCAGACTCCGCAAGTCCCTGCGTGGCCACGCGGTGGTCGAGTCCGTCGCCGGCGGCTACCGCCTCGACGTACAGGAAGCGCATGTGGATGTCCACCGCTTCGAGCAGCTCGCGGGCGCCGGGCGGCGCGCGCTGGCCGCACAGCGCAGTGGTGAAGCGGCGCGTGCGCTCCGGGAAGCGCTTGCGCTGTGGCGCGGGTCCGCCCTCGCCGATGTGCTCGACGCCCCCTTCGCCGGGCCGGTCGCCACCCGGCTCGACGATCTGCGGGCCGCGGCGGTCGAGGACGGCTTCGAGGCGGAGATACGGGAAGGGCGCTCGGCGGACGTACTCGCCGACCTCGAAGCGGCCGGCGCACAGCGGCCGTTGAGCGAGCGGATCGCGGGCCTCAGGATGCGCGCGCTCGCCTCGGCCGGACGGCAGTCGGACGCACTCTCCGTCTACGAGGAGCTGAGGGCCCGCCTCGGGGACGAGCTGGGTGTGGACCCGTGCGCCGACGTGAAGGAGGTCCACCTCGCCCTGCTGCGCGGCGAGTTGGAGCGACACCGGCCGCAGGCGGCCGCGGCGAGCCCTCTGCCCGCCCGGCTGACCAGCTTCGTCGGGCGGGACGGCGAACTCGCCCGGCTCGCCGCCCTCATGGCCTCGGCCCGCCTCGTGACCCTCGTCGGCCCCGGCGGCGCGGGCAAGACCCGGCTGTCCCTGGAGGCGGCGGATCGTGACCCGGCGCACGCCCGTGGCCGCCTGCACTACGTGCCGCTGGCCGGTGTCAGCGACCCCGGACAGCTGGCGGACGCCGTGCTCGGCGCGATCGGCTCCACCGACGGCGGGCTCTACGAGTCGGGCGGGGCGCAGCGCACCGGTCCGGTCGACCGGCTCGCGGGACTGCTCGGCAGCGCCGACGCGCTGCTCGTCCTCGACAACTGCGAGCACCTCGTCGAGGCCGCCGCCGATTTCGCCGAGCAACTCCTCCTGCGTATCCCGGAATTGCGCATCCTCGCCACCAGCCGCGAACCCTTCGCGATCACCGGTGAATCCCTCTTCCACCTCGGCCCCCTCGACCTGCCGCCGGGCGAGCCCGAACCCGCCGAGGCGCTGGGGACCGCGGCGGTACGGCTCTTCGTGGACCGGGCGGCCGGCGTACGGCAGGACTTCCGGCTCGACGAGTCCACGCTCGACGCCGTACTGCGGATCTGCCGCGGGCTCGACGGTATGCCGCTCGCTCTGGAACTCGCCGCGGCCAAGCTCCGTTCCATGAACGTCGAGCAGATCGCCCGCCGCCTCGACGACCGCTTCCGGCTGCTCTCCTCGGGCAGTCGCACCGCGCTGCCCCGCCAGCGCACCCTGCTCGCCCTCGTCGAGTGGAGCTGGGATCTGCTGGACGAGCCCGAACGCACGCTGGCCCGCCGTCTCTCCGCGTTCCCCGGCGGCGCCACGCTCGACGCGCTGGAAACGGTGTGCGCGGACGAGCAGCTCCCCGCTGAGGACGTTCTCTACGTGATCGGCTCCCTCATCGAGAAGTCGCTGGTGGAGGAGGGTGACGGGGGCCGCTACCGGATGCTGGAGACCGTGCGCGCCTACGCGGCCCGGCGCCTTGCCGAGTCACCCGCGGAGAGCGCCGAGGTGGCCGCCCGGATGGCCGCGTACTTCCTCGCGCTCGCCGAGGAGCACGAACCGCTCCTGCGCACCGGTGAACAGCTGCGGGCCATCGCGGTGTTCGACGCCGAGTACGGCAACCTCGGCCACGCGCTGCGTACGGTCCGCGAGGCCGGGAACCGGGACGTGGCGGGGCGGTTCGGGGCCGCGCTGCTCTGGTACTGGGGGATCCGAGGGATGAGCAGCCAGGTCGACACGCATCTGGGGGCGCTCGCCGAAGCGGCCGCCGCCGAAGGGGCTCCTGCCGAATTGGCTCCTGCCGATGGGGCTCCCTCCGAAACAGCCGGCGCGGAGTCGGCGCTCGCGGCCGAGTTCCACCCCTCCGGTCTGCTGCTCCGTATGGCCCAAGTGGCCTTCACCCAGGGCGAATCACAGCCAGGGGCGAGGGACCTCCTCGACTCGCCCGACCCCTGGGTGCGGGCCAGTGCCCACCTGGCCCGGGACTTCGCCCTGACCGAACAGGGCGATCTGGAGACCGGAGCCGAGTCGCGCGCCGAGGCGCTGCGCGGGTTCGAGGAGATCGGCGACCGGTGGGGCCTGGTGCTCGCGCTGCTGCCGATCGGCACCGCCCACTCCCTGCGCGCCGAGTACCCCGAGGCCATCGCCACCTGGGAGCGCGCGGTCGCGCTCAGTTCCGAACTCGGCACCGAGGACTACCTCTACCTCAGCAAGGCCCGCCTCGCCCGCGAGCGCCGCCGCAGTGGGGACATCGAGGGCGCCTTCCGCGATCTGCACGCAGCCCACCGCCAGGCCCGCACGCGCGGACAGCTGCGTCTGGAGGCCAACATCCTGGTGGGCCTGGCCAACGCCCACCGCAGGAACGGGGACCTCGCACAGTCCGACGCCACCCTCGACCGGCTCGAAGCGCTCAGCGCCCGCCGTCCCCAACTGAGGGAGCTGGCCAGGGACCTGATCGTCTCCACCCGTATCGAGAACCGCCTTGCCGCCGGTGACGCCCGCGCGGCCCGCACCCTCCTGCCGGAAGCCGCCGGCGCCCTCTTCGGCCAGGGCGCCGGCGCCGCGCTCGCCTGGGTGGCCGAACTCCTCGGCGGTCTCCTGCCGTTGGAGGGCGATCCGGTCGAGGGCGCCATGGCGCTCGGCATGAGCCAGGTGATGCGCGGAGCCTTCGACTGGGGCGAGCCGGAGTGGTGCGAACTGGTCGACCGGCTCGTCGGCACGCTGGGCGAGGAGGGCTTCCGGGAGGCGTACGACAAGGGGGCGGCGTATACGCGGCAGGACGCCTTGCGCTGGCTGGAGGAGCGGGCGCTGAGCTAGGGCGTCTCTTTTGGATCTTGCCGGCCACGCATGGGGTTCTGCTGCGTCGGCCGAAGCGGGGTCTGGTGCTTCCCCAAGCTCTCAACTCCGCTGCGCTCCGTTCGAGCAGGGGAGACCCCACTGCTGCAAGGCGGAGGAGGGAGTCGACGCGGAGCGAATGGGGTCTCCCCTGCTCGAGCGAAGCCGAGAGCTTGGGGAAGATTGACGACAACGCGGCAGATGTGCGTGCCAGACCCCGCGCCCCTGGCAAGATCCGAAAGAGACGCCCTAGACGCCGGGCGGGGCCCGCACCTCTTGGGTGCGGGCCCCGCCCGGCTGTGCTCGTCCGCTGCGTCGGTTCAGCCGGCGCTCTTGCGGTAGGCCCGCATGGCCAGCGGGAAGAAGACCGCGACCACGCCGGCCATCCAGATCAGGCTGCCGGTCAGACCGTGTGCGACCGGGCCGCCGTTGAGGAGACCGCGGACCGCGTCGGCCACCAGCGAGACCGGGTTGACGTCGGAGAAGGCCTGCAGCCAGCCGGCCATCGTCTCCTTGGTCATGAACACGTTGCTCGCGAAGGTGAGCGGCAGGATCAGGATGGTCATCAGGCCCTGCACCGAGGTCGGGTTCTTGATCAGCATGCCCAGGAACACCGACATCCAGGAGAAGGCGAGGGCGAACCCGATCAGCAGCGCGAGGGCACCGGCCGCGGCGACCACGTTGGTCTCGAAGCGGTAGCCCATGATCAGGGCGAGTACGACGAGGGTGACCAGGCAGGCCACGTACCGGACGATGTCGGCCAGGACCGCGCCGATGAGCGGGGCGGAGCGTGCGATGGGCATGGAGCGGAAGCGGTCGAAGATCCCGGTGCTCGCGTCCGCCGCGAGCGCCGAGCCGATGCCGATGCTGGCCTGGAAGACGGCCATCACCATCACTCCTGGGACCACCATCTGCAGATAGGCGTCCGGATCCCCTTGGGACATCGCCTTCCCGAAGAGATAGACGAACATCAGCAGGCTGATGACCGGCGTGAGGATCACATCGACCAGCTGGATCGGCGACTTCATGAACTTCATGAACCCGCGGCCCGCGAGGGCGAAGCTGTGCGAGACGGTCTGACCGAAGCTGATCCGGCCGGTGAGCTCGACGGTGGGGGCGGAGACGGAGATGGTCTGCGTGCTCATGACGGGTGCTGCCTCTCGGGAAAGTCTTTACGGGGAAGGGGATGCGGCGTCGCTCAGACGGTGACGGGCTGCTCGGCGTCCTTGACGGTGGGCGTGTGGCCGGTCAGCGCGAGGAAGACCTCGTCCAGGCTCGGCAGCCGCAGACCCAGTTCGTCGGCGGTGATCCCCGCGCCGTCCAGGCGGCGGGCGACCGCGGCGACGAGCAGCGGATCGTCGACGGGGACGGTCAGGACACCGGAGTCCTCGGCGGGGGAGTGGCCCGACAGTTCGGCGAGCAGTTGCGAGACGACCGGGACATCGGCGGCCACGGTCGGCCGCACCTGGAGCACCTGTCCGCCGACGCGGCGCTTGAGCTCGCCGGGGCGGCCCTCGGCGACCTTGCGGCCCTTGTCGAAGACGGTGATCGAGTCGGCCAGCTGGTCGGCCTCCTCCAGGTACTGCGTGGTGAGCAGCACGGTGGAGCCGTCGGCCACCAAGTTCCTTACGACATCCCAGACTTCGAGCCGGGCGTGCGGGTCCAGACCGGTGGTGGGCTCGTCCAAGTAGAGGACCTGCGGGCGGCCGACCAGCGACGCGGCCAGGTCGAGGCGGCGGCGCATACCGCCCGAGAAGGTGGCGATGGGCTTGCGGGCCGCGTCCGTGAGCGAGAACTGCTCGAGCAGCTGGGCCGCGCGGGCCTTGGCGTCCCGGCGGGACAGACCGAGCAGCCGGCCGATGAGGACCAGGTTCTCCGTGCCGGTCAGCGTCTCGTCCACCGAGGCGTACTGTCCGGTGAGCCCGATCAACTGCCGCACCCTGACCGGGTCCTTGACGATGTCGTGCCCGCCGACGGTGGCGTGCCCGGCGTCCGGGCGCATCAGCGTGGCGAGGATACGTACGGTGGTGGTCTTGCCGGCACCGTTGGGACCGAGCACCCCGACGACCTTGCCGGCCGGAACCTCCAGGTCCACCCCGTCGAGGGCGGTGAAGTCCCCGTACTTCTTGACCAGTCCTTCGGCGCGGATCGCGTAAGACATCTCGTTCAACTCCCGGTCGGTGGCTTGCCGTTCTCGATGGGCAAGACTCTGCCGGGGGGTGCTGACAGGGGGCGGACAGAGCGCTGACAGCGGGAGCGCCGGGCCTGACAGGGTGGCTGACAGCTGTCAGGTGGGCGAGGGCGCCTGCCAGGACGGTTCGCGTACACACCATCAGGAGGAACCAGTGTCATTCCCGCGCCTGCTCACCCCCGAGGAGAAGCTGGCCGACGCGAAAGGGCTGTTGGGCCTCCCGCGTATCGTCGTGATCTGCGGCTCCACCCGCTTCATGGCCGACATGAACGAGGCCGATCTGCGGGAGACCTCGGCCGGAAGGATCGTCGTCAAGCCGGGCTGTGACATGAAGTCGCCGCACGAACTCTGGGCCGACCCCGTCGAAGCCGAGGCGCTGAAGGGGCGGCTCGACGATCTGCACCGGGCGAAGATCCGGCTGGCCGACGAGGTGCTCGTGGTCGGCGACTACATCGGAGACAGCACCCGGGCCGAGATCGCCTACGCCCGGTCGCTGGGCAAGCCCGTGCGGTTCACGCACCCCGAAGTCGACCCTGACGCCTGACCGCCCGCCGCCTGTAGGGCCCTCAGGGCGTGACCTTCACCGTCCAGGACCCCGAAGGCGTCCTCCCCACGACGTGGATCCGGGTCCGTTCGCCCGGCACCTTGTAGGTCTCGCCGACCTGTACGGGCGCGTCCGCGAGCGGCGGATACACCGAGCTGTCCCAGCACGCCTCGGACTCCGGGTGTGCGTCGAGCACCTCGACCGGTCCGCCGCCCGACTCGGTCTCGTTGCGTACGCGGTAGACGAGCACGCCCTCCGTGCACGTCTGGTCGTCGTTGCCGGCCGAGCCGCGCGCCTCGATGGCGATCGCGCTGTCGCGTCCCGTGCGGACGACCGCGAGCCGGGTGCCGCCCGCCTGCCCGCGCACCTTCGCCGCGGCCAGCGGGTCGAGGGTGAGCAGATCAGCCTCGGAGCCCGTCACACAGGTCACCTGGTGCGGGTCGAGCCAGCCCAGCTTCCACTTGTGCCAGCCGAACAGGTCGGGTGCGAGCCCGAACTGGCTGCCCATGACGTCCCAGTCACCGACATGCGTGTCCCAGTCGCCCTTGCCGTCGCGCGGCCGGTGGTAGAGGTCCGGCAGATCGAAGACATGGCCGGTCTCGTGCGCGAGCACGTTGCGGTCCGGCGGGTGCTGCTCGAAGACCGTGACGATACGGCGCAGATCCGTGCCGTCGGCCCGCAGCGGACGGTCGAAGTTGACGACCTTGGTGGCGTCCGAGTCGACACCGGGGGCGTCGGGATCGGCCACGAAGTAGACGATGTCGTACTGGCTGAAGTCCACCAGCGGATCGGCCACGGACAGCGCGTCCTTGAGGTACATGCTGCGCTTGTCCGCGTCCCAGTCCCGCTCTATGCCGTACTCCGTGGAATCCCTCGGCATCTCGATCCACTCGCCGCGCGGGTGCTCGCGCAGCTGGAACCGGCCATAAGAGGCGCGCTCGAAGAACCGGCTGGTGGCGGGGAAGTAGTCCGCGGTCAGCTCCTGCGGGGTGGCGAGCGGGCTCGCGTCCGGGAAGGAGAGGAAGACCATCACCGCGTTCAGCTGCCGTACCGGGCGCGGATACGAGCTGTTCCAGCTGTCCACGCCCTCCGAGTGATGGGCCGACGTGCGCTCCAGGGCGCAGGGGCCCGCGACCGGCTCGGCCACCGCGGGACCCGCGACCAGCGACATGGAGGCGAGCGCCGCGAGCGAGGTGAAAGCCGCTGCGGCGCTGCGCGCCCGGTCCCCCTCACGAGGCAGGCCCCCTCTGGGGAGCTGACGCGGCACGTAGACCTCCGTAGGCGGACGGCGGAACACCTCCCTCAGCCTGTGGTGGTTTGTTGAAGTACGCCCTGTTTGGGTGGACCGGTCGAGTGAGTCGGGGACATGCCCGGCGTTCACGGAAAGTCACACTCGGAGCAGAAGCGGTCGCCGGATCGAGGGCGGACGAAAGGATCCGGGCGTGGCCAGTGCAGAAACGATCTGGCAGTAACAGCCGCATGGGGCAAGGGAGTCCGGAAGTTGCCCCTGAGGGTGATCCGGGGTGGCGGCGTAACTGGAATGGGCCTCCAACCAGCCTCTATGATCGGCACACTTTCCGGCCGACCCACCTCGACAGGCCCGAGACATCGACACCACGACTGCACTGCGGGAGCGAGCGGTGAGCGGAACGTCCGAAGGGCCGGCGCCCACGGCGGGCTCGGCCCCCGATGGCGCCCTGCCGGCGATCACGGAGCGTCACAGCACTTCGGTGCTCGGCGGCCCAGGGGCATCGACCCCTTCCGAGGCCGTCATCGGCCGCAGCCCGGCCGAGCTGCGCGACTACCGGGCCGCGTTCCACGCCGCCCAGTTCGCGATGGCAGTCGTCGACCGCGAAGGCTTCGTCCTCTCGGCCAACGAGGCGCTCGGCGCGCTGCTCGGCGCCCCGGCCGCCGAGCTGACCGGCCAGGCCGCCGCCGACCTGGTCGATCTGGCCTCCGACGCCCGCACCTGGCACGCCTACCGCGAGGTGCTGCGCGGACGGCAGGCCAAACTGCGCTGCGCCCGCCGTCTCAAGCACCCCGACGGGCATTCGCTGTGGGCGCAGATCACCGTCTCACCCGTGCCGGGCACCGCCACCGTGCTGCTCGCCCTCGCGGACATCAGCGCCCGCCGCGAACTCCAGGCCCAGCTGCGCCATCTGCAGATGTACGACGCGGTGACCCGGCTGCCCAACAGGACCCTGTTCTTCGAGCGCCTGACCAGCGCCCTGGAGTCCGCCTCGTACGACGACGGCGGTACGGGTCGTATCGGTCTGTGCTACCTGGACGTCGACGGCTTCAAGGCGGTCAACGACACCCTCGGCCACCGCATCGGCGACCGGCTGCTCGCCGAGGTCGCGGCCCGCCTCACCCAGTGCGCCGACCAGGTCGCGTACGACCGCTGGAAGCACGGGCACGGGGTGCCGCTGGTGGCGCGTCTCGGCGGCGACGAGTTCGCGCTGCTCGTCGAGGACTCGACGGGTACGGAGCAGCTGGCGGACCTCGCGGAGTCGGTGCTCAAGACGCTCCAGGAGCCCTTCGACCTCTCCGGGCAGCGGCTGTCCGTGTCCGCCTCCATCGGGGTCGTCGAGCGCCGCGCGGCCGGCACCACCGCGACCCATCTCATGCAGGCCGCCGACACGACGCTGTACTGGGCGAAGGCCGACGGCAAGGCACGCTGGACGCTCTTCGACCCCGAGCGCAACGCCCATCGCATGACGCGCCAGGCGCTGTCCTCCACGCTCCGGCCCGCCGTCGAGCGTGGAGAATTCGCCCTCGAATACCAGCCGTTGGTGGGTCTGGACGACGGCGGCGTCCGGGGCGTCGAGGCCCTGGTGCGCTGGCAGCACCCGCAGTTCGGAACGCTGACGCCGAATCGGTTCATCACACTTGCCGAGGAGGACGGCTCGATCGTCCAGCTCGGCCGCTGGGTGCTGCGTACGGCCTGCGCACAGGCCCGGCGCTGGCAGCTCGAGCATCCGTCCGTGCCGCCGGTGTTCGTCTCGGTCAACGTGGCGGTACGGCAGGTCTGGGACTCGGATCTCGTGGCGGACGTGGCGGCCATCCTGTCCGAGACGGGTCTGTCGCCGGAGCTGCTCCAGCTGGAACTCACGGAGTCGGCGGTGATGGGCTCGGCGGGCCGTCCGCTGCAGGCCCTGCAGTCCCTGTCGGACATGGGTGTACGGATCGCCATCGACGACTTCGGCACCGGGTACTCGAACCTGGCGTATCTCTCGCGGCTGCCCGTCTCCGTACTGAAGCTGGACGGTTCCTTCGTACGCGGCTTCCAGTACGAGGACGGCGACGCGCACGCGAATCCCGCGGACGCGACGATCGTGGAGGCGATGGTGCAGCTCGCGCATCGCCTGGGGCTCACCGTGACGGCGGAGTGTGTGGAGACCGCGCTCCAGGCGGATCGGCTGCGGTCCATCGGGTGCGACACGGGGCAGGGGTGGCACTATTCGCGGGCGGTTCCGCCCGAGGAGATCTCGGCTCTGATGAGGGCGGCCGCGGGACGCGTGGGCGCCTGACCGCCGGTTGGGTCCTCCCGGCTGGCACCCGGGCGAGTACGGAGAGAAGTTCGCAGCAAGATCCAGCTCTCTGCGAAAGGTCTCCCGTGCGTCTCACCACCTCCGTCTGCTCCGCCCTCGCCGCCGGCGCCGCGGTCCTCGTCGGCCTGCTGCCGGCCCAGACCGCCGGCGCCGCCGTGCCCGAGCCGGACCCGACCGTGCCCCGCTTCACCTTGTTCGGCCCCGCGTTCGCGTACACGGTCCTGAACCCTGCGGCCTACCCGCCGGACGTCAACGACTGGAACTGCAAACCGAGTCCCGCGCACCCGCGTCCGGTCGTCCTGGTGCACGGCACCGCCGCCAACTCCCTGTCCAGCTGGAGCGCGCTCGCCCCGGCCCTGCGCAAGGAGGGCTACTGCGCGTACGCCAAGCACATCGGCGGCAGGCCGCAGGACGCGATGCAGGGGATGGAGGCGGTGGAGAAGAGCTCCAAGGTACTCGCCGCCTTCGTCGACGAGGTCCTGGCGAAGACCGGTGCGAAGCAGGTCGACATGGTCGGCTACTCGCAGGGCGGCGGGGTGCTCCCGCGCTACTACCTGAAGTACGACGGAGGCACCGACGCCGCCGATCCGGCCCGTAACAAGGTCGGCAAGCTGGTCGGGATCTCGCCGAGCAACCACGGCGCCTCCGCCACGGGCTTCGGGACGCTCGCACGGATGCTCAACCTGATCCAGCCGATCGGGCGGATCGCCGGCCAGTCCATCGTCGACCAGCAGGAGTGCTCCGATGTGCACGCCAGGCTCGACGAGGGTGGGGACACGCTCCCGGGCGTCACGTACACCAACATCACCACCCTCGCGGACAACGTGGTGACCCCGTACAAGAACCAGTTCCTGCGCGAGAAGGCAGCCCCCGACGCCCCGCCCAACATGGGGCGCGACAAGTGCGGGGGCAAGAAGATGCCGCCGCTGACCGAGCCGGTCGTCTCCAAGCCGAAGAACGGCATCGTCGCCCCCGCCGTCGGCTCGCAGATCACCAACATCCTGCTGCAGGACGTCTGCCCGATCGACGGTTCGGGGCATCTGCGCAATCCCTACTCGCCGACCACGATCCAGCTGACCCTCAACGCCCTCGACCCGGCGGGTGCCAAGCCGGCTCCCTGCCGCCCGATCCCGCCGGTGCCGATGCTCGGCTGAGGGAGCAGCGCGGGGGCAGGCGGAGATGCGCCTGCCCCCGTGTGCGGAATAGACCGCCTCCTGCCCGGGTTCCCCCTGACGCACCACAAGCGAACGGCAGGGAGACCCCACGGTGAGCGACGGTATTCGAGGCGAGGTCGAGGGCAGCGCTCCCGTACCCCTGTCCGTTCTGGATCTGGCCACCGTCGGCAAGGGGAGCAGCGCCACGCAGGCGCTGCGGACCAGTGTCGAGATAGCCAAGCTCGCCGAAGCGCGCGGCTTCCACCGGTACTGGGTCGCCGAACACCACTCCATGCCCGGTGTCGCCTCCAGCTCGCCGGCCGTGATCCTCGCCCACCTCGCCGCCCACACCGAGCGGATCCGCCTTGGCTCCGGTGGTGTGATGCTGCCGAACCACGCGCCGCTGGTGATCGCCGAGCAGTTCGGCACCCTGGAGGCGATGGCCCCGGGACGGGTCGACCTCGGGCTCGGGCGTGCGCCGGGGACGGACGGCGCCACCGCCGCCGCGCTGCGGCGCAGTGAGAACCTGAACGAGGGTGCGGACGATTTCCCGCAGCAGCTCTCCGAGCTGATCCGCTTCCTCGACGACGACTTCCCTGACGGACATCCGTACGCCCGTATCCACGCGGTACCGGGACCGGTACAAGGACCGAAGGGCCGACCGCTGGTCTGGCTGCTCGGCTCCTCCGGGTTCAGCGCGCGGCTGGCCGGCGCGCTCGGGCTGCCCTTCGCCTTCGCGCATCACTTCTCCGCGCAGAACACCGTTCCCGCGCTCGACCTCTACCGCGAGAGCTTCCGGCCGAGCGAGGTGCTCGACGCCCCGTACGCCCTGATCGGTGTCGCCGCGCTCGCCACCGAGGACGAGCGCGAGGCGCGCCGCCAGGTGATGACCGGAGCGCTGTCGATGCTGCGGCTGCGCACCGGACGGCCCGGGCTCATCCCGACGCCCGAAGAGGCCGAGGCGTACGAGTTCAGCGCCCTGGAGCGGGAGTTCGTGGACGGCTGGGTGAAGAACATCGTGCACGGCACACCCGATGCCGTACGGGAAGGTCTGGACGATCTGCAGAAGCGCACCGGGGCCGATGAGCTGATGCTCACCGGCAATGCGCACAGCGGTGAGGTCAGACTGCGTTCGTACGAACTGATCGCCGACGCGTACGGGATGAGCAACCAGGCTGCGGACGGGATGAGCGGCTAGGCGCGGCTATCCGGGCATCTGGATGACCGGCTCCTTCGTGAAGAGCGTGCCGAGCGCCGGTGCGTTCACCCGGCGGCCCGCGAGCCGCAGCCCCTCCCACACCGTGACCTGGTTCGCCGTCAGCACAGGTTTGCCCAACTCGGCCTCCAGAGCCCGCAGATGGGCCGCCGTGTGCAGGGCCGTGTCCGGCAGGAGTACGGCCTGGGCGTCGGGGTGGTCGCCGGTGCGGGCGAGCGCGAGGACCTCGTCGAGGCCCCACGTGCCCACCTCGGCCGCCGTGATGATGCCGCTGCCGCGCATCGCCACCACCTCGATGCCGTCGGAGTGCAGGAACTCCACGAAGTGGGCCGCGACATCCTCCGGGTAGGTCGCGGCCACCGCGACCCTGGCGACGCCCAACTCCCGTACCGCATGGGCGAAGGCGAAGGACGTGCTGGAGGCCGGCAGACCGGCCGCCTTCGCGAGCGTACGGACCTGGTCGTGGGCGCCGTCCCAGCCGAAGACGAAGCTGCCGCTGGTGCACGCCCAGACCACGGCCTCGGCGCCGCAGTGCCGCAGCTGTTCGACACCGGCCGCGAGGCGTGCCGGTGAGCCCATCTCCAACAGCGCGTCCACGCGGTGGGCGTCCTCGCCGATATCCGTATGGATCACGGTGAGGCGGACATCGCTGCCGAGGAGCTGCTCGATCCGCGGGTAGTCGTCCTCGGCGCTGTGGCCGGGGTAGAGAAATCCGATGGCGGTCATGGGCGGCCTCCCGGTGCGTGGGACGGGACGGTCATACGGGCACGGTCATTCGGGCAGCGCCGGGTCCTCCGGCGGCGGATCCACCAGGGGGACGACCGGGGGATCCGGTAACGCGTCGCTCACGACCAGCATGCGCCTGGCCGCCGTGTCGAGCAGCGTCTGATACGGGCCGACGGCATGCGTACCCATATGACGCAGCGCCGACCACATCGTGACCTGGTTCGCGGAGATCACCGGGATCCGCAGCTCCGCTTCGAGCTGCGGGATCGCGTCGTACGTGGGCAGGTTGGTGCAGCTGATGAACAGCGCGTCGACCTCGGCGGGCAGCCGGTCCACGGCCTGGCGCGCCATCGCCACCACATCGCGGTACGGGACCTTCCAGATGTGCCGGGTCAGACCCAGGTACGAGCAGCCGGCGACCGTGATGCCCGACTCGCCGAGATAGTCCTCCAGGGACTGGGTGACGGAGGCGGTGTACGGCGTGACCAGCGCGATCCGCCGTGCGCCCAGCTCGGTGAGCGCCTCGATCAGCGCGCCCGACGTGGTCAGCGCGGGTACCTCGCCCGCCGCCTCCATGGCCGCGCACATCGTGCGCTCGCCGACCGTGCCGTCCACGAAGCTGCCCGAGGTGCAGGCGTACGCGATCACTTCGGGTTCGGCGGCGATGAGCGCGCGTACCGCCTCGTGCAGCGTCTGATGCTCGCTGACGAGGCGGGCCAGATCCAGGCTGACCTCGACCGGGACGTAGGGGGTGCGGGTCATGTAGAGCGAGATCTCGTCGGGCACCCAGCGCCACAGTTCACGGTCGAGGGCGAAGTCGAAGGGTGCGACGACACCGAGTCCGCGCTGCGGATGCGGTCCGCCGATGTAGGAGACGTCCATGAGCTGGCCCCCTTCGAGCAAGTGGGTTCAGGGGCGGCCTCAGGGCCTGTCCTGTGGATCACGCCCTGGAGCTGAGAACACGTGGGGACAGTGGCGGCCGGTGGCCGGAGCCTGTGTTGACGAAGGTAGGTTCGGGTGCCAGCGTGGTCAATCCGTGCACTTCAGACGGTGCCTTCCGGGGGCCCGATCAGGCCCTTCGCGCCGTGCCACGCCAACTCCAGGGAAGCGGACCCGCATTGCAGAACGGTTTCCCGCCCATGTCCGGTCGGTCGCGTGCGACCCGCCCCACGCTCTTGGTGCTCGACGCGGATCCGCCACCGCGTCTGGGCAAGCTCACCGGGCGCGCCCGTATCGTGCGTACCGATGAGGCGCGGCTCGCCGAGCAACTGCCCGAGGCCGACGTGCTGTTGGTCTGGGACTTCACCTCGCACGCCCTGCGCACCGCATGGCCCGGCGAGGGGCCGCGGCCGGTGTGGGTGCACACCGCGAGCGCGGGCGCGGACCATCTGCTGAGCCCCGAACTGATCGCCTCCGACACGGTGATCACCAATGCGCGCGGGATCTTCGACGAGCCCATCGCCGAGTACGTGGCCGGTCTGGTGCTCGCCTTCGCCAAGGATCTGCCGCGCACCCTCGACCTGCAGAGCCGCCGCGAGTGGCGGCACCGCGAGACCCGGCGGGTCGCGGGCACCCGGGCCTGCGTGGTCGGCTCCGGGCCCATCGGGCGGGCGATCGCCCGCAGTCTCAAGGCACTCGGCGTCCACGCGGCCGTCGTCGGGCGCACTCCGCGCACCGGGATCCACGGTCCGGGCGATCTGGACCGGCTGCTCGCGCACGCGGACTGGGTGGTGTGCGCGGCGCCGCTCACCGAGGCGACCCGCGGCATGTTCGACACCCGGCGGTTCGGTGTGATGCAGCCGTCCGCGCACTTCGTCAACGTGGGCCGCGGTCCGCTGGTCGTGGAGAACGACCTGGTGGACGCGTTGCACCGGCGCTGGATCGCGGGCGCCGCACTCGACGTCTTCGACCGCGAACCGCTGCCCGCGGACAGCCCGCTGTGGGAGGTGCCGGGGCTGCTCGTCTCACCGCACATGAGCGGCGACATCATCGGCTGGCGCGATGAACTGGCGGTGCAGTTCGTCGAGTTGTACGAGCGCTGGGCGGCCGGAAAGCCACTGAAGAACGTGATCGACAAGAAACGTGGGTATGTGCCCGGACATTGATCACCACAAACAAGGGGAGGGCGCATGACCCAGCCCGGGGGCCTCACGGCCGTTCAACTCGTCGCGGCTTACAGCAAGGGGGAGTTGAGTCCTGTCGAGGTCACCCGGGCCGCGCTCGCCCGGATCGAGGAGACCGAGCCCGCGGTCAATGCGTTCGTACGCGTCGACACCGAGTCCGCCCTCGAGCGGGCCGCCGAGTCCGAGGAGCGGTGGGGGCGCGGGGAGCCCCAGGGTCTGCTCGACGGCGTCCCCGTATCGGTGAAGGACATCCTGCTGCTGCGCGGCGGACCCACCCTGCGTGGCTCCAAGGCCACGCGTACGGAAGGGGATTGGGCCGAGGATGCACCGTCCGTGGCCCGGCTTCGTGAGCACGGCGCGGTGTTCCTCGGCAAGACCACCACGCCCGAGTACGGCTGGAAGGGCGTCACCGACAGCCCGCTGACGGGCGTCACCCGCAACCCGTACGACCTCACGCGCACCGCCGGCGGCTCCAGCGGCGGCGCGGCGGCGGCCGTGGCGCTCGGCGCGGGGCCGGTGGCACTCGGCACGGACGGGGGCGGCAGCGTACGCATACCCGGCGCGTTCTGCGGGGTGTTCGCGCTCAAGCCCACGTACGGAAGGGTGCCGCTGTATCCGGCCAGCGCCTTCGGGACGCTCTCCCACGTGGGCCCGATGACCCGCGACGCCGCCGACGCGGCCCTGGTCATGGACGTGATCAGCGGACCCGATCACCGCGACTGGTCGGGGCTCGGCCCGCCGGCAGGCTCCTTCCGCGACGGACTCGACGACGGGGTGCGCGGACTGCGCGTCGCCTACTCGCCGTCGTTCGGCGGTCAGGTCGCGGTCGCCCCGCAGGTCGCGGCGGCGGTCCGCAGGGCCGTCGAGAAGCTCGCGGGGCTCGGTGCGTACGTCGAGGAGGCGGACCCCGACTTCAGCGACCCGGTCGAGGCCTTCCACGCCCTGTGGTTCGCCGGCGCCGCCCGCGCCACGCAGCACTTCGGCAAGGAACAGCGCGCCCAACTCGACCCCGGGCTGCGGGAGATCGCGGCGCGCGGCGCCCGCTACAGCGCGCTGGAGTACCTGGCCGCGATGGACATCCGGATGGATCTCGGCCGCCGGATGGGCCGCTTCCACTCCACGTACGACCTCCTGATCACCCCGACCCTGCCGCTCACCGCCTTCGAGGCGGGCCGCGAAACACCCTCGGGCCGCGGCCGCTGGACGGGCTGGACCCCCTTCACGTACCCCTTCAACCTCACCCAGCAGCCGGCTGCCACCGTTCCGTGCGGGGTGGACGACGCGGGACTGCCGATCGGCGTGCAGGTGGTGGCGGCCCGGCACGGGGACGCGCTGGTGCTGCGGGCGGCGCAGGCGTTGTACGGGGCGGGGGTGGCGGACATCCCGGCGCCCGCGCTGCTCTAGGCCGCGCGCCGGGGCGCCTTCGCCCCGCCCTTCGTCCTGCCCCTCACCTTCGTCCTGGACGTCGCCACCAGGACGAAGGTGATGCTGATCAGCAGCGCCCACGCGCCGAACTTGTCCACGCCCACGGGCTGCCAGCCGTCGAGCTGATACGGATAGCGCCAGGCGCCGACGTAGGTGGCGAGGTTCTCCGCCAGCCACAGGAAGAACCCGATCAGGACGAACGACAGGGCCAGCGGCATCCGCAGCCGTACGGCGCGCACGGTGTAGTGCACCCAGGTGCCGGCCGTGACCGCCAGGAGTGCGGCGGCCAGTGGCCAGCGGATGTCGGGGAGCCAGTGGTGCGTGAAGAAGTTGAGGTAGACGGCCGCGGCCAGCACGGCGGTGGCACGCGGCCGGTACCGCACCAGGCCGAGGTCGAACAGACGCCAGGCCCGGCAGACGTAACTGCCGACGGCCGCATACAGGAAGCCCCCGTACAACGGGACGCCCGCGAACTTCATGACCGCCGGCTCCGGGTAGCTCCAGGAGCCCAGGGAGACCTTCACCAACTCGAAGGCCAGACCGATGACATGGCAGACGGCGATCACGGCGAGATCCCGCTTGCTCTCCCAGCCGCGCGCCCAGAACAGCAGGGTGAGCAGGACGCCGTAGACGAGCAGCAGGTCATAGCGGGCGACGGGGAGTCCGGGGAGCAGGGCGGAGGCCGCGACCCCGGACAGCAGCGCGATGGCGAACGCGCAGGCGCGGGTCTGGATCCAGGCGAAGCCGAGCAGCCGGCGGAGCGGTGAGGGCTGAGGACCGGCGGGTTGCGCGCTGAAGTCGACCATGGTGGAAAGAGGGACGAGCGGGCCGGTGCGCCGGGTTGCGTGACGTCGATCACCCGGCCGGGGCGCGCGGCGGACCCGGCCGGGCCGTGGCTCACAGCCGCCGGAAGCTCAGCGTCTCGCCCAGTGCCCCCGCCCGCCACAGGTCCTGGCAGGCCTCGGCCATCCGGTCGAGGCCGTCCACGATCTGGCCCCAGACGATGCCGGGGACCCAGCCGACATCCCCGTTGAGCAGCAGGTTGTTGCGTTCGTAGAAGAGGGCGAGATCGACGACAGTGCCGCGCTGTTCGGTGTCGTATCCATACGCACTTGTCCCCAATTCCGTATCGGAAAAGGTGAAATAGCACAGGTCGCCGGGAATCGGGGTCACCGTGGGATTTTCCAGGGGCGGCTCCTTTTCGGCGAAGGCGGGGAATAGCGCGTAGATCTCGTTGCGGGCGTATTTGGCGTGATAGACGGGCGAGCCGAGCGGCAGCGCGTCCCAGACCGCTGCGCAGGTCAGGGGTGCCTTGTCGGTGAGGAGCCGGGCGGTGCAGCGGACACCGCGTTTGTCCAGGGAGACTTCGATGTGGCGTTCTACCGGTTCAGTCATCTCCTCATCGTCCCGCCGCGGTCAACACCGCCTTGTGCGTAAGTGAGAACGGCCCGTCCGTATGGGGGCCGAAAATAACCGGCATACCTCGAATAACTTCGGGTAGCCGCGCGGCCATGGCTCCACCACTTTGGAACACCTACGGGAAAGACCGTCCGGATCGAGAACTCCGCACGCCGCGGGCCGGTCGTACGCTGCGCCGCCGCTCCGTGCTCGCGGGCGCGGCCGCGCTCGGCGCGCTCGGTGTCAGCGCCTGCAGCCGCGTGCCGGCGCCGGGCAAGATGGAAGGCGGTGACCTGCTCGACCGGCTGAGGGATGCCGGGACGGTACGGATCGGTGTCGCCGGCGAGGTTCCGTTCGGCTATATCGACAAAGACGGCAAGGTCACCGGCGAGGCACCGGAGATCGCCAAGGTGATCTTTCCCCGGCTCGGCGTGCCCGACGTCACGGCCGTGCCCACCGAGTTCGGCGCGCTCATCCCGGGACTCGTCCAGGCCCAGCAGTTCGACGTGGTGTCCGCCGGCATGTACATCAACCCGGTGCGCTGTGAGCAGGTCCTGTTCTCCGACCCCGACTACCTCATGCTCGACGCCTTCATCGTGAAGGCGGGCAATCCCCATGGGATCAAGACGTACGAGGACATAGCCGAGAAGGGCCTCAAGCTCGCCAGCGGCACGGCGTACGCCGAGATCGACTACGCCAAGGCCGCGGGCGTCAAGGAGGTCATGGTGCTGCCCGACCAGGTGGCCGGCCTCGATGCCGTACGCCAGGGCCGCGTCGACGCGTTCGCCGGCACCAACGTCACGGTCAAGGAAGTACTCAAGGGCAAGAGCGGCGTCGAGGCGTCCGAGCCGTTCCAGCCGATCGTCGACGGCCAACCGGCCTACGGTGCCGGCGGGTTCGCCTTCCGGCTCTCCGAGCGGAAGCTGCGCGACGCCTTCAACGAGGAGCTCCACAAGATGAAGGAGAGCGGCGAACTCCTGCGCGTGGTCAAGCCGTTCGGCTTCACCCAGGACGAGATGACCGACCTCACGGTCGAGAAGCTCTGCCCGCCGGCCGGCAAGGGAGGTGCCTGACCATGACCGGAGCCTTTTTCGGCAGCTGGTTCCTGCCCGGTGTCTGGATCACCCTCCAGGTCACCTTCCTCAGCGCCGCGCTCGCCTTCGTGATCTCCTTCGTGATCGGCCTGGCGCGGATCGCGCCGAGCCGGATCGTGCGCATCCTGGCCGGCATCTACTTCGAGGTGTTCCGCTCGACCTCGTCGCTGGTCTTCATGTTCTGGATCGCCTTCACGGTGCCGATGCTGTTCCAGATCAAGTTCATCGGCATGGCCGCCGGCATCATCGCCCTCGGCATGACGTACGGGGCGTACGGATCCGAGGTCGTGCGCGGCGCGCTCGCGGCCGTGCCGCCCGCACAGCGCGAGGCCGGTATCGCCCTGAACTTCACGCGGGTGCAGCGCCTTCGCCGGATCGAGATCCCGCAGGCCTGGCCCGAGATGCTGCCGCCCTTCAACAACCTCCTGATCGAGCTGCTCAAGGGCACCTCGCTCATCTCTCTGATCGTCGTCGCCGACATGACCTTCGCCGGGAATCTGCAGCGCCTGGTCACGGGGGAGAGCGCACCGGTCTACACGCTGCTCCTCGTCGTGTACTTCGTCCTCGCCTTCCTGCTCACGCGCGGTGTGCGCCTCCTTGAGCGGCGCGCCAAGGTCAAGCTCGGACAGGCGCCGCCGAAGGGCGGCCTGTTCGGCGGTCTGCGCGAGCGCGGGGCCATCGACGCCGTGACGGGTACGACGAGCACCGCGGGTACCGGGGGTGCCAAGTGAACTGGGACTGGTCCAACGTCGACGCCTTCATGCCGAGGTTCTGGGACGGCGTGCTCGTCACCCTGCAGGCCCTGGCCGGCGGTGTGGTCATCGCCTTCACGCTCGGTCTGGTCTGGGCGATCGCGCTGCGTTCCACGCAGCGCTGGATCCGCTGGCCCGTCGCGGCGTTCACGGAGTTCATCCGCAACACCCCGCTCCTGGTGCAGCTGTTCTTCCTCTTCTACGTCGTGCCCGAGTGGGGACCTTCGATGTCCCCGCTGGTCACGGGCATCGTCGGCCTCGGCCTGCACTACTCCACGTACACGAGCGAGATCTACCGCGCCGGTATCGACGGCGTGCCCGTCGGGCAGTGGGAGGCGGCCACCGCGCTCAGCCTGCCCAAGAGGCGTACCTGGACCGCGGTGATCCTGCCGCAGGCCGTACGCCGGGTGATCCCCGCGCTCGGCAACTACGTGATCATCATGCTGAAGGAGTCCCCGCAGCTGGCCGCGATCGGCGCCCTCGAAATGCTCGGAGAGGCGCGCGGCTTCAGCAACGAGACCTTCACCTTCGAGGCGATCAGCGTCGTCGGCATCGCCTTCATCGTCATCGCCTACCCGGCATCTGTTCTTCTCCGAGTCCTGGAGCGTCGTCTTGTCCGCTGAAACCCCTGCCCCCGCAGTCAATCCCGCCGTCGACGGCAGCGAGTTGATCCGCTTCGACAAGGTCTCCAAGCGCTTCGCCGGCAACACGGTCCTCGACAACCTGTGCTTCTCGGTGGACTCCGGCAAGCACGTGACCCTGATCGGCCCGTCCGGCTCCGGCAAGACCACGATCCTGCGCCTGCTCATGACCCTGGTGAAGCCCGACGAGGGCACCATCAAGGTGGGCGGTGACCACCTCTGGCACGAGTCACGCGGCGGCAAGCTGGTGCCGGCCGGGGAGAAGCACATACGCGAGGTCCGCAAGAACATCGGGATGGTGTTCCAGCAGTTCAACCTCTTCCCGAACATGCGGGTCCTGCAGAACGTCATGGAGGCCCCGGTCCAGGTGCTCGGCCTGTCCAAGGACGAGGCCGAGGCGCGTGCGCGCGAGCTGCTCGACATGGTGGGTCTCGCGGACCGCTGCGACGAGTACCCGTCGCGGCTCTCGGGTGGTCAGCAGCAACGTGTCGCGATCGCGCGGGCGTTGGCGATGCGGCCGCAGGTGCTGCTCCTGGACGAGGTGACCTCGGCGCTCGACCCCGAGCTGGTCGCGGGTGTCCTCGACGTCCTCAGGGACGTCGCGCACACCACCGACATCACGATGCTCTGTGTGACCCACGAGATGAACTTCGCGCGGGACATCTCGGACCAGGTGCTCATGTTCGACGGCGGCAAGGTAGTGGAATCCGGCTCTCCGGAGAAGATCTTCGGTGATCCCGATCACGAACGCACCCGGGAATTCCTCAGCGCAGTCCTGTGACTTCACTGAGTGAAGGACGCTGATCGGCCCGGTGGCCGCACTGCTGCGGCGCTGTGAGCGGCACAATCTCCGAGCCGGTGGCGCCAGCCTGTGACTGTGGCATATGCCAGGGTGGCGCGTTCCTGGACAGGCGGCCTGTCCGTCGCCGGGAGCGCGCCATCAATCTGGTCAACAGCCCCTCCGCGCAACCCGTTTGGCGGCTATCGTGGTACGGAAGCCCAGCAGTCCGGAACCGGTCCATGCAGGGGGAAACCGTGGCGCTGAAGCCTGAGTCGACCGCGCCGTACCACTCGGTGCAGCACGCTCTACGCGTGCTCGAAACCGTGGCGCGGCACGCTGCGGGCGTGACAGATGTGCAGATCGCCCGCGAAACAGGCCTGTCCGCAAAGCAGTTGTCCGCCCTGCTGCTCATGCTGCGCCGCGAGGGTTACATCCAGCAGGTCGCGGACGGTGCGTACGTCAGCGGTGACGCTCTCTCCCGGCTCGGCTCCGCGTCTCCCGATCGCGAGCCGGCGATCACGGCGCAGCTCCAGGTCATCCTCGACCGGCTACGGGACTCGGTGGGTGCGGCGGTCTACATCAGCCGCTACATCGACGGCGAGGTCCGGATCACGCAGTACGCGGCGGGGCCCAACGCGCCCGCGGTCAACGAGTGGGTGGACTTCCGCTCGGCGGCGCACGCGAGCGCGGTCGGCAAGTCGCTCCTGACGCAGCTGGACCTGAACAGCCGCAGGGATCATCTCTCGCGCCACAAGCCGGCCCGTCTGACCTCGCGCACGATCACCAACGAGCGCCTGCTCTTCAGTCGCCTCGACGCCCAGCCCCCGACGGTCCCGATCCTGGACCTCCAGGAGTACGCGGTCGGCACGGTCTGCGCGGCGGTCCCGATCACGGCGGGTGCGGCGGTGGGCTGCCTGGCCCTGTCGATGCCGGTCGAGCACGCACACCGACTGCGCGCGGCGGCAGACACGCTCAACCGGGGAGCGGCACCGGTGCTGCTTTCGCTGGCGATCTGAGGGGCTCACGCGGACAGGGTGCGCCGCTGAGGGTGGCGATGTCCGGGTAGTGCACCCCTGGGGGTGTGGGTGGCGAAGCCCCCACAACGCGCGGCGAAGCCGCGCAAAAAACAACGATGGCGAGGAAGGTCCGCGCTTTCTGCGGACATTCCTCGCCATCGCCAACGTGCGCCGCCAGGGACTCGAACCCCGGACCCGCTGATTAAGAGTCAGCTGCTCTAACCAACTGAGCTAGCGGCGCCTGCTGACGTCGTAGACCTTAGCATCCGATTCCGGGGGAGGAAAAATCGATATGCGGACCGCTGACCTCGCGGCCTTCACACCGGCCCACAGCAGCACCTCGGGACCGGGCAGCCAGGGGTGACGCGTATCGGGGGCCACTAACCAGCGTGAGCCGTTGCGATCGGCGGTCGAGACCGGCGCGGGCACCGTCACCGCGTCGCCCGCGCCGTGGCACAGCGGGGTGGGAACGGCCTCGCCCCACTCCTCCCAGCTGAGCAGCGACGGCAGCCGGTATGCGGTCCCGGGAGCCGCGAAGATCATCATCCGGCCGCGGTACGTCGCGACGGGCCCCGACCCCGGCCCCTCCTCCCAGAGCCGGTCGAGCATCCGGCGCCCGAAGACCGCCGGGACGCTCACGACGTCGAAGGCGTTCCCGCAGGGCAGCACGACGGGGGCGGTGGGCCGCTGCTCCCACAGGGACAGGGTGGAGCGGGGGTAGGAGGTCGCGGACGCCAGCCACGCGGCGCCCTCGGGCGTCACGAAACCGGCGTGCGCTTCCACGGGGTGCTTGGCCGTCATCCGAGTGCTCATGGCATCTAGATGTACCGCCGGTAAGCACACGGCCTCACGGGGTTACGGATTTCCAGGACGCCCGGCCCATCTGTGCAGTACGGTCCGCCCGGCATATGCCAACACCGTCACCACCCACTCGGTGAGGCGCTCTTGCGCGACCCGGGACAATGGAAGACGGCCCACCTCGACCGGAAGGGGGTCACGCACCGGCACGACGGAAGGACCGCCCATGGCCGAGCCCGAAGGCACCAAGCGGCGAATGCGCCCCGCACCGCTGCTCTTCGAGCCCACCGCGGCGGCCGCCGACCCGGAGCATTTCTTCGATCTGGAATCGATCGAGGAGCCCCGTGAACTTCTCGCACGCGCCACGGAGCTGACCATCGCCTTCCGTGCCGCGACCGAGCGCGCCATCGAGTTCCAGGCCATCGCCGCGGCGCAGCTCGCCGACCCGCACCGGTTCGACCGGCTCACCCCGGCGGCGATCGCGGAGCGGGCGGAGTGGACCGAGGACTACGCGAAGAAGATGGTCGAGTTCGGCCGCGGACTGCTCCGCAACGAGCCCGGGGACTGACCGGTAAGGCGAAGCCCCCGTACCGCCGCCACGCTCACGCCCGCTCCTTCGCGACGGCCTCCCGTACCGCCGGAGCGATCTCCGCCGCCCACCGCCCCAGCGACACCGCATCCTGTGTGCCGCCCTTGGGCGAGAACAGGGTGAAGCCGGCCGCCCCGTGTTCGAGCACCGCACCAGTGAGCTCCTCGGTCCACTGCGCGACGCTGCCGCCCAGCCACCGCCCCTCGGCGTCCCGCGTGGCCGGCAGTGCGGCGTCCGTGATCCGGCCCGGCAGGTTGAAGACCGTCGCGATCGCGTCGGGCGTGCGGCCGGCCGCGAGCGCCGCCTCGTCGATCACCGGCCGTGAGTCCCGGTAGCGCTCGCTCAGCCAGTCCGCCGCATGGCCGGGGATCCAGCCGTCGGCAACGCGGCCGGTGACGGCAAGCGACTTACGGCCGACCGAGCCCGTCCACACCGGGGGAGCGGCCACCGGGGAGGGCGCGATGTTGTGCACCTGGAAGTGCCTGCCTTCGTACGTGACCGGTGCGCCACCGCCCGACAGCGCCCTGACCAGCACGATCGCTTCCTCGAAGGCCTCCACCGCCTCGGCGGGCGTCAGCTTCCTGACGCCCATGTCGGCGATCCGGTCCCAGATGCCGCCCGCGCCCATCCCCAGGATCACCCGGCCGTCGCTCAGCGCGGAGAGCGAGGTGAGCGTGCGGGCCAGCATCGCCGGCGGCCGGGTCGGGTTGGTGACGTTGGCGAACCCGGCGATGTGCCGCGTACGGCCGAGCAGGAAGCCGATCGTGGCGTACGCGTCCAGGCGCTCCCCGATGTACGGGTGGTCCGAGAGCGAGAAGTGGTCGAGGCCTGCACTGTCGGCTTCCTCGACCATGCGGAGCAGTTCGGGACCCTCGTCGAGGGTGCTGTGCGCGCCGAAGCCGAAGGCGGGCGCGGAGAGCTGTGCGGCCATGGGTTCGTACCTCCACAGTGAGTTCGTAGTACGAACTTTATTAGTTCGCACTACGAACTTCAACCGTTCGGCATGCGCCGCGCCGAAACCGCTCGGCTCAGTCCGCGCTGCCGTCCGCGCGCAGGAACACCTCGGGGACCTCGTTGTCGAGGACGACTCGGCCGAGGAGGTCGGCGAGTGTGCCGCGCTCCTCGGGGGAGAGCGCGGAGGGCAGCTGATCGATGCGCCGGCAGGTCTCCGCGTAGAAGCCCCGTGCCAGCTCGGCGCCTTGGGGGGTGAGTGCGACCCGTACCGCACGGCTGTCATCGGGGTCCGGCTCGCGCCGCACGAGACCGTTGCGTGCCGTACGGTCCACCAGGCCCGTCAGGCTCGACTTGGCCAGCCGGAGCACGGCGCCCAACTCGCCCATCCCGTAAGGACGCGCCATCAGCACGCACAGCAACTGCCCCTGCTGGGGCGTGAGGCCGTGCTCGCGCCCGGACTCCGCGTACACGGCGTTCACCAGGAAGGATGACCGCACGAGTGCGGCCACCACGCCGAGCTGACCGCTGCCCTTTTCGTCTTTTTCGCCCACGCGGTCAGCGTAACACCGTAATTCGTGCTGCGAACTATATGGATTACGGTCGGTGCGCGACCCGGTGTTCGCCGAGGTGCGACAGCACGGTGTGGTTGGCGTCCCAGCCGTCCGGGAACTTCACCGTCACCCCCAGCTGCACCGGCTCCGTCGACGGATGCTCGTCGAGCAGGTCGGCGACCCCGGCCCGGCAGACCACGATGCACGCGTGCCGGTGGCGGGAGGCGAGGACGCACAGGCGGCCCGTCTCCAGGTGGAAGGCTGTCGCGTCCGGACGGCCGGAGAGCGGGTGGAGCACGACGGTGACGTCGTACTCGCGGCCCTGCAGACGGTTCGCCGTGTCGACCGTGACACCCTGAACTCCCAGGCCGGCCAAGGCCGTTCGGACCGCCGCCGCCTGGTCGCGGTGGGCCGTGCCCACGGCGATACGGTCCGCGGTGAGCGGCGCCGGATCCGGCGAGCGCTCGCTGACCGTCACCCCGCCACGGTCCAGGAGCCTGCGGACCACCTGGGCCACGGCACGTACCGCCTCGGGATCGGTGCGCGGCGTGTGCCGGGCCGGGAGTTCGAGCAGGCCCCAGCCCGAGGCCGCCGCCTCGTCGAGTACGCGGTCGTGCGCGCCGCCGTCCCCCGTGACACCGAAGCTCAGGGCCCGGTCGCCGTCCGAGGTGCCGCTGCGGAAGCGCGTATACGGGTAGAAGGCGTCGGAGATCAGCGGCGCCGCGGAAGCGGGGAGCCGCCACGAGACCGGCAGGCGGTGCTGCGGGAGGTGCGGGTTGTGGGCGAGCAGCGTGCTCACCGCGCTTGCCGACGGGTCGTACGACAGGCCCGCCCACTGCTCCGAGCCGACGATCGAGAACGGGTCGAGCTGTCCCGGATCGCCTACGAACAGCGCGCGTTCGAAGAGTCCGGCCACGGCGAGCAGGGAGTCGGAGCGCATCTGGTACGCCTCGTCGACGATCGCGTGCTGCCAGGGCTCCACGTCCTTGACGTGCGCCCACTTCGCCGCGGTCGACAACACCACGTCCATGCCCGCCAGATCGCCCGCCTTCGAGGACTTACGGACCTGGGGGAGGTCGTCGAGCGCCTTGTCGTAGGCGTCGGCGTCGCTGCTGTGGAGGCGGCCGACGGGAAGGTCGGGGTTCTTCTCGGCGAGCCGCAGGACCAGGTCGTCGACCTGGGCGTTGGTCTGGGCGACCACCATCAGCGGACGACCCGCGGCGGCCAGTTCGAGCGCCGTGTTCACCACGAGCGTCGACTTGCCCGCGCCAGGCGGGGAGTCGACCACGACGCCACGGTCCGTGCCGTGCAGGGTGTCGCGCAGGATCGCGGTCGTGGCCTCGGCGGCGGCTGCGGAAGGATCGAAGTCCGAGGAGCCGGCAAGGGCGTTCACAGCACGTCCTCCGAGGTCGGCCGGTCGGGTTGTTCGGCGGCCGGCTCACCCGGCGGGCCGCCGTGGGTCCACGGCGTCTGCTCGGCGTCGGGCAGCTTCGCGCCGCCGCGTGCGTCGTGCTCGAAGAGCGTCCAGCACAGCCGGTCGCCCTTCACCGGCACCGAACCCTCGTCGGGCTCCTTGCCGCGCCCCATCTTGTCCAGGATCCGCAGCACCACAGCGCCGTCGTCGTATCCGACGAACTCCGCCGACTGCGGCTTGCCTTGGAGCGACCGGTACACCTTGGCGCCCGCACCGAGATGCGGCTGGTCCTCCGTCGTCAAGGTGATCAGCGGGCGCGGCCGTGGCCGCTTGTCCTCGGTGTAGGTCAGGACGGATTCGGTGACCTCTCCCGTGAAGGCCTCCCCGGTGAGCCGCCGCCCGGCCATCACCAGCGGATCGTCCAGGGCCTCCTGCGCTTCGAGCCGGGCCTGCGCCTCCTCGCGCCGCTGCAGCTTGCGGGCCGCGGTGACCGCGTCGTCGCGGCGCGGCTGCGGCGGTTCACCGGCCAGGACGCGGTCGCGGTGGCCGGTGTACGACCACAGGTCGCGGGTCCAGCGCTCGGCGCCGCGGCCCGCCTCGGGCAGGGCCCGCAGCAGGTCGACACCGCGCCAGACCGCGTCCCAGGTGGGGCGGGTGCGGCTCGCGATCAGCTCGGCGATCTGCCGCTGCGCCGCGGCCAGTTCACCGAGCCGGTCGTCCGCGTCGAGACCGTCCTCGGCCGCCTGCAGCGCGGTGCGCGCGCGGTCGAAACGCTCGATGGCGGGCGCGAGCAGCCGGTTGTCGAAGGCCGGATCGGTGGCGGGACCGGCCGGCGGGCAGAGCAGCTGGCCGTCCTTGTCCCGGCCGAGCTCGGCCTCAAATGCCGCCTGCGCACCCGTGGTTCCGTCCGGCGGATCGATCCAGGCGAGCAGCGCGCCCAGATGCTGGTCCTCCAGGCTGGACTGTCCGGTCGCCCAGTGCCGCCCGAGCAGTTCCGTCATCGCGAGGAGCTGCGCCGAGCCCGGCACATGGGCCCGCTCGCCGAAGTGCGTCAGCCACCGCCCGAGCAGCGGCACGCGGGGCGGCGCGGGGTAGGGGGTGTCGGGGTCCTGCTCGGCGGTCCGCCGGAAACGCATGGAGCGCCCCAGGAGCCGTACGAAATCGACTCCGGCCCGGCTCGGCACGATCAACTGTGGTGCGTCCACGCACAGTTCGACCTCCACCTTGACCTTCTTGCCGGTCTCCGGGTCGGTCTCGTTGCGCGTCTCCGCTTGTGTCTCCTCGGCGAAGGACTCCACGTACGGCAGCAGTTCCTCGGCCAGTTCGGCAAGGAAGGCGAACCGCAGCTCGCGGTCGCGTGGCTGCGGCACGACGAGAAGGCGCGGACGGTCCCGGTCGGTGCCGATCAGCGCGCCGAGCGGTGCACCGGCCTCACCGGCGGTGGTGAGGGGGACGAAGACCAGGGGGCGCGGGGAGAGCCTGCGGTGGCGCACGGTGGCCAGGGGCTGCGCCCGGCCGCTTTGGACGGCTTCGAGCCGGGCGAGGGTGGTGATCAGCGACATGCGGCGCCTCCGTCCCGTGCGGCAGCAGCCTCTGATTCCCGTACGGCTTCGACCGCTCCGTCCCGTACGGCTTCGATCGCTCCGTCCCGTGCGGCTTCGATCGCTCCGTCCCGTACGGCTTCGAGCGCCCCATCCCGTACGGCATCGATCGCCCCATCCCGTACGGCCACTGCTTCTTCCGTACGAGGAGCAGGCGCTCCGACCGCCAGGGCCTCCGCGCGCAAGGCCGCGGCCCGGCGCAGCGCCGCCACCGCCGGGTCCTGTGGGTCGCCGCTCTCGCCGCGCGCGGCCGCCAACACCGCGTCCACCGTGGTCAGTTCGCCGAGCTCGCCGCGCAGCGAGCGGCCGAGGGCGGTCACCGCGCCGCGCTCGCGGGCCCGGTCGCGGCAGTGGAAGGCCAGCTCGCAGGCGGCCAGGCACTCCGGCGCGTAGGTGGCGGGCACCGACTCGACCGCGCAGGTCAGGTCGGCGGCGGGCTGTTCGAGGTCGAAGGTCGTGCCCGGAGCGAGGGTGTCGGCGATGTCCTCGATCTGGGTGAGACGGGTCAACTGACGTGCGGTGACGGCCCGTTGCTTGCGTACGTCCACGACCGAGGCGGTCGGCAGATTGGAGAAGTCCTTGGGGCAGACGAGCAGGATGTCGTGCGCGACCTCGGGGACGGGGTCGAGGCGCGCGGCGATCTGTTCGAGTGCGAGGACATAGACGGCGGCCTGACGCGCGGCGGCGCCGACCTTCGCGGCATCGGCCGAACCGTCGATCATCGGGAAGGACTTGATCTCGACGACCGTCCACCGGCCGTCGGGGTGCACGACGACACCGTCCGGCTCCAGGAACGCGGGGGAACCGGCCACGTCGAGGGCCACCATGGGGTGGTCGAGCAGCGTCCAGGCGCCCGGTTCGGCGGCGCGCAGCGCCAGCGCGGTGCGGGCGGCGCGGCCCTCGGGACCGACGGCGGTCAGATCGGGCACGTGGGAGTTGTCCGCGGTGGGCTCGGGGCCCTCGCCGCCCGTGCACTGGTGGGCGAGGCGCAGGAGCTCGGCCCCGCCGTCCGCCTTGACGCGTGCCTCGAAGGCATTGCCGCGGATGAAGGCGAACTGGGACTGGCCGAACCCGGACGGTGAGCCGAGCGCCTCGGCCAGCGCGGACTTGTCCACGCCGGCGCCGTCGAGCAGCGCGCGCCTGCGGCAGCCGGGGTTGGCGGCGAGTGCGGCGAGGGCCCTCGCGTCCAAGGGCTTGGGCAGGGTGGCGGGGCCGCGCAGGGCGGCCAGCCGGGTGCGCAGAGGGTCGGCCGCGGTTGTCGTTTCGCTCACCTGCGAGAGTCTCGCATTTCCCACTGACAACGGGGGATCGCCCGGAGCAGGTCGGGGGTGGGCGGTCAGCGACACCCGTCCGCGGCCGCGATGATCCGCGCCGCCTCGCCCAGCGCCTCGCGCAGGGCCGCCGGATCCGTCACCGGGTCCGAGTCGGTCGGCGGAAGCAGCCAGCCGGCGCCCTTGACCGGGGTGGCCGAGGGGACGAGCGGCAGACCGCGGCCTGCGGTCTGTGTGCAGGCCGAGCCCGGCAGGTCCCAGCCGTCCGCTGTGCCCGCGGGCACCACGAAGCCGAGAGTGTCGTGGCTGTCGTCGTGCAGGACCGGGCCGACCGCGGGGGCGCCGCGGCGCAGGATGTCCACCGCTTCGAGTCCCTGGCGCGTGGGCACGGTCACGAGGTCGCACTCACCGGGCTGCGCACTGCGGTCGGGCGTGGGCCGGTGCTGCGCGGTGGACGCCACCGAGCCGAGCGGGCCGACGGCCGCGGGAGGTGGCGGGGGCGCGGGGACGGGCTTGCCGACCGTGTGAACTGCCGCCGGGGCCACGGGCCATGGCACCACCTTGGCCTCACCGGTCCGCTTCGTACGGGAGACGCTGCTGTCCATACCGGCCTCCAACAAGGGAACCCCTCCTGGGTCGACTGGCTCGACTGGTGCGAAGTGCTCGACTGGTCCGAAGTGCTCGAAGGAACCTGGAAATCTCGGAATGTTCGTGATCCGGGGGGCGGACTCACGTGATCCGGGACCGCATGGTTCAACGCGCGGCCAAGTGAACGGCTACGGCGTCCAATCGCCGCATTGGATGGCAGTTCATGGCGGATCACGGCTGAGATTTCCGGTTTGTAGCAAAACCCTGCGTGCCGCACCCGTCACTCCCGGTACGTTCGTTGCCCGCCGGAGCCACCCGACCGTGACGCCGGAACCACGTGAGCCGCACGAGAGGGCCGGTCCATGGCGTCGTCCTCGAGGACTTCACCGACTTCCCCCGCTTCTCCGATTCCCCCTGCTTCCCCTGCTTCCCCCGCTTCCTCTGCGTCACCGACCTCGCCGAGTTCACCAGCCGGGTCGCCCCGCCCGAACATCCCCTTCCGGATGCTGCGCGGGAGCCTGTCGCCGGGCGAGTTCGCCGCGTCCGTGCGCAGGGCCGCGCGGGAGATCGGTGAGCGGGTCTCCTGTGACGCGCGCTATGTCGGGCGGGTGGAGGCGGGCGAGATCCGCTGTCCCAACTACGCGTACGAGCGGGTCTTCCTGCACATGTTCCCCGGCCGCGCCCTCACCGATCTGGGGTTCGCGCCGCGTGAGACGGTCCGCGGCCGAGGGGCGCGCGCGGCGGCCCGGGCGCCGTCCACGCGCACCGAGCTCCCGCTCGTACCGACGGCATCGCTCGTACCAACGGAATCGTTCGAACCGCCCGCCGTCACAGCGCACTTGAAGCATCCCGAGGAGAGCGACGTGCTGCGTCGCGTGTTCATGACCGGCGCTACGGCCGCGGTGGCCACCGCCTCCGTATCACTGAGTCTGGCCGCGCCCCTGAACGCCGCGCCCTTGAACGCCTCGCCCCTGAACGCCGAGGCCGCCGAGCGGTCCCGTCGGCGGGTGGGCGGGGCGGAGGCGGACGCGGTCGAGGAGGCGGTGCGCCGGATCCGCGTCCTCGACGACCGGCATGGCGCGGACGGGCTCTACCGGCGGGCGGCAGGGCCGTTGCGCAGCGCGTACGAACTGCTGGACGAAGGTACGGCGCGGCAGTCGATCACGGACCGGCTGCAGGCGAGCGCGGGTGAACTGGCCATCTCGGTCGGCTGGTTGGCGCATGACTCGGGCCGCTACGAGGATGCGCGTTCGCACTACGGGGAGGCGCTCGCGACCGCGCGGCTGCTCGCGGACCCGGCGCTCGAAGCGCATGCGTTCTGCAACATGTCCTTCCTCGCGCGCGATGCCGGGCGGCCGCGTGAGGCGGTGCGGTCCGCGCAGGCCGCGCAGCGGGCGGCCGGATCGCTCGGCTCGGACCGGCTGCTCTCGCTCCTCGCGCTGCGCGAGGCGGGCGGTCTCGCGGCGCTCGCCGACCGCAGCGGCTGTGAACGGGCGCTGGCCCGGGCGCAGCGGCTGTTCGGACGGGGTCCGTCCGACGCCGATCCCGAGTGGATGTCCTTCTTCGGCGCGGCCGAGCTGGCCGGACTCGAAGCACAGTGCTGGTCGGCGCTGGGGGAGTGGTCGCGGGCGAGCTCCCATGCCCGTACGGCGGTGGCGCTCCAGGACCCGCACTTCACCCGCAACATCGCGCTCTACACCGCCGAACTCGCCGACGATCTGGCCCGCGCGGGCCGCCCCGACGAGGCAGCCGCCGCCGGCCGCCGCGTCCTCGACCTGCTCGGCGAGGTCCAGTCGACCCGTGTGCAGTCGATACTGCGGGGCACGGTGCGGGTGCTGCTGCCGCATCGGCGGACGGCGGGGGTGGGGCGGTTTCTGGAGCGGCACCGGGGGTTGGGGCGGATCGCCTGACCTCGTCGAGAGGGCGGCTCCTACCGGAACACCCCGGCCGGCGGCGCCGGTGAGGCGACGGCCGCCGCATCCCGTACGGGCGTCGCGCCGCCGGTGAAGTCGGCGAGCGGGCGGCCGTGTTCGACGCGACCCGGGTGCGGGTCGGAGGCGATACGGCGGGTGAGTTCCGCGACCGGGAGCTCGATGTCCGAGGCGACGAGCACCGCGTTGCCGAAGCGCTTGCCGCGCAGCACCGCCGGGTCGATGGCCAGGGCGAGCTCAGGGAAGACCGCCGCGACGGTGGCGATCTGCCCGCGCAGATGGGCGAGGGGCGGGCCGTCCGCGAGGTTGGCGGCGTAGTGCCCGCCGGGTTTGACCACCCTGCGTACGTCTTCGAGGAACTCGACGCTCGTGAGGTGCGCGGGCGTACGGGCGGCGCTGAACACATCGGCGATCAGCAGGTCGGCCCAGCCTTCGGGGATCTTCGCGAGCCCTTCGCGCGCGTCGGTGGACCGCACGCGGATACGGGCGGTGGGGTCCAACGGGAGCTCGCGGCGCACCAGTTGGACGAGGGCCGCGTCGCGCTCGACGATCTGCTGCGAGGAGCGGGGGCGGGTGGCCGCGACATAGCGGGCCAGTGTGAAACCGCCGCCGCCGAGGTGCACGACCTGCAGGGGCCTGCCGGCCGGTGCGATCAGGTCGATCACGTGGCCGAGGCGCCGCTGGTAGGAGAAGTCCAGGTGGGCGGGGTTGTCGAGGTCCACGTGGGACTGGGGTGCGCCGTCGACGAGCAGGGTCCAGGCGCGCGGCCGGTCCGGATCGGGTATCAGCTCGGCGAGGCCGCCGTCGACCGTCTCGACAACGGCCTGAGCTGCGGATTTCCTTCTGGCCATCTGGTCATTATGTCGCCCGGAGGACAGGGCTGCTTTTCGTGGGGGCGCCGCCCTGAGGTGGCTCGCCCGCGGGTGAGCGAGAATGGAGGGGCGAGGCGATCAATGGCGATACGCCCCCTACGCACCCCTTACGTACCCGCACGTATCCCTTCCGTTCCCTTCTGCCCCCTTCCCTTCCGTTCTCTTCCCTTCTCTTCCGTAGCTCTGGAGCGCACCCATGGCAGCCCGCATCCTCCTGGCCCGGCACGGACAGACCGCATGGTCCCTGTCCGGCAAGCACACCGGCCGGACGGACATCCCCCTGCTCGACGAGGGGCGGGCCGGGGCGAAGCTGCTCGGGGAGCGGCTGCGGCGGGCGCCGTACGACGGCCTCGAGGGGGTCGAAGTGCGCACCTCGCCGCTCGTACGGGCGGCCGAGACCTGCGAGATCGCCGGGTTCGGCGATCGTGCGGAGCGCTGGGACGCCCTCATGGAGTGGGATTACGGGGCGTACGAGGGCATGACCCCGGCCGAGATCCAGGCGATCCGCCCGGGCTGGTTCATCTGGCGCGACGGCGTCCCCGGGGGCGAGACCCTCGCCGAGGTCTCCGCCCGCGCCGACGAGGTCGTCGAGTGGGCCCGCTCGGCGGACCGTGACGTGCTGGTCTTCGCCCACGGCCACATGCTGCGCTCGATCGGCGCCCGCTGGCTCGGCCTCCCGCTCGACTTCGCGGCCCGTATCCGCCTCAACCCGACCTCCCTCTCGGTCCTGGGCTGGGCCTACGGCGCACCCGCGATCGAGTCGTGGAACGAGACGGGGCATCTCGAAGGGTGAGCTTGTGGGCTGGACAGCCCCTCCCACCCGGAGCGTTCCGGTAGGACCCTCCCCGAGCGGGCCGTGCCATCCTGTGACGGTGCTCTTGAGCGACCACACCCACAGCATCGAACTCCGCCCGCTGCGCTATCAGTTCCCCGGGGTCTGTGGGGACCCGTATGACGACAACTGGCTGGTCATCGGCGGTGCGGTGACGACTCCCGAAGGCGGCTGGACCTTTGCCGACCCGTGTCTGCTGACCCATGACGCCCGGCGCCTCGCAAGGTGGCTGCGCGCGGTCGCGGGCGGGACGGTGGCGGTGACTGAACCCGACACCGACGGTGAGCTCTCACCAGACCTGGACTTCACCGAACCGGTCCTGGCCTTCGGCCTCGCCGACGCGGACGAGGGCACTGCCACCGTCCGCGTCCACCTGTCCATGGAGGCGGCGCCCCCATGGCAGCAGGGCGACGACGGGCTGGGCATCTTCCAGTACGCCGTGGAGGTGCGGATCGCCCCCGAGGCCCTGCTCGAGGCCGTACGTCAGTGGGAGCTGGAGCTGGCCGACTTCCCGGACCGCTGACCGGCGGCCACCCGGAACCGTGGACCATCCGGAACCTAGGGGTCGTCGATCTCCACCTGCGGCGCATGCTCATGCCACGTGCAGTAGACCGAGACCTCGCGCGTGCCCTGCGTGAACGTCACGCGGATCCAGTCCTGTGCATCCGCCTGGTTCCAGATCTGCATCTCCCAGCCCGTCTTGGGTGTCGCGGAGACCAACTCGGCGGAGTCGGCGTGGATTTCGAAGACCACCTGGCCGCCGGAGACCGCGTAGCTCTTCACGTCTCCCGCCGGCTGTGAGGTCGAGGGGGACGAACTGCCCGACTTGCTGGGCGTGCTGCCGGTCGATTCCGGCCGATCACCCTCTGTACCGGATGACTTGGAGGGTTTGTCCGACTTGGGCTCCTCGTCCCCGTCGTCGGATTCCGAGGGCTTCTTCGGGCGCTGTGTCGACGAGGTCGCCTTGGGGTCCGCCGCCTGCTGTGTCGTCTCCTGCGAAGCGGTCAACGGCAGTGCTTTCGGGGGGTCGTAGGCCGTTCCGGACATCACGGTGTGCACCCCCCACCAGGACAGCGTCACCGCCGCTCCGGTGGCGCATGTCCACGCCGCCGCATGGGTCAATCCGTTGAAAGTTCTACGCATCGCGGGCCATCCTGCCCCATCGGACCCATGCGTGTCCCGGGGGTGCGAGGAACGCCGGTACGGCGACGGGTGTCCGTAAGACGTCAGGAACGGGCTCCGTGATCTGCCATGACCGGCATCCCCCACATGGCGTACGGTGCGGGCCATGGCAAGTGTGCTCGTGGTCGAGGACGACCAGTTCGTACGCTCGGCCCTCATCCGGCATCTGACCGAGGCCTCGCACACCGTGCGCAGCGTCGGGACGGCCCTCGAGGCGCTGCGCGAGGTCGCTCATTTCCGCTTCGACGTGGTCATTCTCGATCTCGGTCTGCCCGATCTCGACGGGGCCGAGGCACTGAAGATGCTGCGCGGGATCACCGATGTCCCCGTGATCATCGCCACTGCGCGCGATGACGAGACGGAGATCGTCCGGCTGCTCAACGACGGCGCCGACGACTACCTGACCAAGCCCTTCTCGGTCGAGCATCTGTCGGCCCGGATGGCCGCGGTGCTGCGCCGCGCGGGCGCGGCCGGTGGCGGTGAGGCCACGGTGTCCAGCGTGCTGCGGGTCGGCGGGCTCGCGATCGACCCGCTCAGGCGCCAGGCATCCCTCGACGGCGCGACGCTCGACCTCACCCGGCGCGAGTTCGACCTTCTCGCCTTCCTCGCCGGCCGGCCCGGAGTCGTCGTCCCGCGCAAGGAACTGCTCGCCGAGGTCTGGCAGCAGTCGTACGGGGACGATCAGACCATCGACGTACATCTGTCGTGGCTGCGCAGGAAGTTGGGGGAAACCGCCGCAAAGCCCCGCTATCTGCACACCCTGCGCGGTGTCGGGGTGAAGCTGGAGCCCCCGCGGTGAGGTGGGCCCTGGTCAAGGTGTGTCTGGCCGTCACCACGATGGTCGTCGTCGCCTTCGCCGTCCCGCTCGCCCTGGTCATCAAGGAGATGGCCAGCGACCGTGCCATCTCCAACGCCGAGCGCCAGGCGGCCAACATCGCGCCCACGCTCTCCGTCACCACCGAACGTGTCCCGCTGCTGCGCGCCATCGCGATCACGGAGGCGGGCGGTGAGGGGCGGATGGCCGTTCATCTGCCGGCCGTCGACGGGCAGGACGCGAGCGAGATCGGTGTGCAGCGCGCGACGGACGCCGATGTCGAGACGGCCCGGCGCAAGAGCCGCGCGTTCATCGCCGAGGCGCCCGGCGGCTCCGTGCTCCTTCAGCCCACCGCGCTCAGCTCGGGCGGCAACGCCGTCGTCGAGATCTTCGTGCCCGAGGGCGAGGTCAGCAACGGAGTCACCACGGCGTGGGTGGTGCTCGCGGGTGTGGGTGTCGCGCTGATCATCGGTTCCGTGGCGGTCGCGGACCGGCTCGGCGTACGGCTGATCCAGCCGGCCAAGCGTCTCGCGGGCGCCGCACACGACCTCGGCGAGGGGAAGCTCGGCGCACGCGTGCCCGAGGAAGGGCCCACCGAACTCAAGTCGGCGGCCGTGGCCTTCAACTCCATGGCCGACCAGGTGGTCCAACTGCTCGCCAACGAACGAGAGTTGGCGGCCGATCTCTCGCACCGGCTGCGTACCCCCCTTACCGTGCTCCGCCTGAACGCCGCCTCGCTCGGCGACGGAGCCGCGGCCGATCAGACGCGTTCGGCCGTGGAGCAGCTGGAGCGCGAGGTCGACACGATCATCCGTACCGCCCGCGAGGCCAAGCCGCAGACGGCGGCCGGTGCGGGCGGCGGCTGCGACGCGGCCGAGGTGATCCGTGAGCGGATGGCCTTCTGGTCGGCGCTCGCCGAGGACGAGGCGCGCAAGGTGCGGGTCGCGGGGGTCGATCAGCCGGTACGCATCCCGGTGGCCCGCGCCGATCTGGTCGCCGCGCTCGACGCCCTGCTCGGCAACGTCTTCCGGCACACCGCCGAGGGCACCGCCTTCGCGGTGGACGTGCACAGCGCCGAGGACGCGGTGATCGTCCTCGTCTCCGACGCGGGCCCCGGCATCACCGACCCCGAGGCGGCGCTCAGGCGCGGCGGCGGATCGGGCGCGGACGGCTCGACCGGGCTCGGTCTGGACATCGTGCGGCAGATGGCCGAGGCGACCGGCGGCGATCTGCGGATCGGTTCCTCCGTGCTCGGCGGTACGGAGGTCAGGATCTGGATCCAGCTCGACGGCCGCCGTCCGACCGAGGGCCGGCGCAGGCACCGGGGGACCGCCGTGCGGCGGCGCCGGAAGGGGCAGCCGGCCAGCCCGTCCGGGGTGTGAGCCGCATGGGCCGCTCCCCTCGTGAGCTGCGCGAATCCCCCTATTCACTCCCGCACCATTAATCACTCCCGATGCCTTCCTTAACGCCGCCCTAAGAACCTCAACTCCCGCCCGCCTCGCCCGATTTGCCGGATCCGAGATCGCTAGCGTGCTGCCGCACCCACCCCCCACGTACAGCAGAGGCAGGCAGCTCATGGGCAACACGCACCGGCGCACACTCAGTGGCAGGGCGAAGGCGATCGGGGCGGTCGTGGCCGCCGCGGCCGTCGGCACCGCGGTGATCGTGTTCTCGGGTACGGCCCAGGCCGCAGGGCCCGCGGCGGTGTACACGAAGACGAGCGAGTGGTCGGGCGGCTACACGGCCCAGTACGAGATCACCAACGCCACCGACAAGCCGCTGTCCGACTGGACCCTGGAGTTCGACCTCCCGGCCGGTACACAGCTCAGCTCGCTGTGGAACGGCGATCACACCGCGAAGGACGGCCACGTCACCGTGCACCCCGCGGCCTGGGACAAGGACCTCGCCCCCGGTAAGTCGATCACGGTCGGCTTCGTCGCATCCGGCGCGGGCGCCGACCCCACCACCTGCACCATCGACGGCGCCGACTGCGCCGAACCGGCCGGCCCCGCACCGAGCACCGAAGCCCCCGGGCCCACGGATCCTGCCGAGCCCACGCAGTCCGCCGAGCCGAGCACACAGCCCACCGCCTCGGCCACGCCCGAGCCCACGGAGACCGGCCGGCCGACCACGCCCCCCGCCTCCACCACCCGCTTCGCACCCTTCGTCGACACCTCGCTCTCCCCGGCGTTCGACCTGGTGGACACGGCGGCGAAGACCGGCGTGAAGGAGTTCAACCTCGCGTTCGTCACCGCGGGCAGCGGCAGTTGCACCCCGCTGTGGGGCGGTACGGGCGGGCTCGGCGACGACAAGGTCGCCGCGCAGATAGGCGCGTTGCGGGCCGAGGGCGGTGACGTACGGGTGTCGTTCGGCGGCGCGGCCGGCAGCGAACTCGCCCTCAACTGCTCCTCCGCGGACGAGCTTGCGCAGGCGTACGGCAAGGTCGTGGACGCCTACGACCTCACCAAGGTCGACTTCGACATCGAGGGTGCGGCGCTGCCCGACACGGCCGCCAACACCCGCCGCGCCCAGGCGATCGCGAAGCTGCAGAAGCAGCACCCCGGTCTGGACGTCTCGTTCACGCTGCCGGTCATGCCCGAGGGCCTGACCCAGCCGGGCGTGGACCTGGTCGCGGACGCCGAGAAGAACGGTGTCGCGGTCAGCGCGGTGAACATCATGGCGATGGACTACGGGCCCGCGTACAGCGGTGACATGGGCACCTACGCCGAGCAGGCCGCGACCGCCACACAGGCGCAGATCAAGGGCGTGCTCGGACTGTCCGACGCGGAGGCCTGGAAGGCGGTGGCCGTCACGCCGATGATCGGCGTCAACGACGTCACCACCGAGGTCTTCAAGGTGGACGACGCCACGCAGCTCGTGAAGTTCGCCGAGGCCAAGGGGCTCGGCTGGCTTTCGATGTGGTCGGGCACCCGCGACAAGGCCTGCGAGGGCGGCTCGACGGCGGTCTCGCCGACCTGCAGCTCGATCGCCCAGGAGCCGCTGGCCTTCACGAAGGCGTTCGCCGCCTACAAGTAACGCCCGCGGCAGGTCATCACGTCCGCAGCAGCTCATTCGGACAGCGCGCCCCGACCGGACTCCCCCTCTCCGGCCGGGGCGCACTTCTGCGCCGGCTCGTCAGCCGATCGGGGGCAGCGCCCCGTCCCTGGCCGCTCGCCCGTACCAGAGCCCGCTGGACTTGGGTGTGCGCACCTGCGTCTCGTAGTCCACGTGGACGGCGCCGAAGCGCTTGCTGTAGCCGTAGGCCCACTCGAAGTTGTCCATCAACGACCACAGGAAGTACCCGCGTACGTCGGCGCCCTGGCGCAGCGCCTCGTGCACCGCCGACAGATGGCTGTGCAGATAGCGGATGCGGTCGGGGTCGTGGACGCGGCCGTCCTCGCCGACCTGGTCCTCGAAGGCCGCGCCGTTCTCCGTCACGAAGAGCGGAACCCCGGGCGCCTCGGCGGTGTATTGAAGGAGAAGGTCCGTGAGGCCGGTCGGATCCACCGGCCATTCCATCGCGGTCAGTTCGCCCGGCGCCCGGTGGAAGGCCACACCGTCGGCGCCCGGCCAGGGGGAGTGGGAGCTGGAGTTGTGGCCGTCGCGGCGCGGGGCGGTGGGGTCGGTCGCGGCCGAGACGACCGCGGGTGCGTAGTAGTTGATACCGAGGAAGTCCAGGGGGTGCTTGATGACGGCGAGGTCTTCGGAGCGTACGAAGGACCAGTCAGTGATATGCGAGGTGTCGGCGATGAGGTCGGCCGGATAGGCGCCCTTGAGCAGCGGGCCGCTGAAGATCCGGTTGGCGAGTGCGTCGATACGGCGCCGGGCGTCGTGGTCCTCGGGCGAGTCGGTCAGAGGGCGTACGGCGTGCGGGTTGAGCGCGATGCCGATGCCGGCGCGGGCCGGCAGGGCGGCGCGCAGCGCCTTGGCGGCGAGGCCGTGGCCGAGGTTGAGGTGGTGGGCCGCGCGCAGGGCCGCCTCGTGGTCGGTGCGGCCAGGGGCGTGCACCCCCGAGCCGTAGCCCAGAAAGGCGCTGCACCACGGCTCGTTGAGCGTGGACCACAGCTCGACGCGGTCGCCGAGCGCCTGGCCCACGATCCCGGCGTACTCGGCGAACCGCTCGGCGGTGTCCCGCTCCGGCCAGCCGCCGCCCGCGGCCGAGCCGCTGGGGAAGGACGTCTCCAGGTCCTGGGGCAGATCCCAGTGGTAGAGCGTGACCATCGGGGTGATGCCGTGGGCGAGCAGCTCGTCGACCAGGGCGCGGTAGAAGTCGAGGCCGCGCTGTACGGCGGGTCCGCGCCCGGTGGGCTGGACGCGCGGCCAGGAGACGGAGAACCGGTAGGCGCCGAGACCGAGTTCGGCCATGAGACGGACGTCGTCACGCCAGCGGTGGTAGTGGTCACAGGCCACGTCCCCGGTGTCGCCGCCGAGCACCTTGCCCGGCGTACGGCTGAAGGTGTCCCAGATGGAGGGCGTGCGCCCGTCCTCCTGGGCGGCGCCCTCGATCTGGTACGCGGCGGTGGCGGCGCCCCAGAGAAAGCCGGACGGAAAGGTGGTGGCGCCTGGCGCGGCGAGCTGAGGAGAAGGGGTGGCGGAAGTTTCGACTGCGGGCACGGGAGCGCTCCCATTCGTCGTACGGAAAAGGGGAGTTGAGGAGTCTTGCGGCGCGAATGCGATACGGGAGCGGGCCGAGCCCGAAGGCTCAGCCCTTGACGGCTCCCTGCATGATTCCGCCCACGATCTGCTTGCCGAACACGACGAAGGCGAGGAGCAGCGGCAGTGTGCCGAGCAGCGCGCCCGCCATGATCACCGACTGGTCGGGGATATAGCCGCGCCCCAGACCGGTCAGAGCGACCTGCACGGTCGGACTGCCGTTCTGCGTCAGGGCGATGATCGGCCAGAAGAAGTCGTTCCAGGCCTGCACGAAGGTGAGCATGCCCAGGACCGCCATGGCCGGACGGGCCGCGGGGAACACCACGTGCCACAGCACGCGCACACTGCTCGCGCCGTCCACCCGCGCCGCTTCGATCAGCTCGTTCGGCAGCGCCTGCACCAGGTACTGGCGCATGAAGAACACCCCGAAGGCGCAGACGAAGAAGGGGAAGATCACGGCCTGCAGCTGATCGGTCCAGGACAGCTCGGCGATCAGCTGATACAGCGGTACCACGCTGAGCTGAGGCGGCACCATCATCGTGGCGATCACGAAGAAGAGCAGGAAGTTCTTCCAGCGGAACCGCAGTTTGGCGAAGGCGAAGCCGGCCAGCGTCGAGATGAACACGGTCCCCGCGGCCGAAATGCTCGCCACGATCGTGGTGTTGAGCAGTGCCGTACCCATGTTGGCGTCGGTCCAGGCGATCTCGAGGTTCTTGAAGAGATTGCCGCCGAACCAGAACGGGGGCGGGGTCTGCGCGAGCCGCTCGTTGTTGCGCGACGCCGCGATGGCCGTCCACACCAGCGGGAAGAGCGAGAGCGCGGTGACGACGATCAGGACGAGGTAGGTCCACTTGCCGCCGTGCAGCGTCTTTCCGGCCTTGCTCCGCCGAGGCTTCGAGCTCACCGCACCGCGCCGCCGCTCGTCCTTGGTCACCCGGTCGGTGACGGTGGCGCTCATCGGGCGCTCCCTTCGCTCTTGCGCAACCTGCGGGCGAGCAGCCAGTTGACCGCGGCGATCACCAGGAGGATCAGGAACATCGCCCAGGCGATGGCCGAGGCACGGCCGAGATTGAGGTTCACCCAGCCCTGCTCGTACAGATAGAGCCCCAGCGTCTGGAACTGGTGGTCCGGACCGCCGGTCGGCGAGGCCCCGTCGTTGAACAGGAGCGGCTCACCGAAGAGTTGCGTCGCCCCGATCGTCGAGACCACGCAGGTGAACAGGATCGTGGGCCGCAGCGAAGGCAGCGTGACGTGGAAGAACTGCTGCCAGCGCGAGGCGCCGTCGATGGCCGCGGACTCGTACAGATCATTGGGGATGGACTGCATCGCGGCCAGATAGATCAGCGCGTTGTAGCCCGTCCAGCGCCAGATCACGATCGAGGAGACCGCGAGCTGGGAGGTCCAGGTCCCGTTCTTCCAGTCGATGTTGTCGATGCCGATCTGGCCGAGACCCCAGTTGATCATCCCGTAGTCGCGTCCGTAGAGGAGCACGAAGACCAGCGTGGCCGCGGCCACCGAGGTCGCGTACGGGGTGAGGGCCGCGACCCGGAAGAACCAGGAGCCGCGCAGCTTGTAGTTGAGCAGATGCGCGATGCCCAGTGCCATGAGCAGCTGCGGGACCGTGGAGATCAGGCCGATGGTGACGGTGTTCTTCAGAGCGTTCCAGAAGAACTCGTCCTCAAGGAGCCGGGTGAAGTTCCGCAGCCCGACCCATTCCATGTGGTTCGGATCGGTCAGCGAGACCCGGTGCAAAGAGGCCCAGCCGGTGTAGAGCAGCGGGAAGAGCCCGAAGGCCAGGAAGAAGAGGAAGAACGGCGAGAGCATCGCATACGGACTGAACTTCATGTCCCAGCGATAGCGCCGGCTGCGCCACATCCGCGCCTTGAGTTCCTTGGCGCTCGGCGGGGGGCTCACCTTGTCTTCCACGCGCGGGCCCGCGGCCCCCTCCCCCAGGGGGGCCGCGGTGGTGCGGTACTGATTCGCCATCTACTGATCCAGCGCGTTGTCGATCGACTTCACTGCCTTGTCCCAGGCCTTGTCGGGGGCAGTGCCCTTCTGGTCGACCTGGAGCATGCCCACATCGGCCAGGTTCTGCGCGATGATCAGGTCCTTCGGACCGAGGATCTGGACCGGGGTGCCCTCGGCGGCCTTGGCGAAGATCTCACCGATGGGCGCGTCACCGAAGTACTCGGCCTTGGCGCCCTTCACCGCGGGCAGTTCGTACGCGGCCTTGGCGCTCGGGAAGCTGGCCCGCTTGGTGAACAGGGTCGCCTGCTGCTCGGGAGCCGTCAGCCACGCGGCGAGCTTGGCCGCCTCCTCCTTGTTCTTGCCCGCTTCGGGCACGGTGAGGAAGGAGCCGCCCCAGTTGCTGGGCTTGGGCGCCGGGGCCACATCCCACTTGCCCTCGGCCTTGTCGCCGCCCTTGTCCTTGATGTAGCCGAGCATCCACGCCGGGCAGGAGATCGTCGCGAAGTCACCGTTGGCGAAGCCCTGGTCCCATGGGGCCGTGAAGCTCTGCAGTTTCGCCGACAGACCCTCCTGCGCGAACTTCGCGGCGAGGTCCCAGCCCTCCTTGATGACAGGGTTGGTCTTGTAGATGATCTCGCCGCTCGCGTCGTAGAAACGCTTGTCGCTGCTGCCGTGCACTGCGGCCATCACGTTCTGCGCACCGTCGACGAAGGCGGCGTCCTTCACCTTGGCCTTGAACTGCTTGCCGACCTCGAGGTACTTGTTCCAGTCGCCCGCCCACAGGGCGCCGACCTTCTCGCGGTCCGTGGGCAGCCCGGCCTTCTCGAACAGGTCCTTGCGGTAACAGATCCCCTGCGGACCGACGTCCGTGCCGAGGCCGACCGTCTTGCCGTCCTTGGCGGTCCCCTGCGCCCACTTCCAGTCCAGGAAGGCGTTCTTGTCGACGCCCTGCACCTTGCCGAGGTCCACGAGCTTGTCGGACTGCGTCGCGGTGATCTCCGCGATGTTGTTGACCTCGACGGCCTGGATGTCGGCGAGACCGCTGCCCGAGGCGAGGTGGGTCAGGAGCGCGGGGTAGTAGTTCTCGTTGCGCTCCACCGATGTCTGCTTGATGACGACATCGGGGTTTTCCTTCATGTACTGGTCATAGAGGCCGGCCTCCTTGAGGCCGAAGGCGCCGAACACTCCCACGGTGATGGTGGTCTTGCCCTTGGCGTCCTTCGTGCCTGCGCCGCCGGTCCCCCCGGGTTCCTCCGAGTCGTCGGCACAGCCGGCCAGCAGGCCCGCGCCCAACGCTGCGACGGCCGCCAGGACCACCGCCTGACGGGACGTTCGGTGCCTCATGCGCATTGCGTCCTCCTTGTGCCCTGACGTGCCGACTCCCGGCCAACCCTCTCGCGCTGTGGGGGTATTTCAAGGTGCGGCTCGGGCGGGAACGTGCGGGTTATGTATGGGCCAGGTACGGTGGGAGCGCTCCCATGTGTGATGAGTTGAAGAGTCGCGGCTCGGGCAAGGAGTGTCAAGGGACCGGACGCGCGGAGTCGATTCGGTTATCCGGCTGTTAGTTTTCGCCGGGGTGGTCGAAGTTTCGGACGTACGCGCGGATGATCCTTCTGTGGCGCACGGGACGAACGGCGGCTCATACGCCGATGGGGAGGCAGCATGACGATCCGTCTGGGGAGGCAGGCATGACGATCCGTCAACCTCGGGTCGGGGGACGGGCCAGGAGCGGGGGCAGGCCCACGCTCGAAGAGGTCGCGGCCCGCGCCGGCGTCGGCCGCGGCACGGTTTCCCGCGTCATCAACGGTTCCCCCCGGGTCAGCGAACGCACCCGCGCGGCCGTCGAGGCGGCGGTGGCGGAGCTCGGCTACGTACCGAACACCGCGGCACGCGCCCTGGCGGCGAACCGTACGGACGCCATCGCCCTGGTGGTCCCCGAACCCGAGGGCCGCTTCTTCGCCGAGCCCTACTTCTCGGACATCATCCACGGCGTGGGCGTGGCACTTGCCGACACCGAGGTCCAGCTGTTGCTCACGTTCGCCAGCAAAGACCGCGAACGGCAACGCCTGGCGCAGTACTTGGCGGCCCAGCGCGTCGACGGCGTCCTGCTGGTCTCCGTGCACGCGGACGACCCGCTGCCCGACCTCATCGAACAGCTCCACATCCCGGCCGTGGTCAGCGGCCGCCGCTCGGCCTCCGAGCCTCTGGCCTCCGTCGACTCGGACAACTTCGCGGGCGCGAAGGCAGCGGTGGAGCATCTGCTCTCGCGCGGCCGCACCCGGATCGCCACGATCACCGGCCGGCTCGATGTGTACGGTGCCCAGCGCCGCCTCGACGGCTATCGCGCCGCGCTGTCCTCGGCGGACGAGGACGCGGCTGCGGACGTGGGCGTACGTGTGGGAGTGGACGAGACGCTCATCGAGCCCGCCGACTTCACCGAGGAGGGCGGCCGCCGCGCCATGAGTGAACTGCTGGCCCGCCGCCCCGACCTGGACGCGGTCTTCGCCGCCTCCGACGTGATGGCCTCGGGCGCCCGCCAGATCCTGCGCGAGCAGGGCCGCCGCATCCCCGAGGACGTCGCCCTGGTCGGCTTCGACGACTCGGCGATCGCCCGCCACATGGACCCGCCGCTGACCAGCGTGCGCCAGCCCATCGAGGAGATGGGCCGCGAGATGACCCGGCTGCTCCTCGCGGAGATCGCGGCGGCGGACGCCCAGCACTCCCCGTCCTCGCTGCGTATGGCGCGCGAGCAGGTGGTCCTGCCGACGGAGCTGGTGGTGCGGGCCTCGTCCTGAGACGAGGTGCCCGTACGGGAGATGTTCAGAGATCGAAGTCGGCGACGGGATTCGAACCCGCGTTGCTCTCTTTGCAGGAGAAGTAGCCGCAGCCTGCGCACCTGAACGCTGTCCAGGCTATCCGCGCCCCGCCCGCGCGGGCACCTGCATTTCGGCGCCCCTCGCCCTGTGGCGCGCGTCACATCGCCTCCATGTCACGTTCCAGGAGCCCGCTCCCATCTGGTGGTCGTCAGCAAGGCGAAGCCAGAAGGAGACAGGCCATGAACGCACAGCAGCAGGGCACTCACCGGGTCGTCGTCCTGGGCGCCGGTTACGCGGGACTGTCCGCCGCGGTCCAGCTCGCGGTCCGCGGACAAAAGCGTGGCTCGGTGGAGGTCACCGTGGTGAACGCCCACGAGCGCTTCACCGAGCGGATGCGGCTGCACCTGACGGCCACCGGCCAGGAGACCGCTGAGTTCGACCTCCCCGGGCTGCTCGACGGCACCGGCGCCCGGTTCGTCCGCGGCTATGTCACCGCGATCGACGCGCAGACGAGGACGGTACGTATCGACGACGACCGCGAACTCCCTTACGACACCCTCGTGTACGCCCTCGGGGGAGTGGCCGACACCGTCACCGTCCCGGGTGCCGAAGACCACGCGTACACCCTGAACAGCCCCGAGGACGCGGAACTGCTCGCCGAGCGCCTGGAACGGATCGGCGAGGGCGGCACGGTGATCGTGGCCGGCAGCGGCCTCACCGGTATCGAGTCGGCCGCCGAACTCGCCGAGCGCCACCCGCACTTGAGGGTGATCCTTCTGGGCCGTACGCAGCCGGGCGCGGACCTCAACCGCAAGGCGTGCACCTACCTGCGGGCCGCGCTCGACCGTCTCGGCATCGAGGTCCGCAGCAGCGCAGAACTGGCCAAGGTGCTGCCCGGCGCCGTCGAACTGGCCGACGGCGATTCGCTCGCCGCCGACGCCGTGCTCTTCGTGGCCGGTACCCGCGCCGCACCCCTGGCCGCCGCCGCGGGCCTCGCGGTGGACGAGCGCGGCCGTATCGTCACCGACGCCACCCTGCGCTCGACCTCGCACCCGGAGATCTACGCGGTCGGCGACGCGGCCGCCATCACCCAGGGCTACGGCGTGATGCACGGCACCTGCCAGGGCGGCATGCCCACCGGGGTGCACGCGGCGCTCACCATCGACCGGCTGCTGCGGGGCCGGGCGCCCAAGCCCTTCCGCTTCGGCTACTACCACACGCCCATCAGCCTGGGCCGTGGCGACGCGGTCGTGCAGTTCACCCGCCCCGACGGCAGCCCCCGGCGGATCTCGCTGACCGGGCGGTTCGCCGTGAGCTACAAGGAGACCGTGACCGCCGCGCCGTGGCCGACGTACGGCCGGATGAAGAAGCTGCCCGCGTCGGGTGCGATCTGGCCCCGGGGTGGTCGTTTCACCCGCGCCAAGTGACCATGGTGGAACCGGAATTGATCACCGCACGTACGGGAGAACAGAGGGCATGACCGCTCAGCAGGCGCCGACAGACATCTTCCAGGAGCACCGTCGCCTCCTCTTCTCCATCGCCTACCGGCTGCTGGGCAGCGCCGCCGACGCCGAGGACGCCGTACAGGACGCGTGGCTGAAGTGGTCGGCCGCGGACCGTTCACAGGTCGTGGACCCCAAGGCGTATCTGACCCGGATCGTCTCCAACGTGGCCCTCGAACGTCTGCGGTCGGCCCGCCACAAGCGCGAGACGTACGTCGGGCCCTGGCTGCCCGAGCCGATCCTCACGCAGGGCGACGCGTCCGAAGCGGTTGCGGACGCCGAGTCCGTCTCGATGGCGATGCTGGTCGTCCTGGAGACGCTCTCACCCCTGGAGCGCGCGGTCTTCGTGCTCAAGGAGGTCTTCGCCTTCGGTTACGGCGAGATCGCCGAGGCCCTGGAGCGTTCCGAGCCCTCCGTACGCCAGGCCGCCCACCGCGCCCGTGAACACGTCGCCGCCCGCCGCCCCCGCTTCGAGGCCGACCCGTCCCGTCGGCGCGCCGCCACGGAACGCTTCATGGCGGCGGCCACCGGCGGCGACCTCAACACCCTCATGGAACTGCTCTCCCCGGACGTCACCCTGTGGACCGACGGCGGCGGCAAGGTCCGCCAGGCGCTGAAGCCGGTGGTGGGCGCGGCCACGGTGGCCTCGTGGTTCGCGGCGATCGGCACGGTCACGTACCAGGGAGTGGCCCCCGCCGACATGACCACGCGCCTGGTCGAGATCAACGGCGCCCCCGGCATGCTCTTCACGTCCCCGGACCGCGTGATCGCGACGCTCACATTCGACTTCGACGCGTCGGGCCGCATCACGACGATCCACAACGTGGCCAACCCGGACAAGCTGGGGGCGGTGGAGGCAGGGAAGGCCTACGACGTGGGGGCGTGAGCGGGTACGTCAGCCGAAGAGGCCGATGAGGTGCCGCACCGTGACGAGGACCCCGACGCCGAACACGAGGGCCATGAGTACGACCGCGGTCGCGCAGCCCACGGCGGAGAGTCGGTCGCGCCAGGTCCCGCCGGAGTGCGCGTCGTCCTCCGCATCGCGCGGCAGCCGCCGCGGATCCCGGTCGGCCTGTCGGCACAACTCGGCAAGACGCCCCTCGGCGGTCCGCGTGGGAGCCTCGCTCTCCCGCCCGGGCCACGCGAGCGCACGATACCTCTCGTACGCATCCGGCCGGGCCCGCTCGAAGGCGGCCGTCTCCCCGGGGACCCGCTCCTCGGACAGATAGTCCCAGCGCCCGGCCTCGGCGGGCTCGCCGAGCCTGCGGTAGACGGCGGCGAGGCGGGCCCGTACCTCCAGATCATGCGGATACGTACGTACGAGACCCTGCAGCCGCCTGCGCGCCCGCAGCAGACTGTCGAAATCCCCGGCCTCGGTCTCCGTGGCCGCGCGCAGCAGCGTCAGATCGCGCGGCATCGGCGGACACAGGCCGGGCGGCAGTTGTTGATCATGCCCAGATGATAGGGCCCCGGAAACGCCTGAGGCCCGATCCGCTTGCGCGGATCGGGCCTCAGGCGATCAGGGTGAGTGACGGGACTTGAACCCGCGGCCACCTGGACCACAACCAGGTGCTCTACCAACTGAGCTACACCCACCATGTCCGGTCGTTTTTCCGACCGGCCGAGAAAAAGTGTACAGGGTTCGAGAGGGTGCTCGCGCCCACCTTTTTCCCGGGGGTCAGACGGGGCGCTGGGGCCCCGTCAGGACTCGTCCGCAGGCAGGACGTACTTCGCCGCGATCGTGCGGGCCGTCTCCGAGTCCGGTCCGGGCTGCGGGACGAAGATCGCCTCGCGGTAGTAGCGGAGCTCCGCGATGGATTCGCGGATGTCGGCGAGTGCCCGGTGGTTGCCGTTCTTCTCCGGGCTGTTGAAGTACGCCCGCGGGTACCAGCGCCGCGACAGCTCCTTGATCGAGGAGACGTCGACGATGCGGTAGTGCATGTAGTCCTCGAGCGTCGGCATATCGCGCAGCAGGAAGCCGCGGTCCGTGCCCACCGAGTTCCCGCACAGCGGGGCCTTGCCGGCGTCCTTGACGTGCTCACGTACATACGCGAGCACCTGCTCCTCGGCGTCCGCCAGCGTCGTACCGCCCGCGAGCTCGTCGAGGAGGCCCGAGGCGGTGTGCATGTTGCGCACCACCTCGGGCATCGTCTCCAGCGCGGCGTCCGGCGGGCGGATCACGATGTCCACACCTTCGCCGAGCACGTTCAGTTCCGAGTCGGTGACCAGTGCGGCCACCTCGATGAGTGCGTCGTCCGTCAACGAGAGCCCGGTCATCTCGCAGTCGATCCACACCATGCGATCGTTCATGCCCATCACCCTACGGGGCGCTCCCGCTGCCCGGGCAGCGTCGGACGTCCCGATGTGCCGGATGCGCCGGGCGCATAGGCGTCCGAGCCCGGTTTACCGGGCTCGGAGCCGTGGTCGGCCGCCGCCGAGGCGGACGGCACCCCGTGCGCGGTGGCCGCCGCGGCGCGGCGCGACTGGGCCGGGATCGGCCCCTCCAGCACCTCGGCCGGCCGCTCGCTCTGCGGCCGCCGTGCCCGGTAGGCCGCCCGGTACGCGGCGGGCGAGGACCCCAGCTGACGCCGGAAGTGCCCGCGCAGCGCGACCGGCGAGCGGAAGCCGCAGCGGCCCGCGACCTCGTCGACCGAGTAGTCGGAGGTCTCGAGCAGCCGCTGCGCCTGCAGGACCCGCTGCGTGATCAGCCATTGCAGCGGAGCCGAGCCGGTGAGCGAACGGAAACGGCGGTCGAAGGTACGGCGCGACATATACGCGCGGGCCGCCAGCGTTTCGACGTCGAACTGCTCGTGGAGGTGCTCCAGTGCCCAGGAGACGACCTCGGCGAGCGGGTCCGCGCCGATCTCCTCCGGTAAAGACCTGTCGAGGTAGCGCTCCTGACCGCCGGAGCGGCGCGGCGGCACGACCAGACGGCGGGCCAGAGCCCCGGCCGCCTCGGTTCCGTGGTCGCTGCGCACGATGTGCAGACAGAGGTCGATTCCGGCCGCGGTGCCGGCGGAGGTGAGGACGTCGCCGTCGTCGACGAAGAGCTCGCGCGGGTCGACGTGCACCGACGGATAGCGCTTGGCCAGCGTCGGGGCGTACATCCAGTGGGTGGTCGCGGGCCGGCCGTCGAGCAGTCCGGCCGCGGCGAGCACGAAGGCGCCGGTGCACAGGCCGACGATCCGCGCGCCTTCCTCATGGGCGCGGCGCAGCGCGTCAAGGGCGCTTTGCGGCGGAGGCGCGGTGATCGAGCGCCAGGCCGGAACCACCACCGTGCCGGCCCGGGCGATCGCCTCGAGGCCGTACGGAGCGGTGAGTTCGAGCCCGCCCGTGGTGCGCAGCGGGCCGTCCTCGCCCGCGCACACGAGCAGGCGGTAGCGCGGCACGCCCGCGTCCTGGCGGTCCACGCCGAATACCGACAGGGGGATCGAACTCTCGAAGATGGGCCCCCCGCTGAACAGCAGTACCGCGACGATTTCCCTGCGCCGGCGCCCGGAGAGCTTGCGGCTCGTCTCCGGTGCGGCGGAGTCGTGGCTCATGGCGCTAAGCCCCCCTCGGTGGTTGCGGCACCCCTTGCGTGTCGGCATCCTGCTTCGCCGCGTCGTCGCTCCTGCACGTTTCCCCTCGCAACGAGTCCCCCGCCTGGACGGTCAAGATCGAATCTACTGTGTCCGGTGGTGCCGGCGTGACCAGTTCACCAGCTACTGCATTGTCGACAAGGCAACTTGGCGTGAAGCATTCGATCACGAAGCGTTGCACTCCAGGGCGTTGCTGGGAAGTGCGCCTTGCGCCGGTGGCCGGTCCACATAGGGTGCACAGGGCATCGGAAGGCCTTTTTCCGCTGGTGGTACGGGGGTTGATGACCCCACACCTCAACCCCTCCGGCCAATGAGGACTTTGGCCGAAAAGCGATGGGGGCGCGCGATGGTTTCCGGTCGGCGCCCGGCGTGAATCAGCCCCCGTGCCGTCCGCCCCTGTGAGCCCCCGTGCCGGAACGTCCGTGCCGTGCCCGCGCGGCGGCGTGCTGCTCCACGCAAAGCCGCGCGGCCCCGCGCTCCGACCGGCGCAGCAGCACTCTGCAGGCGCCGGTCACGGCGGCGAGGCCGAGCGCGGCACCGCCCGCGCCCGCGAGGGATGTGCCGTAGACGACCAGGACGACCGGGACCACGGCGCAGCTGAAGACCGACCACCGCACCACATCCCCGACCGAGTGCGCGGATGTGGTGCGTGGGGGCTCTGTCAGCCATGGGGACTGCGCGATACCAGGGGAGGGCGGGGCGGATGTGGTGCGGCGCCTTCGGCCGCGGGCGGCGTCGGACGGTGGGGCGGCTGCGGGCACGGCGGGGCTCCCTCGGACTGCGGCGTCGCCGGTTCAACGCGCGGCGGTGCGGCCGGTCACCGATGTCGCCGCGCCTGGTCAACCGGTCGTGACGAGTTGGGGCAAAAAGCTGTAGGAGACAGGGACCATTGCCATCCGGGACCGGCTCATGCATGCTCCCTGGAACGCCGTGGGACCCCCTGCGGGACCTGGGCAGGAGAGGAGTGTCGCCGTACCCTTGGGGTATACGGGTTGGGAAGATGATTCCCGGACACTGCTCCGTGGCGCACCTTCTGCCGACCCCGCACTTCGACTCCTTCGCAAGCCGTCCCTCTCCTTCGAGGAATCAGTTTTCAGAGACGCCGATGGCCGGTCACGAATCTCCCGAACCCGCGCGCCGCAAGCGCCAGGTCGCCGACCCCACTGAGGTCGCGGCCCTCGCAGGCGAGCCCCTCGCCGCGGAACAGCTGCGCAAGTCCTGCGATCCCGCGTTCCGTCACGGAGTGGTCGTCGGCTTCGACGGCTCGACCTCCAGTGAGCGCGCCCTCTCGTACGCCATCGGAATGGCGCGGCGCTCCTCCTCCGCGCTGATCATCGTGCATGTGGCCAACCGGCTGCCCACCACGGTGTGGGCGGGCTGTGAGCCGCCGGTCTTCGTGGACGTCCCCGACCACCGCACCGAGGTGCTCGGTCTCGAACTCGCCTGTGCGGACTATCTGTCGGAGGTCTCCTGGATCCTCGTCGAGCGCGGTGGCGACATCTGCCACGAGCTCGAAGAGGTCGGCAAGGAGTACGAGGCGGACGCCATCGTCGTCGGCTCGACGCACGGCATCGTGGGCCGGATCTTCGGCTCCGTCGCGGGACGGCTCGCCAAGCGCGCGCAGCGGCCCGTCGTCGTCATCCCGTAGCGCTCGGCGGTGTCACCGCGGCGTTCCGTCGTTGTCATTCCGTAACTTGTCGTTGTCCCAGGTGAGATGGGGCGTTCGAAGCGTCAACTTCCCTTTGACGGCCGCGAAATTTACCTGCCGGTAGAGGTGGTTTGTGCCCTTGTGAAGGGTACATAAAGGTCGCTGGCTCAAACGCATGGCCCAGCACCACGCAGCACAACTGCACTTCGAAGGGAGCCCGCTGTGGACAACGAAGTCTCCGCGGGGAGCACCACCACCACGAACCTCGGCCACCTCGCGCTCGGTGTGACCCTGCTGGCCTTCGGCCTCGGGCATGCGGACGTGATCGACGGCGTGACGGCGGCGGACGCCATGACCATCGCGACCTACATCGGTGGCATCGCGCTGTTCATCGCAGGTCTGCTCGCGTTCCGCGACCGTGACTCGTTCACGGGCACCGCGTTCGCCGGTCTCGGCGCCTTCTGGTTCACCTGGGGCACCGCGGACGCCGAAGCATCCACCAACGCCGCAGGTCTCTTCCTGCTGCTCTTCGCTCTTCTCGCACTCAGCCTGACCCTCGGGGCAGCCGGCGGCGGTCTGCTCGGCCAGGGTATGTACGGGCTGACGTTCCTGTCCCTTCTCCTCCTCGCCATCGCCTCGTTCGGCGAGAGCGACGGCCTCGTGAAGGTCGGCGGCTGGGTGGGCGTCGCAGCGGGTGCGGTCGCCTGGTACGGAGCCACGGCGGCCCTCGCCAAGTGGCCCGCGCTCACCGGACGCGCTGCCGGCCGGGGAGTGACGGCCACCGGCTGAGCAGCCAACGGGCCGAAGTAATGGGCGACTTCGGCTCACACGAGAACGACCCCCTGTGCGCTGGTGGCACACACAGGGGGTCGTTCACGTTCGTACGGAACTGAAGCGGGAGTCGACTACTCGACCGTGACCGACTTCGCGAGGTTACGCGGCTTGTCGATGTCCCGGCCCAGGGCGAGGGCCGTGTGGTACGCGAAGATCTGCAGCGGGATGCCCATGAGGATCGAGTCCAGCTCGGGCTCGTTCTTCGGCACCACGATGGTGTGGTCGGCCTTCTCCTGCTCCTGGTGCGCGACCGCGAGGATCTGGCCGCTGCGGGCCTTGATCTCCTCGAGGGCGGCGCGGTTCTTCTCCAGGAGATCGTCGTTCGGGATGATCGCGACGGTCGGCAGCGAGGGCTCGATCAGCGCGAGCGGGCCGTGCTTCAACTCCGAGGCGGGGTACGCCTCGGCGTGGATGTACGAGATCTCCTTCAGCTTCAGGGAGGCCTCCAGCGCGACGGGGTAGCCACGGACACGGCCGATGAACATCATCGACTTCGCCTCGGCGTACCGCTTCGCGAGCTTCTTGATCTCGTCCTCCTGCTTGAGGATCTCCTGGATCTGGCCGGGCAGGCGGCGCAGACCCTCGATGACCCGCTTGCCGTCGGAGACCGACAGGTCCCGGATACGGCCCAGGTGCAGGGCGAGCAGGGCGAAGGCGGTCACCGTGTTGGTGAAGCACTTCGTGGAGACCACGCAGACCTCCGGGCCGGCGTGCACGTACACGCCGCCGTCGGTCTCACGGGCGATCGCGGAGCCGACCACGTTCACCACGCCGAGGACGCGGGCGCCCTTGCGCTTGAGCTCCTGGACGGCCGCGAGCACGTCGTAGGTCTCACCGGACTGCGAGACCGCGACGTAGAGGGTGTCGGGGTCGACGACCGGGTTGCGGTAGCGGAACTCGGAGGCCGGCTCGGCGTCCGCGGGGATACGGGCCAGCTCCTCGATGAGGCCGGCGCCGATCAGGCCCGCGTGGTAGCTGGTGCCGCAGCCGAGGATCTTGATCCGGCGGATCTTGCGGGCCTCGCGCGGGTCCAGGTTCAGGCCACCCAGGTGCACGGTGGAGAAGCGGTCGTCGATACGGCCGCGGAGGACACGGTCGACGGCGTCGGGCTGCTCGCTGATCTCCTTGTGCATGTACGTGTCGTGGCCGCCCATGTCGTAGGACTCGGCCTCCCACTCGACGGTGGTGGGGCTGGCGGTCGTACGCGTGCCGGAGGTCGTGTACGTACGGAAGTCGTCGGCCTTGATCGTGGCCATCTCGCCGTCGTCGAGGGTGACGACCTGGCGGGTGTGCGAGACGAGCGCGGCCACGTCGGAGGCGACGAACATCTCCTTGTCGCCGATGCCGAGGACGACCGGGGAGCCGTTGCGGGCCACCACGATGCGGTCGCTGAAGTCGGCGTGCAGGACGGCGATGCCGTACGTGCCCTCGATGAGGCGCAGGGCCTCGCGGACCCGCTCCTCCAGGGTCTCGGCCTGCGAACGCGCGACGAGGTGGACGAGCACCTCGGTGTCGGTCTCGGAGGCGAACTCCACGCCGTCGGCGGTCAGCTTGGCGCGCAGGTCGTCGGCGTTGTCGATGATGCCGTTGTGGACGACGGCGACCTTGCCGGTGGCGTCCATGTGCGGGTGCGCGTTCTCGTCGGAGGGGGCGCCGTGGGTGGCCCAGCGGGTGTGGGCGATACCGGTCGTGCCCTTGAAGCGGGCGGGGACCTTGGCCTCCAGGTCGCGTACGCGGCCCTTGGCCTTGACCATCTTCAGGCCCGTGGCCTTGGGGCCGGTGATGACGACGCCGGCCGAGTCGTAGCCGCGGTACTCCAGGCGCTGCAGGCCTTCGAGGAGGAGGGGGGCCACGTCTCGCTTGCCGATATAACCGACGATTCCGCACATATTGAGGGTCCTCTGGGTCGAGTGGGGCGTCTAGCCGTAGACGATGCGGCGCAGCTGGCGGAGGGAGAGCTCCGCGGGCGCGACCGCGCGGTATTTCAGGTCCGCCGAGATCTGTTCGAAGATCGCCGCGTTCACCAGGCCCTGACTCTGGAGTTCGCGGTGGCGGCGACGGACGAACGTCTCCGTCGTCTCGTCGAAGTAGGCGAGCACGTCCTGGATCACCCGCAGCGCCTCGCCCCGCTGGAGCGGCGTGGTGCGCGTGAGGTGATCAACTAGGTCGTCGTGCATCTGCATGATCCTGAGGGATCCGAGTTCTGTTCGCAAGAATCCTGCCCGGTTTCGGGCAGGGATCGATGTTTTCCCCTCTCGGACCCCTTCTGAAACCGGGCGTGAACCCTACATACGTCGCAGAACCGCCTGCTTGGCCATCGTGAACTCCTCGTCCGTGAGGATTCCGGCCTGGTGAAGTTCACCCAGTTCGCGCAGGCGGCGCAGGAGGGAGTCATGATCGTCGGCCGTCGGGGCGGGGGCCGAGGCGAGCGACTTGGGGCCGTCGCCGGGGGAGGTCTCCGAGGACGGATGAGGGAGGCGGGACTGGACGGCCGCGGCGATCAGAGCCATCAGCGGGTCCTTCTTGAAGCCCCACAGTTCGACGGCGTTGGGGTCGTACTTCGGCGGCGCCTTCGTCGAGGCGCCGCGCACCTTGAAGCGGAGGTAGCCGTTCTCCAGGCCGCCCGACGGCTGCCACTCGACACCCTGGATCTCGTCGAGGGCGAGCGTGCGGGTGCCCGCGGCGGCCTTGGCGTCCTCGGTGTTCCACTTCCACTCCAGCCGGACCCGCTCGCCGTCGAAGCTCGCGGTGCCGTCACCGGCGCTCACCGAGAGCGGGACGGACGGGCCGGAGAGCAGGTAGGTGGTGCAGGGGTCCGCGGGCACCTGCTCGATGAGATGGGCGTTGCGCACCTCGTCCACGAAGTACTCGGCGACGCCGTAGCGGTCGGACTCGACGGTCAGGTGATACGGGTCCGAGGTCTCGGTGAGCTTGCCGCCCGCGACCTGGGTCAGCGGGTCGGAGCCCTCGCGCAGGCGGAGCCTGAGCCGGCCCTGCTTCTTGCCCTGCTCGAAGGAGATACCCGCCAACGCCTGTACGGGGACCTCCAGTTCACCCAGTGTCTTGCGGAGCAGGCCGACGTTCTTGTCGTGCCCTGGTACGAGCCGCAGAGTGTCGCCGTCGAAGGTCCAGGTCCCGTCGCGCTGGATGATTTCCGCCATGCGTTTGATTCTGGCATCCGCGGCTGGATTGTCAGCAGCCACGATGCGGCGCACTGGTCTATACCTTGACCCCCCGAGTGGGCTGCGGTACGCATGGTGACCGTTACTGCACACAGGACTGGACCACACCATTCGGCATGGCGAAGGGAACCGGCTTGTGAGACAGCGATGGACAACTTCCCGACTGCTCGGCTCGCTGCTCCTCGTGGCGGGCGTCGGGATCTCCTGCGTGGGGGCCGCCCCGGCCGGTGAGGCGAAGGCGGCGCCCGCCGTCACCCCGCTCGGCCAGGTGATCCCCGTACCCGCGAAGGTGGACGCAGGCGGATCGCCGTACGAGATCACCTCCCGCACCCGTATCCACGTCCAAGGGAAATCGCGCGAGGCCCGGGCGATAGGCGAGGAACTGGCCAAGGTCCTCAGGCCGTCCACCGGATACCGGCTCCCGGTCACCGACGACGGCGGCCGGGACGGCATCCGCCTTGAACTCATCCGCACGGCGAAGGACTTGGGCGCGGAGGGATATCGCCTCGAATCCGGTCGCAAGGGTGTCACCGTCGTCGCCAAGGAGCCCGCCGGGCTCTTCCACGGTGTGCAGACGCTGCGCCAGCAGCTGCCGCCCCGGGTCGAGGCGGACAGCGTGCAGAAGGGCCCGTGGAAGGTCGCGGGCGGACGGATCGAGGACACCCCGCGCTTCGCGTACCGCGGGGCGATGCTCGATGTGTCGCGGCACTTCTTCACGGTGGACCAAGTCAAGCGCTACATCGACCAGATGGCGATGTACAAGGTCAACAAGCTCCATCTGCACATCAGCGACGACCAGGGCTGGCGGATCGCCGTCGACTCCTGGCCGAGGCTCGCCGAGTACGGCGGCTCCACCCAGGTCGGCGGCGGCAAGGGCGGCTACTACACCAAGGCGCAGTACAAGGAGATCGTGCGTTACGCGGGCTCGCGCTATCTCGAGGTGATCCCCGAGATCGACATGCCGGGCCACACGAACGCCGCGCTCGCCTCGTACGCGGAACTGAACTGCGACGGCGTCGCGCCGCCGCTCTACACCGGTACCAACGTCGGCTTCAGCTCGCTGTGTGTGGCCAAGGAGGTCACGTACGACTTCGTGGACGACGTGATCCGGGAGCTGGCCGCGATCACACCCGGCAAGTACCTCCACATCGGCGGTGACGAGGCGCATTCGACGCCGCACGAGGACTACGTGAAGTTCATGGACCGGGTGCAGCCGATCGTCGCCAAGTACGGCAAGACCGTGATGGGTTGGCATCAGCTGACCGGTGGCAATCCGGCCGAAGGTGCCATCGCCCAGTACTGGGGTTACGACCAGACCGGGCAGGAAGAGCGTGACCAGGTCGCGGCGGCGGCGAAGAAGGGCACCAAGCTGGTGATCTCGCCGGCGGACCGCGCGTATCTCGACATGAAGTACAACAAGGACACCCCGCTGGGCCTGGCCTGGGCGGGACTTGTCGAGGTGGACCGGTCCTACGACTGGGATCCCGGGACGTATCTGGAGGGTGTGCCCGAGTCGGCGGTGTTCGGGGTCGAGGCGCCGCTGTGGTCGGAGACCATCTCGACGAGCGAGCACATCGAGTTCATGGCGTTCCCGAGGCTGCCGGGGATCGCGGAGCTCGGCTGGTCGCCGGCGTCCACGCACGACTGGGAGACGTACAAGGTGCGGGTCGCGGCGCAGGGGCCGCGCTGGGACGCGCTGGGCATGGACTACTACAAGTCGTCGAAGGTTCCCTGGCCCAACAGTTGAGCACCGCTGCCCGAACATGCCGGCGCCCCGGGAGGACCGTCTCCCGGGGCGCCGGACTTCTGTGGGGGTCAGTCCTCTTCGGTGACCCCTGCGATGGCCTCGTCGCGCAGCCGGTCCTCGCTGGCGCCCTTGCGCCAGTAGCCGGTGAAGCTGACCGAACGGCGGTCGTAACCGCGGTCGCCCACGAGGTGGCGGCGGATGAGCTTCATCGCGCCGGCCTCGCCCGCGAGCCAGATGTACGGGGCCTCGGACGGCAGATCGCCCGCCGCGCGGATCGCTTCGAGGGCGTTGTCGCCGCTCTCGCGAGCGAGCCAGGTCGCCTTCAGGTCGGCCGCCGTCTCCAGCGCCAACTCATCGGCGGCGTACGGGACTTCGAAGAACGCGCGGACCGGGAGCCCGGCCGGCAGCGACTCCAGGATGGAGGACGCGGCCGGAAGCGCCGTCTCGTCGGCCCAGAGCAGCACCCAGGGGGCCTCGGCGGGCAGCTTGAAGCGCACGCCCGTGTTCTCTGCGTCCGCCGGACCGAGCACCTTCACGCGGTCGCCGGGCGCGGCCTTCTCGGCCCATACGCAGGCGGGCCCGCCGTCTGTGTGCAGCGCGAAGTCGATGTCGACCTCGCCCGCCTCGGGGCGCTGGGCCCGCACGGTGTACGAGCGCATCACCGCGCGCTCCGCGTCGGGCATCGCGCGGTACGCCATGTACCAGGCGCCCGGCTCCTGTTCCGGCGGAAGCAGCGGCTCGCGCTGACCCGGCTGCGGCAGGAAGAGCGAGCAGCTCTGGTCGTGGCCGCCGGAGCGGAAGCCCGCCAGGCCCGCGTCCTCGCCGTATCCGACGAAGGTCACGCGCGCCAGGGAGGGCGAGAGCCGCTCGGTCCGTATGACCTCGAGTCCGAAGAGTCCGAAGGTCACTTGGTGACCTTCTTCGCGTCCTCGATCGCCTTCGCCAGGTCGTCGAGGATCGGGGTGCACTTCGCGTACGAGTAGATCGGCTCGGTCACGCGCGGGATGACCTGACCGGCCTTGACCGCGGGGAGCTGCTTCCAGGTCGGCTTGGACTTGTCCAGGTCGGCGGGCTGCAGGGTGCCGGTGCGGTTGTCCATCATGATCACGTCGGCCTCGTACTTGTCGACGTTCTCCCAGCTGAGCTCCTCGAAGAAGCCCTGCGCGTTGGCCTTCGGCTCGACGAACTCCACGCCCAGCTCCTTGAAGTAGCGGGTGTCCGCGGACATCTTCGGCACGGAGGCGTAGAACAGGTCGGCCGAACCCGAGCCGACGAGCACCTTGATGCCCGGGTTGGCCTTGACGGCCGCACGCAGCCGGGCCGCGGCCTTCTCGAAGGCGGCCTTCGCGTCGGTGACCTTGGCGTCCTTCACATCGGCGCCGAGCGCGGCGGCGAGGTCCACACGGCGGGCGAGCGCCTTGTCCATGGTGGTCTCGGCGGCCCACAGATAGGCGGAGGGCACCTTCAGCTGCAGGATCTTCTTCTCGGCGGCGGTGCCCGTGATGTACCAGCCCTGGTCCTTGATCCACATGTCCGTGACCAGGAGGTCGGCGCCCAGGGCCGCGTACTTCTCGACGCTGAACTTGTCCCAGGCGTTGCCGAGGATCTCGACCTTGGAGATGTCCAGGTCGCCGGCCTGCACGTCGGGCTTGCCGTCGGCGGTCTCGGTCGGGCCGAAGACGCCCTTGACCTGGATGCCGTAGTCGTAGAGCGCGGCGGCGGTGCCGGTGAACGCGACGATGTTCGCCGGGATCTTGTCGGCCTTCACCTCGGTGCCGCGGTCGTCCTTGAAGACGAAGGAGCCGCCGGCGCCTGCGCCCGTGTCCGAGGACTTCTTGCCGCCCTTGTCGTCTCCGCAGGCGGCCAGGACGGCGCCGAGACCGACGGCGCCACCGGCGGCGAGCAGACCGCGACGGGTGAGCTGGGCGGGGGTGCGGGCGTGCGACATGTTCGGGCTGCTTTCTGGCGGTACGGGTCAGGGCAGGACGGTCCACTGGCCGAATCTCGGCCTTAGGTTAACCTAACCTAATAGGCGGGCCGTCCTGCCCCGGGCCCTCAGCCCACCAGCCCCAGCTCCCGCGCGATCAGCATCCGCTGCACCTCGCTCGTGCCCTCGCCGATCTCCAGGATCTTGGAGTCGCGCCACATGCGGGCCACCGGGTACTCGTTCATGAAGCCGTAGCCGCCGTGGATCTGCGTGGCCTCACGCGCGTTGTCCACGGCGATCGTCGAGGAGTAGAGCTTGGCGAGCGCGGCTTCCTTCTTGAAGGACTCCCCGTGGACGAGACGGGAGGCCGCGTCGCGCCACGCGAGACGGGCCGTGTGGGCCTTCATCTCCATGTCGGCGAGCTTGAACTGGATGGCCTGGTTCGAGCCGATCGGCTTCCCGAACGCGTACCGCTCCTTGGCGTACTTCACCGACTCGTCCACACACCCCTGCGCGAGCCCGGTCGCGAGCGCCGAGATGGCGATCCGGCCCTCGTCGAGGATCCGCAGGAACTGGGCGTAGCCGCGGCCGAGTTCGCCGAGCAGGTTGGCGCGCGGGACGCGGACGTCGGAGAAGGCGAGCTCGCGGGTGTCCGAGGCGTTCCAGCCGACCTTCGAGTACGGGGCGGCGACGGTGAAACCGGGGGTGCCGGACGGGACGATGATCGAGGAGATCAGCGGCTTGCCGTCCTCCTTGCGACCGGTCACGGCCGTGACCGTGACCAGACCCGTGATGTCCGTACCGGAGTTGGTGATGAAGCACTTGCTGCCGTTGATCACCCATTCGTCGGTGGCCTCGTCGAGCACGGCCGTCGTACGCGTACCGCCCGCGTCCGACCCGGCGCCGGGCTCGGTGAGCCCGAACGCGCCGAGCATCTCGCCACTGCACAGCTTCGGCAGCCACTGCTGCTTCTGCTCCTCGGTCCCGTACAGGTGGAGCGGCATGGCGCCGAGCGAGACACCGGCCTCCAGGGTGATCGCGACGGAGGAGTCGACGCGCGCCAGCTCCTCGAGGGCGATCCCGAGCGCCAGATAGTCGCCGCCCATCCCGCCGTACTCCTCGGGGAAGGGCAGTCCGAACAGGCCCATACGGCCCATCTCGCGGACGATCTCGTACGGGAACTCATGGCGCTCGTAGAAGTCGCCGATCTTCGGCGCGACGACGTCGTGCGCGAACTCCTCGACGGTACGGCGGAGTTCCTCGTGTTCGGCGGAGAGCCGGTGGTCCAGGGTCATCCCTGATCACTCCAGGTGAGAGACGGGCTCAGTCCTTGTGGGAGAGCGCGCGGACGGTGCGGGAGGGGCTGGGACGGCCCAGCTGTTCGGCCAGCCACACGCTTGTGGCGGTGAGCTCGGCCAGATCGACCCCGGTGTCGATACCGAGGCCGTCGAGCATCCACACGAGATCCTCGGTGGCGAGATTGCCGGTGGCGCTCTTCGCGTACGGGCAGCCGCCGAGGCCGCCCGCGGACGCGTCCACCGTGGTGACGCCGTGCTGCAGCGCGGCGAGGGTGTTGGAGAGCGCCTGGCCGTACGTGTCGTGGAAGTGCACACCGATGGCGCTGGTGGGCACGCCTTCCTCGTTCAGTTCGGCGAGCAGTGCCTGTACGTGGCCGGGGGTCGCGACTCCGATGGTGTCGCCGAGGCTCAGCTCGTCGCAGCCGAGGTCCATCAACGCCTTGGCCGTACGGACCACTTGGTGGACCGGGACCGCGCCCTCCCAGGGGTCGCCGAAGCACATCGACAGATAGCCGCGCACATGCACCTTGTCGGTCTTCGCGCGGTCGATCACCGGCGCGAACATGGCGAGGGATTCGGCGACCGACCGGTTGAGATTGCGCTGCGAGAACGTCTCGGTCGCCGATCCGAAGACGGCGATACGGCGTGCGCCGAGCTCAAGGGCGCGGTCCAGGCCGCGCTCGTTGGGGACCAGGACGGGGAGGTGGACGCCCTCGATATCGCTGATCTGCGGGAACAGGGCTTCCGCATCGGCCAGTTGGGGCACCCACTTGGGGTGCACGAAGCTGGTCGCCTCGATGGTGGTGAGGCCCGCGGCGGCCAGTCGGCGGATGAACTCCGCCTTGACCTCCGTGGGGACGGTCGCCTTCTCGTTCTGCAGTCCGTCGCGCGCGCCGACCTCGTGGATACGGACGCGGGGCGGGAGTTCCTGGGCGGGGACGACCATGGGCAGGCCGGTCTCGGATGTCATGAGGTCTCCTCCTCGGCGGGGGTGACGACCGCGAGGATCTGGTCCATCGCGACCGTCGCGCCGGGCGTGACGTCGAGTTCGGTGACGGTGCCCGCGTGCGGGGCCGCGATGACGTGCTCCATCTTCATGGCCTCGACGACGAGCAGCGACTGGCCCGCCGCCACCTTGTCACCGACGGCCGCCTTCACCACGGTGACCGTGCCGGGCATGGGCGCGGCGAGGGTGTCGGCGCCCGCGTGGGCGGAACCCGTCAAGGAGGCGGCCACGGGGTCGTGGGCCTGCAGGTGCCAGGAGTCGCCGTCGCGGCCGAGCCAGTCCTCGGCGTACGTGAAGGTGTGGGTCATGCCGTCGAGTTCGAGCGTGAGGCGGTCCTGCGTGCGCGAGAGGAGACGGCCTTGTGCGCTGACGGCCACCGGGTCCTGGCCGGGCACCTTCATGTGGTGGGTGACGGGGGCGGGCGAGCCCCCCATGCGCCAGCCACTGGGCACGTCGAAGGGGTTCGTCCAGCCCTCCCTCGCGGGCTCGAGATCGGCCTGCCGAAGCAGTGCCCCCGCCGCGTACACCTCGTCCGGTACGGACGCGTCGACAAGGCCGTCGACCTCGCGCTCCACGAGACCCGTGTCCAACTCGCCGCTCACCACGTCCGGGTGGGCGAGCAGCCGGCGCAGGAACCCCGCGTTCGTCTGCACGCCGAGCGTCACGGTGTCCGCGAGCGCCGCGCGCAGCTTCCGCAGGGCCGACGCGCGATCGGGCCCGTACGCGATGACCTTGGACAGCATCGGGTCGTAGAGGCTGCCGACCTCAGTGCCTTCGGAGAGCCCCGAGTCGGTGCGCACGCCGTCCCCGGACGGCTCGTGCAGGGCGAGCACGGTGCCGCCGGAGGGGAGGAACCCGCGGGCGGGGTCCTCGGCGCAGATACGGGCCTCGACCGCGTGCCCGGTGAGGGTGATGTCCTCCTGGGCGAACGGCAGTTGCTCACCGGAGGCGACCCTGAGCTGCCACTCGACCAGGTCGATCCCCGTGATCAGCTCGGTGACCGGGTGCTCGACCTGAAGGCGCGTATTCATCTCCATGAAGTAGTACGAGGAGGGGTCGCCGCCCGGGACGATGAACTCGACCGTGCCCGCGCCCGAGTAGCCGCAGGAGCGCGCCGCCTGGACGGCAGCCTCGCCCATCGCGGCCCTGGTCTTCTCGTCGAGCAGGACGCTGGGCGCCTCCTCGATCACCTTCTGGTGGCGGCGCTGCAGCGAGCACTCGCGCTCGCCGAGGTGGACCACATTGCCGTGGCCGTCGGCGAGCACCTGGATCTCGATGTGCCGGGGCCGGTCCACCCAGCGCTCGACGAGCAGGGTGTCGTCGCCGAAGGAGGAGCGTGCCTCGCGTCGGGCCGCAGCGATCTCGTCGTTCAGGACGGCGGCGTCCCGTACGAGCCGCATGCCCTTGCCGCCGCCGCCCGCGGAGGGCTTCAGGAGCACGGGCATGCCGATCTCCCGGGCGGCATCCGCGAGTTGGGCGTCGGTGAGCCCGGAGCCCGAGGACCCGGGGACGACCGGGACACCGGCCGCCTTCACCGTCTCCTTCGCGCGGATCTTGTCGCCCATGAGGTCGATCGCGGAGGCGGGCGGCCCGATGAAGACGAGTCCGGCGTCGGCGCAGGCCTGCGCGAAGCCGGCGTTCTCGGCGAGGAATCCGTAACCCGGGTGGACCGCCTGGGCGCCGGTCCGTCGCGCGGCCTCGATCAGGGCGTCCACGCGCAGGTACGACTCGGACGCCGCCGGCGGACCGATCCGTACCGCCGTATCCGCCTCCCGTACGTGACGGGCCTCGGCGTCGGCGTCGCTGTACACCGCGACCGAACGCACACCGAGCGCGCGCAGGGTGCGGATCACGCGGACCGCGATCTCCCCGCGGTTGGCCACAAGCACTGTGTCGAACAAGGCTGTCTCGGACAAAGACATGCTCATCTCAGTCATCTCCCCGTCACATCCGGAAGACGCCGAACTCGGGGTCACCGAGCGGGGCGTGGGCGCAGGCGGTCAGGGCAAGGCCGAGGACCTGCCGGGTTTCGAGCGGGTCGATCACACCGTCGTCCCAGAGGCGGGCGGTGGCGTAATAAGCATTCCCCTGGGATTCGTACTGCTCGCGGATCGGCGCCTTGAAGCCGTCCTCCTCCTCGGCGGACCAGTCCTCGCCGCGGCCCTCGATCTGGTCGCGCTTGACGGTCGCGAGCACGGAGGCGGCCTGCTCACCGCCCATCACCGAGATCTTGGCGTTGGGCCACATCCACATGAAGCGGGGCGAGTAGGCCCGGCCGCACATCGAGTAGTTGCCCGCGCCGTACGAGCCGCCGACCACGACGGTCAGCTTGGGCACGCGGGTGCAGGCCACGGCGGTCACCATCTTGGCGCCGTGCTTGGCGATGCCGCCGGCCTCGTAGTCCCGTCCCACCATGAAGCCGGAGATGTTCTGCAGGAACAGCAGCGGGATGCCGCGCTGGTCGCACAGCTCGATGAAGTGCGCGCCCTTCTGGGCGGATTCGGAGAACAGGATCCCGTTGTTCGCGACGATCCCGACCGGGTGGCCGTGGATACGGGCGAAGCCGGTGACCAGTGTCGTGCCGAACTCGGCCTTGAACTCCTGGAAGCGCGAGCCGTCGACGATGCGCGCGATGACCTCGCGTACGTCGTAGGGGGTACGGGAGTCGACGGGTACGGCGCCGTAGAGGCCGGACGGATCGACCTTCGGCTCCTCGGCGGGCTCCAGGGACCAGGGGAACGGGCCGGGCTCGGGCAGCGTGGCGACGATGTTGCGGACGATACGGAGCGCGTGGGCGTCGTCCTCCGCGAGATGGTCGGTGACACCGGACGTACGGGAGTGGACCTCGCCGCCGCCCAGCTCCTCGGCCGTGACGACCTCGCCGGTCGCGGCCTTCACCAGCGGGGGACCGCCGAGGAAGATCGTGCCCTGGCCGCGGACGATCACGGCCTCGTCGCTCATCGCGGGGACGTAGGCGCCGCCGGCCGTGCACGAGCCCATGACGGCCGCGATCTGCGGAATCCCGGCGCCGGACATCCGGGCCTGGTTGTAGAAGATCCGCCCGAAGTGCTCGCGGTCGGGGAAGACCTCGTCCTGCATCGGCAGGAAGGCGCCGCCGGAGTCGACGAGGTAGACGCAGGGGAGCTTGTTCTCCAGCGCCACGGCCTGCGCCCGCAGATGCTTCTTCACCGTCATCGGGTAGTAGGTGCCGCCCTTGACGGTGGCGTCGTTGGCGACGACCACGCAGGTGCGGCCGCTGACCCGGCCGATACCGGCGATCACCCCGGCGGCCGGGGCGTCGCCGCCGTAGAGGCCGTCGGCGGCGAGCGGGGCCAGTTCCAGGAAGGGGGAGCCCGGGTCGAGCAGGCCGTCGACGCGGTCGCGCGGCAGAAGCTTGCCGCGGGCCGTGTGCCGGGCGCGGGCCCGCTCGCCGCCGCCGAGCCGGGCCGCCGCGAGCTTCTCGTGGAGCTCGGCGACGAGCGCGCGGTGCGCCGCCTCGTTGGTCCGCCAGGCCTCGGACGCCGGATCGGCGCCGCTGCCCAGTACGGGTGCCTGCTGCATCGTGGTGAGCCCCCTTGCTCGGTCGATGGGTGAGCCCCCTCGCTCGGTTAATGAGCGTTAACCCATTTCCATTAGGTTAACGAGCGCTAACCCCACTGTCTACAATGACCTCATGACCAGTGGCTTCGGATGGGTGGACGCGCGATGAGTACGACGACCGCGGGTGCGACCCGCCGTGAGCAGATCCTCAAGGAGGCGGCGCGGCTGTTCGCCGAGCGCGGGTTCCACGGGGTCGGCGTCGACGAGATAGGGGCTGCGGTCGGTATCAGCGGCCCGGGCCTGTACCGGCACTTCGCGGGCAAGGACGCGATGCTCGCCGAGCTGCTCGTCGGCATCAGTGAGCAGCTCCTGGCGGGCGGCCGCCTGCGTGTGGAGGAGTCCGAGGGGGCCCCCGCGCAGGTTCTCGACTCCCTCATCGAGGGGCACATCGACTTCGCCCTCGACGACCGCCCCTTGATCACCCTCCACGACCGCGAACTCGACCGCCTGCGCGACAGCGACCGCAAGCTGGTGCGCCAGCTGCAGCGCCAGTACGTGGAGCTGTGGGTCGAGGTCGTCCGCGAGGTGTATCCGTCCTCGGCGGAGGCGGACGCGCGCGCGTCCGTGCATGCGGTCTTCGGCCTCCTGAACTCCACCCCGCACTTGAGCCGCCCGGGGGCGCTGCCGGGCCGGGCGGCGATGGCGGGGCTGCTGCACCGGATGGCGCTGGGGGCGTTCGCGGCGGCGGCGGCTTAGCCGTCCGCGGTGCTTGCTGGGGGTGCGCTCGATCTGGGGGCGTACGGGACGTCGTGATCGCCCCTCCTCTCCAGCTGGCGTCAGCCCCAGGAATCCACCCCCGTCGCGGAGCGCCGTGCACGTGACACACATCTCTGGACGTACAGACCAACTGGCCGGTAACCTGAGCAAGCGCTTAGCCAGAGGTGCGGCCTGTCGACGACTGTGGGCGCGCCACCAGACGTAGAAGGAGATCTCCGTGCGCCGCACCGTATTCACCGAGGACCACGAAGCGTTCCGCGAGATGATCCGCGACTTCATCGAGAACGAGGTCGTCCCCGTCTACGACGAGTGGTACGCCGCGGGCCAGGCTCCCCGCGACTTCTACTACAAGCTCGGTGAGCTGGGCGTCTTCGGTATCCGCGTGCCCGAGGAATTCGGCGGCGCCGGCATCGAGTCGCACAAGTACGAGGCCGTCATGTACGAGGAGACCGCCCGCGCCGGCGTCTCCTTCGGCGGCTCCGGGGTGCACGTGCTCCTCGGCCTCCCGTACATCGAGATGCTCGCCACCGACGAGCAGAAGAAGCGTTTCCTGCCGAAGTTCGTCTCCGGCGAGGAGATGTGGGCGCTCGCGATGACCGAGCCCGGCACCGGCTCCGACCTCGCCGGCATGAAGTCCACGGCCAAGCTCAACGAGGCCGGCACCCACTACGTCCTCAACGGCGCCAAGACCTTCATCACCGGCGGTGTGCACGCCGACCGCGTGATCGTCTGCGCCCGTACGTCGGCGCCCCGCGAGGACGACCGCCGCTTCGGCATCTCCCTGTTCGCCGTCGACACCAAGTCCGAGGGCTACTCGATCGGCCGCAAGCTCGACAAGCTCGGCCTGAAGACCTCCGACACCGCCGAGCTGGCGTTCGTCGACGTCGAGGTCCCCGTCGAGGACCTCCTCGGCGAGGAGAACAAGGGCTTCTACTACCTCGGCAAGAACCTCGCGAGCGAGCGCTGGGGCATCGCGTTCGGCGCGTACGCGCAGGCCAAGGCCGCGGTGAAGTTCGCCAAGGAGTACGTGCAGGAGCGCACCGTCTTCGGCAAGACCGTCGCGTCCTTCCAGAACACCAAGTTCGAACTGGCCGCCTGCCAGGCCGAGGTGGACGCCGCCGAGGCCGTCGTCGACCGCGCCCTCGAGGCCCTCGACCAGGGCGAGCTGACCCCCGCCGAGGCCGCCTCCGCGAAGCTCTTCGCCACCGAGGTCGCCCACCGCGTGATCGACCGCTGCCTCCAGCTGCACGGCGGCTACGGCTTCATGAACGAGTACCCGATCGCCCGCCTCTACGCCGACAACCGCGTCAACCGGATCTACGGCGGCACCAACGAGGTCATGAAGACGATCATCGCGAAGGACATGGGTCTCTAGGACCCGTTGGAGACGCTCGTCTTGAACGACGAACTGCAGGGCCTGCTCGATCTGCTCGACCTGGAGCGGATCGAGCAGGACTATTTCCGCGGCCAGTCACGGTCCGCACTGGTGCCCAGGGTCTTCGGCGGGCAGGTCGCCGCCCAGGCCCTGGTCGCCGCGGGCCGCACCGTGCCCGAAGGGCGCGACGCCCACTCGCTGCACGCGTACTTCCTGCGCATGGGCGACCCCGGCGCGCCCATCGTCTACGAGGTCGACCGGATCCGCGACGGCCGCTCCTTCACCACGCGCCGGGTCGTCGCGGTCCAGCACGGCAAGCCGATCTTCCACCTCTCGGCCTCCTTCCAGACGTATGAGGAAGGCCTGGAGCACCAGGCCGAGATGCCGCCGTCGCCCGATCCGGAGACGCTGCCGACCGCGGCCGAGATGCTGCCGCAGTACGCGAGCAAGTTCCTCGACCCGCGGACCGTCGAGCGCATGATCGCCGCGCGTGGGGCGGTCGATCTGCGGTACGTGGACGCCCCTCCGTTCGGGACCGTGGGTGAGGCGCGCGAGCCCCGCTCGCAGGTGTGGTTCCGCGCGAACGGCAAGCTCGGCGACGATCCGCTGCTCCACGTCTGCCTGGCCACGTACGTGTCGGACATGACGCTGCTCGACTCGGTGCTCCTCGCGCACGGCCGCGGCGGCTGGGCGGTCGGCGATGTGGTCGGGGCCTCGCTCGATCACGCGATGTGGTTCCACCGGCCGTTCCGCGCGGACGAATGGCTGCTCTACGACCAGGAGTCGCCGTCCGCCTCCGGTGGCCGCGGCCTCGGGCAGGCACGGATCTACACGCAGGACGGACGGCTCGCGATCTCGGTGATCCAGGAGGGCGTGGTCCGGGTACCGCGCTGAGCGCGCGGGGCACTCTCATCGGACATAACGTCGCTGCATGAGCGAGCTGGAGTCTGCCGGGGAGTCTTCGGAGCCCACTGAGCCCTCTGAATCGGTGGGGACGGTCGTCGTCGCCGCTCTCACCAACCTCGGGATCGCCGCGGCCAAGGCGGTCGGCGGGATCATCAGCGGCTCCAGCGCGATGCTCTCCGAAGCGGCGCACTCGGTGGCCGACACCGTCACCGAGGTGATGCTGCTCGTCTCCCTCAAGGCCGGCGAGAAGCCCGCCGACGAGGCCCATCCGCTCGGCTACAGCGGCGCGCGCTACGTCTGGGCGCTGCTCGCGGCCGTCGCGACCTTCGTCGGCGGCGGTGTCTTCGCCGTGTACGACGGGATCCACACGCTCACGCACGGCGAGGAGCCGGGCAATCCGGCCCTCTCGTACATCATTCTCGCGATCGCCTTCCTCCTGGAGGGCTACTCGCTGCTCGTCGCCTGGCGGCAGGTGAAGGGCGAGGCGGCCCGCTTCCACACCAGGGTCGGCCGCTATGTGCGCGAGACACCCGACACGGCGGTCAAGGCCGTACTCCTGGAGAACGTCGCCGCGTTGATCGGTCTCGCGCTCGCCGCCGGCGGTCTGCTCGGCGGGCAGCTCACCGGATCCGGTGTGTACGACGGGATCGCGTCGATCCTGATCGGCCTGCTCCTGGTGTGGGTCGCCTGGGAGCTGGGCCGCAGCAACGCCGAGCACCTGATCGGCCGTGCACTGCCGCCGGAGATGCGCGAGCAGGTGCGCGCCGAACTCCTCGCCGTCCCGCACGTGATGGAGGTCGTCGACCTCGTGACCATCGTGCAGGGCCCGGGCGAGGTGCTGATCGCGGCGAAGGCGGACTTCCGCGACGTGTCCACGGCCGCCGATGTGGAGTGGGCCTGCGAGGAGGCGGAGCGGCGTCTGAAGGCCCGGTTCCCGGCGGTGCGGAGGGTGTTCATCGATCCGACACCGCCAGTACAGGGCTGAGCCGAGGTCTTATCGGTCGAGAAGACCGGCAGCGTCCAGCAGGAACGCCGTCATCGGCTCGTAGAACCGCGGATCCAGTACGTGGTCGTCGAGCGGGACCGTGACCTGCACCGTGCCCTCCGCCTCGCCCAGGAACAGGGCCGGGTCGTTGCAGTCCGCATAGCCCACCGAGTCGATACCGCGCTGCCCCGCGCGCCCCGCCCAGCCGTGGTCGGCGACGACCAGATCGGGCAGCGGGCTTCCTTCCGCCTCCAAGGCGTCCAGGATCGCGTTCATCGGCTCGGGGGAGTGGGTGTGCCAGAGGCTCGCGCCGCGCTCGAAGACGGCCACATCGGCGAACTGGAAGACGTAACCCTCGTCCGCCACGAGCCCGCCCGGGATCCGCACGATCTCGCAGCCCGCGCGGCGCATGGCGTCCGCGGTCGCACGGTGCACATCGAGCAGCGCCCCGGGGTGACCGGTCGCGAAGAGCACCCGCTGCTCGCCGTCGACGGCCTTGCGCAGCCGCGCGGCCATCCGCTCGAGCCCGGCCACGGTCAGCTCGGGGTCGATGGTGTCCTGCCCGAAACGGTGCTCGGGGTCGTCGACCACCCCGCACCGCTCGGCCATCACGGCGAGCACGTCCTGCTCATCGGTCCAGCGGTCGCCGAGCTCGATCCCCAGCCAGTAGTGGCGGTCGCCGTTGGAGAGCTTGCGGTAGTGGCTGAGGTTGTTCTCGCGGGGAGTGGCGACGTCACCGGCGATACGCGTACGGACGAGGTGGTCGACGAGGGCTTCGCGGCTGGGTATGGGCATGGGGCCATTGTGCCGTCACGCGGGCGGGGGCGGCGCTGGTGTCCGGTTGGTGATCCGCGACGGCCCGCGCCCGATGCTGCGCCATCAGCCCACCCGCAACGCGAACCACAGCTCCATGCGGACGTCCGGATCGTCCAAGTCCGCGTCGAGGAGCACCGCGCACCGGGCCACCCGCTGGCGGACGGTGTTGCGGTGCACCCCCTGCGCCGTGGCCGTGCGGTCCCAACTGCCGTGCAGGGAGAGCCAGGTGCGGAGGGTCTCGGTCAGCGCCTCGCCGTTCGGTGCCTGGCTCAAAGGCGCCAGCAGGGTGCGGGCGTACGCCGACGCCTCGGCGGGCGGGACCAGTTCGCCGAGCCCCGCGCCCGCACCGTGGCGTACGAAGGGGGAGCGGGTGGCCTCCGCACGGCCCAGCGCGCGCAGGGCCTGGACCTCCGCGGTGGCCAGCTCGGCAGGCTCCACGGCGGCTCCCGCCCCGAGCGTCCAGCCCGTCTGCGCGGTCGGCTCGGCGCCGGCGGTGAGCACCACCCGTACTCCTTCCCGGTCCTTGTCGAAGAGCGCACTGCCCAGCGCGGCCGCCAACGCCCCCGGATCTCCGTCGCCTTCGGTGGCCCGTCCCCGTACGACCGTCCAGGGCGCCGGCCCGAGCAGCGCGGTCACGTCGTCGGGCCCTGCGCCGAGGAGCAGCCGCACGAGGGCCGCGCTGCGGCGGGTCTCGGCCGCGCCCTGGTGCTCGGCGGTGAGCAGGGAGAGGAGTACGGCGGCGGCGCCCGCGATGGTGTGGTCGCCCGGTTCGCGGGCCGGGGTGACGACTCCGAGCGCGAGGCCCGGCGCGCCGGCCAGGGCGTAGGCGGCGAGGTGGGCGCCGGGGGAGACGGTGTCGGTGGCGGAGGCGGGGCGGGACGCGCCGGGACCGACGACCTGCGCGAGGTGGTCGAGTGCCGCACGGACCGGCTCTCGTGGTGTCCGGCCCGCTTCTCGTACGGGGGACGCACCGAGCAGCACCGCGTATCCGCCCAGGCGGCGGGCGAGTTGGCGCAGTACGGAGGCGACCGGATCGGGGCGGGCGGCCGCGGCGGCGAGGGCCTGCTGGGCCTCGGCGACCCGGCGGAGTTCGGCATGGCGGGCCTGGGCCATCAGCTGCCATACGGCCCGCGCGACCGTGGTGAACGGGGTCTTCGGGGCGACTTCGAGGAGCGGGAGTCCGTAGCGGTCGCAGGCCTCGATCAAGGGCTCGGGCACGCGGTCGTGCACGGGCGCGATACCGATGCCGAGCGCGGCGCCACCGGCCTGCACGATCCGGGCGGCATACGTGTCGAAGTGCGCCGCATCCGTGGGGTCGGGGCAGTGGACGCCCGCGGACAGGAGCAGTTCACCGCCCAGGAGATACGGATAGGGGTCGGCCATCTCGCTGGTGTGCACCCAGTGCACGGCGGTCTCGGCGTCGACCGGTCCCGCGACCTGGCGCAGGCCCAGATCGGTGCGGGCCAGGAGGGCGGTCAGAGGGATGGGAGGGGTGGGAGGGGCGGCCGGCGAGGGGGTCGGCGAGTCGACCGGCGAGGTGGTCGGTGCCGTGGGCTCGGGCATCGTGGACGTTCCCTCCATCCGACAGCCTTGGAATGGATGAAACGTACACTTCACGGCCTTGTGCGGGCCACCTAGGGTCAACCCACGAACCGCCCCCCGGCCCTTTGGAGGAACAGCGCATGGCTGTCGATTACGCGGTGATCGTCGTCTATCTCGCCGGCATGCTCGCCGTGGGCTGGTGGGGGATGCGCAGGGCCCGTAACAAGAGCGAGTTCCTGGTCGCGGGACGGCGGCTCGGGCCCGCGATGTACTCCGGCACCATGGCCGCGATCGTCCTCGGCGGCGCCTCGACCATCGGCGGCGTGGGGCTCGGGTACCAGTACGGCCTGTCGGGCGCCTGGATGGTGTTCACCATCGGCCTCGGACTGCTGGCGCTCAGCGTCTTCTTCTCGGCACGCATCGCGCGCCTGAAGGTCTACACCGTCTCCGAGATGCTCGACCTGCGCTACGGCGGGCGCGCGGGTGTCATCTCGGGCCTGGTGATGTGGGCGTACACCCTGATGCTCGCGGTCACTTCGACGATCGCGTACGCCACGATCTTCGACGTCCTCTTCGACCTGAACCGCACGATGTCGATCATCCTCGGCGGCACCATCGTCGTCGCCTACTCGACCCTCGGCGGCATGTGGTCGATCACGCTCACCGACATGGTGCAGTTCGTGGTCAAGACGATCGGTGTGCTGCTGCTCCTGCTCCCCATCGCGGTGGTGAAGGCGGGCGGCTTCGGCGAGATGAGGGACTCGCTGCCGACCTCGTACTTCGACCCGCTCGGCATCGGCGGCGAGACGATCTTCACGTACGTCCTGATCTACACGTTCGGCATGCTCATCGGGCAGGACATCTGGCAGCGCGTGTTCACCGCCCGCAGTGACACGACGGCCAAGTGGGGCGGCACCGTGGCCGGTACGTACTGCCTGGTGTACGCGCTGGCCGGCGCCGTGATCGGTACGGCGGCCAAGGTGCTCTTCCCGAAGCTCGGCTCGGCAGACGACGCCTTCGCGACGATCGTGAAGGAGGAACTGCCGGTGGGTGTGCGGGGGTTGGTGCTCGCCGCCGCGCTGGCCGCTGTGATGTCCACGTCCTCGGGGGCGCTCATAGCCTCGGCGACCGTGGCGAACAACGACATCTGGTCGCGGATCCGCGGGATCACCGGGGCTGCGTCCGATGGGGACGAGCGGGACGAGGTCAAGGGGAACCGGGTGTTCATCCTGATCATGGGCGTCGCCGTGATCGTGATCGCGATCCAGCTGGACAGCGTTCTGGAGGGCCTGACCGTCGCGTACGACCTCCTCGTCGGCGGGCTGCTCGTGCCGATCCTCGGCGGCCTCCTGTGGAGGCGCGGGACGGTGTACGGGGCGCTGGCCGCCGTGGGTGTCGGCGGCGGCACCGTGATCTTCCTGATGTGGAAGTACGGGGTGCTGGCCAACGAGCCCGTCTATTACGGGCTGCTCGCCTCGCTGGCCGCGTACGTCGTGGTCTCCCTCGCCACAAGGCCGACCGACGAGGCCGTGCTCGCCAACTGGCGGGAGCGGCTCGCGGGGCGGGGCGGGGACGAGGAGCCGGCTTCGGCGGAGGGTGCGGAGGCCGTCACGGCAGGGTCCTAGCAAGTTATCCACAGGACAAATCGCCCTCCGGCGATTTGGGCGACACTTGACGCGCAGCGATCGCACCACCCGCACCACCCTGAAGGAGCTCGACGATGAGCAGCAGCGAGACCCCCGGAACCGCCGGAGCCACCGGCACCCCGTCCGCAGCCCCGCGTGGGCCCGTGGATTCCTCCCGTATCCCGCGGTATGCGGGTCCGGCCACCTTCGCGCGCCTGCCGCGCCTGGACGAGGTCGGCACCACCGATGTCGCCGTCGTCGGTGTGCCCTTCGACAGCGGGGTCTCCTACCGCCCGGGCGCCCGCTTCGGCGGCAACGCGATCCGTGAGGCCTCGCGACTGCTCCGTCCCTACAACCCCGCGCAGGACGCCTCGCCGTTCGCGCTCGCGCAGGTCGCGGACGCCGGTGACATCGCGGCCAATCCGTTCAACATCAACGAGGCCGTGGAGACCGTGGAGGCCGCCGCCGACGAACTGCTCGGCACGGGCGCCCGGTTGATGACCCTCGGCGGCGACCACACCATCGCCCTGCCGCTGCTCCGCTCGGTGGCCAAGAAGCACGGCCCGGTCGCGCTCCTGCACTTCGACGCGCACCTGGACACCTGGGACACCTACTTCGGCGCGGAGTACACTCACGGCACCCCGTTCCGGCGGGCGGTCGAGGAGGGCATCCTCGACACCGAGGCGCTGTCGCACGTGGGTATCCGCGGGCCGCTGTACGGCAAGCAGGACCTCACCGACGACGAGAAGATGGGCTTCGGCATCGTCACCTCCGCCGATGTCTACCGGCGCGGCGCCGACGAGGTCGCGGACCAGCTGCGCCAGCGCATCGGCGACCGTCCGCTGTACATCTCCATCGACATCGACTGCCTGGACCCGGCCCACGCCCCCGGCACCGGCACCCCCGAGGCCGGCGGTATGACCTCGCGCGAACTTCTGGAGATCCTGCGGGGCCTGGCCTCCTGCAACCTGGTCTCGGCGGATGTGGTCGAGGTGGCGCCCGCGTACGACCACGCGGAGATCACGGCGGTGGCGGCCTCGCACACGGCGTACGAGCTGACGACGATCATGAGCCGGCAAGTCGCTGCCGAAGGCGGCGCAATCAAGCACAGCGCCGCGAGCCGCCGGGGTGCCGAGTGACGCACGATCATGACGTGGAGCTGCGGCCCACCCCGGCGCAGGTGGCGGCCGCGCTGAACCCGCCGCCCGGGCGCAACGGCGGTGACCTGGTCGTCGAGACCCTCCAAGGGCTCGGCGCCACCACCGTCTTCGGGCTGCCCGGGCAGCACGCGCTCGGCATGTTCGACGCGCTGCGCCGCTCCGACCTGCGCTATGTGGGACTGCGGGTGGAGAACAACGCGGGGTTCGCGGCCGACGCCTACGGCCGGGTCACGGGCGAGGCGGCCCCGCTGCTCCTGTCCACCGGGCCCGGCGCGCTCACCTCGCTCGCCGCGCTCCAGGAGGCGGCCGCCGCCTCCGCTCCGGTGCTCGCCATCTCCAGTCAGATCCCGACGGCCGGGCTCGGCGGCGGACGCCACGGCTACCTGCATGAACTCCGCGACCAGCAGGCCTCGTTCCGCGACATCGTGAAGTCCGTGCACACGGTCCGTACGCAGTCGCAGATCCCGTCCGCGATCGCGGCGGCCTGGGAGTCGGCGCTCACGGCACCGCACGGTCCTGTGTGGGTGGAGATCCCGCAGGACGTACTGCTCGCGCAGACCGCGCTCCCCGTGGTCACCCCGGTGGACGCCTTCCCGCACGACCTGCTGCCCCGCCCCGAACTGACCGCGGTGGCCGCCGACTTGCTGTCCCGCGCCGAGCGCCCCGCGATCATCGCGGGCGGCGGAGTGGTCCGCTCGGACGCCTCCGGCAAGCTCCGGGCGCTCGCCGAGCAGCTCGACGCGCCCGTGGTCACCACCTTCGGCGGCAAGGGCGCCTTCCCCTGGGAGCATCCCCTCTCCCTGCAGTCCTGGCTGGAGGACCGGCACACCACCGACTTCCTGGAGGACGCCGACGTCCTGCTCGTGGTCGGCTCGGGCCTGGGTGAACTCTCCTCGAACTACCACACGTTCAAGCCCCGCGGTCGGGTCATCCAGATCGAGGCGGACGCGGGCAAGCTGGAGTCCAACCTGCCCGCGCTCGGTATCCACGCGGACGCCCGTATCGCCCTGACCGCCCTGCTCGAAACATTGGACGGCCCGCGCGAGGACGCCTCGGCGGCTGTTCGGGTACGGGAGGTCCTCACCCGGGTACGGGAGCGGATCGCGGCGCAGGGTCTCGACGCGGAACAGGAGCTCCTGGCCTCGATCCGCAGCGCCCTGCCCGACACGTCCCCCAGCTTCTGGGACATGACGATCCTGTCGTACTGGGCCTGGTCGGCCTTCGACGCCCGCCGCCCCAACACGATGCACTCGGCCCAGGGCGCGGGGGGTCTGGGGTACGGGTTTCCGGCGGCGATCGGTGCCGCGGCGGCGGACCCTTCGCGACCGGTCCTCGCCGTCTCCGGCGACGGCGGCGCCATGTACTCGATCGCCGAGCTCGCCACGGCCAAGCAGTACAACCTCCCCGTCACCTGGCTGATCATCGACGACGGCGGCTACGGCATCCTGCGCGAGTACATGACGGACGCGTTCGGCGAGGCCACGGGCACCGAGCTGTCGCGCCCGGACTTCGTGGCGCTCGCGGAGTCCTTCGGGGTGCCGGCGGTGCGGACGTCGGCGCGGACGCTGGAGGAGGATCTCGCCAAGTCCCTTGCGGCGCCCGGGCCTTCGGTCGTGGTGCTGCCGGCGGTGGTGCGGCTGTTCGCCGCTACTCACCTGGACTGAGGAGCCGTTGGTTCAGGACTGAGGCGCGGCCGCCGCGAGAACGATCCCGGTGATGAACCGCGGGGCCTCACCCGGCTCCAGGCGGCCGCCGTTCACGTCGGCGGCCGCGCCCTTCAGTACGTGATGCAGAGCGTTGGACAGCCAGGCCGCCGGCAGGTCGTCGCGGAAGACGCCCTGTGCCTGCCCGCGTTCGAGCAGCGCGAGGACACGTCGTTCCGGCACGGCGTGGAGATCGTGGATGCGCTGCGGCGAGAGAGCCGACTGGGCCGCCTCGAGGACCCCGCTCGCCTGCGCGATCAGCATCCAGCTCGACTCGATGAGCTGTCGCAGCACCTCACGGGGATCACCCTCGGTGTCCAGTCCGTCGAGCGTTCCCTGGCCCCGCTCGATCACCCGCGTCAGGGCTGCTTCGACGACGGCCTCCCGCGAGGGGAAGTGGCCGTAGAGCGTGACCCGGCCGACGCCCGCGGCCTGTGCGATGTCGACCATGCTCGCGCCCGATTTACGGCCGAGACACTCGATGGCCGCGTCCACGATCTTGTCCGCGTTCTGCCGTGCGTCGGCTCTGCGCGTGCCTCCGCTGCGCGTGCCTCCGCTGCGCGTGCCTGCTGCTGCCGGTCGGGCCATCGCCAACGCACTCCTTAACTCAAACAGCCATGTTCGAGTTATAGTAGCGTTCATAACTCAAACAGTAGTGTTTGACTTACCTGCAGGGGGCAGGCCATGAACGCACATATGTCTTCCGATCCGATGTCGCCGGATCCCCTCTCCTCCGGGCCCGACCAGCCCACCCGCACACCCGACCCACGCCGCTGGAAGATCCTCGGCTTCGTCGGCGTCGCGCAGCTGATGCTGATCCTCGACGTCACCGTCGTCGCCATCGCTCTGCCCCACATCGGGGCGGACCTGGGTCTGAGCCGCGAGGCGCTGACCTGGGTGGTGAGCGGCTACACCCTGGCGTTCGGCGGGCTGCTGCTGCTCGGCGGCCGCGCGGCGGACCTGTTCGGTGCCCGCCGGCTGATCCTGCTCGGGCTGCTCCTGTTCGCCGGCGCCTCGCTGCTTGCCGGACTCGCCGCCAACGGGCCGATGCTGCTCGGCGGCCGCGTGGCGCAGGGTCTCGCCGCAGCGATCCTCTCGCCCGCCGCCCTGTCCCTGGTCGTCACGCTCTTCGACGGCGAGGAGCGCAACAAGGCGCTCGGCATCTGGTCCTCCCTCGGGGGGAGCGGCGCCGCCCTCGGCGTGCTCCTCGGCGGACTGCTCACCGCCGGACCGGGCTGGCCGTGGGTGTTCTTCGTCAACGTCCCTGTCGGCGTGATCCTGTTCCTCGCCCTGCGCGGACAACTGCCGCAGCAGCCGCCCGCACCGGCCCGCGGCCGTCTCGACCTCCTGGGGGCCGCCCTGGTCACCGCCGCCACCGGCACCCTGACCTATGCGCTGGTCCGCGCCGGAGACAAGGGCTGGGCCACGGTGGCGACGACGGCGTTCGTACTCGCCGCAGCGGCCCTGTACGCGCTCTTCGCCCTCCGCCAGCGCCGGGCGCGATCGCCCCTCATGGACGTACGTCTGCTGATCCGCCGTCCCGTGGCGACCGGCACCGTCCTGATCCTGGTGGCCACCGCCCTGATGATCATGGTCTTCTTCCTCGGCACGTTCTCCCTGCAGGACCACCGCGGCCACGGAGCTCTGGCCACCGGCCTGCTCTTCCTGCCGGTGGCACTGGCCACGATGGTGGGCGCCATGGCCGCGGGCCGCGTCATCGGACGGACCGGACCACGGGCACTCGGCACCGCCGGTCTGCTCATCGCCGCAGCGGGCATGACCGCCGCGGCCCTGTGGGAGCCGACCGCCGCCCTGGTGGCGGGCATCTCCGTGGCCGCCGCGGGCACGGGCGTGGTCTTCGTCGTCGCCTCGGCCACCGCGCTCGGGCAGATCGCCCCGCACGAGGCCGGTCTCGCCTCGGGGATCCTGAGCACCTTCCACGAGTTCGGCGCCTCGCTCGGCGCCGCGGTGGTCTCCAGCATCGCCGCCGCGAGCATCACCGGGACAGACGGCGAGGGCTTCTCCCGCGGGTTCGTCGCGGGCGCCGTGGCAGCAGGGGCGGCCGCGGTGCTGACCGTCGTCCTCACACCGGGCAAACCGCGCTCGGCGTGAGGGGCCGGGGCACGTCGCGCCCCTGTGCGATTGTTGCGGCGGGATGAAATCCCCCCACCCCCGTGTTGACCATTCCGGCAGCAACAGAACACCGGGAGGCAGCACGTGGCAGGGGCGACGACGCAGGGGTGGGCCCGGAGGCTGACCGGGTACGCGTGGCGCTACCCCAAGGACGTCGTCCTGGCGCTCGGCTCCAGCCTCGGCGGTATGGCCGTCATGGCGGTCGTACCGCTGATCACCAAGGTCGTGATCGACGATGTCATCACGGTCAAGGAGCGCTCGCTCGCGACCTGGACCGGGCTCCTGATAGCCGCCGCCCTCGTCGTCTACGTCATGACGTACATCCGCCGCTACTACGGCGGCCGGCTCGCACTCGACGTCCAGCACGATCTGCGCACCGACATGTACGGGGCGATCACCCGGCTCGACGGGCGGCGGCAGGACGAGCTGTCCACCGGACAGGTCGTCGGCCGCGCCACCAGCGACCTGCAGCTGATCCAGGGCCTGCTCTTCATGCTGCCGATGACCATCGGCAACATCCTGCTCTTCGTGATCTCCCTGGCCATCATGGCCTGGCTCTCCCTGCCGCTGACCCTCGTCGCCCTCGCCGTGGCCCCCGCGCTCTGGTTCATCGCCAAGCGCAGCAAGACCCGACTCCACCCGGCCACTTGGTACGCCCAGGCCCAGGCCGCCGCTGTGGCAGGCGTCGTCGACGGCGCCGTCTCCGGCGTACGCGTGGTCAAGGGCTTCGGTCAGGAGGAGCAGGAGACCGGCAAGCTCAGGGAGGTCGGGCGCCGCCTGTTCGCCGGCCGCCTGCGCACCATCAAGCTGAACTCCCGCTACACCCCGGCCCTGCAGTCCGTCCCGGCCCTCGGCCAGGTCGCGATGCTGGCGCTCGGCGGCTGGCTCGCGGTCCGCGGCGAGATCACGCTCGGTACGTTCGTCGCCTTCTCGACCTACCTCGCCCAGCTGGTCGGCCCGGTCCGCATGCTCGCCATGGTCCTCACCGTGGGCCAGCAGGCCCGCGCGGGCGTCGAGCGCGTCCTCGAACTGATCGACACCGAGCCGGTCATCGAGGACGGCACCAAGAACCTCCCTGCCGACGCCCCGGCGACCGTCGAGTTCGACGACGTCTCCTTCGCGTACGAGGACGGCCGCCCGGTTCTCGAGAACTTCTCGCTGACCATCGAGCCCGGCGAGACCGTCGCCGTGGTCGGCTCCTCAGGCAGCGGCAAGTCCACCGTCTCGCTGCTGCTGCCCCGCTACTACGACGTCACCCACGGCGCCGTACTCGTCGGCGGCCACGACGTACGCGAGCTGACCCTCGCATCGCTCAGGGCCGCGATCGGTCTCGTGCCCGAGGACTCCTTCCTCTTCTCCGAGAGCATCCGCACCAACATCGCGTACGGCGTTCCGGACGCCACCCAGGAGCAGATCGAGGCCGCCGCGCGCGCGGCACAGGCACAGCGCTTCATCGACGAACTGCCCGAGGGCTACGACACCAAGGTCGGCGAGCACGGCCTCACCCTCTCCGGCGGCCAGCGCCAGCGCCTCGCGCTGGCCCGCGCGATCCTCACCGACCCGCGTCTGCTCGTCCTGGACGACGCCACCTCCGCCGTGGACGCCCGCGTCGAGCACGAGATCCACGAAGCCCTGGGGCAGGTCATGGCCGGGCGCACCACCCTCCTGATCGCCCACCGCCGCTCCACCCTCGGCCTCGCCGACCGCATCGCCGTGCTCGACGAAGGCAAGCTCGCCGACATCGGCACCCACGAGGAGCTTGAGCAGCGCTCGGCCCTCTACCGCCGCCTGCTCACCGACCCGGACGAACTGGGCGCCGTGTCGCCCGGGCACATCACCCCGCAGGTGAAGGCTCCCGAGGACTCCTCCGTACGGGCCGAACTGGACGCCGAGTTCGACGCGGAGCGGGGCATCACCCCACAGCTGTGGGCCGGTGACCGCACCCCGAAGGACACCGCGCTCAGCGACACGCCCTCCACCCCCGAACTCCTCGCCCAGGTCGACGCCCTGCCCCCGGCCGACGACACCCCCGGCATCGACGAGGCCAAGGCGGTGGCAGCCGAGAAGTCGTACGGGCTTCGCCGCCTCCTCGCAGGCTTCGGAAAGCCGCTGCTGGTCGCCCTCACCCTCGTCGCCATCGACGCCGGCATGGGACTTCTCCTGCCCGTCCTCATCCGCCACGGCATCGACGAAGGCGTCACCCGGGCCGCGCTCGGCGCCGTCTGGGCCGCCGCCGGACTCGCCCTCGTCGCCGTGGTCGTGCAGTGGGCCGCGCAGACCGGGGAGATCCGCAAGACGGGCCGTACCGGTGAACGGGTCCTCTACTCCCTGCGGTTGAAGATCTTCGCCCAGCTCCAGCGCCTCGGTCTCGACTACTACGAGCGCGAGCTGACCGGCCGGATCATGACCCGGATGACCACGGACGTGGACGCCCTGTCCACATTCCTGCAGACCGGTCTGGTCACAGCCTTCGTCTCCGTAGTCACCTTCTTCGGCATCATGGTCGCGCTGCTCGTCATCGACCTCCAGCTCGCCCTGGTGGTCTTCGCGACCCTGCCGGTCCTGGTCATCGGCACGTACTTCTTCCGCAAGTCCAGCGTGAAGGCGTACGAACTCGCCCGTGAACGCGTCTCGGTGGTCAACGCCGACCTCCAGGAGTCCGTCTCCGGCCTGCGCATCGTCCAGGCCTTCCGTCGCGAGCACTCCGGCGCCGAGCGGTTCGCCGAACGCAGCCACAGCTACCGCCAGGCCCGTATCAAGGGCCAGTGGCTGATCTCCATCTACTTCCCGTTCGTGCAGCTCCTGTCCTCGGTGGCCGCCGCTGCCGTCCTGATCGTGGGCGCGCACCGGGTCGACGCGGGCACGCTCACCACCGGCGCTCTGGTCGCGTATCTGCTCTACATCGACCTGTTCTTCGCGCCCGTCCAGCAGCTCTCCCAGGTCTTCGACGGCTACCAGCAGGCGACCGTCTCGCTCGGCCGGATCCAGGAGCTGCTGCAGGAGCCGACCTCCACCAAGGCCGCGGACGAACCCCGCGAGGTCCTCTCACTGCGCGGCGAGATCGCCTTCGAGGACGTGCAGTTCGCTTACGGCGAGGGCGAGGACGCCCTGCACCGGATCGATCTGACCATCCCCGCCGGGCAGACCGTGGCGTTCGTCGGCGAGACCGGCGCGGGCAAGTCCACGCTGGTCAAGCTGGTCGCCCGGTTCTACGACCCGACGAGCGGGCGGGTCACCGCCGACGGCGCGGACCTGCGCGACCTGGACCTCACCTCGTACCGCCACCGCCTCGGTGTCGTACCGCAGGAGGCCTATCTCTTCGCGGGCACCGTCCGCGACGCGATCGCCTACGGACGCCCGGACGCCACCGACGCGCAGGTCGAGGCGGCGGCCCGTGCGGTAGGCGCGCACGAGATGATCGCGACGCTCGACGGCGGCTATCTGCACGAGGTCAGCGAACGCGGCCGCAACCTGTCCGCCGGTCAGCGCCAGCTGATCGCGCTCGCCCGGGCCGAACTTGTCGACCCGGACGTCCTGTTGCTCGACGAGGCCACCGCCGCACTCGACCTCGCGACCGAGGCACAGGTCAACCAGGCCACCGACCGTCTCGCAGGCCGCCGCACGACACTGGTCGTCGCCCACCGGCTGACCACGGCGGCCCGCGCGGACCGGGTGATCGTGATGGACCACGGCCGCGTCGCCGAGGACGGCACGCACGACGAACTGCTCGCCCTGGACGGCAAGTACGCACGCCTGTGGCGCACCTTCATCGGAGAGCACGAGGAAGCGACGGTCAGTACTTCTCGGTGATGTCGGAGATCTTCCCGCTCTCCAGCAGGGTGGTCACCTTCAGATAGGTGTACGTCCGGTCCTTGCCCTCACCCCAGGTCAGGCGCACCGTCGCCCAGGTGCTTCCCATCCCGCTGCCCTCGGGGGTGACCCGCCAGGCGGTCGGGGCGTTCTGGGCGCGCAGCACACCGTCCGCCTCATTGCGCCGCTCCCAGTCGGCGAGGCGCTTCAGCGCCGCCGGGGTCAGATAGAACTCGCGCAACGCGGTCGCGGCCTCGTTCGATCCGGGGTCGTCGGCCACGTCGATGTACGCGGCGTAGAAGTGTGCGACGCGCGCGTACGGGGTCTGTGGATCACCGGACAGGGCCGGGGCGGGTGCGGGATCCTGCGCGGGTGCGGGCTCCTGTGCGGCCTTCGTCTCCTGCGCCACCGCCGCCTTCGGGGCCGCGCCCGTCGGCGCGTAGTCCATCGCCGAGGCCGGCACCGCGACAAGTCCGGCGAGCGTCAGCGCCATCACAAGGGTGCGGCTTTTACTGGAGTTAGTACGCGTATGGGTCATGACTCCGCCTTTCGCGTCTGTCACAAGAGTGCCCCGAACGCGCCAAACCCCTCCTGAGACCAGAAGCTTTCAGCCAACTCCGGAACCACCCGGTGCACGTGTCGCGTCCGTAGCTGCATACGCTGCAGTGGTGGGAGGGACACACGTGACGCAGGGTGTCGGCGGGGCGATACGCGGGGGACGCGCCGTGCTCGTACTGCTCGGCGTCGTCCTGCTGCTCACGCTGGTGGGCCCGTTCTCCGGTGAGGCCCAGGCCGCGACCCGCTGTTCGGGGCGGAAGGTCGACACCCTGACGTTCTCGACCGGATCCGTGCACGTCTATCGCAGCGGCGACTACCTGTGCGCCATGACGTACGCCAGAAACCCCGGCGCACTGCGCACGATGAGTGTCAGCATCCAGGCGCGAGGCAGCCGGCCCGTGGCCAAGTCCGGCCGCCACCGGACGTCCGTCGGGCCGGTCCGCACCCACATAGGCAGCCGCAAGGTCTGGATCAAGGGCTCGGTCGGCGGCGGCAAGGTGAGCGACGGCTGGTTCAGCTATCGACGGTGAGAGCGCCCGATCCCGTACGGATGCGGCGCCCGATCCCCGTAAACCAACCTGATGGGCGGTGAACTCCCCCTGGTGCGGGGAAAGTTGCTGCACTAGGTTCCGGTGCAATCCGTGACCACAGGGGAGGGTGCATGCGCAAGGCGCTCAGATGGCTGCTCACGCTCATGGTGCTGATAGCCACCGTGCTGGCGGGCACGGCCACGGCGACCGCTGCCGCGAAGCCGCAGACGACCGACATCCTGGACAGGCTGCTTTCCATCGAAGGCATGAGCCTGATCCAGGAGAAGCCCTATGCGGGCTATCGCTACTTCGTCCTCAACTACACCCAGCCCGTGGACCACCGCCACCCGTCCAAGGGCACCTTCCAGCAGCGTCTGACCGTGCTGCACAAGGACACCGCGCGTCCGACCGTCTTCCACACCTCGGGCTACGGGGTCTCGACCAACCCCGGCCGCAGCGAGCCGACGCGGATCATCGACGGCAACCAGGTCTCCATGGAGTACCGCTTCTTCACGCCGTCGCGTCCGCAGCCCGCCGACTGGTCCAAGCTGGACATCTGGCAGGCGGCCAGCGACCAGCACCGCATCTTCCAGGCGCTCGACGGCGTCTACCCGGGCCGCTGGCTGGCGACCGGCGGGTCCAAGGGCGGGATGACCGCCACGTACTACGAGCGCTTCTATCCCAAGGACATGGACGGGGTCGTCGCGTACGTCGCGCCGAACGACGTCGTCAACAACGAGGACTCCGCGTACGACCGCTTCCTGTCGAAGGTCGGCACGAAGGAGTGCCGCGACAAGCTCAACAACGTTCAGCGCGAGGCGCTGATCCGGCGCGGGCCGCTGGAGGCGAAGTACGCGGCGTACGCCGAGGAGAACGACCTCACGTTCAACACCGTCGGTTCGCTCGACAAGGCGTACGAGGCCGTCGTGCTCGACTACACCTGGGCTTTCTGGCAGTACAGCCTGCTCGCCGACTGCGCCTCGATCCCCGTGGCCGAGACCGCCACGGACGAGGAGATCTGGAACACGGTCGACTCGATCTCCGGCTTCTCCTTCTACACCGACCAGGGGCTCTCGCCGTACACGCCGTACTACTACCAGGCGGGCACCGAGCTGGGCTCCCCGGACATCGCGCAGCCGCACCTCAACGGCCTTTCGCGCTACGGCTATCAGCCGCCGCGCAACTTCGTGCCGCGCGACATCGAGATGAAGTTCAAGCCGTGGGTCATGCGGGACGTGGACAACTGGGTGCGCAAGAACGCCACGCGCATGATGTACGTCTACGGCGAGAACGACCCGTGGGGGGCTGAGCGCTTCCGGCCCGGCAAGGGCACGCACGACAGCTATGTGTTCACCGCGCCGGGGGCCAACCACGGTGCGAACGTGGCCGGTCTGAAGGCCGACGACAAGGCGCTCGCGACCGCGCGCATCCTGGAGTGGGCGAATGTCGCGCCGGCTTCGGTGCAGGCGGACCCGGGCAAGGCGCAGGCGCTCACCGCGTACGACGCCAGGCTCGACGGACAGGACGGACCGCGGACGCTGCGGCCGTGATGCCGTGATGCCGTGATGCCGTGATGCCGTGATGCGGTGACGCCGGGCCGGTGGGGCACCCTCGGGTGCTACACCGGCTCGGCGCAGCCGACCGGCTTCGCGCCGCCCAGCTGGACGTACAGCTCGGTGCTCGCCGGGCACTTCGCGCGGCTCCTGACTGCCGAATCCACCCTGAACTCCGGCGCGTTCTTCCCCGACCCGTCGCACGCCGTCTCGCGCACCTCACCCTTGCCGGCCGTGTAGACGCAGTCGCCGACGACGGTGCTCGGACCACCGCCACCGCCCGGGTCGCCCGGATGCGGGGACTCCAGGTTGCGCATGCACGCATACCCCTTGGGCACGGCTCCGTCGCCGTCCTCGTCGTACGCGGGCCGTGACTCGCTGATGTGCAGGACGAAGTCCGTGGACACCGGGCAGGCGGGGCCCTCCGACTGCCTGCCGTCGTATCTGGCGATCACCCGGGCCTGTGCCTTCTCGCTGGAACACAGCACCTCGGTGAACCCCTTGCCGCGCGAGGCGCACTCGTCGACACCGAGAAAGACCAGGCCGTAGCCGGACGGAGACTTGGACGCGGACGTGTCGTTCAGATTCCCGCTCGCACCGGGCGACTTCTGGCACCCCATCAGTGCGAGGACCCCCACCAGTACCGGTGCACACATCACCCGCGCGAATCGTGCACTGCGCATGCTGAACCCCCCGAGACGTCCTCCCAGCGTGAGGGCAGGTGCGGGGCGCACGCCAGATGTGCAGGGGGCTTTGCGTCAGTTGACGGTGGTGCGCCGGGTGTGCGGCGTACGCCGGGTACGCCGCACACCCGGGGTCCGGCTAGTACGACAGTCCGTAACCGATCGGATACAGCGTGGTGGTGGGATCGTCGGCGCGCTGGACGGGAACCGGCAGCCGGCCCTGTGGGGAGGCCTTGCCCGTGATCACCCGGGCGGCGGCGCACAGTTCGGTGTCGGTCCAGGAGTACGTGGCGAGTACGGCGCTCGCTTCGGGGAGCCGGGCCACGTCGTAGGGACGGTTCACCGCGATCGTCACCACCGGGATGCCGGTCGCGGCGATGCGGGTCACCAGGGTGCGCTGGGCGCTGGTGGCCGAGACGTTGGAGGTGAGGACGGCGATCACGTCCTTGCCCGCGGCCGCCGCCACCGCCTCCTCGATCTTCGCGGCGTTCGGCGCGGTCCCGGTGGACAGGGCGGTGGCGGTGAAACCGAGTTCGGTCAGCGCCTTGGTGAAGACGGTGGTCGGCGGTCCCGTCGTACCGGAGGGTGAGGACGGATCGGCGCCCAGGACAAGGACTTTGGGAGTACGGCTACTGCTGAGCGGCAGCAGTCCGCCGGTGTTCACGAGCAGTGTCGTGGTCTCGTCCGCGATCTCCTCCGCCGCCCGCAGGTGCTCGCGGACGCCGACGGTGCGGTCCACGTCCCGGTGGGTGGTGTACGGGTCGCGGAACAGGCCGAGTTTCGCTTTGAGGCGCAGTACCCGCAGGATCGATTCGTCGAGGCGTTCCTCGGTGAGTTCTCCCGCGCGTACGGCATTGAGCACCGCATTCCAGGCGACCGCCAGGGACGGCGGGTTGAGCAGCTGGTCGACGCCGGCCTTGAGGGCGAGGACCGGGACGCGGTCGTCGCCGTACTTGGTGCGCACGCCCTCCATGCCCAGCGAGTCGGTGACCACCACACCGTCGTAGCCGAGCTGTTCGCGCAGCACGCCGGTGAGGATCGGGCGGGAGAGGGTGGCGGGGTCCTCGGCGGGGTCGAGGGCGGGGACCACGATATGGGCGGTCATGATCGAGTCGATGCCCGCGCGCATCGCCGCCTTGAAGGGCGGCAGATCGAGGCGCTCGAACTCCTCGCGCGTGTGGTGGATGTACGGCAGCTTGAAGTGGCTGTCGTCCTCGGTGTCGCCGTGCCCGGGGAAGTGCTTGGAGGTGGCCGCGATCCCGGCGCTCTGATACCCGTCGACCTGCGCGGCGACCATACGGGCCACGGCCTCGGGGTCGGCGCCGAAGGACCGTACGCCGATGACGATGTTGCCCGGATTGACGTTGACGTCGGCGACCGGGGCGTAGTTCTGCCGGATGCCGATCGCGGCGAGTTCGCGTCCGGCGATACGGGCGGCGCGGCGGGCATCCGCGCGTGAGCCGCTCGCGCCCAGGGCCATCGCACCGGGCATCAGGGTGGCGGGCTTTCCGACACGGCAGACGATGCCGTGTTCCTGGTCGGTGGAGATCAACAGGGGGATGGGGGTGTCCTGTTGGAGTGCCGCGCGCTGTATCCCGTTGGACAGGTCGGCTATCTGGTGCGGTTCGCGGACGTTGTGCGCCCAGCCGAAGTAGATGATGCCGCCGACGTGGTACTTCGCTATCAGCTCGGCGGCGTCACGGACGCCCAGCTCCGCGAGGTTGAGGTTGACGTCCGCCTGGGCGGGGTCGGTGGCGGTCTCCCCGTACACCCGGGAGACGAAGAGCTGGCCGACCTTCTCCTCCAGGGACATACGGGCGATGATGCGGCGCAGTTCGCGGTCCTTGCTCTTGTGGTTCTGTGCGTGTGCGTGTGCGGGGAAGGCGCCGATGGCGGCCGCCGCGACGGCGGTCGCGGTGGCGGTCAGAAGCGTGCGTCTGGAGGTGCGGAGAGGGCGTTGCTGCACGAGCACTCCCAACTGTCCGTGGGGCGTCGGGAATTGGTCCCGGGGCCCTGGCATGTCCTGGCTGAAGGAAACTTCCAGGAGTCACGGATAGTCGGAAAATTTCTGCCGGTCAAGAAGATGGACACAGGAGGGGAACCCTCCACCGGCTCGCACCGTCCTATCGCCAGCTGCCGGAGAGTCTCCGCGGTGCGCTGTCGGCCTCGCTGCTGGCTGCGAACGCTGACCACCCTCTCCAACGCACGCGGCCGGCAGCATGCCGTCACCGGCGCGCCCCCCTCCGATAGCGCCGGTGACGGCCCCTCTTGTGTCGTGCGGCTTCGTGTCTGTGTGGTGCGGCTTTCCTTGCCCGTACGGGCTCGTACGGCCTCGTTCGGGCTCGTACGGGCTTGTCAGGCCGACTCGTTGAGGAGCCGGGACAGATGCTCGCGGCCCGCGCCGAGCAGCGTCGGCAGATCGGCCGCCGCCGGATACCACCGCTTCTCGTACTCCCAGCACAGCCAGCCGTCCCACCCCGCACGGCTGAGGACGTCCACGCATTCGGTGAGTGGCAGCACTCCCGCACCCAGAGCGAGCGGGGTCGTGTCTTCGGCGGAGGCGATGTCCTTGACCTGGACGTAGCCGAGGTACGGGGAGAGCGCGGCGAAGGACGTGGCCGGCTGCTCGCCGCCCAGCCAGGTGTGCATGACGTCCCAGAGCGCACCGGCGTGGTGATGCCCGACCGTGCCGAGCACCCGGCTCACGGCGGTGGCCTCGCGGTGCGAGTCATGGGTCTCAAGGAGGATGCGCACCCCGAGGTCCGCGGCGATCTCCGCGCCGGCGCCAAGGCGGCGCGCGGCGGTGGCATCGGCCTCGTCGGCGCTCTGCTCGGTGCCGCCGCCGGGGAAGACCCGGATGAAGGGCGCGCCGAGGTCGCGGGCGAGCTCCAGGAGGGCCCGTATCTCGGCGAGCACGAGGGCATCCTCACCGGGCTCGGCCACCCGTGCGTACCCGGCGATCCCCAGCACGTCGATCCCGGCGTCCTTGAACTCGGCCACGGCATCGGCCCGTTCGGTGACCCCGATCCCCGGATGTACGGGCTCCTCGGGATGCGCGCGCAACTCGACGCCGTGGTACCCGTGGGTCCTGGCCAGCCAGAGGGTGTCGTGGAGGGGGAGGCCCGGGATGCCGAGGGTGGAGAAGGCGAGTTTCATGTGAGGCTCCTGGTGTGGGGGCGTTCTTCAGCCCCTGCGGCGTTTGAGCGGATCCAGCTTCTTTCAGCCCCTGCGGCGCTTGAGCAGATCCGAACGAAGTTCGGATGCCGGGGTCCGGGGCGGAGCCCCGGTTTCGGGAAGGGGCGGGGTGGGGGAGAAGGCCCGCCGCAGGCGCCCCGGACCTCAGCCTGGACGCACCCGCACTCGCCCACCGCCCCCCGAATCAAGCAGGCGCCGCATGCAGCGACAACCTCCAGTCCTGCCCGACGAGATCGCACCCGAACGACCGATGAGCCTTCTCCCCGGTCAGCACGAACCCGTGCCGCAGATAGATCCGCCGAGCCGAGGCCAGCACATCGTTCGTCCACAGCACCAGCTCGCGATACCCCTGCTCACGCGCGAACTCGATCACCGCCGTGACCAGCCGGTCCCCGATCCCGTGCCCCCGCGCGTCCGGCTCGACGAGCAGCAGCCGCAGCCGTGCGGTCCCGGGTGCGTCATCCCGTACGCACATCACCGAGCCGACCGGAATCCCGTCGAGCTCGGCGATCCACACCCGCTCCAGATACGGATCGTGATCCTCGGCGAAGTCGGCGACGATCCGCGCCACGAGTCCCTCGTAATCGGCGTTCCACCCGTACTCCGCCGCGTAGAGCGCGGCATTGCGCATCACCATCCAGCCGAGGTCGCCCGGCCGTGACTCACGCAGTCTGACCTCGGCGGGCTTGGTGGGGCGGGCGTCGGCCAGGACGGTACGGACCGTACGCATCGCCTCGGCGAGCCGCGGCCGTTCGGCGGCCGGGACCTTGCTGAGCAGCAGGCCGACCGCCTCGCGCGAACGCTCCTCCTGCAGCTCCGCCGCCTCGCGCCCGCGCGGCGTGAGCGTGATCCGCTGACGGCGCGGGTCACGCGGTGAGGGCGCCCGCTCTACGAGGCCGTCCTTCTCGAACTTGGCGAGAAGCCGGCTCAAGTACCCCGCGTCGATGCCGAGTTCGGCCCGCAGATCGGCGGCCTCGGGCTCCTCGCGGTGGGCCAGCTCGTACAGGACGCGCGATTCGGTGAGCGTGTACGGCAGGTAGAGGTGGCGGCTGTAGTCGAGCGCGCCGATCAGGTTCGTGTAGAAGCGGTTGAAGGCGCGGATCTCCTGGATGAACTGCTGGGGCATGGCGCACCCCTTCCGGCACTCGAGGAATACCGTTGACTGAGTCAAAGGTAGCGCGGTGCCGGGAGCGTCGAACAGGGGTGCCGGGGAACCCGGAAATGCGGCAACCGGAGCGTCCTGCTCACTTACGGGGCCGAGCGGTGGACCCCCGTACCATCAACTCGCCCGCGATCACGGACGTCTGGCCGGGCGGCTCCGGCTCCCTCCCCATGGCGATCCGGCCGGCCCGTACCCCCGCGTCGTGCAGGGGCAGTCGCACGGTCGTGAGCGCGGGGACCACATCGACGCTGAACGGCAGATCGTCGAAGCCCGCCACCGACACATCCTCGGGAATCCGCAGGCCCGCCTCGCGCAGCGCCGCACAGGCGCCCAGCGCGACCGTGTCGTTGGCCGCCACGATCGCGGTCAGATCCGGGTCCCTGCGCAGCAGTTCGCGCGCGGCCTCGTAACCGGACCGCCGGTCGTAGGGGCCGTGCACCGTCTCGCCCTCGTCCACGCCCGCCGCCTTGAGCGCGTCACGGTGGCCTTCGAGCCGGTGCCGGGTGGTGGTGCGCTCCTCGGGTCCGGCGATGTAACCGATGCGGCGGTGGCCGAGATCGAGCAGATGCTCCGTGAGCCGCTGTCCGCCGCCGCGGTTGTCGAAGGCGAGAGCGATGGCGCCGGTGTCCGGCACGGGCGGGCGGCCGCAGAGCACGATACGGGTACCGGCCTCGGCCAGGCGGCGAAGCTTTCCGGCCATCGCCTCGGCGTGCACCGGGTCCTCGACGGCGCCACCGGTGATCACCACGGCGGCGGCGCGCTGGCGCTGGAGCAGGGTGAGATACGTGAGTTCGCGCTCGGGGGAGCCGCCGGTGTTGCAGACCACCGCGAGCCGTTCGCCCCCGGCTCTGCCGCCCGGGCCGCCGATCTCGGACTGCACGGCGCCGGCCATGATGCCGAAGAACGGGTCCGCGATGTCGTTCACCAGGATCCCGACCAGGTCGGAAGTGGCCGCGGCAAGTGCGCTCGCAGGCCCGTTGAGTACGTAGTCCAACTCGTCCACGGCGCGCAGCACGCGCTCGCGGGTGGTCGCCGCAACCGGGTAATTCCCGTTCAGCACACGGGAGACGGTCGCGGGGGAGACCTGGGCACGGGCCGCCACATCCGCCAAAGTCACGGTCATCTCGTCCTCCGGGAGCTGATGGTCGCTTCGCCGCTCGGAGACCGGCGGTCCGGGCGCGGCCGCACTCTGCGCACTGCACCGTTGCAGTAAGTGATACCGGCTAGACGCCCGCTATGGGGCACCTTTCCGGCCACGGGATGGCCACGACCCAGGGCCCATGGTCGCAGAGCCGTCGACAGGGTGGACCGGGGGACCATTCGTCCCACCAAATGCCCGATTCACCCACAATTCCCGGACGGTTGGGTCCCCCTCCCAGAACCTGCCTCAGAACCAATGCAGACAGTGCGGCGAGCGCTCACCTCGGAACAGGCCGTCGGCGAGAGCTGTCGCACCCGGGCGGTGGGCCCGGATGTGCCCGGCTCGCACGAGGGTGCTCGGGGCGGTGCCACCGAGGTAGGCCGAGCCCAGATCGCTTACGTCCAGGGACAGATCAGGCTCCCGGTCGGTGGTGACGCACTCCGCCTTGCCGTCCCGGACGGTCAGCAGATAGCGGCCTCGCTCGCCGAGGAACGGGTCCGCGACATCGAGGACGAGCTCGCCGTCCATGAACCACCCGCGCGCCGTCAGGGCGCGCGGGACGTCGAGCAGCCGCACCCACAGCCAGTCGGTGACCCCGCTCACCTCACCGGCGCGAAAGTCCGCGAGCTGCCAGCGAAGAGGATGGTCGGGCGGGACGTGCTTGAACACCACCCGGGACACCAGGTCGTGGTCGAGCGCGAACCGGGCGAGCGCCGTGAAGACGGCGTCGTCGGCGGTGATGGTCTCGTCGACGGTCAGGGTGCCGGAGTCGATCGAGTAGCCGGCGTAACCGTCCGGGGTGCCATCGGCGTCGCGGTGGACGGCGACGTAACGCGGCTCCGGTGAGATCGGTGGCCGGCCGGCGCGCAGGGCCCACCAGCGGTGCGGCCGGGACAGCGCGCCGGGCTGCGTGCGGCGGTAACGGTCGTAGACCTCTTCCATGATCTCGCCGCACTCGGCACTCCGCAGGACCTCGACCGAGCCGCTCACCGGGGCCTCGGCCGTGTGTCGGCCTCGGGGAGCGGCGAACGCGGCCTCACGGCGCGGCACCGTCAGGTGGGCCGTGTAGGCGGCCGGTCCGTAGCCGAACCGGCCGTAGATCGGCGCCTCGGAGGCCAGCAGCACGGAGAGGAACTCCCCGCGGGCGCGCAACTCGGCGAGCTGATGGCGCATCATCGCGCTGAGCACACCGCGTCGCCGGTGCGAGGGCAGGACTCCGACCGCGGTCACCCCGGCGGCCGGTGCGAAGGTCTCGCCGGGCAGGGTGAGTTCGAAGGAATGCGTGGCGGCGGTGCCCACAGGCCGGCCGTCCGACTCGACGGCGAGCAGACAGCGGTCCGTTTCGAGCGCCGACCACCACAGCCCGCCGCCGTCGACCGGGGCTTCCGGGAAGCGCCCGAACGCGGCGTGGACCGTGTCGACGAAGACCTCAAGGTCGTCATCGGTCGCGGAACGTATCTCCATGCCCTCGTCTCCTCGGGGATACCGGCACCGCGCGACCCGCGGCGCCGGCCACAGTGCACCGCCGCACCGTGCCCGGAGCAAACGAATTACCTCCACCCGGCACTTCGCATCGACTCGCATCGACTTGCGTTGACTTGCGTCGACTCGCCCCGCACCTCGCACCCTGCATGGCGAGCGCACCGCATGGCGAGCGCACCGCATGGCGAGCGCACCGCATCATGGGCGCACCGCATGGCGAGCACACCGCATGACGAGCGCACCGCACCACGGGCACAACGCCCCCATCACACCCCCCTCCCATCGCAAACGAACCTTCAAGCCTGCGAGGGGATTTGAGCTGCCCCCTTGTCCGGGCATCACCCCGCAGGCTAACTTTCCCGCAGACCTAGATAGAAAGCGCTTGCTATCGAGGGTGCGGCCGGCGGCGTGCGTAGCCCCAGCCGGCGCTCGGGCGGCGTTCACCAGCCGAGCCCACTCAACAGACCCGGCGTCGAAGCCGACCGGCACGCGCCTGCCAAACGGAGGGACAGACGTGACACGCAAAACGGTGCGTATCGCTATGAACGGCGTGACGGGACGCATGGGTTACCGCCAGCACCTGGTCCGCTCGATCCTCGCGCTGCGCGAACAGGGCGGCCTCGACCTCGGCAACGGCACGGTCCTGTGGCCGGAGCCCGTCCTCGTCGGCCGCCGCGAGCACGCCCTGCGTGAACTCGCCGAGCGCCACGGCCTGGAGCACTGGACCACCGACGTCGACTCGGTCCTCGCCGACGACTCCATAGACATCTTCTTCGACGCCGCGATGACCTCCACCCGCGAGGACATCCTCAAGAAGGCCATCGCCGCCGGCAAGCACATCTACACCGAGAAGCCCAGCGCCACCTCGCTCGACGGCGCCCTTGAGCTCGCCCGCCTCGCGAACGCCGCAGGCATCAAGCACGGCGTCGTCCAGGACAAGATCTTCCTGCCGGGCCTGCTCAAGCTGAAGCGCCTGATCGACGGCGGCTTCTTCGGCCGGATCCTGTCCGTACGCGGCGAGTTCGGCTACTGGGTCTTCGAGGGCGACTGGCAGGACGCCCAGCGCCCCAGCTGGAACTACCGCGCCGAGGACGGCGGCGGCATCGTCGTCGACATGTTCCCGCACTGGGAGTACGTGCTCCACGAGCTGTTCGGCCGCGTGAAGTCCGTGACCGCGCTCGCCTCGACCCATATCCCGCAGCGCTGGGACGAGCAGTCCAAGCCCTACGACGCCACCGCCGACGACGCCGCGTACGGCATCTTCGAGCTGGAGAGCCCGCAGGGATCGATGGTCGCCCAGATCAACTCCTCCTGGGCGGTACGCGTCAACCGCGACGAACTCGTCGAGTTCCAGGTCGACGGCACCGAGGGCTCGGCCGTCGCGGGGCTGCGCAACTGCCGCGCCCAGCACCGCTCGGCCACCCCGAAGCCCGTCTGGAACCCTGACATCCCGGTCACCGAGTCCTTCCGCGACCAGTGGCAGGAAGTGCCGGACAACGGAGAGTTCGACAACGGGTTCAAGGTCCAGTGGGAGCTCTTCCTGCGCCACGTCGTCCTCGACGAGCCCTACCACTGGGACCTCCTCGCCGGCGCCCGAGGCGTCCAGCTCGCCGAACTCGGCCTCAAGTCCTCGGCGGAGGGCCGCCGTTACGACGTCCCCGAGCTGAACCTCTGATCCCTGCGCGCCACGGCCGGCCCCGCGCCCGCCGCTGAGCGCCCACCGTCCCTCTGACCCGCCGCGACCCGACGGAGAGCCCAGCACCATGACCATCCACCTGCCCCGCGCAGGAGGCGGCACCTTCGCCTACAGCCCGCGCACCGAACCCCTCACCGTCTCCGGCGCCGCACCGCTCGTCTCGCGCACGGTGTTCTCCGCCGCCCATGTGGTCGCCGATCCGTACGCCGATGTCTCACCGGACGATCCGGCCGCCGTCGACTGGGACGCGACCCTCGCCTTCCGCCGCCACCTGTGGTCCCACGGCCTCGGGGTCGCCGAGGCCATGGACACCGCGCAGCGCGGCATGGGCCTGGACTGGGCGGGCGCCGCCGAACTGATCCGCCGCTCCGCCGCCGAGGCCAAGGCGGTGGGCGGACGGATCGCGTGCGGTGTCGGCACCGACCAGCTCAAGGCCGGGGCCGCGGCGCCGACGCTCGCCGAGGTGACGGCCGCGTACGAGGAACAACTCGCGCTCGTGGAGGGGACGGGCGCGCAGGCGATCCTCATGGCGTCCCGCGCCCTCGCGGCCGTCGCCCGCGGCCCCGAGGACTACCTCGCCGTGTACGGCACGCTGCTCCGCCAGGCGTCCGAGCCCGTGGTCCTGCACTGGCTGGGCCCCATGTTCGACCCGGCTCTGGAGGGTTACTGGGGCTCGGGCGACCTCGACGCCGCCACCGAGACCTTCCTCGAGGTGATCTCCGCCCACGCGGACAAGGTGGACGGCATCAAGGTCTCGCTGCTCGACGCGGACCGCGAGATCGCCCTGCGCCGCCGCCTGCCCAACGGCGTGCGCTGCTACACCGGCGACGACTTCAACTACCCCGAACTCATCGCCGGCGACGACCACGGCTTCAGCCACGCCCTGCTCGGCATCTTCGACCCGCTCGGCCCGCTCGCGGCCGAGGCGGTCCGCGTCCTGGACACGGGTGACACCAAGGGCTTCCGTGAACTCCTGGATCCCACTGTTGAGTTGTCGAGGCACTTGTTCCAAACACCCACCCGCTTCTACAAAACCGGAGTCGTCTTCCTCGCCTGGCTCGCCGGCCACCAGTCCCACTTCTCGATGGTGGGTGGTCTGCAGTCGGCACGCTCACTCCCGCACCTGGCGCGCGCGTACCAACTGGCCGACCAGCTCGGCCTGTTCCCGGACCCGGTGCTCGCCCAGTCCCGTATGACATCCCTGCTCAACGTGCACGGAGTCGCCCAGTGAGCCCTCAGGTGGATCCCCCTGTGGATCACTCCGCGCATCCCGCGCCCGGCACCCCCCTTCCCGGCCTCTCGCGCTTCAGCATCAATCAGATGACGGTCAAGCAGCTTTCGCTGCCTGAACTTGCCAACGCTTGTGGGCATTGGGGAGTTCCCGGCATCGGGCTCTGGCGCGAACCAGTTCAGGAATTCGGTGTCGAGGCCGCCGCGAAGCTGGTCAGGGACGCGGGTCTGACCGTCACCACACTCTGCCGGGGCGGCTTCTTCACGGCGATCGACCCGGCGGAACGACGCCTCGCGCTCGACGACAACCGCGCCGCCATCGACGAGGCCGCGACCCTCGGCACCGACACCCTCGTCCTCGTCTCCGGCGGACTGCCCGCTGGGGACAAGGACTTGTACGGTGCCCGCGAACGCATCGCGGACGCCCTCGCCGTACTCGGCCCGTACGCCGCCGAATGCGGCGTACGCCTCGCGATCGAACCGCTGCACCCCATGTACGCGGCCGACCGCTGTGTGGTCTCGACCCTCGGCCAGGCCCTCGACCTCGCGGAGCGATTCCCCGCCGAGCAGGTCGGGGTCTGCGTGGACACGTACCACATCTGGTGGGACGACCTCGCGCCCGCACAGATCGTCCGGGCAGGCGCGGGCGGCCGTCTGCACACCTTCCAACTGGCCGACTGGACCACCCCGTTGCCCGAGGGCGTCCTGACGGGGCGCGGCCAGCTCGGCGACGGCTCCATCGATCTCGCGCACTGGTGGCGTCTGGTGGACGCGGCGGGCTACACGGGGCCGGTCGAAGTCGAGCTCTTCAACTCGGGGCTGTGGGCCAGGCAGGACGGCGAGGAGGTCCTGCGCGAGACGGCGGAGCGCTTCTCGGTCGTGGCCGGGGAAGCCGCGGCGGGCTGAGCGCGTAGAAGGGGTGTGGCCGTCACGGCCACACCCCTTCTATCTGTACGTCTACTGCTTCTTCCCGCCGCCCAGAATGCTCCCGAGGAGCTCGCCGAGGTCCAGACCGCCACCCGACTGGCCTCCCGCAGATGTGGCACCCGGTGCCGCGCCGGGAGCGGCGCCGGCCGCACCGGGCACAGCCCCAGGGCTCGGAATCGGGTCGCCGGAACCGGAAGCGCCGGGCCCGGAGGCCTTGGGCGCGCCGCCGCCCTTGCCTGCCGAGGCGCGCTTCGCCAGTACGGCGAGGAGCACGGGGATCAGCATCTCGATCCCGCGCGAGACCGTGGCCGCCGGGATGCCCGTCTTCTTGGAGACCGCCGAGGCGACCGGCTTGCTCATCTTGGCGAGCACTCCGGCCATCATTCCGCCGCTGAGCAGCCCGCCGAGCCCACCGCCCAGGGTCGCGACACCTTGCAGCGGCGTGGCCGTGGCGGCCTCGCCGACCTCGGCGAACGCCTGGCGCATCTCGTCGACGTCCTCGGGGGCGCCGTTGGAGGCCGTCTCCTGGAATCCGCCGGACAGCGCGGAGACCGTCTCGCTGATCAGGTTCTGGGCGCCCGCGTCGTCGGTGCCGAGCAGGCCGGCGAACTCATGCAGTTTCTCGTCGCCGAGTTCATCGATCACGGCTTTCTCAAGCGGAACATTTGCATCTTCGCTCATGCCTGAAACGCTACGACTGCCCCGGTTCGTCGGCACCCCGAACCGGGGCGAAAGCGGAGCGGGCGCCGCCGGGAAAATTACTGCCCGCAGTCGTACAACCCTTTCTGGGTGACGCGGGTCCTATAGGGCATCAGGGCTTCTGGGAGGGGATCCGAGGGGGGATCGGGGAGACCTGTTGGAGGGGGACTCGAGGGGGTTCGGCCGGGGGGCCGGACCCCCTCAAACATGTGCGGCGCCTGGCTCGTCGAAGTTTTCCACAGGCCTCGCGAGCAGGTTTTCCACAGGCTTCCCGCGCTGTCGGTGCCGACCGCTAAATTCGGCTCATGACCAGCCGGACCGGCACCACCACAGGGCTGCCCCAGCCCCGGCTCGCGGTACTCGAAGGAGTCCTCGAGCGGATCACGTATGCCAATGAGGAGAACGGATACACGGTCGCCCGCGTGGACACCGGACGCGGCGGCGGCGATCTGCTCACCGTCGTCGGCTCGCTGCTCGGTGCGCAGGTGGGGGAGTCGCTGCGGATGGAGGGCCGCTGGGGCTCGCACGCGCAGTACGGCAAGCAGTTCACCGTGGAGAACTACACGACGCTGCTGCCCGCCACGATCCAGGGCATCCGTCGCTATCTGGGATCAGGCCTGGTCAAGGGCATCGGCCCGGTGTTCGCGGACCGCATCACGGAACACTTCGGACTCGACACGCTCAGAGTCATCGAGGAGGAGCCCAAGCGGCTCATCGAGGTGCCGGGCCTCGGACCCAAGCGCACCAAGAAGATCGCGGACGCGTGGGAGGAACAGAAGGCCATCAAGGAGGTCATGGTCTTTCTGCAGGGTGTCGGTGTCTCCACGTCGATCGCCGTACGCATCTACAAGAAATACGCGGACGCCTCGATCTCCATAGTGAAGAACGAGCCGTACCGCCTGGCCGCGGACGTCTGGGGCATCGGCTTCCTCACCGCGGACCGCATCGCGCAGTCCGTCGGCATTCCGCACGACAGTCCGGAGCGGGTCAAGGCCGGGCTGCAGTACGCCCTTTCGCAGTCCACCGACCAGGGCCACTGTTTCCTGCCCGAGGAGCAGCTGATCTCCGACGCGGTCAAGCTGCTCCAGGTCGACACCGGTCTTGTCATCGAGTGCCTGGGCGATCTTGCCCAGGATCCGGAGGGAGTCGTACGGGAGCAGGTGCCCGGTCCGGACGGCGAGCCGCTCACCGGGGTCTACCTCGTGCCCTTCCACCGGGCCGAGCTGTCCCTCGCGGGCCGGCTCAAACGGCTCCTGAGGGCGGACGAGGACCGGATGCCCGGCTTCGCCGACGTCGACTGGGCCAAGGCGCTCGGCTGGCTGAAGGAGCGCACTGGGACCTCGCTCGCCACCGAGCAGGAGGAGGCCGTACGGCTCGCCCTGACCCGGAAGGTCGCCGTGCTCACCGGCGGTCCCGGCTGCGGGAAGTCCTTCACGGTGCGTTCGATCGTGGAGCTGGCGCGGGCCAAGAAGGCGAAGGTGGTCCTCGCCGCGCCCACGGGCAGGGCCGCCAAACGTCTGGCCGAGCTGACCGGGGCCGAGGCCTCGACCGTGCACCGGCTGCTCGAACTGAAACCGGGTGGGGACGCGGCCTACGACCAGGACCGGCCGCTCGATGCCGATCTGGTCGTGGTCGACGAGGCCTCGATGCTCGATCTGCTGCTCGCCAACAAGCTGGTCAAGGCCGTTCCGCAGGGCGCCCACCTGCTCTTCGTCGGCGATGTGGACCAGCTGCCCAGCGTCGGCGCCGGCGAGGTGCTCAGGGATCTGCTCGCCGAGCGGTCCCCGGTCCCCGCCGTACGGCTCACGCGGATCTTCCGCCAGGCCCAGCAGTCCGGGGTCGTCACCAACGCTCACCGGATCAACTCCGGAGTACCGCCCATCACCCAGGGCCTCAGCGACTTCTTCCTCTTCGTCGAGGACGAGACCGAGGACGCGGGGAGGGTCACCGTGGATGTGGCGGCCCGCCGGATCCCGGCGAAGTTCGGGCTCGATCCGCGCCGTGACGTGCAGGTGCTCGCGCCCATGCACCGCGGACCGGCCGGCGCGGGGACGCTGAACGGTCTGCTGCAGCAGGCCATCACCCCGGCCCGGCCCGAGCTCGCGGAGAAGAGGTTCGGCGGTCGTACGTTCCGTGTCGGCGACAAGGTCACCCAGATTCGCAACAATTACGAGAAGGGCGCCAACGGGGTCTTCAACGGGACCGTCGGCGTGGTCACCGCACTCGACCTTGTCGACCAGAAGCTGAAGGTGCTCACCGACGAGGACGAGGAGGTCGACTACGACTTCGACGAGCTCGACGAACTGGCCCACGCCTATGCGGTGACCATCCACCGGTCGCAGGGGAGTGAGTACCCGGCTGTGGTGATCCCGGTCACCACGGGTGCCTGGATGATGCTCCAGCGCAATTTGCTCTACACCGCTGTCACCCGGGCGAAGAAGCTGGTCGTACTCGTCGGGTCGCGTAAAGCCCTTGGCCAGGCGGTACGTACGGTTTCCGCGGGCAGGAGGTGCACGGCCCTGGACCACCGGCTCGGTGGGATCGGATGAACCGTGAAGGTGATCGTTGATCGATCATCCCGGTGGCAAACATCACGGAGGGGTTCCGGAACCAGGGTCAAAGGGGCAGGATGAGCAGGCTGACGGCACTGAGTGCCGTCGATAGACCTAATGGTCGACCCCGAGTGCACTGCCCAGGGCCAAATGGGGGATGGTGGACAGCAGTCAGGGCACCTCGAAGAAGAGGCACTACGTCGGTGAGGGATGACGTGAGCGACAACGCGAACAACGCTGTAGTAGTTCAGTACGGCGATGGCGAGTACACCTACCCGGTGATCGACAGCACCGTCGGTGACAAGGGCTTCGATATCGGGAAGCTGCGTGCCCAGACCGGTCTGGTGACCCTGGACAGCGGTTACGGCAACACTGCCGCGTATAAATCGGCGATCACCTATCTCGACGGCGAGAACGGGATCCTGCGCTACCGGGGCTACCCGATCGAGCAGCTGGCCGAGCGCTCCACGTTCGTCGAGGTCGCATACCTGCTGATCAACGGTGAGCTGCCGACCGTCGACCAGCTCTCGACGTTCCGCAACGAGATCACCCAGCACACGCTCCTGCACGAGGACGTCAAGCGCTTCTACGACGGCTTCCCGCGGGACGCGCATCCGATGGCGATGCTGTCCTCGGTGGTCTCCGCGCTGTCCACCTTCTACCAGGACAGCCACAACCCGTTCGACGAGAAGCAGCGTCACCTCTCGACGATCCGCCTGCTCGCCAAGCTTCCGACGATCGCCGCGTACGCGTACAAGAAGTCGGTCGGCCACCCGGTCGTCTACCCGAGCAACAACCTCGGCTACGTCGAGAACTTCCTGCGTATGACGTTCTCCGTGCCGGCCGCAGACTACGAGCTGGACCCGACCGTGGTCGCCGCGCTCGACAAGCTGCTCATCCTGCACGCGGACCACGAGCAGAACTGTTCGACCTCGACCGTCCGTCTGGTCGGCTCCTCGCAGGCGAACATGTTCGCGTCGATCTCCGCCGGTATCTCCGCGCTGTGGGGTCCGCTGCACGGCGGCGCCAACCAGTCCGTCCTGGAGATGCTCGAAGGCATCCGCGACTCGGGCAACGACGTCGACACCTTCATCCGCAAGGTGAAGGACAAGGAAGACGGCGTACGCCTGATGGGCTTCGGCCACCGGGTGTACAAGAACTTCGACCCGCGCGCCAAGATCATCAAGGCCGCCGCGCACGACGTTCTCTCCGCCCTCGGCAAGTCCGACGAGCTGCTCGACATCGCGCTCAAGCTGGAGGAGCACGCGCTGTCCGACGACTACTTCGTCGAGCGCAAGCTCTACCCGAACGTGGACTTCTACACGGGCCTCATCTACCGCGCGATGGGCTTCCCGACCGAGATGTTCACCGTGCTCTTCGCCCTCGGCCGCCTTCCGGGCTGGATCGCCCAGTGGCACGAGATGATCAAGGAGCCGGGATCCCGTATCGGCCGCCCGCGCCAGATCTACACGGGCGTGGTCGAGCGCGACTTCGTGCCCGTCGAGGCGCGTTGATCGCCGCAGTGCCTGCCTGAACATCGACGCAGTACCTGCCTGAACTTCGACTGGGCCGGCTCAGCACCCCGGGGTGCCGAGCCGGCCCAGTCGTTTTCGTATCCCGAAGCGCAAAAAGAGAAGCACCCCGCTCACCGGTCCCCCCACGGGCCGGCTGGCGGGGTGCTTCCCATAGTCCCGGTACGGATTCCCCCCACGGGATCCGGCCGGGCGTCTGTGGTGCAGGGTGCACAAGCCTTGCGGTCAAGCTGTTCTGTGCTGTGGAACTGCCGTACTGCTGAACTGCCGTACTGCGATCCGAGCTCTTCGGTACTGCCGGTTCCTGCGGTCTGCCGGGACGCGTAACGACGGGAGGGCCGCTCAAAGCTCCCCGTGCACGTGCCCCGGCCAACGCGGACTGGGAATGTCCCCCAAGACATCCCCTGATGACGGAAACGCCCCCCAAGACGTTTCAGCCATCGCCCTCTTAGACCTTCGAGCCCCCCGAATGGTTACGTTGGAATCTCTGTGATCTACGTCTCTCGGCTATGTCCTGAACCGGCCCGTCAACCCGATTTGCCGAACCGGTCCATAGCGTAAGGGAGTTGTGGGGAGGATGTGAAGCCCCAGGTGAAGCCGTACATATATCCCGTGCCGGGCAGTGGAGGGAAGATTCGGGACGCTTCAGGAGAAGCGGCGCAGACGCAGACTGTTGGTCACCACGAACACGGAGGAGAAGGCCATCGCGGCACCCGCGATCATGGGGTTCAGAAGCCCGGCCGCGGCCAGCGGAAGCGCCGCCACGTTGTAGCCGAAGGCCCAGCACAGATTGCCCTTGATCGTGGCCAGGGTCCGCCGCGCGAGCCGGATCGCATCGGCGGCCACGCGCAGATCTCCCCGTACGAGCGTGAGATCGCCGGCCTGGATCGCGGCGTCCGTGCCCGTGCCCATCGCGAGCCCGAGATCGGCGGTGGCGAGGGCGGCCGCGTCGTTCACACCGTCGCCGACCATCGCGACCGTACGGCCCTCGTCCTGCAGCCGTCTTACGACCGCCACCTTGTCCTGCGGCAGCACCTCGGCGATCACGTCCTCGGCCGGAATTCCGACCTCGGCGGCCACGGTCCGCGCGACCGCGGAGTTGTCCCCGGTGAGCAGCACCGGCTTGAGGCCCAGCGCCCGCAGCCGAGCCACCGCCTCGGCGCTGGAGGGCTTCACCGCGTCCGCCACTGACAGCACCGCCCGCGCCGTACCGTCCCAGGCGACCAGGACGGCGGTACGCCCGTCGGCCTCCGCCGACTCCTGCGCGGATGCGAGCGAGTCGGATACGGAGATGCCCTCCGCGGCAAGCAGCGCACCCCGCCCCACCAGGACGGCATGCCCCTCGACGGTCCCGCGCACTCCGAGCCCGGGCACGTTCGAGAAGTCCGATACGGGCGGCAGTCGGCCCTTGTATCCGGCAGCCAGCGCACGGCCCACGGGGTGCTCCGACGCCTGCTCCACGGCCGCCGCGTATCGCAGCCCCAGTTGATCGTCCCCGACCACCGAGGCCAGCTCCATCCGCCCCGAAGTCACCGTCCCCGTTTTGTCGAGCACCACGGTGTCCACCCGCCGCGTCGACTCCAGGACCTCGGGCCCCTTGATGAGGATCCCGAGCTGCGCGCCCCGCCCCGTACCGACCATCAAAGCTGTCGGCGTCGCGAGCCCCAGGGCGCAGGGGCAGGCGATGATCAGCACCGCGACCGCAGCCGTGAACGCCGCAGTGGCGTCCCCCGTCATCGCGAGCCACGCGCCGAGCGTCCCCGCCGCGATCAGGAGCACCACGGGTACGAAGACCGCGGCGATCCGGTCCGCGAGCCGCTGTACCTCGGCCTTTCCGCTCTGTGCGTCCGCCACCAGCTTGGCCATGTGCGCGAGCTGGGTGTCGGCGCCGACCCGGGTGGCCTCGACGATCAGACGTCCGCCGGCGTTCACGGTCGCGCCGGTCACCGCCGAGCCCACGCCCACATCCACCGGCACCGACTCGCCGGTGAGCAGCGAGGCGTCGATGGCCGAGACGCCCTCGACGACGGTTCCGTCCGTGGCCAGCTTCTCCCCGGGACGTACGACGAATCGGTCGCCCACCCGCAAGGACTCGACCGGCACCCGTACTTCGACCCCGCCGCGCAGCACCGAGGCGCCCTGCGCGCCCAGTTCGAGCAGCGCGCGCAGGGCCGCCCCCGCCTTGCGCTTCGCGCGCGCCTCCAGCCAGCGGCCGAGCAGGATGAAGGTGACGACGCCCGCGGCGACTTCGAGATAGATCGTGGACGAACCGTCCGTACCCGCGATGGTGAACTCGAAGCCGTGCCGCATCCCCGGCATCCCCGCGTCGCCGAAGAACAGCGCCCACAGCGACCAGCCGTAGGCGGCCAGCGTGCCGACCGACACCAGGGTGTCCATGGTGGCCGCGCCGTGTCGCGCGTTGGTCCACGCGGCGCGGTGGAAGGGCAGTCCGCCCCAGACGACCACGGGTGAGGCGAGGGTGAGCGAGAGCCACTGCCAGTTGTCGAACTGCAGCGCCGGGATCATCGCCATCAGGATCACGGGCAGCGAGAGCACGGCGCTGACGAGGAAACGCTGCCGCAGCGCGTCGGCCTCACGATCACGCGAAGTCGCGGCAGGCTGTTCGGCGGCCACAGGCTCCGGCACGATCTCCTCGGCCGAGTACCCCAGCTTCTCCACGGTCGCGATCAGATCGCCGACCTCCACCCCGTCCCCGTATGCCACCCGTGCCTTCTCGGTGGCGAGGTTGACCGAGGCCGTCACGCCCTCGATCCGGTTCAGCTTGCGCTCGATCCGCGAGGAGCAGGAGGCGCAGGTCATCCCGCCGATGGCGAGTTCGACCTCGGCGGACGGGAGGGCTATGGCATCGGGAGCCGCTGGGGACATACGAGTTCTTTCGGAGGTGCTTCGGAGGTACTTCGGAGGTACTTCGGGCGTACGAGGAGTGCGGCGCCGCAGGCGTGAACGCACCGCAGGCGTGAACGCGCCGAAGGGGGCGTACGGCCGACGGCCGCACACCCCCGTACCGGGGCGACCGGTCAGGCGCGACCGGTCAGTTCGTAGCCGGCCTCGTCCACCGCGGCGCGTACGGCCTCGTCGTCCAGCGACGCGGCGGAGATGACGGTGACCTGGCCGGTGGAGGCCACGGCCTTGACCGAGGTGACGCCCGGCAGCTCCGAGATCTCGCCGGAGACCGCGCCCTCGCAGTGGCCGCAGGTCATTCCGGAGACCTGGTAGACGGTGGTCACGGTGCCCTGCTCGGCGTCGGCCGGCGTGCTGCCGCAGCCACCGCCGCCGCAGCAGGAACCGGTGGTCTCGGCCTGGGGAAGCTCGGTCTGGGCGGTCATGTCGTTCTCCTGTCGAGGGAGTGTGTCTGAGGGTGGCACCAGGGTGCCCCATGGGGAGGCCGGTGTTTCCGGGGCCTCCCTCACGCTCAGAACCATATACCCCTAGGGGGTACTTTTCCAAGTGCTGTCGCGGTGCGCCAGCGAGCGCAGCCACTTGATGCCGATCAGGGAGATCAGCACCAGGCCGCCGACCGAGAACAGCGTGAAGAGGTGTTGTTGCTGGTCGGTGGGTGTCGGGATATAGCCCTGCGCGAAGAGCGAGCGGTCGAGTCCGGTGCTGGTGATCCGGGCGACCAGCCAGATCGCGATCCCGTGCATCGAGTCCCACAGCGCGTGCAGCAGCGCCACGCCCAGGTAGGTGCCGATGACCGGACCCGCGAAGCGGAAGCGGCCGTCGGGGCGGCGGTAGGCGAGCAGGACGGCGCCGGCGATCGCCGTCCACAGGCCGTGGCCGAAGGGGGCGAGCACCCCGCGCAGGAGTTCCGTCTCGAGCAGGGCGCGCAGGTCGATGCCCTTGGTGGTGACGGCCGCGTTGAAGGCGTAACCGGCGCTCTCGAACGCGGCGAAGCCGAAGCCGACGGCCGCACCGAGCACCAGGCCCGTACGGATCCCGCGCAGCTGCGGCCGGCGGCGGATCACCCACATCAGGGCGATCAGCTTGACCGCCTCCTCGATGAGCCCGACCCCGACGAACATCCACAAGGAGGGTTGGAGCAGGTAGTACTCCATCACCGATGCGCCGAGCACGCCGAGGATGCCACCGGTTACGAAGCAGCCAAGGATCACGCCCAGGCCCAGATCGCGCCCGTGCCGCTCGTAGGCCCACATGACGAAGACGGCCGGGATCAGGAAGCTGCCCAGCAGGATCAGGGTCGGAAGGAGCGTCGTGTTCTTCGTCGCGTACGTGACGATCGCGGTCAGGAGCCAGAGGGCGAGGCCGCCCCACAGGCAGCGTTTCCACAGACCGGGGATGATCTCTGGGGCATTGCCCGCGGGGGCAGGGGGCATCGCAAGTACCTCCGGAATCAGCGGTATTGACCGGCGGGGCGAGGCGGGAGTGCCGGTCGGCGCCTGACAGGTGCTGGGCAGGTTTGTCCGGAGTTTATGGTAAACAGCCGTTATGCCGCAGTCCGGGGTGCTGATCCTGATCATGTCCATCGCGGTCCTCGCGCCCCTGCTCGCCTATGGCGTGGGCCGCTGGCTGCCCGTACCGCTGGTCATCTTCGAGATCCTGCTCGGCATCGTGATCGGACCCGATGTCCTCGGCTGGGCCACCAATGGCGAGTTGATCGACGGGCTGTCGCATCTCGGCCTCGCCATGCTGATCTTTCTCGCGGGATACGAGATCGAGTTCGACCGGATCCGCGGCGACACCCTGACCAGGGCGGCCTGGGCCTGGGTGTGCGCCCTCGTCCTCGGTCTGTCGGTCGGGCTGCTGCTCTCGGCCGGCGGGTTCACCAAGGCCGTCTGTATCGGTACGGCGCTCACCTCCACCGCGCTCGGCACGGTCCTTCCGCTCCTTCGCGACGCCGGGGACCTGCGCACCCGCTTCGGTTCGGTGATGCAGGCCTTCGGTGCCTGCGGCGAGTTCGGGCCGATCATCGCCATGGCGGTGCTGCTCAGCGGGCGCAGCGCGGGTGAGTCCACCGTCGTACTCGTGCTGTTCGCGCTGCTCACGGCGGGTGCGGTGTTCTGGGCGATGCGGCCGCACAAGCCCTGGTTCGCCCATGTGATCGCCAAGACCCTGCACAGCAGCGGGCAGTTCGCGGTCCGCCTCGTCGTCCTGATGCTCGCCGTGATGCTGGGCCTTGCGACCTGGCTCGGACTCGACGTCCTGCTCGGCGCCTTCGCCGCCGGAATGATCACGCGGATCGTGCTGCACCGGGCCGCGCCCGAGAGCGCGCACGAGGTCGTCTCCAAGGTGGAGGCGATGGGCTTCGGCTTCCTGGTGCCGCTCTTCTACATCGTCACGGGGATCGAGTTCGACCTTGCGGCGCTGCTCGACGGTGGCCGTGCGCTGTTGCTGCTGCCCCTGTTCCTGGTGCTCTTCCTCTTCGTAAGGGGCATGCCCGTCTGGTTCCTCGCGCCGCGCGATCTCGGCATGCGCGACCGCCGGGCGCTCACCTTGTACTCGTCCACCGCGCTGCCGTTGGTGGTGGCGATCACGACGATCGGCCTGGAGGAGAAGCTGCTCAAGAGCAGCGAGGCGGCGGCGCTGGTCGGGGCGGGGATGGTGTCCGTCCTCGTGTTCCCGCTCCTGGCGATGAAGCTGCGGGCGGGAGCGGGGCGGAAGGGGTTGCCTCAGGGGCGGATGCAGGGGGCTGAGGCGTGGTGACCCGGCCTGGCGGCCAGGCCGGGTGGCCGGGTCGGGCGACCGGGCGTGGTGGCCGGGCCTCGTTCAGGGGCTCTGCTGTGGCGGCGAGTCGGGGGACTCGGGGGCGCTGACGCAGAGCAGCGGGTCGAGGTAGCGGAAGAGGACCTTCTTCAACTCGCGTTGGTACTCGACCCGCTCGTCCGGGTGCGCGGCGATCAGGTCGAGGCCGGCCTTGAACAGGGCGAGCGTCATATTGGCCACCCGGCTGACCTCGGACTTCGGTGAGCTGGGCAGATACGACGCGATGATCTCCTCGATACGCGTGAGCACCGCGCCATGGAAGAGGTGGAAGGCGTCGGTCACCTGCCCGGGCGTGTCCGGGCCGTGCATGAGGACGTGGAACGCCGGGTTGTGGTGGTTGAACGCGAGCAGTGGGTCCACCATCGCGTCCACCATCTCGGCGAGCGGCAGGGCGAGGTTCTCGTTGGAGAGCGCCTGGCCGTTCTCGGCGCGCCACTGTTCCAGGAGCCGGCCGCCCAGCTCGACGGCGATGGCCTCCTTGTTCGGGAAGAACTGGTACAGCGTGCCCGGTGAGACGCCGGCCTCGCGCGCGATGGCGTTGGTGCTCGCCCCGGAGTAGCCGACCTGCGTGAAGACCGTGGCCGCGGCATCCAGAAGCTGGGCGGCACGGCGCTCGCCACGGGCCTGGCGGCGGCGTGGCTTCGGCGCGGCGGGCTGTTGCTCCTGGTCGGGCATCGATGTCTCCAACTCCCTTGTCCCTGTGGTCAGAGCCTATGCGAGCGGTCACGCGGGTGGCCGACGGTGAAGCAGTCGCGTGCGCGGCCGAGGGCGAATGCGAGTGATTGCTCGGGTTTTCGATTGACAAACGCGAGCTTCTGCTCGCATTCTTGGAAAACGCGAGCGCCAGCTCGTGTTTTAGCATGGTGAAGGGGACACCGCTATGCCCACCGACGAACCCGTCAGCCCATCCGAGCCGAGGGGGATCACCCCCTCCGAACCAAGGGGTTTCACCCGGTTCGTCACTGCCCGCCCCCGGCTCTCGCTTCTGATCGCTCTGGTCGTCACGGCGCTCGCCGTGTTCGCCGGTAGTGGGGTCGCCGACCGGATGGGCAGCGGGGGCTGGGAGGATCCGGCTGCCGAATCCACCTACGCGACCGAGGTCCTGCAGCGGGAGTTCCCCGACTCGGAGCCCAATGTGCTGCTCCTCGTCGACAGCGGGAAGGCCGGCGTGGACGCTCCGGCGGTCGCCGCCGAAGGGCGCAGGCTCGCCGAACAGCTCGCCGCCGAGGACGGAGTCACCGGTGTCGGCTCCTACTGGCAGGCGCCGGAGCAGGCGCGGGCCGCGCTGCGCGCCGAGGACGGCCGGTGGGCGCTGATCTCCGCCCGCATCGAAGGCGACGAGAAGACCGCCGCCGAGACCCTGGACCGGATCGCCCCCGGCCTGAGGGGTGCGCACGGGCCGGTCGAGGTCTCCATCGGAGGCCCCGTCGCCGTGCAGCACGAGATGACGGAAACGATCCAGGAGGACCTGGTCAAGGCCGAGATGATCGCCCTGCCGGTGACCTTGCTGCTGCTCGTGATGGTGTTCGGCAGCGCGATCGCGGCGCTGCTGCCGCTGCTCGTCGGCATCGTGGCGATCCTGGGTACCAATGCCGTGCTGCGCGGGATCACCGAGTTCACGGATGTCTCGGTCTTCGCGATGAACCTCACGACCGCGCTCGGCCTCGGACTGGCCATCGACTATGCCCTGTTCATCGTCCGCCGCTTCCGTGAGGAGCTCGCGCAGGGCGCGGAGGTACGTGCGGCGGTGGGTACGACGCTGCGGACCGCCGGGCGGACCGTGCTCTTCTCGGCGCTGACCGTCGCCGTCTCGCTCGCTGCGATGCTGCTGTTCCCGCAGTACTTCCTGCGGTCCTTCGCCTACGCCGGGATCGCGGTGGTGCTGCTCGCGGCCGCGGCCGCGCTGATCCTCCTGCCGGCGGCTCTGATGCTGCTCGGCCACCGCGTCAACTCGCTTGATCTGCGCAGGCTGTGGCGCCGCGGAGGGGCGCCGGCCAAGGAGGAGGGTGCCCGCTGGGGCCGGGCGGCCGGGCTGGTGATGCGCCGTGCGCCCGTCTTCGCCATAGCCACCGTGGCCGGGCTGCTGCTGCTCGGACTGCCCTTCCTCGGCGTGAAGTTCGGCACCCCGGACGACCGCCAGCTCCCCGCGAGCGCCGAGTCCCATGTCGTGCAGCAGGAGATACGGGACAGTTTCACGGGCAGCCCTTCCGGCACGCTCAAGGTGCTCGCGGGGAAGGCCACGCCCGAGGAGTACGGGGAGTATCGCGCCGAGGTCGCTCAGCTGCCGGACGTGCTGAGGGTCGAGGGCCCGGTGCCCTCGGCCTCGGGTGACATGGCGTACTTCACCGTGCTGCCGAAGGGGGAGGCGGTCGGTGAGCAGGCGCAGCAGCTGGTGCACGAACTACGGGACCAGAAAGCTCCGTTCGACACCTCGGTGACCGGGCGTGCCGCTCAGCTGGAGGACTCCAAGGCGGCGATCGGGGAACGCCTGCCCTGGGCTCTCGGAATCATCGCGATCGTCACGCTGCTCCTCGTCTTCCTGCTCACCGGCAGCGTCCTGATACCGCTGCAGGCCGTGCTGCTCAACGGGCTGAGCCTCACCGCGATGTTCGGCGCGATGGTCTGGGTCTTCCAGGAGGGACATCTGTCCGGGCTGCTCGGCTTCACCTCGACCGGTGATATCGAGACCACCCTGCCGGTCCTGATGTTCTGTGTGGCCTTCGGACTCTCCATGGACTACGGGGTGTTCCTCCTTTCGCGGATCAAGGAGGAGTACGACCGGACCGGCAGGCACGAGCACTCCGTGCGGTTCGGGCTGCAGCACACCGGTGGGCTGATCACCGCCGCCGCGGTGATCCTCGCAGTGGTGATGGTGGCGATCGGGACGTCCCGGGTGACCAACACCAAGATGCTGGGGCTCGGGATCGCGCTCGCGGTCCTGATGGACGCGATGGTCGTACGGAGTCTGCTGGTCCCGGCCGTGCTCAAGCTCACCGGCCGTTGGACCTGGTGGGCGCCGGGGCCGTTGCGGAGGCTGCACGGGCGGTTCGGGATGAGTGAGGGCGGGCCGGAGCCCGCCGTCACCGAAGCCGAGCCGCGCGAGAAGGTGGGCGCCGGGGCCTGAACGAGTGGATCCCCGCCCTCTGTCGGGCGGGGATCCGTGTCCTTCGGCTACTCCTTGCGGCCTCTGTTGCCGGGGCGGCTGGCGACCCAGCGGCGGATGGTGTCGGCGTACCAGTACGGCTTGCCGCCTTCGACGTGATCCGGCGGGGGGAGCAGCCCATGCTTGCGGTAGGAGCGCACGGTGTCGGGCTGGACCCGGATGTGTGCGGCGATGTCCTTGTACGACCAGAGCTTGCGGTCGGTCATGTCTGGCACCTCCCTGTGCGCGCACCGCGGCGGCGGCCCGGGGGGAGCCGTCGGGGGAGCCGGATGCGTTCTCACGGTGATCACTCAGCGTGCGCTGTCGATCACTCAGCCTCTGCCCCGTGAACGACAGTGAGTGAGCAGAGGGGTGTGCCTGTTGAGGGGGTGTGACGGGAAACCCGCGTGAGTGAGACGACTGTGACGGAAGGGGGACGTTTGTCGCGAATCCGTGGTCGTTTGCCCCGAAATGACCAATCAGATGGTCGGAATGGAGACGGCGCCGGTCGTGGAGATGTCACGGCAGTCGTAGGGCCGGGCTCCCTGCGACGGAGCCCGGCCCGTGGGCCCGTTGCGGGGCCCTGGCGACCCCCGGTTCCCCCGACGGCAGGTCGACCCTGCACAGGTTGCCTCAGGGCGTGAAGGGGGTCTTGGAGAAAGGCGCAGTTCCGCTTGCCGGCAGCAGCAGGCTGGTGGCCTCGCCCTGCAGCCGGTCGGGACCATCGGGGCCCGCGGGGCCCGAACCGGGGGTGGGGGAGCGGCGGGCCGCGGCGAACGCTCCCGGGGTGCAGCCCGTCATGGCGCGGAACTCGCCGCTGAGATGCGACTGGTCGTAGAAACCGCAGGCCGCGGCCGTCTCCGCCTGGGTGCGTCCCGCGGCGAGGAGCCGGCGCGCGCGCTGCAGCCGCAGCACCCGGGCCGCCGCCTTGGGGCTGAGGCCGATCTGTTCGCGGAAGCGGTTCTCCAACTGGCGGATGCTCCAGCCGACTTGGTCGGCGAGCTGGGTCACGGGGACGGCGCCGGAGGTGCGGACCAGCTCGTTCCAGGCGGCGACGGTGCGGGCGGAGGCCGGCATGCCCGTCTCGGTCCAGCGGGTGAAGACCTCGTCGAGGAGGGCGAAGCGGCCGTTCCAGGTGGGGAGCGTGCCGAGCGCGCCGGCCAGATCCGTGACCGAGCCCCAGCGGCCGCGGGCGGCGGGCAGGGCGTCGTCGGGATCGGCGACCTGGTCGGCGAGTTCGTGCTGGTCGAGACCGAAGAGGGTGAAAGCGGCCCAGGGGGTGATGAGGACTTCGATGCCGGAGAGGTGTCCGTCGTGTTCGCCGACGACCGGTGTCGTCGCGAGGCCCGACACCGCGCAGACCCGGGTCACCGTGGGCCGGTGCGTGTGGTGCACCCGCAGGGGTTGGTTGAAGCCGAGCAGCAACGTGACGGCGGGGACGGGGGTTTCGAGTCGGCGCCGGGGTCCGGGCAGGGCGAAGCGGAACCCGCGGTAGGCGAGGATTCCGGGCCGCAGCCGGGGATGGGGCAGACTCAGGGCCCGCTCCCAGGTCCCGGCCGGACAGCGCAGCGTCCCTGTCGCCTTGGACCGCACCACGTCTCCTCCTCGGTCACGCCCGCACGAGGCTCACGCCCCGCACGAGCGCAGATGGGCGCGGGTGCGGCGCGCGATGGGCAGGGGGCGGTCGGGTTCGCAGGGGTACATGTCCTGTTCGACGATCGCGAAGAGTTCGATGCCGAGGGACTGGGCTGCTGTCAGGACCGGTTGGAGCGCCGGGACTCCCGAGGGCGGCTCACACATCACGCCGCGTCCGACCGCGGGGCCGAAGGGCAGATCCTCCGCGTGCACGGCGGCGAGCACCACCGGGTCCACCTGCTTGAGGTGCAGATAGCCGATACGTGAGCCGTAGGTCTCGATGAGCTTCACGTTGTCGCCGCCGCAGTACGCGTAGTGCCCGGTGTCCAGGCAGAGCGAGACAAGGTCGGAGTCGGTGGCGTCGAGGAATCGGGTGACATTGTCCTCGGTGTCGATATGGGTGTCCGCGTGCGGATGCACGACGATCCGCAGGCCGTACGTGTCGCGGACCTCCCGCCCCAACCGCTCGTATCCGAGCGCCAGTTCACGCCATTGTGCGGCGCTCAGTTCGCGGTCCTCCAGGACCTCGCCCGTCTTGTCGTCGCGCCAGAAGGAGGGGATGACGACAAGGTGACCCGCGCCCTGCGACTGGGCGAGCGCCGCGACGCGCGAGACCTGTTCCCAGGTGGAGTCCCATACGGAAGGCCCGTGGTGCAGCCCGGTGAACACCGTGCCGGCCGAGACCTTCAGGCCCCGCCGCTCGGTCTCCGCGCGCAGTTCGGCGGGGTCGGTGGGCAGATAGCCGTACGGTCCGAGCTCGATCCACTCGTAACCCGAATCGCTGACCTCGTCGAGGAAGCGGCGCCACGGCACCTGCCGCGGGTCATCGGGGAACCACACGCCCCACGAGTCGGGAGCGGAGCCGATACGGATACGCGACAGTCCGGGCGCGGGCGTCATGGGCGCCAGCTTTCCGGCGGTATGAGAAGGGTGTCAAGGAGCAGGAGGGGTCATGGTCCGAATGTAAGGACAATCCGTTGACAGTGTGGCGCGCGCGGCATTAGACCTGGAGTTGGCGGTACGACCGCACCCCGGTCCCTACCTTGTGGGATTTCGGACCCGGGGTGTCTGAGGGCTCCTATTCGTCGCCCTCGGCGGGGCGAGACCGAGAGGGTGTGGCCGGTGTCCGAACCGCAGGGCCGGCAGGACCAGTTGGGTCAGGTGGGTCAGTTGGACCGGTTCAATCAGTGGGACCCGTTCGATGTGATCGCCATGGGCCGGATCGGTGTCGACCTCTATCCCCAGCAGACCGGGTTGCCGCTCGCCGAGGTGGAGACCTTCGCGAAGTTCCTCGGCGGCTCCGCCACCAATGTCGCCGTGGCCGCGTCGCGGCTCGGCCGGCGTACCGCGGTGATCACGCGGACCGGCGCCGATGCCTTCGGCACGTATCTCCACAAAGCGCTGGGGGAGTTCGGTGTCGACGACCGCTGGGTGACCTCGGTCGCGGGCCTGCCGACCCCCGTCACGTTCTGCGAGATCTTCCCGCCGGACGACTTCCCGCTCTACTTCTACCGGCAGCCCAAGGCGCCCGACCTGGAGATCCATCCCGAGGAGCTCGACCTTCAAGCCATCCGTACGGCAAGGGTGTTCTGGGTGACCGGCACCGGCCTGAGCGCCGAGCCGAGCCGCACCGCCACCCTCGCCGCACTCGCCGAGCGGACGCGAGCCGAGCAGACACGCATCGAGCAGGCACGCATCGAGCAGACACGCGCCGAGCAGACACGCGCCGAGCGGACACGCGCCGAGCGGACACCCGCCGACCGCGACCGCGCCGGGTTCACCGTCCTCGACCTCGACTGGCGGCCCATGTTCTGGACGCAGGAGCCGCGCCCGTACTACGAGGCGGCGCTCGCCCACGCCACGGTCGCCGTGGGCAATCTGGAGGAGTGCGAGATCGCCACAGGTGTAAGGGAACCTCTGGACGCGGCCCGTAAGTTGCTCGACCAAGGGGTCGAACTCGCCGTCGTCAAGCAGGGCCCCAAAGGCGTGTTCGCCCTCAACAGCAAGGGCGAGAGCGCCGAGGTCCCGCCCGTGCCCGTCGAGGTAGTCAACGGACTCGGCGCCGGTGACGCCTTCGGCGGGGCGCTCTGCCACGGGCTGCTCGCCGGCTGGGAGCTGGAGCAGATCATGCGGTACGCCAACGCGGCGGGCGCGATCGTCGCATCCCGCCTCGCCTGCTCCTCCGCGATGCCGTATCCGCATGAGGTCGAGGCGGCCTTGTGAGCGTCCCGGTGATCAGCCCCGCCGAGCTGGCGCGGACCCGGGCTCTGCACCCCGAGGCCGTGGCGGAGGCGGCCGCGCGGCGTCGGCGCAGATCGCTCATCGGGGACAGCGGACGGCTGATGATCATCGCAGCCGACCACCCGGCGCGCGGCGCACTCGCCGTCGGTGGCCGTCAGCTCGCCATGGCCAACCGTCTCGACCTGCTGAGCCGTCTCTGCATCGCCCTGGAACACCCGGGTGTGGACGGGGTGTTGGCCACCGCCGACATCCTCGACGACCTGCTGCTGCTCGGCGCACTCGACGACAAGGTGGCGCTCGGTTCGATGAACCGCGGCGGCCTCGCGGGCGCCGCCTTCGAACTCGACGACCGCTTCACGGGCTACCGGCCCGCCGATCTGCGCCGCTCGGGCCTGGACGGCGGAAAGCTGCTGCTGCGGATCGACTACGACGACCCCGGCTCGCTCGCCACCCTGCACTCCAGCGCCCGGGCCATCGACGAGATGGCGGAGCATCAACTGCCGGTGTTCGTCGAGCCGTTCATGTCCCGGCGAGTCGGCGGACAGCTGCGCAACGATCTGTCCGCCGAGGCCGTCACCACCTCGATCTCCATCGCCTCCGGGCTGGCCGGCACCTCCGCGTACACCTGGCTGAAGGTGCCCGTGAGCGAGAACCCGGACGACATGGAGCGCGTCATGGCGGCCTCCACACTGCCGTCGGTGATCCTCGGCGGGGACACCCAGGGAGACCAGGACGCCGCGTACGAGAAATGGCGGGGCGCGCTGCAACTGCCCACCGTGCAAGGGCTTGTCGTGGGCCGTTCGCTGCTCTATCCGCCCGATGATGATGTGGCGGCGGCCGTACGGACCGCTGTCGGACTGCTGTAGGGCTGCCTGAGGAGTCGTGATGCATGTACGGGCGGGTGAGACGGCGCACGGGTCGTACGCCCTGGACATCGATCCGGAGCGGGCCGGCTGGAGTTTCGCGTCCCTGCGCGTGCTCGACCTGCCGCCGGGCGGTTCGCACACTCTCGCCGCGGGCGGCAGTGAGTGGATCGTGCTGCCGCTGACCGGGGGCTGCACCGTTGTCGTGGACGGCTCGTTGTTCGAACTGGAAGGCCGTAAGGACGTCTACGCGGGTGTCACCGACTTCGCCTATGTGCCGCGTGACGCCCACGCCCAGATCGCCTCCGCCGTGGGAGGCCGTTTCGCTTTGGCAGGAGCGGAATGCGAGCGGGTGCTCCCGGCTCGCTACGGCCCCGCGGCGGAGGTTCCGCTCGAACGGCGAGGCAGCGGCCGCTGCGAGCGGGAGGTGCGCAACTTCGCCGCCGCGGGTGTCTTTGAATGCGACCGCCTGATCGCCGTCGAGGTCCTCACCCCCGGCGGCAACTGGTCCTCGTATCCGCCGCACAAGCACGACGAGCAAGTGCCGGGCGAGGAGAGCGAGTTGGAGGAGATCTACTACTTCGAGATCGACGGCGGCCCGGAAGGCCTCGGGTACCAGCGGGTCAGCCCGTCCCGGGAAGGCGGTACGGATGTGCTCGCCGAAGTCCGTACGAGGGACGCGGTCCTGGTGCCCGACGGCTGGCACGGTCCTTCCATCGCCCAGCCCGGGCACGACATGTACTACCTGAACGTGATGGCCGGTCCGGGGGCCGGGCGGGAGTGGCGGATCCGGTTCCACCCGGACTACGCGGAGGGTTACCGATGAGGCTCCCGGACTACGCGGAGGGTTACCGATGAGGCTCCCCGACTACGCGGAGGGTTACCGATGAGGCTCCCCGACTACGCGGAGGGTTACCGATGAGGTTCACCGTCGCCCAGGCGCTCGTGCGCTTCCTGTCGCGGCAGTACACCGAGCGCGACGGGGCGCGGCAGCGGCTGATCACGGCGACCTGGGGGATCTTCGGGCACGGCAATGTGGCCGGGCTCGGCCAGGCGCTCGTCGAGTACGGGGACGCCGGGTCGCCGTTCCATATGCCCTTCCATCAGGGGCGCAACGAGCAGGCGATGGTGCACGCGGCGGTCGGATACGCGCGGCACTCGCGGCGGCTCTCGGCGCACGCCGTGACCACGTCGATCGGGCCGGGGGCGACCAACCTCGTCACCGGCGCCGCGCTCGCCACCATCAACCACCTTCCCGTACTGCTGCTGCCCGGCGATGTGTTCGCCGCGCGGCCCGCCGATCCCGTACTGCAGCAGCTCGAAGTCCCGTATGCGGGCGATATGTCGGTGAACGACTGTCTGCGGCCGGTGTCGAAGTTCTTCGACCGGGTCACGCGGCCGGAGGCGCTGATTCCGGCGGCGCTGAGCGCGATGCGGGTGCTCGCGGATCCCGTGGACACCGGTGCGGTGACGCTGGCGCTTCCGCAGGACGTGCAGGCGGAAGCCTGGGAGTGGCCGGAGGAGTTCTTCCGGGAGCGGACCTGGCAGGTGCGCAGGCCGGAGGTGGACGAGAGCGCGCTGCACGAAGCGGCCGGGCTGATCCGGACCGCCCGCCGTCCGCTCGTCGTCGCGGGCGGCGGAGTGCGGCACGCGGGAGCCGAGCGCGCACTGGAGGCGCTCGCCGGGAGCACCGGCATCCCGGTCGCCTCGACCCAGGCGGGCAAGGGCTCGTTGCCGTACGACCATCCCGCGGATGTGGGCGGAATCGGGCATACGGGGACGTCCACCGCCGACCAACTGGCCCGCGAGGCCGATGTGGTGATCGGCATCGGCACCCGCTACACGGACTTCACGACGGCGTCGGGGACGCTCTTCGAGAACCCCGGGGTGCGCTTCGTGAACCTCAACATCTCCGGGTTCGACTCGCACAAGATGGGTGCGGTCTCGCTGGTCGGGGATGCGTTGAGAGGAATCACGGGGCTGACCGGGCTGCTGCATGAGCGCGTACCCGAGCCCTACGAGACCGAGTACACCCGGGCCAAGGGCGAGTGGGAGTCCCTGGTCACCCGCGCCTACACCGCTCCCGCCCCCGAAGGCCGGCCCACCCAGGCCCAAGTGCTCGGCGCCCTGGACGAGTTGGCGGACCACCGCGACGTACTCGTCAATGCCGCCGGCTCCCTCCCCGGCGACCTCCACAAGCTGTGGCGCACCCGTGCGAGCGACCAGTACCACGTCGAGTACGGCTACTCCTGCATGGGATACGAGATCCCGGCCGCGATCGGCGTGAAGCTCGCCGAGCCCGGGCGCGAGGTGTGGGCGCTGGTCGGCGACGGAACGTATCTGATGATGCCGACCGAACTCGTCACCGCCGTACAGGAAGGGATCGCGATCAAGGTCGTGATCCTGCAGAACCACGGGTACGCGTCCATCGGCGGGCTCAGCGAGTCCGTCGGGGCCGAGGGGTTCGCGACCGGCTACCGCTACCGGGCCGGGGACGGAAGCTACACCGGGGACCCGCTGCCGGTGGATCTCGCGGCCAACGCGGCCAGCCTCGGGATGCGGGTGCTTCGTGCCAAGACCGTACGTGAGCTGCGGGAAGCTCTCCGCGAAGCCCGGGCCGCGGACGTTCCCACATGTGTCTATGCCGAGACGGAATCCCCCGACACAGTGTCGGGCGTGCCGTCCGCGCAGGCGTGGTGGGATGTTCCCGTGGCCGAGACCGCGAGCCGTAAGGCGGCGGTCGAGGCGCGCCGGACCTATGAGGAGCGCGTGCGGGCCCGCCGGCGCCATCTGTGACAACCAGCAGGAGTTCGAGGAGTACCCATGACGAACGCCGTGACGAAGACCGTGCACCACTGGATCGGTGGCAAGACGGTCGAGGGCGCCTCGGGCCGCTCCGGGCCGGTCACCGACCCGGCGACCGGGGCCGTGACCACGCAGGTCGACTTCGCCTCCGTCGAGGAGGTGGACGCGGCGGTCGCCGCGGCCAAGGAGGCATGGCAGACGTGGGGTCAGTCCTCGCTGGCCCAGCGCACCACGATCCTGTTCAAGTTCCGTGCGCTGCTCGACGCGAACCGTGACGCGATCGCCGAGCTGATCACCGCCGAGCACGGCAAGGTGCACTCGGACGCGCTCGGCGAGGTCGCGCGCGGTCTGGAGATCGTGGACCTGGCGTGCGGGATCACGGTCCAGCTCAAGGGTGAGCTGTCCACCTCCGTGTCGAGCCGCGTGGACGTGGCCTCGATCCGCCAGCCGATCGGTGTGGTCGCGGGCATCACGCCCTTCAACTTCCCGGCCATGGTGCCGATGTGGATGTTCCCGCTGGCCATCGCGTGCGGTAACACCTTCGTGCTCAAGCCGAGCGAGAAGGACCCGTCGGCCGCCATGAAGATCGCCGAGCTGCTCGCCGAGGCGGGTCTGCCGGACGGTGTCTTCAACGTCCTGCACGGCGACAAGGTGGCCGTCGACCGCCTCCTGGAGCACCCGGACGTCAAGGCCGTGTCCTTCGTCGGCTCGACCCCGATCGCCCGCTACATCCACACCACCGCCGCCTCGAACGGCAAGCGGGTCCAGGCGCTCGGCGGCGCCAAGAACCACATGCTGGTGCTCCCCGACGCGGACCTGGACGCGGCCGCGGACGCCGCGGTGTCCGCCGCGTACGGCTCGGCGGGCGAGCGCTGCATGGCCATCTCGGCGGTCGTGGCGGTCGGTTCGACCGGTGACGAGCTGGTCGCGAAGATCCGCGAGCGTGCCGAGAAGATCAAGATCGGTCCGGGCAACGACCCGACGTCCGAGATGGGCCCGCTGATCACCGCGGCCCACCGCGACAAGGTGGCCTCGTACGTGCACGGCGCCGCCGAGCAGGGCAGCGAGGTCGTCCTGGACGGCACCGGCTACACCGTCGAGGGCCACGAGAACGGCCACTGGATCGGGCTCTCGCTGCTCGACCGCGTGCCGGTCACGGCCGACGCCTACAAGGACGAGATCTTCGGTCCGGTCCTGTGCGTGCTGCGCGTCGACACCTACGAGGAGGGCCTGGCCCTCATCAACGCGTCGCCGTTCGGCAACGGCACCGCGATCTTCACGCGTGACGGCGGCGCGGCCCGTCGCTTCCAGCTGGAGGTCGAGGCCGGCATGGTCGGCGTCAACGTCCCGATCCCGGTCCCCGTCGGCTACCACAGCTTCGGCGGCTGGAAGGACTCGCTCTTCGGCGACCACCACATCTACGGCAACGACGGCACGCACTTCTACACCCGCGGCAAGGTCGTCACGACCCGCTGGCCGGACCCGTCGGAGGCGCCGTCCGGAGTGGACCTGGGCTTCCCGCGCAACCACTGAGCGATCCGCGACTGAAGGCTCCGGGGGCAGGCTGTGCGGCTGCCCCCGGAGCCTTTTGCGGTGCGAGGTTGTGCGGCCGCCCCCGGAGCCTTTACGGGGAGACGGCCAACTGGAGGGCCATGGCCGCGCATTCGACGCCGAGCAGCACGAACCGGGCCGTGCGGAAGCGCTGCACCGGATTCAGGGCGAACGCCAGGAAGCCCGAGATCAGGGCGACGGCCATCCATCGGTTGGAGGCGTCGCCGGCGGAGATCGCCGCGTCGTAGCAGGTGTGGTCGCTCCGGCCGCATGCGTCCAGGGCCTGGTTCACCATGTTCTGGGCCACCGAGATGACGACCAGGTTGAGCAACCAGAACGCGAAAGCACCCCGTTGCCACCCCTTGTCCAGACCGGTCGCGTCCGGATGCGTCCAGTTGATCTTCATGGCGTGCTCGTTCCCCCGGTGGGCTGCGCGTCTGGTGCCGGGGCACGCTAACAAACGCGTCAGGGGCCGGTGTGCAGAGCCTCCGCCGCCGCCTCGGCGACCGCCTGTGCCACCCGGGCCAGGGCTGGTACGTCCAGCTTCCACTGCTGCCAGTACAGGGGGATGTCCAGGTGCTTGCCCGGTGACAGTCGGACGAGTGTGCCCGCATCCAGGAGCGGTGCAGCCTGGAAGTCCGTGAGCAGGCCCCAGCCGAGCCCGGCGGCCACCGCGTCGCGGAAGCCCTCGGACGTAGGGACGTAATGCCGCAGCGGGCCGGCGTTCGACCTGCCGCGGGTCAGACCGCGCACGAAGCGGTCCTGCAGTTCGTCGCGGCGGTCGTAGATCACCACCGGAGCCTCCGGCAGACGGCGGGTCAGCGGGCCGGGCAGCAGGTGCCGATCCCTGAACTCCGGTGTCGCGAGCGGCAGATAACGGGCCAGGCCCAGCGGCCGCACCGTGCACCCCGTCACCGGCTCCGCCGAAGAGGTCACCGCCGCCATCACGCGCCCCTCGCGCAGCAGCGTCGCCGAGTGCCCTTCGTCCTCGCGGTGCACTTCGAAGCAGACCGGCGGGTCCTGCGGCACCCGGGTCAGGGCGGGCAGGAACCAGGTGGCGAGCGAGTCCGCGTTGACCACGATCGGCAGCCGGGTCGCCGGGCGCGGGCCGCCCTCGTCGGTGTCGTCCACGAGCCCCAAGTCCTGGTGCGTCACCTGTTCCAGCGCCGCGAGCTGCCGGGCGAAGCGCACCACCGCCTCGCCCGACTCGGTGGGCCGGACGGGTTTCGTGCGGGTCAGGAGCACCCGGCCGGTGCGCTGCTCCAGGGCCTTGATGCGCTGGCTGACCGCCGACGGGGTCAGATGCAGAGCCGCCGCCGCGGCGTCGAAGGTGCCTTCGTCCACGGCGGCGAGAAGGGTGCGGACCAGGTCGTGGGGTAGTTCGATCGGCACGGATGCTCCCTCGCCGCCGGGACGGAATCTTCAGCATTGCTGAAGACGGAATCTTCAGTATCGCTAAAGGTAGGTAAGAAACCTTAGCTGTACTGATGGTCGGCGGTTCCTTAACGTCGAAGGCATGAACAGCGCACTTCTCCCCGCCCTCGGCGCCGGCTTCGGCACCGGACTCTCCTTGATCGTCGCCATCGGCGCCCAGAACGCCTTCGTGCTGCGCCAGGGCGTACGCGGGCAGGCCGTGCTCCCGGTGGTCGCCATCTGCGCGGTCTCCGACGCCGTCCTGATCGCCCTGGGAGTGGCGGGCCTGGGCGCGGTGGTCACCGCGTGGCCGGTGGCGATGACGGTCGTCGGGCTCGCGGGCGGCGCCTTCCTTCTCGCGTACGGAGCTCTCGCCGCCCGCCGCGTACTGCGCCCCGCGAGCGCCGGGGGCGGGCTGAGCGTGCAGGGCGCGGGGACTCGTTCGATACGTACCGCCGTACTGACCTGTCTCGCCCTGACCTGGCTGAACCCGCACGTCTATCTGGACACGGTGCTGCTGCTCGGCTCCGTCGCCTCGCAACGCGGCGATCTGCGCTGGGTGTTCGGGCTCGGCGCGATGCTCGGCAGCCTCGTGTGGTTCGCGGCGCTCGGCTACGGATCGAAGATGCTCAGCGGGGTCCTCGCCAAGCCCACGGCATGGCGGGTGGTGGACGCGGTGGTGGCCGTGACGATGCTGGCGCTCGGCGCGATGCTGCTCCTGCGCACCCTGTGAGAGTCGCCTACCGGTCGATGAACTCCCAGGTCAGCACCGCGCACACCCCGTCGTCGCGCGCCCCCGTCGCCCGGTACGTCGCCAGCGCACCCTCGTTGTCGGTGTCCACCGGCACCCACATGTCGTAGCAGCCCAGTTTCCGGGCCAGGGAGGCGAGTTCGGCGATGAGCGCCGTGGCGATTCCCCTGCGCCGGTACGGGGCGTCCACTCCCAGCTCGTACAGGCACATCTCCACCCCCTTGTCGGGGTGATGGATCTCCACGCCGGTGATGAAGCCGACGGGCCCGCCGTCCTCGTACGCGAAGAACATGTGATGCCCGCCGGCCGCGAGGAAGCGGCGGGTGGCCTCCTCGCGGGGCGCGGCGTCGAAGAGATGCGCGGCGGCTGTCACCTGGTCAGGGTCGGTGGCGCGGCGGAGGTCCATTCCTCATCCGTATCACGGGAGTCGGGGGAGCGCGGGCTTCTGCGCAGGCGGGTGCGCAGCCGGCGCCAGACGGCACGCGGGCCGCCCGCCTTGCGGATCCGGCGGCCGGACCACAGGCCGAGGACGATGCCGAGGAGGATGAGCAGGGCCTGCCAGGGCAGGGCGATGAACGAGGTCTCCGCTGTCGTCGAGTCCACCTCAGGTTCGTCGAAGGCACCCGCCTTCGCCTTCACCGTCACCCAGTCGAACTGCGGTGTGCTCGCCCAGGGTTCGGTGAACTCCACGCGCTGGCCCGGCAGCAGCTCGAGCTTCAGGGCATGCGGGCGCTGGGTGAGCACGTCGCGGCCGAACAGACCCTCCGCCGAGAGCTGGATCGTGGGGCGCAGTCGTACGTTGCCGCGGTTCACCAGCACGTATCGGATCTCGGCCTTGGCGTCGGAGACCCAGGGGATCAGGGGTGCGCTGCGCTGGACCGAGACGGACTCGACGGCCATGGCGGGCATCAGCGGGCCGCTGACCCGCAGATACATCCGCGCGCCGACCGAACGCCGCACGCCCACCTGCACCTTGTCCTTCTCGCGGACGCTCTCCACCTTGGTGTTGAGCGCCACGATGCCGCCGACGTGATCGCCGGGTGCGGCATCCTCCGGAACCTTCAGGACGAAGGGGATGTCCACGCGCTGGTGCGCCTCCACGGTGATCGTGGCGTCACGGGCGGCGTCCTTCTTGCCGAGCAGCATCCACGTGCCGACGTCCTTCGGCTCGCGCTCCACGGGCAGCAGCGCGAAGGCGCCTCCCTGTGGGGTGTTCATCGCGTCCGTGGCGAAGATGCGGAAGGTGAGCGCCTCGTCCGAGGTGTTGGCGATCGTCACGCTGTCGTTGATCTCCGCGCCCGGGTCCGCCTCGTGGGAGAAGTACTCACGGGTGCGCTTGTCCGTGCCTGCGGGCGGTGTGGGGAAGACCGCCCACGTGCCGTTGTCCGCTGCCCGAGCGGTCGGCGGCGGTCCTGTGAGCGTGATGAGCAGGCCGACCACGGCGGCCACGATCAACGCGTACGGTCTGGGCATGCCTGCTCCAAGAGGGCTTTCGTATACGGGTGTTGAGGCAGGGCGCGCTCTCATGAACCTGAGCCGGAGCGCACCCTGCCCCCTCTAACTGGTGTTACGCCATCGAGAACGTGACGACCGACTGATAGGCGTCCGCGAACATGAACGGCGGAAGCTTCAGCGAGGCCCCGCCGCCGACCGCGAACTCGCCGCCGGTGAGGTCGTCACCAGCGGCCGCCTGCGAGGCGACCTGCTTCGGTACGTCCGTGATCGCTCCGGCCGCGCCCACGGTGCACGGGCTCGGGCTGTCCGGGTTGGTCACGGCACAGGTCGGCGTGATGGTGAGCGCCGCGGTGCTCATCGCGTGCCCGGTGGCCGCGTTGAGGAACGGCGTCCTCGTCACGGTCACGTCCCAGCCGAGGCTGCCACCGCGGAAGTCCTGTACGGCGGCGGCGTTGAACGTGCCGGTCACCGTCTGGGACTTGCCGTTGATGGTGATCGAGCCCATGTCCAGCGTGGGCAGACCGCCCGCGGGTCCGATCGCCAGGGCGCCCGGAAGCACCTCGATGTCGACCGGGTGCGGCACACCCTCGATGGGCGCGACCCAGACGAAGGGCTTGCCCGCGGTGTTGTTGATACGGACCTTGTCGGCCTTGGTGGTGAGCGTGACCGTACAGGTCGCGTTACCCGCCGCGTCCGCCGTGCCGCTGGCGGTGTCGGTGTCCACGCCGGCCAGCGAGGCCGTACAAGTCACCGCACCCGGCGCGAAGTTGATACCCGAAGCCGTCACGGCCGTGCCCGCACCACCGCTGTTCGGGGTCAGCTTGGTCGTGGTGGGTACGGTCGGCACCGGGATCTGGTTGGTGACGATCGCGACCTTGGGCGCGTTCGCCGTGCAGTCCGTGGACTGGTCGCCGAGCGGCGGGGCGGTGATCGAGGTGATCGTCTTGGACGAGTGGGCCAGCCACTTGATGGCACCGGGCGTGGCCGAGGCCGGGATGGTGATCGGCGCGTTGTTCGTCCAGGGCGCGATCGACGGCTCACCGCCCGCCGGCACGTCCTGCGAGCCCTGCTTGTCGCCCGTGACCGTCACCGTCGTACCCGCGGGAATCCCCGAGTTCTCCAGCTCGAAGGTCAGCGACGGCGTCATGTTCAGCGTGAGCGCCAGCGGCACCGTCACGCCGGTCGGCGAGGGTGTCACCTTGACCGAGCCGACCGGCAGTACGTCACCGGGCTGCACGTTGTCCGGGACCTCCACGGTGTACGTGGAGTTCATGTCACGCGGGTTCGGCGTCGGAGAGCCCGGTGGCAGCTGACAGTGCATGCTGGCCGTGGCGGTACCCGTCACGGCGCTCGCGGGGGCCGCGAGCCCCACGACTCCCGCCCCCACGGCAAGGGCCAGCGCTCCCACGCAGGCCAGACTTCGTTTGCGGGTGGTTCTCACTGGGTGGTGCCCCCTTGGGTCGTGATCCAGTGGCAGTACGGCAGTTGAGGCCGTACGTGATCACAGGAGCTGTCGGCCCAAGGCGATTGGCGCTTACATTGGGACCGGCACTCCTGTGCCGACAGACCGGCCACCCTTGACCTGTTGGCGCGGGAAAGGGTGGCCGGTTCTTTGTGTGTTCAGTGATGGATCTGTGCGTGCTCGTTATTGCTCTTGGATAGCTGTGGTGCGGTGGTCGCATTAGCGCGCCAGGTGCCGGAGATGTCAATGACATGTGAAGGCCGCCGCGCAGTCCGCTTGACGACCCGTCAGAAGTGGTAGCGCTCCCTATCTGAAATGCCCGGAATGCCCCGAGTAAGGTGCGGCTTAACACGCCCGTAACCGATGGACGGTCACGTACTGCGTCTGCGGTATGCCGGGCACGTCTTCTACGCCTCGGGGAGGCCCGGGGACTCGGTCCGGCGGGGGCCGCGATTGTCCGAGGGCCCGCTTACGCTCGTATGCATGGATCTTCGACTGCCCGGGCTGAAGCGTGCCCGCACCTGGCCGCGCTCGCGCCGGCTCGCCGCGGCGGGCGCGGCGCTGGCCGTGCTCGTGGGCGCGAGTACGGCGGTGGTGTCGGCGGTCGCCGCCGACGAGCCGGCCGTGCACCGCGCCGACACCGTGATGGAGCTGGACGGGGCGCGGATCGACACCTCGTACTTCACGGCGGGGGACGCGGGTACGAGGCGTCCTGCCGTGCTCATCGGCCATGGCTTCGGCGGCAGCAAGCAGGACGTGCGGTCGCAGGCCGAGGACCTCGCGCGTGCCGGCTATGCGGTCCTGACCTGGTCCGCACGCGGCTTCGGGAAGTCCACCGGCAAGATCGGACTCAACGACCCGAAGGCGGAGGTCGCCGATGTGTCGAAGATGATCGACTGGCTGGCGAAGCGCCCCGAGGTCCAGCTCGACAAGGACGGCGACCCGCGGGTGGGCGTCACGGGCGCCTCGTACGGAGGGGCGGTCTCGCTTCTTGCCGCCGGATACGACGAGCGCGTGGACGCGATCGCACCGCTCATCGCGTACTGGAATCTGAGTGACGCGCTGTTCCCGAGCGGTGTCTTCAAGAAGCTGTGGGCCGGCATCTTCCTGTCCACCGGCGGTGGCTGCGACCGCTTCGAGCAGCAGATCTGCGAGATGTACAACCGGGTCGCGGTCGCCGGGAAGCCCGATGCGCAGGCGGAGCGGATGCTCGCCGAGCGCAGCCCGTCCGCGGTGGGCGAGAAGATCAAGGTGCCCGCGCTGATCCTGCAGGGCCAGACCGACTCGCTCTTCCCGCTCGGCCAGGCCGATGCGATGGCGAAGGCCATAGGGGACAACGGCGGCCCGGTCGCCGTGGACTGGCTGGCGGGCGGCCATGACGGCGGCGACATGGAGACCGGGCGGGCCCAGGCCCGGGTGACGGGGTGGTTCGACCGCTATCTGAAGGACGACAAGGGCGCCGACACCGGTCCCGCGTTCCGTGTCACCCGTACCGGAGGAGTCGACTCCACCGACGGGCGGGCGCAGCTCAGGGGCGCGACCGACGGTCAGTACCCAGGGCTCGACAGCGGCCTGAAGACGGTGGAGCTGAAGAAGGGCACGAAGTCCCTGCGCAATCCGGCGGGTTCGAGCCCGCCCGCGATCTCCACCGTGCCCGGGCTCGGCGGCGGTCTGAGTCAGCTCTCCTCGCTCGGGCTCGGCGGGCTCTCGCTCGACTTCCCCGGACAGTTCGCGAGCTTCGACTCGGCGCCCCTCGACAAGGACCTGCGGATCACCGGCTCGCCCACCGCGCGCGTACGGGTGCAGTCGGACTCGGGTGAGGCGGTGCTCTTCGCGAAGGTGTACGACGTGGGGCCCGACGGACGTCAGCAGGTGCTGCCCTCGCAGCTGGTCTCGCCGGTCCGCGTGACCGACGCGAAGGACGGCAAGGACGTCGAGCTCACCCTGCCCGCCATCGACTACGAGGTGCCGTCCGGACACAGGCTGCGCCTCGCGCTCTCCTCCACCGACCTCGGCTATGCCTCACCCGTCGAGCCGGCCACGTACAAGGTGACGCTGCAGGGCGACCTGAGCGTGCCCACGGCCCCCGGAGTGAAGACGGCCGCCGCGCCGCTGCCCGCCTGGGTGTGGATCCTTCCCCTGGCCGGCGTCGTCATCGCCGCCGGACTCCTCTTCACCGCACGCCGACGCGTGGCCGCACCTCCCGCGGACCCGACGCTCGCCGAAGTGCCCCTGCAGATCACCGACTTGAGCAAGAAGTACGGCAAGTCGGACCGGTATTCCGTACGGGATCTGACCTTCCGCGTCGAAAAGGGCCAGGTCCTCGGACTCCTCGGTCCGAACGGCGCGGGCAAGACCACCACCCTGCGCATGCTCATGGGCCTGATCAGGCCCGACGAGGGCGAGATCCGGGTCTTCGGGCACGCCATCCGGCCGGGCGCCCCGGTCCTGTCCCGGGTCGGTGCGTTCGTCGAGGGCGCGGGCTTCCTGCCGCACTTGAGCGGCCGCGAGAACCTCGAGCTGTACTGGGCCGCCACCGGCCGCCCGGCCGAAGACGCCCATATCGACGAGGCGTTGGAGATCGCCGGACTCGGCGACGCCCTCGCACGCGCCGTCCGCACGTACTCGCAGGGCATGCGCCAGCGTCTGGCCATCGCCCAGGCCATGCTCGGGCTGCCGGATCTGCTGATCCTCGACGAACCCACCAACGGCCTCGACCCGCCGCAGATCCGCGAGATGCGCGAGGTGATGATCCGGTACGCGGCGGCCGGGCGCACCGTCATCGTCTCCAGCCATCTCCTCGCCGAGGTCGAGCAGTCCTGTACGCATCTGGTCGTCATGGACCGTGGACGGCTCGTGCAGGCAGGCCCAGTGGCCGAGATCGTCGGCTCGGGCGAGACGCTGCTCGTGTCGACGGCGACGCCTGTGGCGGAGCCCGTCGCCGAGAAGATCGACTCGCTGCCCGGCATCGGGTCGGCGGTCCTCACCGAGGGCGGTCTGCTCGTACGGCTCGACGGTGCGAGCGTGCCCGACCTGCTCGCCGAACTCCTGCGCCTCGAAGTGCCGGTGACCGGGGTGGGCCCGCACCGCCGCCTGGAGGACGCGTTCCTGAACCTGATCGGAGGCTCGGCATGAGCACACAGACGGACGCGAGCGCGCGGCCGGGTGCCCCCGTGGCGGAAGCCGCCCCCGGCTACCGGGCCGGGCGCACCCTGCCCTTCCGGGTGGAGGCGCTGCGCCAGCTCAAGCGGCGCCGGACCATGGTGATGGCCGGGATCCTCGCGGTCCTGCCGTTCATCCTGGTCGCGGCCTTCGCGATCGGCGGCACCCCGGACGGGGACGGCGACCGCGGCCCGACGCTGATGCAGACGGCCACCGAGTCCGGCGCCAACTTCGCCGCCACCTGCCTCTTCGTCTCGGCCGGCTTCCTGCTGGTGGTCCCCGTCGCCCTGTTCCACGGCGACACCGTGGCCTCCGAGGCCAGCTGGTCCTCGCTGCGCTATCTGCTCGCGGCGCCCGTGCCGCGCGCCCGGCTCCTGTGGAGCAAACTCTCGGTCGCGCTGGCGTTCAGCGCGGCGGCCATGGTGCTGCTGCCGCTCGTCGCACTCGCGGTGGGCACGGCCGCGTACGGCTGGGGACCGCTGCAACTGCCGACCGGCGGCGGAATCGGGGCGGGGGAGTCGGCGGGCCGGCTGCTCATCGTCGTCGTCTTCGTCTTCCTTTCCCAACTGGTCACCGCGGGCCTCGCGTTCTGGCTCTCCGTGAAGACCGATGCGCCGCTCGGCGCGGTCGGCGGCGCGGTGGGCCTGACCATCGTGGGCAATGTCCTCGACGCGGTGACCGCGCTCGGCGACTGGCGCAATGTGCTGCCCGCGCACTGGCAGTTCGCCTGGATCGACGCCCTGCAGCCGAAGCTGGAGTGGGGCGGGATGATCCAGGGTGCGGCCGTCTCGGTCACGTATGCCGTGGTGCTGATCGCGCTGGCGTTCCGTGCCTTCGCGAAGAAGGACATCGTGTCCTAGATCGACTTCTGCCATCGGGGCGGAAGTTATGGTTCCGCGATCGAGGTGATGACTCCGACCTCACCTCGTAACCGCCCCGCGATCATCGTTATCGGCCCGCGACCGGCGTTGCCGCATCGCAACTCTTCCGCAATCACTTGGACCGCACATTCCGGGGACCCCCTGCGTCACAGTCGCAGAACCGTTGACCGAGGGGGTACCAAAAGTGGGACGCACACGGATACGCACCGCGGCGATCGGTCTGGTGGCGGCCGGAGCGGTGCTGGCGACCGGCTGCGGGGCCGGCGGCAGCAGCGACAACGCCGACCGGTCGAGCAAGGGCGGCGGCCGGGAGGCGCCCTTGATTCCCGCACCGGACCAGCCGAAGGGCACCGAAGGGGCGCAACAGGACAGCGAGGGCAAGGAGATCGCGCCCGCGCCGGACTATCTCTCCACCTTCGCGCTCGATGTCGACACGGCCTCCTACGGGTACGCGCGCCGCTCCCTCGGAGAGGGCCGGCTGCCCGATCCGGCGAACGTACGGCCCGAGGAGTTCGTCAACAGCTTCCGCGGGGACTACGAACGCCCCGACGGCGACGGCTTCTCGGTGACCGTCGACGGCGCCCGCACCGGCGACCCGGACTGGTCCCTGATGCGCGTCGGACTCGCCACCCGCGCGAGCGACGAGAAACGACGGCCGGCCGCGGCCCTCACCTTCGTGGTGGACATCTCCGGCTCCATGGCCGAGCCGGGCCGCCTCGACCTCGTACGCGAATCGCTCGACCTGATGACGAACCGGCTGCGCTCCGACGACTCCGTGGCCATCGTGACCTTCAGCAACGAGGCCGAGACCGTCCTCGACATGACCCGGCTCGGCGGCAACCGCGACAAGGTCCACGACGTGATCGACGACCTGCAGCCCACCGACTCGACCAATGTCGCGGCCGGCGTCGAGGAGGGCTACGACACTGCCGTGGACGGCAAGGTCCCCGCCTCCACCAACCGTGTCGTGCTGCTCTCCGACGCCCTCGCCAACACCGGCGAGACCGACGCGGACGCGATCCTCGAGCGCATCGAGGACGAGCGCAAGGAGCACGGGATCACCTTGTTCGGGGTGGGTGTCGGCAGCGAGTACGGCGATCAGCTGATGGAGCGGCTCACCAACAAGGGCGACGGGCACACCGTCTACGTCTCGGACATCGGCGAGGCGGAGAAGGTGTTCTGCGAGGATCTGCCCGCCAACATCGAACTGCGGGCCCGTGACGCCAAGGCGCAGGTCGCCTTCGACCCGAACACGGTCAAGCAGTTCAAGCTGATCGGCTACGAGAACCGCGAGGTGGCCGACGAGGACTTCCGCGACGACCGCGTGGACGGCGGCGAGGTCGGGCCCGGGCACACGGTGACGGCGCTCTATGCGGTACGGCTGCGCGAAGGCGCCGGCACCGGACATGTCGCGACCGCGAGCGTGCGGTGGCTCGACCCCGACAACCGCTCCCCGCACGAGGAGTCGGAGCAGATCGAGGCCTCCGCGCTGAAGGAGTCCCTGTGGGGCGACGGCACCGACGAGTCGCTCCAAGTCGCCGCGGTCGCCGGGTACTTCGCGGACGGGCTGCGGGGCGGGGCCGGCTACCGGCCGTGCGAGTCGGAGACGGAGTGCACCGAGGACGAGATGTCGAAGACGGGTACCGGCACGCTGCCCGGTGCCCCTTCGCTGCCCGAACTGCAGTCGGCAGCAAGCCAGTTGGCCACATCGACCGGCGACTCGGCGGTACGTGACCTCGCGAAGGCCCTGGAACAGGCCTGCCGGATCCTCGGCCTGGCACCGGCTCCCGAGCGGACGGGGGACGGGGAGCCGGAGGGCGAGCTGTAGCGGTCGGCGGCAGAGGTCGACCTGTAGCGGTCGGCGGCAGCGGTCGACCTGTAGCGGTCAGCGGCCGGGCAGCAGCGGTCGGGTCGGCTACAGGTTGTCCTGCTGTCCCTGGTCCTTGCGCCGGTCGGCCCGCTGCGCCCGCCGCACCACCTCGCCCGCCGCCAGCGTCGCCGTGGCCACGCCGCGCACCCAGCGCGGTCCGCCACGGGCGGCCCAGACGACGCAGACGCAGCCGAGGGCGGCGAGAGCGACGAGGCCGAGCAGCAGGATCACGGTCATGGTGGGGCCCCCTGAGAGTTGGTGCGGTCCCGTTCATCGTGACAGCACCCGGCCCGGGGTGGATCTCCACCCCGGGCCGAGGGGAACGGGTCTCTTACAGCAGCGAGTACAGCAACTTGTTCGGCGACCCGGTCCGCGGATCCTGCACCTTCCCGCTGGTCGCCCCGTTCACCAGCGCGTCGCGCACCTGCGCCGGGGTGGCACCCGCGTGGGTGGCCAGATACAGCGCGGCCACACCGGCCGTGTGCGGCGCCGCCATCGACGTACCGCTGATGGTGTTGGTCGCGGTGTCGTTGGTGATCCACGACGAGGTGACGCTCACACCCGGGGCGAACAGGTCGAGGCAGGTGCCGTAGTTGGAGAAGGACGCGCGCCGGTCGTTGCGGTCCGTGGCACCCACCGTGATCGCCTCGGGCACCCTGGCCGGCGAGGAGTTGCAGGCGTTCTGCGGCCAGCCGAGGAAGTTGCCGTTCCCGGCGGCCAGCGAGTACGTGACGCCGGAGGCGATCGAGCGCTTCACGGCGTTGTCGAGCGAGGTGTTCGCGCCGCCGCCGAGGCTCATGTTCGCCACGGCCGGCTTGACGGCGTTGGCGGTCACCCAGTCCACACCCGCGATCACACCCGCGGTGGTGCCGGAGCCGTTGCAGTCGAGGACGCGTACGGCGACGAGTTTGACGCCCTTGGCGACCCCGTAGTCCTTGCCGCCCACGGTGCCGGCCACATGCGTGCCGTGCCCGTTGCAGTCCTGCCCGTTCTGACCGCCGCCGACGGCATCCGTGCCGATGCTCGCGCGCCCGCCGAACTGGCTGTGCGAGGTGCGGATCCCGGTGTCGATGATGTACGCCGTCACGTTGGAGGCAGCGGTGTTGTACGTGTACGTCGTGGAGAGCGGGAGGTCCCGCTGGTCTATTCGGTCGATGCCCCAGGTGGCGTTCGGCTGGGTCTCGCTGATCCGGATCCGGGTGTTCTGCTCGACGTAGGCGACCTGCGGATCGGCGGCGAGCTCCTTGGCCTGCGCCTTCGAGAGCTTCGCGGCGAAGCCCTTCACCGCGCTGCCGTAGACATGCGTGAGGTTGCCGTCGTGCTCGCTCGTCAGGGAGCGGGCGGCCGAGGCCGTCTCGGCGCGGCTCGCGGCGGAGTCCTTGAGGACGACGATCCAGCTGCCGGACACGGCGTTCGCCTCCGAGGCGAGCCGGAAGTCACCCTGAGCGGGCGCGGAGTGCGCGGGCGAACCGGCGAACTGGATCCCGGCGGCGAGCAGGACGGGGACGAACAGTGCACCGAATCTGCGGGAGGTTGTACGCATCTGTGGAGCACCTGACCTTTCGTTGACCGGTGGGGACGGGCAATGAGGTGTGCGAGCAGAGGTATTCATGACGTGGCCTTGTGCATGCCAAACCTGCGGCGGCTGCAACGGGTTGTGCCGACCGCGTCAGCCCTGCGGGCACAACTCCCGCACTGCTTGGGCCGGATCGGTCGGATAGCGGAACGCGGTGCGCTGAAACGCGCCGGTGAGATTGGCGAGAAACCGGCGGGTGGTCAGCGGCGCCGAGGTGGCCTCGCGCAGCTCGGCGAGAGCTCCGCACCGCAGGGCGCGCCGTGCCGCCTCGACCGCCGACGGGTCCACCTTCGCCGGGAGTTCACCTGCCCCGCGGTCCGCGATCACCCATGCCTCCGGCAGCTTCTTGTCGTGGCCGACCCGGCCGCCCGCCACCCGCTCCGAATGCGCGGCCAGCGGATAGGCGAGACCGATCGGGTCGAGGGCGGCGCCGTCCAGCGGGATCGAGCTGCCGTTGTGGCCGAGCACCGGGTAGAAGCCGGTCACGGTCGGTGTGCCGCCGGCGAGCCGGACAGGGCCCGGCAGCAGCAGGGCGGGCGGTTCGGCGGTTCTGGCCGCCTTTCCGTACCTGGCCTGCCATGCGGCGCCCGCGAAGGTGTGGTGCAGCGGATGCGGATCGGCGTTCTGCGCCACGTACACACCCCGTTCGTCCGCGATACCGCCGGGGCCGACCCGCCCCTCGTAATCGATCCGCAGCACGCTCGCGCACACCGCCGCCCACACCGCGACCCCCACCGAGGCCAGCGCGGTGGCGCGGTTCGCGGGCACGAGGAAGAGCGGAAGCAGCATCAGGAACAGTCCGGGCAGCAGCATCCGGCCGTGCATGAAGTCCCCGCCGACCTTGATGACATACGCCCAGCACAGTGCCCCGGCGAGCACGGGAGCGAGCACCGGGACCAGGGGGACCCGGCCGCGGTCGCGTACGGGAAGCACGGCCGCGAGCACGAACAGGACGGGCACCCACAGCAGATACGGTCCTGCGAAGTCCTGCAGATAGCCGAGCCCGCGCCCCCACAGACTCTGCGAGGCCTCCTTGGTGACGGCCGGCAGGGGTACGAGATGGCCGTAGTAGCCCGCGCGGAAGATCTCGTACGCACCGGGGAGGGCAAGCGCCGCCCCGAGCCCCGCGAGCGCGTGCCGTCTGCGGGGCCGTACGAGCAGCCACTGCGCGCCGAGGAAGACCGCGGAGACCAGGCCCAAGTCCGGTCTGACCAGCGGTCCGAGACCGAACACCACCGAAGTCCACACCGAGGCGGGCCGGGTGATCAGGAGCAGCCAGCCGCCCGCGAGCCAGCAGGTGGCAAGTCCCGTCTCCAGACCGGAGGTCGCGAAGTCCCACACCGGAGGCAGCGCGAGCAGCACCGGTGCGCCCAGCGGGAGTGCCGAGGAACTGCCGTAAAGACGCAGGCAGCCGAGCGCGGCCAGGGCGAAACCGGCGGCGGTCAGGAGTAGTCCGCCGTAGACCGCGGCCTGTGTCAGGTCGGCACCGAAGACGCCGGCCCCGGCGAGCAGCCACTGCCAGAGGGTGCCGGTGGAGGCCTCGGCGCGTTCGCCGGGATTGAAGACCGGTCCGTTGCCCGCGAGGATCTGGCGGACCGTGCGGACGTAGATCAGCGCGTCGTCGGACATCCAGCGGCGCTGGAAGCCCGCGAGGAGGATCACCAGGGCGGGCAGCGCGATCAGGGCGGGCGTCATCCACCGCTTCGGCCGGGCTTCGTCCTCGGTGAACTCCACTGTGCGGTCGGGTGCATAGGTCGTGGCCATGCCCCGACCCTCACCCGGCCGGAGCCCGCGGCGGCGCGGGCGCACCGGCGCATGGGCCTAACGGGTGCACGTGAAGTCCCCGCGGGGAGGGCTCTGTCAGTGGCCGGGGCCATTGATTTCTCGTTACGCATCGGTAAGTTGACCCATGCGTAAAGAACTTGGCACCACCGTGAGCACGACCGTGAGCACCCTCCTTCCAGCCAGCGGACCACGGAGCCGACCATGGGCGTACGCAAGGATCTGAAGCGGGCGAAACGGCGCAGCGACCTTGCGGCGAGGTTCCGCACCGAGTTGCTGCGTGAAGGCGGGGTGGTGCGCGAAGTGCGGGCGCCCGCCCTGGTCGCCGAACGGGCCGGCGGCTCGGTGGCGGACATCCCCTTCGCCAACGCCCGCGAAGCACCGCAGGCCGTGGTCGTACGGCGCAAGGAGGCCGGTCAGTGGCGGCCGGTGAGCGCCGAGGTCTTCGCCCGTGAAGTCACCGCCGCGGCCAAGGGGTTGATCGCCGCGGGGCTCGAACCTGGCGGCCGCGTGGCCCTGATGTCCCGCACCCGCTACGAATGGGCCGTCCTCGACTTCGCGATCTGGGCGGCCGGCGGTCAGTCCGTCCCCGTGTACGCCACCTCGTCCGCCGACCAGATCTCCTGGATCGTCGAGGACTCGGGCGTGAGCATCGTGATCGCCGAGACGGCCGAGAACTCCGCGACCGTCCGCAGCGCAGTCGGCGACAAGGTCCGGCTCTTCGAACTGGACTCCGGCGCGATCCTCGAACTGGCCACGCTGGGCCGGGACATACCCGACGAGGAGGTGGAGAAGCGCCGCTCCGCACTCACGCCCGAGACCATCGCCACGGTCTGCTACACCTCGGGCACCACAGGACGCCCCAAAGGCTGCGTCCTGACGCACGGCAATCTCTACGCCGAGGCGGGCAACACGGTCGAGCTGCTGCACCCCGTGTTCCAGGAGGTCACCGGCCAGGTCGCCTCGACGCTGCTCTTCCTGCCGCTCGCGCACATCCTGGGCCGCGCGATCCAGATCGCCTGCCTCCTCGCCCGGATCGAGATCGCCCACTGCCCGAGCATCAAGCCGGACGAACTGCGGCCCGAACTCCGCTCCTACCGGCCGACGTTCATCGTCGGCGTCCCCTATCTCTTCGAGAAGATCCACGACACCGGACGCGCCACCGCGGAGAAGATCGGCCGCGGCTCCTCCTTCGAGCGCGCCGACCGGATCGCGGTGCGCTTCGGCGAGACGTATCTGCAGAAGTTCCTGGGGACGGGCAAGGGGCCCTCCCTCGGCACGTATCTCGCCTGGGGCCTCTACGACCTCCTGGTCTACCGCCGCATCCGCAAGGAGCTCGGCGGCCGGATGCGCTACGCGATCAGCGGCGGCTCACCCCTCGACCCGCGTCTGAACCTCTTCTTCTACGCGGCCGGAATCATCATCTACGAGGGGTACGGCCTCACGGAGACCACCGCGGCCGCCACCATCACCCCTCCGCTCAGCCCCCGCCCCGGCACGGTCGGACTGCCGGTGCCGGGCACGGCGATCCGGATCGCGGACGACGGGGAGGTGCTGATCCGGGGCGGCATCGTCTTCGGCGCGTACTGGAACAACGCCGAGGCCACGGAGGAGGCCCTGGACGACGGCTGGTTCGCGACCGGCGATCTGGGCGCCCTTGACGCCGACGGATATCTGCGGATCACCGGCCGCAAGAAGGACATCCTCGTCACGAGCGGCGGCAAGAACGTGGCGCCGGCCGTCCTCGAGGACCGGCTGCGCAGCCGGCCGCCGGTCGGCCAGTGCCTGGTCGTCGGCGACAACAAGCCGTTCATCGGCGCGCTGATCACCCTGGAGCCGGACGCGGTGGCCCACTGGCTCTCCGTACGCAAGATGCCGGCCGATACGCCGATGGCCTCGGTGATCCGCGACGAGCGCATGATCGCCGATGTGCAGAAGGCGGTGGACTACGCCAACGAGGCCGTCTCGCGGGCCGAGTCGATCAGGGCCTTCCGGCTTGTGGAGGGCGAGTTCAGCGAGGAGAACGGGCTGCTCACCCCGTCGATGAAGGTGAAGCGGGGCGCGGTGGTGCGGGCTTACGAGGGGGAGATCGAGGCGCTGTACGGGGGCTGAGGGTCTTTGGGCACCGGCAGTCGGGACCTTCGCCGTCCGCTCCCGGGGCGCGGGTACCACAGGCTGGAAGCAGCGAACCTACGGTTCCGTAGGTTACGAGGCGACAGCGATCGAGGAAGACATGCCGACTGCTCTGGTCAGCGCCCCCACCGTTCCGGTCAGCGTGCCCACTGCCCGTGCGGCCGGGACACTGCCTCAGGTGATCCAGGGCGGTATGGGTGTGGGTGTCTCCGGCTGGCAGCTCGCGCGCGCCGTCTCCCGTACGGGCCAGCTCGGTGTCGTCTCCGGTACGGCGCTCGACGCGGTGCTCGCGCGCCGGCTGCAGCTCGGCGACCCCGGCGGCGACGTACGCCGCGCGCTCGCCGCGTTCCCGGTGCCGGAGCTCGCGGCCGCGGTGATGGAGCGGTACTACGTGCCGGGCGGTATCGCCGAGGGCGAGCGGTTCCGCACCGAGCCGATGCTGCGGGCCGAGCGCGGCGAGGCGGCCGAACTCCTCACCGTCCTGGGCAACTTCGTCGAGGTGTGGCTCGCGAAGGAGGGCCACGAGGGCGTTGTCGGCATCAACTACCTGGCGAAGGTCCAACTCGCCGTCGCCCCCGGCCTGTTCGGGGCGATCCTCGCGGGCGTCGACTACGTCCTCGTCGGCGCGGGTGTGCCCGCGCACATTCCGGGGCTCGCCCGCAGGCTCTCGCGGGGCGAGCCGGTGACGGTGGAGCTGGCGGTCGACGGGGACGAAGCGGTGTACGAGCACCGCTTCGATCCGCGGGCCGTGCTCGCGGGGGACGTCCGCGGGGCGGCTCGCACGGGCGGCCGGTGCGACGGGGGAGAGGGGCCCTGCGAGTGCGGGGGTGCGGGCGCCGGGCAGCCCAAGGGCAACGCCCGGGTACAGGACGTCGAGATCGGCGCGCGCCCTTCGACGGAGCCCGAGGGCCTGAGCGCACTGCCCGAGGGCCTGTTCGCCGGCCTGCACCGCCCCGACGTACTCGCCATCGTCTCGCTCCCCGTCCTCGCCTCCTACCTCGCCCGCGACGAGACCACCCGCCCCGACGGCTTCGTCATCGAGACCCACGGCGCCGGCGGGCACAGCGCCCCGCCGCGCGGCGCACTGAAGCTCGACGAGGACGGCGAGCCGGTCTACGGTCCGCGTGACGTTCCCGACCTTGCCAAGATGGCCTCGCTGGTGGACCAGGGCATCCCGTTCTGGCTCGCGGGCGGCGCCGCCCACCCCGAGCGCCTCGCCGAGGCCCGGGCCGCGGGTGCGGCCGGAGTCCAGGTCGGCAGCGCGTTCGCGCTCTGCGAGGAATCCGGGATGGCGGCCGAGCTGCGTGAACAGGTCAAGTCCCGTGCGCAGGACGACACGTTGAAGGTGCGCAACGACGCGGCGGCCTCCCCGACCGCGTTCCCCTTCAAGGTCGCCGACCTGCCCGGCACGCTCTCCGAGCCCTCCGTACGCGAAGAGCGGCGCCGCGTCTGCGACCTCGGCTATCTGCGCACCCCGTACCGCACGGCCAAGGGCGCGCTCGGCTACCGCTGCAGCGCCGAACCCGAGGCGGCCTTCGCCCGCAAGGGCGGCGACACCGCACTCGCCGACGGCAAGGTCTGCCTGTGCAACGGCCTGCTCGCCGCGATCGGCCTCGGCCAACGGCGCCCCGGCGCCACGGTCGAACCCCCGGTGGTGACCCTCGGCCAGGACCTCGGCTTCCTCGCCGAACTGAGTCCGCGGGGTGAGGCCTATTCGGCGGTGGATGTCGTCAACTGGCTGATGAACAGCGAGCGTTGACAGCTCTCAGCGCACACCGCTGAGATGTGCGTACACCACCGTGTTGCCCTGGTAGCCGCCCGCGACGCCGGGTGGTCCGGGCAGGTAGGTGCCGCCGCAGGTGATCACGCGTAGTTCGGGGCGGCCCGTCGTGCCGTACACCTTGGTGTCGGGGAACGCGCTGCCGTCGTGCAGTTCGACGGAGTCCACCGTGAAGATCGCGGTGGTGCCGTCCGCGCGGTCGACCTCGATGGTGTGACCCGGGCCCAGCTGCGACAGGTTGTAGAAGATCGCGGGCCCGGTCGCCGAGTCGTAGTGGCCGACCGCGAGCGCGGTGCCGGCCGCGCCCGGTGTGGTGCCTTGCTGGTACCAGCCGGCCAGTTGCGGCGTGAGCGGTGACGGGGCGTCGAGTGTTCCGTCGGGCAGCACGTCCAGGCCCACCAGCATCGTCTGTACACCGATCGCGGGGATCCGGATCCCCAGGGGCTGGGACGGCGCGAGCGCGGGAATCGCGGGCGCCGGTGCGGACCGGGCGGGCGCTTTCGCGGCGATACGCGGCGGAGCCTCCATGGCGTCCGCGCCCCGCACACCCTCGGCCGCGAACCACGCTCCGATCAGCACCGCGAGCGCGGTCGTGCCGGCGAGCGGTGCCTTGATGCCGGGGAGGCGGTAGCGGCCGGATGCGGGCATGGGGTCACCTTCGGGCGGTCGTACGGGGTGTGTGCTTACCGGGCGGCGCGGCGGTTGCGGCGGCGGATCAGGAACGTGCCGGCGCCGCCGGCGGTCAGCGCCAGGGCGACGCCGCCCGCGATCTGTGTGGAGGTGTCGACGTGCTGGGGAGCGCCGCCGCCGAGCCCGGCCCGTACGCGGCCCTGCGGAACGACCTGCGGGCGGTAGGTGGGCGTGGTCACGGGGGCGGTCGGGCGCCCGGTGGGTGTGCCGGTCGGGGCGGTGGTCGGAGTGGTCGCAGGGGCCCGGCCGGCCGGGCTCGTCGGCGACGTGGCCGAGTTGCCGGAGATCGTGACGCGCTGCGAACCGGCCGCGTCGCCGCCGGCGCAGACCACGGCCACCGTGTAGGTGCCGGGATTCACGTTCGTCCAGGTCGCCGAGCCGCCGGCGAGCGTGGCCTGCTGTCCGCCCGCGAAGCTCGCGTTGCCACCGCCGCCGATCAGCGAGGCGCGGCCGCCCTTGGTGCAGGCCGAGGTGGTGGCCTGCACGGAGGAGCCGTTCACCGTGACCTTGATACCGGCCGCGTTGCCGCCGGCGACCGGCTTGGTCGCCGTCTTCCCACCCTCGGCCGCGTCCTTCGGCAGCAGCGTCAGAGCGGCGCCCCCCGCGAGAACGGCGAGCACCACGACCGGGGCTGCTGTGACGACGGTCCGTCGCAAGTTCCGCTGCGTCCGCATGCGTATGCCTCCTGCGAAGCCCGGGGTGGCGGCACCCTGCCCGTCCGCCACGGTCGCCTGGCGCCCGCGCTCCATCCCCTAGAGCCAAGGGCCTTGAGGCCCGGCCCGCATGCGGGGAGGGGTCCGGGGTGGTCGTGCGGGTGACGGGCTGGTCCGTATGGCTGAGGGATCGTCAGGCCGCGCGGATGCACTCGGCATCGTCGGGGCCCTCACGCCTCCGACGCCGTCCCCCGCCCGAACCACCACCTTTCCCGCCACCCGCCCGAACCCACCTTCCCCGCCACCCGCCCTCCCCGTACCCCCGCCCTGGAATGATGGGCGCACAGTCGACCCCCGCGAGCGGTGGCGGCCAACAAGCAATCGGTCCGCGGGAAGTAGTTTGTCGAAGCGCTTCGACTGAGTCTGGACTGCTATAGGGCCTGCATCTACAGTGGCGGGCAGTGTGGATCACGCGCAGATCGAGCATCGAGTCGAAGCGGTTCGCCGTGCGGTACGCCGAAGAGGGCGCTCTGCGGCGGCCAGAGGAGGACCCGTATGGTCACCATCGCCGAAGTCGCCCGCAGGGCCGGGGTCTCGCCGAGCACCGTCAGCTATGTGCTCAGCGGCAAGCGTGCCATCTCCAGCGAGACCACGGAACGGGTGCGGCGCAGCATTCGTGAGCTCGGCTACCACCCCAACGCCGGAGCCCGGGCGCTGGCCGGCAGCCGCTCGCACGTGATCGCTCTGATGATGCCGCTGCGTACGGACATGTATCTGCCGGTGATGATGGAGATCGCCATCGCGGTCACCACCACCGCCCGCACCCACGGCTACGACGTACTGCTGCTCACCGGCGATGAGGGCGCCTCCGCCGTCAGAAGGATCTCGGCCAGCGCCTCCGCCGACGCGATGATCCTGATGGACGTGGAGCTGGAGGACGAACGGCTGCCGCTCCTCGACCAGAACACACCCCCTGCCGTCCTCATAGGGCAGCCCGCCGACCCGGCCGGACTGACCTGCGTGGACCTGGACTTCGCGGCCGCGGGATCCGCCTGCGTCACCCACCTCGCCGAGCTCGGGCATCGCGAGATCGCCCTGATCGGCGAGTCCCCGGCGGTCTACGAGCGGCATACCGGCTTCGCCGAGCGCACCCTCGACGGCGCCCGCGCGGCGGCCCGTGAGCTGGGTGTGCGGATGCTGCACCGGCCGACCGAGAGCACCTATGACGCGGTGGCCGCGCAGCTCGCGCGGATCTTCGACGAACGGCCCGGCACCACCGGCCTCGTGGTGCAGAACGAGGGGGTGATCGAGCCGCTGCTCAGCCTGCTGCGCCAGCAGGGGCGCGCGGTTCCCGAGGATGTCTCGCTGGTCGCGGTCTGCCCCGACCAGGTCGCCGCCCAGGCCTCGGTCCGGCTCACCTCGGTCGCCCTGCCCGCGCAGGAGCTGGGCCGGCGCGCGGTGGAGCGGGTCGTGGACCAGCTGGAGAGCCGCGAGCACCAGAAGCTCGACCTCCTCGAACCGGTGCTGACCCGCCGGGCGAGCTCGGGTCCGGCTCCGGTCTGACCTGACCTGACCTGACCGGCCTTGGTCCGGCATGACCTGACCGGCCTCGGTCTGACATGACCCACCCGGGTCTGACATGACCCTCGGCAGGTCCGGCCGAGCTCGCCTTCCGGTCGCTCGTCGACGGTTGAACCACGGTTGTTATGCTCACCGCCCCGCAGCCGCAGAAGCGCTGACGGCACCACGCTGACCAGGGAAGGATCCACCGCAGTGGGCGCAGCCGCCGAAGAGCCCGCCGCGGAGTTCCACGCCTTCTTCGAGCGCCACCACGCCGAACTCGCCCGGTTCGCCCACCTCGTGACCGGTGAGGCCGAGGCCGCCGACGACCTGGCCGCCGACGCCCTCCTCGCCGTCTGGGACCGCTGGGACCGGGTCCGCGCGGCCGATCACCCCGTGGCGTACGCCCGCGGTGTCGTGGCCAACATGGCGCGCAGCCGGATCCGCAGCGCCGTACGCGAGCGCCGGCGGATCGCGCTGTACTGGTCGCGGGAGACCGTGGACAGTGCGGGCCCCGATGTCGCGGCGGTCGTCGACGTACGCCGTGCGCTGCGGATGCTGCCGTTCCGCAAGCGGGCCTGTGTGGTCCTTCGTCATGCGCTGGATCTCTCGGAACGTGAAACGGCGCAGGCGCTGGGAATATCGGTGGGTACGGTGAAGAGCCAGACGTCCAAGGGGATGGCCGAGCTTCAGCGGCTTCTCGGCGGCTCGGCGACACAGAAGACGGGGACGGACATGCTGCGGGCGGCGGCACAGGGCGGGCGCCCGGACGTGGCAGGGGCGGTCGCTCCCGCACCGGAGGCCGGGCGCTGATGGACGAGTTGAGCCGCGAACTGCGGTCCGCCGCCGAGGAGCACATCCCGGACAAGGCCCGGATGTGGGCCCGTGTCGAACGGGGCATGGCGGCCGACACCCTTGTCACCACCACCGCCGCCCCGCGCCCGCCCGGGCGCAAGAACTGGCTGCGCGTCGCCGGTGCGGCCGTGGGGGTCGCCGCCGTGGTGGCGGTCGCCGGGATCTCGGCGACGGCGGCCATACGGGACGACAAACCGGGCCCGTCGGCCGTGACCACGGCGCCGCAGCCGGCCACGCCGCTGCCCTCGCCGACGCGGACGGAGGAGGGTTCGCAGACGCCGGATCCGTCCCGTAAGCCCTCATCGGACGCGCCCTCGAACGAGCCGTCGCAGCATCCGTCCGCCTCCGACGCCCCGACCACGCAGCCGCCTTCCTCCGCGGGGACCGGCACGAGCGACGGCCCGCTGTGGTCGGACGGTTCGGTCAACCCGCACAGCAACGAGTTCTGGGCGCAGAGCGATGTCACCGTGGACACCTCCAAGCCACTCACTTCCCTGGTCGTCGAGGTGCGGATCGCGCTCACCGAAGGGGTCGAATCCACCGGTGCGTGGCGGACGTTGCCGGCGGCGGACTTCACCTCGGACGTCGTGGAGGCGGACGGTTTCCTCGTCTACCGCTGGACCCTGAAGGACGGGCGGACCGTCCCGGCGGGCCGGCATGTCTTCGCGGGCCAGTACAACCACGCGGGCGGCGGCCGTGACGCGAAGGACGACTCGTACGCGGCGCAGGGTGTGGCGGACGGCGAACCGGTGCGGGTGGACGGGGACTTCGCGCGACAGGACTGAGCGCCTACGGGGAGGGCGGACCCTGACCGTAAGCGCCTTCACCCGGTTCAGCCCCGGCGCAGGATCTCCTTGCCCGCGTACCGCGCGGCCTGTCCCAGCTCCTCCTCGATCCGGATGAGCTGGTTGTACTTCGCCGTACGGTCGGAGCGGGAGAGCGAGCCCGTCTTGATCTGGCCGCAGCCCGTGGCCACCGCCAGATCCGCGATGGTGGTGTCCTCCGTCTCGCCGGAGCGGTGGGACATGACGACCGTGTAGCCCGCGCGGTGTGCGGTGCGGACCGTGGCGAGTGCTTCGGAGAGCGTGCCGATCTGGTTGACCTTCACCAGGATCGAGTTGCCCACGCCGGTGCGGATGCCCTCGCGAAGCAGCGTCTCGTTGGTGCAGAAGACGTCGTCGCCGGTGAGCTGGCAGCGCTCGCCGACCCGCGCGGTCAGATCGCGCCAGCCGTCGAAGTCGTCCTCCGCCATCGGGTCCTCGATCGAGACGACGGGGTAGGTGTCGATCAACTTGGCCAGGTAGTCGGCGTGTTCGGCCGGGCTGCGGCGCACGCCCTCGCCCGTGTAGTCGTAAGCGCCGTCCTTGAAGAACTCCGACGAGGCCGGGTCCATCACCAGGCCGATGTCCTCGCCGGGGCGGTAGCCCGCGCGCTCGATCGCGGCGACCACGAAGTCGAGGGCCTCGTCGGCCGTCCGCAGCGAGGGGGCGAAGCCGCCCTCGTCGCCCACGCCCGTGGAGTGGCCGGCCGCGAGCAGGTCGCGGCGCAGCGTGTGGAAGACCTCGGAGCCGATACGGACGGCTTCGGCGAAGGTCTCCGCACCGATCGGGGCGATCATGAACTCCTGGAAGTCCAGCGGATTGTCCGCGTGGGCACCGCCGTTGACGATGTTCATCATCGGCAGCGGCAGCACGTGGGCGTCCGCGCCGCCGAGGTAGCGGTAGAGCGGAAGCCGGTGGGCGGCCGCGGCGGCCTTCGCGGTGGCGAGGGAGACGCCGAGCAGGGCGTTGGCGCCGAGCCGGGACTTCTCCGGGGTGCCGTCCAGGGCGATCAGCGTGGCATCGAGTCCGGCCTGGTCCTCGGCGGCGAGGCCGCGTACGGCCTCGGCGATCTCTCCGTTGACATGCGCCACGGCCTTGGCGACTCCCTTGCCGTGCCAGCGCAGCGGGTCACCGTCGCGCAGCTCCACGGCCTCGCGGGCTCCGGTGGAGGCGCCGGACGGTACGGCCGCGCGGCCCAGCGAGCCGTCCGCCAAGGTGACGTCCACCTCGACCGTGGGGTTGCCGCGGCTGTCGAGGATCTGGCGGGCATGGACGTCGGTTATGCGAGAGGTGGTGTTCATGGCCAAAACTCTACAGCATTGCTGTGCAGTGTTGCTGTTCAGTTTGGCTGTACAGCTAGTCTGTGCACCCGTGCTGTGCAGGCAAGCTGTACAGCCTCGCTGGTCAGACCGGGTTACGCTGAGACATGGCCACCCCGGAATCCGCCGCTCTCGCGGCCGAGCTGCGCACCGCGATGGGCAAGCTCACGCGACGCGTCAAGCACGAGGACCAGATCCCGCTCGGCCAGGTCGCCGTACTCGGCGTGCTCGACCGCGACGGAGCCATGACCACCAGCGATCTCGCCGCCGACCAGCGTGTGCGTCCGCAGTCCATGGCGCGGGCCGTCGGGCTGCTCATGGACCAGGGCCACATCACGCGCCGGGCGCACCCGACCGACAAGCGCAAGAGTCTGGTCGAGCTCACGCCGGAGGGGCGTGCCGCCCTGGAGGCGGAGCGTGGCCGCCGGGCGGGTTGGCTCGCCCAGGTCATCGAGGGTGAGCTCAGCGAGAAGGAAAGGGAGTTGCTGGCGCGCGGAGTGGCTCTCATGGAGCGGCTCGCGGCGCGCTGAGGAGCACGCACCGAAGTACGCGGCAACCTTTCGGGACCCGGCGCCCACTGACTTGCGTCAGCACACCCCCACGCAAGGAAACGTGGCATGACTTCACGCAAGGAAACGCGCGCGCGGCACGGACGCCGGACGACCCGCAGACGGACGCTGATCGCCGGAGCGGCGGCGACCGTGCTCACCGGCGGGGCGCTCGGTGTCAGCTCCATGATGTCCACCGCGGGCGCCGCGAGCAGTTGGCCGACGGCCACGGGCAACCAGGCCGTGAGCGCCTCCATATCGGTCTCCGGCACGCTCAACGGCGGATACAAGCGCTACTACGGCAGCGGCGACCTCGGTGACGGCGGCCAGGACGAGGGCCAGGACCCGATGTTCGTCCTCCAGGACGGCGCCACGCTCAAGAACGTGATCATCGGCTCGCCCGCCGCCGACGGCGTGCACTGTCTGGGCAGTTGCACCCTGCAGAACGTCTGGTGGGAGGACGTCGGCGAGGACGCCGCCACGTTCAAGGGCAAGTCGGCCTCGTCCGTCTACACGGTCTACGGCGGCGGCGCCCGCAAGGCGAACGACAAGGTGCTGCAGTTCAACGGCGCCGGCAAACTCGTCGTCACCAAGTTCCAGGTCTCGGACTTCGGCAAGCTGGTCCGCTCCTGCGGCAACTGCTCCACGCAGTACAAGCGCACCATCATCATCAACGACGTCGACCTCACCGCCCCCGGCAACTCGGTCGTCGGCATCAACCAGAACTACGGCGACACCGCGGCCCTGCGCAACATCCGCATCCACGGCGACCCGAACCGCAAGATCACGCCCTGCACCCGATTCCAGGGCAACAACACCGGCGACGAGCCCTCGAAGCTGGGCTCCGGCCCCGACGGCACCTACTGCCGTTACACCGCCTCGGACATCACCTATCCCTGACTCCTCCGCCGGTGTTTGCTCCTCGGCCCTCGGTGTGCGCTCGCGTACGCCGAGGGCCTGGGCGCGTTGCGCGTCGGGCGGTTGGCGGAGGGGATGCCCGAACTCCCCGTATCCACAAAGAAGTTCTGTCCGAAGCGTTGACGGCGCGCTGTCCCCGCCTTAGCTTCGGCACGTCATATTTCGTACGTCATATATGAGACGTGATACGCGAGAGCCGAGGCTTGATGACCTTCGCAGCGCCCAGCCCGATCCCTTCCAGGACGGAGTACGTCCTGGAGGCGATCAAGCACGGCATCCTCACCGGACAGCTGGTCCCCGGACAGGCCCTGGTGGAGACCGAACTGGCGGCCCGTTTCGGGGTGTCCAAGACGCCGGTACGCGAGGCGCTGAAGACGCTCGCCGGCACAGGACTCGTCCTGATGAGCCAGTACAAGGGCGTCACCGTGCGCATGGTCGACGCGGAGATGGCGCACGAGGTCTACGACGTGCGGCTGCTTCTGGAGCCCGAGGCGCTGCGCCGTGCCATCGGCCGCAGGGCCGGTTTCGAGGAGGCCGCCGAAGCGCTCGCCCGCTCCGAGGCCGCCGCCGACGCCGCCGAACGCAGCCTGGCCAACCGGGACTTCCACCGCGCCCTCTACCTGCCCTGCGGCAATCCGCTGCTCGGCCGGATGCTCGACGAGGTCCGCGACCAGGCCGCGCTGGTCTCGGCGGTGGCCTGGGCGGCGCGGCCCTCCTGGGAGAAGGAGGCCGCCGAGCATCAGGAGATCCTGCGTCTGGCCCGGGCCGGCGACGGCGAGGGGGCGGCCGCCGCGCTGCACGCGCACATCGCGGACTTCGTACGCCACGCCTTTCCCGAAGCCACCCCTGAACAGGCCGTTTCGGACGAGACCGAGGGGGGTCACAGCGCATGACCGCCTTCGACTTCACCGCTGAACGGGCCGCGCTCGCCGATGTGGTGGCGATCCCCGTCACCCCCTTCGCCGAGGACGGCGGCATCGACGAGCCCGCCCACCGGGTCCTGCTGCGCAGGCTGCTCGACGCCGGGGTGCGCACGCTGACCCCGAACGGGAACACCGGAGAGTTCTACGCCCTCGACCCCGAAGAGCGGCGCAGGGCACTGGAGTTGACCGTCGAGGTGGCCGACGGCCAGGGCGCGGTCATCGCCGGGATCGGCCATGAGGTGCCCACCGCCGTCGCGGCGGCGCGGCACGCACGCGACGCCGGCGCCCGGATGGTGATGGTGCACCAGCCCGTGCACCCCTACGTCAGCGCCGACGGCTGGGTGGACTACCACCACGCCATCGCCGAGGCCGTCCCCGAGCTGGGCGTCGTCCCGTACCTCCGCAATCCGCGGCTGCCCGGTGCGCGGCTCGCGGAGCTGGGGGAGGCCTGCCCGAACGTGATCGGGGTGAAGTACGCGGTCCCCGACCCGGTGACCTTCGCCGCCTTCGCCCGCGACGCGGGGCTCGACCGTTTCGTGTGGGTGGCCGGACTCGCCGAGTCGTACGCGCCCTCCTACTTCTCGGCGGGAGCCACCGGCTTCACCTCAGGGCTCGTGAACGTCGCACCGGGCCTTTCGCTGTCCATGATCGAAGCGCTTCGAGCAGGCGATCACCCCGCCGCAATGAAGGTCTGGGAAGAGATCCGCCGCTTCGAGGAACTGCGGGCCGAGGACGGCTCCGCGTACAACGTGACCGTCGTCAAGGAGGCCCTCGCCTCGCTCGGCCTGTGCCGCCGCGAGGTCCGCCCGCCCAGCAGTCCGCTGCCCTCCGCCGCCCGTGCGGAGGTCGCGGCGATAGCGGGGGAGTGGTCGCTGTGAGCGCACCGGAAGGGACCGGCCCGCAGGCGACCGGGCCCGAGCTGCGCAGCAGCCAGTGGTACGAGGCCGGCGGACTGCGCTCGTTCAGCCACCGCGCCCGCACCCGCCAGCTCGGCTATCTGCCCGAGGAGCACCTCGGCAAGCCGGTGATCGCGGTCCTCAACACCTGGTCGGACATCAACCCCTGTCACTCCCATCTGCGCGACCGCGCCCAGGCGGTCAAGCGCGGGGTGTGGCAGGCGGGCGGATTCCCGCTGGAGTTCCCGGTCTCCACACTCTCGGAGACCTTCCAGAAGCCGACCCCGATGCTCTACCGCAACCTCCTCTCCCTGGAGACCGAGGAGCTGCTGCGCTCGTACCCGGTGGACGGCGCCGTGCTCCTCGGCGGCTGCGACAAGACGACCCCCGCGCTGCTGATGGGCGCCGCGTCGATGAACCTGCCGACCGTGTTCGTGCCGGCCGGGCCGATGCTGCCAGGACACTGGCGCGGCGAGACGCTCGCGTCGGGTACGGACATGTGGAAGTACTGGGACGAGCACCGCGCGGGCCGGCTCGGGGACTGTGAACTGGGCGAACTGCAGAACGGGTTGGCCCGCTCGGCCGGCCACTGCATGACCATGGGCACGGCCTCCACGCTCACCGCCGCCGCCGAGGTGCTCGGTGTGACGATGCCCGGCGCCTCGTCCGTCCCGGCCGTCGACTCGGGCCATGAGCGGATGGCCGCATCGGCCGGACTGCGGATCGTGGAGCTCGTACGGCAGGGCCTCAGGCTGGGCGACATCCTCACCCGCGAGGCCTTCGAGGACGCCGTCACCACCGTGCTCGGCCTCGGCGGCTCCACCAACGCCGTGATCCACCTGATCGCCATGGCCGGACGCGCGGGCGTGGAGCTCACCCTCGACGACTTCGACCGCATCGCCCCCACGGTCCCGGTGCTCGCCAACGTCCAGCCGGCCGGCGGCCCGTATCTGATGGAGGACTTCCACTTCGCGGGCGGACTGCCCGGCTTCCTGTCCCGTATCACCGATCTGCTCCACCTCGACCGGCCGACGGTCGCGCACACCACCCTGCGCGAACAGCTCGCCGGCGCGATGGTGCACAACGACGCCGTGATCCGGCCGCGCACCGACCCGGTGGCGGAAGAGGGCGGAGTGGCCGTACTGCGCGGCAACCTGTGCCCCGACGGCGCCGTGATCAAGCACATCGCCGCCGAACAGCACCTGCTCAAGCACACCGGACCCGCAGTCGTCTTCGACGACTACCGGACCCTGCAGCGCACCATCGACGACCCGGCGCTCGGCATCACCGCGGACCACGTCCTGGTCCTTCGCGGCGCCGGTCCCAAGGGCGGGCCCGGGATGCCCGAGTACGGGATGCTGCCGATCCCCAAGTACCTCCTGGAACAGGGTGTACGGGACATGGTGCGGATCTCCGACGCGCGGATGAGCGGCACCTCGTACGGGATGTGTGTGCTGCACATCGCTCCCGAATCGCATATCGGCGGACCGCTCGCCCTGGTGCGTACGGGAGATCTCATCACCCTTGATGTGGCGGCCCGTTCGCTCCGTCTGGAGGTCGACGACGACGAGCTGGAGCGCCGCCGCGCCGACTGGACCCCGCCGCCCGAACGCTACGAGCGCGGCTACGGGGCCCTGTACTCCGAGCACATCACGCAGGCCGACACCGGCTGCGACTTCGGCTTCCTCGCCCGGCCGGGCAAGGTGGCGGACCCCTACGCGGGCTGATCCCTCAACACCCTCTACTTGTACGAGATTTCGAACGGCGTGTGCGAAGCGCTTCGAACTCAGAACGGAGACCCGGTCATGGCCCAAGCCGCAGCCGTGGCGAAACCACCACCACAGCAGGAGACACCCAGGCGCCGCAGGTCGGTGACGCCGCGCAGGCTCCCGTATCTGCTGATCGCGCCCGCGGCCCTGCTGATGCTGGGATTCATCGCGTACCCGGTGCTCAGCGTCTTCTACTACAGCCTGCAGCACTTCAACCCGACCAAGCCCTGGCGCAACGGGTTCGCTGGCTTCGAGAACTTCACGAAGATCTTCACCGACGACCCGCAGTTCTGGGACACCCTGCTCTTCAGCGCCAAGTGGGTCTTCGTCGAGGTCGGACTGCAGTTGCTCTTCGGTCTCGCCCTCGCGCTGATCGTCAACCAGACCTTCGTGGGCCGCGGTCTCGGCCGCGCCCTCGTCTTCTCGCCCTGGGCCGTCTCCGGCGTGCTGACCTCGGTGATCTGGGTGCTGCTCTACAACTCCCAGACGGGGATCACCCGTTATCTCGCGGACTTCGGGATCGGCGAGTACGGCACGTCCTGGCTCTCGGACACCGGCACCGTCTTCCCCGCCGCGATCGTCGCCGATCTGTGGCGCGGGGTGCCCTTCTTCGCGATCCTCATCCTCGCCGACCTGCAGTCCGTGTCGAAGGACCTGTACGAGGCCGCCGAGGTGGACGGTGCGAGCCGGATCCGGCAGTTCTTCCACATCACGCTGCCGCACCTCAAGGACGCCATCGTCCTGTCGACGCTGCTGCGTTGCGTCTGGGAGTTCAACAACGTCGACCTCCTCTACACGCTCACCGGCGGCGGACCGGCCGGCGAGACCACCACGCTGCCGCTGTATGTGGCCAACACCAGCGTGGACGCCCACAACTTCGGCTACGCCTCGGCCCTGACCACGGTGGCCTTCGTGATCCTGCTCTTCTTCTCGTTCCTCTATCTGCGCCTCAGCAAGTTCGGCGGTGAGCAGAAGTGATCACCGAGATCGCCCCTGCGGAGACCCGTACGCAGACCCCCGAGCCGCCCAAGTCCCCGCGCACCAAGCACCGTCGGGCCTGGGACGAGGCACCGCGCTGGCAGATCTATCTGCCGCTCGGGATCTATCTGCTCTTCACCCTGATCCCCTTCTACTGGATCCTGCTCTTCGCCGTACGCCCAGCGGGCTCGACCTCGCTGGTGCCCTGGCCCATGACCGGCGAGCACTTCGCCAAGGTGTGGACCGAGCGCAGCTTCGGCACCTACTTCATGAACAGCGTCTGGACCGGTCTCGCCACCCTCGTCCTGACCACGGTGGTCGCCCTGATCGGCGGCTACGCGCTCGCCCGCTTCGACTTCCGCGGCAAGCGGGGCTTCATGCTGGCGCTGCTCTGCTCGCAGTTCGTGCCGGGCGCGCTGCTGCTGGTCCCGCTGTTCCAGATCTTCGCCGAGCTCCAGATGATCAACTCCCTGGTCAGCGTGGTCATCGCGGAGACCGTCTTCCAGCTGCCGCTGTCGATGATCCTGATCAGCGGGTTCATCAAGAACGTCCCGTACTCCCTGGAAGAGGCCGCCTGGGTCGACGGCTGCAACCGCTTCAACGCCTTCCGTGTGGTCGTCCTGCCGCTGCTGCGCCCCGGCCTGATAGCCGTCGGCTCCTTCGCCTTCGTGCACGCCTGGAACCACTTCCTGTTCGCCCTGATGTTCCTGAGCGTCCAGGACAAGCAGACCATCCCGGTCGGCCTCAACACCCTGCTCAGCGCTGACAGCGTGGACATGGGGGCGCTCGCGGCCGGCGGCATCATCGCGGCCGTCCCCGTGGTCATCGTGTTCGCGTTCATCCAGAAGTGGCTGATCACCGGATTCAGTTCGGGGGCGGTGAAGGGATGAGCGCCTCGCACGGGGTGGCCACCCCGCTTCCGCTGGTGCTCGCCGGTGCGCGCGGCCACGGCCGCTGGCATCTGCGCAACATCCGGCGCCTGGCCGAACGCGGTCTGGTGCGGCTTGCCGGGATCTGCGAGCTGACGCCGCTGGTGGGTGAGGAGCTCGAAGGCTTCACCGGCATACGCCAGTCCTCGGACTTCGCCGGGCTCCTCGACGAGACCGGCGCCCGGGTCGCGATCATCTGCACCCCGATCCCCACGCACGCGGATCTGGCGCTCGCCGCCGCGGCCCGCGGTGTCCATCTGCTGCTCGAAAAGCCCCCGGCGCCGTCGCTCGCCGAGTTCCACCGGATCGAAGAGGGTGCCCGGGAAGCGGGCGTGGCCTGCCAGATCGGCTTCCAGTCCCTGGGCTCGCGGGCCGTCCCCGCGATCCGTGACGTCCTGGCCTCCGGCGACCTCGGTGAGCTGACCGGGATCGGCGCGGCGGGCGCGTGGACCAGGGACGAGGCGTACTACCGCCGCGCACCCTGGGCAGGACGCCGCCGTCTCGACGGCCGCGACGTGGTCGACGGGGTGCTCACCAACCCCCTCGCGCACGCGGTCGCGACCGCACTCGCGCTCGAAGGCAGCACGCGTGCCGAGGACCTCTCCCGGATCGAGACCGAACTCTTCCACGCGTACGCCATCGAAGCCGACGACACCTCCTGCCTCCGCCTCACCACGGCAGCGGGCCGCCGGGTCACGGTCGCGGCCACGCTCTGCGCCGAGAAGTCCGCGGAACCGTATGTGATGGCGCACTGCACCCAGGGCCGGATCACGTTCTTCTACCGCGAGGACCGGATCCTGCTGCAGCGCGCGGGCCACGGGCCCGAAGAGATCCACTACGGGCGGGTGGATCTCCTGGAGAACCTGGTCGAGCACGTGACGGAAGGCGTCGGACTCCTTGTCCCGCCGGAGCGCACGGGCGCGTTCATGAGCGTGCTCGAAGCGATCAGGCTCGCACCCGAGCCGCGCCAACTGGAGCCGTACGTCTGGGAGACGTCCCCGGACGGACGCCGTGTCGTGCCCGGGATCGACGCGCTCACCCATGCCTGCGCCGAGAGCCTCGGCCTGTTCTCGGAGCTCGGCGCCGAATGGGCCGAGCCCGCGGAGGTGACGGCACGATGACCATGGACGTACTCGGCGATCTGCTCCTGCACTGCGCCGGCCGGCCGGTGGCCCGCTACCGCACCTACCCCGACCTGCCGGTCCGCCTCTCGCCGCGCCCCTACCTCCACCCCGTGCACACCCTCGCCGGCACGCCGGTCACCGAGGAACGCCCGGCCGACCACATCCACCACCTCGGCGCCGGTGTCGCGATCCCCGACGTCGAGGGGCACAACTTCTGGGGCGGGAGCACCTATCTGCCCGGCCGCGGCCCGACCGAGCTCGACAACCACGGGGTGCAGCGCCACACCGGCTTCCCGCTGCGGGATGAGGACGGCTTCGTCGAGGAGCTGGAGTGGGTGGCGGACGATGCTCTGCTGCTACGGGAGCGCCGCACCGTCTCCGTCGCTCAACTCTCCCCATCCGCCTGGGTGTTGGACTTCACCTTCTCCCTGCTCAACGCCACCGAGGGGCCGCTGACCTTCGGTAGTCCGCAGACCAACGGGCGCTCCGGCGCCGCGTACGGCGGCTTCTTCTGGCGGGCGCCCAAGGAGGCCATCGCACCCCGGGTGTTCACGGCCGAGGCCGAGGGCGAGACGGCGGTGCACGGCGCCCGCGCCGACTGGGTCGCGATCACCGGTTCCACCTGGTCGCTGGTGTTCGCCGGTGCCACACCCGCCACCCGCCGCGACCCCTGGTTCGTACGGACCGCGGGCTATCCGGGGGTGGGCTCCTCGCTGGCCTTCGACGGGCGGCTGCCGCTCGGGGAGGGCGAGGCGCTGGTCCGCCGGATCGTCACGGTGATCGCCGACGGCCGGCTCGACCGCGAGTCCGCCGCCGCGCTCGTACGGGAGGCAGAGGAGGCGGTGGGCCGGTGAGCACCCCGTTCAGCGCCGACCTCGGCGACGGCACGTACCGCAACCCGGTTCTGAACGCCGACTGGTCCGACCCGGACGTCCTGCGGGTGGGCGAGGACTACTACCTGACGGCCTCCAGCTTCGGCCGCGCGCCAGGACTGCCCCTGCTGCACTCCCGCGACCTCGTCAACTGGACCCTGATCGGCCACGCCCTGGACCGCCTCGTACCCGAGGAGTCCTTCGCTGCCCCGCGGCACGACTGCGGAGTCTGGGCGCCCTCGCTGCGGCACCACGGCGGACGGTTCTGGATCTTCTGGGGCGACCCCGACCAGGGAATCTTCCAGATCAACTCCCGTTTCGCCGAGGGTCCTTGGACCTCACCGCACCTGGTCAAGGAGGGCAAGGGGCTGATCGACCCGTGCCCCCTGTGGGACGAGGAGAGCGGCGAGGCGTATCTCGTGCACGCCTGGGCCCGCTCCCGCTCGGGGATCAAGAACCGGCTCACCGGCCACCGGATGCGGCCCGACGCCACCGGGCTGCTCGACGAGGGCAAGGTGATCGTGGACGGGGACACCATCCCCGGCTGGTTCACCCTCGAAGGGCCCAAGCTCTATCGCCACGACGGCTGGTACTGGATTTTCGCGCCCGCCGGGGGAGTGGCGACCGGCTGGCAAGGGGCGCTGCGGGCGCGGGAGTTCTTCGGCCCGTACGAGGAGCGTATCGTCCTGGCCCAGGGCGACACCGCCGTCAACGGCCCTCACCAGGGCGGCTGGGTGCGCACCCAGAACGGCGAGGACTGGTTCCTGCACTTCCAGGAGCGCGGGGCATACGGACGGGTCGTCCATCTGCAGCCGATGCGCTGGGGTGTGCACGGCTGGCCGGTGATCGGCGCCGAGGGCACACCCGTCGCCGTACACCCCAAGCCCGATCTGCCCCAACAGCCGCTCTGTGCACCGGACACGGACGACGACTTCCCGGGCGGACGCTTCGGGCCCCAATGGCAGTGGACCGGGAATCCGCGGGCCGCCTTGACCGAGGGCGGATACGCGGACGGGCTGCGGCTCGCGTGTGTGCGGACCTCGGCGGCCGATGATCTGCGGCGGGTGCCGAGCGTGCTCACGCAGCGGCTGCCCGGTGTCCCCGCGACCGTCACGGTCGAGCTCGAACTCCACTCGCCCGCGGTCGGTGCGCGCGCCGGTCTGGTGCTGCTCGGCGACGCCTACCGGTGGGTGGGGCTCGAGCGGGGTGCGGACGGGGGTGTCCGGCTCGTGCACCGGTTCGCGGAACCGGTGGCGGAGCACGAGCGGGATGCCGCGTATGCCAAGCCCCTGGCCAGGGGTGCGGCCGCTCGGGCGCGGCTGCGGATCGAGGCCGGTGCGGGCGGGCGGTGCCGGTTCCTGGCCGATACGGGGGACGGGTTCCGGGCCGCCGGGCCCGAGTTCACCGCCGCGCCGTGGCGCTGGGTCGGTGCGCTGCTCGGGCTGTTCGCGCTGGCTCCCGCGGGCGGGGAGCCGGCCGGCTCGGCGCTGTTCACGCACTTTCGGATACGGGCCGTCTGAACCTCGCCCGGCAGTCCTTCACGTACGACCGCACCACCGCAACTCCCTTCATCTGTACGCCTTTCAGGAGCCGTGATGCCGAAAACCGTACGCCCTCGCCTGGCCGCAGCCGGTGCGCTGACCGTCCTGCTGATCACCGCAGGCACGCTTCCCGCGTCCGCAGACGCCCCTGACCGGGGCCACCGTCCCACCGTCCTGAAGGTCCCGTCCCAGTACCCCACCGTGCAGGACGCCGTGAACACGGTCCCGGCCGGCAACACCGAGCCCGTGACGATCAAGCTGGCCCCGGGCACGTATCGCGAGAAGGTCAGAATCGGGGACGAGCAGCACCGCATCAGCCTGGTGGGCACCGGCCGCGACCGCGGCGACACCAAGATCGTCTTCAATACGCCGCAGGGCGAGCTGAAGCCGGACGGCACCACCCAGGGGTCCTCCGGCAGCGCCACCGTGATGGTGCGCGGCGACGACTTCACCGCCCGCAACCTCACGATCGCCAACGACTTCGACGAGGGCGCCTTCGACATCAACGGCGAGCAGGCGCTCGCCGTGAAGACCACCGGCGACCGGCTGTTCTTTGAGGATGTCGCGCTGCTCGGCAACCAGGACACCCTGATGACCGACTCCCCGGTGCTCACCGAGATCTCCCGGGTCTACGTCCGCGACTCCTACATCGAGGGCGATGTCGACTTCATCTACGGACGGGCGAGCACCGTCATCGAGGACTCGGTGATCAAGGCCCTGAGTCGCGGCTCGGACCTCAACAACGGTTATCTGACGGCCCCTTCGACCTGGAAGGACAACCCGTACGGGATTCTGATCACCGACTCCACGGTGCTCAGCGACGCCCCGGCCGGCACCTTCCACCTCGGCCGGCCCTGGCATCCGAGCGGCAACCCCGACGCCATCGGGCAGATGCTGATCCGCGACACCAAGCTGCCCGCGGCGATCAAGGCCGCGCCCTGGACGGACATGAGCGGCTTCTCGTGGCGCGACGCCCGGTTCGCCGAATACCGCACGTACGGGCCGGGTGCCGCACCCGAAGGCCCGGACCGCCCCCAGCTCGACCCCGCGCTCGCGGACGACCACGAGACCGCGGACTACCTGCGCGGCTGGAACCCGTGCTGAGCCGCGGACTACCCGCGCGCCCGGGATCCGTGCCGAGCCGCGCCCTTCACCTGAGCAGACCATCCACGAGAGAGAGCCGATCATGAACAGTAACCCGTTCCGCTCCGGACCACGACGCCGCGGCGCCACCGCGTTCGCCCTCGCCACTGTGCTCGCCCTGACCGCCGCGGGCTGCGGCGACGACGGCAGCGGCAAGGCAGGGGACAAGGGCGAAGAGGGCTCCGGCAAGGGCGAGATCACCTTCTGGGACAACAACGGCGGTGTGCGCACCGACATCTGGAAGGAGATCATCGCCGACTTCGAGAAGGCCAACCCGGACATCAAGGTCAAGTACGTCGGGATCCCCTCAGAGTCCGTCCAGTCGAAGTACGACACCGCACTGCAGGGCGGCGGGCTGCCGGACGTCGGCGGCATGGGCACGGCGATGCTCGCCAGCTACGTCGCGCAGGACGCGCTCGAGCCGGTGGGCGACCGCGTCGAGAAGAGCAAGCTGAAGGGCAAGCTCAGCCCGGCCATGGTCGACAGCGTGCGCGCCGCCGGCGGTGGCGAGGACTTGTACACCGTGCCGACCTCGGCGAACAACGGCACGCTCTGGTACCGCACCGACCTGTTCGAGGCCGCCGGTCTCGAAGAGCCCTCGACCTGGCCGAAGTTCTACGAGGCCGCCGAGAAGCTGACCGACTCGGGCAAGAACAAGTTCGGCTACACCATCCGAGGCGGCGAGGGTTCCATCGCCCAGGCCCTGGACGCCTCGTACGGCCAGTCCGGGGTCAGTTCGTTCTGGAACGGCGACAAGACCACCGTCAACGACCCCAAGAACGTGGCCGCCCTGGAGAAGTACGTCGGGCTGTACAAGAAGACGACGCCGTCCGCCGACGTCAACAACGACTTCAAGAAGATGGTCGCGCAGTGGGACAGCGGCCAGATCGGCATGCTGAGCCACAACCTCGGCTCGTACCAGGACCACGTGAAGGCCCTCGACGGCAAATTCCGCGGCATCCCGGCGCCGACGCAGGAGGACGGCACCCGGGTCCAGGTCTCCAACCCGGTGGACGGCCTGGGTCTGTTCAAGGCGTCGAAGAACAAGGAGGCGGCCTGGAAGTTCATGGAGTTCGCCGCCTCGCACGAGTCCAACAGCAAGTGGAACGAGTCGGCCGGCGCGATTCCCGCGAACACCGAGGCGGCTGGTGACGACTGGATCCAGAAGGCCGAGGCCACCAAGCTCGCGGCCGAGGTGCTCAACGGCGGCAAGGTCAAGGTCGTCCAGCTCCCGTACTACCTGCCGGACTGGAACTCGATCTCCAAGGCTGACAACGAGCCCAACTTCCAGAAGGTCCTGCTCGGCAAGATGTCGGCGAAGGACTTCCTGGACACGCTCGCCGAGCAGCTCAACGCTGCGCAGGCGGAGTGGAAGGAACAGCAGTAGCCGTTGGGGGCGGGCGGGCCGTTCGGGTTCGGCCCGCCCCTTCCGCGGTTCCCGCGTGATGTCGGCCGCGGGCCGGATTCGGCTGGGCGCGCAGTTCCCCGCGCCCCTGTTGGTACTCCCTGACGTGAAAGTGAGGCACAACGTCGTGTCGATGTCCCGTAGACATTTCGCCGGGACCGGTGTGCTGGCGGCCGTCGCCGTCGCCGCCAGTGCCGGATCGGCCTCCGCTCGCACGCCGAGGCCGCGCACCCTCTACATCGCCGGTGACTCCACCGCCGCCCAGAAGTACGCCGACGCCGCACCCGAGACCGGGTGGGGGATGGCGCTCCCCTTCTTCCTGCACCGGGGGCACCGGGGGGTGCGGGTCGCCAACCATGCGATGAACGGCCGCAGTTCGAAGAGCTTCGCCGACGAGGGGCGGCTCGACGCGATCCTCTCCGCCATCGCGCCGGGCGATCTGCTGCTCGTCCAGTTCGCGCACAATGACGAGAAGGCCACCGATCCCGTCCGGTACACCGAGCCGTGGTCCACGTACCAGGACTACCTGCGGCTTTACGTGGAGGGCGCGCGCGAGGCCGGGGCGCGGCCCGTGTTCGCCACCTCGGTGGAGCGGCGGCGCTTTGACGCCGAGGGCCGTGCCGTACCGACGCATGGTGAATATCCGGCGGCCATGCGGGAGTTGGCCGCCGAGCTGGACGTGCCCGTACTCGACCTCCAGGCGCTGTCCCTGGAGCTGTGGCACAAGCTCGGCCCCGAGCCGAGCAAGGCGTACTTCAACTGGGCGGCCGAGAAGCAGGACAACACCCACTTCAGCCCGCTCGGTGCGATCGAGGTGGCCCGCCTCGTCGCCGACGAACTCCTGCGCACGCGCGTGCTCGCCCCGCGTGATCTGCGCCGCCTGGACGACGAGATCCCCGCCTCGTGGATCACCTGGCCCACCGCGCCGACGACCTGACAAGGAGCCCCGCCATGCCCCGTACAGCCATGCCCCGTACCGCCAGACGCGCTGCCCTGCTCATCACCGCCACCGCCACCGCCATGACCCTCGGGCTCACCGCCCCCGCTCACGCCAAGTCCGCCGGGGACACCGCTCGCCAGACCCTCCCCGCCGGCGACGGCTGGGCTTCCGAGGGGGCCGGTACCACCGGAGGCTCGAAGGCCGCCCCCGAGCACGTGTACACGGTCGAGACCTGGGAGGAGCTGCGCACCGCCCTCGCCGCGGGCGGCACCGAGCCGAAGATCATCAAGGTCCGCGGCACCCTGAACGCCACCGCGAACGGCTGCGAGGCCTTCGAGGCCGAGGGCTATGACTTCGCGCAGTACCTCGCCGACTACGACCCCGCGGTCTGGGGCCTCGACACCCCCGTCAGCGGTCCGCAGGAAGACCTGCGCGCCGCATCCGCCACCGCTCAGAACGCCGCCATCAAGGCCTTCGTCCCCTCCAACACCACGATCATCGGCCTCGGCAGGAACGCCGGAATCACCGGCGGCAGCCTCCAGATCAAGGACGCGGACAACGTCATCATCCGCAATCTCACCGTCGAGAGCCCCCTCGACTGCTTCCCGCAGTGGGACCCCACGGATGGTGCGACGGGCGCCTGGAACTCCGAGTACGACGCGATGGTGGTCTACAACTCCACGCATGTCTGGGTCGACCACAACACGTTCACCGACGGCCGCTACCCCGACAGCTCGCTCCCCTCGTATTACGGGGAGATCTACCAGCAGCACGACGGCGAACTGGACATCGTGCGCGGCGCGAACTTCGTCACCGCGTCCTGGAACTCCTTCGAGGACCACGACAAGACCTTGATGATCGGCAACAGCGACAGCGCGACCGCGAGCGACGCGGGCAAGCTGAAGGTCACCCTGCACCACAACCGCTTCACCGGGATCGTCGAGCGCGCACCGCGCGTCCGCTTCGGCCAGGTCGACGCCTACAACAACCACTTCCAGGTCAAGTCCGGCCAGTTGTACGTCTACAGCTTCGGCGTCGGCAAGGAGTCCCGCCTGTACGCGGAGAAGAACTCCTTCACGCTGCCGGACGGCGTGAGCGCGGGCCGCATCCTCAAGAAGTGGAGCGAGGCCCCGCTGACGGCCACGGGCAACTACGTGAACGGTACGGAGACCGATCTGATCGCCGTGCACAACGCGGAGATTCCCGGTGAGCAGCTGCAGTCGGATGCCGGCTGGACGCCCGTGCTGCGCACGAAGGTCAACGATCCGCGGGCCCTTGCTCCGCTGCTCGCCGCGAAGGCGGGCGCCGGGAAGATCTGCTGACCCGGGCCAGTCGCTCCTGCTGACCCGGCAACCTTTCGCCGGCCGGCGGCAACGTTCAGGTGGCCGGACGGATCCATGCACTCTCGCTGGGACGCGAGAGCACTCCGATCCGTCCGGTCCATCCCGTTTCCGCCCCCGTTCCCCCCACAGGAGCCCCTCCACATGCCCCGCCACAACTCCCACAGAGTGGGCCTGTCCCGCCGCACCCTGCTGCGCACCGCCGCGGGCCTCACCGTCGCCGGAGCGGCCGCCGGTAGCGCGGCCGTCATCGGCAGCGGACCGCGGGCCGGCGCCGCGGCCGTACCGGCCGCCCGCACCTTCTCGCACCCGGGCCTGATGAACGCGTACGGCGAACTCAACCGCGCCAAGGTCAAGGTCGCCGCCGGCGCCGACCCCTGGCTGAGCGGCTGGCAGCGGCTGACCGCCAACCCGTACGCCCAGTCCACCTGGACCCCGCGCCCGGTCGCCACCGTGGTCCGCGGCGGCACCGGGCAGAACTATGTGCAGCTCTACCGCGACATCCACGCCGCCTACCAGAACGGCCTGCGCTGGAAGATCGCCGGCTCCCGTGAACACGGTGACCGGGCCCGCGACATCCTCAACGCCTGGTCCGCAAGCCTCACTTCGGTCACCGGCAACGCGGACCGCTTCCTGGCGGCCGGTATCTACGGCTGGCAGTTCGCCAACGCCGCCGAGCTGGTGCGCGACTACCCCGGCTTCGAGCTCGCCCGCTTCCAGAACATGCTCAAGACCGCCTTCCTGCCCCTCAACCAGCAGTTCCTGGCCGGCCACAACGATGCCTGCATCACCAACTACTGGGCGAACTGGGACCTTTGCACCCTCGCCTCGATCATGGCCATCGGCATCTTCTGCGACGACGCGGCGCTCTACGACCAGGCCGTCACGTATCTGAAGACGGGCGACGGCAACGGCGCGTTCGCCAAGGCCATCCCCTTCGTCTACGACGACTTCGAGGGGCACAGCCTCGCCCAGTGGCAGGAGTCCGGCCGCGACCAGGGCCACACCATGATGGGCATGGGCCAGCTCGGCGCGATCTGCGAGATGGCCTGGAACCAGGGTGACGACCTCTACGGCTATGACGACAACCGCTTCATGAAGGCCGCCCAGTACGTGGCCAGGTACAACCTCGGCCAGGACGTCCCCTTCACCAAGTACAGCTGGGGCACCGGCCAGAACTGCGCCCACCGCGAGCACACCGTGATCTCCGACGTGGCCCGCGGTCAGGCCCGCCCGGTCTGGGACCAGCTGCACTTCCACTACGCGCGCCGGCGCAGGCTCTCCGTCCCGTACATCACGGCCATCGCCGAGAAGGGCCGCGCGGAGGGCGGCGGCGGTGACTACGGGCCGAACAGCGGCGGTTTCGACCAGCTCGGCTTCGGCACGCTCCTGTACGCCAAGTAGCGGCCCACGCCCTCTTGCTCCCACATAGCTGCTTACTCCCACACAGCCGCGAGGCGGCGGCACTCGACCTCCCCGTCAGTGCCGCCGCCTCGCTCTCTCTCATCCATGCCCTACTTGCTGCCGAGGTAGTAACTCACCTGCGGCGGCTGGTTGTAGCCGGTGTTCTGCCAGGCCACCCCGAGCCGGTACACGGGGTCGTGCATCAGCGTCGGCAGCCGGTACTCGGTCGGATACGGGGTCGTGTAGAGCCGCAGCGCCGTCGAATCCGCGTTCCGCCAGATCATCTCCTCGCGCCAGTCACCGAGCAGATCCGCGCTCAGCGCAGGGTTGCCCTTGGTCCAGTTGTTGGAGCGGGCGTCGGTGTCGGCCCAGATACGGGTCAACTCGCTGTCGCCGTCGTACTTGAGGATCTGCCCGTAGCCTGAGCCGGCCGTCCCCGACCAGCGGTGGTCGAGCAGCTCACGCTGCGGATCGCCGTCCCACCAGATCGCGGAGTTGTACGAGGGCCCGCCGCCGAACCCGGGAACGGCGTCGCTGATCTTCGTGCCCTTGGCCGTGTAAAGACCGCCACCGCTCGACCAGCACTCCGCCCCGGAGTGCGCGGACGTCAGATCCGCGCAGATCCCGCGCCCGACGTCCGTACCGGTCTTGGCGCCCCACAGGATTTCGCCGGTACGCGCGTCATGCATCTCGTAGCCGTACGCGGAGTCGGTGTGCTCATGCACGTTGAAGGACTCGAGCCCGGGGCGCGACGGATCGAGGTCACCGACGTGCAGCGCGTCCCCGTGCCCCAGCTTCGTGGTCCACAGCCCGCTGCCGTTGTCGTCCACGGCCATGGCGCCGTACATGATCTCGTCCTTGCCGTCGCCGTCCACATCGGCGACGGCGAGGTTGTGATTGCCCTGCTGGTCGTAGCCCTTGCCGTAGTTGGTGGAGCTGTTGGTGTCGAAGGTCCAGCGGCGGGTGATCTGCGTGCCGTTCCAGTCGTACGCGGCGATCGCGATCCGCTCGTAGATACCGCGGCTGAAGATCATGCTGGGCTTGGAACCGTTCAGATACGCGGTGGCGGAGAGCAGCCGCCCCTCGCGGTTGCCCCAGGTGTCACCCCAGTCGGAGACCGCGCCGCGCGCGGGCTGGAAGGTCTCCGAGTCCATGACCTTGCCGGTCTGGCCGTTGAAGACCGATAGATACTCGGGCCCGCTCAACACCGCGCAGTTGTCGGCCAGATGGGACGCGGTGGCGCTCCCGATGACCGTGCCCGCACTGTCCTTGGACCCGTCCGAGGTCCGCACGGCCATCTCGGCCCTGCCGTCCCCGTCGTAGTCGTAGACCTGGAACGAGTCGTAGTGCGAACCGCTGCGGACATTCGTCCCGAGGTTGATCCGCCACAGCCGCTCACCGCTGAGTTCGTACGCGTCGTAGACCGTCGGACCCGTGCAGGTACCGGAGTTGGCGACGTCGGTCGCGTTGGACGGCGCCCACTTCAGGACCAGTTCGTACTGTCCGTCGCCGTCCAGGTCGGCGGCCGAGGCGTCGTTGGCGGAGTAGGTGTAGGCCACCCCGTCGCGGGTGGTGCCGCCCGCGGGCTTCTGCAGCGGGATGTCGAGCCGGCCCGCGCCCCAGACGCCGGCCTTCCCACCCGGCTTCTCGGCCCCGCCGACGACCGCTCGTATCTCGTACGCGGAGTTCGCGCCGCCCGCGGTGTCGAGGAAGTTGGTCTTCGTCGTCTCCTCGACGAGCGCGCCGTCGCGATACAGCCGGAAGGACACCCCGGCCGGATCGTCGCCGAGCATCCGCCAGGTGACGAGCACACCGCCGGACGCGGGCACGGCGACAAGCCCACGGTCGAGCCGCTCGGCGACGCGTGCGGTGGCGAGGGCTTCGGCCGCGCTGTCGACGGAGGTGGAGAGCCGGTCCGCTGCGGCGGCGGCCTGGTCCTCGGCGGCGGCGAACCGGTCCGCCGCGAAGGTGCCCGCTCCACCGAGCATGGCGGCCACCGTCAGCACGGCGAGCAGACGCCCGGGACGGCGATGGCGGTGGGGGTGGGGGCGGGGGTGGCGGCGCGTGCGTGGGGCGATCTGCAACATCGGAGACCTCACGGGTGGACGACGTCTGACTCCTTGAGGTCGCCACGCCCCACCCGAAGGTTGCCGGTCCCCTCCACTCCCACCCCTTTCACTCCCACCCCTTTCACTCCCGCTCCCTCCCATCCTGCTCCCTCCCATCCCGGTCCCTCCCATCCCGCTCCCTTCACTCCCACCCCCTCCTCCCGAGGCCTCATCCGCGCACCGTCCGCATTCACCCGAATGGCCCTGCGCCGATCGCCCCCACCCACCCCACGGGTTTCGCTGAGCGATACGACCTGGAGGTGGCCGACGTGGCCGACGTGGCGGACGGCATGGCGGAACCGGGCGCGGACGACGCGCGGGAGCTCGCGCGTCTGCGTGCCCGCGTCGCCGCGCTCGAGGCCGAGCAGCCCGCGCCGCGCCCGCGCCGCACGGGCCGCTCCCTCCTCGCGGCCGTCCTCATCACCCTCGGCTGTCTGCTCGCCCCGCTGAGCGTGGTGGCCGCCTGGGCCTCCGGCGTCATCGGCGACACCGACCGCTATGTCGACACGGTCGAGCCGCTCGCCTCCGACCCCGATGTCCAGCAGGCCGTCGCCGCCCGCGTGACCGACGCGGCCATGGACCACATCGACCTGAACGCCCTGCTCTCCTCCGCCGCGAGCGATGAACGCCCGCTCCTGGAGAAGGCGTTGGGCAAGCTCGGGGACTCCCTCGACGGCGCCGTGCGCAGCTTCGTCAACGACAAGGCGCTGGACGTCGTCGGGTCCGACGCCTTCGGGCAGCTGTGGACCGAGCTCAACCGCAAGGCCCACGCCACCATGAACAAGGCCCTCACGGGAGACGGCGGCGGCGCGGTGAAACTCGACGACGGCCAGGTCACCCTGGATCTCGGTCCGGTGGTCGAACAGGTCAAGGAGCGCCTCGTCGACTCCGGGCTCACGATCGCCGAGCAGATCCCCGAGGTCCACACCGACTTCCCCGTCGCCAAGTCCGAGGACATCACCAAGGCCCGCACCGGGTTCCGGCTGCTCCAGCTGGCCGGTAACTGGCTGCCCGTACTCGCCCTGCTCCTCATCGCCGGCGGTGTCCTGCTCGCCCGCAACCGCCGCAGAGCCGTCGTGACCGCCGCACTCTGCGTGGCCGCCGCGGTCGCCCTGCTCGGCGTCGCTCTGACCGTCTTCCGGCCGATCTACCTGGACGCCCTGCCGCAGGACGTATCGCAGCCCGCCGCGGGTGCGGTGTACGACGCGCTGACCCACTTCCTGCGCACGACCGTCCGTATGGCCGTCGTGCTCGGCGTCGTCGTGGCACTCGCCGTCTGGCTCACCGGTACGGGCCGCCGGGCCGCCCTCGTACGGAATCTGTGGTCCTCGGGCATCGGCGCCGTACGCGCCACCGCCGACCGCGCCGGGATGAACCTCGGCCCGGTCGGGCCCTGGGTGGCCGCCCACCGCAAGTGGATCTTCTGGGTCCTGATCGCGGCGGCCGTCCTCACCTATCTGCTCTGGAGCTACCCGACGGGCTGGGTCGTCGGGGGCCTGGCGCTCGCGCTCCTGTGCGCGCTGGCCGTCGTGGACTTCCTCGCCGCACCGTCCCCCACCAAGGAGAAGACATCATGACGATCGCTGCCGACTACCCCCTGCTCAACCTGTTCTGGACCATGCTCCTGCTGTTCTTCTGGGTGCTCTGGTTCTTCCTGCTCTTCAAGGTCATCGGCGACATCATCCGCGACGACTCCCTCAGCGGCTGGGCCAAGGCCGGCTGGCTGATCTTCACGATCCTGCTGCCCTTCCTCGGCGTCTTCGTGTACGTGATCGCCCGCGGCCGCTCGATGGGTGAGAGGGACGCCGCCCAGGCCAAGAAGGCCGAGGCCGCCTTCAAGGACTACGTACGCGAGGCCGCGGGCAGCGACGGCGCCGCCGCCGGTCCGTCCAAGGCAGACGAACTCGCCAAGCTGGCCCGGCTCAAGGAGAGCGGCGCGCTCACCGAGGAGGAGTTCGCCAAGGCCAAGGAGAAGTTCCTCGCCTGAGCCGCGTCCGACCGGCAGCACGAACTGATCAGGCGGGAGCGACACCTTGGCCGGCACTCAGGAACAGAGCCCTTCACCGGATACGGGACCGGCCCTGCTGCGCAGCACGCTGCTCAGCCCGGGCTATCTCAAACTCCTGCTGCTCTGCGCCCTGATCGGCGTACCCGTCGCTCTCGCCTGCTTCTTCTTCCTGACCGCCGAGCACGAACTCCAGCATCTGGTCTGGGAGAAGCTCCCCGAGGGTCTCGGTTTCGACCGGGCGCCGTGGTGGTGGCCCGTGCCCACGCTGCTGCTCGCCGGTCTGATCCTCGCGCCGGTCATCACGCGGATGCGCGGCCACGGCGGGCACGTTCCCGTGCACGGCCTCGGCGGCGGCGCCCCGATCGGTCCGGCGGAACTGCCGAGCGTGGTCCTCGCGGCCCTCGCCGCCCTGCCTCTCGGTGTGGTCCTCGGCCCCGAGGCGCCGCTCATGGCGATCGGCGGCGGGCTTGCGCTGCTGGCCGTACGAGCGATGAAGCAGCAGGCCGAGCAGGGCCCCGCGGCGGCCAAGGCCCCCATGCTGCTCGCGACCGCCGGCTCCACCGCGGCGATCTCCAGCATCTTCGGCGGGCCGATCGTGGCCGCCGTGCTCGTGGTCGAAGGCGCCGGAATCGGCGGCGCCCAGCTCGTCATGCTCCTGCTGCCCTGCCTGATCGCCAGCGCCACCGGCGCCCTGGTCTTCACCGGCTTCGGCGACTGGACGGGTCTGTCCATCGGCGCCCTGTCGCTGCCGAAGGTGCCGCCGGACATGACCCCCGACGCGGGCGACTTCCTGTGGGTCGTGCCGATCGCCGTGGTGATCGGGGTGGCCGTGACCTATCTGCGCGGGCTCGGCTTTCTCGCCGAACGCTGGATCGCCCGCAACACCGCCCAGCGGATCGTCCTGTGCGCGCTCGGCGCCGGCGTCCTGCTGATGCTGTACGCGGTGATCACCGGCCGTTCCCCGGAGGAGGCCGCGCTCTCGGGGCAGTCGGCGCTCGGCGCGCTCGCCGCCGATCCGCACAACTGGTCCGTGCTCGCGCTCATCGCGCTGTTCGTCTTCAAGGGCCTCGCGTGGAGCCTGTGTCTGGGCAGCCTGCGCGGTGGCCCGATCTTCCCTGCGATCCTGCTCGGCGCCGCCGTCGGCATCGCCTGCTCGGGACTACCCGGCCTCGGCACCACCCCTGCCCTGTGCCTCGGTATGGCCGCGGGCAGCGCCGTCGTCACGGGACTGCCACTGAGCAGCGCCGTCCTGACCGTCCTGCTGGTCGGCCAGGACGCCCACAATCAGATGCCGATCATCGTGGTCGCGGCGGTCGTCGCCCTGGTCGCGGCGCAACTCGTCCCGCAGCGCCATCGCTTGCCCGAGGGGTCCTGACCTCCGTACGCGCGCAGGGCCGCGAGGGTCATCCGATCTGCGGCCTCAGACCTCGAACACCGACCAGCAGATCTCATTGCGCAACCGCTGGTCGTCCAGCACGAGTTCACGAATCGCCGCCGGCAGCCGTGCCCGCTGCCACCGGCACTCCTCGCGCCCGGCCTCCTCGCCCCGCGCTGCCCGTACCGCCTTGATCGCGTACGCGGCCGCGCCCAGCTCATGCGCGGCGACATGCGCGACACAGGCCGCCTGCCCGGCGGCGTACGCGGTATGCCGGGCCGCCCCGCGCAACTCCCGCGCCGCGCCCATCGCATGACCGCCCACCGCACGTGACGCCATCATCGCGACCTCGCCCCGCACCCACGCCCGTGCGGCCTCGACGGCCGCACGCGGCCGCGGATCGGCGGGCTGTTCTGCCTCGAAGAGAGGGAGCACATGTTCCGCACAGTCCGCGGCCCACAGAGCGAGCAGACGGTGGTCGGCGTCGGTGAGGGTCCCGCCGCGCCGGATCGTCACGAACCGGGGGTCCCGGATCTCCGGAAGGATCATCCCCTCACCCTGCCTTACGGGAGGGCATCATCACCCCGCCCCGCACAACGGCACCACCGCACTCCGCTCGCCGAGCGCCCCCGACCGCACGGCGGCCCAGCAGGCCACCGCCGTCGGCTCCACGGCCAACCCGCGCCGTGCGAGATCGCGCCGCGCCGCGTCCAGCTCGGGCTCGGACGCCGTGAGGAAGCCGCCACCGAACTCCCGTACCGCCGCGAGGATTTGACGCGCACGAAGCGGATACGGAATCGCGATCCCGCCGGCCGCGGTGTCCCGCACGGGCGCGGGTCCGCTCAACTCGTCCGCCCCCGCCGCCCAGGCGCGGGCCAGCGGCGCGACCGCCTCGGCCTGCACGGCGTACAGCGCGGGCAGCCGGTCGAGCAGACCGGCCGCGTGCAGTTCGCGCAGCGCGAGTGCGGCGCCCAGCAGCAGTGTTCCGTTGCCGACGGGCACCACGAGCGCGTCCGGCAGCCGCCCGCCGAGGTCCTCCCAGAGCTCGAAGACGTAGGTCTTGGTGCCCTGCAGGAAGTACGGGTTGTGCACATGCGAGGCGTAGAAAGTGCCAGGGGCGTTTGCCGCCGCACGGGCCGCGAGTGCGGTCGTCTCCCGGTCTCCGGGCACCTCCCGCACACTCGCGCCGAACTGCCGGATCGCGGTGAGCTTCTTGGCCGCGGTACCGGCCGGAACGTACACGGTGCAGGGCAGTGAGGCACGTGCGCAGTACGCCGCCACCGCACGCCCCGCGTTACCGCTGCTGTCCGCGATGACCTGCTCGGGGCCGAGACGCGAGGCGAGCGCGGCGAGCATCACCGCGCCGCGGTCCTTGAAGGACAGCGTGGGCATCAGGAAGTCGAGTTTGGCCGAAACCCGCTCGGTCAGGGCGACCAGTGGTGTGCGGCCCTCGCCGAGGCTCACCGAGGGGTTTGCTAGTGGAAGCGAAGCCCCGTAGCGCCAAAGGGAGTTGACCCGGCCGCTCAGGGTCTTCAGCTCGCCGGGGGTGGGATGGAAATCCAGGTCGAGCGGGCCCTCGCAGGCGGGGCAGCACCAGGTGAGGGTCGCGGAGGGCACCCGCGTGCCGTCCATCGGGCAGACATAATCCGGCAATGAAGTCATGAACACACGCTAATTGCACCGAGTGATGACGGTGCGTCATGTCGGCGACATGGCAGCTCTGTTACGTAAGTGCAGGGCCCTTGTGGGATTCCTATGGATCGGTCAACCTTTCGCTCAGCGATCCGGCGGCTACTGAGCGGCAACGCATTGGCATGATCACGCCGATTCCCGTACCCCGATTCCCGTATCCCCGCTTCGCGCACCCCCCGCACAACCCCCCACCAGTGCACCATCCACGAGGAGGATCCCTCAGATGGCACAGAAGCGTCCCGCACGGCGAAGACTGGCAGGCATAGGTACGGCGGCGATCGCCGCCCTCGCCCTCGGCATGGTCTCCGCTCCCCACGCAGGCGCGGCTCCCGTCGGCAAGATCGAGAACGCCGGCGCAGCGGGAGCGATTGCGAACAGCTACATCGTCACGCTCGAAGCGGACGCCGCGAAGGCCGGCTCCCCGGAGGGCAAGGCGCTCGCCAAGGAGTACGGCGCGGACATCGAGCGCACGTACACCAAGGCGCTCAACGGCTATGAGATCCAGGCCACCGAGGCCGAGGCGGAGCGCTTCGCCGCGGACCCGGCCGTGGCCTCGGTAGTCCAGAACCGCACCTTCAAGATCTCGGCGACGCAGCCCAACCCGCCCTCCTGGGGCCTGGACCGCATCGACCAGAAGACGCTGCCGCTGAACCAGAGCTACACCTACCCGGACAAGGCCGGTGAGGGCGTCACCGTCTACGTCATCGACACCGGCGTACGGATCACCCACGGCGACTTCGGCGGCCGCGCGAGCTACGGCTACGACGCGATCGACAACGACAACACCGCGCAGGACGGCCACGGCCACGGCACGCACGTCGCCGGCACGGTCGCGGGCAACTCCTACGGCGTGGCCAAGAAGGCGAAGGTCGTCGGCGTCCGCGTCCTCAACAACCAGGGCTCCGGCACCACCGCGCAGGTCGTCGCCGGCATCGACTGGGTCACCCGGAACGCGGTCAAGCCGGCGGTCGCGAACATGAGCCTCGGCGGCGGCGCCGACTCGGCCCTCGACACCGCCGTACGCAACTCGATCGCCGCGGGCATCACGTACTCGCTCGCCGCGGGCAACGAGTCCACCGACGCCTCCACCCGCTCGCCCGCCCGTGTCGCCGAGGCCATCACGGTCGGCGCGACCACGAGCAGCGACGCCAAGGCGAGCTACTCCAACTACGGCTCGGTCCTCGACATCTTCGCCCCGGGCTCCTCCATCACCTCCTCCTGGAACACCTCGGACTCCGCCACCAACACCATCTCCGGTACGTCGATGGCGGCCCCGCACGTCGCGGGTGCGGCGGCGATCTACCAGTCGCAGAACCCCTCGGCCACCCCGGCCCAGGTCCGTGACGCCCTGGTCGCCGCGTCCAGCACGGGAGTTGTCACCAGCCCCGGCACGGGCTCGCCCAACCGCCTCCTGAACGTCGGCGCGGGCGGCACGACGCCGCCCGGCAAGGCCTTCGACAACGCGACGGACTACGCGATCAACGACAACTCCACCGTCGAATCGCCCATCGCTGTCACCGGCGTCACGGGCAACGCCCCGTCCGGCCTCCAGGTCCCGGTCAACATCGTCCACACCTACATCGGCGACCTGCAGGTCCAGCTGATCGCCCCCGACGGCACCGCCTACACCCTCAAGGGCTACGGCACCGGCGGCAGCAGCGACAACATCAACACCACCTACACCGTGAACGCCTCCTCGGAGGTCGCCAACGGCACGTGGAAACTCCGGGTCAGCGACAACGCGAACATCGACACCGGGAAGATCGACTCTTGGGGTCTGAGGTTCTGAGCACTGCGTGAGCACTCTCTGAGCGCTACGAGGACCGCCCCGGACTTCGGTCCGGGGCGGTTCGCGTGCAGCCGGACCGCTACCAGTCGCGGACCTCGTCCACGCCTGAGAACAGGCTGTCGCGCAGGTCTTGGAGGCCGGAACCGTGCAGCGCCTCGGCCTCGTTCATGAGGTGGTCGAGCGCATCGTAGAGCTCTTCGCGCTCGATCGTCGCGATGAAGGACGTCCGCCTGTCGAGCTCGTTGAACGCCTCGCCGTAGACGCGGCCGATCTCCTCCATGCGCCCCGATCGGTCCGCGTGCTCCGGTGGCTCCGCGGCGAGGACGTGCAGGACGGCCTTCCGCGTCGCTTTGTACTGGGCGACCACCGTCTTGTAAGTGGCGGCGGTGATGTGATCCTGGCCGTCCCAGTCACGCAGTGGGTTGTTCCGGTTCTCCTCGACCCACCCGGGCTTGCGGCCCCGAAGGATCGACACGTGCGTGCCCGCGGGAATCTCCGCCTGCCAGGCCTTGCGCATGGCCGAGGCGTACGAGGCGGGAATGCCATCCAGGTCCAGGGACTCCAACCGGGGCACGCATTGTGGCCGAAGGCAGTCCTGTTCGGTCATCCCGAACAGGTCGACGATGTGCAACTGCCGCAGTGAGGTCAGCCGGTTCAGCTCATGCGCGGTGCTCAGCAGACCCAGACGCCCGTACAGATGCAGACTGGTCAACTCCGGGAAGTGGCGCACCAGTCGGGCGCAGTCGAGGGAGTCGATTCCTCTGATCGTCAGTTCGGCGACCTCCGGATTCGGTGACGTCGACCGGCCGAGAAGTTCGTCGAGTGCCCCGCCCGCGTACTCCGCCCGCCAGCTCTGGACGGGATCCTCCCGCACACCGCTGTCCCACCGCCGCTGCCGTGCGAGCTGGTCGCCCAGGTGCCATTGCAGCGACCAGGAGTTGGAGGGTTCGTTGTGGAGGAGCCGCAGGGCGCCGACCACCTTGTGGCTGCGGGGCAGAACCCATTGGTGGTTGGAGTAGGACAGGTTCCCGTTCCACGAGTGGTGAGTGAGCCGCAGCGGGGCGACGTCGCCGAGGTCGGCCAGGGACGAGGGCTCGGGACCCGACCAGTCCAGCTCGAGCACGGCCGCCGTCCGGGAATCCGGGTCGAGCCGCACTATCTGAGCGGCCGTCCACTCCCCGAGCTCCCGCGCATACGCGGTCACCACGTCACCCGCCTTGAGCGGTCTGGGTGGCACCATCTGCTTCCGAACGGGCATGCGCCGAGCTTAGGTGCGGCCGCGGACGGTTGGATCGCGAGGGTGACAATGCGCCTATGGACGTCATAGAGCTGCTCGAGTCGGCCTGCCTGCTCGTCCCGGAAGCGACCGCCACCGAGAACGACATCACCGTACGAGATGTCTGGAACTACCTCGCCCACGACGAGTGGGAGATCGCGCTGAACCTGCTCGAGGAACTCGGGGACGGTCATCCGTTGCCCGTGACGTTCTGGGAACGTCTTGCCGATGCAGCCGAGCAGCTCCACCTCGAGGACAGCGCGGCCTGGTGTCACTGGCGGTGCTCCGAATTCCGCAACGGCATGATCCGGGCGGACCTGACGCTCAGCCCACCCGGCGCTACGCGACGCACCCTGCCCATCCCCGGGCACGGCGTGCTGCGACCCATGTGGGACATCGGACAGCGCTCACCCACAGGTGATCCGGCGGTCAGCATTGCCGGTCTCTGGGTCGAGGAAATGCCCGTGCTGCTCCCCGGCGGCCGAGCCACGGTGCGTCTGGTTCCCCTCACCCCGGCGCACTGGAGGCACGTGAAGGCCGGAGACCGGATCACCATGTACGAGGACCGAACCGTGGCGGGGGCCGCAGTCGTACGGGAAGTTCAGCCGCCCGGGACTTCCGTCCGGGGAGGTCGCTACGCCTTCTGCTCCCGCACCCGCGCATAGTGCCGGGCCGCGCGGGCGCGGTTGCCGCAGCCGGCGGAGCACCACTCGCGGCGCGGGTGGTCCTTGACGAAGAAGAGCACGCAGCCGGGGCCGTGGCAGGCGCGCAGGGCGGCGAGTGCGGGGCCGGCGAACAGGTCGACCGCGTTCTGTGCGAGGGCCGCGAGCGCTGCCGTCACCGGCGGGCCTTCGCTGCGTACGGTGGCGACAGGGCCCTCTTGCCAGGCCAGTTCGCGCCGGCAGGGAGCGGCGGCCACATGGCGGTTGAGCTGGTCGAGGTCCTTGGCGGCGGGGCGCTTGCCGCGTACGACATGGTCGGCGATGGCACGTACCGCATCCCGGATCTCCCGTGCACGCGCCAGATCGGCCTCGTCCACCGACCGCAGTCCGGCCGCCGTCAGGGGCACGGGCAGCCGGTCGTTCATCCGCGCCAGCCACTCGGTGAGCTGCTCCACCGTCTCCAGGCCGTCCTGGACACGGCCGCGGACGGCATACGTGGTGTTGGCCAGCTCGACGGGCGGCGGTTCGCCGTGCTGATCCCCTTTGGTGACCGGTTCCACCAGGTCAGGGTAGCCGGAGCCGCCGCCCGCCGAGCCGGCCGGTGTCATGCGAGCGTGCGGTGCAGGAAGCCGCGGATCAGGTCTGCGATCTCCTTGCCGTGGGACTCGAGGGCGAAGTGGCCGGCGTCCAGGAGATGGAGTTCGGCGTCCGGCAGATCGCGCAGAAACGCGCGGGCGCCCTCGGCGCCGAAGATCTCGTCGTGCTCGCCCCAGGTGATCAGGACCGGCGGCTTGTGGGAGCGGAAGTACTCCTGGAAGGCCGGGTAGCCGTCGAGGTTGAACTGGTAGTCCCAGAACAGCTGCAGCTGGATCTCCTTGTTCCCCGGACGGTCCAGATAGGCCTGGTCCAGCGTCCAGGTGTCCGGGCTGACCCGGTCGAGCCGGTCGGCGGGCACGCCGTGCGTGTACTGCCAGCGCGTGGCGTCGGCGGTGAGCAGCTCACGTACCGAAGTCTCGTTCGCCGCACGGTCCTCGGCGTGTGCGAACAGCACGTCCCAGAAGGGCGTGAAGCCCTCCAGATAGGCGTTCCCGCTCTGCGAGACGATCGCGGTGACCCGCTCCGGCTGCCGGGAAGCGATCCGCAGCCCGATCGGCGCTCCGTAGTCCTGTATGTACAGGGCGAACCGGTCGAGGCCCAGTTTGTCGAGCAGTCCGAGCGTGATCTCGGTGAGCCGCTCGAAGGAGTAGCCGAACTCCTCGTGCGAGGGCATCGCCGACTGCCCGAACCCGATGTGGTCCGGTGCGATCAGGTGGTACTCGTCGGCGAGTTCGGGCAGCAGATCGCGGAACATCGCCGAACTCGTCGGGAATCCGTGCAGCAGCACCAGCGTCGGCTTCGAGGGGTCGCCCGCCTCGCGGTAGAAGACGTCGTAACCGCTGATCTGGACGGTGTGGTGACGGACGGGGTGCTGGGACATCACTCGGCCTCCTTGGCGCGCGGTCCGAAGAGGGACCGGTCGGACTCGTCGATCGGTACGTCGTTGATGCTTGCCTCGCGCCGACGCATCAGCCCGTCGGGCGCGAACTCCCACAACTCGTTGCCGTGGCTGCGGAACCACTGGCCGGACTCGTCGTGCCACTCGTACTGGAAGCGCACCGCGATCCGGTCCTCGGTGAACGCCCACAGCTGCTTGCGCAGCGCGTAGCCGTTCTCCTTCGCCCACTTGCGGGTCAGGAACGCGGTGATCTCCTCGCGTCCGGTGAGGAACTCGTCGCGGTTGCGCCAGAGCGAGTCGGGTGTGTAGGCGAGCGCGACGCGCTGCGGGTCGCGGCTGTTCCAGGCGTCCTCGGCGGCCTGCACCTTGGCGGCGGCACTCTCGGCGGTGAACGGCGGGAGCGGGGGCCGGACTTCACTCAACGGGGGGCTCCTTCGGTGGTGGGGCGGGTCTCCTGGCGGGCCCGCAGTGCGGCGTTCTCTTCTTCCAGTGCGTCGATACGTTCGTGGAGCGACAGCAGCGCGTTCTCGACCTCGGCGCGGGGGAGCAGCTGTGGGATGTGCTGCGAGCAGTTCCAGTTCATGCCCTCGACGTCGATGAGGAACGCCCGCTCGGGCCGGCCCGCGTAACCCTCCACGGCCAGCGAGGTGAGCAGGGCGGGATCGTCCTCGACGACGCGGGCGCGACCGAGGACCTTGAGCCGCGCCTGATGCGTGTAGTCCATGAGGAACAGGGCCACACGGTCGTTGTGATCAAGGTTGCCGCGCGTGATGTATTGCCGGTTGCCGCGCAGATCGGCGAAGCCGAGGGTGTGCTCGTCGAGCACCCGCAGGAACCCGCGAGGTCCGCCGCGGTGCTGGATGTACGGCCAGCCCGTCTCGCCGACGGTCGAGAGATAGAAGCTGTCGTGCTGCGCGATGAAGGCCGCCTCGTCGGGACCGATCAGGTCGACGTCCGTTGAACCCTCGAGCGCCTTCCGGTAGGCGCGGTCGCTGCCGTGCAGCCGCTGGTGGTGCCGGACGGCCGGAGTGAAGGCCAGCTGAGCGAACCGGTTGCTCACGATTACCCCCTCGGTTTCTAGCGTTTGACACCCTCTCCAACCGTTAGAACACGAGGTTCATTCCGGGGGCCGAGGAAATTCTTTCGGCCCCCGGTGTCACACCTGCTGCCGCACCGGCATCCCATGCCCGGAAGACCACAACAGACAGCAGACACAGCAGAATTGGGAGAACGTGATGAACGCCGAACCCCGCTTGAACCTCTTCGCCGGCCCGGTCGTCGCCAAGGCCCTCGGGCACTACGGGGCGGCGGCCCCGGTGCTCATCAATGAGTCGGCGCTGCCCACCACGACCCAGAACCTGGTCATGCTCCGCGCGAGCCAGATCAACGGCGACGGTTACGCCACCGACGTACACGGCAAGAACGCGGCGCACGCCGGAGAGAGCGCCACTCGCCTCAACCTCGTCGCGACCTGGCGTGAGTCCACGGTCTTCACCGCAGCCGAACGCGCCGCCCTGGACCTGACCGAACAGGGCACGCGCATCGCCGACGGCGCCGGTGGCGTCACCGACGAGGCGTGGTCGACCGCGGCCCAGCACTTCGACGACGACCAACTCGCCGCCCTGGTCGCGTTCATAGCCCTCATCAACGCCACGAACCGCTTCGCGGTCATCAACCGGCAGCGGGGCGGCACATATCTGCCCGCGGGCTCCGCCGGCCCCGCCGCATGACGACACGCGCTCGCGCGCTCGCTTGATTGCTTGCTCGCGCGCGCTCGCTCGCTCGCAATAGGGGGGTTGACCTTGCCCTTGGGGCAGGGATGCAGGCTTGCGTGCATCCCCCCGCCCCCTCCTGAAGAGGACACCACGATGCGCAAACTCATCGAGACGACCTTCATCACGCTGGACGGAGTCGTCTCCGCGCCGGAGAAGTTCGCCGCGCCATACTTCGACGACGAGTACGCCGCGTACGCCCGCGAGTTGCTGTTCACTGCGGACGCCCTGCTCCTGGGCCGAAAGACCTACGAGATCTTCGCGCCGGTCTGGCCGAACATGGAGGAGATCGAGGGCGAGTACGCGGTACGGATGAACACCCTGCCCAAGTACGTCGCCTCCCGCACCCTCACCGACGCCGACCTCACCTGGAACGCCACGGTCATCAACGGCGACATAGCCAAGGAGATCACCCGCCTCAAGGAGCAACAGGGCCTGAACATCCTCAAGTTCAGCACGGGCGACCTCGACCGCACCCTCCTCGAACACAAGCTGGTCGACGAGTACCACTTCTGGATGTTCCCCGCGATCGCCGGCACCGGCACCCGCCTCCTGGACGGCCTCGCCACCACCCACCTGACCCTGACGAAGTCCACGCAGCTGGCCTCGGGGGTGGTTGTGCTGACGTACGTGCCGAAGTAGCGGCCGGCCGTGCGGCGACTCAGCGACGCACTCGACCCGCACGCTCTCCGCGAACCGCCACCCGGTGCTGGGTGGCGGTTCGCGGAACTGTGTCAGGCGGGGCGATGCTGGATCTGTCGGTCATGAGGGCCTCGCTTCCATGACCTCGGAAGCCGTCCAGGGTCGGATTCTCCTACTCGTCGCCGCTTGCTTCGGCGCCCTGCCGAAGACGTCGACGCAAGTCGCTGAGGGCCTCGGGGTCGGCAAGGCGATCGTTGGGTTCCTGTGGCAGGGCTGCGCGGTGCTCGCCCCAGTCGTCGAGCCTGAGCCTGATCTGGCAATTGTGGTCGGCGTGATCGACTACATGTCCTGTGATCAGGAAGCCCAGCGGGGGAGGGACGGTGTCGTGCGGTGCGGCGAAGACCTCTGCCAGTCCCAGGGCATCGGGGACGCCGTCGATGTGTACGAAGACGCCGAAGGGCTGACGACCGATGACTTTGCCGGTCACGGTGGTGCCGATCGGTAGGCCGGCCTTCGTCGCCGGCCAGGCAAGCTGTACCTCTTCCGACGTCGGGACGCCGACACCCTGCGGCCACGTGTACTCCGTCATGGGCCGAATCCTGTCAGGCGTGGCAGGACCGGTTCGTCAGCGGCTGATGTGCACGCTTTCCCATTGTGTTGGTGGGGTGTTGGTGGTCGTTCATCGGCGTTCACCTGCGTACTCACCGGGCCGTTGGATCGCTCGATGCTGTGCTGTGGACCCCTGTGAACCGTCGTGGCCGTGGGTGAATGAGACGGAAACTGAGACGGCTCGCGTATCCCCACGAGGTCGTAGACCTGGCTGTGGGTGCGTCATAGGCAAGGATGTCCCTGCTACCAGGAAAGCCGCGGGTCTTGCTCGTGCTCGGGAGAGTGCGTGGCGACAAGCACTTCGCCATTCGGGCCGTCCGTCCGCCACAGGGACCCTGGTCGAGGGCTGTCGCCCCACCACGATGGCGGTGGGGTGTGAATCCGCTTAGTGCCAGGGATGGACACTTCGACCAGCGCGCCGTCTTTGAACATCCACAGGCCGAAGCAATCGTCGTCTTCGTCGTGAAGCAGTACCTGCACGCACTCAGGGTTGTTCCACGGCAGCGCCTCCAAGTCGGCGAGGAGTCCGCTTCTTTGACCCGCCCGGAAGAATTCGATGTACCACCCGCCGACGAACCAGTCGGGTATCTGCTCGAACTTGCCGCGCCAGGTGCGCGTGTCGTCCGGCCGCGTCAGCGGCTCCATCACCTCGTCCTCGTACCGTGCCAGCACGAGAACCTGCGCCATTCTGCTCATGCCGGGAGTATCGCGGCACGCCGCACACGAGCAGCAACTCAATTACGAAGCGCGTCGAATGGACGGTCTTGAAAACCGTCGTGGCGCAAGTCACCGTGGGTTCAAATCCCGCACCCACCGCACAGGTGAAACGGCCTCTGACCAGGTGGCATGGTCGGGGGCCGTTCCCTTTTCTGCCTCCCGTGAGTGCCCGCGATTCCCCGCACGAACGGGCACGCGAGGGGCACGCCGCTCTCATGAGATCAGGAGGCCGCGTACCCATCGACGAAGTATTCGAGGTCCGGATCAAGAGGCGCGCAACCTAGGACGTGAGCGACGCCTGACAAAGCGCCTGGTGCAACCCGGTAGCTGTGCACATACCACGGGTCATCTGGCATCGAAGGTACCCAGCGTCGCAGCGCTACCAACTGCTCCTTGCTGATCGGGAGCTTGCTGTGCACCTGCTCGGTCTTGTCGAACGCAGTCAGAAGCCAGGTCATGTCGGGGTCGTCCGAGGTCATGGCCTTGAGCGTAGAGGCACCACTCGAAGCCGGGCTGGCGGTCCACTACGTCACTTCTTGTGCGGTGATCTGGCGACCAGCTGTTGTTTAGCCAATCAGCCACGTGACCTGGCCCTGGGACGTCGCCAGTTGTCAGCGTTGATCGTTGCTGAGCCTCCCCCTACGGCCCAGGAACAGGTGCAGGATCAGTTGTCTGTCCAGCCTGTTTCCGCCTTGTAGATGGCGAGGCCTCGATCCGTAGTGGCGACCCAGAACGACTGCCCGTCTTCTTCCGGCGCTCTCCAGGAATCTGCAACATCAAGCGCTGCATCGTGATCCGCTGCTGGCACTCTGTGGACGGTCTCACTGGTCGGTGACCCGCGGCAGGCGAACAAATCGATGAGGCTGTCGGCCAGCAAGGACAAGTTCGCTGTCCAGTAGGTGGATGCCCGCTGGTCCCAGCTCGGCGGGAACAGCCGCAAGAACATCGCCAAGACGCTCACAGCGGCCACGATCGCTCTCCTGCGCGTCCAGCCCAGTCAGTTCGACCCCGTGAAGGTGCGGACAGCCCTGCGCGAGTGGGCGTTCAACGCGAACCGCCGGCCGGACGCCCCGCGAGAAGTGGTCACCGTCCTCAGATGGGTCGAGCGGAACTCGCTCCCGGTGTCGACCTGGGAAGACCCCGAGAGGGTCGACGACGTGTTGCGGGCCATCGACACACGGCTCGACGGCAAGTTGGCGGCGGCCTGGTCCCGCAAGCGCAACCGTCGGATCCTCAACGTGGTCATGAAGTACGCGATCAAGCGTCGCATCCTGCGGACCAACCCCTTCCCAAAGGTAAGGACGCGACGACTGCGACGAAGACCACGAACGCCGTGGACAAGCGTTGCCTGATCAACCCCGGACAGGCAGCCTCCCTGCTCGGTTGGATCAGACAGCGCTCCCGAGGCGGTAAGAGGCTCCACGCCTTCTTCGCGACCATGTACTACTGCGGTCCGCGCCCCGAAGAAGCCGTTGCCATGCGGGTATCGGACGTGCACCTGCCCGATGCCGACGCGGCCGACCAGTGGTGTGAGCTGCTGATCCACACCGCGACCCCAGAAATCGGAAAGCAGTGGACGGACACCGGAGAGATCCACGAGAGGCGAGATCTCAAAGGCCGGGCCGAGGGGGACACCCGCACTGTCCGGGGGCATCCCACCCTGACCCGCATCCTGCGGCAGCACATCGAGGACGAAGAACTCAAGCCCGGTGATCTCCTGTTCCAGGGCGAAGGAAGCGGCATCCTCGCTGGCTCGGTCATCCGCCGTGCTTGGCGCAGCGCTCGTCAGGCCGTGTTGGCGCCACACGTCTTCGCGTCATCCATGGGCAAGTGCGTCTACGACCTCCGGCACACGCGGCTGACGAAATGGCTCAACGACGGCATCCCGCCGGCTCAGGTAGCGGAATGGGCGGGCAACAGCGTCCCGGTGCTCCTCGCGATCTACGCCCGATGCGTCGACGGCCAACTGTCCGACCTCAAGAAGCGGCTCGAAGCGGCTGGGGATCTGGAAGACCTCCCCGCGGCCGACTGAGCTGATCGCCCAGAAACTTCGACACGTATTCGACACGGCGACCCGCAGAAACCCGGTGACAGCCGGACAGCCCCGGACCCGCTCCTTGATCACACAGGGAGCGACCGGGGCTTCCTCGTGCCTCGCGAAACTGCCCCTGACCAGCAAAAAGGCCCCACCGAAGCGGGGCCAGAAGATGGCGCCCCCGGCAGGACTCGAACCTGCGGCCAAGCGCTTAGAAGGCGCCTGCTCTATCCACTGAGCTACGGGGGCCGGTGTGTGGCCGGGGCTTGGACGGCGGACTGGGGGGAGATCCGTGACCTTGCCGGGGACAAGGATAGGGGTCGCCGCCCCCTGTCCCGCGCGCTTCTGCTCCGTGGCACGATGTGGAGTTTCGGTGAAGCGGTTTCTGATAATCGCAGGCAGGTACGAATCGTGCATCGCTTTTGACGTCACGCGCCCCGGGTGTTGTGCACTCGTTATGCCTGCGCCCCAGTAGTCACGGATGTCCCGGAGGGCCTCGCCGCCAACCGGCCGATCACCCACCCCTCCGTACGCGAATCGTGTCGATCAGCCGACCATCGGCGCGCAGAGAGGGTCATATCCTTCAGAAAACAAACAAAATTGGGCATTCTTCGCATGTGGTGACCTTGGACGTACGGCCTCAGCTGCTCGACGCACTCTCCGCCCTGCGCGACCGTGTCGCCGCCGCGCGCTTTCCGCTCCCCTTGGCGGGGGCGCCAAGAGCGCGCACCAATAGGGAGGAGCTGCTGGCGCAGCTCGACGACTATTTGGTGCCCCGTCTCAAGGAGCCCGAAGCGCCCTTGCTCGTGGTGATCGGCGGTTCGACCGGGGCCGGGAAGTCCACGCTGGTGAACTCGCTGGTGGGGCGGCAGGTCAGCGAGGCGGGCGTGCTGCGCCCCACGACACGTACACCCGTGCTCGTCTGCAACCCGGACGATCATCACTGGTTCGCGGGCCTGCGGGTACTGCCCGAACTCACCCGCGTATGGGTGCCGGATGAGAGCGGGAAGGGCGGGCGGGACGCGACCGCCAAGAGCGGTGAGCGGGCGCTGCGGGTCGAGACCGCGGCCACACTGCCGCGCGGACTCGCCCTCCTCGACGCCCCCGACATCGACTCCCTCGTCGCCGAGAACCGGGTGCTCGCCGCCGAGTTGATCTGCGCCGCCGACGTCTGGGTGATGGTCACGACCGCCGCGCGCTACGCCGACGCCGTGCCCTGGCATCTGCTGCGGACCGCCAAGGAGTACGACGCCACGCTCGTGTCCGTACTGGACCGCGTGCCGCACCAGGTGGTCGCCGAGGTGTCGCGGCAGTACGGGGCGCTGCTCGCGAAGGCCGGGCTCGGTGAGGTGCCCCGGTTCACCGTGCCCGAGCTGCCCGAATCGACGGGCGGCGGCGGGCTGCTACCGGCCACTGCGGTGGCTCCGCTTCGGGCCTGGCTGACTCATCGCGTACAGGATGAGCAGGCCAGGGCCTTCGCCTTGAGCCGTACGGCGACGGGGTTGCTGGATTCGCTCAACTCGCGGATGCCCGAGCTCGCCGGCGCCATCGCCGCGCAGCACGCGGCCGCGGTGCGCCTGACGGCCATGGTCGAGGAGGCGTACGACAGCGAGCTCGCGCGGGTGCGCGGGCGGCTGCAGGCCGGTGCGGTGCTTGCCGGCGGGGCGCTCGCGCGGTGGCGTGCCTACCCCCTGGACTGCACGGCGGGCGAACTGCTCGACGCCGTGGTCGACAGCCTCGGCACGGTGCTCGTCTGCGCGGTCTCGGCCGCCGACCGGCGTATCGACGACGGCTGGCAGCGCGAGCCGGCGGCCGGGGAGCTGACCCGGCGCGAGCACGACGGCGAGGGTGTCGAGCACCGGATCGGCCTGTGCGTACGGCGCTGGCGGCGGGTGCTCGAGGAGTACGTGGAAGAAGAACTGCGCGGGCTCGAGAGCAACCCGCCCCCGGGCTCTCAGCATCGTTCGGGCAGGGGGTACCCCGCTGACGCCGATGCCGTCGGCGCCCTGCTCGCGACGGCGCTGCTCGGCGGGCGCAGGGCGCGTTCCGCGGGGGAGTCGCTCGCCGAGCGGATCGGGGCGCAGGCCGCCCTGAAGCTGCGCGACCGCGGCGGCAAGCTGCTCGCTTCGTACGTGGAGAAAGCGCTGAAGGCCGAACGGGATCGTCGACTCGCCCCCCTCGACGCCCTCGACGTCCAGCCGGATCCCCAGGCCGAGTTGATCGCCGCGCTGTCCGTACTGCAGAAGGAGAGGTGACCGCGGTGACTGCTGTCACTGACCACACCGGCGGGCAGGAGCCCGTTCCCGTGACGGAAAGTCCTCAGGGCGCCGAGCCTGCCGAGCAGGCCGTCGAATCCGAAGAGAGCGCGTGGGACGACGGGCTGATCGCGCGGCGGTTCGTGGCCGAGGAGGAGCGGCCGGCGCGCGAGGAGACCTATCAGCCGCCGCGCGGGCTCGTCTATGACGCCCCGCTGCGGGCCCGTCTCGATGCGCTGCGGGAACTCGTCGGCCTCTCGCGTACGCGGCTCGACGGCGCGACGCTGGCCGAGGCGGGACGCGTGCTCGACCAGGCCGCGGCACGGCGCGGGCTCTCCGAGCGGCACACCGTGGTGGCCGTGGCGGGGGCGACGGGCAGCGGGAAGTCGACGCTGTTCAACGCGCTTGCCGGAGTGCCCATTTCGGATACGGGGGTGCGTCGGCCGACCACCGCGGCGCCGCTGGCCTGCAGTTGGTCCGACGGAGCCGCCTCGCTGCTCGACCGTCTGAACATCCCCGGGCGACTGCGGCGCAGGCCCTTGCAGGGCCCCGATCCCGATCCGCGGATGGCCGGTCTCGTACTGATCGATCTGCCGGACCACGACTCGGCCGCGGTCGAGCACCGCGAGCACGTGGACCGGATGCTGACGCTGGTCGACGCCGTGATCTGGGTGGTCGACCCGGAGAAGTACGCCGACGCCGTCCTGCATGAGCGCTATCTGCGGCCGCTCGCGGGGCACGCGGAGGTCACGTTCGTGGTGCTCAACCAGACGGACCGGCTGCCCGGTGACTCCGCCGATCTCGTGCTCGACGATCTGCGCAGGCTGCTGGACGAGGACGGGATCGCGCTCGGCGAGCACGGCGAGCCCGGTGCGACGGTGCTCTCGCTGTCCGCGCTGACCGGTGAAGGCGTCGGTGAACTGCGCGATGCACTCGGCCAGTTCGTGGCCGAGAAGGGCGCTGCCGCGCGGCGGATCGCGGCCGATCTGGACACCGCCGCCCGGCAGCTCAAGCCCGTGTACGCGCCGGGGCGGCGGGTCGGGCTGAGCGAGCGGGCGCGCGAGGAGTTCGCGGACCGGCTGTCCGAGGCGGTCGGCGCGGGAGCCGCCGGCGAGGCGGCCGAGCGGGCCTGGCGGCGCAGTGCGGGCAAGGCGTGCGGTACGCCGTGGCTCCGGCTCTGGCGGTGGTACGAGGCGCAGCGCACCGGACCCGTTTCGGTGCAGGCCGACTCGGCTCCTGTGGACGAGGAGGCGACCGCGCGCCAGCGGGTCGAGCAGGCGGTGCGCACGGTCGGCGACGAGGCCGCGGCCGGGCTTCCTGCGCCCTGGGCGCAGGCGGTACGGGACGCCTCGGCGCGGGGTGGCGAGGGGCTGCCGGAGGCGCTGGACGAGCTGGCGGTGAGCGCGGCACTGCCCGCACGGCGGCCGCCGAGGCCGGGCTGGTGGCCCATGGCCGTGCTGGTGCAGGCCACGATGACACTGCTCCAAGTGGTGGGCGGGCTCTGGCTGTTCGGGCAGGTCGTCGGGGTCGCCGAGCCCAATCTGACGGCTCCGGTGCTTCTGATGGTGGCGGGCATCGTGGGCGGGCCGCTGGTGGAGTGGGCCTGCCGGATGGCGGCGCGCGGACCGGCCCGCAGATACGGGCAGGATGCCGAACGCAAGCTGCGTGAGGCGGCTGCGGCGTGCGGGCGGCAGCGGGTGCTCGATCCGGTGGCCGCGGAGTTGCTGCGGTATCGGGAGGTGCGGGAGCAGTACATGCGGGTGCTCGGGGTGGTGCCCTCGGTGGGGAGCGGGTCCGGGGCGCTGGGGCCTGTCACCGGGTCGTTCCCGGTGGGCGGATCGGGTTCTTCCGGGGATTCGTTCGGTGCCGGTGATTCATCCGGTGTCGGTGTCGGTGTCGGTGCCGGTGACTCTCTCGGTGCGCGTGCGTCCCTCGGCCGGGTGACGGAGTTGTCCACAACCGGCCGGTAGTCCACAGGCTCAAGCGGGCTCGTGCCGTTCGGCGCAGTCTGAGATCGCGGCAGAGCGCCGAACGGTCTCGGCCGCGGCCGTACGGGACGGGCCCGTACGCATGTCGTGCGCGAAACGGCGCACAGGGGAGGGTGATCGGGATGAACGAGACCTTGGTGACGGTCGTCGGGAACGTGTGCACGAAGCCGGTGTCCCGCGTGACGGCGAACGGAGAGATGGTCAGGTTCCGGCTCGCCTCGTCGGCGCGCTACTACGACCGCACGACGCAGAGCTGGCGCGACGGACATACCAACTACCTCACCGTGTTCGCGTGGCGAGGGCTCGCCGAGAACGTCGCGTCATCCGTGTCGCTCGGTGATCCTCTGGTGGTGCAGGGCCGGTTGAAGGTGAGGCAGGAGAGCGGGGTCTCGGGTACCCCGAGCATGGTGAGCGTCGATATCGAGGCCTTGGCGGTCGGCCATGATCTGTCGCGCGGCACGGCGGCCTTCCGGCGGGTGGCGCGAGCCAATCCGGGGCTGACGGCGGCCGGGGTGGCAGGGGGGACCGGGGTGACCGGAGGGGCCGGGCTGACCGGAGGGGCCGCGGCGGGCGACGAGGGTGATGAGGGCGGTATGGCGGAGAGGGCCGGGGAGCCGCAGTTCGAGCGGGACGCGGGGGATGCGGGGGATGCGGCCGCGGGCGTTCAGACGGGGTTCCTGCCGGACCGGGAGCCGGAGCCGGCCTTCTGATCATGCGCGAGGCGGGGTGGCCGGGGCATTCACGGGACCTGCACCGGCCCTCCGTGGAACCTGCTTGGTGATCACCAAGTGATCACCAAGTGGTCGGCATAGCGCGATATGCGCTCTCAAATCACGCCAGCTCATGCGGAGTTGAGCGGTGATTTGTCGATAAGGCCAGGTCGCGGGGGTTACCGGCGATAACAATTCCGCGTCGGAAGGGTTATCGGATGGCATGACCGGGATGCGTGATGCTGCGCGAATCTAGGATGCCGGGCGTAGCTCACGGGGCAGTTGAGGTTGAGTCTGCTGGCGGGACCGTCCCCCCATGTGTCCATGGGTCCTGCCCGGAGGGGAAGTTCGGTGCTTTCTTTGTTCGTCGTACGCCGTCGGGGCGCAGCCCGCCTCGCGGCGACGCTGCTCGCCCCCGGTCTGCTCATGGCCGGTGCGCTCGCCGGTGCGGGGGCGGCCGCCGCCGATGAGGTGCCGCAGCTGCCGGGTGGCGCGACAGCCACGCTCGGCGGTCTGGCGACCTATGGCCAGGCCGTCATCCGCAAGAACGGCGAGGAGCGGCAGATACCTGCCGGGCTCTTCGAGATGTCCGTCGACGGCGGTGGTCTGCTCAAGACGTACTGCATCGACATCGACAACCCCACGCAGCAGGACGCGAAGTACCAGGAGACGTCCTGGAGCGCGACCTCGCTGAACGCCAACAAGCAGACGGGGAAGATCCGTTGGATCCTGCAGCACTCCTATCCGCAGGTGAACGATCTCGCCGAACTGGCCCGTAAGGCCGATGCCAAGGGACTGACCGAGGCGGATGCGGCGGCCGGTACCCAGGTGGCGATCTGGCGGTACTCGGACGGTGTCGAGGTCTCCGCGACCGACCCGCAGGCGGAGCGGCTCGCGGACTACCTGGAGAAGAACGCCCGTGCTCTCGCGGAGCCGAAGGCCTCGCTGACCCTGGACCCGCCCGCCGTTTCGGGGCGGGCCGGTGAGCGGGTCGGTCCGGTCACCGTGCACACGGACGCGCGCAGCGTCTCGGTCAGTGCGCCGGCCGACGCGGCGGCGAGCGGGGTCAAGGTCGTGGGTGAGGACGGCAAGCCCATCACCTCGGCGGCCGACGGCAGCGAGCTGTACTTCGACGTGCCGAGGGGCGCGGCCGGTTCGGCGGCGCTCACGGTCCAGGCCTCGACGAGTGTGCCGGTCGGGCGGGCCTTCGTCTCCGAGACCAAGAGCCAGGCACAGATCCTGGCCGGCTCCAGTGAGTCGACCGTGTCGGCGACGGCGACGGTGAACTGGGCGGAGAAGGGCGCGATCCCGGCGCTCTCCGCCGAGCGGAACTGCGCCAAGGGCGGGGTGGACATCACGGCCACCAATCAGGGCGATGAGGACTTCACGTTCTCGCTGATGGAGTTCGAGCACACCATCCCGGCCGGGGAGTCGCGCACCGTGACGATTCCGCTGCAGGAGGACCAGGCGTACGACTTCACCATCACGGGGCCGAACGGTTTCGAGGAGCGCTTCAAGGGCGTTCTCGACTGTCACACCAAGACCGCGGGCGCATCGGCAATCGCTCCGCAGTCGGCCCCGAGTCCTGCGACAGCGGGTGGCGCGTCGGCCTCGACGCAGGACCTGGCGGAGACGGGCAGCTCGGATGCGACGCCGATGATCGCGGGGATCGCGGTGGGGTTCCTGGTGCTCGGCGGGGTGGTCGTGTTCGTGCTGCGCAGGAAGGGCGAGTCGGCCGGGTCCGGCGAGTCGGGTGAGTGAGCGGGAGCGCTGCGGGTGAGTGAGCGGACGCCTCGGGGGTGAGCGGGGACGGCGACAGAGAGCCGTCCGGGGGCGGGGAGCCGTCGCTGGGCGGGGAGTCGTCTCGGGGTGGGGAGCCGGCCCTGGACAGGGAGTCGCACCTGGACGGGGAGCCGGTCGAGCATGCGCGGTATGCCCGTCACCTGCGAGACCTCGCGGAGGTGTCGCAGGCCGGCGAGGTGGAGCTGGTCGCGGCCGTACTGCGGGATGCGGATCCGGAGACGGGCCGCAGCGCGGTGGTGAGTCACTTCGGCGAGCGGGCGCCCAGGCTGTTGGCCGATGCGCACTTTCCCGTCTGGTCCGCCGCCATGGTCCGGGCGGTGGCCGGGGACCCGTTCCTGACGCGGCGCCTGGCCGAGTGGACCCTGATCCGGGCCGTGGTCCTGGGCGAGGAGTGGAGCGCGGAGGACCTCACGTCCGCGTCCGACTGGTGCCAGCGAGCGGTGGTCGACCACCGCACAGCCACACCGCCGGAGGCGCTCGCGGTGCTCGCGGTGTGGGGGCGGACCCGTTGGGTGCGGGCCGGCGCCGGGCGGCGGCTGGCGGGGAGCGGGTGGCGGTGACGCCGCGCGCGCCGGGGCAGGTCAGAGCGGCTCCGTAAGATCGTCGGACCGACTCGGAGGGTGAGGTGCGTATGAGTGCAGGTATGGCGCTCGCTGTCCATCGCGACAGGGAATGGATCATCCGCAACGCCAAGGGCAGGAAGTTCGTCTACGAGTCGGAGCAGGAGGCCTTCGAGGAACTGCACGAGTACGGCGAGGGCGCCGGGGTCTGGACGCGCGAGGTCTACCGCGGCATGTTCCGCACCAAGCCCGTCACCGACTGGCAGCAGGTACACCCGCCGACTCCTGAGCCCGCTTCCGATTCCGCGACTGAGCAGGAGTGAAGCGATGACCGCCGCCGCCTGACGACGTGCGGCGGCAAGGCTACGGCGACCGGCTGTGGCAACAGGTGGCAGCAACAGCAACAGGCGGTGACCGGACGACTACTAGGGTCGATCAAGGAACCGCCAGGTCACAGACCCCACCCGTTACCGGTTTCCGTCAGGGGATGGACGTCAGGCAAGATGGGGTGTTACTTGCCGATCAAGGCATGAATAGGCCCCCCACCAGTAGGTTTCCCGCCGATGAGGGGCCGTCTCAGGCGGCCTGGGCCGTCTCTGAGCCGTCATGCGCGTGGCCGGCGGCCCGGTACATGGCGCTGATGGCCTCCCTGGTTCGTGTCTCGCTGGACGGCATCAAGGCGCCCGCACGGCGGGGCGCGCGCCGCTCTCGGCGCGGCCCACCTCACATGTCTTCGTAAGGGGCCATGATCACTCGCCCCAAAGCAGCTCCAGCCCAAAGCCGCTGCACCGACCGCGAGCGCAGGTGCGCCGTGCATGATGGTGAAGGGGTGAGACGACCAAGCGGGGACGACGGGGGATCGTGGCTTACCGACTGAAATTCTTCTGTCGCTCGGGGGGAGAACAAGGTGACGAGGCGCTCGATCGCCTGCTGGACTACCTGCTTGCGAACGGCGACGGGTTGTGGGGCGAGTGGTTGGGGCCGTACGAGGATTCGGTTGCCGCGTTCAGACTTCGCACTTACAGCGACTGCCCTGTAGCGGACATGCTGACGCTCGAACTGCACGTGGGCGTAGCCGAGATCGCAGAATCTGTGATCGCTGCATCGCCCGATGATGAGCAGGGCATTTGGGGATGCGACCTGCTGGCCACCGTCACCCTCAGCGGAGACAACCCCGACTGGCCTCTGGTCCACCGCATCTGGACTGCTGCGGTGGACCTCTGGAAGGCGGTCCCGTGGGACGAGTCCTCCGGCTTCGAGATTGCCGTCGGGGGAGCACCACAGCCCTGACCTGCGGCCATGATCCGGACTAGTGGCGGTACAGCACGGACGTACAGCAACCGTGCCTACCGCTACCGACCGCAGTAGGCCCTCACCGGCCGCCTGAGCAGCCCAGGAGACCTCAGCGACCGTGCTGCCGGTAGTTCGCATTGAGGGGGCAGGGCCGATTTGACACGGTCATTGAGACTCCACCGGCCTGGAGCCACTCTTCGCGACCTTCAGTGTGGGATCTCTCCGAGGGCGGCGCGCGTCGTGGCGAAGCGGTCCCTGGATTCGGCGATCCACTCTTCGCGCATGTCGAGTGGTACGGAGACGACGATCCCGGTGCTGGTCCCGTCATGGATCTCGACCACGTAGGGGTCATCGGCGATGAATCGAAGGTAGGCCGTGCGACCTGCACGCGGCCAGTCAGCGGTGAACGGCTCCTCTAGGTTGGGCTCCCGTTCGGCTTCTTCGACGGCGTCCAGAAGTCGACCCCAGTCCGTGAGGTCTTCCGAGCTGAAGCCGAGGATGACCGTGCCGTTCACGAAGTCACTCGTGATCACGACCGTAGCGTCGTAGTACCGAGGTCCCCGGTCTTTGAGGACGGTAGGCGTAGTCGAACGCAGTTGGACAGTGACGCTCTGTCCGGGGTCGGCTAGCCGGATCAGCTCTATCGCGCATGACTGGGTGCTCATCTCCATGGCGGGGAACATACGACAGACCCACATCTCGTGCCCGCTGTCCGCCTGAACAAGGAGGCCTAGCGAGTGTCTGACTGCGTGACAACGCCGACGGACAGCGGCGGACAAGCACGCACGGTCGCGGACCGTTTCGGCAGGTGAGGGCCACAACGTTCCCAGGTCGAGCACCCGCCCGCATTGCTTCCGGACGAAGAGGTCGTGGGTTCAGGGCGGTGCTCCGGCATGGACTACAGTCCCGGGGCGAAACCCGGGGACCTTTCAGATCCCGCCCCCCTTAGGCCGCGGACCTTGGTGGTTCTCTGACCGGCCTCAACGGAAGTAACCCTAGCGACGGGCGCCGACATTCCTGTCGAATGCGTGTCGAAGTTCCGCGACCATCCGACATCGCTACAAGGAAGGACCGGGTCAGAGGAACACTGCCCGTGAACCGCCCAGGGCCCTTCTAAGCGCCTGGCTACTCGAATACGGGTGCGGTGGGGCGGTAGCCACAAGGAGACCATCCGGGCTGCTGTGGGGTCCCAAGGTGGTGGGGTCCAGGCTGGATTCCTGTGCGATCGTCGTGGTCCAGCAGTCGCCCCATGTCGCTTCCCATTCCGAGGCCAAGTCGCTGTCCGGGGCCAGGTCTTCCGGCTTGCCCGGGATGCCATAGGCGTCGAGGAGCCGACGCTCGACTCCGAAGGGTTCACCCACAGCGAGCTCCGGCTGCTCGCTGTCCCATAGCCTGTGGAAGTAGGTCTGAGCGTCACCACGACAGTGGAGTGCGGCCCTTCCTCGCCGTGCGCGACATCGTCGATGAGCTCGATGCCGTCAGCCCAGGACGTCTCACGCAAGGACGTCAGCCCGAGCGCCTCCACTACCAGTGCCCGGTCATCGGTCGCGATCGCGAGCCAGGCGAGCCAGCACGCGCGTATGTGAGGCGTGTCTTCCGTCAAGGCCGACAGCCAACAGAGACGATCACGCCCGGAACAAGAACGCTGCGCGGTGGGAATTTCTCTGCTTCATCAAGGCGCCCCGCACCGCGGGGACGCCAAGCGAGAGGTTCACACGGCCGGCACGGGGCTGGGGCGGTCGGCTCCGCGGCTTTAGGCAGCCACTTTGGGGCGAGCCTCGAAGATCTTGGCCCCAACGTCGTGCTCTAACGGGCAGGTCCACAGACTGCCCGACTCGCGATGAGCTTACGGGGCCAAGATCACTCGCCCCAACGCAGCTCCAGCCCAAAGCCGCTACACCGACCGCGGGTTCGTCTGCGGGAGACGACGGGTTGCGGCTGCGACTACAGGTATCCAGGCTCACCCGTGTCGATGAACCGTGCCACAGACTGCGCGAGCAGCTCCAGGAACTGCCGCAGGCTGTCCGCTGTCCGGTCGAATTCTGGCTCGTCCAGCGTTGCCGTTCGGGTTCGGAACACAGCGCCGTCAGGTTCCATGACGAAGAGGAGGCCGCCACCGTCGGAGGCGATCACCAGGCCTGAGGGGTCACGCCCGTCCTCCACACCGACCGGTCCGTACTCCCGGAGATGATCGAGGACCGTTTCGGCCGAGTGAACCCAGTAGCCGTTGCCGACGTCAGCAAGATCGACCTCGCCGATGTGCTGGTAGAAGGTGAGCAGATCGGCGTGGGGCAGGCCAGTGTCCGACAGGGTCCTCACTGCATCGGCGTCGTCCTCGCTGGCAGACCGGATCTCATTGGGGCCGGGCGGGAATCCGTGCTTGGCCTCGAAGCCCGCCAGGAGGTCACTCAGCAGCGGTGACAGGTTGCTCGCCCACGACGACAGCCAGCCGGACGACAGTGAATGCTCACTCATGACGCCGGATCTTGTCACGGCGAGCTAAGTACGGTGCAGGGACCAGGGCGCGCCAGGTCGTCCAGGCTCTGCTGTACACCAGGTACAGCAACCGTGCCGACCACTACCGACCGTAGTAGGCCCTCACCAACCGCCTGACCAGGCCAGGAGACCTCAGCGACTGCAACGCCGATAGTTCGGCATCGAGGGGGCACGCCCATGCGGATCTACTCGCTGAGGCAGCCGTGCTCGGCCCCCTGATAGAGAAGGTCAGCCAGGCTGCTCAGTGGAGTGGTCATTGGCCACGGCGACGCCTCGCGGTGGGTCGACCAGGTCAGGTGGACCACTGCCCATGGGAAGGGCGCCGCCGATGTCGCGCAGCCGTGGAGAACGTGATCCGTGCCGAGCTCGGCACGCAACTCCTTGTCCAGGTTCGCCAGAGCCGAGGCGGTAGGAACCCACCAGGGTTCGGGCAAGGAGGTGGGGTCTTCGGAAACTGCCTGCATGAGCGCATCATGGCGCACTCCGCGCGATGCCGTTGCCGGGCCGTCTGTGGGCCGTGCGAGGGGGCCAAGGGTGACCAGTGGCGACAGCCAGTGACAGGTCAACTACGCCGGTGAATCTAGGAACAGCCAGGTCACAGGGGTCTGTCCATACCGGTTTCCCCCAGGGGATGGACGTCAGGCAAGATGGGGTGTATCTGCCCACTTCCAGCTTGCCGGACGGTTTCTCTTGGCTGAGTACATCTACACGATGCGCAAGACGCGCAAGGCGCACGGCGACAAGGTCATCCTTGACGACGTCACGCTGAGCTTCCTGCCCGGCGCGAAAATCGGTGTGGTGGGTCCCAACGGTGCCGGTAAGTCCACGGTGCTGAAGATCATGGCGGGCCTGGAGCAGCCGTCCAACGGTGACGCGTTCCTGTCGCCCGGCTTCAGCGTCGGCATCCTCATGCAGGAGCCGAAGCTCGACGAGTCCAAGACCGTTCTGGAGAACGTGCAGGACGGCGCCGCCGAGCTCATGGGCAAGCTGCACCGCTTCAACGAGGTCGCCGAGCTCATGGCGACCGACTACAGCGATGCGCTGATGGAGGAGATGGGTAAGCTCCAGGAGGATCTGGACCACGCCAACGCGTGGGACCTGGACGCCCAGCTGGAGCAGGCCATGGACGCGCTCGGCTGCCCGCCCGGCGACTGGCCCGTCACCAACCTCTCCGGTGGTGAGAAGCGCCGCGTCGCGCTCTGCAAGCTGCTGATCGAGGCCCCCGACCTGCTGCTGCTCGACGAGCCCACCAACCACCTCGACGCCGAGTCGGTGAACTGGCTGGAGCAGCACCTGTCGAAGTACGCGGGCGCCGTGGTGGCCGTGACCCACGACCGGTACTTCCTGAACAACGTCGCCGAGTGGATCCTCGAGCTCGACCGCGGCCGGGCGATCCCGTACGAGGGCAACTACTCCACGTACCTGGAGAAGAAGTCGACCCGTCTCAAGGTCGAGGGCCGCAAGGACGAGAAGCGCCAGAAGCGGCTCAAGGAAGAGCTCGAGTGGGTGCGGTCCAACGCCAAGGGCCGGCAGACCAAGTCCAAGGCGCGTCTTGCTCGTTACGAGGAGATGGCCGCCGAGGCCGAGAAGATGCGGAAGCTGGACTTCGAGGAGATCCAGATCCCGCCGGGCCCGCGTCTGGGCTCGATCGTGGTCGAGGTCAGCAACCTCAGCAAGGCGTTCGGCGACAAGGTGCTGATCGACGACCTGAGCTTCACGCTGCCGCGTAACGGCATCGTCGGCATCATCGGTCCGAACGGTGCCGGCAAGACCACGCTGTTCAAGATGATCCAGGGCCTGGAGACGCCGGACTCCGGCGCCATCAAGGTCGGCGACACGGTCAAGATCTCCTACGTCGACCAGAGCCGCGCCAACATCGACCCCAAGAAGACCCTCTGGGCGGTCGTCAGCGATGAGCTCGACTACATCAACGTCGGTCAGGTCGAGATGCCGAGCCGCGCGTACGTCAGCGCCTTCGGCTTCAAGGGCCCGGACCAGCAGAAGCCGGCCGGTGTGCTGTCCGGTGGTGAGCGCAACCGTCTGAACCTGGCGCTGACCCTCAAGGAGGGCGGCAACCTGCTCCTCCTCGACGAGCCGACGAACGACCTCGACGTCGAGACCCTGAGCAGCCTCGAGAACGCTCTGCTCGAGTTCCCGGGTGCGGCCGTGGTCATCTCCCACGACCGCTGGTTCCTGGACCGGGTGGCGACGCACATCCTCGCGTACGAGGGCGACTCCAAGTGGTACTGGTTCGAGGGCAACTTCGAGTCGTACGAGAAGAACAAGATCGAGCGCCTCGGCCCGGACGCGGCCCGCCCGCACCGTGCCACGTACAAGAAGCTGACCCGCGGCTGATGGCTCGCCACGTATACGCCTGCCCTTTGCGCTGGGCGGACATGGATGCGTACGGCCACATCAACAATGTGGTCTTTCTTCGGTATCTCGAAGAAGCGCGTATCGATTTCCTGTTCCGCCCGGACAAGGACTTCCAGCAGGGGTCGGTCGTGGCGCGCCATGAGATCGACTACAAGCGGCAGTTGGTGCACCGGCACAAGCCGGTGAGCATCGAGCTGTGGGTCACGAAGATAAGGGCCGCTTCGTTCACGATCGAGTACGAGGTCAAGGACCCGGAGCAGGTGTACGTCCGGGCCTCGACCGTCATCGTGCCGTTCGACTTCGAGGCGCAGCGGCCGCGGCGGATCACGGCTGAGGAGCGCGAGTTCCTCGAGGAGTACGCCGACGACGGACAGGCCAGCGATGGACGGAAAGAGGCCGTCGCGGCATGACCGTGCTGCCTCTGGCCGCTGACGGGGAGGCGGCGGGACTCGCCGCCTTCCTGCAGCGGCTGCTCAAGTACGACCGGGCGGCGGCCGTTCGGCTGCAGGCCTCCGGGCAGGCGCTCGCTGTTTTCGGGCGGGCGCCTGCGCTGGACGTGGTGGTCGTACGGGTCGTCGAACTGGCCGGGCCCGTCGAGCTCGATGTCACCGTGTCCGCCGGTGAGTTGCTCGAGCGCGTCGAACCGTCGGAGGTCACCGTGCCGGCCGCGGTGACCGGGCCCGCCTGGGCCGGGATGCTGCCGCCGCGTGCGGGCTGGGTGGAGCAGGCCGGGCTGCCGGAGAGTGTCCGGCTGGGGCGGGCTGTGCAGGCCGCGATCGCCGAGTTCAAGGCGCGTGTCGAGGAGTTGCCCGAGGACAAGCGCACGCGGACGGAGCTCGACCGGATCGGTGCGGAGATCTGGGGGCGGACCCTCGGATCCACTCCGCTCCCCCTGCGGGCCGCGCACGCGGCGTATGTCTTCGGCTTGCTCCGACCGGATGCCCCGGCGTCCCTGCTGACGGCCGGCCCGTGGCTGAGACTGCGGACGCCGTACGGATCCGTCGCCCTGCGCAGAGCGGGCGGACTGCCCGGGCTGGGCGTCACGCCCCTCTAGCGGTACCCCCGGCAGGGGCTAGGAAGCGGAATCGTCCGGCCATACCCCGATGTGATCCGCCTCGAGCTCCAGCGCCACCCTGTCGCGCATGCCGAGTGTGTGGGTGTATTCGGTGGGGAGTTGGAGGCGT
>JOGW01000006.1 GCA_000721375.1 Streptomyces sp. NRRL B-3428 | reverse complement strand
CGCCCGTACACCGTCCAGGCGCCCCCCGCCCCCCACATCCCGGCCCAGGCACCCCCAACGCCCGCCCAGAACCGCCCTGTTCACCGCGCACGCCCCCGCAGACGCCGCGCGGGCCCGCCCGCCAAGGTCGCCGTCCCGGTGCTGCTCCTGGCGGCGCTCTGCTTCACGGTCGGCTTCTGGGCCCTGGCTCAGCTCTGATCCGGCTCGCCCCAGGTCCGATCCAGCTCGAAGGGCCCCGGACAGTCCCCTCCCGCCCGGGGGCCGAAGCCCTTTCCAGGCTATCGGCGCCCACTGACAACACCGGATTCCACTCAGTCGCGCACGACTCATCCGAGCACGACTCGCCCCCTCACGACTCTGCCGCGCACGAACTCAGCCGAGCACGACACCCCCCTCACAACTCAGCCCGCCGCCGCCCCACCACAGCCCACACCGCCAGCCACAGCACCAGCGCCGTCCCGAGCCCGATCCCCACCGCGGCCACGACCTGCATCCCACGGTCCCGCCCGCTGCCCTCGCCGACGCCTCCGCCCTGCCCGGCCCCGTCCTCGACCTGGAAGATCCCCGGATCCCCCTCGTAGGAGGGCCCGTCCCCGGCCGCACCCTCGACACCGACCCGCAGCGTGACGTCCAACGGCCCGTCACCGTACTTCCCGGCGAGCTCCGGGCTCAGCGTCACCTGCAGGTAGTACGCCCCGGCAAACCGCATCCCCTTCACCTTCGGCGCCGACGCCAGGCGGTTCTCGTACGCCACCGCCGGCACCCCGTCGAGCGTGGCCATGGCCCCCGTACCGCTCAAAGAGGGCTGATCGGCGGCCACTTCGGCGCGGGCCGGATTGTGCAGCCCGAGGCGCAGCGCCGCGCCGACCGAGCCCTTGCCCCCGACTCCGGTCAGCTCCGCACCGGCCGCAAGCCGCTGACCCCAGTCGACAGGCACCTTGTAGAAGAGCGTCCGCCCCGGCTCGACCTGCCCACGCCACACCCCGGGCCCGACGGCGACCGCATCATGGAAACTCGTACCGCCCTGCCGCTCCTTCGCCGCCCCCTCGGGCAGCGACCCGGCGCCCGGCGCCGCCCCGGAGGGCTTCGCGCTCGCCGGCGGACCCTTCACCGCCGGTTCGTTGACGAAGTCCAGCTCCAGGTCCCACGACTCGTCCGAGGCCGCCCTGCCGCCGTCCGCACGCTCGACGACCACGGTGTACGTCCCGGCCGCCTGACACCGCGTACTGCCCTGCTCGACCAGCCGTTCCACGGACGCCACCAGCGGCCGTGGATAGTCGGCGGACCCGAACCCGGCGGTGTCGGACCCGCACCGCCCACCGTCCGCACCCTCCAGACGCACGGCGAGCCCGTCGCCGAAGGCCACCTGATCGTCGAGCCGCGGCAGCGCCACCGCCGAGACATACGCGGACGAGGCGGCATCCAGCTCGACGCGGTAGTGCACCCGCTGCCCGGGCGCGATCGTGCTGCGATACGTGGCGTCGGCGGCAAGGACCGGGGCCCCGCCGGGGCCGCTCGCGCCCTCGACGCTGCGGGTTCCGTCCGGGAAGCCGTACGGATAGGGCTCCGCGGCCGCCGGTTGCACCGAAAGCACCACCACGGCACACACGGTGAACGCCGCCACCACCGCTGTACGCCCTCTGCCGCGCCGCATCGTCACAGTGCTCCTCGCCTTCGCCCGGGCCGCTCTCATCCTGCCGCGACGGCCGCGGCACTGTCAGCGAATGCCGAGGCGCGGCCGGCTCATGACCAGCGCAACGGCCCCACTCCGGACCCGTTCACATGCGCAACCAGAAGATTCACGCAAGCGAACAAAAAGGACAGTCAGTGACGACGGAGGAACGGTTCGTAGTCACACTGAGCACACAGCCGCACAGCACGCAACACAAAGCCCCGGTCGCCAGTGCGACCGGGGCAAGTGCAAAGAGACGTAATCGGACTCACGAACCGCTGGGCACGGAGTCAGTCGCCTCCGTCCACAGATCCTGCTCGGCGCGATCCGCCTGGATCTGGCGGTACACGAGGAGCCCGCCGATGGCGGCCAGTGCGACCAGGAGAAGCTTCTTCACCGCGCTACCTCGTCTTTCCTTTGACGTAGGGGACCTTCTGGCGCCCGACTATACACACCGAGGATGGCCGCCCGACGCCCTCGCCGTGGACCCAACTCCCGCCCGCCGCACCGCAGTCGACCTGCGGGAGAAGGCTTCGACGGGGTCCCTCGACACCCCCGTGCGACTCTGTGACGTTCGCCGCTTTCACCCCTCGTACGGACAAAACTGCGCTCTCCGGGACCAAAAGGGCCCTTGGGCGGCCGAACGGGTGGTGTTCATCTGAAGATCGGCGAATCACGGCGGCAGCTCCCCCACTTCAAGTCCTGCGTACACATCATGAGGAAAGTACGCAAATCGTCCGACCCGAATGGGGCGGACGACCCACCTCGCACGACCGATCCGAAAGGAAAGACCATGGCTGCCACCAAGGCCACCCGCCTGTGGTCCGCGCTCGTCAGCGCGCTGATCGCCTTCTTCGCCTCGCTGGGACTCATCACGACCGAGGCCGCCGCGGCCGTACCGCAGACCTCCGACGCCGGCAACCCGGCGACGAGCGCCCCGGCCGCACACCCCGTGCCGGCCTCCCTCCTCACCCGGCCCTACGACTCGTCGAGACCGCCGACGATGAAGCAGCGCATCCGCGCCGAGGCACACAACAGCTCACCGTCCTCCCGCAGCCTGAAGATCCCGCGCGCCGAAGCCCGCCACCGCGCCGACACCCGCGAACACAGCTGGCTGAACGAGGACACCGCGCTCACCACGTACGAAACGAAGCAGGGCGCCACACAGCACCACGGCAACGACTGAAGCCCGGCAACTCCGTGCGCCACCGGGCTTCTTGACCCACACGGCCACTCTCGACCCGGCTCAAGTGGATGGTCCCGACTCGGCCCAAGAGGTCGGTCCTGACCGAAGCCCTCCCGACCGCTCCAGGAAGCCCTGCAGAGCAGTCCGTCAGGGTCCGCCCCTGACAGCACAGGCCCGCAGTACAAGCCTGGCGACACAGACCGGACAGCACAGGCCTCGCAATACAGGCCTCGCAATACAGGCCTCGCAGCACAGGCCTCGCAGCACAGATCTCGCAGCACTGACATGACAGCCCGAACCAGCGCAGTAGACGGAGCCGCAGGCAGGGAGAAGAAGCAGGGCCTGGACGACTGACCCCGCTGTGTCAGCTACCGCCCACCGGAGCGCCGTCATGCGCCACCCGGTCGAAGGCGCGGACAACGGCACGACACAGCCCACTGATCGGCTGACGACCGGACCGCAGCGAGGTCCCGAATCGTCAGGCTCCCGGTCGCTCCTGGCCGTAGAAGACGACGACAGAGAACAGCGACAGCAGCGACGACCACGGCAGTTGGCCGAGTACGACGACTCACGTCCGACGCCGTACGCCTCAGACTGACGAACCGGCGATGGACCACCGGCTCACCCTGGAACCCGACGCGCGCCTCCGTTTCCGCCGGCACCATCCGGCGACGCCACGGAGGAGGCCCTCGGGCGCATCGGTGACGCGTGACGCGAAGCCCTCGGCCTCGCCCTGGTGGTCAGCAGCCGCCCCGCCCGGGCGTCAGCGCTGCCAGAGGAACGCGGCTCGCGCGCAAGAGCGGCAGGCGAAGACGTAGCCGAGTCCGCCGCCCCCGAAGTTCGCGTCGGTCTCGTAGCCGTGGCCCTCTTCCAGGGATGCCACGAAGGTCATGGGTGTGGTGCAGCCGGCGCAGTCGGGCGTCTCGTCGCCCTGGAGCCATGTCGCCTCGCCACCCAGCTGCACAGGAACCGCTGGCTACCGCCCGAGGCGGCGTCCCAGTCGTCGCACAGTCCGGGATCGTTCTGGCAGAAGAACACCTCGACCGCGCGGCCGCTGGAGGCGGCATCAGGCGTATACGACGAAGACCCCCAGCCATCACCGGCTGGGGGTCTTCGTCGAATGTGGGGCTAACAGGATTTGAACCTGTGGCCTCATCCTTATCAGGGATGCGCTCTAACCAACTGAGCTATAGCCCCGCCGCGCTCTGCGGTGTATGTCCCGCGCGCTGACCTCTGAAGATTAGCGCACGACGTGCCCAGTCCCAAAATCGATAGAACCGGCTGGTCCCGGACCCACTCCCGGCCAGGCCGGAAGCGCTACTCGTCCTCGGCGAGCGTGAGCTCGATACCGCCCACGAAACCGGCGGAGAGGTTGTAGATGAACGCTCCGAGCGTGGCGAGCGCCGTGGCGAGGACCACATCGATCACCGCAATGACCGAGGTGAACATCAGGACCCGCGGCAGCGACAGGAAGGCCTGGAGGTCGAAGCCGTTGGACTCGTTCGACCCCGTGGCCTCCGAGATCGTCCCGCCGACCGTGGAGAAGACGCCCATGGCGTCCATGACCATCCACAGCACGGCGGCCGCGACGATCGTGCAGATGCCCAGCGCGATGGAGAGCAGGAAGCTCACCTTCATGACCGACCACGGGTCGGCCTTCGCGACCCGAAGGCGTGCCTTGCGGGTACGAGGCGTCGTACGCGCGCCCGTACGCGCACGGCGTACCGCACCCTCCGGCGGCGCCGGATAGGCCTGCGGCGGGTGATACGGACCGGCCGGCTGCTGCGGCTGGCGCTCCCCGGGCAGCGGCCCGGCGGCATACTCCGCCTGAGCGGTGTGCGGTCCTCGCGTGTCCGTCACTGTTCCCCCCTGCGCTGCGTGCTGGGACTCGGCGGGGCCACGGCCGCCTTCCGGTCCGGGTCCGTTCGTACCGGCGCCCGTGGCTCCACTCACGTCCTGCACTCCTCGCGCTACTCGGTCTCGGGCGCCGTGCCCTCGTCCGTACCGACGGCCGTCTCGCCCTCGGCCGACTCGACCGACTCGGCCGACTCTTCGTCGGCCCCGTCGACTTCCTCGGCTTCCGCGCCGGCCTCGGCGTTACGAGCGATACCGACCACGGCATCGCGCTTGCCCAGGTTGATCAGTTGGACGCCCATGGTGTCACGGCCCGTCTCCCTGACCTCGTTGACTCGCGTACGAATCACACCGCCGCCCAGGGTGATGGCGAGGATCTCGTCGAGCTCCTCGACCACCAGCGCGCCGACCAGCGAACCGCGGTCCTCGACGATCTTGGCGGCCTTGATACCGAGGCCACCGCGACCCTGGACGCGGTACTCGTCGACGTTGGTCCGCTTCGCGTACCCACCGTCGGTTGCGGTGAACACGAACGTACCGGGCCTGACGACATTCATCGAGAGCAGTTCATCGCCTTCGCGGAAGCTCATGCCCTTGACGCCCGAGGTCGCACGGCCCATCGGGCGCAGCGCGTCGTCCGTTGCGGTGAACCTGATCGACTGCGCCTTCTTGCTGATGAGCAGCAGATCGTCCTCGGCGGAGATGAACTCGGCGCCGATCAGCTCGTCGTCCGAACCGTCGTCCGTCTCACGGAGGTTGATGGCGATGACACCGCCCGAGCGGGGCGAGTCGTAGTCCTTCAGCGGGGTCTTCTTGACCAGGCCCGACTTGGTCGCGAGGACCAGGTAGGGGGCCGCGTCGTAGTCGCGGATCGCCAGGATCTCGGCGATCTGCTCGTCCGGCTGGAAGGCCAGAAGATTTGCCACATGCTGACCACGGGCATCGCGTCCGGCATCGGGCAGTTCGTACGCCTTCGCCCGGTACACCCGGCCCTTGTTCGTGAAGAACAGCAGCCAGTGGTGCGTGGTGGAGACGAAGAAGTGGTCGACGATGTCGTCTTCCTTGAGCTTCGTGCCCCGTACGCCCTTGCCGCCGCGCTTCTGCGAGCGGTAGTCCTCGGTCTTGGTCCGCTTGATGTAGCCGCCGCGGGTGATCGTGACGACGATGTCGTCCTCGGCGATCAGGTCCTCCATGGACATGTCGCCGTCGAACGGCACCAGGGCCGAGCGGCGGTCCTCGCCGAACTTCTCGACGATCGCGGCCAGTTCCTCGCTGATGATCTGGCGCTGGCGCGCGGGCGAGGCCAGGATCGCGTTGTACTCGTCGATCTTCGCCTGGAGCTCGTCGTGCTCGGCGACGATCTTCTGACGCTCCAGGGCGGCGAGCCGGCGCAGCTGCATCTCGAGGATGGCGTTGGCCTGGATCTCGTCGATCGAGAGCAGGTCCATCAGGCCCGTACGCGCGATCTCGACCGTGTCGCTGCGCCGGATCAGCGCGATGACCTCGTCGATCGCGTCCAGGGCCTTGAGCAGACCGCGCAGGATGTGCGCGCGCTCCTCGGCCTTGCGCAGGCGGAACTTGGTGCGCCGGACGATGACCTCGACCTGGTGGTTCACCCAGTGGCGGATGAACGCGTCGAGCGAGAGCGTGCGCGGGACGCCGTCGACCAGGGCCAGCATGTTGGCGCCGAAGTTGGTCTGCAGGTCCGTGTGCTTGTACAGGTTGTTCAGGACGACCTTGGCGACGGCGTCGCGCTTGAGCACGATCACCAGGCGCTGGCCCGTACGCGAAGACGTCTCGTCACGGACGTCGGCGATGCCGCCGACCTTGCCGTCCTTCACCAGGTCGGCGATCTTCTGCGCGAGGTTGTCCGGGTTGGTCTGGTACGGAAGCTCCGTGACTACCAGGCACTGGCGGTTGTGGATCTCCTCGACCGCGACGACCGCGCGCATCGTGATGGAGCCACGGCCCGTGCGGTACGCCTCCTCGATGCCCTTGCGGCCGACGACGAGGGCGCCGGTCGGGAAGTCGGGGCCCTTGATGCGCTCGATCAGCGCGTCCAGGAGCTCCTCGTGGGAGGCCTCGGGGTTCTCCAGGTACCACTGGGCACCGGCCGCGACCTCGCGCAGGTTGTGCGGCGGGATGTTGGTGGCCATGCCGACCGCGATACCGGCGGAGCCGTTGATCAGCAGGTTCGGGAAGCGGGCCGGCAGGACGGTCGGCTCCTGGTTGCGGCCGTCGTAGTTGTCCTTGAAGTCGACGGTCTCCTCGTCGATGTCGCGGACCATCTCCATCGACAGCGGCGCCATCTTGCACTCGGTGTAGCGCATGGCGGCGGCCGGGTCGTTGCCCGGGGAGCCGAAGTTGCCGTTGGAGTCGACGAGCGGCATCCGCATCGACCACGGCTGGGCCAGGCGGACCAGGGCGTCGTAGATGGAGGAGTCGCCGTGCGGGTGGTACGTGCCCATCACGTCGCCGACGACGCGGGCGCACTTGTAGAAGCCCTTCTCGGGCCGGTAGCCGCCGTCGTACATCGCGTAGAGCACACGGCGGTGGACGGGCTTGAGACCGTCCCGTACGTCCGGCAGCGCACGCGACACGATGACGGACATCGCGTAGTCGAGATACGAGCGCTGCATCTCGGTCTCGAGCCCGACGGGCTCGATCCGCATGGTCGAGCCTTCTTCTTCAGCGGTGCTGGGACCAGAAGGGGTGTTACCAGTCTCGTCGGCCATGGCCGTTCAAGATCCTTTCGAAGCGGTACGTGACCGACTCAGATGTCGAGGAAGCGGACGTCCTTGGCGTTGCGCTGGATGAACGAGCGGCGTGCTTCCACGTCCTCACCCATCAGCACCGAGAACAGGTCGTCGGCCTGCGCGGCGTCGTCGAGCGTGACCAGGCCGAGGACGCGCAGGTCCTGGTCCATGGTCGTGACGCGCAGCTCCTCGGCGTTCATCTCACCGAGACCCTTGAAGCGCTGGACCGAGTCCTCCTTGATCCGCTTGCCGGCCTGGCGGCCGAGCTCGATCAGGGCGTCGCGCTCGCGGTCCGAGTACGCGTACTGGAAGTCGTCCCGGGTCCACTTGATCTTGTAGAGCGGCGGGCGCGACAGGTACACGTGCCCGGCCTCGACCAGCGGCCGCATGAAGCGGAACAGGAAGGTCAGAAGCAGGGTGTTGATGTGCTGGCCGTCGACGTCGGCGTCAGCCATCAGGATGATCTTGTGATAGCGGAGCTTCTCGATGTCGAAGTCCTCGTGGACTCCGGTGCCGAAGGCCGAGATCAGCGCCTGGATCTCCTGGTTCTGCAAGATCTTGTCGATCCGCGCCTTCTCCACGTTCAGGATCTTGCCGCGGATCGGCAGGATGGCCTGGTACTGCGGATTACGGCCGGACTTCGCCGAACCACCGGCGGAGTCACCCTCGACGATGAAGATCTCGCACTTGGCGGGGTCGTTCGACTGGCAGTCGGAGAGCTTGCCCGGCAGCGATGCCGACTCGAGCAGACCCTTGCGGCGGGTGAGGTCACGCGCCTTGCGGGCCGCCACACGCGCGGTGGCCGCGGCGATGGACTTGCGGACGATGTCCGCGCCCTCGTTGGGGTTACGGTCCAGCCAGTCGGCCAGGTGCTCGTAGACCGCCTTCTGCACGAAGGTCTTGGCCTCGGTGTTGCCCAGCTTCGTCTTGGTCTGGCCCTCGAACTGCGGCTCGCCCAGCTTGACCGAGATGATCGCGGTCAGACCCTCGCGGATGTCGTCACCCGTGAGGTTGTCGTCCTTCTCGCGCAGCAGCTTCTTGTCCCGCGCGTACTTGTTGACCAGCGAGGTCAGCGCGGCGCGGAAGCCCTCTTCGTGGGTACCGCCCTCGTGCGTGTGAATGATGTTCGCGAACGAATAGACACCCTCGCTGTACTGCGAGTTCCACTGCATCGCGACTTCGAGCGACATGCTCTTGTCGGTGTCCTCGGCCTCAAGGGAGATCACCGTGGGGTGGATCATCTCGCCCTTGCGGGAGTTGAGGTACTTCACGAAGTCGACGATGCCGCCTTCGTAGTGGTACGTGACCGTGAGCGCCTTGTCGTCGTCGCTCGCATCGGCGGTGTCCGCACCCGCGACGGCCTTCGCCGACTCACGCTCATCGGTGAGCTTCAGCGTCAGGCCCTTGTTGAGGAAGGCCATCTCCTGGAAGCGCCGCGAGAGCGTCTCGAAGGAGTACTCGGTGGTCTCGAAGATGTCGGGGTCGGCCCAGAAGGTGACCGTGGTGCCCGTCTCGGTGGTGGCCTCGTGCCGCTCGAGGGGCGCGGTGGGGGCGCCGGCCTTGTACTCCTGCGTCCAGCGGTAGCCGTCCGTCCTGATCTCGACGGCGAGCTTGTGGGACAGCGCGTTCACCACGGACACACCGACACCGTGCAGACCGCCGGAGACGGCATAGCCGCCACCGCCGAACTTGCCGCCCGCGTGCAGCACGGTGAGGACGACCTCGACCGCCGGCTTCTTCTCCACGGGGTGGATGCCCACGGGAATGCCACGACCGTTGTCGATCACCCGTACCGCGCCGTCGGCGAGGATCGTGACGTCGATGGTGTCCGCGTAGCCGGCAAGGGCCTCGTCGACGGAGTTGTCGACGACCTCGTACACAAGGTGGTGCAGACCACGCTCACCGGTCGAGCCGATGTACATGCCGGGCCGCTTGCGGACCGCGTCCAGACCCTCGAGGACGGTGATGGCGCTGGCGTCGTAAGAGTTGCCGTTCGCGCCTGCGGTGGACGGGGTGGTCTCGTTGGGGTTGCCGGAATCGGCCACGAAGCGCCCTTTCTGGCACAGCACAAGCCAAACTCCCGGCAAAAGTCGGGAGCGGCTGCGTCGTTCGTATGTGTCGACGTGATCAGCGTTCTGCGCCCCGTCCCCCCGATGGGGCGGGATTGTCTTCCAGTCTACCGGTAGCGCCGACAGTAATGGGGGCTTGCTGGCCCTTGAGTCCGCATGTGCCGTCCTGAACCGGTCTCTCACGACTCCCCATATACGGAACGGGGCTCCAAGAGGCTCACACGGGCACTCAGCGCTTCGGGCTGTCAACCCTCCACTACGGTGAGGGACGGTCCGTGCATACGTAGGGGATACGACTACCCGTACGTATCGCCAGGACCAGTGCTTCCAGGGGCACGCAGGGGTCCGTAGCGCTTGGGGGGACCACCGGGGCCGAGCACCTTGATGAGGCGGACGGTGCCCTGGCCGAGGTCCTGGTTCAGGCGCGCGACCAGCTGCGGAGCAAGCAGACGCAGCTGCGTGGCCCAGGCGGTGGAGTCGCACTGGACGGTCAGGACGCGGTCGTCCTCGTCGTACTTCTGCGGCACGCAGTGCTTGGCGAGATCGTCGCCGACGATCTGCGGCCAGCGGCCCATCACACCGCCCACGGCGGCCGGGGTCTCCCAGCCGCGCTCGGTGATCAGCCGGTTGATGGCCGCGCCCAGAGGCAGCGGGTCACGCCCGTCGGCGCGCGCTCCCGACCTGAGCCCCCCACCGCGCCTGGCCTGCTTCTTCTGCTGTGCCTCGGCGCCGCGCGCACGGGCCTGCTCCTTGGCCGCGCGCAGGGCGACACGGGCGAGATCGACACCGCTGGGCTCGGCCGGCTTGGGCTTCGCGGCATCCCCGGCGCTCCCGGCGCCCGCGGCATCTCCGGCGTTCTCTTCCGCGGTCATACGCGGGTCACCTCGCCTTGCGCCACGGCGTAGCGCACTCCGGTCAGCACTTCCGGTACGTCGTCCTCGACGGCGGCCGTCACCAGGACCTGCTCGCCCGGCGCCACCATTTCGGCGAGTCGTTCGCGCCGACGCGTGTCCAGCTCGGCGAACACATCGTCGAGTACGAGCACCGGCTCGTTGCCCTCCGTGCGAAGCAAGTCGTACGAGGCAAGGCGCAAGGCCAGCGCGTACGACCAGGACTCGCCGTGGCTCGCGTACCCCTTGGCGGGCAGATCGCCGAGCTTGAGCACCAGATCGTCGCGGTGCGGCCCGGCCAGCGTCACCCCGCGCTCGATCTCCTGCTTGCGTACGCCGGCGAGAGCGGCGAGCAACTGCTCGTACAACTCCTCGCGACCGGTCCCCGCACCTTCCGCGGACGGCTTGTACTCCAGCGCCAACGGACCACCGCCGGGCGCCAGTTGCTCATACGCCTTGTCGGCCAGCGGCTGCAACGCGGCGATCAGGTCGAGCCGCTGGGCCAGCAACTCGGCGCCCACACCGGCCAGATGCTGGTCCCACACGTCGAGTGTGGACAGATCCATCGAGCGGCCGCCGTGCCGGCGCGCCATCGCGGCGGACTTGAGCAGGGTGTTGCGCTGCTTGAGCACCCGGTCGTAGTCGGAGCGGACCGCGGCCATACGCGGGGAGCGCGCCGTGACCAGCTCGTCCAGGAACTTGCGACGCTCACCCGGGTCGCCCTTCACCAGGGCCAGATCCTCGGGCGCGAACAGCACCGTACGCACTATGCCAAGCACATCGCGCGGCCTGACCTGCGAAGACCTGTTGATACGCGCCCGGTTGGACTTGCCCGGGTTCAACTCGAGCTCGACCAGCTGCTGCCGATCGCCCTGGCGGACCGCCGCACGGATGATCGCGCGCTCGGCGCCCATCCGTACGAGCGGAGCGTCCGAGGAGACACGATGACTCCCCAGCGTGGCCAGATAGCCGACGGCCTCCACCAGATTCGTCTTGCCCTGCCCGTTGGGGCCCACGAACGCGGTGACGCCCGGGTCGAGCGGAACCTCGACCCGGGCGTAGGACCGGAAGTCGGCCAGCGACAGATGCGTGACGTGCATGGTGGGCGCCGACCTCCCCCGGCTGCTGTGCACTACTCGTGCACAGCTGTGGATTACTTCTTCTCGACCGCGTGGCCGCCGAACTGGTTGCGCAGCGCCGCGATCATCTTCATCTGCGGCGAATCGTCCTGCCGGGAGGCGAAGCGGGCGAAGAGGGACGCGGTGATCGCGGGCAGCGGAACCGCGTTGTCGATCGCGGCCTCCACGGTCCACCGGCCTTCGCCCGAGTCCTGTGCGTAACCCTTGAGCTGCTCAAGGTGCTGGTCCTCGTCGAGCGCGTTGACCGCGAGGTCGAGCAGCCACGAGCGGATGACCGTGCCCTCCTGCCAGCTGCGGAACACCTCGCGGACGTTGTCCACGGAGTCCACCGCCTCAAGGAGCTCCCAGCCCTCGGCGTAGGCCTGCATCATCGCGTACTCGATGCCGTTGTGAACCATCTTCGCGAAGTGGCCCGCACCGACCCTGCCCGCGTGCACGGCGCCGAACTCGCCCTCGGGCTTGAGGGCGTCGAAGACGGGCTGCACCTTGGCGACGTCCTCGGCGGAGCCGCCGTACATCAGGGCGTAGCCGTTCTCCAGGCCCCAGACACCACCGGAGACACCGCAGTCGACGAAGCCGATGCCCTTGGCCGCGAGCTGCTCGGCGTGCTTCTCGTCGTCGGTCCAGCGGGAGTTGCCGCCGTCCACGACGATGTCGCCCGGCTCCAGCATGGTGGCGAGCTGGTCGACGGTGTCCTGGGTCGGGGCGCCGGCGGGCACCATCACCCAGACCACGCGCGGGCCCTTCAGCTTGCCCACAAGCTCCTGCAGGCTGTGGACATCGGCGAGGTCCGGGTTGCGGTCGTATCCGATGACGGTGTGGCCTGCGCGGCGGATGCGCTCGCGCATGTTGCCGCCCATCTTGCCGAGACCGACGAGACCGAGCTCCATCAGGTGTTCCTTATGTGTCGCGTGGTGGGCTTTCGTGCTTTCGTACCTACGTCCGAGCTTAAGCCCGGACGTAGGTACCCACCTGCGGGGCCCCTATGGCCCATTCCCGGTACGTCAGCCGCTGAGGCGGACCGGCATGATCAGGTACTTGTACGCGTCGTCCGCCTCGGCGTCCACGGCCGGCTTGCCGCTGAGCAGCGCGGGCTTGGTGGACGTGGTGAAGGAGAGCTGCGCGGCCGGCGAGTCGATGGCGCTGAGGCCGTCGAGCAGGAACGTCGGGTTGAACGCGATCGAGATGTCGTCGCCGTCCAGCTGGGCGTCGACCCTCTCCACAGCCTGTGCGTCGTCGCTGGAACCGGCCTCCAGGATCAGCACACCCTGCTCGAAGCTCAGGCGCACCGGGGTGTTCCGCTCGGCGACCAGGGCCACACGCTTGACGGCCTCGACGAACGGGGCGGTCTCGATGATCGCGACCGAGTTGAACTCCGTCGGGAACAGCGTCTTGTACTTCGGCAGATCGCCTTCGAGCAGCCGCGTGGTCGTACGGCGCCCGGCGCCCTCGAAACCGATCAGGCCCTCGCCCGCACCCGAGCCCGAGAGCGCGATGGTGACGCTGTCGCCGCTGGTGAGCGCCTTGGCGGTGTCCAGGAGAGTCTTGGCGGGCACCAGGGCGACCGCGGACGCGTCCGGTACCTCGGGCTTCCACAGGAACTCGCGGACCGCGAAGCGGTAGCGGTCGGTGGAGGCCAGCGTGACGGTGTCGCCCTCGATCTCGATCCGCACACCGGTGAGCACCGGCAGCGTGTCGTCACGGCCGGCGGCGATGGCCACCTGGGCGGCTGCGGCGGCGAAGACCTCACCGGGGACGACACCGGTCGCCGACGGCATCTGCGGCAGCGCCGGGTACTCCTCGACGGGGAGCGTGTGCAGCGTGAACCGCGAGGATCCACAGACCACCGTCGCCCGTACACCGTCTGTGGAAATCTCCACCGGCCGGTTGGGCAGCGCCCGTGTGATGTCGGCGAGCAGCCGGCCCGAGACGAGCACCGTGCCCTCTTCGTCGACCTCCGCGTCCACCGAGACGCGGGCCGAGACCTCGTAGTCGAAGCCGGAGAGGCTCAGTGCGCCTTCCTCCGCCTTCAGCAGAAGGCCCGCCAGGACCGGAGCCGGCGGACGGGCAGGGAGGCTGCGTGCCGCCCAGGCCACCGCCTCCGCGAGTACGTCGCGCTCTACCCGGATCTTCACCGTAAGCCGCCTCCTGCTGATGCCTGGCTGCTCGCCCTGCTGGTCTGTCTTCGCTGTCTTGGTGGTTGGCCCGTCCCCAAGGTGGGGAGAACGCCGGGGACCAGTCTGACGCACCGCACTGACAGCTGGTGCCTGTCGGGGTCAAGTCGTGACGAGCGGCCAGAGGCGGACGAGCCTCGAGTTGTGCACAGCCCCCACTTCAAATCGAATCCATCCCTCTCTCTACTTGGTCGTAGTAGTAGGGGCTGTGGAAACCGTGGATAACCCCGTTTTCGCAGGTCAGGGCCCAAATTTTATCCACCGCGCCTGTGGGTGGTGCCCGTGGATAACCCTGGTGAACTGTGGACGGCGGAAAGTTCTGCACAACCGGTACACAGGCAACCCCGACTTCCCCACAGCTTCGTCCCCAGCTTTTTCGCTGTTGCCCACAGGCCGCCCCGGCACCTTTGTGTGACGCCTTTCACTCGACCCGGTGAGTTGGTGCGTTGCGTTGCCGAACAGTGGACAGGTGTGTGGAGAAGCTGGGGACAAGTCCCGGATCCCTGTGGGCGGCCGGTGGACAACTTCATCAACAGCCTGTGGGTAACGAGATCGTCCACAGTCTGTGGAGATCCTCTGTCCACCAATCCACAGGCAGCTGACCTGGGTTGATGCCATCTCACCCACCTTGCCTGTGGACATAATCTGGACAACTCGGCAGTCCCCAGGGTGTGGACGGGCTCTTGAGGGGTTTTCTGTGGAGAAACAGTCCTGCACAGGGGCTATTCGAACACCCCGGGAGCCGGCCCGGACGTACGGAACGACGAAGGGCGCCCCAGGAGTTGTCTCCCGGAGCGCCCTGTCGGCCTCTGAGGCCGCGTAACTGGGTGGCTGTCAGCCGTTCTTGATGCGGTTGGTCAGCTCGGTGACCTGGTTGTAGATGGAGCGCCGCTCGGCCATCAGAGCGCGGATCTTGCGGTCCGCGTGCATCACCGTCGTATGGTCGCGGCCGCCGAACTGCGCGCCGATCTTCGGCAGCGAGAGGTCCGTGAGCTCGCGGCACAGGTACATGGCGATCTGCCGGGCCGTCACCAGGACGCGGCTGCGCGAGGAGCCGCACAGGTCGTCCACGGTGAGCCCGAAGTAGTCGGCGGTGGCGGCCATGATGGCCGTCGCCGTGATCTCGGGCGCGGAGTCCTCGCCGCCGGGGATCAGGTCCTTGAGGACGATCTCCGTCAGACCCAGATCGACCGGCTGCCGGTTCAGCGACGCGAAGGCCGTGACCCGGATCAGCGCCCCTTCGAGCTCACGGATGTTGCGCGAGATCCGCGAGGCGATGAACTCCAGTACCTCCGGCGGTGCATTGAGCTGCTCCTGCACCGCTTTCTTGCGCAGGATCGCGATACGGGTCTCCAGCTCGGGCGGCTGGACATCCGTGATCAGGCCCCACTCGAAGCGGTTGCGCAGCCGGTCCTCCAGGGTCACCAGCTGCTTGGGCGGCCGGTCGCTGGAGAGGACGATCTGCTTGTTCGCGTTGTGCAGGGTGTTGAAGGTGTGGAAGAACTCCTCCTGCGTCGACTCCTTGTCCGCGAGGAACTGGATGTCGTCGACGAGCAGGATGTCCATCTCGCGGTAGCGCTTGCGGAAGCTGTCGCCCTTGCCGTCGCGGATCGAGTTGATGAACTCGTTGGTGAACTCCTCCGAGCTCACGTACCGCACGCGGGTGCCGGGGTAGAGGCTGCGCGCGTAGTGCCCGATGGCGTGCAGCAGGTGGGTCTTGCCGAGGCCCGACTCCCCATAGATGAACAGGGGGTTGTACGCCTTGGCGGGTGCCTCGGCGACGGCGACCGCGGCCGCGTGCGCGAAGCGGTTGGACGCGCCGATGACGAAGGTGTCGAAGAGGTACTTCGGGTTCAGTCGTGCGGTGGGCTCGCCGGGGCCGCCGGCCGGTGCGGGCTTCGCGGCGAGCGGACCGGGGGCGCCGCTCGGTGCGGAACCGCCCCGATTGCCCGTGTTGTCCGGCATGTTGGAGCGCTGCGGCTCGTAACCCTGACGGCCCTGCTTCTCGTACGGGCTGCGGTCGCTGTCGTACGAAGAGCGCTCCTGCTCGTACTGCGAGCGCTCGGAGCGGTAGTCGCGCGGGGGCTGCGGTGAGCCGTAGGGGTCGCGTTCGGGCTGCTGGTAGCTGTCGCGGTCCGGTGCGCCGTAACTGTCGCGGCTGTCACGACTGTCGCGCTCGGGTGCGCCGTAGGTGTCGCGGTCCTTGGCGCCGTAGGTCTCACGCTCGTTGTTGTACGTCTCGCGCTCCGGCGAACCGTACGAATCGCGCTCGGGGAAGCCGCCGAGGCGGGGCTGCTGCCAGCCGTAGTCGTCCTGCTGTCCGGGGCGCGGCCATGCGCCGGGCTCACGGCGCTGGTAGTCGGGGTAGGTCGGGCGGACCGTGGGCAGCGGGTCGTTCTGCTGTTCGTCGTGGCGAGGGCCCTGGTCGTCGCCACGGTTCTCGTCCCGGCGCCCGTCGTCGCGGCGCCCGTCATCCCTGCGTGTGTCTTCCCTGCGTCCGTCGTCCCGGCGCCCGTAGCTCTCGTACGACTGGCCGCCGCGGCCGCCGCCCATGCCCGGGAGCGCGCCAGGGAGCTCGGGCTCCTCGAAGCGCTGCGGTGCCTGTGGCGCCGGGGAGGGCTGGGGCGTGAGCGGGAGTTCGCCCATCGACTCGTCCACGGTGATGGCGATACGGATCGGGCGGCCGCACTCGCGGCTCAGGGTGTCGCTGACGATCGGGGCGAGCCGGCCTTCGAGCCGGTTCTTGGCCATTTCGTTCGGTACGGCGAGCAGCGCGGTGTCGGCGACGAGCGCCAGCGGCTGACAGCGCCGGATCCACTGGACGTCCTTGGCGTCGACCCCGGAGCCGTGCCCGTCGCGCCCCTCGCCGAGCAGCTGTTCCAGCACTCGCGGCCAGACTGCGGCAAGATCGGCAGGTACGTCAGCCACAGGGCACGCTCTCTCAGCAGGTCACGAGTCACGATGTCCCACGAAGGTGTGGTTCGTGGAGGGTCGGGGTGGAGGGTCGGGTCAATCCGAGTCCAGCCACGGTAGTCAGGGCGACGGCTGCGGTTCAAGTTGTTGTCCACAGCCTGTGCACAGTGTCGGTCCTCCCCGGGCCATACTTGGTCCGGGCCCAGTCCCCGCTTGTCGAACCTTCGCTGGTTTGACCGGATGGCGTAGCCCCGCGTACCGTAACCAGGTCGAGTTGTCGATGGCTGCTGCCGCCTGCCTCCGATGGGCGTAGATCACCAACAGTGATCACTAGCGGTGCACTCGGGCGTGATCGCGAGTTACTCGTGGGCGCACGGTGACAGCCAGACGACATCGTCCACCGATTGACTTTCTGGAGCCCCCGAGTGAGCAAGCGCACCTTCCAGCCGAACAACCGTCGTCGCGCCAAGACCCACGGCTTCCGCCTGCGGATGCGTACCCGTGCCGGCCGCGCCGTCCTGGCATCCCGCCGCGGCAAGGGCCGCGCCCGCCTGTCGGCCTGATCCCGCAGGTCATGTCGTCGTGCTGCCTACCGAGCATCGGCTGAGGCGGCGCGAGGACTTCGCGACCGCGGTACGTCGAGGACGCCGGGCCGGACGCCCGCTCCTCGTCGTCCATCTACGCAGCGGTGAAACGGACCCGCACGTGCCGGGGGAGAGCACTCCCCCGACGCGTGCGGGTTTCGTCGTGAGCAAAGCCGTGGGCGTGGCGGTCGTACGCAACAAGGTGAAGCGTCGTCTGAGGCACCTGGTGCGCGAACGGCTGAGCGAGCTGCCCCCCGGTAGCCTGGTAGTCGTACGAGCGCTGCCCGGTGCGGGCGACGCCGACCATGCACAGCTGGCCCGGGACCTGGATGCCGCTCTCAAGCGGCTTCTGTCAGGGGGCGCGCGATGAAATACCCACTGCTGGCTTTGATCAAGCTGTACCAGTGGACCATCAGCCCACTTCTCGGGCCGGTGTGCAAGTACTACCCGTCGTGCTCCCACTACGGCTTCACGGCCATCGACCGGCACGGCGCGATCAAGGGAACAGGGCTCACCGCCTGGCGCATCCTGCGCTGCAATCCGTGGTCGCACGGTGGTGTCGACCATGTACCACCGCGCAAGCGGCCGCGATGGCACGAAATGCTGCGCAACGCCTGGCGCAACCGGGGCGGGAAGGCCCCCACCGAGACTCCGTCCCACGCTCAAGGAGCTTGATTAGTGGACACGATTGCCAGTCTTTTCAGTTTTATCACCACGCCTGTCTCGTGGATCATCGTCCAGTTCCACTCGCTGTACGGGAAGATCTTCGGTCCCGACACGGGCTGGGCCTGGGGTCTGTCCATCGTGTCCCTGGTGATCCTGATCCGTATCTGCCTGATCCCGCTCTTCGTGAAGCAGATCAAGGCGACTCGTGGCATGCAGACGCTGCAGCCCGAGATGAAGAAGATCCAGGAGCGCTACAAGAACGACAAGCAGCGCCAGTCCGAAGAGATGATGAAGCTGTACAAGGAGACGGGTACCAACCCGCTCTCCTCGTGCCTTCCGATCCTGGCGCAGTCCCCGTTCTTCTTCGCCCTCTACCACGTGCTCAACAGCATCGCGACGGGCAAGACGATCGGCGCGATCAACGAGCAGCTCCTGGACAGCGCACGCCAGGCGCACATCTTCGGTGCTCCGCTGGCCGCGAAGTTCACGGACAGTGCGGAGAAGCTCGACGGGCTCGGTGCTTCCCTCACCGATGTCCGCGTCGTCACCGCGATCATGATCGTCCTGATGTCGGCCTCGCAGTTCTTCACGCAGCGCCAGCTGATGACGAAGAACGTCGACATGAGCGTGAAGACGCCGTTCATGCAGCAGCAGAAGATGCTGATGTACGTCTTCCCCGTCATGTTCGCCGTCTTCGGTATCAACTTCCCCGTCGGTGTTCTCGTCTACTGGCTGACCACCAACCTGTGGACCATGGGCCAGCAGATGTACGTCATCCGCCAGAACCCCACCCCGGGCTCCAAGGCGCAGGCCGCGTTCCTTGAGCGTCTGCAGGCGAAGCTGGTGAAGAACGGTGGCGAGAAGGTCCGCCGTGGTGAGAAGAACATCATCAAGGCGATCGTCGCCAAGGGCCGCGACCGCAATGACAACGAGCGCAAGTTCATCAATGGTCTGGGCAAGGCCGGTCTCGCGGCCAACGCCGAGGGTCTGGTCGCCAAGAGCGAAAGCGCCGTGGCGGTGCTCGACGGTGATGACGAGAGCGGTTCGGCCGGTCCGGCCAAGCGCCAGCAGCCCAAGCGGCAGTCCAAGTCGCAGCGCCAGTCGGGCGCCTCTCAGCAGGTGTCGAAGTCGGATGACGAGGACGCCAAGACCTCGCTGACGAAGTCCGACGAGCCGCAGGACGCCACCCCCAAGACCCCTGCCAAGCCGGCCGCTGCCAAGCAGCAGCCCGCCGCCGGTGCCCGCAGCAAAGCCAAGTCCGGACAGCGCAAGGGCCCGCAGCGGCCCAAGCACCCGTCCAAGAAGTAAGAAGGAGCTCCTCCGTGACGGACGGCACCACCACCGAGGCCCCTGCCGAGGCCGGCGACACCCTCTCCCGCCTCGAGCAGGAAGGTGAGATCGCAGCGGACTACCTTGAGGGTCTGCTCGACATCGCCGATCTCGACGGCGACATCGACATGGACGTCGAGGCCGACCGCGCCGCTGTGTCGATCATCAGCGACTCCAGCGGCCGCGACCTGCAGAAGCTGGTCGGCCGTGACGGCGAGGTCCTCGAAGCGCTCCAGGAGCTGACCCGGCTCGCGGTGCACCGTGAGACCGGTGACCGCAGCCGCCTGATGCTGGACATCGCCGGCTACCGGGCCAAGAAGCGCGCCGAGCTCACCGAGATCGGCGCCAAGGCCGCGGCCGAGGCGAAGAGCTCCGGCGAGCCTGTGAAGCTGAAGCCGATGACGCCGTTCGAGCGCAAGGTCGTGCACGACGCGGTCAAGAGCGCCGGTCTGCGCAGCGAGTCCGAGGGCGAGGAGCCGCAGCGCTTCGTCGTCGTACTGCCTGCCTGATCGGTCCCTCGGCCGACACGGTCCCGCGGTTGTCCCCGGCCCCGTCTGTTCGCAGACGGGGCCGGTCTTTGTCAGCCTGATAGTGAGCCCCTGAGCGCGGTCAGCGCGTCAGCACGGTAATGCGGTACGGAAGGACGGTTCCCGTGACGGAGACGTCAGAGCTCCCCCCGGCGGAGCTTCCCCCGGCGCCCGAGCAGGCCCGCGCGGTTTTCGGTGAGCGCTTCGACGACGCCGTCCGGTACGCGGAGCTGCTCGCCGACGCCGGCGTGAAGCGTGGTCTGATCGGTCCGCGTGAGGTGCCCCGGCTGTGGGAGCGCCATCTGCTGAACTGCGCTGTGCTCTCCGAGGTGGTGCCTGAGGGCGTCACCGTCTGCGATGTGGGATCGGGGGCGGGCCTGCCCGGTATCCCCCTGGCGCTGGTGCGTGAGGACCTCAAGATCACGCTGCTTGAGCCGCTCCTTCGCCGTACGAACTTCCTCACCGAGGTTGTGGAGCTGCTCGGCCTCGACCATGTGACCGTCGTGCGCGGTCGCGCCGAGGAGGTCATGGGCAAGCTGCCTCCCGTCCATGTCGTCACGGCGCGCGCGGTGGCTCCGTTGGACCGTCTCGCCGCCTGGGGAATCCCTCTGCTGCGGCCCTACGGGGAGATGCTGGCGCTCAAGGGCGACACCGCCGAGGAGGAGCTCAACGGGGCGAAGGCCGCGCTGGCCAAGCTCGGTGCCGAGTCGACCTCGGTGCTGCAGGTCGGCGAGGGCGTGGTGGATCCGCTGTCGACGGTCGTACGGGTCGAGGTGGGCGAGAGCCCGGGCGGTGTGCGCTTCGCGGCGAAGCGGGCCAAGGCTGCTCGTGTGGGGCGGTCACGGCGGCGCCGCTGAGCGGGGTCGGCGGTACTGAGTGTGGACGTCTATCGGCGCGGTGTTGACGTTTTGCCGCGCTGATCCGTCCTGATGACGAGTCATAGGCCACACAAGCTGCCAAACGTACGCACGTCGGAGTGTCGTGCGCTGCCGTGCGCGACGCCTCGGCATCGTGTTTCACGTGAAACGTCGCTCACTGCTCCACGGGATCATCGGCCGCAGCCGAAACGCCGCGCCTCGTGATCGCAGACCCCCCGAGAGGGGGACGGAGTTCTCCACAACGGAGGATTCATCCACAGAAGACCGGGCCTCGCTGGTTCCCGACCCCGATGGCATGGGAGGCTCTGTTCATTGCGAGCCTGAAGTCGAGGAGAGTGAATCCTTGCGGTCCAACGCCAACATCGCGGGACCGATGACCGATCCGGTCCCCGGTCCCCGTACCGAGTCAGCGGGGGAGGATGTTTCACGTGAAACACCGCCCCCGATGGACGACACCCCGATTGGTCGTGCTGCCCAACTGGCGGTCGAGGCCCTGGGCCGAGCCGGCGAAGGGCTGCCACGCCCTGAGCAAACACGCATCATGGTCGTCGCCAACCAGAAGGGCGGCGTCGGCAAGACCACGACGACGGTCAACATGGCCGCCTCACTGGCTCTGCATGGTGCCCGTGTCCTGGTGATCGACCTGGATCCGCAAGGCAATGCCTCCACAGCGCTCGGGATCGACCACCACGCCGAAGTCCCCTCCATCTACGACGTGTTGGTGGAGAGCAAGCCGCTCTCCGAGGTCGTCCAGCCCGTGCCGGATGTCGAAGGTCTCTTCTGCGCCCCGGCCACCATCGATCTCGCCGGTGCGGAGATCGAGCTGGTGTCCCTCGTGGCGCGGGAGAGCCGGCTGCAGCGGGCCATCCAGGCCTACGAGCAGCCGCTGGACTACATCCTCATCGACTGCCCGCCCTCGCTGGGACTTCTCACGGTCAACGCGATGGTGGCGGGCAACGAGGTACTCATCCCGATCCAGTGCGAGTACTACGCGCTCGAAGGCCTCGGCCAGCTGCTGCGTAACGTCGATCTGGTACGAGGTCACCTCAACCGCGACCTGCATGTCTCGACGATTCTCCTCACCATGTACGACGGCCGGACCCGCCTTGCCTCCCAGGTGGCGGACGAGGTGCGCAACCACTTCGGCAATGAGGTGCTGCGGACGAGCATTCCCCGCTCGGTGCGTATTTCGGAGGCTCCGAGCTATGGGCAGACGGTCCTGACTTACGATCCCGGTTCCAGCGGTGCGCTCTCCTATTTGGAGGCTGCCCGTGAAATGGCTCTGCGTGGTGTGAGCGTCCAGCTGGACGGCAGGCATGCGGGCGCACAGAACGATCAGCAGAGCATGGCGGAGGGGATCCAGTGAGCGAGCGACGTAGAGGACTGGGGCGCGGACTTGGCGCGCTGATTCCCGCGGCTCCTACCCCGGAGAGTTCTCCGGCTGCGAGTGGTGCATCGGCCTCCCCTTCGGGGGTGTCGGTGCTCACCGGGGAGCGCGGTGTGGCGGCGGCGAAGGTGGCGACGCTGCCGCCGGGCAATGTTTCACGTGAAACGGAGCCGCCCGTCGAGCATGAGGCCGTCGAGTTCGAGGTGCAGCGCCCCGCCGGCGCGCACTTCGCCGAGGTGCCGCTGGACTCCATCACGCCCAACCCGCGTCAGCCGCGTGAGATCTTCGACGAGGATGCCCTCGCCGAGCTCGTGACCTCCATCAAGGAGGTGGGTCTTCTCCAGCCGGTCGTCGTACGGCAGTTGGGACCCGAGCGCTACGAGCTCATCATGGGCGAGCGCCGCTGGCGGGCCTCCCGTGAGGCGGGCCTGGAGCGGATCCCCGCGATCGTGCGCGAGACGGAGGACGAGAAGCTTCTCCTGGACGCGCTCCTGGAGAACCTCCACCGGGCACAGCTGAACCCGATCGAAGAGGCCAACGCCTACGAGCAGTTGCTGAAGGACTTCAACTGCACGCATGACCAGCTGGCCGACCGGATCGGGCGCTCGCGTCCCCAGGTCTCCAACACGCTGCGTCTGCTGCGGCTCTCACCGGCGGTGCAGAAGCGGGTGGCTGCCGGGGTGCTCTCCGCCGGCCACGCGCGGGCACTGCTCTCCGTGGAGGACACGGAGGAGCAGGAGCGTCTCGCGTACCGGATCGTGGCCGAGGGACTCTCGGTGCGTTCGGTCGAAGAGATCGTGCAGCTGATGAGCGCCGACCAGAAGAAGGCGCCCAAGAGCAAGGGGCCGAGGGCCGGAGCGCGGCTGTCCCCGGCGCTCACCGCTCTGGGCTCACGGCTGTCGGACCGCTTCGAGACCCGGGTGAAGGTCGACCTGGGGCAGAAGAAGGGGAAGATCGTCGTCGAGTTCGCCTCGATGGAGGATCTGCAGCGCATCCTCAGCACGCTCGCTCCCGACGAGGGGCCCGTTCTGGAGGGTGCCCTGCCTGAGGGCGACGACGAGAGCTGATCTCACAGCGCGTCTGTGAAGAGCGAGCCGTGTCCGGAGTGTCCGGAACACGGCTCGCTCTTTGCTTTCTTGGCGTTTCGCGGCAATCGCAGGGTGGATACGATGCGAGCGGGTATGGCGCATCCACCTGACTCAGGGAGAGGGAGGCGGGGGCCATGCATACGGTGAGCCGCACCGGGTTGGTTACCGCGGGGCTTGGCCTGGGCGCGGTCGGCGGATTCGTCGGCAGCCTGCTCAGGGAACGGAGCGCGCTGACTGCCGCCCGGGTGGCGGCAGGCGAAGGAAGTGAGGAACTGCCTTCATGGGGCGTCGGCTCGTACCGCTCACGCTGGACAACCTTCCGGACCTTCCCAAGCGCTGTCGAGCGTGTGTCTTCTGGGAACTGGATCCGGTCAGTGGCCAGGCCGCGGTAAGAGCGGGGACTCCGGAGCTGGAGAAGGAAGCCTGGATCTCCGCTGTGCTCCTGGAGTGGGGCTCATGCGGTCGGGTCGTCTACGTCGACGAGGTGCCGGTCGGCTTCGTCCTCTACGCGCCGCCCGCCTATGTGCCGCGCTCGACGGCTTTCCCCACGAGCCCTGTCTCGCCGGACGCCGTGCAGCTGATGACCGGCTGGATCACTCCCGGCTATCAGGGGCAAGGGCTCGGCCGGGTCATGGTGCAAACCGTCGCCAAGGATCTGCTGCGCAGGGGCTTCAAGGCGATAGAAGCCTTCGGCGATGCCCGCTGGAAGGAACCGGCGTGTGTGCTCCCCGCCGACCATCTCCTCGCCGTGGGCTTCAAGACGGTGCGTCCGCATCCGGTGCATCCACGGCTGCGTCTGGAGCTGCGTACGACGCTGTCCTGGAAGGAAGACGTGGAGCTGGCCCTCGACCGTCTGCTCGGTGCCGTACAGAAGGAGCCGGTGCTGCGGCCGCTGTGAGGATCAGCGCGTATACGCCACGTGAGGGCCGTATGCGAAAGGGCCGCCCCGAAGGGCGGCCCTTGTTTCACGTGAAACGTGGAGTGCTGCTGACGCGTCAGGCCTTGGTGGCCTCGTCGCCGATGAAGTCCGACAGGTCGCGGACGATCGCGGCCTTCGGCTTGGCACCGACGATGGTCTTGGCGACCTCGCCACCCTGGTAGACGTTGAGCGTCGGGATCGACATGACGCCGTACTTGGCAGCCGTCGCGGGGTTCTCGTCGATGTTGAGCTTGACGATCTCGATCTGCTCGCCGTACTCGGCGGCGATGGCCTCGAGCGACGGCGCGATCTGGCGGCACGGACCGCACCAGGCGGCCCAGAAGTCCACCAGTACGGGCTTGTCACTCTTGAGCACGTCCTGCTCGAAGGAGTCGTCGGTCACGTTCTTGAGGGTGCCGGCCACGCTGGGCTCCTTAACTCGGTACTGCGGTGGGGGAGATTCGGATTCAGACAGCTGCCGCGGCGGTCTCGTTGTCCGCGAGGGCAGCGAGGAAGCGCTCGGCGTCCAGGGCGGAGGAGCAGCCGGTGCCGGCTGCGGTGATCGCCTGACGGTAGGTGTGGTCGACGACATCGCCGGCCGCGAAGACACCGGTGAGGTTCGTCCGCGTGGAGGGGGCGTCCACCTTCAGGTAGCCCTCTTCGTCCAGGTCGAGCTGGCCCTTGAAGAGCTCGGTGCGCGGGTCGTGGCCGACGGCGATGAACAGACCCGTGACGGGCAGCTCTGAGGTCTCACCGGTCTTGGTGTTGCGCAGGGTCAGACCGGAGAGCTTCTGCTCACCGTGGATCTCGGCGACCTCGCTGTCCCAGGCGAACTTGATCTTCGGGTCGGCGAACGCGCGCTCCTGCATCGCCTTGGACGCCCGCAGGGAGTCACGGCGGTGCACGATCGTCACGGACTTGGCGAAGCGCGAGAGGAAGGTCGCCTCCTCCATCGCGGTGTCGCCACCGCCGACCACGACGATGTCCTGGTCCTTGAAGAAGAACCCGTCACAGGTGGCGCACCACGAGACACCGCGGCCCGAGAGCGCGTCCTCGTTCGGCAGGCCGAGCTTGCGGTGCTGGGAGCCGGTCGTGACGATCACGGCCTTCGCCTTGTGCACGGTGCCTGCGGTGTCCGTGACGGTCTTGATGTCGCCCGTGAGGTCGACAGCCACGACGTCGTCCGGGATCAGCTCGGCGCCGAAGCGCTCGGCCTGACCGCGCATGTTGTCCATGAGCTCCGGGCCCATGATTCCGTCCTGGAAGCCCGGGAAGTTCTCCACCTCGGTGGTGTTCATCAGCGCACCGCCAGCGGTGACGGCGCCCTCGAACACGAGCGGCTTCAGCGACGCGCGCGCGGTGTAGAGCGCCGCCGTGTAACCGGCGGGCCCGGAGCCGATGATGATCACGTTACGGACGTCGCTCACGGGTTGATTCCTCGTCTCTGCGGACTGACTGCCTACTGCCTCAGGGGAGCCCTTTCGGGACTCTCACCCCACCCAACGGATCCTACGGGGGATGCATTCCCGTCAGGACCGCGTTCCGGGTGTGTTTGTAGGCCGTAAGCCCCGCAGGGCCTTGAGTTCCGTGGCGCAGCCTCAGTTGCGCGGGTAGGACGTCTCCAGGAGAACCTTGCCCTTGGCCGTTGACTGGTCCTGTTTCATACAGGAGGCGTCGACCACATACGCGGAGACCTCATTGGCCTTCGAGGCATGCGGCAGCACGACCAGCCACGCCGGAGTCCCCTTGTAGGTGCCGTCCTCCGCGACGAGCGGCTCCTCGTCGCGGGCGATCCCCCGTGAGACACATTCGGGAACACCGGATTCATGGGTCCACGGAGTGTTCGGCGGCTCGGTGACTTCACCCTGGGTGGAGTTCGCGCCGACCGAGGCCGACTCTCCGGTCCGCGTGGTCAGCAGGGTCGCCACTCGGTCCTTGATGTCACGCCCGGAGAACTGCTCCGCGGCGAACGTCTCCGCAGGAGGATCGTCGTTGTCCGGCATCAGCACCAGCGTGCCGATCCCGACGGCGGCAACGGTGGCGAGGGCGCCGAGCGCCGCGACAGCCACCCGACGGCGACGGCGCGGCGCACTGCCACGACCCGGTCCGGTGGCTCCCCGCGGATATCCGACAGGGCGCTGTGCGGGCGATGTTTCACGTGAAACATCGCCCGGAGTCTCCCGGACGGGCGACGTTTCACGCGTCTCCTCGCTCGATGTTTCACGTGAAACATCGAGCAGCGCCTCCGTGGCCAGCACCGCGTCGATCCGCTGCGCCAGCTCGTCCGGCATTCTCGTCTCTTCCGGCAGGGAGCCGAGCAGTCCCCGGATCTCCTGCAGGGAAGCCTGGACTTCGGTGCACGGAACACAGTCGTCGAGATGCTGCCGTACGACGGCGGTGCGTGAGGCGGTCAGCAGGCCTTCGGTGAGATCGGAGAGCTCCGAGACTTCCGGGTGCTCGGCCGTGTCGGTCGTTGATGTCACGCTCGCCCACCTCCGCCCTTCACGGCTGCTGAATCGCCCGTTCCCGTGTCCCCTGCTTCTGCTGCCGGTGGGACGGATGTCCCCTCGGTCCGGTTCCTTCCGGACTCCGGCTCCTTGGTGATTCTTCTGTCGCCGTCTCTGGAGGAACGCCGGTCAGGGTCGTCCTCAGGGCTGCCCCGGAGATGACTGAGGAGCGGCAGCAGCCGCGCTCGGCCCCGGGCGCAGCGGCTCTTCACGGTGCCGGTGGGGACATCCAGGATGCGGGCGGCCTCCGCCACGGGATAGCCCTGCATATCCACGAGGACGAGAGCGGCCCGCTGATCCGTGGGCAGCGTCCCGAGTGCCTCGATCAGTTCGCGGTGCAGATCCTGGCGTTCGGCGGGAGCGGCAGCCGACTCATGCGGTTCGAGGAGCTGCTCAAGCCGCTCGGTGTCGTCGACCGGTGAGGTCTTACGGGAAGCGGCCTTGCGGGCTCGGTCCAGACAGGCGTTGACCGTGATCCGGTGCAGCCAGGTCGTGACGGCGGACTGACCGCGGAAGGTGTGTGCCGCGCGATAAGCGGAGACGAGCGCGTCCTGGACCGCGTCCGCGGCCTCCTCGCGATCCCCCAGGGTGCGCAGCGCGACGGCCCACAGGCGGTCCCGGTGGCGTACGACGATCTCGCCGAACGCCTCCGGATCGCCGGCGACATGGCAGGACAGGAGCTCCTGGTCGCTCATATCGCCATAGACGGCGCCGTCCACGTGGAACCCCTCCCCCCGGAGAACCTCAGCCGCTGAACTTCACGTCCGTGATGCCTTGCTTGTAGCCGGCGCTGCTGAAGCCGTCCTGTGGCGCCTTCGGCAGCGCGGTCAGCCAGAGCACGACGTACCGCGTCTTCACCGGCTCCTTCGCCTCGACCGTCAGCGACTTGTCCTGCGTCTCGGCCTTGGTCCCGATCGGCTTGAGGCCGTCCACCGAACCCGGCGAGAGTGAGTCCGCCGCGTAGAGCGAGACTGCGGTGTGGTCACCACCGAAGCGGAGCTTTATCGAGGCCGTCGAGACCTCCTGCTCAGAGCCGAGGTCGTAAACGATCCCGACGCCGGGCTTTATCTTCATCTCCGGGCCGTCGATGAAGGACTTGGTCCGCCAGTACGAGGACTCGTCGGCGTCGTAGGTCTTGCCGACCTCACCGGGTGCCTGCGCACCACCTGAGACGACGAGTTCCTTGGCGTCCTTGATACTCAGCGGCTTCGGCGCGGACTGCTTCCCGTCGCCGTTCTCCTCGGACTGCTGGCTGGTGCCGGGGTCACCGGAGCCACCGCGGTCCATCAGAGCGTCCGCGAGCTGCCAGCTGCCCAGGCCCAGGGCGGCGATCAGCAGGGCGGAGACGCCCCACTTGAGCGCCTTGCCGGTACGGCTCTGCAGCGGTGCGGGCGGAACGGGTACGGGCTGTGTGATGCCGGGCTGCGGCGGCCGTGCGTACGTGCCCTGCTGGTAGGTCGTGCGCTGGTACTCCGGCGCGGCGTTGAACGTAGGCTCCGGCGGCTTGATCCGCGGCAGCTCGGAGACTGCCTTGGCGAGCTCTTCCGGAGTGGTGCAGGGCTGCTCCAGACGGGAGGCCGTGGCCCCGTCGTTCACCAGCGCCCGCATCGCGAGGTCCGAGAGACCCCGGTGGACGCCCGCGCGCACCTGATCGGGGGAGATCTGCCCGGCGCCCTTGGGAAGTCCGCTCAGGCCGTATGCGTCGACCTCGTAAGGCCAGCGCTGGGTCAGTGACGCGTAGAGCAGCGCCCCGATCGCCTCGGTGTCGGCGCGCTGCGGCGTGTCCGACTTGATGCCGCGCAGCGCGGCGTTCACGGCGAGGCCCCGGATGCGGTACTGGCCGGTGGAGCTGCGCAGCACGGCGCTCGGCGTCAGCCGCAGATGCGCGAGACCCTCGCGGTGGGCCGCGGCCATGGCCTGGGAGAGCTGGCTGACGAGCTGGTACGCGTCATGCGGCTCGAACGGTCCGGCTGCAAGCAGGGAAGTGAGCTCGGTGGCGTCCGGCAGCCACTCGTGCACCACGTAGACCAGATCGTTCTCCTCGACGGCGTCGAGGACCTGGACGAAGCGCGGATCGCCGAGCAGAGCCGAGGAACGGGCCGCCGAGAGGACGGAGCGAGCCCGCGGGTGGTCGGCCGGCAGCAGATGGACGCCGACGGCCCGGCGCAGCTTCTCGTCCACGGCACGCCAGCTGCTGAATCCGTCCAGACGAGTGACGCACTCTTCCAGGCGATAGCGTCTTGCGAGCTTGTGGCCGCTGTGGAGTTCGGGGGTGCGGACCTGCGGCTGCGTGGCCGCCGTGTCCGGCTTCTCGGTGCCTGTGTCGGCAGCCTTCTGCTCGTTGTGCTGCGCGTCGTCGGCCGTGGTCTCGTCCGTCTGCGTGGTCAGCGGTTCATCCCCACCGCCTGCTGCCACGTCGACGGCAGCCGTGCTCCGTTCCGCCACCGTCGTTCCTGCCTCCCCATCCGTTGCACGCTGTCCGACGTCAAGCCCAATTGTGCCCACACTCCGGCGCTATGCACGACACGCGGGTGCCGCTGAGGGTTGCCCTCAGCGGCCCAGTTCTACGTGTTCGGCATCAAGTGTTCAGCGGCCGAGACGTCCGCGGACCATTCCGACCATCGCGTTCATCTCCTCGATCCGCATCTTGCGAGCGGCGACGAAGAACACTCCGAGCAGTACGGCGAAGCCGACGATCAGCGCGGTGAGCGAGCCGAGGGCGCCATTGCCCAGGGCCTTCATGATCGCGTACCCAGCCGCGCCGCCGAGAATCGCGGCCGGCACGGATGCGATGCCGAGACGGGCGTAGGTACGCAGAACGTGCGAGCCGTCCAGGTCGCCGCCGAGCTTGTCGCGCAGCCGCTTCCAGGCGACGCCCACGCCGATCGCGTAGGCGAGTCCGTACGAGGCGGCCATACCGGTGACGGCCCAGCGGTCGGGCAGCAGGAAGTAGCAGGCGGTCGAGGCCACCGCGTTGACGGCGGCCACGATCACCGTGTTGTAGAAGGGCGTGCGGGTGTCCTCGTACGCGTAGAAGGCACGCAGGACCACGTACTGCACGGAGTACGGGATGAGACCCAGGCCGAAGGCCATGAGCATGTAGCCCATGGAGGTGGCGGAACTGCTGCCTGCCGAGCCGAACATCAGGGTGCACATCGGGACGCCGAGTGCGACGAAGGCGAAGGAGACCGGCACGATCGCCACGGCGGTGGTGCGCAGACCCTGCGAGATGTCGTCGCGGACCGCGCCGGTGTCGTTCTCGTGTGCCGAGCGGGAGATACGCGGCAGCAGCGCGGCCATCAGGGAGACCGTGATGATCGCCTGCGGCAGGCCCCAGATCAGCTGGGCGTTGGCGTAGGCGGCGAAACCGGTGCCGTCCTTGTCGTTGCCCGAGGCGGTCGCGAGCTGGGTGACGACGATCGCGCCGGCCTGGTTGGCGAGCACGAAGAAGATCGTCCACTTGGCGAGCTTGGCGGCCTTGCCGAGGCCCTGGCCCTTCCAGTCGAAGCGCGGGCGCAGCTTGAAGCCGGCCTCCCGCAGATACGGGATCATCGCCAGCGCCTGGACGACGAGGCCGAGCAGCACACCCACGCCCAGGAGGCGGACGGCCTCCGAGGGGATGGTGTCGACGCCCATCTTGCTGAACTCGGCCGTCCCGTAGACCCAGAGGAACATGGCCAGCGTCGCGATGATGATCACGTTGTTGAGGACCGGGGTCCACATCATCGCGCCGAACCTGCCGCGCGCGTTGAGGATCTGGCCCATCACCACATGGATGCCCATGAAGAAGATCGACGGCAGGAAGAAGCGGAGCAGCGTGACCGCGACGTCGTTCGCCGCGGGGTTGTTCGCGACCTCGACGGACAGAGCGCGGATCAGCAGAGGCGCGGCGAACATGCCCGCGACGGTGAGTGCGCCGAGCACCACCATCACCAGGGTCAGGAGGCGGTTGGCGTAAGCCTGGCCGCCGTCCTCGTCGTCCTTCATCGAGCGGACGAGCTGCGGCACGAAGACCGAGTTCAGACCGCCGCCCACGGTGAGGATGTAGATCATCGTGGGCAGCTGGTACGCGACCTGGAAGGTGTCGGCGAGCAGGCCGAGACCCAGCGCCGAAGCGATCAGGATCGACCGTACGAAGCCCGTCAGACGCGACACCAGCGTGCCCGCGGCCATCACGGCGCTGGACTTCAGGAGCCCTGAGGCCCGGCCTCCCTTGTGTGCCGCGGGAGCGGCCGGTGCGGGCGGCGGGGGCGTGGCGGGGGCCGGAATCATGGGCTCGGGGCCGGGGCGGCCGGGAACGCCGCTCTGCGGTGCGCCGTAGCCGTACTGCTGGTCGCCCTGGTACCCGGGCTGACTGCCGTAGTCCCCGCCCTGCTGCCCGTACTGGTCGCCGCCCGGTGCCTGCTGGTCGCGGTAGAGCCCGCCGGTCCCCTGCTGGTCGCGGTAGAGATGCGCGAAGGCGTCCGGTGCGGAGCGCTCCTCGCCGGCCTGTGTCACGAGGTCGTCCACGCCCACGAACTGCGTCGTACGGGCATCGTCGCCGTACGGCAGCTGGCGGGAGAGCCCGTCGGGCTCGGGCGCCGGCGTCTGCGCCCACACACGGGGGTCCGGCGCGTACTGCGCGGCCGGAGGCGGGGAGTAGAGCTGCTGCGGGTCCGGATAGGTGCCCGGGGGCGGTGGCGGGTGCGCCGCGCGGTCGTAGAGCGCCTCGGCCACCGGGTCCTGCGCGGAGAGGTCCTGCGCGCGGTACGGATCCTGGTCGTAGGCGTCCTGGATGTACAGGTCGGGGGCAGGCTGCTGCATGTCCGGGGTGGGCTGCCCCGGCGGATACTGCCCGCCGGTCGGATCGCCACCGCCCGCGCCTTGGCCGCGGTCACCGTCGTACGGCGCGTTCATGCTTACCCCACCTCATCGGTCCCACGGCCCACCGGCCACATCATCGCTCAACGGTCCACTCTCTCACCCGTGCCGGACGGGTCGGTGCTTTCCGTGGCGGTGTCCGGTGTCGGGTCACTCGGCTGCTCCGGTTCCGGGCCGCCGGAATCCGGGCCCGTGTCACCGTCGGGGCCGTCCGCGGAGCCGTCCTGGGAGCCGTCCTGAGGACCGTCGTCCTGCTCCTCGGCCCGGCGGGCGGCGACGCGCTTGCGCTGCTGGTACATCCGCAGCCCGGCCAGCACCAGGAGCAGGAAGCCGCCGGCGATCACGGCGAGGACCGTGGGCGGCACCTCCGTGACGTTGACCTTGAAGCTGATCGCCTCGCCGTACGTCGTGCCGTCGGCCGTCACGAGCTGGGCGACCACGTAGACCGGGCCGCTGGCGTTGGCCGAAGTGGAGAACTTGAACGACTGCGCGTGGCCGCCGGCGACGGCCACCTCCTGCTCGGCGAAGTCCTCGCCGTCGATCTTCAGACGGTTCTTCTTGGTCGATGTGAGGCGTAGGCGGAGGTTGTCGACGCCCTGGGCGAGGTTGTTCTGCACCGTGACGGGGATGGTCGCGCTGCGCCCGGAGAGCTTGGCCTCGGACTTCGGGATGAGGGCGACTTGTTCCGTGAGGCCCTTGAGGTACGTGCTGACGCTCTCACGGTATGCGTGGGCCTCTGTCGGCAGGCCGCGCCAGGAGGTGGACAGCGCACGGTCGATGGCCCGGCCGAATGGGACGACGACGCGCTCGGGCCGGGTCAGGATGAGCTTGAACCCGTCGAGCCGCTTCTGGATGTCCTGGATCTCCTTGAAACCGGACTGCGGCATCTCCTGCTTGCGCAGCGCCGCCGGGTACTCCCCGGCGGGCGGCACCTCGGTGGTCGCGCCCGGGTCCGGCTTCTCCTTGGCCGCGGCGGTCAGGTTCTCCGACTGGGACCAGCCGGCGGTGTCCAGTGCTCGGATCGCGGCGGCCATCGACACGGCCTGTGTGGTGGTGGGCATCCGCTGCGGCGCGATCACGATGCTGCGCTGCTGGTCCGGGTCCTGAAGGTTGATCATCAGGCTCTGGGCCAGGAACTGCTGTACGGCGAGTGTGGACTTCTCCCCGCTCGTCATATCGCCCTGGAACGCCTTGGAGAGCCGGGAGTCCGCCACCACCGCCGTGGTGCCGTCGCCGATGGGGCGGGCGGCGGTCGGCGTATACGGCAGATTGCCCGTCTCCTCGAAGCTGTCGCTGCGCGCGATCACATAGCTCGCGCCCGCCGAGGTGGCGGTCTCGATGATCGACGGGTCTACGGCGCCTTCGGCCGGCCAGGCGAAGTCGGTGTTCGGTGTGATGTGCAGCTCGGTCTTGAGGGTCGCCACGGCCGCCTCGGTGGCCGGCTTGAGGTGGCTCAGGGAGCCGTTGACCGCGTGGCCGCCGTGCGCCATCGAAGCCAGATCGGGGTCGGCGAAGGGCAGGGCGACGACCTTCTCGTCCTTGACCGCCTTGATCAGGGAGTTCAGCCAGTTCCGGGCGATCGTCCGGTTCTCCTTGGAGCCGGCTACGGCCGTGCCGTCAGGGCCCGCCACGTTGTACGGCTGCGCCATCAGGGCCGCCGACGCGACGAGATCCGGGTCGATGACCCAGGTGACGGGGAGCGTGCTGCCTTCGGCGACCATGCGCTCGAGACGTCCGCCCGGAGCGATCTCCTTGATCAGGTCCTCGTCCTTGAAGACGGGGGTCTGCGCCTCGTCCGAGTCCGTCTCGGCGGTCAGATGCGTCCGCGAGATCAGCGGCCACATGAACGTGAACTTGGTCCGCTCGTCGGGCGCCTCGGGCTGCCAGGGCAGGAAGGTCCGCTCGATCCCGAGGGTCTGGTCGTACTGCTGAGCGTCGGTACGACCGGTCACCGTGACCGCGAGCTGATAGACACCGTCGCCGCCGAGGTCGAGATCCTTGACGGGGATGCTGAGCTGGAAGTCCTTGGTGCCCTTGGGCGGGATCTCCTCGAACTTCTGCAGGTACTCGTCGCCGCCGACCAGTGCGCCCTCGGTGCCTGTCGGTGCGGTCGCCCGGGCAGCGGAGTCGATCTGTGTACGGCTGTTCAGCGCCTGCCCCACGCGCAGCGCGACCGAGGAGTCGGTGACGGTCTGGGAGCTGTCGTTCCTGATCTGGCCGCTGATCGTCAGAGTGTCGCTCTCCGACGGGATCTGGGGGGCGAGCGATGTGATCGACACCGAGACGGTCCGCGACCCGGTGGCTTCGGCCTTGGCGGCCGTGGACTGCCCGGAGGCTGCGTACGCCGCTGTGCCGCCCGGCAGCGCGAGCAGTCCGGCCAGCAAGGGCAGTCCCACCACAGAGGCCGCTGTGCGCCGCAGCCAGCGGCGGGCAGGTGAGGGACTCATCCCCTGGAAGTCTGCCGCGTCGGCCACGCGCTCGCCCGTCCCTCGTCGTCGTCAGTGGTCGTGCATCCGGATCCCCGATGGTAACGATGCGCGCTGTGCCTGAGTGCCGGGGACTGCTCCAGGCGGTGTTCCACGTGAAACCGGGAAGCCACGGGCGTCGCGGCCACGTACCCTTTTCTGTTGTGCCGAACGCCAATGAAGACAACCTCAATGCACTGAGTCAGGTGCAGCGCCGCGCGGTGAGCGAACTGCTGCGGGTGTCCCCTGTCGCCGATGACCTCGCCCGCCGTTTCCAGGAGGCCGGGTTCTCTCTCGCCCTGGTCGGCGGCTCGGTACGGGACGCGTTGCTCGGGCGGCTCGGCAACGACCTGGATTTCACCACCGATGCCCGCCCCGAGGACGTACTGAAGATCGTGCGGCCGTGGGCGGACGCCGTCTGGGAGGTCGGAATCGCCTTCGGTACGGTCGGCTGCCAGAAGAAGGGGAAGGCCGGCGATGTCGAGCAGGACTTCCTGATCGAGGTCACCACGTACCGCTCCGAGGCGTACGACCGGACCTCGCGCAAGCCCGAGGTCTCCTACGGCGACTCCATCGAGCAGGACCTCGTACGCCGGGACTTCACCGTCAACGCGATGGCCGTGGAACTTCCCGCGAAAGAGTTCATCGACCCGCACGGTGGTCTCGAGGATCTCGCCGAGCGTGTCCTGCGCACGCCCAGCACGCCCGAGGAGTCCTTCTCGGACGACCCGCTGCGGATGATGCGCGCCGCGCGCTTCGCCGCCCAGCTGGACTTCGAGGTGGCGCCCGAGGTCGTGGCCGCGATGAAGGCGATGGCGGACCGGATCGAGATCGTCTCGGCCGAGCGTGTACGGGACGAGCTCAACAAGCTGCTGCTGTCCGCGCACCCGCGCAAGGGCCTCACGCTGCTCGTCGACACCGGGCTCGCCGAGCACGTGCTGCCCGAGCTGCCGGCGCTGCGTCTGGAACGCGATGAGCACCACCGGCACAAGGACGTCTACGAGCACTCGCTCACCGTTCTTGAACAGGCGATCGCCCTTGAGGAGGACGGTCCGGACCTCACGCTGCGACTCGCGGCGCTTCTGCATGACATCGGGAAGCCGAAGACGCGGCGCTTCGAGAGCGACGGACGGGTCTCGTTCCACCACCACGAGGTGGTCGGCGCGAAGATGACGAAGAAGCGGATGCTCGCGCTGAAGTACTCCAACGAGCTGGTGAAGGACGTCACCCGGCTCGTGGAGCTGCATCTGCGCTTCCACGGCTACGGCACGGGTGAGTGGACGGATTCGGCGGTACGCCGGTACGTACGCGATGCCGGGCCGCTGCTCTCGCGGCTGCACAAGCTGACGCGCTCGGACTGCACGACGCGGAACAAGCGCAGGGCGTCTGCGCTCTCGCGGGCGTACGACGGTCTTGAGGAGCGGATCACACAGCTGCAGGAGCAGGAGGAGCTGGACTCGATCCGGCCCGACCTGGACGGCAATGAGATCCAGTCGGTGCTCGAGGTGGGTCCTGGGCCGGTGATCGGGCAGGCGTACAAGTTCCTGCTGGAGCTGCGGCTCGAGAACGGGCCGATGGAGCGGGATGCGGCGGTTGCTGCGCTGAAGGAGTGGTGGGCGGCTCAGAGCTGAGGCTCGGGGCCGACGGGAGCGGGGTCATGTTTCACGTGAAACATGACCCCGCTCCACGTATGAGGGGCGCGATGTTTCACGTGAAACATCGCGCCCCTCATACGTGAGGTCTTACTTCGTGAGCTCTTCGAGGCAGAGCGTGAAGTTGTCGCCGTCACCGGTCTCGGTGTACTCCGAGTACTTGGTGCGGTCGCAGCCGCCGGTGCCGTCCTTCTTCTCGGCGACCTTGAAGCGGGCCTTGGAGTCACCGCAGTCGACGACCTCGAGGTCCACGTTGGTCGCGCTGTTCTCGTTGCTGATGCTCATGCAGTCGCCGGCCTTCGCCGTGTTGGCGTCGTCACGGCTGGATATGAAGGCGCCGATGGCAACACCGACAACGACCACACCGATCGCGATGTTCTTGTACAGCTTGAACTTGGACCGCGCCGGCGCCGGCGGCGGAACCGGGGCGCCGCCCTGGTTGAAGTAGGGCGACGGCTGCTGCGGAACCCCCTGCGGTGCCGTCTGGCCGTACGGGTTCTCACCCTGGGCGAACGGGTTCTGGCCCTGCGGCGGCGGAGTGGTCACGGTGGGGGTCCCCCTCGAACGAATGCCTGTTGGCGTGGAATTGACGTTCGTGAAGGTATCGGGAACCAAGGGGAACTCTGAAGTCCAGTGCGACTTCGTGGCACTGATGTGACACTTACTGCACACCAGATCGGTACATAGCGGTAGTTGTCGCCCCGTAGATCAAGGCCACAACGACCACCAGAGGCACGGACTTTCCGTCGGCGGGCAGTATCAGAGCCGCAACCGCCGCCGCTCCCACGAACGCGACATTGAACAGCACGTCGTAAACCGAGAAGATCCGGCCACGGAAGGCATCGTCCACCGCAGCCTGCAGCGTCGTATCGGTGGCGATCTTCGCGCCCTGGGTGACGAGGCCCAGGACGAAGGCCGCTACCAGTAGCGGGACTGGCGCGAACGGCAGCCCAAGTGCCGGTTCCAGGAGGGCGGCTGCGCCCGAGCAGGCGACGATCCAGCCGACAGCTCCAAGCCTGCCGACCGCCCATGGCGTCACCACCGCCGCCACGAAGAAGCCCGCTCCTGAGACCGCGACAGCGACCCCGAGCAAGGCCAGCCCTTCGGATTCGCGGGAGGTCCATGCGTATCGGCAGAGCATGAGGACCATGACGGACAGGGCGCCGTAGCAGAAGCGCATGGCGGTCATCGCCCCCAACGCCCTTGCGGCGGGCCGACGTTCGGGCGCGAGGAGATGGCGTACACCGGCGGCGAGACCACGTGCGGTGGAGGCGACGGCGGCACCCAGGTGGCGCTGCTGCAGGGACGGCTCCGGGCCGAGGAGGTCGCGCGCGAACCGTACGGCCACCAGAGCGGAGCAGAGGTACAGAGCGGCGCCGAGCAGAACCACTGCCGCGTCGGAGTCGGCCACGAGCAGCCGTACGGCGAAGGCGAGCCCGCCGCCCGCGGTGGCCGCGAGCGTGCCGGCCGTGGGGGAAAGGGAGTTGGCGATGACGAGGCGCTCGCCGTCGACGACGCGGGGCAGGGCGGCCGAAAGTCCGGCCAGGACGAAGCGGTTGACGGCCGTCACGCACAGGGCCGAGGCGTAGAAGAGCCAGTCGGGGACGCTGAGCAGGATCAGCAGCCCCGTGACACAGGCGAGCGTTGCGCGCAGCAGATTGCCGTACACGAAGACCTGGCGGCGCGGCCAGCGGTCCAACAGGACGCCCGCGAAAGGGCCGATGAAGGAGTACGGGAGGAGAAGCACCGCCATGGCGGAGGCGATGGCGGCCGCAGAGGTCTGCTTCTCCGGTGAGAAGACCACGTACGTGGCGAGCGCGACCTGGTACACGCCGTCGGCGCCCTGGGAGAGGAGTCGTACGGCGAGGAGGCGGCGGAAGTCCCGGAAACGGAGCAGCACCCGTAGATCACGTACGACAGGCATGAGGCAAAGCCTCACACAACGCACAGGCCCCCGGAAGGATTTCCCGGGGGCCTGGCGATCAGACAGGTGGACGTTTCACGTGAAACGTCCGCGGAGAGCCGGAGCTCAGCGCTCGACCTCGCCCTTGATGAACTTCTCGACGTTCGCGTAGGCCTCGTCGTCGAAGTACTGCACCGGCGGGGACTTCATGAAGTACGAGGAAGCCGAGAGGATCGGGCCACCGATGCCCCGGTCCTTGGCGATCTTCGCGGCGCGCAGGGCGTCGATGATGACACCGGCGGAGTTCGGGGAGTCCCAGACCTCGAGCTTGTACTCCAGGTTCAGCGGGACGTCGCCGAACGCGCGGCCCTCGAGGCGGACGTACGCCCACTTGCGGTCGTCGAGCCACGCGACGTAGTCCGACGGGCCGATGTGCACGTTCTTCTCGCCGAGGTCCCGGTCGGGGATCTGCGAGGTGACGGCCTGGGTCTTCGAGATCTTCTTCGACTCGAGGCGGTCGCGCTCGAGCATGTTCTTGAAGTCCATGTTGCCGCCGACGTTGAGCTGCATGGTGCGCTCAAGACGGACACCGCGGTCCTCGAAGAGCTTCGCCATCACGCGGTGCGTGATGGTGGCGCCCACCTGGGACTTGATGTCGTCACCGACGATCGGCACGCCGGCCTCGGTGAACTTGTCCGCCCACTCCTTAGTACCGGCGATGAAGACCGGCAGGGCGTTGACGAACGCGACCTTGGCGTCGATGGCGCACTGGGCGTAGAACTTCGCCGCGTCCTCGGAACCGACGGGCAGGTAGCAGACGAGGACGTCGACCTGCTTGTCCTTGAGGACCTGGACGACGTCCACGGGGGCCTCAGTGGACTCCTCGATGGTCTGGCGGTAGTAGAGGCCCAGACCGTCGAGGGTGTGACCACGCTGGACCTGGACGCCGCTGTTCGGGACGTCACAGATCTTGATCGTGTTGTTCTCGCTCGCGCCGATGGCGTCCGCCAGGTCGAGGCCGACCTTCTTGGCGTCCACGTCGAACGCGGCGACGAACTCCACGTCACCGACGTGGTAGTCGCCGAACTGCACGTGCATCAGACCGGGGACCTTGGTCTCCGGGTCGGCGTCCTTGTAGTACTCGACGCCCTGCACCAGCGAGGCGGCGCAGTTACCTACACCGACGATGGCTACGCGAACCGAACCCATTCCGGCTGCTCCCTGTGTGTACGAGGTGAGGCCCACTCACGGACCTCACTTGGTGGTGTCGTCGGACGGATCCGGCCGGGTACTGCCCCCGTGCCGGGGCAGGCCGCCCGTTTCTCCTGATGTGTCCTGCTGAGCGTCGCTCGCGGGCTCGGACCTGCGGTCCCGGCCTGCTCGCTCGCTCTCGATGAGCTCGTTCAGCCAGCGCACTTCGCGCTCCACGGACTCCATGCCGTGCCGCTGCAGCTCGAGTGTGTAGTCGTCCAGGCGCTCGCGGGTGCGGGCGAACGAGGCGCGCATCTTCTCAAGACGCTCCTCGAGCCGGCTGCGGCGGCCTTCCAGGACGCGCATGCGTACGTCTCGCTCCGTCTGTCCGAAGAAGGCGAAGCGGGCGGCGAAGGTCTCGTCTTCGTACGCGTCCGGGCCGGTCTGCGAGAGCAGTTCCTCGAAGCGTTCCTTGCCGTCCGCCGTAAGCCTGTAGACGATCTTGGCTCGGCGGCCGGTGAGGGATGCCGCGAGGGCGTCCTCCGGCGTATTGCCCGGTTCCTCGATCAACCAGCCGTTGGCGACCAGCGTCTTGAGGCAGGGGTAGAGCGTTCCGTAGCTGAAAGCACGGAAAACCCCGAGTGAAGTGTTGAGTCGCTTGCGCAGCTCATAGCCGTGCATCGGGGATTCGCGGAGCAGTCCGAGGATGGCGAACTCGAGGATGCCGGAGCGTCTGCTCATACCTCGCCACCTCCGTACATTCCGGGTCCCCGCGGACTCTTTATGCCGTGCTGATGTATCGACTCGATACATCCTGACGATAGATGGCCCCTCCGGATGCGACAAGAGGGGGGTGGGTGAACGGCGTCACATCAGAGGCCACTTCACCGATTCACAGCAGGCAAGTTGCCTGATTTGGGGTGAACTTCAGGTCCTGGCGTGTTTTGACGGTGCGTAGTCTGTGCGCCATGCATTTCACCGAGAGCCACGAGACCCATGGGGGTCGAGGGAAGACTGAGGGCGTCGTGGCTCCGGATGCTGTGCGGATGAGCCCGGGGAGGGGCGCTTCCGTACTCAAGGGGGACTGGAACTCACCTGCCGCCTTCAGGCGTGGGGCACCACGCCTGCCCGAGGAGTAGTCGTTCGATGAGCGAGCACCGTCGCAAGCCTCCGCAATCGCAGGATGGTGGACGTGCAGCGGCACGGCGCGGCATCACAGGGTCGGGATCGTCCGGCCGCCGCGCGGCACCGCGGGGATCGTCCGGATCCTCTTCCGGGTACGGGGGTTCGTCCTCGTCCTCGACTTCATCTGGTATGTCCGGTACGTCGGGTAACTCCGGTGCGGATGACCGCCCTTGGGGCGGCCGCGCCGAGGCGCGACGTGCCGCCCAGCGTTCGACGGGTGCCGGTGGTGGTGGCGGTGGCCGCCGTCGTGCGCCTGAGGGCGGTGGCCGCGGTGGTCATGGCGGTGGTGGCGGTGGCCGGCGCGGCATGTCCGGTGAGTCCGGCGGGCCGGGGCGCGGGCGTGGCCGTTACGAGCCGCGCAAGAAGCGGTGGATCGACTACCCGAGGTCGGACCGGGACGGCATGCGGCGGTTCGTGCCGTCGTGGAAGCAGGTCACCGGATGCTTCATCGGCTTCTTCGGTGCGCTGGTCGCGGTCGCCGGTATCGCTTACGCGATGGTGGAGATCCCCACGGTCGACAAGATCAAGGACAACCAGAGCAACGTCTTCTACTGGGACGACGGCAAGACTCAGATGGCGTCCACCGGCGGCAAGGAGAACCGTCAGATCGTCGCCATCGACCAGATTCCTCAGCACATGCAGGACGCGGTGATCTCCGCGGAGAACGCCACCTTCGAGACCGACAGCGGTGTGGACCCGATGGGCATCGCCCGCGCCATGTTCAACATGGCCACGGGTGGCGAGACGCAGGGTGGCTCCACCATCACCCAGCAGTACGTGAAGAACACGTACCTGGACCAGAGCCAGACGGTCTCGCGTAAGGCCAAGGAGCTGTTCATCTCCATAAAGGTCGGCACGAAGATGGACAAGGACGACATCCTTGCCGGCTACCTCAACGCGGCCTACTACGGACGTAACGCGTATGGCATCCAGGCTGCCGCGCATGCCTACTTCGGTGTCGACTCCCTCGAACTCACCCTCCCCCAGAGTGCCTTCCTGGCCTCGGTGCTCAAGGGCCCGAACCTCTACAACCCCGACGGCGGTGTGGGTCCCAGCGCGGCGAAGAACCTCAACAGGGAGCGGGTCGAGAAGCGCTGGAGCTGGACCCTGGACCGGATGGTGGAGGTCGGCCGGCTCTCTCAGAGCGACCGGGACAAGATCACTAAGTTCCCGGAGATAGAGGACCGGAAGTCTCCGCTGGCGGGCCAGACCGGCTACCTCCTCGACATTGCGAAGGAAGAGGCCGCGAAGAAGCTGGATATCTCGGTCGAGGACCTCGACAAGGGCGGCTACAAGATTTACACGACCTTCAACGAGAAGAAGGTCAAGGCCCTCGAGGGTGCGGTCGCCAAGACGCGCAAGGAGCAGGGCAAGCGCTTCGACAAGCTCGTCCAGTTCGGTGGCGCGTCCGTCGAGCCGGGCAGCGGTCAGATCAAGGCGGTGTACGGCGGGGCCGGTTACGACAAGGGCTACTACGTCAACAACGCCCGGACCCAGGGTGTGCCGGTCGGATCGACGTGGAAGCCGTTCGTGCTGGCCTCGGCGATGGAGAACGGGACGGTGCAGAGCGGGTACGAGCCCATCTCACCGATGAGCCGCTACCTCGCCGACGACAACACCGTCATCAGGTACCCGAGTGGCAAGCCGGTTCCGGACGGCAAGGGCGGTGGCTTCCGGCAGCAGAACGAGGAAGACGGCGTGAAGTTCGGGTACGTCACTCTGAAGTTCGCGATGCAGAAGTCCATCAACGTCCCGTTCGCACAGCTCGGTATGGACGTCGGTCTGGAGCAGACGCAGGACACGGCCAAGGCGTTGGGCATCCCGGAGTCGAGCTTCGACAAGGGCAACCTCACCAACGTGTCGTTCTCGCTGGGTACTTCCACGCCGGATGCGCTCGCACTGGCAAGCTCGTACGGGACCTTCGCCGCTTCTGGTGAGCGCTTCGAGCCCTACTCGGTCACCAAGGTCGAGAAGGGTGGCAAGGAGCTGGACGGGTTCGCGAAGCCCACGGCGAAGGACGCGATCGACCCTGAGGTTGCCGACGGCGTGACCGAGGTTCTGGAGAACGTCGTCCAGAACGGTACGGCCAGCAAGAAGCTCAAGGACATCGGCTTCCCGTCCGCCGGCAAGACCGGTACCACCGACGACAACCTCTCCGCGTGGTACGCCGGGTACACCCCCGAACTCTCGACGGCCATCGGCGTGTTCCGCTCCGATCCAGAGGTGGGCAAGCTGCTCCGTATTACCGGCGACAAGTCCGACTCGATCCACGGTGGTGAGGTCCCCGCGCAGGTCTGGAAGGACTACATGCTGCAGGGCACCAAGGGAGAGGAGCACACGGATTTCCCCGATGCTTCCGACATCGGAGAGGTCATCGACCCCTCGCCGAGCCCGACCCCCTCGCCGAGCGCCAGCGAGGAGAACCCCGACCCGAAGCCTTCGCACGGAAAGCCGGAGCCGTCGCTGCCGGTCGAGCCCACCGAGTCCTGTAACCCGTGGGACTTCGCCTGCCAGACCAACGGCGGTAACGGCAATGGCGGTTCCGACAACGGCGGTACGGATACCGGCGGGACAACGGGTGGGACATCGCCATCGCCCACGCCGACAGATTCCACTGGAGGCAATGGGAACGGCAATGGAAACGGCTGGTTCGGCGGAACCGGCTAGCCGTCGCAGGCCGGTGTGTTTCACGTGAAACACACCAAGGTCGGCCGTTTCACGTGAAACATGGGCCGCCACACCTCAGGGTGTGGCGGCCCACGCCGTCCCCACAGCGTCGTACGGCAGGATGAACCCCATGACGAGCACGAGCCCGAGCCCGCAGCCAGGAGCCGGCGCCCCGTCCCGGCCCGACCTGACCGACGAGCCGGTGGCGCCGACGCGGCAGGACGAGATCGCTGCGGCAGGCAGTGAGCTGATCGGCGGTCCGCTCGGCCGCAGAGCGTTGCTCGGCACGCACTGGTGGACTCCGGTGCGCATCATCGCGCTGGTCGCGATCGGGATGTTCGCGCTCGGAATAGTGCAGAAACTGCCCTGCTACAACGGCGGTTGGTTCTTCGGCGCGACTGCGCAGTACACCCACGCCTGCTACTCCGACATCCCGCATCTCTTCCAGGGGCGTGGCTTCGCAGCGGATCTCGTCCCCTACTTCGACCGCATTCCGAGCGATATCTCGGGCGGCATGGAGTACCTCGAATACCCCGTCCTGACCGGGGTGTTCATGGAGGTCGCCTCCTGGATCACCGGGATCCCGACCGGCAGCGAAGACTCGCTCCAGTACCGCGAGCAGGTCTACTGGCTGATCAACTCCGGGATGCTGATGGTCTGCGCCGTCGTCATCGCGGTCTGTGTCGCCCGTACACACCGTCGTCGGCCCTGGGACGGACTGCTCGTCGCACTCGCCCCCGCAGGCGCGCTCACCGCGACCATCAACTGGGATCTGCTGGCGATCGCGCTGACCGCCGCCGCGATGCTGATGTGGTCGCGCTCGCGGCCGCTGGCCTTCGGCGTACTGATCGGGCTTGCGACCGCCGCCAAGCTCTACCCGGTGTTCCTGCTCGGGCCACTGCTGCTGCTGTGCTGGCGGGCCGGCAGATGGCGGGAGTTCGGGATCGCGTTCACGGGCACCGCGGGCGCCTGGCTCGCGGTGAACCTGCCGGTGATGATCGGTGCGTTCGACGGCTGGTCGAAGTTCTATACGTTCAGCCAGGAGCGCGGTACGGACTTCGGTTCGTTCTGGCTGATCCTGCAGCAGCGCATGGACACCCCGCTGAGCACCGAGACGGTCAACACTCTCGCCACCCTCCTGATGGTGGCCGCCTGCGGTCTGATCGCCGCGCTCACGCTGACGGCGCCGCGCAGGCCACGTTTCGCCCAGCTCGCGTTCCTGGTGGTGGCGGCGTTCATCCTCACCAACAAGGTCTATTCACCGCAGTACGTGCTGTGGCTGATCCCTCTCGCGGCACTTGCCCGGCCCCGCTGGCGGGACTTCCTGATCTGGCAGGCCTGCGAGGTCATGTACTTCCTCGGGATCTGGATGTACCTCGCGTACACCATGGGCGGCGACAAGCACCAAGGGCTGCCGGAGGAGGGCTATCAACTGGCCATCCTGGTCCACCTCCTCGGCACGCTGTACATCTGCGCCGTGGTGGTCCGCGACATCCTGATGCCCGAGCGCGATCCCGTACGCAAGGACGGTTCGGACGATCCCTCCGGCGGTGTCCTCGACCGTGCGCCGGACGTCTATGCCCTGGGCAGGGCCGCACATCCGCCCAGGCATGCGGCGCACGGTTCCGAAGGGACGTATGTGCAGTGGGGTGTCGAGAGTGGGAAGCCCGCGCTCGGCGGTGCGGCTGCGGCCCCCGAGAGTTCGCCCTGAGCGAACTACATCGTCGTAAGTACGCCGAAGGGGCGCCCACAACTCCGGTTGCGGGCGCCCCTTCGGCGTACTTACGAGGTGGGCCTCAGCGGTCGACGAGCCGGTCGAACTGTGTGGTGGTGTGCCGCAGATGGGCCACCAGTTCCTCGCCCACCTTGGGCTCAGGGGAGTCGGCCGGCACGAACAGGATCGAGACCTGCATGTGCGGCGGCTCGGCGAACCAGCGCTGCTTGCCGGCCCAGACGAACGGCGCCAGATTGCGGTTCACGGTGGCCAGGCCCGCGCGGGCCACGCCCTTGGCGCGCGGCATGACGCCGTGCAGCGCCTTGGGCGCCTCGAGGCCCACACCGTGCGAGGTACCGCCGGCGACCACCACGAGCCAGCCGTCGGAGGCGGCCTTCTGCTGGCGGTAGCCGAAGCGGTCACCCTTGGAGACGCGCGTGACGTCCAGGACCGCGCCGCGGTACTCGGTCGACTCGTGGTCGCCGAGCCACAGGCGCGTGCCGATACGGGCGCGGAAGCGGGTCTGCGGGAACTGCTGCTGCAGACGGGCGAGTTCCTGCGCGGACAGGTGGCTGACGAACATCGTGTGCAGCGGGAGACGGGCCGCGCGCAGACGGTCCATCCAGCCGATGACCTCCTCGACGGCGTCCGAGCCGTCGGTGCGGTCCAGCGGCAGATGGATGCCGAAACCTTCGAGACGTACGTCCTCGATGGCGGCGTGCAGCTGGCCGAGCTCGTGCTCACCGACGCCGTGGCGCTTCATCGAGCTCATGACCTCGATGACGACGCGCGCGCCGACCAGGCCGTGCACGCCCTCGACCGAGGAGACCGAGCGGATGACGCGGTCCGGCAGCGGCACCGGCTCCTCGCCCCGGCGGAACGGGGTGAGGACGAGCAGGTCGCCGCTGAACCAGTCCTTGATGCGGGCGGCTTCGTACGTGGTGCCGACGGCGAGCATGTCGGCGCCCAGGCGGGTGGCCTCCTCGGCCAGCCGCTCATGGCCGAAGCCGTAGCCGTTGCCCTTGCAGACGGGGATGAGACCCGGGAACTGGTCAAGCACCTGCTTGTGGTGCGCACGCCAGCGCGCGGTGTCGACATAAAGCGTGAGCGCCATGGCCGGACCCGGAACCTCTCTCGTGTCTGCGGTGTATCAAAGGTATGGAAGGTAATTCTGCGGGGTCGGTTGCGTTGCCGACTCGATACGTGAAATCAGCGGCGCGGCCTGTCGCCAGGCCCGCTGTGACCTCAGCGGCGTGACATGTAGATGTCGAGCGCCTTGTGCAGCAGCTTGTTGAGCGGGAAGTCCCACTCGCCCACGTACTCGACGGCCTCGCCGCCCGTGCCGACCTTGAACTGGATCAGGCCGAAGAGGTGGTCGGTCTCGTCGAGCGAGTCGGAGATACCACGCAGGTCGTAGACGCTGGCGCCAAGCGCGTAGGCGTCGCGGAGCATGCGCCACTGCATCGCGTTCGAGGGCCGGACCTCACGGCCGATGTTGTCGGAGGCGCCGTAGGAGTACCAGACGTGCCCGCCGACCACGAGCATCGTCGCGGCAGCGAGGTTCACCCCGTTGTGCCGGGCGAAGTACAGCCGCATCCGGTTGGGGTCTTCCGAGTTGAGGGCCCGGAACTGCTGCTGGAAGTAACTGAGCGGCCGCGGGCGGAACTTGTCGCGGATCGCGGTGATCTCGTAGAGGCGCTGCCACTCGGCGAGGTCGTCGTAGCCGCCCTGGACGACCTCGACACCGGCCTTCTCGGCCTTCTTGATGTTGCGGCGCCACAGCTGGTTGAAGCCCTTCTGGACCTCATCGAGCGAGCGGCCTGCGAGCGGCACCTGGAAGACGTAGCGGGGCTGCACGTCGCCGAAGCCGGCGCCGCCGTCCTCGCCCTGCTGCCAGCCCATACGGCGCAGCTTGTCGGAGACCTCGAAGGCGCGCGGCTCGATGTGCGTGGCCTCGATGTCGCGCAGGCGCTTGACGTCGGGGTTCTGGATGCCGGCCTTGATCGCGGGGGCGTCCCACTTCCGGATCACGACGGGCGGACCCATCTTCACGGAGAAGGCGCCCTGCTGCTTGAGGTGGGCGAGCATCGGCTTGAGCCACTCGTCCAGGTTCGGGGCGTACCAGTTGATGACCGGGCCCTCGGGGAGGTACGCGAGGTAGCGCTTGACCTTGGGGAGCTGGCGGTAGAGCACCAGGCCCGCGCCGACGAGCTCACCGGTCCTGTCGTCGAACCAGCCCAGGTTCTCCGAGCGCCACTCGCTCTTCACATCCGCCCACGCCGGGACCTGGCAGTGGCTGGCCGACGGCAGGCTCTGGATATACGCCAGATGCTGCTCGCGGCTGATGGTCCTCAGGGTCAGGCTCATGCGGGGCGCTCCTCGGCGGGGGTGTCCCCCGGAGTGAAGGGGGTCCGGCTCTCGCGCCGAAGCCTACTGCGCCATGGGAGCGCCACGAATGGGCGCATGGGGACTCGGCCCGTCCGCGGTGGGGTCCGGAGGGCCGAGGCCAGCTATGAGGGGTGTGCGGGACGTGTCGGTGGGCGTGTGCGGTGTCAGCCTGTGCGGCGTCAGCCGCCGATCACGCCGCCGAAGAGGCCTCCGTGTGCCATGCCGAGGAAGAAGCCCACCGCCGAGGCGCCGAGCCCGATGATCAGCGCGGTCCGCTCACGGGTCGTCTCGGAGATGAACTGTCCGTACGCGCCCGTGAGGATCCCGGCGAGGCCGGTCCAGGAACTGAGGAGATGGAGGTTGTGGAACATCGCGGAGACGAAAGCCGTGATGCCGAGCACCAGAGTCACCGCGAGGAGCGTGTCCTGGAGCGGATGGGGCTTTCCGTCGGTCGCGAAGAGAGAAGTCGCGGTATTCGGTCGCATTGCCTGTGCCATGGGAGGCACCTCCTGGCATGAGCGGCGCATCGTAGCGCTGTGGACACCCGATGTGTCTAGATTGCGGCTCTTTACCAGCGGATTTCAACCGGAAGGCATGAGGCAGGTACTCTGTAACGTCTGCACCGGTGTCTGCCCAGGTCTCTGGGTACCCACGACCCGGGACCCCGCCTCTGCGGGGCCTGATTGTCAGTGGCGACCGATACCGTTGCTAACGCATCACAACCCTCCTGCCACGGAACGACCGTGGCCGCTGAGTCCAAAGGAGGTGGGTTACACATGCGTCATTACGAGGTGATGGTCATCCTCGACCCCGATCTCGAAGAGCGTGCCGTTTCGCCGCTGATCGAGAACTTCCTCTCCGTTGTCCGTGAGGCCAACGGCAAGGTTGAGAAGGTCGACACCTGGGGCCGTCGTCGTCTCTCGTACGAGATCAAGAAGAAGCCCGAGGGCATCTACTCGGTCATCGACCTGCAGGCCGAGCCTGCGGTCGTCAAGGAGCTCGACCGCCAGATGAACCTGAACGAGTCGGTCCTCCGGACCAAGGTCCTCCGCCCCGAGACCCACTGAGCTTCCGGCTCAGCGGTATCGGGATCCGAGTAGCAGCAAGCAGCCAGCAGCAACCCGCCGAGAGGTATCTCCCATGGCAGGCGAGACCGTCATCACGATCGTCGGCAACCTTGTCGACGATCCCGAGCTGCGCTTCACCCCCTCCGGTGCGGCGGTCGCGAAGTTCCGTGTCGCGTCCACTCCCCGCATCTTCGACAAGCAGACCAATGAGTGGAAGGACGGCGAAGGCCTGTTCCTGACCTGCTCGGTCTGGCGTCAGGCGGCGGAGAACGTCGCGGAGTCGCTTCAGCGAGGCATGCGCGTCATCGTGCAGGGCCGGCTGAAGCAGCGGTCCTACGAGGACCGCGAGGGCGTCAAGCGCACGGTCTACGAGCTGGACGTCGAGGAAGTCGGCGCCAGCCTGAAGACCGCCACGGCCAAGGTCACCAAGACCAGCGGCGGCGCCCGTCAGGGCGGCGGCGGTGGTTACGGCGGCGGCGGTGGCGGCGGCCAGCAGGGCGGCGGCAACTGGGGTGGAAACTCCGGTGGCGGTCAGCAGGGCGGCGGCGGAGCTCCCGCCGACGACCCCTGGGCGACCGGTGCGCCGGCCGGCGGCGGTCAGCAGCAGGGCGGTGGCGGTGGCGGCTGGGGCGGAAGCTCCGGCGGCTCCGGTGGCGGCTACTCGGACGAGCCCCCCTTCTAGGCCTCACGGCTGACGAAGAGGGCGGGGCTTACCCAAACTTCTTGATCACACAGGAGAAACACCATGGCGAAGCCGCCTGTGCGCAAGCCTAAGAAGAAGGTCTGCGCTTTCTGCAAGGACAAGGTCCAGTACGTGGACTACAAGGACACGAACATGCTGCGGAAGTTCATTTCCGACCGCGGCAAGATCCGTGCCCGCCGCGTGACCGGCAACTGCACGCAGCACCAGCGTGACGTCGCCACGGCCGTCAAGAACAGCCGTGAGATGGCGCTGCTGCCCTACACGTCCACCGCGCGATAAGGGAAGGGTGACAGAACAATGAAGATCATCCTGACCCACGAGGTCTCCGGCCTCGGCGCTGCCGGCGACGTCGTCGACGTCAAGGACGGCTACGCCCGCAACTACCTGATCCCGCGGAAGTTCGCTATCCGCTGGACCAAGGGTGGCGAGCAGGACGTGGCGCAGATCCGCCGCGCGCGCAAGATCCACGAGATCCAGACCATCGAGCAGGCCAACCAGGTCAAGGGCCAGCTCGAGGCCGTCAAGGTTCGCCTTGCCACCCGCTCCGGCGACTCCGGTCGTCTCTTCGGTGCCGTCACCGCGGCCGACATCGCCTCGGCGATCAAGGCTGCCGGCGGTCCGCAGGTCGACAAGCGTCGTATCGAGCTGGGCGCGCCGATCAAGGTGCTCGGTGCCCACGAGGCGTCCGTGCGTCTGCACCCCGAGGTTGCCGCGAAGGTGACCATCGAGGTTGTCGCCGCGTAAGTAAGCACTGCGCTTGCTTTTAGCGTGTGGAGGGGCCGTACCCGTTGGGTGCGGCCCCTTCGCGCTGCGCGGGCTTGTTCCGGGTACGTGTTTCACGTGAAACGTGCCCGGGTCGGGTGGGCTGGTTGGGGCTGCGCCCCTTGCCCCATCGCGCTGGACGCGCTCGTCCTCAGGCGCCGGACGGGCTGGTTGATTGCCCCAGGGCTGAATCAGCGCGTGGCGCCCGTGACGATCCAGCGGCCCGAGCGTGTACGGGTCCACAGGGTCAGCATGCGGACCGCCATCATCAGGGTCATTGCCAGCCAGAGAGCCATCAGGCCGCCGCCGAAGACGGGGACCAGAAGGGCGACAGGGGTGAAGACGGCCAGGGTGGCGAGCATGGCCCAGGCCAGGTACGGGCCGTCGCCCGCGCCCATCAGCACACCGTCCAGGATGAAGACGATCCCCGAGATCGGCTGGGAGAGGGCCACCACGATCAGGGCCGGGAGTGCGGCGTCGTGGACGGACGAGTCGCTGGTGAACAGCGGCAGCAGCAGCGGGCTGGCCGCCACTACGAGAATGCCGAGGGCAATACCCGAGGCGATCCCCCACTGGACCATCCTGCGGCAGGCACCCTTCGCGCCCTCCGTGTCGCCCGCCCCCAGATAGCGGCCGATGATCGCCTGGCCCGCGATCGCGATGGCGTCCAGCGCGAAGGCCAGCAGGCTCCACAGGGACAGGATGATCTGGTGCGCGGCGATCTCGGCGTCCCCCATACGGGCGGCCACGGCGGTGGCGATCATCAGGATCGCGCGCAGGGAGAGCGTACGGATGAGGAGGGGCGCGCCGGCCTGGGCGCAGGCGCGGATACCGGCGGCGTCGGGCTTCAGTGAGGCGCCGTGCCGGCGGGCTCCGCGGACCACGACGACGAGATACGCGGCCGCCATGCCGTACTGGGCGAGGACCGTGCCCCAGGCGGAGCCGGCGATACCGAGGTCGGCGCCGTAGACGAGGCCCGCGTTGAGGGCGGCGTTGGCCGTGAAGCCGCCGATGGCCACGTACAGCGGGGTCCTGGTGTCCTGGAGTCCGCGCAGCACGCCGGTCGCGGCGAGCACGATGAGCATCGCCGGGATGCCGATCGCGGAGATACGCAGATAGGTGATGGCGTACGGCGCCGCGGTGTCGGAGGCGCCGAGGAAGTCCACGATCGCCGGAGCGGTGGGGATGACGACGGCGAGTGTGGCGACGCCGAGGAGTATGGCCAGCCAGATGCCGTCCATGCCCTGGCGGATCGCCGACTGCAGGTCTCCGGCGCCGACCCTGCGGGCGACGGCCGCCGTGGTGGCGTATGCGAGGAAGACGAAGACCGCGACGGCGGTCAGGAGAAGGCTCGAGGCGACCGCGAGACCGGCGAGTTGAGCGGTGCCGAGATGACCCACGATGGCGCTGTCCACCATCACGAACAGTGGCTCGGCGACGAGCGCGCCGAAGGCCGGCACGGCGAGCGCGATGATCTCTCGGTCATGCGCCCGACGGACGGCCTTGGGGGTCGGGGGAGCCTGTGTCATGAGCACCAATCTAATCTTCCACAGGTAATGGATGCAAGTAGCTAGTGGCTATTACATCGCCACTTCTTGGGTGGATCGCGCCGCACCGTTTGTCGTGATCTTGGTCCGACTGGGGAAGTTTTTTCTCTGCACAGCTGGTGGACAAGGAAGATGCAGGTCAGGAGTGGTTTGCGGAAGACCTTGAGGGCTTGTTCACAGCACTGTCCACCGGGCCGTGCACAGGATTGGCGGAGTTCTCCACAGCATCGGGGGCGCTATCCACAGGGCCTGTGGATAACCAGATTGGCTGACGGTGCCCGGGGCCCTACCGTGGTGCGGCGCCCACGTCTGTTCTCCTGCCGGGAAACCTGCCGGGAAACCCCTGCGGATCCGTCGCGTCAGAAGCGGAGTCGGGCCTCTTATTTGTCAGTGTCGTGCCGTAGGAATGAGGGGCACGGCGAGGTCCGCTCGGCGGACGGGAGGAGGTGGCCCGGTGAGTATCTCCGAGCCCTTGGACGACCCGTGGGCCGAGAGCGGTCCCAGTGATCGTCTGCCCGCCTCCCGTCAGCGTGCCAACGGTGGCCGGGGTCGGGACGAGCAGCACGACCGCGGTCGCGACGGCGGTTCGTGGGACGGCGGCTCGGCCTTCGAGCGCGTACCGCCGCAGGATCTGGACGCGGAGCAGTCCGTTCTCGGCGGCATGCTCCTGTCCAAGGACGCCATCGCGGATGTCGTCGAGGTCATCAAGGGCCATGACTTCTACCGGCCCGCGCACGAGACGATCTTCACGGCGATCCTCGACCTCTATGCCAAGGGCGAGCCGGCCGACCCCATCACGGTCGCGGCCGAGCTGGTCAAACGCGGTGAGATCACCAAGGTCGGCGGAGCCCCGTATCTGCACACGCTCGTCCAGACCGTGCCCACCGCGGCCAACGCCGAGTACTACGCGGAGATCGTGCACGAGCGCGCGGTCCTGCGGCGCCTGGTCGAGGCCGGTACGCGGATCACGCAGATGGGATACGCGGCTGACGGCGACGTAGACGAGATCGTCAACAGCGCCCAGGCCGAGATCTACGCCGTCACCGAGCAGCGCACCAGCGAGGACTACCTCCCGCTCGGCGACATCATGGAGGGCGCGCTCGACGAGATCGAGGCGATCGGCTCCCGTAGCGGGGAGATGACCGGTGTGCCCACCGGCTTCAGCGACTTCGACTCGCTCACCAACGGTCTGCACCCGGGCCAGATGATCGTCATCGCGGCCCGTCCCGCCATGGGTAAGTCCACGCTGGCGCTGGACTTCGCGCGCGCGGCCTCGATCAAGAACAACCTGCCCAGCGTCATCTTCTCCCTCGAAATGGGGCGCAACGAGATCGCGATGCGTCTGCTGTCGGCGGAGGCGCGGGTGGCGCTGCACCACATGCGTTCCGGCACGATGACGGACGAGGACTGGACGCGCCTTGCGCGCCGTATGCCCGAGGTCTCGGCCGCGCCGCTCTACATCGACGACTCCCCGAACCTGTCGATGATGGAGATCCGCGCCAAGTGCCGGCGGCTCAAGCAGCGCAATGACATCCGGCTCGTGATCATCGACTATCTGCAGCTGATGCAGGCCGGTGGCTCGAAGCGTTCCGAGAGCCGTCAGCAGGAAGTCTCGGACATGTCGCGAAACCTCAAGCTCCTCGCCAAGGAGCTGGAGGTCCCGGTGATCGCGCTCTCGCAGCTGAACCGTGGTCCGGAGCAGCGTACGGACAAGAAGCCGATGGTCTCCGACCTGCGTGAGTCCGGCTCCATCGAGCAGGACGCGGACATGGTCATCCTGCTGCACCGCGAGGATGCGTACGAGAAGGAGTCCCCGCGCGCGGGCGAGGCGGACATCATCGTGGGCAAGCACCGTAACGGTCCGACGGCGACGATCACCGTGGCCTTCCAGGGTCACTACTCGCGCTTTGTGGACATGGCGCAGACCTGAGCCACCGCCATCGCCGACTGGTCGTTGCCCCGGATCAGGGTGCGGTCATCGAGGGCGCTGGTCGACGAGTACGGCCAGGCCGTCCAAGATGCACTGGAGGCCGAACTCCCATCCCTGATCCAGCCCTTCGCCGTGGGTTGCCGAGGCGAGGGCCGCGGTGAGTTCGGGGAAGCGTTCGCCGTGTTCCTGCAGCAGGTCGCCGAGGACAGCGACGTGCTTGGACTCTGGGTTGCCGGCCGGACCTGCCGCGCGGACCTGCAGATTGATGGTGCGCACGTGACCGGCCAACAGGCCGGCGGCGTCCATCCGTTCGGCGCTGCTCAGCCCCGTACCGGCCAGTGCGGAGACGGCACGCTCCAGCCAGGACAGCTCTCCTGGCCCGACGACCCGCGGCCCGATGGTGGCCTCCAGCAACCAGGGGTGTCGGCGGAAGACGGCGAGTAGTTCGCCGGCCCAGTCCGCCAGCTGTTCCCGCCAGCCGCCTCGCGCCTTCTGCGCTGTCGGGTAGGGGCCCACAGCGGCATCGACCATCAGCGCGACCAGCTCGGCTTTGCCCGGCACGTACCGGTACAACGCCATCTTGGTGACGCCCAGTTGTGCGGCGACCCTCTGCATGGAGACTTCGGCAAGACCGTCGCGGTCGGCGATCTCGACGGCGGCCCGCGCGATACGGCCCAGGTCGAGCGTCCGCCTCGGCCCCCGCGCCGGCTCGGGATGCGGCCCCCACAACAGCCGTACCACCGCGGCGTGTTCACCGCCCATCGTTGTCTGCTCCCGCATGTTGTGCCGAACCAAATGCCTTGCCGACCCCATTCAACTGTGTCTATGGTACACAGTAATTACAGCGTCCCTTGGACACAGTTTTGAGGAAGGAGACACTCCTATGAACAAGAACGTCCTCATCTCCGGCGCGAGCATCGCCGGCCCCGCGCTCGCCTACTGGCTGGGGCGCCACGGCTTCAACCCCACTGTCGTCGAGCTCGCCCCGGCCCTGCGCGAGGGTGGTCAGGCCGTCGACTTCCGCGGCGAGACACACCTGACCGTCCTTGAACGGATGGGCCTGCACGAGGAGCTGCGCAGCATGCAGACCGGCGGCAGCCCGATCCGCTTCGTGGATGAACGCGGCCACCCGCTGTTGCAGCTGCCCGGCGAGTTCGCCGGCGGCGCCCTTGAGGTCCTGCGCGGAGACCTGTCCCGGGTTCTGTACGAACACAGCGCCCCCGACGCCGAGTACCTCTTCGGTGATTCGATCACCGGCCTGGTCCAGACCCCGTCCGGCGTGCGGGTCGACTTCCGCAGCGGTGCCACACGCGACTTCGACCTGGTGATCGGAGCGGACGGACTGCACTCCAACGTCCGCCGGCTCGCCTTCGGCCCGGAGCGGAACTACGTCAGCCATCTCGGCTACTACGCCGCCACATGGCAGGTGCCCGACTACAGCTACCCGGGGCTCGAAAGGGGCTCGGTGGGCCACAACGCGCCGGGGCGGTTCGCCTCCGTCGCCGCCGACCACCGGGGTTCGAACCGGGCAAGGGCGTTCTTCGTCTTCGCCTCCCCCGAGTTGTCGTACGACCGGCACGACGCCGACCAGCAGAAGAAGCTGATCGCCGAGGCTTTCGCCGACCTGGGCTGGGAGGTTCCCCGACTGCTCGACTCCCTTCGCCAGGCACCGGACCTGTACTTCGATGCGATCAGCCGGGCGGACGTCGACACCTGGTCCACCGGGCGGGTGTGCCTCGCCGGCGATGCCGCCTGCGGAGCGACCATCGGCGGCATGGGCACCGGAACGGCGATGGTCGCCGCCTACGTGCTCGCCGGCGAGTTGGCCCGCGCCGAGGGCGAGTACCGAACGGCCTTCACCCGGTACGAGAGCCGCCTGCGCAAGTACGCCGAAGGCTGCCAGGCAGGCGGCGACCGCACGGCCAAGTTCCTCGCCCCCGGGACGGCTACCGGCGCACGCATCCGCAATGCCCTGCTGTCCCGCCCGCTGCTCATGAATGCCCTGCTCAGGCAGGGCGACAAGGTCAGCAGCACCGTGACTCTGCCCGACTACTGCGCCGACTCCCGCCGCGTCAGCGGCACGTTCTGAGAGGACACCACCATGAGGAAGCTCGTCGAAACCACGTTCATCACGCTGGACGGAGTCGTTTCCTCGCCGGAGAGGTTCGCCGCTCCGTACTTCGATGATGAGTACAGCGCCTACGCCCGCGAGTTGCTGTTCGCCGCGGATGCGCTGCTGCTCGGCCGTAAGACGTACGAGATCTTCGCGCCGGTCTGGCCGGGCATGGAGGAGACAGAGGGCGAGTACGCGGTACGGATGAACACCCTGCCCAAGTACGTGGCCTCGCGCACTCTCACCGACGCCGACCTCACCTGGAACGCCACCGTCATCGACGGCGACGTAGCCAAGGAAGTCGCCCGGCTGAAGGAGCAACCCGGCCGGAACATCCTGAAGTTCAGCACCGGCGACCTGGACCGGACGCTGCTTGAGCACAAGTTGGTCGACGAGTACCACTTCTGGATGTTCCCCGTCGTCGCCGGGGGCGGCGCCCGACCCCTCGACGGCATCGACACCACACACCTGAAACTCACCGGAACAACACCACTGGCCTCGGGCGTTGTCGTTCTGACCTACAGCACAAGCACCGATGTCCACCGCCGGCAGGCCGGTGCCACTCACTGATCAGTCTTCCGGCTCCTCCAATGACTCCGCATCGAAGACGTGGAGGCTCCCGGCAGCGGCGTCCCTCCGAACTGGCCATTGCCCCCGCCCTCTTGGCCAGCCGCATACCGGACGCAGCGAGCGGAGTGGGGCACCTAGCGGTCCAACTGGCCAAGTTTCAGGGCATCGAACGGGTCGTCGCGGCCGTGAGTTCGCACGCCAAGGCGGAGTTCCTGCGCGATCTGGGCGCCGACGAGATCGTGACCTACGACAGTGAGCACTGGGGCGAGCCGGTCGATGTCGTCCTGGACTCCCCTGGCTGAAGCGGCACGGGCGCACGAGATCATCGAAGCCCGTGCCAACCTCGGCAAGGTCGTCCTTGTGCCCTGACAGTGATGCGCAGGGTCTGCCCTGACGTGAGCCCAGGGTGAAATCGGCTCGACCTCGTACGGTCGCGCACGATGGACTGGCCCGTATGACGTCATCTGCTTTCAGCGAAGACCCCCGGGCCGACTTTGCGGCCCTCCTTCCTTCGACCCGCCGTGCCCTTCACCACCGCGTCGCCGTGGCCCAGTCCGAGGGCCGGGCGCCCTCCGTCGTGGCCGCCGTGGTGCGGGACGGGGAGGTCGTGTGGGAGGGGTCGGCGACCTCGGTGGACGGGCATGGGCCCGATGGCGATGTGCAGTACCGGATCGGATCGATCACCAAGACGTTCACTGCCGTACTGGTGATGCGGCTGCGCGATGAAGGGCTGCTGGATCTGGGGGATGCGGTCGAGAAGCATCTGCCGGATGCGGCGGATATGGGGATCGGGCACGTGACCGTGCGGCAACTCCTTGCCCACACCGGCGGGTTGGCGGCCGAGACTCCCGGTGAGTGGTGGGAGCGGACGCCGGGGACGCAGCGCCCGGAGCTCGGCGATGTGCTCGGCGAGGAGCCCTACCGGCATTCCGTGGGGCGGCGCTACCACTACTCCAACCCCGGCTATACGGTGCTCGGCTCGCTCGTCGAGAAGCTGCGCGGCGCCCCGTGGGCGGAGGTGCTGCAGCGCGAGGTGCTCGAACCGCTGGGGCTCACCCGTACTGCGACGCAGCCGCAGGCACCGGCCGCGGGCGGCTGGGCCGTGCATCCCTGGGCCGATGTGATGATGCCGGAGCAGGTCGAGGACCTCGGCCTCATGGCGCCGGCCGGTCAACTCTGGTCCACGACAAGGGATCTGGCGCGGTTCGCGGCCTTCCTGGCGCAGGGTGACGACCGGGTCCTGAGCGCCGAGTCCGTACGGGAGATGCGAGCGCCCGCGGCTCCGCCGGAGGACGGGGACTGGGAGGGCGGCTACGGGCTCGGGGTACAGCTCTGGGGACGCGACGGGCGTACCCTCGCCGGGCACTCCGGGTCGCTGCCAGGGTTCATGGCCTGCCTGATGGTCAGCGTCAAGGACGGGCTCGCCGCGATCGCGCTGACCAACTGCACGTCCGGGCCGCCGGTGGGCTCGCTCACCGCCGATCTCGTACGGATCGTGGCCGATGCCGAACCCGGCTTCCCCGAGCCGTGGAAGCCGCTGCCCGAAGCCGACGAGCGGGTTCTGGAACTGGCGGGCCCTTGGTACTGGGGCACCAGCGGCTACGGGCTGCGGGTGCGTGCTGACGAGATCGAGCTGGCGCCGCTGCAGGGCGTGGGGCGCTCGGCGCGGTTCCGGGCCGAGGAGGACGGCACCTGGACCGGGCTCAACGGCTACTACGCGGGGGAGACGCTGAGGGCGGTACGGCGGCCGGACGGGACGGTCAGCCACCTCGACCTCGGGTCGTTCGTGTTCACACGCGAGGCGTACGAGGCGGGGGCGCCGGTGCCGGGTGGGGTGCACCCGGAGGGTTGGCAGGGGCTCAAGCTCTGACGGTGCCGGGGGCGTGTTTCACATGAACGGGGGTCGTGTTGCACGCGAGCGTGGGGTCGTGTTTCACGTGAAACACGACCCCACGCTCGTAACAGGCCGGTCAGAGCTGCCGCTTGAACCCCACGTGCGAGGCCTCGAAGCCGAGCCGCTCGTAGAAGCGGTGGGCGTCGGTACGGGTGGCATCGGAGGTGAGCTGCACCAACTGGCAGCCCTGGCGCCGGGATTCCTCCACCGCCCACTCGATGAACAGGGTGCCGAGCCCGCTGCCGCGCTCGTCGCCGTGGATCCGTACGCCCTCGATGATCGAGCGGGTGGATCCACGGCGGGAGAGTCCGGGGATCACCGTCAGCTGCAGGGTGCCGACGACCTTGTCCCCGCGGGCAGCGACCATCACGTGCTGGTTCGGGTCGCCGGCCAGACGGTCGAAGGCCGTGCGGTACGGCGTGAGGTCGTCGGGGGACTCGCGCTGGGCGCCGAGCGGGTCGTCGGCGAGCATCGCGACGATGGCGGGGATGTCCTGCGAAGAGGCGGGGCGGATCTCGAGGTCGCTCATGGTGGCGACCCTACGCAGCGCGCCAGGAGGGCCGTCAGGCGGGCACTTTGAGCTCTTCGACGGCGCGCACCAGGGGAGCAAGCTCCGGGTCACGGGCCGCCTCGTCGAGGGCCTCGCGCAGGGCTCCGTCGTTGGTGGGGCGGGCCGCGATGAGCAGCTCCTGGCCCTCGTCCGTGACATCCGTGTAGATGCCGCGGCGGTCGGTGTCGCAGATGTAGCGCTTCAGGAGACCGCGGTCCTCCAGGCGTGCCACCAGGCGGGTGGTCGCGCTCTGGCTGAGCACCACCGCGTCGGCCACCTGCTTCATCTGCAGATGCCCGCCGGGGCCGCTGTGCTGGCGGCTCAGGACGTCGAGCAGCGAGTACTCGCGGACGCTGAGATCGTGCGCGCCCTGCAGTGCCTTCTCGATCCGGGCCTCGATCTGCCCGTGCAGGAGCGAGAGCGCGCACCAGCTCTGGGACAGGGCGGTCAGTGCGGGGTCCGTTGCGGTCATGGCGCTCCTCCTTGAGGTCCGCTTCCCAGGATAGAACACATACGCAATAGCCCGCGTTTGCAATTAACCAGCGTCTGCAACTATTGTGGACGCTCGTAAGGCGCTGGAGCAATCGTACGGCGCATCCTCCTGGGAAGGTGAAATCCCTCATGCCTCTCGCACTCCTGGCCCTGGCCATCGGGGCCTTCGGGATCGGCACCACCGAATTCGTGATCATGGGACTGCTCCCCGAGGTGGCCGCCGACTTCGATGTCTCCATTCCGGTCGCCGGCTATCTGGTCACCGGATACGCGCTCGGTGTCGTCCTCGGCGCCCCGCTGATGACCGCGCTCGGCACCAAGATCTCGCGCAAGCGGATGCTGATGCTGCTCATGGGCCTGTTCATCGTGGGCAATGTGGTCTCGGCCCTCGCGCCCGCGTTCGGTGTGATGCTGATCGGCCGGGTCGTGGCCTCGCTGGCCCACGGTGCGTTCTTCGGCATCGGGTCCGTGGTCGCGGCCGAGCTGGTCGCACCGGAGAAGAAGGCCGGGGCGATCGCGATGATGTTCACCGGTCTGACCGTCGCCAATGTCGTGGGCGTCCCGCTCGGCACCCTCGTCGGACAGAGCCTCGGCTGGCGCGTGACCTTCGGGATCGTCGCGCTGCTTGGTGTCGTAGGGCTGCTCGGGGTGGCCAAGCTGGTGCCGGATCTGCCGAAGCCCGAGGGCGTACGGCTGCGGCACGAGATCGCAGCGTTCCGCAATGTGCAGGTGCTGCTCGCCATGGCGATGACAGTGCTCGGCTTCGGCGGTGTCTTCGCGGCGATCACCTACATCACGCCGATGATGACCGACGTCGCCGGCTACGCAGACTCCTCCGTGACCTGGCTGCTCGTCCTGTTCGGCCTGGGCATGGTGGGCGGCAACCTCGTCGGCGGGAAGTTCGCCGACCGGGCACTGATGCCGATGCTGTACGTGTCGCTGGGCGCCCTTGCCGTGGTCCTCGCGCTGTTCACGCTCACGGCACACAACAAGATCGCGGCTGCCGTGACCATCGCGCTGGTCGGTGCGCTGGGCTTCGCGACCGTGCCGCCGCTGCAGAAGCGGGTGCTTGACCAGGCGGCGGGTGCGCCGACGCTGGCCTCCGCAGTCAACATCGGCGCCTTCAACCTCGGCAACGCGCTCGCCGCGTGGCTCGGTGGCGTGGTCATCTCGGCCGGCCTCGGCTACACGGCGCCGAACTGGGTGGGTGCGGTGCTTGCCGCTTCCGCGCTGGTGCTCGCCCTGGTCTCGGCCGGGCTTGAGCGGGGCTCCGGCTCACGCAGCCGTGTGGTCGCCGGCGGCGTCGCCGCCGGAGCCGCGACGGTGCCGGCCGGACGCCACTGAGCCCTCCCGGACTCCCCAGCCCCCTGGTCCTCCCAGCCCTCCCGGCCTTCTCATCCTCCCGGCCTTCCCATCCCTCCCGTATCCCCTCGCAACACCGCACAAGGAGTACCCCTCATGAGCACCACCCTCGCCCCCGCCCCGCTGTCCACCGCCGACGCCCAGCTGCTCGTCGACGCCGCGCATGAGGCGGCCGCAGCCGCCTCGGTACCAGTGAGCGTCACGGTCCTCGACGCAGGTGGGCATCTCCTGGCGTTCCGCCGCGACGACCGTGCGGTCCTGATCGCCGGTGAGACCAGCACGCGCAAGGCGTACACCGCACTGCAGTTGAACGCGCCGACGGCCGATCTCGTCGAGGCCGTACAGCCGGGGGCACCCTTCCACACCCTGCCGACCGCGCTCGACCGTCCGCTGCTCTTCATCGCGGGCGGGATACCGGTGCACCGCGAGGGCCGGCTGATCGGGGCGATCGGCGTGGGCGGCGGGGCGCCGGAGCAGGACCACGGCTTCGGGACCGAGGCGATCGCCAAGCTGGGCTAGGGCCGGAGCTCGGCTGAAGGGGCGGGTGGATTTCCTCCACCCGCCCCTTTCCGTAACCGGGGGTGCCGCAGGGCTGAGCCGCTCAGCCCGCCGCCACCGTCAGCGGGGCGAAGCGGCGGGTCCAGTCGCCCGGGAGGTCCGGTGTGCCGTGGGTCATCACCGCGTTGAACGCGATCGGTGCCACGCCCTGAGCCTTGATCCAGCTCAGGAGCTCCTCATGGCGTACGTCGATGTCCGTGCGCAGAGGGCGGTCCGTCTGCTGTGCCAGGGAAGCCACCAGGGACTTGGCCGTTTCCGTGTCGCGGGCGATCAGCGGGCCCACCACATGGGTGTCCATGTTGGGCCAGGCCGCCGCGTAACCGACCAGTTCGCCGTCGGGGGACTCCGCGACCCTCAACTGGTCGGCGAAGGCGGGCAGTCGCGTGAGCACATGCGTACGGTCCGGGCCGAAGACCTCCGCGTCCAGGCGGAGCAGGGCGGGCAGGTCCTCGGCTGTCGCGGCACGTGTCGGTACGGTCGGCGCCGGGCCCGAGGCGCGGAAGTGGCCGCGCACCATCTCCGCGCGGCCGATTGTCTTGAAACCGAGCTCCTCGTACAGGGGTTGACCGGCCGGGGTCGCATGCAGCGTGACCGGGGAGCCCTCCAGGAGCGCGAGCACCTCCGACATCAGCCGGCGGCCCACACCCTTGCGGGCGTGCCGCTCGGCGACCAACACCATGCCGATCGCGGCGAGTTCGGGCCGCTGCGACGTGCCGTACGACGTGACCGCGCAGGCCGCCACCAGGCCACCTGCCGGGTCGTCGATACCGTAGCCCTGTCCGGCGGAGAGCAGCAGACCCCATTTGTGTTCTTCTCGGGGCCAGCCGCGGTCCTCGGAGAGGTCCGCGCAGAGCTTCACCTCACGCGGTGAGAGGCGGCGTACGGGCAGGTCAGCGAGGGAAGGTGTCGACACGGAGGTCAGGCTGGCTGACGGACGACCTTCGCGTCCAGTGCTTTCCGTGACCTTGTGCCGTGCTTTCGGCCACGCTCCGAGTCGTCCCGGTTCTTTCGGCCACGCTCCGAGTCGTCCCGGCTCTTTCGGCCACGCTCCGAGTCGTCCCGGCTCTTTCGGCCGCGCTTGGTCAGGCCCCAGGGCTTGAGCACCGAGATCACGGTCATGAAGACATACGCGGAGAGCGAGACGATCGGGCCCATGATCAGGTCTGTGGTGTCGGGGACCGCACCGCCCGCCGAGACCACCGCGGCGGTGTGGGTCACTCCGGGCCGCAGCGCGAAGGTGGAGGCCACGGTCGTGGCCAGGGTCAGCCAGAACTTGACGTAGACCCAGCGATGACGGGCCAGGCCCCATTTGGTGCCCAGGGACAGCACGAGCCCGCTGAGCAGCGTGAGCAGGGCGAGCGGGAGGACCAGCCAGTCCGCGAAGAGCTTCATCGAGCGGACGGCCGCCTCCGTGGTGGCAGCCGAATCGGTGGTGATCGCCGCGGCGGCCAGTGCGAGCAGCCCGAGCGTGAGCCCGAGCCAGCCGGCGGCGGCGGTGACATGGACGACGAGGGTGGCCCGGCGAGCGGGTCGGCTTAGTTTCACGTGAAACACGGTGCCGCTCGGAGACCGGCCGGGTCGTCTGACAGCGGGAGTAACCGCGCGTACTAGCGTCGGCGTACATGCCACGCCTACACCTCTTCGACCTGGACGGGACCCTGCTCATCGGCAGCGCGGCCCCGGTGGAGATCTCGCTGCAGCTCGGCCTGGGCGCCGAGATCGCGGAAGTCGAGCGCGACTTCATCGCCGGGCATATCGGCCCGGTGGAGTACGCGACGGCGGTGCGCGAGCTGTGGGCGGAGCTGACCGTGGCCGATGTGACGGCCGCCTTCGAGGGCGCGCCCTGGATGGCCGGTATCCAGGAGGCCTGGGCCGGGATCCGGGCCCGCGGGGAGTACGTCGCCGTGGTGTCGCTCTCGCCCTCGTTCTTCGTGGAGCGGCTGCTCGGCTGGGGAGCGCATGCGGCGCACGGCTCGGTCTTTCCGGAGGTTCCGTTCACCGCGCCGATCAATCCGGAAGGCATTCTCGATGCCGGCGGAAAGGTAAAGATCGCCGATGCTCTGTGCGCATCATTCGGACTGACCAGAGCCGACTGCATCGCTTACGGGGACTCGTTCTCGGATGCCGAAATGTTTGCCGCGGTGCCTGTCTCCGTGGCCGTGAATGCCGATCATCATGTGGCTCGACTGGCCACGCACACCTATACGGGACGTGATCTCCGCGAGGCCTGCGAAATCGTCCGTACGACTCCGTAGGGGAAATTGCAGCACGCCGCTCGGATCCGCCTGTGTCCCGCTCGGGCCCGCTGTGTCGCGGGCTTTCGGCTCCGGCGCGCAGGTCACCGCAGCCTAACGTCCTCAAGGGATCGGTTACCCGGACTTCCCGCTATTTTCCCGAGGCCTACGCAGCTCCTGCCATGCTGCGGTGGCGGGACTGCGGCCAATATCATTTTCGCAGAGCGACTCGTGCCGTAGAGCGGGGAATTTCGAGCAACTTCCGACAGGGAAGTGCATAGACCGACCGAAAGATGTTCGAGGCGAGGCACAACATGGACGCTCCGACCACCGCGTCGGCCGACAACGGCATTTCCGGTGAGGACGGCGGCTGGTTCACGCCCCATAAACCGGTCTCCTCGGCGCAGGACAAGTCCTCCCCAGGCGGCGGACTCCCTTCCGAGGAGGAGCACATATCCGCACAGGCGGCAGGACCGGTGGGCAAGGAAGCGCGGATGGCGAAGTTACGGATGCGGCGGCGCCGGCTGAACCCGGACCGGGCACCCGCTCGCGCCGAGCCGCCACCACCCCCCGATCGCCCACAGCCCGAGTCCGAGTCCGAACCCCGTGCTCCCGGCCCCGGTCCCGCCCCCTCACCCGACGCCGTGCTCATCCGGCGCACCATGGCGGAGATCGGCCCCAACGCCGACAAAGTGACCTCGTACTTCTACGCGCTGCTCTTCGTGAACCACCCACACCTGCGCGGCCTGTTCCCGGCCTCCATGGACGCCCAGCGTGACCGGCTGCTCAAAGCGCTGCTCACCGCCGCCGAGCACATCGACAACCAGCAGATCCTCGTCGCGTATCTGCAGAACCTCGGACGCGGCCACCGCAAGTACGGCACCGAGCTCGACCACTACCCGGCCGTCGGCGAGGCCCTGCTCGGTGCGTTGCGTCACTACGCCACCGACAGCTGGAACGAGGAGACGGAAGCCGCCTGGGTCCGCGCGTACACGTCGATCTCCCAGGTGATGATCGACGCCTCGGCCGAGGACGAGCAGAAGGCACCGCCCTGGTGGTACGCCGAGGTCGTCTCGCACGATCAGCGCACCACGGACATAGCGGTGGTCACCGTCCGCCCGGACCAGCCGTATCCCTTCCTCGCCGGGCAGTACACGACGCTGGAGACTCCCTGGTGGCCGCGGATCTGGCGGCACTACTCCTTCGCCTCGGCGCCGCGGCCCGACGGGCTGCTCTCGTTCCATGTGAAGGCCGTGCCGGCCGGCTGGGTCTCCAACGCACTCGTGCACCGGGCCCGCCCCGGCGACACCCTGCGTCTGGGCCCGCCCGCCGGCACGATGACGGTCGACCACTCCACGGAGAACGGCCTGCTGTGCCTGGGCGGCGGCACCGGCATAGCGCCCATCAAGGCGTTGATCGAGGATGTCGCCGAGCACGGCGAGCGGCGGCCCGTCGAGGTCTTCTACGGTGCGCGCACCGACCACGACCTGTACGACATCGACACCATGCTGAGGCTTCAGCAGTCCCACCCGTGGCTCGCCGTACGCCCGGTGATAGACCGCCGCGAGCGCAGGGACCGCCAGCATGTCCAACTGCCGGATGCGGTACGGGAGTACGGGCCGTGGAACGAGTACGACGCCTATCTCTCCGGACCGCCCGGCATGATCCGCAACGGCATCGACGCGCTGCTCGGCGCGGGGATCCCGTCGAGCCGCATACGGCATGACGAGTTCGAGGACCTCATCGCCGCATCCCGCTGACCTTCGCGGAAGCGGCCCTCTGATCTCCCTACGAGCGCGGCGGCTCAGCCCAGATCGGGCGCATGCATCGCCCGTACGCCCTCGATATTGCCGTCGAGGTAGTGCCGCAGCGACAGCGGTACGAGATGGACCGAGGCGATTCCGACCCGCGTGAAGGGGATCTTGACGATCTCGTACTCGCCGATACCCTCCTCCATCTCCGGGCCGTGCCGCAGCGAGGGGTCCATGGACTCCAGGCGGCAGACGAAGAAGTGCTGCACCTTCACCCCGGTCGCCCCGCCGTCGGCCCCGATGTGCTCGACGGTGTCGACGAAGCAGGGCACGACATCGGTGACCTTGGCGCCGAGCTCCTCGTACACCTCGCGGTGCAGGGCGTCGACGACGGTCGCGTCCTCGGTCTCGACTCCCCCACCGGGCGTCACCCAGTAGGGATCGATACCGGGCTTGCTGCGTTTGATCAGAATCAGGTCGTCGCCGTCGAGCAGAACGGCTCGTGCGGTGCGCTTGACCACGGGTCGGACGGTCATGGAGGAAATGTGGCCCGTCATGTTCCACGTGAAACACGACGGAAGTCCTGAGTAGCAGTGAAGCGCCTTGGGCCGGAGCTCAATCCCAGTCGCCCGCCGCCCCCAGGAGCCACTCGTGCGCCCGCGCGATATGCGGCATCGCGAGTGTGCCGGTGCGTACGACCAGGAAGTACGTCCGCAGCGGGGGCACCGGCGGTTCGAGCAGCGCGACCACCTCGCGGCGCTCCAGGGCGCCCTCGCACAGATAGCGCGGAAGGACCGCGAACCCGGCGCCCGCGGCGGCGCACGCCAGTACGGCCCGCAGATCGGGCACGACCACCGTGCCGGCAGCGGCCGGCCGGGTGTCGAAGACGGCCGCCCAGTAGCGGGCGACCAGCGGCAGCGACTCATGCACCTCGACGACCGGCAGGCCCTCCAGGGCGAGCGCGCCGTGGCGGCGCAGCGTGGTGGCGCCGATCCGCTGCTGCCAGGACGGGGAGGCGACCAGGACATGCTCCTCGTCGCAGAGCGCGGTGGCGGTGAGTAGTCCCCCGCGGGGCCGGGCCGCAGAGATCGCGAGATCGTGATGGCCGGCGGCCAGACCCTCCAGGGTCTCCTCGGCCGTACCGAAGGACGCCCGCAGTGTGAACCCCTGGCCGTCCTCGCCGGTGAGCCCGGTGAGTGCGGGAAGGGCGCGCTCGGCGGTGAACTCGGGCGGTCCGGCCAGATGCAGCGTGCGGACGGAGGACTCCTCGGCGATCCCGCTCTCGGCTATCTCGACCAACGCGTCCAGATGGGGCGCGGCCTTGTGCGCCAGCTCGTCGCCGATCGTCGTGGGGGTCACTCCACGCGCCTGCCGTAAGAACAGCGGCCGGCCCAACTGCCGTTCCAGCGTGCGGATCTGTGAGGTGACCGCCGGCTGTGAGAGCCCCAGAAGCGCGGCGGCGCGCGTGAAGGAACCGGCCCGGTGCACCGTGACGAACGTCCGCAACAAGGCCAGATCCATGCGTCGCCTCCCCTCCCCGGGTGCTGTTCCGGCGGTCCGCCCTCCCATGGCGTACCGCCGAACGCGCCCAACTATAAATAAGTCGATAGGTCGCTGTCGCTACCGTGATTGGACACTGACACAGAGTCAACTAGCCTTGTTTACGCGGTTCTTCGCGCGCAGGACCGGGACGGCCCGAGCCACGAGGGGGGAGGCTCGGGCCGTTCGTTGTGCGTAGCCGGTGTACAGCGAAGCGCTTGGTGACGCGCTAGCAGCGCGACTCGTCCAGCGCGCGCAGCACATCCGTCACCAGATCTTGCGGGTCCTCCGCGCCCACCGAGAAGCGGATGAAGCCTTCCGCAACGGCGTCGCCGCCCCACCGTCCACGGCGCTCGGCGGTGGACCGTACGCCCCCGAAACTCGTCGCTTCGTCGACGATCCGCAGCGTGGCCAGAAAGCGCTCGGCGCGGGCGCGGGAATCGAGCGTGAAGGACACCACGCTGCCGTAACGCCGCATCTGCGCGGTCGCGACGGGATACGAGGGATCGCCGGGCAGGCCCGGGTAGCGCAGACCCGTCACATCCGGGTGGGCGCTCAACACCTCTGCCAGCGCCAGCGCATTGGCGCACTGGCGGGCGTGCCGGAGTTCGAGGGTGGCGAGGGAGCGGTGCGCGAGCCAGGTCTCCATCGGTCCGGGAACCGCTCCGACGATCTTGCGCCAGCGCCGTACGGGAGCCAGGAGCTCCGGATCCCGCGCGGTGACGTAGCCGAGCACGAGATCGCCGTGCCCGGTCAGGCCCTTGGTCGCGGCGGCCGCACAGAAGTCCGCGCCGAGGCCGAGGGGCCGCTGGCCGAGCGGGGTGGCCAGGGTGTTGTCCACGGCGACCAGGACGCCGCGCTCGTGCGCGGCCGCGGCCAGGGCACGGAGGTCGCAGACATCGAGCCCGGGGTTGGACGGGGTCTCCAGCCACAGGAGCCGGGCGCCGTCGAGAAGTTCGATCGTGGCGTCGCCGCCGGTGGGTGCGGTGCGGGTCTCGATGCCGTATGCGCTCAGTTGCTCCCGTACGAGAGGAAGGGCCTGATAGCCGTCCGACGGCAGGACCACCGCGTCGCCGGCGCGCAGCTGCGAGAAGAGGACGGCCGAGACCGCGGCCATCCCGGAGGCGAAGAGCAGGGCCTGTGCGCCGGGAACGCCGGGTGACTCCAGCTCGGCGATCGCCCGCTCGAGGAGGCTCCAGGTGGGGTTCTCGTCGCGGCCGTAGGTGTACGGACCGACGGGGTCGCCCGCGAGGTGATAGTGGGAGCTGAACACCGGCCCCGGGAGCGGGGGTTGGAACTGGACGGGCTCGGGAAGACCGGCGCGCAGCGCGCGGGTGCTCTCCCCGAACCCGTCCGGTCCAGGGGCGGATATGCCCTCGGGTTCTGTGCCCTCAGGTGCTGAACCCCTGCTCACGCAGCGCCCACCCCTCGCTTCTCCAGCGTGTCGCGCACCGCTGCGACCAGCCCCGGACACGCCGCCTCGACCATCTCCAGGCACTCCTCGAAGCCGTCCCGCCCGCCGTAGTACGGATCGGGTACGTCCAAGTCGCCCGCGGCGCCCGGGTCGTACGACCTGAGCAGCCGGACCTTCTCGGCGTCCGCCGGCGTCGGGGCGAGCCGGCGCAGCGCGCGCAGATGCCCCTCGTCCAGGGCGATCACCAGGTCGAGCCGGTCGAACCAGCGCGCCTGGAACTGCCGGGCCGCATGCTCGCTGCCGTAACCGTGGTCATCGAGCACGGCGACGGTACGGGGATCCGCACTGTCGCCCTCGTGCCAGCCGCCCGTGCCCGCGCTGTCCACCTCCACCGTCGCGTCGAGGCCGGCCTCCTCCACGTACGAGCGGAAGACGTGCTCGGCCATCGGGGAGCGGCAGATGTTGCCGGTGCAGACGAAGCAGACCCGGTAGGGCTCGCTGTCGAACGCGGCCATCCGTCAGTCCTTGTCGGGCAGGACCATGTGCATCGCCCAGGACACGATGCTGATGATCAGGCCGCCGACGACGGCCGTCCAGAAGCCCTCGACGTGGAAGCTCAGATCCAGCTTGTCGGCGAGCCACGAGGTGAGCAGCAGCATCAGGGCGTTGATCACCAGGGTGATCAGGCCGAGCGTCAGGATGAACAGCGGCAGGGACAGCAGCTTCACGATCGGCTTGACCAGGAAGTTGACCAGGCCGAAGACCAGCGCGACCAGGATCAGCGTGAGCACCTTGCGGGGCGTGCTGTTGCCGGTGAGGGTGATGTCGTCGACCAGCCAGATGGCCACGGCGAGCGCGGCCGAATTGGCGATCGTCTTGACTACGAAATTCTTCATGTGTCTGATCGTGGCAGACGTGATCGCCGCCGGGCACCGGCGTGCGCAGGTATTAGGGAGCGGGCGGGTATGAAGGCGTTCCGGTTGGACGAACTCGATGCGGAACGGGCCGCGAATGACGGCGCCTATCTGCAGTTTCTGCGCGAGCGGAACATGTCCGTGGGGCTGTACGCCCTGGACGCGGGTCAGCCCGATCCGCAGGCGCCGCACAGCCAGGACGAGGTGTACTTCGTCGTCAGCGGACGGGCCTCGCTCACCGTCGGCATGGAGACGACCACGGTGGGGCGTGGCAGCGTCGTGTACGTGCCGGCCGGGGAGCCGCACAAGTTCCACCACATCAGTGAGGACCTCAGGGTTCTCGTGGTGTTCTCGCCCCCCGAGGGCTGATCGCCCCTAGGGGTCGGGTCCGGGAAGGACAAGGGCTGCGAGGCCCCCGGAGGCCACCCTTGTCCGCCTAGCATCTAGGCAGGAGCTCAAAAGGAGGTCCAAGAGACTTCGGTCCGGACGCTGGCCCGATGGAGAGAGGCAGGACGCCATGAAGGAAATACTCGCGGGGATGCCGTGGTGGGTGAAGTGGATCGCGATCCCGGTGATCGCCCTCGTGGTGTTCGGCAGCGTGCTGTGGACGCTCGTCAGCTTCGTCGTGGGGCTGCTCTTCAAGGTTCTTGTCTTCGCGGCCCTGGTCGGTGGACTGCTCTATCTCGTACGAAGGTTCAAGGACAGCAGCTCCTCCTCGCACAGCGAGTGGTGAATCTGCCCACGGTGAGCTGAATCCGCTTACGGTTCGCTCACCCGAGGGAAGTTTCCGGCCATGGCCTGCGCGTCAGGTCGGCGGCCGTTAAAGTCCGGAAACCGACGCGGGGCGCGCGCCCCGCGCGATCGGACCGCCCACCCCCGCACCCCCCACAAGGGCCGGGGGTTCCCTCGCGCCTGGGGAGTGCACCGTGGCCTCGGCAGAATCCGTCACCGCCCCGCCTGCCACCGACTCGACCGACCCGCCCGCGCCGACCCTGATCGGGTCCGTACAGCGGGCGATGCGGTTGCTCGAGGCGGTCGCGGCGCATTCCGGCGGTGCCCCTGCCAAGCAGCTGGCCCGCGAGGCGGGACTGCCGCTGCCCACCGCGTACCACCTGCTGCGCACGCTGGCCCACGAGGGTTATCTGCGCCGCGAGAAGGGTGTCTTCGTCTTCGGTGACGCGGCCGAGCGCCTGGCCAGCAACGGGGCGAGGGAAAAACGTCGCTCCATGATCGGTGACGTCATGGAGCACTGGCGCGATGTGATCGGCGTGCCGACGTATTTCGCGGTCTACCGCGACGGCGAGGTCGAGGTCGAGGCGGTCGCGGACTCCCTGGGCGCCCGGGCCGTCGAGGAGTGGGCCGATTTCCGTCAGACCGCCCACGCCCATGCGATCGGCCAGTGCCTGCTCTCCCAGCTCGACGACGAAGCGCGGCGCGACCATCTCTCCCGCCACCGCGTCCAGGCGGTCACCCCGTACACCGTGCGTGACGAGCGACTGCTGCTGCGCCGGCTCGCCGCCGTACCGCGGATGCAGCCGGTGATCGAACGACAGGAGTACGCGCTCGGTCAGGTCTGCGCCGCCATTCCGATCACCGCGGGCTCGACGGCCGCCACCATCGCCATCTCGCTGCCCGTGCACCAGGCGGGCCGACTGCTGCCCGCGGCCCGTCAGCTGCAGACGGAGGTGGGGCGCAAGCTGGGGACGCTGGCCTTCTCGATCAGTCTGTGAACCAGGTCCGCGTCACCCTCCGAAGCGCCCTGGCGATTGCTTGTACGGGTGCGACGCGTGCCTTATCAGTATCTGAAAACTCACTCCTTGTGATCCGATGAGTACGTTCAGCAAACTGCCAGGAGCGTGAGGAAGATGGTTCCTGAACGTGATTCCTGGACATGATTCCGGGCCCAACGCAAGACGCGGCAGACGACGGGGTAGGCGATGCGCGAGTCCGTACACGCAGAGGTCATGATGAGTTTTCTGGTCTCCGAGGAGCTCTCCTTCCGTATTCCGGTGGAGCTCCGCTACGAGACACAAGACCCCTATGCCGTGCGCCTGACTTTCCATCTGCCCGGAGACGCCCCGGTGACCTGGGCGTTCAGCCGTGAGCTGCTGGTCGACGGGGTCAACGGGCCGTGCGGCGAGGGCGATGTGCATATCGCGCCGCACGGCAGCGACCCGCTGAGCGACGCCCTGATCCGCCTCCAGGTGGGCAGCGACCAGGCGTTGTTCAAGGTGTCCATCGCCCCGCTGATCGCCTTCCTCGACCGTACGGACCGCCTCGTGCCGCTCGGCCAGGAGCGGGCGCTCGCCGACTTCGACACGCATCTCGACGAGGCCCTTGGGCGGATTCTGGCGGATACGACGGGCTGAGTTCAGCGCTTGCGGCGCCGGCCGCTGCCCCCGCCGAGCTTGACCGCCTTCATCCGTCCCGTCGAGGTGAGGGAGTCCGCGTCGGCGGGTGCCGCAGGCCCCTTGTCCTTGGCGACCACCAGCGCCGCCAGGGCCGTCGTCACCGGCACGGAGGCCACCAGGCCGATGGAGCCGACGAGCGTTCGTACGATCTCCTCCGCCACCAGTTCGCTATTGGCCACCGTCCCCACGCTGGACTGCGCGATCGAGAAGAGCAGCAGCAGGGGCAGGGCGGCGCCCGCGTACGCGAGGACGAGGGTGTTGACCACCGACGCGATGTGGTCGCGGCCGATCCGGATGCCCGCGCGGTACAACTGCCGTGCGCTCATGGACGGATCGGCCTGGTGCAGCTCCCAGACAGCCGAGGTCTGGGTGACCGTCACATCGTCGAGCACACCGAGCGAACCGATGATGACGCCCGCGAGCAGCAGACCGCTCATGTCGATATTCGGGTAAAGGCCGTGGATCAGACCGGTGTTGTCGTCGGTGTTGCCGGTCAGTGAGGCCCAGCCGATGAAGAGCGAGCCGAGCAGACCGATCAGGAGCAGCGAGATCAGCGTGCCGAGCACCGCCACCGACGTACGGGCGGTCAGGCCATGGCACATGTACAGCGCGAGCAGCATGATCGCGCTGGCCCCGACCACCGCCACCACCAGCGGATTCGAGCCCTGCAGAATCGCGGGCAGGATGAAGAGCGTGAGCACCGCGAAGCTCACCGCGAGCGCGACGAGCGCCATGACCCCGCGCATGCGGCCCACCACGACCACGGCGAGCGCGAAGATCGCGGCGAGCAGCCACATCGGGGTGCCGCGCTGCACATCCGTCACCGAGTACTGCAGGTCCTCGGGGGCGTCCGGGGCGTAGGCCACCACCACGCCCTGGCCCTCCGCCAACTGCCGTGGTGCGTCCGGCTGGACGATCTCGGTGAACTCACGGCCCTTGCCGGGACCGCTGGTCACCTCGATGGTGGCCTTCTTGCAGTCGCCGGTCGCCTGCTGTTGCGCGGAGTTGCCCTCGGCCGTGGAGGTGTCGCCGGTGGGCGGGACCTGGGAGGCGTTGACGTCCTTGCAGTCGACCTGCTGAACCCGGGTGACCTTCGCCGAGTACGTCTGGCGGTCGAAGCCGACACCGGTGCGCTTGTGTTCGGGAGTACCGCCGGGCCACAGGATCGCGAGACCGACGACCACGGCGGCCGCGAACGGGATCAGGACCGCCGCGATCACCTTGCGCAGATGCTTGGAGACGGGGGCCGCGGGGCCGTGGCTGTGGGAGTGGCCGTGCCCGCCCGGGCCATGGTCGTGGCCATGCCCATGGTCCGTGGGGGGCGGAGGCGGCTGCTGGGGTGGCTGAGGCGTGGTGGTCACCGACCGATCATCGCAAGAACGACAGGGGCCCTCTGTTCAGCGTGGCCGACATGGCGCTAGCGTGGTGGCACCTTTGCACACGCGGGAGCTCGGAGCACCGGGCTGAGAGGGCGCTGACCTTCGTACATCTCGTACGAAAGCGGCTGCGCCGACCGCCGAACCTGTTACCGGGTAATGCCGGCGTAGGGAGTAGGTCTCATGACCACACAGGACGTACGCACGCCTGCCTCCAGCTCTGCTGACGCGGAGTCATCCGAGGCCGGGAAGTCCATCGGCTGGCACAAGGCATACGTCCAGGGCTCGCGCCCTGACATGCGGGTGCCGGTGCGCCAGGTGCACCTGACCAACGGCAAGTCGGTCACCCTGTACGACACTTCGGGCCCGTACACGGATCCGGACGCCGACACCGACGTCCGCCGGGGCCTCGCGCCGCTGCGCGAGAACTGGATCATCGCCCGCGGGGACACCGAGGAGTACGCGGGCCGCCCGGTCCGCCCCGAGGACGACGGCATCAAGCACACCTCGCCGCGCGGCGGGAATCTGCGCAACCTCGACGCGGTCTTCCCCGGCCGTCCGCGGCTGCCCCGCCGTGGGCGCACGGGCGAGGCAGTGACACAACTCGCGTACGCCCGGCGTGGTGAGATCACGCCGGAGATGGAGTACGTGGCCATCCGGGAGAACGTCGCGCCCGAGGTCGTACGCGACGAGATCGCCGCGGGCCGCGCCGTACTGCCCGCGAACATCAACCACCCCGAGATCGAGCCGATGATCATCGGCAAGCGGTTCCTGGTGAAGGTCAACGCCAACATCGGCAACTCGGCGGTCACTTCCTCCATCGAGGAGGAGGTCGAGAAGATGACCTGGGCGACCAAGTGGGGCGCCGACACGGTCATGGACCTCTCGACGGGCCGCAACATCCACACCACGCGTGAGTGGGTGCTTCGCAACTCGCCCGTTCCCATCGGGACCGTCCCCCTCTACCAGGCCCTGGAGAAGGTCGACGGCCGCGCCGAGGAGCTGACCTGGGAGGTCTACAAGGACACGGTCATCGAGCAGGCCGAGCAGGGCGTGGACTACATGACGGTCCACGCGGGCGTGCGCCTGCCGTACGTACCCCTGACGGCCAACCGCAAGACGGGCATCGTCTCGCGCGGCGGCTCGATCATGGCCGCGTGGTGCCTCGCGCACCACAAGGAGTCGTTCCTGTACGAGCACTTCGAGGAGCTCTGCGAGATCCTCGCCGCGTACGACGTCACGTACTCCCTCGGCGACGGCCTGCGCCCCGGTTCGATCGCGGACGCCAACGACCGTGCGCAGTTCGCGGAGTTGGAGACGCTCGGCGAGCTGAACAAGATCGCCAAGGCGCACAATGTGCAGACGATGATCGAGGGCCCGGGCCATGTCCCGATGCACAAGATCAAGGAGAACATCGACCTCCAGCAGGAGATCTGCGAGGAGGCCCCGTTCTACACACTGGGCCCGCTGACCACGGACATCGCGCCCGCGTACGACCACATCACGTCGGGCATCGGCGCGGCGATGATCGGCTGGTGGGGCACGGCGATGCTCTGTTACGTCACGCCCAAGGAGCACCTGGGGCTGCCGAACAAGGACGACGTCAAGACGGGCGTCATCACGTACAAGATCGCTGCGCACGCGGCGGACTTGGCGAAGGGCCACCCGGGCGCCCAGGACTGGGACGACGCCCTCTCGGACGCACGCTTCGAGTTCCGCTGGGAGGACCAGTTCAACCTGGCGCTCGACCCGGTCACGGCACGTGAGTTCCACGACGAGACCCTCCCCGCGGAGCCGGCCAAGACGGCGCACTTCTGCTCGATGTGCGGCCCGAAGTTCTGCTCGATGAAGATCTCGCAGGACATCCGCCGTGAGCACGGTGGGTCGCAGGCGGAGGTCGAGGCGGGGATGGCGGAGAAGTCGAAGGAGTTCGCGGCGGCGGGGAACAGGGTATATCTGCCGATCGCGGACTGAGCCGTCCCGGACGCCCCGCACGTGAGCCCTCCCCGCGGGAGGGCTCACGTGCGGGGCGCACACCTGGCGTGGCACCTTGGCCTCAACTGCCTTGCTGCGGGCTCGCGCAGCGAACCGCCGCCGCCTACGGGGAGCTGGCCTCGGGAGTGGCAGCAGGACGCGAGCCGAGTCGTCAACGGGCATGTCTGCGGAGGTGTTTCACGTGAAACGCGAGGTGAGAACGAACGCCGCGGTGCGGTCGCTGCACTGGGACGGGGACGATCTCGTCGACCGTGTGGATGGTGACCGGCGCTGGACGCCCGACGGGGTGGAGCACGAGCCGGTCCTCAGATACCCGTACGCCTTCGACCGGGCCGTCTTCTCGCCCTCCGGCCGGTACAGCGTCATCTACACCGAACGCGGCACGAAAGGGCTGCTCCTCGACGGCCGCCGGATCGTGCGCGAGCTCGACCGGAGCTACTACCACGCCGAGGACTTCGACTACCCGGTCGCGCTCGGCGTGCTCGCCGACGGACGTGAGGTGCTCGTGCACTGCCCTGAGGACTACGAGGTGCTCGAGATCGAGGACGTGGCCACGGGCGAGCGGCTCACCATGGGCAAGCGGGCACCGCGCGACATCTTCCACTCGCGGCTGGCGGTGAGCCCGGACGGGCGGCGGCTGCTGTCGGCCGGGTGGCTGTGGAGTCCGCTGGGGATCGTCGAGGTGTACGACCTGGAACAGGCACTGCGAGAACCGGCCTCTTTGGACCGTGACGGTCAACTGTCCTGGCGGGACTGGCTGAACGCCGAGGTCGACGCCGTCTGCTGGCTGGACGCCGACCGGCTGGTCGTGGCGACGGGCGAGGAGGAGATCGACGAGGACGAACCGGGACTGCTCGGGCCCAAGAAGCTGGGCGTGTGGTCCGTCAGTGCCCAGACCTGGCTGTACCGGCATCGCGCGGAGTACGCGATGGGCACTCTCCTGGGCAATGGCGAGCGCGTGATCGTGCTGTGCGAACATCCCCGCCTGCTCGACGTGACCACCGGGGAGCTGGTCGCGGAGTGGCCCGAGGTACGGATCTCACCGCGCGTCGGCAGCTACGGCGTAACCCACGTCGCCACTCCGGTAGCAGCGCTCCACCCGAACGGCACCTGTCTTGCTGTGGCCCACGAGGACGGCATCGCGGTCATCGAGCTGCCGTAGCCACCACCGCAGGCGTGCAGGGCGGCACTGTCCTCGGCTTGCTGCTCAGTCCGGCTGATGCTCCGGCCCCCCGAAGTCCGGGCTCGAGAAGTCCGGGCTCGAGAAGCTGGGCTTGGGACCCGCCGGGGGGCCGCCGTCCGGGCTGCTGAAGCCCGGGCTGTGGTAGCCGAGTTGGGGGATGCGGCTCGGGCCGGCCGGGCTGGGGGAGGTGTGGGGGGATGCGGGCGGGGCGGCCAGGGCTTCGCTGAGGAACGGGACGAGGCCGCGCTCCAGGAGCGCGTGGCGCCAGGCTTCCCTGGCGCGGGCCACCTCCTCGGCCAGTTCGCCGGAGCCGCCTCCCTCCAGCGAGCTCGACCCGTTGCGCAGGGCCGTCACGAGCAGCCCGACCGCCGCGACCAGAATGCCCGCCGCGGTGAGCGCGCCGAAGAACCAGCCGGCCGTCAACAGGGTGTCGGCGAAGGCGGGTTCGGGGTTGAGCATCTTCAGGATGTAGCCGATGAGGAGGAAGATCGCGGCCGCCGTTCCGGCAAGCACCGGGGCGAGGACCGCGACCACGGCCACCAGTCCGGCGCCCGCTCCGTCCGCGACACCCATGCTCGCGGCCAGGCTCATCGAGCCCGACGCCGCCTCGGCCACACCGGACTCGGACACCGAGGTGGTGGAGCGGGGCGGCTCGCGCAGCTCCTCGCGGACCTTGACGTAGTGGTCGTACTCGACCGCCGCCGCGGCGGTGATCAGCGCGGTGGCGTTGAGTGCCATCGTGCGCAGTTGTTCCGGGTTGAGACGGTCGCCGACGGCTGCCAGATCAGGGCGGTGCGGTGCTGAGCGCAGCGCTTCGTCGAGGATCCGCTCGTAGTCCTGACGGTCCTCGTTCAGCAGATGTGGAGCGCTGTTCATGTGCATCCCCCGATGCTCACCGTAGGGGCCTGGACTCCCGCTCGGTCACGGGCAGTTGAGCGGAAACGGAGGGGAGCCTGCTACGGATAAGCCGATGGTAGAGCGGCTCAGGCACGCGGTGACAGGGGGTTTCCGGAAATTGGCCCGTCGGCCGTTCGGGCAGTAGGTGCTGTTCGTCTGCCCCGGACCGGCTCAGATATCCAGCGGGAGCCTGCGGACAAGCAGCTTTCCGGCCATGGTCACTCCGCCGTCCATGGCGACGGCGAGCCCGTCGGCGTACACATGCGGGCCCTCGACCTGCGGACCGCCGCCGTCCTCGCCGTCCTCCGAACCCACTTCGCCCAGCAGATACGGGATCGGGCTGTGGCCATGGACGACCTTGCTGCCGCCGAAAACGCCGAGCAGCTCCCGTGCGGCCTCGGGTCCTGACCCGTCGCGGAAGGCGAAGCGCTTGGTGAACTTGCGGAACAGGTCCCAGCACTCGTCCGCGTCATTGCGCGTGAGCGCCTCGCGGATCGTGTCGTTGACCTGGGTGATCGAGTCGCCGTAGTCGAGATACGCGGTGGTGTCGGAGTGCATCAGGAGGTGGTCGTCCTCCAGCTCGATGGCGTCGAGCCGGGACATCCACTGAAGGTGGTGGTCCTGGAGGCGGTCCATATCGGACTTCTGGCCGCCGTTGAGCAGCCAGGCCGCCTGGAAGGTGGCGGTGCCCGCACCGGAGTTGACCGGGGTGTCACCGAAGCGCTTGGCGCCCAGGAGCAGCAGCTCGTGGTTGCCCATGAGCGCCTTGCAGTAGCCGCCGGCCGCCGCGGCCTGGGCGGAAAGACGCATCACCAGGTCGATGACGCCGATCCCGTCGGGACCGCGGTCGGTGAAGTCGCCGAGGAACCACAGCCGGGAGTTGCCCGCGCACCAGTCGCCCTCGGCGTCGATGAGGCCCTGCTCGCGCAGCGCGGCGAGGAGTTCGTCGAGGTAGCCGTGCACATCGCCGACGACGAAGAGCGGACCGGGCACGTCGGTCGAGGGCGGCTCGGCCGCGGGCACCGCCACCTGCAGGGTGTCCCCGCGGTTGATCACCGGCAGATCACGCTGGGTGGGCGTGTAGCCCTCGGGTTCGGCGGCCTCGTCGAAACCGCCGGACTGGTGCACATACGCGGGCACGCGGAAGTCGCGGACTGTGTCCGTACGCACCACGGGTCCCTGACCGGCCCCCTGAGTCATCGACCCCTCCACCACCGTCGCGCCGCATTCCGCCACCGGATCGGACTGCCTGGTCTTAGGAGGGTGCTGTAGGTCTGGGCTGGGCTCGCGGCGTGTGGCACGCACATCTGCGGCGTTGTCGTCGGTTGCCATGGCTCCGCCATGACGCCCTCCTCCGCCTTGCAGCTGCACGCACCACACGCCGCTCCCTGATCCAGCCCAGACCTACAGCACCCTCCCGGCCATCCGTGGTGTCGTGCGCCCATCATAGGAATGCGCCCGGCGCTGTGTGATGCACCAGGGGTGGTGAATCCTGGCAGGACTCGCAGGCGACGGCGTTTTCTCCCGAATTGCCGTCAATCGGAAGGGCGTAGACGCCGCCCGCGAGCCGGCGGCGGGCGTTCACTGCTCGGGTGTACGCGGAGGGCTTACCGTCGTGCGCGGCGTGCGGCGCTGCGAAGAGGTGCGGACGATCAGCTCGGTCGGTATCACCTGCTCCAGCGGACCGGCCGTATCGACCCCCTCGATGGCGTCGATGAGCAGCTGCACCACGGCCGTGCCGATCCGGCGCGGTTTGAGGGAGAGCGTGGTGATGGGCGGCTCGGTGGTGGCGTACACGGTGGACTCGCTGCAGCACACGAGCAGCAGATCGTCGGGTACGCGCAGGCCGTAGCGCCGTGCGGCGGCCAGCAGATCGGTGCCGTTGGGATCGAAGAGCCCGTAGACCGCGTCGGGCCGGTCGGGCCGCGCGAGCAGCCGGTCGGCGGCGACGGCGCCCGCACAGGGGTCGTGCGCCGGGTAGGCCTCGTACACCGGATCCTGGCCCACGCGCTTGCACCAGCGCAGATACGCGGTGGTGGACAGGCGTGTGTACGTGTCCGTGGTGGTGCCGGTGAGCAGTCCGATACGGCGGGCGCCGGCCGCGGCGAGATGGTCGAGGATCTCCATCACGGCGGCCTCGTGGTCGTTGTCCACCCAGGCGGTCACCGGCAGCGAGCCCGCCGGGCGGCCGTCGGAGACCACGGGCAGGCCCTGGCGGACGAGTTCGCTCACCACCGGGTCCTGGTCCGAGGGGTCGATCACCACGGTGCCGTCGAGCGCCACGTTCGACCAGACGTCGTGCCGCGAGGTCGCGGGCAGGATGACCAGGGCGTATCCACGCGCGAGCGCCGCCGAGGTGGCCGCTCTGGCCATCTCCGCGAAGTACGCGAACTCGGTGAAGGTGAAAGGTTCATCCCCGTAGGTCGTCACGGTCAGGCCGATGAGGCCCGACTTGCCGGTACGGAGCGTGCGGGCCGCGGCGGAAGGGCGGTAGCCCAACCGGTCGGCGACCTCGCGGACATGGCTGCGGGTGGCGTCGGGTAGCCGGCCCTTGCCGTTGAGCGCGTCTGAGACGGTCGTGATGGAGACACCGGCGGCGGCGGCAACGTCCCGGATGCCCGCCCTGCCCTGCCGGCTGCTGCCTCCGCGGGGGGCGCCCGCCCGGCTCACCTGGTGCTTCCCTGCTGCTGTCATGGCGAGCCGATAGTAGGGCTCATGAGGGTGGTCGACGTGGGCGCATATTCACTCGTTGACAGGCACGTTTTTGCAAGGTCCATTGCGGTCAACTCCCTTGGAACCCAAGGGAGTTATGGGGCTGCGCAACGGTCGCTACCCCTCGCACGTGCATGCGCCTGGCAAGTGGGTCATGTTGCGAACAGGTCTCAACTCACCTTCACGGGTGATGCGCGCCACGGCGCGAGCCACCGGCGCGCGGCGCAGCGCAGAGCGCTCCCCCCTTCCTCGTACGCCGCGTCGGTGCCCGCTTTCGACAGCGCCGCCCTCTCGTTATCCACAGGCCATTCGCAGGCGAGCGGAATCCTCATAGAGTGAGCAGTATTCGAACCTGAGTGGCACGAGCCCCAGTGGCATGAGCCCGGTGGCATGAGGAGGACCCGCGGTGAGCCAGACCCCGAAGCTGCGCGCCGAGCTGGACGGCATCCCGACGTACAAGCCGGGCAAGCCTGCCGCGGCCGACGGCCCGGTGGCCTTCAAGCTGTCCTCCAACGAGAACCCGTATCCCCCGCTCCCCGGTGTGATGGAGCAGGCGATCGCGGCGGCCGGCACCTTCAACCGCTACCCGGACATGGCCTGCACCGCCCTGATGGCCGAGCTCGCGGACCGCTTCGGCGTTCCGGTCTCGCACATCGCCACGGGTACGGGCTCGGTCGGTGTGGCCCAGTCGCTGATCCAGTCGACGAGCGGCCCGGGGGACGAGGTCATCTTCGCGTGGCGCTCCTTCGAGGCGTACCCGATCATCACGCAGATCAGCGGTGCCACCTCGGTGAAGGTGCCGCTGACCGAGGGGGATGTGCACGACCTCGACGCGATGCTCGCGGCGATCACCGACCGCACCCGGCTGATCTTCGTCTGCAACCCCAACAACCCGACGGGCACGGTCGTACGCCGGGCCGAGCTGGAGCGCTTCCTCGACCAGGTGCCGAGCGATGTGCTCGTCGTGCTGGACGAGGCCTACCGCGAGTTCATCCGGGACGCCGAGGTGCCGGACGGCATCGAGCTCTACCGTGACCGGCCCAATGTCTGCGTCCTGCGCACCTTCTCGAAGGCGTACGGCCTCGCGGGTCTGCGCGTCGGCTTCGCGGTGGCGCATGAGCCGGTCGCGGCCGCGCTGCGCAAGACGGCCGTCCCCTTCGGTGTGAGCCAGCTCGCGCAGGACGCTGCGGTCGCCTCGCTGCGCGCCGAGGACGAACTGCTCGGCCGGGTCGGCTCGTTGGTCGGCGAGCGCCAGCGGGTCCTCGAGACGCTCAGGTCCCAGGGCTGGACCGTCCCCGAGACACAGGCCAACTTCGTATGGCTGCGGCTCGGGGAGCGCACGGTCGACTTCGCGGCCGCCTGCGAGAAGGCCGGCGTCGTGGTGCGGCCGTTCCCCGGTGAGGGTGTGCGGGTCACGATCGGCGAGGTGGAGGCCAACGACCTCTTCCTGCACGCGGCGGAGGCGTTCCGCAAGGAGCTGTAACCAGCGCTACTCGGCGACCAGTTCCACCCGGATCGGGTCGCCGTCACGCACGGTGGCGAGGCGGCGGGGATCGCCGTCGAGCGAGCCAAGGAGATTGCACGGACTCGCGAGGCGGCACTCCTCGCCGCGCGAGATGGGCGTCGGACCGTACGGCAGCGCGAGCGCGTCGCCGTCGGTCCAGAACGCGACGGTGCCGGGGTCCACGACCTGCTCGGCATCGTCCTCACGCTCGACGCTCACGCCGGTGTCGAAGTACACCTCCTCGCCCCAGGTGTTGGCCGAGGCGGCGATCGGGAGCGCCTTGAGCAGCGCGCGGCTGGTCGGGGTGTCGTCGAGGGTGGCGGTCAGGTGGTCTGCGGGCCAGGAGATGCGTATCTGCATGCCGCGGATTCAACAAGATGTTGAAGTTCTTGGAAAGGTCCGTCTCGCGGAGTGGGGCCCTCCGGCAGTGCGCCGAGGGCCCCACTCCGTCGGGATGCGCCGCTACTTGACCGGCATGCCCGGTATCGAGTCGGTGCCCGCGGGCCGCTCGACGGTCTGGCTGTACTTGTTGGACGGGTCCGCCGGCTGGAGCTTGCGCGCCGGCTCCGAGTCGGTCCCCGCCGGCCGGTCGACGGTGCTGCTGTGGCCGCTGTCGCCGCCCTTCGCGTCGTGACCTGTGGCCGCCTGGGCCACGCCGACCGTCGCGAGCGAGCCGAGGAGTACGGCAGAGGCGGCAATGGCCATGCGCTGTGCGTGCTTCATGAGTGCATCCATTTCGCTCCGGTTCGACCGATTCGAACCTTGTGCGTATGACGCTAGGCAATGCCGGATTTGAGCCGCGTTTGAACAGCGCGCCCCGCGCATGAGAAATCTCTGAGTGCCGCGATGTCACAACTCGGGGCCCTCGTCCGTCACATGGGGTGTAAGCCCGCAAGGGGACCCCACCGGATGTTGCCGACAACCAGTACGACATAATGCTTGTGAATGTGAACGCGTTCACAAACGTGTCCCGTTCGGTCCCGAGATGACCGGGACAAAAGGGGCACACTGCCGCTGTGACCACGGCGACGTAAGGAGACTGACGACGTGGACCTGGCTCTGGCGCCGGAGACCCTGGCGCGATGGCAGTTCGGCATTACCACCGTCTACCACTTCCTTTTCGTCCCCATCACGATCTCGCTCGCCGCTCTCGTGGCCGGCCTGCAGACCGCGTGGGTTCGGACCGAGAAGGAGAAGTACCTCAGGGCGACCAAGTTCTGGGGAAAGCTGTTTCTGATCAACATCGCGATGGGCGTCGTCACCGGCATCCTGCAGGAGTTCCAGTTCGGCATGAACTGGTCCGACTACTCGCGCTTCGTGGGTGACATCTTCGGCGCACCCCTCGCGTTCGAAGCCCTGATCGCCTTCTTCTTCGAGTCGACCTTCATCGGTCTGTGGATCTTCGGCTGGGACAAGCTGCCCAAGAAGATCCACCTGGCCTGCATGTGGATGGTCTCCATCGGAACGATCCTCTCCGCGTACTTCATCCTCGCGGCCAACTCCTGGATGCAGCATCCGGTCGGCTACAAGATCAACGAGGAGAAGGGACGGGCCGAACTCACCGACTTCTGGCACGTCCTGACGCAGAACACCGCGATCGCCCAGATGTTCCACACCATGACCGGCGCCTTCATGGTCGGCGGCGCGTTCATGGCGGGCATCGCCGCGTATCACCTGATGCGCAAGAAGCACATCGAGACCATGAAGACCTCGCTACGGCTCGGTCTGGTCACGCTCGCCATCAGCGGTGTGCTCTCCGCGGTCAGCGGTGACCACCTCGGAAAGATCATGTTCGAGCAGCAGCCGATGAAGATGGCCGCGGCCGAGGCGCTGTGGGACGGCGAGGAGTCCGCGCCCTTCTCGATCTTCGCGTACGGCGATGTCGACGAGGGCCACAACAAGGTCGCCATAGAGATTCCGGGCCTCCTGTCCTTCCTCGCGCACAACAACTTCAACGACTTCGTCCCCGGCATCAACGACCTCAACAAGGAGATGCAGGAGAAGTACGGCCCCGGCGACTACCGGCCGAACATCCCCGTCGCGTACTGGGGTTTCCGCTGGATGATCGGGTTCGGGATGGCCTCGCTCGGCATCGGACTGCTCGGACTGTGGCTGACCCGGAAGAAGTTCATACTGCCGCAGCACCTGCGGGTCGCCGACGACGAAGTGCCGAACCTCGTGCTCTTCAAGAACAAGCCGCTGAGTGCCAAGTGGGGCAAGTGGTACTGGCTGCTCCTCCTGTGGACCATGCTCTTCCCGCTGATCGCCAACTCCTGGGGCTGGATCTTCACCGAGATGGGCCGCCAGCCGTGGGTCGTCTTCGGCGTCATGAAGACCGCGGCCGCCGTCTCCCCCAATGTGTCGCAGGGCGAGGTCATCACCTCGATGACGATCTACACGCTCCTGTACGCGGCGCTCGCCGTCGTCGAGGTCAAGCTGCTCATGAAGTACGCCAAGGCCGGACCACCGGAGCTGACGGAGGACGACCTCAACCCGCCCACCAAGATCGGCGGAGACCCGAAGGACTCCGACCGGCCGATGGCCTTCTCGTACTGAGGGAGAGAGAGGGATTGACGGTATGGAACTCCACGACGTCTGGTTCGTCCTGATCGCCGTTCTCTGGATCGGCTACTTCTTCCTCGAGGGCTTCGACTTCGGAGTCGGCATCCTCACCAAGCTGCTCGCCCGTGACCGCACCGAACGCCGGGTCCTGATCAACACGATCGGCCCGGTCTGGGACGGCAACGAGGTCTGGCTGCTGACGGCCGGCGGTGCCACCTTCGCCGCGTTCCCCGAGTGGTACGCGACGCTGTTCTCCGGCTTCTATCTGCCGCTGCTCTTCATCCTGATCTGCCTGATCATCCGCGGTGTCGCCTTCGAGTACCGGCACAAGCGCCCCGAGGACAAGTGGCAGACCAACTGGGAGCACGCGATCTTCTGGACCTCGTTGCTCCCGGCGCTCCTGTGGGGTGTGGCCTTCGCCAACATCGTGCGGGGCGTGAAGATCGACAAGGACATGGAGTACGTAGGCAACTTCTGGGACCTTCTCAACCCGTACGCGATCCTCGGCGGTCTGGTGACCCTGACGCTGTTCACCTTCCACGGTGCGGTGTTCACGGCACTCAAGACCGAGGGCGACATCCGGGTACGGGCGAGGAAGCTGGCGCTTCAGCTCGGTCTTGTGACGGCCGTGCTCGCGCTGGGCTTCCTGATCTGGACCCAGATCGACAAGGGCGACGGCAAGTCCCTGGCGGCGATGATCGTGGCGGTGCTCGCCCTGGTCGGAGCGCTCGGTGCCATCAAGGCCGGGCGCGAGGGCTGGTCGTTCGCGCTGTCCGGCGTCACGATCGCGGCGGCGGTGGCGATGCTGTTCCTGACGCTCTTCCCGAACGTCATGCCGTCCTCGCTGAACGAGGAGTGGAACCTCACGGTCACCAACGCCTCGTCCAGCCCGTACACCCTGAAGATCATGACCTGGTGCGCGGCGATTGCCACTCCGATGGTGCTGCTCTACCAGTCGTGGACGTACTGGGTGTTCCGCAAGCGGATCGGTACGCGGCACATCGCGGCCGACTCGCACTGAGCGTGTGATCGTGTGAAGTCCAGGGGTGCGCCGACTCATCGTCCGATACGGGCGGTTGGCGCACCCCTTTCTCGTACTGGTTCTCGTCATGGAGGCTGTTTCACGTGAAACCGGTCGACCCGCGGCTCATGCGCTACGCACAGGCCACCCGCCTCTTCCTCATCGCCATCGTGGTGCTCGGTCTTGCCGGGGCCGGTCTGGTCATCGCGCAGGCGATGCTGATCGCCGAGATCGTGGTGGGGGGCTTCGAGGAGGGGCTCACCACAAGCGAGTTGGGCACACCGCTCCTGCTGCTCGCGGCCGTCGCCGCCGGGCGCGGGCTGATCGGCTGGCTGACGGAGCTGGCCGCGCACAAGGCGAGTGCGGCGGTGAAGTCCGAGCTGAGGGGGAGGCTGCTCGGACAGGCCACCGCACTGGGACCCGGCTGGCTGAGCGGCCAGCGGACCGGATCGCTGGTCGCGCTCGCCACCCGGGGGGTAGACGCGCTCGACGACTATTTCGCGCGCTATCTCCCGCAGTTGGGGCTCGCGATCGTCGTACCCGTGGCCGTACTCGCGCGGATCGTGACCGAGGACTGGGTGTCCGCGGCGATCATCGTGGTGACGCTGCCGCTGATCCCGCTCTTCATGATCCTGATCGGCTGGGCCACCCAGGCGCGGATAGACCGCCAGTGGAAGCTGCTCTCGCGCCTGTCCGGGCACTTCCTCGATGTCGTCGCGGGGCTGCCCACGCTGAAGGTGTTCGGGCGGGCCAAGGCGCAGGCCGAGTCGATCCGGAAGATCACCGGTGAGTACCGGCAGGCGACCATGCGGACCCTGCGTATCGCCTTCATCTCCTCCTTCGCCCTGGAACTGCTCGCCACCCTCTCCGTCGCGCTCGTCGCGGTGACCATCGGGATGCGGCTCGTGCACGGCGAGTTGGATCTCTACATCGGTCTCGTCGTCCTGGTGCTCGCGCCCGAGGCGTATCTGCCGCTGCGCCAGGTCGGGGCGCAGTACCACGCGGCGGCGGAAGGGCTCGCGGCCGCCGAGGAGATCTTCGCCGTCCTTGAGACTCCGCTGCCCGAGGCCGGTGACGGGCCCGCGCCGCGCGGGGAGCTGAGCGTCGAGGATGTGACCGTGCGCTATCCCGGGCGGGATTCGGTGGCCGTGGAGGGGGTGTCGTTCACGGTCGGCGAGGGGGAGACCGTGGCGCTCGTCGGGCCCAGCGGGGCCGGCAAGAGCACCTTGCTGAGTGCGGTGCTCGGTTTCGTACGGCCTGATGAAGGTGCGATCCGGGTCGGCGGGACCGACCTTGCGGCCGTAGCGCCCGGTGCGTGGCACGAACAGGTGGCATGGGTGCCGCAGCGGCCGCATGTGTACGCGGGGACGCTCGCGGAGAACGTACGGCTCGCGCGACCGGACGCAACCGACGAGCAGGTGCGCTCGGCGCTCGCGGACGCCGGGGCGCTGGATTTCGTGGACGCGCTGCCGCAGGGCATCGCCACCTTGCTCGGCGAGGACGGGGCCGGGCTTTCGGCCGGGCAGAAGCAACGGCTCGCGCTGGCCCGGGCGTTCCTCGCGGACCGGCCCGTGCTGCTGCTGGACGAGCCGACGGCCGCGCTCGACGGGGCCACCGAGGCGCAGATCGTGGACGCGGTACGGCGGCTCGCGGTGGGCAGGACCGTGCTGCTCGTGGTGCACCGGCCCGCGCTGCTCGCGGTGGCGGACCGGGTCGTGCGGATCGAGGGGGGTGTGCAGAGCGGGCAGTCGGCCGCTCCTGCCGCGGCCTCGGCGCTGAGGGAAGGTGTCGCGGAGGCGGCCGCCGGGGGTGAAGGGCTCGTGGCCCCCGCTGTCGAAGCAGCGGATGAGGTGTCCGTACGCGCCGGAGTCCTCGCCCGCGTACGCAAGACGGCCGGTGAGCGGCGTGGCCGGCTGCTGCTCGGTCTCTTCCTCGGTTCGCTCGCGCTGGGCAGCGCGGTGGGGCTGATGGCCACGTCCGGCTGGCTGATCTCCAAGGCCTCGCTGCAGCCGCCCGTACTGCATCTGCTGGTGGCCGTGACCGCGACCCGCGCCTTCGGTATCGGACGGGCGGTCTTCCGGTACGCGGAGCGGCTCGTCACGCATGACGCCGTGCTGCGGATGCTGGCCGACACCCGCGTCGCCGTCTACCGGCGCCTTGAGCGGCTCGCGCCCGCCGGTCTTCGGAAGACCCGGCGCGGGGATCTGCTCTCGCGGCTCGTCAGCGATGTGGACGCGCTCCAGGACTACTGGCTGCGCTGGCTGCTGCCCGCGGGCGCGGCGCTGGTCGTCGGTGTGGGCGCGGCCGGGTTCACCGCGTGGCTCCTTCCCGAGGCGGGTGCTCTGCTGGCCGTCGGGCTGCTGCTCGCCGGGGTCGGGGTGCCGTGGCTGAGCGGGCTCATGGCCCGTCGCGCCGAGCGCCGGCTCGCGCCCGCCCGCGGCGAACTGTCGACCCGGGTGGCCGATCTGCTCACCGGGACGGCCGAGTTGACGGTCGCGGGCGCGCTCGGTTCCCGTACGGCAAAGGCCCGCGCCGCCGACACCGAGCTCACCCGGATCACCTCGCGAGGTGCGGGGGCGACCGCGCTCGGCGCCGGGCTCACCGCGCTGATCTGCGGACTCACCGTGGTCGCGGCCGGAGCCGTAGGTGTCGCGGCGGTCGGGGACGGGCGTCTGAGCGGGGTCTCGCTCGCCGTCGTCGTACTGACTCCGCTGGCCGCCTTCGAGGCCGTAACCGGGCTGCCGCTCGCCGTGCAGTACCGGCAGCGGGTGCGGCGCAGTGCGGAGCGGGTGTTCGAGGTCCTTGACGCGCCCGAGCCCGTGCACGAGCCCAAGGTGTCCGCCACGGCGCCCGCAGAGCCCTTCCCGCTGCACCTGAGGGGGATCTCGGCCCGCCACCCCGGCCAGGAAAGGGACGCGCTCGCCGGATTCGATCTGACCTTGGAGCAAGGGCGGCGGATCGCGGTCGTGGGTCCTTCCGGGTCCGGTAAGACCACGCTTGCGCAGGTGCTCCTCCGGTTCCTCGACGCCCAAGGCGGTACGTACACGCTGGCCGGGGTGGATGCGTACGCGATGAACAGCGACGCGGTACGGCGGCGGGTCGGACTCTGCGCCCAGGACGCGCATCTCTTCGACAGTTCCGTACGCGAGAACCTGCGGCTCGCACGGACGGACGCCTCGGACGACGAACTGCGCGAGGCGCTCGGGCGGGCACGGCTCCTGGAGTGGGTGGACTCGCTGCCGGACGGCCTCGACACGCTGGTCGGGGAGCACGGGGCGCGGCTTTCCGGTGGCCAGCGGCAGCGGCTGGCACTCGCGCGGGCGCTGCTCGCCAGGTTCCCCGTCCTCGTACTGGACGAGCCGGCCGAGCATCTCGATCTGCCCACCGCGGACGCGCTGACCGCGGATCTGCTGGCCGCGACGGAGGGCACGGCGACCGTGCTGATCACGCATCGGCTCGCGGGTCTGGAGACGGTGGACGAGGTGCTGGTGCTCGAGGGCGGGCGTGTGGTGCAGCGGGGGACGTACGCGGAGCTGGTGGAGGTGGTGGGGCCGCTGCGCGCGATGGTGGAGCGGGAGCGCGAGGCCGAGGTTCTGGTCGGCTAGCGGCACTGCTTCGGGTGCGCTGGACCGTACCTGACTTTCCTCAGATATTCGGACTAACTAGGCTCAAGGGTATGCAAGACTCCGTACTGCCCAAGGGCCTGCCCGAAGAGCTGCCTGAAGAGCTGCCCGAAGACCCGCCTCCCTTCCCGGAGCGGGACGTGACCGGCACCGCCGCCGCCGAGCAGGCCGCACGCAGTCTGCAGTCCCTGCCCGAGGAGCTCGCGGCCCGCCTTCCGCAGCTCCTGGAGGCGATGGTCTCGGTGGGCAGCGGGCTCCATCTGCACACCACGCTCGACCGCATCGCGGAGACCGCGGCCAGCCTCACCGGTGCCAAGTACGCGGCGATCGGAGTGATCAACGACAAGGGCGACGGGCTCGCCGACTTCGTCACGTACGGGATTCCCGCCGATCACCACAAGCTGATCGGCTCGCTCCCCGACGGCAGGAGCGGGCTGCTCGGCGCGCTGATCAAGGATCCGGCGACGGTACGTCTGGACGATCTGACCGAGGACCCGCGTGCGGTCGGTTTCCCGCCGAACCACCCCCCGATGCGGACCTTCCTCGGTGTACCGATCAGGGTGGGCGGCGAGGTCTTCGGCAATCTGTATCTGACCGAGAAGCGCGGCGGCGGCAGCTTCAGCATCTACGACCTGCACATGGTCAAGGTCCTTGCGACCGAGGCCGGTATCCAGATCGGCAACGCGCGGCTCTACGAGGCCACCCGGCAGCGCGAGCGGTGGATCGACGGATCCGTGGCCGTCACGACCGCGCTGCTCTCCGGGGCCGACGCCGATGAATCGCTGACCGTCGTCGCCGAGCAGGCCCGTAAGCTCGCCGCTTCCTCGGCGGCCTTCGTGCTGCTCACCGCCGAGGAGGGCGGCCTGGAAATCGTGGCCGAGTCCACCGAACGCGGCCCGGCCACGGCGCTCGGTCTGCTCGTACCGCCCGAGTCTCCGGTCGTCGACCTTGTGCTCTGCGGCGAACCGGTCTTCATCGACGACGCCGCTACCGACGACCGGCTGATCACCGAGCTCGCCCGGGCCTACGGACCCACCATGTTCCTTCCGCTGGAGAGCGGCGGCCGGGTGCTCGGGGTGCTCGCGGCCCCGCGCGTGAACGGCGCGCAGCCCTACACCGAGGCCGAGAAGACCCTTGCGGTGCAGTTCGCCGCGCAGGCCGCGCTCGCGCTGATGATGGCCGAGGCGCAGCGCGACCGTGAGCGGCTCGCGGTCTTCGAGGACCGTGACCGGATCGCCCGTGACCTGCACGATCTGGTGATCCAGCGGCTGTTCGCCACCGGGATGATGCTGGAGAGCGCGCACCGGCGCTCGATCGTGCCCGAGGTCCAGACCGGCGTCGCCAAGGCCGTCGACGAACTCGACGTGACCATCCAGGAGATCCGAACCGCGATCTTCGCCCTGCAGCAGGGACCCGCCGAAGCCCCGTCAGGGCTGCGGACCCGGGTGCTCAGGGAGATCAACATGGCCGCGGTGCCGCTCGGGTTCAAGCCCGCGCACCGTTTCCTCGGTCCGGTGGACGCCGTGGTCGGCGAGCTGACCGGCAAGAACCTGATCGCGGCACTGCGGGAGGCGCTGTCCAACGCCTTCCGGCATGCGGAGGCGGCACGGATCGAGGTCGTGGTCGATGCCCAGGCCGAGCTGCCGGACGGCAGCGAGGGCGTACGGCTGACGGTGTCCGACGACGGGGTCGGGATCCCCGAGGGCGGCCGGCGCAGCGGCCTGAAGAACCTCAAGCGGCGGGCCGAGTCGCTGGGCGGTGACAGCTGGTACGGGCCGGGGATCGGCGAGGACGGGGCGGGGACGACGGTGGTGTGGGAGGCGCCGCACTGAGCGTTGTCAGTGGTGGGCGCTGAGCGGTGTCAGTGGTGGGCGATCACTGAGCGTTGTCAGTGGTGGGCGATAGGGTCAAAGAGGCTCGGCCCCCGGGAGGGAGGGGTCTGTCCAGCCCACGGGGTGGGCTGCGGACCCAAGCCCCTGTTCGGCCCAACTCCCCGACCCCGTATGGGGCAAGGGTCACCCCTGTGCCCCGTTCGTACGGGCGTGGCGTCAACCGGCGGGTGACGATCCGTGCATGTTCCTGACGCCGCGTCGTATTCCGTCCGCGCTCCTGGTGAGCGCGCTGCTGTTCGCGCTCGCCGGGCCCGCGACCGCCGACGACGAGCCGGGCAGGACGGACCAGCCCGCACACGGCCCCGGTGCGAGCGGCAAGGTGGCCGGCCTCCTGGAGGACGCGGCGAAGGCGACCCAGGAGTACGAGAAGGGCCGTCTGGCCGCCGAGACCCAGCGCAAGAGGGCCCAACGCCTCGAAGTGCTCCTTGAGCACCGGCGACAGGAACTGAAGCTGCTGAACGGCGAGTTGGGCCGGATCGCGCGCGGGCAGTACCGCTCCGGGGGCGGTATGCCGTACGCGGCGCAGCTGCTGCTCGCCGAGGACCCCGAGGAGCTGATGCGGGGTCAGCGCCTCGCGCTGCAGGCCAATCTGGCCATGAACCACCTGATCGACAAGACCCGGCAAGCGGCCCGCCGGCTCGACGAGGACCGGCAGCGGGCGGCCGCCGCCTGGTATGCGCTCGATGAACGCCGGGCCCGCCTCGCCACGTTGAAGCACGGCATCGAGAAGAAGCTCGAAGACGCCCGGTGGACCCTGCAGGGCGAGGCGGACGAGCAGGTCGCGGCGGGTGCCTGCCGCGGTGCCGTACGTCTCGACCAGCCCACGCTGCCCGAGGGCCGCAAATGGGTCACGCCGGTCGGGACCTACGAACTCTCCGCCGGTTTCGGCAGCGGCGGCGACCGCTGGGCCCACCGCCACACCGGCCAGGACTTCGCGGTCGGCATCGGGGAGCCGGTGCGGGCGGTCGGTGCCGGCCGTGTGGTGCGGGTGTCGTGCGGGGGCGGGTTCGGGATGGAGGTCCTGGTCCAGCATCCCGGTGGCTACTACTCGCAGTACGCCCATCTCGCCGCCGTCACCGTCGACCAGGGCGACAAGGTGCGCACCGGGCAGTGGCTCGGGCAGGCGGGCACGACCGGCAACTCGACCGGCCCGCATCTGCACTTCGAGATCCGGCTCACCCCGTATCTGGGGTCGGGGGTCGACCCGAAGAAGTGGCTGGCCGAGCGGGGTGTGAAGCTCTAACCCGCGCTCTGCGCCTCTGCCACGAGCTGCTCCACGATCACGGCCACCCCGTCGTCGTTGTTGGCGACCGTACGGCCGTAGGCGGCGGTGATGACGTCCGGATGCGCGTTGGCCATCGCGTAGCCGCGTCCTGCCCAGCTCAGCATCTCGACGTCGTTGGGCATATCGCCGAAGGCCACGACCTCCTCGGGCCGGATACCGCGCTCCTCGCAGCACAGCGCGAGCGTGCTGGCCTTGGAGACACCCGGGGCGCTGATCTCGAGCAGTGCGGTGGGGCTTGAGCGTGTGACCTCTGCGCGCGGGCCGACGGCTGCGCGGGCGTGGGTGAGGAAGTCGTCGGGGGAGAGCTCGCCGTGGTGGGCGAGGAGCTTGAGGATCGGCTGGTCGGCGAGATCGGAGTCCTCGGCGAGCAGCTTCTCGGCCGGGGCGGTGACGAGGGCCGGGTCCATGTGCAGCGGCGGGTACGCCGGTTCGTAGCCGAGGCCGCCGGTGCGCTCGACCGCGAAGGTCGTGCCGGGGACGGCGGCGCGCAGCACGTCGACCACGTCGAGGGCGCTCTCGCGCTCCATGGGGCGCAGCTTCACGAAGCGGTGCCGGCCCGGGCCGCCGTGCAGATCGACCACCGCGGCGCCGTTTCCGCAGATCGCCAGGCCGTGGCCGTGCACGTGGTCGCTGACGACATCCATCCAGCGGGCCGGCCGGCCGGTGACGAAGAAGACCTCGATCCCGGCCTCTTCGGCGGCGGCGAGCGCCGCGACCGTACGCGGGGAGACGGACTTGTCGTCCCGCAGCAGGGTGCCGTCCAGGTCCGTGGCGACCAGTCGGGGACGGGGATGGGCGGGCTCGGGATGCGGGGCTGCTGCGGAGGTCGTCACAACGGCATTGTCCCGTATATGCCCGGGCGGCGAGCCGTCGGGTGCACATCTGAGTGGGAGTGAGCCCCGGTGAGTGGCTTTCTGTCTCACCGGGGCTCAGGCGTTTCACAGCCCGGCGGCTACAGCCGGGCCGCCGCCTCCTTGGCGATCTGCTCGTAGCCCTGCTCGTCGGCGGCGAACACCGAGTCGGCGATGGGCATATGGACCACCAGCTCGGTGAAGCCGAGATCGGCGTACGGCTTCGCGAACTCGACGAACGCGTCCACCGAGCGCAGCGGGTGGGCGCCGGCCGCGTGGGTGTCCGGGTTGAACTCCGGGGTGAAGCCCGTGAGCAGGATCTTGTCCAGCTCGGCCACATCGCGGCCCTGGTCCGCGCAGGCCGTGCCCAGCTTGGCCACCTGTCCGGCGACGGCTTCGACGGACTGCTCGGGCGTGCCCGCCTCGTACAGCTTCGGGTCGCCGGTGGTCACCCAGGCCTGGCCGTGCTGTGCGGCCAGACGCAGTCCGCGCGGACCGGTCGCGGCGACGGCGAAGGGCAGTCGCGGGGACTGGACGCAGCCGGGCAGATTGCGTGCCTCGGTCGCCGAGTAGAACGTGCCCTCGCTGCTGACCTCCGCCGGCTCGCTGAGCAGCCGGTCGAGCAGCGCCACGAACTCGGCGAAGTGGTCGGCCCGCTCCCTGGGCGTCCACTGCTCCTCGTCCGCCTTGCGCAGGGTGGTGGCGTCGAAGCCGTTGCCGCCCGCGCCGATACCGAGGGTGATCCGGCCGCCGGAGATGTCGTCGAGGGAGATCAGTTCCTTGGCGAGCGTGACCGGATGCCGGAAGTTCGGCGAGGTCACGAGGGTGCCCAGACGCATCGTGTCGGTCGCCGTGGCCGCGGCGGTGAGGGTGGGGATCGCGCCGAACCACGGCCCGTCGCGAAAACTCCGCCAGGCGAGGTGGTCATAGGTGTACGCGGCGTGGAACCCGAGCTCCTCGGCGCGCTGCCACTTGTCGCGGCCGCCGTTGTGCCAGGGGGTGGTGGGGAGGATGACAGTGCTGAGGCGCATGGGGCCAGCGTACGTCGGTGAAACTTCTTCAACCCTCTGTTGAAATTCCGAGCTACGGAATACATTTTCCGCGATGTGGTGAAAGAAGTGGTGAAAACAGGGGGAGTCCCGTGCACAGCAACGCCTCGCCGGTCCGCAGGGCCGCAGCCGAACTCATCGGCACCGCGTCCCTCGTGGCCGTCGTCGTCGGTTCCGGACTGCAGGCCGCCCGGCTGACCGAGGACACCGGGGTCCAGCTCCTGGCCAACTCCCTGGCCTCGGCCATCGGACTCGGTCTGCTGATCGCCTTGTTCGGGCCGGTGTCGGGCGGGCACCTCAACCCGGTCGTGACCCTGTCGTCCTGGTGGCTCGGCCGGCGGGACGGCAGCGGTCCCGGGACGCGCGAGGCGGCGGCCTATGTGGCGGCGCAGTGCGCGGGGGCGATCGCCGGTGCGCTGCTCGCGGAGGCGATGTTCGGGCGGGCCGAGGTCGTCTGGTCCACGCAGGAGCGGATCGGGGACGGGCTGCTGCTCGGCGAAGTGGTCGCCACCGCGGGGCTCGTGCTGCTGATCTGCGGGCTCACCCGGATCGGACGGCCGCAGCTGGCGCCCGTCGCGGTGGCCGCGTACATCGCCGCGGCGATCTGGTTCACCTCGTCCGGATCGTTCGCGAATCCGGCGGCGACGGTCGGGCGCGCGTTCACCGACTCGTTCACCGGTATCTCGCCCGGCTCGCTGCCCGGCTTCATCGCGGCCCAACTGGCCGGTGGGGCGCTGGGGCTTGCGCTGGCCGCGGTCCTGTACGGGAAACCGGTCGGTCCGGAGCGGGTCGTTGGTCCGGAGCGCGTGGGCGGCTCGGAAAGTCTGGGCGGCTCGGAGGGTCTGCTCAGCCCGGAAAGCGCAGATACCCCGGCGGTACGGATTCCGTCAGCCACACCCCGTTCGCACTGACCCGGAACACATGGCCGTCGCGGTGCATCGCGCCCGCGTCCACGGAGAGGATCACGGGGCGGCCGCGGCGGGCGCCGACGCGGGTCGCGGTCTCACGGTCCACCGAGAGATGGACGTCGTGCCTGGCCATCGCGCTCAGGCCATGGGTACGGATCGCGGCCAGATTGCGGGCCACGGTGCCGTGATAGAGGTACGCGGGCGGGGTGGCGGGCGGCAGATCCAGGTCCACCGCGACCGTGTGGCCCTGGCTGGCGCGGATCCGGCTGCCGTCGATCGCGAACCGCTTCTTGTCGTTGTGCGCGACCACGTGATCGAGCTCGGCCCGGCTGAAGGTGAATCCGTGCGCGGCCGCCGCGGCGATCAGGGTGTCGATCTCGACCCAGCCGTTGGCGTCCAGCGTGAGCCCGATGCGCGCCGGCTCGTGGCGCAGGTGCTTGGAGAGGTATTTGGAGACGCGTACGGTCCGCCTCTCGTCGGGTGATGTGTCAGTCATCGCCCCAGAGTGCCCGGACGGCTCCGGCTCCCGCATCTGGATTTCGCGGATTCCAGATCCAATCGGTGCTTAATTCCCCAAAAATTAACGGGAGTTAGGCATGATCCACAGGTAACCCGAGTTATCCACAGGCTGATTGAGCTATTTGTGGACAACTCAAGTCTGTGTCACGGAACTTGATCAATACCCGTCGTGCCGTTCTGTCTTGTCGCCAAGGCGTCCAAGGTCCGTGCGTGGACCTCGCGTTCGGCGGCCGTGGCGATGAAGACGGAGACGCCGTCCGCGCCAACCAGCCCTCGTACCGCCTCGATCGTCCCCGCCGGCAGCACTACGGGAACGTCGCCGGATCGGTGCGGCGACGGAAGTGCTCCCCCGAGATGCTGCTGCAAATGCCTGGTCGCGAAAGTCCGCATGGCGCGCGCGAGTTCGGCGTCCACGGTCTGCTGCGCAAGTGGTCTGAGGCGGCGTACGAGAGCGGCCGCCTCGGCGGCGTCCGCGTCCGTCGGCGGCTGGTGTTCCAAGTAGCGCATGAAGACATGCTCGGTCGTGAACTCCAGGAAACGGGACGCTATGTGCTCGACCTGGACCCGCAACTCCCGCAGATGACCGGCGATCGCGTGCAGCGGTACGCCCGCCGAGTTCAATTCGGCGGCCACGGCCAGCTCTTGGGGGCTGGGCACGAGGAACTCGTCGTCGCGCCCCGGAATCCTTTCCAGTACGCCGAGTTCGACCGCCTCCTCGACCGCCGCCTCGTCCGGTTTCCCGCCGAACTTCTCGTCCAGCTCCGCCCGGCTGATCCGGTCGGCCTCCTCGTCGGTCCACGGCCCGTCCACCTCGGCGACCAGGCCGAGTACGCCGCCGAGGCCGCGGCCCGAGTCCCAGGCCTCCAGAAGTTCCTTGATGGAAGCCAGGGTGTAGCCGCGGTCGAGGAGGTCGGCGATCTGCCTCAGCCGGGCCAGATGGGCGTCCCCGTACACGTTGGACCGGCCCCTGCGCTCGGGGCGGGGGAGCAGACCGCGGTCCTGGTAGGCGCGGATGGTGCGGACCGTGGCACCGCTGTGGTGGGCGAGGTCCTCGATCCGGTACTCGCTCCTGTGGCCGGCGCCCGCCCGCTGCCGCGTCTGCTCCGTCACGCTCCCCGCCCTCTCCTCAGAGCCCTTTCGCCGGGACTCTCACGCAATCGCCGACCGCCCGATCGCCCCCGCCGCGGCGCGTGCCGCGGGTGATACGGCCAGATACTCCACCGCCTTGCGCAGGGAGCCCTCCTGCGAGGGATGGTACGTCCGCCGCAGATAGCGGGGTACGGCCGCACCGAGCTCCTTCCAGGTGGGCAGCAGCCCCTTGCGTACCGCCCGGTTGTGCTCGCGCAGCGAATACCGCACCCGTCCGGCGAGCTGGGGATCATGCCGTAGGAGATACGCGGTCCCCCACACCCACAGGTAGAGCATCACCGGGGCCGTGACCGCCATTCCCGCGATCCGCCGGGCATAGCGGGGAGCGCCCTCGCCGCCGCAGTGCTGGTACATGTCGAAGGCGACCGAGCGGTGCTCGACCTCCTCCGCACCGTGCCAGCGAAGCAGGTCGAGCATCACGGGATCGGAGTCCGCCTCGTCCAACCCGTCGGCGTGCAGCACCCAGTTGCCGAGCACCGCCGTGAACTGCTCGATCGCGGCGATGACCGCGAGCCGGAAGCGCAGCCACTCCGCGTCCCGGATCGGGGCACCGAGCGGCGGCCGGTCGCCGAGCAGCCGGTCGAAGAGCAGATCCACATAGCGCGTGTACGGCTCGGTCTCCAGGCGCTGGGCCGCGAGATGGTCGAGCACATGCGCGTGCTGCACGCTGTGCGTGGCCTCCTGGCCCATGAACCCCTTGACGTCCTTGAGCAGCTCCGGATCCCCGACCAGCGGCAGAGCCTCCTTGAACACCCGCACGAACCAGCGCTCACCCGCCGGAAGCAGCAGATGCAGCACATTGATGACATGGGTGGCCGTGGGCTCGTCCGGTATCCAGTGCAGCGGGGTCGCCGCCCAGTCGAAGGAGACCCGGCGCGGCACGATCGCGTAGTGCCCGTCCGTTCCTGACCGTTCGGCGCTCACAACGGAGGCTCCAATCGCGCGACGGCCCGCAGCGCCTTGGGCGTGAACCGGGACATCAGATGGGCGCCGCGCGCCTCCGGGGTCACGGGCACCACGGCCTGGTTGGTGAGCACCGCGTTCAGGATCGCGTCGGCCACCTTCTCCGGCGGATAGTTGCGCAGCCCGTAGAGCCGCGAGGTGCGCTTTTGACGGCGCTTCTCCTCGGCCGCGTCCACACCGGCGAAGCGGGCGGTCGCGGTGATGTTGGTGTTCACGAAGCCCGGGCAGATCGCGCTGACGCCGATGCCCTGACCGGCCAGTTCGGCCCGCAGACACTCGCTGAGCATCAGGACGGCGGCCTTCGAGGTCGAGTACGCAGGGAGCGCCTTCGAGGGCTGATACGCCGCCGCGGACGCGGTGTTGACGATATGGCCGCCCTGTCCGCGCTCGGCCATCTGCGCGCCGAACACCCGGCAGCCGTGGATCACGCCCCACAGATTGACGTCGAGGACCTTCTTCCAGTCCTCGCTGGTGGTGGCGAAGAACGAGCCGGACAGGCCGATCCCCGCGTTGTTGACCAGCACGTCGACGACGCCGTACTCGCCGGCCACCTTCTCGGCCAGCTTCTCCATGGCCGCCTCGTCGGAGACGTCCACCTGCTCGCCCCAGGCCTCGGGCGCACCGATCAGCCGCGCCAACTCCGCGGTGCGCGCGGCCCCTTCGCCGTCCCGGTCCACCGCCACGACCCGCGCGCCGGCCTCCGCGAAGGCGAAAGCGGTGGCCCGGCCGATGCCGCTGGCCGCGCCCGTGACCAGGGCGAGCTGCCCGGCGAACCGCTGGGCGTAGGCGTCGGCGCGCTTGCTGCGCCTGCCGTGGTTCGCGGGTACGGGAGCCTGCGCGGCGGCGGGCGTCTCCACGGACCGCACGAACTCCCCCATCCAGGTCGCCAGTTGATCGGGCCGCGTCCGTGGCACCCAGTGCTTGGCCGCGACCGTCCGCCGAGTGAGCTGCGGCACCCACTGTTCGAGATCGTCGTAGAGCTTCGGCGAGAGGAACATGTCGCCGGTCGGCGTGATCAGCTGCACGGGGACATGCGCGTGGGCGTCGGGACGCGGCCTGCTGAGGCGCGCCCGAACGTTGTCCCGGTAGAGCCACGCGCCATGCGCCGCGTCGCTCGGCAGCGAAGGCGTCGGGTAGCCGCCGGCCGGCACCTTCTCCACCCGTGCGAGCAGCCGCGGCCACTGCTTGCCGAGCGGGCCGCGCCACGCGAGCTCCGGCAGCACGGGGGTGTGCAGCATGTACACGTACCAGGACTTGGCGCCCTGACCGAGGAGTTGGCCGACCTTGCGCGGGGTCGGACGCGTCATCCGCTTCGTGATCCAGTGCCCGAAGTGGTCGAGCGAAGGACCGGAGATGGACGTGAAGGACGCGACCCTGCCCCGCGTACGCTCCACCGTCGCGAACTCCCAGGACTGCACCGAGCCCCAGTCGTGCCCGACCAGATGCACCGGCGCGTCCGGGCTCACCTCGTCGGCCACGGCCAGGAAGTCGTCGGTGAGCTTCTCCAGGGTGAAGCCGCCGCGCAGCGGGGTCGGCGCGGTGGAGCGGCCGTGTCCGCGCACGTCGTAGAGCACCACGTGGAAGTCCTCGGCGAGCCGCAGAGCGACCTCCGACCAGACCTCCTTGGAGTCCGGATAGCCATGTACCAGGAACACGGTGGGCCGCTCGCTGTCGCCCAGTTCGGCGACGCAGAGCTCCACCCCGCCCGTACGCACCCAGCGCTCGCGCGCCCCCTGCAAAAGCCCCATGCTCACGCCGACTTCTCCCGCCCTTGAACTCGTCCCTGAACTCGCCCTTGAACTCGCCCCCACCGCTTCACATGCGGCAGCTCGTCATCCAGCCAGAACGCGCTCTCGGCCGGATCCTTCGAATCCGTCACCACGAGCAGCTCCTCGAACTTCGCGCCCGTCCCCCGGAACCCGAGATGCGGCTCCACCGCCCACAGGCCCGGCTGCGGCGGATGGTCGGAGAACTTGTACGGCGACCACAGCGGTGACCAGCCGTCCCGGTGCCCGTGCAGCGCGTCGCTCGCGAGGCCCTTCAGGGACTGGGTCCCGAACCCGAACAGATTCGGGTTGAAGCGGCGCTCCTTGACCTGGTCCACCTTGTGCGCGATCACGCCGAAGGGATACGCCCGGTGCCGGTTCACATACCCCTGCCGCTGCATGAGGCGCTCCACGTCCTCGTAGATCTCCCGCAGCGGCCGCCGCTCGCGCACCTCGCTCAGGATCAGCTCGCGATGCACCTGCAGGTCGTCCATCAGCTTTTCCTGTACGGGGTTGGGGCCGAGGCTCCCCGAGTAGCCGATGTCGGCGGTGAAGCCCTGGTACACGGGGGCCATGTCGAGGATGTACGGCATCCCGGCCTCAAGGACCCGGTTGGTCGGGAAGAACTGCAGCGGGATCCTGAACCCCTCGAAGGCCGTACGGTCCCCGAACCACGCGAAGGGCAGATGGAACCAGTCCCGTACGCCGCGCTCGCGCAGCCACACCCGCTGCATCCGGGCGGCCTCGCGCTCGGTCACCCCGGGGGTGAGCTGGGCGGCTACCGCCTCGGCGCACTCGTACGCCAGTGCCTGGACCTCTCTGAACCCCTGCAGCCGCGCGTCGAGTTCACCCCCGGCCCGCCGCGCAGGACCCGCCTCCACCACTGAGCTCATGCCACCCGCCCCGTCCGTCAGGTCGACCATCCGCTTGCGCTACGCGCCCGTAACTTGACACTGATGAATGTGACAATGCCTGGCGGTGACGTCAAGGGGTCTGCGTGAGCTGTGGATAACTTCATCGGGAAGGGTCCAATGGCCCGTATGGACAAGGCATTTGGGTACCTGTGCGGGGTGTATGGGCTGGATAAGTTCCGGCTATGCGCACTCGCCGTCTCCGCCGTCTCCGCCGCTCCGCCAGCTTTATAGCCTCCGCAACCTCCGCAACCTCCGCCGCCGTACTCGCAGGCCTCCTGCTCACTTCTTGCGGTACGCAGAAGGCTTCCGGGGACGCGACGGCCGCCGTCGACGCGGCCGCCGCGAAGGCCCCCGCGGGGCAGAAGCACGGCGCGCCCAACGGCATCGAGAAGCTCGACGCGGACGAGGCCGTGCTGCGTTCTCGCGAGGCGATGGCCGGCCTGAAGTCGCTCAAGCGGGTCTTCACGCCGGACGAGCGCTCCAAGGAGAGCCCGTTGATCACCTCGGAGGCGGATCTGAGGAGCGGCTGCGCGCTGCGCTACGACTTCGGGACCTACGGGAAGACGGACGTCCGGTTCACCACGACCGGCGAGAGCCCCATCGTGTACATGCGCCTTGACCGCGCAGCCATGAAGAACGAGCACGGTGAGAAGGCAGCCGCGCGGTACGCGGGCAAGTTCGTCGCCGACGACCAGCCGGACATCATGATCTACCAGCGTCTGGTCGCCCCCTGCGAGCTGGACACCTTCTCCATGGAGAACACCGAGCCGGGACCCGGGACCACGTACAAGAAGGGCGAGCGGACCGAGATCGACGGCATGCCGGTGCTCGCGGTCGAGCAGACCAACGAGGGCGGCGGGGCGCAGACCGCCTACATCGCGCTGCGCGGCGAGCCCTACATCGTGCGGATGGCCAATGAGGTCTACCGGCAGGACCTCAGCCGCTTCGACGAGAAGTTCGGCGTCAAGGCGCCGCTTGCCGAAGAAGTGGTGCCGATGGACGAGTTCACCAAGACGCTCGGCATCGAAGGGCCGCACTGGGAAGTGGACATCCACTGACCCCCACCCCGGAACCCTGACCAAAAGTCGTACCCCTACGGGCCCGTACACCCAAAGGCTGAGACGGAGACAGGAGCCAGGGCTGACGCCGAAGGTGACCCGCGCCACTACCTTCGAATCGTGACTGTGATCGCGACCGAAAGCCTGAGCAAGCGGTTCCCCAGGGTGACCGCTCTTGACCGGCTCTCCATGGACATCGGCCCGGGTGTGACCGGACTCGTCGGTGCCAACGGAGCCGGCAAGTCCACGTTGATCAAGATTCTTCTTGGACTGTCCCCCGCCACCGAGGGCCGTGCCGAAGTGCTCGGTCTGGACGTCGCGACCAAGGGAGGCGAGATCCGCGAGCGGGTCGGGTACATGCCCGAGCACGACTGCCTGCCGCCGGACGTCTCGGCCACCGAGTTCGTCGTCCACATGGCCCGGATGTCGGGGCTGCCGCCGGCCGCCGCGCGCGAGCGTACGGCCGACACCCTTCGCCACGTGGGCCTGTACGAGGAGCGCTACCGCCCCATCGGCGGCTACTCGACCGGTATGAAGCAGCGGGTCAAGCTGGCCCAGGCCCTCGTCCACGACCCCGACCTGGTCTTCCTCGACGAGCCCACCAACGGCCTCGACCCGGTCGGCCGCGACGAGATGCTCGGCCTCATCCGCCGCGTACATACGGACTTCGGCATCTCGGTCCTCGTGACCTCCCACCTCCTCGGTGAACTGGAGCGCACCTGCGACCACGTCGTCGTCATCGACGGCGGCAAGCTGCTGCGCTCCAGCTCCACCAGCGACTTCATGCAGTCCATGGGCACCGTGGCGGTGGAGGTCACCGACACCGACACCCACCCGGACGGCACCAAGGCGGTACGTGAGGCGCTGGCCGCCCGCGGCATCACGCTGCACGACAGCGAGGAGGAGGGCCTGCCCGGCGCCGGCCACATCCTGCTGCTCGAAGCGACCGGCGAGGAGACCTACGACCTCGTCCGCGACACCGTCGCCGACCTCGGCCTCGGCCTCGTCCGGATGGAACAGCGCAGGCACCACATCTCCGAGGTGTTCAAGGACGGCCCGGCGCAGGCCCTGATCGGCGAGCCCGCGGAGGTGGAGGCCCGATGAGCACCCCCAGCACCCAGACCCGGATCCACAACATCGGCTACCGCAAGTACGACGGACAGCGCCTGGGCCGCGCCTACGCCCGCCGCTCGCTCTACTCGCAGTCCCTGCGCGGCGCGTACGGCCTCGGGCGCAGCGCGAAGTCCAAGGTCACCCCGATGATCCTGTTCGCCGTGATGTGCGTGCCCGCCGCGATCATCGTCGCGGTGGCCGTCACCACGAACGCCACCAAGCTGCCGATCGAGTACACCCGGTACGCCATCGTCACGCAGGCCATCATCGGCCTGTACCTGGCCGCCCAGGCACCCCAGTCCGTCTCGCGCGACCTGCGCTTCAAGACCGTGCCGCTGTACTTCTCCCGCCCCATCGAACGCGTCGACTACGTGGTCGCCAAGTTCGCCGCCATGGCCACGGCGCTGTTCATCCTCACCGGGGCACCGGTGCTCGTCCTCTACGTCGGCGCGCTGCTCGCCAAGATGGACTTCTCGGATCAGACCAAGGGATTCGCCCAGGGGATGGTCTCCGTGCTGCTGCTCTCGCTGCTCTTCGCCGGGATCGGCCTGGTCATGGCCGCCCTCACCCCGCGCCGCGGCTTCGGCGTCGCCGCCGTGATCGCCGTACTGACCATCTCGTACGGCGCCGTCTCCACCGTCCAGGCCATCGCCGACGCACAGGGCTCCTGGAACGCGGTCGAATGGCTAGGCCTGTTCTCGCCGATCACCCTGATCGACGGAGTGCAGACCGCCTTCCTCGGCGCGACCTCCGCCTTCCCCGGCGAGCACGGACCCGGCGCCGGACTCGGCATGGTCTATCTCCTGGTCGTCCTCGCGCTGATCGCCGGCTCGTACGGAGCCCTGATGCGCCGCTACCGAAAGGCCGGGCTGTAGAACCATGGCCACCATCCAAATCGACCATGTCAGCCGCTGGTTCGGCAATGTCGTCGCCGTCAACGACGTCACGATGAACATCGGCCCCGGAGTCACGGGCCTGCTCGGCCCCAACGGCGCCGGCAAGTCCACCCTGATCAACATGATGGGCGGCTTCCTCTCGCCCTCCACCGGCTCCGTCACCCTCGACGGCCGCCCGATCTGGAAGAACGAGGAGATCTACAAGGAGATCGGTCTCGTCCCCGAGCGGGAGGCGATGTACGACTTCCTCACCGGCTGGGAATTCGTCCTCGCCAACGCCGAGTTGCACGGCCTCGGCAAGAAGGCCGCCGCTCTCGCGCTCGCCACGGTCGAGATGGAGTACGCGCAGGACCGCAAGATCTCCACGTACTCCAAAGGCATGCGCCAGCGCGTGAAGATGGCCTCGGCCCTGGTCCACGACCCGTCGGTGCTCCTGCTCGACGAGCCGTTCAACGGCATGGACCCGCGCCAGCGCATGCACCTGATGGACCTGCTCCGTCGCATGGGCGGCGAGGGCCGAACAGTCCTCTTCTCCTCCCACATCCTCGAAGAGGTCGAGCAACTCGCCTCGCACATCGAGGTGATCGTGGCCGGACGGCACGCGGCCAGCGGAGACTTCCGCCGGATCCGCCGCCTGATGACGGACCGCCCGCACCGCTACACCGTCCGCTCCAGCGACGATCGCGCTCTCGCGGCCGCCCTGATCGCCGACCCGTCCACCGCGGGCATCGAAGTCGACCTCGCCGAGGGCACGTTGCTCATCCAGGCCGTCGACTTCGGCCGCTTCACCGAACTGCTGCCCCGCGTCGCCCGCGACCAGGGCATCCGGCTGCTCACCGTCTCGCCCTCCGACGAGTCGCTCGAATCCGTCTTCTCCTACCTCGTCACGGCCTGAAGGGAGCCCGACCATGTCTCTCGCGTACAACCCCACAGTCGCCCGGCTCACCTACCGGGCCCTGCTCGGCCGCAGGCGCGCGCTGATCCTGTTCTGCCTGCCGGTCCTGCTCATCGCCATCTCGGTGGCGGTACGCGCACTCACCGGCGCGGACGACCAGATCGCCTCCGACGTCCTGGGCGGTTTCGCCCTCGCCACGATGGTCCCGCTGATCGGCGTCATCGCCGGTACGGGAGCGATCGGCCCCGAGATCGACGACGGCTCGGTCGTCTATCTGCTCTCCAAGCCCGTCAAGCGCCCCACGATCATCTTCACCAAGCTGATCGTCGCGATCGGCGTGACCATGGCCTTCTCGGCCATCCCCACGTTCATCGCGGGCATGATCCTCAACGGCAACGGCCAGCAGGTGGCCGTCGCGTACACCATCGCCGCGCTCGTCGCCTCGATCGCGTACGCCGCGCTCTTCCTGCTCCTGGGCACCGTCACCAAGCATGCGGTGGTCTTCGGCCTGGTCTACGCCCTGGTCTGGGAAGCCCTCTTCGGCTCCCTGGTCGAGGGCGCCCGCACCCTGAGCGTCCAGCAGTGGGCCCTGGCCCTCGCCGAGAAGGTCGCCGGCAGCGACCTGGTGAAGTCCGACGTGGGCCTGCCGGCCGCCGTCGTCCTGCTCACGGCGGTCACCGTCGGAGCCACCTGGTACGCGGGGCAGAAGCTGCGGACGCTGACGCTGGCGGGGGAGGACTGAGCCCTCTCCGACTCTCAACGGGGCTTCGGGACCTACGACTTGCGTAGGTCCCGTTGTCGTTCCGACGCCTGATCCGCTACGTCCTGCCGGACTCGTAGCGTCACAGCCATGCGAATCGGAATCCTCGGAACAGGCCATGTGGGCAAGGCGGTCGCGGCCGGTGCGGCAGCGGCGGGACACGAGATCGTCTTCGGCTCACGCACACCCGCGTCCCACACGGACCTAGGCCATCCGGCCGTCACCCTCGCCGAAGCCGCGGCCGGCGGCGATCTGGTCGTCAACGCCCTGAGCAGCAACGCCTCGCTCCCCACCCTGCCCGCACTCGCCGAAGCCCTCGACGGCAAGGTGCTGCTCGACATCGCCATCGACCTCACCGCCGATCTGGGCCTCGCGCACCTCGACACCAGCCTGGGCGAACAGCTCCAGGCCGCACTCCCCGCCACCCGCGTGGTCAAGTCGCTGTGCACCATCGACAACGAGGCGATGGCGCAGCCGGAGAAAGTCTTCGGCACCCCCTCCACCGTCTTCCTCTCGGGCGAGGACCCGGCCGCGAAGGCCGTCGTCGGCGGCTTCCTCACGGACCTGGGCTGGGCGCCCGAGGACCAGCTCGACCTGGGCGGCATCGCCACGGCCCGCGGGCAGGAGCACTTCGCGCTGCTCTTCATGGCGGTCGGGAACGCGCTCGACAACTACGTCTTCAACTTCCGCCTCGTCACCCCGCGCGCAGCCTGACACCCGCCGGGTGATGATCAAGGGGTGACCGAGCCGTCCGCATTCGCGCCGGAGCGCTCGCCCGAACCGTCCCGGCCGGTGCGGAGCTGGGTGCGCTCCACCCCCGGCACGCACGCATGGCTGCTGATCATCTTCTGTACGAGCGTGGTGAGCGTCCTCGCCTCGGACGAGTTCCAGACCTATCTGCTGCACCGCACCAGCAGCAATCTGGTCCAGCTCAACGAGCACCCCGTGCAGGCGCTGCTGCTCAGCGCCTTCTGGATCGAGAACCCGGCCTCGCTCCCCCTGTACGTGGTGCTCTTCGAGCTGATCCACGCACGGGTGGAGCGGGCGATCGGGACACTGCGCTGGGTCATCGTGGTCGCCACCGCCCATATCGCGGCGACGCTCATCAGCCAGAAGGCGGTCCTCTACCAGATCCAGCACCACGACGCCCCGCGTCACCTCATCCACGTGGTCGACATCGGCGTCTCGTACGGCCTGGCGGCCTCGGCGGGCACCCTCACGTATCTGCTGCCCGGCCGCCTTCGATGGCTGTACGCCGCGGGGGTCATCGCGTTCTTCGCGATCCCCCTGGCCGCAGACGCGACGTTCACGGACCTGGGGCATGCGATCGCGCTGACGATCGGGTTCGCGTTCTGGCCGCTTACGCGGGGGCGGGAGCGGCATCCGGAGCTGGCGCGGTAGCGGTAGCGGTAGCGGTAGTGGTACGGGCGTGGCTTGTAGCGTGTGCGGAGGATGCGCGGATCGAACGCGCGCGGGGTTTCGGGCCCCGACGACGGCTTAGCAAGCCGCTGCCTTACCACTCGGCCAATCCTCCAGGGAGGGGCGGCCCGTGCGACAAGGCGCACGAGAAAGCCGCCCCGGGCTGTTCTCAGGGCGGCTGCGACGGAGTGCGGTGAACTACTCCGGAGCCGTGTACCTGGAACTGCCCTGTCGGGAGCTCGACGAACTCGAGATGGACATCGTCGTGCTCCTCTCCCAGTGGGCGGGCGCCGCGCGTTCCGGCGCTGTGGACAGAACAACTGTGCCCGTCCAGACCCCTGGTGCGCCACCGATTTTCCGCGCGCCGGTTACCGTTGGACGTTGGCCGCGCGTTCCTGCCGTGCCTCCTCGGTACGCCCCTACGCGGAAGGCCCCATGAACCACTCGGACGACCACACCGACGACCACACCGACGACCACACCGACGATCACGTGGACGACAACCCCACCCACGTCGACTCCTTCGCCGACCTGGACCTCCCCGTCCCCCTCCTGCGCACCCTCACCGAGCAGGGCGTCAGCGAGCCCTTCCCCATCCAGGCGGCCACCCTGCCCAGCGCCCTCGCGGGCCACGACGTCCTCGGGCGCGGGCGCACCGGATCGGGCAAGACCCTCGCCTTCGGACTGCCCCTGCTCACCCGCATCGCCGGCCGGCGCGCGGAGGCCAAGCAGCCCCTCGCCCTGATCCTGGTCCCCACCCGTGAGCTGGCCCAGCAGGTCACCGCCGCGCTCACGCCGTACGCCCAAGCACTGGGTCTGCGCATGGCCGCGGTCGTCGGCGGAATGTCGATCGGACGCCAGATCGCCGAGCTGCGCGAAGGCGCCGAGGTCGTCGTCGCCACCCCCGGCCGACTGCACGACCTCATCGAACGCAAGGCCTGCCGTCTCGGCCGCGTACGGATCACCGTCCTCGACGAGGCCGACCAGATGTGCGACATGGGCTTCCTGCCGCAGGTCACCGAGGCCCTCGACCAGGTACACGCGGACGGCCAGCGGATGCTGTTCTCCGCCACCTTGGACCGCGACGTCGACGAACTCGTCCAGCGCTATCTGCACGACCCCGTCGTCCACTCCGTAGACCCCTCCGCCGGCGCGGTCACGACGATGGCCCACCACGTCCTGATCGTCCACGGCCCCGACCGCTACGCCGTCACCACCGAGATCGCCGCCCGCGACGGCCGCGTCCTGCTCTTCCTGGACACCCGGGCCTCCGTCGACCTGCTCACCAAGCACCTGCGCGCCCACGGCGTGCACGCCGCGGCGCTGCACAGCGGCAAGTCACAGCCGCAGCGCTCCAAGACCCTCGCGCAGTTCAAGAGCGGGGCGATCACCGCCCTGGTGGCGACCAACGTCGCGGCCCGCGGACTGCACATCGACGACCTCGACCTCGTGGTCAACGTCGATCCGCCCACCGACCCCAAGGACTATCTGCACCGCGCGGGCCGCACCGCCCGCGCCGGCGAGTCCGGCAGCGTCGTCACCCTGGTCCTGTCCGGCCAGCGCCGCGCCATGAGCGAGCTGACGGCCGAGGCCGGGATCGACCCGACGGTCACCAAGATCCGCTCGGGCGAGCAGGAACTGAGCCGGATCACGGGCGCCAAGGCCCCCTCCCACAACCCGCTCGACGGCCCGGCACCCCGCCCCAAGAACACCAACGAGCCGTTCCGCGGCATGGGCAAGAGCAAGGGCGAGCCCGGCGGCAACGGCAGCCCCGGTGGCAAGGGCGGCAAGGCGGCCGCCGGCGGCACCGGTGGCGGCGGGAAGTCCCGCAAGTCCCGCGAGGCGCAGAAGCTGGCCGAGGCGCGCAAGGCCGCCCGGGTGCGGCGCGGCAGCTGAGCACGTGGCGGGCTAGGCGCTCAACACCCGTACCAGCACCGCGACATGACTGTGGTCGATGTCCTTCGACGCGGTCAGGAGCGTGACCGGGCCCGCCGCCACGACCTTGCGCAGTTCGTCCAGCGCGGCCGCCGCCTCCGGCTCGGCCAGCTCCGCCTCGTACCGCTGCGAGAACTCCTCGAAGGACCCCGCACCCGCGTGGTACCACTTCCGCAGCTCCGCCGACGGAGTCAGGCTCTTGGGCCATACGTCGATCCGGGCCGCGTCCTTGGACAGGCCCCGCGGCCACAGCCGGTCCACCAGAACACGCTGCCCGTCGGACGGTGAGGGGTCCTCGTAGATCCTGCGGCCGCGAAGGGTCATACGCCGAGCGTAAGGCTGCGGGGACTCGGGTGCCGGGCGGGCGTTGTCAGTGGGCGCCGATAGCCTGAGAAGGGCTTCGGCCCCCGGGCGGGAGGGGACTGTCCGGGCAACGCCGCACGCTCACGCCCCGAGCAGCCGCTCCAGAACGACCGCGATGCCGTCCTCCTCGTTCGAGAGCGTCACCTCGTCCGCGACGGCCTTCAGCTCGTCATGCGCGTTGGCCATCGCCACACCGTGCGCCGCCCAGCCGAACATCGGGATGTCGTTCGGCATATCGCCGAAGGCGATGGTGCCCGTGGCCTTGACGCCGAGACGACGGGCCGCCAGCGAGAGGCCGGTCGCCTTGGACAGACCCAGCGGAAGCAGCTCCACGATGCCCGCGCCGGCCATCGTCACACCGACCAGCCCGCCCGCGACCCGGTGCGCCACGGACCACAGCTCGTCGTCGCCGAGCGAGGGGTGCTGCACATAGACCTTGGTCAGCGGCTGCGCCCAGAGCTCCGACGGGTCGGTGATGGGCTGCGCGGCGAGCACCCCGGGCACGGACTGGTAGCCGTCCCCGGTCAGGAACGCACCGTCCACGCCGTCCCGGCTCGCGGCCAGGGACAGCGGGCCGACCTCCGCCTCGATCTTGGCGAGGGCCAGGCCCGCGAGCTGGCGGTCGAGGGTGACCGAGGTGAGCAGCCGGTGCTCGCCCGCGTGGTAGACCTGCGCGCCCTGCCCGCACACCGCGATGCCCTCGTATCCGAGGTCGTCGAGGATGTGCCGGGTCGAGCGCACCGGGCGGCCGGTCACGACGATGTGCGCGGCACCGGCCGCCGTGGCGGCGTCCAGTGCTTCGCGGGTGCGCGCCGAGACCGTCTCGTCGTGACGCAGGAGCGTCCCGTCGAGGTCGGTCGCGATCAGCTGGTACGGAAAGGCCCCCACGCCTTCCGCGCTCTGTGCGCCCCCCGGCGTTCCGGCAGGAAGGGAGCTCACTTGGCGATCGGCTCCAGGACCTCACGGCCGCCCAGGTACGGACGGAGGACCTCGGGCACGCGCACCGAGCCGTCGGGCTGCTGGTGGTTCTCCAGGATCGCCACGATCGTGCGCGGTACGGCGCACAGCGTGCCGTTCAGCGTCGCCAGCGGACGGACCTGCTTGCCGTCGCGCATCCGGATCGAGAGCCGGCGCGACTGGAACTCGGTGCAGTCCGAGGTCGAGGTCAGCTCGCGGTACTTGCCCTGCGTCGGGATCCACGCCTCGCAGTCGAACTTGCGCGCCGCGGACGAACCGAGGTCACCGGTGGCGACGTCGATCACGCGGTACGGCAGCTCGAGCGAGGTCAGCCACTGCTTCTCCCACTCGAGGAGACGCTGGTGCTCGGCCTCGGAGTCCTCCGGCGCGACGTACGAGAACATCTCGACCTTGTCGAACTGGTGGACCCGGAAGATGCCCCGGGTGTCCTTGCCGTGCGAACCGGCCTCGCGGCGGAAGCAGGGCGAGAAACCGGCGTAGCGCAGGGGGAGGCGGTCCGCCTCGATGATCTCGTCCATGTGGTACGCGGCGAGGGCTACCTCGGACGTACCGACCAGGTACAGGTCGTCCTTGTCCAGGTGGTAGACGTCCTCGGCGGCCTGGCCGAGGAAGCCGGTGCCGGCCATGGACTGCGGACGCACGAGCGCGGGGACCAGCATCGGCGTGAAGCCGGCGGCCGTGGCCTGCGCGATCGCGGCGTTGACGAGGGCGAGCTCAAGGAGAGCGCCCACGCCGGTGAGGAAGTAGAAGCGCGAACCGGAGACCTTGGCGCCGCGCTCGACGTCGATGGCGCCGAGGATGTGGCCGAGCTCGAGGTGGTCCTTGGGCTTGAAGCCCTCCTCCTCGAAGTCACGGATGGTGCCGTGGGTCTCCAGGGTGACGAAGTCCTCCTCGCCGCCCACGGGGACATCGGGGTGCACGAGGTTGCCCAGGCGCTGCAGCAGCGCCTCGGTCTCGGCCTTCGCCTCGTCCTGTGCGGCGTCGGCGGCCTTGACGTCGGCGGCCAGCTGCTTGGTCTTCTTCAGCAGCTCCTCGCGCTCCTCGGGCGAAGCTTTGGAGACGAGCTTGCCCATCGCCTTCTGCTCGGCGCGGAGCTCGTCGAAGCGGACGCCGGAGGACCTGCGGCGCTCGTCGGCGGAGATGAGTTCGTCGACGAGCGCGACGTCCTCACCACGGGCGCGCTGAGAAGCGCGGACACGGTCGGGGTCCTCACGGAGCAGGCGAAGGTCAATCACGGGGTCCAGGCTACCGGGGCGCTGCGCTTTGCTTCTAACGGTATTGGGGCCGTTGCCGTCGGCGGCACTCCGCGCCCGCTTGCGGGGCTCCGCCCCTGCACCCCGGCGGGGCTCCGCCCCTGCACCCCGGTGGGTTCGCAGGAGTAGGGCGTTATGACCGTTTTGCTTAATTTGTACGGGAATTGAATTCTCGGGAAATCGCGACCCCGACCCAGCCCCCGAACCCCAATTCAAGCCAACGTCAATAACGGGCGCCCATTACCCCTATCGAATCAAACCAGACACCGACCTTGACCCATCCCCCTTGTGGGGAGCGGGACTTGAGGGTGGCTTGTCCACAGTCATGCACAGGCAATCCAAGTTATCCACAGGCTGTGCTCAAGATCTGTGGATTTCGGAACTGATCATTCTGCCGAGTCTCGTGCCGCCTCAGGATTCCCGGTTCAAACCACTCGTACACCCACTTTCGAGTGGATTCGACTCGCTCCAAAGAGTTGATCAATGGAAACAGGCTGACGAAGGGTGACATGCCCGGCTGTGGACAGTTGTGGGCGCTGAGAGCAGATTTGTCGACCCTGTCGCGGTTTGTTGTCGACTTGTCCCCAGGTCGAGACAGAGCCCTGTGGAAAACTTCTGTGGACAGAGAAAATCCGCAGGTAGGACTGCGGAGAGTGCCTCGAAGAGGGCTGCTACGCCCGGCCGTCCTGTGCGCGAGTCAGCCAGTCCGAGGCGGAGGTGAAGTCGGCGTCCGTCGTCCCGGCGCGCGCCGCCCGTACGTCCGCGGGGGACACACCCGCACGCGGGTATGAGCCGAGGAAGCGCACCTTGGGGCAGATCCGCTTGAGGCCCATCAGCGCCTCGCCGACGCGACGGTCCGAGATATGGCCCTCGGCGTCGATGGCGAAGCAGTAGTTGCCGATACCCGCGCCGGTCGGCCGGGACTGGATCAGCATCAGGTTGACCCCGCGTACCGCGAACTCCTGGAGCAGTTCGAGCAGCGCACCGGGGTGGTCGTCGCCGAGCCAGATGACCACCGAGGTCTTGTCGGCGCCGGTCGGAGCGGCCGGGCGGGCCGGGCGGCCGACGAGCACGAAGCGGGTCTCGGCGTTCTCGGCGTCGTGGATCTCGGTGACGAGTGCTTCGAGTCCGTACGTGGCCGCCGCGAACTCACCCGCGAAAGCCGCGTCGAAGCGGCCTTCCTGGACGAGGCGGGCGCCGTCGGCGTTGGAGGCGGCCGACTCCCACAGGGCGTCCGGGAGGTTGGCGCGCAGCCAGTTGCGGACCTGGGGCTGGGCGACCGGGTGGCCGGTGACGGTCTTGATGTCGGAGAGCTTCGTGCCCGGCCGTACGAGCAGCGCGAACGCGATCGGGAGCAGCACTTCGCGGTAGATCATCAGCGGTTCGCCGGTGGCGAGTTCGTCGAGGGTGGCGGTGACGCCGCCTTCGACGGAGTTCTCGATCGGTACGAGGGCGGCGGCGGCCTCCCCGCCCCGTACGGCGTCGAGTGCGGCCGGTACGGAGACCATCGGCACGAGTTCGCGCGTCGCCGCTTCGGGCAGCGTGCGCAGGGCGGCCTCCGTGAAGGTGCCTTCGGGGCCGAGGTACGTGTAACGGGTCGCCGACATACCGTCACCCTAATGGGCCGCATGGGGACCCCGCGCCCGCTCGCCCCACGATCACCCCCGCCGGCGAAGCCGGGGCTCACGCCTCCAGGAGTCGCTGTCCCACGTACTCGCCCTTGCCCGGCCCGCCGGGAACCGCGAACAGCCCGCTCGACTCGTGCCGGATGAACGTGGACAGTGCGTCGCCGCGGTCGAGCTTGCGCTGTACCGCCGTGAAGCCGCGCAGCGGATCCGCCTGCCAGCAGACGAAGAGCAGGCCGGCGTCCGGTGTCCCGTCCGTCGCGATCCCGTCGTGGAAGGAGAACGGGCGGCGCAGCATCGCGGCCCCGCCGTTCTGGTCGGGGCGTGAGATCCGGGCGTGGGCGTCGAGCGGGATGACCAGCTTGTTGTCGGGGCCGACCTTGTCGAGCTCCGGCTCGGTGGTCTCCGAACCGCCGGTCAGCGGCGCCCCGTCGGACTTCCTGCGGCCGATGACCTTCTCCTGTGCGGCGGCCGGGAGCTTGTCCCAGTCGTCGAGCAGCATCCGGATACGGCGGACCACCGCGTACGAGCCGCCCGCCATCCAGGAGGGGCCGTCGGTGGATGTGGGCACGAAGATCCGCTGATCGAAGTCGGGTTCGGACGGTTTGGGGTTGTTGGTGCCGTCGACCTGGCCCATGAGGTTGCGGGCCGTCATGGGGTGGGCGGTGGCACCGGGTGAGCGGTTGAAGCCGTTCATCTGCCAGCGCACCCGGGCCGCCGCGCCCGCGTCCTTCTGCACAGCGCGCAGCGCGTCGAAGGCCACGAGTGCGTCGTCGGCGCCGATCTGGATCCACAGATCGCCGTCGGAGCGCTTGGCGTCCAGGTGGTCCGAGGAGAACGGCGGCAGTGGATCGAGTTCGCTCGGGCGCTGCTTGTCGAGTCCCGTACGGGAGAAGAAGCTGTGGCCGAAGCCGAAGGTGACCGTGAGGGAGGACGGGCCCGCGTCCAGGGCGATGCCGGCGTCGGAGCCCGTGCCGTTCATGAGCCGTTGCGCGGTCGCCGACCAGCGGCGCATGAGGGCGACGGCTTCCTTGCGGCCGGCCCCCGGCGCGAGGTCGAACGCGATGAGGTGGCCGCGGGCCTGCAGCGGCTGAAGGATGCCGGGCTGGTGCTCGCCGCCCCAGGCCACCTCCGTCGAGCCCACGGTCGACAGGGCGCTACCGGTGTCCGACTCGGTGGCCGCGTACGCCGCCGCCCCGCCGGCCGCGCCGAGCACCAGGCCGCCCGCGCCGACGGCGCCCGCGGTGCCGAGCAGCCGCCGCCGTGAAATGCCCTCGGGGGACCGGGAGTCGGCCTCGGTGCCCGGTTCGTCCGGTGCGGCCGTCATGTCCTGCATAGCGCTAGCCGATCTTCACGTTCTTGCGCACGGTCACCTGGTCGATGTCCGAGGTCCGCACGGTCACTGCGATTTCCCACTCGCCGCCCATCGGGATCTGCACCCCGGTCGACGACCAGTGTCCGGTCACGATGCGGTCGGGGGTGACCGGCAGCGGGCCGATGTCCTTGGCCTCCAGAGTGAAGGCGACCTTGACCTCGGGGAGGTCGAAGGCCTTGCCGTTGGGTCGGTAGGCCCACACATGCAGCTCGTTGGCGCCCGTACGGCCCGGGGTCATGTCGATACGGACCTTGCCCTTGCCGTCCGCCCCGCCCGTGTCGAAGGGCATGGTCAGGTCGAGCGGCTGGTTCACGGCGGCGGCCGGCGCGGACTGCTCCGCCTCCTCCACCGTGCGTCCGGGTTCCGTCGAGGTCAGCACGGTGGTGATCGCGAGCAGCACGACCGCCACACCGGCCTCGGCGAGTACGGAGCGCCGCAGCCCCGCGCGGCCCGGGTCCGCGTCCCTGATCCGCTTCTCGCGGGCGGCGGCCACCGCGGCCTGCTGACGGGCGAGTTGGGCGGCGCGCTTGGGGTTCTTCGGGGTCTTGCCCGCGGCCACACCGACCTTGCTGCGCTGCTCGACCACGGTCGCGGTCGCCGCCTCCGGCGCCATCGTCTCGGCGAGTCCGGCGGTCCACTTCCGCGAGATCCAGCCGATCCCGAGCAGTACGGCGACCAAGCCGATCTTGACGAGCAGCAGCTGTCCGTACGCCGTACCGGTCAGCGCCGACCACGAGCCGACCTGCCGCCACGACTGGTAGAGACCGGTCGCCGCGAGCGCGACCACCGACCAGAAGGCCAGCGACGAGAAGCGGCGCGCGGCCGAGGCTTCCAGGGAAGGCACCCGGTAGAGCGCCACGAGGAGCGCCGTCAGACCGCCCAGCCAGGCGGCCACGGCCAGGAGATGGAGTACGTCCACGGGCATCGCGATCCCCGGCTGGATACCGGTGGAGGCGTGCTCGGCGAGCGCCCAGGTCGAGGCGATTCCCGCCGCGACCACGGTGCCGCCGATGGCGAGACCGAAGGTGAGGTCCCTCTTTTCCGCTGCTTCTCCCGGCTTCGCCTCGTCGGTCTCCCGCTTCGCGTACGCCCCGAAGAGCACCGCGATGAACAGCGCCGCGGCGGTGAGCAGGAGCAGCCGCGAGACGAGTGCCGCGCCTGTCTTCGTCTGCAGCACGTCGCTGATCTTGCCCATGTCGAGGACGTCGGAGAGCTTTCCGGAGTCGGTGTACGCGCCGCGCAGCACCAGCAGAGCGAGGGTCGCGGCGGTGAGTGCGACCCAGCCGTACGCCACAAGTCGCTGCAGCGGACGGGCGGTCGCGCCCTTGGGCCAGCAGATGAGTACGAAGGCCGCGCCGCCCGCCATCACGACGAAGGCCGCGTACGACAAGTAGCGCGCGGTCCCGTAGAGGAAGCCGACCGCACCGCCGCCGGCCTCCTGTCCGGAGAGCTGCACGGTGGTGTCGGAGGGCGCGCCGATCGAGAAGCTGAAGGCGCCCGAGATCGGGTGGCTGTCGGCCGAGACCGCCTTGTAGGCGACGGTGAAGGTGCCGTCCGGCAGTCCGGCGTGCAGCTTCTTCTCGTACGAGGCGGACTTGCCGCTGCTGACGTCCTTGACCTCACCGGTGTCGACCCGCTTGCCCTTGGGGTCGAGCACCCGCAGCGAGTCGCCGGACATGGCGACCTTCTCGGAGAAGTGAAGGGTCACCTTCTCGGGCGCCTGCTGGACCACCGACCCCTGCGCCGGGTCGGCCCCGGTGAGTGCCGCGTGTGCCGACGCGGGTGCGGCGCCGGCGAGCAGAGCGCCGGTGACGGCCACGAACAGCAGCAGGAACTGCACCAGCGGACCGCGCACGGCGCGGGGAGCGGTGGTGGACAGCATGCGTTCGATCCCCTGTCCCTCTAGTTGTTCTTCGGGTTGTACGTGGCTTCCTTGACCTCGAGCTCGGCCTTGACCTTGCCCGCCTTCTCGAAGGTCAGATCCACCTCGACCTTGTCGCCCACCTTCGGCAGCTCGGAGAGCTGCATGAACATCAGGTGGTTGCCGCCGCGCTCGAAGTCGAGCTCGCCGTTCGCGGGCACGTCGAAGGACGCGACGTGCTCCATCTTCTGGCCGACGGTGCGGTGGCCCATGACCTCGTCGGCGAGCGGGCTGCTCATGGAGATGAGTTTGTCGGCGCCGCCCTTGTTCACGATGGTCAGGAAGCCGCCGGCCATGTCCGTGAGCGCGGGCTTCGGCATGAAGCCGTCGACCACGCTCAACCGGGGCTTTCCTGCGCCCTGCTGTGCACTCGTCTTCGTATCGGGATCGCCGGAGGAACATCCCGCGAGCGCCAGCGACGAGACGACGGTGACGACTATGGCGCCGACGAGGGTGGTACGGCGTGGAGTCCGCGTCACGGCTTCTCCCCCTTGATGATCTTGGGGAGGTCCTTGGCGTAGTCGTCCGCGGTGGCTTCCTCGCCGTTGTAGATGACGTAGCCCGCGTCGGTCTTCGGCGAGAACGCGATGACCTGCTTGCCGTGCGTGGAGGTGACCGTGCCGTCCTTCTCCTTCACCGGGGGCTCGATGGTGATGCCGAGCGAGCGGGCGCTGGCCTGCACGGTCGGGAAGTCACCGGTGAGGCCGATGAAGGAGGGGTCCTGGGCCTTCATCCACTTGCCCAGGTGCTCGGGGGTGTCCCGGTCCGGGTCGGTGGAGACCATGATGATCCGCAGCTCGGCGAGTTCGGCCTTGGAGAGCTTCTTCTCGAGCTCCTTCTTGGCGACCGCGAGATTGCTCATCGTCAGCGGACAGACGTCCGGGCAGTGCGTGTAGCCGAAGTAGATCAGCGTCGGCTTGCCCTTGGTCTGCTCGCGCAGATCGAACTTCTTGCCCGTGGTGTCGGTCAGCACCATGTCGGGCTTCTCGAAGGGCTGGTCGATGACGGTGGCCGCCTTGTCCTCGGACTGCTCCGAGACGACAGCGGGGGCGTCGCCGCCGTCACCACTGCTGCACGCGGCCAACGAGAAGGAGGCGGCGGCGAGCAGGGCGACGGCGGCGAGAGTCTTGGTGCGCATGGTGAAGTGTCCCAAGCAGGGTCAGTTGGAGGAGTTTGCGGGGGTTTCGGAGGTGCGGCGGCGGCCGGCCAGCACGCCGAACGCCACACCCGCGGCACCCACCAGGATGCCCGCGATGCCCAGCGCACGGGCGGTGCCGTCGCTGGAGTCGGCGGCGGCGGTCGCCTTGTCGTCGTGACCGCCCTTGTCATCGGCGGAGTCGCCGGAGCCATCGGAGTCAGCGGCCTTGTCGGCGGAGGCGCCGCCGCCGTGGTGGTCCTCGGACGCGGCCGACAGCTTCAGGACCGGCGCCGGGTGCTCGGGCTCCTCGCCGCCCTCCTTGGCCTCCTCGATCCAGCGCACGACCGTCTTGTCGCTGTACGTCTGCAGCGCCTTGAACGCCATCTGGTCGGCGTCCTCGGGGAGCTGGCCGAGCGAGAGCGGGAACTGCTGGAACGTACCCGGCTCGATGCCCTTGCCGTCGGCGGTCCAGGTGACCTTGGAGACGGCCTCGTCGATCTTCTCGCCGTGCATCTCGAGCGGCTTGTCCAGCTTGGACTTGGTGACTTCCACGTCCCAGCCGGGCACCGGCTGCGCCATCACGGACGCGAGCGGGTGGTCCATCGGGAAGTTGACCTCGAGCTTGACGGTCGAGGCGGTGTCGGACTCGTTGGGCACCTTGAAGTTGACGGTGGCGTACGAGCCCTTGGCGGCCTCGCCCTGCGGCTGCACGGAGACATGCGCGAAGGCCGTACCGGAGAGCAGGACGACGGATCCTGCGGCGACGGCGGACGCGGTCAGAACACGGGAAATCTTCATGGCAGAAACTCCACTCGGCAGTGGTGAACGGTGTCGGGGAACGCGCGGGCCGCCGGGCGGCTCCACGTGTCTGCCGCGCGACACCTCCGTACCGAAAAGGGGAGTGCCGCGTCAGGCAGTGAGAGCGAACGCGTCCGAGCAGGGCGGTCCGCGCCTGGTCACCGTGTGCGCGAGTGCGGTGGTACGGGGCTTCGCCGGCGGATCCGGCAGCTCACCGCGGCCGCCCGTGAGCGTCTCGGGCGCGCCCGGCAGGCCGGCCCGCAAGGAGCGCACCAGCGCGAGAGCGGCGCGCAGTCCTCGTACGAGCGCGGCCTCCGCGACCCCGTGCATCGAGAACACCGAGAGTTCGATGACGCGAAGGAGCGCGAGATCGCCGCGGCGCAGCAGCCAGCCGAGCAGCAGTGCGGCGAGCAGATGGCCGAGCAGCATCGGCAGATCGGGCAGCAGGCCCCCGCTCTGCGCCATACCGTCCGCCATGTGATGGGCGTGCCCGGAGGAGGCCGGCGGCGCGAGGCCCGCGTCCTTGAGGATGCGATACGCCTGGTGGGGGCTGGTCACGACGGCCGAGGCCCCGCACAGCAGCCCCTTGGCCTGCTCGACGGCGGATGTGTCGGCCATGGACTGCGCGGCCAGTTGCTGACCGTGCCCGAACAGACAGTGCAGTCCCAGCTGCCCCACGGCGAGCGCCCCGGCGATCACACCGGAGGAGCGAGGGCGTCCCGCGAACGGCACCGCCACCGCGAGCGTCAGCAGAAAGCCGATCCCCAGCGACCACACCGGCACCGCGCCGTGCGAGGCGAGAATGTGCCCGCCCGCGGACAGCGCGACACAGACCGTGGCGAAGGCCACGGCCCTCAGCAGCCGGAACTCGGCTCCGGTCCGCTTGGCGCCTGGGTGGGGGGCAGTCATGACCGGCTCATCATCGCACTGGGCTTATCCCGTCCGTACGGCAGGTCCGCAAGGTCCGGAAGGTGCGGTTCTGCTTGTGCGGCCGCTGCGGTTCGGCCTGTGCGGCCGGCGTGGCGCTGCCCGTGCGGGCGATTCCTTTACACCTGTTGACGTTTCCGGCACATCCGCCGTATGGGCGGCATCACGTCAACTGGGCGATTGCGCACCGCCGTACGCGGCAATACGTAGGGGTATGCCGAGCCGCAGCCAGGAGGCCTGAGTCATGAGCCTGTGGTGGTCACTCCACTTGCGGCGCGAGGCTGCCAGCGTTCCGCTCGCCCGCCGGCTCCTGCTCGGCACGATGGAGAACGCGGGCGTCGACCCCGATATCTCCTTCGACCTGTCCATCGCCCTGACCGAGGCCTGTGCCAACGCGGTGGAGCACGGCGCGGCCAGGACACGGTCGTCGCAGGACGCGTACCGGGTGACGGCCTATCTGGACGGCGAGAAGTGCCGTATCGAGGTGGCGGACTCGGGCCCCGGCTTCCCGCGCGCCACGATGGAACGTCCCGCGCCGCACGGCTATGCACCGGACGCGGACCAAGAGGACCAAGCGGACCACTTGGAACACGGCCGCGGCCTCGGCCTGATCGAGGAACTCGCCGACCACGTCTCCCTCGCGAACCGCGACGGCGCGGTGCTGAGCTTCGACAAAGTCCTGAAGTTCAGCAATCTCAGCCCCGCCGGCGTTTGAGCTCAGCCCTCGGCCAGCACCGAACAGAGCGCCTCGACCGCCGCCTCGTAGGCGTGCTCCGCAGGAGCCGCGTACCCCACCACAAGACCGTCCTCGGGTGAACCCTTCGCATCCGGATGCCGATACGCCGACAGCCCGTCCACCGCAATCCCGGCCCGCGCAGCCCGCGCCAACGCCGAAGCCTCCGTCCCAGGAGGCAGTCGCAGCACCGCGTGCAGCCCGGCCGCGATCCCCGACACGGAGATGTGCGGCGCCCTCTGCGCCAACGCGGACAGCAACCGATCCCGCCGCCCCCGGTACCGCTGCCGCATCCGCCGCACATGCCGGTCGTACGCCCCGGACGCGATGAACTCCGCGAGCGTCAGTTGATCCAGCGCGCTCGCCCACGCCTCCCGCTCGCCCTTCACCGCGAGCACGGGGTCCACGAGATGACCGGGCAGCACCATCCACCCCAGCCGCACCGCGGGCGACAGGCTCTTGCTGACCGAGCCGAGGTAGATCACGTGCTCGGGGTCGAGACCCTGAACGGCGCCGACCGGTTCACGGTCGTAGCGGAACTCGCCGTCGTAGTCGTCCTCAAGGACAAGACCGCCCCGCCCCCGCGCCCACTCCACGACGGCCGCCCGCCGCCCGGACGCCAGCGGCCCGCCGGTGGGGAACTGATGCGCGGGTGTGAGCAGCACGGCCCGTGCCCGCGAGGTCAACTCCTCCACTCGGGCGCCCTGTTCATCGACCTCGACCGGCACCGTACGCACGCCGGCGGCTTCCAGGAGCGAGCGGTGGAACCCCAGGCCGTACGCCTCGACGGCCAGCACCCCGCGCAGCACCCCGCGCCCCGAGCCGCCCGCGCCCCCGAACAGCAGGCGAAGACCATGGGCGAAGCCCGAGCAGACGACGATGCGCGCCGGGTCGGTGCGTACTCCGCGCACCCGCGCCAGATACTCCGCGAGCGCCTCGCGCAGCTCGGTCCGCCCGCGCGGATCGCCGGGGCCGAAGGCGTCGTTCGGCGCTGCGGTCAGTGCACGGCGGGCCGCCGCGGCCCATGCCGTACGCGGGAACGAAGCCGCGTCCGGCTTCCCCTGCCCCAGATCGTGCGCAACGGTCCGGACCGCCCGCGGCGCCACCACGGCGGGCGCCGCACCGGACACCGACCGCGCTGCCACCCGGGTCCCCGACCCCTGCCGAGCCGTCAGCCACCCCTCGGCGACCAGCTCCGCGTACGCGCTCGCGACCGTGTTCCGGGTCAGCCCCAGATCGACCGCGAGCGAGCGGTACGGCGGCAGCCGCTGCCCGGGCCGCAGCCGCCCCTCGCGCACGGCGGCGCGCAGCGCACGGATCAGCGCCGCGCGCCGACTGCCCCCGGCGTCGAGCGCCAAGTGCAGATCGGCGCCGATGCGTTCCGCCTGTTCGCCCCAGGTGTCGCCCATGGGGAGGGACCTTAACGGCCACCCTGCGCCGCGACCGAGACCTCCTGCCACTGGGCCCAGGACTTCAGCCGCTCCTCATAGATGCCGGGCAGCAGCTCGCCGCCCTGCGTACCGAAGAACACCCGCAGCGGCGGGTTCGGCGCGTCGACCACCTTGAGCAGCGCGGCGCCCGCGGCCGCCGGGTCGCCGAAGTCGAGCGTGGACATGAAGGCGGCCAGTCCCTCGCGTACGACGTCATAGCCGGGATCGGCCTCGGCCTGCACCGCGGAAGCGCCGCCCCAGTCGGTGGCGTAGGCGCCGGGCTCGACCAGCGTCACCTTGATCCCGAAGTGCGCGACCTCCTGGGCGAGCGCCTCGCTGAGGCCTTCGAGCGCGAACTTGGAGGCGTTGTAGCCGCCGACCACGGGCCAGCCGATCAGCCCGCCGGTCGAGGAGATCTGCACGATGTGCCCGCTGCCCTGCTCGCGCAGATACGGAAGGACGGCCTGTGTGACCCAGGTGGCGCCGAAGACGTTCACCTCGAACTGGTCGCGCAGCTGTCGCTCGGTCAGCTCCTGGACGGTGCCGAAGAGCCCGTGGCCCGCGTTGTTGACGACGACATCGAGCCGCCCGAAGTATTCGTGCGCCTTGCGTACGGTCGAGAACACGCCCTCCCTGTCGGTGACATCGAGGTCGAGCGCCAGCACCCGCTCGCCGTACTTCTCGACCAGATCCTCCAGCGCCGAGGCGTCCCGCGCGGTCGCCGCGACCCTGTCCCCGCGCTCCAGCGCCGCCTCCACGAACTTCCGCCCGAAGCCGCGCGACGAACCCGTGACGAACCAGACCTTGCTCATGCCCTGAACTCCCTGTGCAGTAAGGTGCGTTGCTTGTTGACCATGACTCTATGAGCGTGGGCATGAGACGTTCCATGACAGAAACGATCTGTGTTTTGTCTGTACGTCTCGTTCTGGCGGGAGTGAGGTAGGTAATCGTGGACGTACTGGCAGACGTGCTGGCCACCACCGGACTCGACGGCGTCCTGATCGCCCAGCTGCGCTCACGCGGCGGCGACTGGGGCTGCGGGCTCGACCGCCTGGACGCGGCCGGTTTCCATCTGATCGCCGAGGGCGCCTGCTGGCTGCGCATCGACGGTGAGCCGCCGCGCCAACTGGTCACCGGAGACGTCCTGCTGCTGCCCCACGGCACCCCGCACCAGCTGGCCGGCACCCCCGACGCCAAGGTCCTCCCGTACGCCGCACTCGAAGCCGCCCACCCACCGAGCGACGGGGTCCTCGACCTCGGCGGCGAGGGTCCGGCCGCGCACGTGATCTGCGGCAAGTTCGGCTACGCGGGCGACGTCACCCACCACCCCGTACTCGCCGCGCTGCCTCCGGTGATCCACATCCCGGGCATGAGCGCCGACCCCGAACTGCAGGGCATCATCCGCCTGTTGGTGGCCGAGACCACCCGCTCGCGCCCGGGCGCCCGCGCGGTCGCGACCCGGCTCACCGATGTCCTCTTCGTCCAGGTCGTACGGGCCTGGCTGGAGCGCGCCGACACCGCGCCCGACGCCGGTCAGCGCTCCTGGCTGCTCGCCCTGCGCGATCCGCGCATCAGCGCCGCGCTCTCCCTCCTGCACCAGGCACCGCACCGGCCGTGGACGGTGGAGTCCCTGGCCAGGGACGTGACGATGTCCCGGCCCGTGTTCGCCCGGCGCTTCAAGGAGCTGGTGGGCGTCGCACCCCTCGGCTACCTCGCCCGGCTCCGTATCGACATGGCCGCCCGACTGCTGCGTGACACCGACGAACGCGTCGGAAGGATCGCCGAACAGGTCGGCTACACCTCGGAGTTCGCCTTCTCGCGCGCCTTCACGCGGGCCCGGGGGATCGCTCCCGGCCGCTACCGGCGGGCGGCGGCCGGCGTCTGAACACGACGCAGGGGCGGTACGCGTGTGCGTACCGCCCCTGCGTCAGGAACAGCTGATCAGCCCTTGAGCGAAGCCATCCACGCCTCGACGGCGTCGCTGGTACGCGGCAGCGCATCCGAAAGGTTCCGGTTGCCGTCCTGCGTCACGAGGATGTCGTCCTCGATCCGGACGCCGATGCCGCGGTACTCCGCCGGCACCGTCAGGTCGTCGGCCTGGAAGTACAGACCCGGCTCGACGGTCAGGCACATGCCCGGCTCCAGCGTGCAGTCCACGTACGACTCACGGCGCGCGGCCGCGCAGTCGTGGACGTCCATGCCGAGCATGTGGCCGGTGCCGTGCAGGGTGAAGCGGCGCTGGAGGCCGAGCTCCAGGACGCGCTCGACCGTGCCTTCGAGCAGACCCCACTCGACGAGCTTCTCGGCGAGCACGCGCTGGGCGGCGTCGTGGAAGTCGCGGTAGGCGGCGCCCGGCTTGACCGCGGCGATACCGGCCTCCTGGGCCTCGTACACCGCGTCGTAGATCTTCTTCTGCAGCTCGCTGTAGCGGCCGTTGATCGGCAGCGTGCGGGTCACGTCCGCGGTGTAGAGCTCGTTGGTCTCCACACCGGCGTCCAGAAGCAGCAGGTCGCCGGAGCGGACCTCGCCGTTGTTGCGCACCCAGTGCAGGGTCGTGGCGTGCGGGCCCGCGGCGCAGATCGAGCCGTAGCCGATGTCGTTGCCCTCGACGCGGGCGCGCAGGAAGAATGTGCCCTCGATATAGCGCTCCGAGGTCGCCTCGGCCTTGTCGAGGACCTTCACGACATCCTCGAAGCCGCGCGCGGTGGACGCGCAGGCCTGCTCAAGCTGGCCGACCTCGAACTCGTCCTTCACGAGGCGCGCCTCGGACAGGTGGACCCGCAGCTCCTCGTCGCGCTCGGCGGTGACCTTGTCGGTCAGCGCCTTCTCGATACCGGCGTCGTGACCGCGTACGACACGGGTCGCACCGGTGGACTCGGCGAGCGCCTCGGCCAGCTTGCGGACGTCGGAGGCGGGGATGCCGTACAGCGTCCCGGCCTCGGTCAGCGAGTGCCGGCGCCCGACCCACAGCTCACCCTGGCCGTCCAGCCAGAACTCGCCGTTCTCACGGTCGGAGCGGGGCAGGAGATAGAGCGTGGCCTCGTGGCCGCCCTCGACCGGCTCCAGGACGAGCACGCCGTCCTCGGTCTGGTTGCCGGTCAGGTACGCGTACTCGGTGGAGGCGCGGAAGCTGTACTCGGTGTCGTTCGAGCGCGTCTTCAGATTGCCCGCGGGGATCACCAGACGCTCGCCCGGGAAGGCGGCGGAAAGCGCCGCGCGGCGCCGGGCGGTGTGCTCGGCCTGCGCGATCGGCTGCACATCCGTCAGCTCGGTGTCGGCCCAGCCGGAGCGCATGGACTCGGCCAGCTCGTCGGAGACGCCCGGGTACAGGCCGTTCTTCCGCTGCTTGATGGGCTTCTCGGCTGCCTCGTCGGCTGCTTCTTCGCCGGGGTTGCCGGTGAGCTCTTCGGCCACGGATGCCTCCTTGTAGCGACCTGGGGACCACCGTCCATCGTATGTCCGTACGGAAGGGGTTCCAGGTCCTGCACGTATGGCCAAAGTCACGCGAAAAGGGCCCTTGGGGCTTTACTGCCCCGAGGGCCCTTCGGACGGTCTGCGAGTGCCGCGTTGTCAGTGGGCGTCGATAGCCTGGAAAGGGCTTCGGCCCCCGGGCGGGAGGGGACTGTCCGGGATCCGAAGGCGAGCGTCCCGGCTCAGTCGAACCGAGCCGCCAGCAACACCACGTCCTCATCACTGTCCGCCTCGTCCCGCCCGTCCGTCAGGACGGTCCGCAGCACGTGGTCCGCGATCGCCCCGGGATCGTCCCGCAGCGCCTTCGGCACACTCGCCGCCGCCGCGTGCAGCCGTGCGAAGGCGCGGTCCATCGGGTCGCCGGTGCGGTGAAGGAGACCGTCCGTGTAGATCAGGACGGTCTCGCCGGGCTCCGGTGAGAGCTCCACACTCGGTGCCTCCCAGCAGCTCAGCATCCCGAGCGGCGCGGACAGGGAGGTCTCCACGAACTCCGTGCGCCGCTCGCCGATGACCAGCGGCGGGGAGTGCCCGGCCCCGGCGAGCACGATCTTGCGCCGGCGCGGTTCGCAGTAGGCGAAGAGCGCGGTGGCGCTGCGCGCCGGTTCGGTCAGGCGCAGGAGAAGTTCGAGGTCGGAGAGGACGGCGACGGGGTCCTCGCCCTCCATCACCGCGTACGCACGCAAGGACGCCCGCAGCCGTCCCATCGCCGCGACCGCACTCGGCCCCGACCCGGTGACCGACCCGACCGCGAGGCCGAGCGCGCCCTCCGGCAGCGGCAGCGCGTCGTACCAGTCACCGCCGCCGCGCGGCCCCGTGCGGTGCCGTGCCGCGAGCTGCACACCGGCGACCCGGGGAAGGCGGCTGGGCAGCAGTTCCTCGGCGATGGTGGCCATGGTCGTACGGGAGCGCTCCAGCTCGACGAGCCGGGCCACGTGCTCGCTCGCGTACCGCATGTAGAGCCCGATCAGATGGCGCTGACGCTCCACGGGCTCGGCCGGCTCGTCGTAGAGCCAGACCGCGGCGCCGAGCCGGCTGGAACCGCCGTGGGCCGGCTCGCACGCCAGCGGTACGGCGTAGCTCGCCGCAAAGCCGAGCCGGTCCGCGACCGAGCGGTGGCGCGGGTCGAGCTGCTCGTCGGCGAGCAGATCGGCCTGGGCGATACCGCATTCACCGGGGGCCAGGGTGTCGGTGCCGTCGAGCAGGCGCCCGTACGAGGTGACATCGCGCGGCACGGTCTCGATATGCCCGAGATCGGCCCGCTGCAGACCGAGCCCGGTCATGGCCTCGGGCCCGAGTCCGTCGGCGGGTTCGAGGACGACGAGTCCGCGGCGGGCCCCGACGAGGGCGGCGCCCGCCCGCAGGAGTTCGCGAAGGCAGTCCTCGAGCGCGGTGGTGCGCGTCAGGCGCTCGGTCAGTTCATGGAGCGTGGTCAGGTCGGAGACCCAGCCCGCGAGCCGGTCCTGGATCACGGCCGCCGGGGTGGCGGGCATGGGGGCGCAATCGGACGCCGATGTGTGCGCTGGGGCGGGAACCGAGGAAGAGCTGGGATCGATTCCGGCCACTTTCGGAAGGTGCGGGGCGTTCATGGCGCGGTTCTCGTCCGGGATTCCGGCCGGTGCATATTGCTCTTTAGCATCGCAAACCCCCATGTCATTCTGCGCCGCCAGCAATAGGTCCACATCTACACGCAGTGGTCTGGGGATGTCCAGCATTGTCCTGCGACTATTCCTGGTGTCCATGGGGTGTACGAGGCATCAGTGGCGAAATAGGGAACTTGGCGGAAAACAGCCCTGACCAATCCGTTATTGAGGTCGACTGGAGCCCGTTCAGCGTTCGGCACGGCAGGACCCCTGGGCTACAGCAGGCACAAACCGCTCCCACCAAGGGTCACGGCGGGCGTATCGGGTACGTACTGGGTGAAGAACAGCGGTAGTTGGCGCTGTTCCTGAACCGGACGACGGACCCGAACGTCTTAGAGAGCGAAGGCCGTGTTCCGGCCGAGCGGCTCATGGCGGTTCGCAAGCGGGACCAGCAAGCGAACAGCACGGCAACGTATGGCAGGCGTCAAGCGCCATGCGCGCGCCACCCACCGCCATGGTTGTAATGGATGCATCTGCGCGTGCAGTCCTGGCTCCAAGCGTGACTCGAGAGTGTCCGCAATGTCCGATGTAGTCCGAAGCGGCCCGCAGTGTCGGTAGTGTCTCTGCGTTTTCAACGGAAAGGAACGAGCGCTCATGCGCGAGATCCTCGGAAGGCGACGCAGGCTCCTGTCGAAGCGATCCGGTGGGAGGCCTGACCAGCTCAGCGCGGCCCTGACCTTCGCGAGCACCTGGCAGTGGCCCGTGCTCCCCGGTGTGGGATTGCGGCAGCCCGGATCGCCGCAATGCGCATGCCCCGACCCCGACTGCGCCACCCCGGGCGGTCACCCCTTCGACCCCGGCATCCTGGCCGCGACCGGCGATGAGCGGATGGTCCGCTGGTGGTTCACCAACCGGCCCACGGCGCCGGTCGTGCTCGCCACGGGCGGTCCCGGTCCCAGCGCGGTGAGCCTGCCGGCCATCGCCGCGGCCCGCTCGCTCGCGGTGCTCGACCGCAAGGGCGTCCGTGTCGGCCCGGTCGTCGCGACCCCCGACCGCTGGTACCTGCTCGTCGCGCCGTACTCGATGCCCCACCTCGGCGAACTGCTCTACGCACGCGACCATGTTCCCGGCTCGCTGCGCTTCCACGGCAGCGGCGGCTATGTGGTGCTGCCGCCCTCGGAGACCGGCCAGGGCGAGGTCCGCTGGGAGCGCGCCCCGCTGCCCGGTTCGGCGCGCCCGTGGCTGCCGGACATCGAGGCCCTGGTGGGTGTCCTGGTCGACACCCTCACTCATACGGGTGTGAGCGCGCCCGAGTTCTAGGCACCTTGGGCGTGCGCGGGGCTTTCGGGCCCTCACCCGTCGCTATCTTCGGCTCACCTTTGTTGTTGTGCAGTTCAGTTGAGCAGGTGGGTCCGTTGCAGCGAGCACGTATGTCCGCGCTCATCGCCGTCGTGCTGCTGGCGGTCCTGCTGCCGCTCGCGGGTGCGGCGGCGGGGCCCGTGGGTTCCTCCGACGACGTCGTACGGGCCAAGTCCGACGAGGTCGTACGAGGGCGGGCGGATGACGTCGTACGGGCGAAGGCGGACGCGCCCTTCACCGAACCCGGGCCGGATGCGAAGCCGGCGGAACGTGAGCCCGCGCCCGGGCTGCTCTCCGGACTCGGTCTGACGACCGCCGCGCAGTGCGGTCCCGAACTCGCCTCGCCCGAGGGCGTCGAGGCCCAGACCTGTGTGCTCAGCCAGGGCCGGGACACCTGGGCCCGTACGTACTACCGCAACGCCACCGGAGAGGCGCTCACCTCGGTGCTCACGCTGATGGGGCCCGAGGGGCGGACCGTGCAGATGCACTGCGCGGTGGACGAGGGCGATGAGCCGGGGGCGTGCGAGACGCCTCGGGAGCCGACGGCCGGTGGGCGCGAGGCGTATTCGGCGGTGGCGGAATTCGCGGCGCAGAGCGCCGAGGGGGACGAGAGCGCGGACGCCACGTCGATGCTGCTGCGGTCCGGGAGCAATCAGGCGCCTGCCGCGGGCAGTTGAGCGCCGGCCGGTCCAGGGCATGGAAAGGCCCGGTCGCTGGCGACGGGGGATGCACCAGCGACCGGGCTACTTGAACGGTAACCGAAGATCTGCCGTTCGCAAATTCGATCTCGGCCGGTATCGGCCAATCCGCTGGGGATTTACCGGTGAAGGCCGGGAGTTGTGACCGGTCTCATACCATTTCTATGGCTTTCCTATGCCCCTGAGCGATCATGAATGGCTCTTTCTGATCACTCGGAGATCGCTCGAAGGGCACTCGATGTTCCGCTGCGGACTGACCGGCCGGTCAGCTCAGCGTGACCTGCCGGTTGGTCAGACCACCGCGGGCGCGGCGCTCCTCGGCGGTCAGCGGAGTCTCGTCGGAAAGGGCCGCGGCGAGCCGCTCGGCGAACTCGACGGCGGGCTTCTCGACATCGGCCGCACTCATGCCGGTCGGCAGGTCCCAGACAGGGACCATCAGACCGTGCGCGCGGAACGAGCCCACCAGGCGCGTGTTCTCACCCAGGCTGGACTTGCCGGCCGCGTGCAGGCGGGCGAGCGCGTCGAGGAGCTTCTCCTCGGGATGCGGCATGACCCAGCGCAGGTGGTTCTTCTCCGGGGTCTCGCACCAGTACGCGGCCTCGAGGTCCGGCAGCTTCACCGTCGGGATCGCGGCGGCGTTGGCGCGCTCCAGGGAAGCGGTGACCTCGGTGCTCGCGTTCTCCGCGTCCGGCACCCAGAACTCGAAGCCCTCGTGCACGACGGGCTCGAACGGGCCCTTCGGGTCGAGGAGTTCCTGAAGGCGCGGGCCCTCGGCCGAGCCGCGGCGCGCGGCGATCGGGTTGCCCGGCTCGGTGGTGAGCGCCTGGGTGAGGACGTCGGCGAGGTCGCGGCTGAGGTCGCCGGACGACGTGTCGTTCTGCAGCCCGATCAGGACGGAGCCGTCCTCGCGGCGCAGGCCGGGCCACGCCATCGGCAGCACGGTCGCGAGCGTCACCGACGGGACGCCCTCGGGCAGTGGGTCCTTGAGGGTGAGCTCCACCGTGGCGGCGGGCACCAGTTCGCGCAGCGCGACCCAGTCGCACTCACCGGGCAGACCCTCGAACGGGCGGTGCACCAGCTCGGTCACGGCCTGCGCTGCGGCGCGGCCGTGACAGGCCTTGTAGCGCCGGCCCGAGTTGCACGGGCAGGGTTCACGCGCGCCGACAACCGGGATCTCTCCCTCGGTGATCTGCGCCTTCTGCGGCTTCTTCGTCTGAGGGCGCTTCTTGGCCATCGTGCGTCTCCCGGTCACGGCTTGGGCGGTACGGCGGTGAGCCTAGCCGTTGCGTGACGGGTGCCGTGGGCCGCGCGCGGCGGCTTGTTTCAGCCCAGCTCGCCGAACAGCTCTACCGGACCGGTGACACGCGTAGCGAAGTCCTCGTGCGGGTGCCCCGCCGTGAGCACGGCCCACACCGTGACCTCGCCCGTAGCGCCGTCCCGTACCCCCCAGTCGTCGCACAGCGCCGCGATGATGCCGAGTCCCCGGCCACCGCGTGCCGTCACCGACGGAGTGGCCGGAAGCGGTCGGGTCGGACCGCCCCCGTCCGTCACCTCGATGCTCAAACGCCCGGACTTGTCCAGCCGCCAAGCCGCCCGCACATTGCCGTCCCCCACGGTCGCCGCGTCCCCGAGCGGCCTGCCGTGCCGGCAGGCATTGCTCAGCAATTCGGAAAGGACCAGGACGGCATCGTCGACGACTGCTTCGGATACACCGCTGAGACGCAGCTGATCACGCATGCAATGTCTTGCTCGTCCTACGCCTGCAGGACCATGAGGTACGGCCATGCTCGACGACGCCGGCACCTCCTGTGCCACCACCAACGCCACCCCCGAGACCTCCTTAGCCCCACGCCACCGTGTGGATGCCCCAATGGACTGGACCGGAAACCGGCCAATCCGTATACGGAACACCGTTATGACGGGCTGATGACGCACTCGCGGCAAATGAACACGCTCCGAACGCGCCGGTGCACTCTGCGTGAGTGACAGCTGGTGTCGGGGTGGGTGATTCGGGTCGGTGATCAGGCCCGGCCCAGCTGCTCCAGGACCGCCCGCGGGCGGTTGGTGATGATCGCGTCGATGCCGAGGCGGACGCAGAGGTCCACGTCCTCCGGCTCGTTCACGGTCCACACATGCACCTGGTGCCCGGCCTTCTGCAGCTTCTCGATGTACGCGGGGTGATTGCGGACGAGCCGGATGCCGGGGCCCGCGATCCGTACCCCTTCAGGAAGCCGGCCGTCGCGCATCCGCGGGGTGAGGAACTGCAGCAGATGCACGGTGGGCAGGGTCGGGGCACTCGTACGGATGCGCTGCAGGGAACGGGCCGAGAAGCTCATCACCCGTACCGGAGAATCCGCCGCCGCCTTCGGCGCGTCCAGGCCGAAGCGCTTGAGCAGGAGGAGGAGGCGTTCCTCGACCTGGCCCGCCCAGCGGGTGGGGTGCTTGGTCTCGATGGCCAGCTGCACGGGGCGGCCGGCGTCCGCGACCAGTTCGAGCAGGCGCTCAAGGGTCAGTACGGAGGTCTCCTCCCAGTCGGGTCCGTCCTCTCTGTTCTTCCAGGAGCCGAAGTCGAGTGCGGCGAGATCCGCGAGCTCCAGGGCGGAGACGGCGCCGCGGCCGTTTGACGTACGGTTGACGCGCCGGTCATGGACGCACACGAGGTGTCCGTCGGCCGTGAGCCGGACATCGCATTCCAGCGCGTCCGCGCCGTCCTCGATCGCCTTCTTGTACGCGGTGAGGGTGTGCTCGGGGGCGTCCTCGGAGGCGCCGCGGTGAGCGACGACCTGAGGGTGCGGGGGACCCGTTTGCGGGGTTCGTGCGGAAGTCACCGCGACATGGTGTCACTGTGCGGGGCGCCTTTGGCGTACGTCGGGTTTCCTGACGGGGGCTCAGCGGATGCGACCGTTCCGGCCGCTGCATAAGGATGGGCGACGGACACATAGGTGCGGCTTATGGTGCCCTGACGTCCGTTGGGAAAGGCTGGCGGAGCATAAGTGCGGCCAGGAAAAGAGATGCTGACGCCGTGGAACGAGGAGTAGAGCTGTGAGCACCGAGAACGAGGGCAACGAGGGCAACAAGGTTCCCCCCGCCCCGTCCGTACCTCCTGCGCCTCCCGCTCCGGTGGAGCCGGTCGCGTCGGAGCCGGTCGCGTCGGAGTCCGTCGCTCCGGTGGAGCCGGCTGCTCCTGCGGTGCCGGCCGAACATGCGGCTCCCGCCGAGCATGTGGCGCATGCGGCGCCTGCCGCTCCCGCCGCGCCTGTCGCTCCCGCAGGCGATGAGCACGTGACCGCGCCACTGCCGCCCGTGCCCTCCGGGGAGACGGCGCAGTTGCCGCCGGTTGCGCCGGTGGGTGGCGCCGAGGCGCCGGGCGCGCATGCGTCGGCCCCGCACGAGTCGGCTGCGCACGCGTCGGCCGGTTTCGGCCAGGCGCCGCAGGGTCAGCCCGGTCAGCCGGGGCAGCAGCCCGGTCAGCCCGGTGCCGCCGGTGGTGGCTGGCCGCCCTCGCCGCCGTCCGTCCCCTCCTACGCGAACGGTGAGGGTGGACAGGAGTGGGGCGCGAGCTACCAGCCCGCCCCCGTCTCCCCCAAGTCCCGCAAGGGTGGCCTCGTCGCCGCCGCGCTGGCCGCCGCGCTCGTCGCGGGCGGTGTCGGCGGCGGTATCGGCTACTGGGCGGCCGAGCGCAACGACGACGGCACGGACTCGACGACCGTCTCCGCCTCGGACACCCCGGGCGACCTCAAGCGCGAGCCGGGCTCGGTCGCGGGGATCGCCGCGAAGGCGCTGCCGAGCGTCGTGACCATCGACGCGCAGGGCGGCGACGGCGAGGGCGGTACGGGTACCGGCTTCGTCTACGACCGTGAGGGCCACATCCTCACCAACAACCACGTGGTGGCCACGGCCGCGCAGGGCGGCAAGCTGTCGGCCACGTTCTCCAACGGCAAGAAGTACGAGGCCGAGGTGATCGGCCGGGCGCAGGGCTACGACGTGGCCGTGCTCAAGCTGAAGAACGCCTCCGGCCTCCAGCCGCTCGCACTCGGCGACTCGGACAAGGTGGCGGTCGGCGACCCGACGATCGCGATCGGCGCGCCCTTCGGGCTCTCCAACACCGTGACGACCGGCATCGTCTCCGCCAAGAACCGTCCCGTCGCCTCCAGCGACGGCTCCAGCGCCGCCCGCTCGTACATGAGCGCGCTGCAGACCGACGCCTCGATCAACCCGGGCAACTCCGGTGGCCCGCTGCTCGACGCGCGCGGCGCGGTGATCGGCATCAACTCGGCGATCCAGTCGGCCGGCAGCGGCATGGGCGGCCAGCAGGCCGGTTCGATCGGTCTCGGCTTCGCCATCCCGATCAACCAGGCGAAGAACGTGGCCAAGGACCTGATCAAGAACGGCAAGGCCACGTATCCGATGATCGGTGCCTCGGTCACCATCGACGAGACCAGCCGTGACGGTGGCGCGCGCATCACGGAGCAGGGTTCGGGCGGCACGGCTCCGGTCACGCCGAACGGCCCCGCCGACAAGGCGGGACTCAAGCCCGGCGACCTGATCACCAAGCTCGACGACCGTCCGATCGACAGCGGTCCGACGCTGATCAGCGAGATTTGGACGCACAAGCCGGGTGACACCGTGCAGCTCACCTACGAGCGAGACGGCAAGGAGCACACGGTGGACGTGGTGCTCGGCAGCAAGGGCGAAGAGCGCTGACTCACCTCTTCCGGTGAAGGCGGACGGCACAACTGCCGTCCGCCTTCTGCGTGTTCGGCGCGCGGTGTGGCAGCGAACGCTGTCAGCGCATGCCGTGTCGGCGCACGGCGTGTCAGCGCACGGTGACCTGGAACGGCTCCGAGGCGAGACAAGCAGCCACGATGCGCAGGGTGTTGGGGCCCTTGCGCCACAATTTCACCCGCATGTTGTACGTCCCGTCGGAGGTGGTCCGTACCTCGGCGGGCAGGCTCGTCCAGCCCTCCTGCTGCCAGTGCTGCAGCGTGACGCGGGTGCCCGCGGGCAGGGAGGCGGCGGAGCCGCGGACGCGGAACTCCTGTCGCGCGTCCACCGTTCGGGCGCTGGTGAGCGCCGTCAGACCGGGCTGCTGCGGCCGGTCCGACAGGTCCTCGACGGTGGACACGGAGCCCCTGTCCACGCACTCCGGTCCGTCCGCGGCGGACGCGGTGCCCATGGGCGCCGCGCAGAGCAGGAGTCCGGCGCTCAGGGCGACCAGGCGAGCTACGGCGTTGTTCATGCGCCGCCTTTCTAGGAGAAGTTGGTGCCTTGCGGGTGTTTCACGTCTTTCAGGTGCTTCAGGTGTTTTACACGAACTGTGTGCCCGGGTTTCACGCGCTGCCGTGCTGCTGAAACCGGTATGAGGCCCCGGTGAAAGCCGCTGCCCCCAAGCTCTGGGTCATCAGCAGACAGCGGCACCGACAAGCGGGCCGCGACAAGACCCAGGAGCCCGTCACCATGAGCATCGACCTCACCGCCCAGGACAAGCTCACCCTCCGCACCGCCGCCTACGGCGCCGTCTCGCTGCTCGCCGCCACCGCGGGTTCGCCGCACAAGGTCGCCACGCACGGTTCGATCGCCCTGCACTCGGCGACCGGCACCGTCGGCCACGTACTCGCGGAGAAGTCGGAAGTCGGTGACCTCGGCGGCAAGTCGACCGCGGAACTCGCCGACAAGGTCCTTCCGGCGCTGACCGAGGCCATGACCGTGCTGAAGAAGCAGGACGCGGCCGAGGCCGACAACTTCCGCGGCACGGTCCTGCTCGCCCTCCAGACCGGTGTGCAGGCGGCCAAGAAGGGGCCCACGCCCGTCATGACCGCGATGGTCGAGAAGATCACCGCGGCACTCGACGCCGCCTGACAGAGGGCTTCTCTCCGTAAGCCCTCTTCTATTCGGTACGCAGCGCCGTCGCCGACCGTGACCTCGCCGCCCAGCCCGCGGGCAGCAGTGCGCCCACGGTGGCGATGAGCAGACCGCCGAGTGCGAGCGGGAGCAACTGCGGTGCGTGGTAGACGGCGAGCACCGATGCGGGCAGGCGCAGTCCCACGCTGTCGCCCATCGCGGGCATGACCCAGCCGTGCAGGGCCACCCCGAGCGGTACGCCGAGCACGCCGGCCAGCAGACCGGTCAGCGCGACGGAGGTGAGGACCATGGCGACGGTCTGGCGCGGGGTCATCCCCAGCGCCTTGTGGATGCCCAACTCCCGTACGCGCTCCCGGGTGTCGAGCAGCACGCCGTTGAGCACGCCGAGTGCGGCGACGGCGACGAGCATCAAGGTGAGCATCGCGGAGAGCGCGTTGAGGGTGACGACCATGTCGCTGCCGCCGTCGAGTCCGCCGGTCCGTGCGGCCAGGCCCAGCGGCTCCAACTTCCGGTTCAGCGCGTCGACATACGCCGATACGCCGGTGCCCGCGGCGACCGCGATGTGGTGGCTGGTGTCGGTCAGGTCGGGATGCGCCGCTGCCAGGGTTCGTACGTCGGTGAACACCTGCATCCCGTCCCTGCGCGGGTCGAGCACCTCGCCGACGATGCGTACGGTGACGGGTTCGGCAAGGCCGTTCAGGGTGAGCCGGTCGCCGATACGGGTTCCGGTGGCGGCCAGGAGCGGGGTCGGGACCACGGCCTCACCGGGCTTTTCGAGCCAACGGCCCTCGACCATCGCGTAACCGCCCCAGGAGGCGTCGCCCGTGAAGGCGGTCACGTCGACGGTGCCGGTCAGGCCGGAGACGGAGGCCTGCACGGTCGAGGCGCTGTAGTACCTGCCGGTTCCGGCGGTGGAGTTGACGGCAGCGGCCACCGCTGAGGGGTCGGTATCGGTCTTGCCTTCCGGTCCTTCCGGTCCTCCCGGTCCTCCCGGTCCTCCGGGCCCGAAGTCCGGCATCGGCGCGGGCACCACCACATCGGCCGCGTCATGCGCCCTGGCCTCCATCACCTTGCCGAGCGAAGCCCCGAGCCCCACGGTGAACGTGACCGCGACCGCGCCGAACAGGACCGCCGCACCCATCGCCAGCGCACGGGCGGGCCGCGCGAAGGGCCGGGTCAGGCCCAGGGCGACCGGTCGCGGCAGCGGCAGCCGGGACGCGAGACGGGCCGCCCGACGGCCGCGCCCCGTCGCGGAGTTGCGGCCCACCGCGAGCGCATCGACGGTCCGCAGCCGGCCCGCCCGCAGCGCACTGGCCCACGCGGTCACCGCGACCAGACCGAGCACCCCGGCGATCACGGTCAGGTCGACCCGGGGTTCGACGGTCAGCGAGGAGGTGCCGTACACCTCACCGGCCTCGGCCAGTACGGGGACGGCGAGCGCATGACCGGCCAGGACACCGAGCGCGGTGCCGGCCGTCGCGGGGATCAACGCCTGGCCCACGTACGCCCGTACGACCTGCGCCGGTGTGAAACCGACGGCCTTCAGGACGCCGATCCGCCGCATCCCGGTGCCGACGGCCGAGGCGACCACGTTGCCGACGATCAGCACCGACATGACCAGGCCCATGGCGCCGAACGCCATCAGGAACGGGACGTAGAGCGCGGTGTCGCGCTCGGCGGTCTTCTTGACGGTGAGCCAGGACTGTTCGCCGACCGCCGCGGCCTTCGGCAGGGAGCCCGTCACGGCCTTGGTGCCCGCCGTGATCTGCGCGGCGGTGGACGCGTCCGTGAAGCGGTAGAGCATCTGATAGCCGCCGCTGCTGCCGGGCGCGGTGAGCGCCGGCATCTGGGAGGGCACCACCCAGGCGTCGGCCGTCCCCGTCACCGAGCGGGCGACCCCGACCACCGTCAGCGTCGGACTCCCGGGCAGATCGGGGAAGTTGAGCTTCGAGTCCAGGAACGGGGGCAGCGGGGCGTCGGTGGACAGCGCGATCTCGCCGGTCCGTGCGGGCCAGCGTCCATCGAGCAGATCGACCTCGTCCACGCCACGACCCCGGTCGCCGCGCCCCGCCACCGTCAACGGGCCGCCCCCGGGGCCCACCCCGTCCGCCTCCGGCACCACCGTCGCCGTACGGAAGGGCCCGGCGGCCGCGCTCACGCCCTCGGCGTCCGCGGACTTCTTCAGCTGCCCGGCGCTCACCTCGCCCGCGTCGAACTGCACGGACAGATGCGCCCCGTGCTGCCGCGCGAAGGCGTCGGCGAAGGGCGCGCCCGACACCGCGAGCAGCGAACCGGCCATGACGGAGGCGGCCACCGCCATCAGCGTGGCGAGGCCGATCACCAGCGTCTGCACCCGGCGCCGGCCCACACCCGAGCGCACCACCTTGCCGAGTGCGCTCATCGGACGGCCTCGGCTTCGTGGGACGGAGTGTCCGAGGCGATACGCCCGTCGGCGATCCGCACCGTACGGCGGGTGCACGAGCGGGCCAGGGCCAGATCGTGGGTGACCACGACGACGGTCTGGCCCTCGGCGTTCAGCTCGCCGAGCAGCCTGCTGACGTCCTGGCCCGCGGCGGTGTCCAGGGCGCCGGTCGGTTCGTCGGCCAGGAGCAGCGGCGGCTTGTTCATCAACGCCCTTGCCACCGCGACCCGTTGGCGTTCGCCGCCGGAGAGGCGGCCTGGATACGCGCGGGCGTGCCGGCCGATGCCGAGCAGGTCCAGGAGTTCGTCCGCCCGGCGAGCGGCCGTGCGCCGGCCCATGCCCGCGAGCCGCGCGGGCAGCACGACGTTGTCGGCGACCGTCAGATCGTCGAGCAGATGGAAGAACTGGAAGACCATCCCGATCTTCGTACGCCGGTAGAGGGCCGCACCCGCCTCGCCCAGCCGGTCCACCCGCACCCCGTCCACGGTGACGGTTCCCGCATCGGGCCGGTCCAGGCCCGCGATCAGATTGAGCAGCGTGGACTTGCCGCTGCCGGACGGGCCGACGATCGCGACGGCCTCGCCCGGACGTACGGTCAGCGAGGCGTTGTTGAGCGCGGGCGGCCCCGTGGTCCGGTCGTCGTAACGGCGGCTCACCTCGCGCAGTTCGATCACCGGCGTGGTCATGAAGGCTCCTCGGGTACGGGCGGATCGGCTGCTCGAACGCTAGGAGCGGGCCTCGCGCCCGCGCGTCCGCCGCCGGAACGCAATCCGGTACCGCGCCGGGACGACCGGGCCGGAGGTCATCCCTGAGAAGTACGCGGCCGGTGTACCCGCCACCTGGGGAATGGCCACCAGGGCGGACCCCGGGGCCCGGTCCGGTGGCGACAATGAATCAGTGAGGAACGTACGTACGACGCTGGACCGGTTGCTGGAGGCCGCCCACCGGGCCGTCCGCGAGGCCCTGGTGCCCAGCGGTCCGCCGCCGCGGCTGTCCCGGCGCGCGTGGCAGTTCGATCTGCTGCTCGCGCTGACGCTCGGCGTCACCACCGTCTATTACGGCGTCGACAACGTGGACAACGTGGTGCGGCGGTCGTCCGCCCCCGGCGTGGACATCCTGATCACGCGCCCCACGGGGACCGACGGCCTCGCGCTGATGGTGACCCTCGCGATCGTCGCCTCCGGCGCCCTCGCGCTGCGCCGCCGCTATCCGCTCGCGGTGCTGTGCGTCGTGACCGCCGCGACGCTGGCGACTCCGCAGAGCGTGCTGCGGCTGACGTTCTACGCGTTCGTGATCGCCGTCTACAGCGCTGCCGTGTACAGCCCGTACCGGGTGGCGACCCTGGCCGCGCTGACGGCGGCGGTGCTCCTGGTCGGCACCTCGGGGAACTCGGCGATCAGCACCATCCCCAACGAGTACGTCATCCTCATGATCCTCGCCCCGATGGCCATGGCCGCCGTGGGTCTGCGCACCTGGAAGCTCCGCAGCGACGAAAGCCGTACGCGCCTGACGGCGTTGGAACGGGAACAGGCCGAGGCGCTGCGCAGGGCCGTGGAGCACGAGCGGGCCAGGATCGCGCGTGAACTGCACGACGTCGTCACGCACAACGTGAGCGTGATGGTCATCCAGGCGGGCGCGGCCCGGAAGATCATGAACACCTCGCCCGACCAGGCCGGCGAGGCACTGCTCGCGGTGGAGGCGGGTGGCCGCGCCGCGATGACCGAACTGCGCCACGTGATGGGCCTGCTCACCATGGACGACTCCGCCGCCATGGAGGGGGACCTTGCCCCGCAGCCCGGGCTCGATCAGCTGGAGTCCCTGATCGGTCGGGTCAGGGAGGCCGGCCTCTGCGTGGACCTGACGGTCGCGGGGCCGGTGCGCCCCCTGCCGCCGGGTGTCGAACTCGCCGCGTACCGCGTGGTCCAGGAGGCCCTCACCAACACGGTGAAGCACGCGACGGGGGCCACGGCCTCGGTGACCGTCGGGTACGGCCCCGAGCAACTGCGCGTCGAGGTCACGGACACCGGGGGGCGGCCGGGCGAGGGCGCGGGGAGCGGCCGGGGGCTGATCGGACTGCGAGAGCGTCTGGCCGTGTACGGCGGGACGTTGAACAACGGGCCCCGGCTGACCGGGGGTTACCGTGTCGAGGCGCTGATTCCGTTGGAGGAGACACCGTGACCGAGCCGCTGCGTGTGCTCCTCGCCGACGACCAGACCCTGGTCCGCACCGGCTTCCGGCTGATCCTCGGGGCCGACGGCATCGAGGTGGTCGGCGAGGCCACCAACGGGGCCGAGGCGGTCGACGCGGTCCGCCGTACCCGCCCGGACGTGGTCCTGATGGACGTACGGATGCCGGAGATGGACGGTCTGGAGGCCACCCGCCGTATCCTCACCGGCGCACCGGGCGAACCCCGCGTCATCATCCTGACGACCTTCGACCTCGACCGCTACGTGTACGCGGCCCTGTCCGCCGGGGCCAGCGGCTTCCTGCTCAAGGACGTCACACCCGAGCAACTCACCGCCGCCGTACGCACGGTACGGACCGGCGACGCCCTCCTGGCGCCCGCGATCACCCGCCGTCTGGTGCAGCGTTTCGCGCGGCGCGGTGACGGGGACGCTCCCGCACTCCACCGCGACCTCGCCTCGCTCACCCCGCGCGAACTCGAAGTCCTCGGCCTGCTCGCCCGCGGCCTCACCAACGCCGAACTCGCCACCCGCCTCCACCTCGCCGAGACCACCGTCAAGACCCATGTCGCCCGGATCCTCGCGAAGCTGGGCCTGCGCGACCGCGTCCAGGCGGTGATCGTCGCGTACGAGACGGGGCTGGTCAGCGCGGGTGAGGGCGAGTCCGTACAGGGGCCCGCCGAGCCGTCGCATTGAGCTGTTTGCCCTGGCCCCGGGTCTCCTTGGAGGTACGCGCTGCCGCGCCCCGCACCGTCCGGGGCTGATCTGCGATCACCGTGAGAAGTCGGATCGTATGAGAAATCCTCTGAGGAGCGGCATGGAGTTCAGGCGCGTGATGGGGCGTGCTCTCGTGGGGGTCGCAGGGGTCTCGGTGGCCCTGGTGTCCGTGGCACCGGCCGGTGCGGCGGAGCTCGGTGCGGCCGGGGCGGGACCGGGCTGTGTGACGGCGTCGAGCCCGTATCAGAAGCAGGTCGAGCGGCGGCTGCGGCTGCGGGCCGACGGGCAGCAGTCGCTGCGGGACTGCCGGGCGATCCAGGCGTATCAGCGGCGTGAGGGCCTCAAGCCGGCCAATGGATACGCGAGTTCGGCGACGCTGCGGATGCTGTCGGTCACGGCGTACCGCAAGAACCCGAACGCCGGGCGGCGCTGCCCGGTCCGTGCGCGCCGCGTGGCGTGTGTGGATCTGACCCGGCAGCTGATGTGGGTGCAGAAGGGGCGCAAGGTGGTGTACGGGGTGGTGCCGATCCGCAGCGGGCGCAAAGGGTTCGAGACCCGCAGGGGATGGCACACCGTGTTCCGCAAGAAGCGGCACGAGATCTCGACGCTCTACAACAACACGCCCATGCCGTACTCCCAATACTTCTCGCAGGGGCAGGCCATCCACGGCTCGCTGACGAACCTGTTCACCGGGCCGGGCTCGGCGGGCTGTGTGAATCTGCGGCCGCAGGACGCGGGGCGGCTGTTCAAGGTGCTGCAGGTGGGGGACAGCGTGGTGGTCTTCGGGCGTAAGCCCTGAGGCCTTCCTCGTCTGCACGCACTGTGGGGCGTGACCCGGATCGGGTCACGCCCCACAGGCGTACTGCGCTACCGGCCTGCTACTTCCACTTCGGCGGGCAGTAGGTGCGGAACGGCTTCGACGGCTTCGAGGAGATGCCGTTCACCTTCACCGTCGCCGTGAGCTCGGTGCACGGCGGGTACGGCTTCTTCGGGGTGCAGGACCAGGTGCCGTTCGCCGCCACGGTCGCGGTGCACAGGACGTTGCCGTTCTCGTCGCGAACGGTGACCGTGCCCTTCTTGCTCGGGGCCTTGCCCTTGATCGCCGGCTTGGTCGCCGGGGACTTGGGGGCCTCGACGATCACCGGCGGCTTCGGCGGTTCGATGCACGGCTGGGTGACCGTGATCGAGACCGTGGTGGGCTCCGAGACGATCCCGCCCTTCTCCTGGGTGGCCGTCAGCTCGTTCGGGCCGCAGGGCAGGAGCCTGGTCGGCGTGCAGGACCAGCTGCCGTCGGCCTGGACCTCGGCGGTGCAGACGGTGTTGCCGTCCTTGTCCTTCACCGTGACCGTGGCGCCGGGCTCACCCGTACCGCTGATCGGGCCGTCGCCGGGCGTGGAGTCGCCGTCGCCCGGGCCGGTGATGGCCGGGGGCTCCAGCAGGCGCCACTGGAGCTTGACGGTGCCGTGGCCGCCGTTCTCCTGGTTGAGGCCGGCCGCGCCGCCACCGCCCTGCGTGGTGGAACCGGTCACCGAGGCGCCGGCGTTGAGGTAGCCGGAGCCGCCGCCACCGCCACCGTCACCGACGACGGTGCCGGTCGGGTTGCAGCCACCGCCGCCGCCACCGAACCAGCCGCCGCCACCGCCACCACCGGCGTCACCTGCGCTGCCGGCCCCGGTCGTGGCTCCGTTGCCACCCTTCAGGGCTGTGCCCGCCTGGGAGGCAGTGGTGCACACGCCCTGCGTTCCGGCCGCGCCACCAGCGTCCTGCGTGCCTCCGCCACCCACCGAGGCGATGGTCGCGCCGGCGCCCTCGTCGCCACCGCCGACAGCTCCGGCTGCTCCCGGCTGACCGCTGCCACCGGGCGCGCCACCGCCGCCACCGGCGATCGCCAGCTGCGTGGAGCCCAGCGCGATCCCGCTGCGACCGCCGCCGCCGGCACCCGCACGGGCCAGCCAGCCGCCGTGCCCGCCACCGCCGAAGCCGCCGCGCCGCTGCTGGGTGGCCGGGATGGTCGTGGCGCCGGTCCTGCCGCCGCCGCCCACCGTCACCGTCAGTTGCTGCCCCGGCTCCACCGGGAACGTCGCGGTGGTGGTGCCGCCGGCCGCACCCTGCTGGTTGCCGCCACCGGGGGCCGCCGAGAAGCTGCCACCTCCGCCGGCGCCCTTGAGGTCGGCCTTCGCCTCGATCGCGTCCGCGGGCACGGTGAAGGTCTGGTCGGCGCCGGTGTACGTGAAGAGTTGGCATCCGGTGTACGGCGCCGTGGGCGTGCACGCGGCCCGAGTCTTGCCCGCGCCCGTGCTGCTCTGCGGAGCGGAGGCAGCCGCAGCCGGCTGGACCCCCACCGTCACGAGGGCGGCCGCAGCGAATGCGACCAGCACGGACGTGCTTCTGTGAGCACGCATCAAACGATCTCCTTGCTTCAGCCTGTTGTCTCGTGCCCCGCGCAGCTCGGCCGGGGGCACTCGCCGAACGGATATCACCGCCCTTTTGTCCGTCTATCTCTCTTTCACCCGTGTTGGACCTACTGGGTCAGCAACTTCCCCCGCCGGTGGCCGGTAGCGGCCCGCCCGCACTCTGCGACCCTGCCGGTAAGCGAAAGAGCGGGCCCCGGCGTATAGGGGGTGTGAAGCAGCTGGAGTTCAGGGACTTCTACCGCGCCGACCGGGACGCGTGCCTGCGGGCCGTGCTCGCCGCAGTCGGTGACCGGCAACTCGCCGAGGACCTCGTCGCCGAGGCGTTCACCCGCGCCTGGGTGGCCTGGCCGAAGGTCGGCCGGCATCCCGCCCCGCGGGCCTGGGTGGTCCGTACGGCCCTCAACACCCGGGTCTCGTGGTGGCGCAGGCAGCGGCGTGAAGTCGTACGCGAGTCCGTGCCGGATCTGCCGGCCGCGCCGGGCGGCGACGCGTCCGTGGACCCCGGACTGCTCTCCGCGCTGCGCCAACTGCCGCAGCGGCAGCGGGAGGTGGTCGCCTACCGGGTCTTCCTCGACCTGGACACTGGGGCGACCGCGGCGGCGCTCGGGATCGCCCCGGGCACCGTGACCGCCCATCTGTCGCGTGCGGTGGCGACGTTGCGCGGCCATCTCGTGTCCACGCAGAGCCCGGAAGGAGGCCGATGAGCGCCATGGACCATCAGGATCTCGACGTACTCGACTCGCTCAAGCACTCTCTCGACGACTTCACATCCACCACGCCCGTGGAACGGATCGAGGCGGCGGGCCGCGCCCGCCGGCGCAGGCGGCGGTTGGCCGGTACGTCGGCGGTGGTCGCCGCGACCGCCGCGCTCGCGCTGAGCGTGCAGGTGTACGGCAACCCGTCGACGGCGCCGCCGTCCGCGGGGGACAGCACGGGGGCGGGTGCGGTTCATGTCCGTAACGCCGCCTACAGCGTGGACACCAAGACCGACGGCACCGTCCACGTCACGACCTTCGGCAAGCAGGCCTACTTCGAGGACCACGAAGGCCTTGAGCGGACCCTGCGCGAGGCGGGCTTCCCGGTCCTGATCAAGGTCGGCGAGTTCTGCAAGGGCCCTGGTGACGCGGAGCTCGACCCGAGCGGGATCGGGCCCGGGGTGGACGAGGTGATGAAGGGTGAGCAGGGTGCGGACGGCGAAGTGACCTTCGTGTTCACCCCGTCGGCGATGCCCGAGAACACCCAGCTGTTCATCGGCTTCCTCAACGAGTCCCAACTGGCCGAGGTGCACTACAACCCGGGCTCGATCGAGCGCCTGGTCCCCACGGACGTACCCCTGGAGTGCACGACCGACACTCCGCCGGAGCACGTGAGGTAGTCGTCGTCAGTGCGGGCTGCCGAGCCCGAACAACCTGGCCGCATTGTCGTGGCAGACCGCGCGCAGCCAGTCGTCCCCCAGCTCCAGGCGCTCCAGTGCCTGGAGCTGGTGCACGTACGGATACGGGATGTTGGGGAAGTCCGTGCCGAGCAGGATCCGGTCGCCCAGGTCGGTGAGTCGGGGCAGGGCGGCGCGCGGGAACGGTACGAAGGCCTCGCTGAAGTCCGTGAACGCCATCGTCGTATCGAGCCGCACCTCGTCGTACCGCTCGGCGAGGCCCAGGAACTCCTCGTACTCGGGCATGCCCATGTGCGCGATGATCAGCCGCAGTTGAGGGTGACGGGCCAGGACGGCTGTGACGGGTCCGGGGCCTGTGTGCTTGCCGGGCGCGGGTCCGGAGCCGCAGTGGATCACTACGGGGATACGGGCTTCCGCGAGCAGTCCCCATACCTCGTCGAGCTGTTCGTCGGCCGGATCGTAGGCGCCGACCTGCACATGGGCCTTGAAGACCCGGGCGCCGGACTCGACCGCCTCACGGACGTACGCGACGGCGTCGGGCTCGGGGAAGAGCGTCGCGGTGTGCAGACAGTCAGGGGTACGCGCGGCGAACTCGGCCGCCCAGCCATTTAGCCAGCGTGCCATGCCGGGTTTGTGCGGATAGATCATCGAGGTGAAGGCTCGCACCCCGAACTCCCGCAGCAGAGCTGCCCGTTCGGCCTCTTCCTTCCGATACGTGATCGGCCACGCGAGCCCACCGGTCATCGGCCCGACGGAGTCGAAGTAGGCCCAGACCTTGCGGAGCACGGGCTCGGGCATGAAGTGGGTGTGTACGTCGATGAGCCCTGGGAGCCCGAGCGCGCCCCAGAAAGCTCGTATCGCCCCGGCCTCGTCGGCCCGCGTCCGCTCTTCCACGTACGTGCCCCGTCCCCGTTTGAGATCCCAGTGGGGGACCTAACGCCCTTTGGGGCGTCCGATATGGGTTGATTCTTTGGGGCGCAAGGTCCCCTTGTATGTCGGCGGATCAGGCGTCGGGCTTCGCCGGGCGGTCCTCGGGGCGGGTGACGAAGGAGCCGAGGCCCGGTTCGGTGTAGATCAACCCTTCGGCGCGTAGGCCACGGTGCACCTTGTGCGCGGTCGCGGTCGCAATCCCGAACTCCTCGATCAGCTGAACGACGGACGGCACGCGCGTACGCGGGGCGTAGGTCCCGTCCTCGATGCGTCCGCGAATGACTTCGGCGACCTGGCGCCAGCGAGGGATGTCCGGAGCAAATTCCACCCCACCAGGATGCGCATGCCACGGTCATCAGTGCGATCGGTGAAATTGCTGCAAGGGTATAGAAGGGTATGGAAGAGTAGGAGCCGACAGGACCCCCGCGGCGGCTGGCACCGCCCGGGGGCATGGCCACCAGCTATCTCTCGGAGCTGACGACATGAGCGACCCTATCGGCACCCTCATCCCCTGGTTGAGCCTTCTGCTCGGAGCCCTCGCAGGGCTGTGGATTCCCGTCCGCGCGGGACGGACCGGGCCCTCGGATCCCGTACGAGACGGCCGCGCAAGCCTCACCCTCTGGCCCGACCTCACCCTGCCCCCGCCCCCGCCCCACCGCAGCCCGTACAGCCTCGGCCTGTTCCTCGCCGAAGAGGCGGACCCGGGCGCGAGCCCTCTCGTCCGCCCCTATCTGACGGCCCACGAACAGCATGAGCGGCGCCACGCGTTGATGCTCGCGACGTACGGGATCGATGCCCCCGGCCCGTACTGGATCCACGGCGTGGAGGTGGCGTGATGTCCCAAGCCGCCGAACCGATCCCGGACCCGCACTCCGAACCGCCCCGCCCCCGTCTGCTCCCCTGGACGGGCCCCGAGGGCAAGCCCTGCTACCTGATCGGGGACGGTGACGGCCCCGTCTCCCGTATCGCCGATGCCATGGAATCCACCCAGCTCGCCATGGCCGAGGACCTCCTCGCCCACGCGCGGGCCATGCTCCCCGCTGCGGTCACGGAGGCCGAACTGCGCTATCTGGCAGGTCACTTGACGGAGGCGCTGGCCACAGTGCTCCGTGTCGCCCACGCCCGACTGCCGGTCGCCGGTGAGCGGCGGGCTGGGGCTGTGTGTGAGTGCGCGGGGCGGGAGTGACCCGCATGGTCTCGCCGTCGCTATCGTCCACTTCTTTATAATCCGCGACGGGAGCACTCTTGTTACCCTGGCTGGTATGACCGCTATGGCGCCCACACGCAAAGAACCGGACCTGTCCTTCCTTCTGGATCACACGAGCCACGTTCTGCGTACGCAGATGAGCGCGGAACTCGCAAAGATCGGGCTCACTGCGCGGATGCACTGTGCCCTCGTCCATGCTCTCCAGGAGGAGCGCACCCAGGCGCAGATCGCCGAGCTCGGGGACATGGACAAGACCACGATGGTGGTGACCGTCGACGCGTTGGAGAAGGCCGGGCTCGCCGAGCGCAGGCCGTCCGCCACCGACCGGCGGGCGCGGATCATCGCGGTGTCCGAGGAAGGGGCGAAGGTCGCCGCGCAGAGCCAGAAGATCGTCGACGGTGTGCACCAGCGCGCCCTCGCCGCACTGCCCGACGATGAGCGCGAGGTGCTGCTACGCGCACTGAACCGCCTGGCCACCGGATATCTCGCGACACCCGCCGAAGGGCCTCGGCCTGCCCGGAGGGCGCGCCAGAAGGGGTAGCGGCGCGACCGGTCGGCATCTTCGTCCGTAAGAGATGTTCTGCAACGGAACTATCTGCTACGGTCTCTCCTGTTGCCCCTGACGACAGGAGAGACCGCAATGCCTGCCACCGAAACCCCCTCGCCCTCCCCTTCCCTCTCCCCTTCCCTCTCCCCCTCCCGCTCGCGCTGGCTCGCCCTCGGCGTGCTGGCCACCGGGATGCTGATGACGATCCTCGACGGCAGCATCGTGACCGTCGCCATGCCGGCCATCCAGAGCGACCTCGGCTTCACCCCGGTCGGACTCAGCTGGATCGTCAACGCCTACCTCATCGCCTTCGGCTCGCTGCTCCTCCTCGCAGGGCGGCTCGGCGACCTGATCGGCCGCAAGCGGATGTTCCTCGCGGGAACAGGGGTCTTCACCGCCGCCTCACTCCTCGCCGGCTTCGCCACCTCCCCCGGCGTACTGATCGCCGCCCGCTTCCTCCAGGGCGTCGGCAGCGCGATGGCCTCCGCCGTCAGCCTCGGCATCCTGATCACGCTCTTCACCGAACCGCGCGAACGGGCCAAGGCGATCGCCATCTTCAGCTTCACCGGCGCGGCCGGCGCCTCGATCGGCCAGGTCCTCGGCGGTGTCCTCACCGACGCGCTCACCTGGAACTGGATCTTCTTCATCAACCTGCCGATCGGCATAGCGGCCCTGCTCGTCGCTCTTCGTGCGCTGCCCGCCGACCGCGGCCTCGGCCTCAAGGCCGGCGCGGATGTGCTCGGCGCGCTGCTTGTCACGTCCGGCCTGATGACCGGCATCTACGCGGTGGTCAAGATCGAGGAGTACGGGGCGGGTTCGGCGCACACGCTGGGTCTCGGCGCCCTCGCACTCGCGCTGCTCGCCGGATTCTTCGTCCGTCAGGCCAAGACTGCGAACCCGCTGATGCCGCTGCGGATCCTGCGCTCGCGTACCGTCTTCGGCGCGAACCTGGTCCAGGTGCTGATGATCGCCGCGATGTTCGCCTTCCAGATCCTCGTCGCGCTCTACATGCAGAAGGTCCTCGGCTACAGCGCCTCCGAGACCGGACTCGCGATGCTGCCGGCCGCCGTGATGATCGGCGCGGTGTCCCTGGGCGTCTCGGCCCGCCTCATCGCCCGCTTCGGTGAGCGCAACGTCCTGCTCACCGGGCTGTTCCTGCTGACCGGCGCACTCACCCTGCTGATTCGGGTCCCCGTCCACGCCTCGTACGCCACCGACCTCCTGCCCGTCATGCTCCTCATCGCGGGCGGCGGCCTCGCCCTGCCGGCCGTGACCTCGCTGGGCATGTCCGGCGCCCGGCAGGAGGACGCGGGCCTCGCTTCGGGCCTGTTCAACACCACTCAGCAGATCGGCATGGCCCTCGGTATCGCCGTCCTCGCCACCCTGGCCGCCGCCCGCACCGAGTCCCTGGCCGAGGCGGGCAGCCCCAACGCCGAGGCGCTGACCGGCGGTTACCACCTGGCCTTCGGTATCGGTGCCGCTCTCATGGGCACCGCCATCGTGGTCGCCCTCACGGTCCTGCGACAGCCGAAGGGCAAGCGCGGGCAGGGCCTCGAACTGGGCCGTGAGCAGGGGCGGGGCGAGCAGGCCGCGCCGCAGCAGATCGTGACGCCCGTCGCGTAGGCAGCGCTCGCCCGAAGACCTGGGGCCCCTGGGGGCGCCCGAGGGGTTGAAGGCAGCTCGAACGCACAAGGGGTGCACCCGACTCGGGTGCACCCCTTCCGGCCTGCGGCGGTGGGTATGGCCGGCTGTGTGCGTCAGCTGCTTCCAGGGACGGGCGGCATGATGCTGGGACTGCCGATCTCGGGCAGCTTGCCGCCCCCTCCAGGGATGACCGGCAGACTGCGGGTCTCGCCGGCCTGGGGCAGTTCGTCGCCGTCCTCGGGGTCCGTTCCGTCGACTGTCGGGGAGATCGCGGGTGACTCGGTGTCGTCGGCGGTGGGCTCGGGCGTGGCGGTGGTGTCGGCCATGAGGGCGCCTCCCTGGCAGTAGGGGTTCAGCGGTCGATCCAAGTGTTGTCCCGTACCTGAACGGGAGTTACGGGAGAAACCTCAGGGCCGGTGAACGGGTGGGGGCTCGTCGGGATCGATGGGGATGGGTGTGCCGTCCGGCCCCGTCTTGTATTTCCGCAGGGTGCACGGGTTGCCGTCGGCGTCGTACCAGCCCTCGTAGACGGGCTCGCCGAAGTGGGAGTAGTCCTCGGATCCGGCGAGGATGCTTGTGGTGTATTCGTACCGCTCCGTGTCGCTCATGCGTGAGTTGACGGGGCCGGCCTCGTCGGGCTGATCGGCCATGGCGCCTCCTTGCGTCTGTGCGGGTGGCTGCCGCCTCCGGCTGCCCACGACACACCGTGCCCAGCTCATGCTGGGCGCACGCCAGGCCCGCTCGATCAGGTGAAGCCGCAGACTTCGCGCGGCACCTTGGCCCGGCCACCTGCTCTTCGTCACTCCGGACGCCCGCAAGTCGGCTCCCGGGGGAGAAGCTCACGCGACCCTTCCGGCATCGTGCCCTGAAGCCATTCGGTGATCCATTCGGCCAGCGACTGTCCGAGCGGGGCCAGGGGACACGGGAACGGCCCCCGACCGTGTCGCCTGGTCGGAGGCCGTTTCGCCTGTGCGGTGGGTGTGGGATTTGAACCCACGGTGACATCGCTGCCACGACGGTTTTCAAGACCGTTCCCTTAGGCCGCTCGGGCAACCCACCCACGCCCCGCCTCACCTGCTGCGGAGCAGAGGCCAGCCTACCGGGCGGCGCGCGCGGGGTGGGAGCTCGGGCCATGCCCGGGGGGTGGTTGCGGAGGGATCGTACGACTCAGGGGGCGTAAAACTGTTCCGCCCACCTATCAACTGCCCCGCATGACAACGGTGTTGAATCGGAACGTGACCCTCACAGCACCCCAGCCGCAGCCGGCCGCCCCCACACCCCCGCTGCGCGCCGAGATCACCGCGCTGCGCCAGGAAGCGGCGCGCATGCGGGCGCTCGCCCACCGCCGGGCCGCGTTCTGGACGAAGGCCGACATCGCCTTCGGCTTTCCTGCGGCGCTGCTCGCCGCCGTCTCCGCCGCGACGGGGCTCGCGACGGCCGACGCGCGCGTTCCGGCCGCGCTGCTCGCCCTCGCCTCGGCGGGCTTCGCGGCCGGCGCGGGCTTTCTGCGGTGCGACCGGCGCGTGCTCGGCAACAAGCGGGCCCGTACGGCATGGGCCGCGCTCGAAGGCAGGGCGGCCGTGGCACTGGCACGGCCCTCGCTGGGGCCGGATGATCTGGCCGAGCTGCAGGAGCTGCGGCTGGCAGCCCTGGGCGCGTACGACGCGCAGGACTTGGCCACGTCCACCGGCGACTGAGCAGAGCCGGGCCCTTACGCCACCCCGTCCCGCCCCGCCGTCAACCGCGCCGCCGAAGCGATGGTCGCCCGCGCCTCGCGCTCGGTCAGGCCCGTGCGGACCGCCGCATCTGTCAGATGGCGGGCCAGATCATCACCGATCCCGTTCTCGTACGCGCGGCAAGCCGCCCAGAACAGGCGGGTGTTGCGCTGCCCGACCCGTGCCCCGAGCACGAACTGGACCAGGCCGCGGCCCTGGTGGGGGTCGCCCGCGGGCGGTGCCTTCGTGCGGGGTGGGGGAGTGAGGAGGCGCAGCAGGGCGCGCGGGCAGGGGGCGGGCGCGAGATGGGCTGTGCCGGGGGCGGTGCTGTAGACCCCGTGCTCGGTGCGGGAGCCGGGGCCGACGAGGTAGCCGCCGGCGCCGCGTACGTCTATGCCGGGGGCGAGCCGGCTCGCCGAGTTGGGGACGACCACGTCGGGCGGACCGGTGAGCCAGAGATGGCGGCCGCCGCTCGGGGTCATGACCACGACGGTCGGCGGGATCGTGAAGAGATGGCGTAAGGCCAGCTCGCGCAGCACGGCCGAGGAGTCCGCACCCGACTGCGCACCGTGCTTCGTATCGAGGTCGATGCCGATCAGGTGGTGCGGCGGGAGGCCGCACGCGATGCCGTAACCCGTGGACCAGGGGGCGGCGGCGAAGAGTTCGCGGATACGGAAGGGGTCGGTCGTGGCGTCGTAGACGCCGTGGCCGGGGCGGCCGCATTCGCCGTGGCACTGGGGTGCGTCCACTGGGTCCTCGTGGTGCGGGGAGCGCAGGGCGGGGAGCTTCGTGCGGGACAGCGGGATCACCGCGAGCCCGCGCTCGGCTGCGGACAGGGCGTGGGCGAGGGCCAGGGTGTGGGCGAGGGCCGGGGTGGTGTGCCGGTCGAAGGTGGCCATGCGTTCATTTTCGTACGAGTGTTCGAAGAAGGGAAGGGGGGATCCGTGCCTCGTACGGGTGAGCTGGGCGGCTCCCGCCCGCCGGGGCAGGGCCGGCCGCTGGAACGCTTCCTCCCTTGGGGCGCCCGGATAGCGCGCTTGTGAAGCCGTTCGTTGCCGTCAGCGCGGCGCTGACCTGCGGAAACTTTCGGTTCGTGCGGGTTTATCGACTTGTCCTCACACTCGCGAGGGAAAGATCCGCTGCGGGGTGGTTCGCCGGGGATTGTGTGGGCAACTCTGGTCTCGCGACGTTGTGAACATCGCCAAGGCGGTCGGCCAACTGCCCTGGCAAATACCGCACTTACCGGCCCGGTCTCATTGACTCGGCCGGTTCTGATCCACCGGGTCCCACCCGGTCGATGGAGGAACTGACATGGCAAGCATCCGTACCGCCCGCATCATCGCCGCCGCTGCCGCCCTGCCTCTCGCTGCCGCCCTCTTCACCGGGGTGGCCCAGGCCGACAACGGCGGGTTCGCGGACGACGGATCGAACACGAGCGTGGCCAGCATCGTCGGCAGCGGTGTAGGCAAGAACAACAACGGCAACTCCGGTACCAACCAGCAGGTGGCCACGGGTTCCGGCGCCTCGAACCAGAACAACCAGGCTCAGGTGAACGGCTCCGGGTTCACGGCCATCGAGCAGTCCAACGAGACGACCGCGGTGAACTTCACCAACCTCTGGTAGTTCGCGGGCGGGTCGACCGGCCCGGGGGGAAGCGGGGCCTTGAGCGGCGGTACCGGAAGGTGCCGCCGCTCAGGCGTGTCCGGAGTGCCTTTTGCACCTTGACACCGATGGGTATCTGACGGACAGTCAGAAACCTTCATTCGTACGAGGTCAGGGAGGCCGCCGCCGTGCACCTCGCCCCAACCGAGCGCCAGCAGGAGCTGCGCGCCGAGCTGCGTGCGTACTTCCGGGACGTGATGCCCCCCGACCGCACCGCACTGGCCGAGGACCCCGCCGAGCAGCGCAGGCTCCTGAAGCGGATCGGCGCGGACGGCCGGCTCGGGCTCGGCTGGCCCGTGGAGTACGGGGGCCAAGGGCGCGGCCCCGACGAGCAGTTCGTCTTCTTCGACGAGGCCTATCGCGCGGGCGCGCCCGTATCGATGGTCACGCTGAACACCGTCGGTCCGACGCTGATGAAGTACGGGACCGAGGAGCAGAAGGCGTACTTCCTGCCCCGGATCCTCAGCGGTGAGATCGTCTTCGCGATCGGCTACAGCGAGCCCTCGGCCGGCACCGACCTCGCGTCCCTGCGCACCAAGGCCGTGCGGGACGGGGACTCCTGGCTGATCGACGGCCAGAAGATCTTCACGTCCAACGCCCAGAACGCGGACTGGATCTGGCTCGCCTGCCGCACCGACCCGGACGCCCCCAAGCACAAGGGCATCTCGATCATCCTGGTGCCGACGGACGCGCCGGGCTTCTCCCTCACCCCCATCCACACGGTCGGCGGCCTGACGACCACCGCCACGTATTACGACTCCATACGCGTCCCGGCCGACAATCTCGTCGGCGCGGAGAACGAGGGCTGGGGGCTGATCACCAACCAGCTCAACCACGAACGGGTCGCCCTGGCCGCGATCGGCATGCAGGCCGAGGACTTCTACGCGGAGACCCTGACGTATGCCCGTACGCCTGATCCGGTGACGGGCGAGCGCCCGGTTGACGCTCCGTGGGTGCAGTCCCGGCTCGCCGAAGTGCATGCCCGGCTGGCGGCAACGCGCCTGCTCAACTGGCGTCTTGTGGGGGATGTGGGGGCCGGGACGCTGGCACCCGGCGATGCCTCCGGCGTGAAATTCGTGGGAACCGAATCGGCCGTCGAGGTGTATCGAATGTGCCAGGAAATTACGGGAGAGGCGGGCATGGTCCGCGCCGGGTCGCCGGGGGTCTTCGGGGACGGCGAGCTGGAGCGGATGAACCGTGCGGCGCAGATCAACACCTTCGGGGGAGGGGTGAGCGAGGTGCAGCGGGAGATCGTCGCCACCATGCGGCTCGGCATGAGGAGGGTGAAGCGGTGAGCGAGGCGCTTCAGGAGAGCAGCTTCCATGACGAGCTCAAGGCGTACGAGGGGATGCCGGCCGCCGAGGGCGGTGTCGGGCGCGACCTCGTCAACTCGGCCATGATCAGGCACTGGTGCGAGGCGATGGGCGATACGAACCCGGCGTACACGGGTCCCGACGCCATAGCTCCGCCCACGATGCTGCAGGCCTGGACGATGGGCGGGCTCGGCGGACATCAGGGCCGGTCGGCGGCGCAGGACGAGCTGTTCGCGCTGCTCGAAGGGGCCGGGTTCAAGTCCGTCGTGGCCACCGACTGCGAGCAGGAGTATTTGCGGCCGCTGCGGATCGGGGACGAGATCACCTTCGACGCGGTCATCGAGTCGGTCTCCGAGCAGAAGACGACCAAGCTGGGGACCGGGCACTTCGTGACGACCCGGATGGATGTCCGGGCGAACGGGGAGCTGGCGGGCACCCACCGTTTCCGGATCCTCAAGTACACGCCTGCGCACAGGCCGTCGAAGAAGGCTGCGGGTGGCGCGCAGAAGCCGGTGCGTCGGCCGCGTCCGGTCATCAACCGGGACAATGCCGGGTTCTGGAAGGGCGTCGAGGAGCACAAGGTGCTCATCCAGCGCTGCACGGACTGCTCCGTGCTGCGTTTCCCCTGGCTGCCCGGGTGCAACTCGTGCGGTGGCAGCGGCTGGGACACGGTCGAGGCGAGCGGGGAGGGCACGGTCTTCAGTTATGTCGTGATGCATCACCCGCCCTTCCCGGCCTTCGATCCCCCGTACGCGGTGGGCCTGATCGAGCTCGAGGAAGGCGTCCGGATGGTCAGCAATGTCGTGGGGATCCCCCATGACGAGGTGCGGATAGGGATGCCCGTACGGCTGGAATTCCTGCGCGCCGACGAGGAGTTGGAGGTGCCGGTGTTCCGGCCCGTGGACTTGGTGGGGGGTGCGTCCTGATGGACTTCACGCCTACGGAGGAGCAGTCGGCCGCGCAGGAACTCGCCGCGCAGATCTTCGGCGACCTCTCCACGCCCGAGCGGCTCGCGGCGGGCGGGCCGGGGACGGACGCGGAGCTGTGGAAGGCGCTCGGTTCGTCCGGACTCATCGGCGCCGTACGGGACATCGGGCTGCTCGGACTCGTCCTGCTCCTTGAGGAACAGGGTCGGATCACGGCGCAGGTGCCCTTCGCGGCCACCTGTGTCTACGGGCTGCTCGCGGTGGACACACATGGCACGGACGAGCAGCGCCGGCGGTTGCTGCCCGCGTTCGAGGACGGATCGGCCGTGGCGACCGGGGCGTTCCCGGCCGCTTCGGGCGTACGGGCGCAGGGTTCGGCGCTCACCGGGACCGTGCCCTCGGTGCCCTGGCTGCGCGACGCCACCCATGTCCTGGTCGCGGCGGCCGACCACAGCCTGTGGCTGGTGCGCACGGCGGACGCCCGGGTCGAGGACGTGGAGCTGACCGCGCCCTGGTCGGCCGGGCGGCTCGTGCTCGACGGGACGCCGGCCGAGCGGATCGGGGGCGACAGCGCGTACGCGCGGGTGCTCGCGGACGCACGGACCGCGTTCGCCGGGGTGCAGGCCGGGGTATGCGCGGGCTCACTGGCGCGGGCCGTCGAATACACCTCCGTACGCGAGCAGTTCGGCAAACCCCTCGCGGCCAAGCAGGCGGTCCTGCTGCGGGCGGCCGACGCGTATATGGACACCGAGGCGATACGGGTCACCGCCTACGAGGCGGCCTGGCGCAGGGACGAGCTGCTCGGCTACCGGGAGGCGGCACTGACCACGGCCTGGTGGGCGGCCGAGGCGGGTACGCGGGTGGTGCACGCGGGACAGCATCTGCACGGCGGCATGGGCGCGGACCTGGACCACCCCGTGCACCGGCACTTTCTGTGGGGGCGGCAGATCGCGGCGTATCTGGGGTGCGGGGCGGAAGTCCTTGCGGAGCTGGGTGAGTTGATTGCGGGCCCGTCGCCCGTGGTTCCTGCGGGGGAGGGTGCGCGATGAGTGCCGATACGCGGAATTGGGCGCCCGGGGACGAGCTGCCGCCGCTCGAAGTGCCGATCACCCGCACCCTGATCGTCGCCGGGGCCGTCGCCTCGCGCGACTACCAGGACGTGCACCACGACGCGGAGCTCGCGAAGGCCAAGGGCTCCCCCGACGTGTTCATGAACATCCTGACCACCAACGGCCTGGTCGGGCGCTACATCACCGACCACTTCGGGCCGTACGCCGTCCTGCGCAAGGTCGCGATCAGGCTCGGCGCACCCAACTACCCGGGGGACACGATGGTGTTGACCGGCAAGGTCACTTCGGTCGGGGAAGGCACCGCCCAGATCGCGGTCGTCGGGGCCAACGGCATCGGCAAGCACGTGACCGGCACGGTCACCGTCGGGCTGCCGGACGCGCGGGAAGGGGACGCGTCATGAGCGTGCGCAACCGGGACGTGCTCGGCGGGAAGGCCGCGATAGCGGGGATCGGCGCGACCGAGTTCTCCAAGGACTCGGGCCGCAGCGAACTCAAGCTCGCCGTCGAGGCCGTACAGGCGGCCCTCGACGACGCCGGGCTCACACCGGCCGATGTCGACGGCATGGTCACGTTCACCATGGACACCAACCCGGAGATCACCGTCGCCCAGGCGGCCGGGATCGGTGACCTCTCCTTCTTCTCCCGTATCCACTACGGCGGCGGCGCGGCCTGCGCCACCGTCCAGCAGGCGGCGCTCGCGGTGGCCACCGGTGTGGCCGAAGTCGTGGTCTGCTACCGGGCGTTCAACGAACGTTCGGGCCGCCGATTCGGCTCCGGGGTGCAGCAGCGCGAGCCGTCGGCGGAGGGCGCGGCGCTCGGCTGGTCGCTGCCGTTCGGCCTGCTCACGCCCGCGTCCTGGGTGGCGATGGCGGCACAGCGCTATCTCCATACGTACGGACTCACCCCCGAGGCCTTCGGACATGTGGCCGTCACCGACCGCAAGTACGCGGCGAACAACCCCGCCGCGTACTTCTACGAGAAGCCGATCACGCTCGCCGACCACGCCGCATCGCGCTGGATCGTCGAACCGCTCAGGCTGCTCGACTGCTGCCAGGAGACCGACGGCGGCCAGGCGATCGTGGTGACCACGCCGGAACGGGCCCGCGATCTGCGGCACAAGCCGGCCGTGATCACCGCGGCCGCGCAGGGCGCCGGGCGCAAGCAGGAGGCCATGACCAGCTTCTACCGCGACGATCTCACCGGTCTGCCCGAAATGAGCGTGGTGGCACGGCAGTTGTGGCGGACGTCAGGGCTGCGGCCCGAGCAGATCGACGTGGGGATCCTCTACGACCACTTCACGCCGTTCGTGCTGATGCAGCTGGAGGAGTTCGGCTTCTGCAAGCCGGGCGAGGCGGCGGGCTTCGTCGCCGAGGAGCGCCTCCCGATCAACACCCACGGCGGCCAGCTGGGCGAGGCGTATCTGCACGGCATGAACGGCATCGCGGAGGGCGTCCGCCAGGTGCGGGGGACGTCGGTGAATCAGATAGCGGGGGCGTCGAATGTGCTGGTGACGGCGGGGACGGGGGTACCGACCTCGGGGTTGATCCTGGCGGCGGGTGGCTGAAGGCCCTCAACCCCACCCGCCGTGGGCGGTCGTGTTCCGTCCTACCGGCCGTGGGCGGTTGTGCCGCGGGGCGAGTGGGGTCTCCCCTGCTCGAGCGGAGCCGAGAGCTTGGGGAAGGGCGGGCACGGCACCCCCAGCGGGCAGCGCGGACGGCTGAACCTCCGCCCACCCGGGGCGTGTCCGCACGACCCCCGACAACCCCAGTCGTTGACTCGACCCATGCGCACTCCCAAGCTGATCATTGGACTACTGGTCCTGGTGGCCCTCACCGGGACCCTGGCCGCCCCCTCGGCGGCGGCACCCGCCAAGCTCCGGGCTGCCGACGAGAGGTCCGCAGACCGGACCGCCCTCCAGAGAGCCGCCCTCCCCGCCCGCAGCAAGATCTTCCGCGGCTGGGCTTTCGACACCTGTCTGACCCCGGATCTGCGCACGATGGCGGCCTGGCGGAAGGCGAGCAGCTTCCGCGGAGTGGCCGTGTACTTCGGCGGCCGCGGCCGCTTCTGCCAGAAGCAGCCCCACCTCACGCGCAGTTGGGTGCGCCAGGTCGACCGGACGGGCTGGAGCGTGATCCCCGTGTACGTCGGCTCGCAGTCACCGTGCGTACAGCTGGAGCACAAGAAGAAGGTGCGGATCGGCCGTGACCCCTGGCGCCAGGGCCGCATGGAAGGCAGGGACGCCGTCCACCGCGCCAAGCGCCTCGGCATGAAGCGGGCCAGTGCCCTCTACCTCGACATGGAGAGCTACACCATGGAGAAGTGGCAGTGCCGCAAGCCCACACTCAACTTCGTCCAGGGCTGGAACCGCGAGGTCCGCCGGCACGGCTTCGTGCCCGGCTTCTACTCCAGCCTCGGCTCCGGCATCTGGCACATGGAGCGCGCCCGCAAGGCCGGTCACCCGGATCTCCCCAGCGCCCTCTGGTACGCGCGCTGGAGCGGCAAGCCCCGCCTGAACCCGATCCCGGGCGTCCACGCGAACGCCTGGCAGGGCGGCCGGATCCACCAGTACGCCGGCCCCAAGAAGCTCAAGTACGGCGGCCGGACCCTGGTCGTCGACCGCAACCTGGTGAACGCACCGGTGGCCCGCCTCAGGTGAGAGCCACCACCTCGACCCGCCCCGACCCAACCCGCCGTCCGCCCCGCGACCTCGGCCTGAAGCACCACCCTCAGGTATGTCCCGGAGGGGAGACTCATCGGCTCCTCCACCCTCAGGAGGTGGAGGCAGCCCCCGGCCTACAACCTGAGGCGGACAAGTTTTCAGGCCCTGCGGCCGATCCGCGCGGGTAGGGGGCGCTTCTAGCGTGGAGCCATGACCACACCCGTGTGCACCAGCGCATCGAAGCCCGCCGGACTGGGGGCCGTGAAGGCACCCAAGAAGCCGGCCCGAGCGGCCACACGGACGCATGTCGCAGCCCTCCCGGCGCACTCGAACGCAGCCCTCCCGGCGCACGTGACCGCAGCCCACCCCCCGCATACGACCACGGCCCTCCCGGTGCGCCAGGCCGGGCACCTCACGTACCCGAGCTTCGCCTCCTACGTGCAGGCACGTCAGCCGGTCCTGCTGCGCACCGCGCGCTCCCTGACGTCGAACCCCTCGGACGCCGAGGACCTGCTGCAGACCGCGCTGACCAAGACGTACGTCGCCTGGGAGCGCATCGAGGACCACCGCGCCCTCGACGGCTACGTACGCCGCGCCCTGCTCAACACGCGCACGTCGCAGTGGCGCAAGCGCAAGGTCGACGAGTTCGCCTGCGACGAGCTGCCCGAGCCCGAGCCGGTCCCCGTCTCCGACCCCGCCGAGCAGCAGGCGCTCAAGGACGCGATGTGGCGCGCGATCATGAAACTCCCCGACCGCCAGCGCGCGATGGTCGTCCTCAGGTACTACGAGGACCTCAGCGAGGCGCAGACCGCCGAGGTGCTCGGTGTCTCGATCGGCACGGTCAAGAGCGCCGTCTCCCGCGCGCTCGGCAAGCTCCGCGAGGACCCGGAACTGACCCCTGTCCGCTGATCAAAAGCGCTCCCGTACGCTGACCCGAAACCTGCGAAACCCCTCCTGACCTGATCGATCATCCGGCTGGCTAGTGACATACCAGCAGGTATGCGGTGAGAATCGGCGCATCCCTACTGCTCCGTAGCGCCCACCGGGAGGACGCCGTGCTGAGCACGATGCAGGACGTACCGCTGACCGTGACCCGTCTCCTCATGCACGGGTCGACCATCCACGGCACGTCCCAGGTGATCACCTGGACCGGCGAGGCCGAGCCGCACCGCCGCTCCTTCGCCGACATCGGCGCCCGCGCCGCTCAGCTCGCCCACGCACTCCACGACGACCTCGGGGTCCGTGGCGACGAGCGCGTGGCGACCCTGATGTGGAACAACGCGGAACATGTCGAGGCATACTTCGCGATTCCCTCCATGGGCGCCGTACTCCACACGCTCAACCTGCGGCTTCCCCCTGAGCAGTTGGCGTGGATCGTCAACCACGCGGCCGACCGCGTGGTGCTCGTGAACGGCTCCCTGCTGCCCCTGCTCGCCCCGCTCCTGCCGCATCTCGCGCCCATCGAGCACGTGGTGATCAGCGGCCCGGGCGACCGTTCGCTGCTCGACGGGGCCAATGTCCAGGTGCACGAGTACGAGGAGCTCCTGGCCGGCAAGGCGACCTCGTACGACTGGCCCGAGATAGACGAACGCCAGGCCGCGGCCATGTGCTACACCTCCGGCACCACGGGCGACCCCAAGGGTGTCGTCTACTCGCACCGTTCCATCTACCTGCACTCGATGCAGGTCAACATGGCGCAGTCCATGGGTCTCACCGACCAGGACACGAGCCTCATCGTGGTTCCGCAGTTCCACGTCAACGCCTGGGGTCTGCCGCACGGCGTCTTCATGACCGGCGTGAACATGCTGATGCCGGACCGCTTCCTGCAGCCCGGCCCGCTCGCCGAGATGATCGAGCGCGAGCAGCCCACGCACGCCGCCGCCGTCCCCACCATCTGGCAGGGCCTGCTCGGCGAACTGCAGCAGCGTCCGCGCGACATCAGCTGTATGAAGCAGGTGACCATCGGCGGCTCGGCCTGTCCGCCGGCCCTGATGGAGGCCTTCGACAAGCTCGGCGCCACCGTCTGCCACGCGTGGGGCATGACGGAGACCTCCCCGCTCGGCACGATCGCCCGTCCGCCGGCCAATGTCGTGGGCACGGAGGAGGAGATGGCGTACCGCCTGACCCAGGGCCGTTTCCCCGCGGGCGTCGAGGCGCGCCTGGTCGGCCCGGCCGGTGAACTCCTGCCGTGGGACGGCGAGTCCGCCGGTGAGCTCGAGGTCCGCGGCCCGTGGATCGCGGGTTCGTACTACGGCGGCGCGGGCGGCGAGAACTTCAGGCCAGAGGACAAGTTCAGCGAGGACGGCTGGCTCAAGACCGGCGACGTCGGCGTGATCAGCGCGGACGGCTTCCTCACCCTGACCGACCGCGCGAAGGACGTCATCAAGTCCGGCGGCGAGTGGATCTCGTCGGTCGAGCTGGAGAACGCCCTCATGTCGCACCCCGAGGTCGCCGAAGCGGCGGTCGTCGCGGTCCCCGACGAGAAGTGGGGCGAACGCCCGCTCGCCACCGTCGTGTTGAAGGAGGGTTCGTCCGCGGACTTCAACCAGCTCCGCGACTTCCTCGCCACGAAGATCGCCAAGTGGCAGCTTCCCGAGCGCTGGTCGATCGTCGAGGCGGTTCCGAAGACGAGTGTCGGCAAGTTCGACAAGAAGGTGATCCGCAGGCAGTACGCGGAGGGCGGTCTTGACGTAGTAGAGCTCGACTGAGTATTTCCGTACGGCGAAGGGGCGGGCTCCGCGTGAGCCCGCCCCTTCGCCGTACCGCGGAAGCTAGTTGGTGCCGACGCCGTTGGTGCCGATCTTCGCAAGGAGATCCACGATCCGCGTCTGCACCTCGACACTCGTCGAGCGCTCCGCCAGGAAGAGCACCGTCTCCCCGGAGGCCAGCTTCGGCAGATCCGGCTGGTCGACGGCTGCCGTGTAGACGACGAGCGGGGTCCGGTTGAGCTGCCCGTTCGCCCGCAGCCAGTCCACGATCCCGGCCCGCCGGCGACGTACCTGCATCAGGTCCATCACCACCAGGTTCGGCCGCATCTGCGTCGCGAGCGTCACCGCGTCGGCGTCCGAAGCGGCCCGCGCCACCTGCATCCCGCGCCGCTCGAGGGAAGCGGTGAGCGCGAGCGCGATCTCCTCGTGCTCCTCGATGAGCAGCACCCGCGGCGGATGCTGCTCGCTGTCCCGCGGGGCGAGTGCCTTGAGGAGTACGGCGGGATCGGCGCCGTACGCCGCCTCGCGCGAGGCCTGCCCGAGCCCGGCCGTCACCATGACCGGCACCTCGGCCGCCACCGCCGCCTGCCGCAGGGCCTGCAGCGCGGTCCGGGTGATCGGCCCGGTCAGCGGGTCCACGAACAGCGCGGCGGGGAACGCCGCGATCTGCGCGTCGACCTCCTCACGGGAGTGCACGATCACGGGCCGGTAGCCGCGGTCGCTCAGCGCCTGCTGCGTGGAGACATCGGGTGCGGGCCACACGAGCAGCCGACGCGGATTGTCCAGCGGCTCGGGGGGCAACTCGTCGTCCATCGGCCGCGGTTGGGGCCGGTTCGCCACCTCGACCGCTCCGCCCGGACCGTCGAGCGCCTGCGGCCCCTCGGCGCCCTCGTCGGGCGCGCCGATCGCGTACGAACGGCCCTGACCCTGCGTACGGTCCGGCTGCAGGGGCGGCAACGGCTGCGATACGGCGGGGGAGGTGCCGGGCGCGGCGGCCTCAGGCTTCGCGGAGGGCTGAGGGGCCTGCGAGGTCTGCGCGGTCTGTGGGGTCGGTGGGGTCTGCGCGGCCTCCGTGGCATCCGAAGGTGCCGTGGACCCGGCGGATCCGGCGGACCCTGTGGACTCCTCCGACCGCCGAGGATCCGGCGGTGTCCCCAGCTTGCGCCGCCGCCCGGACCCGGCCGGCGACTGGCCGCCCAGACTCTGCCCACCACGCGCGGACGGCAGGGGCGGCAGCCCGGGCTGGCGCTGCTGCTCGGCGAAGTGCTGCGCGAACGGCACCCCTTGCCCGAGCGTGCGCACACTGAACCCGCGCCCCTGCGAGGAGTTGCTGTCCGCCGTCGCCTCGGCGGGCAAGGGCTGCGCGGGGCGCGCGGTCCCGGTGGTCGCCGCGGTGGGGGCCTGCGGTGCGGCCTCCGAGTCCTGAGCGTCCTGCGCGGGGGCGTCCGCGGAAACCTCTTCCTGTACGGAGGCCTGCGAGGCATCCGCCACGGCACCGGGCTCCGGCAGCTCCTCCGCCTCAGCGGGCCGCGCCCGCCGCCGCCCGCTCGGGGCCTCGGCCGGGTGGGGCTGCGGCGGAGTGTGTACGGAGGGGATGCCCGGCGCGGCCGGGCCGCCCGCGTGCACACCGTCGTGGGACTGTGCGCCGACGTTGTCGTGCGGGTGCACGGCCGGAGAGCCGGCCTCGTCGAGCACGGTCGCCTCGCCCGTCGCCCCCGGAGCGCGGTCCGCCTCGGCGGGCGGCAGCGCGAAGGCGGTACGGCCCGAGCCCGACTCCTCCGCGGCGGCCCGCTCGGCGGCCGCGGCAAGCGCCCTGCGCCGCCGGCCCGTCGGCTGCGCCCCGTCGGCATCGCTTTCGGCTGCGGTCCCGGCTGTGGCTCCGGTCTCGGCTCCGGTTCCGGTCCCGGTTTCGGATGAGGCCGCTGTCGTCCCGGCCGGCGGCAGTGCGGCAACAGTCCCCGCCTCCCGCCGTGCCCTGCGCCCCGTGGGCGCCACCAGCTCGGCCATGGGTTCGGCCGCGGGCATGCCCTGCGGCGGCACCGCCGCACCGAGCCCCGGCGCCCCCGCCGGCGCTCCGGCGGCATGCTCGGCCGCTGTCACCACGGCGCCTTGAGCGACCGCACCTTGAGCGACCGTGCCTTGAGTAGTCGTGGCCTGCGCGGCAGTGCCCTGAGCGGTAGTGCCCTGCGCGGCCTCGGCCGCAGCGCCTTCCGCGCCCTTACGGCGCCGACGCCCCGTACCGCTCCCGCCGCCGGACACGGAGATTCCGGCGCCGTCCGAATCGGCGGTGTTCTGCGCGGGCACCCGCTCGGCCTCGGCCGTCGCGACACCCCGACGGCGCCGCCGTCCGGTCGGCGCGGGTGAGTTCTCCGCGGGCGTGCCGGTGTCCGCAGGCCCCGTATGCCCTGTATGTCCTGCGTGACCGGTAGACCCGGCGTGTCCAAGCCCGTTGTCCAGGAAGGAATCCACGGACGACCGCCGTGCGCGCCGCCGCCCACCCGCCGACTGCTCGTCGGACGAAGGCTCGACGGGCGCGGAAGCCTGCTCGGGCAGCGCCAGTTCGCTCCCCGCGGGCGCCGCCTCGACGGTCCCCGCACCCGACCCGATCGGCACTTCGAGTACGAACGCGCTACCGCCCATCCCGGGCACCTCGTGCGTCTGCAGCACACCGCCGTGCGCCCTTACGATCCCCGCCACCAGCGGAGCGTGCACCGGATCGCCGCCCGGGAACGGACCGCGCACCTCGATGCGTACGACTTCACCGCGCTGCGCCGCCGCGACCACGATCGTGGAGTCGACGTATCCGGCCGCCGGATCGGCGGCGCGCGCATTACCGGTCGAGTCGATCCCCGCCACATCCGCGATCAGATGCGCGAGCGCCGTGGCGAGCCGCCCGGCGTCCACCTCGGCCTCGATCGGCGGCGCGTGCACCGCGAACTGCGCCCGCCCGGGCCCGATCAGCTCGACAGCGCCCTCGACACCGGCGGTCACGACGCGGTCGAGCAGCGCGGGGACCTTGTGCAGCGAGTGCGAACCATCGTCGAGCAGTTGGTAGTTCAGGACGTTGTCGACGAGCGTCGTCATCCGCGTATAGCCGGCGGCCAGGTGGTGCAGGATCTGGTTGGCCTCGGGCCAGAGCTGGCCCGCCGGATCGGCGGCGAGAGTGCCGAGTTCCCCGCGCAGATGGTCGAGCGGCCCGCGCAACGACTCACCGAGCACCGCGAGCAGCTGCGCACGGCGCGCGGCCAGTTCCTCGTAGCGCCCCCGCTCGCGCTCGGCGAGCTCGTCGTAGCGCGCGGCTTCCCGTTCCTGCAGCTCGGCGTACCGCTCGCGCTCCCGCGACTCCAGCTCCGCGTAGCGCTCGCCCTCCCGCGCTTCGAGCGCCGCGTAGCGCTCGCCTTCGCTGCGCTCCAGAGCCTCGTACTTCTCCCGCGCTTCGGTCTCCTGCGCGGCGAGCCTCGCCTCAAGGGCGTCGTAGGGCCGCCGGTCGGTGAACGCGAGCACCGCGCCGACCAGCTGATCCCCGTCGCGTACGGGAGCGGTGGTCAGATCGACCGCGACCTGCTTGCCGTCCTTGGCCCACAGAACCTGCCCGCGCACACGGTGCTTGCGGCCGGAGCGCAGGGTGTCGGCGAGCGGGCTCTCCTCGTACGGGAAGGGCTCACCGTCCGGGCGCGAGTGCTGCACCAGCGCGTGCAGCTCCTTGCCGCCCAGGTCGCTCGCCCGGTACCCGAGGATCTGCGCGGCGGCCGGATTGACGAGGACGACCCGCCCCTCCGTGTCCGTACCGACCACGCCCTCGGCCGCGGCCCGCAGGATCATCTCGGTCTGCCGCTGCTGCCGTGCGAGCTCGGCCTCGGTGTCGACGGTGCCCGAAAGATCCCGTACGACGAGCATCAACAGCTCGCCGCCCCACGCACCTTGGCTGTCGTACGCCTCGCGTCCGTCCAGACCGGCGCTGGTCACCTCGACGGGCAGTTCACTGCCGTCGGTCCTGCGCGCGGTCATCCGCGTCGGCTTGGTCCGCCCGCGCTCGTCGGCCGTATCGGGCCGCCGCATCGAACCCGGGATCAGCCGCGAGTCGAATTCGGGCAGGAGGTCGAGCAGCCCCCGCCCCACAAGAGCCGTACCCGGCGCCTCGAACGTATCGAGCGCGATGGTGTTGGCGTTGACCACCGTGCCGTTGGCGTTGACGAGCAACAGCGCGTCGGGCAGGGCGTCGAGTATGGCTGCGAGGCGAGCAGCGCCTCGGGATGGCCTGCTGCTCACGACGACGGGTCCTCCCTGTTACCGCACCTTGCGCGCCACCCGGGCCGGCTTGCCCCCTGCCCCGTGGCATGTCACTTCAGGGAGTCTACGGGCACGGGTTGCGGTCGGGACGCCGGATGAGAGGGAGATCCCAGGAAGGAGGTGTGCGCGCCTGGTCACGAACGCGCGGACGCTCGCCGCTGAGGCCCGCCGGAGCCGGTCAGTGGGGGCCACTCGGTGGGATCCGCTCGGTGGGAGCCACTCAGTGGGAGCCGTTCGTCGGGATCCGCTCACCAGACGCGCGGACCACCGGAGTCGGGCGAGGCCGCGGGCAGTACGGGCACCAGCTGGTTCCACCGCCCGATCTCGCACCCGTTGCTGCGGTCGAAACTGGCGTCGACCGGCTGTCCGCGCCAGGTCCCGGTGATGTGTGCGGTCTCCGGACCTCCGTACTGCATGGTGCAGAGCATGTCGGCGGGCACGGGCGCGAAGGGTTCGCGCCCTTCCCCCGCCATCGCGTCGAGCCGCGCGCACGCCTCGTCGGCCTGCGGATGTCCCCCGCCGCCGCTCCCGTCCGCGGCGCAGCTCAGCTCGAAGGTCTCGTACGGCGTCATCGGTCCGGCCCCGGACGTGATGGTCAGCACATCGGGCTGCGGCTCGGGCAGCGCATGGGCCGGCGGCTCATCGGCCTGGGCGACCGCGGGCACGACGGCCACCGCCGCGAGCGACGCGGCGAGGGAAACGGCGATACGGCGCAACAGCATGGGGACTCCAGGGGTGGGACGGACACACTGTTCAACGCGCTCGCGCCCCGGACGTTGCGCGCCCGCTTCCCCGCAGTGCCCCGCCGCGGAATGCTTTGCCCTGCCGCCCACGCGCCTAGTACCGTGGGGGTCGATTGGTGACAGCCCGCTCGGCTGTGTCATCATCTGCAACGCACCACGCGCTCGCGCCGGTGTGCTGGAGGCGTCGCCTAGTCCGGTCTATGGCGCCGCACTGCTAATGCGGTTTGGGACTTCAATCCCATCGAGGGTTCAAATCCCTCCGCCTCCGCAGTAACGACTCAGGGAGTCCACGTCCTACGACGAGGGCTCCCTGAGTCGTTTCGCACGAGGTCGTCCGCATGTACGGATCTCAACGTTTTCGCAGCTCACAAGGGGTGCGGCTAACGGATTTCACATGGCGGCGGCAGTCATGTAATGTTCTTCCTGTCGCCGCGAGCGGGGTGAAAGCACCGAAGCGGGACAGCAGAACAAGCACTCGTAGCTTAACGGATAGAGCATCTGACTACGGATCAGAAGGTTGCAGGTTCGAATCCTGCCGAGTGCACATAGGCAAGAGGCCCCCGGAGATCATCCGGGGGCCTCTTGCGTTGCCCGTACGGCGGCGAAGTGCGGCAGCGATGTACGGCGACCGCACTGGCCGGGGTCAGCCGCGCAGGGTGTCGTTCACCAGCCGGACCGCTTCGGGCAGCTGCAGCTGTGTGCCGTCGGTGCTCGGGAAGTGGCCGCCTTCGGCGGTGACCGTGGCTGTGGCGCCCAGTTCGGTCACGAACTTCATGATGTGCCAGGGGGTGGCCTCCCCGGAGACCGGGTCGTCGGCCGCGTGCAGGATGCGGAACGACCGGGCGGCGCGGCGGATTCGGGGCCAGTCGAAGTCCGGCTCGAAGAAGCCGGCGAGGGCGTCGTAGCCGACCTCGCCCGCCATCGAGGCGACCAGGACCACACCGGCGAACGCGCCCTCGGTCTCGGTGTCGTGTGCCTGGAGCAGGCGCAGGATGTTGACCCCGCCGAGGCTGTGCCCGACCAGGACGGTGTCGGCGGGCGCCGCGGAGGAGGTCTCGGCGGACAGGCTCTTGAGCCAGGCCTCGGCCTGCGGAGCCTGGGCGTCCGGCAGTTGGGGGACGTGTACCTCATGGCCCGCCGCGCCCAGCTCGGAGCGCAGATACGGGTACCAGTGGTCGGTGCTGCTCATGCCGTAACCGTGTGAGACGACGATCGTGCTCATGACTCTCCCCTGATCATCAGCGAACCCATTAATCGAAACGCTGCGTCGCGTTTCGATTGAAGCTACCACGCTGCTACCGTGACCGTCGTGCCCTCTCAGAAAGAGCCCGGTGAGCGCCCTTCCCCCCGTACCGGCGGCCGGGTGCGCAGCCAGGACGCACACGCCGCTGTGCTCACCGCAGCCGTGGCGCTCCTTGAGGAGGTCGGCTATCGGGGCGTGACCATCGAGGGCGTCGCCAAGCGGGCGAACGTCGCGAAGAGCACGATCTACCGCTGGTGGAAGTCCAAGCCGACCCTCGTCATGGACGCCTACCGCGAGACCGTCGAGCAGCGCATGCCCGCGCCGGACACCGGCAGCCTCACCGGTGACCTCACGGCATTCGTCACGGAGCTCTACCGGGTGGGTGAACACCCCCTGCGGGTCAAGGCGCTTCGCGGCCTGATGGCGGAGGCGCAGCTCGACCCGGACTTCGAGGTGCCGTTCCGCGAGTGGGTGGAGAGCCGGCGTCTCGCACTCGGCGGGCTGGTGAAGCGAGGGATCGAGCGCGGTGAACTGCCTGTGGGCACCGATGCGGACCTCGCGGTCGACCAGGTCTTCGGACCGTTCTGGTACCGCCTGCTCGTCGGGCACGCCCCGCTCGATCCGGCCGACGCGCCCGCCCATGTCGCCGGCCTCGTACAGGGCTGGCGCGGCACTTCGTGACGTGAGCTTCGGGAGAGTCCCCCGGGTCTTGTTGCCGAGGAACCGAGCAGCCCTATTACCCGCCGGGTAATCGACCCCCCGTACCGCCGCTGCCACCATCGAGGCACAACGAAGGCAACGAGCCGCTGCGAACCGGAGGTCACCATGTCCGCCTACGTCATAGCCCGACTGCGCAAGGGCGAGCTGCACCCGGAGGTCGCCGAGTACATCGAGCGCATTCCCGCGACCTTCGAGCCGTACGGCGGGCGCTTCCTCGTCCATGTCACACCGCACGAGGTGCTCGAAGGGAGCTGGGAGGAGGATGTCGTCATGATCGGGTTCCCGGGGCTGGACGAGGCGCGCGCCTGGTGGGACTCGGCCGCGTATCAGGAGATCGCGCCGCTGCGGAAGCGGCATCTCGACGGGGACATCATCCTGATCAAGGGCGTGCCCGAGGGGTACGACGCGACGAAGACCGCGGCCGCGCTACGCGACCTGCTCAAGGGGTAGTCACGGCGCCGGATGCAGGCGGTGGGCCAAGCCCGCGTAGCTGGTGACGAAGCCGGCGCTGTCGAACTCGATCTCGCTCTCGAAGTCGCCCGAAGTGAAGTGCACCCGGGTACCCGCCGGACCCGGCCCCCTGTGCGCGTAAGTCTGCGGCGAGGCGTGGACTGTCAGGTCCGGGACCGAGATCCAGGTCATCAGGTAGTCGTGGGTGCCCGGAGTGCGGTGCAGGCCGTGGCGGAGTACCGGCATCGAGTTGGTGAGCGGGGACAGGCCCAGGTCGCAGTCCAGGGCGGCGGGATCCGCCCACGGGAGCGGTGCGCCGTTCGCGCTCCAGCCGCCGCTCCCGTCCCGGCACAGGTCCAACCGGCCTGTGCCGTCCGGGGTTTCGGCGGTGACGCGGATCCGGCGGGTGATCCAGTCCTCGGCTGTCTCCAGTTCGTAAGAGAGCCAGTACGGGTGGGGGAGGGCCGCGAACACACGGCCGCGGGCGGTGAAGGCGCGGGGACCCGTCGGGGTGACCCAGGCCGTCTCGAAACCACCGGTCTCCGTGACCTGCCAGGTCAGGGCCTGGGTGCCGGCCGGGGCTCGGTGAGGACCGCGACTGTCAGTCATGGGTACCAGGATGGCCCTCATGACGTGGTGGTGCACAGGCGTGCGGTGGCGGGAGGGCCGGCCCGCGCTCGGGTGGTGGGCGCCCGGGCGTGGTGGGCGCGAGAGCGTGCTCGCGTACGGGCAGGAGCTGGCCTTCGTGGCGCGCGGCGGGCGCGGCTGTCTCGGGGTGTGGCGGGGCGGTCGGCGTACGCCTTGTCCGACAGGGGCCGCGGTGGCGGTGCGGGCCACGCGCGCGCAGTGCGAGGAGTGCGCGCGGATCGACCGCTCGTACTCGGTCGCGGCGGACACGATGGCCGATGATCCGCGCCCGTACGCGGTCTATCTCGCCTACTTCGGGCCGGAGTTGCTGAAGGTCGGGATCACGGCGGACGAGCGAGGGCCGGCGCGCCTGCTCGAACAGGGCGCGGTGGCGTTCACCTGGCTCGCCCGCGGACCGCTGATGGCGGCGCGCCGGGTGGAGGAGCTGGTGGGGGTGGCGCTCGGGGTCCCGGACCGGATCCCGTACGTGCGCAAGCGGCTGGTGCGCGGGGCGCTGCCGCCGGTTCAGGAGTGGGCCGCGGAGCTGCGGGCGGCGCACGCGCGGGCGGTGGGGCTGGCGGGGTGGCCGGAGTCGCTGACGCCGGCGGTGTGCGAAGTGGTCGACCACCGTGGGGAGTTCGGGCTCGCGGACCTGGGCCGGCCCGCCTCCGTCGTACGGGAGCTGGCGGACGGTGGCCTGGTGGCGGGGCGGCTGGTGGCCGCGGTGGGGCCCGATCTGCATCTGGACATCGGGCTCGGCCCGGGGCCGGGGCGAGGTCTTGTGGTGGACAGCCGGCTGCTCGCGGGCTGGCGGCTGGCTTCGGCGGAGGGCGTGGGCACGGGGACGACGTTTCCCACCGGGGAACTGGGGGGTGTGCAGGGCGGGCTGTTCTGATCCGGCCGCACCACCGCGCCTGGCCCCACTGCCGCGCCTGGCCGCACCGCCGGCCCGGCCCGCCTCTGCCCAGAACCGACTCTGCCCAGGACCGCCGATGGTCAAGTCTTGGATCCCTTTCCCCGGCGGGCATGGACACCGCACGAGGCCGAACCGCAGGCTGGCTGCATGGAGATCAAGCCCGTTCAGCCTTTCGAACCGCCCTACTACACCGTCGTTTTCACCTCCGTGAAGTACCCCGAGGTCTACGAGTCCGGGTACGGGGACGCCGCCGCGCTGATGAACGAGCTCGTCAAGGACGTCCCCGGCTATCTCGGGCACGAGAACGCGACCGATCCCGGCGGCCTGAGCATCACCGTCGGGTACTTCCGCGACGAGGAGGCCATCAAGGCCTGGCGGCAGAACATGGAGCACCAGCGGGTGCGCAAGCAGGGACGCGCCGAGTGGTACGACAGCTACACCTGCCATGTGGCGAAGGTGGAGCGGAGCTATGGGTTCCGCAGGGAGGCAGCCGAGAACTGACCACCCGCCGCACCCGCCGACCCCCCTTCCCCCGCCGCGCCGCCGCCCCGTCCGGATGCGGCGGCCGTCGCGTCGGGTGACGATCGTGGCATGGCGGCAGGCGGCGGTACCAAGGCAGTGGTGACGGCGCTCTGCGCCAACCTGGCGATCGCCGCCGCGAAGCTGGTGGCCTGGGCCTTCAGCGGCTCCTCGTCCATGCTCGCCGAGGGCGTGCACTCGATCGCGGACTCCAGCAACCAGGCCCTGCTGCTGCTCGGCGGCAAACGGGCCCAGCGGGCCGCCACCCCGCAGCACCCCTTCGGCTACGGCCGTGAGCGCTATGTGTACAGCTTCATCGTCGCCATCGTGCTCTTCTCGCTCGGCGGCCTCTTCGCCCTCTACGAGGGCTGGCACAAGATCTCGGACCCGCATGCGATCGAGCACTGGTACTGGCCGGTGGGCGTGCTGACCTTCGCGATCTTCGCGGAGGCCTTCGCCCTGCGTACGGCCGTGAAAGAGGCCAACGAGGTACGGGGCGGCCGGAGTTGGTGGCAGTTCGTCCGCACCGCCAAAGCCCCGGAACTGCCGGTCATCCTCCTGGAGGACCTGGGCGCCATCTGCGGTCTGTTCCTCGCGCTCATCGGTGTCGGCATCGCCCTGATCACCGGCAACGGGGTCTGGGACGGCATCGGCACGCTCTGCATCGGCGTCCTGCTCGTCATCATCGCCGTCATTCTCGCCGTCGAGACGAAGAGCCTGCTGCTCGGCGAGGGCGCCGGCGAGGAGGACGTCGACGCGATCCGCACCGCCCTTGTGGACGGGGACACCGTCACCGGTGTCCTTGGTCTGCGGACCATGTACGTGGGCCCGGACGATCTCCTCGTAGCGGCAAAGATCAGCGTCGCGCACGACGACACGGCCGCCGAGGTGGCCCGCGCCATCGACGAGGCGGAGGCGCGGGTGCGGGCGGCGGTCCAGGTGCACTGCATCGTGTACTTGGAGCCTGACATCGCGCGCACCCCGGACACCCTCTAGGCGCCCCTAGGCGCTCTCACCCGTTTCTCAGGGAATTCACAGATTCGGGCAAGCCCGCTCTCAGGCCCGCACACCACCGTGTGCCTATGGCACCCACCAATAGCGATGCACGTACCGAACTGTTCCGGCCGGACGGCTCTCCCGTACGGGTGCTCGTCGTGGACGACGAGCCTGCGATCACCGAGCTGCTCGCCATGGCCCTGCGCTACGAGGGCTGGGAGGTGCGCACCGCCCACGACGGCGCGAGCGCCATCCAGGCCGCACGGTCCTTCCGCCCCGACGCCGTGATCCTCGACGTGATGCTGCCCGACATGCACGGGCTCACCGTGCTCGGCCGCGTACGGGCCGACGCCCCTGACGTCCCCGTGCTCTTCCTGACGGCCAAGGACGCCGTGGAGGACCGGATCGCCGGGCTCACGGCGGGCGGCGACGACTACGTCACCAAGCCGTTCAGCCTGGAGGAGGTCGTGGCCCGGCTGCGCGGACTGATCCGCCGCTCCGGCGCGGCCGCCAAGCGGAGCGAATCCCTGCTCACCGTCGGCGATCTGACGCTCGACGAGGACAGCCACGAGGTGACGCGCAGCGGTGAGCAGATCCAGCTCACGGCCACCGAGTTCGAGCTGCTCCGCTATCTGATGCGCAATCCGCGCCGGGTCCTGAGCAAGGCGCAGATCCTGGACCGCGTGTGGAGCTACGACTTCGGCGGCAAGGCGAACGTCGTCGAGCTCTACATCTCGTATCTCAGGAAGAAGCTGGACGCGGGACGGCCCGCGATGATCCACACGCGGCGCGGGGCCGGCTATCTGATCCGGCCCGCGGAGACCGAGCAGGCTCCTCAGCCCACCGGAGCCGGCGCCCGATGAGAAGGCCGCGGTCACTGCGCACCCGCCTCGTCGTCTCGGCGGTCGCACTGATCGCGGTGGTCTGTGCGGTCATCGGCACGGTGACGGCGGTCGCGCTCAGGTCCTATCTGTACGAGCAGTTGGACACCCAGCTCTCCGAGCTCGCCCGGCGCGCGGGCGGTCAGCCTCCTGGTCAGCAGCCCGTGAACGGCCCGCAGGACGAGGACCCGCTCAAGTTCCTGACACTCCCCGGACAGGACTTCGGCACGATCGGCGCGACCGTCGAGGACGGCCGGGTGCAGCGGGCCGCCATCAGCACGGAGAGCAGCGACGCCCTGGGTCCCGCCGAGGTCACCGACCTCACGGCGGACCAGGCGGCCGCGCTCGACGGGGTGGCCAAGGACGGAGAGCCGCACACGGTGTCGCTGCCCGGCCTCGGCGACTACCGCGTCGAGTACACCCCGGGCGGTGTGCACGGCGCACTGCTCGTCGGCATGGCCACGTCCGCGGTCGACGACACGATCAGCACCTTGGTCGTCGTCGAACTGTGCGTGGCCGGCGCCGGCCTGGTCGCCGCCGGAATCGCCGGTGCCGTCACGGTCGGCGTGGCGCTGCGCCCGCTCACCAGGGTCGCCACCACCGCCACCCGCGTCGCCGAACTCACGCTCCACAGAGGCGAACCCGCCCTCGACGAACGCGTCCCCGACGCCGACCCCCGCACGGAAGTGGGTCAGGTCGGCGCGGCCCTGAACCGCATGCTCGACCATGTGCACGACGCACTGCAGGCGCGCCAGGAGAGCGAGACCCGCGTACGCCAGTTCGTCGCGGACGCCAGCCATGAGCTGCGTACGCCACTTGCTTCGATACGGGGCTACGCCGAGCTGACCCGCCGCGGCCGCGAGGAGACCGGCCCCGACACCCGCCGCGCACTGGGGCGTATCGAGTCCGAGGCGACCCGGATGACCGGGCTCGTCGAGGATCTGCTGCTGCTCGCCCGGCTCGACAACGGCAGACCGCTCTCGTACGAGTCGACCGACCTGTCGATGCTGGTGGTCGACGCGGTCGGGGACGCACGCGTGGCGGGCACCGATCACGTCTGGCGGCTCGAACTGCCCGACGAGCCCGCGCTCGCACCGGCCGACCCCGCGCGTCTGCACCAGGTCCTGGTCAACTTGCTGGCCAATGCCCGCACGCACACACCGGCCGGGACGGTCGTCACCGCGCGGGTACGGATCGCGGGAGCGTACGTCGGCATCGAGGTCGAGGACAACGGGCCGGGAATTCCACCCGAGTTGATTCCGTACGTCTTCGAGCGCTTCGCCCGCGGCGACGCCTCGCGCGCCCGCGCGGCGGGCAGTACCGAGGCCGGTTCGACAGGGCTCGGCCTGGCGATCGTACGGGCGGTGGTGACCGCCCACGGCGGGAACGTGCACGTCACGAGCGCACCCGGGCGCACCCTGTTCACCGTGACGCTGCCCCGGATCACCCGGGCGGGCGATCACTCACAGGCGGGGCACAGGCTCACCACACTGCCGTGACAGGGCACTTGGCGAGGCTCGTGCCATGCCAAGCGAACCTCGCCCTCAGACCCTGCCGGCCCGGCGGCATCTGCCCGCCGAGGTCAGGGGAACACCGGTGCTCGACGTCGTGGTCCCCGTCTACAACGAGGAGAAGGACCTCGAACCCTGTGTCCGAAGACTCCACGCACATCTGGTGGAGACCTTCCCCTACGGCTTCCGGATCACGATCGCCGACAACGCGAGCATCGACCGGACCCCGCAGATCGCCTCGTATCTGAGCGAGATGATCGAGGAAGTGGCCTTCCACCGCCTCGAACAGAAGGGCCGCGGCCGCGCGCTGCGCACGGTCTGGTCGCAGTCGGACGCCCCCGTCCTCGCGTACATGGACGTGGACCTGTCCACCGACCTCAACGCGCTGCTGCCGCTGGTCGCCCCGCTGATCTCCGGGCACTCGGACCTTGCGATCGGCTCGCGGCTCGCCCGCAGTTCGCGGGTGGTGCGCGGGACCAAGCGGGAGTTCATCTCGCGTACGTACAACCTGATCCTGCGCGGCTCGCTGCAGGCGCGTTTCTCCGATGCCCAGTGCGGATTCAAGGCCATACGGCGGGACGTGGCCCAGCGGCTGCTTCCGATGGTCGAGGACACCGGCTGGTTCTTCGACACCGAGCTGCTCGTGCTCGCCGAGCGGGCGGGCCTGCGAATCCACGAGGTGCCGGTGGACTGGGTCGACGACCCGGACTCGACCGTGCACATCGTGCGCACCGCCACCGAGGACCTGTTGGGTGTGTGGCGCGTGGGCCGCGCCCTCGCCGTGGGCGCCCTTCCTCTGGACCGCCTCGCGCGCCCCTTCGGCGAGGACCCGCGTGACCGTCAACTAACGGGGGTGCCCAGGGGATTGGCCCGTCAACTGGTCGGATTCTGCGTCGTCGGCGCCCTGTCCACCCTCGTCTACCTGGCGCTCTACTCCGCCTTCCGCACCTGGCTCGGACCGCAGGGCGCCAACGCCGCCGCCCTGCTCGTCTCCGCGCTCGCCAACACCGCGGCCAACCGCCGGCTCACTTTCGGCGTACGCGGCCGGGAACGCGCCCTGCGCCATCAGGCCCAGGGGCTCGTGGTCTTCGGCATCGGGCTCGCCCTGACCAGCGGCTCGCTGGCCGCGCTCGACACGGCGGCGGGCCACCCGTCGCACACCACCGAGCTGATCGTGCTGATCGCGGCGAATCTGGCGGCGACGGTGCTGAGGTTTCTGCTCTTCCGGGTTTGGGTGTTTCCGGATCAGGCGGGGTCGGAGGGTCTGGATCAGTCCCCGCCGGCCCACCCGGACCAGTCCCCTCCCGCCCGGGGGCCGGAGCCCTTCCCAGGCTATCGCCCGGCCAACTCCCCCGCCCGACCTGTGGATAACTCCATGGAGCACCGATGACCACCACCGCTCTGCCCCCCGTGACCACCCCGGCGCACCGCCGCCGCGAGCCCTCGTTCGTCCACAGGATGTGGAGAGGGAGGCCCGACGACCCGCGCCTGGTCCGTCCCGCGCTGCTCGGCCTCCTGCTCCTGGTCGCCGCGCTCTACACCTGGAACCTGAGCGCCTCCGGCTACGCCAACTCCTTCTACTCCGCCGCCGTCCAGGCCGGCAGCGAGAGCTGGAAGGCCTTCTTCTTCGGCTCCTCGGACGCCGCGAACGCGATCACCGTCGACAAGCCCCCGGCATCGCTGTGGCCGATGGCGTTGTCCGTACGGCTCTTCGGACTCGGCTCCTGGCAGATCCTGCTGCCCCAGGTCCTGATGGCGGTCGCGACGGCGGCCGTCCTGTACGCGGCCGTACGGCGGAAGTTCTCCGCTGGCGCGGGACTGCTCTCGGTCACCGTCCTCGCGACGACCCCGGTCGCCGCGCTGATGTTCCGCTTCAACAACCCCGACGCGCTGCTCGCGCTCCTGATGACCGTCGCCGTGTACTGCGTGCTGCGGGCGATCGAGCACGGGCGCACGAAGTGGCTGGTGTGGGCAGGTGTCGCGGTCGGTTTCGCGTTCCTGGCCAAGACGCTGCAGGCCTTCGTGATCCTGCCGCCGCTGGCTGTCCTCTACGCGGTGTGCGCGCCGGTGTCGCTTCGCAAGCGACTTGGCCAACTCGCCCTCTCCACCCTGGCGTTGGTCGTCTCGGGCGGCTGGTGGGTGGCGATCGTGGAACTGTGGCCCGCCTCCTCCCGCCCGTACATCGGCGGCTCGCAGAACAACTCCTTCCTTGAACTGACCTTCGGCTACAACGGGCTCGGCCGGATCAACGGCGAGGAGACCGGAAGCGTCGGCGGCGGTGGAGGCGGCGGCGGTCAGGGCGGCGGCTGGGGGGAGACCGGGATCGACCGGATGTTCTCCTCGAACATCGGCGGTCAGATCGCCTGGCTGCTCCCCGCCGCACTGCTCCTGCTGCTCGCCGGTCTGGTCCTGACGCGCAAGGCCGCCCGCACCGATGCCGCGCGCGCCGCGTTCCTCGCCTGGGGCGGGGCGCTGCTGATCACCGCGGTGGTCTTCAGCTTCATGCAGGGCATCTTCCACGAGTACTACACGGTGGCCCTCGCCCCCTACATCGCCGCCCTCGTCGGCATGGGCGCGAGCGTGCTCTGGGAGGAGCGCGGCAGGCTCTTCGCCTCCGTGACCCTCGCGGTGGTGGTCGCGGGTACGGCCTGGTGGTCGTACGTGCTGCTCGGCCGCGCCACGGACTACGTGCCGTGGCTGCGCGTGGCCGTCCTCGTGGCGGGCGCGCTCGGCGGCCTGGGTCTGCTGCTCGCGGTCCGCGCCGGGCGCCGAGTGGCCCTGGCCGCCGCCTCGTTGGGGCTCTTCGCGGGGATTGCCGGCCCTGCCGCGTATACGTGGACGACGCTCGGCGAAGGCCACAGCGGCTCGATCGTGACCGCGGGTCCCGCTGTGGCGGGCGGTCGTGGCGGCCCCGGTGGCGGCGGCCCCGGTGGCGGTGGGGGTGGTGAACGCGGCGGGATGATGCAGCCGCCCGGCCTGCTGGCGAACGGCCAACAAGGCAACGCTCAGCAGGGCAACGGCCAACAAGGCAACGGTCAGGCTCCGGGTGGCGCCGGAATGGGCCAGCCCCCGACCGGCGGCCAGGGAGGCGGCGGCACCCCGCCGTCGCAGAACCAGAACCAGAACCAGAACCAGAACGGAAACGGGAACGCTCAGAACCAAGCCGGCGGTATGCCGGGCGGCGGCACCGGCGCGATGGCCGAAGGCGGCCCGGGCGGCGGCATGGGCGGCCTGCTCAACGGCACGAACGTCGACGCCAAGACCAAGGCGGCGCTCCTCGAGAACGCCGATGACTACACCTGGGTCGCCGCCGCCATCGGCTCCCAGAACCAGGCCAGTTACCAGCTCGCCACCGAGAAGCCGGTGATGTCCATCGGCGGCTTCAACGGCAGCGACCCGTCTCCGACCCTCGCCCAGTTCAAGCAGTACGTGAAGGAAGGCAAGATCCACTACTTCGTGGGCGGCGGCCAGGGCGGCGGCCAGGGCGGCAACGGCACCGCGTCCCAGATCACCGAGTGGGTCCAAGAGAACTTCGAGAAGGTGACGGTGGGAAGCACGACGCTGTACGACCTGACGCATCAGTCCTAGGTGGCCGGACAGTCCCCTCCCACCCGGGGGCCAAGCCCTACCAAGGCTATCGCCCCCCACTGACAATCCCCGCCGACAGCCAACCCGCACAGCCAACCCGACAGCCAACCCGACAGGGGGACCTCACGCCCACCGCAAACCCTGTCAAACCGGACGCGCGCACTATGTAGGGTCCCCCACCCCCACTTGTCCACGGCCCACCGGACAGCCCACCGGACAGCCCACCATAAAGAGCTGTACAGCGTATAGGGCACCCTTGTACGGTGTACGGGACCAGGTCCCCGTACACCGTACAAGGAGTTCCCGAAATGACGGCGCCGACCACGGCCCAACCCTCCACCGGAGGCCACCCACAGCGCTGGCTGATCCTCGGCGTCATCTGCCTGGCCCAGCTCACCGTGCTGCTCGACAACACCGTCCTGAGCGTGGCCATCCCCTCGCTCACCACGGAACTCGACGCGTCCACCGCCGACATCCAGTGGATGATCAACGCGTACTCGCTCGTCCAGTCCGGCCTCCTCCTCACGGCCGGCAACGCCGCCGACCGCTACGGCCGCAAGAAGCTCCTGGCCATCGGCCTCGCCCTCTTCGGCATCGGCTCCCTGTGCGCCGGACTCGCCCAGTCCAGCGGCCAGTTGATCGCCGCACGCGCCGGTATGGGCATCGGTGGCGCGCTGCTCATGACCACCACGCTCGCCGTCGTGATGCAGATCTTCGACGAGTCCGAGCGCGTCAAGGCCATCGCCCTGTGGGCCACGGTCGGCTCGCTCGGCTTCGTCTGCGGCCCGCTCGTCGGCGGCTTCATCCTCGAGCACTACTGGTGGGGCGCGATCTTCCTGATCAACATCCCCGTAGCCCTCATCGGCCTGGCCGCCGTGATCAAGCTGGTGCCCGAGTCCAAGAACCCCCAGGGCGACAAGCCCGACCTCATGGGCGCCCTGCTCTCCACCATCGGTATGTCCTCGGTGGTCTTCGCGATCATCTCCGGACCCGGCCACGGCTGGCTCTCCGCCCAGGTGCTCGTCTCGGCCCTGGTGGGTGTGGTCTTCCTGGGCGCCTTCGCGTTCTACGAGCTGCGCATCCCGTATCCGATGCTCGACATGCACTTCTTCCAGAACCCGAAGTTCATCGGCGCCGTCTCCGGTTCCCTGCTCGTCGTCTTCGGCATGGGCGGTTCGCTCTTCCTGCTGACCCAGCATCTCCAGTTCGTCCTCGGATACGAGCCGTTGGAGGCCGGTCTGCGGATGGCGCCGCTCGCGCTCACGGTGGTCGCCCTGAACGTCACCGGTATCGGTCCGAAGTTCCTGATGAAGCTGGGCGTGCCGCGGACCGTGCTGCTCGGCATGACCGTGGTCGCCCTCGGCCTCGCCTCCATCGCGGTACTCGGCGGCGGCACCGACGGCAGCTACTGGGGCATGCTGCTCGGTCTGTTCCTGTTCGGTCTCGGCCTCGCGGTCGCCCAGCCCGCCATGGCCAACGCGATCATGAGCGCCATCCCGGCGGAGAAGGCCGGTGTGGGCGCGGGTATCAACGGCACGCTCGCCGAGTTCGGCAACGGTCTCGGTGTGGCTGTCCTCGGTGCCGTGCTCAACGCCCGTTTCGCGGCCCTCGTCGCCGTCACCGCCTCCTCGCTGCCGGCCGCCCTCGCGGCGGCGAAGACCGAGGGCGAGCGGACCGAGATCGCGGACGCCTTCGCCAGCGGGCTGCAGACCAGCCAGCTGGTGGGCGCGATCGCGGTGTTCATCGGCGGTCTGCTCGCGGCGGCGCTCCTTCGCCGGGCCGAGCAGGCGGTGGCCTCGGCCGCCGTGCCCGCTCAGGGCGGTCCGCTCGACAAAGCGGCCGAGCAGACGGCCGAGCAGACGGCCGAGAAGACGGCCGAGAAGACGGCCGACAAGGTGGACGGCACCACGCACACCGCGGGCTAAGTAGCATCGAGTGCGGCGGACCAGCGCATTTCGGTCCGTCGCACTCACCCTCGTATCACCCCGTACGTGTCATCGCGTACATGAACAAGAAGGTGCGCCATGGTCAGGGCAGCCGAGCGGGCCAAGCACCCTGCGACCTCCAGCATCTGGCTGGACAGCGAGAAGGCCGGGCGCGGCCGTAAACCGGGTCAGCCGGGTCAGCCGGGTCAGCCGGGTCAGCCGGGTCAGCCCGCCGGGCTCGATCGCGACAAGATCGTGGAGACCTCGGTCCGGCTGCTGGACATGGAAGGGCTCGCCAAGTTCTCCATGCGCAAGCTGGCCGCGGAGCTGAATGTCACCGCGATGTCCGTCTACTGGTACGTGGACACCAAGGACGACATCCTCGAACTCGCCCTCGACGCGGTCTTCGGCGAGATCGAGCCGTCGGAGGCGACCGCCGACTGGCAGAGCTCCCTGCGTGAGATCGCCGAGGCCTACCGCAAGCTGCTGGTACGGCACACCTGGGTGTCGCCGATCCTCAGCACGTATCTGAACATCGGGCCGAACGCGCTGAAGGTCGCCCAGGCCATCCAGCACGTCATCAAGGCGACCGGACTGCGACCCGAGGAACAGAACGGTGCGACCTCGGCCGCCCTGCAGTTCGTCTACGGCTTCGGCACCACCATGGGCAACTTCCAGCGCCGGTGCGACGAGGCGGGGCTGACCCCGGACGAGTACCACGCGCAGGCGCTCGCCATGTTCTCCACGGAACCCGCCCTGACCGAGACCATGGAGAGCATGCAGGACGTCCTGGAGACCCGCGAAGGCCAGACCGTGGCACAGATGTGGGAGCGGGACTTCGAGTTCGGGCTCGACGTGGTGATCACGGGGATCGAGGCGATGGTGGCGCGCGCCGGGAGCTAGCCGTCGGCGAGGTGCGCGGGGAACCCGCCGGTGGCCACCGGCCCCCACCGCTCCGGTGTGATCCGGATGATCGACTTGCCCTGCTTGACCATCGCCTCGCGGTACTCGGCCCAGTCCGGGTGCTCACCGGAGATGTTCCGGAAGTACTCCACGAGCGGCTCCACCGACTCGGGGGAGTCGATCACCTCGGCGGTGCCGTCGATCTGCACCCACGGCCCGTTCCACTCGTCGCTCAGGACGACCACGCTCACGCGCTCGTCCCTCTTGGCGTTACGGACCTTGGCGCGCTCGGGGTAGGTGGACACCACGATCCGCCCGGAGTCGTCGACCCCGCAGGTCAGCGGGGATGCCTGCGGGCCGCCGTCGGCGCGGCGGGTGAGCAGGATCGCGCGATGACGAGGGCGTACGAAGTCGAGCAACTCGTCGATGCCGACACGGGTGTTGGTCGCGATGCTTCTGGCCATACCCCTCACCCTACGAGGCCGCGGGCCCTGCATCTTCGCGTACGAGCTGAATGTCCAGCTCCACCCGCAAGGTGGCCCCGATCGCGGCGACCCCGGCCTGCACGACCTGGTTGTAGTGCATCGCGAAGTCCTCGCGGTGCAGCGTCGCGCTCGCCCGGAACCCGGCGCGCAGCCCACCCCAGGGGTCGGTGCTCGTGCCCGAGTAGCTGAGCTCCAGAGGGACTTCGCGGACGATGCCGCGCAGTTCGAGCGTGCCGTCGACCGTCCACTTGCCGGGTGCGTTCTCGCGTACCGACGTACCGCGGTAGACGAGCGCGGGGTGGTTCTCGACGTCGAGGAAGTCGGGGGAGCGCAGATGCTTGTCGCGCAGACCGTTGCCCGTGTCGATGGAGTCCGCGACGAGGGTCGCCTCCACCGTCGATGCACCGGCCTCGGGCGCGATCTCGACGCTCCCGCTGAACTCCGTGAACCTCCCGTGCACGCTGGAGATCCCGAGGTGCTGGGCCACGGCGGCCACCGTGGAGTGCGCCGGGTCGATCACCCACCGTCCGGGCGGCGGGAGTTCGGCCCCGCCCTGCCGGGTCAGCGCGACCGTGCCGATCTCGGCCCGGCCGCTCGCCGTGACCAGGGCGGTCGCGGCGTGCGGCGCGTACCCGACGGCCGTGACGATCGCGGTGTACGGGCCCGGCGGCAGCGCGTCCTCGGCCCGTACGACACCGTCCGTGTCCGCCTCGGCTCTGAGCACCTGCTCGCCGCGCATGTCCGTCAGGGTCACCACCGCGTGCTCCACCGCCCAGCCGTCGCCGGTACGGATCCGCGCCGTCAGTCCCACTGCCAACTCCCCTTGCGTGCACGCCCGGTCCGGGCGTGAAAGCGATCGGGGCCCGGCGGGCCGTCCCCTGCCCGCCGGGCCCCCTTTCCCTGACCGTTCCCCGACGGCCGCCTCCGCTGGGAGCAGCCGCCGGGGAACGTGGGTCTTTGTCTCCCGAACTACTCGCCCGAGTGGGCGAGTTCGATGTCCTGCCCGTCCACGCCACGCCCCGCGACGGTCAGCGCCATCGCCGCCGGCGGATAGCCGGTGGCCATCAGCGTGTACTCGCCGCTGTCCAGATCGGCGAAGGCGTACGCCCCGTCCGGACCTGTCGTCGCGGTCGCGACCACGTTCCCGGCGCCGTCCACCAGCGTGACCCGCGCGTTTGCCAGCGGTCCGCCGCCGGCGAGCACCCGGCCGCCGACCCGGGCACCGGAGTGCAGCGCCACCTCGATCTGTGTGACGCCCTGCCCGGCCACCTCGACGGGGAGCGCGACCGGGCGGTGCCCGGGAGCGTTCACCGCGACGGTCACCGCACCCGGCACCAGCTCACCGAAGCCGAACTCGCCCTGCTCACCGCTGAGTCCGGTGGCCAGCACATCCCCGCGCACATCGGTCACCACGACCATGGCGCCGGTGACGGGCTCACCGCCCTCCGCCGCGAGCACGACTCCGCTGAGCCCGCTCGTCCCGCTGAGCAGCAGGTCGTACGCGAGGGGTCCGTCCCCCACCACGACCGTGGCGGCCTGCGGCTGGAAGCCGTCGGCGGAGGCGATCAGGACGTACGAGCCCGGGCCGGGGGCGTCGACGCTGTACGCACCGTCCGCCTGCGCGATGGTCCGGCCGAGCTGCCGCCCGGCGAGCGAGATCAGCGTGACGGCGGCGCGGGGCACGGGGGCCTGGTCGGCGGTGCGGACGGTGCCTCGGACGGGGGTGCCGTCGGAGACCGCCGGGGCCGCCTTGACCGCCGGAGCTTCCTGGACCGCCGGGGCTGGCTCGGTCTCCGTGACCTCCGCCGCCTTCACGGGGGCCTCCTCGGAAACCGCGGCCGCGGGCGCCGAGGTGGCGCTCCTGAGCGGCACCTCCTTGATGAACAGCGTGATCAGGAAGGCGAGCGCGGCGGCCGGAGCGGCGTACAGGAAGACATCGGCGACGCCGTGCCCGTACGCGACCTCCATGACGGTACGGATCGGCGCGGGCAGCTGGTCGAGATCCGGGATCCCACCGCCACCGGTACCGCCGTGACCGAGCGCGGCGGCCTTCGGACCGAGCTCGGTGAGCCCGTCCTGGACGTAGCCGGTCACGCGCGTGGCCATCACCGCGCCGAGCGCCGAGACACCGATGGCGCCACCGAGCGAGCGGAAGAAGGTGACGACCGACGAAGCCGCACCGAGATCACTGGGGTCGACCTGGTTCTGCGTGCAGAGCACCAGGTTCTGCATCATCATGCCGATGCCGAGACCCATCAGGGCCATGAAGATCGCCAGATGCCAGTACGGGGTGTCGTACCGCATCGTGCCGAGCAGACCGAGCCCCGCGGTCACCAGCACACCGCCGCTGACCAGCCAGCCCTTCCACTTGCCTGTCTTGGTGATGATCTGGCCCGACAGGGTGGACGAGACGAACAGACCGCCGATCATCGGGATCGTCATGATCCCGGACATCGTCGGGGACTTGTCACGGGCGAGCTGGAAGTACTGGCTGAAGAACACCGTGCCGCTGAACATCGCGACACCCACGAACAGCGAGGCGAGCGAGGCGAGCGTGATGGTGCGGTTGCGGAAGAGCCGCAGCGGGATGATCGGCTCGCTGGCCCTGGTCTCGGTGAACAGGAAGAGCCCGACCAGAGCGATCGCACCACCGACCATGGCCCCGGTCTGCCAGGACGCCCAGTCGTACTTGTCGCCCGCGAAGGTCACCCAGATCAGCAGCAGCGAAACCGCGGCCGAGATGAGGAAGGCACCGGTCCAGTCGACCTTCACCTTGCGCTTGGTGACCGGGAGCTTCAGCGTCTTCTGCAGCACGACGAGCGCGATGATCGCGAACGGCACACCGACGTAGAAGCACCAGCGCCAGCCCCAGTGATCGGTGATCAGACCGCCGAGCAGCGGACCGCCGACGGTGGCGACGGCGAAGGTGGCACCGAGGTAGCCGCTGTAGCGGCCGCGTTCGCGCGGCGCGATCATCGCGGCCATCACGATCTGGGCCAGCGCGGACAGACCACCGACACCGATGCCCTGCACCACACGACAGGCGATCAGCATCCCGGCGCTGGTCGACAGACCGGCGACGACGGATCCGGCCACGTAGATGACCAGCGATATCTGGACGAGCAGCTTCTTGCTGAACAGGTCGGCGAGCTTGCCCCACAGCGGCGTCGCGGCCGTCATGGACAGCAGGGCGGCGGTGACGACCCAGGTGTACGCGGACTGGCCGCCGCCGAGGTCGGAGATGATCTCGGGCAGGGCGTTGGAGACGATCGTGGACGACAGGATCGCCACGAACATGCCGAGCAGGAGACCCGAGAGCGCCTCCATGATCTGGCGGTGCGTCATCGGGGCGCCGTCGGTCGACGGCTGGCCTCCGTGCTTGGCATGGCTGCCCCGCACACCGGTGGGTGTGGTCGTTGCCATGAAAGTCCTTCTCTTGGTGCTTTGTTGCGGCGGGGGGATACGGATCGCTGGTGGGTCAAGCCGGCAACGGCGGCGGCTCGGCCAGGTCCTTGAACCGGGGTGTGCTGCCGCGGCAGACACCGAAATCGGTGTGCAGCCTCGCGAGCAGCGTGTTGAGCAGGCCGAGCTCGTCGTCGGACCAGCCGCTGAGGCAGTGCGCGAGGGCCTGGGTGTACCGCTCGGCGAGCTCGTCGAGCCGCCGCTTGCCCGCGGGCGTGAGCCTGAGGATGCGCGAGCGGCGGTCGCCCGGGTCGGGATCGCGGTCGATCCAGCCGCGGCCCTCCACATGCGCCACGTGCCGGCTGGTCACCGACATGTCGATGGCGAGCAGCTCGGCGAGCCGGCTCATCCGCATCTCGCCGTGCTTGTCGAGCACGGTCAGTACGGCGGCGGATCCGGGCGGGCAGTCGACGGGCAGCACCCGGGCGAGATCCCGCTTGACCGCACTGACGGCGCTCAACTGGCGTGCGAGCTCGGCGTATTGCTCTTGTGCGGCCACTGGTGCACCCCCCGGATCAGTTTGTTGCTTAGGGCAACGATAGAAGCAGTTGGTTGCTGCAGGCAAATTAAAAGGGGCCAAAGTACTTAAAGGCCTGGCAAAGCCATTCAGCCCCGCCGGCGTTTGAGGCGATCCGCACGAAGTGCGGATGCGGGGGTCCGGGGGCGAAGCCCCAGGTTTCGGGAAGGGGCGGGGTGGGGGAAAGGAACCCAGGGGTTGGGCGGTAACAGGGACTTCGCTAGGGTCCCCCCATGGCACACAACCCCCAGGCCCCCCACGGCCCCGAGAGCCACGACCCCGCGGGCAGCACTCAGATGTTCCGCGCTTTCGTCGACGAGGGCGCCCCGCGCCGCGCCGCGCAGCCCACGGCACCCGCAGGCCCGCGCGTCGGCCTGATCGTCGGCATCATCGCGGCCGTGGTGGTCGTCGCCGCGGTGGCCTGGCTGGCCCTCGGCTAGCCGATACGGCGACCGAGGACGAGAACAGGGACGAGCGCAGGGGCGAGGGCGAGGACGAGGAACGGGGTCTGGCAACCAGGCCCCGAGACCCCTGACGTCCCTACTGCCACTTCACCGAGACATCCTGCGTCTCGATGTGCATCCCGAGCGGCACCCGCCAGTCCTCGACGCACACCGTCCAGGTCTGCTCCTTCTTCGCCCCCGCCGCGATCGGCGCGGACAGCGCCTGTGTGGACTTGATCGTCGCCCAGTCGATCCCGAGCCCGCCGATGATGTGCGTCCCGAAGGCCACCTCGCCCGAACGCACCGCGGTACCACCGGTGTTCTGGAACGTCACGGTGACCTTCTCGCACCACCGCTTGTCCGTCGCCTTGCGCACCGGCTCGCCCACGATCTTCAGGACCGCGGGGCCGGCGGGAGTCCCGGACCCTGAATCCGACCCGCCCGACGTACCACCCGAGTCCCCGCTCCCGGACCCGCCCGACCCTCCCGTATCCCCGGAAGAGCCGGTCGACCCCGAGGACCCGGAAGACCCGGAGCCGCCGGACGAACCCGAGGCCGACCCCGAACCCCCGCTCCCGCCGGACGACTCCCCCTCCGAGCCGCCCGATCCCGAGCCGGAGCCCGCGCTCCCCGATGCGCCGTTCCCGCCGGAGCCGCCCCCGTCACCGTCGTCGTCCGAACTCCCGTTCTTCTTCGACGACTTGGACGACGGCTTCTCGTTCCCGTCCTCGTCCAGCGGTACGAACTCCACGTCCTCCGTGGGCTCCACCGGCTCGACCCGTGTGCTCGGCCCGTCGCCCGCAGCGCCCACCGCGACATAACCGTCATCGGACGTGCCGCTGCCACAGGCGGCGAGCAGAGTGCCGAGGCAGACCACAGCGGCCGAGGCCGTCAGCGACATACGCCTGCGGTTACGGAGAAGGGAGCTCCTGGCGCGCATCATCGCGCCAGTGTGGCTGACGGGGCGTCAATTAGGAACCCTGGAATTCCCGCAATCAGAAACCCCGTCAACAACTCCCGTGAGAAGGACCGGACTTCACCGGACCTCAGTCGCCGATCAGCCCTTCCCTGAGCTGAGCGAGGGTGCGCGTGAGCAGCCGTGACACATGCATCTGCGAGATGCCGACCTCTTCGCCGATCTGCGACTGGGTCATGTTCGCGAAGAAGCGGAGCATGATGATCCGGCGCTCGCGCGGCGGCAGTTTGGCGAGCAGCGGCTTGAGCGACTCGCGGTACTCGACGCCCTCGAGCGAGGGGTCCTCGTAGCCGAGCCGGTCCGCGAGCGAGCCCTCGCCGCCGTCGTCCTCCATGGCGGGGGAGTCGAGCGAGGAGGCGGTGTACGCGTTGCCGACCGCGAGGCCGTCGACGACGTCCTCCTCCGATACGCCCAGTACGGCGGCGAGTTCGGGCACGGTCGGGGAGCGGTCGAGCTTCTGCGCGAGCTCGTCGCTGGCCTTGGTCAGGGCCAGGCGCAGCTCCTGGAGTCTGCGCGGTACGCGCACCGACCAGGAGGTGTCACGGAAGAAGCGCTTGATCTCGCCGACGACGGTCGGCATCGCGAACGTGGGGAATTCCACGCCCCGTTCGCAGTCGAAGCGGTCGATCGCCTTGATCAGGCCGATGGTGCCGACCTGGACGATGTCCTCCATCGGCTCGTTGCGGCTGCGGAAGCGGGCCGAGGCGTAGCGCACGAGCGGGAGGTTCAGCTCGATGAGCGTGTCCCTCACGTACGCACGCTCGGGGCTGTCCTCGTCGAGCGTCGCAAGCCGCAGGAAGAGGGAGCGGGACAGGGTGCGGGTGTCGATGACTGCCGGGCGGGAGTCAAGTGGGACTTCTGCGCGGTCAAGTACCTCCACGGCGTTAGCCGCACTGCGCGTGAGCACCTTCGAGCTGCCCTGATCTGCGGACATGCCACCCCCTCATGGGTCGCGGACGGTCGCGGCCGGCGCTCCCGTCTTCCAAGGAACGCAGCCTCCACCTGAATACCGGTGGAGAGGCTGCGGCAAACGCGGTTCCAGCAGAATGTCACATGTCGGCAACACGCTGTAGTGACATGTCGACAAGAACTGGCTGGATTCGCGCAGGTAAGGGGGCTATTGCGGCTTTTTGGTCGGCAAGGGCCGCCAAAAGAGGGTTACTCGATCGAGCTACGCCTCGATTCGATTTGCGGATCGAAGCCGCGCGAAGCTCCGGGCGAGGAGCCTTGACACATGCATCTGCGAGACGCCCAACTCGGCACTGATCTGCGACTGCGTGAGATTGCTGTAGTAGCGGAGCAGCAGAATGCGCTGTTCCCGCTCGGGCAGCTGGACGAGCAGATGCCGTACGAGATCGCGGTGTTCGACCCCGTCGAGCGCGGGATCCTCGTAACCGAGCCGGTCGAGCAGCCCCGGCAGACCGTCGCCCTCCTGGGCCGCCTCCAGTGAAGTGGCGTGGTACGAGCGCCCGGCCTCGATGCAGGCGAGCACCTCGTCCTCGGTGATCCTGAGCCGCTCGGCGATCTCGGCGGTCGTGGGCGAACGCCCGAAGGCCGTCGTGAGGTCCTCGGTCGCGCTGGTCACCTGCACCCACAGCTCGTGCAGCCGGCGCGGCACATGCACCGTACGGACGTTGTCGCGGAAGTACCGCTTGATCTCGCCGACCACCGTCGGCATCGCGAACGTCGGGAACTGCACCCCGCGGTCCGGGTCGAAGCGGTCGATGGCGTTGATCAGCCCGATGGTGCCGACCTGGACTACGTCCTCCATCGGCTCGTTGCGGCTGCGGAAGCGGGCGGCCGCGTAGCGCACCAGCGGCAGGTTCGCCTCGATGAGGGCGGCCCGTACGCGGGTGTGCTCGGGGGTGCCCACGGTCAGCTGCTTGAGCTGGCCGAACAGCACCTGGGTCAGGGCCCTGGTGTCCGCTGTCCGCTGCTTCGCGGCGGACAGGGGGCGCTCTTCTCTGTTCACGGAGTCCGCGGCGCCGGCCGAGGAGTCCTGGGGCGGCACTTGGGGAGCAGTACTGGCCGGCACGGTCAACGCCACCCCTTATCGATGCGACCGATCAACATTTCGCAAAAGCGGTCATAGCATCACAAGACATGTGCACTGTGTGCAAGCACCGTATAACGCCGTGTTGAAGGCAAGTTGGGGCGTAAACCTAAAAAAGCCCCCCACGTTCGAGTGGAGGGCCGTGCTGTCGAGCTGACTTCTCAGGTGCTCAGTTCACCAGCTCCGACATGAAGTCGCCGACGCCCTGAGCGGCGTCGGATATCCCCTCGAAGCCCACCTGGACCAGGTCGGCGGCGCGCGAGGGCGACGTGATGATCGTGTACAGCACGAAGACCACGACCATGTAGAGAGCGACCTTCTTTGCCTGCGCCACGCCCTGGCCTCCCCTGCCTCTCCTGTGCGGTGGCGCGAGTCTATCCCGGTCGTACGCACGGTCTGCGGGGGGAATGCGAAAGCCCCGGCTCCGTGAAGGCGCCGGGGCTTTCGCTCCGAGTGGGCGGGGGAAGCGGCATCGGGGGGACAAGCCGCTTCCCCCGACGAGGACCAAGCTCTTCAGCCCACGCCGCAGTCAGGGGGGAAGCTTGCGGCGTGGACCCCGCAGTAGAGCCGGGTCCCTGGAGCCTGCGGATTCCTGCCAGATCCGCCGGGCTCACCATCAATCCTGCGCCTGTACGCGGGTGCCGCAGCGCGGCAAAGGGCCCGGCTTGGCGGGCCTTAGGTCCCTAAACCCCGGGTGAGGGCTGCGGGGCGCTCAAAGCGCCCGTCATCCGCGCGAGTTAGGGAAAGCACGAAGGGCCCCGGCAATCGCCGGGGCCCTTCTCAAGCGGTAGCGGAGGGATTTGAACCCTCGGTTACTTGCGCAACACTCGCTTTCGAGGCGAGCTCCTTCGGCCGCTCGGACACGCTACCGAGAGAGAGCTTAGCCCAAAGGAGCCCAAGGTCAGAAATCCGTATCCGCCCGGCTGGCCGTGAGGTGGCGCACAGGGCGCGTACGGGGCGTTCAGCGCTCCCGGAAGAAGCGGGTGAGGCGGGCCGAGCACTCCGCCTCCAGGACGCCCGCGACGACCTCGGGGCGGTGGTTGAGGCGCCGGTCGCGGACGAGGTCCCACAGGGAGCCCGTCGCGCCGGCCTTCTCGTCCCGCGCCCCGTACACGACCCGGGCGATACGGGACTGCACGAGCGCACCCGCGCACATCACACACGGTTCGAGTGTGACGACGAGGGTGCAGCCGGTCAGACGCCACTCCCCGCGCTTCGCCGCGGCCCGGCGCAGCGCCAGGATCTCGGCATGGGCGGTGGGGTCACCGCCGGCCTCGCGCTCGTTGTGCCCGGCGGCGAGCAGTTCACCGCCGGGGTCGAGGACGAGTGCGCCGACGGGGACGTCGCCGCCCTGGAGAGCCAGTTCGGCCTCCTCCAGGGCGCGTTCCATCGGCGCCCGCCAGCGGTCGCGTAGAGGATCAGACATCTTCAAAGTGTCGTACGTACGGGAGTCAGCGCACTGTCTCCAGGACCTCCGAGGCGCCGAGGGCCTCGGCGATCTCGCCCAGGGCGTCGGTGTTCAGGGCGAGCAGCTCCTTCTCGGAAAGACCCAGGTCGTCGAGGATCCTGGTGTCGCCGAGCGGGCCCGAGGGCACGGCCTCGGATGCGGCCGCGCTGTCGTCGGAGTCGTCGTCGTCCTCCTGCGTCTCGGGCTCGCCGTCCTCGGTGCCGTCGAGGTCGGTCAGATCCTCCAGGTCGTTCTCGTCGCCCGAGCCGGGCTCGCGGCCGAGCAGTTCGTCGGTGAGCAGGATCTCGCCGTAACTGCTGCGGGCGGCCGCCGCGGCATCCGAGACGTAGATCCGCGGGTCCTCCTCGCCGTCCAACCGGACGACGCCGAACCACACATCTTCCTGCTCGATGAAGACGAGCACCGTGTCGTCTTCGGAGTCCCCGGCCGAGGTTTCCCGGGCCAGTTCTGTCAGATCCGACAGGGTCTCCACATCGTCGAGCTCCGTGTCGCTCGCTTCCCACCCGTCTTCGGTGCGCGCGAGCAGTGCGGCGAAGTACACCGTGACTCTCCCACTGGTCTGAGGCGTGCCGGTTGGGGGTCCCCCCGGCGGAGTCTGGACGGGGAAGTGCACTTCCGCCCCGCCCACTCGGAATCGTGGCAGAAAGTGGCGCTCTGCGAGAGGTCTTCGGGGGGCTGTGTCTGGGCGAGCCGCCGGTGGGGCCGGTCACAGGTCCGTCATCGGGCGCCGGCCGGTGCCCCTGCGGCGTGCCGGATCACCGCGCGGTGCGGTCCTGATCACCAGCGGAACGTACGCATCCGCATCGCCTGGCGCATCCGTGCGGCCCGTGCGCGGCGGGGCTTGACGCGCTCGCGCAGCTGCTGTGCCTCGTGCCGCTCACGCAGGAACTCGGCTCGGCGCCTGCGGCGCTCGGCATCCGTCTCCGGCTGCCGTTCTTCGCCCCGCTGCCTGTCCTGCTGCCTGTCCTGGTGCCTGTCCTGGTGCATGGGCCACACCATCCTTCGGGCCGTCCCTTGCCCAAGCAGTTTCCCTCGTACGGCGGGTTTGATGCGACCGCGTGGGGCCGGCCTGCCGAACGTGAGCGCGAGCCCGCCCCTGTTTGCCCCGGTAACCTGGGGGACGGCGGGTCGAGCCCGCAGTTCGGACCCGTGACGGAGCTTCTGGAGGCTCTCGTGCGCTTGCACGTCGTCGACCACCCGCTGGTGGCGCACAAACTCACCACGCTGCGCGACAAGCGCACCGACTCCCCGACTTTCCGCCGTCTCGCCGACGAGCTCGTGACGCTGCTCGCGTACGAGGCGACGCGGGATGTGCGCACGGAGCAGGTCGACATCGAGACCCCCGTCGGCCCCACCACCGGGGTCAAGCTCTCCTACCCGCGCCCGCTCGTCGTGCCGATCCTGCGCGCCGGGCTCGGCATGCTCGACGGCATGGTCCGTCTGCTGCCGACCGCCGAGGTGGGCTTCCTCGGGATGGTGCGCAACGAGGAGACCCTGGAGGCCTCCACGTATGCGACGCGTATGCCGGAGGACCTGTCCGGGCGCCAGGTGTACGTCGTGGACCCGATGCTCGCCACCGGCGGCACGCTCGTCGCGGCGATCAAGGAACTGATCAAGCGCGGCGCCGACGACGTCACGGCGGTCGTGCTGCTCGCGGCGCCCGAGGGCGTCGAGATCATGGAGCGCGAGCTGGCTGGTACGCCGGTCACCGTCCTGACGGCCGCGGTCGACGAGCGGCTCAACGAGGTCGGGTACATCGTGCCGGGGCTCGGGGACGCGGGGGACCGTATGTACGGGTCGGCGGAGTGACTCGGCTGTACGGGTCGGCGGAGTGATTCGCCTGTACGGGTCGGTGGAGTGACTCGCCGTAGGGCATGACACGACTGAGGGGCCGCCGGAGATCCGGCGGCCCCTCAGTGCGTAAGGGGAAGTGCTCAGCAGCCCTTCGGCTTCGGCGGCGCCGCGGCCGGCTTCGTCAGCACGTCCAGGGCCTTCGCCGCGTCCTCCTTCTTCGTGAGGGCCTTGAAGTCCGCGCCGAGGATCAGGTCGATGTCCGTGGACTTGCGGGCGTCCGTCTGCGGATCGGCGCCCGCGACCTGTGTGCCGAGCACCACGAAGGCCGTGGTCAGGGCGGACTTGGGGCCGAGCAGTATGGCCTCGCCCTTGACCTTCTTGTCGAACTCCTCGGTCGCGTTGCCCACCTTGCCGATGGCGAAGCCGCGCTTCTTGAGCTCGTCCGCCGTCTCCTTGGCGAGACCGCCGCGGGGCGTCGCGTTGAGGACGTTGACCTTGATGTCCGCCGGCTTCGGCAGCACCTTCGGCGGGGTCTTCGGCGGGGCGGAGGCGGCGGACTTGCAGTCGGGCTTGTTGGCGGCGACGGTTCTGTCGCTCTTGTCGCCCTTGAAGACGCCGATCAGTTCGACGGTTCCGTAGGCGAGAAGGCCGAGCACCGCGACGCAGGCGAAGACCGCGAGCACGATCCGGCGGCGCCGGCGGTCCCGGCGCATCCGCGGGTACTTGTCCCCGGTGATGCGGTATTCGCCGCCCATGCCGGGGGGTGTGAGCATGCTCATGGGCGCAGCGTAATGCCGGGGGTGGGGTCTGCCTACTAAATGATCAATGGGTGGCGCCCGAAGCCAACCCGAAAGGGCCAATGCCCACTTGGGTGGGGCGACGGACGTCAGTGCGTGCGGCCCAGCTCAGTTCGAGCGTGCGGCAAAGGGCGTGGGGCCCGGCCGAGTTCGAGCGTGGGGCTCAGCCGAGTTCGAGCACGCGCGCGTGCAGCACCTGGCGCTGCTGCAGGGCCGCGCGGACGGCGCGGTGCAGACCGTCCTCCAGGTACAGATCGCCCTGCCACTTCACGACGTGCGCGAAGAGGTCGCCGTAGAAGGTGGAGTCCTCGGCGAGGAGGGTCTCCAGGTCCAGCTGGCCCTTGGTGGTCACCAACTGATCGAGGCGGACCGGGCGCGGCGCGACGTCCGCCCACTGCCGGGTGCTTTCCCGGCCGTGGTCGGGGTACGGCCGGCCGTTTCCGATGCGCTTGAAGATCACACGGAAAGCCTACCGGGCGGGGGGCTCCGGGCGCAGCCATGGTGACGGAGTGCGAGGCTGGGAAATGACGCCCCAAACCGGGGCATACCGGGAACAGTCAAACCGGGAACAGGGGCCTGAAATGAGCGAGAGCGAGCCGACGGCGCCCGAGGGCGCGGACCTGCCGGACGCAGCGGTGCCCGATCCCGCGGCCGCATCGGCCCCTGAACCCGCGCCCCCGGGCCCGGCCCCGACCCCTGCTGTTGCGGCCGAGTCCACGCCCGCGCCCGCCGAGTCTGCGGCCGCATCGGCCCCTGAACCCGCGCCTCCGGGTCCGTCCCCGACCCCTGCTGTTGCGGCCGAGTCCACGCCCGCGCCGCCCGCGCCGCCCGAGCCCGCGGCCGCGCCGGCGCCCGAACCGGCACCTCCGGGTCCGGCGCCCACACCCGCCGTCGCCTCCGGCGGTGAGGTCGCGCCCGGCGCCGTCTCCGGCGGAGAGGCCGCGTTGTCAGTGGGCGGCGATAGCCTTGACGAGGCTCGTCCCCCGGGAGGGAGGGGTCTGTCCGGGGAACTGCCGGAGGAAGCCGCCGCCATCGCCACCGGCTACGCCTTCACCGGCGAAGCGCTCGACCTCGGCGCCCTGCTCTGGGACGGGCAGTGTCTGCCCGAGGCGCAGGTGCGCATCCCGCTCTCCATGCTCAACCGGCACGGGCTCGTCGCCGGCGCCACCGGTACCGGTAAGACCAAGACGCTGCAGCTGATCGCCGAGCAGCTTGCCGCGCAGGGCGTGCCCGTGTTCCTCGCCGACATCAAGGGCGACGTCTCCGGGATCTCCGCGCCCGGTGAGGCCAATGACAAGGTGCAGGAGCGCGCCCGGGACGTCGGGCAGCAGTGGGAGGGGAAGGGGTTCCCCAGCGAGTTCTATGCGCTCGGCGGGATCGGGCCCGGGATTCCCGTGCGGGCGACGGTGACCGGATTCGGGCCCGTGCTCCTGTCCAAGGTGCTGCAGCTCAACCAGACGCAGGAGCAGTCGCTCGGGCTGATCTTCCACTACGCGGATACGAAGGGTCTGGAGCTGCACGACCTGAAGGACCTGCGGGCCGTCGTCACCTTTCTGACCTCGGACGAGGGCAAGCCGGAGCTCAAGGGCATCGGCGGTCTTTCGAGCGTCACGGCCGGGGTGATCCTGCGGGCGCTCACCGCGTTCGAGGCGCAGGGGATGGCGCCCTTCTTCGGGAACCCCGAGTTCGACGTGAGCGAATTCCTGCGCACCGCCCCCGACGGGCGTGGTCAGGTCTCGGTGCTCGAACTGCCCGCCGTACAGGACAAGCCGCATCTGTTCTCGACGTTCCTGATGTGGATGCTGGCCGATCTCTTCAACAACCTGCCCGAGGTCGGCGACGTGGAGAAGCCCAAGCTGGTCTTCTTCTTCGACGAGGCGCATCTGCTGTTCAACGGGGCCAGCAAGGCCTTCCTCGAGGCCATCACGCAGACGGTCCGGCTCATCCGGTCCAAGGGGGTCGGTGTCTTCTTCGTGACGCAGACGCCCAAGGACGTACCCGCGGATGTGCTCGCCCAGCTCGGCAACCGGGTGCAGCACGCGTTGCGCGCCTTCACGCCCGAGGACCAGAAGGCGCTCAAGGCGACCGTGAAGACCTTCCCCAACTCTCCTTACGACCTGGAGGAGTTGCTCACCCAGCTCGGTACCGGTGAAGCGGTGATCACCGTGCTGAGCGAGAAGGGTGCGCCGACTCCGGTGGCCGCGACCCGGCTGCGGGCGCCCGAGTCGCTGATGGGGCCGATCGAGGCCACCGCGCTGGATGCGGCCGTCAAGGCCTCGCTCCTGTACTCGCGTTATGCGGAGGCGGTCGACCCGGAGTCCGCGTACGAGAAGCTCACCGCGCAGCAGGCCGAGACCGAGGCCGCCAAGCAGGCCGAGCTGGAGGCGAAGGAGGCCGAGAAGGCCGCGAAGGAGGCGGCCAAGGCGGCGGGCCGGGCGCCCGCGCAGGACGCCTCGATGGTCGACCAGGTGGTGGGCAGCGGCATCTTCAAGTCCCTTGCCCGCTCGCTCGGTACGCAGATCGGGCGGGAGATCTCGCGGTCGATCTTCGGGACGCGACGGCGTTAGAGCAGGCCGGTACGCGGGTGGTACGCGGACGGCTCGGACACCTCGTAGGAGATGTCCGAGCCGTAGCCGTGCGGAGAGCGGGTCAGATCACTCCGCGACGCGGTGGTGGTCGCTGTGCAGACCACCGCTGCCCGAGTCGCCGCCCGTGGTGGACTCCGGCGTCACCGGCCGTGTGAGCGAGCTGAGGTCGTGGGCGTAGGTGCCGACGGCATTGGCGATGACGTCGATGTTCGTGCCGAACGCCGACATGCTGATGTTGCTCAGGTCGTCGCACTTGGCGTGGTAGCACTTGTCGTACGCGACACCGGCCTCGCCGCCGAACTTCGCCGCCTGCTCGGCGGTCTTGATGCCCTCGGCGCCGGTGAACGTGCCGCCCGCGGGGATGCCGACCGCGATGAACGGACCGTAGTCCGAGCGTCCGTCGAAGTCCGTGCCCTCGTGCGCCTTGCCCTTGCGGTCGAGGAACTTGTTGATGTCCCGCTCCAGTTGGGCGCTGCCCTCGGGACCCGCCTCCGCGCCCTCGCCGTCGGAGTTGTCGCCGTCGTAGACGAACTGGCCGTAGTTCGGCGAGGCGATCATGTCGAAGTTGAGGTACAGGCGGATGTCCGCCCGCTGCTCCTCGGTGAGCTTCTCGACCCACTTCTCCGAGCCGATCAGACCGTTCTCCTCGGCCGACCAGAACGCGAACTTGACCTTGTTGCGCGGCTGCTTGCCGTGCCGGGTCTCCTCGGCCAGCTCCTTGGCGACCTCGAGCAGACCGGCCGATCCCGAGCCGTTGTCGTTGATGCCGGGGCCCGCGGTGACCGAGTCGAGGTGGGCGCCGAGCATCACCGTGTTGTCGGCGTTGCCGCCGGGGGTCTCCGCGATGACGTTGTTCGTCGTACGGAGCTCCTGGAACTCACGGATCTCGAAGTCGACGGTGACCTCGCCCTTGGCGACCTCGGCGGCCAGCGCCTCGCCCTCGGCGAGCGTGATGCCGCCGGTCGGGATACGGCCCGCGGCCGGGTCCCCTATGGTCCCGGAGAGCACGCCCTCGGTGTTGTTGTAGACGATCGCGCCGGACGCGCCGGCGTCGGCGGCCGTGGCCTGCTTCTGCGCGAACGAGCAGCCGCCGCGCTTGATCAGGGCGATCTTTCCGGTGAAGGTGCCCGACGCGTAGTCCTCGGGCTCACAGCCCGTGGTGGCGTCGACCGGGACCGCGGCGACCGCGGCCTTGATGCCGCCGACCGGGGTCGACTTGGTGTAGTTCATCGCCGTGATGCCGATGGTGCGCGGCGTGGGCGAGACGACCGCGAGGCGCTCGGCGAGGGTCTCGGTGTAGACGAACTCGAAGGAGTCGTAACTGACCTTGTAGCCGGCCTTCCTGAGGAAGTCGTGGACGTACTTCGCCGAGGCGTCGTGGCCCGGCGAACCGGCGGCCCGGTTGCCGCCGTTGGCGTCCGCTATCGCCTGGAGTTTCTGCAGGTGACGGTAGGCGTCACGGGCGGAGGAGTCCTCGACGAGCTCGCGGGCGAGCTTGGCCGCGTCCTTGGCCGGGTTGCCGTGACCGTGGCCGTGACCGCGGTCGGCGGTGGCCGTTCCCGCGGAGGCGAGCAGCAGGGGTGTGGCGAGCGCGACGGCGGCGATGGCCGCGACCGATCGGCGCGAACGAGGTGATGCGTTCACAGAGGTCCTTCCCCAAAGGCGGTGCGAACGAGGTGGGAGGGACGCTAGCGAGCGCTGAGATCTCCGGAAAGGGGTTCCCTGCAACTCGTGTTCGGTTTCGCCGGTTTGGCCCCGCATGTACCGCACATACGGGGCCACCTGCTGCTCTCTCTGTTCCTGGCGGTCAGTCCCGGCGCTCGGTGCCGGGCTGTTCGGGCCGCTCGCTCTGCGGCTGTTCGGCGACGGGGGTCTCGGCGGCCGGTTCGTCCGTGCGCAGGGCGCGGCGTTCGCGTACGGATTCGGCGCGGATCAGGGCGTGCAGTACCGCGTAGGGGTCTTTGGGCATGGGGGTGTCCTTGCGCTGAGGTGAGTGGATCGCGTGGCCGGCGTCTGGGGCTCGGCCGGATCAGCAGCGCAGGACGGTCGTACGGCAGATGGCGGGCGGGACGTGCCGGGGGAGTGCGGGCAGGCCCGGCGCGTGGGCGCGCGGGGCCGGGCGCCGGTGGGCGGGGGTGGTGGCCGGTGCGGGGAGTTCACGGCGGGAGGTGAGCCGGAGCTCGCCGTCGCCGGTGCACGCGGCGGATTCCACCTCGCCGGCCGCGGCGGGCTGTGCGGCGGGCGCCGTTCCGGCGGCGGCCGGTGACGCCACGGCCAGGGCGAGGGTGAGCAGGACGAACAGAAGGGTCCGCAGCAGACGGGGGGCCAAGGACGCGACGCTCACAGCACGTGATGTCCCCGGTCCGGTGCGGGTTACGACGAGTGACCGGTCAGATCCGCCCGTATGGGGGTGTCGGCCGCCGCGTACGCGGCAGCCGCCCTGCTGCCCCTTACTCGGCGGCCTTCGCCGCCTTCGCCGCTGCCTTGGCCTCCTGCTTGAAGGCCCGCACCTTCGCCAGCGACTCGGGCCCGGTGATGTCGGCCGCCGAACGGTAGGAGCCCTTGTCCCCGTACGAACCCGCCGCCTCGCGCCAGCCCTTCGGCGTCACGTCGTAGCGCTTGCCGAGCACGGCCACGAAGATCTTCGCCTTCTGCTCCCCGTAGCCGGGCAGTGCCTTGAGCCGGGCGAGCAGTTCCTTGCCGTCCTTGACCTCCGCCCACAGGGCGGTGGCATCGCCGTCGTACTCGTCGACCAGGTACTGGCACAGCTGCTGCACCCGCTGCGCCATCGAACCCGGATAGCGGTGCACGGCCGGCTTGGTCTTGAACAGCTCGGTGAAGGCCTCGGGGTCGTACGCCGCGATCTCGTGCGCGTCCAGATCGTCGCGGCCGAGCCGCTCGGCGATCGTGTACGGGCCCGTGAACGCCCACTCCATCGGCACCTGCTGGTCGAGGAGCATGCCGACCAGGGCGGCCAGCGGGCTGCGGCCGAGCAGCTCGTCGGCTTCGGGGTTCTGGGCGATGTGGATCTCGGTGGGCTGCTTGGTGCTCATACGGTCATGATGTCGCCGCTGGTTGCCCGATGCGACATCGGTGAAGCTGATGCCATGACCGAGCGCACCGCCGACGCCAAGCTCTCCGACCTGGTCGCAGCCCACGACGTGGGGCATCTGCAGCTGTGGCTCGACCAACGCCCCGACCACGAGATCGCGGACGAGATCACCCGCGCCGACCAGACCACGGCCGGCGTGCTCTTCCGGCTGCTCGACAAGGACCGGGCCTCGGAGGTGTTCGGGGAGCTCGACGGGGTCGAGCAGCAGAAGATCCTCACGGCCGTACGGGACCAGGCCTTCCGCGACATCGTCGAGGGCATGGACCCGGACGACCGCGCCCGGCTCCTGGGCGAGGCGCCCGCCAACTTCACGCAGCGGGTGCTCGCCGGGCTCAGCCCTCGTGAGCGGGAGCTGACGGCGACGCTGCTCGGGTACGAGCCGGGGTCGGTGGGCCGGTTCATGACCCCCGAGGTCGTACGGCTCAAGGAGCACATCACCGTCGGGGAGGCGCTGGATCGCGTACGGCGGGAAGGCGCCGAGGCCGAGACGGTCTACACGCTGCCGGTGACCGACGCGGGGCGGCGGCTGATCGGTGTCGTGGGGCTGAAGGACCTGGTGCTCGCCGATCCGGCGGATCCCCTGAACGGCCTCGTCGACACCGGGCATCTGCGGGCGCACGCCACCGACACCGCCGAGTCCGCGGCCCGTCTGATGCAGGAGGGCAATCTGCTCGACCTGCCCGTGGTCGACAGCGAGGACCGGTTCGTCGGGCTGCTCACCATCGACGACGCCCTTGAGGTCATCGAGGCCGCCGACACCGAGGACATCGCACGCCAGGCCGCGGCAAGTCCGCTCGACGGGCACTATCTGACGGCGAGTGTGCTGCGCCTTGCGCGTTCGCGTGTGGTGTGGCTGCTGCTTCTGATCGTGGCGGCGACGCTGACGGCCAAGGTGCTCGAAGCGTTCGAGGGGGAGATCGCGGAGGTCACGGCGCTCGCGCTGTTCATTCCGCTGCTCGTCGGCACCGGCGGCAACGTGGGCGCGCAGGCCGCGACCGGTGCCGTGCGCGCGATCGCGGTCGGCGAGGTGCGGCCGGGGGATGTGCTCAAGGTGGCCTGGCGTGAGTGCCGGGTCGGGTTTCTGCTCGGGGTGATGCTGGGCGCGGTCGGTCTGGTCTTCGCCTGGGTGATCGCGAAGGACGGGGACATCGCGCTCGTCGTGGGTCTCACGCTGGTCGCGGTGTGTGCCTGGGCGGCGGTGATCGGGGGCGGTATGCCGTTGCTCGCGCGGAAGTTGGGGATCGACCCGGCGGTGATCTCGGCTCCGCTGGTGACGACGTTCGTGGACGCCACCGGCTTGATCATCTACTTCATGATCGCTCGGGTGGTGCTGGGGCTCTGACCCGTCAGGCAGGGCGGACGAACACGCCCGCCTTCGCCGCCGCGGCGGCCGCCTGCGCCGCCCGGTCCGCGCTCGCCTCGTCGAGCGGGTCGCCGCTGGCGAGGAAGCGGTAGTAGAGAGGGGCCGATACGGCCCGTACGACCTCGTGGGGGTCCGTGCCCGCGGGCAACTCGCCGCGCTGGACGGCCTGTTCGACACACGGCGCCCACTCCTCGATCCGTACCGCGTAGAAGCGGTGCAGCGCCTGCGCGGCCGCCGGATCGCAGCTTGCCGCCGCGATCACCGCGCGGAAGAGCCGGCTCTGGCGGGGATCGGTCAGGGTGCGGCGTACGAGGTGGGCGTTGGCGCGCAGATCGTCCAGGAGCGCTCCGTGGTCGCTGCGCGGCTCGGACTGCTCGGCCATGTCGGCGAGCAGATCGGCGACGAGCGCGGTGGCGCTGCCCCAGCGCCGGTACACGGTGGTCTTGCCGACGCCCGCGCGCTGGGCGATCTCGGCGAGGTCGAGGCCGGTGAAGCCGTGCTCGGCGAGGGCGTCGCCGGCCGCGTCGAGTACGGCGGTGCGCACTCGGGCGGTGCGGCCGCCGGGGCGTACGGTGCCGGGGGCGTTCTCCATGGGGTCAGCTTAACGGGAGTTGAATCCCCTTTAGTGTGGGCTGTTCAGTTCGTGTGCGTAAGGCGGCTGGGCCCCCGCCCTGGCGCAGGTCACCGCCGCCGCCCGGGCCGCGAACCCGAGCACGTCGAGCCACTCGTCGGCGCGCGGCCTGCGCGTCAGGGCTCCCAGCCGGTCGAGCCGGTGCAGCAGCGCGGCGTTCACCGTGTCGCCCGCACCGATCGTGTCCACCACGTCCACCGGGACCCCGGGGACGGAGTGCTCGGCGCCCTCGGCCGTGAACACCGTCAGGCCCTCGGCGCCGCGCGTGAGCACCACCGCCTGCGGGCCTGCTGCCAGCCACTCCTTGAGTGCGGTACGGACGGGGGTGTCGTCCGCGAGCCAGGCCGCGTCCTCCTCGGAGAGCTTGAGCAGCCGCACGGAGGGGAGCCAGCCGAGGAAACGGGCGCGGTAGGCGGCCGGGTCCGTGATCAGGCCGGTGCGGATGTTCGGGTCGAGCGCGGTGAACACGCCCTGCACGGACGCGGCCCGCAGCAGCCGCTCGTACGCGCTCGCGCCCGGCTCCAGGACCAGTGAGCAGGTTCCGAAGCAGAGGGCGGTCAACTCGGGCAGGAGCGTGGGGAGTTCGAAGAGGCGGTCGGCGGTGCCTTGCACGTAGAAGGAGTACGCGGCCGAACCGCTCGGATCGATATGCGCCACCGCGAGCGTGGTCGGCTCGTCGCCGCGCTGGACGAGGGAGGTGTCGACGCCGTCGGCGAGCAGGGCGTCGAGCAGGGCGTCGCCGAAGTGGTCGCGCGAGATCCGCGAGCAGAAGCCGGCGGCGGCGCCGAGCCGGCCGAGGGCGAGGGCGGTGTTGAAGGGGCCGCCGCCGAGCTTGGGTTCCAGGGCGGGGAGGGCGGGGAGGGTGGCCGGGGCGCCCCGGCCCGGCACGACGGCCGGTTCGCCCTGGCGCGGCACCAGGTCGATCAGGGCCTCACCTGCTGAGACGATCATGGGGCTCCTTCCCTGCGTGACTGCGAAGGTACCCGGCGGTGGATATCCCTCGCACCGGCGATTCCCCGCCCCCGCCCCGTACGGATACTGAACACGACCCGAACCGGCCCTCCCGACCCAGGAGTTGCCGTATGCCCGAACCTTCCTGGCTGCGTGCCGCCCGTCGTCCACAGGTGGTGGACATCGCGCTGGCCGCGCTCGTGCTCGTCGCCGTCTCGCTGCAGTTCCTGCTGCCCGAGCGCGAGAACGACGACGGTCTTTCCTGGCTGGGCTTCGTCTTCGGCGCGGCGACCGCACTGCCGCTGGTGTGGCGGCGCCGCGCCCCGTACATCACCGGCATCGCGGTAGGCGCCGCGACCACGGCGATGACCCTGCATCACACGCCACCGCCGGACGTCGTCTTCGGCGGCTTCGTCGTGCTCTACACCGTCGCCGCGATCGGCACACCGCGCCCGCGCCGCCTGATGCTGCTCGTCTGGCTGACCGGTGCCTCGGTGTCGATGTCGCTCAAGGAGCACGCCGAGCCCTTCGAGTACGCCTTCCATCTGATGAGCCTGCTCGGCGCGTACGGTCTCGGCCGGCTCGCCCGGATCCAGCGCGCCTACACGAAGGCCCTGGAGGAACGCGCCCGCAGACTGGCCTACGAGAGCGAGTTGGAGGCCGCGCGGGCCGTCACCCGCGAACGCGCCAGGATCGCCCGCGACATGCACGACATCCTGGCCCACGCGGTGAGCCTGATGGTGGTGCAGGCGGAGGCGGGACCGGTGGTCGTACGCAGTGATCCGTCCCGTGCCGAGGCGGCCTTCGAGGCCATCGCCGGCGCCGGGCGCGATGCCATGTCCCAACTGCGGCGTCTGCTCGGCGTGCTGAAGGAGAACGACAAGGGCGAGCGGCAGCCGCCGGACCGCAGCCCGCAGCCCTCGCTCGCTGCCATCGCCCAGCTCATGGCGCAGGTGGAGACGGTGGGTCTGCGGGCCGAACTGCTGAGGACCGGGGAGCCGGCCGAGCTGCCGGCGGATGTGGAGGTGGCCGCGTACCGGGTGGTGCAGGAGGCGCTGACCAATGCGGTGAAGCATGCGGCGGCCGACCGGGTTACCGTTCAACTCGACTGGGGGATCGGAGAGTTGAGGGTGACCATCAGGGACGACGGGCGGCAGACGGGAACGGCGGCGCGGGTGCAGGGCTCGGGGCAGGGGCTGATCGGGATCAGGGAGCGGGCCGCGGCCTGCGGCGGGACGGCCGCCACCGGACGGGGGCCCGACGGCGGTTTCTGGGTGATCGTCACGCTGCCCACCGAGACACAGACCGTCGGATGAGCGTGCGCGTGGTCGTCGCCGACGACCAGGAGTTGGTGCGCAGCGGCTTCTCGATGATCCTCGACGCACAGCCCGACATCGAGGTGGTCGCGGAGGCGGGGGACGGTGCGCAGGCCCTGGACGCCGTGCGCCGGCACACCCCCGACGTGCTGCTGCTCGACATCCGTATGCCCGGCATGGACGGTCTTGAGGCCGCGCGCCTGGTGTGCGCCGAGTCCGCCTGCAAGGTCGTCATGCTCACCACCTTCGACCTCGACGAGTACGTCTACGAGGCGCTCTACGCGGGCGCGAGCGGCTTTCTGCTCAAGGACGTCAGGAGGGACGACCTGGTGCACGCGGTACGGGTCGTGGCCTCGGGGGACTCGCTGCTCGCGCCCTCCGTGACGCGGCGCCTGGTCGCCGATGTCGTACGAAGGCGGCGTACCGAATCGGCCGCCGAACCCTCACCCGCCCGCCTGGCCGTCCTCACCGCCCGCGAGGAGGAGACGCTGCGGCTGCTCGCGCGCGGGCTGACCAACGCGGAGATCGCGGAGAGCTTCGTGGTCAGCGAGCACACGGTGAAGACGCATGTCAGCAATGTGCTGAGCAAGCTGGGGCTGCGCGACCGGGTGCAGGCGGTGATCTGCGCGTACGAGACGGGGTTGGTCCGGCCCGGGGCCTGAGCCGCCCCTCCTGAGGACGGCCGCCTCCCTCGTACGACCGACGTCTCCCCCTGACGGGCGAGAGACCGACACCGCTCCGACCGGCGATGTGCCGGGCTCCCTTCCACAGCAGCCTGGGTGACGTGACCCCGCCGATGGCGCGGGGAACATCACTGGGAGGGACCGTGCTTTCCGCACTCGCCAGGGTGGCCACCCGTCGCCCACTGACCGTCATCCTGATCTGGCTGCTGCTGCTCGTGGCCGGCTTCGGCATCGGCACCCGGGTCTTCGGGGACCTCGAAGGGAGCGTCGAGGTCGTCGAGGGCAGCGAATCGCAGCGCACCGAGGAGTTGCTCGACCGTCTTTCGACCGAGGGAGCCTCCGTCCAGGGGCTCGTCGAGTCCGGGGATCTGCCGGGGCTGCGGACCGAGGTCGAGCGGGCCGTCGCCGACGTACGCGCCATGCAGGGCGTCGCCGAGGTCCCCGATCCGTACGGGATGACGTCGAAGGACGGGCAGGCGCTGCTGATCCCCGTCGAGTTCGACCACGGGATGGCGGACGACGACGAGGAGGAACTCGCCGAGGACGTCGCCGACCGGCTGCACGAGATCGACGGGGCGACCGTGCACGTCAGCGGCGGTCCGCTGCTTGGCGTCCAACTCGGCGGACAGGCGCAGCAGGATGTCGCGAGCGCCGAGATCATCTCGCTGCCCGTGGTCCTGATCGTGCTCCTGCTGATCTTCGGCGGGCTGCGCGCGGCCGCTCTGCCGCTGGTCGTCACCATCAGCGGGGTGGCGGGGGCCTTCCTCGCCCTGTACGGCTTCTCGCTGGTGACCGACGTGTCGGTGTACGCGGTGCAGGTCACCACGATGCTGGGGCTCGGACTCGCCGTGGACTACGCGCTGTTGATGGTGGTGCGGTTCAGGGAGGAGCGCACCTCCGCCGGGTCCGTGGTGGAGGCCGTGGAGCGTACGGTCGCGAAGGCCGGGCGGACCGTGCTGTTCTCCGGGCTCACCGTCGCGGTCTGTCTGACCGGCCTGATGGTCTTCCCGAACCCGTTCCTGCGCAGCATGGGCCTCGCGGCGGCCGCGGTCGTCGTGGTGGACATGCTGGCCGCGGTGACTCTCCTTCCCGCGCTGCTCACCAAGTTCGGCGGGAAGATCGCGCCCGCCTCGCCCCGGAGGCGGCTGTTCGGGAGGTCGTCGGAGCGCTCGGAGCGCGAGCCGGGCCATGTCTTCGCCCGCCTGGCCCGCTTCTCGGCCCGCCGCCCCGTCGCGGTGACGGTCACGGTGATCGCCGGACTCGTACTCCTCGCACTGCCCGCCACCCGGATGACCATGAACCTCGGTGACGCGCGCCAGCTCAAACAGGGCACGGAGGCACGGGAGTTGTACGACTCCGTACGCGCCCACTACCCGGTCGGCACCGGTGTCGACCCGATCAACGTCGTGATCATGCCGAACGCCGAACCGGACTGCGAGCGTAAGATCCGCGCCCTGGCGGGCATCGCCCACGCCGAGTCGGTGCGGACCGCGAACGGGACGGTGCTGCTCGACCTCACCCCCAAGGGCACGGTCGACGGTGCGGAGGCCGTGGATCTGGTCGAGCGGATCCGGGATCTGCGCGGCGATGAACCGGTCCATGTGACGGGCAACGCCGCTCACTTGGTGGACTTCCGCGACATGCTCGCCGAGCGTGCACCCTGGGCGATCCTGATCGTGCTCGTCGGCATCTTCGCCCTCCTGTTCGCGTTCACGGGCTCGCTGCTCATCCCGCTCCGTACGATCCTGACCACCCTGTTCAGCCTGGGCGCCGCACTCGGCGTCGTCACCTGGGTCTTCCAGGACGGGCATCTGGCCGGCTGGCTGGGCGCCGAAGGGCTCGGCGCGCTGAGCCTGACCGCACCGCCGCTGATCATCGCGATCGCCTTCGGACTCGCCATGGACTACGAGCTGTTCATCCTGGCCCGGATGCGCGAGGAGTGGCTGCGCACCGGCGACCACCGGGCGGCCGTGGTGACGGGCCTGCGGCAGTCCGGCCGGGTGGTCACCTGCGCCGCGCTGCTGCTCGCGATCGTCTTCGGTGCCTTCATGACCGGCAGCTTCTCGCCGATCCTGCAGATCGGCCTCGGTCTGACGCTCGCGGTGCTCATCGACGCGACGGTCGTACGGATGCTGCTCGTCCCGGCGACCATGACGCTGCTCGGCGGCAAGGCGTGGTGGGCTCCTCGGCGGCTGCGGAGGCTGCATGACCGCTTCGGCCTGAAGGAGTGACGGAGAAGGAGTAATTGGCCCAAGGAGATGGCCTGGGATTGTCCTACGGTAGGGAGCCATTGGCTCCCTACCGTAGTTCTCATGACGAATCTGCTCCCGCCCCGAGGCCCGCAACGCACCCTCGCCCTGGCCCAGTTGAGCAACTCCGTCGGCGACGGCGCGTACTACGTGACCTCCGCCCTCTACTTCACCCACGTGGTCGGCCTCTCCCCTGCCCGTATCGGCCTCGGCCTCACCGTCGCCTGGGCGATCGGCTCCCTGGTCGGCGCCCCGCTCGGATCCTTCGCCGACCGCCGCGGCCCGCGCGGCACGGCGGCCCTGCTCGCGCTCGCCACCGCCGTCTCGGTCGCGTCCTTCCTGGTCGTACGGGATTTCGCGCTCTTCCTCGTCGCCGCCTGCGTCTACGCCACCGCCCAGTCCGGGCTCGCGGCCGCCCGCCAGGCCCTGCTCGCCGGTCTCGTCTCCCAGCAGGACCGCACCAGCGCACTCGCCCACCTTCAGTCGACGAGCAACGGCGGTCTGACCGTCGGCGCCGGACTCGGCGGTGTGGCGCTCTCGCTCGGCACGAACAGCGCCTATCTCACGGTCTTCGCGATCGACGCGGCGAGCTTCCTGCTCTGCGCGTCCGTCCTCCTGAAACTGCCGGTCGTGCCCGGCAGCCCGCCCGTCGAGGGCAAGGGGCTCGAAGTCCTGCGCGACCGCCCGTACGCCGTGATCACCCTGCTCAACGCCGTGCTGCTGCTCCGCCTCCCGCTGCTCAGCATCGCGATCCCGCTGTGGATCACCGAGCGCACCGCCGCCCCCGAGTGGCTGGTCTCGGCGCTCTTCATCCTCAACTGCGGCGCCGTGATGCTCTTCCAGGTACGGATGGCCGCCGGCATCAAGGGGCTTGCCACCGCCGCCCGCGCCCTGCGCCGATCCGGCGCGATGATGGTCCCCACCTGCGCGGTCTTCGCCCTGTCGGCCTATGTCTCGCCGTGGCTCGCGGCCGCGGTGCTCATCGCCGGCGCCGTACTCCTCGTCATCGCCGAGATGTGGCAGTCGGCGGGCGCCTGGCAGCTCAGCTTCGATCTCGCACCGGCCGGCCGCACCGGCGAGTACCAGGGCTTCTTCGGTACGGGAGTGACCATCGCCCGCACCACGGGACCGCTGCTCCTGACCCTGCTCCTGCTCGACCTCGGCACCCTGGGCTGGCTGCTCGTCGGCGTCCTGCTGATGCTCGCCTCGTACGCGATGGGGCCGGCCTCGCGCTGGGCGGCGCGGCGGATGACCGCCGCCGGATCCGCCGGACTAGGCGATGGGGCCGAGCAGTTGGTCAAGTGAGGCTTCAAGGCGCTGCGTGGTGACGCCGAGCTCGCTGCGCAGGAGGCACAGCAGGCTCGGCTGGTAGGCGCCGAGCAGCAGATGGGCCAGGACGGGAGCGTCGAGTTCGGGCCGGGCCTCGCGGATCAGCAGCTGCACATGCGTATGGACGATCCGGTACGGCCCGCCCTGGTAGCGGGCCGCCGCCGATGCGTTCTCGGCGGCGAGCATCAGCTCCTCGGCCTCCAGCATGTACGAGGCGTACGCGTGCAGAAAGGCCCGCAGCCGCTCACCGGCCTCGGCGCCCGGGCCCAGTGGGGGAGGCCCGCTCATGAACGAGGCCTGGAAGCGCTGTTCCCCCTCGTCGAGCAGGGCCATGAGCAGCGCGGACACATCGCCGAAGCGCCGGTAGACCGTGCCGACCCCGATACCGCTGGCGTGCGCGACCCCGTTCATCGTGAGCGCCTTGGCGCCCTGCTCGTCGACGATCGTGCGGGCCGCGTCCATGATCCGCTGCCGGTTGCGGGCGGCGTCCGCGCGCTCGGGAGGTGCCTGTCCCGCCATCGGCAGGAGTGGGGGGCTCACCGGCAGGAGTGGAGGGCTCAGCGGCTCTTTCATGTCTTGCAGATTACGGGAGCCGGGCAGAAACGGAAAGGTTTCCGGATACCCCTTGCCAACCGGATTCCCATCCGTTTAACTGAAGTCATCGCCGAAGCGGATAAGGATCCGCTTCAAGCAGCACAGCTTCTCTGTGCCCTGGAAGGGGTCGATCCGCCATGTCCGACGCACCCAAGATCGCGGTCATCTACTACTCGGCGACGGGCAATGTGCACGAGCTCGCCAAGGCGCTCGCGGAAGGCGCCGAGAAGTCGGGCGCCGAGGTCCGGCTGCGCCGCGTACCGGAGCTCGCTCCCGATGCCGCGATCGACTACAACCCGGCCTGGCGCGCCCATGTCGACGCCATCTCCGACGAGGTCCCGGTCGCCACGCTCGACGATCTGAGCTGGGCGGACGCGTACGCCCTCGGCTCGCCGACGCGTTACGGCAACATCGCAAGCCAGCTCAAGCAGTTCATCGACTCGACCGGTGGCCTGTGGCAGCAGGGCGTCTTCCACGACAAGCCGTTCACCGGCTTCTCCTCCGCCCACAACGCCCACGGTGGCAACGAGTCCACGCTTCTCGCCCTCTACAACACCGCCCACCACTGGGGTTCCCTGATCGTCTCCCCGGGCTTCACGGACGCGGCGGTCTACGGTGCGGGCGGCAACCCCTACGGCACGGTGCACGTGGGCAGCAGCGGTGACGTGACGGACGCGACGCTGGAGGCGGCCCGCTATCAGGGGGAGCGGCTGGCGAAGATCGCGCAGAAGCTGGCCGCGTGAACGGTGTCCTGAAGGGCGTCCTGAAGGGCGTCGCAAAGGGTCCCTGGATGTCTCCTGTAGGACAGAAACTGTCCTAGATCCCTTCTAGTCTGCAGGGCATGGAGACATACGACGGCGCGGACCTCCTCACCCCGAGCAGCCCCGCGGATCTCGAAGCCTGGCTCGACGAGCACCACGGGACCCACACGCAACTCTGGGTGAAGATCGCCAAGAAGCACACCGGCATCCCGTCCCTCACCTGGGACGAGATGGTCGACACGGTGCTCTGCTTCGGCTGGATCGACGGGCTGCGCCGCGGCTTCGACGAGTCGTACTTCGTCCAGCGCACGACGCCCCGCCGCCCGCGCTCTCCCTGGTCCCAGATCAACGTCGACAAGGCCGAGGCCCTGATCGCCGCGGGCCGGATGCGCCCCCGCGGTCTCGCCGAGGTCGAGGCCGCGCGTGCGGACGGCCGCTGGGAGAGTGCGTACGCCTCGCAGAAGAACGCCACCGCACCGCCGGATCTCGTCGCGGCTCTCGACGCGAATCCGGCGGCGCGGGCGTTCTACGAGCAGCTCGGCAAGGCGGACCAGTACGCGCTGTACTTCCGGCTGATCACCGCGCGTACGGAGAAGACGCGGCTGGCCCGTCTGGAGCGGTTCATCGCGACGATGGCCGAGGGGCGCAAGATCAACTGACGGTCGGCGGTGGGGGGTTCAGGCCCCCTCGACGGTCAGCGGCGGGGAGTTCAGACCACCTCGACGGTCATCGGCGGGAAGTTCAGACCACCCACTCGCCGTCGCGCATCAGCGTCCGCCCGGCGAGCTCGTTCGACTCCCGCCAGGCCTGGATACGGCGAGGGGTGACGCGGTACCAGCGGTACACCTCGGCGTTCGCCTGTCCTCGCGGATCCCACCCGCTGGTCCGCGAGAACCACTCATGGGTCTCCTCGTCGAGCTCGTCCGCCGTGCACACCTCCACCGGGCCGTCGATCATCACCACGTCCCGGGTCGGTCCGAGCCCGATCCGGACCTGGCCCGAGGCGCCGAGATTACGGCCGGTCGGGCTGGTGACCGTGGTCGCGAACAGCAGGCTCTTGCCGTCCCAGGCGAAGGAGAGCGGCACCAGGAACGGCGCCCCCGTCTGCGGATCCGCGCTGGCCACCCACAGATCCACATCGTGTTCGAGGCGGTGCAGAGTGTCCCGCTTGCGGTCCTCGGCGCTTCTGGCGGGCGGGTTGGTCACGATGCGCTCCCTCAGGTCGATGTGCGCCTGACGCTAGTTGGCGGACGGCCGCCCCGTACCCCTTGATCGCGAATTGCGCCTGCGACCATGACTCCATGGCCGCCGACAAGCGCGAGGACACCGCGCACCCGCACTCGCCCTCTCAAGAGGGCGGCGCGCATCCGCACACGGACCTGGTGGACGACGAGGCCGTCGTGCTCTGGGGCCGGATGCTGCGCGTCGTCAACCTCATCCGCGCCAAGACGCGGGCCGACATCGACGGGGTGGCCGGCCTTTCCGGTGAGTACTTCGAGGTGCTCCTGAGGCTCGCGCGGCACCCGGACGCCTCCGCGCGGATGACGGTGCTCGCGGACGAGATGTCCTTCAGCTCGGGCGGTTTCACCCGTCTCATCGACCGGATGGCGGGCGACGGCCTGGTCGAGCGGGCACCCGACCCGGCGGACCGGCGTGCCGTACGGGCCACGATGACCGCGCACGGCGCGGACCTCCTCGACCGCTCGCTCGCAGTCCACGCACCCCGTCTGAACAGCTACTTCCTCGAACCCCTTTCGGCGCAGGAGCGCAAGGTCCTGGCGAAGGCGCTCGACCGGCTCGACACGCTGCACTCGCCCTGAGGCCGCCCCAAGGGCCTTCCGGTACGGGACGTAGGTCCCGCAGGGTCCCCTTGCCTCCTTGGGTACATTTATCTGCGTAGGCAGATATTGCCTGCGCAGCTATTGGCAGGACATCAGCAAGCCACCCGGAGTGCCGCCATGACCCCCACCGCGCAGCTCGCCCTCGCCGAGGACGCCCAGAACCTCCTCTACCGCGAGGCCCGTACCGCGAACACCTTCACCGACGAGCCCGTCACCGACGAGCAGCTCGCCTCGGTGTACGACCTGGTCAAATACGGCCCGACGGCCATGAACCAGCAGCCGCTGCGCATCCTCGCGCTGCGCTCGCCCGAGTCCCGCGCGCGGCTCCTGGCGCATATGTCCGAGGGCAACCGCAAGAAGACCGAGAGCGCCCCGCTCACCGTCGTCCTCGCCGCCGACGTGGACTTCCACGAGAACCTGCCCGAGCTGTTCCCGCACTTCCCGGGTGCGCGCGACATGTTCGCCGCCGACGAGCTGTCCCGGGTCGAGACGGCCCGCTTCAACTCCCTCATCCAGGTGGGGTACTTCATCACCGGCGTACGGGCCGCCGGTCTCGCCGCGGGGCCGATGACCGGGTTCGACGCGGCGGGCGTCGACAAGGAGTTCTTCCCCGAGGGCCGTACGCAGTCCCTCGTCGTCGTCAACATCGGCCGGCCCGGCCCCGACGCCTGGTACCCGCGACTGCCGCGCCTGGCGCACGAGCGTGTGGTGACGACCCTGTGACGACGACCGTGGCGTCCGCCTCCGCGCGGACCGGGGGGCGGGCCGGGGGGCGGCTGCGGCTGATTCTCGTCCTGGGCGGGCTCTCGGCCTTCGGGCCGCTCTCGCTCGACATGTATCTGCCGGCGCTGCCGGAACTGGCCGGCGAGTTCCGCGTCGCGGACGCCACGGTCCAACTCACGCTGACCAGCTGTCTGATCGGCCTCGCCCTCGGCCAGCTGATCGCGGGCCCGCTCAGCGATACGTACGGCCGCAAGAAGCCGCTGCTCATCGGACTCGCGGGCTACGCGCTCGCCTCCGTGCTCTGCGCCTTCGCACCCAACGCCGAAACCCTGACCGGACTCCGGCTCGTCCAGGGCCTCGCGGGCGCCGCGGGTCTGGTGATCGCGCGCGCGATGGTCAGCGACATGTACGAGGGCAAGGCGGCCGCGCGCTTCTTCGCCCTGCTCATGCTGGTCAACGGCCTCGCTCCGATCCTCGCGCCCCTGATCGGCGGCCAGTTGCTCACCGTCACCGACTGGCGGGGCGTCTTCGTCGTCCTCGCGGCGATCGGCGCGGGACTGCTCGCGGCAGCGGTGTGGGGACTGCCGGAGACGCTCACGCCCGAGCGCCGCCACACCGGGGGACTCGGCCGCACCTTGCGTACGGCCCGTGGGCTGTTGGGCAGCGGCGCGTTCATGGCGTACGCGTTGGGCGGCGGGTTCGCGATGGCCGCGCTCTTCGCGTACATATCGGGTTCGACGTTCGTTCTGCAGAACGTCTACGGGATGAGCCCTCAGGCCTTCAGCCTGGCCTTCGCCGCGAACGCGGTCGCGCTCGTGGCGGTCAGCCAGCTCGGCGCCCGCCTCCTCGACCGCTGCTCGTCGGGTGCTTTGATGCGGGCGGGACTGCTGCTCCAACTCCTGGGCGCGGCCCTGCTCGTGGCATCCGTCGCCACCGGCCTCGGCCTCGCGGGCGTACTGCCCTCGCTGGCCCTGGTGGTGGCGAGCATCGGCCTGATCATGCCGAACGCGACAGCCCTCGCCATGTCCGTACGCCCGGAGGCCGGTGGCACGGCCTCGGCGGTGCTCGGTGTGCTGCAGTACGGAATGGGCGGGGTCGCCGCGCCGTTGGTGGGCCTCGGGGGCACGGGGTCGCCGTGGGCGATGACGGTGACGATCGCGGGGTTCGCGGCGCTGGCACTGGTGGTGGCCCTTGTGGTGGGGAAGAAAAGGCGTTGACGGCACCGGCTAACGGCGTTAGCTTATAACCAACGCCGGATAACAGCGTTAGCCAAACTGCCGAGGGGGAGCACCATGAACGGAACGCAGCCGCAGACTTCGACCACCCAGTACCTGGATGTGCCGGAGGGCCGTATCGCCTACGACGTCTCGGGCCCCGAGGACGGCCACCTGGTCGTCATGGCCCCGGGTATGGGCGACGTCCGCGCGGTCTACCGCTTCGTCGTCCCGCAGCTGGTCGCCGCCGGCTACCGCGTGGCCACCCTGGACGTGCGCGGCCACGGCGAGTCCAGCGTCGGCTGGGCCGCGCACAGCACCTCCGCCATCGGCTCCGACTACGTGGCCCTGATCCGCCACCTCGGCGGGGACTCGGTGACGGTCGTGGGCAACTCCCTCACCCCGGACTCGGCCGTCACCGCCGCGGCCGAACTCCCCGATACCGTCACGGGAGTCGTGGCCATCTCGCCCTGGGCGGCCGAGCCGAAGCCGAACGCGGTGATGGGCTTCCTCGCCAACCGCATCATGCGCTCGCCGTCCTTGTTCGGCCTCTTCTACTCCTCGCTGTACAAGGGCGGTAAGCCCGAGGACTTCAAGGAGTACGTCGCCACGGTGAAGTCCCGCCTGCGCGAGCCGGGCCGCACGGAGGCCCTCATCGCGGTCAACGCACCCGGCACCAAGGTGGACTCGGCCGCCGACCGCCCCAAGGTCCAGCAGCCGACCCTGGTCCTGATGGGCTCGAAGGACCCCGACTTCAAGGACCCGCGCGCGGAGGCGGAGAAGTTCGCGTCGACGATCTCGGGTCCGACGGAGATCGTGATGCTGGAGGGCGCGGGGCACTATCCGCAGGCCGAGGTGCCGGATGCGGTGGCTTCGCGGCTGCTGGTGTTCCTGGAGAAGACGGCTCGCTGAGGGCGCTAGACGGACTCCATCTTGCCCAGTTCGCCGCCGACAAGGGCGGCGAACTTGCGTGCCGGCGGCAGGTGGTGCTTGCCGTGGACGTAGACGGCGTGCTGCTCGCTCCACTCCTCCAGCTCCAGGTTGTCGCAGTGGACCGGCGGGGCCTCACGCGCAGCCGGCTCGACAACCCGGGCAAGGGCGCAAGCCTCGCCGAGCACGCAGACGACGTCCACCGCCTCCTGTACGAACTCACCGATGCCCCGCCCTGATGCTCGGCTGCAGCCTGGGCGCCGCCCTCCCCGAAATCGCCCGGACCCTGGGCATCGACCCCACCAGCCAGGACGTCGAACCGGATCTGACGCCCCAGCCGCTGGGCGCCCAGCGCGTCGCCGACTTCGGCTACTTCATCCGCCACGACCGCCACGACCGCCACGACTTCTCGGCGATCATCGGCGCCATGTGAGGGGCGGGTACGCGAACGACGCAGGGCCCCGCCGATCCCGGCGGGGCCCTGCGTCCTGTCCACCTCCAACTCGCCGCCGGGTCAGGCAGCCAGGGCCAGTGCGGTGCGCCGCTCCACCCGGTGGCGCAGCGCCAGCGTGGCCACCGCCGTCGCGAGGCCGCCGACCAGGGCCGACCACCACAGGACGGCCGGGCCGAGCGTGGAGTAGAGGGCGACACCGCCCGTCAGGGCCGTGAAGCGGGCCACGCCCCAGGTCCACTGGAAGGCGCCCTGGTAGCGGCCACGGGCGTCCGCCGGGGCGAGGTTGGCGACCAGGGCGGCGGCGATACCGGCCACGACGACCTCGCCGAGCGACCAGACGACGACGGAGACGGCGTAGCCGGCGATGCTGTCGGCCAGGCCGGTCAGCGCGACCCCCACGGCGATCAGCACGCTGCCCGCCGCCTGCACCGGCAGCTGCGGCAGCCGCGCCAGGAGCGAGGTGGCGAGCGGCTGGAGCAGCACCACGATCACCGCGTTGACCGCGGCCATCGCCCCGTAGACGGCGGGGGAGAGGCCCGAGTCGTGGACGGCGAGCGGCAGGGCGACCTCGGTGAGGGAGTAGACGAACAGCTGGATGCCGAAGAGCGGGAGCAGCGTCATCAGGAGCCGGTCGCGTACGACGACGCCGTACCCGGTGCCGGACGAGGCGTCCTTGCTGTCGGTGGAGCCGGTGGGCGTGGCGCTGGGCCGGGTCTTCGGGAGCCGGACGGCGACGATCACGGCGAAGGCGAGCATGGTCACGGCGTCGACCGCGAACAGCAGCCAGTAGCCGTGCGCGGCGAGGACACCGCCGAGCACGCCCGCCGCGGCCGTACCGACGTTGACGCCCCAGCCGAAGAGGGCGTACGCGCGCTGGCGGCGGGCCGGGTCGACGGAGTCGGCGAGCAGCGCGTACGTGGCCGGCGAGACGGTCGCACCGGCGGTGCTGAGCAGCAGGGCGGCGGCGGCCATCGTGGCCACACCGGGCGCGGCGAACAGCGCGCCCTGCGCGACCGCCGCCCCGAGCAGCCCGATCAGCATCGTGCTGCGGCGGCCGATCCGGTCGGCGAGCAGGCCGCCGAGGGCGGGGCCGATGAGGTTGCCCGCGCCGAGGGCGCCGAGCACGTATGTGGTCTCCGCACCGGTCACGCCGCGGTCGGCGAGGAAGAAGACCAGGAACGGGGAGATCAGGTACCCGAGCCGGTTGACGACGGTGCCGGCGAAGAGGGTCCAGACGACGGAGGGCAGATCGCGGAAGGTGGTGAACATGCGAGCAGCCTGCGGCCCGCCGTACCGTATCGACCATTGATTAAGATCTGCCTTAATCCAAAGTGATACTTGCCAGTTCGACGCAGCACTCGCCGGGGGGCGCCTTGTGAACTCCGAACTCAGTTTCTCCGCAGCCGACATGGCCCAGACCCGCTTCGCGGTCTCGCCGATGTGGGAGGTGGTCACCAGCTACCGGCTGCTGCACTCGGCCAGGGAGACCCCGCTGCACCGCCGCTGGACCGCCCAGGTCCGCCCGCGTCTGGCGGAGAGCGGACTCGACCGCGGCTGGCTGTCCGTCCTGATCCCGCCGGACGGCTACCTCGCGGACTTCCTGAACCCGACGCCCGCCGACCCCTTCCCCACCCTCGCCGACGAGTTGGCCGCCATCCGCCGGTCCCCGGTGGACCGGGTGCACGTCGAACTGGACATGCTCGCCACCGAACGCGACCACTCACGCTCCGCCCGCGTACGCCTCCTCCGCCAGGACCCGCAGGCGGCCCTGGAGAAGATCACGGAGGAGATCGGACTCTACTGGGAGCTGGCCCTCGCCCCGTACTGGGACCGCATCCGCCGCCTCCTCGAAGCCGATGTCTTCCACCGCGCCAGGCAGGTGGCGGAGTACGGCGCCGGGCGGGTCCTGGGCGATCTGCACGAATCGGTCACCTGGGACGCGGGGACCCTGCATCTGGTGCGCCGCCACTGCTCGTTGACCCGCGCCGAGACGGGCTCCGGCCTGCTCCTCGTCCCGTCCGCCTTCGCCTGGCCGAGGGTCCTCACCCGCTCGGTGCTGCCGGACCCGCCGCAACTCGCCTACCCGGCCCGCGGCATCGGCACCCTCTGGGAGCCCCGTACGACGGGTTCCACCGAGGCCGTCGCCGCCGTACTCGGCCGCTCCCGCACACATCTCCTGGCGGAGCTGGACACCCCCGCCTCCACCACAGAACTCGCCGCCCGCTGCGGCCTGTCCACCCCGGGCGCCTCCCAGCACCTCACGGCTCTGCGTGACGCGGGTCTGGTCAGCGCGCACCGGGCGGGGCGCTCGGTGCTGTACGCGCGTACGACGGTGGCGGACGCGCTGCTCTCGCCGACGGGGTGAACGGCTGCCGGGGCTCTCCACCACGACCCTTCTACGAGAACGCCGAGAACGCCGAAGGGCCCCACCGCGAATGGTGGGGCCCTTCGATTGCCCTGCTGGGCCAGTGCGGAGGATACGAGATTCGAACTCGTGAGGGGTTGCCCCCAACACGCTTTCCAAGTCTTCGCCCGTAGGTTCTGGGGCGTACGAGAGTGTCCTGACCTGCGGTGGAGTCGTAGCGGGTGGGGTTTCTGAACGGTGCTGTACGACGGTGAATGCAACCAAAACTGCAACCACGTCTGAGCGTGTTCTGCCTGATCAGCGCCTCAGCCGACGCTTGCTGGCCGGCTCATTGCTCCTGCGCGGATGGCCGCTCTTCCGGGAGCTTGGTCTGTCTCGCCACGGCATCGGCGATGGCTGCTATCAGCTCCTCGGAGTTGGCCCACAGCCAGCGTTTGAACTCTTCTCCGACCGCGGCTCCGAGCGATTCGGGCACGCTCACCTCGTGCAGGTAGAGCCAATCGGCGAAGGCTTTCGTGACGCCCTGCTCGACGGCACGAGTCTCCTTGGACGAGGGCGCTCCAGGCCGTGATGCCCGAGGTCGGTCCGGGCGGGGCGTGCGACTCGCCTTCGCTTCTGTTTGTACGGGTGGCGCAGGAGCGCCCGACGGAACAGGAAGCTGCGAACCCCAGGCCCGTTCTGTGACTTCGCCCCAGACGCCGGGGGCGACGGTTCGGGGATCCACGCCTTCGCTGGGCATGGTCGTCTTGTAAACCCCGTCGGGGCGTTCGGAGCGGTCGTGCTCCTTGACCCAGAAGATTCGTCTGGTGAACTTGCCGGTCGAGCTGCTGCTCGGGGCGTCGCTCCTGAGGACCGAGTATCCGACTCGACGACCGGATCCGTGCCAGGCAACCGGACGTGTCCGTGTGCCCGCCTCCGTGGTGACGGACTCACGCACGTAGTCGAATCCGTCGACGTCCTCGGTCCAGACGATGCGCTCTTCGTGTCGGAGATCTTCTGGATCTCTACTCATGCAGGCCCTCCCTGGGTATCCGCTGTCGTCCCGTGGTGGTGCTGGTCGAGCTGGTGATGTTCAGCATCCTTCCCCTGGGCTCGCTGTGGGACGGTTCTGGCGCTTGATCCCGTTTGTTGCGGTAGATCTGCCGTCGTTGTGCCAGTTCGCCGGGGGCAGACAGGAAATACACCGGAAGGGGCTGTTGCGTGGCCGCAACGCATGTCAACGTACGACGTCCTGCCGAAGAACCATCCCCGAACCGACGGAGGCGCCCCTGCACCCGCACCACTCCTTCGAGCCCGCCTTCCCCGACGCGCAGGACCCCGTGTACTGGGTCACCCCACGCCACTTGGCCGGTGACGACGGCGCTCTCGCCGAGCGGATCGGCGACGCTCTGACCGACTTCGGCTGGCGCATGTGGCCGACCTCCCACGACACTCTGCTGTACGTCAGCACCGATGGGTTGTGTTGGGCTGAGTGGATTCTTGCTTCCTACCCGTTCGAGCTGGGCGGTCTGCCGGTGGCATGGCAGGTGAGTGCGCGGTCGGGCACGGACTCGGCAATGGCCGAGTGGAATGCCTACTTCACGGCCGACGTGCCGCATGAGGTGCTTGCGGACTTCCTTCTGGCGCTCGATGCCCGTACGGCGCCCGATGCCGAATTCGACGGGCCGGATGTGGTGCTCGAGGAGCTCTGTTCTCGGGGCTGGTTGCGTGACGCGGACCGTCCTCGTACCACGGCATTCGATCCGGGCTTCTCCGCCGGCGTCTCCCTGGAGCTGACGCCGCCGCTCGTGCGGGATGCCGATCCCTATCCGGTCCAGGTGGGCTGGCAAGCCTGGGCGCAGCCTGGTCTTGATGAGCCGTACCTGTGGTGCGCGAGCTTCTCCGCCAGTGTCCCGAACGACCTGGTCGCCGTCTTTGCTTCGTCGCTGGCCTCGCCGACTCCCGTGCCGCGTCGCACGCTGCCCGCATGCACGGAGGACCGGATCAGCATCATCCGGCAGAGCTGACAACTCAGTTGCTGGCAGTGCTCATTCGGATTGGCGCCGTCCTCAAGGCGCGCACTCACCCTCGCCAGATGGCAGAAATGGAGACCACATGTTCCGACGCACCAGCCGCGCGGACCGAGAGTTCCGTGAAGTCCAGCGTGCCGGCCAGGCGCTGCTGGCGATGCACGCCGAGTGGCCCCAGCCGGAGGTCGCCGTGCCGACCACTGATTCGGCGCGTGTCGGCGCCACGGTGGTGCCCGACTTCCTGCCGCCGGAGTTCCGTGCGCCGTGCCGCCAGGACGTGTCGGGCTTCATGATGCGCTGGGACCTTCCGCTCGTCATCGACGGCGAAGTCCGCGCCTGCCACTGCGGTGCGTACCGGAACTGGATCGTCTTCAACATGCGTGACGACTCGGTGTGGTTGCGCTGCGAGGCCGGCCACGAGACGCACGAGACCCGGCTGGACACCGCCTGGTACAACCGCAACTCCGGTCCGGTCGACCACTTCCACCTCACCCTCGAAGACGGCCTGCGCCACCTCGGCCACTGAAGTCGCGAAACCACATTCCCCACCCCTGCGTTTGTCGGCACCCGGAGGGCCGACCCGGTCAGACCATCCGTCACGCATCACCAAGGGGTTTCCGTATGCGCTGCTTCACCACGACCGCCCTCGGCGTCTTCGTCACCGCCCTCGCCCTGACCGGCTGCGCCGGCCACGCCGAGCCCGCCAACACCTCCACCTCCGGCTCTGCACACCAGGAGGGCGGCACCGTCGCGCCCGCGTTGCTGTCCTCAATCGCGCTGAGCAAGCGGCTCCTGGACGAGAGCGATCTGGGCGAGGGCTATGTCCGTATGCCGGATCAGCCCAAGCGGCACGATGACGTTACTGTGACCGGTTGCCCGGCCCTGGCTCAACTCGGCGACGAGGCCGCGACCGGTGGCGGCCTCACCTTCCCGCGCCAGGCCAAGGCGTCCTTCACCTACGCTGGCGGAAACTCTTCACTGGACCTGTCCGAGGAGCTGTACAGCGACAGCGAAGCCAAGCTTTCCGACGGTATGAGCCGGGTATTTGAAGCGATGACTTCATGCCCTACGTACCAACTGCTCGTCGGCGGCAGCCCGATCACGGTCACGACGCAGACGGCAACAGCTCCGCGGCTGGGGGATGAGCGGTGGAGTCAGCTACTCACCTTCACCACCGGCGGGCGAAGCACCGTCGTCAAGCAGACGGCTGTGCGCACCGGGACCGTGGTCGTCACGGTTGCTGGCAGCCCGGCCCTGGTCGATGCTCACCTGGCGAGGGCCGTCGACAAGGCGGGCTGAGCGAGCTGAGTCATCTGGCCAACCGGGCAATTCGGCGCACACCACGGTGCTTTCGGTATCGCAGCCGGTCCGTTAACTCTTGACGACGGGCCTACTGGAGCTCCTCCATACTCCGTACCCTGGCCACAATGCTCCGATCAGCGAGGGGAACTCGACGTGGGTGAGAGCTTGATGCTGGGGGACCGGCTCCGGGCGGCACGCAAGACGCGGGGGCTGTCCGTCGCGCAGCTTGCCCAGCGGGTCGCGGTCTCTGCCAGCCTGATTCAGAAGATGGAGTCCGGTGCCCGTAAGGCGACGCCGAGCCTGGCTCTGGCTCTGGCGCGGGCGCTGCATTTCGGCCCGGAGGTGCTGACCGGTCAGCCGTACTACGGGGAGCCGGAGGCCGAGGACGGAGTGCACGCGGTTATTCCGGAGCTGCGGCGCATCCTGCTGTGCTTCGACACTCCCGACGAGCTGGAAGTCCGTCCGCGTGCGCTGCCGGTCTTGGCATCGGAGGTGGACCAGATAGCGGCCCTCCGGCGTGACGCCCGGTACGTGCCGATGGGGCCGCTGCTGCCCCCGGTGATCACCGAACTGACCCACGTCGCGCTCGGCGCGAGCGGTGACGAGCAGCAGAAGGCGTTCTGGCACCTGGCCCGCGCCTATCGGGCGGTCAACAGCCTGGCCCACAAGATGGGACACCACGACCTGGGCAACACGGCTTTGGAGCGGGTGCGGTGGGCCGCTGACCGTACCGGCGATCCGCTCATGCAGGTCACGGCCGGCTTCCTAGTGGCCGGTGCGATGCTGCGCCAGGGGGCGACCGAATCGGCTCGTCGTAAACTCACTGGTCTGCGCGGGGAGTTGGAGCGACTCCAGCCGGAGCGGTCGTACACCGATGACGCGCTGGCAGTGGACGGCGCGCTGCTGTTGAAGCTCGCGGTGGTGGATTCGCGGGAGAACAACCCCGAGGGGGCCGAGGCGCTGCTGCGGGAGGCTGGGCAGGTCGCGGCTATGGCGGGCAACCGAGACAGCCTCGCCTACGAGATGAGCTTCGGGCCGACGAACATCAAGATTCACTCGGTGCATGCGCTGATCGATACTGGGGACAACGAGCAGGCCCTGGCCCGGCTCGCCGAATGGGGCGAGGGGGGTGCCGATTGGACGCCGCCGGCTTCGACGGTCGGCGAGCGATCCAGCCACCACCACATCGACGTCGCCTCGGCGCGCCTCGCGGAAGGCGACCGCGGAGGCGCGTTCGCCGAGTTGAAGCGGGCGAGGAAGATCGCCCCGAATCACACGCGATTCCACCCATCCGTACGCGAAACGCTCGGCTCGCTGGTGCGTATGGATGCACATCCCTCCGTAGAGCTGTCCGCGTTCGGCGCCTGGGCGGGCGTCGCTTAGCACAACACGCCTACAGGCAAGTGCAGTTGGCGTGATTTGGGTGCGGACAGTTTGTCCGCGCACAGCCACCTTGAGCGTGGAATGGTCCTCTCACACCCAGTTGTGAGGGGGCCTTTCCTATGTCGGACGCGATCCCGACCGCACGGCTGCCGAGGTGGATGCCCATTGGCAGCGAGCCGGAGCTGTGTCCCGCCGGTACGTGGTGGGACGCGATCCGGGCGCCCGAACAGGTTGGGCGCCGGGCCGTGGCACTCATGGAGGAGCAGGGTCTGCGCGCGGGGCCGGTCATCCTCGATGAGGGCGGCCGTGAGCCGCGAATGTACTTCTTGACGCCGGTGGGTACCGCGGCGCGGTGGGAGGAGCCCGGCACCGTCGCGCTTGGGGTGACCTGCCACGTCGTGGTCCCGCAGGCGGATCGGACCGTCAGCCCCGGACTGCACTGGCACCGGCTGCCCGCAGGGCCCCACGCTCTGATCATGCCTGACGGGCTGCACCATGCCTTGATCAAGGCACGCAGGGAGCGCGAAGGCGCCCATTAGAACTCGCTCTGCAGCCCGCACACTTCGCCGGTCTGGGCGCCGGCGTCAGTGCTGCCGGTCGCCGCAGAGCTGCCAAGCGCCGCCCCACCCACACTCCCCGAGTGGGGCGGTATCCGCCCGGCCCCGGCGGACACAAGGGGTTGTTCCGGCACATCCATCACCGAGAGAGGATCAGTCATGCCTCAAGCCAGGCGAGAGAAGAAGGACCACTTAATCTACGCGGACGTCGTGGACTCCAAGTCCAAGGCGGGCGTGTGGATGGGCGAGCGCGCCTCCTTCCAGGAGAAGCAGGGCCGCATCATCGAGGCGCTCAAGGAGCAGACCGACTGGGTCGAGCTGCAGAACGCCGTCATGGTGATCGGCACCGACCCGGCCGGCATCACGGTCATCGCGCCGAACCCGACGCTGCCCGGTGTGATCGTCCTCGCCGATGGTGGCTCCCCGGCCACCTCCGCGAAGCTCCAGGCCGCCGCCGAGGAAAAGGTCCGCGCGATCATGGGCGAGCTCGGGATCGCCGAGGAAACGACGGCCTGACCACCATGGCCGTCCCCCGGATGTTGTGGGGGAAGTACTTCCAGTACGAGCGGGACGGGGAAGCTGTTCTCCTTGACCCGGTCGGCTTGGACAGTGCGTTCATCGACTCCGGCGAGGTCCACGACCTCGCCGGGGTCCCCCCGACCGCGACTCATGAAGCCCTCGCTGGGCTCGGCTTCACCCCTGACGGCCCCGCGGCCGACCGGCGCGAAGCACTCAACCATCGTCTTCGACTCCTTGGCCTCGACGCCGCCCCTTGTCGCATCAGCGGCCTGCGCGTGGTCCTCACCGATCGCTGCAATATGGCCTGCACCTACTGCTTCGTCGACACGAACTCCGGTAAGCCGGACATGACGAAGGAGCAGCTGACCGAGGGGCTGGAGTTCCTGTTCGAGCAGAACGCCGGGCAGGACGAGGTCTCCATCCAGTGGTTCGGCGGCGAGCCGACCATCCGCTTCGACCTCATGCGGTACGGCGACCAGCTCGCCGACACGCTCGCTGACCGCTACGACGTATCGAGGGTGCGGCGCACGGTCGTCACCAACGGCGCCCGGCTGACGGACGAAGCCCTCGACCATTTCGTCGCGTACGAGTACGGGGTCGGTATCTCCATCGACGGCCCGCCGGGTATCAACTCGGCCAACCGCCTCCTGCTCGGCGGTCAGCCCGCTGATGATCGGATACGCCGCAACGTCGCCCGGTTCGTCGAGGCAGACGGGCTGCATGTGGGCTGCAACCTCACTCCGACGGCCGCGAACATCGGGCGCCTGGCCGAGACCGTCCGGTGGATCATCGACGATCTCGGTCTGAAGTTCATCTACGTCAACACGCCCATCCCCACCGGGGGTCGTTGGCGGGTCGACGGCGCCGACCTGGCCCGCGAGCTGTACGAGGCCCGGGTAGCAGCCCTGGGGCGGGGCGGGATGCTGTTCTCCGTCCTGGACCGCGCCTTCCAGGCCCTCGACACCCGTCGGCCGATGCTGTTCGACCATATGCAGGGCGACCGCAGCCTGAACGCGGCCCTGCTGCCCGGTAGCCGGGTCAGCCTGTGCGACATCAACTTCACCGAGCCGTCGTTCCTGCATACCCTCGACGAGCTGCGGGCCGACCCCGGCCTCCTGGCCGGCGTGGCGAAGAAGGTTGCACCGATCCCCGAGTGCGGCGACTGCCCGGCGCTCGCCATCTGCGGCGGACCGTCCCGCAACGAACAGGCGCTCATCGGCGGCACCACTCCCGACCCCGAGATGTGCGCCTTCTACACGAGCACCGTCGAGATCGCCGTCTGGGACAACACGGGGGTGCAATGAGTACCCCAGTCCGAACGGCTCTGGTGTCCACGGCAGGGCACTGCAAGGTGGCCTGCGGATTCTGCTTCCGAGCCGACCGCGCCCACGGCTTCCTCGACACCGCGACCTACACCCGCACGCTGTCGCGGCTCAAGGAGACGGGCGTGGAAGGGGTGTGCCTGACGGGTGGCGAGCCGACCCACCATCCGCAGCTTCGGCAACTTGTACGCCTGGCCCACCAGTTCGGCATGGCGGTATCGATGGTCACCTCGGCGCGCACCGTGGCTGAGGTCATCGCCCTCTCCCAGGTGGCACACCTGCTGGCCAACGTGACCGTCTCCGCCGATTCGCAGGGCGCAATGCTGCTGGGGCGCACCACCCGCACGGCGGCCTCGGGTATCGAGACGCTACGGGCCATCAACACCGAGACGAAGGTCCTGCACGTCACCTGCTGGGGGCTGAACGACGAAGAGTGCCAGGAGCTGGCCGACCTCGTGGCAGAGGCGGAAGTGGAGGTCCAGTTCAGCCCTGTCGTCCTCGACGAGCGCGCTCTGCGCCGCGACGGCAAGTCCGTCCAGGACTATCTCGTGCAGCACCATCTCGACGCCGACCGGCTGAGCCGCTACTTCAACCTCTCCGACCGGTACCGGGATTACCTCCATGAACTGAAGGACCTGCAGTTCCCTGCGGCCGGGGGCGAGCGGTGGCCGTGCCGCTCGACAACCGCGTACGTATCCGCCGACGGCCACATTCGACGCTGCCCCTACGGCCAAGCGTCGGTCAGCGCCCACGCGTCCCGTGCCGCCATCAGCCAGTTCCTGACTGCACTGCCGCAGGACCGGGTGACCCCGGACTGCGCCGCCATCTGCCGGCCCTCCGCCACACCCGACGACGCGAGTACGTCGTGCGCCGCGCAGGCGTAAGGGCGGCCCGACGCACACCCCCATGGACCGCTCTATGAAGATCACGACGCCCGAAGACTTCGTTCACCGCTGGCGACAGCCGCCGAACTTCCCCCTGGAGGTCCCCTTCGACTACACGTTCCTGCCCGCCGTCGATGTCCTCGACCAGGTCCGCAGGGACGAGGAAGTCCGGTTCACGATCCTCGGGGACGACGACTGGCAGGTGCGGATGGATCGCACCGCCGCGTTTCGCACCGCCCCGATCGAGGAGATCGTCAACTGGCCGTTCCGGCTAGTGCACTTCAACCTCAACCGCTTCTACGACGACCTCCTGGACGGCTTCCAGGACGAGGTCATGATCCCCTGGCGCACACAACTGTCGAGTCGGGGCTTCACATGGCAGCGCCTCGCACCGATCTTGTTCCTGTCCACCGAAGGTGCGTCCTCGACCTACCACAACGACAACTCGCACGGTCTCGTCTGGCAGGTCCACGGCACCAAGACCTTCCACAGCTACCTCGACCCCGACCAGCACCTGTCGGCCGACGCGGCGGTCATCGGCGAGACCACGAGCGAGGACCCGCCCGAGCATGATCCGGCCGACCGCCAGTCCGTAACTATGCGGCCCGGTGACCAGCTGTGGAGCCACGCTCTGACACCCCACTGGGTCACCACCGAGTCCGCGCTCGCCATGAGCGTGACGCTCTCCCACGGCGCCCTCTGTCACCAGGGCCGCTTCTCAGAGCGGGAGTTGGCGCTGCGGGCCTACTGGGACAAGAACCCCGACGAGGCGTGGACGCATGACTTGCGCAATGTCCGCTACTGAGACCGCGGCCCACGACACGAGACACTCGTCCGTGTCGTGGGCCGCAGCCACTGGCTGCTTACGGGGTGAGCCGGTTCGGGCCTCGGAAGAGGAACGTGGCCTCGCGGATCGAGTCCAGGCCGAGCATCACCATCAACACCCGCCCGAGGCCCATGCCCAGCCCGCCGTGCGGCGGGCACCCGAACCGGAACGCGTTCAGGTAGTCCTGCAGCGGCTCGGTGTTCATGCCCTTCTCGGCGGCCTGCTTCAGCAGCACGTCGTACCGGTGCTCGCGCTGCGCTCCGGTGGTGACCTCCAGCCCCTTCCACAGCAGGTCGAAGCTCAAGGTCACGCTCGGGTCGTCGGCTGGCCGCATGTGGTAGAAGGGCCGGATGCCGACCGGGTAGTGCGTGATGAACACGAACTCGTGCCCGGTGGCCTCCTTGATATGAGCCGAGATGCTCCGCTCACCCTCCGGGTCCAGGTCCTCCTTGACCCCTTCCGGGTCCCAGCCGCCCTTGCGCAGGATGTCGTGCGCCTCGGCCATGGTGATGCGGGGAAAGGGTGTCGTGGGGACGGTGACATCGATCCCGAAGTGCTCGCGGATCTCTTCACCGTGCGCGTCGGCGACCTTGGCGATGGCGTGGGCGAGCATCTGCTCCTCGAACGCCATCACGTCCTCGACGCCGTCGATCCAGGCGAGTTCCACGTCGACGCCCGTGAACTCGGTGGCGTGCCGGGAAGTGAACGACGGCTCAGCGCGGAAGACCGGCCCGATCTCGAAGACCTTCTCGATCCCGGCCGAGATCGCCATCTGCTTGTAGAACTGCGGCGACTGCGCCAGGTAGGCGCTGCGGTCGAAGTAGCCCAGCTTGAAGACCTCGGCGCCCGACTCCGAGGCCGTGCCCATGAGCTTGGGGGTGTGCATCTCCGTGGCGCCCTGCGCGTAGGCGTACTCGCGCATCCCCTGCTCCAGGGTCGTCTGCACGGCGAACATCAGCTGGGTCGCGGGGCGGCGGCGAACGTCCAGGAAGCGCCAGTCGAGACGCTGCTCCAGTCCGGTGTGCTCGTCGATCGGCAGTGGTGTGGCGGCCCGGTTCAAGACCTCCACCCGCTCTGGGACGAGCTCCAGTCCGCCGAGGTTGACCTGGGCGGCGTCGACGACGCGGCCGGTGATCTTCACAGCGGATTCTGGGGTGAGGGCTTCGAGCTGGGCCTCCAGGGGCCCCTCGTCGCGCTTGTGGGTCACCTGCACCATGCCGGTGCTGTCCCGGACGATGACGAACTGCATCTTGCGCTGCAGGCGGAGTGTGTTCACCCACCCGCAGACGGAAACGGTACGGCCAACGTGTTCTCGCAGGTCGGAGACGTGTACGCGGCTTTGGATCATTGCGGTCCTCCGAAGGACATCGTCATGATCCCTTGGGAGTGCGGGCGAGAAGGGAACTCGCGGTACCACCGCACTTTCGCCGCCACCAGGTGGCGGCCTCATTCGGGCCCGGTGACGGGGGCCGGCCGGCGGGGCATTGGACCACTGCGTGGTCGTTTCTCCCCGCGCTCAGGAGGGTCTTCGCCTCGGGGCGCGAGGCCGCCTTCCCAGCTTCCGGCGGCTCTCTCTACTCGCGTGATCCGTGGCTACTTGTCTCCGTCATCGCGTTGCCGATCAGGATACGGACCTCGTGGGCACCGCCGCAATCAAGAACGCACTCGTGATCGGGAGGACTCGCTGTGAGCGTGCTCGTGCGACGGGCGGTAGCCGCCGATGCCGGGGAGCTGGCCCGCCTGCGCCAGCTTTCGCTGACCTGCCCGGATGTGCCGTGGACCAGGCCGAGGGCGGTACCGGACGGGCTCTGGGTCAAGGAGTGCCAGGTGGCTATCGCCGTCTTGCTCCGCGCCCCGGACACGACCGCCGCGTTCGTGGTCGATGCCGAACCGGGCCGGTTGGCGGCTTGTGCGATGGGATTTCTCCTTCCGAGACTTCCGGGCCCCGATAGCGGTCAGCCGTTCAACGGCGACATCAGCACCGTCGCAACGGATCCGGCATTCCGGAGGCGAGGCTACGCGCGGGCGGTGGTGACAGGGCTCATGGACTGGATGACCGTGAGCGGCTGCAAGCGCATCAGCCTTACCTCCAGCCCGGAGGGTGAACCGCTGTATACGTCGATCGGGTTCGCTCACGACGAGCCGCGCATGTCCTGGCGGGTCCGTTGATGGCGCGGCACGCCCACGACCACACCCCTCTGCTCGACCAGCATCCGGCTCGCGATGACGCGGCACTACGACCAGTGGTGGAGGACGCAGCGATGGGCCGATGGGAGAGTGCCCGGGATCTCCTGGCCGCGACGGACATGGACTGGGATCGCCGGATCTTCCGCCTTCAGATCCTTGCCGAGGCGGGGGTGCGGCTCAGGTTCGCCGATACCTGGGCCAAGGCCGAGCCCCGCTCACCACACGCCCTCGCGCTTCTCGCGAACGTCCAGGCCCTGCGCGCGATGATCGCCGGACGGGACGCGGGTCGGTCGCTCATGGAGGAAGCCTGGGCCACCTGTCACACCGCTCTGGATGCGTGGCCCCAGGACGTGGCGCCGTTGGTCGTCATGCTCGCGCTGCTGCGTACCCATGCCCCTGACCGGGACACACTCGGGCAGGTGTGGGAGGAGATCCGGCAGCGCGACCCTTGGAACCGCGAAGCGCACCACGAGGTCATCACCTACTTCCTCCCGTGCCACCACGGCGTGCAGGGCGAGGCCGCGTGGTGGGCCGAGGAGCAGGCGTCCGTCGCCCCGCAAGGCTTACCGATCGGTGTCCTGCCCCTGGTCGTCCTGGCGGAGGCGCACCGCTCGCGCCAGGAGCGGGACCAGAAGGCGTACGGCCTGACGATCCACCCTTGGGTCGACTGTCCGCAGATCGATCCGGTGCTGGAGCGCTGGTGGCGCTACCGCTCACTCCATCCGCACGCCTGCTTCGCCGATGACGCCAACTACCTCGCCCACGCACTGTCGTTCGCGAACCGCCACCACGAGGCCCTTGAGGTCTTCGACGCGATCGGCCCGTACGCCACCCAGGTCCCCTGGTCGTACTGCGGCCAGGCCAGCGAGCTGTTCCTGCGCCACCGCGGCTGGGCGTACAGCCCGCCCAAGCGCCGGCGCCGCTGAACTCCTTGCCCCATCCCCTTTCCCGTACGAAGGACGGAATGCCTGTGCCTCTCGATATCTCCCGCGTCTCCGACGAGGAACGCCTCAAGCAACTCGGCTACCAGCAGACGCTGTCGCGCTCGATGTCCGGCCGCGCGAACTTCGGAGTCAGCTTCACGATCATCTCCATCCTGTCCGGCTGCATGACCCTGTACGGCTACGGCATGAACACCGGTGGGCCGGCGGTCATGATGTGGGGCTGGCTGTTCGTCGGCCTCATGACGCTCTTCGTCGGACTGTCCATGGCCGAGGTCTGCTCCGCCTATCCCACGTCCGCGGGCCTGTACTTCTGGGCCCATCGCATGGCGCCCAGACGGTCGGCGGCGGCCTGGGCGTGGTTCACCGGCTGGTTCAACACCCTCGGGCAGATCGCGGTGACCGCGGGCATCGACTTCGGCGCGGCCACCTTCCTCAACGCCTTACTGGACCTCCAGTTCGGCTACGCGGCCACGCCCGGCCACACGATCATCCTGTTCGGGATCATCCTGGTCCTGCACGGTGTGCTGAACACCTTCGGCGTGCGGATCGTCGCGCTGCTGAACGAGGTGTCCATCTGGTGGCACATCCTCGGCGTCGTCGTCATCTGTGGTGCCCTGGTCCTCGTCCCCGACCACCACCAGTCGACCAGCTTCGTGTTCGGCGAGTTCGTCAACAACACCGGCTTCAGCTCGAGCGTGTACGTGGTGCTGCTCGGGCTGCTGATGGCGCAGTACACGTTCACCGGCTATGACGCCTCTGCCCACATGACCGAGGAGACCATCGACGCCTCCACCGCCGGCCCCAAGGGCATCGTCCGCTCGATCCTCGTCTCCCTCGTGGCAGGGTTCGTACTGCTCTTCGGCTTCACCTACGCCATCCAGTCCTATGACGGTGCCCTCGGCTCGGGCACCGGCGTGCCCCCGGCGCAGATCCTCATGGACGCGCTTGGTGCGGCGGTCGGTAAGTGGCTCCTCGTGGTCGTCATCGTCGCCCAGCTGTTCTGCGGCATGGCGTCGGTGACCGCCAACTCCCGCATGATCTATGCCTTCTCCCGTGACGGCGCCCTACCGTTCTCGCGGACGTGGCACAGGCTCAACCCGGCCACCCGCACTCCGGCCAACGCCGTCTGGCTGGCCACCGGCGGAGCGTTCGTCCTGGGCCTGCCCTATCTGTGGAACAGCACGGCCTACGCGGCCGTCACCTCGATCGCGACCATCGGCCTGTACATCGCGTACGTGATCCCCACCTTCCTACGGCTGCGGCAGGGGGACCGGTTCGAGCGCGGCCCGTGGCACCTGGGGTCCTGGTCGGCCCTCGTCGGCACGATCGCCGTCGTATGGGTGCTGGTGATCACGGTGCTGTTCATGCTGCCGCAGACCTCACCGATCACCGCGAAGACCTTCAATTACGCCCCGATCGCGGTTGGCGTCGTCGTCGCCTTCTGCGGTACCTGGTGGCTCGCCTCGGCCCGCAAGTGGTTCCTCAACCCTGCCCATGCCCGAAACTCCACCCGCGGCCGCGAACGAGAGGTGATGCACTCATAGGACCCGCGCCTCAGCGACGTGGGGTGGTGGCCTCGATGCCCGCATTCCGCACCAGGTTCGGCGGTACATGACCGCAGGCCCGACCGGAGTTTCTTCCGGTCGGGCCTGCGGTGTGTGGTGGTCAGTCCTGCCCGTGTTCCGCAAGGTACTCGAGGGAGTCTTGCGCGGTGACTATGGGGAGCAGTCGCTCGTACTCGGCCAGGTCCTCAGCGGTCATGATCGCGACGGCGTCGCCGACCACGGAGCCCTCGGGGAGCTCGGCCAGGTACTTCCTGACCAGAGCGACGAATGTCTCCCGCATCGCGTCGACTTCGCGCAGCCAGTCGTCCTCGCGCTTCATCTGCGCGAACCCGGCGGTCCGTTCTTCCGGGGTGATGCTGATGAGCAGGATGTGCTCGGCACGGGTGAAGGGGCGCCCGTCGCGGTGGTAAGGGCGTGTGGGGTCGTCCTGGTGGCCGTACCAGTCCACGTCGGCAAACAGGGCAACGACGTCAGGGCGGATGGAGAGCTGAGCCATGGGCGGTCCTTGGGTGTGGTGTCGTGCGATGGGCGGGGTGGTGTGCTGATGGGTGGAGCTCGGGGCAGAAGGTCGGCTGGGGCCGGGCCGCAGCTGGTAGCCAGACAGCCGTCAGCGGTACTTGCGGCGCGCGGTTGGTGCCGGCTTCGAGGCGGCAGGCGTCGCGTGGGGCGTCTGGGCTTCCTGAGCGGAGACGCGTTGGATGCGCCATGCGATCAGGCGTGCGGGATGCCGGGCATCGTCGAGGGGGCGCTGGCCAGCGGCGTTCCGAAGCGCCTCGGCAGGGTCGTGGCCCTCTTTTTCGGCTCGCGCGAGCGTTGCGGCGAGAGCGCCCCAGTCGGGAGCGTCGAGGATCTTCTCGGCATGCTCCGGGAGAACGGCTCGGACGACGTGCGCGTACCGGATCTCGACGGCACTGGTGGGTACCACCCGCATGAGGCCGGCCAAGGGGACGGCGGCGGCCTGGTCCGCAACGGCCTGGATATGGATGAGTGCCTCGCTTGCCGCGGCGACTTGTTGGTCATGGTGGTGCAGGTCGTGCCATCGGACGGTGGCGACGACGGCGAGGACGATCGTGTCGAGGAACAGCGCCCACAGGGTGCCGTCCGGGCTGTTCGGCGGTGGGGTGCGGAGCATGTCCTTGACCGCTCCACGCAGCCAGGCAGCGTGCCGGTTCTCGGCGTGAATGCGGGAACGGGAGACACGCTCGAAGACTTCGGCCGCCTGGCGCAGCTCTGCTCGGTAAGGGGTGGGGGCGAGCAGGGGCAGGACATCGATCGCTTCAGCGAGTGCGGCGATGTGGGCCTGAGCGGCGATCGCGTCATCGTGGGTGAGGGCGTGCGGGATGTGCTCGGCGGCGGCGAGGGCCGTCTGCCAGGGCTGACGCGTACGGGCGGTGGCCGCGAGCCGGTCGCGGATCTTGGGCCAGGACAAGTCAGGGGCTAGGTCGGAGCCGGAGAACCAGATCGGCTCCGCCTGGGCGTTGGTGTCGTCGGCGAGGGCGACCTTGAGACCGCGTACGTCGCCGGAGGGGAAGTACACGACTTCGGCAAGGACACCGTCGGTGTGCTCCAGCAGACGCAGGAACTCCTCGGTGCTGGCGGCAGCGGCCACAGCCGTGCGCACGGTGGTGCGCAGCCGTTCGCGGGCGGTCTTGTCGTGGCCGGCCCGCTTGGCCTTCTCCTGCTCGGCGCGGGTGGGTCGCTTGGCGGCGGTGCGATCTCCACGTACGACCTGGAACAGGCCATATTCCTTCTCGATGGCGGCGAGTTCGCGGTCGGCGGTGAGGTAGTCGTTCCAGTGCCGGGCGGTGCGCAGGTCGGCGCGGACCTTGGTGGCGGCGATGTGAATGTGGTCCGGTGCGTGCCGCACGGCGACCCACCGGCAGCCGTCCGGATCGCCTTCCGGAGCGATGCCGGTGGCCGCCACGATGCGGCGGGCGATGTCACCCCACTCCTCATCGCTGAGGTGACGGTCGCTCTTGGCGGCGCGGATCGAACAGTGCCACACATGCTTCTCGGGCGCGCGGCCCAGCCGCTCGGCCTGCTTGACGTGCAGGTCGAGGTCGGCGACGAGCGCCCTCTTGGTGGCGTCGAAGTCGTCGGCGCGGCCGGGGTCGGGGGCGAAGCCGTCCCAGGACGCGACGAGGTGCGGGTCGGTGTGGCCCTTCTTCTTGGTGCTGTACAGGTAGCGGATCAACTTGGCGGTGTTTTGGCCGCCGGTGATCTTCGCGATCATCGGGCCACCTTGTGGCTGACAGCCTGGTTCGCAGCGGCAGCGATGTGGCCCACTGCCTCACCGACGGCGTCCAGGGTCCGGTCGGTCTGGGCGAGGAGGGCGCTGTCCCCAGGGTGTGGATGGCCGCCAGAGTTGAGCTTCTTGGCGATCTGGTTGACGTTGCGGCCGATGGCGGCGACCTGCTCGCGCAGAGCGTTGATCTCGTCGATGTAGTCGTCGAGTTGGGTGCGCTGGCCGGGCACGGTGAGGTCACCTTCAACGTGGGCCAGGGTGACGGCGGCGACGTAGTGAGCGCCGCTGAGGTTCAGTGACGTGGCCTTGGCGAGGATGATGGCCTGCTCCTCGACGCTGTAGCGGGCATCGACGCGCTTTTTGCGCCGGCCACTTGGGTCGGGCTTGCGACGTTGGGCGACTCGGTGCAGGGCGGCGACGTCGGCGGCACGTGGCAGCGGCACGAGAGCAGCAACGGAAACGGCGTCGGAGGGCTGCTCCTCCTGCTCGGGCACCCCCTGGTGCCCGAGTGCCTCCGCCACCCCTGGGGCGGAGGCTTCCCCGTGAGTCCGGCCTGTGGACGGTCCAGCGGGATACCTTGCTGCGCTGTTGGGGCTGGTGGGGTCTTCGGTATCTGCGTGGTTGCTGGGGTTCTGGAGGTGCTGGTTGCGCACGGCGGGATCTCCTTGTGTCGGGGGTGTGGGGCGGGTGGGTTCAGGCTGTTCGCGGACGCGTGTGGAGCTCGGCGAACTTCTCGGCGGCGAGGTCGAGCAAATCCACCAGGGGGTATTCAGGGAGACGGGCGGCCTCGGTCAGGACGCCATCGATGCGTGGATCGAGGGTGCTGACGGCATCCAGCCCGGCGGCGCGGGCGAGAACCAGGCGCAGCTCGGCCTCGAGCCAGGGCCAGTGCTCGGCGGCGGGCACCGGGATCCGGTCACCGGTGCCCCTGAGGCGGCTCAGGTAGTCGCCGCCGGCGGACAGGATGTCGGGCAGGGGTATGTCGTCGCCGGCCATCCATCGCCCCTGGTCCAGCAGCGTGAGGATGGCGCAACGCAGCACGCTCATCTCGTCGTGCTCCGGAGCGGTGCAGCTCGGGTAGGCGTCGTAGTTGCAGGTACAGGCGGACACGGTCGAACGGGGCATGGCAGAAGGGCCTTTCAGCGATGAGGAGTTAGGGCGGGAGCAACGGTCAGTGGGGGTGGCCGGCGCGGGCGGCATCCTTCAGCTCGGCTTTGACGGCGCGGACGATGCCTGCAGCGCGGTCGGTGGCGACACTGAGCTCGTCGGCGCGGACCCGGGCCTTGAGTTGATCTCGGGTGAGGCTGCCGGTCTCCCGCAGGATCTGGCGTGCGTAGGCGGTGAGGGCTTCGTCGGACACATCCGGCTTGCGGCCTGACCGGTTCGTCTTCGCTGCGGTCTTGCCCGGAACCGCGTCCGTGTCCTTGCCCGGATTCTGCTTGGAGGCGGTGACCGAGTAATCAGGGAGTTTCGGGCGGCCACCTGAACTCGGGCCGGGGCGATCCTCGGGTTCCGGGCGGGCAGGGTGAGAACGGGCCGTCCGGTCAGCGTCTGTGTTGTCCGGTGCCGACGCCTGCGGGCGGCCCGCGGATATTGCCCGCTTCGGCGCACTGGCACGCGGATGGCTGTGCGCCTCTTCGCGGGCGGCGTACGAAGTCGGAGCGTGCCAGCGGGGCGGCAGGGTGAGGGAGGCGAGGGCGCGGGCCTGCCGGCGGGTGGCGAGCTTGCGCAGCAACAGCTCGTCCTGGAGCGCGTCTCCGTCGACGTCGGCCCGCTCCAGGGCTTCGTGCAGGTGCCTTTCCAGGCGCCGTCCCCGCCACGCGCCGCGCTTCTTGTCGGTCATCGTCTCGACGCGCAGGATCAGGGTGACCGCCTCGCTCAGTGCCCGCTCGCGGATGAGCCGGGCGGCATCCGCGTCTTGGTCGGCGATGCCGAGGCGGGCCAGCAGGCGTTCGCGTGCCTGGCGGACGAGGATGGCGGCGAGGCTGCGCGAGTTGGCTTCGGGGGTGCGGTGGCGCAGTTCTATGCCCATGGCCAGGTGCCATAGCATCGCGGCCATGACAGGCCCGATGAGGGCCCTCACGGTGCCGCCGACGAGCTCGAACTCCGCGTAGGCGGGGATGATCTGCACTGCAGTGATCACCCACACCAGCAGGCCGGGCAGGCCCGGCGCCCGCGCTGGCCCGTTCAGGTTCTGGCGCGCCATCAACGCGGTGGAGAACAGTGCCAGTTCAGCGATGGCGAACATGAAGGCCCGCTCGACTGTGCTGCCCATGTCCAGGTAGTCGGCAGCGAACCGCCAGCTGGTGTCCGCGCTGTAGGCGGTGCAGCCGACCGCGGTCACGGCCGCGACGCGCACCGCGATGGTCGCGCGCCTCCGAATGAGGCCGGGCGCCTGCCGCCGCTGCTGGCGGATCATCCATGCGACGGACAGGGCGAGCAGGACGAGCAGCACCGCGGTCAGGGCGGGGGAGGTAGCCCAGTCCGGAAGCATCGGGATGCTGCCGGACTGGGCAGCCAGGGGCACAAAGCCGTAAATGGGGGTCTCCAGGGTGGGGATGTGAGGCTTGCGGGGTGGGAGGGAGGGGCGTTCACGGAGGGGGCGTACACGCGGGGCCCCTCTTAAAGGGGCCCCCGCGCGTGATCGCTTGCGTGCGTGTACGGCGTGGACGCTCGCGTGATCGCTTGACCTGGGGTTTTGCGGTGAGCGTGTGCGCTGCGGGCGGTTCACGGCGGCGTGCTCGCGTGAGGGCCGCGTGTACGGTCCCGTGATCGCTACACGCGGGCCGTCGGGGCAGGGTCAGCCGACGGCGGTGAGGTGGCGGGCGGAGGCGAAGTAGCGCGCCTGCTGGCCACCTCCGGCTCCTCCGGCGATGCCATCGGCCTTGGTCGCCAGGCCGGTGGCCACGAGGTTCTCCAGGCGGCGCCGCGCCTTTTCCAGATCTGCGCGCTCGGGGTCGCCTCCGCCGATCAGGATGGTCGCCAGCTCGCGGGTGCTCATCCCGTTCGGGGAGCTTCGCAGGAGGACCGCGGGGTCCTTCGTGGGGTCGAGGGTGGTGGTGCCGCGCTTGTGGTCATGGGTGACGTCCAGCGGGCCGACCTCCCCGGTGGGGGTCTTGAGGTGGTGCAGGGTGACGGCGGGGTCGCCGGCCTTCCCGGTGACGAACAGGACGCTGCCCGCTCCCGCGGTGATCCAAGTGGAGCCGTAGACCTGATCCAGGCTGGGGCGCTGGCCGCGCGGAGCGTCGGCAGTGGCCTTGCGCTGGTGGTGCAGCTCCATGATCTCCACGCCGTTGCGCAGGGCACGCATGCGGGCGTTGTGGAAGGTGACCGCTGCGCTGTCGTCGACCATCGTGCTGACCGCGTCCTTGAGGCTGTCGATCACGATCGTGTCGGCCTGGTGCGCGGCGGCCAGGTCAGCGAGGAGGTCGGGCTCCTTGTCGAGAGTGGCGGGCAACGGGCCCTCCCAGACGACGAGCCCCTCGCGCAGGATCTTCTCGTCGCTGTCGAAGACGCGACGGTCCATCGCCCTGGCGATCTGCTTGGGCCGGTCCATGGCCAGGTAGAGCACCCGCCTGCTGGGGGCGACCGGCATCTCCAGCACGGTCTCCTGGAGTCCGAGACGGGCGAAGATCACCTGGTGGGCCAGGGTGGTCTTGCCGACACCCGGAGCGCCAACGATCATCAGGCTCTCGCCGGAGGCCCAGACCGTCTTCTCGCGGGTTCCCCACAGAGGCTCGGCATCCGCGCCGGTCTCCTTGACGAAGGACCACCCGTCTCTGGCGAAGCGGTTCAGGCGGCCCTGGCCCGAGGCGAGGGCACGCTCGCGCTCCGCCCGCACTTCCGTCTCGACTTCGCTGCGTATCGCCTCGGGATCGGCGCCCGGCTCCTGGGCGCGCTGAAGAGTGCGTACCGCGGAGGCGCGCAGGCGGCGGAGGTCGGCCTTCTTGCGGACGATCTCCGCATGATGCTCTGCGCTGCCGGTGCCGTAGTGCAGGTTGGCGAGCTGGAAGACGTAGGGGCGGCCACCGATGCGCTGTAGGTCGCCCTGCTCTTCAAGAAGATCGATGAGAGCGATCGGGTCGGTCGGCTTGCCCTCGCGGTGCTGGGTGAGCAGCGCGCGCCAGATGGTCTCGTGCGCGGGCCGGTAGAAGGCGCCGTCGCCCAGGATCGGCCGTGCTGCGTCGATGATGTCGGGCTTGTGCATGCACGCGCCGAGGACCGCGCACTCGGCGTCCAGGTTCTGCGGAGGCTCCGCCCCATCCAGGAGTGGCGTGGGGCCTTCTTCGTAGCGGGATGGCATCTGGGGCGGCAGGGTCGTACCCTGGGACATAGAACTCCTCACCCGGCAGGCCATATGGGGCGGCAACCCCGGCCAGGCCGGTTCGATCGTTCAGGGATGGGCGGTTACGGAGGGTTCATGCTTTGCCCCCGGTGCTTCGCGGCGCCGGGGGCTTTTTCGTGTCCGCATGCGTCCCCCAGCGTTCGGGGGTGGACGGACACCATACCCCGGAGCTTCGAAAATGCAATGTGTTGCATTTGGCTCCGCAATGAGTTCTACTTCTGACCCTGGCCGCAGTGGCCTCTGGTGTCGCCCGAAGGGAAGGAGTGGACATGAGTAGCAAAGACGGCACGGCGCGTACGGCCGGCCCGGACCGCCCCGCGCCGGAGGACTACGTCGCCGAACGCGTCAAGCAAGAGCGTGAGGCGCGCGGCTGGAGCACGGTCACCGTGGCCGACAAGATGGCCGAGGCCGGGCATCCGCTCAACCAGTCGGCGATCTGGCGCATCGAGAGCGGGAAGCCACGACGCCGCGTCAACCTCGACGAGGCGCTCGGCTTCTGCCAGGTATTCGGCCTCACCATGGACGAATTGACCGCGCCACCCCTAGAGCACATCGATCCAGTCATCCACGGGTATGTCCGGAGCGTCGTCGACTACAAGCACGAACTCACGCGGCTGCAGCGGGACGTGCGGATCCTGGAGGGCCAGCTCGATGGCCTTGAGTTCGAACTGGCCAGGTTCGCAAGCAACGGCTCCGAGCAGAAGGCCGAGCTAGAAGAGCTCATGCGGCGCGAAGAACAGGCGTGGCAGCGCAAGCACGCCTGAACTAGCTCTGCCCGTGAGACCGAGCTCGCGCAGGCCAACCCGCGATGCCCGACCTCCCGCAGGGAGCGTCTCGGCGCTGCGAACGCCGACGAACGCACCTCCATGCCCCCATCACATCAGCACCGCCCATCCCTGAACATCACCACCGGCCTGGTCCGCGAGGGTTGCCGCCCCGTGACCGCGTGCGCCGGAGGAGGAGACACCCTTGCCCCAGCACTCGCTGCCCCTTGCCCAGATCGCCCAGCTCCTCGACGTACCCGAGGACTCCCTGCGAGCGCTCATAGCCGCACGCAGCGGCGACCAAGGCGATACCACCCTCGTCGGTCTTACGGTCGCCGAGGCCGCCCGCCGCATGGGCGTCGGCCGCACCACCCTCTACAAGTACATCTCCTCCGGCGAGATCCCCTCCGCGAAGGTCGGTCGCCTGCGCCGCGTCCCCGTCGAGGCGGTGAACGACTTCCTCCAACGACGCCTCAGTCCTGAGGGCTTCGGCACCGCGGCTTGAGGGGGCGTACATGACCAACCCCGCCAAGTCCCGGCAGCCCAACGGCGCCTCGTCCATCTTCCAGGGCAAGGACGGCCGTTGGCACGGCTACGTCACCGTCGGCGTCAAGGACGACGGCACCCCCGACCGCCGACACGTCGGCCGCAAGACCCGCCCCGAGGTCACCAAGGCCGTACGCGACCTGGAGAAGCAGCGCGACTCCACTGGCGTCCGCAGGGCCGGCCAGACCTGGACGGTCGAGACGTGGCTGACCCACTGGGTAGAGAACATCGCCGCGCCGAGCGTGTCCGAGAACACCATCGACGGCTACCGCGTGGCGGTCTACCACCACCTCATACCCGGCCTGGGCGCCCACCGCCTGGAGAAGCTGGAGCCTGAGCACCTGGAGCGCTTTTACAAGAAGATGCAGGCGAACGGCAGTTCCGCCGGCACCGCCCACCAGGCGCACCGCACCGTGCGCACCGCGCTCAACGAGGCCAAGCGCCGCCGCCACCTCACCACCAACCCGGCTTCCATCGCCAAGGCGCCCAAGGTGGAAGAGGAAGAGGTGGAGCCGTACTCCCTGGAAGAGGTCCAGCGCCTCCTCCTCGAAGCGGACAAGCACCGCAACACCGCCCGCTGGGTCATTGCCCTCGCGCTCGGCCTGCGCCAGGGCGAAGTCCTCGGCCTCAAATGGGCGGACGTCGACTTCGAGGCGGGTGTGATCCTCGTACGCCGAGGTCGTCTGCGGCCCCGCTACCAGCACGGCTGCGGTGACAAGTGCGGTCGCAAGCCTGGCTATTGTCCGCAGAAGATCAGCATCCGCCGCGAGACGAAGGACACCAAGACGCGCGCGGGCAAGCGCCCCATCGGTGTGCCCGAGGAACTGCTGAGGCTGCTGCGTCTGCACAAGGAACAGCAGGACCGTGAGCGGGTTCTTGCCCGTGACCTGTGGGTGGAGAAGGGCTACGTGTTCACGTCGCCGACCGGCGAGCCGCTCAACCCCAACACCGACTACCACCGGTGGAAGGACTTGCTGAAGGCGGCGAAGGTCCGCGACGCTCGCCTTCACGACGCCCGGCACACTGCCGCCACGGTCCTGCTGATCCTCGGTGTCCCCGACGCGGTCGTCGACCGCATCATGGGCTGGGAGCCCGGCAAGTCCGCCCGGATGCGCAGCCGCTACCAGCACCTCACTGGCCCGGTGCTGCAGCAGACGGCCGCGAAGATCAGTGGCCTGTTGTGGGGCCCGAAGACGCAGGTCATCGAACCGGCCCCTGGAGGTGCCGCGCCTGGTCCGAGCCAGAGGACCGTCTCGACCGAGCCGACGGTGTACGTCGCCTGTCTTGGTGCACAGCGCGTTCCGTTCGAGCACCGCGAGCACGCCGAGGCCGTCGCTGCGCAGTGGAGTGAGGGCCAGCGGGACGGCGGCGCCGTGGTCGAGGAGTGGGACCAGTCGAAGTGGGAGGAGACGGGACCTGGCGGCATGCGCGCTGTCCGTGACCGGATGCCTGACCGCAGGACCGTGCACCATGCCCACGCAGTGTTCCTGCCGGGCGGCGAGCGGCTCAACATCGGCCGGCCAGAGCAATGGTCTGTGCTTGCCTGGGAGTTCGAGACCGACCTCTATACGGATCTCTCGGTCCGCTGGCATACCAGCCGTCGCCCTGGCCAAGAGGTCGAGGCTCAGGTTCGCGGCACGAGCCAGGAGGCTGTCGTTGCCGCGTTCGCAGAGGCTCGCGCACAGGCTGTGGATCGCGCGAATAATCCTGGAGAGTACGGCGATCTCGCTGGCTGAAGACTTCCTCTGGGTCCCCATGCCCGTGGGGACCCAGAGGAAGTTGGGAGTCTTGCGACGTCTCGACCGAGCCTGTGCGGTTCAGCCGATCCGTTTGGCTTGCTACTGGCCGAAGCCCTTCAGGAACTCCCAGGACCCTTGGGCGTCGTCAACGTCCTGCTCTCCAACGAGGAGGTACTTCCAGGTGATGTCGACATCGGGTGAGGAGTTTGCAGTGTTGGCCCATCTGCGTGCTGCCCGGCGCTTGGCAACTACTTCCTCGGAGGTCATGTCCTTGTCGGCCTTCGTCTCCACCAGCCAGCCGGTGCGCTGTCCTTCCACCTCTTCGATCACGACGAAGTCGGGGTTGTAGTTGTTTCCCGCCGACGTCCACGTGATGGGCACGTCGTTGATGTGTAGCCGTGCCCACACGGTCACGTTCTTCCCGCTGTCGATGGCATTGGCTGCCTTGAACTCCGGCTCGGTGTCGAACCAGGCGTGGCTGTAGAGGTTCTTGCTCCAGCCGTTGAAGGCAATCGTCTTGCTGAACGCGCCGTCAGCATGCCCGGCCAACTGGCGTTTGCGCGTCACGCGGGTCTTGCTTAGCGCGAGGATCTCTACGTCATCGGTGTAGGAGACCTGGGCGTTGGTCGCCGCTCGGAGGGTTCTGGCGACCTCGGCAGCAAGACGCTGACCGCAGCGGTCGACGAAGGCGGCAAGGTGCTCGGCCGCCTTGTCGCCCATTGCCTTGATGAGGTGATCGACGATGCGCTGGGCGGCGCCAACCTCCAGCTGCCGATTCGGAACCCCCTTTACCTTCATGACGCGCTGAACCAGAGCGTTCTGCGTGACTGAGAGAGGGATTTCGAGGGGCAGCGCCGAGACCACCGTGTCAGCAGCCGTCTCGGTGCCCACTATGACCTTGCGGCCGTCATGACTGGCAACGAGCTTGGTTCGCTTCAGCTCATCAGAGTAGTCAGCAGTGAGCGTGCGGCCGAGGCGCTCGAACGGGCTGTAGTCGGTGATGTCATTCAGGCTGACTGCGACGAACTGCGGCACTGAGACCAACTTGGGGATCAAGATGGGTGCCCGGTCAGGCAGCGGTTCGTACTCGACAGCCCCAGAGGCTCCGCTAGCGGCTTCTGCTGCCTCTCGTGTACGGGTCTCCACGTCCACAACGCCAGGCGTACTGGGAGCAGAGCGAGACGGAGTCTTCGCTCCGGCCTCCGAGGGCGTGGCCTGCTCGGCGTCTTGCCCATCGCTGCCAACTCCTACAAGGGTGCTGGCCCCAGGCGTGTCGCCGACGCCAGCCCCTGCCGGGCCGCCCCCACCGGGCAGACCGATGACGTCAGCATCGCTCTCGACCGTCTTCTGGCGGACCACAGAGCTGCCATCGGCAAGCCGCCGGACTTCGGCGTAGGTGCCGTAGTCGATGAACGCCTCGTTGAGGACCTTCCGCTTCGCGAGCAGCTCGCCGTACTTCTCGTGGGCCAGGATCTCTAGCGTGTCGAGGATCTCGACGCCCGTGTACTTACCGAACGGAAGACGCATACCGCGGCCGAGGGTCTGCTCGGTCATGACCTCCGAGACCGATGCCCTCATGGAGGCGATCACGTAGACGTTCTTGACGTCCCAGCCTTCCTTCAGCATGCCGACGCTGATGATGATGCGGATAGGCGACTCGGGGTCCTCGACGGCCTGGAGGTCGGCCAGTGCCTGCTCCTTCGCGTCACCAGTCAACTTTGAGTGGATCAGCAGCGTCTTCCCGATCCACGAACCGCCATCGAAGGACGCCGTGTCGAGGACGTTCCGAAACTCCTCGGCCTCATCAATGCTCTGAGCGATGACCAACATGACGGGGTTGACCCGGGGCAGGCCGTTCTCGTCGCTGTGGGCATCGGCTGCCTGCCCCTTGTAGCGCAGCAGATTGACGCCGTCGAGGAGCTTCGTCTCGATGTCAGAGCGGTCGTCACGGCGAGCCACCATCACCGGGGTCTTCACGAGTTGATCGGCGATAGCGGCAGCCAGCGGATAACGGAACGCGACGAGAGACTCATCCGCTCTCACGGGTGTGGCGGTCATCCCGACTACGAGCTGGGGCTTCAGGTCCCGGATGGTCCGGGAGAACGCCGGTCCGCGGTAACAGTGGTGTTCGTCCGCGAGGATCACGAGGTCATCGAGCTGCGCGAGATAGTCGTAGAAGGACGTGCCGAGGTTCTCCAGAGGCACGTGCGTGGCACGGCCTTCTCCCGTGGCGGTGGTCAGCGCCTGGACGGTGAAGATGTAGAGCTTCGTGATCGTCGGGTCGTCGATCGCGGTTCTGGTGGCCGGCGTGTTGAAGTTATCGGCCGTGATGACGTACGGGTCGGATCGCAGCATGCTCCGCAGCGACTTCGAGTTGCCGGCAGTGAAGTTGAGAACTGACTTGTCTCGGATCGTCCTACCGGGTGCGAGCAGCAGGAAGTTCCGAGCCGGATTCTCAGCCCCCGCCAGGTACTCCATGAGGCCGGCCATGACGTAGGTTTTTCCAACGCCGGTGGCCGAATCCACGATGCACTCGTACGGTTCGGTCTTCTCCTGCACGTCGTAGTGGTCCGAGGTGCGAAGCAACACCGACTCGATGGCCTTGCGGTTCGGCTCACGCAGGGTGAGCCGGTGGGCGACCTGGTCCAGGAGCTCAGGCTGGAACTGCAACACGCCCATCAGGCGCTCTCCCTCTCAGTTTCGGTGGCAGCGACGACGGTCTCAGTTGAATCGTCTGCGTCCCGGGGTGACGGCATCGAACGCCCAGCACCGAACGGCGACTTACGGGCCGACTTGCGTCGGTAGTTGTCGAGGACCTTATCGGGGATCAGTTCGAGCCGAGAGCCGCTACGGGCCTCCTTCAGTGCTTCTGCGGCACCGTCCTGGATCTGGGTTGCCCATACCTCGACCATCTCGCCTTCAGCGAGCCTGTCGACGATGGAAGCGATCGTGCCGGGGCCGACCATGCCGTCGATCACGATGTACCTGACTCGGCCCTGCTTGCCGGCGAAGATTCCGTCCGGCTTGTAGGGGACGGACAACTGGGCGCACATGACTTCAGCCAGGGCACCCTGGGTTGCCCAGTCGGCCAGGAGGACCATTCCGGCCATCTCGACGAACATGGACTCGCCGACCTGGAGGTGGACGAAGCTTCCGCCTCCGTGCCAGTTTTCCGTCGTGGCGTCCTTGGTCTTGGTGGCTGCCTTGAGGGCCTTGATCGTGGGGGCGTCGAGATCCCTATCGACGGCCTTGGTCACCTTGGTGAGGAGCCGGTTGAATTCCTGGGCCTCCTCAGGGGTCATCCCGTTGGGTAGGCCGCGCTCCTCGTCCTCACCGTCATCAACGGCTGAGACTCGCTCGGTGATGGTGGTGATGCCCCCAGGATCTTGTCCGTTGACGACCTTGGTGAGCCGGGGCAGCGTGTATCGCGCCACGGTTTCAGGCAGAAGCTCGCTGGTGACCCAGCGACGCCCCATCTTGTGGGCGACGGCTGCAGTGGTGCCCGATCCGCCGAAGCAGTCCAGGACGATGTCGCCAGGGTTCGATGCGATGTGGATGACGCGGGCCAGAAGGCGTTCCGGTTTCGGCGTCGCAAACGGATGCTCGTCAGGGAAGAGAGCTTTGATCTCGATCTTCCCGCGCAGACTCCCTCCGACCTCGCTTCCCAGCCAGAGTGTCTCGGGCACCCGGCCGTTGTCCTCCAGATGCTTCTTGCGCTGGATCCGCTCCCGGAGCCCGAGCATGACGATGTCGGGCCAGTGGCCGGCGTCGTAGCGGGCGCGAGCGTGCTTGGCGGCCTCCTCGACGGAGACCGAAAGCATGATCGCCGGGACACCGGCCTTGACCTTGTCCGGTGTCGTTCCGCAGATGCGTGCGCGCTCCGACTCGTCGCCGATGTCACGCAGCTCGTAGGGCGCGTACTCCGACATCTGCTCCAGCATCCACGACTGCGCCTTGCCCCAACAGCGGCCCGCAGTCGGATACATCAGGCCGCCCGTGACAGGGTGCTGGATCGCGTAGACCATCGGATGGTTCGTCGATGCCTTGCCTGCGGTCGCATCCCCGTCGCGCCACGGGACAGGGTCCCCGTCGCGCTGCTGGTAGCGGCTCGTGTTCGAGCTGGCCAGTCTGGGCATCCTGTTCGGGACCCAGGACTCGGAATTGCGGTAGACCAGGATCGTGTCCTGCGAGGTCGACAGCAGCCTGGTGTCGTTCCGCGGCGAGTCTGCCTTCTGCCAGGCGACCTCGGCGACGAAGTTGTTCTCCCCGAGCTCCTCGTCGAGGACGACGCGGCACCGGTGCGACTCCATGTGGTCGAGGTGCACCCAGACAGACGCCTCCTTCGCGAGCAGCGGCCTGATCTGGCGGATCCGGTCCCGCAGGAGCGTGAGCCAGATCGAGTGCGTGATGTTGTCCTCGTACTGGGTGAACGCCTGGCCGGTGTTGAACGGGGGGTCGATGTAGACCAACTTGACCTTCCCGGCGTACTTCTCGGAGTAAGCCGGGATCTTGGCGAGCGCGTCTAGCGCGTGCATCGCATCGCCGGTGATCAACAGGTTGTCGGTGGTCGGCTCAGGCAGTTCCGCCGGGCGGCTCGCAGGTGTCGGCGCTTCGACTCGATCGACCTCGTGGAGGAGACGAACCTCGGAGACCCGATAGTCAGTCGGATCGACGAAGGTGTAGTCGTACTTGCCGTCCCCAGTCGACAGGAGCGTCTTGTCCTTGTCGGTCCAGGTCAGTTCGAGACGGCCCTGGTGCCGGGGCGTCGAGTTCGAGGCCATGCGGTGATCCCTTGCGATGTGGAGATGACGTGGTCCATATTGTCGGAGTCCCGGCGTCCGCGATGGTGAACCACGACACTGACCAGGTGCTATGCGGCTGTCTAAGCCGCCCCGCGAAGTCGAGCGCTGATCCTTCAGGAAGGGGCACGCGCGCCGGGGTGGGAGCGCAACAAACGCGCCGCGCTCCTTGCAGGCTCACCGGAGCCGATGGGCACATCAGGCCAAGTCCCTCCCCTCCCAACAATCCCGGAACCAGGCCAGCGTCGCGAACAGGCGCTCTCTGTTTCCGTCGTCTTCCAGCGCAGATAGGCGGAAGCTGGGGCGCAGTTCCAGCTTGCCCTCCGGGATGGAGACGCCCTCCAATTCGTTCAGCCGGTTCAGTAGCTCGGCGCGCAGTGCGCGGTCCGTGAAGGGCTCCCGGTTCGCCAGGTAGACGAACACGACCTCCGCTGTGCCGCCGCGTCCGCCGCCGGGGTAGAGCGTCAGTGGCCAGATGCCGCGGCCCGGTGCTCCTGCCTGTCCCAGCATGAGGAACGCGCTGGTCGTGACCTCGCCGGCGCCATATCCGATCCATCCCCCGAGCTTCTCCCATTGGGCGAGGAGCTCTCGGATGGCGGAGACGGTCGCGGGGGTGTCGTCCGTCGCGAGTTGGTGAAGGAACCGCGCAGCCCGGGTCTCTTCCCCTTGCTGTTCAGGTTGGGGCAGCGAAGCAGATTCCGCAGATTGGCCCTCGGCGCCGTCGAGGAGCAGGGCGAGATCGTCCACGCTGAGGCGCTGGGCTGGATCAGCTGCTCCGGTGACAGTGAAGTGGATGCCGTCGGCGGCCAGCCGGGCACGCACGTCTCCGCCGTCGGATCCGGTCCAGCGGAAACCATCTGCGATCTTCCCATCCGCATTCAGTACCCGGTAGGCGTTGACCACGCCATCGGTGTTGGCCAGGTGGACGCCCACGGCCTGTGCCCCCGAGCCGATGCACGCGGCGACGTCTCCGTAGGAAGTCCAGGTGCCGTGGGGAAGTGCGGCGAGCACTTGATGGGCGAGGTGCCAGTCCCGACTGCGCTCGGCGCGGCCAGCGCCGGCCAGAGGAGCGGGCCACATGTGGATGGCCCGGTCGGCGAGATCGCCGGCGCGCGCCAGGATCTCCTTGACGCCCCAGCGTTCGGTAGCGGCAATGCGCCGGTTCATCTCCAGGTGGCTGCCTTCGAGCAGTCCTTGCTTGCGTTCGAAGGGATGGTTCGACAGCTCTGAGTTCACACCGGTCAGCGTCAGGTTGCCGAGTGTGTGCTGCAGCCGGGCATGCAGGTCTTCTGCGCTCTCGCCCTGGGTGGCGTCGTCGTCCAGCATGCGCATCCACTCGTCCCCGGGCGACTGCGGCATCACGTGCTCGATGGTCAGCTGCGCCGAGGCGAAGTCGACCGGTTCGGGATGGTCGTAGCTCTCCTCCAGCCGCTGGAGCACCAACCGGCGTTGGTTCGGCCGCCCGTACTGGTAGAACGGCGCGGTACGGATCTTCTCGCGCAGCTCGTCGTCATCGGGCCACAAGCGGTTCTCGGCGGAGAGGAGTTGGTGCAGCCCGTCGGCCACGCCCGCGTCCTGCGGAAGCTGTGCGGGCACGGACTGGAAGATCCTGTTGAGGTTGTTGGTCGGCACCCGGCAGATCGTCCGCCGCACCAGAAAGCTCTCGACATAGGACAAAGCCCGGGCTGCTTCGGCGGAGTCGATATCTCCTCGATCCCGCCGGTCGAGTATCAGCATCAGTGCGGGGTAGGTCACCGCGGCCTGCCAGTCATGCAACCGCTTCAGGTGGCCGCGGACCAGAGGGTCCGGCTCCTCCTCGGGGCGGATCATCTTGCGGAAGTGCGCACTGCGGCGGTGCAGCTCCTTGATGTACGACTCGACATCCGCTTCAGCCTGCGCTCCACTCAATGCCTGGCGCTCGAAGCGCTGCTGCTGTGCGGTGTACAGGTCCTGACGGCGGACCCGGTCGTCTCCGTCGAGGACCAACTGCAGCCACATGAGCTGTTCGAGCTCGTCGTTGCTCAGGCTGCTCTGCAGCGGCAGCCAGTGGGTCTCGTACACCTGCTCGTCGCGGGTCGGCAGGCGCATGAACAGGTAGTTGCGCAGCAGGTCGGCCTGGCTGAGCTTCAGGCCGGTGTTGTTGAGGGACTCGAAGATGCGGTGCACGTTGTCTCCGCGCTCCGCGGTCACGGTGACCAGCGTGAGTCTGGACGTGATGGCCTGCTCGATACGCAGCAAATCCTGCGGGACTGCAGGGTCGTCCGTCTCCACGAGCTCCACCAGCTTGCGGCGGAAGAAGCGATAGGCCCCGGCGACCCTGTCTCCCGACGACTGCTCCGACTGCACACCATGTACGTGCGCGGCGTACTGCGGCCGGTCCGCCTGGGTCGGCAGCAGGCGAAAGCGGTCCGCGCCCTTCTTGCGCTTGTTGATGAGGTATTCCTCGTCGATACGCTCCGCCTCGTCCGGCTGCGTGCCGGCGATGTGGTCACGTATGGCGGCCAGAGCGAGGGAGAGAGTGGTCAGCCGCTGCTGACCATCGACGACGAGCCACCGCGGGAACGTCGCTTCGTTCTGGGGCGAGGGCGCAAGCACGACAGATCCGAGGAAGTGGGTGCTCGCTGTCGCATCCGCATCCACCAGCTCGGCCTGGTCCAGGATGTCGCCCCACAGCTGCGCGAGCTGCTTGTCCGTCCAGGAGTACGTCCGCTGGTAGAGCGGGACCTGGAACTGCTGGGCTCGCCCCTGCACGAGGTCGGCGAAGTGTGATTCCTCAGCCCGCATGTGGTGTCCGACCTCCGTGGTCTCGGTCCCGTTCGAATCCCGGGAAACGACGATATGGCTGAGCACTGACAAGCGCGCCGTTTTCGCTGAGCGCGCTCCAGTGATCAGTCACCAAAGTGTCTGGCTTCCTTCGGCGCTGGTCCCTCGACCAACCGAACGGCACTCGGGGACAGCGCCGGAGGAGGCGCCAGGCAGGCAACTGCAACCAAAACTGCAACCACGGAACGACGAAGGTCCCTGCCGTTGAACGGCAGGGACCTTCGTTTGCCCTGGTGGGCGGGTGCGGAGGATACGAGATTCGAACTCGTGAGGGGTTGCCCCCAACACGCTTTCCAAGCGTGCGCCCTAGGCCACTAGGCGAATCCTCCGCCGCAAACAATACAAGACTCGGGGGAGTGCTCGCGAACCCGTTCCCTGAGGTCCGGTGGGTGGGTGGTCGGTGATCCGGGCGGGCTCGATCGCAGCCCCCGGCATCGGGTACCCTTGGCGCAGCCCCTCACGTGGCGCTATCTGACTGAACTCCCCCAGGGCCGGAAGGCAGCAAGGGTAGGTCGGCTCTGGCGGGTGCGTGGGGGGCGCTTTGCGTTCCCGGGGGCCTTGGGAAAGCGCGCGCGTGACCGGGCTGTCAGTGCGGGCCGATAACCTCGTATGTGTGTCGTCCCTTGCGCTGTACCGCCGTTATCGCCCGGAGTCGTTCGCCGAGGTCATTGGCCAGGAGCATGTGACCGACCCGCTGCAGCAGGCGCTGCGGAACAACCGGGTCAACCATGCCTACCTGTTCAGTGGCCCGCGCGGCTGCGGCAAGACGACGAGCGCGCGCATCCTCGCCCGCTGTCTCAACTGTGAGCAAGGTCCCACTCCCACCCCGTGCGGTGAGTGCCAGTCCTGCCGGGATCTGGCCAGGAACGGGCCGGGTTCGATCGACGTCATCGAGATCGACGCCGCCTCGCACGGTGGTGTGGACGATGCGCGTGACCTGCGGGAGAAGGCCTTCTTCGGGCCTGCCAGCAGCCGGTACAAGATCTACATCATCGACGAGGCCCACATGGTCACGTCGGCGGGCTTCAATGCCCTGCTCAAGGTGGTCGAAGAGCCGCCGGAGCATCTCAAGTTCATCTTCGCCACGACCGAGCCCGAGAAAGTCATCGGGACCATCCGGTCGCGTACGCACCACTACCCGTTCCGGCTCGTCCCGCCCGGCACGCTCCGTGAGTACCTCGCCGAGGTCTGCGGACGGGAGAAGGCGACGGTCGAGGACGGGGTGCTGCCGCTGGTCGTGCGCGCGGGCGCCGGGTCCGTACGTGACTCGATGTCCGTCATGGACCAGCTCCTCGCCGGTGCGGGCGAGGACGGTGTGACGTATGCCATGGCGACCTCGCTGCTCGGATACACGGACGGTTCGCTGCTCGACTCCGTGGTCGAGGCCTTCGCGTCCGGTGACGGCGCCGCGGCCTTCGAGGTCGTGGACCGGGTCATCGAGGGCGGTAATGATCCGCGCCGCTTCGTGGCCGATCTGCTGGAGCGGCTCAGGGATCTGGTGATCCTCGCGGCCGTGCCGGACGCCGCCGAGAAGGGTCTGATCGACGCGCCCGCCGATCTCATCGAGCGGATGCAGACCCAGGCCCGCGGCTTCGGCGCCGCCGAGCTCAGCCGCGCCGCCGACCTGGTCAACGAGGGCCTCACCGAGATGCGCGGCGCCACCTCGCCGCGTCTGCAGCTCGAGCTGATCTGCGCGCGGGTGCTGCTGCCCGCCGCCTACGACGATCAGCGCTCCATGCTGGCCCGGCTCGACCGGATCGAGCGGGGTGGTGTCGGGGGCGGCATCGGGGGTGGCGCGGGCGGTGGATTCGCCGGGGGCGGTGCGCCTGTCGCGCCGCCTTCCATGGGGTACGTGCCCGGGCCCGACGCCCATGCTCCGGTGGAGGCCCACGGGGGTGCTCCGGTGCCGCCCGGTGGCGGAGCGGCCGCCGCCCGTGCGGCAGTACGCGGGGCTGCGGGCGGCGCACCGTCCGGCGCGCCGGCACCTCAGCCTGCCCAGGTCTCCGCCCCCGCGCCCGTGCCGAGCCCAGCTCCCGCGCAGGCACAGTCGCCGGCGCCCGCGCAGCACGCACAGCCCGCAGCGCCCCCGCAGTCCCCGGCTCCCGACACCACAGCCCAGCGCCCCGGCGCCTGGCCGGGTGCCGCGACCCCTGGATCCGGCGGCATGCCCGGATCCGGCGCAGGCGCCGCACAGCCCGGTCCCGCCGCGGCACAGACCGGCCCGGCAGCCGCACAGCCCGCCGCAGCGGACCGCCGCCCCGGCGGCTGGCCCACCGCCGCCCCGGCCGGCGGCGGCGTCCCAGGGACCCAAGCCCAAAGTGCCCAGAGCGCCCCGAGCGGTCCGGGCCCGGCGAACACCCCGCCGTCCAGCCCCCAGACCCCGCCGCCCACGGCCACGTCCCAGACGGGCCCGTCCCTGGGCACCCCGCCCCCTGGCGCCCCGGACGTCCGCTCGCTCTGGCCGAACATCCTGGAGGCGGTCAAGAACCGCCGCCGCTTCACCTGGATCCTGCTCAGTCAGAACGCGCAGGTCGCGGGCTTCGACGGCCAGACCCTCCAGCTCGGCTTCCTCAACGCGGGAGCGCGGGACAACTTCACGAGCAGCGGCAGCGAGGACGTCCTCAAGCAGGCCCTGTCCGAGCAGTTCAACGCGAACTGGAAGATCGAGGCGATCATCGACCCCTCGGGCGGCTCGGCCCCGCCCCCGGCGGCCACCGGCTTCGGCGGCTCAGGCGGTACGTACGGCGGAGGCGGCGGAGGCGGTACGTACGGTGGCGGCGGTGCGGCCCCCGCACCCCAGCGCCCCCAGACTCCGGCGCCCCAGGCCGCACCCGCCGCGGCGCCCCAGCCGACTCCCGCCCCGGCCCGCCGGCCGTCTGCGTCCGCGCCCGCCGCGGCCCCGTACGGCCAGAACGCGCAGGACTCGTACAGCCAGGAGCCCCCGGTCTCCATCGAGGACGACATCCCGGAGGACGACGACCCGGACCTCGACGAGAACGCCCTGAGCGGCCACGACCTGATCGTCCGCGAGCTGGGCGCCACGGTGATCGAGGAGATCGCCAACGAGTAGCGGTACGGATAGCCGTACGGGTGCGGTTTCAGACCTTCGCACAAGCCCCCCACCGCCCCCACCCGTACAAACGCACCGCAGCCCCCCGGTACCCTTCACCCCGTGAAGGTCCTTGTCATCGGCGGCGGTGCCCGCGAACACGCCCTGTGCCGCTCCCTGTCCCTCGACCCCGACGTCACCGGGCTGCACTGCGCGCCGGGCAACGCCGGGATCGCCGACTCGGCCGAGCTCCACCAGGTGGACGCCATGGACGGAGCGGCGGTCGCCGCGCTCGCCCAGGAGCTGTCGGCCGACCTGGTCGTGATCGGTCCTGAGGCGCCCCTCGTCGCAGGTGTCGCCGACGCCGTACGAGCCGTGGGCATCCCCTGCTTCGGTCCGACCGCGCAGGCCGCCCAGTTGGAGGGCTCGAAGGCCTTCGCCAAGGACGTGATGGCCGGCGCCGGTGTCCCCACCGCCCGCAGCTACGTCTGCACCACCGACGAGGAGATCGACGAGGCCCTCGACGCCTTCGGCGCCCCTTACGTGGTGAAGGACGACGGTCTCGCGGCCGGCAAGGGCGTAGTAGTCACCGAGGACGTGGAGAAGGCCCGCGCGCACGCCCGTGCCTGCGACCGCGTGGTCATCGAGGAGTTCCTCGACGGCCCCGAGGTCTCGCTCTTCGCGATCACCGACGGTGTGACGGTGCTTCCGCTCACGCCCGCCCAGGACTTCAAGCGCGCGCTCGACAACGACGAGGGCCCCAACACCGGCGGCATGGGCGCCTATTCGCCGCTGCCGTGGGCCGACCCCAAGCTGGTCGACGAGGTCATGGCCTCCGTCCTGCAGCCCACGGTCGACGAGCTGCGCCGCCGCGGCACGCCCTTCGCGGGCCTCCTTTACGCGGGTCTGGCGATGACCAGCAGGGGCGTACGGGTCATCGAGTTCAACGCGCGCTTCGGCGACCCGGAGACCCAGGTGGTCCTGGCCCGTCTGAAGACCCCGCTCGCGAGCGTCCTGCTCAACGCCGCGAACGGCACCCTCGACGTGGAGCCCCCGCTGCGCTGGCGCGAGGACGCGGCCGTTACGGTGGTCGTCGCCTCGCACAACTACCCGGACACCCCGCGTACCGGCGATGTCATCGAGGGCCTCGACGAGGTGGCCGCACAGGATGCCCCCGACGCGTACGTCCTGCACGCCGGGACCAGGCACGACGGCGAGGCCGTGGTCAGCGCGGGCGGCCGCGTGCTCTCCGTGACCGCCACGGGCAAGGACCTGTCCGAGGCCCGCGAGCGCGCCTACCGGGCCGTCGCGCGGATCCGTCTCGACGGTTCCCAGCACCGCACGGACATCGCGGCCAAGGCGGCGGGCGTCTAAGGATCTGAGGGGCCGAGCACTCCTCCGTACCACCGGGCGTACGCCCGTAGCGCACCGAACACGGGGCCGGATCTGACACAAGATCCGGTCCCGTTTCGTCATGCACCTTTACCCAAAGCCATTCCATCGAGTGACCGATCCCCCATCCGGCTGACGGGCACCGAGGCCCCAACTAGGGTGCGGCGCAAGCGTTCCCGGTACCCGAAGCCAAACAGCCCACCGGCATTGCGATGTCGGTGGCGGGTGCCACAGTGGGGGAGTGAGCAGAGCCGTCGCAGCACGAAGGGGGTGACGTACGGCCGTGTCCGGAACCGGTACGGGTGGTGAGCGGGGCGCAGTAGGAGCACGTGCCCACGCGCTCGCCGTCCTGCGTATCCGCAGCAGGGCTCTCGCGGTGGCGCTGCTGCCCGCGGCCGTCGCGGTGGTGCTGCTCGCGGGCGGGGTCACGGGCCGTCTGGTGGGCGGGAGTTGGGATCTGGCGCGCTGGATCTCGAGCGCTGTCGCCGTCGTCGTGCTGCTCGCCGCCACCGTCGTCGCGCTCTTTGTGGCGCGCTCGCGGCCGGCCCTCAGCCCCACCGTGCCGATCGCCGAGAAATCGGCCCCGGACCTCTACCGCCTGGTGCGGGACCTCGCCGACCGGCTCGATGTCCCCGCCCCCTCCGCGATAGCCCTGACACCGGACTGCGACAGCTGGCTCGAGGACCGCACCCACCCGGCCCACGCCCAGGCCCACCCGGGCCCGGTGCGGCGGGTCCTCGCGTGGATACGCGGGCGGCGCGGTCTTCCGGGCGCCGGCGAGGAGCTTTCGGGGGTACGGGGGGACGGGGCGGCAGACGTGGCAGCGGCCGCGGCGATACGGGGGGATACGAGCGGGGCGGTACCGGGGGCGGAATCCGCGGGCGTACGAGACGGCGAGACCGTCGTCGCGCGCGGCGGCGCGGCCGAGACCCGGCCCATCGCGCCCGTCCTTGTGATCGGCTCACCCTTCCTGTGGTGGATGCGCGTGGCCGAGCTGCGCGCGCTGCTCGCCCCGGTCGTCGCCGGTACGGGCCCGTCCGCCCACCCCGACATAGCCGCCGCCCGCCGTTTCGTACGCGGTCTGGACGCCGCGGTCGCCGTGGCGGAGCGGCCCGGACGCGGACTCGGGGCCCGTGCGGTGCTCGCCGGGGTCGGCTGGGTCTCGCGCCTGATGCTGCGCTCCTGCCGCGAGGACGCGGCGGAGATGGAACGGGGGGTCGCGGCCGCGGCCGCCGACCGTGCACAGACTGTGGACTACGGGCTGAGGATCGTCGCCCAGGAACAGGTCGGCCTCGCGTACGCCGGCTGGGACCGTCTCCTCACCAAGGTCGCGCTGCCCGCCTGGCGCATGGGCCGCTGGCCCTCGCGGCTCGACGCCGGAGTGGTGGCCGCGCTGACCGAGCTCTCCCGGCGCGACCGCCTGGCCGAGGGCTTCGCCTCGCGGCTCGGCGAGCGGCCCGCGTGCGATCTGCTCGAGGAGCCCGGCGCCGTGGACGAGGCCGCCTCGCTGCTCGCGGCCCGGCTCTTCCACGGTGAGCAGGGCGCGGGCTGGGCGCCGGTCGACTGGCAGGAGTATCCGGAGGAGGTCGTCGACCGCAAGTGGCGCACGGACGCCGCCCGGCTGCACCGCGCCCTCGACTCCCTGGGCGTGGGCCGCGCGACCGCCCCGGACATGGACCCGCAGGCGCCGACGCTGGCGCGGGTGATGGAGCATCTGTCGGTCGAGCCCGATGGATTCGCCGAACCGGCCGAGCCCGCGGGATCCACCGAACCCGGCGACGGTGACGGCGAGTTGGCCGACCGCGGAACGCCGGCGGAGCCGCGGACGAAGGCCTTCGCGGAGCCGGCGGCCGAGACGACCCCGCAGCCCGAGGACGACGACCACCTCCCCGTCTTCCTCGGCGACGACCACGACCCCGCCAAGCCCGCCACCCTCGCCCCCCAGGGCGAGCAGCTCGCCGCCGTGCTCAGCGGCGAAGTGGCCCGCGAGGATGCCGCCGCACCGAGCGCCGCGCCCCAGCCGGCCGCGACCGCCGACGCCCTGTGGGACGACGCCCTGCTGCCCCTGTTCCCGATGCAACCACCGCGTTCGGGCCGGGAGTTGCTGGCCGACCATGTCACCGCGATGGTCTGCTGCGCCGCCGTGGACACGGCGGGCGCCGCCCCGGGCCTCGACTGGCTGGACGGCCCGACCCTGCTCGTGGACGGCGTACGCACGGCCGATCTCGCACCGAGGATCCTCAGCCTCGTCGAGGACGGCGATCCGGAGCCTTTGCGCGGCTGGCTCGCAGGTCTCGGCGTACGCGAGGAGAAGCCGGTGCGGCTGGTGTGAACAGGGCGCTGCCGCCTGGGAGTTCGGGACCGGAAACCGCTTGCGGTCCACGTCACCGGAGCGCCTCCTTCCGTTAACGTCAATTCACGACGAACGGTGACGGGATGCGTGCGTAATGTGATGTGCTGGGACTGGTACCCGGTACACACGGGCCGAGGCCGGTACGGACGTCGATACGGACACCACCGCCACGGACTTCGGACGCGGACGTCGATACGGGCGCCGCCAAGGACTCCGGGCACGGACGTCGGTACGGACCCGACACAGCAGACGCGGGACCCGGGGGACGAGGGAGGGGAGCGGCATGGGTGACGGCAGAGCGCCGAAAAGCGGAACGCCGGGGACGGGAGCGCAGATCAGGCGCTGGGAATCCGGCGCGCTGGCCCACGCCGTCAGCGACCCCTTCGGCCAGGGCCCGCTGCCCTGGCTGCGCGGCAGCGAGCACTACTTCGACGACACGGGTCAGGTCGTCCCCTGGTACATCGACCACGCCCCGGCGCCCGGCGCCCGTATCCCCGCGCCCCGCAGCACCAGCGGCCCGCGCACGGCCGACGACGTGCATCAGCAGATCAAGGGATTCACCTCTACGGGTGCGGCCGCCCCCGGTGAGTCCATCGACTTCCACATCACCGTGGACCCGCCCCAGCAGTTCAGCGTCGACATCTACCGGATCGGCCACTACGCGGGCGACGGCGCCTCGAAGATCACCACGAGCCCCCGGCTCTCCGGCATCGTCCAGCCGCCCCCGCTGACCGCGGACCGTACGGTCTCCTGCCACCACTGGTGGCTCTCCTGGCGGCTGCAGATCCCGAGTTACTGGAACACGGGAGCGTACGTCGCGGTCCTCACGACTGCCGACGGCTACCGCTCCCACATCCCCTTCACGGTCCGCGACGACCGCCCCGCCGATCTCCTCCTGCTCCTGCCGGACGTGACCTGGCAGGCGTACAACCTCTACCCGGAGGACGGCCGCACCGGCGCCAGCCTCTACCACGCCTGGGACGAACGGGGTTCGCTGCTCGGCGAGAGCGACGCCGCGATCACGGTCTCCTTCGACCGTCCGTACGCGGGCGCAGGCCTGCCTCTCCACGTGGGCCACGCCTACGACTTCATCCGCTGGGCCGAGCGCTACGGCTACGACCTCGCCTACGCCGACACCCGCGATCTGCACGCAGGACGGGTCGACCCCACCCGCTACCGCGGCCTGGTCTTCCCCGGACACGACGAGTACTGGTCCGTCCCCATGCGCCGCACCACCGAGCTGGCCAGGGACAACGGCACCTCGCTCGTCTTCCTCTCCGCCAACACCATGTACTGGCAGGTGGAGTTGAGCCCCTCGCCCTCCGGCGTCCCCGACCGCCTGCTCACCTGCCGCAAGCGCCGTGGCCCGGGACGGGCCGCGCTCTGGCGTGAAGTGGACCGTCCCGAGCAGCAGTTGATGGGCATCCAGTACGCAGGACGCGTACCGGAGCCGTCCCCCCTCGTCGTACGCAATGCGGACCACTGGCTGTGGGACGCGACCGGTGCGCACGAGGGCGATGAGATCGAGGGTCTTGTCGCGGGCGAGGCCGACCGCTATTTCCCGCGCGCCCCGCTGCCCGAGCACCAGGGCCGCATCCTGCTCGCGCACTCGCCCTACCAGGACGGCGAAGGAGCGCGACGCCACCAGGAGACATCCCTCTACCGGGCGCCCTCGGGCGCGCTGGTCTTCGCGTCGGGGACCTTCGCATGGTCACCGGCCCTCGACCGGCCGGGCCATGTGGACACCCGTATCCAGCGGGCGACCGCCAATCTGCTCGACCGCATCTGCAAGCGCGACTGAAGTCGCGCTCGGGGGAACCCGTGGTCAGCGGACCGTCCGCGATAGGCGAGAATCGGACCGCTGGCCGAAACGACGGGGAGGAACCATGCCCGGATTCGTAGAAAAGCCCGAGCCGATCCAGGTGCCGGGGCTGGTCCACCTGCACACCGGCAAGGTGCGCGACCTGTACCAGAACGAAGCCGGCGACCTCGTGATGGTCGCCAGCAACCGCACCTCCGCGATGGACTGGGTGCTGCCCACGGAGATCCCCGACAAGGGCCGCATCCTCACGCAGCTGTCCCTGTGGTGGTTCGACCAGCTCGCGGACCTCGTGCCCAACCACGTCCTGTCCACCGAGGTCCCGGCCGGTGCGCCCGAGGACTGGGCGGGCCGCGTCCTCATCTGCAAGTCCCTGGCGATGGTCCCGGTGGAGTGCGTCGCACGCGGCTATCTGACCGGCTCCGGCCTCCTCGAATACGAGGAGTCCCGTACGGTCTGCGGCCTCGCCCTGCCCGAGGGCCTGGTCGACGGCTCGGAGCTGCCCGCCCCGATCTTCACGCCCGCGATGAAGGCCGCCGTCGGCGAGCACGACGAGAACGTGTCGTACGAGGAGGTCGCCCGCGAGGTCGGCGCCGAGACGGCCGCCCAGCTGCGCCAGACGACCCTCGCCGTCTACGGCCGGGCCCGTGACATCGCCCGTGACCGGGGCATCATCCTGGCGGACACCAAGTTCGAGTTCGGCTTCGAGGGCGAGACGCTGGTCCTCGCGGACGAGGTCCTCACCCCGGACTCGTCCCGCTTCTGGCCGGCGGACCAGTGGCAGCCGGGTCAGACACAGCCGTCCTTCGACAAGCAGATCATCCGCAACTGGCTGAAGTCCCCGGAGGCCGCCTGGGACCGCCAGGGCCCCGACGGCGAGAACCCGCCCCCGCCGCTGTCCGCCGAGATCGTCGAGCGCACGCGCTCGCGCTACATCGACGCGTACGAGCTCCTGACGGGTACGTCCTGGTAGCACCGACCACGCGAAAGGCCCCCGGTGAAAACCGGGGGCCTTTGACGTGGAGCGAACGACGAGGTTCGAACTCGCGACCTCAACCTTGGCAAGGTTGCGCTCTACCAACTGAGCTACGTTCGCATCGCACCGCGTGCTTTCGCCGTAGTGCGCAGCCCACTATACCCAACCCCGCTCCCGCGCGAGACGCACCGCCGCATGCCGGTTCTCGACCCCGAGCTTCGAGACGGCCGAGGACAGATAGTTCCGTACGGTGCCGGGCGACAGCGCGGCCCGCGCGGCGATCTCCGCAACGGGCGCACCGTCCGCCGCCAGCTCGAGCACTTCCGCCTCCCGGGCCGTCAGCGGCGAGTCCCCCGAGGCGATCGCGTCGGCCGCCAACTCCGGGTCCACATAACGGTTCCCGGCCTGCACGGTACGGATGATCTCCGCGAGCCGCTGCGCGCTGACGGTCTTCGGTACGAACCCCCGCACACCCGCCTCGAGCGCCCGCTTCAGATGTCCGGGCCGGCCATGACTCGTCACGATCATGGTCCGGCACGAGGGCAGTTCACGCCGCAGCGATGTGGCCACGCTCACACCGTCCGCCCCGGGCATCTGCAGATCGAGCACGGCGACATCCGGCCGGTGCGCGAGCGCCATCGCCAGGGCCTCCGGCCCGGACGCGGCCTCGGCGACGACGGTCAGATCGTCCTCAAGGGCGAGCAGCGCGGCCAGCGCCCCGCGGATCAGATGCTCGTCGTCGGCGAGCAGGACTCTCAAGGGCTGTGCCGTCTGCGACTCACTCATCGTGCGACCTCGTTCTCGTTCGTACGGGCAGTGGGCTCAGCTCTCCCGCCCACACCCACCGGCACCTCGGCGACGAGCCGGAACACTCCGCCCTCGACCGGCCCCGCCTCGAGCCACCCACCGACCACCGCGAGCCGCTCCCGCAGTCCCACGAGCCCGGAGCCGCTCTGCTCGGAGCCGTCCGAGCCCTCGTCCCCCACCCCGTCGTTCTCCACCCTCAGCACGGCCCGCCCCTCAGCCACCCGCAGCGCCACCGAGCACCGGCTCGCATCCCCGTGCCGCAGCACGTTGGTGGCCGCCTCGCGCACCACCCAGCCCAGCGCCGCGTGCACGGCCGTGGGCAGTTCGTCCGCCGCCTCGGCGCCGGTCACCCGGCAGTCGATACCGGCCGCGGTCAACACGGCCTGCGCACCGGCGAGTTCGGAGCCGAGGCTGGCCTCGCGATATCCGCGTACGACATCACGTACTTCCTTCTGCGACTCCTGAGCGATCCGCTGCACCTCGATCATCTGCTCCACGGCCTCGGGCCGCCCGCGCCGCGCCAGCTGCACGGCGAGCTCGCTCTTCAGCGCGATCACCGCCAGATTGCGTCCCATCACGTCATGCAGATCCCGTCCGAACCGCAGCCGCTCCTCGGCGACCGCGAGCCGCGCCTGCGCCTCACGGCCACGCTCCGCCTGCCACATCACCCCGAGGCTCCAGGCGGAGCAGCGGATGCTGGCCAGACAGATCATGGCCCCGCCGTAGACCCCCAGGCCGTAGCCGAGCAGGGTCATGTCGCGTACGCCGACGAGGGCGAACGCGCCGGGCACCACCACGGCGGCGGCCACACTCCACTGCTGGTACGTGCGCAGGGGCAGGGTGAGGCAGCGTTCGGCGCTGTACGGAATGACCGCGAAGAGGGCAACGAAGACCGTGAACTCGTCGTCGAGCCCGCCGAACGCCTCAAGCGCGAGGTCGAGGGCGATCGTGCCCACCATGAGCGCACCGGCGAGCAGCCAGCCCCGGACCGGTACGGTGCCGCGGCCCAGGTACTGGTCGAACGCGAGGGGTAGCAGCTTCCACGCGAGCACGCACTGGGCGGCCGCGCAGATCAGCAGCAGCGCGCCGAGCACGAGCGTGACCCCTGACGGGTCCGCGAGGACCGAGCCGAGCGGCATCAGGAGCCAGGCCAGGAAGAAGAACCAGACCATGAACCGCACGACGACCAGGCTCTGGAACTCCATCCGTTCCACATGGCTGCGCTCGTCCCAGACCTGCCTGCGCCACCGTCGATACCGCTCCAGCACGTTGTCGCTCTCCCCGTTCAGCGCCGCGGTTCCCAGCGGAACCACCGTCGTACAGCAAACACCGACACAACGATCCAGGCCACCGCCACGACCAGCGCCTTCAGCGCCTCGGAGGCGGAGAGTTCGCCGGTCCAGCCGCCGCGCACCAGGGCCATCACCGGGGAGAGCGGCAGCAGTTCGAGGACGGAGGCGAGCTTGTCGGGGAAGACCTCCAGCGGCACGGTCATGCCGGAGCCGATCATCGACACGAACATCATCGGCAGCACCATGACCTGGGCGCTCTCCGGCGTCTTGCTGATGCCGGCGGTCGCCGCGGCCAGGGTGACGCAGAGCGCGACCCCGAGCACGACACCCAGCACGGACCACCACACGGCGGCCGGCGCACCGAGATCGAGCAGTACGGCCGCTCCCGCGGCGACGACCACGCACTGCGCCAGGCCGATCAGGACCGAGGGCAGCGAGGCGCCGGCGAGGATCTCGTGGTCGCGCAGCTCGCCGGTGCGCAGCCGCTTGAAGACCAGTTCCTCACGGCGTACGACGAAGACGGTCGACAGCGCGTTGTAGACGGCGAAGAGCAGTGCGAAGCCGACCGCGGCGGTGAGGATCACCTCGCCGATCTTCACTCCGGTGCCTTCGAGCATCGAGTCCTTGAGGGTGGCCTGCACGCTGAACGGAAGGATCAGCGGGATCACGAGCGCGGTCACCAGAACGCTCTTGTTGCGCCCGAGCAGGGTCAGTTCGGCCCGGCTCAGGGAGGCGAGCCGGCCGGCCGGAGTGGTGAGTGCGGTGCTCATGCCACGGTCTCCTTCGTCCGTACGGGCTGGTCCGAGCCCTCCCGTACCTCACGTGCGATCTGCAGGAAGGCCTCTTCGAGCGAGGCCGAGCGGACATCGAGTCCGCGCAGCTGGACACCGACCTCCTGGGCCCACAACAGCAGCCCGGTCGCGGCCCGTTGCAGCTCATGGGTGCGCAGCTTCACCGTCCGTCCGGACAGCTCGTGCCCGTTCACCCCGAGTCCGGCGAGCGGCGGCAGATCGCCTACGAAGTAGCCCTCGGGCAGTTCGAACGAGATCCGTGAAGGCTGGGCCGCCGTCACCTCGGCGGGCGTACCGGTCGCCGCGATCCGCCCCTCGTGCAGAATCGCGAGCCGCTCGGCCAGCGATTCGGCCTCCTCCAGGTAGTGCGTGGTCAGCAGCACCGTGGTCCCCGTGTCGCGGAGCCCGCGCACCAACTCCCAGGTCTCGGCCCGCCCTTCGGCGTCCAGACCGGTGGTCGGCTCGTCCAGGAACAGCACCTCGGGCCGCCCGAGGAGCGCGAGCGCCAGGTCGAGGCGCCGCTTCTCACCCCCGGACAACTGCTTCACCCGTACGCCCGCCCGCTTGCTCAGCCCGACGAGTTCCAGGGCCTCGCCGACCGGCCGCGCCCCACTCGTGCTGCCCGCCCACATCCGTACGGTCTCGGCGACCGTCAACTCCGCGGGGAACCCGCCCTCCTGCAGCATCACGCCGATCCGCGGACGGACGGCGGTGCGCTCGGTGTACGGGTCGTGGCCGAGGATCCGCACGCGGCCCGCGGCCGGCCGGGCGAGTCCTTCGAGCAGTTCGACGGTGGACGTCTTGCCCGCGCCATTGGTGCCGAGCAGAGCGAAGAGCTCGCCCTTGCCCACGCTGAAAGAGATCCCCCGTACCGCCTCGAAGCCTCCGGCGTAGACGCGCCGCAGATCGGTGACGTCGATCACGTTCTCTTCGGTGGTGTTCATGATCCGATCCTCCCCGCGATCAAAGGCGGTGGGGAGTGCGGGCCGTCACGAGCTGGGATGACACCTCTCATGGGCGCGCATGACACCTGTCATAAGTGATCCCGCATACGACGAAGGCCCCCGATTTCTCGGGGGCCTTCGATATGGAGCGAACGACGAGGTTCGAACTCGCGACCTCAACCTTGGCAAGGTTGCGCTCTACCAACTGAGCTACGTTCGCACAGCATCCGACCGGCTCTCACCGGGCGGCGCTGATACAAGACTACCTGATCCACAGGAGTGGTCCGAGCCTTGCATCAGAGCGGGTGACAGGAATTGCACACTGCGCCTCCCCCCTGGAAGGGGGGTGTTCTGCTACTGAACTACACCCGCGCGTTCCCCGTGGTTTCCGGTCTCCCGGGCCCCGCGGCGCGCTTCAGACTCTAGCCGACCTGCGGGGGTGCAATGCAAGTCGGTTACGTGGGCGGCCTGCTGGGCCCGTGACCCGGCCGCCTCGGTCGGCAGCCGGGCCGGGGCCGCATCGCCTCAGTTGGCGGCTTCGAACGCCTCGTAGACCTTCTTGGGGATCCGTCCGCGGGCCGGCACGTCCATCTTGTTGGACCGGGCCCAGGCCCGGACCGCCGCCGGGTCCGCCGCGACCGCCGTGTGCTTCACGGTCTTGCCGGCCTTCGCCGCGCGTCCCGCCGCGGCCTGCTTGCGGCCGGCCTCCAGGAAGGGCGCGAGCGCCTTGCGCAGTTTCTTGGCATTGGCTTGATTGAGATCGATCTCGTACGACTTGCCGTCGAGACCGAACGCGACCGTTTCCGCCGCTTCCGAGCCGTCGATGTCGTCAAACAGAGTGACTACGACACGCTGCGCCACGAATATCGGTCCTTTCCTGCGGAATCACCGCTTCAGTGCCGGTCCGACATGCGCTTCCGATAGTTCAGCGCACCGGCCCGGCCCGGCGGTTCGGCCATTATCGGCCTATCGTCCGGCTATTGCCTTTTTGCCCGCGAATCCGCCGACGAATCCTTTGTACAGTGCCCGGCATTGCATTGGGAAGACCGACTAAATCTCTCCGCGTGTCCGAGCGCAATCCGGAAGCGCCTGGTTTCTTGCAGGGTTTCCCGGAATTTTCCCTGCTGATTGCTCGCGGACCAGGGGAAAGTGAGCGCCATCACGTAGGAACATACGAGTCTACGCGGGTAGAAATTTACGTCGGATACGCTGAACGAACCAGCTCAGCATCGTGCTGCAGCCAGCTGCTCAGCACCGCCGCTGAAGCACCAGCTCAGCACCACACACCGGGAGTGCCAGTGGCACGCGTCGTAGTCGACGTCATGCTCAAGCCGGAGATCCTCGACCCGCAGGGACAGGCCGTGCAGCGTGCACTGCCGCGCCTCGGATTCGAGGGGATCGCGGACGTACGTCAGGGCAAGCGTTTCGAACTCGAGGTCGACGGACCCGTCGACGAGTCGGCCCTCGCCCGTATCCACGAAATGGCGGAGACCTTCCTCGCCAACACCGTGATCGAGGACTTCGTCGTGAAGGTCGAAGAGTCCGAAGAGGGCGCGGCGGTCGCGGGAGAGTCCAAGTGACCGCTCGTATCGGCGTAGTCACCTTCCCCGGAACGCTCGACGACCAGGACGCGCTGCGCGCCGCACGGCTCGCGGGCGCCGAGGCCGTCTCGCTGTGGCACCGCGACAAGGACCTCAAGCAGGTCGACGCGGTCGTGCTCGCCGGCGGGTTCAGTTACGGCGACTATCTGCGGGCCGGGGCCATCTCCCGTTTCTCGCCGGTGATGGAGACTGTCATCGAGCAGGCCAAGGCCGGTATGCCGGTGCTCGGTATCTGCAACGGATTCCAGATCCTCACCGAGGCGCACCTGCTGCCCGGCGCGATGCTGCGCAACAACCACCTGCACTTCATCTGCCGCGACCAGAAGCTGCGCGTCGAGAACGCGACGACGGCCTGGACGTCCGACTACGAGCAGGGTGAAGAGATCCAGGTTCCGCTCAAGAACATGGACGGGCGCTACGTCGCCGACGAGCGCACGCTCGACGAGCTGGAGGCGGAGGGCCGGGTGGCGTTCCGCTACCTGGACATGAACCCCAACGGCTCGCTGCGCGACATCGCCGGCATCACCAACGCGGCGGGCAACGTCGTCGGTCTCATGCCGCACCCGGAGCACGCTGTCGAGCCGCTGGTCGGCACCGGCCGTACCGACGGGCTCGGATTCTTCACCTCGATCCTCAAGAAGCTGGTCACTGCCTGATGACTCTGGACACGGTCAAGCACGCGGCCGGGACCCCCGACGTCTCCCAGCCCTGGAAGGAACTCGGCCTCAAGGAGGACGAGTACGCCCGGATCCGCGAGATCCTCGGCCGCCGTCCCACCGGCGCCGAGCTCGCCATGTACTCGGTCATGTGGTCCGAGCACTGCTCGTACAAGAGCAGCAAGGTCCATCTGAAGCAGTTCGGCGAGAAGGCCCCCGAGTCCGACGCGCTGCTCGTCGGCATCGGCGAGAACGCGGGCGTCGTCGACGTCGGCCAGGGCTACGCGGTCACCTTCAAGGTCGAGTCGCACAACCACCCCTCCTACATCGAGCCGTACCAGGGCGCCGCGACCGGCGTCGGCGGCATCGTGCGCGACATCCTCGCGATGGGCGCGCGGCCGGTGGCCGTGATGGACCCGCTGCGTTTCGGCGCCGCGGACCACCCCGACACCAAGCGCGTCCTGCCGGGCGTGGTCGCGGGCATCGGTGGCTACGGCAACTGCCTGGGTCTGCCGAACATCGGCGGCGAGGTCGTCTTCGACTCCTGCTACCAGGGCAACCCGCTGGTCAACGCGCTGTGCGTGGGTGTCATGAAGCACGAGGACATCCACCTCGCGAAGGCCTCCGGCACCGGCAACAAGGTCATCCTGTACGGCGCCCGCACCGGTGGCGACGGCATCGGCGGCGTCTCCGTGCTGGCTTCGGAGACCTTCGACTCGACCGGCCCCTCGCGGCGTCCGGCCGTCCAGGTCGGCGACCCGTTCCAGGAGAAGCTGCTCATCGAGTGCACCCTGGAGATCTTCCGCGAGAACCTCGTGGACGGTATCCAGGACCTCGGCGGCGCGGGTCTGTCGTGTGCGACGAGCGAGCTCGCGAGCGCCGGCTCGGGCGGTATGCGCGTCGAGCTGGACCGCGTGCACCTGCGCGACGCCACGCTCTCTCCTGAGGAGATCCTCATGAGCGAGTCGCAGGAGCGCATGTGCGCGATCGTCGAGCCCGGCAAGGTCGACCGCTTCCTGGAGATCTGCGAGAAGTGGGACGTCATCGCCACGGTCATCGGTGAGGTCACCGAGGGCTCGCAGCTGGAGATCTTCTGGCACGGCGAGCAGATCGTGGACGTACCGCCGCGGACCGTCGCCCACGAGGGCCCGGTCTACCACCGGCCGTACGAGCGTCCGTCCTGGCAGGACGCGCTGCAGGCGGACGACGCGAACAAGCTGGCGCGACCGGCGAATTCGGACGAGCTGCGCGAGCAGGTCCTCAAGCTCGTCGCCTCGCCGAACCAGGCCTCCAAGTCCTGGATCACGGACCAGTACGACCGCTTCGTGCAGGGCAACACGATCCTCGCCCAGCCCGAGGACTCCGGCATGGTCCGTATCGACGAGGAGACCAACCTCGGCGTGGCCGTGGCGACGGACGGCAACGGCCGGTACGCGAAGCTCGACCCGTACGCGGGCGCCCAGCTCGCGCTCGCCGAGTCGTACCGCAATGTCGCCGCCTCCGGCGCCAAGCCGCTCGCGATCTCCAACTGCCTCAACTTCGGTTCGCCCGAGGACCCGGCGGTCATGTGGCAGTTCGCCGAGGCCACCCGTGGTCTCGCGGACGGCTGCCTGGAGCTGGGCACCCCGGTGACCGGTGGCAACGTCTCGCTCTACAACCAGACCGGTGACACGGCGATCCACCCGACGCCGGTCGTCGCCGTCCTCGGTGTGATCGACGACGTCACGCGCCGTACGCCGATCGCCTTCTCCGAGGAAGGGCAGCTGATCTACCTCCTGGGCGAGACCCGCGAGGAGTTCGGCGGTTCGGCCTGGTCGCAGGTCGTGCACGACCACCTCGGCGGTCTGCCGCCGGTCGTGGACCTGGCGCGCGAGAAGCTGCTCGGCGAGATCCTGATCTCGGGTTCGCGCGACGGCATGATCGACGCCGCGCACGACCTGTCCGACGGCGGCGTCATCCAGGCGGTCACCGAGTCCTGCCTCCGCGGCGGTCGTGGTGCGCGCCTCGTCGTCCCCGACGGTCTGGACGCGTTCACCTTCCTCTTCTCCGAGTCGGCGGGCCGCGCGGTCGTCGCCGTCCCGCGCAGCGAGGAGCTCCGCTTCACCGACATGTGCGGTGCGCGGGGTCTGCCGGCGACGCGGATCGGTGTGATCGACGGGGCTGCGGTCGAGCTGCAGGGCGAGTTCAGCCTTGAGCTGAGCGAGCTGCGCGAGGCGCACGAGGCGACGATTCCGGGTCTGCTCGCGTAGCACCCGTAACGGCCTCTGGCTGTACGTGACTTCGGCCCCGTCCAGGGCTCTGGGCGGGGCCGAGGTGTGTCAGGGCTTCTCCTGAGGGCCGGCGGAAGGGGCTGTTCAGGGGCCCGCCGCCGGTTGATACTGCGGCGGTGAACACCCCGTACGTCCCCATATCCGCCGGTCAGCGGCCGGATGCCCACCCTCTGGAGCCGGCCGACGCCGCCCGCTGGGCGGCGGCCGGTGTCCCGCGCTGGGCTCAAAGCGGCTTCCTCGCGCTGCTTCTGTGCGCCGGATACCTGGCGGTGCTCGTCATGCTCGGCGTCACCGCGTCCGGCACCCCCTCCTGTACGGATGCGGCGCCGTGCCGCACCGACTGGTCCCTGCCCTTCGTGCTGCTGCCGGTGCTGCTCGCGCCGTACTGCGTGTGGCGGCTGCCGTGGGCCGCCGTCGTGCTGCTGCCTCCGGGGGCGGGGGCCGGCCTCGCGATGGTGCTGATGGACGACATGGGCATACCCGGCAGTGCCCGCCCTGTCATGGCGGTCTTCACCGCTCTGGTGCTCTTCGTGTGGGCCGGTGTCCTCGTGGGGATCCGGGCCCGTTCGCGACAGCGCGCGCTGGCGCGGGAGGCCGCGGGAGGCCTGCGCGCCCGAGTACCGCAGCAGCTTCCCCGCAGCAAGCAGGGGATGCGCAGGATCCTGGCGGGCACGGGCCTCTGCCTGATCGGTGCCCTGCTGCTGACGAGCAGCGCACTGGCCGAGCGGGAGATGGCCGACCAGGCCCGTGGCGCGGAACGTGTCACCGCCCGCGTGCTCGGCCCCGACGGCGACAGCCGTCTTCGGGTGCGGATGCCGGACGGCACCGCGCGCAGCCTCCCGGCCACCTACCCCGAGGAGTTCCGGCGCGGCAGCGCGGCCGGGGTGACGGTCAAGGGCGACTGGGCCCGGCTGGTGGCGCAGCCGCACGACGAGACCATGCGGCAGCTGGGGTCCCTGCTGTTCATCGCCCCCGGCGTGGGGATGCTCACGCGCGGGGTCCTGCTCCACCGCAGGCTCCGCACCCTGCGCACCACACCTCAGCCGGTGCTGCGGGTGCTGGTCTCGGAGAACGAGGGGCCGACCGTCGTCGTACGGACGGAGAGCGAACCGGAGCGGGCGTTCTTGCGCTACGACCGTGTACGTGAACGCGCGGTCCTGCTGCGCGGCTCGTCCGGCAACGGCATCCGCTGGAACCAGCGGGAAGCCCCGCGCCAGGCCGTCCTGTACGGCGAGCTGTACGACGGAGCCGACCTCGTGGTGCTCACCATGGCGGGCAAGGGCAAGGCCCGGGTGTACGGCGGGACGGCGGTCCGCAGCCGACGCAGCTGACGAGTGACTGCTCAGGGTCGTCCGGGGGAGGCGGCCGGGTGCCCGCCGTGGCCGTAGGCTCGCCCCATGCCGCCCAAGCCCCGCCCCCGTACCTATGACCCCGCCAAGGTCCGCACCGCCGTGTTCGCCCAGTTCGCGCAGGTGCGGGAGGCCGTAGTGGCGCTCGACGACCAGCAGTTGGCGCTGCCCACCGACCTCGCGCCCTGGTCCGTACGGGAGCTGGCCGCGCATATCGGGATGGCGATGAACGCGCTGGTGCGGGCCCTCGAAGCCGAGGAGCCGCGCAAGGCGGACCTGGGCCTCGACCGGTACGCGGGCGCATCGGCGCCGTATGCCGAGGCCATCGCCGATGCCGCGCAGACGCTGGCCGTGGAGCACGAGGACCTGGACGCCTGGTACGGGGAGATCGCCGCGCGCAGCGCCGAACTGCTCGATGCCGCACCCCCTGGGCGGCTGATCCAGATGCGTACCGGTGCCATGACGCTGACCGACTTCCTCGTCACGCGGGCCATGGAACTCGTCGTCCACACCGACGACTTGAACCGCGCCACCGGCCTGGACATCCCCCTGGAGCGCCAGGCGCTCGCCGCCTGCACCCGTTTCCTCGCCGATGCCCTCGCCGCCAAGGCGCCGGGTGCCTCCACGGAGGTCCGTATCCCTCCGTATGCCGTCGTGCAGTGCGTCGAAGGGCCGCGGCACACCCGCGGCACCCCGCCCAACGTGGTCGAGACGGATCCGCTGACCTGGGTGCGGCTTGCGACCGGGCGTACGGCATGGGCGGACGCGCTCGACGAGGCGAAGGTCAGCGCCAGTGGGGAACGGGCGGATCTGTCCGCACTTCTGCCGCTGCTGAGCTGAGACCGCGGAGAGACGAAAGGGAACCGACACCCCCACCTCGCCCGTCACATCGACATGCGCACCCAGCGAGTAACACACAAGGCAGTGATCGGCTCCGCGGCCGCGGTCATCGCGCTCGGGCTGCTCTCCGCCTGCGGCGACGAGAAGGCCGGCGGGAGTGGGAGCGGAAGCGGGGCCGGTAAGAGCTCCGTCGCGCCCGGGCCCGATCTCACCGGTGTCCAATGGGGCGTCCAGAGCATCACGGTCGGCGGAAAGAAGGCCGAACCCCCGCGTGGCGGCGCCTACTTCGAGATCAATAAGGACGGGCAGGTGCAGGGCACCTTCGGCTGCAACTCCTTCTCCGGCAGGGTCGACCTCTCGGGCGGCACGCTCAAGGTGGGCAGCCTGACCCGCACCGAGATGTACTGCGGAGACGACTTCGAGGACCGGGCGTTCTCGGTCTTCGAGGGGAAGCTGACGGCGCGGGCGGCCGGTGACGACGTCACGCTGACCAGCGGCGAGGGCGACTCCATCACGCTCGAAAAGGTCGAGCCCGCCCCGCTCATCGGTACCGAGTGGCAGGTCACCGGGCTCATCGAGGGCGAGACGGCGATGTCCTTGCCGAAGGCCGCGAAAGCGCATCTGACCTTCGACAAGGACGGACGTGTGTCGGGCAACCTGGGCTGCAACAACTTCCACGCCAAGGCCACCGTCCACAAGAACGGCACGATCACGCTCGGCCTGGCAGGCGTCACGCTCATGAACTGCCCGGACGACGACGTGATGAAGACCGAGGCGACCCTCATGAAGCTGTTCGACGGTGAGGCCGAGTACAAGATCACCCATCGCGCGCTGAGTCTGACCCGGAGCGGGATCGGACTCAGCGCGTCCGCCGCCTCGGCAGGTCAGGAGTAGGGGAGCAGCCCCGCGTCCGTACGCTCCCAGGCAGCCTTCAGCTGAGCGAGCAACTCCGGCCGGGCGGCCGCCTTGTCGGCCTGCTCCCGCTCGTCCGTCGCGAGATCGAAGAGCTGGTCCCTGCCCGACTTGCCGCGGTAGTACTTCCAGTCGCCGCGCCTGAGAGCCCGTTCCCCGCGTACCCGCCAGAAGAGATCACGCTCGGCGACCTCCGTGTCCCGCGTGAGGTACCCGGCGAGACTGGTCCCGTCGAGGGGATACGCGGGGTGCGGGCGCGCACCGGCCAGTTCGAGCAGGGTCGCGGTCCAGTCCGGCGTGAACACCGGGAGTCGGCTCACCTGCCCGCCGTCGATCCGGGCCGGCCAGCGCAGCAGGGCCGGCACCCGGATGCCGCCCTCCTGCAGGGAGCCCTTGTTGCCGCTGAGCGGCCAGTTGTACGAGAAGCGCTCGCCGCCGTTGTCGCTGGCGAAGAAGACGAGGGTGTCGCGCTCCTGGCCCGACTCCCGCAGCGCCCGCAGGACTTCGCCCACGCTGCGGTCCAGGTCCTCGACCATCTCCTTGTACTTGGCGAGCGATCCCCCGTCCGCGTGCCACAGCGCCTGCCGGTCACCGGCCTTGATCCGCCGTACGATCTCGGCGCTCTCCTCTTCGTCGCCGTCCGCGATCCAAGGCCAGTGCGGAGTGGTGAAGTTGAGGTTCAGAAGCCAGGGCTGCTGATCGTGATCGCGTCGTACGTAGTCACTCGCCGCCTCGGTGAGGATCCGCGTGTAGTACCTGAGGTCCTTGTACTCGGCGTCCCCCTCGCGCACATCGCCGCGGAACAGGTCGTACTCCCCGCCGAGCCCCAGCTTCGAGTAGTACTCCAGGGCCCCGCCGAAGTTCCCGAAGAACTCGTCCCAGCCGGACTTGGTGGGGGAGTAGTCCGGCAGATAGCCGCAGTGCCACTTGCCGATCAGCGCGGTGGCGTATCCGGCGTCCCTGAGCAGGGACGCGAGCGTGGGGTGCGTGGGATCGAGCCCGACGGACTTGTCCGCGATCGGCTCGGCGAGCCCGCCCTTCGTACGGCCCGGGAAGCGCCCGGTGTAGAGGCTGAACCTGGTCGGTGAGCAGGTGGCCGAGCCGCTGTAGGCATCGGTGAAGCGGACGCCCTGGCGGCCGAGCCGGTCCAGATGCGGGGTGCGGATATGCGTCGAGCCGTACGAGGACAGATCCGCCCAGCCGAGATCGTCGCCCAGGATGAACAGGATGTTGGGCCGGCGCGAGGACCGCCCGCGCGCGGCACGGAACGGGCGCTCCTCGGCGACGGCCTCTGAGGAGGAGACCCCCAGCGCTGTCACGCCGACAGCCGTCCCGAAGGAACGTCGGGTCAGCTTGGCCGCGGGCAGGGGTGATTGCTGCTGCGAGCTCACGATGTCTCCAGACATGGCGATACGAGCCCACCCGGACGCGTCAGGACAGCGCACGGCAAGTGGGTTCAGCGGAGAACGGGGTCAACTCCCCGTAGGAGAAAGCGGGTTCGGGAACCCGGGGTCAGCGCGTGCTCAGACGCGCTGGACAAGCGCACTCAGGCGCAACAGATCGCGCTCGCGACACGGACCAGGTCGACGTGGCGGCGAGCTACGAGCGGGACCGGGCGGCCACCGAGAAGCTGCATGACGCAGGAGCCTGGCCGAGTCGCCGCGCACCTGTCAACGATCGTCCGGACTGCGGACCCGTCCAAGGGCCCGGTCCCCCGTACGCACCCCCATGAATGGCGGCGTCACTCTCCGTGCCCTTGGCTCGACTGTGCGTACCTAACGCACACGTCAAGGAGAACGCATGAAGCCCCGCATACCCGTCGCGCTGCTTGCCACGGCTCTCACGGTCACCGCCGTCGCCCTGCCCGTCGCCTCCGCATACGCCGACCCGCCCCCGCCCCCGGTCGCCGACAAGACCGCCCCCGTCGACGGCGGCATCGTCAAGCTCGACCTCGACGCGAAGCTGCTGGCCGATCTCAAGGCCCAGGGCCTGATCCTGACCCAGCTCACCGCCGACTGCCAGGTCCCCAAGGACGACAAGGGTAAGGACCTGCTGCAGCTCGCCACCGGTCTGAGCCTCGGTGTGCAGGCCGGCGGTCTGGCCACCGTGGACGCCAAGGTCGCGGGCAACCTGGACCTCGCGAAGACCTGCCTCGGCCTGGTGAACACCAAGGCCAAGACGGCGGTGCTGCTCAAGGACCTCAAGGCCGACCTCACGGCCGGCGCGATCGTCGGCACGCTGGCCGACGCGAAGGCCTCCGCCGAGGTGAAGCTCGGCACGTTCAATGCGCCGAAGCTCACCAAGGGCAACGTCGACGTCAAGACGAACAGCGTGATCCTCGACGCGGATGTCGCGCTCGACGCCGCCGTGGCCGCGAAGCTCAACGCCGACCTGGGCGTGAACCTGTTCGTCGGCGGTTCCCCGCTCCTGAACGTCAACGCCACGCTGTCGCTGCTCAACGACATCGACCTGCTCGCGGTCCTCGGCCTCAAGCTCGACGCCAACGTGGGCGCCAAGATCGAGGGCGGTCTGCTCGGCACGGTCGGCGGCGTACTCGGCGGCCTGCTCGGCGGCGTCCAGCCCCCGGCCTCGGAGCCCCCGGTCCCGACACCGAGCGACGTCCCGAGCCCCAGCTCCTCGGTCATCGAGACGGGCGTTCCGGTCAGCAGCCCGCCCGCGAGCTGAGACCTCGGTCACGCCTCATCGCGTACGGGAAGGCTCCTGGTCACCATTTCAGGGGTCTTCCCGTACGTTCGTACGAAGATCCAGGGGTCCCGCATTCGGAGCACTGGTCGATCTCGCCTACACTCGTGGACGTGCCACGTGGTGACGGACGACTCAGCCACGACCTGCTCCCCGGCGAGAAAGGCCCCCAGGACGCTTGCGGCGTCTTCGGTGTCTGGGCTCCCGGCGAAGAGGTCGCCAAGCTCACTTACTTCGGGCTTTACGCCCTCCAACACAGAGGCCAGGAGTCCGCGGGAATCGCGGTCAGCAATGGCTCTCAGATCCTCGTCTTCAAGGACATGGGGCTCGTTTCCCAGGTCTTCGACGAGACCTCTCTCGGCTCGCTCCAGGGTCATATCGCGGTCGGTCACGCCCGCTATTCGACGACCGGAGCCTCCGTCTGGGAGAACGCGCAGCCGACGTTCCGCGCCACCGCGCACGGCTCGATCGCGCTCGGCCACAACGGCAACCTGGTCAACACGGCCCACCTCGCCGAGCTGGTCGCCAAGCTGCCGCAGGACCATCAGGGCCGCGGCACCAAGGTCGCGGCGACCAATGACACCGACCTGGTCACCGCGCTGCTCGCGGGCCAGCGGGCCGACGACGGCACGCCGCTGACCATAGAAGAAGCCGCCGCGAAGATCCTTCCCGAGGTCCGGGGCGCGTTCTCGCTGGTCTTCATGGACGAGTCCACGCTCTACGCGGCCCGTGACCCGCAGGGCATCCGCCCTCTCGTCCTCGGTCGCCTCGAGCGCGGCTGGGTCGTGGCCTCCGAGTCCGCGGCGCTCGACATCTGCGGCGCCGCGTACGTCCGCGAGGTCGAGCCCGGCGAGATGATCGCCATCGACGAGAACGGTCTGCGCACCTCACGCTTCGCGGAGAAGAAGCCCAAGGGCTGCGTCTTCGAGTACGTCTACCTCGCGCGCCCCGACACCGACATCGCGGGCCGCAACGTGTACCTCTCCCGTGTGGAGATGGGCCGCCGCCTCGCCAAGGAGGCCCCGGCCGAGGCCGATCTGGTGATAGCGACGCCGGAGTCCGGCACGCCCGCCGCGATCGGTTACGCCGAGGCCAGCGGCATCCCCTACGGCTCGGGCCTGGTGAAGAACGCCTACGTCGGGCGCACCTTCATTCAGCCCTCACAGACGATCCGCCAGCTCGGCATCCGTCTGAAGCTCAACCCGCTCAAGGAAGTCATCAAGGGCAAGCGCCTGGTGGTCGTCGACGACTCGATCGTCCGCGGCAACACCCAGCGCGCGCTCGTGCGGATGCTGCGGGAAGCAGGGGCCGCGGAAGTACACATCCGCATCTCCTCTCCCCCCGTGAAGTGGCCCTGCTTCTTCGGCATCGACTTCGCGACCCGTGCCGAGCTCATCGCCAACGGCATGACGGTCGACGAGATCGCCACCTCGCTCGGGGCCGACTCCCTCTCGTACATCTCCATCGACGGCATGATCGAGGCGACCACCATCGCCAAGCCGAATCTGTGCCGGGCCTGCTTCGACGGCGAATACCCGATGGAGCTTCCCGACCCCGAACTGCTCGGCAAGCAGCTTCTGGAGACGGAACTGGCGGCGGGCGCCGCCGCCACGGCCGCGGCCGACGCGATCCGTCGTCCGTAGCCATCTCTCTCACCTCGACCCGAAAGATCCCAGGCAATGTCTGAGACCACCCAGTCGTCGTCCGGTGCGTCCTACGCCTCCGCGGGCGTGGACATCGAAGCCGGTGACCGCGCCGTCGAGCTGATGAAGGAGTGGGTGAAGAAGACGCAGCGCCCCGAGACCACCGGCCTCGGCGGCCTCGGCGGTTTCGCCGGCCTCTTCGACGCCTCGGCGCTCAAGCGCTTCGACCGCCCGCTGCTCGCCTCGGCGACGGACGGTGTGGGCACGAAGGTGGACATCGCCCGGCAGCTCGGCGTCTACGACACCATCGGCCACGACCTCGTCGCGATGGTCATGGACGACATCGTGGTCTGCGGCGCCGAACCGCTCTTCATGACCGACTACATCTGCGTCGGCAAGGTCCACCCGGAGCGGGTCGCCGCCATCGTCAAGGGCATCGCCGAGGGCTGTGTCCTCGCGGGCTGCGCGCTGGTCGGCGGCGAGACGGCGGAGCACCCGGGTCTGCTCGGCCCCGACGACTTCGACGTCGCGGGCGCGGGCACGGGCGCCGTCGAGGCGGACCAGGTCCTTGGCGCGGACCGTATCCGCGCGGGTGACGCGGTCATCGCGATGGCGTCCTCCGGCCTTCACTCCAACGGGTACTCGCTCGTCCGCCATGTCCTCTTCGACCGCGCGGGCATGTCGCTCGACCAGGAGGTGGCCGAGCTCGGCCGCACCCTCGGCGAGGAGCTCCTGGAGCCGACGAAGATCTACTCCCTGGACTGCCTGGCGCTGATCCGCACGGCGGAGGTGCACGCGTTCAGCCACGTCACGGGCGGCGGTCTGGCGGCCAACCTGGCCCGGGTGATCCCGTCCTCGCTGCACGCCGTGGTGGACCGCTCGACATGGACTCCGGACCCGATCTTCGACCTGGTGGGCAAGGCGGGCTCCGTGGAGCGCCTGGAGCTGGAGAAGACGCTGAACATGGGCGTCGGCATGATCGCGATCGTCCCGGAGGAGTCCGCCGAGGTCGCCGTCCAGACCCTGGCCGACCGTGGGGTCGAGGCCTGGGTGGCGGGCGAGATCACGGAGCGGGGCTCGCACACGTCGGGTGCGGCTCTGGTGAGTGACTACGCCACGGCCTGAGCTCCCTGCACGTAGTACGGCGCCTGCTCCCCGGTGTGGGGGCGGGCGCCGCTCTTGTTTCCCGGCCTCCGGCCGGGGGTGTGGGGGCGTCAGCCCCCACAAAACCAACCCGCCGCGGAGCGGCGGAGCACCGTGGGGCGTAGCCCGGACCGCACAGCCGCAGAAGCGAAGAGAGCAGCACAAGACCCGGTCCGGCGAACTGCACCGGACCGGGTCCTGTTAACGCTGCTACGAGGTCAAGCGCCGCGGCGCTGCGACGACGGCGGATCGGACTGTTCGTCCTCATCCTCATCGTCGTCGTTGTACAGATCCGCGTACTGGGCGTACGGGTCGTCCTCTTCCTCGTCGTCCTCGAACGGCTCGCCGTTAGGCGGCTGCTGCGAAGTCGAAGCGCCCAGCTCATTGGCCAGACGCGACAGGTCAGTCCCGCCGCTGCTGTACTTCAGCTGGCGGGCGACCTTCGTCTGCTTGGCCTTTGCCCGGCCGCGCCCCATGGCTCGACCCCCTTGGATATGGGGCGCACTGGCCCCAGAGTCTTGACACGCGTTCATGATCAGGAACGGACTCTCCGTGGAGAGACCGTGCCGTAGGGCTTCAACGGTACCTGCTTCAGCGCCCATACGGTACGCCGCCCGCAGGACGCGCCTGCTGAGGAGACCTGCGGGAAGCCCCGTCCGCGCTGGTCAGCCCTGATTTTAACCTGTTCTTGGCGTGCGACCCGCCGACGAGCGTGAGGCTTGTCTCTTGGATGACCGTGTGTCAGACAGGGTTCCCGCCGGTCACGGACCGAATCGGGACCCCTGAGGTTCGCTCGTATCGCGTCAAAAGGACGCGGAGTTTGACGGGTCCTGAACACAAGTCGTCCAGGACCCGCCCTACCAAGAGGACCTCGGACAGAACGTCAGACCGCGCTGCGCGCCGCGCGCGCCTCCGCCATCCGCTGCTCCGCGATCCGGTCCGCCGCCGCGGCCGGCGGGATGCCGTCCGCCTTGGCCCGAGCGAATATGGCCAGCGTCGTGTCGTAGATCTTCGCGGCCTTGGCCTTGCAGCGGTCGAAGTCGAAACCGTGCAGCTCGTCGGCGACCTGGATCACGCCACCGGCGTTCACCACGTAGTCGGGCGCGTAGAGGATGCCGCGGTCTGCGAGGTCCTTCTCGACGCCCGGATGCGCGAGCTGGTTGTTCGCGGCGCCGCAGACCACCGAGGCGGTCAGGACCGGCACGCTGTCGTCGTTCAGGGCGCCACCCAGCGCGCACGGCGCATAGATGTCGAGGCCCTCGACGCGGATCAGCGCGTCGGTGTCCTCGACCGAGGTGACGACGCCCGGGTGCTTGTCGAGAATCCTCCGTACGGATTCCTCGCGTACGTCGGTGATGACGATCTCGGCGCCTTCGGCGACGAGGTGCTCGACGAGGTGGTGGCCGACCTTGCCGACGCCCGCGATACCGACCTTGCGGCCGCGCAGCGAAGGATCGCCCCACAGGTGCTGGGCGCTGGCCCGCATGCCCTGGTAGACGCCGAAGGCGGTGAGGACGGAGGAGTCGCCGGCGCCGCCGTTCTCGGGGGAACGGCCGGTGGTCCACCGGCACTCGCGGGCGACGATGTCCATGTCGGCCACATAGGTGCCGACATCGCACGCGGTGACGTAGCGGCCGCCGAGCGAGGCGACGAAGCGGCCGTAGGCGAGCAGTAGTTCCTCGCTCTTGATCTTCTCGGGGTCCCCGATGATCACGGCCTTGCCGCCGCCGTGGTCGAGTCCGGCCATGGCGTTCTTGTAGGACATCCCGCGGGCGAGATTGAGCGCGTCGGCGATCGCCTCGGCCTCGCTCGCGTACGGGTAGAAGCGGGTGCCGCCGAGGGCGGGGCCCAGGGCGGTCGAATGGAGGGCGATGACGGCCTTGAGGCCGCTCGCACGGTCCTGGCAGAGCACTACCTGCTCATGGCCGCCCTGATCCGACTGGAACAGGGTGTGCAGCACGTCGGCAGGGGCGCCGGTCACTTCGGTCACGGTGGTGACTCCCATGGATAAAGCGGCGGTTGGAGCGGCTTCCTGTGGGTGGGGAGGCCGTGGACAGCAGATTAAGACCTGTACGGCTTCCCCAGCACCGCAGTGCTGCGGATCACTCTCTCGCGAACGTGTGCCGTGGGACGATTCGGAGTGGTTCCAGGCGGGTTTCCGAGAGGGCCCGTGGGGGAGGGAGCAGGCGTGCCCAAGGTTTCGGCGGTGTGCGTCCCCTATGCGTCCTATCTGCGCGTGTACGAGCCGCTGGCCGCCTTCCCCGAGCCCGAGCGCACGCACTGGGTGCGCTACTCGGAGCGCGAGGACCACCCCTCGTACCAGGACGAACTCCGCCGCTCCCTCAGGGATTTGCTGCCCACCCCGCCCGTCCCGGTCCCGGTGCACGAGAGCAGCGACGCCTTCCTCGCCTATGTGGACGGGGTGCTGTGCGTGTGCCCCTGGCGCACCCGCCTGCGGGGCTGGCAGGCCCTCGGCGCGCTCGGCGAGCAGCTGCCGGGGCCCGTGCTCGACGCGGTGCTGCCGCCCGTGGTGCGGCTGCAGACGGCCGCGGACTACGAGGCGTGGCTCGAGCGCAATCCCGACGCCCGCCCCTGGATCCGCTCGGCCACCTGGCATGTACCGCTGAGCTGGTTCGTCCTCTTCACGGACGAGGAGCGGCGTTACGAGGAGAAGGCGGAGGGGGAGGCGGCCGCGGCCCTGCTGCGCTACCGCACACCCATGGTCCAGGCCCGCCGCAGGGTCGCCCGGGCGCTCAGGGCCCTGCGCGACACCCTGGACGAAGGGCCGCTGATCGACGGTCTGACGGATGTCGGACGGTGGCTGGAAGAGTTCCATCCGCGTTCACTCGTGGAGCTGGACTACGGCGGCCTCGTGCACGCCCTGCCCTCCGACCATCTCGACGAGGACCACTCCGCCGCGGACGTCGCCGAGGGGATCGCGGCGCTGCGTCAGGGGGACGGCGAGAGCGCGGCCGCCGCGTATGCACGACTTATGGAGCGGTGGCGGACGGTCCGCGCGCGACAGTTCGCAAGCTGACCAAACCGGGGCATCTCGCCAAGACTCGGGCCTTTTGCGCATCTCGCTTAGGGCTATGGTCGGAGGACTGCAAGGACGTTGGTCCCGATCCGGGCCATTGGGTCAAGCGTGACGGACCGCACTTACATCACCCTTGCATCCTTCCCCTTGCTCCATGCCAAAATAGGACAAGGAGTCCGGGGAGGGCTCCATCCGCCCAACTAGGGGCGGAACGCTCGGCATTGCACTCTGATTGGGGGGCCTGATGACTTCTGATCACGCTGTGACTGATCGTCACAATGACGTGACTGTCCGCTATGGCACGGTCCATCGGCTTCCGTCGTTGATGGACACCTGAGAGGGCAATTCCATCGGTTTGGCCGACGCGGCTGGACGGATGGTGTAGTTGTAGTGCCGAGGACAAGCCGTTCGTCCTATAACCGACTCGACCCGTGTCCGCCATATCGGGCAACGCGGGTCAAGGTGCAGAATTTAAAGGAAAGAACCGAGAAGGTTCGGTTCTCCCGAGGAGGCCGCTCATGACCGCTCGCACCCCTGATGCCGAGCCGCTGCTGACCCCGGCTGAGGTCGCCACCATGTTCCGCGTTGACCCGAAGACGGTCACGCGCTGGGCGAAGGCCGGCAAGCTCACGTCCATCCGCACGCTGGGTGGACACCGCCGCTACCGCGAGGCTGAGGTCCGCGCACTGCTTGCGGGTATTCCGCAGCAGCGCAGCGAGGCCTGAAACACCCCTTAGCTTCGCCTTTGGGCTGTTCCGGGGCCCCCACCCCGGTCTCTGCCCGCACACAACTCCATACGACAAGGGTCGCCGCCCCAACGGAGGCCCTGCCCAAGACATTCGGGTGCGTCGTCGATCGCGCTGGACTCCGCCGGGTCCAGCGCGATCTTTTTTGTGCGCTCAGGGCCTGCTCGGCACCCTGTGCGGACCGCCGCTGAGCGGCCCTGTTCGACTCTGCTCAGGCTTGAGGGGTGCGCTTCGAAGGGGGGCGCGAACGCGCTCGCAGGGCAGTGCAATTGCACATATTAAATTGACCTGTTGTAGGAGGGGTGTAAGTTCTGGCTTTCCCAAAACTCCTTCGGTGACACCCGTCACACGACCGGCCGCTTGTGGCATATGACGTCGCTGCGGTAGGGGGCTCGGAGGAAGCTCCCGACCCTTCATCAGCCTCCCACCAGGGGCAGTTGGCGACAGGCGGCTTTGGTCATCCGTTCGCGGGACTTTCGTCCTCGTGGGCCTCCAGGGCCTCCAGGGCCGCTTGGTCCCCTTGGCTCTCCGGCTGCATCGCGAGCCGCAGGAGGCGGTGGCAGACGGGACAGTGGCGCGTCAGATGGCGATAGCCGGTCGAGGCCGAGAGATGGGCCCGTAGGAGCGCTCGGGTCTCGTGCCGCGCGTACGCCGCCATCCGCCACCTCCTGGCGTGCGAGGGGTTCCTGCCTCCCTGTTGGAGTACCGGGGGGTGGCAGGGGGCGTCAAGACCGCCTGGGGTGGGGTGGCTGGTCTTGGACATCGCGCAGTGGACCCCGTGCGCCTGCGCAGACAACGCAGAAGGCCCGCACCAACCGGTGCGGGCCTTCTCTACTGCGGTCCTGACGGGATTTGAACCCGCGGCCTCCACCTTGACAGGGTGGCGAGCACTCCAAACTGCTCCACAGGACCTTGGTTTGCGGCGCTTGCTTTTGTGTTGCGCTGCGAGAAGGACTGTACAGCAGTGCAGGCCCAGCGGTCGAACTCACTTATAGCGAGCGGATCGCTACAGCGCCGCGGCCTACGGAGCGGCCGCGTCCACCGCCTTCACGATGCGCTTGTCGGAGATCGGATACGCGGTGCCCAGGGCGTGCGCGAAGTAGCTGACGCGCAGTTCCTCGATCATCCAGCGGATCTCCAGGGCCTCCTGCGGCACGGGCCGGCCCTGCGGCAGCTGCTCCAGGAGCCAGGCGTACTCGTCCTGCATCTCGTGCACCTTCTCCATGCGCGCACTGTCGCGCTGCACCGCGGTGGGCATCTGCTGCAGGCGGCGGTCGGCGGCGACGAGATAGCGCATCAGATCGGGCAGCCGGCGCAGCCCGGCCGACGTGACGAAGCCCGGCTTCACCAGGGCGTCCAGCTGCTTGCGTACGTCCTGGAGGTTGGGCAGGAGCGCCGCGCTCGTCGTGGACTTCAGCCGTCGCTCACAGGCCTGCCAGGCGGCGAGCACCTGCTGGACCTGGCCGACCGTGTGCACGGTGGCGTCCACGATGTCGGCGCGGACCTTCTCGTACAGCTTCCGGTAGGACTCCTCGTCCCAGGCCGGACCGCCGAAGTCGGCGATCAGCTTGTCCGCGGCGGCCGTGACGCAGTCGTCGACGAGCGCGGGGATCGAGCCGTGCGGGCTGGCCGAGAGCGTGAGCTTCTGCTGGTTCGTGAGCTTGCCGGAGGCGAACTTCGAGACGTTGACCGGGATGTTCAGGAGGATCAGGCGGCGCGTGCCCTTCCACATCGCCGCCTGCTGCTCGGCCTCGGTGTCGAAGAGCCGTACGGAGACGGAGGTGCCGTCGTCCACCAGGGCCGGGTACGCCTTGACCGGCTGGCCGGCGCGACGGGTCTCGAAGACCTTCTGCAGGGCGCCGATCGTCCAGTCCGTCAGCCCGGTCCGCTCGATCGACGGGCCGCCCGCGCGCTCGGCCGTCGCGGCCGCGGCCTTCGAGATCGCCTGCCGGGCCTTCGGCTTGAGCTGGAGCTTGAGGGCCTCCAGGTCGGGGCCCTCGGCGAGCTTGCGACGGCGTTCGTCGACGATCCGGAACGTGATCTTCAAGTGGTCCGGTACGCGGGTGAGATCGAAGTCCTCGGCCGTGACCGGGACGCCGACCATGCCCTTCAGCTCGCGGGCCAACGTCACGGGCAGCGACTCCTGAAGGGGAGTCGCCCGCTCCAGGAAGGCCTTCGCGTAGTTCGGCGCCGGTACGTAGTGGCGGCGGATCGGCTTGGGCAGGGAGCGGATCAGTTCGGTGACCACGTCCTCGCGCAGGCCCGGGATCTGCCAGTCGAAGCCCTCGTCGGTGACCTGGTTGAGGACCTGGAGCGGGATGTGGACGGTCACACCGTCGGCGTCCGCCCCCGGCTCGAACTGGTACGTCACCCGGAATTTCAGCTGTCCCTGGCGCCAGGAGTCCGGATAGTCGGCCTTGGTGACCGCCTCCGCGGACTCGCGGATCAGCATCGAGCGCTCGAAGTCGAGCAGCTCGGGCTCGTCCCGCTTCTTCGACTTCCACCAGGAGTCGAAGTGCGCGCCGGAGACCACGTGCTCGGGCACGCGCTCGTCGTAGAAGTCGAAGAGGGTGTCGTCGTCGACCAGGATGTTGCGGCGCCGTGCCCGGTGCTCGAGCTCCTCGACCTCGGTCAGGAGCTTGCGGTTGTCCGCGAAGAACTTGTGGTGCGTACGCCAGTCGCCCTCGACGAGCGCGTTGCGGATGAACAGTTCGCGGCTGGCCTCGGCGTCGATCCTGCCGTAGTTGATCTTCCGCTCGGTGACGATCGGGACGCCGTACAGCGTGACCTTCTCGTACGCCATCACCGCGGCCTGGTCCTTCTCCCAGTGCGGCTCGGAGTAGGTGTGCTTCACCAGGTGCTGCGCGAGGGGCTCGATCCACTCGGGCTCGATCTTCGCGTTGACCCGCGCCCACAGACGCGAGGTCTCCACCAGCTCGGCGGACATCACGAAGCGCGGGGTTTTCTTGAAGAGCGCGGAGCCCGGGAAGACGGCGAACTTGGCGCTGCGGGCGCCCAGGTACTCGTTCTTCGCGCCGTCCTTCACATCCTTCATCCCGATGTGGGAGAGGAGACCGGCCAGGAGCGAGAGGTGCACCTGCTGGTCGCCGGCGTCGTCCTCGTTCAGATGGATGCCCATCTGCTTCGCGACGGTCCGCAGCTGCGTATAGATGTCCTGCCACTCGCGGATGCGCAGGAAGTTCAGATACTCCTGCTTGCACATCCGACGGAACGAGGACGAGCCGCGCTCGCGCTGCTGCTCACGGATGTAGCGCCAGAGATTCAGATACGCGAGGAAGTCGGACGTCTCGTCCTTGAACCGGGCGTGCTGCTGGTCCGCCTGCGTCTGCTTCTCGGCCGGGCGCTCGCGCGGGTCCTGGATGGACAGGGCGGCCGCGATCACCATGACCTCGCGTACGCACCCGTTCTTGTCGGCCTCGACGACCATGCGCGCAAGGCGCGGGTCCACCGGCAGCTGGGCGAGCTTGCGGCCCATCTGCGTGAGCCGCTTGCGGTGGTCCTTCTCGCTGGGGTCCAACGCGCCCAGTTCCTGGAGCAGTTGGACGCCGTCGCGGATGTTGCGGTGGTCCGGCGGGTCGATGAAGGGGAACTTCTCGATGTCGCCGAGGCCTGCCGCGGTCATCTGCAGGATGACGGAGGCCAGGTTCGTACGGAGGATCTCGGCGTCCGTGAACTCCGGGCGGGACTCGAAGTCCTCCTCGGAGTACAGCCGGATGCAGATGCCGTCGGACGTACGGCCGCAGCGGCCCTTGCGCTGATTCGCGCTGGCCTGGCTGACCGCCTCGATGGGCAGGCGCTGGACCTTGGTGCGATGGCTGTAGCGCGAGATACGGGCCGTACCCGGGTCGATCACGTACTTGATGCCGGGGACGGTCAGCGAGGTCTCGGCGACGTTCGTCGCCAGAACGATCCTGCGTCCCGTGTGCGCCTGGAAGACGCGGTGCTGCTCGGCGTGCGACAGCCGGGCGTAAAGGGGGAGTACCTCAGTGAACCGGTACTTCTTCTTCTCCAGCGCGTCCGCCGTGTCGCGGATCTCCCGCTCACCGGAGAGGAAGACGAGGATGTCGCCCTTGCCCTCGCCCTGCAGCTCCTCGACGGCGTCGCAGATCGCGGTGATCTGGTCGCGGTCGGAGTCCTCGGAGTCCTCTTCGAGGAGGGGGCGGTAGCGGACCTCGACCGGATACGTACGGCCGCTGACCTCGACGATCGGGGCGTCCCCGAAGTGCCGGGAGAACCGCTCGGGATCGATGGTCGCCGAGGTGATGACGACCTTCAGATCCGGGCGCTTGGGCAGCAGCTGGGCCAGGTACCCGAGCAGGAAGTCGATGTTGAGGGACCGCTCGTGGGCCTCGTCGATGATGATCGTGTCGTACGCGCGCAGCTCGCGGTCCGTCTGGATCTCGGCGAGCAGGATGCCGTCCGTCATCAGCTTCAGGAAGGTGGAGCCGCCGACCTGGTCGGTGAAGCGGACCTTCCAGCCGACCGTCTCGCCGAGCTCGGTGCCCAGCTCCTCGGCCACGCGCTCGGCGACCGTACGGGCCGCGATACGCCTCGGCTGCGTATGGCCGATCATGCCGCGTACGCCACGGCCCAGCTCCATACAGATCTTCGGGATCTGTGTCGTCTTTCCGGAGCCTGTCTCACCCGCCACGATCACGACCTGGTGGTCGCGGATCGCCTCGAGGATCTCGTCCTTCTTCTGACTGACCGGCAGCTGCTCGGGATAGGTGATCGCGGGCAGCGTGGCGCGCCGCTCCCGTATGCGGGCGGCGGATTTCTCCGCTTCGCCGGCGATCTCGTCGAAGACGGCCTGACGCGCCTCGGGCTTGCGGATACGGCGGGCCCCCTCGAGCCGGCGGCCGAGGCGGTGGGCGTCACGGAGCGAGGTCTCGCCGTTCACGAGCTTGGCGAGATCGTCGAAGGAAGTAGACATACGGATCCCAGGATCTCACCCGCTCCTCGGCGGTGGCGAACGCATTTCTGTCCCCCTGCGTCCGCTGTGTCCTCGTAGGGCACACTTGGCGTCATGCCCCTCCGCCCCACCCACCGCCCGTTCGCGGTGCCGCTGCTGCTGAGCCTGCTGCTCGCGGTGGCCGGGGTGCTCTGCGGGGCGGGCCAGAGCGCGGCCGCGTCGGGTGGCGCCCCCACCGTCGCCGCGGTGGACGTCGTGGCGGTGGACCGCTCCGGCGGTGTCGGCTGCGGCGAGGGCGATACGGGGGAGCAGGGCTCCCAGCCGTCGGCGCCCACCCGGGCCGGCCAGGGTTCCGAGGTGCTGCCCGCACCAGCCCCCGCGGTGGGCGAAACCGCGGCGGTCGACGGCGCTTTCCTCTGCGTAACCCCTGAGCGGGGTCCGCCACCGGGCGACCCGCCCACTCCCGTATCCCTCTCCGTGCTGCGCGTGTAGCCGGGGCCCGACACCTGGGCCCCCGCTTCCCCCGTCGCACAGGAGAGACCTGTCATGACCTTTTCCGCGCGTGCCGGCACGCGCCTGTCCGTCTTGCCCACCCGCCTCGCCATCCGCGCCCTCGGCACGTGGACGCGGGGCCGCTGGGCCGTCGCGTTCGGCGCGACCGCGGTGTCGGCGCTGCTGCTCGGACTGCCGACCGATCTCATCCCCAACCCGGTCTTCGGGCGCGAGATACCGCCCACGTGGTGGAGCTACCCGGTGTTCGCGGTGTCGGCGCCGCTCGCCGGGGTGCTCGTCGCCACGTACGTCCGCACGGGCCGGCCCCGTGAGAGGGCCACCCGCCTCGGCTCGGCCGGTGCGCTGCTCTCCTTCCTCGCGGTGGGCTGCCCCGTCTGCAACAAACTCGTGCTGCTCGCCCTCGGCACCACCGGTGCGCTGACGATCTGGGCACCGCTGCAGCCGGTGCTCGCGGTGGCGTCCCTGGTGCTGCTCGCGGTGGCGACCGTCCGCCGGCTCGCGGGCGAGATCGCCTGCCCCGCGGCCGCCTGACCTTCCTCCTCTTCTCTTTCCTTCCTTTGGGAGTGCTCCATGTCCAATTCCTCTGCAAGCCCTGCCCGTACGAAGAAGCGCAATCTGGCGATCGGTTCGGGTGTGGTCGCCGTGGCGCTGCTCTTCGGCTGGTTCTCGTATGCGGCGACCAAGCCGGAGAGCGCAACCGACACCTCGGGCTCCGAGGCGGTCGCCGAGGTCTCGGCGCCCGAGCAGAACGACACCTACACGCAACTGGCGAAGCTGGCCCGGCGCGAAGCCAAGGACCCGCTGGCGCAGGGGCGGGCGGACGCGCCCGTCGTGCTGATCGAGTACGCGGACTTCAAGTGCGGCTTCTGCGGGAAGTTCGCGCGGGACACCGAGCCCGCGCTCGTGAAGAAGTACGTCGAGGAGGGGAAGCTGCGCATCGAGTGGCGCAACTTCCCGATCTTCGGCGAGGAGTCGCAGGCCGCGGCACGCGGCGCGTGGGCGGCCGGGCAGCAGGGGCGCTTCTGGGAGTTCCACATGGCGGCGTACGCGGAAGGTGCGAAGGAGAAGGGGTTCGGTGACGGGCGGCTGAAGACGCTGGCGCGGGAGGCGGGCGTCGCGGACGTGGACCGTTTCGTACGTGACGTCGCGAGCGATGCCGCCCGCAAGGCGGTGACCCGTGACCAGGAGGAGGCCTACGGTCTGGGCGCGACCTCGACCCCGTCCTTCCTGATCAACGGCCGCCCGATCGCGGGCGCGCAGCCGGCGGAGACCTTCACACAGGCGATCGACGAGGCGCTCGCGACGGCCGAGGGCGCCAAGTGACGGCGGACATCGGCTACTTGGCGGCCTTCCTCGGCGGGCTGCTCGCCCTGCTCAGCCCGTGCAGCGCCCTGCTCCTGCCCGCCTTCTTCGCGTACACCATCGACTCGTCCTCGCGGCTGCTCGCCCGTACCGGCATCTTCTACCTCGGCCTGGCCACGACTCTGGTCCCGCTGGGCGCGGCCGGCTCGTACGCGGGCCGCTTCTTCTACGGCAACCGCGAGCTGCTCGTCCTGACCGGCGGCTGGCTGATCATCGCGCTCGGCGTGCTGCAGATCCTGGGCCTCGGCTTCGCCTCGCGCCGTATGGCGGAGCTGTCGGGCCGTATCCGCCCCACGTCCGCGCTCTCGGTCTACGCGCTCGGCGCGGTCTACGGCCTCGCGGGCTTCTGCGCGGGCCCGATCCTGGGGAGCGTCCTGACGGTGGCGGCGCTCGGCGGCAGCCCCGCATACGGCGGCGCGCTCCTCGCCGTCTACGCCCTGGGCATGGCGGCCCCGCTCTTCCTTCTGGCCCTTCTGTGGGACCGCTTCTCGCTGGGCCGCCGCCGCTGGCTGCGGGGCAGGGAGCTGCGCCTTGGCCGCTTCTCCCTCCACACCACCTCACTGGCCTCCGGCCTGTTCTTTGTGCTGCTCGGCGCACTGTTCCTGGCCTTCGACGGGACGACCGCGCTGCCCGGACTCCTGTCCGTGGACACGTCGTTCACGGTCGAGCAGTGGGCCCACCGGGTCGGGGACGCGGTGCCGGACTGGGCTGCGCTGATGGGAGTGCTTGCGGTGGCCGGAGTCGTCTTCGGCATAAGGGGGTGGCGCCGACGGGAACGCCCGGCGGAAGGTCCGATCTGACGGAATGGCACCCTCCACGGCGAAGCCGTGCGTGATGTGGGCCGCAGCGGTGGGGCAGGGGCGTCGCTAGGGTGCGTGCGTGGCACAGCTGATTTCTGCGATACGTACGGCGCCCTCACTGGCCGTTCCGGCGGCGGGCTCCGGCCTCCCCGCACGCTCCGGCCAGGGCCGCGACGCGTTCTTCGACAACGCCAAGTACCTCGCCATGGTGCTGGCGGCCTGAGGACGACGAGGCGGACCGAGCACAACAAGTAGGCCCCCCAAGACGGATCTTGGGGGGCCTACTTCCCTTTGCAGGGACTGTGGCTGGGGCCGGGGTCGAACCGGCGACCTATCGCTTTTCAGGCGATCGCTCGTACCAACTGAGCTACCCAGCCACGAGGTTCCAGAAGAAACCTCAGCGGTCCTGACGGGATTTGAACCCGCGGCCTCCACCTTGACAGGGTGGCGAGCACTCCAAACTGCTCCACAGGACCAAGCTGTTGCGCGACTAAGTGTCGCACAGGTGTTGCGTGCCCCCAACGGGATTCGAACCCGTGCTACCGCCTTGAAAGGGCGGCGTCCTAGGCCGCTAGACGATGAGGGCTATCGGCCCGCCTGGGCGCTTCGCAGCGCGTCGGGGACGTGAGAAGCATATGGGATGGGGGGAGGGATCGCCAAAACGGTTTACGGACCGCCGGCGGAACGGGCGGGCGCGGGGGTGTCCGATGGGGTCGCACCAGGGCTGTTCTCCTTCGGGAGATGGCGGCTGACCTCGGCCTTTGTCAGGCCCAGACCCCCGAGACGTATCTCGTCCCAGGCCTGCAGGTGCTTCGTCCCGCGGTCCAGGTAGAGGACGGAGGCCTCGATCGGGTCCGGTTCGTCCTCGTCCTCCACGGCGCGTAGTCCCGAGCCGCCCGTCGAGCCCTCGATCCGCAGCCGGGTCCCCTTGTCCATCACCTCCATCTCCTGGTGATGGACATGGCCGGCGAGCACGAGCGGGACCGCGCCGTCGGTCTCGCGGGCCGCGACCGGGTTGTGGGCGACCGCGATGTCGACGGGGGTGCCGCGGGCGCGCTCACCCCACAGGGCCGAGGCCAGGGCCTGTCCGGCGGCCTCCTCGGCGGGGTCGCCCGCCGTGACCACCGAGCGGTCCGGGGTGTACTGCGGGTCGCCCATGCCGGCCAGACGCAGGCCCGCGACGTCCGCCGCCTTCCCCTCGTCGAGCACGTGGACGTTCTTCATGCGCTGCAGATAGCCCTGGGTGGCATCCGAATCGTGGTTGCCGCGGACCCAGACGTACGGGGCGCCGAGGTCCTCGACCGGGTCGAGGAAGGGGTTCTCGGCGGCGCTGCCGTGGTCCATCGTGTCGCCGGAGTCGACGATCAGGTCGATGTCGTACTGCTCGACGAGGGAGCCGATGATCTGCCAGGCCGCGGGGTTGAGGTGGATGTCGGAGACATGCAGGAGGCGGATGGTGTTGGGGTCGGGTTCGTAGACGGGAAGCGTGGAGGCCGCGTCGTAGAGCTTGGTGACGTTGGTGACCAGGCGCGCCAACTCCTTTTGGTAGATGTCGAATTCGGTGACGATGCTGCGCGCGTTGCCCACCAGGGAGGGGGCGGAGGCGAGCAGGCCGGAGAACCTCGGCTCCAGGACCGACTTGGGGTTCCACGTGGCGAAGGCCGTCGCGCCGGACGCGGCGAGCAGCGCGAGCGCCGTGCCGCCGGCGGCGAGGGCGCGGCGCGGGGTGCGGTAGACGGCGAGGCCGAGCGCCGTGGCGCCGGCGACCACCGCGACGCAGGAGCGCACGGCCAGGTCGCGGGTGCCCTTCTGGATGTCCTCGGTGACCTCGTCCTGCAGTCCGGAGAACCGTTCCGGATGGTCGACCAGGGCCTGCGCGCGGTCCGGGTCGAGGCGGTCGACGTCCACGTCGAGCCGGATCGGGGCGCGGTGGGAATCGAGCTCGAGTGCGCCGAGCGGCGAGACGTTGATCTTCGTGCCGCCGGTGAGGGACGGGCGCAGCGTCATCTTCGTGTCCATGGGGCCCACGGGCGTACGGACGCTGCCGACGATCAGCAGCCCGAGCCATGCGCCGAGCAGCACCACGGCGACCATGCCGAACGCGCGGGCGTAGGGGTGCGGTGGATGGACGAGTTCGCTGACGGGGTGCGGGTGGCGTGCGCGGTAGTGGCGTACGAGGGCGCGGGGTGCTCCACGTACACGCGCTGTCGCATTGCGCAGACGGGATATGGCGGCGGGCAGATCGCGGGCCATTGTGCGCGTATGCCCGCGAGGGTGGGGGGTTATGCCCTTCCGCTTGAGCGCTCCGGGGGCTCCGGGTGCAGGGGTGTCAGCCCCAGCCCAGCTCGTGCAGCCGCTCGTCCTCGATGCCGAAGTGGTGGGCGATCTCGTGCACGACGGTCACCGCGACCTCGTGGACCACGTCCTCGGGGGTCTCGCAGTAACGCAGCGTGGGGCCCATGTAGATGGAGATACGGTCCGGCAGCACGCCCGCGTACCACTCGCCGCGGTCCGTGAGCGGGGTGCCTTCGTAGAGGCCGAGCAGTTCGGGGTCGTCGGCGGGGGGTTCGTCCTCCACGAACACCGCCACGTTGTCCATGACCCGGGCCAGTTCCGGCGGGATCTGGTCGAGCGCGTCGCTCACCAGCTCTTCGAAGGCTTCGCGTGTCATCTCCAGCACAGGGCCATTGTCCGTCAGGGCGCTCGTTTTCGGTCTGCCGACGGACGGTTGCGTGTTTCTGCCACTCATGGTGCGGGCGTGTCTTCTTGCGCCGTAAGGGAGTTGGGCACCACGATCCCGATCGCCGTGCCCCGGAGGTGCCGTCGTGCGCCAGCTGTCCCTTCCGCACCGCTCACCTCTCGGCCGTCCGCTGCGCTGGGCCGCCGTCCTGCTCGCGGTCGCGGCGAGCGCGGGGTGTGTGAGCCTCGGGGGCGACGGGGACAAGCCCGCGCCGGGGGCCTCCGTCTCGCAGCAGGGCGACGGGACCGGCCCCGACGGGGGCGCGGTGGTCTCGGGCGGTGCGCGCGGCGGCAAGGCCGAGGGGAAGAAGGGCGCGAGCCCCAGCGCGTCGGTCTCGGGTACGCCGAGCGCCTCGCCTTCCGGTGACACCAAGCCGTCCGCGGGTCCTGCTTCGCCGGAGCCGACGAAGACCCGTACGAAGGACCCGAAGCCCAGCCCGTCCGAGCCGCCGCCCGAGCCGGAGCCCTCGCCGTCCCCGACGCCGAGCGAGGAGCCGTCGCCGCAGCCGACCGATTCGGTGGGTGCGCAGACTCAGCTGTCGAAGGAGCAGCGCTACGAGGAGATCCAGGAGCGGGAACCTTCGCCTCAGCGAGGGCCTGCTTGAGCCCGTACGGGGTGTGCGCGAGGCCACACTCACCCGTCTGACCTGCACGTATGACCCTGATAGGCGACCCCTGGCGGAATCCGGTTTGCCTTTTGCTACGGGGGGTGCGTACAGTAGTAGATCGTTTGATCCCATTTGCCCGGCGCCAGCAGAGAGAGCGCCGCGAGGCGCGTACTCTCCCTTGCCGTGACTGGACCGCATTGAGGCGGTCGAAGTTGTGACCTCACGGAGTTATGGGCGCGTGCCGAGACTCCGGAAGGTTCAGTTTCGCATGTCCACTTTCAGTACAGATCACTCCGTCATGCCCGCGTCCGCTGAGGACGAGGCGATCATCGAGGCGGCCGAGGCCGACATCGAGAACGCCGTCGAGGCCGACGAGACCCCCAGCACCCCTGAGGTCCCCGCGGCGGAAGCCGCTAATGTCACTTTCGCCGACCTCGGTCTGCCCGAGGGCGTTGTGCGCAAGCTCGCGCAGAACGGTGTGACCACCCCCTTCCCGATCCAGGCCGCGACCATCCCGGACGCCCTGGCCGGCAAGGACATCCTCGGCCGTGGCCGTACCGGCTCCGGCAAGACCCTCTCGTTCGGTCTGCCGACGCTGGACCGTCTGTCCGGCGGCCGTACCGAGAAGCACAAGCCCCGCGCCGTCATCCTCACGCCGACCCGTGAGCTCGCGATGCAGGTCGCCGACGCGCTCCAGCCGTACGGCGACGTACTCGGCCTGAAGATGAAGGTCGTCTGCGGCGGTACGTCCATGGGCAACCAGATCTACGCGCTCGAGCGCGGCGTCGACATCCTCGTCGCCACCCCGGGCCGTCTGCGCGACCTCATCAACCGCGGCGCCTGCTCGCTGGAGAACGTCGAGGTCGCCGTGCTCGACGAGGCCGACCAGATGGCGGACCTGGGCTTCCTGCCCGAGGTCACCGAGCTGCTCGACCAGGTTCCGGCCGGCGGTCAGCGGATGCTGTTCTCGGCCACGATGGAGAACGAGATCTCCACGCTGGTCAAGCGCTACCTGAACAACCCGGTGACGCACGAGGTCGACAGCGCCCAGGGCAACGTCACGACCATGACGCACCACATCCTCATCGTGAAGCCGCGCGACAAGGCTCCGGTCACCGCCGCAATCGCCGCGCGCAAGGGCCGCACGATCATCTTCGTCCGCACCCAGCTGGGCGCCGACCGTATCGCCGAGCAGCTGTGCGACGCCGGTGTGAAGGCCGACGCGCTGCACGGCGGCATGACGCAGGGCGCCCGTACCCGCGTCCTTGAGGACTTCAAGAAGGGCTACGTCAACGCGCTCGTCGCGACCGACGTGGCCGCCCGCGGTATCCACGTGGACGGCATCGACCTGGTCCTCAACGTGGACCCGGCCGGCGACCACAAGGACTACCTGCACCGCTCCGGCCGTACCGCTCGCGCGGGCCGCTCCGGCACGGTCGTGTCCCTGTCCCTGCCGCACCAGCGCCGTCAGATCTTCCGTCTCATGGAGGACGCGGGCGTCGACGCCTCGCGTCACATCGTGGGCGGTGCGGGTGTGTTCGACCCCGAGGTCGCCGAGATCACCGGTGCGCGTTCGCTCACCGAGGTCCAGGCCGACTCCGCGGACAACGCGGCCAAGCAGGCCGAGCGTGATGTCGCCGGTCTGACCAAGGAGCTGGAGCGCGCGCAGCGTCGCGCCACCGAGCTGCGCGAGGAGGCCGACCGCCTCACCGCGCGTGCGGCCCGCGAGCGTGGCGAGGACCCGGAGACGGCCGTCGCCGAGCGTGCGGCCGAGGCCGTCGTCGAGGAAGCGGCCGCGGCCGTGGCCGAGACGGAGTCGGTCTCCGTGGAGCAGCCGGTGCGTGAGGAGCGCTCCTCCTCGTACGACCGCGAAGAGCGTTCTTCCTCCTACGAGCGTCCGCAGCAGCGCCGTGACGAGCGGGGCAACTACGAGCGCCGTGACAACCGTGGTGGCGGCTTCAACCGTGACCGCGACGACCGCGGTGGCCGTTCCTTCGAGCGTCGTGACGACAACCGCGGCGGCGGCTTCAACCGTGACAACCGTGGTGGCGGCTTCAACCGTGACCGCGACGACCGTGGCGGCCGTTCCTTCGAGCGTCGTGACGACAACCGCGGTGGCGGCTTCCGCCGCGACGACAACCGCGGCGGCGGCTTCAACCGTGACAACCGTGGCGGTGGCTTCAACCGTGACCGCGACGACCGCGGTGGCCGTTCGTTCGAGCGTCGTGACGACAACCGTGGTGGCGGCTTCAACCGTGACCGCGACGACCGTGGCGGCCGTTCCTTCGAGCGTCGTGACGACAACCGTGGTGGCGGCTTCCGCCGCGACAACGACCGTCCGTCGTTCAACCGCGACAACCGCGGCGGCTCGGACCGTCCGTTCAACCGCGACAGCCGCGACCACCGTGGTGGCTCGGACCGTCCGTTCAACCGCGACAACCGTGACAACCGTGGCGGCGGCCACCGTGGTTCGGACCGTCCGTTCAACCGCGACAGCCGAGACCACCGTGGCGGCGACCACCGCTCGGGTTCGGGTTCGTCGTCCTTCGGGCGTCGCGATGACAAGCCGCGTTGGAAGCGCAACGGCTGACAGAGTGTGACCTGAGAGGCCCGGGAGACGCAGTTCGTCTCCCGGGCCTCTTGCGCTTTCTGTGACTGGGATAAGATCCGCTGCGCCCTGATCACAGGGCACATTTCTTGCACCGGGGCCCCACACCCGCGCATCTCGCTCATCCGATCCGGCCATGGCCGGATCGTGCCCGGGAGGGGAATCCGTGGGGCGTCATTCCTTCGTTCGCAGATACCGAACCGCTGCCCGTGTCGGCATCGCGGCCGGCACGGCACTCGTCCTGGGGTCGACCGTGCTGGGCATGGGTGCTCTCGGGGCGTCAGCCGCCGAGGTCCAGCCCACCGCGCTGACCATCCCCGCCCCGCAAGAGGTCGCTCCGGATGCGGGGAAGCTGCTCGGGGCCGGACCCACGGGCGTGCTGCGGGGGTCCTATCAGGGCGGCTTCGAGTGGATCCGGTACGCGGATGGCGCTCGCACTGCGGTGGACCAGGTTACGGGCGAGCAGGTGACCGGCACCGGCACTGATGCCGTCGCCCGGATCAGCGGCTCCACCACTGACGGGCAGCGGGTTCGGCTCACCGATCTGAGCACCGGTGACGATCACACGGTCCAACTGCCTGCTCGGCATGTGGCGTGGGCCCTGATCGGCGACACGGTGATCACGCGCTTCTACGTGACCGGGGCACCCTACTCGTTTCACCTCTTCACGTACGAGGACGGAAAGACGGTCGAGCGCCCGGTCACCGGTCTGCCCGAGGGCGCAACGCTCAACAACGTGGCCCGGCTGCCCCGGCCATCGGCGTCCGGCATCCTCGGCACCTACGACAGTGCCGGGGTCAAGAAGTACGTCTGGATCGAACCGGACGGGACCACGCGGCCTTACGACCCGACTGCCTCGTACACCGGAGAGGGCGACTCCACCAAGTCCCTCGTCATCTCCGATGACCGGATCGTCGTGTGGACCGCCAACGGCCGCGTCACGGTGTGGGACACGGATGATCTGACCACGCCCGTAAGCCGGTTGGATCTGCCGTACCCGGAGAACGGCAAGGCACTCGGTCTGGCCGGCGACCATCTGCTCTTCGCGGTGCCGAGGGCCGGCGTGGGCGGCATCGACTTCGATGACGCCAACAACTGGGTGACGAAGACCGTCCCTCTGGCCGGCGGTGAGCCGCGCACGCTCATCGAACGGTCGACCGCGACGGCGGTACAGGCCCCGGACGGACGCCTTCTGATCGTGCGTGGGGGAGAGGGAGCGGAGCGGACCCTGACCTCCGTGCGTGCCGGCGCCGACGGGGTTGTGCAGACGGATGACGTCGCGGCAGTCACCCCCTTCGTGGTCAAGAGCAGCAGGGTCGCGCTGGACCGCGGCCAACTGGTCACTGTGGACAAGACACCGTGGAACGCGTACCAGCTGCAGACCACGCAATTGACCGTCAGCGGTCCGCCTGCGGCCGGGACACGGGAAGACCTCGGTGTCTATGCGGCGGGTGTGAGCGACGGTTGTGACGTGCACGACTGCCCGCAGCCGCTGCCCACCGGCGACGGCCGCCTCGTGACGGGGCGTTGGTCGGATACCTACAGCAGAGATGTCCTCGCGGTCATCGGTCCCGACGACCCACTGCCCGGCCGCGAGATCAACACCAGCCTGAACGCCCAGACCTACCCGAAGGTCTCCGGGCGGTACGCGGCCCGCTCCGGCCGGGCGTCGGCCACGGACCAGACACCCGCCATCGAGGTGGTGGACCTGGACACGGGCAAGGCCGTGCTGAGCCGGAAGCTGCCCGCATACCGCAGTTTTGCCCTCGACGGCTCGACGCTGTGGCTGGAGGGCAGCTCGGCGGGCGTGATCGACGCCGTGGACGTGCGTACCGGGAACACGAAGTCCTCTGTGGACGTGGGCAGTTGTGACATCGGAGAGCTTCAGGCGGTCGGCAGGTACCTGCTCTGGGGGTGCAACGCCAACGGGACCGCATCGGTCTACAACACTGCCGCCAAGCGGAATGTGCCGCTGCCGGCGCACGTGTACGCGGCACTCGCCGACGGCTACGTGGCTACGTCCGACAGGTCCACGCTCACACTCACCGATGTGCGCGGCGCTACCCCGGCCGTCCTCGGGAAGGTCACCGGCCTTGAGCGCGGCACGCCGGGGTACGACTGGGCGGTGGACACCCACGGGGGTTCCCTGGTGTACGCCGAGGCGGACGGAGACCTGCAGGTCTTGCCCGCGCCGGTGCCGGCCTCGGCGCTCTCCGTCCTGGACAGTGCGACTCCTTCGTCGGTCGACGCCAAGGGCGGCAGTGGGCAGTGGGCGGCCCGATGGTGGCCGTCCAGGCCCGTGTTGTCCTGGCGCCTGACGGTCAAGGACAAGGCCACTGGTCGTACGGTGCGCACCCTCACCGGCGGCGAGGCCCGTGGCATCATCCGTGCGGCCTGGGACGGCAAGGACAGTGCCGGACGACTGGTTCCGAACGGTGCGTACACCTGGACCCTGACGGCGCCTCCCGCCGACGGCTCGGGTGCCGCGCTGACGGCCACCGGCACGATCGGTCTCACCGGCGGTGAGGCGGTACGCCGTGACCACGCCGGGACGGGCGGCCCCGACGGATTCGGTGACCTGCTCACTCTCAACTCGTCCGGCAGCTTCACCTTCCAGCGTGGGACCGGGACCGGCTCGTTCTCCGGGAAGACCTCGGGTGGGGTGTGGTCGGCCTCGACCCTCGCCATCCCCTTCGGCGACCTCAACGGCGACCGCTGCAACGACGTGCTCGTGCGGATGCCGGACGGCAGGATGCGGGCCTACACCCCGGCCTGCGGTGCCGCGCTGACTCCGACCACGGCGCACAAGGTGCTCGGCACGGGCTGGAACATGCACAACGTGCTGACGGCTGCGGGTGATCTGACCGGTGACGGACGTACGGACCTGGTGGCGCGGAAGGCTTCCACCGGCGAGCTGTTCGTGTACCGGGGTTCGGCTTCGGGGACGGTGGGTTCGCCGATCCGGGTCGGCAGTGGCTGGGGGGCCTACACGAAGATCGTGGGTGTGGGTGACCTCAACGGTGACGGGCATGGTGAGCTTCTGGCCCGTGCGAGCAACGGCACTCTCTATCGCTACGACGGGGTCGGCAACGGGCTGTTCAAGAGCCGCGTGACCTTGGCCACCGGCTGGGGCTCCTCGTACAACGCGCTCGTGGGCGTCGGGGACATCACCGGGGACGGCAAGGCGGATCTGGTGGCGCGGGACACCTCCGGAAACCTGTACCGGTGGTCCGGTTACGGGAACGGGAAGTTCACCGGACGCGTGAAGATCGCGACCGGGTGGTCGGTGTACAAGGGCCTCTTCTGAGCTGATCGAGGCACGGACGGCATGCCGGGCAGCCGATACCCGATCGGCTGCCCGGCCGCGTCCGGCTATGCTCGGGGGTGCGTCGGCGCGGGCCGTTAGCTCAATTGGCAGAGCAGTGGACTTTTAATCCATTGGTTGTGGGTTCGAGTCCCACACGGCCTACCGCGACAGGGCGAGGGACACCCCCTCTGACCTGCTGAACAGCGCCCGGGTCCACTTCGGTGGAGCCGGGCGCTGTTTTTCCCGACCTGGTGGGTCGGCCTCTTCACGCCAGCCAGGTCTGGACCGAGGCCCGCCCAGTCGTGTGGTCCGCCGGGGGCCGTCAGCCCGCCAGGAACAGGTCCGGGCCGAACAGTTCGTACTGGATGTTCGCGGCCGGGACCCCCTTGTCCAGAAGCTGGGTGCGTACGGACCTGAGGAACGGGAGCGGTCCGCAGAGGTACGCGGTCAGGCCCTCGGGCAGGGCGAGGGTGGTGAGATCCATCCGGCCGGTGCGGTCGGCGGGGTGGTCGGGGTTCGTCGGGGCCTCGTACCAGACGTGGGACGCGGCGTTCGGGAGCTTGTCCGTCCACAGGCGCAGGTCCGCGCGGAACGCGTCGCTCGCCTCGGTGCGGTCGGCGTGGGCGACCAGGACGCGGCGGTCCGAGGCGCTGCTCGCGAGCGCGGCCAGCATGCCGCTCATCGGGGTGCAGCCGATGCCCGCGGAGACCAGCAGGACCGGGGCGTCGGAGCTCTCGTCGAGGACCACGTCGCCGAACGGGGCGCTCAGTCGCAGCTCGCTACCGAGGGTGGCGTGGGTGTGCAGATGGTTCGAGACCTCGCCGGGGAAGGCGGCGTCCGGCGCGGCGTCGACGCGCTTGACGGAGAACTGCAGGCCGCGCTCGTGCACGTTCGTGATGCTGTACTGCCTGATCTGCCGTGCCCCGTCCGGGAGTTCGACCTGGACGGAGACGAACTGGCCGGGCTTCGCGGACGGCACCGGGCCGCCGTCGCCGGGATCGAGGTCGAGTTCGACGAAGAACGTGGTGACCTCGGCCGTCTCGTCGATCCGGCCCGCGACCCGGTACGTACGCCACGAGTCGCCGTCGGGGGCGCCGGCCTCCGCGTACAGGCGGGCCTCGATGGCGATCAGGGCGTTGGCCATCAGCCAGTAGACCTCGTCCCAGGCGGCCGCGACCTCCGGTGTGACGGCCTCGCCGAGCACCTCGACGATGGCCTCGAAGAGGTACCGGTGGACGATCTTGTACTGGTCGGCGGTGATGCCGAGCGAGGCGTGCTTGTGCGCGATGCGGTGGAGCATCACGTCCGGGCGCGTGTCCGGGTGCTCCACGAGATACGTCGCGAACGTGGCGATCGAACCGGCGAGGGCCTGGCGCTGGCTGCCGTTCGCCTGGTTGCCGCGGTTGAACAGATCCCGGAGCAGCTCCGGGTGGGCGGCGAACATCTTCTCGTAGAAGAGCGGCGTGATGTCACCGATCGCGGCACCGACCGCGGGCAGTGTCGCGCGGACGACCTCGGTGGACTTCTCGGACAGCATCGGACCGGGCTCCTTCGCCAGGGGTGTGGACGCCCTCAGTCTTGTGCGGGCCGCGCTGTGGATGAGGTGGCGAAAGTCCCGTCCGTGGGCGGCGAAAGTACTGGATGCCGACGCGGTGTCAGTACGGAGCGCCGCTGTCAGCATCGGCGGATGCGGCCCCTGTTCGTCCTCGTCCACAGCCGCTGGCGGTCGACGGGGTGCTTCCGCGGTGGACCGACTGGTGGGACGAGGCCGACCGGCGGCGCGGGGATGGCGGGTGGAGGTGCTGGCCGGGGCGCATCTGCATCAGCTGGTCGACCCGGCGGGGACCGCTCGGCTGCTGGCGGCCTTCGGTACGGGAGGGCGCGTAGAGCCCGTCCCGGGGAGGGCGTGTGGTGTGCCCCGTGAAAACCCTGGTGAAAGGCCTCCCGCAGATGGCGTATAGTTGTATTCACCGACGCGGGGTGGAGCAGCTCGGTAGCTCGCTGGGCTCATAACCCAGAGGTCGCAGGTTCAAATCCTGTCCCCGCTACTTGCGAACGAAGGCCCGGCACGTGAAAGCGTGCCGGGCCTTCGTCATTCCCCGAGCCGACCCGGCTGGATTCCCCGAGCCGACCCGGCGAGGGCCCATTCGGCCCACACGGACTCGCCGCCCGCTCCCCGTACCGGAACGCTGGTGGGGTGCGCGGCGTCTGTCCGCGGCCCGGGTGCGGACGGTGGCAGGAGACAGGCCGGTGGGGAAGCGAGGACGGCGGCACACCGCCACGGGCTCCGGCCCGCGCAAGGCCCGTCCCGGGATCGGCCGCACCCGCGCCTTCGTACGGACCCTGCCGCCTCTGCTGATCATCGGCGGGGTGCTGCTCGACATCGCGACACCGCCGAAGTTCACCGGGGCGCCGCTCTTCTCCGCGGCCCCGCTGATCGCCGCACCGTTCTTCTCGCTCGCCAACACCGTCCTGACCGCGGTGGTCGCCATCGGGTCGCTGATCGGGCTGCACGTCTACAACGGGAACGTGCTCGAGGTCGAGTCCATCACCGAAGTGGTGACCGTGGTGACGGTCGCGGTGCTCGCCGTCCTCATCAACCGTGTGATCACGCGAAGCGGTGAGCAGCTGGCGTCCGCGCGCTATATCGCCGAGGCCGCCCAGCGTGCCGTACTGCCGGAACCGGCTGCCCGGATCGGCGGGCTCGATGTCGCGGCACGGTACGAGGCGGCGCAGGCGGACGCGTTCATCGGCGGTGATCTCTACGCCGTGCAGGACACCCCGCACGGGGTGCGGCTGATCGTGGGGGACGTGCGGGGCAAGGGGCTCGGGGCGGTGGAGGCCGTGGCCGTCGTGATCGGGGCCTTTCGCGAGGCCGCCGAGCAGGAGGCCACCCTGGAAGCCGTCGCGCTCAGGCTGGAGCGGGCGCTGGCCAGGGAGGGGACGCGGCGGGACGGGCTCGATGCCGTGGAGGGGTTCACGACCGCGGTGCTGGCCGAGATCCCGCAGGAGCACGGAGTCGTACGGCTGATCAATCGCGGTCATCCCGCGCCGCTGCTGCTGCACCCCGACGGCAAGCTGCGGGCCCTGGAGCCGGAGCAGCCGGCGCTGCCGCTCGGCATGAGCGATCTGGCGTCCTGGCCGGACCGGTCCGTGGTGGCGGACCTTCCGGCCGGGGCGATGCTGCTCTTCTACACGGACGGGCTGAGCGAGGCGCGCAGCGGCGAGGGACTCTTCTACGATCCGGCGGCCCGGCTCGGCGGGCGGATGTTCCCCGGACCCGACGCGCTGCTCGCCGCGGTCGCCGAGGAGGTGCGTGAGCACACCGGGGGCGGCGCGAACGACGACATGGCGCTGCTCGCGGTCGCCCGGCCGGCGGGTGCCGCCGGGACCGTCGGCAGTCCCGGTGCTGCAGACGGCGCCGTGATGTCACCGAAGGTGACAGAAGATGAGCCCTCCGCATAACAACTGACGCACTGTCAGAACTTTGATCGAACCAACTTCCTTGGCGACTCGTCCGATTGCGCCCGCTCGTGTCCCGGTAAGTCCAGGCCAAAGCCGTTAACGATCTGTCGGAACGGCTTGGAATCCCGGGTCCCCGTCTATTAACGTTCGATAACGCAGCGCGGTCGTCCCAGCCGTCACAAGAGATGGCTCCGTGCGCACACGCTTAATCCCGCAAGGGAGCCGGGGAACCACTTTTTGGGGTGAATCGGGCAAGCGGCACCTTTCCCAGAGGTGCCAACGCCCGTAGGAAACCTTCCTGTTCCGAACCCGTCAGCTAACCCGGTAGGCGAGAAGGAAGGAAAGGAGTCCGCCCCCGTGGCGACCCCCTCAGGCCGTGGCAGTACCTCCGAAGCCCCGTATTTCGCGGATGGCACCCAGGAGTTCCGTTTCGACGACGAGCCCTGGGAGGAGTGGAACCCGACCGAGGATTCCCTCCGTCCGGTGCGCGGAAAGCACCGCGTGGCCAAGCAGCGCGGCGGACTCGCGCGCAGCTCCACTGTTTTGGGCGTCGGTGTCATAGCCGCCGTCGGCGCGGGTGGCATCGCCACCGCCAAGGACAAGCCGCCGGTCCCGATCTCCATGCCGGACCTCGGCGAGCAGGCCAAGAAGATCCCCGTCGTTGGCGACCTCATAGCCGGCGACTCGGACTCCGGCTCCGGTGAGCAGTCCGGTGTCGCGCAGGCCACCGGTGCCACGCTGCCCGTGGCCGCCACCAGCTCCACGCAAGAGGCGACCGCCGACGCGGGCGAGGCCCTGCGGGCCCGCATCCTGGAGCAGGCGCAGACCCAGGAGGACGAGGCGGACGCCGCCGCTCAGGCAGCTGCCGAGCAGGCCGCCGCCGAACAGGCCGCGAAGGCCGCCGCCGAGGAGCAGGCCGCCGCCGAGAAGGCCGAGGCGGAGGCCAAGCGCAAGGCGGAGGAAGAGGCCAAGCGCAAGGCCGAGGCGGAGCGCCTGGCCAAGCTGGCCAAGAGCTACTCGCTGCCGGTCGCCTCGTACACGATCACCTCGACCTTCGGCCAGGCCGGCTCCATGTGGGCCTCCGGCTCGCACACGGGTCTGGACTTCGCCGCATCGAGCGGCGCCCCGATCAAGTCCGTCCACACCGGCACCGTCAAGGAGGCCGGCTGGTCCGGCTCCTACGGCTACCGCACCGTGGTCGAGCTCTCGGACGGTACGGAGATCGCGTACAACCACCAGTCGTCGATCCTCGTCAGCGTCGGCCAGAAGGTCACGACCGGCGATGTCATCGGCCGCGTGGGCTCCACGGGCAACTCCACCGGTGCGCATCTGCACCTGGAGGTCGAGACGTCGGGCGGCAGCCTGATCGACCCGATGGCCTGGCTGCAGAGCAAGGGCCTCAACCCCTGATCGAGGGCCCCAACCCCTGATCAAGGGCCCCAACCCTGATCCAAGGCTTCAACACCTGATTCCTGTACGGAACTTGTAAGCGCCGCGCGTTCGCGGTGTCCCAGAACCCCGGCAGTCCTGACGGCAACCCCCCGACGTCAGGGCTGCCGGTTTTGGGTTTTCCTGACTGATTCTGGCGATTCCGACGATTCATGTGGATGGAATAGGCGCATCCCGTACGGGCGTTGGTCCTTCATGACCTCCTTGCGCCCACTCGGCTCCTCCGACCTCGAAGTCCATCCGCTCTGCCTCGGCGGCAATGTCTTCGGCTGGACCGCGGACGAGACCCAGACCTTCGCCGTACTCGACGCCTACACCGCGGGCGGCGGCAACTTCATCGACACCGCCGACTCGTACTCGGCCTGGGCGCCCGGCAACAGCGGCGGTGAGTCCGAGACCCTGATCGGCAAGTGGCTTGCCGCGCGCAGCAACCGTTCCGAGGTCGTCCTCGCCACGAAGGTCGGCGCCCACCCCCAGTACAAGGGGCTCTCCGCGGCCACCATCAAGTCCGCGGCCGAGGAGTCGCTGCGCCGGCTCGGGACCGACTACATCGACCTGTACTACACGCACTTCGACGACCCCTCCGTGGAGGTCGAGGAGATCGTCACCGCGCTCGACGCGCTGGTCCGCGAGGGCAAGGTGCGGGCCGTGGCCGCCTCGAACCTGACGACCGAACGCCTGCAGGAATCACTGGAGTTCGCCGAGCGCGAGGGTCTGGCCCGGTATGTGGCGCTGCAGCCGCACTACAACCTGGTTTCACGTGAAACGTACGAGGGTTCGAAGCAGGAGCTCGCCTCCCGCTGGGGCCTGGCCGCTGTGCCGTACTACGCGCTGGCCTCCGGCTTCCTGACCGGCAAGTACCGTCCGGGCGCCGAGGTCGACAGTCCGCGGGCGGGCGGCGCGGCCAAGCACCTGGAGACCGCGCGCGGGCCCCGGGTGCTTGACGCGCTGGACACCGTGGCCAAGGCGCATGAGGCCGCACCTGCCACGGTGGCACTCGCGTGGCTGGCCGCCCAGCCGACGGTTGTCGCGCCGATCGCCTCGGCGCGCAGCGTGGAGCAGCTGCCGGCGCTCCTCGCGGTGGCGGAGCTGACGCTCACGGATGAGGAGCTGCGACTGCTCGCGGTGGCTTCCGCTTCCGCGTAAGGCGACCGCTGGTTACGCGCTGCCCGGGGAGCTCGCGGGCGGCGCGTACGGGTTGTAGACGTGGGACTGCTGGGGGACGGGGTACGCGCCGCTCGGTTGCTGCGGGTAGCCATAACCCGTCGGTTGCTGCGGGTAGCCGTACCCCGGCTGCTGCTGCGGATGCCCGTAACCCTGCTGGCTCGGGATGTACGGGATGGGCGCGAAGTACGGGACCGGACGGGCGATCGGACCGTAGGGATTCGCCCAGGGTGTGTACGGCTGCGGGAAGGCCGGGGCCGTCACCCGTGCCGCGTGGTCGAGTGCCGGGCGGGCGGGGCCCCGGCGCGCCCACAGCGCCTGGAGCAACTCCCGTTCCCGTACGACGAAATCGGCGCCCGCACGGCCGCTGCGACCCCGGGCCCGTAGGAACGCGAGGGCCGTGGCGAGCGAGAGGTACTCGCGGACCGCACGTGCCGCTTCCTTGCCTTCGCCCTTGCCGTACGTCCGCGTCGCGAACTGCCGGGCCTTGCGGCGGGCGCGCAGATTGCCGAGGGAGTGCGGCTCGGGGGCGGTGAGCCAGCCGGCGGCGACGTATGCGGGAAGTTCCTCGCGCACCGTGCGCAGTTCGCGCTGGCGGCTGTAGATGGTGAGCCAGGTCAGCAGGCCGAAGGCCGGGGCCATGAAGCCCAGGTAGACGAAGAAGAAGAGGATGCCGCCGAAGTAGGAGGCCGAGCCGTTCCAGGCGGCGTGCATACCCATCGCGAGCAGCAGTCCGCCGATCGGCAGCAGGACCCGGCGGACGCGCTGGCGGTCGGCGGCGAGGGCGGCGAAGCCGAAGCCGATGCCGCTGAAGACCGTGAACAGCGGGTGGGCGAACGGGGACATCACGATCCGGACGAAGAAGGTCCCCGCGGTGACCGAGTCGAAGCCGATGCCGTCGACCCCGCTGGCCTCGTCGGTGCCGTAGGCGTTGCCCAGATAGAGGATGTTCTCGGTGAACGCGAAGCCGGTGGCCGTGACGCCGGCTATCACCACTCCGTCGACGAGACCTCTGAAGTCCCGTCTGCGGAACAGGAAGACGAGCAGGATCGCCGCCGCCTTGACCGTCTCCTCGACGACCGGGGCGACGACGGTGGCGCCGAGGGTGTCGGCGCCGAGCGGGTCCGAGGTGCGGGTGGCTATCCAGCGGGTCGCGAAGGAGTTCGCGACGATCGCTATCAGCGCGGCCGCGCAGGCGCCCCACGCGAAGGAGAAGAGCAGGTTCCGCCAGGGGGCCGGTTCGACCCGGTCCAGCCAGCGGAACGCGGCTATGAGCAGCGGGACGGGCAGCACCGCGAGGCCGAGGCCGACGAGGAAGCCCTCGGTGCCGGTCTCTTTCTGGACCAGGGCGAGGATCACCAGACCGGACAGGGCGAGCAGGGTGATCAGCGCGCCCGCCTTCACGGCACGGCGCTGCCACCAGTGCGCGGGCCTGCCGAGCGCTGCGACCTGGGGGGCCGGAGGGGACGGAGGCTGGGGCGGTGCGTTCACCCCTTGACCCTAACGAGTACCCGGGTGCGAGGAACAGGAGTACCTGGAACCCCGGCGCCCCTTACCTGCGCAAGAAGATCAAGTCGTGGACCACATGGTCCTTGTCGAGACCCTTGCCCTCGAAGCGGGTCAGCGGGCGGAACGTGGGGCGCGGGGTGTAGCCGCCTTCGGGCTGTGAATTCACGAAGTCGGGGTGGGCTTCGAGCACCTCGAGCATCTGCTCCCCGTACTCCTCCCAGTCCGTGGCGCAGTGGACGAAGCCGCCGGGCTTCAGCCGGGCCGCGGCCAGGGTCAGGAACTCCGGCTGGATGATGCGCCGCTTGTGGTGCTTCTTCTTGGGCCAGGGGTCCGGGAAGTAGACGCGCACTCCGTCGAGGGAGTCGGGGCGCAGCATCTCGGCGAGCAGGATGATGGCGTCGCCGTTGGCCACACGGACGTTGCTCAGTCCGTTGCTCTCGGAGAGCGCGAGGAGGTTGCCCTGGCCGGGGGTGTGGACGTCGACGGCGAGGATGCCGGTGTCCGGGTCGTCCGCGGCCATCTGCGCCGTGGCCTCGCCCATGCCGAAGCCGATCTCGAGGACTACGGGCCGGCCCTCGAACATCTCGTTCAGATCCAGGCGCTGCTTGCCGTCGATCTCGATGCCCCACTTGGGCCAGAGCCTGCGCAGGGCGTCGCCCTGGCTGGTGGTGACGCGGCTGCGGCGCGGCTGGAAGCTGCGGATCCTCCGGTCGAAGTGGGATCCGGCCGGGTCGGGACTCGGCCCCTCGCCCTCGGCGAACCGCCGGTTCTTCTCGGCCCGGGCGGCGGAGGCTGCGGCGCGGGTCTCGGCGTCGTAGGGGTCGGTGGCTGCGGGGGTTTCAGGGTGCTCGGACACAGTGGTGCTGATTCTACGGAGCGTGGCGGGTGGGTGCGTCTGGGGCGGGTGGGCCTTCGGGTGCGGCCGGGGGCGCCGGCAGCGCCCCCGGGAGTCAGCCCACCTGCGCCAGTACGCGCCCTGCGATCTCCCGCCCGATCGGCAAGGACGCCGTGGCCGCAGGCGAGGGGGCATTCAGGACGTGGACGGTGCGCGCGCCCTCCACGAAGAGGAAATCGTCCGCCAGCGTGCCGTCCCGCAGCACCGCCTGGGCCCGGACCCCTGCCTTAGCCGGGCGGAGGTCTGCCTCCGTGACCGCCGGCAGCAGGCGGCGGACCGCACGCGTGAAGGCAGGGCGCGACAGCGAACGGTGGAGCTCGCCCGCCCCGTAACGCCAGTGCGCACGCGCTATGTGCCACGAGCCCGGCCACGCGAGCGTCGAAGCCAGCTCACGCGGGCGGACCACCGACCAGTCGTATCCCTCGCGGGCGAGCGCGGGCACGGCGTTGGGGCCGACATGGACGCCGCCGTCGATCCCGCGGGTGAGGTGGACGCCGAGGAAGGGGAACGCCGGGTCGGGTACGGGGTAGACCAGACCGCGTACGAGCTCGGGGCGCGCCAGGTCGTAGTACTCGCCGCGGAAGGGCACGATCCGCATCCCGGGGTCGTCCCCCGCGAGCCGGGCCACGCGGTCGCAGTGCAGACCGGCGCAGTTGACGAGGACCTTCCCGCGCACCACCGCTCCGGCGGCCGTACGCACGGCCACCCCGCGGTCCGCGCGCCGGTCGATGTACGTGACCTCCGCGCCGTAGCGGATGTCGACACCCGCGGCCTGCGAGGACTCCGCGAGCTGACCGGCGACCGCGACGAAGTCGCAGATGCCGGTGGTGGCGACATGGATGCCCGCGAGACCACGGACCTCCGGCTCGAACTCCATGATCTGGCTGGGACCGAGCTCCCGAACCGGAATCCCGTTCTCCCGCCCCCGCTGCACCAGTGCGTGCAGCCGCGGCAGCTCGGAGCGCTCCGTCGCGACGATCAGCTTGCCGCCGACCGCGTGCGGAATGCCGTACTCGGCGCAGAACTTGACCATCTCGGCGGCGCCCTGCACCGCGAAGCGCGCCTTCAGGGAACCCGGCCGGTAGTAGATCCCGCTGTGGATCACCCCGCTGTTGCGCCCCGTCTGGTGCCGGGCGGGACCGGGCTCCTTCTCCAGGACCGTGACCCGCAGCCCCGGCCGGGCGCGCGTGAGCGCATACGCCGTCGAAAGGCCGACGATGCCGCCGCCGATCACGAGCACATCGCAGTCGTACGACACCTTCTTGCCGTCCGCCGGGCCGCGCACAGCCACGCGACTCACCTCCCGAGACATGAGAGTTCACCGGAGTCCACCAGGACCCGTTCCATCCGGACCCGGCCCACCCCGAACGAGTCCACCCCGATACTGCACTGCGCCACTGACAACGAGCTCAAACCCCCTCGGCGGGGGCTCTCCTCACGCCGGTGCCACCAACAGTGGCCGCGCACGCTCGCGCAACTCGATGACCTGCGGTTCGTCGCCGTGGGCCTCCAGGCGGTGCAGCAGATCCCGTACGTATTCGGTGGTGCGCGCCGAGGAGATACGCCCGGCGACCTCCACGGCCCGCAGTCCCTGGGCGCAGCACGCGTCCAGGTTCCCCGACTCCAGCTCCGCGACCGCACTCACGACAAGACGCAGGCCGTGCGAGCGCACGAACTCCTCGGTCGGCTTCGACAGGGCCTGTTCGGTGAACCGCCGTACCTGGCGCGGGGCCTTGAGGTCCCGGTAGCACTCGGCGGCGTCCGCCGCGAAGCGGTCGTAGGAGTAGAAGCCGAGCCAGGAGGGGTCGTGGTCGCCCTCGCGCGAGCGTTCCAGCCAGCCCTCGGAGGACTTCAGGGCGGCGCCGGCCGCGTGCGCGTCGCCGGCCCGGGCCTGGGCGCGCGCCTCGACGAGATGGAAGAAGCTCATGGTGCGCGCGGTGGCCAGGCCCCGGTTGCGCTCGAGGGCGGCCTGCGCGAGGTCCACGCCCTCGTCGCCGAAGCCGCGGTAGGTGGCCTGCAGGGACATGGAGGCCAGGACGTAACCGCCGAGCGGTACGTCGGCGGCGGCGCGCGCGAGCCGTAGCGCCTGGATGTAGTAGCGCTGGGCGGCTTCCTGCTGGCCGGTGTCGAAGGCCATCCAGCCGGCGAGGCGGGTGAGTTCGGCCGTCGCGCCGAAGAGGGCTCGTCCCACTTCGTCCGAGTACGTGCCGAGCAGCAGAGGAGCGGCTTCGACGCGTAAGCACTCCGGGACCATGGACGAACGCCAGTCCCCGCCCCCGTACTTGGAGTCCCAGCGGCGCGCGTCGTGCGCCGCCTCGCGCAGTTTCTGTACGTCGCTGTGGCCGACGCGCAGTGGCTTCTCGCCGAGGTCGGTGCCCGAGGCGCCTTCCGGCGTACGTTCCACCGAGCTGTCGGCGGGTGTTATCAGCCATCGGGAGGCCGGGGTCGCGTAGGCGCTCACGGCGAACGAACCGGCGAGCGACTGCCAGATCCCGCCACTGCCGCCCCGGCGGCCCGCGAGGTCAAGCCGGTACAGCTCCGTCGCCGACTTCACCGCCGCGCCGATGTCGCGCGGGAAGGAGAGGCCCACTTCGGGCGCGGGGTCCGCGTCCGCGAGACCGATCTCGTGCAGCGGCACGGGCCGGCCGAGCTTCTGGCCGATGGCCGCGGCGATCAGGTGCGGCGCCGCACCCTGCGGGACCATGCCCTTGGAGACCCAGCGGGCCACCGAGGTCTTGTCGTAGCGAAGGGTCAACCCCCGTTGTGACCCGAGGTCGTTGACCCGGCGGGCGAGGCCCGCGTTGCTGATTCCCGCGAGGGCGAGAACGGTGCCGAGTTTCTCGTTCGGCCCGCGTTGCTCCCTGGTCATGCGCACCCCTCGACCGACACAGACGGCTGCCGCGGGGCTGCTATCGGGCATACCCGCGCGGCATTCGTAAACCCAGCGTAGTTCCCCGCATTCCAAGCGTTAAGGGGCGGGATTCCGGATGGCGAGAAAGTTGTCTGTACAGGAGTGCGGTCTTTCTGCGGTGTGCTCCCGGTGTGTCGGCGTGCGCCCGTCCGTGCGCTCTTCACCGGGCGGTGCGGGAGCGCTTCCATGAGGGTGCGTGGGTCGGCCCACTGTGCGCTGGCAACCGGTGGGCTGGGGGACGCCGCCGCCTACATCCCCGCGGGTGGCGGACCGGTCCGGGAGGCCAATCGCGCCTCCCGGATCGCGCGCCGGCCCGCGCGGGGTTCCGGCATGCCCCCATAGCCCCTTTTGCGCGCGAAATGGCTGGATCCAGCCAGCAGTTGGCGATGCGTCATGCCGACCGCGCGGGAGCACAGAGGCGCAAACCGGCGCGCCCGCCTCCCCCTCCGATGCGCCTGCTTCGTGGCAGCATGGTGCCGAACTGGCTCGCCAGTTGGTGCTGTTGTTGTCCACAGGCTGTGGAGGCGCGATGCGATGGCTGGTGGGGTGGAGCTGTACCACCGCGAGAGCGTCCGATCCGATGGGCGCGGGCAGCGAGGCCGGCGAGACCGTGCACCCTGTGGGTTCACAGCTCCTGTGGGGTGACCCGGATCCGCTGTGGGCGGTGGGTGACTGGCGTCCCGACGAGGTCCGTGTGGTCAAGGCGGACGACCGGACCCGTATCGCCGTGCTCGGCACCTGCGGTGCCACCGACGAGCAGGTGCGCCTCGGCCTCGTCGCGGCGCGCGGCGGCGCACTGCGGCATCTGACGGCCTGGCCCGGCAGCTATACGGCGGTGGTCCAGGTGGGCCGGCGCATCATGGTCGCCGGTGATCTCGCGGGCGCACGGCCGGTGTTCCACACCCCCTGGGCCGGCGGCACCGCGTACGCCACCGCCGCCCTGCCGCTCGCCGACCTCATCGAGGCGCACCTCGACGTCGGCCATCTCGCGGCACTGCTCGCGTGTCCCGATGTCCCCGAGGCGCTGCAGGACTCCACCCCGTACATGAACGTGAAGCGCATCCCGCCCGGGCACGCGCTGATCCTGCGCGACGGCTCGCGCGAGATCGCCGGATACGAGCCGGTGGCCTCACTCGCCGTGGCCGCACCGGAACTGGACGCCACGCGTGCGGTGGACGGTGTACGGGAAGCGCTGGTCGAGGCCGTACGGGCGCGGCTCTCGGCGCCCCGCCATGTGCCCGACATCGACCCGGGTCCTGTCCCGGGGATGGGGCCGGCCGAGCGGCGTGCCTCGCGGATGCCGGTGCCGGGGATCGGGGCGGACCTGTCGGGCGGGCCCGCCTCCGGGACCCTGGCGCTGCTCGCGGCGGGCCTTCCCGGGATGCCGGGGACGGTGCTCGGGCACGGCACGGGCGCGGGGGAGCGGCTGCTCGCCGTCACCTTCAACGATCTGACGGGCGGCAGCCAGGAGGAGGAACTCGGCCGCGCGGTCGCCCTCGCGGGCAACCCCCGTCTCCACCACGTCGTGGTACCGGCCGGTGAAGAGGCCCTGCCCTACGCCGACTTGGACGGGCCGCTGACGGACGAGCCGGGTCCCTCGCTCGTGACGGCGGCCCGGCAGCGGCTGCGGCTTGCGTCGGGCAGTGCGGATCACTTGGCGGGGTACGGGGCGCGACAGGTTCTCGACGCGCATCCGGCGCGGCTCGCGGACCTTCTGATGGACCGGCGCCGTCGTCATCTCGTGCGTCCCGTCGCGGCGTTGGCGCGTACGGAGGGGTCGATGAGCTCCGTCCTCGTGCCGGCGAAGGTGTACGGGGCGGCCCGTCGGCTCGCCCGTACCTCCTACCGTTCGGGCATCGAGGAGGCGGCGCTGCGGCTGCGCGCCGGAATGCTCGACGAGCCCGCGGGGCCGGTCGGTGCCTCGCTCGCCGCGCTGACCTGGGTGCGTCCCGGGCCTGCCGCGCGGTGGCTCACCGGTGAGGCGCTCGCTGAAGTATCGGTTCGCCTGGAGCAGTCGGCGACCCGGCCCGGGGCGAGCCCGGGGCAGCATCCGGGGGAGCTGCGGGCTCGGGCGGCGCTCGCCCGTCATGCGGCGGACCTGCGGGTGCTCGAGCAGGCGGCGGAGGTCCGCTTCCAGCGGCTGCACGCTCCCTTCCTCGACAACCAGGTCGTACGGGCCTGTCGGGCGCTGCCGGACTCCTTGCGGATCCAGCCGGGGGCGCGGGCGGCGGTGCTGCGGACCGTGCTGGAGGGCGCGGGGGTCACGGAGCTGCCGGTGGGCTGGGGGGCGCCTTCCTCCGGTACGTCGTCGGCTGCTCTGAAGCTCGGACTGCGGGTTTCTGTCGAGGAGTTGGTGGACCTGTTCGGGACGCCGCTGCTCGCTCAGGCGGGGCTTGTGGAGGGGCGGGTCGTGCAGAAGGCGCTGCGGGCGGCGGCTGCGGGGGAGGCCGTTCCCGTGGACGGGCTTGCGGATCTGGTCTCGGTGGAGCTGTGGCTCCGTCGGCTGCTGTCGCGGCGGGGCACGTGCTGGACGGGGACGCCGGCTCGGGCTCGGGCTGTGCCGGCGGGGATTCGGCCTCAGCGGGGGGCTCTGGGGCGCGCGGGCGCTGTGGGTTGATGTTTCCGGGGGCTCCGCCCCCGGACCCCCGCTGGTGGCTTCGCCCCCAGGCCCCCTGCGCCCACGGTCCGGTGGGGGTCGGGGCCGGGGTGGGGTGCCATGCTCACCCGGGCAATGGCGCCGTTTTCGCGAAGGCTCGCCGTTTGCGTCGGGGTTGCCCGGGTGCCAGGCAC
>JOGW01000005.1 GCA_000721375.1 Streptomyces sp. NRRL B-3428 | reverse complement strand
CGTCGCCTTCATGCTCGACCAGTGCCACAACATCGAAGCCAAGATCCCCGCCATCATCCGCTCGGTCATGAACGTGCAGGAAGCCACCGCAAAAGCCCTGCTCGTCGACGCCGACACCCTCGCCACAGCCCAACGCGAAGGTGACGTCCTCGCCGCCAACGCGGTCCTGATGGACGCCTACAACACCGACGTCCGCCCCCTGCTCGCCGAGGTACGCGACGAGCTGGGCCTCGACGCGGACCCGATGGCCGCCTACGCCCGCTCCGGCTGGGCGGAGCGGATCGTCGCCGAGCGCGTCGGCGGCGAGCAGGCCGGCTGGGGCGCCTGAGCTCCCCCATCCCCGTATCACCGCTGTCGTCGCGAACTCGCCGGCAGCCCGCCGAACCTCCGAGGAATCGACATGTCTCACCCCCCGCACCCTGCGGCGCAGGCGCTGCTCGCGCGCTCGCACCGCCTCGGCGCCGATGCGCGCAACACCAACTACGCCGGGGGCAACGCCTCCGCCAAGGGCAGCGTCGCCGATCCGGTCACGGGCGACGAGGTCGAGCTGATGTGGGTCAAGGGCTCGGGAGGCGACCTCGGCACGCTCAGGGCCGAAGGCCTTGCGGTGCTGCGGCTCGACCGGATGCGGGCGCTCACCGCGGTCTACCCAGGCGTCGAGCGCGAGGACGAGATGGTCGCCGCGTTCGACTACTGCCTGCACGGCAAAGGCGGCGCCGCCCCGTCGATCGACACCGCGATGCACGGACTCGTCGAGGCCGCGCACGTCGACCATCTGCACCCCGACTCGGGTATCGCGCTCGCCTGTGCCACGGACGGCGAGAAGCTGACCTCCGAGTGCTTCGGCGACTCGGTGGTGTGGGTGCCGTGGCGACGGCCCGGGTTCCAGCTCGGCCTGGACATCGCCGAGGTCAAGAAGGCCAACCCGCAGGCGATCGGCTGCATACTCGGCGGCCACGGCATCACCGCCTGGGGCGACACGTCCGAGGAGTGCGAGCGCAACTCGCTGCACATCATCCGGACCGCCGAGGCCTTCCTCGCCGAGCGCGGCAAGGCGGAGCCTTTCGGTCCGGTGCTCGACGGATACGAGCCGCTGCCCGAGAACGAGCGCCGTGCACGGGCCGCCGCACTCGCCCCCCACATCCGCGCGATCGCCTCCCAGGACCGCGCGCAGATCGGCCACTTCACCGACTCCGAGGCCGTCCTCGACTTCCTCTCCCGCGCCGAGCACCCCCGCCTCGCGTCCCTCGGCACGTCCTGCCCGGACCACTTCCTGCGTACGAAGGTACGTCCGCTGGTCCTCGACCTGCCGCCGACGGCCGGGCTCGAGGACGCGATCTCCCGGCTCAAGGAGCTGCACGCCGCGTACCGCGAGGACTACCGCGCCTACTACGAGCAGTACGCCGACGAGAACTCGCCCGCGATGCGCGGCGCGGACCCGGCCGTCGTGCTGGTGCCCGGGGTCGGCATGTTCAGCTTCGGCAAGGACAAGCAGACCGCTCGGGTGGCGGGCGAGTTTTACGTCAACGCGATCAACGTGATGCGGGGCGCCGAGGCGGTGTCCTCCTACTCCCCCATCGAGGAGTCGGAGAAGTTCCGTATCGAGTACTGGGAGCTGGAGGAGGCCAAGCTGCGCCGGATGCCGGCGCCCAAGCCGCTGGCCACCCGTATCGCCCTGGTGACGGGTGCCGGTTCGGGCATCGGCAAGGCGATCGCGCACCGCCTGGTCGCCGAGGGCGCCTGCGTCGTGGTGGCCGACCTCAACTCCGAGAACGCGGCCGCCGTGACCGAGGAACTGGGCGGCCCGGACAAGGCGATCGCCGTGACCGTGGACGTGACCTCGGAGCAGCAGATCGAGGCGGCCTTCGCCGAGGCGGCGCTCGCCTTCGGCGGAGTGGACCTCGTCGTCAACAACGCGGGCATCTCGGTCTCCAAGCCGCTCCTGGAGACGACGGCCCGCGACTGGGATCTGCAGCACGACATCATGGCCCGCGGCTCCTTCCTGGTCTCCCGGGAGGCCGCACGCGTCATGCAGGCTCAGGGCCTGGGCGGCGACATCGTCTACATCGCGTCCAAGAATGCGGTCTTCGCCGGTCCCAACAACATCGCCTACTCCGCCACCAAGGCCGACCAGGCCCACCAAGTACGCCTGCTTGCAGCCGAGTTGGGAGAGCACGGGATCCGCGTCAACGGCGTGAACCCCGACGGCGTGGTACGCGGTTCGGGCATCTTCGCCGGCGGCTGGGGTGCCAAGCGTGCCGCGGTGTACGGGGTCGAGGAGGAGAAGCTCGGCGAGTTCTACGCGCAGCGGACCCTGCTCAAGCGCGAGGTGCTGCCCGAGCATGTGGCGAACGCGGTGTTCGCGCTGACCGGCGGGGACTTGAGCCACACCACCGGTCTGCACATTCCCGTGGACGCGGGGGTCGCGGCCGCCTTCCTGCGCTGACCGGCACACCGTCAGACCGGCGCTGGGCGGCGCACACCGCACCCCCGCCCAGCGCCTTCCTACTCACACCCGACCGAGGACCCCGTGCCCCTGCCACCACCCGCCACCTTCGCCGCCGTCGACCTGGGCGCCTCCAGCGGACGCGTCATGGCCGGCCGGGTCGGCCCAGGGGAGCTGGCACTCGACGAGGTGCACCGCTTCCCCAACCGTCCGGTACGTACCGGCGCCACCCTGCACTGGGACATCCTCGGCCTGTACCGGGGAGTGCTCGACGGTCTGCGCGCCGTGGGAGAACGCGCGGGCCGTCCGGCGAGTGTCGGTATCGATTCCTGGGCCGTGGACTACGGACTGCTCGACGGCGACGGGGCACTCATCGGCAACCCCGTCCACTATCGCGACGAGCGCACCGCGGGAATGGCGGACCTCGCCGCCACGAAGATCGCCCCGAACAGGCTCTACGGGGCGACCGGCCTGCAGACGCTGCCGTTCAACACGGTCTACCAACTGATGGCCGCGCGCGGCACGCCCGCACTGGACGCGGCACACCAACTCCTGCTGATACCGGACCTGATCTCGTACTGGCTGACCGGCGAGCAGGGCACGGAGCTCACCAACGCCTCCACCACCCAGCTCATCGATCCCCGTACCGGCAGCTGGTCCCTTGAGGTGGCGGACGCGCTCGGCATCGATCTCGGTCTCTTCCCGCCCCTGCGCCACCCCGGCGATCACGCGGGGCTACTGCTTCCCTCCGTGCTCGACGAGACCGGTCTGGACGGAGACATCCCCGTCACGGCGGTCGGCTCGCACGACACGGCGTCCGCGGTGGCCGGCGTACCGGCGGGCGCCGGCGAGAACTTCGCCTATATCTGTACGGGCACGTGGTCCCTGGTCGGCCTCGAACTCGACGCTCCGGTGCTCACCGAGGACAGCCGTCGCGCCAACTTCACCAATGAACTGGGCCTCGACCGCACCGTGCGCTACCTGCGCAATGTCATGGGCCTGTGGCTGCTCCAGGAGTGCATGCGCGAGTGGGACGACCCCGATCTCGTATCGCTGCTGCACAAAGCCGCCGCGCTGCCCGCGCGGCGCTCGGTCGTGGACGCCGGTGATCCCGCGTTCATCGCGCCGGGCCGCATGCCGCACCGTATCGCCGAGGTCTGCCGGGCCACGGGCCAGCCTGTGCCCGACTCCCCCGCCGCTATCACCCGTTGCATCCTCGACTCCCTCGCCCTAGCCCACCGCCGCACGGTCGAGGACGCGCAGCGCCTGTCCGGCCGGTCCGTGGACGTGGTGTACGTCGTCGGCGGCGCCGCCCGCAACGCGCTGCTGTGCCAACTGACAGCCGATGCGCTCGGGCTACCGGTGGTGGCGGGCCCCGCCGAGGCCGCCGCCCTCGGCAACACCTTGGTCCAGGCGCGTACGCGGGGCCTGGTCGGCGACCGCGACGACATGCGCCGACTCCTGCGTGCCACGCAGCAGTTGACGCGGTACGAGCCGTCCGGTGACCGGGCCGTCTGGGACCGCGCCGCCGACCGGCTCGGGACGGTGTGAGCGCGATGCGCGTGGCGCTCTTCCTGACGTGCGTGAACGACACGCTCTACCCCGGCACAGGACGTGCGGTGGTGCGACTCCTCGCCCGCCTCGGCGTGGACGTCGACTTCCCGATGGGCCAGACCTGCTGCGGCCAGCCGCACTACAACACCGGCTACCGCCACCAGGCGGAGCCTCTCGCCCAGCGCTACGCCGAGGTGTTCGCCGGCTACGACGCGATCGTGACCCCGTCCGGCTCCTGCGGCGCGATGGTGCGCGAGCTCTACCCGAGGATGGGTGACCGCGCCCGGGCGGAGGGCCGCGGGAGCGCGCTCGCCGAGGCCGTGGCGTCCGTCGTACCGAAGACTTACGAGCTCACCGAGTTCCTGGTGGACGTCCTCGGCGTGACGGATGTCGGCGCGTACTTCCCGCAGAAGGTGACCTACCACCCCACCTGCCACGGACTGCGCAGCCTGGGGCTCGGCGGCCGTCCGTATCAACTCCTGCAAGCCGTCGAGGGACTTGAACTGGTCGAGCTGCCCGGCGCCGAGGAGTGCTGCGGTTTCGGCGGCACCTTCGCCGTCAAGAACGCGGCCGTCTCCGCGGCCATGGGCGCGGACAAGGTCGCCAACGCGGTCTCGACCGGCGCCGATGTGCTGTGCGCCGCCGACAACTCCTGTCTGATAAACATCGGTGGCACGATGACGCGCCTGCACACCGGCATGCGGCCGGTCCACATCGCGGAGATCCTCGCGAGCACGAAGGAGGACCCCGCGCGATGAGCGGAACATTCGTCGGTATGCCGGCTTTCCCGAAGTCCGCTGCCTTGTCCACCCAGGACCAGAAACTGCGCGGCAATCTGCGGCACGCCACGCACACCATCCGCGACAAGCGCGCGAAGGCGGTGGCCGAACTCGACGACTGGATGCAGCTGCGCGAGGCCGGCAAGCAGATCAAGGACCACACGCTGCGTCATCTCGACACGTATCTGCTGCAGTTGGAGGCCTCCGTCACCGCGGCGGGCGGCACGGTGCACTGGGCAATCGACGCCGACGACGCCAACCGCATCGTGACCGACCTGGTCCGAGCCACGGGCGAGAACGAGGTCGTCAAGGTCAAGTCGATGGCCACCCAGGAGACCGGCCTCAACGAGGCCCTCGAAGCAGCCGGCATCCGCGCGTACGAGACGGATCTCGCCGAACTCATCGTGCAGCTCGGCAACGACCGCCCCTCCCACATCCTCGTCCCCGCCATCCACCGCAACCGCGGCGAGATCCGCGACATCTTCCGCCGCGAGATGACCAGTTGGGGACGCCCCGCCCCCGACGGCCTCGAAGACACCCCCGCCGAACTCGCGGAAGCCGCACGCCTTCACCTGCGCGAGAAGTTCCTACGCGCCAAGGTCGGCATCTCCGGCGCCAACTTCATGGTCGCCGAGACCGGGACGCTCGTGGTCGTGGAGTCGGAGGGCAATGGACGCATGTGCCTGACGCTGCCCGAGACGCTGATCTCGGTGGTCGGGATCGAGAAGATCGTGCCCACCTGGCGCGACCTCGAAGTGTTCCTCCAGACACTCCCCCGCTCCCGACGAGGTCGGCCGCCAAGCGCTGCGCTGCATCCGCTGCTCGGCCTGCCTCAACGTCTGCCCGGTCTACGAACGCGCCGGCGGACACGCGTACGGGTCCGTCTACCCCGGACCGATCGGCGCGATCCTCACGCCCCAACTGCGCGGTACGGCAAGCGAGATCGACGCTTCCCTGCCGTACGCATCCTCGCTCTGCGGCGCCTGCTACGAGGTGTGTCCGGTCGCGATCGACATCCCCGAGGTGCTCGTCCACCTGCGCGAGCGGGTGGTCCAGGGCCGTGAGGTCGTACGCAACGGCGTGAAGATCACGGTGCAGCCCGCGAAGGGCCATGCCGCCGAGCGGGCCGCCATGCGAGCCGCGGCCTGGGCCTTCGGCCGGCCCGGCGTCCTGCGCACCGGCCAGCGCCTCGCCTCCCGCACCCGCCGTCTGCATCCGCGCAAGCTGCCCGGTCCGGGCCGGGCCTGGTCGGACACGCGGGATCTGCCGAAGGTGCCCGCGGAGTCGTTCCGCGACTGGTGGCAGCGCACCGACGGTGGACAGAGGGGCTCGAAGTGAACAGCAGAGACCTGATCCTCGCGCGGGTGCGCCAAGCGGTCGCCGACCAGCCCGCCGAACCGTACGACTCGGCGGTCGACCGCACCTATCTGCGGGTCCACGGCTCACGGACCCCTGTGGAAACCGCCGACCTGCTCGCCGAGAACCTCGCCGACTACCGGGCTCTCGTGCACCGCACCGACACCACGGGACTGCCCGCCCTGCTCGGCGGACTGCTCGGCGGCCGTCGCGTGGTCGTGCCCGACGGATTGCCCGCCGACTGGCTGGCCGGCACGGACGCGGAACTGCTGCCCGACCACAGGGACGACACCCCGCACGCTCTCGACTCCGTCGACAGCGTCGTCACCGGCTGCGCCCTCGCCGTGGCCGAGACCGGCACGATCGTCCTGGACGGCGGACCGGCCCAGGGGCGCCGCCGTATCACCCTCGTCCCCGACCACCATGTGTGCGTCGTCCGCGCACCGGAGCAGGTGGTCGACTCGATCCCGCAGGCGATCGAACTCCTCGACCCCACCCGCCCGTTGACCTGGATCTCCGGGCCGTCCGCCACCAGCGACATCGAGCTGGACCGGGTCGAGGGTGTGCACGGACCGCGCACGCTGGAGGTCGTCCTGGTATTGGACGCCTAGCCTGGCGCCGGCAAGCCGAAGGGCCGCGAGCGGCACTCTGCTCGCGGCCCTTCGGCATACGTCCGTCAGCGGGCATACGTCCGTCAGCTGGCGTACATGCGTCAGCGGGCGTACATGCGAAAGCGGTAGCGCAGGCCGGACTTCGCCGACTGCCAGCCCCCGCCCTCGCTCACCTGCCACGTCGCGTCCGGCACGGGAGCGAAAGTGTCGCCCTCCACCGCCAAGTCGATCTCGGTCACCGAGAGCATCGAGGCGTACTCCATGGCGGCCCGGTAGATCTCACCGCCGCCGATCACCCAGATCTCGCTCGGGGCAGTGGACTCGAAGGGTTTGCCCGCGAGCTCAAGGGCCTCGGCCACGGACCCGGCTCGCTCTGCGCCCTCGGCCGTCCACGCCGCATCACGGGTGACCACGATGTTGCGCCGGCCGGACAGCGGGCGGAAGCGGGGCGGCAGCGAGTCCCAGGTCTTGCGCCCCATCACCACGGGATGGCCGAGGGTGGTCGCCTTGAAGTGCGCCAGGTCCTCGGGCAGCCGCCAGGGGATGGTGTTGCCCGCGCCGATCACGCCGTCGAGGGTCTGCGCCCAGATGAGCCCGACCTTCAGCCCGTCCGTCACACCGCCACCGGAGCCTTGATCGCCGGGTGGTGCCGGTAGTCGAGGATCTCCACATCGCCGTACGCGTAGTCGAAGAGCGAGTCCGCGGCGCGCAGCTGGAGCTTCGGGAACTCGTACGGCGTGCGCGAGAGCTGCTCGGTGACCTGCTCGACGTGGTTGTCGTAGATGTGGCAGTCGCCGCCGGTCCAGATGAAGTCACCGGGTTCGAGACCGGTCTGCTGAGCGACCATGTGCGTGAGCAGGGCGTAGCTCGCGATGTTGAACGGGACGCCGAGGAACAGGTCGGCGCTGCGCTGGTAGAGCTGGCAGGAGAGCCTGCCGTCCGCGACGTAGAACTGGAAGAAGGCGTGGCACGGGGCGAGCGCCATCTTGGAGAGCTCGGCCACGTTCCACGCGGAGACGATCATCCGGCGGGAGTCGGGGTCACGGCGGAGGGTCTCGAGGACCTCGCTGATCTGGTCGATGTGCCCGCCGTCAGGGGTGGGCCAGGAGCGCCACTGCGCGCCGTAGACCGGTCCGAGGTCGCCGTTCTCATCGGCCCACTCGTCCCAGATGGTCACGCCGTGCTCCTGGAGCCAGCGGACGTTCGCGTCGCCGCGCAGGAACCACAGGAGCTCGTACACGATCGACTTGAGATGCACCTTCTTGGTGGTGATCAGCGGGAACCCCTGCGAAAGGTCATAGCGCAGTTGGTGTCCGAAGACACTCCGGGTACCGGTGCCGGTCCGGTCGGCCTTGGCCGTCCCGGAGGTGAGTGCAAGCCGCAACAGGTCTTCGTACTGGGTGTCCGCCACGGGGGTCGAGTCTACTGGGCCATGAGACGTGGACGCGTCCAGGGCGCTGCCGGCGCCCGCCGCGTTCCCGCTGCTCAGCTGATGCTCACCCGCTGCTCACCCGCTGCTCGGCCACTGCCCACGACGCCGGCGAAACCTCACGACCCATCGGCGCCCGCGCCCGCCCCCGGCACTATTCTTGAAGCATTCTCCTTTTGAGGATTCCTTCGAATTCGCCGCCGGTTGCCTTGGTGGACGGATCAGGGGCGGGGCGGACTCGCATGGGTGGTTTTGCCGAGGCGATGCTGGAGCGGGTGCGTGCGGCGCGGGAGTCCGTGCGAGACGCGACGGCCGCCAAAGACGCGTACCGGATCGCGGTGGCGCAGGACGAACTGGATGACGCACTGCGCGTCGCCCGCCGGCATGGTCTGGATCCCGATACCGATACCGGCACAGACGCATCTTCTCGCGCTCAGTGATGGATGCTCTTGATCGGGTGCGCGTGGGAGAGGATCGCCCTGGTCAGGGCTTCGACCGGCTCGGTGCGCGCATGGGGGTTGGTCAGCAGGACCTGGTCGATCTCGCCGAGCTGGGGCAGGCCCGCGCCGGGAGGCAGTTCGACCAGATCGCCCGGGGCGAGGCTGCGCGCGAAGATCGCGATGCCGAGCCCGGCCCGTACGGCGGCGAGCACTCCATTGACGCCGTGCACGGTGCAGGTGACCCGGTATCTGCGGCCGACCGCGTCCAGGGCGCGGGCTGCGAGGGTGCGGCTGATGCTCGGCGCCTGGTAGACGATCAGCGGCACCGGCAGGTCGGCCGTCACCTCGGTGCCGGCGGCCGATGCCCAGATGAGGCGGTCACGGCGGAGCAGTCGGCCCCGCCTCTCCCCCGGTTCGGTCTTGACCAGGGCGACGTCGAGATGGCCCGACTCGATACGGCGCTGCAGTACGGGTCCCTGGGCGACGGTGAGGGCCAGGTCGATGCCGGGGTGGAGTTTACGGAACTCGCGCAGCATCGTGGGGACTTGGGTGAGGGCGACGTCGTCCGTGACGCCGAAGCGCAGGCGCCCACGCAGCCGTGAACCGGTGAAGTAGTCGACGGCCTGTTCGTGCGCGGAGATGATCGTCCGTGCGAACTCCGCCATGGCCTCACCGTCGGCGGTGAGGGCGACCGTGCGGGTGTCGCGCACCAACAGGGGCCGTCCGACCGCGTCCTCCAGCTTGCGGATGTGCTGACTGACGGTCGGTTGCGCGAGGTTGAGCTGCGCCGCGGCCCGCGTGAAGCTCAGGGACTGCGCCACCGCGAGAAAGGTGCGCAGCTGCTCGGCGCTGTACATGACGTCGCCTTTCATTGAGACACGTAATGACTGTAATAGCTTGGATTTGATTTCGAAATGGGCAGGCGGTCGCGACGATAGGGGCACACCAACTCCTGAGGTGACTGACCTTGAACCGCGCGCACGAACCGGCCGACGACCTCCCCGCCTTTCCGTCCGCACAGCTCCGCCGCCAACCACCGCTCCGCGAGCGCCTGTGCGGCTCGCTGCGGGAGCGCAACTACCGCTGGTTCCTCGCCGGCCGGCTCTTCGTCAACACCGGGACCTGGGTGCAGCGCATCGCCCAGGACTGGCTCGTCCTGACCCTCACCGGCAGCGCCACCGCGGTGGGCGTCACCACGGCGCTGCAGTTCCTGCCGACACTCCTCTTCGGCCTGACCGGCGGGTGGATCGCCGACCGCTGGACCAAGCGCCGCATCCTGCTGATCACGCAGACGGCCATGGCGCTCACCGCGGCCGCACTCGCCGCACTGACCCTCACCGGTCACGTCACCGTCTGGCATGTGTACGTGATCGCCTTCGCACTCGGCACGGTCACCGCGGTCGACGAGCCGACGCGGCAGGCCTTCGTCCACGAGGTCGTCGGGCCGCACCATCTGCGCAACGCAATCGGACTCAACGCTGCGGCCTGGCAGTTCGGCGCCCTGGCCGGTCCCGCGCTGAGCGGCGCGCTCATGGCGGGCGTCGGCCCCGGGTACGCCTTCGCCGTCAACGCGCTCACCTACCTCGCCCCGATCGGCGCGCTTCTTCTCGTACGCCCCCATGAACTGCACGGTTCGGATGTGACCTTCACTTCGGCGAGCCGGCTGCGCGACGGGCTGCGTCACACCGCACGCGAGCGCGCCATGCTGTGGCCGATCCTCCTGGTGGGCGCGTTCGGCTTCTTCACCATCAACCTGCCGGTGACGCTGGCCACTTACGCACAGTCCGTCCTGCACACCGACGCCGGCGGCTACGGACTGCTCAGCGCCACGACCGCCGCCGGAGCCCTGGCCGGCGCGCTGCTCGCCGCACAACGGGCGCGGACCGCATATCGGGCCATGTCCGTCACGGGCGCAGTTCTCGCCGCCCTTTATGTGGGAGCGTCCTTCGCTTCCGGCCCCTGGTCCCTGGCCGCCTTTCTGCTCCCCATGGGCGCGATGACGACCATGCTCAACACCTCGACCAACACCGCCGTCCAGCTGGGCGCCCCCGACGCCTTGCGTGGCCGTGTCATGGGCGTCTACGTGCTGGTCTTCGTCGGCAGCGGCGCCCTCGGCGGCCCCGCGCTCGGCGCGGTCAACGAGACGTTCGGCCCGCGTGCCGGTCTGCTCACCGCCGGGGCGGCCACGGGGCTCGCGCTCTGCGCGCTCCTGTGGGCCCGGCCCGAGCAGGGAAAAGGGCGACAGGATTTGATCCACTCCGTCAGAATGGACAAGAATGTTGCAAGTAGTGGATAGCGCTTGTGGCAGCCGCTGAGGGAAGAGGATCACGATGGCAGCAGAGTCCGTTGCCGGTACCCAGGCCGTTGAGCGCGCCATGTCGCTCCTCAGCTGCTTCACCGACGAACAGAGTGAGCTGCGGATCACCGAACTCTCCGCGAAGACCGGCCTCGGCCAGTCCACCGTGTCGCGGATGATGTCCTCGCTGGACCGGCTCGGTTACGTGGCGCAGGACTCCCGCACCGGCCTCTACCGCCTCGGTCCGGCCGTGGTGACGATGGGTTCGGTGGCGCTGAACGGCTCGCCGATCTACCGCGCCGCCCGGCCCATCGCCCAGAGCCTGGCCGGCGGCACGGGGCTCGGGGTGAATCTCGCCGAGTTCCGTGAGAACGCGCTCTTCTATCTGTGCAACTTCGAGGGCTCCAAGTCCCCCAAGTCCTTCACGATGGCTGGTCGTACGGCTCCGCTGCACGCCACGGGCATGGGCAAGGCGCTGCTCGCGCAGCAGTCGGAGGAGTTCGTACGGGCGTACTTCGCCGAGGGACTCGGGCACGGCTACACACCGCACACCCTCACCGACCTCAAGGCCATGAAGGACGCGCTCGCGGAGATCCGCAGCCGCGGCTACGCCACCGAGATCGAGGAGCTGGCCTTCGGCCGGGCCTGTCTCGCGGCCCCGATCCGTGAGCGCGGCGGCCAGGTCGTCGCCGCGCTGTCGCTCAGCGGTCCGCTCTCGGAGCTCGATCTCGCCCACCGCCAGCAGGAGTTGGCCCTGATGATCATCGAGGCCGCGGACGAGATCTCCGTCGCACTCGGCTACAGCGTCTCGTTCACCGCCAAGCCGCGGCTCGCGCCGGCGCAGCAGGAAGCGGCCAAGTAACGCACATCGCAAGGGGCCGCCCTCGGTCAGGACCCCGTCGCCTGCTCGTCCCCCAGGAGTTTGCTCCGCAGATCGGGGCGGAGGAAAGCGGCGGGCGAGGCGATGGACAGGCCGCCGTCCACCGGCAGGACCACGCCGGTGACGAACGGCGCGCAGGCGAGGTAGAGCACGGCCTGGGCCACGTCCGAGGGCTCACCGACACGTCCCAGCGGGTAGCCCTCGGCGACCTGCGGCAGCTCGTGGTTGCCGATCATCGCGGGCGCCACCGCGTTGACCCTGATCCCGCGCGGGCCGTAGTCGAGCGCGAGCTGTCGTACGAGACCCTCCACGCCCGACTTGGCGGCCGCGTACCCCGGCAGCCAGGGCGCGGCGAGCGTGGCATTCACCGAGCTGATCGCGACGATGCTGCCGCCCGCGCCCAGGGTCCGCAGCGCCGCACGGGCCGGGAAGAACGCGGTGTCCAAGGTGTTGCCGATGGCCCGGCGCCAGTCGTCGGGACTCGCCTCGTGCGCGGCCGCCGGTGCCATGACGGCGGCCGCCAGCACCAACACGTCCAGACCGCCGAGGAGTTCGACACCGCGGGCGACCGCTTCGTCGGCGCCCGTGGGTCCGCTGACGTCCAGCGTCAGGTTCGCCACGAGCGCCTCGGGTACGTCGCCGCCGACCGAGACCCCGACCACACGGTCCCCGGCCTCGGTGAACGCCTTGGCGATGGCATGGCCGATCGGTGACGTACTCCCGATCAGCAGGACGGCACGGCTCATGCGCGCACCTTATGCCGCACCGGCAGCTGAAGATCTTCGAGGATGTCGTCGAGGGCCTTCGCGGTGAGCGGGTCGAGATCCTGGGCGGGCAGGCGTACGGCGCCGCAGGCGATGATCCCGCGGCGGCGGAGCACCTCCTTGTGCACGGCCCAGGCCTGGCCGGGGCGCATGCCGAGGTGGATCAGCGGGAGCAGCCGCCCGAACGCCGCCCGCGCCTGCGCCCGGTGGCCGACCGCCAGGTCGTCGAGGATGCCCCGGAGCAGATCGGGGAACTCGCAGGCGGGCATGGTGCCGACGCAGCCGTGGTCGTACTCCTCCAGGAGCGACAGGGCGTTCTGCCCGCCGAGCACGGCGAAGGCGGGGCCCACCGCCTCGGTGACCGCGGCGACCTTGAGCGGGGTGGGAGGCGCTTCGACCTTGACGGAGGTGATGCCGTCGACGGCCGCGAGCGTGGCGATGGCGGCCACGTCGATCGGCACTCCGGTGACGCCGGGGGCGTCCTGGATCATGATGCTCGCGTCGGTGGCCGTGGCGACCCGGCCGAAGAAGTCGATCACCTGCTGCCGGTTGGGCTTCACCAGGAACGGCGGCAGCACCATCAGCTGGTCGGCTCCCTGGGCCGTCGCCGACCGGGCCTGCTCGACGGCGATCTCGGTGCTGGTGCCGTTGACGCCGGCGACGAGCGGGAAGTCACCGCCGACGACGTCGCGGACCTCACGCAGGATGATCGTGCGTTCCTCGGCGGTCAGCGCGAAACCCTCGCTCGCCATGCCGAAGACGGCAAGACCGTCGACCCCGGCCTCGACCTCGAACTCCACCAGGGAGCGCAGCGACGGCAGATCGAGCTGACCGGCGTCGGTGAACGGGGTGGCGAGGATCGGGATCAGACCGGTGGGTGCGCTGCTGCGGGACATGGTCAGTTCTCCTTGGCGAAGTCGAGGACGGTTTCGCTGTCGATCTCGATGCCAAGACCGGGGCCTTCGGGCAGCGTGAATCCGGTGGGGCCCGCAGCCAGGGGCTTGCGCAGGATCCGCTGGGCGAACGGCACGGTGGTGGGCTGGAACTCGAAGTACGGAGAGTCGGCGACGGCGGCCGAGACATGCAGTCCGGCCGCGAGCGCGATGCCCAGACCCACGGAGTGGTGGCAGGCGACCGGAACATGGTGGGCGTCGGCCAGGGCGGCGATCGTCATCGCCTCGGTGATGCCGGTGCGGGCGACGTCGGGCTGCGCGATGCCCAGGGCGCGGCGCGCGAGCCAGTCGCGGAACTCGTAGCGGTTGCGCATCGATTCGCCGACCGCGACGGGCGTGGTGATACGGGAGGCCAGATCGCGGTGGCCTTCGACGTCCTCGGGCGCGAGGGGTGCCTCGAAGAACAGGGCGCGGCGGCGGTCGAGTTCACGGCCGAGCTCCAGGGCCTCCCCGAGGCCGTACGCCCAGTGGGCGTCGACGGCGATGCGTACGCCGGGGGCGGCCGCGGCCACCGCGTCGAAGGTGGCGAGGTCCTCGTCGACGCCCTTGCCCGCCGCCAGCTTGACGGCGAAGGCGCCTTGCGCGGCCCAGTCGGCGGCGAGACGGGCACGACCCTCGTCGGTCGGCTCGGGCAGACCGGAGACGTAGGCTGGGATCTCGGTGCGGTAGGTACCGCCGAGGAGTTGGGCGACCGGGACGCCGAACGCCTTGCCGGCCAGGTCCCACAGGGCGATGTCGAGGGAGGCGAGTGCGTCGGCCTGGTGGCCGACGAGATGACCGCGTTCGCGCATCAGGTCGCGCAGGCCGTCCCAGAGCGGACGTACGTTGCGGGGGTCGCGGCCGATCAGCCACGGTCCGAGCATGCGGTCGACGATCGCGGCGACGACCTCGGGGCCGACGGGCGCCAACGCCTCGCCCCAGCCCTCAAGACCGTCCTCGGTCGTGATGCGGACCAGCATCGTCTCCATATGGGCCGAGTAGAGGCTGCGCCATGGTGGGCGGACGAAGTAGCCGTCGGCGGCGCGGGGCCGCGTCCCGTCGTCCAGCTTCCCGAGGTAGGCCGACTCCGTCGGCTGCTTGACGACGTAGGTCGTCACCTGTGCGATCCGCATGACTCTCCTTATCGGCTTGAGCATGCGCATTATTGCTTGGTGATTGCGCATTATGAAAGTAGCATCCACCAAATTGATGTCCGGTTGTCAGCGCGGTTGTTGACGGTTGTCGATGGAGGGGCCCGTGGAGCTACTGGCGGAACTGACGCGGCGCAGGGTCCTTGCGATCATCCGCGCCGACGGACCGGAGCGCGCCCTCGACTGCATCCGCACGCTGGTCGGGGCCGGCGTCACGGCACTTGAGGTGTCGCTGACCACGCCGGGGGCACTGTCGGCGGTCGCCGCGGCGCGCGCCGAGTGCGCGCCCTCCGTACTGATCGGAACAGGGACCGTGCTGAAGGCCGCGGACGCCGACGCCTCGGCTGCTTCGGGAGCTTCCTTCCTGGTCACGCCCGCACTGACCGAGGGCGCGCGTCGCGGTGTCGAGACCGGGCTGCCGGTGCTGTGCGGAGCGCTGACCCCCACCGAGGTGATCGCGGCGATGGATCTGGGAGCGGCGGGAGTGAAGATCTTCCCGGCGGGTGCCCATGGCCCGCGCTACATAAGGGAGTTGCTGGCACCGCTCCCGAACGCACCACTCGTAGCGGTGGGCGGGGTGGATGCACGCACCGCTCCCGAGTACCTGGCAACCGGAGCCCGGGCGGTCGGCGTGGGATCACCACTGCTCGGTTCAGCCGGCGCGGGTGGCGATCTCAACGAGCTCACCGCGCGTGCGGTCGCCCTGCTCGCCGCCGTGCGCACCCCTGACGAACTCGTACCCGAAGCCCATCAAGGAGGCCGCCGATGACCGAGGCACTCACGATCGGCGAAGCCATGGCGTCGATCCGCACGTCGGCACCACTCCAACTCGGCGGCGCGGCACACCTGTCCATGGCCGGCTCCGAGACCAACGTGGCGATCGGCCTCGCCCGGCTCGGCCACGAGGTCTCCTGGGCGGGCGTGGTCGGCGCGGATCAGCCCGGCGCCCTGATCCGCAGAACGCTGCGGGCCGAGGGCGTCGGCACCCGCTTCGTCCGCACGAGCGAGGCGAGTTTCACCGGCTTCATCACCTTCGACCAGCCCGCGCACGACATCACCCGCGTCGGCTACCACCGCGCCGGCTCGGCCGGCTCCACCCTGACGGCGAGGGAGTGCGTCTCGGCCGTCACGGCGGCCGCCCCTCGACTGCTGCACCTCACCGGGATCACCCCCGCGCTCTCCGCCACCGCCCGCGAGGCGACGCTCGCCGCCGCGCGGGCTGCGCACACGGCGGGCGTCCACGTCACGCTCGACGTCAACTACCGCGCGCGCCTGTGGTCCAGGGACGAGGCGACCGTCGCGCTGCGCGAGCTGCTGCCGTATGTGCACACCGTCTTCGCGTCCGAGGACGAACTCAACCTGCTCACGGGGCAGCGGGGAACGGCCGAGGATCTCCCGGCCGGTGGGCCTGCCGAGGGTCTCCTGGCCGGTGGCGTGGCCGAGGATCTCCTGGCCGATGGCGTGGCCGAGGTCGTCGTGACGGCGGGCGCCAAGGGCGCGCACTGCCACACCGCCGTGGGCACCCTGCACCAACCGGCACTGCCCGTGACCGTGGTCGACAGCATCGGGGCGGGCGACGCGTTCGTCGCGGGGTACTTGTCGGGAGTCCTCGACCGCCTCCCCGTCGCCGAGCGTCTGCGGCTCGCTGCCACGGTGGCAGCCTTCTGCGTCGGCGCCCGAGGCGACTGGGAGGGACTCCCACATCGTGAGGAGCTCATCCTGCTGTCGTACGGGGGCGGGGCTGCGGTGCGCTGAGCACACGCACCTCAACCAGCCCACTCTTCAGGCAGGTTGAGCCCCTCGCCGGTCAGCTTTCGGCTGCGAGGCCGACGCCCAGGCCGATGAACACTCCCCCGGTCGCGGCGTCCATCCGACGGCGCACGGCCTCGCGGCCGCGCAGCCAGCCGCCGATCCGCCCGGCGAGGACTCCGACGGTTCCGTCCGCGACGAACTCCAGGACGATCAGCACGGTTCCGAGCAGCGCGAACTGCAACCAGACAGGACCCGCCGCGGGATCGATGAACTGCGGCAGGAAGGCGACCATGAAGGTGAACGTCTGCGGGTTGGCCATGGAGGACACCACGCCGTTGAAGTACGCACGCCGCCCCGACATGCCACGGCCGGCCGGATCATCCGCCTGACCGCGTTTGCGGTGCCGGATCATCTGGACACCCAGCCAGATCAGATACGCGGCGCCCGCGATCCGCAGGACGGTGAACACGACAGGGAACGCCGTGAGCAGCGCGGCGAGCCCGGCGGCCGCCGCGGCGATGTACAACGCGTCCCCCGTGATCACCCCGACGGTGGCAAGCAGCCCCGCGCGGGCACCACCGCGCATGCCGCAGCCGAGCACGAACAGCATGTCGGGTCCCGGAGTCACCAGGGCGAGGATGGTGCTCACGGTGAAGACGGCGAGAAGGTGCGGATCTACCGGCATCGGCCGATCCTCGCATCCGACCGCCGTCGATCGACACCGATTTGGCACAGCGCACCGATCACGGCGGGCGTTGCGATCGGCCGAACTCCCGCTCCCTGCCGCAGGACTGTGACCGGCCGCCGCCCCGCGCGTGCGCGCTTCAGCCGCCGAGGATCCGTTCCCACAGCAAGCCGTCGCGCCAGCTCCCGTCGAGGAAGATCGAGGAGTGGGCGACGCCGTACGGGGTGAACCCGTTGCGGCGGAGCACCCGTTGGGAAGGCACGTTCTCCAGGTTGGTGGACGCCTCGGCTCGATGCAGACCGAGTTCGTCCGTCATCAGCTTCAGCGCGAGCCCGAGGGCCCGACCGGCATGTCCGTGCCCCTGGGCGGTAGTGGCGATCCAGTAACCGACCGAACCACGGCGCAGATGCGGCTGCGGCAGGATCCCCCCGACGGTGATCTGCCCGATCAACATACCGTCGGCGAGCACCACCCCCGGCCAGACCGTGCCGGCCTTGTGCCCCTCCAGCGCACGGCCGATCCGCTCCGCCTGCCCCTCCGGCGTGAAGTAGTCGGCCGGCTGGTCCGGCTCCCACGGCCGGAATGCTTCGACGTCACGCTTCCGATGGGCGGCGATGGCGTCGGCGTCGGCGGGCTCGATCAGGCGGATCGTAGTGCTGCTGCGCATGGGCTGCCCCCTCGGCACGGTGGGTGGGATGAGGGATCAGGGTAGTGCGGGGAGGCGCCCTTCAGGCGGTCACCCCTGGCCGCCTCGTACGCCCGGCCCTGACCACGTTGCGCCGGCCGACGCGGCAGTCGGGCGAGGAGCCGGGCGAACTCCTGGTGCGACGACTGGGCGGCCGGGCGACGGACAGCGGCGAGGAGCCGGTGTCGATTTCACCCCCGCCGCCGCTCCAGCACCCGCCCGAAGAACTCCGCCTTGGCCCGATCCAGCCGAGCCTCGGACTCTGCCGCGCCCTCCCACTCGAAGTGCCCCGCCTCCAGCACATGCAGCTCACGCCCCGACCCCTCGGGCAGGCCGTTGTGCACCGCGAACTGCCCGGGCGGCGGCACCGACGGATCGAACAGGGCCGGGGCCGTCAGGACCGGCTTGCCGATCCGCGTGGCGGCCGTTGCCGCGTCGAAGTAGCGCAGTACGTCGACGACTTCGGGATGTTCCGCATGGTGCCGGCGCACCGCGGCACCGCTCCCCACACAGTCGAGGGTGAGTCGCAGCGGATGGTTGCCGAACGTCGGCACGGCCAGCTGCCCTGCCGCGAACCGTTCGTCCCAGGGCAACGCCAGCGCACCGAGCCCGCCCCCGAAGCTCTCCCCCAGGTAGCCGAGGCGCGGCGTGAGCCCGGGCACGAGCTCCAGGAGCGCCGTCGCCGCGCACCACAGATCGGCGACGCACTCGCCGATGACGTACGACTCCCGCGAGGCGATGCCGTGCAGCACGTGCTCGTCGGACACGGAGGGCACACCGGGCAGCAGAGCCCGCGAGCCCATGCCGCGCACGCAGGGCAGGATCGCGGCGGACCGCGGCAGCGGCAGGGGTACGTCGCGGCCGGGCTCGTCCCGTCCGCCGTATCCATGGCCGATGACGAAGCCGTGCTCGGCCCGACCTTCCTCGGGCAGCGCCAGCCAGCCACCCAGGCGCACACCGCCGACCGAGGTGTACGCCACCTCGTGGATACGGACGCCGTCGCGCTCCTCCACGAGCCGGCCGACCTCGGGTTCGGTGCGCACGGCGATCGCCTGCGCGTATCGGTCACGCCAGAAGTCGTCGAAGTCCGCGGGACCCTCGGGTGCCGATACGCCGAGGAGGTCCTCGATCGTGCTGCCGTAGGCCGGATCGAACGGGAAGTCGTGCGCCAAGGCGGTACGGGTGCGGGTCATGGAAGTGGACCCTAGTCACCACTGGGTTCCCCGCTTCCTACCGGCTCCGATGATCACGGAGCGCGACAGGGTGCGACGCTCGAAAAGCGCCGAGGAGCCCGGACACGGTGAGGACCGCCGTCGCCATGGCACGTGCGGCCGTACGCTGCACGGAGCTCGCGGCACAGGCCCAACTTCGATGCGGACGCCGCCAGGTGCAGGAGAAATGGATTCGGGTCCGCATCAGCCGCGGAGGCTGTCCAGGGGGGTGCAGAACAGGCCCCCCGGACAGTGGAAGCCGCAGCGATCAGGCGGCGAAGCCGACGCTCGTGCAGTACTCGTAGGCGCCCCACTGGCTGCCGAGGTCGGGCAGCACATGGTCGGTCCACGCGGTGTCCAGGCCCTGTGCGTCGCCGGCCGTCCACGCGGCGACGATGGCGTCCCAGCGGCGGACGTTCATGTCGCGGAACGGCACGACGCGCTGCTGCGGGCGGTCCACACCGGACTGGTTGAGGGGGTGGATCTCCACGCGGGTGCCGCGGCCCTGGCGGTTGAGGCGGTTGAGGAGATGGCGCGCGACGTTCTGCCGGCGGACCGTGCGGTAGGCGGTGTCGATCTTCTCCAGGTTCTTCGCCGACGGGCTGCGCTTGCCGTCGAGCCAGGCCTTGAGGGTGCGGGGGGTGACGGTGAGACCCGCGTCCCGGGCCGCGCCGCGGGCGTGGTCGGAACGGGTGAGGTAGTGCAGGCGTGCCATCAGGCCACGCTTCACGGTGACGGGGGTGGCGATGCCTCCGGCCAGCTCGTCGAGCTTGCGGCCCACCAGTTCGCTGCCCCTGGCGCCTCGGGCGCCGTACTTGCCGAACTCCTGGTTCCTCTCCGGCACGGACCGCCAACTCCCGTCTGCTCCTGCTGGCCTGCGTCTCGGCCCTGACGAGGCTCATTGTGCCCGAAGGCGGGCCTAGGACCGGGATCGCAGCGCGGCCAGCGCGCGGTCGGCGTGCACGGACATACGGATCTCGCTGCGGATCACTTCCAGCACGCTGCGATCGGTGTCGATGACGTAGGTCATGCGCTTGGTCGGCAGCACGGAGAATCCGCGGGCCACGCCGAACTTCGTCCGTACGACGCCCTCGGGGTCGGACAGCAGCGGCATGCCGAGGGAGTGGCGCTCGGTGAACTCCTGCTGGCGTTCGACCGTGTCGGAGCTGATGCCCACGGCCTTGGCACCGGCGGCCGCGAACTCCGCGGCGAGATCGCGGAAGTGGCAGGCCTCGGCGGTGCAGCCGGGTGTGAGGGCGGCGGGGTAGAAGAACAGCACCACCGGTCCGTCCGCGAGGAGCTCGGAGAGCTTGCGGTCGGTGCCGGTCTCGTCGGGCAGGGTGAAGTCCTCCACCTTGTCGCCGACTTCGATACGCCTCGTCATGTGCGGTCCTCCGGGTCCCCAGCGGTGATCACGCCACTTTACTCGTAGGTAAGTTCCGCGGGCGAGGGGCAAGGGGCGATCGGCGTGGGACGCGGGAGGCCTTCACCGGCGTCCACGGGTGCGGGAGTTCACGCGCATCGCGCGGCAGGGATCCGCAAAAATACAATCCAGGACTGCAAGTTGACGTCATTGCAGTGACATTTTGCGACCGAACCTCTTGTGGGCCGCTCAAGGCGGCCCTACTGTCGCCTCACCTTCGCCCGGTGCCGCAGAGAATCGAGTCGCTCCGATGCCGCTGAACCGTCGGAACATCCATCGCACCCGCCGTAGAACCGTGAGCGTCCTCGCCGCTCTGGCGGTCGCCACCGCGGGGCTCACGAGCGCGTCCACCGCTGCCGAGCAACCACCTGCGGCCGCGCCGACTCCCGTGACCCGCGCGGGACTTGACCCGGCGCTCACCAGCGGGCGTGGCGCCGACGTCGCGTTCCAGGAGCAGGAGGCCGAGAACGCCGTCACCGACGGGCAGCGGATCGGCCCGGACCGGACCGCGTACTCGCTGCCCGCCGAAGCCTCGGGCCGTAGCGCGGTGAGACTCACGCCGGGTCAGTACGTCGAGTTCACACTGCCGAAGGCAGCCGACGCGATCACGGTCCGCTACAGCATTCCGGACGCCCCCGGCGGCGGGGGCATCAAGGCGCCCCTCGACGTCACGGTCGACGGCAAGTCACGCCGCACCATGACGCTGACCTCCGAGTACTCCTGGCTCTACAACCAGTACCCGTTCAGCAACGACCCCGGCGCCGATCTCCTCCATCCCGACTGGTGGATCACCGAGTGCTCCTGCGTACCGAGCGCCACCACACCCGCACCGGAGATCAAGAAGCCGTTCCGGCCCATGCACTTCTACGACGAGCAGCGGCTGCGTCTGCCGCGCACCCACCAGGCCGGCGCCAAGGTCCGGCTCACCGTTCCCGCCGGGAGCAGCGCCGCATGGACGGTGATCGATCTGCTCGACTCCGAGCTCGTCGGCGCCCCGCACCTACGGGCCAAGGCGGTCAACGCCCTGCTGTACGGCGCCGATCCGACCGGCCGGCGGGACTCCGCCCCCGCCCTCGACCGGGCGATAGCCCAGGCCAAGCGCCGCGACCTGCCGGTGTACGTACCGCCGGGGACCTACCAGATCAACCGGCACATCATCGTGGACGACGTCACGATCGAAGGCGCCGGCAACTGGTGGACCGTCTTCAAGGGCAAGCAGGTCAAGCTCGACAAGCCCGCACCCGACGGATCGCTGCACACCGGAGTCGGCTTCTACGGGCGTGACGCCGCGGACGGCGGCAGCCGCAACGTGCACCTGTCGGGCTTCGCCATCGAGGGCGACGTACGCGAGCGGATCGACACCGACCAGGTCAACGGCGTCGGCGGCGCGATGAGCGACTCCACCATCAGCGGACTGCACATCCGGCACACCAAGGTCGGCCTGTGGTTCGACGGACCGATGGACAACCTGCGGGTGAGCGACAGCATCGTCGTCGACCAGATCGCCGACGCCCTCAACTTCCACACCGGCGTGACCGATTCGACGGTGGAGAACACCTTCGTCCGCAACACCGGCGACGACGGCCTCGCCATGTGGTCGGAGAAGCAGGCCAACGCCCGTAACACCTTCCACCGCAACACGATCCAGTCACCCGTACTCGCCAACGGCATCGCGCTGTACGGCGGCACCGACAACACCGTCTCCCGCAACCTCGTCGCCGACCCGGTCCGCGAGGGCAGCGCCCTGCACGCCGGCTCCCGGTTCGGCGCCGAACCCTTCAGCGGAAAGCTGGCCTTCACCGACAACACGACCGCCCGCGCCGGCACATACGAACTCAACTGGAACATCGGGCTCGGCTCGCTCTGGCTCTACGCCCTAGACCGCGATGTGGACGCGGACATCCGCGTCACCGGCGACCACTACCTCGACTCCACCTACAACGCGATCATGATGGTGAGCGAGTGGAGCGTGAAGGACAAGGTCGCCATCCCGCTGGTCCACTTCAAGGACATCCGTATCGACGGCACCGGCACCTCGGTGCTCAGCGCACGGGTGAAGGGCTCCGCGACCTTCGAGAACGTGGACGCCCGTAACGTCGGCGCGGTCGGCGTCAACAACTGCGGTTCCTTCAACTTCCCGCCGACCGGCTCGGAGTTCTCCCTCACGGACCTCGGCGGCAACGACGGAGGTACGGCGAGCGGCTCATGGCTCGCGCCCTGGATGCTGCCCAACACCATCACCTGCGACGACCGACCGCCGGTGGTGACACCTCCGCCGCCTGCGCGCTGGTGACCGGGGCGGCCCCGCGACGCATGGTCGCGGGGCCGTCACGGCGCACGGAGTTGACGTTCGAGACCTGGCTGTAACCACTGGCGCATTCACTCGTTTGGACGAGTGAAGAAAGCACCATGTGACGAGCCTTGAAAGGCGTCGGTTCCGTGCCCAACTCTCACCGCCGAACCACTGTCGGCCGCCGTACGCTCCCGCCGGTGGCGCAGGCGGAGACCCACCTGGTCGACCACTACACCCGTCTGGTGAGCCTCGCCTACCTGACGTTGCCCGCGACGCTGACCCGGCACCGCCGCGTCCTGCTCGCCCATGGCATGGTGCAGCGGGCCCTCCCGCACACCGGCGGATTGCGCACCGCGCGCCGGCCGCAGGTCGTACCCCGCCAGCGGACCGAAGCCGGCGAACCCATCGCCGACCACCTCCGGGTGAGCGTGCTGCGCGCCGCGCTGGCCTGCGCACGCCGCCCGCGGGGCTGGCCCTCCCGACTGCCGCCGCCGCGCACGCTGTTGACGGGGCTACCGGCCGTATGGGGTCTGCGCCTGTTCCCTCGTGCGGGCGGCGTGGAGGAGATCGCACTCGGGAACGCGCTCGCCAACGTGCCCGCCCCCACCCGGGCCGCGTTCGTACTGCGGCACCTGGAGAAGCTGTCCGACCCCCAGGTCGTGGAGCAGCTCGGCGAGGCGGGTGTACCGGACCCGGAGGCCGCGCTGCGCGACTCCCACCGATTGGACGCATCGGCCGGCTCATCAGCCGAAACGCTCCTGCGCTCGCAGGAGTTCGACGCGTGCTCGGTGCAGACCCGGCCGACGGATCTGCTGCGGCGCCGACGCCGCCTCACACTGCTGTGGGCCGCCGCCGCGGCCGGTGTGGCCGCCGTCGTGCTGGCGGCCTCGCTGCCGGGTGGGCAGGACAGCTCCCCGCCCGCCGTCGCCCTGCCCGCCTCAGCGCCCGGCCCGGACCGACTCGTCCGCGCACCGGCCGACCTGTGGGCCGACACCTCACGCGTCGACTTCAGCGCCTGGTCACCGCGCGGGGACCGGACGGACGACAAGGAGCTGCTCACGCGCGCCCTGGCCACCTGGGCTCGGCTCCCCGAGGGCACGCGTGTCACCAAGAGCGTGGGGACCGCGTCCGAACCACCCACCGGCGCACCACAGTTACTCTTCGCCGGGAACATCGGGGACCGTACGGTGACCGTGTTCCACGACGGTCAGCGCCTGGTGCGCTACACCGAACAGGCGGGCGCGGCCACCGCGCTCGACTTCGCGCGGGCGGACGACTCCGATGTCACCACGGCGGCCGCGGTCGTACTCGACCGGGGCACGGACGGCACGCGCTACCTCCTGGCGCCCTGGATCGCCGAGACGGAGCGCCGCGATCTGCTGAGCCCCGACACACCCGCCCGTCCGGTCGACGTCGGCGAGGACGGCATCACCGAAGCCCTGCCGAGCCCCCCGTCCAAGAGTCCCTGTGACGCCTGGCCGGTGCTTCAACTGCGCTCCTCCAGCCGCATCGTCGAGAAGCACGCCTTCCTGGTCGCCGATCTCGGCGGGCTCACCCCGGCCCATCTCAGCTACACCCCGCTGCCGGAGCCGGGCACAAGAGCCCGCCAGCCCCGCGAGGCCACCAGCAGCGGCGCGCTGCTCAGCTGGGCCCGTACCGCCTGCCGGCTCACCGAGTTCCGTGACGAAGGCGTACGGGCGGTCAACGTCTGGGACTTCGCCGGCCAGACCCTCCCGGAGCGGGGCGGTCAGGCGGTGTGGTCCTGCACCCGGGCGACGACCTGGCGCGGACCCGGCCACGTACTGCTGCAGTTCAAGCCGCCCGCCGGCAAAGCCGCCCCGGTCGTCGGGCGGGCCTCCGCGACCGCTGCATGCAGCCGGTTCGGACAGCATGTGCTCGCCTCGACGCAATGGGTGGCGCCGTCCGGTGCCCGCTATCTGCTCGCCGCGGGCAGCAGGGAGGTCGCTTCGATCACGGCCACCGGAGCCGTGGAGGCGACCGCGCAGGGCCGCACCTTCGCGCAGAAGGTCTCCTCCGCCGATGCCCGGGTCACGGTGACCGCCCGGCTGTCCGACGGGGCCGCGCTGAAGCCCGTCGCCACATCGGGCGGCGGGTGAGGCCTCGGACCGGAACGCGCCCACGCACAGGGCGCGTTCCGGTCCGCGGACGGCTCCGCACAGACTGCGTGGCCGGCTGCGGCATACGGGTACACCGCGCGTTGTTTGCGTACCCCTACTGAACACGGACCCGGATTGCCGCGGTCCGCAGGGGACTCCGAGGGTGGGGCCACTCGGAGAGGAGCCCCCATGAGCATGACAGGAACGATGCGTCGAAGAGCGGCTGCCGTAGCCGCCATGGCGCTCGCAGCCGGTTTTCTCGCCACGCAGGCACCGGCCCTTGCATCCGCACCGGAGGCAGGGACCATACGCAATCAGGGCGCCGCGGACGTGGTGAAGGACCGCTATTTCGTGGTCCTCAAGGACCGCGCCGCACGCCAGGCCGGCGGTGTGCCCGCGCAGGCACAGGGACTTGCCAAGAAGTACGAGGGCAAGGTCAAGTTCACCTACACCACCGCCCTCAAGGGCTTCTCGGTGACCATGACCGAGAAGCGAGCCGAGAAGCTCGCCGCAGACCCGGACGTCGCCTACGTGGAGCCCGTGGGCTTCGCACACGCCGTCGGCGAACAGCCCAACCCGCCTTCCTGGGGCCTGGACCGCGTGGACCAGCCGGACCTGCCGCTGAACCAGCGCTACACCTACCCCGACGGTGGAGGTGAGGGCGCCACCGCATACGTACTCGACAGCGGCGCCCGCCTCACCCACCAGGACTTCAGCGGCCGGATCACCTCCGGGCCCGACTTCATCGACAACGACACCAACGCCTCCGACTGCAACGGCCACGGCACCCACGTCGCGGGCACGGTCGGCGGCACCAACTACGGCGTCGCGAAGAAGGTGAAGCTGGTTCCCGTCCGGGTCCTCGACTGCCAGGGCAGCGGCGCCTGGGACGTCATCGTCAAGGGCATCGACTGGGTGACGCAGAACGGCACCAAGCCGGGCGTGGTCAACATGAGCCTGGGCGGCGAGGGGACGCAGTCCTCGGTGGAGAACGCGGTCAAGAACTCCATCGCCGCCGGCTTCACCTACGCCCTCGCGGCCGGCAACAGTGGCGGCGACGCCTGCCGATTCAGCCCGGCCCGTACCCCCGAGGCGATCACCGTCGGCAACAGCAACGACCAGGACGCCCGCTGGACGGGCAGCCCGGGACCGAGCAACTACGGCTCCTGCCTGGACATCTGGGCCCCGGGCCGCAACATCACCTCGGCCGGGTACTCCAGCGACACCGGCTCCGCCACCATGACAGGCACCTCGATGGCCTCCCCGCACGTCGCAGGTGCCGCAGCTCTGTATCTGGCCGCCAACCCGGACGCCACCCCGCAGCAGGTGCGCACCGCCCTGGTGAACAACGCCGGAAACAAGATCACCAACCCCGGTTCCGGATCGCCCACCGGACTGCTGTACACCGGGTTCATCACCGGCGGCGAACCGCCCGTCGAGGACGACTTCTCCCTCGCCGCCGATCCGACGGCCGGCGCCGTCGACCCGGGTCAGTCCGCCACGACCACGCTGACCACGAAGGTGACCAACGGCCAGGCCCAGAGCATCGACCTGACGGCCTCCGGTCTGCCGAGCGGCGCCACGGCCACGTTCGAGCCGGCCACGGTCACCGCGGGCAACTCCGCGAAGCTCACCCTCGCCACCTCGGCGAGCACCCCGGCGGGCAGCTACCCGGTGACGGTCAAGGCGACCGGCACGAAGGCCAGTCACTCCGTGACGTACACGCTGACCGTCAACGGCGAGGACCCCGGCCCCGGCCGGACCTTCTCCGTGACCGACTTCCGGATGATCCCGGACGCGGGCACGGTCACCTCCTCGCTCACGTCGAGCGCGAGCGGCAGCGCGCTCAACCCGGTGTCGGTCACCGTGGACATCTCGCATCCCTGCGCCGAGGACCTGGCGCTCACGCTGATCGCGCCGAACGGCAACCAGTACCGGGTCAAGCAGGCGTCCTACGGGTCCTGCACCTGGTTCTCCGGGGGCACCTACTCCGTCCCCGGGGTCTCCTCACCCGCCGCAGGCACCTGGCAGCTCAAGGTCACCGACGCCTACGCCAATGACGCCGGCTGGCTGAACGGCTGGAGCATCACCCTGTGACGGGGGCCGCGCTCCTCACCTGAGGCCTCCCCGCCGACCTCCGCCCTCACCAGCTCTGTGCGGTGAGGGCGGAGGTCAGCTCGGTTCGCGAGGTCAGCGACAGCTTTCTGAGCGCCTTGCCGATGTGCTGTTCGACCGTGCGGGGCGACAGCACCAGCGCGGCCGCGATCTCGGCGTTCGTCCGGCCCTGCGCGGCGAGCAGGGCCACCTCACGTTCCCTCGGCGAGAGTTGTGAACCGTAGGCCGGGCGTCCCCGCCGCGGCACCGAAGGGCCGGCCAGACCGCGCCGTTGCAGCGCGGCGCCGCAGCGCGCGGCGTCCGACGTCGCCCCCAGCAGGTCGAACTCCCGCTCGGCACGCACCAGTTGCTCGGGGAAGCGCTGCGTGTCGAGCGCGCAGTGACCTGCTCGTTCCAAGGCGTGCGCCGCGTCATAGGGCTGGGGGATCGCCGCGTACTGCTCGGCGGCCTCCCTGAAGCCGGTTTCAGCCTGCTCCATACGGCCCGCGTACCGGTCGAGCAGCGCCCGGCACAACCGCAGCGCGGCAGCGGCCAAAGGCGCATCGCGGTCCTCGACTCCTTCGGCGAACTGCGCGACCGCTCTTTCGGCCGCCGTCCACTCGCCGGCTCTGGCCAGCAGCTCCACGTACGAAGGCACCAGCTCGGTGCCCCACACCCACACGCCCTTGGTACGCAGCCGGCGCCAGGCCGCATCGGCGCCGCGGCGCGCCTGGACGAGCTCGCCGCGGTCGAGCAGGCCGCGCAGAAGCACTCCCGCGGCCGCGGTGATCACGGGGGCTGCGCCGTTGTCGGGGGCGATCAGGCCCGCGGCGCGCAGCTGATGGCGTGCGGCGCTCCAGTCGCCGCGGGCCAGGGCGAGCTGTCCGGCCACGAGATGGGCCTCGGGACGGGCCGGTGACAGGGGGTTGCGGGCGGCGAGTGCCGTGGCCCGGTTCTCCAGGTCCGACCAGTTGCCGCGCCCCCAGTCGATACGCAACGCGGTGCCCTTGGTGAGGTCCGCGTTGAACTCGGCGCCCACCCGTGACGCCAGCTGCAGGGCGTGGCGGATGAACCGGTCGGCCTGGTCGTAGTGCCCGAGCCACGCGACCCCGTCGGCGGCGTTGCACAGACCGCGCAGCACTTCGATCCGCCGTACGCCGCCGAGCGCATGCGCCGCGGCCAGTTCACGGGCCAGCGGCCACACTTCCCGATCGCCGATCTCGGCGGCGAGGGAGACCCGGCCGGCCAGCGCCATGAGCTTGAGCTCGGGATCCCCCGACCGGTCCGCGGCGGCCTGCGCCCGCTCCAGCCAGCGCAGGTTCTCCGCCACTGCCACACCGGTGAGGAAGGGCATGGCCAAGGCGACCATCGCGCGGACCGCGGGCTCGGGCCGGCCGCTCAACTCGTCGACGGCGTGCGCCATTTCCACCAGGCCCTGCTGGGGGTTCGCCCCCTGGTTGACGAGCAGCAGCGCCAGGTCACGACGGAGTTCGCCGCGGATGCCGAGGGGCAACCGCTCGCTGTTGATGAGCCGTTCGAGCAAGGCGTGGGTGGTGTCGTCGAGTCCGGACAGATGGCCCGCGACCTGGGCCAGTTTGCGCGCCAGGCGCACCTCGGTGGCCTGCGGCAGCCCCTCGGTGGCCAGCGCCTCCCGCAGCAGCTCGGCCGCCGACTGCGGGTCGGGGGCCTTGTGCTGTACGGCGCGGTCGGCGGCGGCTTCCGCCGTACGCAGCCATGCCTTGGTGCTGCCGGCCGCCCGGTGGTGCCGTGCGACTTGGGCCAACGGCACCGGCCGTGGCAGGCGGGCGAGCGCCTCGGCGGCCCGGCTGTGCAGCTTGCGGCGCACCGGGCCCGGCAGCTGGTCGAGCAGCGCCCGCGCGGCGAGCGGCGGGTGACAGCCGTAGCCGGCCTGCGGTGTCTCGGCGAGCAGGCGTCCGGCCAGCGCGGTGAGCAGCGCGGTCTGCGCCTGCTCGGCCGGCAGTCCCGCGACGGCGGCCAGCACCTTCTCGTCGGCCGCCTCCCCCAGTACGGCGGCGGCCTGGACCACGGCCTGGGTGTCCGGGTCCAGGGCGGAGAAGCGGTCGAGGGTGAGCTGGGTGAGGCGCGGCGGGGCGCCGGCTGCGAGCAGGTGGCACGCCGTCCGTGTCGTCGCGGCAGCGGCTGCCGGTGCCTGCAGCAGATCCGCCAGTACGTGCGGAAGTCCCGCGCCGGCCTCGTGCAGGGACCGTGCCTCCTCCTCGGGCAGTCCCGACCAGGCCGTCACGTCCGCGGGAGTGAGCGGGGCGAGATCGAGCTGGATACGGGACACGGTGTGCGCCTGACTGCCCGCCTCCCCCAGCGGCAGCCCGGGTACCGCCAGCTCCTCGGGGCGGTAGAGCAGCAACAGCCGCAGCGCCGCGGGTGGTTCGGCGAGACAGTCGCGCAGCAGACGCAGGGTGACCGTGTCCGCCCACTGCAGGTCCTCGACCACCACCGGGGCGGGCCCCGAGAGCACAGCCGCGTCCATGGGTCCCGCGCCGCAGCGCACCACGCGCGCGCCCGGCACCGCCTCGGCCACCAGCGCGCTCTTGCCCACGCCCGCTTCTCCGGCGACGTACACCACGCAGGGCGCCCCTACGAGCGCGGCCCTGAGCGCCACCGCCTCCCGTTCGCGGCCGATCAGCGGCATGCGTCCACCCCCTGGTTGAGCGTGTGCACGACCTGGTCGAACGTGCGTCATCCCTGGTTGAGCATGTGCACGACGAAGATGCACGGGCGGGCCGCGGCGCGCAAGGGTGGATCTTCCTCCTACGGCCCGACTGCCGGTGGGGATGTGGTGGTTGGGGCTGTTGCGGGGTGAGTTGGCGCGCGGGCGCGTCACCCAGGTCAGGACCGCGCATCAACCGATCGGTCGATACGCGCGTCAACCGAGCGGACCCGGGCGACGAGCCGGTGCGCCGACCAGGAGCACGTCCCGAGCGGGCGAGGATGGTGCAAGGACCGGTGGAGGGGGTTTTCCAGTCACCGGAGTGCCCGTCCTCGTAAGGAGCGCCGCCCATGAAGCCCGCCGACCGCGCCCTGCTCGCCGCCGTCTCGGATCCCGCGACGGAGGATCCCGCCGCGGTACGCGCGGCGCTCGCCGCCGGCGCCGACACCGAGGTGCGCGACGAACAGCTCCGTACGCCGCTCCTGATCGCCGCCGTGCACGACCACGTCGCCGTGGCCGAGGTCCTTGTCACGGCCGGCGCGGACGTGAACGCCCAGGACGAGCGTCTCGAGAGTGCCTGGCTGCACACCGGGGTCACCGGCAGTGTGGCGATGATGCGGGCGCTGCTCCCGGGCGGGCCCGATCTGAAACTGCGCAATCGCTTCGGCGGGATCTCCGTGATCCCCGCGTCCGAGCGTGGCCACGTCGACTACGTACGGGCTGTGCTGCGCGAGACCGACATCGACGTCGACCACGTGAACCGGCTCGGCTGGACCGCACTCCTGGAAGCCGTGATCCTCGGCGACGGCGGCCCCGCCCATCTGGAGATCGTGGAACTGCTGCTCGCGGCCGGCGCCACCGTGGACCTGGCCGACGGTGACGGCGTCACACCGCTCCAGCACGCCGAGCGCCGCGGCTTCGCGGACATGGCCGCGCTTTTGAAGGCCGCGCGATGAGCCGCCGCACCGTCGACTCCCGCCGCTTCGGGACGAAGCCTACGGTGGTGGCCGCGATCGGCGTGGCCCTGCTGGCCTCCGCGTGCGGTGGTACGAAGAGCGAGCCGTCCGCGCCGGCCCCGTCCACGGTCGCCATCGGGGAGCCGAGTCCGGCCGGGACCACGGCGGGCTCCGACGCGAGTGGTGCGCCCGCCACGCCCTCGGGCACGCTCCTGGTCGCCGACTTCGGCGCGGACACCGTCACTTTCATCGACCCCGACAAGGGGCCCGTCGACTCCGTCACCGTCGGCACCGCCCCGTACGGCCTGGCCGTCGGCGAGGACGGCCGTGCCTGGGTCGCCACCGCCGAAGGTGTCGCCGTCGTCGACACCCGGGTACGCGAGCGCCTCGCGCTCATCCCGTACGAGACCGGTGATCTGGGCGAAGCCACGTACGGCGAATACCGCGGCGGCGGGATGGGCATCGCGCTCGCACCCGACGGCAAGCAGGTCTACGTGGGGGTCAACCGGCCCGGCGGCAACGGCGCGCTCGAAGTCATCGACACCGAAACGCTGAAGGTGACCGGTACCGCGGACACCGGCCGCCGGCCCTTCGACGTCGATGTCTCCGCCGACGGCCGGCAGGTGTACGCCACGGACCACGACTCCTTCGACATCACCGTCGTCGACGCCCGCTCGCTGGACACGCGGCGGATCGAGGTCGCCCCGTACGGTACGGAAGGCGGGCTCGGCTCCTGGCTGAAGCCGCACTACACCGCCGTACGGCCGAGCGACGGAAAGCTGCTCGTCCCGTTCGAGGGCGAGAAGCTGGTGGTCGTCGACCCCGTCAGCGGCAAGCAGACCATCGAGAAGATGACCGCCAATACGCATCAGCACGGTGCGCAGATCACCCCGGACGGCACGCTCTTCGTCGTCGGCACGGGGCCGATCACCGGCAGCGACGAAGAGGCGTCGCTGACCATCCGTACCGCTGCGGGCAAGGAGAAGGTCGTCCCGCTCGACGGACCGCACGAGGATGTCGCGATCAGCGAGGACGGCCGGACCGCGTACGTCACCGGTGGCTTCACACGTGACGGCTACTGGGACGGGATCACGGTCGTGGACACCCGATCCGGAACGACCGAGAAGCTCGAGGGCGGACACCGTCCGCTGGGAATCGCGATCCTCTGACTCGGGCGCCACAGGGGCTGCCCCCGCACCCCCAGCTGCCTCCGTGCACTTGCAGATGTACTTGCATGTGTACTTGCGCGTGTTCTTGCAGGCGTACTTGCAGATGTACGAACGCGCCTTCACCATGACTGCGACAGTGTGTCAATTTCCTTTGCATTCACGGGAGTTCTGTTGATACTGACGCAAGCTCGGTTACCTGCGGGCCCGGTCATGGGCGGCTACTTCACCAGCGCACGTCACGATCAACTCCGCGAGGACGTACGTGGTTTCGCCGAGCGGGAGATACGGCCCCGCATAGCCGCCATGGAGAACGCCCGCACCGTCCAGTACGGCCTGTCGCGCATGATCGCCCGGCAGGGCTGGATCGGCGCGACCATCCCCGGTGCGTACGGCGGGATGGGCGCCGGGCATCTGGCGAAGACCATCGTCATAGAGGAACTCTCCCGTGTCAGCGGCGCCATGGGCGCGATGGCACAGGCCTCGCAGCTCGGGGTCGCAAAGATCCTGCACTACGGCAACGATGTCCAGAAGAGAACCTGGCTGCCCGCCATAGCGGCGGGCCACTGTTTGCCCACCATCGCCGTCACCGAGTACGAATCCGGCGGGCATGTCCTGGGGATGGCCGCGACCGCGGTGCGCGACGGGGACGACTACGTCCTCAACGGCCAGAAAGTGTACGTCGGCAACAGTCATGTCGGCGACCTGCACGGTGTGGTGGTGCGCACCGGACCGGGCTCCGGCGGGCTGACCGCCTTCCTCGTCGAGGCCGACCGGCCCGGCTGCTCCACGACCGCCGAGCAGCCCACGATGGGTCTGCACGGTTTCAGCTTCGGCGAGCTGCTCTTCGACAACTGCCGGGTCCCGGCGGCCAATCGCCTCGGCGAGGAGGGCGACGGGCTGGCCGTCGCGTACTCCTCCAGCACGCTGTACGGGCGGGCCAACCTGACCGCCGTCTCCCTCGGTATCCATCAGGCGCTCCTCGAGGAGACCACTCGCTTCTGCACGGAACGCCACCGTTACGGCAAGCCTCTGCACGCCCTGCCCAACATCAAGATCAAGCTGGGCCAGATGCAGTCACGCCTGATGACGGCCCGCCTCGCCGCCTATCACGCGGTGCATCTGCTCGACCAAGGCCGGTCGTGCGACGCGGAGTTGATGAACGCCAAGGTGGTGAACGTGGAGTCGACGCTGGACTCGGCGCGCACCGCGATGGAGATCCACGCGGCATCGGGTCTCTTCACCGACCGCCCCATCGAGCGCTACCTCCGCGACGCCCACCACATCTTCGCCCCCGCCGGCACCAGCGACATCCAACTGCTGCGGCTCGCGGAACATGCGCTCGGTGTGGCGAAGGGCAGCTGGTCGGAACGGTTGGCGGAGCTTGCGGCGGCTACGTGACGGGTACAACGGTCCACGACGCGCGTCCGGCACCGCTCACCGAAGCGGCACCGGACGCTCACACTCCGGCTCAGGCGTGGCGGTTCAGACGGAACGTGCTGAGGACCGCCTTGTGGTCGCTCGGCCACGTCCAGGTCGGCTCGATGAACGGGTCACGGCCCGACTCCTCGACGCGTTCGTTGCGCACGATGGACGTGGACGGGCCGACGATGACGCTGTCGACCAGGTGGATGCGACTGTCCGGGTGGTAGTAGACGAAGTCGATACGGTCACGCTCGTCGGCCTTCGGCGCCCAGGTCAACTGACCAGTCTCCGCACCGGCGTTGTCGCTCGGCCAGGTGAAGCCGGGGGTGCGGACCGGGTCCGGGTGGATCTGGCGGTAGGTATCGCGGAAGCCGGCGTCCTCGATCGCCTTCGCCGTCGACCACTCGACCACCGTGCCGTTGTGGTCGAAGAGATCGCGAGTGCGGTGACCCCAGTCGCGGAACGACGGCTCGTTGAAGTCGCCGCCCAGGATGACGAGTCGACCACGGCCGCGCTCGGCCTCCGCGTCGGCGAGCATGGTCTTCGTGACCGCCGTACGGCCTGAGGCCTCGTTGAGCCGCATGATCAGGTCGACGTCCGTGATCGGCCCGGTGGGGATCTCGTCCCAGCCGTACTCGGAGGTCTCCAGCGGCGCGGGGGTGCCGCCGCCGTAGCCGCGCGGCAGGTAGTTGACGTAGTAGGTGTAGTTCAAATGGCCTGAGTAGACGGCCACTTCGGTGCCGTCGACGGATATCACGGCCTTCGACCATGAGCGGAAGGACGCCCGGTCGACGATCGGATAGCGGGAGATCACCGCGGGGTCGGACGGGTTGGCGTTGTCATAGAAGGTGAGTCCGCGCTCGGCGAGGTCCGCCAGGAGATCGGCGACCCGCTGGGGGTTGGACTCGCTCAGCAGAACGACGTCCGGGCGGACTTCGGCAATGGTGTCGGCGATGCCTGCGCGGCCGCCCGCGACCCTGCTGCCGCCGAGCCAGATGTTGAACTGCATGACCTTCAGGCTCCGCCGCGCGGGCCGCGGCTCGCCCGCCTCGGCCGCAGGGGCGCCGACGAGTCCGGCGCCGACGACGGCGCCTGCCATTCCGAGTAGTTCACGACGCCTGACCATGGGTGACCTCCATCAGCAACACACGTACATGCGGTCCGCGCCGTCGCGGCGCGGACCGCTTGCATTGTGTGGGCCGACGCAGGACGACGGGTGAATCCTGAGGGAACTCATGGGGTTTACGGTCCGGTTGGCACGCAAGTGAACAAAAACGAACAGCGAGGTGCCGTCAGTCGACCGCCAGTGCACGGCGGGCAGGCGGTTGGCGCCGTCACGGTAGTAGCCGGAAACGCCCTTGCCGCGGGCCATCTGCACCAGGGTGGCGACGAACCCCCTGCGGGGCTCACTCCGCTGATCTCGCGGGCCTTACCTCGGCGCCGATCACCATCGCCGTACGGTCGTCCGCCTCCGCGAGCACCTCACCGCCAGGCGCCCACACGGCCGAGCGACCGCAGGCGGTCCAGGGTCCTGCGGCGCCGACATGGTTGGCGAGCACGACATGCAGTCCGGCGCTGCGCGCGATCCCTGGGTACACCGTGGCCCGCTCCTTCAGGCCCTCGCCCGTGCCGTACAGCGAACTGGCCAGGTGGACTTGGCAGCCGTCGACGCGCGCGCGGTCGATCAGCGCGTCGAAGTGGTTGTCGTAGCAGGTCGCGAGCGCGAACCGAGCTCCCCCGTACACGAAGCGGCCGTCGACGCGCCCGGCGGTGAACACCTCTTGCTCGTGCTCGAAGAGGTGCTGCTTGCGATACGTGGTGAGCAGCGCGCCGTCCGGCCCGAACACGAACGTGTCGATCGCGGGGCGCTGACCGTCGCCGGGAGCGGCGCAGTTCACGACGGTGGCGATGCCGCTGGTGCGCACTGCCTCCAGACGGGGATCGTCGTGCCGGGTCCACAGCGTGGGATCGCTGCGGATGGCGTCCAACTCGTATCCGGTGAGCGCCAGTTCGGGGAAGACGACCAGTGCGGCGCCTTGGGCCTTGGCCTGTCCGGCCAGATCGGCCATCCGGCGGACGTTGGCAGGAACGTCCGCGGGGACGCAGGTGAACTGGGCGGCAGCGATCTTCATCGGATCAGGATCTCAGGCACCGTCCGGGCCGTCCGCGCGGGCCAGCCAGCCGCGATACGTGCTGGAGAACGGCTCCACTCCGACGTCACGGCGCACCACGTCCCGCAGCCAGGCGCATGTGCTGCGCGCCCGGTTCACCAGTTCCTCGGGATACCCGAACGACGCCTGGTGCTCGGCGAACTCCTCCTCGTCCTCGACATGGGGCGGTGCGCCGTGCGGCCGTACGACATCGAGGTCCAGATCGACCAGGTGGAGCTCCGCACCGTCGGCCGTCCAGCGGGCGGGAGTGCACACGTCGCAGTAGATCTCGGGCCCGGGCGGCCGGCAGAACGTGGCCGTCCACCAGGCGTCAGGGGGCACCACCATCACGTACGGAAATCGCGTGATCCACCCGCCGCTCGCGGACTCCACGGGTACACCCTGCGCGGTCGCGAGCCAGCTGCCGTGCGCATCCGCGCCGAGCAACCGCGCCCTCCAGCGGGCGCTGAGGCGGCCGTCGTACTTGCGGATGTCCACGGTGACGGTGGTCATGCGGGGAGGCTAGCCGGTACGGCCGCGCCGAGCGATGTCACAGCGTGCCCCCGGGCCTCGTCCCAGGAACGACACACATCACAACGAGCGAGGAGAGGAGTTCTTCTCATGTCCCACGACGCAGCCCGGAGCCAAAACCCTTCAGCGCACAACAAGGAAGCCTTTCGCCGGTTCCACGACGTGGTGAACAGCGGGGATGCCGAGGTCATCGACAAGGCGATTCATCAGTACGTCGACGCCGACGTCGTCTTTCACACGCCCGTGCCGACGGACCTGCCCGACTTCGAGGTGTTCCGTCAGGTGTGGCCGACGCTGCTGCGCGCATTCCCCGATATCCAGGTGCACATCCAGGACCTCATCGCCGAGGGCGACAAGGTCGTCGCGCGGAACAAGGTGACCGGGACGCATCTGGGCGAGTACCGGGGTCTTGCCCCGACGGGGCGGTCCGTCACGTACGACGAGATGTTCGTGCTGCGCTTCGGTGACAGCGGCCGGATCGTGGAGATCTGGGGTGCCGTCGATGTCCTCGGGCAGCTGCGGCAGCTCGGCGCGCTACCCGTGTGATCACACCGTGCGGCGCCTTACCTCGAGTTCGAAGCCCTCGGGCTTCATCGTGAGCAGTTCGGTGACCTTCAGTTCGTAGGACGGGTCCGGGCTCAAGTCGTAGCGGTGCACGAGGAGTCCGAGGACGAGGATCGCCTCGTGCAGCGCGAACTGCCGGCCGATACAGGCACGCGCGCCCGTACCCCACGGCTTGTAGGTGTGGGCCGGGCGGGACTTGACGGCGCCCGGTGCGAAACGGTCCGGGTCGAAGGTCTCGGGGTCCGGGCCCCAGACCGTGGGGTCCCGGTGCAGGGCCGGGAGCAGGACCAGGGCCCAATCCCCCTTGCGCATCGCGTACTTGCCGTCGAGGACGGTGTCCTCGCGCGCTTGGCGCCCGTACGCGGGAGCCGTCGGCCACAGGCGCAGGGCTTCGTCGAGTACGCGGCGGATGTAGCGGAGTTTCGGGATCTGCTCGAAGGCCGGCTCGGGCGGCAGGTCGCCGGGCACTCCCCACAGGGCGTCCGCCTCGGCGCGGGCCCGGGCGAGGATCCGCGGGTCACGGGCCATGTAGTGAAGAGCGAAGGAGAGGGCACCGGAGGTGGTCTCGTGGCCGGCGACCAGGAAAGTGATCACCTGGTTGCGGATGTTGACCTCGTCGAGGGGGCGGCCGGTCTCGGGGTGGCGGGTGTGCAGCATCAGGCCCAGGAGATCGTCGGTGCGTTCGTCATCGGCCGCGCGGCGGGCCCGGATCACGTCGTCGATGATCTCGGTGAGATACGTGAGCCGCTCGGCGTTGCGGTGGTCCGCGCCCCGGGCGAGCAGGTTGCCCACGCCTGGGAGGCGGACGGTCTGCCGCTGGGCGTGGCGCAGGGCGCCGGTCATCGCCGTGACGAAGGGATGCGGGGTGCTGCGGCCGAAGGATCCGAAGTCGTAGCCGAATCCCGTGCGGGCGATGGTCTCCAGGGTCAGCTTGGTCATGTCGGCGGCCACGTCCACCGGGGCCTCGGCCCCATCCCAGTGCGTGAGCAGCCGATGGGCCATGTCCCGCATGACCGGGTGGTAGGCGCGCATCGCGGACTGGGTGAAGGCGGGGGCGAGGATGTCGTGCGCGGCCTGCCAGTTGGGCTCGTCGCTGTACGCGGTGAACAGGCCGTCACCGCCGAGGTTGCGCAGCGCCTCGATACCGAGGCCCACGTGCTTGCCGAAGCGCTTCTCGTCCGAGAGGTCGGCGGCGGGTCCCGCACCGCAGACGAAGACGATCTCCTTGTCGAATATCTTCCGTACGAACAGGGGCGCGCCCAACTCACGGGCGATCCGGACGGAGTCCTGGACAGGAGTGCGCGGCGAGACGCCCAGGATGTCGCCGAGCACGGGCACGCGGCGGGGCGGGTGCGGGATCAGTCGGGTGTCCACGGGTGTCGCCCTCCTCGGGTCTCAGCGCTTGTTCTGCTGGGCGTCGACGATCTTGACGACATCGCGGTGCGCGCCCGAGCGGCGCTGCACCCGTTCGGCGAGCGCGGGGAACTGGCCCGCCACGGCGGTCAGCGCCTTCAACTCCACGGGTGCCACGTTGATTTCGGCCCGGTTCTGCTCGACCGCCCTGATCACGGCCGCCACCACCTGGTCGGGCCCGACCGTACGGACACCGCCCGGCGCGGGCGCTCCCGTGTCGGCGAACATCCCCGCGTCACGGACGAACCCGGGCTGGACGAGCGAGACCCCGACGCCGGTGCCGTGCAGATCCTGGCGCAGGCTCAGGGCGAAGCCGCGCAGACCGAACTTGGTGGCGCTGTAGAGAGAAGCGGAACGGCTGGTGGCCTTCCCGGAGAGTGACCCCACGAACACGATGTGGCCGCGGCCCGCCTCGACCATCCGCGGGGCCATCCGGCGGGCCAGCATGATGGGCGCGCGCAGGTTCACCGCCAGGGCGCGGTCGATCTGTTCGGGGGTGTAGTCGAGCACATCGCCGCTGGACGGCAGCGCCGCGTTCGCGATCAGCACATCGGCCTCGGCGCACTCCTCGGCGAGCCGGTCCACATCCTCCGCCACGGCGAGATCGGCGACGACCGCCCGGGCACCCAGCTCCTTCGCAACCTCTTCGAGGGCGTCGGCGCGCCGGCCGCTGACGATCAACTCGGCGCCGTCGGCGGCGAGTCGGCGCGCCGTCGCCAGACCGAGACCTCCGGTCACGCCGGTCAGCACAACGGTGGAACCGGCGATACGCATATGAGTACCCTTCACGGATTCTGTTCGTTCGAACGAACAGTAGCGACAACCGTGGCCTGTCGTAAGGGAGATGGGAGGATGGCCGTATGAGCAGCACGTCCGTTCCCGCACAGACCGGCGCCGCGAAGTCCTCCGCGACGCGCCAGAGCATCGTCGACGCGGTGCTGCGGATCATCGGCGACGACGGTGTGGCCGCGCTGACCAACCGGCGGATCGCCAAGGAGGCCGGGGTCTCGCTCGGCTCGGTGACGTACCACTTCGCCACACAGCACGATCTGCTGCGTGAGTCGCTGCTGCATTTCGTCTCGGTGGAGACCCGGCGGTTCACCGAGCTCGCCGACCAGTGCCGGGGCGAGGGCATCGAACTGGAGGGCGCGGCACGGATGGTGGCGCAGGTGGCGGGCGGTACGGCCTTCGACGCGCGGCATATCGCGCCGTTCGAGCTCTATGTCCAGGCCGGGCGCGACGAACGGCTGCGGGCCGCGGCGGCCGAGTGTTTCGCGGCGTACGACCGCCTTGCCGCGCGGATCCTGACGGGTCTTGGCGTACGTGACGCGGAGCGGATGGCGAGCACCGCGGTGGCGCTGGTCTTCGGGCAGCAGCTGCGGCGGCTGGCCACCGGGTCGCCCGCGGAGGATCTGGTGGACGCGCTGCTGCTCCTGACGCGGGGGGCCTCGGTGAGCGGCGGCCGTCCGGCCTGACCGAGCGGCCCCGCACGGCCCGTTGTCAGTGGCGACTGCGAGACTTCCCGCATGAGCACATCGACACCCAAGGAAGATCTTCTCGAGTATCTGCAGGCCGCTCGGGACGCCCTCGTGTGGAAGCTGGAAGGACTGTCCGAGTACGACGCGCGTCGGCCGCTGACGCCCACGGGCACCAACCTGCTCGGCCTGGTGAAGCACCTCGCCGGTGTCGAACTGGGCTACTTCGGCGACTCGTTCGACCGCCCGTACTTCCGTGAGAACCCGCCGGCCTGGTGGTACACACAGGGCGGCGACGACCCGCACGCGGACATGTGGGCGACCGCGGACGAGTCACGCGAGGAGATCGTCGCGCTCTACCGCGCGGCGTGGACACATGCCGACAAGACCTTCGCCCTGCACGATCTCGACGCGATCGGCCAGGTGCCGTGGTGGCCGGAGCACCGGCGGGCCACGACACTCCATCACCTGGTCGTACGGGTGCTCACCGATACGCACCGGCATGCCGGACATGCCGACATCGTGCGGGAGCTGATCGACGGATCGGCCGGCTGGGCCGAGGGCAAGTCGGATCTCGCCACCACCGAGGCAGAGGCGTGGCTCGCGCACCGGGAGCGGGTCGAGGCGGCGGCGAAGGCCGCGGACGGGCAGTAGGGCCGGGGCGGATACGGAACGGGGGGACACTGTGCGACCACTGTCGGTCGTCCGCGGGGACGCGACGAACCCGCAGGCCAAGGGGCCGAAGATCATCGCCCATGTGTGCAACGACCTGGGCGGCTGGGGCAAGGGCTTCGTCCTGGCCCTGTCCCGCCGTTGGCCCGAGCCCGAGCGGGACTACCGCCGCTGGCACCGGGAGCGGGCGGGCAACGACTTCGGGCTCGGCGCCGTACGCCTTGTCCGGGTCAGGGATGACATCCACGTGGCCAACATGATCGGGCAGCGGGGCATCCGGACAGGCAGTGCGGGTCCCCCGATCCGCTACGACGCCGTGCGGCGCTGTCTGGTCGCGCTGGCCGCGCAGGCGGTCGAGCACAAGGCATCCGTGCACATGCCGCGGATCGGCTGTGGCCTGGCCGGCGGGAAGTGGGAGCGGATCGAGCCGCTCGTCCAGGAAGCGCTCTGCGCGCGGGGCATAGCGGTCACCGTGTATGACCACGGCTGAGGGGGCCGGTGTCGCGTTCGACGTCGGGGATCGAAGCCGGCCTCAACCGCGGTTACGCGGGGGCCCGTTCTCCACAGGGGACGGCCACGGGGGTCGTACGCACGGTCCAGTGCGTCGGCGGGATCGAGCCGGGCGGTCAGGGTGATGGGGCGCTGACCACGCGACACTTCGACAACAGGGCCTCTTGCTTCTCGCTGGACTCGACAACCGCGAGCTACCAAGAGGCCCTTCTTCCATGCCTGACAGCCATCAGCTATCGCGGTCCGTGCAGAGGCGCTCCTCTCTCGGAGATCACGTTCCGAGGCAGTTGTTCACGAAGGTGACTACGTGCTGAAGGACGAGGGCGGCATCGTCGTCGTGCAGCAGTTCGTGCCGGCCATCCGTGATCGGCAGGTAGGCACTGTTCTTGTGGCTCAGGAGGGTGGCCAGGCGTCGGCTGGCTCGGGGGTCGGTGGAGGTGTCGGCAGTGCCGTGGATGACCAGGCATGGGAGCTTCCATTGCGAGGCGGCGGCCCACACGCTGCCGGCGACGGCGAGGGAACTGGTGGCGACAAGGAGTGGGAGGGAGCGGTGAGCCATCAGGGGATCCTGCGTCGCCTGCCGTACGACGTCCGCGCGCCGGGTCAGTTCTGCTGCCGGAGCGGCAGGCACTGGTGCCGGTACCGCCGGCAGGATCCGGGCGATGGAGTTCAGAAGGGCCTGAATTGCGGCTGGCGGCGGTGGTGGGAGAGCGGGAGACAGGAGCACCGCGCCCGCGACTCCGGTTGGGTCGGCGGTGATGCTGCCTGCCGTGACCAGTCCGCCCAGGGAGTGCCCGAGCACGAGGAGCGGGAGCTGTCGGACGAGCATGTCGCGGCGTACGCGGAAGTGTTCTTCGACTGCCCGGCGGACGTCGACGACGCCGCGGCGTCCTGGCGAGCGGCCGTGTCCGGGCAGGTCCATGGCCCACACCTCGATCCCTTGGCTGACCAGGTGAGGGATGAGTCGGGAGTACTGGTGGACGAAGCGTTCGGAGTATTCGGCGAAACCGTGCTGCAACTGGACCATGGCCACGGCAGGTTCGGCCGGAGTCCAGGTGTGCACCACGGTTCCCGACGGGAGGCGGCGGGTGCTGTGCCCGCGGCCATCGGTCTCGTGCCCGCGGCCATCGGTCTCGTGTCCGGGCGGTAGGGGCTGGTCCTTGGGCATGGTGCTCCGCTCGGTGTTCGGGCCGGCCCGGGTACGGGCGGTGGGCGTGCGGTCAGCGGACGGTGCGGATCGGGACGATGAGGATCGCGCCGAGGAGGCAGGCGGCCATGGCGCCGGTGAAGGCCGGTGAGTAGCCCATGCCGAGACCGACGAGGCCGGAGCTGGCGACGGGGGCGAGGGCCTGGCCGGCGGTGTTGGCGACGTTGAGGATGCCCAGGTCTTTGGCGCGGGCGTCCTGATTCGGCAGGACGTCGGCCATCAGCGCGGCGTCGACGGCGTAGTAGCAGCCGAAGGCGAGTCCGCCGACGCAGGAGAAGGCGGTCATGCCTCCCGGTGTCGCCCACGTCAGCGGGATGGCGATGGCCAGCAGTGCCACCAGGGAGGCGCCGATGACGAACGGCTTGCGGCGCCCGGTCCGGTCGGAGAGTGGTCCCGCGACGGCTGAGCTGGCGATCGCAGCGGCGAGGAAAAGCACCGAGTTGAGGCCCAGGGCGGCCGCGGCCTGCTTCTTGCTGAGTCCGACGTGGTCGATGAGGATGTACAGCTGATAGCTGTTGATCATGAAGTAGCCGAGAACGAGCAGGAGTCGGCCCCACAGTGCCCAGTGGAAGTCCGGTGCGGCCTTGGGGAACTTCACTGATCGGGCCAGGGTGCGGATCGTCAGTGGCGGGGCGCCCTGGTCGGAGGTGTTGGGCAGGTCGGGGGCCACGGCGACAGCGACGAGGGCCAGCAGCGCGGAGACGATGCCGGTGGCGGCGAGCCCGGTGGCCGGCGAGTCGAGGAAGGCGGCGCCGGTCAGTGCGCCGGCGGCGTTGCCGAGCAGAACGCCGATGCCGACCACGGCGGAGAGGGTGGCGCGGCGTGCGGTCGGTACGCGGTCGGGAACGATCGCGGTCAGCGGTGCGGTAAGCGCGTTGAGCCCGATCACCGTCAGGGACCACCAGACGAGCATGGCCCAGAAGGTGGTGGCAGCCGCGAGCAGGGACATGAACACGACGGTGGCCACTGCGCCACCGATGATCCAGGGGGTGCGGGAGCCGAGCCGGGTACGCGTGCGGTCGCTGAGCGCGCCGATGGTGATGTTGGCCAGGAGGCCGACGAGCGCGGCCGTGGTGGTGAGGACGGCCAGCAGGGTCACCTTGTCGTCGGGGGCGATGTCCTCGATGCGGGCGGGCAGGAGGACGGCGGTGGCGGTGGCGAAGGCCATCGACCAGGCCAGCGTGCCCAGCAGCAGTCCGACGCCTACCCGCACCATGCCGGTGCGGGAGCGGACCGGTTCCGCACCGGTCGCGTGCACCGTGGCGCTCATGACGGATCCCTGCGGGTGTGCAGCTCGGCGAAGGGGATGGTGCACAGCTCGAGGACGGTCTCGGTGAAGGCGATGGCCTGCCGGCGCATCGCTTCCACGTCGATGAAGTCCAGGACGGGTTCGGCGTTGAGGAGGTAGCCGGGGCCGGTGATGAAGTTCGCCGAGGGCAGGCCGGCGGTGTGCCAGAACGCGCTGCCGTCGCCGGGCCAGGTCGTGCCGTCCGGGGAGCGGCCGGTGGTGTCGGGGACGAAGGGCCGCAGGACCCGTGACTCGGTGACCGCGGCCCGGTCCAGGCCCCCGCGTACGGCGTCGATGACCTTCTGGTGGGGGCTGGCGAACACGCACCCGAACTCGTGCTGCGGTACCGGGCCTTCGGGCTGTTTGTCGTGAGGCCAGGGACGGGCGCCGAGGTGCTCCAGGCACAGAGCCGCGGCGATCTTCGGCACCAGGTCGTCACGGTGCCGGTCCAGGAAGGCTTCCAGGCCCCAGGCGGTGTAGGTGGTGAAGTGGCCGGTGGTCAGCAGGACGAGCACGCTGCGCGGCAGCTCTTCCCGAGGGATGCGGGCCAGGTACTGGGCCATGGCGAGGATGGCTTCGGGGCCGTTGTCCTCCAGGCCGTTGGTGCCGTCGGTGTGGGAGTGCAGGACGACCAGTTCGTCGCTGGCGCCGGGGATCAGGCCCAGCACGTTGGCGGTCTCGACGTCCTCCACGCGGGCCTCCAGGACGAGGGTGGCTTCGCGTCCTTCGGCGGCGGCCGCGTGCAGCAGCGTTCCCTGCTCGCGGCTGACGAAGACGGCCGGCAGGCCGCGGTGCACACCGTCGTAGAGGAGGTAGCCCTCCCGCATGGCCTCGGCCGGCAGGTCGACGACGAGGATCAGTCCGCTCGCGCCGACGCGGGCGAACCGGTCGAGGCACTCGCGCATGGCGTCCTGGCTCAGCCACACCCGCTCGTACGGGGTGGCCGGGTCGTAGTCCGCGTCGTGGCGGACTCCGTCCGGGCCGGCCCAGTCGAGGTCGTCGAATACGTGCGCCTGCAGGGCAGGCAGGGCGATGTCGACCACCCCGATGTGTCCCGTGACCGCCTTCGCGGACAGCGGGGCGGTCACGCCGTGGGCCGGGGTGCGTCCCGAGTAGGCGACCGGCGTCACCAGCGGCACCTCGACCGGCCCGCCCGCGGCGTCGAGCGTGAGCTGCCGGCGCCGAGGCGTCCACCGCCGCAGCGGCAGCTTCTCCTCACGTACGTCCTGCACCCCGACCCGGCCGAGCCGCTCCACCAGTGACGCCACGTAGGCGTGGTGGCTGTCGGAGCCGGTGGCCCGCAGCCCGCGAGCGTCCAGCTCGCGCTGCCAGGAATCCAGCACTTCAAGACCGAGGAAGGCACCATCCGCGACGCGCCCGTCCGGGCCCGCTTCGACGGGGCCGTCCGGCCACTTGAGATCGTCGTGGATCGTCGTCATGTCACTGCCTTCTTCGCCCGGTGCGTGCGGTACGAGGTCGACCCTCTCCTCATCAGGGCACAACGGAAATTGACCGGACCCCAGACTGTGGCAGCCTGGCGTTGTGACATCTCCAAAAGATGTGGTGTTGAGGATCGCCGGAACTCCCGCGGCGCAGTGGATCCAGGACCGGCGCCGGCAGCTCGTCGAACGTGTGCTGGCCCGGCTGGCGGGGTCATCGCCCGACGCGGACCTCGCCTGGATCGTCGGCTACAACATCGACCTCTTCGTCCGCTCCCTCCAGAACCCCGAAGACCGTCCCGTCACCGAGGAGGACGCCGCGGACCTGGTGGCGTCCGCGGCCCGGCGCGCCAGCGAGGGCCAGCCGGTGGAGAACCTGATGCGCGACTACCAGCTCGGCTTCAACGCCGTATGGGAAGCGGTCCTTGACGAAGTCGGGAGCCAGGACGCGGCGGGGCTGCTGCGGCTCACCGCACGCACCCACGCACACCTGCTCGCGGTCACCACTCTGGTGCTGCGCGGCTACCACCACGAGGCGGCCCGCCTGAGCACCGGTGAACGCGACGCCCGCTACGGCGTGTTCGCGGCCCTGCTGGCGGGCGAGGACCCGGAGACCTCTGCCCGCCGGGCCGGACTCACCCTGGCCGAGCGCTACCTCGTGCTCTGCCTCCACCTCACCGGACCCGTCACCGGCGAGGCCGATCCGCCGCTGGTCGTCCACCACCGTCGCGCCAACACGATCCAGCGGGTGCTCAGCGAGCACAGCGACGGAGGTGTCCTCGCCCTCATCGGCGATCCCACCGCCACCGTCCTCATCCCCCTGCCCGGCCACACCTCAGGCGCCGCGGACCGCGCCCATGCCGGGCTGCAGCGACTCATCGGTGTCCTCGACGTCGACGTGCACGTCGGCGCCACACTCGCCGTTACCGCAGATATCCCCTCGGCTGCCGCGCAGAGCGCCGAGATCGCGGAGATCGCGGTCGCCACACACCGGCCCGCCGGGATCTATCACCTCGCCGACCTGCTGATCGAATACCAGCTCACCCGCCCCGGTCCGGCCTTCCAGCTCCTGCTGCAACGCCTCGCCCCGCTGGACGAGCACCCGGACTGGGAGCAGACCCTGCGCGCCTATCTGCGGCACGGGTGCGACCGGCGCCTGACCGCCGACGAACTGCATCTGCACCCCAACAGCGTCGACTACCGGCTCGCGCGTCTGGCCGGTGCCTGCGGCTTCGACGCAACCGACCCCGCGCAACGGGCCCTCGCCCACACCGCCCTGTGCGTACGCGACATGGCCCGGCACCGTAGCGGCCGGCGCACGGCTGCGTTCCTGAGGTGAGCCGAGGGCGTTCATTCAGCCCGTGTGGCGGTGCGCAGCGGCCGGCCCGCTGGCCGCGCTCGATGCACGCGACGGTGGTGCGGCCGACCCGCCGAATTTTGACAGGCCCTTGACAAATTTCGGGTCGCTCGCCAGCATGCAAGGCACTCTCAGTTCCGCGCAATTCTGCGTACTGAACGCGTAATTCACGCACTTCGCACCCCACTGCACACGGCACCCCCGCACCCCCGCACCCCCGCAGCAAGCGCGGCGGCGCGCGCCCTGCCTGACTCACCCCCAAGCGTCAGGAGGTTCCCCCCATGCCCCGAAGCCCCCGCACAGGGCTCAAACTGCTCACCGCACTGACACTCGTACTCACCGGCACCGGCACCGGCACCGCCACCGGCACCGCCACCGGATCCGGCACCCCATCCGCACACGCCGCCACACAGGCCATCCCTGCCGCCGACTACCAACAGGTCCAACTGGCGGCAGGACCAGCCGAGTTGGGTGAGCCCATGTCGCTCACCGTCCTCCCCGACCGCTCCACGCTGCACACCGCACGTGACGGCACGATCAGATACACGGACCACGCCGGGAACACCACATCGGCCGGAAAGCTCGACGTGTACACCCACGACGAGGAGGGCCTGCAGGGCATCGCGGCGGCCCCGGACTTCGCCACCAGCCGCCATGTGTACGTCTACTACTCCCCCAAGCTCGACACCCCCGGCGGCGACGCCCCTGCGACCGGCAGCGCGGCGGACTTCGAGCCGTGGAAGGGGCATCTCAATCTCTCCCGGTTCACGCTCAAGACGGACAACACCCTCGACATGGCCAGCGAGAAGGTCGTGCTCGAAGTCGCCAACGACCGCGGCCAGTGCTGCCATGTCGGCGGTGACATCGACTTCGACTCGGCCGGGAACCTGTACCTGACCACCGGCGACGACACCAACCCGTTCGACTCGAGCGGTTACGCGCCGATCGACGAACGCATCGACCGCAACCCGCAGTTCGACGCCCAGCGCTCCTCGGGGAACACCAACGACCTGCGCGGCAAACTCCTGCGCATCAAGCCGACCGCGGACGGCGGCTACACGATCCCCCAGGGCAACCTGTTCACCCCGGGCACGGCGAACACCCGGCCCGAGATCTACGCGATGGGATTCCGCAACCCGTTCCGTATGAGCGTCGACAAGGCGACGGGCGTCGTCTACCTGGGCGACTACGGCCCCGACGCGGGCGGCGGCGATCCGAACCGCGGTCCCGGCGGCCAGGTCGAGTTCGACCGTGTCGCCGCGCCCGGCAACTACGGCTGGCCGTACTGCACCGGCACGAACACCACCGACGAGACGTACAGCGAGTTCACCTTCCCCAGCGGCCCCTCCGGCGCCAAGTACGACTGCGCGGGCGGCCCGACGAACAACTCGCAGCGCAACACGGGCCAGGCCGAGCTGCCGCCCGCCAAGGCGAGTTGGATCAAGTACGGCTGGGAGGGTTCGCCGCCGGAGTTCGGCAGCGGCTCGGAATCGCCGATGGGCGGCGAGGTGTACCGCTACGACCCGCAGCTCGACTCGGACGTGAAGTTCCCGCAGTCGCTCGACGGCCGGTTCTTCGCCACCGAGTACGGCCGCAAGTGGATCAAGTCGATCGAGGTGAAGGGCGACGGGTCCCCCGGGGTGATCGAGGACTTCCCCTGGACCGGCACCCAGATCATCGACAGCGACTTCGGCCCGGACGGCGCCCTGTACGTCCTCGACTACGGCACGGGCTCGGGCAACCAGGCCCTGTACCGGATCGAGTACCTCGCCGGCAGCAACCGCAGCCCGATCGCCGAGGCGGCCGTGGACAAGACCTCCGGCGCCCTGCCGCTGAGCGTCCAGTTCTCCTCGGCGGGCAGTTCCGATCCGGAAGGCCAACCCCTCACCTACCACTGGGACTTCGGCGACGGCTCCACCTCCACCGAGGCCAATCCGTCCCACACGTACACAGCAAAGGGCACCTACCGCCCGACGCTCACGGTGCAGGACCCGGAAGGCCTGACCGGCTCCTCCAGTCTGGTGATCACGGCGGGCAACACGGCGCCGACGGTCACACTCACCCAGCCGCTCGACGGGCAGCTCTTCTCCTTCGGTGACACCGTCCCGTTCGCGGTGACGGTCAGCGATCCGGAGGACGGCGCGATCGACTGCGCGAAGGTCGAGGTCACCTACCTCCTCGGCCACGACAGCCATGAACACGCCATCACCTCGCAGAACGGCTGCACCGGCACCATCACCGTCCCGGCCGACGGCGAACACGACAGCGCGGCCAACCTGTACGGGGTCTTCGACGCCGAGTACACCGACAAGGACGGTCTGACCTCGCACAGCAAGCACGTCCTGCAGCCGCGCCACCGCCAGGCCGAGCACTTCTCCGCCCAGTCCGGTATCCAGATCGCCGGGCACGGCCCCGCGGAGGGCGCCAACACCGTCGGGTTCACCGACGACGGCGACTGGATCTCCTTCGAGCCGTACGCCCTCGGCAACACCACCACCTTCACCGCCCGGATCTCCTCCGCCGGCGCGGGCGGCACCATCGAGATCCGCGCCGGTTCGCCGACCGGGACACTGCTCGGATCCGTGACAGTGCCGGTGACCGGCGGCTGGGAGAACTTCCGAGACGTCACCACGGGTCTGTCCGGCGCGCCCACGGGCACCACGGACCTCGTGCTGCTCTTCAAGGGACCGACGGGCCAGGGCAACCTGTTCGACGTCGACGCCTTCACGTTCGCCACCGACTCGCCCGTCAGGAGCGGAAGATGAGGAATCTCGTACGGCGTCTGCGGCGCGGCCCGGCCGCCATGGTGCTCGCGCTCGCCACGACCCTGCTCGCCCCGCTGCCGTCGGCTGCCGCCGCGTCCTTCGACGTCCTGGTCTTCTCGAAGACGGCAGGTTTCCGGCACGACGCGATCCCGGCGGGTGTCGAGGCGATCCGGGCCCTCGGCCAGGAACACGACTTCGCCGTCACCGCCACCGAGGACTCCTCGGTCTTCACCGAGCAGAGCCTTTCCGGTTACGAGGCGGTGGTCTTCCTCAACACCACCGGCGACGTCCTCAGCGACGCCCAACAAGGCGCCCTGCAGACGTATGTGGACTCCGGCGGCGGCTACGTCGGTGTGCACGCGGCGGCCGACACCGAGTACGACTGGCCGTACTACGGGCAGCTGGTCGGCGCCTGGTTCAAGAGCCATCCGGCGATTCAGCAGGCCAGCGTGGTCAACGAGGACCGCGGCCATCCGGCGACCGCGCACCTGGGCGCCACCTGGACGCGGACCGACGAGTGGTACAACTACCGCGCCAGCCCGCGGGCGGGCGTACGGGTCCTGCAGTCACTGGACGAATCGACGTACAGCGGCGGGGAGATGGCGGGCGACCACCCCGTCACCTGGTGCCATGCGCAGGGCCAGGGCCGCTCCTTCTACACCGGTCTCGGGCACACCGCCGAGTCGTACGCCGATCCCGCCTTCCGCACCCTGCTGCTCGGCGCCGTACGGTACGCGTCGGGTCAGGCCGCGGCGGACTGCTCGCCGAAGGCGGGTGCGGCGACCGTCGAGGCCGAGTCGTTCACTTCGGGTTCCGGGATGCAGAGCGCCTCGCACACCACGGCCAGTGGCGGACTGACGCTCGGCTACATCGACAGCGGCGATTGGGCGGCCTACGCCACCGTGCCCACCGACGGCGCTCGGCGCTTCACCGCGAAGGTGTCATCGGCCGGCGCGGGCGGCACCATCGAGATCCGCGCAGGCTCCTCGACCGGCACGCTGCTCGGGTCCGTGCAGGTGCCGGTCACCGGCGGCTGGGAGACGTTCACGACGGTGACCACCGAACTGACGGGCACCGCGGCCGGACCTCTCGTGCTCCGCTTCACCGGAGGTTCCGGGGCTCTCTTCGACATCGACACGCTCTCCCTGACCACCGAGCCGGCGGCCGAGGCCGGCTCGCAGAACGTGCACCTCTTCTACTACCCGTGGTACGGAAGCCCCGCGGTGAACGGGAGTTGGCGGCACTGGCCGCAGGGCGGACACACCCCGCCCGAGGACATCGGCGCCGACTTCTACCCCTCGCTCGGCCCGTACGACTCCGGAGACATGGCGGCGGTCGTGGACCGGCACATGCGGTGGGTGAGGCAGTCCGGCGCGGGGGTCATCGTCTACAGCTGGTGGGGCCGCGGCGGCTACGAGGACCAGCTCGCCCAGGGGGTGCTGGACGCGGCGGCGAAGGAAGGCATCAAGGTCGCCTGGCACTTGGAGCCCTACGCGGAGCGCACGGCGGCCTCCACAGTGGCCGACATCGAGTACATCAACGCCACGTACGGCGATCACCCTGCCTTCTACCGCTCGGCCGAGCACGGCGGGAAGTCCGCGTTCTACGTCTTCGAAAGCCTCAGGATCAGTGACTGGTCGGCCCTCGACCAAGTGACGGACACGAGCATCGTCCTGGCTCAGACCACCGACACCACGAAGATCGCGCACTTCTCGGGTCTTTACACCTACGACGGGATCGCGGGCGCCACCGCACCCGGCTGGAAGCAGGCCGGCGACTACGCCCGGGCCAACGGTCTGGTCTGGGCGCCTTCGGTCGCGCCGGGCTATCTCGACGACCGCGCCGTCCCCGGCAACACCACCCCGACCGTGGACCGCGCGAACGGCGCCGCCTACGACAGGCAGTGGACCAACGCCCTCGACCCGGCGATCGGCGGCTCACCGGCCTGGGTGTCGGTGACGTCGTTCAACGAGTGGCACGAGGGCAGTTCCATCGAACCGGCCGACGGCTCGCCGCCGTCCGGCCACGGCTATCTCACCTTCGAAGGAGCGTACGGAAAGACGGGTGAGGCCGCCGAGACGGCCTACCTGGACCGCACGGCGTACTGGGCGGACCGCTTCGAAGCGGCACGCGGATAGTGCGACTTCTCGTCACGGGCACAGCAGACGGTCGCCCGTGACGGGAGGTCCCTCGAAGCCGCTGCGGTCGTAGGCGACGGGTGTCAGGGTGCGGCCGCCGCGGCCCACCTGTACCTCGATGACCCGTCCCAGGTCCCTGACGAGGCGTGCTCGCGCCTCGGGCAGGGCCGCCCGCAGCGCTTCTGCGTGCCGGGCGGCCGAAGGTCCGTAGAAGATCCAGGTCGCGTGATGTTCCTTCGGCTCCCTGTGCCGGGGCTCCCCGCTGAGGACGGTGAATCCCGCGCGGAGCAGGGCGAATCCGGTGACCGGGTCGGATACGCGCAGCTGGACCGACGACAGCGGGATGCCCACCGCGCTCGCGCCCGTGGGCTGGATGCGCGGGTCGCCGGTGATGGGACGGTCCGCGCGCAGGGCGGACCAGAGGGCGTCGGAGCGGTCGCGGTCCCACAGGACGGTGGAGCCTGAGCCGGGGACTCGGTGGTCGGCGTCCGCCACCGGCACGTTCGCGAACTCGGTCCGCTCCGAGGGGAGCCGGACGGCCGCGAGGGCGAGCGCGGCCAGTTCGGCCGGGGTGGTGTGCGGGTCGGTCCGCAGCAGTCCGTGCAGCGCGCCGACCATGCCGAGCGCCTTGACGGGACTGTCGAGGGCGCCCGATTCCCGCAGCCGGGCGAGGAGTCCGGCGACGAGGCGCTGCTGTCGGCGGACCCGGCCGCCGTCGCCGGGCGGGTTGACGTGGCGGGCCCGTGCGTAGCGTACGGACTTGTTGCCGTTGATCTGGTGGGTGCCGGGCTTGAGACGCAGTCCGGCCGCCTGGTCGAAGACAGCTCTCGATGTGCAGACGGTGGCCCCGCCGAGCCGGTCGACGGCGCCGGCGAAGCCCAGGAAATCGGTCTCGGCATAATGGTCGATCCGTACGCCGGTGGCCTGCTCCACCGTGCGGCGGGTGAGGTCCCCGCCGCCGTGCTGCCAGGCCGCGTTGATCTTCCCGCTGTGGCGTGGGTGATCATGTGCGGCGAACTCCGCGTACGAGTCGCGCGGGATCGAGACCACGCTCAACCGCCGCTCGTCCTCGGAGAGATGGGCGAGCATCATCACGTCGGTGCAGTCGCAGGCGACGCCGCCGACATGCAGCCGGTTGCGCTGCTCGGTGGTCAGGCCGGAGCGGCTGTCGAGACCGACGAGCAGGACGTTGGTGCCGTCGCGGCCGGGGGTGTCCAGCGTGGGGCCCGGGGTGTCCAAGGTCCGGGGGTCCAGGGTGCGGGCGGGCGCGGCCATGGCGGTGGCGCCCGCGAGCGTGGCGAGGAGCACGGCGGAGGTGAGGAGGCGGCGCATGCCAGCACGCTGCCCCACCGGGGCCGGCTTCGCCGCCCGGGCTGAGCCGAGTGGCCCTTGCGAGCAGCTCCGGGCGGAACCGTGGCTCAGTCGGTCAGCGCCTCTGCGAGATGCCCGGCCAGCAGGGTGATCCGGTCGAGCTCCGGCCCGCCCCGCGCCACACGGAACCCGTGCCGGCGCGCCCAGTAGGCGGCCTCGACGGCATGGAGCTGTGCCCAGCGCCGCACCCGCTCGGGCTCCAGCTCGGCGGCTTCCGCGAAGAGGCCGAGGGCGCGGTGGACCTCCTTGCCCGGGTCGTCGGCGTCGATGAACACATAGCCCATGGACTTGAGGAGTGTGCCGCCGTCCCACGCCGGATCGCCCACATAACCCTTGGGGTCCACCGCGAGCCAGGGCTCCCGCTGTGCCCCCAGGATGTTGCGCGGATGCAGATCGCCGTGGATGAGCACCTCCGGCTGTACGAAGGCGAGTTCACGGACCGTCGCCGCCGCGGCGTCCACCACACGCTGTGGCAGCGCGCCGGCGAACTCCTCGGCGTCGGTGACCAGCCGTCGCTCCCACTCCCCGGCCCGTGCACTCTGCCGCGGCAGCCCTTCCGGTGCGGGCACGGCCAGGCGCCGGCTGATGCGCCCCGCGACGGTCACCATCTCGTCCGGGTCACCGCACTCGGCGAGTGTCCGTGTCCGCGCGCGTTCGAGGAGCATCGCGAACCGCGCGTCGTCTCTCGCGTACAGCCGTACGGCGCCGCGACCCTGCCAGGCGGCGAACGCGTCGGGCTCGTGCACATTGCCCGGATGCGGAAACGACACCTTCAACACGGCGGGTCCCTCGATGGCGCTGCGCACCGGCACGACGACGGCCACCCCGCCGTGCAGCACGGCCCCGTCCGGCACGCAGCCCCACCGCTGCAGCAACTCGTCGACGAGAGACGGAAGCCGGGCCAGCCAAGCGGCACCCTTCTCCCCTTCACGGGCCAGCGTGCACTGCTCGAACTCCCCGGGAATCTCGATCATCCCGGCACTCTACGCACGCCGTGTCGGTACTGGTCCGGGCATAGCGTCTCGGTATGACGCGAGACGGCACCACGGAACACGACGGGGCGGACGGGCAGGAGCTGGCCGGCGGACTGGCCAACGCGGGGCAGGTACGCCGGATCGGCCGGCTTGTCGACCGCCCCGCACCCGCGCACGCGGCCACCCTGCACGCCTACTTGAACGCTCTGCACGACAGCGGTTTCGCGGACGCCCCGGTGCCCGTCGCCCAGGTGGCACAGGGCAGGGAGCGGCTGACGTTCATCGACGGCCACGTACCGCTGCCGCCGTTCTCCGCCGAGATGACGACGACAGAAGTACTGCGCTCGGTGGGAGCGCTGATCCGGCGGTTGCACGATGCGTCCGCCACGATTGCGGTCGACGCCGCCGACTGGCCACAGGATCTGGCCGATCCGCAAGGCGGCACACTCCTGTGCCACAACGACCTGTGCCCCGAGAACGTCGTCTTCCGCGACGGCCTGGCCGTGGGCGTGATCGACTTCGATCTGGCCGCACCCGGACGTCCGCTCTGGGATGTCGCGATGGCGGCGCGCTACTGGGTGCCGATGCTCGACCCCGAGTCGGCGCTCACCTCGTACCCCCGAGGTCTGGATGTGCCGGCGAGGCTACGGGCCCTGGCGGACGGTTACGGGCTCACGGCCGCGCAGCGGGCCGGCCTGCCAGGGATCATCGAGCAGGCGACGCAAAGGTGCCGGGAATTTGTGACGGCCCGGCTGGCCGCGGGTGACGAGCTGTACCTGAGGATCTGGCGGGAGCGCGGCGGATGGGAGCGCTGGGACCGCTTGGAGAAGTGGCTGGCCGAGAATCGCGCGGCTCACGCAGCCGCGTTGGTCTGAGAGCCCCGCCTCCGACGCACCTCGGCCCGCTTTCGGGCGGAGAACCGAAAGCGGGCCGAGGTGCGCGTGCTTCAGGCGGAGTGACTGCCGCGCCGGCGCAGCTTGTACACGGTGGCGCCCACGCCGAGCGCCACCAGCGCGGTGCCCGCCGCGATCGTGCCCGGGCCCGGTTCGAAGGAGCCGCCGAGGCCGCCGCGTACGCCCTGAGGAGTGGCGGAGGAGCCGGTCACGGTGAGGGAACCCGTGTACTTCTGGCTGGGGTTGGTGACGTCGCAGACGACCGTGACGGTGTACGTGCCCGCCTTGGCGCCGGAGAACACCGTCGCGGTGCCGCTGACCTCTCCCTGGCTGCCGATGGCCGTCAGGGACGCGGTCGGGAACGCGTCGGAGTAGGCGCGGGCCGACGCGTTGGGGTTGGAAGTCGCACAGCCGGACGCGCCGATACGGACGTTCGTGCCGGGTGCCGTGCTGCCCGGGGTCACGGCGACCGCGCCGGCCTCCACCGCCTGGGCCACCGGAGCCGTCGCGCCGAGCGCGGCTCCGGCAAGGAGTGCTCCGACAGCCAGAGTTCTCGCGTACATGGCGCACCTCGTCTCAGTCCTGTGCCCTGGGCCCCCGGACTGTCCGAGTCTCAGCGTTGGCACTTCGTGAAGCGGCCCGCTACCTGCAGGCCCCACGTCCAGCGCAACGCAACACGCCACGGCCCGCACCCTGGGCCCCCCTAACGGTGGAACAGCCACCCACGGTTGGCCGAATATCACCGCCGCCACGTCACCTCGGCGGGTCCTCCCCGACAAGGCCGTCGACCGACTCCCGGATGAGATCGGCGTGCCCGGCATGGCGGGCGTACTCCTCGATCAGGTCAAGGAGGATCCGGCGCAGATTGGGCCGCTCCCCGCCGCGCGTCACATAGCGGCCGAGCTGGTCGAGGCCGCCCTCGGCCAGTGCCTCGGCGACGATCGCGCGGGAGCGCGCCACGCTGTCACGCCAGAGCGCGAGCAGTTCGTCGGGGGTGTGGTCACCGGCCGTGCGATGGGCCCAGTCGGGGTCGCCCTCCCAGTCGACCGAGGCCCAGGGTTCGCCCGCCGGTACGTCGAGCCACAGCCGTGCGAAGTGGCTGTCCTCCACGTGCGCCAGGTGCTTGAGCAGTCCGCCGAGGGTCAAGCTGGACGACCCCGAAGTGGCGCCGAGGCCCGCCGCGTCCAGGCCGGAACATTTCCACTCCAACGTGGCGCGCTGGCGCTCGAGAGCGCCGAGGACCGCTTCGGCTTCGGTGCCGGCGAGGGGCGGTTCGGGCCAGGTGTCCGCGCTGTAGGTGTTCATGAACGCGGACGCTAGCGAACGGCCACCGCGCCGTGGCACCCGGCGTGCCCCCACACGACCCGCCGCCATCACGAGCAGGGCCCTTCACTTGCAGAGGATCCGCTCACTGCTCCCCGGCCAGCGCTCCACTCGCCCGTCGGGCACGCGCACGAACGCGTTCTTCCCGTCTTTGGCCAGCCACAGTGCACGGCCCTCGTGCCGCCAGCCGGTGTCCACGGCATCGGACGGCACCCGGGTGTCGCCGGCGTACGAGGAGTACAGCCAGTCGATGCCGTCCAGCGCACCCTCGGGATCCCGGTAGTAGGAACGCCCGTCCTTCGGGCCCTCGCCCACGCTCAGGAATTCCGCCGCCTGCCAGTCGCAGTGCTCGGGCCCCATCGCGCTGTGCACCTTTCTGGTGTCCACAGGGCGGCCGGCAGCGTCGGACCACACATTCAGGGCGAGAGCTTCCCGCTCACCCGCCGCGTACTCGGAGGGGTCGCACAGCGCGAACGTCTCGACAACCCAGCCGTCCTTGCCCTTCAGCCCCTCGGCGGCGATCATCGCGGCGCGGGTACGGCCTTCGGCGTCGTACGAGAAGAGGACCCGATCGCCCTCGCGCTTCTCCACCCGGTAGCCGCGCTCGGGTGCGCTGAGCCAGGACAGCTCCGTGTCGAGATACCTCTGCAGGGCGGCCTCGGGCGACTTCTCACTCTCGCTGCCGCCGCCGCTCTCGAACACCGACCCCGCCTGCAGTGGATCGCCCGCGCACTCCAGGGCGAGCAGCGCCGCGCCGCCGCCCTCCAACGGGCTGTCCTGCGGCACCCAGTCGGGCGTCTCGGCCTTCAAAGGTCCGTCGTACGGCGGGACCGTGGACTGTGCGGACTGCGAGGCGTCCGCGACAAGCCCCTCCGAGACCGCGGTCTCCCCGCAACCGCACAGTGCGACGATCCCCGCCGCCACCGCGACGATCCCTCTGCCAGCCCGCATGGCTCTCCCCCATCTGTCGGCATCCACGTCTTGGACGCCACAGGGGTACGGAACGTTCGCCCCACCCGGGCACCGGCCGCAGGCGTCCTGGACCGGCTCGCGGGGCGGACCCTACTGTTCGTCAATGTCCTCACCGAAGCTTCGCCATTCGGCCCGCGGTCTCATCCTCGACCCGGACGACCGCATCCTGTTGTGCCGCTTCGCGTACGAGGACCGGTCCGTATGGAGCACACCCGGTGGCGGGGTCGAACCCGGTGAGACCACCCGCGAGGCGCTGCGCAGGGAGTTGCTCGAAGAAGTCGGTCTCGTCATCGAGGACGAACCCCCGCACGTATGGCAGCGCGAGGTCATCGAACCCGGGTACGCGCCGGGTTACGACGGGGCGTTCCATGACTATTTCCTCGTACGCACGGACGCGTTCGACCCTGACGGGGTCATGTCCGAGCAGGAGCTGGCCGCCGAGGGCATCACCGGGTTCCGCTGGTGGACACTCCAGGAGATCACCGACCACGACGGCCCCGACGTCTTCGCCCCACGCAAGCTGGCCGTACCGCTGGCCGCCCTGCTCACCGACGGACCTCCGCCACAACCGCTGCTGCTCGGGCTGTGAGCCCCGCGCTCACCCGACCAGATCCGCCGTGAAGCTCCGCCCGTACGCCTGATGCACATCCACCTCGACGCGCGTGCCGCCGGGCACCGGAGTGACCCGGACGCCTTCGTCGCCCTCGTCGAGGCGCAGCCGCCGTCCGTGCAGGACCAGGGAGACGGTGCTGCGGCGGGTGGTCGGATCCGCGACGGCGAGTGACGTACGGCCGCGGCCCGTGCGGCGGACGAGAACCGACGCGGGGCCGTCGACGCTGACGCCCGCGGCGTGGTGGCGGCCCTGCGTGAAGGAGTTGAGGGCGACAAGGCCGAGCCCTGTGTGCTGCACCGCCTGCAGACGCGAGGTGTTGGACAGCACCCGCAGCCGATCACCGACGGCGCAGGCGCGCAGGTCGTCCTCCGAGGCTCCGGGCAGCAACGCGTAGGCCAGCGCGGCCGGTTCGGCGGAGGCCGGATGGTCGTACGTCGCCGAGAAAACCGAGCGCGACACGGCCGTGTCGGGGTTGGATGTACGTACGACACGCCGACTTCGCGTCACATTTTCCAGGCCGACGCGCACCGGCCCGCCCGCAAGCAGGACATAGCCGACCGCGCTCCCGCGCGTCGCGTTCGCCCAGCGCAGCCACGTCAGTTGACGCGTGCCGGAAGAGGTCAGGGCACGTCCGTCGCCCGTGACGGTCACCTCGTCGCCGGGCAGCGCCACCCGCGCGTCCACCGTCGTCGTCCCGGCCCGTCCCTCATCGCCGCTCACGCCGGCGGCGAGCACCACGATCTCGTCGTCGAACAGGAACCACGACTTCGTCGCCGTCGCGTTGCGATAGACCACGAAGTCCGCCGGCAGCAACTCCCGGTCCCGTACGCCCACATCACTCGACTGCACCATCGCCACCGCCCCGTACGCACCCAGGACCGCTCCCCCGCTGTGGTCGGCAAGGCCGCGCGGGAAGTAGACGTAGGTGTTCTGCGATTCGGAGGACGGGGTGAAGTTGAGCGGGTGACCGGGGTTGTCGTAGTACGGCGTGCCGTACGACTCCGGGATCGTGCGCCGCTGTTCGACGGGTGCGGTGACGCCCGCGAGGCCGTACGGCGAGACGGTCGTGTAGTAGTCGACGCCGTAGGCCTGGGTCTGGTCCTGGCCGGTCAGATAGAGGTGGTGCGCGCCCTCGCCCTGGAACCACGGCATCAGGTTCTCGCCGCTCATGTACTCGTACTTGCTGATCCGCGAGGAGGAGCGGGCGAGCGCGAAGGCGTAGCCGGGCCTGCGGTGGACTGTCTTGTCCATCGCGTTGAAGGCGACGCTGCGTTCGGCGGGTCCCAGGTCGGCCGGGGTGAGGGCGGTGTCGGCGAGGATCTCCGTGTACCGCACGACGCTGATCGGCGAGACGAAGGCGGCCGGGTCGAGGGGCGCCTTCGACGTCGAGCGGAGGTACTTCACGTACTGGCGAAGTGCCGTGGCATCGGCGGCCGTTGCGAGCGAGGCGAGGTCGACGGCCGCTTCCACGATCACGGCGACGTCCGCGTAGCCGGTGGCGGTGCGGGAGACCGCGCGGCCCTTGACGATCTCCATCATCCAGCCCTCGAAGATCAGCGGCGCGAACCCGTCGCGGACCCACTTGAAGACCGTCGGCGCGAGCGCCTCGCCGTGCGCGAAGCCCGAGCCGTCGAGGATCTTCAGTGTCTGTACGACCCGGGTGAGCAGACCCTTCCCGTACGAACCCGTGTAGGCGACGGAGCCGTGCTGGATGAAGGAGCCGTCCGCGTAGTGCCCGTCGGTGACGTTGTGCTTCAGGTGGTACGGGTCGATCGTCACGAACACGGTGAGCTGGTCCGTGAGCGCCTTGCGGATGCGGTTCTCGTCGCCCAGGAGCGCGCCTTGCAGGATGCGGTTGGTGGTGATGTCGGCGAGGTTGGCGCCGGTGTGGAAACGGGAGTCGAGGTTCACATCGCCCGCCGTGCCGTTGCGGAGATAGGCGTCCATCGACGCGACGTACGTACGCAGCAGATCCGGGTGGCCCGCCAGTGAATCCGCGAGCAGTACCAGCGTCTTGGTCACGGACTGCGAGATGCCTATCTCCCAGTTGAACCAGTTGCCGTAGTAGCCCTTCGACTGGTCGCCGTAATAGCGCTCGTGCAGCCAGACGAGGCCGTCGAGGACGCGGCGCTGCACCGGTGCGGAGTCGAGCAGTTCGCTGCCGGGGGCGCGGGTGGCGAGGGCTATCTCGTAGAGCTGCCGGTACGCGGTGTTGAGGTTGGCGTCGTTCGTGCCGAGCGCCAGGCCCTTGAACAGCTCGCCGGGGCCGGCCTCGTCCAGGGATTTCAGGCCGGCCTTCGCCGTGGCGACGATCGCGGCGAGCTTCGCGGCCGTCTCGGGGCGGGCGTTGGACTCGGCGGTGCCCGCGAACACCGCGACCGTGTTGGCGAGCAGCCGCGCACTCCCCTCGGCCGTCGCGGCGGCGCTCGCGGGGCTCGCCGGGAGCACCGCGAGCAGTCCGGCCGCGGACAGGGCGGACATCAGCTGTCTGCGGGTGAGTTCCATGGGTCCTCCGCCGGTACGGGACAGATCACTGGCGGCGCGGAGTCAACCAGTGATGTCCGTGCGCAACAAGGGGGCGGTACGAAACCGCTTTCCCCGGTCCTACCCCAGCCACTGTCCGTCCCGCATCACGACCCTGCCGCACAGCTCCGCAACTCCGCGCCATGCGCGTACGGTTCGCGGTGTCACCCGCACGTACAGGTAGGGGGCTTCTTCCGTGCGCGGATCCCAACGGAACTTGTCCGTGAACGCATCCGCGGCCTCCTCGGGGACGTCCCGACCGGGGTAGCACTCGGCCACGCCCTGCAGCAGCACCACATCCGAGGTGTCCGGCAGTCCGAGGCGTACGCGCGGTTCCGCCTGTACGTTGCGCGCGGTCACGGAGTCGGCGCGGGTGCACATCCACAGCTCCTGCCCGTCCCACAGGAACCACAGGGGCAACTGGTGCGGGCCGTGCTCGGGGTGGGACGTGGACAGCCAGATGTCGCGCTCCGCGCGCAGCCGCTCCAGGGTGTCGAGCACGCGCTGGGAAAGGTCGCGGGAATTGATCTTGGTGGCTTGCATGGACACCGACGGTAGTCAGCATGCGAGCCGGGCACATGGGGCGCGGGACCTAGGGCCCGCGACGGACGGCCCCGTACAACTTTTGTGCCGCGCCCCCTACTTGGCGGCGCGGCACAAAAGCGGCGATAAAGAAGCGGGGCTCAGGACTCCAGCGGCAGGATCGCGCTCGGCGGGAGCACCGTGTGCTTGAGCTGCTCGGGCACCGGGTTGTTGTGCGAGGGGTACTTCGGTCCGGCGGCGTTGCGGCGGTAGATCGCCGTCGAGTGCTCGGGGTTGGTGTCGAACTGGGGGATGACCTTGTCGCCGAAGAGCTCGACCATCTCAAGGTGCTCGTCGAAGGTCATACCGCCGGTCATACCGAAGACCAGCTGGTCACAGCCGACGGTCTGGTACGCGGCGACCTGCTCGGCGACCTCGTCGGGCGTACCGCAGAGCAGCAGGCCCGCCTTGATGATCTGGTCGAGGACCTCTTCGCTGCTGATGTCGCTGCCGGCGAGCTCGCCGAACGCGACCGGCGGGGTCGGCCAGGTCCGCTCGTCCATCGACTTGGGCATGGTGTCGTGGTAGAGGTTCACCAGCGTGACCAGATAGCCGATGCCCGCGTGCAGGGCGATCTCACGGGCCCGCTTGCGGTCGTTGAGGCAGATGACCGTGTTCGTCATCATCACGTTGTTGTTCTGGTAGTCCCCGAGGATCTCCTTGGGGTCCGCCGCGGCCGTCTTGTACTGGTCGATCCGGCCCTTGAGCTCGAAGATCGGCTCGAAGTTGAAGGCGATCGCACCGATACCGAGCGAACCGGCCTTCGCGAACGAGGACGGGTTGCCGCACGCCATCCAGATCGGCGGGTGCGAGTGCCCGTACGGCTTCGGCAGGATGTTGTGCGGGGTGGGCACCGTGAAGTGCTCGCCGTGGAACTCGTAGTCGTACTGTTCCCACATCCGCACGATCTCGGGAGCGACCTCGTCCCATTCGGCCTTGGTCGTCGAGGGGTCCATGATGTTGAAGGACTTCAGCTCATGGCTGCCCGCGCCACGGCCGGTCCCCCACTCGAAGCGGCCCTCGGAAATGTGGTCCATCATCGCCGCCCGCTCGGCGTAGCGCACCGGGTGTTCCTTGCGCGGCGAAAGGCTGTTGATGCCGGTGCCGAGGTGGATGCGCTCGGTCTGGGCGGCGACGTAGCCGATCGCGACCTCGGGGGCGGACAGATGGCTGTATTCGGCGAGCGAGTGATGCTCACCGAACCACACGTACTTCCAATTGTGCTTGTCCGCCTTGATGGCGAGGTCCAACTCCCGCATCAGGGCCAGGTGTTCCGACGGGCGGTGGTGGGCCGCCATGCCAGGGATGAACCCGTTGAGGAAGAGTCCGAACTCCATGAGGAGCCCTCCCGTATCGATCACGCTCCACGGGCGGTGCCCGGGCGCTGCTGTTCGCTGGTCGGTGGCGCTGCGTTCACTTATGTCGATCAAGCCGATCACTACGGCTGGGCGGAGGATGCACCAGAAGCCTTCAAGGGGCCATGGGTAGGACAGATCGAAATACGAAATCGGCCGTGGTCTTGGCCACGCCACTCCAAGCCACGGGCCGGGGTGCGTCGGAGAATCCGCTCATGGACAAACTGGTCACCGCCTCCGCGGCCGTCTCCTCGATCCCCTCGGGCAGCACACTCGTCCTTCCCGAGCCCGGCAGCGCGGGCTATCCCGCCCGGCTCGTGGCAGCGCTCAGCGCCCTGCCCGGCGAGGGATTCACGCTGGTCTGCCCCGGTGCACTGCGCGCCGACGACATCTTGCGCAAGTGGCTGGGCAGCGGACAGGTCGCCCGGTTGATCGTGGACACCGAGGTGCCGGGCGGACGGGTCGAGGGTGTGGAGGCCGAGTTCGTCGAGCCCGCCCTGCTCCGACAGCGGCTGCAGGCGAGCGCCGCAGGCACTGCCACCTTCCTCGGCCCGGTCGGCACGCATGAGCGCCCCGCCGAGGACGGATCGCGGGCGATGTTCTTCGGCGACGACGAGTTCGGCCCGCTGCCCGCGCTCACCCCGGACTTCGCACTGGTACGCGCCGTACAGGGAGACACGAAGGGCAATCTCGTCTTCGCCGACGACGTACGCGACTCGGTCCTCACGGTGGCCAAGGCCGCGCGCGGCACTTTGGCCGAAATCGACGAGCTGCTGCCGGTCCTGCATCCGCGGCTCGTCCATCTGCCCGCGCGCTATGTGGCCTCCGTGGTCGGCGCGGACGCGAAGGTGCTCGGCTGACCATGGAGTTCACGCTTGTCGCCGTGCTCGGCGTGGTCGCCATCGTCGCCGTCGCCGCGTTCTCCGAGCGGCTCGGTCTTGCCGCCCCGCTCAGCCTCGTGCTCGTGGGAATCGCGCTGAGCTTCATCCCCGGCGTACCGCATCCGGAGATCGAACCGGAGTGGATCCTCGCGGGAGTCCTGCCGCCGCTGCTCTACTCGGCCGCGGTGAGCATGCCGGTCACCGACTTCCGGCGCGACTTCCAGTCCATCAGCGGCCTGGCGGTCACTCTCGTCGTGCTTTCCACGCTCGGCGCCGGTGCGCTCTTCCACTGGCTCCTACCGGAGATCGGCTGGCCGGCCGCGTTCGCGCTCGGCGCCGTCATCAGCCCGACCGACGCGGTGGCCGCCACCTCCGTCGGCAAGAAGCTGGGACTCCCGCACCGACTGCTCACGGTCCTTGAGGGCGAGGGTCTGGTCAACGACGCGTCCGCGCTTGTCCTGTTGCGCACGGCCGTCGCCGCGTTCGCCGGCTCGTTCTCGCTGTGGGCCACGATCGGCGAATTCCTGTACGCGGTCGTGGTGGCCGTCGCCGTCGGCATGGTCGTCGGCCTGCTCAACGTACGGGTACGCGCACTGATCAACGACGCGGTGCTCAACACCGCGATCTCCTTCGTCGTCCCCTTCATCGCCTATCTGCCCGCCGAGGAACTGCACGCGTCGGGAGTGCTCTCCGTCGTCGTGGCCGGTCTGGTCACGGGGCATCAGAGTCCGCGCTATCTGCGGGCGAGCGACCGTATCGCCGAGTCCACCAACTGGCATACGGCGGCGTTCCTGCTGGAGAGCGGGATGTTCCTGCTGATGGGCCTGAGCGTGAAGACGCTCGTCGACCAGGTGCGTGACGAGGGCCTGAGCGTCACCCGCGCGCTGACGATCGGGCTGCTCGCGGCTCTGCTCGTGATGGTGCTGCGGATGCTGTGGGTGGTGCCCATGGTGGCCCGGATGCGCCGGGACGTGGCGAAGGCCGAGCAGTCCAAGGAGCGGGTGGAGGCGATCCAGTTGCGGTTCGACGACCCCGATGAGGACCCCCACTTCACCGAGCGGCTGCGCGGTCTGTCGGAGAAGAAGGTCGAGCGCTTCCGCAAGCGGGTCACCGTGCGGGCGGCCGATATCGATTTCATGGTGAACGAGCACTTCGGCGGCCGGGGCGGGGTGATCCTGGGCTGGGCCGGGATGCGCGGTGCGATCACGGTGGCCGCGGCGCAGACCCTGCCCGAGGACACCCCGGACCGCGCCCAGTTGATCCTGATCGCCTTCGTGGTGGCCGCCACCACCCTGCTGCTGCAAGGCCTCACCCTGCCGGCGGTGATCCGCAAGGTCGGTGTGCCCAAGGACGATCCGCAGAAGACCCATGACGAGGGCCGGCGTCTGCTCAACGAGATGGCCCATGCGGCCGGTGACATCCTCGACGACCCATCCCTCACCAACCGGGCCGGTGAGCCGTACGCCGCGAGCGTGGTGACGCTCGTACGCAGCGACGCCCGGGTGGACATCCACCGCGGGCCCGACGAGAGCACACCCGCAGAGGTCGATCCCGGTGGCCGTGACCAGTTCCTCGAACTGCGACTGCGGGTCCTGAAAGCGCAGGGTGAGCGGCTGCTCGAAGCCCGCTCGTCCGGTGTCTACAGCTCGGTCACACTCGGCTGGGCCCAGCACGTACTGGATGTGGATTCCGCGCGATTCGAACAGCTGGCGGATTCCGGGGATTAGGTTCCGGCGCCGGGCGGCCGCTGAAAGGATGGCGGCATGGATGCACTGCGTACCCCGGAAATCCAGGCGGCGATCGACGAGGACCTCGGCGACTGGCGCAAGCTCGCCCAGCCGCTGGCGGCCAGGTATCTGGCCGAGGGCAAGGACATGGCGGTCGCCGCGCAGTTCGTCTCGGCCGTGGCCCAGGTGGCCGAGACGGCGGGCCACGCGGTGCCGGAGATCCGGCTCGCGAACGGCAGCGTCGATCTTTTCCTCTATACGGTCGACTCCGTCGGCGGACGCTGGATCACGGCGAAGGACCTCGAACTGGCCCGGCTGATCACGGGACTTGCCGCCAAGTTCCAGCTGCGGTCCGTACCCGCCGAGCTGACCCAGGTCGAACTCGCCCTGGACTCGGCCGATTTCCGGGCCACGGGCCCGTTCTGGGCGGCGCTGCTCACGGGCGATACGGCGAACACGGTGCACGACTCGGTCTTCGACCCGCTCAGCCGCGTCCCTCCGCTGTGGTTCCAGGGGACCGACCCGCACGAGACGCCCCGCCAGCGCTGGCATCTGGATGTGTGGCTGGCTCCCGAGGTGGTCGACGAGCGGATCGCTGCGGCGGTGGCCGCCGGCGGCACGGTAGTGGACACCTCCGAGGCCCCGGCGTACACGGTCCTCGCGGACCCGGAAGGCAACAAGGTCTGTGTGTGCTGCTCGACCGGGCGCGACTGAGCGCCTGCTCAGGCACGCCAGGTAACCCATTCGGCCGACACCACACGCCATCGGGAACGAACCCGCTCATACCGTGAGGAAATGAGCACCCCGAGCCCCGGCCAGGTCATCGAGGCCGACACTTACAAGCCCGGCTCGACGATCAGCGACTGGCGTCCCGAGGACACCGGCTTCTGGGCGTCGACCGGCCGCAAGGTGGCCAACCGCAACCTCTGGATCTCGATCCCGGCGCTGATGCTGGGCTTCGTCGTCTGGCAGGTCTGGTCGGTGACCGTGGTCAAGCTCAACGACGTGGGCTTCGGCTTCTCGAAGTCGCAGCTGTTCTGGCTGACCGCGATCCCCGGCATCACCGGCGGTACGTTCCGCATCCTGTACACCTTCATCGGGCCGATCTTCGGCGAGCGGAAGTTCACCGCCTTCTCGACGATCATCCTGGTCGCCCCGATGCTGTGGCTGGGCTTCGCACTGCAGGACACCGGTACCCCGTACTGGGAGCTCGCCCTGATCGCCGCGGTCTGCGGTATCGGCGGCGCCAACTTCGCGTCCTCGATGGCGAACATCGGCTTCTTCTTCCCGAAGAAGGAGAAGGGCTCCGCCAACGGACTCAACGGCGGCCTCGGCAACCTCGGCGTCTCCGTCGTGCAGCTGGTGGCCCCGCTGGTGGTCACGGCCGCCGTGCTCGGCGCCCCGGCCGGCGACCCGCAGCGCGACACCGTCAAGAACAAGGACATCTGGCTGCAGAACGGCGCGTTCCTGTGGGTGCCGCTCCTGGTGATCATGGCGCTGCTCGCCTGGTTCTTCATGAACGACCTCAAGGTCGCCGCCGCACCCTTCAGCGAGCAGAAGATCATCTTCAAGCGCAAGCACAACTGGCTGATGACCTGGCTCTACGTCGGCACCTTCGGCTCGTTCATCGGCTTCGCCGCCGGCCTGCCGCTGCTGATCAAGGACAACTTCCAGGCACAGGGCTACCAGGCCACGACATACGCCTGGATCGGCCCCGCGATCGGTGCGCTCACGCGCTGGCTGGGCGGCTCCCTCTCCGACAAGGTCGGCGGCGCACGCGTCACCATGCTCTCGTTCGTCGGCATGGCCGCCTCGCTGGTCGTGGTGATCTACGCGCTGCCGAGCGGCGGCGACCAGGGCAGCTTCTGGACCTTCTACATCGGCTTCCTGGCCGCGTTCTTCTTCTCCGGCATCGGCAACGGCTCCACGTTCCGCCAGATCCCGGTGATCTTCCGCGACTGGCACACCAAGGGCGCGGAGGGGCAGAGCCCCGAGGTGCAGGCCAAGGCGCTCAAGCAGTCCGAGATGGAGGCCGGCGCGGTCACCGGCTTCTCCTCGGCGATCGCCGCGTACGGCTTCTTCTTCATCCCGGCGATGTTCGCCAACTTCGCCGTGACCAACGCCCTGTGGTGCTTCATCGGGTTCTACGTGACGTGCCTGGTCGTCTGCTACTGGTTCTACGCCCGCAAGGGCGCCGAAGCACCCAGCTGACGCCCCCGCACAGGAGCGGCACCCCGCTTTTGAACACGTTCAACCCCCTCGGTTAGGCTCAGGCCGAAACCGAGGGGGTTTTTCATGCGCGTGGTGATTCCCGGGGGGACCGGGCAGGTCGGAGCAATGCTGCGGCGGGCACTGAAGTCGGCGGGACACGAGGTGGTCGTCCTGAGCCGGCGCCCGTCCGGGCCGGACGAGGTGGCCTGGGACGGACGCACTCAGGGTGCGTGGACGAAGGAGATCGACGGCAGCGACGCCGTGATCAACCTGGCGGGGCGCAGCGTCAGCTGCCGCTACACCGAGGCCAATCTGCTGGCCATGATGGACTCGCGGGTGGATTCGGCGCGGGTGGTCGGCGAGGCGATCGCGGGCGCGCAGCGACCGCCGCGGGTCTGGCTGCAGATGAGTACCGCGACGGTCTACGCCCACCGCCACGACGCGGCCAACGACGAGGCGCACGGAGTGATCGGCGGCGCCGAGGACGGTGTGCCGGACTACTGGGCGTACAGCGTCGAGATCGCCAAGCGGTGGGAGCGCACCCAGGCCGAGGCCGTCACGCCGGACACCCGCAAGGTCGCGCTGCGGGCCGCGATGGTGATGAGCCCCGACCGCGGCGGTGTGTTCTCGGTCCTGTCGCGGATGACCCGGCTCGGGATCGGCGGTCCGGTCGCGGGCGGGCGACAGTACGTCTCCTGGATCCACGAGCGGGATTTCGTACGGGCGGTGGAGTTCCTCATCGAGCGCGAGGACATCGAAGGACCGGTCAATCTGGCGGCGCCCGTACCGCTGCCCCAGCGGGCGTTCATGCGCGAGCTGCGCGGGGCGTGGGGAATGCCCCTGGGGCTGCCCGCGACGAAGGCGATGGCGGAGCTCGGCGCGTTCGTGCTGCGCTCGGACACCGAACTGCTGCTCAAGAGCCGACGGGTGGTGCCGGGCAGGCTGCTCGACGCGGGCTTCACCTTCGAGCAACCCGAGTGGGGCGGGGCCGCCGCCGAGCTGGTCGCGCGGACGCGGGCCTGAGCAGGTATCCGTTACGCCGAGGGCCCCCCGGAGTTCAGCCGCCCGCGGGCACCTGCTCCGGGGGCCCGTCGACTCCCCAGGAAGGATCGGCGAGCACCAGCCGTGGCACGGCGCTGCCGGTGAAGACCTCTATCAGGACGAGCAGGGGCTCCAGCGTGGCCAGCGCGGGCTCGGCCGAGCCTCGCCGCTCACCCGAGAAAGCCGCCCACACGGCCTTGCCCTCGGGGCCGGGTACCGTCCAGCCCCAGGTGTCGGCGACCATCTCCACCCGGCGTAGACCCATCGCGCCGCTCGGACGCGGCAGCGATTCGGCCGGGTCGAAGACCGCGGCCACCACATCGCTGCCGGAGCGCAGCAGATGCAGCACGACCGGATGCGGATACGCGGTCGTGCCGGCCGAACTCAGGCCGTGCGCGAAGGCGTTGGCGACCAGCTCGGCGACGGCGGGCAGCACTCGGGGCGCCAGGGCCCTGCAGCCCCAGCGCTCAAGGGTCGTCACCACGAACTGCCAAGCCACCGCTTCACTGTCCGCCGCCCTCTCCAGCAACTGGCAGGCCGAGCCCGCAGTCGCCGCCGCGCCCCATGGGTCGAGCAGCTCGGCTGGATCCGCGGTCGTGGTCACCTGGCCTCCTGGAAGCGGTGGTTGGGACATCGGGGCAACGACTCCCCGGATGACATCCTGATGGTGTGAACTGACGGCTGCAAGCACATCTGCAAGTGCAGCCGTACGCACGTCTGCAAGTACGCCGATCCGCGCGGACGTTCGGAGAGGCAAGCGCAGGCAGGGGACAGGGGGACGCGCGATGAGCCCGCAGCATCGCTCGAAATTGGAATGTGACAATGGCATGTCCGCAGCTCTGATCGGCGGTGTGCGCTGGCGCAAGAGCGGCCACAGCAACCCCAACGGCGAGTGCGTGGAGCTCGCCGACCTCCCCGACGGCCGGGTCGCCATGCGCAATTCGCGCTTTCCGTCCGGTCCGGCACTCGTGTACACGAAGGCGGAGATCGCGGCTTTCATCCAGGGCGCGAAGGACGGGGACTTCGACGACCTGGCGTAGGACGTCCGGGAACCACTCACCACGTCGGCGCGTCCATCCCCCTACCGAATGGATCTTGCAGACGGAAAGAGTGCGCCCATGGCAGCGACCCGCTACCTCTACCTCGCCCGCCACGGCGAGGCCACCCAAGACGAGAGCCGGCTCACCGAGGCCGGCCGCGGCCAGGCCCGGCTGCTCGGTGAGAGGCTGCGGGACAAACCCCTTTCAGTGGTACGGCACGGGCCGCTGCCCCGGGCCACCGAGACGGCGCGGCTGATCCACGAGCAGCTCGGTCCGGTCGAGATCCACTCCTCACCGGTGGCCGGTGACTACATCCCGTATCTGCCGAAGCGTGAGGAACTGCCCTCGGAGATCGCCGATCCCTTTCTCGCCTGGCTCGAGCAGTTCCCGGCAGCCGAGCGGGAGGACGGTCCCGGGCTGGCGGTGCGGGCGCTTGCCGAGTTCACCGGTCCGGTCGAGGGCGACGAGGACCGGCACGAGCTGGTCGTCACGCACAACTTCCTGGTCGGCTGGCTCGTCCGGCACGCCCTGGACGCCCCGGACTGGCGCTGGCTGGGCCTCAACCACGCCAACGCGGGACTCACCGTGATCCGTTACGCCCCGGACCGGCCGGCGAACCTACTCTGCTACAACGACACCCGGCACCTGCCCGAGGAGCTCCGCTGGACGGGGCTGCCGCCGGAGCTGCACATCTGACCGACCGACCGAGGACCGCACGTGCACCGCACCACCTCGCTGGCTCTGCTCCTGCTCCTGCTCCTGCTCCTGCTCCTGCTGGCACTCAGCGCCTGCTCCCCAGGCCCGGACAAGGCCGAAGTGCGCCCGCCGCGCGCGGACATGGTGTTCGACTACCAACTGGGCGGCCCGTACGAGCCGGCGGCGAAGGTACGGGCGGTGGCACGCGACCGCACGGCAAAGCCCGCCCGTGGCCTCTACAACGTCTGTTACGTCAACGCCTTCCAGACCCAGCCGGGCGATGCGGTCAACTGGTGGGAGCGGCACCACAAGGATCTGCTCCTGCACAAGGACGGCAAGCTCGTGATCGACGAGGACTGGGACGAGCCACTGCTCGACATCTCCACCGCGTCCAAGCGCAAAAAGCTGATGAAGATCGTCGGCCCCTGGCTCGACGGCTGCGCACGCGACGGCTTCGACGCGGTCGAGCCCGACAACCTTGACTCCTACACCCGCTCCGACGGCCTCCTCGACGCCGAGGACGCCACGGAGTTCGCCCGGATGCTCGCCGAACGGGCGCACGGCGAGGGCCTGGCGATCGGCCAGAAGAACACCACGGACCTGCTCCCGAGCAGGGAGCGGATCGGGTTCGACTTCGCGGTCGTGGAGGAGTGCGCCGCCTACGACGAGTGCGGACAGTTCATCAAGGCCTACGACGGCCGGGTGTTCGCGGTCGAGTACGACGCGAAGGCCTTTGAGCGCGGCTGCCGCCGCTGGGGCGCCGAACTGTCCTTGACGCTGCGCGACCGTGATGTGCTGCCGCGCGGCGCCAAGGGGTATGTGTTCCGGGTCTGTTGAGGATGATCCGGTTCTGTTGAGGATAAAGCGATGACCTTGCGTTCCGATGTGGCCGAGTTGCTCGCGGGAGCGGGCATCCTCGACGTGGATGTCGAGGATGCGCTCGCGGACGAGCATGTCCGGTCGTCCGCGTATCAGCGCGTCGTCGAGGTGACCGCTGCCTCGCCCGTACGCGACCGGGACCGGGACCGCGCGATCGTGGCCATGATCGTGCGCGACCCGCACCAGATGGGGGCCAGATCGGCGGTGGTCGCGCTCGTGGACCGGATGGCGAGGAAGGCCGGCGGTCCTGCCGAGTTCCGGCTGTGGTCGGACGGACTGGTGCCGGAGTTCGACCGGCTCACGTCGGAGAAGGACCGCGAGTTCGTCCGCAACCGGTGCGTCGACTGGCTGTTCTGCCTCTCCGTCGAGGACGGCCACGTGCCGCAGACTGCCGAGTTGGCGCGGGTCACGGACTGGATGCAGCGCCTCCTTGCCGAAGTGTCGACGTCCCGGGCGGTGCTGGACCTGCTCGCCGAGTCGGGCCGTACCAAAAAGACCCGAAACATCGCGACGAACCGGGCCATCAGCCGCAGACCGTGACGGTGATGACCCGGGATCGGCAGGTGCACCTGCCGCGCACGCAACCAGGTCCGTACGAGCACCCTCAGCGCGCGGGGACCACTATGTCCGTACGAGTACCCTCAGCGCCTTCCGGTCCAGTTTCCCCACGCTCGTGACCGGCAGGCGGTCCAGTACGTGGATCTCCCGTGGGTACTTGTGCGCGGAGAGCTTCTCCTTGGCGTACGCGATGAGGTCCGCCGCCTCGCACGGCTCGCGCAGGGCGACGAATGCGACCACCTCCTCACCGAGACGAGGGTCCGGCCGGCCCACCACACCCGCGGAGATGACGGCGGGGTGACCCATCAGGGCGTCCTCCACATCGCGCGGGAATACGTTGAAGCCGCCGCGCAGGATCAGGTCCTTCTTGCGGTCGACGAGGAAGAGAAAGCCGTCCTCGTCGAAGCGTCCGATGTCGCCGGTGCGCAACCAGCCGCCCGCCAGGGTCTGTTCGGTGAGGTCGGGAGCGTTCCAGTAGCCCGTCATCACCCCGCTCGCGCGCACGCAGATCTCGCCCTCGGCGCCCGGCGGGAGCGACTGGTCCTTCTCGTCGCGCACCTCGACCTCGTAGCCGGGAAGCGGCGTGCCGACGGAGCCGTGGCGGTTGAGGCCTGGGCGGGTGGTGGCGATCACTGAGCCGGATTCGGTGCATCCGTATCCCTCGAGGATCTCGCTGCTCGGCACGGCCCGCTGCCAGGCCGCGCGGGTCTCGGGCGCCAGCGGCGCGGCGCCGCTGCTGACATAGCGCATCGAGGAGAGATCGGCCTCGGCCAGGGGCTGTTCGAGCAGCATCTGGATCATGCTGGGGACGAGCGTGGTGCGCTGGATGCGATGCTCCACGGCCAGCTTCAGCCACTGCGCCGGGTCGAACCATCGCTGCAGTACGGCGAAGGGCGGCTCCACGGCATGCCAGCCGATGAGGGTCACGATCAGCCCGTAAGCGTGGGAGAGCGGCAGCGGCATGAGGGTACGGGTGATGCCTTCGGTGAGGCCGGTCTCGTTGGCCGCGGTGTGTGCGGCGGCGGAGCAGGCGTACAGGTTGCCGTGGCTGAGCATCACGCCCTTGGCGCGGCCCGTGGTACCGCCGGTGTACATCAGGGCGGCCAGATCCCCGCTGCCGCGCGCCGCGATGCCACCCGGTGACGAGGATTCCAGTTCGGCGTACGGGGTGATCGTGATCCCGGGCGGCAACTGCGGTGCGTTCTCGGGCAGTTCGTCCACCACGATGACCCGCTCGAGGCCCGGCGCCTGCGGTGCGGCCGCGGCGACGGAGGCCATCAGATCGGCGGTCGTGACGAGCACCCGGGCCCCCGAGTCGACCAGGATGTGCGCCAGCTCGGGCGGGCTGACCAGGAACATCACGGGGGTGACCACGGCGCCTGCGCGCCAGATCGCCTGGTAAGTGATGGACACCTCGGGGCAGTTGGCCATGAGCACCACCACCCGCTCGCCCGGCCGTATCCCAAGCTCCCCGAGTCCGGCGCCGACGCGGGTGGCGCGTCGGAGCAGTTCTCCCGAGCGATGGCGCCGGCCGTCGTAGACGAGTGACTCGTAGTCCCCGAGTCGTTCATACGCGGATTCGGCGAGCCTTGCGAGATGGTCCGACTGGTCGAGCGGCATCGGGGCACCTGCCTTGTCGTGGGCGGCGGGCTGGAGGGGCCGAGCGCATGCGGTTGGCCGGGAGTATGGCGCCCTGCCGGAGCCGCGGCAATAGATGCGACATGCACTGACCGACCGGTCGGCATCCGGGATTGGGGGGGAGCCGTCCGCGATCGAGGCCAACACGCCCGGCCGTACGCGACGACCACCGGTCGGACCACTGGGCCTGCAGTCGATGATCATCACGCCTACGTTGGCTGAATGAGCGTCAGATCCCTGTTCAGGCCCGCCCTTTGCGCCCTGGTGGCCCTCACCGCCGGCTTCGCCCCCGCGCTGCCCGCCCACGGCTCGGACATCGATCCGGCCGCGGGCCCGCCCCCACTCCCCCGCCATCTGTCGGCGCGGGCCTGGGTGGTGGCCGACGCGGACACCGGTCAGGTGCTCGCCGCGTACCGGCCGCATCAGCGGCTCGCGCCCGCGAGCACGCTGAAGACCCTGTTCGCCCTCACCGTCATGCCCCGCTTCGACGCCCGCACCACGCACCAGGTCACGTCCCGGGACCTGGCCGGGATGGGCTCGGGCAGCAGCCAGGTCGGTGTGCGCATCGGCGGGACGTATCGCGTCGGGGACCTGTGGCGCGGCACGTTCCTCAAGTCCGGCAATGACGCGGTGCGCGTGCTCGCGCGGATGAACGGCGGCTGGTGGCGGACCGCGCGCCAGATGAACACCAAGGCGCGGGCGCTCGGCGCCCGCAACACTCATGTGGTCTCGCCCGACGGGTACGACGCACGCGGGCAGTACTCCTCCGCGTACGACCTGACGCTGTTCGGACGTGAAGGGCTGCGCAACCGGCAGTTCGCGTACTACTGCGGCAGTGCCTACGGCTACTTCCCGACCCGCCGCGGCTGGCAGCGCATCGACAACACCAACCGGCTGCTCGCCGGGTCACATGGCGTACGGCCGTATCCGGGCATGGTCGGCATCAAGAACGGCTACACGACGCAGGGCGGCAACACCCTGATCGCGGCCGCCCGCCGGGGCGGACGGACCATCGTCGTGACGGTGCTCAACCCGACCTCCGGCGAGCGCAACGGGGTCTACAACGAGGCCCGTGCGCTGCTCGACTGGGGCTTCGCGGCGCGCGGCCGGGTCAAACCCGCCGGTTGGCTGCCGAAGACCGGCGGCTGACAGCTGTCAGCTGACAACCGACAACTGACAGCTGACAGCTGACAGCTGACAGCCGGGCGACCGGCGCGATCAGCTGTGCCCCTCGCCCCGTCTGCGCGCCCAGTACAGCGAGGCGCCGACCGCGCCGGCCACCAGCGCGCCGCCGAGGCCGAGCTGGATGAGGTCGGACTGGTCGAAGGTGCCGCCGCTGCCCGCCTTCACGCCCCGGTGGATCGGGGGCTGGGTGCCCTGATGCGTGGGCCAGATCGTGCCGCCGTCGTCGGCGATCTTCACCGTGACCTTCTTGGTCTGGGCCTTACAGGTGAAGGTGACCTCGTACTCGGCGGCCGGCTTGGCGTCGTCGAACACCCAGACCGTCGCCGACTTCCCCGCGGTCAGGTCGACGGTGTCGAAGATGCCGGCATCCGCCTTGACCGTCGGCTCCTGGCAGCCGGACGAGGTCAGCGTCAGCTGGCCGCCGGGCTTGACCGTCATCGGGGAGACGCCGACCTGCCAGCCCCAGTTGCCCCAGTCGTCGGCGTGCGCCGGTGTCGCGCCCAGCGCGAGCACACAGCCGCCCACGAGGATCGCCGCCGTCTTCTGACGCCTCGGTCCCACCGCGCGCATCAGAACCACTCCCGTCCTATACATCCGGTTTTGCCGTATTTGGCGTATTCCTAGGTGACCCTAGGGGCAAGCTCCGCCGGGCACCGCTCGGGCAGGCCCGGACGTGTGCAGAACACGCCCAGTTGACGGTCCGTCGGACGGTTCGAAGGCGCCGGCTCGAACCTGCTTGCGCCAGATGAAGCACTCCTGCGGGGTGGCTTAAGAAATCGTTGATGGACTCCGCCCTTGCAGCGGGGCAGATTGATGAGTGGCTCGGCATGATCACGAACTCAGGAGGCTCCCCCGGTGAAGGCACTCGTCAAGGACAAGGCGGAGCCCGGACTGTGGATGCGGGAGGTCCCCGAGCCGGTCATCGGCCACGGCGAGGTCCTCATCAAGGTGCTGCGCACCGGCATCTGCGGCACGGACCTGCACATCCGCAACTGGGACGGGTGGGCGCAGCAGACCATCAAGACGCCGCTGGTCCTCGGCCACGAGTTCGTCGGCGAGGTCGTCGAGACCGGCCGCGACGTCGAGGACATCAACATCGGCGACCGGGTCAGCGGCGAGGGCCATCTGGTCTGCGGCAAGTGCCGCAACTGCCTGGCCGGCCGCCGTCACCTGTGCCGCGCGACCGTCGGTCTCGGTGTCGGCCGCGACGGCGCGTTCGCCGAGTTCGTGGCGCTGCCCGCCTCCAACGTGTGGGTGCACCGCGTTCCCGTCGACCTCGACATCGCCGCGATCTTCGACCCGTTCGGCAACGCCGTGCACACCGCCCTGTCCTTCCCGCTCGTCGGCGAGGACGTCCTGATCACCGGGGCGGGCCCGATCGGTCTGATGGCCGCCGCCGTCGCCCGGCACGCCGGCGCCCGCAACGTCGTCGTCACCGACGTGAGCGAGGAGCGCCTGGAGCTCGCCCGCAAGATCGGCGTGAGCCTGGCGCTGAACGTCGCCGAGTCCTCCATCGCCGACGGCCAGCGCACGCTCGGGCTGCGCGAGGGCTTCGACGTCGGCCTGGAGATGTCCGGCAACCCGCGCGCGATGCGCGACATGGTCGCCAACATGACCCACGGCGGAAAGATCGCGATGCTCGGCCTGCCCGCCGAGGAGTTCGCGGTGGACTGGGCGCGGATCGTCACCTCGATGATCACCATCAAGGGCATCTACGGGCGTGAGATGTTCGAGACCTGGTACGCGATGTCGGTGCTCCTGGAGCGCGGGCTCGACCTCGCGCCGGTCATCACCGGCCGCTACTCGCACAACGACTTCGAGGCGGCCTTCGACGACGCGGCGTCCGGCCGCGGCGGCAAGGTCATCCTCGACTGGACCGCCTGACCGACCGCCTGACGGGACGTGCGGCCGGCCTCCCCCGGCCGCCGCCCCTCCCGCCTTGTTCCTGCCTTCTTCCGAACGCCGCGACCCCCGAGAAGGAACCCCTCATGTTCGACTCCGTACGCGCAGATCTGCAGCAGACCCTCGACGAGATCAAGGCGGCGGGCCTGCACAAGCCCGAGCGCGTGATCGGCACCCCGCAGTCCGCGACCGTCGACGTCACGGCCGGTGGCCGCCCCGGCGAGGTGCTGAACTTCTGCGCGAACAACTACCTCGGTCTCGCCGACCACCCCGAGGTCGTCGCAGCCGCCCACGAGGCGCTCGACCGCTGGGGCTACGGCATGGCCTCGGTGCGCTTCATCTGCGGTACGCAGGAGGTGCACAAGGAGCTGGAGGCGCGGCTTTCCTCGTTCCTCGGCCAGGAGGACACGATCCTCTACTCCTCCTGCTTCGACGCCAATGGCGGTGTCTTCGAGACGATCCTCGGCCCCGAGGACGCGGTGATCTCCGACGCCCTCAACCACGCCTCGATCATCGACGGCATCCGCCTGTGCAAGGCCAAGCGCTTCCGCTACGCCAACCGCGACATGGCCGATCTGGAGCACCAGCTCAAGGAGGCCGCGGCGGCCGGTGCGCGGCGCAAGCTGATCGTCACCGACGGCGTGTTCTCGATGGACGGTTACGTCGCCCCGCTCCGCGAGATCTGCGACCTCGCGGAGCAGTACAACGCGATGGTCATGGTCGACGACTCGCACGCGGTGGGCTTCGTGGGCGCGGGCGGCCGCGGTACGCCGGAGCTGCACGGCGTCATGGACCGCGTCGACATCATCACGGGCACGCTCGGCAAGGCGCTCGGCGGCGCCTCCGGTGGTTACGTGGCCGCGCGCGCCGAGATCGTGGCGCTCCTGCGCCAGCGCTCGCGCCCGTACCTCTTCTCCAACAGCCTCGCCCCGGTGATCACCGCCTCCTCCCTGAAGGTCATCGACCTCCTGGAGTCGGCCGGCGATCTGCGTGAGCAGCTCAACGCCAACACCGCGCTGTTCCGCTCCCGTATGACCGAGGAGGGCTTCGAGATCCTGCCGGGCGACCACGCGATCGCGCCCGTCATGATCGGCGACGCGGCGAAGGCGGCGCGCATGGCGGAGCTGCTCCTGGAGCGCGGCGTGTACGTGATCGGCTTCTCGTATCCGGTGGTCCCGCAGGGCGCGGCCCGCATCCGGGTGCAGCTCTCGGCGGCGCACTCCACCGCGGATGTGAACCGTGCGGTCGACGCATTCGTCGATGCGCGTGCGGCCCTGGCGGAATCCGCGCAGTAATTCCTTGGCAGAATCGGCGGTGTGATCGACGCACGCCGGCTCCGCACGCTGCAGGCCGTGGCAGACCACCAGACGGTGACTGCCGCGGCCGCGGCGCTTTATCTGACCCCTTCCGCCGTCTCCCAGCAGATCGCCGCGCTGGAGCAGGAGTTGGGGCACAAGGTCCTGGAACGGGACAAAAGAGGCATGCGGGTGACCGGGGTCGGACAGATCCTGCTGCGCCACGCCAGCCAGGTCCTCGCCGAGCTGGAGCGGGCGGAGGCCGAGGTCGCCGCGTACACCTCGGGCGATGCGGGCGAGGTGACGGTGGCCTCGTTCGCGACTGGTATCGCGGTCGTGCTCGCCCCGGCGATCACCGATCTGTCGCGCGCCCACCCCGGGCTGCGGATCCAGGTCCGGGACGCGGAAGGCGACGAGAGTCTGCCGATGGTGCTCGACGGGCGGGCCGATGTGGCGGTCGCGGTCGAGTACCGGGGTGCGCCGAGCGCGGACGACCGGCTGACCCGCATCCCGCTGTACGCGGAACCCTTCGACGCGGTGCTGCCGCTCGGCCACCCGCTCGCCTCGGGCGAGACGGTCGCGGTGGCGGCCCTCGCGGATGAGCCGTGGATCGGCCCGTATCCCGGCAACCCCTGCCATGACGTGATGCTGCTCGCCTGCGAATACGCGGGGTTCGCGCCGCGCCTCGAGCACTCCTCGGACGACTTCCGCGCGGTGATCGCGCTGGCGGCGGCGGGGGCGGGGGTGGCCCTTGTGCCGCGCTCGGCGCTGCGGGACACCGACCTCTCCCATACGGCGGTACGGCCGGTCGACGACGTACTCGCCACGCGGCGGGTGTTCGCGGCGGTGCGGCAGGGAGCGGAGGAGCATCCGCTGCTGCGGCCGGTGCTCGACGCTTTGCAGCGGGCCGCGGGGGCGATTCCGCCGAGCGCCTGAGGGCTGGGCCGGAACAATTTGGGGCCGGGTGTCGATCCACGCACGTCCCGTTCGACATGAGGATGTGCGGCGCGCTTGCGCCCACCGAAGCCAGCGGCCCAAGTGAGGGACTCCACCATGGATCAACTGCTCAGAGTCATGAACTTCAACGTCTCGAGTGACGGCATCGCCGCCGGTGAGCAGCAAAGTCTCGAGCTCCCGTTCGGCCTCGACGGCGCCGAGCGGCTGTTCTCCTGGGCCGGAGCGACGGCGAGCTGGCCCAACCGCACGGAGCCCGGGGGCAGCCGGGGCCTCGACGACTACTTCACGAGGGACTTCGCACGCAATATCGGCGCCGAGATCATGGGGCGCAACAAGTTCGGGCCCCAGCGCGGCCCCTGGCAGGACCATGACTGGCAAGGCTGGTGGGGCGAGGAACCCCCGTTCCGCACGCCGGTGTTCGTCATGACCCACCACACGCGCCCGTCGTTCACGCTGAGCGACACCACGTTCCACTTCGTCGACGGCGACCCGGCCACGGTCCTCGCACAAGCTCGTGATGCGGCGCAGGGCAGGGACGTCCGCCTCGGCGGCGGGGTCAGCACCATCCGGCAGTTCCTCGACGCCGACCTGGTCGACACCCTGCATGTGGCGGTGGCCCCGGTGAAGCTGGGGGCCGGCCTGCGCCTGTGGGATTCCCCCGACGACCTCCTCGACCGCTTCCGCCTGGAGACCGTCCCAAGCCCGAGCGGCATCACCCACCACCTCTTCTGGCGAAGGTGACCCGATCGTTGTGGTGAGGGTGCACTCGACCGCCGATCGAGCGCACCCTCACCCTCGACCCGACCTTGAGACTCAGCCCAGATTCGCCTCGTACGTAGTCGGCGTATCCGGAGCCGCCAGGATCTCGTCGATCGCCGCGCGATGGTTGCTCTGCAGCGCCGCCCACTCGTCCGGCAGCCGGCGGGCCAGGCGGCGGCTCTCCGCCGCGCCGAGGATCAACACCGGGAGCAGCGGGGTGAGTTCGCTCGGGGCGATGCCCAGCAGGTCCGCGCGCTCGTCGCCCTGGATGAGGCGGGCGAACGCGCGGATCAGCGAGCCGGTCAGGGCCGGGTCGCCGAAGATCGGGGCGAGCTGCTCGACGGCCGCTCCTTGCAACGCCTCCAGGAAGGGCTTCGTGTCCGCGTCCGGGCCGTCCTCCGTCATGGCGATCAGGTCGGCGAGTTTCGCCGCCTGCTCATGGCCGGTGATGTCCCCGTAGAAGGAGTCGTCGATGCCCAGGAGGCGGCCCTGGTGCTGCCAGCGAAGGTAGACGTCCGCGAGTTCCTCGTCGGTGAAGTCGTAGCCCATGGCCGCCAGCGCGCGGTACGAGACGAGGGTGAAGTCAAGCCAGGTGCGCACCAGCTCCACCTGGCTGATCGGAGCGCCCCAGGCGTCCTCGTCCCATGCTTGGCCGCGCACGACCGCCCGTACCTGGGCATGCAGCAGCCGCACCATCACGGTCGCGACATAGCCGCCCGCGCCCCGCTCCAGACCGCCGGGCAGCATCGCCTGGAGCAGCCACTTGCCGGTCTCGTCCAGGCGCCGCTTGGCCATGGAGGTGAGCCGGCCGGTGCGCCTGAGCACCTCGGCGATGACCGGTGAGGTGTACGTATTCACCAGGGCGCCCTGGCCTAGGGCGATGTTGTGCGCGAACGGCGGCACGGAAAGTGCCACGTTCGCGCCACGGTCGAGGTCGTACGGCGAGGAGTGCGACTCGACCTCGGCGAGCAGCGCCGCGACGGCCGGCGGCGGGGAGTCGAGACTGTCCAGGCCGTCCCGCAGACCCGCGAGCAGGATCCTGCGCGCCCCCGCGCCCAAGTCCGCGAGCTCCGCGACCACCGCGTCCGCGAGCGGGTCACCGGTGCGTAGGGCAGCGCCCAACCGCTCTGCCTGCTCCGGGTACTTGAGCTTGATCTCGTCCGCATCGCCGCGGCGGGTCGGCCAGGTCATGCCGTAAGCCTGATGGATGACATGAGCGCGCCACAACGCAAGGAATGAGTCATGCCGTATCCCTCCCGAGCACGCGTACGGCGTCGACGATCAGGGCCCAGAAACGGTCCGCGTCGACCTCGATGCCGACGTCCGCGTTGGGCGCGCGGCCGGTGACCCCGTGCAGGTCGACCACGGTGGCGCCGCGGGTGTGGGTGCCGGTGAGCTCGACGGCGACGGCGGCGGGGACCAGCGTGATGAGGTCCGGGTCGATGAGGTGGGCGACGGTCAGCGGGTCGTGCAGGGGCGCTCCGGGCAGGCCGAAAACCTCGCGGTAGCGGTCCGCGAAGAAGCCGAGCAGCTCCGTGCAGATCCCGGCGAGCGGAGTACCGAGCGCCGCGAACCGGGCGATGACCTCGTCGGTGGCGATCACCTGATGGCTGGCGTTGAGGCCGAGCATCGTGACCGGAAGACCGCTGTCGAAGACGATGTCGGCGGCTTCGGGATCGCAATGGATGTTGAACTCGGCGGCGGGTGTGGTGTTGCCGCGCCCGGTCGAGCCGCCCATCAGGACGATCCGCGCGATCCGGTCCCTCAGCCGCGGATACGCGAGCAGGAGGGCGGCGATGTTCGTGAGCGGCCCGGTGGGCACCAGCGTCACGGGTCGCGGGTGGGACGTGAGGGTGTCGTGGATCAGGGTCAGCGCTTCGCGCGGGTCGAGCGGCACGGTGGGGTCCTTGAAACCGGGCCCGTCCAGACCGGAATCCCCGTGGATGGACGCGGCCACGCGCACCGGTCCGTGCAGCGGCCGGTCCCGGCCCGCCGCGATCGGCACGCCCTCGATGCCCGCGACCGTGCAGACACGGCGGGCGTTCAGGGTGGTCTTCTCCACCGTCTGGTTGCCCGCGACGGTGGTAATGGCCAGCAGGTCGATCGCCGGGTGGGCGGCGGCGAGCAGGATGTTGAACGCGTCGTCGTGCCCGGGGTCGCAGTCGAGGATCACGGGAATGCCCATGGCGCTGTCCTCACGTGGTCGGCGGCGTCGGGCCCAGCGTCCCGGTAACCGTGAGCGGGCTCAAGAGGGCCGCAGCGCGGGAAACGGGCGCCCGGCCGCCCGAACGGAACCCCCTGCGGCCTGCTGCCTCGCGGCCCGCTCGCATAGGCTGCACGGATGAGCATCCTGGACGAAGCCCGCGCGGGCATGAACCCCGAGATCCGACCGCAGGACGACCTGTTCGGCCATGTCAACGGCGTCTGGCTGGACACCGAGAAGATCCCCGACGACAGGTCCAGCTGGGGCCCGTTCGTCCAGCTCGTGGATGTGGCCGAGCAGCAGGTCAAGGAGATCATTCAGGAGCTGGCCGAGCAGGGCGGCGAAAACCCCGACGCCCGCAGGATCGCCGCGCTCTACGCGTCGTTCATGGACGAGGAGACCATCGCGGCGAAGGGGCTCGACCCCGTGCGGCCGCTGCTCGACGAGGTGGCCGCTCTCGCGGACACCCGTGAGCTGGCCGCGTTCCTCGGCCGCTTCGAGCGGGTCGGCGGATCCGGCCTGTTCGGCGCCTATGTCGACACCGATGACAAGAACTCCGACCGCTATCTCTTCAACCTCGTGCAGGGCGGCCTGGGGCTGCCCGACGAGTCGTACTACCGCGACGAGAAGTTCGCCGAGATCCGCGAGAAGTACGTCGGCTATCTCACCGAGCTCCTGACCCTCGCCGGCCACGATTCGGCCGCCGGGGCCGCCGCCTCGGTCCTCGCCCTGGAGACGAAGCTCGCCGCCGGGCACTGGGAGCGGGCCGAGACCCGCGATGTGCAGAAGACCTACAACCTGACGACGCTGGACGAACTGATCGCGCTCGCCCCGGAGTTCGACTGGCGCGGTTACGTGACCGGCCTCGGCGGCGGCGACAGCACGATCGCCGAGACGTGTGTCCGCCAGCCGTCCTACCTCTCTCACCTGTCGGGGCTCCTCGGCGAGGTGCCGATCGGCGAGTGGCGTGACTGGACGCTGGCCCGGGTGCTGCGCGCGTGCTCGCCGTATCTCACCGACGCGTTCGTGAACAACAACTTCGAGTTCTACGGCCGCACCCTCAACGGCACGCCGGAGCTGCGCGCCCGCTGGAAGCGCGGAGTCTCCTTCGTCGAGGGTTCCGTCGGCGAGGCCGTCGGCAAGGAGTACGTGGCCCGGCACTTCCCGCCGTCGTCGAAGGCGATGATGGACGAGCTGGTCGCGAACCTGCTCGCGGCCTACCGGCAGTCCATCAGCCGGCTCGACTGGATGACGGACGAGACCAAGGAGCGCGCGTACGAGAAGCTCGCGACGTTCCGGCCCAAGATCGGCTACCCGGACAAGTTCCGCGACTACTCCAAGCTGGAGGTCACCGCGGACGACCTGGTCGGCAACGCGCAGGCGGCCGCCGCCTTCGAGTCGGACCGTGAGCTCGCGAAGATCGGCGCTCCGGTGGACCGCGACGAGTGGTTCATGCTGCCGCAGACGGTCAACGCGTACTACAACCCGGGCACCAACGAGATCTGCTTCCCCGCGGGCATCCTGCAGAAGCCGTTCTTCTCCCCCGACGCCGACCCGGCCGAGAACTACGGCGGTATCGGCTCGGTCATCGGCCATGAGATCGGCCACGGGTTCGACGACCAGGGCGCGCAGTACGACGGTGCGGGCAACCTCAACGACTGGTGGACGGCCACCGACAAGTCCGCGTTCGAGACCAAGTCGCAGGCGCTGGTGAAGCAGTACAACGCCTTCTCGCCGCGCAATCTGCCCGGCGAGTTCGTCAACGGCCAGCTGACCGTCGGCGAGAACATCGGTGACCTGGGCGGTCTGACCATCGGCCACACCGCGTACAAGATCTCGCTGAACGGCGGCGAGGTGCCGGTGGCCGCCGAACTGACGGGCTCGCAGCGGCTGTTCATGAACTGGGCGTACTGCTGGCGCACCAAGCGCCGCAAGGAGCAGGAGCAGCAGTACCTGACGATCGACCCGCACTCGCCGCCGGAGTTCCGCGCGAACATCGTGCGCAACCTCGACGAGTTCCACGAGGCGTTCGCCACGGCCGAGGGCGACGGGCTGTGGCTGGACCCGGCGGAGCGGGTCCGGATCTGGTGAGGTCCGCGACCGGTTGACGTGAGAAGCGAGCCCCGCCCCGGGTGTCAGGGGCGGGGCTCGCGCTGTCGCGGCCGCGGGTCTCTGTCGCTGCCCCGGGTCACCGTGCGTGAAGCGCCCCGGTGCGGGTACTCGGTGGGCTGGAGGTTGATGACATGGTTCCCCTTCTCATTGTTCTGCTGCTCGCCCTGGTTCTGTTCGGGGTGGGCTTCGCCGTCAAGGCACTCTGGTTCATCGCCGTGGCGGTCCTGGTGCTGTGGCTCGTGGGCTTCGTGGCCCGCTCGCCCGCAACCGGCGGCGGCCGTAGGGCGCGCTGGTACCGCTGGTAGAGCGGTTGGCGGGACAACCGCTAGCGCCGCCGGACGTGCGCGTGGCGCACCATCGCCTCGATGGTGGCAGCCATGTTCTGGTCCATCCCCTGCAGACGTTTGGGCAGGGAGGACGGATCACGCTCGGCGGCGAGCCGCGTGCCGGTGACGCCCGGGCCGTGCTCGAAGCTGTGCAGCAGCCGGGTGCGGCCCGGGCCGTCGGCACGTGAGAGTTCAAAGCGCCAGATCGAACCGGGCCGCCCGGGATCCTCGGCGTCGTCGAGCACGACCCAGCCGAAGACGTACGGCGGCCGCGACTCGGTCACCTCACAGATCACCCGGCTGACGAACCCGTCCGCGTACCGGCTGCGCCCCTCGAAACGCGCGCCCGCACGCGGCCCGGGAGACGCGTCGTCGAGCCAGGCGCCGTAGATGCACTCGGGGCTCCACTCACCGAAGCGCGTGACATCGGTGATCAGTTCCCACAGCGGCTCGATCGGCACGTCGACCGTGCGGATCAGTTCGGTGCGCGCGCCGGTGACGGCGTCTTCCACGGGAAGCCCCTTCTTGGTCGGCATGAACACGCCTTACGGTAGGGCCAGTCGGGACCCTGGGGGATGTCATGCGGCTGTCGAGACTCTGGTACGCGCTGTCCGCGCTGCTGATCGCCGGCTGCGGCACAGGCAGCGGCAGCGGGGGCGGGGACTGCACGCTGATCGGCGGCGATTCAGGAGTCCACGTCCGTTTCGACGACTCCCTCTTCACCGGTCTGATTCCGGACGCCGGTCGGCCGTTTCTCGTGCGACTCTGCGCCGAACGTATCTGTGAGGAGCGCACCCTGTCCCAGCCCACCCAGGACCCCGAATACCAGATCTACGTGAACCTCGACGAGAACATCGGCGCCGTGACCGTCCCCGTACAGTTCACGGTGACGACAGCCGGCCGCACCCTGTACGACACACGCTCCGACGTCAAACTCCGCAAAACCCAGCCCAACGGCGAGGGTTGCTCCCCGACGCTGTACCAGGCCGGACTGACAGCGGATCCGGAGCGGGGTCTGGTCGAGCGCTGAACCGTCGCTGCGGAGAGGCCTCGAGGCCCTGGTGAAGGGGTGGAGATGACGCGTGAGATACGCACGGTCGATGACGTCATGACGATGCTCGACGCTCTGTTCTCCGAGGGCGCCGATCGCTGGACCGACGAGGGGGCCGCCTGGTGGGACGGCTTCTACGCCGATCGGTCGAAGCCGATCCCGTTCTTCGTCCCGAAACCGGATGAAAGCCTCGCCTCACACGTCGACAAGGGCCGCCTCAAGCCCGGCCGCGCCCTCGAACTCGGCTGCGGACCGGGCCGCAACGCGCTCTATCTCGCCGCGCACGGTTTCGACGTGGACGCGGTCGACCTCTCGCCCGCCGCGCTCGACTGGGCACGGGAGCGGGCCCGCGAATCCGGGGCCGACGTCCGCTTCCACCTCGGCGACATCTTCGGGCCGGTGCTCGCCGACAAAGGCCCGTACGACCTCATCTATGATTCGGGCTGTTTCCACCATCTGCCGCCGCACCGCCGGATCAGCTGCCTCGCGCTGCTCGACCGGGTCCTCGCCCCGGGCGGCCACTTCGCCCTCAACTGCTTCGCCGCCGGCGGCATGGGCAGCGAACTACCCGATACCGCCTTCTACCGCGACCGCTCCCTGCACGGCGGTCTCGCGTACTCCGCCGAGTCGCTGCGCTCCATCTTCCGCGCGTACGACGAGGTCGAACTGCGCCCGATGCTCGCGCAGTCGGCCGACTCCCCGCACTTCGGCGAGGACTTCCTGTGGACTGCCCTGTTCCGCAGGCCCACCTTTGCCCCATGATCCGCATCGGGCAGCCGGCCCTCGGTGTTGAGGACGACGGGTCGGCGGCCCGGTGCGCTCACGGTGTGAACGAATCCGGGTCCGCCCGATCCCAAGCCCGAGCCCACACATCCGGCAGCCCCTTGCCGTCGAGCAGCGCGCCTGGTTCCAGCCAGGTGAACAGGTCGGCGTACGAGGTGACTTCCTCGTACGAGAGGCGGCGGCGCAGCATGTGGGGGCGTAGGTGGCTGGGGTCGTCGACGCCCAGGGACGCCATGATCTGCAGGGCGCTGTGCACGGTGGCCTGCTGGAAGCGGCGTACGCGCTGGTACTTGTCCGCCACGTCCAAGGCGCGGGCACGGGCGGGGTCCTGGGTGGCGACGCCCACGGGGCAGGTGTTGGTGTGGCAGCGCTGGGACTGGATGCAGCCGACGGCGAACATCATCGCGCGGGCCGCGTTGGTGTAATCGGCGCCCTGGATCAGGCGTTTGACGATGTCGGCGCCCGTCGCGACCTTGCCGCCGGCCCCGATCCGTACGTGCTCGCGCAGACCGGTGCCGACGAGCGCGTTGTGCACGATGTTGAGGCCCTCGGTGAGCGGCGTGCCGACATGGTCGACGAACTCCATCGGAGCCGCGCCGGTACCGCCCTCGGCGCCGTCGACCACGATGAAGTCCGGCCACATCCGCTCTTCGAGCATCGCCTTGCAGATCGCGAGGACATCGCGCCGGCTGCCCACGCACAGCTTGAAGCCTGCCGGCTTACCGCCCGCGAGCTCCCGCATGTGGCCCATGAAGCGGATGAGTTCGCGAGGCGTGGAGAAGACCCGGTGGTGGCCGGGCGAGATCACCGTCACGCCCTCGGGGACATCGCGTACGCGCGCGATCTCGGCGTTGACCTTCGCGCCGGGCAGCACCCCGCCCATGCCGGGCTTCGCGCCCTGCGAGAGCTTCAGCGACACACAGCGCACGGTGTCGTGCGCGGCCTTCTCGGCGAACTCCCGCTCGTCGAAGCCCCCGTCGTCGGTGCGGCAGCCGAAGTACCCGGTGCCGATCTCCCACACCAGGTCACCGCCGTACCGCAGGTGGTAGTCGGAGATTCCGCCCTCCCCCGTGTCATGCGCGAACCCGCCCTCCGCCGCACCCCGGTTGAGCGCGAGGATCGCCTGCGCGGAGAGCGAACCGAAGCTCATCGCCGAGACGTTGAGCAGCGACATGTCGTACGGCCGCGCACAGGTCCCCGCGCCCACACGCACCTTGGGCGGCTCCTCGGGCACCGGCCTGGGCACCACGGAGTGGGTGAAGAACTCGTAGCCCGGCTCGTACACGGACAGCTCGGTGCCGAAGGGGTCGTCGCCGAAGACGCCCTTGGCCCGCTCGTACACCGTCGAGCGGGTGTCGCGGTCGAAGGGCCGGCCGTCGTAGTCCCGCTCGATGAAGTACTGCTGGACCTCGGGCCTGATCAGCTCCATCAGGTAGCGCAGATGCCCGATCACCGGGTAGTTGCGCAGCACGGAGTGGCGGCGCTGGAGCACGTCGTACGTGCCGACGGCCGCCGCCGCCAGCAGAGGCGCGGCAAACAGCCACCACCAGGGCGACACGGTCACGGCCAGGGCTGTGCAGCCCAGTGCCACGGCGGCCAGGGCCGCCACGAGTCCTCTGCGCAGCACGTCGGCTCCTTCCGGCCGGGCGCCCGGTCGAGATCACCCCTGGGGTGGGGGCCTTTCGACGCTACGGGCACTCGGTGGCGAGTGCCCGCCGAGCCGACGTCGACGCCGACTCGTATGCCCTGCGGATCGGACTCCGCCTCGGATCAGATCTCCCCGCGCGCCAGGGCGAGCAGCCGGTCCAGTACGCGCGGACCACTCGCCCGTACGCCGTCGTGCTCGTACTCGTCCGTCACCCAGGTCCGCAGCCCCCGGATCGCACGGGCCGTCTGCAGCGAGTGGGCGGTGTCCACGTACATGTCGTCGTGGTAGACGGCAGCCGCGACGGGGACTTCGTTGCGGGCGAGGACCTCGGGGGCGTACAGCGGACGCGGCCAGTGGGTGCGGGCCGCGAGCAGCTCGGCCGTCTCACGCAGCGGCGTCAGTGCGGGGTCGGCCTCGAACATCCACGGGTGAATGGATTCGCCCGTGAGCGGCAGCGGCGCCCCGTCGGCGAGGGCCTTGCCCGCGTCGAGCTGCGGGAACTCCGCGCGCACCCGCTCGGCGGCCCAGTTCGTCGAGGACCCCGGCTGCGCGTAGATCGCCTCGTGCAGCACCGCGTACAGCGGGCGTGCGGCGTACGAGAGTGCGGACTGCGCCGCCTCCTGGAAGGTGTCGGAGAGTGCGGGGCCGTTCGGCGTACGGACGAAGGCGTTCTCCAGGAGGTAGTGCAGCTGGTGGCTGCCGTCGCCGACACCGAGCAGGATGCCGAGGGACTGGAAGGCCTCGACGCTCAGGCGGTAGCCGCCGTTGAGGGTGAGCGGTCCCCGCTCGGCGAGATACGTGGCGACGGCCTGGGCGCGCTCCACGTCCTGCGGGTAGCGGGCGTAGTGGGCGGCGACCTTGCGGGCGACACGGGGGTAGCCGGCGCGGTACACGTCGTCGGCGCTCGCGTCGAGGGAGGGCAGGCCACCGGTGATCAGGACGGTGGCGAGGCCCTCGGGCGCCGTGGACAGGTAGTGCACGGCACAGAACCCGCCGAAACTCTGGCCGAGCACCGTCCAGGGCGCACCACCGGTCAGCTCGCGCCGGATCACCTCGCAGTCGCGCACGATCGCGTCGGCGCGGAAGAGAGCCAGATAGTCGGCCTGTTCCCGCGGTCCGCCGCGCAGCGGCAGGGTCTGCCGGTCGGCGGGCGTGGAGCGGCCGGTGCCGCGCTGGTCGAGCATCAGCACCCGGAATTCCTTGAGCGCGCGCCCCAGCCAGGCCTGTGCCCCGACGAAGCGGCGGGCCTTGCCGCCCGGTCCGCCCTCCAGGTACAGCAGCCAGGGCAGCTTCTGGCCCGCGTTCGCGGTGGCGATCACTTCGCGTCCGTACACCTCGATGGTCTCGCCCTCGGGCCGGTCGTGGTCGAGCGGAACGGTGAAGACACGGTCGGTGACGACGGCGCCGGGCTGACGGTTCGAGAGGGTCATACGGTGCTCCTGAGCTGTGCGGTTGCCCCTCCAGTCCATCACAGCACCGGCGCCCGTGGAGATCGGCCGTTCGGCCGGAAGATTTCTGACGCCCCGTCAAATCTCTCTGTCAAGGCTCTACCAACCGTTACAGACGGCGGCTACTCTCCGCCCATGATTTCCACGGTTGTCTGGGGTACCGGAAATGTCGGCCGGCTGGCCATACGCGCGGTCGACGCGCACCCCGAACTCGAGCTCACCGACGTGATCGTGCACAGCGCGGACAAGGTGGGCCGCGACGCGGGCGAACTCGGCGGACTCGACACCCAGTTGGGTGTGGCGGCGAGCGACGACATCGACGCGGTGCTCGCCCGGAAACCCCGGGCCGTGGTGTACGCGGCCTCGGGCGATCTGCGCCCCGACGAGGCCCTGGAGGACATCGGCCGCGCGCTCAGGTCCGGAGCGATCGTCGTCACCTGCGCCCTCTACGGGCTCTACGACATCCGCAACACCCCCGACGAACTGCGACAGCCCCTGCTCGACGCGGCCACGGAGGGCGGCGGTTCGCTCTTCGTCTCCGGGGTCGACCCGGGCTGGGGCAACGACATACTGCCCGTGCTCATCAGCGGACTCGGCTCCCGTATCGACTCGATCCGCTGCCAGGAGATCTTCGACTACTCCACGTACGAACAGCCCGACTCCGTCCGCTACTCGGTGGGCTTCGGCCAGCCCATGGACTACATGGCGCCGATGCTGATCGAGACGGTCCCTTCGATGATCTGGGGCGGCCAGCTGCGCCTGATGGCGCGCGCCCTCGGTGTCGAGATCGAGGACATCCGCGAGACGATGGAGCGCCTCCCGCTCGAAGAGACCATCAGCACCCCGAACATGGGCGAGTTCGAGGCCGGTACGCAGGGCGCGATCCGCTTCGAGGTGCAGGGCATCGTGGACGGCGAGCCGCGTCTGGTCATCGAGCACGTCACCCGTATCCACCCCTCGTGCGCCCCGGACTGGCCGCAGCCGGCGAACGGCAGCGGCGCCCATCGCGTGATCATCGAGGGCCAGCCGCATATCGAGGTCACCGTGGAGGCGACCGACGAGGGCGAGAACCGTTCGGCGGGCGGCAACGCCACCGCGGTCGGCCGCCTGGTCGGCGCCATCGACTGGCTGGCCCAGGAACCGCCCGGACTCTACGACGCCCTCGATGTCCCGCTCCGGCCCGCGGTCGGGCGACTCGGAAGGAAGAAGTCATGATCATCGACATTCCCGAGGGCCAGGAGCCCATCGGGTACGTCTGGGACGACATGGTCCCGCACATCGGCCGGGCCGCGGCCGCGTTCTCGCTGTCCGTCTACGCCCATACGACCCTGGGCCTGCGGGAGTTCGAGGCAGCGCGCCTCAGGATCGCGCAGATCAACGGCTGCACGCTGTGCCTCGACTGGCGCACCGAGCGCGACGGCGAGGAGATCGTCGAGGACTCCTTCCTCGACGCCGTGGAGCAGTGGCGCACGACGGACACGTTCGACGACCGCACCCGCCTGGCCGCGGAGTACGCCGAGCGCTACGCCGTCGACCACCACAACCTGGACGAGGAATTCTGGGACCGGATGACCGCGCACTACTCCCAGAAGGAGATCGTGGAGCTCAGCATGAGCATCGGCTCATGGCTGGCGTTCGGCCGCCTCAACCATGTCCTCGGCATCGACGCGGTGTGCAAGCTGCCCGCGAGGTGACACCCCGGTACGCCCCGGCACACCTTTTCCGTACGGGAGTTCAGAGCTCCTTGCGGTACGCGATGCCCGGCTGGTCACCGATGACGAGCTCACCGGTGACCACGAAGCCGCAGCGGGCGAGGACGGCCTGCGACGCGGCGTTGTCCACGGTGGTCTTGGCCCACAGGGACCGCAGACCGTACTCCTCGACCGCCAGCACACACACCTGCCGTACGGCCGCGGTGGCGAGCCCTCGGCCGCTCGCGGACTTGGCGACGCGATAGCCCAACTCGGCCTCGCCGTCGGCCAGATCGAGCAGGTTGACCCGGCCCAGTACGGCGCCTTCGGCGTCGACGAGGACGTGGAACCGGCAGGCGCCCGTGTCCTGTTCGTCGAGCAGCGCCTGATGCCGCTCGGTGAACTCGGTGAAGTAGGCGTCTCCGCGATCGGGTACGGAGGCAGCGAAGTACTCCCGGTTCTCCCGCTCGAACGCGAGCAGGGCCGGTGCGTGTGCGGGGCTCAGACGCTGGAGTGCGGGCATGCGCAGACAGTACGTGACATGAGGTGGGCGGTGGCGTAGGGGTACCGTCCACGACCGCCCGCCCACCTCCCGTCCCGCTCAGTCCTGCGCGGCCTGCCCGGCCTCCTTGGCCGCCGCCTCCAGCCGGTCGTAATGCGCCTGCCACCAACTTGTCTCCGTCGAGGGCATGTTCTCGTTGCCCTCACGCATCCCGACCGCTCCGTCGACGAGTTCACGCACGATGTCGGCGTGCCCGGCGTGGCGGTGGGTCTCGGCGATCATGTGGATGAGGATCTGTTCGAGGGAGACCTTCCGGCGCTCCGGGTGCCACCACGCCACGGTCCCCTCGGCGTCCAGCTCCAGCGCCTCGACGGTCGCGTCGGAGTGCTGCCACACCCGGTGGTACAGGTCGACGACGCTCTCGCGGGACTCGTCGGGAGTGGCCCACATGTCCGAGTTGGCTTCGGCCTCCTCCGTCATCCAGGGCAGCGGCTCGGGGAACGGGCGGCCGAACACATCCCCGAGGTAGCCGGCTTCCGTACCGGCCACGTGCTTCACAAGCCCGAGCAGATTGGTGCCGGTGGGCGTCAGAGGGCGGCGTATCCCGTACTCGTCGAGGCCTTCGAGCTTCCAGACAAGGGCCTCGCGGGCGGACTGCAGATAGCGGAGAAGATGGGCTTTGGCCTGCGGATCAGTCGTCATGCGCGCAGTGTGGCACCCGCCGCCGACAACGTCGCCCGGATATCCCTCGCTCATACCGCGACCACTTCCTCCATCTCCTCCTCCTGCGCGATCCGTTCACCGCTCTCGCTCTCGCTCTCGCTCTCGCTCTCGCTCTCGCGCTCGTGTACGGCAGTCGGCGCAGGATCGGGTTCGGGCTCAGGTTCCAGCACGGGCTCCGGCTCAGGGCAGGCCGCGGCGCTCCTGCGCCGCCGCTCGGTCATACCCGCGATCGCCACCGCGGCCAGGCCCACCACCAGCCAGACCACCAGCGTCCACACACTGCGGGCCAGGTCGTGGCCGCCGAAGTAGACGAGCGAACGGACGCCTTCGACGAAGCCGGCCCCGTTCCAGAAGGCGTGCAGCGCACCGAAGAAGCCGTTCTGCAGCTCAGGCCGGAAGATGCCGCCCGAGCTCGTGAAGTTGAGCATCACGAACAGGACCATCACGCCGAGCGTGGTCCAGCGCTTGAGGAAGGTGTGCAGTCCGATGCCGAGGAACAGGATCCCGGCCGCGTACAGCCAGGCCATTGCCCACAGACCCCACAGGTGGCCGTCGACGAGGTGGAAGACCGGACCGGCGAAGGCGGTGCCGATCAGGCTGACGACGAACGAGGTGCCCGCGACGAACAGCGCCCTGATCCGCATCGGCAGCGCACCGCCCGCGGCGCCGAGGGCCGCGACGGAGGCGTAGGCGCCGATGCTCAGGGCGACGAGCAGGAAGAAGACACCCTGCCCGGTGGGGTCTCCGGCGGCGGGCGGCACGACGTCGGTGACGTGCAGGGGCGCGCCCTGCTGCGCGGCGACGGCGGTGAACACCTTCTCCGTGGCGGTCGCGCTGGTGTCGGATCCGGCGGTCGCCACCAGGAGGCTCGAACTGCCGGGCAGATACGCGCCGGTGATGTCCCGCGCCTTCAGCGCCTGCTCCGCCGCGGCGCGGTCCGGCAGCGTCCTTACGTCGAGGGCGTCGCCCGTCCGGTCGTGCAGGTCCTGGGCGAGCACCTGCACCTGCGCGCCGCTGCCGACGATCGCCACGGGCAGCTGGTGGGGTTCGGGGTGGGCGAAGGCGCCGAGGTAGGCGAGGCCCATGCCGAGACACATCAGGAGCGGGGTGAGCAGGTGCGTCATGACGTGGCGCAGGGTGCCGGGCGGTGCGGAACCGAGCAGGCGCGCCTTCGGCGGCGCCGCCTGGGCCGAGTGACTGCTTGTGTGGTCCTGCCGGTGTGTTCCGCTCACGACTGCGTCCCTCAGAACTGATAGTTGCCTTTTACAACCCTTCGATAGATGTATCGTACATCTACTTTTCGAGAGGGAACAACCATGCCCGATTCCGCAGGCACGCCCGCGGTCGGCGGACGCGAGGCCGCGGTGGCGACCATCCAGCGCGAACTGACCGCCTTCGCCCGCCGGGCCAGGGCGTCGGCGGCCCGGATGCACCCCGAGCTATCACTGGTCTCGTACACCCTGCTCGCCCACCTGGAGGACAGCGGCGGCTGCCGGGCCACGGATCTGGCGGCGTACTACCTGCTCGACAAGTCGACGGTGAGCCGGCAGGTGGCGGCACTGGAGCGCGCGGGTCATGTCGAGCGCCGGACCGATCCGGCCGACCACCGCATCCAGCTGCTCCATCTGACCGGGCAGGGCGAGCAGGTACTCGCCCGGGCCGCCGACCGTCGCAGCCAGGCCTTCCACGCCCGTCTCGGCGACTGGGAGCCGGCCGAACTGGTCCGGTTCGCCGCGTATTTGGTGCGCTACAACGACGAGGCGGGCGAGCCCGCCTGACGACCGGCACCCGGGCTCACCCCTCGTCCGTCAGCGCCTCGCATCGGCCGCCAGCGCCTCACCTCGTCCGTCAGCGCCCCGCGTCGGCCGCCAGGCCTCGCCTCACCCGTCAGTGCCCCGCCTCATCCGCCAGCACCTCGCGCGCGGCGGCGAGGATCTCCTCCGAGAGCGGCGACCCCTTGGTGGCGCGGGACAGGACCAGCGCGCCGAGCATGGTGCACAGCCGGGTGATGCCGTCCTGGTCCTCGGTGGCGAGGAAATCGGCGAAGTCGCCCACGCCTTGGGTGTAGACACGGCGGGCCTCCTCGCCAGCACCCTCACGGGCGACATCCGCGACCAGTCCGGCAGCGGGGCATCCGTCGGCCGGACTGTCCCGGTGCTCGACCGAGAGATACGTGTCGATCGCCGCGCTCTGGGCGGCTTCGCGCCGTCCGGCGTACCGCTCGAGGTTGTCGCGGTGATGCCGGGCGAGCTCGGCGAACGCGTGGGCGGTGGCCTCGCCGACGAGCTCCTCCTTGGAGCCGAACTGCTTGTAGAAGCCGCCGTGCGTCAGACCGGCCGCCTTCATCAGGTCGGCGACGCTGACCTGGGTCCCCTGCTCACGGATCAGCCGCGAGGCGGTCTCCACCACGCGTCGGCGGTTCTCCTGCGCCTGCGCCTGCGATACGCGGCCCATCGGCCACCTCCGATTTGGATGTCGAGTGCCATCTATCCTAGACTCAACTTTAGATGTCAGTCATAATCTAATTGGTGCGGCCGGTGGCCGCCCGCAGACATGAGGAGTGGTCATGGAGCTCAAGAACGCGGTCGCGGTGGTCACCGGAGCCAACCGGGGGCTCGGGCGACAGCTCGCCGCCCAGCTCATCGAGCGCGGGGCCACGGTGTACGCGGCCGCACGGCGCCCCGAGACGGTGGACCTGATGGGCGCGATCCCGCTGCGACTCGACGTGACGGACGAGGAGTCCATCCGGGCCGCGGCCCGTATCGCATCCGACGCGACGCTCCTGATCAACAACGCCGGCGTCTCCACCGGAGCGCGGCTGCTCGCGGGCGAACCCGCCGCGGTACGCCAGGAGATGGACGTGAACTTCTTCGGTCCGCTCGCCGTGACGCGCGCTTTCGCCCCGGTCATCGAAGCCAACGGCGGCGGCGCCGTGCTGAACGTGCTGTCGGTCCTGTCCTGGATGCACCCGGCCGGCCTCGGCGCCTACTCCGCGGCGAAGGCCGCGGCATGGGCCCTGACCAATGCGAGCCGCGAGGAGCTTGCGCCACGTGGCATCGCGGTCTCGGCGCTGCACGTCGGCTACATGGACACCGACATGGCCGCCGCGGTCCCCGCCGACCAGAAGGCCGACCCCGCCGAGGTCGCCGCCCAGGCCCTGGACGGAATCGAGACGGGCCTGCCCGAGATCCTCGCCGACGAGACCACCCGGTACGTGAAGAGCACCCTCGCCACCGCGCCGAACGCGGCCTGAGGCGACCCCGGAGGCGGGCGCACCCGCCTCACCCCGCCCGACGCCCCGCGGGCACAGCGACAAGACACGGAGAGACAGCGATGAAGACCTATCTGATCGAGGAGTACGGCGACCGGTCCGCGGTGCACCCCGCCGAGATGCCCGAGCCGCGACCGGGACCCGAGGACGTCCTGGTGGAGATCCATGCGGCGAGCGTCAACCCACTGGACTTCAAGATCCGCGACGGCGCGTTCAAGGCGATCCTGCCCTACCGCCTGCCGCTGGTCCTCGGCAACGACTTCGCGGGCGTGGTGGTCAAGGCCGGCTCGGCCGTCACGCGGTTCGCGGTGGGCGACGAGGTCTACGCCCGGCCCGACAAGGACCGCATCGGCACCTTCGCCGAACGCATCGCAGTCCACCAGGACGACCTGGCGCCCAAGCCGGCCGGCCTCACCATGGCCGAGGCCGCCTCGCTCCCCCTGGTCGCCCTGACCGCCTGGCAGGCGCTGGTCGAACGGGCTCGGCTCCGGCCGGGCCAGAAGGTCCTGATCCACGCGGGCTCCGGCGGCGTGGGCACCGTCGCCGTCCAACTGGCCAAGCATCTGGGCGCGTACGTGGCCACCACGGCGAGCGCGGCCAACGCCGAGACGGTCCGGGAACTCGGCGCGGACCTCGTCATCGACTACCGCACCCAGGACTTCGAGGAACTCCTCGACGGCTACGACGTCGTCCTTGACAGCCTCGGCGGCCGGACACTCGACAAGTCCCTGCGCGTCCTCAAGCCCGGCGGGCAGGTCATCAGCATCGCCGGGCCGCCCACCGCGGACTTCGCCCGTGAGCTCGGCGCCAACGCGGTGCTGCGGCTGGTCATGAACGCGCTGAGTTTCAAGGTCCGGCGGCAGGCCAAGCGGCGCGGCGTCACCTACTCCTTCCTCTTCATGAAGGCCGACGGCGCCCGGCTGCGGGAGCTCACCCGCCTCGTCGGGACCGGCACGCTGCGCCCCGTCGTCGACTCCGTCTTCCCCTTCGACCGGACGCTCGATGCCCTGGAGTACGCCGAGGAGGGCCGCGCGAAGGCAGGCAAGGTCGTCGTCGCGATGCGGTGAAGTCACCATCCCCCACCGCCACTCCCCCATGAAGTCGCACCGGACGAAGGGCACGCTCATGAGCAGCGCACAGGAAGTACCCGGCGCCGCGGTGACATCGCACCGCGACGCACCGACCCGTACGGTCACCACCGGCGAAGTGACCTTCGCCTACCGCGAGTTCGGCCAGCGCACGGGTGTCCCCGCCGTCTTCCTCACCCATCTCGCCGCTGTGCTCGACAACTGGGATCCGCGGGTCCTCGACGGCATCGCCTCCGGGCGCCGGGTGATCACCTTCGACAACCGGGGAGTCGGGGCGAGCACCGGTAGGACGCCGCGGACCGTCGAGGCGATGGCCGCGGACGCCGTGGCCTTCATCCGGGCGCTGGGTCTCGACCGGGTCGACCTCGTCGGCTTCTCGCTCGGGGGCATGGTCGCGCAGGTGATCGCGCAGACCGAACCGCGTCTCGTCCGCAGGATGATCCTCGCCGGCACCGGTCCCGCCGGCGGCGAGGGCATCAGGAACGTCCCGCGGATCACCCGCCTCGACATGCTCCGGGGGCTGCTCACCTTCCAGGATCCGAAGCAGTTCCTGTTCTTCACCCGCACCGCCGGCGGGCGCCGGGCCGGCCAGGAGTTCCTGGCCCGCCTCGATGAGCGCACCGAGGACCGGGACAAGGCGATCTCCCTGCCGTCGTTCTTCTCCCAGCTGAAGGCCATCCGGCGCTGGGGCCTGCAGGCGCCGGCGGACCTGTCCGGCGTGCAGCAGCCGGTCCTGGTGGCCAATGGGGAGAGCGACCGGATGGTGCCGAGCCCGAACACCCTCGATCTGGCCGCGCGGCTTCCCCGGGGCGAGCTGGTGCCTCTCTATCCGGACGCGGGCCACGGCGGCATCTTCCAGTTCCACGAGGACTTCGTGGCCCGGGCGCTCGGATTCCTGCAGGCCGGGCCCGACCTGTGACCGTACGGGCCGGTGGCCGAGGTCACCGGCCTGCGCAAGGCATCCGCCCGACCACTTGTGCGACCATGTAGGCAGAGCCCCGACCGGCTCCCGGACGAGGCGCACCGTACCCGGATTTCGACGACGGTGCCTGAGGGAGTCGTCGTCATGGCGTGGATCGTTCTGATCGTTTCCGGGATGCTCGAGGCCGTCTGGGCCACCGCACTGGGCAAATCCGAGGGTTTCTCGCGGCTCGCCCCGACCATCGTGTTCGGTGTCGGACTCGTCGCCAGCATGGCCGGTCTGGCCTTCGCTCTGCGCACGCTTCCGGTCGGCACGGGCTACGCGGTCTGGGTCGGTATCGGAGCCGTACTCACCGTCACGTACGCGATGATCTTCGACGGTGAACCGGTGTCGGCGCTGAAGCTGCTGTTCCTGGCGGGCATCGTCGGCTGCGTCATCGGCCTCAAGGCCCTGCACTAGGCACTGGTCCCCCGGTCGCCTATGCGCCGGCGGCCTCGTAACTCAGCAGCACAACACCGTTCGTGAACTGCCGCGTCTCCTTGAGCCGCAGGTCGCTGCGCACTCCCGACGCGGAAAACAGCGGGCGGCCTGCGCCGAGGATCACCGGCATGACGTACAACTCGTAGCGGTCGATGAGGCCCAGGCGGCGGAACTCGTCGGCGATCGTGGCACCGCCGACCACCATGTCCCCGCCGGGCTGCGCCTTGAGCGCCCTGATCTCGTCGGGGTCGACCGCGTGCAGGACCTTCGCGTTCCAGTCGGCCTTGTCGAGGGTGCGCGAGAACACGTACTTGGGCATGTCACGCCAGATCCCGGCGAACTCGGCTTCCGCCGGCGACACTTCGGGGTCGGCGTCGGCCGTCGGCCAGTACGACGCCATCAGTTCGTGCGAGACGCGGCCGTCGAGGAAGGCGCTCATGGAGCGCAGCCGGTCGTTGAAGTGCCGGTGCAGTTCCTCGTCGACCAGATGCCAGTCGAGACTTCCGCCGGGCCCCTCGAAGTAGCCGTCGAGGGACACCGACAGGGACAGAATGATCTTTCGCATCACGGACTCCTCATCACCGGACGCCTATCAGGACGGGCGCTCGATCCACAGCGGTCAAGGCTCCTTTCACGCTACGGGCGCGTACTGACACTGGCTCCTGCTGACACCGACCGCCCGGCGCCGGGGCTTGAACCTCCACCTACGGGAGCTCTTACCGTGCCGACCGGCGCGGAGAGTCCGCCGGACAGGGAGGAAGTCATGACCGGATACGTACTGGTCCCGGGCGGATACACGGGTGGCTGGATCTGGCGTGACGTGGCGGCGCGGCTGCGTGCCACGGGCGCCGAGGTGCATCCGGCGACGCTGACCGGATACGGCGACCGGCGCCATCTGGCCGGTCCCGCAACCGAGTTGGCCACCCATGTCGAGGATCTCGTCCAGGTCATCGATCACGCGGACGCCCCACGGCTCGTCCTTGTCGGGCACTGCTACGGGATCTTCCCGGTGCTCGGCGCCGCGGACCGCAGGCCCGGACGCGTCGAGCGGATCGTGTACGTGGACACCGGGATGCCCGAGGACGGCGAGTCGGTGCTCGATGTGGCACCCGCCGAGCAGGCGGACCATGTCACCGCACGCATGGCGCACAGCGAGGACGGCCATACGCTCCCGCCGCCGCCCCTCGACGACGTGGCGACCTGGGGCAGCCTCGCGGGCATCGACGAGGCGGGCCTTGAACGTCTCGCGCGTCTCGCGGCACCGCAGCCCATCGGCACGCTGACCCAGCCGCTGAGCCTGACCGGCAAAGCGCTCGCACTCCCCGCGTCCGGGGTCTTCTGCACGGCGAACGGGATGAGCATCGGCCTGGTCGAGGCCGTGGTCGCCTCCGGTGACCGGCGGGCCCAGCGGCTGCTCGACCCGCGGGTCACGCTCTTCGATCTGCCGACAGGGCACTGGCCGATGCTGTCCGCGCCCGCCGAACTCGCCGATGTCCTGGAGCGCGCGGCGGCCGGTGAGGGGCACCGCCTGAGCCGCCCTTGAGGCGCGCGGGCCGGCCGCTCAGCCGAGCGACCGTCCGTACGTCACGAACTCCCGCGCCACTGTGTACCCGAGTCGCTCGTAGAGACCGAGCGCACCCGACGGGTTGGCCGTGTCCACGGTGAGGGAGGCGGTGTCGTAGCCGGCCTGGTGGGCTGCTTCGAGGGTCGCGGACATCAGGGCGGGAGCGGCTCCGCGGCCGCGATAGGCGCGGCGCGTGGCCAGATAGCCGACGTGGCAGTCGCGGGCCCCGAAGGCCTCGGTGTCCGCGTCGGACTCCTCGGCGATCAGATACGCCGCCACCTCGTCGCCGTCGACGAGTAGCCGGGTCATCTCCGGGCGGAAGGAGCGGGAGCCGGTGACCCAGGTGCGCCAGTCCGTCGCGTCCATGACCGTGAAGTTCCAGTGGTCGCGGAACGCGTCGTTGTGCGCGAGCCGGGTCGCCTCCTCCAGGCTCTCGTCGTACGGGACGATCCTGAGGCCCTCGGGGGCGGGGACCGGATCGGGGCGGTCGTGCTGCAGCGGGTGGGACATCTCGAACCAGTAGCGCTCGGGTTCGAAGCCCAGCGCGTCCGTGAGCGCCTTGAGGTTCTCGTCGCCGGATTTGCCGGTGATCATCAACCGGCCTTCGAGGGAGGCGAATCGGTCCGCGTGCAGCACTGCGGCCCGCTGGTCGAGGAACTCCACGAGCCGTGCGCCGATGCCCTCGCGCCGCCAGGCCGGATGCACACCCGCGTCACCGTCGAAGCGGGCGGCGTCCACCGCGCCTTCGGGGGTGTGCAGGATGGCGTAGGCCACGAGCTGGTCCCCGTCGAACACGGCGAGCGTGTCGGCGGCCAGGTCGAGCTTGGGGTCGGCCAGTTCCTCGGCGAGGTCGTCCGCGTCCCGGTGGTGGCCGGTGCGGTCGACCGCCTCGATGTCGGCCCGCAGGCTCAGCCAGGCGGGGACATCGCTCTTGTCGAGCGGGCGCTCGGTGCGGGCGTCGTCGTGAGCGTCGTTCACCGGACCATCCTCTTACGGATCAGCGGATCCCGCCCCCGGGACGGTCAGCGGGCGGCGTGCGCCCGGCCTACGGGCGTGCGGGCGCCCTGGTGCATGTGCTCCGCGCAGCGCACGGCCGCCTTGCGTTCACCGCAGTAGTACGGGCCGTTCGGTACGGAGTCGATGCGCTCGCCGCACAACGGGCCCTCCTCATCGGGCCGGTATCCGACTACGCGCAGCCCGAAATGAAAACGCACTGGACGACTCTCCCCCTGCTTCCGTCTCTTCGGCGCCCCGGTCCGGGGCGCTCCTGATGCCGCCAGGTTATGGAGGCGGACGGGACCTACGGACCCGCAAAGGTCCCGCAGCGGCCGGGTCCAAAGTCCCCTACCGGGCAGTCACGTCACTTTGCCGTTCCGGCAACAGACTTTGCGCTGATGTCCCGCCCGGGCGCACGGTGGCCTCACCCGCACCCCGAGCCGAAGGGCCACTGCCATGACCGAGACCACCACGAACCGGCACTCCGAAGAGCCGAGCGCCCAGGAGTTCTGGGACGGCCGCTACCGGTCGAGCGAGAAGCTCTTCAGCGGCCGGCCGAATCTGGAGCTGGTCGAAGAAGTCGAGGGCCTCACCCCGGGCCGCGCCCTCGACCTCGGCTGCGGCGAGGGCGGTGACGCGATCTGGCTGGCACGGCAGGGCTGGCAGGTCACGGCCACCGATGTGTCCGCCGTGGCTCTGGAGCGCGCCGCCCGGCACGCAGAGAAGGCGGGGGTCGCCGAGCGGATCGAGTTCCAGCGGCACGATCTGGCGGCGAGCTTCCCGTCCGGCGCGTACGACCTGGTGTCGGCGCACTTCCTGCAGTCGCTGATCGCACTCCCCCGCGACGAGATCCTGCGCCGCGCCGCCGCCTCCATCGCCCCCGGCGGCACCCTGCTCGTCGTGGACCACGTGGGCTTCCCCTCCTGGGAACCGGGCCCGCACCCCGATGTGCACTTCCCGACCACCCAAGAGGTCCTCGCGGGTCTGCAGTTGAACCACTGCCAGTGGGAGGTACGCACCGAGCGGCTCTACGAGCACGAGGTGACGCTCGTCGACGGCCGGGTGATGACGCGGGCCAACAACATCCTCAAGGTGCGCCGCCTGAGCAGCTGAAAGCCGCCAGGGGCGTTCCGGTTCCTTACGGGCGTACGGGACATCGGAGCGCCCCTGTCACAAGATCGGACAGAAGTTACCCATCGGTTTAGCGTGACTTAACGGCCCGGTAACAGTAGAACCTGTCCTCACCCCATAGAAGGTGAGGAAGATCACATGCACTCAACACCCAAGCGTGCCAACGGTTCTGACGGTATTTCACGTCGAAGACTCCTCGCTGGAACAGGTTCTATTTTCGGCGCGGCAGTCCTGTCCGCTCAGGCGACTCCGGCGCTCGCCCGCCCCATGACCGCAGCAGACATCCCCGACGGCGCACAGGTTCCGGTCCTGGTGATCGGCACCGGCTACGGCGGTGCGGTGGCGGCGCTGCGCCTGGCCAAGGCCGGAATCAACGTGCACATGGTCGAGATGGGCCAGGACTGGGCGACCGCACCGGCGGGACCCGACGGAAAGATCCACCCGAAGGTCACCTCGCCGGACTACCGCTCGTTCTGGATGCGCACCAGGACGAAAGCACCGATCAGCAACTTCCTCGGCTTCCCGATCGACAAGGACGTGCCCAAGTTCGCGGGCATCCTGGACGCCGAGGACTTCGCCGGGATCAGCGTCTACCAGGGGCGCGGCGTCGGCGGCGGTTCGCTGGTCAACGGCGGTATGGCGGTGACGCCGAAACGGCAGAACTTCGCGTCGGTGCTGCCGTCGGTCAACGCCGAGGAGATGTACGCCACCTACTACCCGAGGGCCAACTCCGGCCTCGGTGTGGGACTGATCAACCCCGACTGGTTCGAGCGGACGTCGTACTACCAGTACTCGCGCGTCGGCCGCAAGCACGCCCAGCGGTCGGGCTTCGCCTGGACCTTCGTGCCCGACGTATACGACTGGGCGTACATGGAGGCCGAGGACAACGGCTCCGTGCCCAAGTCCGCCCTGGGCCAGGAGATCCTCTACGGCAACAACTACGGCAAGAGGACCGTGGCGAAGACCTATCTCGCCGAGGCCAAGGCCACCGGGAAGGTCACCATCTCGGCTCTGCACGAGGTGACTTCGGTCAGCCCGGTCACGGGCGGCGGCTATGCCGTCTCCGTACGCCAGCTCAGCACCGACGGCAGCACCGTGGCCAACAAGACGGTCAAGGCGGGCAAGGTGTTCTTCGCGGCGGGCAGCGTCGGCACCAGCAAGCTGCTCGTGAAGCTCAAGGCCACCGGTGTGCTCCCCCTGCTCAACAGCGAGGTGGGCAAGGGCTGGGGCGAGAACGGCAACGTCATGGTCGGGCGCGCCAACCATCTCTGGGACCCCACCGGTGATGTGCAGTCGACGATCCCGTGCTCGGGCATCGACAACTGGGATGCCGGCGGCGCCTTCGCCGAGGTCGCGCCGCTGCCGACGGGGATCGAGACCTTCGCCTCGTTCTATCTGTCGATCACGAAGAACCCGCGGCGCGCCGAGTTCACGTACAACGCGGGTACCGGGAAGGTCGATCTGTCCTGGGACCGGGCCTGGAAGCAGGACTCGATCAACATGGCGAAGACCATCTTCGACAAGATCAACAGCAAGGAGGGCACGATCTACCGCACCGACCTGTTCGGCTCGAACAAGGTCTGGGGCGACCACCTCACCTACCACCCGCTGGGCGGCGCGGTCCTCAACAAGGCCACGGACAACTACGGGCGGCTGCACGGCTATCCGGGTCTGTACGTCATCGACGGCGCGCTGATCCCGGGCAACACCTCCGTGAACCCCTTCGTCACCATCACCGCGCTCGCCGAGCGCAACATCGAGAAGATCATCGCGACGGATATGTGAGGCCCGCACTGCTGCTCCGCTGTACTTCTGCTCTGCTGCACTTCTGCGCTACTGCTCAGCTGCACTTCTGCGCTACTGCACTCTGCTCTGCTTGCACTCCAGTGATCGGTGGCCCGGCGAATGCGCCGGGCCACCGGCCCTTGCCCCTCGCCCCGCGCGTACGGTGGAAGCGGATCTTGCGCCGCACACCCGGAGGGCACCCTCGTGACCGAAGACGTTCTGGTACGGACCGAGGGCCACGCCGCCCATGTCGTGCTCAACCGCCCGCGCGCGCTCAACGCGCTCGACCACGCGATGGTCACCGCCATCACCTCCGCCCTGGAGTCCTGGTCGGACGACGCCTCCATCGCGACGGTCGTCCTGTCCGGGGCCGGTGAACGCGGTCTGTGCGCGGGCGGCGACATCCGCGCCATCCACGACGACGCAAAGGCCGGCGGCAGCGCCTCCGCCGCGTTCTGGCGCGACGAGTACCGCCTCAACGCGGCGATCGCCCGCTACCCCAAGCCGTACGTGGCGCTGATGGACGGGATCGTGATGGGCGGCGGCGTCGGCCTGTCCGCCCATGGAGCGATCCGCGTCGTGACCGAACGCTCGCGGGTCGCCATGCCGGAGACCACGATCGGTTTCGTACCGGATGTGGGCGGGACCTATCTGCTCTCGCGCACGCCCGGGCTGCTCGGGACGCATCTGGCACTCACGGGCGCGTCCGTCGGCGCGGCGGACGCCCGGCTGTGCGGGCTCGCCGATCACTTCGTGCCCGCCGACTCCCTGCCCGGACTCCTGACGGATCTCGCCCGACTGCCCGCGGACGAGGCCGTCGCACTCTGGACCCGGCCCGCGCCCGAGGGGGAACTGGCCGCCGCACGCGAGTGGATCGACTCCTGCTACGCGGCGGACACCGTCGAGGAGATCCTTCAGCGGCTGCTCGACTGCGGTGTGCCGGCCGCGAAGGAGGCCGCTGTCACACTGCAGTCGAAGTCCCCGACCGCACTCAAGGTCACCCTCGAAGCAGTGCGCCGGGCACGGCAGTTGGGCTCCTTGGAGCAGGTCCTCGCCCAGGAGTACCGGGTCTCATGTGCCGCCCTGCGGATGCCCGATCTCGTCGAGGGCGTACGGGCGCAGGTGATCGACAAGGACCGTTCGCCGCGATGGTCGCCCGCGGAGCTTTCGGCGGTGACTGCGGCCGATGTGGAGCACTTCTTCGCTCCCGTACGAGATGAGCTGACCTTCTAGCAACCGGCCCTGGGAACCGGCCTCGCAACGCGTCGCGAAAGCGGCCGTCGGCGGGCACCGGCCACCTTGACATGCAGCCAAACAGCTGCCTATGGTTTTTAGGCAGCCAGGAGGCTGCATATAGCGAGGGGGTCGGAGAGAGCGATGGACGAGGTCTTCAAAGCGCTGGCGGACCCCAGCCGGCGCCGACTGCTCGACAGTCTCAACGCCCGCAACGGGCAGAGCCTGCGCGAGCTGTGTGCCGGGCTCGACATGGCGCGCCAGTCCGTGAGCAAGCACCTCGCGCTCCTCGAGGCGGCCCAGCTGGTCACGGCCGTGAAGCAGGGCCGCGAAAAGCTGCACTACCTCAACGCCGAGCCGATCAACGCCATCGCCGAGCGCTGGATCAGCCGCTACGACCGTGTGCGGGTACAGGCACTCGCCGACCTCAAGACAGCACTGGAGCACTCCCCCATGGACAGCCACGCGTTCGTCTACACGACCTACATCCGTACGACTCCGGAGCGGCTCTGGCAGGGCCTGACCGAACCGGCGTTCACCAACCGCTACTGGGGCATCGCCCTGCACAGCGACTGGGTGCCCGGCTCCCCGGTGGTCTGGGAGGGCGGGGGCCTGTCCGGCCAGGACCCGGCGCAGGTGGTCCTGGAGGCCGATCCGTATCGCCGGCTCGCGTACACCTGGCACACCTTCACGCCCGAGTGGGCGCAGGCGGTGGGCGTCGACGAGGACACGTACACGAAGCTGGCCGCCGAACCTCGCTCGAAGGTGGCCTTCGACATCGAGCAGCAGGGCGAGATCGTCAAGCTGACCGTCGTCCATGACGGCTTCGAGGCGGACAGCACGCTGCGGGAGATGATCGGTGGGGGCTGGCCGCATCTGATCTCGGACCTCAAGACGCTCCTGGAGACGGGCGAGACGCTCCCGCGAGAGAAGTGAGTCCGCCCGGTCAGACGGTGACCGGGGGCTGGGGCCAGGGCGGCGGCACCGGCAAGGGGCCGTCGCCCAGTGCCTCGGCCGGGGTCCGTCCCGCGAGCCAGCCCAGGAGCAGATGCGCCGGGAGCGCGACCCGCGGACCGCTCGGCGAGATGTCCCAGTGCATGCCGAGGTCGGTGGCTTCGACGCTCGCGAGAGGAAAGCCCCGCGAGCGCAAGGTGCGCAGCGTGTCGTCCAGCGCCCAGCTCATGTACGGACCGGGCCAGTTGGTGCTGTCGTAGCCGATGCCCAGATCCGTGTGGTGGGTCTCCAGCTCGCGCAGACAGCGCAGGAGCGTGTAGCGGGTGGAGTGGCGCCAGCCACCCTTCGAAGTGACCTCGCGGTCCCACACCGAGGGGTCGAGCGCCCGGGCTCGGGAGGTGAACTCGTCGGCGCACTCACGCAGTTCGGCGGTCAGCACCGGTCCGGGCTGCGCCGCCGTCTCCCCGACCGCGCGCAGGTAGGCGGCCAGTTCGGCGGACCCCTCGGCCGGGTCGCCGGCCGCGCCCCCGCGTGCTGCGATGCGCAGGATCCGTACGTACGCCCCGAGCGCCTGTGCCACATGGGCGATCCCGTCCGCGCGTGTCCAGCCGTCGAGCAGGGCGGGCGCCCGCAGTTCACCCTCGCCCAGCGCGCCGACCGCATCGACGAATCGATCTGCCGATTTCTCGACGAGTACGAGAGCGTCCTGCGTGCTGATCATGTGCTTCAACTGCCTTTCACCGCGCGGATTCCAGAAGGTGCCCGATCCTCGCATGCAGCGCCTCGGGCACCCGGACATCCCAGCGGCCGGCCGCCTCGCGGGCCAGCGCCCGTGTCCAGGCCCAGCTGTTGTACGCCGCGATGCGCAGCGCCCGGTCCTCCAGCGGAGCCGTCGTCGTCGCGTAACGTTCGAGGTCCTCGGCCGGCAGGTCCTGTTCCAGGGCGCGGCTCGGGGTGAGCCAGTGGCTGGTGCTCGCGCGCAGCACGCGCAGGAGCTGGAGCTGCTGGGGCGCGATCATCGCGGTCAACAGGTTGTGTGCGCGGGCCAGTTCACCGCGGGCCAGGATGTGTGCGAGGGCCAGCGTCCAGTTGGTGAGTTCGTCGATACGCTGCTGCGCGGTCGCCGCGGGCTCGGGCGCCTGGAACTCGGCCAGCGCGCGTGCGGCCTCGGTGAGCCGTCCTGAACGGTCGAGCAGCACGGCTGCCTCGGGGCGGGGCAGATGCACCATGCCCGCCCAGCCGCGCACCTGATCGACGCCGGTGCTCGCCGCTTCGAGATGGAACTCGCCGCGCATCAGATCGTCGAAGACGACGGCCAGGATGCCGAACATGTTCGTGTACGCGAGCTCCAGCGGGGCGATCCGGCCGAGGAAGGCCGCGCCGTCGAAGGTGTCGAGATGCGCGTCCCTGACGTAGAGGTACGCCTCGATGTCCGAGTGCTCGTCGGCCTCGCCCAGCGTCCACGATCCGTAGAGCAGCACGCCTTCGAGACGTTCGTCGGCCGTGGCGAGCTCACGGAGGCGTTCGATGCGCGCGTCGAGAACAGGGCTCCGGGGCATCCGCGCCCTCAGCCGAGGAAGCCGGACACCGTGGCCACGAACGCGTCCGGGTCGTCCAGCCACGGGTAGTGGCCGGCGCCGGGCTGCTGCGTGCAAGCGGCGTCGGGGAACAGATCCGCGAAGGCCCGTACCGCGCTCGGCGGAGCGCCCGGGTCGACCTCGCCGGCGAGCAGCAGCGCGGGCGCGGGGAAAGCGGCCAGCGCCGCGCGCGTGGACTCCGGGTCGAACACGCCCTCGCCACCGTAGACGGCCATCGCCGCAAGATTGCGCTCGGTGGCCTCGCGGGCCTGGTGGGCGCGCGCCGTATCGTCCCAGCGCCCGTAGCTGAACGGTGCGATGGCGGCCCAGTGCTCCTCGGTCGCCCGCCCCGCAGCGATCTCCTCGAACGCGGCGTACGCCTCCTTGAACCACGGCTCGTCGCTCCGCAGGAGCATCGACGCCCGACGCTGTTCGGGCGTCACGGGCAGGCCGACGGCGAACACGCTGGGCGTGATCAGGAGCAGTCGGCCGATGCGCTCGGGGTGGCGGGTCGCGTACAGGACGGCGAGGTTCGCGCCGCCGGAGTGGCCGAGCAGGTCGATGTGCTCGAGGCCGAGGTGTTCGCGCAGTGCCTCGACGTCGTCGACGAGCCGGTCGCACCGGTAGCTCGCCGGGTCCTTCGGGACCGCCGAGTCACCGGTGCCGCGCAGATCCAGGGTGATCACCTGACGGTGCCGGGTCAGCCCGCCGAGATCCCCCAGATACGCGGAGGCCTGCATCCCGCCGGGCAGGCAGATCAGCGGACGGCCGGCGCCCTGGATGTGAAAGGCGAGCTCGGTGCCGTCGTACGCGGTGAAGGTGATGGCAGTCATAAGGGGCGAGCCTCTCAACGGCGCTCGGCCGGGGCAAACCGATATACCGCCGCCCGGGCGCGACGCCCTCGCGTGACGACGGCACAGCGGGTGACGACGACGCAGCAGGTGGGGACGGCGCAGCTGGTGGGGACGACGCCCGGCCGAATCGGTCTTCCTCACGGTCGGTGTCGCCATGGTTTGCGCCCAGAGGATTGATGCGCTCCTCACGGGGAACCCGCACCTCACCCGGTCCGGACCCCGGAGCGAAGTGGGATGCCGACCCGATCCGAACAGCCGCACCTGACCATCACCGAACTCGCCTGGGGCGAGGACAGCGCCGTACTCCGCGTGAGCGGCGAACTCGACCAGTCCGGCGAGGAGTTCTTCCTGCGTACGCTCGGCGCCGTGATCGAGGCCGGCCGCCATCACGTCGTCCTCGATGTGACCGCGCTGGTGTTCTGCGACTCCCGGGGCCTCAACTGTCTGCTGGCGATCAGCTGGCTGCTGCAGCGCCGTCAGGGTGTGCTGCTGCTCGCCGGTGTGGGCCGCCGTCTCGCTCTGCTGCTCGCCGGGACCGGGAGCACACAGGTACTGCCCACGCACTCCTCGGTGGGCCGGGCCCTCGAAGCTCTGCCGCCGCGGCACCGCCCGGCGTGGCCCCCGCTGCACCCCAGCGAGGGCGACGAACTGGGCGTCTGCTGAAGGCGGTTCAGCCGGCGAGCACCGGCAGCAGCTCGGGGCGCTTGGCCACCCTGCCGTCTCCCGAGGACCTGCCGCGCAGCCGCCGTCCGAGCCACGGACCGAGAAAGCCGGCCAGCCAGCGCAGTTCGCCGGCCACTCCGCCCGGACGCGCGGGCACAGGCGGCAGCGCCCGGGTCCAGGCGTCGCTGCTGCCGGGCAGGTCGAGCGCCTCGGCCAGAGCCTCCGAGATGCGCTGATGCCCCAGCTCGCTCGCGTGCAGACGGTCCGCGCTCCACATCCGCGCATCCGTGCAGACCTCGTGCGCGGAGGTCTCGGCGACCAGCACGCCGTGGCGCCGGGCCGCGTCCCGGATCGCATCGTTGTAGGCGTGGACCCGCCCGCTCAGCGGACGCGCGAGCGGCACGATCCGGGCGATGTCGGGGAACAGCACGGTCGCCACCTGCGCGCCCTGCCCGGTCAGTGCCTCGAACATCGCCTCGACATGGCCGACGACCCGGTCGATCTCGAACTTCGGGCGCAGCAGGTCGTTCACCCCCGCGAGCACCGTGGCCACATCGGGCTTGAGCGCGAGCGCCGCGTCCAGCTGCTCGGCACGTATCTGTCCGGCCAGGCGTCCTCGGACGGCCAGATTGGCGTACAGCAGACCGGGGTTGTGCTCCGCGAGCTGCTCGGCAAGTCGGTCCGCGAAGCCCCGCAGCCCGTTCAGATCGTCGCCGTCGCCGACCCCTTCGGTCTGACTGTCGCCGAGCGCCACATACCGCACGTACGTCTCCCCACTCATTTCCCCGCCCCGTCCCTGCTCATTTCCCCGCCCCGTCCCGTCGGGCCTGAAGTACTCCCGCAATGCGCTCGCACCACTCCAGATGACCCCGCTCGAAGACCAGACCGCCCAGACACGTCAGATACGGACCGATCCGCTCCCCGTCCCGCAGGAACTCCTCCTCGGTCCGCTCCCCGCGGAACTTCACGAGCAGCGACTCGAAGAGTTCGACCTTGGCCCGGGCGAAGTCCGCCCGCTTGCGGAGCTGGTCGATGACCGGCCTCGTGTCCACGAGGTCGCTCGACTGCACCTTCACCACCAGGTCGTCGCGGAGCATCGTCGGCTTCGCCGAGGCGGCCGCGAAGCGCTCGAGTTCGGCGAGGCCCTCGTCCGTGACCTTGAACAGGCGCTTGTTGGGCCGGGTCTCCTGGATCACCTCCCGGCCGGCCACGAGTCCGTCCGACTCCAGCTTGGAAAGTTCGGCGTAGACCTGCTGGGGCAGCGCCTGCCAGAAGTTGGCGACACCCATGTCGAAGGACTTGGCCAACTGGTAGCCGCTCAACTCCGCGTCGAGCAGCGCCGCGAGCACCGCGTGGCGCAGCGCCATGTTGTTCCCCTCTCCCTCTGTCGCAGTTGCCACCCGCCATGATACTCAAGAATCTGACTATTCCTATACGTGAGTATGTACGTGACCATGGAGGACCTGATGGACCAGTCGGCCCCGTTCCGCGCCGCCGTCGAGGCGGGCGACCTCGCCGCCCTCAAAGAACTGTTCACCGAGGACGCCCGGCTCTACAGCCCGGTGAAGTTCCGTCCGTTCGAGGGCCGCGAGATGGTCCTCGGCCTGTTCGGGGTGCTGCTTCGCACCTTCGAGGACTTCCACTACGTGGGCGATCTCGCGGGCGAGGCCCGCACCAACACGGACGACGAGACCGCTCCGACCGAGGCGCTGCTCTTCCGTACGGTCGTCAGCGGCAAGCAGGTGCACGGCATCGATCTGCTGCAGTTCGACGAGGACGGAAGGATCAAGGAGTTCACGGTCATGGTGCGCCCGCAGTCCGCGGCGCACGCGGTGCAGCAGGCGGTGTACGCGGGCCTGGTGGAGGCGGGTCTGGCACCTCCTGCGGCACAGGACTGAACAGCGCTCACGCGCGGCGAAATTGACGGGAGGCCGGGCAGCCGCAGCGCATAGGATCACGCGATGGATTCCAGCGTCATAGCGCGCGCCCGCCGGATCGACTGGCGCGCACTCGTGCGCCGCCCGGCCCGCACCACCACGCTGCTCACGCTGCTGTGCACGGTGCTCGCGCTGGTGATCGCCGTGCCGGCGGTGGTGCCCAACTTCGCGGTCCGTCTGGGCAGTTTCGTCGAGACGTTCAGGCCCTGGCTCGGCCTGGCCATTCCACCGGTACTGATCTTCGCGGTGGTCCGCCGCTCGCCTGCTGTGCTTGCGTCGGCCCTGCTGGCGTCCCTGGTGTGGCTGGAGGTCTTCGCCGGGTGGTCGGGCGAGCAGGCGTACGACATCGAGGTCGTGCAGCACAACGTGAGTGACACGCACAGCGATCCGACCGCCCTGGCGCGTGAACTCCTGGCGCGCCAGGCCGAGTTGATCGCGCTGGAGGAGGTGACTCCGGCCGCGCGCGAGAAGATCCGCGGTGTCCTGGAGGACGTCTATCCCCACCATGCGCATGTCGGCACCGTCGACCTCTGGTCGCGCCGCCCCCTGACCGAGGTGCGCCCGGTGGCCATCCGCCCGCCGGGGATCGAGGAGGGCTGGGAGCGCGGACTGCGCGCGACCGCTCACCTCCCGCAGGGCAACACGGCCGTCTATGTGGCACACCTGCCCTCGGTACGGTTCCGGGCCACCGGCTTCGGTACGGACCTCAGGGACGCGAGCGTCGAACTGCTCGGCGAGGCACTGGCCAAGGAGCCGCTGGAGCGGGTGCTGCTGCTCGGTGATCTCAACAGCACCATCGACGACCGCGGCCTCGACCCCGTGCTCGACCATCTCGAAGCCCCCACGGAACGTTTCGCGTTCAGCTGGCCCAGCTCCCTGCCTGTCGCCCGCATCGACCAGGTTCTCGCCCGGGGCGCCCATGTGGTGCGTGTACGGACGCTGCCCGACACCGGCAGCGATCATCTGCCGATCGTGGCGCGGATCAAGTTCTGAGTGTCGGGAGACTGCCTACGCGTGCCGCATGGGTGTGAGCTGCTCGATGTCGTAGCGCGCACGCAGTGCGCAGATCGCGCCGTCGTCCACCGGGCTGCCGGAGCGCAGGAGTTCGAGGAGTTCCTCGAAGTAGCGTTCGTGGTCGGGGGGCGGTGAGGCCTGGAAGAACATCTTCGCCGGGGTGTCGGTGCGGTTGGCGAAGGCGTGGGGGCAGCCCGGGGGTACGACGATGACCGTGCCGGCGGTGGCCCGTACCGTTCCGGTGCCGCTGAGCGACCGCCACTCGCGCCAGTCGTCCGGCGTCCGCACCCGGGGTTCGAAGGCGAGTACGTCCACTTCGCCTTCGAGTACGTAGAAGAGCTCTTCGCTGCGCGTGTGCACATGCGCGCCGACGTCGAAGCCGGGCGGGACGACGACCTCGAAGCTGGAGGCGACGCTGGAGTGCTCGCCGGTGACCTTGAAGGTGACCTCGTGGGCGGGCACCTGCAGGGTGCGGCCCGCTCCGGCGGGTACGTGCAGGCCCTCGCGCGGGACGGCCGCCGTCACCAGGTCACCGGCAATCCCTCGGGTCCGCGGATCAACGCGCCCGGACGCCAGCGCAGTTCGTCCTCGGGGACCGCGAGCCTCAGGCCGGGGAGCCGGTCGAGCAGCGTGTCGATGAGCAGTTCGGACTCCAGGCGGGCGAGCATGCCGCCCACGCAGTAGTGCGGTCCGTGGCCGAAGGCGACGTGGGGGTTGGGTGAGCGGGTGATGTCGATGGTGTCGGGGTCCGGGAAGACCTCGGGGTCGCGGTTGGCCGCGAGGTAGGAGACGTAGACCGCATCCCCGGCGGCGATCCGGGTGCCCGCGACCGTCACGTCCTCCATGGCGATACGGGACAGGCCCACGGAGTTGCGGTGCGGGATGTAGCGGAGCAGTTCGTCGATGGCGCCGGGGCGCAGGCCGGGCTCGGCGCGCAGCCGGTCCCACAGCTGGGGCCGGGTGAGCAGCAGATAGACCATGTTGCCCGTGTTGTTGGTGACGGCCTCACCGCCGATCTGGATCAGCAGGGCAAGGCCGACCGCCTCCGATTCGCTGATCTCGCCGCGTGCGACGGCGGCCGCGAGGAGGCTGGTGACGTCCTCGCCCTCGGGCTCGGCGCGCAGCCGCTCGGCGAAGTAGCCGCACATGGCGCGCTTGGCCTCTTCACTGCGTTCGGCGCCCTCGGCCGAGGACAGGATGCGTACGGTCCATTCGTGCATACGGGGCCGGTCGGCCTCGGGGACGCCCATGACCTCGCAGACCACGGCCAGCGGGAAGGGCGCGAGGACGCGTTCGGTGAGGTCGGCCGGCGGTCCCTGTGCGAGCAGCGGCTCGATCAGCTCGTCGAGCATCTGCTGCGCGCGGGCGCGAAGGCGCTCCACTCCCCTGCTGGTGAAGGCCGGCGCGACGGCGCGGCGCAGCACGTTGTGGTGCGGGGGGTCCTGGACGCCGACGGCTTCCTTGCTGGGGATGAAGTGGGGGGCGAGTCGGGTGACGTCGCGTTCCATGACGGCGGCGCGGCTGAAGCGCGGGTCGTTGGTGACCGCCTTGACGTCGTCGAGCCGGGTCACCAGCCAGGCCCAGCCCTCACCGTGCGGCAGGCGGATCCGGGTGACCGGGCCCTCGGCCATCAACTCCGCGAGGACCGGGTCGAATTCGGTGCCGCGCAGTTCCGGCGCGGGCCAGTCCCGTACGGCGGGAAGTCCCGTGACCGTGGTCAACGCGTCCACCGGCCCAGGGACATCTCGGCGGTGATGCCCGGCCCGAATCCGGCCAGCATCCCGGTGGCCGACTCGTGCGCACCGCCCTCGTCGAAGAGTCTGCGTAGGGCGTCGAGGACGACGGCGCTGGCGATGTTGCCGTACTCGGTGAGGGTGGCCCGGCTGAAGCGGAAGGCCTCGGGGGCGACGCCGAGGAACTTGCTGAGGTCGTCGAGGATGCGCGGACCGCCGGCGTGGATGATGTAGAAGTCCAACTGGGCGGCGTCCCAGCCGTGTTGACCGGCGATCTCTTTGAGCGCGGGTGCGAGCGGCTCCATGGTGCCGGGTACGCGCTTGTCCAGCTGGAAGTGGAATCCGGTGGCGCGGACCTGGTAGGAGATCCAGTCCTCTGTGTCGGGCACGAGGTAGGAGGCGTTGCGCTCCAGGGTGATGCCGGTGCCTCCGGTGCCGCGGACGACGGCGGCCGCGATGCCGTCGCCGAAGAGCCCGTTGGAGAGCAGATTGCCCACGCCCAGGTCGGTGGGCTGGTAGCACAGCGAGCAGAACTCGCAGGACACGATCAGCGCGTTGGCCTTGGGGTAGGCCGTGCAGAAGTCATGGGCCCGGTTCACGGCCGCTCCGCCCGCCGCGCAGCCGAGCTGGGCGATGGGGAGCTGGCGGGTGTCGCTGCGGAACTCCATGCGGTTGATCAGCCAGGCCGTCAGGGACGGCATCATGAAGCCGGTGCAGGAGACGTAGATGATCACGTCGATGTCCTGGGCGCGGAGTTCGGCGTCCGCGAGCGCCCGGCGTATGACCTCGGGCACGCGCCGCTTGGCCTCGGCCTCGTAGACGGCGTTACGGGTCTCGAAACCGGGGTGGCGGAGCGTCTCCTCGATGGGCTGGACGATATGCCGCTCCTTGACCCCGGTGTTCTCTATGAGGCGCAGCGCCAGTTCGAGTTGGGGATGGTCGACGTGGTGCGCGCGGGCCAGCTCGAGGGTCTGCTCCATGGTGATCACGTGCTCGGGTACGGAGACCGCCGGTCTGCAGATCGTCGCCATGGTCGGGCCCTTCTGTGTCGCCGAGGTGCGCGAGATGCGTGCACTCACCATCTCCCCCGGCCCCGGGTCGTCCCCCGTTCAACTGGGCCGAACCGGTGACGCACAGGCTCCGCCATGGCCCTTGTCATGTCCGGCCTCGCCCCGCACACTGCCGCCGTGCACCGGCCTGAGAGCTCCCCGCGTCCCGCCCCCGGCTCCCCCGACGTCGTGGTGATCGTCCTCGACGATCTGGGCTTCGCCCAACTGGGCTGCTATGGCTCGGACATGGACACTCCGCACATGGACGCCCTGGCGTCGGGCGGGCTGCGGTTCAACCGTTTCCATGTCACCGCGATGTGCTCCCCGACCCGCGCGAGCCTGCTCACCGGCCGCAATCACCACGCGGTCGGCATGGGCTTCCTCGTCGACCTGCCGATCTCGTATCCCGGCTACACGGCCCGGCTGCCGAAGAGCGCGGCGCCGCTCCCCCGCGTCCTGCGCGACGCGGGGTACTCGACGCTCGCCGTCGGCAAATGGCATCTCACCCCGCGCTGGGAGCGCACGGCCTCGGGCCCCTTCGACCGCTGGCCGCTCGGCTACGGCTTCGAGCGGTACTACGGGTTCCTGCAGGGCGACACCAACCACTGGGCGCCCCACCTGGTCCGCGACAACCACTACACGGAGCCGCCGGCCGGTCCCGACGAGGGCTACCACCTCAGCGAGGACCTCGCGGACAGCGCGATCCGGATGATCCAGGACCAGCACCAGGCCACCCCGGACAAGCCCTTCTTCCTGTACTTCCCGCTGGGCGCGATGCACGCCCCGCACCACGTGGCGCCCGAGTGGATCCGTCGCTACCACGGGCGCTTCGACCAGGGCTGGGAGCGCTGGCGCGAGGAGACCTTCGCACGGCAGACGGCGGCCGGGGTCGTCCCCCGCGCCACCACACTCTCCGAGCGTCCGCCGTGGATCCCCGACTGGCGCGAACTCCCGGCTGATCAGCGCCGGTTGTTCTCGCGTATGCAGGAGGTGTACGCGGGCTTCCTCAGTCACACCGATGCCCAGATCGGGCGCCTGATGGACTTCCTGAAGCGGATCGGGCGGCTCGACAACACTCTGGTGCTGCTGCTCTCCGACAACGGCGCGAGCGCGGAGGGCGGACAGCTCGGCACCCCCAACGAGCACCGCTTCACGGCCCGCTCGGGCGACACCGTCGAGGCCAACCTCGCCGCGTACGACGCCTGGGGCGGGCCCACCACGTATCCGCACTACGCCTGGGGCTGGGCCTGGGCGGGCAATACGCCGCTGCGGCTGTGGAAGCGCTACACATGGCTGGGCGGCACGCGCGCACCGCTGATAGCGCACTGGCCGAGCCGGATACGCGAACAGGGCGCGCTGCGGGGGCAGTTCGCTCATGCCGTGGATCTGATGCCGACGATCCTGGAGGCCTGCGGGGTGCAGCGGCCGGGGCAGGTGGACGGGGTCGAGCAGGAGCCGTTCGACGGGCAGAGCCTGCTTCCCGTATTCGATGATCCCGAGGCCGCGGCGCCGCGCTCCACACAGTACTTCGAGATGCTGGGGTCCCGGTCGATCGTGCACGACGGCTGGAAGGCGACGACGGACCATGTCTCGCACGGGGTGGCCGACGAGGAGCGGCTGCTGCCCGGCAGCCGGGACTTCGCCGCCGACCGCTGGTCGCTGTTCCGCTTCGCCGAGGACTTCTCCGAGGCGCACGATCTCGCCGACGAACACCCGGATGTCGTACGGGCTTTGGCCGACCGCTGGGACGCGGAGGCGGCCGCCAACCAGGTCCTTCCGCTCGACGACCGGATGCAGGAACGCCTCAGCGCGATGATCGGGCCCGCTTGGCCGCTGCCCGACCGCGGGGTGTATCTGCCGGGCGGTTCGCCGGTGCACGACGAGGCGCTGCCGCTGCTCTTCGGCGGGTTCACGCTCACCGCCGACGCCGAGGTGCCCGAGGCGGGGGCGTCGGGGGTGCTGTGCGCGCTCGGCGATCTGACCGGCGGCTTCGTCCTGTACGCGGACGACGCCGGGCGGCTGACCTTCGCGTGCTCCCGGGCGGGGGATCTCGACCGCGTCGTGGCGCCCGAGCCGCTCGCCCCCGGCCGGCAGGCGCTCGGCGTGCGCTTCGACGCCGCCACCAACACGTACACCCTGCTCGTGGACGACAAGGACGTGGCGAGCTGCGCGCTCGGCGGCCCTTTCCCGTTCACCTTCCAGCACGGCGGTACGGGGCTGTGCGTGGGCCGCGACCGAGGGCTGCCGGTCGAGGAGGGGTATCGGCCGCCGTATCCGTGGACGGGTGGCCTGCACCAGGTGGTGATCGAGACCCCGCACGGGCGGGCGGCCGCGCGGCGGGCCTTGAAGGAGGAGATCGAGGCGGCGCTGCATGCGGACTGAGTGCGCCCTCGGACCATCCTCGGAGCTCCATCGGCTCACCACCGGGACCTAGGGCCCATCCGTTAGCCCCGGCCAGGAGACCGTGCGCCAATATCGGTCGTTCCGTTACATAACCTCAGGAGTACGGAAATATCGCGCTCGTAGCGTTCTTGGCAGCGCCGCCCCCAGCGGGTGGTGCCCGTGGAACCCTGCTACGAGAAAGCACCTGCCACCATGCGCGTCTCCTGCCGCTCGCTCCGTGTCACCGTCATCACCGCCGCCGTCGCCGCAACTCTCGCCGTACCGACCGTGGCCTTCGCCGCCACCGGCACCCCGGCGCCCGTGGCCGCGGTCACGGCTCCCGCCGACCAGACCACGCCCGACGGGCAGAACCAGGGCGGGCAGGACCCGAACGGTCAGCAGCCCGGCGGTCAGGACCAGAACGGACAGGACCCCAACGGGCAGGACGGCCAGAACCCCGACGGCGGCCAGGACCAGCAGGTTCCGATACCGGGCGGGGACGCGTGGAAGTCCCTCGGACCGCAGCAGCTCGACGGCGGCTTCGTGGCCGACGTCCGGGTGAAGGCCTCGGCGGACTCCGCCTCCGCGGTCATCAACCGCGACGGCGCCCCGGTCGGCACCCTCGACGCCTCCGGCAGCCCCTCCTCGACCGTGATCGACGGCTACACGATCACCCTCGCCCCGACCGGTGAGGCCTCCGCCACCCAGAACCAGGACCCGATCGTCGGCGGCTGGGAGTCCAAGGGCACCCAGGACCTCGGCGCGGGCTGGACCGCGGACATCCAGGTCAACGTCTCGGCCCGCTCGGCCAAGGCCGACATCTCCCTCAACGGCTCGCTCCAGGGCTCGGTGAACGCCGCCGGTGACACCGCCACGGCGAAGATCGGCGGCAACACCTTCACGCTGGGCATCGACGGCACCGTGACCCGCAAGGCCGACCCGCAGCCCAAGCCGAAGCCGCAGCCGACGCGCCAGCACATCCGTGACGTGAAGCTCGCGGACGGCACCTCCGTCGCGAAGGTGTTCCGTCTGACGGACTGCCACTACCAGGCCGAGATCTGGGCGAACGGCGTCCAGTACGACACCCTCGACGCCGACGGCCACAGCGTCCGAGGCAACCTCAACGGCATGATCGTGGACCTCCAGCCGGACGGCCGTGTCTCCTCCTACATCGACCAGGGCAAGAAGAACCCCGACCACCGCACGACGCCCTCCGGCCACGGCAAGGTCACGCCCAAGGGCGGCGTCGACGCCGGTGCCCAGGTCGGCGACAGCACCGAGGACACCGCGCTGCTCGCCGGCGGCGGGATGGCCGCGGCCGCGCTCGCGGGCGTCGGCTTCACGGTGGTGCGCCGCAACCGCGCCAAGGACTGACGAAGCCGGCGGTACAAAAGCAGGGGCCGACGGGGCCGGTGGCAGAGCGGCCACCGGCCCCGTCGCCGTATGCATGCGACGCCCCCGTATCGCCTGTTCGGCCTACCACGCATGCACCCGCCTGCCGCCGCCACGACAGTGACAGGTGTGACCACAGCGACCGAGAACGCAGCTCCCGCCCCGGCGTCCGCGCCCCCGGTGCTCGACAACCGCACGAAGAACATCGTCTTCGTGACGATCATGCTGGGCGTGCTGCTGGCCGCGCTCGACCAGACCATCGTGGGCACCGCGCTGCCGACGATCGTCTCGGAACTGGGCGGCGGCGCCCACATGTCGTGGGTGGTCACCGCGTATCTGCTCGCCGAGACCGTGTCGACGGTCCTGGTCGGCAAGTTCGGCGACCTCTTCGGACGCAAGATCGTCTTCCAGGTCTCGGCGATCGTCTTCATCCTCGGCTCGTTCCTGTGCGGTCTCGCCGGCAACATGCTGATGCTGGTGCTCTTCCGCGGTATCCAGGGCATCGGCGCGGGCGGTCTGATGGTGACCGCGATGGCGCTGATCGCCGATGTGATCCCGCTGCGCGAACGCGGCAAGTACCAGGGCGCGATCGGCGCGGTCTTCGGTGTCGCCACCGTCATCGGGCCGCTGCTCGGCGGCCTGTTCACGGACCATCTGTCCTGGCGCTGGGCGTTCTACGTGAACGTCCCGATCGCCATCGCCGTGGTGGTCGCCGCCGCACGCACCATCCCCAGCGTCCGCTCGGCCGTGAAACCGGCCATCGACTATCTCGGCATCGCCCTGGTGGCCGCGGGCGCGAGCTCACTGATCCTGGCGACGAGCTGGGGCGGCAACGAGTACGCGTGGAGCTCGGGCGTCATCATCGGCCTGTTCGCGGGCGGCGCCATCGCGCTCGCGCTGTTCGCGTTCGTGGAGATGCGGGCCGCCCAACCGATGCTGCCGATGCGGCTGTTCGGCAATCCGGTGTTCACGGTCTGCTCGGTGCTCAGCTTCATCGTGGGCTTCGCGATGCTCGGCGCGATGACGTTCCTGCCGATCTATCTGCAGTACGTGGACGGCGACTCGGCCACGGTCTCCGGCGTGCGCACGCTCCCCCTGGTCTTCGGCCTTCTGCTTGCCTCGATCTACAGCGGCAATGTGGTGAGCAAGACCGGCCGGTACCGGATCTTCCCCATCATCGGCTCGGCCGTGATGACGCTCGGCCTGTTCCTGATGTCACGGATGTCGCCGAGCACCAGCGCGTGGCTGGAGTCCCTGTACATGTTCGTGCTGGGTGTCGGCATCGGTCTGTGCATGCAGGTGCTCACGATCGCGGTGCAGAACACGGTCGAGTACGCGGATCTGGGCACCGCCACGTCGGGCGTGACCTTCTTCCGTACGCTCGGCAGCGCCTTCGGCACGGCGGTGTTCGGCACGATCTATGCCAACACCCTGGAGCCGAACCTCAAGGAGGGCATCGCCGGCGCGGCGACGGCCGGGGCCGATCCGGAGATCGCCCTCCAGGCCTCGGGCAGTCCACAGGGGCTGCACAGCCTCCCGGCCCGGCAGGCCGCACCCATCATCGAGTCGTACGCCGAGACCCTGCAGTCGGTGTTCTTGTGGACGGTCCCCGTCGCGTTGCTGAGCTTCGTGGTCGCCTTGTTCCTCAAGGAGGTCCGGCTGCGCGACACGGCGCGCTCGGCCTCCGCGGACATGGGCGAGGGCTTCTCCTCACCGGCCGCCAACGCCGACTCGCAGCGCCTGCTCGAACTCGCCGTCGGCAAGGTCTTCAAGACCAAGGGACTCGCGGACGCCCGCCGGGTCGTGGAGTCCTCGGACACCCGGCTCGACATGGCAGGCGCCTGGGCGGTGATGCAAGTGGCCCTGATGACAAGGATGGTGGGGCACGCCAGCCTCGGCCTCATCGGCTCGGCGAAGAAGGTGCCGCCGGAGGTGATCCTGCCGGTGTACGACCGCATGGTGGACGAGGGCTATCTGACCCGCGAGGGCAGCTATCTGTCGCTGACCGCTGCCGGCGAGCGCGAGGCCGAGACGATCGGCACGGCGTGGTCGAACTGGCTGGGCGACCAGGTCGAGGCCGACCTCGGCCGCCCCGCAGGACCCGAACTGCGCTCGGCCGTCGACGCGATCGCCAAGCGCCTGCTCGCGGAGGACCTCCAGCAGTCACTGCCGCAGCCCGCGAGTGCCCGCTAGCTGTCGTCGGCCGGCCGGCCGACGAGAGCCGGCCGGCTGTCGAACCGCTTCTCGAACCAGTGATGGGCGTAGTGCTCGTCGTTGAAGGCCCGGACTTCCTCATAGCCCTCCGACCGGTAGAGCGAGATCGCCTCGGTGAGCGCCCTGTTGGTCTCCAGGCGCACGACCCGCGCCCCGGCTCGCACGGCGTGGCCCTCCAGTTCGGCCAGCAGACGGCGCCCGAGACCGAGGCCGCGCGCCGACTTCGCCACCCACATGCGTTTGATGTACGGCGGTTCGTCGCCGGCGAGATGGACGCCACCGCAGCCCACAGGGTCCCCATGAAGGCGCGCCACCACGAACACGCCGTGCGGCGGCCCCAGAACACCGGCGTCGGGCACCGCGCTGAGCGTGGCGTCGAATCCTTCCTCGAAGCGTTCACCCAGTTCGTCGAAGTACGCACGCAGGCAGGCGACGGAGTCGGGGTGCGCCGGATCGAGCTGTTCCACACTCACCGTTCCCGCGGTGAGCAGCCGGTCGACCTCCGCCATGGCGGCCGTGAGCCGGCCGCGCTGCTTGTCGTTGAGCGAGGTCAGGATCAGCTCGGCGAGTTCGTCGCTGCGCCGGTCGAGCACGGCCCGCTCCTTGCGCCCGGCCGCGGTGAGCCGCACCGTGCGTACCCGCCGGTCGTGCTCCTGCGGTTGGACGGTGACAAGGCCGTCGCGCTCCAGGGACCGCAGCAGCCGGCTCACATACCCGGAGTCGAGCCCGAGCCGGTCCCGCAGCCCGCGCACATCACGGCCCTCCTCCCCCACCTCCCACAGCAGTCGGGCCTCGCCGACGGGGCGGTCCGTGCCGAGGAAGTGGTCGTGCAGCACGCCGATGCGTTCGCCGACGGTGCGGTTGAAGCGGCGGACTTGGGCAATCGACTCGGGATCCATTCTCTGACTCTAGTCAGAGAATTATCGCGGTGCAGGTCAATTGCGGGAATCGGGTGCACACTTGGCCGATCGGAAAGACGGGGTGGGGGTATGGGACGACGACTGCTGTGTGCGGTCACGGCGCTGGTGGCACTGACGCTGACATCGTGCGGGGAGAGCGCGGACGACCTGGTCGTCCAGGGTTCGCCGCCGCCGTCGCCGTACGACGGACCACTGGATCTGCTGCCCGTGGACGCTCCGGACGAGGACGAGGACGACGCCTTCGTGCCGGTCGAAGGGCTCGGGTCGGCAGGCCGCGCCCTGGAGTGCGACTGGGAGGTCATGTCGGGTGGCAGGGCCGAAACCTGGGGCGACGCCGGCGGTGACACACCTGAGGAGGGGCTCGAGTTCTACTTCGAGATGGACCAGCCGAGCCTGCCGCAGACGGGCTACCGCATCGAACGCGAGGCCCAGGGGCGCGTTCTGTTCTCGTACGACGTGAAAGGCCGCACCAAGATCGCGGTCGTGGTCGCCAAAGATCAGCCGGACCGGCCGGGTTGGGGGCCGGAGACGACCGCTCACTGTGATGTGGCCGAGCTCCCGGAGAGCATCACCGATGACCGCGGCGAGGAGATCTGGCGGGACCGGGCAGGCAGGCGCGTGCCGACCGCGTTCGTCAGCAGCAGCAAAGGTGCTGAGCACTGCGACTGGCAGAAAGCCCATTTCCTGGGGCTGGACTCAGGCAAGAAGCGCTCCCTGTACGCCCGCGATCCCGAGAAGGTACTGCCGGAGGAGATGCTGACCTCGCCGTACGACGGCGACGCGGACATGCCCCCGGACGCGAAGGACACCGGATACCACCTGGACGACTGGCGATTGTGGCGGACGCCCGACAACTCCGCGGTGTATGTGCGTACTTCGGACGGCGTGGAGAGGTGGCCGGCGGTCGAAGGCGGCTGCGCGTGACCTTCACGATGCACGAGCGCGCGGACCGCTCGTACTCGACGCCCTCGATCACCATCGCGTACGAAACCTAGGCCTGCCAGGCCACAGGCAGCGTCCGCGGTCCTCGGATCAGCGCTCTGCGGCGCCAGGTCACCTCCTGAGGCGCTACCGCGAGGTGGAGGCCGGGGAGGCGGTCGAGGACCGTGTTCATGAGGAGGTCGATCTGGAGGCGGGCCAGCAGGCCGCCGGTGCAGTAGTGGGTGCCGAAGCCGAAGGAGACATGGGGGTTGGGGCTGCGGTCGAAGTCGATGTCCTCGGGAGCCGGGAAGACTTCGGGGTCGCGGTTGGCGGCGAGGTAGGAGACATAGACCGGCTCGCCCGCCCTGATGCGGTGGCCGCGCAGATCGAGGTCCTCGGTGGCGATCCGGGCGAGGCCGACCGCGCTGCGGTGCGGGATGTAGCGCAGGAGTTCGTCGAGGGCGCGCGGGCGCAGCGCCGGCTCGGCGACGAGCCGGGCGAGCAGGGCCGGGCGGGTCATGAGGAGATAGAGCATCTGGCCGGTGTTGTTCGTGACGGCCTCGCCGCCGATCTGCAGTGGCCCGGCCACACCCGCGGCCTCTTCCGCGGTGAGTTCGCCGCGGGCGACGGCCGCACCGAGCAGGGAGAGGATGTCCTCGCCGTCGGAGCCCGAGCGCATACGGATCGCCTCGGCCAGCCACGCGTAGAGCCGCTCCTTGACCTGACCCGTGGTGCGCGGGTCCGCCGACGGGAACACGATCTGGTCGGTCCACTCCGTGAGCTGTGCACGGTCGGCCGGCGGCACCCCCATCGCCTCGCAGACCACCGCGACCGGGAACGGCCCGAGGACTCGTTCGACGAGGTCGGCCGGCGGCCCCTCGTCGATCAGCGCGTCCATCAGGCCGTCGAGCATGGGCTGCGCCTTGACCCGAACACGCTCCACCCCCGCCGCCGTGAACGCGGGCGCCACCACCCGGCGCAGCCGGTGGTGGTCGGTGCCGTCGGCGAAGGCGAGCGAGCCCGGCTTGGGCTTGAAGTGCGGGGCGAGCCGGGTGATCTGACGCTCGGTCACCGGGCCGCGTACGAAGCGGTGGTCATTGGTGATCATCCGGACGTCCTCGTACCGGGTGGCGAGCCAGGCCCAGCCCTCACCGTGCGGCAGCCGGACACGGTGCAGCGGCCCCGCCTCCATCAGCTCGCCGAGCACCGGGTCGAAGTCCATGCCGTCCAAGTCCTGAGCGGGCCACTCGCGGACCGGGGGTGCGGTGGGGGCGTCGTCGATCATGCGGGGGCTCCGTCCGTTCATCCGTACTGCCTTCACGCTCCCGCGCACCAGGGGTGCGGCTCGCGCTGGGCTACGCCGGATGGGCGCGACATCCTCGTACATGCGATTGCGGCTATATAACTCAGAGGCTATGTTCGATGCATGCCCATACCGTTCGATGTGCTGGCCGAGCCCCAGCGCCGCCGCATTCTGGACCTGCTGCTGGAGCGGCCCCACCTCGTCGGCGAGCTGACCGAGGCACTCGGTCTGAGCCAGCCCGGGACCTCCAAGCATCTGCGGGTGCTGCGCGAGGCCGGCCTGGTGCGGGTACGCCAGGACGCGCAGCGCCGCTGGTACGAGCTGCGTCCCGAGCCGCTCGCCGAGCTCGACGCCTGGCTCGCCCACTACCGGCATCTGTGGTCGACGAGCTTCGACCGCCTCGAACGCCATCTGGACCACCCGGACGATCCGGACCAGCAGAAAGACGATCCGTCATGAACCCCGAAGCAGACACCCTCACCACCGGCGACGGCCGAACCGCGCTCGTCATGCGCCGCAGGCTCGCCCATCCCCCGGCCACCGTCTGGGCGGCCGTCACGGAACCGAAGCAGCTCGCGCAGTGGTTCCCGTCCGAGGTCACCGTGGAGCTCAAGCCCGGCGGGGCGATGGGTTTCACCTTCCCCGGCAGCGACGAGCCCGCCATGACGGGCCGCGTGACCGAGGCCGACGAGCCGCACCTCTTCGCCTTCGAGTGGGGCGAGGACCATCTGCGCTGGGAGATCACGCCCGAGGGCGAGGGCTCACTGCTCACGCTCACCCACACCTTCGGCGACCGCTTCGGCGGGGCGAGTTTCGCCTCCGGCTGGCATCTGTGCATGACGGCGCTCGGCCAGCTCCTGGACCGCGAGCCGGTCGATGTCGACGCGGACCGGGGTGATCTGCACGAGGCGTATCTGGAGCAGTTCGATCTGGGCGGCGGCGAGATCGAAGGCACCACGGTGCGCTTCGAGCGTCAGCTGTTGCGGCCGGCCGACGCGGTGTGGGGCGAACTGGCCGGTGGCGCCCCGGTGTCGGAGGGGACCGAGGTTCCGCGGGGCTTCACCACGCCTTCGTACGAGGAGGGCCGGGTGACCGAGGTGCGCGAGCCCGAGGTGCTCGCGTACCGCACCGCGTCGGGCGAGCTGGTGCGCTGGAAGTTCGGCGCGGGGACGGGGCACGGGGCCCGGCTCGTCCTCACCGTGGACGGGGCCGGGGATCCGCGGGCCGCCCGCGATGCGTGGCACGAGCGGATCGAGCGGCTGGCGGCGCGGCTGCTCGAACTCGCCGCGGCCTGAGCATCGTTGGCAAGCGGCCTGAGGATCGTCGGCCGTCGGCCTGAGGATCGTCGGCAGCCGGCCTCAGCGCAGCTTCGCGTAGCGGCCGGGCGTGGTGCCCACCACGCGCTTGAAGTGCCGGGTGAGATGCGGCTGGTCGTAGAAGCCGGCCGCCACCGCCGTCTCCCCCGGCGGATGGCCCGCCAGAAGCAGGCGCCGGGCATGGTCGATACGGCGGGACATCAGGTACTGGTGCGGCGCGATGCCGAAGGCGCCGCTGAACGCCCGTATGAGATGGGTGGAATGGACGCCGAACCGCGCCGCCGCCTCGTCGAGGGCGATGCCCTCCACCTGGCGCGCGTCGAGGAGTTCGCGCAGCCGGTGGGCGAGGGTGCGGTCGGTGGGCCGTGCGGTGCTGACCGGACCGGCGCGCAGATGGCCGCGCAGCCGCTCGCCGATCAGGGCGAGGCGGCTCGCGGCCTCCAGTTCGTCGCCGGGGCGGGCCAGCGCGGTGTGCAACTGGCCGATGCGGTGGCGCAGTACGGGGTCGCGCAGATCGGGGGCGTCCACCGCGGCGCCGATCAGTGAGCGGTCGAGATGGGACTCGTCCAGATACAGGACCCGCTTGCGAAAGCCCTGCGGGGTGGCGGCGGAACCGTTGTGCGGCACGTCCGGCGGCAGCAGGGAGACGGTGTCGCGGGGGATGCCGTGTTCGTGGCGGTCCAGGTCGTAGCGGACCGCGCCCTCGTCGACGATCAGCAGGGCCCAGGCGTCGTGCACATGCATCGGATACGCGTGCTCGGTGAAGTGTGCGTGGAAGACCTCGACGACGCCCGCGACCTGCGGGCGCCATGCGGTGACCTGCTGCCCCGACGCCGTGAGCCGCTCCCCCGGCGCCGCGCTCGGTGACGCATTGAGCGGGGATGCGGACGCCATGCAAGGAACGTACAAGACCCGGACCCCGGCCGGTCGGCAGTCTCACGGCATGGACAACCACACCGACACCCCCGTGCGTTTCGACACGAAGATCGCCGTCCTGCTGCGCGAGGACCTGGAGACCTGGCAGCGGTTGAACGTGACCGCGTTCCTGGTGAGCGGGCTCGGCAGTCGCGCCCCCGAAGTGATCGGAGAGCCGTACGAGGACGCCGACTCCACCGCGTATCTGCCGATGTTCCGCCAGCCCGTCATGGTCTTCGAGGGCGGCAAGGAGACCATGGCCACGGCTCACTCCAAGGCACTCGCCCGCGGTCTCGACGTCGCGGTTTTCACCTCGGATCTGTTCGCCACGGGCAATGACCGCGACAACCGTGCGGCGGTGCGCGCGGTGCCACGTGACCAGCTGGATCTGGTGGGGATTGCCGTGTACGGGGCGCGGGGCGCGGTGGACAAGGCCCTCAAGGGTGCGCGGATGCACCCCTGAGGGCCGGGGCGCCGGCCGCTCAGTCCTGCCGGCGCCATTCGGCGACCAGGTGGGCACGGCCGTCGGCGCCGGTGACCGTGTGCCAGCGGGCCTGAGGCTTGCCGAAGCCGCGGCGGGTCGTGGCCGGTGCGGCCCGCAGGACGTTCTGCTCCAGCGGCGCATCGGCGATACGGGTGACGATACGGGCCAACACGCGGCGCCAAGTAGCGGGCGCGAGCAGTGAGTTGACGCGGATGTTGTGGTGGAAGACGACTGCCATGACGGCACCTCCGTGGATGCTTCGGCTCACGGCCGGGAGCAGTCACGGATGCGTCGGTGGGGATGCGTCAGTGGGGCCGCCGGGCCGGGAGCGGGGTGTTGAGGACTTCGAGGAGTCGATGTCGACTCGGACTGCTGGAGTCCATGACCGCCCCCTTTCCTTCTCGGTCGGGCGTTGCCCCATACTTGCATATCCACGCAACAAACGGCAAAGCGTCCTTACGCGGCCATGACGGCCCGGGGCCGTTCGGCGGATCGGAACCTAGGTGCCAGAAGTGCACAGCTCGCAGCGGTCGAGGCCGTCCCAGCGCCGCCAGCCGAATGCCTTCGGGTCGAGCGCCTTGCCGTCCAACTCACCCCGGACCGCGACCCGGTAGGCCCAGACGGCACCTATGTACGGGTGGTAGGCGTCGTGGTACTCGGCCGAGTCGGGTGCGGCGCCCCGGCCCACCGTCCGCTGCAGGTTGCGCAGTTGCTCGAACATGGACTGGCCCGCGCCGGCCACCTCCGTACTGGCGTCGATGAAGAGGCGTTCGCGGGCTTCGTAGATCCTCGAGTCGCTCAGCGCCGCACGCGATGCCGCGGCCACATCGGCTCCGCCCGGCGCGGTCTGCAGGGCGCGCAGTGCGGAGTGGCAGGTCTCGGCGGCGGCGATGAAGTCCAGATAGATCGCGCGGCGCCGCTCCCCGAGGCCCGCGTCGCGTTCGTGGCGGTGGCGCAGGTGGTCGGCCAGTACGGTGCCGGTCATGGCGAGTGTGCCACCGCTGACGGCGGCGATGAGTGTGCCCCAGTCCACATGTCCCCCGCTGAAGATCCCCGGCTGATCCAGCAGCCGAATCTACCGCCAGTCGGAGCAGCCCGGGCGGGAAAGGTGCAGCTCGGGCGGGCCAGCGGTCATAGATGAGCGGTGATCGTCTCAGCCCCCGTTCTGCACCTGGAGCTTCGATGCGCCTGACCAGGATTCTCACCGTACTGACCGCCGCCCTGTCACTGGTGTGCGTGGCGCCGGCCGCCGCCACCGGGCAGGTGCGCGACCCTGCCGCCGCCGGACAGATGCGCGACGCTGCCGCCGCCACAGCGCAGCAGCGCGACCCCGTCGCCGACGCCAAGAAGCTCGCGACGGTCGGCCTGACCGGCGCCAACGACTGGGCCTGCCGGCCGAGCGCGGCGCATCCGCGGCCTCTGCTGCTCGTGCACGGCACGCTCGCGAACGGTCTTGTCTGGGCCAAGACCGCACCTCAGTACAAGGCGGCCGGCTACTGCGTCTTCTCACTCGACTACGGCAAGGGCGGCGGACTGCTCTCGCTGATCGGCGGCGGTACGGCGCCGGTCGCGCAGTCCGCGAAGCAGCTGGCCGTTTTCGTGGACGGCGTGCTCGCCGCGACCGGTAGCGAGCAGGTGGACATCGTGGGCCACTCGCAGGGCGGGATGATGCCGCGCCAGTACATGAAGTTCGAAGGCGGGCAGAGCAAGGTGCACACCCTGGTCGGTCTCGGCCCGTCCAACCACGGCTCGCAGTCACCCGTCGTCGAAGGGCTCCTGAAGGACCAGCCGTGGCTTGCGGCGCTTCTGAATCTGATCGGCGGGGTGGTGTCCAACGTGACCTGTCCTGCGTGCGGCGACCAGTCCGCGGGCTCCCCGTTCCTGCAGAAGCTCAACGCGGGCGGCGACACGCTGCCGGGCGTCTCGTACACGGTGATCGCCTCGCGCTACGACACGGGTGTCACTCCGTACAACGGCCAGTACCTGAAGGGCCCCGCGGTCTCCAACATCCTGATGCAGGACGTGTGCCCCTGGAACTTCGCCTCGCACAGCAACCTCGACGAGGACCCGCTGGCACTGCGGCTCGCGCTCAACGCCCTGGATCCCGCACATCCGGTGAAGCCGAGCTGCTGAGCGGGGCGTCGGGCCGACTGGGCACCCGGCGCGCTCTGCGCCGTGTGCCCCCTGCGCCCGATATGCTGCGGGTTTGCCCGTCGCCACGGCGGGCGCACGCTCACTCGCGACCCTCAGGAGACGCACCGGTGACCCTCACCACCCCTGCCCCCGAACTGCCCGCACAGCCCGTCGAGACCTCCGCCGTGCCGGAGACCGTCGCGCGGGACGCCCGGGAGTTCGGCGCGTACGCACGTACCGGCGGCTGGACCTTCGCGCTCAAGGTGGCGCGCAGTGTCCGTCCGGGCGGGCAGAGCGCCGACGAGAGCGCCAAGGTGTCGGCGAAGCGTTTCGCCGAGCTGGCCGGCTGCTCGCCGGAGCGGGTGATGCGGTTCTACAAGGCGTGGGACACGGCCGCGGACGACGGTCTGGTGCCGCAGTTCGAGACGCTTGAGCCGGGTGTCGACGTGGAACTCCCGGAAGCCGACGTGTGGTTGAGCTACTACAGCTCACGCTCCTCGGCGACCTCCGTGCGCGGCACCGCGATCACGGCGGCGGCGGAGGCCGAGGGCATCCGTCCGACGAAGGCCCTGGAGGTGGCCGAGAACCCGACCGCGCTGCGGGCCGCGATCCTGGCCGACCCCGGCACCGCGCAGGCCGCGCGCTCGGCGCTGCTCGACCGGATCGACGAGGACGAGGAGCTGCGCAGCGCCCTCGCCCGTGATGTGGCCGCGCGCGAGGAGCTCAAGAAGGCCGTGGCCGGCGAGTCCAAGGTCTCGGACCGGATCGAGTTCGTCCGGCAGGTCGCCGAGGGCGGTCAGGTCAAGACGCCCGCGGGCCAGATGATCGACGCCCCGGCCGAGCTGCGCCAGGAGGCCGAGCGTCATCTGTCGCTGCTCGACGAGCTGGACGAGGGCGACGAGGCCGGCGAGTGGGCGGCCGAGGCGTACGGCACCGTGAAGACGCTCATCCAGGAGACCGTCGACGCGGACCCCGAGCTTCGGGTGGCCGAGCGGCGCACCAAGTTCTACTCCAGCCTGACCAAGGCGACGAAGGTCTTCGAGGAGCTCACCTTCGACGACGCCGATGCGGGTGAGTTCTACGAGGACGACATGGTGCAGCGTCTCGAGGAGCTGCAGGGCGCGCTCGCGGCGTGCATCGAGGCGCTGCGCAAGGCCGCGCCGACCAGCTGATTCGTCGTGGGTGCGGGCGACAGCGGGTCGCCCGCACCTGCGCCGGGCTCAGTGCCTGGTCGCGGGGGGTCAGTCCCTGGTGGTGTGCCGGCGTGCGGCCCACAGGGGCAGCGCGAACCAACAGACGAGGTACCAGGCGACGACGGCGGTCACGAGCCAGGGCGCCAAGCTGTTGTGCAGGGCCACCCGCAGGATCAGCAGCAGAGCGGTCGTGAGGGTGCAGAGCAGAAGCACGAGTCCCGTGAAGGTGAGTCTCGACGCCCAGGTCACCGCCTGCGGTTTGATGCGGCGCCCGGACACGATGCGGTGGAAGGAGACCGGGCCGATCAGCGCCCCGGTGGTGAACGCCCCCAGCAGCACGGTGGCGAGGTAGATGGCTCGGTCGGTGTCCCCCAGGTCCGCGAACCTCGGGGTGAACACCACGGTCAGCAGGAAGCCGAAGAGGATCTGCACACCGGTCTGAGCGACGCGCACCTCCTGGAGCAGTTCGGCCCACTGCCGGTCGGCGCGCTCGTCGGCAGTCTCGCTCCGGCTGTCGCCCATCCCCTGCGCCGCACCGTCGTCCTGCGCCTCACCGTCGTCGTGCGCCGCACCGTCGTCCTGCGCCGCACCGTCGTTCTGTGTCGCCATACCGGGCCTCCCACCGCATGCCGAGTCTCCTTCGCGCGGACGGGTACCCATCCGCGCGAAGGCGAGACCCGGCCTACGAACCAGGTCCCGTCAGTTCCACGGGAGCCCCGGAGAACGCGTCGAGCAGCACCCGCTTGCCCAGCGGCCGCGTCAGCTTCACCGTGACCTTCTCGACCAACAGCTGTGACGTGCACGGTTCGTCGTTGGCACCTCGTATCGACGCCGTGAGCACCACGTTCTCGTCGGTCTCCAGTGCCTGCACCGCGGGCCCGTCGTCACACGCGCCGTGCCCCGCGAGGACGACGAGTGAACGCCCGTCGCGGGCGACGGACTTGAGGCCTTGCAGCGGCATCAGGTCGTCGCGCTGATTGTCCATGGGGGCGATCGGGGACTGCACGACGGTTTGCGTCCCGAGCGCGGCGCTGATCAGCGGCTGGTCGTACCCCTTGATCGTGAAGTACCAGACGGGGATGTACGCGGGGCCGCGGCTGGTCTCCACCTGCTGCTGGTCCGCTTTCGCCCCGGTGATCGTCAGCCGGGGCCCCTCCGAGGACTTCTCGGGGCCGGCGAGCCGCTCGAAGACCGCCCGCGCGGACAGCACCTCGACGTCCTGCGGTGGGCCGCCGTCCTGCCAGGTGATCCGCCCACGGCTGCCCTTGGCGGGCAGCTCGCCCTCGACCGTGAAGCGGGACTCCCCGTAGGCGATCTTGTCCTCGCCGCTGTGCCAGGCGTCCTGCGGGAGCCAGACCAGCTCCTCCAGCGGAAAGAATCCCGTCCGCCACTGCTGTGCCGCCACGGAGCCGCGCCAGGCGTCGGCCACCTGGCGTGCCCGGCTGTCCTCGTCGCCGCCACCGCCGGGGCCGGTGCCCACTGGATTCTCCGTACCGCAACCGGCCACCGTCAGCACACCGGCCAGCAACAGTCCCAGCGCGCCGAGCAGTTGTCGCCTACGCATGACGCCACCCCTCACAAGCTCAGGTCACGGCCGCGCGCCGTGTCGACACTAGGACGTAGGGGCGGGGCGGTCCGTTCACTCGCGTACGGCCCTTGTGCGCGACGCCCGTCGTGAGGCCCGTCATGACGCCCTCGCGGCAGACGTCACGACACCTCGGGAGCCCCCTCCTGGTCGGCGCCCTTCACCGCCGGGTGATCCGGAACGTCGGCCGGGGCGGCGGCCCGCAGCGCTGCCTCCACACGGCGGTTGCTGGTCATGGAGGCCGTGACGGCGGTCATCGCCAGGAGGAGGCCGGCCGCGGCGTAGAGCGGGGTGCGGATGTCGTACGCGGTGGCCAGCCAGCCGCCGGCGAAGGCCCCGACCGGTGCGGCGCACATCGCCAGCATGCGGGAGGTGGAGGCGACCCGGCCCATCAGGTGGGACGGGACGATCGCCTGCCGCAGCGAAGGACCGAGCACCATGGTGGCGCCCATCGCGGCACCGCAGACGGCGAGCGCGAGGCCGGCGGCGTACGGGTTCGGGGCGGCCGCGAGGCCCACGATGGCGAGCCCTTCGACGGCGGCGGTGCAGATCAGTGCGGTGCCGACGCCGAGTCGCCGGCCGAGGTGGGAGGCGATGGCCGCGCCGAGCAGACCGCCGGTGGCCTCCGCCGTGAGGAGCAGGCCGAATCCGTAGGTGTCGATGCCGAGGCGTTCCTGCGCGAACAGGGCGAGGACGGTCTCCACGGCGAGGAAGGCGACGTTGCCGACCGCCGGGCGCAGCGCGAGTCCGAGCAGGAGTCGGTTGTGGAAGACGTACGAGGCTCCGGCCCGCGCCTGGCGCAGCAGCGACTCGCGGGCCTCGGGCACGGTCCTGGGCGTGGCGGGCAGCGTCCGTACGAGCAGTGCGGAGAACAGGAACGACACCGCGTCGGCGATCAGGGGAACCGCGCGCCCGAGCGCGAGCAGGGCGCTGCCCGCGGGCGGCCCGGCGAAGCCGGACATGGCGGTCTGGGCGCCGCGCAGGCGGGAGTTGGCGCGTTCCAGGAGTGCGGGGTCACGGCGGAGCAGATCCGGCAGATAGGCCGTGGCGGCCGTGTCGAAGAAGAGCCCGCCGAGCCCGAGCAGGAAGGCGACGGCCGCGAGCAGGGGAATGCTCAGGAGGTCGAGCACGGCCGCCGCCGCGGGTATCGCGAGCAGTGCCGCACGTGCGATGTCGGCGACCCACATCGTGCGCCGGCGGTCCCAGCGGTCGACCAGCGCGCCGCCGAGCACCCCGAAGAGCAGCCACGGCAGGGTGCCCGCGGCCGTGACGACGGCGAGCGCCATCGGATCCTTCGTCAGCGTCAGCGCGATCAACGGCAGTGCGGCATGGGTCACGCCGTCGCCGAGCGAGGAGATCGTCTGCGCGGTCCACAGCCGTCCGAACCCAGCCGGCAACTTCTGTACGTCCGTGGTCACTTGGCGTCCCCCTCGCCCGCGGTCCGCCGGATGGGCGCCGGCCGGAACAGTGCGAAGACGAGCGACACATCCGGCAGCGAGGGGTCCGACAGGTCCCGGTACTCGTCCGCAAGTGCCTGCATCCGCGCCCCGAGCTCGGCGAACTGCTCCTCGGTGAGCCGCAGATGCGCCATCCGCACCTGCCGCTCGCCGTCTGCCGGCGATGCCTCCAGATCCGCGACCGCGTGCCGCATCAGCACATCGGGGCCGCCCTCGCCGGGATCCGGAAGTTCGATCGACCGTGCCGCCATCGCGTAGTACCGCTCGGTGACGCCCCGCACCTTGCGCGTCCGCACGACCTTCACCAGGCCCGCGCGCTCCAGGAGCCGTACGTGATAGCTGGAACTCCCCTTCGCCAGGCCGACCCGCTCGGCGATCTGCGTGATCGTGGCCGGTTCGAAGCGGAGCATGGCCATGATCCGGTGGCGCGTGAGGTTGGAGACGGCGCGCAGTTGGTCGTCGGTGGTGACGTGGAACGTCTCCGACGCCTCCGGTACCTCAGACGTCTGCGATGTGTCGGGTGTAGCGGGCGTCCGAGGAGCATCATCAGCGGGCATGCGAGCAATGGTCAACGTTTCTTGACCATTGGGCAAGGGGTTTGCCGCGATCTGCTGGAGGAATCTGCGGCGGCGGGCTCACACCTCCCGGTAGCGAGAGGCGAGTTCGGTGCTCTGACCTGCCCCCGACGGATAGAGGGGGGCTGCCTGGGGACCTAAGGCAGCGCAGGCAGCCGGCCCTCGTACAGCCAGGCCCGGAACAGTTCGTCCAGTGGCCGGTCCGCGTAGCGCTCGGCATGGGAGACGAACATCTGCGTGCTGACGACTCCGCCCCGGTGGAGCGTGGCCCAGGCGCGCAGCATCTTGAAGAAGGCCACGTCGCCGAGCGCGCGGCGTACCGCGTGCACCGCGAGGCCGCCGCGCTCGTAGAGCCGGTCGTCGAACATCAGCTTGCGGCCGGGGTCGGCGAGCTTCAGGTCCTGTGGCTGCGCGGCGAGCAAGCGGTGCGCCACAGCGGCCAGTTCGTCGGCCGTACGTCCGCCGGAGCGCTCCGACCAGAGCCACTCCGCGTACTTGGCGAGGCCTTCGTTGAGCCAGATGTGCCGCCAGTCGGCGATGGTGACGCTGTTGCCGAACCACTGGTGGGCGAGTTCATGGGCGACCAGGCGCTCCGAAGTCCGCGCCCCGTCCACGTGGTTGGTGCCGAAGAGGGACAGGCCCTGCGCCTCGACGGGGACGTCCAGTTCCTCGTCGGCCACGACCACCGCGTACTCGCCGAAGGGGTACGGGCCGAAGAGGTCCTCGAAGACGTTCATCATCTGCGGCTGGCGCGCGAAGTCCCGGGAGAAGTCGGTGAGCAGATGGGCCGGGAAGTGGCCGGTCTGCGGGATGCCGCCGAGGCCGGGGTCGCCAAGCAGCGCCGTCTGGTACTTGCCGATGGACAGTCCGACCAGATAGCTGGGCGTGGGCGCCGACTGCTCGTAGAGCCAGGTCGTGGTGGAGGACTTGGTGGTACGGGTGAGCAGCTTGCCGCCGATGACCACCTGGTACGCGGAGGGCGTGGTGACCGAGATCTGGTACGCGGCCTTGTCGGCGGGCCGGTCGTTGCACGGATACCAGGAGGGTGCGCCGATCGGCTGACTGGCGACGAGTGCGCCGTCGGTCAGCTCCTCCCAGCCGAGCCCGCCCCAAGGGCTGTTGACCGGCTTGGGGTTGCCCGCGTAGTGCACCTCGACGGTGAAGGCCTTGCCGGCGGGCAGGGCCTTCGCGGGTCTGATCCGCAGGCGGCCGCCGCGGTGCGTGTAGTGGGCGGCGCGCCCGTCGACGCGGATCCGGCCGATGCGGAAGTCGCCGAGGTTCAGCTGGAACTCGGTGAGCGGTGCACGGCCGGCGATCGCGCTGATGCGGGCCGTGCCGGCAAGACGGTTGGGTCCGGGGCGGTAGTCGAGGTCCAGCTCGTAGCGGTGCACCCGGTAGCGGAGGTCGCCGTTGTCCGGGAAGTAGGGGTCCGCCGCCTTCTGGGGTCCGCTCACGCCTGGTCCGCTCCCTGCCCTTTTTGCTCGTACGCGGTGCCGCCCGGGCAGGCCCTTGAAGATCCGTATCAGGGGCGCCAGGCCTCGATCGGGTTGCCGAGCCAGCGAGTGTCCGCGGGCAGCGACTCACCGGCCATCACCAGCGACGCGGGCCCCAGAGTGCTCCGGGCGCCGACCTCGCTGCCGGGCAGCACGATTCCGCCCGGGCCCAGGGTGGCGCCCTCGCGGAGGACCACAGTATCCGTCCTCAAGATCCGATCGTGGAAGAGGTGCGTCTGGAGCACACAGCCGCGGTTCACGCTGGTCGCGGACTCGAGGGTGACCAAATCCGTCTCGGGCAGCCAGTAACTCTCACACCACACGCCCCGCCCGATTTCGGCGCCGAGGCCGCGCAGCCAGACATTCAGGACGGGCGTGCCGGGGACGGCGCCCGCGAGCCACGGCACGGCGAGCATCTCGACGAACGTGTCGGCGAGCTCGTTGCGCCATACGAAGCCGCACCACAGCGGGTGTTCGCCGGTGCGGTGGCGTCCGACGAGTGCCCACTTGGCGACGATCGACACGAGGCAGGCGAGCACTCCGGCGGCCAGCAGGACGAGTCCGCCGAGCAGCGCGGCGAGCCACAGGCCGTACGAGGCGAGTGCGCTCAGGAGGCCGGCGACGAGCAGGACCGTCGCGGCCGAGCAGAAGACGGGCACGATCCGGCAGACCTCGACGAGAGCGCGGGCCAGGCGCAGCCGGAGCGGGGGCGCGTACGTACGGCTGTGGTCGGAGTCGGCTGCCGCGCGCGGCAGCTTCACCGGCGGCAGACCGAGGTACGAACTGCCCTTCTTGGCCTTCTTCGGGGTGGCCGACAGAACACCGACAAGGCCGTCGTCGGGCACGCTGCGGCCCGGCGCGGTCATCCCGGAGTTGCCGAGGAAGGCCCGGCGGCCGATCTCGGCGCGGCCGATCCGCACCCAGCCGCCGCCGAGTTCGTACGGGGCGGTGAGCGTGTCGTCGGCGAGGAACGCGCCCTCGCCGACCGTGGTCAGGCTGGGCAGTGCGAGCACGGTGGAGACCTCGGCGCCGCGGCCGATCCGCATCCCGAGCATCCGCATCCACACGGGCGTCACGAGACCCGCGTACAGCGGGAAGAGGGTCTGCCGGGAGAGGTCCATCAGCTGGGTGACGGTCCAGGCCTGCCAGCCGATCCGGCTGTGCGTGGGGCGGGTGCCGGTGCGCAGACCGAGGCTGAGGAGGCGTACGCCCAAGAGGATGATCAAGGCGTACGTGAGGCCGAACGCGAGCGTCGCGGGGACGAGCGCGAGGGCCACGCCGCCGAGGGCCTCGGCGAGCGTGGCGTCGGCGGACACGAAGGACTGGGCCACCAGCAGGGCGGGCACGGCGGCCGCCACCGGCAGGAGACTCAGCGCGATACCGGTCACGCCGTACATCGCGCGCCAGTGCACGGCGCGCGGCGGCCGCTGCTTCGGCCAGTCCCGCTTGGCCTTGCCCAGCTTCTCCGCGGGCGAGCCCGCCCAGCGCTGACCGGTGGGCACCTGCCCGGCGACGGCCGACCCAGGGGCGACCTCGGCATGCTTGCCGACGCGGGCGCCGGGGAACAGGATGCTGCGCGTGCCGACCACCGCACCGGCGCCGACCTTGATGGCGCCGATGTGCAGCCGGTCGCCGTCCAGCCAGTGACCGGAGAGATCGACCTCGGTCTCGACGGCGCAGCCGCGGCCGAGCTTCAGAAGACCGGTGACCGGGGGCAGTGAGTGCAGATCGACCTCGGAGCCGATCTTCGCGCCGAGCGCACGGGCGTACCGCTCCAGCCAGGAGCCGGTCAGTGAGGTGGCGCCGCTGTACTCGGCGAGCCGTTCGGCGGTCCACAGCCGCAGATGGACGCTGCCGCCACGGGGATACGTGCCGGGCTCGACGCCCCTGAGCAGCAGCCGTGCTCCGCCCGCCGAGATCGCGAGCCGGCCGGGCGGGGTGAACAGCACGAGCGCTCCCCCGCCGACCAGCCACCAGGAGGCGGTCGGTGCCCACGGGTAGGCGCCGAACCAGTGCAGTGCGTTGCCGAGCGCGGCCAGGACCACGACCCAGCGCAGGCCGACCAGCGTGAACAGCGGGATCAGGAGCAGCAGCTGGGCGATCTGGGCACGGACCGGCACGGGCGCGATCTCGCGGACCTTGCCGTCGTCCTGGACCGACTTCTCCAGCCGCCTGGCCAGCTTGCGCAGGACGGGCCGCTCGTAGATGTCGAGGACGGCGGCGCTCGGATAGCGCTCGCGCAGTCGCGTCGTGAGCTGGGCGGCGGCCAGGCTGCTGCCGCCGATCGCGAAGAAATCGTCGGACGCGCTGGTCACGGTGATGCCGAGGGTCTCGGACCACTGCTCGGCGAGCCAGGCCTCGGTGCCGTAGAGCTGCTCCGCCCGGCCACCGGTCTCCAGGTCGGACAGCGGCCACGGCAAGGCGTTGCGGTCGACCTTGCCGGAGGTACGGGTCGGCAGGTCGTCCACCTGGGCGAGCAGCGGGACGAGAGCCGCGGGCAGTGCGGCGCGCAGCTTCTCGACGGCGCTCGCGTGGTCGAAGTCGTCCTGCTTGACGATGTAGCCGACGAGCAGCTGGTTGCCGCTGCGTGCGGTGCGTACGGCGGCCGCCGCGCCCGAGACGCCGGGCAGCGCCTGCAGGGCGGCGTCGACCTCGCCGAGTTCGATACGGCGGCCGCCGAGCTTGATCTGCTCGTCGCTGCGGCCGAGGAAGATCAGGCCTTCGGGCTCGGCCTTCACGAGGTCGCCGCTGCGGTAGGCGCGCTGCCAGCCCATGGATTCGAGCGGCGCGTACTTCTCGGCGTCCTTGTCGGGGTCCAGATAGCGGGCGAGGCCCACGCCGCCGATGACGAGCTGACCGCTCTCGCCCATGGGTACGGGACGGCCCTCCTCGTCGACCACCACCAGCTCCCAGCCGTTCAGCGGGAGTCCGATGCGGATCGGCTCGTCGCCGGTCAGGAGGGCGGCGCAGGCGACGACGGTGGCCTCGGTGGGTCCGTAGGTGTTCCAGACCTCGCGGCCCTCGGTGACCAGGCGCTGGGTGAGCTCGGGCGGGCAGGCCTCACCACCGAAGATCAGCAGGCGTACGTCGTTGAGGGTCTCGGGCTCCCACAGCGCGGCCAGCGTGGGCACGGTGGAGACGACGGTGATCTCCTGCTCGACCAGCCAGGGTCCGAGGTCGGCGCCGGAGCGGACCTGTGAGCGGGGCACGGGCACCAGGCAGGCGCCGTAGCGCCACGCGAGCCACATCTCCTCGCAGGAGGCGTCGAAGGCGACGGACAGGCCGGCCATGACGCGGTCGCCCGGGCCGATCGGGTCCTCGGTGAGGAAGAGGGCGGCTTCGGCGTCCACGAAGGCGGCGGCGCTGCGGTTGCTGACGGCGACGCCCTTGGGCTTGCCCGTCGAACCGGACGTGAAGATGATCCACGCGTCGTCGTCGAGGGTGGGGCGTGCGGCCGGTACGTCGGCGGGCTTGTCGACGGTGAACTGGTGCCCGGCACCGATCACGGCCCGTACGCCGGCCTCGCCGAACACCAACTCGGCGCGCTCATCGGGGTCTTCGGCGTCCACCGGGACGTAGGCGGCGCCTGCGGTGATCACCGCGAGGATGGCGATGTAGAGCTCGTTGGTGCCGCTCGGCACCCGTACGCCCACGCGGTCGCCCTGTCCGACGCCCGCCTCGTCGAGGCGGTGCCGTAGTTCCGCTACCTCCGTGGCCAGGGCGCGGTACGTCAGGCGGCGGTGGCCGTCGTCGAGCGCGAGCTCCTCGGGGTGCGCCCGTACGGTGGCGTCGAGGATGTCGACGAGCGTGCGCGGGGCCGCAGCGGGTCCTGCGGTGAAGTGGGCCCGGTCGTCGAACTGTTCACTCAGCTCCGCTTCGAGCAGGGTGAGCTCGGCGTTCGCACGGGTGGCTTCCATCGGGTCCCATCGTCGAGGCCACGGCTCAGCAGGGGGGTGGTGCCGGCTCGGCCCCTGGTTTGCCCGGGGTTGTCCGGCGCTGGTCCGAACAACCGGCTTATCCTAGTCGGCCCCTGGGTGCGGGGCGCGTCGGATGGGGAGTGGGCGGGCGTGATTGCGGCCACGTACAGGGTCTTTGGCTGCTGCCACGGGGGCTCCACCCCCGAACCCCCGCTCGGGGCTTTGCCCCCAGACCCCCTCCGCCCACGGTCCGGTGGGGGGCGGGGCCGGCGAGGGTGCGTCTCAACTACCGGGGCGCGTCAGGCAGTGAGCGCCTGCGCCAGCGCAAGTCCGACGTACGCGGCACCCAGACCGGCGAGCACACTCCCCACCGCGTTCGCCGCCGCGTGCAGTCCTGCGCCCGAGCGCACCAGGCTCAACGTCTCGTACGAGAAAGTCGAGTACGTGGTGAGCGCGCCGCAGAACCCCGTCGCGAGGAACAGCGTCGTGTGGGACGAGAGCGCGGCGCCGGTGAGGAAGCCCAGGAGCAGTGAGCCCGTCATGTTCACGGTGAAGGTGCCCCACGGGAAGCCGGTCGAGTGACGGGACTGGACCTGGCGGTCGGTCAGGTAGCGCAGGGGCGCACCGAGCATGCCGCCGGCGAGGACCAGGAGCCAGTTCATACGGCGACTCCCAGGGCTCTGCGGGTGAGGGCGGATGCGAGCCAGACGCCCGCGAGTGCGGCGGCGAGGGTCGCGGCCAGGTAGCCGAGGGCCGTTTCGGGGTGGTCGCGTTCGATGAGGCGCTGGATGTCGACGACGTAGGTGGAGAAGGTGGTGAAGCCGCCGAGGACGCCCGTGCCGAGAAAGGGGCGTGCCAGGGCGGGGACCCGGCGGCCGGTCTCGGTGACGGTGACCATCAGGACGCCGATCAGGGCGCAGCCCAAGACGTTGACGCACAGGGTCGTCCAGGGGAACGCTTCGGGACCCGCGGGCCAGGCCAGTGAGGCGGCATAGCGGGCGGCGGCGCCGAGGCCGCCACCCAGGGATACGGCCACGAGGACCTGGGCCTGTCCGGGCCCCGGCCGGGCCTCGGCTTCCGTGTCTCGATCGTGCAGCACGGCGGCACCTTATCCGGACAGTCCACCGTTTCTCGGAAACTAACGCACCGTCACCAGCGCATTTTGGGGCGCATTCGGCCCCCAACCTCCGGTATTCCTCGTACAGTTGGGGATACAGACCGCCCTGAGCGGGGATGACACGAGTGGCGCCGCACCGCCAGCCATTCCGCTTACGACGGCCGGTGCCCGAACCGACGCAGCTTGCGGAGCATGTTCGTCACTCCGCGTCACAGGGATGGGGGCCTCGGGAGTGACCATGGGGACCGCGGACTTCATGTTCGGCCTGGAGCACCGCACGGCCGGCAGCACCCTTTTCCTGCTGCTCAGCGGAGAGCTCGACATCTGGGCCGACGAGGAACTGTCTCCGCGCGCGGCCCGGTTGATCGGCCCCGACGAACCGGAGGTGGTCATAGATCTGCACCATGTGACCTTCCTCGACGCGGGCGGATTACGGCTGCTGCTCGGGATACGGCACAAGGTGGCGGACCGCCGGGGCACCGTGCGTCTCATAAGAGCCCAGGGCCAGCCGCACCGGGTGTTGCGACTGACGGGCCTGGCGCGGAATTTCGACGTGTGGGGCGGGGAGCCGGACGACGGCTGCGGGCAGGGGCCCGCCGTGCCCGCCTGAATGTCATCGGCGAGTTGTAGGGTTCGCGGGAAGCGGCCCGGTGGGGTGGGCCGCGCTACATGTCACTGGGGGGCCGGTGCCTGCGGGCAAGAGTTCATCACGTCTGATACCGACCGGGGACGACCATCGGGTCACTCCGGCCGAGCTGTTCTTCGATCTCGTCTTCGTGTACGCCATCACGCAGGTGACCGCGCTGATGGCGGCACCCGCCCATCTGACGACGGGCCATCTGTTCGCGTCGCTGGTGGTGCTGGCCCTCCTGTGGTGGTGCTGGACCTGCTACGCGTGGCTCGGCAATGTCGTACGCGCCGATACGGGCGGACTGTTGGCCGTGCTCGTCGCGGTGATGGCCGTGGTGCTCGTGGTCTCCTTGGCGATACCCGAGGTGTACGCGGACCGGTCCGGCGGTGTGTACGCGCCCTTGGTGTTCGTCCTCTGTTACGGGGCGGTGCGGCTGCTGCATCTCGTCGCGTACTGGCTCTCGGCGCCCGAGGACCAGGCGCTGCGCGCGACCCTGCGCCGGATCGCCCTCACCTCGGTGGCACCGCCGTTCGCCCTGCTGCTCGTGGGCACCGCCTTCCACGGCAAGGTGCAGATCCTCATCTGGGCCGCGGCGATGCTCATCGACTACTCGATGGTGTTCATGACCCGTGGCTCGGGCTGGCGGGTTGCCTCGCCGGGCCACTTCGCGGAGCGGCACGGCCTGATCGTGATCATCGCGCTCGGCGAGTCCATCGTGGCCCTGGGCGTCGGCATGGCCGGCTATGCGCTGACAGGACCGGTGATCATCGCGGCGACGCTCGGCATTCTGATCGCGGCGGCCATGTGGTGGATGTACTTCCGCAAGGTCAGCGAACCCGCCGAGCACCGTCTCGTCGAACTGGAGGGTGACGAGCGCACCAAGCTCGCCACCGATGCGTACACGTATCTGCACATGCCGATGATCGCGGGCGTGGTGCTCACGGCCCTCGGTGTGAAGACCGCGCTGCACCAGATAGCCGACACCAAGCACTACGACCTGGCCGAGCCGTTGCACGGGGTGGTCGCGTTTGCGCTGCCCGGCGGCGTGGGCCTGTATCTGCTGGCGTGTGCCGCGATCCTGGCCCGGGTGTCGGGGCGGGGGTCGCTGGTGCTGCTGATCGGCGGTGGACTGTGCCTGGTCGCCGGTCCGTTGATGACCGTGCTGCCCGCGCTCGCCGCGTTGGCGTTGCTGGCGGCGGCGGTGGCGGGGATGGCGGCGCTGCACTCGCGGATGGCGCGGTCCACGGTGTGAGAGGTGCTTGCCCGCGGTCCGTGGTGTGAGCGGCCACTTCGGAGACGGACCGTCCCACGGCACGGCGGTCAGAGGGGCTTGGCGGGCCAGTCGAGCAGCCGTGCCCCGATGACCGCCGTCTGCAGGGTGTAGCGGTGCACGGGGTCGGCGGGGTCCGAGCCGGTCAACTGACGTATGCGCTCAAGGCGATAGGTCAGCGCCCGTACGCTCAGGCTCAGCCGGCGCGCCGCCACCGCCGCCACACAGCCGGCGTCGAAGTACACGGCGAGCGTCTCCAGGAGCGGCGCCGCTCCGCCGCGCGCCTCCTGCAGCGGTCCCAGCGCGCTGCGGACGAGATCGGCCATCGCCTCGCGGTCACGGGTCAGGACGGGGTAGACGAGCAAGTCGGCCGAGTTCAGGACGGGTTCGTCCAGCTGCAGGCGCTCGGCGAGTTCGAGCGCGCCGAGCGCCTCCTCGTAGCTGCGCACGACACCGCCCGCGCCGGGGTGCGGCCGCCCGAGCGCGACCTGGCCGCCGTCGGTGGCGACGTGTGCCCGTTTGGCGAAGTACGCGAGGACCTCGGGCTGATCACCGGGGGCGATACAGATGAGCCGCCCGTCCTTGGTGGTGAGCAGGATCGACCGGTCGCCGAAGCGGGCGTGCAGCGCCGCGCCCACGCCGCGACCCACGGTGTCGGTCTCCGTGTACGCCTCCGGACCCGCGGCGACGGCCACGGCGTGCGCGTGGGAGAGCCGCAGGCCGAACCGTTCGGAGCGTTCGGCGAGCCGGCCCAGGTCACTGCGCCCGTGCAGCAGATCGTCGATGAACTCCCGGCGCGCCGCTTCCTCCCGGCGTACGGCGAGCCGCTGGGCCCGCTCGTATCCCTCGGAGAAGGCGTCGACGGCCTGTTCCACCGCGGCAAGGACGCTGTCGGTGTGACGGGTCGTCGAGGGCCAGGCGTGCCGGGTCGCGGCGAGATGCGCGTGAACCAGGGCGCGCAGCCCGTGTCCCTGCTCGGCGGCTCGTTCGCCGAGCGCGCGGCGCTCTTCGAGCTCGTCGCGGGTCAGCCGGCGGCCGGTCGCGGAGACCTGGTCGAGCAGCTCTGCGTAGCCGTCGAGATACCTCGTCGGTTCGTCCGCCCCTGCCATCGCTCCCCGCCCTCAGTTGCCTGCCACTGCCGGGCCCGCACACCGCGCTCCCCACGCTGACCTGCGCGATCCCGGCATCAAGAACGCGCCAAGACTGCCGGATCTCGGCAATGCGAGCAACCTTCCGACGTCGCCACAATCCCCTCACGGGTGGGCACGGGGGAACGGGGGCACGGGGGCACGGGGAGGTCGCCCGGTGCCGGTTCTCGGCAGAGAACGGCACCGGGCCTCCCTACGCCACCCGTTCACAAGCCGGCGATTCCTCACACAAGCCTTGATCAACTCAGTGGCACCTGGTCGACTGCACGTCACCCGTTGTTCGGACGGCGCTCGACCGGGCCGTAGAACGTGCGTTCCGGCAGACCGCCCTACGCTCGTAAGGAACCACCCATGAACCGACGCCTGTTCGCCACCGCTCTCACCGCGGCACTCGCCGTCCCCGCCACCGCAGGCGCGGCCCACGCGGGCGGCCGCGCAAGCGAGGAGAGCCGCAGCCGCGCCGTGCTCGCCGCGCTGACCGAGGCCCTCGACGGGGACCGGCGCACCGCGCGGATCCTCGCGCCGCTGGTCGAGGATGTCGCCTTCGAGTGGGAGCCCCCGACCGCCCGGCTCGACGACCTCGACTTCATCGTCGCGTACGGCTTCGGCAACCGGCCCCCGGCCGGTGGCGGCGACCCCACGAAGGTGCTGTTCGAGCCGGGTCCGGTGAACGAGGAGCTGGCCGACACCGTGGCCCGGATCCGGGCGCGGCGCGACATCCCGGTGTACGCGCAGTGGGAGATCGCGCGGTTCCTGGAGTCCAAGTACCGCATGAAGAACGTCACTTCGATCGAGCCGGTGATCGCCCCGGACGGGACGATCACCTACCTCAGCACCGACGGCGTGGCCCAGCAGGTGGCCGAGGCACGCAAGAACCTCCCCGGCGGCCCGGGCACGGCGGGCGTGGTCGGCTTCCGTGACCATCACAAGCGCTGCGTCCTGACCACCCAGGGCCGCGGGATGAAGGCCTTCGCACCGCGCGGGTTCGCGATGCCGAAGACGTACGACCCGCAGTCGGGGCAGGCCTGGACAAGGCGCCGCGACCTGTACCTGGTCAGCGACATGACCGCACAGTGGACCATGCTCCAGCGCAAGATGATCATGGAGGCCTACCCCAACGGCTGATCCCTCAGAGGGACTTCACGCAGAGACATCACGCAGTCGGCGCCAGCCAGACCGCGGTGTCCCCCGGCAGCCGCCCTTCGGACAGCGGCCCGCTGGCCAGGAGCACACGCAGCCCCTGCGGCAGCTCGATCGGCGAGCTGCCCGCATTGACCAGACACCGGATCCCGGACGACCGTGCGAAGCACACGGCGTCCGGGCCGGCGTCGATCCACTCCAGGGTCTCGGGCAGCGGCGCGAACAGTTCGGTGCGCAGCCGCAGCGCCTCGCGGTACAGCGAGAGGAACGAGTCGGGGTCGGCCTCCTGCCGTTCCGCGCTCCACTCGGCCCACTCGGCCGGCTGCGGCAGCCAGGTCCGCCCGGCCGTCGAGAAGCCGAGGGACTCCCCCGCCGCCGTCCAGGGCAGCGGCACCCGGCACCCGTCACGTCCGCGGTCGCGGCCTTCGGAACGTACGAACGTGGGGTCCTGGATCAGCTGGTCGGGGATGAACTGCACCTCGGGAAGACCGAGTTCGTCTCCCTGGTACAGGTACACACCGCCCGGAAGGGCCAGCGTCAGGAGGGCCGCCGCGCGCGCCCGGCGGCGCCCGAGCACCACATCGCTCGGGTCGGACAGCCGCTTGTCCCCCATGTCGAAGGAGGTGTCCGCGCGGCCGTAGCGCGTCACATGCCGGATCGTGTCGTGGTTGGACAGCACCCAGGTGGGCGGAGCGCCGACCGGTTCGTGCAGCGCGAGTGTCGAGTCGATGACGTCCCTGAGCGCGGGCGCCTGCCAAGGGCAGCACAGGAAGTCGAAGTTGAACGCGGAGTGGAGCTCGTCGGGCCGCAGATAGCGGGCGGACTGCTCGGGGCTCGGCAGCCAGACCTCGCCGACGAAGGTGCGCTCACCGTCGTACGAATCGAGGATCTTGCGCCAGGCGCGGTACACCTCGTGGACGTCGTCGACGTCCTGGTACGGCAGATCGGTGATGTCGGGGTCCGGTCCCGCGTCCGGCAGTCCTGGCTTCTTCGCGAGCCCGTGCGCGACGTCGATCCGGAAGCCGTCGACCCCGCGCCGGAGCCAGAAGTGCAGAATGTCCTCGAACTCGGCCCGCACCTGGTGGTGTTCCCAGTTCAGGTCCGGCTGCTCGGGGGCGAACATGTGCAGGTACCACAGGCCTGGAGTCCCGTCCGCATCAGTCGTCCGGGTCCAGGCAGGACCGCCGAAGTACGACTGCCAGTTGTTGGGGGGCAGTTCGCCGTGCTCGCCCTTGCCGGGCACGAACCAGAAGCGGTCACGTGCGCCCGGCTCGTCGGCCAGTGCGGCCTGGAACCAGGGGTGCCGGTCGGAGCAGTGGTTCGGCACGAGGTCCACGATGACCCGCAGACCGTGGTCGTGCGCCTCACCGATCAGCGATTCGGCTTCGGCGAGCGTGCCGAACAGCGGGTCGATGTCGCGGTAGTCGGCCACGTCGTAGCCGCCGTCGGCCATCGGCGAGACGTACCACGGGTTGAACCACAGGGCGTCGACGCCGAGTTCGCGCAGATACGGCAGCTTCGCCCGCACTCCGGCCAGGTCGCCGGTCCCGTCGCCGTTGCCGTCGGCGAAACTGCGGACGTAGATCTGGTAGATCGCGGCATGCCGCCACCAGACGGGCGCGGGCGTCATGGTCACAGGTGCTCCTCAGTACGAAGGTGCGGGTCCGGCCCGTTCGGCCGGACCCTTCGAGCGAAAGCGGGTGCTACCAGCCGGAGTTGCCGGACCCGCGGGTGATCTGGAAGCCGCCCGCGAGCGAGAGTCCGCCGTCCTTGGCATCGCCGACGGTGACCCCGGAGAAGGTGCCGGCTCCGGCCGCGTTGATCTCGATGCCGTACGCGCCGGTCCGCTGGATCCTCATGTCCTCGACCGTGAGATCTCCGACGGTCTTCTGCCAGGTCACGAGCAGTCCGCTGTACGTGGAGTCGAGGATGTCGTTGTCCTCGATCCGGACCGGCGTGGTGATCTCGAACTTGTCGGCGAACACCCACACGGCGCCGAACTTCGCACCCCAGTTGGGCTCGTAACCGCCGGTACGCTCAAGGGTGTTGCGGGCTACCGTGGCAGGACCGGAGAAGGGCAGCTGGGCGTCGGTGAAGCTCCGCGTGCTGATCGCGACGCCGGCGGAGGCGTTCACGGTGTCGTACAGGAGGTTGTCCTCGATGCGGTTGCCGCTGCCTCCGTAGATCGCGGCCGCGTTGGCCAGCATCGGCAGCTGGACGGTGTTGAAGCGGAACACGCAGTCGGTGACGGCCTGTTCCTCGGAGAACATCGCCAGGCCGTCGTCGCCGGTGTTGCGGACGCTGCTGTGCGAGACCTCACTGTTCCTGGTGCCCTTGTGCAGGTTCACACCGTCGGCGAACGTGTCGCGGATGCGCAGCCCCGTGGCGAGCAGACCGTCGGTCGGCGCGTCGATCCACAGACCGACCTTGGCGTGCTCGATCCAGACGTTCTGCACGGTGGAGCCACTGCCGAAATCGCCCTCGATCGCCGTATGGCCGCCCGCGTCGTCGCGGTGCGTGGCATCGCCGGCGAACGTCAGATCCTGGATCGTGCTGGTGCCGCCGCGTCCGAAGAAGCCGCCCTTGTTGTCCTTGCCGCGCACCACCGTGTGCCATTCACCCGCGCCCCGTACCGCGACGCCGCTGAGGTTGATGTGGTCCGAGATGTCGTACGTGCCCTTCGGCAGCCACAGGCCCTTGCCCTGGGACTTGGCCGTGTTCACGGCGGAGTTGAGGGCCGCGGTGTCGTCGCCGCCGTCGTCCGCGGTGACGCCGAGCGCGGTCGCCGAGACGTAGCCGGCGGGCATCGCATAGGCGCCGGGAGCGGTCTCCGTCTCGATCAGGTCGATCGTGTACGAGGCTGCGTCGTCGCCCGAGTCCTTCTGGAGCTTGAGCTTCGTACCGGCCGGGAAGGCGCCGATGACCGTCCGGGTCTCGTCGAAGAAGCGGTGCGCCGATCCGCCGGAGGGGTCGTTGTTGTAGGGATAGGCGCCGTACACCCAGCTGTATTCGGAGGTGAGCGCGAGGTCCCGGAGGTGGCTGCCGTCGGCGTACAGGCTCAGCGGCGCCTGGATTCCGGTCCCGTTCGCGTTGTCGGGGATCGAGTAGCGCAGAGTCAGGGCGTTGGCGGGCTCGGTGAGCGTGAACTCGACGTACTCACCGGTCGAGTCGAGGACGACCGCCTTGCGGCCGGAGGCCTCTGCGGCGACCTGGAGGTAGCTGCGGTCGGGGCCGATCGTCGAGGCGTTGGTCGTGGCCGCCTCGGCTTCGTAGGACGTGTACGGCAGGGTCGCGCCGCGCGTCGCGTTCGCGGCGGCGGTCGGGATGTCGAGGCCGTCGAGCTGGAAGGCGCCGTTGTCACCGGATTCGGTGCGCAGGGTCAGGGTGTTGAGGCCGGCGCGCAGCGGGGCGTCGGTGGTGAGTGTCCCCCAGGAGCCGGCGGTGGCGGGCAGGGCGAGCTGACGCAGACGAGTGCCGTTGACCGTCAGCGAGACGGTGGCTCCGTCCTGGCTGCGGTAGCGCACCTTGACGGGGTGCTCGCGGGCCGAGTCGGAGTTCACGGTGAAGACGGCACGGGCTCCGGCGGCCGTGAAGCGGTCCAGATAGCCGGAGCCCTGGTAGCCGCCCGCGGACGTCGCCTTCTGCGGGCCCCCGGAGAAAAAGGCCTGCTCGGCCTCGTGCGTCAGGTTGCCGCCGCCGCCCTCGGAGGGGGTGGTCGGGGTGAGGCTGTCGAGGTTGATGTTGCCGCTGTCGCTTGTGGTGAAGGTCAGCGCGAGGGTGTTGGAACCCTGGCGGTAGTCGACGGGTGCGTCGACCGTGGACCAGGTGCCCCAGTTCGCGGTGGCCGGGAGGTTGATCTGTCCGGTGCGCGTGCCGTTCACGTACAGGCTCAGCGTCATCGCCGCCGTGGTGCCGTTGGCGTACCGGATTTTGACGGAGCCGGGTCCCGCGGCGGGCGAGGTGACGGTGAAGGACGTGGAGGCGCTGCCCTTGTTGCCGTCGGTGTAGCCGCCGACGTATCCGCTGCCGGTGTACCCGGCGTGTTCGCTCTCCACCCTCGTACCGCCGATGAGCGCGGCCGACTCGGCTTCGAGGGCGTCGGCGGCCCGTGCTGCCGAGGTCCCGTACAGGAAGGAGGCCAGCAGGAGGGGGATGAGGAACAGCACTCTCAGTCTTGTCGTCGTGATTGCGGGCATGGCGAAGCGTCCTTCCACGTGGGGGTGTTCGCACAGGAGGGCCGGGGAGGGCTGAGGGATGGCTCTTCAGGACGAGCCGGGGATGGCTCGAGGAGGGCTCAGCCCTTGAGGCTGCCGGCCGTCAGACCGGCGATGATGTGACGCTGGAAGATCAGGAAGAGCACGAGCAGCGGGATGCTGGCGATGACCATGCCCGCGAGCAGCTGGTTGGCCGGCAGGAACTCCGAGAGCCGGCCGAGCGCCACCGTGATCGGCTGCTTCGCCGGATCGGGCAGGACGATCAGCGGCCAGAGGAAGTCCTTCCAAACACCGACCACCGCGAAGATCGACACCACGGCGAGCACCGGCCGCGACAGCGGCAGGATCACCGACCACAGGACGCGCACGGGTCCGGCGCCGTCGATCCGGGCGGAGTCCATCAGCTCCTGGGGGATCTGGTCGAAGAACCGCTTGAGGATGAAGATGTTGAACGCGTTGGCGGCGGCCGGCAGCCAGACGGCCCATGGGGTGTTGACCAGGTTCACATGGATCAGCGGCACGTCCGTGACCGTCAGATAGGTCGGGATGAGCAGCGCGGAGACCGGCAGCATCAACGTCGCGAGCATCATGCCGAGCACGATGTTGCCCAGCATCGGCCGCAGTTTCGACAGGGCGTAGGCGGCGGCGACAGCGACGATCAGCTGCGTCAGCCAGGCGCCGGACGCCAGGATCAGCGTGTTGAGGAAGTGCTTGCCGAGTCCGGTGTTGGACCAGGCCTCGGTGTAGGCCTCCGGGTGGAAGCTCTCCGGTATCAACGTCGGGTTGGGCTCGGCCAGTTCACGGGACGACTTCAGTGCGCCGCTCGCCATCCAGTAGAGCGGGAAGACGAAGGCGACCGTGAAGCCGATGACGGTGGCGGTGAGGACGAAGCGGTAAAGGATCCTCCCCGTACGGCGGTTGAGTTCGGTCGGCGCGATCAGCGTGCGTTCCGCGGCCTCGGACATCGTCTTGCCTCTCATCCCCTGCTCCGGGTCAGCCGCAGATACACCAGCGAGAACAGCCCGAGCACCACGAAGAGCAGGATGCTCATGGCGCTCGCCAGGCCGAAGTCGCTGTAGACGAACGCGTACCGGAACAGGAGCAGAAGGACGGTGACGGTCGCGTCGTTCGGACCGCCGCCGGTCAGGACGTACGGCTCGATGAACACCTGCATGGTGCCGAGCACCTGGAGAAGCAGCGTGATCATCAGGATGAAGCGCATCTGCGGCAGCGTGACGTGCCACAGGCGCTGCCGGATCGAGGCTCCGTCCAGCTCGGCCGCCTCGTAGAGCTGGCCGGGGATCCCGCCGAGCGCGGCGAGATAGATCAGCGTGGTGGTGCCCATGTTCGCCCAGGTGGAGACGAGGACGAGGGAGAGCATCGCGAGGTTCTCGGACTCCAGCCACTGCTGCGGCGGCAGATGGAGCACTTCGAGGGCGTTGTTGAACAGGCCCGCGCCCGGATCGTAGAACCAGCGCCACAGGAGCATCGTGACGATCGGCGGCAGCATCACCGGCAGATAGACGGACATCCGCAGATAGCCGCGTGCGCTGCGGAACTCGTTGAGGACGATGGCCGTCGCCAGCGGCGCGGCGAAGCCGAAGACCAGAGCGAGGAGCGTGAACCAGGCGGTGTTCTGCCAGGCGGTGGCGAACAGCGGATCCTCGAAGAGCCGGCGGAAGTTGTCCAGGCCCACCCATTTCGCCGGCTGGGCGAAGGTGACCTCCTGGAAGCCGAGCAGCCAGCCGCGGACGATCGGGTACCAGGAGAAGACCGCGAAGAGGACGAGTGCGGCGCCGAGGAAGGCGTACGCGACGAGGTTCTCGCGGATACGGCGGGCCGTGCGCGAAGGTGTGGCCGCGGGCTTCGGTGCCCTGGGCCTCCCGGAGGCCACCGCCGTGGTGGCGGCGTCCTCCGGGAGGGAGTGGAGCTTCATCTCGGTGGTCGCCATCGTCACTTGACCGTCGCGAGCAGCGCGTCGACCTTCTTGGACGCGTCCGCGAGCAGCTGGTCGATGTCGGCGTCCTTCTTGGTGAGCACGGACTGCATCACGCCGTCGAGCACGGTGTAGATCTGCTGGGCGTTCGGCGGCTCGACCTTCTGCTGCAGGGTGGCGTTGCGGTCGATGAACGGCTTGAAGTTCTCGGTCGGCACATTCGCGTACTTGGCGTGCACCGCATCGACCTTCGCCTGCACGTCGTCCGCGTACAGGCGGTCGAGCGGCAGACCGATGGGCACGTCATTGCTCGCGATCCGCTTGTCGTTGAAGTCGGTGCGGTCCGGGTTGAGGTACTTGAACTGCAGCCACTTCAGACCGGCCTTGATCTTCTCTGGCGAGGCCTTGGGGTTGATCATGAACCCGTTGCCGCCGCCGAGCGTCGCCTGCCCGGGCAGTGCGCCGACGCCGTACTCCTCGTACTTCCGCTCGAACTGCTTCACGATCGTGGGCACGTTGTCGGGTCCGGCCATGTACATCCCGAGCTTGCCGGCGCCCATCATCTTCTGGACGTCGGGTATCTCGAGGAGCTGGCGGGTGCCCATGCTGTTGTCGGTCCAGCGCATGTCGTGGAGCATCTGCAGCGAGTTGCGCGCCGCGTCGCTCTCGATCGCGGACTTCCATTTGCCGTCGCTGCCGTCCTTGACGGCCACATCCCCGCCCATGGAATAGATCCACGAGGTGAGGTGCCAGCCACCCTGGTTGTTCTTGCTGTACTCGGCGTAGCCGGTGGTGCCGTCGCCGAGGGCGGAGATCTTCTTGGCGGCGGTGCGGACCTCGTCCCAGGTCGTCGGCGGCTTGTCCGGGTCGAGTCCCGCCTTCTTGAAGAGATCGCGGTTGTAGACGAGGCCGAGTGAGTACTGGCCGTTGGGCAGCCCGTACACCTTGCCGTCCTTGCCCTTGAACACATCGAGGAACTCGGGCCGGATCTTGTCCAGATACGGGATGTCCTTCATGTACGGCGTGATGTCCGCACCCTGGCGCCGCTCGATCAGCCCGGCCGGATCGGTGAAGTACACGTAGTACACGTCCTCGAGCTGACCTCCCGCGAGCTTGGCCGCGAAGGTCTTCGGGTCCATCTGACCCTCACGCGGATCGATCTTGATCTTCGGGTTGGCCTTCTCGAAGGCCTTGACGTCCTCTTCGAAGATCTTGCGGTCGACCGGCTGGGTCTTGGGCGGCATGTCGTTGACCGTGATGGTCACGACACCGTCCTTGCCCTCGCCCGAGGAGGAACCGCCGCCACAGGCGGTCAGGCCGAGGGCCATCGCACCGACCAGGGCTGTGCCGGCGCGCAGACGCGCTCTGTTGCCCGAGGTGAGAGTCATGGGTGTGCTGCCTTCCTGCTGCTGTCGCGGGGAGAGCGGGTCTTGCCGGCTGTCCCGGCCGGCGCCCCAGCGTTGACGCAGAACGTAGAACCGCTTCACGCAAGAAGTCAACGTCTCTGCGCAAGATTCGGTGCAGTGGAGCCCCGGACGATCAACTCGGTCTCGAAGAGGATCGGTTCGTCGTCCACGACATGGCCGTCCATCTGGGCGAGGAGTGCGGTGACGGCCGCGTCCGCCATGGCCTGCACGGGCTGACGTGCGGTGGTGAGCGGCGGATCGGTGCAGACCATGAAGAGCGAGTCGTCGAAGCCGACCACGGAGAAATCCCTTGGCACATCGAGGCCTTGGCGACGTGCGCCGCGCACCGCTCCGAGCGCGAGGGCGTCGCTCGCGCACACGACCGCGGTGACGCCGGCGTCGAGGAACTTCGGTACGGCGGTGGCCCCGCCTTCCATGGAGAACATGGCGTGCGCGACCCACGGCCGCCAGGTCTCCTGCGGCACGCCCTTCGCTTTCCAGAACGCTGCGTAGCCCGCGAGTTTGCGGGCGCTCGGCACATGCCCGACGGGCCCGATGAGCAGTCCGATCCGCTCGTGGCCGAGCGCTTCGAGATGGCGGGCCGCCTGCTGCGCGGCCCGGGTGTCGTCGGCGGCGACCTGGGCGACGCCGAGGTTCTCGTCCGCGGCGTTCACCAGGACCATGGGCATCCGGCGTTCGCGCAGGACACGGCCCTGTTCGGCGCCGGCGTCGGCGTAGCTGGAGCCGACGAAGACGATGCCGCCGGTGTTCTGCCCGAGCAGCATGTCGATGTAGTGCGATTCGGAGACGCCGTCGGCGGTACGCGTGCACAACACGGGTATCAGACCGCGCTTGTTGAGCCGCCCGGCGAGGGCTTCCGCGAAGGCGGGGAACACCGGGTTCTGCAGCTCGGGCACCACCAGGCCGACCAGCGGGGCGCGCTCCTTGCGGCTCACCGCCGGACGCTCGAAACCGAAGACGTCGAGGGCCGTGAGCACGATGTCCCGGGTGGCCGGTGCGACCTCCGGGCTGCCGTTGAGCACCCGGCTGACGGTCACTTCACTGACGCCGGCGAACGCGGCCACCTTGGAGAGTCGTTTCGTCATGGGGTGACCGTACAGCTTTGATTGCAAGACTGAATCAGTACTACGCAAATTTCTTGCAGCCATTTTACGGCGGGCGCTCCCGGACGGGCCGGGCCCTGCCCGGTCAGGCCGAGCCGGGTCAGGCCCGGGAGCGCCCCCACACGCCTACGCGTCCCGGCGGAACACCAAGCTCACGTTGTGCCCTCCGAATCCGAAGGCGTTGGTCAGCGCGGAGCCCCAATCGCCCCTGCGCGCCCCGCCCTTGACGAGGTCGAGCGAGACCGCGGGGTCGGGCTCGTCCAGGTTGCGGATCGGCGGCACCACTCCGTCGCGCAGCCCGAGCACGGTCGCGACGGCGGCCACCGCACCGGAGGCACCGCAGAGATGGCCGATCATCGACTTGGCGGCGGTCACGGCCACGCCGTCGCCGAGAGCGCCCGCGATCGCCGCCGCCTCCACCACATCCCCGGAGGGCGTGGACGTGGCATGCGCGTGCACGACACCGATGTCGCCCGGCTCCATCCGCGCCGAGCTCAGCGCGGCCCGCATCGCCTGCATCTGCCCCTCGGCGTCGGAGGCGGTGATGTGCGCGGCGCTGGAGGAGATGCCCGCGCCGGCCAGCCAGCCGTGCACCCGTGCCGCACGGGCCCTGGCGAACGAGGCCCGCTCAAGGACCACTATTCCGGCGCCCTCCCCCATCACGAACCCGCTGCGCCCCGTATCGAAGGGCCGCGACACCGCCTCCGGCTCCGCGTCCTGCACCGACAGCGCCTTCATCTGCGCGAAGGCCGAGAGCGTGAACGGATGCAGACAGGCCTCGGCGCCACCGGCGACCACCACATCCGCGCGTCCGGCCCGGATCAGATCGAGACCCATGGCGATGGCCTCGGATCCGGAGGCGCACGCACTCACCGGCGTATGTGCCCCCGCCTTCGCCCCGAGCTCCATGCTCACCCACGCCGCGGGCCCGTTGGGCATCAACATCGGGACGGCGTACGGGGAGAGCCGCCGCGCACCCGAACGCTCGAAGGCGTCGTCCTGACCGAGCGTCGTGAGGACGCCGCCCGTCCCGGTGCCGATCACCACGGCAAGGCGGGTGCCGTCGACCTCCGGCGCTCCGGCGTGCTGCCAGGCCTCACGGGCGGCGAGCAGGGCGAGCTGTTCACAGCGGTCGAGCTTGCGGGCCTGGACCCGCCCGACCAGTTCGGCGGGGTCACCGGGCAGGGGTGCGGCGACCCCGACCGGGACCTGCGCCGCCCACTCCTCCTCGATCCGCCGCACACCCGAGGCGCCCGCGAGCAGCCCCTCCCAGGTCGTGCCGGCATCCATGCCCAGCGGAGTCAGCGCTCCGAGCCCTGTGACGGCCACCGCGTCGTCGTACATATCGCGCCCCTTCTCGGGTGAGTAGGAAGTCCACAAGATCCGGCCGTCGCCCGGCGCGGAGTACTGATCAGCTGAAATCGACACTTCCAGACAACAAGGGCGTTCATGGATGCCAGAAGACTCAGACCCTCAGGAATGGATCTTGTAGGTTCCCCACAAGGGGCAGCGGATCGATATGCCCCTTTGGGGCGCCGCGCGCGGGGGGACTCGAACCGGCCAGATGCACCGCACGAACAAGCCGCCGCTCCACCTACCGGGAGCGGCGGCTTTCAATTGCCTTAAGGATGGGGGCGGTTGACTTTCGGCCAGCACCCGCGCCGAGCAGCAAGGCGGCCTTTGGCACATGCCAGAAGCACCACCGTATCGTGTCTTGCCAAATCACTTACGAGGCCAACTGACCTGTGCGACAGTCATAACCGGCCCTTCCGTCAGACTTGGTCGTACCGCGCCTGTATCGGAGTACGAGATGCCGTCCCATATCTTCGCGGACCGTCCCGCCGCGCAGCCGCCTGAGCGTGGCACGGTCGACGCGTTGATTCAGCAGACGCGCCGGCTGCGTGGCGAGGTCGACGCGGTGCGCAGGGACACGCTGGTCGACGACGACGATGACCCGCAGGGCCGCTGGCAGCGCGCCCTGTGCGAGCTGGCCGTGCATCAACTCGACGATCTGGACGAGCACTTGGCGCAGCTGCGCGACGGTGTTCCGGAGGAGACGATCGAGCGGGAGCTGCTCGAGGGCCTGGAGGCCGAGTTCGCCCCGCAGCCGGGCCGCGGTTCACTTCTGAGCCGGGTCGGCAGTGCCGAATGGAATCTGCTCACCGACGAGGTGACCTGGTCCGGCGAGCTGTACCAGATCTTCGGCCGCTCCCCCGACCGTCCGCCGCTCACCCTGGACGAGCTGCCCACCTTCGTGTTCGCGGAGGACAAGGACCTCCTGACGCAGATGGTCACGGACTGTCTGATCGACGGCCGGCCCATCGACGGCGAGTTCCGCATCGTGCGCGACGACGGCAGTGTGCGCACGCTGCACATGATGGGCGAGCCCGTGCTGGACGCCGACGGCGGTACCGCCTCGATGTGGGCGGTGGTCAGAGACGTCAGCGAGCTGCGCCGCAGCCAGTTGGCCGTGCGCGAGACCCGTGACTCGCTCCAGCGCCAGCGGCACATCGCGCAGACCGAGCACCGGCTCGCGGTCGAGCTGCAGGAGGCCGTGCTGCCGCCGTGGCGCGGCCCTCTGCGGTTCCCGCAGGGCTCACCCGACGCGCTCGACCTGGCGGCCCACTATCTTCCGTCCTCCAGCAGCGCCCTCATCGGCGGCGACTGGTACGACGCGCTGCATCTACCCGACGGCGAGACGCTGTTGAGCGTCGGCGACCTCACCGGCCATGGCGTGACAGTGACTTCGGGCATGGCGATGCTGCTCGGCGCGCTGCGCGGGATGGCCGTGGCGGGCGCGGAGCCGGGCAAGCTGATGGGCTGGCTGAACCAGCTGCTCGACGCCTCCGTCCAGCCCGCCCTGGGCAGCGCGGTGTGCTGCCGCTACAACCCGCACACCCGCACCCTCACCTGGGCCCAGGCGGGACACCCGGCCCCACTGCTCTTCCGCGACGGCACCGGCCGCGCGCTCGACGCCCCGGACGGCGTCCTTCTGGGCGCGACGCCGGGCGCGGTGTACGCGCAGGCGTCGGAGCAGCTGGAACCCGGCGACCTCCTGGTGCTGCACACAGACGGTCTCGCACCGCACCGCGACGGCGACGCCTCACGCACCCGTCTACTGTCCCTCGCCCCCCGCTTCGCCACCGCCCGCACGGCACAGGACTGTGTCCGGGCCGTGATGGAGGAGTTCGACGAGGGCGGCGAACGTGAGGACGACGCCTGCGTGTTGGTAGGGATCGTGAGGGGGACCTAGCGTGCAGGGGAAACGGGTCCAAATGGACGTGGCGTAGCGCAAAGAGTCCCCCGGTCGGACCGGGCCTCAAGCCCGAGCCGTCCCCCCACCCCCCTTGACGACCTTCGGCAGCGCCAGCTGAATCTCCTCGCGAAGATCCTGGATCCTCGGATACCCGGAGTACTGAGCCGTCAGCCGGTACATCTCCCGCAACCGGTCCCATGTCCGATGCGACGAGGTCTCCCCCATCGACATCAGCGCCAACCGCGCGTAACGGTCGGCCTGTTCGGGATCGTCCGCGATGAAGCAGGCCGAAGCCAGCGAGATGTAGTCGAAGATCTGCGACCGCTGCCGGCCCTTGGCGCGCAGTTCCAGCGCCTCCTTCGCATGACGCTGCGCGATGGACGCCGCCGACGGATCGTGGTCGGCCAGCGTCCGGTACGCCAGGGCCTGCATCCCGTGCATGTCCGCCTCGTCGAACATCTGCATCCAACTCGGCGGCGGCACATCGCCCTTGTCCGACACGAAGAGGTCCTCGGCCTCGCCGAGGGTGCGGCGCATGGCCTGCCCCTTGCCCATGGACGCCTGTGCCCAGGCCTCGATGGTGTAGAGCATCGCCTTCGTCCGCGGCAGGACCTCCTCGCCCGAACCGGACTTGGCGAGCTTCATCAGGTCGAGGGCGTCGTCGGGCCGGCCCAGGTGCACCATCTGGCGGGCCGCCCGGGAGAGCGCCTCGCCGGCACGGGGCCGGTCGCCGCCTTCGCGCGCCGCATGCGCCGCGATGACGAAGTACTTCTGGGCCGTGGGTTCGAGGCCGACGTCGTGTGACATCCAGCCCGCGAGTACGGCGAGGTTGGCGGCGACACCCCAAAGGCGCCGCTGCAGATGGTCGGGGTGACGGTAGGAGAGCATGCCCCCTACCTCGTTGAGCTGCCCCACGACGGCCTTGCGCTGCAGCCCTCCGCCGCGGGACGCGTCCCACGCGCGGAAGACCTCCACGGAACGCTCCAGCTCCTCGATCTCCTGGGATCCGATGGGGGCGGCCTCATAGCGGTCGTACCCAGCGGGGTCGGCGTGCAGGAGATCTTCGGAAGCGTCGGAGACGCCGGTGCGCAGTGCGTCGGTGGAGAGGGCCGGATCGGTGTGCAGCCAGTCGTGCATGGCGCTGCTGAGTGCGGAGCCCGCGGCAAGCGCGGCGCCCGCGCCCACCAAGCCGCGTCGGTTGAGCATGAGGTCCATTCCCGTGAATTCGGTGAGGACCGCGGCAGTCCGCTCGGGCGCCCACGGCAATGAGTCGGGATGTTCGACATCCCGGCCGCCCTGCCGTTTCCCCGTGCGCCCGTGCCTGACCAGACCGAGGTCCTCGATGGTCACGACACGGCCGAGCCGCTCGGTGAACAGCGCTGCCAACACACGCGGCACCGGATCGCGGGGGATCTCTCCCATGTCGATCCAGCGACGCACTCGCGAAGTGTCGGTCGCCAGCTGCGGATGGCCCATGGCCGCCGCCTGCCGGTTGACCGCCCTTGCGAGCTCACCCTTGGACCAGCCGGCAAGGCCGAACAGGTCGCTGAGTCGGGCGTTTGGTTCGCTGCTCACGTCAAGCCCCCAGGTTCTCGGCTGAGTTGACAGTAACCCTCTGTCAGTTGCTGAGCGACTATTCGCCAGGGTTCGCCAGGGTGCGCCAGATGGTGTGCCATGTGCGTCCGGGTGTCAGGTAGGAATGCGCCACCCCGACCCGGCGGCCGACCGCATTCCCCAGGGTGCGAACGGAAGTCGGGCCGGGCAGCGCACGTGACTTGTCGGCGCACGAAGGGATCTGTATCGCCCATGTACACAGCATCGTCCTCCGTGTCCGCCCCGCCCCGGCCGTCCACCAACCGGCAGGCCGGGGGCCCCTATCTCGCCCCCTCCCGCCAGGCGGCCCCCGCATTGGGTACCGGTCGGACGCGGCGCGCTCCAGGGGCTCCGGCCTCTGCGGGGTTCGGCACCCAACCGCTCAGCGGGAGACTCGACTTGTCCGGCCCACAGGGCGCCCAGTTGCGTACGGCAGTCGCCTCGGTGCACCGCATCTGCCCGGAGTTCAATCCGGTCCAGGTGCTGCGCCGCAGCGGACGCTCGGTGCTGCTCGTCGGCACCACGGGACGTATGACTGCGGTCGCGAAGTGCTTAGTTGATCACTCCCCCGCGTGGTCGGAGCGCATCCGGCACGAAATAGCTACGTATCGCTCGTTCGTCAGGCACCGGCCCCCAGTGCGGGTGCCACGGCTGATCGCCGCCGATCCCGAGAATGGCACGTTGGTGATCGAGCGGATGCCCGGCCGGGTGGCGGCCCTGCAACGCCATCCGGCCGAGGCGCCGCCGCGCGCCGACATCAGGGCCGCTCTCGGGGCGATCTGCCGGCTCAACGCATGGCGGCCGCCGGCCGGCATGTTCGACGCACCGCTGGACTATGCGGCGCGGATCAACCGGTACCACGAGCTGGGGCTGCTCACGGACCGGGACCTGGGCGACCTCCAGAAGCTGCTGCACGGCATCGCGCAGTCCGCCGGCAGCGGTTCGATGGGCCAGTTCTGCCATGGTGACGCCCTGTTGTCGAATGTCCTGCTGTCCCCCGCCGGTCCCGTCCTCGTCGACTGGGAGCACGCCGGCTGGTATCTGCCGGGGTATGACCTGGCGACGCTGTGGGCGGTGCTCGCCGACGCACCTGTCGCACGACGCCAGATCAGCCAGCTCGCGCAGTCCGCGGGTCCGGCCGCACGGGACGCCTTCCTCGTCAATCTGATGCTGGTCCTGACGAGGGAGATAAGGACATACGAGATGGCGGTTCAGCGCACGATGCGGGAAGCGACCCCGGCGGCACCGGGTCCGGCCCATCCCGGTGCTGCGCCGTCCGGTGAGGAGCAGCGCCTGCTGTTGAGGCGGCTGCATGACGACTGCGCCCTGGCCCGTCGGGCCGTACGGGCGGCGGTCGGTACTCGCTGACGGGGAGCGCGAGGGCCCGTCGACACGCCAAGGGTTGGGCGTATCGACGGGCCTTCGCCTGTGGTCCCGGCTTCCTTGTTGTGCCAGGGGGAAGCAAGGAAGCCGGGACCACTCGTATCCATTCGAAGAAGCCGGGGGTGGCTACTCGGAATGGAAGCTCACCGCATCCAGGTCGTACGGACTGCCCTGCGGCGCCGTGAACACCAGATACAGCTTGTGCGTTCCGGCCAGCGCCGCCACTGGCACCTTGGCGGTGTCCTGGTAGCTGTCCCAGCCCCCGGTGTTCTGTACCGGAGTCGTGGCGAGCAGCTGACCATCGGGTGCGTCCGCGCGCAGTTCGACCGCGCCGACGCCGTACGGCGAGGACACCTTGTAGCTGACTGACGCGATGCCCTCGACGCTCATCGGCTCGAACGCCACCCAGTCGCCGGGGCTGATGTCCCCGATGCGCTTGCCGTTCTCGGCTCCCGCCTGCGAGACGATCCGCGTGCCCGACTGATCGTCGTAGTACTCGGCCTGCTTGTGCTTCGGATGCAGCACCGAGCGCCCGTAACCGGTCAGCGCGCTCGCGCCGCCCGCGCCCTTGTCCGTGTACTTGGCGTTGAGGACGTACGTGAGGTCCGCGCCCTCGGGGTGACCGCCCAGGTCCCCGGTGTCCACCACTCCTTCGCAGCCGGGGATGTCCGTCGTCGGATGCTCGTGGTCGTCGTGTCCGAGTGCGGGATTGACGGTGACCTTGGAGCAGTCGATCTCGCCGTCCTCCGGATCGGTGACGGTGACCTTGTACGGGATCTTGTCCCCGAAGGTGATCAGCTTGCCGTTGACCGGGGTCTCGATCTTCACCACGGGCGCGGTGTTGCCGGCCGTGATCGGGACGTTGGCGAAGCCCTCCTTGCCGGTGGAGTCGGTGACCTTGAGCTGGGCGTTGAAGTCACCGGCGGTCGTGTACGTGTAGGAGGGGTTCTCCTCGGTGGAGTCGGCGGTGCCGTCCCCGTCGAAGTCCCAGGCGTAGGTGAGCGAGTCGCCGTCCGGGTCCCTGGTGCCCTCACTGGAGAAGTCGACCTTCAGCGGGGTGGGTCCGTTGGTGGCCGAGGCGCTCGCCTGCGCGACGGGGCTGCGCTTGCCCTGTGCGTAGTCGATCCGGAAGAGCCCGGAGTCATTGTTGCCCCCGCCGAACTCCGAGCCCCATTCGAGGACATAGAGCGAGCCGTCGGGCCCGAAGGTCATGTCCATGGGCTTGGCGAACTTCATCGAAGAGAACAGGTCGTTGATCTTCAGGAGCTTCTCGTCCTGGTCGAAGCGCATCTCCTTGACGTCATTGCGCGCCCACTCGTAGAAGATGCTCGCCCCGTCGAAGTACGCGGGGAACTTGGTCTCGGACTTGCTCTTGGCGTTGTACCGGTACACCGGGCCGCTCATCGGCGCGGAACCGCCGCTGCCCATCTCGGGGAACTCGGCCGAAGCGCCGTATCCGTACCAGACTTCAGGAAGCTGGATCGGCGGGAGTGCGGTGAGCCCGGTGTTGTTCGGCGACGGGTTGGTGGGGTCGGCGCAGTCGAACTTCGCGCCGACCACCTGGGTGTCCGGGTTGTACGGCGCGTAGGCCTGGTTGTTGCCGTGGCAGAAAGGCCAGCCGAAGTTGCCCGGCTTCTTGATGACGTTGTACTCGACCAGGCCCTCCGGTCCGCGGTCGGTCGTCGGGCCGCCCCGGTCAGGTCCGTAGTCGGAGACGTGCACGTATCCGGTCTTCTTGTCGACGGTGAAGCGGAACGGGTTGCGGAAGCCCATCGCGTAGATCTCGGGCCGGGTCTTGTCCGTGCCCTGCGCGAAGAGGTTGCCCTTCGGAATGGAGTAGCCGCCGCCGTCCTTCGGCTTGATCCGCAGGATCTTGCCGCGCAGGTCGTTCGTGTTGCCCGCCGTGCGCGCGGCGTCCAGGCGCTCCTTGCCGGGGCGCCAGTCGATCGGCGAGTAGCCCTGCCAGTCGGGATCGAGGTTCGGCGGTACGTCGTCGCCGGTCGACAGGTAGAGCGTGCGGTTCGGGCCGAACTCGACGGCGCCGCCGGTGTGTCCGGGCTCGGGGAAGGAGCGGTCACGGTAGGCGGGGACGTCGATCAGCTTCTTCTCACTTGCCGCGTCCAGCTTGCCGTCCTTGACGGTGAAGCGGGAGAGCCGGTTGATGTCCTCGGTCGCCGCGGCGGGCGAGTAGTAGAGGTAGATCCAGTGGTTCGTGGCGTACGAGGGGTCGAGTTCGAGGCCGACCAGACCGTCCTCGCCGCCGGTGTAGACGTCGAGCTTGCCGGCGGTGGTGGTGGCGTGGCTCGCCGGGTCGTAGATCTTCACCTCGCCGCTCCGCTGGGCGTAGAAGACCTTGCCGTCGCCCGCCACGTCGAGTTCCATCGGGTCGGCGGTGTTGTCGTCGAGGGTGACCTTCTCGTACCCGTTCCAGACGGTGCCGCCGCAGTCCCCGGCCGCGGTGCCGGAGGCCCACTTGAGGCCGCCGATGACGTGGTCGCGGAAGAACTCCTCGGTGTACGAGGCCTTGTCGTGCCCCATCGCGGTGGCCCAGACCTTGCCGCCCTCGGCGTTGCGGCACCAGGAGATCGGGTGGTCGGCGCCCATCGCGTCGCCGCCCGGGTTGTACGTGGTCTCGTCCGCCGTGACCAGGACGTGCACGTCACCCCGGGGGTTCTTGTCGAAGTTGTACCACTCCTCGGGGCGCTGCCAGCGCTCGGGAAGTGACTTGGTGGAGGGGTGCACCCGGTCCGCGACCTTCGCCGTGCCCTGCAGGACGCCTGGCGAGTGGGAGGGCATGTGCGCACCGGCGTTGACGGTCTCGTCCCACCACGGGAACTGGTCCTCCACGCCCATGTCGAGGGTGTTGTGGATCGCGACGACACCCTTGCCGGAGCGTACGAACTTCTGCAGGCCCTCCTTCTCCGCGTCGGTGTCCCAGACCATGCCGGAGTTCTGCAGCATGACGATCGCGTCGAACTCGTTCAGGGAGGGGTCGGCGAAGATCTTGGAGTCGGCGCTCTCGACCAGTTCGAAGTTGTTCTCGGCGGCCTCCTCCTCGAACATCTTGATCCCGTCGGGGATCGAGCCGTGGACGTATCCCACGGCCTCGGTGAACAGCAGGGCGCGGAAGGCGGGGGCTTTCGCGTCCACGATCTCGGCGGCGGCCGCCGGCAGAACGCCGCCGATCAGGAGCAGTCCGCTGAGCGCCGCGATCAGACCTCGGCGGGCACGGCGGGTTCTGCGGGTGTCACGTACATGACATCCCATGAGGGGTCCTCTCTGTCGTATCGGCTGTGCGGTGGGGGTGCCGGATGTCAGAGCGGTGGTGCGGTGCCGGATGGGTGGTGCCGAATGCGTGGCACCTGATGGGTGGTGCCGTCAGTGGTTGCGGTTCAGGTGCGGCGCCCGGCGAGCAGGCGGCGCAAGAACCCCAAGCCGTCGGTGGCGATGGCGTCCTGCGTGGGGGCGAGCGGCCGCCATACGGAGGCGGCGACCGCGATGGTCGCGTTGTGCGCGGTGAACGACTCGATACAGAGCGGTCCGTGGAAGTCCACCGCGTCCAGCGCGTCGAGGAACCCGCCCCAGTCCAGATGGTCGGCCCCGGGCGCTCCCCGGTCGTTGGCGCACACCTGGACATGGGCGATCCGCCCGGCGGCCGCGTGCACGGCCGCGGGCAAGGAGCGTTCCTCGATGTTCTGGTGGTAGGTGTCGAGCGCGAGGCCGACAGTGCACGTCGGCAGGTCGCCGAGTCCTTCCAGGGTCTGCTCGACGGTGTTGAACAGGCTGGTCTCGTACCGGTTGAGGGGTTCCACACCGATACGGACACCGGCGCGCTGGGCGTACTCGACGACCGGGGCGATGTTCTCGCGCCACTCCTCGTACGCCGCCGAGCGCTCGCCCCGGTCCATCCGCCAGGTCCGGCCGACCGCCGCGTAGACGGGTCCGGCCACCACGGGGGCGCTGACGGCGTGGGCCGCGTCGATACACCGGCGCAGATAGTCCTGGGTGGTGCGCACCGTCTCGGCGCTCGTGCGCACCAGGTCGCGGTCGGGGGGCATGACGGCGATCACCGCGGCGGGACGCAGGCCGGTGGCGTCGAGGAGTTTGACCGCCGCGGCCGGTTCCCAGTCGTCGGCCTGTTCCAGGGGCAGTTCGACACAGTCGAAGCCCCAGCCGGCCAGGCGGGGCAGCACTTCGGCGAGTGCTTCCTGCCCGACCGGCGAGTGCCAGATCCAGGGGTTGGCCCCGATCTTCCTTACAGGAGTGCTCACTTACCGCCCCAGTCCTTCGGGAAGCCCGGCAGATCCTCGCAGCCGCACATCGCATAGTGCAGCGGCGGCATGCCCTCCTGCAGGTAGTCGTCCAGGTTCTCCTCGGTGACGGTCGGCTGCGGAAGCTTCCACTCCTTGGGCACCTGCTTGCCCGCGAGGATGTCGAGGGCCGCGATCACCGGGGTGCGCCACTGGAAGGTGGGGTACGTCGGGGCGATCGCGGTCAGCTTCTTGTCCTTCCAGGCCTGGAGGAAGTCCTGCTGGTCCTCACCCGTGATCGGCGGTACGTCCACGCCCGCGTCCTCGAAGGCCTCGATCGCGGCGACCGAGGTGGCGCCCGCGTCCATCCACACGCCGTCGATCCGCCCGTGCCGCGAGATGGCGTCGGCGACGATCGACTTCGTCTTGGCGGGGTCGCCGTCGGTGAACTTGATGTCCACGACGTCGAGTTCGCTCTTGTCGAAGGCCACCTTCGCGGCCGACCAGCGGTTCTCCAGGACGTCCACACCGGGTGAGATCCGCAGGGCGAGGATCTTGCCCTTGGGCTCGACCTTCTCGACCAGGAAGTCGGCGGCGACCGAGCCGTATCCGTATCCGCCGATGGGGTTGATGAAGGTGACCGGGCAGTCGGTCTGCACACCGCGGTCGAAGACGATCACCGGGACCTTGGTGCACGCGGCCTCGACGGCGGGGGTGAGGGTGGCCGTGGTGTTGGGCGAGACGATCAGCGCGTCACAGCCCTTTCCGGTGAGCTCCTCGATGTCGGAGATCTGCTTGTCGTCCTTGCCCTGGGCGTCCAGGACGGTGAACTCGGTGATCTCCTTGTGTAGTTTCACCTCGGCGTTCATGTTCTTCAGACCGACCTGGCGCCAGGGGTTGAAGACACCCGCGTTGGAGAAGCAGAGATGAGTGCCCGCGAGGCCGCCCTTCCTCTTGAACTCGGCGGTGTCGCGCATCTCCGGTTCGAGCATCTGCACCCAGGGTTTGTCGGCGGGCCCTTGCGGGGTGACGTCGGCGAGCTTGATCTGCCGGTCGTACTCGCCCTGTTCGAAGAACTTGGACTGCTCGGTGGCCTTGTCGTCCGGGCTCTTCGTGGCCGAGGCGCCGGGGCTCTCAGGTGGTGCGTCGCTGGAACAGGACGCGAGCAGGACGCCCGCGAACACGGTGGCGCCTGCTGTCAGGAGTCTGTGTTTCCTGAGGTGGGTCATGAGGGTGTCCCTCCCGGGGAGTCGGTGCGGCGGCGGTTGCGGGATCGGTCGGCGGTCGCCCGGATACGGGACCAGTTGGCGGCGCCGAGACCGACGGCGGCGATGACGATCACGCCCTGGACGGTGGATTCGAGGGCGCCGGAGACGCCCTGGAGGTTGAGCAGGGTGAACAGCGCCTGCAGCGAGAAGGCACCGGCCATCGCGGCCACGACCGAGCCGCGTCCGCCGCCCAGGACCACGCCGCCGAGCACCACGGCGGTGATGGCCTCGAACTCCAGGCCGCGCCCGGCCTGTGCGGAGACTCCGGAGAAGCCGCCGACGAGGATGGCGGCGAGCGCGGCGGCGATCCCGGAGAGCACGAAGGCGAGGACCCGCACGCGGTGCACCCGTACGCCGGAAAGTGCCGCCGTGCGCTCGCTGTCGCCGGTGGCGATCAGAGTGCGGCCGAAGTCGCGGCGCATCAGCCACACCGCGAAGGCGCCGACGGCGAGGCAGACGAGAACGGCCCAAGGGAGCCGGCCGAAGGCGGAGTTACGGCCGAGGGCGCGGAAGTCCTCGGGCATGGAGCCGTGCGGGGAGCCGCCGGTCCAGTAGAAGACGGCGCCTTCGAGGATCAGCATCATGCCGAGGGTGGTGATGAAGGACGGCACGCGCAGGGCCGTGGTGATCAGGCCGTTGGCGAGTCCCACGACGGCTCCGGCGAGCACCAGGGCGAGGCTGATCACCAGCCAGTGCGCGTCGGGGTAGGACCCGTACAGTTCGGCCGCGACCACGACGCCCGCCGTGACGATGGCGCCCACCGAGAGGTCGAACTCGCCGCTGACGATGACCAGATACTGCCCGGCGGCGAGGATCACCAGGGGCGCCGCGCGCTTGACGAAGGCCAGGAACCGGTCGAGCTCATAGAAGCCGGGATCGGTGATCGCCAGCGCCACGAGCAGGACCACCAGGAGCGCGTACACCGGGATGCCGGTACCGAGTGCGGCGACAACGCGCTTGTACGGAGCCGGGGTTGCCGTGGCCGTGGTCATACGGACCTCCTGCCGCGTCGGGCGTACAGCGCCACCGCGGCGATGATCACCACGCCGCGTACGACGTTCTTGAAGAACGGGTCCACGGAGAGCTGGTTGAAGACGCTGTCGAGGACGGCGAGGATCAGCACCCCGCCGAGAGTCCCCGCCACTCCCCCGCGCCCGCCGGCCAGCGCCGTGCCGCCGAGCACCACCGCGGCGATCGACTCGAGGTCGTAGCGCGCCTCGGTGCCGGCCCAGGGGGCGCCCGCGCCCAGGCGCGAGGCGAGGAAGAGGGCTGCGGCGCCCACGCACAGGGAGCAGATGAGGTGGGCGATGATCACGGTGCGGCGGGTGCGCACTCCGGAGAGCCTGGCCGCGTGCTCGTCCCCGCCGGTCGCGTAGAGGTGGTGGCCGAGTCTGGTGCGCTTGGTCAGGAGCCACGCCACGGCCGCCACGGCGGCGAGCAGGAACACCGAGACGGGGATGAAGCCGATCCGGTCGTAGCCGAGGTGCCGGAAGGAGGCGGGCACCTGGCCCGCGGGTCCGGTGTAGTTGTCCTCGATGTAGCCGCGCAGGATGAACGCGGTGCCGAGGGTGGCGATGAAGGCGTTGACCTTGAGGCCGGTGACGATGAGGCCGTTGGCGAGCCCCACGGCGGCGGAGAGCGCGAGCACGGCGAGTACGCCGGTGACGACACTGCCGTCCTGCATGGTCTCGGCGGCCACGAGGGTGCCGAGACTGATCAGATACGCCACGGACAGATCGAGCGATCCGGTGAGGATCACCACGCTCTGGCCCACGGCGACCAGGCCGAGTGCCACGCAGTTGGACAGAATCGTGGTGAGGTTGGCGCGCGCGAAGAAGCTGCCGCCGTCGATGGTGACGATCAGCCAGCCGAGCGCGATCACCACGGCGGCCGCGAGCCAGACGCCGACGGCCGGGTCGGTGAGTTTCGGGCGGCGCCCGACCGGCTCGGGCAGGAGCGCGGCCGGGGCGAGAGCCGTCGGAGTGGTCATGCGGCGTCCGTCCCCTCTTCGACGGGCCCGGTGGCCAGGCGCATGATGTCCTCCTCGGTTGCTCCGGCCGGCAGTTGACCGGCGATCCGTCCGTCGCTCATCACGAGGACGCGGTCGCTCATGCCGATGAGTTCGGGCAGTTCGGAGGAGATGATCAGGACCGCGAGTCCTTCCTTGGCCAGATCGCGTACGAGGCTGTGGATCGCCGCTTTGGCGCCCACGTCCACGCCCCGGGTGGGCTCGTCGAAGAGCAGAACCTTGGGCGCGGCGGCCAGCCACTTGGCGATGACGACCTTCTGCTGGTTGCCACCGGACAGGTACTGCACCTGCTGGTCGGGGCCCCCACGCGCCTGAAGGCGTACCCGTTCGAGAAGCTCGGTGAGGCCGCGTGCGGCTCCGGTGCGCTGCTGCCCGGGTACGGCCCGGGTGACGAGGAGGGCGTTGTCGCGTACGGACTGGCGCAGCGCAAGCCCTTCGCCCTTGCGGTCCTCGGTGACCAGGGCGATCCCGGCGCGAATGGCATCACGGGGACCGCGCGGCCTCAGCTTCCTGCCGCCGACCGTCATTTCGCCGCCGGTGAGGGGATCGGCGCCGAACAGAGCACGGGCGAGCGAAGTCCGCCCCGAGCCCTGGAGGCCGGCGATCCCGACGACCTCACCGGCCCGCAGCTCCAGGTCGATGCCCTTCAGGCGTCGGTTGGCGCCACCTTGCAGTGACAGCGCGACCTGTCCGACCTCGTCCGCCGTGGCGCGCGGCGGGTAGTAGGCGCTGAGGTCGCGTCCGACCATCGCCCTGACGATCGTGTCGGTGTCCGTCGTGGCGGTGGGCACGGTGGTGATGTGCCGGCCGTCCTTCAACACCGTGATACGTGACGAGAGTTCGAAGACCTCGCGCAGCCGGTGAGAGATGTACAGGATCCCGAGCCCGCGCTCGGCGAGCCTTCGGACCAGGGCATGGAGCAATCGCGCCTCGTGTTCGGCGAGCGGTGCGGTCGGCTCGTCCATCACCAGGACGCGCACGTCCGAGGCGAGCGCCTTGACGATCTCGACGGTCTGCCGGCGGGCCACGGACAGCTCACGTACGTACATGCGCGGCGAAATCCCGCTCTCACCGAGCTCCGCGAGCAGCTGCCCGGTGCGCCGCTCCATCGTGCGGCGGTCGACCAGGCCGTACTTCGTCGGCTCCCGTCCGAGGAAGACGTTCTCGGCGACCGTACGGTGCTCGAGAAGCGCGAACTCCTGGTGGATGATGCCGACCCCGGCCGCCTGCGCCTGCTGCGGATGCGTGAACGCATGGACGGTGCCGTCGAGTTCGACGGTGCCGTTGTCGGCCACGTGCTCGCCGGCCAGCACCTTCATCAGGGTCGACTTGCCGGCACCGTTCTCGCCGACCAGGGCGTGCACCTCGCCCGCGGCGAGATCGAGGCTGACGTCATGGAGCACTCGTACGCCGAGAAAGCTCTTCGACACGTTGCGCATGGTCAGCAGGGGTGCCGCGGGCTCGGGTGACCGCGGTGACTCGCGCGTGGCCGGCATCAGCGGGGCTCCTTCGGCAGACATCGGATTTCTGCACACCACCGCGGAGCAATGTCGTGGCGACGCTTTTACCTGTCAAGAGTCCAAGCGCCGTTCTGCACAAGGTTTTTGACGGTGACTTATGTCGATCCCCGAACACGAGCAGCCTTGTATGCAGCGGAAGTTGACCTCTATGGTGGCCGCATGCCGACCGCGCCCGATGTCTCCTCCGCTTCCGCGGGCGATGTGCTCGCACTGATCCGCTCCGGCTCCGTGGAAACCCGGGCGGATATCGCCCGCCTGACGGGTCTGGCGCGCTCCACGGTGTCGCAGCGCGTGGAGGCCCTGATCGCCCATGGCTTCGTCGACGAGGACAACGCCGACGGCGCTTCGACCGGCGGCCGGCCCCCGCGGCGCCTGCAGTTGCGTACGGGAGCGCACGCCGTCGCGGGCGTGGACCTGGGCGCCTCGCACTGCCGGGTGGCCCTGCTCGACCTCAACGGCGCCACGCTCGCCCAGCGCGAGGACCCGCTGTCCATCGCGGACGGCCCGCAGTCGGTGCTCGCGCATGTCGACAAAACCCTGCACGCGCTGCTCAAGGAGGCCGATCACGCCCCGCAGACGCTGCAGGCGATCGGGGTCGGGGTACCGGGTCCCGTCGAGTTCACCACGGGCCGGCCGGTCGATCCGCCCATCATGCCGGGCTGGCACCAGTACCCCATCCCGGAGTTCTTCGCCGACCGCTTCGGGGTGCGTGCGCTCGTCGACAACGACGTGAACGTGATGGCGCTCGCCGAGCAGCGGATCGCGTTCCCGGGGACCCGCTATCTGCTCTACATCAAGGTCGGTACGGGTATCGGCTGCGGCATCATCGCCGACGGCCGCCTGCACCGCGGAGCGCAGGGCAGCGCCGGCGACATCGGCCATATCCGCGTGGCGGACGACACCGAGCCCTGCCGCTGCGGCAACTCGGGCTGTCTGGAAGCGGTCGCGGGCGGCGGCGCCCTGGCCCGCAAGCTGACCGACCTCGGTCTGGACGCGGCGAGCGGCAGCGATGTCGTACGCCTGGTGAAGTCCGGCAACCGTGACGCGGTGCGGATGGTGCGCGAGGCGGGACGCGCTGTCGGCGAAGTCCTCGCCGGTCTGGTGAACTTCTTCAACCCGGACACGGTGGTGGTCGGCGGCGCGCTCGCGGCCGTCCACGACCAACTCCTCGCGGGGGTGCGCGAGGCGGTCTACCGGCGGTCCCATCCCCTCGCGACCCATGTGCTGAGGATCGAGCCCAGTCGTACGGGAGAGAACGCGGCGGCGGTCGGCGCGGGCATCCTTGCGATCGAACACGCCCTGTCACCCGATCAGGTGGACCGAGCCCTGGCGACGACCGCCGGCTGACCACATGCCGAGACGGCGAGCCCAGCTGACGCCTCGTCATCCTGCCTGCTCAGCCCGGACGCATTGGTCCATTCCACTGACGCGTCGCAGGCCGCCCGACCACCGGGACGGAAACCGCCGAACCCCGCGCTGACATGGGAAATCCCCTTTGCTGTCGCATGATTGACGGATCGTCGGGCAACCGGTACCACTGACCACGCCCGGCCCCGTACGCCCCCTGCGCCCTTGGCGCCCCACCGTCCCGGAGGCTGCTTTGCGACGACGACCCGATGCTGACCGGACTTCTGCCGTACGCAGACGGCTGCCCAGAAAGACCGGTGCCGTCGCCACGGCCGCTCTGCTGCTGCCCCTCGTGGCCGCGGCGCCCTCCGGCAATCCGGCGGCCACCACATCGGCCACTCAGCTGCAGAGCGCGTTCGGTGCGGCCGCCGCCGAGTACCAGGTGCCGCAGAGCGTGCTGCTCGGCGTCGCGTATCTGCAGTCGCGGTGGGACGACCACAACGGCGCCCCGAGTGTCGCGGGCGGCTACGGCCCGATGCATCTCACCGACGCCGTGACCGCGCTGGCCGCCGAGGCCCCGCATCACAGCGAGGGCGGCGAGGACGCGCGCGGAGACTCCGCCCGTCCCGCGCGGATCCCCGAGGCGAAGCTGCCGGACCCGGCCGAACTGCCCGCCCGGCTCAAGACGTTGCCCCACGCGGCCGAGCTGACGGGCCTGTCCCCCGAGGAGCTGCGCAGCGACACCGCCGCGAACCTGCGGGGCGGCGCGGCGCTGCTCGCCGAGGCGCAGAAGAAGGCCGGCAAGCCGCTGAGCGAGGACCCGGCCGACTGGTACGGAGCCGTGGCCGCCTACTCGGGCGCCGACGACAAGGCGACGGCCGCCTCGTACGCGAACGAGGTGTTCGCCGTCATCCGCGACGGCGCCGCACGCACCACCGACGCGGGCCAGCAGGTGCAGCTCGCGGCCACTCCGGCCGCCGAGCCGGACGCAGCACAGCTGGAGAAGCTGGGTCTTCGCCAGGCCGAGAAGGGCGAGACCGACTGTCCGCCCACCGTCGCCTGCGAGTGGATCCCGGCGCCCTACGAGGAGTTCGGCGACGGCGACTACGGCAACCACGACAAGGCCGACCGGCCGGTGGACCAGTCCATCGACTACATCGTCATCCATGACACCGAGGGCACCTGGAACACGGTGCTCAAGCTGGTCCAGGACCCCACGTACGTCTCCTGGCAGTACTCGCTGCGCGCCACCGACGGCCATATCGCGCAGCATCTGAAGCTCAAGGACGTGGGCTGGCACGCGGGCAACTGGTTCATCAACAGCAAGTCCATCGGCCTGGAGCACGAAGGCTTCCTCACCGCGCCGGACACCTGGTACACGGAGGCGATGTACCGGACCTCGGCGCGCCTGGTGAAGTACCTGTCCAAGCGCTACGGCATCCCGCTGGACCGCCAGCACATCCTCGGCCATGACACGGTGCCGGGACCGACCGCGGCCAACATCCCGCAGATGCACACGGACCCCGGTCCGTACTGGGACTGGCAGCACTACTTCACGCTGATGGGCAAGCCCTTCCACCGCAGCGCCTCGCCGTCCGGCGGTCTGGTGACCATCGCGCCGGAGTACGACAAGAACAGCCCGGAGTTCACCGGCTGCACCAAGGCCGGCGTGAAGTGCCCCGCGCATGGATCGAGTGCCGTACGTGTCTACACCGAGCCCAGTGAGGACGCTCCGCTGATCAAGGACATCGGTCTGCGTCCGGGCGGCGGTCCCTCGACGACGGGCGTGAACGACCTCGGCTCGCGGGTCTCGACCGGCCAGCGTTACGCGGTGGCCGAGCGCAAGGGCGACTGGACGGCGATCTGGTATCTGGGCCAGAAGGCCTGGTTCAAGAACCCGAAGAAGCAGCCGACGGCACTGGACGCGGCCGGTCTGGTGATCACGCCCAAGGCGGGCCGTACGGAGATCCCGGTGTACGGCCGTGCCTACCCGGAGGCAGCCGCGTACGAGGGGACGGGAATCCCCGCGCAGCCGGTCTCGGCCCTGCCGTACAAGGTGCTCGCGGGCCAGAAGTACGCGGCCGGCGACAAGGTGCGCGGTGAGTACTTCTTCTCGCCGACGTTCGACGTCACGGGTCACAAGGTCGTGCGCGGCAAGGACGAGTACTACGAGATCCAGCTCGGGCACCGGGTGGCCTTCGTCCGGGCGGCCGATGTGGACGTGCGGCCCAGCAGCTGACGCAGGATCCCGCGGTGGGGGGCGTGGCTGCCGGCCACGGCCCCCACCGAACTCACTTCAGGTGTGTACGTGACTGCTGACCGTAGCCGCTATCCGCACGGCCGACCTCGTGCGAACCCGGCGAGGACCTGGAACGGGCAGGTGGACGACACCTGCCTCATGCGGCGATGCGGCACCTACCGACGCCCCAACTCCCGCCCCCGCAAAGGAGAACGGCGGCTCAGCCCTGCTGGAACATCTCCGCGGGCAGCGGCTTGAGGAGCGCGTACAGATCGTCGGTGATGGGGCGGTCCCAGGCGGCGATGGTCACCAGGACGTTGTCACTGCGGTCGAACTGCACGCAGGCGATACGGCTCTCGGAGAGCTTGAGGCGGCGCACGATCAGCAGGTTGTCCCCCTGCATCACGGGCACGTCCTCGACGCCGACGACCTCGACCTCCTCCTCGTTCTCCAGCGCGAGCAGCAGCTGGGCGACCTCGAAGGGCACCTGCTTGTCGGCGAGGTCGCGGGCCGGGGAGCCCTCGGGGAGGTTGCCGATCACCATCGCGGGGCCGCGGCCGCCGAACAGGTCGTAGCGCAGGAAGACGCCCTGGCAGCTGCCGTCGGGTGCGGGCAGCAGACCCGCACCGAGATTGCCCGGCCAGTCACCCGGGTCCATGGCGAGGACATCGAAGTCCGGCCCGGCGGGAATGGGGGCGCTGCGGCGGCGGAGGAAGGACATGGGCCCATGGTACGTGGCCGCGCACCCTTCCCGACGCCGGGGACCGGCCCCTGGACAGCGGCCCCCGATCTGATCTTCGGCCAGCTCAGGGCCGGTCCGTCGAGGGCTCCCCCAGTGCCGCGCCCAGACCGCCGAGGTCGGTGCCGACCTTGCGGAACACGGCCGACAGAAGGCGTACGACGGTCGGCTCGTCGAGGTGCAGATCCTTGGCGATCACCGCTGTGGACGCGCCGCGTACCGCCAGCGCCGCGGCAGCGCGCTCACGGGAGGTGAGGGTGTCGGTGCCCGTGACGTGCAGGCGCCGGGGCCGCTGGCCCATGGCGGCGAGCTCGTCGCGGGCCTGTTCCACCAGGCCGTCGGCGCCGCACTGCACCGCGGCGTCCAGACCCCGGTAAAGGTGGTCGGCGGCGTCCGCGGGCTGTCCCGTGCGGCGCAGTTCCGCGCCGAGCGCCACCAACGAGCAGGCCAGCTCGTAGCCGGCCGGTGAGCGTTCGAGATGGGCCACCGACTCCTCGAGCAGCTTCGCGCGCTCGCCGGGCGCTCCCACCTCGGCGGCGATCCGCAGCGCCTGGCCGATGGCGGAGGGTGTCCCGTACTGCCGTGCGCGCTGCAGAGCCTCCTGCGCGAGGCCGGCCGCACGAGCCGGAGCGTCATGGGATTCCGCGCGTGCGAGGTGGAGCAGCCAGGGGCACCAGGCGGGATTGCGCATACCGCGCGGGTCCAGGCGCCGTCCGGCCGAGGAGAGTTCGACGGCGGCCTCGCGCAACCTGCCGCTCTCCAGGAGCAGTTCGCCGTACACGGTCTGCGAGTCCGGGAAGGTGACGGCGGCCGGGAACGGCGGTCCGAAGCCGTGCTCCTCGCCGATGTGGGCCGCCTCGGTGACCCGGCCACGGGCGATCAGGGTCTCGACCAGGATGCTCACCGCGTACCAGTGGGCGGGGGTGCGGCGGCCCACACGTTCGGCCAGACGCAGTCCCGCGCGGGAGAAGTCCTCGGCCTCGGCGAGCCGGCCACGGCGCAGCCGTACGTAACCGAGCAGCGTGTAGCCGAAGGAGAGATGGGCGCCGCGCCACCCCTGTGCCTCGAAGTCGGCGATCCCGGCGGCGAACAGTTCCTCGGCCCGTCCGGGACGGTCCGCGTACAGGAACGCGAGAGCGACGAGCACCGGCACCTCGAAGCCGCGGTCCTCCTCGGCCCAGCCGAGCCCTCCGGCCAGCGCGCGTTCGGCGTGCTGGACGGCCACCTCGGAATGCTCGGCGCGCAAGGTGGCGTCCCAGGCGCGCAGGCCGATGATGTAGCGCTCGGTCAGATCGCGACCGGTGAGGCGATCCGCGAGGCGGGCCAACCGCCTTGAACGGGCCGGTGAGTTGGGTTCGTCGGAGCGGAAGGCGTCCCACATGAACTGCTCGGCCTGCATCCGCAGCCGTACCCGGGCGTCCTGGGTGAGCCGCATCTCGTGGTCGAGGGTGGCGGAGGCCTCGGCGAGTCGGTCGGAGTGGGCGAGGACCTGGGAGAGGCGGTAGACGATGCCGTGGCGCAGCTCGGGGTCGGCGATGGGTTCGGCGAGGGCCGCCCGCAGGTGGTTGACGGTGGTGGCGGGTTCCGTGAGCAGGGAGGCGCAGCCCAACTCGTACAGGACGGCGGCCCGTTCTTCGAAGGGCGGCGGTTCCCGCAGGGCGCGCGCGAGATAGCGGCGGGCCGCGTCGGGCGCGCCGGCGCGCTGGACCTCGGCCGCGGCGGAGCGCAGCTGCTCCACGACCCAGGTGTCGCCCTCGGGGTGGGTCTCCATGAGGTGGCGGGCGGCGGCGGGCGCGCCGAGGCCTTCGTTGATCACGGCCCAGGCCGCCTGCCCGTGCAGGGCGACACGGACACCGCCGGGGATGGCGCGGTAGACGGCGGTCGCGATCAGCGGGTGGACGAACTCCAGGGTCTCGGCGCCGGTGAGGATACGGGCGCCGCGCAGCCGGTCCGCGCAGTCCCCGGCCTCCTCGTCGCCGAGTCCGGCGACGGTGGCGGCCAGGTGCGGGGAGATCTCGGTGCCGAGGACGGCGCAGGCCCAGGCGAAGCGGACGGTCGAGGTGCCGAGCCGTTCCATGCGGGCGATCAGACCGCTGCCCTTGACCGTGGCGGCGAGGTCGCGCAGCAGATGCGCACCGGCCTCGTTGGGTTCGAGGCCGCGGTCGCGGACCTTCGCGGTGACCTCGACGGCCTCGAAGGGGTTGCCCGCGGTGACGGCCCAGGTCTCCCGGCAGAACGCGTCGTCGGCGTGCGCGCCCACGGATTCGCGTACGAGGCTGGCGATGGCGGGTGCGCTCAGCGGTTCGAGGTCGATCGGACGCTGCCCCGCGCGGCCCGGCAGACCCCTGAACTCATCGGCGTAGTCCGGGAGTTCCTCCGGTCGATACGCAACGACGAGGAGCAGCGGAAGCTGTTCGGCACGGGGTGCGAAGGCGGCGAGCCAGCTCAGGGACTCGCGGTCGGCCCAGTGCGCGTCGTCGAGGACGAGCACCATCGGCGCGCGTTGTACGGCGAGGTGGGTGAGCACCCAGTCGAGGCCGTCGCGCAGACCCTGGGGGTCGGGCGGTGCGCCCTCGGCAGGTGCGCACAGGCCGAGCGCCGGGCCGACGATGTCGTACCAACTGCCCAGCGTGGCGCGGATCTCGTCCTGAGAGGCTCCGGCGAGCAGCGGTTGGACGAGCTGGCGGGCGACGTGGAAGGCCACGCGCTGCTCCTGGTCGCCGCCGCGCGCGGCGAGCACGGTGCAGCCCTTGGCGTGCGCGCGCCGGCGCACTTCGGCGATGAGGGTGGTCTTGCCGAGCCCGGCCCGTCCGGAGAACGCGAGCAGCGCGCCGCTCGGCCGGTCCAGCGGATCGACGCCTTCCGGTTCGAGACCCGCCAGTTCGGTCAAGGCCTCGTCGACAGCGGCGAGTTCGAGCTCGCGCTCGAAGAGCGTGCGCCGGATCCGGGTGACAGAGGCCATGGGGCCCGATGCTCCCGGAGGTTTGCCCTGACTGCTCATGGTGTACCCCCTGCCGCGGTGGTGCGCGGGCGCGGGGAGCCGGTGCACGCCGTGGCCTTCAGGCACCTCAGGGTACGCCCGCAGGGTGGTCAGGGACCCTGGTGTTCGAAGAGTTGGGGCGGCGGACGCGGTCCGGGGTGATGGGCCGCGTCCGCCTACCGGGCGAACGCGCAGCTCGGGACGTGCGCGTGGCCCGGTGTCCTGGTTCCGCTCAGGGCGTGACGATCGGGAAATCGGGGTCGGGTGCGTCCAGGACGGAGAGGAGCCGCTTCAGGAGGCCGGCGTCCCCGGTCATGGTGACGCCCTCCGTGCCCTTTCCGGCGAGCAGGGCGAGCAGTTGGGGCTTGGTCATGGTCATCGTCAGACCGGCGCCCTTGGCCGGGGCAGTGTCCGTGGTCCAGGTGAGCAGGCCGTTGGACAGACGCAGATGCCAGTAGGTGTCGCCGATGCGCCAGTCCACGGCGAGGCTCACGTCCCAGGCCTTGGGGCCGTTCACCCGTACAGCCATCGAGTCGATCAACTGGCCCACGGACAGCGCCATATACATGTCCGGGCCGAGGGTGGCGGTGATGGCGGGCTTGATGCCTTCGGTCAGCTCCTGCGCGGCCATCAGGTAGAAGTTGCGCCACACCGCGTTCTCCATACGGCGTCCCAGGCGCGTGTAGAGGCCGGCGAGCTCGCGCTTCGCGTCGCGGTCGTCGGGGTCGTTGAAGACGGCGTGGTTGAGCAGCGTGACGGCGAAACGCAGATCGCCTCGCCCGGCGTACCGCTTGGCCTGCCTGCGCACCGCGCGCTGGCCGCCGAGGCACTCCACCCACCGCTTGGCCTCTTCGACCGGCGGGTGCTGCCACAGGTGTGCGGGGTTGGCGTCGAACCAGCCCATGTAGCGCTGGTAGATCCCCTTGACGTTGTGGCTGATCGAACCGTAGTAGCCGCGGTTGGCCCACACCCCCTCCAGCTGCGGAGGGAGCGGGAAGTCCTCGGCGATCTCGCTGCCCGTCCGGCCCTGGTTGATCTGCCGTACGGTCTGGTCGTGCAGGTAGCCGTACAGATCCCGCTGGTGCGTGAGGAGTTCGACGATCGAGTCGTTGCCCCAGGTCGGCCAGTGGTGCGAGGCGAAGGCGACATCGGCCTTGCCCGCGTACAGGCCGACGGACTCGGTGAGATAGCCCGCCCAGGCGTGGGCGTCGCGGACCTGGGCGCCGCGCAGCGTGATGATGTTGTGCATCGTGTGGGTGGCGTTCTCCGCCATGCACACGGCGCGCAGATCCGGGAAGAGGAAGTTCATCTCCGCCTGGCACTCGGTGCCCGGCGTCATCTGGAACTGGATCCGCACCCCGTCCAGGGTGACGTCCTGCCCAGTAGCGCTGATGTATCGGGTGGGCGGGATCAGGCCGACGGTGCCGAGCGAGACGTTGAGGCCGAGTCCGCAGCCGACCTGCGCCTTGACGCCGGTGGGGAGTTGGGCCCCGTACATGTACGCGGAGCGGCGGGCCATCGCCGGCCCGGCGTAGACGTTCTCGCTGACCGCGTGCTCCATGAAGCCTTCGGGGGCGAGGATCTCCACGCCCGCCGTACTGCCGGGCAGCACTCCGCGGCAGCCGCCGAAGTGGTCGACGTGCGGGTGGGTGTAGATCATCGCCTTGACCGGGCGCTCGCCCTTGGGGTCGCGGTGCTCGCGGTAGAGCTTGAGGGCGGCCGCGGCGGTCTCGGCGGAGATCAGCGGGTCGATGACGATGATGCCGGTAGCGCCCTCGACGATCGTCATGTTGGAGAGATCCAGGCCGCGCACCTGGTAGATCCGGTCGGTCACGCGATACAGGCCCTGGCGCGAGAGCAGTTTGGCCTGGCGCCACAGGCTCGGGTCGACCGAGTCCGGGTCGCCCTTGTGCTCGCCGACGAAGCGGTACGCGGCCGGGTCCCAGGCAACCTTGCCCGCGGCGGTGGTGATGGGTCCGCCGGTGAAGGCCGCCACGAAGCCGCGGTCCGCGTCGGCGAAGTCGCCCTCGTCCTCGTACGGCAGTCCGTCGGTGTCGGTGGGCGCGAACGGCTGCGCTCCCCGTGCGGCCAGGAGCGAGCCCGAGGCCGCCGCGGCGGTCTGCGGGTTGAGTGCGACAGCGGCCGCGGCAGCACCTGCGGCCGCGGCGACGAAGCCGCGCCGGTCCATCGACGTCATGGCGCCTCACCTTTGCTGGGTCGGATTCCTTCACGTGCACATGGGTGCAGGACGCAGCGGGCGGCGCCCCCGAGGTCACTATTGCAGTCCGACTGCAATAGGAGTCAAGGGTTGCGCGGGCTCTATTGCAGCTGGACTGCAATAGGTGCGGGGTGGGCGCTAGGAGTCGAGGAGGGCCCGGAGCGTACGGGCCAGCGCGCTGCGCGCCACCGCCGGATCGAGTCCGCGCCGCGTGCGCAGATGATCCCAGGCCGCCCAACCGGACGCGGCCTCCAGGGAATCGAGGAGACCTCCGGGCCGGCGCGCCCCCGCGACCTGTGCCAGCTGAGGGGCGAAGACACGGGCCAGATCCTCGCGGAACCAGTCGTCCCCCGCAGCCATCACCCGGCGCAACCCCGGGGATTCCGGCTCCAGTTGCAGGCCGACCTTGCGGATGGGCGACATCACCTCGTACATCTCGGAGCGCTGGTCGAGCAGGGCTTTCACCTTGCGCTGGACCGTCCAGTCGGGCGGAACCTCCACGGCCAGGGCCTGCCAGCGCTCCGCCTGGCGTTCGGCGGCCGTGACGTACAGCGCCTCACGGTCGGCGAAGTGGACGAAGACGGTGCGCTCCGAGACGCCGGCGCGTTCGGCGATGGCCTTACGGGTGGGCTCACGCTCGCCCTCGGCGACCAGGTCGAGCAGCGCCTCCACCAGCACCGCGTGCGTACGCTCCGGATCGCGTCGGCGCCGCGCGCCCGCCGACGACGGCGAGCCGGCCCTGCCCATGCCCTCTGCTGCAGTCACGCGCTCCATCGTGGCAGAGCACCCCTCAGCGGACCCGGTCGTAGGTGAGCGAGAGCTCACCCAGCTTGCCGGCCTCCTGGTGGGCGAGGGTCCACTGCGAGACGGGCAGCCCGTCCTCGAACAGCCGCTCACCGCCGCCCGCGATCTCCGGGCAGACGAGGAGGTACAGCCGGTCGACGAGGTCGGCCGCGAGCAGGGGCTTGAGGATGCTGGGGGCGGTGTTGACCAGGATGTCACCCTCGGAACCGTCCGCCTTGAGGTCACGGATCACGTCCTCGACGGAGCCCTGCACCACACGGGTCCGCTCCCAGGGCGCCTCGGCGAGGGTGGTCGAGAAGACGACCTTGTCCACGCCCAACAGCCACTGCGCGTAGCCGCGGTCGCGCGAGTCCGCGCTCTCGTCCTCGGCCACGGAGGACCACCAGCCGACGAACCCGAGGGCATTGCCGCGGCCGAAGACGGCCGTGGTCTTGCCTTCGTGGATGCGCGACAGATGGTCGCGGGCCACGTCCGTGACGGCGTACGGGACGATCGCGCCCATGTCGCCGGGCCCGCCGGCGCCGTGGTAGCGGCCGTCGAGCGTGAGGCCGATGTTGGCGGTCACGTTGCGTGCGGTGGGGTTGCTCATGATTGCTTCCTCTTCGCTTGATCGGTGGACGTTTCAGCTGTCGGAGGCCGGCTGCCGGCCGGCATGTCGGTGGACGGCTCAGCGGTCGGCACGGGGAGTCGCACCGAGCACCTCTTCCAGCCGGTCGAGCACCTGGCCCCAGCCGGTCTCGATCCCCGCGATGAAGGCCGCGGCCTCGACGGCGGTGCCGGTGAGCGCGAGCCCCAGGCGCAGACGTGTGCCGCCCTCGGCGCCACCTCCGCTGCCGCCTTCGGAGTCGGTGAGCGTCAGGTCGTAACGCCCGGTGAACATGACCGCGTCCGCGGCGTCGCGTACGGCGAGATCGAAGACGAGGCGTTCCGGCTCCTGCGCGGTGTACACCTGCCCCGCGGAGTGATAACTCCCCTCCGCGTCGCGGTAGTCGAGGACGGCGCGCCCGCCCGGCTTCGGTTCGAGTGCGCAGTCGGTGACGGTCAGCGAGGGGGGCGCCCACCACGAGGCGAGCAGGTCCGGCTCGGTCCAGTGCCGCCAGACGAGGCCGCGGTCCGCGTCGAGCCGGCGGTCGAACACGAAGGTCCGGCCGTCCGCCCAGCGGTCGCCGCCCCGGTCGGCGGCCGCCGACTCCTCCTCGATCGCGGCGCGGTAGCGGGCGAGGACATCCAGGTCGCCCTGGTGCGCGTTGGCCGCCTCGACCAGCGAGGTCAGCCGCCGTCCGAAGGCTTCGAGCGGCGCGGCCTCGATCGCGTACACCCGCCGCTGTCCCAGCGGATGGACGGTGGCGAGCCCGGCGCGCACCAGCGTCTGCAGGTGCTTGGTGGTCTGCGGCTGCCGCAGCCCGGTCAGTTCGGCCAGCTCACCGACGGACCGGGGCCGCCCGGCAAGCAGCTCGACGATGCGCCAGCGTGCGGCGTCTCCGAGTGCGGATGCGATCTGCTCCATGACAGAGAGTATTCCCCTCAAGGAATATCCCTGTCAAGGAATATCTCAGGAGCGGCAGCGCAGCAGCTCAAGCGGCGGGTTGACGAACAGGTCCGCCCAGAAGTCCTCGCCGTACTCCTTGAAGCCGGCGTCGGAGATGAGGAGCGGCACCCACTCCAGGTCCTTGAACCCGGCTGCCGTCAGCGCGTTCTCGTACACCTCGCGGCGCGGGCGCGGCGTGACGAAGCTGACCGGATGGTCCGGCAGATGAGCGGTCAGGCGCGCCAGCGGCCCGGTCTCGGCCTCCTCGCCGGTCAGTTCGCTGCGGAAGCCGTACTTGTCGATGGAGGGTCCGTCGAAGCGGAAGTCGGGCGACTGGTTGAGGAGGAAGAACTCGCCGCCCGGCTTGATGCTCCCGTGGATGTTGCGGCACATACGCTCCATGGCCGCGATGTCCGGGGCATAGCTGAGCAGCTGCACGGCTACGCCGACGTCGAACCGTCCGTCGAGCGGCGGCAGTTCGGCCACGTCGCCCACCTCGTAGCGCACGCCGAGCGGTTCGGCGCCCTCGAAGCGCCGCGCCACGGCGACCATCTCGCCGGAGATGTCGATACCGAGCACATCCGCGGCGCCGCGCCGCTTGAACTCCCGGCTGTAGAAACCCGTTCCGCAGGCGAGATCGAGGACCGACCTGCCGGTCACGTCGCCGACCAGGGCCAGGACGCTGGGCACCTCCCCGTAGCGCGCCAGCGGAAGCGCCTTGAAGCCCTCGAAAGCCTCGCCGATCCCGTCGTACAGCTGCGTGCTCTGCGTTGTCATGGCGTCGTACCCCCGCACATCGTCGGTCCGCGGCGTGTGCCGCGCCTCGTGCGAGGAGTACATCGCCCGTCGGCGGTGGTCAGCGAGAAGCCGAAGGCATGAAGAGGCCGCCGGACATCGGTCCGGTCTTCGTAGAGATCTACAAGAGACAGAGGTGTGGCGGACTGGCAGTAACCACCGTCTCCGGTCCGCCCGTTGCCCCCTTCGCGTCGTTACGTGAGGTCGAACTCGCCGTCCCGTGCCCCCAGTACGAACGCCCGCCATTCGGCGGGCGTGAAGATCAGAGATGGGCTCTGCGGGCGGCCGCCGTTGCGCATCGCGATGAAGCCCTCGACAAAGGCGATCTGTACATCACCCTGATTGCGGGTGCCCGACTGCCAGTCCGCCCGGCTCAAGTCGAGCTCCGGCTTCTCCCAGCCCTCGAACGGGTGCTGACGGGTGGTGGTGGTGCTCTCGGCCACGTCCCTGCTCCTCCCGGTATGTCGTCCGCCCGCCAGACTAGCTTTCGGCGGTGGTGCCGGACAGGCCACGGAAGGAGTACGACCTGTCCGGCTGAACAACCGTCAGTTCTGCGGCGGTTCCGATCCCACGAGCCACATGGCGAAGAACTGCGAGCCGCCGCCGTACGCATGGCCCATCGCCTTGCGCGCACCCTCGACCTGATGCTCGCCGGCCTGTCCGCGCACCTGCAGCGCGGCCTCCGCGAACCGGATCATCCCGGATGCTCCGATGGGGTTGGTGGAGAGCACTCCGCCCGACGGGTTGATCGGCAGATCGCCCTCGATCTCGGTGACCCCGGCCTCGGTGAGCTTCCAGCCCTCGCCCTCCTCGGCGAAGCCCAGGTTCTCCAGCCACATCGGCTCGTACCAGGAGAACGGCACATAGATCTCGGCGAGGTCGATCTCGCGGCGCGGGTCCTTGATGCCCGCCTGGCGGTAGACATCGGCCGCGCAGTCCTTGCCCGCCTTGGGCGAGACGAAGTCCTTGCCCGCGAACATGGTCGGTTCGCTGCGCATCGCCCCGCCGTGCATCCACGCCGGCGGCTTCGGCGAACGGGCCGCGCCCTCCCGGTCGGTGAGGATCATCGCGCAGGCGCCGTCGGAGGACGGGCAGGTCTCGGAGTAGCGGACCGGGTCCCACAGCATCGGCGAGGACTGCACCTTCTCCAGGGTGATGTCCTTCTCGTGCAGATGCGCGTACGGGTTCTTCAGCGCGTTGCGCCGGTCCTTGTACGCGACGAGCGAGCCGATGTGGTCGGGCGCTCCCGTACGCCGCATGTAGGCGCGTACGTGCGGGGCGAAGAACCCGCCGGCGCCCGCGAGCAGCGGCTGCTGGAACGGCACGGGCAGCGACAGGCCCCACATCGCGTTGGACTCGGACTGCTTCTCGAAGGCGAGGGTGAGCACCGTCTTGTGCACACGGGACGCGACGAGGTTCGAGGCGACGAGCGCCGTGGAGCCGCCGACCGAACCGGCCGTGTGCACCCGCAGCATCGGCTTGCCGACCGCGCCGAGCGCGTCGGCGAGATAGAGCTCCGGCATCATGACGCCCTCGAAGAAGTCGGGCGCCTTGCCTATGACCACGGCGTCGATGTCGGCCCAGGTCAACTCGGCGTCCTGGAGTGCCCGTTGGGCGGCCTCGCGGACGAGGCCGGCGATGGAGACGTCCTTGCGGGCGGCGACGTGCTTGGTCTGGCCGATGCCGACGACGGCCACCGGTTCTTTTCCGACGCTCACTGGGCGTCCCCTTCCAGTACGGCGACCAGGTTCTGCTGCAGACAGGGACCGGAGGTCGCGTGGGCGAGCGCGCGGTCGGACTCGCCGCGGTGGATACGGGCCGCGGCCTCACCGATCCGCAGCAGGCCCGCGGCCATCACCGTGTTGGCGGCGAGCGGACCGCCGGACGGGTTCACCTCGACCTCGTCCCCGAGCTTGAGCGCCTTGCGGAGCACTACCTCCTGCGAGGTGAACGGGGCGTGCAACTCCGCCGTGTCCACCGGCTTCTCGAAGGCCCCGGCCCGCTCCGCCGCGAGCCGCGTCGACGGCGAGTCGGTCAGATCCCGTACGCCCAGGCTGTGGGCCTCGATGCGATGGTCCATCCCGCGGATCCACGCGGGCCGGGCGCACAGCTCGCGCGCCTTGTCCCCGGCGGCGAGGATCACGGCGACGGCGCCGTCACTGACGGGCGGGCAGTCGCCCTTGCGCAGCGGCTGCACCACGTAATCCCCTTGTGGCACAGCGCCCTTGACCTGCGCGTGCGGGTTGTCCGCGGCCGCATCCCGGCTGCGGGCGGCGATCGACGCGAGCGCCGGCTCATCGGTCTCACCGGAGTCGATCAGGGCCTGCGCCTGCAGCGCCGCGAGGGCGACGGCGTCCGGCCACAGCGGGGCGACGTAGTACGGGTCGAGCTGCCGGGTCAGGACATCGCGTACGGACCCGGGCGAGGACTTGCCGTACGAGTAGACGAGCGCGGTGTCCACCTCACCGGTGAGGATCTTCACCCAGGCCTCGTACATGGCCCAGGCGCCGTCCATCTCCACATGCGACTCGGAGATCGGCGGCCAGGCACCGACGCCGTCGAGGGTCATCGTGAAGGAGAACGCGCGGCCCGCGAGGTAGTCCGAGGAGCCGGAGCAGGTGAAGCCGATGTCGCTGGTCTTCAGACCCGTCTGCTCCATCACCGAGTGCAGTACGGGCATGAGCATCTCGACCTCGGACTGCTCGTCCGAACGGCGCACCTGGTCGCTCTGCGCGAAGGCGACGATCGCGACCTCTCGCATCTACACCAGCTCCTTGTACGTGTCGTAGTCGGCGTCCGGCTCGCCGATGGGCCGGTAGTGGTCCGGATAGCGCCCGCCCTCGACCCAGACCGGCTCGACCCGCAGGCCCATGCGCACCTGGTCGTAGGGGATGCCGGCGATACGGCCGTGCAGGGCGAGGTCCGCGCCGTCGAGTGCGATGTGCGCGTAGACGTAGGGCAGTTCGATGTCGAGGTTCTTGGCCTTGACGTTCACGATGCAGAAGGTCGTGACCGTGCCGTGCGGCCCGACCTCGACCGCTTCGCGGGTGGCGACTCCGCAGGTGGGGCAGGCACCACGGGACGGGATGTACACCTTGGAGCAGGAGGGGCAGCGCTCGCCGACCATCTTGCGTTCGGCGACCGAGGTGATGTAGCGGGACTGCGCGGCGCCGGGCGAGTAGGTGTAGTCGAGGCGGGCCGGCGCGATGATGCCGCTCACCTTGTCCTCGAACTGCCCGTCGTGCGGGGTGGCTTCGCCGCTCTCGTCGCCCTCGTACGGTTCGAAGCAGGCGATGTCCGTGATGGCGCCGGACCGCTCCTCGGCCCAGCGGATGCGCACGCGCATCCCGCTGTGCACGGCGTCCGGTCCTTCGACGTCGAGGGCGTGCAGCATGGCGGTGTCGGCGCCGTCGAGCTTGACCAGAACCCAGGCGAACGGCTTGCCCAGCGGCTGTCCCCGGCGATGATCGGGGTTCCAGGCCCAGGTGGTGACCGTGCCGGTGGTGGACACCTCGACCAGGTCACGCAGTTCGTCGGCGGTCACCGGGTCGTATTCGACGGGTGGTACGAGGATCTTGTCGTCGCCGGTCTTCACCCCGAGGACCGTGCGCTCGCGCAGGCCGGTGAGGAAGGCGCTCTGCACCGGGCCGAGGGAGCGGGTGAAGGGGAACTCGACGACCAGGGGCGCTTTGAGGAGTTCGGGCACGTGCGTGTCTCCTTGGGTACGGGGGCGGGTGCCGCGGTGCGTAGGGAGCAGGGCTGCCGCGGGCTGCTGCCTCGGCTCAGGCGCGCTTGTAGACGGGCGGGCGCTTCTCGGCGAAGGCCTTCGGCCCCTCCTTGGCGTCCTCGGTCGCGAAGATCGGCCAGCCTCGCTCGAGTTCGGCCTTGAGGCCCTCGGTCTCGGTCATCTCGGCGGTCTCGTACACCGATGCCTTGACCGCCTCGACGGCGAGCGGGCCGCAGGAGTTGACCATGTCGGCGATCTCCAGCGCCTTCTCCAGGGCATTGCCCGCGGGCACGACATTGCCGATCAGGCCGATGGAGAGTGCCTCCTGCGCGCTGTAGTGGCGGCCGGTGAGCAGCATCTCCAGGGCGTGCGTGCGGGGAATCTGGCGCTGCAGCCGGACCGTCGAGCCGCCGATGGGGAACAGCGCCCGCTTGACCTCGCTCAGCCCGAACGTCGCGGACTCCCCCGCCACGCGTATGTCGGTGCCCTGCAGGATCTCCGTACCACCGGCGACGCAGTAGCCCTCGACCGCGGCGATCACGGGCTTCTTCGGCCGGTGCTCGCGCAGCATCGCCTTCCAGTGCAGATTCGGCACTTCCTTCATCCGCGCCTGGTACTGCTGTCCGTCCATGCCCTTGCCCGCGAGGGCCTTGAGGTCCATGCCCGCACAGAAGTCGCCGCCGGCCCCGGTGAGCACGACCGAGCGGATCGAGTCGTCCGCATCGGCCTCCAGCCACCCGTCGTACAGGCCGACGAGCAGCGGCAGCGACAGTGCGTTCTTGGCCTCGGGCCGGTTCATCGTGAGCACCAGTGTCGCGCCCTTGCGCTCCACGGTGAGGTGTTCGGTCCCGCCCATTGGTGCCTCCGTCTCTGTTGGCCGCAGCCCTGCCTCGCCCTGGTGCAGGGCCGTCCTCGGGCCGGACGTGGACGGTTCGGCCTCAAGACCTAGAACAGGTTGCAGTAGGCGGAGGCCCAGTTCAATAGTTTTCTGACAGCCAGTCAGATTTCTTGGACGGCACCCCTTCCCAGTTGCCCGGTGCGAGGGTCTAATGACCGCCGAATCAACAATTGCCAGGGTGCTGTCCGGGGTCAGGAGGAACGGTGGAGTACAACCTTGCCGACCTGTTCGAGTCGATCGTCGACGTGGTCCCAGACCGCGAGGCGCTGGTCTATGTCGACCATCCCGGTACGGGGGCGGAGCGCCGTCTGACGTACCGCGAACTGGACGACGCGGCCAACCGCATCGCCCACCACCTGATCGCCTCGGGCCTCGAGCCCGGTGAGCATCTGGGTCTGCACCTCTACAACGGCATCGAGTACGTCCAGACCCTGCTCGCCGCGCTGAAGGCGCGTCTCGTACCGGTGAACGTGAACTACCGGTACGTGGAGGAGGAGTTGGTCTACCTCTACAAGGACGCCGACCTCGTCGGCCTTGTCTTCGACGCGGAGTTCACCGAGCGGGTGGCTTCGGCGCTGCCCAAGACGGAGAAGCTTCGTCATCTCGTACGGGTGGGTGAGGCGCCCGCGGACGCGCCCGCTCTCGACGTCGTCGAGTTCACGGACGCGGAGGCTTCCGGCTCCTCCGGCCGGGGCTTCGGACCGCGCTCGGCGGACGACCTGTTCATCATCTACACCGGCGGCACGACGGGTATGCCCAAGGGCGTGATGTGGCGCCAGGAGGACCTGTTCTTCGCGGGCCTCTTCGGCGGAGCGCCGTCCGGTGAGCCGGTCAAGCGCCCGGAGGAACTGGCCGAACGTGTGGCCGCGGGCAACGCGGGCCTCACCTTCTTCCCGACCCCTCCCCTCATGCACGGCACCTCGACGCTCACCACCTTCGTGGCCTTCGACTACGGCCAACGGGTCGTGCTGCACCGCAAGTACGCGCCCGAGGAGGTGCTGCGCACCATCGAGAAGGAGAAGGTCTTCAGCGTCTCGCTCGTCGGCGACGCGATGCTCCGCCCGCTGGTGGACGCGCTGCGCGGCCCCTGCAAGGGCGTGGACACCTCCTCCCTGTTCAGCCTCTCCTCCTCCGGCGCGATCATGTCGGACACGGTCCGCGCGGAGTTCCAGGAACTCGTACCGAACGTCATGCTGCTCAACAACTTCGGCTCGTCCGAGTCCGGCTCCAACGGCCGCGCCACCGCGGACTCGGGCCCGGAGAAGGGCTTCCGTATCGAGGTCAACGAGCGGACGCAGGTGGTCGATCCGGCCACGTACGCGTCCGTCGCGGTCGGCGAGGTGGGCCGCCTCGCCCAGCGCGGCCACGTACCGCTCGGCTACTACAACGACCCCGTGAAGACGGCCGAGACCTTCTTCCAGCGCGACGGCCAGCGCTGGGTGCTGCTCGGGGACATGGCCACCGTCGACGAGAACGGCATCGTCACCGTCCTCGGCCGTGGCTCGCAGTGCATCAACACCGGCGGCGAGAAGGTCTACCCCGAAGAGGTCGAACAGGCGCTCAAGTCCCACCCGGACGTCTATGACGCCCTGGTCGCGGGTGTCCCCGACCCGAAGTGGGGCAACCACGTGGCGGCCGTCGTCCAACTGAAGGACGGCGCCCCGGCGTTGACCCTGGACGCCGTCCAGACCCACTGCCGCACCCACGTCGCGGGCTACAAGATCCCCCGCCAACTGGTGGTGACGGACCACATCCAGCGCTCCCCCAGCGGGAAGGCGGACTATCGCTGGGCGAAGGCACTGGCGGAGAAGGACGCGGGCCTGTAGAGCACGAGTCACCGGTACGGAAGAGGGGGTCCGCTCGGCGGGCTCCCTCTTGCGTGTGCGAGGGTCGGTCCCCTGGAATCCGGGTGTGGGACGGGGGATGCGTGGACTGGCCGGAATTCGAGACTGAACTGGTCGCCGGAATTGTCGCGAAGGTGACAGAACGGGCCGGCCGTGACGGTGAGTTGTACGCGGCCGCGCTGGCACATATCTACGCCGAGAGCGGCGGTGTGATCCGCCTGCCGATGCTGGGCGTCAACGCGCAGGAGGCGCCGGCCCAGGACGAGGGCATGCGCTGGAGCGTCGCCGACTGGGACGACGTATCGGACACCTGGCTGCCTCAGGAGCGCTGGGAGCACTGGGAACGGACCCTGACCGAGGAGGCCGCCCGCGGTTCGGTACGGCACTGGGATCGGATCTTCGCCAGGTACCTTGCCGCACTCACCCGAGTGTGCAAGCGCGCCCGCAAGGAGCTGCGAGCGGACGGCGTGACCGGTCGGGGCTTCGTCGTCGTGCTGCTGACCGATGACAACGCGGAGGAAGGGCTCCTGCGCCGGGTCCTCACCGAGAGCGAGCTGTACCGGCTGTTCCCCGCATACGACGAGGCAGCCGCATGGGTCGCCGAGGCGGAGGCCGAGCCGCCCGCCTTGCGCGCCGTCCGCTACGTACGGGCGTTGAGCGACCACAACTCTCCGCTGGGACACGAGGACATCGAGAAGGCTCTGCACGAGCTGGGCCGGGATGCCGTTCCTGCCCTGGTCGATGCGGTGGCGCAGGGCCCGGACCGCTGGCAGGCGGCAAAGGTACTGGCCGACATGGGTGACGCCGCGGCCGTGGTCGTCGATGCCCTGCGCCATGCCCTCGAGAACACCACAGGGCCGGACCGGAACTGGGCCGCGGTCGCACTGTCCAGACTGGGGCGCCTCGATGTCGTCCTAGCCGCCTCCGCCCTGCCGGACGACGCGGTCGTGTCGGCGGTGACGGCGCCGTACACGTCATTCCGCGACCACGCCGTCGCCCCGCTGCCGCTCACGTACGTCCCCTTGGAGCAATTCCTCTTGGACCAGCCGCAATTCAACGATGCAGTGCAAGCGGAGCTGCGCCCCGGGTCCAGCTATTGCAGCATTCGCCGCGAGGAAGTACCGGCAGCCATGGACGCATTGCGATCGCCTCAGGTCGTCGTACGCCGGCACGCCGTCTGCGTTCTCGGCGAGCGACGCCTGGGAGCCACGGTCGCACGGCAGGTCGTTCCCCGTCTGGCCGCCGTGGCCGGCGGCGACCAGGACGCCACGACACGGCGCCTGGCGGTCCTGTCGTTGGGCTGGTGGAAACAGGACGCGCGGCACCACGCCGATGCCGTACGAGAAGCCCTGCGTGATCCCGATCCGGAAGTGCGGGCCGCAGCGCAGCACAGCCTCGAGGAGAACCCGTCATGGTGAAGCGCATCGGTCTGATCGGAGTCGGGGAGATCGGGCGGGCCCTCGTGGAGGGGCTGTGTGAGGGGGCCGCGGAGGCGCCGTCGGTGTTTCTGTCGCCGCGTGGGGCACGGACCGCGGCGGAGCTCTCGCGGCGTTACCCGACGGTGCGGGTGTGTCCCGACAACCAATCCGTCGTCGACAACGCCGAGTTGGTAGTCATCGCCGTGCGGCGCGGGGACCGGCAGGAGGCGCTCGGGTCTCTGCGCGTGGGCGCGGACAAGGTGCTCGTCAACGTGATGGCCGGGGTGCGCAACGACGAGCTGCGCAAGACGCTGGTCGGCGACGCGCCCGTCGTACGGGCCATCCCTCTGCCGACCGTACGAGAACGGCGCTCCGTCACCGTGACCTGCCCCGCGCACCCGTTGGTGGACGCGCTGTTCGAGGAGCTCGGCGGGGTGCTGCCCGTGGCGGACGAGGCCGACTTCGATGTGTTCTCCGCGCTGACGGGCACACTGACCGCCCACTACTCCTACCTCGCCACGCTGACCGCCTGGGCCGGCGAGCAGGGCATAGCCGGGGAGGAGGCCGAGCGCTACGTGCGCAGCCTCTTCCAGGGCGTCGGACGCTCGCTCGGTGACGAGGCGCGCACGCTGGAACAGCTCGCGGCCGACCACGAGACTCCGGGCGGCAGCAACGAACGCATCCGCACCACTTGGTTCGGCGCCGCCAACAAAGCCGCGCTCCGCAAGGCGCTCGACGGGCTCCTGCACGACCTCGGATAGCCGGGCCGCGGCCGAGGGAGCGCGGCCGAGGGCGTTCAGCCTGCCTCCGCACGCGCGGTACTCACGCCGTCCGGCTGTTCGGCGGCCGCAGGGCTCTCCACCCGGGCACCTCGCCCCGCCCACAGCAGCGCCGCGCAGATCAGCGCCACCGCGCCGACCAGCCACGGCAGCGGTCCCGGCGGCAGGACTCCGGCCACCAGACCGGCCAGGGCGCCGACGAGCTGCAGCGCGAGGGACTGCACCGAAAGCGCCGTGGCGCGGCTCTCGTTGGGGACGCGGCGGTGCAGCAGTTCGTTCTGATTGGGGCTGGAGGCTCCCAGGCCGACATAGACCAGGCAGTACCCCAAGGCGGCGACCACGACCGGGAACGCTCCCTCGGCCGACGACGTCAGGGCCAGCGCCAGCAGCCCGCCGCCGGATATCGCCAGACTCACGAACACGGCCCGTGATCCGCTCCCGGCGAGGCGCGCCGCGAGCGGCGCGAACTGACTGCCGACACCCGCGCAGACGAACCCGGCGCAGGCCAGCGCCGCGAACACCACGGCGCCCGACCCGGCCTCGCCGGTCAGCGCCGCGACCCGGCCGGGAGTGAGCAGCTCGACGACGCACAGAGCGGTACCCGCCGCGGCGGCGCTCAGGAGTACCCGCCGGACGATCCGGTCGCTGCCGCCGAGCTTGAGTCCGCCGGCGATCGTGCCGGGCACGCCGCGCAGCGTGGCGCCGACCGTGCTGCGCGGACGGGGTTGCTCGGGCAGCGCCACCATCACGTAGACGACGAAGACCAGGGACATCACGGAGGCGATCAGAGCGGGAACGGACAGAGCGACGATCTGCCCGTCGGTCGCCTCGCTCAGCCGTGCCCCGAGGTCGGGTCCGAGGCCGAGGAGCCACGGCACCGCGCCGCCGAGCAGCGTGCCGGCCGCGAGCGCCGCCGACGTGGCCGTGGAGCCTCGTGCGAGGCCGGTGCGCAGTTCGGCCTCGGGTCCGGAGTGGGCCTGGACGGTCTCCACGTACCAGGCCTCGGCCGGTCCGCTGTGCAAGGCGCGGCCGACTCCCTTCAGGGACATGGCCAGCGCCAGCATCCAGATGCTGGTGCCGAGGCCGACCAGCGCGAACGCCAGGACGTCGAAGACACCGGCGGCGGCCAGTACGGTACGCCGTCCGACGACGTCGGACAGGCCACCGGTGGGGAGTTCGAGCAGCGCGACGGTCAGCGAGTGCGCCGCGAAGATACCCGCGATCGCGGCAAGTCCCATCCCGCGCTCGGTGAACAGCAGGATCGCCGGCGCGATGGACAGACCCGCGGGCAGCCAGAACAGCACGCACACGGTGACGTATCGGCGCCGCGCTGCGGCCGGGCTGAGCAGAACGGATGACAAGAGCGTCCCCTGGTCGGGCGATGGGCAGGCGGGGGCGCTTGTGGTGCCCCCGTCACCGATGAGCGGCAAGATTACGTCGTGGCCACGGCCGGCAGAAGGGCCCGGGCAGGGACCGACAGAAGAGCCGGGGCCGTGACCGACAGAAGAGCCGGGGCCATGACCGACAGAAGAGCCGGGGCCATGACCGACAGAAGAGCCGGGGCCATGACCGACACCACGGCGCGGGGCCGTGGCCGGCGGAAGGGCACGGGCCGGATCAGAGGCCGAACTCCCGCAGCGCCGCCAGGAAGTGGGCGGGGCACGTCTCGTGCACAAGGTGTCCGGCGTCGATGGTCACGAGCTGTGCGTCCGGCATCCGGGCCGCCATCGCCGCGATCTGGTCCTGCGGCACATGGCTCGTCGGACCGCCGGCGATCACGAGCGCGGGCACGGAGATGTGCTCGTACCCGGCGCTCCAGGCCGGATCGGGATCGTTCAGGTCGCGGTTGGTGTCGGGGACCACGGGCCAGTCGAAGCCGAGCTCGCCCTCGGGGCGTTCGGCCGGGCCGCGGGGCGGGTCGAGCGGCACCATGGCAGGGGCCTCCTCGATCACCAGACGTCCGACCAGTTCCGGCTTCTGCTGCGCGAGGAGCCAGGCCGCGGCGCCGCCCATCGAGTGACCGATCACGGTGGCGCCCGCGAGGTCCAGTGCCTCGATGAAGGCACGCAGGTCGTCACGGAAGCCCGCGAAGGAGTACGTGCCGGGCCAGTCGCTCAGGCCGTGTCCGGTGAGGTCCAGGGCGAACACCCGGTGGGTGGCGGCCAGTTCGGTCGCGAGTTCCGTCCAGTCGCGGCGGTCGGCGCCCCGGCCGTGCACCAGGACGACGGGGGGCGCGCCCTCATGGCCACTGGCCGCGTAGGCGAGGCGGCCGACGGGAGTGCGCACACTGTGCACGGCGGGGTCGAGGAAAGCAGCGAGCGGACGGCGAAACGCCCCCGCGTCGTCCAGCCACGGAAAGTGCCCGGCCCCGGCCTGGACGTCGAACTGCGCCTGCGGCAGCACGTCGCCGAGCTCCCGCGCGACGCACGGGCGCGGCCCTCCGTCCAGTTCCCCGCAGAGCACCAGGACTTCGGCGTCGAGACCCGCGAGTGCCGCGCGGGTCGCGGGCGGATCGAACGCACCCTCCGATCCGTACCGCAGCGCGGCCTCCTTGTTGACCTGTTCCGCACCGGCTGCCTCGTGCGCCTGGGCCGCGGCATCCCACCGGCCGTGGAAGAAGGCCTGGTAGGGGCCTTCCGCCTCCTCGCCGCGCAGCCGCGCCTCGAACCCCGGCCAGGCCTCGTCGAACCACGGCTCCCCCGAGCGCAGCAGCGCGGCCTCGCGCCGCTGCTCGGGCGTCACCTCGATACCCACCGCCCACAGCGTCGGCGTGACCAGGGCCAGCCTGCGCACCCGCGCGGGATGGGTGGCCGCGTACAGCAGGGCGAGGTTGGAGCCCGCCGAGTGGGCGAGCAGGTCGACGGCGTCGAGGCCGAGATGCACCCGCAGCGCCTCGATGTCCCCGACCTGCCGGTCGCAGCGGTACGTCGCGGGATCGGCCGGCACCTGCGAGGCGCCCGTGCCGCGCAGATCCAGGAACACCAACTGGCGGTGCGCGCCGAGGCCGCCGAGGTCCCCGAGGTAGGCGCTGTCCCGCATCGCGCCGCCGGGGACACAGATCAGCGGGTCGCCGGCACCCGTGGTGCGGTAGGCGAGGCGGGTTCCGTCGGGGGCGGTGAAGGAGGGCATGCCGCGATCTTCACAGCGGCGTCCGCGCCCCCGCAAGGCAATTCACCAGCGGTGAACGCACCCGGCCGCGAACCCGTGTTCGCCGGCTGCAAGACTGCCGATGTGACGACATCTACGCAGGTGGGCGAGCGTATGGCGCTGCGTGCCGCCGTACCGGAGGACCTCGAGACCATCGTCGAGCTCCGGGCCGTGGTGATGCGACCGGATCTGGAACGCCTCGGGCGCTTCGACCCACAACGGGTGCGTCAGCGCTTCCGTGAAGCCTATGTACCCGAGCATGTCTCGATCGTCCTGTACGACGGGGCTTTCGCCGGCTCGGTGGCCATGCGCCCGGGTGACGACGGCTGGTGGCTTGAGCACTTCTTCCTGCGCCCCGACCTGCAGGGGCAAGGCCTCGGCTCCGCGGTGCTGCGCACCGTCCTCGCGCCGCGCGACGCCGCCGGCGAGACCGTACGCCTCAACGTCCTGCAGGGCAGCGCCGCGCGCCGACTGTACGCGCGGCACGGATTCGTCCTCGAATCGCAGGATCCGGTGGATGTGTTCATGGTGCGCCGCCCCGCCGAATCCTGAGCGCGGATCCTTGTCGTACGGCTACGCGGTCTCGTGGACGGGCCGACGGCGGCCAGCGGGGAGAAGCCCTAGTCCGCGTCCGTGGAGGCATCTGAGGAGGTCTCTGCGGAGGCCTCCTCGCCGAACAACTGCCGCAGCGTGAGCCGATAGTTCGTCCGCACATGCGCGAGCGCACACCCGCGCGCCCGCTCCGGATCTCCTGACGCGAGCGCCTCGTACAGCTCGCGGTGTTCGCACAGCAGCGTCTGCCACTCCTCGTTGCGCCGGGTCATCCAGCGCAGCCGGCCGTCCACCGGCTCCATCACCGAGATCAGCAGCCCGTTGCCCGCCATGGCCAGAATCCGGTCGTGGAAGAGGGTGTTGACGTCCGTGATCGTCTCGGCGTCCCCGGCCTCGGTGGCCACCGCCGCGCGGTCGAGCAGCTCCTCGAGGTCGGCGAGGACTTCCGGGGTCGCGCGCTGTGCGGCGAGGCCCGCGGCGTAGACCTCAAGGGCCTCGCGCAGTTCGAAGAGTTCCTGTACGTCGGTGGCGTCCAGGCGCCGCACCAGCGCACGGCGCGGAGTGTCGAAGTACACGAAACCCTCGGCGACCAGCGCACGTACCGCCTCGCGCACCGGCACCCTGGACACCCCGAAGCGCTCGGCGAGTTCCCGCTCGACCAGCCGGTCACCGGGGCGCAGCCGGCCGGCGACTATGTCCTGCCGCAGCTCGGCGAGCACCTTCTCGCGGACGGCTCCGAGCGAGCGTTCAGCAGTGGTCATGCAGCACATTTAACCCGCCCGGGCCCCAACTCAGATACCCGGGACCAAGATCGGCCGAACCTCTACGGACTGCCGCGGGTCCGGCTCCTTTTACCCACTCGTAACCGACGGGACATTGCCGCGTGCCGGTGACGGCGGGACGATGACCGCGTCGCAGTTGGTATACCAAACGCGCCGCTCCTTCCTGCCTTCCCCCTGTCCCGTCACACCTGTGTCCCCATCCCCATGGAGGCTTCATGTCCGTCCTCGACGGCACACGCCCTCCGGGTGCCCCCACCACCCCGGACCCCCGTCTCACCAACGAAGACCTCGCGCCTGCCAAGGATCGCCGCTGGAAGGTCTTCGACCTGTTCGCGCTGTGGATGTCCGACGTCCACAACCTCGGCAACTACACCTTCGCCGCCGGTCTGTTGGTCATCGGCATGAGCGTCTGGCAGGTCTTCACCTCCCTGCTCATCGGCTTCATCCTGATCTACATCGGGATGAACGCGATGGGGAAGGTCGGCCAGCGCCACGGCGTCCCGTTCCCCGTGGTCAGCCGGATCAGCTTCGGTGTCTGGGGCGCCAACATCCCCGCTCTCATACGCGCCGTGATCGCCATCGCCTGGTACGGCATCCAGACCTATCTCGCCTCGGTCGCGGTCAATGTGATGCTGCTCGCCGCCTGGCCCGGCCTGGAGTCCTGGACCGAGCACTCGTTCCTGGGACTTGACGCGCTCGGCTGGGTGTCGTTCCTGTCCCTGTGGGTGGTGCAGGCGCTGATCATGACGCAGGGCATGGAGTCGGTCCGCAAGTTCCAGGACTTCTGCGGTCCGGCGATCTGGGTCGTGATGATCGCGCTCGCCGTCTGGATCCTCTCCGAGGCCGACTGGACGATCTCACTCACGGATTCGTTCCACCCGGTGTCCACGGGCGAGCAGTTCCGGCTGTGGTTCGGTGCGATCGGCCTGATCCTCGCCACGTACGGCACGCTGATGCTCAACTTCTGCGACTTCTCCCGCTTCACCCCGGACTACCGCACCGTCAAGCGCGGCAACTTCTGGGGCCTGCCGATCAACTCCACCGCGTTCGTGGTCCTTTCGGTGATCGTGACCGCCGGCAGCATGGAGGTGTACGGGGAGGCCATCACCGACCCGGCACTGCTCGTCGCCAAGGTCGACAACACCTTCGTCCTCTTCCTCGGCGCCCTGACCTTCGCCATCGCGACCATGGGCGTGAACATCGTCGCCAACTTCGTCTCCCCCGCGTACGACCTGGCGAACGTCTGGCCGCAGAAGATCACCTTCAAGGTGGGCGGTTTCATCGCGACGGTCGCGGCGCTGCTCGTCACGCCGTGGAACCTCTACTCCAACCCCACCGTCGTCAACTACTTCCTCGGCTGTCTGGGCGCATTCCTCGGCCCGCTGTTCGGCGTGATCATGGTCGACTACTTCTGGGTCAAGCGCGGCAAGATCGACGTGGACCAGCTCTTCAACGCCGCCCCCGGCTCGCCGTACTACTACCGCAAGGGTTTCAACCCCAAGGCCCTGTGGGCGTTCGTGCCCAGTGCGGCGATCGGTGCGGTGCTCGCCCTGGCGCCCGCCTTCGACGCGGTGGCTCCTTACTCGTGGTTCATCGGTGTGGCGATCTCCGCCGCCCTGTACGCCGCGCTGTGCCGCACCGAACGCTCGGCGGCCGCGACGCTGCCCGCGCCCCGGGCCGCCGAGGCGGAGGCCTGAGCGGATGCACCTGCTGGTCACCAACTGCAACACCACCGCGTCGATGACGGCGGAGATCGTGGCGGGCGCCCGCGCCGCCGCGAGCCCCGGCACCACCGTCACCGGACTCACCCCCGCATGGGGCCCCGAGTCCGCCGAGGGCTGGCTGGACAGCTATCTCTCGGCGGCGGCGGTGCTCGACACTCTCAGGAGATACGAGGGCGAGTTCGACGCCGTCGTCATGGCGGGGTTCGGTGAGCACGGCCGCGAGGGCGCGCGGGAACTGCTCGGCGTACCCGTCGTCGACATCACCGAGGCGGCCGCGCATCTGGCCTGTCTGCTCGGCCGGCGTTACGCGGTGATCACCACCCTCGACCGGGCCCGTGGCCAGATCGAGGACAGTCTCCACTCGGCAGGGGTCCTCGCCAACTGTGCGGCGGTGATCGGCACCGGCCTCGGGGTCCTCGAACTCGGCGACCCCGGGCGGACCTTGGACTCCTTCGTCCAGGCCGCCGAGCGTGCGAAGGAGGCGGGCGCCGAGGTCCTCGTGCTCGGCTGCGCCGGGATGACCGGTCTGCGCCAGGCCGTCGGAGACAAGCTGGGGCTGCCGGTGGTCGACGGGGTCGCGGCGGCGGTGAAGGTGGCCGAGTCGCTGGTCTCGCTCGGGCTCACCACCAGCAAGGTGGGCGGTTACGCCGACCCGCTGCCGAAGCGGCGCCTTTGGGGGCCGCCCGAGGGGTGAATCCAGTTGCGCGGACGCGCCGACCCGTCCCGGGCACGTCCGCGCAACTCGGCCCCGCACACCTCTTGTCCACCGGCGCCACCTCCTGAATTACTGATCCCGGCAGCTCTACCGAATGATCGGTCGCCCGTTAAGGGCGTGAGCAGGTGGTACGGGACGGGAGCACGAGGGATGGCGGACATGCTCGACGCGGGTGAGCGGCTGAACCCCGAGGAGCTGGCGGAACTTCAACTGACGCGCATGCGAACCACGTTGGAGCACGCCTACCAGCGCGTACCGCACTACCGCGCCGCGTTCGACAAGGCCGGTGTACGCCCCGAGGACTGCCGCTCACTGGCCGATCTCGCCCGCTTCCCGTTCACCACCAAGGCCGATCTGCGCGAGAACTATCCCTTCGGGATGTTCGCCGTCGACCGCTCCGACATCCGCCGTATCCACGCCTCCAGCGGCACCACCGGACTCCCGACGGTCGTCGGATACACCGAAGCCGACCTGGAAACCTGGGCCGATGTCGTGGCCCGCTCGATCCGCGCGGCGGGCGGCCGTCCCGGCCAGATCATCCATGTCGCTTACGGATACGGCCTGTTCACCGGCGGGCTCGGTGCGCATTACGGCGCCGAGCGGCTCGGCTGCACGGTCGTGCCCGCCTCGGGCGGGATGACGGCGCGCCAGGTGCAGCTGATCCAGGACTTCCGCCCCGAGGTCATCATGGTGACCCCCTCGTACATGCTCACACTCCTCGACGAGTTCGAACGCCAGGGCATCGATCCCCGCTCCACGTCCCTGAGGACCGGCATCTTCGGCGCGGAGCCGTGGACGGAACAGATGCGTAACGAGATCGAGGAGCGCTTCGCGATCGACGCCGTGGACATCTACGGGCTCTCGGAGGTGATGGGCCCGGGTGTGGCGCAGGAGTGCGTGGAGACCAAGGACGGGCTGCACATCTGGGAGGACCACTTCTACCCGGAGGTCGTCGACCCTCTGACGGGTGAGGTGCTGCCGGACGGCGAGCAGGGCGAACTGGTCTTCACCTCGCTCACCAAGCAGGCGATGCCCGTGATCCGCTACCGCACCAGGGACTTGACGCGTCTGCTGCCGGGCACGGCACGCGTCTTCCGCCGGATGGAGAAGATCACCGGCCGCAGCGACGACATGATCATCCTGCGCGGCGTGAACCTCTTCCCGACGCAGATCGAGGAGATCGTCCTGCGGACACCGGGTGTCGCCCCGCACTTCCAGCTGCGTCTCACGCGTGAGGGCCGCCTCGACTCCCTGACCGTACGGGCGGAGGCACGTGCGGACGCGACGACCGGCGAACGTGACACTGCGGCGGCCGCCATCGCGCAGGCGGTGAAGGACGGCGTGGGTGTCTCGGTGCGGGTCGAGATCGTGGATCCGGAGACGCTGGAGCGGTCGGTGGGGAAGATCCGGCGGATCGTGGACGAGCGGCCTCGGACGCCTTAGTCCGTGCCGAGTTACCGGCCCGGCTTCAGCCCGTGCCGGGCCATCCGACCGGCTCAGCCCGCCTGCCGTACTCCGGCCGGAACGGTGCTGCGGGGATCTCCCTGCGCCAACTCCCGCGCCGCTGCGCGGGCCGACCTGGCGAAGGCCTCGACCGGACCCGTGGTGCCCTGCCCGGAACGCCACACCAGGCCGTAGTCGACCGGATCCGCGTCGCTGAACGGGACGTAGGCGACGCCCGGGCGCGCATAGTAGGTCGCGGTGTGCGCGGGAGCGAGCAGCGCACCCCGGCCGGCCGCGACCAGCATCAGGGCCTCCGACATGTTGGTCACGCCGGGGCCTTGGGCGATCGGCCGCCCGGACGGTGTACGGGTGGGGACATGGTGTTCCCGCCAGTAGTCCGGCAGTTCGCCTTCGAGGGTGAGCAACGGGACCTCGCTCAGATCCTCCAGGGAGACCGAGTCACGCGCGGCGAGCGGATGTGTCGCCCCGACCACGAGGACCCGCTCCTCCGCGAGCAGCGCGGGTCCGCCGGCCAAGTCCTTTTCCTGTACGGGGAGTTCCTGCAGCTGGACGTCGAAGTCCCCGTTGCGCAGACTCCCGTAAGGGTCGGTGAGCGGCACCTCGCAGATCTCCACCGCAAGCCCGGGATGGCTGATCCGCAGCGCCTCGGTCGCCTTCATGACGATCTCTCCGGTCAGCGGGTTGGCGAAGCCGACGTGGAGTACCGCGTCGATGCCGCGTGCGGTGGCGGTCGCGCGCACGAGCGCCTCCTCGATACCGCGATGGTGCGGAGCCAGGTCGTCACGCAGCTGTCGGCCGAGCGAGGTGAGGGCGACCCTGCGGCTGGTGCGCGTGAACAGCGGGGCGCCCACCCGCCGTTCGAGCCGCTGCACCAGCTGGCTCACGCGTGCGCGCGAGAGCCGCATCCTGTCGGCGGTGCGGCCGAAGTGCAGCTCGTCGGCGAGGAGCAGAAAGCACTCCAGTTCGTCGCGTTCCATCGCGGTCCCCCAGGTGGAGCGGATCGGTAAGCCTGGTTGAACGAACGTTGCGATCTTCGGCGTTGTTCCACCCGAACGCTCTGGCCGAAGGTGGAGGAGCCGCCACAGGGCGGCTCCCACTCCCCTTCCTTCAAGGAACCGCCATGAGCTCTCCACGTACGAATACGGGTACAGATCCGCAGAAATCACCGGACGCACTGAGCCGCCGCGACTGGGGGATCCTGCTCGTCCTGTGCGGTGCGATCTTCCTGGAGGGCATCGATGTGGCCATGCTCAATGTGGCCCTGCCGTCCATCCGCGCCGATCTCGGTCTGTCCACCGGCTCACTGCAGTGGGTGATGAGCGCCTACGTCCTCGGCTACGGCGGCTTCATGCTGCTCGGCGGACGCGCCGCCGACCTGTTCGGGCGCCGGCAGATGTTCGTCTTCTGGCTCGCGGTCTTTCTGCTCTTCTCCGGCCTCGGAGGCTTTGCCGACGAGGGCTGGATGCTGATCGTGGCCCGGTTCGTAACCGGTGTCGCGGCCGCCTTCATGACACCGGCCGGACTGTCGATCATCACGACGAGCTTCGCCGAGGGACCGCAGCGCAACAAGGCCCTGCTCGTCTACTCCGGCACCGGGGCCGGCGGCTTCTCGATCGGCCTCGTCGTCGGCGGTCTGCTGACCTCGGCCGGCTGGCGCTGGGTCTTCTTCGCCCCGGTGGTGCTCTCCGCCCTGATCCTGCTCGCCGCGCTCACCTTCGTACCGAAGTCGCCCCGGCCCGAACGGTCCGGTCAGAGCTTCGACCTGGCGGGCGGAATCACCGTCACCGCCGCGATCGTGCTGATCGTCCTCGGCGTGGAACGCGCCTCCCACACGAGCGTCGGGCAGACGCTGCTCACCTTGGGCGCGGGTCTCGCCTCCCTGCTCGCCTTCCTCGCCATCGAGGCCCGCTCGGCCCAGCCACTGGTCCGGCTCGGCATCTTCCGCAGCGGCGCCCTGGTCCGTGCCAACCTCGCGGGGCTGCTGTTCGCGGCGGGCTTCTTCGGCTTCCAGTTCCTGGTGGTCCTCTACCTTCAGGAACTGCGGGGCTGGTCCACCCTGGAGACGAGTTTCGCGATGATCGTCATCGGTATCGACGCGATCCTCTCGCCGCTCCTGGTCCCGAAGCTGGTGGCCCGCTTCGGCAACGCGCGCCTGATCGTCGGCGGACTGCTCGCCGCATCCCTGTCGTACGCACTCTTCCTGCCGCTCGGCGCGGACTGGACCTATCCGGCGATGCTCCCCGGTCTGCTGCTCCTCGGGATCGCCTTCGCACTCGCGTACGGACCGCTGACCATCGTCGCCACGGAAGGCGTCAAGGAGGAGGAGCAGGGTCTGGCCGGCGGGCTCCTCTACACGTCCTTCCAGTTCGGTGCGGCGCTGGGTCTTTCGGCGGCGACAGCCGTCAACGTCGCGGCCACCGCGTCGAGTTCACCCGCGGCCCTGCTCGACGGCTACCGGGCGGCCCTGTGGGTGCCCCTCACGGCAGCCCTGCTCGCGACGCTGATCGCCGCCTTCGGCTTGCGCTCGCGAACCGGCGGCTCAGCTGTCGTCACCGCCGCACCGGCCGCCGAGCACGCGACAGCGTCCGTCGAACTCCCCACCGCCCGCTGACCTCTGCCTGAAGGAGCACCCACCATGCCCACGACCCGAGTCGAAACCTTCGCCGAACTGCAGGACACCTTCTTCGGCTACATCCGCGACATCAAGTACGCCACCATGGTCACCGTCGACCGCGAGAACCGCCCGCGCGCCCGCGTGCTGCTGCCCGTCTGGGAGGTCGTGGACGGACGGCCGGTCGGCTGGCTCGCGGCGTACAAGACGCCGGTCAAGACGGCCCACTTGGCGCACAGTCCGCACACCACGTACTCGTACTGGAACCCCCGCCAGAACACCGTCCATGTCGACGCCCTCTCCACCTGGGCCGACGACGACGCGGCGAAGCGGCACGCCTGGGATCTGTACCTCGAAGGCGGCCCGCCGGGCGTGGGGTACGACCCCGTCCACTACTGGCGCGGCGGGCCCGAGGATCCCAGCTATCACGTGATCCGTATCGATCCCTGGCGGATCCAGCTGGTGCGGGGGTCGGATCTGCGCAGCACGATGTGGCAAGCGGAGCCGGCGCTGGTACCCGGCTCGTAGGCGAAGTAACAGCACCGGCAGACGGTCCAGGGCTCGGCCGAGAGCCCTGGACCGTCGCTCGCCGCCCGGCTCAGACGATCCGGGTCAGACAATCCGGGTCAGACGATCCGGCCCGCCCGAGCCGCAAGCGCCGAGAGCAGCAGCTCAAGTGCCGTCTCGAACGAGCTCTCCCCCATCAAGGGCAGCTCCCGCCGCACCTCGGCGAGCACCGGATGCGTCGCGTCCGGCAGGGACTGGTAGCTCTCCGTCCAGGCCCGTGTGTCCGCCTCACGTCGCTCGGGCGCGAGGGCCTGATGCGCCGCGTCGAGTGCCGCGTGCCCGAGCATCGTGTCGATGAACGCCGCGTAGTGCCGTACCGCCGTCGGCTTGTCGAAGCCGCCCCGCAGCATGAGACCGACGCCGATCTCCACGGCCCTGAACTCATGCGCGCGACGCGTCACGCGATACGCGGCCAGCGCGGCGATCTTCGGATGGCGGCTGTACCCGGCGTAGACACGGTGGCCCATCTCGCGCAGCCCCTCGATCCAGTCGCCCTCGGGCGCGAACCCGTCCATCGCCTCGCCGATGATCCGGTCCGCGACGGCGAGCAGCAGATCGTCCGTGTCGTGGAAGTACCGGTAGAGGGCGCTCGGATCGCAGCCGAGTGCCGCGCCGAGCCTGCGTACGCTCAGCGCCTCCGCACCGTGCTCGCCCGCGAGCCGCAGCGCGCAGTCGACGATCGTGTCCTCGGTGAGCACCGTGCCCGTCTTGGTCGGTTTGCGCCGACGGCGTTCGACCGGAACCCGCCCAGCAGCCATTTCGCTTCCTTCCCCTCGCCTGCGGCTCTTATGTCAACACCATTGACGCAACCTTGGCAAGGCTGTTTGCTCATCGCCTCCGCACGGCTCGTACATCACTCCTTGCCCCCGTCTTGAGGAGCTCAACGATGACCAGCACCACGTCCGCCGTTCCGCCGCCACGTCTGCGCCGCTCCCTGGGTGTCGTCGACGGGGTCGCGCTCGCCGCGTCCAGCACCGCCGCGACCACCAGCATCGGCATCGGCATGGGCGCGCTCGCCGCGACCGTCGGTCTGCAGGCGCCGGCGATCCTGCTCATCGCCTTCCTGCCGATCCTCGGCATCGCCACCGCCTACGCCCGGCTCAACCGCTCCGAGCCCAACATGGGCAGCGGCTATGTGTGGGTGGGCAAGTCGATCGGCCCCTGGCTGGGCTTCCTCACCGGCTGGGTGACGCTCGTCGGCACCATCATCTTCATGGCGTACACGAGCGCGGTGACCGGCTCGGTGGTCCTGATCTTCGCGAACAAGGCCGGGCTGCACGAGCTGGTCGGGCTCCAGCTCGACCCCAACTCCACAGCGCTCAGCACGGTGTTGGGCCTGTTCGTGCTCGCCGCCGTGACGGTCACGGCGATCACCGGCGTACGGCATGCGACCCGCTTCCAGACCTGGCTGCTCGTCTTCGAGTACGCGGTGCTCCTGGGGTTCTGCGGCTGGGCCATCGTCACCGGCGGCCAGGGCTTCGACTGGTCCTGGTTCGACCCGACCGCAATCGGCGACGGCACGGCCTTCGCACAGGGCCTGGTGCTCGCGGTGTTCTTCTTCTGGGGCTGGGACGCGGCGTTCAGCGTCACCGAGGAGACCAAGGACACCCGCGACGTGGGCCGCGGCGGGTTCATCGCGCTGTTCACGATGCTGGCGCTCTTCCTCTACGGGTCGGTGGCCTTCCAGCGCGAGATGTCGCTGCCCGAGTTGATCGAGCAGGGCCCGCAGGGACTCACGTATCTCGGCGAGAAGCTGGCCTCGGAGCCCTGGGCGACGCTGCCGCTGCTCGCGCTGATGTGTTCGGCCGTGGCATCGCTGCAGTCGAGCGTCATCCCGACCGCGCGCGGTCTGCACGCGATGGGCCGCGACCGCACGATGGGCCCGATCTGGACGAAGATCAGCCCGCGTTACGGGTCCCCCGCCGCCGGCACCGTCGCCGTCATGTCCATCGCCGCCGCGGTCTCCCTGCTGGCCCTCGCCATCCCCAAGCTCAACGAGATGATCCTCGCGGCGGTCAACTCCATCGGTCTGATCGTGGCCCTCTACTACGGCCTGACCGCGCTCGCCTGCGCCGTCCGCTTCCGCTCCGATCTGCGCACCGCACCCAAGCAGGCCGTCCGCTCGGTGCTCGCCCCCGGCCTCTCCGGCATCGCGCTCATCGGCATCGGCTGCTACCTCGGGCACGATTACTACACGATGAGCGATCACTTCGAACTCAGCCCGGACAACGGCTGGTTCATGCTCTCCGTGCCCACCGCGATCATCGTCTCCGGCTTCGCGATGGCCGCGTTCGCCAAGTACAAGCGGCGCTCGCCGTACTTCCAGAAGCAGGGCTTCTCACTGGCCGCACCCGAGACCGACTGATCCACCGCCCGCAGCCACCACTGCCGTCGCCACTGCTGTCACCACTGCAAGGAGCACATGTATGCACGCCGATCTCGTCTTCACCGGCGGCCCCGTCCACACTCTCTCCCCCGCCCGCACGAGGGCCACTTCCGTGGCGGTGCGCGGGGAGCGGATCGTCGCCGTCGGCCATGACGAGGTACGCGAGCTGATCGGGCCGCGTACCGAAGTCGTGGATCTGAAGGGGAAGTTGCTGATACCGGGCTTCCAGGACGCCCATGTGCACCCCGTGGGCGGCGGGATCGAGCTCGGGCAGTGCGATCTGAGCGGCGCCACCACTTTGGAGGAGTACCGGCTGCGGATCCGCGCCTACGCCGAGGCGCACCCGGACGCGGAGTGGATCACGGGCGGCGGCTGGTCGATGGAGTCCTTCCCCGGCGGGCTGCCGACGGCCGCCGAACTGGACTCCCTCGTCCCCGACCGTCCCGTGTTCCTCACCAACCGGGACCACCACGGGGCGTGGGTCAACTCCCTTGCCCTGCAACGCGCCGGGCTCGACGCCCGTACCCCTGACCCCGCCGACGGCCGTATCGAGCGCGACGCCGACGGGGTGCCCACGGGCATGCTCCAGGAGGGCGCGGCGAACCTGGTCGGCAAGCTGCTGCCGGAGCTCACCCTGGAGGAGACCATCACCGGTCTGCTGCGCGCCCAGGAGCTGCTGCACTCGCTCGGCATCACGGCCTGGCAGGACGCGCTGCTCGGTGAGCTCGGCAATCTGAAGGACCCCACCCCGGCCTATCTCGCCGCGGCGGGCGACGGCCGGCTCACCGCGCGCGTCGTCGGCGCGCTGTGGTGGGACCGGGCGCGCGGCACCGAACAGATCGATGAACTCCTCGCGCGGCGCGAGGCGGGCACGGTGAGCCGCCTGCGCTGTACGACGATCAAGATCATGCAGGACGGTATCGCCGAGAACCACACGGCCGCCCTGCTCACCCCGTATCTGGACGGCTGCGGCTGCGCCTCGGACAACAGCGGCATCAGCTTCGTACCGCCCGAGGAGCTGCGGAAGTACGTGACCGCACTGGACGCGCACGGCTTCCAGGTGCACTTCCACGCACTCGGCGACCGTGCGGTCCGCGAGGCACTGGACGCGGTGGAAGCGGCGCGGCGGACGAACGGGTTCACCGACACCCGTCCGCACCTGGCCCACCTCCAGGTCGTCCACCCCGACGACATCCCGCGCTTCCGCGCCCTGGGCGCGAGCGCCAACATGCAGGCGCTGTGGGCCGCGCACGAACCGCAGATGGACGAGCTGACGATCCCGTTCCTGGGCGAGGAGCGCTCGGCGACGCAGTACCCGTTCGGTGCGCTGCTGCGCTCGGGGGCCACGCTCGCGGCGGGCAGCGACTGGCCGGTCAGCAGCCCCGACCCGATCCAGGCGCTGCATGTCGCGGTCAACCGGCGCCTGCCCGATGCACCGGAGGGCACCGGGGTCTTCCTGCCGGAGCAGCGCATCGACCTCGGCGCCGCGCTTGCCGCGTACACGGCGGGCACCGCTTATGTGAACCATCTCGACGACGAGACCGGGACCATCGCGCCCGGATATCTGGCGGATCTCGCGGTCCTCGACCGCGATCCGTTCGACGGCCCCGCGCAGGAGATCTGTTCGACGGGGGTGGAGCAGACGTTCGTCGGGGGTGTGCGGGTGTTCTCGAAGTAGGGGGCGTCCAGCGGGACACCCCCAGGGACAGCACGCGCGGCGGCCCGTCCTTCCGGTTCGTACCGGACGGACGGGCCGCAGGCATTTCGTGACACGTCCCCGAGCAGGACGCCTCGCGCATCGGGCCGCTCCTCGACTCCGGCCGCCCTCACCAGGTTCAGGTGACGACAGCGGCATGACCGGAGCCCACGACTATCTCCTGCCAGTACATCCGCTCCTCCACGGGCCACGGGGCGGAGCCTTCTCCGCAACATAGGCAGCACCATGTCCCGCCATGAGGAGACCCCCGTCCCGGGCGTGCCGCCGCCCGGCGGGGTCCAATCGGATGACGGCCCGTCAGCGAACTCCGCCGATCGCTTGACATTCCGTCAGGATCGCGGCGCCGCTGCTTGACGCGCCGTCAGGACTGCGGGCCCGACCGTCAGAAACCCACGGAGCACAGGGGGTTCACTCGCCTCGCGCCTCACGGGGCGCCGCGTTGACCAGCACTTCTCCTGCGGCCGAGCGGAAGTAGAGCACCGAACGGCCCGCCCTGCGGCGCACCGCGAGGCCCGCATCGAGCAGGACCTTGAGGTGCCTGCCGACCGAGCCGAGTCCCTGCTCGGTGAGCGCGACCAGCTGGCTGGTGCTCTTCGGCGTGTCGAGCAGCACAAGGACCCGTGCGCGCGCCGGGCCCAGCAGCGCTCCCAGGGACTCGGGTACGTGAGCACGTCCCGCCTCGGCCAGTACACCGGAACACGGGTACACGAGCGCGTGCCGGGTGTGGTCCGCACGCCAGGCGACCCAGCCGCCCTTCATGGTCACGGGCACGAACAGGAGCTGGGTGCGGTCGAGTTGGCGGGGCGGATAGTCGTACGCGTTGATCCGCAGCCTGCCGTCGCCGAGCCAGCGCATCCCCGGGCGCAACCCGTCGAGCGCTGCGCTCCACCCGGCCCTGCCGAGCTGCGCGGTGCGGGCGGCGATGTCCGCCTCGAGGATCCTGCGCCGGCGGTCCCAGTAAGGGCGGACCGTATGGGTCCAGACCCACTGCAGCAGGTCGGCGGTGCGCCGGGGCAGATCGTCACGGTCGAGTTCGGGCGGCAGCGGTCCGCCGAGCGAGACGGTCAGGTCCTCGCGTACGGCCTCGGGAGCCGTCTCCCTGATCTCCGCCAGCTCCTCCCCGAAGGAGAGCCTGCCCTCGGGGTCCGGTGGGCGAGTGAGGTAGTCGGCGCTCCAGGCGGGACCGAACGCGGCCTTGACCGTCAGGGCGGTCACCGGGTCGGCGGCCAGGCGTTCGCAGTAGGCGGGCAGATACGCGTCGAGCCAGGCGCGTTCGCCGGGATGCTGCGCCGCGCCGCTTTCGAGGACCTTGAGGCACGCGGTGACCTCGGCGAGCGGGGAGATCACGAAGCGGCTGCCGGCGAGGGTGTCGGTGCTGATGACCCAGAGCCCCATGTGCGGCCTGCCCCCTCCCTGAGCTTTCGCGGATACGCGAAACATTAACGGGCGCGGTCGACCGGCTGCGCACACTCCCCCATGCGCACCTACCGCGAACTGTTCACCGTCCCCGAGTTCAAGCCCCTCTTCCTCGCCTCCGCCGGCCATGTGGCGGGCCAGACCATGAGCGGTCTCGCGCTCGCCACCCTGGTCCACGCGGCGACGGGTTCACCGCTCCTGACATCGCTCGCCATGTTCGGCCCCTCGCTCGCGCAGGTGCTCGGCGCGACCCTGCTGCTCTCCGCCGCCGACCGCCTGCCGCCGCGGGCGGCGATGACAGGTCTGGCGGTTCTCTTCGCGGCAGGGACCGCACTGCAGGCGCTGCCCGGCATGCCGGTGTGGGGGAACTTCGCCGTGCTCCTGTGCCTGGGCCTTGCCGGATCGCTCGGCGGCGGGGTGCGCTACGGCCTGGTCAACGAGGTGCTGCCCAAGGACGGTTACGTGCTCGGCCGCTCGCTGCTCAACATGTGCGCGGGCCTGATGCAGATCACCGGCTTCGCGCTCGGCGGTGTCCTGGTCGTGGCGCTGTCCGCACGCGGAACGCTGCTCGTGGCCGCCGGCCTCTACCTGGTCTCGGCGCTGATCGCCCGCTTCGGCCTCTCACCCCGCCCGGCCCGCACGCCGGGCCGCGCATCCGTCTCCCAGACGTGGCGCACCAACGCCCTGCTGTGGTCGAGCCGTTCCCGTCGCCACCTCTATCTGGCCCTTTGGGTACCCAACGGCCTGATCGCCGGCGCCGAGTCGCTCTTCGTCTCGTACGCGCCTTCCCACGCGGGCCTGCTCTTCGCGGCCGGCGCGGGCGGCATGCTCCTGGGCGACATCCTCATCGGCCGCTTCGCGCCCCCCGCACTGCGCCGCCGCCTCGGACTCCCCCTCCTGCTCCTCCTCGCCGGCCCCTACCTCCTCTTCGTCCTGCACCCGCCCCACCCGCTCACCCTCGCCCTCGCCGCACTCGCCGCGGTGGGCTTCGCCGCGAGCCTGGTCCAGCAGGAGCGTCTGATGGCGCACACCCCGCCGGAACTGAGCGGCCAGGCCCTCGGGCTGCACTCCTCGGGGATGCTCACCATGCAGGGTGTGGCGGCGACGGTCGCGGGCACCCTCGCCCAACTCACCTCGCCCGCCGCGGCGATCACGATGATGGCGGTGCTGTCCCTGACCGTGACCGCGCTGCTGGCCCCGGGGCTGCGCCCGACGGTGGAGGACGGGGTCTCCCCCCGTCCTCGCGCGAGCGTCTGAGTCCTCAGCGCGGCCGGGCGGTCCGGAACAGCACGCACGCGCGCAGCGGTCCCTCGGGCGCGCCCGGGTCCTCGAAGTCGTCGGCGGGGTCACGGGTCATGCCGAGCCTGCGCATCACGGCCTGCGAGCGGACGTTGCCGGCGGTCGTGGACGCCACGATCTCCGGCAGGGCGAGCTCCTCGAAGCCGAAGGCGAGGCAGGCGAGCCCGGCCTCGGTCGCGTAACCGTTCCCCCACGCCGAGCGCTTCAGGCGCCACCCGACGTCCACGCCGGCGTACGGCAGGTCCGCACCGACCCGGTCAAGGCCCGCGCGCCCGACGAACTCACCGGTGTCCCGCAGTTCGAGCGCCCACCACCCGTACCCGCGCGCGTCGAAGTCGGCCCGCATCTGTGCCACGACGGCGTCGCTCTGCTCGCGCGACAGCAGCTCGCCCAGATGGGCACGAACCTCCGGATCGGCGTTCATCGCCGCCCACGGTTCGAGATCGGACTCGCGCCAAGGGCGCAGCAGGAGACGGTCGGTCAGCAGGTGCGGCATGCCGCCAGCCAACCGGACCGGGGCCGGGGGTGTCGATCGGTTATCCGTCGGCCCTACCGGAGCGCATGGCCCCTGGACGGTACCCGGACCGGCCGGGCGAGCTGCGCCGAGGAGGTACGGCTGCCCGCCCGGGGCGCCGAGAACAGCGGATCGACCGTGACGAGGGCGACACCGAGAGGGGCGGCCAGAGCACGCAGGGCCGGTTCGGAAAGACGGATGCGAGGGTGGTGGACGCCGAGGAGTGTGGTGAGGCGACGCTCGGAGGTGAAACCGACGGCGGTGCGAAAGCCGAGGGGCGTACGGAAGAAGCGGGGGCTCACGCCCACGGGACCCGGCCGGACAGGGACGAACAGAGGTCCGGCCGGGCCCTGTTCACAAGGCTCGGCGTCCTCGGCGAGAGGGGCTGACGACATGTCGTACTCCTTCAGGGGTGTGCGCGGTGGCGACAGTTCCTGAAGCGACGATATGCCCGGACGTACGCGGTGTGCGCAACCGTCTCACCACGCTGACACGTGCTTGACGCACCCCCCGTTCTCACTCCCCCGAGAGCCGGTCCCGCAGCTCCCGCTTCAGGATCTTGCCGCTCGCGTTGCGCGGCAACTCCTCGACGAACACGACGCGTTTGGGCGCCTTGAAGGCCGCGATCCGCTCCTTCGCATGGGCGATCAGCTCGGCCTCGGTGACCTCGCCGCGGGCCACCACCACGGCCGTGACCGCCTCGATCCACCGCTCGTCGGGCAGCCCGACGACGGCGGTCTCGGCTACCGCCTGATGGGTGTACAACGCGTCCTCGACCTGCCGGGACGCCACGAGCACTCCCCCGGAGTTGATGACGTCCTTCACCCGGTCGACGACGGTGAAGTACCCCTCGGCGTCCCGCACCGCGAGGTCGCCGGAGCGGAACCAGCCGTCCCTGAACGCCTCCGCCGTCTCCTCCGGCTTGTCCCAGTACCCCTCGCACAACTGAGGTGAGCGGTAGACGACCTCGCCGGGCGTGCCGTCCGGCACCTCCTTGCCCGCCTCGTCCACGACCCGTGCCTCGACGAAGAGCACCGGCCGCCCGCACGAGTCCATCCGGCCCTCGTGCTCATCGGGCCCGAGCACCGTGGCGAGCGGACCGATCTCGCTCTGCCCGAAGCAGTTGAAGAAGCCCAGCCCTGGGAGCCTGGCCCGCAGCCGTTCGAGCACGGGCACCGGCATGATCGACGCACCGTAGAACGCCTTGCGCAGCGCGCTCAGATCACGCTGCTCGAACTCGGGGTGGTTGGCGAGCGCGATCCATACGGTGGGCGGCGCGAAGAGGCTGTCGTGGCCGGCTTCGACCAGGTCGAAGATCCGGTCGGCGGCGGGGGCGTCGATGACCGTGTTCTCCGCGCCGACCGCGAGGTAGGGCAGCAGGAACACATGCATCTGCGCCGAGTGGTAGAGCGGCAGCGAGTGCACGGGCCGGTCGGTCTGCGTCAGGCCGAGTGCGTGGATCGCGCTGACGTACTCGTGCACCAGGGCCCGATGCGTCATCATCGCGCCTTTGGGGAGCGCCGTCGTACCCGAGGTGTACAGGAGCTGCACCAGGTCTTCCGGAGCGGGTTGCGGCCCGTCGTACGCGGGGGCCGTCCGCAGCTGCGCGAGCAGGGAGTCGTCCTGGTCGCGCAGCGCCAGCACCCGTACGCCTTCAGGAAGCCGGTCGGCGATCGGCGGGTCGGCGAGGACGAGCGAGCTGCCGGACTGGCCGACGATGTACGCGAGATCCTCGCCGGTGAGGTGATGGTTGACGGGCACGTGCACCAGGCCCGCGCGCGAGCAGGCGAGGAAGCCGATCAGATACGCGTCGGAGTTGTGGCCGTAGGCCCCCACGCGCTCACCGCGCACCAGGCCCGTGTCACTCAGAACCTGTGCCGCGCGCGAGACCGCGTCATCGAGCTCGGCGTAGGTCCAGGTGCGTTCCGCGTAGCGCAGCGCGACCCGTTCGGGGGTGCGCCGGGCGCTGCGGCGGAGCATGGCATCGACCGTGTTGCTGTGTACACCCGTCATGTCCGCGATCCTGTGCCGGATCACGAAGGCGGGTCAAGAGCTGTGGTCGCGCACCACCTGAACAACCTGCGTGCACGGACGACGACAGGAGACCTACCGGTTGGTACGTTGAACCGCCCCTGCCCGCACACCTGTTGGGAGGACTCATGCGCCAGCGCGTGAGACGGTTCGTTCTCCTCGGCACCGCGCTGCTCACCGCGGCCGCCACCGCCTCGCCCTCGCCCGCCGCCGCCCGCGACGACCGGCATCCGTCGGGCGGTGGACTGTCCGCGACCATCCGCTACACCGAGTACGGGATCCCGCACATCCTCGCGAAGGACTACACCGATCTGGGCTTCGGCACCGGGTGGGCACAGGCCGAGGACAACGTCTGCGTGCTGGCGGAGGATTTCGTCACGCTGCGCGGCGAGCGCTCCAAGTTCTTCGGTACGGACAAGGCGCCCGACGGCTCTCTCTCCTCTGCGTCGACGAACGCGTCCAGCGATCTGTTCTTCCGTGGCATCAAGGACGCCGGCACGGTGGAGAAGCTCGCCGAGCTCCCGCCGCCGCTGGGCAACCGTCCCGAGCAGAAGAAGCTGTCCAAGGGATTCGCGGCCGGCTACAACGCCTGGCTGAAGCAGAACCGCATCACGGACCCCGCGTGCAAGGGCGCCGACTGGGTGCGCCCGGCGACCGAACTCGACATGGCGCGCCTGTCGTTCGCGCTGTCGGTGCTCGGCGGCCAGGGCAGGGCGGCGGACGCGATCGTCAGCGCGAAGCCGCCGACGGCGGGCGCCGCGCTCAAGGACACCTCGGCTGATGCGAAGGCGCAGGCGGCCCGTGAGCTGTTCGCCACGGACGACGCCGCGATGGGCTCCAACGCCGTCGCGTTCCACGGCAGTACGACGGCGAACGGCCGTGGTCTGCTGCTCGGCAACCCGCACTACCCGTGGCAGGGCGGCCGCCGCTTCTGGCAGGTGCAGCAGACCATCCCCGGTGAGCTCAACGTCTCCGGCGGCTCGCTGATCGGCGCTGTGACCCCGTCGATCGGCTTCACGCCGTATGTCGCCTGGAGCCACACGGTCGCCACCGGCGTCCCGATGAATCTGCACCAACTCGCCCTGGATCCGGCCGATCCCACCACGTACTTGGTCGACGGCAAGCCGCGCAAGATGACCAAGCGCACCGTGACCGTCGAGGTGAAGGGCGGAGCGCCCGTCACCCGTGACCAGTGGTGGACGGAGTACGGCCCGGTGGTCACCTCGCTCGGCGCCGAGCTGCCGCTGCCGTGGACGGCCACGACCGCGTACGCGCTGAACGACCCCAACGCGTCCAATCTGCGCGCCTCCGACACGGCCCTCGGCTTCGCCAAGGCCCGCAGCGTCAAGGGCGTCCAGGACGTACTGCGCAGCACGCAGGGCCTGCCGTGGGTGAACACCATCGCCGCCGACTCCCGCGGGCACTCGCTGTATACGCAGTCGCAGGTGCTGCCCCGCATCACCGACGAGATCGCCGGTCGCTGCTCCACGCCGCTCGGCAAGGTCACCTATCCGTCGGCGGGTCTCGCGGTCCTCGACGGCTCGCGCTCGGACTGCGGTCTCGGCCGTGACGACGACGCGGTGCAGCCCGGGATTCTCGGGCCTTCGCGGATGCCGACCCTGGTGGACGCGCCGTACGCGGAGAACTCCAACGACAGCGCCTGGCTGGCCAACGCGGACCGGCCGCTGCGCGGATACGAGCGGGTCTTCGGCAACATCGACACCCCCCGCTCCATGCGCACCCGCGGCGCCGTCGAGGACGTGGCGGCGATGGCGAAGCGCGGCCGGCTGACGGTCACCGACCTGCAGCGTCAGCAGTTCGCCAACCGCGCACCGGCCGGCACCCTGGGCGCGGCCGAGGCGGCGCGGGCCTGTGCCCAGTTGCCCGGCGGCAAGGCAACCGGCAGTGACGGCAAGGTCGTTGACGTATCCGTCGCGTGTACGGTCCTCAAGAACTGGGACCGGACCATGAACGCGGACAGTCGTGGCGCCCTGCTCTACGACCGGTTCTGGCGTGGCCTGCGCGCCGCGCTCGGCCCGCAGGGCGTCTGGACGACGCCCTTCGACCCGGCCGATCCGGTCCGCACTCCGCACACCCTCAACACCGGCTCACCCGCCTTCGCCCGCGCCCTGGCCGACGCCGTCACCCAGCTCACCGCGGCGGGTGCCCCGCTGAACGCCCGGCTCGGCGAGAACCAGTACGTCGTACGGGGCGGTGAACGCCTCTCCGTACCGGGCGGCACCGAGTCGCTCGGCGTGTGGAACAAGGTCGAGACAGTGTGGAACCCGGCCGCCGGCTACACCGAGGTGACCACGGGTTCCAGTCACATCCAGGCGGTCGGCTGGGACGGATCGCGCTGTCCGGTGGCGCGCACGCTCCTGACGTACTCCCAGTCGCAGAACCCCAGTTCGCCGCATTACAAGGATCAGACGCGACTGTTCTCCGACGAGAGGATGGTCCGCTCGCGCTTCTGCGAGAAGGACATCATGCGCTCGCCCGACCTTGAGGTGGTGAGGGTCAAGGAGCGCCGCGGCTAGCCGCGACCAGCACGCGAGACGCCCGAGGGGATGTGCCCCCTCGGGCGTTTTGCGTCTCGAGAAGCCGCGGGCCGGCCCCGTGTTGCTGCGAGACCTCTTTACGCGCCTGTCGTGCACCTGTAACTTCCGCGCTGCAATAACTTGCAGGAAATTTCCGGTTGTTCTTGCAGTCAGTCGTGCTTGCAGTCGCGCACCCCACCCCCTTCCGGCAGCCCGCATCGGAGAGACGCCCATGAGACCAAGCCCCTTCCGCCTGCCCAGACGCCTGATCGCGTCGTTCACGGCGGCGGCCGGACTAGTGGCACTTCTGTCGGGGGCACCCGCCGTGGACGCAGACCCCATGGAGCCGACGGCCGCCACCGCGAGCACGGCGACCGTCTTCTACTACACGAAGACCAAGAACTGGCCCTCCACGTATCTGCATTACGCGCCCGACGGCGGCGCATGGACGACCGTGCCCGGGACGAAGATGGAGCCGGCCTGCACGGACTGGGTGAAGAAGACCGTGGACCTGGGCTCGGCCTCCGGTCTGGCCGCCACCTTCAACAACGGCAGCGGCACCTGGGACAACAACGGCGGCGCCAACTACGCCCTGGGTACGGGCAGCATCACGGTCAAGGACGGGGTCGTCGCCCACAGCGACCCGTGCGCCGGAACCGACCCCGGGGATCCCGGCAACGAGGCGACCGTCTACTACTCCACCGAGACCTCAGGCTGGACCACCGCCAACCTCCACTACGCCCCCACGGGCGGCAGCTGGACCACAGCTCCCGGCACGGGCATGGAGACCGCCTGCACCGGCTGGTGGAAGAAGACCGTCGACATCGGTACGGCCACGACGCTGCAGGCCACCTTCAACAACGGCAACGGCGTCTGGGACAACAACGGGGGCGCGAACTACGCGCTGTCGGACGGTCTCGCGACCGTCAAGAACGGCACTGTCACCAACGACGCCACCGACCCCTGCGCCGCACAGGAGCCCGACACCCAGGCCCCGACCGCACCCACCAAGGTCACCGCGAGCGCCACTTACACCTCGATCGTGCTGACCTGGGACGCCTCGACCGACGACACGGCGGTGACCAAGTACCAGGTCACGCGCACCGGCGGTACGAAGGGCACGGTCGTCACGGACGTCGGCTCAACGGTCCTGTCCGACACGGGACTTGAGGAGAAGACGGCCTACACGTACACAGTGAAGGCCATGGACGCGGCCGGGAACATCTCGCCCGCCTCCGCCGAAGCGAAGGCGACCACCGGCACGACGGCCCCCGAGCCCGAAGGCGGCACCCCGCTCGGCACCGATCCGCGCAAGGACCCGATCTACTTCGTCCTCACGGCCCGCTTCTACGACGGTGACGCCACCAACAACCGCGGCGGCAGCCAGCACACGAAGTCCGGGAACGCGGCGAACGACGACCCGATGTTCCGCGGCGACTTCAAGGGCCTGGTCGACAAGCTCGACTACGTCAAGGCGCTCGGCTTCTCGGCGGTCTGGATCACCCCGGTCGTCCTCAACCGCTCGGACTACGACTACCACGGCTATCACGGCTACGACTTCTACAAGGTCGACCCGCGCCTGGAGTCCGCCGGCGCCTCGTACCAGGACCTGATCGACGCGGCGCACGCCAAGGGCATGAAGATCTACCAGGACGTGGTCTACAACCACAGTTCGCGGTGGGGCGCCAAGGGCCTGTCCACGCCGACCGTGTACGGCGTCCGCGACTCCCAGTGGAGCTGGTACTACGACGAGAAGAATGAGGGCTTCGCGTACGACGGTCTGACGGTCGAGCCCAAGTCCGGGAAGTCCTACTACAACGGCGATCTCTGGTCGACGGCCGAACCCACCGGCAACACCTGTCTCAACTGGGGCAAGCCCACCGGCGGCAAGAGCGCCGAGGGATACACGCTCTACAACTGCCAGTGGCCGAGCCCCACTTCGGGGATGTTCCCCAAGGCCCTCTACCACCAGTGCTGGATCGGGAACTGGGAGGGCGAGGACTCGCGCTCGTGCTGGCTGCACGAGGATCTGGCCGACTTCAACACCGAGAACACGGCCGTCCAGAACTATCTGATCGGCGCGTACAACAAGTACATCGACATGGGCGTGGACGGCTTCCGCGTGGACACAGCCGTGCACATCCCGCGCACCACCTGGAACCGCCGCTTCCTGCCCGCCATCAACGAACGCGTCACCCAGCGCTTCGGCGCCGACAAGGCCAAGAACTTCTTCGTCTTCGGCGAGGTCGCGGCCTTCGTCAACGACAAGTGGAACCGCGGGTCGGTGAACCACTCCGCGCAGTTCTACACGTGGAAGGAACGTAAGGAGTACACGGCGGACGACGCCGCGGCAGCGCTGGAGATGTACGACTACGAGCAGCAGCAGGGCACAGGCAACCAGCCCACGTCCACCAACGCCTTCCTGAACGGGAACAGCTACCACGCCCCGGATCACAGCAAGTTCTCCGGCATGAACATCATCGACATGCGCATGCACATGAACTTCGGCGACGCCCCGAACGCCTTCGGCAACGGCAAGGACTCCGACGACTCGGTCAACGACGCCACGTACAACGTCGTCTATGTCGACAGCCACGACTATGGACCGAACAAAAGCAGCGAACGCTACGCGGGCGGCACCGACGCCTGGGCCGAGAACACCTCGCTGATGTGGACCTTCCGCGGCATTCCGACGCTGTACTACGGCTCGGAGATCGAGTTCCAGAAGGGCAAGAAGATCGACTGCGGGCCCACCTGTCCGCTGGCCTCGACCGGTCGCGCGTACTTCGGTGACCATCTCGCCGGGTCGGTCACGGCAACCGACTTCGGGAAGGTCGGCTCGGCGAGCGGCCCGGTCGCCACGACTCTGGACCAGCCCTTGGTGAAGCATCTGCAGCGGCTCAACCAGATCCGCCGGGCCGTGCCCGCGCTGCAGATGGGCCAGTACTCGACCGAGGGGATCAGCGGCCAGATGGCCTTCAAGCGCCGCTACACCAGCGGGTCCACGGACAGCTTCGCGCTGGTCACCGTCAGCGGCTCGGCCACGTACACCGGCATCCCGAACGGGACGTACACCGACGCCGTCACCGGAGACGTGAAGACGGTCTCGAGCGGATCGCTGTCGGTGGCCGCACCCGGCAAGGGCAACCTGCGGGTGTACGTCCTGAACGGGCCCGGGAAGATCGGCACTGCCGGTCCCTACCTGCGGTAGCCGCGCGCAGGGCGGGGTCAGGGGCTGATCGCGAGGAACACGAACGAGGCGAACAGCACCAGATGCACCCCGCCCTGCAGCAGGGTCGCCCGGCCCGGCACCACCGTCAGGACGCTGACCACCATCGTCAGGGCGAGCAGCACCATATGGGTGGCGCCCAGGCCCAGGTGCAGGGGGCCGTCCATCCAGATCGAAGCGATGGCGATCGCGGGAATCGTGAGACCGATGCTCGCGATCGCCGAGCCATGCGCCAGGTTCAGACTGATCTGCACCCGGTCGGAGCGCGCCGAGCGGTAGGCCGCGAGGGTCTCGGGCAGCAGGACGAGTAGCGCGATGACCACACCGACCACCGCCTGCGGCAGACCCGCCGCGTCCACGCCGGATTCGATCGTGGGCGAAATGCCCTTGGAGTTGCCGACCACGGCGATCAGGGATGCCAGCAGGAGAACGACGCTGATGCAGGTCTCGCGGTTGGTGGGCGGGTGCGCGTGGTCGTCCTCGTCGAGCACCTCACCGTCGCGGGTCACCGGCAGGAAGTACTCACGGTGGCGGATCGTCTGCATCGCCACGAAGAGCAGATACAGACCGATCGACACGACGGCTGCGAACGTCAGCTGCGCGGTGGTGAACTGCGGACCGGTCACTCCGTGCGTAAAGGTCGGCAGGACCAGGCTGAGCGTGGCGAGCGTCGCCACGGTGGACAGTGCGGCGACCGTTCCGTCCGTATTGAACGCGGCCACCCCGTTGCGCCAGGCGCCGACAAGGAGCACCAGGCCCACGATGCCGTTGCAGGTGATCATCACGGCGGCGAAGACGGTGTCCCGGGCCAGCGAGCTCGCTTTCGGGCCGCCGTCCGCCATCAGAGTGACGATCAGCGCCACCTCGATGAGCGTGACGGCCACCGCGAGCACCAGAGATCCGAAGGGTTCACCGACCTTGTGGGCGATCACCTCGGCATGGTGCACGGCAGCGAGCACGGCCCCGACCAGGCACAGAGCGACCAGCGCGACCAACGGACCGGGCAGGTCCCGGCCCCAGGTGAAGCCGAGGACCACAAGCGCCACCAGGGGGACCACTACGGTCCCGGTGGTCGTGATGGCACTCGGTTTGCTGGCCGGCATGCCTCAACGCTGACAGCCGCCGTCCGGCCGCGCTCGGCGACCGGACGGCGGCTGTCCTGCCTGACCAGCGGTTGCACGGACCGCTCGGGCCCGCTGCATGGACCGCACGGGCTCGCTGCACGGACCGCTCCGGCCCGCTACATGGGCCGCTCGTGTCCCTCCCAGTACGGCTCGCGAAGGCGCCGCTTGTACAGCTTGCCGTTGGGGTCGCGCGGCATCGTCTCGATGAAGTCCACGCTCTTGGGCCGCTTGTACCCGGCCAGCTGCCGCTCGCAGTGCGCGAGGATCTCGGTGGCCAGGGCTTCCCCGGCCGTGTAGCCCTCGGCCGGCTCGATGACCGCCTTGACCTGCTCGCCCCAGTCGGCGTGCGGGATCCCGAAGGCCGCGGCGTCCGCGACGGCCGGGTGGGTGAGGAGCGCGGACTCGATCTCGGCCGGGTAGATGTTCACGCCACCGGAGATGATCATGTCGATCTTGCGATCGCGCAGATACAGATAGCCGTCCTCGTCGAGCATCCCGAGGTCGCCGACGGTGAAGAAGTCGCCGATGCGGTTCTTCTTCGTCTTCTCCTCGTCCTTGTGGTACGAGAAGCCGCCGGTCTTCATCTGCATGTAGACAGTGCCGAGTTCACCGGGCGCGAGCCGGTTGCCGTCGTCGTCGAAGATGGCCAACTCGCTGATGGGCCAGGCCTTTCCGACCGTGCCCGGCTTCTTCAGCCAGTCCTCCGCGGTCGCGAACGCGCCGCCGCCCTCACTGGCCGCGTAGTACTCCTCGACACAGGTGCCCCACCACTCGATCATCGCCCGCTTCACATGGTCCGGGCAGGGCGCGGCGCCGTGGATCGCGTGCCGCATCGAGGACACGTCGTACGAGGACTTCGTGGCCTGTGGCAGCGCGAGCAGCCGGTGGAACTGGGTCGGCACCATGTGTGTGTGCGTGCACTTGTAGGTGTCGATCAGGCGCAGCATCTCCTGGGGCGTCCACTTGTCCATCAGGACCAGCGGGTGCCCGATGTGCAACGACGCACCCGCGAACTGGAGCACGGCCGTGTGGTAGAGCGGCGAGCAGACCAGATGGACGTTCTCGTCGAAGGGCTTGACCCCGAAGATGCCGAGGAATCCGCCGAGATACGTCTCCTCGGGCAGCTTTCCCGACAGCGGACGGCGGATGCCGCGCGGGCGACCCGTCGTACCGGAGGTGTAGTTCATCACCCAGCCCTGGGTGCGCTCCTCGGGCACGGACTCGGGCTGTCCGTCCAGGAGTTGGGCGTACGGCCGGAAGCCCTCCACCGAGCCGACCGCGTAGCGCTGCTCTGCGGGGAGCTTGGCCTCGTCGGCCGCGTTGACGGCGGCCTCGGCGAACCGCTCGTGCGCGAGAAGGACCTTCGCCCCTGAGTCCGAGACGATCCAGGCGATCTCGGGCCCGACGAGGTGGTGGTTGACAGGCACCAGGTAGAACCCGGCCTGGGACGCGGCGAGATACGCGGTGAAGAACTCCACACCGTTGGGCAGCACGACGGCGAAGGCGTCACCGCGCTCGAGGCCCGCGGCGCGCAACCCGTGCACGAGCTGGTTGACGGCGGCGTGCAGACGCCCCGCGGTCCACTCCTCGCCGTCGGGGGCGATGAGCATGACGCGCTCGGGGTCGGCCGTCGCCTGCGCCCAGAAACCGTTGGGTGCTTGGGACATGAAGGCTCCTTGGTGGTTACGGGGCCGGGGTCAGCTGACAAGGAAGCAGGTGCAGGGGGTCAGGCGCGGCCGGCGATCTTGTTGATGCGGTCGATCGCCCGCTCGAACCCGCTGGTGAGGTCGTCGAAGACCTCCTGGACGCTGCGCTCGGAGTTCATCTTTCCGACGATCTGGCCCACCGGAGTGCCGAGCAGCGGCTCGATCTCGTGCTTCTGGATACGGGTGAGCGCCTCGGCCACGAGCAGGCCCTGCAGCGGCATCGGCAGCGTGCCGGGCCCGTTCGGGTCGTCCCAGGCGTCGGTCCATTCGGTGCGCAGCTGGCGCGCGGGCTTTCCGGTCAGGGCGCGCGAGCGGACGGTGTCCCCGGAGCCGGCTGCGAGCAACTTCTCGGTGACGGCACGCGAGTGCATATCGGCCTCGGTCGTGGTCAGCCAGATCGACCCGGTCCATACACCCTGGGCGCCCAACGCCAGCGCCGCGGCGACCTGTTCACCGCTGCCGATGCCTCCTGCGGCGAGCACGGGCAGCGGGGCGACGGCCTCGACCGCCTCGGGCGTGAGCACCATGGAGGCGATCTCGCCGGTGTGCCCACCGGCCTCGTAGCCCTGCGCGACCACGATGTCGATGCCGGCCTCGGCGTGCTTGCGCGCATGCCGGGCGCTGCCCGCGAGCGCGGCCACGAGGATGCCCTTCTCGTGCGCGCGCTCGATGACATCGGCCGGTGGTGAACCCAGCGCGTTGGCAAGGAGTTTGATCGGGTAGTCGAAGGCCACATCGAGCTGGTTGCGGGCCACCTGCTCCATCCAGCCGGTGATCCGCCACCCGGAGGCCTCGCCCTCGGCGAGCTCGGGAACGCCGTACTTGGCGAGGGTCTCCTTGACGAACTCCCGGTGAGAGGCGGGAATCATCGCCTCGACGTCGGCCTCGCTGACGCCTTCGACCTTCTTCGCGGGCATCACGACGTCCAAGCCGTAGGGCTTGCCGTCGGTGTGCGCCTCCATCCAGTCGAGGTCGCGCTTGAGTTCGTCGGGGTCCTTGTAGCGAACCGCACCGAGCACACCGAAGCCACCCGCGCGCGTGATCGCGGCGGCCACGGCGGGGAACGGCGTGAAGCCGAATACGGCGTGCTCGACTCCGAGTTTCTTGCTCAGCTCCGTCTGCATGCGGGCAGGATGCCGCAGCCGCGCGGGCGAGGGAAGAGATTTTCTGACTGAGTGTCAGATTCTTTGCCCGCGGCGGCACTCGGGCCACTGCGGACTCGGACTCTTGACAGGGGCACGCCCCTGAAAGAAGGTTTCAGTCGGCTATCGAGATCGCGAAAGTATCTTTCAGTTTCGATACTTCGATACGCGGAGGAGTTACGGCATGACTCAGGCGCACCCCGAGCACGACGACACTCCCAGACCACCGGCCCTGTCCCGGCGGCGTTTCGGCCAGGGCCTGATGGCGCTCGGCGGCGCCGTCGCCCTCGTGCCGTTCCCGGCCGGCCCCGCGGCAGCGGCCGACACGAGCCGGGGACGCACACTGCGCCGGGGCTCCCCGGAACAGGCCGGACTGCTCGCGGGCGAACTGCGTCAACTGGTCGTGGACGCCGAGAAGTTCCTCGCCCCCTCCCCCAAGCACCCGTGGTTCGCGGGCGCCGTCCTGCTCGCGGGGCGCGGCTCGACCGTCGCCCTGCACGAGCCCATCGGCATGGCGGTGCGCTACTCCGCGTACGACGAGAAGACCGACACCGGCGTCGAGTTCCCCGCGGACCAGCAGATCCCGGCCGCCGAGGACACCGTCTACGACCTCGCGTCCGTCTCCAAGCTCTTCACATCGATCCTCGCGGTCCAGCAGATCGAACGCGGTGCGCTCGACCTGGAGACGCCGGTCGCCTCATATCTCCCCGACTTCGCGGGCGGCGGCAAACAGGCGGTCACGATCCGCCAGCTCCTCACGCACACCTCGGGCTTCCGCTCCTGGATCCCGCTCTTCAAGGAGCCGACGTACGAGGGCAAACTCCAGCTCCTGTGGAAAGAGACCCTGCTCAACCCCGCGGGCACCAAGTACCTCTACTCGGACCTCAACCTCATCTCCCTCCAGCTCGTCCTGGAGAAGCTCACCGGCCGCCCGCTCGACGTGCTGCTGCGCGAGGAGATCACCGCACCGCTCGGCATGCACCGCACCCGCTACAACCCGCCCGCGTCCTGGAAGCCGAAGGTGGCGGCGACGGAGGACGCCCGGCTGCCCTGGTCGGGTCTTGACCGCGGTCTGGTGTGGGGCGAGGTGCACGACGAGAACGCCTTCAGCCTCGGCGGTGTCGCGGGCCACGCGGGGGTGTTCTCCTGCGCGTGGGATCTGGCGGTACTCGGGCGCTGTCTGCTCAACGGCGGTGCGTACGGACGCGAGCGGATCCTGAGCGCCGAGTCGGTGGAGCTGATGTTCACCGACTTCAACACCGACTTCCCCGGCGACGAGCACGGTCTGGGCTTCGAGCTCTACCAGCACTGGTACATGGGAGCGATGGCGACTCCGCGTACGGCGGGCCACACCGGCTTCACCGGCACCTCGCTGGTCCTCGACCCGACGACCGACTCGTTCCTGATCGTCCTCGGCAACTCCGTGCATCCGGTGCGCAGTTGGCGCTCGGGCTCAGCGCCCCGCGTCGCCACGGCCAACCGGCTGGCGCGTGCGGTTCCGGTGCGTCCGGCGCACGGGCGCAGCGCGTGGTTCTCGGGGATGGCGGGGTCCACCTCGGCCACGCTGACCCTGCCGGCGCTCCCGTCCACCGAAGGCGCCAGGCTGCAGTGTTCCCTGTGGTGGGACACGGAGCCGAACTCGGACTTCCTGTACCTGGAGGCCTCGACGGACGAGGGCGCCACCTGGTCCGCGCTGCCCTTCAGCACCGAAGGCCCGGTCTCGGGGCCGCACCCCGACGGCCGGGTGACGGGCTGGGCGCACCGGACGTGGCACCGGGTGACGGCCGATCTCGCGGGCGTGCAAGGAGAGTCCGTACGGCTGCGGTGGCGGTACACGACGGATCAGTTGTACGTGGGGCGCGGGGCCTACGTCGACGGACTCGTGGTCCAGGCCGGTCCACGGCGCCTCTTCGACGCCGCGCGCCCCGCGGACGCACGGCGGATCGAGGCGCTGGGCTGGGCGGAATCCCGCGACTGAGCCCGCGCTCCGGCCGCTACTGAGCGCGCTGGTGCGGCGGGTAGGGCTGGTGGGGCGGCAGCGGGGGCGGGGCGTACGGGGCCTGCTGCGGGGCGGCGTACGGCTGCTGACCGTAAGGCTGGGGCTGCGCGTACGGCTGCTGACCGTAAGGCTGGGGCTGCGCGTACGGCTGCGGCTGTCCGTACAGATCCCCGCCGGGAACCTGCGCCTGCCGCGGCGCGTACGGACTGCCCGGCGGGACGAGCCGCAGTCGTCCGGTCGGTTCCGTCAGGGGTACGAAACCGGCTGACCGCAGCCGGTCCCCGCACTCACGACGCCACTTCCTCCGCACGAGGAAACCGCCACCGGCCACCAGCAGTCCGACGCCGAGCAGCACGCCGAACGCCACCGCGAGATCTGGCATCCGCAGCGCCTGGAAGGCAACGACCCCGAAGGCGACGGGCACGGCGACGAGACGCCGCTTCTCGTTCTGCCCGGCGTACATGTCGAAGCGGATCCGCGTGCGCAGCTGCTCGGGCACCTCGCCGGGCAGCTGCGGAAGCGGCCCGCCGACCGCCGGCGCGTGCTGGGCCCAGGCCTGCTGTGCCCGCTGCCGTACCTGCGGATCGGGATCGGGGACGAGCAGCATCTTCAGGCCCTGCATGGTGAAGACGACATCCGCGTACTGATAGCCGAACCGCTCGGCGAGGGCCGCGAGCCGGGCCAGCTTCTTCGCCGAGCCCCAATAGCTGGTCACCTCGACCGGCTGCCCGTACGCCATCGAGTTCAGCATCGTACGGATCTGCCCGCTGCTGCTCATCGCTCGTTCCCTCCCCGACCGGCGCCCAGCCGGCGCCCCACACGACGCCACCTTCGCATACGCATCTGCAGCCCCGGCACACGTCTGCGTTCGCGACCACCACCTGCGCCTGCCCCCGTGTCGGTGGCCCATGACACGATGACCCCGTGCCTCAGCCCACCACCTCTCCCCTCGTCGGCCGCCAGGACGAACTCGCCCGGCTCACCGGCCTGCTCGGCCGCGCCCGTGCCGGCGAAGCCCGTGCCGTACTCGTCGCGGGTGACGCCGGGGTGGGCAAGACCCGCCTGCTCGACGAGACCGCCGCACAGGCGGCACAGTCCGGGATGACCGTGGTCACGGGGCGCTGCGTCGACCTCGGCGACGTCGGTCTGCCCTATCTGCCGTTCACCGAGATCCTGGGCCGGCTCGTCACCGACGAGCGTTTCGCCGGCGTCGTCGCCGCCCACCCCCTCGCCGAGCGGCTCGTCGGCGGTGGACTGGCCGGTGACGCCACCGGGCGTGAAGCCGACGGACGACTGCGCCTGTTCGAGGACATAGCCGGCCTGGTCGCCGACCTCGCGGCCGCCGCGCCCCTGCTGCTCGTCCTCGAAGATCTGCACTGGGCCGACCAGTCCACGCGCGACCTGCTGCGTTTCCTGCTCAGCCGCGCCGTTCTCCAGCGCACGGGCGGTGCCTCCCAGCGGATGGCCGTCATCGCCTCGTACCGCTCCGACGATCTGCACCGTCGCCACCCTCTGCGCCCGCTCCTCGCCGAGCTCGTCCGGCTGCCCGCCGTCGAACGTCTCGGGCTCAAGCCGCTCGCCGACAGTGACGTGGAACAGCTCGTCCGTACGCTGCGCACGGATCCGCTGCCGGACGCCATGGTCCGCCGCATCGTCGAACGTGCGGAGGGGAACGCCTTCTACGCCGAGGAGTTGCTCGCCGCCACCGAGGACGAGATCGACGGCGCCGGGTCGGCCGAAGTGCCCAGCGGACTCGCCGATGTGCTGCTCGTCCGCTTCGAACAGCTCTCCGGCACGGCGCAGGAAGTGCTGCGCGCCGCTTCCGTCGCGGGCCGCAGCGTCGGGCACGAGGTGCTGCGTGCCGTGGTCGAACTCCCCTCCGACGCGTTGGAATCCGCCCTGCGCGAGGCCACGAGCCGCCAGTTGCTGGTCGCCGGCGGTCTCACCGGCACGGACGCGGACGAGCGCGACACGTACACCTTCCGGCACGCCCTGATCCAGGAGGCGATCTACACCGACCTGCTGCCCGGCGAGCGGGTCCGGCTGCACCGTGTGTTCGCCCAGCTGCCCGCCACCCGCAGCCGCCCCGCCGCACGTGCGCATCACGCCCGCGAGAGCCACGACCTGCCCGGCGCGCTCGAAGCCTCGCTCGAGGCAGCCGACCACGCACACCGGGTCGGCGCGCCCGCCGAGGAGCTGCGCCACCTGGAAACCGCCCTCGATCTGTGGCAGGCGGTGGACCAGGCCGAACGCCCGGCCGTCACCGGCCTCACGGAGATCACCCTCACCCTGCGGGCCTCCGCGGCGGCCGCCCACGCCAGCGAGAACCACCGTGCCGTGGCGCTGACCCGCGCCGCGCTCGACCGGGTGGGCTCCGACGCCGACTCCGAGCTCGCCGCCCGTGTCCACTACACGCTGGCCGGACGCCTGATGAGCATCGACAGCATTCCCGCCGCCTTCACACACAGCAGCGAAGCCCTGGCCATGATCGCGCCGGAGCCGCCCACGCCCACCTGGGTCTGGGCCGCCGCCACCCATGTGATGGCCGCCGGGTACATGGGCGACCAGGACACCGCACGGCGCGTGGCGATCGAGGCGCTCGACAAGGCGAAGGCGCTCGGGATGGCCGACGCACAGGCCGATCTGACCATCTCGTTGGTGGGGTTCGGCTCCAATCGCCGTTCCACGGACGGCAGGGAGCAGCTGCGGCAGGCACGCGACCTGGCCCTGCGCGCGGAGAACGACGCCATCGAACTGCGCGCCCTGTTCAACCTGGCCATCGGCTGCTTCGAATCGGGCGCCCTCGACGAGTGCCTCACATGGCTCAAAGAAGGTCTCGGCCGTGCCCGCAAGGCCGGACTGCTCACCGCGCACTACCCGTTGATGCTGCGCTATCTGCAGTCTCTTGTGCTCTACACCCTCGGCCGCTGGGACGAATGCGTCGAGGCCGCGCGGGCCGACACCGACCGTATGCCGGCAGCCGGCGCCTTCGTGACGGGACCTGCCCTGTATGTCGCGCTGGGCCGTGGCGAGCCCGGGACGTCGGAGGGCGCCCGGCTCCTTGTCGACCAGCCCTACGACTCCATGGCCTGGATCGTCGCCGGCATCGTGCTGACCGACGGTGCGGCCCTGCGCCACGACCCCGAGGCGGCGGTCGAGCAGGTCAGGGCCACTGTCGCCCGGCTCACCGAGGACTTCGGCGACGGGCGTCCCCACATCGGGATCCGCCTCGCCGCGCTCGCCCTGTCCGCGGTCGCCGACTCCGCCGCCGAACTGCGCCTGACCGGCGACGAGACGGGGGCCCGCCGCTGGACGGACACCGCGCGCGAACTCACCGACATCGCACGGGACACCGCGAGCGTCGACGAGGGCATCTGGTTCGGTCCCGAGGGCCGCGCCTGGCTCGCCCGGGCCGAGGCCGAGGAGAGCCGGGCGGCCGGACAGACGGACGTGGCCGCCTGGACCAAGGCGGTGGCCGCCTTCGCCGAGTACGGCGATGTGTACGAGCGGGCCCGCTGCGAACGCCGCCTCGCCGAAGCACTCCTCGCGGACGACCGCCGCGCGGAGGCCACCGAGCACGCCCTGGCCGCCCGCGCAACGGCCACAGCTCTCGGTGCCCTGCCGCTCCTGGAGGACGTCGACGCCCTGATCCGCCGCGGCAGGCTGGAGGTCAAGACCGCGCCCGAGGAGTCCGTCCTCACCGCACGCGAGCGTGACGTCCTGCTGCTGCTCGCGCAGGGGCTGACCAACCGCCGGATCGGTGAGGAGCTGTTCATCAGCGGCAAGACGGCCAGCGTCCACGTCTCCAACATCCTGGCCAAACTGGGCGCCTCGAGCCGCACCGACGCGGTGGGCATCGCCTACCGCCAAGGGCTCATCGAGAAGTCCACGGCTTCGTAACGATACGGCGCCGGCCCTGCTCCGCTCCTTGCCCGTGCCCGTGCCGTCAGCTGTGCCGTCCGCGGCCGACGTCTACCCTTCCGTCCATGCGCCGCATCTACCCCGCTGACCGCCGCGCCCGGCTGGCCCGCCGCCACCTGCTCCACCCCGAACTGCGCGCCGCCCATACGGAGGCGGTCGCCGAAGCACTCGTCGGGCTGCACGCCACGGACGCCTCCTGCGTCACTCTCTCCGCCTTCGCCCGGCTCGGCGCGCCCTCGCTCGCCGAGGTCGACCGGGCCCTGTACGTGGACCGCACGCTTGTGCGGATGCACTGCATGCGGCGCACCCTCTTCGTCGTACCGGAAGCACTCGCTCCGACGTTCTTCCACGCCACGCCACCGACGATGGCCGCCCGTGAACGGGCCACACTGCTCAAGCATCTGGCCGCCGCCGATCCACCGCGCGACGCACGGTGGCTGGACGCCGTCGCCGCGCTGGCCCTCGCCGAGCTGGCCCGCCTGGGCGAGGCCGCCGCCCCTGAACTCACCGACGCGGTCGCCGAGTTGCAGACCACCATCACGCTCAACCCCGGCAAGCGGTACGAGTCCATCCTCCGCATCGGCGGAGAGCTGCTGCGGCTGCTCGCCATGGAGGGGCGGGTGCGCCGGGGCCGTCCGGTGGGCGGCTGGACCTCGGCCCGGTTCCGCTACCGCATCGCTCCCGCGATGGAGCCGCTGGACCCGGCCGCCGCACAGACCGAGCTGGTGCGCCGCTGGCTGCGGTCCTACGGACCGGGCACGGAAGCCGATCTGAAGTGGTGGACGGGCTGGGGTGTCCGGGAGGTGCGCCGCGCGCTCACGCACCTGCCTGTCGAGGAGGTGGAACTGGTCGGCGTGGGCCGGGGATGGGACCTGCCAGGCTCAGCGGGCGAGGAGGCGGAGCCGCCCGGCCCCTGGGCGGCCTTCCTGCCCGGCCTCGACCCTGCCACCATGGGCTGGCAGCAGCGCGATTTCTACCTCGACCCCACGCACAGACCCCTCGTCTACGACAGCGTGGGCAACGGAGGACCCACCGTCTGGAGCGATGGCCGCATCGTCGGCGTCTGGGCCCAGCGGCGCGGCGGTGAGCTCGTGTGGCGGCTGCTCGACGACGTGGGCGCCGAGGCCACGACCCTGATCGATAAGGAGGCCGCGCGCCTCCAAGCCCTCCTGGACAACGACGAGTTGAGAGTCAGCTTCCCGGCTCCGCTGACCCGCGAGCTGCTGTCCTGAGTGGCCCCGTCCTCACTGTGCGCAGGGGCGTCACTCCCCCAGCACCACCATCGCCGCGTTGTGCCCCGGAATCCCGCTCACCCCGCCCCCACGCACCGCGCCCGCCCCGCACAGCAGCACATTGGCGTGCGCGGTCTCCACGCCCCAGCGTCCGGTGCCTTTCTGCGCGTAGGGGAACGCGAGGTCGCGGTGGAAGATGTTGCCGCCCGGCAGCCGCAGGTCGCGTTCCAGGTCGAGTGGGGTCTTGGCCTCGATACAGGGACGTCCCTGGGCGTCCACGGCGATCACCTCGGCGATCGGCTCGTCCAGATACGCGTCCAGCTGGGCGATCGTCGCCTTGAGGAGCTCCTCACGTGCGCCGTCGTTGTCCGCCGCGAACAGCCGTGCGGGTGTGTGCAGGCCGAAGAGGGTCAGGGTCTGATAGCCCAGGTCGACGAGGTGGTCGCCGAGGATGCTCGGGTCGGTCAGGGAGTGGCAGTAGATCTCCGAGGGCGGCGCGGAGGGCAGCGCACCCGAGGCCGCCTCGCCGTAGGCGGTGGCCAACTGCTCGTAGCCCTCGGCCACATGGAAGGTCCCCGCGAAGGCCTCCCGCGGGTCCACGTTCCGGTCGCGCAGCCTGGGCAACCGCTTGAGCAGCATGTTCACCTTGAGCTGTGCGCCCTCGGCCGCGGCGGGCGGCTCGTCGCCGAGCAGCGCCGCGAGCGCCTGCGGCGAGGCGCCGACCAGGACGTGCCGCGCGGCCACCGTGAACTCGTCCGCCTCGCCACGGCAGCTCACCTCGGCCCGCACACCGTCCGTCTCGATCCGCAGCGCCTCGTAGCCCGTCGCGAACTGGGCGCCCGCCTCGCGCGCCGCCCGCGCGAGCGCGTCGGTGAGTGCGCCCATACCGCCGACGGGCACGTCCCAGGCTCCCGTACCGCCGCCGATCACGTGGTAGAGGAAGCAGCGGTTCTGCCGCAGCGACGCGTCGTGCGCGTCGGCGAAGGTCCCGATGAGCGCGTCGGTGAGGACGACTCCCCGCACCACGTCGTCGGTGAACTCGGACTCGATCGCGGCACCGACCGGCTCCTCGAAGAGCATCCGCCAGGCGTCCTCGTCGTCCACCCGCGCCCGCAGTTCGTCGCGGGTGGGCAGCGGCTCGGTGAGCGTGGGAAAGACCCGCTCGGCGACCCGCCCGGTCATCCCGTAGAACCGTTCCCAGGCCGCGAACTCCCGCTCCCCGCCCGTGAACCGCGCGAAGGCCTCCCGCGTACGCGCCTTCCCGCCCCCGACGAGCAGCCCGGTGTCCCTGCCGTCGCGCCGTACCGGCGTATAGGAGGAGACATCGCGCCCGCGTACCGAGAAGTCGAGTCCGAGGTCCCGCACGATCTTGCGCGGCAGCAGACTCACCAGGTACGAGTAGCGCGAGAGCCGGGCGTCCATGCCCTCGAAGGCGTACGAGGAGACCGCGGCGCCCCCGGTCCGCTCAAGGCGCTCCACGACGAGCACGGACCGGCCCGCACGGGCCAGATAGGCCGCGGCGACGAGTCCGTTGTGTCCGGCTCCGACGATCACGGCGTCGTAGGCACGGCGGGCGGGCGGGGCTCCATGTGCGGTCATGGCTCTTCGTAACACGGGATGATCGCGGACCGCCAGAGCAGGGAAGCGGCCCCGGCCCGGCGCCTCCCCCGCCCTCACCTACCGCGTCCCGCGCTGCTGCCGCAGCGCCGCCACCCTCCGGTACAGCTCGACCGCCTCGGCTCCGCGCCCCAGCTGTTCCAGGCAGTGCGCCTCGTCGTTGCGGCTCGCGAGGGCGTCGGGGTGGTCGGCGCCGAGGACGCGTTCACGGGCGGCGGCCACGCGGCGGTACTCGGCGAGCGCATCGCCCCAGCGGCCGAGCCAGCCGAGACCGACCGCGACCTCGCGACGGCTGACCAGGGTGTCGGGGTGCTCGGGCCCGAGGATCCGCTCACGGATCGCGCACACGTCGCGGGCCTCGTCGAGTGCCTCCTCCCAGCGGCCCATCCGACCGAGGTTCACCCCGAGCCCGTGGCGGGCGCGCAGGGTCTCGGGGTGGTCGGGGCCGTGCACGCGCGTACGGTCCTCGACGAGGTCGCGGTAGAGGGTGAGCGCCTCGGCGCTGCGGCCGAGCCGGCCGAGGCTGATGCCGACCTCGTAACGGGCCGCCAGGGTGTCGGGATGGTCGGCGCCGAGTGCGGCCTTGCGCGCCTGGGCGACCTCCCGGTACGTCTGCAGCGCCTCGCCCCAGCGACCCAACTGACCGAGCGCGTACGCGACTTCGTAGCGGGTGACGAGTGTGTCGGGATGTTCGGGTCCCAGCACACGCGCCCGCGCCGTGGCCACGTCGCGCGCCATGCGGAAGGAGTCCTCAAGGCGGCCGAGTCTCGACAGGTTGAAGGCGAGGTTGTGGCGGCAGCGCAGGGTGTCGGGGTGGTCGGGCCCCAGGCGTGGGTTGCGCTCACGGGAGGCGAGTACGGCCAGGTATACCTGGTGCGCCTCGAAGTGCCGCCCCAACTGGCCGAGGACATAGGCGACTTCCTGGCGCGCTGCCAGGGTCTCGGGGTGGTCGGTGCCGAGTGCGCGCTCGCGCCCTTCGGCGACCCGGGTGTACTCGCGCAGCGCATCGCCCGCACGCCCTGTACGGCTGAGGGTGAAGCCGACCTCGTAGCGGCTGGAGAGCGTGTCGGGGTGATCGGGTCCGAGCGCGTGCTCGCGTTCGGCGGCCACGGCGCGGTGCACCTCACCGGCCTCCTCCCAGCGCCCGAGCCGGCCGAGGCTGAGCCCGGCGTTGTGCCGCCCGGCGAGTACGGCGAGCAACTCCGGTGAGGGCGTCGGCCGTTCGGTCTCGGTGACGCGCTGTTCGGCTCTGGTGTCGCCGCGCGGGATCCACTCGCCGGTCAGCCCTGCCGTCGTGTCGGGCGGCGTGGTGCGCAGGGCGGCGGATCCCCCCGCCTTGTGCCCGGTGGTCATGCCCCGGGTCCAGGAGGGCAGTCGCGGCTCCTTCGACGGAGGCTGTTCGGGCCGCTGGACGCCGGGGCGCGGCTGCGCCTGGACGGCGGGCACGCCTCGCCCCTCCGTGACGCGCCGGGTCAGTTCACGCGCGTCGGTCGGCCGCTCCTCGGGACTCTTGGCGAGGAGGTCGAGGACGATCCGCTCGAAGAACTCGGGCAGTTCGGACCGGTGGCTGCGGAGCGGCTCGGGCGTGGTGTCGCGGTGGCCGACGAGGACCGCCCACGCGTCGTCGAGGTCGAACGGCGGTGCGCCGGTGGCGATCTCGTACAGGACACAGCCGAGCGAGTAGAGGTCGCTGCGGTGGTCGACCTGCTGGCCGCCGATCTGCTCGGGCGACATGTAGTGCGGGGTGCCCATCGCGATACCGGTGCCGGTGAGCCGTGAGGTGAAGCCGATGTCGGCGCCGAGCCGGGCGATACCGAAGTCGCAGATCTTCACCGTGCCGTCCGTGAGCCGCATGATGTTCGCCGGCTTCAGATCGCGGTGCACGATGCCCTGGTCATGGGTGTACGCGAGGGCGTGCGCCACCTGTTCGGTGATGTCGACGATGTCGGGCACGGGCAGCGGGTGCTGCCGGTTGTCCTCGAGCAGCTGGCTGAGGTTGCGGCCTTCGAGCAGCTCCATCACGAGGTAGAGCACGCCCTCGTACTCACCGAAGTCATGGACGACGGTCACTCCGCGGTGCTGCAGCGCCGCCGCGACCCGCGCCTCACGCCGGAACCGCTCCCGCAGCACACGCGTGAACGACGCGTCGTGCTGCGGACCCATGGGTTTGAGGCACTTGACGGCCACGCGCCGCCCCAGCGACTCGTCGCGCGCCCGCCACACCTCGCCCATGCCGCCGCGCCCGATCAGATCGAGCAGCCGGTAGCGGCCCTGGATCAGCCTGGTGTCCCCCAGCTCTGGCATTTCGTGCTGTCGCCCCCGTCGTTTCGCTCCGCCCTCCCCGGCCCGTCCAGTATGGCGGCGAGCCTGCGGAGTTTGTACGGTGCCGGGCGGCTGCCCGGGCCGAGTCGCTCCATGGCGCGCAGGATGTGCTTGGGCGGTAGCTGCCAGCGTACGCGCGCCGGGATGCACCGCAGCAACGCACCCGCAACCCGTAGCCGGCGGTCCGTAGTCTTCACGGAAGGCCCTCGTCGGCCGTACAACTCCTGCGCATACGGCGGCAATGCGGCATACGCCAGGTTCGCCACACGCCGCCAGATCAGTGCCCGTAGGGGCACGAGCAGCGGATGGGTGGGCGGCCGCTGCAGGAAGTCGTCGACGTCACGCGCCTCGGATCCGGCCGCAAGCTCGGGGCGCACCCGATCGAAGTATGCGGTCAACTCCGCTTGATTCGACGGGACTTGCTCCGGATCGAGACCCATGAGCCGCGCGTCGACCCGGTGCTCGTCGATGTAGCGGTCGACGAGCGCGTCGTCGAGCGGGAGGCCCGACCTGCGCGCCACGTGGACATAGGAGTCGATCTCGGCGCAGTGCACCCAGAGCAGCAACTCCGGTTCGTCCACGCCGTACACCTCACCCGTATCCGGGTCGGTCACCTTGAGCATCCGGTGGATCCGCCGCACCCGCGCGCCCGCCTTCTCGGCGGCCTCCGTCGTCCCGTAACTGATCGTGCCCACGAAGTTGGCGGTCCGCAGCAGCCTCCCCCAGGCGTCCTTGCGGAAGTCGGAGTTCTGCATCACGCCGCGTACGGCCCGTGGATGCAGCGCCTGCAAGTACAGCGCCCGCACCCCCGCCACCCACATGATCGGGTCCCCGTGCATCTGCCAGGTCACCGTCTCGGGCCCGAAAAGCCCGGGATCCGCCTCCCGCATGCGCCCCACCTCCCCGTTCAGGTTAGGACCTGTCCGGGCGCCGCGGTCAGTCGCAGACACGATCCGACGTACCGGGCACGAACTCCAGGGGCGGCAGGTGCGAGGAGACGAACACCGCCAGGTCGGGCTCCTGCAACTGGATGTACCCGGCCATGAAGTTGAAGGAGTCGTGACGGCCGGCGTTCTTGTCGAGGGGTACGGGAGAGGTCAGATCCGTGCGTACGGTCCGCAGGATCCAGGACTTGCCAGCGAAGCGGGCGGCTTCGACGCCGCAGTGGGAGAAGAGGTCGTACGGGTACCAGGTGCCGGGCTTCGGCTTCTTCGGCCCTTCCACCGGGTCGGCGTCGTCTCCCGTGCGCGGCGGCAGGGACTCCGTCTCTCCCGGGTACGAGGTCGCGGTGGACTTGGCCTTGGCGGGACTCAGTTCGGTGCCGGGCGAGGGTGCGGCGGTGTCCGTGCAGCCCGTGAACAGCAGGGCCGCGGGCAGCAGCAGAACGGCAAGACGATGACGGTTCTTCATGCCACTTGGACGCCGGCGGCCCCGTTTTCGTTCGGAGCCGCCCACGACTGCTCGGACGGTTTATGTGAAGGCGGCGCCCAGTGCCAGGAACCCGCAGATCATCACGAACAGAATCGCGAGCAAAGGCCAGACGAACCGCAGGTACTTGTCGTAGCCGACCTTGGCGAGCGCGACACCACCGATGGTCACGGCGGTGGTCGGCACCCACAGGTTCATCCAGCCGCTCGACGCCTCCCAGGCCGTGACGACCACGGCCCGTGAGACACCCGCGAAGTCGGCGAGCGGGGCGAGGATCGGCATGGTGAGCGTGGCGTGGCCGGAGGTGGAGGGGATCAGGAAGGCGAGCGGCAGGTTCACCACGAACACGATGATCGCGAACATCGCCGAGGACGTGCCCTTCACGACCCCTTCGATGGAGTGCAGGACGGTGTCCGTGATCTTCGAGTTGTTCATGATGACCGTGACACCGCGGGCCAGCATGATGACCAGCGCCGGAGAGATGAAGTCCGCCGCGCCCTGGATGATCGTGGAGCTCAGCTTCGGCTCGCTCATCCGCGCCACGAGTCCCACGAGCACCGCCGCCACGAGGAACAGAGCGGCCAACTGCGGGAAGGACCAGCCGAGTTCCCAGCGGTACGGGGTGGCGTCGGCCTTGCCGGTCAGGGCGCTCGACCAGGGCACCACGGAGAAGATCATGAAGGCGAAGACCAGGGCGACCATGATGAGCACGCCCTTGTGCAGCCGGGTCAGCTCCGGGGCCTCACCGACGGTGGCCTTCTTGACCTGCTCGCGGTCGCCCGGCTGGAAACCGCCGATCGACTTCGACGGGTCCTTCTGCACGCGCTTGGCGTAGCGCACCACGTACGCGATGGTCACCGCGGTCAGCACGATCCACATCACGAAGCGCAGGATGATGCCGTCACCGAGCGAGATCCCGGCCGCGGACGAGGCGACACCGGTCGCGAACGGGTTGACCGTCGAGCACATCACGCCGACGCCCGCACCCAGGATGGAGGTGCCGACGGCGACCATCCGGTCATAGCCGAGCGCGAGCATCATCGGTACGAGCAGCCCGTAGAACCCGAGGGTTTCCTCGGCGAAGCCCTCGACGGTGCCGAGCAGCGAGAACACCACCATGACGCCGGCGATGAGCAGCGCGCCGCGGTCGCGCAGCCGGTGCGCGAGCCGGGCGATGCCCCGGTCGAGCGCTCCCGTGGCGAACACGACGGTGATGAACGCGCCGATGGCGAGCACGAACAGGAACACACCCGCGCTGCCGTACAGCGAACCCGACAGGTCGGGACCGACCTGTCCGGTCTTCTCGTCCTGAACGCCGTACAGACCGTTGACGGGTGACAGGAACAGGTCGTTGAGCCGGTCCATGAAGGACTGCCCGGAGGGGACCCGGTGGTAGGTGCCCTCGATCGGGCCGCCGTCCTCGTTGCGGTCGTACTGTCCCGCCGGGATCAAAAACGCGAGCAGCCACACACCGATCGTGACGATCGCGAGAACCGTCAGCGCGCTCGGGAACGTGAACTTCTTCTTCTCCGGCTCCTGTTCGGGCGCCTCGGTCTCGGCGACGCTCATGAGGCGCTCCCCGTTGCTCCCGTACGGCGACGGAAGTCCTCGGCGTACTCGGTGACGAAGGCGGCCATGGCGATGACGGTGTTGCGTACTTCGGACATCAGGACGCGTTCGTTGGGCGCGTGCAGATTGCACATGCCGTCCTGGGCGCCGAAGAGCAGTACTTCGGCGCCGGGAGCGGCCTGCGCGAGTCCGTTGACGAGGGGGATGGATCCGCCGGTGGCCACGTATCCGGCCTCCTTGCCCCAGGCCCTCTGCAGGGCGCTGCGGGCGGCCTCGTACGCGGGCCCACCGGTCTCGGCCTCGTAACCGGGGCCCGTGTCACCGGGGGTGACGGTCAGTTCGATGCCGAAGGGCCGCTGTGCCCGCAGATGCTCGACGAGCTTGTCGCGGGCCTCCTTGGGGTCCTGCAGCGGATGGAAGCGGAGGTTGAGCTTGGCCCGCGCGTAGGGCACGACGGCCGACGCGGCGTTCTCCACGCTCGGTGCGTCGAGCCCGATCACGGTGATCGCGGGCCCGGACCACAGCCGCTCCCCCAACCCACCGGACCCGATCAGCGGCAGCCCTTCCTGTACGCCGGCGAGCGAGCGGAACTCGTCCTCGGTGTAGCCGGCCCCGCTCCACTCCTCACGGCGCAGACCGGGTACGGCCACATCGCCCTTGTCGTCGTGCAGGGTGGCCAGCGCCCGCAGCAGTACGAGCAGCGCATCCGGGGCGGCACCGCCGAACTCACCGCTGTGCCGCGGCTCGTCCAGGGTGCGCACCTCGACGATCACCTCGGCCGCACCGCGCAGACCGGTGGTGAGGGTCGGGGTGCCCGGCCGGAGATTGCCGAGGTCGGCGATGACCATGGCGTCGCAGGCGAAACGCTCGGGGTCGGTGGGCGGATAGTCGTCGAAGGGGCTGCCGTACTCCTCCTGCCCCTCGATGATCATCTTGATCCCGACGGGCGGCCGGCCGCCGAAGACCCGGAGCATGCCCAGGTGGGCGATGACATTGGACTTGTCGTCCGCGATCCCCCGCGCCCGCAGTCCGCCGCCGGGGTCGTCGGTGGGGGTCGGCTCGAACGGCGGGGACAGCCAGGAGGCCTCGTCGCCCGGCGGCTGGACGTCGTAGTGCCCGTAGAGCAGAACGGTGGGCGCTCCAGGGTCGGGCGGTGGGATCTGCGCGTACACGGCGGGCGCGGTGTCCGGCAGGTCGAGCCGTTCGATGTGCTCGACGCCCGCACCCTTGAGCAGCTCGACGAGGAGGTCATGGGCCTGTTCGAGCGGCTCGGGCGGATAGCCGGGGAAAGCGATGGAGGGAATCGCGGCGAGCCGTACGAGGTCGGCCCGCAGACCGTCCATCAGCCCGTCGACCGTGCCCTCCAGATTGCCGATCTCCATGTGCTGCCCCTGACTGTGGCGCGGACGTACTTCGACGCCACACTCGTCGAACCCGATCCGGGGCGCACTCCGGGCCGGGCAGACGTGTGGTTCCCCGGGGTCAGTGCGGGCCCGCGTCGTCCGTCGCCGCCTGGGCGATCGGCTCACGCGGTGTCTTCACCCAGCCGCCGCGGCGGAAGATCAGCCGGAACAGCGCGCGGAACAGACTCGGAATGATCAGCCAGGTGTACAGGGCGTACGGGAGCGACATCAGGAACGCCTTCGGCAGATCGCGTACGCGCATCGGCTCGGAGCGGGCGAGCAGGCCGAGGGTTCCGGTGCCGAAGGCGAGCCCGTAGATGAGGAGGATCAGCCACACCGGGCCGTTCCAGAACGGCAGATCGCCGAAGTACCAGAGCGCCACGGCCACCGGCAGCCCCATGGCCACGATCAACTGCTGCAGCGGCAGTGTGATGTACCAGAGCAGGTCGATCCGGACGACGAAGGAGACCTTCATCCGCAGGATGCGGCCCAGATGGCGCAGCGCCTGCAGGTTGCCCTGGTACCAGCGCGTCCGCTGCCTCGACAGCCGGCGGTAGTTGTTGAGGCCCTGCTGTGCGACGCCCGAGCGCCACTCGTGCGTACTGCGCCAGCCCGCTCCGTACAGCCGCAGGCCCAGGTCCTGGTCCTCGGTGAGCGCCGGGCGCCAGGGGCCGTCGGTGTCGGCGATCTCGTCGAGTGCGGAGAGCCGGTTGAACTGTCCGTTGCCGCCCATGTCGGCGATGAACCAGTGGCTGCGCGCCAGTTGGTAGAGCCGCCCGTAGACGGCGAACTCGACGTCCTGGCACCAGGTGAGAAAGCCCTCGCGGTTGTAGATGGTCACCTGGCTCTGCACGCCCCCGACGCGCGGGTCCGCGAACCGCCGCGCGATCTCGGCGGGGGCCGCGGCGTCCAGACGGCCGTCGGCGTCCACGATCACCATGACCACGTCCTGCGGAACGGTGCCCTCGTACGGGCCCTGTTGCAGTACGACGGAGTGGATGTGCCGCCAAGCGTCGTTCAGCGCTTCGGACTTGCCCTTACGCGCTTCGGGCAGGTCGCGGCGGAGCACCACGAGCCCGGGGCGCGCGAGTTCCGCCAGGATGTCCGGGGTGCGGTCCTCGGAACCGTCGTCGATGACGAGGACCACGCGCCGTTCGACATCGAGGTCGAAGAGGCGGCGCACACTGTCGGCGATCGTCACCTCCTCGTTCAGCGCGGGCACCACGAACACCCACAGGAGCGAGGAGGGCGGGGTCCGCTCGTCCTCGACTTCGCGGTCGTGGCGGCGTCTGCGGGCGGCGACGGCGAACAGCATCGCGGTCCACACGACGCCGAAGACGATGACGGTCAGCGCCAGGATCAGCAGGATTCGGGCGGGTCCGGCGCCGGCGTAGAAGTCGAACCCGGCCACCGCGGTCACGACGGGTCCGGGCCGATCGGCTCGGCGGCAAGTTGCTCGCGGACCAGACCGTCCGGAGCCAGGCCCGACGCGCCCAGGACCGCCGAGCGACGGTAGCCGTGCCCGAACGGGACCGGGGGCGGGGTGTTGAAGGCCAGGTGCCCGAAGGCCTGCACGATACGCCGCGCCGCGTGCCCGTCGCCGTACGGGTTCGGTGCGTCGGCCATCATCTGCCGCACCTGCTCGCCGCCCAGGAGCATGGCCGTGTCCACGGCGATACGGTCCGGGTCGGTGCCGACCAGCCGCAGCGTCCCGGCGTTGAGCCCCGAGGTGCGCTCGGTCGACTCACGGGTCACCAGAACCGGGGTGCCGAGCGAGGGCGCCTCCTCCTGGATACCGCCGGAGTCGCTGATGGCCAGGACCGCACGCTTGAGCAGCTTCGCGAACGGCACGTAGTCCATCGGCTTGGTCACGTGGATGTTGGGACTCCGTGCGAGCAGCGGGCCCAGGGTGTCGGCGACGACCGGGTTGGGGTGCAGCGGGACGACGAACAACACGTCGGGGTGCTCGGCCGCGGCACGCTGGACGCCCTGGCCGATGCCCACCAGACCCTCGCCCCAGTTCTCCCGCCGGTGCGCGGTCACGACCACGATCGGGGTGTCCGGGTCGAGTTCGTCCAGCACCGGGTCGCCGTAGTCGGTCTCCTGCTCGGCGGCCCACAGCACGGCGTCGATACCGGTGTTGCCGGTCACCATGATCCGGTCGGAGTCGATGCCCTCGCGGATCAGGTTCTGTTTGCTGAGCGTGCTCGGCGCCAGGTGGAACGCCGCCATCCGCGCGATCAGCTGCCGGTTGAGCTCCTCAGGAAACGGTGACAGCGTCGAGTGGGTCCGCATGCCCGCCTCGATGTGGTTCACCGAAAGCCTCAGGTGGAACGCGGCAAGCGCGGCGGCGGCCGCCGAGCTGGTGTCGCCGTGCACCAGGACGGTGGTCGGGTACTGGTCGGCCCCGATCCTGCCCTTGCCCGGCTGCGGAGGCTGCCCGAAGTTCTTGCGCAGCGCCTTGTCGAACCGGTCCATGATCTCGATGAACAGGTCGTTCAGGGGCATGCCCGGATAGCCGACCCCCAGCTCGATGTCGGGAGTGATGCCGTCGAGCGCGAGGACCTGGCGGACCATCTTCTCGTGCTGCCCGGTCGAGATGACCGTCGGATGGAATCCCTCGGTGCTGCGCAGCTCCCGGATCACCGGCAGCAGTTTGATCGCCTCGGGACGAGTTCCGACGACGACCGCGACGTTGAGGTTGTTCGGCATGGGCGGGCCCGCCTACCTGGGCCGGGGCGACTGCGGGTCAGCGCTCACTCGTACAGCTTCGGCGAGGGGCGCGGCCCGCGCATCCTGAGCTACCGGGACGCCTTCTGGCCGGCCGGCTGCTCGGTCCCGGTGGTCACACGTGCCCCTCGCAAGAGCACCGGCAGCCACAGGAGACAAGCGAGCAGCGGGACCGCGGCGTAGACGGCCATGCCCACGCCGGAGCCGAGACCGTCCATGAGCGCGCCGAGGACGAGATAGCCGATGCCGATGAGCGCCGACTCCACGAACGCGATCATCGAGAGCAGGCTCGCCCGGTGACGCGACGGCACGGCCTCGTTGAACACGTTGTCCACGAGCACCGCGGTGATCTCGGGGATCCCGACCAGGACCAGGAACGCGGCGACGGTGACCTGGACGAGGCCGAGGCCGCTCAGACCGAGTGCCACGGCGAGCGTCAGGAGGGACACCGGGACGATGACCCGGTACCCGATACGCCGGTCCGCGCGGTCCGCAAGCAGCGGGGTCAGCCCGCCGGCGAGGAATCCCGCCGCTATGACCACGCCGACCCATGCGGTGTCCGCGCCCTGATCGGACAGCGTCTGCTGCGTGAAGATGATGTACGGCGTCAACGTCGCATGCATCAGGCCGGACACCACGACCAGCGTCACGAGCGCCGGCGTGGCGACCCGCAGCATCGCCCGCCACGCCGTGGCGTCGCCGTGCGTCTCGCCGGGCGCGTCCTGCCCGATTCCGCCCTGCCCAGTCCCGTCCTGCCCGGCTCCGTCCTGCGCGGCTCCGCCCTGCTCGTCCACCGCGTCCGCGCCGCGGATCTCCGGCACCCGTGCGACCAGCACCACCACGGACAGAACCAGGCACACCGCCGAACCGGCGTAGACGACTCCCCAGGAAATCTGCTGCAGTTGGCCGCCGAGGACGATGGCGGCTCCCGAGGTGACCGTCCCGAGCATGGTGAACCGGGACTTCACCTTCACGTATCCGGCCGTCGCACCACGACGCACGAGCAGGTCGTACAGCAGGGCGGTGTCCGCTCCGGACACACAGGCCATGCCCACGCCCTGCGCGATGAACAGCGCGAGGAACACCCGGTAGTCGGTGAACGCCACCTGCCCGAGCAGACAGCCGGCGATCACCAGCTGCCCGATCACGATGCTGGCGCGCCTGCCGATGCGGTCGGCGATGACTCCCGTCGGCAACTCCGCAAGTCCGCTGACCAGGTAGAGCAGTGTCTGCAGCAGGGCCACCTGCCCGGCGGAGAAGCCTCGGTGCAGAAGGAAGAGGACGAATACGCCGCGCTGGAACAGCGAGTTGGCGAGTACGGCGTACACGTAGAACGGGCGCGTGACACTGCGGACCGCACTGTCGGCCGCGCCAGACCCACCGAGGGCTTCCGTGGTGCGGGTCATGCTGCGGGCCCCCTGGGACTGCGGTGACGATCGGAGTGGGACCCGTGCCACCGACCGGCCCCCGCCGCCGGAACACAGACCGCCCTGTGTGGAACCGTCTCGACCGGAACGTGAAACCTACACGCTGATCGGACGCGACCTCATCACCGCCGGCAGGCGGGGGCCGAGGCCCGCCGCCTCACAGCCCCGACCCCAGCCCCAGCCGCTTCCTCTACCTCTACGGCTACCGCCTCAGCGCCGAACTCGCGGCATCCCGAGCCCGATCCACGAGATGATCTCCCGCTGGATCTCGTTGTTTCCGCCGCCGAACGTGAAGATCACGGCACTGCGGTAGCCGCGCTCCAGTTCACCGTGCAGCACCGCACCCGCCGAACCCTCCTTCAGCGGACCTGCCGACCCCACGACCTCCATCAGCCAGGCATACGCGTCCCGGCGCGCTTCCGAGCCGTACACCTTCACGGCCGAGGCGTCCTGCGGGGTGAGCGTGCCGTTCTGGACCGCGTTCACCATCTGCCAGTTGAGCAGCTTCATCGCGTCGAGCTTGGTGTGCGTCATCGCCAGGCGCTTGCGCACCCAGCCGAGGTCGAGCACGCGCCGGCCGTCGGCGAGCTTGGTCTCCTCGGCCCACTTCTGCACGTTGTGCAGCGCACGGATCGCCATCGTCCCGTGGGCGGCGAGCGTGACCCGCTCGTGGTTGAGCTGATTCGTGATCAGCCGCCACCCCTTGTTCTCCTCACCGACCCTCCTGCTGACCGGCACCCGGATGTTCTCGTAGTAGCTGGCCGTCGTGTCGTGCGAGGCGAGGGTGTTGATGATGGTGCAGGTGTAGCCGGGGTCGGACGTCGGCACGAGCAGCATGGTGATGCCCTTGTGCGGCGGGGCGTCCGGATCGGTCCGCACCGCCAGCCACACCCAGTCCGCGGTGTCGCCGTTCGTCGTCCAGATCTTCTGCCCGTTCACGACGTACTCGTCGCCCTCCCGGACCGCTCGCGTCTTCAGAGCGGCCAGGTCCGTCCCCGCGTCGGGCTCGCTGTACCCGATGGCGAAGTCGATCTCCCCGGACAGGATCTTCGGCAGGAAGTAGGACTTCTGCTCCTCGGTGCCGAACTGCATGATCGTGGGTCCGACGGTGTTGAGCCCCATGATCGGCAGAGGCACGCCGGCCTGGGCGGCCTCGTCGAAGAAGATGAACTGCTCCATGGGGCTCAGTCCGCGCCCCCCGTACTCCTTGGGCCAGCTCACCCCCAGCCATCCGTCGCTCCCGAGCCGGCGGATGGTCTCCCGGTAGAACCGCTTCTGCTCCGCGGGGTCCTCGTATCGGGAGTACGCGTTGTCCGGCACCAGTTCGGCGAAGTACGCACGCAGCTCGGCGCGCAACTGCTGCTGCTCAGGCGTGTATTCGAGGTGCACGGCCCCTCCTGGCTCTTGCGGTCCTTGGCGGCGCACACAGTAGAACTTGTTTCAGTAATGGGGAAGAGCCAATGACGCACGGCCTGCCGATTCCCCTCCCCCGCCCCTGCGTAGGATGCGAAGTCGGTGCATGCCACACCCCCGCATGCCGCCGGTACACCCCCTGCAGAGCCCCCTCCAAGGAGCCAGTCCGATGAGCCTGTACGACATCCCGCTGCACACCCTCACCGGCGCGGACACCACGCTCGCCGACCACAAGGGCAAGGCGATCCTGCTCGTCAACGTGGCCTCGCGCTGCGGCCTCACGCCCCAGTACGAGGGCCTCGAGCGCCTCCAGAAGCGCTATGCGGACCGCGGCTTCACGGTCATCGGCGCACCCTGCAACCAGTTCGGCGCGCAGGAGCCGGGCACGGCCGACGAGATCGAGACCTTCTGCTCGACGACGTACGGCGTCACGTTCCCCCTCCTGGAGAAGCTCGACGTCAACGGCCCGACCCGCCACCCGCTGTACACGGAGCTGACGCAGACGGCCGATGCGGAGGGGGAGGCGGGGGACATCCAGTGGAACTTCGAGAAGTTCGTGATCGGCGCTGACGGCTCGGTCCTCGGCCGCTTCCGTCCGCGCACGGAGCCCGAGGCGGAGGAGCTGGTGGCGGCGATCGAGGCGGCGCTGCCTGCCTGATCTCGCCGACGGAGCGGCCCCGGTTCCCACCCCTGGGGAACCGGGGCCGTTCGGCGTTCCGTGCACCAGGCGCACGCCGATCACGAGACGAGAGCAACCGACACCTGATCATCTACGTCTTCCTGCACGGCGGGTGCGGCGCAGCCATGTTCGAGCGGACCGCGCACGCGAAGACGTGGCGAGAACCATCGAACGGGGGGTGGGGATGAGCAGGACCTCCCGCGCTGCCGCTCGACCGAATCGAGGTGAAGCCGTGACAACCCGCGGCGATCTCCAGGCATGCTGTGCCCCGCCGCGGAGCCGGGGCACCGTCCAGTCCAATCCCACGCCGACCCAGTGCCCCATCTGCAACGGGCCGATGCCATGCCTCAAGCACGTGCTGTCGCTGGAACCTGGCGTCCATCGGCGCCCCAACTAGGACAGAAACGGGCCTAGTTGCCGCCTACTGTCGGACTCGACGGCAGGCACCGACGGAGGGATTCCCATGTCCGAGCAGACCAGCACCGCACCGCAGGGCTACACGACCGTCGCCCCCTGGGTCGTCACCGAAGACACCGGGGCTTTTCTCGACTTCGTCGCGCAGGCATTCGGTGGCGAGGAGCTCGCGCGGGTGGTGACCGAGGACGGGCTGATCGGGCACGGTGAGATCCGCGTCGGCGACACCGTCGTGCTGGCCTTCGACCGGCGCGAGGACTGGCCCGTCATGCCGAGCCTGCTGCGGGTGTTCGTGGCCGATGCGGACAAGGCGTTCGCCCACGCGCTCGCCGCCGGCGGCCGCGTCGTCACCGCTCTGGGCGACAACGCCTTCGGTCAGCGCGGCGGACGCATCAAGGATCCCTTGGGGAACATCTGGTGGGTGGTCGCCCACGTCGAGGACGTACCGGAGGAGGAGATGTGGAAGCGGCTGCGGGAGCCCGAGTACGCGGAGGGCATGCGCGTCGCGCAGGAGACGCTCGACGCCGAGCTCAGCGGTCACTCCCGGGGACGCAGCAGCGCCCCCGTCAGGAAGTGACCACCTGACCGGAGCCGCCCCGGCGCCTGACATGATCCGCATGTGACCAGGGAACCGGGGCGGGACCACTTCTCGTACGTGCTGTTCGACGTCGACGGCACGCTGATCGATGCCGTACGCAACCAGCGTCAGGTGTGGGCGGACTGGGCCGCGCGGTACGGCCTTGATGCGGACGAGGTGTACCGGGTGGCGTTGCGGACCCGGCCGATGGAGACCTTCGCCGAGGTCGCTCCGGGGCGTGACGCCGCGGAGTGTCTGGCCCTGCTGCACGCGCTGGAGGACGAGGACGTACGCACAGGGGTGTACGGGGCTTTCGACGGCGCGGCCGAGCTGCTCCACTCCCTGCCCACGGGCTCTTGGGCCTTGGTGACCTCGAACTACGAGCACCGCGTACGCGGGCGCTTCCAGCGGACCGGGCTGCCCCTGCCGGAGGTGATCGTGGACGCTGCCGCCGTGGAACAGGGCAAGCCCTCTCCCGTTCCGTATCTGCAGGCGGCGCGGCTGCTCGGCGCCGAGCCCGAGGCCTGCCTCGTCATCGAGGACGCCCCCTCAGGCGTACGGTCCGGCCTCGCGGCCGGGATGACGGTGTGGGGCGTGAACGCCGAGGTCGCGGTCGAGGGCGTTCACCGGCACTTCGACAGCCTGCACGCTGCGTCGGCACATATCCTCGCCGCGGCGTCCGTCGCGCACACGCTCAGTCGACGGACCTCTTGAGGAGGACGACCACCTCGATGGTCTGCCCCGCACCCCAACTCGGCGCCATGGTGCCGAGCGCCTCCCAGCCTTCACGGCCGAGCTCGTTGAGATCCCGTTCGATCTGCCCGTAGTCGAAGCCCTTCATCTTGAGCTTGTACGTCAGCACCTTGTGCTCCCACTGCGTGCTCATGCGCTGGTCCTCTTCGCTGGCTCCGACCGGACTCGACCGCACGTTACCGACCCGGCCGGAGCCCCGCATTTCATGCCAGACTCCCCGCATGACCACACTCGCCCAGCTCCGCAAGGCCGCTCTCGGGCTTCCCGAGGTGGAGGAGGGCACGCACTTCGGGATGGTGGCCTTCGCCGTACGCGGGAAGGGGTTCGCCTCCGTCACCAAGGACGGTCGAGCGCAGCTCCAGCTGCCCGAGGAGGCAGTGGAGGAGGCGGTCGCCGCGCACCCGAGCGGTGAACGGCTCAAGCGCATGGGCAAGCCGATCGGTTTCCATGTCCCGCTCGAGGACATCAACGGCAAGGATCTCAACGCTCTCGTGTACGCCTCCTGGGCCCACCGTGCGCCGAAGCGTCTCGCCGCCACGCTCGCCCAGGCGCAGACGGCCGCGGAAGGTCCCGTCGGCGATCTTCCGGCCGGTATCGGGAAACCGGCGACGCGGGCGCTGCTCGGCGCGGGGATCGCGAGCCTGGAGCAGGTGGCGCGTCATTCGGCGGCCGAGCTGCTCGCGCTGCACGGCGTCGGACCGAAGGCCGTACGGATTCTCGGCGAGGAGCTCGCGGCGCGCGGGCTGGCACTGAAGCCGTGACCGTAGCCCTCAACCGGCCGCGGGCTTGCGGAAGATCAGAAATCCCTGCGGGATCTTCTCCGGGAAGGGCCCTTCCCGTTCCGGCTGCTTGACCAGCCGCATCCGCTCCTCGAACCCGGCCCGGAGCAGCGCCTCGGCCAGAACCTCGGGCCGGCGGCGATGGAAGGTCAGGTCGAAGGTGTGCCCAAGGCCCTCGGTGAGACGGCTCGGCTCGTCGCCGATCTGGGAGGCGACGAGGAGATGGCCGCCCGGCTTGAGGACGCGGTGGAACTCCGCGAGGGCCTGCGGCAGCTGAGCGTCCGGGACATGGATGACCGAGTACCAGGCGAGGAGCGATCCGAGGGACGCGTCCGCCAGCTCCAGGGCCGTCATCGAGCCCTCGTCGAAGCGCAGCCCCGGATGGCGCTTGCGCGCCGCGGCCAGCATGCCCGGCGAGAGGTCGACGCCGAAGACGTCCGCACCGAGCCCTGCGAGGTGCGCCGTGACCCGACCCGTACCGCAGCCGACATCGGCCATCGGCCCCTGCCCCGCAGCCAGTTCGGCGAAGCAGGCCAGCACGGAACGCTCCACGGGCTTGACCGCGAGCTCGTCGGCGGTCCACTCCGCGTACGCGTCCGCGATGGTGTCGTAGGAGTCTCTGGTCGTCGTCAGGAAGCCCGGTTCACTCATGGCCCGCGACCCTATCGACGACGGGACCCCGCTCCGGCAGCAGGGTCCCGTGTCATGTTTCACGTGCAACATCCACCCATACGGGAGGATTGTCGGATCAGTGGGATCCGTTTCAGGACGGCTTGAAGCTCGGCTGGACAGGGCCGATCTCCCCTGCGGCGACCAGCTCGGCAAGGTCTTCGGGGCCCAGGAACTCCAGGGCTTCCGGTTCGATGCCGTGGTACGGGTCCACGTCAAGCAGCCGCCGCACGAAGGCCACGGCGAAGGCCGAGAACGGGCCGGGGAAGGTCGCACACCCCTCTTCATGAGCCATGGTGACGATCTGCCACTGGTCCGGGTCCGGCCCGATGGGCAGGAAGAAGTGCTCGTCACCGCCGTAGTCGTATCCCCACGAGATCAACCCGCCCGGTTCGGGGTGAATGGGGTAAGGGACATGCTCGAAGTCACCGCTGCTCAGGTCCCTCTCCCGACGCTCGGTGAACCTCCGATGCGTTCTGCGCATCCTGTCGAGCAACGGGCTCGATCCACCGGGGTGGAAGACAACAAGCTCATCGGAAATGACTCCGCCGCCGTAGACATCCAGGAACGACTTGAAGTCACTGGGCAGTGCAGAGCCCACGTACTCCTCGACTTCTCGCCAGTCACCCGGGCTACCAGGGGTACCTGCCCGACTGTGAGGCTCGCCGAGCAGGGACCGCAGTTCATCCAACGAGGACATGCGCAACTCCCAAGACCGACTCAGCGGGTGATCCGTCCGGTCAACTTAACTTCACCCCACCGCTCCTGGCGATGTTCCGCCGAGCTTGGACACCGGCGCTCCCCCGATCATCAGGAGGAGCGCCGTCACGGTCACAGCCCTGCGCGTGCCCCGCCCCGTACTGCCCGCCTACCGGATCGGCATCCCCGACAACGTGCGCGCGATCACCAGGCGCTGGATCTCGCTCGTGCCTTCGAAGATGGTGTAGATCGCGGCATCGCGGTGCATGCGCTCCACCGGGTACTCCCGCGTGTAGCCGTTGCCGCCGAGGATCTGGATCGCCTGGGCGGTGACCTTCTTGGCGGTCTCGCTCGCGTACAACTTGGACATCGAGCCCTCGGCGTTCTCGAACTTCCTGCCCGCGGTCGCCATCCAGGAGGCACGCCACACGAGGAGACGGGCCGCGTCGATCTGCGTACGCATGTCCGCGAGCTGGAAGGCGACGCCCTGGTTGTCGATGATCGGGCGGCCGAACTGCGTGCGGGTCTTGGCGTATTCGAGCGCTTCCTCGTACGCGGCGCGGGCCGTGCCCACCGCCATGGCGCCGACGGCGGGGCGGGAGGCCTCGAAGGTGGCCATGGCCGCGTTCTTCACGCGCTCGCCGCCCGACTTGGCGCGCTCACGGGCGCGGGCGAGGCGCTCGTCGAGCTTCTGCTTGCCGCCGAGCAGGCAGTGGCCGGGAACGCGGACGTTCTCCAGGACGACCTCGGCGGTGTGCGAGGCGCGGATGCCGTGCTTCTTGAACTTCTGGCCCTGGGACAGGCCGGGGGTGTTCGGCGGCACGATGAAGGAGGCGTGACCCTTGGAGCCGATCTCGGGGTCGACGACCGCGACCACGACGTGGACGTTGGCGATACCGCCGTTGGTCGCCCAGGTCTTGGTGCCGTTGAGCACCCACTCGTCCTTGGCCTCGTCGTAGACGGCACGGGTGCGCATGGCGCCGACGTCGGAGCCGGCGTCCGGCTCGGAGGAGCAGAAGGCGGCGACCTTCACGTCACTGGCGTCGCCGTACATCTGCGGGACCCAGGTGCCTATCTGCTCCTCGGTGCCGTTGGCGAGGACGCCGACGGCGGCGAGGCCGGTGCCGACGATCGAGAGCGCAATACCCGCGTCGCCCCAGAACAGCTCCTCCATCGTCATCGGAATACCGAGACCGGTCGGGTCGAAGAACTGCTGGGCGTAGAAGTCGAGCGAGTAGATACCGAGCTTCGCGGCTTCCTGGATGACGGGCCAGGGCGTCTCCTCGCGCTCGTCCCACTCGGCGGCGGCAGGGCGGATCACATCGGCGGCGAACCCGTGGAGCCAGTCCCTGACCTCCTTCTGCTCGTCGTTCAGCTCCATGGTGAACTCGGCTGCCATGACCCCTCCAGCGCTGCAATGCCCAAAAGCTTGTTACTTGCGGTAACGAGAGTCTGTTACTCGCGAGTAAGGGCTGTCAACTCCCGGCAGCCAGTTCGATGCGGGGGTACCCCGGGGTGTTACGTTGCGCGTGCGTCACCGAATCTGCACGGGCGGGGAGTAACTATGGAGACCACCGGACGGACCGATCAAGCGCGGTCGGCCGACCGACGCCGCCGTGAGCTGCTCGAGGCAGCGGATCGGGTGGTGCTCAGGGACGGTCCCGGTGCGTCCATGAACGCGATCGCCGCGGAGGCGGGGATCACCAAGCCGATTCTGTACCGGCACTTCGGCGACAAGGGCGGACTGTACAAGGCGCTCGCCGTACGGCACACCGATGCGCTCCTCGATGCGTTGCGGGCCGCGCTGGACGCTCCGTCGGAGCGGCGGGAGCGGGTGGAGGCGACGCTCGACACGTATCTCGCCGCGATCGAGGCGAATCCGCAGGTCTACCGCTTCCTGATGCACCCGGCCGAGGGGACCTCGGGGGGCGAGGGCGGCTTCGATGTGGGACTGCACTCCGCGCCGCTGCTGCGCAGGCTCGGCGAGGAGCTCGCCAAGGTCATCGAGGAGCGCGTTGACCTCGGACCCGAGAGTGCGCTGCTCGCTCGGGTGTGGGGGCATGGGATCGTCGGGATGATGCATGCCGCCGGGGACTGGTGGCTCGGTGAACGGCCCTGTTCCCGGGCGCAGTTGGTGCAGTCGCTTGCGGATCTGCTGTGGGGGCGGCTTGCCGCGGCCGGGGACCGCGTCGGCGGTCCCGGGTTCTGAGCGGACCACCATCGGTCAGGCGAGCGTCGACAGTCGCGCGGCGAGGAACTTCGGGGCCATCTCGCGATAGCTGTCGGTGATGAGCTCGGTCAGCTCGGTCCAGTCGGTGTGCTCGCCTAGGACCGCGACGACCACATTGGGGCCCCAGGCGGCGCGCAGGAACGGAAACCCATCGGCCGTCAGGCCGAGCAGGTCGTCGGCGGGCACCCGGAACGTCATCACGACCGGTTCCTCGTCCGCGCCGAACAAGGAGGCGTAGCCGGGGTGGCGCTCCGGGTCCGGCGCGTAGACATGGGCGATGGTCCGTCGACGGATCCGCCAGCGCACGCCGATCCAGGCCGGCTCCTCGTACGCCTCGGGCAGCTGCCCGCAGATCGTCCGCAGTCGGTTCAGGACTTCCGGTGGCACATCTCCAGGACTCGACATGGGCAGACCCTAACGACCGCCACTGACATCCATGCGGGCCGCAGTCTCACCACGGAGTGGGTTGGACGCACACGCCTGCAGGTCAGACGGACACGTCGTCCGTACGCCCCCACGGCGCCCGCCGCGCGGCCCGAAGCACCCTCCCCCGCCGGAACCGGTCAAGCCGCTGCGGGTACACCATCCCGTCCAGGTGATCGCATTCGTGCTGCAGACAGCGCGCGAAGAACCCGGTGCCCTGGATGCGGACCTCTTCCCCGTGGCGGTCCACGCCCTCGACCACCGCGACATCGAAGCGGGGCGTCCCCGCTTCGAGACCGGGCAAGGACAGGCAGCCCTCCGCACCGCGCACCGTGACTCCCGCCGTCTCGACCAGACGCGGGTTGATCACATGACCGAGATGCCGGTTGTCCTCGTCGTCGGGGCAGTCGAAGACGAAGACCCGCAGGCCGACACCCACCTGGTTCGCGGCGAGGCCCACGCCCGGCGCCGCGTACATCGTCGCGAACATGTCCTCGATCAGCCGGTCGAGCTCGGGCCCGAACTCGGTCACCTCGGCGCAGGCCGTGTGCAGAACAGGATCGCCGAGCAGAGTCATCGGCCGTACGCGTCCCGTGCTGCCCGGGAGGGAACCATGTCGCATTCCGTAAGCGTACGTTTTGGGGAAGACCCGCACACAGGCGCGTTCCCGGTGGTGGCGCCGTGCGGGCCCGCAGATGGATCTCGGTAGGCTGGCCCGGACCAGTGCCGAGGGCAGGCGCGGCACCGGAGCCAGGAGGAGCGAGAAAGATGGCACATCAGCCAGGACACCAAGGCAGCGCGGAGCCGCTGTCGCCCCGGTCGAAGCTCGCCGTGACGGCTGGCAAGGCGGCCGCGGCGGTGTCGCGGGCTGCGGGCCGTGGCAGCGGATCGGTGATCGGCGGCCGGGTGGCGCTCAAGCTCGACCCGGACCTCCTGAGCCGTCTCGCCACGCACCTCGATGTGGTGCTCGTCTCCGCGACCAACGGCAAGACCACCACGACCCGGCTGATCGCCGAGGCGCTGCGCGCCGCCGGTCCCGTCGTGTCCAACGCGCTCGGCGCCAACATGCCGGCCGGCATCACCTCCGCTCTCGCGGGCGGCTCGGACGCCAAGTTCGGTGTGATCGAGGTCGACGAGAAGTACCTCGCGGGCGTCGCCCGCGACGTCGACCCCAAGGCCATCGCGCTGCTCAACCTCTCGCGCGACCAGCTCGACCGCGCCGCCGAGACCCGGATGCTCGCCGAGAAGTGGCGCGAGGGCCTGTCGGGCTCGAAGGCCGTGGTGATCGCCAACGCCGACGACCCGCTGGTCGTCTGGGCCGCGTCCTCCTCGCCGAACGTGGTGTGGGTGGCCGCCGGGCAGGAGTGGAAGGACGACGCCTGGTCGTGCCCCTCCTGCGGTGGTGTGATGCAGCGCCCGGGCGACGACTGGTTCTGCGGCGAGTGCGGTTTCCGCCGGCCGCAGCCGACCTGGGCCCTGTCCGGCGACTACGTGCTCGACCCGCACGGCTCCGCCTGGCCGATCCACCTCCAGCTGCCGGGCCGCGCCAACAAGGCCAACGCCACCAGCTCGGCCGCCGTCGCCGCCGTGTTCGGTGTGCCGCCGCAGGTCGCCCTGGAGCGGATGTATCAGGTCCAGGCGGTCGCCGGCCGCTACGACGTGGTGAACTTCCTCGGCCGTGACGTACGGCTGCTGCTCGCGAAGAACCCGGCCGGCTGGCTGGAGACGTTCTCGCTGATCGACCCGCCGCCGACCCCGGTGATCCTCTCGGTGAACGCCCGCGGCGCGGACGGCACCGACACCTCCTGGCTGTGGGACGTCGACTACACGCGCCTGGCGGGCCACCCGATCTTCGTGATCGGTGACCGCCGGCTCGACCTCGCGGTCCGCCTCGAAGTCGCGGGCCTCGACTTCCGCGTCTGCGAGACCGTCGACGAGGCCGTGCAGATGGCACCGCCCGGACGGATCGAGCTGATCGCCAACTACACCGCCTTCCAGGACGTACGCCGCCGCGTCGGCAACTGACCCGCTTAAGGACTTGAGGAACATGAGCGACAACAGCCTGCGCCTGGTGTGGGTCTACCCGGACCTCCTCTCCACGTACGGGGACCAGGGCAATGCCCTCGTCGTCGAGCGCCGCGCCCGTCAGCGCGGACTCAACGTCGAGCGCTACGACGTACGCAGCGACCAGCCGGTGCCCACCTCCGGCGACATCTACCTGATCGGCGGCGGTGAGGACCGGCCGCAGCGGCTTGCGGCCGAGCGGCTGCGCCGTGACGGCAATCTGCACCGCGCCGCCTCCAACGGCGCGATCATCTTCTCGGTCTGCGCCGGCTACCAGATCCTCGGCCACGAGTTCATCAACGACCTGGGCCAGCGCGAGCCCGGCCTCGGCCTCCTCGATGTGATCTCCACCCGTGGCGAGGGCGAGCGCTGCGTCGGCGACGTGCTCGCCGACATCGACCCGCGGCTCGGTCTGCCGCAGCTCACGGGCTTCGAGAACCACCAGGGCGTCACGCACCTCGGCCCGTCCGCGAAGCCCTTCGCGCGGGTGCAGCTCGGCAAGGGCAACGGCACCGGTGACGGCACCGAAGGCGCGTACAACGACACCGTTTTCGGGACATACATGCACGGACCGGTGCTTGCGCGTAACCCGCAGATCGCCGATCTGCTGCTCAAGCTCGCGCTCGACGTGAACGCGCTGCCGCCCACCGACGACCGGTGGTACGAGGCGCTGCGCGCCGAGCGCATCGCGTCCGCGACTCAGCCCGCCTGACCTCCAGTTCATTCGTAGGGAACTCCAAGGTCCGCTCTACGGACCCGATTCGGCCCCGTCACTTCCCACTAGTAGGGTGACGGGGTCTTGTCGTCCGGACAGCGTGGTCCGGTCATCCGCCCACGTTGCAAAGGTTCTTGGACCATGCGTATTGGTGTCCTCACCTCCGGCGGCGACTGCCCCGGCCTGAACGCGGTGATCCGCTCGGTCGTGCACCGCGCCGTCGTCGACCACGGCGATGAGGTCATCGGCTTCCACGACGGGTGGAAGGGCCTCCTCGAATGCGACTACCGCAAGCTCGATCTCGACGCGGTCAGCGGCATCCTCGCCCGCGGTGGCACGATCCTCGGTTCTTCCCGCGTCCGTCCCGAGCACCTGGTGGACGGCGTCGAGCGGGCCAAGGGTCATCTGGCCGACCTCGGTCTCGACGCGATCATCCCCATCGGCGGTGAGGGCACGCTCAAGGCGGCCCGGCTGCTGTCCGACAACGGACTGCCCATCGTGGGCGTCCCGAAGACCATCGACAACGACATCGCGGTCACCGATGTGACCTTCGGTTTCGATACGGCCGTGGGGGTGGCCACCGAGGCGCTCGACCGCCTCAAGACCACCGCCGAGTCGCACCAGCGCGTCCTGATCGTCGAGGTCATGGGCCGGCACACCGGCTGGATCGCCCTCAACTCGGGCATGGCGGCCGGCGCCCACGCGATCGTGGTGCCCGAGCGGCCCTTCGACATCGATGAGTTGGCGGCCCGCGTCGGTGCGCGCTTCGAGGCCGGAAAGAAGTTCGCGATCGTGGTCGCGGCCGAGGGCGCCAAGCCGCGTGCGGGCACGATGGAGTTCGACGAGGGCGGCAAGGACATCTACGGCCATGAGCGCTTCGCCGGGATCGCCCGTCAGCTCTCCATCGAGCTCGAGCAGCGCCTCGGCAAGGAGGCGCGGCCGGTGATCCTGGGGCATGTGCAGCGCGGCGGCACCCCCACCGCGTACGACCGCGTGCTCGCCACCCGCTTCGGCTGGCATGCCGTGGAGGCCGTGCACCGCGGCGAGTTCGGAATGATGACGGCGCTGCAGGGCACCGACATCATCATGGCGCCGCTCGCCCAGGCCGTCGAAACGCTGAAGACCGTGCCCGAGGCGCGTTACGCCGAAGCGGAGTGCGTGCTCTGACCTTCCGCTCTTCGCAGGAGTGACCCGCCCCCGGCCGCAGCAGCGGCCGGGGGCGGAACTACTCTGGTGCGGACAACGGGCACGAATCAGGAGCGAGCGGATGGATCACAGCGGACACGGCTCGATGACGGACCTGCCGCCGTTCACGCTGGGAAGAGGTCTGCAGCCGTCGTTCGACGCGTTCTTCCTGATCGGCTGCCTGCTCGCGCTTCTCCTTTACGGGTACGGCGTCGTGCGGCTGATGCGGCGCGGGGACTCGTGGCCGATCGGCCGGACCATCGCGTTCGTCGTCGGAGTCCTGACCATCGCGCTGGTGATGTGCACCAAGCTGAACGACTACGGCATGGTCATGTTCAGCGTGCACATGATCCAGCACATGGTGATCAGCATGGTGTCGCCGATCCTGCTGCTTCTCGGCGCTCCCGTCACCTTGGCGCTGCGTGCGCTGCCGGTCGCCAAGCGCGGGCGCAAAGGACCGCGTGAACTGCTCCTCATGCTGCTGCACAGCCGCTACATGAAGGTGGTCACGCACCCCGCGTTCACGATCCCGATGTTCATCGCGAGCCTCTACGCGCTGTACTTCACGCCGCTGTTCGACTTCCTGATGGAGTCGAAGCCCGGCCATATCGCGATGATGGTGCACTTCCTCGCCGTCGGCCTCGTGTTCTTCTGGCCGATCATGGGCGTGGATCCCGGGCCGCACCGTCCCGGCTATGTGATGCGGATGCTGGAGCTGTTCGCGGGCATGCCGTTCCACGCGTTCTTCGGCATCGCGCTGATGATGGCGACCGAGCCGATGATCGGCACGTACATGCATCCGCCGGCCTCACTCGGTATCGACGCGCTCGCCGATCAGGAAGCGGGCGGCGGTATCGCCTGGGCGTTCAGCGAGATCCCCTCGGTCATCGTCCTCGTGGCGCTGCTCTTCCAGTGGCGCAAGTCCGAGGAGCGGGAGGCCCGGCGCAAGGACCGGGCCGCGGACCGCGACGGGGACAAGGAGCTGGAGGCGTACAACGCCTATCTGGCCTCGCTCAACGCCCGCAGTCAGCAGTCGTAGAACCGCAGTCGGCAGTCGTCGTAACAGATCCCGGTGGGCGGGAACTCCGTCCCCGCACTGCCCGTTGAACCCAGTGAAGCCCCGCAGCGTCCCCCGTCTGCGGGGCTTCACCAGTTGCCGGCACCTTGCCCCACGAGGGTGGCCGGTCTTCGTCGAATGCTGGCGGAAACCGCCCCCGACAAGGGACGATGGCATCAGAGATGCGGTCCGGGCGTCCGTCCGGCCTGGCTGGAGGAGGGTGTCGCGATGCCCGGAACCACGAAGGCGATGGGAGTGATCACCGTCGGTGGGCTCGTCATGGTGACGGCCTACACGGTGGCGCTCGGCAGCAACGGCTGGCTGTGGTTCGGCTGGGTCGTGCTGGGACTTCTCACGGTGGCGATGGCGGTCTCACGTAACGCCTGACCTGCTCTTTTCTCAGGTGGTCAGGATTCGAGAAGCCCTCCTGGGCGGGTCACGGCTAGCGTCGTGAACAGGAAATCCCACCACCTCAGGAGACATCATGACCAGCCAGCAGACTCTGGGCATCAAGACCGTGCTGCACCCCGTCGCGGACCTGGCCAAGGCCAAGGACGTCTACACCGCGCTGCTCGGCGTCGCGCCGGTCGTCGACGAGCCCTACTACGTGGGCTATGAGACCAGCGGCCAGCACATCGGCCTGGTCCCGGGCGGCGGCCCGCAGAAGATGACCTCGCCGGTGGCGTACTGGCAGGTCGAGGACATCGCCGCGAAGCTCGCCGAGCTCACCGCCTCGGGCGCGAGCATCTCGGAAGCAGCGCACGAGGTCGGCGGCGGACGTATCGTTGCGGCCGTGACCGACGTCGACGGGAACGTGCTCGGCCTCCTCCAGGACTGAGCGGCCACGCGGCGATCGACGACAGCCAGGCGACCACGACGGGCCGCGGCAGCGGACCGCCCGGAAGATGGAGAACGAGCAGACATGGCCACGCGGAACAAGGCGCAGTCGCCCGCGGTGCACGCCGCCGACACCCACGACATGATCCGGGTGCACGGAGCGCGTGAGAACAACCTCAAGGACGTCAGCATCGAGATCCCCAAGCGACGTCTGACGGTGTTCACCGGTGTCTCCGGGTCCGGGAAGTCGTCCCTGGTGTTCGACACGATCGCCGCGGAGTCGCAGCGGCTGATCAACGAGACGTACAGCGCCTTCGTGCAGGGCTTCATGCCCACGATGGCGCGCCCCGAGGTCGATGTCCTCGACGGTCTGACCACGGTCATCAGCGTCGACCAGCAGCGCATGGGCTCCGACCCGCGCTCGACCGTGGGCACGGCCACCGACGCCAACGCGATGCTGCGGATTCTCTTCAGCCGGCTCGGCAAGCCGCACTTCGGTCCGCCCGGCGCGTTCTCGTTCAACGTCGCCACGGTCTCGGCGAGCGGCGGTTTCACCGTCGAGCGCGGCGCCGAGAAGACCAAGACGGAGAAGGTCACCTTCACGCGCACCGGCGGTATGTGCGTCAACTGCGAGGGCCGCGGCAATGTCTCGGACATCGATCTCGCGCAGCTCTTCGACGACACGAAGTCGCTCAACGAGGACCCGTTCACCATTCCCACGTACACCGGGGACGGCTGGGTGGTGCGGATCATCCGCGACTCGGGGTTCTTCGACCCGGACAAGCCGATCCGCCGGTACACGAAGAAGGAGCGGCACGACTTCCTGTACGGCGAGCCGGTCAAGGTGAAGATCAACGGGGTCAATCTCACCTACCAGGGTCTGATCCCGAAGATCCAGCAGTCCTTCCTGTCGAAGGACCGCGAGTCGATGCAGCCGCACATCCGGGCCTTCGTGGACCGCGCCGTGACCTTCCAGGTCTGCCCGGAGTGCGACGGCACCCGGCTCACCGAGGGGGCGCGCTCCTCGAAGGTCAAGGGGATCTCGATCGCGGACGCCTGCGACATGGAGATCCGGGATCTGGCGGAGTGGGTGCGCAAGCTGAAGGAGCCGTCGATCGCTCCGCTCCTTGCCGCCCTGCAGCAGGCGCTGGACTCGTTCGTGGAGATCGGGCTCGGGTATCTCTCGCTGAACCGTCCCGCGGGCACGCTGTCCGGCGGTGAGGCGCAGCGCGTCAAGATGATCCGCCACCTCGGCTCCTCACTCACCGATGTCACCTACGTCTTCGACGAGCCGACCATCGGTCTGCACCCGCATGACATCCAGCGCATGAACAACCTGCTTCTGCGGCTTCGCGACAAGGGCAACACCGTGCTCGTCGTCGAGCACAAGCCCGAGGCCATCGCGATCGCCGACCATGTCGTGGACCTCGGTCCCGGCGCCGGTACGGGCGGTGGCACGGTCTGCTTCGAGGGCGACATCGAGGGGCTGCGCGCCAGCGACACCGTGACCGGACGTCATCTCGACGACCGCTCCAAGGTGAAGGACTCGGTGCGCAAGCCGACCGGCAAGCTGGCGATCCGCGGCGCCGACGCCAACAACCTGCAGAACGTGGATGTCGACATCCCGCTCGGGGTGCTGACCGTGGTCACGGGTGTCGCGGGCTCCGGCAAGAGCTCGCTGATCCACAGCTCGATCCCGCTCGACGAGGGTGTCGTCTCGGTGGACCAGAGCGCGATCCGCGGTTCGCGGCGCAGCAACCCGGCCACGTACACGAGCCTGTTGGAGCCGGTACGCAAGGCCTTCGCCAAGGCCAACGGGGTCAAGCCGGCGCTGTTCAGCGCCAACTCCGAAGGCGCCTGCCCCACTTGTAACGGCGCCGGCGTCATCTACACCGATCTCGCGATGATGGCCGGGGTCTCGACGACCTGTGAGGAGTGCGAGGGCAAGCGGTTCCAGGCCTCGGTCCTCGAGTACAAGCTGGAGGGCAAGGACATCAGCGAGGTGCTCGCGATGCCCGTGTCCGAGGCGGAGAAGTACTTCTCCGAGGGCGAGGCGAAGATCCCGGCCGCGCTGAAGATCGTGCAGCGTCTGGAGGACGTGGGCCTCGGCTACATCACCCTCGGCCAGCCGCTCACCACGCTCTCCGGCGGAGAGCGCCAGCGTCTGAAGCTCGCCACGCACATGGGCGACAAGGGCGGTGTCTACGTCCTCGACGAGCCGACCACCGGTCTGCATCTCGCCGACGTGGAGCAGCTGTTGGGCCTGCTCGACCGCCTCGTGGAGTCCGGCAAGTCCGTGATCGTCATCGAGCACCACCAGGCCGTGATGGCGCACGCCGACTGGATCATCGACCTCGGCCCGGGCGCGGGCCACGACGGCGGCAAGGTCGTCTTCGAGGGCACTCCGGCGCAGCTGGTCAAGAAGAAGTCGACGCTGACGGGCGAGCATCTGGCTCAGTACGTGGGGGCCTGACACCGCTCGTGCGTAAGGGGAGGAGCCGGGCGGCTCCTCCCCTTACGCATATCCGTACGCCTCAGAAGTCGAAGACCGGATCCGTCGCGGCGTGCCGCAGACAGTCGTTGGCATACGTCCGGTGCCAGGCGATGTCCTGCCCGCGGTGGGCGCCGGCGGCGGTCACCGTCACCGGGTCGTACTCCTTGGTGCACCCCGTCGGATGCTCCGGCAGCTGGTCGAGATCGCCGTCCACGGCGTCGAGGGCCGCGCAGGCCTCGGCCGCCCGCGGGTGGTGACCCGACGGCTCGGGGGCACACATCAGTTTCAGGCCCCGGATCCACGTGTTGTCGGAGCCGGAGACCGTGAGGAAGACACCGGGTCGCGGGGCCGGCTCCGGGTCGTCGGCGTGTGCGGGAGCTGCGGTGGCACCGGCCGTGGCGGTGGCGAGTGCTGCGGCCAGCGTGACCAGTGCGGCGTGGGGACGCATCGAACCTCCGGAGCGGGGAAGGTGTGGGGGATCTTCGTCAGATCCTCGTGAGCCCCGCCAGCGCACCCGAACCGCAGGGCCGCGCCAAGCGGCCGCGCCGGGACGTCCTCCGGATGAGTCGGCGGATCCGCTCCGGCATGGCGGGCGACGGAAGGGGAACGGGTGCTCCGAAACGGACCGCACGGCTACGGCACGGTCACCAAGACCCTGCACTGGCTGGTGTTCGCCGCCCTGGCCGTGCAGTTCGCGATCGGTTACGCCATGGATCCCGACGACTCGGGACACGGTCGTGGCCGGGGACGTGGCGAGGACTCCGGGCACGGCAGGGGGCGCGGACGCGGCGGCGAGGACGGCTATGAAGGGTTCGGCGACGACGGCCTGTTGACCGTGCATGTGGTGCTCGGCGTGACCGTTCTCGTGCTCGCCGCGCTGCGTCTGCTCTGGCGGCTGTCCACACCACTGCCGCCCTGGGCGCCGACGCTGCGCCCGTACGAAAGGATCCTGGCGACTTGGACGGAGCGCACGCTGCACCTGCTGACGTTCGCGATCCCGGCGACGGGGCTGTGGCTGGTGCTCGCCGGGGACGAGGGCGCCGTCGGCCCTCATGTCGCCGCGCATATCGCCTTCATGTCGGCGCTCGCCGTCCACGTGGGCCTGGTCGTCAGGCATCAACTCGTGGACCGGGACCGTTTGCTGTCCCGCATGCTCTGAGCCCGTGTCCAGTGCCGAGCCCGAGTACGCCGACGAGGACGCTTACGCCGTACAGGCAGGGCATTTACACTGTGTCGGCTCGGGCCCCCCGACCAGAGGGTTCCGGGCCGCGACAACAGAAACGGGGAGCAGCCGCCATGTTCTATTACGTCCTCAAGTATGTGCTCCTCGGTCCCGTGCTGCGGCTCATGTTCCGGCCGCGTATCGAGGGGCTCGACAATGTGCCGGCCACGGGCGCCGCCATCGTCGCGGGCAATCACCTCTCGTTCTCCGACCATTTCCTGATGCCCGCGATCCTGAAGCGGCGTATCACCTTTCTCGCGAAGGCCGAGTACTTCACGGGTCCGGGTCTGAAGGGCCGGCTCACGGCGTTCTTCTTCCGCAGCGCGGGGCAGATCCCCGTGGACCGCTCGGGCAAGGAGGCCGGGAAGGCCGCCATCCGCGAAGGGCTCGGTGTGCTGTCGAAGGGTGAGCTGCTCGGCATCTATCCCGAGGGCACCCGCTCGCACGACGGCCGGCTCTACAAGGGCAAGGTCGGAGTCGCGGCGATGGCGCTCAAGGCGGGGGTGCCGGTGGTGCCTTGCGCGATGATCGGTACGTTCGAGGCGCAGCCGCCCGGCCAGAAGATCCCCAGCCTGCGGCCGATCACCATCCGCTTCGGCGAGGCGCTGGACTTCTCCCGCTATGCCGGGATGGACAACGAGAAGGCCGTCCTGCGTGCGGTGACCGACGAAATCATCTACGCCATCCTCGAATTGTCCGGTCAGGAATACGTGGACCGTTATGCGGCGGTCGTGAAGGCGGAGGAGCAGGAGGCGGCAAAAGCCGAGAAGGCCGAGAAGAAGGACAAGGGCGGCGAGCGGAAGTTCCCGCGGAGGCCACTGAGTTAGGGTGAAGGCCGGTAAGAGGAACGGCAAGTGGGGGCGAACGGCGCGTGGCGGAGCATGAGCAGTACAGCAAGCTGATCGGACTGCTCGACGAGCGCGGCGCGCAGTACCGCGTGATCGAGCACGCGGACGAGGGTGCCACCGAGGCCGTGAGCGCCCTGCGCGGCAACACGCTCGCCCAGGCCGCCAAGTGCATCGTCGTGATGGTCAAGCTGACGAAGAAGACCAAGGCGTACGTCCTGGCCGTGGTGCCCGGCGACCGCCGCGTGGACCTCGGCGCGGTCAAGGCGCTGCTCGGCGGAATCTACGCCGGGTTCGCCGACACGGAGGCGGCCGAGCGGCTGGCGGGCAGTGTCAGCGGGACCATCCTGCCGTTCTCGTTCGACCCCGAGCTGCAACTGGTCGTGGATCCCACGCTGTTGGAGCACGAGGAGCTGTTCTTCAACGCGGCACGGCTCGACCGTTCGCTCGCGCTGCGGACCGCGGACTATGTCGCGATCGCCGAGCCGCGGACGGCGCCGATCGCCGGGTGATCCTCGCCCCGAGGTGAGCAGGGACTGACTCCTGGGCCTCGCCTCCGGCTTTCACCAGGAGGCGAGCAGGGACGTCTGAGCCTCGTCCAGGACCCTGCGCACCGCGAGTGCGTCCGGCGCCACGGCCGTGACCAGCGCGGCCGGGCCCGCCAGCGGGGTGAGCGACACATACTCCCCCAGCATCCTCGGCTGCACGGGAGACTCGGCGAATTCCGGTCGTACGACGAGGAGTTGACCGAGCGACCGAAGGCCCGCGAGCACGGCGGGACCGTCCCAGCCGGCCGGAGCACCGGGGCCGCAGGACAGTTCCTGGTCGAGCAGCAACCTGCCTGCGCGGCGCACGTTCAAGCGGCTCGTGAGCCGTCCCGGGCCCTCCGCACTGCGACCGAGGACCTGCTCCTCGCGCAGCACGAGCACTCCGTCCTCGGCGACCTCGGCGCGCGTGGTGACGTGCAGCTCGCTGCCCTGCGCACTGATCAGCTGTTCCGGCAGCCAGTGCAGGGTGGCGCCGCGGCCGACGGTCAACCTGACGTCGTAGTACGCCGGTTCACCGCGCTGGCCGGGCAGCGCGATCGTGGCAGCGGTGGAGGTGAGGCGCAGGCGCGCCCCGTCCTCCACATCGGCGCACACCGTGAGCCGGTCGCCGCCGAGCGGTCCACTCATGGCGCCGACCAGGGCGACCCGGGCCTCGTCCTGCGCGGTGCGCAGACGACGTACCGCCAAAGGGCCTTCGCCCTCCAGAACGGGCAGCACCGTGGCGCCGCTCGCGATTCGGCGGGCGGTGATCCTCGCGGTGGCCTCGATACCGGGCGCCGGTGTCTGCGGAATCCCGGGCGCCGGTGTCTCCGGAATGCCGGGCGACACTGTCTGGGGACTGCCCGGCGCCGTCAGCAGGCCTGTCATGCCGAGGTCCACGCCGCGAGCCGAGCCCGCACCCAGGCCGCGACCTCGGCCACGCCCCGCTCGGAGCGCAACGACTGGAAGATCACCGGGAGTTCGTGCCGCTGCTCCTTGGCGTCACGGGCCATGCGCTGCAGATCGGAGCCCACATGCGGGGCCAGATCCGTCTTGTTGATCACGAGCAGATCGGCCGTGGTGACGCCGGGACCGCCCTTGCGCGGGATGTCGTCGCCGCCCGCGACGTCGATCACGAAGATCTGCGCGTCGACGAGGCCCTTGGAGAACGTGGCGGTGAGGTTGTCGCCGCCGGACTCGACGAGGATCAGCTGCAGGGGACCGATCTCGTCCTCCAGGTCCTCGACGGCTTCGAGGTTGGCGGAGATGTCGTCGCGGATCGCGGTGTGCGGGCAGGCGCCCGTCTCGACGGCGGTGATCCGCTCGGGCGGCAGCACGGCCTCACGCAGCAGGAAGTCGGCGTCCTCGCGGGTGTAGATGTCGTTGGTGACGACGGCGAGCGAGACCGAGTCGCGCAGCGCACGGCAGAGCGCTGCGACCGTGGCGGTCTTGCCGGAGCCGACGGGTCCGCCGAGCCCGATCCTGAGCGCGCGGCGGGTGCCGTCGGCGCGCAGGGGTTCGGCGCTGTGGGTGTGGCGTTCGGGGTAGGTGGTCGTGTGGTCCAGATGCATCGGGTTCGGTCTCCTCCGCTGTGAGGGGGTTGTGCGGTCTACGAGGCGAAGAGCCGTACCGGCCAGGCGGCATGGGCTTCGGCGCCGATTTCGAGGAGCGGCGCGGCGGCGCGGGGCAGGGCGTCCACCCCTGTGTCCAGCGCCTGGTGGGCCGCCGCGACCGCGGCCGTCACGGTCTCGTCCATCGCGGGGGCGAGCCGGGCCAGGACCGCGGTCGCCTGGAACGGATCGAGGCTGAGCAGTCGTACGGTCGCGGTGGTGGGACCGCTGACGCTCTCGTACACCGCGCAGTACGCGGCGTCCTCGGCCCCCAGTCCGGCCGCCCGCGCGGTGAGCCCGAGGACCACCGGCTGATGGGCGCCGCGGGGGCGGGCGGCCGCGAGGGCGCCGAGTTCGGGCGAGGGCCAGGTGGCGCGGGCGGCCCGCAGGAGCTGCCGGCCGAGCTTGCGGCCCGCCGTGCGCAAGGCTGCGGAGGGGGTACGGGCGTCCGCGGCCTCGTCGAGTACGAGCGGGTCGACGCCGAGCGCGGACGCGGCGGCGAGAGCGGCCGCGACCAGGCCCGACGTACGCAGTCGGCCGCGGCAGAACTCCTCGAGCGTGGCCGCATCGGTGATCCGGCCGGCCTTGACCGCCTCTTCGGCTCCACCGGAGTGGGCGTGCCCGCCGGCCGGAAAGCGGCCGTCGGCGAGGACCAGCAATGCGGCTCTGCTCATGGAGGTACTCCTCGTACTCCTCGTAACTCTTCGCAACTCTTCGAAAGGCGACGGCGGCAGCGGTCAGAACAGGAAGTACCGCTGGGCCATCGGCAGTTCGGTGGCCGGATCGGCCTCGACGAGGTCACCGTCGATCGTGACGGCGAAGCTGTCGGGGTCGACGCGGACATCCGGCCTGGCGTCGTTCTGCCGCATATCGGCCTTGGTCAGCCCACGGGTGGAACGGATCGCGGTGAACTGCTTGTCCAGGCCGAGGCGTTCGGGCAGCCCGTCGTCCATCGCCGCCTGCGCCACGAAGTTCAACGAGCCCGCGGCCGCCGCCTTGCCGAGCGCACCGAACATCGGCCGGGGCAGCACCGGCTGCGGGGTGGGGATGGAGGCGTTGGAGTCCCCCATCTGCGCGTACGCGATCTGCCCGCCCTTGATGACGAGGAGCGGCTTCACTGCGAAGAACGCCGGCTCCCACAGAACCAGGTCCGCGAGCTTGCCGGTCTCGACGGAGCCGATCTCGTGGTCGAGGCCCTGCGCCACGGCGGCATTGATCGTGTACTTGGCGACATAGCGACGTGCGCGCAGATTGTCCGCCCGTACGTCGCCGGGCAGGAAGCCGCGCCGCTTCTTCATCACATGCGCGGTCTGCCAGGTGCGCAGTGCCACTTCGCCGATCCGGCCCATCGCCTGCGAGTCCGAGGAGATGATCGAGATCGCACCCATGTCGTGCAGGATGTCCTCGGCCGCGATGGTCGAGGGCCTGATCCGCGATTCGGCGAACGCGAGGTCCTCGGGGACGGACGGGTTGAGGTGGTGGCAGACCATCAGCATGTCGAGGTGTTCCTCGACGGTGTTGACGGTGTGCGGCCGGGTCGGATTGGTGGAGCTGGGCAGGATGTTGGGCTCGGAGACCACGGTGATGATGTCGGGTGCGTGGCCGCCTCCCGCGCCTTCTGTGTGATACGCGTGGATGGAGCGGCCCGCGATCGCGGCCAGGGTGTCCGCCACGAAACCCGCCTCGTTCAGCGTGTCCGTGTGAATGGCCAGCTGAGCGCCGGTCTCCTCGCAGACGGAGAGACAGGCGTCGATGACGGCCGGGGTGGCACCCCAGTCCTCGTGGATCTTGAACCCGAGCGCACCGGCCCGCAGTTGGGCGTGCATCGACTCGCGCGACATCGTGTTGCCCTTGCCGAGCAGTCCGACGTTGAGCGGGGTGGAGTCGAGCGCCTGGAACATCCGCTCCAGATGCCACGAACCCGGCGTGATGGTGGTCGCCTTGGAGCCCTCGGCCGGTCCGGTGCCACCGCCGACGATCGTGGTGACTCCACTGGCCAGCGCCGATTCGAAGAGGGTCGGCGAGATGAGATGGACATGCGCGTCGACGGTGCCGGCGGTGACGATCCGCCCGTTGCCCGCGATGATCTCTGTCTCGGGGCCGATCACGAGGTCGGGGTGGACCCCGTCCATGGTGTCGGGGTTGCCGGCCTTGCCGATGCCGGTGATGCGCCCGTCCCGTATGGCGATATCGGCCTTGATGATCCCCCAGTGGTCGAGGATCACCGCGCCGGTGATAACGGTGTCCGGAGCGCCTTCGGCCCGTGTCACACGGGACTGGCCCATCGACTCGCGGATCACCTTGCCGCCGCCGAACACCGCCTCGTCGCCGGCCCGTCCGGGGCCGCCCGAACGGTCCTCCTCGATCTCGATCAGGAGGTCGGTGTCCGCGAGCCGGATCCGGTCGCCGGTCGTGGGACCGAACAGGTCGGCGTAGGCGGCACGTGTCAGTTCAGCCATCGAGCGCTCCCGCAGTTTCGCCGCGCAGCCCGGGCACCTGCCGCAGGCCCTTCAGGGGTACGAGTTCCACCTCGGCCGGGATGCCGGGCTCGAAGCGCACCGCGGTGCCCGCGGCGACGTTGAGCCGCTTGCCGCGGGCCGCCGAACGGTCGAACTCCAGGCCGGGGTTGGCCTCGGCGAAGTGATAGTGGGAACCGACCTGGACCGGGCGGTCGGCGGCGTTGAGGACGGTGAGCCGGGTGACGTCGAGGCCTTCGTTCAGAGCCACGGGGTCTTCGGCGAACAGGATCTCTCCTGGGATCACGGCAGGACTCCCCCGTCAGACGATCGGCTCGTGCACGGTGACCAGCTTGGTCCCGTCCGGGAAGGTCGCCTCGACCTGGACGTCATGGAGCATCTCGGGGACGCCCTCCATGACCTCCTCGCGTGTGAGGACCTTGCGCCCCGAACGCATCAGCTCGGCGACGGTCCTGCCGTCGCGGGCGCCCTCCAGCACATGGGAGGCGATCAGGGCGATGCTCTCGGGGTGGTTGAGTTTCACCCCACGCTCACGGCGCTTGGCCGCCACGTCGGCGGCCACATGGATGAGCAGTCTTTCCTGCTCATGCGGGCTCAGTTGCACGCGTGCACCTCACTGTCCTCGTCGTCCGCCCCGGCGGGGGTGGGCGGTACCGGAAGCCCAGCGCCTGACGCGTGGTGACGCGCACCAAGATCATCGGAGCTGGGAGCTCCGGACCCTAGCCGCCTTCAACACACTGTTGAACTGGGCTTTTCCGTTCCGCGGGAAGAGATTGCACGCTAATGCCGAAGTTTTTCCTCCGCGTTAACTGGCGTTGGGCACCTCCATACGCATCACCCCGCGCAGCCCTTCCTGGAGCTCCACGATCCGCAGATCTCCGAACAGCGCCTGCTGCGTGATGTAGCCCATGGCGCAGCCCATGAGGGTGCGGGCCGCGAACTCCGGTGTGGTGTCGGCCGGAAAGATGCCCTGGCGCTGGTAGTCCTTGACCACCGCGGTCCAGCCCGCGCGCATGACCGAGACGGCCTCCCCGACCCGGGTGCGCAGCCGCTCGTTGCGCGTGGTCTCGCCCCAGACCTGCAGCACGAGTTGACCGAACTCCTGCTCCGTGTCGAAGCCCGTGCCCGCGAAGCACTTGCGCAGCACGTATGCGAGGAGCTCGTCGGGCAGCGGCGGCGGGCTCTGCCGCGCCGCTTCGTCGAAGGCTTCCTTGAGCACCGCGAAGGCTTCTTCGGCGATCGCGTCGATCAGGGCGTCCTTGCCGCTGAAGTACCGGTACACGGCGCCGGCCGACAGGCCGACCTCCTTGAGGACGTCCTGCATGGACGTCGCGTGGAAGCCGTTGCGTGCGAAGCAGCGACGGGCACCGACCAGGATCTGGCGGCGGCGGGCGTCGAGGTGTTCCTGGGATACGCGAGCCATGCCCACAAACTAAAACGAACATTCCTTCTTGACAAGGATCCGGGCGGGCAGGACAGTGGGGCCACCGTAAAACGAACGATCCTTCTCTATAACTTCGATGCCGCTCGCAGGCACCCTCCAGACGAGGAGCACCTCATGTCATCCGCTACAGCACCCGCGCCGACAGCTTCCGGGAGCCCACGCAAGCTCATCGCCGTGATCGTCCTGGTCCCGGTCATCGTGGCGCTCGCCCTGTGGGCGTTCGCCTGGCCGGCCTCCCGTACGGCGCCCCGGGATCTGCCGCTGGGCGTCGCGGGGCCGACGGCCGCCGTGACCCAGGTCGAGCAGCAACTCTCGCAGCGCGAGGGCGCGTTCGAGATCCACCGCTACGCCGATGAGGGCGCCGCTCGGGAGGCGATCGAGGACCGGACCGTATACGGCGCCGTCGTCGTCACCGAGCAGGGGCCGAAGCTGCTGACGGCGACCGCGGCGAGCCCGCTCGTCGCCCAGCTGCTGCAGCAGGCGGTCGCTGCCGGAGCACCCGAGGGCACACAGGTTCCTACCGTCGACGTGGTCGCGGCGCCGGCGGACGACCCGCGCGGCGGGGTACTGAGCGCCAGTGTGCTTCCGCTCGCCATCGCCGGTGTGGCCGCCGGCGCCTTGGCCACTTTGATGGGCCTTCGGGGCATGCGCGCCGTGGCCGGGCTGGTCGGCGCGGCGGCACTGGTCGGAATCGTCGGAGCGGCGCTCGCGCACAGTTGGCTGGGCGCACTCACCGGTGACTGGTGGACGGAAGCCGGCGCCATCGCCCTGTCCACGCTCGCGGTGAGCGCCGCCGTCGCCGGACTCGCGGCACTGCTCGGACAGGCCGGCATCGCGCTGGGCGCGGTCACGGTGGTGCTGTTCGGCAACCCGTTCTCCGGTGTCGCCTCGGCACCCCAGCTGCTGCCCGAACCGGCCGGTTTCATCGGCCAGTTGCTGCCGCCGGGCGCGGGCGGATCGCTGATTCGCTCCGTGGCGTTCTTCGACGGGGCGGGCGCCACGGGGCCGGCGGTCACACTCGGTACCTGGGCCCTGGTCGGCCTTTCGCTGGTCCTGATCGGCGGGGCCCGTAAGCGGACCGCTCCGGCAGCGGAAAGCCCGACTCCGGCGAACGCGCCGCAGCCGGCCACGGTGGGCTGAACACCCTCGGCGACTCCCCCGGAACGACCGTGCACCCTCGACGTAGCGGACGAGGGTGCACGGTCTTTTTGTGCTCACATCAGGTGCCTGGTCGTCTGTCTGATCGTCGGCGCCCCGAATCGTCGTGCGGATGAGGGCGTGAAGGTGAAAGGGCCACCCCGGCGGCAGGAGAAGCAGTCACCCCAGGAGGACGACGTGGGCACCTCGCTGCTCTACCCGCTCAAGCGGCCGGAGCCGGCGGTACGCACCCGCCTGGACGAGCTGCTCGAGCCCGCCGGGATCACCGCGCTGCAGTACGCCGCGCTGACGGTCCTCGAGCGCCACGACGGAATCTCCGCCGCCCAGCTCGCCCGCGACTCCTTCGTCACCGCCCAGTCGATGGCCGACATGGTGCGCGCCCCGGAGAGCCGCGGCCTGATCCGCCGCGAACCCAATCCGGCAAACCGCCGCGAGCCGCTGATCCTGCTCGCCGCCCCGGGGCGGGCCCTGTCGTAGCCGACAGCGAGCGGCCACCCAACCCGCCCTTCCAGGGCCTTACTTGAGGGCGTACATACGGATCACCACGACGTTGTCGCCGTCCGGCCTGGCCAGACCGACGAAGACCGTCCCGGCGAGCCAGCGGTGGGCGGGGGCGTCCGTACGGAAGACGGGCGAGGTGCGGTAGTAGTGACCGGCCTCGGTGACCTGCAGCTCATCGTCGAACTGATCCGGGGAGTCGGCCTTGGGCCGGTAGTAGCCGCGGTTGACGATGTCGATCACCGAACCGTCCTCGGCCTGCACCAGATAGCGGGCCTCCAGTTCGCACACCTCCCCGCGCGTGCTGCTCCAGTCGCCGCCACCGGGCAGGACCTTTCCGCGAAGACGGGGGCCCTCCACGGCACCTCCGGTGATCGGGGTGAACTCGGTGACCTCCCCGTCACCGTTGCCGATATGCAGGGTCTCCGCGACCTCGGCCCGGATCTCGAACGCGAACTCCAGGGCGGGCGTGAAGGACATGGCAGTTCTCCGCTTCTGCGAACGGGCGGCGTACGCGAGGCCCAGACCGATTCGCGAGTTGGTCACGTCTTGCTCTTGACGCGTTAGCTCACCAGATGCGAGCGTGAGATGCAACAGCGTTATATGACATTCATTTAGGACGGCTCGCCGGCGCGGTTTCCCTCTCCCCCGTCGAGCGTCCTCCTGCATCCCCGCACTTGCCTCACCCTCTCCCCCCTCACTCTCCTGTCTCCCTTCTCCTCACCCTTCTCGGCAAGGAGCACCAGCCATGGCTGCGAAGAAGACGGTGCTTGCGCTGCTCACGAGCGCGGGCCTCCTGACCACCACCGCCTGTACCGGCGCGTCGAACGGCAACGGCAACAACACCGCCCCCAAGCCCGGGCGCCTGACCACCACGACCGCGCCAGGAACCGCCGAAGTCGACCGGGTCACCTGGGCACTTCCGTACGGCGAACCGACGACGCTCGACCCCGCGAAGATCGGCGACTACTCGCCCCAGGCCGTCGAGGCCAACCTCTGCGACACCTTGACCCGCATGAACGCGGACTTCTCCCTGAGCCCCGGCCTCGCACGGAAGGTCACCTGGACCGACCAGCGCACCCTGGTGCTCGATCTGCGCGACGATGTCACGTTCTGGGACGGCACCCCCATGACCACCGAGGACGTGATCTACAGCCTGGACCGCCAGCGCGACCCCAGGACACAGGCGCTGTACGGGAATTACCTGGCCACGGTGACCTCGATCAAGGCCACAGGACCGCACCAGGTGACGCTGCGGACCAAGGGGTACGACCAGGCGCTGACCAAGGCGCTCGCCACCTCGTTCGGCGCGGTCAGCCAGAAGAAGTTCACCGCGAAGGCCGGACCTTCCTACGGAAGCGCCAAGGGCGGCTTGATGTGCACGGGGCCGTACCGGCCGGTGTCCTGGAAGTCCGGGAGCGGCATCACCCTCGAACGTCACGACGGCTACTGGGACACCGGGCTCAAGCCCAAGGCGAAGAGCATCGAGTTCAAGTTCATCACCAACAACAACACCCTCACGAGCGCGCTGCTCTCCGGCGAGGTGGACGGCACGTACGAGCTGCCGCCCAGCAGCGCCACCGCGCTCGCCAAGGCCGGCAACGGCACCGTATATCTCGGTCCTTCGACCCAGAACGTGCTGCTGATGCCGGCGAACGCCGAGTCGCCCGCGGCCGACCGCAAGCTGCTCGACGCGCTGTCCCTGGTCATCGACCGCGAGGCGCTGATCAAGAACGTGTTCGGCGGCGACGCCACCACCCTGAAGTCCCTTGTACCGCCGCTGACCTGGCGCGGAGACCAGGCCGCGGACACCTTCGACACCGCCTATGCCGCGCTGCCCGATGTCCCCGAGCCGAACGTGGAGAAGGCGAAGAAGCTGGTCGCTCAGGCGCGTCCGGCCACGCGCCCGCTGGTGGCGGCCATTCCCGCCGGGGACCAGCGCGGGCTGCAGGCGCTGACCTTCATCCAGGCGGCGGCGAAGAAGATCGGCGTGGGCATCGAGATCAAGCAGCTCCAGCCCACCGAGATGTCCTCGCTCTTCTACGACCCCTCGGTGCGCAAGGGGCTGGATCTCGTCCTCACCTTCGGCTATGTCACGATGCCCGACCCGGCCTCGTACGTCGCCGAGAGCGTCACGCCCCGCGGCATCTTCAACTGGACCCGCTACCACAACCCCGAGGTGACCCGACTGCTCGACCAGGCGCGCACCGCGCCCGACCCCGCCGCCTCAGCCGAGGCGTACGCCAAGGCCCAGGCTCTGTTCACGCCCACCTTGCCGGCCGTGTTCCTGGCCACCACGCACGAGCGGATGTTCATGAACAAGCGCATCAGCGGAGCTCCTGCCTCCTTCGCGTACATGGGCATGCCGTGGGCGGCCCACCTGGGAGGGACCGCCAAGTGACGGCCTCCCCTACGCCTCGGAACGCACCTCAGGCCTCGACTCAGGCTTCTTCGACTCAGGAGACATCGATGACCGACACCGCCGGCAGCGCGCCGCTGTGGGACCGCTCGGCTGCCGAACTGGCCGCCGGTATCCGCGCGAAGACCTTCTCCGCGACCGAGGTCGCCAAGGCCTTCCTCGCCCGGATCGAGGAGACCAATCCGGCGCTCAACGCGCTCGTGGACATCCGGCCCGAGGAGGCGCTCGCCCAGGCCGCCGCGGCCGACAGCGCGGTGGCGGCCGGTGGGGAGCTGCCACCGCTGCTGGGCGTCCCGGTCTCCATCAAGATCAACACCGCGCAGCGCGGCTACGCCAGCTCGCACGGCGTCCCCGCCTGGGCCGGCGCCATCGCGCAGGACGACGCCGTTTGTGTCGCCGGGCTGCGCGCGGCCGGTGCCACGTTGCTGGGCCGGAGCAACAGTCCGGCGTTCGCGGTGCGCTGGTTCACCGGCAACGACCTGCACGGCAAGACGCTCAACCCGTACGACCCCGGTCACACCCCCGGCGGCTCGTCCGGCGGCGCGGCCTCATCCGTCGCGGCCGGCATGACGCCCATCGCGCAGGGCAACGACATCGGCGGCTCGGTCCGCTTTCCCGCGTACTGCTGCGGCGCCGTCGGCCTGCGGCCCACGGTGGGCCTTGTGTCCGGGATGGAGCCGCGCGGGATGGAGGAGTTCGACGCCCCCCTGTCCTTCCAGACCATGGCCGTGCACGGAACGCTCGGCTGGACCGTGGACGACGTACGCCTCGGTCTGCACGCGATGATCAGCCCGGACCTGAACGACCCCGTCGGCCTGCCGGTACGTCCCCCGCTCGGCGAGCCGGGACGCCCGGTCAAGGTCGCGGTCGTACGGGACGCCGGCGTCACGAAGTCGCACCCGGCCGTGGACGCGGCCGTCGACGACGCGGCCCGCTGGCTCGCCGAGGCCGGGCACGAGGTGGAGGAGGTCGAACTGCCGCTGCTCGGGGAGGCGGCGCGGCTGTGGTCGCTGCTCCTGTACCAGGAGCTGAAGACGATGATGTACGAGATCGACACCTTCGGGGACGAGAGCGTACGGGTCTCGCTGGCCGCCTCCTTCGACGCGGCCGCGCAGATCTGGGGCGAACAGCCCAGCCTCACCGACTACATCAAGGGTTACGCCCGCCGGGGCACGCTGATCAACCGCCTCCAGGAGTTCCTCGGCCAGGACCGGATCGTGCTGACGCCGGTGTGCGCAGAGCCCCCGTTCGAGCAGGACGCCGACCTCGCCGGCAACACCCGCGTCGCCGAACTCCTCACCGCACAGTGGCCCATGCAGTCCGTCCCGGTCCTCGGCTTCCCGGCCCTCTCCGTCCCGACCGGCCTGCGCGACGGACTCCCCTCGGGTGTGCAGCTGATCGGCGGCCGCTTCCAGGAGGACCTGCTGCTCCACGTGGCGTCGGCGATCGAGGCGCGGGCGCCGCGCAGCAGGCCGGACTTGTCCTGGGCCCGGGGCAACTGACCGCCTGCGCCCACCTCTTGTGCGTATGCCCCGGCGTCCACAGTGGCTGCCGGGGCACACGCTTGCGGCTCCCCCTTGGACGTGGTGTCCGACGGCGGACTCCGCGCCGACGGAAACGGGTGGTCCGCTCGCAGGCCCCCTCGGTACGGTGCCCCGGTGTGCCTCTACGCCATGACCACCTACAAGCTGCACTACGCGTGCGTCTCGTGCCGTGTCAGCTTCAAGCGGCATGCCTGGCCGCGGCGGGAGCACCTGTGCCCGAACTGTTCAGGAACACTTCTCAGCGCCGGCCACGACTTCGCTCCACCGCGCAGGCGTGATGTCCGCGGTTGGTCGGTGGTGGCCGCGGTGCTGGGCGAAGGCCTGCGCTACGAAGGTCTGTCGGCCTGCGGGTGCGCGAAGGAGCCCAAGTACCGCCCACGGACACGCGCTGAACTGCGGATCCGCCGGACCGTTGCCGCTCGGGACGCACTGCCGCTGTCCGAGGTCCTGTCCCGGCCGGACGCTCTCACCCCGGTGACGGACTGATCTCGCGGCTCGGTGTGCGCGGAGGCGATGGTGGGGGGAGGGCGGTAGTGCGGGTGGACGGGCGCCTCGCAGAAGTACTCGTCGGGTTGGCGGGCTGCACCGGTTCAGTGCTGGGCGACTTGAGCGACGAGCATGAACGGTGGCCGGTCTACCTGGCGGCGTGCAAGAGGAGTCAGTGCCACGACCTGCTCTTGAGCTCCGTTGCCCTGGAGCCCGATCCGAGCCTCGCGTCGGGGGTCGTCCTCCAGATGCTGGGGAACCTTCCCCCGGCCGAACGGCAAACGTGGATCACACAGCTCCCGTCGCCGGCCGGCCGCGACTATGCGACTCGGCGAGCAAACGAACTCGCCATCTTTCAGAGCAGCGAGGTGACGCGCCTGCTCGTCGATGAGGACGTCCAGGACTCGTGGTCGGACTGGCTGCAACTGCTGCTGGCGGAGCTCTCCACGGAACCTGCCGTGCTGCGCAGGCTGGCGGACAAGGGCCGGACCAAGCGCGTCAGGCGCTATGCCACACAGAGTCTGGCCACCGTTGAACGAGGATTGCCCTAGTTCCGGATGACACCGTCGAGCGTACGATCGGCCGGCCCGGATGGTGTCGACGCGCTCACTGGGCTCGCCGTCGCCAAGTGCCTCGGTAGGGCAAAGTCAGCTGAAGCCACGTTCGGTGAAGGCGCAACCCCCGCGTTCACCCAAGGGCAATGCCTGCCGGGATACGAGCCTCGGAGTCTGCCGGAAGTACTGACGGAAGCCTGACGCACGGAACTTCAGGTCAAACGCCTGGCCCTCAATGTGCCAGAACGGACAGTGCGCAAAGTTTGGCCGGTCGTCAGTGGGCACCAGCCGGTGCACCTTGTCGATCTCCAAGTCCACGTCAACACCCCTGAAGTCGAGGTCGCCCTCAAGGTCGAAGACATCCTCGAAGACGAGCGTCGCCGGAGAGACCCAGAACGAAAAGTATGTTGCGGGCGGGACTGGGTGGACCCAGCGGACGATGTAGTCGAGGTCGAGGAGAAGGCGCGGCAGGATGTCGTCGGTCGGCTGGACGGACAAACCGTGGATGGTGACGTCGTGCCATCCCATGCCCTCGAAATCCGCGTCGCTCCAGGTGCTCTTCAGCAAAGAAGACGGCTGCCCCGTCCCCCGTCGGGGCAGCCGTCTTCGCTCTGGGAGCAGACTCACACGCGGTCAGGCCGCCGACCGCTCCGCCCTTCGCCGCGGAGTCCAGCCCGGCTTGGGGATGGAGGCGACCAGGCGTTGCGTGTACGGATGCTGCGGGGCGCCGAGCACCGTCGCCACCGAGCCGTGTTCCACGACCCGGCCGTGTTGCATCACCAGCACCTCGTCGCTGATGTGGCGCACCGCGCCCAAGTCGTGCGTGATGAACAGCAGCGCGGTGCCCGTCTCCGTGCGGATGCGGCGCAGCAGGGTCAGGATCTGGGCCTGGATCGACACGTCGAGCGCCGCGATCGCTTCGTCCAGGATAAGCAGACGCGGCTCGGCGGCCAGTGCGCGGGCGATCGCGACGCGTTGGCGCTGGCCGCCGGACAACGCCTTGGGCAGGGAGCGTGCCTGGCGGTCGTCCAGACCCACCATGTCGAGGAGTTCGGCCACCCGGGCACGCAACCCGTCCGCCGGCAGGCGCTGGTGGAGGCCGACCGCCTCGGCGAGGGCGTCCCCGACGCGCTGGCTCCGGTCGAGCGAGGCGTAGGGGTCCTGGAAGACCATCTGGATCTGGCGGCCGCGGGCACGGCGCTCGCGAGCGCGCAGACGCCCCGGCGTGCGCTCCTCGCCCGCGACGACAACGCTTCCGCCACTGGGCGCCTCGAGCCCGGCGATCATGCGCGCGGTGGTCGTCTTGCCCGATCCGGACTCGCCGACGATGGCCATGGCCCCCTGCTCCGGGAGCGCGAACGTCACCTCGTCCACGGCGACGAACTCCCCGTATTCCTTACGGAGGTTGCGTACCTCAAGCATGGTCGGCGGTCTCCTCGGAGGCGGGAACGTACGGGAAGTGGCAGGCCGCGAAGGCCTCACCGTGAGGCGTCGGCTGCGGGCGTTCTCTGCGGCAGACGTCCTGGACGTGCGTACAGCGGTCGCTGAAGGCGCAGCCCACGGGCGCCTCGAAGCCGGACAGGGGCCGGCCGGGGATGGAGCGGAGTTCCGCGGTCTCGTCGAAGACCGAGGGGCGAGAGGCGAGCAGGGCGCGGGTGTACGGGTGGGCGGCGTGCGCACGCAGACGGGCGGCGGGGAGTTCCTCGACGGTCGAGCCCGCGTACATCACCACGACGCGGTCGCTGACAGCGGCCGCGAGTTCCAGGTCGTGGGTGATGAACAGCAGCGCGAGACCGCGGGCTTCGCGCGCCTCGCCGATGATGGCCATCACCTCCTCCTGTGTGGTCACGTCGAGGGCGGTGGTCGGCTCGTCCGCGAGGAGCAGCCGCGGCTCCACGGCCAACGCCGCGGCGATCATGACGCGTTGGAGCAGTCCGCCCGACAGTTCGTGGGGGCGTTGGCGCATACGGCGGTCGGCGTCCGGGATGCCGACCTCGCGCAGGATGCCGGTCACCTTCTTGACCGCTTCGGCCGCGGGGACGCGGCGCGCCGTCGTCAGGCCCTCGATGAGGAAGTCGCCGATGCTGCGGGCGGGGTTGATATGGGCGCGCGGGTCCTGGAACACCATGGCGACCTCGGCCGCACGGAAGGCGCGCAGGCGCTCGGCGTTCATCCCCGGCACCGACTCCCCCGCGAACCGTACGTCGCCGTGGATGCGGGCACCGCCGGGCAGCAGTCCCATCACGCAGCGGGCCGTCAGGGACTTGCCCGAGCCCGATTCGCCGACCAGGGCGACGGCTCGGCCCTCCGGGATGGTGACGTCGGCGCGGTGGACGACCGTGCGTGGTTCGCCGTCGAGGGGCAGGTCGATGCCGAGCCCGTCGATGTGGAGCAGAGGGGGTGCACTCATGCGCTCTCTCCGAGCAGACGTCGGGACAGACCCGTCCCGAGCAGGTTGAACGCGACGACGACGATCAGGATCGCGATGCCCGCGTACAGCGACTGCTGGGGCTGGCCGGCGAGGATGGACGGGGCACCGTTGGCGACCATCAACCCCCATTCGGGGTCCGGGGGTTGGCTGCCGAGCCCGAGGAACGAGATCGCGGCCACGTCGAGCAGCGCGTAGCCGAAGCCGATGGTGGCCTGGACGAGGACGAGCGGCAGCAGGTTGGGCAGCAGGTGGCGCAGCCAGATGCGGGCCGTGGGAGCGCCCAGGAGCTGCAGCGCCGCCACGTACGGCAGATGGCGTTCCTTGATCGCGGCGGAGCGTACGACCCGGGTGATCAGGGGCAGGTACGCGATCGACAGGGCGACGATCGGCGCGGTGAGTCCGGCGCCGAAGACCGCGGCGACGAGGACGGCCATGATGAGCCCCGGAAAGCCGAAGACGACGTCCAGGGCTCCGGAGACGAACCGGTCGAGCCAGCCCCCGAACCAGGCCGCGGTCAGCGCGAGGAGCGTGCCGAGCGCGGTGGACACGGCGATCACTACGGCGGGCGCGGCGAGGGTGGCCCGTGCGCCGGCGATCAGCCGGGACAGCAGATCGCGTCCCGTGTCGTCCATGCCGAGCCAATGGGCGCCGGACGGACCGGCGTTGACGTTCAGCAGGTCGACGGCGTTCGGATCGTGCGGGGCGAGCAGCGGTCCGAGCACCGCGAGGAGAACGAACAGGGCGACCACACCGCCCGCGACCAGCGTGAGGGGGTCGCGGCGGCCGGTGCGCCGTTTGGCCGGGGTACGGGTGGACAGGGCCGTCGGCAGGGCGGTCATCGGGTGGCCCCCTTCTGTGCGGCGATACGGGGATCCACGGCGGCGCTGATGAGATCGACGCCGGTGTTGATGACCACGAAGACGATGACGAAGATCAGGGAGACGGCCTGGACGACGGCCATGTCCTGCTTGGACGCGGCCTCGATCATGAGGGCGCCGAGCCCTCCGGTGCCGAACGCCTGCTCCGCGACGGCCGCGGTGGCGATGAGTCCGGCGATGCCGACGCCGGAGACGGCGAACATCGCTCCGGAGGCGTTGTGCAGGACGTGCCGCCGGATCACGACGCGTTCGGGTACGCCGCGGCTGCGGGCGGTCTCCACGTGCTCGGAGCGCAGTTCGCCGCGCACGGCGGTCCGCGTCACCTGGGCCACGTATCCGATCCAGTTCAGCGCCAACGCGACGGCCGGCAGCGTCAGATGCGCCAGCGTGTCCGTGAAGCCCTCGCCGGATCCGTACACGGGGAACCACGGGAGCTGGACGGCGAAGAGCCAGATGAGCAGCACCGCCATGACGAAGGTGGGCACCGCCATCGCGCCCGCGGTCAGCGTCGTGGCCAGCGCCTCCGTGCGCCCGCCGCGCAGGGCGGCGACCGTGCCGATGAGCATGCCGCCGGCCAGCACGAGTACGGCGGCGTAGGCGACGAGGGCCACGGTGTCGCCGGCGCGTTCGCCGATCAGGCCGGTGACGGACTCGCGGTAGACGAGGGACTGGCCGAAGTCGCCTTGCAGGAAGTTGCTCAGCCAGTGCCAATAGCCCTGGATGAACGGGTCGTCCAGGTGGTAGTCGCTGCGGATCTGCGCCAGGACGGCGGGATCGGGGTTGCGGCTGCCCCCGACGAGCAGGGTGGCGGGGTCCCCGGGCGTGAGGAACATCGCGCCGTAGATGGCCAGGCTGGAGACGAGCACGGTCAGGACGAGCATGCCGAGCCGTACCGACAGGAAGCGCAGGCTCATCGCGGACCGCCTCCGTGGCGCCGCCGTCGGGCGGCCCGGTGGTGCGCTCCATCGACGGCCGGGCGGACAACGCTCCCCGCGTTCCGTGCCGAGGCCAGGGTGATGAGGTATCGCAGAGGGAGCATGGGCACTCCTGGGTGCAGGGGCTATTCGCCGCTTTCGGGCAGGACGGTCAGACACAGGCGGGAGGGGTGGGCGGCACCGGTATGCAGGTGCTGCAGGCTCGCCTTGGGGGTGGTCGCGCGCCACGGGCTCTCCAGGGAGCCGGAGTTGGGCAGGTGGTTCGGGAAGTCGCTGCCGGCGATCATCAGCGCGAGCCGGTGGCCAGGACGCACCCGGTAGCCGGTGTGGCCCAGCGCGATCTCGACCTCGCCGGGCCGGTCGGCCTGGGCGCAGCCGCGCAGGATGAGGCGGGCCGTCCCGTCGGGGGCGAGATCGAGGAGGCGTACGAAAAGGTCGTACGTGGGCGCCGTGCTCTCGACGTGCAGCACCGCGTGCACGGGGCCTGCAAGGTCGAGCGGCCGGGTGGCGGCGGCGCCGGTGAACACGAGGACGTCGTCCCGGTCGAGGGTGCGGCGCTCGTCGGCGTGGTCGCGCAGCTGCAGGAAGGTGTCGGTCGCGGCGGACGGCACGAGATCGTCCGGGTCGTAGCGCCACTGGCCCGATTCCGCCCGGTCGTCGGGGCGCGGGGCCAGTCCCCCACCGGGGACGGTGCCGCTCGCGGAGGTCGGGTCCGTCAGGTACAACTCCGTTGCCCTGGCTTCGGGAAGAGGCCAGGTGGCCGCGGTGCGCCAGCCCACATGGCCGAGCTTCCAGCGGACCCGCGGCAGCGTGTCGGGGTGCGCGGCGCCCTTGAGGAAGACGTCGAAGAACTCGATAGCGGGCCCCGTGTAGGAGTCCAGCTTCCGCTCGAGGGCGTCGACGGACACCATGTGGTCGCTCTCTGGGGTCGCCGGGGCGTCCTCCAGGAAGTAGTTCTCGTGGTCGATGGTGTCCGCGATGAGGTACTGGACGGCCGCCCAGCCGGGGCGCTTGGCCAGTTCCTCGTAGTCGCGCAGGTGGGCGGTGCCGAGGTTGTCGAACCAGCCCGCGCAGTGCAGCACGGGTACGGGGCGGGCGTCGTACGGGTGCGGCCCGTTGTACGGGTCGAGCGGGATGCCTCCGACGACGAGGTCGAAGCCGGCGGAGCGCTTGCCGATCGCGGCGAAGGCCTCCTCGTAGGCGTCGATGAGCGGGCGGCGGCTGAAGTCGACCTCGAACTCGTGGATGTGGTGGTCCGTCCACACCTGCGCCTGGTAGGTGGCCCCTTCCAGCCACAAGGGCTGACGCCCCGCACCCGCGTCATACGTGGCGATCCCCGGCGCGTTCGTGGTGCTGGTCACCCGGGGGACGATGGCGCGCAGCGCGGGGTGCTGGCTGGAGACGGCCGACCACTGCGTGAACCCGTAGTACGAGTCCCCGAACATGCCCACGGTCCCGTCGGACCACGGCTGGCGGACGATCCACTCGAGGGTGTCGTAACCGTCGTCGACCTCGCCGGTCCAGCCCAACGTCCTGCCCTGCGAGCGGAATTTGCCCCGCACGTCCTGCACCACCACGACGTATCCGTGCGCCGTGAACCTCTCCGCGATCCTGTCGAAGAAGACGTACCGGCTGTTCTTGTCGTAGGGCAGACGCGCCAGGACCGTCGGCGCGGGCGCCTCCCGGTCGGCCCCGTACACATCGGTGGCCAGCTGCACTCCGTCGCGCATGCGCACCATGTGCTGCCGTGCGGACGGAGGGACAGGTTCCGGCAGGACACGTCGAACGGCAAGGCTCATGTAGCCCTCCAGGGAAGCAAACTTTGAGACAACGTCGTGATATAACAACGTTGCATCTAGGCGCGTGCAGCGTCAACCCCCCACTCAGCTAGGTTGATTCCATGCCGATCGACGTCGACGAAGTCCAGCGCCGCCAGGCAATCGCCCAGGCGACCCTCGCTGTCGCCGCCCGCGACGGCGCGCGCGCCATCACTATCCGCGCCGTGGCCAAGGAACTCGGCGGCTCCACGGCCATGGTCACCAACTACGTGCCGACCCGCAGCGCGCTGATCACCAACGCCGTCCGCGCGGCCGAGTCCCGGTGGCGGGCCGAGCAGGCGGACCGGCTGGGCGATCTGACCGGCCCGGACCGGCTGCGCGCCACCGTCGAGTGGCATCTGAGCACCGAGCCCGAGGACCTGCTCCTTCGCTCACTCTGGTTCGAGATGCTCGCCTCGGCCCACTCCGACCCGGCCGGCGTCGACCGCCAGGAACCGCGCGAGGCCCGCGAGGAGTTCCGCGACGCGTCCACCGCCGCGGGGGTGTCGGACGCCGCCCTCGTGGCCGACGTCCTGTCCCTGCTCACCCGCGGCTACTACGTGTCCACGCTGGAGGAACCCGACTACTGGACCCCGGAACGGGCGAGCCGGGTGGCCAGGGCCGTGGTGGATGCCCTTCTCGACACGTGAACCCTGGGCCGGACGACCCGAGACCAGTCGTTGAAGACCGTGCAGCCGACGATGTGGTCACGCGCCCGCTCCGGCGTGAGGTCGCTCCCGTCGCGGCCGATGACGGCGGCCACTTCGAGCTCGTGGTCGAGCACCGACGAGCCGGGCGGCATCGGGACGTCGCCGTGGGGACCGAACACCGCGTGCGGGTCGGAGAAGTAGAAGGTGGGTGCGTCGTACCACTGGTCGGGCACCCCGGCCGCACCGCTCACCGACCTGCGTACGCCCCCGACATGCTCCCCGAACGTGACGAAGTCCCTGATCGAGGAGGGCTGTACGGGGGCGAGCAGCCGGACTTGGGAGACATAAGGGCCCGCGGGTACGTCCAGTGCCGCCGCAAGGAGGCCGCGCAGACCGCCGGTCACGACGAAGCAGCCGCGGTCGGGGTCGTTGAACGACTCCTTGGCGACGAGTTCGTTCAGCGGGTTGGCCGTACCCCACTGGTCGGTGACCTCGGGCCGGGAGAAGTCGTACACGTGGGGGTGCCAGGTGTCCTCGTCGAGCTCCTCCAACTCGGCGGTGTACTCGACGGTGTTGCCGTGCGGGTCGAGGAAGTACGTGAACGTGTTGTCGCCGGCCATGTGCCGGCCCGGACCCCGGATCTTCGTGAACCCGGCCCGCATGAGTGGTGTGCGGCCCCTTGGCGAGGGCCATGAAGTGCTGCTGGGTGCTGATCCGCAGGAAGTGCATGACCTCCCCCATGTGGGGCGAGCTGAGGGTGTCCGACAGCCGGAAGTCGAGGTGGCGTTCGTACCAGGCGTCCACGTCGAAGAACCGGAAGCCGTAGCCCCCGCCCGGGGCGTCGACGCTGCCGGGCTGCGAGGTCAACTGCACTCCCCCGGCCAGGAGTTGTCCGGCGAGCTTGTCGGCGGCGGCCTTGCGCAGCCGTACGACGTACTGCTCGGGGCTGCCCTGGGCGGCAAGGAAGGAGATACCGGAGTCCTCGACCACGGGGTCAGGCCCCAGACACCTGCGTAGAAGTCGAGCTGCTTGTCGTAGTCGGGCACGGGCAGGTCGACGTGGCGCAAGTGGGTGAGCAGGCGGGAGTTCATGGTGGGAACCTCCTCAGGCAGAGGTGAGGTGGAGCAGGCCGGCGGCGTTGTGACTGCGGATGGCGGCGATGCCGCCCGCGGGCAGGCCTGCCGCGTGGAGCGCTCCGACGGGGTCGTCGGAGCCCATGTCGAACGGGCAGTGCGAGCCGAGCAGGACATGGTCGGCTCCGGCCGTCGCGACCAGCGCCCGCAGGACGTGCGGGTCGCGGGCGAGGGAGCCGCCGGCCCTGCCGGCCCTGACGCGCGCCGAGGGTGAGTTGATCGATCGCCATCTCGAAGTCGTCGATCTGCTCGGCAGGATCAACCCGGCGCGCGGGCACGACACCTACAGCGGGCTGCGCGCCGCCCAGGCCCTGGTCACGAAGGCGGTGGCGCTGCGTTAAGCGCTGGACTCGATGCACCGAAGGGGCGAGAGCGAGGTGCACGCGGCGACGCTCGCGCGGGCGTTGCGTGTGCTCGACGGGGAGCGGCGCAGCGGGCGGGTCGCCGTACCGCCGGCCGCCAAGACATGAAACAGGCCGCGGCGGAGGGGGAAGAGGCGTCTGCGCGCGCCTGTCCTTAGCCCAATCGCGCTCCCTCATATGGCGTAGCCGCTCAACGGCCGAACGCACGAGAAGAGTTGCGCAATGTTTGTACGCGCGAGCCGGAATATGTCATTCCGCCGCTGGTACGAGGGTCGTCGGGGCGCCGATCTCTGCGCGTAACCGGCCGTTGTCCACCCGAACAGGTCAGCCGTGAGGAGCCTCACAAACAGTCGTTTCTACTCGGAAATCACTCCGGTGGTGCGTGAAGATCCCTTCCGACGACAAGCCCCCGCCACAGCGGCGGGGCGGTCCGGGTGGACGCCGAGTCCTGCCGCCGCCCGGATGCCAGGTCGACATCGGTGGACCGGCAGGAGTGGAGGACCCGAGCAGTACGGGGCGTGGGGCCGCAAGGCCCGGGCGCCCCTTGGGGTGAAGTCGCCGGACCGGCGCGGCAGCAGCCGTGACGCAAAGGCGGCCGGGCATCTTCGTTGGCCCGAATCCGACAGGTCATCCTTCTCAGGCGGCTGACGAAGGGTTGCGCATGACTGCGCGTCATCGTGTTCCGTCACTGCTCACGCGGGCGGGAAGCGCTTCGGCGCTCACCCTCGCGGTGGTCGGCGGCACCGTTCTCGTACCAGGAGCAACAAGCGAGGCCGAGGCCGCCACAGTGGCCGGCAAGGCCGTGCAGATCGCGGCATCGAAGAAGGGGTCACCGTACAAGTACGGGGCCGCAGGACCACGCCGCTTCGACTGCTCCGGGCTGACGCTCTACTCGTTCAAGCGCGCTGGCAAGAAGCTGCCGCGCACGGCAGCGGCCCAGTACAACAAGACCCGGCACGTCCGGGCGAACAACCGCAAGTACGGCGACCTGGTGTTCTTCCACTCGGGCCGGAACGTGTACCACGTAGGCATATACGCCGGGAAGGGCCGCATCTGGCACTCGCCCAAGCCCGGTTCGAAGGTGCGTCTGGAGAAGATCTGGACGAGGAGCGTGTGGTACGGGCGGGTGCGCTGACCCCCTTACCAGGCAGTGGAGTTGAGGTTTGCCTCCCGGCTCCCGGGAGGCAGACGCCTCAGCCGGCCAGTGGCGCGATGAGCAGACCAAGACCGAGCGCCGTGAGGGCGACCCCGGTGGCGGCCTCGACGATGCGCGCGGTCCGCGGCCGGCGCAGGAACCGGCCGAGCCGGTCGACGAGCAGGGCGACCATCGGGAACCAGAGCAGAGCGAGTACGACGACGATCGCCGCGAGCAGCAGCGTGCGGGGCAGCGCGGATCCCTGGTCGGGTACGAACTGCGGCAGGATGCTCAGGAACGTGATCGACGCCTTGGGGTTGAGGGCGTTGGTGAGGAAGCCCTGGCGCAGGGCCGCGGCCGCCGAGAGCTGCGGTACGGCGGCCGGCGCCCCGGTGTCGGAGCCGGGCGCCGTGCGCGGGCGGCGCAGGGAGCGCAGCGCCTGCACTCCCAGGTGGAGCACATAAGCGGCGCCGATCAGCTGGAGCGTACGGAACAGCGTCGGCAGGGCCGCCAGGACCGCCGCGACACCGGCCACCGCAAGCACGGTGTGCAGCAGGAGCCCGGCCGCGATCCCGAAGGCGCAGGCGAGACCGGCCTTGCGGGAGGCGAGCGCCCCCCGTACGACCACGGCGAAGTCCGCGCCCGGCAGGGCGACCAGACCCGCGGCGAGCAGGGTGAAGGCGAGCAGCGTGGCATCCATGGGGTTCAGCCTGCCGCGATGCAGCCTTCAGCAGGTACTTGCAACTTTCTGGGTCTGCCTTAAGCACTGCTTTAGGCTGGAGTCATGTACGACCCGACCCGGCTGGCCGCGCTCGTCGCCGTATCCGAAGCGGGCTCGATCACCCGGGCCGCTCAGCGCCTCGGCTACACGGCCCCCGCACTCTCCCAGCAACTCGCCAAGCTGGAACGTGAGGCCGGCACCACGCTGCTCGTACGGCATCATCGCGGCGCCCGGCTGACCGCTGCCGGAGAGCTCCTGGTCGCACGGGCGCGCAGGATCCTGGACGAGCTGGACCGGGCGCGACTCGAACTGGCGCAGCTGTCGGGCCTGTCCGGCGGGCGGCTGCGGATCGGTACGTTTCCGAGCGCGGGGATCCATCTGCTGCCGCCGGCGCTCAGTGCGTTCCGCCGGGCGCATCCCGATGTGGAGCTGACCGTCGCGGAGTTCGAACCGCCCGCGGGGGTGACGGCCGTGGCCGACGGGGAGATGGACCTCGCTCTCACCCACACCTATGAGCCGGCCGACCCCGAGCCGTTGCCGCGCTCCGTACGGGCCGAGGTGCTGCTCGTGGAGGAGCTGGTCCTGGTGACCGCGCCCGGTCATGTGCTCGTGGCCGGGGCCGACCGGCTGCCGCTCGCCGATCTCGCCGGCCAGCCACTGGTCTCGATGGCGCCCGACCATCCTCGGCGCCGCGGAGTGGAGGCGGCGCTGGCGGCAGCCGGGGCGGTGCCTTCGGTGCTGATGCGGACGCCGGGCTATGCCGTCGTCTGCGCGCTGGCCAGTGCCGGCCTCGGGGTGGCGGTGGTGCCGGAGATGGTGGCGCGGATGGCTTCGACTCCCTTGGGCGTACGGCGACTTGAACCGTCGACGCTGCGGCGGACCATCTCGGTGGTGCACCGCGCCGAGGAGTCGAACGCCGCGGCGGGGACGCTACGGGCGTTGCTGCGGGGGGCGTTCGGGCGGACGGGCGCGGGAGCCGGTCAGATCTGAGGCGGCGTCGCCCCGCGGCTGCGTCGCCCCGCCGCTGCGGTACCTGCCCACGACGCGGCCCCGCTCCGCCCGGGCCGGGCGGAGCGGGGCCGCACTTCAAGCGCACGGAACGCACGGAACGCACGGAACGCACGGAGCGCACGGAGCGCACGGAGCGCACGGAGCGCACCAAGCATCACCTGTCGGCACCCTGAGGGCCACCACGCCCAGGCGAGGCACCATTCCTGCCGATACCGCTCAGCACCCGTACCCCCAAAGCCATGGCCGCCAGCCCCAGGGGCACGGCCAGGTAAGCACCCACGATTCCGTTGCCCGTACCGGCGCCGCCCTCGGAGGTGGCCAGGTGCAGTACGGCGAGAATCGTTGCGGCCAGCCCCACCGCGAGGGCGGAGATCCCACCGCCGCGTGCGCTGCCGAAGCTGATCCGGCCAGTGGTGCGGGCACGGGCCAGCCAGCCCAGGGCCACGCCCAGCAGGCCTACGCCCAGCGCCAGGTTGGCCCCCGTCCGTCCGTCGCCGATGACTCCGCCCTCTGCGGCCGCCATCAGAACCTGTGTCGCGCTCATGACTCCTCCTTCACGGGCGGCGGGTCCGCCCTGCGATCCACCTCGATCGTGCGGCCCGCACCACCCGCCGGTCGTCCGGCAGGCGCAGACACTTGGCCCTGCTGCCGGCGGCGGACCCCGCTACCGCGCACATGGCAGATCCGCGCCGTATACCGCGCTCGTGGTAGCCGAACGCTCCTGCACCGGCACGATTCGCCGGGCGGGCACGGCGGGCTAGGGTGCGCCTCATGGACACCGCACGCTTTCGTGTCCCCGCAGGTGTCACGGACTGGCTGGTCGCCGTCGCCGTGGCGGCTCTGCTCGTGGGGACCGGTCTGACCGGGCCTGCTCCCGACCCGGGCGCGGGCCCTGTCGGCTATGCGTTGCTCGCGGTCGGCGGCCTCGCCCTCGTTGCGCGCCGACGGGCCCCTCTGGTGGTCCTCGCCGTCACCGGGGTGTGCGCCGTGGGCTACCAGGCGGCCGGGTTCGACGTACTGTCCGTCGCCTATCTGGTCGCGGTGTACTGCGCGGTGCGGGCCGGCCACCACGTGGTCACGGTGATCGCGTCCGTCTCCCTGATCCTCGTACTGCATCTGTCGGCCCTTGCCTTCCTCGACGAGCCCGCGAGCGAGGCGCTCGCCCAGGCCCGCGGCACGCTCGAAGCGGCCTGGCTGATCGCCGCGTTCGCCGCGGGCGAGGCGCTGCGGCAGGCGGAGCGGCGGGCGCAGGAGGCGGAGCGCAGCCGCGAGGAGACCGCGCGACGCCGGGCGGACGAGGAACGGCTGCATATCGCAAGGGAGTTGCACGACTCCCTCACGCATCAGATCTCGATCATCAAGATCCAGGCGGAGGTCGCCGTGCATATGGCGCGTCGTCGCGGTGAGCAGGTTCCCGAGACCCTGCTCGCGATCCAGGAAGCCGGACGGGAGGCGACCCGTGAACTGCGCGCCACCCTGGAGGCGTTGCGCGACGACGACACCGCACCGCCGCGTGGTCTTGATGACCTGGCCGAGCTGGTGGAGCGGGCCTGTCGCGGCGGCCTCGACACGAAGCTGACCGTCGAGGGGCAACGCGGCGACATACCGGCCGCGGTGGGCCGTACCGCCTATCGCATCGTCCAGGAAGCCCTGACCAACATCGTCCGGCATGCGGGCGCCACCACCGTCACCGTCCGCGTCGACCACCGTCCCGATGCGCTGACCGTCCGGGTCGACGACGACGGCAAGGCCACCGCGGATCAGCCGCCGCAACCCGGCCTCGGGCTGATCGGCATGCGCGAGCGCGTCACCGCGCTCGGCGGCAGCCTGCGCGCCGAGCCGAAGGCCGCGCGCGGCTTCACCGTCCAGGCCGAACTTCCCGTGGAGCGTGCTTGATGAGCACCGTTCGCGTCGTACTCGTCGACGATCAGCCACTGATCCGCAGCGGTTTCCGTGCGCTGCTCGATCTGGAGGACGACATCGAGGTGGTGGCCGAGGCAGGGAACGGCCAGGAGGGTCTCGAGCTCGTACGGCGGCATGTGCCGGACGTCGCCCTGATCGACATCCAGATGCCGGTGGTCGACGGGATCGAGGCCACCCGGCGGATCGCCGCGGACCCGTCGCTCACCGCCGTGCACGTGGTGATGCTGACCAACTACGGCATGGACGAGTACGTCCTGGACGCACTGCGCGCGGGCGCCGCCGGGTTCCTGGTGAAGGACATCCTGCCGGAGGATCTGCTGCATGCGGTACGGGTCGCGGCCCGCGGTGACGCCCTGCTCGCGCCCTCGCTCACCCGCAGGCTGATCAACCGTTTCGTCACTCAGCCGCTGCCCGGGTCCGCCGGCACCGCCCTGGACGAACTCACCGGCAGGGAGCGCGAGGCCGTGGCCCTGGTCGCGCAGGGTCTTTCCAACGACGAGATCGCCGACCACATGGTCATCAGCCCGCTGACCGCGAAGACCCATGTCAACCGGGCCATGACCAAGGTCCGCGCCCGGGACCGCGCCCAACTGGTGGTCCTCGCCTACGAGTCGGGCCTGGTCACTCCCCGTACGGGCTGAAGAGGACCGCTCTCAGGGGTTCAGCTCTGTACCGGCGCCGTCCACGGCAGCGCGATCCAGACCGTCTTGCCGCCCTCCGCCGTGGCGTTCACCGAAAGCCGGCCACCGCACTCCGCGGTGAGCCAGCGGATGATGACCATGCCCCTGCCGTTGTCCTGCTGGACCGCGGCGGGCAGCCGCTTGGGGAAGCGGGGGTGGCTGTCGGTCACCCCGATGCGCAGCTGCTCGTCGCGCTCGAGCTCCAGATCCACGGTGAAGTTGGGCGACTGACCGAAGGTGTGCTGAACGGCGTTCGTGGCCAGCTCGGACACGATCAGGCGCACGGTGTCGGCCACCTCGGTGTCGCCGGGCAGCCCCCACTCCGACAGCACGTTGATCACGTAGTTCCGTGCCGCGGACACCGAGGCGGGAACGCTCGGCAGCGTGACGGATGCTTCCTGGTGATCTGCCATGGCGACGTTGTCCCTTTCCCACCGGGGCCGAACTCCCGGCGCAAGCCTGGCCGGAATGAACGAATCACCTGAATCACGGAGAACCCCGGACTGGTGCTTCGCGCCAGACTGCCACTACCAAAGCCCCAACGCGCGCGGATCCCCCAAGATATGCATATATCTGTCGCTCGAAGCGGTGAACTCTGCTACGGAAGACCGTATTTGGGAGCGACACTGACCCATCGACCCACAGGGCCCCGCCCTCCTCGAAAGGGCAGGTCCCACCTTCACCGAGCGGAAGGAGTCGGGCATGAAGTACGGGCCCGCCGTGCGGCGCCGCAAACTCGGCGCCGAACTGCGAGCGCTGCGCGACCGAGCGGGACTCACGAGTGGCGAAGTGGCACAGCTCGTCGGCTGGCACCAGTCGAAAGTGAGCCGCATAGAGACCGGCGCGAGCAGCGCCAAGCCGGCCGACGTGGGGGTGCTGCTCGATGCGTATGAGGTACAGGATCCCCAACTACGGGCCCTGTTCGAAGCGTTGGCCGGGGCGGACGGCGACAGGGCGACGCGCCACCAGTGGTGGCATGCGTACAAGGGGCTGCTGCCGCCTGCGTACCGCGATTTCATCTCACTGGAGCAACAGGCCTGCAAGGTGCGCACCTTGGAGACCGCCGTGGTGCCCAGCCTGCTGCAGACGCCCGAGTACGCCCGGGCCGTGACCCGGGCCGCGCTTGACGGACTGCCGGAGGGGCAGGTGGACGAGCTGGTGCAGGTACGGCTCGCGCGCCAGGACGTGCTGCGCGGTGACCCGCCCCTGAAGCTGAGCGCCGTCGTCGACGAGGCCGTACTGCGCAGGCCGGTCGGCGGATACGGCGTGATGGGACGGCAGTTGAGGCGACTGGCGGAAGTGGCCAGGCTGCCGCATGTGACGCTGCAGGTGCTCCCCTTTGCCGCCGGTGGGCACGTCGGTCTCACCGGCCCCTTTCTTATTTTTTCGTTTCCGAACATCGCTGATCTGGACGTGGTTGTTCTCGACCATTTGACGAGTAGCCTCTATCTGGAGCGGAAAGAAGACCTCAAGGCCTACACCGAGGCCTTCAACTCCCTTCAGGAACAGGCCCTTTCGGCCGAGGACAGCCTGGAATACATCACCGGGATCGGTGATGGCGCGTAAGGAGGCACGATGACCGCACTGCCTCGGTACGTTTCGTCCAGTACCTCTCTGAACAGAGTCGAGCACCACCTCCGGTGGCGGCGCAGCAGCCGCAGCACCGGGATGAACAACTGCGTGGAGACAGCGGCGCTCAGCAAGGGCGCACTGACCGGCCTGCTCGCAGTCCGTGACTCCAAGGACACGACAGGACCGGCCTTGCTCTTCGCACCCACCGCCTGGAACGCCTTCCTCGACGCCGTCCGAGGCGAGGAGCTCTAGGAGCAGTTCGAGCGAACAGTGCTACGGCGCGGTGCGGACGATCGTCCGTACCGCGTCGCTGATTTGTGCGTCCGTGAGGTCGGCGCGAGCGGTGAGCCGCAGCCGTGAGATGCCGTCGGGAACGGACGGCGGCCGGAAGCAGCCGACAAGAAGACCTGCCGCGCGGCAGTCCGCGGCCCAGGCGACCGCCTCGTCCGGCGAGGGGGCGCGCACCGAGACCACGGCCGCGTCGGGGCGTACGGCCTGCAGGCCCGCCTCGGTCAGTCCCGCGTGCAGCGCGGTGGCCACCTCACAGGCACGGGCCGCGCGCGCGGGTTCGCGGCGCAGCAGCCGCAGCGCCGCGAGAGCGCCGCCCGCGGCGGCCGGGGCGAGGCCGGTGTCGAAGATGAAGGTGCGGGCCGTGTTGACCAGGTGCTGGATCACCTTGGCGGGGCCGAGGACCGCGCCGCCCTGGCTGCCCAGGGACTTGGAGAGCGTCAGCGTCGCCACGACGTCCGGGGCGCCCGCAAGGCCGGCGCCGTACGCCGCGCCTCGGCCGCCGTCGCCGAGGACACCGAGCCCGTGCGCGTCGTCGAGCAGCAGTCCGGCACCGAACTCCCGGCAAACGGCGGCCAGTTCGGCCAGCGGCGCGCGGTCGCCGTCCACGGAGAACACCGAGTCGGTCACCGCGAGGGCGGGACCGTGGTGGGCGTCGAGGCACTTGCGTACGGATTCGGGGTCGCTGTGCGCGGCGACCGCGGTGGCGCCGCGGGCCAGGCGGCAGCCGTCGATCAGGGAGGCGTGATTGCCCGCGTCCGAGACGATCAGCGTGCCGTGCGGGGCGAGCGCGGTGACGGCGGCGAGGTTGGCGGCGTAGCCGGAGGACAGGACGAGGGCCGCCTCGAAGCCGCAGTACTCGGCGAGCTCGCGCTCCAGCTGGGCGTGCAGTTCGGTCGTGCCGGTCACGAGCCGGGAACCGGTCGCGCCCGAGCCCCACGCGCGGGCCGCCGCGGCGGCGCCCTCGACGACCTCGGGGTGGCGGGTCAGGCCCAGATAGTCGTTGCTCGCGAGGTCGAGGAGCGGGGAGTCGGCGGGCCGAGGACGCAAGGTACGGACGAGTCCGGCGGCGCGGCGCAGCTCGGCCTGCTCGTCGAGCCAGCCGAAGGGGTCGCCGTGGGTGCGCGCCGGCATGTCCATCAGGCCGTCCTCGAATGCTCGGGAATCCACTGGGGAAACCGCTCGGGAATCCGCCGCTCGTCTTTGTCGGCAGTCCACAGACACTAGCCGTACTCACCCGAGGTCAGCGTGTGGCAATACCCACACCTCACGGGCCCAGTGTTGTGCGGTTCCTACTTGGCCGAGGCTGCTCTCGTAAGCGAGGATCTGACCTCATGGACCTGCTGAACACGCTCGTGGACAAGGGGCTTCGGCGCGAGCTGCCGACCCGCGAAGAGGCACTCGCCGTGCTCGCCACCACCGACGATGAACTCCTCGACGTGGTCGCCGCCGCGGGCAAGGTGCGCCGCCAGTGGTTCGGCCGCCGGGTGAAGCTCAACTACCTCGTGAACCTGAAGTCGGGCCTGTGCCCCGAGGACTGCTCGTACTGCTCGCAGCGGCTCGGCTCCAAGGCCGAGATCCTCAAGTACACGTGGCTGAAGCCGGAGGACGCCTCGAAGGCGGCCGCCGCCGGCGTCGCGGGCGGCGCCAAGCGGGTCTGTCTGGTGGCGAGCGGCCGCGGTCCCACGGACCGCGATGTGGACCGGGTGTCCAAGACCATCGAGGCGATCAAGGAGCAGAACGAGGGCGTCGAGGTCTGCGCCTGTCTCGGGCTGCTCTCCGCGGGCCAGGCCGACCGGCTGCGGGACGCGGGCGCCGACGCGTACAACCACAACCTGAACACCTCCGAAGGCACGTACGGAGAAATCACCACGACCCACACGTATGCGGATCGTGTGGACACGGTGCAGCAGGCCCAGGCCGCGGGCCTCTCGGCCTGCTCGGGTCTGATCGCGGGCATGGGCGAGAGCGACGAGGACCTGGTCGACGTGGTCTTCTCGCTGCGCGAGCTCGACCCGGACTCGGTGCCGGTGAACTTCCTGATCCCCTTCGAGGGCACCCCGCTCGCCAAGGAGTGGAACCTCACCCCGCAGCGCGCGCTGCGCATCCTCGCGATGGTGCGATTCGTCTGCCCGGACGTCGAGGTACGGCTCGCCGGCGGGCGCGAGGTGCATCTGCGCACGATGCAGCCGCTCGCGCTGCATCTGGTCAACTCCATCTTCCTGGGCGACTACTTGACCAGTGAGGGCCAGGCGGGACAGGCCGATCTGGAGATGATCGCGGACGCCGGGTTCGAGGTGGAGGGCGCGGGCACGACGACGCTGCCCGAGCACCGGGCGGACGCGGTGGCGGCCGGTTGCGGGTCCCACTCCAAGGCCGCGTCCGGCTGCGGTTCGCACGACAGTGGCGGCTGCGGTTCGCACGGCGGTGGCGGCTGCGGTTCGCACGGCGGTGGCGGCTGCGGCCCCTGCGGCTCCTCCGACGCGACCGAGCCCGAGACGCCGGCCGTCCCCGAAGCCCGTACGGACCTGGTGTCGGTACGCCGTCGGGGCGCCGGAACGGACCTCGCACCCAATGCCTGACCTCGCCCCCGAGGACCTGCTCGACCTCGACCGCCGTCACGTCTGGCACCCCTACGGTCCGATGCCCGGCCGCCAGGAGCCCCTGGTGGTCGAGTCGGCGAGCGGTGTGCGGCTGCGGCTCGCGGGCGGCGAGGAGCTGGTGGACGGGATGTCGTCCTGGTGGTCGGCCATCCACGGCTACAACCACCCGGTGCTCAACGAGGCGGCGCGCGGTCAGCTCGACCGGATGAGCCATGTCATGTTCGGCGGGCTCACCCATGAGCCCGCCGTGCGCCTGAGCAAGCTGCTCGTCGACATCACGCCCGAGGGCCTTGAGCACGTCTTCCTCGCCGACTCCGGTTCGGTGTCGGTCGAGGTCGCCCTGAAGATGTGTCTGCAGTACTGGCGCTCGCTCGGCCGGCCCGAGAAGCAGCGCCTGGTGACCTGGCGCGGCGGCTACCACGGGGACACCTGGCAGCCGATGTCGGTGTGCGACCCCGAGGGCGGGATGCACGAGCTGTGGTCGGGCGCGCTGCCCCGGCAGGTGTTCGCGCCCGCTCCGCCGGCCGAGTTCGACGAGTCGTACGCCCGTCAGGTGCGCGCCACGATCGCCGAGCACGCCCACGAGACGGCCGCGGTGATCGTGGAGCCGGTGGTGCAGGGAGCGGGCGGGATGCGCTTCCACTCCCCCGCGTATCTGCGGGTGCTGCGCGAGGCGTGCGACGAGTACGACGTCCTCCTCGTGTTCGACGAGATCGCCACGGGCTTCGGTCGTACGGGCGAGCTGTTCGCCGCGGATCACGCGGGCCTCACGCCGGACGTCATGTGCGTGGGCAAGGCGCTGACCGGCGGCTATCTCACGATGGCGGCGACGCTGTGCACGTCACGGGTCGCCGAGGGCATCTCGCGCGGCGATGTGCCGGTGCTCGCGCACGGCCCGACCTTCATGGGCAACCCGCTCGCCGCGTCGGTGGCCTGCGCCTCGATCGAGCTGCTGCTCGGGCAGGACTGGCAGGCCGAGATCAAGCGCATCGAGTACGGGCTGCGCGAGGGGCTCGCACCGGCCGCCGCACTGCCGGGCGTCGTGGACGTCCGGGTGCTCGGCGCCATCGGCGTCGTCCAGCTCGATCGCGAGGTGGACATGGGCGCGGCGACCCGTGCGGCGGTCCGTGAGGGCGTATGGCTGCGCCCCTTCCGCGATCTCGTCTACACGATGCCGCCGTACGTCACCGGGGACGCGGATGTCGCCCGGATCTGCCGTGCGGTGGTCGCGGCAGCGCGAGAGGGCTGAGATGCCCGCACTACAGGAGAGTTGAGATGCCGGTACTGATCGTCACGGGCACCGGGACCGAGATCGGCAAGACCGTCACCACGGCGGCGCTGGCCGCCGTGGCGCTGGCCGCCGGACGGTCGGTGGCCGTGCTCAAGCCGGCGCAGACCGGGGTGGCGCCCGGCGAGGCGGGCGACGTGGCCGAGGTCCAGAGGCTCGCGGGCCCCGTCACAGGGCTCGAACTCGCCCGCTATCCGGAGCCGTTGGCGCCCGCGACCGCGGCGCGGCGCGCGGGGATGGCGCCGGTCACGCCCGCGGAGGTGGCCGAGGCCGCGGCCAAGCTGGCCATCGGGCACGACCTCGTCCTCGTCGAAGGCGCGGGCGGGCTGCTCGTGCGCTTCGACGACTGCGGTACGACCCTCGCCGACGCCGCGCGGCTCCTGTCCGCCCCGGTGCTCGTGGTGGCCCCTGCCGGGCTCGGCACCCTCAACTCCGCCGCCCTGACCGGCGAGGCGCTGCGGGCGCGTGGTCTGACCCAGGAGGGCGTGGTGGTCGGCAGCATGCCTGCCGATCCGGGGCTGGCCGAGCGGTGCAACATCACCGATCTGCCGCTCGTCGCCGAGGCCCCGCTGCTCGGTGCGATCCCGGCAGGCGCGGGGGCGCTGGCGCCTTCGGAGTTCCGTACGCGCGCGGCGTCCTGGCTCGCGCCCCGGCTCGGCGGCGACCGGCAGGCGTGACCACCCGTTTTCGGCCGACGCCGGCAGGGGCGGATCCGCACTCGCGGGGGCAGAATCGGAGTGACGCACCTTCAGGCCGAGGAGACAGTATGCCGTCCCGCTCCGGATCCGTGCCCAAGGACGCCGTGCACCACCCGATCTTCGCGCGCTTCTACGAGAAGCAGAGCGTGGCGGCCGAGAAGTTGCTCGCCGCCCACCGCAAGGAGCTCCTGTCCGGCCTCTCCGGACGGATCATCGAGATCGGGGCGGGCAACGGACTGAACTTCGCCCACTACCCCTCCACCGTCTCCGAGGTCGTCGCGATCGAACCGGAGCGCCATCTGCGGCAGTTGGCGGCCACCGCCGCGATGCGCGCAGAGGTGCCGGTGGATGTGGTGCCGGGTGCGGCGGAGGCGCTGCCGGTCAAGAGCGAGGCCTTCGACGCGGCCGTGTTCTCGCTCGTGCTGTGCAGCGTCCGCGATGTGCCGCGGGCGCTCACCGAGGCGCGCCGGGTACTTCGGCCGGGCAGTGAGCTGCGGTTCTTCGAGCACGGCCGGGCGCCCAAGGGGCGGGTCATGGTGGGGTTCCAGCGCGGTCTCGACGCGACGCTGTGGCCGCGGCTGTTCGGCGGCTGCCACGTGGCGCGTGAGCCCTCCGCGTCGATCCGGGACGCGGGCTTCGAGATCACCGCGTCCCGTGACTTCCTGATCCCGCCGTCCAGGCTGCGGCTGCCGAGCTCGTACTGCGTGATCGGCACCGCGGTCAAAAGCGACTGACGTCTAGCGCGGGGTCCACTGCGGGTCGCGGCCGCACAGTCCGAGCAGGGTGTCGAGGGGTGAGGCGTCTTCCGGTACGTCCACGGGCTCGCCGAAGACGCCCATCTGCCGCCCGCCCGGGGCGAGTTCGGCCCAGGTCGGGCCGATGTCCGCGACGACCTCGGGCGCGGGCACGTATGTCTGGCCCGTGGCCCGCGCCAGGTCCCAGGCGTGGATCACGAGGTCACCGAGGATCATCCGGGCGACCATCGGCGCGGGCATGTCCATCGCTCCGGTGGTGCCCTCCAGCGCGCCGGGCTCGGCCCAGGCCTGCGCGAGGCGTCCGCTCTCGGCGATGAAGCGCTTGCGCCAGCCGGGGTCCTCGGCCACGTAGTCGGGGGTCGTGGAGAAGTCGGACGGCTGCTTGGCGGCGAGGGCCCGGAACTGGACGACCACGTGCAACAAGTGGTTCACGACGGCGCGTACGTCGAACTCCGCGCAGGGCGTGGGTGCGCCGAGCTGCCCGTCGTCGATGCCGTCCAGTACGGCCGCGGCGCGGTCGGCGGCGGTCGTCATCAGTTCGCTGATCTGCTGGGTCATACGACGACGCTAGGGCCTCGCCCGTGCCGTGTTCTTGTAGAAAGGCGTCACGCGCCGTTCCTAGACTCCGGTGCATGGCAGCTCCGCGCAGGGACACCCGAGGCATCCTCGATCCGGCCGAGCTGCTGTCCCGCGTACGGTTCCGGCGCCATGAGCCGGTGGCGACCGCGCTGCGGCCGTATCTGGAGCACTACTGGCTGATCGACTGGGATCTCCCCGAGCCGTATGCCTCCCATGTCGTTCCGCACCCGTCGGTGAACGTGGTCTTCCAGCGCTTCGGGGACCACAGCTTCGGTGAGGTCGCGGGGGTCGGTCTCGAACTCTTCACGCAGAAGCTGGAGGGAACGGGGCGGGTGTGCGGGGTGCAGTTCCGCCCGGGGGGTTTCCGTCCGTTCACGCCTGCCGCGGCCGTCTCGGAGTGGACGGGCCGCCGTGTGCCACTCTCGGAGGTCTTCGGGGCTGCCGACCCCGACTCGGTGCTGTCTCCCGTCGAGGACGCCTCCCGGGTCGCGGCCCTGGACGCCTTCCTTCTCGCGCACGGCCCGCACCCGGACCCGCAGGCCGACCTCGCCATGGCCCTGGTGGACCGCATCCGCACGGACCGCACGATCCTGCGCGCCGGCGTCTTCGCCCGCGCGCAGGGCATGTCCGCGCGCACGCTCCAACGCCTCTTCGCGCAGTACGTAGGTGTCGGCCCCAAGTGGGTCATCCTCCGCTACCGCATCCACGAGGCCCTGGAACGCGCGGAGTCGCAGGCGGGGGTGGACTGGGCCGCGCTCGCCGCGGAACTCGGCTACACGGACCAAGCCCACCTGGTACGGGACTTCACGGCTACGGTCGGAGTGCCGCCGACGGCGTATGCGGGCCGCTAAGGTACTCGCCGCAAGATCATGCGACGGGACGCGCGGAGGGCGACGATGGAGCAGCCGCAGATACGCCTCGGCAACGATGAGGCGTGGCTGGAGCTCACTCGGATCAGCGAGGACGCCTGGCGGGTCGCCGCAGATTGGGGCTCCTGGCTGACAGCCGACTTCACAGCGCATCTCAGCGCAGAGGAAGTGGTGGACTTCGCAGAGCGGACTCTGCTTCACCTGTACTCGCCGTGGGGCGGGCGCGCTGCCATGGCGATGACTCCAGGGCGCAACAACCCGCTGACGTTGCAGGCGGAGCCCGTGGGTGACGGCTTCGCCTTCGTCGTGCGCCTGACGCCCAATGGGCACGACACCACATGCCAACTGCAGATGGAGATCGATCCGATCGCCGCACCGGATCTCCGTGAGGCCTTCCATGTGCTGCATGCGGCGCTGGTCGACTGAACACGAGCAGCGTGCGTGTCGGACCTGACCTAGCCGCTCCACCCCCGCAACTCCTGCGCGATCCGAGTCACCCCCGCCTCCCCCGACTTCACCAGCCGGGCCAGATCGCGGACCTGTTCCGCCGAAGTGCCGACCTTCAGGCCGCTCGCCACCAGGTAGCCGTAGGCGACCGCGCAGGCGAACATCGCGTTGGAGCGTTCCAACGCCGGGATGTGGAGGAGCTGTTGGAGGAGGGCCGCGGCGCGCTCGTGGGGGTCGTCGTAGACCGGGACACCGAATATCTCCGCCTCGTGGCGGCTGACCGCGGCCACCAGGGCGCCCCAGTCGGTGACTTGGGGATCGCCGGGGGTCTTCTGTTCGGCAATCATCAGGAGCCAGGCGAGATCTATCTTCAGGGTCAAGGCCGGCCGCGCTCCGGCCCGAACTCCTCGGCGAAGACCGACTCGTAGCTCTTCATGAAGTCCGCGGCCGACTCGACGAACGTGCGGCCCGCTTCCCCGGCATCGCGGCGCACAAGCTCCTCGATGTAGCGGTTGACGCTCATCCCGCGGGCCAGGGCGCGCTCGCGGGCGGCCCTGGCGGTCTCCTCGTCCACCCGGACGTTGAGCTGAGTCTTCGGCATACCTCCAAGCTAGCGCCGATGCGCTAGCACCGGCAAGAGAGTCCGACAAGCGAGGTCAAGGACCGGAGTGCGGGGTTCCCGGCCGGCACGGACAGGTGCCCCTTACATACGTCCCCGAGGCCCGACTTCGGAGGGATACCGGGTGTACACCGAACACGGCTACTCTCGTCGTTCTTACGGGAGTTGGGACGGACTGGAGCCCGGGAGGCGACCTTGTCCACACGGTCAGCAGCACATCTCACCGACCTCGCGGAACCTGCCACGATCGCGGCCAGGGCCCGTGGGCTGACCAAGGCGTACGGCACGGGCGAGACCACCGTCCTCGCGCTCGACGAGGTGGACGTCGACATCGCGCGCGGCCGGTTCACCGCCGTCATGGGCCCCTCGGGTTCGGGCAAGTCGACCCTGATGCACTGTCTGGCCGGACTCGACTCCGTGTCGGGAGGTCAGGTGTGGCTCGGCGACACCGAGATCACGGCGCTGCGCGAGCGCGAACTGACACGGCTGCGCCGGGACCGTATCGGCTTCATGTTCCAGGCGTTCAATCTGCTGCCGACACTCAACGCCCGCGAGAACATCACGCTCCCGATGGACATCGCCGGGCGCAAGGCGGACGAGGAGTGGCTGGAGCGGGTGATCGACACGCTCGGCCTGCGCGACCGGCTGAAGCACCGGCCCGCCCAGTTGTCCGGCGGACAGCAGCAACGCGTCGCGTGTGCGCGGGCGTTGGCATCCCGCCCCGAGCTGATCTTCGCGGACGAGCCCACGGGAAATCTGGACTCGCGTGCGGGGCTCGAAGTGCTCGGGTTCCTGCGCGAGGCCGTGGACGAACTCGGCCAGACCGTCGTCATGGTCACCCACGACCCCGGCGCCGCGGGCCACTCCGATCTGGTGCTGTTCCTCGGCGACGGACGGATCGTGGACGAGATGGAGCAGCCGACGGCCGACGCGGTCCTTGAGCGCATGAAGCGGTTCGACTCGTTGGGAGTGGTGCCCTCGGCGCGGCCCGAGCAGCCCTCGGCCGACGTAAAGCCAGACCCGCAACCCGACACACTTGCCGCCGACCCGCAACCCGACACACCCGCCGCCGACCCGCTCCACAAGGACTGAGGCGGCCGTGCTCAAAGCCACGCTGCGCAGCTTCTTCGCCCACAAGGGCCGGCTGTTCCTGTCGGCGCTCGCCGTGATCCTGTCGGTGGCGTTCGTCGCGGGCAGCCTGATCTTCTCCGACACCGTCAGCCGCACCTTCGACCGGCTCTTCGCCTCCACCTCGGCCGATGTCACCATCACGGCGAAGGAGGACATCGACGAGGGCATGCCCACCGGCCTGGTGCCCACGGTCCCGGCCGCACTCGCCGAGCAGGTCGCCTCGGTGGAGGGCGTGGAGCGCGCCCATCTCGACGTCGGCGTGGAGAACATCACGGTCGTCGACGCCGACAACGAGCCGGTCGGGCCCACCACGGGCGCGCCCACCATCGCCACCAACTGGTACATCACCGACCGCAGTCCGGTGAAGCTCACGGACGGCCGCGAGCCGTCGGGCGCGGGTGAGGCGCTGCTCGACGCCGACACCGCCGACAAGAAGAACCTGGAGATCGGCGACACCCTGACGGTGCTCGCACAGCCCGGTTCGTTCAAGGTGGAGATCGTCGGCATCGCCACGTTCACCACCACCAACCCCGGTGCGGCGCTCGTCTTCCTGGACACCGCCAGCGCACAGCAGGAGCTGCTCGGCGACACCGCCAAGGCCACCGGGATCTCGGTCGACGCGGCCGAAGGCGTCACCGACGACCAGCTGAAGCAGAATCTGGCCGCCTCGCTCGGTTCGCAGTACGAGCTCAAGACGGCCGATGAACAGGCCGAGTCCGCCGCGTCCGAACTCGGCGGCTTCCTCGACGTCATCAAGTACGTGATGCTCGGCTTCGCCGGTATCGCGGTCCTGGTCGGCATCTTCCTGATCGTCAACACCTTCTCGATGCTGATCGCCCAGCGCACCCGTGAACTGGGCCTGATGCGCGCCCTCGGCGCGGACCGGCGCCAGGTGCGCCGCTCGGTGCTCACCGAGGCGCTGCTGCTCGGCCTGGTCGGCTCGACCCTGGGCCTGGCCACCGGAATCGGCCTGGCGGCGGGGCTCATCGAGCTCATGGGCGTGTTCGGGATGAACCTCAAGACCACCGAGATGGTGATCGGCTGGGGTACACCCGTCGTGTCGTACGCGGTGGGCGTGGGTGTCACGTTCCTCGCGGCGTATCTGCCGGCCCGGCGCGCGGCCCGGGTCTCCCCCATGGCGGCGCTCGCCGACATCGAAGTGATGGGCCTCGGGCGCCCGTTGACGGTCCGCGCACTCGTCGGTTCGGTCGTGGGCGCGGCCGGTGCGGCGGCGCTGGTCGGCTGCGCCATGGCGAAGGACAGCGGGGGCGCCGGGTCGCTGCTCGGGCTCGGCGTGGCGCTGACGCTGATCGCCACCGTGATCGCAGGACCGCTGCTCGTACGGCCGGTGATCCGGGTGCTCGGCGGCGCGTTCCCCGCGGTGTTCGGTTCGGTGGGCCGGATGAGCCAGCGCAATGCGCTGCGCAACCCGCGCCGCACCGGCGCCACGGCGGCCGCCCTGATGGTCGGACTCGCCCTCGTGGGCGGGCTCTCGGTGGCGAGCGCGTCGATGACCAAATCCTTCGACGAGCAGATCGACCGCTCGCTCGGCGCGGACTTCGTGGTGCAGAACAGCAACTTCATGCCGTTCCCCGCCGAGATCACCGACGCGGTCAAGTCGGCGCAGGGCGCGGACCTCGTCGTACGGCAGCGGTTCGTGCCCATAGCGGTGCGGCTGCCGGACGACGAGCGGATCGAGTCCACGGCTTCGGCCTACGAGCCGCGCCTCGACGAAGTGGCGAAGGTCGAGTACGCGGCCGGCAGCACCGACGCGGCGCTCGCGGACGGCAGCCTCGGCATGGACCACAAGTTCGCCGCCGACCATGGAGTGAAACTCGGCGACAAACTGCCCGTGGAGTTCCCGGGGCAGAAGAAGGCGACGCTGACCGTGGGCGCGCTGACCGATGTGCCGGGCAGCGGTACGTTCGGGCCGCAGGGCGGGATCTTCCTGGCGTATGCGACCGCCGACAAGTACGTGCCGGACGGGCAGGATTCGGCCGTGTACATCAACGCGGGTTCCGGTGTCGACACCGATGACCTGCGCAAGGACCTGGAGCAGGCCCTCGACCCGTATCCGCAGGTACAGGTGCGCGACCAGGCCGACTACAAGGAGCTCATCCGCAGCCAGATCGCGGTCATGCTCTATCTCGTCTACGCCCTGCTCGGCCTCGCGATCATCATCGCGGTGCTCGGCGTCGTCAACACCCTCGCGCTGTCCGTGGTCGAGCGGACCAGGGAGATCGGACTGCTGCGCGCGATCGGCCTGGCCCGGCGCCAGTTGAGCTGGATGATCCGGCTCGAGTCGGTGGTGATCTGTGTGTTCGGGGCACTGCTCGGGATCGCGCTCGGGCTCGTGTGGGGTGTGGCGATCCAGCAGGTCCTGGCCCTGGAAGGCATGACAGCCTTCGCGATCCCCTGGGGAACCATGGTCGCGGTGGTGCTCGGCTCGATCGTCGTGGGCCTGGCGGCGGCGCTGCTGCCGGCGCTGCGCGCGGCGCGGATGAACGTGCTGGCGGCGATCGCGCACGAGTAGGGCGGGCGGGTTGCCGGGTAGGGCTCGCTCGTACGCGTGCCCTGCGAGGTGCCCCTGAGAAGAAGGAGAGCCGATGAGCCGCCCTTTCCGCTTCGGTGTGAACCTGCTGAGTCCGGCGTCCGCTCACGAGTGGCGGGCGAAGTGCCGCAGAGCCGAGGATCTCGGTTACGACGTGCTGCTCGTGCCCGACCACCTGGGCATGCCCGCCCCGTTCCCCGCCCTGGTCGCCGCCGCCGAGGCGACGGGCCGGCCGCGACTTGGCACCTTCGTCCTCAACACCGGGTTCTGGAACCCGACCCTGCTCGCCCGCGAGATCGCGACCACGGACGCGCTGACCGGCGGCCGTCTGGAGATCGGTCTCGGCGCGGGCTATGCCGCGGCAGAGCACGAGAGCGCCGGTCTGCCCTGGGGCTCGCCCGGCGAGCGGGTCGACCATCTCGCGCACACCGTACGGGAGTTGAAGCGCCTGTACGCCGAGGATCCGCTGCAGGGCCTGCTCGCCCAGGAGTCGGGGCCGCCGTTCCTGATCGGCGGGAACGGCGACCGGTTGCTCGCTCTCACCGCCGAGCACGCCGACATCGCGGCCTTCACCGGCGCCCGCGACGATCCGGGGACTCCGGGCAGGCTGCTCGCGCTGAGCACGGAGGAGTTCGCCCACCGCGTGGCGCGCTACGAGGAGTTCGAACGCGCGCGGCGCGAGACGCCCGTCGAGCGCAATCTGCTGCTGCAGCTGGTCGAGGTCACCGACGACCGCGCCAAGGTCGTCGAGCCACTCGCCGCGCGCAGCGGGCATCTGAGCCTCGACCAGGTCCTTGAGCTGCCGATCGTGCTGGTGGGCACCGTGGAGGAGATGGCACAGCAACTCATCGATCAGCGTGAGCGGTTCGGCATCTCGTATCTGAGCGTGCTCGAACCCTCGATGGAGGCCCTCGCGCCGGTGATCGACGTGCTGCGCGGCAAGTGACCGGGACCGGGCCTCCTGTCCGTATGCCGGAATTCGGTGGCTCGTTCATGAGACGCGGTGGTGGGATGCCCGCATGAACGATCTGCGTGTACGGGCCGCGACGCCCGCCGACCTCGATGCGGTGCTCGCCTTCTGGAAGACCGCCGCCGAAGGCACGAGCATCAGTGACGACCGGGCGGGGGTGGAACGTCTTGTCGAGCGGGACCCGCAGGCCCTGATCCTCGCGGAGCTGGACGGGGAGCTCGTGGGCACGGTCATCGCGGGGTTCGACGGCTGGCGCTGTCATCTGTACCGGCTCGCGGTGCACCCCGAGCGGCGTCGGCGCGGCATCGGGTCGGCGCTGCTCACCGCCGCCGAGGAGCGGTTCGTCGCGCTCGGCGGGCGGCGGGCCGACGCGATGGTCCTGGTGCGCAACGAGGGCGGGCAGCGGGCCTGGGAGGCCGGCGGCTACCACCCGGAGGAGCAATGGCGGCGATGGGTGAAGCCGCTCTCGTCGTAGGCCTCCGCGAGGAACAGGGTGAGGGCCATGCGGTCCGCACGCGTGAGCCCGGACCGGCGGGAAACCCGGCCCCATGGCCTCCATCAACCCCTCCTTTGCGATTCCTTTACGATGGTGTCGTCACTGTTGCATCCCTCCCCACGAAAGGTGTGAGCGTCCGCCCATGGGCGAGCCTCCCAGTACCCGACATCGCGCACTGTCCGTATCCCTGGCCGATCATGGGACGGAGGTGACCCGATGACCGAAGTGCTCCTGCTCGCCGTGGCTCTGCTGCTCACGCTTGCCTGTGGTGTCTTCGTGGCCGCCGAGTTCTCGCTGACCACGGTCGAGCGCTCCACCCTTGAGCGGGCCGCCGCCGAGGGCGAGCGCGGCGCCGACAGCGCCCTCAAGGCCGTGCGCACCCTCACCTTCCAGCTCTCCGGCGCCCAGCTCGGCATCACCGTCACCGGCCTGGTCATCGGCATGCTCTCCAAGGGGTCCCTCGGCAAGCTGCTCACCGGCCCGCTGGCCGATCTGGGGCTGTCCCAGGGCGCCGCACAGAGCGTGGCCCTGGTCCTCGCCACCGCCGTCTCCACCATCGTCCTGATGGTGATCGGTGAGCTGGTACCCAAGAACTGGGCGATCTCCTCGCCGCTCGCGGTGGCCAAACGGGTGGCAACCGCTCAGCGCTGGTTCAGCCTGGCCTTCAAGCCGCTGATCAACCACCTCAACAACACGGCGAACCGCACCGTACGCCGGTTCGGCATGGAGCCCGCCGAGGAGCTGGCCTCCGCGCGCGGACCGCAGGAGCTGGCCGCGCTGGCCCGGCACTCCGCGAAGGAGGGCGCGCTCGAGGCGGACACCGCCGAGCTGTTCGTACGGACCCTGAACCTCGCCGACCTCACGGCCGAGAACGTGATGACGCCGCGCGTCCAGGTCATGGCGCTCGACGTGAAGGCGACGGCGGAGGATGTCGCGTCCGCGACCAGGGCCACGGGTCTGTCCCGCTTCCCGGTCTACCGCGACTCGCTCGACCAGGTCGTCGGTGTCGTCCACATCAAGGACGTCCTCGCCGTACCCGCCGAGCAGCGCCACCGTCAGTCGGTCGCGAACCTGATGCGCGAGCCGCTGCTCGTGCCGGAGTCGCTGACCGTGGACCGGCTGCTCGACCGGCTGTCCGGCAAGCGCACGATGGCCGTGGTCATCGACGAGTACGGCGGCACGGCCGGTGTGGCCACCCTCGAGGACATCGTCGAGGAGGTCGTGGGCGAGGTCCGCGACGAGCACGATCCGCACGAGACCAGCGATCTGGCCGCGGCCGGCGAGGACGAGGACGGCCGCGCGCTGTACTCGGCCGACGGCGCCGCCCGGATGGACCAGCTGGCGAAGATCGGTCTGCGCGCGCCGGACGGCCCGTACGAGACGCTGGCCGGTCTGGTGGCCACCGAGCTCGGCCATATCCCGGCCGTCGGCGACACCGTGGACGTGGCCGGCTGGCGCCTCGACGTGGTCGACGCCGGCGGGCGCAGGGCCGCGCGTGTACTGCTGCACAAGCCCCTCCCCGAGACCTCCGAGGAGGCACAGCGATGATCGCCGTACAGCTCCTCGTCGGTCTGGCGACCCTGGTCGTCAACGCCTTCTTCGTGGGCGCCGAGTTCGCCCTGATCTCGGTGCGCCGCAGCCAGATCGAACCGCACGCCGAAAAGGGTGACCGCCGGGCCCGCAGCGTCATGTGGGGGCTCGAGCACGTCTCCCATCTGATGGCCGCGGCCCAGCTCGGCATCACTCTGTGCACCCTGGTGCTCGGTATCGTCGCCGAGCCCGCGATCGCCCATCTCTTGGAGCCCGTCTTCGACTGGGCCGGTGTGCCGCACGGCCTGGTGCACCCGATCTCGTTCGTCATCGCCCTGGCGGTCGCGACGTATCTGCACATGCTGCTCGGCGAGATGATCCCGAAGAACATCGCGCTCGCCGAACCGGTGAAGGCGGCGCTGGTGCTCGGCCCGCCGCTCGTGGCGCTCACCCGGGCGCTGCGTCCGGTGATCTTCGCGATCAACGCCTTCGCCAACACCCTGCTCAAGCTGTTGCGGGTGGAGCCGAAGGACGAGGTCGAGGCGACCTTCTCGGACGATCAACTGGCCCGAATCGTCAAGGACTCCAGCGACGCGGGTCTGCTCGACGACCGCGCGACGGAGCGTCTGCACGACGCCCTGGAGCTGGGCCGTCGGCCGATCAAGGACGTGGTCCTTCCCCTGGAGCGCGTGGTCTACGCACGGCTCGGTGTGACGCCGGAGCAGCTGGAGCGGCTGTCGGCCTCGTCCGGGTTCTCGCGTTTCCCCGTCGTGGACCAGGGGCGCCGGATCGTCGGCTATCTGCACGTCAAGGACGCTCTTGAGGTGCAGCCGCGCGACCTGCCCTTCCAGGTGGGGGACATGCGGCCGATCGCCCGGGTACGGGAGACGACCCCGCTGGACGACGTGCTCACCGCGATGCGCCGCAGCCGCACGCACGTCGCCGCGGTGCTCGGCTCCGACGGGCGGCTCGCGGGCATGGTGACCATGGAGGACGTGCTGCGGGAGCTGTTCGGACAGCCCGCGTAAATCGGTTTGACCTCGTCCTTAGGCTGGCGGGCATGAGCCTGCGCCTGGAGAAGATCACTCCCGCCACCGTCGACACCGCCCTCGCGATCCGCGTACGGAGCGACCAGGAGCACCTGGTCGCTCCGGTGGTGAAGTCCCTGGCCGAGGCGTATGTGCAGCCCGATACGGCCTGGCCCCGTCTGATCATGGACGGGGACCGGGCCGTCGGGTTCGTCATGGCGTTCCTCGACATCAGCTGGGACGAGGACCCCGACAGCACGGACATACGCTCCGGCCTGTGGCGACTGAACATCGCGGACGGTGAACAGGGCCGTGGATACGGCCGGTTCGCGGTCGAGGCGGTGGCGCAGGAGATCCGCCGGCGGGGTGGCGAGCAGCTCTTCGTCACCTGGCACCCTGGCTCCGACGGGCCCGAGGGCTTCTACCGCGGCCTCGGGTTCGAGCTCACCGGGGAGACGTCGGGTGACCAGACCGTGGGCGTGCTGCGGCTGACCTGACTGTGGGCGTCCTGCTGCCGACCGGACCGTGGGCATCCCGCTGCTGACCGGACCGTGGGCGTGCTGCGCCCGACCTGACCGGCTCAGAACTGGACCGGGTCGCGGACCAGCGGGCAGGTCATGCAGTGCCCGCCGCCCCGGCCGCGGCCCAGCTCGGCGCCGACGATGGTGATGACCTCGACGCCCGCCTTGCGCAGCAGGGTGTTGGTCTGGGTGTTGCGGTCGTAGGTGAAGACGACTCCGGGCTCCAGGGCCACGGCGTTGTTGCCGCTGTCCCACTGCTGACGCTCGGAGGCGTACTCGTCGCCGCCCGTCCCGATCACGCGCAGCGCGTCGAGGCCGAGTCCCTTGGCGACCACGTCGACGAACGGTGTGCTGCCCTCGTCCGTGATGTCCAGTCCCCCGGGACCGTCCCCGGGGCGCAGGGAGAAGGTGTGCACCGCGTCCATGATCTTCGGGTACAGCGTCACGATGTCGCGGTCCGCGAAGGTGAAGACGGTGTCGAGGTGCATCGCGGACCGCAGCTTCGGCATGCCCGCGACGATCACCTGCTCGGCCGCGCCCTTCTCGAAGAGCGAGGCGGCGACCTGGGTGATGGCCTGGCGCGAGGTGCGTTCGCTCATGCCCATGAGGACCACCCCGCCGCCCACGGGCATGATGTCGCCGCCCTCGAACGTGGCCTGGCCCCAGTCCTGTTCGGGGTCGCCCCACCACACCGTCGCGTCCTTGAAGTCCGGGTGGAAGAGGTACACCGCCTTCATCAGGAGCGTCTCGCCGTGCCGCGCCGGCCAGTACAGGGGGTTGAGGGTGACACCGCCGTAGAGCCAGCAGGTGGTGTCGCGGGTGTAGAGCGTGTTCGGCAGCGGAGGCATCAGATACTCGCGTGCGCCGACCCCTTCCCGGGCCATCGCCACATACCCGGAGCGGAACTCCTCCGGGAGGTCGGACGTGGCCAGACCGCCGATCAGGAAGTCGGCCAGTTCCCGCGCCGCCAGGGACTCCAGGAACGCACGGGTGTCGTCGACGAGCCCGAGCCCGACCTCGTTGGGGGTGATCTTGCGGTCGAGCAGCCAGGCGCGCGCCTCGGGAATTGCCATCGTCTCGGTGAGCAGATTGTGCAGCTCGACCACCTCGACGCCGCGCTGCGTCAGCTTGTTGACGAAGTCCGCATGGTCGCGCTGGGCGTTCTCCACCCACATGACGTCGTCGAAGAGCAGGTCGTCAGAGTTGGTGGGGGTCAGCCGGCGGTGGGCGAGGCCCGGTGAGCAGACCAGGACCTTGTGCAGCCGTCCGACCTCGGAGTGCACACCGAAGGTCGTCGCGCCCGAAGCGTTCTCGTTGCTCGTCATGGTGAACCTTTCCACAGAGGACCGGGCCGGATTCCGGGACCGGTCAGAGCTCGATCCAGCCGGCCGCGAGCGCGATGACACCGACGACGGCGCCGGCCACGGAGACCGCGCAGATGACGGCCTCGGCGGGCGAGAACAGACGCCGGTTCTGTTCCCTGCGGGCCTTGATGAACAGGAAGGTGGCCGGGGCGTACAGGAGGAAGGAGACGAGAACGAACTTGAGCCCGGCCGCGTACAGGAGGAAGGCCGTGTAGAGCGTGGCGAGGGCGCCGATGACGAGCTCTCTGCGGGTGCTCTGCCCGACGACCTGCTCCTGCCCGGGCCGCAGGGCGATCTTCACCGCGAACGCGGCAGCGAGGAGGAAGGGGATCAGACTCAGCGAACTCGTCAGATCCAGCGCGAAGTTGAACGCGTCGTCGGAGAACGCCGTGACGATCAGGACCACTTGGCTGAGCGAGGTGGTCATCAGGAGCGCGGGAACCGGCACGTCGTCACCGCGCGTACGCCCGAGGAAACGGGGCATGTCGTCGTCCTTGGCCGCGACGAACAGCACCTCGGCCGCCATCAGCGTCCAGGCCAGATAGGCGCCGAGTACGGAGACGATCAGGCCGACGCTGACGAACACCTTGCCCCAGGTGCCCACGGCCGCTTCGAGGACGCCTGCCATGGAGGGCTGGCGGAGTTCGGCGATCTCGCTCATCGGCAGCAGTCCGTACGACACGATCGTGACGGACGCGAAGATCGCGAAGACGCTGAGGAAGCCCAGGATCGTGGCCCTGCCGACGTCCTCCCTGCGCTTGGCGTGCCGGGAGTAGACGCTGGCGCCCTCCACACCGAGGAAGACGAAGACCGTGGCGAGCATGGTGCCGCGCACCTGGTTGAAGAGGGAACCGGCGTAGTCGGCGCCGCCGAAGTTGTCGGCGAACACGGACGGCTCGAAGTAGAACAGCGCCAGGATGACGAAGAAGACGATGGGCACGATCTTCGCGACCGTCACGATCCGGTTGATCGCCGCCGCCTCTTTGACACCGCGCCGGATGAGCAGGAAGAAGCACCACAGTCCGGCCGAGGACAGGACGATCGCGAGCCAGGTGTCGCCGTCGCCGAGCGAGGGGGCGATCGCTCCGATCGTCGACATGATGAGCACCCAGTAGGTGACGTTGCCGACGCAGGCGCTCGCCCAGTAACCGAACGCCGAGAAGAAGCCCAGGTATTCACCGAACCCGGCCTTGGCGTACGCGTAGACGCCGGCGTCCAGGTCCGGCCGGCGCATGGCCAGCGTCTGGAAGACGAATGCCAGCATCAGCATGCCGAGACCGGCCACGGCCCAGGCGATGAGCGCTCCGGCCACACCCGTTTCCTGGGCGAACCGTCGCGGCAAGGAGAAGACTCCCGCGCCGACCATGGAGCCGACGACCATGGCCGTCAGCGTCAGGAAGGTCAGCTTCACCGCCGGACGCGACTTGTGTTCCGCGGGCGCGGCCTCCAGGTCGCTCATCGCCCACCTCCACCGTCCGGGTCACCTTTGACCTGCACTACACCAAAACTAGCTAAATATCACCCATTCGTCCCGATTTAGCGGGCAGACAAGCCTGCGGCCGCACCCGTCAGGGGCGCGGCCGCAGGGCTCGAAGGTTCCGGCGTTCAGTGCTGGCCCACCACGTAGTGCCCGGCGGGCTGCTGGGTGATGACGTTGAGGCGGTTGAAGGTGTTGATGACCGCGATGCCGATCACCAGCGCGGACAGCTGCGCCTCGTCGAAGTACTTGGCGGCGTTCGCCCACGCCTCGTCACTGACCCCGCCGGCCGCGTCCGCGATCCGGGTGCCCTGCTCGGTCACCTCGAGAGCGGCGCGCTCGGCGTCGGTGTAGACGGTGGCCTCGCGCCAGGCGGCGACGAGTGCGAGACGTACCGGGTCCTCGCCGGCCGCGGCCGCCTCCTTGATGTGCATGTCGAGGCAGCCCGAGCAGCCGTTGATCTGGCTGGCACGGATCTTCACGAGCTCCTGCGTCGCCTTCGGCAGCGTCGAGTCATCGAGGGCCCTGCCCGCCGCGATGATGTGCTTGAGGGACTTCATCGCCACCGCGTCGGCCATGGGGTTGATACGAGCTTCCATCACTGCGCTCCCTGAGTTCGTGTCGTTCGCTGTACCCACGTGACGAGGCAGCCCGCCGGGACGTGACACGGACGCGCGTGTGACCTGCGTCTCAGGGCCTCAGGAGTGCGGGCAGCGTGGTCCCGGGCTGCGGCGGCGGGCCGCCGGGCGACGGGATAGCATCTGCTGCGCCATGCAGATCAATGCCACGTACACCAGTCTTGTCGCGGTCGGCGACTCCTTCACCGAGGGCATGTCGGACCGCCTGCCCGACGGCAGCTACCGCGGCTGGGCCGACCTGCTCGGCGCGCGGATGGCGCGCGTCGAACCCGGCTTCCGGTACGCGAACCTCGCCGTACGCGGAAAGCTCATCCGCCAGATCGTCGACGAGCAGGTGGATGTCGCCGCGGCGATGCGCGCCGATGTGGTGACGCTGGTCGGCGGCCTGAACGACACCCTGCGGCCCAAGTGCGACATGGTCATGGTGCGCGACCGGCTCACCGAGGCCGTCGAGAAGCTCGCGCCCTCCTGCAAGCAGCTCGTCCTGATGCGCAGCCCCGGCCGCCAGGGCCCGGTGCTGGAGCGCTTCCGGCCGCGCATGGAGGAGCTCTTCTCGTACGTGGATCAGCTGGCCTCCGAGCACGGCGCGGTGGTCGTTGACCTCTACGGCGCCCCCGCCCTGTCCGACCAGCGGATGTGGGACGTGGACCGGCTGCACCTGACCGGCGAAGGGCACCGGCGGGTGGCCGAGGCGGTCTGGCAGTCGCTCGGCTACGAGCCGGAGGAGGACTGGCGCGAGCTGCTCCCGCCCGCCGTACCGCCGAAGTGGCTGGCCAGGCGGTCGGCCGATGCCAGCTTCGCCCGCCAGTACCTGATCCCGTGGATCGGCCGCCGCATCACCGGGCGCAGTTCCGGCGACGGGCTCCCGGCGAAGCGACCCGAACTGCTGCCGTACGACCTGGACGGCACCGGGACGCGCACGTAGCTCGGGAGGCGCCCGTTGCCCGGGAGCGGCTCGTAGCCAAGGCGGTGCTCGCAGCGCGGGCGACGCTCGTAGCTTCCGCCAAACCGGGCGGGCGGATTGGCCTGCACGTTTGGCCAGTAGAATGACCGACTGTGACTGTGAAGCCCCGCATCCCGAACGTTCTGGCCGGCCGCTACGCCTCCGTGGAGCTGGCCGCCCTGTGGTCCCCCGAGCAGAAGGTCAAGCTGGAGCGTCAGCTCTGGCTGGCCGTCCTGCGTGCGCAGAAGGACCTCGGGATCGAGGTGCCCGAGCAGGCGCTCGCCGACTACGAGCGCGTGCTCGACCAGGTCGACCTCGGCTCGATCGCCGAGCGCGAGAAGGTCACGCGGCACGATGTGAAGGCCCGGATCGAGGAATTCAACGCCCTCGCCGGCCATGAGCAGGTCCACAAGGGCATGACCTCCCGTGACCTCACGGAGAACGTCGAGCAGCTGCAGATCCGGCTCTCCCTCGAGCTGATGCGGGACCGTACGGTCGCCGTCCTGGCGCGTCTCGGCAAGCTGTCCGCCGAGTACGGCGAGCTGGTGATGGCGGGCCGTTCGCACAATGTCGCCGCTCAGGCCACCACCCTCGGCAAGCGTTTCGCGACCGCCGCCGACGAGCTGCTCGTCGCCTACGGCCGCCTCGAAGAACTGCTCGGCCGCTACCCGCTGCGCGGAATCAAGGGCCCGGTCGGCACCGCGCAGGACATGCTCGACCTGCTCGGCGGCGACGCTGCCAAGCTGGCCGATCTGGAGCAGCGCATCGCGCAGCACCTCGGCTTCGGACAGGCCTTCACCTCGGTCGGCCAGGTCTACCCGCGCTCCCTCGACTACGAGGTCGTCACCGCGCTGGTGCAGCTCGCGGCCGCGCCCTCCTCGATCGCCAAGACGATCCGTCTGATGGCCGGGCACGAGCTGGTCACCGAGGGCTTCAAGCCGGGCCAGGTCGGCTCGTCCGCGATGCCGCACAAGATGAACACCCGCTCCTGCGAGCGCGTCAACGGCCTCATGGTCATCCTGCGCGGCTACGCCTCGATGACCGGCGAGCTGGCCGGTGACCAGTGGAACGAGGGCGATGTCTCCTGCTCGGTGGTCCGCCGGGTCGCCCTGCCGGACGCGTTCTTCGCGCTCGACGGTCTCCTGGAGACGTTCCTGACCGTGCTCGACGAGTTCGGCGCCTTCCCGGCCGTCGTCGCCCGTGAGCTGGACCGCTACCTCCCCTTCCTCGCCACCACCAAGGTCCTCATGGGCGCGGTGCGCGGCGGTGTGGGCCGTGAGGTCGCCCACGAGGCGATCAAGGAGAACGCTGTCGCCTCCGCGCTCGCGATGCGCGAGCAGGGCACCGAGCGCAACGAGCTGCTCGACAAGCTCGCCGCCGACGGGCGGATCCCGCTCGACCGCGCGCAGCTCGACGAACTGATGGCGGACAAGCTGTCGTTCACGGGCGCGGCCGCCGACCAGGTCGGTGTCGTGGTCGCCCGGATCGACGAGCTCGTGAAGCAGCACCCCGAGGCTGCCGCGTACACCCCGGGCGCGATCCTCTGACCAGCTGCTTTCGCGGATGACCCGGTACACCCGCGAGGAACTCGAGGCCACCCGTGACCGCATCGTCGACGATGTGGTGGCGGGCGGTCTTCGTGTGCTGTTCTGCGGGATCAATCCAGGGCTCCTGACGGCGGCTTCGGGGTATCACTTCGCCCGGCCTGGCAACCGGTTCTGGCCGGTGCTGCATCTGTCGGGCTTCACACCGCGGCAGCTCCAGCCCGCCGAGCAGCGGGAGTTGCTGTCGTACGGGCTGGGCATCACCAACGTCGTCGCGCGGGCGACGGCACGGGCGGACGAGCTATCGGCCGAGGAGTACGTGGAGGGCGGCCGCGTCCTGGCGGCGAAGGTCGAGAAGCTGGCGCCCGAGTGGCTCGCGGTGGTGGGCGTGACCGCGTACCGGGCGGCGTTCGGGGAGCGGAAGGCGCAGATCGGGCCGCAGGAGCGGACGATCGGGGGGAGCCGGGTCTGGGTGCTGCCCAACCCCAGTGGTCTGAACGCGCATTGGACGGCCGCGACGATGGCCGAGGAGTACGCGCGGCTACGTGAGGCGGCGGCCCGGCCGGGCGAGGCGGACGGCCGGGAACGGCGGACCGCGCAAGGTTGATGCGGGCACGGAGGCGGTTCATCGTCCAGCGGCGGTTCATCGTCCAGCGGTGAAGGCTGCCGGCCTCACCCCTGCCGAGCGCTGCGTATGGGACGCGATTACGCGCGGCGCGGCCGGCGTGACCCGGTCGGTCAGCCGGTCCTAGGGTGCGGCGTGGGGTGGGGCGGCGGTGGTGACGAGCGCCAGGAGTCGCGCGGGCTCGTCGTGGGTCAAGCCGAGCGCCAGCCAGCGGTCGCGGGTGCGCCACACCAGCACCTCGGCCGCCAACGTGCCGAGGAACGCCCAGGGTTCGGATATCTCCGTCTGATCCGCGAGGGCGTGCCGGCCGGGCTCACCCCACTGTTTGGCGAGCGGGGACCGCAGACCGTCGAGAACCGCTCCGGCCGACTCACGGGCCAGCTCGGCTATCCGGTAGCCGGGCCCGAACGCACCGGGCCCCGGTCCGCTGTGCTCCGCGTCGAGATCGCGTGTGCACAGCAGATCCAGGGCAGTCAACTGGTCCTTCACAGGCCGCTGTTCGGTCATGTCACCAGTAGAGCAACGCCCACTGACAACGGCCCTGCGCTCACGCGTCCCTGCGCCGCACGGCCCACCAGCCTGCGCCCACCGAGGCCGCCGCCCAGAGCGCCGTGACACCGAGTCCCGTCCACGGCCCGAGTGATCCGGTGTGCTCGGAGTGCAGCACCACCTGCCCCGCGCGGTCGGGCAGGAACTCGGCGACGCCCGCGTTCATGTCACCGATCACGAAGCCCACGATCAGCACGAACGGGATGAGCAGGCTCAGGACCGCGACCCCGCTGCGCAGGAGCGCGGTGAGGCCGCTGGCGAACAGGGCGATCAGCGCCAGGTAGATCCCCGCGCCCACGCAGGCGCTCAGGGCGCCCGGGTCGCCGAGGCCGATGGCGTACTCCCCCATGAAGAGCTGGCCGATCAGGAAGGTGGCGAAGGACGTGATCAGGCCGAGGGCGAGGGCCGCGGCGCCGATGACGGCGGTCTTCGCCGCGTAGAAGAGTCCCCGGTTCGGGACGGCCGCGAGCGAGACGCGCAGCGCGCCGTGGGCGAACTCCGAGGAGAACGCGGTCGCACCGAAGCTGATGGCGGCGATCTGGGCGAAGTTGATCGCATAGAACGCGCCGAAGAGCGCGTCATGGTCGGGGTTGTCTGCCTCGGCCTGACCGATGAGAGGGAAAGCCAGGAAGGTGATCGCCAGAGTCGCGATCAGCACGGAGAGCAAAGAGCCCCAACTGGCCCGTACGGACCGGATCTTGATCCATTCGGAGCGCAGGACGGCGGTGGTGGTCATGGTGCGGTCTCCTGTACGGATCAGTGGTGGGCGGGGGCGGCGGCGAACTCGGCGTCCTGCGCGGTCAGGGCGAGATAGGCCTGCTCCAAGGAGGCCTGTTCGTCGGAGAGTTCGAGGATCGGTACGCCTTCGCGTGCGGCGAGCGCGCCGATGTCGGCGGCCTTGGCGTCCTCGACGGTGAGCCGTCCGTCCTCGGTGAACTCGGCGACGTATCCCTGCTTGACCAGAGCCGCACGCAGCCGGGTCTGCTCGGCGCTGCGCACCCGGACGCGGGCGTGGCTGTGCTCGTCGAGGAACTCGCGCATCGGGGTGTCCGCGAGCAGCCGGCCGCGGCCGAGGACGACCAGATGGTCGGCGAAGGAGGCGGTCTCGTTCATCAGATGGCTGGAGACCAGGACCGTACGGCCTTCGCGGGCGAGGCGGCGCAGGAGTTCGCGGATCCAGATGATGCCCTCGGGGTCGAGTCCGTTGGAAGGCTCGTCGAGCATGATCACGGGCGGGTCGCCGAGCAGGGCGGCCGCGATGCCGAGGCGCTGGCGCATGCCGAGCGAGTACGTCTTGATACGGCGGCCGGCCGCCGGGGCGAGTCCGGTCTCCTCCAGGACCTGCTCCACGCGCCGCGCCGGAAGGCCGTTGCTGACCGCGAGGGCGCGCAGGTGGTTGCGGCCGGTGCGTGAGGCGTGTGCGTTCTGGGCGTCGAGCAGGGCGCCGACCTCGCGCAGCGGGTCGGCGAGCGAGGAGTAGAGGCGTCCGCCGACGGTCGCGGTACCGGAGGTCGGGCGGTCCAGGCCCAGAACGAGCCGCATGGTGGTGGACTTGCCCGCGCCGTTGGGGCCGAGGAATCCGGTGACCTTGCCGGGTGCGACGGTGAAGTTGAGGTGGTCCACGGCGCGGGTGGCGCCGTACTCCTTGGTGAGTGCTGCGACCTCGATGCTTGTCATGGCTCAAGCCTCGTGATCTCCCTGGCGCGGGACCTCCCCCTGCGGTGGGGACCGTCTCCCCCGCGCGGGGGAACCGGCTGTCACAGGGCGCTGGCAGGATTGCCGTATGCCTGGATTCCTGCGACCGCTGACCCGCGCGGTGACGTATACGCGCTGGGTGCATCTGGTCGTCGGGGCGGTGCCCACGGTGATCGGATCGTTCATCGTGGGGGTGCACACCGACTCGGTCGCGCACTGGGTGCTGCTCGGGATGCTGCCCATCCCGCTGGTCGCGGCGGCCGGGATGGTGCCCGCGATGCGTCTGGCCGAGGGGCTCCAGGCCCGGCTCATGCTGTTTCCGGGCCGTCATGCACGCCGCCTTGGCAATCCGGAGCCGGATCCGGAACCGGTCATCGTGGCACGCCCCGCCCAGACGTGGCGCGACCGGTGGGTCACCGCACTGTGGATGGTGCTCCGCCTGCTGCTGGGAAGTGCCATGGCCTGGCTGTCGATCCAGGCGGGGGCGGCCACCCTGTCGTTCGCCGGGGCGGTGGTCGGCGACGATCCCGGTGGCGACTACGTGTTCTCCACGCACGGCGCCCACTGGTCCTATCTGTTCCTGGTACCGGTGCCGCTGCTCGTGCTCGGTTTCGTGACGGCCGGCGTCGGCGCCCTCATGGCCAGAACCGCCCTGCGCATGCTCGGCCCCTCCCCCGCCGAACGGATGGCCGCCCTCGAAGAACGCACCGAGCAGCTCCTCGAACACAACCGCATCGCCCGCGAACTCCACGACTCCATCGGCCACGCGCTCACCGTCGCCGTGGTCCAGGCCGGTGCCGCGCGGGCGGCCGGCAGCCCGGAGTTCACGGACAAGGCCCTGGCCGCGATCGAGGACACCGGCAGAGCAGCCCTGGAGGATCTCGACCGGGTCCTGAAAGTGCTGCGGGAGCCCGGCGAACCCGCGCACCGCCGTCCCACCCTGGCCGAGGCCGACCGTCTGCTCGACTCCGCACGGGCATCGGGTGCGAAGGTCGACGTCGAGATCACCGGACCGCTGGAGCAGCTGCCGGGTCCGGTCACCCGCGAGGCCTACCGGATCCTGCAGGAGGCCCTCACCAATGTGCTGCGGCATGCGGGCCCGGTCCCCGTGACGGTGCGGATCGCGGCGGGCGAGCGGCGGTTGGACCTGAGGGTGAGCAATCCCCTCGACGGCGCCCTGGGGCTCGGGCAGGGCACCGGCAGCGGGCTGCGCGGCATCAGGGAACGCGCCACGCTCCTTGGCGGTCGGGCGCAGACGGGTCCGCAGGACGGCGAGTGGCTGGTCGACGTCGAGCTCCCGCTGGGCTGATCACTACCAGCCGTCCACGCCCGGCCGTCCGCGCCCAGCTGTCCAGCCCGCACCCGGCCCTCGCACCCGTCCGTAAGATCCAGCCCTCGCCCACCACCGCCCCACATGATCTTCTACGCTGGCGGGATGCCCATCACGGTCCTCCTTGTCGACGACGAACCCCTGGTGCGCGCGGGGCTGCGCGCAGTGCTCGAAGCGCAGCCGGACATCGAGGTCGTCGGCGAGGCCGCGGACGGCGCCGCCGTAGTGCCTCTGGTCCGCTCGCTGCGGCCCGATGTCGTCGCGATGGATGTCCGCATGCCGCTGCTCGACGGCATCGAGGCCACCCGCGCGGTACTGCGCGCGGTGGACGGACCGCCCAAGATCCTCGTGATCACCACCTTCGAGAACGACGAGTACGTGTACGACGCCCTGCGCGCGGGCGCCGACGGCTTCCTGCTCAAGCGCGCCCGGCCGGCCGAGATCGTGCACGCCGTACGGCTTGTCGCGGAGGGCGAGTCCCTGCTGTTTCCGGCCGCGGTGCGTTCCATGGCGGCCGAGTACGGCAACGCCCGCGCCCGCGCCGCCATGGAACGGGCGGCGCTCACCGAACGTGAGGCGGACGTCCTGCGCCTGATGGCACGGGGTATGTCCAACGCCGAGATCGCGGCCGAGCTGATCGTGGGCGCCGAGACGGTGAAGTCCCATGTCAGTGCCGTACTGGCGAAGTTGGGGGCCCGCGATCGCACCCAGGCGGTGATCGCGGCGTACGAGTCGGGGTTCGTGTCCCCCGGCTGATCCGTTCCCAAGGACTCAGGGCCACCGAATGTGGGCCTCCGGGCACTCGCCGTGGCCGTGTCGCGGCGAGTACGATCCGGCCAGGCAGGTCGCAGAGCAGGAAGGACGCACGTTGAGCCGGTTGACCGGCGGGGATCCCTCGCTGCTACGACGGATCAACTCGGCCGTGGTGCTGCACGCCCTGCGCAATGCCGACTCCGCGACCCTCACCGAGATCACCCGCATCACCGGCCTGTCGCGGCCCACCGTCGAGGGTGTGGTCGAGGGCCTGATCGAAGCGGGACTCGTTGTCGAGGCACCGACGGACGAGGGCGCGGCCCGCCGCCAGGGCAGGCCCGCGCGCCGCTTCCGCTTCCGCGCGGAGGCGGGCCATCTGCTCGGCCTGGAGATCGGTCCGCACCGGGTCGCCGCGGTCCTGTCCGATCTGGACGGCAAGGTGCTGGGCACCGGCCAGAAGCAGGTCGACGAGACCGCCGACGCCGACGAGCGCCTTGAGCGGCTGCGTACCTGCGTGGCCGATCTGCTGCGCCGCGCCGGCATCGCCCGTGGCTCGCTGCGCGCGGTGGGCGTCGGCAGCCCCGGCATCGTCGAGGCCGACGGCACCGTACGGCTGGGAACGGCGCTGCCCGGCTGGACCGGACTGCCGCTCGGCGAGCGGTTGCGCCGCTCCTTCAAATGCCCGGTCCTGGTCGAGAACGACGCCAACACCGCCGCCGTCGCCGAGCACTGGAAAGGCGCGGCCCGCGACTCCGACGACGTCGTGTTCGTGCTCGCCGGGCTCAGCCCCGGCGCGGGTTCACTGATCGGCGGGCGGCTGCATCGCGGTTACGGAGGTGCGGCGGGCGAGATCGGTGCGCTGCATCTGCTCGGCCGTGAGGTCACGCCGGAGACCCTTCTGTCGACCACCGACGAACCGCTCCATCCGCTGGACGAGCATGCGGTCACCGAGGTCTTCCAGCACGCCCGGGAGGGCGATGTGGGTGCGAAGGCGGCGGTGGAGCGCTACATCCACCGGCTCGTCCACGATGTGGCGGCGCTGGTCCTGGCCCTCGACCCGGAGCTGGTCGTGATCGGCGGCTGGGCGGCCGGGCTCGACGGTGTACTGGAGCCGCTGCGGCGGGAGTTGGCGCGCTACTGTCTGCGCTCGCCCCGGGTGGCGCTGTCGATGCTGGGCGAGGCGGCGGTGGCGACGGGCGCACTGCGGCTCGCGCTCGACCATGTCGAGGAAGAGCTGTTCGCGGTCGAGGGCACGGTCACCGGGCGCTGAAGCCTGCACGGTCGCGGGCACGGGGGCGTCCAAAGCCCACCGGCCGCTCGACGCGGACACACAACCGCCCCAACCCCACCGGCCCACCGCGGAGGGGGACGGCGGGCCGGGTCCGTGGGGGGACTGGGGCTGGGGCGGTGGACTGACGCAGCGGCTTCAGGAAGCCCTGCGCTCCTCGCCGGAGTGGAATTCGACATCGCCGCCGAACGTCAGGCGGCAGGTGTCCGCACGGTAGGTGGCGACCGACACCGCGGCCGTACGCCCACCGGGACCGAAGTAGCGCGTCGTCACGAGCAGTACGGGCGCACCGGGCAGCCGGTCGAGCTGACGAGCGTCGTCGGCGCGCGCCGAACCGAGCTCGACCGCTCGGTCCTCGCCCTCGAAGCCGAGCCGCTGCAGTTCACGCAGCACGGCCCGTGCGCGGGTGGCACCGTCGGGGACGTCTATCGCGGAGAGATCCGGCACCGAGACGGCCGGAACGTACAGCAGGTCGGCGGCGACGGGCTGTCCGTTGTACATCCGCGAGCGGCGCAGTACGTGGACGGTCTCTTCGGCGCCGGTGCCGAGCAGTTCGGCGACCATGGCGGACGGGACTTCCTGGGTGGAGTCGGCGGCCTGCCAGGCGTCACCGGTGCTGCCGGGCCAGCCGTTTCCCGCGGCCCCGACGGCCACGCCCATGCGGGGCGGGGCGACGGTGGTGCCGACTCCGCGGCGGCGCTGCAGCCTGCCCTCGAGTTCGAGCTGTTCCAGAGCCTGGCGCAACGTGGCGCGGGCGACGCCGAAACGGGCCGCCAGATCGCGCTCGTTGGGCAGAATCTCGCCGACCGCGAACTCGGAGTCCAGCGCCTCACCGATCACGGTCTTGAGGTGCCAGTACTTCGTCTCCGGTGCCGTCTCCAGCTGCGTGGTCCCCACCCTGATCCTCCGCAATCGCCCCGGCGTAAACGCTCTGCCCCTGGCGGTTTTTACGTGCCCTTGTTTATTAAAGGTTCCTGCACTATCCGCGACGATAGGGGCGCGTACACCCTTGGTCAAGACCAATCCTCGCTCCGTTACAGAGCGCAGCGCTCCGCTCTCATGAGGTGTTCACGCACATGTCGCGAAAGCCCCCACCACAAGAGGCAGGGGCTTTACGGCGAACGGGACTTGAGTCACGTATCGGGATATTCCGGCACTCCACCTTCGTCCGCTCGAACCCTCAACAAGGGGTTACCGAACGGTAGTTGTTGCTGACATCATGTCTACGAACACCGCCGACCCGACGAGGAGCAGCATGTCCGCCACCGTCACCTTCAGCGTCGACACCGCGCAGGGACCGAAGGACGTCAGCGTCGTGTACCGGCGCGCCGGTTCGGGAGATCCGCTGCTTCTGCTGCACGGGATCGGCCACCATCACCAGGCCTGGGACCCGGTGTTCGGGATACTCGCGGCTGAGCGTGAGGTGATTGCTGTCGATCTGCCCGGTTTCGGCGCCTCGTCCGCGCTACCGGACGGCATCTCGTACGACCTGTCCGGAGTGGTGCCCGCGCTCGGCGCCCTGTGCGAGGCGCTCGGCCTCGACCGGCCGCACGTGGTGGGCAATTCACTCGGTGGACTGCTCGCGCTGGAGATGGGCCGCGAGAAGCTCGTCCGGTCCGTGACGGCCCTGTCGCCGGCCGGATTCTGGACCCAGGCGGAACGCCGCTACGCCTTCGGCACGCTCCTGGCCATGCACCGGGGCGCCAAGCTGCTTCCGCTGCCGGCGATCGAGCGGCTGTCGCGCTCGGCGGCCGGGCGCGCGGCGCTCACCAGCACCATCTACGCCCATCCCGGGCGCCGTTCACCCGAGGCGGTGGTGGCCGAGACGCTCGCGCTGCGCGAGGCCACCGGGTTCCACGCGACGCTCGCCGCCGGGCGCTCCGTGCGGTTCGGCGAGGACGTCGACACGGACGCCGTGCCGGTCACCATCGGCTGGGGCACCCGCGACCGGCTGCTGCTTCGCCGGCAGGGTGTGCGCGCCAAGCGGACGATCCCCGGCGCCCGGCTCGTCCGGCTGCCCGGCTGCGGCCATGTGCCGATGAACGACGATCCGGCCCTCGTCGCGCGGGTGATCCTCGACGCCAGCGCCTGAGGCTTCGACGCCGGTTCCCGAGGCTTCGACGCCGGTTGCGGATGCATCAGCGGCCGTTCCTGCCGCGTCGACAGCAGGGTCGGGAGTCTCGCGCCGGCTGAACACTCCCGATCCCAGGGCGACTCCGAGCCCGACCAGCACGCTGCCGACCGCCTGCGGCGCGCCGTAGTTCCCCGTGCCGACCAGAGGTGCGGTGGCGGCGGCCGCCACCGGGATGAGACCCGAGAAGAGCGTGGCCCGCTCGGCGCCGATCCGCTGGATACCCGCGTACCAGCAGACGAAGCCGACCACCGTGACGATCACCGCCTGCCACAGCAGGGCGACCACCTCGCCCTGCGTCGGCACGCGCAACGCCTGTCCGCCCTGCGTCAGCAGACCGACGGCCAGTGCTTCCACGGCCGCGATCCCGGAGACCGTCGCCGACAGGAGCTTGGGACCCAGGGGACGGACCAGCGGTACGGCGATCACGGCGAAGCCCACCTCGCCGAGCAGAGCGCACACGGAGAAGGCGATGCCCAGGGCGTCGGTCCTGCCCCAACCCTGCACGGTGAACGCGCCCGCGGCGACCAGCAGCGCCCCGTAGAGCACGACGCGGGTGGGCCTGCGCGCACCCATCAGCGGTACGAGCACCGCCACGACCACGGGGGCGCAGCCCACGAGCACCCCGGGCACCGCGGGTTCGGCGGTGCGCTCGGCGTAGAGCACCGCCATGTTGAAGCCGACCATGCCGACCGCCGCGAGCACGGCGAGCCGTCCCCACTGGCGGCGCGTGAGGCGACGCAGCGGGGCGAGGCCGCCGCGTCCCAGGAGCGGCAGGAGCAGAAGGCAGGCGAGGCCGTACCGGAGGAACTGCCCTCCTGCGTAGGGGTAGTCGCCGAGCACGCTGTTCGCGGTGAACGAGGCGCCGACGAGGCAGCAGGCGAAGGCGGCCAGGAGACTGCCGCGTGCGGTGGTGGAGTTCATGCACCTGACGCTAGGGAGCGAAGCGGTCCCGATTAAGGTCCACTCCCATGACGTCATCGGGGACCAATTCCGCCGGGCCGAGCCAGAGTTCGGACATCTGGACCACGGCATGGGAGCTGCTGCTCCCCGCTGCCGCCGCACCCGCGCGCTCGCGCGGCAAGGCACTGCAGTCCGCGCTGCGCGACGCGGTGCGCTCGGGCCGCCTCGCGCAGGGCACACGGCTGCCGGCCAGCCGTGCGCTCGCCGCCGACCTGGGCGTCTCGCGGGGCCTGGTCACCGAGGCCTACGAGCAGTTGACCGCCGAGGGGTATCTGCGGGCCGGGCGTGGGGCGGGCACTTGGGTGGGCGGAGCAGTGGCCTCGGCGGCGGGGGGCGGTGAGCGCCGCAGCCCGGCCACGCCACAGCCTTCGCTGAGCCTCCTGCCAGGGGTGCCCGATCTGTCCCTGTTCCCCCGTACCGCGTGGTCCGCGGCCCACCGCGCGGTCCTCGCCGAACTGCCCCACACCACGCTCGGCTATCCGGACCCGCGCGGTCTGCTCCGCCTGCGTACGGCCGTGGCGCACCTGCTCGTCCGCCGCAGAGGCGTCGTCGTCGATCCCGGGCGGGTGGTGGTGTGCTCCGGTGTCTCGCAGGCGATGACCCTGCTCGGCCTCGTGCTGCACGCACGCGGAGAGCGGACCGTGGCCGCCGAGGATCCGGGCAGTCCCGAGCACGCGGAGCTGTTCGGGCACTCGGGGATGAAGACCGTACGCATACCCCTGGACGCCGAGGGCCCCGACCTGTCGCTGCTGCGCGAGGCCGGGGTGCGCACGTTCGTCGCGACTCCCTCGCACCAGTTCCCTTCGGGGATCGCCTACTCCCCCGCGCGCAGGGCCGAACTGCTCGACTGGGCAAGGTCGGTGGACGGTCTCGTCATCGAGGACGACTACGACGGGGACTTCCGCTACGACCGCGCGCCCGTGGGGGCGTTGCAGGGCCTCGACCCGGATCACGTGGCCTACACCGGATCGGTCAGCAAGTCGCTGGCCCCGGGGATGCGGCTCGGCTGGCTGGTGGTGCCGGAGCATCTGACGGAGGACGTCGTGGCCCGCAAACGCCTGATGGACCTGGGCAATCCGGCGCTCGACCAGGAGGCCCTGGCCCGGTTCGTCGAACGCGGCGACTACGACCGGCACTTGCGGCGCTGTCTGCGGACCTACCGCGAGCGGCGCAACGTTCTGGTCGCGGCCCTGGCCGAGCGGTTGCCCGGCACGGAGGTCACGGGGATCGCCGCCGGCCTGCATGTGATCGCCGCGCTGCCGGCGGGCGGTCCTTCGGGTCCGGAGCTGGTGGAGCGCGCGGCCGACGCGGGGCTCGCGGTGCGACTCCTTGAGTCGTACTCCGCCACGCCCCGCGCGAAGGGCCGTCGGGCACAGCTGGTCATCGGATACGCGCACTTGGCGCCGTATCGGATCGAGGAGGCGGTGGCACTGCTCGCGCGTGTCGTACGGGACGGGGCGGACGGCTGACGCCGCCACAACCAGAGGCAGCCCACGGCAGAGGATCGCCCCGTCGCAGGGCCGCTCAGGCGTTGGACCAGGCGCGGGTGGACAGGACGAGACGGTAGCCGTCCGGGTCCTCCAGCGTGACGCCCCATTCGTTCCAGTACGGGTTGGGCGACTGCACACGCTTGCCGCCGTTCGCCTCGATCCGGGCCACGAGCTCGTCCGGGACCGGCCCGTCCAGGTAGACCACGAGGAGGTCCTCCTCGGTGGGCTGCGGGAGGACGGGGTGCTCCGCGTCGTACACGAGCTCAAGGTGCCAGCCGGCGTCCGGCCAGCCGACCATCAGCAGGTCGTGGCCCTCGTGGTCGTCCCCCGAGCGCCAGATCACGCTCAGGCCGAGGCCCTGGACGTAGAACTCCTCCAGGGCCGCCAGGCCCTTCGACGGGCGGGCGATACGGATGTGGCTGCGGCCTTCGACGTTCATTCGGGACTCCCCCCGGAGACGGTGAGCGGTGCGTCCCCGCCTGGTCAGGAGCCTAGACGAAGTTGATCACCGCTCCATCGGGCCCTGGTCGTACACCCGTCGTGGCATCGGTCCTAGGACGTGGGGCGTAGGTGTCGTAGCGCGGTCCGGGGTGTAGCGCGTGCCGTGTTCCCTTACGAGGCAAGGGAGTTGTTCACTTGGGGTTCGCACGAGCGACGCGACGCCCCAGTAGGTCTGTTCTCGCACACTTGTCGGTCCCGTCGGAGGAGACGCACAGATGTCATCAGGTCAGCAGGGCCCCACCCCCGGCCGCCGCTCCGTGCTGCGCGGTTCGCTCGCGGCGTCGGCGGCGCTGGCACTGCCCGCGCTGGGCGCCGCGCCCGCGCTCGCCCTGTCCGGGCGGCCGAGCGCCGACTGGGGTGTGCAGACCGGGGACGTCGATGCGCACTCGGGTCTGGTCTGGGTGCGTGCCGACCGGCCGGCCCGGATGATCGTGGAGACCTCGGCCACCGAATCGTTCCGCCGTACGCACCGTTGGCACGGACCGCTGCTCGGTCCCGGCAGCGACTTCACGGGCACGACGCGGCTGCGCGGACTGCCCGCGGGCGAGCAGATCCACTACCGCGTCACGCTCGCCGACCCGCACGACCCGCGCCGCACCGGCCGCCCGGTCACCGGCACGTTCCGTACCGCCCCCGAACGCCGCCACCAGGATGTGCGCTTCGTGTGGTCCGGTGACATCGCGGGCCAGGGCTGGGGCATCAACCCGGACATCGGGGGCTTCCGGGTCTTCGAGGAGATGCGCCGCCGCAGCCCCGACTTCTTTCTGTGCAGCGGTGACACGGTGTACGCGGACGGCCCGCTGCAGCCCACCGTCACGCTGCCGGACGGGCGGGTGTGGCGCAACGTGATGACCGAGGAGAAGGCCAAGGTCGCCGAGACGCTGGCCGAGTACCGCGGCACGTTCCGCTACAACCTGCTGGACGAGAACCTGCGGCGCTTCAACGCCGAGGTCCCCTCGATCGTCCAGTGGGACGACCACGAGGTCCGCAACAACTGGTACCCGGGCCAGATCCTCGACGACGTCCGCTACACGGAGAAGAACGTCGACGTCCTCGCGGCGCACGCCCGGCAGGCCTTCGGCGAGTACTTCCCTGTGTCCACGCTCTCCGGACAGCGCACCGAGGGCCGCGTCCACCGGGTGGTGCATCACGGTCCGCTCCTTGATGTCTTCGTCCTGGACATGCGCACGTATCGCAATGCGAATTCCACGAACAACCAGAGCGAGGACGCGGTCGGCATCCTGGGCGCCGAGCAGCTGGCCTGGCTGAAGCGGGAATTGGCCCGCTCGCGTGCGGTATGGAAGGTGATCGCCTCCGACATGCCGCTCGGCCTGATCGTCGCGGACGGTGCGACGAACTTCGAGGCGGTGGCCCAGGGCGACCCGGGTGCGCCCCTCGGCCGTGAGCTGCAGATCGCCGAGCTGCTGCGCCACATCAAGCGCCAGCGGATCACGGGCACCCTGTGGCTCACCGCCGATGTGCACTACACCTCCGCGCAGCACTACGACCCTTCGCGCGCGGCGTTCAAGGACTTCGCGCCGTTCTGGGAGTTCGTGTCCGGGCCACTGGCCGCCGGCGGGTTCCCCGCGGTGAAACTGGACGGCACGTTCGGTCCCGAGCAGTCCTTCGTGAAGGCCCCGACGCGCGCGAATGTCTCACCGGCCGAGACGCCCCAGTACTTCGGGGAGGTCGACATCGACGGCGGCAGCGGGGAGTTGACGGTACGGCTGCGCGACGACACGGGGGCGGTGCTTTTCACGAAGGTCCTGCAGCCTGGTCGCGTGGGGCAGTGAGTCCGGCCACCCGCCCGTCCACCCGCGCGTCCACCTGGCCGGACAACCGGCTCTGACCTGCGGGTTGCTGACGGGCTTCAGGCGGCAAGGTCGTTGTCAGTGGCGGCCGCGACTGCACAAGGCGCTGACCGGGTGACGGCACCCATCCCCCCGTACCGGGCTGTCACACCTGCTCCGACCTGCAACGACTCCCGATGCAATACGGAAGCAACCTGTCGGCAAAAAGGACAGAAGGGAACTTAACCGCTCAGTCACAAAGCGTTCGTGATCACGCAACACCGATCGTTCAGAGTGCTGCCATGACTGAAGTGACTTCTGAGACCGCACCGCAGGCCACGAACGCCGGCAGCCCCAAGTCCCGGTGGCTGCGCCGCCCCCAGCGGCGCGCCCCGGGCTCCCGGCGCACGGCGCGCCACCACTGGCGCCGTGATGTCGTCGAGCTTGCGGCGCTGTTCACGGCCGTCGCGGTCGCGGACACCATCGCGAAGACGGTGGTCAAGGGACCGCGCGGTCCGTTCATGCTGATCGCCTCGGCCGTGGCGCTGGCGGCCACAGCCCTGTTCCACACCTGGTGGGCACGACGACATAGCCATGCACCGCCGCCGCCTCCACCGCCGCTCCACGCGGACGAGGCCATCGAGGCAACGCCGCTGCAGACGCCCACCACCTTGTGGCGGATGCGCACCACGGTGCGCGACGAGCCCGGCTCGCTGGCCGCGCTGTGCGCCGCACTCGCCGCGCTGCGCGTGGACATCCTGAGCCTGCAGACGCATCCGCTCGCGCAGGGCACGGTGGACGAGTTCCTGCTCCGCGCCCCTCAGGACCTGGCCGTCACCGACCTCACGCGGGCCGTCGCCGGCGCCGGCGGATCGAGCACCTGGACCGAGCGGGCCGACGCCCACGACCTCGTGGACGCACCGACCCGCATCCTGGGCCTGGCCACCCGTACCGCCCTGGACGCCGCCGAACTCCCCCTCGCGCTGCGCCAGTTGCTCGGCCGGTGCACCATCCGCTCCGTGCCCGCCAAGTCACGGGCCCGCGCGGCACAGACCGCGCCCGTCGAGGGCAAGCTCGACGACTGTGTGCTGCGCCTGCAGGACGGCGAGGGCGGCGAGATCGTCGTGGAGCGCCCGTATCTGCCGTTCACTCCTACGGAGTTCGCCCGGGCCCGCGCGCTGGTCGAGCTGGACGCACGGCTCGGACCTCGGATTCCGCGTGCACAGGACGTCCTGACCCTGCCCGAGGGCAACGCCATCACCGTGCGCCGCGCCGATCTCACCGACGTCGAGGCGGCCAAGGTGATGCAGGAGCGCTGCTCACCCGAGACGCTGCGGCTGCGCTACCACGGCCCGGTCGGCGACGCGGACAAGTACCTCAACCATCTGCTCAGCCCCCGCTACGGCCGCACCCTCGCCGTGCAGACCGCATCGGGCCGGCTCGTCGGACTCGGCCATCTGCTCTGGGACGGCGACGAGACCGAGGTGGCGCTGCTCGTCGAGGACGACTGGCAGCGCCGCGGCATCGGCGCCGAACTCCTGGAGCGCCTGGTCGCGATGGCCGTCGAGGCCGGTTGCGACAGCGTGTACGCGGTGACCCGGGCCGCCAACACCGGCATGGTCGCGGCGATGCGCGGCCTGGGCCTGCCGCTCGACTTCCAGATCGAGGAGGGCACCTTGGTGATCACGGCCCGCCTCGACGGTGCGGACCACCGAGACGGCGCCGAGATCAGCTCACCGCTCCCGCATGCCGCCCGTCCCGCACCCCGCGATCCGGGCGCCCGTTGAGCGCCTGATCCAGATCGGCCCAGAGGTCCTCGACGTCCTCGAGCCCGACCGACATCCGCAGCAGCCGGTCGCTCACTCCTGAGGAGCGGCGGTCCCGGGCATCCACGATCCGATGGCTGATGGACGCCGGGTGCTGGATCAGGGTGTCCACGCTGCCGAGGCTGACCGCGGGGGTGACGAGCCGCACGGAGGCGATCACCTCGTGCGGGTCGCCCACCGTCTCGAAGGCCACCATCGCGCCGCCGATCCGCGGATAGTGCACCGCCGCGACCCGCGGATCGGCGGCAAGGCGCGCGGCCAGTTCGGCGGCCGAGGCGGAGGCCGCCCGCATCCGTACGGGCAGGGTGGCCAGGCCCCGCAGCAGCAGATAGCCGGCGAACGGATGCAGCACACCACCGGTCGTGAACCGCACCTGGCGCAGCTTGCGCGCGAACTCCTCGTCACAGGCCACGATCCCGCCCATCACATCGCCGTGCCCGCCCAGGTACTTGGTCGCACTGTGCAGCACGAGCCGCGCCCCGCTCTCCACGGGCCGCTGCAGTACGGGGGTGGCGAAGGTGTTGTCGGCGAGCAGCGGCACCGAACCGCAGGAGGCGGCGATGGCGCGCAGGTCGAGCTCGCGCAGGTTCGGGTTGGCCGGGGATTCCACCAGGACGAGCCCGGTGTCGGGCCGGATCGCGTCGGCGATCCCGGCCGGGTCGACCCAGGTGACCTCCGTGCCGAGCAGCCCGGCGTTCAGGAGATGGTCGCTGCAGCCGTACAACGGCCGGACGGCCACGACGTGACGCAGGCCCAACGAAGCGCGCACAAGGAGCACGGCCGTCAGCGCGGCCATCCCGCTCGCGAAGGCCACAGCGCTCTCGGTGCCCTCGAGCCGTGCGAGCGCCGTCTCGAAGCGGCCCACGGTCGGGTTGCTGAGCCGTGCGTAGACGGGAGGTCCGTCGTCGAGCGCACCGGTCGCGGCGAAGGCGTCGATCCGGGCGGCTTCCTCACGGCTGTCGTACGAGGGGTAGGTGGTCGACAGATCGAGCGGCGGGGCGTGCAGTCCGAGCCCGGCGAGGTCCTCGCGGCCGGCGTGCACGGCTTCGGTGGCGAGCGCCCTGGGTGTGGCGCTGAAGTCGTCGGTAGCCATACGCGGATTCTGAACACCGCACCGGAATCAGCCGGGAAATCCCGTGTTACGTTCGGCCGATGAACGACTCCGTCGTACTGGATCCGATCGATCTGGACATTTTGCGTCTGCTGCAGAACGACGCACGGACCACCTACCGCGACCTCGCGGCCGAGGTCGGGGTGGCCGCCTCCACCTGCCTCGACCGGGTGGCGCGGCTGCGCCGGGCGGGTGTGATCCTCGGGCATCAGCTGCGTCTGGACCCGGCGAAGCTGGGGCGCGGGCTGCAGGCCCTCCTCATGGTCCAGGTGCGGCCGCACCGGCGGGAGCTGGTCGGCCCCTTCGTGGACCGGATCCGGGCGCTGCCCGAGTCGCGTGCCGTCTTCCATCTGACAGGGCCCGACGACTACCTGGTGCATGTGGCGGTGAGCGACACGGCGGATCTCCAGCGCCTGGTACTCGACGAGTTCACATCGCGGCGTGAGGTGGCGCGGGTCGAGACGCGGTTGATCTTCCAGCAGTGGGACTGCGGCCCGCTGCTGCCGCCTGTCGCCAACTGACCGTTTCCCGCGCACTAAGTACCTGATTCCGCCCGGTCCAGCCGGAAAGCCGAGAGCGGAATCCGATGACTTCCGCCGGTCGGCCGTATGAAGATGTCCGCATGTCAGACACCGCACACACCCTCCTCCCCCGTCAGGTTGCCGATGCCTATGTCGACGACCTGATCGCCCTCGACCCGATCACCGGTACGTATCTCGGCGACGCCGCCAGCTCGACCCGGCTACCGGACCTGTCCCCCGAGGGCACCCGGCAGCTCGCCGATCTCGCGCGCACCACGCTGCGCCGCCTGGATGCCGCCGAGCAGGTTCCGGGTGCGGACAGCGAGCACGAGCGGCGCTGCGGGCGGCTGTTGCGCGAGCGGCTGACCGCTCAGCTCGCGGTGATCGACGCGGACGAGCCGCTGTGCGCGATCAGCAACATCATTTCGCCGGCGCATGAAGTGCACGACGTGTTCACGTTGATGCCGGTGGACACCGAGGACGACTGGCGCGCGGTCGCCGCGCGGCTGCGCGCGCTCCCGGCCGCCTACGCCGGATACCGGGAGTCCCTCGCGCTGGGCCTGGAGAAGAAGGTGTACGCGGGGCCGCGCGCCACCGCCACCTTCATCGAGCAGCTCACCGAGTGGGTGGGCACGGACCGGGGCTGGTTCGAGGAGTTCACCGACCCGGCGCCCGCCGCGCTGCGCCCCGAGCTCGACGAGGCCGGGCGGCTCGCGACGTCTTGCGTGGCCGAACTGCGCGACTGGCTGCGGGATGTCTACACGCCCGCGATCGAGGGTGCGCCCGACACCGTGGGCCGCGAGCGCTATGCGCGCTGGTCGCGTTACTACAACGGCACGGATCTCGATCTGGACGAGGCCTACGCGTACGGCTGGGCCGAATTCCACCGCATCCTCGGCGAGATGCGCATCGAGGCGGAGAAGATCCTCCCCGGCGCCGCGACCCCCTGGGTGGCACTTGCCCACCTCGACGAGCACGGCCGGCACATCGAGGGCGTGGACGAGGTCCGCGGCTGGCTGCAGCAGGTCATGGACGAGGCCATCGAGGCACTGGACGGCACCCACTTCGAACTGGCCGAGCGGGTACGGAAGGTGGAGTCCCGGATCGCCCCGCCCGGCGGCGCCGCCGCGCCCTACTACACCTCGCCCTCCGAGGACTTCTCACGCCCGGGCCGCACCTGGCTGCCGACCATGGGCCAGACCCGCTTCCCCGTCTACGACCTGGTGTCGACCTGGTACCACGAGGGCGTGCCCGGCCACCATCTGCAGCTCGCGCAGTGGGTACACGTCGCGGACAACCTCTCGCGCTACCAGGCCTCCGTCGGCATGGTCAGCGCCAACGCCGAGGGCTGGGCGCTCTATGCGGAGCGTCTGATGGACGAGCTGGGCTTCCTGCGTGACGCCGAGGAGCGGCTCGGCTATCTCGACGCGCAGATGATGCGCGCGGTCCGCGTGATCATCGACATCGGTATGCACCTGGAGCTGGACATCCCGGCGGACTCGCCGTTCCACCCGGGTGAGCGCTGGACGCCGGATCTGGCGCATGAGTTCTTCGCGGCACACTCCAGCCGTCCCGCGGACTTCGTACAGAGCGAGCTGATCCGCTATCTGTCCACGCCGGGCCAGGCGATCGGCTACAAGCTGGGCGAGCGCGCCTGGCTGCTCGGCCGCGCCAACGCCCGCCGGGCGCACGGCGATTCCTTCGACGCGAAGGCCTGGCACATGGCGGCACTGTCGCAGGGTTCGCTGGGTCTCGACGATCTGGTGGAGGAGCTTTCGCGGCTTTGAGAGGTACGCGGTAGGGGCGCCGCGGTGGTCGCGGCGCCCCCACCCGCTCGCGTCATCTGCGGAAGCCGCCCTCCGAGTCGATCACGTTGCCGGTGATCCACTCGGCCTCGTCGGTGGCCAGCCAGGCGATCAGTCGCGCCGGATCGTCCGGCATGCCCCAGCGTCCGGCGGGGAAGAGACCGGCGATCTCGTCGTAGACCTCGCCCTTGAGGTAATCGGTGTCCACCGGGCCGGGGTTGACGGTGTTCACGGTGACGCGGTGCTCAGCGAGCACTGTCGCAAGAGTGCGGGTCGCCGAAGCGAGGGCGCCCTTCTGCAGGGAATAGGCGATCTCCTCCGGCATACCGCCGCCCTGGTCCTGCCCGGAGGTCATCATCATCACCCGTCCACCGGGGGCGGGTCGAGGCAGCGCAGACCGCAGCCGCGCGTAGGCCTGGACGAGAAGGACCACCGAGCGGGCGTCCACGGCCCAGTGGCGGTCGAGCATCGTGGCATCGATCGCGTCCAGCCGGCCGTCGTCCCCGCTGAGCGCGTGGTTGGCGACGAGGATGTCGAGCCGGCCGCCGAGCGCCGCCGCGGCGGACTCGATCAGCTTGGCGGGGGCGGCGGGGTCGGACAGATCGGCGGGTCCTTCGGCGACCACGGCACTGGGGTCGCCGAGCGCCTCACGTACGCCGGCGGCGACGGCCTGCGGGCTGTCACCGCCCCAGGGCATCGCGTCGTCATGCGGCACGTGGTGATGCAGATATACGCTCGCGCCGTACGCGGCGAGTCTGCGGGCCACGGCATAGCCGATGCCGCCGCGCCGGCTCGCTCCGGTCACCAGCGCGGTGCGCCCGCGCAGCGGGAGCGGGTCACGGCGGAGCTGTTCCGTTGTCGGGTGCGGGAGTTGAGGCATGACGGATGATGATGCCGGGACTCCCGGCCGCCACACAATCGATTAGTGCCGTCGGTCGCGCCCGACGGCACCGCCGCCCTCGCTCAGCAGCCGCAGTCACCCTCGACGGGCGCGGTCAGCGGGTCGGCGTCACGCTGGGCGGACCCCTCCCAGGTCTCGTACGCGAAACCCTCACGCGCCCAGTACTCGAAGCCGCCCAGCATCTCCTTGACCTGGAAGCCGAGTTGGGCGAGCGCGAGCGCCGCACGGGTCGCGCCGTTGCAGCCCGGGCCCCAGCAGTACGTGACCACGGGGACGGACTTGTCGAGCAGCTGCTCGGCCTGCTCGGGGATCAGCGCGGTCGGCAGGTGGATCGCCTGGGGTATGTGGCCCTGGTCCCAGGACGCGGTGGAGCGCGTGTCGATGACCACGAAGCCGGGGTCGCCCTCGGCGGCCAGGGCAGCCGCGACATCGGAGACATCGGCGTGGAAGGCGAGCGAGGCGGAGAAGTAGGCAGCGGCGGCGGCCGGCGAGGCCGGGGCCACTCGCAGGACGGGGTTTTCGCTGGTCACGGCGGTCTGTGTTGTCGTCATGCCCATAATCTACGGCCGGTGATCATGTACGGAACAGCGAATTTCCCCGGCGTACATCTTGATCAGCCGGTGAATCCCCTGCTATCCCTGCAACATGACCGGCTATTCCCCCGACGCCACCGACTGGCTGATCCTCGACGCCCTGCAGCGGGACGGACGCGCCAGTTTCGCGGAGCTCGCCCGCACCGTCTCCATGTCATCGAGCGCGGTGACGGAGCGGGTCCGCCGCCTGGAGGAGGCAGGGATCATCAAGGGGTACGCGGCCGTGGTGGTCCCCGAGGAACTGGGCCTGCCGATCCTGGCATTCGTCCGGCTGCGCTATCCCAACGGCAACTACAAGCCGTTCCACGATCTGGTCGAGGTGACCCCGGAGATCCTCGAGGCGCATCACGTCACCGGCGACGACTGCTTCGTGCTCAAGGTCGCCGCCCGCTCGATGAGCCACCTCGAGGAGGTCTCCGGAAAGATCGGCACCCTCGGCTCGGTGACGACGAGCGTCGTCTACTCCTCACCGCTGCCGCGCCGGGCGATCAGCCGCTGACGGGAGCGTCCTGTCCGACGCTCTCAGCCCGCCAGCCGCTCGCGCAGCAGCTTCTTGCCGATCTCGGCGCCCTTGCGGCTGTCGGCCTGCGCCTTGCGGAACAGTTCGACGACCGGCTCGTCCTTCTCGCGCTCCGCGTCCTGGATGTAGGTCTCCAGACGCAGCGCGTTCTTCAGGCAGGACTCCACGAACCAGACCAGGTCGTAGTCCTTGTCCTTGGTGCCGGTGACGGATCCGGTCTCCATGTTGGTGGCCATGGGCGGCTTCCTTCCTCGGATCGGGTGCGCGCCGCCGCGGCCCTTTTCGCGGCCCCTTCTGTGAGCGGCGCCGCGGCCGAGTACCCGGGGTCGTCCGCCGTACGCGCGACCGGCGGTCAGCTTTGCAACCCCCGCTGCCGCACCACCGAGCCCGCACGCCCCTTCACCACTTCCAACTGGGCGTGGATGCGGCGGCGCAGATCGGCGACATGGCTGACGATGCCCACGCTGCGGTCGCGTTCGCGCAAGGAGTCCAGAACGTCGAGGACCTCGTCGAGGGTCTGGTCGTCCAGGCTGCCGAAGCCCTCGTCGATGAAGAGGGTGTCGAGTCGGACACCGCCCGCCTCGTCGGTCACGACGTCCGCGAGCCCGAGAGCCAGCGCGAGCGAGGCGAAGAAGGTCTCGCCTCCGGAGAGCGTCGCGGTGTCGCGTTCCCGGCCCGTCCAGGCGTCGATGACATGCAGTCCGAGACCGCTGCGGGCGCCACGGCCCGCACGGTCGTCGGAGTGGACGAGCGTGTAGCGGCCCGCGGACATCCGCTGCAGCCGCATCGTCGCGGCGGCCGCGACCTGTTCGAGTCGGGCCGCGAGGACATAGGACTCCAGGCGCATCTTGCGCTCGTTGTCGGCCGAGGTGCCCGCCGCGAGCGTGGCGAGCCGCGCCACCCGGTCGTACTCCGTACGCAGCGGCGCCAGTTGGCGTGCCTCGGTCGCGGCCTGACGGGAGAGCCGGTCGAGTTCGCGGCACCGCTCCTCGGCGGCGGCCAGGTCGCTGACCGTGCGCCGCAGTCTTTGCTCCGCGCTGTCGGCGGCGCGTTCGGCCTCGGCCGGGTCGGCCGGGGACTCCTGCGCGGCCGCCTGGGTGTCGGGTTCCGCGAGGACCGCTCGTACGGCCAGGTCCTCCTGCTGCCAGGTATCGAGCCGCCGTTGCAGTTCCCGGTGGGCGAAATCGTCGAGCGCGGCGTCGGCGGCCGCCTGCGGAGTCTCGAAACCTGCGCCGTACGCCGCTTCCGCGAGCCGCCCGTCCGCTTCCTTGAGCCGCTCGGCCGCCTCCTGCGCCGCGCGCGCCGCGTCGGCCGCCTCGGTGAGCAGCTCGGCCTGGCGCTGCAGCTGCCAGGCACGGGTGGAGACACTGTCGGCGCCGCCGCGCGCCTTGGTCAACTCCTCGTCGATCAGTGCCTGTTCCTGCAGGAGGCTCTCGCGTCGTGAGGTGCGCGACGCGGCGCGGGTCTCGGCTTCCTGGCGGGCGGCGACCCGTCGGCCGTGCTCCTCTTCGGCGTGTGTGAGGGCCTCGCGCACGGCAAGCTGGGCCGAGGCCAGCTCGCGGACCTGCGCGTACTCCTGCTCCAAGGTGCCGAGTTCGGCGGCCAGTTCATCGGCCGGTGCGTCCCCGGCCGCAGCGGTGGCTGCGGCGAGGGCCTCACGGACGGACGCGAGGGCGGACTCGGCTTCGGTGCGGTCCTGATCGGCCCGCTGATACGCGGCGAGGGCGGCCTCTTCGGCCTGGCGGTCGACATGACCTGCGGCCTTGCGCGCGGGAGCGGGGTGCTCGACCGACCCGCACACCGCGCACGGATCGCCGTCGGTGAGCTGCGCCGCGAGTTCGGCCGCGATGCCGAGAAGCCGCTGCTCCTTGAGCCCGAGCCAGTGTTCCCGTACATCCGCGGCCCGCTGCTGTGCCGCGAGGGCTGCTTCCTGCGCTTCGACTACGGAGCGGCCGAGCGCGTCTCGCCGACGGGCCGCATCGAGTCGCTCGCGCGCCGGTCCGACCTGCCCCTCGAGGCGCCCCGCGCGTGTGGCGGCATCCTGCGCCTCGTCGATCCGGGTCTGGTGCTCATGGCGTACGGCATTCCAGTTCGCCAGCCATGCCGCGGCCTCCTGCAAGGACTCCTCGTCGGCGCGCTCCTCGCGCTCCAACTCGGCTCGCTCGACGCCGACTTCAGCCAGGCGCTGTTCGGCGCGGCGGGCGGAGGACAGCGAGCCCAGCTCCTCGTGGGCCTTGCGCGCGGCGGTGGCGAGCGCGGCGGCCTCGGCGCCGGCGAAGGTGTCGGGCAGCGTCCCGCGCGCCCGCGTCTCCTGAGCGGCAGCGCGCCGCAGGTCACTGTCCGCCGCGGACCGCAGCTTGACTGCGGGCAGCACGGCCGCAGCCTTGCGGGCCCGCTCCATCCGCTCCTGGTCGGCGCGGTGCGCGTCGGCGCGCCCGGCCAGCCGCGCGGCCCGCTCCTGCGCCTGCGCATGACGACGCTGAAGGCGGGCGATCTCCCGTACGAGATCCAGGTGCTCCTGCGCCTCGGCGCGCGCCCGCTGCGCGCCATCCTGTGACACCCGTACGACCGCAAGTACCTCGCGCGCGGCCGTCCGGGCACAGGCCGCCCAGGTCAACACCCCTTCCGCGAGGCCCGGTTCACCGGCGGCGAGCTGGGGCAGCGGCAGTTCGGACACCTTCCCGGCCGCCTGCTCCATCCGCTGCGCCGCACCGAGCAACCGCTCGTCGGCGGCCTTCACCTGCGCCTCGGTGCCTCGTCGCAGCTCGGCGAGGTGCTGTTCGACGGCGGCGAAGCGCCGGGTGTCGAAGAGCCTGCCGAGCAGCTTGCCGCGCGCTTCGGCATCCGCCCGCAGGAAGCGCGCGAAGTCGCCCTGCGGCAACAGCACCACCTGGCAGAACTGCTCCTTGCTCATCCCGAGCAGCTGCCCGATCTCCTCACCGATCTCCTGGTGGGAACGGCTCAGATCCTTCCAGGCGCCCGCCACCGCGTCGTATTCGCGCAGCCAGGACTGGGCCTTCTCCATCGTGGTGCCGGTGCCACGCTTCTTGGGCCTGGCCCAAGGCGGCTGTCGGCCGATCTCCAAGTGGCGCCCCGCCACGGTCAGTTCGAGCACCACCTCGGTACGGGCTCCGGGCGCCGCATGGTCACTGCGCAGGGTCGCCCCCGCGCTCTGCCGGGCGCCGGGCACGGAGCCGTACAGGGCGTAGCACACCGCGTCGAGGACGGAGGTCTTGCCCGCTCCTGTCGGTCCGTGCAGCAGGAAGAGACCCGCCTCGGACAGGGCGTCGAAGTCGACCTTCTGCACACCGCCGAAGGGTCCGAAGGCCGTGACCGTCATCGTGTGGAGTCTCACCGGGCCACCTCACGCAGCTGGTCGTCGACGCGTACGGCGTCGAACGCCCCCTGCAGCACGGCCTGTTCGGCCGGATCGGGCCCCGCACCACGGACGTGCGCCACGAAGTCCTCGGCGATCTCCTCGTCGCTGCGGTCCTTGAGCCGCTGCGCGTACGACACCTGCGGCTCCCCCGGCGCCCGCTCGGGAGCGAACACCAGACTCAGAATGTGCTCGAACCGCTCGGCGAGCTGCGCCATCGGCTCCTGCGGCCGTACGGGATCGGTGAGTATGGCCTCCACCCAGTGCCCGGTCAGCTTCTCGAGGGCCGGGTCCGCGAGCAGATCGTCGAGCCTGCCCTCGATCCGGGCGAGCGGCCGCGGCACCGGACAGTCGATCCGCTCGGCGCTGAGCTCACCGCGCGGGCCGATGTCGACCAGCCACATCGTCTTGCGGTGATGCTGTTCGGAGAAGGAGTACGCGAGCGGTGAGCCGGAGTAGCGCACCCGCTCGGTGAGGGTCTGGCAGCCGTGCAGATGGCCGAGCGCCACGTAGTCCACGCCGTCGAAGACCGCCGCCGGCACGGACTGCACACCGCCGACGGCGATGTCCCGCTCACTGTCGCTCGGTTCACCGCCCGTCACGAAGGCGTGCGCGAGCACCACGGAACGCGTGCCCGCTTCCCGTACCGCCAGATCGGCGCGCACCCGGTCCATGGCCGCCGCGAGCACCGGCTCGTGCGCCGGCTTGTCCACCTTGAACTCGTCCTTGACGAGCGCCGGTTCGAGATACGGCAGGCCGTAGAAGGCGACATCGCCATGCTCGTCCGAGAGCACGACGGGGGTGCCGCACTCGGCAGGCGCGGTCCGCAGATGGATGCCCGCCTTGCCGATCAGACCCGCGCCCACCCCCAGCCGACGGGCCGAGTCATGGTTCCCGGAGATCATCACGACCGGCACCTTGAGGTCGGCGAGCCGGTGCAGCGCGGCGTCGAAGAGTTCCACGGCGGCCAGTGGCGGCACCGCCCTGTCGTACACGTCCCCGGCCACGGCGACCGCGTCGACCCGCTCCTCGCGTACGACGGCGACGAGGTGGTCGATGAACGCGGCCTGGGCGTCGAGCAGATTCACCCGGTGAAACGCCCGCCCCAGGTGCCAGTCGGAGGTATGCAGCAATTTCATGAAATCGCTCTGACCTGCACGGTTACCCCCACTGCGCCTCTGTGACCAGCACGAACCAGCATGGGGCTCGGCGTCAATGGCTGCCACGCTAACGCATATGGCCCCCTGACCTATCAATCACCTCAGGTTCACCCCGGCAAAGGTCCTCTCCCGTTGCCGTCGATCCGTCTCGCGCAAATCCGGGGCCGGCGGGCGCTTGGAGGTTTCGCCAGGCGCCCAGGCATCTGCCATGGAGATTCATCCCGAGAGTTGTAAATGCGAGGCTAAGAGCCCTAACTTGTCGCACATGCAGTCCTATACGATCGGCCAGGCCGCCCGGCTCCTCGGCGTCAGCCCGGACACCGCGCGCCGCTGGGCCGACGCCGGCCGCGTCGCCACCCACCGCGACGACAGCGGCCGTCGCCTCATCAACGGCAAGGACCTGGCCGCCTTCTCCATCGAGGTCGGCCAGAGCGCGGGCGCCGAGGAAGACGCCTCGTACACCTCTGCCCGCAACGCCTTCCCGGGCATCGTGACCGCCGTGAAGCTCGGCGACGTCGCCGCGCAGGTCGAGATCCAGGCCGGACCCCACCGCCTGGTCTCCCTGCTCACCCGCGAGGCCGTCGAGGAGCTGGGACTCGAAGTCGGCATGCAGGCCACCGCCCGCGTGAAGTCGACCAGCGTGCACATCGACCGCACCTGATCCGCCCCACCGCGCGCACAGTCCCCCACGCGCAGCCCCCACGCACTTGTCACCCGGCCCCGTGCAAGGCCGGCACCGCTCGGGCCGCATCAGGCAGACGAAGCCCGTACTTTCAGGAGCACCCTCATGTCCCAGCTGTTCACCCGCCGACGTATCACCGCGGCCGTCGTCACCGCCGCCGTCGTCACCCTCGGCGGCTCGCTCGCCGCGTGCGGTACCGACAAGAAGGACAGCGGCAGCAACACCGCCGGCCCGAAGAAGGACGGGCAGAAGACGACGCTGACGGTCCTCGCCGCCGCGTCCCTCACCGATGTGTTCAAGACCGCCGGCGCCGCGTACGAGAAGGCGCACCCGGGCACGACGGTGAAGTTCTCCTTCGCCGGCTCGCAGGAGCTCGCCGCCCAGGTGAAGCAGGGTGCACCGGCCGACGCTCTCGTCACCGCCGACACCAAGACCATGGACGGCCTCAAGTCCGACGTGAACGACTCCTCGATCATCGCCAAGAACCGCCTGGTCATCGCGGTCGGCAAGGGCAACCCGAAGAACGTCAAGGAGCTCAAGGACCTCGCCAAGAGCGACCTGAAGGTCGTCCTCGCCGCTCCCGAGGTTCCGGTCGGCCGCTACAGCCAGCAGGTCCTGGACGCGCAGAAGGTCGAGGTCAAGCCGGTCTCGCAGGAGCCCAACGTCCGCGCCGTCCTGTCCAAGGTCGAACTCGGCGAAGCCGACGCCGGACTCGTCTACAAGACGGACGTCACCGCGGCCGGCGACAAGGCCGAGGGCATCGAGATCCCCGACGCGCAGAACGCCATCGCCGACTACCCCGCCGCCACCATCAAGGCGTCCAAGAACGCGGATGCCGCCGCCGAGTTCGTCAAGTGGCTGTCCTCGCCCGAGGCCCGGAAGATCCTCGCCGACGCCGGCTTCCAGCAGCCGTAAGGCACCACGGTCGTACGGGCGGGGCAATCCACCGCCCGTACGACCCCGCACTTCAGGGTGTCGTGTCCGGCGCGGGAGGACGGACACGACACCCTGAGCCCGTTCTCCCGCACGACCCGATCACCATCCGGCAGGAACCCGATGAAGACCGCCCACATTCGGAGCACCCGGAAGACCCGGCGCCCGGGCACCCGTACGCCCGTGGCCCTGGCCGTGCCCGCGCTGCTCGCCATCGCGTTCCTGCTGCTGCCGCTGATCGGCATCCTCGCCCGCACCGACTGGGGCGAGCTGGGCAGCCATCTGAGCAGTCCCGGCACGACCGAAGCCCTGAGGCTTTCGCTGTACGTGTCCTTCTGCGCACTCGGCCTGTCCCTGGTGCTCGGTGTGCCACTGGCCTGGCTGCTCGCCCGGGTCGACTTCCCCGGCAAAGCCCTCGTACGTTCCCTCGTCCTGTTGCCGATGGTGCTGCCGCCCACCGTCGGCGGCGTCGCGCTGCTGCTCGGCTTCGGACGGCGCGGACTGCTCGGGCCCTGGCTGGAGAACACCTTCGGCATCGTGCTGCCCTTCAGCACCGCCGGCGCGGTCATCGCGGCGACCTTCGTCGCCATGCCCTTCCTGGTGATCAGCCTGGAAGGCGCGCTCGCCGGACTGCGCCCGTCCTACGAGGAGACCGCAGCCTCGCTCGGCGCCTCCCCGGTACGCGTCTTCTTCACCGTCACCCTGCCCATCGTCGCCCCCGGACTCGCCGCCGGAGCAGCCCTCACCTGGGCACGCGCGCTCGGCGAGTTCGGTGCCACCATCACGTTCGCGGGCAATCTCCCCGGCACCACGCAGACCCTGCCCCTGCAGGTCTACCTGCTGATGCAGGACCAGCCCGAGGCCGCCACCTCCGTATCGCTGCTGCTGCTGGTCATCGCCATGGGCGTGCTGATCGCGCTGCGCGGGCGCTGGACGGGCGGCACGGCGGATCGTACGGCGCGCTCGCGCACTCGCCGACCGGAGGAACCCGCCGGCGAGCCCGCGGCCGCCCCGGCAGCAGAACCGGCCCCTGTGGCACGGGAGTCGTGGCCCCTGCACGCAGATGTCACCGGCTTCAACCAGCTCACGCTGGACGCCGAACCCGGCACCACCATCGCCGTCGTCGGCGAGAACGGAGCCGGCAAGACCACCCTGCTCCGCGCGCTGCTCGGGCTCACCCCACGAGCCCACGCCGATCTGCGCCTGGGCGACACCGACGTCACCGCCCTGCCCCCGCACAAGAGGGGCGTCGCCTGGGTCCCCCAGGACGGCGCTCTCTTCCCGCATCTGAGCGCCCTGTCCAACACCGCCTACGGACTCCGCGCCCAGGGCATGCCGCGTGGTGAGGCCCGCCGACGTGCACGGCAGTGGCTGGACCGGCTCGGCGTGGGCCATCTCGCACACCGCAAGCCGTCCCAGCTCTCCGGCGGCCAGGCCCAACGCGTCGCGCTCGCCCGGGCGTTGGCGCCCAGCCCGCGCCTGCTGCTGCTCGACGAACCGCTCGCCGCCCTCGACCAGACCACCCGAGCACACGTCCGCCACACGCTGCGGACGCATCTGTCCGGCTTCGGCGGAGTCTGCCTGATCGTCACGCACGACCCAGTCGAAGCGGTCTCCCTCGCCGACCGCGTCCTCGTGCTCGCCGACGGCCGCACGTTGCAGGACGCGCCGCCCGCCGAGGTCTCCCGCCACCCTCGCTCTCCATGGGTGGCGCGGATGCTCGGCCGCAACGCCCTGGCGGGAAGCGGCACTTCGGACGGCAGGCTCTCCCTGGCCGACGGCGGCCACCTTGTCGTCGCCGATCCGCTGGAGGCGGGTGTGGAGGCGCTCGCGATCATCGCGCCCGAAGCGGTCTCCCTGCACCGGACACATCCCGAGGGCAGCCCTCGTAACGTCTGGCCGGGAACGGTCCGCGAGATCACCGCGGCGGGCAGCCGCCTGCGCGTCCTCGTCACCGGCGACAAGGCACCCGACCTCGTCGCCGAAATCACCCCGCAGGCAGCCGCCGAACTCGGCCTCGCCGACGGCACCGCCGTCTTCACCAGCGTCAAGGCCACCGAAGTCACACTCGTCACCACCTGACACCGCACCAGGCGCCATCCGACCGGCCAGGGAGGGCGGTTGCTGCGTCAACTGGGCCTTTCACGGCCAAGGGAGCCGATACGCTGCAAAACAGCCGTGAACCGGGCGGGGCCAGGGGCCGCGGCGCGGTGTTCACCGGCAAGGGGGCGGGGCATGGATCCACGGATGCAGTGGTCGGTGGCCGGGTATGTCTGCGAGCGCGAGCTCGGCCGGGGCGGACAGGGAGTCGTCTGGCTCGCGCGCGATCCGGCGGGGCGGCAGGTCGTCGTGAAGTTCCTGCTCCCGGGCAAGGAGTACGACGAGATCGCACTCGCCCGCGTCCGCCGGGAGTTCGGCGCGGCCAGCCGGGTAGGCGAGCTGGCCACCGCACGGGTCCTCGACGCCGATCTGTCGGGGCGCACTCCGTACATCGTCAGCGAGTTCGTGGCGGGTCCCACGATCAGTGAGTACGTGGGTGCCGACGGGCCGCTGTCCTCCGGCCGGCTGCAGTCCCTCGCCCTGGCGGTCGCGCACGCGCTGGCGCAGGTCCACCGGGTGGGCATCGTGCACCGGGACATCAAGCCGTCCAATGTGCTGCTCTCGCCGGACGGGCCGCGCATCATCGACTTCGGTATCGCCCGTGACGACCGGCTCCTCGAATCGGCGCTCACCACGCCGGGCAGCCTGGTCGGCTCGCCCTCCTACATGTCGCCCGAGCAGGTCCGGGCCCAGAACGTCAGCACGGCCTCCGACGTGTTCTCGCTCGGCAGCACCCTGTACTTCGCCGCGACCGGACGGCATCCCTTCGACGGCGCGGGTGCCTACGAGGTCCTGGTCTCCGTGTGCGAGGACGAGGCCGATCTCTCGGCGGTACCCGAGCCGGTCCGCTCGGTGATCGCGGACTGTCTGCGCAAGGATCCGGCCGAGCGCCCCTCGGCGGCCCAGCTCGTCTCGCGGCTCGCGGGGGCCGCCCACGCGGTGGACGGCACACCGACGGTGTCGTTCACGGGTCAGCCGGCGCCCGGCGGCGCCGACGGCAGCGGCAACGGCGACAGCGGCCGGGGCAAGCAGCTGCGGCTGTGGGGGTTCGCGGCCGGGAGTGCGGTGGCCGCGGTGATCCTGGCCGTCGTCCTGAGCACGAGTGTCGGCGGTGACAAGAAGAACGGCGATCCGCAGGACAAAGGCTCGGACTCCGCGCCCCTCACGTATACGGACGATCTCACCGACTCGGGCGACTGGACACACAAGGACCCCGGTCTGGCGAAGGTCACGCACGAGGGCGGGACCATGCTGGTGGATCCCAAGACGCTGCTCGAGGTGTGGCCGCAGGCACCCTTCGAACCGTCCACGTTCGCGGTGACGCTGGACACCCAGGCGGCCTGGTACGGGGGCGAGGGCGGGATCGGGCTGTGGTGCAACGGCTCAGGGGACTACAAGAAGGGGTCCCGTTGGGCGACGTACCTCACCACGGGGCAAGAGGCCCTGATCGTGCGGGAGTTCTGGCACAAAGGGGAGTACCAGCACGACCGGGTCGTGGAGGTGAACCTCGCGGACGTGGGCCTGAAGGTGGAGAGCCAGCAGGAGGTCGACATATCGATGTCCTGCGCTCAGGCGGGTGAGGGCCGGATCAAGGTGGCGCTCTTGGTGGGCAGGAAACAGGTCGCCACGTACACGGGGGCCGCCTTCGACGCACGCGGCTGCGGAATCACCGCCTTCCACTACGACGCGAAGGATCCCGAGGGCACGGACTTCCACGCGGGCTTCGAGCGGTTCTCGGCTACGGAGCCGGGGTGACGGTGCGCGGTTGAGGGAGCGCGGTCGGGGGACCCCGGCGGAAGGACCCCGACGCCTTCGCGCCCGGTCGCCGTCAGGCGTCCCCGTACGCCTCCGCGCCGATCTCCAGGCCTGCCGTCCCCGCCGTGGCATCCGCGAGCCAGCCGCGGAAGTCCTCGACATCGGCGTCCGGCAGCCCGATCTCCAGGGTCACCGCTTCCCCGTACCGCATATCGCGCACGTCGCGTCCGGCAGTCCGCAGATCGTTCTGCAGCTTGCCCGCACGCTGATGGTCGACCGTGACGGTGACAAGCCGGAACCTGCGCTTGGTCAGGGTCCCGAGTGTGTCCAGGGCTTCGCCGACCGCACCCCCGTACGCCCGGATCAGACCGCCGGCGCCGAGCTTCACCCCGCCGTAGTAGCGGGTGACGACGGCCACTACATAGCGCATCTCACGCCGCGTGAGCATCTGCAGCATCGGCAGCCCCGCGGTGCCGCCGGGCTCACCGTCGTCGCTCGCCTTCTGCACCGAACCGTCCGCGCCGATCACATACGCCCAGCAGTTGTGCGTCGCCGTCGGGTGCTCCTTGCGGATACGGGCGATGAACTCCTGGGCCTCCTGCTCGGTGGCCGCCGGGGCGAGCGCGCACAGAAAGCGGGAGCGGTTGACCTCGGTCTCGTGCACGCCCTCGTGGGCCACGGTGCGGTACTCGTCCTGCATCCGCCCAGCGTATGCGCGTGCTTGTTGACGGGCGAACAGGGGCAGGTACCCCGCGGAATGGATGGAGGCTCCGTGGAATCTGAATCCGCATCCCGCACCACACCGGAAACCGAATCCCCCTCGGCACCGGCCGCCTGGGAATTCACCGACGACCGCGGCCAGTTGGTGCGCGCACCACGCACACCGGTCCGCTTAGCGGCGTACATACAGGCGGGCGCCGCGCTGTGGGACCACGGCCTGCGCCCGGCCGGCATCTTCGGGTCGAGCCATGACGACCCGGTCGCACCCGACCCGGCCAAGGCGGGCGAACTGCCGCTCGCCGGGCTCCCCTACTACGGAGCGGGCGCGGCCCTCGACCTGGACGCGCTGCTCGCTGCGGAACCCGAGCTGATCGTCGCCGTGACCTACGGCGGCGGGCAGACGTACGGCATCACGCCGGAGGCGGCCAAGCACCTTGAGGAGCATGTCCCGGTGGTCGCCCTGGACGTGAGCCGAGGCCGCACCCTCACCCAGGTGCGCCAGAGCTTCACACGCCTCGCCGCGACCCTCGGCGCCGAACCGGACGAGGCCGCCGCCGTCGAACTGGTCGCCGCACAGCAGCGGTTGACCCTGCACGCCGGCGTGGGCCATCGCCCCCGCGTCCTGGCGCTCTCCCCCGCCGACGCGGACTCCGTCCACCTCGCGCGCCCCCACACCTGGCCCGACCTGAGCGCCCTGACCTCGTTCGGCGTACCGCTGGTGGAGCCCGCGCGCGGCCCCGGCGCCAACTGGGCCACGGTGACCTGGGCCGAAGCCGCCACACTGGTACCGGATCTGGTCCTCGTCGACGTCCGCGCCCACGCGGCGCCGCTCCCGGCGGACTTCGCCTCCACGGTCCGCACCGCGCCCTGGAACCCGGAGCTCCCACCGAGCCCGCAGGCGCACACCCGCTTCCTGGACACGGTGACGGCCGCGCTCCAGGCACTCTGAGGGCCTGCGCCGTACGGCCCGGCCCGGTGGTCTTCGCGGGCCGGGCCTCTGCCCACGCCAGGACGTATGCGCACCCCGTCGCACCAGGCCACGGTCAGTCGACGGGCTCGCCCGGCTGATCGTGGGTGGCGCAGTGGATGCCGCCGCCTCCGGTCGCGATGGTGTCGATCTTGATCGGCACGATGTCCCTCTTGGGGAAGTGCTCCCGCAGCATGCCGCGGGCCCGGTCATCGGCCTTCCTGTCGCCGAACCGGGGCATGAAGACCGCGTCGTTGGCGATGTAGAAGTTGGCGTACGTGGACAGGAAGTCGTCGCTGTAGCCGGAGATCTCGTACGGGTCGGGCTGGGGGAGGTCGATGACCTCGAACGGGCGCCCCTTGGCGTCGGTCGCCCGGCTCAGTACGGACATCGCCTGGTCGGAGGAGCGGGACCAGGAGTCGGGGGGCGTGCCGGGGAACGCCCGGTCCAGAAGGATCACACCGGGGGCGGTGAACCGTACGAGACTGTCCACGTGCGCGTCGGTGATGTCCTCACCCCGTACACCGGCCAGCCAGATGACCTTCTCGATGCCGAGCAGCTGCTTGAGTTCGGTCTCGATCCGATCGCGGCTCATGCCCGGGTTGCGGTTGTCGTTGACGATCGAGCTCTCGGTGATCAGCAAGGTCCCCTCCCCGTCGGTCTCGAAGGAGCCGCCCTCGGCCACCAAAGGCGCCTGGGTGCGGGGAATTTCGTACTTGGACAACAGAGTTCGGCCGACCTTGCCGTCGTTCCCGTGCTCCTGCTTGTCGCCCCAGCCGTTGAAGTTGAAGTCGACCCCGACGACCTCGCCGGCCTCCTCCACGAAAACGGGGACGGTGTCACGCGCCCAGAGGTCGTCGACGGCCAGCGGGACGACCTCCACCTGGGAGCCGCAAGCCCGCTGCGCGGCGTCCGCCTGGTCGGGCCTGGCCATGACGACGACGTACTCGTACTCGGCGATGGCGCGGGCCACACGAGCGATGTCCTTGCGTACATACGGAAGGTCCTCGGCCCAGACCGAGCTGAGCGCGGGCCAGGACATGAAGGTGCGGGCGTGACTCTCCCACTCGGCCCCGAGCCTGCGGTCTCCCTTCGGCCCGGACGGCTGCGAGGAGGACCGGGCGTTGGCCGCCTGGCCGGACCCACCGGAACCGCCGGGCCCGCATGCCGATGCGCCGAGGGCGAGTACACCGGCTCCGGCGAGCGTACGCAGCGCCGACCGGCGGGAGGGCAGGAAGTCGGACATGACGTGACGGCTCCGATCGTGGTCATGCGTACAGGCCAGATACCCGGCGGCGGCCGGCCATGCGTCTGAGGGTTGGACTCCACTCTGACACTGACTGGATTTTCAGTCAAACATCGACTCACCGATGCGCCAGGTGCTCGATCTCCACGGCGACGGCTTCATGCATCAGTTCACGGGCATGTTTCAGGCCGAGCGTGCCGGCCAGCCAACGCGTACTGAGGCCCTCCAGAAGGGCGGTGAGCCGTTCGGCGGAGGCGGTGAGCGAAGGTGCGGGAGCCGTCGGGTGTATCCGGCACAGGAGCGCCGCGACTTCATGGGTCCAGGCCAGGCCCGATCTGGTCAGGTCGTCGCGGAGCTCGGGATCGAAGACCGCACTGGCCCTGAGCTCCCCCCATGCGGTGCTGTTCTCGCGCACCTCGGGCAGATCCTGGAACTCCAGCAGCAGGGACTGCTCGAGTTCCAGCCGGGGAGTGAGAGGCTCGCCCATGGCGTCGCCCGTCGACGTATAGCTGTCCGCGCGGTCGTTGATGAACTCCAAGGTGCTGCGGAGGATCCCCGCCCGGTCCTTGAAGTGGTAGTAGATCAGGGCCGTGGAGACGCCCGCCTCGGTGGCCAGTTCGCCGACGCGCAGCCCACGGACTCCACGCCGGGCGATCACTCGGGCGGCACCTTCCAGGATCGCCGTACGGCGGTCGGTCACCACGTCTACTCCTTCTGATCCCGCTGATGATCTCGCTCATGATCTCGCTCATGATCTCGCGTGGAGTGTCTCATGTTGACTGAATATTTAGTCGAGAGAGGGGCGGTGAGGAGCGGGGCTGCGATACCCCGCCCGCAAAGGGCTGGGTAAAGTGCGCGCCATGGCGTCTCGCAGCACTCAGATCCTTGAAGCAGCCGCCCGGGTGATCGCCCGGCGCGGAGTCCGCGGGCTGCGGGTGGAGGAGTTGGCCACCGAGGCGGGCGTCTCGACCGCGCTGATCTACTACCACTTCAAGGACCGCACCGGGATCCTGCGCCAGACGCTGGAGTTCATCAACAACCGCGCCGAGCGGTACACCACGCACCGCGATCCCGACGCCGAGCCGCTCGGCCCGCGCGAGGATCTGGAGCAGACGCTGCTCCTCGAGCTCCAGGACACCCCCACCGTCAGGGAGAACAGCAGCGCCTGGGGTGAGCTGCGGGCGAGCGCCGTGTTCGACGAGGTACTGCGCGACGATCTGGCGCGAGCGACCTTGGAGTGGGTGCAGGAGGTGGCGGCCCTCCTCGGCCGGGTCCAGCCGACAGCCCCGGCGGCCGGCCTCGCGGCGGCCGCCGAGCGGCTCACGGCCCTCCTGGAAGGTCTGAGCATGCGCTGGCTGAGCGGAACGCTCAAGATCTCCCATGCACGAACGCTGATGAGCGAGGCCATCGACGCCGAGCTGACACGCCTCAGCCACTAGAGCCCCCTAGGCGTCACCTCCCGCCGGTTCAGCGGCAGCCGGCCCCCTGACCCAGTCTCGGATCCAGTCACACCACATCTCTTGACTGAATTTTCAGTCAGTGTCACTGTGTGGTCCTCCCGCCGCCCCAGGGGCGGCTTCTGACACTCCGGAGAAGGTGATGTGCCTTGCCGCTGACCCCCGCCGAGCGTGACCGGCTGCTCCTCTTCACCACCGCCGAACTCGCACGGACCCGCCTCGCGCGCGGCCTTCGCCTGAACGTCCCCGAGGCGACCGCACTGATCGCCGACACCGTGTGCGAGGCGGCACGCGACGGACTGCGTCTTGCGCAGGCCGTCGAGCGTGGCCGCGGCGTACTCGCTCCCGACGACGTGCTCCCGGGGGTGGCCGACGTCGTGACGGAGATCCACGTGGAGGCCGTGTTCGACGACGGCACGCGACTTGCGGTCATCACCGCCCCGTTCGGCGAGGTGGAATCCGCGGACACCGCCCCCGGAGCGGTGCTCCCCCACGCGGACACGGTGCCCGAGCAGGAACCGGCGGTCACCTTGGAGGTGCGCAACACCGCCTCCGTCCCCGTGAGCGTGACTTCGCACTTCCACTTCTTCGAGGTCAACCCGCGCCTGGCCTTCGACAGAGCCGCCGCCTACGGACAGCGGCTCGCGGTCCCGGCCGGATCGTCGACTCGCTTCGACCCCGGCGCCGTTGTGGAAGTGGGCCTGGTCCCCATCGGCGGGGAACGGATCGCCATCGGCTTCGCGGGACTTGTCGACGGACCGCTGGACGCGCCGGGCGCCAAGGAAGAAGCACTGCGTCGCGCCGCCGCCTGCGGCTATCTGGGAGCAGAGGCCGCACGGCAAGGAACAGGTGTCACGCAGCCGGGATCAGGAGTCGCACAACCGGAAACAGAGGTCTCCCACCCATGAGCAGGCCCACCAGACACAGCGACCACTGCGCCCCCGGCAGCAGGCACATCGATCCGCACGAGTACGCGAGCGTCTTCGGCCCGCGCGCCGGGGACCGGGTGCGCCTGGGCGACTCCGGGCTCACGGTGCGCGTCGAGTCCGATTCCCAACGGCCCGGGGACGAGTTCCTCGCGGGGTTCGGCAAGACCGCCCGGGACGGGTTGCACCTCAAGGCCGCCTCCGTCCGCGAGACCTGCGACCTCGTCATCAGCAACGTCCTGGCCATCGACGCGGTCCTCGGCATCCGCAAGGTCTCCATCGGCGTCCGCGAAGGCCGTATCCACGCCATCGGCCGGGCCGGCAACCCCGACACCCTCGACGGCGTCGACGTCGTGGTCGGCACCGGAACGACCATCGTCTCGGGCGAGGGCCTGATCGCCACCGCCGGCGCCATCGACACCCATGTGCACCTGCTCTCGCCGCGGATCATGGAGGCGTCGCTCGCCTCCGGTGTCACGACGATCATCGGGCAGGAGATCGGGCCGAGCTGGGGTGTCGGGGTCAACTCCCCCTGGGCGCTGCGGCACGGGTTCAACGCCTTCGACGCCTGGCCCGTCAACATCGGCTTCCTGGCCCGCGGTTCCTCCTCGCACGAAGCGCCGCTGGTGGAGGCGCTCGCCGAGGGCGGCGCCTGCTTCCACATCGAGGGCTGCGGCGGCGGACACGTCCCCAACGTCCTGAAGATGGCGGGCGTCCCGAACGTCATCGGCTCCTCCACCAACCCGACCCTGCCGTTCGGACGGGACGCGGTCGCCGAGCACTACGGGATGATCGTCTCCGTTCACGCGCTCAAGACGGATCTGCCGGGCGACGCGGCGATGGCCCGTGACCGTATCCGCGCAGGAACCATGGGGGCCGAGGACGTGCTGCACGACCTGGGCGCGATCGGCATCACCTCGTCCGACGCACAGGGCATGGGACGGGCGGGCGAGACGGTCCGGCGTACGTTCGCCATGGCCGCCAAGATGAAGGCCGAACTCGGCCCGTTGGCAGGCGATGGCGACGGATACGGGGGCGGTGACGGAGTCGGCGACGACAACGCGCGCGTGCTGCGCTACATCGCCAAGCTCACCGTCAACCCGGCCATCGCGCACGGGCTTTCCCACGAGGTCGGCTCGCTCGAGGTCGGCAAGCTCGCCGACATCGTGCTGTGGCGCCCGCCGTTCTTCGGCGCCAAACCGCAGATGGTCCTCAAGGCGGGATTCCCGGCGTACGGCGTCACCGGTGATCCCAACGCGGCCACGGACAACTGCGAACCCCTGGTCCTCGGACCGCTGTTCGGTGCCCACGGTGCCACGCCGGCCGATCTGTCCGTGGCCTTCGTCAGCCGCGCCGCGGCCGAGTCCGGCGCCTTCGGCCGGCCGTACGACCCGATGGGGACCCGGCGCCGGCGCGTGGCCGTCCGGGGCACCCGCGGGATCGGGCCGGCCGACATGGTGCGCAACTCCCGTCTGGGGCAGGTCGAGGTCGACCCGCGCAACGGCCTGGTGACCCTGGACGGAGACCCGGTGCGCTCGGGACCGGCGCAGGACGTCGCGCTGAGCCGCCTCTACTTCCTGTGAGCAACGACTGTTTCCGGTGAGCGTCGACTGATTCCGATGAGCGACGACCACTTCCCATGAACCACGACCGGTTCCCCTCACGATTTACCCTGCCTGACATCCCCCTGCCGCCCGCGGCAGTCGAACCACCTTCCGACTCTTGACTGAATTTTCAGTCGGGAGCAGTATGCCGTCACCCTCGCCAAGAGATGAGAGATCCGCGATGACCGCATTCCGTATGCCCGCCGAGTGGTCCGAGCACGACGGGTGCCTGATGGCCTGGCCGACCCGCGAGGACCTGTGGAGCGGCGTCCTTGACGAGGCCAAGGAGGAGTATGCGCAAGTCGCCCGTGCCATCGCCGCGTTCGAGCCCGTGACCATGGTCGCGCCGCCCAGCCACGGCACTGAGGCCCAGGCCCGCTGCGGTGGGACGGTGACCGTGATCGAACTGCCGCTTGACGACTCGTGGTTCCGCGACTCCGCGCCGCTCTTCGTGCTCGACGGCGACGGAAACCGCGCCGGTGTGGACTTCCGCTTCAACGCCTGGGGCGGCAAGCACCACCCCTACGACGCCGACGACCGGATCAGCCGGCTCCTCCTCGAACACCTCGGGGTCGAGCGGATCCACTCCGAGATGACCCTCGAGGGCGGCTCGATCACGGTCGACGGCGAAGGCACCCTGATCACCACCGAGCAGTGCCTGCTGCACCCCAACCGGAACCCGGGCATGGACCGGGACGCGATCGAGGCGGAACTCACGTCACGGCTCGGCGTCAGCAAGGTCGTCTGGCTTCCGTACGGCGGTCTGCTCGACACCGAGACCGACGGACATGTCGACGGGGTCTGCGCGTTCGCGGCGCCCGGCAAGGTGGTCGTCTCCCTGCCCGACGACCCGGCGCACCCCGACCACGCCCGGATGCGGGCCAACCGCGCGGTCCTTGAGGCCACCACCGACGCACGCGGTCGGCAGCTGGAGGTCATCGACGTGCCGCAGACCGCGTTCTCCGAGGTCGCGGGCAGTGAGGTCGAGGTCTCGTACCTCAACTACTACGTGGCCAACGGCGGTGTGGTCGTTCCGGTGGCCGGACTGCCCCAGGACGAGGACGCCCTCGCGGTGATCGCCTCGGCCCACCCCGGACGCAAGGTCGTCGGGGTACGGACCCCGGTCGTCGCGTACGGCGGTGGCGGAGTGCACTGCATCACTCAGCAGATTCCCGCCGCCCGTCCCTCCGCCCGGCCCTCCGTCTGAGCCGGAGGCCGGCCACTTCCGCCCGACCTGCGGCCCGGTAACCCCCTCGCACCTTCCCCGAGTTCCCCGAAAGAGAGCACGACGATGACCGAACCCCCTGGCGGCAGGCGCGTGGGACGCACGCGCCGACGCAGAGCCACCACCGCAGTGGCCCTGTCCTGCCTCGCCCTGCTCGCGGCCTGCTCCTCACCGCCCAAGGACGGCTCGGGCACCAACGGCGCCGGGTTCGAGCTGTCCGCGTCCACTCCCCCGGCCCGGGGCGAGATCGACTCCTTCACCTGGGCCGTGTACGCCGAACCGCCCACCCTCGACTACACGGTGGCGTTCGACTACCCGCAGAACACGATCCTCTCCAACGTCTGTGAGAGCCTCATGCGCTGGACGCCGGGGCTGACCACCGAACCGGGCCTTGCCCGCAAGGCGTCGAACCCCGATCCCACCACGTGGGTCTACGACCTGCGCCCCGGTGTGCGTTTCCACGGCGGCGGAGTGATGACCGCCGACGACGTGGTGTTCAGCCTCGGCCGTCAGATGGACCCGGACAACGCGGCGGCCTGGGCCCAGGTCTTCCAGAACGTGGCCTCCCTGACCAAGACCGGTCCGCTCCAGGTGACGGTCAAGCTCAAGAAGCCCGACTCCCAATTCCCTCAGTACATGGCGACCGCCGCGGGCGTGGTGGCCTCGAAGAAGCGGGTCGAGGCGGCGGGCAAGGACTACGGCACGAGCGGTGGACTCGGCTGCACCGGTCCGTTCGAGCTCGGCCGCTGGAACAAGGGCCAGTCCGTGGAACTGGACCGCTTCGACGGCTACTGGGGTACGCGGGCCAAGTCCCGCAAGGCGGTCTTCCAGGTCCTGACCGACCCGTCCGCCCGTACCAACGCCCTGCTCAGCGGGGAGGCCGACGGCGGCTATCTGATTCCCACCGAGAGCTACGCCCGGCTGCGCGAGAGCGGAGTCGGCACGCTGTACTTCGGCGAGGGCCTGAGCACCGTCAACGTCAACATCACCAATATGAAGGGCGCCCTCGGCGACGTCCGCGTACGGCGTGCCCTGTCCCTGGCCCTTGACCGCTCCGGGTTCGTCAAGGCCGGACTCGGCGGTGTGGGCACCGTCACCAACTCCCTGACCAGCCGGGCGGCTTGGGCCGGCGCCCCGGAACGTACGAGGAAGGCGGCCTTCGACGCGCTGGCGCCCACCGGCCAGGACCTGGACGAGGCCAAGGCACTGATCAAGGAAGCGGGAGCCACCGGCAAGACCCTGACCGTCGCCACCAGTTCGATCGGTCAGGACGTCTCGCTGCTCGCCACCGCGGTCCAGGCGGCCGGCACGCAGATCGGCCTGGACATCAAGCTCAAGACCATCGCCCCGAACGCCTTCACCGCCCTGTTCACGGATCCGAAGGCACGCGAGGGCATCGACATGTTCCCGCTCACCTACTACGACTCGATCACCGATCCGCTGGATCTGCTGACGAGCTTCAAGACCGGGGCCTACCTCAACTTCGCCGGCTACAGCGACAAGGAGTACGACGCGCTGGTCGACCGGGCCACGGCGGCGTACGAGCCGGACGCGCGGCTGGCGATCGAGGCGGAGCTGCAGAAGAAGGCAGCCGAGCAACTGCTGTGGATACCGGTCGCCGAGTGGCCGACCGCGGTGTTCCTGAACAAGAGGATCACGGGCGCCCCGACGACCATCTCGTACATGTACCACCCGTGGGCAGCCCAGGTGGGGGCCGTCCGGTGAGCTTCGCCCGGTTCGCCCTGCGGCGGCTCGCGGAGATGACCGCCACTCTCCTCGGTGCGTCGTTCGTGGTCTTCGGCGCGATGTATCTGGCGCCGGGCAGCCCCGCGAGCTTCCTGCTCGCCGGCCGCTCGGCCTCGCCGGAGGCGCTGGCCGCGATCAACCGCCAGTACCACCTCGACGACCCATTCCTCGTACGGTACTTGCGGTGGCTCGGTGATGTACTGCAGGGCGACTTCGGGCGATCGATCACCTACCGCACCGATGTCTCGCGCCTTCTCGGCGACCGGCTCCCCACCACGTTGACGCTGATCACGATGGCGCTGGTCGTGGTGGTGATCGCCGGGCTGCTGCTCGGATGGATCGGCGCCGTCCGCGGCGGCGCCACCGACTCGGCGATCCTGGTCGGCACCGCGCTCGCCGTCGGCACCCCGTCCTTCGTGGCGGCCGTCCTGCTCCAAGGGCTCTTCGCCGTGAACCTCGGCTGGTTCCCCAGCAGCGGCGCCGGAGACGGTTTCGCCGACATGCTCTGGCATCTGACGCTGCCGTCGATCGCGCTGGCGCTCTACCTGATCGGCATGCTGGCCAGAGTGACCCGCTCGGCGATGGTCGAGGCACTCGCCGGCGAGCACGTCACCGTGGCCCGAAGCCGCGGCGTGCCCGAGCGTCAGGTCATCCGCCGCCATGTCTTCCGCAACTCGCTGAGCACCGTGCTGACCACCGGCGGCCTGATCGTCTCCACGCTGCTCGTCTGCACGATCCTCGTCGAGACCGCGTTCAGCATCGGCGGCATCGGCCAGCTGCTCGAACTCTCCACGACCACCAAGGACTTCCCGACGGTCCAGGCCATCTCCCTCATCATCGTGGCCCTGTTCATGATCGTGAACTTCGTCGTCGACATGCTGCTGCCGCTGGTCGACCCGAGGATCGCCCTCGGATCGAGGAGGTCCGCCACATGACCGCCGTCCTGACCCGCAGACCGGGCCTGGCCCGGATCCGCACGCCCCGCGCACCTCTGCACCTGCTCTGCCTGGGCTTCGTCGTCCTCGTGGTCGCGGCCGCACTGTTGGCGCCCTGGGTCGTGCCGTACGACCCCAACGCCGTCGATCTCGGCAACGCGCTCGCCGGACCCTCGGCCGAGCATCTGCTGGGTGTGGACGCGGCCGGCCGCGACACCCTGTCCCGGCTGCTTCTGGGCGCGCGCACCTCGCTCCTCGGCCCGCTGGGAGTGGTCGCCTTCTCCACCCTCGCGGGTGTCGCCATCGGAACGGCGGCGGCCTGGCGGGGAGGTCGGCTCGACTCCCTGCTTTCCCGCAGTACGGAACTTGTCTTCGCCTTCCCCGGCCTGCTGCTCGCGATCCTGATCATCTCGGTGTACGGCGAAGGACTGATCGCGCCGGTCGTCGCCCTCGCCATCGCCTACGTGCCCTACGTCAGCCGGCTGACCCGCGCCCTGGTCCTGGCCGAACGGGAGCGTCCCTACGTCAGCGCGTACCAGGTCCAGGGCCACTCGGCCGCACAGATCTGCCTGCGCCACGTCCTGCCCAACGTCGCCCCCGTCGTCCTCGCGCAGGCCACCATCAACTTCGGTTACGCGCTGATGGACCTCGCCGGCCTGTCCTTCCTCGGTCTGGGCGTACCGGCGCTCACCCCCGACTGGGGCCGCATGGTCTTCGACGGCCAGACCGCCATCCAGCACGGCTACCCGCTGTCCGCGATCCTGCCGTGCGTCCTCATCGTGCTGACCGTGGTCGCGTTCAACGTGGTCGGCGAGCGCTGGGCCGACCGCGTCGCCAGGAGAGATCGATGACAGCGAAGTCCGTACGCGAGGTTCAACTGCCTGTGCAGGACGCCAAGTTGCCGGTACTCGACATCCAAGGGCTGCGGATCACCCTGCCCGGCACAGCCCGCGCCGTCCTCGACGGCGTGGACCTCACCGTCGCACCCGGCGAGACGGTCGCCCTCGTCGGCGAATCCGGGTCCGGGAAGACCCTCACCTCGCGCAGCGCACTGCGGCTGCTGCCGACCGGCGCCGCGGTCGAGGGCTCGGTCCTCGTCGACGGCGAGGACGTCCTGACCATGACCCCCGACCGGCTCAGCGCCGTGCGTACCGGCCGAGCGGCCATGATCTTCCAGGACCCGCGGGCCGCCATCAACCCGCTTCGCCGCATAGGGGACTTCCTCACCGAGAGCGTCCGGCTCGCCAGGACCACGCGTATGAGCAGGGCGCAGGCGACCGGCCGCGCCACCGAACTCCTCCAGGCGGTCGGCCTCGACGCCTCCGCGCTGATGAAGTACCCCGGCCAGGTCTCGGGCGGCATGCTGCAGCGCGTCATGATCGCGGGGGCCCTGATGGGCGATCCCGTCCTCCTCCTGGCCGACGAGCCCACCACGGCACTCGACGTCACCACCCAGGCCGAGGTCGTCGCTCTGCTGACCGAGTTGCGCCGACGCTTCCATACGGGCCTGCTGTTCGTCACCCACGACCTCGATCTGGCCGCCGCCATCAGCGACCGGGTCTGCGTCATGTACGCGGGCCGGATCGTCGAGTCCGGCCCCGCGGCCGAACTCTTCGCGCAGCCCCGGCATCCCTACACCGCCGCCCTGCTGGCCTCCACGCCCCGTCCTCGGGCGCCGGGCGGCAGGCTCGCCGCCATCGACGGCCGGCCGCCGGACCTGTGGGAGGAGCTCCAGGGCTGCGCGTTCGCCGCCCGCTGCGCGCTCGCCACGGAGGTCTGCGCACTGCACACCCCCCAGTCCCTGCCCGCTCCGGGCCACCCCGGCCGCCGAGCCGCCTGTCACCACAGCGACCGCCTCGAAGGGAGTGCGCTCGATGCCCGAGAAGGTCCCTGAGAACGTTCGTGGGAACGTTCGTGGGAACGTCCCCGAGCAGGCCGGCGAGAACGTCCCCGAGTATGTCCTGGAGGCCGTCGGTCTGAGTCGCGCGTTCGCAGCCGTGCGCGCCGTGGACGACGTGTCGTTCCGTCTCAGTGCGGGCGGGTCCCTGGGCATCGTGGGCGAGTCCGGCTCCGGCAAGACCACCACCGCCCGGATGGTCGTCGGCCTCGAACGAGCCGACCGAGGCGAAGTCCTCGTACGGGGCCGGGTGCGCGCGGCCCACTCCCGTGGCCGACGCCAGCGGCTGGCCCGGGCCCGCGAGATCCAGATGGTCTTCCAGGACCCCTACCTCTCCCTCGACCCCCGCACCAGCGTCGAGGGGGCTCTGCGGGAAACCCTGCGCCTGCACTTCCCGGGCAGGGACCACGACCGCCGTATCCGCGAACTGCTCGACCAGGTAGGGCTGGGCGCGCGCGACGCCGAGGCGCGCCCCGGCATCCTCTCGGGCGGACAGCGCCAACGGGTCGCGATCGCCCGCGCCCTGGCCGTCGAGCCGGCCGTGCTCGTCCTGGACGAAGCCGTCGCGGCGCTCGACGTGTCCGTGCAGGCGCAGATCCTCAACCTGCTCGCCGACATCCGCGAGCAGACCCGGATCGGCTACCTGTTCATCACTCATGACCTCGGCGTGGTCCGGTGTGTCACCGACGAGGTCATCGTGATGCGGCACGGCCGCATCGTCGAGGAGGGCGCCACCGCCGAAGTGCTCGGCGCGCCCCAGCACCCTTACACCCGGCTCCTCTTGGAGTCGGTCCCTCGCCCCGGCTGGCGTCCCGAGGCGATCGCCGCCGCCCGACGGGCCCTGTGACCCGCACCGCCGCGCCCTCCCGTACGCACCAAGGTTCCCGCATTCCTTGCCCACTTCGGGACTGACTGAAGTTTCAGTCACCCACCTCTCCCTGAACAGGAGCCCGCATGGGGCCAGTTACGTCGCAGACCCAGGCATCCGCGCCCCTGGCGGGCATCGAGCAGCACTCGATCGACTGGGTGCCCCTCGCCGAGCGGCACGGCAAACCCTCGGACGTCGGGGCCATCTGGTTCGTCGGCAGCCTCAACCTCACCGGACTCGCCACCGGTGTCGTGACGCTGTCCATGGGCGCCTCCCTCGTCTGGACAGTGATCGCCACGGTTCTCGGCTCACTTTTCGGCACGTTCTTCATGGCGTTCCACTCGGCCCAGGGCCCGCAGCTCGGACTGCCCCAACTGGTGCAGTCACGACCGCAGTTCGGCTACCTCGGCGCCGCGCTGACGGTGTGGGTCTTCGCCCTGGTCAACTACGTCGCCTTCAACACCTCCGACGCGCTGCTCTCGGGCCAGGCCATGAACCTGCTCACCGGCGTACCCAACGAGCTCGGCTACCTGCTTGCCGCCGCCGTGGCCACCGTGATCGCCCTGCTCGGATACGAGTGGATCCACCGGGTCAACCGCTGGCTCACCTGGCCCTTCGTCGTCATCACCGCGGCGATCACCGTGCCGGCCCTCTTCGGCGGCGGTCTGCCGGACGGCGTATGGAACGCGGGCCCGTTCGAACTCGCCCCGTTCATGCTCGTGTTCGTCTTCGTCGCCGGTTTCCAGCTCGGCTGGGCGCCGTACGTCTCGGACTACTCGCGCTACCTCAGACCCGACGTCTCCGTGCGCTCCACCTTCTGGTGGACCTATCTACCCAGTGCCATCTCAGGCATCTGGGTGTTCATCCTCGGCGCGGTGGTGTCGGCCGGCGCCCCCGAGGGCGCCGACCCGGTGACCGCGCTGAAGCTCACGGCCGACCGTCTGTTCAGCGGCTTCGGCACGGTCGCCGTGATCGTGCTGCTCGTCGGGCTGCTGTCCATCATGTCGATCAACCAGTACGGCGGCAGTCTCACCATGATTTCGATCCTGGACTCGTTCCGGCCGGTGAAGCCGACGCGCAACCTGCGGGCCGCGACCATCGGGATCATGCTCGTGGCCGTCGGCACGGTCTCCACGCTGGTCGGCATCGACCAGTTCAACTGGTTCTTCGCCAACGTCGTGGTGGTCCTGACGTATCTGTTCATCCCGTGGACCGCCATCAACCTGGTCGACTTCTTCTTCGTCCGACGCGGCCAGTACGTCGTCAAGGAGATCTTCAACCCCGAGGGCATATACGGGCGTTGGGGCTGGCGGGGCAATCTCGCCTACGTGATCGGCCTGGCCTGCATGGCCCCGTTCATGGTCATCACCGGCCTCTTCGTCGGTCCTGTCGCTGATCTCCTCGGCGGCGTCGACTGCTCCGTCTTCGTCGGCCTGCCGGTGGCCGGCGGCCTCTACTGGGCCTTCGCCCGAAGCCTCGACCTGGCGGCCGAACGCCAGTTGGTCCGGGAGGAGGGGCTGCTGACGCGACTGCACTGACCACGTAAGCAACCACACCCCGACACGAACTCCCGAACAGGAGCACCGCATGACGACAAACATGACGCCGCACCGGCAAGGCGACCGGCCGGGCATCAACCGCAGAACTCTCCTCGCCCGGACCGGGGCGGCCGCTGCCGCGCTGGCGGCGGGACCGGTGCTCGGCGGCATACAGCCGGCCCACGCCGCGTCCTGGCGTGTGCCCGGTGAAGAGGTCACGCACAAGCGCACCTGGATGGCCTGGCCCTCCAGCTACACGATCTGGGGCAACACACTGTCCAGGATCCAGGCCGATATCGCCAAGCTCGCCAAGGAAGTGGCCAAGCACGAGCCGGTGATCATGTGCGCGGCCGGATCCTCGGCCGCGTCCCAGGCCAGGAGCGCCTGCGGATCCACCGTCCAGGTGATCAGCTCGGTACCGGTGTCGGACTGCTGGATGCGCGACACAGGCCCGCTGTTCCGAGTCGACGGGGCCGGCGGTCTCGACGCGTTCGGCCTCAACTTCAACGCCTGGGGCGAGAACGCCACCCGCTTCTACGGCATCCCCGCCTCCGCCTACGACAAGGACCGCGTGGTCGCGCAGCGTCTCGCCGCGTATGCCGGTGTGCCGTTCGCGAAGGCGAGTGTGGTCGGCGAGGGCGGCGGCGTGGAGTACGACGGCGACGGCACCTTGATGGCGACCGAGAGCTGCTGGCTGAACAGCAACCGCAACCCCGGCAAGACGCGCGCTCAGATCGAGGCGGAACTGCTGACCCGCTTCGGCGCATCGAAGATGATCTGGCTGCCCGGTGTGAAGGGCCAGGACGTCACCGACGGCCATATCGACGGCACCGCCCGCTACATCAAGCCGGGCGTGGTCATGGTGCAACTGGCCGGCGACGTACGGCCGGACGTCTGGACCGCCAACGCCCAGGCCATCCACGACGTACTCGTGAACGCCACCGACGCGAGGGGACGCCGCCTTCAGGTCCTCACCATCGAGGGACCCGACGTGCTGCCCCGCATACCTTCCGGCAAGCAGGCGGACTTCCTCAGCTCGTACATGAACTGGACGGTGACCAACCAGGCGGTGATCACCACCCAGTTCGGCGACACCGCCAAGGACGCGGCGGCGAAGACGGCGATCTCGGCCGCCTACGGCCGACCGGTCGTCCAGCTCAACCTCGACAACCTGTACGGCAACGGGGGCGGTGGGGCCCACTGCGTCACCATGCAGGAGCCCAACCGCTGAGCAACGGCTCGGGTCCCGGCACCGCATCCGGGCTCGGGACCCGAGCCGTCCCTGCGGCCGTCCGAGGGGTCGCCCCCCTCAGGGGGAATACCCTGCCCGTCGCCGCATGTTCCGTCGCATGAGCACGGTCCGACCAGTCCGACCAGGAGGTACAGCATGCACAGCGAGACGGACACGGTCCGCAAGATCCTCACCGAGCTCGGCGACACCTGGGCGATCGTCGGCCTCTCCGCGAACCAGGACCGGGCGGCGTACGGAGTCGCCCAGGTGCTCCAGCGCTTCGGCAAGCGCATCGTCCCCGTACACCCCAAGGCCGAGACGGTGCACGGCGAGCAGGGCTACGCGTCCCTCGCGGACATCCCGTTCCCGGTCGACGTCGTCGACGTCTTCGTCAACAGCGACCTCGCGGGCCCGGTCGCCGACGAGGCGGTCTCGATCGGCGCGAAGGCGGTCTGGTTCCAGCTCGGCGTGATCGACGACGCGGCGTATGAGCGGACTCGGGGGGCGGGGGTGGAGATGGTGATGAACCGCTGCCCGGCTATTGAGATTCCTGCGCTGCGTTAGCGCGGCCTCTGCGATCACCGGCGCCGAACGGCTGACCGCCCGAAACCGCGCGGGTGAGACCCACCCCGCGGGCGCAGAGATCCCGCCGCCCACACGGTGCTGACTGACTGTCACAACCCGTTCCAGGCACAGGAGTTGGCGGCACGCGCCAGATGTAAGGTGCACGCCAACTGTTAGCCTCCTCCCCTTGTCCACCAAGGGGAGGCATCGAGTGAAAAAGCTACCGAGCTTCGCGGCCGTGCTGGCGCTCCTGACCGGAATCGCCATGGCCTCGACGACATCGGCCCACGCCGCTACGGACAGGAGCGGGACGGAGCGGCTGAACATCCCGAACAGCAGTGCGTGCAAGGCGGGTCGCACCGTCATGCAGGGCATGGTCGCGGGGCCGGGCGGCCAGCTCTACATCGTCTTCACCAAGGCGGGCGGGGCGGAGCCGGTCCTGTCCAGGTGGCTGCGCGACGGCTCGGCCTGGGACGGTGCCAGCTGGATCTGCGCCGGGGCGCCGGCCTCCATACCCGCGCTCGGGCACGGCAACGATCTCGCCTACCATCCGAACTACCTGGGCCAGGGCCCCGCCCTGATCGCCACTCAAGGAAGTCAATCGGACTTCCCGAGCGACGATGTGACGATCGTGCACCTGAGTTCGTCAGGAACCATCGGCGCGAGCGAGGTGGTCGATCTGCCCACGGGCAACATCAGCGGCCTCTGCTACAGCGCGACGGCAGCCGGCGGGGCCGGCAAGTACGCCGCCCGGCGCCTGGGCAGCCTGTGGACCCATCCCGGTTCCGGTTCGCTGTCGACGGGATGGACGCTGGTGAAGAGCAACCTGACGAGTCACGACAATCGCTCCGACCAGGGCCTCGACTGCTCCGAGAACTACATCTGGAACACCAGGTCGATCAACGGGTCAACGCCCATCACTGGGTGGAACTGGGTGTACCAGTACAACTGGTCCGGAGGCGACGTGGAGAGCGACATCGGAATTCCAGGGAACAAGCTCGCCGACGAAATCGAAGATGTCACCCACATCGGGAGCGAATTCTTCGTCGGCGTCAACCGGAACGACGGGATCGCCGACTCCGTGATGGTCTTCATCGAGTGAAGCCCAATGAGGCTTGTGGCGTGAGTCTGCTCGGGACGGATGCTGCGCGTGGATGTTGGTGCCCTGGGCCTGCGTGCTCGCCCAACTCGTGTGCCGGTGCTGGTTGGTGAACCGCCGCGGGCCGGCACCTTGCCCCGTGGGGCCACATTGCAGGTCCACCTGGGCCCGTGCGTTTCGGAGGTGGCACGGGCAGCCACCTCGTCGGACTCCGCCTGTCGGTTCGTGCTCACGGGCATCCAGCCGCAGCTCCTGCGCCGTGACCTCGCTTGGTGATCGAGATCGATTCGCTGCGCCGGCGCGGATCGCGGAGTGTCCCAGGAAGGCCGCTGAGCAGGGTGTTCCCGACGGGATAGTGCCACGAGCGGAGTTCGGCCCTTGGGGCAAGTAGTCAAACGCTCCCTTCGGACGGCCCGTGATTAGAATCTTCTCTCATGTCGAAGCTTGACGAGCTGCTCGTTGACGTGGCCGCCCTGGTGGAGTCCGGGCGCAGCAATCAGATGTCTCTCACTGTGGTCGCTGGTGGTGCTGTCATCACCGGCCGGCTGGCCCCCGAAGCCGTATGGAGGCAGCGGGTATCGGAGGTGCTGGCGGACTCGGCCCGCCTGAGTGACTTCTCCGCCGTCTTCACCGCCACGACGCGCAAGCAAGGGCCGCCGACGCACCTGCATTTCCATGTGGCGCGGATTCTGCAGGGCACGGTGGGGATCCCGGAGACGGGCGGAATGTACCGCGTGGCGATCGAGGACGTCAGTGCCTGGACGATGGGCGACTTCAGCTACTCCGACCACTGACCCCGCCACTGCGCGCTGAGAACCCCGTCGGTACGCGGTGAGGGTCCGGCCGGCGCTTTCCGGTCGGACCCTCATGCTGTCGTGGTGGTGGCTCGCGCCTGCCCGTCGATCAGACGGTCGCGGGGGCGCCGAGCATCGCGGATGCCTGTTGGAGCGGATTGAGGGCGTACGTGGGCGCGGCGGCCTGGGGAAGGCCAAGGCAGGTGAAGCCGAGTTTGGTCATGGCCCGGACGACTTCGGCGGCGCTGAAGTCGCGCCGGTTCAGTGGGCAAGAGCGAGAATGCCCAGAGCACTGCCGTGTTCGTCGACGACGGGCAGGACGTCGACCTGGTGGTGGCGCATAGAACGCTCGGCCTCGGAAAGCTTGGTCACGGGCGAGGTGAACGGTCCGCGGTCGCCGAGGATGTCGCGCAGCCGGACCCGGTCGGTGTAGGCAGCGCTGTCGCGGAGCGCGGCGAGCTGCTCGTGGGTGACCAGTGCGGTGCACACGCCGTCGTTGTCGCAGACGAGCAGGTGCCCGGAGCGTGCGCCGGCCATGAGGGACAGGGCGAAGGCGAGGGTCTTCCCGGAGCCGGTGCGCCCTCGACCGAGGATCACTGCCGCACTGCCCGCTGTATCCACATGAAGCGGACCACCGAAGATCAGGCCCGCGCAGCTGTTGCCGCGCGGGCCCTTCTGATCAAGTGCGTCCCAGACTCCGCCACCGTCGCCAGAGAGCCGGCTCCCGCTGTTCGAGCGAACCCGTCGGACGGCAAGGCCTGTCCGCGGGCACGGATGCTCCGAGCGCAGGTGGGAAGGTCGGGCAGGGTCGATGGTCGCGATCTGGGGCCCTCCTGGCCCTGGGGGACGTCGCACGGTGCGGGACTCGCGGCCCCTGCGGCGCCACCACCTCAGATCGTGAGCGGTGAATTCACTGACCGGCGGCGCGGCGGTATTCGGCGTTGATCCGCTGGGCTTCTTCGAGCTGGTCTTCGAGGACGATGATGCGGCAGGCGGCCTCGATGGGGGTGCCCTGGTCGACGAGTTCCCGCGCGCGGGCGGCGATGCGCAACTGGTAGCGGGAGTAGCGACGGTGGCCGCCCTCGGAGCGGAGCGGGGTGATCAGCCGCGCTTCACCGATGGCACGGAGAAAGCCCTGGGTGGTGCCGAGCATCTCGGCGGCCCGGCCCATGGTGTAAGCGGGGTAGTCGTCGTCATCAAGACGGTCGAACGAGTCATCTGCTGTCATTACACCTCTTCTTGGAACGCGCGTGAGGGGCCCGGATGCCATACCGGCACCCGGGCCCCGAAGGAACTACTACACCATCTGCCGGCCATAGTCCTGCGCCGGCCTTCTGTGTCCGCATGCCCACCCGGGAGAGGGTGGGGAATGCGGGGATCGCGGTTGCTTGACCGAAGACCACCTCGCTATCGATGTCCTGCGGTACCCGGGTTCAAGACTTCCACCCGGGCGATCCTGATGGCGCTCGGCTCCTCCGTTCTTTCCCTCTGGATGAACTACTTACTAACGGGGGGACTGCTTACTGCTGATACTGCGAACTGCACATGCTGAACTGCCGTACTACTCGCGGCGGCCCCTGATCACTGCGAGCCACCCGGTCCGGTCGTCAGCCCCGTCGCCGTCCTGCAACATCATGGCTTCGGAACTCCACCACCGAACCGTCCTGCGCACTGCGTGTACTACTGCCGGCAGTTCGTGTCTGCCGGGCCTTGTCCGATCTCGGCTACAAGAGAAACCATAGCCACACCACCGCCCAATGTCTACTCCGGCCGACATAGATTTTCGTGTCCTGGTCAGATAGGTAGTCGACTTCGGCTGCGGAAGGGGCACCGGGCCGGACGTCCGCGGGCCTGGTCCCTGGCGATGCATCGCGATGGGGCCGTGGTGTGACGAGAGGGGCGATTGCGGTGGCACGCTCACGACCCTCGGCGCGGCCCGGGTCAGCCTTCACCGCTCCCGGTGTAGAGGTCGAGTTCCCCGTCGAGTTCGAGTGCGAGCACTGTGGCGTACGGGTCGCTTGTCGTGGGAGCGTCGATGCGGACCACGCCGGGGACGTCTCGGCTGGGGAAGCCGCCGACGACGCGATGGGCGAGGTGTTCGCCGGTGCCGAGCACCGAGATGCGGCGTACGCGGTTGCGCAGACCGCGGAGTTCGACGAAGCCGCGAGGGGCGTCGAAGCAGAAGAGGAACAGGGTGCGCCGGTCCGCCGAGAGCGTGGAGGGGCCGTAGTGGTGGCCGTAGGGCAGGCCGGCTTCGGTGGGGTACACCGCGTCGGCGTTGCGGCGGATCCAGAAGCCCAGGCCTTCGAGGCGGGCGGCGTGCTCGGGGCGGATGCGGCCGTCGGCCGTCGGGCCGGTGTTCAGGAGGAGGTTGCCGCCGTGGCCGATGGTCTCGGCGAACACCCGCACCAGTTCGCGTACGGACTTGTGCGCGGTGTCCTGCGGCTGGAAGCCCCACATGTCGCCGATGGTGTAGCACAGCTCCCACGGTCCTGACGGGCGCGCGATGGGCACGCCCAGTTCGGCCGTGGTGTAGTCGCCGTGCCCGTGCATCCGTCCGTTGAGCACGGTGTCGGGGCGCGACTGCAGGATGTCGTCGCGCAGTTCCTTCATCCGCCACTGGCGCTCGTCACGCTCCCAGGCGCCGTCGAACCAGAGCAGGTCGGGTGCGTAGCCGTCGAGGAGTTCGTGGATCTGGCCGCGGTGCACTTCGCGTACGAAACGTTCCCAGCGCTCGGGGTCCTCCTGGCCCGGCCGGGGCATCACGTGAGGGTTGTCCACCCAGGGGCGGTGCATACGGGACGGGCGCACGCTCGGGTAGTCGGGATGGCTCCAGTCGCTGTGCGAGAAGTACAGGCCGACCCGCAGTCCCTCGGCGCGCATCGCGTCGGCGAACGGTCCGACCAGGTCGCGGGCGGCGGGGGTGCGCTTGACCACCGAAAGGTCGGTGCGGCGGGTGTCCCACAGGGCCACTCCGTCGTGGTGCTTGGTGGTGAGTACCGCGTACTGGGCGCCGGCGCGGCGGAAGAGACCGGCCCAGTCGTCCGGGCGGTAGCGGTCCGCGGTGAAGCCGTTCAGCTGCGCCATGTAGGTGTCGTACGGCAGGTCGCCTCCGTAGAAGGACCAGGACTCGGCGACTCCGTCCACGGCGTAGATGCCCCAGTGGACGAAGATCCCCAACTTGGCCTGGGTGAACCAAGGCTGCAGTGTCATGCGGTGCGCTCCAGGTCCTCGAGGTGCACGGGGTGGGCGAACGGAAGGCCGGCGGCGAACCGGGCGACCTCGGCGACGGCACAGTCCGCCATGCGCTGCAGTTCGTTGCCGAACGAGCCCGCCATGTGCGGGGTGAGCAGCACATTGGGCAGGTCGTACAGCGGTGAGTCCGGTGGCAGCACGTGCGGCTCGGTGACGTCGAGTACGGCGTGCAGACGCCCCGTCCGCACCTCCTCGACCATGGCGTCCTGCTCCACCAGGGAGCCACGCGCCGTGTTGACCAGGGTGGCGCCGTCACGCATGAGGGCCAGTCGACGGCGGTCGATCATGTGGCGGGTCTCGGGGAGCTCGGGTGCGTGCAGGCTGACAACATCGGATGTCTTGCAGAGTTCATCGAGCTGCACCTGGCGAACCCCGAGCTCTTCTGCTTCGCCGTCCCTCAGGTAGGGATCATGCACGAGAATCTCGAAGGCGTAGGGCCGGAGCAGCTCGATCACGCGCCGCCCGATGCGTGAGGCGCCGACGATGCCGATCGTGCGCCGGTAGTTCCCGATCCCGACCAGTTCCGTGCGCCAGTCGTGCTCGCCGCGCACGCGGCGATAGGTCTCGCGGGCGTGCAGAACCCGCTTGTTGGAGAGCAGTACGGCGGCGACGGTGAACTCGGCGACCGGCAGCGCGTTGGCCTGCGCGGCGGAGGACACGAGCAGGCCCCGCTCCCAGCACGCGGCCGTGACGTGCCCCTTCACGGATCCGGCCGCGTGTACGACGGCGCGCAAGCGGGGCGCCGCCGCGAGCAGTTGGGCGTCGAGGGGCGGGCAGCCCCAGAAGGTGAGGAGCAGATCGGCCTGCGCGAGGGCCGCCCGCGCGGCGGGGTCGGAGAACTCCTGCACGACGAAGTCGGCGTCGCAGTCGGCGACTTGGGCCAGGCGTTCGCGCGTATGCGGCCCGAGCAGCGAGGGGGTCAGGGAAGGATCCATGGCCAGCAGAACGCGGGGCCGGCGGCGGATGTCCGCGCCGGGAGAACCGGGGAACGGGAGCTCGTGCGAGCCCGTTGTCAGTGCGGTCATGCGGCGACGGTATTGATCGATGTATCGATCGTCAAGATCGAACGATCGATTAACCGAAAGCGATCGTTGTGATCGCAGGGGTACGCTGGCCCTGGTTCGCCCGGCGCAGGATCCCGTACGACATCCGGCCGGCGCCACGAACCGACGAGGTCCGACGGCATCAACGGGGGCACGGCGTGCGCTACACGGTCGACGAGCGGCATCAGCAGATCCTCGATCTCGTCCGCGAGCACGGGAGTCTGCGGGTCACCGAACTGGCCGACCACCTGGGCATCTCCACGGTCACCGCCCGCCGCGACGTGGAGGCGCTGTCCTCGGCGGGCAAGCTCGAGCGGGTGCGCGGCGCGGTCTCCTGGCCCGGCACCCCGGCAGCGCCCGCGCGCCGCTCCCGGCTCGGACCGGCCGCCGGGCCCGCGACGACCCCGGCGGGCGAGGGCCCGCTGATCGGTCTGCTCGTCCCCCAGCCGCAGCACTACTTCGGGGAGATCATCCGAGGGGTGACGGACGCGGTCCGTCAGGTCGGCGGCCGACTGACCCTCGGGTTCTCCGGCTACGCCCCCGGCCAGGACGAAGTACAGGCCGAGCGCCTGCTCGAAGCCGGCGCCGAGGGACTGCTCCTGACGCCCGGCTGGATGCGGGACGGCACGGAGCCGGAGGCGACGGATCTGGTGTACCCGGTACCGACCGTGCTGCTCGAACGGCGACCGGCCGCCGGCACCCAGGCCGCCGAACTGGACCACGTCTGCTCCGACCACTACGCCGGTGCCGGTCTGGCCGTGCGTCATCTGGTCTCCCTCGGGCACCGTGACATCGCGCTCATGTCCGGGTTCAGCGCGCCGGGAGTGCAGGTGCGCGCCGGGTATCTCGCCGCGCTGCGCGCCGCGGGCGTGGCGGAGCCGCCCATCGAGCCGATCGAGCTCTACACGGGGGCCATCGACCAGGAACGGCTGACGCAGACGGCACAGCAGCTGCTCGACGCAGTGACGAAGGGGAAGGTGAGCGCGGCACTCGTCCTCAGCGACAGCGACGCGATCATCCTGCTGCAGATCCTGCGCGACCTGGCGCCGCGGCTCGACGTACCCAAGGACCTGGCGCTCGTGACGTACGGGGACGATGTGGCCGCCCTGTCGAACCAACCCCTGACGGCCGTCGCGCCGCCCAAGCACGAGGTGGGACGGGCGGCGGTCGAGCTGCTCCTGAGGCGCCTGCGCGAGACCCGTGAAGGCGCCGAGCCCGCGCCGCGCACACACTTGGCGCTACTCCCCCGACTGAACGTGCGCAGCTCCTGCGGCAGCGCCTGAACAAGGCCCATCGCCGGCTCACCCACTCCTGCGCGCATTACCGAGGCGCACGTTACGCATGCATCCTGCATGTTTCGATCGACATGATCGAAGGATCGAATTTTCGATCCTAGCCTCTTGACTGCGATCGGAGCGGTCGCCCATATTCATGGCGTCGCCCGGTGGTCGAATTCATCGGACCTCTATGGCGGTACACGATGTTCAACTGCCGCCCGTGGGCACCATGAAGGGGAGGTCATGTCGCTGACGACAAAGGAGCCGGAGATACGCCGACCGGCGCCGCTCCCCGACACACCGCCGCCCGGGCTCCCGGGTGGCCGCCGCTCGGGCCGATGGCGCCGACTGCGCCGCGACCGGACCCTGTTGCTCCTCATGGTGCCCGGCCTCGCGTACTTCGCGGTCTTCCACTACGGGGCGCTCTTCGGAAACGTCATCGCGTTCAAGGAGTACGTCCCCTTCATCGGAGTCGCGGACAGTCCCTGGGTCGGCGTCTCCAACTTCCGGACGCTGTTCGAGGACCCCGCGTTCTGGGCCACCACGGTCAACACGCTGACCCTGTCGTTCCTGCAGATCGTCTTCTTCTTCCCGCTGCCGCTGGCCCTCGCGATGCTGCTGCACAGTGTGGTCCAGGGCCGGTTGCGCAGGTTCGTGCAAAGCGTGGTCTATCTGCCGCACTTCATCTCGTGGGTCATCGTCGTCGCGCTCTTCTACCAAGTCATCGGCAGCGACGGCCTGTTGAACGGTCTGTTCGGCGGTGACGGCGGCAACCTGATCGACGTGGTCGGCAACCCGGATGCCTTCAAGCCGCTGATGGTCGCCGAGTTGATCTGGAAGGACTGCGGCTGGGGCACCATCATCTTCCTGGCCGCGCTGCACAACGTCGACGAGGGCCTGTACGAGTCCGCCGCCCTGGACGGGGCGGGTCCGTGGCGCCGGTTCTGGCATGTGACGCTGCCCGCGATCCGGCCCGTCATCATCCTGCTGCTCATCCTGCGCCTCGGCGAGATCCTCAACGTCGGCTTCGAGCAGGTCATGCTGGCCCGCGACGCCTTCGGCCCGGACGCCGCCGAGGTGATCGACACGTACGTCTACTACAACGCCGTCGAAGGCGGTCACTGGGGAGTGTCGGCCGCCGCCGCGCTCTTCAAGGGCGTGATCGCGGGCCTGCTCGTCTTCGCCGCCAACAAGATCGCGCACCGTATGGGTGAGCAGGGGGTGTACCGCTGATGCGTCCGGCCTGGAAGGAGAAGCCCCGCCTTCTCACTCAAGTCGCCAAGGGGACAGCGCTGTTGCTGACCGTGGTGTTGGTGCTCGTCCCTCTATGGGTGATCATCTCGACCAGCCTCGCGCCGGGTCAGCAGATCATCGACAACGGCGGCTGGGCCCTGTGGCCCGAGACCTGGACCTTCGAGTCGTACGACAAGGTCCTGTCGAACGAGGTGACGACCCGGGCCCTGATGGTCTCGGTCGGCGTGACCCTGCTCGGCACGCTCATCAGTCTGGTCTGCACGGTCCTGCTCGCCTACGCACTGGCCCGGCCCCGCGTGGCCGGCGGCAAGCCGATCATGTTGCTCATCCTCTTCACGTTCCTCTTCCCGCCCGGCTTCATCCCCACGTACCTGGTGCTGCACAGCCTCGGAATGATCGACACCTACTGGGCCCTGGTACTGCCGGTCGCGGTCAATGTCTTCAACCTGGTCGTCGTACGCGGGTTCTTCCAGGCGATCCCCGAGGAGCTGTACGAGGCGGCGCGGCTCGACGGTGCCGGTGAACTGCGCACGCTGGTCACGATCGTGCTGCCGCTGTCCAAGGCGGTGATCGCGGTGGTCGGCCTGTTCTACGCGGTCGGCTACTGGAACGACTTCTTCCGAGGAGTCATGTACCTCAACGACAACTCGATGTATCCGCTGCAGACCGTGCTGCGCGGTTACGTCACCCAGGGCGAGGGCCTGTCCAGCGAGTTCACCGCGGAGGGCACCCTCGCCCAGGCCCCGCAGGCGATGAAGATGGCCGTGGTCGTGATCGCCACGCTGCCCATCCTGTGCGTCTACCCCTTCGTCCAGCGGTACTTCACCAAGGGCGTGCTCACGGGAGCCATCAAGAGCTGACCGCTCGGCCCCACTTCCCCACGGCCCCCCTTCCTTCCGCTCCTCCCCTTTCCTCCTTCCCTAAGGAAGCACTGCCATGAGCTCTGGAGTTTCCCGCAGATCCGTTCTGCAGGCGGCCGGCATCGGCACCGCGCTCGCCGCGACCGGCTTCACGCTGTCCGCCTGCTCGTCCTCGGGCACATCGGGCAAGGACAACGTGGGCAGCGCCGGCAAGGACCTGGTGCCGCTGCCGGCCCACATCCCCTGGGACAAGGGACCCACCCCGGACCTTCCCGGCACCCAGGAAGGCGTACAGGCCGGGTACTTGAAGTACCCCGCCGACCTGGTGCAGGCCCTGGCCGACAAGCCCGGCGACGGCTCCACGGTCAGCGTCTGGATCTCCTCCTGGAACTCCTCGCCGCTTCCCCGCGGCAAGAACAAGTTCTGGCAGGCCGCCGAGCAGGCGCTGGGCGTCGAGCTCGACGTCACCGTCGTACCGGCGATGGAGTACTCGAAGAAGCTGGCCACGGCGATGGCGAGCGGCGAGATGCCGGACGTCATGCAGCTGGTCGCCTCGCCGAACGAGGCCCAGTTCGTGCCGGCCAAGTGCCAAGACCTCAGCGAGTTCCTCGGCGGCGACAACGTCAAGAAGTACCCCTACCTCGCGAACATCCCCACCTACGCATGGCAGTCCTCGGGCCGCTACGCGGGCCGGATCTTCGGCATCCCGATCGAGCGTCCGGTCGCGGGACACGGCCACATCGTCAACAAGACGAAGTTCAAGGAGGCCGGGCTCTACATCCCGGAGGTCGGCGGGATGGCCGTCGAGGAGTTCACCAAGGGTCTGGAGCAGCTCTCGGGCAAGGGCCGCTGGGCGCTCGGCGCGCAGAAGGACGGGGGCTTCGGCTTCAACGCCTGGATGCCCACCTTCGGCACGCCCAACCTCTGGTCGGTCAAGGACGGCGCGTTCGTCAACTACATCGAGACGGACGAGTTCCTGGCCGGCCTCGAACAGATGGTGAAGTGGCAGCAGAAGGGTGTGTACCGCGACGGCGCCCTGACGATCGACGGGCTGCAGGAGAAGACCGACTTCCTGAGCCAGAAGACGTTCTCGAAGGTCAACAGCCCCATCGACTTCAAGGGCAATGTCATCGAGGCCAAGGGCCGCTTCGAGATCGACTACGCCCGGCCGTTCAAACCGTCCAACGGGGCGCAGCCGGTGCACTGGCTCGGCGGCGGTATCTACGGCAGCGGCCAGACCGTGCTCAAGAAGGCGCCCAAGGCCCGGATCGAGATGATCCTGCGCGTCCTCGACGCCCTCGCCGCGCCGTTCGGCAGCAAGGAGTGGGAGCTGTTCAACTACGGCGTGGAGGGCACCCACTTCACCCGCGGCGAGGACGGCGGTCCGGTGCCGACGGAGCTGGCGATCTCCGGCGGTGACGGCCCCAACATCCTGCCCCTGTACTACGCGTCCGCCGCACCGCAACCGCTGTACTACCCGGACCAGACCGCCGCGGTGAAGGCGCAGCACGCCTGGCAGACACAGGTGATCCCGATCGGTGTGAAGAGCGCCCACCTGGGTCTGCGCACCTCGGCCTGGTCGCAGTCCGAGGAGGCGCTGATGCGGTTGCGCGAGGACGCGATCAAGGACATCGTGACCGGCCGCAAGAAGCTCTCCGACTGGCCCGCCGTCGTCAAGGAGCACTTGCGCAAGGGCGGTTCGGCGGCGGCCGAAGGCCTGGCCAAGGAGTACGCGGCCGCGCACAAGGCCTGACCCCGACAGCGCCCGCTCCCTCCCCTGCCTTCTGGCGCCGTATCCCACCCCGACCCTGGAGGACTCTCCGTGCCCAGATCCGTTGTGCCGCGCCTGACCCGCACAGCCATAGCCGGCGCGGCGCTGGCCGGCGCGCTCGCCGTCACCGTCCCCGCGCCGGCCGCGTACGCCGCCCAGTCCCTGGTCGTCAACGGTGACTTCGAGCAGTTCGCCGCGGACGGCTCCGTCGTCGGCTGGCCGCAGAGCGAGCACCGGGGCGGCGGTCGCGCCACCGTCGTGGAGGGCGCCGGGCCCGACGGAAGCCGCGCGCTCGCCCTCGACCTGACCGATACAGAAGGCAAGGCAGCCGTCGGCCAGGACGTCCCGATCGCCGACAACAGCACCTTCCAGGCGTACCGGATCACCTTCGACGAACGGGCCGTGGGCCTGTCCGGGTACGGCGGCGATCTGTGGGCCCGTGGTTTCGGACAGGACGCACTGGTCGGCCTGATCAGCGGCACGACCGGCTGGCGCAAGGCGAACGCCGTGGTCCTGGCCCGTCCCGGCGCGAAGGCCGTGAACCTTCTGCTCGCCCTGGAGCAGAGCACGGGCCGGATGCTCATCGACAACGTGAAGGTCGAGCGGATCGAGGGCAACGAGGTCGGCGCCAATGTCCAACCGACCGGGGCGGTCCAGCTCACCTGGCACTTCGGAGCGCTCGACGAGACCCCGGCGAGCTATCAGGTGCACCGCTCGCCCCACCCCGGCTTCACTCCGAGCGCGAAGACCCTGATCCGCGAAGTGCCCGCGGCGTGGACGGCGGAGGACGGTTCCGCGCGGCCCGGTACGCGCTACACGTACAAGGTCGTGGCCCTCGCCGCGGACGGTACGAAGCTGGCCACGACCGCGCCCGAGACGGTGACCCTGCCCTCGGCCTTCATCGACGAGCAGCGGACCGATGTGCTGACGGCGACCGACACCGGTCGCGGCACACGGCTCGCGTGGCGGCTGAAGGCCGGCACCAGGAGTCCGGTGACGCTGTACGCGGGCGGGCCGGAGGTCGCCGACGGCAAGCTGGGCAAGGCGCGCAGGATCGCCGCGTACGACCGGATCAGTGGCGGCCGTACGCTGCCGGACGCGCTCGTCAAGGACGCCACCGGCTTCGCGCTCACCGGCAGGGACGGCAGGGTGCTCGCCACGGCGACGACGGCGGGGCTGCAGCATCCCCGCATGGGCGTCACCGAGCGGAAGCTGGCGGACATCCGGGCCGCGATCCAGCAGGACGGGGTCCCGAAGTCCACGTACGCGAGCCTCGTGAACCGGGTTGCCAAGGGGCTTCCCGGCTACAACTACCGTGCGGGCGAAGCCCAGGCGGCATGGGCGCACGACGCGGCGCTCCTCTACCAGGTGAACCAGGACCCGGCGTATGCGCAGACCGCCTACGACGCGGTGATGGAGTCCGGTCGCACCATGCCGTTCCTCAACGGCACGGCGTACGCGGGAGCGGCAGCGCTGGAGACCGCCAACGCGGCGGTCAACCTGGCCACCGCGTACGACTGGGCCTATCCGGGGTGGACTCCCGAGCAGCGGGCCGAGGCGCAGAAGGTGCTGCAGCGGGTGGCGGCCTATCTGGAGGTCGCGTACCACCCGAACTTCGGGCTGCCGACCAAGCACAGCAACTGGACCGCGGTGGTGCGCGGCGGCGAGCTGGCGCTGCGGCTCGCGGTGCGCGGCGACGGCCCGTTCGATCTGCAGGAGCACCGGATCCCGCAACTGATCGACGCGATGGGGCGGCACCTGGACAGCGCGTACTCCGACCAGGGCTGGGACCAGGAGGGCATGGACTACTTCAGCTACGGGCTCGGGGTGGGAGCGCCCGGCGTCGTGGGCAGTCTGGACGCCGGGATCGGAGCTCTCAGGGCCAAGTGGCAGCGGCCCGCGTTCGCCAACCTTGTGCTGCACAGCGCATCCGCGCAGCCTGACAACGCGCGCCTGCAGTGGGGCGTCGCCACGCCCACCGGTCAAGTCCCCATCCCTGGGCTGATCTTCACGCAGGTGCCCGCGGATCAGCGGGCCGCGTGGCTGTGGCAGTACGAGAAGACGGTCGGCGGCTCGGGCGGTACGTACGGGCTGCTCAACTACCCGTACGGAGTGAGCCCGCAGGATCCCGACGACGGTCCGGCCGAGCTGCGTGCGGCGCTCCTCGACGATCACGGTGGCTCGTATCTCTTCCGCAGCCGCTACCAGGACAAGGACGATGTCCTGGTCGGGGCGCAGAACCGCAACGACAACCACATCGGCTGGGGCGGCTTCGACACCTTCGCCCTGTCCCTGGTCGGCCAGGACGTGACCTGGGCGCGGCAGCCCGCGAAGGACTACGCCAAGCGGGAGCTGTTCTCCAAGCCGCTGATCGACGGCTTCCCCGAGAAGCGCGGCACCGACTCGATCGCGGGCAAGGGAGAGACGCTCGCGTCGCGGGCCTACGCGGGCCAGGGCGGCGGCTTCGTCGCGCTCGACGGGCACCTCAACTACGAGGTGGCGAAGGCGCGTCGGGAACTGGCGGTGGATCTGCGGCCGGTCGGCGGGGCGGACGCGGTGGTCGCGCTCCACGACTCCTTCGCCGACAGCACGGAGCACACGTACACCTGGCAGCTGGCTCCCGAGGCGGGCACCGCCATCACCTTCGGCGAGACGGAGTCCGGGGCCACGACGTTCCTGTTCAGGAAGGGCGACGCGTACCTCAAGGGGTGGGTGCTGAACGCTGCGGGCGCGGAACTCTCCACGGACAAGGGGGCGTTCAAGATCATCAGGAAGGGCGCCGACGCCGACTTCAAGGTCGTGCTCGCGGTCGGCAAGGGCACACCGCCTGTCGCCGCGGCCGCCGGCGACACGCTGACCATCGGTGACACGACGTACGACCTGGCCGACCTGGGGTCCTACCGGCCGGCGACGGATTGATCCAGATGTCCGCGGCGGCCGCCGGAGCGGAAGACCGACGGCCGTCACGGATCCGGGCCTCGCGGTCGGCGTTCCCGGAACGTATCGACCCGCTGTCGGTGGCGGGCCGGTGCGCTCCCGGCGCCGCATACCGCGAGGCCCGGTGCACACCGCACGACGCACTCCCCTCCCCCATTTCCCGACCCGAGGAGCACCCGTGCAACGACGCACCCCGCTCGGCTCATCCGGACCGGCACGACTGATCCGCCGCGCCGGACTGCTCATGGCGGCTCTCGTGCTGGTCGCCCTGCCGGGCACGACCGGCACGGCGGCCGCCGCCGAGGACCCGACTGCGACAGCGATCGCCGCAGAGGCCGCCTTCCCGGTCTACGTCAACGAACGTGGCGCCAACCGGCCGACGTTGGAGCAGTACGGCGCCGCCCGTTCCACCGTCGTCTACGACGTCTTCGCCTTCACCTGCGACACCGCGGGCTGCTACGCCAACGGCGGCGCGCTGCCTTCGCAGGCCACCTACGAGGCCAAGGTCAAGGAATACATGGGGGCGAACCAGTTCGGCGGCCAGGCCACCGCACCCGTCGTGCTCGACTTCGAGGCCATCGAGCTGACCCAGGTACCGACGGGCCAGACGGCCACCCACGCGTACAACCTGTGGCGCCAGCTGCTGACCTGGACCCGCAACGCCGCCCCGCAGGCACCGATCTGCCACTACGGATACGACTGGGAGACCCGCAACCAGTCGCTGATCCAGCAGTTGCACACGGACGAGCTGCTCAACTGCTTCGCCCCGCGCGCGTACTTCAACGACGGGCAGACCCTGGCCAGTTGGGACAGCAGGCTCGACACCGCCGTCGCCCGCGACCGTGCGATGGCGCCGGGTCACCCGATCTACCCGTACGTCAGCCCCACGGCTTTTCCGTCCGAGACCTTCGTGCCCGGCAACACCTGGGCCCATATGTTCGCCCAGGTGAAGGCCAAGACGGACGGCGTCGTGGTGTGGGAGCCCAGCATCCGTGACGCGAACGCCTGCCCCTGGTTCCAGCAGAACTCGTACGAGATGGGTGTGCTCACCGGCACCAGCAGCAGCGGCCCGCTCAAGGCCTCGGCCACGCTGCCCAGCGGCTCGTGCATCGTCAACCGAGGGACGACCACCACGATCCCGGTGACGATCACCAACACCTCGTCCTCGACCACGGCCGCCACACAGATGCAGAGCTTCACCGGCACGCCCGGGTTCTCCGGCAGCTGGCAGTACTGGAACGTGCCCGCCCTTGCTCCCGGGGCCAGTTGGAACACCTCGCTGCCCATGACCATCACAGCGACCCAGACGGCGGGCACGGCCCTGCTCCGCATCCGGACGGGTCTGAGCGACACGCGGTGGGCGGTGATAGTGAAGTGAGCGGGGCCGGGGGCCGGCCGGCCCCACCCGTCGGCCCCCGGCACGTACAGATCCGCCTCGACGAACCGCCACGCGTAGCCGATGTCGGCGTGGGTGTGCACGGACTGACGGGGCGGCGTGACGTGTTCCGACTGCCGGACCTGTGGCAGCTGCATCTCTACCGCTACGAGGCCGAACTCACCGTCGACGACGAGGTGTTCGCGATCCGGCCGGGCCGGGTCAGTCTGGTTCCGCCGGGTGCGGTGGTCCGTTTCCGTTACCGGGGACGGTCCGAGCATCTGTACGCCCATGTCGAATTCCCGCCGGGCCCCGCAACATCGTCAGTGCCCGTGATGCAGGACGCGGGGGCACTGACGCCGGTGCTCAACGAGTTGCTGCTGCAGGCTGTTGCCAGTGGGTCGCACCGGCCACGGCGGGCCGTGGCGGATGTCTGGGCGGCGCTCTGGCGGGTCGCCGAGCTGTCTCGGATGCCGGGCGAGGAGCGGACGCATGCCGCGGTCGGCGTGGCGATGGCCTACATCGAGGCTCACCTGGCAGAGCCGCTGACGGTGCCCGAGGTCGCCGCGGCCGCGGGCATCTCGCACAACCACCTGCTGCGGCTGTTCCGGGCCGAGGCCGGACGTACCGTCGTGGCCTACATTCGCGGCCGGCGTCTCGCCCGCGCCCGGCATCTGCTGCGCGAGTCGACGCTACCGGTCGCTGCGGTGGCCGCCGCGGTCGGCCTGCCCGATCTGCAGCATTTCAACAAGGCCTGCCGGCGCGAACTCGGCACATCCCCGCGGGCGGTACGGGCCGCCCGCGGGGACTGACCGAAGCGGCTGCTTCAGTCGCGGCCCGCGCCTCGGTACAGGTCGAGTTCGCCGTCGAGTTCGACGGCCAGGACCGTGGCGTAGGGATCGAGGTCCCGCTCGGCGGGTGCGTCGATCCACTGGAGTCCCGGCACGTCCTGGAGGCCGCCGGTCACCGCATGGCCGAGTTCCGTGCCGGCCCCCAGGACACTGACGCGCTTGACGGGGTTACGCAGGCCTCGCACGCAAAGCGTCTCGCGCGGGGCGTCGAAGCACATCAGGTAGAGCGTGCGACGGTCGGCGGACAGAGTGCTCGGCCCGTAGTGATGGCCTGCGGGCAGTCCGGCGACCGTCCCGTAAACGGCCTCCCTGTGCCGGGCGATCCAGGCGCCCAGACCCTCGAGGCGCTCGGCCTGCTCGGCGGGAATCGTGCCGTCCTGGCGCGGCCCCACGTCCAGCAGGAGATTGCCGCCCATCGCGATCGTCTCGGTGAAGATACGGATCAGCTGGCGTACGGACTTGTGGTTGCGGTCATCGTGCTGAAAGCCCCAGGAATCATTGACCGTGAGGCACAACTCCCAGGGGCCGTCGGGGGCTTCGACCGGTACGCCCTGCTCGGGCGTGGCGTAGTCGCCGTAACTGAGCATGCGGGCGTTGAGCACGGTCTCGGGGTTGGCGGCGAGGATCTGCTCGGCGAGCTCCCGCATCCGCCACTGCTCCTCGCTGCGCTCCCACTCTCCGTCGAACCACAACAGGTCCGGTCGATAGCGGTCGGTCAACTCGGCCACCTGGGCGTCGCGGTAGGAGAGGTAGCGGATCCAGGCCTCGGGGTCCTCCGCTCCGGCGTCAGGAGAGACGTAGCGATTGGCCCGTACCTCCGCGTTGGGAGCGTCCGGATGGATCACACTGGCGTAGTCGGGGTGGTTCCAGTCCGAGTGCGAGTAGTACAGGCCCACCTTGAGTCCGCGCTCACGCAACGCGTCGGCGTACGGACCGATCAGATCCCGGCCGGCCGGGGTGTGGTCGGCGACGTTCAGATGGCCCAGAGCGCTGTCCCACAGCGACACACCGTCGTGGTGCCGCGCGGTGAGCACGGCATAGCGGGCACCGGCACGTGCGAACAGATCCGCCCAGGCCGCCGGGTCGTAGGCGGACGCGGTGAATCCGTCCAGTTGCTTCATGTACTGCTCGTGCGGCACCTGACCGGTGTAGAAGGACCAGGACTCGGGGACGCCGTCGACGGCATAGATCCCGTAGTGCAGGAAGATTCCCAACTTGGCGTCAGGAAACCAGGGTTGCATCGGCATGGCCCGACGCTATGCCGGGCCACCTCGCCGACGAGTGGGACTGGGTCACCTTCACTGGTCGATTTTCCCCACAGCGAGTCTCTGCTCGCACCAGGTCGACCTACTTGGCAGACAGTGCGACCTTCAACGCCCCGGTTTGCGCGGGCCGCTCGAAGACGTCGTAGGCCCGCTCTATGTCCTGCAGGCCGAAGCGGTGGGTTGCGAGGCCGTCCACGTTGAGCTGACCGGCGGCCAGCATGCGCAGGAGGCGCGGGGTCGAGGAGGTGTCGACCAGGCCCGTGGTGATCGTGATGTTCTTGATCCAGAGGTCCTCCAGGTGGAGGGTCGCAGGGCTGCCGTGGACGCCGACGTTGGCGACGTGGCCACCTGGGCGGACGACGCGGGTGCACATCTCGAAGGTGTCGGGGATCCCGACCGCTTCGATGGCGACGTCGGCGCCGAGGCCGTCGGTGAGCTCGGCGATACGGGCCTGGACATCGTCACCGGGCGCGAGGGTGAGTTGGGCGCCATAGCGTTCGGCCGCCTCGCGGCGGGCCGGCGCGGGGTCGATGACGATGATGCGGCTCGGGCTGAAGAGGCGGGCGGTCAGGATCGCGGCCAGGCCGATGGGCCCGGCGCCGATGACGGCCACGACGTCGCCCGGCATGACGCGGCCGTTGAGCACGCCGACTTCGTACGAGGTGGGGAGGATGTCGGCGAGCATCAACGCGTCCTCGTCCGGCACCTGTTGGGGCAGGAGGTGGGTGGAGGTGTCGGCGAAGGGGACGCGGACGTATTCGGCTTGGACGCCGTCGATGCGGTGGCCGAGGATCCAGCCTCCGCCACCCAGGCATTGGCCGTAGGCGGATTCGCGGCAGTAGCGGCAGCGGCCGCAGGCGGTGATGCAGGAGATCAGGACGCGGTCGCCGGGGTGAACGGTGGTGACGGAGGGTCCGACTTCCTGGACGGTGCCGACCGCTTCGTGGCCGAGGATGCGGCCGGGGTCGACGGTAGGGACGTCGCCCTTGAGGATGTGCAGATCGGTGCCGCAGATGGTGACGGCGTCGACGCGGATGATCGCGTCGCCCGGGTCCTGGATCTTCGGGTCGGGAACCTCGTCCCAGGAGCGTTTGCCGGGGCCGTGGAACACGAGTGCCTTCATGGGTGCCTCCGTGAGCGTGCATCGTGGCTTCGACGGGTGGTCTCGGTGAGGCCGTCTGCGCAGCCGACTCCCCTCCCGGCTGCGCAGACGGCGTGCGGCACGAGTGCAGAACTGCACTCAGGCGTGCCGCACAGGGATGGTCCGGCTGCCCGACTTCGGCGTGGGCACCGGAACCTTGATGGTCAGGACACCGTCCTTGTAGTCCGCGGTGGCCTCGTCGCCGCGGGCTCCGGCAGGCAGCCGGACGGCGCGGGCGAAGGTGCCGTAGCGGAATTCGGTGTGGTGGGCGCTGGTGGTGGTCTGGGCGCTGCGTTCGGCGCGCAGGGTCAGAACGCCCTCGGTGAGGGTGAGTTCGACGTCCGTGGACGGGTCGATGCCGGGGAGTTCGGCGCGCAGGGTGTACGTGCCGTCGTCGAGGGCTTCCTCGATGCGGATGCCGTGGACACCGGGTGCGGGGTGCATGCCGGGGATGGCCGGCATCGAGGACTCGATCCAGGCGAACAGGTCGGGCCATGTGGTCGTCCGTCCCGGCATGCGTTCGATCATTCCGCTCATCTCGCTGCTTCTCCCTTCGGGTTTCCTTGAGGGCTGCTGGGTGTGTCAGGTGTGCGGGACGACGACGACCGGGCAGCGGGCGTGGTGGATCACCGCGTGGGTGACCGAGCCGGTCTGCGCCGCCGGGTAGTGGCGCTCGCGGATGCGGCGGCCCACGACGAGGAGGGCGGCGCCGTTGACGGCCTGCAGAAGGCGGGCTGCCGGTTTGCCCTTCGCCACGGACTGCGTGACCGGCACTTCGGGGAACTTCTCGCGCCAGGGACGCAGGACCGCTGCGACGAACTGCGTCCACTGCTCTTCGGTCTCGGGCGCCTGGATCAGGCTCGTTCCGGTGGGGTCGAGGGTGCGAACCGATGTGTCGCCCCAGGCGTGGACGACGCGCAGGCGTGTGGAGCGCAGTCGGGCTGCCTCGAAAGCGAAGTCGATCACTGGGTCGCAGGGTGCGCTGATGTCCAGGCCGAGGAGTACGTCCGATGTGGGCTGTCGGTCGTGCGGGCTGCCGTCGGCTTCGGGATCCGGGCTGTCCTGGGGTTCGGTCGGCTGAGCGCGTACGAGAACGACCGGGCGGGTCGCGTGGGCCACCACGCCGAGGGCCACCGATCCGAGCAGGAACCCGGTGAAACCGCTGAGGCCGCGGGAGCCGAGGACGACGAGTTCCGCCTGTTCTGCGGCGTCCACGAGGGCGGAGACGGGCGGACCGTCGACGATGCGGTCGTTCAACTCGACTTCGGAGGCTGTCTGTTGCACTCGCCGCTCGGCCTTGCGCAGGAGCCGGCGGATGAGCTGTCGCTCCGCCGCTTCCGGGTGATCGGCTCCCGGCATGTAGGGCACCAGGCTCCTGGCGTAGAGCAGGTGGAGCGGTGCACCGAGGCGTACGGCCTCCCGCCCGGCCCACTCCGCGGCCGCCAGGCTCTCCGGCGTTCCGTCGACACCGGCGATGATCGGTCGTCGCTGCATGGTGCACTCCCTCCACGTGGTCCGGTCCGATGCCAGCGTCCTGCGGTGGGGACGGCAGGTGAGGGGGCCGAAGGGGCAGACGCGGGGCCGAACGGCCCATTCGCGGGCAAGGCCCGGCTCGAACCGGGCGCGCAGCCTTGCCTGCGGGAGGTACACGCGGCCACGACGTTGACGCCGAACGCCTCACCCCCGCCACGTGATACCACGCGGCGGGGGTGAGGAAGCGGTGCCAGGCACCGAGCCGGTCGTCGGAGGGCAATCGTGCGTTCCGTTGCTGACGAATCCGACGATCCAGAACAGACCGAACCGGTTCACTGTGCCATCGAGCGACGGCTCCCCTCGGGAGCGACCGCCTTCGGGTGGCGCTCCAGCCACCCCAGGGTCAGCAGCTTCACCCGGTCCTCGACCAGGAAGCAGACCGCGGCGTACGCCCAGACGAAGCCGACCAGACCCCAGCCCAGCGGCGTCATCCCGATCCCGAAGCCGGTCACGCAGGTGGCGATCAGCTGGGCGACGAGCACGGCGATCAGCAGCGGCTTCGCCGGCGCGGGCCGGGTCCAGAACGGGCCCTTGGTACGGGTCACGAAGATCGTGGCCTGCCCCGAGACCGACAGGCTCAGATAGACGAGCGACTGGATCGTGCCGTCCCCGAGGTGCCAGACTTCCTTGCCCAGAAGGAAGATCAGGAAGGTCTCGCAGACCCCGATCACACCGAGCACGGTGGCCAGTGTGAGTGTCCCGCGCATGTCCCAGACGACCGGCTTGTGCGAGCCGCGGACCTTGTCGTACGCGATGGTGAGGATCGCTCCGTCGTTGAGCAGCGCGAGCAGGACGATCATCATCGCCGTGACCGGGAAGAAGTTGTACGCGACGATCGTCAGTGTCATCAGGCCGAGGACGCGGATGGTCTCGGTGATGCGGTACGTGGCGTAGTTGACCATCCGCTGGATGATCTCCCTGGCCTGCACGATCGCCTTGGAGATGACCCCGAGGCCGGGCGAGAGCAGCACCACGTCGGCGGCCGCGCGGGCGGCGTCCGTCGCGTCGGCCACCGCGATACCGGCGTTGGCCTGCTTGAGAGCGGGCGCGTCGTTGACTCCGTCGCCGGTCATGCCGACGATGTGGCCGCGCTCCTGGAGCATCTTGACGATGCGGTACTTGTGCTCGGGGAAGACCTGGGCGAACCCGTCCGCGACCTCGACCAGTTCGGCAAGCTCCAGCTCCTCGATCGTGCCCGAGCCGGGCGCGGCCTTCTCCAGGGCGGCTGTGTTGAGGATGTTGTCGCCCATGCCGATCTGACGGGCCAGCTCACGGCTGATGGCGACCTGGTCGCCGGTGACCATCTTGACCTGGACTCCCAAGTCCTGGGCCGCCGCGACGGTGTCCGCGGTGTCGTGCCGCGGCGGGTCGGCCAGCGGCAGCACACCGAGCAGCCGCCAGGCGCCGCTCTCGTCGGTACGGGCCACGGCGAGGGAACGGAAACCGCGGGCCGCGAACTCGTCGGCGATCCGGCCGACTTGGTCCGCCGCCGGATCACCGTCGCAGAGTTGCGCGATGACCTGCGGTGCGCCCTTGCTGACGTGGTACGCACCCGGAGCGCCGTCGATGCCGACGGTGGCCTCCGTGCGCTTGCGCACGGGGTCGAAGGGGACGAACTCCGTGACCGCGCCGCCGGCCGCGCCGTGCAGCCGGTCCTCGGCGGTCGAGATGACGATCCGGTCGATCGGGTCGGCGTTCTCCGAGCGGGAGGCGAGCGCCGCCGAACCGAGGAGGTCGGCCTGGTCGACGCCGTCGGGCACCCACGGATCCAGGATGGCGAGGCGGTTCTCGGTGAGGGTGCCGGTCTTGTCCGAGCAGAGGATGTCGATGCTGCCCAGTTCCTCGACGGCCGGCAGGTTCGAAACCACGGCCTTGTGCTTGGCGAGGGTGCGCGCACCGACCGCGAGCGTCACGGACATGACGGCCGGCAGGGCGACGGGCACGGAGGCGATCACGACCACGAGCGCGAACTCGAGGACGGTGAGGACCGGGTTGCCGCGCGCGATGGAGACAACGAGGGTCACCGTGACCAGAGCGAGGGCAAGGAGGATCAGATAGTTGCCGATCCTGAGGACGGCCTTCTGCAAGTGGCTCTCGGTACCGGCCTCGCCGACGAGCGCCGTCGTCTTCCCGAAGAAGCTGTGCTCACCCGTGGCGGTGACGACGGCGTCGGTCTCGCCCCGCACGATGACGGCGCCCGAGTAGAGCGTCTCGCCCTTGGAGAGCTCCACGGGCAGGGATTCACCGGTCAGTGCCGCCTGGTCGACGTCCATCGTGGTGTCGTCAAGGACGCGCGCGTCGGCCGGTACGACGTCCCCGAGCCGGACCCGGATGCGATCGCCCGGGACCAGTTCGCGGACGGCGACCGTGCGCCACACGCCGTCGCGCATGACCGTCGCCTCGGTGGCGAGCCGCTCCTTGAGTGCGGCGATCGCGTTGGCCGCCTCGTGCTCTTCGGCGAAGGCGACGACACCGTTGACGATCAGCAGGACGCCGATGATGGCCGCGTCGGGCCAGCGCCTCACCAGAATCGACAGGACGAGGGCGACCTCGATCATCCAGGGGATCGGTGCCCAGAAGTGCCCGAGGAACTCCTTGAGCGCGCTCTTCTCCTTCTCCACGATCTCGTTGGGCCCGAACGCGGCGAACCGCTCACGCACCTGGGCATCGGTGAGCCCGTCCGGCGACGGATCCGCTTCGTCAGGCATCACCACCGGGGTGGATTCGGCAGGTGCTGTGGCCGTGGCCATGATCTGTCACTTCACTCTCTATTGCTCGAAACTTTGTTCCATCCACGCCCCCTGGGCGGGCCCTAGTGGAAGAGCCGCTTCAAGGCCCCCCGCTGACGTCGGCGCGGCGGACCGAACAGCGCCTGCAGCATCGAGGTCGACGTACCGGCCGGCAGGGTCCGCAGCACGGTGGACTCGCAGGACGGGCAGCACGGGTGGGTCAGCGGCGAGCGGATGACCTTGCCGTCGGCGTTCGTGCAGCGGACACGGGAGACACCCTGGCCGTCGACGTAGCGCCGGACGTCGTACTCCTGCTCCCAGCTCCGACCGCAGTCGAGGCAGGTGAAGGAGTACGCCTCGTGGCGCACCGGGGAAGCAATCGGGGATGTATCGTGGCGAACCATCTCTATCGGGCTCATGCCTCCATGTAACGCCCAGAACCGGGCCGCAGACGGCCGCAGACGTCCTGTCTTGAAGGCCCCAGTGCCCACGGTCCGCGGGGGTTCTGTAATCGAAAGTTGCAGGCCCCTCTGCCGAGTCGAGCCCGCTGAGGCCGGATTGCCGATCACGTCGCGCGAGACGATCGGGGCGGTCGAGACGCGCAGGATCCCGTGCAGGCGGGACGCGGATGGGGACGCGGAGCGCCAGACCGTCCAGTGCGCCGTCGAGCTCAGGCACGACGGGGACCGACCGTGCGGGCGCGGAGTCAGTCGTGCGGGACTATCGCGACCGGGCACGCGGAGTGGTGCAGCACCGCGTGGTTCACCGGGCCGAGCTGCATGCCGACGTGGCCGCTGCGTCGACGGGCGCCCACGACGAGCAGATCGGCCTGCTTCGCGCACGATGCGCAGCTCCACGCCCCGCCGCACGGCATCCTGTACCGCCCAGTCCAGCGCCGGCAGGCTCGGCTCCGATCCCTCCACGCCTACGACCGGTGGTCGGTCCACGTCCCTCAACTCCTCGACACACGCAACAGGTTGGCGGGTCTGTGCTCCGACGCCGGCACCGCCCACCGGCCCTGTGTGAGGGGCCGGTCGGCCCTTGCCGCTGCCCGGTCGGCCTCTGGGGAGCAGCCGCCGGCCGCCGGACGCTGAAATCGTCCACCGGCCGACGAGACGCGCGAGGTACGAGATGACCGGCACACCCGCCCCTGGCGACCAGGTGCACGCCCTGCTGACCGACGGCAGGACCGTGGCCATCCGCCCCGCGACACCCGGCGACCACGACGCCGTCCTGAGGTTCTACGAGGAGATGTCGCCCGAGAACCAGCGGTTGCGGTTCTTCGCGGTCAGCCACCGCTCGGCAGAGCAGGCGGCAGAGCGCGCCACGCGATCCGCACCCGGGCACCAGACCCTGCTCGCCGAACACGGCGGACGAGTCGTCGCCGTCGCCGAGTACGAGGTGGCAGATACCGAGAAGGAGCCCATCGCCGCCGAGATAGCCCTCGCGGTGAGCGACCACTGGCACCACCGGGGCCTGGGCACGCTGCTCCTCGAGCACTTGGTGTCCGCCGCGCGTGCCGCCGGAATCACCGCGTTCACGGCGGACGCCCTCGCCGAGAACCACGAGGTCCTGAAGGTCTTCGCCGACCTCGGCCTGCACACGACCCGGCGCTTCGAGGGGCCGGAGGTGCGCTGCACCGTCCACCTCGACGCGAGCGACGCCTACCTGACGGCCGTAGAAGGTCGGGGCGCCACCGCGGACATCGCGAGCCTGCACCCGGTGATGCGGCCGCAGTCCGTGGTCGTCATCGGCGCCGGCCGCAAGCCCGGCTCCGTGGGCCGCGCGGTGCTGCGGGGCCTGTGCACGGGTGGATACACCGGCCGGCTCTACGCCGTGCACCCGCACGCCGTCTCGATTCTCGGCGTCCACGCCTACCCGTCCGTGTGCGTGCTACCGCAGGCCCCCGACCTCGCCGTGATCGCCGTACCCGCCCCCGCGGTCCCCACCGTGGCGCGGGACTGCGGCAAGCTCGGCGTGCGGGCCCTGCTCGTCATCTCCTCCGACCTCGACGCACACCAGGCAGAGGCCCTGACGTCCGCCTGCCGCGAGTACGGGATGCGGCTGGTGGGACCCAACTGCCTCGGCCTGGCGAACACCGACGACTCCGTACGCCTCAACGCAACATTCGCGGCCACAGCGCCCCGTCCCGGGACCGCCGGCGTAGCAGTGCAGTCCGGCGGAATCGGAATCGCACTCCTGAGCGGCCTCGACCGGCTCGGTACCGGCGTGTCGAGCTTCGTGTCACTCGGCAGCAAGTACGACGTCAGCGGCAACGACCTGCTTCAGTGGTGGGAGGCCGACGGCCGTACGGAGATGGCGCTGTTGCATCTGGAGTCGTTCGGCAATCCGCGAGCCTTCTCGCGCACAGCCCGTCGCGTCACGCGCCGGATGCCGATCCTCACCGTGGACGCGGGCCGCACCGACGCAGGCCGGCGGGCCGCCGCCTCGCACACCGCGGCGGCCGCCACCACTGCCATGACCCGGCAGGCGCTGTTCACCCAGGCAGGCATCACCGCGACCCGGTCCGTGCCCGAACTTCTCTCCACAGCGGCCCTGTTGCAGACCCAGCCACTGCCCTCGGGCAGCCGCGTAGCGATCGTCACCAACGCGGGAGGTGCCGGGGTACTGGCGGCCGACGCCTGCGTCGAGGCCGGTCTGAGCCTGCCACCGCTCGGCCCCGCCCTCGTCACGGACCTGCTGTCCGCACTGCCCGCGGGCGCCACCACGACGAACCCTGTCGACACCACCGCCGCCGTCACCGAAGCGCAGCTGGCCGCCTGCCTCGACCGCATCGCGGCGGATCCGGGTATCGACGCGGTGCTGGTGGCACTGGTACCCACCGCGGTCGCCGCGGCGACCGGCGACGTCCTGCAGCGGGCCCTCACCCACACTCCCGGCGGACAGCGCCCCCGAACGGTCGCCGCGGTACTCCTCGACCAAGCCCCCTCCGTACGCCTGCTCCAGGGCGAAGCGGGCCACGTGCCTGCGTACGCCGATCCGCAGACGGCGGCCCGCGCGCTCGCTCACGCGGCGGCGCGCGGCCAGTGGCTCGCCCGGCCACCGGGCACGGTGCCCGAACTCGACAGCGTCGACAGCGGCCGGGCGCACGCCCTGGTCGACGCCTATCTGGAACGGCATCCGGAAGGCGGCTGGCTCGGCCCGAAGGACTGCGCCGAACTCCTCGACTGCTATCGCATCCCCCAACTTCCCTGGGCCTGGGCGGAAACCGAGGACGAGGCGGTACTCGCGGCCGAACGCCTCAAGGGGCCGGACGGCCTGACCGTGCTCAAGGCCCACTGGCCCGGACTACTCCACAAGAGCCAGGAGCACGCGCTCCACCTCGACCTGCGCGGCGACGCCCAAGTGCGCGCCGCCTACCGGGACTTCGAGCTCCGCTTCGCCGGGCTCCTTACCGGAGTCGTCGTCCAGCCGCTCGCCCCGCGCGGAACGGAGCTGTTCGCGGGCGTGGTCCAGGACGAGGTGTTCGGGCCGCTGGTCCTGTTCGGCCTCGGCGGCACCGCCACCGAAGTACTCGCCGACCACGCCGCACGGCTCGCACCACTCACCGACCACGACGTCCACGACCTGATCACCGCGCCACGCTGTGCACCCCTGCTGTTCGGCAGCGCGGGTTCGGGGCCGGTGGACCTGGAGGGCCTTGAGCAACTCCTGCTGCGGCTCTCCCGGATGGCGGACGACCTGCCCCAGCTCGCGGAGGCCGACCTCAACCCCGTACTGGCCCGGCCCGACCGGATCACCGCGCTCGACGCCCGCATCCGGCTCCTGCCGCGCCATGCGCGCGACCCGCATCTGCGGCGACTGCGCTGACCCACCCCCGCCGCCGAGCCAGAGCGGCACCGACTCACTCGAGAGGAGAAGGACATGAAGCACAGCAAGGTCGGCTCGGTGATGACGAGCGATGTCGTCCAGGCCCGATACGCCACCCCCTTCAAGGAGATCACCCGTCTCCTCAACGAACACCGCATCAGCGGCCTGCCGGTCGTCGACCCCGACGACCACGTCATCGGGGTGATCTCGGAAACCGACCTGATGACCCGCCAGGCCGAGGCCGAGCCCCCCTACCAGCCGCCGCGCCGCTTCCACCGGCCGGCACTGAGCAAGTCCGCCCGCAGGCGCAAGGCCAAGGCCGCCGCCCGCACGGCCGGCCAGCTGATGTCCCAGCCGGCGATCACCGTGCAGGCCGACAAAACCATCGCCGAAGCCGCCCGCACCATGGCCGCCCACCGCATCGAACGCCTTCCGGTGGTCGACGAGGAGGACCGCTTGGTCGGCATCGTCACCCGCCGCGATCTGCTGCAGGTCTTCCTGCGCAGCGACGAGGACATACGAAGCGAAGTCATCGACGAGATCGTGGTCAACGCCATGTGGCTCTCCCCGCGCACCATCGACGTCTTCGTCCGCGAAGGCGTGGTCACCCTGCACGGGCAGCTGGAGCATCGCAGCGAGACCGAGGTGGCCGTCCGGCTGACCCGTCAGATCGACGCAGTCGTGGCCGTCGTCGACAAGCTCACGTTCCGGTTCGACGACGCCCATATGCGTCCCGAGGTGCCGGAGTTCCACGGAGTGGCCGACGACTGGCTGCGGAAACTGTGAGGAGGACCCCATGTCGATCACTGTGCTGGTCACGTACGGGTCGAAGTACGGTGCGACCGCCGAGATAGCCGAGTCGGTGGGCGAGGTGCTGCGCAAGGAGGGATTCACCGCCGAGGTGCGCCGGGCCGGCACGGTCCGCGCGCTCGCCGGGTACGACGCCGTGGTCCTGGGCGGCGCCCTCTACGCGGGCCGCTGGCACCGCGACGCGCGACGGTTCGCCCGCCAACACCGCAAGGCCCTGAGCCGCATGCCGGTATGGCTGTTCAGCAGCGGGCCGCTCGACGACTCGGCCTCCGAACGGGACATCCCGCCCGCACCGAGTGTGGCGCGAACGGCGATGCGGCTGTCCGCCCTGGGGCATGTCACCTTCGGCGGCCGACTCGACGCGACCGCCACCGGCCGGATGGCCCGCGCGATCGTCAACTCCGGCAAGGGCGGCGACTTCCGCGACTTCGATGCTGTCGCCGGCTGGGCGTCGGCCGTGGCGCGGGACCTTGCCGTCCGGCTCGGGGAGGGCTGGCCGACGGGCGGTCGATGACCGACAGGGATCGACGGCGCACAGGACTGCGCACGCACCGGGCCCGAGTGGGCCGGCCGAAGGACCTGAGCGGCCACGCTCACGGCCCGAACGGCCCCTCCCCCACACACCGTTCCGGGCGGACGCTGGCCGCACGGAACAGACGACGAAGCAATCCGACGAGGAGGCGGCCATGAGCGTCACCACCGCAACACCCCGCATGATGCAGAGCCTGTCCGCCAAGCATCGCAACCGGCTCATGCGCATCGCCCGCGAGGTCAACATCCCGGTGGGCACCCGCCTGTTCAAGGAAGGCGGGCGCGCCGACCACTTCTGGATCATCCGCTCCGGCACCGTCGCCCTGGACATGTACGTCCCCGGCCGTCGCGCTCCCGTCATCGAGCGGCTCGGCTTCGGTGAACTGGTCGGCTGGTCCTGGCTGTTCCCTCCACACGCCTGGCAGCTCGGCGCCGAGGCGACGACCCCGGTGCGCGCCTACGAGTTCGACGCGACCGCCGTGCGCGCGATGTGTGAGGACGACCCGGAGCTGGGCAAGGCGGTCGGTCAGTGGGTCGGCAGGGTCCTTGCCCACCGGCTCACCGCCGCCCGCACCCGGCTGCTCGACCTGTACGCCCCCTACGGCAGCGGAGGCCTGCGATGAGGAGCCCGGCCGCCTACCGGGTGGCGTCTCGTTGGCGGGAGACACCCGACGTGGTGACCTTGCGTCTCGAACCCGTCGACGAGCCGCTGCCCGGCATCGTTCCCGGCCAGTACGTGACGGCCGAGGGACACGCACTGCCGGTCAGCGCCCTGCCCACCACGGGCGGGCTCGCCATCACCGTGCGCGCGGCGGCCGGACGGCAGCTGTACGCAGCGCAGGCCGGCGAGAGACTCCAGCTGACCGGCCCGCACGGCGGCGGCTGGGACCTGGAAAAGGCCCTCGGGCACGACCTGCTCATCGTCGCGTACGGCATCGGGCTCGCGCTGCTGCGGCCGCTGATCCGCGACGTGTTCGCCGACCGCACCGCGTACGGACGCGTCAACCTGCTGATCGGAGCCCGCAGCCCCGACGACATGATGGCCAAGTACGAGACCCGCCACTGGCCGGCCGGCTACACCGGTCTGACCGTGGACCACCCCGACGATCGCTGGCACGGCGGCATCGGCCCGGTGACCGCGCTGGTCGACCACGCCGCCTTCGACGCCGACCACACCTCCGCCTTCGTCTGCGGACCGGAACATCTACTGCATGCGGTAGCCGGCGAGCTCACGCGCCGCGGGATCCCCGCCGACCGGATCCGCCTCGCACCACAGCACGCCTGCGAGGAGACCGTACGCACCCCCGAGCACCTCTCGTACGCCTGACGTGAGGACCCTCCGATGCCCGACTCACCACACACTGTCAGCGACGTGATGACCCACACCGCCATCGCCGTCGGCCGCGACGCCTCGTTCAAGAAGATCGTCGAACTGCTCGGGGAGTGGAAGATCAGCGCACTCCCTGTCCTGGAGGGCGAGGGCCGCGTCATCGGCGTGGTCTCCGAGGCCGACCTGCTGCCCAAGGAGGAGTTCCGTGACGAGGACTTGGGCCTGTACGAGTCCCGGAGCCGCCTCGCCGACCTGGCGAAGGCCGGCGCGGTCACGGCCGGCGAGCTGATGTCCAGCCCGCCCGTCACGGTCCACGCGCAGGCCACGCTCGCCGAAGCCGCCCGCATCATGGCCCGCCGCCGCATCAAGCGGCTGCCCGTCGTGGACGACCTCGGCATGCTGCAGGGCGTGGTCAGCAGAAGCGATCTGCTCAAGGTGTTCCTGCGGGCGGACGAGGACATCGCCGACGAGGTGCGCCGCAGCGTCATCGCCCAGCTGCCGGCGGCCGCAGAGCTGCGCGCCCGCGTCGACGACGGCGTGGTGACCCTGAGCGGATCGCTGAGGGAGACCGCACTCGTTCCGGTCCTCGCCCGTGCCGTGCGGGCCGTCGAAGGTGTCATCGACATCCGCATCGACCTCCGGCGCGAGACGTAGGACCCTTACTCCGAGGCGGGTCGAACCGAGCCGCAAGAACCGGGATCCGCAGCCGAGTTGGACCGTTCGGCCCCTGCCGCAAGAGACCGCGACAGGCCAGTCTCGTAGAGCCACGCCGACCGGCGCCGAACAGGACCCACCCGACAAGGGGCAGCGATGAGCGCACCGACCGCCGCACAGCAGGACACCCCGATCCGGGTCTTCCTCCTCGACGACCACGAGGTGGTCCGCCGCGGCCTGCGCGACCTGCTCGGCGCAGAACCCGACATCGAGATCGTCGGCGAAGCGGCCACCGGCGAACAGGCCCTCATCCGCGGACAGGCCCTGCGTCCCGACGTCGCCGTCCTCGACGTCCGGCTGCCCGACGGGAACGGCATCACCGTCTGCCGCGAACTGCGCTCGCATGTACCCGAGTTGGCCTGTCTGATGCTCACGTCGTTCGACGACGAGGACGCACTCCTCGACGCGATCATGGCGGGTGCTTCCGGCTATGTGCTGAAGCAGATCAAGGGATCGGACCTCATCACGGCCGTACGGACCGTCGCCTCCGGACAGTCCCTGCTCGACCCCGCGACCACAGCCCGTCTGATGCGCAGCCTGCGCGGCCCCGAACCGGGCGAGGAGCCGGCCGAGGACGCCCGCCTCGCCTCGCTCAACGAACGCGAACGGGCCATCCTCGGGCTGATCGGCGAGGGCCTCACCAACCGGCAGATCGGCAAGCAGCTGTATCTGTCCGAGAAGACGGTGAAGAACCACATCTCGCGACTGCTCTCCAAGCTGGGCGTGGAGCGCAGGGTGCAGGCGGCGGTGATCGCGGCACAGGTGCAGCCGGCTCGGACGGGCGGCGGTCCGGCCTGACGTCGTCCGGACCGCCCCCTTTGCGCGATCAGCCGCGGTCGGTTCCGCTCACCGGGATCCGCCAGCGCAGCCGCGCACCACCGAAATCGCCTGTGCCCACGGCCAGTCCGCCGCCCAGCCGCTCGGCCCGCTCCGCAAGATTCCGCAGCCCGCCGCGATGCTCCCCTGCGCCGTCGAGCCCCACCCCGTCGTCCTCCACGGCCAGTGTCAGCGTGCCCTTGTGCACCACCAGCGAGACTTCCGCCCGTGAGGCCCTTGCGTGCCGCGCCACGTTGGACAGGGCCTCGACGAGGACGGCGACCACGTCCTCGGTCACCGCGCGGGGGACATCCGTATCGAGCAGCCCTTCCATCCGCACAGCCGGAGTGAAGGTCAGCGCCGCCGCGGCCTCCTCCACGGTCCGCACCACGCGCACCCGCAGGCCGGGGGCGCCGCCCGGCGACTCGTGATCCCGCAGTCCGAAGATGCTCGACCGGATGATCTTGATGGTGGTGTCGAGATCGTCGACCGCCCGGATCAGGCGTTCGGACGCCTCCGGATGATCCACGAAGCGCTGCGCACTCTGCAGTGTCATCCCTGTCGCAAACAGCCGCTGGATCGCCAGATCATGCAGGTCGCGGGCGATGCGGTCCCGGTCGGCGAGCAGACTCACCTGCTCCGCCTCGCGCCGCCGGTCCGCCAGCTCCAAAGCCAGCGCAGCCTGCCCGGCGAACCCGGCCAGACGCGCCGTCTCGGACTGCCCGAAGGCCGGTCTGCCCGCTCGGCGGGCCAGCAGCAGTACGCCTCGCGCGCCTTCGCCGGTACTCAACGGAACGGCGACCACCGGCCCCATGCCCTCCCACCTCTCGGGCCGGAACACCACACGGGGGTCCGTACGGATATCCGCCGACTCTGCGAGCGCGTCCGCGTCGAGGACGGCACCCGCCAGCGTCCCCTCGCGGGGCAGCAGCACATCCCGGTGCGCGTCGGCACCCTGCCCGAGCGCGATCACCGGCTTCAATCCGCCCGCCTCGTCGAGGAGTTCGACGATGCCCAGCTCGGCCGAGGTGATCTCCTGCGCCCGCTGCACCATCAGAGCGAGGACGTCGATCTCCGATACGCCGGACAGCAGGCCCTGCGTGAACTCCGCGCTCGCCTCGAGCCACCGCTCCCGTAGCCGAGCCTCCTCGTACAGCCGGGCGTTCTCGATGGCGATGCCCGCCGCGACCGCGAGCGTGGAAAGGACCGCTTCGTCCTCCGCGTCGAACTGCACCCCGCCGTGCTTCTCGGTCAGATACAGATTCCCGAAGACTTTGTCCCGTACCCGGATCGGCACCCCGAGGAAGGAGTGCATCGGCGGATGATGCTCAGGAAACCCCGATGACGCCGGGTGATCCCTCAACTCGGCGAGCCGCAGCGGCTCCGGATTGCGGATCAGCTCACCGAGCAGGCCGTGCCCCGACGGCAGGTCACCGATCTGCGACCGCAGCTCCTCGCTGATCCCCACCGGCAGGAACTCGTCCAGCATCTGCCCCTGCCCGATCACCCCGAGCGCTCCGTAGCCGGCGTCGACGAGTGCGACCGCGGTCTCCACTATCCGCTGCAGAACCTGCGCCAGATCCAGCTCGCGCCCGACCGAGAGCACCGCTTCGAGCAGACTGTGCAGCCTGTCCCTGGTACCGCGTACCGCCCCGATCCGCGTCTGAAGCTCATCGAGCAGCTCGTCCAGCCGTAGCTTCGGGAGCTGCTCGGACGCCTTGGCCTGTTCCCCACCCATAGAGCCTCCGCCATCGATCAAGGCACGCCCTCGCGTGCCTCACGGTAGCCGCCTCAGGGGGGATCGCCGAGTGGGCGACGTACCCCAACCGGCCCTCTCAGCAAGGCTGTTCAGCCCCATGGTCGCGGACCTTCGGCATCACGCCGCCACGCCCGGCGCCGACAAGAGTGAGAGGCGTAGGAAACGAGACGTCACAACCTCCCGGGCTTCCCGAGACTTCCGAAGGGGTCACCACCATGGCCGTGCACGAGTCGCCCCACCGCGGGTCGGGCTTCCACCTTCCGACCTTCCGCAAGCAGCAGAACACCATGCAGCCCGCGGACCCGGCGCAGTCCGCCGTGTCGGCCGGCACCGCCGCACGGACCGCACCGGGCTACGCCCTTGCAGCCCTGCGCGTGCTCACGGGATTCGTCTTCCTGTGGGCCTTCCTCGACAAGACATTCGGCCTCGGATACGCCACCGGCGAGGGCAAGGCATGGATCGACGGCGGATCACCGACCCAGGGCTTCCTCGGTTCGGTGACCGTCGGCCCCATGGAGTCCACCTTCCGGTCGTGGGCCGGAAACCCCTGGGCGGACTGGCTGTTCATGCTGGGCCTGCTCGCCATCGGCGTCGCCCTCATCGCGGGCGTGGGACTGCGCATCGCGGCGCTCGCGGGCACCGTGATGATGGCGCTGATGTGGATCGCCGAATGGCCGCCGGCCCAGCACCTCTCGGACGGTTCACCCAGCATGTCGACGAACCCGTTCGCCGACTACCACCTCATCTACGCGGTCGTCCTGATCGCCCTGGCCGCCGCCTCCGCAGGCGACACCCTCGGCGCCGGCAAGCGCTGGGCCAAGCTCCCGTTCGTCCGCCGAAGCCCCTGGCTGCGGTGACTGCGGGAGGTGCGGCGGGCCCGTCGGCGGGTCCGCCGCGCCGGCACCCATGCCCTCGCCCGTCCCCACAGTTCAAGAGAGGAGGCTCTCCCATGATCATTCGGCAGCCCGTGGTCGTCGGCTTCGACGGCTCCCCGAGTTCCACTCGCGCACTGGATCACGCGGCGGACGAAGCCGCTCGGCGCGGCAGCGCACTGCGCATCGTCTACGCCTTGCACGACCGTGACGCGGCAAGCCCGATCCTCAACTACTCCGCCGACCGAGCCCACGCACGCCACCCGTCCCTGACCCTGGCCACGGTGGCTGCGCAAGGTGGAGTCGTCCAAGTACTGGCCCGTGAAAGTGAGAACGCTGCCCTCACCGTGATCGGCACGCGTGGGCTCGGCTGGATCGCCTGTCGGCTTCTGGGGGCAGTCGGGCCCCGGCTCGCTCGCAGGGTACGTGGCCCGCTTCTTGTCGTCGGCAGGAACTGAGTACGCTGCCGGCCCGGCGCGGCCCGTCCCGCCGGAGGGGCGGCCACGGCACAGCAGCCGCCGCGTGACGCTCGACACACCAGCGGGTCCGTCCTGGCCGTGGCACGGGTGTACGAATATAAGGACTTTGTGCAGAGCATCCGCCAGAGCAGCCACGCGCTGCCACCGGGCCGCCGCTTCGCGTGGTGGCGTGAGTTGAACGACCAGTCGTTGCTGCGTGCCGACATCGACGCGGACCACCCGGACCGTTTCCAGGCGGAGGTCACCAGTTGGCAGTGCGACCGGATGCGGTTCTCGGCCCTGGAGCACTCGGCGATCAGCATGCGGCGGACGGCGGGGCACGTCCGGCGCGACGATCCCGGGTTCCTCTACCTCTCGCTGCGTCTGAAGGGCAGCGCCCGGATCACCCATGGGCGCCAGGACTTCGTCCTGCGCCCGGGGGAGATCATGCTCTACCACTCGGGCAGCCCGTTCGAGTCCCGGTCCGGCGGGTCGGGCGTCACCAGCGGACACGTCAACGTGGGCATCCCGGCCGACGCGGTGCCGGTGCCGCTGGGGCGGCTGGTGCCGGCCATGGGCCGCGGCATACCGGCTTCGGGCCCGTACGCGTCGATGCTCGCCGGATTCCTGCGGGAGATGTCGCAGGACGTTGACTGCTGGCGGGAACAGGACGAACCCTCGCTGTCCGCGGTCGCCACCGGCCTTGTGACCATGTTCCTGACGCAGGTGGCGGGCGCCGGCGAGGAGGACGCCCACCAGGATTCGCAGGCCGCGGGCGGCGGGCGCTCGGTACTCGCCGCGCGGATCCAGGCGTTCATCGACGGCCGGCTGCACGACCCGCTGCTGAGCCCGTCGTTGGTGGCCGCCGCCCACCACATCTCGCTGCGCCAGTTGCACCGGGTGTTCCAGGAGCAGGAGCAGACGGTCGCCTCGATGATCCGCACCCGCCGCCTGGAGCGGGCCCGCCGGGACTTACTCGACCCGGACCGGTCCGGGGAGGCCATCACCGACATCGGGGTGCGGTGGGGCTATCCGCCGGCGCAGTTCAGCCGGGCGTTCCGGGCCGCGTTCGGTACCTCGCCCCGCGAGTTCCGCACGGCCGCGCAACAGGATGCGCGGCCGTGACCGGGCTCCGGAGCCCGGTCACGGCTGCGGGCATCAGTGGTTGTTGGCGTACCGACGCAACAGCGGCCAGGTGGCCGGGCCGACGTATCCGTCCACGGTCAGGCCGGCGTGGTAGTAGGTGTTGGCCCACCGCTGGAAGCTCTTGATCGCGTTGACGGTGTTCGTCCCGTAGATACCGTCGATCGACCCCGGCGAGATGCCGAAGACCTTCACCAGGCACTGGGCCTCGACCGCGGCCCCGCTGTAGACGCCGTATCTCGGGACGTAGGTGGTGCCGCCGTAGTACCCGGCGTAGAGGTAGCTGCCGCTCACGCTCCAGTGGCAGGTGTACGTCGCGGCCGACGCCGGCGAGGCGGTCGCCACGGCGGTGCCCGAGAGCAGCGCGGCGACGATCGGAACCACTGCGAGGCGGGCCCGGAGGGTCCTGGACGTGGTCTTCTGCATCAACTCGATGTCCCTTCCGTGTGAGTGTCGGTGCTGGGTCCGTCGCCAGGCCTTCAGTAGCGCGAGGTGCAGGCCCGCACGTCGCCGGCGCTGTACTCGATGCAGCCCCAGGCGGTGAGGTTCATGTCGTTGAGCATCGAGGTCCAGGCGAAGTTGCTGTTGGCGTTGATCTCGTACGCCTTCGCCCCGGCGCTGTTGTGGGCCACCAGGATGTCGCCGTAGGCGGACTGGATGCGGGCCCAGGCGGCGCGGCAGGTCGGGCTGTAGCGCAGCTCGACCCTCTTGGTGCCGTAGGTCGCCGAGGCCTTGGTGACCGCGTCGTTCTGGCAGATCGTCGCGTTCGGATCCTTGCCGGCCCAGCAGGAGCCCTGGCAGGGGGCCGCCGACGCCGGCGCGGCCGTGGCGGTCACGGTCCCGAGGGCGCCGGCGACGGTGATGAAGAGGGCGACGGCACCACGGGATATGCGCTTCATGCTGCGGGTCCTCCTGAGGATGGGAACAGGGGTGCGGTGGCTGCGGGCGGTTCCGCGCGAGCGCGCGGAGCCCTCGTCCATCCTCATCGGGCCGGGCGCCGCGGTCTTGGCGCTGCGCGCCAGGATGTTGACGTTCCGCGCCAGGCCTTCGGGCCGCCGACGCGACCCCGCTCAGACCCCCCGCCCCAAACGCTCCGCCAGCCTCTGCGCGTTCATATACGCAATCGCCTCGATGGAGATCATCGGGTTCACCCCCGAGGAGGTCGGGAAGCAAGAGGCGTCCGCGACCACGACGTTGGGGACCTCCCAGGTCGCTCCGTCGGGGTTGGTGGCGCTGGTGTCGCGGGTGCCTCCCATGCGGGCGGTGCCCATGATGTGGAGCGCGGCGACGGCGCAACGGCCGGGCTGGTAACCGGCGTTGTGGCAGGCCGCCGCGAACTCCTCGAAGGAGCCGCTGCGACCCGGTTCGTAGGCGGGGCCCGACTGGTGGGCCGAGGAGATACGGCGCGCTCCGGCGGCGGCCAGGATCTTGGCGGCGCCTTCGACTCCGGCGTGCAGGTGCGCGGTGTCGTGGGCGGACAGGCGGTAGTGCGGCACGGGTTCGCCGTCGCGTGCCACCTTGACCACGCCGCTGTCGCGGTCGCGGGTGATGACGCCGACGCCCGCGGTGTGGGTGAGGTCCTTGAGGGCGGCCAAGTGGGCGGTGGCTCCGCGCCAGTTCATGAAGCCCTGGACGGCTGCGGGGTTGCCGGGTCCGGTCTCGTAGATCACGCCGTGGCCCTGGCCGTCGAGATCGCTGTGCTCGCGGGAGTAGCGGGTCTGCATGCCGCCCTCCCAGGGGCGGATCTCCTCGTCGAACACGCCCCATACGGCAGTTGCGGGGTGCAGGCGCAGGTACCGGCCGATGGCCGGGTCCGTGAAGCCCGAGCGGCGCAGCAGTGCGGGGGTTTGGATGGCGCCTGCCGCCACAACGACGGCGCGGGCGCTGACGGTGACGGAATGACCGGCCGTGGTGGTGCCGCGCACCCCGACGGCGCGGCCCTGCTTCACCTCGATGGTGCGCACGGCGGTGTCGATGACCAGGCGGGCGCCGGCGGCTTCGGCGTCGGCGAGCCAGGTCTTGGTGACGGACTGTTTGGCGCCGAGCCGGCAGCCGTATCCGCAGCGTCCGCAGTCGGTGCCCGTGTCGCAGCCGACGACGTTGCGCGGCATGGCGTCGACGTGCCAGCCGAGCGCGCGCAGGCCCCGTTCCATCACGGCGTCGCGGGCCGATGCGGTGTTGTGGTCGGTGTTGACGGAGAGCCGGGCCGTGACCGCGTCGAGCGCCTCGGTGTACTCCTTCTCCGCGAACTGCCCGGCCCCCAGGGCCGCCCATTCGTCGCGGATCTCGTCGGGTGTACGGAAGGAGGTCGTCCAGTTGACCACCGTGCCGCCGCCCAGGCAGGAGCCGGCGACGAGCGAGATCTGCCCCTCCGCGGTGGCCGAGGGGCCGGCGGCGTACAGACGGCTGAGACCGGACAGTTCGCCGCCGTCGAAGTCGGCGTCGTCGAAGTATCCGCCGCGTTCGAGCACGACGACGTCAAGCCCGGCCGCTGCCAGGACCGCTGCGGCGGTGCCTCCTCCGGCACCGGAGCCGACCACGACGACATCGCAGTCGAAGGTGGTGTCCGCGGTGGGTGACAGGGGCGTGAGGGGCGGGCGCGGAGCGTCGGGCTTCTTGCCCAGGGGGCCGGGGTAGCCGATGGCTTCCCAGACCGGTGAGGCACCGCTCTCCCCCGCGGTCAGCAGGTAGGCGGAGGTGGCCAAACCGCGCAGCGCCTGGAACAGAACGCGTTTGCGCTCCGAGGAGGCGTTGCCCATACGGAGCATCAACTCCTCGCGGGCGGCGGGCCTGAGGTCCGAGAACCGCCTGCCTTTGGTGCCGAGGAACAGCCCGGTCAGCCGTGCGTCCCACAAGGAGAGCAGAGTGGCGAGCTGCTTGCGGTCCCGCGCCCGCGGCAAAGCGCCCACGAGGCCCTCGGCGACAGGCACCGCCCCGATGGCCCCCGCGGACGGGACCGACGCCCCGTCGCCCGGGGCGAAGGTGTCGCATATCGCGGTGAGCGCCGCCCGCTGGCGGGAGTCGAGCTGCATGGCTTCGTCCTCATACGTAGGAGGGTTGTGGGGTTCGGCACCGGAAGGGTGAGGCACCGGAAGGGCACCCGCCCTGACCCGGGAGCGCGCCAGGACGTGCCGAGAACGGGTCCCGGCGGGCGGCTTCCGAGGCCTGGGCGAACATGCCCGGGACGGCCCGCCCGTGTTCACTCACTCGACGGGTTGCGCACGGCTCTCGTCCTGGGCGCGCAGGGCGGGCTTGACGACCTTTCCGCCCGCGTTGCGGGGCAGGCCATCCACGGTCACGAGGTCCTTGGGCATCTTGAACGACGCGAGCCTACCGTCGAGGAATCCGGTCAACTCCGCAAGATCCAGGGCGGTTTCAGGCGCGAGGGAGACGTAGGCGACGGGTATCTGGCCCCAGCGCCCGTCCGGCCGGCCGATCACCGCGACCTCAAGGACCGACGGGTGCCCGGCGATGGTGTTCTCCAGCTCGGCGCAGTAGATGTTCTCGCCACCACTGATGATCATGTCCTTCTTGCGGTCGACCACCCAGACGAAGCCCTCCTCGTCCATCCGCACCAGGTCCCCGGAGTGGAACCAGCCACCTTCGAAGGCGTCCGCGGTCTCCTGCGGCTTGCGCCAGTACCCCTGGGTCACGGTCGGGCCGCGGTAGACGATCTCGCCCACGTCGCCCACGGGTACGTCGTTCATCTCCGCGTCGACGATGCGGTACTGGATGGTGGGGATCGGCCGGCCGACGGAGCCGAGTTTGCGCAGGGAGTCCTGCCCGCGCAGGACACAGGTGATCGGCGAGGTCTCGGTCTGGCCGAACACGGCGACGTTCAGAGCGCGGGGGAACGCCTCCCCCATGGCGCGCAGAGTCGCGTCGCTCGCAGGCGCGGCGCCCCAGCTGATGACGCGCAGCTTCAAGTCGCGCTTGTCGATGCCGGGTTGGGCACAGATGAGGTCCCACTGCTGCGGCACGTTGAACACGACGGTGGCACCCTCGCGTTCGTACGCGTCCAGCACGCCCTGCGGGTCGAAGGCGCCGAGCGGGTGAATGACGACCGTGCTGCCGACCAGGATGTTCGCCACGATCGAGCCCAGGCCGGCGATGTGGAAGAACGGGGCGGTCAGGAAGCCGACGTCGGAGTCGTCGAAGATCTCCATCGCCCGGATGCAGGTGATCGCCTGCACCTGCATGTTGCGGTGCGAGAGCAGGACGCCCTTCGGCTGCCCGGTGGTGCCCGAGGTGTACATGATCAGCGCCGTGGACTCCTCGGCCACGTCGGGTAGTTCGGCCGGCCCGGCCGGCTCGTGGGCGGCGAGGAACTCCTCGTATACGAACTGGTCCTCACATACGAACCCGCCCTCACCGGACGCCTCCTGCCCGGAGCCGACGGATCCGCCACCCGCGCCCGCGTCGCCGATCACGATGACCGTGCCGATGGACGCCGCGGCAGGGACAGCGCGGAGCAGCGGCAGCAGACGGGCGTCGACGACGACGGCGGACGGGGTGCAGTCGGCCAGGATGTAGCCGAGTTCGAGGGGCGCGAGCCGGAAGCTCAGTGGTACGGCCATGGCGCCAAGGCTGTTGGCCGCGAGCACGCTCTCCACGAACCACGGGTGGTTGAGGGTCAGCATCGCCACCCGGTCGCCCGCACCGACCCCTCGGCCACGGAGCGCGGCGGCCAATTGCAGGGAACGCCGGGACAGTTGGGCCCAGGTGGTCGTGGACCCGAGGTACCGCAGCGCGGGTTTGTCGGGCCGCATGGTCGCGTGGGTGGCCACCTGCGCCATCCAGTGGTGCCGGAAGGACCAGGCGGGAGCCGTAACCGTGGACATGCCACTCCTTGGGATCCGGATGCAAACGGGTGGGTGCAGGGAATGGGGTGCTGGGAATGGGGTGCTGGGGGAAGCGTGCAGAAGAAGCAGAAGAACGCGTGCAGGGGCGGTGGGCGCACGGGGAAGTGGTGGCCATTATGCCCGCGGCGGTCCCGCCCAAGAAGCCCTTTGTTAATGGAAAATCACATCGGATGTGAACGACGAGTCACCTGGGGACCGGTGTGCGAAGCGGGTGCTCACCGGTCAGAACCTTGTGATTGACTGGTGCGCATGGTCCTGTCTCTGCGTCCCTCTTCCTGCCGGTGACGGCCGAGTCCCCGCCCGTGACGGCCGAGCCGATCGCGGCCACGCGTCCGCGCAACCGCAAGCAGCTGATCGTCGAGGCGGCCGGCCGGGTGTTCAGCGAGCGCGGCTACCACGCGGCCTCCATGGAGGGGATCGCGGCCGCGGTGGGCATCACTGCCACGGCCCTGTACCGGCACTTCCCCAACAAGTACGCCCTGTTCGCCGAGTGCGCGAACGTGATGGCGGACCGGCTCGTCGCCACGCTGGACGAGCTGCCGCCCCAGGCGGATCCGGCCGAGGTGCTCGGCGCCGTGACCCGGGTCGCCGTGGAGCATCGCGCGTCCGGCGGGCTCTACCGCTGGGAGGCGCGCTACCTCGACGCCGCGGACCGACGGCTCCTGAAGGGGAAGTTCGCCCACGTCGTCGCACGGGCGACCGATGCCGTACGGCGTGAACACCCGCTGCCCGACGTGCAGTTGCGCACCGTGGCGGCGCTCGGCGCCATCGGGTCCATCACCCAGCATCACAACTCCATCGCCAGGCGGCGTCTGGAGGACGTGCTCCTCGCCTCCGCCCTGCGCGTCGCGTCGAGCGCACCCGCGCCGGCCGTGCGCACCCCGCGCCCTGTCGATCTGCCCGCCCAGCCCGTTCCCCGTACCCGACGGGCACAGATCCTGGCGGCGGCGATCCCGCTGTTCGCGCGGGACGGGTTCGCCAAGGTGACCAACGGGCAGATCGCCGAGGCGGTGGGGATCGCGCCGTCCGCGCTGTACCGGCACTACGCCACCAAGACGGACATCCTGGTGGCCGCCTGCCTGCAGGCGGCGGGACTGCTCGCGCAGGCGGTGGAGCAGAGCCTGGGCGAGGTGACCGAGCCACGCGACGCGGTGGTCGCACTGGCGGCGGCCTACGTCGGGTACAGCTTCGAGCACACCGCGCTCACCAGCGTCGCCGCGGCCGAGGTGGCCGGACTGCCGGACGATCTGCGACAGCCCTTGATCCTCGCGCAGCGCGAGCACATCGCCGTATGGGAGCAACAACTACTGCTCGCCCGCCCCGAGTTGGACCCGCGCCAGGCCCGGGTCCTGGTGCACGCGGGGTTCGGCGTGGTCGTCGAGGCGGGCCGCCATGTGCACTGGCAGGACTCCCCCGAGCAGCGCGAGGGCGTGACCGCCCTGGTGGTACGGGCCCTGGGCCTGTAAGGGTCGCACGGGCCAGGGCCCGTACCGGCTGCACGGAGGCTCAGCCGCCCGGCCGGTTCGCGGCCGGCAGGACGATCGGGGTCTGGGTCGGGGAGGTGCCGTTGTTGAGGTACAGCATCGCGATCCCGCGCAGAGCCTTGTCGAACAGGTAGCCGCTGCCGGGCAGTACACCCGAAGTCCCCTCGCGGAACCGGACGTACAACGGCCACTCCACCCTGATCAGAGCCGCCTGCACCAAGTCGCGGCGCAGTCCGAGCCAGTCGCCGATCTCGTCGTCGAGCAGGTAGCGCACGAACTCGTTGACGAACCCGGTGGCGAGGCCGAGCGTGGGCTGCGAGACATAGCCGAGCAGCGACGCGGCCAGGCTGTTGCCCTCGCGCGTGGGGCCGAGCTCCGGCCACAGCATGTGGTCCGCCTGCGCCACCGCGTCACCCCAGGTGGCCGGGATGAACCGCCGCTCGACACCGAGCAGATGAAGGGCGACCTGCCAGGCGTGCAGGTCCGCTTCCTGCTCGGCGGCCGAGAGCCGGATGCCCCACTTGAGCAGGTTGGTGTGCGCGTACGTGGCCACGGAGTGGAAGGTGCGCAGGATGTCGCCGTTGCTGATCGGCTTGGGCTGGTCCGCGCTCGCCATGAACCCCGCGGACGTGGGCAGCAGGTTGCGCACCACCGAGTGCACCAGGCGGGTCTTGTTGGCGGTGACGACGAAGTGCCCGGTGGGCTGCCAGGCGGTCTCGGAGTTGAGGTCGTAGCCGAAGGTGAACGTCTTGGCCGCGCGGTCCTTCATGTCGGCGCCGCCCGCCGACCAGTAGACCGCCCTGGCCTCACGCGGGATCACCGTGCTCATCATGCCGCTGCCGATGCTCTGCGAGACGAACAGGTACGAGGCCAGGCGCTTGTAGTAGCGCTCGGACGCGGCGAGTTTGGTGGCGTCGGCCCAGGACGGCAGCCGGTTGACCTTCTGCAGGTAGCTGGTCAGATACCCGGGCATGCCGGACGGCAGGGGGTCCGCGTTGTCCACCCACCCGCGCCAGGCGGTGTTGACCGCGGGAATCACCCCGTCCGCGAGGAGCCGTGCGGCCACCGCGTCCGGCTCGGGGTCCCAGACCTGGAACGGGTCGGCCACCTCGTCGGTGCCGGCGAGCGAACCCGCGGACGACCAGGCCCACGCCTCGGGTGCGGCCGTCGCGCTCGCGAGGCCGAGCGCGGCACCCAACGTCATCGCTCGTCGCCTACTGATACTTCCCATTCACTTACCTACTTCCAGGCAGGTCGGACTGCACCTTGACTCGCTTACGCAAAGGGCGATTTGGGCGATCGGCAAGGTTGTCCATGGGTGTGATTTTTGATTAACATAACGACGCCTGCCGCGGTCGGCAAGGCTTCTGCACGACACCTGTGAACCCCTTTACGGAGCCCTGTATGAGCCAGGAGCAGAACCGGAAACTGTGGCGTGCGCTGCGGGTGGCGCCGGGTCCTGTCGACCCGGACGAGCTGGATGCGCTGTGGGCGGATCTCGCCGTGGTCGAGGCGTCCGCGCTGCTCGGCTCCTGGCGCGGGTTCGCGTTCCCGACCGGTCATCCCCTCGAACGGCTACTCGCCCGCAGCCGGTGGCACGGCAAACGGTTCGTCACCCTGCACGACGCGAAGCCGCTGATCTGCCGGGCGGAGGACGGCACTCTCCACTCCGACACCAAGGCCGGAAAAGGTGAGGCGAGCCTGTGGAACGTCGAGTTCCGTGGCGAGGTGACCGCCACGATGGTGTACGACGGCATGCCCGTGTTCGATCACTTCAAGCGCGTCGACGAGCAGACGCTGATGGGCGTGATGAACGGCAAACCGGATCTCGTCCTCGCGGACGGACGGCATTTCTACTTCGGTCTTGAGCGTGAGCCCGAGCCCAAACCCGAGCCCAAACCTGAGCCCCAGTCCCAGCCCCATCCCGAACCCGAGCCCGAGCCCGAGCCCGACGGGCACCGCGTATGAAGATCTCCGCGCTGCTTTCCCGGGGCTCCGCCCCCGGCGAACTCGTCGACGCCGAGCTCGACGAGCCGCGTCCGGACGAGGTGGTGGTGCGCATCGAGGCGGTCGGGGTGTGCCACACCGACCTCGCCACACGGAGCACGCTGGGCAACCGGCCCGCGGTGCTCGGCCACGAGGGCTGCGGGATCGTCGAGCGGGTCGGCTCGTCCGTCACCTCACTGCGTACGGGGGAAAGGGTCGTCATCTCCTATGCGTCCTGCGGCAGTTGCGACCAGTGCCGGGGCGGCCACCCGGCCTACTGCGGATGGGCCACGGCACTCAACGCGTCGGGGCGCCGTCTGGACGGGTCGCCGACGATCCGCATCGGGGGCGAGCCGGTGTACGGGGCCTTCTTCGGGCAGTCCTCGTTCGCCACGGCCGCGGTGGCCGATGCCCGCTCGTGCGTACCGGTCGTGGACGTGCCGCCCGAGGTGGCCGCGCCCTTCGGCTGCGGATTCCTGACCGGGGCGGGCGCGGTGCTCAATGTCCTGCGCCCAGGGCCGGGCGACCGCCTGCTGGTGATCGGCGCGGGCGGCGTGGGATCGGCCGCGATGCTGACCGCACTGTCCGAGGACGTGGAGGTCGTGGTGGCCGAACCGGTCGCCGCGCGCCGTGAACTCGCCGTCCGGTGCGGGGCGTCGGCCGTCGCCTCCCTGGACGATCCGCTGCCGCCCGTCACCCACGCGCTCGACACGACCGGAAGACCCGAGCTGATCGGGCGGGCCCTCACCCTGCTCCGCCCGCGCGGTGAGCTGGCCCTGGTCGGGCTGGGGCCGGCCGAAGTCGCCCTGGATGTACGCACCTTGCTGCTGCGCGGGCTTGTGGTGCGCGGCTGCGTCGAAGGAGACGCCGAGCCGTCGGTCCTCGTACCGGAACTTCTGCAGCGCCACCGCCAGGGCCGGCTGCCCGTCGACCGTCTCGTCACCACGTACGCGCTGGGCGACTTCGACCGGGCGGTCGCGGACCAGCGGGCGGGTCTTGTCGTGAAGCCGGTGCTGCTCCCGGACCGCTGAGCTCCCCCGCCCCTTTCAGCCTTCCGCCGTACGCGGCATCCGAGGCTTCCCGCCGTACGCCACGCAACTCATCCGAACAGGAGTGGTGTCCCCATGACCAGTACGTTCGCCGCCAGGCGGTCCCTCTACGACGACGAGCACGAGCTGCTCAGGGATACGGTCCGGTCGTTCGCCGACAAGCACGCTGCCCCGCACATCGAGCGCTGGCGGGCCGAGGGCAAGGTCGACCGTGCCCTGTTCGAGGAAGCCGCCCGCGCGGGGATCCTCGGCTTCAACATCCCCGAGGAGTACGGAGGCGGCGGCGTCACCGACTTCCGCTTCAACGCGGTGATCGGTGAGGAGTTCTCCCGCCACTGCGCCTCGGACGCGCTCGCCGGTGTGGGCCTGTCCAACGACATCGTGGTGCCCTACTTCACCGACCTCACCGATCAGGAGCAGAAGGCCCGTTGGCTGCCCGGGATCGCCGCCGGTGAGCTGATCGTGGCCGTCGCCATGACCGAGCCGGGCACGGGCAGCGATCTCGCCGGCATCGCCACCACCGCCGTACGCGACGGCGATGAGTACGTGGTCAACGGCAGCAAGGTGTTCATCTCCAACGGGCAGAACGCCGATCTCGTGGTCACCGCGGTGCGCACCGGTCCCGACCGGCACGGCGGGCTCAGCCTGCTGGTCATCGAGGCCGACCGGCCCGGCTTCTCACGCGGCCGCAACCTGGAGAAGGTCGGTCTGCACGCCCAGGACACCAGCGAGCTGTCCTTCCAGGACGTCCGCGTGCCGGCCGCCAATCTGCTCGGCGAGGAGGGCTCGGGCTTCAAGTCGCTGATGCGCAATCTGCCCCAGGAGCGCATCTCCATCGCCGCCAACGCCATGGCCTCCATCGAGGCCGTACTCGAACGCACCCTGGACTACGTCAAGCAGCGCAAGGCGTTCGGCAAGCCGATCGGCTCCTTCCAGAACACCCGCTTCGAGCTGGCCGAGATGGTCACCACCGCCCGTGTGGGCCGCAGCCACCTCGACGATCTGCTCGGGCGCCACTCGCGCGGCGAACTGACGGCGGTGGACGCGGCGGCGGCGAAGTTCTGGGCCACCGAGACGTTCGTGAACATCGTCGGCCGCTGTCTCCAACTGCACGGCGCCTACGGCTACATGCTCGAGTACCGCATCGCCCACGACTACCTCGACTCGCGCATCACCACGATCTACGGCGGCACCACCGAGATCATGAAGGAGATCGTCGGCCGCGATCTGGGCCTGTAGGCCCGGCGCCTCCTCCCCCAGCACCCCTTCACGTCCCGTATCGAGAAAGGGGGCGTCGTGGCCGACGCCTACATCTACGACGCCGTCCGCACCCCTCGCGGAAAGAACCGCGGCGGCGCGCTGCACGGCACCAAGCCCGTGGACCTCGTCGTGGGCCTGATCCACGCGCTGCAGGAGCGTCATCCCACGCTCGACCCGGAGCTGATCGACGACATCGTGCTCGGCGTCGTCTCACCCGTGGGTGAACAGGGCGGCGACCTCGCCCGCACCGCCGCCCTGGTCGCGGGGCTGCCCGAGACGGTGGCCGGAGTCCAGGTCAACCGGTTCTGCGCCTCCGGCCTCGAAGCGGTCAACCTCGCCGCTCAGAAGGTCGCTTCCGGATACGAGCAGCTCGTCCTGGCCGGCGGGGTCGAGTCCATGTCGCGGGTCCCGATCGGCTCGGACGGCGGCGCGTACGCCCAGGATCCGACCACGGCCTACGACGCGTACTTCGTGCCCCAGGGCATCGGCGCCGATCTCATCGCGACCCTCGAGGGCTTCGGCCGCGAGGACGTGGACGCCTACGCCACCCGGTCGCAGGAGCGGGCCGAGACCGCCTGGCGCGAGCGGCGTTTCGACAAGTCGGTCGTGCCGGTACGGGACATGAACGGCGTCCTGCTCCTCGACCACGACGAACACCGGCGCGCGGGCACCACGGTGGCGGGCCTGGCGTCGCTGCCCGCCGCGTTCGCCGCCGTGGGCGCGCAGGCCGGATTCGATGCCGTGGCGCTGCAGAAGTACCACCACCTGGAGCGGATCGAGCACGTCCACCACGCGGGCAACAGTTCCGGGATCGTCGACGGTGCCGCGCTGACCCTGATCGGCACGGAGGCGGTCGGCCTGCGTCTCGGGCTCACGCCGCGCGCGCGGATCGTGGCGACCGCCGTGACCGGCTCGGAGCCGACGATCATGCTGACGGGTCCGACTCCGGCCACGCGGAAGGTCCTCGCCCGAGCGGGCCTGGACATCGACGACATCGACCTCTTCGAACTCAACGAGGCCTTCGCCGCGGTCGTCATGAAGTGGCAGCGCGATCTGCGGGTCCCCGACGAGAAGGTCAACGTGAACGGCGGCGCGATCGCGATGGGCCACCCGCTGGGTGCCACCGGCGCGATGATCCTCGCCACCTTGCTCGACGAGCTGGAGCGCACGGGCGGCCGCCGCGGCCTGGTGACGCTGTGCGTCGGCGCCGGGATGGGCATCGCCACCGTCATCGAGCGCGTGTGACCGGCGCCCCTCCCCGATCTCGTACACCTCTCGCACTAGACACCCGCCACATCTGCCGTACCAGACACCCGCGTCGAGACCCCCTGCCCTGTTCCGAAGGAGACCCATCGCCATGACCGCATCCGCCCTCACCTACGAGCGGGGCACCGACGGGATCGTCACCCTCACGCTGGACGACCCGGACTCCTCGGTGAACACCATGAACGACGCCTTCATGGCCGGCCTGGAGGAGTGCGTCCCACGGCTGGAAGCGGAGCGCGACGACATCGTGGGGGTGCTCCTGATGTCCGCGAAGAAGTCCTTCTTCGCCGGGGGCGACCTGAACCGGCTGCGGTCGGGCAGCGCCGACAAGGCGGCCGAGGAGACGGCGTACATCGACCGGATGAAGGGCTGGATGCGCCGTATCGAACTGCTCGGCAGGCCGGTCGTCGCCGTCGTGAACGGCACCGCGCTCGGCGGCGGACTCGAAGTCGCCCTGTGCGCCCACCACCGGGTCGCCGCCGACACGCCCGGCAGTCGGATCGGGTTCCCCGAGGTCGGTCTGGGGCTGCTGCCCGGAGGCGGCGGCATCACGCGTACGGTGCGCATGTTCGGTCTGCACAAGGCGCTGTCCGAAGTGATCCTGCCCGCAAGGCGGTTCACACCGCGCGCGGCCCTCGCGCTCGGCCTCGTGGACGAACTCGTCGCGGATCCGCGGGAGGCCGAGGCGCGGGCGCGCGCCTGGATCGCCGAGCACCCCGAGGCGCTGCAGCCCTGGGACGCCAAGGGCTTTCGGATACCGGGCGGCGACATACGGAGCACGAGCGTCGCCGCGACCCTGCCGGCGCTCACCGGCCTGCTGCGCCGGCAGACCAAGGGGGCGCCACTGCCCGCGCCGCGTGCCGCGCTGGCCACCGCGGTGGAGGGCGCGTATGTCGACTTCGACACGGCCAGCCTGATCGAAACCCGTTATCTGGTCAGCCTGTTGAAGGGCCGGACCACCAAGAACATGATCAAGGCGTTCTTCTTCGACCTGCAGCAGATCGAGTCCGGCGCCAGCCGTCCACCGGGTTTCGCCCGCCACACCGCGCGCAAGGTCGGGATCATCGGCGCGGGCATGATGGGCGCCGGGATCGCCTACGTGGCAGCGAAGGCGGGCCTCGACGTCGTCCTGAAGGACGTCACCTCCGATGCCGCCGAGAAGGGCAAGGACTACGCCCGCCGGCTGGAGGCGAAGGCGCTGGCGCTGGCGGCGGGCCGTACGACCCAGGGGAAGTCCGACGCGCTGCTCGGCCGGATCCTGGCGACCGGCAACAGCGCCGACTTCAAGGGAGTGGACCTGGTCATCGAGGCGGTCTTCGAATCGGCCGCGGTCAAGCAGCAGGTCTTCCAGGAGATCCAGGGCATCGTGGAAGCCGATGCGGTACTCGGCTCCAACACCTCGACTCTCCCCATCACCCTGCTGGCCAAGGGAGTTGAGCGCCCCGGTGACTTCATCGGCATCCACTTCTTCAGCCCGGTCGACAAGATGACGCTGGTGGAGATCGTCCGAGGCGAGCAGACCAGCGACCGGACCCTGGCCAGGGTCTTCGACTTCGTACGACAGATCGGCAAGACCCCCATCGTCGTCAACGACTCGCGCGGGTTCTTCACCTCACGCGTGATCAGCTGCTTCCTCGCCGAGGCGGTCGCGGCCGTCGGCGAAGGCGTGGAACCGGCCAGTGTCGAACAGGCCGCGCTGCAGGCCGGCTACCCCGCCGGCGCCCTCCAGCTCCTCGACGAACTCACCCTGTCCCTCACGCAGAAGATCACCACCGAGACCCGTGCCGCCGAGGAGGCCGAGGGCCGGAGCTGGATCGCGCACCCCTCGGAAGCCGTCATCGCCTGGATGGTCGGGCAGGGGCGGATCGGCAGGCGCGAGCGCGCCGGCTGGTACGAGTACGACGCATCCGGCAAGCGGCTCGGGATCTGGCCCGGCGTCCGCGAGCGGTACGGATCGGGGCAACTGGTCGTGCCGCTGCGGGATCTGCAGGAGCGGATGCTCTTCGCCGAGGCCCTCGACGCGATCGAATGCCTGGACACCGGGGTGCTCACGAGCGTCGCCGACGCCAACGTCGGCTCGATCCAGGGCATCGGGTTCCCGGCGTGGACCGGCGGCGTCCTGCAGTACGTCAACCAGTACGAGGGCGGCCTGCCCGGTTTCGTCGCCCGGGCCCGGGAGCTCGCCGCCTCGTACGGCGACCGGTTCCTGCCGCCGGCCTCGCTGGTGGAACGCGCCGAGCGGGGTGAGCTGTATGCCTGACCGGATTCCCGACCGGAATCCTGACCGGATCCCCGACCGGATTCCCGACCGGATGAGCGCCCCCGCTCCCCTGCGCACCAGGTTCACCGAGCTCCTGGGCATCGAACACCCCATCGTCCAGGGCGGGATGATGTGGGTCGGGCGCGCCGAACTCGCCGCGGCCGTCTCCGAGGCGGGCGGTCTGGGCATCCTCACGGCGCTGACCCAGCCCACACCGGACGACCTCGTGCGCGAGATCGAGCGCACCCGCAAGCTCACCGACAAGCCGTTCGGCGTCAACCTCACGATCCTGCCGACGATCAACCCGCCGCCGTACGACGCGTACCGCCGCGCCCTCGTGGACGCGGGCGTGACGATCGTCGAGACCGCGGGGTCGAGTCCCGAGCCGCATATGGAGTTCTTCGCCCGGCACGGGGTGCGGGTGATCCACAAGTGCACGAGCGTGCGGCACGCGGTGAAGGCGGAACGGGTCGGCGTCGCGGCGGTCTCGATCGACGGGTTCGAATGCGCCGGGCATCCCGGCGAGGACGACATCCCCGGACTGATCCTGGTCCCCGCGGCCGCCGATCGTCTGACGATCCCGTTCATCGCCTCGGGCGGCTTCGCGGACGGGCGCGGCCTTGCGGCGGCGCTCGCACTCGGCGCGGACGGCGTCAACATGGGGACCCGGTTCCTGTGTTCGGCCGAGGCCCCGGTCTCCGACGCCGTGAAGCAGCGCATCGTCACGGCCACCGAACTCGACACCCAGCTGATCTTCCGCCGGCTGCGCAACACCGCCCGGGTGGCCCGTAACAAAGTCTCCGCCGAGGTCGTCCGCATCCTGGCGGACGGCGGCACGTTCGGCGAGGTCCAGGCTCTGGTGGCCGGAGCGCGCGGGCGTCGGGTCTTCGAGGACGGCGACCTCGAGGCCGGCATCTGGTCCGTCGGACTGAGTCAGGGGCTGATACGCGACATCGCACCGGCCGGGGAACTGGTGCGGCGGATCGCCGGTGAGGCACGCGCTGTCCTCGCCCGGCTCGGCGGACAGCAAGTCACCGTCTGACGGCGGGACTCAAGAATCTCTGCCGCACCCCTGGGCATCTTCCTTACTCGTTGGTAAGTTTCGCCGGGCGTTACCCGCCGGTAACACCTGTGGCGGGCTCAGCAGTCATCCCTGTCAGCTGCTTCGCGAGTCGAGGGGTCATGCAGAAAACAGTCCGGCATATCGCCACCGCAGGTGTCACCGCTCTCGTCCTCACCGCCGCGCCCGGCATCGCCGTCGCCGCACCGTCGGCCGTCGCACCGTCGTCGACCGCGGGTTCGCAGGCAGCCGCCGCGAGCGACCCGTTCTACGCGTACGACGGAAGCAAGCCGCTGTCCTCGTTCAAGCCCGGGGAGGTGCTCAAGAAGCGGACGTTGAAGTACCACGTCCTCGGCATCCCGACCCCCGTCGAGGCGATCCAGCTGCTCTATCGCACCACCGACGCACTGGGCCGCCCCTCCGCCGGCGTCACCACCGTGGTGCGCTCCGCGAAGAGCGACGGCAGCAAGGCCGTCTCGTACCAGTCGTTCTACGACTCGCTCGACCCCGAGCACGGGCCGTCCCGGGCGATCGCGGGCGATGTCAGCCTCGGCGGGGCGATCGCGAACGCGGAGACCATCTTCATCGCCCCGCTGCTCCTGGCGGGCTACGACGTGATCATCCCGGACACCGAGGGGCAGACCGCCGACTTCGCGGCCGGACCCGAGTACGGGTACAACACGCTGGACTCGATCCGCGCGGCGCGGAGTTCCGCCGCGCAGACCGGCATCAGATCCGACGCCCGCTTCGGCCTCATCGGCTACTCCGGCGGTGCGATCGCGACGAACTGGGCCGCCGTACTCGCACCGGACTACGCGCCGGACGTCAACCGGCAGCTGGTCGGATACGCCGAGGGCGGACTGCTCGTGAAGCCCTCGCACAACCTCAAGTACGTGGACGGCAGCCTGGTGTGGTCCGGTGTCATTCCGATGGCCGTCATCGGAGTCGCCCGGGCCTACGACATCGACTTGAAGCAATACATGAGCGACTACGGCAAGTCGGTGTACGACAAGGTCGAACATGCCTCGATCGCCGACACGTTGGGCCGGTACCCCGGTCTGACCTGGAAGAAGATGGCGAAGCCGCAGTACGCCAACCCGAACTCCGTGCCCGAGTTCGTCGAGGCGGTCAACAGGATCAACCTCGGCTCGGCGCCCACCCCGACCGTCCCCGGCTACATCGCCCAGGGCAACGGCGGTGTCACGGAAGGGACGTTCAACAGCCCGCCGGGCATCGGTACCGGTGACGGCGTCATGGTCGCCGGCGACGTACGAGCGCTGGCCCGGCAGTACTGCGCCACGGGCGGCGCGGCGGTCAAGTACCAGCAGTACAACCTGCTCAGCCATGTCGCCACTCCCCTGCCCTGGGCGCCCACCGCGCTGAAGTGGCTGGGCGACCGCTTCGCGGGCAAGGCGGCACCGTCCGACTGCGGCAGGATCGCCCCCGGCAACTCACTGGCTCCGGAACAGACGGTGCCTGCCTCCTGAGGAGCCGCACATGCATACAGGGGCGCCCGGCGGTCAACGCCGGGCGCCCCTCCATGCTCTTCGCTGCACACGAGGTTCACCCTCGGCCCATTTGAGCGAGGCCTCGCTACACTGAGCGCGCCGATGCGCTTCATCCTCGCTGCATTCGGCCAGGGGCTACACCGGGTGTTGGGGGGCAAGTGGTGGACTGGTGGCTGACCGACAGCGAGGGGATCGTGGCCTTCTGGCTGCTGATCTTCGCCTTGTGCAACGGACTGCGCGGCGTGTACTGCCGGTTCCGTGACAGGGATGCACGGCGCAAAGTCGAGGCGCTCATCTCCGGGGGCATCCATCCGGTGCGGGCCTCGTACCTGCTCGGTGGCATGGCCGACGCCGCGGAGACCGCGGTCTGCATGCTCGTCGACGAGGGCGTGGTGAGGGTCTCCTCCAACGGCGAGTTACGTCCCACCCGCCGCGGCAGGACACCGAAGGATCCCGCCCTGCGCGCCATGGCGGAGGGGATCGGTGAGGCGCCCGCCAAATCGCCGACGAAGCTGTACGAGATCCAGGACGAAGCGCGCTTCGGCCGGTTCCGGAAACTCGTCGAGCGCGCAGCACCCCAGGTGCGCACCACGACATCGGGGAAGAGCCAGACCCTGATGCTGGCCACCACGATGGTGACCTCGATCGGCATGGGAATCCACGCCGCCCGGACCGAAGCGCCCGCGCCGTTCATCGCCGGGGCCGACAGATCCGTCTGGCTCTACGTCTGCATGGTGGCCTGGGTGGTCCAGTGGGGACCTGCCTGCCTGTGGCCCTCGGAGAACCGCCGCCGCTGGCGGGCCCTCGACAGGTACTGCAAGAACAAGGCGGACAACGCACGAGCAGCAGTACCCCGCTCCACCCGCCAGGCGATCGCACGCAGCAAGGAACGTCCGGCGCCGCCGCCGGCACCCCCGCAACCCCGGCCCCGCACCCATAGTCGAACGAGCGACGGCGGGGTGCCCGGCATCGTCGACGTGGACTCCTGCAGCACCAGCAGCAGTTGTGGCGGCTGCGGCGGGTGCGGGGGCGACTGACGACGGACGGGCGCAACCTCGCACGCGGCAGGCGGGCGGACGCAGCTTGCGTCCGCCCGCCTGCTGCGGACCGCTACTTCGGGCCCGGCCGCTGATGGGCCCCGATGTCCGTGGCGCCTTGCAGGCGGTTGCCGAAGTAGTCCTGCCCGCCCGCGTTCTCGATCGGCGTTCCCGCGCCGAGGGCCGGCGAGGTGGGGCGCAGGCGGAGGTCGCGCGGGCTGTCCGGTGTCGTGTCGAGGAACTCCGGCTCCGCCGTAACGGCGTGGGCGTCCTGTGCGGGGACGCTGCCCACGCCCACGTAGAGGTTGTGGTCGTACGTGTTCAGAGCGTCGATGATCGGGGAGCCGCCCTCGGCGGTGCTGACGAAGATGTTGTTCCGGAAGGCGACGCCGCCCTTGCCGTTGTCGCTCACCATGGCCGTGCCCGCCTGGTCGGTCACCACGGTGTTGTTGTAGACCTGTGTGTTGGTCGTCGCGGCCGGGCAGACCACGGAGATGACGCCGTAGGGCGGGCTCCAGGTGTTGCGGTCGTTGATGCTCACGTTGTAGCGGAAGACGTTGTCGGCCGAGGTCATGCCGGTGGCGTTGCAGACGAGCAGGAAGCCGCCTTCGTTGTCGTGGCTGTAGTTGTACTGGTAGACGTTGCGGTTGTTGCCGCCGTCGAAGTCGAAGGCCTGCGAGTCGCGCGTTCCATGGCCGCCGGTGACCTCGTTGTACTGGTACACGGCGTCGTCGAAGTTCCACGCCCAGACACCGACGTTGTAGCCGGCCGAGCGCATGTTGAACCCGTCCACGTAGTTGTGCTCGACGAGCGCGTGGTGGCCGTGCTGGAGCACGATGCCGTCGCCGCCGACATCGGTCACCTCGTTGTTGCGGATCGTGAGGTTGGTGTTGGGCGCCCAGCCGGGGGCTCCGCTGTGCGGATGTTCGGGACGCTTGCCCCAGCTGGAGGCGGTGGAGATGCCGGTGCGGTCCACGTGCCTGACGGTCGAATCGGTCACCGTGATCCCGTCGAAGCGGGTCGCGGTGGCCGTGCCGCGGACGACGAAGAGAATCCCGCCCGACGGATCCGGGTCCTTGTGGTCGGATCCGTTGACGTCGTGTACGTCCACGTCATCGACGACGTAGTGCTTCCCCCTGCCGAAGTCCGTGAGCCGGAACAGGATTCCGGCGCGGCGTTCCTCCGGACCCGGGGCCGCGCCCTTGTTCGAGACGTCGAGGTTGCGCAGTTCCCAGTGCTCGACGTTCTCGAGCAGGACGGCCGCGCGTGCGCCGCCGCCCCGGATGCGCGGCTTCTCGCCCTCCCCGTACGCGTCGACCCTGATCGGTGAGCCCGCGGCGCCGGAACCGCTGGGCTCGAACACCCCGTCGCAGGCGGTGTCTCGCTTGAACAGGATCCGGTCGCCCGGTCGGTACTCCTGGTCGCTGGCCTTCTCAAGAGACTTCCAGGCATGGCCAAGGGTGGCGCCGGAGGCGGCGTCGGACCCCTCGGCGCAGTCGACGTAGTAGGTGGCGCCCTGGGGCATCGGGCCTCCACCGGCCTGAGCGGGCCAGGCTCCGGCCGTGGCCGCGAGGGCCACCACGGCCAGTGCGATCGATCGCCAACTCCGCATCCCCATGCCAGCGTTCTCCTCGGTTCAGGTGACCTTGAGTCATGCCACTTGGTTCGGGGAGAGTTCCAGCGCGAACCACGACCGGGCCATGCACAAAGAGGGACTGGCCTTGTGTTTTCTGTTCGCCCCACACAGAGGCATGTGTACGGGAGGCTCGACCCGGGCCGGGTTTCGCTGGATGGTGGAGAGCCAGGGCTGTCGCCCTGCCGGACCCGTCGAGGAGGCCGTCATGGCCGATCAGGGAAATCCGTATCTGCGTGGACTGTTCGCCCCTGTGCGCGAGGAGATCACCGCACATGATCTGCCGGTGAGCGGGCGGATCCCCGACGGGCTCGAGGGGCGGTACCTGCGCAACGGGCCCAATCCGCTGAACGTCGACGACCCGGCGGCGTACCACTGGTTCAGCGGTCCTGGCATGGTGCACGGGGTGCGGCTGCGGGACGGCCAGGCGCAGTGGTACCGCAACCGCTGGGTGCGCAGCGACGCGATGGCGGCGGCGCTCGGGGACAAGCCGGTGCACGGGCCCCGCCACCTGGACATGGACCTGGCCCCCAACACGCACATCCTGAACTTCGCCGGCCGCAACCTCGCCACCGTCGAGGGCGGCGCGCTGCCCTACGAGCTGGACGGCGACCTCAACACCCTTGGCCCGTACGACTTCCAGGGCACGCTGCCGGGCGGGTTCGCCGCGCATACCACCCTCGACCCGGTCGGCGGGGAACTGCACGCGGTGGCGTACTGCTGGGCGTATCCCTATGTGCAGTACCTGGTCGTGGGAGTCGACGGGCGGATCCGCAGGTCGGTCGACATCCCCGTCGAGGGGCGGCCGATGATGCACGACTTCTCGCTCACGTCCTCGTACGTGCTGCTGTACGACCTGCCGGTGGTCTTCGACCTGGAGCTGGCCACGTCCGGTGCGTCGCTGCCGTACATCTGGGATCCCGAGCGCACACCACGGCTCGGTGTACTGCCGCGTGAGGGGCGGGCCGAGGACGTGCGATGGCTGGAGATCGAACCCTGCTTCGTCTTCCACCCCATGAGCGCGTACGAGAACGGGGCGGGACAGATCACCGTCCATCTGGTGCGCTACGACCGGCTGTTCGCGGGCCGGGGCAGCCGAGGGCCGGACGAGACGCCACCGCGGCTCGTCCGCTGGAGCGTCGACCTCGCCGCCGGGACGGTGCGCGAGGACGGACTCGACGAGCGGGCCGTGGAGTTCCCGCGCATCGACCCGCGGCGCGAGACCGGCCGCCACCGCTACGGCTACGGAGTGCTCGAACCCACCGACGGATACGCCGCCGAGCGGGCCCGCCGCCACCTCCTGACCCCCACCGCACCGGCGACCGACCTCTCCCAAGTCGGCGTCGGCATCGTCAAGTTCGACCTGGAGCAGGGCAGCAGTGAAGTGCATCGCTTCCACCGGGACGGGGACGTCGGCGAGGGCGTCTTCGTGCCGTCGGCGGACAGCGGCGCCGAGGACGACGGCTGGATCCTGTCGTACGTCTTCGATCCCGAACGCGGCGCCACGGACCTGGTGATCCTCGCGGCCCAGGACATCAGCGGTCAGCCCGTCGCGCGAATCCATCTGCCGGTACGGGTGCCGATCGGCTTCCACGGCAACTGGATTGCCGACCCGGTGAGTTGATGGTCGACGCTGGGGCCCCACTCCTCTGCGAGTGCTATGCGACCATGGCCGGCGGCCGATGCGCCACCTCTGCGGACCGGGGAATCAGCAGGTCCGCGTGATGGCGCGCCGCGACCAGCGGGTGGGCGCGGAGCTTGCCCTTGAGCTCGTTGCGGCCGTACTCGGCGAACAGCGGGTTGGCCGGATCCGCTGTGGTACCCGGCGCGCTGTCGGCGTACGGGAAGACGAGCGGGTCGACCCGTGCGTCCAGGCGCGGGTTGTAGAAGAACGGCACCGAGAAGCGCTCGGTGGCGCCGGGCGGGCTGACCACTCGGTGGTTGGTGGCGAGCAGATAGCCGTTCGTGGCGACTTCGAGCAGCTCGCCGAGGTTCACCACGAACGCGCCGGGCAGCGGCGGAACCTCGTGGAACTCCCCGTCCTCCCGCTCGACTTGGAGCCCGCCCACGGAGTCCTGGCGCAGCAGCGTGAGGAAGCCGTAGTCCTTGTGGGCGCCGACGCCCTGGTCGGCTCCGTCGCGCGCACTGCCCGGGTAGCGCACCAGCTTGAGGTGCGGATGCGCGGCCGCGCCGAAGATGTCGTCGTAGAAGTCCGGGGGCGCACCGATGGAGGCGAGCAGCTCGTGCAGCAGCTTGGCGGCCACGCCGCTGAGCCGATCGATCCAGGTGAGGGCGGCGGTGCGCAGGCTCGGCAGGGCCGCGGGCCACTGGTTGGGGCCTTGCAGCCACCAGTAGGCGGGCTCGCCCGGGCCGGGTATGCGGGCGGGCCGCTCGGCGCCGATGTCGAGCTGGTCCCGCCAGTCGCGGGAGCCGCCGGTGCGTTCGTCCCCGGTGCGGGTGTAGCCGCGGAAATGGGGCGAGTTGACGTTGTCGAGAGCGAGGCGGTCGGCCGCCGGCAGCGCGAAGAAGGCGCGCATCGCCGCGTCGAGTGCGCGACTCTCGGACTCGGGCACACCGTGGCCGACGAGCTGGAAGAAGCCGACGTCATGGGCGGCGCTGTGCAGCTGCGCATGGAGCAGTCGGCGGGCCACCGGGCCGCGGTCCGCCGCGGACAGATCGATGACCGGGAGCTGATCGGCGACCGGCGGCGCGGCCACGGCCTGGACCTTCGCTGTGGCCTGAGGCTGGGTGAGGGTGTGCAGTGCGTACGACATGAGACACATCCGCTGTGGTGTCGCCCCGGTCGGCGCGGGTAGGCGCGGGCGCGGCGCTGCCGGGTCGGGCAGGCGCCGGCTACAGGACCGGGAGAGGGGTAAGGGCCTGGGTCAGCGGCAGACGCGACAGGCCATGCTCGTGACGCGGACGTAGTCCACGTGGCGGCGTCGTACGAGCAGAGGCATGCGGAAAGGGTACCTCCGTGCCGCTCTATCCAATGTGACGCACATCACATGGGATGATAGGTGCTCAGTCGGTCCGGCCGGCCAAGGCCCCAAGGCGCGAGGCCGCCAGTCCGCCAGGGCAGGACTGTCAGTGCCTGTGCCTACTGTGCAGGCATGACTGACATTGCGAGCGTGGCGCGGGTGAATGTCCCCGGTGGTGTGGCTGTTGAGCGGCTGGTGTGCCATCCACGGCTGCCCCTTGTCGCCGGGCTCGACTCGACGCGTCCGGCCGTGCACATCTGGAACTGCGCCGCGGGCGAGATGACCCGACTGGCCACCATCGGCGCCCAGTCGGACCCCTATGGAGACCTGCAGGGCTGGGATCGGCCGACTCCTTCCGTGTCCTGGCATCCGTATGAACCCTCGCTCGCGATGACGATCCCGGGCCGGGTTCTGCGGTGGACACAGGCCCAGTCCGCCACCGCTCCGGCAGCCGAGTCCGACTACGACCACGTGGCCTTCAGCCCCGACGGCGCCACCCTGTGGGCATGGCCGTCGCGCACCGAGGAGCGCGGCGACTGGGAACGCTCCGACGCCATCGACCTGTCGACAGGCGAAGTCCGATCGGGCCGGGGCTGGGACACCGGGATCGTGGAACATCCCGCGGGCGAGTTGGTGGCCACGTACAACAGTGACCAGGGCGCCACCCTCATGCTCTTCGCACGCGCCGGCGACAAGTCCGTCCCGCCGCGATTCCTTCGCCGGGCACTGATCATCGATGTCGACGGCTACGAGGCGCCGGTGTTCAGCTCCGACGGCCGCCGCTTCGCGATCCGCGGCAATGCCTACGCGGAGACTCTGGCGATATACGAGTTCCCCACCCTGCGCCTGGCTCTCACAACAACCCTCGGCGAACATGGCTCCGGCCGCCCGGAAGACGGGGGACGGCCGGACGCGTCGCCGGACTGGTCCCGGCACAACATCGCGTTCGATGCCCGGCCGGGGGTGCTCTGGATCGGCAGGCCGGACGGCACCTTGCTCGAGCTCGACCTCGACCTCGACGAGGAACTCGCCACACAGCACGACCTGTTGAACGGCTCACCGGTCACCGCTCTCAGCACGCTCGCAACGGGAGAACTCGTGGTGGCCACCGGAGCGGGAGGAGTCGTGCTGCTCACCATGCCCGGCACCACGCCGCCCTCACCCCCGGACCGCGTGGCGATGGCGGACGCCGTCCGTGCCTTCCTCGACTCGACCTCCGAAGTCCCCGACGACGACACGGACCTCGAACCGCATCTGGTCCTCACCGACGGCGAGCGGACCTGGGAACAGGACGAGTTGGACACCGTCACGGAGGCGACGAGTGCGGACCCGACCTGGCTGCAGATCCAGGCCACGATGAACAAGCTGCGAGCCCAGGACGGATGACCGCCCGAAAGGTGCTTCCTCGACGTTGAGACGCCCCGACTCGGATGGCCCGCAGCAAACCGGCCGGGTCGAAGATTCGACCCGGCCGGTTTGCTGCACTACCGCCCGCCGTCAGTCGCTGCGAACCCCCACTTCCTGAAGCGACAGCCCCCACTTGGTGCCGCGCTCAACTCCCAGAACCCGGACGTAACGCGCCGTACTCCGCTCGAACCGCGCGGTGTCCAGGCCGCCGTCACCGATGGTCGTGGACCACACCGTCCGCCAGTTCTCGCGGTCCTGCGACAGCTCGATGCGGTACGACTTCGCGTACGCCGCCTCCCAGTCGAGGCTGACGCGGCTGATCGGCTGTGCGGATCCGAGGTCGATCCGCAGCCACTGGCCGTCCTTCCATTCGCTGGCCCAGCGGGTGCCCTTGTCCCCGTCAATGGCCTTGGCGGGAGCGAAGTTGGTGAACGGGTTCCACCACTCCGTACTGGATGCGTACGCGGCCGCGCCGGAGGCCAGGTTGCGGCCCGGCTCATGCTGTTCGGACCTGCCCCACATGCGCAGATAGGACTCGGCGCCGGCGAACAGGTCGTCCACGACCTCCTGGCCGCCGACGATCCTGATGTCCTCGATCCAGTCGGGGACCATGCCGTAGTGCGCCGCGCCGTCGGTGTTGAAGTCCCAGGTGCGTTCGCCGGTGACCTGCTTGTCGATCACCGAGCCGCCGTCCGTGCTGCGGAAGGGGTACTTGACCGGGTTCGGGGTGTCGGCGCCACGCGGTCCTGGCCAGCCGCCGACACCGTTCATGTCGGTGCCGTAGCCGTATCCGACGCCGTACTTCTCCCGCAGCGCGTCCGTACGCCGGGCCTCCGCGCTGAACCCCTCGGAGCCGCTCATGTACTGGGCGGCGAACCCGCCGAGCCTGTAGAGCCGTTCGGTCCAGCCCAGGTCCATCCAGCTGTGCGAGGAGATGATGCCCGGGTACGACTCGGACTCGAGGACGTCGAAGGCCTGGTCGGCGGCCTTCACGCTCATGTGGTCGATCTCCAGCATCATGTGACGCTTCATCATGCCGCGTACCGCGTATTCGCCGAGGTCGGTGAGTCCGCGGGTGTTGCATTGAGCACCGGAGGCGTACGTGGGGACGGCGACGCCCTCGGGCAGCTGCTTCTCGGCCTGGGCCGCGGACGCGTTGCCGATCGGGTTGTCCCGCTGCGGGCCGCGGCAGTCCTCCGTCTTCCAGAAGGTGCCGGTCGACAGGAACTGGCCCACGTTGATCGCCGTGCCGAGCGTGCCGGAGTCGAAGCGCACCCCGCACAGGGCGTTGTCGAACTTGTGGCACAGGAACATGCTGCTGACGCCCAGTTCCTTGAGCTCGTCCAGGCCGCGGTCGATATCCGCCTTGCTGCACTGGGCGACGTCCAGGATCTGCTTGCAGCCGAACGGTTCGGAGGTCTCGACGCCCAGGACGACGGCCAGTTTGCCCTGCTCGATGACCTGGCGCGCCTGCCCGCTGCTGGTGACGATGCGGAACCAGCCCTTGCCCGGGCCGCCGTACATCTTGTCGACGAAGGCCTGCATGTCGTACGACTTCTTGGCCTCGAGCCGGATCGCCGTCATCTCGTCGCAGCTGCGGTCCTTGAAGAAGTAGACCGAGCAGATCACCCCGTTGGTGACGAGGTCGTTGACCAGGATGCGCTGGCCGCCGCGCCAGGCGCGCTCGATGGAGGCGTAGTAGTTCTGCTGGTGGGTCAGCGAGTCATGGGCGGGCCAGTCCTTGAAGGTGGGCCACCCGACGGGGTCGTGCTTGCCGTCACCCCCCTTGGTGATCATGTCGAAGATCGCGAGCGAGCCGTCGGGGTAGTGCTCGGGACAGTCCTTGAGTGCGTCGGCGACACCCTGTTCCGAGAACGGCTTTCCGCAGATCAGACGGCCGCCGAAGCCCTCATTGGACATGATGTGGTCGTGCGCGTCGACGAAGCCCCGGACGCGCCCCTGCGCGTCGGTGCCCTTGAACGGCTCGCCCGTGACGTCGATCTGAGCGTCGGGTGTGGGTCGCGCGGTCGGAGTCCACCAGTCGGCATCGGACTCGGCGGCGGAGCTGGGCATCGGCCCGAGGAGCACCGCCATGACGGCGAGGAACAGGGACACAACCGTGAGGGATCCGAGTCTGCGACGCGGAGGTTGAACCATGGTCATCACTCACCTGGGTTGGCAGGAGCATGTCTGTTACTGACGAGTACTCAGAATTGCGACCGCCCTCACGGGAGTCAACAGACTTGACCGAGAAAGATGAACATTCCTCAGTTTTCTGTCCGCCAGGTCGGCCAACTCCCCCGCCGCACCGGCGTGTTCACGGCTGCGGGCATGGCTTTCGCGGGCGTCGCCTCAGCGAACGTCCGGACATGACACAGGCGCACATCGGGGCGCCTGCCTCATACGCGGCGGCGCGCCCCGAGCCCCGGGCGCGCGATGACCTGCGTGGGGTTGAGGGCTTCCCGCTCGGCCGCGCACTCGACGACCACGCGCACCGGGGCACCGCACTCGGCATGGCGCAGATCGAGCACGGGGCCTTCGGGATCGGGGGCATGGGTGTCGCCCCACTGCTTCAAGGCGACGAGCACGGGCCACAGATCCCAGCCCTTGCGGGTCAGCCGGTACTCGTGACGAGTCCGGCTCCCCGGCTCCTGGTAGGGAACGGCCCGCAGGATGCCGGCCGCGGTCAGCTTGCGCAGCCGATCACTCAACACGGCGTCCGAAAGCCCGATATGCCGCCGGAAGTCGTCGAACCGCCGCACGCCGTTGGCGGCATCCCGGACGACCAGAAGCGTCCACTTCTCCCCGACCAGCTCAAGGGTGCGCTGGATGGGACAGTTGTCCGTACTGGTCTCAAGGAACTCCATGCCTCCAGCCTAGAGGCTGGCTTCATCTTTGACAGCCAGTGGTGCGGCGGGCTAGCTTCAGTCAACGAAGCCAGCCGGAGGGATGCCAGCACATGGGACGCGTACGCACCTACGAGTGGGACGACCCCTCGATCACCGCTGCCGCCGTGGGCACCGCCTCGGGCCTGGAGTTCCTGCGCTCCGTCCAGGACCGCCGGCTGCCCGCGGCCCCCATCTCGGCCACCCTCGACTTCACTCTCGACGAGGTGGACGAGGGCAGGGTGGTCTTCTCGATGACCCCGGGCGAGGAGCACTACAACCCCATCGGCAGCGTCCATGGCGGTGTCTACGCCACGCTGCTCGACTCGGCGGCGGGCTGCGCCGTGCAGTCCACGCTCCCGCCGGGCATGGGCTACACGTCACTCGATCTCTCGGTGAAGTTCCTGAAGCGCATCACCGCGGAGACGGGCCGGATCCGCGCCATCGGCACGATCATCAGCCGGGGCCGCCAGACAGCCCTTGCCCAGGCCCAGTTGCTGGACGAGGGCGATCGGCTGCTTGCACACGCGACCAGCAGCTGCATGATCTTCCCGGTGCCGATCGCCGCGGGCTGAGCGCCGATCGGCCGGCTTCCCTCGGAATTCCGGCCCGGTCAGACCGGATACGCGTACTCGACATGGATCAGACGCGCGACGCCGACCAGCAGGAACACCGCCGGTGGCAGCAGCCACCAGCGGGCGAGGGCGCCGCGCCGCACCGGCACGTACGAGAGGGCGAGGGTGAGCGTGCCCAGGACGCACAGGAAGACGGCGGCCGCGGCGATCCCGTCGATCGCGGCCGAGTCCCAGGCGCCTTCGGGCCGGATGAACACGGCGCCGTAGCCGACATAGCAGGTGAGCAGATTCGCCGTTGCGAGCACGACCGTCCACGATCCGCGCGCCGCACCGGACACACGTCCTACCTCGCTCACTTGATGGCGCCCCTCGCGTCGTCCAGGTTCCGGTCGAAGCCCCGGCCATAGGCCTGGGCGTCGCCATTCTGCCAATACGGCCCGCCGTTGTAGCGGGCGGCCAGTTCCTGGCGCTGTTCGCGGGTCATCTCCTCGGCGGGTACGTCCGCGAAACCGCTCTCCTCCTTGAGCATCTTCAGATACTCACTGGCGATGAAGATGTTCTGGCCCGGGTCCTGAAGGGCGGCCTCAATGGTGTCGCGCTGCCCCTCGGTCAGGTTCTCGGGGTCGTAGCCGAGCACCTCCGCACCACGGCGGAGCTGAATCGCGATCGGACCGAAGGACGTCTCGTCGGGCGGGCTGGCGAGCCGGTCGATCGGCAGATTCTCCGGCGTCCAGGGAAGCCAGCCGCCGTCCGATATCTCGCGGATGGTGTCGACGCCGTCGTCCATCCAGCCCCACTGTCCGCCGATCTCCTGCCACGCGATGCCCGCGACCATGTCCGCCGGCAGTCCGGAACGCTCGGCGGCCGCCTTGATGATCTCCTTGTTCGCGGCGATCCACTCGCGCCTGTCCTGGGCGTCGGACGGCGTCGACCAGTACGCGTCCTCGGCCTCCGGCAGCTGCGTGAGCCGCATCCGGATGTCCCGCAGCGCGGCCGACTCGTCGTCCTGGCCCACGCGTTGGGTGAACTCGGCCTTCGGCCCGCTGCCCGCCAGCTTCGCCAGCGGGTCGTCCTTGGCCTGCGCCGCCTCGGCCCGCAGCGCCGGTATCGAGGAGAGCAGGTCCTTGGCGTCCCCGAAGCCTCCGCCACGGAAGTCGGGCAGCGCCTTGTACGCGGTGTCCAGCGAAGCCGTACAACCGTCCCTGGCTTCCTTCTCGACGCGCTTGGCCCGGCCGAACGCGGCGCTCGCGTCGTCGTGCGCGCGGTTCGCCTCGTCCTTGATGTCGTCGATGTCGACGGTCAGTTCCGCGAACCAGTCCAGGACGCCCGAGGTACCGCGCAGGTCCTCCCACTGCCGCATCGGCTCGGCGCGCTGCGCCGTCTCCGTGACCGCCTCCCCGACCTGAGCGACCAGGCCCTTCAGGGTCGACTCCGCGCGCAGCCCGTCCGAGTAGTGCGACTTGGCGATCTCCAGTGCACGCGCGTAGTGCAGCAGCGCGCTCTGCGCCTTGTCGTAGCCGTCGGACAGATGCGTGACGAGCTCGTTCGCCTCGCGCAACCGGGCGTCGTACGGCTTGCGGTTCTCACTCACCCAGTCCGTCTTCTTGGCGGCCTTGGACGAGGACGGCTCGATGCTCAGCAACAGATCGCGCAACCGCCGGAATTCATCGGCGTTCCGCTCGACGAGCGCCGGATTGCACCCTTCGAGGAACTCCACATCGGCACGGTAGGTATAGGCCACGGGTATCCCTCTTCCTCACCGCTTCTCGGGCGGCACGTACACGCCCGTTTCCAGCAGGGCGTTCATCAGTCCGCCCGCCACTTCGCCGTCGTACGAGACGTAGTTGGTCTTGGTGTCCCGCAGCCGCGTCGACAGCGCGGCGAGCAACGAGGTCAGATCCTGGTACTGGTCGTCCGCGAACCGGGCGAACCGGTCCACCTTCTCGGCCACGTCCGGATGCGAACGGGGTGCGCGCGCCGTCGTGCACAGCTCCCCGTCCGGGCGGCCCTGGTAGAGCAGCCCGGCCAGCTCGATCAGCAGATGCGAACTGCCGTCGAGCGACTGATGCTTCACCCGGAACCCGTCGCCGGGACCGACGCCGGTCCCACCGCCTCCCGGCTCCGGCGCTACCTGATTGAGCCGCATGCCGGATGCCGCGGCGGCCGCATGCCGCTCAGCCGCGGCCGCCTTCAACTGCTCCCACTCTTCCCACGCCAAGGCGCGCCCCCGTTGCCCGTTGTTCGAACTCTCAAGCGATCAAGGGTACTTGATCGGGAACGGAGCGCTGAGACAGCCGGCGACCGCGAGCGTGCGGAACTCTGCGGGACTCAGAGACGTTTCCTGGGGCGCAAGAGTGATTCACACGGATCGACGCACGACAGCCGAGGTGGCATGGATGGCAATGTGGGACCGGCTCAAGGATCAGGCCAAGGGGTTGCAGCAGCAGGCGCAGGGAGGGCGTAGCTCAGGCGGCCATGGCGGGTCGGCCGCGCGGCCGGGCGGTGGTTCGAAGGCCCAGCTGGTGGGTGTGCTCAAGTCCCAGCTCAGTTCGCTCAAGACGGAACTGAAGAGCGGCGCCTTCCGGGACGCGACGATGGCCATGTGCGCGCTGGTCGCGGCCGCCGACGGTTCGGTGGACCCCGCCGAGAGGCAGCATGTGGAGTCGCTGATCCTGCAGAACGACGTCCTGAAGAACTTCCCGCCCGAGCAACTGCGCGAGCGCTTCAACAAGCACGTCGACCAGCTGGCGTACAACTTCCAGCAGGGCAAGACGGCGGTCATGCAGGAGATCGCCAAGGCGGCGAAGAAGCCGGCCGAGGCACAGGCGGTCGTGCAGACCGGGTTCATCGTGGCCGGCGCGGACGGCTACATCGCCCCGGCCGAGGAGCAGGTGCTGCGGGAGGCGTGTGCGGCGCTGGGTGTGAGTCCGCAGCAGTTCGGCCTCTGAGCAGGACACCGGTCCGTCCGCACGCTGCCCGCTCACGCCGCTTCGACCGCGGCGTGAGCGGGCAGCGGCGCTCCACGGTGCGTGGTCACAGTTCGGGTACTTCGCGCGCGAAGTGGAACTCGAAACTCACGTCGTCCGGTTCCTGCGGCATCGTCACCGCATGCATGGGGTGAGTGATGGCGCATCCGGTGACGGAACCGGGCGGTGGCACCGTTTCCACCGCGTACACATGGATCACGCGGTCTCGCCGAACGAGGCGGCGGATCTCCACACGGTAGCCGGTCGACGGGCGGACCCCGGTGGCGACGAACAGCACCCACTGCCTGGACCAGTCAACCCCGGGCACTTCGGGTGGCTGCCCTCGGTTGGCGGTCGCCCTTCCCCACACATCCGCCCAGGCGGACTGCGTTCGCACGTCGAGCGCGGCGAACTCGGCCATCGCCGACCACACCTCGCAGACCAAGTCCTCGAAGGGGACCTCGTGTTCAGAGTGCTCACCGACAGGCATGTACTCCCCCATACTCCGACCCTCCACCTGAGCGTTCCCCCATGTCCGACTCGTCCACGCACCGCCGCGACTCAGGCTCCGCCGCCGCATTGCCAGAGTGCTCCTGCGCCGTACTGGACGGCCAGCGCTGCGGTGTCAGTGGTCGCCCGTACGCGAACGGCGTGCCGCACACGAGCGCGACCCTGAGTTGCCGGACGGGGAAGATGAGTAGGCGCACTCAGGCCGCCGCTGCGGGCGCCGTCGACGATGGAGATCACCAGTCGTCAGCCACGGGAGCGTTCAGTGCTCAGCCGCCTTGCCCAGGTTCTCGTTCCGGCCTTCGGCCGCCTCACGGTGACCACGGACGCCGGCGCCGTGTTCGCGCCCGGCAGCCTTGTCGTGGCGAACCACACGTCACTGGCCGACCCGGCGATCGTGCTGGCCGCACTGCAACGCCTCGACGTGCGGCCCGTGGTGATGGCCGCCGCGGGCCTGTGGCGTATCCCGCTGCTCGGCGCGGCACTCGGACGTGGGGGACACATCCCCGTCCACCGTGGCGACCGCCGCGCGGCCCATGCGATCGACCTCGCGGTAAAGGCGCTGGACGACGGCGAGTTGGTGCTGGTGTACGGCGAAGGGCGCCTGCCTGTACGGCGGGACGCCGCCGAGCAGGCTCCCGCCGCATTCCGCAGCGGCGCCGCCCGCATCGTCGAGCGCACCGGTGCCCCGATCGTGCCCATCGGCCAGGCCGGGGCGCGGCGGGTCACCTCCGGAAACGTGGCCAAGCAACTCGCCGGCCTGGCCACGGCGCCGCTGCGCCGTCCTGAACTGCACGTCCATGTGGGAGCACCGCTGACCGTGAGCGCCGCCGACCACAGAGCCGTCCGCACCCGGCGAGCGCAAGGCGCGGTCACCGCGGCGTGGCGCACCGCGGCAGAACACCTCGGCGAGCCGGCCGCATCCGGCGGGTGAGCGCCGGCGGTCCGACGGCCGGTCCCTGCGTACCCCGACTGCGATCTCCCCTTGACTGGGGAGGTACATTGCGTAGCGACCACCGCGGGAGCTCGGGAGTAGCCGGGCTGAGAGGGCGGACGGGAGTTGACTCCCCTTTCCGTCGACCGCATGAACCTGGACCGGGTAATGCCGGCGTAGGGAGAGTGTTGACGATGGATGCTGCGCTGTCGCAGTTCAGCGTGATCCGGACACGGACGTCCGTACGGTGTTCGGCCGCGATCGGACGATTCGGGACGAACTCGCAGTCCCCGACGTCCCCTTGATCGCTGTTTTCCGCCGGTACGCGGCTTCTCTCCCTCCGCTTCCGTCCGGCACCCCCTAGGCACCTCGCGCACATCGCCCTGCCCGTAGGCCGCCGCGATCCGTCGGCGCGAACCGTCGGCGCGCGCCGGATGCCGTCGACCACCTCGACGTCGCGAGGTCGCCGCGGTGACGAGCCCGCTCGCTGCGCCCCAGGACCGCCGCCGTCGGCACGAGCCCTGGGCAGCACCCGCCACCCGTTCCCCCTCGCACCCCCTTCGACAGGAGGACTCCGCGTGACCACCCCGCCCATCGCCCTCACCATCGCCGCCAGCGATCCCTCCGGCGGCGCCGGGATCCAGGCCGACCTCAAGGCGTTCTCCGCCAACGGCGCGTACGGAACGGCGGTTCTGACCGCCCTGACCGCGCAGAACACCCAGGGCGTCACCGGTATCCACGCCATACCCCCGGCGTTCGTCGGCGAGCAGATCGACACGCTCTTCGCCGATGTCCCGGTGGACGCGGTCAAGATCGGCATGCTGGCGGACGCCGCGATCGCCTCGGCCGTCGCGGACGCCCTGGAGCGGCACCGCCCCCGGTTCGTCGTCCTCGACCCCGTCATGGTCTCGACCAGCGGCCATCGCCTTCTCGAAGCCGACGCGGTCGGCGTGCTGCGCGACCGCCTGCTCCCCCTCGCCGACCTCATCACCCCCAACCTGCCCGAGGCCGGGGACCTCCTCGGCGTCGCCGCCGCGCAAGACCGCGCCGAAGCCGTCGAGCAGGCACGCGCACTCCTCGAGTCCGGGGCCAGGCGCGTCCTCCTCAAGGGCGGCCACCACACACAGGACGCCGAGTCCGTGGACATCCTCGTCGAGGCCACGCAGGACGCCGGCGCGCACGTCACCGAGCTGTCCGCACCCCGTGTGCACACCCGCAACACCCATGGCACCGGCTGCACCCTGTCCGCCGCGATCGCCGCCCTCCGCCCGCAGCACGACGACTGGTACACCGCCGTCCGCGCCGCGAAGGAGTACCTGACCGGGGCGCTGCGAGCCGCGGACACCCTGCGCATCGGCAGCGGCCACGGCCCCGTTCACCACTTCCACCAGTACTGGAGCTGAACCCATGACCACCGAGTCGTTCTGTGACGAGCTGTGGACCGCCACAGCCGAGATACGGGCCGCCATCGACAAACTGCCGTTCGTCACCGGCCTCGGCGACGGCACCCTGGACCGGGAGAAGTTCGTCTACTACCTGGCCCAGGACGCCCACTACCTCCGCGACTACGCCCGGGCCCTGGCCAGCGCCGCCGCGAAGGCGGACCGGCCGCAGGACATCGCGTTCTTCGCGAAGTCCGCGCATGACGCCGTCGTCGTCGAAAGCTCCCTGCACGAGAGCAACGTCGTCGACGTGGACGCCTGGACGCCGTCCCCCACCTGCACCGGATACACCTCCTACCTGCTCTCCGTGGCCCACACCCAGGGCTACGCCGAGCTGGCCGCCGCCGTCCTGCCCTGCTTCTGGATCTACGCCGAGGTGGGCAAGGGCCTCCTCGAGCAGGCCGGCGACCTCGCCGCGCATCCGTACGGGGACTGGATCGGCACGTACGCCGACGAGGAGTTCGAAGCCGCCACGGAGCACGCCCGGCAAATCGTCAACCGCCTTGCGGAGCAGGCCGATCCGGCCACCCGCGCCCGCATGCGTACGGCCTACACCACCGCCTCCACCTGGGAGTGGATGTTCTGGGACGCCGCATGGCGCCTGGAGGCCTGGCCGTTCGCCGCCGCTTCGGTGACGGAGGACGCGAAGTGACCACCACAGAATCCAGCACCGCCGAGTCCACCACCGCCGAACCACCCCGGAGACACGCCCCGGCGAACGAGGCGCCGCTCACTCTCGACCAGCCCACGCCCAAGGTCCTCACCGGCCTGGACCAGGGCACCTTCTGGGCCAACCTGGGCGTCAGCCTGCTCGGCTTCAGCGGCATGCTCGTCGTCCTCGACCCGCTGGGCACCGGCAGCCCGACGCTGTCGTTCGCCGCAGCCGTCACCGCGTCGGTCGTCGGCACCCTGATCGGCACGTTCGCCCTCGGACTCGCAGCCATCACCGGCGCGCGTACCGGCGCGCCCTCGATGGTGCTCCTTCGCGGGCTGTTCGGCGCGAAGGCCTCCTATCTGCCCACCGTCCTCAACGTGCTGCAGATGGTCGGCTGGGCCGTGTTCGAGCTGGTGGTCATCTCCACCGGTCTGAAGATCCTGGCCGGCCAGATCTTCGGCGACCCGGGACCCGGCTGGCTCTACGTGCTGGTCGCGGGAGCGGTGACGACCGCGCTCACGCTGCGCCCCCTCGGCGCCCTGCGCATCATCCGCCGCTACGTCACCATCGCGGTCGTCCTGGCCATCGCCTACCTGGGCTGGGACCTGGCCGGCCGCGGCATCCCGATGGAAGGCGGCTCCTGGAAGGACTTCTGGTTCGCGGCCGACAGCGTGATCGCCGTGTCGATCTCCTGGCTGCCGCTGGTCGCGGACTACTCGCGGCACTCCCGCAGCGAGAAGGAGGCCTTCGGCGGACTGGTCGTCGGCCAGACCCTCGCGGGCATCGCCGGTTCGGTGCTCGGCGTGGCCGCGCTCGCCATGATCGCGTTCGACAGTACGGATCCGTACAAGGTCTTCGATCCGTTCACCGCCACCAGCGTCGGCGTGATCTGCTTCGGCGTCCTCGTGCTGCGCGAGGTCGACCAGTCCTTCGCGAACGTCTACTCCACGGCCGTCTCCGCCCAGAACCTGCTGCCCCGGGCCGACCGTCGCGTGCTGTGTCTGATCAGCGGCACCCTGGCCACCGCTCTGGCGCTCCTGGTGAACATGGACAGCTACGCCAGCTTCCTCTATCTGATCGGCGCCGTCTTCATCCCCATGTTCGCCGTCCTCGTCGTGGACTTCTTCGTCCTCGGCGGCCACCGCGGCTGGGATGTCTCCGAACAGGCCCCCACCCGCTGGGTCATGCTCCTGCCCTGGGCACTCGGCTTCGCCGCGTACCAGCTCATCGCGCCCACCGACATCGCCGGCTGGTCCGACTTCTGGGCCTGGCTGCAGGACGCCGTGGGCCTCACCGTCCAGCCGTGGATGAGCGCCTCCCTGCTCTCCTTCGCGGTAGCGGCTCTCACCACCCTGGCGGTCGGCCGAAGGCGTCAACACGTCGCCGCCGCGCCCGAGTAGCCCTCCAGGGCTCGACCCGGCCACCGCACGGGCCCACGAAGTCCGCGCGCGCATCAACCGATCGGTCGACCGATCGGTCAACCGTTCCGGGCCCCCCTGCCAGCCGCTACGCCGATGAGGCGCAGGGCACCGCGAACCAGGATGGATCTTGCAAACGGGCGGGCCGCAAGGACGGTCCGCCCGGCCATTCGGACTCAGGGGCTCGGCAATGAAGCACGTCAAGAAGGTTTCCCGGCGTACGCGCGTGATGGGCGGCGGCGCGCTCGCCGTCGCGATCGCCGCCGGCGGTTTCGGTGTCTACTCCGCCGGTGCCTCCACCGACTCCGCCCCGGCCGTCGTGGCCGCGGACGCCGGCGACGGCAACGTCATTGAGACGAACCACCTCACCATCGAGGCCGCCGCCAAGGCCGCGGACGCCGCGCTGGCCGAGGCCAAGAAGGAGAACCAGCGTGTCTCCGTCGCGGTCGTCG
>JOGW01000004.1 GCA_000721375.1 Streptomyces sp. NRRL B-3428 | reverse complement strand
CTCGTCGGCAGCGTCAGATGTGTATAAGAGACAGCCTCTGAGCTCAGTATTGCCGGGCATGTCGGCCAACACCAAGGGGTTCGCCCCGCCGGGCCGGGGGACAAGCCTCGCCGGGCCGGGGGACAAGCCTCGCCGATCCAACTCCGCACCAGGGCATGCCAGTGGGCGACCTTGCCGACCGCATCCAGGCCGCCGAACCGGCGCGTACAGCGCCGCTGTACGCGGACCGCGGCCGGCGGCCGATGTACGACATGCAAAAACGGGCTGTGACCGATGGTCACAGCCCGCTATGTGTGTAACTGAGTGTCCGAGGGGGGACTTGAACCCCCACGCCCGATAAAGGGCACTAGCACCTCAAGCTAGCGCGTCTGCCATTCCGCCACCCGGACCGGTGACCCGCGGTTTCCCGCGGCGACGTGGAAAACCATAGCAAACATTCGGGGGTCCTCGATCACACCCCCCGCCGCAGGTCACCGGACGTGAACGGCGCATGTCGAGGCGGGCCCGGCCTTGGGTCCCGGGCCGTGACGCGGGAGGATGGCGGAGACCAGCGACAGCGACTGCGAGAGGAACTCGGCGTGAGCGAGGCGGGCAGGAACGGGCAGGGTAATGATCGGCACGGCCGGAAACACGTCGCCGGTGAGGACGAGGTCGTCGACCTCTGCCGCGACCTGATCCGGATCGACACCAGCAACTACGGGGACCACTCGGGTCCGGGCGAGCGCAAGGCCGCGGAGTACATCGCCGAGAAGCTCGCGGAGGTCGGCCTCGAGCCGCAGATCTTCGAGTCCCACCCGGGCCGCGCCTCCACGGTCGCCCGGATCGAGGGCGAGGACCCCTCGCGCCCGGCGCTTCTCATCCACGGCCACACCGACGTCGTCCCGGCCAACGCACAGGACTGGACCCACCACCCCTTCTCCGGCGAGGTCGCCGACGGGTGCGTCTGGGGCCGCGGCGCCGTGGACATGAAGGACATGGACGCGATGACCCTCGCGGTCGTACGCGACCGGATGCGCAGCGGCCGCAAGCCCCCGCGCGACATCGTGCTCGCCTTCCTCGCCGACGAGGAGGCCGGCGGCACGTACGGCGCCCGGCACCTGGTCGACAAGCACCCGGGTCTGTTCGAGGGCGTCACGGAGGCGATCGGCGAGGTCGGCGGCTTCTCCTTCACGGTCAACGAGAAGCTGCGGCTGTATCTGGTGGAGACCGCCCAGAAGGGCATGCACTGGATGCGGCTCACCGTGGACGGCACCGCCGGGCACGGCTCGATGACGAACAAGGACAACGCGATCACCGAGCTGTGCGAGGCCGTCGGCCGGCTCGGCCGGCACGAGTGGCCGGTGCGCGTGACCAAGACCGTACGGTCGTTCCTCGATGAACTGTCCGACGCGCTCGGCACCGAGCTCGACCCCGAGAACATGGACGAGACCCTCGTCAAGCTCGGCGGTATCGCCAAGATGGTCGGCGCGACCCTGCGCAACTCCGCCGCCCCGACCATGCTCGGCGCCGGCTACAAGGTCAACGTCATCCCCGGGCAGGCCACCGCCCATGTCGACGGGCGCTTCCTGCCGGGTTACGAGGAGGAGTTCCTCGCCGACCTCGACCGGATCCTCGGCCCGCGCGTGCAGCGCGAGGACGTGCACGGCGACAAGGCCCTGGAGACGGACTTCGACGGCAAGCTCGTGGACGCCATGCAGGTGGCCCTGAAGGCCGAGGACCCGATCGCGCGCGCCGTGCCGTACATGCTCTCCGGCGGCACCGACGCCAAGTCCTTCGACGATCTCGGCATCCGCTGCTTCGGCTTCGCCCCGCTGCAGCTGCCGCCCGAGCTGGACTTCGCGGGCATGTTCCACGGCGTGGACGAGCGGGTGCCGACCGAGGGGCTCAAGTTCGGCGTGCGAGTCCTCGACCGCTTCATCGACGCGTCCTGAGTCTTGTGGCGCGTGAGGCTGTTGATCCCAATAATCGGCCGCACGTGCGTAGTTGACTGAAAAGAGTGAAAGCGACCATAGGCTCGTAGCCCGATTACTCCCTCCTCGTTACAGGTGATGCAGTCCGCGGCTGGGACTGCATTGTCAACGAGGAGGAATAATGATCAAGAAGGTCGCCGCTGTTGTGGCTGCCACCGGTGGCATCGTTCTCGCGGGTGCGGGCATCGCTGCTGCTGACTCCGGTGCCCAGGGTGCCGCTGTGAAGTCTCCCGGCGTGCTCTCGGGCAACGTTGTTCAGGTCCCGGTCCACATCCCGGTGAACGCGTGTGGCAACACCGTTTCCGTGATCGGGCTCCTGAACCCCGCCTTCGGCAACACCTGCACCAACGTCTGAGACGTAGTGCCTCACCCCAAGAGGGTCTGAGTCCGTCGGCCCCGGAGTGCGTGCCATGCGCTCCGGGGCTGTCTGACATCTATGCGCACCCGCACAAGGGAGCGGTTGCGCACTACCAGTAGGTCAAAGGCAGGGAAGAACCTATGCGACAGGTCACGCGCAAAGGCCTGATCACCGTGGCGGCCGCGAGCGGCGTGCTCGCCGTCACGGGCGGCACCGCGTTCGCCGACTCGGGAGCCGACGGCAAGACCGCCGACTCCCCGGGCGTGCTGGCGGGCAACACCGTCCAGCTGCCGATCCACATCCCCGTGAACCTCTGCGGGAACACGGTCAACGTCGTCGGACTGCTCAACCCGGCGGCGGGCAACAGCTGCGCCAACGTCTCGGACGGCGGCAAGGGCGGCAACAGCCACAACGGTGGCGGCGCCACCGCCGAGGGCTCGGCGAAGGACTCCCCGGGCGTCGGCTCGGGCAACCTGATCCAGCTGCCGATCGACGTTCCCGTGAACGCCTGCGGGAACAGCGTCACCATCGGCGGGCTCGGCAACGGCACCGAGGGCAACGACTGCACCAACGAGTCGGGCCCGCAGAAGCCGCCGAGCAACGAGAAGCCGCCCACCAAGCCCGAGGAGCCCGGAAAGCCCGGTAAGCCGGACACCCCGGACACTCCTGACAAGCCCTCGAAGCCCAATGAGCCGGAGACGCACACCGTCACCCCGCCCACGGGTTCCGACGAGCTCGCCCGGACCGGCTCGGAGACGCCGATCGGCATGGCTGTGCCGATGAGCGCGGGTCTGCTCCTCGCGGGCGCCGTGCTGTACCGCAAGGCGCGTCAGGCGGCCTGACGCGGTACCCGTAGTACCTGTACGAAACGGAGTGGGCCCCGCAGCTTGGCGGGGCCCACTCCGTTGTCGCGTGATTCGCTCGGCGAATACGTCTGCGTCACCACGTCGCACGCACTTGACGGATGATCCGTCGGCGCAGCCGCACTCGGCGGCTTCCGTCGCGACGCAGGGTCAGTCGGTGCAACTCCCAGTGTCCGTACTCGGCATGGTCGGTCAGCAGGCGGGTCGTGTCGTTGCGGGAGACCCCGCGCGGCACGTACACGTCGAGAAATTCGTATTCCGGCATCGCATCTATTGTGCGGGCAACGGCCCTGTACGGATAGCGTCTGCACTATGTCTGATGCTGCGCAGCCCACCGCTGCCGAGGTACGTGCCGCCGCCGAGGCGGTGAAGACCGCGCTCGACCGCCACCTTGCCGCGGTCGAGGGGCGGTCGGGAGAGGACGACCCGGACGTCTACGAGGCGTTCAACGAACTGGCGGCGGCGGCCGAGGCGTACGACGAACTGCTCTACGACTCCTACGACGAGGTCACGCCCTTCGAGATCCCCGGCAGCGAGGACGGTCTGCCGCCGTACACAGGCCCGGCCGAGCCGAGCGCGCTCAGCGTCCTGATCCGGCGGGACTACGCGGTGGTCGAGCCGCAGCGCCTGATCGCCCAGGCGCAGCGGGTCGCGGACCTGGACGCCGATACGGCCGTGGGGGAGACCTCGGAAGGCGGTGAGCTCGGCGGCAGCGCGCATGCGGCGCTCGGTGTCCTGTTCGGTGAGTTCGAACCGGATGAAATCGCCTCGCGGCACAAGGAGTTCGGCCTGGAGGAGGGCGACTCCACGCTGTGGGTGACGGCATCGGACGAGCTGCCCGATCCGGGCGAGTGGCTGGATTCCCCGTTCGACGCGGCGGACCCCCAGCGGGTGGTGTGCCGCTTCGACGTGAGCGCGGTGTTCGACGAGGAACTGGACGACGGCCTTGACCTGTTGAGCGAGCCGGACCTCGAGGACGACTTGGAGCCACTGGACTCGGAGCGCTAGGGGTTCGCCGGTGCGGTGAGGGGCGCGGTGCCTGTGGCGCCGCGCCCCTTCGCTCTGTGTGCCCAGCATCCCGCCGGCGTCGGGTGAGCTCAGCTCCCCGTCGGCACCAGCCCGCGAACCAGCCGCTCCAGCCGGGTCGTTCGCGGCTTGGACGGCACCTCGGCCACCGCGCGCGCAAGGGCCTGGTCCACGCCGTGGACCACGGACAGGTGGCGGCGGGCACGGCTGAACGCCGTGTACACCCAGGCCTGCGTCAGGGAAGAGGCCGCGTCCCCGGGCAGCACGGCGACCACGGCGGGCCAGCATCGGCCCACCGCCTGATGCGCGGTGAGGGCCCACGCGTGCCGTACGCGCTCGTCCACCTGGTCCTTGGGAACCACCACCTGCGTGCCATCGCAGTCCAGCCGCAGGCCGACCGCATCCGCGCCCACGACCTGCCCAAGGACGGTACGGCCCGGCGCCGGCGCGTACGCGACACGGTCACCCGGATCGAAGCCGCCGAAGCGCCCCGGCCCCGGGTTGAGCCGCTCCTTGAGCGCCACGTTGAGGGCGCGGGTCCCCGCAGGTCCGCCATGTCCGACCGTGACCACCTGCGTGGACTCCGACGCGATGGAGAACGCGCGCGGAATGGAGTCCACGACCAACTGCACAGTGCGATGCACAGCCTCACCCGGATCGCGCGCCGGGACGATGACCACTTCCTTGCCGGGGGCCTCGACCTGGTTCAGCTCGCCGATTCCGATGCCCGAGGTCAGCTCGCCGATCGGATCGGGGTCCGGGGTCCGGGACACGATCTGCGGGCAGATCCGGGCCGCGAGCAGATCGGCGAACACGCGGCCCGCGCCCGCGGACCACAGCATCGCGGGATCGCCGCTGAGCACGAGGCGCGCGCCATCCGGCAGGGACTCCACGAGCATGGCCGCGGTCTCGACGTCCAGCTGGGAAGCGTCGAGGACCACCAACAGGTCCACGGCGAGGGCGCCTTCGGCGTCCCGGCCGGGCCCCTCGGTCCCGGACAGCAGCCCGGCGACGGTGGCGACGGACGCCTCGGGGGTGTCGGCGGCCCTGCTTCCTTCGCCGTTCAGTCCCTCCGCGAGCTGTCCGCGCCCGTCCGCTGTGTGGGCCGCCCCGCACACCCGCAGACCGAGCCCGCGGGCCGCGCTCAGGAGTGCCTCCGGTTCCTGCAGCCTGGCCAGCTCACCGCCCGTGTGCAGCACCAGACCGTGCGCGGCCACCGCACGGATCAGCTCGGCCGCCGACCCCCGTACGGACGAGGCCGCAGTCTCCCAGGCGGCGAGATCCGAACCCTCCTCCTTGTCCAGGGAGTTCACAACCCGCGCCAGCGCATCCGCGAGGCTCTCCTCGGCGAGCGCATAGCGTTCGAGACCGAACAGCACCCGTACGGGGAGCTCGGCCTCCTCCTCATCCTCGGACTCGGCCTGTGCGGCGGCGGGTGCGGCCGCGTCCAAGGCGTCCTGGAAGACGAGGACTTCACCTTCCGAGACGGCGAGCTCCACAGCCGCATCCGGGTCCGGAACGGCGCGCTGGGACAGCGCCGCCTTCAGGACATCCGCGTCGAGCGCGGTGTGCCCGGCCACCGCGGCCTGCTCCAGGAGCCACCCCGTCAGGGCGCGCCCCCTGCGCTCGTCACCCGGTCCGCACTCGTCCCCGAGCAGCGCACGCGCGAAACCGTCGGCGTGATCGGGGCGTACACCGGGCACCCGGAGCAACTGCCAGGGGTCCTCGCGAAGTTGCAGATCCGCGCCTTCGCCGAGCAATGCGGTCGTACGCTCGGCCAGCGACTCGGGCGCACCGCCCTGGGAGAGCACGGCGCGCACCGCCGAGACCGCGTCGGCCGGGGGAGCGCTCACCGGCGCGGACACGGGCGCAGGCGCCGGTGCGGCGGGCCGCGGTGCCTCGGCTGCGGGCCGGCGCGGCGCGGGTGGTTCGGCGAACGTCCGCGTCACCGGCTTCTCGCCGCTCTCCACCGCCCGTACCGCCGCGAGCAGATCCGCCGCGGTGCCGCTCAGCTTGCCGCCCGCGGCGATCGGTCCGTCCTTCTCGGCCTTGCGCTTCTCGATCCGCTCCCGGAGCTCACGCTGCGCCGCCAACTCGGCCTCGGCCTCGGACGGCTGGTCAGCACCCGCACCGGCTTCAGATGCGTCGGCTTCAGATGCGTCGGTCTCCGAGGCGCCCGCGCCGTCCCCGGCACCCTCTGCCTCCGAGGCGCCGGCAGCCTCCCCATCGCCCTCCACGACGGAAACCGACTCCTCCACGACGGAAACCGACTCCTCCACGACGGAAACCGACTCCTCCCCGACACCCGGCCCCTCACCGGTCCGCGCTTCCTCCGCGGCTGCGGACTCCGTACTCACAACGTGCTCCAGTCCTGATCGGGATAGCGGTGCACGGGCGCCGACACATCGTCGAGCGCCTGGCAGATCTCATCGGGAAGACTAAGGGCCTCCACTGACAATGCGGCGGTGAGCTGCTGCGCCGTGCGCGCCCCGACGATCGGCGCCGTCACTCCGGGTCTGTCGCGCACCCACGCGAGCGCCACCTGCAGCGGTGTCGCCGCAAGGCCGTCGGCCGCCGTCGAGACCGCGTCCACGATCCGCGAGGCGGGCTCGTCCAGATACGGCGCGACGAACGGCGCCATGTGGTCCGAGGCGCCCCGGGAGTCGGCGGGTGTCGAGTGCCGGTACTTGCCCGTGAGCACCCCGCGCCCCAGCGGCGAGGACGGCAGCAGCCCGACGCCCAGGTCGAGGGCGGCCGGAAGCACCTCGCGCTCGATCCCGCGCTGCAGCAGCGAGTACTCCATCTGCGTACTGGCGATCCGCGTCCGCACCCCGGGCACCGCCAGCTGCCAGGTCGCGGCCTTCGCCAGCTGCCAGCCGCTGAAGTTGGACACCCCCGCATAACGGGCGCGCCCGCTCGCGACGGCTATGTCCAGGGCCTGGAGCGTCTCCTCCAGCGGGGTCTCCGGATCGAAGGCGTGCACCTGCCAGACATCCACATAGTCCGTGCCGAGCCGCTGCAGCGAGGCGTCGAGAGCGGCGAGCAGATGTCCGCGCGAGCCGTCGAAGCGACGGTAGGGATCGGGCACACTGCCCGCCTTGGTCGCGATGACCAGATCACGCCGTGGCACGAGGCCCTCGATCAGGCGCCCGAGCACGTACTCGGCATCCCCGTCCCCGTACACGTCCGCGGTGTCGACGAGCGTGCCGCCCGCCTCCCAGAAGACCTTCATCAGGCCGGCGGCGTCGTGCTCGTCGGTGTCCCGGCCCCACGTGAGGGTGCCGAGCCCGATCCGGGATACCCGCAGGCCGGTACGGCCGAGATGCCTCTGCTCCATGGGCGCTGAGATTACTGGCCATCCGCCGCCTCGTGGGGGCCTGTGGATAACCCCGACCCCACGCGCACCGGACCCGCGCCCTCCATGGCCCCTGCCGCAATCCGCCCCCACCCGCTAGGCTCCCGACCACACAGTCTGTTACTGATCAGTAAGGGGTGCGGTCGATGCGACTCGGGATCAACCTGGGCTACTGGGGCGCCGGAATGGACGCGGACAACCTGGCCGTCGCCAGGGAGGCCGACAAGCTCGGCTACTCGGTCTGCTGGGCAGCCGAGGCATACGGCTCGGACGCGGCCACGGTCCTGTCCTGGGTCGCGGCCCAGACGGAACGTATCGACGTGGGCTCCGCCATCTTCCAGATCCCGGCCCGCCAGCCCGCGATGACCGCGATGACGGCCGCCACCCTCGACTCGCTGTCCGGCGGCCGCTTCCGCCTCGGCCTCGGTGTCTCGGGCCCGCAGGTCTCCGAGGGCTGGTACGGGGTCAAGTTCGACAAGCCCCTGGCCCGTACCCGCGAATACGTGGAGATCGTCCGCAAGGCCATGTCGCGCGAGCGGCTGAGCTACGAGGGCGAGCACTGGACCCTGCCGCTGCCCGGCGGCCCGGGCAAGCCCATCAAGCTGACCGTGCACCCCGCGCGCGAGCACATCCCGGTCTACATCGCGGCCATCGGCCCGAAGAACCTGGAGCAGACCGGCGAGATCGCCGAGGGTGCCCTGCTGATCTTCCCGTCCGCCGAGCACATCGAGGACACCGCCCTGCAGTACATCCGGGCCGGCCGCGAGAAGGCGGGCCTGACGATGGACGGCTTCGACGTCTGCCCGACGCTGCCGCTCGCGCTCGGCGCCGACGACAACGTCAGCGCTCTCGCGGACACCTTCCGCCCGTACACCGCGCTCTATGTGGGCGGCATGGGCAGCCGCAAGCAGAACTTCTACAACCAGCTTGCTCAGCGCATGGGTTACGAGAAGGAAGCCGCCGAGATCCAGGACAAGTACCTGTCCGGCGACAAGGACGGCGCCGCGGCCGCCGTACCGCAGCAGCTGATCGACTCGACCTCGCTGCTCGGCTCCGTGGACCGCATCGCCGACCGCATGCAGGCCTACGCTGCGGCCGGGGTCACGACGCTGACGCTGGCTCCCGCGGGCTGGACGCTCGACGAGCGGCTCGCGGCGCTGCGGGCCGGTGTGGAAGCCGTGGAGCGCGCCGGACTGGCGTAATCGGAGCCAAAAGATTTCTGCGGCCGTGGTGGGGGCTCGGGGGGTCTTCCCCGCCACGGCCGTCGCGTTGAACAACGCGCCAGGGGCGGGACGGTTACGGCTGTCCACCGCCGGACGGGTGCAAACAGCAAGAGCTCCGGAATACGTCTTTCAGCGCAGTTGTCCGGCACAACTGTTGCCTGGCACCACGCACCGCATTTGACTCGTTCTTTGCAAGGGGTATTTCGCGGAACCCCGCATCGGAGGTGGCGGTCATGCTGTCGGCCAAGAGTCTGTTCACGGAGATCCTCGACAACGACGAGTCGTTCCGGCTGTTCTGCTCGATCGCCGCGAGCGGGGAGTCCCAGGGCGGCTGGGAGAACGCGCGGATCGCCGCGCTGGTCCCGCAGAGCCAGCGCGAGCTCGCACCCAAGATCACCCGCCATGGCGCCGACGAGGACAAGCACGGGCGGATCTTCAACGCCCTGCTCAAGAAGCGCGGCCTCGAACCCTGCGAGATCCCGCACGAGACCGACTACACGATGCTCCTCGAGAAGTACGGCATCGGCCTGGCGCACGAGCAGCTCAAGGGCGAGACGCGGCTCGGCGAACAGGACATCATCACGTATCTCGCACACAGCAGGGTCACCGAGCAGCGCGCCTCCGAGCAGATGGACATGCTGCGCAAGTACTTCGGCGACCACCCCGACATCGGCCGCGCGGTCAAGATGATCTCCAACGACGAGGACAACCATCTCGCGTACTGCCACGAGGAGCTGCTGCGTTTCGCGTACGCGGGCCACGGACGCGACATCCAGCGGATCCTGCACGAGTGCGCGCACGCGGAGATCCGTGTCTACCGCGATGTGAGCCTGGCCGTCATGGACCACATGGGCCGTATCCTCGGCTGGCCGAAGGCCAAGGCGAAGACGCTGAGCGCGGGAATCCACGCGGTGTACGGCTACGAACGGGCGGGCGGCTGGCGGCGGATGGTGTCTCTGAAGATGCCCGAGCGGCGCAACGCGCTCGGCGGGCCCGCCGCGTCCGCTCCCGAATTCGCCTGACGGCAGCCTCTGTTCAGAGCCACCCGCGACGCTTGAAGGTGCGGTACAGGCCGTACACCGCGCCGGCCATCACGAGCAGTGCACCGGGATAGCCCCACCACTCGTGCAGTTCCGGCATGTGGTCGAAGTTCATGCCGTAGACGCCCGCGACCATCGTGGGCACCGCGGCCATCGCGGCCCAGGCGGAGATCTTGCGCATGTCGTCGTTCTGCCGCACCCCCGTCTGCGCCAGATGCGCCGACAGGATGTCCGAGCACAGCCGGTCGAGCGAGTCCACACTCTCGTTGGCGCGCGTCAGATGGTCGTTCACATCGCGGAAGAACAGCTGCGAGTGCTCGTGCACGAACGGCACTCCCGCGCCCGCGAGCCGCAGCATCGGCGTGGTCAACGGCACGGTGGCCCGGCGGAATTCGAGGATCTGGCGCTTGAAGTTGTAGATCCGCGCGGCCAGCGTCCTGGTGTCGGGGGTGCCGGGCGCGAAGACCTCCTCCTCCAGAGTCTCCAGGTCCAGATGGAGTTCGGCGGCCACGTCCATGTAGTGGTCCACCACCGCGTCACTCACCGCGTACAGCACCGCGGTCGGCCCGTGCCTGAGCACCTCCGGCTGCTCCTCCAGCCGTCTGCGCACCGCCCCCAACGGCGCGCTCTTACCGTGCCGCACGGTCACCACGAACGAGTCGCCGACGAACAGCATCAGCTCCTCGGTGGTCACCTCGTCGTGCTGCATGTCGTACGCGATGGGCTTCAGCACCACGAACAGGGAGTCGTCGTACACCTCGAGCTTGGGCCGCTGATGTGCCTCAAGCGCGTCCTCCACGGCCAGCGGATGCAGTCCGAACTCGGAGCTGACGAGTGCGAACTCGTCCGCGGTGGGCTCGTGCAGGCCCAGCCAGAGGAACGCGTCCCCCGTGGCCCGCGCCTCGTCCAGGGCATCGGAGAAGTCCTCCGGGCCCTTGGTCCGGCGGCCTTCGCGGTAGATGGCGCAGTCCACGATCACGCAGGGCATCTTTCCTCGATCCGGCGGAGCATGCACCCCGTGCGGCGCTGATGGACGCCTACCCTGGCCGCATGCCCACCTTGATTCTCGTACGGCACGGACGGTCCACCGCCAACACCGACGGGGTGCTCGCCGGGCGGCTGCCCGGGGTCGCGCTCGACGAGCGGGGGCGGGCGCAGGCGGCCGCGCTGCCGGACCGGCTGGCCGCGGTTCCCCTCGCCCTTGCCGTGAGCAGTCCGCTGCAGAGGTGCGCGCAGACGCTGGCGCCGCTGCTGGCCGCACGCGACGGGCTCGAGGTGCACGAGGACGAGCGCATCGTCGAGTGCGACTACGGCGACTGGTCCGGGCGCAAGCTCTCCGAGCTCGCCGACGAGCCGCTCATGCAGGTGGTGCAGCAGCATCCGACCGCCGCCGCCTTCCCCGGCGGGGAGTCGATGCGCCAGATGCAGCACCGGGCGGCGGAGGCCGTGCGGGAGTGGAATGCCCGTGTGGAACGGGACTTCGGCCCGCATGCGGCGTATGTGATGTGCTCGCACGGCGACATCATCAAGTCCCTTGTGGCGGACGCGCTGGGCCTCCATCTGGACCTGTTCCAGCGCATCTCCGTGGAGCCCTGCTCGGTGACCGCGATCCGCTACACGCGTCTGCGCCCCTTTCTCGTACGCCTGGGAGACACCGGGGACTTGAGCTCCCTGGCGCCGCCCGCAGCGCCTTCCGAGCCCGAGCAGAGCGAGGCCACGGTCGGAGGAGATGCGGGCGCACCGTGATCGTCGCCCGCAGTAGGGTGGCACCGACCCCCACAGGTTTACGCATCAGGGAGAGGCAAGGCCGTGACCCGTCAGGTGTTCCTGTACGACCCCCCGGAGCGCTTCGTGGCCGGCACGGTGGGTCTGCCCGGGCGCCGTACGTTCTTTCTGCAGGCTTCGGCCGGCGGGCGGGTCACCAGTGTCGCCCTGGAGAAGACCCAGGTGGCAGCGTTGGCCGAGCGGATGGACGAGCTGCTCGACGAGGTCGTACGGCGCAGTGGCGGAAACGCTCCGGTACCCGCGGTCGCACCCTCCGAGAACAGTGACACCGCGCCCCTCGACGCTCCGGTCGAGGAGGAGTTCCGGGTCGGCACCATGGCTCTGGCCTGGGACGGCGACGAGGAGCGGATGATCGTCGAGGCCCAGGCGCTGGTCGAGCTGGACGCCGAGAGCGAGGACGATCTGGCGGCCGCCGAGGAGCAGCTGCTCCAGGACGAGGAGAACGGGCCGCCGATGCTGCGGGTCCGTCTCAGCGGTGCGCAGGCGCGGGCCTTCGCCAAGCGCGCCCTCGATGTCGTGAACGCCGGCCGGCCGCCGTGCCCGCTGTGCTCGTTGCCGCTCGACCCGGAAGGACACGTATGTCCGCGCCAGAACGGATACCGCCGGGGCGCGTGAGCACCGGCCTGGAGCTGCTGGCCTCCGGTGAGCTCACCGTGCGCGGCCGGATCCGTGAAGCGTCCAATGCCGTGCTGCTCTGCGATGTCTCGTACGAGGGCGAATCGGCGTCCTGCGTGTACAAGCCCGTCGCCGGGGAGCGACCGCTGTGGGATTTCCCGGACGGGACGCTCGCGGAGCGCGAGGTGGCTGCCTACGAGGTCTCGCAGGCGACCGGATGGGGTCTTGTCCCGCCCACGGTGCTGCGGGATGGGCCGTACGGCATGGGCATGTGCCAGCTATGGATCGACGGCCCTTCGGGGCCCGGGCCCGAGCTGCTCGCTCTCGTCGACGGCGACGAACCCGGCGAGGGCTGGAAAGCGGTGGCCTTCGCCGAGGTGGGCGAGGGGCGCCAGGCGCTCCTCGTCCACGCGGACGACGACCGTCTGCGGCGCCTGGCGGTCCTCGACGCCGTGATCAACAACGCGGACCGCAAGGGCGGCCATCTGCTGCCCGCGCCGGACGACCGCCTGTACGGGATCGACCACGGGGTCACGTTCAACGCGGAGCCCAAGCTGCGTACGTTGCTGTGGGGGTGGGCGGGGGAGCCCCTGCCCTCCTGGGCGGTGTCGGTCCTGACGGACCTGGCGTCCGCGCTCGCTCCCGAGGGCGCGTTGGCGGTACGCCTCGCGGAGCTGCTGACTCCGGCGGAGGTGGACGCCACCCGGGCGCGGGTACGAGCCCTGCTGCGGGCGGGCGTCCACCCCGTTCCCCAGGGCGACTGGCCGGCCATCCCCTGGCCTCCGGTGTAGACCGGGCCGCGCCCCAAGTGCGAGGACGCACACCGAGCCGGACCCCGCAAGACCCCGGATCCGGTCAAGATCCGAGGTCCGGTTCGTGTGGGGAACACCCATCCGGTTAGGCTCAGGACATGCATGCCTGGCCCGCTTCCGAGGTCCCCGCCCTGCCCGGCAAGGGCCGCGACCTCGCGATTCACGACACAGCGACCGGTGGACTCGTCACCCTCGAGCCCGGTCCCGTCGCCCGTATCTATGTCTGCGGCATCACGCCGTACGACGCGACCCACATGGGTCACGCGGCGACCTACAACGCGTTCGACCTCGTGCAGCGCGTGTGGCTGGACACCAAGCGGCAGGTTGTCTATGTGCAGAACGTGACGGACGTCGACGATCCCCTGCTGGAGCGCGCCATCCGCGACGGCGAGGACTGGGTCGGTCTGGCGGAGCGCGAGACCGCGCTGTTCCGCGAGGACATGACCGCGCTGCGGATGCTTCCGCCGAAGCACTACATCGGCGCGGTCGAGGCCATACCGGGCATCGTGCCGCTCGTCGAGCGTCTGCGGGACATGGGCGCCGCCTACGAACTCGAAGGCGACACCTACTTCTCGGTCGATTCCGACGCCAACTTCGGCAAGGTCTCGAACCTCGACGCCGCCGCCATGAAGCTGCTCTCCGCCGAGCGCGGCGGCGACCCCGAGCGCCCCGGCAAGAAGAACCCGCTCGACCCGATGCTCTGGATGGCCGCCCGTGAGGGCGAGCCGAGCTGGGACGGCAAGAGCCTGGGCGCAGGACGCCCCGGCTGGCACATCGAATGCGTGGCCATCGCCCTCGACCACCTCGGCATGGGCTTCGACGTCCAGGGCGGCGGCTCCGACCTCGCCTTCCCGCACCACGAGATGGGCGCCTCGCACGCCCAGGTGCTCACCGGCGAGTTCCCCATGGCCAAGGCGTATGTGCACGCCGGCATGGTCGCGCTCGACGGCGCGAAGATGTCCAAGTCCAAGGGCAACCTGGTCTTCGTGAGCAAGCTGCGGCGTGACGGGGTCGACCCCGCCGCCATCCGGCTCGCCCTGCTCTCGCACCACTACCGGGCCGACTGGGAGTGGACCGACCAGGTGCTCGCCGACGCCGAGGCCCGCCTCGGCCGCTGGCGCGCCGCCGTCTCGCGTCCCGACGGACCGGCCGCCGAGGCCGTCGTCGAGGAGATCCGCGAGGCCCTCGCCAACGACCTCGACGCGCCCGCCGCGCTCGCGGCCGTGGACCGCTGGGCCGAGCTGCAGAGCTCGACCGGTGGTACGGACGAGGGTGCTCCGGGGGTCGTGTCGCGGGCCGCGGACGCGCTGTTGGGCGTGGCCCTCTAGCGAGAACGGACACAGAGGAGGGCCGCTTCGGAAAGTCCAGAAGCGGCCCTCCTCAGTCCATGGTGGCGCCTGTGAACAGCTGGTACACACGCGCCATGAGATCACCAAAGTGGTTCAGGGCAACGGTAGTTGCCGCCCTGTTAGGGCTGTTCTCCGTACTCTCAGGGCCGGGTGGCGCGCAGGCCGATCCGGCCGACACCACCGTCGGCGACATATCCGGCTTCGCAGCCGAGGGCCCCGTCTACCGCCTGTCCGCGGGAGCCGCCGAGGTCCGCGTCTCCTTCGTGACGGCCGGCACCTTCCGTATCGAACTCGCGCCGAACGGGAAGTTCACCGACCCCACCGGCGCCGACATCGTCCTGCCGCAGGGCGCACCGCCCGCCACCAAGTGGAGCGACAAGGGCGACCGCTACGAGCTCGCCACGTCCCAAGTCACCTTGCGCGCCTACAAGAAGCCCCTGCGGTTCGCGCTGCACCGGGCCGACGGCAGCCAGGTCTGGTCGGAGACCAAGGGCCTCACCTGGAACGGTGAGCGCACCACACAGACCCTCGCGCGCGGCGCCGCCGAGCAGTACTACGGCGCCGGAATGCAGAACGGCCGCGGCAACACCTCGCACCGCGGCAAGACCGTCGAGGTCGGCGTCGACTACAACTGGGACGACGGCGGCCACCCCAACTCCGTCCCCTTCTACCTGTCTTCGCAGGGATACGGCGTCTACCGCAATACGTACGCCCCCAACACGTACGCCTTCAACGAACCCGTGACGGCCTCGGCCGAGGAACAGCGCTTCGACGCCTACTACTTCACGGGTGAGGGGGCCGACAGCGCCAAGGATGTGATCGGTGCCTACACCCGGCTGACCGGCAAGCCGTTCCTGCCGCCGATCTACGGTCTGGAGATGGGCGACGCCGACTGCTATCTGCACAACGCCAACCGCGGCGAACGGCACACCCTCGACGCCCTGAAGGTGGCCGACGGCTATGTCGAGCACGACATGCCCAACGGTTGGATGCTCGTCAACGACGGCTACGGCTGTGGCTACGAGGACCTGGCCGAGACCGCAGCGGGGCTGCAGGACCGCAAGATGCAGCTCGGCCTGTGGACCGAGGACGGTATCGACAAGCTCGCCGACCAGGTGAAGGCCGGACAGCGGGTGGCCAAGCTGGACGTGGCCTGGGTGGGCTCGGGCTACAAGTTCGCGCTCGACGGCTGCAAGGACGCATACCAGGGGATCGAGGACCACAGCGACGCCCGCGGGTTCACCTGGGCGCCGGAGAGCTGGTCGGGCGCTCAGCGCTGCGGTGTGCAGTGGTCCGGTGACCAGTCGGGCAGCTGGGAGAACATCCGCTTCCAGATTCCGACGTACGCCGGTGCCACGATGTCGGGCCTCGCCTACACCACCGGAGACGTGGACGGGATCTTCGGCGGCAGCCCCAAGACGTACACCCGTGATCTGCAGTGGAAGTCCTTCCTGCCGACCTTGATGTCGATGGACGGCTGGGCGGCCAGCGACAAGCAGCCCTTCCGGTACGGGGAGCCGTACACCTCCGTCAACCGCAAGTACCTCAAGCTCAAGGAGTCCCTGCTGCCCTACATGTACTCGTACGCGCACGAGGCCACGCAGACCGGTGTGGGACCGGTCCGGCCGCTTGCGCTGGAGTATCCGGGGGATCCGCGGGCCGGGACGGACGCGGCCAAGTACGAGTTCCTGACCGGTGAGGACTTCCTCGTGGCGCCCGTCTACGAGGACTCCACCGTGCGCGACGGCATCTATCTGCCGCAGGGGAGATGGATCGACTACTGGAGCGGGCGCGTGTACGAGGGGCCGGTCACCGTGGACGGTTACAGCGCGCCGCTCGACACCCTGCCGCTGTTCGTACGGGCGGGGGCCACGGTGCCGATGTGGCCCGGTATCCGCTCCTACCGGGACCGGACGGCGGATTCACCGCTCGCCTGGGACGTGTATCCGCAGGGCAGGTCCTCCTTCACGCTGTACGAGGACGACGGTGTGACGCGCGAACACCGCGCCGGGAAGTACGCCACCCAGCGTGCCGACATCGACGCCCCGAAGCAGGGTGCAGGTGATGTGTCCGTGCGGATCGGGGCGAGCCAGGGCGAGTTCAGCGGAAAGCAGAGCAGCCGTCCCTACCGCTTCACCGTGCACACCGGGGACGTACCGAGCCGGGTGGAGCTGAGCGATCGTGGCCTGCCCCGACTGCAGTCCAAGGCCGCGTTCGACGCGGCGGCCGAGGGCTGGTGGTACGACCGCGACGACCGGGGTGGCGTGGTCCAGGTGAAGACCGGGAAGCTGCGGACCGACCGCGCCTTCGAGCTGGAGTTGAAGGACACCAGCGCGGTCGGCGGTGCCGTGCCGGGCGCCCAGGCCGTCCTCTCGGCGCCGGTGGCACAGGAGTTGGGTGCCGGGGTGGCCGGCAAGGTGTCCGTCGACGTCACGGCGGGCAGCCGGGACGCCACCGGGGTCCAGGTGGGGATCGAGGCACCGGAAGGCTGGCAGACGACCTCCGCACCGGTGATCGACCGCATTCCCGCCGGTACGACCCGCCGGGTGGAGGTGGCCGTCACCCCTGACAAGGACGCGCGCCCCGGTGAGGCCTCGCTGACCGCCACCGCCCGCTATCGGGCGGCCGGACAGGACCGCACCTCCGGGCAGCGGTTCGCGGTGGCCGTGATGCCACCGCCGCCGACCGCCGACGCCTGGGCGAGCGATCTGCCGTGGCTGAAGTCCACCAACGGCTGGGGTCCGCCCGAACGCGACCGCAGCAACGGTGAGTCCGGAGCCGAGGACGGCCGTCCGCTCACCCTCGCCGGGACCACGTACGAGAAGGGCATCGGCGCGCACGCCGACTCGGACATCGAGGTCTATCTCGGGGGCCGCTGCTCCAGGCTGACCGCCGACGTCGGCATCGACGACGAGATCAACGGCTATGGCGAGGTGGCCTTCTCGGTCGAGGCCGACGGCAAGGTCCTGTGGACCTCGCCCAAGGTGACCGGGGCATCGGCGACCGTGCCGGTCGACGTGACCCTGGACGGCGCACGCCATGTGCATCTGAGGATCACCGACACGAACGGCTCCAAGAGCGGTGATCACGGGGACTGGGCGGCGGCCAGGTTCCACTGCGCGTAGCGACAACGCAAGGCGGTGCAGGGCGGGAATCGCTTCCCACCCTGCACCGATTCGCTTACCCGGCTTACTTGTTGACGACGATCGCCTGGATCTGGTTCGGCGTCGCGCTGTCGAAGAAGCCGATGACCTGGTGGCCCGCGATGAACGCGCGCTGCACCACGTCCTGGATCACCTGGCTGGGGTTGTGCAGCTCACGCCAGACGCCGTCGACCAGGAGGAACAGGATCGGCGGCTGGCCGGGGAGCGCGTCCACGACGTCCCAGTAGCGCGTCGCCACACCGCTCTGGATGGCCTCGGCGCCGATCTGGCCCATCTGCCCCATCTGCTGGAGCAGCTGCTGGATGTTCGGCTGCTGACCCATCTGCTGGAGCTGCTGCTGCAGCTGCGGCGGGAACTGCTGCTGGCCCAACTGCTGGTGCTGCTGCTGTGCTTGCGGGGGCGCCGTGCTCGGCCCCTGCTGCTGGCCGAACTGCTGCAGGCCGAACTGCTGAGGGCTGAGCTGCTGAGGGCTGAACTGCCCCTGCCCGTACGACTGCTGCGGCTGCTGACCGAAGCCCTGCTGCCCGTAGCCCTGCTGCCCGTAGCCTTGCTGGCCGTACTGCTGTCCCTGCTGCTGCGGGAACTGCTGGCCGTACTGCTGTCCCTGCTGCTGCGGGAACTGCTGCCCGGGCTGCTGGAACTGCTGGCCGCCCTGCTGGGGCGTCTGCTGTCCGAACTGACTCTGCTGACTCATCTGCGGGGTGGTGCTCATGCGGGTGCCACCTTCCCTTGGTGATGAAGTGCTGCTGTCGATGGATGCTGTGGTGTGTTCGGGCTCAGCCGGCCACGACCAGGCCCACGATCTCGTCGTCCGAGTACCAGACGCGTATGTCGGGACGGCCTGAGTTGAAGGCGGCGTGCACCGCCTGACGGACGTCCGGGGACGGGTTGTTGAGGTTGCGCCAGGCGCCGGCCACGTAGAGCCGCAGCCTCGGCGGGAGCTCATGGGGATAGGGGACCAGCTCGTCCCAGTAGCGCTCGGCCTGGCCCGAGCCGATCGCGGACGGGAGCAGCCGCGTCAGCGCCGACTTGATGTCGGGCCGGTTGCCGATGCGCTGGGATGCGGGACGGCCGGGCGCGTCCTGCTGCGGTGTGCCCGAACTGCGCAGGACCTCACGCGCCTGCTGCGGGGACATGGGCGCAGACCCGGAGGCCTTCAGCATGCCCTGCAGCGAGGCGAGTGCTCCGGTCACCACCGGGGAGGCCGACGAAGTGCCGGAGAATGTGTCGGTGTACCAGGCGATTTCCTCGGCGCCGCCCTGCAGGTCCCCCGGCCGGTGCCACGCGCCACCGGTCGTGGTGGTCTCGCGGCCCCAGCCCTGGGCGTCCACGCGCGCACCGTAGTTGGAGAACGACAGGCGCGAGCGGTCGGGGCCGTGATCGCGGCCGTGCGTGCCCGGCGGCGGTGCGCCGGCGCCGACCAGGATCGCCCCGGAGGGCTGGTTGGACGGGTTGTAGGGGTTGCGCCACCACTCGGGGAACTCGTCGGGCCTGCGCTCGTACACCGCGTCGTCGAGCGACTCGGCGCCGTTGCCCGCGGCCTCGACCACGATGACGCCCTTGGCGGTGGCCCAGCGGATCGCCGCGTAGTCGTCCGGCCACCATTCGAGCGCTATGTAGCCGCGCTGGTCGTCGCGGGTCTCGAAGTCGAACTGCGGTCCTGGCCGGTGCAGTTCGATCAGGATGATGTCGCCGGGCGCGAGCCGCTCGGCCGCCGCGTGGATGGCCGCCGCGGATCCGATGCCCTGGAAGGACGCGGCCGCGGTCACGGCCTCGGGCACGATGCCGGTGATACCGCGCTGGTTGCGGTCGCCGCCGATCACGCCGAGTACCGCGGTGCCGTGGTTGCGCCAGGCCACGTCCTGGATCGGGGTGCCCACCACGATGCCGGCGAGCTTCGCCGAGAGATCCTCGTGGCCCAGCTGCCAGGCGCCCTCCACGTCGATGATCGTGATGCCCTCGCCGCTGCCGCCGGGCCGCTGCCAGGCCCAGTAGGCGTCGACGCCTTCGGGAGCGGGGCGCAGATAGCCCTGGCGCGAGGTGAAGTCCGGTGTCTCGGGGGCGCCTTCCTTCAGGCGCTTGTTCTCCTCCGTGGTCTGCCGCGGCGGACCGAGCGTCGCGGGTACGGCGCCGGGCTTGACGTACGCGGTCTCGATCTCGGGCAGCGCGGCCATCCGCGACCGCAGCTCCTGTGCGCGCTCCCGGCCGCCGCGCACCCGGTAGAAGAGGGTGAGGTCGGGGCCCGCCTGCTGCGGGGGAGTGGCCGCCTGGATGCGCTCTTCGTTGCCGAACAGCGGCTCCAGGGCCAGCTGTTCATCGCTGAGGAACATGTTCAGGGCCGATACGTCTGCGCCGGCCGCCGAGCGCATTCCGGCCGTCTCCGCACGCAGCCGGGCTTCGGGCCGTGCGACGACGATCAGTTCCTGCTCGGCGCCTCGATAGGTGAATCCCGCTCCGTCGGGGCCGGGGCCCGCGTTCCCCGGGCCCTGCGGCGGCTGTACCTGGTCGGTCATCGCTGTGCGCTCCCCTCGGACGTTCATTGCTGCCGTACGTCGGGTGCTGCTTCGCGGTTCTCCGGGGCCCACCCTGCTACGTCCGTGCGGATCCGTCCACCCCCTGTTGTCCCAACTGCGTTTGAAAACAAGTTGAATTGGGAACCCCCTGCAATTCGTCTTGAATCCGATGTCACGCCTCAATTCGGCCAAACCCTGCGGGGGCTGACGTCATGTGATGGGGTATGAGCGACTGTTGACCCTTTCTGGCGACTTCTCCTCGAGAGGATGAGCAATGGCTCACAGCAACAGACCGGACCGTCCCTTAGCACGTGGGGTAGGACGTCGGGGACTGCTCGGCGCAGGCGCGGCGCTCGGCGGCGCGGCGCTCCTCGGCGGTCTCGGTGGCTCGGCGCAGGCGGCCGAAACCGGCAACAGGCCGTCCTGGCCGCGGCAGTTCCCGCTGCCGAACGGCTTCCAGCCGGAGGGCGTCACCATCGGCCGGAGCCCGCACGCGTACTTCGGCTCCATCGCCCATGGCAGCGTGTACCGCGTGGATCTGGCCACCGGCCGCGGCCGTACGGTCGTCCAAGGGCAGGGCGCGGACCATCCCACGATCGGTCTCAAGATTCTCGACAGCGGCGCGCTGCTGCTGTGCGGCGGGATCAGCAACGAACTGCGGATCGCCGACCCGCGTACGGGCGCGCTGCGCACCCTCGCCACCGTCGACGGCTACTTCGTCAACGACGTCATCCCCACTCCGGGCGCCGCCTGGTTCACCGACTCCTTCAAGCCACAGCTCTACCGGCTCGCGCTCGACCGGCATCAGCGGCCGGGCGCGGTGACGACCCTGCCGTTGTCGGGTGACTGGGTGCAGGGTCCGGACTTCACGGCCAACGGCATCGAGCGCACCCCTGACGGCGCCGCGCTGCTCGTGGTGAACGCCTACGCGGACGGCGGCACCCTGATGCGGGTCGACCCCGGCACCGGCCGTGCCACGGCCGTCGACCTCGGTGGCGCGAAGATCCCCAACGGGGACGGTCTGCTGCTCCTCGGCCGCACGCTCTACTGCGTACAGCAACAGCAGAACGCCATCGACGTGTTCGCCCTCGACAGGGCGGGCACGCGTGGTCGCCTCATCACCCGCATCACGGATCCCGAGCGGTTCCGTATCCCCACGACCGTCGCGGCCTGGGGTGACCGGCTCTATCTGCCCAACGCGCGCTTCGACGTCCCCGAGCCCGGCCCGGACACGACGTACGACGCCGTCGTGGTCGACCGGATCTGAGGGCTCTCACCGACAGCAAGGCGGGGCGGCACCCACCAGGTGCCGCCCCGCCTTGCTGCCGAGCTGTTCAGTCTTCTTCGGAGTCCTCTTCGGAGTCCGCGCCGGGGTCCTCGCCCTCGGGCTTCTCACCGGCTGCCCTCGGCCCCGCATCCGCAGCCGGCGGGTAGGGCGGCTTGGTGCGCTCATGCGGGCCCTCGCGCAGGAAGGGGCCCGCATCGCCGCCCTCCGTCGCATGCCCGGGACCGCCGTCGCGCCGCTGCAGGTAGCGCTCGAATTCCCGGGCGATCGCTTCGCCTGAGGCCTCGGGAAGGTCCGCGGTGTCCCGCGCTTCTTCCAGGGTCTGTACGTACTCGGCCACTTCACTGTCCTCGGCGGCCAGCTGGTCCACGCCCAGCTGCCAGGCGCGCGCGTCCTCCGGCAGCTCACCGAGCGGGATCCTGAGGTCGATCAGGTCCTCCAGGCGGTTGAGGAGCGCCATGGTCGCCTTGGGATTGGGCGGCTGCGAGACATAGTGCGGAACGGCCGCCCACAGCGATACGGCCGGAACACCCGCGTGCGTACAGGCTTCCTGGAGCACTCCGACGATTCCGGTCGGACCCTCGTAGCGGGTCTCCTCCAGATTCATCGTGCGGGCCAGATCCGGATCCGAGGTCACTCCGCTGACCGGCACCGGCCTGGTGTGCGGGGTGTCGCCGAGCAATGCGCCCAGGACCACCACGAGTTCGACGCCGAGCTCGTGTGCGAAGCCGAGGATCTCGTTGCAGAACGAGCGCCAGCGCATGGACGGTTCGATGCCGCGGACGAGCACCAGATCGCGCGGCTTGGCGCCGCCCACGCGGACCACCGAGAGCCGGGTCGTCGGCCAGGTGATCTTGCGGGTGCCGCCGTCCAGCCAGACGGTGGGGCGGTTGACCTGGAAGTCGTAGTAGTCCTCGGCGTCGAGTGCGGCGAATACTTCGCCCTTCCACTCCTTGTCGAGATGCGCGACCGCGGATGAGGCGGCGTCGCCGGCGTCGTTCCAGCCCTCGAACGCGGCCACCATGACCGGGTCGACCAGCTCGGGAACCCCTTCGAGCTCGATCACCCAGCGCCTCCTTCCGACGTACCTCTGTGCACGCCCCAACCTTACGGCCACCGAGGGGGCCTTCCGCAGCCCCCTTGCACGGGGCCGGTGTGGTGTGGTCAAGGTGAGGGGAGTTTGTCTTGAGACCTCCGCCTCCAAACCACCCCTTGAGAATTCATCCGAGCTGTAGACCGTAAGTTGCGTCAAAACCCTGGACGGCCAAAGTCGCAGAGCGCTATACATCGGATGTCCATCAGAGATCCGATGTCATCGGGGGCGTTCATGAGCGAGACCGTCACCGGTTTCGAGGTGGTGGACATCCGCTTCCCCACATCGGAGCAGCTCGACGGTTCCGACGCCATGAACCCCGACCCCGACTACTCGGCCGCGTATCTGGTGATACGCACCGACACCGGCGCCGAGGGCCATGGTTTCTGCTTCACCATCGGCCGCGGAAATGATGTCACCGCCGCCGCCATCCGAGCCCTGCGTCCCTATGTCATAGGACGTCCGGCCCCCCGCGGCGCGGAGGAACTGGCAGCGCTGCACCGCGAACTCACCCATGACTCACAACTGCGCTGGCTCGGCCCCGAGAAGGGCGTCATGCACATGGCCGCGGGCGCCGTGGTGAACGCAGCCTGGGATCTGGCCGCGAAACAAGCCGGGCTGCCCGTATGGGAGTTCCTCGCCGCGATGAGCCCCGAGGAACTGGTCTCCCTCGTCGACTTCCGCTATCTGAGCGATGCGCTCACCCCCGACGAGGCACTGGACATTCTGCGCACCGCCGAACCCGGCCGACGCGAAAGGGCGGCCCGGCTCAAGGCGACGGGCTACCCCGCGTACACCACGTCCGCCGGCTGGCTCGGCTACGACGACGCCAAACTCGTCCGGCTCGCAAAGCAGGCGGTCACCGACGGGTTCGAGCAGATCAAGCTGAAGGTCGGCGAGAACCTCGGCGACGATCTGCGCCGGCTGCGCCTGGCACGTGAGGCGGTCGGCCCGTCCGTCCGTATCGCCGTCGACGCCAACCAGCGCTGGGAGGTCGCCGAGGCAGTGCGCTGGATGGAGGCGCTAGCGCCCTTCGACCCCTACTGGATCGAGGAGCCCACCAGCCCCGACGACATCCTCGGTCATGCCGCCGTACGCGCCGGGCAGCCGGTGAAGGTGGCCACCGGTGAACACATCGCCAACCGCGTGGTGTTCAAGCAGCTGCTGCAGGCCGGCGCCGTCGACTTCGTCCAGATCGACGCCGCCCGGGTGGCGGGCGTCAACGAGAACCTCGCCATCCTGCTGCTCGCCGCGAAGTTCGGCGTGCCGGTCTGCCCGCACGCCGGCGGCGTAGGACTGTGCGAACTCGTCCAGCATCTCGCCATGTTCGACTACGTGGCGGTCTCCGGCTCCCTCGCGGACCGGGTCATCGAGTACGTGGATCACTTGCACGAGCACTTCACGCACCCCGCGGTCGTCGCATCGGGTCGCTACCAGGCACCCACCGCACCGGGCTTCTCGGCCCGGATGCACCCCGAGTCGATCGCCGCCCACCGCTATCCCGACGGGCCGGTCTGGCGGTCCCGCGTACCGGGGAGGACCTCATGAGATTCCGTACGACGAGTGTGGCGCTGGCCACCGCACTGCTTGCCGTCTCCGCCCTCTCGGCCTGTAACCGGGATTCATCGGACGGGGCGGGCTCAGGAGGCGGCAAGGTCGGTATCGACCTGCCGCGCAGCGACTCGGACTTCTGGAACTCCTACCAGCAGTACATGGAGAAGGGCGTCAAGTCCGAGGAGCTCGACCATCTGCCGCTCACCAACTCGCAGAACGACATCGGCAAGCTCGCCGCCAACGTCCAGACCTTCCAGGACCAGGGCGCCAAGGCCGTGATCATGGCGCCGCAGGACACCGGAGCCATCGCCGAGACGCTCAACAACCTTGCCGAGAAGAAGATCCCGGCGATCAGCGTGGACACCCGTCCCGACCAGGGCGATGTCTACATGGTGGTGCGCGCCGACAACCGCGCCTACGGCGAGCAGGCCTGCAAGTACCTCGGCGATCAGCTGAAGGGCAAGGGCAAGGTCGTGGAGTTCCAGGGCGACCTGGCCTCCATCAACGGCCGTGACCGCTCCGAGGCGTTCAAGGAGTGCATGGACAAGAACTACCCGGACATCAAGGTGTTCGAGCTGGCCACCGAGTGGAAGGGCGAGGTCGCCTCGGCCAAGCTGCAGACCACGATGGCCGCCCACCCCGACATCAACGGCATCTACATGCAGGCCGGCGGTGTCTTCCTGGAGCCGACCCTGGCGCTCCTGGAGCAGAAGAAGCGCCTCGTGCCCGCGGGCGAGAAGGGCCACATCACGATCATCTCCAACGACGGCATCCCGCAGGAGCTGGACGCCATCCGCGCGGGGAAGATCGACGCGACCGTCTCGCAGCCGGCCGACCTCTACGCCAACATCGCGCTGTACTGGGCCAAGAAGGCCCTGGCCGGCGAGAAGGCCAAGGAGGGTCCGACCGACCACGACTCCACCGTGATCAAGATCCCCAACGGGTTCGAGGACCAGCTCCCCGCACCCCTGGTGACCAAGGACAACGTGGACGACCCGAAGCTCTGGGCCAACCAACTGGACAAGTAGCCATGCATCGAGGAGCACCATTGCACGAGCCGCCCGCGGCCGTGCACGCGCAGGGCGTCGTCAAGCGCTTCGGGCCCACCCTGGCGCTCGACGACGTCGGTCTGACCGTGCGCCCCGGCGAGTCCCACGCACTCGTCGGGCGCAACGGCGCCGGAAAGTCCACCCTGGTCAGCGTGTTGACCGGACTGCACAGGCCCGATGCGGGCACCGTCACCTTCGAGGGCGGACCGGCGCCCGCGTACGGCGACATGGCGGCCTGGCAGTCCAAGGTCGCCTGCGTCTACCAGAAGTCGATGGTCGTGCCCGAACTGACCGTCGCCGAGAACCTCTTCCTGAACCGCTTCGAGCCGGGCGAGCGCTACATCCGCTGGTCCCGGCTGCGCCACAAGGCGCGTGAGCTGCTTGCCTCGTACGGGGTGGAAGTCGATCCCGGCGCCCGGGCGAAGGATCTCGCGGTCGAGCAGCGGCAGTTCGTGGAGATAGCGAAGGCGCTGTCCTTCGGCGCCAAGCTGATCATTCTCGACGAGCCGACCGCTCAGCTGGACGCACGAGGCATCCAGCGGCTCTACGCGAAGTTGCGCGAACTGCAGGCGCAGGGCGTCGCGTTCCTCTACATCTCCCATCACCTCCAGGAGGTCTACGACCTCTGCACCGCCGTCACCGTCTACCGCGACGCCCGCCATGTGCTGACCGCACAGGTCGCCGAGTTGTCCAAGGCGGATCTGGTGGAGGCGATGACGGGAGAGGGGACGGGCGGGGCGTCCTCCTGGCATGCGGTGTCGGTGCACGGCTCGGAGCCTGGCGCCGGGGAGACCGTGCTGAGCGTTCAAGGGCTCGCTCTGCAGGGGGAGTTCGACGCGATCGATCTGTCCGTACGCTCCGGCGAGGTGCTGGGTCTGGCGGGCGCCACGGCCAGTGGCAACACCGCGCTGGGAGAGGTGCTCGCCGGGATGCGGCGCCCCACCTCGGGCAGCGTGCACGTGGCGGGACGCGAAGTCCGTACGGGGAGCGTGCCGCACGCCCTCGACGCGGGCATCGGCTACATCCCCGAGGACCGCCATCGCCAAGGCCTCGTGCCCGGCCGCAGCGTCGCCGAGAACGCGACGCTCACGGTGGCCGATCAGCTGGGGCCGTGGGGGACCGTACTGCCGTCCCGCACAAGGGAGTTCGCGGGCGGGATGATCGCCTCGCTCGACATCAAGACCCGTGGTCCCGAGCAGTTGGTGAGCGGCCTGTCCGGCGGCAACCAGCAGAAGGTCGTCGTCGCCAGGGCGCTCGCCCGTGACCCCAAGGTCCTGGTCGCGCTGCGGCCGACCGCGGGAGTGGACATCAAGTCCAAGGACTCGCTGCTCGGTGTGGTGCGCAGGGTCGCCGACGAGGGCAGCGCCGCCGTGATCGTCTCCGACGAACTGGACGACCTGCGCGTCTGCGACCGGGTGCTCGTGCTGTTCCACGGGCGGGTGGTCGCCTCGTACGGCAGCGGGTGGGGCGATCGCGAACTGGTGGCCGCGATGGAGGGCGTGGGGGAGAGTCCCGGCGCCTCCGGAACCTCGGGAACCTCCGGAACCTCCGGGAACAAGGAGCAGACGTCATGACCGAGACCTTGCAGCCCGTGCAGGTCGACGAACCCAAGTCCGGCCGTGGCGGGACCCTCGGCCGGCTCGACCTGATCCGCTGGAGCGACTTCTCGCTCGTACCGGTGATCCTGGTCCTCCTGGTGATCGGCTACATCGTCTCGCCGGTCTTCCTGACCTCCGACAACCTCATCAACGTCGTCCAGCAGTCGAGCGAACTGTCGCTGCTCGTCCTCGGACAGGCGCTGATCCTGATCGCCGGCCGGATGGACCTGTCGCTCGAATCGACCATCGGTATCGCACCGGTGATCGCGATGTGGCTCGTCCTGCCCACGGAGGGCGGGCGCTTCGCCGGCCTGGAATGGCTGCCGGTCTGGACCGCCGTACCGATCTGTCTGCTGGTGGGCGCCCTGATCGGCTGGTTCAACGGCTTCATGATGCTGAAGCTGCACGTCAACGGGTTCATCGCGACGCTCGGCATGCTCACCATGCTGCGCGGTCTGCAGATCGGCATCACCGAGGGCAAGTCCATCACCGGAGTGCCGGAGTCCTTCCGGTACTTGGGCAAGGCCGACTGGATGGGCATCCCGGCCTCGGTGTGGATCTGCCTCGCCCTGTTCGCGATCGGCGGCGCCGCGCTCGCCTGGCTGCGGCACGGACGTTCGCTGTACGCGATCGGCGGCAACCCCGAGGCGGCACGCGCGGCCGGTATCCGGGTCGACCGGATCACCTGGATTGTGCTCGCCGTCGGCGGTGTGCTCGCCGCCCTCGCCGGCATCCTCTACACCGGCCACTACGGCTCGGTCGCGGCGAACCAGGGCAATGGCTGGATCTTCCAGGTGTTCGCGGCGGCGGTGATCGGCGGGATCAGCCTCAAGGGCGGCCGGGGCACGCTGTTCGGCGCGCTGACCGGTGTGCTGACGCTGCAGCTCGTGGTCAATGTGATGACGCTCGGTGGGGTGCCCCAGCTCTGGAACCAGTTCCTCAACGGCGCCATCATCATCGTCGCCCTGATCATCTCCCGCTTCGCCAGCGGCGAGAAGCAGGACTGAGCCGATACGCGGGGTCGGTACGTACGGGGTTCAGAGCGTGGAGCGCAGCCACTGCTCCACGCTCGCGACGTGGACGGTCGCCCAGGAGCGGGCGGCCTCCGCGTCGCGGTCCCTGAGCGCGTTCAGGATCATCCGGTGCTCGTGCAGCGTGCGACTGACCGCATCCTCCTGGGTGAGACCGCGCCACACCCGCGCCCGGGTCGTCGGGCCGGACAGCCCGTCGAGCAGCGAGCAGAGCACCGAGTTCCCGGAGGCCTGCACGATGCCCCGGTGGAACTCCAGGTCGCACGCGACCAGTTCCTCCACCGAGGGCTCCGGTCCGAGCGCCTCCAACTGCGCGCTGAGCGCCTCCAGCTGATCGTCGTCGATCAGCGAGCTCGCCATCGCGGTCGCGGCCGGCTCCAGGATCCGGCGTACGGCGAGGAACTCGAGGACCGTGTCGTCCCGGTGGAAGTCCACGACGAAGCTGAGCGCTTCGAGCAGCAGTTGCGGATCGAGGCTCGTGACGTACGTACCGTCGCCCTGGCGCACATCGAGGATGCGGATCAGCGACAGCGCCCGTACGGCCTCGCGCAATGAGTTACGGGAAAGACCCAGCTCGGCCGCGAGCTCGCTCTCCTTGGGAAGGCGGTCGCCGGGGCGCAGTGCCCCGGAGACGATCATGCCTTTGATCTTCTCGATGGCCTCGTCGGTGACAGCCATGGCGCCCTCCCTGATACCTCCGATGTATTCGGCCATTATGCGGCCGTTCGGCGGTGTGGGAAGGCGTTCTCGCAGATGAAGCGCTTGCCATGACTGTCCGTAGGGATGGCAGCGTTGTCGTGACAGTTCCGATGCTTCGCAGACAGGTGTGAGGGACGGCCGCGCCGGCGACCGCCCCTCACATCCCCCGATTCCCCGTGTCCACGGGGCCACTCGGCGCTACTTGCCGTCGAGCAGCCCCTGGACCTTGCCGCGCACCTCGTCGGTGGCGAGACCGCGGATGGTCAGCGTCGTACGGCGGCGCAGCACGTCGTCCGCCGTCTCGGCCCACTCGTGATCGCGGGCGTAGACGACCTGCGCCCAGATCTCCGGGGCGTCCGGGTGGATGCGCTCGGCGAGCTCGGGACGCTCGTTGGCGATACGGGCGATGTCGAAGGCCAGCGAGCCGTAGTGCGTGGCGAGATGGCGCGCGGTGTCGGCCGACATCCGAGGACCGGGCGCCGGACCGTCCACCAGGAGGCGGTGGGCGACCGCGCGCGGGTTGGCGATACCGGGCAGCGGCAGCTTCTTGGGCAGCTTGCCGACGGGTTCCATGTCCTCGCCCAGCGGGTGCCCGGGCAGTTCCGCCAGCTTCTGCATCACGGTGCGCCCGATGTGCCGGAAGGTGGTCCACTTGCCGCCGGCCACCGACAGCATCCCGCCCCTGCCCTCGGTCACGACCGTCTCGCGCTTGGCCTTCGCGGTGTCGCCCGGACCACCGGGCAGCACGCGCAGACCCGCGAAGGAGTACGTGATGAGGTCGGGCGACAGCTGCTGGTCGCGGATAGAGAAGGCGGCCTCGTCCAGGATCTGCTTCGTGTCCTGCTCGGTGACGGACACCTCGCGCGGATCGCCCTCGTACACCTCGTCCGTGGTGCCGAGCAGCAGCATGTCCTCCCACGGCAGGGCGAACGTGATGCGGTACTTGTCGATCGGGGTGGCCAGGGCGGCCTTCCACGGCGAGGTGCGCTTGAGGACGAGGTGGGCGCCCTTGGAGAGCCGGATGGAAGGAGCCGCGTTCGGGTCCTCCAGCGAGCGCAGGTGATCCACCCACGGACCGGTCGCGTTCAGTACGAGCCTTGCGTCGACCCCGAACTCCGTACCGTCGAGGCGGTCCTTGAGCTCGGCGCCGGTGACCCGGCCGCGCGTGAAGCGAAGCCCGGTCACCTCGGCGTGGTTCAGCACCACGGCGCCCGAGTCCACGGCCGCACGGACCGTCATCAGGGCCATCCGCGCGTCGTTCATCTGGTCGTCGCCGTACACGGCCACGGCCTTGAGGTTGTCGGTCCGCAGCTCCGGCACGTCCTGCGCGGCCTTCGACGGGCTGAGCAGATGCCCCACACCGTCGCCGAACGCGGAGAGCGCGCTGTACGCGAACACACCCGCGCCCAGCTTCGCCGCACCGTGCGGACCGCCCTTGTACACGGGCAGGTAGAAGGTCAGCGGATTGGCGAGATGCGGGGCGACCTGACGGGAGACCGCACGGCGCTCGAAGTGGTTCTCCGCGACCAGCTTCACCGCGCCGGTCTGCAGATACCGCAGACCGCCGTGCAGCAGCTTGGAGGAGGCGGAGGAGGTGGCGCCGGCGAAGTCACCTGCGTCCACGAGCGCCACCCGCAGCCCGGACTGCGCGGCATGCCACGCGGTGGAAATGCCCAGGATCCCGCCGCCGATGACCAACAGGTCGTACGAGGCACGGCTCAGCCGCTCCCGGATCTCGGCGCGCCCCGGGTTGATACCCGAGGCCGCGTGCGTCCCGAGGGAGGGGATGCTCTGCAGGGTGGTGCTCATGGTCAACTCCTCGTCGGAGCCCCGTACTCAGCCGGTACGGGACTCCATCCAGCAAGGCCGGCCAGGTCGGTTTCCCGGCCTGTCAGGTCTGTGCGTCTTGCGGCCTTTCAGGCCTCGTCATCCTCGACCCAACCCATGGTCCGCTCCACGGCCTTGAGCCAGCTCTTGTACTCACGGTCCCGCTGGTCGGCGTCCATCCGCGGGGTCCACTCCGCGGCGCGGCGCCAGTTGGCCCGCAGGGCGTCGGTGTCCGGCCAGTAGCCGACGGCCAGACCGGCGGCGTAGGCGGCTCCCAGGCAGGTCGTCTCGGCCACCATCGGACGTACGACAGGCGCGTCCAGGAAGTCCGAAAGGGTCTGCATCAGCAGGTTGTTGGAGGTCATACCGCCGTCGACCTTGAGCGCGGTCAGCTCGACACCGGAGTCCTTCGTCATGGCGTCGGTGATCTCGCGGGTCTGCCAGGCGGTCGCTTCGAGCACGGCTCGCGCGATGTGCGCCTTCGTCACGTAACGCGTCAGACCGGCGATCACACCACGGGCGTCGGAGCGCCAGTACGGGGCGAACAGACCGGAGAAGGCCGGCACGAAGTACGCGCCGCCGTTGTCCTCGACGCTGGAGGCCAGCGTCTCGATCTCCGCGGCCGAGTTGATCAGCCCCATCTGGTCACGCATCCACTGCACGAGCGAGCCCGTGACAGCGATCGAGCCCTCGAGCGCGTACACCGGCTTCTGGTCGCCGATGCGGTAACCGACGGTCGTGAGAAGTCCGTTGTACGAGTTGACCGGCGTCTCACCGGTGTTCATCAGCATGAAGGTGCCGGTGCCGTACGTGGACTTGGCCTCGCCCTCGGCGAAGCAGGTCTGGCCGAACAGCGCGGCCTGCTGGTCACCGAGCGCCGAGGCGACCGGCACGCCCGCGAGGACGCCGTCCTTGGCGTGCCCGTACACCTCGGCGGAGGAACGGATCTCCGGGAGCACCGCGGCAGGGATGTCCATCGAGTGCAGGATGCGCTCGTCCCAGGCCATGTCGTGCAGGTTCATCAGCATGGTGCGCGAGGCGTTGGTGACGTCCGTGACGTGCACACCGCCGTCCACGCCACCGGTCAGGTTCCAGATGACCCAGGAGTCCATCGTGCCGAAGAGGATCTCGCCACGTTCGGCGCGCTCGCGCAGACCCTCGACGTTGTCGAGCAGCCAGCGGACCTTCGGGCCCGAGAAGTACGAGGCGAGCGGCAGACCGGTCTCACGGCGGAAGCGGTCCTGGCCGACGTTGCGGCCGAGCTCCTTGCACAGTGCGTCGGTGCGGGTGTCCTGCCACACGATCGCGTTGTGCACCGGCTCGCCGGTGTTCTTGTCCCACATCAGCGTGGTCTCACGCTGGTTGGTGATACCGATCGCCTTGACGTCGGCGGAGGTGATGCCCGCCTTGGCGATCGCGCCGGCCACGACGGACTCGACGTTGGCCCAGATCTCCTTGGCGTCGTGCTCGACCCAGCCCGGCTTGGGGAAGATCTGCTCGTGCTCGCGCTGGTCGACGGAGACGATCCGGCCGTCGGTGTCGAAGACGATGCAGCGGCTCGAGGTCGTGCCCTGGTCGATCGCCGCGATGAACGGCCCTGTGGTGTGTGCGTCGGTCATTTCTCGTGCTCCAGAAGTCTGTGTACGGCGGCGGCTCGTGTGTCCCTGTAGCTGTCGCTCTGTGCGTCGCTCTATGCGTCGCCCTGTGCGTCGCTCTCTATGTCGGTCAGGCGAAGGCGATCTTGTAGAGACCGCCCGCGATCACACCGCCGATGATCGGTCCGACGACCGGGATCCAGGCGTAGGACCAGTCCGAACCGCCCTTGTTGGGCAGCGGAAGCAGCGAGTGGACGATGCGCGGGCCGAGGTCACGCACCGGGTTGATGGCGTACCCGGTGGGACCGCCGAGCGAGAGGCCGATGCCGACCACGACGAGCGAGGTGACCAGAGCGCCGAGCACCCCGAGTCCGTTGCCCTCGGCGTTGAGGCCCTGCGTGAGGATCGCGAGGACCAGGACGACGGTGGCGATGATCTCCGTGGCCAGGTTCTGCGCGACGTTACGGATCTCCGGACCGGTGGAGAAGATGCCGAGCACCGGTCCCGGCGCGTCCTTCGAGACGGCCTTGACCGTGTCCTGCGCACCCGGACCGCCGACGATCTCGCGGTCGGTGAGGTGCGCCTGGAACTGTCCGTAGTACGTGATCCAGACGAGCACCGCACCGATCATGGCGCCGAGCAGCTGGGAGAAGAGGTAGAGCGGAACATCGCCCCACTCGGTCCCGCCCTGGATCGCCAGACCGATCGTGACGGCCGGGTTGAGGTGGGCGCCCGAGACACCGCCCGCGAGATACGCGGCGGTCAGCACGGCGAAGCCCCAGCCGAAGGTGATCGCGAGCCATCCGGCGTTGCGGGCCTTCGAGTGCTTGAGCGTGACGGCGGCACAGACACCGCCGCCGAGCAGGATGAGCACGGCGGTACCGATGGTCTCGCCGATAAAGATGTCTGAGCTGGACACGTGACTCCCTTGTCCTTCGTCCAGGTGATTTACCGGGCAGAGCCAGGTAGTTGGGCCGATGCTCGATCCGCGTTGTCACACCCTACCCCGTATTGCCGGTAGCTGTTCGACAATGCCGACCGATGAACGGAAGTCTTGTTCCCGGATTAACTCGACGTCAAGACTTGTGGGTGGGGGAATCCCGATCGTTACGGGAGGGGCCGAAGGGCGTCGAAGGGAACAGGGCCGCAGGGCGTCGAAGGGAACAGGGGCTGGGCGGAGACCGCTCAGAACCTGCCCGCGCCCAGATCCCGCGACACCGCGCGGGCACAGTCCCGTACCGCCGCGACCAGCTCGTTGCGCAGCTCGCCGCCGTCGCACACCCGCTCCACGGCGCCGGTGATGCCGACCGCGCCGACCGGCATCCGCCGCCGGTCGTGGATGGGCGCGGCCACCGAGGCCACCCCGTCCCAGGTCTCCTCCACATCGGAGGCCCACCCGCGCGCGCGGGTCAGATCGAGGACCGACTCGAAGTCGTCGAGCGCCGTGACGGTGCGGGGCGTGAACTCCTTGCGCTCCACCTCGACGACCTCACTGTGCGCCACCGGGTCGTAGGCGGAGAGGACCTTGCCGAGCGCGGTCGAGTGCAGCGGGTGCATCGCACCGACTTCGAGCACCTGACGTGACTCGTCGGGCCGGAAGACGTGGTGCACGATCAGGACCCCGTGCTGGTGCAGGACGCCCAGGTAGACGCTCTCCCCGCTGGAACGGGCCAGGTCGTCGGTCCATACGAGTGCGCGGGCGCGCAGCTCGTGGATGTCGAGATAGCTGTTGCCGAGCCGCAGCAGCTCGGCGCCCAGCTGGTAGCGGCCCGAGGCGGCGTCCTGCTCGACGAAGCCCTCTGCCTGCAGGGTGCGCAGAATGCCGTGCGCGGTGCCCTTGGCCAGGCCGAGGGACGAGGCGATGTCGGAGAGGCCGAGGCGCCGCTCGCCGCCGGCGAGCAGCCGCAGCATGGCGGCCGCGCGCTCGAGCGACTGAATGTTCTTCGCCATCGCCTGAAACCCCTCTGGTCGTTCGACAATGCTGAACACTATCGGCCGTTGTCGACCTTGTCCTAATGGCGAGCACCGTCGATTTCCGTATCCGGCCGACATCGTGGCCCATGCCCGGTACGGCCATGACGCCCGCCTCCGCCGTCCGTCCCCTGGGACGCCCCTCACCCAGGACCTTGGTCCCGGCTACCCTGGCCGGGTGCGCCGTCCGCCGGGAGGGCGCAAAGCCGACAGCCGTCGCACTCCAGGGAGCTCTTCCATGGCCTCGCAGCCGACCCCGTCCACGCCTGACCTGACCGCCCGTGAGCGGGCCGCCGCACTCCGGGAGGCCTTCGCCACCCGGGTCGTGGTCTCCGACGGTGCGATGGGCACCATGCTGCAGGCCCAGGACCCCACCCTCGAGGACTTCCAGGACCTCGAGGGCTGCAACGAGATCCTCAACGTCTCCCGCCCCGACATCGTCCGCTCGGTGCACGACGCGTACTTCGCGGTCGGCACTGACTGTGTGGGCACCAACACCTTCAACTGCAACCACTCCGCGCTCGGCGAGTACGACATCGCCCACCGGATCCAGGAGTTGTCGCTCAAGGGCGCCGCACTGGCCCGCGAGGTCGCCGACGAGTACACCGCGAAGACCGGCAAGCAGCGCTGGGTGCTCGGCTCGATGGGCCCCGGCACCAAGCTGCCCACCCTCGGGCACATCGACTACCGCACCATCCGCGACGCGTATCAGCGCAACGCCGAAGGCCTCATCGAGGGCGGAGCCGACGCGCTGATCGTCGAGACGACCCAGGACATCCTGCAGACCAAGTCCGCCATTGTCGCCGCACGCAAGGCCCGCGAGATCGCCGGCATCGACCTGCCGATCATCGTCTCGGTCACCGTCGAGACCACCGGCACCATGCTCGTTGGCACCGAGATCGGCGCCGCCTTGACGGCACTTGAGCCGCTCGGCATCGACATGATCGGCATGAACTGCGCCACGGGCCCCGCCGAGATGAGCGAGCACCTGCGCCATCTGTCCCGTAACGCCCGCGTCCCGCTGTCCTGCATGCCCAACGCCGGTCTGCCCATCCTCACCAAGGACGGCGCCCACTACCCGCTCTCGCCCACCGAACTCGCCGACGCCCACGAGAGCTTCGTCTCCGAGTACGGCCTGTCGCTTGTCGGAGGCTGCTGCGGTACGACGCCCGAGCATCTGCGGCAGGTCGTCGAGCGCGTCCAGGGCCAGGTCCCGCCGGTACGCGAGCCGCGGCCCGAGGCGTCCGCCGCCTCCCTCTACCAGGCTGTCCCGTTCCGCCAGGACATCTCGTACATGGCGATCGGCGAGCGCACCAACGCCAACGGTTCGAAGAAGTTCCGCGAGGCCATGCTGGAGGCCCGCTGGGACGACTGTGTGGAGATGGCGCGCGACCAGATCCGCGAGGGCGCCCACATGCTCGACCTCTGCGTGGACTACGTGGGGCGCGACGGCGTCGCCGACATGGAGAAGCTGGCCGGTCTCTTCGCCACCGCATCCACCATCCCGATCGTCCTCGACTCCACGGAACTGCCCGTGCTCCGGGCCGGGTTGGAGAAGCTGGGCGGCCGCTCGGTCATCAACTCCGTCAACTACGAGGACGGCGACGGACCCGAGTCGCGGTTCGCGACGGTCACCGCGCTTGCCAAGGAGCACGGTGCGGCCCTCATCGCGCTGACCATCGACGAGGAGGGCCAGGCCCGCACCGTCGAGCACAAGGTCGCCATCGCCGAGCGGCTCATCGACGACCTCACCGGCAACTGGGGCATCCGCGAGTCCGACATCCTCATCGACGTCCTCACCTTCACGATCTGTACGGGCCAGGAGGAGTCCCGCAAGGACGGCGTTGCCACCATCGAGGCGATCCGCGAGCTGAAGAGGCGCCACCCGGACGTCCAGACGACCCTGGGTCTGTCGAACATCTCGTTCGGCCTCAACCCGGCCGCCCGTGTGCTGCTCAACTCGGTCTTCCTCGACGAGTGCGTCAAGGCAGGTCTGGACTCGGCGATCGTCCACGCCTCCAAGATCCTCCCGATCGCACGCTTCGACGACGAGCAGGTCAACACCGCGCTCGACCTGATCCACGATCGCCGGTCCGAGGGCTACGACCCGCTGCAGAAGCTGATGGCGCTCTTCGAGGGCGTCTCGACCAAGTCGATGAAGGCGGGCAAGGCGGAGGAGCTGCTCGCCCTTCCGCTCGACGAGCGCTTGCAGCGCCGCATCATCGACGGCGAGAAGAACGGCCTCGAAGCCGACCTCGACGAGGCCCTGCAGGACACCCCGGCCCTCGACATCGTCAACAACACCCTGCTCGAAGGCATGAAGGTGGTCGGCGAGCTGTTCGGCTCCGGCCAGATGCAGCTGCCGTTCGTCCTCCAGTCCGCCGAGGTCATGAAGACCGCGGTGGCCTACCTCGAACCGCACATGGAGAAGGCCGAGGGTGAGGAGGGCAAGGGCACCATCGTCCTTGCCACCGTCCGCGGAGACGTCCACGACATCGGCAAGAACCTCGTCGACATCATCCTGACGAACAACGGCTACAACGTCGTCAACCTGGGCATCAAGCAGCCCGTCTCCGCGATCCTCGAAGCCGCCGAGGAACACCGGGCCGACGTGATCGGCATGTCCGGCCTCCTCGTGAAGTCCACCGTGATCATGAAGGAGAACCTGCAGGAGCTGAACCTGCGCAAGATGGCCGCCGACTACCCGGTCATCCTCGGCGGCGCGGCCCTGACGCGCGCGTACGTGGAGCAGGATCTGCACGAGATCTACGAGGGCGAAGTCCGCTACGCCCGCGACGCGTTCGAGGGACTGCGCCTCATGGACGCGCTGATCGGAGTGAAGCGCGGCGTGCCCGGCGCGGTCCTTCCCGAGCTCAAGCAGCGCCGCGTCAAGGCCACCGGCGTCCAGGTGGCCGAGCGCGACGAGGACGAGCCGCAGGGCCGCTCCGACGTGTCGATCGACAACCCGGTCCCGGAGCCGCCCTTCTGGGGCACCCGCGTGATCAAGGGCATCCAGCTCAAGGAGTACGCGTCCTGGCTGGACGAGGGCGCGCTGTTCAAGGGCCAGTGGGGCCTCAAGCAGAACCGCAAGGGCGACGGGCCCACCTACGAGGAGCTCGTCGAGACCGAGGGCCGTCCGCGGCTGCGCGGCTGGCTGGACGAGCTGCACACCAAGAACCTGCTCGAAGCGGCCGTCGTCTACGGCTACTTCCCCTGTGTCTCCAAGGGAGAGGACCTGATCCTCCTCGACGAGCAGGGCAACGAGCGCACCCGCTTCACCTTCCCGCGCCAGCGCCGCGGCCGCCGCCTGTGCCTCGCGGACTTCTTCCGTCCGGAGGAGTCCGGCGAGGTCGACGTGGTGGGCCTGCAGGTCGTTACGGTCGGCTCGAAGATCGGTGAGGCCACCGCCGAGCTCTTCGAGTCCAACTCCTACCGTGACTACCTCGAACTGCACGGCCTGTCCGTGCAGTTGGCCGAGGCGCTCGCCGAGTACTGGCACGCCCGGGTCCGCTCCGAGCTCGGCTTCTCGGGCGAGGACCCCTCCGCGATGGAGGACATGTTCGCGCTCAAGTACCGCGGCGCGCGCTTCTCCCTCGGTTACGGGGCCTGCCCCGACCTGGAGGACCGCGCGAAGATCGCACAGCTCCTCGAGCCCGAGCGCATCGGCGTCCACCTGAGCGAGGAGTTCCAGCTCCACCCGGAGCAGTCCACGGACGCCATCGTCATCCACCACCCGGAAGCGAAGTACTTCAACGCCCGCTAGGGCGTTCGGGGTACCGGGGAAAGCCCCTCGAAAGCCCGGAGAGGATCTCCCGCGCACTTCGCGCGGACGGGACGTACACTGGTCGGTCCAGTGCAGGCCGGTCGCCTTCACCAGCGGAAATCACCGCGGGTCCAGGCGACCGGCCTTCTCGTCCCTTATGGAGGTGTGGCCGAATGACCAGTACGGTCCCCGCAGTCGGTACACGTACGGCGCAAAGCAATCTGCAGGCCGTGCTGCTCGACATGGACGGCACCCTCGTGGACACCGAGGGCTTCTGGTGGGACGCCGAGGTCGAGGCGTTCGCGCAGCTCGGCCACGCGCTGGACGAGTCCTGGCGCGACGTGGTCGTGGGCGGGCCGATGAGCCGCAGCGCCGGGTTCCTCATCGAGTCCACCGGCGCGGACATCACGCTGCCGGAGCTGACGGTGCTGCTCAACGACGCCTTCGAGGACCGCATCAGCCGGGCCCTGCCGCTGATGCCCGGCGCCGCACGCCTGCTCGCCGAACTCGTCGCGCACGAGGTGCCCACGGCCCTGGTCTCCGCATCGCACCGCCGCATCATCGACCGCGTACTCGAATCGCTCGGCAGCCACCACTTCGCCCTGACCGTGGCCGGCGACGAGGTGCAGCGCACCAAGCCGCACCCCGACCCGTATCTGCACGCCGCGGCCCGTCTGGGCGTCGACCCCGCGCGCTGCGCCGTGGTCGAGGACACCGCCACGGGCGTCGCCGCCGCCGAGGCGGCCGGCTGCCGGGTGGTCGCGGTCCCCTCGGTGGCACCGATCGCGCCCAGCCCCGGCCGTACGGTCGTCTCCTCGCTCGAAGAAGTGAACCTGCCGTTCCTGCGGGCCCTTGTGGGTCACTGACCGATAAGCGGAACCCGGCCATCGGCCGGAAAGCGCTCACCCGTCGATTACGGGAATGCATCGGCCGTTCACCGAGCGTGTTCCGCCGAATGCACGGCAAACGCAGCGCATTGGCGCGTGTATTTTCCGTCACCCGTCAGTGGTTAATTCCCTTGACGCTCAATCGAGTTGACAGGGTGATGTTTATCACGCGCATAGCGGTCGACAGTTGTGGGTGCATGTGCTGTAGCCCCCGTTTGCGGGGGTTCCGGCACGTCGTTGTGTACCGATTGGTCAAGGCGTGCACGAAACATTCCGTACCCCGGATTTCGGTGTGTCCGCGTTCGCTCCCGCTGTGTGATTACGTCCAACTCCGGGGCGCTGCAACCCACCTGACGCCGCGCACTAATGTCTTCGCGAGAACCCCCAGAACACCGTCATAACTTCCCTGCCCTGCGCACCCACCCCCCGCCGCCGGGACTTGGGGATCGATCGTTGGAGTACTTCGCGCATGAATCGCAAGACACTGGTGCTGCCGGTCGTTGTTGGCCTGCTCGCCCCCGTCCTCGCCGCCTGCGGCAGCGACGGCGGCGGGGACAGTGGCGACGCGATCGTGATCGGTACCACTGACGCGTTCGCCGCCACCTCCGACGCCCCGGCGCCGTTCGACACCGCGTACGCCTACGACGCCGGTTCGTGGAACGTGCTGCGCCAGACCGTGCAGACGCTGCTGATCTCGCCGCGCGGCGGTGGCGAGCCCGAGCCCGAGGCCGCCGAGCGCTGCGGGTTCACGGACAACATCAACAAGCGCTACGAGTGCACGCTGCGCGACGGGCTGAAGTTCTCCAACGGGGACGATCTGACGGCCGACGACGTCCAGTACTCCGTCCAGCGGGTCATGGACCTCGGTGAGAGCCTCCCGGACGCCCAGAACAGCGGTGTCGCCTCGCTGCTCTCGGGCATCGACAAGGTAGAGCCGGTCGGCGAGAAGAAGATCGTCTTCCACCTCAAGGCCTCCGACGCGACGTTCCCGCAGAAGCTGGCCACGCCCGCGGCGGGCATCATCAACCCCGATGAGTACCCCAAGGGCAAGCTGCGCGCCGGCTTCCAGATCGACGGCTCCGGCCCGTACACCGCCGAGACGGAGACCCGGAAGGGCGACGACGGCGAAGAGGTCGTCAAGACGGTCTTCACGAAGAACTCGAACTACAAGGGTTCGCTGAAGGTCAACAGCGACAAGATCGAGATGCGGACCTTCGCCAAGGCCTCCGAGATGAGCACGGCGCTCAAGAGCGGCGATATCGACGTGATGGGCCGCACCATCGAGCCCGCGCAGATCAAGGACTTCACCGAAGGCGAGGACGAGGGCATCGAGCTCGTCGAGATGCCCGGCCTCGAGATCCGCTACCTCGGCTTCGACACCGACGCTCCCGTGGTCAAGGAGAAGGCCGTCCGCCAGGCCATGGCCCAGCTCGTCGACCGCGCCGCGCTGGTCTCCGAGGTGTACGGCACCACCGCGGAGAAGCTGTACTCGCTCGTGCCCACCAGCATCACCGGGCACAAGAACTCCTTCTTCAACAAGTACAGCGAGCCGAACAAGGCGAGGGCAGCCGGCTACCTCAGCAAGGCCGGCATCAAGACCCCGGTCAAGCTGACCCTGCACTACACGACCGACCACTACGGTGAGGTCACCAAGCAGGAGTTCGAGGTGCTGAGCAAGCAGCTCAACGACAGCGGTCTGTTCGATGTGACCATCGAGGGCAAGCCGTGGAAGAAGTACCTTCCCGCGGAGCTCAAGGGCGAGTACGGCGTCTACGGCATGGGCTGGTTCCCCGACTTCCCGGACGCGGACAACTTCCTCGCCCCGTTCGTCGGCGAGGACAACTTCCTCAACTCCCCGTACCGCAACAGCGAGATCATCAACGACCTCATCCCCGCGTCCCGTCGGGAAGCCGACCGCCTCGCCGCGAGCGACTCCCTGAAGGCGATCCAGGACGTCATCGCCGAGGACGTTCCGATCCTTCCGCTGTGGCAGGGCAAGACGTACGTCGCCGCGCGTGACGACATCACCGGCGTCGAGTGGGTCCTCAACTCCTCCTCCAACATGCAGCTCTGGGAGCTCGGGCGCGGCATCGGCGAGTGACGCCGGCGCCCGCTCGGCGGCAGCGCTGAGCACACGGGCACGCCCCCGCACGGGCGTGCCCGTCTCCTCCACACCTTCGGTCTCACCACACCTCCGAGGATCCAGTGAACATACGTAAGTCCTTGCCTGCCCCGATCCTGGCGGCCGGCCTCGCCGCCGGACTGCTCACCGGCTGCGGTACCGAGCAGGGCGGAAGCGCGGGCGAGGACGGCGCGGTCGTGGTCGGCATGTCCGACGACGTGCTGGCGACCGACCCGGCATCCGGCTACGACCCGGGCTCCTGGCTGCTCTTCAACAACGTCTTCCAGTCGCTCCTCGCCTTCCCCAAGGGCGGTACGGAGCCGGAGCCGGAGGCGGCCGAGAGCTGCAAGTTCACGGACTCGGCGACCAAGGAACTCACCTGCACCCTGCGTGACGGTCTGGAGTTCTCCAACGGCAACGAGCTGACCTCGAAGGACGTCAAGTACTCCTTCGACCGGACCGTGAAGATCGACGACCCGGACGGCCCTGCCGTCATGTTCAGCTCGCTCGACAAGATCACGACCCCGGACGCCAAGACGGTGGTCTTCCACCTCAAGGTCCCCGACGCGACCTTCCCCAGCAAGATCGCCTCCGGTGCCGGCTCGATCGTGGACCACCGCGAGTACCCCGCCGGCAAGCTGCGCACCGACGGAAAGGCGGTCGGTTCGGGCGCCTACACGCTGGACTCGTACGGCGACAACGAGGCCGTGTTCAAGGTCAACAGCTCCTACAAGGGCGAGGCCGAGACCCAGAACTCGGGTGTCACGCTGCGCTTCTTCCACGACGACCGCGAGAAGCTGAAGCAGGCGATGCTCGGCGGCGACATCGATATCGCCTACCGAGGCCTGTCGGCCGGCGATATCGCCGACCTTGGCAGCGGCAGCTCCGACCAGCAGGTGGAGGTCGTCGAGGGCACCAGTGCCGAGGTGCAGCACCTGGTCCTCAACGTGAACGACCCGGTCGTCGGCAAGCTCGGTGTGCGCAAGGCCCTCGCGTATCTGATCGACCGCGAGAAGCTGGTCTCCGAGGTGTACGACCAGACCGCCTCGGCGCTCTACTCGATCATTCCGGCCGGTATCGAGGGCCACAACACCGCGTTCTTCGACACCTACGGCGGTAGTCCGCAGCGCGACAAGGCCGAGCAGGCGCTGCGCTCCGAGGGCATCACCGACAAGGTCAAGCTGACGCTGTGGGCGACGCCCGCGCGTTACGGCCCGGCCACCGTCGAGGAGTTCAAGGCGATCGCCAAGCAGCTCAACGACAGCGGCCTGTTCCAGGCCGATGTGAAGTCGGTGCCCTTCGACCAGTACGAGAAGGGCGTCGAGGCCGGCAAGTACGGCGTCTACGTGAAGGGCTGGGTTCCCGACTATCCGGACCCGGAGAACTTCACGCAGCCGTTCTTCGGCAAGGACAACGTCCTGATGAACAACTACACCAACGACGCGATCACCGGCCGGATCATCCCGGGCACGGCCACGCTGACCGAACGCACCGCCACCAAGAGCCAGTTCGGCGAGCTGCAGGACCTCGTCGCCGCCGAGCTGCCGATCATCCCGCTGTGGCAGGGCAAGCAGTACGCCGTCGTCGGCGAGGAGATCTCCGGCGTCGAGTGGTGCCTGGACTCCTCGACGGTCTTCCGCTTCTGGGAGCTGCACAAGGGCTGACCCGCCTGCGCGGGCCTGTACGAAGAGGAGGGCCGCACCCGTGTCGGGTGCGGCCCTCCTCTTCGTACGTCAGGCACTTCTTCCTCGCGGACGGCTCGGCTACTGCGCCCCAGGCCGTACGAGACCGCTCTCGTACGCGTAGACCGCGGCCTGCACCCGGTCCCTGAGCCCCAACTTGGTCAGCACATGGCCCACATGGGTCTTCACGGTGGTCTCGCTGACGAACAGATCCGCGGCGATCTCCGCATTGGAAAGACCGCGCGCCACCAGCTTGAGCACCTCGACCTCACGATCGGTCAGGGTGCCCAGCGTGTCCGGCACGGGCTCCTCGCCCGACGGCAGATGGTCGGCGTACTTGTCGAGCAGCCGGCGCGTGATGCTCGGCGCGAGCATCGCCTCGCCGGCCGCGACCACCCGGATCGCCTGCACCAGCTCGGTGGCGGGCGCGTCCTTGAGCAGGAAGCCGCTGGCACCTGCCTTCAGCGCTTCGACCACGTACTCGTCGAGGTCGAAGGTGGTGAGCACCAGGACCTTCGCCGGACCGTTGCGCTCCGGCCCGGTGATCTGTCGGGTCGCCTCGACGCCGTCCATCCGCGGCATCCGGATGTCCATGAGCACGACATCGGGCTGCAGCGCACGCACCTGGTCGAGCGCCTGCAGACCGTCACCGGCCTCGCCCACTACCGCGAGATCCTGCTCGGCCTCCAGAATCATCCGGAATCCGGTGCGCAGCAGCGGCTGGTCGTCGACCAGCAGGACGCGGATCGCCACAGCATCTCTCCTTAGTTCAGCGCGGCCCATGCCCTCTCGATGAGGACTAGACCGGCCCCATTGTGCCCTGAGCGTCCCCGGCGGGACGCGGCGGGCGGATCTGCAGCGGATACGGCGGGGGAGTACCCCCGAATTCCGGACACACGGCCTGGTGGTCGCACCAGCCGCACAGCTTGCTGGGCCGCGGACGCCACTCACCCGTCTCCGTGGCCTCGCGGATGGCCTCCCACAGCGCGTGCAGCTTGCGCTCCACCATCTCCAGATCGGCCGTCACCGGGTCGTACGTCAGCACATCACCACTGCCGAGATAGACCAGCTGCAGCCGGCGCGGGATCACGCCCTTCAGCCGCCACACCACCAGGGCGTAGAACTTCATCTGGAACAGCGCACCGTCCGCGTACTCCGCGCGCGGCGCCTTGCCCGTCTTGTAGTCGACGATCCGCACCTCGCCGGTGGGCGCCACATCCACGCGGTCGATGATTCCGCGCAGCTTGAGCCCCGACTCCAGGCTGGTCTCGACGAACAGCTCACGCTCGGCCGGCTCGAGCCGCGTGGGGTCCTCGAGCGTGAACCACCGCTCGACGAGCGCCTCCGCCTCGGTGAGCCACTGGGAGAGCTGGTCACCGGCCGTGCGCTCGTCGGTGTCCTGGAACAGCTCCGCCAGCTCGGGCTTCGACTCCCTGAGCCGGTCCCACTGCCCGGGGATCAGCGACTTGGCGCGCGGCGCGGTGCGCTCGGCGGCGGGCGCGTCGAAGAGACGCTCCAGGACGGCATGCACCAGGGTGCCGCGGGTGGCGGCCGGGCTCGGCTTCTCGGGCAGCTTGTCGATGACCCGGAAGCGGTAGAGCAGGGGGCACTGCATGAAGTCGCTCGCCCGCGAAGGCGAGAGCGACACGGGCGCGCTCGGCGCCTTCGCCACACCCGAGGGTTCTGCGACGCTCGCCGCGGGCCCGCCGGCCTCGGTGCTGTTGTCCATGCAGAAGACCCTACGGCCCATGACTGACAACGGACGCCTACCATCGACGGGAGCTCTGCCGTTCCGCATGATCGTGAGAGAGTGACGCACGTGCAACGCCCCGTCGGCACACGGCTGTCGGGCCGGCGGAGCGCACTCGGGACGGTGGCGGCGGGACGATCCGTACGTAGCGGAACGATGGGCACGACAGGACACGGCGGGGACTGAAGGGGCTCACAGTGGACGAGAGCGGCGCGAGCGGACTGCCGCGTACCGGCGGCGGGGACAGCGGCCCCACGTCCGAGCGGAACGTGCCGCCGCGGCTGCCGGCCCGGCAGGACGGCGACGCTCCCGTACGGGACGAAGGCGATGCCGCCGCGGGACAGGGCGTTGACCCAGGCGTACGCGAAGACGAGGACCTCCCCGTACGCGACGAGGCGCAACCCGTGGACACCGAAGCGGATCCCGCGCACCAGGCGGCACCCACCGCGGACACCGAGCGGTCCGGGCAAGGCGACGCCGCCCCCACCGCAACCGGCACCCCGTCCGCAGCTGCAAAGCCCGACGCTCAGCAGCACACCGCAGAGATCCGGGCCCTCACCCAGCACACCACCGGGACCGAAGGCAAGGGCAAACCCGGCGGCGACCAGGACAAGAAGGCGCCCGGCGGCGGCCTCCTCATGGGCCGGATCTTGGGCGTACCGATCTACGTGGCGCCCAGCTGGTTCCTCGTCGCCGCTCTGATCACCTGGGTCTTCGGCGGTCAGCTCGACCGCGTCCTGCCCGAGCTCGGCGCCGCCCGCTACCTCGTCTCCCTCTTCTTCGCCGTCGCCTTCTACGCCTCGGTCCTCGTCCACGAACTCGCCCACACCGTCGCCGCGCTGCGCTTCAAGCTCCCGGTGCGCAAGATCCAGCTGCAGTTCTTCGGCGGCGTCTCGGAGATCGAGAAGGAGTCCGAGACCCCGGGCCGCGAGTTCGTGCTCGCCTTCGTCGGCCCGCTGCTCTCCCTCGTCCTCGCGGGTGTCTTCTACGCGGGCATGCAGGCCGTCGAACCCGGCACCGTACCCGGTGTCCTCGTGGCCGGACTGATGATCTCGAACCTGATCGTGGCCGCCTTCAACCTGCTGCCCGGACTGCCGCTCGACGGCGGCCGGATGCTGCGCGCCGTCGTCTGGAAGATCACCGGCAAGCCGATGAGCGGCACCGTCGCCGCCGCCTGGGTGGGCCGCGCCCTCGCCGTCTCCGTACTGATCGGCCTGCCCCTGCTCACCCAGACCGGCGTGCTCGGCGCGGAGGCCACCGACTCCGTCGGCATGGACACCGTCACCGACGCACTGCTCGCCGCGATCCTCGCCGCGATCATCTGGACCGGTGCGGGCAACAGCCTGCGCATGGCCCGCCTGCGCGAGCGCCTGCCGGAGCTGCGCGCCCGCAAGCTCACCCGCCGAGCCGTCCCGGTGGAGTCCTCGACCCCGCTCTCCGAGGCCCTGCGCCGCGCCAACGACGCCGGTGCCCGCGCGCTCGTCGTCGTGGACGGCCACGGAGACCCCATCTCACTGGTACGGGAAGCGGCCATCGCCGGCGTCCCGGAGCACCGCCGCCCGTGGGTCGCGGTCAGCGGCCTTGCGCAGGACCTCACCGAGGGCATGAAGGTCTCCGCAGAACTCTCCGGCGAGGAGCTCCTCGACACCCTGCGGGCCACCCCCGCCACCGAGTACCTGGTGGTCGAGGAGACCGGCGAGATCTACGGCGTCCTGTCCACCTCCGACGTCGAGCGCGCCTTCGTCAAGGCGATGGACCGCTCCGGCTGACCGCCGAGGGGCGTCCCCGGCCGTGGTGAGCGGGCCCCGCCACGGCCGGTAGGCTGTTCACATGTCCGAACCGACCGGTGCCGCCCGCCGACGCGGGCCCTTCAAGGTCGGGGACCAGGTACAGCTGACCGACCCCAAGGGCCGCCACTACACGTTCACGCTCGAAGAGGGAAAGAACTTCCACACCCACAAGGGTTCCTTCCCGCACGACGAGCTGATCGGCGCTCCCGAGGGCAGCGTTGTCCGCACGACGGGCAATGTGGCCTACCTCGCGCTGCGCCCCCTGCTCCCCGACTATGTCCTGTCCATGCCCCGCGGCGCCGCCGTGGTCTACCCGAAGGACGCGGGCCAGATCCTCGCCTTCGCCGACATCTTCCCCGGCGCGCGCGTCGTGGAGGCCGGTGTCGGCTCCGGCTCGCTCAGCAGCTTCCTGCTGCGGGCCATCGGCGACGAGGGCATGCTGCACAGCTACGAGCGCCGCGAGGACTTCGCCGAGATCGCGAAGGCGAACGTGGAGCGCTACTTCGGCGAGCCGCACCCCGCCTGGCAGCTCACCGTCGGCGACCTCCAGGACAACCTGTCCGACACCGACGTGGACCGCGTCATCCTCGACATGCTCGCTCCCTGGGAGTGCCTGGACGTCGTCAAGAAGGCGCTCGTCCCCGGCGGCATCCTGTGCTGCTACGTGGCCACCACCACGCAGCTCGCGCGCACCGTGGAGTCCATCCGCGAGATCGGCTGCTTCAACGAGCCCACCTCGTGGGAGTCGATGATCCGCAACTGGCACGTGGAGGGCCTCGCGGTCCGCCCCGACCACCGGATGATCGGCCACACCGGCTTCCTGCTCACCGCCCGCCGCCTCGCGGACGGCGTCGAGCCGCCCATGCGCCGCCGCCGCCCCTCCAAGGGCGCCTACGGCGAGGACTACGACGGTCCGAACGCCGAAGGCGGAGCCCGCGGCCGCAGCTGACGTACGGCCATCACTCAACGCACCGGCGCCGCCGCCGAGTTCCCGCAGCGAATGCGGAACTCGGCGCCGGCGCCGTCGTATTGACCGAGGTTTTACGCGGCCACACCGGACCCCGCCGTTCCGTCACCCTGTGAGGTGTGACACCATTCCGGTCACCCCCACCGGCACAGCCCTCACAGGAGACCCTCCTCGTGCAGCAGCCCTCCGCCGTACCGGAGCTCGCCCACGCCCGCACCAACCCCATGCACTGGCTCGCGACCGCAGCGGCCCTCGCCGCGGTCGTCGCGGCCTCCTCGTTCATTCAGCCCGACGACGCCACCGCCGCGCAGGCGGGACCGCCGCCGGCCGCCGCACAAGCGGCACCCGACCCGTCAGCGGCCCAGATCCCGATGAACTGCGCCGGCGAGCGGCCGCAGATCATCAAGCACGCCGCAGGCGATCTCGACGGCGACGGCAGAACGGAGACGGTCGCCGTCGCCCGCTGCGCCGCGGGCTCGGGCACACCGCCCAGCGGCGTCTACGTGATCGCCAAGCCCGCCACCGGCAAGCCCCGCGTCGTGGCCACCCTGGTGGACCCGAAGGACAAGCTCAACGTCACCGACTTCGCGGTCACCAACCGCGTCGTCACGGCCACGCTGCTGGGCTACTCCTCGTCCACGGTGCCCCGCTGCTGCCCCGACAAGACCGAGAAGGCCAAGTGGCAGTGGCAAGGCGACGCGTTCGTACGCTCCGAGCAGAGTGCGGCGGTCGGCGCCTGACTCCCGTATCCCTGCGGTCCGAACCGGGATAAACCAGCACTTAACGCGGGCTTCCCGCGAAACGGCCGAAAACAAAGGCCCGTACCCGCCGATCCCCGGCAGGTACGGGCCTTTTCGTCACGCTCAGAAGCCTGACGGCTACTCTGCGTCCGGTCCGTAGACTTCGACCTTGTCCGAAATGCGGCGTACATGGATACAGTCGCCCGGACACTCCTTCGCCGAGTCCACGACATCACGGATCAGCGGCAGCGGCACGCGCGTTGTCGCGCCCGGCTGCTGCAGGAGCTCGTCCCCCGAGTCCTTCACGTACGCCAGTCCGTCGATGTCGAGCTCGAAGACCTCCGGCGCGTACTGCGCGCAGATCCCGTCGCCGGTGCAGAGGTCCTGGTCGATCCAGACCTCGAGCTCCTCTCCGCTCTCGGTGGAGGGGGCCTCGTGCGTCACGGTCATGTCTCCTGCTCTTTCCATCGGTGCTCACCCGGTACTCAACCCGGAGCCGCTCAACACCACACAAGTCGGGCCAGCTCTGACGGGTGTTGAACGTTTCGACAATACAACCGCTCGCTTTTCGATGTTGTTCGGTGGGTATTCACCTGGCGCGAGGGAGAACGCAAGGGTGAAGATCAGACACACCCGGGACGTCTTTGTGATCTAGGGGTTTCAATCCCTACCTGCCCAGGTAGGGTCAGGAAGCGTCCAGCTCCCCCCGGAGGAGGTGAGGACCGTGGCAGCCCACGACGACGACATGAACCGCGGCATCCGCCCGGCTCGAGGGTCCGATGACCCGGCCGGCCAGATTGCCTATCTCGAGCAGGAGATCGCCGTCCTGCGACGCAAGCTCGCCGACTCTCCGCGTCATACGAGGATTCTCGAAGAGCGGATCGTCGAGCTGCAGACCAGCCTGGCCGGAGTCTCAGCGCAGAATGAACGGCTCGCCAACACGCTCCGCGAGGCCCGCGACCAGATCGTGGCCCTCAAGGAAGAAGTCGACCGGCTCGCACAGCCACCGGCCGGCTTCGGTGTCTTCCTCAGCGCCAATGAGGACGGCACAGCGGATATCTTCACCGGCGGCCGCAAACTGCGTGTGAACGTCAGCCCCAGCGTCGAACTCGACGATCTGAGGCGCGGCCAGGAACTGATGCTCAACGAAGCGCTCAACGTGGTCGAGGCCATGGAATTCGAGAGCGTCGGCGACATCGTCACCCTCAAGGAGATCCTCGAGGACGGCGAACGAGCCCTGGTACAGGGCCACACCGACGAAGAGCGCGTGGTACGCCTCGCCGAGCCCCTGCTCGACGTGGTCATCCGCCCCGGCGACGCCCTGCTCCTCGAACCACGCTCCGGATACGTCTACGAAGTCGTACCCAAGAGCGAGGTCGAAGAACTCGTCCTCGAAGAGGTCCCGGACATCGGCTACGAGCAGATCGGCGGTCTGGGCAACCAGATCGAGATGATCCGCGACGCGGTCGAGCTCCCCTACCTCTACCCGGACCTGTTCAAGGAGCACGAACTGCGCCCGCCCAAGGGCGTACTGCTCTACGGCCCGCCCGGCTGCGGTAAGACCCTCATCGCCAAGGCAGTCGCCAACTCCCTTGCGAAGAAGGTCGCCGAGGTCACCGGACAGGCCCAGGGCAAGTCCTTCTTCCTCAACATCAAGGGCCCCGAGCTCCTCAACAAGTACGTCGGCGAGACCGAGCGGCAGATCCGCCTCGTCTTCCAGCGTGCTCGTGAGAAGGCCAGCGAAGGCACCCCCGTCATCGTCTTCTTCGACGAGATGGAGTCCCTGTTCCGCACCCGCGGATCCGGCGTCAGCTCGGACGTGGAGAACACCATCGTCCCCCAGCTGCTCGCCGAGATCGACGGTGTGGAGGGCCTGGAGAACGTGGTCGTGATCGGCGCCTCCAACCGCGAGGACATGATCGACCCCGCCATCCTGCGCCCCGGCCGGCTCGACGTGAAAATCAAGATCGAGCGCCCCGACGCCCAGGCAGCCAAGGACATCTTCGGCAAGTACCTCACCGAACGACTCCCGCTGCACGCCGACGACCTCGGCGAACACAGCGGCGACCGCGGCAGCACCGTCCAAGGCATGATCCAGACCGCTGTTGAGCACATGTACGCCGAATCCGAGGAGAACCGCTTCCTCGAAGTCACGTACGCCAACGGCGACAAGGAAGTCCTCTACTTCAAGGACTTCAACTCCGGCGCCATGATCGAGAACATCGTCGGCCGCGCCAAGAAGATGGCGATCAAGGACTTCCTCGACGCCAACCAGAAGGGCCTTCGCGTCTCCCACCTCCTCCAGGCCTGCGTGGACGAGTTCAAGGAGAACGAGGACCTGCCCAACACCACCAACCCCGACGACTGGGCCCGTATCTCCGGCAAGAAGGGCGAGCGGATCGTCTACATCCGTACGCTCGTCACCGGAAAGCAGGGCGCGGACACCGGACGCTCCATCGACACGGTGGCCAACACCGGCCAGTACCTGTAAATGGCAGGGCGGCTGCGGGTGCCCTTCACGGGGTATCCGCAGCCGACTGTTTTTCCCAGGACGTCACCAAGTCACCAGCGCGGTACAGGCAATGACGCAATTGATCTCCCCACCAGCGCAAAGCCGTTCTAGGCTCTTCCGTACCGCCGCGTCGCGCAGTGCGGGGACGGGCACCGCACACGACCCGGAGAACCAGCGGTACTTGAGCGCCGCTCCCACAAGGGAGCGCCGCCGGGCAAGGAGGGCCGCATGACCGTACGGCGAGTAATGGGCATCGAGACCGAGTACGGCATCTCCGTGCCCGGCCACCCCAACGCCAATGCCATGCTCACCTCGTCCCAGATCGTCAACGCCTACGCGGCGGCGATGCACCGGGCGCGGCGCGCCCGCTGGGACTTCGAGGAGGAGAACCCGCTGCGCGACGCGCGAGGCTTCGACCTCGCCCGCGAGGCCGCCGACTCCAGCCAGCTCACCGACGAGGACATCGGCCTCGCCAACGTGATCCTCACCAACGGCGCACGCCTGTACGTCGATCACGCACACCCCGAGTACAGCTCGCCCGAAGTCACCAACCCCCGCGACGCCGTGCTGTGGGACAAGGCCGGCGAACGCATCATGGCCGAGGCCGCCGAACGGGCGGCCAACCTGCCCGGCGCCCAGCCGATCCACCTCTACAAGAACAACACCGACAACAAAGGCGCCTCGTACGGCACGCACGAGAACTATCTGATGAAGCGGGAGACCCCCTTCTCGGACATCGTGCGCCACCTCACCCCGTTCTTCGTCTCCCGCCAGGTCGTCACCGGAGCAGGACGCGTCGGCATCGGCCAGGACGGACACGAGCACGGCTTCCAGATCAGCCAGCGCGCCGACTACTTCGAGGTCGAGGTAGGGCTGGAGACCACCCTCAAGCGCCCCATCATCAACACCCGCGACGAGCCGCACTCCGACGCGGAGAAGTACCGCCGACTGCACGTCATCATCGGCGACGCGAACCTGTCGGAGATCTCGACCTATCTGAAACTGGGCACGACGGCCCTGGTCCTGTCGATGATCGAGGACAACTTCATCGCCGTCGACCTCGCGGTCGACCAGCCCGTACGCACCCTCCACCAGGTCTCCCACGACCCGTCACTCAAGCGCCTCGTGACGCTGCGCAGCGGCCGCACGCTCACCGCGGTGCAGCTGCAGATGGAGTACTACGAACTCGCCCGCAAGTACGTCGAAGAGCGTTACGGCTCCGACGCGGACGAACAGACCAAGGACGTACTCGGCCGCTGGGAGGACACCCTCAACCGGCTCGAGAACGACCCCATGAGCCTGTCCGGCGAACTCGACTGGATCGCCAAGAAGGAACTCATGGAGGGCTACCGGCGCCGCGACAGCCTCGACTGGGACGCCGCGCGCCTGCACCTCGTCGACCTTCAGTACGCCGACGTACGCGCCGAGAAGGGCCTCTACAACCGCCTCGTGGCACGAGGCAAGATGAAGCGCCTTCTGGACGAACCGGAAGTCGAGCGAGCCGAGACCAAACCCCCGGAGGACACCCGCGCGTACTTCCGCGGCCGCTGCCTGGAGCAGTACGCCGACGACGTCGCCGCGGCCTCCTGGGACTCCGTCATTTTCGACCTGCCCGGCCGCGATTCCCTGCAGCGGGTCCCAACCCTGGAACCACTACGCGGAACGCGTAATCACGTCAAAGAGCTGCTGGACAGGTGCAGGACCGCGGAAGAACTGGTGCGGGTGCTTTCCGGCGGCTGAATACGCCTCTGATGGGAAACACAGGGGTAGGCCTCGTACGTTGAAGTAACTGCGGGGCCGATGTCGGACCCTCGGCGTAGGGTCTGATCAAGAACGGCGAACGTCGACACCGAGCGGGGTGAGGGACATGGCGACCAAGGACACCGGCGGCGGACAGCAGAAGGCCACGCGTTCCACGGAGACCGAGGAGCAGGCGCCCGAGGCGCAGGCTTCCGAGGATCTGGCGGAGCGCCAGGAGAAGCTGAGTGAGGATGTCGACTCGGTTCTTGACGAGATCGATGACGTCCTCGAAGAGAATGCCGAGGATTTCGTGAGGTCCTTCGTTCAGAAGGGTGGGGAGTAACTACTCCTCCGATTCGAAGGTGTCATTCGTGGTTGATGGTTCGGGGCTGAGGCGCTGCTCCAGGTGCCAACAGCTCCTCACGCGGGCAGCGTTCGCGAGCAATAGATCGATGTCCGATGGTCTCCAGGCGTACTGCCGGGAGTGCTCTGCGGAGTACTACCGGCAGCGTCAGGAAGCCAAGGGGAAGCGTGTTCGCGTCAAGGCCGATGTGCCTTCGGGGCACAAGCGCTGCCCGCAGTGTGAGGAGATCAAGCCGCATTCGGAGTGGGAGCCCAACAAGTCCTCCTCGGATGGTTGGTCGAGCTACTGTCGCGAATGCCGAGCCGAACGCAACCGAATCAGCTACTTCAAGCGCAAGTACGGTTTGTCGCCCGACGAGTTGGATGCTCTGATCGCCGAGCAGCAAGGTGTTTGTTGTATCTGCCTTGCTGCACCGGCAGAGCATGTGGATCACTGTCACCAGACGGGTAGGGTCCGTGGCGTGTTGTGCTTCAGCTGCAATGCGGCACTGGGGCAGTTCAAGGACCGGCCAGACGCCATAAGGCGTGCGGCCGCTTACGTGGAAGGAACTCCGTGGAAGCCAATCCTCGTAGCACCGGGCGTCTACCAGCTGCCTTCCTGACGCCTGGGTCCTCGTCCTTCATGGACTTCCTGGGTGAGCACTCGCCCGAGATGCTGCCCGGCAAGCGCAACCTGCCGACGGTGCAGGGTGCGTTCGAGGCGCCGCACGGCACCACGATCGTGGCGGTCACGTTCCCCGGCGGCGTGGTGCTCGCCGGTGACCGGCGGGCCACGATGGGCAACATGATCGCTTCGCGCGACATGGAGAAGGTCTTCCCGGCGGACGAGTACTCGGCCGTCGGTATCGCCGGCACCGCCGGTCTCGCGGTGGAGATGGTGAAGCTGTTCCAGCTGGAGCTGGAGCACTTCGAGAAGGTCGAGGGCGCGCAGCTCTCGCTGGAGGGCAAGGCCAACCGCCTCTCCACGATGATCCGTTCGAACCTGGGCATGGCGATGCAGGGCCTCGCGGTCGTGCCGCTGTTCGCCGGGTACGACCTCGACCGCGAGCGCGGCCGGATCTTCTCGTACGACGTGACGGGTGGCCGTACCGAGGAACAGGGCTTCGCGGCCACGGGCTCCGGTTCGATCTTCGCCCGTGGCGCTCTGAAGAAGCTGTTCCACAACCAGTTGAGTGAGCAGGACGCCACGACGCTGGTCGTCCAGGCGCTGTACGACGCCGCGGACGACGACTCGGCGACGGGCGGTCCGGATGTGGCCCGCCGGATCTTCCCGATCGTCACCGTGATCACGGATGAGGGTTTCCGGAGGCTGTCCGAGGAGGAGTCCTCGGCGCTGGCTCGCTCGGTCGTGGAGCACCGCCTCGAGCGACCTGATGGCCCGCGGGCCGCGCTGCTCTGAGAGCGGGTGGACCGGAATGCACTTGTCACTGACAGAAAGGGACGGATAACCGGTGTCGACGCCGTTCTATGTCTCACCTCAGCAGGCCATGGCCGACCGGGCGGAGTACGCCCGTAAGGGCATCGCTCGTGGACGCAGCCTTGTGGTGATGCAGTACGCCGACGGGATTGTGTTCGTCGGAGAGAATCCGTCCCGCGCGCTGCACAAGTTCAGCGAGATCTATGACCGGATCGGTTTTGCCGCGGCCGGTAAGTACAACGAATACGAGAACTTGCGTATCGGCGGGGTTCGTTACGCGGATCTGCGTGGCTATACCTATGACCGTGACGATGTGACCGCGCGTGGTCTTGCGAACGTGTACGCGCAGACTCTCGGCACGATTTTCTCCAGTGCCGCGGAGAAGCCCTATGAGGTGGAGCTGGTCGTCGCCGAGGTGGGCAATGAGCCCGAGGGCGATCAGATCTACCGGCTGCCGCACGACGGTTCGATCGTGGACGAGCACGGCTCGGTCGCGGTGGGCGGTAATGCGGAGCAGATCAGCACCTTCCTCGATCAGCGTCACCAGGATGGGATGTCCCTGGCCGAGGCGCTGAAGCTGGCGGTGCAGGCGCTGTCGCGTGAGGCCAACGGGAGTGAGCGGGAGATTCCCGCGGAGCGCCTCGAGGTCGCGATTCTGGACCGTACGCGGCCGCAGCAGCGGAAGTTCAAGCGGATCGTGGGCCGTCAGTTGTCCCGTCTCCTCGAGGCGGACAATGCGGCGATCGCCAAGACGGACGATCCTTCGGACGAGGAGGAGGGCGAGTCCTGAGCCCGCCTGTCTGTTGATGTGAGCCCGCCCCCGTCGCCGGATCCCCGGTGGCGGGGGCGAGCTCGTTCCAGGGCGCGGGAGGGCTTGTTCTGCGGCGCAGGAGGGCTTCTACGGCGCGGGCGGCGCCGTGGAGTCCCGTACGACCAACTCGACCGGCAGGGCGTCGCTTTCGGGCTCCTTGCCTTCCAGTACGTGCAGCAGGGCCCGCATCCCGCGTTCGCCGACCTGTTCGGCCGGCAGGCGGATCGTGGTGAGCTCGGGGTCGACGGCGGTGGACAGGGCCAGGTCGTCGAAGCCGGCGACGGAGATGTCCTCGGGGATGCGGAGCCCCAGGCGGCGTACGGCCTTGCAGGCGCCGGCGGCGATGATGTCGTCGTCGCAGATGACGGCGGTGGGACGCGGCCCGGGGCCGTTCAGGGCGCGCTCGGCGGCGGCGCGGGCGCCGTGGACGGACAGCGGGGCCCGCTCGGTGCGCAGGGTGGCGTCGGGGGTGTCGCGCAGGGACCGGGCGATGGAGTCGGCTCGTACGGCGAAGGTCCATGAGTCGACCGCGGCGGCCAGATGGAGGAAGCGTCGGTGGCCCAGTCCCAGGAGGTACGAGGTCATCTGGCGCATGCCGTCGGCGAGGTCGACGTTGACGTGGGCGGCGGCGGTGGTGTCGGCCGGGTCGCTGTCGAGCATGACGAGCGGCAGGTCGGCGCCGCGGATGTCGGTGAGTGCGCCGGCCGCCATCGAGGAGGCGATGACGCCGTCGAGGGCTGAGCGGGCGGAGGCGAAGGGGTCCTTGGCGGGGCCGATGCCGTCGGGGGAGGGGTAGAGGACCACGCCGAAGTCGTGCTCCGCGGCGATGCGGGCGGCGCCGGTGTAGACGCGGGCGAAGAAGTCGTTGGTGAGCGCGGGGACGACCAGGAGCGCGGTGCGCGTGGAGCCGAGGCGCAGATTGCGGGCGGCGAGATTCGGGCGGTAGCCGAGCTCGCGGGCGGCTTCCCGGACGCGTTCGGCGGTGGCCTCGGAGACGCGTCCGCGCCATTTGTCGCCGAGGACGAGGGAGACGGCGGCCTGGGAGACCCCGGCGGCGTGGGCCACGTCCTTGCTCGTGGGCCGGGCCACGGCGGCTCCTCGCTGGTCGGTCGGCGGTCTTGACGAGTGGGTGCTGGCGTGCAGCCGTCTGGACCGTTGGGCTGGGCTCATGGTACGTATAACCATGGACGTTATACGTAAAACTTGAGCTTGATCCGAGAGGGGCCGCACTGATGGCAGCGGGATACGCGGAGCTGCTGCGCACACGGCATGCGGCGCGGCTGCTCACCGGCACGCTGGTGGGCCGGCTGCCGAACGCGACGGGGCATATCGCGATCGTGCTGTTCACGCGCGCCGAGGGCGGCAGCTACACGCTGGCCGGCGTGCTCGCCGCCGTGTACGGGCTCGCGACCGCCGTCGGGCAGCCGCTGCTCGGGCGGGCCGTGGACCTCAAGGGGCAGCCGCGCGTGATGCTGCCGGCCGCGATCGTCTCCGCGATCGGCATGGCGCTGTTCGCCTTCGTGGGGATCGACTCGCTGATGCTCGCGTACGGGGCCGTGGTGATAGCCGGACTCTTCACGCCGCCGCTGGAAGGCGGCCTCAGGGCGCTGTGGCCCGGAGTCCTCAAGCGTGAGGACCGGGTGCACGCCGCGTACGCCATGGACGCGGTGGCGCAGGAAGTGATGTTCACCGTCGGGCCGTTGCTCGTCACGCTGATCGTGTCGCTGTGGTCGGCGGCGGGCGCGTTGCTCGTCATCAATGTGATCGGTGTCGCGGGCGCGCTGTCCGTGGTGGTCTCCGAGCCTTCGCGTACGTGGCGTTCGGCGCCGCGTGAGGCGCACTGGCTCGGCGCGCTGCGCTCGCCCGGCCTGCTCGCGCTGCTCGGTTCGTTCTTCTTCGTAGGGCTCGCGCTCGGCTCCATCACCGTGGCCGGTGTGGCGTACGCCGACGACCACGGACAGGAGTCGATCTACGGCTGGCTGATGGCCGCGCTCGGACTGGGGGCGCTCCTCGGCGGCACGCTGTACGGCGCGCGCCAGTGGACGGGCGCCCCCGAGCGACGGCTGAGGTTCCTCGTCGGGCTGCTCGCGCTCGGCTACGTACCGCTGGCGTTCACTCCGTCGGTCGTGCCGATGTGTGTACTCGCCGCGCTCGCCGGTGTGTTCCTCGCACCCTCGCTCGCGTGCGCGTTCATCGTCGTCGACCGGCATGCTCCGCGAGGCACCGTGACCGAGGCGTTCTCCTGGCTCGTGACGTCCTTCGGTGTGGGCGCCGCGGTCGGAACGGGCGTTGCGGGACCGGCGATCGAGGGCGGTTCGACGGCCTGGGGATTCGGCGTCGCGGGCCTCGGCGGATTCGCCGCGCTGTTCGTGTTGCTTGCGACTGTGAAGGTGCTCGCCGTTCCCGGACGCACCACGAGTATCACCGGCTCGTCGGAAAGTGATCGAAAAGGTCCCGTCGAACCCGGTTTCAGCGCGGAGCATCAGGCGTAATGTTCAGTCATGGACCGCCGAATTTTCGGGCTGGAGAACGAGTACGGCGTCACATGCACGTTCAGGGGACAGCGCCGTCTGTCGCCTGACGAAGTGGCGCGGTACCTCTTCCGCCGTGTCGTGTCATGGGGCCGCAGCAGCAATGTCTTTCTGCGGAACGGCGCCCGCCTCTATCTCGACGTCGGATCACATCCGGAGTACGCAACTCCCGAATGTGACAACGTGACCGAGCTGGTCACGCACGACAAAGCGGGCGAGCGCATTCTCGAAGGCCTCCTCGTCGACGCCGAACGCCGCCTGCACGAGGAGGGGATCGCGGGCGACGTCTATCTCTTCAAGAACAACACCGACTCGGCGGGCAACTCGTACGGCTGCCACGAGAACTACCTCGTGGCCCGGCACGGCGAGTTCTCCCGGCTCGCGGACATCCTCATCCCGTTCCTGGTGACCCGTCAGCTCCTGTGCGGGGCCGGCAAGGTGCTGCAGACCCCGCGTGGCGCCGTGTACTGCGTGAGCCAGCGCGCCGAGCACATCTGGGAAGGCGTCTCGTCGGCGACGACGCGCTCCCGGCCGATCATCAACACCCGCGACGAACCGCACGCGGACGCGGAGCGCTACCGCCGTCTGCATGTCATCGTCGGCGACTCCAACATGTCCGAGACGACCATGCTGCTCAAGGTCGGCGCCACCGACCTGGTGCTGCGCATGATCGAGGCGGGCACCGTGATGCGGGACCTGACCCTGGAGAACCCGATCCGGGCGATCCGCGAGGTCAGCCACGACATCACAGGACGGCGCAAGGTTCGGCTCGCCTCCGGGCGTGAGGCCTCGGCGCTCGACGTGCAGCGCGAGTACTACGAGAAGGCCGTGGACTTCGTCGACCGGCGCGGCATCCGCACCGGCACGGTCGCCCAGGTTCTCGAACTCTGGGGCCGCACCCTCGACGCCATCGAGGCGGAGGATCTCGACCGGATCGGCACCGAGATCGACTGGGTCATGAAGTACAAGCTCATCGAGCGCTACCGCGCCAAGCACAACATGACCATGTCGCACCCCCGGGTCGCGCAGATAGACCTCGCCTACCACGACATCCACCGTCGGCGCGGGCTCTACTACCTGCTCGAGAAGAGGGGCCAAGCGGCCCGTATCTGCAATGACTTGAAGATCTTCGAGGGCAAGTCGGTGCCCCCGCAGACCACTCGGGCGCGGCTGCGCGGCGACTTCATCCGCCGTGCTCAGGAGCAGCGCCGGGACTTCACGGTGGACTGGGTGCACCTCAAGCTCAACGACCAGGCGCAGCGCACCGTGCTGTGCAAGGACCCGTTCCGGTCGGTGGACGACCGGGTGGAGAAGCTGATCGCCGGGATGTAACCCCGGCCGTAAGGCGGAACCCACGGCAGGCCCCGTACGTTGCGCGCGTACGGGGCCTGTCGACGTCTCAGACGGAGCCGGGCCACGGCGCGGGGACGTGCCCCGCTTCACCGGACCCCCTTAGAGTGTCCGGCACATCACTGAGCCGTCTGAGATCTGAGGAACCCGTGCGCCGACTTGCCGGCCTTGTGCTCGTCCCCGTGTTGCTGCTGTCCGTGGCGGCCTGCGGTGACGACAAGGCCTCCGACTCCACATCCGACTCGTCCTCCGCCGCCGGGCAGATGAAGGACGGTCTTCCCGCCGTCACCGCGGGCGAGAAGTTCGGCGAGAAGCCGACGCTCGCCAAGGGCACCGGTACCCCTGTCAAGCAGCTCAAGGTCAATGTCCTGAGCAAGGGCACGGACCAGAAGGTCGTCAAGGGTGACCAGATCGAGGTCAACTACCTGGGGCAGGCCTGGGACTCGGACAAGCCCTTCGACAACAGCTTCGACCGCGGTGAGCCCTTCAAGCTGACGCTCGGCGCCGGCGAGGTCATCCCGGGCTGGGAGCAGGGCCTGGAGGGTCAGCAGGTCGGCAGCCGCGTCGAGATCGGTATCCCGCCGGAGCTCGGTTACGGAGCGCAGGGCCAGGGGGACATCAAGCCGAACGCCACGCTGGTGTTCGTCGTGGACATCCTGAAGGCGACCACGGTTCCGAAGTCCGCCGAGGGCACCGACGTCCCGCAGACCGACGCTTCGCTGCCCAAGGTCGGCACCAACACCGACGGCAAGGCGCCCTCGCTCTCCAAGCCCGAGGGCGACGCCCCGACCAAGCTGATCTCGAACTACGTGATCGAGGGCAAGGGCGAGCCGGTCAAGTCCACCGACACTCTGACCGTGAACTACCAGGGCGTGCTCTGGAAGGACGGCAAGAAGTTCGACAGCAGCTATGACCGTGGCGCCCCGGCCAGCTTCTCGCTCGCCGGTGTGATCCCGGGCTGGACCAAGGGCCTGGAGGGCAAGAAGGTCGGCAGCCGTGTGCTGCTGGTCGTGCCGCCGGACCAGGGCTACGGCGATCAGGCGCAGGGCCCGATCCCGGCCAAGTCCACCCTCGTCTTCACCGTGGACATCCTCGCCAAGGGCTGACCTGCCCGTCTTCGCTCAGGGCTTCGCAGGTTCGCGGCGAAGAGTGCGAGACTGTCCCGGTTGCCCATTCGTAGAAACCAGGAGCAATACACGTGAGCATCGAAAAGCCCGAGGTCGACTTCCCCGGCGGCGAGCCCCCGAAGGACCTTGAGATCAAGGACATCTGGGAGGGCGACGGCCCCGTGGCCAAGGCCGGGGACGCGGTCCAGGTCCACTACGTGGGCGTGGCCTTCTCGACCGGCGAGGAGTTCGACTCGAGCTGGAACCGTGGCACGCCGCTGCGCTTCCAGCTGGGCGTCGGCCAGGTCATCGCGGGCTGGGACCAGGGCGTGCAGGGCATGAAGGTCGGCGGCCGCCGCCAGCTGATCATCCCCGCCCACCTCGGCTACGGCGACCGTGGCGCCGGCAACGCGATCGCCCCCGGCGAGACGCTGATCTTCGTCTGCGACCTGGTCGCGGTCTGAGTCACCTTGTGAGTCACCTTGCGTGACTCACCTTGTCCGAGCCGGTGACGATCTGATCCGGTCCGGTTCGAACATTTGAGGGCCCTTGCCTGCTGGCAAGGGCCCTCGGCTTTTGCCGCCGGACCTCAGGGCGGTACGGTCGAGCTTCGTAGTGGCAGTCCAGGAGGGGTGGAGAGGGCGTCGATGGCGATTGCCAAGGCGGAGCGGCTGATGAATCTGGCGCTGTGTCTGCTCGGAACCCGGCGGCCGCTGAGCAAGCGCGAGCTGCGCGGCTCCATCGAGGCCTACCTCGAAGCCAACTCGGATGACAGCTTCAACCGGATGTTCGAGCGCGACAAGGACGATCTGCGCGAACTCGGCCTGGTCATCGAGACCGTCGAGAACCTCGACGGCGAGGTCGGCTATCTCGCCCGCCGCGACTCCAACAACCTGCCGCCCGTCACCTTCGACGCCGAGGAGGCCGCCGCCCTCGGTGTCGCCGCCCGGGTGTGGCAGCAGGCCCGCCTCGCCGGCGCCGCGAGCGGAGCCCTGCAGAAGCTGCGGGCCGCGGGTATGCCCGAGGACGTCGACCCGTACGAATCCCATGGCGCCCTCGAACCGCGTATCCCCGTACGCGAAACCGCCTTCGAGCCGCTGATGCTCGCCTGCCGCGACCGCAGGCCCGTCGTCTTCGACTACCGCAAGGCCACCGCCGCCCGCCCCGAGACCCGACATGTCGAGCCGTGGGCCCTGGAGTGCTGGCGCGGCCACTGGTACCTCGCCGGCTGGGACCGCGACCGCGGCGCCGAGCGGGTGTTCCGGCTCTCGCGGATCACCGGCAAGGTGCGTTCGCGCGCGGGCAAGTTCACCGCCGAGATCCCCGATGTCGTCACCGTCCGCGAGACCGTCGCGGGCTGGGCCGGGGAGATCACCGACCGGACCGCCCTGATCAAGCTGCGCTCGGGCGCCGGCTATCCGCTGCGCTCCAAGGCCTCCCGTGTACGGGAACTCGAAGACGGCTGGGACGAGTTGGAGATTCCGTACGGGCACGGGCTCGACGCCTGGCTCGTGGAGTTCGGGCCCGATGTGGTCGTGCTGGAGCCCGCCGAGCTGCGGGCGGACGTCGTGGACCGGCTGCGCGCCGTGGCCAAGGGCTGAGGGGGAACCGGAACACCATGGCTGCCAACGCCATCGACCAGACACGTCGCATGCTCTCCCTGGTCACGTATCTGAAGGAACGCCCCGGCGCCCGCGTCGCCGATGTCGCGCGCGCCTTCGGGGTCACCGAGGCCGAGCTGATCTCCGACCTCGATGTGCTGCCGCTGTGCGGGACGAGTTTCCGTGGCGGTGATCTGCTCGACATCGATACGGATGGTGAGCGGATCTGGTGGCACAACCCCGATGACGTGGCCGCGCCCCTGCGCCTGGCCGCCGACGAGGCGACTGCTCTGCTGGTCGCAGCGCGCGCCGTGGCCACTCTGCCGGGTCTGCGGGAGAGCGACCGTCAGGCCCTGCTCAGGGCGACTTCCAAGCTGGAGGCGGCCGCGGGGGAGACCGCCGCGGCCGGCGACCGGCTCTCGGTCACCTTCGAGTCCGAGGGCGGTGTCTTCGCCGAGGTCGACCGCGCCATCTCCGAGCGCAGGCGCCTGTGGCTGCGCTACTACTCACCGGCCCGTGACGAGCTCACCGAGCGCGAGGTCGACCCGATCCGCCTGTTCGCGCTCGGCCACACGTACATGGAGGCCTGGTGCTACCGCTCCGAGGCGCGGCGCACCTTCCGCCTCGACCGGGTCGCCGAGATCCGGATCCTCGACGAGGTCGCCTCACCGCCCGAGCTGGAACTGCGGGATCTGTCCGAAGGGCTCGTACAGCCCTCGGCCGATGACCCCGAGGTCGTGGTTGAGGTCGGGCCCGGCGGGCGCTGGGTCGCCGAGTACTACCCGCACGACAGCGCCGAGGAACTGCCCGAGGGCGGGTTGCGGATCACGCTGCGCACGCCGGACCCCGCGTCCCTGAAGCGCCTCGCGCTCCGGCTCGGCCGGGACGGGCACATCATCGCGCCGCAGGAGCTCGCGGACAGCGCACGCCAGGCGGCACGGGCGGCGCTGGAGGCGTACGAGCAGGTCTGAAGAAACGTACGAGCGGGTCTCTGAAAGACGCGCACGACCAGGTGTGATCGAGACGTACGGGCAGAACCGGAGGGAGCTGTGACGGTGCGGACACCGAGGGCCGATGGCGGATTCGGCACGACGGACGTATGGGCCGGGGCGTGGAGCGAGGGCACCGTGGGGCGTTGGTACTCACCCAACCCCACGACAGAGTCGGGTAATTCGGAAATGTCCGGAATTGTCCGTGCGTCCATGGAGGACGCGGCCCTCTTCCGTGCGGGCTGCCCCGACTGTCGCGCGAGTTTCGTACTCCCCGCGGAGGCCCTGCGGTTGGTGATGGGCGCCAGCCACCGCACCACCTTCTACACCTTCACCTGCCCCGAGTGCGGTGCGTCCGTACGCAAGCCGGCGGGGGAGCGGATCGTCGAACTCCTCGCCCGCGGTGGGGTGCGGACCTTGCGTCTGCACTCCGCGGTCTAGGCTTGCCGCATGCTCTGGTCCATGATCGCGATCGCACTCGGCTTCCTGGGGCTCGTGGTGCTCGCCTTCTTCGCCGTACGGGTCTTCGTGGAGGTGCGGCGGCTGGGGGCCCAAGTCGCCGAAACCTCAAGGAAGATCAGCGCCGCCTCGAACGATCTTGAGCGGGCGGCCACCGACATGGCCCGCACCGGGCGCGACGTGCTCTGACGGGAGCCGGGGGGCTTGTCCGTTAATTGACCGGCGCACTCTCCAACTTGCCTGGCCGGGCGGGTACGCTGCTGAAGCAGAGACCCGGCAAGGAGGCGCCGGGTCCTCAACCGGGAGTACGCACAGGCATTGCCTCAGGTTCACTCCCGGGGGTTACGATCGCTGTCAGCGCGGTGATCGGATGTCTGTCCGGTTCACCGGCCAACACGTTCCCTGTCGCCTCGGTGAAGAAGGTAAACAGCTATGAGGCTCGGCCCCACCGAGATCATCTTGATCCTCGTCGTCGTACTGCTGCTGTTCGGAGCCAAGCGGCTCCCCGACATGGCGCGCTCGCTCGGCAAGTCGGCCCGCATCCTCAAGAGCGAGGCCAAGGCGATGAAGTCCGACGACTCCAAGGACGCTGCCGCCGGCCCGCCGAACGCCGACGAGCAGCAGCCCCCGGCTCAGCGCACGATCCAGGCCGCTCCCGGTGACGTGACCAGCTCGCGTCCCGTGACCGAGCCCACGGACACGACCAAGCGCTGACCCTGAGCAGGTCACGTCCGGCCTGCCGCACGAGATGAGGACGTGGGTTGCTCAAGTCTGCCCGCAAAGAGGAGACGGATCCCGAGGGGCGTATGCCCCTCGCGGAGCATCTCCGAGAGCTGCGCAACCGGCTGGCCAAGGCCGTCGTCGGCATCCTGGTCGTCACGATCGTCGCCGCTTTCTTCTACAAGGACATCGTCGAGTTCTTCACGGACCCCGTGCTGTCCTCGGTCGGCTGTGAGCAGAGCTTCACGGAGCTGTCCAAGGAGGGCGGCGACGAGGTCTGCGCGCGCATCGTTCTGAACGGTCTGATCACACCGTTCACACTGGCGCTCAAGGTCTCCCTGATGGCCGGTCTGGTGCTCGCGTCGCCGGTCTGGCTCTACCAGCTCTGGGCGTTCATCGCTCCCGGACTGCACAAGCACGAGCGCAAGTACTCCATGGCCTTCGTGGGCATCGGCGTACCGCTGTTCCTCGGTGGCGCTTTCTTCGCGTACGTCACGCTCCCGACGATGGCGTCCGTCCTGATCGAGTTCTCCCCCTCGGACACGGACAACCTGCTGCCGCTGGACGAGCTGATCGACCTGATCGTCCGCATGGTGCTGATCTTCGGCCTCTCCTTCGAGCTGCCGCTGGTCCTGTCGATGCTCAACCTGACGGGAGCGGTCACCGGCAAGCGGATGCTCAGCTGGTGGCGGGCCATGATCCTGGGCATCACGCTGTTCTCCGCGATCATCACGCCCAGCACCGACCCGCTGACGATGATGGCCCTGGCGGCGCCCATCTGGATCCTGTACTTCGCGGCCTGCGGCTTCTCGTTGATCAACGACAAGCGCCGGGCCCGGGTCGCAGCAGAGGGTCCCGGTGACGACGAGGCCTCCGACCTCGACCTCACCCCCGAGGACATCGGCGACGTCGAACAGGTCTCAGCGGCCCGCGCTCTCCCCGAGCAGGCCACCGGCGAAGGCGAGCGCCGGCTCAACGGTTACGACGACGTCACCTGACCTTGTAGGGTCCGGGCCGTGACCAGCGAGATCACCCTCTTCGTCAATCCCACCGCGGGACGCGGCCGGGGCGCCCATGCGGCGCAGCCGGCCGCTCGCGCGTTCCGGGACGCAGGATTCTCCGTCCGTACGGTCGTGGGTGAGGACGCCGACGACGCGCTGAGACGGGCCCGCGAGGCCGTCGACGCGGGGACCGGCGCGCTGGTCGCCGTCGGCGGGGACGGCATGATCAACCTCGCGCTGCAGGCCGTCGCCGGGACGGACACCCCGCTGGGGATCGTCGCCGTCGGCACGGGCAACGATTTCGCCCGCGCTCTCGACCTGCCGATACGTGACCCGCAGGCCGCCGGAAGACTGGCCGCCGAGGCGCTCAAGGGCAGTACGACGCGCGCCGTCGACCTCGGCCGTATCGGCGACCGCTTCTTCGGCACCGTCCTCGCCTGCGGCTTCGACTCGCGGGTCAACGACCGCGGAAACCGGATGCGTTGGCCGACCGGACGCTTCAAGTACGACCTCGCCATGATCGCCGAACTCGCCGCGTTCAAGCCCTTCCCGTTCCGGATCAGCCTGGACGACGGGCCGGTCCAGGAGGTCGACGCCACGCTGATCGCAGTGGGCAACGGATCCTCGTACGGCGGCGGCATGCGGATCTGTCCGTCAGCCGCGGTGGACGACGGGCTCTTCGACATCACTGTCGTCGGCGACTGCTCCCGGGCGACCCTGCTCAAGGTGTTTCCACGGGTCTACAAGGGCACGCACGTCGACCACCCCAAGGTCACCGTGCACCGTGCCTCGAAGATCACCGTCGAGGCGGCCGGCATCACGGGTTACGCCGACGGGGAGCCGCTCGGGCCGTTGCCGCTGAGCGCCGAGTGTGCGCCGGGCGCTGTCCGGGTACTGACCTCGCCGAGGTAGTTTCCGCTTCGTAAAGCCCGTTGCCGGGCAAACAAAGATCGCGACCAGTGTCAGTGGCTCCGGGTAGGCTCGAACCAAGATGACAGAGGACCTCTCACCGGCCGAGCGGTATGCGGCAGCACGGGCGCGCGCTGCCGAGCAGGCCACCGCACTCGCGCCCTTCCGCGAGATGTACGAATTCGGTCTCGACCCCTTCCAGATCGAGGCCTGTAAGTCGCTGGAAGCGGGGAAGGGCGTCCTTGTCGCCGCCCCGACCGGCTCCGGCAAGACCATCGTCGGCGAATTCGCCGTGCATCTCGCCCTTGGACAGGGCAAGAAGTGCTTCTACACCACACCCATCAAGGCGCTGTCCAACCAGAAATACGCGGATCTGGCGAAGCGCTACGGCGCCGACAAGGTCGGCCTCCTGACGGGCGACAACAGCGTCAACTCCGAGGCACCCGTGGTCGTGATGACCACCGAGGTGCTTCGCAACATGCTGTATTCGGGCTCGCAGTCGTTGCTCGGCCTCGGCTATGTCGTGATGGACGAGGTGCACTACCTCTCCGACCGCTTCCGCGGCGCCGTATGGGAAGAAGTGATCATTCACCTTCCCGAGTCGGTCACGCTCGTATCGCTTTCGGCCACGGTGTCGAACGCGGAGGAGTTCGGCGACTGGCTGGACACGGTACGCGGGGACACCGACGTGATCGTCTCCGAGCACCGGCCGGTGCCGCTGTTCCAGCATGTGCTGGCCGGGCGGCGGATGTACGACCTCTTCGAGGAGGAGTCCGCGGCCAAGAAGCGCGAGGTCAACCCCGATCTCGTACGCATGGCGCGGATGGAGGCCACCCGCCAGACGTTCGGCCGCGACAAGCGGCGTGGACGCGAGGCCGACCGGGAGCGGGAGCGCAGAGCGCGTTCGCGGATCTGGACTCCGTCGCGGCCCGAGGTCATCGAGCGGCTCGACAACGAGGGGCTGCTGCCCGCGATCACGTTCATCTTCAGCCGCGCGGCCTGTGAGGCCGCCGTACAGCAGTGTCTGTACGCGGGGCTGCGGCTGAACGACGACGACGCGCGCCTTCGGGTGCGCGAGATCGTCGAGGAGCGCACGGCGTCCATCCCCAACGAAGACCTGCATGTGCTCGGTTACTTCGAGTGGCTTGAAGCGCTCGAACGCGGCATCGCGGCGCATCACGCGGGCATGCTGCCGACCTTCAAGGAGGTCGTCGAGGAGCTGTTCGTCCGAGGCCTGGTGAAGGCGGTCTTCGCCACCGAGACGCTCGCGCTCGGCATCAACATGCCCGCGCGATCGGTGGTGTTGGAGAAGCTCGTCAAGTGGAACGGTGAGCAGCACGCCGACATCACCCCCGGCGAGTACACCCAGCTCACCGGGCGTGCGGGTCGGCGTGGCATCGACATCGAGGGCCATGCGGTGGTGCTTTGGCAGCGCGGCATGAACCCCGAGGCGCTCGCCGGTCTGGCCGGTACGCGTACCTATCCGCTGCGGTCCAGCTTCAAGCCCTCGTACAACATGGCGGTCAATCTCACCCAGCAGTTCGGGCGGCATCGCTCGCGTGAGCTGCTCGAGACCTCGTTCGCGCAGTTCCAGGCGGACAAGTCCGTGGTCGGGATCTCGCGCCAGGTGCAGCGCAACGAGGAAGGGCTCGACGGCTACAAGGAGTCGATGACCTGCCACCTCGGCGACTTCGACGAGTACGCGCGACTGCGGCGTGAGCTCAAGGACCGGGAGAACGAGCTGGCGAAGCAGGGCGCCTCGCAGCGCCGTGCCGAGGCGGCCGTGGCCCTGGAGAAGCTCAAGCCGGGCGATGTGATCCACGTGCCCACCGGGAAGTACGCGGGACTCGCGCTGGTGCTCGATCCGGGGATTCCCGCGGGGCGCTCCAACGGGCATCGGGGCTTCGAGGCGCACGACGGGCCCCGCCCGTTGGTGCTGACGGCAGAGCGGCAGGTCAAACGGCTTGCGGCGATCGACTTCCCGGTGCCGGTCGAAGCGCTCGACCGGATGCGGGTCCCGAAGTCGTTCAATCCGCGCTCGCCGCAGTCCCGTCGCGATCTCGCCTCCGCGCTGCGTACGAAGGCCGGGCACATCCGGCCCGAGCGGCACCGGCGCGGGCGGGCGGCGGCGGCCGACGACCGTGGGATCGCGAGGCTGCGGGAGCAGTTGCGCGCACACCCGTGCCACGGCTGCGACGAGCGGGAGGACCATGCCCGCTGGGCCGAGCGCTACCACCGGCTGGCTCGTGACACCAAGCAGCTGGAGCGGCGGATCGAGGGGCGTACGAACACCATCGCCCGCACCTTCGACCGCATCGTCGCGCTGCTCACCGAGCTCGACTATCTGCGCGGCGACGAGGTCACCGAGCACGGCAAGCGGCTCGCACGGCTTTACGGAGAGCTCGATCTGCTGGCCTCCGAGTGTCTGCGCGAGCGGGTCTGGGAAGGGCTGACTCCGGCCGAACTTGCTGCCTGCGTTTCGGCGTTGGTGTACGAGGCACGGCAGAGCGACGACGCCATGGCGCCCAAGCTGCCGTCCGGCCAGGCGAAGGCCGCGCTCGGCGACATGGTGCGGATCTGGGGCCGACTCGATGCTCTCGAGGAGGACTTCGGGATCAGCCAGACCGAGGGTGTCGGTCAGCGCGAGCCGGATCTGGGCTTTGCCTGGGCCGCGTACATGTGGGCTTCGGACAAGGGCCTGGACGAGGTGCTGCGCGAGGCGGAGATGCCGGCCGGTGACTTCGTGCGCTGGTGCAAGCAGGTGATCGATGTGCTCGGCCAGATCGCGGCGGCCGCGCCCAAGGAGGACAGCACCGTGGCGAAGAACGCGCGCAAGGCTGTGGATGCGTTGCTGCGAGGAGTGGTTGCCTACTCGTCCGTCGGGTGAGTTCCCTTCGTTCTGCGTGGCTGATGCGCCGTCCCTGTTCGGGGCGGCGCATTTGTCATACAAGTGCGGGTCGCTTCCTGATGGCTTATCCACAGGGGTGGCGGCCTGATCGCGGCTCGGATTTCATGGCGTGACACGCGGCGCAGGCGAACGAACTGTGCCACCACGAAGGGGAGTTCGACCATGACGTTGGTGCCCGGCCCGCGCGGAGTGCCGCTGCTCGGCAACCTGCCGCAGTTCGGCAAGGACCCCCTTGCGTTCTTCGAGCTCCTGCGTGAGCGCGGCACGATGGTGAGCTGGCGGTTCGGCCGCACCGACTGTGTGTTCCTCACCGAGCCTGATCACATAGGCGAGTTGATGCGGGAGACCGAGGGCACCTTCGACCAGCCGGACCTGGGGATCGCGTTCCGTACGGTCATGGGCAACGGGGTGGTGGTCGCCAAGGGCAAGGACTGGCGCCGCAAGCGGTCCCTGGTGCAGCCATCGGTGCGGCCCAAGCAGGTCAAGTCCTATGCGCAGACGATGGCATCCAGTGCGATCGACCTCGCCGAGACCTGGTCGGACGGTCAACGGATCGACATCAAGCGGGAGATGGTGACCTTGACCCGGAGGATCGCCGTGTCCACGATCTTCGGCGTGGACACCGAGTCCGACTCGGAGGCGATCGGCGAGGCCATGGAGGTGGCGCTCAAGGAGATCGGTGCGGAGTTCAGCGGGCTCGGCGCCGTACTGCCGGACTGGGTGCCGACGCCCGGCCGGGCCCGCATCAAGAAGGCCGCGGCCGTGATCGACGCGGAGGTCGACCGGATCGTCGCCGCGCACCGGGACGCGCCGGACGAGCGGCCGGATCTGCTCAGCCGGCTGCTCACGGCCAGGGACGAGACGGGCGCGCAGCTCACCGACGTCGAGATACGGGACGAGGCCGTCACGCTCTACATCGGTGGCCATGAGACGACCAGCTCGACGTTGGTGTGGGCCTGGTATCTGCTGTCCCGTAACCCCGAGGCGAGGGCAGCGCTGGGCGAGGAGCTCGACCGGGTCCTCGGGGATCGCGATCCGAGCTTCGAGGACTACGCGGAACTCACCTACACCCAGGCCGTGGTGAAGGAGACACTGCGGCTGTACCCCACGATCTGGTTGCTCACCGGCCTTGCCAAGGAGGGTGCCTCGATCGGCGGGCAGCCCATGCCCAAGGGCACTCGGGTGTGGAGCAGCCAGTGGGCCACGCAGCGCGATCCGCGCTGGTACAAGGAGGCGGAGCGCTTCCGGCCCGAGCGGTGGAGCGGGGCGGAGAGTGAGGAGATACCCGAGTACGCCTGGTATCCCTTCGGTGGTGGTCCAAGGGTATGCCTGGGTGCGCGATTCGCCATGGTGGAGGCGGTGCTGATCCTGGCAGTGATCGCCCGGCGGTTCGAACTCCTGGTGGATCAGGAGGAGATACGCCCGGTGCCTTCGCTGACGCTGCAGCCGGACCGGGATGTGACGGCCGTGGTGCGGGGGAGAGGCGCCGTGGAGTAGGGGTTCAGTCCGTGGTGGGGGCGTCGCCTGCCCACCTGTCGTAGGCCTCCCAGGCCTGCAGGGTGCGACGGGTGGTGAAGCTGTGCTGCTTGCCGGTGATCGGGTCGCTGAACTCCAGGGTGGTGGCGAGAAGTTGGAGCGGGCGGGTGAAGTCGTCGGCTGGGGGCTGGGGGAGGACGTCCGGGTAGACCGGGTCCCCCAGCAGCGGCAGTCCGAGTGAGTTCATGTGGACCCGTAGCTGATGGGTGCGCCCCGTCTGCGGCCGCAGACGGTACCGCCCGAGGCCGGCGTCGCCATGTCCAGGTGCGGGGCGGTGGTCGAGCAACTCGATCCGGCTCTCGCTGTTGGGCTCGCCCGGGATCTCACTCGCCGCGATGATGCCGCGCACCTTCTCGATACGGCTGAGCACCGTGCGGGGCAGCTCCAGCGTCGGGTCGTGGGGGGCCACCGCCTCGTACTCCTTGCGGACCGCCTTGGCGCTGAACAGCGTCTGATACCGACCGCGTTCCTCGGGCCGCACGATGAACATCACCACTCCTGCGGTCAGCCGGTCGAGGCGGTGCGCGGCGCTGAGCTGCGGCAGGTCGAGTTCGCGCCGGAGCCGGGCGAGCGCGGTCTGGGTGACATGGGAGCCGCGGGGGGTGGTGGCGAGGAAGTGGGGTTTGTCGGCGACGACGAGATGCTCGTCGCGGTACAGGACGTCGATGGGAAAGGGGACCGGAACCTCAGGAGCCAGATCGCGATGGAACCAGATCAACTGCCCTGCCACATAGGGGGCGTCGGGCTTCACTGGCCCCTCCATGGTGACGAACTCACCGGCGGCCAGCATCGCGTCGATCACCCCGGCCTGCGGGGCGAGTCGTTCGACGAGGTGATCGCGAACGGTGGCCCAGCCCCCGTCGACGGGGAGTTTCAGCCGCACGGCGTCCACGCCGTCGCGCTGGGGGAGAGGGGAGCGCCGGGGGCGGGGCTTGCGTGTCATGGTGCGTCCAGCGTACGAGGCGGGGCGGTTGTCAGTGCGGTCTGTCCGATCCCAGGCTCCGGGCGAGGGCGATGAGGTCCGGCGTGCGCAGGACTCGGTTCCCGTAGCCGGGCAGGGGGACGTGCAGGGGCTCGGTCCAGCGCGTCGGGATCGCGGAGGTGCCGTACACGGCGCCGGCCAGCATGCCCGTGACCGCGGCCACCGTGTCGGTGTCACCGCCGAGGTCGACGGCGGCGGCGAGGGCCTGTTCGAAGGTGGAGGTGGTGCGCAGCGCCCAGAGGGCCGAGCCGAGGCAGGGCCAGACCGCGCCGTTGAACTCGGTGGCGTCCTCGGGGCGCCAGCCCTCGGCGAGGACGACGGCCCAGCGTGCGCGATGGTTCAGGTGCACCTCCGCCAGAGCCGCGGGCACTGCGGGCAGTGGGTCGTCACCGTCCAGGGCAACCCGTACCAGTTCGTGCAGCAAGGCCGTGCCCTCCCAGGCGGCACGGTCTCCGTGGGTCAGCGCGGCGATCCTGCGGGCGGCGTGCATCGTGGCGGTGCGGCCGGCCGGGGCGAAGTACACGGCAGAGGTGCTCGCCCGCATGAGGGAGCCGTTGCCCGCGGCGCGGAGGTTGATCTGGAAGTGGAGTGCGGCGGCCATGTCCCATGGCTCGCCGTTGGTCAGTACGTCCTCGGTCTGCAGCCCGATGTCCTTGGGTTCGCCGGCCGCCCAGCGCTGGAACCGGGAGAAGACATCGGGGAGTTGGAGCCCGCCGTGCTCGATGAGTGACTCGCCTACGAGGACGGCCATCTGCGTATCGTCCGTGGCCTCGCCGCGGTCCCAACCGCCGCCTGCGCACATGGTGCCGGTCCCGTCGGGGAACCGGCGGGAGTAGTCGCCCGGCGAGCCGAACTCGAACGGTGCGCCGAGCGCATCGCCGACGGCGGAGCCGAGCACGGCTCCTGCTTCACGGTCTGTGCGCTGCATGCGGGCCAGCGTACGGGTGACGTATGAGGCTCGGACCTCTCGGTCGGACCTCTCGGTCGGACCGCTCAGCTGGACCGCTCGGCCATATACGCGATAGGTCGCGTCTTGACGGGCTCGCGATAGTGGCGATATATTCGTCTACGGATATTCGAGTACGAGCAAGACTCCGCGAGGTAGGCAACAAAAGTCAGGACTCCGAGAGGCAGGGTGAGGGCAATGGCCGGCAAGCGCCGGAAGCTGAGTAATCCGCTGGCTCTCACGGTGCTGGTGCAGCTCGTCGAGCGACCGATGCATCCGTATGAGATCGCGCAGACCCTGCGGCGCCGCGGCAAGGACGCGAGCACGAAGATCAATTACGGCTCGCTCTACACCGTGGTGCAGAACCTCGAGAAGCACGGCTTCGTGGAGGTCGCCGGAGTGCAGCGGGAGGGCAATCGCCCCGAGCGCACTCTGTACGGCATCACCGAGGCCGGACGTGTCGAGATGATCGAGTGGCTGTCGGATCTGCTCGCAGTACCGGCAGAGGAGTATCCGATCTTCGAGACCGCGCTGGCCAACATGGGGGTCATTCACCCCGACGAGGTCGTACGGCTCCTGAAGGACCGGATCGCCACGCTGGAGGTCAAGGCCGCTCAGGGGCGGGGGGCGCTGGCGAAGCTCTACGAGTCGCTGCCCCGGGTCTTCCTGGTGGAGGTCGAGTACGCGCTGCATCTGGTCGAGGCTCAGATCGAGTGGCTGCACGGCTTCGTCGCCGAGGTCGAGGACGGCTCGCTCGACGGTGTCGCCGGCTGGCGTAGCTGGCACGAGACCGGTGAGATCCCCGAGGAGTTCACCGAGTTGGAGGAAGGGATGTCCGGGACGGATTCGACGGCCTGACTTCCGTAAGCAAGACGACGCAAACAGAAAAGACCCCGGCGGCGCTGTTGCAGCAGCGTCCGCCAGGGTCTCGAACCCCGGACCGACCGCGGTGAGGCGGCCAGGCGATCGAGGTGCGGCACACCCAGGATAGCTTGGCGTTCTTTTCGTGGATCGGCTCCCTGAGATGGAGAGATCCCGTCATGCAGTCACAGCAGGGCTCCACCCTGCCCGCGCGCTCCACTGCGCCCGCGGTGCAGGCAGAAGAATTGACCAAGACCTATCCGGGGGACGTGACCGCGCTGAGCGGTATGTCCCTGACGGTCGAGGCCGGCACGGTCTTCGGGCTGCTCGGCCCGAACGGCGCCGGCAAGTCCACCACGGTGAAGATCCTCACCACCCTCGCCCGCCCCGACAGCGGATCCGCCATGGTCGCCGGGCATGACGCACTGCGTCACCCCGACCGGGTGCGGCGAGCGATCGGTGTCGTCTCGCAGAAGTCCGGCGCCGACCCGATGGCCACCGGCAGGGAGAACCTCCAACTGCAAGGCCGGCTCTATGGGTTGCGTGGCGCGAGCCTCGAACGGCGAGTCGACGAGCTCCTTGAGCGGTTCGATCTGGTCGATGCCGGCGAGCGACAGGTCAAGGGGTACTCCGGCGGTATGCAGCGCCGGCTCGATGTCGCACTGGGCCTGGTGCACCGTCCCGAGGTGCTCTTCCTCGACGAGCCCACGACCGGTCTCGACCCCGAGGCGCGCACCGCGATGTGGGAGGAGATCGCCAGGCTCGCGGGCGACGAAGGACTCACGATCCTGCTCACCACGCACTACCTGGAAGAAGCCGACCGGCTCGCCGAGCGGATAGCGATCGTCGACCGGGGCCGGGTCGTGGTCGAGGGCACCCCGGACGCGCTCAAGGGTGAACTGCGAGGTGACGCCGTGCACTTGGAGCTGAGGGGACGGGTGACGGACGCCGAGCTGCTCACGGGTGCGCTTGCCGCACTGCCCGGTGTGCACGAGGTGCTGATCGACGGGCGCAGGATCAGCGTCCGTACCGAGGACGGCGCCGCCGCCGTGCCCGCGCTGCTCACCTCGCTCGAACGGGCCGGAGCCGCGGTCGCCGCGGCCACCGTCGCCCGGCCCTCGCTCGACGACGTCTATCTGCGCTACGCCGGCCGTCGCTTCTCGGAGGCCGAGGCCGCCGCGGCCGATCCGTCCTCCACCGACCTGGTCACCACGGGGGGTGCCCGATGAACACGATGACCGAGACCCTGGCGCAGAACTGGTTCATGACCCAGCGCCAGTTGAAGGCGATCGTCCGTCAGCCCGCGTATCTCGTGATGATGCTGGTGCAGCCCGCGATCTGGCTGTTCCTGTTCGGCAACCTCTTCAAGAAGGTGGTCGAGCTCGGCGGCTTCGGCACCACGACCTATCTCGACTACCTCGTGCCCGGCATCGTGGTGATGAGCGCGCTCAGCTCCTCGATGTGGGCGGGCATGGGCACCCTTGAGGAGATCGAGCGCGGCACGCTCAACCGCTTCCTGACCACACCCGTCAGCCGTGGCGCGCTGATGAACGCCAACGTGGCGCAGAACGGTGTCAGCATCGCCCTGCAGTCCGTGATCATCGTGCTGCTCGGCAAGCTGGGCGGCGCCGACTACCCGGGCGGGATCACGGGACTTGCGGTGCTGATCGTCGCCTCGGTCCTGCTCGGGGCGATATTCGGGGCGCTGTCCAACGCCATGGGCATGCTGGTGCGTCAGCGCGAGTCGATCATCGGCGTCAACACCTTCCTGATGCTGCCGCTGACGTTCCTGTCCACCGCGTTCATGGCGCCGGCGCAGATGCCCGGCTGGATGCAGGCGATAGCGGACTGGAACCCGGTCGACTGGGCCATGGTCGCGGGCCGTTCGGCGATGTCGCAGAGCCCGGACTGGGGCGAGGTGCTCAGCCGCGGCGGCGGTCTGGTGGTGCTGACCGTCGTGGCGGTGTGGCTGTCGACGCGGACCTTCCGCTCGTATCAGAAGTCGGTGTGACGCCGAGCGGGAGAGCGAAGGCGCCCGACGGGATTCGAACCCATCGGGCGCCCTCGCGGCATAGGTCGGCCATCCGGCCGACTCGGCACCTGCTCAGCCCGCCATCGGCCAGGCGCGGAACTGCTTGGGCCGCGGCGGGGCGTAGGTGCGGACCTTCGAGGTGGTCAGACCGAGACGTACCAACGACTCCGCGATCGTGACCGCGGCGGCGACTCCGTCCACGACGGGGACGCCGGTGCGCTCCACCACCCGCTCGCTCAGGCCCGACATCCCGCCGCAGCCGAGGCAGATGACCTCGGCGCGGTCCTCCTGGACCGCTCGGGCGGCCTCCTCGGCGATCGCCTCGACCGCGACGGCGGGGTCGCGCTCCAGCTCTAGTACGGGAAGTCCGCTGGCCCGGACCGAGGCGCAGCGGGCCGAGAGACCTGCGAGGAGCAGTCGGTCCTCGATCAGCGGCACGGCGCGGTCGAGGGTGGTCACGACCGAGTAGCTGCGGCCGAGGAACTGCGCCGTGGCGGCCGCCGCCTCGGTGATGTCCACGACCGGTACGTCCAGGAGCTCTTGAAGACCCTCTCGGCCGTGTTCGCCGTAGCCCGCCTGGATCACCGCGTCGAAGGGGTCGGGGTAGGACCGTACGGTCTCCATCACGGCGATCGCCGCGAGGTGGCTCTCGTAGTTGCCCTCGACCGAATCGGCGCCGAACGCCGGGGTGAGCGGCACGATTTCGGTGCCCGGGGAGGCGGCGGCCATCGCCTGTTCGCCGATGGTCTTCGTCATCGAATCGGTGGTGTTGACGTTGACGACGAGGATGCGCATGGAGGGTGTTCCTGTTTCGGTGATGGTGCGGTGGATGGGGAGGTGACTAGGCGCTCGGTACCGCGATCGCCTCGCCGTCGACGTCCTCGACCGGCGTCTCACCCCGCCCCGGCAGGACCAGGTAGAGCGCCGCGGACAGGATCGCGCCGATGAACCACGAGAAGCCGGAGATCCCCGAGAAGTACGGGACCAGCGCGATCACCACGGCGACGGCAGCGGACGGCAGAAGCGCGGCCAGGGCACGCGGGTTCACTCCGCGGCGATAGGCGTATGTGGCCGCGGGATCCTCGGTGTAGAGGTGCGGGACATGGACGCGGGTCCTGCGCAGCACCCAGTAGTCGGCCATCACGATGCCGAAGGCCGGGCCGAGCAGAGCGCCCAGACCGCCGAGGAAGTAGTCGACGACGACAGGGCTGTTGTAGAGGTTCCACGGCAGGATCACCAGACCGATGGCGGCGCTGACGACACCCGCCTTGCGGAAGTCCAACTTGCGAGGGAACAGGTTGACCAGGGTGTAGACGGGGGCCACGAAGTTGGCCATCAGATTGACCGCCACGGTCAGCACGATGAGCGACAGCGAGGCCAGGGCGAGCAGCGGAGTGCTGGGGATCTCCTGCACGATGTCGGCGGGGTTGCTGATGACCTCGCCGTCGAGCCTGAACTGCGCGCCGCTGAGCACGACCACGATCCCGGCGAAGAACAGCATGTTGAGCGGGATGCCCACCAGATTGCCGAGGAGGATCGAGCGGTTGTTCTTCGCGGACCGGGTGAAGTCGCAGAAGTTGAGCACGAACGTGCCGTAGATGACCACCCACAGCGCGGCCGCCTCCAGGATGTGCAGCCAGCGGTCGGCGCCGGTGAAGGGGCTGCCGGCGTCCATCGCGATCGACCAGTCCACCCGCCACAGCATCCAGCCGGCCAGCGCCACAAAGGTGATGAGAACCGCCGGGGCGGCCACCGCCACGTACTTGCGGATCACGTCCATGCCGTAACTGACGATCAGTACCTGCACCACCCACAGGACCAGGAACGAGACCCAGCCGAGCAGATCGAGGCCGAGCACGGAAGTGTCCTGCCAGGAGGCGAGGGAGGGCGCGACCGAGACCGCGAGGGCGGAGAGCACCGACGAGGCGAGATAGGTCTGGATGCCGAACCAGGCGATCGCGACGCCGCCGCGGATCACGGCGGGCACCTGAGCGCCTCGCACGCCGAAGGCGATACGGCTCATCACCGGGAAGGGGACGCCCGTCTTCGCACCCATGTAGCCGGACAGGCTCAGCAGGACGAACAGGAAGACGGAGGCCAGGACGAAGGCGCCCAGAATGTCCCAGACGCCCATGCCGAGCGCGAACAGGCCGATCGCGAAAGCGTAGTTGCCCAGGCTGTGCACGTCGTTGGCCCACAGCGTGAAGACGTTGTAGCCGCCCCAGCTGCGGCCCGCCTTCTGCGTCGGGGCGAGGTCGGGGCTGTACAGACGGGAGCTCGTGCCGGTCGGAGCGGTGTGCGCTGCGCCGGCCGGTATCCCGTCTGAGAGCGGCGCCTCGTCCGTACGCACCGCGTTGTGCGCTGTGGTCACAGCGGCCACCTTTCCTGATTCCGGTATACGAAATCTGTATTCCAAGGAGGGGTGACCGGGACGCTACGGCCGCCTTACGGTGCTGGTCAAGGGGTGTTGCCAATATTTGGTATGCCAAATAATCTGACCTATGAGCGCATACGAAAGCACCCCACCGGCCCGTGCCGATGGGGTGTTCGGGGTGTGCGCAGAGGTCAGGAAGCGGCCGGGGGGCCGGTCTCCTGCTCGGCCTCGACCTGGGCGTTCCACTCGCGCTTCGACGCCTGCCAGCCGTCCTCGGTGTGGCCGAGGCGCCAGTAGCCGGAGATCGACAACTGCTCGCGCGGTACGGCGCGGTCGACGCGCAGATGGCGCCGGAGCTCCTTCACGAAGCCGGCCTCGCCGTGGACGAATGCGTGCAGTTCGCCCTCGGGGAAGTCGAGTGCGCGTACGGCGTCGATCAGGGCCTCGCCGACCCGGCGGTCGCCACGGTGCAGATACGTGACGCCGGTGCCGTCGGGGGTGGAGACCTTCTGCTCCTCGGTGGCGTCGGCGACCTCGACGTACGCGAAGACCTTGGCGCCCTCGGGGAGTTGCTCCAGGGACGCGGCGATCGCCGGCAGGGCGCTCTCGTCGCCTGCGAGGAGGTGCCAGTCCGCCGTGGGCGAGGGCGCATACGCGCCGCCGGGGCCCAGGAAGCGGATCGTGTCGCCGGGGCGGGCGTCGCGCGCCCACGGTCCGGCCAGGCCCTCGTCGCCGTGGACGACGAAGTCGACGGTGATCTGGCGCAGTTCGGGATCCCAGGCGCGGACCGTGTAGGTACGCGTCACCGGCCACTGCTCGCGCGGGCGCTCGGCGCGGATCGCCTGGATGTCGAAGGGCTCGGGGTAGTCCACTCCGTCGGGAGCGAACAGGAGCTTGATGTAGTGGTCGGTGAACTCGTCGGCCGCGAAGCGCGCGAGCCCCGCGCCGCCGAGCACCACCCGCTGCATGTGCGGGGTGAGCCGCTCGCTGCGGACCACTTCCGCGAGATGGGCCTGCGGTGCCTTGCGCGCCGGACGTTCCGCCACGGCAGCCTCCCCTGATCGGCTTACTTAGGTCAACCTAAGTAAACACCCGGCTGTCAAGAGCTGGAGGGGGCCTCGTACGCGATCAGGCGTCGCCTCGTACGCGATGAGACCCCCTTCGGCGGGCGGCTCAGCCCGCCAGCGTCGTGACCAGGCGCTTGAGCGGAGTGCCGATACCCCAGCGCTCGGCCAGAACGTCGAGCGACGCCGGGTCGCGCGGTTCGCTCGGCAGTGCCAGATCGATGTCGGGGACCGGCACGTCCGTGGCCACCCTGACCACCTTCGGCGCCACCGCCACATACGGCCGCGACTCGTCGAGCTTCTTGCGCTGCGACGGGGTGAGCTTCGACTTCGGGTCGTCGACGGCGGCCATGATTCCCGCCAAGTCGCCGTATTGCGCGAGCAGTTTGGCCGCGGTCTTCTCGCCGATACCGGGCACGCCGGGCAGACCGTCGCTCGGGTCGCCGCGCAGCAGTGCGAGATCCACGTATCCGGGCCCGTCCACCTGGTACTTCTCCTGCAGCCATGCCTCGTCGGTCAGCTGCAGATTTCCCACACCCTTGATCGGATACAGGACGCGGATCCCGCGCTTGTCGTCGACCAGTTGGTAGAGGTCGCGGTCGCCCGTGACGATGTCGACCGGTCCGCCGGCGCGGGCGGTGAGCGTGCCGATGACGTCGTCCGCCTCATAGCCCGGCGCGCCGATCCGGGCGATGCCCAGCGCTTCGAGCACGTCGATGATCACCGGGACCTGGGGCGAGAGGGTGTCGGGGATCTCCTCCGCGTCCGGACCGGTCTCGGTCTCCTCGGCGACGCGGTGCGCCTTGTACGAGGGGATCAGATCGACCCGCCACTGCGGGCGCCAGTCGTCGTCCCAGCAGGCGACGAGGTCGTCGGGCCGGTGGTCCTTGACCAGGCGGTCGATGAAGTCGATCAGTCCACGCACGGCATTGACCGGAGTGCCGTCCGGAGCCCTCATCGACTCCGGTACGCCGAAGTAGGCGCGGAAGTAGAGGGAGGCGGTGTCGAGAAGCATGAGCCGTCGGGTTTGCATCGTCACATCCCGCATCATGCCGCACCCCACCGACAGTCGTCCCTGCGTCGCTGCCCGTGGGCTCAGGAGCGCGTCTCGAGGACCATCGTGATGCCGCGGATCCTGAACTTCCGGCTCGGGTGCAGGCCGGCGGTCCGAAGTGCCCGGTCCTGATCCGCGGTCGCCTGATCCGCGGCGGCGCCGGCGGTGGGGGACAGGTGGGTGCACTCCACATGCCAGACCCGGTGGGCCTGTTCGAGTCGACGGGCGAGGGTGGCCGGGTCCGTGGACGGGTTGTCGAGCGTGTCGGATTCGGCCGCGGTACGGGAACGGCCGAGATCGGGGCGCCGGGTGAAGGCCTCCTTGTACGCGGTCGAGATCAGACCGCACCGGGCGCCGCTGAACAGGACGGTGTCGCCGGGGGCGCCGTGCGCGCGCAGAATCCTGATCGCGGCCTTGGTGTCCCAGGAGCGGCTCTCCTCCAGACGTATCGCCCGGTGCGAGAAGGCGAGGGGCATGGCCACGGCCAGGACGAAGGCGACGCGAGCCCACCACGGCAGGGCCAGCAGGCCTCCCGCGAGGAGCAGCGCCAACGCGGGCAGGCAGAAGAGCAGGTAGCGGTAGGCGAACACGGGTTGTCCGAGAGCTGTCAGCGCGAGCAGTGCCGGTGGCGCGACCAGCCACGGCACGCCGACTGCGCTGATCAGGGGCGGAGTTGTCCGCCGTCGTACGACCAGGGCTGTCAGTGCGATGAGGACCGAGCCGAGCAGCAGCGGCTTCAGCGAGGAGAGCAGGGTGTCCTGGCCCGGGCTCAGCAGCCAGGACAAGAGGGCGAGCGGCGTCCCGAAGGTGACCGGCGGGGCTTCGCCCACCGCCGAGTGCTGGCCGAGGCCGAGCAGCAGCAGAGGCACCACGGCCGCGACCCCCGCCGCCTGGGCGGCAGCCAGACGGAAGACCGCACGGCGGCCCGGCCGGGACCGGGCAACGGTGATCGCGTGGGCCGCGAGCAGCAGCAGCCCCAGCACGTTGAACCAGCCGAGCACCGCCACCAGCACGGCATACGCGACGGGCCACCGACGGCGGCCGTCCCCCGCGAGGACCTTGACCAGAGCTCCGGTGGCCAGCACGGCGGCCGCCGTCACGAACGCGAACGAGCGGGCCTCCTGCGCGTACCGCGACGCCGTCGGAGCCACCGCGAGCACCAGCCCCGCGCACAGACCGAGTCGGGCCCCGCCGAGCATCCGGCCCAGCCACACCAGGCCGGCCACGGCGACCGCGACCGCCGCCGCGGACGGGAGACGCATCGTGAACTCGGTGACCGAGGTCAGCCGCCCCACCAGATGCATGAGTACGTAGTACAGACCGTGCACCGCGTCGACCCGGCCGAGCAGTGCGAAGAGCTCGGACCACGACCGTCGCGCCACGTCCATGGTGACGATCTCGTCGGTCCACGGGGAGGGGGCGGTGTTGCCCCACAGGCCCAGCGCGAACGCCAGCACCGGTGTCGTCCACGCCGCTGCTCGAAGGCGGGCGCCGGACCGGTCGAGCGCTCGCCGGGAGGCTTGTCGGGCGGCCGTGGGGGCGAGGGAAAGGGCGGTCACGCTGCAGTGTGCCGTCGCTGCCCCGGTGCCGGCCTCGGCCACATGGCCATAGTGCGAACGCCCAGGTCACAGCGGCGACCGCGGCAAACCCCGTGCAAGTACCACGTAATTGTGAAGCGGATCACCTTTCGTTTGCTCACTGCAAACAGGGGCAGGTGCGGACCCGGAGCGACCCGTCGCGGATTCAACCAGTCCGGTACGGGGACAGCGGGCGGACCCCGCGTCGCTCCACGGCCCGCCGGCGGGGGAGGCGGGCCGTCCTACGTACGACCCGAGAGGTTCTATGTCCAGGCTCCAGGCGGAGCACCTGTACAAGGTGTTCGGCAGACGGCCCGAAGACGCGGTGCGCAAGCTCGAAGCAGGCGCCGACCGCGACGAACTGCGTGCCGAAGGCACCACGGCTGCGGTGATCGACGCCTCGTTCACCGTCGAGCCGGGGGAGATCTTCGTGGTGATGGGGCTCTCCGGTTCCGGAAAGTCCACGCTCCTTCGCATGCTCAACGGGTTGCTCGAGCCCACCGCCGGACGCGTCCTTTTCGACGGCGACGACATCACCCACATCAGCGCGAAGAAGCTGCGCGAGGTCCGCTCCCAGAAGATCAGCATGGTCTTCCAGCACTTCGCGCTCTTCCCGCACCGCAGCGTCCTCGAGAACGCCGCGTACGGGCTCGAAGTGCAGGGTGTCGCCAAGGAGGAGCGCCTGCGGCGCGCCACCGAGGCCCTCGAACTGTGCGGACTCAAGGGCTGGGAGAAGTCCTGGCCGGACGAGCTCTCCGGCGGTATGCAGCAGCGCGTGGGCCTCGCCCGCGCGCTCGCCACCGACGCCGACCTGCTGCTCATGGACGAGTCGTTCAGTGCGCTCGACCCGCTGATCCGCCGCGATATGCAGGACCAGCTGCTCGAACTGCAGAAGACCCTCAAGAAGACCATCGTCTTCATCACCCACGACCTCAACGAGGCCATGCGCCTTGGCGACCAGATCGCCGTGATGCGCGACGGCCGCATAGTCCAGACCGGCACCGGCGAGGACATCCTCGTGCGGCCGGCCAATGACTACGTGCGCCGGTTCGTCGAGGACGTCGACCGCAGCCGGGTGCTCACCGCCGGTTCGATCATGGAGAAGGTTGCGGCCGGAGCCGGGTCGGGCGCCGAGTTCGGCGACGACGAAGGTTCCTCGTGCAGCGCCGAGACCCCGGTCGCCGAGCTCTTCGCCGCGTACGCCGAGGGCACCACCGAGATCTCCGTGACCGACGACGACGGTGACCTGATCGGTGTCGTAGGACATGAGCAGCTGTTCTCCGCGCTCGCGGACGAGGCGCGTATCGAAGAGGTGCCGGTGATCGCGGAGGTGCAGGACGCCGTGCCTGCCCCGCGTGAGACCGCGAAGGCGGTGAAGTCCCATGCCTAGGCTCGAATTCGGCTCCTGGGTCGAGGACGCGGTCGCCTGGCTGCAGACCCACCTCGCCTGGCTCTTCGACTTCGTCAACAGCGTGCTCGACGGCATGTACAACGGCGTCGACACCGTTCTCGGCAGCGGCGAACCGCTGCTCATTGCCGGCATCTTCGCCGTGGTCGCCTGCTGGCTGCGCGGTCTGCTCCCCGGCGTCCTCGCCTTCGTGGGCTTCGCCCTGATCGACTCACTCGGTCTGTGGGACGACGCGATGGCAACGCTGTCGCTGGTGGTCGTGGCCGCCGTGATCACCGTCGTGCTCGCCGTGCCGCTCGGTATCTGGGCCGCGAAGAGCAAGCGCGTCAGCGGCGTCGTACGCCCGGTGCTCGACGTCATGCAGACCATGCCGGCGTTCGTGTACCTGATCCCCGGCGTGATGTTCTTCGGCGTCGGTGTCACCCCCGGTGTCATCGCCACCATCGTGTTCGCGATGCCGCCCGGCGTCCGGATGACCGAGCTCGGCATCCGCCAGGTCGACGGCGAACTGGTCGAGGCCGCCGAGGCCTTCGGCACCAGCCCCAAGCACACCCTCACCCGGGTGCAGCTGCCGCTGGCGCTCCCGACGATCATGGCCGGTGTCAACCAGGTCATCATGCTCGCGCTGTCGATGGTCGTCATCGGCGGGATGGCGGGCGCGGGCGGTCTCGGCGAGAAGGTGTACGCCGCGATCACCCAGCTGCAGGTCGGCCTCGCCGCCGAGTCCGGTGTCGCCGTGGTCATCCTGGCCATGTACCTGGACCGTATGACCGGCGCCCTGAACCAGCGTGTCTCCCCGCTCGGCCGACGCGCCGCCGCCAAGGCCGCGGCCGCCGCGGGCCGCCTCAAGTTCGCCCACTACAAGCCGGGTACGGCCATCGCGGGCGTCGGTGTGCTCGTGCTCGCCCTGATCGCCGGCGGCATGAACATGGCCGGCTCGAAGGACGACTCCGGACCGCAGACCGCCGCAGCCGACATCGGCAAGGGCAAGAAGATCAACCTGGGCTACATCCCCTGGGACGAGGGCATCGCCTCCACGTACCTCTGGAAGGAGCTCCTGGAGCAGCGCGGTTACGAGACGGACATCAAGCAGCTGGACCCGGGACCGCTCTACTCCGGTGTCGCCCGCGGCGACATCGACTTCCAGACCGACGCGTGGCTGCCCACCACGCACAAGGACTACTGGGACAAGAACGCCGGCAACCTTGAGGACCTCGGCTCCTGGTACGGCCCGACGTCCCTTGAGCTGACCGTGCCCTCGTACATGAAGGACATCAAGTCCCTCGAGGACCTCAAGGGTCAGGGCAAGAAGTTCAAGGGCAAGATCATCGGCATCGAGGCCAGTGCCGGGATGATGAAGACCCTCAAGGAGAAGGTCCTCAAGGAGTACGGCCTGGACGCCGAGTACGAGGTCGTCTCGTCCTCGACCTCCTCGATGCTGGCCGAGCTGCAGCGCTCGATCCAGAAGAAGGAGCCGGTCGTGGTGACCCTGTGGTCGCCGCACTGGGCGTACGGCAAGTACGACCTCACCAAGCTCGCGGACCCGAAGGGCGCCTGGGGCAAGGGCGAGGAGATCCACACCGTCGCGCACAAGGGCTTCTCGCAGAAGGACCCGACGGTCGCCAAGTGGCTCAAGGACTTCAAGCTGACCGAGAAGCAGCTGACGAGCCTGGAGAACGAGATCAAGGCGGCCGGCGACAAGAACGAGCAGCAGGCGGTGAAGACCTGGCTGAAGAAGAACCCCGGCCTGGCCGACAAGCTCGCGCCGGTGCCCGGCGGCGGCGCCAAGAAGCAGGGCCGCGACGCCGGCAAGACGGTCAACCTCGGCTACTTCCCGTGGGACGAGGCCATCGCCTCCACCTACCTCTGGGAGAACATCCTGGAGGACCGCGGCTACAAGACCACCAACAAGCAGCTGGACCCGGGACCGCTCTACACCGCGCTCGCGCAGGGGCAGATGGACGTCCAGTTCGACTCGTGGCTGCCGACGACGCACAAGGAGTACGTCGACCGGTACAAGGACAAGCTCAGCGACATCGGGTCCTGGTACGGCCCGACGTCCCTCGAGCTGACTGTGCCCTCGTACGTGAAGGGCATTGACTCCCTCGAAGATCTCAAGGGTCAGGGCAAGAAGTTCAAGGGCAAGATCATCGGCATCGAGGCCAGTGCCGGGATGATGAAGACCCTGAACGAGAAGGTCCTCAAGGAGTACGGCCTGGACGGCGAGTACGAGGTCGTGTCCTCGTCGACCTCCTCGATGCTGGCCGAGCTCAACCGCTCGATCCAGAAGAAGGAGCCGGTCGTGGTGACCCTGTGGTCGCCGCACTGGGCGTACGGCAAGTACGACCTGAAGAAGCTCCAGGACCCGAAGAAGGCCTGGGGCGAGGGCGAGCAGATCCACACCATGGGCAAGAAGGACTTCGGCAAGGACTTCCCCGAACTCAACGGGTGGCTGAAGAACTTCCATCTGACCGAGGAGGAGCTCGCCTCCCTGGAGGTCGAGATCCAGAAGGGCGACCCCAAGAACCAGAAGGAGTCCGCCCGACGCTGGCTCGACGCGCGTCCGGAGATGCTCGACAAGCTGGCTCCGGTGAAGTGACCCGCTGAGGGGTGGGACGCGCCGCGGCCTGTGGCGCATCCCACCCCTCACGGCATTCCGGTCGGCTGCACCGGATCCCTACCCTCGAACAGCGTGTCCCCGTCCCGTCGAGCCGTGCCTCTGAGCGCCGCTGCCGTACTCGCCCTCGCCCTGATCGTGGCCCTGCTCCAGGTCGGCCGCGCGGACGCCCTCCCCGTCTCGGCCGCCGCCGGCCGTCTCGCGGAGCTGGCCGGCGACGCCCGCGACGCCGACGGACATGTCTACGGTCTGACCGACGACACCGGCCGCACGATGGACGCCGCGGAGATACGCCAGGCCGAGGACGGCACGTATCTCGCCGTCTATCACACGGTCCTCGACGACGACCGCTTCCACGCGTCCATCGCGACCTCGTCCGACCTGGTGCACTGGACCCGCCGCCACGACTTCGGCGCAGGCACCCACCAGGCGACGCTCGCCAAGGACCCTTCCGGCGGCTGGATCCTGGCCTTCGAGCGCGACCCGCGCAATCACCTGGCGATACGGGGATACGCGACCCTCGACGACCTCCTGGCCGGGAACGCCCGCCGTTCCTTCGACGCCCCACTCACGCTCTCGCGCTGCGCCGAGGGCACACCGGCCATCACGGCCGTCCGCGGCGACACCATAGAGCTGACCGGCCACTACCGTTCCGGCTGCGACATCGACCGCCAACTGCGCGCCACACTCAAGGACTTCACCACCTGGCACGCCGAGCCGGACCCCACGCTCGACACGGCGCTGCGGCAATGGGGCAGCGGCGGCAACATCGGCGACCGCTCGCCGCTGACTTTCGACGGCCGCGACCTGGTCGTCATCGAGGGGCAGCGGCTGCGCGACGACTTCGCCACCTGGCGCGCGTACATCTACGACCCGGCCCTCGGCCGCGCGGATCTCCTCACCCTGCGCACCCACGGCGCCAGTACGGCCTTCGCCAACCCGTCCGTCTCCCTGCTCACCTCACCGTCCGGTCACCCGGCGCTCCTGGTCAGCGCGTTCATCCCGCAGGAGGGTGCGGCCCCGGGCGAGGCGGGCCAGATGGTCTTCTGGCACGAGCTGCGGGACTAACGGCCCGCCGGGTGTCAGCACTTCCTTAAGTACGTTCGGAGGTGATGAGCCGATACACGCCTGACATCGAAACGGTCCGCCCCCGCATGCTGCGCGGCGCCCTGTGGTCGCTCGTTGCGCTGGTGAGCATCGGCTTCCTCGCCTTCGTCCCGTTCATCTGGCTCGCGCTCAAGACCCGCAAGTGGATCCACGCGTCGGCCGCCGTCGTGTACGTCGTGCTGATCGTCGGTTACGTGGCCACCACTCCGGACACCGACGAACTCGGACCCATGGGCTGGGCGATGTGGGCCTGCTGGTTCGGCGGGGCCCTGCACGCCTTCCTCGTGTACTCGGCTCCCGCCTCCACGGTTGTGGAGCACAACCGCGACGCGTTGCACGCCGTCCTGCGCAAGGCCGACCGCCGCAAGGAGGCGCGCCGGCTGCTCGCCAAGAACCCGGCGGCCGCACGCGAGCTGTGCATCGGGCGCCCCGATCTGCCCCGCACATACGACGACGGCGGGCTCATCGACATCAACTCGGTCTCCGCCGATGTGCTGGTCCACGAGCTGGGCTGGACCGCTGCCGAGGCGGTCGGCGTGGTCGAGGTGCGCGAGAGGCTCGGGCGTTTCGACGGCCCGAGCGAGTTGATCTCGCTCACGGACATGGCGCCGGCCCGCGTGGACGCCGCGAGCGATCGGCTCGTGTACGCGGCCTGACCGTCCGCGGCGTCGCCGATCGGCCCCCGGGGAACGCAATCCGGTCGTGCTCTCGCGGCGAAGTACGAGCAGACCAGTTGACAGGGCATGGACCGCTGCCCTTGCGTAGGGTGCTGGGAACAGCGATCTGACCGTAGCGAAGCGAGGGGGGCCGGCATGGACGACAAGTTCTCCGGACGGGTCGGCTCGGCCATCCGGCGGCGACGCAGGGCGCTGGGTCTCACGCTCGCCGCCGTCTCGGGCCGCAGCGGTCTGTCCGTACCGTTCCTCAGCCAGATCGAGAACGAGCGGGCCCGTCCCAGCAACGCTTCCCTCGAACGGGTCGCCGATGCACTCGGCACCACGGCCGTCGAACTTCTGTCGGCCGCGGACGCGGAGCGCATCGTGGAGGTGGTGCGCTCGGCGCCCGCCGACGAGGCACCCGAGGTCCGCGCCCTGGTCCACGGCAAGCACCAGCTGCACGCGCTCGAATTCGTCGGCGACCACGACTCCGGGCGTGAATTCCGGCATCGCAACGACGAGTTGATGTACGTGGTCGAGGGCGCCGTCGAGGTCGAGGCCGACGGCCGCGCCTACCGGCTCGCACGCGGCGACACCATGTTCCTGTCCGGGGGCGTCCCGCACCGCTGGCGCGCCGCCGTGCCCGACACCCGTGTCCTGGTGGTCGCGGTGGCCGAGCACATCAAGGCCGAGCACGAGTGAGCCCCAGGGTCGTCTCGCTGGTCCCCTCCTTGACGGAGGCCGTGGCGGCGAGCGCGCCCGGGCTTCTCGTCGGCGCCACCGACTGGTGCACACACCCCGCGGATCTCGATGTGGCGCGGGTGAAAGGAACCAAGAATCCGGACGTACGAGGAATCCTCGCGCTCGCACCCGATCTGGTGCTCGCCAACGAGGAGGAGAACCGCGCCGCCGATCTCGACGCCCTGCGCGGAGCGGGTCTGAACGTTCTCGTCACCCACGTCCGTACGCTCCCGCAGGCGCTCTCGGAGCTGGCGCGCGTACTCGACGCATGCGGTCTTGCGAGGCCCGCCTGGCTGGACGAGGCCGCCGACGCCTGGGCCGATCCGCCGGCTCTCGCGCCCTGCCGGGCGATCGTGCCGATCTGGCGCCGGCCCTGGATGGTGCTCGGCAGGGAGACCTTCGCCGGCGATCTGCTCGCGCGACTGGGCGTATCCCATGTGTACGTGGACCACGCCGAGCGCTATCCGCGTATTCCGCTACACGAACTGCTCACCCAGGGCGCGGACCTGGTCGTCCTGCCCGACGAGCCCTACCGCTTCACGGCTGATGACGGGCCCGAGGCCTTTCCCGGTGTGCCCGCCGCGCTCGTGAATGGCCGGGATCTGACCTGGTACGGGCCCTCGCTGGTCGAGGCCCCCGTCCGCCTGGGCGAGGCGCTGCGAGCGGGCCTTCGCGGCTGAGCCTGCTCAGCGAGGTGCCACCAGGAGCCGTCCGCCGACCAGACCGCGCACGGTGTTGTACCCGGCGATCAGTACCGCGCACACGAGGAAGACATACAGGCCCGTGGCCAGCCAGCTGTAGGCGTGCAGTCCGGTGTGCCGGGCGAGCCCGGAGGCGCCGGTGACACAGGTGCCGACGGGGAAGGTGAAGCCCCACCAGGTCATCGCGAAGCCCATGCCCGCCCGCCGGGCCCGTACGACCAGGGCCAGCGCCAGCGCGAACCACAGCAGGGCGAAGCCCATCACCGGGACGCCGTAGACCACGGCGAAGGAGCCGAAGGCGCTCGCGTACTGGGTGTTGATGGCCTCGGGCGCCACATCGGCAAGGGAGTTGACCGCCGTGGTGGACTGGCCGAGCGGGCCGAGCACCAGGAAGAGGGTGGGGGTCAGGGCGAGCGGCAGCGGGCCGTGCACGATGAGCCGGCCGAAGATCAGCGGCAGCATCAGCAGGGTGGCGAACAGGCTCAGACCGAACATCGCGTAACTCGACAGCAGCATTGCCTCCTGCCACTGCCCCTCGGGCAGATGGGGAAGCAGCAGCGGGCCCTGGGCGGCGGAGACCATCGGGGCCACGACGGGCAGCAGCCATACGGGACTTGCCGAGTCGAGTGCGATCTTGTGGCGGGCCACCATGAGATACGGGATCGCCGCCGCGGCCGCGAGGCCGACGAGCGTGCCCGCGACGAAGAGCACCGCGTCCACACCGATGGCGGCCCGCTCGCCGATCACGTCCTTGCCGACGAGGAGCGTCGCGCCGCCCACCGCGAGCAGGGCCATGGAGAGGCAGCCGTAGAAGGGGGCCACGTTCGGGTCGAGCAGATGCGCACGGGCCTGGTCGCGGTGGCGGATCCAGTGCACGGCGCGCGCGGTGAGGAGAACGCCGAGCGCGAGGGCGGCCAGGGCCCAGACCGCGACCGTCACCGGCCGCGCCACCGGATGCGTCAGCGTGGCGCCCGCCGTGGAGACGATGGCGGTGCCCATGACGGCGGCGTACCAGTTGGGCCCGAGGTGGCGCAGCGGCGCCTCGGCCCGGGCCTTGGCGACCGAGGGGGCAAGGGTGCGCGGCTGTGAATAAGTGGCCATGGGTCAAGCGTGCGCCGCGATGCCGCGCCCCACCAGGTCCCACCCGTCTATGAGGGCATAAGCTGGCTTTATGGGTACGCAGGACAGTGCAGGTCAGAGGGTGGTCCGAGGAACGGGCCCGGGCGAGAGCGGCCCCGGTCCCGTGGACCGGCTCGCGCACCGGGTGCCCGATCTGGGCGCACTGCAGCTGCTGATCGCCATCGCCAAGCTGGGCAGCCTCGGCCGGGCCGCGCGCGAGCTGGGTATCACGCAGCCCGCGGCGAGCAGCCGGGTCCGGGCGATGGAGCGACAGCTCGGAGTGGCCCTCGTCGACCGGTCCCCGCGCGGCTCGCGGCTGACCGACGCCGGGGCCCTGGTCACCGACTGGGCACGGCGGATCGTGGAGGCGGCGGAGGCCTTCGACGTGGGTGCGCAAGCGCTGCGGGACGGGCGGGACAAGCGGCTGCGGGTGGCGGCCAGCATGACGATCGCCGAGTATCTGCTGCCGGGCTGGCTGATCGCGCTGCGCCATGAGCGGCCGGGCACCGCGGTCCAGCTCCTCGCGGGCAACTCGCAGTTCGTGGCCGACCGGCTGCTCGCCGACGAGGTGGATCTCGGGTTCGTGGAGGGTCTGACGATTCCGTCCGGCCTGGACGGGGTGGTGGTCGCCAGGGACCGTCTGGTCGTGGTGGCTGCGCCGTCGCATCGGTGGGCCCGGCGGCGCGGTCCGCTCGAACCGTCGGAGCTGGCGCGTACACCGCTCATCCTGCGGGAGCAGGGTTCGGGTACCCGCCAGGTGCTCGACGCGGCGCTCGGCGGGCTTGCGGAGCCGCTGTTGGAGCTGGCCTCTACGACGGCGGTGAAGGCGGCGGCGGTCAGCGGCGCCGGGCCGTCCGTACTGTCCGAGCTCGCGGTGGGGGAGGAGCTTGCGTCCCGGCGGCTGGTGCGGATCCCGGTCGAGGGGGTGGCGCTCGACCGGGCCCTTCGTGCGGTGTGGCGGGTGGGGCATCGGCCCGCTGGGCCCGCCCGGGATCTGCTGTCGTTGACCCGGCTGGGGTGAGGATCGGATCGCCGCTCCCGGCTGGGGGATCAGACCCCGCCCGCAGCTCCCACCAACCCCCGCATCACCCGCAGATCCGTCCCCATCTCCGGGTGCCACTGCACTCCGAGCACCCACCCGGGGCCGGGCAGTTCGGCCGCCTCCACCGTGCCGTCCTCCGCGTGGGCGGAGGCGATCAGACCGCGGCCGAGGACATCGACCGCCTGATGGTGGTACGTGGGGACCGCGTCCTTGTCCGGTACGAGGGAGGCCAGCAGCGTGCCCGGTACCGGCTGGACCGTGTGCGTGCCGAAGGAGCCGATCTCGCCGGTGTGACCGTCCAGGTGCTGCACCAGCGTTCCGCCGAGGGCGACATTGAGCAGCTGCAGCCCCCGGCAGATCCCGAGCAGCGGAGTGCCGGCCGCCAACGCGGCCTCGATCAGGGCGAGTTCCCACGCGTCCCGCTCCCGCGCCGGCGGACCCGTACGGGGGTGGACTTCCGCCCCGTACCGTACGGGCTCGACATCGGGACCACCGGCGATCACCACGCCGTCGAGCCGCGCCACCACGGCGGCGGCGAGCGCCGGGTCGTCCGGCGGCAGCAGCGCCGCGATACCACCGGCCTCCTGCACGAGGCGTGGATAGCCGACGGGCAGCAGGGCGGCGTCCAACTCCCACACGCCCCAGCGCGCACCCTTCTCCAGATAGGTACTGACCCCGATCAGCGGCCTGCTGCTCACCGTTCACCCTCCAAATACGTGTTGCTCTAGTCGCGTTCCAACTCTGCCTCCGCGGCGGCCAGCGCCGCGAACTCCTCCTCAGGTGCCTTGGCCACCAGATGCTTGCGGCTGTAGACCCCGAAGTAGGCGATCGCCACGACGTAGACGCCGAGTGCGATGAAGGCCGCGGTCACATCCACCAGGAAGGTCGCCACCAGCGCGGAGAGCGAGAGCACCAGCGCGATGCCCGAGGTCCACACGCCGCCGGGGGTCCGATAGGGCCGGTTCAGGCCCGGTTCGCGGCGGCGCAGCACGATGTGCGAGAGGGACATCAGGGCGTACGAGATGGTCGCGCCGAACACCGCGATGTTCAGCATCCGTGCGCCGTCGCCGCTGGCCGCGGCCAGCGCGAAACCGATGGCGCCGGGCACCAGAAGGCCCAGATAGGGCGCCTTGCGGCGACTGGTCAGGGAGAGGAAGCGCGGCAGATAGCCCGCGCGGGAGAGCGCGAAGAGCTGGCGCGAGCCCGCGTAGATCAGCGAGAAGAAGGAGGCCACGAGGCCCGCCAGGCCCGCGTAGTTGATGATGCGGCTGAGCCCCGTCTGCTTGCCGTCCGGCTGCAGAGCCTCGACCAGCGGGTTGCCGGCCTCCTGGATCGCGGCCGAACCGCGTGCACCCGCGGCGGCGAAGAACGTGAGCAGGGCGAGGACGACGAGGATCGCCATCGACCAGCGGATCGCCTTGGGCAGCGTACGGGCGGGCTCACGGGTCTCCTCGGCGGCCAGCGGCACACCCTCGACGCCCAGGAAGAACCACATGCCGAACGGGAACGCGGCCCAGATGCCGAGGATTCCGAACGGCAGCCAGGAGTTGGAGCCGAAGGCGTCGGTGTCCACCTTGATGTCGTCGAGCCCGGACGCGTCGAACTCCATGAAGGCGCCGACCGCGAAGATCAGCAGCGCGGCCACGGCGATTCCGGTGACGACGAAGCTGAAGCGCAGGGCCTCGCCGACGCCCCACAGGTGGATGCCGATGAAAAGGACGAAGCAGGCGAGGTACACCGGCCAGCCTGATTCCAGGCCGAACAGGCCGAGCGACTCGACGTAGTCGCCGATGAAGATCGAGATCGCGGCCGGCGCGAGCACGTACTCGATGAGGATCGCCGTACCGGTGAGGAAGCCGCCCCAGGGGCCGAGCGCGCGCCGCGCGAAGCCGTAACCACCGCCTGCCGTCGGCAGGATGGCGGAGAGCTCGGCGAGCGAGAAGACCATGCAGACGTACATCAGGCCCATGAGGACCGTGGCGATCGCGAGACCGCCGAAGCCTCCTTCGGCCAGGCCGAAGTTCCAGCCCGAGAAGTCACCCGAGACGACGTAGGCCACCCCGAGTCCGGTCAGCAGCAGCCAGCCGGCGCTGCCGCGCCGCAGCGCACGCCGCTTCAGATAGTCGTCGTCCTCGGGTGGTGGGGTGGAGTCGCTCGCTTGGCGTGCTTGGGTCATCGCAGGGCTCCCCGCTGTGGGCCGGTGGCTTCAGGTGGCTTCAATGGAGCGAGTGCATACCATTGCGGTGGGCCCAGGTGGAGCGCAAGTCCCCTGCGTTACTTTCCGGTTACCGCCGAACCATGCGTACCGGGTGCGTGAGGGTTACGCGAGGAAGCCCCGCAGCAAGGCCGCCGTCCCCGCGCAGTGGTCGCGCATCGCCGCCCGCGCGCGCTCCGGATCCCCGTCGAGCACCGCCTGCACCAGTGCGGTGTGCTGCGCCTGCGAGTGCTCCAGATTCCGTACGAGCAGGGGGATGCAGTCGAGGAGTTCATTGACCTGCGCCCGTACGGCCGCGTAGTGCGCGGTCAGCGAGGGCGAGCCGGACAGCTCGGCCAGCGTGAGGTGCAGGAGGGTGTCGCGGCGGCGGTAGTCGGCGAGCGGTGCGTCGTGCGTGGCGGTCAGGGCGGAACTGAGCTGCCCGGCCTGCTTCTTGGTCAGCGGCCGTGCGGCACACAGCTCCGCGGCCCCGGTCTCCAGGACCTCGCGAAAGCGCAGCACATCCTCCACGTCCACGTCCTTCAGGCGCCGGCGCAGTTCCTCCTCGCCGGTCGCGTCCGGGCGCGCGAGTACGAACGTGCCGCCGTAGCGCCCGCGCCTGCTCTCCACGAGGCCCTCGTCCTGCAGCACCCTGAGCACCTCGCGCAGCGTCACCCGGCTGATGCCGAACCGCTCCGCCAACTCGCGTTCAGCGGGCAGCCGTTCGCCCGCCGCCACCAGTCCGAGACGGATCACCTGGAGGATCTGCTCCAGAGCTTCCTCGAAACCGTTGCCGGCGCGCACCGGGCGCAGTGCGCGGGCGAGCCGGTCGAGGCGTTCGGCGGTCGTCATCGGCATTTCCCCCTTCCCAGGAATGGTTCGAAGCAATACCTTAAGCCACTCCGGACCCACCTAGGAGGAGTCCCCGTGGCAGACCGCACCGCCCCGCTCGGCGTAGAGGAGCTGCGCGCCCTCGTCGCGAGCGGCGAGATCGACACCGTCGTCCTGGCCTTCCCCGACATGCAAGGACGCCTGCAGGGCAAGCGGTTCGCCGCCGGCTTCTTCCTCGACGAAGTGCTCGAGCACGGCACCGAGGGCTGCAACTACCTGCTCGCGGTCGACACCGAGATGAACACGGTCGACGGCTATGCGATGTCCAGTTGGGACCGCGGTTACGGCGACTTCGCCATGCACCCGGACCTCGCCACCCTGCGCCGCGTGCCGTGGAACGAGGGCACCGCGATGCTCATCGCCGACCTGGGCTGGAACGAGGGCGGCCCGGTGGTCGCCGCTCCCCGCCAGATCCTGCGCCGCCAGCTGGAGCGCCTGGCCGAGCTCGGCTACACCGCACAGGTCGGCACGGAGCTGGAGTTCATCGTCTTCCGGGACAGTTACGAGGAGGCCTGGGACCGCGACTACCGCGATCTGATCCCGGCCAACCAGTACAACATCGACTACTCGGTGCTCGGCACCGGCCGCATCGAGCCCCTGCTGCGCAGGATTCGCAACGAGATGGGCGCCGCGGGCCTGACCGTCGAGTCCGCCAAGGGTGAGTGCAACCCGGGCCAGCACGAGATCGCCTTCCGCTACGACGAGGCGCTTGTCACCTGCGATCAGCACGCGATCTACAAGACCGGCGCCAAGGAGATCGCCTCCCAGGAGGGGATGGCGCTGACCTTCATGGCGAAGTTCAATGAGCGTGAGGGCAACTCCTGCCACATCCATCTCTCGCTCACCGACGCCGACGGCGCGAACGTCATGGCCGGGCCCGACGGCCACGGCATGTCCGAGGTGATGCGGCACTTCCTCGCGGGTCAACTCGCCGCCCTGCGCGACTTCTCCCTCCTCTACGCGCCCAACATCAACTCGTACAAGCGCTTCCAGCCCGGCTCCTTCGCACCGACCGCCGTCGCGTGGGGCCATGACAACCGCACCTGCGCACTGCGCGTGGTCGGCCACGGCCGCTCCACCCGCTTCGAGAACCGACTGCCGGGCGGGGACGTGAACCCGCACCTCGCGGTCGCCGGTCTGGTCGCGGCCGGTCTGTACGGCGTCGAGCGGAAGCTGGAACTGCCCGATGCCTGCGCGGGCAACGCCTACACGGCCGACTACGCCCACGTCCCGTCCACGCTGCGCGAGGCGGCCGAGCTGTGGGAGAACAGCCCGATCGCCAAGGCCGCGTTCGGCGACGAAGTGGTGGCGCACTACCTCAACATGGCGCGGGTCGAACTCGCGGCCTTCGACGCCGCGGTGACGGACTGGGAACTGAAGCGTTCCTTCGAACGGCACTGAGTTCCCTTCGAGCGGCACTGGTTCCTTCGACCGGCAAGGAGTTTCTTCGACCGGCAAGGAGTTCCGACGACCGGCACTGAGCACTTCTTGATCCACGTACGACTGTGAGGACTGTCTTGCCCGACCAGCACCACGTACTCAACCCCGCGACCGAGGAACTGGTCGCGACCGTTCCCGCCACCACCCCCGCCGAGGTCGACGCGGCGGTCACCCGCGCCGCCCGTGCCCAGGCCTCCTGGGCCGCGCTCGCCCCGGCCGACCGGGCGCGGATCCTGCGCCGGGTCGCCGACGCCGTCGACCGGCACATCGAAGAGCTGGCGCTCCTGGAGGTACGGGAAGCCGGTCACACCCTCGGCAACGCGCGCTGGGAGGCGGGCAACGCCCGTGACCTGTTCGCCTACGCCGCCGGGGGAGTGGAGCGCCTGACCGGTCGGCAGATCCCGGTCCCCGGCGGCGTCAACATCACCTTCCAGGAACCCCTCGGCGTGATCGGCGTGATCGCCCCGTGGAACTTCCCGATGCCGATCGCCGCCTGGGGCACGGCTCCGGCGCTCGCCGCAGGCAACGCGGTCCTGCTCAAGCCGGCCGAGACCACCCCGCTCACCGCACTGCGCCTGGCCGAACTCGCCCTGGAGGCAGGCCTTCCCGAGCACCTCTTCCAGGTGCTCCCGGGCGCGGGCGACGTGGCGGGCGACGCGCTCGTCGAGCACCCGGGCGTAGCCAAGATCGTGTTCACCGGATCCACCCGGGTCGGCAAGCAGATCATGGCCAAGTGCGCCGACCGCGTAAAGCGCCTCACGCTCGAACTCGGCGGCAAGAGCCCCAACATCGTCTTCGCGGACGCGGACATCGAGGCCGCGGCGGCGAGCGCCCCCATGGCCTTCCTGGACAACTCCGGCCAGGACTGCTGCGCCCGCACCCGCATCCTCGTCCAGCGCCCGGTGTACGACCGCTTCCTGGAGCTGCTCGCCCCCGGCATCGAGTCCGTGGTCGTCGGCGACCCGGCGGACGAGAAGACCCAGATGGGGCCACTGATCTCCAAGTCCCAGCTGGAAAGGGTGCGTTCGTACGTACCCGAAGGGCCCGCGATCCGCGGCACGGCTCCGGACGGGCCGGGCTTCTGGTTCCCGCCGACCGTCCTCACGGGCCTCGACCCCACGGCAGCCGTATGCGTGGAAGAGGTCTTCGGGCCGGTGGCCGTGGTGCTGCCCTTCGAGGACGAGGCGGATGCCGTACGGCTCGCCAACTCCACCGAGTACGGCCTGTCCGGCTCGCTGTGGACCCGTGACGTGGGCCGCGCACTGCGCGTCTCGGGCGCGGTGAAGGCGGGCAACCTCTCCGTCAACTCGCACTCCAGCGTGCGCTATTGGACCCCGTTCGGCGGATACGGCCAGTCGGGCCTGGGCCGCGAACTGGGTCCCGACGCCCTCACCGCTTTCACCGAAACCAAGAACGTCTTCATCAGCACGGAGGCCTGACCCGTATGACCGAGAACATCTGCCGCCGCCTCGTCGGCCGCACCGCCGTCATCACCGGAGCCGGCAGCGGCATCGGCCTGGCCACCGCACACCGCCTCGCCGCCGAAGGCGCGCACGTGGTGTGCGGCGACATCGACGAGACCGCGGGCAAGGCCGCGGCCGAGGCGGTCGGCGGGACCTTCGTACAGGTGGACGTGACCGATGCCGAGCAGGTCGAGGCGCTCTTCAAGACGGCGTACGACACCTACGGCTCGGTCGATATCGCCTTCAACAACGCCGGGATCTCGCCGCCCGACGACGACTCGATCCTGGACACCGGCCTCGAAGCCTGGAAGCGCGTCCAGGAGGTCAACCTGACCTCCGTCTTCCTGTGCTGCAAGGCGGCCATCCCGTACATGCGCCGCCAGGGCCGGGGCTCGATCATCAACACCGCGTCCTTCGTGGCCCGGATGGGCGCCGCCACCTCGCAGATCTCCTACACCGCCTCCAAGGGCGGGGTCCTCGCCATGTCCCGCGAGCTGGGTGTGCAGTTCGCCCGCGAGGGCATCCGCGTGAACGCCCTCTGCCCGGGACCGGTCAACACCCCGCTCCTCCAGGAGCTGTTCGCCAAGGACCCCGAGCGCGCCGCTCGCCGCCTCGTGCACATCCCGGTCGGCAGGTTCGCCGAGGCCGACGAGATCGCCGCCGCCGTGGCCTTCCTCGCGAGCGACGACTCGTCCTTCGTGAACGCCACGGACTTCCTGGTCGACGGCGGAATCTCCGGTGCGTACGTGACCCCTGTGTGAGGTGGTTTCGGTGCTGCGAGGGGACGGATCCGTTCCGGCAGAACCCGGTGAACCACCCCTGACGGCACCACCTAGGGTGGCCGGATGAGCATGCCCCCGAGCCCGCCCGGCTGGTACCAGGACCCCGAGGCGCCGTCCCATGAACGCTGGTGGGACGGCACCGCGTGGACCCCGCACACCCGGGTCGCCCCGTCGCAGGCGGCGGGTCATGGCTTCGCGCCGGCCGACCCGGCGGTGCGGACGGGGCAGTTCGGTCCGCCCACGCCGGGCGGACCGGGCGGTTCCGGGTCCGGGGCTGCGTCCGGCGGGCGCGCCAAGGTCGTGGCGCTGGTGGCCGCCGGGGTGGTCCTCGTGGCGTCGATCGTCACCGGCGTCGTGGTCCTGGGCAAGGACGACAAGTCCGACCCCGGGGCCACCACGCGTACCAGCGCGACCCCGGAGGCCACGTCACCCGACGACGACAAGCCGGAGCCGACCGAGACGGGCGAGGCCACCGCAGGCGAGGCCAAGCTCCTTGAGGACCAGCTGAACGGCATCACCCTGCCGATCCCCGAGGGCTGGGAGAAGCCGAAGAACACGGTCGAGAAGGCCGTCACGATGACCACCGAGGGCACCTACCCCTGCCCCGGCGACGCGGGTTTCTGTCACCACGGCAGAGTCACCTCGCGCACTGTGCGGGCCGGCGCGGGCAACGACCCCGAGGTGGCCGCCAAGAGCGACATCTCCGAGGCCGCCGACCGTGCCTACGACCGCGATGTCGTCGACCGCCGTCCGTACAACGGCATCACCTCGCACACCGAGCTCAGGTCCGCGCCCGTCGTCGTCGCCGGTTCCACCGGCTATCTGGTGCGCTGGAGGGTCAAGACCGAGTCCGGCGACGGCGGTTACGTGCAGTCCGTGGTCTTCCCCAAGCCGGGCAGCGAATCACTGATCGTCGTGCGCTTCGCGTTCGACGCGGACGACGGCCCGCCCCTGTCCCTCATGGACCAGATCACCGAGGGCATCCGCCGTATCGGGGACAAGGGCGCCACGAACGGGGGCGTGGGCTCCACCATCGAGCCCTGAGCGCCCACGCCGCGCCCTGTCGTCCTGCCGCCCTTCCCTTCTCAGAGGAAGGTGTGCCCCTCACCGCGGTACGTGGGCACGGTCGCCGTGATCCGGTCGCCCTCGATCAGATGCAACGCGTCGAAGCGCTCGCACAGTTCACCGGCCTTGGCGTGCCGGAACCACACCTTGTCGCCGATCCGCAGATCGTCCGCGGGCGAGCCGAGCAGCGGAGTCTGCACCTCGCCCGCGCCCTCCTGCGGGTCGTACTTCAGACCTTCAGGGAGATACGGGACGGGGGACCGGTCCTGGCCGGCCGCACCGGACGCGGGATAGCCGCCCCCGAGCACCGTGACCACCCCGACGCCGGGCCTGCGCACGACGGGCTGTGCGAAGAGCGCCGCCGGACGTGCGCTGAACGAGGTGTAGTTGTCGAAGAGCCTCGGCACGTACAGACCCGACCCGGCCGCGATCTCCGTCACCGAGTCCTCGGCCGCCGTGTGCTGCACGCTCCCGGTGCCGCCACCGTTGACGAACTCCAGATCCGGCGCCACGGCCCGTACCGCACGCACCGCCTCGGCCCGGCGCGCGGCCAGCTCGCGGCGTGCGGCGCTCTGCATCGCGCGGATCGCCCGCGACCTCAGCGGACGCCCCTGCAGCGCATCGCCGACACCGGCGATATGGCCCTCGTACGCCATGATCCCGACCAGCCGGAAACCCGGCGTCCGGGCCACCGCCCTTGCCAGGTCGGCCAGTTGGGCGGGGGAGTGCAGCGGGGAGCGGCGCGCACCGATGCGTACACGGCCACCCAGGAGCTTCAGCGCGGTGTCGAGCTCCAGGCAGACCCGTACCTCCTCGCGCCCGCCGTCCCGTGCCGCGTCGATCAGCCGCAGCTGCGCCGGATCGTCGATCATCACGGTCACCGCGGCGGCGAGCTTGGGGTCGGAGGTGAGCTCGGCGAAGCCGGCCCGGTCCGCGGACGGGTAGGCGAGGAGTACATCCTCGAAGCCGGAGCGCGCGAGCCAGAGCGACTCGGCCAGCGTGAAGGACATGATCCCGGCGAAGCCCTCCCTGGCCAGCACCCTTTCGAGCAGGGCGCGGCAGCGTACGGACTTGCTCGCCACCCGGATCGGCTTCCCCCCGGCCCGGCGTACGAGGTCGTCGGCGTTGGCGTCGAAGGCCGCCAGGTCGACGATCGCGAGTGGGGCGTCGAGCTCGGCGGTGGCCCGGTCGTATCGGGCACGATCTGCACTGCGCGCTGTCATGAACGAAGCCTGCCAGACGCGATTACCCCGTGGTAGGGGGATGATCCGGACAGTTCGCCCCTGACCTGCGGACTGGTTCCCGCGTGCACACCACGAGACCGTAGAGTGACGCGCAGGCAGGGAGGAACGGGCCTGTCCCCACAGGTGATCGGCCCGCAGGTGATCGGCACTGGTGAGGACACGGGCGGACCGGCGGCGGCGACAGCGCCGAGGACCGGCCGGGGCCCTCACCCGAGAGTGCGGCGAACGGGGGGTGGATGAGTACCGAAGCGCAGCGCGCCGACATCCCCCCGCGCCCCAAGTCCCCGCCCCCGCCGGTCGCCTCCTCGCGACTGCCGGACCACGCGCCGCCCTCGGACGCCGCCTCGGCGGATGAGCAGCCCCCCCGTTCCCCGGGCGAAGGTGCGCCCCCTGGTGCGCTGCTCGCAGCGAGCGATGCGGAGACCGCGCTGACCGGGGGGCTCCTGTCCGCTCCGCTGCTCGCGGACGCCGTCGTGAGCGGGCGCGAGTCGCGGGTACGCCGGGCACAGGGCTCGGACGGCCCCGCGGCCGTTGCGACGGACAACGGCACCGGCAGCGGTCCCCGCGCTTCCGTGCCGCCGAAGCCTGCCACGCCTCCCAGGCCCGCGCAGGCGCCGGCCCCCGCTCGGGTCGAGACTGGCGACGGTGCCCCTCGGGCGGGCAGTTCCTCTTCCCGTACGCAATCGTCGGCGCCGCTCGCCCGCCGAGCCGAGCCCGGCATCGAGCCCGGCCGCATCGAGCCCGGCCGCACCGAGCCGGGTTCCGAGACCCCCGCCGAGACCACCACCCGGCTGCGGCCCGTAACCGCGGGCCCGCTGCCGTCCGAGACTCCGCCGCGCCCGGCCGCGGCGCCCGCGCACCCCAACTCGCCCGCACCGCAAGGCACTCCGGGCGTACGACGGCGGCGTGCGGTGGGCTCCGTGGACCTCACCCCGCGCCCGGGCGCGGGACGGCCGCTGGTGTTCGAACCGCCCGCCGCCTTCGACGACCACACCACCCGGCTGCGTCCCGTCCGGCGCAGCCGTGCACGTGTCGTCGCCGCCGCCACCTGCGTGGTGCTCGGCGTGGGCCTCATCACGGGTGCGGTGACGGGGAGTTGGCTGACCGGGGAGTCCGGCGCCGCCTCCGGCGACGCGGACGTGTTCGCCGCCGCGGCGGACGCCTGGCACGACGAACCGGTCGACGCTCTGTTCCCGCCCACGATCGACGGAGACGGCGCGGGCCCCGGCAGCGCCGACCGCCGGTGGACCCGGATCGGCGTCGCCCCTGACAGCACCTGCGCCAAGGGTCTGGACCCGCTGCTGCTCAAGGCCCTCGACGCGGCCGGTTGCCGGCGGCTCGTCCGGGCCACGTACACCGACTCCACACACAGCTATGTCACGACGGTCGGCATGGTGTTCACCGAGGCCGACGCCGAAGCGATGAGCGCCCTGCGCACCCGCTTCGACAAGGAAGGCCTCGCGAACCGCCCCGATCTGCTGCCGCTCACCTACCCGGTCAAGGGCACGGTCGCCGCGGACTTCGGGCCCGAACAGCGGGCCAGCTGGAGCCTTTCCGTACTGACGGACGTGCCCGTCGTCGTCTTCGCGGTCTCCGGGTTCACCGACGGCCGCACCGTCGAGCACCCCGAACCGGCCGCCAAGGCCATGGCCGACGGCGCCGACAGCGTCGCCGCCCAGTCCGGGCTCGGGCACGAGGCGCGCGGACTCGCCGACCGGATCGAGCGAGGGCTGCGCAAGAAGGCGGCCGAAGCCACGGAGGAAGCGTCGTGAGAGTGCGATCCCTCGGCGCCCTGTTCCTGAGCGGCGCGCTCGTCCTGCTGCCGACGACCGGCGCGCACGCCGACACCATCCGCGCACAGCAATGGGCCCTCGACGCCCTCGACGCCGACAAGGCCTGGGCCACCACCAAGGGCCGTGGCATCACGGTCGCGGTACTCGACACCGGCGTCGACGGGACGCACCCCGATCTGAAGAACAACGTCCTCACCGGCAAGGACATGATCGGCTTCGGCGCCAAACACGGCGACAAGGCCTGGGCACGGCACGGCACCAACATGGCCGGCATCATCGCGGGCCACGGACACGGCGCCGGAAACGCGGACGGCGTGCTCGGCATCGCCCCCGAGGCGAAGATCCTTCCGGTCCGGGTGATCCTGGAGGACGGCGACAAGTCCCGTACCAGGGCCCGCAACACGCGCGGTACGGCCCTGGCCGAGGGCATCCGCTGGGCCGCCGACCACGGCGCCGACGTGATCAACATGTCCCTGGGCGACGACAGCGAGTCCGCGCACGCCGACGCCCGCGAGGACGCGGCGGTCCAGTACGCGCTGAGCAAGGGTGTGGCCGTGGTCGCCTCGGCCGGCAACGGCGGTGAGAAGGGCGACCACATCTCGTACCCCGCGGCCTACCCCGGCGTCATCGCCGTCACGGCCGTCGACCGCTTCGGCGCCCGTGCCTCGTTCTCGACCCGCCGCTGGTACGCCACGGTCAGCGCGCCCGGCGACGACATCTTGATGGCCGGTCCGGACAGCGCCTACTACAAGGGCTGGGGCACCTCGGCCGCGGCCGCGTTCGCCTCGGGCGTGGTCGCCCTGGTCCGCGCCGCCCACCCGGACCTCGAACCGGCCCAGCTCAAGCAGCTCCTGGAGGACACCGCCGAGGACTCCCCGTCCGGTGGCCGCGACGACTCCTTCGGCTACGGGTTCATCAACCCGGTGGCCGCGATCGAGAAGGGCGCCGAGATCGAGTCCGCGGCCGCCCAGGCGTACCCGAAGAAGTACTTCGGCCGGGGTCCGACCAAGCGGGACTCGGGCTCGGGCACCTCCAGCTGGTTCGGTCTCGCGGTGGGCGCCCTCGGCGCCGGCCTCCTCGTCGCGGCCACCGTGCTGTGGCGCACCGGGCGCCGGACCTGACGTACGGGATCAACGGACCTGACGTACGGGCTCAACTGCCCGCGCTCCCGGCCACCGCTCGGGCCGCCGCCACGGCCACCCGCTCGACCAGCGCGACCCCGTCGTCCTTGGACTCGTGCCCGTCCGACAGCACGGCCAGCAGATACTCCCGCCCGTCGACCGTCACTCGGCCGATGCTGTTGATGTCCCACAGCCCGGTGGTGGAGCGCGGCAGCCAGCCGTTCTTGAGCGCGCTGTCGCCGCCCGCCGCGGAGACCCCCCAGTCCTGCCCCGCGACTATCGCGCCGAGCAACTCCCGCACGTATGCCTGTGATGCGGCCGTGAGCTTCTCCGGCTCGCCGAACACGGCCTCAAGGAGCACCAGTTGATCGGTCGCGGTGGTCCGGGTCAGCCCCCACCGCCCGTCGGTACCGGCGCTGGTCCCGACAAGACCCAGCCGGCCGTTGGCCGCATCCAGGCCCTCGGCCCCGCCGATCACCGCCCACAGCGCGGTCGCCGCGGCGTTGTCACTGCTTGTGATCATGTCGTGCGCGTACGCCCGCTCCTGGCCGGACAGCTCACGCTCCTCGTCCTGCGCCTTCAGGAGCAGCGCGAGAAGAATGTCGACCTTCACGATGCTCGCGGTGTCGTACGTCTCCTCGTCGGCGCATCCGTCGCAGGCGTATCCGCCGACGCTGCCGTCGGCCAGGCCGAGCACGGCGACGGAGAAGCGCTCGTCGCCCGTGAGCGCGAGCGGTGCCAGCGCTTCTTCGAGCAGCTCGTCCACGGAGGGCTGCGCGGGCGTCTCCTGCACGGGTGTCTCCTGGGCGACGGGTTTCTGGCGGGGCGTGCTCGCGGCGGACACCGGACCGGCGTCGGCGGTCGCGGCGCAACCGGCCAGCACGCAGACGAGCAAGGACACGGTGAGAGTACGGGGGACGCGCATGCCGCGAGGCTCGGCCGCCTGCCTGTGCGCAGCGTGAGATCTCCCTCAGAACCCGCTGGGAACACCGGCGCTCGCGCCTGGGTAGGGTCGGGCAACGTGGCGAACAAGAACATTCCTGACCATGGGTACGGCAGCGACGACGGTTCCGCGGACCCCCGCCTCAGCGCGGCGCTCGACGCCTGGGCCGCGGAGCGCACACCGGCCAACGAAGGCCGGGTGCTCGAAGCGCTCAAGGAAGCCCGGCTCCTGGTCCCGGTCGTCGCCGTGCTCGGCGAGGTCGAGACGGACGAGAACGGCCTCAAGCGCGAGAAGAACAGCGACATGGCCGTACCGACCCTGAAGGCCGGCGACCGCACCGCGCTCCCCGCCTTCACCTCCACCCAGGCGCTCGCCCTGTGGGACCCGGCCGCCCGGCCCGTCGCCGTGCCCATGCAGCAGGCGCTGCGGGCGGCCGCGCACGAGAAGGCCGACACGATCGTTCTCGACATGGCGGGACCGGTCGCCTACGAGCTGCCACGTCGCGCCCTCTACGCACTGGCCGAGGGCCGTACGTCGACGGATCCGCTGACGGATCCGGCGGTCTCGGCGGCGGTACGTGCGGTGGTGGCCGCCGAGCCGTCGGTGGTCCGGGCGCACCTTGGTCCGGGTGCTTCGGACGGCACGCTGGCACTGGTGCTGGAACCCGGCGCCGAACCCGCTGCTGTTGCTCAGCGCATCGCGGGTGTCCTGGCGGCTGACGAGACGCTCAGGGCCCGGCTGGTCCGCGGGCTCGACCTCGCTCTCCTTCCTGCCGAGGCGACGCCGCCCGGCGAGCCGCTGTATTCCCGCCCCTAGCTGTGGGCAGTCGTGCCGCAGGGCGGCACGGGCGGGGCACAGCCCACGGCGGGCGCCGGCCCTGTGCCCCGCCCGCACCCCTGGCCGAAGCACCCTCAGCACGCACATAGGCTGGACCCCATGACTGACGCACAGACCCCCGACTTCGACACCATGGCCCGCGACATCGCCGAGGTGCCCGCCGTCGAAGTGATCGTCACCGTGGCGGTGAACCTCATGAGCGCCGCCGCCGTGAAGGCGGGCCTGACCGAGGAAGGCGACGAGCACAAGGACCTCGACGAGGCCCGCAAGCTCATCCACGCCCTCGCCGGTCTCCTCGACGCCAGCACCACGGAGATCAGCTCCTTCCACGCGGCCCCCCTGCGTGACGGTCTGAAGTCGCTGCAGCTGGCCTTCCGTGAGGCCTCCCTCGTCAAGGACGAGCCGGGCCAGGGCCCCGGCGAGAAGTACACGGGCCCCGTCTTCGGCTGAGCCCGCGCAGGGCAGCCGCGGTCCGCGGCCCGGATACGGGCCGTTAGCCGCACCCCCCAGGCTCTGCTAACCTTGTGTAACGACCGGCCGGACACCCCTGCTGAAAAGCGAGGAGCCCGGCCCACAAGTGGAGGCTCCGATCTCCCACCTTGCAGCCCGGTAGGGCAGCGGGTCACCGGTCCGACGGACACATCTCGTATGTGTTCACGTCGCTATGCGCCCCGCGTACGTCGCGGTGGTGCTCCGGTATGGAGCCCCGCCTGTGATCGTCCGGGGCATTTTTCATGTACCGGCGCGGTTAGGTCCAACGAAACAGACGTTACGTGGCGGTCCGCCAGACCGTCGCGTGGTGCTACCGAGGAGGATCCATCAGCACCGAGCCCCGCATCAACGACCGGATTCGCGTTCCCGAGGTGCGACTTGTCGGTCCCAGCGGCGAGCAGGTCGGGATTGTTCCGCTCGCCAAGGCCCTTGAGCTTGCTCAGGAGTACGACCTCGACCTGGTCGAGGTGGCGGCGAACGCCCGTCCTCCCGTCTGCAAGCTCATGGACTACGGGAAGTTCAAGTACGAATCGGCCATGAAGGCCCGTGAGGCGCGCAAGAACCAGGCGCACACGGTCATCAAGGAAATGAAGCTCCGGCCGAAGATCGACCCGCACGACTACGACACCAAAAAGGGTCACGTCGTCCGGTTCCTCAAGCAGGGCGACAAGGTCAAGATCACGATCATGTTCCGTGGTCGCGAGCAGTCCAGGCCGGAGCTCGGCTACCGACTGCTGCAGCGTCTCGCCACGGACGTCGAAGACCTCGGGTTCATCGAGTCGAACCCGAAGCAGGACGGCCGAAACATGATCATGGTTCTCGGTCCGCACAAGAAGAAGACCGAGGCCATGGCCGAGGCTCGTGAGGCACAGGCCGCCCGCAAGGCGGAGGCGCCTACGACCGAGAGCCGTCGAGACCGTGCCGCGGGATCGGACGCCATCGAGGCGGACGAGGCCCCCGAGGCCGTCGCCGAGGCTCCGGCCGAGGAACCTGCCGAGGCCGAGGCCTGATCCAGGGCGCAAGCCCCGGATGCCAACCGATACAACTGACGCTCCCGTCTGCCGGTTTCACCACCGGGGGAGCGCCACTGACGAGGAGAGAACGGCGCTATGCCGAAGAACAAGTCGCACAGCGGTGCCAGCAAGCGCTTCAAGATCACCGGCTCCGGCAAGGTGCTCCGTGAGCGCGCCGGCAAGCGCCACCTGCTCGAGCACAAGTCGTCCCGTCTGACGCGTCGCCTCACCGGCAACGCCGAAATGGCCCCGGGCGACGCCAAGAAGATCAAGAAGCTTCTCGGCAAGTGACGTCGCGGCCCCTGGCAACAGGGGCCGGACGCCAGGACCGGGACCTATTCGAAATGGGCCGTGTGAAGACAACCACGGCCCCGCTACAAGGAGTTAAAAGTGGCACGCGTCAAGCGCGCGGTTAACGCGCACAAGAAGCGCCGGGCAATCCTCGAGGCGGCCTCCGGCTACCGCGGTCAGCGTTCGCGCCTGTACCGCAAGGCCAAGGAGCAGGTCACCCACTCGCTCGTCTACAACTACAACGACCGCAAGAAGCGCAAGGGCGACTTCCGTCGGCTGTGGATCCAGCGCATCAACGCTGCGGCCCGCCAGAACGGCATGACGTACAACCGCCTCATCCAGGGTCTGAACGCCGCCAACATCGAGGTGGACCGCAAGATCCTCGCGGAGCTGGCCGTCAACGACGCCAACGCGTTCGCCGCGCTGGTCGAGGTTGCGCAGAAGGCCCTCCCGGCCGACGTCAACGCTCCCAAGGCTGCTGCCTAAGCGTTTGCGCTCCTGAGCGTTCTGATCGGACCCGTGAACCGTTTCGGTTCGCGGGTCCGATTGCGTTCGGAATCGCGTCTGCCCCGCCGGGCTGGGTTCCGGCTGCGGCTTCGTCTGCTTCGTCGTGGCTGGGCGCGCCCACGCGGCGGAGCCGCAGAATGGCACAGCCCCGCGCCCCTGGGCCGGCGCTTCGCGCCTTCCCTTGCGCAGTTCCCCGCGCCCCTAGATCCCTAAGGTATGAGTCATGGTTCCCGCCTCTGAGCTGATCTCGCCCAAGTCCTCCCGCGTCGTCGCCGCCCGGCGGCTCGGCAAGCGGAACTTTCGGACCAAGGACCGGCTGTTCCTCGCCGAGGGGCCGCAGGCCGTACGGGAAGCGGCGGGGCACAGCACGGGTGGCGAGGCGACGCTCGTGGAGCTCTTCGCGACCGTCGACGCCGCGGAGCGCTACGCCGGGATTATCGACGCCGCGCACAAGGCCGGTGCCCGCGTGCACCTCGCCGACGAGACCGTGATCGCGGACATCTCGACCACCGTGACGCCGCAGGGGCTCGTCGGGGTCTGCCGTTTTCTGGACACGCCGTTCGAGCAGGTCCTGGCCGCGAAGCCCAAGCTCGTCGCCGTACTGGCGCATGTGCGCGACCCCGGGAACGCGGGGACCGTGCTGCGGTGCGCCGACGCGGCGGGTGCGGACGCCGTCGTCCTCACCGACGCGTCAGTGGATCTCTACAACCCCAAGTCCGTGCGGGCGTCGGTCGGTTCGCACTTCCATCTGCCCGTCGCCGTCGGCGTACCCGTCGAGGAGGCCGTGCAGGGGCTCAAGGACGCGGGCGTACGGATCGTCGCGGCCGACGGTGCCGGTGAGGACGACCTCGACGACGAGCTGGACAAGGGCACCATGGGCGGGCCCACCGCCTGGATCTTCGGCAACGAGGCCTGGGGCCTGCCGGAGGAGACCCGCGCACTCGCGGACGCGGTGGTGCGCGTGCCCATCCACGGCAAGGCCGAGAGCCTCAACCTCGCGACCGCGGCTGCCGTCTGCCTCTACGCGTCCGCGCGCGCCCAGCGCAGGGGCGCCGGCCAGGCCTGAACCGCCGCTACCGGGGGAGCGTCAGGAGTGAGATGACCGGTCTCGCCGCCTCTCCCGCGTCGGCGCCGGGTTCTTTCCGCATCGCGCCGCTCAGCCACAGGGCGGCGAAACCGTGCACGATCGACCACGCGGCCAGCTCGTCGTGCTCGCCGGCCGAGGCCGAGAGCACCGCCGTGAGTGCCGCACCGGCCCGCTCCTCGGCGGCGCACAGCTCCGGATCCTCGGCGTCGTACAGGCCGGGCTGGAACATCACGTCGAAGTGCGCCGGGTGGGCGGCCGCGAACCGTACGTAGGCCACTCCGGCCTCGATGCGGTCGTCGCCCGCTGCCGTCAGAGCGTCCGCAAGCAGGCCGTAACCCTCCGTCGCCAGTGCGGTCAGCAGACCGGCCTTGCCGCCGAAGTGGGGCTTGAATGCCGCGTGCGAGACACCGGCACGGCGGGCCACGTCGCGCAGGCTGAGGGCCGCGGGGCTGCCGCCTTCCTTGATTGCCTCGACCGTCGCGGTCAGTGCGGCCCGGCGCAGGTCTCCGTGGTGATAGGGGCGATCGGCTGTCATGGCCGCCATCTTACCATTGACAACATTCCGGAGCGGATTTATCTTTCCAATGGAAAGTTGGTTCAACTCGCGCGCTCCGAAAGGAAGTTCCGATGTTCGAGACAGTGTTGCTCCTGGCCGTCCCCACCGCCGGTTTCCGTCTGCTCGGCGCGCTGGGCGTCCGCAGGTTCGCCGGCTGGCGGGTGAGTGCCGCTCACGGCCTGGCGGTCATGCTCGTCTTCACCGCGTCCGCGCACTTCGCCCCGGCGGGCGTCACCGTGATGCCCAACCGTGCGGACATGGAGGCGATGATCCCGCCGTTCGTGCCGTTCCCCACCGCTGTCGTGTACGCAACCGGTGTGCTGGAACTGCTCGGTGCCGCGGGACTCGTGAAGGCCTCGACCCGGCGGTTGGCGGGATTCGGGCTCGCGGCGTTCTTCGTCGGCATCCTGCCCGCCAACGTCTACGCCGCCGTCGAGGAGGTACCGATGGGCGGCGACCCGGCCACACCCCTGTGGTTCCGGATCCCCGAGCAGCTGCTCTACATCGCCGTCGCCCTGTGGGCGGCGCGCGATCGTCAAGCGCAGGGTGGTTCTTACCGCTACCGCAACTTCTCGGCTTCCCCGGTACACGGGGCACCCCCGCCGTCACCCTCAGCTAGTAGTGTGACGGGCTCGGGGGCCCACTGACTACAGCGAGAGGTGGGATACGGGGATGAGTGTCGGCACCAGCAGACCGGCCGGAGCGCGACGTTCCGTGCCGCGCCCCGCCGCGCCCCGTATCGAGTCCCCGCTGAGTGAACTGGGCCTGGATCCCGATGACTTGCCCGACGGACTGGTCGTCGCCGACGACAAGGGCCGGGTCGTCTGTTTCAACGCGGCGGCCGCACGGATCACGGCCGTACGTCCGGAGACTGCTCTCGGCCAGTCGATCGAGGACGCCCTGCCGCTGGAGGATCTCGAAAGCCGGCGCTGGTGGCAGGTGACCGACCCGTACGGGGGGCTCGCGATCCGCACCGGTCAGCCCGAGCGCAATCTGCTGCTGCCCGGCGGCCGTGAGGTCCTTGTCTCCGCGCGCTATGTACGGACGCGGCCCACCGGGCCGCTGCACCGGCTCGTGGTCAGCATCAGGGACACCGAGGCGCGGCGGCGTACCGAACGAAGTCATGCCGAACTGATCGCGACCGTCGCGCACGAGCTGCGCTCGCCGCTGACCTCGGTCAAAGGGTTCACGGCGACGCTGCTCGCCAAGTGGGAGCGGTTCACGGACGACCAGAAGAAGCTGATGCTCGAGACGGTCGACGCCGACGCGAACCGCGTCACGCGCCTCATCGCCGAGCTGCTCGACATCTCGCGGATCGACTCGGGGCGCCTGGAGCTCAGGCGCCAGCCCGTCGACCTCGCCGCCGCCGTCGGGCGGCACATCCAGGCGCATGTGGCCGCGGGCCAGGCGCCGGACCGTTTCCTCGTGCGGCTTCAGCAGCCGCTGCCCGATCTGTGGGCCGATCCCGACAAGATCGACCAGGTGCTCTCCAACCTCCTGGAAAACGCCGTGCGCCATGGCGAGGGCACTGTCACCATTGATGTGGCGCCGCTGCCCGAAGAACACAGCCCCCTGGAAGGGACGGCACTCACCGTGAGCGACGAAGGCCCCGGCATCCCCGAGGAGTCGATGGGCCGTGTCTTCACCCGCTTCTGGCGGGGAAGCAAGCGCGGTGGCACGGGCCTGGGCCTCTACATCGTCAAGGGCATCGTCGAGGCGCACGGCGGGACGATCACCGTCGGCCGCGGTCCCGCCGGCGGCGCCGAGTTCCGATTTACGTTGCCCGTGGGCACTCCGGGCTATCTGCTCTAGGACCTCCGGCCCCCACGGGCGCGCATTTAGCCACCCTGGCACCCCAGGGCCTGTTCCGAGTTTCCCGTCTGCCTCGCGACGCCCGGCACGCACGCTCGCTGCACCGGCCAAAACCCCAAGTACGTCCAGTACGAGGGATTTCGGCCGGCACACCGAGCGCACGCACCGAACGCCGCGAGGCCCGCCCGATGGGCGGACGACGGGAAACTCGGAACAGGCCCTAGACTCGACCCTTGGCGCATTTGTGTCTGCGTGGTCGCGGCTTGCGGTCCCAGGAGACCCCAGCCAGCCAATCGGAAGCACGGGAAGAGATGTCGGCACCGAATAAGTCGTACGACCCTGTTGAGGTCGAAGCCTTGAAACCGGAAGAGATCGAGCGCATGCGGGACGAGGCGCTCGCCGCCTTCGCGGCCGCGGGTGACCTCGACGCGCTCCAGGCGGCCAAGGTCGCGCACACCGGCGGCGCCTCGCCGCTCGCGCTCGCCAACCGCGAGATCGGTGCGCTGCCCCCGCAGGCCAAGGCCGAGGCCGGCAAGCGCATCGGCCAGGCCCGTGGCGCGGTGAGCAAGGCGCTCGCCGCCCGGCAGACCGAGCTGGAGGCCGAGCGTGACGCCCGCGTACTGGTCGAGGAGGCAGTGGACGTCACGCTGCCCCACGACCGCGTACCGGCCGGCGCACGGCACCCGCTGACCACCATGATGGAGCGGGTCGCGGACGTCTTCGTGTCCATGGGATACGAGATCGCCGAGGGTCCCGAGGTCGAGGCGGAGTGGTTCAACTTCGACGCCCTGAACTTCGTGCCCGACCACCCCGCGCGCCAGACCCAGGACACCTTCTTCGTCCAGGGCACGCGCGAGGACGGCAAGCCGACCGTCGACGACGAGTCCGGCATCGTGCTTCGGACCCACACCTCGCCGGTGCAGGCGCGCACGCTGCTCAGCCGTGAGCTGCCCGTCTACGTCGTGTGCCCCGGCCGCGTGTACCGGACCGACGAGCTGGACGCCACGCACACCCCGGTCTTCCACCAGATCGAGCTGCTGGCGATCGACGAGGGTCTGACCATGTCGGACCTCAAGGGCACCCTCGACCACATGGTCCAGGCGCTGTTCGGCTCGGACATGAAGACGCGTCTGCGCCCCAACTACTTCCCGTTCACCGAGCCGTCCGCCGAGATGGACATGCTCTGCTACGTGTGCCGCGGCGAGTCGGTGGGCAACGCCGACAAGCCCTGCCGCACCTGCTCCAGCGAGGGCTGGATCGAGCTCGGCGGCTGCGGCATGGTCAACCCGCGCGTGCTGGTCGCCTGCGGTGTGGACCCCGAGAAGTACAGCGGATTCGCCTTCGGGTTCGGCATCGAGCGGATGCTGATGTTCCGCCACAACGTCGAAGACATGCGAGACATGGTCGAGGGTGACGTCCGGTTCACCCGGCCGTTCGGGATGGAGATCTGATGCGGGTCCCGCTTTCTTGGCTGCGGGAGTACGTCGACCTGCCGGCGGACGCCACCGGCCGTGACGTACAGGAGAAGCTGATCGGGGTCGGCCTCGAGGTCGAGACCGTCGAGCAGCTGGGCGCGGGCCTCACCGGTCCGCTCGTGGTCGGCAAGGTCCTCACGATCGAGGAGCTCACCGAGTTCAAGAAGCCCATCCGCTTCTGCACCGTCGACGTCGGCCAGGCCAACGGCACCGGCGAGCCCCAGGAGATCGTCTGCGGCGCCCGTAACTTCGCCGTCGGCGACAAGGTCGTCGTGGTCCTGCCCGGCGCCGTACTCCCTGGTGACTTCCGGATCGCCGAGCGCAAGACGTACGGCAAGGTCTCGCGCGGCATGATCTGCTCCAGCGACGAGCTGGGCATGGGCGACGACGGCACCAAGGGCATCATCGTCCTGCCGCCCGAGCACGAGGTCGGCACGGACGCCACCAAGCTCCTTGAGCTGTACGACGAGGTCCTGGACATCGCCGTCACGCCCGACCGCGGCTACTGCCTGTCGATCCGCGGCGTGGCCCGTGAGGCCGCCACCGCGTACGGGCTGCCGCTGCGCGACCCGGCGCTGCTCGACGTACCGGCGCCGAACTCGTTCGGTCCGGCCGTGCAGATCGCCGACCCGCGCGGCTGCGACCGCTTCACCGCCCGTACGGTCGTGGGCCTCTCGCCCGAGGCCCGCTCCCCGATCTGGCTGCAGCGCCGGCTGCAGAAGGCCGGGATGCGTCCGATCTCCCTCGCGGTGGACATCACCAACTACGTGATGCTGGAGCTCGGTCAGCCCCTGCACGCGTACGACCGCTCGACGATCGACGGACCCATCGGGGTGCGCCGTGCCGAGGCCGGCGAGAAGTTCACGACCCTCGACGGCGTGGAGCGCGTGCTCGACGCCGAGGACCTGGTGATCACCGACAACCGTGGCCCGATCGGGCTCGCGGGTGTCATGGGCGGCGCCAACACGGAGATCGCCGACCCCGAGATCGACCCGGAGACGGGTCTGGCCACGGGCACCACCGAGGTCGTCATCGAGGCCGCGCACTTCGACCAGCTGTCGATCGCGCGCACCGCGCGCCGGCACAAGCTGGCGTCCGAGGCGTCCAAGCGCTTCGAGCGCGGTGTCGACCCGCAGGCCGCCTCCGCCGCGGCCCAGCGCACCGTCGACCTGCTCGTGCTGCTCGCGGGCGGTACGGCGGAGGCCGGTGTCACCGAGGTGATCGCGCCGTTCGCGCCGCACACCATCACCATCCCGGCCGACCACCCGGACAAGGTCGCGGGCGTCGAGTACGGCCGCGAGACGGTCGTACGGCGGCTGCAGGAAGTCGGCTGTGACGTCTACGGCCAGGACGAGCTCGTCGTCACCGTGCCGTCCTGGCGTCCCGACCTGACCGACCCCAACGACCTGGCCGAAGAGGTCATCCGCCTCGAGGGCTACGAGAACCTGCCCTCGACGCTGCCCAAGCCCCCCGCGGGCCTGGGTCTGACCGACCGCCAGCGGCTGCACCGCCGCGTCGGCCGGGTGCTCGCCGGGGCCGGCTACGTCGAGGCGCTCAGCTACCCGTTCATCGGCGAGCAGGTCTTCGACCAGCTGCAGTTGGCCAAGGACGACCCGGCCCGCCGTGTCGTCAAGCTGGTCAACCCGCTCTCCGACGAGGAGCCCGCTCTTCGTACGACGCTGCTGCCGGGCCTTCTTCAGGCGCTGCGCCGCAACGACGGCCGTGGCAGCCACGACCTCGCGCTCTTCGAGACGGGTCTGGTCTTCCACCCGGCCGAGGGTCGCGGCACCGCCGTGCGCCTGCCGGTCGACCGCCGTCCCACCGACGAGGAGCTCGCGGGTCTCAACTCCGTGCTCCCCGTGCAGCCGCGCCACGCGGCGGTCGTCCTCGCGGGCGCCCGTGAGCAGGCCGGCTGGTGGGGCAAGGGCCGTCCGGCCGACTGGGCGGACGCCGTCGAGGCCGCGCGTTCCATCGCCGGTGAGGCGGGCATCGACCTGCTCATCGACCAGGGTCAGTACGGTCCTTGGCACCCGGGCCGTTGTGCCGAGCTTTCCGTGGTCATCGACGGGGTGAAGACCCTCGCCGGTCACGCGGGCGAGCTGCACCCGCGCGTCGTCAAGGCGCTGGGTCTGCCCGCGCGCACCTGCGCGATGGAGCTGAATCTCGACCTCGTCGAGCAGGCCGTCGACGGTGTGCTGCGGGCCCCGCGTATCTCCACCTTCCCGGTGGCCACGCAGGACGTCGCGCTCGTCGTGGACAGCGAGGTGCCGGCCGCCGCGGTCGAGCACTTCCTGCGCGGCGGCGCCGGTGAACTGCTCGAGGACATCCGGCTGTTCGACGTCTACACCGGCGACCAGGTCGGCGAGGGCAAGAAGTCGCTCGCGTACGCGCTGCGCTTCCGCGCCCCGGACCGCACCCTGACCGTCGAGGAGGCCTCGGCCGCCCGTGACGCCGCGGTGGCGAAGGCCGCCGAGATCACAGGAGCGGTGCTGCGCGGCGCGTAAGCGGCGTACGGCGACGGCTCAAAACGCCTGGTGAGGGGCGCACTTGGAAATTCAAGTGCGCCCCTCACTCATTCGGGTGAGAACAACGGACTCCATGGCCCGATCAGGCCAGCCCATGGACAGAATCGATCCGGCCGTACGCCGAGCAGCAATGTCTCGGACCGTGCGCCGTCTCGGGGCTGGCCCCTGCTGGACAGGGCCTTAGGGAGGCCGTCGGCGATGATCCGTTTCAAGTCCAGGACACCCGTCGAACCGGGGCCTGGGCACAGCACAGCAGCGGCGGAGTCATCCCGGATCCGACGTGTGGTCACCCTCGCCCTGCCCACTCTGTGGGGCGGCGTCGCCATCGTCTACAAGATGACCTGCCCGCTCGCCCAGCAGGACGGCCTTGTCGCGCGGGTCGCGACCAGCGCCGTGTTCTTCGCCGTGGGCACCGGTCTGATACTGGGCGTCCGCAGGGCACTCCTGCAGGAGCTGGCGCAGATCCGTGAGGTCGCCGGCGCCGCGCAGCGCGTCCTTCTCCGTCCGCTGCCGCCCCGCCTCGACGGCCTGGCGATCGCCGCGGGTCAGCTGTCCGCACACCGGGCCGCGACCGTCGGCGGCGATCTCTACGAGGCCGTCGCCACCGATCACGGTGTACGGGTCGTCATGGGTGACGTCCGCGGGCACGGTCTCGCCGCGATCGGTACGGTCGCCGCGCTGCTCGGCAGCTTCCGCGAGGCCGCGCACGACGAGGTCGAACTCGGTTCCGTACTGCGCAGGCTGGAGCGCGCGATGGGGCGCCATCTGCGCGAGCGGGCCCGCGCCGAGCACCCGTCCTTCTGCACCACCGAACCCGAATCCCCGCTCTGCGAGGAGTTCGTCACGGTGCTGCTTCTGGAGATCCGGCTCGACGGCTCGGTGCTCGCCCTCAACTGCGGTCACCCGTGGCCGTATCGCATCGGACTGCATGTCGAGCGGATCGCCGGCGGTGAACCCCTGCCGCCGCTCGGGCCCTTCCCGCTCCCGGCCGAACTGCCGGTACTGCACTGCGGGCGGCTGCGCACGGGAGAAACGCTGCTGCTGCATACGGACGGTGTGGAGGACGCGCGGGACTCGGCCGGGCGGTTCTTCCCGCTGGCCGCGGTGCTCGCCGAGCACCGCAGCGCGCCGGGCGAGGTCATCAAGACCGTGTGCGATGCGCTCCTTCGGCACACGGGCGGGCGGCTCACCGACGACATGGCGCTTCTGGTGCTGCGCAACGAGCGACGCAAGGTGCCGCAGCAGCCGGGCGAACCGGTGGTGCGCGGGGCACGTACGGCGACCTGACCGCGGGCTGCACCCGCGGCCGTCCGACCGCGAGCTGCCACCCGCGGCCACCCGACTCACGGGCTTTCACCCGCGGTCGCCGGACCGCGGGCTGCCACCCGCGTCCGTAAGAGCCGTGTGCCTGAGAACGGCAGGCCGAAGCCCGCCGCCGCGCGAACCACTCCCTTACGAGGGAGGGTTGAACCACCGGTCCGGCCGGCGCCGCCCACCTCGCCGCGGAGAGTTCGGCAGGCGGACGAGGTGGACGGCGCGGTGTGGGCCGCCGCACTTACGAGGGGGAGCCGGCGGCCCGGCCGCCTCTGGCGAGGCCAGAAGGTGTCCGGTCCAGGGGTTCCGGACGCATATATCCAAGCGAGCGCCGCGGTGGTACGGCAGAGTGCACGGCCCGTCACTGTGGGCACTTGTTTCGCACCCCGTGTGAATGCCGAACGACTACCCTGGGCGGCACCGAGCGCCGCCCCTGGAGGGCCCGATGCAGCCCAACTCACTGCTCGACGCGATACTCGACGAGGCCGGAATCTCCCATGCGGGCCTGGCCGCGCATGTGAACCAGGCGGGTAAGGCCCGGGGTCTGGCCCTGCGCTACGAACACACCGCCGTGGCCCGCTGGTTGAAGGGCCAGCGGCCGCGCGGTCAGGTGCCCGACCTGATCTGCGAGGTGCTCGCGGCCCGGCTCCAGCGCTCCGTCACCCTCGACGACATCGGCCTCGGCGTGCCCGGGCAGCAGGCGAGCCTGGCCACCACCTCCCTGTCGGGGTTCGTGGAACGGGCCACCGCCCTGTGGCGGTCCGACATGCAGGAGCGCCCGCATGTGCTCGGCGCCGCGGCCGTCACCGGCACGCCGGCCGTGATGCCGGTCTGGGAGTGGGAGAACCCGCCGGAGGACGTGGATGTCTCACGCGGCGGGCGGCACCAGGTCAGCAAGTCCGACATATCGATGCTGAGTTCGGCCCGGGCGCATTACGAGCAGATGTACCGCAAGACCGGCGGCGTGGCGACCCGCGCGCGCATCGTGGGCTTCCTCAACGCCGAGGCCGCCCCGCTGCTGCGCGGCAGCTACACGGATTCGATGGGACGGCAACTGCACAGAGCCACCGGCGGTCTGGTGGCGATCGCCGGTATCTGCGCGTACGACAGTGACGCGCACGGCCTCGCGCAGCGCTACTTCCATCAGGCGCTGCGGCTGTCGAAGGCGAGTGGGGACAGGGGACTTGGCGCCTATGTGATCGCGCTGCTCGTCAACCAGTCGCTGTTCATCCGTGAGTACCGGCAGGCGGTGGCCTTCGCGGAGGCCGCGCTGAGGGCCGCGGGGCGGCACATCACGCCCGCGCTCGCCGCCGACCTCTATGCCATGCAGGCCAAGGCGTACGCCCATCTCGGCGATGGCAGCAGCGCGTTGTTCTGTATCCGGCGGGCGGAGTCGGCGGCCGAGCGGATCAGTCCGGGCCATGAACCCGCCGAGACCGGCTACGTCCAGCCGGGCCTCGTGAACGTACAGGTGGCGGAGGCCCTGCTCAGCCTCGGTGATCTCGCGGCGGCGCGGATGCACTCGGCCGCGGCCGTGGACACCCCGGCCCATGACCGGGGGCGGGTGCACCGGCTCGCCGTGCTCAGCCAGATCGAGTTGAGGCGCGGCGAGGCGGAGGCGGCCGTGGCCACGGCCGTCGAAATGGCCCGGCAGGCACGGGGGATGGAGTCCCAGCGGCTCCGCGACCGGCTGCGTGCGGTGCGTGAGCATCTCGTCCGCAGCGGATGTTCCGGCACCGAAGAAGCTGCCGCACTCATCGACGGGGCACTGCGCGTACCGCTGTGACCATGCCTCGCTGCTGCGATATTGCCATCTATCTCGGCGGAAGGTGGCAGAACCGTGCAGTGGACGAAACTAAGCGAACAGAATGTGTACCGAAACCGCTGGTTCCAGGTGAACTTGGCGGATGTCGAGCTGCCCGACGGGCGGCATCTCGATCACTTCCTCATCCGGCTGCGTCCGGTGGCCGTGGCCACGGTCGTCAATGAGGCCAACGAAGTCCTGCTCCTGTGGCGGCACCGCTTCATCACCGACAGCTGGGGCTGGGAGCTGGCCGCGGGGGTGGTCGAGGACGGTGAGGACATCGCGTACGCGGCGGCCCGTGAGCTGGAGGAGGAGACCGGGTGGCGGCCCGGGCCCCTCCAGCATCTGCTCACTGTCGAACCGTCCAACGGGCTCACCGACGCCCGACACCACATCTACTGGTCGCAGGAGGGGACGTATGTGGGCCATCCTGTGGACGATTTCGAGTCATCCCGGCGCGAGTGGGTGCCGCTCAAACTCGTCCCCGACATGGTGGCGCGGGGGGAGGTGCCGGCCGCCAACATGGCGGCCGCGCTGCTGATGCTGCACCACCTGCGGCTGGGGTGAACCGGGGTCGGGTCATCGTCCGACTGCCTGCCACACGGCCACGACCAGCGCGCCCAGCGCGGTCAGGCTCGCGAGGGCGGGCAACGGCCAACGGCTGTGTTCGAGTGCGGTGATCCGCGTGCAGAGATCGTCGAGTTCCTTGATGCTCTGCTCGTCGCGCTGGGTCAGCAGCGCCAGATGACCCTCGATACGGGCGAGCCCGACATCGAGGCTCCGGCGCAACTCTGCGTGTTCTTCGTGGACCACGGGATGCTCGGGGTCGGGGGTCACGGGTCCGCTCCTTCCTGGGCCGTGCATGGCTGGAAATTGTCGGTGCGCAGCCATCCCTGTTCTGCGCACGGACAGTCAAGCGGCCTGGTGAGGGGCGCGGGAGCGTGTGCGCGAGGCATATGCGGGCCCTGTGTTCACACGGGTGCGAACGCTTCGGGCCGGGCTTCCGCCAGGCCCCTTCAGGCCCTGATCCACGGAGTCAATCTGGCCGGAAGAATACGGAGAGTGGCCGAATCGGCGGGGGAGGCAGGGGTGTTGGGGGTGGGTGCGACGGGCGGGAGAAATTTGCCTTGACGCCGCTGTGCCGCGGCGGCTTGGGTGCAGGCATGCCAGACCTGCGAAGTGACAAGCCAGACCTGCGTATCGACAAGCCGGACCTGCGTATCGAAAAGCCCCTGGACGATGCCGCGCTCGCCGACTGGCGGCGGGTGCACAACACCGTCGTTCCCCCGCATCCGCTCTCCTTGGCCGATGCGCGCGACCGCTCGGTGCGCCACGTTCTCGAAGTGGCCTATCTGGGCGAGGAACTGGTGGGCTGCAGCACGGTGCGCCCACCGGCCGACGACTCGCGTACGGCCACGGTCATCGCCCGTGTGCTGCCGGATCACCGGCGCCAGGGGTTCGGCGCGGAGCTGTACCGGCGGGGGCTCGAGCGGGCCAGGGAGCTGGGCGCGGAAGTCGTGGAGACGGTCGTGCTCGCGGACAACGGGGACGGCATCCGGTTCGCCGAGCGCCACGGCTTCGTGGAGTTCGACCGGTACACGCTGGAGGGCCGGTCCGAAGTGTGGATCGATCTGCGGCTGGGCTGAGCGCGGGAGACACAGGGCACGCGAGACGCAGGCCACGCGAGACGCAGGGCACGCAACGCACCGAGGGCCGTCGTCCACACGGGACGACGGCCCTCGATCACATGCGGCGATCAGTACGTGTAGAACCCCGAGCCCGACTTCCGGCCGAGCCGGCCCGCGTCGACCATGCGCTGCAGGAGCGGGGGAGCGGCGTACAGCGGCTCCTTGTACTCGTCGTACATCGAGTCGGCGACCGAGGCCACCGTGTCCAGCCCGATCAGGTCCGCCAGCTTCAGCGGGCCCATCGGGTGGGCGCAGCCCATCTCCATGCCGTTGTCGATGTCCTCGCGGCTGGCGATGCCCGACTCGTACATCCGGATCGCGGAGAGCAGATACGGGATCAGCAGCGCGTTGACCACGAAGCCCGAGCGGTCCTGGGCGCGGATGGCGTGCTTGCCGAGCACCTTCTCCACCGCCATCTGGGCCCGGGCGAGCGTGCCCTCGGAGGTGGTCAGCGCGGGGATCAGCTCGACGAGCTGCTGCACCGGCGCCGGGTTGAAGAAGTGGATACCGATGACCTGGTCGGGACGCGAGGTCGCGACGGCGAGCTTCACCAGCGGGATGGAGGAGGTGTTGGAGGCGAGGATCGCGTCCGGGCGGGTCACGACCTGGTCGAGCACCTGGAAGATCTCGGTCTTGACCGCCTCGTTCTCCACCACGGCCTCGATCACGAGGTCGCGGTCGGCGAACTCGCCGAGGTCGGTGGTGAACGTCAGACGCGCCAGCGTGGCGTCGCGCTCCTCCTCGCTGATCTTGCCGCGTTCGGCGGCCTTCGCGAGGGAGTTCTGCAGCCGGGTACGGCCGATCTCCAGGGCTTCGCCGGTGGTCTCGGCGACCTTGACCTCCAGGCCGGCGCGGGCGCAGACCTCTGCGATCCCGGCTCCCATCTGGCCACAGCCCACGACTCCGACGCGCGCGATGTCGCCGGTGCCCAATGCAACGTCCGTCACATCGTCCCTTTCGTGCTCCGGGCAGGCAGGCCGCCCGATGGTTTTCCGGGCCAATGGATGGCCGATGAATGTTCGGCACTTGCCCCGAAGCACCGACGTTACTCCGCGCCCACTGGTGTACGCCGGGTCGGGGCGGCATGCTGTGGCACGGCCCACGGGACAACAGGTGCTGTCCGGTTACTTCCGGGTAAATCAAACAAATCTATATAAGAGGTGGCATACGTTGCGTATGACTCGCAGGGGTTTCACGGTGGCCGGTGCCGCGGCGCTCTTCGGGGCCGGGCTCTCCGGAGATGCCGTCGCCGCCGAGAAGTACCGCCGACCTCGTAATACGGCCTTCCGCGGGATGTGGATCGCGAGCGTGGCCAACCGCGACTGGCCTTCCAAGACCGGACTGCCCGCCGAGACCCAGCGCGCCGAGCTCCTCGCGTATCTCGACGCGGCGGTACGCCGGCGGCTGAACACCGTGATCCTCCAGGTGCGCCCCACGGCCGACGCCCTGTGGCCCTCCGAGCACGAGCCGTGGTCGGCGTATCTCACCGGAGTCCAGGGCAAGGACCCGGGCTGGGACCCGCTGGGCACCGCCGTGACCGAGGCGCACAACCGGGGCCTCGAGCTGCACGCCTGGTTCAACCCCTACCGCGTCGCGGGCCATGCCGACCCCTCGCGGCTCGCGCCGAACCACCCCGCACGCACGCATCCCGACTGGCTCGTCACGTACGGCGGGAAGCTCTACTACAACCCCGGGCTGCCCGAGGTCCGTGAATTCGTGCAGATCGCGATGCTCGACGCCGTGCGCAAGTACCCCATCGACGCGGTCCACTGGGACGACTACTTCTACCCGTATCCGGTCGCGGGCCAGACCTTCGAGGACACCGCCGCGTACGAGCGCTACGGCGCCGGCTTCGCGGACCGTGCGGCCTGGCGGCGGGACAACACCGATCAGCTCGTACGCGGGATGGCGGCCGCGATCCCGAAGGTACGCAAGGGTGTGCAGTTCGGGATCAGCCCGTTCGGGGTCTGGCGCAACAAGGTGACGGATCCGCGGGGTTCGGACACCGCCGCGGGCGTGCAGACCTATGACGATCTGCACGCCGACGTCCGTAAGTGGGTCAAGCGCAACTGGATCGACTACGTCGTGCCCCAGCTCTACTGGAACATGGGCTTCACACCGGCCGACTACGCGAAGCTCGTGCCCTGGTGGGCCGAGCTCGCCGAGGGCACGGACGTCGATCTGTATCTGGGCGAGGCCCTCTACAAGGCGGGCGACCCCGCGCAGCCCGCGCCCTGGCAGGACCCCGCCGAGCTGTCCCGGCATCTGACGTACGCGAGCAAGTACCGGACGGTGCGCGGGCATGCGTTCTTCGCGGCGCGTGAGGTCGTGGCCGATCCGATCGGGGCGATGACGCGCGTGACGACCGACCACTACACGCTGGGGAGATGACCGACCGCCGCACGCAGGGGTGACGATTTCACACGACTTTGCCGTGTGCCGGGCAGGTGGCGACACCTGCCCGGCGGGCCGCCAGGGGCCGGCCGTCAGTCCCGCTGCCTGCGGCGTACGACCGTGTCGGGGCCCGGGGACATCAGCGTCTCGTGACCGTCCTCGAAGCGGACCCGGAACGGGGGCGAGCCGTCCGGCCCGAGGACTTCGACGACCTCGGCGACCCGGTCGTGCTGCCCGACGGTTCTGCCGTGCACCAGCAGCGTGTCGCCCACACTTGCGCGCATCGGGGGTGACCTCCTCGGCATACCGGGCAGTGGTGGTCCGTGGCCGCAAGTGTACGGCGGGCGCAGGTAGTTGGGACCCCCGCGCGGTGCACCCCCGAAGCGACTCAGCCGCGTGCGCGCTGGGTCACCGCGATGCAGATCAGCACGGCCACGGCGGTCAGCGGCGCGGCGGCCGTCATGGACTCGCCGAGCAGGGACACCGACCACACCAGGGTGAGCAGTGGCTGGGCGAGCTGGAGCTGGCTGGCCTTGGGGATCCCGATCGCGGCCATGCCCCGGTACCAGACGAGCAGGCCGAGGAACTGCGAACCCGCGGCCACCCACAGGAGACCGACGACGGCCTTTGCGGTCAGCTCCCAGGGCTCGTACGCGAGCGCGAGCGCGGACGCCGGAATCGCGAGCGGAAGGCAGCCGACCAGGGCCCAGCCGATGACCTGCCAGCCCGGCATCACCTTGGCGAGCCGGCCGCCCTCGGTGTAGCCGGCGGCGCAGACCAGCAGGGCGCCGAACAGGTAGAGATCGGCCGTGGTGAGGGCACCGCCGCTCTGCTGCACGGTGAACGCGATGACGGCGGCGGCGCCCGCGCAGGCTGCTGTCCAGAAGGTGCGCGACGGCCGTACTCCCGTGCGCAGGGCCGACATCGCGGCGGTGGTGAGCGGTAGCAGTCCGACGACGACCGCGGCGTGCGAGGTCGTGGAGGTCTGCAGGGCGAGCGTGGTCAGGAGCGGGAAGCCGATCACGACCCCCGCCGCCACCACGGCGAGCGAGAACCAGTGCTCGCGGGCCGGCACCCGCACGCGCAGGAGGAGCAGACAGCCGCCCGCTATCAGTCCGGCCAGAGCCATCCGTACGGACACCAGCGACCAGGGTCCGAAACCGTCAAGTCCCCAGGCGGTGGCGGGAAAAGTGAGCGAGAAAGCAGTGACGCCCGCGGCGGCGAGAAGGATGCCCGTGCGGGTGGTGTCCCCGGCGGTGGCGCCCACGGTCGTGGCGGCGGTGCCCACGGTCTCGCGGTTGATGTTGACCGCTATCGTGGTCGGGCGAGTAGCGCTATCCTGTGCTGTCATGCAAGAGCGTAGCAGTGTGGGGGAATTGGCGAACAGCCTGCGGGGCGAGCTTCATCGCTACTCGCCGGGTGGGAAGCTCCCGTCCAGTCGGACGTTGGTCGATCGCTACCGAGTAAGCCCGGTGACCGTGTCACGGGCCTTGGCGCAGCTGGCTGCCGAGGGGCTTGTGGTGACCCGGCCGGGAGCGGGTGCCTTCCGCTCCGAGGCGCGGACCGCTACCGAACCGGTGGGTGACACCTCCTGGCAGGAGGTGACGCTCAGCGCGCAGGCTGCCGCCGAGCCGCGGAGCGTGGACGCGTCCGGGGTGCTGGCCTGTCTGACCCAACCGCCCACCGGGGTCATCGAGTTCAACGGCGGCTATCTGCATCCCTCGCTCCAGCCCGAGCAGGCTCTCGCCGCCGCCCTGGGCCGCGCCGGACGCCGGCCGGGCGCCTGGGGGCGGCCGCCGATGGACGGGCTGCCCGGGCTGCGCGAGTGGTTCGCACGCTCCTGCGGGGGAGCGGTCACCGCATCCGACGTGCTGATCACCTCCGGTGGCCAGACCGCGCTCACCACCGCCCTGCGCGCCCTCGCGGCGCCGGGTACCCCGGTCCTGGTCGAGTCGCCCACCTACCCCGGTCTGCTCGCCGTCGCCCGCGCGGCGGGGCTGCGGCCGGTGCCGGTGCCGGTGGACACCGAAGGGGTGCGGCCCGAGCTGCTCGCGGACGCCTTCCGTGCCACGGGCGCCAAGGTCTTCGTGTGCCAGCCGCTGTTCCAGAATCCGACAGGGGCTGTGCTCTCCGTGGCGCGGCGGCCCGAAGTGATCCGTATCGCCAGGGAGTTCGGCGCCTTCGTGGTCGAGGACGACTTCGTGCGCCGCCTCGCACACGACGACTCGGGACCGCTCGCCCCGCCGATGATCGCCTCGGACCCGGACGGCGTGGTGGTCTACGTTTCCTCCCTGACGAAGGCGACCTCACCCTCGTTCCGCGTGGCCGCCCTCGTGGCCCGCGGTCCGGTCTTCGAGCGGCTGCGCGCCATCCAGATCGTCGACCACTTCTTCGTGCCGCGCCCGTTGCAGGAGGCCACGCTCGAACTGGTCGGCGCACCGGCCTGGAGCCGTCATCTGCGCAACGTCGCCTCGGAGTTGCGGGTCCGCCGCGACATGATGACCACGGCGCTGCTGCGCGACCTGCCCGAACTGGCGCTCCCGCACATCCCGGCCGGCGGCTACCACCTGTGGCTGCGCCTGCCCGAGGGCGTCGAGGAGTCGGCGCTCGCCTCCGCGGCCCTGCGCGCGGGCGTCGCCCTGACCCCGGGCCGCCCCTACTTCAGCGCCGAACCCCCTGCCGGTCATGTCCGGTTGAGCTTCGCCGGGCTCGCGGGCGAGGCGGAGATCTCGGAAGGGGTACGGAGGCTGCGTACCGCCTGTGACGAGGTCCTTGCCTGAGCTCGGGGGCAAAGGGTTCGCGGAGGGCCGGGCGCGACTGGCAGCCTGCTCTCATGACCGAGTACGAGATCTCCAGCGACCCGTCCCGCCTCGACCCCGAGAAGATCCACCACTGGCTCTCCACCGACGCCTACTGGGCGCTCGGGCGCAGCCGCGAGAAGCAGGACAGTGCGATCGCCGGGTCCCTCAACTTCGGGGTGTACGACGTCGTTTCCGGGGTGCAGGTCGCCTATGCCCGGGTGATCACCGATCGCGCCACTTTCGCCTGGCTGTGCGATGTGTACGTGGATCGCGCCGTACGCGGCAAAGGTATGGGTGTGCGTCTTGTCAGTGCCGTACGGGACGAGCTCGCGCCGTGTGGGCTCCGTCGCATCCTGCTCGCCACCGAGGACGCCCACGGGGTCTACGCGAAGCTCGGCTTCGAGCCGCTCTCGCACCCCGAACGCTGGATGGCACTGGGTCTGCAGTAGTCATGAACGGGGGCGGGTGGCTCTTGACCTGCGAAGCGGCACGTTCCAACATCGCCGCATGCATGTTCGGGTCACGCTGATCGCCGCCGCACGCAGCTCCTCGCTGCTCACCGAGCGCTTCGACGACGACCGGCCGCTCGACCAGGCCGGCTGGCACGAGCTGCAGCTCGCCGCGCACACCCTCGTGCCGTACGGCAGGGCCGAGCTGCGCTACTGCTCGCCCACTCCCCGCAGCCGGGCCACCGGCGACGCCCTGGGCTTCGCGCCGATGGCGCAGCCCATGCTCAGCGACTGCGACATGGGCCGCTGGCGCGGGCGCACGCTCGCCGAGGTCACGGCGCGTGAACCGGCCGCGGTGGACGCCTGGCTGGGCGATCCGCGCTCGGCCCCGCACGGCGGCGAGACGCTGCTCGCGTTCATCTCGCGGGTCGGCCGCTGGCTGGACACCCGCCCGGTCGGCGACGGCGGCATCGTGGCGGTGGCCGAACCCGGGGTGGTGCGAGCCGCTCTCGTCTACGCGCTGAAGGCACCCCCGGCGACGTACTGGAACATAGACGTCCCCCCACTTTCGACGGTCACCGTCACCGGTCAGGCGGGCCGCTGGAGCCTGCGCCTCACCGGACACGCGGCCTGAAACCCGTACGGAGGATCCGCTCATGGCCGACGACTTCGCGACCGCCTGGCAGGCACTCGGCCCCGCGCCGCGCCGCTGCCTCGAACTCGCCCATGCCTCCCTGCGCAACGGCGGCCTCGCATGCGGTGCGGTGCTCACCGACGCCTCCGGCGCGACCGTGGCCGAGGGTCGCAACCGTGCGTACGATCCGCCGGGCGGCACCGACCCCTTGCAGGGAACCCCGCTCGCGCATGCGGAGACGAACGCCCTGGCGCTCGCCCGTACGGAATGGGACCTCGCCAACCACACGCTCTGGTCCAGTCTCGAACCGTGCGCGATGTGCACGGCGGCGGCGGAGTTCACCGGTGTGGGCGATGTCCGGTACGTGGCGCGCGATCCATGGGCCGTCGCGAGCGGACTGCCCGTATCTCCTGGTCTGGCCCTGAACTCGCCTGTGTGGGAGGTGAGTTCGGCGCTGCTCTTCCTGCGGAGCATCTACGAGTTGCGGGGGCCCGATGCCGAGGTGGTGCGGGCGCACGAGCGGCACGCGCCCGCGCTCGTACGCATCGTCGTGGATCCCGCGTTCCCGCGGGCGGACGAGGCGGCCGAGCTGTTCGCCGCGGTGTGGGAACGGATCCGGGACGTCGCCGCCCGTTGGTAGACCGCCGCCCGTTGGTGGACCGCCGCCCGTTGTAGACCGCTGCCCGTCGGTGGACCGCCGCCCGTGCTCAGACCGTGCAGGGCCCGGACCGCGGACGGTCGGTCACGGGCCCGGCCGGACTCAGCGTGCCGCGCGGCCCGCCACGTGCTCGGGAGTCACGCGGATGACGATCCGCTGGACCTCCGGGGGCAGGGCCAGCACGGAGTCGCCCGCGCCCGGGCCGTCGTAGTGCTCGTCCAGCTCGACCGCGAGGCGGCGTCCGGCGTCCTCGGAGATCGTGGCGGTGCCCCGGACCTCGACGTAGTTCTGCGGATCGGCGGTGTCGTACACCGTGATGCTCACCCGCGGATCGCGCAGCAGGTTCTTGTGCTTGCGGCGTCCGGCCTGCGAGGGGATCACCAGGTCGTCGCCGTCCAGACCCACGTAGACGGGTGACGTCTGCGGGCTGCCGTCAGGGTTGATCGTGGCCAGGATCGCCGTGTTCGGGTCTTCGAGCAGGCGGCGGGCCGCGGCACTGAGTGTGATGGACATGACGTGAACCTTAGGGGAGAGGTCCCCTGGGGTACTGGCCAGAGAGCCCCCGCAACGAGATATCTTGATGTCGAGTAATCTCGACCGACGACGCAAGCAGACGACGCATGCAGACGTGGAGCGGAGCATCCGGTGACTGACTCGACCATCATCTACACGCACACTGACGAGGCCCCGGCCCTGGCGACCCATTCGTTCCTGCCGGTGATCCAGGCGTACGCCTCGACGGCCGGCGTGAGCGTCGAGACCCGTGACATCTCGCTGGCCGGGCGGATCATCTCGCAGTTCCCCGAGTACCTCGAAGAGGGCCAGCGGATCGCGGACGCCCTCGCGGAGCTCGGTGAGCTGGCGAAGACGCCCGAGGCCAACATCATCAAGCTGCCGAACGTCTCGGCCTCGATTCCGCAGCTGAAGGCCGCGGTCGCCGAGCTGCAGGGCCAGGGCTACGCGCTCCCCGCGTACCCGGACGACCCGAAGTCGGACGAGGAGCGCGAGATCCGCGCCCGCTACGACAAGATCAAGGGCTCGGCCGTCAACCCGGTCCTGCGCGAGGGCAACTCGGACCGCCGCGCCCCCGCCTCGGTCAAGAACTACGCCAAGAACCACCCGCACCGCATGGGCGCCTGGACCTCCGAGTCCAAGACCAACGTGGCCACCATGGGCGCCGAGGACTTCCGCTCCACGGAGAAGTCCACCGTGATCGCCGAGGACGGTGCGCTCCGTATCGAGCACGTCGCCGCCGACGGCACGACCACGGTGCTGCGTGAGTCCGTACCGGTCCTCGCCGGTGAGGTTGTCGACGCCTCCGTGATGCACGTGGCCGCGCTGCGCACCTTCCTCGGTGAGCAGGTGGCCCGCGCCAAGGCCGAGGGTGTGCTGTTCTCGCTGCACCTCAAGGCCACGATGATGAAGGTCTCCGACCCGATCGTCTTCGGCCACGCGGTGCGTGCCTTCTTCCCGAAGACCTTCACCCAGTACGGCGAGGTCCTGGCCGGCGCCGGTCTCTCCCCGAACGACGGCCTCGGCGGCATCCTCAAGGGCCTCGAGACCATCCCGCACGGCCTGGGCGACGAGATCAAGGCGTCCTTCGACGCCGAGCTCGCCGAGGGCCCCGAGCTCGCGATGGTCGACTCCGACAAGGGCATCACCAACCTGCACGTGCCGTCCGACGTCATCGTCGACGCCTCGATGCCGGCCATGATCCGCACCTCCGGCCACATGTGGGGCCCGGACGGCGCCGAGGCCGACACCCTGGCGGTCCTGCCGGACAGCTCCTACGCCGGCATCTACCAGGTCGTGATCGACGACTGCCGCGCGCACGGCGCCTACGACCCGTCGACCATGGGCTCGGTCCCGAACGTCGGCCTCATGGCGCAGAAGGCCGAGGAGTACGGCTCCCACGACAAGACCTTCGAGATCGCCGCGGCCGGCACCGTCCGCCTCGTCGACACCGCGGGCAACGTGGTCATCGAGCAGGAGGTCGCCGAGGGCGACATCTTCCGCGCCTGCCAGACCAAGGACGCCCCGATCCAGGACTGGGTCAAGCTCGCCGTCACCCGCGCCCGCGCCACCGGCGACCCGGCCGTGTTCTGGCTGGACGCGACCCGTGCGCACGACGCCGTGCTCATCGAGAAGGTCAAGAAGTACCTTGCCGACCACGACACTTCGGGTCTGACGATCGAGATCATGTCCCCGGTCGAGGCGACCGCGTTCTCCCTGGAGCGCATCCGCCGCGGCGAGAACACCATCTCGGTCACCGGCAACGTGCTCCGTGACTACCTCACGGACCTCTTCCCGATCCTGGAGCTGGGCACCAGCGCCAAGATGCTCTCCGTCGTCCCGCTGATGAACGGCGGCGGCCTCTTCGAGACGGGCGCCGGCGGCTCGGCCCCGAAGCACGTCCAGCAGCTGGTCAAGGAGAACTACCTGCGCTGGGACTCGCTCGGCGAGTTCCTCGCGCTCGCGGTCTCCTTCGAGCACCTGGCGACCACCACGGGCAACGCCCGCGCCCAGGTCCTCGCGGACACCCTGGACCGCGCGACGGCCTCGTTCCTGGAGAACGACAAGTCTCCGACCCGTCGCGTCGGCGGCATCGACAACCGTGGCTCGCACTTCTACCTGGCCCTGTACTGGGCCCAGGAGCTGGCCAAGCAGACGGCCGACGCGGACCTGGCCAAGGCCTTCGCCCCGCTCGCCGAATCACTCTCGGCCAACGAGCAGAAGATCGTCGACGAGCTGCTCGCGGTCCAGGGCAGCCCGGCCGACATCGGCGGCTACTACCAGCCGGACGCCACCTTGGCGTCCAAGGTGATGCGTCCGTCGGCCACGCTGAACGAGACGCTGGCCTCGCTGGCGTAACGCCTGCGGTGCATGGCACCTGGACCGCCCCGGCCGGAGTTCTCTCCGGCCGGGGCGGTCCGCGTTTTCCGGGGCTTTCCGATTTCCGTTTGAGACGAGACGGATCGTCTTGTACGGTGGGGTCATGCGTCACTACTTCTTTCTCTGAGTCCGGGCACGGCCGCCGTCGCCGTTTCTGCTGCCCGTAGACCCCTCGTACCCCAGGGAAAGAACCATGCGCGAACGCGCCCATACCGTCATGCCCGCTGCCGTGGCGCAGCTCTCCGTCAAGGACGTCAGCAAGTCGTACGGCACCAGGGTCGTCCTCGACCAGATCACCCTCTCCGTCCGCCCGGGCGAGAAGGCCGCCGTCATCGGTGAGAACGGCTCCGGGAAGTCCACTCTGCTCAAGCTGCTCGCGGGCCTGGAGACCCCGGACAACGGGGAGATCACCGCCGCCTTTCCCGGCGGAGTCGGCCATCTCGCCCAGACCCTCGATCTCGACCCGCACTGCACCGTGCAGGACGCGGTGGATCTCGCGCTCGCCGATCTGCGGGACATGGAGCGCCGGCTGCGCGCTGCGGAGGAGGGGCTCGGCTCGGCCACGGAGGCCGAACTCGCCGCGTACGGCGAGCTGTTGATCGCCTACGAGGAGCGCGGCGGCTACGAGGCGGACACCCGCGTCGACGCCGCCCTGCACGGCCTCGGACTCGCCGGGATCACCCGCGACCGTCTCCTCGGCTCGCTCTCCGGCGGCGAGCAGTCCCGGCTCGCGCTCGCGTGCGTACTGGCCGCCGACCCCGAACTGCTGTTGCTCGACGAACCGACCAACCATCTGGACACGGTGGCCGTGCGCTGGCTGGAGGAGCGGTTGCGTGCCCATCGCGGCACCGTCGTCGCGGTCACCCACGACCGCGGCTTTTTGGAGCGCATCGCGACCACGATCCTTGAGGTCGACCGCGATACGCGCACTGTGCGCCGGTACGGGGACGGCTGGGCCGGATACCGCACGGCCAAGGCCGCCGCCCGGCGCAGGGCGGAGCAGGACCACGCGGAGTGGGTGGCGGAGGTGGCCCGTACCGAGGAGCTCCTCGAGGCGGCAGGGCGACGGCTCGCCGCCACCGGCAGGGATCCGGGGCAGGGCTTCGGCAAGCATCGGCGCTCGCACGAGGCGAAACTCGGCGGCCAGGTGCGGTCGGTGCGCGAACGGCTCGCACAGCTGCGGCGCCATCCGGTGGCGGCGCCCCCGGTTCCGCTGCGGTTCGCCGTGGCGCTGTCCGACCGTCCTGGTGAGCCGGTCGGCTCCCTGTCCGACGGGCAGGCAGATGGTGAGTCCGCAGACGGTGAGTTCGCGGATGGTGAGTCCGCCCGGCAGGCCGACGGCCGTCCGCTCGTCGAGCTCGATGATGTCCGGGTCGGTGAACGGCTGTTCCTGGACGGGCGGTTGACCGTCGCTCCGGGGCGGCGCCTGCTGGTCACGGGACGGAACGGCGCCGGCAAGAGCACGATGCTGCGCGTCCTGGCCGGCGACCTGGAGCCGGACGCGGGTGCAGTCCGGCGCTCGGCCCGGATCGGCTACCTGGCCCAGGAACTGCCGGTACGCACCACCCGGCTGCCGTTGCTCGCGGCCTTCGCGGCCGGCCGGCCGGGGCTGCCCGACGAGTACGCCGAACAGCTGCTGTCCTACGGCCTGTTCCGCGAGGAGGACCTGCACGTCCCGGTCGCATCCCTGTCCGCGGGCCAGCAGCGGCGGTTGCAGATCGCGATCCTGGTCGCGCTCCCTGCCGACCTGCTCGTACTGGACGAGCCGACCAACCACATCGCGCTCGACCTGGTCGAGGATCTGGAGACGGCGCTCTCGCAGTACACGGGTGCGGTGGTCGTGGTCTCGCACGACCGCGGCTTCCGGGAGCGGTTCGCGGGGGAGCGCCTGGAGCTGCGCGGCGGGCGTCGGGCCTGAGCGGCGCCTGATCGGGAGGTGGGCCGCAGCCGGGACCGCCGCCGCTCAGCCGCGGCGGTCCAGGTCCGTCACCATCGCCGGATACGCGGCCATCTCCGGCGTCGCGTACTCCGGCGGCAGCACGTTGTCCATGCGCATCCGCAGCCTGTCACCGGTGGCGGCCAGCGCGATGTGCCAGCCCCAGCCTTCGCCGTACTGCGCGTCGAGCCCCAGGGATCCGTCCTCGGCGAGCCGCCCGGTGAAGATCCTCGGGGAGGGCTTCTGGTGCCAGGAGTCGCCCCAGGTCGCCGTCAGGGCGCCGTCCTCCTCGCCGGTTCCGATCACGAGCAGGCCCTCCTGCGGGCCGTCGTCCGGATGCTCCCAGGTGTACGTGAGCGAGGTCAGGTGGCCACCCGCGGCCAGGGCGAGCGTGGCTGTCGCGAGGCGTTCGGCAAGAGGGTCCTCCGGCATGAGCCGGAAGCCGTTGGTGCCGGTCCAGGTGCCCACCGCTGCGGAGAGAAGCGCCATCCGTCCAGCATGGCAGCGGTCGGTGAACCCCGCGCGGACAGCCCCTAACCCTTGCGGCGCGGCTTCCCGCGGCGCGCCCCTGCCGACGAGCCGCCGGACTTGGCTGCGCCCTTGCCCGCGCCACCGCGGGCCGAGCCCTTGGCCGAGCCGCCCTTGGGCGCACCGGCACCGGCCTTCCCCGAGCTGCCCTTCGACGAGCCCTTGCCGCCGGCGCCCTGCTTGCCCCGGCCACTGCGCGCCCGAGCCGCCTCGACCTCCGCGGGCGACTGCCCACGCGAGCTGTTCACCGTGCGACCGCGCACGATCCCGATGAACTGCTCGACCAGATCGGAGGTGTCGCCCGCCGGCCACACCAGTCCCATCCGGGACTCGGGCGCATCGCCGACCGGCCGGTACGTGAGGTCCTTGCGGTGGTGAAGACGGGCCAGGGACTGCGGGACGATCAGCACGCCGATGCCGGCCGCCACCAGCTCGACGGCATCCGCGGTCGTCGCCGGGCGCTCGAACGCGGGCTTCCCGGGGAGCTGCTCCCACTCGAACGGGTCGTCCAGCGGATGCAGCACGATCTCGTCGGCCAGATCCGCGAGCGTCACCTCGTCGGCGGCCGTGATGAGGTGGTCCTTCGGTACGACGACCACGGTCGTCTCCGCGTACAGCGGGATCGCGTTGAAGCGCGTCTTGTCCACGGGCATCCTCAGCAGCCCGGCCTCCGCACCGCCCGACGCCACGAGATCGGCGCTCTCGGGTGTCTCGACCGCGACGAGCGTCAGGGGGATCGAGGGGAGCCGCTCGCGCCAGATCCGCACCCACTTGGCGGGCGTCGCGCCCGGAACATAGGCGAGCCGGAACTCCGCCGGGTCGTCCGAGCCTGTCACCGGGGGTTCTGCAGCGCCTGTCACCTCGCCAGATTACCCGTCGCAGCGCCGTCGCAGCCCCGCTCAGCCCCGCCGCTCGGCCCGGAGCGAGCCCAGGCCCACAAGCCTGTGGTCTGCCGGACTGCTCGCGATGGCTACCCTTGATCTCATGACGCAGTCCCAGAACACCCAGACCATGAAGCCCGCGACCGCGGCGAAGAAGCTGGGTGTGTACCTTCCGGCCACCCCCGCCGAGTTCCAGGAGGGCGTGGTCTCGCGCTCCGAACTGAACGCCCTGCAGGCCGAGCCGCCGCAGTGGCTCGCCGACCTGCGCAAGAACGGCCCGCACCCGCGTCCCGTCGTCGCCGCCAAGCTCGGTGTCTCCATCGCGGGCCTCGCCCGCGGCGGTGTGACCGACGCGCTGACGACCGACGAGATCGAGGCGCTCCGCGACCAGATGCCCGAGTGGCTGCGCGAGGAGCGCGCCACGCAGGCGAAGGTCCGCGAGGAGGCCGTACGCCTGAAGGAGAAGAAGGCGGAGAAGGCGGAGAAGGCCGCGAAGGCGGAGGCCCAGGGCCGCTGAGGCCGAGTCCTGCTCCCAGAGGCCGCTGAGGTCTGTCCGGCGAGGGGCTGATCGTCCGAGTGACGGTCAGCCCCTCCCGTACGAGATCAGGCTCAGCCCCTCCCGCACGAGATCTGGCTCAGCCCTCCCGCTCGCGATCAGGCTCAGCCCTCCCGCCCCCGGCCGCCCAGGCTCAGCGCCTTGCTGCGCACCATCGGCGACAGGGGAGGAGGGCGGCTCCATGAACGCGACCGTAGCCGCGCGCGCAGCAGCAGGTCAGCGGTCGAGCTCGCGCAGATACGTGTCGAACTTCTCCAGGCCGTCGATGTTGCGCGGCCCGCTGATGCCCTCGTTGTAGTCGAGGACGAAGAAGTTGTTCTGCTTCACCCCCGGCAGGTTCTTGGTGTGCGGGGACTTCTTCAGGAAGTCGATCTTCTCCTCGGCCGGCTGGTCCCCGTAGTCGAGGATCATGACGACCTCGGGCTGCGCCTTCGTGACGGCCTCCCAGGTGACCTGGGTCCAGCGCTGGTCGAGCCCGTCGAAGATATTGCGGCCGCCGGCGGCCTTGATGATGTCGTTGGGCGGCACCTGGCTGCCCGCCGTGAACGGCTGGTCGGTGCCCGAGTCGTAGAGGAAGACGGGTACGGGGTCGTCGCTCTTCGGCGCCTTGTCCGCGACCGCGGAGACCCGGGACCTGAGCCCGTCGACCACGGACTCGGCCCTGTCCTCCACGTGGAAGATCTGGCCGAGTCGCTGCAGATCGCTGTAGAGGCCCTCGAAAGGCGTCTTCTTCTCGGGGAATCCGGGGTAGTTGAAGCAGCTCTCGGTGTGCATGAAGCTCTGGATGCCGAGCTTGTCGAGTATCTCCGGGGTGATACCGCGCTGGTCGCTGAAGCCCGAGTTCCAGCCGGCGACCACGAGGTCGGACTCGGCCTCGACGACGATCTCCTTGTTGAGCAGATCGTTGCTGAGCATCTTCACCTTGGCGTAGTCCTCGGCCCAGGGAGACTCCGTGACAGGCGGGTTGGCGGGCGGCATCACATAGCCGTGCACCTGGTCGGCGAGTCCGAGGCTGAACAGCTTGTCCGCGCTGCCCCCTTCGTAGGCGACGGCGCGCTGCGGCTCGGTGTACTCCACGGTCTCGCCGCAGCGCTTCACCTTGGACCTGGCGGTGTCCGCGCCCTCGGAGTCCGGGTCGACCTCGGCGCCGCAGGCCGTGAGCAGGAGGGCGATGGCCGAGGTGGCGCCGAGTGCGGTGCGGCGGAGCCGGGCGGAGCGGGTTCTCAACATGGGGTGGTGCCTTTCGACGGGCAGGTGATCAAAGGGAGTTGGCGGCGCGAACGGCACTCGGAGTGAGCGCGTAGAGCACCTGTGGGTCCCCGGTCAGGGGATGGGTGACGACCTCGGCGCGTACGCCGAAGACGTCTTTGACGAGTCCGGGAGAGAGCACTTCGGCAGGTGCGCCGGTGGCGACGAGGCGGCCCTCGCTGAGCACCGCAAGCCGGTCGCAGGCCGCGGCGGCGAGATTGAGGTCGTGCAGGACGACCAGGACGGTCAGGCCCGAGCCGCGCAGAAACGACAGGAGTTCCAGCTGGTGGCGTATGTCGAGGTGGTTGGTCGGCTCGTCCAGGACGAGGATCCGCGGCTCCTGGACCAGCGCGCGCGCCACCAGGACGCGCTGGCGTTCTCCGCCGGAGAGACTGAGGATGCCGCGCCGGGCGAGCGAGGCGATGCCGAGACGTTCCAACGCGCGCGCACACAGCTCGCGTTCGCGCCGCCCGAGTGCCTGGGCACCGTGTAGATGCGGGGCGCGGCCGAGCGCGACGACCTCCTCGACGGTGAAGTCCAGGTCCACCGTGCCGTCCTGGGTGAGCGCCGCGACAAGCTGGGCGCCGCGCCGCGCGGTGAGATCGGCGAGATCGTCTTCGCCGACCCTGACCACTCCTGAACTGGGCCGCAGCGCACGGTAGACACAGCGCAGCGCGGTCGACTTGCCGCTGCCGTTGGGCCCGACGATCCCCACGACCTGGCCGCTCGGCACCCGCAGCGACAACTCCCGCACGAGAGTGCGGCCGTCCGTCACGACGGTCAGCCGCTCAAGGCTGAGATCCATCAACGGCCTCCGAAGACATAGCCCTTGCGGCGCAGCAAGGTGAGGAACACGGGCACGCCGACCAGCGCGGTGATCACACCCAGCGGCAGTTCGCGCGGGGCGACCAGCGTGCGGGCCACGAGATCGGCCCAGACCATGAACACCGCGCCGGCGAGGGGGGCCACGGCGAGCACCCGGCGGTGGGTGGCGCCGACGACCATCCGTACGAGATGCGGCACGATCAGGCCGACGAAGGCGATGGCGCCGGAGACGGCCACCAGCACGCCCGTGACCAGCGAGACCAGCACCAGCAGCACTCTGCGCCGACGGTCGGCGTCGAGCCCGAGGCTCGCCGCGCTCTCGTCGCCGAGCGCGAGCAGATCGAGCGAGCGCGCGTCGCGAAGCAGCAGGACGAGGCCGAGTGCGACGACAGTCGCGACGACCGGCAGCGAACCCCACTGGGCCGCGCCGAAACCGCCGAGCGTCCAGTACAGAACGCTGCTGGTGGCCTCGTTGTCCGGACCGAAGTAGATCAGCACGCTCATGAGTGCCTGGAAGCCGAACGACAAGGCCACACCGGTCAGTACGAGGCGCAGCGGCGCCAGCGCCCCACGGCTCGCGGACACCACGAAGACGAGCGCAGATGCGGCCAGCGCCCCGAGGAAGGCACCCACCGACACCGCGTAGATCCCGAACACCGCGAGTCCACCGCTCACGGTGACGGACACCGCGCCGACGGACGCCCCGGAGGACACACCGAGGACGAACGGATCGGCCAGCGCGTTGCGCACCATCGCCTGCACCGCCACACCGACCGCGCCGAGCCCGGCACCGACGAGAGCCGCGAGGAGCACACGCGGGGTACGGATCTGCCAGATGATCTGGTACGTGGTGACGTCACCGGAGTCGATACGGCCACCGGTCAGCGCGGCCCACAGATAGCGGGCGGTCTCGCCGGGCGTGACCACGGCCGCGCCGAGCCCGATGGCGACGATCACGGAGGCGAGCAGGACGGCGGAGAGGGCCACGCACAGCACCGCGAGGCTTCCTTTGCGCCGCGCGACAGGCAGCGCGACGGACACGGCGCTCATCCGACCGCCACCGCCCGCAATGGCGCGGGCGCCCGGTTCCAGCTCATCCGGCACCAGGGCAGGGCCAGTTGGTCCTGGCTGGTCACCTCGCGTGGCGCGAGCTCGTCGAGCGGCAGGGCCTCGGCGTGGCGCGCGAAGACGTCCTCCGCGTAGCGATGGCCCGTGTCGGCGGCCACGAACACCACCGTGCGCTCCCGGTCCTGCGCCCGCTCCCAGCGCGCCGCCAGATGCGCCGCGCCGGAGGAAAGACCCGCGAACACCGCGTGCCGGCGCAGCAGTTCGACGCTTCCGGAGAGCGCCGCATCGAAGGCGGTCCAGTGCACGACGTCGTACGTGGAGTGCCGGACGTTGCCGAACGGGATCGAGCTGCCGATACCCGCGATGATGATCTCCGGATCGGCGACATGCTCACCGCCGAAGGTGACACTTCCGTAGGGCTGCACCCCGACGAGCCGTACCTCCGTGCCCGCGGCCCGCAGATAGTGGGCGAGCGCCCCGGTCGACGCACCCGAACCGACCCCGCCGACCAGCGTGATCCGCTCGGTCCCGGTCTCCTCGCGCAACCGCCGCGCGACGGCCTCGTATCCGAGGTAATGGATCTCGTCGTGGTACTGCCGCATCCAGTGGTGGCGAGGATGCGCGGCCAGTATTTCCCGTACGCGGGCGACCCGCCGCTTCTGGTCGAGCTTCAGATCGCTGCACGGCTCCATCTGCTCCAACGTGGCGCCCAGAACGGCGAGTTGGATACGCAGGGTGCGGTCCACGGTGGTCGAGCCGACGATGTGACAGCGCATGCCGTAGCGGTGGCAAGCCAGGGCCAGGGCGTACGCGTAGATCCCGCTCGAACTGTCCAGGAGCGTGTCCCCGCGCCGTACCGCTCCTGTCTCAAGAAGCCGGCGTACGGCGGCGAGCGCGGAGACGACCTTCATGGTCTCGAAGCGCAGACAGAGCAGCCGGTCGTCGAGGCGCACCAGATCCGGTCTGCCGATCGCCTCGGCGATGTGCTCGTCCATGGCCATCGAAGCTCTCCTCAAGTGCGGGGAAGGTCGTGAAGGTGCGGGTGGCGGGGATGCCCTCGTCTTCGAGGGCGCGTACGCAGCGGCGCAGCCGGTCGGTGAGCCCGGGATCGGCGGGGTCGAAGAGCACCCCGGCCACGCAGCCGCTGTGTGCGATCTGTACGCCGAGCGCTCCGAGCCGGCCGGCCAGCCGGACGAGGGGCGTGAACTCCGGGTGTCCGAGCCGCCGTTGACCGAGCAGTGCACTGGCGGTCGCGACCCGCCCGAGCAGTACGCGGTCGTCGGTGCGGATCGCCCTTCTCAGCCGGGCACGCAACTCCTCGTACACCCGGACCGTGTCCTCGTCCGGCGCGGGGGAGGGGAGCGCCAGGGTGTCCACGGGCCGGCCGTGGCCGAGCGCGCAGCCCACGACGACCAGCGGCGGCAGCGCGGCCCCGAACTCCTCGATGACCCGCCCGTCCCGCTGCGCGAACAGCCGCGGCCGCCCGTCCAGCATCAGCGGGTCACAGGCCTGCTCGGCGCGTACGGCGAGCAGGGCGATGTCCGTGGGTGCGAGCACTTGCCCGTAGGCATCGGCGACCGCTCGTACCGCCGCGATCACATCGCTCGTCGAACTGCCCATGCCGAGCCCCACGGGGACATCCCCGAACAGCCTCAACTCGCCGCCGCACGGCCGGCTTCCGGTGCGGCGCGCACAGAGATCTCGGGTCAGCACGGCGGCCCGCAGTGCCTTGGTCCTGTCGGCCGGAACGACCTCGATCCGTGGCCCGGGCGCGGGCAGGAACGCGGCCCGCGCCCCGTGCTCGTCGAGCGGCAGGGTGACCAGAGCGGCCCGAAGCCGACCGTGCTCGTCGAGGAAGTGCCCCTGGAGCAGCTCGCCGTGGTGGCAGGGCGCGGACCCGGTGCCCAGGGCGGGCGGCGCGCTCACGATGCGCTCGCTGTGGCCCGGTACCGGTAGAGGAGTGTCGGCTCGGCGCTGAACTGGGAGAACGGGAAGGGCTCTGCGGACAGCGCGCTGACCCCGTGCCCGAGGAAGGCCCGTGCGACCGCGCTGCCCGACTGGGCGTAGACGATCAGCGGCACACCGCGCTCACGGCAGCGCCGCAGGATCGTGTCGAAGCTCCCGTTGCCGAGCGTCATTCCGGTGGCGATCACGGCGTCGGCGGTGTCGAGCACCTCGTGCATGTCGTCGGTCACGGGGTCGCCCCACTGGGTGGTGCGCAGATTGAAGTCGCAGGGCAGCGGCACGGCCCCACGCTCACGGATCGCCGCGACGAGTGGGTTCACCACTCCGATCAGGGCGACCCGCGCGCCATCGGCGAGATCGAGCAGCCCGGTGATGGCGGCGTCCCGCGCCGTCGCGCGCACTTCGGGTGGCCCGGCCGGAAGCACCACCGCATCGGCGTCCAGGGCCTCGCGATGCGGCTGCACGGAGGCGAGATACGCGTCGAGCGCGGCGATCCGCAGCGGCCGCGGGCCTTCCCGCAGGAGCACGTCCAGCGGGGAGCCCGATGCCTCCGCGCAGATGGCCGGGTCGATCTCACCCGCCTCGAAGGCGCAGCCGCCGAAGGCACCGCCGACCCGGACGAGCACGTACTGGTTGAGATAGGTCACCTCGGCGCCCGCGAGCCGGGTGCCGTGGTGGATCCAGAAGGCGCTGGTGGCCGTCAGCGCGGCCGGATCGGGGCCGAGTTCACCGGCGAGGACGGCTGCGAACAGCTCGTCGGTGTGCTTCAGACGTGGCCCCGCGCAGGCGTCGGGTGCCGTGGCAATGCGGTCCAAGGTGCTTTCACCTCAAGGGAATTGGCAGGTCGGGGCGCGCTGCGGTGCGCCCCGGGCAGGAGTGGGCCCTGGTGCCCGCGCCGTAAGGGTGCGGTGCTCGACCCGAGGCCCACACCATAACGACAATCGTTTCCATTAAGCTACCCCGGGTCCGTGTGGCATCGATCCGCCCGCGGTCCTGCCACCTGCCCGCACGCCCTGATTGACGGGAGCGCACCGAAATTGACCAGTACGCCCACTCAAGCGCCGCCGCCCGACCTGCAGAAGTCGGTACTGCGTGACGCGGCCTTCCTGCGCCTGTGGTCCGGCACGACCGCCTCGGGCCTCGCCACCTGGGCCCTGCCCTTCGTCCTCGGCCTCGCCGTGCTCCAACGCGAGCTGAGCGCGGGCGGGTTGGGGCTGGTGCTCGCAGCGCGCACCGGCGGCTTCCTGCTCGCCGTGACGGTCGGCGGGGTGCTCGCCGACCGTCACTCGCGCCGTGCGGTCGTCCTGTGGTCGGGGCTCATGGCCGCCGCCGCGGCACCGCTGCTCGCGGCCGGTCTCGGCCGGTCGACCGTCCTGATGATGGGTGCGGCGGCGCTGGCCGGAGCCGGTCAGGGTGCGTGCCGTCCGGCGTTCCAGGCGCTGACCGCCGAGACCGTGGACGCGGCACGCCGCCGGCAGGCCAACGCGGCGATGACCTTCTCCGTACGCGTGAGCACCCTGCTCGGGCCTTCGCTGGCCGCGCTCCTTGCCGCGTTCCTCGATGTGGCCGCGCTCCTGCTGGGCATCGGCGCGCTCTGGCTGGTCGCGGCGCTGGCGCCGGGGCGTGGATCCGCGCGCCCGGCCGATTCCATCCCCCAGCAAGCCTCACTCGTCGGGGAGTTCATGGAGGGCGTACGTGAGGCGCGCCGCCACCCCTGGTTCGTCGCAGGCCTGACGGCCCTCACCGCCGTCATAGCCACGGGCTACTCCGCCACCGGCGTCGCCCTGCCGCTGGTCAGCCGCGACCGCTACGACACGGAGGTCGTCCTCGCCGCGGCCACCACCGCGTACACCCTGGGCGCCCTGGGCGGCGCGGTCCTGATCGCCCGCTGGCGCCCCCGCTCCCAGGGCTGGGCGGCCCTCGCGGGCCTCGCGGCCTACGGTTTCGCGCCCCTGTCCCTGATGCTGCCGGTCCACCCGGCGGTGGTCGTGACGGCCTACGCCGTCGCGGGCATCGGCATCGAACTCTTCAACGTCCCCTGGTTCACGGCCACTCAGCGCGAGGTCGCCCCGGACAAACTGGCCCGGGTCTCCTCACTCGACTTCCTGATGTCGTACGGCCTCGCGCCGGTGGGCCTGGCGTTGATCGCTCCGGCGATCGGGGCGTTCGGGGTCGGACCGGTGCTCGGTGTGTGTGCGGCGGTGTGCTTCCTGGCGCCTGCGGGCGCGGGTCTGGTGCGGACGGCTCGGTACTTCTCCGGTGGGGAGGTGCGTCACACGTAGCGGTCGGCGGGGAGTGCGCGGGGTGGAAAACGAGGGGCGTGACGGGGGAGTTCACGTGCAGGATGCTCGCCGTGGACCAACTCCTGCTCGGACTCGCCGCGAATCCCGCGCTGCCCGCCGACGTGGTCGATCGCCTGATCGCCACTGCGGGCCGGGAAGTCGCCGAAGTCCTGGCGCAGCGGGACGACTTGACCCGTGAGCAGGTACTGGAGCTGGCCCGCTGTGTCCCCGAGTGTGCCGACCGCCTTGCCTGGGAGGGCAGACTTTCGGCTGCGGACGTCGACCCCGTCGCCCAGCCGTCGGCTACGCTGGCGTTGCTCGACCAAGGTCTGGGCGATCCCGAGTCGGCCCGAATCCTCGCGCGCAGCGCCGAAGCCGATCAGCGCGAGCGGCTGGCCGCCTGTCCTGGACTGCCGGCCGATGTGGTGGAGTCGTTGGCCGCGGACCCGGACGAACGCGTGCTCGCAGAGCTCGCGTTGTGGACCACGGCCGCCGTCGCGACGCGCCTCGCCACCCATGCACATGCCATGGTCCGCTGCGGGGTTGCCCACAATAGGGCGGCCCCGCCCCAGATCCTTGCCGCGTTGCTCGCCGGGGTAGGGCCGCCCTTGGCGGTCTGCGGGCTCTGCGACGCGTGCCGTTGCGACGCGCACGCGATCCGGCAGGCGGCTCTGGAGAATCCGGCTACCCCCGCCCTTGCGGCGGCCGCCTTCGCCGACCACCCTTCGATGCTCCTGCGCTGGGCGGTTGCCGGTCGCACCGATCTGCCGCAGGAGACATATGAGTTGCTGGCCGGCGACCCGATACCCGGGACGCGCCAGACCTTGACCAAGAACCCGGCGCTGACCGACCCGCTTCTGCGTGTACTCGCCGAGGACGACAACCACGACGTACGACGGTGTCTGGCCGAGAACCCCCGGCTCCCTCTCGATGTCCTGGATCACTTGGCAGCGACCACGAAGATCGGCCCCGTGCTGCTGCCCCGTATCGCGGCTGCCTCTGCCGAGGAGATCGAACAGCTCGCCGGGGCACGCAATCCGGTCGTACGGATGCTCGTCGCCGCCCGGCGCGACCTTCCCGCGGCAGTACGCGACGCGCTGGCCGCGGACCGGGACGCGAAGGTGCTCAGTTCCCTCGCGCCGCACCCCGGCCTCACGGAGTCCCAACTCCGATCGATGGCCGATCGCCACGGCGCCCGCGTCCACGCGAAGGTGGCCGAGAACCCGGCGGCCCCGCCCTCCCTGCTGGAGGAGATCGCCGCGGCGGCGATCCCCGTACGCAGCACCCTGCGCGCCATCGCCCGCCATCCGAATGCGACGGCCGAAGCTCTGCGGATCTGTCTCACGGACGTCCGGGCCCGCGTGATCGCCGCCGGTCACCCGGCCGTCGACGCCACCACGCTCAGGTCGTTGCTGGACCACTCCGACGAACAGGTGGGCGAGGCCGCAGCCGCGAACCCCGCCTTGCCGCCGGACGCGATGCGGGAACTGGTGCCAGCGGCTCAACTGCCTTGAGTGGTCCGCCGGTTCGCCCGGAGGTGGACGTCGATGCGGCGCGAGGATCAACGGGTCCGCCGCTCAGGCAGGCTCGACCGGCAGCCACAACTCACAGGTAGCACTGCTGAAGTCCGCCGCGCGGTCCAGGATCGCGACGATCGACGGGCCCGGGCGCAGGCGCCACGGGTTGGACGGGAACCACTCGGTCGCGGTCGCCGCCCAGGTCGACTGCAGGGTCTGCGGGTGCGGGCCGCTGGTGCGGAACACCGCCCACATGCCCTCAGGCACCTCGATGGTGTCGAGGTCGTCCGGCTGCGCGGTGTCCGCGGCAAGGGCGACGCCGTGCAGATACGTCAGCTCGGTGCCCTCCCGGCCGTCGGGGTCGACGTCGTCGCTGACCTGCAGCAGACCAGGGGGTTCGGTGGTGCTGAGGGCCTTCAGGCGTACGTGCTCCTCAGGGGGCAGCGCGGCGATGTGCTCCTGGATGTGCGGGTTGATGCCCTGGTGGATGAGCGGGACCCGGGCGGCATGGCCGACCAGGCGGAACGCGGGCCGGTTGACGAGGCGGGTGTCCATGGGGACGCTCCCTTCGACGGTCAGGCGGAACCTGAGCTGCGGTTGTGTGCGCAAGGGGCCTCCGTCGCGGCGTACGTCACCGGGTCCCGCGCCGTGCACCGCGCGGAACGCACGCCCGAACGCCTCACTCGACCCGTATCCGTGCCGCACCGCGATGCTCAGCAGATCCGAGTCGCCGCGGATGACATCGGCGGCGGCCACGGTCATACGGCGCCGCCGTACGTACTCCGACAGCGGCATGCCGGCCAGCGACGAGAACATCCGGCGCAGGTGGTACTCGGTGGTACCGGCCGCGGCCGCGACCACCCGGACGTCGGGCTCCTGCTCCAGATGCTCCTCGACGAGGTCGACGAGCCGGTTGAGTGCTGAGATCACGAGGACTCCTTGTGCTCTTTCGACTTCAACCCTGGCAGCGGCCACCCCGCCGATTCCCTACCGCAGCGAACCGATCCGATCATGCGGGCAGCTGCCCCGGCCTACGACCCGGGGGCCGGGGGCATGAATACTTCTTTGCATAACAGTACGAGGACACGTATAGTCATGCCATCGAGGAGGAGGTATCCATGGTGGTACGGGCCGCAGTGGCGGGAGCGAGTGGGTACGCGGGCGGGGAGCTGCTGCGTCTGCTGCTTGCGCACCCCGGCGTCGAGATCGGTGCGCTCACCGGGAACTCCAACGCGGGTCAGCGGCTCGGTGCGCTCCAGCCGCACCTGCTGCCCCTCGCGGACCGGGTGCTCGAGCCGACCACCGTCGAGGTGCTCGCCGGACATGACGTCGTCTTCCTTGCGCTGCCGCACGGGCAGTCCGCCGCGGTCGCCGAGCAGCTGGGTGAGGACGTCCTCGTCGTCGACATGGGCGCGGACTTCCGGCTGAAGGACGCCGAGGACTGGGAGAAGTTCTACGGCAGCCCGCACGCCGGGACCTGGCCCTACGGGCTGCCCGAGCTGCCCGGTGGACGAGAGGCACTCGCGGGCAGCAAGCGCGTCGCCGTGCCCGGCTGCTACCCGACCGCCGTCTCGCTCGCCCTCGTCCCCGCGTATGCGAACGGTCTCGCCGAGAGCGATGCCGTGATCGTCGCCGCGACCGGTACGTCCGGCGCGGGCAAGGCGCTCAAGCCGCATCTGCTGGGCTCCGAGGTCATGGGTTCCATGTCGCCGTACGGCGTGGGCGGTGGGCACCGGCATACGCCCGAGATGATCCAGAACCTCAGCGCGGCCGCCGGTGAGAAGGTCACCGTCTCGTTCACACCCACCCTCGCGCCCATGGCCCGCGGCATCCTCGCCACTTGCAACGTCAAGGCGAAGCCGGGTGTCACCGCCGAGTCCGTACGGGCCGCGTACGAGAAGGCCTATGCGGACGAGCCGTTCGTGCACGTGCTTCCCGAGGGGCAGTGGCCCGCCACCGCCTCCGTGTACGGCTCCAACGCCGTACAGATCCAGGTCGCGTACGACGAGAGCGCCCGGCGCATCGTCGTCATCAGCGCCATCGACAACCTCACCAAGGGCACCGCGGGCGGTGCCGTTCAGTCCATGAACATCGCCCTGGGTCTCGACGAGACCACCGGGCTTTCGACGATCGGAGTCGCTCCGTGAGCGACGCACGCGCAGCCGCCGGGCCGCAGACGACCACGAAACTCGCGCCTCTGCGCTGCGCGGGCGGAGAAGCGAACAGGGAGACACAGTGAGTGTGACGGCAGCCAAGGGATTCCAGGCCGCGGGTATCGCCGCCGGGATCAAGGAGAACGGGAACCCCGACCTGGCCCTCGTCGTCAACCGCGGCCCCCGCCAGGCCGCCGCCGGCGTCTTCACCTCCAACCGTGTCAAGGCCGCCCCGGTCCTGTGGTCCGAGCAGGTGCTCAAGAGCGGCATCGTGTCCGCGGTCGTCCTCAACTCCGGTGGCGCCAACGCCTGTACGGGGCCCAAGGGCTTCCAGGACACCCACGCCACCGCCGAGAAGGTGGCCGAGGTGCTCGAGGGGGTCGACGCGGGCGAGGTCGCGGTCTGCTCGACCGGTCTGATCGGCGTGACGCTGCCGATGGACAAGCTGCTCCCCGGAGTCGAAGAGGTCGCGACGCAGCTCTCCGAGCACGGCGGCGAGAAGGCCGCCATCGCCATCAAGACCACCGACAGCGTCCACAAGACGGCTGTCGTCAGCAAGGGTGAGTGGACGGTCGGCGGGATGGCGAAGGGCGCCGGGATGCTCGCGCCTGGGCTCGCCACCATGCTCGTCGTCCTCACGACCGATGCGGCGCTCGACAGCGACGTACTGGACAAGGCCCTGCGGGACGCCACCCGGCTGACCTTCGACCGGGTCGACTCCGACGGCTGTATGTCGACCAACGACACGGTGCTGCTGCTCGCGTCCGGTGCGGCCGAAGTCACCCCGGAGTACACGGAGTTCGCGGCAGCCGTACGGGAGGTCTGCGACGACCTCGGACAGCAGCTGATCCGCGACGCCGAGGGCGCCAGCAAGGACATCAAGGTCGAGGTCGTCAATGCGGCGAGCGAAGAGGACGCGGTCGAGGTCGGCCGTTCCATCGCCCGTAACAACCTCCTCAAGTGCGCCATCCACGGCGAGGACCCCAACTGGGGCCGGGTCCTCTCGGCGATCGGCACGACCAAGGCCGCCTTCGACCCGAACCAGCTGAACGTCGCCATCAACGGCGTCTGGGTCTGCAAGAACGGCGGCGTCGGAGAGGACCGGGACAACGTCGACATGCGCTACCGCGAGGTGCACATCGTCGCCGACCTGGCCGCGGGCTCCGAGACGGCCACGATCTGGACCAACGACCTGACCGCCGATTACGTCCACGAGAACAGCGCGTACTCCTCATGAGCCAGACCAGGAAGCACACCGCGTTGCCCAAGGCGCAGACCCTCATCGAGGCGCTGCCCTGGCTGACCCGGCACCAGGGCAAGACCGTCGTCATCAAGTTCGGCGGAAACGCCATGGTGGACGAGGAGTTGAAGGCCGCCTTCGCGCAGGACGTGGTCTTCCTGCACCACGCCGGTCTCAAGCCCGTCGTCGTGCACGGTGGCGGTCCGCAGATCAGCAAGGCACTCGACCGGCACGGGATCGTCAGCGAGTTCAAGGCGGGCCTCAGGGTCACGACCGAGGACGCCATGGACGTCGTACGGATGGTTCTGGCCGGCCAGGTGCAGCGTGAGCTCGTCGGGCTGCTCAACCAGCACGGACCGCTCGCCATCGGCATCACCGGCGAGGACGCGCACACCATGTCCGCGACCAAGCATCAGCCGCGTGTGGACGGCGAGTTGGTCGACATCGGCCGGGTCGGCGAGATCACCGAGATCGACACCGGTGCCATCGAAGCCCTGCTCGCCGACGGCCGTATCCCGGTCGTCTCCTCGATCGCCCGCTCCCAGGACCCTTCTGAGGGGGGCCATGTCTACAACGTCAATGCTGATACGGCGGCTGCGGCACTCGCTGCTGCGCTGGATGCCGAAACCCTGATGGTCCTGACCGACGTCGAGGGCCTCTACGAGGACTGGCCGAACTCCGACGAGGTCATCAGCAAACTCACCGCCACCGAACTGGAAAAACTCCTGCCGGAGTTGGCGAGCGGCATGGTGCCCAAGATGGAGGGCTGTCTTCACGCCGTACGCAACGGGGTGCACACCGCGCGTGTGATCGACGGCCGCGTACCGCACTCCATCCTGCTGGAGATCTTCACCGACGAAGGCATCGGCACGATGGTCGTGCCGGACGACAACGAGGGGGATGTGTCATGAGCAACGCCGAGTTCGCCGCCCGCTGGCAGGCCGCGATGATGAACAACTACGGCGGCCCGCGCATGACCCTCGCCCGCGGCGAAGGCCTCAAGGTCTGGGACGCCGACGGCAACGAGTACCTGGACTTCATCGGCGGGATCGCCGTGAACGCCCTTGGCCACGCCCACCCCGCGGTCGTCCGCGCGGTCAGCGACCAGGTCGCGACCCTCGGCCAGATCTCCAACTTCTTCATCGCCGAACCGACGGTCGCGCTCGCCGAGCACCTTCTGCGCTGCTTCGGCCGCGAGGGCAAGGTCTTCTTCTGCAACTCCGGTACGGAGGCGAACGAGGCGGCCTTCAAGCTCGGCCGGCTCACCGGACGCAGCCACATGGTCGCGACCGACGGCGGTTTCCACGGCCGGACCATGGGGGCGCTCGCGCTCACCGGACAGCCCGCCAAGCAGGCGCCGTTCACGCCCCTGCCCGGCGACGTCACGCATGTCCCGTACGGGGACGTCGAGGCGCTGCGTGCGGCCGTGACGACCGACACGGCCTTCGTCATCATCGAGCCGATCCAGGGCGAGAACGGTGTGGTCGTCCCGCCGGCCGGCTATCTGAAGGCCGCACGGGACATCACCCGCGCCACCGGCACGCTGCTCGTGCTCGACGAGGTGCAGACCGGGATCGGGCGGACCGGGCAGTGGTTCGAGTACCTCGCGCACGAGGGCGTCGAGCCCGATGTGATCACGCTCGCCAAGGGACTCGGCGGCGGTCTGCCGCTCGGCGCGACCGTCGCGTTCGGCGCTGCGGCCGATCTGCTGCAGCCCGGTCACCACGGCACGACCTTCGGCGGCAACCCGGTCGCCTGCGCCGCGGGACTCGCCGTACTCGAAACCATCGAGGCGGACGGCCTGCTCGACAACGTGAAGGCGAAGAGCGCCAAGCTCATCGACGGAATCGAGAATTCCGGACATACGCTCGTCAGCCATGTCCGGGGTGCGGGGCTGCTGCTGGGTATGGTGCTCACCGAGCCGCTCGCGCCCCAGGTGCAGCAGGCGGCTCAGGACGCCGGGTTCCTGGTGAACGCACCGGCCCCCGATGTGGTCCGCCTGATGCCGGCGCTCACCATCGGCGACGCCGAGGTGGAATCGTTCCTCCAGGCCCTGCCCGGCATCCTCGACGCTGCGGAAAACGGACGCGGAGAATGAGACGACGATGAGCCAGGCGCAGGGCAACGACCAGGGCGGGCCATCCGTACCGCAAACGCGTACCGCGCGGCACCGGCGGATCGTGGACATTCTCAACCGGCAGCCGGTGCGCTCGCAGAGCCAGTTGGCGAAGCTGCTCGCGGACGACGGTCTGACCGTCACGCAGGCGACGCTCTCGCGCGACCTCGACGAGCTGGGCGCGGTGAAGATCCGCAACACCGGTGGTGAGCTGATCTATGCGGTCCCGAGCGAGGGCGGCTTCCGTACGCCGCAGGCCCCCCTCGGCGAGTCCGCCAAGGAGGAGCGGATGCGTCGCCTCGCGGGCGAGCTGCTGATCTCCGCGGAGGCCTCGGCGAATCTGGTCGTCCTGCGCACGCCGCCGGGCGCGGCCCAGTTCCTGGCCTCGGCGATCGACCAGGCCGAGCTGCATCCGATTCTCGGGACGATCGCCGGGGACGACACGTTGATGCTGATCTGCCGGGATCCGTCCGGTGGGCAGGCGTTGGCCGATCACCTTTTGAAGCTGGCTCAGCGCGGCTGAGTTTCTTTGTGGCTACGGCCGGTCTGCGGGGTTCCCGCGGACCGGCCGTTCTCGTGTGCCGCTCCGCGGGTGCCGCTGTGCACAGCGGCAGGGAGGGCCGGTTGCATGATCATGCGGAGTCATGCATACTCTTCCTATGTCCAAGGTCCTCACTTCCCTTCCGGCCGGCGAGCGCGTCGGCATCGCCTTCTCCGGTGGTCTCGACACCTCCGTCGCGGTCGCGTGGATGCGCGACAAGGGCGCTGTTCCGTGCACGTACACCGCCGACATCGGCCAGTACGACGAGCCCGACATCGACTCGGTGCCGGGCCGCGCGAAGAACTACGGCGCGGAGATCGCGCGTGCGGTGGACTGCCGCGCCGCGCTCGTCGAGGAGGGCCTGGCCGCACTGACCTGCGGCGCGTTCCACATCCGCTCCGGCGGCCGTGCGTACTTCAACACCACGCCGCTGGGCCGCGCGGTCACCGGCACCATGCTGGTCAAGGCGATGCTCGAGGACGACGTCCAGATCTGGGGCGACGGCTCGACGTACAAGGGCAACGACATCGAGCGGTTCTACCGCTATGGCCTGCTCGCCAACCCCAACCTGCGGATCTACAAGCCCTGGCTCGACGCCGAATTCGTCGCGGAGCTCGGCGGCCGCCAGGAGATGTCCGAGTGGCTGGTCGCGCACGGCCTTCCCTACCGGGACTCCGCCGAGAAGGCGTACTCCACCGACGCCAACATCTGGGGCGCCACCCACGAGGCCAAGATCCTGGAGCACCTCGACACGGGCGTCGAGACCGTGAACCCCATCATGGGCGTGAAGTTCTGGGACCCGTCGGTCGAGATCCCCACCGAGGACGTCACCATCGGCTTCGCGCAGGGCCGGCCCGTCACGATCAACGGCAAGGAGTTCGCCTCCGCCGTCGACCTGGTCCTTGAGGCCAACGCCATCGGCGGCCGGCACGGTCTGGGCATGTCCGACCAGATCGAGAACCGCATCATCGAGGCCAAGAGCCGCGGCATCTACGAGGCCCCCGGCATGGCCCTGCTTCACGCCGCCTACGAGCGCCTCGTCAACGCCATCCATAACGAGGACACCCTCGCCCAGTACCACAACGAGGGCCGGCGGCTCGGCCGTCTCATGTACGAGGGCCGCTGGCTGGACCCGCAGGCGCTGATGGTCCGTGAGTCGATCCAGCGCTGGGTCGGCTCGGCCGTCACCGGCGAGGTCACGCTGCGGCTGCGGCGCGGCGAGGACTACTCGATCCTCGACACCCAGGGCCCGGCCTTCAGCTACCACCCGGACAAGCTCTCCATGGAGCGCACCGAGGACTCCGCGTTCGGCCCGGTCGACCGGATCGGCCAGCTCACCATGCGCAACCTCGACATCGCCGACTCGCGCGCCAAGCTGGAGCAGTACGCGGGCCTGGGCATCCTCGGTGCGGAGTCCGCGGCCGCCACCGTCCTGATCGGCGCCATGCCCGAGGGCGGCGCCCAGGCGATCGCCTCGCGCGGCGAGGCCACGGGCGACGACGAGGCCCTTGACCGGGCCGCGATGGAGTTCGGCACCGACTGACCGGCGCCCGCCGGACGTAACGTCAGTCGCCTCCCCGTCCCACGACGGGGAGGCGACCGTACAACCACCCTCCTGAGGAGCACCCCGCAGTGAGCACCCCCGCCGACAACCTCCGCCTCTGGGGCGGCCGTTTCGCCGACGGTCCCGCCGAGGCCCTGGCGAAGCTTTCCGCGTCCGTCCACTTCGACATGCGGCTCGCCCCGTACGACATCGCCGGTTCGCGCGCCCACGCCCGCGTGCTGCACAAGGCCGGGCTGCTCACCGCGGACGAGCTGGAGCGCATGATCGGCGGGCTCGACCAGCTCGAACAGGACGTCGCGAGCGGCGAGTTCACCGCCACCATCGCCGACGAGGACTGCCACACGGCTCTGGAGCGCGGCCTCCTCGAGCGCCTCGGCGCCGAGCTCGGCGGCAAGCTGCGGGCCGGACGGTCCCGTAACGACCAGGTGGCCACGCTCTTCCGGATGTACCTGCGCGACCACGCCCGGATCATCGGCGGCCTGATCGCCGATCTCCAGGACGCGCTCGTCGGTCTCGCCGAGGCGCACCCGAACGTCGCTATGCCCGGCCGCACCCACCTCCAGCACGCCCAGCCGGTGCTCTTCGCCCACCACGTACTCGCGCATGTGCAGTCCCTGTCCCGGGACGCCGAGCGGCTGCGGCAGTGGGACGAGCGGACGGCCGTCTCGCCTTACGGCTCCGGTGCGTTGGCGGGTTCCTCGCTCGGCCTCGACCCGGAGGCCGTCGCCGCGGACCTGGGCTTCGAGCACGGCAGCGCGGGCAACTCCATCGACGGCACGGCCTCGCGTGACTTCGTCGCCGAGTTCGCCTTCATCACCGCGATGATCGGCGTGAACATCTCCCGGATCGCCGAGGAGATCATCATCTGGAACACGAAGGAGTTCTCCTTCGTCACCCTGCACGACGCGTTCTCCACCGGCTCGTCGATCATGCCGCAGAAGAAGAACCCGGACATCGCCGAGCTGGCGCGCGGCAAGTCCGGCCGTCTGATCGGCAACCTGACCGGGCTCATGGCCACGCTCAAGGCGCTGCCCCTCGCGTACAACCGCGATCTGCAGGAGGACAAGGAGCCGGTCTTCGACTCCTGCGACCAGCTGGAGATTCTGCTGCCCGCCTTCACCGGCATGATGGCCACGCTCACGGTCCACCGCGAGCGCATGGAGGAGCTGGCCCCGGCCGGCTTCTCGCTCGCCACCGACATCGCCGAGTGGCTGGTCAAGCAGGGCGTCCCGTTCCGTGTCGCGCACGAGGTCGCGGGGGAGTGCGTCAAGGTCGCCGAGTCCGAGGGCAAGGAGCTCGACGAGCTCACGGACGAGCAGTTCGCGAAGATCTCCGCCCATCTGACCCCGGAGGTCCGCACGGTCCTCACCGTCCCGGGTGCGCTGGCCTCCCGCGACGGCCGTGGCGGCACCGCTCCGTCGGCGGTGGCGATCCAGCTGGCCGAGGTCAAGCAGGACCTGTCCGTGCAGCGGACCTGGGCTGACGCCAAGAAGTAGTTCGTACGCGGAGGAAGGGCCCGGTCGCCGTCGAGGCGGCCGGGCCCTTTTGCGTTGCCTGCCGCCTGCCGCCTGCCGCCTGCCGCCTGCCGCCTGCCGCCTGCCGCCTGCCGCCTGCCGCCTGCCGCCTGCCGCCTTCGGCAGAGACCTCCACGTACAGAATGAGACAAGGATGTCTCATGTGGGGTATGGTCGTCTCATGGCAGTCGACCGCGAACACATCCTCAGGGCCGCCGCCGCCCTCCTCACCCGCAAGGCCACCTCCACGATGGACGAGGTGGCCAAAGCGGCCGGGATCAGCCGTGCCACGCTGCACCGGCAGTTCGCGGGACGGGACGCGCTGATCAGAGCCCTCGAAGCGATGGGGATCGCCCAGCTCGAGACCGCTCTCGACGCCGCACGGCTCGACGAGGGACCGGCGAGCGACGCGGTGCGCCGGCTCGTCGCCGAGGTCGAACCCGTGGCCGGTTTCCTGGCCTTCCTCGTCACCGAGAACCAGCTGTTCGAGGGCGACGGGATGAACGACGGCTGGAACCGGATCGACGACCGCATCACCGCCCTGTTCCGTCGCGGACAGGAAGCCGGTGAGTTCCGGATCGACCTCTCTCCCGTGTGGCTGACCGAGGCCCTCTACGGCCTCGTCGGCTCCGGCGCCTGGTCCGTGCAGGACGGCCGGGTCGCCGCCAAGGATTTCCAGTTCATGATCGTCGAGCTGCTGCTCGGCGGCGTACGACGGAGTGCATAACCATGACCACCACCGGACCTCAGATATCGGCCGAGAAGGCGGCCACGCTTCAGCCCGCACCGCACCCCGGCCGCTGGCTGGCCATGTCCGTCCTGGCCCTCGCCGTACTGCTCGTGGGCATCGACGCCACCGTGCTCGGCCTGGCCACCCCGTACATCAGTGAGGACCTGAGGCCGAGCGGCACGCAGCTCCTGTGGATGGGCGATGTCTACTCGTTCGTGATCGCCGGTCTGCTGGTCTCCATGGGCAGCCTCGGTGACCGCATCGGCCGCAAGAAGCTGCTGCTCATCGGCTCCGTGGCCTTCGGTGCGGTGTCGGTGCTCAACGCGTACGCCACCAGCCCCGAGATGATGATCCTGGCCCGCGCCCTGCTCGGTGTCGCCGGTGCCACCCTCATGCCCTCGACGCTGGCGCTGATCCGCAACATCTTCCACGACCCGCGCGAACGCTCCCTCGCCATCGGTATCTGGGGCGCCATGGCCTCGGCCGGCGCCGCGGTCGGTCCCGTGGTCGGCGGCTTCCTGCTCGAACACTTCTGGTGGGGCTCGGTCTTCCTGATCAACCTGCCCGTGATGGCCGTCCTGGTCTTCGTCGGCATCAAGCTGCTGCCCGAGTCGAAGAACCCGGCACCCGGCCCGTGGGATCTGGCCTCCGTCGTGCTCTCGCTCGTCGGCATGGTCTCCGTCGTGTACGCCATCAAGGAGGCGGCCGCGCACGGGTTCCGGCTCGACGTGCTCGGCTCTGCCGTGCTCGGTGTCACGGCGCTGATCTGGTTCGTCCGCAGGCAGCGCACGCTCGAATCGCCGCTGCTCAACGTCGAGTTGTTCCGCAACAAGGGCTTCTCCGGCGCCGTACTGGCCGATCTGCTGACGATCCTCGGCCTGTCGGGTCTGGTGTTCTTCCTGTCGCAGTTCCTGCAACTCGTGCAGGGGCGACGGCCTTTGGAGGCGGGTCTCGCCGAACTGCCCGCCGCAATCGGCGCCGTGGTCGCCGGTCTGATCGCCGGACAGGTCGCGCGCCGGTTCTCGGTACGGGTGGTGGTGGCCGGCGGACTCGCCGCGGTCGGTGGCGCTCTCGGTGTGCTCACACTGCTCGACCGCACCACCGGCTATCCGATGCTCGGCGGGGTGCTCCTGGTCGTCGGTGTCGGCGCCGGTTTCGCGTTCACCGTCACGGCGGACGTGATCCTCTCCAGCGTGCCCAAGGAGCAGGCCGGAGCGGCCTCCGCGGTGTCGGAGACGGCGTACGAACTGGGTGCCGCGCTCGGTATCGCGCTGCTCGGTTCGATCGTGACCGGTGTCTACCGGGACTTCTCGGCGCCGGCCGGGGTGTCCGCCGAATCCGTCGGTTCGGCACGTGAATCCCTGGGCGGCGCCGTGGAGTCGGCGGCCTCGCTGCCCGGCGAACAGGGCGCGGCGCTGCTGACCGCGGCCCAGGACGCGTTCGTGGACGGGCTGCGGCTGGCGGCCGGTATCGGTTCGGCGGTACTGCTCGCGGCCTCGGTCGCGGCCTGGTTCCTGCTGCGCGGGCAGAAGCTGGGAGACGGCGTCGAGCACTGACGTGGCATGTGCGGGCCCGGGAAGCGGTCGACTTCCCGGGCCCGTTCGCGTGCGCAGCGGTCGCTCGCGCAGGAGGGGTGGCGCGCGCACGAAGCGGTCGCGAACCCTCCGCCGGCGCTGCGGCGTCCTCCTGTCCAATGCGTCAACGCGGGCCTACGCTCGCAGAGTTGGGCCACGCGTAGGAGGAGCCATGTCCGACCCCTACCACCAGGCCGGCTCCGCCTACATTCCGGCGCAATCGCACCTGCCGCAGCAGCCGTACTACAGCCCGGGAACCCCGTACGGCGCACCCGCGCCCCTGCCCCCGCCCCGGCAGCGCCGCCCGCGGCCCGTGCTCGCCGCGGTCCTCGCGGCTGTGCTGGCGGGCGGGGGCGCCGGGTACGCGGCCGGACGCTTCGGCGCGCAGGATCCGGCGCCGCCCGCCGCGGGCGCATCACGCGATACGACGGGTCTGGACGCCGTGGCCGCCCAGGTGCTCCCCAGCGTGCTCTCCGTAGAGGCGCCCGGCGGCCAGGGATCGGGGTTCGTCTTCGACGGCGAAGGGCGCGTGCTGACCAACGCCCATGTCGTGGGCGAGAGCCCGCAGGTCGTCGTGGTGCTCGGCAGTGGACGGCGGGTGCCCGCCCAAGTGCTCGGCACCGACCCGGCGTTGGACGTCGCCGTGCTCAGCCCGGAGAACACCCAGGGCCTCACCCCTGCCAAGCTCGCCCCCGACGCCGAGCCCTCGGTGGGCGACACCGTGCTCGCCATCGGTTCACCGCTCGGTCTGTCGGGCACCGTGACCGCGGGCATCGTCAGTGCTCTCGACCGCAAGGTCAGCCTGGGCGACGGCGATCAGAACGCGCTGCAGACCGATGCCTCCATCAACCCGGGCAACTCCGGCGGTCCGCTGGTCGACACCGCAGGGCAGGTCATCGGGATCAACACGGCCATCGCCACTCTCGACCCGGACAGCGGCGGATCCATAGGCATCGGCTTCGCGATCCCGGTCGGCGATGCGCTCAAGGCCGCCGAGGCGATCGTCGGGAGTGGCTGAACGCGAGAGCGCCCGCGAGAATCGCGGGCGCTCCGGGCAAAAGCAGGGTCGGTCTCAGGCGGCCTTCGCCTTGGTCGCGTACATGTCCACGTACTCCTGACCGGACAGCGCGAGCACCTCGGACATCACCGAGTCCGTCACGGCCCGCAGGACGTATCGGTCACGGTCCATGCCCTCGTACCGCGAGAACTCCATCGGCTCGCCGAAGCGCACCGTCACGCGACCCGGGCGCGGCAGTCCGGCACCGCTGGGCTGGACCTTGTCCGTGCCGATCATCGCGAACGGCACCACGGGCGCGCCCGTCATGAGCGTGAGGCGGGCGATACCGGTACGGCCGCGGTACAGACGGCCGTCGGGGGAGCGGGTGCCCTCGGGGTAGATCGAGAAGACCTTGCCCTCCTCGAGCACGCGCCGGCCGGTCATCAGCGCGGCGACGCCGCCGCGCCCGCCGTCACGGTCGACGGGGATCATGCCGGTGCCGGAGAAGAACCAGGCCATGACCCGGCCCTTGACGCCCTTCCCGGTCACGTACTCGTCCTTGCCGATGAAGAAGACCTGCCGCTTCAGACAGAGCGGCATGATCATCGAGTCGATGAACGTGAGGTGGTTGCCCGCGAGAATCACGGGCCCCGTTCCCGGAATGTTCTCGGCACCCTCCACCCGTGGGCGGAACATCAGGCGCAGGACCGGGCCGAGTACTGCCTTGATGAGGGTGAAGCGGGACAACGAGTCCTCCGGTGTCAAAGGCTGGTGGGGTTGTCAGTGCAGGTGAGGACGATACTCGCGGTTGCGCTGTCGTCGCGAGTCGGGTTCATCACGTGGATACGCAGTGTTGACGTGCCTTTGCGCTGAGTTTGCGACGCGTTGGTTTCAGAGGCTCCCCTTCGTCACATCGAGCGCCCTAGCATCGGTGACTCGCGTTGGCAGGTGCGGGACATCACAGACGGACGGTTACCACTCCTCGTACGGGCACGTACTGCTGATCCCTTACGCACGTACCTCTTCGTACGACGTAGGAAGGACCTCAATGACGCAGCACAAGGCGAACGAGCAGCAGCAGGGCAGCGGACCCGGACGGCGTGCGCTGATGGCCGGCGCGCTCCTCGGCGCGGGCGCCGCCGCGCTGGGCGCGGCGCCCTCCGCGAGCGCCGACGAGCGCCGGGGCCATGGCCGCGGCTACAGAGCGCTGCCGGTGCCGACCGTGATCGCGCACCGAGGCGCGAGCGGCTACCGGCCCGAGCACACCCTCGGCTCCTACCAGTTGGCGCTCGACATGGGCGCGCATGTGATCGAGCAGGATCTGGTGCCGACCAAGGACGGCCACCTTGTATGCCGTCATGAGAACGACATCACGGGGACGACGGACGTCGCCGACCACGCCGAGTTCGCCGCACGCAAGACGACCAAGAGCGTCGACGGCGTCTCGTACACGGGCTGGTTCACCGAGGACTTCACGCTCGCCGAGCTGAAGACCCTGCGCGCCAAGGAGCGCATCCCCGGCACCCGCCAGGAGAACACCCTCTACGACGGCCGCTGGGAGATCCCCACCCTGGAGGAGGTCCTGCAGTGGGCCGAGCGCGAGGGCCGCAGGCGCGGGCGTGAGGTCTGGCTGCACATCGAGACCAAGCACCCCACGTACTTCCGCGGGATCGGCCTGGGCATCGAGGAGCCGCTTGCGAAACTGCTGCGCAAGTACGGCCGGCACAAGAAGCACGCGCCGAACTTCCTGCAGTCCTTCGAGCCGAGCAGCATCCAGCGGCTGAGCAGGCTGGTGGAGGCCCCGCGCGTGGTTCTCTTCTCCGCCGCCGCGTCCCGGCCGTGGGACTTCGTCCAGGCCGGCGATCCGCGGACGGTCGCCGATCTGGTCAAACCCGAGGGCCTGAAGTGGATCGCCTCGTACGCCCAGGGCATCGGCCCCACGCTCGACCTGATCATTCCCCGGGACGCCGCGGGCAAGCTGACCCGGCCGACCACGCTGGTGCGCGACGCCCACGCCGAGGGGCTCGTCCTGCACCCGTACACGATGCGCAACGAGAACAGCTTCCTGCCGGCCGAATTCCGGCGCGGCACCAACCCGAACGACTACGGGGACGCCTTCGGTGCCTTCAAGGTCTGGTTCGAGACGGGCATCGACGGGATCTTCACCGACAACGCCGACACGGGGCTGCTCGCGGCCGCCGACTTCACCAAGAGCTGATCCCTGTGCGTAAGGGGTGATCGTCAACACCCTCGGGCGGTAAGCCCAGTGCGGGTGATCTCGCGCCGTCCCGGCAACTCGCCGCCGGGGCGGTGCTGTCCTGAGCTGCATGAACACCACCGATCTTCTGCACGAGCTGCGCCCCCTGCTCACCGCTGAGGCCGCCGCGGAGGCGTCCGCGGGCATCGAGCCGGGCGATCTCGAACAGGCCGTCTGGCTGCGCCTGTTGGAACGGATCCAGGAGGTCGGCCCGCCGCCGGCACCCGCCGACTGGCTGCGCAGCACCGTCCGCGGCGAGGCCCGCAGTCTGCGCCGTACGGCGAGGATCGAGACGCGATACGAGGGCGGCGAACCGGCCGCGGCCATCGACTCCTGCCCCGAACGCCTCGCCCTGCGCGCCGAACACCGCCGTGCCCTGCACGAGGCCGTGCGTCGACTGCCCGGAAGATGCCCGCAGATCCTGGCCGCGCTGCTGTCGAGGGAAGACCTCACCTACCGTGAGATCGCAGGGGAGTTGGGTATCTCACAGGGAAGTCTGGGGCCGGAACGTTCCCGATGCCTGGGTTGTCTGCGCAGAATCCTCGCGGCGGAGGTTGCGGCACCTGACCGGAGGGGAAAGGTGCGCTTGAGGCAACCGGCGGACAGGTGAGCGGGAGGCATGCACACATGGGCATGAGCGTGACCATCTCTGCGGCGACGGAGCAGGACGCCGAGCAGATCCTCAAACTGCAGTACCTCTGCTACCAGAGCGAGGCAGAGCTTTATGGGGACTACTCGATCGAGCCGCTCACCCAGCCGCTCGACTCCATCAAGGCCGAACTGGTCGGCGGCACCGTCCTGGTGGCCCGGCTCGGCACCGAGGTCGTGGCCTCGGTGCGCGGCGTGATCGGCACGGACGGAACGGCGCGTATCAACAAGCTCATCGTGCATCCGCGGATGCAGCGGCACGGTCTGGGGGGCCGGCTTCTGATCGCGGTCGAGGAGCGGCTTCTGGCGGCCGGCGCGGTCAAGCACTACCAGCTGTTCACGGGCCATCGCTCGGAGAACAACCTGATGCTCTACCGCAAGCACGGCTACGTACCCGTGGCGACCGAGGCGGTCAGCGACCGGCTGACACTGGTGACGCTCGCCAAGGACGCGGAACCGGCGGCCTATGCCGCCAGCGCCTGATCACGGACTGATCCTCAGACGGCTGCGGCGGTACGGGCCCGGCGCAGCCAGAAGATCGCGGTGAGCGGCAGCAGCACCGGGATGAACAGATAGCCCATCCCGAAGTCGGACCACACCGTGGCGTCGGGGAACGCGGACGGCTCCACCAGCGTCCACGTACCGACGACCAGGACGCCCACCAGCTCGGCGCCGCAGCAGGCGAGCGCAGCCCTGCGGGCCTTCTCGCCGCCGCGGACCAGGGTGTACGTGATGAACGCGTACACCAGGGCCGCGATCGCCGAGAGCGAGTAGGCGAGCGGTGCGCGGTCGAACTCGGTGGAGATCTGGTAAGCCGAGCGCGAGACCGCGCCGACCACCATCACGCCGTAAAGCCAGACGAGCAGCATGCCGGGGCCGCCGATCAGCTTCGTGCGCTGCGTGCGTTCACCCATGTCAGCCACTCCAGATGTCATAGAGCCGCACCTCGAGCACGGCGAGCACCACGGCGCCGGCCGCGACGGTGGCGCTGCCCCAACGGGTGCGCTCGGCAAGCGACATGAAGGCAACCGCGGGAACGGCACAGGCCGCGCCGATCAGATACGCGACGAACAGTGTCGTGCCCTGCGCGGGCTCCTCGCCGCCCGCCAGCTGCACGATGCCCACGATCAGCTGGACCACGGTGAGCAGGGTGACCACGGCCATCCCGATGAAGTGCCAGTCCTTGGTCGGTTGGTCACGCAAGGCGGCGAAACCGCACCATGCGGCGAGGGCGAGCGCGGCCACGGAGGTCGCGATCGTCAGGGCGTCAAGCATGCTGGGAGCCTATTACGGCCCAAACGGCCCGCTGCCGCCGGGCCCGACGCCTACCCGGTCGCGATCCGTCGGCGCTCCCGCTTAGGGTCGAAACCATGAAGATCCAGGCCGAAGCCCTCCTGTTCGACAACGACGGAACTCTCATTTCCTCCATGGAGTCCGTGTACCGCTGCTGGCGGCGCTGGGCCGAGGAGTACGGGATCACCGCCGAGGACTTCGCGCGTGTGGAACTGCACGGGCGCCCGGCGGTCGAGATCATCGCCGATCTGCTGCCCGAGGAGAAGATCGCCGAGGCGCTCGACCGGATCGAGCAGCTGGAGGTGGAGGACGTTCCCGGCGGTGTGGTCCTGCTGCCCGGCACCAAGGAGCTGCTGACCTCGCTGCCGCGCGAGCGCTGGGCCGTGGTGACCTCCGCGACCCGCCCGCTGGCCGAGGCGCGGCTGCACGAGGTGGGCATCGACTTCCCGGTGATGATCGCCGCCAACGACATCAGCCAGGGCAAGCCGCACCCGGAGCCGTTCCTGCTCGCCGCGCAGCGCCTCGGCGTCGATCCGGCGCGCTGTGTGGTCTTCGAGGACGCACCGGCCGGCCTCGCCGCGGGTCGCGCCGCGGGCATGGTCACCGTGGCGTTGACCACAACGCACACCGCCGACGAGCTGTCCGCCGATCACGTCGTGCAGGACCTGTCGGCCGTGTCCGCGCAGGCCATCGACGGTGGTGTGGAGATCACGACCCAGATCACGACCCTGGACTGAGCCGCTCACGGATGTCCGTTCTGTGACCGAGACTGTCCGCTATACGGACACCCGTGATCCGCTCGTAGGCCTGTCTGCTTTACTTGAGCACATGACCACGACGAGCAGCCGCACCCTTGCGACCGAGGCGATGATGACGCCCGGTGCTCGTTGTATGTGTCGAATGCGCGCCTTCTAGAGGGCCCCTGCACCACGCCTCGCGCCCCGAAGCGAGACAGCTGAGCCGTGTCCGATGACTTCGAGTCATCCGGATCGAGCCGGCCCCCGCGCACGACGAACTTCCCGCTGATGTACGGCACTTCGCTGCCGTGACGCAGACGTGCACGGATTGCGAAGTCTTCCGAAGTCTTCCGAAGAAGAAATGCCCCGTGCCCGGTGCACACCCGCGCCGCGCACTCGACAGTGACGGAACCCCCAGTGATCACCACTTCCGGCCTGACCAAGGTCTACCGCTCACGCGGTCGTGAAGTAACCGCCCTCGACGGAGTCGACCTCCAGGTGCGCGAGGGCGAGGTGTTCGGCGTCATCGGCCAGTCCGGCGCCGGCAAGTCCTCCCTGATCCGCTGCATCAACCTCCTGGAGAAGCCCACCTCCGGCACGGTGACGGTCGACGGCGTCGACCTCACGGCGCTCGCCGGCAAGGGCCCGCGGGCCGGCCGTGAGCTGCGCGAGGCGCGCAGCAGGATCGGCATGGTCTTCCAGCACTTCAACCTGCTGTCCTCGCGCACCGTGCAGGGCAACGTAGAGGTGCCGCTCGAGATCCTCGGAGTCCCCGCCAAGGAGCGCTCCCGCAAGGCGCTCGAACTGCTCGACCTGGTCGGCCTCGCCGACAAGGCGAAGAACTACCCGAGCCAGCTCTCCGGCGGCCAGAAGCAGCGCGTCGGCATCGCCCGCGCGCTGGCCGGCGACCCCAAGGTGCTGCTCTCCGACGAAGCCACCAGCGCCCTCGACCCCGAGACCACCCGCTCCATCCTTGAGCTGATCCGCGACCTCAACCGCCAGCTCGGTCTCACGGTCCTCCTGATCACGCACGAGATGGACGTCGTCAAGACGATCTGCGACTCCGCGGCCCTGATGGAGCGCGGCCGGATCGTCGAGTCCGGCACGGTCGCCGAACTGCTCGCCACCCCCGGCTCGCAGCTCGCCGACGCCCTCTTCCCGGTCAGCGGCGAGGCCAGCGACGAGGACCGCACGGTCGTCGATGTCACCTTCCACGGTGAGGCGGCCACCCAGCCGGTCATCTCGCAGCTCTCCCGTACGTACAACATCGACATCTCGATCCTCGGCGCCGCGATGGACACCGTCGGCGGCAAGCAGATCGGCCGGATGCGGATCGAACTGCCCGGCCGATACGAGGAGAACGTCGTACCCATCGGCTTCCTGCGCGAGCAGGGCCTGCAGGTGGAGGTGGCCGGCGACGAGGCGGGCGCCCCGCTGCTCATCACGGAAGGTGTCGCGAAGTGACCTGGGACGAGATGCAGCCGCTGCTCGAACAGGGCTTCTGGGACACCCTCTACATGGTCGGCTGGGCGACCGTGATCGCGATAGCCGTCGGTCTGCCGCTCGGCGTCCTGATCGTCCTCACGGACAAGGGCGGCCTGCTGCAGAACACGGTGGTCAACAAGGTCATCGGGCAGATCGTGAACATCACGCGCTCGATGCCGTTCATCATCCTGATGGTCGCCCTGATGGGCTTCACCAAGCTCATCGTCGGCACCACCATCGGCCGGGACGCGGCCATCGTGCCGCTCGCGATCGGCGCCATCCCGTTCTTCGCGCGGCTCGTCGAGACCTCCGTACGCGAGGTCGACGGCGGACTCGTCGAGGCCGTGCAGTCGATGGGCGGCAACACCTGGGCCGTCGTACGCAAGGTGCTCGTGCCCGAGTCCCTGCCGTCCCTCGTCTCCGGCGCCACCACCACGATCGTGGCCCTCATCGGCTACTCGGCCATGGCGGGCGCGCTCGGCGCGGGCGGCCTCGGCGACCTGGCCTACCGCTACGGCTACCAGCGTTTCGAATCCCAGATGATGTGGATCACCGTGGCTATCCTCGCGGTCATCATCGCCATCATCCAGTTCGCCGGCGACTACGCCGCCCGCTCCCTGTCCAACAGGGGCCGCGGCTCCGTCGCCCCCAAGCTGCGTCTGCTGCGAAGCGCCGCCCCCGCGGCCGCCGCCGAGCCGACCAAGGCGTCCTGAACCCCGCTTCACGGCGGCCCCACAGACCTTCTGTCACAGCAATGCCCCCGGCGCCTGCCGCCGGTTGCACCACCCATTGGAGAAAGGCACTTTTCGTGCGTAACACTGCCAAGATCACCGCTGCTGTCCTCGCCACCGGAGCCCTCACCCTCGGCCTCGCGGCCTGCGGCTCCGACAACGGTTCGGGCTCCGGATCCGCCGACGCCGACGGTCCGCTGATCGTCGCCGCCAGCCCGACCCCGCACGCCGACATCCTCAACTACGTCAAGGACAACCTGGCGAAGAAGGAGGGTCTCGACCTGGAGGTCAAGGAGTTCACGGACTACGTCCTGCCGAACACCGCGACCCAGGACGGCTCCGTCGGCGCCAACTACTTCCAGCACAAGCCGTACCTCGACGACTTCAACAAGAAGAACGGCACCGACCTGGTCTGGGTGAACGACGTCCACCTGGAGCCGCTCGGCCTCTACTCGAAGAGCATCAAGAAGCTCGACGAGCTGAAGGACGGCGCGACCGTCGCCGTCCCGAACGACACCACCAACGAGGGCCGCGCGCTCAAGCTGCTCGACGCCAACGGCATCATCAAGCTCAAGGACGACGCCGCGCTCGACGCGACCCCCGCGGACATCGCCGAGAACCCCAAGAACCTGAAGTTCAAGGAGCTCGAGGCCGCCCAGCTGCCGCGCTCGCTCGGTGACGTGGACGCCGCGGTGATCAACGGCAACTACGCCGTCGAGGCCGACCTCAGCCCGAAGAAGGACGCGATCGCTCTCGAGACGGCCAAGGGCAACCCGTACGCCAACGGTCTCGTGGTCAAGAAGGGCCAGGAGAACGACCCGCGCGTCAAGAAGCTCGCGAAGCTCCTGAACTCGCCCGAGGTGAAGAAGTACATCGAGGACAAGTTCGACGGCGCCGTCGAGCCCGCGTTCTAAGAACCGGGCCAAGGGGAGGGACGCGCCATGCAGCGCAGCAAGAAGCTCGTCTCCGCGGCCGTGGCCGCCGGCGCTCTGCTCGTTCTGAGCGCCTGCGGCTCCGGCTCCGGTGACAGCGAAGGCGGCGACAAGAACGGCAAGCTCGTCGTCGGCGCCACACCCGTACCGGCCGGTGAGGTCCTCGCGTACATCCAAAAGGACCTGGCGAAGAAGAAGGGCCTCGATCTCGAGGTCAAGGAGTTCACGGACTACGTCCTGCCGAACACCGCACTCGCCGAGGGCAGCCTCGACGCGAACCTGTACCAGAACACCCCGTTCCTGGACGAGTTCAACAAGTCCAAGGGCACGGACCTCACTTCGGTGGCGGGGGTCTACCTGCCGCCGATGGGCGTGTACTCGAAGAAGGTGCAGGCGGTGTCCTCGCTCAAGAGCGGGGCCGTCGTCGCCGTACCCAACGATCCGACCAACGAGGGGCGGGCGCTCCAACTGCTCGCCGCGCAGGGCGTGATCGAGCTGAAGAAGGACGCGGGTACGACGGCATCGCCGGCGGACATCACGTCCAACCCGAAGAAGCTCGTCATCAAGGAGCTCGAACCGGCCCAGCTGCCGCGCTCCTTGGAGGACGTGGACGCGGCGGTCATCAACAACAACTTCGCGCTGGACGCAGGTCTCAGCCCGAAGGAGGACTCCATCCACCTGGAGTCCGTCGAGAACAACCCGTATGTGAACATCCTCGCCGTCAAGAAGGGCGACGAGAGCGATCCGCGGGTCAAGAAGCTGGCCGAGCTGCTCACTTCGCCCGAGGTGAAGAAGTTCATCGAGGACAAGTACAAGGGGTCCGTGCTCCCCGTCGAGGCTTCCTGACGGATCCGCACATCCCGTTACCACAGGGCCCGTACCTTCAAGGTGCGGGCCCTGTGGTGCAGTTATGCGCTTCGATGCTGCATGCTGGGCTCTTCAGCAGCCTGTAGTGACGGAGCGGCGCGATGACCACGGCTCACCAGATGTTCCCCGACATCTCCATCAGCACCGAGCGCCTTGTGCTGCGCCCGCTGGAGGACGCCGACGCTTCCGGTCTCGCCGAGATGATGAACGACGAGATGGTCGGGGCCTGGACGGCGGTGCCGCAGCCCTACGCCGAAGCCGACGCCGCGAAGTGGATCAGCGAGTACGCACCCACCGAGCGTGAGTCGGGCCGCGGACTCGACCTGGCCGTCACCGAGTTCCTCACCCAACGGCTGGTCGGCATCGTCCAACTCGCCAAGACCAACTGGCGGGTGCGCTCCACCGAGCTGTCGTACATCATCGCGCCCTGGGCCCGCGGCGAGGGCTATGCGTCCGAGGCCTCCCTGGCCACCGCGCAGTGGCTCTTCCGCGACCAGCGTCTTGAGCGCATCGAGCTGCGCACGGCCGCCGACAACACCGCCTCCCAGCAGGTCGCCCAGAAGATCGGCTGCATCAGCGAGGGCGTCCTGCGGGGCGCCTGCATAGCGCGTACCCGGGGCGAGGACGGTACGTGGAGCGACTTCCGTACCGACTACATCGTCTGGAGTCTGCTGCCCGAGGATCTCGACGGCGTCACCGACCAGCTCGCGGAGGCCGCGGGCTACTCGGCGTACTCGGAGTGGAACTGATCACGAGCTGATCATGGGCCGGCCGAGGACCGACGGCTCATGGGCCGGCCGAGGACCGACGGCGGACCGCCCACCGGCCGTCCGGCAGGTCGTCGCCCCGCTCACCAGGTACGCTCACCGGTGCCTCGACGACCCACGAGTACCGCAGGAGACATAACGCCATGGCCGACCGCGTCACCGTGATCGGCTGGGACGGGTCCCCGCTGACCGACGCGGCCCGCTCCGCGCTCGGCGCCGCCACCCTCGTGGCAGGCGCAGCCCACCATCTCGCGCTGCCCGAGGTCCCCGCCCGCGCCGAACGGATCCGGCTCGGCAGCGTCTCGCTCGCGGCCCGGCGCATCGCCCAGCATCGCGGCACGGCCGTGGTGTTCGCGGACGGTGATCCCGGCTTCTTCGGCGTCGTACGCACCTTGCGCGCCCCCGAGTTCGGACTCGAAGTCGAAGTGGTGCCGGCCGTCTCGTCCGTCGCCCAGGCCTTCGCGCGGGCCGGAATGCCCTGGGAGGACGCCCAGGTCGTCGTCGCCCACCGCCGCACCCTGCGCCGTGCGGTGAACGTCTGCCGCGCCCATACGAAGGTCGCGGTCCTCACCTCACCGGGTGCCGGCCCCGCCGAACTCGGCCTGCTGCTCGGCCCCGTGCAGCGCACCTTCGTGATCTGCGAGGAGCTCGGCACCACCCGCGAGCAGGTCACCGTCCTGACCTCGGACAAGGCCGCCGACCGCACCTGGCGCGACCCGAACGTCGTGATCGTCATCGGCGGCCCGGTCACCTCCGACACCGGCTGGATCGCGGGACGCGACCCCGCGGGTACCTCACGCGGCTGGGCGCTGCCCGCCTCCGCGTTCGGCGGCGGCCTCGGCGAGGGCGAGAACGACCGGGTCCGTGCGGCCCAGCTCGCCCGGCTCGGCCCGCGCGTGGGCGATCTGGTCTGGGACATCGGCAGCGGCGGCGGTGCGTTCTCGGCCGAGGCCGCACGCTTCGGCGCCGCTGTCATCGCCGTCGACCGCGACGCGGACTCCTGCGCCCGCACGACCGCGGTCGCCCGCCGCTTCGGCCTCCAGCTCCAGGTCGTGCACGGCACCGCCCCGCACGTACTGGAGGATCTGCCGGAACCCGATGTCGTACGGGTGGGGGGCGGGGGAGTCGCCGTGGTCTCCGCGGCCGCCGACCGCAGGCCCGAGCGCATCGTCACGCACGCGGTCACCCGCGACGAGGCCGAACTCATCGGCAGGGAGCTGATGGAGCACGGTTACGCCGTCGAATGCTCCCTGCTCCAGTCCGTGGAACTGGACACCCGCACCTGGAGCGAACTGGAACGCGTGGTCGCTTTCGTCATCTGCGCCGAACGGTCAAGCGGAAACGGCGATTGAGGGCCCGTTTTCGGCTTATTGACCACGGGCTGCGCCCTGCGTGGCACGGTCGTCCGGTACATGGCTGTTTCACAGATTCGTCGAATCCGGAAGCAGGGCCGGTCAGGGCCGCTCAGGAGGTGCCGTAAATCCGCCCCGCGACCTTGGTGCGCCCTTGCTCGCGGTAGGCTGGCCGATCGTTGTACTGCTCCTGGCCGTTCGTCGCTTCGTGCGTCAATGTCCGGAAAGCGCGCCCGTTTTGGGGTGTGTGTGGTACGGCATGACCGGAGGACGCGCGACGTGGCGCAGTCCACAGCGGGCTGTGGTGGATCTGCTCGTCACGAGGGTGGTCCGGCCGCGACAATGCCTTGGGCGCCGATGCCTTTGGCGCTTTGTCGACGAGTCGTACGTGCCGCGCGGCGCGCACGCTCGTTCTTGTCCTTGGGCGGGTGGTACACCGCCCTGGGCAGCCGGCCGAAGGAGAAGTACGACCGATGGGCGAGGGGTACGCATGACCGACACCGGCCAGGTCCCGGGCGAGGGACTGCCTCAGGACGCAGGCACGGTGGGCCGGCCCGGGGTTTCCGCCCCGGGTGCGCACACCTTCCATGACCCCTCGGGCGCCGTCGCCGAGGATGACGATCTGCTCCTGATGCCCGGTGCGCAGGGTGCCTGGACGGAGGACCGTCCGGCGTTCGCACCCGACGGGTATGCCGCAGGGCCCGCGTACGGCATGGGCGAGGCCGCACCTCAGGCGGGCGCGCCGCTGACCGGCGACCCGCGGTTCTCCTCGAACGGCCAGGCTCCGGAGGCCGTCCAGCCCACCGGTGCGCCCGGTTTCGTGACCGGTGACACCACCGGGTACGAGGCTGTCGCGCCCGGTTTCCCCGGTGGGTACGACGCCGATCCGAACGTCGCCCAGGACACGGGAAGCGTCGGCGCTCACGAGACCGCAGGGCGCGACAGCGGCTTCGTGGACCTCGGCGGTGCGCGCACTCCCGCCCCGGTCCGCCGCCCCCTGCACACGGGCCCGCCCGCCCCCGCAGGCCCCGCGGCGCCCAGCCCGGTGCGCTCGCTGGCCGACCGCGGTCCGGCCGGAACGCCGGCCAACCCGGTGCCGGTGCGCCGCCCGGGTCCGCCGACCACCGGCCCCGAGTACCTGGACATCCCGCGCGAGGACGGAGCGGCCCCGGTGGGCCCCCAGCTCGGGGCGATCCCGGGCGCGCCCTTCGACCAGCCCGGACCCCAGCTCGGCGAGATCCCCGCGCAGGCTCCGGCACCTTGGCCGCAGGCCCCGCACGCGCAGGGTGCAGAAACGGTCGTTCCGCAGGCGCGGCCCGTCGGCGCCACCCCTGCGATCCCTGACGTGGAGGCGTTCCGCGCCGCTCAGGAAGCAGCCGGATTCCAGGTCGCGCCCGCACCGCAGGGCGCGGCTCTGCTCGGCGTCCCCGAGCCCGCACACGCGGGTGCCCCGGCCGGCGGTGTTCAGGGTTCCGCGCTCGGCGCCGACTCCTTGCCGCAGGCGTACGGAGAGGTGCCCGCCCAGGGGCAGGCCGACCCCGGGCAGGGTTTCGTGCCCGCCGGTGGTCCGCAGCTCCACCTGGGTCCGATGCAGTCCTCGGGCGGCGCCACGCCGGGTTCCGGGGTCGGCGTCGATGCAGGTGCCATGTCCGGCGGCGAGAGCCACCCGCACACCGCCCCGATCCCGATGCCCGCAGCGTCGTCCGACCAGCTTTCCGGTGGCCCCGAGCAGCTTTCGGGCAGCTCCGGGCAGCTCACCGGCGGCGACGGCGGTGCCCCCGTGCCCGCCGGTCTGAACCCTCAGGACCCGGGCCCCATCGGCGAGTTCGTGCCGGTGGACGGCGTGGTCCCGTCCACCCCGCACCTCGCCCCCACGCCTCCGCACGCACTCCGTCTGCCGGACGAGTCGGGCCGGGACGCTGCCGTAGCGATGCAGGATGCCGCCGTGGCGATGCAGGACGCGGGCGTTGCGACGCAGGACGGTTCCGTACCGACGCAGCACGGGGCCGTACCGACGTCGGACGGCTCCGTCTCGGCGCAGGACGCCCCGGCACCGATGCAGGACGGCAACGTATCGACGCCGGACGCTCCCGTTTCGACGCCGGACGGTTCCGTACCGACGCCGGACGCTCCCGTTTCGACGCCGGACGGTTCCGTACCGACGCCGGACCAGTCCCTCGCACCGGCCCACGACTCCGTCGACGCATTGGCATCGGCTCACGACTCCGTCGACGCACCGGCCCACGAGCCGCTCGCCCCGTCCGAGCCCGAGCAGCCGGCCGTCGGCGCCGCCGCCGCCCCCGAGGCGGTTCTCCCGCAGGCCCCGCAGCCGGTCGAGGTCGAGCCCGCGCAGGAAGCCGCCGTCTCCGTACCGTCTCCGCGCGAGGCCGAACCGGAGCCCGTGACGGCCGAGGCGGCCGGCGCGGAGGAGCCCCAGGCAGCAGAGGCCGCAGACCTTGCCGCAGCTCAGGCTCAGGCCCCGGCACCGGAAGCGCCGGCCGCCGAGCCAGAGTCCGAGCCCACCCCTGTCGCCGCAGCCCTGACAGAGCCGGTCCCCGCGGAGATCCCCGTCCCTGACGGCGGCGAGGAGAGCCCCGAACTCCTCCAGTTCCCCGACGAGTTGGACACCCTCGAGAACGACGACGCGCCGGTACGTGCCGACGGCCCGGCCGCCCCCGGATACGCCGACGCCGAACGCGAGGCCGTGCTCCGCGTCATGCGCGAGCGCCGGGACATCCGCAACGGCTTCCGCAGCGACCCGATTCCGCACGAGGTCCTGCTCCGCGTCCTCGAAGCGGCCCACACCGCGCCGTCCGTCGGCCACTCCCAGCCCTGGGACTTCGTCGTCATCCGCTCCGCCGACACCCGGCGCACGATGCACGAACTGGCCATGCGCCAGCGCGAGGCCTACGCGAAGTCGCTGCCCAAGGGCCGTGCGAAGCAGTTCAAGGAACTGAAGATCGAGGCCATCCTCGAGACCCCGGTGAACATCGTCGTCACCGCGGACCCCACCCGCGGCGGCCGCCACACCCTCGGCCGGCACACCCAGCCGCAGATGGCCCCGTACTCATCGGCGCTCGCCGTCGAGAACCTCTGGCTCGCCGCCCGCGCCGAAGGCCTCGGCGTCGGCTGGGTCAGCTTCTTCGACGAGCGCGAGATGGTCCGTACGCTCGGTCTGCCCGAGCACCTCGAAGTCGTGGCGTATCTCTGTGTCGGATACGTGGACGAGTTCCCGGACGAGCCCGAGCTGATGCAGGCGGGCTGGTCCAAGCGCCGTCCGCTGTCCTGGGTGGTCCACGAGGAGACGTACGGCCGTCGCGCCCTGCCCGGCGAGGACCCGCACGACCTCCTCTCCGAGACCGTCGCCAACATCCGCCCCCTGGACGCCAAGGCGCTCGGCGAGGCCTGGGAGCGGCAGAAGCGGATGACCAAGCCGGCCGGCGCGCTCGGCATGCTGGAGATCATCTCCGCGCAGCTCGCCGGTCTGTCCCGGATGTGCCCGCCGCCGATCCCGGAGCCCGCCGCCGTCGCGATCTTCGCGGGCGACCACGGTGTGCACGCCCAGGGCGTGACCCCCTGGCCTCAGGAGGTCACCGGCCAGATGGTCGCCAACTTCCTGGGCGGCGGCGCGGTCTGCAACGCCTTCGCCAACCAGGTGGGCGCCGAGGTCTGCGTCATCGACGTGGGCGTCGCCTCGGACCTCCCGGCCACCCCCGGCCTCCTGCCCCGCAAGGTCCGCGCGGGCACGGCCGACATGACCACCGGCCCCGCCCTGACCCGCGAAGAGGTCAAGGCGGCCATCGAGGTCGGCATCGAAACGGCCCGCGACCTCGTGGCGGCCGGTAACAAGGCCCTGCTCACGGGCGAGATGGGCATCGCGAACACCACGGCGTCCGCCGCCCTGATCTCCGTCTTCACGGGCGCCGACCCGTCCGAGGTGACGGGCCGCGGCACTGGCATCAACGACGAGACGCTCGCCCGCAAGACGGACGTCGTACGCCGCGCTCTTGAGCTCCACCAGCCGGACCCGGCCGACCCCATCGGCGTGCTCGCGGCCATCGGTGGCCTCGAACACGCCGCGATCGTCGGCCTGTTGCTCGGCGGGGCCTCCCTGCGTACGCCCGTGATCCTGGACGGCGTGAGCGCCGGCGCCGCGGCCCTGGTCGCGCGCGCCATCGCCCCCGAGGTCCTCGCGGCCTGCATCGCGGGCCACCGCAGCGCTGAGCCCGGCCACGTCGCAGCCCTCAACAAGCTGGGCCTGCGCCCGCTGGTCGACCTGGACCTCCGCCTCGGCGAAGGCACCGGCGCCCTGCTCGCCCTGCCCGTCGTCCAGTCGGCGGCGCGTGCGATGCACGAGGTCGCGACCTTCGACTCCGCGGGAGTCACCGAGAAGTAGTACGGCGGGCGGAGGGCGGTACGGGCAGCGCCCGGCCGCCCTCCGCCGCTGCTCGCCGTAATCTGAGAGCGCACCGGAAATCGCACCACCCCTCCCATGTCAGAGCTGCTCCACCGCCGCAGCGGCTCATCCAGCCCTCCGCACGAGGAGCCGCACAGACCCATGGCCGAACACCCCGCGTACCCCGTAGGCCTCCGCCTCACCGGCCGCCGAGTAGTAGTGCTCGGCGGCGGCCAGGTTGCCCAGCGCCGCCTCCCGGCCCTGCTCGCGGCAGGCGCGGACATCATGCTGATCTCCCCGGAGGCGACGCCGTCCGTGGAGGCCATGGCGGACACCGGCGAGATCCGGTGGACCCGCAGGCCGTACGAGTACGGCGACCTCACGGACGCCTGGTACGCGCTCATCGCGACCAGCGACCATGTGGCGAACGAGGCGGCCAGTGCCGAAGCAGAGACCCGCCGCATCTGGTGCGTGCGCTCCGACGACGCGAGCGCCGCCACCGCCTGGACCCCCGCGACCGGCCGCAGCGAGGGCGTCACCGTCGCGATCCTCACCACCGACCGCCCCGACCCCCGTCGCACCGCCGCGATCCGCGACGCCGTCGTCGAGGGCCTGCGCGACGGCACCCTGGTCGCCCCGCACCAGCGCACGAAGACCCCCGGCGTGGCCCTCGTCGGCGGCGGTCCTGGCGACCCGGACCTCATCACGGTCCGCGGCCGCCGCCTCCTCGCCGAGGCCGACGTCGTCATCGCGGACCGCCTCGGCCCCCGCGATCTGCTCGCCGAACTCCCGCCGCACGTCGAGGTGATCGACGCCGCGAAGATCCCCTACGGCCGCTTCATGGCCCAGGAAGCGATCAACAACGCGCTCATCGAGCACGCCAAGGCCGGCAAGTCCGTCGTACGTCTCAAGGGCGGCGACCCCTTCGTCTTCGGCCGCGGTATGGAAGAAGCCCAGGCACTCGCCGAAGCGGGCATCCCCTGCACCGTGGTCCCCGGCATCTCCAGCTCCATCTCCGTGCCCGGAGCCGCCGGAATCCCGGTCACCCACCGGGGCGTGGCCCATGAGTTCACGGTCGTCAGCGGTCATGTGGCTCCCGACGACGAGCGTTCGCTCGTCGACTGGGCGGCGCTGGCCAAGGCGCGCGGCACCCTCGTGGTGCTCATGGGCGTGGACAAGATCGGCAAGATCGCCGAGACGCTGATCGCGGGCGGCCGTGCACCCGAGACCCCCGTCGCCCTCGTCCAGGAGGGCACGACCGCCGCCCAGCGCCGCGTGGACGCCACCCTGGCCACCGTCGCGGAGATCGTCACCGCCGAGGGGGTCCGCCCCCCGGCGGTGATCGTCATCGGCGACGTCGTGACCGTCGGCCCAGGTAACCAGCGGTAACGGAACTTCCACCGACCCGTTGGCACCACACCGAGGACAAGGCAGTATCACCCTGTGGCCGATCTCATCCATGTCGACGACCCCGACGACCCGCGCCTGCGCGACTACACCGGACTCACGGACGTAGAGCTGCGCAGAAAGCGCGAACCAGCCGAAGGACTCTTCATCGCCGAGGGCGAGAAGGTGATCCGGCGCGCGAAGGACACGGGCTACGAGATGCGCTCGATGCTGCTCTCGGCGAAGTGGGTGGACGTCATGCGCGACGTCATCGACGAACTCCCGGCGCCTGTCTACGCGGTGAGCCCCGAACTCGCCGAACGCGTCACGGGCTATCACGTCCACCGCGGCGCGCTCGCGTCGATGCAGCGCAAGCCGCTCCCGACTCCGGAGGAGCTGCTGACCACAGCCCGCCGGGTGGCGGTGATGGAGGCGGTCAACGACCACACCAACATCGGCGCGATCTTCCGCTCGGCAGCAGCGCTCGGCATGGACGCGGTCCTGCTCTCGCCGGACTGCGCGGACCCGCTCTACCGCCGCTCGGTCAAGGTCTCGATGGGCGCGGTCTTCTCGGTTCCGTACGCGCGTCTGGAATCCTGGCCGAAGTCCCTGGAGACCGTCCGTGAAGCGGGCTTCAAGCTCCTCGCCCTCACCCCGGACGAGAAGGCCGCCACGTTGGACGACATGGCCCCCCACCGTATGGAGAGGGTGGCTCTGATGCTCGGGGCGGAGGGCGACGGTCTCTCGACCCAGGCGCTGGTCGCAGCCGACGAATGGGTCCGCATCCCGATGGCCCACGGAGTCGACTCGCTGAACGTGGGCGCGGCGGCGGCTGTGGCGTTCTACGCGGTGACGGCAGGCCGCCCGGCAGTCTGACCCACCGGGGGCGCAGGGGGCGGCGCCCCCGCCGGCAGGCGACCTCAGCCCCGACCGGCGGCCCCACCCGCCGCATCCGAGCCGACAACCCGCTCCGCGACCCCGGTGACCTGCCGCAGCCCCTGCGCCGGCCCCTGACACCCCTGAGCAGCCGCGATCCCCAGCGCGACCAACAGCGTCACCACCACGAACACGAACAGCCGCTGCCGCAACAGCCGAGGGTTCGCCGGAACCCGGCGCCCCGTCCCCGTCGTACGCGGCGCCGGACGCCCCGAACCACTGCGCGGCGCAGGCCTGTTGCCCGTCCCCGGACGCGACCCACGCGGCGCAGGCGCCTGCGGACGCCGCACCGGAGGCCGTGAGCCTGCGCCGGACGGCGGGGGAGTGGGCCCGGGCCGCCGCGGACGCTCGGCGGACGGCCGGCTCTGTGAGGCGGACCCGGACGCGGAACCCGACGCGGCCCCGGAAGCAGAAGCAGCCTGCGTCCGCTCATCCACCCGAGCCGTCGGGCGGTCGACATCCCGCCGCGGGCCCGGCGGCCGGTTGTCCGTGGGCGACTGCGCCTCCCGCGCCGCGATCTCCTTCAGCCGCATCGACAGCTGCAGCGTGCTGGGCCGCTCCTCGGGATCCTTTGCGAGGCACGCCCGGATCAGCGGCGCAAGGGCATCCGGCACGCCCTGAAGCTGCGCCTCCTCGTGTACCACGCGGTACAGCATCACCTCGGAACTCCCGTGCCCGAAGGGCGAGTCACCCATCGCCGCATACGCGAGCGTCGCTCCGAGCGAGAACACATCCGTCGCCGCGGTGACGGCCTGACCCCGCACCTGCTCGGGCGCGAGGAAGCCGGGCGACCCGACCGCCGTGCCGACGTGCGTCAGCGTCGACGCCCCCGTCGCCCAGGCGATTCCGAAGTCGATGATCCGCGGCCCCTTGGGCGACAGCAGGATGTTGGACGGCTTCAGATCCCGATGGACGACACCGGCCTCGTGGACGGCCACAAGCCCTTCGGACAGCGCCGAACCCACCGCGGCCACCTCGGCGGCGGTCAGCGGACCCTCATCGGCCACCTTGTCGTGCAGCGAGGGCCCGGGCACGTACTGCGTCGCGAACCACGGCCGGTCCGCCTCCAGATCGGCCGCCACCAGCCGCGCCGTACAGCCGCCGCGAATTCTGCGCGCCGCCGACACCTCGCGCGCGAACCGCGAGCGGAACTCCTGATCCTCCGCCAGATCCGGCCGGATCACCTTCAGCGCGACCCGCTGCCCGCGCCGGTCGGAGCCGAGGTAGACGACACCCATCCCGCCCGCGCCGAGCCTGCGGTGCAGTCTGAACGAGCCGACGACACGCGGGTCCTCGCGCCGGAGCCGCATCATCGCCATGTCCATCCCCGCTGCCTGGCCGCCCTCATGAATGACGAGCCACAGCTTACGTTTTCGCGCTCATTCGCGTGCATAGGCCGCGCCTTCGGCGACAGATCGATTGTCAGTGCCGGGTGGGAGACTTGAAGGGTGGTCAGAAAAGTTGTGGACCAGGGCCGTTCGGGGTGCCCGGTTGCTCAACGGGCCGTCGTTGAAGGGGGATTGGGCGTATGAAGGGCGATCGAGTCGAGATAGTCGTGGACGCAGGGGACACGACGAGGACCTACGAAGTGGTGGCCAGCAGGGCGGGCCGCCGGGTGGAAACGGCCGTCCGCAGAGGTGTGGTCGAAGTGAGCGAAGTCACGCGCAGCGGCTCCGTCGTGCGCACGGCGCGTTTCATGGCCACACGCGTATTGGCGCTGGTCGAGCAGCCGGTCCCGCGCGAACACGGATCCGAGGAAGAGCGGCCCCGGTAGCCGCCCCAGGAGCGACCCCTCCGGGAAGACCCCAAGTCCTAGGACCCGGTCTCCACCCAGGGGAGTACGAAACGGTCGCCCGGGTCCTCCTCCAGGAGGCCCGGTAATCGGTACGAGGGCATGACGACCCGGGCGCCCGGCGCCCCTAGATTTGAAGTCAAGCGGCGAGTGCAGCACTCGTCCCCCGAGGTCAGACACTCGCCGCTGCCAACCACGACAGGAGAGGGACCATGGCGGACACGGCAGCGCGGGCAATGATCCGCACGCAGGGACGTAAGGCGCACGCCGCGTTCGGCGGCAGTCGTTCCGGCCGGCGCCACCCGCTGGTCGCCACGGCCATGGTGCTTCCCCTGGCAGTGCTGCTCGTAGTCGTCTTCGGCGGCTGGGAAGCAGTGGTCACACAGGCGTCGTCCGTGGGCGTGATGCTGGGGCGCTGAGCGGCGCCCCAGAGCCCGGAAGAGCGGTCCGGGCGGGGACACACGGCCATAACCCCGTGGGGACGGGGGTGCGGCGGACGGCACAAAGGGCCCGCGCAGCTGGGGAGCTGCGCGGGCTGTGTGCTGTCCGGGGGCGGCGCGTACCCTGCCCGCAGTACGTACGACCTTTGGGGGAGCCGTGACGGCAGGTCTGACGCGCGAGCTCGCGGTGGCGGCCCGCGCGGCGGCGCATGATCCGGTACGGGACTGCGTGTGCAGCGCACCCGTCCTCGCCGACCGACCCGACGGCACCGTGGTCCGGCACGGTGATCTGGTCGTCAAGGCCCACGCCTGCGACACCGACCGAGCCGGTCTCTACGCCCAACTCGCCGTCGCCGCCCACCCGTCGCTCAACGGCATCCTGCTCCCGCCGCTCCCCGCACCCCGCGCCGCACTCGACGGCCGCCCCCTGACGTACTGGCCGCACGGCACCCCCGTGGACCCCGAGCGTCCCGAGCACGCGCCCTGGGAGGCGGCCGGCGAACTGCTCGCCCGCCTCCACCGCACGTCCGTCGACGTACTCCCCGGACCGCTGCCGCCCATGCGCGGCCCCGTGAAGGCGGCCCGCGCCCTCTCCCGTATGCGAGAAGCGGGCCCCCACCCGGCCGCCGCCGTCATCGAACGCGCCTGGGCCGCCCTGCCCGCCTGGGCCCGCGCCGAAGCACCCCTGACCCACGCCGGAGCGCTCTGCCACGGCGATCTCCACCTGGGGCAGCTCGTCCGCCATGACGGCCGCTGGCTGCTGATCGACATCGACGACCTCGGCGTGGGCGATCCCGCCTGGGACCTCGCCCGCCCGGCCGCTTGGTACGCCGCCGGACTCCTCGCGCCCGACGAGTGGACCCGCTTCCTCGGCGCCTACCTGGCGGCCGGCGGCCCGGCTGTTCCCGCCGACGGCGACCCCTGGCCCGCCCTGGACGTACCCGCGAAGGCCCTCACCGTCCAGACCGCCGCACTCGCCGTGGCGAAGGCCGTGGCCGACAACAGAGTTCTCGACGAGGTGGAGGAGCTGGTGGTGCAATCCTGTGACCGTATTGCCGCACTACCCGCCGAGTTGACGTGAAGATCCCCGAAGTAGTCTGCGGGGGACCGAAGCCGGGAACAGATCCGGTGAAAACGTTGAGACCGGCGAGGAGTTGAGCCCACGATGCAGTGTCCCAAGTGCCATGCGGCGATGCACACGTACAACCGCAACGGCGTTCAGATCGAGCAGTGCAGCGGCTGCCGAGGGATATTCCTGGACTACGGCGAGCTCGAGGCGCTGACCCGCCTGGAGTCCCAGTGGAGCCAGCCGGCCCCGCCGCCCGCCGCGCCCGCCCCGCAGGCGTACCCGGCCCCGCCCGCCCCGGCCTGGGGCGCCCAGCACCACGGCAGCCACCAGCCCCACTACGGCCACCACCGGAACAAGAGCTTCGGCCGGATGCTGTTCTCCTCCTGAGCCCCCGGCCGCGCAGCCTGTGCGGCAACGCAGAAGCCCCCGGCCGATCGGCCGGGGGCTTCGCTCTGTGCGCGATACTGGGATTGAACCAGTGACCTCTTCCGTGTCAGGGAAGCGCTCTCCCGCTGAGCTAATCGCGCGGGACCACAACCCGCAGGTCATGGATGGTGCGTGCGCGATACTGGGATTGAACCAGTGACCTCTTCCGTGTCAGGGAAGCGCTCTCCCGCTGAGCTAATCGCGCGGGGATCCTCGTCGAGCGAGGACCAAGATCTTCAGTTGTCTGTTACTGCGGTACTACTGGTGCGCGATACTGGGATTGAACCAGTGACCTCTTCCGTGTCAGGGAAGCGCTCTCCCGCTGAGCTAATCGCGCTTGGAGGTGGAGACGGGATTTGAACCCGTGTAGACGGCTTTGCAGGCCGTTGCCTCGCCTCTCGGCCACTCCACCAGGAGTGTGGGGGTTCGGGAAAAATCCCCCTGCTCTTCCGAGCGAACGACGAGGTTCGAACTCGCGACCTCAACCTTGGCAAGGTTGCGCTCTACCAACTGAGCTACGTTCGCCTGCTCTCCGGGGCGCTTTCGTGTCCCGGCGACGTGTTGAACTGTAGCGGATTCCAGGGCCAGTACAAAAACTCGTTTGCGCAGCGTGCTGCCCTAAGACCCCCCGAACACCAGCTCGCGGCCGCCCCGGGGCGGCCGCGGAGAGCCGGTCATAGACTCACAGCCGTGCATGACCCCGCTCCCATGGCACGCCTCGGCGGCCTCATCGCCACCGATCTGCGCGATGTCACCAGTGACCCCTCGGCCCTCGACTCCACCGGCTTCTGGGCCGTCTCGGCCGACTTCGAGGGCCGTCTCGTCTGCGCCCGCTTCGACGACGTACGCGAGGCACCTGCCGTGCGTACGGGGAGGTGGCGGGGCCCTTCGGCGGACTCCTGGACCACTTCGCTCGACCGCGAGGCCTACACCGCGGGCGTACGCCGGATCCGCGAGCACATCGCGGCAGGCGAGGTCTATCAAGCCAACCTCTGCCGCGTCCTGAGCGCGCCCATCGCCCCCGACGCCGACGTGGACGCCCTGACCGCCGAGCTCGCGCACGGGAACCCCGCTCCGTACGCCGGAACGATCCGGCTTCCCGGGCACGGCGTGGAGATCGCCACGGCCTCTCCCGAGCTCTTCCTGCGGCGCTCGGGCCGGATCGTCGAGTCGGGGCCGATCAAGGGCACGGGACGGACCGAGGCGGACCTGCTGGAGAAGGACCACGCCGAGAACGTGATGATCGTCGATCTCGTACGCAACGACCTCGGCCGTGTCTGCGCCAGCGGCTCGGTGACCGTCCCCGAACTCTGTGTGGTCGAGAAGCACCCGGGGCTCGTCCACCTCGTCTCGACCGTGCGCGGCGAACTGGCCGAGGGCGTCGGCTGGCCCGAGCTGTTCGCCGCGACCTTCCCGCCCGGTTCCGTGACGGGAGCGCCCAAGTCGAGCGCCCTGCGGATCATCGAGGATCTGGAAACGGCCCCGCGCGGTCCGTACTGCGGCGGTATCGGCTGGGTCGACGCGGACCGGGGCACGGGCGAATTGGCCGTCGGCATCCGGACGTTCTGGATCGACCGCGCCGAGGGCGTGCTCCGCTTCGGAACCGGGGCGGGCATCACCTGGGGCTCCGACCCCGAGCGCGAGTGGCAGGAGACCGAGCTGAAGGCCTCGCGACTGCTGGCCGTAGCATCGGGCACGTACGGGGCAAGTGGAGGGAACCTCTCGTGAAGATCTGGGTCGACGGCGCACTGCAGGAACGTGACGCCGCACGCGTTTCGGTGCTCGATCACGGGCTCACCGTGGGCGACGGGGTCTTCGAGACCCTCAAGGCCGCCGACGGCGAGGCCTTCGCGATCACCCGCCACCTGGACCGCCTGACGCGATCGGCGCGGGGCCTCGGACTGCCCGATCCCGACCTCGACGAGGCCCGCCGTGCGATCGCCGCGGTCCTCGAGGCCAACCCCATGCCGCTGGGCCGGCTGCGTATGACCTTCACCGGCGGTCTGTCCCCGCTCGGCTCCGAACGCGGCGAGAACGGCCCGACCCTGGTCGTCGCACTCGGCGAGGTGAAGCGCCGCCCCGACAGCACCACGGTGGTCACCGTGCCGTGGACGCGTAACGAGCGCGGCGCCCTGACCGGCCTGAAGACCACCTCGTACGCGGAGAACGTGGTCGCTCTGGCCCGCGCCCACGAACAGGGCGCCAGCGAGGCGCTGTTCGCCAACACCGTGGGCCGGCTCTGCGAGGGCACCGGCTCCAATGTCTTCGTCGTCATCGACGGCGAGATCCACACTCCGCCGCTTGCGGCGGGACCGCTCGCGGGCATCACCCGGGCGCTCGCCATCGAGTGGACCGGTGCCCAGGAGACGGATCTGCCGCTCGACGTCCTGGAGAGCGCCGACGAGATCTTCCTGACCTCGACCCTGCGCGACGTCCAGGCGGTCCACCGCGTCGACGACCGCGAGCTCGTACCCGGCCCTGTGACGGCCAAGGCCATGCGTGTCTTCGACGAGCGCGCCGCCGACGACCTGGATCCGTGAGCCGCCTCCTGCGGAGGGGGGATGACGCGGCGCCCGGGCTCTGGGTAGAACTCCTGTGATGACCACGACCCTGCGGCCCACCGCGCCGCTCCACCGCAGCGCCGACGGCGCCCGTTCCCGCCCGTACCAGGTCTGTGTGAACAGCCGCCCGGTAGGCACCGTCGAGCTCGCCACCCACCCCGCGTACGGACCGACCGTGGGCCAGATCCGCTCGCTGCACATCGAGGAGGCGGACCGCCGGCGCGGCCGCGGCACGGTGGCCGCGCTCGCGGCCGAGGAGGTGCTGCGTGGCTGGCGCTGCACCCGGGTGGAGGCGCAGATACCGGCTGACGCGAAGGTGGCGCTGCGCCTGGCCACCGCGCTCGGCTACGTCGAACGCAACCGCGCGATGACCAAGGACTTCACCGGACCGGCGCCGGAACTGCCCGAGGGCTGCAGCGCACGGCCGATGACCGAGGCGGAGTACCCGGCCTGGCTCGACGACACCAAGGTCAAGTACGCCCAGCTGTGGATCGAGCGCGGGCTCTCCGAGGAGCAGGCGCACGCCAAGTCCGAGCGCGAGCACGCCGAGATGCTGCCCGACGGCCTCGGCACACCGGACATGTGGATCACCTCTCTCCTGGACGGCGACGACCTGGCGGGCACCATCTGGGTCGCCGGTCAGGAGCAGGGTCACTACGTGTACTGGGTCCAGGTCGCCGAGGCGTTCCGCGGCCGGGGGCACGGCCGGACGCTGATGGTCGTCGCCGAGCACGCGGCCCGCGCCGCCGGGGTGGAGCGCATCGCCCTGAACGTCTACACGCACAACACCCCGGCCCTGCGGCTGTACGAGTCGCTCGGCTACCGCCCCACGTCGTACAGCGTCCACAAGCCTCTGTGAGGCTCAGGCGCCTTCGGCCAGGAGCCGGTCCACGATCGTCTCGATCCGCTCGCGCAGACCGTCCTGGCTCTGACCGCCGTCGAGCCGCTCGCCGCCGATGACGTATGTGGGCGTACCGGTCACGCCGATCGCCTTGCCCTCGGCCTGGTCGGCGTCCACGATCAGCGTGTGCCGGCCGTCGATCAGCGCGGTGTCGAACTCGTCGGCGTCCAGGCCCAGTTCACGCGCGACATCGAGCAGCAGCTGCTCGCCGGACGAGCCGTACTCGGAGACGCGCGCGAGCAACGCCTCCACGTACGGCCAGCCCTGCCCTTGGTCGGCTGCCTCCTCCGCGGCCTGCGCGGCGGCGTACGCGTGCTTGTTCTTGTCGAGCGGGAAATGCCGCAACGTCACGTCGAGACGGTCGCCGTACCGCTCACGCAAGGCGCGGAGATCGTCGAGGGCGGTACGGCAGTCGGGGCACTGGAGATCGCACCAGACGTCCAGCACGGGGCGGGCGGGGGTTGCGGGGGCGGAGTCGCTCATGGGGCCAGTCTCCCAGCCGCGCTCGCGGTGGCCCAACCCGGACCTGCGGAGGAGATCGACCCCGAGTTCTCCCTGAGGTCGCTCCGGATCGTGGCCCCCGGACCCCGGTCCGGTGCACGATGGACAGGCAACACCAGACATAACGTCGAAGACCGCACCCATCGCTGGAGGGCCGGATGCTTGCCGAGACCATCTGTTCCGCCGTGTCCGCGGCGGGCCTGGGCATCGCCGCGATCACCGCGTACCGCAAGCGTTTCCTGGCCGCGACCAGGATCGCCGCCTACTCCCTGGTTCCGCTCGGCCTGGTGATGACCGGTGTCGTCGACTGGGTCTCCGACCTGGTCTTCAAGCCGTCCACCTGGGTCGGTGTCGGCGTGCTCGGCCTGTCCTGGGTGCTATTCATGACCAGCCGGGCCGTCGAACGGCGCATGGGCGAAGGAGGGCGCAAGGCCGCCAAGGCCGGCCGCCGCGAAGCCGCCGCCGTCGAGCCCAAGGCCTCCGCCCCGTCCCTGGGCCAGGGCCGCACCGGAGCCCAGCCCGTCACCCGCCCGAAGGCGGAGGCGGCCGAGGACTTCAGCGACATCGAGGCGATTCTCAAGAAGCACGGCATCTGAGCGAGCGTCGTCGCGTAGGGACACGGGTACGCGCATAGGTATACGCGAATCGGCGAACTCCCTGCAAAAAAGCGCGTGTTGGGCCCAACGGCTCCCGTCGGTGCGTCATTATCGCCCCGAGATGAACACCACCCGGGGCCAGGCCCCCGCACCACCCAGCACCGAGCAGCCGACCGTCGCCGCCGCCGGCTCAGAACAGCGCGGCTGCCTCTTCGCTCTCTCCCAGCCACCGCTGATGATCTTCCTCGGCGTGATCGGCTGTCTGCTCCTGGCCGCAGGCCTGCACGACCTGTTCCTGCTCTGACGCCCCCGGCAGGGCCGGTGGGCGCCCGATGGCGTCAGCCCGCCGCTTCCTTGCGCCGCGCGCGGTAGGCCGCCACGTGCAGCCGGTTCCCGCACGTACGGCTGTCGCAGTAGCGCCGCGAGCGGTTGCGGGACAGATCCACGAAGGCCCGCCGGCAGTCCGGCGCCTCGCAGCGCCGCAGCCGCTCCTGCTCGCCGGCGACCACGAAGAAGGCCAGTGCCATCCCGCAGTCCGCCGCGAGATGGTCCGCGACCGAGGCGCCGGGCGCGAAGTAGTGCACATGCCAGTCGAAGCCGTCGTGGTCCGTCAGCTGCGGAGTGGTGCCGGCCGAGGCCACGAGTTCGTTGATCAGCGAGGCTGCCCGGGGTGCGTCCTCGGCGGCGAACACCTGGCAGAACCGGTCACGCACCGCACGTACCGCCGATAGGTCGCGGTCGGTCAGTGCACCCACGCCGCTGATGTCGTGCTCGCGCACGAAGTCCTGCAGATCGGCGACCAGGACGAGGCTGTCGCTCCCGTCGGCACCTTCGGCCCCCTCGTCGGGGGCGGTGTTCACGAGATCGACCACGGCGTCCAGGGCACACCGGGTGTCGTGGGTGATCAGCACATTCGCTCCCTGCAAAGAAGGCCGGACCGCTGTCCGCCTATTGCTGGCCGATGCTAGCGGCTGTCGCGCGGCGGACCCCTGCCCGCCTGCCCATGCCCGACGCAGCCATGCCCCGTGCCCGGATATGTGGTGCTTGTGCCTACGGACAACGGCGCCGCCACCGTGGAGGTTCCCACGGTGGCGGCGCCGTCGACTGCCTGTATGCGGTTGTCTTGGCCCGGACCGTCTCCCCGAGTGGACGGCGCCGGGCTGCTCTCTGCCTGGCTCAGCTCTCGGCCAGGATGTGCGAGAGCTCCGTGTCGAGATCGAAATGGCGATGTTCGGTGCCCGGGGGCACAGCGGCGTCCGTCCGCTTCAGGAAGGACTCCAGGGCCCGCGCCGGGGCCTCGAGCAGTGCCTCACCCTCTGGGGAGCTCAGGGCGATACAGACGACTCCTTGACCGTGGCTGCGGGACGGCCAGACACGGACGTCACCGGTGCCTGTGGGCCGGTGCAGGCCCTCGGCGAGTAGATCGCGGGCGAAGACCCATTCCACGGTCTCCTCCGCTCCGGTGTGGAAGGTTGCGTGCACGGCGTAGGGATCGGCCGTGTCATACCGCAGTCCTGCGGGTACAGGCAGTGAGGACTCGCTCGACACAACGAGGCGCAGGTGCAGCTCGCAGCTGACCGTGGTGTTCATAAGCGCCAGGGCCTTTCGCTCAGTGTGCGCTCGGGGATTCGCACGTCGGCGAAATCGACATGCCACCTACGGTGCCGTTGTAAACCCCTCTGAGTGTTTTGAGTCGGTTTTGGTAGCTCGTACAGCGGAGTGTGGGTTCGTGCGATAGGGCCATTCCGGTGAATGGTTTCTGTCCGGTAATGTTTAGCGGCATGAATACGGGGAGTAGCGAGCGGGACGAAACGGTCACCGCGGACGCGCAGAGTGACGGAAATCAGCAGGGGGAGACCCAGGCCGGCCAGGGCCTCGGGTCGAAGGCGCCGGAGTTCATCAAGGCGCGCAGGGCGCTCCACCTGAGCTGGCAGGTGGGCATCTTCGTCATCGGCCTCGCGGTCGTGGTGGTCGGCATCATCATGCTGCCGCTGCCCGGGCCCGGCTGGGTCGTGATCTTCGGCGGCATGGCGATCTGGGCCACCGAGTTCGTCTGGGCCCAGCTGGTCATGCGCTGGACGAAGCGGAAGCTCTCGGAGGCGGCGCAGCGCGCGCTCGACCCGAAGGTGCGGCGGCGCAACATCATCCTGACGAGCATCGGCCTGGTGATCGTCGGCGTGCTGCTCGGCATCTATCTCTGGAAGTTCGGCTTCACCATGCCGTGGAAGATCGACGAGTGAACCGCTGACCGCGGGGGTGGTCCGGGGCGCCCCTGACGTGCGGTAAAGTTCTTCCTGCACCCGGGCGATTAGCTCAGTGGGAGAGCGCTTCGTTCACACCGAAGAGGTCACTGGTTCGAACCCAGTATCGCCCACCCGGACAAGAAGTCCGCGAGATTCCGTATCTCGCGGACTTCTTGCTTTTCCAGGGCAGTTGACGTTTTGCGGGAATGCGTCGGACGGTCCTGTCGATTTGGTCAATCAGCGCATACGGCCCATGAGTTCGCGCAATTGCCGCGCATTGCGCAGCCGCTGTTCGTAGGTCGCGCCCAGGGTGAGCAGCAGCAGGCCGGCCACGGCGGGCGGCAGCCAGCGGGGGAGTGCTCCGACGACCTGCACGACGTACGGGGCGAGTTCGTGCAGTGCCACCAGGGCGAGCGTGAGGCCGCCGAGGGTGAGCGGTGCCTGCAGCCGGTGGCGGGCGCCGAGCAGCGTGACGATCAGTGCGGCCGAACCGAGCAGCAGTGGACGCAGCCAGTGCGGATCGCCCCAGGCGGCCGCGAGGCTGGGCAGCAGGGTGGTGGCGAGACCGGGTCCGTACGCGGTCCATGACGAGGCTTCGGCGTCACGGCGTCGGCGCAGCAGGCCGATCACGAGGGCGGGGACGGTCACCGGCAGCGTGTACGCCTCGGGCGTCGTGACATCGGAGGCGGCCAGGCGCACCCAAGTGGCCAGCAGGAAGAGGGCTCCCGCCGTGTAGGCCGCGGCTGGGCGGCGGTCCGCGCGCAGGGCCGTGGCCGTGGCGATGAGTCCGGCGAGCGCGAGGGTCAGGGACAGGGTCGGGGTGTCGCCCGCGGCGAAGGCGAGTGCGAGCGCTCCAACGGCCGCGCCGGCGAGTTCCACCAGCAGGGCGTAGGGGAGCGCGCGCAGCCGGGCACCGGTCAGCGCGGTGGCTGCGGGGATGACCAGGAGAGCGAACGCGATCTGATGGGTGGGCAGTTCGAGCGCCGCGGTGACGGCGATGGCGAGGCCCGCGGTCAAAGGCACTGCGGTGACGGCCAGCACCGACTGACGGGTGTCCTGCGGGTGAAGCACGGTCGCGGAGATCGCAAGGGCGAGGAGCATGCCGAGCGCGGTGAATGTGGCCGCTTCGGTCGCCAGGGAGAGCAGTGATGCGGTGAGGGCCGAGGCGAAGAAGCAGGCGAGCGCCGCGGTTGCCAGGGCGCGGGCGGGCCGGGGGGCGGTGCCACCCGCTCGGGCCTGCGCCGGGGCTGCTCCGGGCTGGGACACCTCCGGCTCGGGGCGGACGCCCCCGGCGCCCGGAGCCGGGGCATCGGCGTCGGGCTGCGGCGCCGTCCGCGCGACGGACACGGCCGCGGTGAGGGCGAGTGCGGCCAGGACGAGGTGTGTGGCGAGCAGGGCCAGTCCGGTGAGACGCAGCGACAGGGGGAGTACGGCGAGCGCGGCCCACAGGGTCGTCGCGGCGCCGACCGCGGCGTGCGGGCGCCACGCGCGACGCTCGGCAAGGCGGTACGAGGCCGCCAGCACGGCGGCGACGATCAGCAGGACGACCACCACGGCGAGTCCGTCGGCTCCCGGAACCTCCTCGCGGACGGTGACGCCTGACCACACCTCTTCGAGCTGTCCCGCCGGGCCGACGACCGATGCGCCGAGCGCCGGCAGGGTCCAGACGAGGGCCAGGCCGAGCGCGGCGGCCGAGGTGCCGGCGACGCCGCGCCGGATCGGGCGCGGCAAGGTGCTGCGTACGAGGGACAAGAGAGCGACGGAGCACAGGAGTTCGGTAACCAGGGCCCAGTCGCCGGGCAGGGACGTGCGCAGTACGCCGCCGGTGGCCAGGAGAACCGCGAGCGAGCCGAACGCCGCGGCGGCGACCGCGAGTTCCGTGCGCGGGGTGCGCCAGGCCGCGAAGAGGGCGATTGCGGCGGCGAACAGGAGGTGGGCGCCGGCTTCGCCGGCCGCCTCGGGAGTCTGCGCGTCGAGGATCAGGCCGGTCGCCGCCAGGAGGCCGAGGACACCGGTCGCGACGGCACCCACGCCGGCTGTCACCCGTACCGGCAGCCGTGTGATCCACAGTGCGGCCACCGTGGAGGCGGCCGAGGTGGTGAGGAGAGCGGCGCTCAGCAGGTGCGGACCGGCATCGGAGGCCGCCCACCAGAGCAGCAGCGGGAGTTGGGCGGCGGCCGCACCGGCGGGCAGGGGCAGGTGGAGGCCAGGAAGGAGCAGGCCGTACGCAATCCAGAGCGTGGCGAGCGCCGCGGCGGTGACGGCCGCGAAGGTGAGCGGATCGGTGTCCGGCAGGGCCGCCGAGTGCAGGGCGTACGCGTCAAGGACGGTGAGGAGCAGGCCGACGGCCGCGATCGCCTCGGCCGTCGAGGCGAGACCGCGGCGCAGCAGCAGCGCCGGCAGGGCCAGCGCGCCGAGCGTGATCGCGGCGAGCACCGCGCTGCGGCCGCCGATGCCCATGGAGCCCCAGCTCACGACCGTGAAGGCGATCGCCGCGATGGCGAGCAGGGCGCCGCCGAGGACGAGCAGAACGTTCTGCACACCAGGTGCGGCCGTCTCCCGGGACCGAGGTGACGAGGGTGACGGAGGTGACGGGGCAGGAACGTGCCAGACCGGTGCGGGCGGCGTGGTCTGCCGCAGGACCTGGACCAGCCAGTCCCTGCGGGCCAGCAACTGGGCGCGGCGGGCGTCCAGTCGGGCGAGTTCGTGGTCGAGGAGGCGCAGCTCCTCGGCCGGCGGCGGAATGCTCGTCATGCTGCCGAGTGTGGTCCGTGTCATACGGCGGCGGATGCGCACAGGTACTCAGCTGCCGCTGAGTACCTTCCGGCGCGACACTTGGGGCATGGACTGGAGCCACTACCGTTTCCGTAGCGTCTGGGACCTGCCGGCGGCGCCCGATGTGGTGTTCCGCGTGCTCGCGGAGGTGGAGGCGTACCCCTCGTGGTGGCGGGAGATCCGCGAGACGGTCCGCTACGACGAGGAGAGCGGGGTGGTGCGGATCAGGTCCTTCCTGCCGTACGAACTCCTGGTCACCGTCCGCGCCGCACGCCGTGACCCGCTGGCCGGAGTCCTTGAGGTGGACGCGAGCGGGGACCTGAGCGGGTGGGCGCGGTGGACCGTCTCCTCGTACAACGGAGGCTCGCGCGCGGTGTACGAGCAGGAAGTGCGGGTGCAGCGCGGGCTGATGCGGCGGTTCGCGATCCCCGGGCGGCCGGTGTTTCTGCTCAACCACGCGCTGATGATGCGCAATGGGAGGCGTGGTCTGGCCGACTACCTGGCTCTTCGGTGACAACGGGTTTGAACGAGAGCCGCCCCGGCCTGTATGGTTCAGTGCGTTCCCGGGCGATTAGCTCAGTGGGAGAGCGCTTCGTTCACACCGAAGAGGTCACTGGTTCGAACCCAGTATCGCCCACGCTCGGGAGAAGCCGGTCCGTCACAGACGGACCGGCTTCTCGCATGTCAGGGGGCTTACGCGGCGGCCGGGAGGTCCGGGCGCAGCGGCCACGCCGGGTCCACCACTTCCTGGGTGCCGCTGCGGGCGAACCAGGCCTGAAGGCCGCGGGCCTGGCCCGCGTGCCAGACCGCCTGGAGCGAGTGCAGCTCGGCCGGGTTGAGGCGTTCGAGGCGGGCCGCGAAACGGCGGCCGATCGCGCGGATGACATCGAGCGAGGCGCGGGCGTCGGCGCCGGCGTCATGCGCGCCCGTGAGCTCCACCCCGTAGTGCTCGCACAGGTCCGTGAGCGTGCGGCGGCCCTTGCGGTAGCGGTCGAGGTGCTTGTCGAGCACACGCGGGTCGAGCACGCACAGCGGGTGGTTCTCGAGGTAGTGGCCCAGTGAAGACGCGCGGTGGCGGCGCAGCTCGCGGTCGAGGAGCGTGAGATCGAACGGCGCGTTCATCACGACCAACGGGCGCCCGGAGGCGGTGAGTTCGGCCAGCTCGCGGGCCATCTCCTCCATCACGGGAGCCGGCCAGCGGCCGTTGCGCTGCAGATGGTCATCGGTCAGACCGTGGACTTCGGTCGCTCCCACGGGCACCGGTATACCCGGGTTGACCAGCCAGCGGGTGGTCCGCGCGCGGGCGCCCGCCGCGTCCTGGACCACGATCGCGGCGGACACGATGCGGTCGTTCTCCACGTCCACGCCGGTGGTCTCGGTGTCGAATGCGGCCAGGGGGCCCTCGTACCAGCACGTCATAGTGATGCAACTCCCTGTTCACTCCTGGCAGATGATGCGCTACCCCTGCCCCGACCTGGTGATGCCCGGACCGTTTGCGGCGTATGCCGACCGGTGACAACACAGGTGACGGAAACGGTGGTTGACCGTCCGTCATGGGAGATTCCTCGCTCTTCGACCACTTAGGCCCCACCCCATGCCCCACCCGGAAGGCTCGTCGATCATGGCGCTCGCGCAGCCCGAAAACAGTGGGCTGCTGCCCGAGCGGACCGCACCGCTGCGCGGCACGCTCGCCACCACCGCCTGCATGGAGACCCTGCAGGTGGGATATCTGCACGCTGTCGCGGCCGCTGCGGGGTGTTCGCTCTCGCAGCCCTTTCCGGACAACGGGATCGACTGGCATGTCAGTCACAGTGCGCCCGGGCACGCGATCGACGACGAGGTCACCATCAAGGTGCAGTTGAAGGCCACGTACCAGATCGCACCCAACCCGCCGGGCGCCGCCTTCTCGTTCACGCTCGACAACGAGCATCTGGCGAAGCTGGCCCGCACCCCTGTGTCGGTGCACAAGATCCTGGTGGTGATGCTTGTGCCGCGCGCTCAGGACGACTGGCTCAGAGCGAGCCATGACCGGCTCGATCTGCGGCACTGCTGCTACTGGGTCAACCTCGCCGGGCACCGGATCACCGGCCGGCGCCGGACCACCGTGCGGATACCCACCGCGCGGATCTTCGACGACCGGGCGCTCTGCGAGATCATGACGCGGATCGGGACGGGAGGCAGGCCATGACGCCTTCGAGGCAGCGCCGTCCGATCGACGAACCGCTGCGGCCGCACCCTGTCGACGGGTTCGAAGGCCCTGCGGCTGCTACGCGGGTAGACCCGGCGGTGCTCGGGGAGTTGCTCGACCGGCACGGCTGGCAGCGCCGTGGTGGCGCGGCGGGGCGCTATGCGCGCTGGACGCCGCCGGGCGCCTCGTCGGGTACGAGCCTGCTCGTGCCCGAGAGCCGGGCCTTTCCGGACAGCGAGGATCTGCTCGACGAGGCGTTGCTCGCGCTGTCGCGCAGCGCGGCGCCGTCCGCACGCGATGTGCTCGTGGCGCTCGCGGTGCCGAGCGACGAGGTCCGCTGGTCGCGAGACGTGCCGACCGGGCCCGCGGGTACCGCGCCTTGGGTGGTGGAGGAGGAACTGCGGGGCGCCGCACGGAAGATGCTCATCGCCGGGGCGCTCGCGCTGCGTGGCCGGGCCGGGTACTACGGGGCGCGCCACCGTCGTCCTGCTGCGCACTCGTTGCAGGAGTTCCTGGTCGGGCCCGCTCCCGGTGGCCGTGATCTCACGGCGTTCGTGCCGGTCGAGTCCGGCCGCCCCCTCGTCGTACGACTGCATCAAGCGCTGTACGCGGCCAGGGAAGCCGTCGACTACCAGCGGGCCACGGGCGGAATGGAGGCGTTCGACACCGCGATCGAGGCGGGGGTGAGTCAGGAGCTGACCGAGGCGATCGTCGCGCTGGTGCGGGGGACCGAGGGTGCGCGGGTCGCGTTCGCGTGGGCTCCTGCGGCCGGGGTGCCCGAGGGGTGTGCGCCGCGGCCGGAGGCGGTGGAGTTCTCGCCCGGTGATCTTCCGGTGCTTCGCGAGGCCGGGGTGCGCTTCCTGCGCGAGGAGCCGGCGCTTCCCGTACGGATCACGGGGACCGTCGTACGGATGCGACGCAACGGGCCGCGGGGCAATGGGACGGTCCGGCTCAGGGTCATCGCGGGTGCGGACGTCCCCCACGTACGACTGAGCCTGGACGAGGAGGCGTACCGGATCGCGGGCAGCGCGCATCTGGTCGGGCTGCCGATCCGGGTCAGCGGTCGTCTTGAGAGCCGGGGCGGGTTCCGGCGGCTGACCGGGGCCTCGCATGTGGTGCCGGTGCAGGTGGACGAGGCGGTACGGGACCGGATGATGAAGTCGCTGCAGGAGAACCTGGACTTCTTCGAGGAGGCCTGCAGTGGTGAGGACGGGGACTGAGCTCGGGCTACGGGGGAGCCGCTAACCGTTTCGCGATCGGTGGGGTCGGCTCGGTACGATTCGATCTGCGTGGCCATTCGTACGGCGACGCGACCCCTTCAGCTAGGAGAGACCCGTGTCTGACGTCCGTGTGATCATCCATCGCGATTCCGAGCGGGAAGATCGCGTGGTGACTCCGGGCACTACGGCGGCCGAGCTCTTCGCCGGCGAGCGCACCATCGTCGCCGCCCGGGTCGCGGGTGAGCTGAAGGACCTCGCGTACGAGGTGCAGGACGGCGAGGAGGTCGAGCCGGTCGAGGTGTCCTCGAAGGACGGTCTGGACATCCTGCGGCACTCGACCGCGCACGTCATGGCGCAGGCCGTGCAGGAGCTGTTCCCCGAGGCCAAGCTCGGTATCGGCCCGCCCATCAAGGACGGCTTCTACTACGACTTCGACGTCAAGGAGCCCTTCACCCCCGAGGACCTCAAGCGCATCGAGAAGAAGATGCAGGAGATCCAGAAGCGGGGGCAGCGCTTCTCGCGCCGTGTCACCACCGACGAGGACGCCCGCGTAGAGCTCGCCGACGAGCCGTACAAGCTGGAGCTCATCGGCCTCAAGGGCAATGCCGCGCAGGCCGCCGACGGCGCCGACGCCGAGGTGGGCGCCGGTGAGCTGACCATCTACGACAACCTCGACGCCAAGACCGGTGACCTGTGCTGGAAGGACCTCTGCCGCGGTCCCCACCTGCCCACCACCCGTGTCATCCCCGCGTTCAAGCTGATGCGCTCGGCCGCCGCGTACTGGCGCGGCAGCGAGAAGAACCCGCAGCTGCAGCGGATCTACGGCACCGCCTGGCCCTCGAAGGACGAGCTGAAGGCGTATCTGGACTTCCTGGTCGAGGCCGAGAAGCGCGACCACCGCAAGCTGGGAGCGGAGCTCGACCTGTTCTCCTTCCCGGAGGAGCTCGGCCCCGGTCTCGCGGTGTTCCACCCCAAGGGCGGTGTGATCCGCAAGGTCATGGAGGACTACTCGCGGCGTGCCCACGAGACCTCCGGCTACGAGTTCGTGAACACCCCGCACATCTCGAAGGAGAAGCTCTTCGAGATCTCGGGTCACCTGCCGCACTACGCGGAGGGCATGTTCCCGCCCATCGAGTTCGACGAGCAGAACTACCGCCTCAAGGCGATGAACTGCCCGATGCACAACCTGATCTTCAAGTCCCGCGGCCGCTCGTACCGTGAACTGCCGATGCGGCTCTTCGAGTTCGGCACCGTGTACCGGTACGAGAAGTCCGGCGTCGTGCACGGTCTGACCCGCTCGCGCGGCTTCACCCAGGACGACTCGCACATCTACTGCACCAAGGAGCAGATGGCCGAGGAGCTCGACACGCTCCTCACCTTCGTGCTCGACCTGCTGCGCGACTACGGCCTGACCGAGTTCGAGCTCGAGCTGTCCACCCGCGACGACTCGGACAAGTTCATCGGCTCGGACGAGGACTGGGCGGAGGCCACCGAAGCGCTGCGCATCGCGGCCGAGAAGCAGAACCTGCCGCTGGTGCCGGACCCGGGTGGGGCGGCTTACTACGGCCCGAAGATCTCCGTCCAGGTCAAGGACGCGATCGGCCGTTCCTGGCAGATGTCGACCATCCAGGTCGACTTCAACCAGCCCAAGCGCTTCAACCTGGAGTACACCGCGGCCGACGGCTCGCGTCAGCAGCCGGTGATGATCCACCGCGCGCTGTTCGGTTCGATCGAGCGGTTCTTCGGTGTGCTCCTTGAGCACTACGCGGGTGCCTTCCCGGCATGGCTCGCACCCGTGCAGGCCGTGGGTATCCCGATCGGTGACGCGCACGTCTCCTACCTGGAGGAGTTCGCGGCGAAGGCGCGCGAGAAGGGCCTGCGCGTCGAGGTGGACTCCTCCTCGGACCGTATGCAGAAGAAGATCCGCAACCAGCAGAAGGCCAAGGTGCCCTTCATGGTCATCGCGGGCGACGAGGACATGAGCGCCGGCTCGGTGTCCTTCCGTTACCGCGACGGCTCGCAGGAGAACGGCATTCCGGTCGACGAGGCCATCGCGAAGATCCAGAAGGTGGTCGAGGAGCGGGCTCAGGTCTGACCCGCTTGCACAGCTGATACGGGGCCCCGGGCGCTTGTCCGGGGCCCTGTGCCGTATCCGGATCAGCGCCTGCTGCGGGCCCGGCGCTTGTTGTCCTCCAGCGTGAACACCTGGATCAGCCAGGACGAGAACGAACCCGTCACCGCACCGAGCAGCCCGAGACCGCAAGCCATCAGGCCGACCGCGACCAGTCGCCCGACGGGGGTGACCGGGGCCTTGTCGCCGTAGCCGACGGTCGAGAGCGTGGTGCAGGTCCACCAGACCGCGTCGCCGAAGGTGAGGATGTCGGCGCCGGGGGCCTGTCGTTCGTGGTGGTACACGGCCAGGGCGCCGGCGAAGCCGAGCAGCATGACCGACATGCCCGCGTAGACCATCACGCGTGCGTACAGGCTCAGTCGGGGTTCGCCGTGGCGCATCTGGACCGCCTCGTAGAGACGGACCACGCGCAGGGGGCGAAGGAGCGGCAGGATCAGGACCATCGTCTCCAGCCAGTGCGTACGGATGAAGCTGACGCCCTTGCCGCTCATCCGCCAGCGCACCGCGTAGTCGATGGCGAACAGGACCCAGGTTCCCAAGGTCAGAGCGACGCAGACGTCGCGCCAGAACGAGGGCATGTCGTACGCGAGGACCCGGGCCGCGTACGAGCCGAGGAACAACATCGAGCAGAGAGCGAGCGGGATTTCGGTGCGCCGCCGCCAGAGCTCGTGCGGGCTGTCGTCTTCCATCCGGTCAGCTTCGCCGCAGGGGTCGGTGCGGGGGCCCCGGCGACACGCTGCGAACGGGCGAAGCCATATGCTGCTGAACATGACGAGTGAGCCGGAGCAGCAGATCGGAGTGGGGACCAAGGACGCGTTCCAGCGCCTGTGGACGCCCCATCGGATGGCGTATATCCAGGGCGAGAACAAGCCCACCGGTCCGGAGGCCGGGGACGGCTGTCCGTTCTGCTCGATCCCGGGGAAGTCCGATGAGGACGGTCTCGTCGTCGCGCGCGGTGAGCACGTGTACGCGGTGCTCAACCTGTACCCGTACAACGGCGGGCATCTGATGGTCGTGCCGTATCGCCATGTCGCCGACTACACCGAGCTGACCGCGCCGGAGACCGCCGAACTCGGCGAGCTCACCAAGCAGGCGATGACGGCGCTGCGGGCGGCTTCCGGTGCGCACGGGTTCAACATCGGGATGAACCAGGGGACTGTGGCAGGCGCCGGAATCGCGGCTCATCTGCATCAGCACATCGTGCCGCGCTGGGGTGGCGACACCAACTTCATGCCGGTCGTGGGCCACACCAAGATCCTGCCCCAACTGCTTGCCGACACAAGGAAGATGCTGGCGGACGCCTGGCCGGTGGGCTGAGCTCATTCGCCGAGGCGGATTCGCCGAGGGCCCGGTTCGACGCTGCGCCGCCGGGCCCTTTCGTGATCAGGCCTCGTACACATCCGCCTTCCGTGGAGTCGGGTCCTGCACAAGACCGCTGAGGAAGGTCGAGCGGGTGCCGAAGCGCTCGGTGTCCACGTCGTTCTCCTCAAGCACCTTGATCGCCGAGGCGTGCACCGCGCGCAGTACGGGCGTGGCGGCCCGCAGCGCGTCGTCCGCCATGAAGCGGTGGCGCCAGGGCTTGTCCGCCCAGGCGTGCCGCAGCCCGAACGGTTCGGGCAGCACCAGCTTGCCGCCGAGGAAGTCCAGGAGCGGCGGGTACCAGGTGAAGGGCGCACGCACCGAGATACGCACCACGTCCAACGTGGACATCAGCGGCTGCTTGACCTCTTTGACCTCCCAGAACCTGATGGTCTTGGCGACTTCCTTGACCTTGGGCTTCGGCTTGGTCGTGAACAGCGCGTGCACCGGTCCGAGCGCGTGTCCGGTGACCTCGATCCGCAGGGTGTGCGCGAGCACGGTCACCGTGATCAGCATCGTGAGCATCAACTGGCCGTCCCACAGCCGGAACTGCACACCTAGATAGTGTCGGTCGCCGCTGCTGAACTGCTGCTCGTTGCAGATCCGCTCGATCTCGTTCTCCTTGATCACATACGTCTCGTGCTCCTTGCCGTCGGACGTCTTGATCTTGGAGCTCGCCGGTCGTGCGACCTCCTTCGCGTTCTCCCCGATGGGCCTGACTATCCAGTGGCGCACCGACGGCGTGGGGAATCCGCCCGTGTGCAGCGGACCCCGCTCCAGCTCCCGCAGCTGCTTGTAGATCGCCCGTATGACGGTCCAGCTGCGGAACGGGTTGATCTCCTTGCCCTCGTGCCGCGGCACGAGCTCTTCGGCGAGCTGCCAGCTGCCCCAGCGGGTGCCCATGCCGAGAATGCCCTTGGGGCCGGCGTAGAACACGGAGTTGGAGCCCTGCTCGGCCGAGAGGCGCTCAAGGCCTTCGCGCAGCTTCTCGGCCTCGGTGTCATTCGGGTCGCTCGGCACGGCCTCCGGGATCTTCGCGCCGATCCCGCCGCCCGCCAGCAGACTCTCCCAGCGCACCCGCATGTCCTTGGCCGTCTTCTCGCAGATCTGCTTGGCGAGCAGCCAGCCGATCACCGGAGCGACGATCATGGCGCGCAGATAGATCCCGGCGATTCCGGTGAACGGCAGCCGGACCAGGAAGAGCAGCAGCAGTCCGGCGCCGGCCACGAGCAGCGCCGTGGACAGGGCTTGGGCGCGCTTGTCCTTCTGATCGGTGATCCACTTCTTCGCCTGGAAGATCACCAGCCAGATCAGCAGCCCCGGCAGGAAGAGCACGCCGAACACGACCATCACCACGGTGAGTTGGCTGTCGCGCTGCTTGCGGAGCCTGGTGGCCGCCAGGCAGTGCTCCACCACGGCCTGCGGTTCGGTGCCGAAGGACTGGATCAACGGCTTACGGGCGCCACCGAGCATCCGCACCTGCACCGCACGGGAGAAGGCCTCGCCCAGGTCCGGCTTGAAGAGCGACAACTTGCCCTTCTTTATCTCGGACTTGTGCCACTCACTGTTCGCCTTGAGTATCTCGTCGACATCGGAGTCCCGGTACGCGGCCGAGGCCAGGGCATGGGTCGACGCGGTCTCGCCCGCAGCGCCCGAGAGGGGCACCTGGGCACCTGGCCCGAAGGCCGAATCGAAATCGTTCGCCACTGCCGCCCCCATCGCCGCACCGTCGCTCCTGCGGCTGTTCCCGACTTCCGTACCCGGCACACCTTTTGACTTGCTGTCAGGCCATGGCCCGAAGGCCGGATGTGCAGATCAACAATGTATCCGGCGGTTGCGAAGGGCGCTCGGGCCTGTGGAAAACCCGTTCCTCGGTTGTCCACAGGCCGGGCGGACCGCCCGCGCCGAGAGGGGGCGACGCGGGCGGCGGTCATGCGGCCTCGGAGGTGCCTCGGAAGTGCCTCGGAGGTGCCTCGGAGGTGCCTCGGAGGTGTCTCGGAGAGGGTCTCCAGGGCCGGCCGTACGGCCCGGAAGGCGGCCTCCCGGCGGCCCTCAGCCCGAACTCCCCGCCTCCTCCCGCAACTTGGCGGCCTGCTGCGCAGGCATCGGCTCATGTCGTGCGTAGCGCCGGCTGAAGCGCCCGGTGCCGTGCGAGAGGGAGCGCAGATCCACCGCGTACCGCCCGATCTCGATCTCCGGCACCTCGGCCCGTACGAGCGTGCGGCCACCGGGCGACTGCTCGGTGCCGACCACCCGGCCGCGCCGGCCGGACAGATCGCTCATCACGGCGCCCACATAGTCGTCCGCGACCAGGATCTGCACCTCGCTGACCGGTTCGAGCAGATGGATCGTGGCGCCCGACGCGGCTTCGCGCAGCGCGAGCGCGCCCGCCGTCTGGAACGCGGCGTCGGAGGAGTCCACCGAGTGCGCCTTGCCGTCGAGCAGCGTGATCCGTACGTCGACCAGCGGATAGCCGAGGGCTACGCCGCGTACGGCCTGGGCCCGTACACCTTTCTCGACCGACGGGATGAACTGCCGAGGTACGGCGCCGCCCACCACCTTGTCGACGAACTCGATGCCCGCGCCGCCCGGCAGCGGCTCCACCTCGATCTCGCAGATCGCGAACTGGCCGTGCCCGCCGGACTGCTTCACATGCCGTCCGCGCGCCGCCGACCTGCCCGCGAAGGTCTCCCGCAGCGACACCTTGTGCGGTACGACGTCCACCTGCACGCCGAAGCGGTTGCGCAGCCGCTCAAGGGCGACATCCGCGTGCGCCTCGCCCAGGCACCACAGGACGACCTGATGCGTGCTCTGGTTCTGCTCCAGGCGCATCGTCGGGTCCTCGGCGACCAGCCGGGACAGACCTTGGGAGAGCTTGTCCTCGTCGGGCTTGCTGTGCGCCTGGATCGCCAGCGGCAGGAGCGGGTCGGGCATGGTCCACGGCTCCATGAGCAGCGGATTGTCCTTGGCGGACAGGGTGTCGCCGGTCTCGGCCCGGCTGAGCTTGGCCACACAGGCCAGATCTCCCGCGATGGCCTTGCCGAGGGTGCGCTGCTGTTTGCCGAACGGGGAGGACAGGGCGCCGATGCGCTCGTCCGCTTCGTGGAGGGCGCGGCCCTCGTGTCCGCGGTCCGAGAGGCCGTGGCCCGAGACATGCACCGTCTCGTCCGGCCGCAGGGTCCCGGAGAAGACGCGTACGAGAGAGATCCGGCCCACGTACGGGTCCGACGAGGTCTTCACGACCTCCGCCACGAGCGGGCCCTCCGGATCGCAGGCGGCCACCTCGCGCGGCGCGCCGGACGGGGTGGTGACCTCGGGGGCCGGGCGTTCCAGGGGAGTGGGGAAGCCGCCCGTGATCAGTTCGAGGAGCTCCACCGTGCCGAGGCCCTGCTTGGCGCCCTCGGCGGCGGGCGCCGCGGCGAGCACCGGGTGGAAGATGCCGCGGGCCACCGCTGTCTCCAGATCGGACACGAGGGTCTTGAAGTCCAGTTCCTCGCCGCCCAGGTAGCGGTCCATGAGGGACTCGTCCTCGCTCTCGGCGATGATCCCCTCGATGAGCCGGTCCCGCGCCTCGGCGATCAGCGGTAGTTCCTCACCCGACGGCGGGCGCTCCTTGCGCTCGCCCGAGGAGTAGTCGAAGACCTTCTGGGAGAGCAGCCCGATCAGGCCCTGCACGGGGGCGTGCCCGTCGGCGCCCGCCTGGCCGTGCAGCGGCAGATACAGCGGCAGTACGGCGTCGGGGTCGTCGCCGCCGAAGGTCTCGGCGCAGGCCCGCGTCATCTGCTCGAAGTCCGCGCGTGCGGCCTCCAGATGCGTGATCACTATGGCGCGCGGCATCCCGACGGCCGCGCACTCGTCCCAGACCATCCGGGTCGCACCCGAGATGCCCTGGGTGCCCTCGGCCGCCGAGACAACGAAAAGGGCCGCGTCCGCTGCTCGCAGACCGGCCCGCAGTTCCCCGACGAAATCCGCATACCCCGGGGTGTCGAGGAGGTTGATCTTGATGCCACCCCATTCGACGGGGACCAGGGACAGCTGGATCGAGCGTTGCTGACGGTGCTCGATCTCGTCGTAGTCGGATACGGCGGTGCCGTCCTCCACACGGCCCGCCCTGTTCACCGCCCCCGCGGTTAACGCGAGGGCTTCCACCAGAGTCGTCTTGCCGCAGCCGCTGTGGCCGACCAGAACCACATTCCGTACGGACGCGGGGTGGTCGGCCGTCAGAGCCCTGCCGGCGGCCCCAGGGTGTGCATTTGCCTTGTCGCCCATGCCTTGCCTCCCGGTTTCATGCGCGGTGAGGAGAAGGGCGCGGACACGCGGAACCCGCGTGCTGGGTCAGGCTCGAACTGGGCCGGCGGCTTCGGCGACGCCCGCGGTTCTTCGAGCTTTCCACTCAGGTCATGCCGCGTCCATATGTCGTACGAGATCGTCCGACTGCGCGTGCGCCAGGGGCTCCGCGGGTGGACCCGGCTGCTCCGTGACTACGATGGGCCAGCCGGTGGCCGAAGGGGTCGCGCGGCCCGCCACCCCCCTTGGGAAGAGGCTCGAAGGCCATGCTGAACAAGTACGCGCGTGCGTTCTTCACGCGTGTTCTCACGCCGTTCGCCGCGTTTCTGCTCCGCAGGGGGGTCAGCCCCGACGCCGTGACCCTGATCGGGACGGCCGGTGTGATGGCCGGTGCGCTGTTCTTCTTCCCGCGTGGGGAGTTCTTCTGGGGCACCATCTTCATCACCCTGTTCGTGTTCTCCGACCTGGTGGACGGGAACATGGCGCGCCAGGCCGGCATCTCCAGCCGCTGGGGCGCGTTCCTCGACTCGACGCTCGACCGGGTCGCCGACGGAGCGATCTTCGGCGGCTTCGCGCTCTGGTACGCGGGCAACGGCGACAACAACATCCTGTGCGCGGTCGCGATCTTCTGTCTGGCGAGCGGCCAGGTCGTCTCGTACACGAAGGCCCGTGGCGAATCGATCGGCCTGCCCGTCGCGGTGAACGGTCTGATCGAGCGCGCCGAACGCCTGGTGATCTCGCTGGTCGCGGCCGGCCTCGCCGGTCTGCACAAGTTCGGGGTACCCGGGATCGACGTCCTGCTGCCGATCGCGCTGTGGATCGTGGCCGTGGGCAGCCTCATCACGCTGATCCAGCGCGTGGTCACGGTGCGCCGGGAGTCGGCGGAGGCGGACGCGGCGGCGGCCGAGGCGGCCGCACCGCAGAGCGCGCCGCACATGAACGGGAACGCGGCGCAGGGCGACGAGAACGCGGCGCAGGGCAACGAGAGCGCGGCACGGGGGAGCGAGGCCTCATGAGCAGGACCACGGAGAAGCTGACGGACACGCTGTACGGGCTCGGCTGGGCGACGGTCAAGAAGCTCCCCGAGCCCGTAGCCGTGCGCCTGGGACGCACCATCGCGGACATCGCCTGGAAGAAGCGCGGCAAGGGCGTCCAGCGCCTTGAGGCCAACTACGCGCGGGTCGTTCCGGACGCGAGCCCCGAGCGGCTCGCGCAGCTGTCCAAGGCCGGCATGCGTTCGTACATGCGGTACTGGATGGAGTCCTTCCGGCTGCCGGCCTGGCCCGAGGACCGGATCCGAAACGGCTTCGACCCGAAGGACATCCACCATCTGACCGAGGCCCTGGCGTCCGACAAGGGCGTGGTCCTCGCGCTGCCGCACCTGGCCAACTGGGACCTCGCCGGGGCCTGGCTCACCACGAAGATGGAAACTCCGTTCACCACCGTGCAGGAGCGGCTCAAGCCGGAGTCCTTGTACGACAGGTTCGTGGCGTACCGCAGCAGCCTCGGCATGGAGGTGCTGCCGCACACGGGGGGTTCCGCCTTCGGGATCCTCGCGCGGCGGCTGCGCGCGGGTGGTGCGGTGTGCCTGGTCGCGGACCGCGATCTGTCGGCGTCCGGTGTCGAGGTGAAGTTCTTCGGCGAGAGCACGCGGATGCCCGCGGGCCCGGCGATGCTCGCGCAGCAGACGGGTGCGCTGCTGGTGCCCGTGACGCTCTACTACGACGACACGGCCGTGATGAAGGGCCGTATCCACGCGCCCATCGATGTGCCCGAGACAGGTACGCGCGCCGAAAAGACGTCCTCGATGACGCAGGCCCTGGCGGACGCCTTCGCCACGGGTATCGCCGACCATCCGGAGGACTGGCACATGCTGCAGCGGCTGTGGCTCTCGGACCTCGACCCCGACAAGGCGCCGCGCGCCGACAAGGGGACGCCGTGAGGATCGGCATCGTCTGCCCGTACTCCTGGGACGTGCCGGGCGGCGTCCAGTTCCACATCCGCGACCTCGCCGAGCATCTGATCCGCCTCGGCCACGAGGTGTCCGTCCTGGCCCCGGCCGACGAGGACACCCCGCTGCCGCCGTACGTGGTGTCGGCGGGCCGCGCCGTCCCCGTGCCCTACAACGGGTCGGTCGCGCGCCTCAGCTTCGGCTTCCTGTCGGCGGCCCGGGTGCGGCGCTGGCTGCACGACGGCACCTTCGACGTGGTGCACATCCACGAGCCGGCCTCGCCCTCGCTCGGGCTGCTCACCTGCTGGGCCGCACAGGGCCCGATCGTCGCGACCTTCCACACCTCGACCGCACGGTCGAGGGCCATGGTCGCCGCGTACCCGATCCTGCAGCACGCCCTGGAGAAGATCAGCGCGCGGATCGCGGTCAGCGAGTACGCGCGGCGCACGCTCGTCGAGCACCTCGGTGGCGACGCGGTGGTCATCCCCAACGGGGTCGACGTGGACTTCTTCGCGCGGGCCGAGCCCAAGGCCGAGTGGCAGGGGAACACCCTGGGCTTCATCGGCCGGATCGACGAGCCCCGCAAGGGACTTCCCGTCCTGATGAAGGCGCTGCCGAAGATCTTCGCCGAGCGCCCCGACGCCAGGCTTCTGGTCGCGGGGCGCGGTGACGAGGAGGAGGCCGTCGCCTCGCTCCCGCCGGAGATGCGCTCGCGGGTGGAATTCCTCGGCATGGTCAGCGACGAGGACAAGGCGCGGCTGCTGCGCAGTGTCGATGTGTACGTGGCGCCGAACACCGGAGGCGAGAGCTTCGGCATCATCCTCGTCGAGGCGCTGTCCGCGGGTGCGCCCGTACTGGCCGCGGATCTTGACGCGTTCGCCCAGGTCCTTGACCAGGGCGAGGCCGGTGAGCTGTTCGCCAACGAGGACGCCGACGATCTGGCCGCCAAGGCCCTCGGCCTCCTCGGCGACGCCGAACGGCGGGCGGAGCTCAGCGAGCGGGGCAGCGCGCATGTGCGCAGGTTCGACTGGTCGACGGTCGGCGCCGACATCCTCGCCGTCTACGAGACGGTGACGGACGGGGCGGCCTCGGTGGCCACGGACGAGCGGGCGACCGGTCTGCGGGCGCGGTTCGCGCGGGCACGGGACTGATTCCGGGCGGAGGCGCCCTGCGGCCGCGGCCGTACGGCACCTCCGCCCGTCACTGCTCACGTGCTCCTGCGCAGAAATCCCCTGCGCATCGGCCCGCGCCTACAACTGCGCATGGAACCAGGCCACTTCGGGACGGGTCCGCGCATCGGGTCCGGCCGCACGGAAGAGCGTGCGGGGGTGGCGCTGCGCACCTTCTACCGCTACTTCCGCCGGATCTCGCTGGAGGTCTGGGCGGGGGCGGCCACCGACGCCGGGACATCCCGCAAGGGCTCTCCGGCCGACCTCGGCGTGCGTTGTCTGCGCTCGTCGAGCCGGTCCTGAGGCGCGGCTAGCGAGGCGTGAGCCGCGGCCACACCTGGACGTCCGCCTGCTCGCCCCACACCGGGTCGCCGTGGCCGTAACCCGGTACGACCTCGAAGGTCACATGCCGGTTCCCGCCCCCGCGGATCAGCTCTGCGCCCAGCGGGAAGTCCCCCCGGCCGAGCTCCATGTTGACCCAGACGACCTCGGCCCTGATCCGCTCCCAGGCGATGCGATACGTGGCGTCGTCGCCGGCCCAGAGCGCGCACAGGTCCCGCAGCAGCGCGTGCGGGATCAGACCGCTGCCGAGCGCCGCCGTCGCCTCGCCCCAGACGGGCAGCGGGCTGTGGGCGAGCGTGAAGCGGTCCTCGGCGGGGGTGGCGCCGAAGGTGTACGTCCCGGCCGCGTGGCCCTGCCGGTAGATCCAATTGGCCGGTCCGGGCAGGGTGCCGGTGCGGATCAGTGCGTAGTGGGCGGCGCCCGCGTTCGTGAACCGGGTCGTGGGATCGACCGGGCGCGGGACAGGACTGGCGCCGTCCGGATCGGCGAGGGCGGCGGCCAACAGCCCCTTCAGACCGGTGGCGTTGGCGTACGAACCTTGGTCGATCAGCGCCTGATACGTCTCGCGCGCCTGCGCCGCCCGCAGCGCGAGCTCGCCTTCGTACGGCCCGGTGGTGTCGAGGACGACGACCCGGTCGAGTCGCCTGCCACCGGTGCGACCTGCGAGGTCGAGCGCGAGGGCCGCGCCCGCCGAGTGGCCGATGAGCTGGTACGGGAGTCCGAGCAGGGCGTCGACCGTGTCGATCACGCGCTGTGCGTCCTCGCCGTGTCCGGCGAGGCCCCAGTCGGCGGAGACCTCGGCGGCGGTGGCGAGATCCTCGCGGGGGGTGATGCCGATGACGAGATGGCCGAGGCGGCGCAGGTGGTGGGTGAGATTGCGCTCGCGCGGCGTGAAGAAGCTCGACGTGAAGTTCAGACCGCCGCCGGGCAGCAGGTAGGCGAGCGAACGCGGGCGCTGTGTCGTGTCGGCGACCACGTCCACGGCGTACGGCACCCCGCCGTCCTCGATCACGAACCGTGTGTGCGTCCAGCCGATACCGCGGTCGAGCACCGTGGGCCGCGCCCCGAGCGCGTCGGCGAGGTCACGGTGTACGGCGGCGTGTTCAGGGTTCGAGAGGTCGGCTCCACGGTCCGGGAGGGCGGTCCGACCGGCCGCCGGTGTGCTGCCGTACGCCGCCTGTGCCGTACCGCCGCCCAGCGCCGCACTCGCCACGCCCGCGGCCCCCGCCACCAGCACCTGCCGTCTTTCCATGGATCCCCCTGAGGTCGTCCGGGCCTCGGAGGTGAAAGAGCGACGCCCCCGTCCCGGTAGCCTTTCCGCCCGTGACCGTAACCCTGATCTGGATCGCCGTCGCCCTGTTCGCCATCGGCTTGTATCTGAGCTGGACCGCCGGGCGGCTCGACCGGCTGCATGCCCGGATCGACGCGGCGCGGGCGGCACTCGACGCCCAGCTCCTTCGCCGGGCCTCGGTCGCGCAGGAGCTGGCCACGTCCAATGTGCTCGACCCGGCGGCTTCGATCGTGCTGTACGAAGCCGCGCACGCCGCCCGCCAGTCCGACGAGGAGCAGCGCGAGGTGGCCGAGAGCGAGCTGAGCCAGGCGCTGCGCGCGGTGTTCGCCGACGCGGACCAGGTCGAGGCCGTGCGTGAGGCGCCCGGCGGTGAGGAGGCCGCGGAGGAGTTGGCCCAGGCGGTGCGCAGGGTGCCGATGGCCCGCCGCTTCCACAACGACGCCGTACGCGCGGCACGTGCGCTGCGCCGCCACCGCAAGGTCCGGCTCTTCCGGCTCGCGGGCCACGCGCCCTTCCCGATGGCCTTCGAGATGGACGACGAACCGCCCGCCGCACTGGCCGACCGGCCCGGCGCCTAGCGGGTCGTAAGTCCCTGACCAGGCAGTACGTCGCCCTCGTACGGGAAAATGAGCCACCGGCTACCCATTGGCCCTTGTTGTGGACTGCTCCGAGGAAGAGGCTTGGAGCATCACAGTCTTCATCACATCAGTGATTCACATCAGTGAGGTCATCCGTGGCTAGCACCAACTCTTCCGACATCTCCGCAGCCCCCGCGACCGGCACCGCGCGCGTCAAGCGCGGCATGGCCGAGCAGCTCAAGGGTGGCGTGATCATGGACGTGGTCAACGCCGAGCAGGCGAAGATCGCCGAGGACGCGGGCGCCGTCGCCGTCATGGCCCTGGAGCGCGTGCCCGCCGACATCCGCAAGGACGGCGGCGTGGCCCGGATGTCCGACCCCAACATGATCGAAGAGATCATCGAGGCCGTCTCCATCCCGGTCATGGCCAAGTCCCGCATCGGCCACTTCGTCGAGGCGCAGATCCTGCAGTCCCTCGGCGTCGACTACATCGACGAGTCCGAGGTCCTGACCCCGGCCGACGAGGTCAACCACAGCGACAAGTTCGCCTTCACGACCCCGTTCGTGTGCGGCGCCACCAACCTGGGCGAGGCCCTGCGCCGTATCGCCGAGGGCGCGGCCATGATCCGCTCGAAGGGTGAGGCCGGCACCGGCAACGTCGTCGAGGCCGTCCGTCACATGCGCCAGATCAAGAACGAGATCGCGCGTCTTCGCGGCTACGACAACAACGAGCTGTACGCCGCCGCCAAGGAGCTGCGCGCCCCGTACGAGCTGGTCAAGGAGGTTGCCGAGCTCGGCAAGCTCCCCGTGGTCCTGTTCTCCGCGGGTGGCGTGGCCACCCCGGCCGACGCCGCCCTGATGCGCCAGCTCGGCGCCGAGGGTGTCTTCGTCGGCTCCGGCATCTTCAAGTCGGGCGACCCGGCCAAGCGCGCCGCCGCCATCGTGAAGGCCACCACCTTCTACGACGACCCCAAGATCATCGCGGACGCCTCCCGCAACCTGGGCGAGGCCATGGTCGGCATCAACTGCGACACCCTGCCCGAGACCGAGCGCTACGCGAACCGGGGCTGGTAAGCAGCCATGAGCACCACCCCCGTCATCGGAGTCCTGGCACTCCAGGGTGACGTACGGGAGCACCTCATCGCCCTGGCCGCGGCTGATGCCGTGGCCAGGCCGGTGCGGCGCCCCGAGGAGCTCGCCGAGGTCGACGGCCTGGTCATCCCCGGCGGAGAGTCGACCACCATCTCCAAACTGGCCGTGCTCTTCGGCCTGTTGGAGCCGCTGCGCGAGCGGGTGCGCGCCGGCCTGCCGGTCTACGGCACCTGCGCGGGACTGATCCTGCTGGCCGACAAGATCCTCGACCCGCGCTCGGGCCAGGAGACCATCGGCGGGATCGACATGATCGTGCGCCGCAACGCGTTCGGACGCCAGAACGAGTCGTTCGAGGCGTCCGTGGACGTCACCGGCGTGGGTCCGGTCGAGGGCGTCTTCATCCGCGCCCCGTGGGTCGAGTCCGTCGGTGCCGAGGTCGAGGTGCTCGCCGAGCACGAGGGTCACATCGTCGCCGTACGTCAGGGCAATGCCCTCGCCACCTCGTTCCACCCGGAACTGACGGGCGACCACCGGATGCACGGACTGTTCGTGGAGATGGTGACCGAGCTGGTCCGGGAGAAGGCCGCCGCCGGATCCCGGTAGGATCTCTGTCGTTCGTACAGAGATTGGTTACGCGAAGGAGACAGGCAGATGTCCGGCCACTCTAAATGGGCCACGACTAAGCACAAGAAGGCCGTGATCGATGCCAAGCGCGGCAAGCTCTTCGCGAAGCTGATCAAGAACATCGAGGTCGCCGCGCGTACGGGCGGCGCCGATGTCAGCGGCAACCCGACGCTCGAGGACGCCATCCAGAAGGCGAAGAAGAGCTCGGTCCCGAACAAGAACATCGACTCCGCGGTCAAGCGCGGCGCGGGCCTCGAGGCCGGCGGCGCCGACTACGAGACGATCATGTACGAGGGTTACGGCCCCAACGGTGTCGCGGTGCTCATCGAGTGCCTCACCGACAACCGCAACCGTGCCGCCTCGGACGTCCGCGTCGCCATGACGCGCAACGGCGGCAACATGGCCGACCCGGGCTCGGTGTCGTACCTGTTCAACCGCAAGGGCGTCGTGATCGTCCCCAAGGGCGAGCTGTCCGAGGACGACGTCCTCGGTGCGGTGCTCGACGCGGGTGCCGAAGAGGTCAACGACCTGGGTGAGTCCTTCGAGGTGCTCTCCGAGGCCACCGACATGGTCGCGGTGCGCACCGCGCTGCAGGAAGCCGGGATCGAATACGACTCGGCCGACGCCAACTTCGTCCCGACCATGCAGGTCGAACTGGACGAAGAGGGCGCACGGAAGATCTTCAAGCTGATCGACGCGCTCGAGGACAGCGACGACGTGCAGAACGTCTTCGCCAACTTCGATGTCTCGGACGAGATCATGGAGAAGGTCGACGCCTGAGCTTCGCTTGGACGGCTGAGCTTCGCTCGGACGGCGGGCCGACGGGACACATCCCGTCGGCCCGCTGTTTTGTCGGTGGCAGCAGATAGCCTGCACGAACAGGTGAGCAGGGGAGGTGGCGTGCGGGTACTCGGGGTCGACCCAGGTCTGACGCGGTGCGGTGTCGGTGTGGTCGAGGGTGTGGCCGGCCGGCCGCTCACGATGCACGGTGTCGGTGTCGTACGCACGCCCGCGGACGCCGAGTTGGGTTCGCGGCTCGTCGCCATCGAGCAGGGCATCGAGCAGTGGCTCGACGAGCACCGGCCCGAATTCGTCGCCGTGGAGCGGGTGTTCAGCCAGCACAACGTACGAACGGTCATGGGCACCGCCCAGGCGAGCGCCGTCGCGATGCTGTGCGCCGCGCGTCGCGGCATCCCCGTCGCCCTGCACACGCCGAGCGAGGTCAAGGCGGCCGTGACCGGCAGCGGACGGGCCGACAAGGCCCAGGTCGGCGCCATGGTCACGCGTCTGCTCCGGCTCGACGCACCGCCCAAGCCCGCCGACGCCGCCGATGCCCTGGCCCTCGCCATCTGCCATATCTGGCGCGCGCCCGCGAAGAACCGCCTCCAGGAAGCCGCCGCGCAGAACCGGTTCCAGCAGGCGGTCGCCGAACAGCGGCTTCAGCAAGCCGTAGCCGAACAGAGACTCCAGCAAGCCGCAGCGCTGCACGCATCGAAAGGCCGTACCCGATGATCGCCTTCGTCAGCGGACCCGTCGCCGCCCTCGCCCCTGATGCCGCGGTGGTCGAGGTCGGCGGGATCGGCATGGCCGTGCAGTGCACGCCGAACACCCTGTCCGGGCTGCGGATCGGTCAGCAGGCCAAGCTCGCGACCTCTTTGGTCGTACGCGAGGACTCCCTCACTCTGTACGGGTTTGCGGACGACGACGAGCGCCAGACCTTCGAGCTGCTGCAGACCGCGAGCGGAGTCGGTCCGCGCCTTGCGCAGGCGATGCTCGCGGTGCACTCCCCGGACGCGCTGCGCCGGGCCGTCGCGACCGGCGACGAGAAGGCCCTGACGGCGGTGCCCGGCATCGGCAAGAAGGGCGCGCAGAAGCTGCTCCTCGAATACAAGGACCGGCTCGGCGCCCCCCTCGGCACGGCCCCCGTGGTCGGTGCCCAGGCCACCGCCTCCTGGCGCGACCAGCTGCACGCCGCGCTCATCGGGCTCGGCTATGCGACCCGTGAGGCCGACGAAGCCGTCAGCGCGGTCGCCCCGCAGGCCGAGGCCATGGACGGCACCCCGCAGGTCGGCCCGCTTCTCAAGGCCGCGCTGCAGACGCTGAACCGCACGCGCTGATCCCCGTACATCTGTCATCACGAACGAACTGGCGAGGCACTCCACCGTGAACTGGGACGACACCGCACAGCCGGCCGACGAGGGTCGCCTGGTGGGCTCCGCCGCGGACGGCGAGGACCAGGCCGTCGAGGCGGCCCTGCGACCCAAGTCGCTCGCCGAGTTCGTCGGCCAGGAGCGGGTGCGCGAACAGCTCGACCTCGTCCTGCGCGCGGCCCGCCAGCGCGGAGCCACCGCCGACCACGTGCTCCTGTCCGGCGCCCCCGGCCTCGGCAAGACCACCCTCTCGATGATCATCGCGGCCGAGATGGAGGCCCCGATCCGCATCACGAGCGGTCCCGCGATCCAGCACGCCGGCGACCTGGCGGCGATCCTCTCCTCACTGCAGGAGGGAGAGGTCCTCTTCCTCGACGAGATCCACCGGATGTCGCGGCCCGCCGAGGAGATGCTCTACATGGCGATGGAGGACTTCCGAGTCGACGTCATCGTCGGCAAGGGCCCGGGCGCCACCGCGATCCCGCTGGAACTCCCGCCGTTCACGCTCGTCGGCGCCACCACACGGGCGGGCCTGCTGCCGCCGCCGCTGCGCGACCGCTTCGGCTTCACGGCACATATGGAGTTCTACGAGCCCGCCGAACTGGAGCGCGTGATCCACCGCTCCGCCGATCTGCTCGACGTCACCATCGACACCGCGGGCGCGGCGGAGATCGCGGGCCGCTCGCGTGGCACGCCCCGTATCGCCAACAGGCTGCTTCGTCGCGTACGGGACTACGCGCAGGTGAAGGCGGACGGTCTGATCACGCAGGAGATCGCCGCGGCGGCACTCGGGGTGTACGAGGTGGACGCCCGCGGCCTCGACCGGCTGGACCGCGCCGTACTCGAAGCGCTGCTCAAGCTGTTCGGCGGTGGACCTGTCGGCTTGTCGACACTGTCGGTGGCCGTGGGGGAGGAGCGCGAGACCGTGGAGGAAGTGGCCGAGCCTTTCCTCGTACGCGAAGGACTGCTCGCCCGCACCCCGCGCGGCCGGGTCGCCACTCCGGCGGCATGGGCGCATCTGGGTCTCACGGCTCCGCAGAGTTACGGAACCGGCGGATCCGGACAAGGCGACCTGTTCGGGGCGTGACGGCCGGGGTGCTCGCCCGGCGTGGAACCCCGGTGCCATGCTGAGCGTTGTTCCATCCGTGCGGACTCGCTTAGACTCCGCCGATGCCGCCCTTATCGGCGGTGTGCCCACCCCCATCCAGTAGGCCGCTCATCAGCGCGGTCGTGCGAAGGAAACCCGTTCCCGTGAATCCCATCAGCTTCCTTCCGTTCATCTTGATCATCGGGGTCATGTTCCTGATGACCCGTTCTGCCAAGAAGAAGCAGCAGCAGGCGGCCGAGATGCGCAACCAGATGCAGCCCGGCACGGGCGTCCGCACGATCGGGGGCATGTACGCCGTCGTCAAGGAAGTCACCGACGAAGCTGTCACGCTCGAGGTGGCCCCCGGCGTCCACGCGATCTACGCGAAGAACTCCATCGGCGCCGTCCTCGACGACGACGAGTACAACCGCATCGTCCACGGCATCAACGCCGAGGACGTCTCGGGCGACGAGGTTCCGGACGACGCCTCCTCCCTGACCAAGGCCGACGAGCCCGCCGACGTTGACGCTTCGGACGACTCGCCCATCGACCTCGGCAAGAAGGACGCCGAAGGCGACGCCGAGCCGCAGAAGACCGACGGCGAGGGCGACACGAAGTAGCCACGACCCGGGACCGTGTCGCGCTCAGTCGTGGCGCGGTCCACGGAACGTGTGACTTCGTGTGGTCTCTCGACACCACTTAGGGCCGCCCAGGTCCGCTGACCGGCCACGAGCCGGCTGCCGGGGCGGTTGGACAGGGAGAAACGAGAAGGTGGCAGCACCGAAGAAGGCCAGGGGGCAGAGCGGCCAGCCCAAGCCGGGACGCGCTCTGGCCCTGATCGCGATCATCATGGTGGCGCTCACCGGGGGGATGTTCCTGTCCGGGCACACCACCCCGCGCCTTGGCATCGACCTCGCGGGCGGCACGAGCATCACGCTCCAGGCCGAGAACGAGCCGGGCGCGAAGAACGCGATCAACCCGACGAACATGAACACAGCGGTCAACATCATTGAGCGCCGTGTCAACGGTCTGGGTGTTTCCGAAGCCGAGGTCCAGACCCAGGGCGACCGGAACATCATCGTGAACATCCCCAAGGGTGCGAACGAGGACCAGGCCCGGGAGCAGGTCGGCACGACCGCTCAGCTCTACTTCCGCCCCGTGCTCCAGCTCGCGGCCGGTGACCCGAAGGCCGACCCGGCCGCCACGCCGTCGGCCACGCCCTCCGCCTCCGAGAGCGGCAAGAAGGACGACGCGGACAAGGACAAGGACAAGTCGTCCACGCCTTCCGCGAGCTCCAGCGAGACCCCGCAGGGCCGCGCCGTCTCCGAGGCTCTGAAGGCCCCGAGCCCCACGCCCACGGCGAGCGACTCCAGCGACCCGAAGGCGTCCCCGAGCCCGAGCGCCAGCGAGTCCGTCGACCCGGCCGCCAAGGCGATCACCGACAAGTTCGCCGCGCTGAACTGCACGGACAAGAAGCAGCGCACCGATGTCGCCGCGGGCACCAAGGCGACGGACACGATCGTCGCCTGTGGCAAGAACAACATCGGTCAGTGGGAGAAGTACATCCTCGGCCCCGCCGCCGTGGACGGTAAGGACGTCGACGACTCCAAGGCCGTGATCGACCAGCAGCAGGGCATCTGGAAGGTCACGATGGACTTCAGCGATGCTGGGTCCAAGAAGTTCGCGAAGATCACCGGTGAGCTCTCCAAGCAGCAGCAGCCGCTGAACCAGTTCGCGATCGTCCTCGACAACGACGTGGTCTCCGCCCCGACCGTCAACCAGACGCTCAGCTCCAACGCCGAGATCACCGGTTCCTTCACGCAGGAGTCGGCCACCGAGCTGGCGAACATGCTGAAGTACGGTTCGCTTCCGCTGACCTTCAGCGAGCAGAGCGTCGACAGCGTCACCGCCGCGCTCGGCGGTGACCAGCTTGAGGCCGGTCTGATCGCCGGCGCCATCGGTCTCGCCCTGGTCATCATCTACCTGGTGCTCTACTACCGAGGCCTGTCGCTCGTCGCCATCGCCTCGCTCGGCGTCTCGGCGATCCTGACGTACACGATCATGGCGCTGCTCGGCCCGGCCATCGGCTTCGCGCTGAACCTGCCGGCGGTCTGCGGTGCGATCGTGGCCATCGGTATCACCGCCGACTCCTTCATCGTGTACTTCGAGCGCATCCGTGACGAGGTGCGCGAGGGCCGGACGATCCAGCCGGCCGTCGAGCGCGCCTGGCCGCGCGCCCGGCGCACGATCCTGGTCTCCGACTTCGTGTCGTTCCTCGCCGCCGCGGTGCTGTTCATCGTCACCGTCGGCAAGGTGCAGGGCTTCGCGTTCACGCTCGGCCTGACCACGCTCCTGGACGTCGTCGTGGTGTTCCTGTTCACCAAGCCGCTGATGACGATCCTGGCGCGCAAGAAGTTCTTCCGCAGCGGCCACCCGTGGTCCGGTCTCGACCCCAAGCGTCTGGGCGCCAAGCCCCCGCTGCGCCGCTCCCGTCGTACCACTGGCACTGCCGCCGGTACCGTCGACCCGAAGGAGGCGTGAGATGTCGAAGCTCGGCAACCTCGGCGCCAGGCTGTATCGCGGCGAAGTCGGCTACGACTTCATCGGCAAGCGGTTCATCTGGTACGGCGTCTCGGTCCTGATCACCATCACGGCCATCGTGGCCCTGGCGGTGCAGGGCCTCAACATGGGCATCGAGTTCAAGGGCGGCGCGGTCTTCAATACTCCGAAGACCGCCGCCTCGGTCGAGAAGATCACGGACTCCGCCGAAGCGGCCTCGGGCCACCAGGCCATCGTCCAGAAGCTCGGCAACGGCACCGCGCGAGTCCAGATCGCCGGGGTGGACGTCAAGAAGTCCGCCGAGATCAAGGCGGCGCTCGCCGAGGACCTCGGCGTGCCCGCGAAGAACATCAACGCGGAGCTGGTCGGCCCCAGTTGGGGTGAGCAGATCGCCAACAAGGCGTGGACCGGCTGCATCGTGTTCATGATCCTGTGCGTGATCTACCTGGCGATCGCGTTCGAGTGGCGGATGGCGGTCGCGGCCCTGGTGGCCCTGATCCACGACATCACGATCACCGTCGGGATCTACTCCCTCGTGGGCTTCGAGGTCACCCCGGGCACCGTGATCGGTCTGCTCACGATCCTCGGTTACTCGCTCTACGACACGGTCGTCGTCTTCGACTCCCTCAAGGAGGGGGCGAAGGACATCACGAAGCAGACCCGGTTCACATACAGCGACATCGCCAACAAGTCGATCAACTCCACGCTGGTCCGTTCCATCAACACCACCGTGGTGGCGCTGCTGCCCGTCGCGGGCCTGCTGTTCATCGGTGGCGGTGTCCTTGGCGCCGGCATGCTGAACGACATCTCGCTCTCGCTGTTCGTGGGTCTCGCCGCCGGTGCGTACTCCTCGATCTTCATCGCCACCCCGCTCGTCGCCGACCTCAAGGAGCGCGAGCCGGCGATGAAGCTCCTGAAGAAACGGGTGCTCGCCAAGCGCGCGGCCGCCGCGGCCAAGGGCGAGTCGACCGGTGAGCCGGTCGGCGGTGACGAGTTCGAGGACGAGCTGCCCGAGGACGCGGCCCCCGCCGTCGTCGGTCAGCGCGCCGGCGTTGCCCGGACCCAGCCCTCCTCGCGTGCACGCGGCAAGGGCCGTCCTTCCGGGAAGCGCCGATGACCGAGTCCGCCAAGGCCGCCGAGCTGCTGCTCAGCCGTATCCGCGACGTACCGGACTATCCGAAGCCCGGCGTGGTGTTCAAGGACATCACGCCGCTGCTGGCGGACCCGGAGGCGTTCACGGTCCTCACGGACGAGCTCGCCGAGCTGTGCGTACGGCACGGTGCGACCAAGATCGTCGGCCTGGAGGCGCGTGGGTTCATCCTCGCGGCTCCGGTCGCGGTCCGCGCCGGCCTCGGCTTCATCCCCGTACGCAAGGCGGGCAAGCTCCCCGGAGCGACGCTCAAGCAGGCGTACGACCTGGAGTACGGCAGCGCCGAGATCGAGGTGCACGCCGAGGACCTGTGCGCGGGCGACCGCGTCATGGTCATCGACGACGTCCTCGCCACCGGCGGTACGGCCGAGGCCTCGCTGCACCTGGTGCGCCGTGCGGGCGCCGAGGTCGCGGGTGTGGCCGTCCTGATGGAGCTCGGTTTCCTGGGCGGCAGGGCCCGTCTGGAGCCGGCTCTCGAAGGCGCTCCGCTGGACGCGGTGCTCGTCGTCTGAAGCGAGCGATGATTTCCCCGTGAGGGCGGATTCCGGACGTTCCCGGAATCCGCCCTCACGGCTTTTCCGGACGTCGGGAAAGGCGTTTCGGCGAAGGTATACCGGCGATTTCGCGAAGTCCGACGAACGTGCGACGGACCACAGCGTGAACCGTCGGGCACGAGCGGAACGCCGAGGGTCGATACCATGGCAGTCCGGACCTGAACGGGGGGCCGGATTCTGCATGAGGAGCGCTCTTGCCAGACGAGGCCCGACAGCCACTCACCGCCGCGAAGTCCGAGGCCGCCAAGCCTGCGGACCCCGAGGCCGCGGCGGCCGCTGCCCTGCCCGCGAAGAGCGACCCGGCGGCCGAAAAGCACCCCCCGAAGCCGGGACAGACCGGTGAGCGGCCCGCCGCGCCTCCGATGCGCCCGGCCGGCGCCACGTCCTCGCGTGCGGGCTCGACCGCCGCGTCCAGCGGCTCCCGGTCGAACTCGTCCTCCAATCGTGTACGGGCCCGTCTCGCCCGTCTCGGAGTGCAGCGCTCCAACCCGTACAACCCCGTCCTGGAGCCCCTGCTGCGGATAGTGCGCAGTAACGACCCCAAGATCGAGACCTCCACGCTCCGCCAGATCGAGCGCGCGTACCAGGTGGCCGAGCGCTGGCACCGGGGTCAGAAGCGCAAGAGCGGCGACCCGTACATCACGCACCCGCTCGCCGTCACGACCATCCTCGCCGAGCTCGGCATGGACCCGGCCACGCTGATGGCCGGGCTCCTGCACGACACCGTCGAGGACACCGAGTACGGCCTGGACACCCTGCGCCGCGACTTCGGCGACCAGGTCGCGCTGCTCGTCGACGGCGTCACCAAGCTCGACAAGGTCAAGTTCGGCGAGGCCGCGCAGGCCGAGACCGTGCGCAAGATGGTCGTCGCGATGGCCAAGGACCCCCGGGTCCTGGTCATCAAGCTCGCCGACCGCCTGCACAACATGCGCACGATGCGCTACCTCAAGCGCGAGAAGCAGGAGAAGAAGGCCCGCGAGACGCTGGAGATCTACGCTCCGCTGGCGCACCGCCTGGGCATGAACACCATCAAGTGGGAGCTGGAGGACCTCGCCTTCGCGATCCTCTACCCCAAGATGTACGACGAGATCGTGCGCCTCGTCGCCGAGCGGGCCCCCAAGCGCGACGAGTATCTGGCCATAGTGACCGACGAGGTCCAGGCCGATCTGCGCGCGGCCCGTATCAAGGCCACGGTCACCGGCAGGCCGAAGCACTACTACAGCGTCTACCAGAAGATGATCGTGCGAGGCCGCGACTTCGCCGAGATCTACGACCTGGTGGGTATTCGGGTACTTGTCGACACGGTCCGCGATTGCTATGCGGCGCTCGGCACGGTGCACGCGCGATGGAATCCGGTACCGGGCCGGTTCAAGGACTACATCGCGATGCCCAAGTTCAACATGTACCAGTCGCTGCACACGACGGTGATCGGGCCCAACGGCAAGCCCGTCGAGCTGCAGATCCGCACCTTCGACATGCACCGCCGCGCCGAGTACGGCATCGCCGCCCACTGGAAGTACAAGCAGGAGGCCGTCGCCGGCACCTCGAAGGTGCGCAGCGACGTACCGAAGAAGACCGGCAAGGACGACCATCTCAACGACATGGCGTGGCTGCGCCAGTTGCTCGACTGGCAGAAGGAGACCGAGGACCCGTCCGAGTTCCTCGAGTCCCTGCGCTTCGACCTCTCCCGTAACGAGGTCTTCGTCTTCACGCCGAAGGGCGACGTCATAGCGCTTCCGGCGGGAGCGACCCCGGTCGACTTCTCGTACGCCGTGCACACGGAGGTCGGCCACCGGACCATAGGAGCACGGGTCAACGGGCGGCTCGTACCGCTCGAATCCACCCTGGACAACGGCGACTTGGTGGAGGTCTTCACCTCCAAGGCGGCCGGCGCGGGACCGTCCCGCGACTGGCTGGGCTTCGTCAAGTCGCCGCGGGCGCGCAACAAGATCCGCGCGTGGTTCTCCAAGGAGCGCCGCGACGAGGCGATCGAGCAGGGCAAGGAAGCCATCGTCCGTGCGATGCGCAAGCAGAACCTGCCCATCCAGCGGATCCTGACCGGCGACTCCCTCGTCACGCTCGCGCACGAGATGCGCTACCCGGACATCTCCTCGCTCTACGCGGCGATCGGCGAGGGCCATGTGGCCGCGCAGAACGTCGTGCAGAAGCTGGTCCAGGCGCTCGGCGGCGAGGACGCGGCCAACGAGGACATCGCCGAGACCGCCCCGCCGACCCGCGGCCGCTCCAAGCGCCGCTCCAGCGCCGACCCCGGCGTGGTCGTCAAGGGTGTCGACGATGTGTGGGTCAAGCTCGCGCGCTGCTGCACGCCTGTGCCCGGCGATCCGATCATGGGCTTCGTGACGCGCGGCAGCGGTGTCTCCGTACACCGCAAGGACTGCGTCAACGTGGACTCGCTCTCGCAGCAGCCCGAGCGGATCCTCGAGGTCGAATGGGCACCCACGCAGTCCTCGGTCTTCCTGGTCGCCATCCAGGTCGAGGCCCTGGACCGCTCGCGTCTGCTCTCGGACGTCACTCGGGTCCTGTCCGACCAGCACGTCAACATCCTGTCCGCGGCGGTGCAGACCTCCCGCGACCGGGTGGCCACATCCCGCTTCACCTTCGAGATGGGCGACCCCAAGCACCTGGGACACGTCCTGAAGGCGGTACGGGGTGTGGAGGGCGTGTACGACGTGTACCGGGTGACGTCGGCGCGCAGGCCGTAACCAACTCCAGCCATACGAAAGGGGCTTGCGTACGTGGTGTACGCAAGCCCCTTTCGTATGGAACCGATCGGCTCTGTCAGCCGCCGAACTCCTCAAGCCCCTTCAGAGCCTGGTCGAGCAGCGCCTGGCGACCGTCGAGCTCCCGCTGGAGCTTGTCGGCCTTGGAGTTGTTGCCCGACGCACGAGCCGCCTCGACCTGGCCCTGCAGCTTGTCCACCGCGGCCTGCAGCTGACCGGTCAGACCCGCGGCACGCGCACGCGCCTCCGGGTTGGTGCGGCGCCACTCCGACTCCTCGGCCTCCTGCAGCGCACGCTCGACCGAGTGCATCCGGCCCTCGACCTTCGGACGGGCATCCCGCGGGACGTGGCCGATGGCCTCCCAGCGCTCGTTGAGCGAACGGAACGCGGCACGGGCCGTCTTCAGATCCGAGATCGGCAGGAGCTTCTCGGCCTCGTCGGCCAGCTCCTCCTTGAGCTTGAGGTTCTCGCCCTGCTCCGCGTCCCGCTCGGCGAAGACGCCGCTGCGGGCCGTGAAGAAGACGTCCTGGGCGCCGCGGAAGCGGTTCCACAGCTCGTCCTCGTGCTCGCGCTGCGCGCGGCCCGCGGCCTTCCACTCCGTCATCAGCTCGCGGTAGCGGGCCGCGGTCGGCCCCCAGTCCTGCGAGTTCGAGAGCGACTCGGCCTCGGCGACCAGCTTCTCCTTGGCCTTACGGGCGTCCTCGCGCTGCGCGTCGAGCGACGCGAAGTGGGCCTTGCGGCGCTTGGAGAAAGCGGACCGTGCGTGCGAGAAGCGGTGCCACAGCTCGTCGTCGGACTTGCGGTCCAGGCGCGGCAGACCCTTCCAGGTGTCCACCAGGGCCCGCAGCCGTTCGCCGGCATGGCGCCACTGCTCGCTCTGCGCCAGTTCCTCGGCCTCGACGACGAGCGCCTCCTTGGAGTGACGCGCCTCGTCGGTCTGCTTGGCCTTCTGGACCTTGCGCTCCTCGCGGCGCGACTCGACCGACTCGACCAGTTTGTCCAGACGCGTCGTCAGGGCCGCCAGATCGCCCACGGCATGGGCGTCCGTGACCTGCTCCCGCAGATGCTCGATGGCCGTCGAAGCGTCCTTGGCCGACAGGTCCGTCGTCTGCACCCGGCGCTCGAGGAGGCCGATCTCGACGACGAGGCCGTCGTACTTGCGCTTGAAGTAGGCCAGCGCCTCATCAGGAGAGCCTGCCTGCCACGAACCGACTTCTCGTTCACCGCCGTCGGCCGTACGCACGTACACGGTCCCCGCCTCATCGACGCGGCCCCACGGGTCGCTGCTCACAGCGCCTCCTCCACATGATGCTCAGCCGGGCTCCCGGGCCCGGGGCATCGTCCACAGTTTCCTCAGGGCAGCCGCACACGGCGCCCTGCACAACGCCAACATAGGCGACGAGCAGGGCGGCTGTCCGCATCCAGCGCTACAGAATCCCGGGGATCAGTTCTTCTTTACCGTCGCCTTTTCGATGGTGACGGCCTTCTTCGGAGCGCCGTCGCTAGGGCTCTGGCTGCCCTCGGCGACGCCGGCCTTGCCGACCGCTTCGACGATCTTCAGACCGCCCTTGTCCATCTCGCCGAACGGCGTGTACGCGGGGGGCAGCTTGGAGTCCTTGTAGACCAGGAAGAACTGGCTGCCGCCGGTGTTCGGGCCCGCGTTGGCCATCGCGACCGTGCCCGCCGGGTAGGTCACCGAGCCGTCCGCGCCGGCCTTGCCGAGTCCTTCGAGGTTCTCGTCCGGGATCGAGTAGCCGGGGCCGCCCGCGCCGGTGCCCTGGGGGTCACCGCACTGCAGAACGTAGATGCCCTGAGTGGTGAGGCGGTGGCACTTGGTGCCGTCGAAGAAACCCTTGTCGGCGAGGTGCTTGAAAGAGTTGACGGTCTCCGGCGTCTTCGCCGCGTCCATCGCGATGGAGATGTCACCCTCGTTGGTCTTGACGTCGAAGGTGTACTTCGCCTTCTTGTCGATGGCCATCTTGGGGGCCGGCGACTGCTCGGGCGTGGGCGTCTGCGACGGGGTGGAGTCGGAGGCCGCGTCCGCCGGCTTGTCCTCGCTCTTGAACGCACCTGCCGCCCAAGCGCCGCCACCGGCCGCGAGCACCACTACGAGAGTGGACGCGATGATCGTGTTGCGCTGCTTGGCCTTGCGCCGTGCCGACTCGCGCCGCTGCTGCTGCCGAGCGAACTTCTCCCGCGCGAGCTGCTTGCGCCGCTGTTCGTTGCTGACCACCTGGGTCTCTCCTCGTACGTGTTGATCTGCCGGTCCGAAGCCTGCCCGTACCGTATATGGGTTCGCTGTGTGCCGAGCCGCGCCGGTACGCTTTGATCCGCAGCTGTTGTAGCCCGTTGACCTGCGGCTGCCCTGCGGCTGCTGGAATCCGCTGGATTTTCCGGATTGTCGAGAATCCGGGATGATCGAGGATTCCTTCCGCTTCTTCCGTCGGACCGAAGGTAAGGACGATCGTGCTGATTGCCGGGTTCCCCGCCGGGGCCTGGGGGACCAACTGTTACCTGGTCGCCCCCGCCGCAGGCGAGGAGTGCGTGATCATCGACCCGGGCCACCAGGCCACCGAAGGTGTCGAGGAAGCGCTGAAGAAGCATCGGCTCAAGCCCGTCGCCGTCGTGCTCACCCATGGCCACCTCGACCATGTCGCCTCGGTCGTCCCGGTGTGCGGAGCCCATGACGTACCGGCCTGGATCCACCCCGAGGACCGCTACATGATGAGCGATCCCGAGAAGGCGCTGGGCCGCTCGATCGGGATGCCGCTCATGGGCGAGCTGACCGTGGGGGAGCCCGACGACGTCAAGGAGCTGGCCGACGGCGCCACCCTGGATCTCGCGGGCCTGGAGTTCTCCGTCGCGCATGCCCCCGGGCATACGAAGGGGTCGGTGACCTTCCGGATGCCCGAGAGCTCCGACATCCCGTCGGTGTTCTTCTCGGGCGACCTGCTGTTCGCCGGCTCCATCGGGCGCACTGATCTGCCGGGCGGCGACATGGACGACATGCTCGCCTCCCTCGCGCGGGTCTGCCTGCCCCTCGACGATTCCACCGTGGTCCTGTCCGGACACGGTGGCCAGACGACCATCGGCCAGGAACGTGCCACCAACCCGTATCTGCGGCAGGTGGCCGGCGGCCTCGGGAGCACCGGTGCTCCCCGACGAGGAATGTGACGAGAGTTCTACCGTGAGCACTTTTCAGGCCCCCAAGGGCACGTACGACCTGCTTCCCCCGAACTCGGCGACGTATCTCGCGGTACGCGACGCGATCTCGGCGCCGCTGAAGAACTCCGGCTACGGCTATGTCGAGACCCCGGGCTTCGAGAACGTCGAGCTGTTCGCGCGCGGTGTCGGTGAGTCCACCGACATCGTGACCAAGGAGATGTACGCCTTCGAGACCAAGGGCGGAGACAAGCTCGCCCTGCGTCCCGAGGGCACCGCCTCCGTGCTGCGCGCGGCGCTTGAGGCCAACCTGCACAAGGCGGGCAACCTGCCGGTCAAGCTCTGGTACTCGGGCTCGTACTACCGCTACGAGCGTCCGCAGAAGGGCCGTTACCGCCACTTCTCGCAGGTCGGTGCCGAGGCGATCGGCGCCGAGGACCCGGCGCTCGACGCCGAGCTGATCATCCTGGCCGACCAGGCGTACCGCTCGCTCGGGCTGCGCAACTTCCGCATCCTGCTCAACTCGCTGGGCGACAAGGAGTGCCGTCCCGTCTACCGGGCCACGCTCCAGGAGTTCCTGCGCGGGCTCGACCTCGACGAGGAGACGCGGCGCCGGATCGAGATCAACCCGCTGCGGGTGCTCGACGACAAGCGGGCCGAGGTGCAGAAGCAGCTCGCCGACGCGCCGCAGATCCCGGACTCGCTGTGCGACACCTGCCGGGCATACCACAAGGAAGTACGCGAGCTCCTGGACGCCGCAGGTGTGGTGTACGAGGACGACGCGAAGCTGGTGCGCGGCCTCGACTACTACACCCGCACGACCTTCGAGTTCGTGCACGACGGTCTCGGCGCGCAGTCCGCGGTGGGCGGCGGTGGCCGTTACGACGGTCTGTCCGAGATGATCGGCGGCCCCGCGCTGCCGTCCGTCGGCTGGGCGCTCGGCGTGGACCGTACGGTCCTTGCGCTCGAGGCGGAGGGCGTGGACCTCGAACTGCCCTCCACCACGAGCGTGTTCGCCGTGCCGCTCGGCGAGGAGGCCCGCCGGGTGCTCTTCGGCAAGGTGACCGAGCTGCGCAAGGCCGGGATCGCCGCGGACTTCTCGTTCGGCGGCAAGGGCCTCAAGGGCGCGATGAAGAACGCGAACCGTTCGGGCGCGCGCTTCACGCTCGTCGCCGGTGAGCGCGACCTCGCCGAAGGTGTGGTCCAGCTCAAGGACATGGAGTCCGGTGAGCAGGGTCCTGTGGCGCTGGACGCGGTCGTGGAGACGCTGAAGTCCAAGCTCGGCTGAGTGCTTTTCTGAGTGCTTTGCGTACGGTGAAGGCCCCGGAGGTACGCCTCCGGGGCCTTCACTGCTCCAGGAGCCCGTGCCGCATCGCGCTGGTCACCGCCGAGGTGCGGTCGTCCACCCCCAACTTGCCGAACGTGCGCAGCAGATGGGTCTTCACCGTGGACTCGCCGATGTGCAGCCTGCGCCCGATCTCCGCGTTGGTGCAGCCCTCGGCGACCAGCCGGAGCACGGCCGTCTCGCGCTCGGACAGCCGTGGCCGCTCGGGCCGGTTGCGCAGTTGGTCGACCAGCCGGGCCGCCACCGAGGGCGCGAGCACCGTCTCGCCGCGTGCCGCTGCCCGTACCGCGTCGGCGAGTTCGCCGCGGGCCAGGTCCTTGAGCAGATAGCCGGCCGCGCCCGCCTCGACCGCGCGCAGGATGTCGCGGTCGGTCTCGTACGTGGTGAGGACGATGATCCGGCAGGTCAGACCGGCCGCTGCCATCCGTTCGATGGATTCGACGCCGCCACCGCCGGGCATGCGGAGGTCCATCAGGACGATGTCCGGGGCGAGTTGGGCGGTGAGGGCCTCGGCCTGCGGGCCGCTGGAGGCCTCGGCGATGACGTCGAGGTCGGGCTCGGCGCTGAGCATCGCCCGAAGGCCCTCCCGGACGACGGGGTGGTCGTCGGCGAGCAGGACGCGGATCATTCGGGGCTCCTCGACGTGCGGGGGAGTGCGTGCGGTGGGTGTGGAAGGGGAGTACATCCTGGGCCGGCTGCCGCGGGCGCCGGTACCCCTACCGGTGCAGCCACCGCGACCTCGGGCAGCGGCAGCCGCACCGTCACGGTCGTCCCTTCCCCGGGCCGCCCGTCGATCTCCGCCGTCCCCCGCACCTCGGCCACCCGCGCCCGCAGCCCGCGCAGCCCGTACCCCTGATGCGGTGCGCCGGTGTCGAAGCCGCAGCCGGTGTCCCGTACGGCCAAGGTCAGTTCCTCCTCGTCGTACGCGAGCCGTACCTCGGCCCGCGCGTCCGGTCCCGCGTGCTTGCGCACGTTGCTGAGTGCCTCCTGGCACGAGCGCAGTACCACGACCTCGAGGCCGGGCGCCAAGGGCCGTGCGCCACCCGTGACGACGAGGCTCGCCTCGTGGCGGTCGGCCAGCCGCCGCAGCGCGTCCGGCAGCGAGGCATCGCCCTCCAGGTCCGCCGGGGCGCGGCCGGCGACAAGGGCGCGGGCCTCGGCGAGATTCTCCCGAGCCGTCCGCTCCATCAGCGCCAAGTGCCGCCGCGCGCCCGGCAGATCGTTGTCGAGCTCGCCCTCGACCGCCTGCACCAGCATCAGGAGGCTGGTGAATCCCTGGGCCAGTGTGTCGTGGATCTCGCGCGACATCCGCTCCCGCTCGGCGAGGGCCCCGTGCTCGGTCGAGAGCCGGGCGACCTCCTCACGGCTGGCGTCCAACTCGGCGATCAGCGCGCCCCGTTCCTCGCTCTGCTCGATCACCTTGATGATCCAGCTGCCGAAGACGAGGGAGAAGACCAGGGTGACGGCGGCCGAGACCGCGTTGAAGAACAGCGGACCTGCTTCCGGGCGCCAGATCGCGGCCCAGCCCACGATGGGCAGGACGTTGATCACGGCGACGGTGATCATCGCCTGCCGGTAGCGAAGGACCATGAAGCACTGCGGTACGAGGGCGAAGGTGGCCATACGGCTTTCGGGCATCAGCCAGGTCGTCACGGAGAAGAGCACGACGGCCACGTAGACATAGCGGCCCGCGGCCCGTTCGTCCTCGCCGCCGGTCCGCAGCGCCTGGCGGCCCGCGTACAGGTACCAGGGCACCATCAGCGTGACCAGCCCGCATGCGGCGAGCCGTACGGCGAACGGCGCGGGGAACGCGCCGCCGAGCACGAACAGCACGGTCCCCACCCAGACCACGGCGAAGTAGGCGTCCCAGCCGAGCCAGACCCGGCTGTGGACGTCCACGTCGATGTCGCGTGCGCGCGCCGGGCCGTTCAGCCGTCGCGCCGGCTCGTCCACCGGAAGGTTCCCAGACACAGGAGCAATCCTCCGACGCACCAGGCCCCGAGCACCAGGGCGATGCGCCCGTACTCCCAACTGTCCGCCAGCTCAAGGACCTTGGCCGACTCGGGCAGGAACACCCCGCGCAGGCCCTGGCACATCCACTTGAGCGGGAAGAGGGCGCCGATGTTCAGCATCCAGTCCGGCAGGGTGTCGATCGCGATGTAGACCCCGGAGATGAACTGCAGCACCAGGAAGGGCAGGACGACCACGGAGGTGGCGCTGCGGGCGGACTTCGGCACGCTGCTGATCGCGATGCCGAGCAGGGCGCAGCCGGTGAGTCCGAGCAGGAACACCCAGCCGAAGGTGAGCCAGGTCGCCGCGTCGCCGGGCAGATCCACGTCGTAGAAGACCGTGCCCACGACCAGCAGGGCGACGGTCTCCATCAGACCGGTGACCAGGACCAGCCAGATCTTGCCGAGGAAGTACACGCTCGGCGGCATCGGTGTCCCGCGCAACCTGCGCAGGACCTTCTCGTCGCGCTCGACCGCGATCGAGATGCCGAGCGACTGGAAGCTGGTGGACATGATGCCCGCGGCGATCATCGCGGGGACGTACAGCTGGGACGCGGTGATCCCGGCGCCCTCGACGTCGTCGCTGAAGATCGAGGCGAACAGGAAGAGGAACACGATCGGGAACGCGAAGGTGAAGACCACCTGCTCGCGCAGCCGGAAGAACTGCCGTAATTCCAGGGCTCCTTGGTGCAGTCCGAGCCTCCACGCTCCGGGCAGCTGCCCGGCGGTCGCCTTACGGGTGGGTGCGGCAGTCGTCGTCATCGCACGGTCTCCTGTCCGGTCAGACGGAGGTAGACGTCCTCCAGCGTGGGGCGGCTGATGCGCAGATCCGGGATCTCGCCGTCGAAGCGGCCGACGAGCTCGGCGACGGTGCGCGTGGGTGTCTCGGTGTGCTCGCTGCGCGGTGAGCCGTCCGCCTCGGTCCACTCGACGGTGGCTTCCGAGCTGTACGACTGGCGCAGCTCCACCGGGGAGCCCTCGGCGGCGATCCGGCCGCCCGCGATGATCGCGAGCCGGTCGGCGAGCGCCTCGACCTCCTCCAGGTAGTGGGTGGTGAGCAGGATCGTCGTGCCCTCGGCCGCGAGCTGTCGGATCAGGCCCCAGAACTGCCGGCGCGCGGCCGGGTCGAAACCGGTCGTCGGCTCGTCGAGCAGCAGCAGCTCAGGGCCGCCGATCACCCCGAGCGCGACATCGAGCCTTCGCCGCTGACCGCCGGAGAGCACCTTGATCCTGCTGTCGGCCTTCTCCTGGAGGCCGACAAGGTCGATGACTTCCTCGGTATGACGGGGGTTCGGGTAGTACCTGGCGAAATGCCCCACTGTCTCCCGTACCGTCAACTCACCGGGCGCCGACTCGTCCTGCCAGACGATCCCGACTTTCGCCCGCCACGCACGCGGCGCGGCCGCCGGATCGCTGCCGAGCACCTCGACCTCGCCGGCGTCGCGGGTGCGGTGGCCCTGGAGGATCTCCACGGTGGTGGATTTCCCGGCGCCATTGGGTCCGAGCAGGCCGAAGACCTCGCCGGACCGTATGGACAGATCGATACCGGCGACGGCATCCAGCTGTCCGTATCGCTTGCGCAGTCCCCTTGTGCGGACCGCCAGTTCACCTGTGGTGGTCGTCATACGAACGAGAGTCGCGCGGCCGTGCGCGCCGCGGCACCACCGTCCGTACCGCCCGATGTCCACCGATCGATGGACACACAGCCGCGTACGGCACAATGACCCCCGGGTCCACCGCCGGACAGCGAAAGCGACGGAACTGCTGATGAGCAAGACGACGACGGCCAGTGCCGACGCCCTGGACGATCACGACGAGCCGGCCGGCACGCAGGCCGCGCAGAACGTCGGCGGCAGCCGTGCGCTCGGCATCCTCCTGGTGATCACCGGTCTGGCCGGACTGCTCGCCGCCTGGGTCATCACGCTCGACAAGTTCAAGCTGCTCGAGGACCCGAGCTTCAAGCCGGCCTGCAGCCTGAACCCCATCGTGTCCTGCGGCAACATCATGAAGAGCGACCAGGCCTCCGCGTTCGGCTTCCCGAACCCGATGCTCGGCCTGGTCGCGTACGGCATCGTCGTCTGCGTCGGCATGAGCCTGATCGGCCGCGCCCGCTTCCCGCGCTGGTACTGGCTCACCCTCAACGCCGGCATGCTCTTCGGCGTCGGCTTCTGCACCTGGCTGCAGTACCAGTCGCTCTACACCATCAACTCGCTGTGCCTGTGGTGCTGTCTAGCGTGGGTCGCCACGATCGTCATGTTCTGGTACGTGACCTCGCACAACGTCCGCAACGGGCTGCTGCCCGCGCCTTCCTGGCTGCGCTCGTTCTTCGGCGAGTTCACCTGGGTGCTGCCGGTGATGCACGTCGGCATCATCGGCATGCTGATCCTCACGCGCTGGTGGGACTTCTGGACCAGCTGAGGTCCCCTGCTTTCAGGCAAGCGCGAGGAACAGCTTCTCCAGCTCCTCCTCGGTGAGCGGGGCCTGCTCGCCGGACTCGGCGGCGCCCGCGCAGTCCCGCATCCCCGAGGCGATGATCTTGAACCCGGCCCGGTCGAGGGCACGCGAGACGGCCGCGAGCTGAGTGACGACGTCCTTGCAGTCCCGTCCGTCCTCGATCATCGCGATCACCCCGGCCAGCTGGCCCTGGGCGCGGCGCAGCCGGTTGAGGACGGCGGTCTGGCTCTCTTCGTTGACCCGCATCTCGGGATCCTTGTCTGTCAGGCGCTCTGCAGGGCCTCGCGCACCGGCGCGAGAGCCGCGGGACGCGGACGGTTGAAGGGCAGCTTGCCGAGCATGGCGGCCATACCGCAGGTGTTGCTGAGGCCCGAGTAGACCAGACCGCCCGCGATACCCGCGGAGAGCAGCGCCGCCCAGGGAGTGACCAGGGAGCCGGCGAGTCCGATGAGGACCAGGGATCCCGCGGTGAAGCGCACCTGGCGGTCCATCGCCCAGATGTTGCGCTCGGGCAGCGCGGAGGTCTCGACCTGCAGACCGGCCGCCCGCCAGGCGTCTGTGCCGCCTTCGAGCCCGCGGGCGTCGATCCCGGCCGCGGCGAGCTGGGCGCAGGCGGTGGCCGAGCGCATCCCGGCGGCGCAGACGACGACCAGCTCGCGTCGGCCTGCGGCGGCGCGGACGTCGTCGAGCAGCTGAGGAAGGCTGTCGAGCGGGAGGCTCAGGGCGCCGGGGACATGGCCGGCGGCGAACTCGCCCGGGCCGCGCACATCGATGATCAGCGTCGTGTCGGGGGCCTTGGCGGTGAGCTCGGCGGGGGTCAGAGTGGGGTTCACGGAGAAGTCTCCTTCGTTAGTCGAGTACGTACGGAATCAGGCAGCCGTTGCCGAGCGGCCCGCGGCCCAAGTCGCGTATCCGCCGTCGAGGTTGACGACCTCACGGCCGAGCGCGGTGAGCAGGCGCTGGGCGTTGTGCCCGCGCAGACCCACCTGGCAGTGGACGATCAAGCGGCCCTCGGGCAGCTCGGCGGCGCGGTCGCGCAGCTCGTCCAGCGGAATGTTCACGGCGCCGGGGATCGACCCGGCGGCGTGCTCGGCGGGGGAGCGGACGTCGATGATCGCGCCTTCGGCGGTGTCGAGCTCGTGCCACTGCACGGTGTGGGCCGTGCCGTTGGTGAGGTTCTCGGCAATCAGGCCGACCATGTTCACCGGGTCCTTGGCGGAGCCGTACGGCGGGGCGTAGGCCAGCTCGAGATCGGCGAGGTCGGAGACGGTCAGACCGCTGGCCATGGCCGTGGCGATGACGTCGATCCGCTTGTCCACGCCGTCCTTGCCGACCGCCTGCGCGCCGAGGATGCGCTGGTCACGCGGGTCGAAGAGGACCTTGAGCGCGATGGGCGACGCACCCGGGTAGTAGCCGGCGTGCGAGCCCGGGTGCAGGTGGATGGCCTGGTAGGGACGGTCGGCGGCCCGCAGCCGCTTCTCGTTCCAGCCGGTGGCCGCCGCGGTGAGGTCGAAGATCTGGACGATGGCGGTGGACGTCGCCGCACGCGCGCGCACCGGACGGCCGACGATCGCGTCCGCGACGAGGCGGCCGTGGCGGTTGGCGAGGTTCGCGAGCGGTACGAGCACGGCGTCGCCGGTGAGGGCGTCGCGCTTCTCGGCCGCGTCACCGACGGCGAAGATGTCGGGGTCGCTGGTGCGCTGCGTCTCGTCCACGGCGATACCGCCGCGCGGGCCGAGCTCGAGACCCGCGTCCGTGGCCAGCGAGGTCTCGGGGCGTACCCCGATGGAGAGCAGCACAAGATCGGCGGCGAGCATACGGCCGTCGGCGAGCTCGACCTTGTCGGAGAGCACTGCCGAGGCCTGCGCACCGAGTTCGACCCGTACGCCATGAGCGCGCAGCCGGTCGGCCACGGGGGCGGCCATCTCGGGGTCCAGCGGGGTCAGGACCTGGTCGGCGAGCTCCACGAGCGTCACGTCGAGGCCGCGCTCGCGCAGATTCTCGGCCGCCTCGACACCGATGAAGCCGCCACCGATGACGACGGCGCTGCGGACATCGCCCGTGAGCGCCTCGGCGATCCGGTCGGCGTCGCTGACGTCGCGCAGGGTGTGGGCGCGCTCGATGCCCGGCAGGCCGGGGACGAACGGACGCGCGCCGGGGCTGAGGACGATGCGGTCGTACGACTCGGTGTACTCGCGTCCGGTCTCGGCCTCACGTACGAGCACGGTGCGCGCGGCACGGTCGATGGTGACCGCTTCGTTCCGTACCCGCACATCGATACGGAAGCGTGCGGCGAGCGACTCGGGGGTCTGCAGGAGCAGTGCGTCGCGCTCCTCGATGGCGCCGCCCAGGTAGTACGGCAGTCCGCAGTTCGCGTAGCTGACGTGGGCGCCACGCTCCAGGACGACGATCTCGGCCTGCTCGTCGAGCCGGCGCAGCCGGGTTGCCGCGGACATTCCGCCGGCGACACCACCGATGACGATCACCTTCATTGCAGTCACTCCAGACGCATTGCGCTTCTCTTGACCCCCTTGCCCCGATACCCCCCACCGTATCACGGCATACCCCCGAGGGTATTTTCGAAGTGGGTGCGCAGGGGTTGTCAGAGGTGTGACCTAGGGTTGGCGTCGTGGAGCCCGATCTGTTTACCGCCGCCGCCGAAGAGCGCCAGGAGAAGGACCCGGCCAGTAGTCCGCTGGCGGTGCGGATGCGTCCGCGCACCCTCGACGAAGTCGTCGGCCAGGGACATCTGCTCAAGCCCGGTTCGCCGCTGCGCCGATTGGTGGGGGAGAGCAGTGGAGGGCCCGCGGGCCCGTCCTCGGTGATCCTGTGGGGGCCGCCCGGGATCGGCAAGACCACCCTCGCGTATGTCGTCTCCAAGGCCACGAACAAGCGGTTCGTCGAGCTCTCGGCGATCACCGCGGGCGTCAAGGAGGTCCGTGCCGTCATCGAGGGCGCCCGTCGCGCGACCGGTGGCTACGGCAAGGAGACCGTCCTCTTCCTCGACGAGATCCACCGCTTCAGCAAGGCGCAGCAGGACTCGCTTCTGCCCGCCGTGGAGAACCGCTGGGTCACCCTGATCGCGGCGACCACGGAGAACCCGTACTTCTCGGTGATCTCCCCCCTCCTGTCCCGCTCGCTGCTGCTCACCCTCGAACCGCTCACGGACGACGACCTCAAGGGGCTCCTCGCGCGGGCCCTGACCGACGAGCGCGGGCTGAACGGCGCCGTCACGCTCCCCGAGGACGCCGAGGCACATCTGCTGCGGATCGCCGGCGGCGACGCGCGCCGTGCGCTCACCGCTCTGGAGGCCGGGGCCGGTTCGGCCATCTCCAAGGGCGAGGAGGAGATCACCCTCCAGACGCTGGAGGAGTCGGTCGACCGGGCGGCGGTCAAGTACGACCGCGACGGCGACCAGCACTACGACGTGGCCAGCGCCCTGATCAAGTCCATCCGCGGCTCCGACGTGGACGCCGCCCTGCACTATCTGGCCCGCATGATCGAGGCCGGCGAGGACCCCCGGTTCATCGCCCGCCGCCTGATGATCTCGGCGAGCGAGGACATCGGCCTCGCCGACCCCACCGCGCTGCCCATCGCGGTCGCCGCCGCGCAGGCCGTGGCGATGATCGGCTTCCCGGAGGCGGCTCTCACGCTGAGCCACGCCACGATCGCCCTGGCCCTCGCGCCGAAGTCCAATGCCGCCACGCTCGCCATCGGCGCCGCGATGGCGGACGTACGGGCAGGTCTCGCCGGACCCGTGCCCCCGCATCTGCGCGACGGCCACTACAAGGGCGCGGCGAAGCTCGGCCATGCGCAGGGCTACGTGTATCCGCACGATGTGCCGGGCGGGATCGCGGCCCAGCAGTACGCACCGGACGCGATCAACGGCAAGCACTACTACCAGCCGACGCGGTACGGCGCCGAGGCGCGCTACGCCGATGTGGTCGACCGGGTCCGTGAACGGCTCGCGGGGGAGAAGGCCCCGGAGGGACCGGCCGACGGGCGGTAGCCCCCGCCCCCGCCTACGCTCGGCGACATGGCAGGCAGCACGGCAGGGCGACGCGGATGGCTCCGCGCGTTGCTGTTCGCGGCCGCCGCGACGCTGACCGTGGCCGCCGGCTGTACACCGCGCCAAGTCGAGCGCGCCGAGAGCCGGTTCAACACCGCGTCGCCGAAGCCGAAGCCCAGCGAGACTAAGGCGACGGCCACGCCCACACCGACCCCCGCCCAGACGCTCGCGAGCAAGGGCTTCCCGCCGGACGCCAAGACGGCCCGTGCCCAGCTGGCCAAGCTCACCGTGGCCTGGGGCAAGAACTGGGAGACGTACAAGCGGGCGGAGTTCGGCGAGACCTGGTCCGACGAGGTGGATGTGCCCGGCGGCCGCAACGGCTGCGACACCCGCGACGACGTACTGCGCCGCGACCTGAAGGATCTGCGCGAAGGCGACCGCAACGCCTGTGTGGTGGTCTCCGGCACGTTGGTCGATCCGTACTCGGGCAAGGAACTTCCGTACTACTACCGTCGCGCCTCGCAGATCGAGACCGACCATGTCGTGGCGCTCGGTGCGGCCTGGCGCGCGGGCGCCTGGGCGTGGACGCCGCAGCAGCGTCTGAACTACGCCAACGACTTGGACGTCCTGCTCGCCACGGACAAAGAGACCAACGCGCTCAAGAGCAGTCAGACGCCCGACAAGTGGAAACCGCCGCGGCAGGCGTACTGGTGCGAGTACGCCCGCCGCTGGACCGGCATCAAGGCCAAGTACAAGCTGACCGTCACGGCCCCGGAGAAGCTGGCCCTCCAGGACCTGCTCGCCACCTGCAAGTAGCCGCCGGAACAGCGGTCATCGGCGGTAGGGCTGGTGTCCGGGCCCGGTCGGGTGGGTACCGGTCACACCCATGACCACCGAGTACAGGCTGGTCTCCGCCGCGATGAAGAGCCGGTTGCGCTTGGCGCCGCCCCACGAGATGTTCGCGACGGTCTCGGGCACGACGAGCCGGCCGATGAGAGTGCCGTCCGGGTCGTAGCAGTGCACACCGTCGGCCATGGCCGCGGCCCAGAGCCGGCCGCCGTCGTCGAAGCGGAGATTGTCGAACCGGGCCTGCGGACGCCCCGCGCCGTCGGCGAACACCTTGCCGTCCGAGAGCGTGCCGTCATCACGCACCTCGAAGACCCGGATGCAGCCCGCCCTGGTGTCGGAGACGAACAGCCGGCGTTCGTCGGCCGAGAAGACCAGCCCGTTCGGGGCCCCGAAGCAGTCGGCGACAAGCCGGACCTCGCCGCTGTCCGGGTCGATCCGGTAGACGTTGTTGGAGCCGATCTCGCCCTCGGCCCGGTACCCCTCGTAATCGCTGGTGATCCCGAAGTCCGGGTCGGAGAACCAGATCGAGCCGTCCGACTTCACGGCCGCGTCGTTCGGACTGTTCAGGCGCTTGCCCTGCCAGCGGTCGGCCAGCACGGTCACGGTGCCGTCGTGCTCGGTTCGCGTGACCCGGCGGTTGCCCTGCTCGCAGGTGATCAGCCGGCCCTGCCGGTCGAGGGTGTTGCCGTTGGTGTGCCCGGCGCCCCGGCGGAAGACGCTGACGGCTCCGGTCTCCTCGTCCCAGCTGAGCATCCGGTCGTTGGGGATGTCGCTCCAGATCAGCTGCCGCCAGGCCGGCACGTAGAGCGGACCCTCGGCCCAGCGGCATCCGGTGAACAGCACCTCAAGATCCCGGTCGCCGTTCATGCACTTCCCGGTACGGAACCGTTCGTCGAACATCTCGTACAGCGCAGGCCGCTCGTCGACTGCCATGGGACCCCTCCCGGATCAAAGCCGAGCCGCTCACCATTGAACATCATTCGGCATATCCGGAAGATTGCAGGACGAGATATGGTTACAGCAAGAGGAAACCGAATGGAGAGTTGTGGATCACATCGATCGCGCCTTGCTGGCGCAGCTGCAGCAGGACGCCACCCAGTCCTATGCCGCGCTCGGCGAGGCGGTCGGTCTCTCCGCGGGCGCGGCGCACGAGCGCGTACGCAAGCTGAGGGCGCGCGGCGTCATCCGCCGTACCGGCGCAGACGTGGACCCGGCGACCGTGGGCGCGGGCGTCCTTGCCTACGTCATGGTCGACTCGGCCGCGTGGATGGGGGACTCGGCCGCGGCCTTCGCCGCGATCCCCGAGATTCTGGAGGCGCACATCATCGCGGGCAGCGCCTCGGTCCTGGTCAAGGTCAGAACGGCGACCACCGAACAGCTCCAGGACGTACTGCGCCGGATCTACGCGATCGACGGCGTCAGCGGCACCCAGGCCACGGTCGTCCTGGAGACCTTCTTCGAGCGCCCGGTCTCCCCGTACGCCGGTGAGGGCGTCACGGCCGCGCAGTGACCGCGGCCGTGGCGCCCACCGCATCTGGTGCCGGCCCGGGCCCTCAACTCGTCGCGGCCGTGAACAACTGATGCATCGCCCGGCGGAGGTCGTTGACGTCCTGTACGGGCTCCGGGAAGTCGAAGCGCGCGTCGAAGCACTGTCCCTCGCCGGCGAAACGGATCCGCAGCCCGAACCGGTCGAGCGCCAGCGGAACCGCCTGCTCGGTGCGTTCAAGGCCGGCCCGTGTGCCGAGCAGGGAGCCCAGAAGCTGCACCTGGTCGCCGTGCCCGGAGTGCAGATGCTGGAGGAGCTCGGCCTCGTGCTCGACGAGCGGATCGGCGCTCGCCCCGGCGAAGGCCTCCGGCTCGACCCGGCTCGACCCCCACAGGTCGTCCACCGAGATCTCCCCGATCTCCAGCCGCAGCATCACGCGCCCCGGCTCCGACCGCTCCGGTACCTGCGTCAGCCAGCCCGACAGCCAGGCTCGACCCCGGATACGGTGGGGGACGGCGACCGGGGCCACGTCTGTGATCTCCAGCACGGCCGACAGCTCGTCGTCCTGCGCGTGCGTCGCGGCCCGCACGGGCGGTGCGTCCGCCGGGAACAGCAGGAGTACGTCGCCTTCGGGCGTGACCTCGCGGGCCAGCGGCATCAGCAGGTCCTGGGGTGCGCGGACAGCGCCTGGGACAAGCACCACCGCCGAGCATGTACTCTGTACGAGAGTTCGTGTGCGTTCCGCTGCTGACGGCAGCTGAGCGATCTTAAGCCCGCTGGGATGCGGCTGACCACGATCTGATCGGCCCGCCGTCATGTCGATGCCTTCGACGTCCTGCTTCTGTGTCTTCACAGACTGCTCAGGCGCTGCATCGGCGTTCTTCGTGCTGTCCGTCAGTGGTGTGGTTTTCCCAGGGCGAGACATGCGGTCTCCTTAAGTAAGGTGAGCCTAACCTAACCTATTTCGGAGGTCTGGAGAACGTGCCTAACCAGTCGCGTCCCAAGGTCAAGAAGTCTCGTGCGCTCGGCATTGCGCTGACGCCGAAGGCCGTCAAGTACTTCGAGGCCCGTCCGTACCCGCCGGGCGAGCACGGCCGTGGCCGCAAGCAGACCTCGGACTACAAGGTCCGTCTGCTCGAGAAGCAGCGTCTGCGCGCGCAGTACGACGTGTCCGAGCGTCAGCTCGTCCGCGCCTACGAGCGTGCCGCCAAGACGCAGGGCAAGACCGGTGAGGCCCTGGTCATCGAGCTGGAGCGTCGTCTCGACGCCCTGGTTCTGCGTTCGGGCATCGCCCGCACCATCTACCAGGCCCGCCAGATGGTCGTCCACGGTCACATCCAGGTCAACGGTGGCAAGGTCGACAAGCCGTCGTTCCGTGTCCGTCCCGACGACGTCGTGACCGTGCGCGAGCGTTCGCGTGAGAAGCCGCTGTTCCAGGTCGCGCGTGAGGGTGGCTTCGCCCCCGACGGCGAGACCCCGCGTTACCTCCAGGTCAACCTGAAGGCCCTGGCCTTCCGCCTGGACCGTGACCCGAACCGCAAGGAAATCCCGGTCATCTGCGACGAGCAGCTCGTCGTCGAGTACTACGCCCGCTGATCAAGCGCGCGTAGGACCCTTTCGCGGTCAGCCCGCCGCTTCCCCGCCCTTCGCGGGGGAGCCGGCGGGCTTTCGCGTTTCACGGCCCGGACGGGGCACGTTCACCGACTGGGCCTGCGGAGCAGGGGACTTGGGTGAGGCGAGCGCCCGCTCCACCGCTTCGTCGAGCGTCAGCGCCTTGCCCTGCTGCATGCACCGCTCGTAACGCGTCTGCCCGAGCAGCTCGCCCGCCTGCTGCTGGCACAGTGCGCGCGGCGAGCTGAAGTAGCCCGAGCCGAACAGCGGCAGACCCACCGAGTCCCACACCGGCTCCGCCGCACCCTGCAGCACCGCGGCCTCCGCCGGGTCGCCCTCGCTGGCCGTGACCAGCGCGAGCAGCTCGATCGCGAGCACGAGGCCGACCAGATCGCGGAAGGTGTGGTCGATGGCGATGCACTCGTTCAGGAGTTCACGGGCACCGGCGAAATCCCCGCGGGTCCAGGCCGCGTAGGCAAGGACATACAGCGCGTACGCCCGCGTCCAGCGCTCGCCGTGGTCGCGGCAGATCTCGTCGACCTCTTCGCAGAGCGCGACCGCCGCCGCCAACTCGCCCTGGAAGACCAGGGACATACCGAGCTCCACCTGTCCCATCAGCACATTGCTGTTGAGTTCACCGAGCTCCCGGTAGCGCACCAGCGCCTCGCGGATCAGCAGTTCGGCGCGCTCCATGTCGTCGGAGATCAGCGCGAGACAGCCGGTGCGATGGACGGCGTACGCGGCCGCGAGGGGGTTGTCCGTACGGTCGGCCTCGTCGCGGCACTCCTGCAGCGCGGCGAGCGCGTCGACGGTGTCGCCCTGCAGGATCGCCACATAGCCGAGAACCCACAGGGCTTTGAGCCTGGACTCCGGATAGTCCTCCGCGCCGTCGAGCTCCAGGCTGCGGTCCAGCCAGTGCCGGCCCTCGGCGAGACGGCCGCAGCCGACCCAGTAGAACCAGAGGGTGCCCGCCAGGTACTGCCCGAGATGGGCCTCGCCGGGCTCGGTCAGACAGAACTCCAACGCGGCGCGCAGATTGGGCAGTTCACCTTCGATACGGGTGGCCACGGCGGCCTGCCGCGGGGAGAACCAGTCGAGTTCGCACCAGGTCCCCAGGCCCATGTACCAGTCGCGGTGCCGGCGTCGCATCCGCCCCGCGTCCCCGGTCGACTCCAGCCATTCACCGCCGTAGGCCCGCACGGTGTCGAGCATCCGGTAGCGCACCCCGGTCGGGGATTCTTCGCGGGTGAGCACGGACTGGTCGAGCAGTTCACCGATCACGTCGAGCACGTCCTCGGCGGGCAGGCCGTGCCCGCCGCACACGTATTCCGCCGCATCCAGGTCGAACGGGCCGCAGAACACGGACAACCGCGACCACAGCAGCCGCTCGGCGGGGCTGCACAGCTCGTGGCTCCAGCCGATCGTCGTCCGCAGGGTCTGATGGCGGGGGAGTGCACCGCTGTTCTTGCCGATCAGGAGCGCGAAACGGTCGTCGAGACGTTCGAGCAGCTGTGCCGGGGAGAGTGCGCGCAGCCGGCCCGCGGCCAGCTCCACCGCCAGCGGGATGCCGTCGAGACGGCGGCAGACCTCCAGGAGCACACCCTCGTCGGTCACGGCCGCGCGTTCGGTGAGCAGCGCCACCGCGTCCTGCTCTGGCAGCGGGCCGAGTGCCAGGACGCGCTCGCCCTCCACGTTCAGCGGGCGGCGGCCGGCCGCGAGCACACTGAATCCCGGGCAGCGTCGCAGCAGCTCACGCAGCAGGGCGCCACAGGTTCCGGCGAGATACTCGAACCCGTCGATGACGAGCAGCAGTTCACGCTCGACGAGATACTCGACAAGGACGGCCCGCGGGGGGCGCCCGGTGTGGTCGGTGAGCCCGAAGGTCTCGATCAGCGCGTGCTCCACCAGGTCGGCCTCGCGCACCGACGCCAGCTCCACCAGCCACGCACCATCGGCGGGAGCGCCCTGTGCGCCCGCCGCCCTGAGTGCGAGACGGGATTTACCGACACCGCCGGGACCGACCACGGTGACCAGCCGCGCCGTGTGCATCAGGGCGGAGAGTTCGGCCAGTTCGGCGGTGCGTCCGACGAACGAGTCGAGTTCCAGGGGGAGATTGCCCGGGGGCGGGGCCGGCAAAGGGCGCGAAGAGCGTCGCATGGGGAACGCAGCGTACTCAGGCATGCGCACTCCGTACAATCGGATCGCGCAACTCCCCTCGTGATGAGCGGCAATCCGGTACGGAGGGCGAGGCCCGGCGCGATAAGGTCTGACGACGACTTATCCAATGGCCGACAAGGCTCGCAAGCCCCCGCAAGGCAAGCCCCCGTAAGGCCCGACAGCAGAGAGCGGTGCAGCGTGACCGGTGGAGAGGTGGCCGGGATCCTCGTGGCCGTCTTCTGGGCGATCCTGGTCTCGTTCCTCGCTGTCGCTCTTGCGAGGCTCGCGCAGACGCTCAAGGCGACCACCAAGCTCGTCGCGGACGTGACCGAGCAGGCCGTACCTCTGCTCGCCGACGCCTCGGCGACCGTGCGCTCCGCGCAGACCCAGCTCGACCGGGTCGACGCCATCGCCACGGACGTCCAGGAGGTCACCTCCAACGCCTCCGCGCTGTCCACCACGGTCGCCTCCACCTTCGGTGGCCCCCTGGTGAAGGTCGCGGCCTTCGGCTACGGCGTACGCCGGGCCGTCGCGGGACGCAAGGGCGGTGCAGACGGCGCGGACGTGCCGCGCAAGACGCCGCGGCGTACGGTGATCGTGGGCCGGGCCGTGCCGGCCGCTCGCCGGGGCAAGCGGAACGACAGGAACGCGAGGGACTGACCGCAATGTTCCGCCGTACGTTCTGGTTCACCGCGGGCGCAGCCGCCGGTGTGTGGGCCACCACCAAGGTCAACCGCAAGATCAGGCAGCTGACCCCCGAGAGTCTCGCGGCCCAGGCCGCGAACAAGGCGATCGACGCGGGCCACCGCCTCAAGGACTTCGCCCTCGACGTGCGGGCCGGCATGGCCCAGCGCGAGGCCGAACTCGGTGAGGCGCTCGGCCTGGAGCACGACCCCGACGCCGAACTGCCCGCGCAGCGGCGCGTCGTGGCGATCGAGAACCGCAAGGCCCTGGCCGCCAAGCGCCACAACACCCCGAACTCGACGTACGAGAACGGCTCGTACAAGTACAACCGGAATGAGGACCACTGATGGAGTCGGCTGAAATCCGCCGCCGCTGGCTGAGCTTCTTCGAGGAGCGTGGGCACAAGGTCGTGCCGTCGGCGTCGCTGATCGCAGACGACCCGACGCTGCTCCTCGTCCCGGCCGGCATGGTGCCCTTCAAGCCCTACTTCCTGGGCGAGACCAAGCCGCCGGCGCCGCGCGTGACCAGCGTGCAGAAGTGTGTGCGTACGCCCGACATCGAAGAGGTCGGCAAGACCACGCGCCACGGCACGTTCTTCCAGATGTGCGGCAACTTCTCCTTCGGCGACTACTTCAAGGAAGGCGCCATCAAGTACGCCTGGGAGCTGCTCACCAGCCCCCAGGACAAGGGTGGTTACGGCCTGGAGCCCGAGAAGCTCTGGATCACCGTCTACCTGGACGACGACGAGGCCGAGCGCATCTGGCACGAGGTCGTCGGTGTGCCGAAGGAGCGCATCCAGCGCCTGGGCAAGAAGGACAACTTCTGGTCCATGGGCGTCCCGGGTCCCTGCGGTCCCTGCTCCGAGATCAATTACGACCGCGGCCCCGAGTTCGGCGTCGAGGGCGGCCCGGCCGTCAACGACGAGCGGTACGTGGAGATCTGGAACCTGGTCTTCATGCAGTACGAGCGAGGCCCGGGCACCGGCAAGGACGACTTCGAGATCCTCGGTGACCTGCCCTCGCAGAACATCGACACGGGTCTCGGCCTCGAGCGCCTCGCGATGATCCTGCAGGGCGTGCAGAACATGTACGAGACGGACACCCTGCGCGTCGTCATGGACAAGGCCACCGAGCTGACCGGTGTCCGCTACGGCGCCGAGAAGGGCACGGACGTCTCCCTGCGCGTGGTCGCCGACCACATGCGCACCTCGGCGATGCTCATCGGCGACGGCGTCACCCCCGGCAACGAGGGCCGTGGCTACGTCCTGCGCCGCATCATGCGCCGCGCGATCCGCAACATGCGTCTGATGGGCGCCACCGGACCCGTCGTCCAGGACCTCGTCAACGTCGTGATCGAGACGATGGGCCAGCAGTACCCGGAGCTCATCACCGACCGCAAGCGCATCGAGACCGTCGCGCTCGCCGAGGAGGCCGCCTTCCTCAAGGCGCTCAAGGGCGGCACGAACATCCTCGACACCGCCGTCACCGAGACCAAGGCCGCAGGCGGCACGGTCCTCGCCGGCGACAAGGCGTTCCTGCTCCACGACACCTGGGGCTTCCCGATCGACCTCACCCTCGAGATGGCCGCCGAGCAGGGCCTGAAGGTGGACGAGGACGGCTTCCGCCGCCTCATGAAGGAGCAGCGCGACCGCGCCAAGGCCGACGCCCAGGCCAAGAAGACCGGTCACGCCGACATGTCCGGCTACCGCGAGATCGCGGACGCCGCAGGCGCCACCGACTTCATCGGCTACACCTCCACCGAGGGCGAGTCCAAGGTCGTCGGCATCCTCGTCAACGGTGTGCCCTCGCCGGCCGCCGTCGAGGGCGACGAGGTCGAGATCGTCCTCGACCGCACCCCGTTCTACGCCGAGGGCGGCGGCCAGATCGGCGACACCGGCCGGATCAAGCTGCACTCCGGCGCGGTCGTCGAGGTCCGCGACTGCCAGAAGCCCGTCCCCGGCGTCTACGTCCACAAGGGCGTCGTCCAGGTCGGCGAGGTCACCGTCGGCGCCCCGGCGCAGGCGATCATCGACGGCTCCCGCCGCCGCGCCATCGCCCGCGCCCACTCGGCCACGCACCTCACGCACCAGGCCCTGCGCGACGCGCTCGGCCCGCAGGCCGCCCAGGCCGGTTCGGAGAACCAGCCCGGCCGCTTCCGCTTCGACTTCGGCTCCCCGTCCGCCGTACCGACGGCCGTGATGACCGACGTCGAGCAGAAGATCAACGAAGTTCTCGCCCGCGAACTCGACGTCCAGGCCGAGGTCATGTCGATCGACGAGGCCAAGAAGCAGGGCGCCATCGCCGAGTTCGGCGAGAAGTACGGCGAGCGCGTCCGCGTGGTCACCATCGGCGACTTCTCCAAGGAGCTGTGCGGCGGTACGCACGTCCACAACACCGCCCAGCTGGGCCTCGTGAAGCTGCTCGGCGAATCGTCGATCGGCTCCGGTGTGCGCCGTATCGAAGCCCTCGTCGGCGTCGACGCGTACAACTTCCTCGCCCGTGAGCACACGGTCGTCGCCCAGATCCAGGAGCTGGTCAAGGGCCGTCCCGAGGAGCTCCCGGAGAAGATCTCCACCATGCTCGGCAAGCTGAAGGACGCCGAGAAGGAGATCGAGAAGTTCCGCGCGGAGAAGGTCCTGCAGGCCGCCGCGGGTCTGGTCCAGAGCGCCCAGGACGTACGCGGCGTCGCGCTCGTCACCGGCCAGGTGCCCGACGGCACCGGCGCCGACGACCTGCGCAAGTTGGTCCTCGACGTCCGCGGCCGCATCCCGTCCGACCGCCCGGCCGTCGTCGCGCTCTTCACGACCGTCAACGGCAAGCCGCTCACCGTGATCGCCACCAACGAGGCGGCCCGCGAGCGCGGCCTCAAGGCCGGCGACCTCGTCCGTACCGCCGCCAAGACCCTCGGCGGCGGCGGTGGCGGCAAGCCGGACGTCGCCCAGGGCGGCGGCCAGAACCCGGCTGCCATCGGCGAGGCCATCGCCGCGGTCGAGCGACTGGTCGGCGAGACCGCGTAATGACCGCTGAGATCCGTCGCGGGCGCAGGCTCGCGATCGACGTCGGGGACGCCCGGATCGGGGTCGCCTCGTGCGACCCCGACGGGATCCTCGCCACCCCGGTGGAGACCGTGCCGGGACGTGACGTCCCGGCCGCCCACCGGCGGCTCGGTCAACTCGTCGAGGAGTACGAACCGATCGAGGTCGTCGTCGGACTCCCTCGCTCCCTCAACGGGGGCGAGGGCCCGGCCGCCGCCAAGGTCCGCGCCTTCGCCCAGGTCCTTGCGAAGGGGATCGCTCCGATTCCCGTACGTCTGGTCGACGAGAGGATGACCACAGTGACGGCCAGTCAGGGACTGCGCGCCTCGGGCGTGAAGTCCAAAAAGGGCCGTTCTGTCATCGACCAGGCTGCCGCTGTGGTGATTCTCCAGAACGCTCTGGAGTCCGAACGGGCGTCAGGCAAAGCCCCGGGCGAGGGCGTCGAAGTGGTCATCTGATCGCGATACGGTAACGTTCCGCGCGATGCGCCGGTGTTCGAACAAGTGGCGTGTGCAGGAGAGGCGGAACCGGGATCGGGCGCACAGCGTCCGACGGTCGCCTCGCGGCTCGTAGGGGATCGATGACTGAGTATGGCCGGGGCCGAGGCCCCGAACCGTGGCATCCCGAGGACCCGTTGTACGGGGACCAGGGATGGTCAGGACAGCAGGCCGCCGGTGGCCAGAGTCCGTACGGCGGCCAGCCGCAGCAGCAGTACCCGCAGCAGCCGCAGCAGTACGACACCGGGCAGCAGGGCTACCCGACGTACGACACGGGGCAGCAGCAGTCGTACGGAGGGGGCGCGCACTCCTCGTACGACAACACCGGCCAGCAGGCTGCCTATGGCGGTGGCGCCCAGGGCGGCTATCCGCAGCACTACAACGGCGGCTGGGACACGGGTCAGCAGCCCTCCTACGGCGCGGGTCCCGACCCCTACGGGCAGCCCGCGCAGTACGGCGGCGAGCGCCCCGACCACTACCGCACCCCCGAGGCCTTCCCGCCGCCGCAGCCTCCGGGCCGCCGGCGTGCGGTGCCCGAGCAGAAGCCCGACTGGGATCCCGGTCCGGACCAGGGCGAGCACGCGTTCTTCGCGGGCGGCGGTGACGACGACGGCGACGACGACGGCTATGACGACGGCGGCCGCGGACGCGGCGGCCGTGGTGGTGGCGGCGGCCGGGGCGACCGGAGAGGTCGCGGCGGCAAGGGTGGCAAGAAGCGTCGCAGCGGCTGTGCCTGCCTGGTCGTGGCGGCGGTGTTCGCCGGCGGTATCGGCGGTATCGGCTACTTCGGCTACCAGTTCTACCAGGACCGTTTCGGCTCGGCCGAGGACTACGAGGGCGGCGGCAACGGCCAGACCGTGTCCGTGGAGATTCCCAAGGGCGCGGGCGGCAACCAGATCGGCCAGATCCTCAAGGACAACGGGGTCGTCGCGAGCGTCGAGGCATTCGCCGCGGCGCAGGCCGACAACCCCAAGGGTCTGAGCATCCAGGCCGGCTCGTACATCCTCCAGAAGGAGATGTCGGCCGAGGCCGCGGTCGCGATGCTGCTCGACCCGAAGAGCGGCAACAACTTCGTCGTCATTCCCGGTGCCCGCAACACGGCGATCTACAAGGAGATCGACAAGCGCACCGGGCAGGAGGCGGGCACCACTGCGAAGTACGCCAAGGAGCACTGGAAAGAGCTCGGCCTGCCGAAGTGGGCGCTGTCGCCGAACAAGAACGTCAAGGATCCGCTCGAGGGCTACCTGCAGCCTGCGACGTACGCCGTCTCCGAGGGCATGAAGTCCGAGGACGTCCTCAAGAAGATGGTGGCCGGCACGACCGAGCTGCTCAGCGGCTACGACGTCGCGGGTGAGGCCAAGACGCTCGGCCTGCGGAACCCGATCGACATCCTCACGGTGGCGAGCATCGTCCAGAAGGAAGGCCACAAGCAGGACTTCGGGAAGATCGCCCGGGTCATCTACAACCGCAAGAACCTGGACAACCCGGAGACCTACGGCCTCCTGGACATGGACTCCACCGTCAACTACGTGCGTGGCGAGTCCAAGCTCGGCACCGGTTCGGTCGACGCGCTGCGCAAGATCAAGGACCCGTACAACACGTACTGGGCCGGAGCCAAGGGTCTGCCGCCGGGGCCGATCAGCACCTTCAGCAAGGAAGCGCTCGACGCGGCCATGAACCCGGTCAAGGGCAAGTGGAACTACTTCGTCTCGATCAATGCGGACGAGACGCTGTTCGCCGTGACGAACGCGGAGCACAACCGCAACCGTGAGAAGTACCTCGAGGAACAGAAGAAGAACGACTGATGGCAGACGTGCGACGGCGGGCCGGGGTCCTCGGCTCGCCCATCGCCCACTCGCTCTCGCCCGTGCTGCACCTGGCCGCGTACGAGCGGCTCGGGCTGCGGGACTGGTCGTACGACCGCTTCGAGGTGGATGAGGCAGCGCTGCCCGGCTTCCTCGAAGGGCTCGGCGAGGAGTGGGCCGGACTTTCGCTGACCATGCCGCTGAAGCGGGCCGTACTGCCGCTGCTCGACGAGGTCAGCGAGACGGCGGCGTCGGTGGAGGCCGTGAACACGGTGGTCTTCACGCAGGACGGCCGCCGCGTCGGCGACAACACCGACATCCCCGGGATCATCGAGGCGCTGCGCGAGCACGGCGTGGAACAAGTGGAGTCGGCGGCGATCCTCGGCGCCGGTGCCACTGCGTCGTCGGCGCTCGCGGCGCTCTCCCGTATCTGCACGGGCGAGGTCGTCGCGTACGTACGCAGCGAGGCGCGCGCCCTGGAGATGAAGCAGTGGGGCGAGCGGCTCGACGTCGAGGTGCGTACGGCTCCGTGGAGCGAGGCGGCGGGGGCTTTCGAGGCGCCGCTGGTGATCGCCACGACCCCGGCCGGGACGACCGACGAGCTGGCGAAGGCCGTGCCGGAGCGCCCGGGCACCTTGTTCGACGTCCTCTATGAGCCGTGGCCGACCGAACTGGCCGCGCGCTGGTCGATGTTCGGCGGCGCGGTGGTCAGCGGGCTGGATCTGCTGGTGCACCAGGCTGTGCTGCAGGTGGAGCAGATGACGGGGCGTTCGCCGGCTCCGTTGCATGCGATGCGTACCGCTGGGGAGCGGGCGCTGGCGGAGCGCTAGGATCCCCGCGTTCTCGTTGTGATCCCGTGGGGGGATGTTCATGGAAACAGGTGTGTCGCTGGCCTCGATAGGCAGCAAGGTCTTCGACGGAGTGCTCGGGTTTCTGCCCGACTGGATCCAGATCACCGTGGTGGCTCTGGTGCTGCTCGCCCTGGTCGCGAGCTGGGTCGTGAAGATCAAGCGCAGGATCGACCGGCGGCGGGCTCGCAGACTGGGGCTCCAGACCCCTGTTCCCGCGCAGCGGTCCGGCGCCGATTATCTGGGTCCGTATGCGCCTGGTGCTCGGCAGAGCGCTCCTGGGCGGCAAGAGCCGCGGCAGGAGAGCGGCGCCGACTTCCTCGGCAACTACGCCCCGCAGCAGGACAACGGCCGGCGCGAGGGCTGAGACCGGCGTCCGCCTGCTGGACCGGCGGCCGGTGCAGGCCGTCGGTCGTGGGAGGATCTAGGCAGGCGGGCCAGGGCCGCGCACCCGGTCGCGCCGTCGCTGTAGCAGGCGCGAGCATGAGGAGCACCGTTGAGCAGGTTGCGTTGGCTGACCGCGGGCGAGTCCCACGGCCCCGCACTCGTGGCAACCCTTGAAGGGCTGCCCGCGGGCGTCCCGATCACCACCGAGATGGTGGCGGACCACCTGGCGAGGCGCCGGCTCGGCTATGGACGCGGTGCGCGGATGAAGTTCGAGCAGGACGAGATCACGTTCCTCGGCGGCGTGCGCCACGGTCTGTCCATGGGCTCCCCGGTCGCGATCATGGTGGGCAACACCGAGTGGCCCAAGTGGGAGCAGGTCATGTCGGCCGACCCGGTCGACCCCGAGATCCTGGACGGGCTCGCGCGCAACGCGCCGCTGACCCGTCCGCGTCCCGGTCACGCCGACCTCGCGGGCATGCAGAAGTACGGCTTCGACGAGGCCCGTCCGATCCTGGAGCGCGCCTCCGCGCGCGAGACCGCGGCCCGTGTCGCGCTCGGCGCGGTCGCCCGGTCGTACCTCAAGGAGACCGCCGGGATCGAGATCGTCAGCCACGTCGTGGAGCTGGCCGCCGCGAAGGCGCCGTACGGCGTCTACCCGACCCCGGCCGATGTCGAGAAGCTCGACGCCGACCCGGTGCGCTGCCTCGACGCCGACGCGTCGAAGCAGATGGTCGCGGAGATCGACCAGGCCCACAAGGACGGCGACACCCTCGGCGGTGTGGTCGAGGTGCTCGCGTACGGCGTACCGGTGGGTCTCGGCTCGCATGTGCACTGGGACCGTCGCCTCGACGCGCGGCTCGCCGCCGCGCTCATGGGCATCCAGGCCATCAAGGGCGTCGAGGTCGGCGACGGCTTCGAGCTCGCCCGCGTGCCCGGCTCCAAGGCGCACGACGAGATCGTCGCCACGGATGACGGTGTGAAGCGCACCTCCGGCCGCTCCGGCGGCACGGAGGGCGGCCTGACCACCGGTGAACTGCTGCGCGTACGCGCCGCGATGAAGCCCATCGCGACGGTGCCGCGGGCGCTCGCCACCATCGATGTGGCGACCGGTGAGGCCACCAAGGCGCACCACCAGCGCTCCGACGTGTGTGCCGTCCCGGCCGCCGGCATCGTGGCCGAGGCCATGGTCGCGCTCGTACTGGCGGACGCGGTCGCCGAGAAGTTCGGCGGCGACAGCGTCGGCGAGACGCGGCGGAACGTGCGGTCGTACCTCGACAACCTGCACATCCGATGAGCTCGCGGAGTCCGGGGACCCCGCGCATCGTCCTCGTGGGACCGATGGGCGTGGGCAAGACGACGGTCGGCGAGCTGCTCGCCGACCGGCTCGGCTGCACCTTCCGTGACACCGACGCGGACATCGTGGCGGGCGAGGGCCGGGAGATCGCGGACATCTTCCTGGAGGAAGGCGAGCCGCACTTCCGGGAGTTGGAGCGTAAGGCCGTACGCGAGGCGCTCGGCGGACATGACGGGGTACTCGCACTCGGCGGCGGCGCCGTGCTCGATGACGGCACCCGCGGGCTGCTGGCCGAGCACACGGTCGTCTATCTCTCGATGGACGTCGACGAAGCCGTGAAGCGCACCGGTCTGAACGCGGCCCGCCCGCTGCTCATGATCAACCCGCGCAAGCAGTGGCGTGAACTCATGGAAGCGCGCCGCCCGTTGTACCAGGAAGTCGCCCGCGTGGTGGTCGCCACCGACGGCAGGGCCCCCGAAGAGGTCGCCGAAGCGGTCCTCGAAGCACTGGAGTTGAAGCAGGCATGACCGAGCAGCAGGTGACCCGGATCCAGGTCGGCGGTACGGCCGGAAGTGATCCGTACGAGGTGCTCGTGGGCCGGTCGCTGCTCGGTGAGCTCGGTGGCCTGATCGGCAAGAAGGCCCAGCGGGTCGCGGTCATCCACCCCGAGGCGCTCGCCGAGACCGGTGACGCCCTGCGGGCCGACCTCGCCGAGCAGGGTTACGAGGCCGTGGCCATCCAGGTGCCCAACGCCGAGGAGGCCAAGACCGCCGAGGTCGCCGCGTACTGCTGGAAGGCGCTCGGGCAGACCGGCTTCACGCGTACCGACGTGATCGTGGGCGTCGGCGGCGGCTCCACCACCGACCTCGCCGGGTTCGTGGCGGCCACCTGGCTACGCGGCGTGCGGTGGATCGCCGTGCCGACGACCGTGCTCGGCATGGTGGACGCGGCGGTCGGTGGCAAGACCGGCATCAACACCGCCGAGGGCAAGAACCTCGTCGGCTCCTTCCACCCGCCGGCGGGCGTGCTCTGCGATCTGGCCGCGCTCGACTCGCTGCCGGTCAACGACTACGTGTCGGGGCTCGCGGAGATCATCAAGGCAGGTTTCATCGCCGACCCGGTGATCCTCGACCTGATCGAGCAGGACCCCCAGGCGGCGCGTACGCCCGCTGGACCGCACACCGCCGAGCTGATCGAGCGATCGATTCGCGTCAAGGCCGAGGTCGTCTCCAACGACCTCAAGGAGTCCGGTCTGCGCGAGATCCTCAACTACGGTCACACGCTCGCCCACGCGATCGAGAAGAACGAGCGCTACAAGTGGCGCCATGGCGCGGCGGTCTCCGTGGGCATGGCCTTCGCGGCCGAACTCGGCCGTCTCGCGGGCCGGTTGGACGATGCCACGGCGGACCGGCACCGCAGTGTTCTGGAGTCCGTCGGGCTGCCGCTGACCTACCGCTACGACCAGTGGCCCAAGCTGCTCGAGAACATGAAGGTGGACAAGAAGTCCCGCGGCAATCTGCTGCGCTTCATCGTGCTCGACGGGCTCGCCAAGCCCACGGTTCTCGAAGGCCCCGACCCCGCCGTGCTGCTTGCCGCGTACGGAGAAGTTTCTTCGTAATCAAGCTATTTGGGAACTTCCTCCCGCCCCCGGCCGTACACATGGCAACGGCCGGGGGCGGTACCGTTCCATAAGCTCGACCGCCAGGGACCGCCGAGTTCCGCCCGACGAGACGCCCGACCAGCGTCCGTCGCAGTTACGAGACGGAGTGGCACCGGATGCAGCACGCAGTGGGCCCCCCGCTGCCGCCGCCCCATCAGCCGGGGCAAGGACCGGCCGGACCGCACCAGGTGCCGCCGCCACCCCCCGTGGTGGCGCCGCCTCCGGTCGCGCCGCCGGCGGCGAACTTCCACAACGGTCCCGCGCCGCAGCCCGCTCCGGCCCCGCACGCGCCCGGGACCTCCCCGGCGCCGCATGCGCCGGCGCCCCACGCCCCGCACCAGCCCCTCCAGCAGGCGCCGCCCTCGCGCGACACCACAGGCCATGTCCAGCTGCCGCCGGGCGGTCCTGTCGCCGTGCCGAGTCCGCCGCCGGGCCACGCGCCCGTCGACACGGGTGCGACAACGTTGGCCGTGCTCCTGATCGGTCCCGCGGGCGCGGGCAAGACCTCCGTCGCCAAGTACTGGGCGGAGCACCGCAGGGTGCCCACCGCGCACATCAGCCTCGACGACGTACGCGAATGGGTGCGCTCGGGGTTCGCGGATCCCCAGTCCGGGTGGAACGACCACTCGGAGGCGCAGTACCGTCTCGCCCGCCGCACCTGCGGCTTCTCGGCGCGCAACTTCCTGGCCAACGGGATCTCCTGCATCCTCGACGACGCCGTCTTCCCCGACCGGCCCGTCGTGGGCCTCGGCGGCTGGAAGCGGCATGTCGGACCCGGGCTGCTCCCCGTGGTGCTGCTGCCGGGCCTGGAGATCGTCCTCGACCGCAACCGGCAGCGCAGCGGCAACCGGCGGCTGACGGACGAGGAGGTCGCCCGGATCCACGGCCGGATGGCCGGCTGGTACGGATCGGGGCTGCCGATCATCGACAACTCGCACTACGACGTACCGACCACCGCCCGTGTGCTCGACGAGGTGCTCGCGAGGTCGATAGCGAGTCCGCCGCAGTGGTGAGCCTTCGGGCCTGACGGGCCCGGCGCCCGTCCGGACGCGCTGACCGGGCAGGTGTGCGCCATCGTTCGTACGCTCGGCTCATGTCAGAGGTGTACGCGGCCCGCCGGGAGCGGCTCAGGGAGCAGTGCACGGCCGGTGGTAGCGCCGCCGCCGTGGTGTCCCGTCCCGCCAACGTCCGTTATCTCACGGGCGCATCGCCCAAGGGTGCCGTGCTGTTGCTCGGCCCCCGTGAGGATCTGCTGCTGTGCAGCCAGGTGCCGACCGGTGAGCCCGTCGAGGGGCGGCCGGACGAGCATCTGAGGCTGCAGGTGCTCGGCACCCCGGACGGTGACGCGGCCGTCGCGGCGGCGGACCTGGCCTCGGCCGCGGGAGCGGAGTCCCTCGCCGTCGAGGAACACCACCTGACCGTCGTACGCCACCGGGCACTGGCCTCCGTCGCGCCCCGGCTGCGCCTCGCGGACCTGGGCTGCGCGGTGGAAGGGCTGCGGCTCGTCAAGGACGACGAGGAGATCTCCTCCCTGCGTATCGCCGCGGAGATCACCGACCAGGCGCTCGGCGAACTCCTCGAATCCATCCTCGTCGGACGCACCGAGCGTCACCTGGCGCTGGAACTCGAGCGCCGCCTCGTCGACCACGGCGCCGACGGGCCGGCCTTCGTGACCTCCGTGGGCACCGGGCCGAACTCCGGGCGGGGCGGTCACCGCCCTTCCGACCGCAGGGTCGAGGAGGGCGACTTCCTCTCCGTCTGCCTCGGTGCCAATTACCGCGGCTACCGCTGTGAGATCGGCCGTACCTTCGTTATCGGCACCTCTCCGGCCGACTGGCAGATCGAGCTCTACGACCTCGTGTTCGCCGCTCAGAGAGCCGGTCGTGAGGCTCTCGCACCCGGTGTGGCGTACCGCGATGTGGACCACGCGGCCCGGCAGGTACTGGACTCCGCCGGGTACGCGGAGCAGCTTCCGGCGGCCACCGGACACGGTGTCGGGCTCGAAATCGGCGAGGACCCGAAGTTGGCCCCCACGGCCATGGGTAAACTGGACGCTTGCGTGCCGGTCACCGTCGAACCGGGAGTACACCTCCCGGGACGGGGCGGAGTCCGGATCGATGACACGCTCGTCGTACGCCCCGAGGCGGACGGCGGACCCGAGCTACTCACCATCACGACCAAGGAACTGCTCGCGCTCTAGCGCAACGCGGTCCTCGGTCCCCACAAGTCAGTCCAGGAGATCCGCAACCGTGGCTTCCACGAACGACCTCAAGAACGGCCTTGTGCTCAAGCTCGACGGGGGCCAGCTGTGGTCCGTCGTCGAGTTCCAGCACGTCAAGCCCGGCAAGGGCCCGGCCTTCGTGCGCACCAAGCTCAAGAACGTGCTCTCCGGCAAGGTCGTCGACAAGACGTTCAACGCCGGCGTCAAGGTCGACACGGCCACGATCGACAAGCGCGACATGCAGTTCTCCTACATGGACGGCGAGTACTTCGTCTTCATGGACATGGAGACCTACGACCAGCTCATGGTCGACCGCAAGGCCGTCGGTGACGCCGCCAACTTCCTGATCGAGGGTTTCACCGCCTCCGTCGCGCAGCACGAGGGCGAGGTGCTCTTCGTCGAGCTGTCGGCCTCCGTCGAGCTTGTGGTCCAGGAGACCGAGCCGGGCGTCCAGGGCGACCGGTCCACCGGCGGCACCAAGCCCGCCACCCTGGAGACCGGCCACCAGATCCAGGTCCCGCTCTTCATCACCACGGGCGAGAAGATCAAGGTCGACACCCGTGACAGCAGCTACCTCGGCCGGGTGAACAGCTAACCGTGGCTGCCCGCAATACGGCTCGCAAGCGCGCCTTCCAGATCCTCTTCGAGGCCGACCAGCGCGACACCGCCGTGCAGACGGTCCTCGCGGACTGGATCCGGCTCTCCCGGTCGGACACCCGGCAGCCGCCCGTCAGCGAGTACACGATGGAGCTCGTCGAGGGGTACGTGCAGCATGCCGCGCGTATCGACGAGCTGATCGCCCAGTACTCGGTGGGCTGGACGCTCGACCGGATGCCCGCCGTGGACCGCAACATCCTGCGGCTCGGCGCCTACGAGCTGGTCTGGGTCGACGGCACGCCGGACGCCGTCGTCCTCGACGAGGCCGTGCAGCTCGCCAAGGAGTTCTCCACGGACGAGTCGCCTTCCTTCATCAACGGCCTGCTCGGCCGCCTGAAGGACCTCAAGCCGTCGCTTCGGCGGGACGAGGCCTGAAGGTTTCGTCCGCGCCGGCAGGTGTGACAAGAGCCCGCAACGCATTGTGCGTTGCGGGCTCTTGCCGTACGCGGGATCGGTGCACCGCGGCGGTGGGCGTCGCGGTCAGGCGGTGGTCCGGCGTACGCGGTAGTTCCAGCGGCTCAGGGAGCGGACCATCGTCGCGGCGCCGATGGGGTTGGCGCTGTGCACGAAGACCGTACCGATACGGAAGGGCCGGCCTTCGAAGGCGGCCTCCTCCAGGAGCGTCACCACCGGCATGATGCTGTCCTCGCCGCCGAGGTCGTGGTCGAGCCACAGCTCGTCGACGAAGGTGTCGCGGTGCTCCCGCAGCAGTTCTACGCCTTCGCTGCTCGTGCGGGCGATCCGCGTCGCGTGCGGCAGCGGGCGCAGGTCGTCGATGCCGAGGATCACGGGTGTCCGGTCGGCGGTCGGGTCCTTCGTCATCCGGTCATCCTCCACGGGCCGTAGTCCTGAACGCCAAGCGATAAAGGTCGCCTGGGCGTACCAAGCTCTGGCCAATGGGGCTGCCGGGGGGCGGGTAGTCATGGCCAACGAAAAACCGCCCGGGCGGACCCGTAGGTCCTGCCCAGGCGGCACGTTTCTGCAGAGGGGCTCAGCCCTCTTCGTGGGCCACGGCGCGGCGCGCGTCGGCGTCCAGGACGCCCCAGCTGATGAGCTGCTCGGTGAGGACCGAGGGCGACTGGTCGTAGATCACCGCGAGGGTGCGCAGGTCGTCCTGGCGGATCGAGAGCACCTTGCCGTTGTAGTCGCCGCGCTGCGACTGGATCGTCGCCGCGTAGCGCTGCAGCGGGCCCGCCTTCTCCTGCGGGACGTGCGCGAGGCGCTCCAGGTCGAGGACCAGCTTCGGCGGCGGCTCGGCCGCGCCACCGGGGGTCGTGCCCGGGAGGAGCTCCTGCACCGGCACCCCGTAGAAATCGGCCAGCTCGGCCAGGCGCTGGACGGTCACCGCGCGGTCACCGCGCTCGTACGAACCGACCACGACCGCCTTCCAGCGTCCCTGGGACTTCTCCTCCACACCGTGGAGGGAGAGGCCCTGCTGGGTGCGGATCGCTCGAAGCTTGGCCCCGAGCTGTTTGGCGTATTCGCTGGACATATAGCTCCCGGACACCGTTTCGATCTGCGGCCGACTTCGAGCCTGCCGCATGGCTGGTAACTCACTGTGAGGTTACGCAGCGTTACGTCCATGCGTCAAGCCGAAAGGTCCGTACCGCCCCTTCGGAGGGGGTGTGATCAGCGCCGTTGTCATTTGCTGGTACCGTGGTTGGCGCAATTACGACGTCCTTTAAGGTCCGTCCCGTGAGGCGGAGAAGGAGGTCCTTTTCATGGACTCGAGTACGCACTCCGATGCAGCCAGGCCCGTTCTCGAAGGCCCGGACATCGCGCGGGTTCTGACCCGCATCGCCCACGAGATCGTCGAACGCGCCAAGGGCGCCGACGACGTGGTGCTCCTCGGCATTCCGACCCGCGGCGTCTTCCTCGCCCGGCGCCTTGCCGACAAGCTCGAAGAGATCACCGGACGCAAGATGCCGGTCGGCTCCCTCGACATCACCATGTACCGCGACGACCTGCGGATGCACCCGCCGCGGGCCCTCGCACGCACCGAGATCCCGTCCGACGGACTCGACGGCCGCCTGGTCGTCCTGGTCGACGACGTGCTCTTCTCCGGCCGCACCATCCGCGCCGCCCTCGACGCCCTGAACGACATCGGCCGGCCCCGCGCGGTCCAGCTCGCCGTTCTCGTCGACCGCGGCCACCGCGAGCTGCCGATCCGCGCCGACTACGTCGGCAAGAACCTCCCGACGTCGCTGCGGGAGACGGTCAAGGTCCAGCTCGCCGAGGAGGACGGCCGCGACGCCGTGCTGCTCGGTGAGAAGCAGACCTCCCCGGCAGGCGAGCGCTAGCACCCCGACGGTCCCGACGGACCGCCGTGTGCTTCCGCACGCCCGCATGCCCGTGAATCCGGGGAGACCCGGAACCTCCTGAACTGCCTTACGGAGCCTTCCAGATGATGCGTCACCTCATCTCGGCCGCCGACCTCACGCGCGACGAAGCCGTCCTTATCCTCGACACCGCCGAGGAGATGGCCCGCGTATCGGACCGGCCGATCAAGAAGCTGCCCGCCCTGCGCGGACGCACGATCTGCAATCTGTTCTTCGAGGACTCGACCCGGACCCGGATCTCCTTCGAGGCCGCCGAGAAGCGTCTGTCCGCGGATGTCATCAACTTCGCGGCCAAGGGGTCGTCGGTATCCAAGGGCGAGTCGCTCAAGGACACGGCCCAGACCCTGGAGGCGATGGGCGTCGACGCCGTCGTCATCCGCCACGGCGCCTCCGGCGCCCCGTACCGCCTCGCGAACTCCGGCTGGATCGACGCCCCGGTGATCAACGCCGGTGACGGCACCCACCAGCACCCCACGCAGGCGCTGCTCGACGCCTTCACCATGCGCCGCCGCCTGCTCGGCCCCGACGCCGGCATCGGCCAGGACCTGTCCGGCAAGCGGATCACGGTCGTCGGCGACATCCTGCACAGCCGCGTGGCCCGCTCCAACGTGGACCTGCTGCACACGCTCGGCGCCGAGGTCACGCTGGTCGCGCCGCCGACCCTGCTGCCGGTCGGCATGGACAGCTGGCCCTGCGAGGTCTCGTACGACCTGGACCGCACCCTGCCCAAGAGCGACGCCGTGATGATGCTGCGCGTGCAGCGCGAGCGGATGAACGCGGCCTTCTTCCCGACCGAGCGCGAGTACTCGCGTCGCTACGGCCTCGACGGCGAGCGCATGGCGAAGATGCCCGAGCACGCGATCGTGATGCACCCCGGCCCGATGGTCCGCGGTATGGAGATCACCGCCGAGGTCGCCGACTCCCCGCGCTGCACCGTCATCGAGCAGGTGGCGAATGGTGTGCACACGCGCATGGCCGTCCTCTATCTGCTTCTCGGCGGCAACGAGCCCGCCGTCACCCACGCCCGCCCCACCGATTCGGAGAGCAAGTAATCATGAGCAAGATCCTTATTCGTGGCGCGAAGGTCCTGGGTGGCGAAGCGCAGGACGTCCTGATCGACGGCGAGAACATCGCCGAGGTCGGCACCGGTCTGAGCGCGGAGGGCGCCACGGTCGTCGAGGCCGACGGCAAGATCCTGCTGCCCGGCCTCGTCGACCTGCACACGCACCTGCGTGAGCCGGGCCGTGAGGACTCCGAGACCGTTCTGACCGGCACCAAGGCCGCCGCGCGCGGCGGCTGGACCGCCGTGCACGCGATGGCCAACACCTTCCCCGTCGCCGACACCGCCGGTGTCGTCGAGCAGGTCTGGCGCCTCGGCAAGGAGTCGGGCTACTGCGACGTGCAGCCGATCGGCGCCGTCACCGTGGGCCTCGAGGGCAAGCAGCTCGCCGAGCTCGGTGCGATGCACGAGTCCGCGGCCGGTGTCGTGGTCTTCTCCGACGACGGCAAGTGCGTGGACGACGCCGTGATCATGCGCCGCGCCCTGGAGTACGTGAAGGCCTTCGACGGTGTCGTCGCGCAGCACGCCCAGGAGCCGCGTCTGACCGAGGGCGCCCAGATGAACGAGGGCGTCGTCTCGGCCGAGCTCGGGCTCGGCGGCTGGCCGGCCGTCGCCGAGGAGTCGATCATCGCCCGCGACGTTCTGCTCGCCGAGCACGTCGGCTCCCGCGTGCACATCTGCCACCTGTCGACCGCCGGATCCGTGGAGATCGTGCGCTGGGCCAAGTCGCGCGGTATCGACGTCACGGCCGAGGTCACCCCGCACCACCTGCTCCTCACCGACGAGATGGTGCGTACGTACAACCCGGTCTACAAGGTCAACCCGCCGCTGCGCACCGAGAACGACGTGATGGCGCTGCGCGAGGCCCTGGCCGACGGCACGATCGACATCGTCGCCACCGACCACGCCCCGCACCCGCACGAGGACAAGGACTGCGAGTGGGCCGCCGCCGCCATGGGCATGGTGGGCCTGGAGACCGCGCTCTCCGTGATCCAGCACACGATGGTGGACACCGGTCTGCTCGACTGGGCGGGCGTCGCCCAGCGCATGTCCGTGAACCCGGCGAAGATCGGCCGCCTGGCCGGCCATGGACGTCCCGTCTCGGCAGGTGAGCCGGCCAACCTCACCCTGGTCGACCCGGCATACCGTGGTCCCGTGGACTCCGCGGAATTCGCCTCCCGCAGCCGCAACACCCCGTACGAGGGTCTTGAGCTGCCCGGGCGCGTCACCCACACCTTCCTGCGGGGCCGCGCGACGGTCATCGACGGGAAGCTGGCGTGAGCACACCACTAGTGATTGCCGCAGAGATCGCGGCGGAGCAGAAGTCCGCGGAGGTCACGGACTGGGCGGCGCGGATCGGCTGGGTCGTAGGACTCCTCCTTTTCATCGCCCTCGTCTACTGGCTGATGCGCCAGGGCTGGAAGTGGCGGGGCACGCTGCAAAGCGATCTGCCCGAGCTCCCCACCGCGCCGAGCGCGACCGGTCCGGCGAAACTTGAGCTGAGCGGCAGGTACCACGGGTCCACCACGGCCGGGCAGTGGCTCGACCGGATCGTGGCCCACGGGCTCGGCACGCGCAGCCGCGTCGAGCTGACGCTCACCGACGCGGGCCTGGATGTCGTACGTCCTGGGGCACAGGACTTCTTCGTCCCGGGCGCCGCTCTTCGCGAGGCCCGCCTCGACAAGGGCATCGCGGGCAAGGTGCTCGCCGAGGGCGGTCTGCTGATCGTCACCTGGGAGCACGGCGGCAAGCTGCTCGACTCCGGCTTCCGGTCCGACCACGCTGCCGAGCACGCGGCCTGGGTCGAGGCCATCAACAACATGACATCGACTTCGAAGACATCGACTTCGGAAAAGACCACCAGCAGGGAAGGCGCCGCACGATGACGACCTCCACCAGGGGAGCCCGCACGCAGGCCGCTCCCGCCGTACTCGTCCTGGAGGACGGCCGGATCTTCCGTGGCCGCGCCTACGGGGCCGTGGGGGAGACCTTCGGCGAAGCCGTGTTCTCCACCGGCATGACCGGCTACCAGGAGACCCTGACCGACCCCTCGTACCACAAGCAGGTCGTCGTGATGACGGCCCCGCACGTGGGCAACACGGGCGTCAACGACGAGGACCCGGAGTCCTCCCGTATCTGGGTCTCGGGTTATGTCGTACGCGACCCCGCACGCGTCCCGTCGAACTGGCGCGCCAAGCGCACGCTCGACGAGGAGCTCGCGAACCAGGGCGTCGTCGGAATCTCCGGCATCGACACCCGCGCGCTCACCCGCCACCTGCGCGAACGCGGCGCCATGCGCGTCGGCATCTTCTCCGGCGAGGCCGTCGCGGACGACGCGGCGCTGCTCGCCCGTGTGAAGGACGCCCCGCAGATGAAGGGCGCGAACCTCTCCGCCGAGGTCGCCACCAAGGAGACCTACGTGGTCCCCGCGATCGGTACCAAGAAGTTCACGGTCGCCGCCGTGGACCTCGGTATCAAGGGCATGACCCCGCAGCGGATGGCCGAGCGCGGCATCGAGGTGCATGTGCTGCCCGCCACCGCGACGGTTGAAGACGTGTACGCGGTCAACCCGGACGGTGTGTTCTTCTCCAACGGTCCGGGTGACCCGGCCACCGCCGACGGCCCCGTCGCCGTCATGCAGGCCGTCCTCGAGCGCAAGACGCCGCTGTTCGGCATCTGCTTCGGCAACCAGATCCTGGGCCGCGCGCTCGGCTTCGGCACGTACAAGCTGAAGTACGGCCACCGCGGCATCAACCAGCCGGTGCAGGACCGCACCACCGGCAAGGTCGAGGTCACCGCGCACAACCACGGGTTCGCCGTGGACGCGCCGCTCGACAAGGTCAGCGAGACGCCGTTCGGCCGCGCCGAGGTCTCGCACGTGTGCCTGAACGACCAGGTCGTCGAAGGCCTCCAGCTGCTCGACCAGCCGGCCTTCTCCGTCCAGTACCACCCCGAAGCGGCTGCCGGCCCGCACGACGCCGCGTACCTCTTCGACCGCTTCGTAAATCTGATGGAGGCCGAGCGTGCCTAAGCGCACCGATATCCAGTCCGTCCTGGTCATCGGCTCCGGCCCGATCGTCATCGGCCAGGCCGCGGAGTTCGACTACTCCGGCACCCAGGCATGCCGCGTGCTCAAGGCCGAAGGCCTGCGCGTGATCCTGGTCAACTCCAACCCGGCCACGATCATGACCGACCCGGAGATCGCCGACGCCACGTACGTCGAGCCGATCACGCCGGAGTTCGTCGAGAAGATCATCGCCAAGGAGCGCCCCGACGCCCTCCTGCCGACCCTCGGTGGTCAGACCGCGCTCAACACCGCGATCTCCATGCACGAGCAGGGCGTCCTGGAGAAGTACGACGTCGAGCTGATCGGCGCCAACGTCGAGGCGATCAACAAGGGCGAGGACCGCGACCTCTTCAAGGGCGTTGTCGAGGCCGTCAACGCCAAGATCGGCTACGGCGAGTCCGCCCGCTCCGTGATCTGCCACTCCATGGACGACGTCCTGGGCGGCGTGGAGACGCTGGGCGGTTACCCGGTCGTCGTGCGTCCCTCCTTCACGATGGGCGGCGCCGGCTCCGGCTTCGCGCACGACGAGGAGGAGCTGCGCCGCATCGCCGGTCAGGGCCTCACGCTCTCGCCGACCACCGAGGTGCTCCTGGAGGAGTCCATCCTCGGCTGGAAGGAGTACGAGCTTGAGCTGATGCGCGACAAGAACGACAACGTCGTGGTCGTCTGCTCCATCGAGAACTTCGACCCGATGGGCGTGCACACCGGTGACTCGATCACCGTCGCCCCGGCGATGACCCTCACCGACCGCGAGTACCAGCGCCTGCGTGACATCGGCATCGCGATCATCCGCGAGGTCGGCGTCGACACCGGCGGCTGCAACATCCAGTTCGCGATCGACCCGGTCGACGGCCGCGTCATCGTGATCGAGATGAACCCGCGTGTGTCCCGGTCCTCGGCCCTCGCGTCCAAGGCCACCGGATTCCCGATCGCGAAGATCGCTGCGAAGCTGGCCGTCGGCTACACGCTGGACGAGATCCCCAACGACATCACCGAGAAGACGCCGGCTTCCTTCGAGCCGACGCTCGACTACGTGGTTGTGAAGGCCCCGCGGTTCGCGTTCGAGAAGTTCCCGTCCGCCGACTCCACGCTGACCACGACCATGAAGTCGGTCGGCGAGGCCATGGCGATCGGCCGCAACTTCACCGAGGCGCTGCAGAAGGCCCTTCGCTCCCTGGAGAAGAAGGGCTCGCAGTTCGACTTCACGGGCCCGGTCGGCGACAAGGCCGTCATCCTGGAGGAGGCCCAGCGCCCCACCGACGGCCGGATCAACACCGTCATGCACGCGATCCGCGCCGGCGCGACGCAGGAGGAGGTCTTCGAGTCCACGAAGATCGACCCCTGGTTCGTGGACCAGCTCTTCCTCATCAAGGAGATCGCCGACGAGCTGGCCGAGGCCGAGAAGCTCGACCCCGAGCTGCTCGCGCACGCCAAGCGCCACGGCTTCTCCGACGCCCAGATCGCGGACATCCGCGGCCTGCGCGAGGACGTCGTCCGCGAGGTACGGCACGCGCTCGGTGTCCGCCCGGTCTACAAGACGGTCGACACCTGCGCCGCCGAGTTCGCCGCGAAGACGCCGTACTTCTACTCCTCGTACGACGAGGAGACCGAGGTCGCCAAGCGCACCAAGCCGGCCGTCATCATCCTGGGCTCGGGTCCGAACCGTATCGGCCAGGGCATCGAGTTCGACTACTCCTGTGTCCACGCCTCCTTCGCGCTGAGCGACGCGGGCTACGAGACCGTGATGGTCAACTGCAACCCGGAGACGGTCTCCACGGACTACGACACGTCCGACCGCCTCTACTTCGAGCCGCTGACGCTCGAGGACGTCCTGGAGATCGTGCACGCCGAGCAGCAGGCGGGCCCGCTCGCCGGTGTCATCGTGCAGCTCGGCGGCCAGACCCCGCTGGGTCTGTCGCAGGCGCTCAAGGACAACGGCGTGCCGGTGGTGGGCACCTCGCCCGAGGCCATCCACGCCGCGGAGGACCGCGGCGCCTTCGGCCGCGTGCTCGCCGAGGCCGGGCTCCCCGCGCCGAAGCATGGCACCGCGACCACCTTCGCCGAGGCCAAGACGATCGCCGACGAGATCGGCTACCCGGTCCTCGTCCGCCCGTCGTACGTGCTCGGCGGCCGCGGCATGGAGATCGTGTACGACGAGACCCGCCTCTCCTCGTACATCGAGGAGTCGACCGAGATCAGCCCCACGCGCCCCGTGCTCGTGGACCGCTTCCTCGACGACGCCATCGAGATCGACGTGGACGCGCTCTACGACGGCGAGGAGCTCTACCTCGGCGGCGTGATGGAGCACATCGAGGAGGCCGGTATCCACTCCGGTGACTCGGCGTGCGCGCTGCCCCCGATCACGCTCGGCGGCTTCGACATCAAGCGGCTGCGGGCTTCAACCGAGGGCATCGCGAAGGGTGTCGGGGTCCGCGGACTCATCAACATCCAGTTCGCGATGGCCGGCGACATCCTGTACGTCCTGGAGGCCAACCCGCGCGCCTCGCGCACCGTCCCCTTCACCTCGAAGGCGACCGCGGTGCCGCTCGCGAAGGCCGCCGCCCGTATTTCGCTGGGCGCGACCATCGCCGAGCTGCGCGAAGAGGGCCTGCTCCCGAAGACGGGCGACGGCGGCACGCTGCCCATGGACGCGCCGATCTCCGTCAAGGAGGCCGTCATGCCGTGGTCGCGCTTCCGCGACATCCACGGCCGCGGCGTCGACACCGTGCTCGGCCCGGAGATGCGCTCGACCGGTGAGGTCATGGGCATCGACTCCGTCTTCGGCACGGCGTACGCCAAGTCGCAGGCCGGTGCGTACGGGCCGCTGCCCACCAAGGGCCGCGCGTTCATCTCGGTCGCCAACCGCGACAAGCGCTCGATGATCTTCCCGGCGCGTGAACTCGTGTCGCACGGCTTCGAGCTGATGGCCACGTCCGGTACGGCCGAGGTGCTCAAGCGCAACGGCATCAACGCGACCGTCGTGCGCAAGCAGTCCGAGGGCGAGGGCCCCAACGGCGAGAAGACGATCGTCCAGCTGATCCACGAGGGTGAGGTCGACCTGATCGTCAACACCCCGTTCGGCACGGGCGGCCGCCTCGACGGCTACGAGATCCGTACGGCGGCCGTGGCGCGCAGCGTCCCCTGCCTGACCACGGTCCAGGCGCTCGCCGCCGCCGTACAGGGCATCGACGCGCTCAACCACGGTGATGTGGGCGTGCGTTCACTGCAGGAACACGCGGAGCATCTGACCGCGGCTCGCGACTAGCAGCCCAGAGGGGGACACCGGAAACGGTGTCCCCCTCTTCATGCGACCCCAGCTCGCGACCAGACCTAGGACTTCCGACATGTACAAGCTCTTCTTCAACCTCGTGTTCAAGCGGATGGACCCGGAACAGGCCCACTACATGGCCTTCCGCTGGATCCGCCTCGCCGCCCGCATCCCCGTCCTGCGCACCTTCGTCGCCGCGATCCTGGCGCCGCGCTTCCGTGAGCTGCGCACCGAGGCGCTCGGGCTGCGGATGCACGGTCCGTTCGGGCTCGCGGCCGGCTTCGACAAGAACGCCGTCGCGATCGACGGCATGGCCATGCTCGGCTTCGACCACATCGAGATCGGCACGGTCACGGGCGAGGGGCAGTCCGGCAACCCCAAGAAGCGTCTCTTCCGGCTGATCCCGGACCGCGCGCTGATCAACCGCATGGGCTTCAACAACGAGGGTTCCGCGGCCGTCGCGGAGCGTCTCGGTGCGCGTAAGGCGGCCTTCAAGACCGTCGTCGGCGTCAACATCGGCAAGACCAAGGTGGTCGAGGAAGCCGATGCTGTCGGCGACTACGTGAAGTCGACGGAGCGGCTCGCCGCCCACGCCGACTACCTGGTCGTGAACGTCTCGTCCCCGAACACCCCCGGGCTGCGCAACCTGCAGGCTGTGGACCACCTGCGCCCGCTGCTCTCGGCGGTACGCGAGGCAGCGGACGCGGCCGTACGTGACCGTCGCGTGCCGCTTCTGGTGAAGATCGCCCCCGACCTCGCGGACGAGGACATCGACGCCGTGGCCGATCTGGCCGTGGAGCTCGGGCTAGACGGCATCATCGCCACGAACACGACGATCGGCCGCGAAGGCCTGCTCTCCGACCCGGAGTTGGTCAAGGAGACCGGCGGTCTGTCGGGTGCGCCGCTGAAGGAGCGCTCCCTGGAGGTCCTGCGCCGCCTGTACGAGCGGGTCGGCGACCGGATCACCCTCGTCGGCGTCGGCGGCATCGAGAACGCCGAGGACGCCTGGCAGCGGATCCTGGCCGGCGCCACGCTGGTGCAGGGCTACAGCGCGTTCATCTACGAAGGCCCGTTCTGGATGCGCGCCATCCACAAGGGACTTGCCGCCCGCCTCAACAACTCCCCGTACGCCACGCTGGCCGAAGCGGTCGGCGCCGACACGCGAAAGGTCTCCGCATGAGCATCGAATCCTTCGGTACGCGGCTTCGTCGAGTGATGGACGAGCGGGGGCCGCTGTGTGTCGGGATCGACCCGCACGCGTCGCTGCTGTCGGCGTGGGGTCTGGACGACACCCTCGCGGGTCTGGAGACCTTCACGCGGATCTCCGTCGAGGCGCTCGCGGAGACCGTGGCGGTCGTCAAGCCGCAGGCGGCGTTCTTCGAGCGGTTCGGGTCGCGGGGTGTCGCGGTTCTGGAGAAGGCGGTCGAGGAGCTGCGGGCGGCCGGGACGCTGGTGGTCATGGACGCCAAGCGCGGGGACATCGGGTCGACGATGGCCGCGTACGCGGAGGCCTTCCTGCGCAAGGACTCGCCGCTGTTCTCGGACGCTCTGACGGTGTCGCCGTATCTCGGATACGGGTCCTTGAAGCCGGCCGTCGAGCTGGCACGCGAGAACGGTGCGGGGCTGTTCGTCCTCGCACTGACCTCCAACCCGGAGGGTGGCGAGGTACAGCACGCGGTGCGTGCGGACGGGCGCAACGTCGGGGCGACGATGCTCGGACACCTGGCTGCGGAGAACGCGGGTGCGTCTCCCATGGGCTCGTTCGGCGCGGTCGTCGGGGCGACGCTCGGTGACCTGTCCTCGTACGAGCTGGACATCAACGGGCCGTTGCTGGCGCCGGGGATCGGGGCGCAGGGGGCCACTCCTGCGGATCTGCCCTCGGTGTTCGGTTCTGCGGTCCGCAACGTCGTGCCGAACGTGAGTCGGGGCGTGCTTCGGCATGGGCCGTCGGTGCCTGCGCTGCGGGCGGCTGCGGAGCGGTTCGCCGACGAGGTTCGGTCGGCTGTGGCTGGGGCCTGATTTCCCCCACCCCGCCCCTTCCCGAAACCGGGGCTCCGCCCCGGACCCCGGCATCCGAGCTTCGCTCGGATCTGCTCAAGCGCCGCAGGGGCTGAATGGTCTGCTCAAGCGCCGCAGAGGCTGGATGTCCAGCCCCTGCGGCGCTCGGCGTCCACAGGCACGCGGGGCTCGGGGACCTTTGGCGGAGGCAGCGGGGGACCTTGCCCGTAGGACCAGGGGCGGCGTGCGGTCGATCATGGGGAGGGAGAGAACGGAGAGCCCTTGTCACGGCAACCCAGACCGAAGCCCAAGCAGGTGGCGGCCGAGATCCTCGCCCTCGAGCCGGCCGGCGCCTACCACCGGCTCGTGCTCGACGCGGGAGACGCCGCCGGGCTCGTCTCGCCCGGCCACTTCGCCGCCCTCGCGATCGGCGGCCGTGAGTCGTCGATGCTGCTGCGGCGAGCCTTCTCCATCCACCGTGCCGACCCCGCCGCCCGCACCATCGAGCTGATCTTCGCCGAGCACGGCAAGGGGACCAAGGCGCTCGCCGCCCACCGCCCCGGCGACACAGTCGATCTGATCGCCCCGCTCGGCAACCCCTTCCCTCTGCCCGACGGCCCGGTCGACGCCGTCCTCGTGGCCGGCGGCTACGGAAGCGCGCCGATGTTCGGGCTGGCCGAGCAGATCCTCGACCGTGGGGGACGGGTCGGGTTCGTGCTCGGCGCCGGCAGCGAGGACAAGCTCTTCGGCGTGGAGATCGCCCGGGCCATGACGCCGTACGTCGCCGTCGTGACGGACGACGGCTCGTACGGCGGAAAGGGCCGCGTGACCGACCCGCTGCCCGGCATGATCCGCGAGCTCGGCGCCACCGAGGTGCACTCCTGTGGGCCGATGCCGATGCTCAAGGCCGTCACGGAGATCGCCACGGCCCACGGCGCCCGCAGCCATACGGCCGTGGAAGAGGCCATGGCCTGCGGGATCGGGATCTGTATGACCTGTGTGCTGCCCGTCGAGGGCGAGGACGGAGTCACCCGATTCCTGCGGTCCTGCACCTCCGGGCCGGTCTTCGACGGTGCGCGAGTGCGCTGGGACGACGCGGGGACCCTGCCGTCCGACCTCGAAGGCGCCGACGCCATGAACCCGCACCGGGAGACAGCACGATGAGCAAGAACATCGACATGTCGGCACCGCTCGGTGCGACCGTCACCCTGCCCAACCCCATCAGCACGGCATCCGGCTGCGCCGGCTACGGCCGAGAGCTGCACCGGTTCGTGCCGCTCGACGCGCTCGGCACGATCACGACGAAGACGATCATGCCGTACGTACGGTCGGGGCGGGCCACCCCGCGGATGGCCGAGACTCCGAGTGGGATGCTCAACTCCATCGGCCTGCAAGGGTCCGGCATCGACCACTTCGTCGAGCACGAGCTGCCCTGGCTCGCCGAGCGCGGCGCCCGCGTCCTCGTGTCGATCGCGGGGGAGCGCACGGAGGAGTTCGCCGAGGCCGCGGCCAGGCTCAAGGGGCAGCCGGGCGTCGTCGGTATCGAGGCCAACATCTCCTGCCCCAATGTGGCCAACCGGGGGCTCGTTTTCGCGTGCGACGCCTCCTCCTCGTACGAGACGATCCGCGCGGTCCGCGCGGCAGCCGATCCCGCACAGCCCGTCTACGCGAAGCTCACGCCGGACGTCACCTCGATCGTCGACATCGCCGCCGCGTGCACCGAGGCGGGTGCCGACGGTCTCTCGATGATCAACACGCTGCTCGGGCTCGTCATCGACACCGAGACCCTGCGCCCACATCTGGCCGGTACGACGGGCGGTCTTTCCGGGCCCGCGATCCGGCCGGTCGCGGTGCGCTGCGTCTATCAGGTCCACGCGGCGATGCGCGCGGGAGCCGTACGGCGGGTGCCGATCCTCGGTATGGGAGGGATCACCTCCGGGCGTGACGCGCTGGAGTTCGTGCTCGCCGGCGCCTCGGGTGTCGCGCTCGGCACGGTGCTCTTCAACGACCCCTCGGCGCCCCTGCGCGTACTGCGAGAGCTTGAATCGGCTCTGGCGGAGCGGGATTTCACATCGTTGCAGCAGGCAATCGGGCGCGCGCACACAAGTAATTGACGTAGCGGACCCCCAAATCCGGGGCGAATTGCCGGATATGTATAGTTCGACTTCAGCTGACCTGGACTTTTCCGCTGTTCTCACTGACTGGAGCGGTCCTGGCCGCTAGTCTCCGTCGGGAGTGCACAGGCAACTTCGTTGCTCGTTGCTCCCCAGGTGCGGGGCTATTAGGTTCCTCACCGGTCCGTATCCGACAGTTCGACAACCGAGGTGACGTAGGCGTGGCTCTTCCGCCCCTTACCCCTGAACAGCGCGCAGCCGCGCTCGAAAAGGCCGCCGCGGCTCGCCGGGAGCGGGCCGAGGTCAAGAATCGGCTCAAGCACTCCGGCGCCTCCCTTCACGAGGTCATCAAGCAGGGCCAGGAGAACGACGTCATCGGAAAGATGAAGGTCTCCGCCCTCCTCGAGTCGCTGCCCGGCGTGGGCAAGGTCCGCGCCAAGCAGATCATGGAGCGTCTCGGTATTTCCGAGAGCCGGCGTGTGCGGGGCCTCGGCTCCAACCAGATCGCTTCTTTGGAGCGAGAGTTCGGCGGCGGCGCCGCCTGACGGTCTCAGGCACTCCTGAGAACCTGGATAATCGCTGCATGAGTGAACGTCCGCGGCTGACCGTGCTCTCCGGCCCCTCTGGAGTCGGCAAGAGCACGGTCGTCGCTCATATGCGCAAGGAACACCCCGAGGTCTGGCTCTCCGTCTCGGCGACGACGCGGAAGCCGCGCCCCGGGGAGAAGCACGGCGTCCAGTACTTCTTCGTCACCGATGACGAGATGGACAAGCTGATCGCCAACGGCGAGCTGCTCGAGTGGGCCGAGTTCGCGGGCAACCGCTACGGCACACCCCGCGCGGCCGTCCTTGAGCGCCTCGAGCGCGGTGAGCCGGTGCTTCTGGAGATCGATCTCCAGGGCGCCCGGCTCGTGCGCGAGTCGATGCCCGAGGCCCAGCTGGTGTTCCTCGCCCCGCCCAGCTGGGACGAGCTGGTGCGCCGGCTCACCGGCCGCGGCACCGAGGCCCCCGAGGTCATCGAGCGTCGGCTGGCAGCCGCCCGTGTCGAGCTCGCCGCCGAGTCGGAGTTCGATACGACCCTTGTCAATACCTCCGTCGAGGACGTGGCCCGCGAGCTGCTAGCCTTGATGAACGTTGTCTGATCAGGCGTTGTCTGATCATTTTCCATTCTTCGGAAGGTAGAGCGTGTCCTCTTCCATCACCGCGCCCGAGGGCATCATCAACCCGCCGATCGACGAGCTCCTCGAGGCCACCGACTCGAAGTACAGCCTCGTGATCTACGCGGCCAAGCGCGCGCGCCAGATCAACGCGTACTACTCGCAGCTCGGCGAGGGTCTCCTCGAGTACGTCGGTCCGCTGGTGGACACCCACGTCCACGAGAAGCCGCTCTCGATCGCGCTGCGCGAGATCAACGCCGGCCTGCTGACCTCCGAGGCCATCGAGGCCCCGGCCACGTAGTCCGCCGCTGATCGGCAGTTTTTTCAGTACAGGCCCGGCAGAGCGACTGCCGGGCCTGTGGTGTGTCATGGGTACGAACCGGTTCGCAAGTGGGGAGTGGCAGTGGACAAGCCGAAGGTCGTCCTGGGGGTCAGCGGCGGGATCGCCGCCTACAAGGCGTGCGAGCTGCTGCGCCGGCTGACCGAGTCCGGGCATGACGTCCGGGTCGTACCGACCGAGTCCGCGCTGCACTTCGTAGGCGCCGCCACCTGGTCCGCGCTCTCCGGCAACCCCGTCTCGACCGAGGTCTGGTCCGATGTCCACGAGGTGCCGCACGTACGGATCGGCCAGCACGCCGATCTGGTGATCGTCGCGCCCGCCACCGCCGACATGCTGGCCAAGGCCGCCCACGGGCTTGCCGACGACCTGCTCACGAACACCCTCCTCACCGCTCGCTGCCCCGTCGTCTTCGCCCCCGCGATGCACACCGAGATGTGGGAGCACGCGGCGACGCAGGAGAACGTGGCCACGCTGCGCCGCCGTGGTGCGATCGTCGTCGAGCCCGCGGTCGGGCGTCTGACCGGCGTCGACACCGGCAAGGGGCGGCTGCCCGATCCGGGCGAGATCTTCGAGGTGTGCCGACGTGTGCTCGCCCGTGGAAACGCCGACACCGACCTTGCGGGCCGCCATGTGGTGGTCAGCGCCGGCGGCACCCGCGAGCCCATCGACCCGGTCCGCTTCCTGGGCAACCGGTCCTCCGGCAAACAGGGCTACGCCCTCGCCCGTACGGCGGCGGCGCGGGGCGCCCGGGTCACGCTGATCTCGGCGAACGCGGGTCTGCCCGACCCGGCCGGAGTCGATGTCGTGCACGTGGGGACCGCGGTGCAGCTGCGCGAGGCCGTTCTGAAGGCCGCTTCGGACGCGGACGCCGTGGTCATGGCCGCGGCGGTCGCGGACTTCCGCCCCGACACGTACGCCACCGGGAAGATCAAGAAGAAGGACGATCAGGCGGACCCGACGATCACCCTGGTCCGCAACCCCGACATCCTCGCCGAGATCTCCGCCGACCGGGCACGCGACGGCCAGGTGATCGTCGGCTTCGCGGCCGAGACGGACGATGTCCTGGCCAACGGCCGCACCAAGCTGGAGCGCAAGGGCTGCGATCTCCTGGTCGTCAACGAGGTGGGCGAGCGCAAGACTTTCGGGTCCGAGGAGAACGAGGCGGTCGTACTCGGCGCCGACGGTTCCGAGACGCCCGTCCCGTACGGACCCAAGGAAGGCCTTGCGGACGTCGTGTGGGATCTGGTGCACGAGCGGCTGGGCTGACCCCTGGGACGTACGGGAATCGATTTTCGCCCGACCGGGCGTCCCAAACCCATGAAATTCGGACGTCAACGCCCTGGCGAAGACCGATCGTCGTACCGGAGAATGCAGTGCCGCAGGTCACAGGGCATCCAGGAAGCGAGACGCGGGGCCCGGTGGCCGGAAGCGACCGATAAACTGGTCGACGAAGCATTGCCGGGCGCAGCTCCCGGTAGCCTCGCCAATGATCAGCCAGCAGCCGCTGCAACCCCAGGGAGCGTTGTGTCCCGTCGTCTCTTCACCTCGGAGTCCGTGACCGAGGGCCACCCCGACAAGATCGCTGACCAGATCAGCGACACCATCCTCGACGCGCTGCTCCGTGAGGACCCCACGTCCCGCGTCGCCGTCGAGACCCTGATCACCACGGGTCTGGTGCACGTCGCGGGCGAGGTCACCACCAAGGCGTACGCGCCGATCGCGCAGCTGGTGCGCGACAAGATCCTGGAGATCGGTTACGACTCCTCGAAGAAGGGCTTCGACGGCGCCTCCTGTGGTGTCTCGGTGTCCATCGGCGCGCAGTCCCCGGACATCGCGCAGGGCGTCGACACCGCGTACGAGAAGCGGGTCGAGGGCGACGACGACGAGCTGGACAAGCAGGGCGCCGGCGACCAGGGCCTCATGTTCGGTTACGCGACCGACGAGACGCCCGAGCTGATGCCGCTGCCGATCCACCTCGCGCACCGTCTGTCGCGCCGTCTGTCCGACGTCCGCAAGAACGGGACCATCCCGTACCTGCGTCCCGACGGCAAGACCCAGGTCACCATCGAGTACGACGGTGACAAGGCCGTCCGTCTCGACACCGTGGTCGTCTCCTCGCAGCACGCCTCCGACATCGACCTGGAGTCGCTGCTCGCGCCCGACATCCGCGAGTTCGTGGTCGAGCCCGAGCTGAAGGCGCTGCTCGAGAACGGCATCAAGCTGGAGACCGAGGGCTACCGCCTTCTGGTCAACCCGACCGGCCGCTTCGAGATCGGCGGTCCGATGGGTGACGCCGGTCTGACCGGCCGCAAGATCATCATCGACACCTACGGCGGTATGGCCCGTCACGGTGGCGGCGCCTTCTCGGGCAAGGACCCGTCCAAGGTGGACCGTTCGGCCGCGTACGCGATGCGCTGGGTCGCCAAGAACGTGGTCGCCGCCCAGCTCGCCTCGCGCTGCGAGGTGCAGGTCGCGTACGCGATCGGCAAGGCGGAGCCGGTGGGTCTGTTCGTCGAGACCTTCGGCACCAACACCGTCCCGGTGGAGAAGATCGAGGACGCCATCTCGGCCGTCTTCGACCTGCGTCCGGCCGCGATCATCCGCGACCTGGACCTCCTGCGCCCGATCTACTCCCAGACCGCCGCGTACGGCCACTTCGGCCGTGAGCTGCCGGACTTCACCTGGGAGCGCACGGACCGCGTGGACGCGCTGCGCAAGGCTGCCGGTCTGTAGTTCCTGAGTTCCTCACGTCACGGCCCTGGACCCTAGCGGTCCGGGGCCGTTGCCGTACCCGGAAAGGGTGTGCGGGGGGCCGGGGCCGGAGGCTACGCTGTGGATCTCCCGGTGCGCAGGCCGCGGTTACTTCGATGGAGCTCGTCCGCTTCGGCGGGTGGGTGGTGAAATCCCGGCCCTCGGGCCGTACGGTCCGCTGCCGCTTCGATCTCGGGAGGCCTTCTCGGAAGGCATTGACTCCGGGCGTGCCCGGTGCGAAGGCTGCGGATACTTCTCCGGGTTATCCCTTTACGGGTTCGAATCCCGTTGCCGCGACTTCGGTCGCGGTGTGGCGGAACTGGCAGACGCAGAGGCTCATACGCCGCCGCCGACCGGATCTCGGGCGCACCCGGTGTCAGTGCCTTCTGGTTAAGTTGGGGCTGTGAGCAGCGAGAACGAGCAGCCCGGCAGCGACGCGCAGGACGCGGCGCCGGAGCAGCTCGCGCTCATCAGGGAGACGGTGCGCAAGGCGGCCGTACCGCGGGCGAAGCCGCGTACGTGGCGGGGGGCGGGGCTCGCGCCCGAGTTGCCGGTGGCCCGCGTGCTCGTCGACAAAGGCGTGCTGCACCTCGACCGGTACTTCGACTACGCCGTGCCCGCCGAGCTCGACGCCGATGCCCAGCCGGGTGTGCGGGTGCGGGTGCGGTTCGGGGCCGGGCGGGGCCGCGTGCATGCCGGGCGGCGTGAGGGCGGCGGTCTGATCAGCGGGTATCTGGTCGAGCGGATCGAGGAGTCCGAGTACTCGGGTCCGCTGGCCGCGCTGGCCCAAGTCGTCTCGCCCGAGCAGGTGTTGAGCCCCGAGCTCCTCGGGCTCGCGCGGGCCGTGGCCGACCGGTATGCGGGAAGTCTCGCCGATGTGCTGACCTTGGCGATTCCACCGCGCAATGCGCGCGCGGAGAGCAAGGCGCCGACACCGGCGCCGCCCGCTCCGCCGAAGCCGCAGGCCGGGACCTGGTCGCGCTATGCGCAGGGACCCGCGTTCCTGGAGTCGCTCGCGTCCGGTGGCGCGCCCCGTGCCGTGTGGAACGCGTTGCCCGGGCCGCACTGGGCGGAGGAGCTCGCACGCGCCGTGGCCGCCACGCTGGCATCGGATCGGGGTGCGCTGGTCGTCGTACCGGACGGGAAGACCGCGAGCCGCGTCGACACGGCGTTGACCGCCGTGCTCGGCGAGGGGCGGCATGCGCTCCTGACGGCCGACGCGGGGCCGCAGAAGCGGTACGCGGAGTGGCTGGCCGTGCGGCGGGGCGCCGTGCGGGCCGTGGTCGGCACGCGGGCCGCGATGTTCGCTCCCGTACAGAACCTCGGTCTTGTCGCCATCTGGGACGACGGGGACGGCAATCACAGCGAGCTGCACGCCCCGCAGCCGCATGCGCGGGATGTACTTCTGCTGCGGGCCGCGCACGACAAGTGCGGCTTTCTGCTCGGCAGTTGGAGCTGCACGGTCGAGGCCGCGCAGCTGGTCGAGAGCGGCTGGGCCAAGCCGCTGGTCGCGGACCGGGAACAGGTGCGGATCGCCGCGCCTTTGGTGCGGACCGTCGGCGACAGCGAGGTGGCGCGGGACGGTGCGGCGCGCGCGGCACGTCTGCCCTCGCTCAGCTGGCAGGTCGCCAAGGAAGGACTCACGCGCGGGCCGGTCCTCGTCCAGGTGCCCCGGCGCGGTTACGTGCCCCGGCTCGCCTGTGAGCGGTGCCGGGAGCCGGCGCGCTGCCGGCAGTGTGCGGGACCGCTCGAAGCGCAGGACGCGGGCCCGTTGCACTGCTCTTGGTGCGGGCGGACCGAGGCCGAGTGGCACTGCCAGGAGTGCGGTTCGTTCAAGCTGCGGGCGCAGATCGTGGGAGCGCGGCGTACCGCCGAGGAGTTGGGGCGGGCGTTCCCGTCCGTGCCGGTGCGCACCTCAGGGCGTGAGCACATTCTGGAGTCGGTGCCCGATCAGCCGGCGCTTGTCGTCTCGACGCCAGGCGCCGAGCCGGTCGCCGAGGGCGGCTATGCGGCCGCCCTGCTGCTCGACGGGTGGACCATGCTCGGGCGGCCCGATCTGCGGGCCGCCGAGGACGCGCTCCGACGGTGGATCTCCGCTGCCGCACTCGTACGGGGGCAGCGGGACGGCGGCACAGTCGTGGTCGTCGGAGAACCGACCCTGCGACCCGTGCAGGCTCTGGTGCGCTGGGACCCCGTCGGGCACGCGGTGCGGGAGCTGGCCGAGCGGGCCGAGCTCGGGTTTCCGCCGGTGTCGCGGATGGCGGCGGTGTCGGGGCGGCCGGAGGCGGTCGCGGAGTTCCTGGCCGGGGCTCAACTGCCGGGTGATGCCGAGGTGTTGGGTCCGGTGCCGCTGCCGGTGACGGATCCCTCGCGGCCCAGGCGGACGGGAGCGCCTCCGCCGGGTGAGGTCTGGGAGCGGGCGCTGGTGCGGGTGCGGCCGGGGAGCGGTGCGGCGCTCGCTGCCGCGCTGAAGACGGCTCAGGCCGCGCGTATGGCCAGGTCGGCGGGGGTCTCCGGTGGTGAGTCGGGGGTGCGGATCCGGATTGATCCGCCGGATATCGGCTGAGGGACGAGGTGCCCGGTCGCTTGGCGGTGGCGCTCAGTCGCCGTGGGTCTGCGCGCCCGCAGCCTCCTGTGCGGCCATGACCTCCTCGCCGTGCGCGAAGGCCCACGCCCCCACGGCGTCGATGGGACCCAGCAACGTCCGTCCCAGCGCGGTGAGTTCGTACGAGACGCGTGCCGGCGTGCCGGTGGACTCCCGGCGTTCGACCAGCCCGTTGAACTGCAGCCGCCGCAAGGTCTCCGTGAGCACCTTGGAGCTGATCCCGCCGATCTGCTCCCTCAGCTCCACCGGCCGTCGCGGGCCGTCCCGCAGCGCCCAGAGCAGCACCGCGTTCCAGGTGTTGGAGAACAGGTCGAAGGCCAGGCGGGCACGGCAGTCGGCGAGGAAGGCGTCGGTCGTCACGTACCAAATGGTGCCTGAGCCGCTCTCTAGCGTCGGTACGAACCGATGAAGCGGAGAGGGGACCTGTGATGAGGATCGGCGTACTGGGCACGGGCAACATGGCGGACGCGCTCGCCACACCTTGGGTGCGTGCCGGACATCAAGTGACCGTCGGAGGGCGGGATGCACGCAAGGCGGAGCGGCTCGCCGAGCGCATCGGTGCGCGGTCCGGCGGTCTGAGAGCGGCCGCAGAGTTCGGCGAAGTGGTGCTCTCCGCGCTGCCGTTCGGTGTGGGGGCGGAGGTCGTACGGGAGTTGGGTGCGGCCCTGGCGGGCAAGGTGCTGCTCGACTGCTCCAACCCGGTCGGACCGGGATTCCGGCTGCTGACGGACGGAGGGCCGTCGGCCGCGAGGCTGCTGGCGCAGGCTGCGCCGGGAGCGCGGGTGGTCAAGGCGTTCAACCTGTGCCACGAGGATGTGTGGCGGATGCGGCCACCCGTTTTCGACGGCCGTCCGCTGGCCGTGCCGGTGTGCGGCGACGACGAGGAAGCCCTCGCGCGCGTAAGCGAGTTGGTGCGGGACGTGGGCTGCGCACCTCTGGCCGGCGGTGGTCTGGAGCGTGCGGGACTCCTGGAGGCGACCGCCGCGCTGTTCATCGGGCTGTGGGTGGGCGAGGGTGCGGATGCGCAGGCCATCGCGCCTCCGTTGGCGCACGCGGCGGGTTGAGAGCGGAGGCCGTGCGTGACGGGCCGAAGCCGGCTGGTGTCCGGCCGGAGCGAAGAAATATCCCCGCTCCCGGTGGCGAACACCAGGAACGGGGGCATCTCGACCAGGCCTCTGCGCAAGGCAGCAGTGTCGGCGTACTGCTGCCGTGCCGTCAGCCGTTGCGCGGGCCCGGGAAGGCGCCCGGGCGGGGTTCTTCGCGCAGCAGCGGGACTACGGGGGTCTCCCGCAGGACCGGGCTGCCCGCAGTGGGCTGGGTGGGCATGGAGCGGGCGGCGGGAACGGACGGGAGACCCGCGCCGACACCCACCGGACGTGCCCCGGTGTCCGCCGCGCGCTCGGCCTCGGCGGCGGCCTGTGCCGTGGCCCGCCGGGCGCCGTAACGGCGGTGTACCGCCTGCTTGGTGACCCCGAGCGCGGAGCCCACCGCGTCCCAGGAGAAGCCGAGCGAACGGTCGAAGTCCACCGCCGCCGTGACCAGGGTCTCGACGCTGTCGCGCAGCTCCTGGGCGAGGCGGACGGTGGGGGCGGGAGCCCGCCCGTACACGACGAAGCCGGTGGAAGGACCGGAGCGGCGCGGGCGGTAGACGTTGCCCAACTGGGCGGTGAGGGTGCGCAGTGCGTCCACCTGTCGGCGGACCCGCTCGATGTCCCGTACAAGGAGATGCAGGCTGGCCCTTGCCTGGGCGTCGTGGGTTGCGTGGTCGGCCATGAACAAGCCTCTCGAACCGGCGATGAAACGGGGCGGGCCGCGAAAGCGGCCCCTGTCTGGTCAACTCTTTCTTGACCAACGCGTCAGCCTGGGATGTGGTCACGGTGGAGGGGCGTATGCGCATATGCGCGGGGCGCGCGGGTCTGCGCACGCCCCCGGGTCCGGGGGCTGCGCCGTGTCGCGGGGGCGGACGCGCGCACCCCCGGGGCGTACGCCGGACGCCCCAGGCCTCATAGACTGGTGCGCTGCTCGTCACGTCCCCGCCCGAGAGGCACTCAGCCACCGATGAAGCTGGTCTTCGCAGGCACCCCCGAGGTCGCCGTTCCCGCTCTTGACGCCCTGATCGCCTCCGGCCGGCATGAGGTCGCCGCCGTCGTCACCAGGCCGGACGCCCCTGCGGGCCGCGGCCGCAGACTCGTCGCCAGCCCCATCGCTCAGCGTGCCGAAGAGGCGGGCATCGAGGTGCTCAAGCCGAACCGGCCGCGGGACGAGGAGTTTCTCGCGCGGCTGCGGGAGATCGGCCCCGACTGCTGTCCGGTGGTGGCCTACGGCGCACTGCTGCCCAAGATCGCGCTCGACGTGCCCACACGCGGCTGGGTGAATCTGCACTTCTCGCTGCTGCCCGCCTGGCGCGGGGCCGCGCCCGTGCAGCACGCGATCATGGCCGGTGACCAGATCACCGGGGCCTCGACCTTCCTGATCGAGGAGGGTCTCGACTCGGGTCCGGTCTTCGGCACGATCACCGAGGAGGTGCGGGCCACCGACACCAGCGGTGATCTGCTGACGCGACTGGCCTTCGCCGGGTCCGGGCTGCTCGAAGCGACCATGGACGGGATCGAGGGCGGCAGTCTGCAGGCCGTCCCGCAGCCGGCCGACGGGATCTCGCTCGCCCCGAAGATCACCGTCGAGGACGCGCAGATCGACTGGGCGGCGCCCGCGATGCGCGTCGACCGTGTCGTACGCGGCTGCACCCCGGCGCCCGGCGCCTGGACCGTCTTCCGCGGTGAGCGACTCAAGCTCGTCGCCGCCGCCCTCGTCACCGACCGCACCGATCTCGCCCCCGGGGTGCTCGCGGCCGGCAAGAACAATGTGTACGTCGGCACCGGCTCGCACGCCGTCGAGCTGCTCTGGGTGCAGCCGCAGGGCAAGAAGCCGATGAAGGCGGCGGACTGGGCGCGTGGCGTGCGGATCGAGGCAGGCGAGCGCGTGGGCGCCTGACACCGCGTGCGGGCGCCGTGAAGGTCCCGCGCCGACCGCGCACCTGCTCATGGCCCGGCTCCGGATCCACGGCGCCGGGCCGTGCCATCGGCCCGCCCTTACGCTGGTAGGGCCTGAACCATTCAGAATCCGGAGCACCTTTTCGTGAACGACAAGCCCCGCAGCCGCCCCCCGCACAAGCACCGCAGGCCCCAGAAGGACCCGGTGCGGATCCTCGCGTTCGAGGCGCTGCGGGCGGTGGACGAGCGGGACGCGTACGCGAACCTCGTCCTGCCGCCGCTGCTGCGCAAGGCGCGCGAGAAGAACGAGAAGTTCGACGCGCGGGACGCCGCGCTCGCGACCGAGCTCGTGTACGGGACGCTGCGCAGGCAGGGCACGTACGACGCGATCATCGCGACCTGTGTGGACCGGCCGCTGCGCGAGGTCGACCCGCCTGTGCTCGATGTGCTGAGCCTCGGCGCCCACCAGTTGCTCGGCACCCGTATCCCGACGCACGCCGCGGTGTCGGCGACCGTCGAGCTGGCGCGGGTGGTGCTCGGCGACGGGCGGGCGAAGTTCGTGAACGCCGTGCTGCGCAAGGTCGCGGCCGATGACCTCGACGGCTGGGTGGCCAAGGTCGCGCCGCCCTACGAGGAGGATCCCGAGGATCACCTGGCGGTCGTCCACTCGCATCCGCGATGGGTGGTCGGCGCGCTGTGGGACGCACTCGGCGGCGGCCGCGCGGGGATCGAGGACCTGCTCGAAGCCGACAACGAGCGGCCCGAAGTCACGCTGGTGGCGCGTCCCGGACGTATCACCGGCGAGGAACTGCTCGACTCGCTGCCCGAGGACTCCGCGCTGCCCGGCCGCTGGTCGCCGTACGCCGTGCGGCTCACCGAAGGCGGTGAGCCGGGGGCGCTCGATGCCGTACGGGAAGGCCGGGCCGGAGTCCAGGACGAGGGCAGCCAGTTGGTGGCCCTCGCGCTGGCCAACGCGCCGGTCGAAGGCTCCGACAAGCGATGGCTCGACGGGTGCGCGGGTCCCGGTGGCAAGGCGGCCATGCTCGCCGGACTTGCCTCCGAGCGCGGCGCGTTCCTGCTCGCCTCCGAGAAGCAGCCGCACCGCGCGGGCCTGGTCGCCCAAGCACTCGCGGGCAACCCCGGCCCGTACCAGGTGATCGCCGCCGACGGCACCCGCCCGCCGTGGCGGCCCGGCACCTTCGACCGGGTCCTGATGGACGTGCCCTGTACGGGACTCGGCGCGCTGCGCCGTCGGCCCGAGGCGCGCTGGCGCCGTCGCCCCGAGGACCTCGACGGCTTCGGCCCGCTCCAACGCGCGCTACTCACCGAGGCGTTGGAGGCCGTGCGCGTGGGGGGCGTGGTCGGCTACGCGACCTGCTCCCCGCACATCGCGGAGACCCGCGCGGTCGTCGACGACGTCCTCAAGCGCGTCCCCGGCACCGAACTCGTCGACGCCAGGCCCCTGTTGCCGGACGTACCGGCGCTGGGCGAGGGCCCGGACATCCAGCTGTGGCCGCATCTGCACGGTACGGACGCGATGTATCTGGCGCTGATCCGGCGTACGGCCTGAGCCTGAACTCCTGAATGCCACGGGCCCTTTGCGACAGCTGTCGCAAAGGGCCCGTGGCATTCGACAGGGCTACTCCTGCGGCACCCGCTCCCCACCCTGCGAGGGCACGGCCACCTTCGCGGGTGGCTCCTCGCGGGCCATCCGGTGCGGCCACCACACCTTCGGTCCCGCGTCCAGGAACAGTGACGTCACCAGGACCGAGCGGACGACGAAGGTGTCCAGGAGGACGCCGAGGGCGACCGCGAAGCCGATCTCGGCGAAGGCGACCATCGGCAGCGTCGCCAGGGCCGCGAACGTGCCGGCCAGGACCAGGCCCGCCGAGGTGATGACCGCGCCCGTGGCGGAGAGGCCCGTCAGGACGCCCCTGCGGGTGCCGTGGCGCATCGTCTCCTCGCGGATGCGGGTCGTCAGGAAGATGTTGTAGTCGATGCCGAGGGCCACCAGGAAGACGAAGACGAACAGCGGGAAGTCCGTTGTCTCGCCCGCGTAGTCGAAGAGGTGGCGGAAGGCGAGCGCGCTGATGCCGAGTGCTGCCGCGAAGGACAGCACCACCGTTCCGATCAGCAGGAGCGGGGCGATCAGGGAGCGGAGCAGGACGATCAGGACCAGTAGGACGACGATCAGGACCAGCGGGATGATCAGGATGTTGTCGTGCGTGGTCGCTTCGTCCATGTCCAGCAACGCCGCTGTGTTGCCGCCGACTTGGGCATCGGCGTCCGGTACGGCGTGTACCGCGGCTCGGACGCGTTCGACCGTGTCCTTGGCCGCGGGGCTGTCCGACGGTGAGTCCATGGTCGCCTGGAGCAGGATCCGGCCGTCCTGTTCCTGTTCTGCGCCGGGCACCGGGCCGATGGACTGGTCGACCACGCCATCGGTGTCGGCGATCGCCCGTCCCACCGCCTCGGCCTGCGCGGCGGCCGTCACGATGTACAGCGGGTCGCCCGAGCCTGCCGGGAAGTGTTCCTCCAGGACGCGCTGGCCGACGATCGAGTCCGGGGTGTCCGTGAAGGCGTCCGCATTGCTCAGGCCCTCGGCCCGCAGCTGCATCAGGCCCAGGGAGAGCGCCGCGAGAACCAAGGCCGTCGCCGCCCAGATGGCCCGGGGGCGTACGGCGATACGGCGGCCGATCCGCGCCCACAGGCCCGTCTCGGTCGGCTCAGCGGTGTCGTAGTGCGGAATGACCGGCCAGAAGATCCAGCGTCCGAAGATCACAAGGAGTGCCGGGAACAGCGTCAGCATGGCGAGCAGGGCGACCGCGACGCCGATGGCGGCGACCGGGCCGAGGCCGTTCGTCGAGTTCATCTCGGCGAAGAGCAGCACGAGCATGCCGAGCATCACGGTCACGCCGGAGGCGAGTACGGCGGGTCCCGCGCGGTGCAGGGCGAGGGCCATCGCCTCGTGGCGGTCCTCGTGCCGGTGGAGTTCCTCGCGGTAGCGCGCGACGAGCAGGAGCGCGTAGTCCGTGCCCGCTCCGAAGACGAGGACCGTGAGAATGCCCGCGCTCTGGCCATTCACGGTCAGGCCCGCGTGTTCGGCGAAGAGGTAGATGATCGCCTGCGCCGTGAACAGCGCGCCCACGACCGACAGGAGCGGAACGAGCAGGAGCGACGGGCTGCGGTACGTGATGAGCAGCATCACGATCACCACGGCCATCGCGGAGAACAGCAGCGTGGAGTCGATGCCTTCGAACGCCTCGGAGAAGTCGGCCGTGGTACCGCCGGGGCCGGTCATGTAGATCTTGAGACCGCCTGTTCCCTCACCGGCGACCTCGCGCAGCTCGTCGACCGCGGGCGCGATCTCCTCCCAGCCCTTCTCGTCCATCGTGATCGGTACGAAGACCTGTGCGGCGGCGGCCGGCGTCTTCTCGGAGTCGAACGGGCCCTGGGTCTCGGCGCCGCGGATCCCGTGCGCGGTCAGCCCCTTGAAGGCGGCCACATCGTCGGTGATCTTCGCCTTGTCCGCCTCGGTGAGACCTCCGTCGCGTACGTAGAGGACCACCGTCGGAAGCTGTTCGGGCCGGAAGTCCTCGGATATCTGCAGGACTTGGGTGGACTCCGCGTCGCCCGGCAGCCAGGACGCGTTGTCGTTGTCCTGTGCGTCGGTGAGCTTCTGCGCGAGCGGTGCCATCAGGACGATGGCCACCAGCCAGAGAGCAAGGACCACCCATTTCGAGCGCTTTCCGCACACGAGCCAGGCGACACCGCGCCGTTCACCCGTACCTTTCGGAACTTCTCCTGTGCTCCGGGGAACTTCCCCTGTGGTGCCCGTTATTTCTGCGTCCGGCACGACGCACCCCCCAAATAGGTGCCCACCCCACATAACGACCACGGCAGTCGGCCGCCAGAATGGCACGTCGGACCGTGATCCCGGGAGGAATTCGGGTGTACAGGGGCACCGCCTCCTACCGCGGCGGGCAACGCTCCCCGGGCATGGCAGGCTTGGGGCATGGCCGTTCAGATCAGTCCCAGCATCCTGTCCGCCGACTTCGCGCGCCTTGCCGACGAGGCAAGGGCCGTCGACGGCGCCGACTGGCTCCATGTCGACGTCATGGACAACCACTTCGTCCCCAATCTCACGCTCGGCGTCCCGGTCGTAGAGTCCCTGAGCCGCGCTACGGACACCCCGCTGGACTGCCACCTGATGATCGAGGACCCCGATCGCTGGGCCCCCCAGTACGTAGAAGCGGGTGCCTCGTCCGTCACCTTCCACGTCGAGGCGGCCGCGGCTCCCGTACGTCTGGCGCGAGAGATCCGAGCAAAGGGCGCCCGCGCGTCCATGGCGCTCAAGCCGGGCACGCCCATCGAGCCGTACGAGGATCTGCTGCCCGAGCTGGACATGCTGCTGATCATGACGGTCGAACCGGGCTTCGGCGGTCAGGCCTTCCTCGACATCATGCTGCCGAAGATCCGCCGTACCCGTGAGCTGATCTCCAAGCACGGCCTCGAACTGTGGCTGCAGGTCGACGGCGGTGTCGCCGACTCGACGATCGAGCGCTGCGCCGAAGCCGGCGCGGACGTGTTCGTGGCGGGCTCGGCCGTGTACGGCAAGGAGAACCCGGCCGCCGCGGTGGCCGCCCTGCGCGCCAAGGCGGAAGGCGCCACCGCCGCGGCCGCTTGGGCCTGCGCACACTGAACGGAGCGGGCGCGCGTGGATGAACAGGCGCACCCACGGAAGATGAACAAGGGCCTTCGCCACCGAACGCAGCCCTTCAGGACTGATCAAGCACCGCCGGATCTGCAAGGATGAACGGCGAGTCGCCAAGTGAGCTTGTGAACAGCAGTGAGGAGATCGCCGTGACGGGCATGTCAGCGGGGAGGCCAGCCCTGCGGATGGGACCCGCTGAGCTGGTGCAGGCGGCGGCCATGGCCCGCCGCTTCTACCTGGAGGGCAAGTCCAAGATCCAGATCGCGGAGGAGTTCGGCGTCAGCCGCTTCAAGGTCGCGCGGGTCCTGGAGACAGCTCTCGAGAGGGATCTCGTACGGATCGAGATCCGGGTTCCTGCGGAGCTGGACGCGGAGCGTTCCGACAAGCTGCGGGCGCGCTACGGCCTGCGGCACGCGGTCGTCGTCGAGTCGCCCGCCGAGTCGGAGGAGCAGTCGCCCGATCCGGAGAACCTCGGGGAGACCGCCGCCGATCTGCTCGGTGAGCTGGTGAACGAGGGCGATGTGCTCGGTCTCGCCTGGGGCCGGTCCACCATCCACATGGCGGCCGCGCTCGACCGGCTGCCGCCGTGCACGGTGGTGCAGCTGACGGGTGTGTACGACGCCGGGACCGCCGAGCGCGGTTCGGTGGAGGCCGTGCGCCGTGCCGCTCAGGTCTCCGGTGGCGACGCCCACCCGATCTACGCGCCGATGCTGCTTCCGGACGCGGCCACCGCTGCCGCGCTGCGCAACCAGACGGGGATCGCGCGGGCCTTCGAGTACTTCGACAAGGTCACCGTCGCCTGTGTGTCCATCGGCTCCTGGGAGCCGGGCATCTCCACGGTGCACGACATGCTCAGCGACGAGGAGCGCGCGCACTACGCCTCGCTCGGTGTCGCCGCCGAGATGTCCGCGCACCTCTTCGACGCCGACGGCCGCCGCGTGGGGCGTGACCTGGGGGAGCGCTGCATCACGGTCGAGGCCGACCGGCTGCGCCGTATCCCCGAGGTCGTGGCGATCGCGGGCGGTCAGCGCAAGGCGTCGGCCATCGACGCGGTGCTCCGCTCGGGCCTGGTGACCAGCCTCGTCACGGACACCGCGGCAGCCGACCAGCTCCTGTCCATGGGCTCCGCGCCCAAGCCCGCGCTGGACCGCGCGGACCCGGACGGCGAGTAGGACCCGGCTCATACGGGCTTGCGCGCAGGTCCGGCTCGTACGGGCTCACGCGTAGATTCTGCGGGCATTTCCGGCGCCGATCAGGTCTCCGACCCGGTCGGCGCCGGCGTTTGCCCAGACGTCGCGCTCCACCCAGCCGCCGAGCACCTCGGCGGCCGCCTCGCGGAACAGCTGAGCCCCGACCAGGTACAGCTCGGGCAGCCCGTGGGCATCGGTCGAGAACAGCAGCTTTCCGAACGGCGCCAGCTCCAGGAACTCGGCGAGCACCGCCGCCGAGCGGGCTCCCGTGTGGCTGAGGGTGAGCCCCACGTCCGCGTATACATGCGGGTAGACCTGCGCCAGATACCCCGCTTTGCGGTGATACGGGTAGCAGTGCAGCAACACCAGCGTGCACCCTGTCGGCCGTACGGCCTCGATGAACTCCGTGAGCAGCAGCGGATCCGCGCGGTGCAGCCGTAGATCCGGGTCGCCGAAGCCGGTGTGGAGCTGCAGGGGGCGGCCGGTGCCTGCCGCCGACCAGAGCAGGTGCCGCAGGAGTACGGGGTCGGTGAGGCGACCGCCTTCGGGCAGCCAGCCGGCCAGTGATTCCTCGACCTCGCTGCGGGGCGGCGGCTCGGGCGGCAGGTCGAGGCCGTGGCGGTAGGCGGCGATGGATTTGAAGCCGGCGGCTGTGTGCGCGGCATCGCGGATGCGACGGTCCAGTTCGGCGAGGAAATCGGCGGGGCCTTTGACGGCCGAGGCGATACGTTCCGCGAGGTGCTCCAGGCGGACGATCTCGCGGGCCTTCGCCCCGGCCAGGGCGGCCAGCTCCCGTGGGGACGTGAGATCGCCCGGCAGACCCGTGTCGACGAGGAACTCCGCGATGCCCGCGGCCCGCAGCAGCCTGCGGGCCACTTCACGGGCGCCGAGCTGCCCGCGCCGCCGGAGGTAGGCGTCAGGATCGCAGTGCGGCTCCAGGTCGAGCACGGGCGGGCACAACCGGAGTACGGCGAAGCCGAGTTGGGAGTCGAAACAGGTGGTGCCGGCCGGAGCGGGGTCGGGGGACTCGGTGAGGAAGGACTCGAAGTCGGCCCGGGTGAGGTCGCCTTGTACGACACCGTGACAGTGGTGGTCGACGAGCAGCGGCATCAGTAGCGGTCCCTCGTGGCCTCGGCGATCTCCTGCGGCGCCGCGCCGTCGAAGAGCTTCACCTCTGCCGTACGCACCGCGATCACCGCTTCGAACAGGGCATCTCCCAGGGCCTCGCGCAGCACCGTGGAGGAGGAGAACGCCTCCACGGCCTCGGTCAGGGTGGCCGGCAGGCGGTCCCTGTCCTGGCGCACCGGGTCGCCGGAGACCGGGGCGGGCAGGGCGAGTTGGGCGTCCAGACCGGCCAGGCCGGCGGCGATCACGCCGCCCACCACGAGGTAGGGATTGGCGGCTGGGTCGAAGCACTTCACCTCGGCGTTGGCGGATCCCGGGTCGTCCGGCGCGCCGGCGATGAAGCGCAGGGCGGCCTCGCGGTTCTCCAGACCCCAGCAGCGGTACGCGCCCGCCCAGCGCGAGGGCCGCAGCCGCAGATAGCTCGCGGGGGAGGGGGCGCCGAGGGCGAGCAGAGCGGGCAGGGCGTAGAGGACTCCGGAGAGGAAGGCCTCGCACTGCGAGGTCATGCCGAACGGACCGCCGCCCGCACCGCACAGATTGCGTCCGTCGCGCCACAGGCTCAGATGCAGATGGCGGCCGTTGCCGACCGAGTCCGCGTCGACCGCCGGACCGAACGACGCGGTGAGCCCGTGCTTCAGGGATACGGCGCGGATCGTCTCGCGCACGAGTACGGCCTCGTCGGCGGCGCCCACCGGGTCCGTGGGCGCCAGGGACACCTCGAACTGGCCCTGGGAGTACTCGGGATGGAGCTGGAGTACGTGGAGCCCCTGGGCGTGCAGCGTCGTGAGCAGGTCGTCGAGGTAGCCGGACAGCTCCACCACGCGTGCCATGCCGTAGGCCGGTCCGGTGCAGGCGGGGGCCCCGTCGCGGGTGACCACCCACTCCGTCTCGTACCCCATGCGCACGACGATGCCCTGGTCGGCGGCGCGCCGCACCATCCGCTGTGCGAAGAGCCGCTGGCAGGCTTCGTAGGGGCGGCCGTCCTGGTGGTGGCGGTCGACGGGCGCCCAGGCCCAACCCGGCTGTGCGGCAAGGGCGGTGAGCCGGTCGAGGTCGGGCTTGAGACGCAGATCGCCGTCGGGGCCGCCGATGTGCCGGCTGGTGGTGGCCGAGTCGTCTACCAGGTAGACGTCGAAGACGGGGGACATGCCGACGCCTTGCGAGGCGGCCCGCCGGAGGCGGGACAGCGGGACGGTCTTCACCCGGGTGATACCGGCGACGTCGACCCAGGTGAGGGCCACGGAGCGGACGCCGCTCTCTTCGAAGGCCTGAAACGCCCGGGAGGCCACTTCGATGCGGACATTCTCCTCGGGCCCGTAGTCCCCGCTCTCGCCCAGCTCTTCCAGGTCCTCCAGACGTGGGCGTTGGCCGGGCCCGCTCCACAGCGGGCGCTTCTCCTTCTCGGAGTCGGGGTCCTCGAAGTCTCCGTACCCGCCGCTCTGCCTGCCCATCGTGCTCCCCCTCTCAACGCCGCAGTGCGAGCACCGCGTCCACGGTGTCGGCCTCCGCGGCCGTCTTGTCGTCCCGGTAGCGCACCACCCGGGCGAAGCGCAGGGTCACGCCCTCCGGATAGCGGGTCGAACGCTGTACGCCGTCGAAGGCCACCTCGACCACCAGCTCGGGCCGTACCTTCACCAGCCGGCCGTCGTCCTCGACCGCGAGCTCCTGCAGCGCCTGCGTCTGCCAGGCGAGTACCGCGTCGGTCAGTCCCTTGAAGGTCTTGCCCAGCATCGCGAACGAACCGTCGGCCCGCCGCGCCCCCAGATGCAGATTCGACAGCTTCCCCGTACGCCGCCCATGGCCCCACTCCGCCGCGAGCACCACGAGGTCCAGCGTGTGCACGGGCTTCACCTTCACCCAGGACGCCCCGCGCCGGCCCGCGCTGTAGGGCGCGTCCAGACCCTTGACGACCACGCCCTCATGTCCGCGGGTCAAGGTCTCCGCCGCGAACTTCCTTGCACCTTCCCGCAGTTGTACGTCTTCGGGGTCCGTGACCTCGTAACGCCGCACCCGGCGTGGCTCGGGCGAGATGCGCACCAGCTCCGCATGGCGTTCGCGGGCCGGCAGATCGAGCAGATCGCGGCCGTCCACGCTCAACAGGTCGAAGAACACGGGGAACAGCGGCAATTCGGCCTGGGCGCCCGGGATGTCGACCTTCGAGCCGACGCGGCCCGCGATGTCCTGGAAGGGCAGCGGCCGTCCCTCGGGGTCCAGTGCGATCACCTCGCCGTCCAGGACGGCCCGGGTCGCCGTCAACTCGCAGGCCGCAGCGACGACTTCGGGCAGGCGGTCGGTGATCTCGTCGAGGGTACGGGTGAAGATCCGTACGCTGTCGCCGTCGCGATGGACCTGCACCCGGATGCCGTCCAGCTTCTCCTCGACCGCGCAGGCGCCCACCATGTCGATCGCCTCGTCCACGTCCTTGGCGGTCTTGGCCAGCATGGGCAGCACCGGGCGGCCGACGTCGAGGCGGAAGGCGTCGAGGGCTTCGACGCCGTCCGCGACAAGGGCCTGGGCGACGGTGTCCAGGCGGCCGGCGAGCATGACCGCCCGGCGTACGGCGGCGGGCTCGGCGCTGTACGCCGCCGCGAGACCGTCGACGGCCAGGGCGTCGAGGGCGCCCTGGCGCAGCTCACCGCCGATCAGACCGAACAGGAATCGCTGCTCGTCCTCGGTGGCGGCGGTGAGGAGCTCGTGCAGGAGCCGCTTGCGTTCCGCCTGGGCGCCCTTGCCCGCCACGGCCGCGATGCGGTCGAAGGAGTCGTGCACGTTCTGGACGGTGAGGGTGGCGGCGTCGGCCGGTTCCTGCTTCTCGCGGAACGCCGTCCAGCCCACATTGATCTTCCGCTGTGGCAGCCGGCCCGCGAGATACGAGACGACCAGGGGCGCCTCCCCGGGCGCCATCCGCCCGAAGAGCCCGGCGAGCAGGGCGGTCTTCTCCTTGCGGGCGGAGGTCGCGGCGATCTCCTGTGAAGTCCTGGCCACGTCGGCGAAGAGCATGCCTTCATCGTCCACCAGCCCGGCACAGGACGCAGGCGTTCAGCGGCCTTCGACCGGCGACGGGCTTTCGTCCGTGGCAGCATCGGGCGCATGCGCCGCCCGTACGTGTTCAGGCTCCTGGTGGGGGTGCTGTGCGCCCTCCTGCTCGTGGGGTGCTCCACCGCCCCCGAGCGTGCCGCGAGTGCGCCACCGTCGTCGTCGAGCGCCCCGGGGTGGGCCGAGGGCTTCGCCACCGTCACGGAGGCGTCCCTGCCGCCCGAGGCGCGGCGGACCCTGCGTCTGATCGACTCCGGCGGGCCCTTCCCGTACGACAAGGACGGCGCCACCTTCGGCAACTACGAGCGGGTCCTGCCGCGGCACAAGCGCGGCTACTACCGCGAGTACACGGTCCGCACACCGGGCGAACGCGATCGTGGCGCGCGCCGTATCGTGACGGGCCGGGGCGGCGAGTTCTTCTACACGGACGATCACTACGACACGTTCAAGGCGGTCCTGCGATGACGCGCGGTTCCAGTGCGGCCGGTGGCGAGTCCGGCGCTTCGGGCGGTGACAGTGACAGTGGTGGCGGTGGCGGTGGCGGTTGCCCGCCCGGTCGGTGGGCCGGCCGGCCGGAGCCGCTCGCGGCGCTGGCCGAGGCGGCGCGTGGCTCCGAGGTTCCGCTGCATGTGCTCGATCTGACCGAGGTCACGGACAAGGCGGGGTTCTTGAGCGCATGTGCCCGGACGCTCGCCTTCCCCTCCTGGTTCGGACGCAACTGGGACGCGCTCGCCGACAGTCTCGGCGACCTGGCTCCGGGCACCGTCGTCGTGGTCTCCGGCTGGCACGCGTACGCCGAGGCGCGGCCCGATGAGTGGGAGACGGCGCGGGAGATCTTGACCGAAGCCGTTCCCGTCACGGCACTGCTCACGTTGAAGTGAGCAGGAACGCCCCGCTGAGGCCCTAGGCTTCCGGGACGACCGCACTCCAAGGGAGCGACCCCGTGTCCGATCACGTCCCCGCGTACCCGTACTCCGAAGCGGCGAGCCCCGACAGCGCGCCACAGGCGCACGACCAGCTGAAGCCCGTGCTGTGGCTCCTCGGGACCTGGCGGGGGCGGGGGCGCGGCACTTATCCAACGCTGGCGGACGACTTCTCGTACGCACAGGAAGTGACCTTCTCGCACGACGGCCGGCCCTTTCTGCGCTACGAGGCGAGGGCCTGGCTGATCGACGGGCAGGACGGTCCGCTGCGGCCCGCCGCACGCGAGAGCGGCTGGTGGCGGGTGCAGCCCGAGGGCCGTGTGGAGGCGCTGATCACCCAGCCCACCGGCCTCGTCGAGGTGATGGTCGGCAGCGTCGGCGAAGGGCTCGCCGAACTCGCCTCGCACACAGTGGCGTTGACGCCCACGGCCAAGGAGGTGACGGCCACGCGGCGCCGGTACTCGCTCACCGACGGCGTGACGCTGGACTTCGTGCACGATCTGGCGGCCGTGGGACAGCCGTTGCAGCACCACCTCGGAGTGAGCCTGCGGCGCCAGGATGCTTGACCGGTCCCGACAGCGGTACGGGCAGCGGTACGGGCAGCGGTACTGACAACTGACGCAGCGTCAGATACCTTCCGGGGATGTTCTTCTCGGTGGGGCTCCCGACGCACATGGTGGACGCAGGCGCGGACCTGGTCGGCGCCGACGCGGTGATGGAGATGGCGCGTGCGGCCGAGGCCGCGGGATTCGACGCGGCCTTCGTGACCGACCATCCCTTCCCCGGCGACCAGTGGCTCGCGCGCGGCGGGCACCACACCCTGGACCCCATGGTGGCGCTGTCGTTCGCGGCGGCCGCGACCTCGACGCTGCGGCTGCACACGAACCTGTTCGTGCCCGCGTACCGCAATCCCTTCGTCTCGGCCAAGATGATCTCGACCCTGGACGCGCTCTCCGGCGGCCGCGTCATCCTGGGGGTGGGCGCGGGCTACCTGGAACCCGAATTCGCGGCCCTGGGCGCCGACTTCGCCGAGCGCAACGACCGGCTCGACGAGGCGCTGCGCGCCATGAGGGCCGCCTGGAGCGGGGAGTCCGTGGTCTTCGAGGGATCCGGATACGCGGCTGCGGGCAACACCATGCTGCCCCGGCCCGTGCAGGAGCGGATACCGGTCTGGATCGGCGGCAACAGCCGGCGGGCGATCCGCCGCGTGGTCGACCTCGGCGACGGCTGGCTTCCGATGCCCGCTCCCGCCAAGGCCTCCAAGAGCCTGCGCACACCGGGTATCGAGACGCTCGCCGATCTGCGCGAACGGCTCGACTACCTGCGGGAGTACGCCGAGTCGGTGGGCCGCACCGATCCTGTCGACGTCACCTTCATGCCGCGGGGGCTGAGCATGTTCGCCGGCGCGGACATCGACGCCGACGCCGTGGTCGAGGACCTGGCCGAGCAGGCGACCGCCGGGGTCACGGGAGTCACGATCGCTCTGCCGGCCAGGACCCGCGCGGAGTTCCTCGCGCAGGCCGCGCTCTTCGGTGAGCGCGTCATTCCCCAGGTGAAGTGAGGGTCGGTCCCGGGCGGCCGGAGTGGTTCACGTAGGGGAATATTCGGCTGCACAAGGCCGGCACGGCCTCTAGGATCCGCGTTCGAGGCGCCGACCGGCGCACACAGCCGACACCGGGTATCAGGACGACAGCTGGTGCCCGCAGGACCGAGGATGCGGGGCGCCATGAGCAGCCGACTTTTCGCGATCTCCTTCGACGCCCACGAACCCGAGCGCCTTGCGGACTTCTGGTCCGGCGTCCTGGGCCTGGAGCGCGCGGACGACGCGTATGACGGCGTCACTCTGCTGTCGGGCAACGACGCCGGCTATCGCGTCGGCTTCCGTCGCAGCCAGGCGCAGAAGCTGGACCAGAACCGTGCGCATTTCGATCTGACCAGCACCTCGCCGGAAGACCAGCAGGCCACCGTCGCCCGGGTGTTGGAGCATGGCGGACAGCACACCGACATCGGTCAGGGACCCGACGCGCCCAACGTGGTGCTCTCCGACCCGGAGGGCAACGAGTTCTGCGTCATCGAGCCGGGCAACAACTTCCTCGCGGGCTGCGGCTTCATCGGGGCGCTCGCCGGCGACGGTTCGCAGGCGGTGGGCTACTTCTGGAGCGAGGCCCTCGGCTGGCCGCTGGTCTGGGACGAGAACGAGGAGACCGCGATCCAGTCGCCGGACGGCGGCACGAAGATCACGTGGGGCGGTCCGCCCCTGATGCCGGACGCGGGCAAGGACCTGCACTTCGACCTCGTGGCGGAAGGCGATCAGGAGGCGGAGTCCGAGCGTCTGGTCTCCCTGGGAGCGAAGCGGCTCGACGTCGTCGACGGCGTGATGCTCCTGGCGGACCCCGACGGCAACGTGTTCCGGTTGCTGGCACCTCGCTGAGCGCACGGCACGGCCGAAGGGCCGCCTCTCAGCGTGGTGCGGCGCCCGGTCGCATCGCGGCGATGTGGCCCGGGACGGGCGATCCCGCGGGAACTTCGGGCGCGGGTACGGGAGTTCCGTATGCGGAGCTGATGGGGAGGTTGCCGGCCCACAGGCCCAGCGCGGCGTCCGGGCTGTCCCCGTCGTCGGGCGGGCCGGCGGCGATCTTGACGGAGACCTCGTCAAGGGGCAGCTTGAGCAGCGTGGTGGCGGCCAGCTCCTTGCGGTTGGGGCGGCGGGCGTAGTCCCACTGGCCGGGGGCGCACTGCTCGGTGAGTACGCGCAGGCCCTCGAGCTTCTCGTCCCCGGTGACTGCGACCGGTGTGCCGTAGATCATCACGCAGCGGTAGTTCACACCGTGCTCGAAGACCGAGCGGGCGAGGATCAGGCCGTCGACCTGCGTGACCGTGACGCACACCTCGGGCTGGGGAGCCTGGCTGAGGCTGCGGCTGGCCACCGAACCGTGGAAGTAGATCGCGTCGGACGTGGCGCCGTAGACGGTCGGGACGACCATCGGGGTGCCGTCCACGACGATCCCCAGATGGCAGACGAACCCGGCCGCCAGGATCGCGTCGAGGTCTGCCTTGCTCGTGCTCGCGTTCTCCTTCATACGGCGATGCCGAGTGCGCTCCGAGACTGCGATTTCCGTCATGCCAACCTCGCCTGTGCGACTGTTTGCGTAGCAGATCAGCATATTCGCAACGGAATTCGAAATTGACAAGAGTGCTGTGTCGCGACGGCCCACGGCTCCCCGCACCCCATTGAGGACTCCGCCGGCGCCCTTGAGCGCAAGGGCGCCGGCGGCGTACGGCTCAGTGCTTCTGTGCACGTTCCAGACGCCGCGCTCGCTCACGACGGCCTGCTTCGGCCGGATCTCGTACGGCACCCGGTGACGCTGTCTGACTGTCGCGGAAACGGGTGGTGTCGAGCCTGCGGACGACCTGCCGCAGAGCGCGCGATTCCGGCCGGACCTCGATGTGGAAGTGGGAGACCTTGGCCGGCGTCAGGTCGCCGCCCCAGGTCACGACGCCTTCGCAGTCGGCGAGTATGTCGCGCACGATCGCTTCCTGGTGCGGCCACAGTCCTTCGGAGCCGCGGATCGGGTAGGCGGTGGGGTGCAGGGCGACGGCTGAGCCCGAGAGGTGGTTGGACTCGAAGTCGGCCGCGACCCGCCGGTCCTCGGTGTGGCCGGTGGCGCCCCCTCCTTCACCCGTGTCGAGCGGCGCGATCTCGTAGTGCCAGCGTCGGGCCACGTGCAGCAGGACGACGGCCGCGGAGCCGTGCAGCGCGAGCGTGGCGTTCGAGCCCTCGACACGGTGTCCGGAGACGGCTGCGGGATCGATACGCCAGCCGTTCGCGGAGATGTCCCCTTCCCAAGTGCCGGGTGAGGCGGGTGTGGTGGACGGGGCCGCGGTGGCAGGGGTGTGGCCGGCGACGACGAGCACGCCGGCGCCGGCCGCGGCGCCGATGAAATGTCTTCTGGTGATCATGGGAGGCTTCCTTCCACGGACGAGACACCAGGGTCCGCACCGCTGCGCCAGATGTTGTGGTCAAGACCCCACCCCGGCTGGAACGTGTACTCGCGGATTTGGTTGAACGACCAGTTCGCCGGCAGCGGGAAGCCGAGGTTTCCGGAGAATCCCCAGGACATCCCCGAGACGAACGACCAGCGTGCGCCGCCTTCGTGGGAGACCCGGATGCACACGTTGCGGGAGCCGTAGACCCCGAACTCGTAACGTCCGCCCAGCTCGGCCAGACCGTCCTTCACCCCGCGGAAGTACGGCAGGACGTTGCTGTCGATATCGATGTCCAGTGCGTCGTAGTCGACGGCGAAATAGATGCACGTACCGGCGCCGATGCCGTGCTCGACGGCCTTGCCGTGTGCCTTCCTGCCCTGGTCCAGGCCCTTTTCGTAGGTGAAGTTGGCCAGTTGCGTGCCGTTGTACTGGAAGAGCGGATACAGCCGCAGCCCCGCGTCGATGATCCGCTGCGGTTCCCCCGGTTTGAGGGCCTTGCCCAGGTAGGACGGGTCGCCCGGGGGCAGATGCTCGTCGAGGTAGCGGCCCACGATCCGGTAGCCGGCGGCGTACAGGGCCGCACCGCGCTCGGCGGTGATCTCGGTGATGCAGTCGCAGCCTGTTGCGGGCCGGTCGGTGTCGCCGCTGGAGACGAGCAGCTGGGCCCAGGTGGTGTAGTCGTTGCGGGCGGTGACGGGGATCTGCGAGAACTCCTGGAAGGACCGCAGCCATTCCAGGTGCGTGGCCGTGGCCACGTCCGTGTCGATGTCCTCGGGCCGGTACATCAGCGGTGCGCCGTTGGCCAGGATGGTGGGCGAGTTGAAGTAGCACCCGGCGCGGAACAGACGGCGCAGGTCGCCGCTGAGGGTCTCGGATCCCTTGCCCTTCAGCCCCGCCTGTGTGCCCGGCCCGAAGTAGCCGTTGATCGATCCGGGGGCGATGCCCAGTTCGTACTGGATGCCCATCATGAAGCCCTGCTGGACGTCCCGCGAGTAGATGCCGTCGCACGGCACCAGACCCATGGCGGGGATCGCGACCCCGGCCACGTAACGGGAGTTGAGCCACTGCTGGACGTTCCTGATGTTGATGTCGCCCTGCGGTACCAGCCGGAACTGGTCCATGCGCAGCAGTGCTTTGGACACATGCGGCCACATGTTCCGGCGTCTGACCGGGTCGTCCCAGGACAGACCGGCGTCGGCGTACACCTTGCTCAGGGCGGTCTCCGAGTCGGAGTTCCATGCGCCCAGGGCCCGCGAGGTCCAGTAACCCTTGCACCACAGCGCGCTGTTGTAGATCGCCACGATGTTCGGGGTCTGTTCCTCGGTGGGCAGCCTGTTGCGGTTCTTCACCGCGGTGAAGGTGCCCGGCCCGTAACTCTGCACGGTGGGGGAGATACCGAGTTCGTGCTGGAGGCCCTGGGTGAGCGACAGGACGGTCGACCACCCGGGGTAGCCCGTCTCCGAGCAGCGCAGATAACCGGGGGCCACACCTGCGTACGTCTCGTTCACCCAGCGCTGTGCCTTGTAGACGAAGATGTCGCCGAGGCCCCGCCAGGGGACGTCGGGATCGATCGTCGAACCTTGCTTCGCGTACATGTGGAGGTTGCCCGGGCACTCCGTGTCCGCGTAGGTCGCGGAGTGCGGCAGGATCAAGTCGCCCGCGGTACGGGGGGCTTCGGCGCGCAGATGCGCGATGAGTGCCCGGATCGAGCGGAGCATGGGCTCGGTGGCGACGTCGTCGGATCGCATCAGCGCGCAGATCGAGTAGAAGCTCCCGTTGGAGCTCATCCCCTGGTAGGGATCCGCCCCGTTGGCCTCCCCGCGCTGGTAACCCCGGCCTTCGTAGATCTCGCCGTGCGGGCAGACCAGGAAGTTGTACAGGATGTCCGTGGGCACGCCGTCGTCGTCGGGCCCGCCGTCGCCACGACCGCTCAGGTAGGTCGTGGCGACGTCCTGCATGCACTTCACCTCCGTGTCCAGACCGGAGTTGCCCGAGCCGCGGTGGTGGATCACCACTCCGCCCGCGCCCGGGTTCCACAGGCGCGGGGGATCGCTGGAGGCCGGCGGTGAAGCGGCGTGTGTATGGTGCGCCGGCCCGACGAACGGGGCCCACACATGGCGCGGGACGATGGTGACCGGCATCGCTACTCGGACCAGGGCCCCGGGTAGGTGGCGTCCTGGCCCAGGTACGGCGGCACCGCGCCGACCTTCGTGCACAGGTCGACCGAGCCGCGCGCGTGATGGCGCATCTTCGTACGGGTGTTGGGCCCGGCGAACCCGTCGACCGTCAGACCGCCTATGTGGGTCTGGACGGCCTTGACCGCAGCCTGTGTCTGCGGGCCGTACTTGCCGTCCTCCGCCAGATCCCCGTCGGCGTTCTGCGGGAAGTTGAAGATCCAGGGCGTCCCGCCCTGTTCGGCCGGGATGGCGTTCGGCCCGTAGCACTCGTTCAGCGACCGCTGCAGCATCGCCACCGCCACGTTGTACGTCTCGCTGAGGCGGAAGTCGCAGTTCGGGGTGACGGAGGAGCCGGATCGGAACGAGGGGTAGAAGTTGTAGTCCGCGCTGTTGTCCCGTGCGTAGGAGATGTTGTTGCAGATCGTCACGGCGGCCACCGACGGGGTGGCCGTGGTGATCACGCCGGCGGATGTCGCCATGAGCACTCCCGCGCTCAGCGCGGCCAGTCTTCGCTTCATGCCCCTGCCCTTTCAACGCACTGTCCGGGCAGGGCGGTTGCCCCCGCGAGCAGTGCATCTGCGCTGTTCGGCCCGGTGATCGACAGAGCGCATCGTGGCAGTCGCCCGGCACTGCAGCCAGCCGTCTTCAAGCCTGATCGAACCGGCCAGCTCAGCGCCCGGAAGGCGATGTTCCGCATGGTGTCGGGCCGGTGCGTCCCGTCGGCGGCGAAGCTTCGCTCTCACCCCCTTGTCCTGGCATACGCGCAGGCTGCATGCTCTGCGTGCTCGGTCCCGAGCCTCCCTCGACCGGGCGGGGAATCCATGCTGCGCATCCACTTCTCCGACGCCGACCTGGCACGGACCCGGCTGGCCTCCGATGTCGACACGATGTGGGAGATCGCCTGCAGTCTGCATCGCTTCCAGACGCGCAGCGGCCGCTGGGCCTACGCCGCCTGGTACCGCGGTGCGCTGCGCAGCCTGGAGGAGCAGCGCTTGCGCCCGCTCATGCGCAATCTGCTGCTGCCGGTGTGTCCCCGGGCCGCCTACTTCCCCGACTTCCTCACCCCGGCGAACGGCCAGGAGGGGCTGGCCGGCGGTCTGGAGGCGGTGCTCGCCACCCCCGCGACCCAGGTGCTCGCGGAGACTACGCGCCTGGCCACCGGCGGCGGGGCGGTCGATCTGCGCAGTCTCGCCGGCCAGGAGGAGCGCCGGCAGCTGACCGACGCGCTGCGCGCCTACTACGACGCCGTCATCGCCCCTTACGAGGACGAGATGCAGCGTCGGATGGACGCCGAGCGTCTGCTGCGGGCCCGGGCATTCATGAACGGCGGGATCGACGGACTGCTGCACAGCTTCGCCCCGTCGATGCGCTGGCGCCCGCCGGTCCTGGAGGTCATCAACCACACAGGCCGCCAGGACCTCCGTCTGGACGGGCGAGGACTGGTCCTCATCCCCTCCTACTTCTGCTGGAACAGCCCGATCACCATCGCCGACCCCACCCTGCCCCAGGCGCTCATCTACCCGCTCCTGTCCACGTTCCCCGAGCGGCCGCCCGCCCCCGACGCGGGCAAGGCCCTGACAGCGCTCATCGGCCGCAGCCGCGCCGTGATGCTGCACGCCTGCGCCGCCGGAGCCACCTCATCCGAACTGGCGCGCCACACCGGCCTGTCGCCCGGCTCGGTGAGCTTCCACACGAGAGCCATGCGCGAGGCGGGCCTGATCGCGACACAGCGGCTGTGCGGTGGCGCCGCGCTGCACAGCCTCACCGCCCTGGGGGCGCAGCTGCTGCGCGGGGCGCCGAGGGAGCAGTCGTGGGCCTAGGTGTATTGACCCCCGTGTCAGACCATTTCGGGCTGCGGCTGCGCTGCCAGGTGCGGCGAAGGTGCGGTTTTCGGATCCCTCAGCTTGGGTGTGGTCCGCACATAGCCGTAGATCACCGAGGCCGAGGCCAGCAGGATCAGCGGCCCGAAGACCCCTGGATGCTTGGCCATCTCGGTCGGCAGGTAGCGGTACGACGCCAGGAGCGCGGCGAAGATCGTCGCGCCGTAGGCGACCACCTGGACGCCCGACCGGCTCCAGCCGTACGCCTGTGCGCGCAGCGCTGCCTCGATGGTGAGCGTGAACACCACGCCGGCGACGATGTCCACGCCGTAGTGGAAGCCGAACCCCAGCGTCGCACCCAGTGTGGCGACCAGCCAGAACGTTCCTGCATAGCGCAGCACCCGTGAAGCCTGGCGGGAGTGGATGAAGATCGCGGTGGCCCACGCCGTGTGCAGGCTGGGCATGCAGTTGCGCGGCGTGACGTCGTTGAAGAGGAGGTGCTGTGGGGCGGAGACCGACGGCAGCACATCGGGCCAGAGATTGGCCACCGCCCACTGTCCGCCCTGGGGACCGAAGGCGAAGACCGGTCCGACCACCGGGAAGATCATGTAGATGGCCGGCCCGAGCAGGCCGATGACCAGGAACGTACGCACCAGATGGTGGCGAGGGAAGCTGCGCTCCTTCGCCACGTGGCGCAACTGGTAGAACGCGACGGCGACCGCGGCCACCGTGAGCTGGCTGTAGACCCAGTGCAGGACGTTCGAGCCGACCGGCCCGGTGGCCTCGACCAGTCGGCCGGCCAGCCATGACGGGTTGCCCAGGGCGCGATCGGCGGCCGCCAGATACTCGTCGAGCACGGTCGGACGGGTCGTCGCCGTGATGAGGAGCCAGATGTTGCCCGTCTTACGGGCGACGATCAGCAGCATCCCGAGGCCGACGCCCTTCAACAGCAGGGCACGTTCCCTGCCGGCGCGGTGTGTGAACGCCATGACCGTGCAGGCCAGCATCACCCACAGCGGACCGGTGCCGAGGGTGGTCCTGGCGTCGAAGAGCAGTCGCACCAGCACCAGGACGACATCGATGCCGACCGCGACACCGGCCGCGATGAACCGCTGGCGCCAGGTGAACACCACCGTCATCAACGCCATGCTGACGTACATCAGCGGCCAGGCTTCCGGGGTGAAGATCAGCTCCGGTATTCGCACACCGGGGTGGCCGATGATCGGCCCCCCGCCGTAGTGGCGCTCGGCGAACTCCATCGCGAGGAAGAACCCGAGGCTCACCAGCACGGCCACCGCGGCCCACAGCAGCACCCGTGGCCGACGCCATGGGGCGGACTCGGTGCTGCTGTCTGTTCGCGACGTCGCCCGGGAGGCTTCAGGTATCAAGGATCCGGCCAATTGTTAGATCGTGAGTGGGACAGGGCTGTAAGCCCGATCATGTTAGGCGAGCGGCGCGACGGTCCGGATCGCTTGGGGCCGGTCCGGCCGGCGGGTCAGCAGCGTCTTTCGCCCGGAGCCCCTGGCCGCTCGACTTGCGGTCGGTGGTTTCGGTCAGGAGTCGCAACTGCGTCTCCGATGGCGTCCCGGGCTCCGGTACGCACAACTCAAGTCCCATGCCCGGATCGTTGGGCAGCAGCACCCATTCGCCGGCGAGCCTGAGTTCGCCGGCCGTCGGGTGCTGCAGGACGTATTCGCGATTCGTCCAAGCGGCCACGTCGCGGGTCTCCCACAGCCGTCGGAACTCCCTGCTCTCCACACGCATCGCGTCCAGGTGGGCCGTCAGCTCCGTGTCCTGGGGGTGCTGCGCCGCCAGCGTGCGGATGTAGGCCACGTGCGTGCGGGCGACGTGCCACCAGCGGGTGCCGTGCAGCAGCCGGAACGCCTCGTCCAGGAAGATCAGGTGGGACCAGGTGCGGCGTTGTGGAGGGAGGGCGGCCAGGTCGCCGAACACGGCGGCCCCGATCCGGTTCCAGGCGACGATATTGCTCCGTGAGCCCACCACGAAGGCCGGCGTCAGCTCCATGGAGTCCAACAGGTGCTGCAGGCCGGGCCGCACATCTGCCGTCGCCGTTGCCGTCGCCGGCTGTTCGGCAGCGCGGGGTGGCCGGACGAGGCGGTGCAGGTACTCCCGCTCTTGTTGGTTCAGTCGCAGCGCGGCGACGATCGCGTCGACGACTTCGGGGGAGACGCTGCGGGTGTGCCCTTGTTCCAGACGCGTGTAGTGAGCGACGCTCACCCCCGCGGCCTGCGCCAGTTCCTCTCTGCGCAGCCCGGCCACGCGCCGCTGCCCGCCGTACGTCGGCAGCCCGACGTCCGCTGGGGTCAGGCGGGCTCGGCGGGTCTTGAGGAACTCACTCAACTCGGTGCGCACATCCATGAGCGGTGACGATACCGGCAGGTCAAAGCCTTCCTGATCATGCCTTGAGTACGCACGACAGGTAGCTGGGCGGGCGACTTGGTTCCCGGCAGTCTTTCTCCCGAAGGCACCCCAACTCAGGGAGAGAGAGAACGAGATGCGCAAAAGTATCCTCACCGCGATCGACGGCTCTGCCGGTTCGGTGGAGGTGCTGGACGCCGTGGAGGACTTCGCCCGCCTCACCGAAGGGAACGTGCACGTGGTGCACGTCGGCCTCCCGTCCGTCGCGGATGGTGACGCGGGCCGGCTGATTCTCCAGGACGCCGTCTCCAGGCTCCGCTGCGTGGGGGTCGCCGCCGGCGGCGAGGTATCCGACAACCCCGATGTATGCGGCTTCCTGAGCGACCGGGCCAGGGAGCTCGGCTCCACTCTCATCATCGTCAGCCCGAAGCACTACGGAGGAAGATCATGACTGCTTACGCCCTGTTCGACAACGTCGAGGTCACCAATCTCGACGGACTCAACGAGTACGCGGCGCGGGTGCGCGAGGTCGTGGAGCTCCACGGCGGGCGCTACCTGGCCGTCGGCGGCCAGGTCGACGTGATGGAGGGCGAGCGCACCTTCACCTACCCCGTGCTCATCGAGTTCCCCGACCTGGCCACCGCGCACCGCTGGTACGACGCACCCGAGTACCAGGAACTCAAGGCCCTGCGGCAGTCCGCCTCCCGCGCCGACGCGATCTTCTTCGAGACCGCTCCTTCCGCCCTGCTCGGCGCCTGAAGCAACCCCGACCCAGCACAGGAGAACGTCATGCCGTTCGTTTCCACCCCCGACAGCACCGTCCACTACGAGGTGGAGGGCACTGGCCCCGGCTTGGTCCTCGTGCACGGCGTCGGCGGGGACGCCGAGCGGGCCTTCGGCAACGTCGTCCAGCCCTTCCGCGACCGTCATACCGTCATCCGGCCCAACCTCGCCGGCAGCGGCCAAAGCATGGACAGCGCAGAGCAGTTGAGTGTGGAGCTGTTCGCCGAGCAGGTCGCCGCCACCGCGCAGGCCGCCGCCGAAGGACCGGTCGACCTGCTCGGCTTCTCCCTCGGCGCGGCGGTCGCGGCCGCGACCGCCGCGACCCGCCCCGAGCTGGTCCGCAGACTCATCCTGGTCGGCGGGCTCGCCCACACCACCAGCCCTCGCGACCAGTTCAACTTCGCCTTCTGGCGGGATCTGCTGACCACCGATTTCACGCTGTTCAAGCGGTTCGCCGCCCTGCAGGCTTTCAGCACACCCCTGTTGAACGGCTTCGGCCACGAGGGCCTCGCCCATGCACTCGACGACGAGTGGCCGCCCGGTCTTGCCCGTCAGATCGACGCCGCGGCGCGCGTCGACGTCCGCGGCCTGCTCTCCAGGATCGAGGTTCCCACCCTTGTCATCGGCTTCGCCGGGGACCAGATCGCACCCATCGAAGGGTCGCGCGAGCTGCATGCCGGGATCGGCGGCAGTCGGCTGGTGGAGATCGAAGGTGAAGGACACATGGACTGGTTCGCCGACCCCGGTCAGATCGTCAAGCTCACTCAGGAGTTCCTCGCCTGAGCCGACGCCGGCGGCGGAGGAGGCATCGACTCCGCCGCCCGCGCCCCTTTCTGCGGATCGTTCAGTTGGAGTGACATCGTGACCACCGCCCTTGCACAGGCCCCCCTGATCAGCGACAGCCGTTCTCCGTTGAGAGGCTGGTCCGCCGTGCTGGCGGTGACCTTGGGGATCTTCTGTCTGATGACCTCCGAGCTGCTGCCCGTCGGCCTGCTCACCCCGATCGGCACCGAGTTGGGCGTCTCGGACGGGACGGCGGGGCTGATGGTGACGGTGCCCGGGCTTGTCGCAGCCCTGTTCGCCCCTGTGCTCACCGTGGCCGCCGGCCGGCTGGATCGCCGGCTGGTGTTGTGCGTGCTGATCGCACTGATGGCCACGGCCAACCTGGCGGCGGCCCTGGCGCCGGGTTTCGCCGTCGTGCTGGCGGCCCGCGTGCTGGTCGGGGTGAGCGTGGGCGGTTTCTGGGCGATCGCCGGCGGCCTGGCCCTGCGGCTGGTACCCCAGCGGCATGTCGGCCGGGCCACTGCGGTCATCTTCGGCGGTGTCTCGACCGCCTCGGTGCTCGGCATACCCGCCGGGACGCTGCTCGGCGAACTCAGCGGCTGGCGGATCGCCTTCGCGGCAGTGGGCGGCCTGGGCCTGACCGCACTGGTCGGCCTGGTCGTGCTGCTGCCCCCGCTACCGCCGCAGCGGGCGATCACCTTCCCCGAACTGTCCGGCCTGCTGAGAGGTAATCGCGGCGTCCGGACCGGCGTGCTCATCACCTTCTTCCTGGTCGCCGGTCACTTCGCCGCCTACACCTTCGTCCGCCCGATCCTGCAGGAGATCTCGGGCGTCGATTCCGGCCGGGTCAGCACGCTGCTGCTGGCCTTCGGCGGCGCCGGCATTGTCGGCAACTTCCTGGCCGGCTCCCGGAACACACGCCGCACCCTCCTGATGATCAGCCTGGGCCTGGCTGCCACCCTGCCGCTGATCGCGAGCCTGACGGGGCAGGTCACCGCGATCGTCCTGCTGCTGGTGTGGGGGCTGGTCTACGGCGGGGTGTCGGTCAGCTTGCAGACCTGGATGATCAAAGCGGCGCCCCAGGCCACCGAGGCCGCCTCGGCACTGCTCGTTGCCATGTTCAACCTGGCGATCGCTGTCGGTGCGCTGATCGGTGGATTCACCGCTGACGCCATCACCACAGGGGCATCCGCCTGGCTGGGAACGATCCTGGCTCTCCTGGCCGCCGCCACACTGTGGACCATCAAGCACCCGGTCAGGCTTCGTCCGGTTCGGTGAGGTCGGTTTCGGCGCGATCATGGATGGCAGCCTCACCTCGTTGGACAAAGGCACAGATGTCGCGGGGAAGGAGCCGCAGCCAAATCCCGTTCTGGGTTGTGCTGACTTCCCACCCGCTCAGACCATAAAACCGCAGGTGAGAGAGTTAGCGTGCGTTTCCTCAATGACATCAAGCCGCCGTACGACCTCACGTAGGGGCCTGAAGGCCACCATCGGAGGGAAACGTACGAGCGTGGACGCGTAGGGCATTTACGAACGGCAGGATGGAGCCTGCTGGGCGGAAATCCCGCCCCGCGGCGCGGCGGCCGTGTCGAGGACGCCGCCTTTGATTCACCCCGCTCCGCAGAACGGCTTCTTCCCTGCGGCCGACTCGATCCCGCCGAGGAGCAGTCGCTGGAACTCCCGCGCTCCCGGGTAGCTGCCGTCGGTTGCGAAGGCCTTCGCGTCGTGGCCCAGCGTCGTCAGCCAGGCGCGGCCGCCGTCGTAGTACTGGCACCAGGCCACCGGGTGATGCGCCCCGTGGCCGGGGTGGTTGTAGTTGCCCCGCACCCCTTGCGTGAGGCTTGACTCGTCGACGCGGGCGAGCACCCGGACCCGGCTCGGCGCCGGCACGAGGTTGTACCACTCGTCGGTGAACGTCCAGGTCCGCGGCAGGCCCCGGGTGGAGGCGTCGGTGCGGTCGGCCGTGACGACCTCGCCGGGCTGGTTCGGGCCGTGGTCGTAGAAGTTCGCGCCACCTAACAGGCCTTCGTACCAAGGCCAGTTGTACTCCGTGCCGAAGGCGTTGTGCACGCCGACGAAGCCGCCTCCGCCGCGCACGTACTGGCGCAGCGAGGTCTGTGCCGCGTCGTCGAGGGTGTCGCGGCTCGTGGAGAAGAAGATGACGGCGTTGTACGTGAAGAGGCGGGCCGGAGTGGAGAGTTGGGCCAGGTCCTCGGTCCAGTCGACACGGAAGCCGTGCTCCTCACCCATGCGGACGAGGGCGTTCTGGACGACGTTGGCGGGGGAGAGCGCGGGGTTCAGGCCGGTGCTCAGCGCCGGACCCAGGTTGGCGTGGCGGGGGCCCGCGGTCCGGGTGTAGAGCAGGACCCGGTAGCCGTCGGCGGCCGGGTCGAAGTTGCCCCAGTCGTGGTAGCAGGCAGGGTCGGTGCCCCGGCAGACCCCGTAGTCCGGATCGCCCAACTGGCTCGCGCCGGACGGCGCGGGCGCGTTCTGGGCGTGGGCAGGGGACTGCCGGGCGGTCGCGGTCAGCGCGAGCACGGCGAGCAGTGCGAAGGCGAGGGCGGCGGCCAGGGCGGAGGGCGGCACGCGGTGGCGGTTGACGGTCATGACGGCCTGGCCTCTCCGGTGACGACGATCTTTCCGGTGTTCTGCGGGAAGGGCGGATCGTTGTAGAAGTACTCGCCGGGCTCGGTGAAGGTGTGCGTGAACGACTGGCCCGGCATCAGCAGCCCCGTGTCGAACTCGGCCTCGAAGAACGACACCGCGCCGTGCGCCATCGCGTTGCCGGAGGGGTTGGTGAAGGTGACGGCGGTGCCGATGGGGACGGTGAGGTGCTGGGGCGCCATGGCGTTCTGGGCGACCGTGTTCTCCGTCGGTCCAGGCGCCTGGGTGGTGGTGTTCCAGACCCGGCCGAGGGTGACGGTGGTGCCCGCGACCGCGGCGGCGCGGATCTGGTTACGGCGTGAGGGTGGGGTGGGCGCGGGGGCTTCGGGCACCTTGCCGCCGAGTTTGAACGCCCACAGGTGGTCGCCGCGGGGGATGTCGGGGAAGGGAAGGCCGTTGCCGCCGGCGAGCACGGCGACGTACTGCTCGCCGTCGATCTCGTAACTGATCGGGATGGTGTTGACGCCGGCCCCGCACTGCCAGCTCCACAGCGTCTCGCCGGTGGCGTCGTCCATCGCTTCGAGCACGCCGTCCGGGCGGCCCTGGAACATCAGGCGCCCGGCGGTGGTGAGGATGCCGTTGCCGTGGGCGAGCGACCAGTCGCCCTCCTTGCGCCAGGCGACGGTGTTGGTGCGGGGGTCCATGGCGACGATGCCGCCGGAGAAGTACTCGCCGAGCGGGCGGGCAGTGTTGACCCGACCGCCATGAGTGTTGGAGTACGCCGAGTTGACCAACCCGTAGCCGACGTACACGTATCCCGTCTTCGGGCTGAAGGAGGGGAAGCTCCAGTCGGCGCCGCCGCCCGCGCCCGGGAAGGAGATGGTGGCGCGGTCCCAGTGCACGCCGAACAGGCCGTTCACCGGGTAGAAGGGGACCGGCCGGGTCGTCTTGTCCAGGCGGGGGAACGGGTCGACGAAGGGTTCCCCGCCCGGATACGGCTGCGTGGCGGAGGTCTTCTGCGGCGCGTGCTGCGGTACGGGGCGTTCCTCGACCCCGTGCACCGGGTCGCCGGTGGCCCGGTCGAGGACGAAGTAGTAGCAGGACTTGGAGCCGTACACCACGACCTTGCGCTTGCGTCCGTCGATCAACAGGTCGGCGAGGACCGGCGCCATCACGTTGTCCAGGTCCCAGATGTCGTGGTGCACGGACTGGAAGTGCCAGCGCCGTTTCCCGGTCTTCGCCTCGATGGCGACGATCGAGTTGGCGAAGAGGTTGTCGCCGCCCCGGGACGAGCCGTCCGTACGGGGGTAGGGATTGCCGAACGTCCAGTACACGAGGTCGAGTTCGGGGTCGACGGCCGGGTGGATCCAGCACACCGCGCCGCCCGTCTTCCAGGTGTCGCCCTCCCAGGTGTCGTGCCCGTACTCGCCGGGACCCGGCGGCCCCCAGAAGGTCCATACGACGTCCCCGGTCGCGGCGTTCAGCGCGTATCCGCGTCCGCGCGCCCCGGCGGTGGAGCCCTCGGTGCCCACGTAGATCCGGCCGTCGTGGTAGATGACCGCGCCGGCCAGACCACCCGAATTGCCGCCGCACTGGCCGCTGTTGTTGTCGCAGCCGTCGTCGCCCCCGTTGTCCGGGATGATCAGCGGCTGCTGCCAGAGCACCGCGCCGGTGGCCTGGTCGAGTGCGTAGACGATGTTGGCGCCCGAGATGGTGTAGACGCGGCCCTCGCCGAGGGCTACACCGCGCATGTTGGTGGTCTCGGTGCCGAGATTCCTGCGCCAGATGACGTCTCCGGTACGGCCGTCGACGGCGAAGACGTTCTGCTGCGTGGTCTCCACGTAGAGCACGCCGTCCTTGGCGATCACCGTGCACTGCTGGTAGCGCGTCGTGTCCCCGCCCTCCAGGTTCACATGCCAGGCGCCGCCCAGGCGGCGCACGTTGGACTTGGTGATGCGGTGCAGCGTGGAATGGTTCTGGTTGGCGTAATTGCCGCCGACCTGGGGGAAGTCCCGGCCCGCGGTGCCAAGTGCGGCGGATTGGGCGGGGACCGGTAACGCGAGGCCGTCGGGTGCGGCGGCCTGCGCGGGTCCGGTGGTGGTCAGGGTGCCGGCCGCGCCTGCGCCGGCCAGCAGGAAGCTGCGTCTTTCCATACGGGGGCCCTCACTTGTCCGGAACGGAACGTAAAGGAACGGGTTATGGGAAGGGAGCGGATACAGGGGGAAGCAGCGGGCCTCAGAGCCCGAGGTACACCTGCCGGACCCGGACGTCCTTGCGCAGCTCGTCCGCCGCGCCGGTCATCGCCACGGTGCCGTTCTCCAGGACGATGCAGTGGTTGGTCGCCTCGAAGGTCAACTTGGCGTTCTGCTCCACGAGCAGCATGGTCAGCCCCTTGCGTCGCAGCTCCAGAAGCACGGCGAGGATGGCGTCGACCAGCCGTGGGGACAGGCCCATCGAGGGTTCATCGAGCAGTAGGAGCCGCGGCCGGCACATCAGTGCGCGCCCGATCGAGAGCATCTGCTGCTGCCCGCCCGACAGGGCGCCGGCCAGGCGTCCGCTCATCTCGCCGAGCACGGGGAACAGCTCGTACACCTCCGCGAGCGTGTCCCTCGTCTCGCCCTTCCAGGGCCGGGCGTAGGCGCCGAGCAGCAGGTTCTTCTCGACGGAGAGCCCGCCGAAGACCTGGCGGCCCTCGGGCACGTACCCGATGCGATGGCGCACCATGTCCCTGGCCCTCGCATCGGTCAGGTCCTTGCCGTCGAAGGCGATCGTGCCCGAGCGGCGCGGCACGAGACCCATCAGCGCCCGCAGGGTGGAGCTCTTGCCCGCGCCGTTGGTGCCGATCATCCCGAGCGACTGCCCCGCGCCGACGGTGAAGCCGACCGACTGGACTGCGCAGACCCCTCCGTAATAGACGGACAGGTCCGCGACGGCGAACTCTCCCGGGCCGGCAAGCGGGGCCACGACGGTACCCGCCTTGTCGACCGCGTCCGCGCTCATCGCTTCACCTCCGTGCTCGGCAGTGCCACCGGTTCGTCCGCCATCGACTCGCCGCCCAGATAGGCCTCGATCACCGCGGGGGACGCGACCACCTCGGCAGGGGTCCCGTCCGCGATGACCTCGCCGCCCGCGAGGACCGTCACGCGGTCGCACAGGGACATGACGAGGCCCATGTTGTGCTCGATCACCACGACGGTGACGCCGCTGTCCCGGATGGACCTGACGATCTCCGCGAGCTGCCGCACCTCCTCGCCGTTGAGGCCGGCGGCCGGTTCGTCGAGCAGCAGAAGCCGTGGCCTGCTTGCCATGGCCCGGGCGATCTCGATGCGCCGCTGGATGCCGTACGGCAGCGCGCCGGGTGCGATGTCCGCGTAGTCGGTGAGGCCGAAACGGGTGAGGAGCGCCTCGGACCTGCGGTGCAGTTCGCGGTTCTGGCGCCACACCGCTACGGGCCACACCACGTACCGCCAGATCGAGCGGGTCCTGGTGCGGTCCATCGCGACGAGGATGTTGTCGCGGACGGACAACTGGCCGAACAGGCGCAGGTTCTGGAAGGTGCGGGCGATGCCGAGCTGGGAGAGCTGGTACGGACGCAGCCCGGTGACGGTCCGGCCGCCCATCTCCACGCGGCCGTTCGTCGCCCGGTACAGGCCGCTGATGACGTTGAACAGGGTTGTCTTTCCTGAGCCGTTGGGGCCCACAACGCCGTGGATGGCTCCGGGGGAGACGGAGAAGGACACGTCGTCCAGGGCCCGCAGTCCGCGGAAGTCCTTGCTGACGTCACGTATCTGAAGATCCGTCAGCCCATGGGCTTCGCGCTCGGCGGGCTCGTACGGCTGGAAGTCCCGCAGGACAGCCCGGGCGACCTGCTGCCGGCGCCGGCGTGCGGCGATGACGCGGCGGGGGATGCCGACCAGACCGGTGGGGGCGAACACGACCATGAGCACGACCACGAGGCCGTATCCAAGCTGGGCGTACGTGGCGAAGTCGACCAGCCACTCCCGGATGAGGAACAGCCCGAGCGCCCCGATCACACATCCCCACAGGCTCTGCCGGCCGCCGACGATCACCATGGCGAGCAGCAGGAACATGTTGGCGATGCTGAACGTCTCGGGTGCGACGTAGCGGATCAGACCGGCATAGAGGACACCCGCCACCCCGCCGTACACGCTCGCGAGCAGGAACGCGGTCATCCGCAGATACGGGATCTCCGCGCCGATCGCGCCGGCGGCCAGGGCGTCGTCGCGCATCGCCCGCAGCCGGCGGCCGAGCGGGGTGCGCACCACGAACAGGCCGAAGGCGAGCGCGAGGGCGAAGACGGTGATCTCCAGGTAGTAGTAGAGGTATTCGTCGCCGAGGTCGATGCCGGGCATGGGCGGTACCGGGATAGCGGAGATACCGTCGGCGCCGCCGGCCATCGGGGTGTTGACGGTCCAGTTGAGGAAGGCGAGCGCGAGGCCGAGCGTGACGATGCCCAGGTAGTGCGACTGGATGCGCAGGGCGGGCAGGGCAACGAAGAGGCCCGCGGCCAGGGTGATGAGCATGGCCAGGGCTGCCGCGATCCAGAAGCCGAAGCCCGCCTTGGTGGTGAGCAGGGCCGTGGCATAGGCGCCGACACCGAAGAACGCGACCTGGGCCAGGTTCACTTGCCCGGCGATGCCCATCACCAGACCGAGGCCGAGGGCCAGGAGGGCGAAGATCAGGGCGACGTCCACCACGTGCATGGCGTAGGAGCCGAGCGTGTAGGGGAGGGCGCAGGCGGCTACGGCCGCGAGGGCGAGGGCGGCGAATCGTCCCCGGGTGCGCAAGGCGGTGATGCTTCCTCGGGTGCGTAAGGAGGTGACTAAGGAGGTGACAGGGAGCTTCATGCGCGGTTCACCGTCCTCTCGCCGAAGATCCCGGTCGGCCGGATCATGATCGCGGCGGTGAAGACCAGGAAGGTCACCAGATCGGAATAGCCCTCGAAGTGCCCGGCGGAGTAGGAGCCGAGAATGCCGATGGCGAGCCCTCCGACCACGGCGCCGGGAATGCTGCCGAAGCCGCCGATGGCCGCCGCGGCGAAGCCGTTGATGCCGAGCGTGCCGCCCATGGTGGGGCTGACGTAGAGCAGCGGTCCGGCGAGGCCGCCGGCGAGTGCGGCGAGACTTGCGCCGATGCCGAAGGAGATCGCGTTGCTCCGGCCGACGTGCACGCCGACGGCGGTGGCGGCCTCGTGGTTCATGGCCACGGCCTGCATCGCGGCGCCTCGCTTGGTGCGCTGCAGGAACAGCACGAGCACCAGGGTGGCGACCGCCGCAACTCCGAGCACGACGAGGTCGTACGTGCGGATCCGGATGCCGAAGAAGTCAAGTGGGCCCATCCGTACGGGGTTGCGCACCGCGCGTCCCGTGGCTCCCCAGATCAGGGTCGCGAGGGCCTCGAGCACGATGCCGAAACCGATCGTGCCGATGAGCATCAGGTCGAAGTCCTTGTTCTCCAGCGGGCGAAGGACCCGCTCGATGACCAGGCCGATCGCGCCCGTCACGGCGAGGGCGATGAGCATCGCCGGGATGAAGGGCAGCGTCACCGTCAGATAGAAGGTGGAGGCGACGTATGCGCCGATCATGACGACGTTCCCGTGGGCGAAGTTGACCAGTCCCATGGTGCGGTAGACGAGCGAGAAGCCCATCGCGACCAGGGCGTAGATCGCGCCCAGGCTCAGGCCCCCGACGAGGGTCTGGAAGAAGATCTGCATGGCTCTCCTCAGCTGCCGGTCCGGGCGCCCGCGCGGTGGCCCGGACCGGCCCCGGTGTCAACTGGCCGCGACGAGCTTGCCGCTGCGGATCAGACCGATCTGCGTGGCGAAGATGCCGACGCCGGTCTTGTCGTAGGCGAAGTCGCCGAGCAGCCCTTTGTGGCGGGTGGCGCGGATCGCCTCGGCGAGCTTGGCACCGGTGGCTACCTTCGAGTTCTTGAGCGCGGTGAGCACGATGTTGGCGCCGTCGTAGGCCTTGGCGCCGTGCAGCTCGGCCTCCTCGCCGAAGGCCGCTTGGTAGGCAGCGGCGAACTTCTTCGCCGCCTCGCTGGATTCGTTGCTGAGGTAGGGCGTGCTGACGATCGTGCCCTCCGCGTTCTCGACGCCTGCCGTCTCGGCGAACACGGGCGTGCCCTGTGGGGCGGCGCCGGCGAAGGGCGCCTTGATCCCGAGGTCGCGGGCCTGCTTGACGATGAGACCCGACTCCACCTCCTCGGCCCCCAGGAAGATCACATCGGGCTTGGCCGCGCGGATTTTGGTGAGTGCGGCGGAGAAGTCCTTCTGCTCGGTCGTGACCACCTGGTCGGCGAATGGCTTGACGTTGCGCTTGGTCAGGGCGGCCAGGAAGGCGTCGTGCTCGCCCTTGCCGAAGGAGCCGTTGTTCGTGACCATGGCGATCTTCTTCATGCCCTTGGTGTCGACGAGGTACTTGGCGAGGGTCTCGTCGTACGTGGTGCTGGTGGGGCCGTTGAGGAAGAGGAAGGGGCTGCCGAGCTCCGGCATCGCGGGGGACTGTCCGGAGGTGATGTTCGGTATCTCCGCCTGCTGGAGTATGGGCGCCATCGCGAGGGTGACGGCGCTCTCGGCGGTGCCGATCATCGCGATGAATCCCTCGCTGTCGACCTTGCGGGCCAGGTTGGTGCCGATGGTCGGGTCACCCTGGTCGTCGAAGACCTTGAACTCGATCTTGCGCCCGTCGATGCCGCCGCGCTTGTTCCACTCGTCGATGGCCAGGCGGGCGCCCTTGAGCTCCCAGGCGCCGAGCGAACTCAGCTGACCGCTCTGCGCGTTGACGATGGCGATCTTGATCGGACCCGTGCCGGAACCCTTGTCGCTCTTGTCGTCTCCGGGCGCGCTGCAGGCGCCGGCGGTCAGCAGGGCGGCCAGCGCGGTGGCGGCGAGGACCCTTTTTCTGGGCATGTCTTCACCTTCATGGTCGGATTCGTGGGCGGTTGCACGTTCACTGGCTGCACATTCACTGGCAGTACGTTCACTGGCTGGAGGGCTGCTGGCGTCAGGTGGTCGGGAGCTGCCCGTGCGGTCCGTACACGAAGACCAGCCAGAGCGGCTCACGGCCGGTGTTGATGTGCTGGTGCTTGACGCCCTTGGGGATGTACATGAAGGTGTGCGGCCCGAACGGGGTGCGCTCGCCGTCCTCGGCGACCACCTCGCCGCTGCCCCGTACGATGAAGTTGATCTCCTCGGACTCCGGGTGGTTGTGCAGCGAACTGCCCTCGCCGGGCTCGAAGATGGTGAGCCCGCCGGTGAGGAACTCGCTCGACAGGAGCTTCTCGTCGACCACCTTGAAGACCTTGCGGCGGTGCCCTGCGTCGTCGAGCCCCAGCCACAGCGGCTGTTCGACGGCGAACGGGTCGATTACGCGGATCATGCGTTCCTCGTTTCCGGGAAGGCTCCCCGACCAGGGAAGGCCGCCTGGTCGGGGAAGGTCCCCTGGTAGATGTCCTTGATGTTCCAGTGGCCGGGCGTGGGCACCGGCTCGTTGACCATGGGCACGTCCAGGACCGCGGGACGATGGCCTCGTACCGCCGCGGCGAGAGCGGTACGGAGCTCGCCGGGCTCGTCGATGCGGTAGCCGTCGGCGCCGCAGGAGCGGGCGAGTGCGGCGAAGTCGGGGCTGTAGGGCCTGCCGTCCGGGTCGGTGAACTCGCAGCCGTACGAGGTGCCGAAGTTCGCGGTCTGGAGGTCGGCGATGGTGCCGTGGGCCCGGTTGTTCATCACCACGAAGACGACGGGCGCGCCGCGCTCGACGGCCATGGGGACGGCCGGGAGCTGGGCGCTCATCCCGCCGTCGCCGACCAGGGCGACCACGGTCCGTCCGGGCTGGGCGAGTTGGACACCGACGGCAGCGGCGGGGCCGAAGCCCATCGTGGAGGCGCCGCCGGGGGTGATGAACCGTCCCTCCGCGGGGAGTTGGTAGCACTGCGCCACGCCGTTCTTGTTCCAGCCCACGTCGGTGACGAGGACGGCGTCGGGCGGCAGGACGTCCCTGAGGTCGGCGAGGATCCGCTCGGGGCGCAGCGGGAAGGCGTCGCTCTCGCCGCGTGCGCGGGACTCGGCGAACAACTCGGTACGGGCAGAGGCGATCCGCTCGCGCAGCTGCGGGCGGCTCGCGGACGGCAGCGCCGAGGCGGCGGTGGCGATGGCGTCGAGCGCCTGGCCCGCGTCGGCCACGGCGCCGATCTCCACCGGGTAGTTGCGGCCGATCTCGGCGGGGTCGATGTCTATCTGCAGCAGCGCGGCGGTGGAGAAGTCCCAGGTGTGCGCGGGATCCCAGGAGCTGGCGTCGGTCTCGGCGAACCGGGTGGCCACGGCCAGGACGACATCGGCGCCGCGGGTGTAGTCGTTGGTGGTCTTCAGCCCCCAGAAGCCCGGCATGCCCAGCAGCAGCGGGTGATCGTCCGGCACCGTCCCTTTGGCCATGAGGGAGTGGACGAGGGGGATGTCGAAGTGCTCGGCGAGCGCGAGCAGCGCGTCGCTTTTACCGCGCAGGCCGCCGCCTACGTAGATGAGGGGCTGTTCGGCGGAGGCGAGCCGGGCCGCGATGCGCTCGGCGACCGCTTTCGGAAGCCCGGGTCGTGCCTCGGTGGCGGGCAACGGATGGTGCGTCTCGGGGACCCGGCGGGAGAACAGGTCCATCGGCACGTTGAGCAGCACGGCTCCGGGGCGGCCGGATGTGGCGGTCCAGAAGGCCCGTTCGGTGAACCGGGTGAGGTCCTCGGCGCGGTGGACGTGCCAGGCGCGTTTGACGAACGGCCGGTAGAGGGAGGTCTGGTCGGCGTCCGCGTGGAGGTTGACCTCCTGGTGCGGGTGGCGGCCGCGGTAGTACGAGGGGACGTCGCCGGAGATCGCGATCAGCGGTACGGAGTCCAGGGCGGCGGTGGCGACACCGGTGACGGCGTTCATCATGCCGGGGCCGACGTGCAGCAGGACGACACCAGGTTTGCCGGACGCGCGGGCGAAGCCGTCGGCGGCGTGGGCGGCGGCCTGTTCGTGCCGGGCGACCACGAACTCGATGGCGCTGCGGCCCAGCGCGTCGAGCAGGGCGATGTTGGTGTGCCCGCAGGTGCCGAAGATGTGGGTGACCCCGTAGGACTCGAGCTGGGCGACGAGTAACTCGGCTGCCGGGATGGCGTGGACGCTCATGCGGTTCTCTCCTCGAAGCTGATCCAGGTCTTTCCGGCGATACGCGGCGACTCGGCGAAGGCGCGCGGCGCGTCCGCGGCGAGGTAACGCGCGCGCAGCACTCGGCCGGGGCGCAGATCACGGGCGGACATCGCCTCGAGGGTGCGGGCGAACCCGCCCGGATGGTCGTAGATGAGGCAGCCGCGGATGGTCAGCCGCCGCTGCACGATGCGGAACGTCGACACCCGCGCGGGCGCGGCACTCTGGCCGATCACGACCACCCGGCCGCCGGGCGCGGCGCGCTCCACCGCCTGCTCGAAGGCGCTCACGGCGCCGGAGGTCTCGATGACGACCGGATACTCGGCGCCGGCGTCGGGCAGCGCGCCCAGCTCGAGGGCCAGTGCGAGCCGCCCGGCGTGCGGGTCGACGACGTGTACGACCGCGCCGGCCTGCCGCGCCGTCAGGCACACCAACTGGCCCTGGGACCCGGCGCCCAGGACCAGACACTGTTGCCCCGGTGCGAGACCGGCGAGGTCCACCGCGTTCACGGCCACGCTGAGCGGCTCGATGCACACGATGTCCTCGTCCGGCCAGGCCGCCGGTACCGGCCAGGTGAAGCCGGCCGGTACGGAGACCCGTTCGGCGAGCAATCCTGGCTCGGAGATCCCCACGATGCGTCGCCGTGCGCAGCCGGAGGTGGCACCGGCCAGGCACGAAGGGCAGCTGAAGCAGGGGTAGTTGGGCTCGATGGCGACGAGCTGGCCGGCGTGGCGGTCGGTGACCTGCGCGCCGACCGAGCGGATCACCCCGTACGCCTCGTGCCCGAGCACCCACGGCAGTCGCGGGACGGCCCTGTGCCCGGCGACCACCGCGGCGTCCGATCCGCACAGGCCGACACCGCGGATCTCGACGATCACGTCGGACGGGCCGGTCTCCGGCTCGGGCCAGTGCTCGTCCACGGACACCCGGCCCGGTGCGACGAGCGTGACGGCGCGCATCAGTCCTCGCCCCAGACCGAGACACCGCGCAGTAAGAGGGTCTTGACCTGGGTGTAGTCCTCGATCATCGAGCTGGGCGTCTCCCGGCCGAAGCCGGAGTCCTTGACCCCGCCGAACGGCACATGGTCCAGGCGGTAGTTGGAGGACCCGTTCACGATCACGCCACCGACCTGCAGCTCACGCCAGGCGGTGATGATCCGGCCGATGTCCTGCGTGAACAGCCCCGCCTGCAGCCCGTACCGGCCGGAGTTGAGAGTGCCGATCACCTCGTCGAATTGCCGGTACGGGAGTACGGCGACGAGCGCCCCGAAGACCTCGTGCGTGACGACCAGGGCGTCCGGATCGGGACCGGCGACGATCGTCGGTGCGGCGGTGGCCCCCTCGCGGGTGCCGCCGAGCGGAATCCGCGCGCCGTCCGCCGCCGCCTTCGCGGCCCAGTCCACCACCCGTTGCGCGGCCTCCTCGTCCACCATCGCGCCGATGTCGGTCGCCGGGTCGAGGGGGTCGCCGATACGCAGCGCGCGGACCCGCTCCTCGAACAGGCCGAGGAACTCCTCGTAACGAGAGGCGTGCACATACACCCGCTGTACGGAGATGCAGCTCTGGCCCGAGTTGCTGTAGCCGGTGCGGGCGCAGACCGAGGCCGCCTGCGCGAGATCGGCGTCCTCGCAGACGATCGTGGCGGCGTTGCCGCCCAGTTCGAGCACCAGACGCTTGGCTCCCGCAGCGCGCGCGACCGCGGCGCCGGTCGCCGGACTGCCGGTGAAGCTGATGACCGCGACCTCGTCCGCCGCGCACAGGGCGGCTCCGACATCGCCGCCGCCGTGCAGCAACTGGACGGCGGGGGTGGGCATTTCGGCGTCGAGCAGCAGTGCGACCAGCGCGGCCGAGGTGGCGGGCGCCTGCGGGGGAGCCTTGACGATCGTGGTGTTGCCCGCCGCGAAAGAGGCGCCGAGCTTGTGGGCGAGGAGGTTGGCCGGCGCATTGAAGGGTGTGATGGCCAGGGCCACGCCGAGCGGCGCGCGGAACGTGAACGCGGTGTTCCCGGCCCCGCGCGCCCAGCCAGCCACGGGCAGGTGCTCGCCGCCGATCCGGCGGGCCTCGGCGGCGCACACCGCGAAGGTGTCGGCGACCCGGTCGATCTCGCCCAGGCCGTCCTTCACCGGTTTGCCCAGCTCCAGGGCGAGCAGCCGGGCCAGCTCCTGCCGTCGCCCGGTGGCCGCCGCGGCGGCGCGCTCCAGGACGGCGGCCCGGCTCGCCGGTGACAGCCGCGCGACCTGGCCGGCGTGCGTACGGGCGAAGGCGCAGGCGGAGCGGATGTCTTCGGGGCTTGCCTGGGGAGCGCGCGAGACCACTTGCCGGGTGTACGGGCCGATCCGTTCTCGCTGCGGCCCGTCTGCGGTCCATGAGCCGGCGACGAGTGCGGTTGCCTCTTCCAGCATCAGATCCTCCTGAACCGTAGAGCGGTACTGATGAACCGCTGTGCGGACGCGGCGTAACGTACGGGCCTATCGGTGGCACTGACAAGAGCTCAGGTCGGTTGGATCTGGGTTGGATCTGGGGTGGATCTGGGGTGTTTCCGCAGCGGACCTGGAGTGGGCCTGCCTCAACTGCACTGTACGAACTGGTGAGTTAGTTATAGTTGGCCAGCTCAAGGCCGTGAAGAGGAAGTGCGGCATCAATTCGGAATCGGCTCACTGGTTCCGCACTGCGGGCACCATGGACCGCTCTACGGACCCAGGTGTACGGTACGGACCGTTCCTGCGGGTCAACTGCCGGAGCGCTGACCCCCGTTCGACAGGGAGATTCCGTCTGTGGGTACGGAGAGCAACGACACCGGCGTACGCAGCGTCCAGCGCGCGCTGGACATCCTGGCCCTGCTGACCGAGGAGCGGCCGGTGGTGTCCGTACGCGAGATCGTGGAGGCCACGGGCCTGGCCAAGACCACCGTCACCAGGCTCGTACAGACGCTGGAGCAGAACGGTCTGCTGTGGGGCACCGCGCAGGGCTACCTCGCGGGACCCGGACTGTGGCGCTGGACCCATCTCGCGCGCAGCAGCTGGGAACTGCCCCCGGAGACACGACGGTTGATGCGGGATCTGGGCGCCCGGCAGCGTGAGACGGTCAATCTCTACATGCTGCGTGACGTCTATCGCGTCTGTGTGGCGCAACAGGAGAGCCCGCAGCCGCTGCGGCACGTCGTACACGTCGGAGACGAACTGCCTTTGTGGGCAGGGGCGTCGTCGAAGGTGCTGCTCAAGGACGCACCCGAGACCCTGCTGATGCGCGTGGCCCGCAGCTCCCCGTACGGGGACGGGCATGTGAAGCGACTGCGCGAGTGGATCGACGAGGCGACGCACGAGAGCTGGGCGCAGAGCCATGGGGAGCGTGAGGAAGGGCTGTCGGCCGTGGCCGTCCCCGTCCTCGGCCGCTCGGGTGCCGTGGTCGCCGCCCTATCGCTGAGCGGCCCGACGGTGCGCTTCGGGCCGGACAGCGTACGGAGGTTCGCGGACGATCTGCGCGAGGTCGGCCGGCAGATCTCCGAGCGCGGGTTCGACCACCCGCTGAGCCCCGGCTAGCGGGCCGCGCCGCCCGGCAGCAGGCCTTGTCCCTCCCGTCCGGTTCCAGCGGATCCTTCGGATCCTTAGGAGTAGCCATGCCACCGCTCAGCGGCGTGAAGGTACTTGACCTGACGAACGTGCTGGCGGGGCCTTACTGCAGCTACCAACTCGCCCTGCTCGGGGCCGACGTGGTGAAGGTGGAGATGCCCGGGCAGGGCGATCTCGCCCGGCAGCTCGGCCCCGAACCGGAGCTGAACCAGGCCCGCCTCGGCGCCTCGTTCCTGGCGCAGAACGCCGGCAAGAAGTCCGTCGAACTCGACCTCAAGTCGGCTGCGGGCAAGGCGCGGTTCGAGGAGCTCGTTGGTGCGGCGGACGTACTCCTGGAGAACTTCCGGGCCGGTGTGCTGACGCGGCTCGGCTTCGGCTGGGACCGGTTGCGCGAGCTCAACCCGCGCCTCGTGTACTGCGCGATCTCCGGCTTTGGACAGGACGGTCCGATGAGCCAGGCACCCGCGTACGACCAGATCATCCAGGGTCTCTCGGGAATGATGGCGGCGACCGGGACCCCCGAGACCGCGCCGGTACGGGTCGGCTTTCCCGTGTGCGACACGATCGGCGGCCTGACCGCTGCCCTGCACATCTGCGCGGCGCTCGCCGGCCGCAGAAGCACCGGCGAAGGTGTGTTCCTCGACCTGTCGATGCTGGAGGCCGCGATGTCGGCCATGGGGTGGACGGTGTCGAACTACATGGTCAGCGGCGTGGAAGCGGCGCCGATGGGCGACCAGAACGCCACCGCCGCGCCTTCGGGCACCTTCCACGCGGCCGACGGGCCGCTCAACATCGCGGCCAACCGGCAGGAGCAGTTCGAGACCCTCTGCCGCCTTCTCGGCCGTCCCGACCTGCTCACCGACCCCCGGTTCGCAGGACGCGAGGCGCGCAAGCAGCACCGGGACGAACTCAACGACGAACTCAACGCCGCGCTCGCGCTGCGGCCGGTCAAGGAGTGGGAGCAGCTGCTCAGCGCGGCGGGGGTGCCCGCGGCGCGCATCGTCACCGTCCCCGAGGCGCTGCGACTTGAACAACTTGAGCACCGCGGCTTCTGCACCGCACTGCCCTTCCCCGACGGGAGCGAACGGGTGCTGCGGGTCTTCGGGAGCGGCGTCCTGCACAACGGCGAACCGCTGCGGCCGGTCGGCCCGCCGCCGGTGCTCGGGCAGCACACGCACGAGCCGATCTGGAAGCCGGAGCCATGAGCGGGGCCGATGCGGTCGACCCGACCGCCCCCACCGGAGGGGGCCACCCCATCGACCCCACCGGAGCGGTAGCACGCTGGTGGGCGACCGACGTGTCCCATATGGAGCCGGGCGTGATCGAGCTCCGCGGCCACGCCGTCCAGGACCTGATCGGCACCACCGACCTGCCCTCCATGATCTGGCTCCTCCTGCGCGGTGATCTGCCGGACCCCGCACAGGCCGCCCTGCTGCAGGCGGCACTCGTCGCCGGTGTCGACCACGGCCCGCAGGCCCCGTCGATCGCCATCGCGCGGATGGCGATCACCTGCGGAATCGGCCTCAACAGCGCGATGGCGAGCGGCATCAACGTCCTCGGCGACGCCCATGGAGGCGCCGGCGAACAGTGCGTCGAACTCCTCGACGACGTGCTGCGCCGCGAAGCCCGCGGCCGGGCCATCGCCGAGGCCGCGGCCGGAGCCGTGGCCGACGGACCCCGCTACGTCCCGGGCTTCGGTCACCGCTTCCACCCGCGCGACCCCAGGCGCGACCCGCTCGTCGCGCTGACCGAGGAAGCGGCCCGAAGGGGCGTGGTCCCCGGCCGCCACCTGCGCGCGGGCAAGGCGGTCGAGGAGCACCTGAGCTCCACCCGCAGCAGGCCCGTCCCCATGAACATCGACGGCGCCACCGCGATCATCTACGCCGAACTGGGCTTCGCGGCCCCGCTCGCCCGAGGCCTGTTCGTCCTCAGCCGCAGCATCGGCATCCTCGCCCACGCCTGGGAGGAACACCGCCAGGGAACCCGCAACAAGGGCCCCGTACCGCGCACGATCCTGCCCGCACGACGCGGCGGACCGGAGTGAGGGCGGGATGAGGGCGGGGCAGCCACATCTCAGTCCTGGCGCCGGCCGCGCTCCATTGGCAGATCCCACGAAGGCCCGCCGTGACCCCTGGACGATCCGCCCGGGCGGCGCATTCCCGCAAGCATGGGACAATGAAGTACGTGCGTTTCGCCTCGGCACACCTGGTCGAGGTCCCTCCGATCGACTGGGATGTTCTGCACGTGCGTTTCCTCAATGACATCAAGCCGCCGTACGACCTCACGTACGACGATGTGTTCATGGTGCCGAGCCGCTCCGCCGTCGGCTCCCGTCAGGGTGTGGACCTCTCGTCCCCGGACGGTACGGGCACCACGATTCCGCTGGTCGTCGCCAACATGACCGCCATCGCCGGACGCCGTATGGCCGAGACCGTCGCCCGCCGCGGCGGCATCGTGGTCATCCCGCAGGACATTCCGATCGAGGTCGTCACCGAGGTCATCTCCTGGGTCAAGACGCGTCACCACGTGCTCGACACCCCGATCGTCCTGGCACCGACCCAGACCGTCGCCGACGCCCTGGCCCTGCTGCCGAAGCGCGCGCACAACGCCGCCGTGGTCGTCGACGAGGACAGCAAGCCGGTCGGTGTCGTCACCGACCAGGACCTGACCGGGGTGGACCGCTTCACGCAGCTGTCCGAGGTCATGTCCAAGGACCTGCTGCTCATCGACGCGGACATCGACCCGCGCGAGGCCTTCAACAAGCTGGACAACGCCAACCGCCGCTACGCCCCGGCCGTGGACAAGGACGGCCGGCTCGCCGGCATCCTGACCCGCAAGGGCGCGCTGCGCGCAACCCTCTACTCCCCGGCCGTCGACGCCAAGGGCGGGCTGCGGATCGCCGCCGCCGTCGGCATCAACGGTGACGTGGCGGGCAAGGCCAAGCAGCTGCTCGACGCCGGCGCCGACACCCTGGTCATCGACACGGCCCACGGCCACCAGGAGTCGATGATCGAGGCGATCAAGAAGGTGCGGGCGCTCGACCCGCAGGTGCCGATCGTCGCGGGCAACATCGTGGCCGCCGAGGGCGTCAAGGACCTCATCGACGCCGGCGCAGACATCATCAAGGTCGGTGTGGGCCCCGGCGCCATGTGCACCACCCGCATGATGACCGGTGTGGGCCGCCCGCAGTTCTCCGCGGTCCTGGAGTGCGCGGCCGAGGCCAAGAAGTACGGCAAGCACGTGTGGGCCGACGGCGGTGTCCGCCACCCGCGCGACGTCGCCATGGCGCTCGCCGCCGGTGCTTCCAACGTCATGATCGGCTCCTGGTTCGCCGGCACGTACGAGTCGCCGGGCGACCTGCACGAGGACGCCCACGGCCGCCTCTACAAGGAGTCCTTCGGCATGGCCTCGGCGCGTGCCGTGAAGAACCGCACGTCGGACGAGTCCGCCTACGACCGTGCCCGCAAGGCGCTGTTCGAGGAGGGCATCTCCACCTCGCGGATGTTCATCGACCCGCAGCGTCCGGGCGTCGAGGACCTGATCGACTCGATCATCGCCGGTGTCCGCTCCTCGTGCACCTACGCCGGTGCCGGCTCCCTCGCGGAGTTCGAGGAGAAGGCCGTCGTCGGTATCCAGTCCGCCGCCGGTTACGCGGAGGGCAAGCCGCTGCACGCCAGCTGGAGCTAGTACCGCAAGAGCATCTGTTCACGGCCCCGATCGTCTCCGTACGATCGGGGCCGTGGTACGTCCAGCCCTCGCCGCAGGCCGCGCACTCGCCGTGCTCGACCACTTCGCGGCGCATCCCGAACAGTCGTACACGCTCAGCGAGTTGAGCCAGGCGCTCGACATCAATGTCGCCTCGCTGCTCTCCGTGCTGCAGGCGCTGACGGATGCCGGGTATCTGGCGCGTCATCCGCGGCGCAAGACGTACGGGCTCGGGATGTCGGTGGTCGCGGTGGGGCATGCGGCGCTCACCCGGCACCGGGTCGTGGACCGGGCGCGCAGTGAACTGCGGGTGCTGGCCGCCGAGTCGGGGGCGCAGTACGTGGTGAGCGCGGTCGCGGGCGACAGCATCGTGATCCTGGCGGTGGACGGCCGGGGACGCTCGCCCGAGGTGTGGGCGGGGGAGCGGCTGCCGCTTCTGCCGCCCCTGGGGCAGGTGTTCCTCGCCTGGTCGGGAGCGGGTTCGGGGGAGATCAGACGCTGGCTCGACCGGACCGCGGTGGGTGCGCCGCTGCCGCACCATCTGGATGCGGCCATGGCGGTCGTACGGGAACGTGGCTGGTCCGCGAACCGGGACACCTCGGCGCGTACGGCGCTGGGGGAGGCGCTGGCAGCCCTGGCGGACGCACCCCGCGACGCCCGGCTGCGCGAGCGTGTGGCCGAGTCGGTGGCCTCGCTCGGCGACGACTACGAACTGCTCGCGGTCGCGGCGGACGGGCGCTACCGCCTCGCCACCCTGTCCGCACCGGTCTTCGACCAGCACGGCTCGGTGGCGCTGGCGCTCACTTTGACGGGGCTGCCCGAACTGACGGGCGAGCGCCTGATGGCCCTCGCTGATCAACTCACTGGCGTGGCGCGGGTCTTGGGGACGGAGATCGGGGGGAGGCCGCCGGTACTGTCGGCCGGATGAAGATCGCTCCGTGCCGCGCCGAGGACCTCGCGCTTCTCGACGAACACCTGCCTTCCGCCAGTGCCGATTCCCATCACGCCGCCCGGTTCGCGCGGCAGGAGGCGGACGAGTCGACCTATCTCCTCGCCTGGCACGGCGAGTTGCCCGTGGGCCACGGGGAAGTGCGCTGGAACGGCTGCGCGGCCCCGGAGGTCCGTGCGGTGGCCGGGGCGTGTCCGGAGATCAACGGACTGGCGGTGGCGCAGCGGCTGAGGTCACAGGGCATCGGGACCGCGCTGATCCGCGCCGCCGAGCACCTGGCGCGCACCCGCCGCCTGCCCGCGATCGGCCTCGGCGTCGACGAGACCAATACGCGGGCGGCGGCGCTGTACGAACGACTCGGCTACCGGCCCGTGGCGCCGTACGTGGACCGTTGGGCGTACGTGGACAGGGGCGGGTTGCGCGTGGAGTGCGCGGATCCTTGCACGTTCCTGGTCAAGGAACTGCCCGTCTAGGGGCCGTCCTTGTGCGGTCGGACAGCCCCTAGACGCGGGAACGCCCGCCCGGGGACAGTAGACGCAGACGATCCGCCAGGCCGCGCTTGTCGAACGCGGGGACCAGGGTGTCGCGGCCCTCGGTGAAGTGGGCCCACTGCTCGAAGTGGACCGGTACGACCGTGCCCGCGCCGAGGATCTCGGCGGCGTGCGCGGCGTCCTCGCTGGAGAGCGTGAGGTGCGCGCCGGGTACCACCGGGGTCTGCGCGGCGCCCGCGAAGAGCAGCGCCACATCCACCGACGGGAACCGGTCCGCGATCGAACGGACCACGTCCAGCGAGGCGTTGTCGCCGCTGACGTACACCGTGGGCAGATCCTCGCCGGTCAGTACGAAGCCGAGCACCGGCCCCGTGAGCGGCTCCGAGCCGTCCGGGCCGTGCTGGGCCGGGACCGCGGTGACCGTGAGCGTGCTGCCGTCCGGGCGGGTCAGCGAGGTCTCCTCCCAAGGGGCGAGCCCGCGCACGGGAGTTCCGAGCCGCTCCTGGGCCGCGGTGGTGGAGAGTGCGAGCGGCTGACGGGCGAGCCACTCGCGTCCCTCACGGTCCAGGTTGTCGGGGTGCTGGTCGTGCGAGAGCAGCACCGCGTCGACCAGGCCCACCTCCTCCGGATCGAGACCGGGGCTGCCGGTCTTGACCAGCTTGCGCGAGCCGATCGGGTACTCGCCGGGCGGGTCGAAGGTCGGGTCGGTGAGCAGGCGGAGCCCGGCCAGTTCGAGCAGGGCCGTGGGGCCACCGAGGTAGGTGACGGTCAGAGATGCGGTCATGCCCAGATCAACTCACGCCCCTCGCCCATGATTCCCGCAGGACCTCCGTCACCGCCTCCGCGATCAACTCATGTCCCTGGTCCCCGGGATGGACCCCGTCCACCAGATGCCGCGCCTCGATCAGCCGCTCGCCCGAAAGCAGCCGCAGCCGCTTGTCCGCCAGGTCGCTCGCCGCGCGTTCCTGTGCCCCGCGCAGCCTTACGAGCGGAGCACCGAGCGCATTGGGGACGTGCTCGGCATCCGGGCGTACGACGGGCGAGACGACCAGGATCGGAACGTCCGGGTGCGCCGTGCGCACGATGCCGAGGAACGCGCGGGTCGTCTCGTACATCAGCTCGGCGGAACTCGGCGTACGGCTCCAGCAGTTGGTGCCGAAGGCCAGCGTGATCAGGTCGGCCCGGAGGGAGGCCAGCTGTTGCGCGGAGGCGAGTTCGCCGCGGGCGGCGCCCGCGTAGCCGAGGTTGACCGTATCGAGGCCGAGCGCCCGTCCGACCCTCGCGGGCCAGGCGAGATGCGGGCGCGATGTCGTCCAGCCCTCGCTGATCGAGTCGCCGTAGACCAGCCAGCGGGGGCGGGGTGGTGCGGGGTTCAACGTGCCCGTGAGTGGCCGGACTTCACGTACCGCCGGACGCAGCACCTCCGGCAGATGGAGGGTGTATTCGCCGTCCAGGGCGGCCTCCAGCCGTACGATCTGTTCGGACCCTGCGGACGCGGGCGCCTCCGCCACCACCTGTTCGCCCCTGAGCAGGGTGAACACCGGCTCGCTCGCGCGGTACGAGTCGGCGATCAGCGGTGGGGAGGCGGAGTACACGATTTCGAGCCCTGAGACCCCCGATGCCGTGAACTCGAGGCGTACCCCGGCCGGCACGGTCGCCCGCTCCCAGGTGTCGAGCGGCAGCCGGTCGCGGTCGGCGGGGTCCGCGCGCAGCGGGACTCCTTCCGTGGACAGCCAACTCACCCCGCGCAGCAGCCCGTTCACTTCGCACCACCGATGGTCGGATACGGGAACTTCACGCCCACTCCACCGTCCACCACGAGCGTCTGCCCGGTGACGTAGGAGGACAGCGGAGAGGCGAGGAAGAGGAGCGCCGAGGCGATGTCGGAGGTCTCGGCGACCCTGCCCAGCGGGGCGTTCGCGGCATTGACGGCACGTCCCTCCTCGCCGAGCAGACCGGACACGCGTGGGGTCCAGACGACTCCGGGCGCCACGGCGTTGACCCGTACACCCCGCGGGCCGTACTCCACCGCCGCCGAGCGGACCAGCGAGACCAGGCCCGCCTTGGCCGCGCCGTACGCGGCATGCAGGGGCGCGGCGGTCAGGCCCGAGACCGAGGCCACGAACACCAGCGGACCGCCGCCCGCGGCGGCCACCGCCTCGGCGCCGTACTCGATCGCGAGCCGGGCGTGACGCAGGACGATGTCGAAGTGCCAGTCCCACTCTTCGTCGTCAAGGTCGGCCAGCGCCTTGTAGCGGGCCATGCCCACGATGTCGACGACGCCGTGCACGGCGCCCAACTCCCTTACGGACCAGGCGAAGAGCTCGCGTACGTCCTCGCGCCGGGTGACATCGGTGACGTACGCGACCGACCCCGTCTCCGCCGCGACCGCCTCGGCGCGCTCCTTGTCGACGTCCACGCAGACCACGCGCGCGCCCGATGCGGTGAGCGCGTGCGCGGTCTGCCGTCCGATGCCGTTGCCCGCGCCGAGCAGGACGAAGCCGCGGCCGTCCAGGCGGGAGAGCGAGGAGTAGTCGGGCACGGGGGAGTCGTCCGTGCTCATGCCGGCCTCCGCGGCTTGTAGGCCGCCAGCTCCGGGATGACTTCCTTGCCCAGGATCTCGATGGTCCGAAGGATCTCCTGGTGCTCCAGATATCCCCACTGGACGTAGCAGATGAGCTGGTCGATACCGAGGTCCGCATAGTGCTTGGCCTTGCGGATCACCGTCTCGGCGTCACCGATCAGGATCATGTCGCCGTCGTTGAACTCCCTTACCGGGATGTGCCCTTCGAGGATCGGCTTCAGGAACGGGAAGGTCCGCTCGCGCTCCTCGGGCGAGAGATGCGGCAGCTCCCAGTCGAGCGTGAACTGGGCGAGGTTGCTGTACCACCAGGCCACCGAGTCCCAGACGCGCTGCGCGGGCTTGTCGGCGACATGGACGAGTGTGTACGCGCTGACGCGGTTCGTCGTGACGTCCGTGAGCGGGGACGGATCGAGGGCGGCCTGGCGGTAGGCCTCGACCTGCTGGGCCATCTTCTCCAGGGGCTGCATGATCGAGAACGAGAGCAGTCCCATCCCGGCCGCCCCCGCCACTTCCGCGGAGCCGGCCGAGGTGGCCGCCATCCAGGCGGGCGGATGCGGATCCTGTACGGGCTTGGGGGTCACCATCCGGCGCGGGAAGGAGAACCGCGGGGACTCGTAGGAGAAGTACTCCTCGCGCCACATCCCCGTGACGATCTCGATCGCCTCGCGCCAGTCCGCCCGCGACAGCTCACGGTCCACGCCGAACGCCGTCTGCTCCATGGGTGTCGAACGGCCCGTGCCCCACTCGACCCGGCCGCCGGACAGGATGTCGACGGCCGCCACCTTCTCGGCGATGCGCTGCGGCGGGGTGAAGCCGAAGGGGGTGAGGGTCACGCCGAACCCGAGGCGGATCCGCTCGGTCAGCGCCGCCAGGTGGCCGAGCAGCACCTCCGGCGCGGGACAGTGCGAGCGGCCCTCGCGGAAGTGGTGCTCGACCGCCCAGATCGTGCGGAAGCCCACCCGGTCCGCGAGCCGTATCTGCTCCACGGCCTCGCGATACGCGCGCTGCTCGGCCTCGCGCTGGCCGTAGGGGTGCGGCTTGTTCCAGGGCTTGGGCACATCGATCTCGTACAGGACATCCAGATCCATCCGGGCTCCCCATTTCGAAATACCGAAAGATGCCTCGCTCAGGCGGCGAGGAGGATGAGCGAGCCCGGCGGATGTGTCAATGCTCACTGCGGCACGGGCTGTCGAGTGGCGGCGCGCAACGAACTGCCGTATTCCGGACGGAAACGCAGGAACGCTGCCGTCCGGTTCACGATTCGCTGCGTTACGCAAGTGAATGCAGTGCCCCGTATGGTTTTGCGGTCCGCGAGTGATCCGGATCCCCCTACAGCTCACCGAGGAGTCCCCAGGTGTCCGTCGCGCCGCCCCCTGCCACCGGCCAGTCCCTGATCGGCTCCCTGATGCGCCGCAAGCCGGTCGAGCGGCTGGTCGCCGAAGGAGGCCACGGTGTCGACGGCGGTGGCCTGCGCCGCACCATGACGATGTGGCAGCTGACGACGATCAGCATCGGCGCCACGCTCGGCACCGGCATCTTCGTCGTCCTCGGCGAGGCCGTGCCCAAGGCCGGTCCGGCCGTCACCCTCTCGTTCGTGATCGCCGGTCTGACGGCGCTCTTCTCGGCCCTGTCGTACGCGGAGCTCGCGGGCACCATCCCGGTCGCCGGCTCCTCCTACTCGTATGCGTACGCAACGCTCGGCGAAGTCATCGCCTGGGTCTGCGGCTGGTGTCTCATCCTCGAGTACGGCGTCTCGATCGCGGCGGTGGCCGTCGGCTGGGGCGAGTACCTCAACGAGTTCCTCAACGGCACCTTCGGGTTCACCATCCCGGACACCTTCGCGGCGCCGCCCGGCAGCGGCGGCTATATCAACCTGCCCTCGCTGATCCTCGTGCTGCTCGCGGGCGTGGTCCTGCTCGGCGGCTCCAAGGAGTCCGCGCGGGTCAACTCGATCATGGTCATGGTGAAGATCGCCGCGCTGCTGCTCTTCTGCGCCGTCGGCCTGACCGGCTTCCGGTCGGGCAACTACTCGGACTTCATGCCGCTCGGCATGAGCGGGGTCAGCGCCGCGGCCGCCACCCTCTTCTTCTCCTACATCGGCTTCGACGCCGCCTCCACGGCCGGTGAAGAGGCCAAGAACCCGCAGCGCGACCTGCCCCGCGCGATCCTGCTCTCGCTCGGCATCGTCACCGCCCTGTACGTCCTGGTCGCGTTCGTGGCCATCGGCGCCCGGCCCTGGACGGGTTTCACCTCCACCGAGGCCACGCTCGCCGCGATCATGAACGAGGTCACCGGGCAGACCTTCTGGGGCACGGTCCTCGCGGCCGGAGCTGTCATCTCCATCGCGTCAGTGGTGCTCGCGGTCCTTTACGGCCAGACCCGCATCCTCTTCGCGATGTCCCGCGACGGCCTGGTCCCCAAGTCCTTCGCGAAGATCCACGCGCGTACGGGCGTGCCGCGGATCAACACGATCTGGGTCTCGCTGTTCTGCGGTGTGCTCGCCGCGGTCGTGCCGCTCGGTGAACTTGCCGACGCCACCAGCATCGGCACGCTCTTCGCCTTCGCGCTGGTCAACGTCTCCGTGATCGTGCTGCGCTACACGCGGCCGAATCTGCGCCGCACCTTCCGGGTGCCGTTCGCGCCGGTCTTCCCGGTGATCGGGTTCCTGCTGTGCGGATGGATGATGGTGTCCCTGCGGGCCGTCACCTGGACGGTGTTCGGCCTGTGGATGGCCGTCGGTCTGGTGATCTACTTCGCCTACGGCCGCAGCCGTTCGCGTCTGGCCGTCGAGGCGGCCGGCACCCCCGCGACCGAGGAGAAGTGACCCGCACGCCGTGCTGAACGAGCTCGATGCCCGCATCGTCCATGCCCTGGCGGAGGACGCCCGGCGTTCCTTCGCCGACATCGGCCAGCTGGTCGGGCTTTCCGCGCCCGCGGTGAAGCGGCGGGTGGATCGGTTGCGGGCGAGCGGGGCGATCACCGGGTTCACGGTGCGGGTGGATCCGGCGGAGCTGGGGTGGCGGACCGAGGGTTTCGTGGAGATCTACTGCCGGAGCCAGACGTCTCCGGATGCGATCCGCGCGGGGCTGGAGCGGTATCCGGAGATCGCGTCGGCTTCGACGGTCACGGGGGAGGCCGATGCGGTGGTGCAGATCTTCGCGTCGGACATGCGGCACTTCGAGCAGGTGCTGGAGAAGATCGCGGGGGAGGCGTTCGTGGAGCGGACGAAGTCGGTACTGGTGCTTTCGCCTTTGCTGCGTAGGTACTCGTCGGGGGCGCCGCAGTAGGGGTGCGGGTCGTCGAGGGCGCTGCGCGCGTGGGTGCCGCTGCGCCCACCCGTGCCGCCCTGCGGCACGACTGCCCGCAGCTGAGTGGGGTGGCGGCGCAACAGATCGCCGCTCAAGGCCGATCTCGCGCAACAAACAGCGCACCAATGCGCAATGGACGCACCTTGTCGCACACCCGTGCGCGAACGTACCGTCAGGGAGTCCCCTCACCCCCGTACGCCCGAGGTCCGCCCATGCCGCCGTTGCGCACCGCCCTGCTCCAGAACTCCGGGACGCCCGGCGATGTGCAGGCCAATCTGGCGCTTCTCGACGAGACGGCCGAGCGCGCCGCCGCCGTCGGTGCGGGGCTGCTCATCTGCCCCGAGATGTATCTGACGGGGTACGCGATCGGCGACGACATCGCGCGCCTCGCCGAGCCCGCCGACGGACCCTCCGCACAGGCCGTCGCCGTCACCGCCGCCCGCCACGGTCTCGCGATCGTGTACGGCTACCCGGAGCGCGAGGGCGAGCAGGTCCACAACTCCGCCCGCCTCGTCGGCCCCGACGGCGCCGAGCTCGCGAACTACCGCAAGACCCATCTCTTCGGCGGCTTCGAGCAGGAGCACTTCGCGCCCGGCGACCAGACCGTGGTCCAGGCCGAGCTCGGCGGGCTGCGGGTCGGGATCATGATCTGTTACGACGTGGAGTTCCCCGAGAACGTACGGGCGCACGCCCTCGCCGGCACCGACCTTCTCCTGGTGCCGACCGCGCAGATGCACCCCTTCCAGTTCGTCGCCGAATCCCTCGTGCCGGTGCGCGCCTTCGAGAACCAGATGTACGTGGCGTACGTCAACCGGGCCGGCGCGGAAGGCGAGTTCGAGTTCGTCGGCCTGTCCACACTGGTCGGTCCCGACGGCATCGCCCGTACGCGGGGCGGGCGCGGCGCCGAGCTGCTCTTCGCGGACGTCGATCCGGAGTTCCTGGCCGCCTCGCGCGCCGAGAACCCGTATCTGCGCGACCGGCGCCCCGGCCTCTACGGCTCCCTGATCTGACCCTGTCTCCGCCCCTCAAGCGCCCTTTCCCGCAAGGAGTCCGTACCCCATGACGTCCACGGTGCCCACCGCCGTCCAGCACACCTCGGCGACGCAGCCCCCGATCACGATGTTCGGGCCGGACTTCCCCTACGCGTACGACGACTTCCTCGCGCACCCGGCGGGCCTCGGCCAGATACCCGCGACCGAGCACGGCCAGGAGGTCGCGGTCATCGGCGGCGGTCTGTCCGGCCTCATCGCCGCGTACGAACTGATGAAGATGGGCCTCAAGCCCGTCGTCTACGAGGCCGACCAGATCGGCGGCCGGCTTCGTACCGTCGGATTCGAGGGCTGTGACCCCGAACTGACCGCCGAGATGGGCGCGATGCGCTTCCCGCCCTCCTCGACAGCGCTGCAGCACTACATCGACCTGGTGGGCCTGGAGACCAAGCCGTTCCCCAACCCCCTTGCGGAGTCCACCCCTTCGACCGTCGTCGACCTCAAGGGCGAGTCGCACTACGCGACCTCGGTGGACGATCTGCCGCAGGTCTACCGGGACGTCATGAACGCCTGGAACGCCTGTCTCGAAGAGGGCGCCGACTTCTCCGCGATGAACCGGGCGCTGCGCGAGCGCGACATCCCGACGATCCGCAGGATCTGGGCGCAGCTCGTCGAGAAGCTCGACAACCAGACCTTCTACGGCTTCCTCTGCGACTCCGAGTCCTTCAAGTCCTTCCGCCACCGCGAGATATTCGGCCAGGTCGGCTTCGGCACCGGCGGCTGGGACACCGACTTCCCCAACTCCATCCTGGAGATCCTGCGCGTCGTCTACACCGAGGCCGACGACCACCACCGCGGCATCGTCGGCGGCAGCCAGCAGCTGCCGCTGAGGCTCTGGGAGCGCACCCCGGAGAAGATCCTCCACTGGGCGTACGGGACCTCGCTGAGCTCCCTGCACGAGGGCGGCGAGCCCCGCCCGGCCGTGACCCGCCTGCACCGCACCGCCGGCAACCGTGTCACCGTCACGGACGCGAGCGGAGACATCCGTACGTACCGCGCGGCGATCTTCACCGCGCAGTCCTGGATGCTGCTCTCGAAGATCGCCTGCGACGACTCGCTCTTCCCGATCGACCACTGGACCGCGATCGAGCGCACGCACTACATGGAGTCCTCGAAGCTGTTCGTGCCCGTCGACCGGCCGTTCTGGCTGGACAAGGACGAGATCACGGGGCGCGACGTCATGTCGATGACCCTCACCGACCGTATGACGCGCGGGACTTACCTGCTCGACAACGGCCCCGACAAGCCCGCCGTCATCTGCCTCTCGTACACCTGGTGCGACGACAGCCTGAAGTGGCTGCCGCTGTCCGCGAACGAGCGGATGGAGGTCATGCTGAAGTCGCTGGGCGAGATCTACCCGAACGTCGACATCCGCGGCCACATCATCGGCAACCCGGTCACGGTCTCCTGGGAGAACGAGCCCTACTTCATGGGTGCGTTCAAGGCCAACCTGCCGGGCCACTACCGCTACCAGCGGCGCCTGTTCACGCACTTCATGCAGGACGCGCTGCCGGACGACAAGCGCGGGCTCTTCCTCGCCGGCGACGACATCTCGTGGACCGCGGGCTGGGCCGAGGGCGCCGTGCAGACCGCGCTGAACGCCGTGTGGGGCGTCATGCACCAGTTCGGCGGCGCCACGGACCCGGCCAACCCCGGGCCGGGCGATCTCTTCGACGAGATCGCGCCGGTGGAGCTGCCCGAGGACTGACCGGGTTCCTGACGAGCGGCTAGATCCCGGCGGCGCGTACCGCCTCGTACAGGGCCGCGGCCTGGTCCTTGAGCTCCGCGCCGTCGCGCGAACTGGCCTGCAGATCGAAGAAGTACTCGCCCGGGACCGCGTCCGCATGGGCGGCCAGATCCTCCACGAGCTGGTCGACGCTGCCCTGGAACGGCTGGCGGTCCACGCCCTCGTAAGGCCTGTCCTGGAGGCGGGAGTTGACTCGGACGGCACGCTCGATCGGGCGCTCGCGGCTCTGCTCGGCGGCGAGGTCCTGCAAGGCCCGCCAGTCCGCGGCCAGCGCGTCCACGCCCATCGCCAGCGGCATCCAGCCGTCCGCGCGCTCCACCAGACGGCGCTTCGCGCGCGGGCTCATGGCCGGCAGATAGACCGGGATGGGGCGGACCGGCTTCGGGCCGACCTCGGACGGGTGGACGGTGGTCAACGTGCCTTCGTACGAGACGGGGTCCGGCCCCCAGACGGCGGCGCACACATCGAGCACCTCGTCGAGGATCTCGCCGCGCCGGCCGAACGGAGCCACCGACTGGGCCGCGTACTCGTCGGTCGACCAGCCGGTGCCGAGGCCGGCGACCACCCGGCCGCCGCTCGCGCGGTCGAGCGTGGCGAGCGCGCGGGCGAGTTCGAAGGGGACGTGCAGCGGCGCCACGAGCACGCTCGTGCCGAGCTGGATGCGGTCGGTCGCGGCGGCCGCGAGGGTCAGGGAGACCAGCGGCTCCGCGATGGAACGGTACTCGTCCGGCCAGGGCAGGCCCTCGATCCCGTACAGGCCCTGCCTGGTGGGGGTGGGGAAGAGCACCCGCTCGAAGACCCAGACGCTCTCGTATCCGATGTCTTCGGCCGCCCTGGCGATCGCGGGGATGTCGCTGCCGATGTCGAACTGTTTCATCTGGGGGAGTGTGATACCGAGCCGGATCGTCATCGATGACCTCCTGGGTGGCGTTGCTGTACGCAACGCGATGCTTTGCGCAACGCGATCGCCCGGGAGGGTATTTCAGCGCGCTGTCTGCTCGGCGTCAGCGTTTCGCCGCTCGGCGTCAGCGCCAGGGAGTCAGCAGACAGCGCCCCACGAGCCCGACCCCCGTGTCCATCCGCTGGGTGAACTCCTCGGCGAGGTCGGGCAGTTCACGCAGGCCCCACAGCACGCGTGCCGCCGACCACGCCGCGTCCCGGGCGCGCTCCAGGCTCCACGAGCCCAACAGATGGGTGAGCGGATCGGCCACCTGCAGCAGGTCGGGGCCGGGCATCAGCTCTTCGCGAATGCGCTCCTCCAGCGCCACGAGGACCTCGCCGACCTGGTCGAACTCATCCTCGATCATGCGAGGTTCGCAGTCGAGGCTACGACAGGTGTCCACGACGGCCAGCGCAAGATCGTGGCCGATGTGCGCATTGATGCCCGAGAGCGCGAACTGCAGGGGGCGTACGTCACGATGACCGCGGTACTGGAACAGCGGCCGCCAGCAGGCCGGCGGACGCCCGCCCTCCGTCGCGCGCTCGACCACGTCCAAGTACCGTTCGGCGAACCGGACGTCGAGCGTCTGTGCGGCCATGACGTCGGGGAACTCATCGGCCGCCAAGCGGTCGGCGATCTCCTCGGTGACTCTCAGATAGACCCGGTTGAAGACCGCCACACCGTCCGTCTGCGGCCACCGCGCGTCGAGTTCGCGCATCCGCGCCGCGACGGCGGTGACTTGGGTGGGGGCTCCTGTGAACTGACCGGACTGCGCCATGCACGCAGCGTCCCAGCCGTAGGCTGCGGGAGGGCCCGCCGGGCCGTGAGCTTCGCCGGAACGAGGGAACGGGGCGCACGCGGGGGCCGCGAACAGGTACGGGGAACGTAGGGGGGAAGAGCGACGTGCAGGGCGTACGCGCGCAGCGCAGGGCCGAGCGGGCAGAGCGCAGACGGGCGCGGGTTCGCCACGGGATGGCCGCCGCGGCCTCGGCCGTCGTGGTCATCGGGACCGTCACAGGACTGCTCGCCGCAACCGACGACGGGGGAGCGGCGGACGAGGCCGGCCCCAAGGAGACGCAGGCGACGACCATGGAGCCACTGCCCGCCGTGCCCACAGCTTCGCCGTCCGCGAGTGCCTCCACGTCCCCGAAGCCGTCCAAGTCGGCCTCGAAGAAGCCGAGCTCGAAGGCGCCGCGGAAGTCGCAGTCCAAGTCCTCGTCCAACGGGCTCTACCTGTACGGACAGTCGCAGGTGCTCGACTGGGTGCGCGAGAACCGGGACGACCCCCGCAGGGCGCAGATCGAGACGCAGATAGCCGACCGCCCGGCCGCCGTCTGGTTCGCCGACTACAGCCCCGACACCATCACCTCGCGCGTACGCGACGTGACCTCGGGCGGGGCCGCCCGCGGCCAGGTGCCCACGGTCGTGGCGTACGCGATCCCGGACCGGGACTGTGGCGGCCACTCGCAAGGAGGGGCGCCCGACCTCGGGGCGTACGACGCGTGGATCGAGAAGTTCGCGGCCGGTCTCGGTTCGTCCGAGGTGATCGTGATACTCGAGCCCGACTCGCTGGCCCAGATCGACTGCCTCGACGGCGGACAGCGCGGCGCGCGCTACGCCTCGCTCGCCCGTGCGGGCCGTACCCTCAAGGCCGCCAATCCGCGCGCACGGGTCTACTTCGACGCCGGCCACTCGGGCTGGCACTCCGCCACCAAGCAGGCCTCGGCGCTGCGTCAGGCGGGCGCCGCGTCGGCGGCCTCGTCGGACGGCATCTTCACCAACGTCTCGAACTTCCACCGCACGGACGACGAGGTCGCCTACGCGCAGTCCGTCCTGAGCGCGATGGGCGGCCCGTCCGGTCTCGGCGCGGTGATCGACACCAGCCGCAACGGCAACGGGCCGCCGCCGGCCGGCGAGTGGTGCGACCCCGCCGGCCGCAAGCTCGGCCGTCCCCCGACGCTGACGACCGGCCGGTCGCGTATCGACGCGTTCCTGTGGATCAAGCTGCCGGGGGAGTCGGACGGCTGCAAGGGACAGCCGGGCACGTTCACGCCCGGCTATGCCTACGACCTGGTGACAGGCGGCTGACCGGGTTCGGCAACCGCCCGCCGGCCGTGGGTCAGTCCTTGGAGTCCTGCTCGTCGTAGCGCGAAGTGCCCTCGTCGAGCAGGGGTTCGCGGCTCTCCTTCATGTACGCCGGGGCGAAGGCCCGCAGCACGTGATAGCCGGTGATCACCACGATCGTGCCCAGGGCGATCCCGCTGAGCTCGAAGTTGTCCGAGAACTTCAGGCTCACACCGCCGGTGCCGATGATGATGCCCGCCGCGGCCGGCACCAGGTTCAGCGGATTGCGCAGATCCACCCGGGAGTTGATCCAGATCTGCGCGCCGAGCAGGCCGATCATGCCGTACAGGATCACGGTGATGCCGCCGAGCACACCGCCCGGGATGGCCGCGACGATCGCGCCGACCTTGGGGCAGAGGCCGAAGAGCAGGGCGAAGCAGGCGGCGGCCCAGTAGGCGGCCGTGGAGTAGACGCGGGTCGCGGCCATGACGCCGATGTTCTCGGCGTACGTGGTGTTCGGCGGGCCGCCGACCGCGGTGGAGAGCATGGAGGCGGCGCCGTCCGCGGAGATCGCGGTGCCGAGCTTGTCGTCCAGGTTGTCGCCGGTCATCTCGCCGACGGCCTTGACGTGTCCGGCGTTCTCGGCGATCAGGGCGATGACCACGGGCAGGGCGACGAGGATCGCGGACCACTCGAAGGACGGGCCGTGGAAGTTCGGCAGGCCGAGCCAGTCCGCCTTGCCGACCGCCGACAGATCGAGCCGCCAGTGGTCGGTGGCCGCTCCGCCGCCGACCACCGAGTTGATCTTCCCGAAGACGCGGTCGAACAGCCAGGAGATCCCGTATCCGAAGACCAGGCCGAGGAAGATCGCGATACGGGACCAGAAACCGCGCAGGCAGACCACGGCCAAACCGGTGAACAGCATGGTCAGCAGGGCCACCCACTGGTCCTGCGGCCAGTACGTCGAGGCGGTCACGGGCGCCAGGTTGAAGCCGATCAGCATGACCACCGCGCCGGTCACCACCGGCGGCATCGCGGCATGGATGATCCGCGCGCCGAACTTGCGGACGGCGAGGCCCACGAGGAAGAGCGCCGCACCCACCACGAGCACGGCGCCGGTGACGGTCGCGCTGCTGCCGCCCTGTGCCCGGATGACCGCCGCGACACCCACGAAGGAGAGCGAACAGCCCAGGTAGCTGGGCACCTTGCCACGGGTCGCGAGCAGGAAGATGACCGTCGCGACACCCGACATCATGATCGCGAGGTTGGGGTCGAGACCCATCAGGACGGGTGCGACGAACGACGCCCCGAACATCGCCACCACGTGCTGCGCCCCGAGACCGAAGGTGCGCGGCCAGGAGAGCCGCTCGTCGGGGCGGACCACCGCGCCGGGCGCCGGGGTGCGCCCGTCGCCGTGCAGGGTCCAGCGGACACCGAGATTCATGGTGCGTGGTCTCTCTCTTCGTACGGAGCGTGATGATCACGGCAATGTTAGGGCTCCGCACGTGTGTGCTCTTCTCGACGCTGTGTCGGGATCTGCGCAGGTCCGGGGGTGAACGGCTGCTCTGCAACGATCCACGGGCCGAAACGTTGCGTAATTGGCTGGATCCGGTGAGTGGCCGATTAATCTGAAGAAATCTTGGCCGGGCGGACCACTGTCGCCCCTTGCCAGGGGGCGCTTTCTGCGGGCTTTCGGGGCGTGCACGGTTCTCGCCACCTTTCACAACGCCCCCACATTTCCCACTCCACGGGCCCCACTATGTGGTCCGACAGAGCGGGACACACAGGGGCGACTGCCGCACCTGGGCTCCCGCAGTGGGAAAGGGGCATGCCATGGCCAAGGCCGCATACCCCTTCCGGGGAGGGATCCATTCCGTCATGAACCGCAAGTTGCGCAGAGCCGCGCTCGCCCTGACCACGGCGTCGCTGGCCCTGGCGTGTGTCACACCCTTCGAAGCCGCGGCCGCCGAGGTCACGCCGCGCATCGATCTCAAGATCCTGGTGGTGAGCGACGGCGGTCCCGCGACCGCCGCAATCGCCGCCGAACTCGACGGCGCCGGCACGCCCTACACGCTCGTGGACCTGAGCCGCGCCGACCGGCCCGCGATCAACGCCGCCTTCCTGTCGGACACCGTCTCCGGGCGGCCGCGTGCCAAGTTCCAGGCGGTCGTACTGCCCAACGACAACCCGTTCGGCGAGGGCTCGGCCGAGATGGCCGCGCTCGCCACGTTCGAGAAGACCTTCGCTATCCCGCAGGTGGACGCGTACACCTACGCGCGGCCCGAGGTGGGGCTCAACTACCCGGCGAACGGCGGCTACAGCGGCTCGCTCGACGGCGCACGCGCCCAGGTGACGGCGGCCGGCAAAGCGGGCCCCTTCGGCTATCTCGACGGCGCCGTGCCCTTCGAGGACAACTCGCCGACCGTCGGCGAGAGTTACGCCTTCGCCGCGAAGCCGCTCGCGGGCGCCGACTTCACCTCGTACGTCGAGGTGCCGCTGCCGCAGAGCCAGGAGCGCGGCACCATCGTCGGCGAGTACCGCCACGACGGCCGGCGCGAACTCGTCGTCTCCTTCGTCTACAACCAGTACCAGCAGCAGTACCGGCTGCTCGCGCGCGGCATCGTCCGCTGGATGACCCAGGGCGTCCATCTGGGTATGGACCGCAACTACTTCGCCGTGCACATCGACGACGTCTTCGGTGCGGACGATCGCTGGGACACCGCCCTCAACTGCACGCCCGGCGACGTCGACTGCCAGCCGGGGCAGGGCCAGCCGCGGCCGATCCGGATGACGGCCGACGACGCCAAGTACGCGGCCCAGTGGTCCACTGACCGCAAGTTCACGCTCGACATGGTCTTCAACGGCGGCGGCAGTGTGCGCTTCAAGGCGGAGAACGGCGGCGCGGACCCCCTCGCGCAGCAGCTGATCGCCGACAAGGCGAAGTACCGCTGGGTCAACCACACCTACGACCACCCCTACCTCGGCTGTGTGCAGAACGTTTCCGTGGTGCCGTGGGTGTGTGCGAAGAACGCGGACGGCACCACCCAGTACGTCTCCCGTTCGGTGATCGCCGCGCAGATCCGCGACAACCGGAACTGGGCCGTGAACGCCGGACTGCCGTTGCAGAGCGACGAGTTGGTGACCGGTGAGCACTCCGGACTCAAGACGCTGCCGCAGCAGCCCCAGGACAACCCGAACCTCGCGGGCGCCCTCTCGGACACCGGGATCCGCAACCTCGCCTCGGACAACTCCCGCGAGCGTCAGCAGCGCACCCTCGGTCCCGCCCTGACCGTGCCGCGCTTCCCGATGAACGTCTTCTACAACGCGGGCCGCGCCGCCGAGCAGATCGACGAGTACAACTGGATCTACACGCGCAAGGCGGACGGCGGCAGCGGCATCTGCGAGACGGCCGCGAACACCACCTGCCTGGACGCGCCGCTCGACCCCGTCACCGGGTACGCGGACCACATCGTGCCCCTGGAGCAGCGGATCGCGCTCTCGCACGTGCTCGCCAACGATCCGCGCCCGCACTTCATCCACCAGTCGAACCTGGCCGAGGACCGCATCGCGTACCCGGTCCTGAACGCGATCATCACCGCGTACGAAGGTCTCTACGCGGACAGCGCACCGATGGTGAACCTGCGCCAGCGGGACATCGGCGCGGAGCTCAGTGAGCGCGCGGCCTGGGACGCGGCCGTCACGGCGGGCCGGGTCACCGCGTACCGCATCGGCAACACCGTCACGCTGCAGGCGCCCGGTGGTCTGCAGTCCACGGCGACCATGCCGGCCGGCACCCGGCAGAACCTGCTCCTGGGGACCGCGCCGTTCGGCACGGCGTACGCGGGATCGCTGTCCGGCCGGGTCTCACCGGCCCTGCTGCAGACCCAGGTCACCCTGACCGTGCCGAGCGCGACGACCACCGCGCTCAGCACCGACCCTGCGCAGCCGGTGGCCGAACCCGCCGGTGAGCTGCCGACTCCCACGGGCGTCAGCGAGTCCGTTCCTTACGGCGTCACGGACTGACGGAGTGGGCCGCAGGGGCGGCCCACTCCCGTTCGTCCCGGCAGGGGATGCCCCTGCCCGTATCAATCGCACATCTGCCGCGATCAGGCCCGGCCGGCCCGCTCGCGACACCCGGGGGAGCAGAACCATGCCATCGTCACACCCGCCGCACTCCGGTGCGGCGGTCCGGGTCACCTTGCTGACCGAAGGCACCTATCCGCACAGCCATGGCGGTGTGAGCGTGTGGTGCGACCAACTCGTGCGCGCCATGCCGGACTTCGAGTTCGGCATCACCGCCGTCACCGGCACCGGACGCGAGCCGCTGGTGTGGGAGCTGCCGGCCCATGTCGCCGAGCCCGTCAGCGTGCCGCTCTGGGGTCCCGTGCCCGTGACAAGGCCGCTGCGCGGGCGACGGCTCGGCGAAGTCCTCTCCACGTACGAGCTGTTGGTGACCTCGCTCGTGGACCCGGTCGTCGAGCCGTACTTCGGGCCCGCCCTGTACGGACTGGCCGGCATGGCCCGTGAGGGACGGCTCGGTCCCGCGCTGCGCACGGAGAAGGCCCTGCGGATCCTGGCCGGTGTCTGGAACCGCGCCGACCTGGAAGTGTCCGCCGCGCGGCCCACACTGCACGACGCCATCACCGCCGCCGACCTCCTCGAACACGCGCTGCGCCCGCTCGCCGCCGAGCCTCCGGCCGACGGTGTGGCGCACGCGGTCAGCGGCGGACTTGCCGTGCTGCCCGGGCTCGTGGGCAGCCAACTCAACGGCGTTCCCCTGCTGTTGACCGAGCACGGCGTGTATCTGCGCGAGCGCTACCTCGGCTATCGCACCGGCGGCTACTCATGGCCGGTGAAGTACCTGATGCTCGGCTTCTTCCGGTTGCTTGCCCAGGAGACGTACCGGGTCGCGGAGCTGATCACCCCGGGCAACCGCTACAACCGCCTGTGGGAGGAGCACGGAGGGGCCGAACCCGAGTCCATCCGTACCGTCTACAACGGCGTCGACCCCTCGGCCTTTCCGCCTGCGGGTCCCGAGCCCGAGGTGCCGACGCTGAGCTGGGTCGGCCGGGTCGACCCGATCAAGGACCTGGAGACGCTGATCCGCGCATTCGCACTCGTGCGGGCCGAACTCCCCGAGGCGCGGCTGAGGTTGTTCGGCGGCGCACCCCGTGGTGGCGAGGCCTATCGCGAGAGGTGCGTGGCGCTCGCCGCGGAACTGGGGCAGGGCGATGCCGTCACCTTCGAGGGGCGCGTCGAGAACATCCTCGATGCGTACGCGGCCGGGAACGTCGTCATGCTGTCCAGCATCAGCGAGGGCTTCCCGTTCACGCTGATCGAGGCGATGTCCTGCGGCCGGGCGACCGTCTCCACCGACGTGGGCGGTGTACGCGAGGCCGTCGGGGACAGCGGGCTCGTCGTTCCGCCGCGTGAGCCGGGCGCCATGGCGAGTGCGGCGCTCGATCTGCTGCGCGACCGTGAACGGCGGGCCTCCATGGGGGAGAGCGCGCGGCTGCGGGTGATCGAGCAGTTCACGCTGCGCCGCACCGTCGAGACGTTCCGGGACATCTACCAGGAGCTCGGCCGCCCGGCTGCCGACGGGTGGGGCGACGTCGCCGCCGAGGGGGTCATCGCATGAGCGGGCCGCTGCGACTGGTGCCGGAGGACGGGGACGCGCTTCCCGAGATCCCGCGTGTACGTACCGGTCGGACCCGTCCGGGTCCGGCATCCGGGCCTGCCGCGACGATCCGCCCCGGCTCGGGGCCGGCATCCGGGCCTTCCGTGAAGATCCGCCCCGGCGCGGGTCCGGGCGCGGGTCCTTCGGCAACGACCCGTCGCGTGCTCGCCCCCGACCCCGCCGACGAGCTTGTCGAGCGTCTCGTCGAGCAGATCGCCGTCGCCGTACATCCCGACGAAGTGGCCGCCCTCCTCGAGTCGGACGGGCTCACCGCCGAGCGGATCGTGCAGCACTACGGCCGACCGGACCTGTTCACCCTGGCCGAGGACCTCTTCACCCGGGTGCCGCGTCACTACGCGGCGCCGCCGCCCGGCCCCGACCTGTGGCGTGCGGATCCGGTGCGCTGCGCCCTGCGCGGCCTCGTCTTCGCCTTGCCCGGGCTCGCCTACGTCCTCGGTGCCCGTCTGTGGTCGGGGCGCCCCGACCTCACCGGAGTCGTCGCCGCCGCCCTGCTCGCCTGGGCCGTGAACCAGGGTCTCAGCCACCGCGCCTACCTGCGGCTGGCGGCCGAAGGGCCCGCCGCGGCCGCCCGCACGCTGCGCCTGGGAGCACCGGCGAGTGCGCTCGTGAGCAGCGCACTCGGTCTTGCCCTGTGCGGTCCGTCCGCACCGGGCGCCTTCGCGGCCGGACAGTCCGTGTATCTGGCCGCCGCCAGTGCGCTGCTGGTCCTGGGACGCGAACGGGCGCTGCTCCTTGGCCTGTTACCGGTTGCGGCGGGTGCGGGGGCGACAACGCTGTGGCCCCTTCCGGCGGCCGTCGGGCTCGTGATGCTGCTCGGCACGGTGGCACTCACCGCCCGTGCCGCCTGGCTCGCACTGCGCGAGACACAGCGCACCGGCGACGCGGCGAGGAGTGCTCCACCGCTGCTGTCCTCCCTGCCCTTCGCCCTCTTCGGCCTCGCGGCAGGACTGCTCGCCGCCCTCGCCGGCCTGCTCGACCCCCGCACCGTGGTGGTCCTCACCCTGAGCATGGGCCTCGCCGAATGGCTGCTCTACCGCTACCGCTCCCTGGCGGTGGCGGCGCTGCGCTCCACCAGGGACCAGCGCGGATTCGCCCACCGCTCCGGCCTGGTCCTCGCCCTGTGCCTCGGCGGATACCTCGCCGTTCTCTGGGGCGGAGCCCGGATCGCGGAGACCGAGCCGCTCCCGCTGCTCTGCCTGGGGGCCGTGTTCTGGACGGCGTTGCTGCTGCAGGCCTTCGCCGTCGCCTGGTTCCCGGCCCTCGTCACGCTCACCGCGGCCGGCGCGCAGGCCGCGGCCCGAGCCACTGAACTCCCTTCCGCACATGTCCAGTTGATCGGCACCGGCCTGGCCGCGGCGGTGCTCACCGGCGGCACCTTTCTGCTGCTCGCCCGCCCCACCGCCCACCGCTGAGCGGTCACACCGAACTCACCACAGGAGCAAGAACCTTGACCACACCCCCGCTCGTCGCCGTCACCGGAGCCGAAGGCTTCATCGGCTCCCACCTCACCGAAGCTCTCGTCGCCGCCGGACACCGGGTGCGCGCCATGGCCCAGTACAACTCCTTCTCCTCCTACGGCTGGCTGGAGACCCTCGCACCCGACGTACTCGACCAGGTCGACATCGTCCTCGGCGACGTCCGCGACCCCGGCTCGGTGGGGGCTCTCACCGAAGGGGCCGAGGCCGTCTACCACCTGGCCGCGCTGATCGCGATCCCGTACTCCTACCAAGCACCGCACAGCTACGTGGACACCAACGTCACCGGCACGCTCAACGTCCTCGAAGCGGTACGGCGCCAGGAGATCCCGCGGCTCGTGCACACCTCGACCAGCGAGACGTACGGCACCGCGCAGACCGTGCCGATCACCGAGGACCACCCGATCAACACCCAGTCCCCGTACGCCGCTTCGAAGGCGGGCGGCGACCGGCTCGCCGACAGCTATCACGCGAGCTTCGCCACCCCCGTGGTCACCCTGCGGCCGTTCAACACCTTCGGCCCGCGCCAGTCGATGCGCGCCGTGATCCCCACGGTGATCGGCCAGGTCGCCGCTGGGGCCCGGACGGTCACCCTCGGGGACCTGCGGCCCACCCGTGACTTCCTCTACGTGAAGGACACCGCCCAGGCCTTCCTCGCCGTGGGCACCGCGCCCGCCGAGCAGGTCGTCGGACGCACCTTCAACGCCGGTACGGGTGAGGAGATCTCCATCGGCGACCTCACCCGGCTCATCGGCAAGCTCATGGACACCGAACTCGACGTGCGCGAAGACCCCGAGCGCATCAGGCCCGCCAACTCCGAGGTCATGCGGCTGATCGCCGACGCCTCCCGGCTGCGCGCCGCCACCGGCTGGGAACCCGGCCACACCCTGCAGTCCGGGCTCGCGAAGACCGTCGACTTCTTCCGCGACCCCGCGCACCTCGCCCGCTACAAGACCGGCATCTACAACATCTGACCTCCGGGCCAGGGGCCATGACCAGCCCCTCGCGACCCGCACGAACCACAGGGGGAAACCCATGCACGCAGTGATCCTGGCCGGAGGCAAAGGCGTCCGGCTGCGCCCGTACACCACCTCGCTGCCCAAGCCGCTCGTCCCGATCGGTGACCAGCACGCGATCCTCGAGATCGTCCTGCGCCAGCTGGCCGCATCCGGATTCACCAGCTGCACCGTGGCCATCGGCCACCTCGGCCACATCATCCGCGCGTACGTGGGCGACGGCAGCCAGTGGGGGCTGCGCATCGACTACGCCGCCGAGGACAGCCCGCTCGGCACCATGGGCCCGCTCCTTCCGATGCTCGACCGACTGCCCGAGCGGTTCCTCGTGATGAACGGGGACATCCTCACGGACCTCGACTTCGGTGATGTCCTCACACGGCACGCCGACTCCGGCGCCCCGCTCACCGTCGCCACGTACCCCCGCAAGGTGGCGATCGACTTCGGCGTCCTCACCACCGAGTCGGGCCGGATCGTCTCCTTCGCCGAGAAACCGGATCTGGACTACCGGGTCTCGATGGGCGTGTACGGCCTCTCCCGCAGGACCCTCGCCGGCTACACACCGGGCCTGCCGCTCGGCTTCGACGAGCTCGTCCTCGACCTGCTCGGCACCGGAACCCCGCCGCACGCCTACGAGTTCGACGGCTACTGGCTGGACATCGGCCGCCCCGACGACTACGACCGGGCGAACGCCGAGTTCACCACCTACCGCCCGCTGCTGCTCAAGGGGGCGTGATCATGCGTGTGCTGATCCTGGGGGCAGGCGGCTTCCTCGGCGCGCACACCGCCGAGCGGCTGAGCGCCCTGCCGGGTGTGCGGCTGCTGGTCGGCGGACGTTCGCCGGACGCGGACGTGTCCCTCGACCTGACCGCCGACCCCGCGCGGATCACGGACGCCCTGCACGCGGCGGCGCCCGACGCGGTGGTCAACTGCGCGGGCCTCGTGGCGGGCAGCGCCGTACGCCTGGCGGATCTCAATGCGCGGGGGCCGGCCGCTCTGTGCGAGGCACTGCACGAGGCGGCGCCGTCCGCGCGCCTTGTCCACTTCGGCTCGGCGGGGGAGTACGGGCCGACCGCACTGAACGTGCCGGTGACCGAGGACGCGCCCACCCGGCCGCAAACTCCTTACGGCGCAACGAAGTTGGCGGGCACGGTGGCCGTGACATCGTCCGGCCTCGACGCCGTCGTGCTACGGGTGTTCAACCCGGTCGGACCGGGCGCGCCGACCGCCGCACTGCCCGGCCGGCTCGCGGCCGAGCTGCTGCGGGCCGGTCCCGACGGCACCGTACGCGTAGGCGATCTCTCCGCGTACCGGGACTTCGTGGACGCCAGGGACGTGGCCGAGGCGGCCGTGCTCGCCGCGTGCGCGCCAGGGCCGTTGCCGCCCGTCCTGAACATCGGCAGCGGGCACGCCACCCCGGTACGCGAGCTGGCCGGCCGGTTCGTCGAGGCGGCGGGGCACTTGAGGCAGCTCCAGGAGACGGGCGACGGCTCGGCCCGTTCCGGCGCCGTCTCCTGGAGCTGCGCGGACATCGGCGCCGCACGGACGGCCCTGGGCTGGGCGCCGAGCCGCACGCTCGAACAATCCGTCACTGACCACTGGCGGTCCCTGCGAACCCCGGTGGCGCGTTGACCACCACAGGGCGCACGGGCCTTCTGGTGCCGATGTACGTCCATCCGGCGGTCGACCCCGCCGCCTGGGAACGCCTCGCGCTGCACGCCGACCGGCTGCACGCGGTGATCCTGAACGTCGCCGACGGACCGGGCACCACCCGCGAACCGTCCTTCGCCGCCGCCGCCCGCGATCTGCGGGCGGCGGGGGTACGGCTGCTCGGATACGTCGATACGGCCTACGGGGAGCGCCCCGCAGCAGAGGTCACGGCCGATGCCGAGCGCCACCGGGAGTGGTACGGGGTGGACGGCTGTTTCCTCGACCAGAGCGCTTCGACCGCTTCGCACCTTCGGCACTACCGACGCCTCGTCCGCGCGATCCGCCGCCGGGGCATGGAAACCGTCGCGCTCAACCCCGGAGTCCATCCGGCCCCCGGATACGCGGAGTTCGCCGATCTCCTCGTCACCTTCGAAGGCGACTGGCACGCCTACCGCACCGCACCGGCGGCGCCGAACTGGACCGCCGAGCATCCGCCGGAGCGCTTCTGCCATCTCGTCCACGGAGTGCCGCCCGCCCTGTGCGCACTGGCCGCCCGAACAGCACGGTTGCGCGGGGCAGCTGTGTACTGCGCCGTGCCCGGGCACGGTCCGAACCCTTGGTCGCAGCCGCCTCCGCTCCCGGTCGCGGAGGCCGCCTCATGACCCGCTTCAGTCGCCTGGTGGCCCTCTTGCTCTGCGCCCTGTTCCTGGCGGCCTGCTCGACGCCCGCGCAGCGTCCGGACCCGCGCCCCGGCGACCGCTGGCGCCCCGCCCAGGGCACCACCTGGCAGTGGCAGCTCGACGGCCGTATCGACTTCGGCGTGGACGTCCCGGTGTACGACATCGACGGATTCGAGAACGACAGGGCGACCGTGGAGCGGCTGCACCGAGCTGGCCGCAAGGTCATCTGCTACATCAACGCCGGCGCCTGGGAGTCCTTCCGCCCCGACCACCGCGACTTCCCCGCCGCCGTGCGCGGACGCGCCAACGGCTGGCCCGGCGAACGCTGGCTGGACATCCGCCGGCTCGACATCCTGCGCCCGCTGATGGCCGCACGCTTCGACCTGTGCCACGCCCGCGGCTACGACGCCGTGGAACCCGATCTGATGGACGGCTACCTCAACGACACCGGCTTCCCGCTGACCGCCCGCCATCAGCTCACGTACAACCGCATGCTCGCCGGCCTCGCCCACGAGCGCGGCATGTCGGTCGGCCTCAAGAACGACCTGCCCCAAATTCCGCAGCTGGTGGACGAGTTCGACTTCGCGGTGAACGAGGAGTGCGTCCAGTACGACGAGTGCGCCGCACTGAAGCCCTTCGTCGACGCGGGCAAGGCCGTACTGCACGTCGAGTACGCCTTGCCGCCCGCCGACTTCTGCCCGAGGACCAGGCCGCTGCGCTTCAGCTCGATGGCCAAGCGCCTGGACCTCGGGGCCTGGCGCAGACCCTGCTGAGCCGCGCCGCCCGATGACCGCTCAGCCCTGAGGGCTCGCCTGCCGCACCTGCGCGGTACCACCCGACGCGACCTGCTCGTCCTGCTCGCGTCCGGCCGATCGCAGTACCCCGGCGAACAGGATCAACCCCATCGCCAGGGCGGTCACCAGACCGAACGACACCATCAGCGAGGTCGCGTTGGCCACGGCACCGATCGCCGAAGGGGCGATGAGCCCCGAGGTGTACGTGACCGTCGCGACGCCCGCGATGGCCTGGCTGGGGTTGGGGCCACTGCGCCCCGCCGCGGCGAACGCGAGCGGCACGACCACGGCGATGCCGAGGCCCATCAGACCGAAGCCGGTCATCGCGACGGCCGGGTGCCCCGCGAAGACGACCAACAGGCCGCCCGCGGTGGCCAGTACACCGCCCGTACGCACCGTGCGCACGGGACCGAAACGGTCCACCACCTTGTCGCCCGCGATCCGGGCGACGGCCATGGTGAGCGCGAACGCCGTGGTGCAGGCGGCGGCCAGACCGGCCGAGGTCTCCAGCTCGTCCTTGAGGTAGACCGCGGACCAGTCCAGGCTCGCCCCCTCGGCGAACACCGCGCAGAAGCCGACGGCCCCGATGAGCAGCGCCGACTTGGGCGGCAGCGCGAAGCGCGGCGGCGCGTCCTCTTCCTCGGCGCTCGGCGGATCCAGTACGAAGCGGCAGGCGATCAGACCGAGCACGGTGAGCACTCCCGCCGCGAGCAGATGGTGGATCCGGGCGTCGGCGCCCATATGTGCGGCGAGAGTGCCGCCGGCCGACCCGATCAGGGCGCCCGCGCTCCACATGCCGTGCAGTCCGGACATGATCGAACGGCCCATACGGTTCTCGGTCTCGAGCCCGATTGCGTTCATCACGACGTCGGACATGCCCGAGGTGGCCCCGTACACGAAAAGGCCAAGGCACAAGGTGAGCAGGCCCGGCGCGAGCGAGGGCAGGATCAGGGACAGGGTCCACATCGCGAGCAGCACCCGCAGCGCGTCCCGCGCGCCGAAACGGTGGCTGATCGCGGCCGCGAGCGGCATGGCGACGGAGGCGCCGAGCGCGGGGAAAGCGAGGGCGAAGCCGAGCTGGCCCGCGCTGAGGCCGGCATGGTCCTGGATCCAGGGGATACGGGTGGCGAACGAGCCGGTGACCGACCCGTGCACACAGAACACGGCGGCCACGGCGTACCGCGCCCGCATCAACTCCCTTGGTATCAGCTTCGTTTCACTCACTTCTTCCCCTCCCGGCGTCCTTACCCGGCGCTGCCGTCGTAAACTATCAGGAACCCTGCCTGATAAATAGCGGTCATCTCCCGCCGCCTCCCTCGCGGCGATCTGGAAGGATCCCCGCCATGCCCGCATCACCCCGTACCGCCCGAGCCATCAACGACCGGCTCGCGCTGCGTCTGCTGCAGCGCGAGGGCGCGCTCACCGCAGGGCAGCTCAAGGAGCTGACGGGCCTGTCCCGGCCGACGGTCGCCGATCTCGTCGAGCGGCTGCAGGGCTCCGGCCTGATCGGTGTGGTGGGGGAGGCGGGCGCGCAGCGTCGCGGGCCCAACGCGAAGCTGTACGGGATCGTGGCGGACGTCGCCCATCTCGCGGCGCTCGACGTACGCACCATGGGTGTCTCCGTGATCGTCTCGGATCTCCTCGGCACCGTCCTCGCCGAGGCGGAGCTGCCGATCGACGGGACCGGCGGTACGGAGATCGCGGTCGAACGTGCCGTGGCGCTGCTCGACAAGACCGCCCGCAGCGCCGGGGTTCGCGAGCTGCACAGCGTCGGCATCGGCGCGCCCGGCCTGATCGATCCGTCGAGCGGCGAACTGCGTGACTCCAGCGGTCTGCCCGAATGGCACCGGCGCCTGGTGGCCGCCCTGCAGAAGGAACTTCCCGCGACCGTGCTCGTCGAGAACGAGACCAATCTCGCCGCCGTCGCCGAGCGCCGGGCGGGCGCGGCGCGCGACCGCGACACCTTCGTCCTGCTGTGGCTCGGCCATGGCGTGGGCGCCGCGGTGCTGCTCGACGGGCGGCTGCGGCGCGGGGCCTCGGGCGGCGCGGGCGAGCTGGGGTTCCTGCCCGTGCCGGGCACTTCGAGGCTGCCGTCGGCGGTCGACTGTGCGGGCGGGTTCCACGCCCTCGCCTCCTCGCAGGCGATCGTGGAACTCGGCGCGGAACATGGGGTGTTCGGGGTTCCCGGACAGGGCTCAGGACCTGCCGGCGAGGCGGTGGTGCGCGCGGCTGTTGCCGCGCCCGCCGAGCCGTCGGGCGCCGGCCGCGAGCACGTCGACGCATTCCTCGACACCCTCGCCGACCGTATCGCCCTCGCCGTTGCAGCCACCGCCGCCGTCATCGACCCCGGCTGTGTGGTCCTCGGCGGCGAGATCGGCTGCGCGGGCGGCAGCGAACTCGCCGCGCGGGTCGAGGAACGCGTGGCCAAGCTCTCCCCGCTGCACACGGAAGTGCGCGCGGGCGAACTCGGCGGCGGCGCGGTCCTGCGCGGCGCACTTCTCGCCGCGCAGGAGGCGGCTCAGGACGCGCTGTTCCCCTCGGAAAGCTGACCGGTCTCAGGTCTCAGGGAGCGCTCTTGGTGACGTGCTGTTCCAAGTACTCCTCGAACGTCCCCTTGCCGACGGCCCGTTCGGGCGCCAGATGCCCGCCGCGTACGAAGCCCTGGTAGGTCTTGCCGGCCAGCGGCACCTCGACGATCCGCCGCTGCCTGCCCGTCGCGGCCAGGTACTTCTCGGCGAGCTCCCGCAGCGTGAACACCTCGGGCCCGCCCATGTCGTCCACGCGCCCGAGCGGCTCGCCCTGCGCCAACTCCGCTAGCCGCGCGGCCACTTCCTCCACCGCGATCGGCTGGGTCCGCGCGTCCTTCGGGATCAGCATCACGGGCGGCTTCGCCAGTGCCTGCAGCGTCTGCACCACCAGATCGTGGAACTGCGTGGTGCGCAGCGTCGTCCACCCGATGCCCGAATCCTCGATCTGCCGCTCCACGTCGTGCTTCGCGCGGTAGTAGCCGAGCGGTACGACATCCACGCCGACGATCGAGATGTAGACCAGGTGCCCGACCTTCGCCTTGCGTGCGGCCGAGATCAGATTCCGGGCCGCCTCGACATCGGCGCCCTTCCTCGGCGCCGTCGCACAGTGCACCACCACATCCGCACCGGACATGGCCTGACCCAGACCCGCGCCGGTCAGCAGATCACCGGCCCACCAGTCGGAGCGCCTGCTCATGGCCCGTACGTCGTGCCCGGCGTCGCGCAACAACTTGGTCAGGGGCTTTCCGAGCGTCCCGGTCGCTCCGGTGACAAGAATCGTGCTCATCGCGCCCTCCTTTTCAGGGGTCTCACGGCGAGATTTCAGCCTTGCAGAGGCAGCCCCTTTTGGCCCGGGCAGCTACAAGACAAACGCAAACCGCCTGTGAGCCAGCCCACAGGCAGTCGCCCGTATGGCCGACGATCAGGCGTGGCACACTGGCTGTGTACCAACAGAAGCAGCGCACTCCGGGGTCGGTGTAATTCCGAACCGGCGGTTACAGTCCGCGACCCGGTCACCTCCAGTGACCGGTTGACCAGGTGAAATTCCTGGACCGACGGTGAAAGTCCGGATGGGAGGCAGTGCGCGGCGGGCAGGCACGTCTTTTCGTGTACGCCGTCGACAGTTCGGCCCAGCGGCTCTTTGCCGGCGAAGGCCGTCGCCGTCCGGCGTTCCCGAAGTGCTCCTTGCCCGTGACCTCTGTCGTCATCGACAGGCCCCGGAGTCCGTGCCCTATGAGGCAGGAGGACCCGGTGGCCACCACCGAAGCCGAAGCGATCGCGATGCATCGCGCTGTCGTGCTCGCCGCACGCGGTCTCGGCTCCACCAGCCCCAACCCGGTCGTCGGCTGCGTCATCCTCGACGCCCGCGGCACGGTCATGGGCGAGGGCTTCCACGAGCGGGCCGGCGGCCCGCACGCCGAGGTGCACGCGCTGCGCGCGGCCGGCGAGAAGGCCCGCGGCGGCACCGCCCTGGTCACCCTCGAACCCTGCAACCACACCGGACGCACCGGCCCCTGCGCCCAGGCGCTCATCGAGGCCGGAATCGCCCGCGTCGTCTACGCGGTGAGCGACCCCAACCCGACCGCGACGGGCGGCGCACAGACCCTCCGTAACGCCGGAATCGACGTCGAAGGCGGACTGCTCGAAGACGAGGCGCGCGCAGGGAACATCGCCTGGCTGACCAGTGTCGACACCGGCCGCCCTTACGTCACTTGGAAGTACGCCGCCACGCTCGACGGCCGGATCGCCGCGGCCGACGGCACCAGCCGCTGGATCTCCTCCGCTGAATCCCGCGCCGACGTCCACCGGCTGCGCGCCGAGTGCGACGCGGTCGTGGTCGGCTCCGGCACCATGCGCGCCGACGACCCGCACCTGGCAGTACGCGGCATCGAAGGCGCCGTACAGCCGCTGCGCATCGTCGTCGACACGGAGGCGAGCGCGGTCGAGCCCGTCGCCCGCATCCTCGACGACTCGGCCCCGACGCTGATCGCCGTCGCCGAGGACGCCACCACGGATCTCCCGGATGTTCTCCGACTTCCGCGCGCCGCACGGGGATTGGACATCCCGGCCCTGCTCGACGCGCTGCACGCCCGAGGCGTCCGCTCCGTACTGCTCGAAGGCGGCCCGACCCTGGCAGGCGCCTTCGTGGCAGCCGGCGCCGTCGACCGCGTCATCGGCTACCTCGCCCCGGTCCTGCTGGGCGCAGGCCCGGCCGCGCTCGCCGAGGCAGGAATCACCACCATCACCGACGCGTTGCGGCTCGACGTGACCGAGACCGTACGCATCGGCCCCGACCTCCGAATCACCGCCGTCCTGTCCCCGAAGGAGTCCTGAGGATGTTCACCGGAATCGTCGAAGAACTGGGTGAGATCACCGCCGTCGAGCAGCTCGGCGACTCCTGCCGGTTCCGCGTACGCGGCAAGGTCGTCACCGAGGGTGCGGGCCACGGAGACTCCATCGCGGTCAACGGGGTGTGCCTGACCGTCGTCGAGTACGGCGACGACTGGTTCACCGCCGACGTCATGGAGGAGACCCTCAAGCGCTCCAGCCTCGGCGCGCTCGCCGAGGGCTCCCGGGTGAACCTGGAGCGCCCGACCGCCGTCGGCGCCCGGCTCGGCGGCCACATCGTGCAGGGCCACGTGGACGGCACCGGCCAGATCCTCGACCGTACGCCGTCCGAGAACTGGGAGATCGTCAAGATCGAGCTCCCGGCCGCGCTCTCGCGCTACGTCGTCGAGAAGGGCTCCATCACCGTCGACGGCGTGAGCCTCACGGTGGTCGAGGCCGCCGCCGACTACTTCACGATCAGCCTCATCCCGACGACCCTCGCCCTCACCACGCTCGGCATCAAGCAGGCCGGCGACGTGGTGAACCTCGAGGTCGACGTCATCGCCAAGTACGTCGAGCGCCTGCTCGGCGACCGGAACACCTCGGGGGACACCAAGTGAGCGCGCTCGACTGGATGAACACCGAGGCCTTCACGGCCTTCGGCCAGCACATCCTCTGGTCCGACATGATCGGCAACACCTTCGGCCTCGCGGCCCTCGCGCTCGGCTGGAAGCGCTCGGTGTGGACCTGGCCCGTGCAGTTCGCCGCCGGACTGATCCTCTTCGGCGCCTTCGCCGGCCACCTCACCGGCAGCGCCGGCAAGCAGGTCGTGGTGATGGTCGTGGCCGTCCTGGGCTGGATCGCCTGGAACCGCGGCCGCAAGGAAGCGCAGGACGGCTCGATAGCCGTGCGCTTCGCCACCTGGAAGGAGCGCGGCCTGATGCTCGCGGCCGCGGCCGCAGGCACCGTGGCCGTCGCGCTGCTCTTCAAGGCGTACCCGAGCCTGTCCTGGGACCCGTGGCCGGACGCGTACATCTTCGTCGGCACCATCGTCGCGATGTACGCCCAGGCCCGCGGCATGGTCGAGTTCTGGTTCGCCTGGCTGCTCGTCGACCTCGTGGGCGTCCCGCTGAACTTCGCCAACGGCTACGCCTTCTCCGGATTCGTCTACGTCATCTACGGCGCGCTCGTCCTGTGGGGCATGCGCGACTGGTGGCTGCGCTCGCGCACCACCGCCCCGGCCCTGGAAGGAGCCCCGGCATGAGCACCGCAACTGTGTGGCCCGTGGACGAGGACCTGACGCTCGACCCGGTCGAGCAGGCCATCGCCGACATCGCGGCCGGCCGTCCCGTCGTCGTCGTCGACGACGAGGACCGCGAGAACGAGGGCGATCTCGTCATCGCCGCCGAGAAGGCCACGCCCGAGATCATCGCGTTCATGATGAGCGAGTGCCGCGGCCTGATCTGCGCCCCGATGGAGAGCGCCGAGCTGGAGCGTCTTCAGCTGCCGCAGATGGTCGCCGACAACACAGAGTCGATGAAGACCGCCTTCACCGTCTCTGTCGACGCCTCCGGCGCCCACGGCGTCACCACCGGGATCTCCGCCTGGGACCGCGCCACCACGCTGCGCCTCCTGGCGAGCGGTACGACCGAGGCGTCCGACTTCGTGCGCCCGGGCCATATCTTCCCGCTGCGCGCCCGCGAGGGCGGCGTCCTGGTCCGCAACGGTCACACCGAGGCCGCGGTCGACCTCGCCCGGCTCGCGGGCCTGCGCCCGGCCGGTGCGATCGTCGAGATCGCGGGTGAGGACGGCGCGATGCTGCGCCTGCCCGAGCTGGTGCCCTTCGCCCGCAAGCACGGCCTGACGATCATCTCCATCGAGGACCTGATCGCGTACCGCAAGAGCTCCGAGCCGACCGTCCGCCGTGAGGCCGAGGTCCAGCTGCCCACGCGGCACGGCGAGTTCACCGCGTACGGCTACCGCTCGACGGTCGACGGCGTGGAGCATGTCGCGCTCGTGCACGGAGAGATCGGCGACGGCGAGGACGTCCTGGTCCGTATGCATTCCGAGTGCCTGACGGGTGATGTCTTCCACTCCCTGCGCTGCGACTGCGGCCCCCAGCTGGAAGCGGCGATGGACCGCGTCCAGGCCGCGGGCCGGGGCGTCATCGTCTATCTGCGCGGTCACGAAGGGCGCGGCATCGGCCTGCTCTCCAAGCTCCGCGCGTACGAGCTGCAGGAGCAGGGCCGCGACACCCTCGACGCCAATCTGGAGCTCGGCCTGCCCGCCGACGCCCGCGACTACGGCGCCGGCGCCCAGATCCTCACCGACCTGGGTGTACGCAGCGCGCGCCTGATGACCAACAACCCGGAGAAGACCGAGGCGCTCACCCGGCACGGCATAGAGATCAGCGGCCGTGAGGTCCTGCCGCTGCCGGCCGGCGAGCACAACCTGCGCTATCTGCGCACCAAGCGCGACCGCATGGGGCACGACCTGCCCTGGCTCGACGCGCAGTAGTACCCCGTTGTCCAAAGACCATCACCGACCGAGGAGAAGAGCCAAGTGAGCGGCAAGGGCGCACCCGAACTCAGCGTGAAGAACTGCGGCGACCTGCGGGTCGCGGTGATCGCGGCACAGTGGCACGAGAAGGTCATGGACGGCCTCGTCGACGGCGCCCTGCGCGCCCTGCACGAGCTCGGCATCGACGAGCCGACCCTCCTGCGCGTCCCCGGCAGCTTCGAGCTCCCGGTCGTCGCCAAGGTCCTCGCGGGCCGCGGCTACGACGCGATCGTGGCGCTCGGCGTGGTCATCCGCGGCGGCACCCCGCACTTCGAGTACGTCTGCCAGGGCGTGACCATGGGCCTGACCCAGGTCTCCGTGGAGACCGGCGTCCCGATCGGCTTCGGTGTGCTGACCTGCGACACCGAGGAGCAGGCCCTGGACCGCGCCGGTATCGAGGGCTCCAACGAGGACAAGGGCCACGAAGCGGTCACGGCGGCCGTCGCGACCGCGACCACGCTGCGTACCGTCTCGGAACCCTGGCGTTAGGACGGGACCGGGACCGGCGTAGAGTAAGGCCCATCATGTCCAAGAAGACTTTTGAGGAGCTCTTCACCGAGCTCCAGCACAAGGCAGCCAACGGCGACCCCGCCACCTCCCGTACCGCCGAACTGGTGGACAAGGGTGTGCATGCCATCGGCAAGAAGGTCGTCGAAGAGGCCGCAGAAGTCTGGATGGCCGCCGAGTACGAGGGCAAGGAAGCAGCCGCCGAGGAGATCTCGCAGCTGCTCTATCACGTCCAGGTGATGATGGTCGCGACCGGCGTCACCCTCGACGACGTGTACGCCCACCTCTGAGCCGCCCCCCGACTCCCTCCCGTATCAAGAGCAGTTCCAAGAGCTAAGGAAGCCGACCTCATGCTGCGCATCGCCGTCCCCAACAAGGGTTCACTGTCCGGACCTGCGTCGGCGATGCTCCATGAGGCCGGCTACCAGCAGCGCAAGGAGTCCAAGGAACTCGTCCTCGTCGACCCCGACAACGACGTGGAGTTCTTCTACCTCCGCCCCAAGGACATCGCGATCTACGTGTCCTCGGGCAAGCTCGACATCGGCATCACCGGTGAGGACCTGCTGATCGACTCGGGCGTCAGCGCCGAGACGATCCTGCCGCTCGGCTTCGCACGCTCCACCTTCCGCTTCGCCGCCAAGCCGGGCGCCGTGAAGAGCCTCAAGGACCTCGCGGGCAAGACGATCGCCACCTCGTACGAGGGAATCGTCGGCAAGTACCTCGCCGAGCAGGGCGTCGACGCCTCTGTCGTCCACCTGGACGGCGCCGTCGAGACCGCCATCGAGCTGGGCGTCGCCGACGCCATCGCCGACGTGGTCGAGACCGGCACCTCGCTGCGCAACGCGGGCCTGGAGGTCTTCGGCGACCCGATCATGAAGTCCGAGGCCGTCGTCATCCGCCGCACCGGCGCCGACACGGAGGACCCCAAGGTCCAGCAGTTCCTGCGCCGTCTGCAGGGCGTCCTGGTCGCCCGTACGTACGTGATGATGGATTACGACTGCCGCGCCGAGCACCTGGACGCGGCCGTCGCCCTCACGCCCGGCCTCGAAGGCCCGACCATCTCGCCGCTGCACAGCGAGGGCTGGGTCGCGGTCCGTGCCATGGTCCTGGCCAAGGAGGCCCAGCGGATCATGGACGATCTGTACGCGCTCGGCGCCCGCGCCATCCTCACCACCGCCATCCACGCCTGTCGGCTCTGACCGATGAGCCAGCAACTTCCTTCGCTGCCGGTCACGTTCCGGCCCACCCGCACCCGTGCGGTGCTGCTGACGGTCGGCGTTGCGATGTTCGTCGTGATCACGGCCATCGCGCTGATCCTTCCGTCGCTCGGACCCGGCGAGCGCGTGTCGTTCATCTTCACGGCCGCGCTGCTCTTCTCCGTCCTTGTGCTGCTCTCCCGGCCCAAGGTCGTCGCGGACGAGACCGGTGTCACGGTGGTCAACCTGACGAGGCGCCGCCACCTCGCCTGGGCGGAGATCCTTCAGGTGAACCTGCGCGCGGGCGACCCCTGGGTCTTCCTCAACCTCAGCGACGGCACCAGCCTCCCGGCCCTCGGCATCCAGCCCGGTATCGGCAAGCAGCAGGCGATCCGTGACGCCACGGCGCTGCGTGCGCTCGCCGAGGCGCACGGCACGGGTCCCGGGAACAGCTGAACGCTCGAACAGGATCCCCCGCCCGGAGACAACCGGCGGGGGAGCACTGACGCACTGCCCGTCCTCGTGATTAATCTGTTGGCAGAGGCGTTGTGCGCGCCCGTCCCGCCAAGGGCAGCCCCTTCCGCCAAGGGCAGTCCCGGGACCCCTGCGAACCAAGGAGTGACCCTCTCCGCCGATGGACGGATCGTCCGGTAGTACCTGCGCCGCCCCCTCCCGACATAGGTCCCCGGGACCCGAGGAGCCGGCGGCATGATCATCCCTCTGCTTCTGCTCGTCGCGGCCTTCCTGCTCATCCTCGCCAACGGCTTCTTCGTGGCCGCCGAATTCGGCCTGATCACGGTGGAGCGCCCGGACGCCGAGCGCGCCGCCGAAGCGGGCGACCGCAAGGCCCGCCGGGTCGTCTCCGCGCTGCGTGAGCTGTCCTTCCAGCTCTCCGGCACCCAACTGGGCATCACCATCACCTCCCTCGTCGTCGGCATGCTGGCCGAGCCCGCGCTCGCGCATTTCCTCGCCGGGCCCTTCACGGCGATCGGGATACCGCGTGGCGCGGTCTCCGGGGTCTCCGTCGTCGTGGGCATGCTGCTCGCCTCCGCCGTACAGATGGTGATCGGCGAGCTCGTGCCGAAGAACTGGGCCGTCTCACGCCCCCTCCAGGTCGCCCGTTTCGTGGCCGGACCCCAGCACGCCTTCGCGCGGCTGTTCCGGCCGGTGATCGCCGCCCTGAACGCCGTCGCCAACCGACTCGTCCGCTCCTTCGGCGTCGAACCCGCCGACGAGCTGGCCTCCGCCCGTACCCCCGACGAACTGGTCTCCCTCGCACAGCACTCGGCGCAGGCCGGAGCGCTCGAAGCGGACACCGCGGATCTCTTCGTGCGGACGCTCTCGCTGGGCGAGCTGACCGCCCAGCATGTGATGACCCCCCGGGTGAAGGTGAACGCGCTGCAGGCCTCCGCGACAGCCGCGGACGTCGTCAACCTCACGCGCGCCACCGGGCTTTCGCGCTTCCCGGTCTACCGGGAGAAGATCGACGAGATCATCGGCATGGCCCATCTCAAGGACGCCCTCGCCGTACGCGCGCCGGAGCGCGGCCGCACCCCGGTCGGCCGGATCACGCGTCCCCCGCTCCTGGTGCCCGAGACCCTGCCCGTGCAGTCGCTGCTGCAGATGCTGCGCCGTGAACAGCCGATCGCCGTCGTCGTCGACGAGTACGGCGGTACGGCGGGTGTGGTGACGCTGGAGGACATCGTCGAGGAACTGGTCGGCGAGGTACGCGACGAGCACGACAAGGACGTCTCGCCCGAGCTCGCCACGGCGCCCGCCGAGGACGGCAGACCCGCCTGGGACGCCGACGGCAGCTGCCGCGTCGACATCCTGCAGCGGATAGGACTTCAGGTTCCCGAGGGTCCGTACGAGACGGTCGCCGGCCTGGTCGCCGACCTGCTCGGCCGGATTCCCGCTCCCGGCGACAGGGCCGAACTTCCGGGCTGGCGCCTGTCCGTGCGTCAGGTCGGCCACAACCGCGCCGAACGTGTACGCCTCGTACGGACCGCCTCGCGCTCCCTGGAGGCGGCCCGATGAGCGCTCTGCAACTCCTCTTCGCCCTGCTCCTCGTCCTCGGCAACGGCTTCTTCGTCGGCGCCGAGTTCGCCCTCGTCTCCGTGCGCCGCAGTCAGATCGAGCCGTACGCGAAGGAGTCGGCGCGCGCCCGCCGGGTCATCTACGGGCTCGAACATCTCCCGCAGATGATGGCCGCTGCCCAGTTCGGCATCACCATCTGCTCGCTGACGCTCGGCGCGGTCGCCGAGCCGACGGTGGCGCACCTCCTGGAACCCGTCTTTCACCGGCTGCACGTTCCGGACGGCCTGATCCACCCGCTCGGCTATGTGATCGCGCTGGCCATGGTGGTCTTCCTGCATCTGGTCATCGGCGAGATGCTGCCGAAGAACCTGGCGATGGCGGCCCCGGAGAAGACCGCGCTGTGGCTGAGCCCCGCCCTGGTCGCCTTCGCCCGCCTGTGCCGCCCGATCACGGTCGCCCTCGGCGCCTGCGCCCGGGCCGTGCTCCGGCTCTTCGGCGTCGAGCCGAAGGACGAGGTGGAGGCGGTCTTCACCAGCGTCCAGCTCGGGCGTCTGGTCGAGGACGCGGGCCAGGCGGGTCTCCTGGACCCGGAGGAGCAGGAGATCCTCGGCGACGCCCTGGAGCTGGGCAGCCGCCCGGTCACGGACGTCCTGCTCGACCACGCCCAACTGATCACGGTGGCCCCCTCCGTCACCCCGCGCCAAATCGAGGAACTGACGGTCCGCACCGGCTACTCACGTTTTCCGGTCTGCGCGGACGGCGGCGCGTTCATGGGATACGTCCACGTCAAGGACGTCCTCGACGTGGAGGACGCCGAACGTGCCGTACCCCAGGAGATCTGGCGCCCGATGGCCACATTGCGCGCCGAACTCCCCCTGGACGACGCCCTGACGGTGATGCAGCGGGCGGCCGCCCACCTGGCCAAGGTGGCGGACGCTTCGGGCCGGGTCCTGGGCCTGGTGGCACTGGAGGACGTACTGGAACTCCTTGTGGGTGAGGTCCGGGATCCGGCGCATCGGGTGGTGACGCAGTCGGCGGCTTCGGTGGCTGTGTCCGCGGTGCCGCTGGCCGACGAGCAGCGCGCCATGGCGGGCTGACCCCTCGGGTTCCGCCGGACTCACACCCCCGGCGGAACCCCCGGCCCCCGCCCCGACAACACCTCTCCGTACGCCTGCATCAGATCCGGCAGCCGCAGAGTCGCCAAGTCCTCCCGGCTCGGCTCCCCGGGATACCCCGACAACCGCAGATCCCGGTACGCACAGCTCTTCTCGTACAGCGTCCGCAGGAAGCGGCCGTTCCCGAGCTCGTCGATCCACCCCTGATCGACGACGTGACCGCTGATCGAGCGCAGCTCGTCCAGCGACTCGGCATCCCACTGATCGCCGTTCTCGGCCGCGAGCACCTCGCCGATGGCGGTGAGTTCGAGCGGACGGTACGAGGGGAAGTCCACCCGCGTCGTGAAGCGCGAGGACAGGCCGGGGTTGGCCGCGAGCAGCCGGTCCATGCCCTCCGGGTAGCCGGCGAGAATCACCACCAGGTGGTCCCGGTTGTCCTCGGCGCGCTTCAGAAGCACCTGCAGCGCCTCGTCCCCGTACGCGTCGCCCTTGCTGTAGCCCGAGTTGGACAGCGCGTACGCCTCGTCCACGAAGAGCACCCCGCCGAGTGCGGAGTCGATCAGCTCATTGGCCTTGACGGCCGTCTGCCCGAGGAACTCCCCGACCAGATCGGCCCGTTGGGCCTCCACCAGATGGTCCCCGCCGAGTAGCCCCAGCGCGTAGAAGACCCGCCCCAGAATCCGCGCGACCGTGGTCTTTCCCGTGCCCGAAGGCCCCGAGAACACGAAATGCCGCTTCGGCGGCTGCACCGGCAGCCCCTTGTCGGCCCGGAGCCGGGCCATCCGCAGCTGGGCGGAGAGCGCCTTGACCTGCCGCTTCACCGGCTCCAGGCCCACCATCCGCTCCAGCTCGGCGAGCGCCTCCTGCAGCAGGGCGGGATCGGCGGGCCCAGTCGGCAGCGTCGGGGGGCCGGCCTGGGAGGGGATGAGTGCCTTCTCCCGTACGGCGTCGGCCTCCGGCGGCTGCCCGCCCCCCGGCGGATCCGTGTCGGTGCCGACCTTCAGATCGCCGCCCTCGGTCCCGTACGCGGTGTCGTACCCGTCCGGATAGTCGGCGGTGTCCACGCCCGCCAGCGTCATCGAGCCGAAGTCGGAGCTGTCGTCCGCCCCGTCGATCCCGTCGTAGTCGGCTATCGCGGCAAGGCGCGCGGAGGTGTCCATGAACGCCGGGTCGACCCGGTGCACCGCCCGGTACAGGGGGAGCGCCGCGGCGCTGCGCCCGGTGCCCTCATGGGCGCGCGCCAGCCAGTAGCGCAGCTCCTTGCGCTGCGGCTGCTCACTGCGGCAGCGCATCAGGGCCGCCGCGAGCAGCGGCTCGGCCTGCCCGTACATCTCCAGGCGCACCCGCGCCATCCCGCCGAACAGCCCGGACTCGATACCGAGGGCGTGGTCGTCGATCAGCGGATCGGTGTGGCGTACGAGCTGCTCCCAGTCCTTGACCAGATAGGAGCGGCAGGCGTGCAGGAAACGGACCTGGGCGTCGGCGTCGACCGGGGGCAGCCCCGCGAGGGCGCGGTCGAGATCGGGAACATGGCGTCCGTCGAGCCAGTGCGAGGCGTGGGCGAGCAGCAGATCGCGGGAGCTCTCCAGGACCGGCTGCACCCACCAGCCCAGCCAGTACCAGGAGTTGAGGGTGCGGCGATGGCGTGCGCGCTGCTCGCCGAAGCGGTCGCGGTGCCGGTACATCCGTAAGAGCGCGGTGGTCGTGTCGACCCTGAGGGCGTGCAGCCCGAGCCAGCCGTCGGCCATCCCCGGATCGATCCGTACCGCCGTCCTGAACTCCTCCTCGGCCTGTGGATACGCGCCCATGGTGTAGGCGTCGACGCCTCGCAGCCAGGCGAGGTCGGCCGGGGCCGATGCGCCCTGCGTGCCGAAGTCCATCACGTCCCCCACAAACCTGCCCCCGTTGGTGCGCCGCCGGGCGACTGCCCGTCGGCGGCCTTCGCCGAACCGCCGTGCTGGAACCGGGAGTTGACGTGGTGGCGATCATGCGGGCGGGCCCGACGATCGCACCGAGAGGCATCGTACCTGCGCCTCATGCGCTGGCCGAAGGGTGCCGCGCGAGTCGGCGGAAGCACGACGGGAGGCACGGGGGAAGCACAGGTGGGGCCCGAAGTGGTCACCCAGGGTGAGCAGTTGACGCCGAGCCGCACACGCGAAAGGGACAAAGGGCAGAACGAAGCCCCCGATCACGGGGGAACAACCGGGGGCTTCGCGTCTGCGGGCGACCGTCTCGCGGTCGCACATTGAGAACGTAAGTCCTGTACGACCCCTCGGTCAAGCCGAGTTGGAGCACTCTCGGGGCCCGTTTTCGGACCTCTGAGCGCATCGCCGCCAGCCTGTCACGCTCGGTGACAGAACAGGGTCACGCTGCACCCAACTCGGGCCCCGGCAGCACCTCGTAGCCCTCGGGAACCTGTCGCACCAGGGCGTCGGCGAATGGCCGGGAAGGGTCCTCGGAGAAGTGCCGCGCCTCGGCCGGCTCCCACTGGTCCCAGAAGTCGTGCTGCACCACACCGTCCCGTTCGCGCCCTCGCCGCCAGGACTGCCCCGCGGGCAACTCCATCCACAACAGCCGCGCCAGCCAGGGCCGCAGCGCCCGCCGCCCGGCGCCCACGCCCTCGATCAGGACGACCGGCGCGGGTTCGATCACCGGGCCGGGCCGGTAGCGGCGCTCGTTCCAGTCGTACGTGGCGGGGTGGGCGCTGCGGCCCTGCGAGAACGGCTCGACGACCTCGCGGGTGAAACGTGCCGCCCAGTCGAAGAGCTCGGCATGGCTGCGGATGTCGTCGAGTCCGAGGACGGGAGCACCGCCGCCCAGCTCGACGGCAAGGCGCCGGGCGAAGGTGGACTTGCCGGAGCCCGCGTGACCGTCGATCCCGATCAGCCGGACCGGGCCGCAGGACGGCGGCAGCGCGCGAAGCGCGGCGGCGAGCGTGGCGAGGTCGTTCATCGCGTTCCAGCGTACGGCGAGCGCCCGGGTCGCTCGACGGCGCCGCAGGTCACGCCAGTGGTCCAGGCCAATATTGGTTGCGCGACGCGGAGCGAAACCCTGGCATCAGCGGTCCGCGAGCGGTCATAGTGGGCGGCTGTCGGGTATCCGTAGCGACGGATTCCGTACGGAAACGAAACTCCTCTCGTCGTTCGCGTCGTTCTGGACCAGGAGCCCCCATGACCTCCCCGCACCAGACCTCCCGCAGAACCGTCCTCGCCGCCGCGGTGGCCGCCGCCGCGGCCACCGCCGTCTCACCGGCCTCGGCCGCCCCCGGCAGACCCACCCCGGTGCAGGATCGCCTTGTGGACAACCACTTCTGGACCTCGTACGGCGACTGGCGCTGCGGCACCGCCGAGGGCACCCGCGCTGTGCCGGGCGCCCGCCCGGGCCTCGCGATCGCCACCGCGGCGGGCCTGCGCGAGTACACCGACCCGCACACGGGAACCACCGCGAGCTGGGAGTACGCGACCTGGACCAGCCCCCGGCATCGGCTCACCGTCCCCGCCGCCGAAGCCATCGCCTCCTGGAACGCCCGCACACCGGCCGGCACCTGGCTGCAGATCGAACTCGAGGGCACGTACTCGGACGGGACCCTCACCCCCTGGTACGTGATGGGACGTTGGGCCTCGGGCGACGCCGACATCCGACGTACCTCCGTGGACGACCAGAGCGACGGCAGGAGCTCGATCTGGACCGACACCTTCTCGATCGACGACGCCTCGACCGGCCTGCGCCTGACCGCGTACCGCCTGCGCCTGACGCTCCTGCGCAAGCCGGGCAGCAAGGTCACGCCGACCGTCTGGCGGGCCGGCGTGATGGGCTCCGACGTTCCCGACCGCTTCGAGGTCCCCGCCTCCACGCCGGGCCTCGCGAGGGAACTCCCCGTACCGCGCTACTCGCAGAACACCCACGTCGGCCAGTACCCGGAGTACGACAACGGCGGCGAGGCCTGGTGCAGCCCGACCTCCTCGACGATGATCATCGAATACTGGGGACGGGGTCCGAGCGCCGAGGACCTGGCCTGGGTGAATCCCGCGTTCGCCGATCCGCAGGTCTGCCACGCGGCCCGCTTCACCTTCGACTACCAGTACAACGGGTGCGGCAACTGGCCCTTCAACGCCGCCTACGCCGCCTCGTACGACGGTCTGCAGGGCGTCGTCACCCGCCTCGGCTCGCTCACCGACCTCGAGAAGCTGATCGCCGCCGGCATCCCGGCCATAACGTCACAGTCGTTCCTCAAGGAGGAGCTCACGGGCGCCGGCTACGGCACCTCAGGACACCTCATGACGGTGATCGGCTTCACCGCGGACGGCGACGTGATCGCCAACGACCCGGCCTCGCCGAGCAACGAGGCGGTACGTCGCGTCTACAAGCGCCGCGAGTGGGAGAACATCTGGCTGCGCACCAAGCGCTACAACTCCACCGGCAAGGTCGTCTCCGGCACCGGCGGCGTCTGCTACCTGTACTTCCCGGCGCGCCCGACCGTGGCGCAGCTCAGGGCGCTGGCTGCGGTCGGGGTGCGCTGAGCGGCCGCCGGCTCACTTCCGTACGAGTCGTGCATGGGTGGCGGCGGCGGAGCTCACCATCTCGGTGACGCGATAGCCGGCCATCGTCGTACCGACGTTGTCGAGCAGCCGTTCGCCGCCGCCGAGCAGCAACGGAGCGATGCTGAGCTCCAGTTCGTCGACAAGACCGGCGCTCAGATACTGCTGGATGGCGGCTGCACCGCCCCCGAGGCGCACATCCCGGCCGTCGGCGGCGGCGAAGGCCCGCTCGAGGACCCGCTCGATCGGCTCGTCCGTGAAGTGGAAGGTGGTGCCGCCCGCCATCGGCAGGTCGGGCCGCGTGTGGTGGGTGAGGACGAACACGTCGTGGTGGTAGGGCGGCTCCTCGCCCCACCAGCCGCGCCAGGACTCGTCCGGCCACTCGCCGCGCACAGGCCCGAACATGTTGCGGCCCATGATCGTGGCGCCGATGTTCGCGTCCGCGCGGTCGAGCACTTCGACATCGAGACCGCCCTTGCCGCTCCGGCGGTCCTCCCAGGCGGCGAACACCCACTCGTGCATCCGCGTCCCACCTTCACCGAGGGGATCTTCGAGCCGCTGGCCGGGGCCCGCGATATAGCCGTCCAGCGTGATCGTCACGTGTACGCGGAGCTTCGGCATGGTGCCCTCCTCGGGCTGTGGGGGCGGGCCCGCTGCCCGCCTCTCGTCCCTGTGTCGAATGGGCCGCCCCGGATTCGACACCCTCCCGGAAAAGATGTCGGGACCGAGTGGACTACCCCACACATGACCTACGTCTCTACCCCTGAGCGTCCCGCGATGTCACCTTTGAGAAGTCCATGGGGGGATACCACCGCAGCACCACCGTGAGCGAGACAGCCATGAACTCCAGCGCCCCTGCCAGCGCCCGTGTGAGCGCCCGCGCCGCCGCGACCACCTCCGAGATCGCCGCGTACGTGCGCAGCCGTACCGGCGGGCCGAAGGACAACGGTCCGAAGATCCTCGAGCACATCGCGGGCTGGACCCTGGTCGTGGTCCTGGCGATGTTCGTCTCGCAGACCGGGCTGCTCTGAGCGGTCGCTCCGACCGGCCGCCGACCCGCCCCAGGCACCCTTCCGGCTGTCCTCCGTATGTGCTCAAATTGAGACTCAGTTAACGGTCGTGAACCCGGTGACGTGCAGCGTTTCATCGGGCATACTCATCGCGCGCCAGTCGTTCGCCCCGGTTTCGCAACCCGTGTCCGAGGGCTACGACTGTGCACGTCAGACCTCGGCGGCGCTGCCACACCCTGCGCACGTCCGCCGCAGCGCCCGACAGGGAGGAGTCTCGCCATGACCGTCCGAGCCCCGCAGCCGGTGGACCGACAGCTGCCCACCGAGGAGGCCGAGGACCTGCTCACGCTCGTCCGTGAGCTCATCAAGGGCGAGATCGCGCCCGTCGCAGCCGAGCAGGAGGAGACCGGGCACTTCCCGCGCGAGCTCTTCTCGCTGCTGTCCGAGTCGGGCCTGCTCGGTCTGCCGTACGAGGAGGAGTTCGGCGGCGGTGAGCAGCCCTACGAGGTCTACCTCCAGGTGCTCGAAGAGCTCGCCGCGGCCCGTCTCACGGTCGGCCTCGGCGTCAGCGTCCACTCCCTCGCCTGCCACGCGCTCGCCAACTACGGCACCAAGCAGCAGCGCACCGAGCACCTGCCCGCGATGCTCGGCGGCGGCCTGCTCGGCGCCTACTGCCTCTCCGAGCCCTCGTCCGGCTCGGATGCCGCCTCGCTGCGTACCAAGGCCGTACGCGACGGCGAGGACTGGGTCATCGACGGCACCAAGGCCTGGATCACCCACGGCGGGATCGCCGACTTCTACACGGTGCTGGCGCGCACCGGAGCAGAGGGATCGCGCGGGATCTCCGCCTTCCTCGTGCCCGGCGACGCCGAGGGCCTCACCGCGGCCGTGCCCGAGAAGAAGATGGGCATGAAGGGCTCGCCCACCGCCCAGCTCCACTTCGACGGTGTCCGCGTGAGCGACGCCCGGCGGATCGGCGACGAGGGCCAGGGCTTCGCGATCGCCCTGTCCGCGCTCGACTCGGGCCGGCTCGGCATTGCCGCCTGCGCGATCGGTGTGGCCCAGGCCGCGCTCGACGAGGCACTCGGGTACGCGACGCAGCGGCAGCAGTTCGGCCGTCCGATCGCCGATTTCCAGGGGCTGCGCTTCATGCTGGCCGACATGGCCACCCAGATCGAGGCGGGCCGCGCCCTGTATCTGGCCGCGGCCCGGCTGCGGGACGCGGGGCGTCCGTTCTCGCGGCAGGCCGCGATGGCCAAGCTGTTCTGCACCGACACCGCCATGAAGGTCACTACGGACGCGGTCCAGGTGCTCGGCGGTTACGGCTACACGCAGGACTTCCCGGTCGAGCGGCTGATGCGCGAGGCGAAGGTGCTGCAGATCGTCGAGGGCACCAATCAGATCCAGCGGATGGTCATCGCCCGTCACCTCGCGGGGCCGGAGTCTCGCTGAACTGGCCGTGCGAGGCCTGAGTCTCGCCGAACTGGCTGTGCGAGGCCTGAGTCTCGCCGAACTGGCTGTGCGAGGCCTGAGTCTCGCCGAACTGCCCACGCTGGTCCCGGGGTTCGCTGAACTGTCCCAGCGACTCCCGGGACTCGCTGTAGTGCGACCGAGCCTCACCGTACTGGTCCCGGGGTTCGCCGAACTGCTGGCCCCGCGCCTCCCGGGGATCGCCGAACTGCTGCCCCCGCGCCTCCCTGGACTCGCCGAACTGCCCCGGCCCGGGCGTGAATTGGCGCGTCGGGCGCGCCCCTGACCCCATACCGGCCCCCACCGCCCCGAACGGCTCCCCGGAACCGAATTCCCCCGGCCGCACGATCGGCGCCGTCAGCCGCGCCCACTCCGGGTCCCGATGCCCGGGCAGCGTCTTGCCCTTGCCTGCCCAGTGCCGCAGCAGCTCCCGGTAGATGGGCGGATCCGAGGGTCGGGCCGCACCGCGGTCAGGTGTCTGCTGAACCGATTCTCCGGGTGCAGGAACGTAGAGCGTGCGACGGCGCCGGCCGAGAGCCTCGTGCAAGGGGGTCATGCCGGGCCAACGCGGCAAAACCGCGCAGGACACCCCCGGAGGAATTCGGGGGTCAGTTCGGAGGGTGGCCCGGGCGAGGCGGATGGTGACATCTGGCGTGCGGCGAACACGGGTCCTGCGAGTGGTTACACGAGTATGGCCCCTCGCAGCAGATCTGACGTACCGTCAACTCCGCCGCAGGGGGCGCGCCCTGCAACCACCGCGTGTCCAGGGAGGATTGCCGTGGCCGACGACCGTCCGGTAGCGCTCGACGAGTACCCCGTCCATCAGGTCCCGCTCTCGATGAAGCATGTCGCCACCGGCGACCGCAACGCGTACGACCGGTGCATCTTCCATCTCTTCGACCATGAGGGCCGGTTCCTGCTCATCCTCGGTCTGGGGGTGTACCCCAACATGGGGGTGATCGACGCGTACGCCACGTTGCGTATCGGCGATACCCTGCACGCCGTACGCGCGTCCGACGCACTGGGGGACGACCGGATGCACCTCGAGGTCGGTCCGCTGCGGATCACCATCGAGGAGCCCCTCAAGCGGATACGTCTGGAGTGCGCCGCCGACGGCCCCGACTCCCTCTCGTACGACCTGACATGGACCGCCGACTTCCCGGCCGTCTGGGAGCCCCACCACACCCAGCGCAAGGGCGACCGGCTCACCCTCGAAGGGCGCCGCTTCGTGCAGGCGGGGCGTCCCGAGGGCGTCATACGGATCGGGGGAGAGGAGATCGCGGTCAGCGCCGATTCCTGGACCGGCACCCGTGACCGCAGTTGGGGCGTGCGGCCCATCCCCGGCGAGGAGGGCGGCCGGGTCGCCGCCGAGGCGCGCACCGAAGGCTTCCACTGGCTCTGGATCCCGGTCCGCTTCGACGACCGCTTCGTGATGGTGATCGCCCAGGAGGACGCCGACGGCTACCGCACGCTGAACGAGGCCGTCCTGGTCCGCGAGGGTGGGCGCGACGTCCAACTCGGCTGGCCCCAGGCCGACATCACCTACCGCTCCGGCTCCCGCCACCCCGAACGCGCCGTCGTCCACCTCACCGACGCCTCCCGCAAGCCGGTCGAGCTGACCGTCGAATGCCTGACGTCGATCCCCCTGGCCGTCGGCGCCGGCTATCCGCCCGCCGACGACTGGCAGCACGGCACCTGGCGCGGCCGCGACTGGTCCGACCGGCGCACGTACGACCTCTCGGATCCCGCCGCACATCCGCTCGCCGCCTACGGCGTGATCGACCACGCCGCCCGCTTCACCCTCGACGGCCGCACCGGCTACGGGATCTTCGAGCACGGCAGTTTCGGCCGCCACGACCCCTCCGGCTTCACCGGATTCGACTCGGTCGCCCCCTGAACGTCCCTGTCCCCGAGAGGAGTTGGACCATGGCAACAGCACCCCGCCCCCGTACGACCACACGCGAACCCGAAGAGCTCGGCCGTCTGCTCACCGCCTGGCTCTCCGCCCGGCTGCCCGGCGCCAAGGCGACCAACGTCTCGGTCCCCGAATCCAACGGCATGTCCAGCGAGACCCTGCTCTTCGACATCGAGCACCCCGAACCCCCGCTGACCGCCTGCGCGTTGCGCCTGGCGGCCGACCCCTCCGCGTACACGATCTTCCCCGTCTACGACATGGAGCGGCAGCACCGCGTGATGCGCCTGGTCGGCGAGCACACCGAACTCCCGGTGCCACGCGTGCAGTGGCTCGAGCTCGACCCCGGTCCGCTCGGAGCGCCGTTCTTCGTGATGGAGCGCAAGAACGGCCGCGTACCGCCCGACGTCATGCCCTATACGTACGAGGGGAACTGGCTGCACGCGGCGAGCGACGCCGAGCGCGAGCATCTCGAAGAGGCCTCGATCACGCTGCTCGGCAAGCTGCACAACCAATTCCCGGCCGAGGAGGCCGAGTTCCTCGCGCTGCCCGGTGACGGCAGCCCGCTGCGCAAGCACGTCGCGGCGCAACGCGCGTACTACGCCTGGGTCGTACGCGACGTCGCCCGCTCACCGCTCATCGAGCAGGCCTTCGACCGTCTTGAGGAGCTGTGGCCGGCGCAGGAGGGCGAGGCGGTCCTCAACTGGGGCGACGCGCGGATCGGCAACATCATCTACGATGGTTTCGAACCCGCGGCCGTACTCGACTGGGAGATGGCCGCACTGGCCCCGCGTGAAGTGGACCTGGGCTGGACGGTCTATCTGCACCGCTTCTTCCAGGACCTCACGGTGAGCTTCGGCCAGGACGGCCTCCCCGACTTCCTGCGCCGCGACCGCATCGAGGCCCGCTACGGCGAACTCACCGGCCACACACCGCAGAACATGGACTTCTACACGCTGTACGCGGCGCTGCGGCACGCGGTCGTGATGCTCCGCGTCGCCTACCGGCAGGTGCACTTCGGTGAGGCGACCGTCCCGGAAGATCCCAAGGACGTCGACAAACTGATCCTGCACCACGCCAGCCTTGCGGCCATGGTGCAGGGCAGCTACTGGGATTGACGCTCCGTCAGTGCGCGGCGTCGTCGCTCAGGCGGCGCTGCGCAGCGAGGACGCCTTGATCGGACGCGAGCCCGGACCGCCCACGTGCGAGAAGGGCTGCGTCCGCCAGTCGAGTCCCTGGGGGAGCGTGAGCAGCAGAGCGGTGTCCTGCTCCTGCACCTCGAAGCCCTCGTCGGCGGGGCGGGCGTCACCGGCCGGCCGGCCGGTGCCCGAGCAGGTGGTCAGCCCGAACGGGTTCCACGGAGTGGGGCACTTGGCGTGCTGCGGCAGTACGTCCTCGTCGGCGAGGAGTGCGATGGGCTGCACGCAGTCCGGGCAGATCACCCGGTACATCTCAAAAGTGTCGTACTCGTCGAGCTCTTCGGAATCGTGCATGGGTACTCCCCCTCGGGTGGGCCGACAAGGCGCAGCGGCCTCGACCACAGCAAGCACTTCCCGCCTGCTCGTGGACCTAACCACACCACCGCACAGGACACGGTCACATGCGTGTGGCGTTCATCACAGGGGAGTCGAGAGGGGTGCGGCCGGAGGGCTCAGAGGCCGCCCATCACCACGGCGTACTGCTCGGCGCAGAAGCCGATGAAAGCCACGCAGAGGAAGAAGAGACTGCCGATCGCGATCACGCTCGTACGTCGCATCGGGGGTGCCACCTGCTCCTGGTTAGCGGTGCGGCCTCGAAGGGCGCGCTCGGACCAACCACCAGGGTCCGCCTCTGCCCGCAACGGCCACCACGGCCGTTGGGCCCGCCGGCCGTCCTGCCCGTACGGGACCTTCGGCGGTCCGTACCTCTGAAAAGCGGTACGTATCCCGCGGGTAACCCAGGTATCCCCGTCGATCACGGCCCTGTAGGTTCTTGCGCCATGGAGGACCTCGACCGCCAGATCGTGCAGCTGCTCGTCAAGGACGGGCGGATGAGCTACACCGACCTGGGCAAGGCCACCGGCCTGTCCACGTCCGCCGTGCACCAGCGGGTGCGCCGTCTTGAGCAGCGCGGCGTGATCCGCGGATACGCGGCCGTGGTCGACCCGGAGGCCGTGGGCCTGCCGCTGACGGCGTTCATCTCGGTCAAGCCCTTCGACCCGAGCGCCCCCGACGACATCGCCGAACGCCTCGCCGGGGTCCCCGAGATCGAGGCCTGCCACAGCGTCGCCGGCGACGAGAACTACATCCTCAAGGTGCGCGTCTCCACGCCCCTCGAGCTGGAGGACCTGCTGGGCCGCGTACGGGCACTCGCAGGCGTCTCCACCCGTACGACGGTCTGCCTCTCCACACCGTACGAGGCGCGCCCGCCGCGGATCTGAGGCGTCTGGGGCATGGTGATCAGCAGAGGTGTGCGCGTGGTGTCCGCTGAGGACATCCCCTTGATCTGCGAGCAGGCCGCCCGTGAGGGCGTTCCCGTGTTCACGCTCTCGACTGCAGGGCGGACCGACAAGGACTCCTTCTTCGAGGCCGTGCGGCGAACGCTGCCGCTGGACCCGCCGCTGCGTTCCGGCAGCCAGGTGTGGGACGCGCTTTCGGATTCACTCTGGGGCGGGCTCGACGACCTGGAGGCGTCTCGCGTCGTCATCGTCTGGCCCGATGCCCGGCTTCGTCGGAGCACGAGAGGTGATGCCGGGATCGCGCTGGACATCCTCCGCGACGTGGCCGAGACGCTCGCCGACGTCCGGTACACGGCTGGACGGCCGACCCAGGTCGCGGTCTACGTCGCCCTGCCCTGACCTGACCTGACCGCCTCGCCTCCATCCGCGACTGCGACTGCGACTTCACAGAGTTCGGGCCCCCGCGTCCGGATCGTCCGGTCCGAGGCGCGAGACTGTTCCCCATGAGCGAGAGCAACTCCAGCGCCCCCGACCACCGCACCGTGCTGCTGCGCGGCGGTGAGGTCCACAGTCCCGCCGACCCGTTCGCGACCGCCATGGTCGTCGAGCGCGGCCATGTCGCCTGGGTCGGCTCCGAGGGCGCGGCCGACGCCTTCGCGGAGGGTGTGGACGAGGTGCGGGACCTCCAAGGGGCCCTGGTCACCCCGGCGTTCACCGACGCGCACGTGCACACCACGTCCACCGGTCTCGCGCTCACGGGTATGGAGCTTTCGGGCGTACGCAGCCTCGGCGAGGCCCTCGACCGCGTACGGGAGTACGCCGCCCAGCGCCTCGGCGACCGGGTGCTCCTCGGGCACGGCTGGGACGCCGCGCGCTGGCCCGAGCGCCGCGCACCGCACCGCACCGAGTTGGACGAGGCGACCGGTGGCAGGCCGCTGTATCTGACCCGCATCGACGTCCACTCGGCCGTCGCCACCACCGCCCTGCTCGATCTGGTGCCCGGTGTCCGTGACCTGCCCGGCTTCGAGGCCGACGCCCCGCTCACCAAGGACGCCCACCACGCGGTACGGCGTGCCGCGCACGAAGCCGTCGCACCCGCCCAGCGCGCCGAGGCCCAGCGCGCCGCCCTGCGCCGGGCCGCCTCGCTCGGCATCGGCTCGGTGCACGACTGCGCGGGCCCCGAGATCTCCTCCGAGGAGGACCTCACGGGCCTGCTCGCGCTCGCCGCCGAGGAGCCCGGCCCCCGCGTCGTCGGCTACTGGGCCGAGGCCCTTGAGTCGGCCGCCGACGCCGACCGCATCCGCGACCTGGGCGCGCTGGGCGCCGCGGGCGACCTGTTCGTCGACGGCGCCCTCGGCTCGCACACGGCCTGCCTCCACGAGTCGTACGAGGACGCCGCCCACACCGGCACCGCCTACCTCGACGAGGCCGCCGTCACCGCGCATCTGATCGCCAGTACGGAGGCGGGCATCCAGGCCGGCTTCCACGCGATCGGTGACGCGGCCGTCTCTACCGTGATCGCTGGCATGCGCGCCGCCGCCGACAAGCTGGGCCTGGCCCGCGTACGCGCCGGTCGCCACCGTGTCGAGCACGCCGAGATGCTCACGCCCGAGACCATCGCCGCCTTCGCCGAGTTCGGCCTGACCGCCTCCGTGCAGCCCGCGTTCGACGCCCTGTGGGGCGGCGATGAGGGGATGTACGCCGAACGGCTCGGCGCCGAACGGGCGCGCACCCTCAACCCCTTTGCCGCGCTGCTGCGTTCGGGCGTACCGCTGGCCTTCGGCTCGGACAGCCCGGTCACCCCGCTCGACCCCTGGGGCACGGTCCGCGCCGCCGCCTTCCACCGCACGCCCGAGCACCGCGTGTCCGTACGCGCCGCGTTCACCGCCCACACCCGCGGCGGCTGGCGGGCCGTCGGCCGGGACGACGCGGGCACCCTCGTGCCCGGCGCACCCGCCGACTACGCGATCTGGCGCACCGAGGAACTGATCGTCCAGGCCCCCGACGACCGCGTTGCCCGCTGGTCCACCGACCCGCGCTCCGGTACGCCCGGTCTGCCCGACCTCACGCCCGGCGCCGAGCTCCCGGTCTGCCTGGAGACCGTCGTCGCCGGCCGGACCGTCTACGTACGGCCTAACGAGTGACCGTGCGGAGTGGCGCGGGTCCGATCGGCGGCCCGCCGGTCACCGCGGCGGGCCCGTGATCACGGCCTTGAGCTGCCACTACCGCGAAACGCCGCAGGTCGAACCTGTGTTGACAGACGGGCGCGTGGGGCGGGTAGTTTCGGCCGGGTCCACCACAGGACGTCCGGCGGGGACACCTCCACGCAGTCGCCGAACGCGGCTGGGTCATGGGGCGGCGTGCCGCACCGGCACTCCGCCACTGGGAGCCAGGCCCAGCGTCCGCGCTTCGGGGACGCAGGTGCCGCCCGACCGGATGGGTGCGACCCGGGTGGGGCCCGGACGCTCAGTAGACAACGGCTTTCGGTCGACCCGCAGCCAGCGGGTCCCAGGTCGGCCCGAAGAGCGCCGGGTCCCGGTCCCGCACCGGTTCCCCTTGTCCGCAGGCTCTCGGCCGACATCCCCGACCCCCGTTCCCGCAGCTGCGGCGGCGGGCAGCACTATGGTGGGGCATCCGTTTTGGAATTAAGGGGCACGCAGTGAAGGACGGCGGTCAGCGGGAGTACGGCCCGCTCGGCACCACGTTGGTGATCATCCCGACGTACAACGAGGCCGAGAACATCAAGCCGATCGCGGCTCGCGTACGCGCCGCGGTGCCCGACGCGCACATCCTCGTGGCCGACGACAACAGCCCCGACGGCACCGGCAAACTCGCCGACGAGCTCGCCGCCGAGGACGATCACGTCCACGTCCTGCACCGCAAGGGCAAGGAAGGCCTCGGCGCCGCCTACCTGGCGGGCTTCCGCTGGGGCATCGACAACGGCTACGGCGTCCTCGTGGAGATGGACGCCGACGGCTCCCACAAGCCGGAGGAGCTGCCCCGGCTGCTCACCGCGCTCAAGGGCGCCGACCTCGTGCTCGGCTCGCGCTGGGTGCCCGGCGGCCGCGTGGTCAACTGGCCCAAGTCCCGCGAGTTCATCTCCCGAGGCGGCTCGCTGTACTCGCGCGTGATGCTCGACGTGCCGATCCGCGATGTCACCGGCGGCTTCCGCGCCTTCCGCAAGGAGACCCTCGAAGGCCTCGGCCTCGACGACGTCGCCTCGCAGGGCTACTGCTTCCAGGTCGACCTCGCCCGCCGCGCGGTCAGGTCCGGCTTCCACGTCGTCGAGGTGCCGATCACCTTCGTCGAGCGCGAGCTGGGCGATTCGAAGATGAGCCGCGACATCCTCGTCGAGGCCCTGTGGCGGGTCACCGCGTGGGGTGTCACCGAGCGGACGGGCAAGATCCTGGGGCGCGGCAAGTCCCGCTGAGCCACGTCCGGCGTACGCGGCGGAGCTGATCTCGCCCTTACGCCGTACGGATGCGGTGCACGGCACACTGGATACATGACGACGCCTCCGACAGCACGCCCCTCCGGACGCCCTGCGGGCCGTTCGAAGGTGCTCCGGTTTCTGCCGCTCGGCATCGCCGCCTGGCTGGTGCTCGAGATCTGGCTGCTGATCCAGGTCGCCCAGGCGACCAGTGGCTTCGTGGTCTTCCTGCTGCTCCTGGCCGGCGTTGTGCTCGGCTCCGTGGTGATCAAGCGGGCCGGCCGCCGTGCCTTCCGCAGCCTGACCGAGACTCTGCAGCAGGCCCAGACCGCCGCGGCCACCGGCGAGGCCCCGCCCTCGCCCCAGCAGAGCCGTGGCAATGGTCTGACGATGCTCGGCGGTCTGCTCCTGATCATGCCCGGACTGCTCTCCGACGCCCTGGGCCTGATCTGTCTGCTGCCGCCGGTCCGCAAGATCGTCGCCAGGCGGGCCGAGAAGTCCTTCGAGAAGCGCCTGGCCGAGGCCGGCCCCGGCACCTTCGAGAACGCCTTCCAGCAGGCCCGTATCCACCGCCCCGACGGCAAGGTCGTCCAGGGCGAGGTGATCCGCGAGGACAGCTCCCACGAGGAGCGCCCGCGCCGAGACGACGGGCCGTACCCGCCGATCGGCTCCTGACCCGCAGATGTACCCGGCCGGGTGCGCGCCCTATGGGTGTGTGCCCGGCCGGTCGCGTTCCAGGGACGTGACGATCACGGGGACGTGACGGTCACCGGACGTCACGGTCACCGGACGTCACGGTCACCTGGACGTGACGGTCACCGTGCAGGCAGGAATCTGACCGCCTACGCAAAACCGGACCGGGGGCGCAGACACATCAGTGTCCGCGCCCCCGGTCCGGTGCTGCGTATGTACCGCGTGTACCGCGTTATGCCGTCTTGCGGCTGTCGCGCGGGTGCACGGCGATGTTCATCGCCCCGGAGCGCAGGACGGCCAGGCGCTCGGCCAGGACCTCCTCCAGCTCCTCCCGCGTACGCCGCTCCATGAGCATGTCCCAATGCGTACGCGCGGGCTTGGCCTTCTTCTCCTCAGGGCCGTCGCCGTCCACGAGAAGTGCCTGGGCCCCGCAGACCTTGCACTCCCACTCCGCAGGGATTTCTGCTTCCACCGAGAACGGCATCTCAAATCGATGTCCGTTCTCGCATGCGTACTCCACCGCCTGGCGCGGAGCCAGGTCGATGCCGCGGTCGGTCTCGTAGCTGGTCACTACGAGTCGCGTGCCGCGAAGAGCTCGCTCACTCATGAATCGTGCCTCCCGGGCTTGTCGCCCACAGGACAGGTGTCGCTGTCGTCGTCATCCGGTCAACGTCCGGTCGGCGGTAAAGATTCCCGTTCCGGGTCACGCGTCGCCGTCTTAGCCGCCCCTTGTTGTACCCACCCTGGTCCGGTTTGTCACATCTGGCAGGAGATGTCACCCAACGCTTGAGTTTCTTTAGCGTGAAGGAACGGTACGCCCGGTAGGCCAAAGGCGTACACTACCGGCCTTTGTCACCCGGTGTTAAATCCGCCCCCCGGTTTACCCGAAGTTTTCTCAGATGCGTTCGGGCACGGGATTGCCCGCGGCCGCGATGGCCCGGCGTACCGGGACCCGCGCGAGGAGCACGAACCCGAGCGCGAAGAAGACCACGAGCGAGACGATCGCGTCCCGGTAGCTGCCGGTGGCCTGGTAGGTCAGACCGAAGATCAGCGGGCCGAGCCAGCTCATGCCGCGGTCGCTCATCTCGTACGCGGAGAAGTACTCGGCCTCCTTGCCCTGCGGCACCAGATGCGAGAACAGGGACCTCGACAGGGCCTGCGATCCGCCGAGGACCAGGCCGATACCGGCGGCCAGGACGAAGAACCAGACGGGCGTACCGGCGGGCAGGAAGTAGCCCGCACCGATGATCACGGTCCAGGCGATCAGCGATCCGAGAATCGTCCGCTTGGCCCCATGCACCCGGGCGAGCCGCCCCATCCCGAGCGCGCCCGCGATGGCGAGCAGCTGGACCAGGAGGACCGCCACGATGAGCGTGGACTGGTCGAGGCCGAGTTCCTCGGAGCCGTAGATCGAGGCCTGGGAGATCACCGTCTGGATGCCGTCGTTGTAGACGAGATACGCGAGGAGGAAGGCCAGGGTCAGCGGGTGGCGGCGCATGTCCTTCAACGTGGCGCGCAGTTGGCGCCAACCGCCGATCGCCGCGGCCTGGTCGGCCGGATCGCGGCGGCGGTCGCGCAGCCTGCGTAGCGGGATCAGCGCGAAGGCACCCCACCACAGGCCCGCCGAGGCCAGGCAGATGCGTACGGCCATGCCCTCCGAGACGCCGAAGGAGTCGTGGCCCAGGTAGAGGATCAGGTTGAGCACCAGGACGAGCGCGCCCGAGGTGTAGCCGAAGGCCCAGCCGCGCGAGGAGACGGCGTCGCGCTCGTCAGGGGTGGCGATCTGGGGGAGATACGAGTTGTAGAGGGCCATGGCCACGGCGAACGTGGCGTTGGCGATCACCAGGAGGACGCCGCCGAGGAGATAGCGGTCGCCGTCGAGCAGGAACATGCCCGTGGTGGCCGCGGCGCCCAGATAGGCCGAGGCGGCGAGCAGCGGCTTCTTGCGGCCGGTGCGGTCGGCCACCGCGCCGGCCAGGGGCATCAGGACGATGGCCACGACGAGCGAGGCCGAGACCGAGTACGCGAAGAAGGAACCCGCCCGTACCGGGATGCCGAGCGGGTGCACGAAGCCGTCGGCGTCCGCGGCGGACTTGGTGATCTCGGTGAGATACGGGCCGAGGAACACGGTGAGGACGCTGGTCGAGTAGACCGAGCAGGCCCAGTCGTAGAAGTACCAGCCCCGTTGTTCGCGGCGGCGCTGCTCGTGCCCGCTGCGTTCCACTACGGTGTCCGCGCCCACCGCGCCCCCTCGCTCCTGCTGGTCGAGGGCTGCGCTCAGGCCCAGGCCCCGCGCTCCTTGAGCACCTCGATCAGTGTCCCCGTGTGATCGGTCATGATGCCATCCACTCCCAGGTCGAGGAGTCGCTCCATCCGTGCCCGGTCGTTCACGGTCCACACGTGGACCTGCAGGCCGAGCGCGTGGGCGGTGCGCACGAAGCGGCGGTCGACCACGCGGATGCCGGACTGGGTCTCGGGGACCTGTGCGGCGACGGCGCCGCGGCGCAGCGGGGCGGGGACGCCGAGGGAACGCAGGCGCAGGGCGAGCACGCCCGAGGTGCCGAGCGAGGTGGCCAGGCGCGGGCCGCCGAGCCGCTGGGCGCGGGCGACGCGGGACTCCGAGAAGGAGCCGATGCAGACTCGGTCCCAGGCGTCCGTACGACGGATGAGATCCAGCAGGGGGAGCAGCGCGGGCTCCGCCTTCACGTCCACGTTCCAGCGGGCCTCGGGGAACGCTTCGAGGAGGTCCTCGAAGAGGGGGACGGGCTGTTTGCCCGCGACCCGCGCCTCGCGCACCTCCGGCCAGCGCAGCTCGGCGATCCTTCCGCCGGTGTCCGTGACCCGGTCGAGCGTGGAGTCGTGGAAGGCGACAAGCCGGCCGTCCGCCGTGGCGTGCACATCCGTCTCGAGATAGCGGTAGCCGGAGTCGACAGCGCTGCGGAACGCGGCCTCGGTGTTCTCCAGACCGTCCGCCGCCCCGCCCCGGTGGGCGAAGGCGAGCGGAAGGGCGGCGTCGAGGTAGGGGTGGCGTATCGGGGGGTTCGGCGAGGTCACGACCGAAGTATCGCCCGCTTGCGTGGCGAGCCGGCGACCACCCGGCTGCCGGACTGCGGATCCGGGATGGCGAAGAAGCGCAGGAAGAACTGGGCCAGCGGACCGATGGCCAGCGCGTAGAGGACCGTGCCGACACCGACGGTGCCGCCGAGCAGGAACCCGGTGGCCACCACGGCGATCTCGACGCAGGTACGGGACAGCCGGATCGACCAGCCGGTGGCGTGGTTGAGGCCGGTCATCAGGCCGTCGCGCGGTCCCGGGCCGAACTTGGCGGAGATGTAGAGGCCGGTCGCCACACCATTGAGGAGGATGCCGCCGACCAGGGCGGACACCCGCAGCGGCCAGCCCTGTGCGTCGGGGACGAGGGCGAGCGTGCCGTCCATGGCCAGGCCGACCGCGAACACATTGGAGACGGTGCCGAGTCCGGGCTTCTGCTTCAGCGGGATCCACAGGAGCAGGACGAGCGCGCCGACGATGATCGAGACGACACCGATGGTCAGGCCGGTCTTCTCGGCGATGCCCTCGTGCAGGACGTTCCACGGCTCGAGGCCCAGGCCGGAGCGCAGCAGGAGCGCCGAGCTCGCGCCGTACAGAGCGAGGCCCGCGTAGAGCTGGATGAGGCGGCGGGTCAGATGCGTGCCGCTCGGCAAGGGGTCCCCCTCGGTGGTTCTGCGGCAACTTGCCGCTCTGTGGCCTGCACCCAGAGGGGCAGTGGCCTTAACTGGCCGACACATGACACTCTGTGGCTTGCCAGGAGAGGGCCGATAGGGCCAATTCGGGGAAGGTGGACTGGTTTCATGGCGCAGTGGACTTCGGCGGTGGGCTCCACCCAGCTCGCACGTCTCATCACCTCGCAGCAGGCGCGCCCCGCCGGTCCCGGCACCCGCCGCCCGCCCGCCTACCGCGCCCTCGCGGACGGCGTACGCACCCTCGTACTCGAAGGCCGCGTCCCGGTCGCCGCCCGGCTGCCCGCCGAGCGGGAGCTGGCCCAGTCGCTCAACGTCAGCCGGACGACGGTGGCAGCCGCGTACGAGGCGCTGCGCACCGAAGGGTTCCTGGAATCCCGTCGCGGAGCGGGCAGTTGGACCGCCGTACCGGCCGGGAACCCACTGCCCGCGCGCGGTCTCGAACCGCTGCCGCCCGAGGCGCTCGGCTCGATGATCGACCTCGGCTGCGCCGCACTGCCCGCGCCCGAACCGTGGCTCACGCGCGCGGTGCAGGGCGCCCTCGAAGAGCTACCGCCGTACGCACACACGCACGGTGACTACCCGGCGGGCCTGCCCGCTCTGCGGCAGATGATCGCCGACCGCTACACCGAACGCGGCATCCCGACCATGCCCGAGCAGATCATGGTCACCACGGGGGCCATGGGCGCGATCGACGCGATCTGTCATCTGTTCGCGCCGCGCGGTGAGCGCATCGCGGTCGAGTCGCCCTCGTACGCGAACATCCTGCAGCTGATGCGTGAAGCCGGAGCGCGGCTTGTGCCGGTCGCCATGGGGGACGGGCTCAGCGGCTGGGACCTGGACCGCTGGCGTCAGGTGCTGCGCGAGTCCGCGCCCCGACTCGCCTACGTCGTGGCCGACTTCCACAATCCGACGGGTGCGCTGCCCGACGGCGACCAGCGGCGTGCGCTGGTGGACGCGGCACGGTCCGCGGGCACGGTCCTGGTCGTCGACGAGACGATGAGCGAGCTGTGGCTCGAGCCCGGCTTCGAGATGCCGCGGCCGGTGTGCGCCTTCGATCCGGCGGGCTCGTCGGTGATCACGGTCGGCTCGGCGAGCAAGGCGTTCTGGGCCGGTATGCGGATCGGCTGGGTACGGGCCGCTCCCGACATCATCCGCAGTCTGGTCGCGGCCCGCGCGTACGCCGACCTCGGTACGCCGGTGGTGGAGCAGCTGGCCGTCAACTGGCTGATGAGCACGGGGGGTTGGGAGGAGGCCGTGGCGATCCGGCGCACCCAGGCCCTGGAGAACCGGGACGCGCTGGTCGCGGCCGTGCGCCGTGAGCTGCCGGACTGGGAGTTCGAGGTGCCGCACGGCGGACTCACGCTCTGGGTGCGCGCCGGGGGCCTGTCCGGTTCGCGGCTCGCCGAGGTCGGTGAGCGGGTCGGTGTGCGGGTGCCTTCGGGGCCGCGGTTCGGCGTGGACGGGGCCTTCGAGGGCTTCGTACGGCTGCCGTTCACGGTGGGCGGCGCGCTGGCCGACGAGGCCGCGGTACGACTCGCCGCCGCGGCCCGGCTCGTCGAAGGCGGAGCCGGAGGCGGCGTGCACCAGCCGCAGACGTTCGTCGCATAAGGCCGCCCGGGCCGCTGTGAGCCGCCCGGGCCGGGTGTGGAGCCGCTGCTCAGGCGCTCGTCGGGCTGAGCGTGTCGTCCTCGGTGGCGACGCGCTCCGGCAGCAGGTCGAGGACCGCGCGCCGGTGGGTGTCGCTGGTCGCGTCGTCGTACGGGTCCGGGGTGGCCGGGACCTGGAGACGGTGGACCGGACCCGCGCCCATTCGCGCGTAGCCGCGGCCGGGCGGGACGTCCGGGGTGGGCGTGGTGTGCGGCGAGGCGCCGAGCACCGCCTCGATCTGCTCGGCCGGCGCGGCACCCAGGACCACGCGCGCCCGGGTGTGCTGGCGCACCGGGTCGCTGAGCGCGTCCATCGTGTCGAACTGGTCGGCCACCACCACCGTGACACTGGCCGCACGCCCGTGCCGCAGCGGGACCTGGAGCAGCGCCTGCGGGTCCTGGCGTCCGTCCGCCGCGGCCAGATGGCCGAGGACGCTGGGCCGGTCCAGGAAGATCCACAGCGGGCGGCGGGTGTCGTCGGGCGCGGGGTGGCCGGCCTGGCGGGCGCGGTTCGCGGCGATCAGCCGGCGCTCCGTCTCGTGCGCCGCCCACTCCAGACAGGCGGCGGCGCCCGCGAGCCCGCACTCGACGCCGAGGACGCCACGGCGGCCGGTCAGACACGCGTACTCACCGGTGCCGCTGCCCTCGACGAGCAGGATGTCGCCGTACTCCAGGGCCTGCAGGGCGAGGGAGCGCATGAGGGTCGTGGTGCCGCTGCCGGGCTGGCCGACGATCAGAAGGTGCGGCTCGGTCGAGCGCGGTCCGGTGCGCCAGACCACCGGCGGTACGTCGCGCTGCTCCGCCCCGTCGACGACCGGCAGTGTGCGCTGGACGGCGGTCTCGTCCGTGAAGCCGAGTACGGTCTCGCCGGGAGTGGTCACGAAGCGCTGCGCGGCGATGTCCGTGGGCAGCGGCGGCAGCACGTTGACGGTGAGCTCGTTGCCCTCCTCGTCCCACTCGAAGTGGTACTCGCGCCCGCGTCCCGACTTCGCGTGCAGCACCTGCTCGATACGGGCCCGGGACGCGGCCTCGCCGTCGGTGAAGTACGCGGGGTAGCGCAGGGAGAGCCGGCTGATCCGGCCGCTGTCGTCGAACTCGTGGGCCTTGAACGCCTTCTCCCACTCCCCGCCGTGCGCGTACAGCGGGCTCGGGTCCTCAGGCACGGAGAAATACGGCACCAGCGCCTCGTACAGCGTGTGCAGGCGCTGGAGCTGGTTCTCGTCCGGGCCGGTCTGCACCGGAGTGCGGTCCCGGCCCGTCCACGCGGCCGCTGCCATCAGGGAGATCAGAGCGAGCAGCGGACCGTACGGAATGAGCACCACGACCAGGAGACAGGACGCCACGAGGAACAGGACGGGTCCTCGTCGGTCCTTCGGAGTCTCGGTCCATTTGCGCCGCCCAGCGGTTGCGAGGCGGCGCAGTCCCCGAGTGATGGTGATCAACGGATGGAGTACGTCCGTGGCGCTGTCGGCTGCGGTTCTGGCCAGCTCCCGGCTCCGGGTGATGGAGGCGGTGCCGCTGGTCAGAATGCGCGGGAGTGGTCGCCTGGCCACGTCGTACTCCTGAAGTTGTGATCCGTTGGTTGGTGCGGGTCGGTTCTACAGGGGGAACCCTCAGAACTTGATGCCGCCGAGCAGGCTGGCCAGGCTCGCTCCGCCGGCCTTGATGCTCGGGGCGATGGCGGTGCCCGCGAGATAGAAGCCGAAGAGCGCGCAGACCAGCGCGTGGGAAGCCTTGAGGCCGTCCTTGCGGAAGAAGAGGAAGACGATGATTCCCAGCAGCACTACGCCCGAGATGGACAAAATCATGAGAGTTCTCCTGGTAGAGGGGACAGTCACCATGAGTTCTTCCAGGCTCACAGCATGTATCCATACGACAAAAGGTGCAACCGGGTGAAATTCGGCTAATTTCCCTCGTGTGGGCGCATGCTGCTGAGCCGGCCGGGCGGGTGTCGGGCCGCAAGGACGGTCCGAGGTGATCTTTGCCTCGGGCAGGGGCGGTCATGTGGCGTGACGGGCAGTACGCTGTCGATTCACTCGTACGGCCGACGCGGCCGTGCACAGGGGTTTTCTTGCCAGTCGATCACTCGGGTGGCCAGCAGGTGCCACTTCCAGGTGCCACTTCAGCGAAAGGTCGAGCCGATGACGGAAGCACCCGATCCGGAGGTCGTGGAGCTCGCCACGAAGATCTTCGATCTGGCGCGCCAGGGCGAGACCGAGACCCTTGCCGCCTACGTGGACGCCGGTGTGCCGGTGAACCTCACCAACGACCGCGGCGACTCCCTCGTGATGCTCGCCGCGTACCACGGGCACGCCGCCGCGGTACGTGCGCTCCTGGAGCGCGGCGCGGACGGGGACCGGGCCAACGACCGGGGGCAGACGCCGCTGGCGGGCGCGGTCTTCAAGGGGGAGGACGCGGTGATCAAGGCGCTGCTCGACGGGGGAGCCGATCCGGCCGCGGGAACGCCGTCCGCGGTGGACACGGCCCGGATGTTCGGCAAGGCCGATCTGCTGGAGCTGTTCGGAGCCGGGTAATTCCGGGGTTTACGGGGGAACGCGGGGGGTCCGTGGAAATCTGGTCGACCCGGCCGAAGTGGCTGGGTCATCATGACGTCGTGATTCACGGACACGACTGCTGGGCAGATGCCGCAGCACGCGCACCGTGACCGGCTCCTATCCGGAGCCGCCGACCGAGAGGCAGAGAGAGATGGCTTACGGCAAGCAGCAGACGACGGACAGCCGCACGTGTTGTCGCACCTGCAGGTAGTGCACGGACACCCCTGTTGCGTCGACGCTTGATGTGAGGCTCTTTCCATGTTCGACACGGTCATAGCGCCCAGCGGTACGCTGCTCGGCCTGCTCCAGCGAGGTCGCGGCGACGGCACGCTGCACGCGCTCACCGCCCCCCGCGAGGAAGCCCTCGCGGCACTGAACCACTGTGTGCTGAGCGACCCCCGCCACGACTGGCAGGTGGAGAACCGCTCGCTCTACTACGCGCGGCTCTACCTCGATCTGGGCGGCTCGCTCGAGCAGATCGCTCACCACCTCTTCTGCGCCGAGGACGTGCTCGATGAGGCCGATTCCCGTACCGGGCTCGCCCTCTCCGTCCTGGGCCACCTCGCCTCGTACGGCCGCGACGACGCGCTCATGCTGCTGCGCCGGTACGCCGCCGAGGGCTCCAACTGGGCCTGGGCGCTGGACGAACTGGCCCTGCGCGACGACGACTCGGGCCTCGCCGCCCTGGCCGAACCCGTGCTCGCCCGCTTCCCGCGTACCGCGGAAGGCGACGCCGAGCTGTCGGCCGCCGTACGCGATGCCTTCGAGCCGAGGCCGTGGCGCCTGTGGGGCGACGATCCGCGCGAGTCCATCGGCGCCCGGGTGCGGGCCGCCGGCGAGCGTGGCTCGTTCGATCAATGGCAACGGCAGATGAGGCCGGCCGGACCACGCCCCGGATGGAGCGTCGCCGCCGTGTTCGCCTGGGCCGAGGAGGCGATGGAGCGGGGCGCCGGACGTCATGTGCCGGCCGCCCGTTGCCTTGCCGCCGTGGCCACGGCCGAGGATCTGCCGGAGATCATTTCCGCGGCGCGATCAGGGTCGGACGGGGCCCGCAGCACCGCGTTGCGCTACCTATCCGACGCCCGCGATCCCGTCGTACTCGATCTGGTGGAAGCCGCGCTCGCCGACGGCTCTCAGGTCGTGATCGAGGCCGCCGTCGACTCCTTCGAGCGGATGACCGACGACATCGCCCTCGACCGCGCCCGCGGCTGGGCCCTGCGGCCCGACGCTCTCGGCGCCGCGGCCGGCCGGGTGCTCGCCTGCAGAGGCGGCGCCCAGGACGCCTCGCTCGTGCTGGGTGCGCTGCGGGAGGCCGTACGGGCCGAGGGGCCCGACGGGCCGACGCTGTGGACCCTCGTGGACGGCACGGGACGGCTGGGGATCGCCTGTGCCGCGCCCGTCCTGCGCCACATCTATCGCGAGACCGCCTCGTCCCATCTGCGCGGACGCGCGGCCAACGCTCTGGCCGCCACCGACCCCTCCTTCGCCGCGGGCTTCGCCGTCGAATGCCTGTGGGACTGCGAGGAGTCCACCCGAGAGCTCGCGGCTCGGCGTGCAGAGACCGCCGACAGCCGTGTGGTGGAGCAGCTGCGGCGCCTTGCCGCGGATCCGGCCGAGGAGGCCGAGATGGAGACCGTGGTGCGGAGCAGGATCGGAGAGGTCTAGGCGCGGGCGGGAGAGATCCGGCCTCGGGCGGCCGGAAACCCGCCGGAATTGCGCCGGTTGGGGACCGCCGGAGCGCAACGCTCATGGGACGTTCCCTCTGCGGAAAGATCCACGTTGACGCCGGCACGCCGCGGGCGACGACAACACCGGTATGCGTGTCGTCATCGTCACCGAATCCTTTCCCCCTGACGTCAACGGCGTGGCGCACTGCGCCCTGCAGACCGCCCGCCACCTCGTCCGGCGCGGACACGACCCGTTGGTCGTCGCGCCCGCCACCGCGCACAAGCCGCCCGTCGACGACAGCGACGCGCCCTGCCCCGTGGTGCGCGTCCCCTCCCTGCCGCTGCCCGGCTACCCCGCCGTCAGAGTGGCCCTGCCGAGCCGACGGGTCGCGGCGGCGCTGAGCTCCCACCGGGCCGAACTGGTCCATCTGGCCGGCCCGTTCATCCTCGGCGTACGCGGGATGGCGGCCGCGTCCCGGCTCGGCATCCCCGCCGTCGCCGTCTACCAGACCGATCTGGCGGGCTATGCCCGTGCGTATGTGGGAGCCGGTGAAGCCACGGCCTGGCGGCGGATCCGGGCCGTGCACAAGGCGGCGGACCGCACGCTCGCACCGTCCGGCGCCTCGCTGCACGACCTGGTCGCGCACGGTGTGCCGCGGGTCAGCCTGTGGCCGCGCGGGGTGGACACCACGCGGTTCGATCCTGCCCTGCGTGACGAGGAGTTGCGCCGCACGTACGCGCCGAAGGGCGAGCTCATCGTCGGCTACGTGGGCCGGCTCGCCCCCGAGAAACAGGTCGAACTGCTCGCCGGCGTCTGCCGGATGGACGGGGTGAGCCTCCTCGTCACCGGCGACGGACCGAGTGAGCACACGCTGCGGGCGGCCCTGCCGGGGGCGCACTTCCTGGGGCGGCGCACGGGTGACGAACTCGCGCGGATCTTCGCCTCGTTGGACCTCTTCGTGCACACCGGTCCTTATGAGACCTTCTGCCAGACCGTGCAGGAGGCCATGGCCAGCGGGGTGCCCGTGATCGCTCCCGCCGCCGGCGGTCCGCTCGACCTCGTGGATCACGGGCGCACCGGGCTGCTCGTGCCGCCGGGCGACCCGGCCGCGATCCGTGAGGCCGTATGGGCGCTGTCGGCGGATCCCGCGCTGCGGGCCTCGTACGGGCGGGCCGCGCAGGAGCGGGTGCGGGGGCGTACCTGGGAGGCCGTCGGTGATCAGCTGATCGGCCACTACGCCGAGGTGCTCGACGCGCGTGCGGCGGTGGCGGCATGAGTGCGCGGGGCATGGCGGACGCGAGTGCGGTGGCCGGGCTGCGGATCGTGCGGATGGCCAACTTCGTGGCGCCCGCGTCCGGTGGACTGCGCACCGCGCTCAGGGAGTTGGGCGCCGGGTATCTGGCCGCTGGCCATGAACCTGTGCTGATCGTCCCCGGTGCACGGGCCTCGGACCGGATGACCGCGCAAGGGCGTGTGATCACCGTGCCCGGACCGGTGCTGCCCGGCACCGGCGGCTACCGCGTGCTGACCGATCGGCGGGTCCTGACCGGGCTGCTGGAGCAGCTCGCGCCCGACCGTCTGGAGATATCCGACCGCACCACCCTGCGCTGGACCGGCGAGTGGGCGCGGCGCTCGCGCGTACCCGCCGTGATGGTGTCGCACGAGACGGCGGACGGGGTGCTGCGCACCTGGGGGTTGCCCGAGGGAGCGGCGCGCCGGGCCGCGGACCGTCTCAACCGCCTCAGCGCACACGCCTATTCGCGGGTGGTGTGCACGACCGAGTGGGCGGAGCGCGAGTTCGTACGGATCAAGGCGCGCAATGTCGTACGGGCGCCGCTCGGTGTCGATCTCTTGGGCTGCAGGCCCGGGTTGCGTGATCTGGCGCTGCGCGCGCGGTATGCGGGCGAGGGCGAGGTGCTGCTCGTGATGGGTTCGCGGCTCTCGGTGGAGAAGCGGCCGGGGACGGCGATCGACGCGGTACGCGTCCTGCGGGAGCGGGGCGTTGCGGTACGGCTCGTCGTGGCCGGGGACGGGCCCCTGCGGGCGCGCCTGGAGGAGAAGGCGCGGGCGTTGCCCGTGAGCTTCCTCGGACATGTCGCCGATCGCGGCCGACTGGCCGCTCTGCAGGCCACGTCGGACCTTTGCCTGGCGCCCGGTCCTGCCGAGACCTTCGGGCTCGCCGCGCTGGAGGCGCTGGCGTGCGGGACGCCCGTGGTGGCGAGTGCTTCGTCCGCGCTGGCGGAGATTCTGGGGTCGGCGGGGGCGGTGGCCGCGGATGACGGTGCGGCCTTCGCCGATGCCGTCGAGGCGCTGCTCGAGCGGCCGGAGCGTTTGCGGCGCCACGCGGCCCGTATGCGGGCCGAATGCTTCGGGTGGGACCGGGCGGTGGCGGCCTTTCTGGCGGCGCACGAGGCGCCGGTGCTTCGGGTGGCCGCGGGTGGCGGCGCGCTGGTGCCGGAGGGGTTGTCATGAGCGGGAGCGGCATGGTGGTGAACGGGTCCGGACCGCTGCGGTTCGCCGCGCTCGGGGACTCGCTCAGCGAAGGAGTGGGGGATCCCGTCGCGGAGGGTTGGCGGGGGTGGGCCGCGCTCCTCGCACCGGCTCTCGCCCCCGGGGCCGTCGAGTTCCGCAATTTCGCGTTCAGCGGGGGCCAGACGCGGGACGTGCTGGAACGCCAGCTGCCGCAGGCGCTGGTTTTCGCGCCCGATGTGGTGTCGGTGCTCGTCGGGGTCAATGACACCTTGCGCTGCACCTTCGACATCCATGCGGTGGCGGCCCGACTCGACGCCGTCTACGGGGAGTTCACCTCACGTGGCGCGGTGCTCCTCACGGCGTGTCTGCCGGATCCCGGCACGATGCTCGGGCTGCCTGCCGCGCTCGCCCGTCCGCTGGCGCGGCGGCAGCGGGCGGTCAACTCGGTGGTGCACGCGCTGTCCGAGCGGTACGGGGCCGTTCATCTGCACGCGGCACACGACGCGTGGGTCATGGCCCCCGAGATGTGGAGCGCGGATCGACTGCATCCCGGTGAGCGGGGGCATCGGGTGCTGGCCGCCCGGTTCCACGCGCTTCTGGGGGCTCTGGGGCACGAGCTCGGTCCGGCACCGTCCGTCCTGCCGGATCGGGCGCCCGCGACACGGTCGGCCGGCGTGTTCTGGCTGGCGACCGCGGGAACGGGGTGGGTGGTGCGCAGGTGCACGGATCTGTTGCCGCAGCTGCTGACGCCGGCGGCGAGCGAGGTCCGGCATCTGGCGCGCGGTACCTCGCATGCGCTGGATCTACGGGCCTCGCAGGCGGTGTCGGCGGCGTTGGCTTCGCTTTCCGTGGCTTGATCCGTGGCCGGAGCGGCTTTGCCGGCCGCCGCGGACCGTCGGCGCGATCTTGAGGCCCCGGGCAGCTCATGGCAGGGTCATGCCGCATGATCGATGAATTCGCGAAGGACAACCTGCACGGCAGACTGCGGCGGGACCGCGAGGCGCTGCTCTGGAAACTCGACGGCCTGTCCGAATGCGACGCCCGCCGGCCCTTGACCGCGACCGGGACCAACCTCCTCGGCCTCGTCAAGCACGTGGCCACCGTCGAGGCCAGGTACTTCGGGGAGGTCTTCGGCCGCCCCTCGCCGGAGCCGCTGTGCCGGTGGCAGGACTCGGACGGCAGTGATCAGTGGGCGACCGCGGACGAGACCCGCGAGCAGATCACCGGGTTCTACCGGCGTACGTGGGAGCACGCGGACGCGACGATCGACGAGCTTGCCCTTGACGCCTCCGGCCACGTGCCGTGGTGGCCGGAGCCTCATGCCGACACGAACCTGTTCGCCATCCTGGTCCACGTCCTCGGCGAGACCAACCGCCATGCCGGGCACGCGGACATCCTGCGCGAAGGCGTCGACGGCCGAACCGGAATGCGCCCCGAACACGAGATGCAGATCGACGAAGAGGCCCGCGCCGCCTACTGCGCGAAGATCGAGCAGGCCGCCGGATCGGCCGCACCGATCAAGGCGTAGTCGGCAGTCGGACCGGTCAAGCGGCGGACGCACGACTCACCCGATGAACCGTACGGGAGTGCCGGGTGCGGCCTGGGCCGCAGCCGGCAGATCCGCCGACCGGACCACCCCCACCACCGGATAGCCCCCCGTCGTCGGATGATCCGCCAGAAAGATCACCGGGCGGCCGTCCGGCGGGACTTGGACCGCACCGAGGACCAGGCCCTCGCTGGGGAGTTCACGCAGTACCGCACGTTCCAAAGGGGTGCCCTCCGTGCGCAGGCCGATGCGGTTGCTCGTCGAGGAGACGGTGAAGGTGTGCGAGGTGAGAGTCCGTAGGGCCTCGGGGGTGAACCAGTCGTCGCGCGGGCCCCGCGTGATGCGCAGGATCAGGGCGGCCGGGGGAGCGGGCTGAGGGCCCACGTCCACGCGTGTGTGCGGGGGGACCGGCGGGCCGAGGGGGAGGATCGTGCCGTCGGTGAGTGGGGGCGGGCCGAGGCCCGACAGGAGGTCCGTTGAGCGGCTGCCGAGGACCGGGTCCACGTCGAGCCCACCGGAGACGGCGACGTAGGAACGTACGCCGGACGTGGCCGTACCCACGGTGAGAAGCGAGCCCGCGGGGACATCCACGGGGGCGCCCCATGCGGCCGGGCGGCCGTCCACCGACACCGGGCAAGGCGCTCCGGTGACCGCGACGGTCACCGGGCAACGGGGTTGCAGGGCAACGCCGTTGAGGGTGGTTTCGAGGAGGGCGGCCAGTGGGCCGTTGCCAACGAGGCGGTTGGCGAGCAGGCCTGCCGGACCGTCGAGCGTGCCTGAGGGCGGCACGCCCAGATGGGCGTGGCCGGGGCGGCCCAGGTCCTGGACCGTGGTGAGCGCGCCGGCCCGGACCACGACGAGGGCGCGGTCGCTCATCAGGCCTCCCCGAGAGGACGGAACCGCACGCGCGCGCCGGGTGCGAGGAGGGCCGCCGGTGTGCGGGTGTGGTCCCACAGGACCACGTCCGTGGTGCCGATGAGCTGCCAGCCGCCGGGGGAGGAGCGGGGGTAGACGCCGGTGTACGGGCCGGCCAGGGCGACCGAGCCGGACGGGACCGACGCGCGCGGAGTCGTGTGGCGAGGGACCGTGTACCGCTCGGGCAGGCCGGTGAGGTAGCCGAACCCCGGCGCGAACCCGCAGAAGGCGACCCGGAAGTCGAACGACGCGTGGATACGGGGCGCTTCGGTGCTTGACACGCCCCAGAGCGCGGCGACTTCGGCCAGGTCCGGACCGTCGTAGCGCACCGGGATCTCGATCACCTCGTGGGTGGGTGGGGGCGCTGGAGGCAGGGGGAGTGCGGCGAGGCGGGCGGCGACCCGGTCCGCGGGCTCGCTCAGGCCGTCCAGGAGAACGGTGCGGGCGGCGGGCACGAGTTCTCGTACGGCAGGAAACGAGCCCTGTGCGCGCAGCCGTAGCAACTCCGCATGCAGGGCCTGGGCTTCGGTTCCGCTGTCGAGCTCGACGAGCAGGGCGTCCTCGCCCACGGGAAGGATCCGCCGGGTCCCCGAGCCGGTCATGCGAAGGCCGCCACTTCGACCCCGGCAGCCACCAGCCGCGCCCGTACACGACGAGCGAGCTCCACCGCGCCCGGTGTGTCGCCGTGCAGGCACAGCGACCGGGCGCGGACCGCGATGCGCTGCCCGTCATGCGAGGTCACCGCACCGTCCCGTGCCAGGCCGAGCGAGCGCTCGACGACCGCCGAAGGGTCGGTGACCACCGCGGCCGAGTGGGTACGAGGCACCAGCGTGCCCTCGTCCGTGTAGGCGCGGTCCGCGAACGCCTCCGTGACGGTCGGAAGGCCGGCCTTCGACGCGAAGTCCAGGAAGCGGGATCCCGGCAGCCCCAGGACGGGGAGGCCGCCGGCGAGGAGCACCCCGTCGACGACCGCGCCCGCCTGTTCCTCGTCGTGCACGACACGGTTGTAGAGCGCGCCGTGCGGTTTCACGTACGAGACCCCTGTGCCGGCCGCGCGCGCGAAGACCTCCAACGCGCCGATCTGGTACGCGACTTCGGCGGCCAGTTCATGGGCCGGCACGTCCATCGCGCGGCGGCCGAAGCCGGCCAGGTCGCGGTACGAGACCTGCGCGCCGATCCGCACCCCGCGTTCGGCCGCCAGCTCGCACACCCGCCTCATCGTGACCGCGTCGCCCGCGTGGAAGCCGCAGGCGACGTTGGCGCTGGTGACGACCGAGAGCAGTTGCTCGTCCTCGGTGAGCCGCCAGCGCCCGAAGCCTTCGCCGAGGTCCGCGTTGAGGTCGATCACAGGCGTCAGAGGCGTCACAGGGTTCATATACGTGCATTCCTTGCAGAGTGTTGTGGTTCAGATCACGCGGTACGTCTCGTCGCGGACGTCCGTGACGAACATCCGGCCCGGTGCGTGGGTGATCGCGAACGGCGGTCGTGACTCCATGACCGCCGCCTGGGGTGTCACCCCGCAGCCCCAGAACACCGGGATCTCGTCGGGGTGGATGTCCACGGGGTCCCCGAAGTCCGGCTTGGCGAGGTCCTCGATGCCCAGTACCGACGGGTCTCCGCAGTGCACCGGACTGCCGTGCACCGCGGGCAGCAGAGCCGTCTCCCGTATCGCCGTGGCGAGTTTCTCCGGCGGAACCGGCCGCATGGACACCACGAGACGTCCGCTCAGGCGCCCGGCGCCGCGGCAGGGGCGGTCGGTGAGGTACATCGGAACGTTGCGGCCCTGTTCGATGTGGCGCACCGGGACGCCGGCGGCGGTGAGCGCGGCCTCGAAGGTGAAGCTGCACCCGAGCAGGAACGTGACCAGATCGTCCCGCCACCACCCGGTCACATCGGTGGGCTCCTCGGTCAACTCGCCGTCCTGCCACACCCGGTAGCGCGGCAGATCGGTGCGCAGATCCGCGCCCGGCGCGAGCCGGGTGCGCCAGTCGCCCGCGTCGGTGACGTCGAGCACCGGGCACGGCTTCGGGTTGCGCTGGCAGAAGAGCAGCATCTCGTACGCCCAGTCGGCGGGCACCGCGATCAGGTTGGCCTGGGTGTGGCCGGGGGCCCAGCCCGCGGTGGGCTCGTCGCCGCCGTTGCGGAAGTGGGCGCGGGCGGCCCGGGGCAGGCGCTGGTGGCGGGGCAACTGCCGGTCGGTGTAGGGGAGTCCGGCGTACGTCATGGGGATCGTGTTCCGTGTCATGCGAGCTCCCGGCCACGGGTCTCGGGCAGGCCGACCAGGGCGACCACCGCGATGCCGTACGCGAGGGCGCCGAAGATCAGCGCGCCGCCGACACCCCAGCTGTCGGAGAGGAAGCCCACGAGGGTCGGGAAGATCGCACCCACGCCGCGGCCGGTGTTGTAGGTGAAGCCCTGGCCCGTGCCGCGTACGGCCGTCGGGTAGAGCTCGGCGAGGAAGGAACCGAAACCGCTGAAGATCGCCGACATGCAGAACCCGAGCGGGAAACTCACCACGAGCAGCATGCCGTTGGAGCCCTCGGGGATGGAGCCGAAGGCCAGGATGCACAGCGCGGACAGGACGGCGAACAGGGCGATGTTCTTCTTGCGCCCGAGCACGTCCGTGAGATAGCCGCCGGTCAGATAGCCGATGAAGGCGCCCGAGATCAGGACCGCGAGATAGCCGCCGGTGCCGACGACCGTCAGGCCGCGTTCGGTCTTGAGATAGGTCGGTACCCAGGTGGCCAGGGTGTAGTAGCCGCCCTGGACGCCGGTGGAGAGGAGTCCGGCGAACAGGGTGGTGCGCAGAAGGCCCGGCTTGAAGATGGTGGTGAAGGTGCCCTTGTGCGGGCTCTTCCTGCGCGCTTCGGCGGCCTCGGGGGCGTCCTGGACATTGCGGCGGACGTAGAGCACGAGCAGGGCGGGCAGCGCGCCGGTCCAGAACATCACGCGCCAGGCGGTGTCGGCGTCGAGGAACTGGAAGACCAGCGTGTAGACGAGGACCGCCAGACCCCAGCCGGCGGCCCAGGCGCTCTGGATCGCGCCGAGGGTGCGGCCGCGGTGCTTGGCGCTCGCGTACTCGGCGACGAGGATCGCGCCGACCGCCCACTCCCCGCCGAAGCCGAGGCCCTGCAGGGCGCGGAAGACCAGCAGGGTCTCGTAGTTGGGGGCGAAGCCGCAGGCCACGGTGAAGACGGCGTACGTGATGACGGTGACGATCAGGGCCTGGACGCGGCCTATGCGGTCGGCGAGCACCCCGGCGAGCGCGCCGCCTATTGCGGAGACCACCAGGGTGACGGTGGTGAAGAGTCCCGTCTGTCCGTTGTCGAGCCCGAAGTAGGCCGCGATCGCGACCATGCTCAGCGGCAGTGTGAAGTAGTCGTAGCTGTCCAGCGCATAGCCGCCGAACGCGCCGGCGAAGGCACGCCGCCCGCGCGGACCGAGGGCCCTGAGCCACGCGAACGCGCCCTGTTCCTCGCTGAGTTCGGGATCGGGCGTCGGCTTCGAGGGAGCGGTGGTCACATCGCGGGACGGTGGGGTCGCGGTCATCCGGGCACCTCTGTCGATGGAGGGGGCGGGGAGCGTGCCTGTGCCTGTGCGGGTGTGGCCGTGCTGTTGGAGCCGTGCGGGAGTGCGGGTGTCCGTCACCGTAGAGGATTGTTCAACGATCCCTCAATACCCATGGTGGAAGGTTCTTGGATTCTGCGGTTGAATCCAGGCCATGAACGGACTCGTGGACGACCGCGCCCTGTTGGGCCGCACCAGCACCGCGGAGCGGGTCGCCGACATCCTGCGCGGGCGCATCGCGGAGGGCTATTTCCCGCCCGGTGAGCGCCTCTCGGAGGAGGCCATCGGCGCGGCCCTGAAGGTTTCGCGCAACACCCTGCGCGAGGCGTTCCGGCTGCTCACGCATGAACGGCTGCTCGTCCACGAGCTCAACAGGGGTGTGTTCGTACGGGTCCTGACCGTCGAGGACGTCGAGGACATCTACCGCACGCGGCGGCTGGTGGAATGCGCGGTCGTCCGAGGTCTCGGCAAGGCGCCGTACGGGCTCGACGGCCTTCACCGGGCCGTCGAGGACGGCAGGCGGGCGGCCGCGGCCGAGGACTGGACGGGCGTCGGAACGGCCAACATCCGGTTCCACAGCGAACTCGTCGCCCTGGCGGGCAGTGAGCGCACCGACGAACTGATGCGCAGCGTCTTCGCCGAACTCCGGCTCGCCTTCCACCTCGTCGACGATCCGCACCGGCTGCACGAGCCGTATCTCGCACGCAACGGCGAACTGCTCGACACGCTCGACGCGGGTGGCCGTGCGGCGGCCGAGAAACTGCTCGCCGGGTATCTGGACGACTCGCGCAAGCGGGTCGTGGAGGCCTACGCGCGGCGGCTTTCGGGCGACGAAGGCGTCGGCGGGCTGTGATCCGGGTCACTTCTCGGCCGTGACTCAGCGCAACGGACAAGCAGCCCCAACTGCGCCGTTTCGGTCGTTGTCAGTGTGAGCGCCTAACCTCTACGTCGTGACTGCTCCTGCCCCGGCGAAGATCCATCCGTCTCCGGCACCGGGCCCGGCCGCCGACGAGGGCCTGGCGCGGCGCCTGCGCGCGCTCGCGTGTACCGCCCCGCTGCACGACCTGGACGTCCGCAAGGCCAATCTCGCCGGTGAGTACACGGTGTACGCGATGGCGGAGGTCGCGCTCTCGGCGATCGACCTCGTCACGCTCAACATGGACTTCGACACGGGCGCCGACCACGAGCAGATCGTGGCCCGGCTGATCCCGCGGATCGCCGCCCAGGCCCCGCAGCGGCCCATCGCCGAGCACGAGCGGGTGGCGCGCTGGGTCCTGGAGAACCTGATCAACGTCGGCAGCGTCGACCGCGGCTTCCGCGCCGTGTACGGGACCTTCGCCACCGACGGCAGCTATGTGCGCCGCGACTACGACTTCAAGCTGATCGAAGAGGTGCCGGGTTACGGGGGCGGTGTCTATCTCCGTACGACGGACGAGGCCGTCAATGTCCTGGTGGGCGCGCTCGACACCGACGTCACCAGCGCGCAGATCGCCGCCGAGGTGAAGCTCGAAGTGCTGATCAGCCGGGGCCGGCTCGCCGACGCCCAGCTCGCCGCCGAGCAGGCGCGCTATCGGACGGTGCAGTACTCGGAGACGCTCAGGCGCGCGCTCGATGCCACCCGGCGCAATGTGCGCGCGGTGGACTGGCTGGAAGCCGTGCCCGACATGATCGCCGAGGCGCTCGACCATGTCGCCGACCGCTACCGGCACGAGAACGCGATCCTGACCAATATCCGCAAGGCCCGTGACGAGGCCGAGGACCAGGAGCACAAACGGCGCGCGGCCGAGCTGGTCGACATCGTCAAGGACTGCATCCGCCGTCACACCCAGCTGCAGTCGCGCCTCCTCGAGGCTGGCCCGCTGTTCCGCGCCGAGCAGGACCGCCAGGCCTTCGCGCCGCCGTCGGGGCGCACCGGCCTCGATCTGTACGGCCAGCTGGTGGCGCCGGTGCTGCCGCTGCCCGTGGAGCAGGCGATCCGCGTGACCGACGCGTTCTTCGCGCGCGGCACCGGACTGCGGACGCCCACATCCGTACGGGTCGCGGATCTCGTCGACATACTGCTGACCCCGCCGCAGGAGCGGGAGCATCTCGGTGCCGAGATGCCCGAGCCGGATCTGATCGCCACACCGGACGACAGCCGCTTCAGCGAGGAGCAGCTCGCGCAGGCCATGGAGCTGCTCGACCTGGAGCACGAGGCGCCGCGCCGCCTGTCCGGGCTGCTCGCCGACGCACGCCGGATCGATCCCGAACTGCCTTATCTCGTCGCCCTGTTGGCGGTGCACGCGGCGAGCCCGCCGGTCGGCACGGCCTACCGCCAGGGCGAGCCGAAGCTCCTTTTCGCCGTGGACGACGGGACCGAGCTCGACGATCCCGAGTTCGGCGGCGCCGATCTCATCGTCGGGACCGCCCTGCTCGACGCCGTCGGGATGGCGGCCGACCGGACGGAGGCGGCGTGATCTGCCTCCTCGATACGTACATCAGCACCCGCTTCGATACGTACCTCAGCACCCCCTGCGACAAGGAGCCCCGCCCGTGAGCGACAAGGACGCCGTCGAGACCGGTGCCTGGGGCGAGTCCGAGGCGCGCCCCGCCGCACCCGCGCCGGTCACCCCGGCCGACGCGGCCGATGCCGCACGTCTGGTCTCCTTCGGCCTGCAGCCCAAGCTGCTGCCCGCCCGTGACGCCGAGTACGCCGAGCTGCTGCGCCGCTACCGCGAGGACCCGCCGTTCGCTCGGCTCGCCGACGCCGTGGCCAGCGGTCTCGGTCTGGTGGTCCTCGAGGTCTCCCCGCGCGCGGGCATGGCCGTGACCGCCGCCGAGGACTCGCTGTTCGCCGTACGGATGGGTGACTACGCCCGGCGTGCGTCCTCCGACGCGGGCGACCGTTTCCTGCACGGGCTCGCCCATCTCGCCGTCGCCGCCCTCGCCTTCCCGCGGCCCGAGGACCTGGCCGACGACGGCTACATCGGGCGGATCACCGTCAACGGCGTGGACGCCTTCGTACGCCAGGCGTGTCACCGCCTGGAAGAGCGCGCCGAGGAGGCGGGCGAGAACACCGACCCCGCGACCGAAGCCCCCGGCCTGGAGTCCGCCTGGCGGATCTGGGCCCGCCGCAGCTCGACCGGTGCCACCAAGGACGCACGGCGGCTTGCCGGTTCGACCACCGGCATCGTCTCCAAGGCGGCCGCGTTCCTCACCGACTCCGGGTTCCTGCAGCGCACGGGGGACGACTCCGGAGGCACGTATCGCACGACGCCTCGTTATCAGCTGCAGGTGCGCGACATGGCCGGCTCCGCGGCCATGGCCGAGCTGCTCGAACTTGGGGTCGTCCCGGTGAGCGACGGCTCCGCGAGCCTGCTGCCGCCCACCGAGGACAAGGATCTGGAGCTGGTGGCGGGGGCGGGACTCCCGTTCCACGCCGACAGCCCCTGACCACCCCTGCACGCTGAACCTCCGCCCTGCCCACCCGCTCACGAGAGTCCGCCATGTACGAGCTGTCCCGGGTCCGCCTCTACTCCATCGGCCCCGCCGGTGCGCGCTATGCCGACACGGTCCTTGACCTGCGCGGAGTCGGCGAGCCCGTGCCCGATCCCGCGCCGCAGCAGGCGGAGTTCTTCAGCGAGGAGCCGACCGGGCCGCAGCGCCGCCCGGCGCCGGCCGGTGTGCTGTTCCTGGAGAACGGCGGCGGCAAGTCCGTCCTGCTCAAGCTGATCTTCTCGGTGATGCTGCCCGGCCACCGCAACACCCTCGGCGGCGCCAGCTCCGGCGTGCTGCGCAAGTTCCTGCTCGCCGACGACTGCGGTCATGTGGCCCTGGAGTGGCAGCACACGCTGACCGGCGAGTGCGTGGTCGTCGGCAAGGCCAGCGAGTGGCGCGGCCGCCAAGTCTCCAACGACCCACGGAAGTTCGCCGAGGCCTGGTACTCCTTCCGGCCCGGTCCCGGACTGAGCCTCGACAACCTGCCGGTGGCGGAGTCCATGGCGGTACGGCCGGTGGCGGAAGGCGCCTCCGGCGCACAGGGGCGCCGCCGCACCATGAAGGGCTTCCGCGACGCGCTGACCGAGGCGGGCAAGGCGTATCCGCATCTCGAAGTGCACTGGGAGGAGATCCACGACCGCTGGAACGAGCACCTCGGCGATCTCGGCCTCGACCCCGAACTCTTCCGCTACCAGCGCGAGATGAACGCCGACGAGGGCGAGGCCGCCGGCCTGTTCGCGGTCAAGAAGGACTCCGACTTCACCGACCTGCTCCTGCGCGCTGTCACCGACACGCGTGACACCGACGGCCTCGCCGACCTGGTGAGCGGCTTCGGCAACAAGCTCGGCCGACGGGCCGAACTGATCGCCGAGCGGGACTTCACCGCCGGTTCCGTCGATCTGCTCGGCCGGATCGTCGAGGGCGCCGAGACCCGGGCCCGCGCCCGTGAGGTGCACGCGGGCGCCGAGCGGCGCACCCGTACTCTCGCCCGGCGGCTCTCCGCCCGCGCCGTGCAGGAGCGGGGGCGTGCCGCCGAGCTCGCGCAGCAGGTCACGACCGCCGCGCACACGGTCACCGAAGCGGAGCAGGCGCGCGGAGCGAGCTCCCGTATCGCCGCCGAACTCGCCTACCGACACGCCTCGTTGGCGCTCGCCGCCGCCGAGAAGTCCGCTGCCGCACAGAAGCGCGAGCTGGCCGACTCCCGTACGCTGCACTCCGCCTGGCAGGCCGCAGAGGCCGTGCTGCGCCACCGCGCCGCAGCCGACCGCTCCGCGCGCGTGGCCGTCGCGATCCGTGAGGCCGAGCGGGACGCCGCACCGGCGCTCGCGGCCCGCGCCGAGGCCGCCGCCGATCTCGTACGCGCGCTGCACACCGCCGCCGAAAGCGCCGAGCAGCTCGCGAACGAGGAGGAGGAGCGGTCCGCCGCACTGCAGGAGGCAGGCGAGGCCGCCCACCGCGATGCCACCGTCGCCGCCACGGACGCCCAGCGCGCCCGCAGCGAAGTCGGGCATCTGAAGCAGCGGCTCAGCGAGGTCGAGCAGGAGACCGCCGAGGCGGTACGGGCCGGCTGGCTCGACGACACCGCACCGGACGCCGATCCGGCGCGCGCCGCACTTGCCGCGAGCGACGCCGAGAAGACCACGGTCGCGGCCTGGGACACGGCCCGCGAGGCCGCCCGCGTCACCGGCGACCAGGCCCGTGAGGCCGCGTCCACCGAGGCGCGCGCCGAGCTCACCGCCGCGCGTGCGGCCGATGCCGCGGATGCGGCGGGCCGGTCGTACGAGGCCGAGCTGCGCACCGCCGGTGCGCTCGCCGCCGAGGAGCGGCTTGTCGAAATGCTCGGACTGCCCGCCACGCGCGGTGGAGTGCCGGGGCCCCGGACCGACGACGCGTCGGAGCACCCCGAAGGGCCGCTCTCCGCCGCCGAGTTGGACCGCTCCGCGGATGAGCTCAAGGAGCTGCTCGACACCGCAGTCACCCGCGCCGAGCGTCAGCTCTTCGATCTGCGCACCGCCGCCGCCGACGACTCCCGGATCCTGGGCGCGCTCGGTGACGGTGGCCTGCTCCCGCCGGGACCGGACGTCCTGGCCACGGTCGAGTACCTCGGTGAGCACGGCATCCCGGCCCTGCCCGGCTGGCGCTACCTCGCCCAGGCGGTCGCTCCCGCCGACCACGCCCGCGTGCTCGCGGCGCGTCCCGAGCTGGTCGACGGTGTGGTGATCACCGACCCCGACACCCACTCCAGGGCGCGGGAAGTGCTCAGCGGCGCGGCGCTGTTGCCGCGCTCCACGGTGGCCGTCGGTACCGCTGCCGCGCTGCTCGCACCGACGCCCCCCGAGCAGGACGGTCCCGCGGACGTCTTCCTCGTCCCGCCGAATCCGGCCATGCACGACGAGCAGGCCGCGGACGAGGAGCGGCAGACGCTGCGCGCACGCGCCACGCAGCGCGACGAGGAGATCCGGGCACTGGCCGCCCGCCTCGGCAAGGACCGCGAGCTGGCCTCCCGTCTGGCCTCCTGGCGTGCGGGCTGCCCTGCGGGCCGGCTCGCGGAGCTCGAAGAGGCCGCCACCGCGGCGCGTACCTTCGCCGAAGAGGCCGAGGCCGAGCTGACCGAGGCGCGCACCGTACGGGCCGAGGCCGACGAGGCGGCGGCCGACGCCGCCCGCGTACGGGACGAGAAGCAGGACGCCGCCCAGCGCGCCCGGCGGGCCGCCGACGCCCTGGCGGGTCTGGCGTTCCGCCTTCGTGAGCGGGCCGGCTGGCAGGTGAAACTGCGTGAACTCGCCGACGAGGCTGCCGAGTCGGAGGCCAAGGCCCAGGTCTGCCTGGAGCGCGCCCGAGCCGCCGACGAGGACCGCCGCGCCGCCCAGCGCGCCGCCGACGACGCCCGCCGTACCGCGCGCACCCTGCGCGCCGAGCGCGCCGAGATCGCGGGCGCCCCCGATGACGTAGCCCTGGAAGGGGACGCACCGAAGGCGCCGCTCGCCGCCCTGCGCGAGGCCTACCGTGCGGCCTCGCAGCTCTACGAGAAGGTCGGTGTCGGCGCCGATCTGCGTGCCGAGCAGGCCCGCGCCGAGTCGGACGAGTCCGCGGCCGTCGCCGAGCTCGACCGGCTCAGCAACAAGGTCCGCACCCGCGCCGCCCAGCTCCTCGAAGGGCCCGACGGCTCGGACGGGCCCTCCCGGCAGGCCGCCGCCGCGCGCGCCGAGTCCCTGGTGCAGATGCTGGAGACCCGCGCGTCCACGGCGAGCGAGCAGCTCGGCCGCCTGCGCGGCGAGGCCGAGCGGCACGCCCCCGAGGACGGCGAGGCACACACCGAGCTGACCACGGACCGTACCCCCACGGACGCCGAGCACGCCCAGACGCTCCTTCGCACCGCCACGAGTGAACTGGCCGCCTGCACCGACGCGTTGACCACCGCCCGCGAGAGCCACGCCGAGCTGCTCGCCTCCCACCGGACGGCCGAGGACGGCGCCGGGGGCTTCGACGAGACGGCCGCCCTGCTCAGGGACCTGCTGCGCGACCACCACACGGACGAGGAAGAGGGCGAGCCCGAGCCGTTCCCCGGCAGCCTCGAAGAGGCACGTCAGGCGGCGGGCGAGACCCGGCGCTCGCTGCGCGGCTGCGCCACCGACCTCTCGGCCGCCGAGGCCGCCGTGCGCGAGGCCGGCGATGTCCTCGTACGGCATGCCAATGCCACCCGCTACGAGCAGGTGCGCACCCCGGCACGCCAGCAGATCCGCGAACTGCCCGCCGCCGCGCTGCCCGAGCACGCCAAGAAGTGGGCCGAGGCGTTCGCGCCCCGACTGCGGGTCCTCACCGACGAGTTGGCGCAGCTGGAGCGCAACCGCGACAGCATCGTCGACCGTCTGCGCGGCCTCGTCGAATCCGCGCTCGCGACCCTGCGCTCCGCCCAGCGTCTGTCGCAGCTGCCCGAGGGGCTCGGCGAGTGGTCGGGCCAGGAATTCCTGCGCATCCGCTTCGAGGAGCCCGACCAGGCCACGCTCACCGAACGCCTCGGTGAAGTGGTGGACGAGGCCACCCGTGCCGCCGTCAAGAAGAACTCCGACCTGCGCAGGGACGGAATGTCCCTGCTGCTCAGGGGAGTTCAGGCCGCGCTCGAACCGCGCGGGATCGCCGTCGAGATCCTCAAGCCGGACGCGGTCCTGCGCGCCGAGCGCGTACCCGTCGGGCAGATGGGCGACGTCTTCTCAGGCGGCCAGCTGCTCACCGCGGCCATCGCCCTGTACTGCACCATGGCCGCGCTGCGCAGCAACGACCGCGGCCGGGACAAGCACCGGCACGCGGGCACGCTGTTCCTGGACAACCCGATCGGCCGCGCCAACGCCACGTACCTCCTGGAACTCCAGCGCGCCGTCTCCGACGCGCTGGGCGTCCAGCTCCTCTACACCACCGGCCTCTTCGACACGACGGCCCTCGCCGAGTTCCCGCTGGTCATCCGGCTGCGCAACGACGCGGACCTCAGGGCGGGCCTGAAGTACATCAGCGTGGAGGAGCACCTGCGCCCCGGCCTTCCGCAGCAGCACCCGGAGGAGGAGACGGTGCACAGCGAGATCACGGCTACGCGGATGTACAAGAGGCCGGTCGAGACAGCGAGTTGAGGCTCAGCCGATCAGCGAGCGCACCCAGGTATGGAACCCGCCGATGTGATGCTCGGAGGGCACCAGGACACCGCCGTCCCGGTAAGCCTTCGAGCTCATCGCCGGCTGCGTACGCTCGCAGGCCGCGAAGTCCTGTTCGTTGACGCGGTGGAAGAGCTCGACCGACTGGCCGACATCGGCCCCGGAAGCCACGACTTCGGGCGCGTAGAGCCAGTCGCACTCGACCACCGTGCGGTCCACGGCCAGTGGGTACATCCGGTGCACGATCACATGGTCCGGCACCAGGTTGATGAAGACCGAAGGCTTCACGGTGATCGCGTAGTAGCGACGGTCCTGCGCCTCCGCAAGCCCGCTCAGCCGCGCGAAGCCCGCGCTGCCGTCCACCGTGAAGCCCTTGATCGTCGACCCGAACTCGGCCCCGTGGCCCACGTAGTACTGAGCGGCGAGGCCCTCCGCGAACTCCGGTAGCACCTCGGTCAGTTCGGGGTGAATGGTCGCGCAGTGGTAGCACTCCATGAAGTTCTCGACGATCAGCTTCCAGTTGGCTCGTACGTCGTAGGTGATGCGCCGGCCCAGCGCCAGTTCGTCCACCCGGTAGCGCTCGATCGCCGCGGGCTCGCCGAGCCGCTCGGTGGCGGCGCCGATCACCGTGTCCTCGAAGGACGGCGGTTCGTCGGCCAGACACACCCAGGCGTATCCGAGCCATTCGCGCAGCGCGACCGGGCGCAGCCCGTACTCGGCCCGGCCGACGTCCGGCATCTTCGAGAGATTCGGTGCGGCGACGAGACGGCCGTCGAGGTCGTATGTCCAGGCGTGGTACGGGCATTGGAGATTGCGTCGCACCTCACCGGACTCCTCGGTGCACAGGCGGGCGCCGCGATGGCGGCAGACGTTGAGGAAGGCGCGGAGCTCGCCCTGGCGGTTGCGGGTGATGAGGACCGACTCGCGGCCGATCTGCACGGTTCGGTACGCGCCGGGCCGCGGAAGGTCGGCGGAGCGGACCGCGCACATCCACAGGGATTCGAAGACATGCTCCTGTTCGCGCAGGAAGACCTGGGCGTCCGCGTAGTAGGACCCCGGGAGGGTCGCCAGCAGACTTGAGGAGGCTGGTGCGGTCGTCATGGGCGGTGGGGCCTCTCACGCGGGCGGCGGCTCGAACCGTCGCGGGTCGAAAAGTGAGATGGGGTGCTCCGTCGCACCCCGCAGCGCGAGATCGGCCAGGATCTCGCCGACGACGGGCACGAACTTGAAGCCGTGCCCGGAGAATCCGCAGGCCACGGTCACCGAGTCCGGATGGGACGGGTGCCGCGCTATCACGAAGTGCTCGTCGTCCGTGGTGGAGTACATGCAGGTGGCCGCGCGCAGGAACTTCCCGGGAAGCGACGGCAGATGGAGCCTGGCCTGATCGGCCATGGCGTCGACCTCGTGCTGGTGCACGGTCCGGTCGATGGTCTCCGGGGTGCAGGGCGCGCCGTTCTTGCGGAAGAAGGCGACCTTTGCGCCGCCGTCCGGACCGTCGATCGCCGGGAAGCCGTAGATCTGGACGTCGGCCGAGTCCTCCCAGATGTAGATGGGATGGCGCTCGGGCAGATACGGGTCCACGCCGCCGGTGGGCTGGAACCAGTACATGATCTGGCGCTCGATGGTGATCGTCAGGCCCAGGTCGGCGAGCAGCTGCGGCGCCCAGGCGCCCGGGCAGATCACCAACTGGCCGGCTGTGTAGGTTCCTTCGGCGGTTTCCACGCGCACTCCGTCGGCGCCGGCGGACCATCGGACCGCCGGTTCGTCGAAGTGCAGGTCGGCGCCCGCCCGTTCGGCGAGCCGAAGCTGTGCGGTGACGGTGTTCTCGGGTTTGAGCAGCCCGGCCCGTGCCTCGTACAGGGCGACCTCGTCGTCGGCGGGGGTGAGGGTCGGGAAGCGGCGGCGGATCTCGCCGGCGTCCAGGAGGTCGTGGGGGAGGTCCCACGTGCGGGCCGACTCCAAGGAGCCCGCGACCGTACGGCTTTCGGGCCGGCCCGCCATCAGACCGCCGCACAAGGTGGCGATGTCGAGACCGGTGTCGCGTTCCAGGCGCTCATAGAGCTCGTACGCGCGCAGGAGCAGCGGCACGTATGCGGCGCCCTCGAAGTACGACTGCCGGGTGATCCGTGAACCGCCATGGCTGGACCCGCGGTTGTGAGCGGGCCCGAACTTCTCCAGGCCGAGCACCCGTACCCCGCGCTCGGCGAGATGCCAGGCGGCGGAGCTGCCCATACCGCCGAGTCCGAGAACGATCACGTCATAGGTGCGGGTCACGCCAGGCCTCCTCAGGGGTTTCGCGGCTTCGGTGACTCACCGGCGGATACGGTTCATCTCCGGGTCGAACAGCGGCTCGTCCCGTACGGTCGCGGACACCTTCTCGCCGAAGTACTCGATCTGCACCCCGGTCCCCGCGGCCAGCGGAGGCAGCCAGGCGTAGGCGACGCAGCGGCCGAGCGTGTAGCCGTACGAGGCGCTGGTGATGTATCCGGCAACCGCGCCGCCGACGTGCACCGGCTCCTTGCCGAGGACCACGGCCGCCGGGTCGTCGAGGGTGAGCGCGGTCAACCTCCGCTTGAGCGGCCGCTGTTCATCCAGCTCGGACCTCCCCAGGAACTCCTTGTCCATCCGTACGGCGAAGCCGAGCCCCGCCTCGAACGGATCGTGCTCGCTCGTCATGTCCTGACCCCAGGCCCGGTAGCCCTTCTCCAGGCGCAGACTGTTGAACGCCGACCGACCCGCAGCGATCACCCCGAGCTCCTGACCGGCCGCCCAGAGCGTGTCCCACAGCCGCAGTCCCAGATCGGCGGACGTGTACAGCTCCCAGCCCAGCTCGCCCACATAGCTCAGGCGCATCGCCGTGACGGGGACATGGCCGATGTACGTCTGCTTCGTGCGGAAGTACCCGAAGCCCCGGTGGGAGAAGTCGTCGTGGGTCAGCGGCTGGACCAGATCGCGGGCGAGCGGCCCCCACACGCCGATGCAGCAGGTGCCCGAGGTGATGTCCCGCAGCGTCACCGAGTCGGGCGCATGGCGGGTCAACCACTCCAGATCCGCCGGTGAGTTGGCACCGATCTGGAAGCGCTCGGGTCCCAGCCGGGCCACGGTGAGGTCCGACCGTATGCCCCCTCGTTCGTCGAGCAGCAAGGTGTACGTCACCGCACCCGGGCGCTTGGCGAGGTTGTTGGTGGTCATCCGCTGCAGGAACTCCGGCGAGCCGGGCCCGGTCACTTCGAGCCGGCGCAGCGGAGTCATGTCGTACAGGGCGACCTTCTCGCGGGTCGCCCGCGCCTCGGCGGCCGCGATGGGCGACCAGTGGCGGGCCGCCCAGGGGTCGCGCTCGGGCACGTCCCGCGCCAGCGGGGCGTTGGCCTCGTACCAATGCGGCCGCTCCCAGCCGCCGCCCTCCAGGAAGTGCGCCCCCAACTCCTGCTGCCGCGCGTAGAAGGGACTCACCCGCAACGGCCGTGGCCGCTCCATCGGCTGGAGCGGATGGAGCACGTCGTACACCTCGACGAACTGCTGCGCACCCCGCTCGGCGACATACGCGGGGGAGCGCTGGGTGTCCTCGAAGCGGCTCAGCTCGCACTCGTGCAGGTCGATCCCGGGGTGGCCGGTGGTGATCCACTCGGCGACCGCCCGCGCCACACCCGCCGAGTGCGTCACCCAGACAGCCTCGGCCAGCCAGAACCCGGCCGGTTCGGGGGCTTCGCCGAGCACGGGGAAGCCGTCCGGTGTGAAGGAGAAGACCCCGTTGAAGCCCTCGGCGATCCCGGCGTCCCGCAGCCCGGGCATCAGCTCCTGGCAGTCCAGCCAGCTCGGCGCGAAGTCCTGCGGGGTGAAGGCCAGCGAGGACGGCATGACAGGCGCTTCGTCGTACGTCGGCAGGTCCGTCGGATCGACGGGCAGCGGGCCATGGGCGTACGAGCCGATTCCGAGCCGACCGCCGTCGTGCGGGCGGAAGTACAGATCGCGTTCCTGGTGGCGGAGGATGGGCGCGCCGGCCGGCGCCTGAAGAGGGCCCGTCTTCACGTACTGATGCGCGAGAGGCTGCAGCGGTACGTCCACCCCGGCCATCCGCCCGATCACCGGCCCCCAGAACCCGGCAGCCGAGACCACCAGATCCGCGGGGAAGGAACCGCGGTCGGTGACCACGCCCGTGACACGTCCCTGCGCGCGCTCGATGCCGGTGACCGTGTGCCGGTCGAGGAAACGCGCGCCGCGCGCCGTGGCTCGGGAGATCAGCGCCGAGCAGGCGTGGACCGCGTTCGCGAGCCCGTCCTCCGGGGTGAGGAAGCCGCCGTACAGACCGGACTCGTCGAGCGTGGGCCAGAGCTCCTTGCAGCGGGCCGGGGAGATCAGCTCACCTCGTACACCCCAGGAGGCGGCGAGACCCGCGCGGCGGTGCAGATCCGCCCAGCGCTCGTGGGTGGTGGCGAGTTCCAGGCCGCCGACCGCGTCGAAGGCCCCGAGCTCGGTGAACTTCTCGACCGTGTAGCCGGCCAGCTCGGTCATCGTCTTCGACGGATTGGTCCGGAAGACCAGACCGGGCGCGTGCGAGGTGGAGCCGCCGGCAGCCGGGAGCGGGCCCTGTTCGAGGACCGTGATGTCGCTCCAGCCGAGTGCCGTCAGTTCCTCGGCGAGACAGCAGCCGACGATTCCGGCGCCGATGATGACCACTTTGCGAGGCATTGGGGGCGTGCCGGACATGACCCTCCTAGCGTGGGGGACCTGCCTGAGCGGCTCTCTGTGCGTTACGCGTGGGGAACGTGCGGGCGCTCCGCCCCGATCGTCGTGTCCTGACCGTGGCCGGTGTGCACGACGGTGCCCGCCGGCAGGACGAGCAGCCGCTCCCGAATCGAGGTCTCGATGGTGGGCTTGTCCGAGTACGAGCGGCCGGTTGCGCCGGGACCGCCGTGGAACAGCGTGTCGCCGGTGAACACCGCGTCCAGGAACGGCACGTGGAGTGAGCAGCTGCCCCAGGTGTGACCCGGCGTGTGGATCACACGCACCGAGATGCCCGCGACTTCGAGGAGCTGTCCGTCGGCGAGGTCGCCGTCGGGCTTGCGGTCCGGGTGGACGGCCGACCACAGTGCGAGGTCGGCCGGGTGCAGCAGCAGCGGGGCGTCCGTGAGTCCGGCGAGCTCGGCCGCCGCGCCGATGTGGTCGTCATGGCCGTGGGTGCAGATGACGGCGGCGACCCGGCGCCCGCCGACCGCCGCATGGATCGCCGCGGCGTCGTGGGCGGCGTCGACGATCAGGACCTCGGCGTCGTCGCCGATCAGCCAGACGTTGTTGTCGACGTCGAAGGTCTCCCCGTCGAGGCTGAACGTCCCCGAGGTGACGACCCGTTCCACCCGCAGCGGGCCGGTCGCCGTCATCAGAGAACCACCACCGAACGCAGCACCTCACCGCGGTGCATCTTGGTGAAGGCGGCCTCGACCTGTTCGAGGGCGATGGTCTCCGACACGAAGCCGTCGAGGTCCAGCTTTCCGCTCAGGAACTGGTCGATGAGGATCGGGAAGTCACGGCTCGGCAGACAGTCCCCGTACCAGGAGGACTTGACGGCGCCGCCGCGCGAGAAGACGTCGATCAGCGGGAGTTCGAGCTGCATCTGCGGGTCGGGTACGCCTACCTGTACGACCGTGCCCGCGTGGTCGCGCATGTAGAAGGCCTGCTTGAAGGTCTCGGGCCGCCCTACCGCGTCGATCGCGATATCGACACCGAAGCCGTCGGTCAGTGCGCGGACCGCCTCGATCGGGTCCGTGCCCTGCGAGTTGACGGTGTGCGTGGCGCCGAAACGGATGGCGCCGTCGAGCTTGCGGTCGTCGATGTCGACGGCGATCACCCGACGGGCCCCGGCCAGCGAGGCGCCGGCGATCGCCGCGTTCCCGACGCCGCCGCAGCCGATCACCGCGACCGTGTCACCGCGCGAGACACCGCCGGTGTTGACCGCCGCGCCGTATCCGGCCATCACCCCGCAGCCGATCAGACCGGCCGCCTCGGGTCGCGCGGCCGGATCGACCTTGACCGCCTGTCCGGCCGCGACCAGGGTCTTCTCGGCGAAGGCGCCGATACCGAGGGCGGGGCTGAGCGGGGTGCCGTCGAGGAGGGTCATCGGCTGTGCGGCGTTACGGGAGTCGAAGCAGTACCAGGGACGGCCACGGCGACAGGAGCGGCAGTCACCGCAAGGGGCGCGCCACGCCAGCACCACGTAGTCGCCGGGGGCGAGATCCGTGACGCCCTCGCCGACCGCGTCGATCGTTCCGGCCGCCTCGTGGCCGAGCAGGAACGGGAACTCGTCGTTGATCGCACCCTCGCGATAGTGCAGATCGGTGTGGCAGACCCCGCAGGCCTGCACCGACACAAGGACCTCACCCGGACCTGGATCGGGCACCCGGATCGTCTGCACCTCGACCGGCGCACCCGATTTCATGGCGACGACGGCACGGACCTCGTACGGCATGATCCACCCCCACCTGTTGCGCACTGCACGAAGTGGTGCGCGATGAGAGACATAGTGGGAACGACGTCAGGAAGCCGTCAAGGGGGCAACGGCATTGGCTGTACGGGGTGTTGATCGCCGCATCCCCGTGACGGCCCTCGGCCTGTCGGTGTCACAGCACGTGCCCCATGCGCCGCGACAGCTCGTCGGCCCGGTCCACCACCCTTTTCGCCAGCTCCCGCAGCCGCTCCTCCGTCAGCCGGAAGACGGGCCCGGAGATGCTCAGCGCCCCGATGACCTTGCCGTCGTGGGCCCGCACCGGAGCGGCCACGGCGGTCAGACCGACCTCCAACTCCTCCATGGCAAGGGCGAATCCACGCTCCTCGATCACCCGGAGCTCGTCCCGCAGCGCCGCCGCACCGGTCACCGTGCGGTCGGTGAACCGCGGCAGGGTCCGCGCGAGCAGCCCTTCGCGCAGCGCCGGCGGCTGATGGGCGAGGAGCACCTTGCCGCTGGAGGTGGCATGCAGCGGGGTGCGGCGCCCGAGCCAGTTCTGCGCCGTGACCGAGGCCGAGCCCCGGGCCTGCATGATGTTGACCGCGGCGTCGTCGTCGAGGACCGCGATGTTCACCGTCTCGCCCAGCTCGTCGGCGAGTTCACGGCACAGCGGCGCGCCCTCCTGGGAGATGTCGAGCCGCACCGCGGCCGCTCCGGCCAGGCGCAGCACGCCCGCGCCGAGGAAGTACTTGCCGCGGTCCTGGGTCTGTGCGACGAGCCCCCGGTTCTCCAGGACGCCGAGCAGCCGGAAGGCCGTCGAACGGTGGACGTCGAGTTCGTCGGCGATCTCGGTGACGCCCGCCTCGCCCTGCTCGGCGAGGATCTCCAGAACGCTCACCGCGCGCTCGACGGACTGCACCGAACTCGCCTGTGACCTGGCCGATTTATCCGTCTTCGGGCCCTCGCCCGCGGTCCGGTCCCGCCTGCTGCGCATCGCTCGCTGGCACCCCCAGGCGGCCGGGCAGGGCCGCTTCTGCGGGAAGTGCTTGACGTGACGCGCTTCCCGCGCGGATTCTGTTGCGCAGAGCGCGCCTCAACGCGCCTTGCGCAACATGATGTTACCGAAGGGTCGTACCGGGGGTACCGGCTCGGCGCCTCGGATCGTCCACGTCTGCACAGGGGGCCACATGATTCCCGTCTGCCGCCTCGACGACCTTCCCGACGGCGAAGCCTTCCGTATCGACACCGAACCGCCGATCGCGGTGTTCCACAGTGACGGCGAGCTGTTCGCCCTCGACGACACCTGTACACACCAGGACGCGTCGCTGTCCGATGGCTGGATCGAGGACTGCAGGGTGGAATGCCCGCTGCACGCGGCCTCGTTCGACCTGCGTACGGGAGAGCCGACCTGTCTGCCGGCGCGCCGCCGGGTACGTACGCACCGCGTCGCCGTCATCGACGGCATCATCCACGTGGAGCCGCCGGCCGAGGAGGAGGGCGTGGCCTGACGGCCTTCGGGCCCGCAGCCGCCCCCGACGATCACCCCTCAGGCCCGCACCCCCGCCACATCCCGTTGCGCCCCTGGCCGCCCTCGGGCCGCCCCACGCGCCGCGCGCCGCGCCCTGCGCCGCTCCTTGCGCAGCCGCCGCGCGGTGCTGCGCGGGGTCGACACCACGCCATTGCGCTGGTTCCACACCTGGCGCGTGACCCAGACGTCGAGCACGCCCCAGGTCGACACCACGGTGCCGCCCACACTGGCCAGCACCATCGGGAAGGCCAGCGACGATCCGGCGACGGTGCAGAAGAACGCCACCATCGTCGTGATCAGCGTCAACGACGCCAGGATCACCGCCCGCACCGCGGCCGTACGCACCGGGTCGGGCAGCCTGCGCCTGCCCACCGGGTCCTCGACCCACAGCTCGGCTCCTGGACCCCGACGATCCGCCGTCCTCATCAGCACGTGTCTCCCACTCCCCACAGCCGGACGCGTCCGCTCCTTGCCGGGTCCGACTCCTCGGTGGCTGCCCGGGTTTGACCCGGTTCACTCCGCCGACCCGCGGAGCGTCGTCCTTCGCGTGTGCCCCGTCTTCCCGTTCGTATCTACGAATGAACCCACCGAAAGATTCCCGGCATACGGATCGTGATCGAGGAAATCCGGCCAACAGCTGGGGGGTTGTGGCCGGAAGTCATGGGGTGGTGTCGGCCACATCGCAGGTGCGCATGTGGCGGTAAGGACGGACAACTGGGTACGTGCCGCTGCCGGTCGGGCCCGAATGGGTGTCGGACACCCCTTCGAGTTGTTCGAGTGTCAGTAGTAGGCTCACGCCGTTTCTGACTTCGCGCCCCCAGTTCCGGGGCGCCGTTCTGGGGGAGGCCATGCGCTTTCGCGGGAAGTCCATCCGCCGGAAGATCGTGGCGTTGCTCCTGGTGCCACTGCTTTCACTGACGGTCGTGTGGGGATACGGCACATACATCACCGGCCGTGAAGCGGTGCAACTCCTCGATGTGGCCGCGATCGTGGACGAGATCGGTTATCCACTGGACGACACGATCCGGGTGATCCAGGAGGAACGCCGACAGACACTCGTGCATCTCGCGGACCGGAACGACGCCACGTTCCGCAGCGAGCTGGCCGACAAACGGACGGTCACCGACAAGATGGTGGACCGGATCCGTTCGGCGGCCGGTGACGAGGACGTTCGGGACGTCATGGACGACGGCTCCGCCCGTCGGCTCGACGCGATCATCGAGGCCTTCGACACCCTCGAGTCGCTGCGCAGGGCCGTGGACGCCGGCGAGCCCAGCCGCAAGAGCGCGCTCGACCAGTACACCCGGCTCATCGAACCCTGCTTCGACTTCCTCATGGCCACCCACGCCATGGACAACCTGGAGATGGACCGCCAGGCCCGCTCCCTGATCGTCCTGGCGCGCGGGCGGGAACTGCTCTCCCGCGAAGACGCGTTGATGGCGGGTGCACTGCGGTCAAGGAAGTACGAGATGGGCGAATGGCACCAGGCCGCCGCCCTGATCGCCCAGCGCGAGATCCGCTACGACAGCGGTCTCGAATCGCTGCCGCAGGACGAGCAGGCGCGGTTCGAATTGTTCTGGGAGAGTGCGTCGGCCAGCGGCCTGCTCGAAGCCGAGAAGACCGTGATCGACGCCGGTGACGCCCGTCCTCGCGGTCTGTCCGCGGCGGAGTGGGACGCGGCGGCGGGCCGGGCGCTCGACGACGTCGGCGACCTCACCAAGGCGGCCGGTGACCGCTACAAGGAGCGTGTCGAACCCGTCGCCATCGGCGTCCTGGTCAAGGCCGCGCTGGTCGGCTTCTTCGGTCTGCTCGCCCTCGTCTTCGCCGTGGTCATGTCCATCCGGATCGGCCGCGGCCTCGTCCGCGACCTCACGCGGCTGCGCGACGACGCCCACGACGCGGCAGGCGTACGCCTGCCCGGAGTGATGCGCCGCCTCGCCGCGGGCGAGATGGTCGACGCCGAGACCGAGGCCCCGCTCCTGGAGCACGACAAGGACGAGATGGGCCAGGTGGGCCAGGCCCTCAACACGCTGCAGCGCGCGGCGGTCGAGGCTGCCGTCAAACAGGCCGCCATGCGCCGCGGTGTGTCCGAAGTGTTCGTGAACCTCGCCCGCCGCAGCCAGGTCCTGCTGCACAAGCAGCTCACCCTGCTCGACACGATGGAGCGCAGGACAGAGGAGAGCGAGGAGCTCGAGGACCTCTTCCGCCTCGACCACCTCACGACCCGTATGCGCCGGCACGCCGAGGGTCTCGTGATCCTCTCCGGCGCCGCGCCCTCGCGGCAGTGGCGCAAGCCCGTGCAGCTGATGGACGTGGTCCGGGCCGCCGTCGCCGAGGTCGAGGACTACGAGCGCATCGAAGTCCGGCGTTTCCCGCGGATCGCCGCGCAGGGCACCGCGGTCGCCGACCTCACGCACCTGATCGCCGAACTCCTGGAGAACGCCACGGTGTTCTCACCCCCGCACACCGCCGTCCAGGTGGTCGGCGAGCGGGTGGGCAGCGGCTTCACGCTGGAGATCCACGACCGGGGCCTCGGCATGACCTCCGACGCGCTCCTGGAGGCGAACCAGCGGCTCGCGGAGACCCCCGAGTTCGAACTCTCCGACACCGACCGCCTCGGCCTGTTCGTGGTCAGCCGGCTCGCCCAGCGCCAGAACGTCAGGGTCTCCCTCACGCCCTCGCCCTACGGCGGCACCACGGCGATCGTGTTCATGCCGGAGGCGCTGCTCACGGACACCTCGGACACCGAGGGCTCAGGGCTGCGGGTCGATCTCGAGGCGATGGAGCGCGAAGCGGACCGCAAGGCCCGCCTGGCCCAACTGTCGCTGCCGCCCGCGCCCTTGGGCGACGGGATCCTCGACGGTCCGGTGGAGCTTGAGGCTCCGCTCGGCCTCGGGGCGCTGGACGGCGCGCCCGCGCGGGGCGTCCTGGGCAACCTCGGCGGTGGCGCTCTCGACCTCGACGACGAGGACAGCGAGCGCGGCGGCCTGTTCAAGCCGCGCCGCCATCTGAGCGAGGCCTCCGGGGAACAGCACCAGCAGGCCCGTGACGCACGTGAGCAGGGCGGGGAAGCGGTACGCCCCGGCGGCGAGGTACCGCGCGCCGCGGACGGTCTGGTGGCGCTGCCCAAGCGCCGTACGCCCAAGCTGGTCAGCTCCCACGGCCGGACCCTGTCCGAGCCGGCCGACGACCGGGCGGCCGACGACGGGCGGTCCGACAAGGCACCGGCCGCCGGCGACCGGCCCGCCGACGCTCTCGACAGCCCCACGCAGATCCTGCCCCGCCGCGTCCGCCAGGCCAGTCTGGCGCCTCAGCTGAAGACCGCCGAGGCCGCCGGTGACGAGCACACCGCCGAGCCGGCCGAGGACCGCGACGCCGACGAGGTCCGCAGCCGTATGGCCTCGCTGCAGCGCGGCTGGCAGCGCGGCAGGGTGGAGACGGGCGAAGCACCCGTGCTGGTACGGGTCGAGACGCCCGAGCCCGTACGCGAGGAAGCAGCCGAGCCTGTACGCGGGGAAGGACCCGAGCCCGTACGCGGGGAAGGGCCCGAGCCCATGGGCGCACAAGCCCTGGAGCCCGTGAGGGACGAGGCCCGTCTGCGCGTACGGGACGAGGCTCTCGCTCCGGTCAGGACCGAGCGCACCCCCGCACAGGACGCAGGCGAACCGGCGAAAGACGGTCACGCGGCGGACGAAGACACCGCACCCAGCACCACACCCGAGGGGAACGGTCGATGACCACACCGAGGACCGGAGCACAGCACGCAGGCTTCCGTTCGTCCGGCGAGCTGAACTGGCTCCTTGACGATCTGGTCGACCGGGTCGCCAGCATCCGCAAGGCACTTGTGCTCTCCAGCGACGGTCTGCCGACCGGCGTCTCGCAGAATCTCACCCGTGAGGACAGCGAGCACCTCGCCGCCGTCGCCTCCGGCTTCCACAGCCTCGCCAAGGGGGTCGGCCGGCACTTCGAGGCGGGCAGGGTACGCCAGACCGTGGTGGAGCTGGACGACGCGTTCCTGTTCGTGACCGCCGCGGGCGACGGCAGCGCGCTCGCCGTCCTGTCCGACGCGGACTCGGACGTGGGTCAGGTCGCCTACGAGATGACGCTCCTGGTCAAGCGCGTGGGCGTCCATCTGGCGACCGCCCCGCGTACCGATCTGCCCACGGGAGGGTAGTAGGAGGGCATGAGCGACGACGGCAGCGCGAACCCGCACTGGTACGACGACGACGCCGGACCGGTGGTACGCCCCTACGCGATGACGCGGGGCCGTACCGCCGGCGCGGCGCGCCACCGCCTCGATCTCATCGCGTTGGTGGTCCCCGAGCCGGCCGCAGATGACGCCGAGGCGGACCAGACCCTGTCACCCGAGCACGTGGACATCATCGAGCTCTGTCTGAGGGCACCGCAGTCCGTTGCGGAGCTGGCCTCGTCGCTCGATCTGCCGCTCGGTGTGGTCCGGGTCCTGATAGGCGATCTCGTGGACGACGAACTGGTCCATGTGACCCGGCCCGTTCCTCCGGCCGAGCTGCCGGACGAGAGTATTCTGCGCGACGTGATCACCGGGCTGCGCGCGCTCTGACGTTGCTCGCGCACGGATCTCCCAAGGAGACTCACGTGGCGGACGACGGCGGAGCACCGGGCTGGCAGTTCTGGATCGACCGGGGCGGCACCTTCACCGATGTGGTGGCCCGCCGCCCCGACGGCACCCTCGTCAGCCACAAGCTGCTCTCCGAGAACCCCGGCCGCTACGAGGATCCGGCGGTTGCGGGCATCCATGAACTCCTCGGTGCGAAGCGGGACTCGGCGCGGATCGAGGCCGTGCGGATGGGTACCACGGTCGCCACCAACGCCCTCCTGGAACGCAAGGGAGCCCGCACCCTTCTCGTCATCACCAAGGGCTTCCGTGACGCCCTGCGCATCGCCTATCAGAACCGCCCGCAGATCTTCGCCCGCGAGATCCTCCTGCCCGAGCTGCTCTACGAGCGGGTGATCGAGGTCGACGAACGCCTGACCGCCGACGGCTCGGTACTCACCCCGCCCGGCCTCGACGCCCTCGAAGGACCGCTGCGCCAGGCGTACGAGGACGGTATCCACGCCCTCGCGGTGGTCACCATGCACAGCCATCTGCACCCCGGGCACGAGCAGGCCGTGGGCGATCTTGCGCGCCGGATCGGCTTCCCGCAGATCTCGCTCTCCAGCGAGGTCAGCCCGCTGATGAAGCTGGTGCCGCGCGGTGACACGGCCGTCGTCGACGCGTATCTCTCACCGGTCCTCCGCCGCTATGTGCGCCACGTCGCCGACCGGCTCCCGGGCGTACGGCTGATGTTCATGCAGTCCAACGGCGGGCTGACCCAGGCGCGGCAGTTCCGCGGCAAGGACGCGATCCTGTCCGGACCCGCCGGCGGGATCGTCGGCATGGCCCGGATGTCCGAACTGGCGGGCTTCCAGCGGGTGATCGGCTTCGACATGGGCGGCACCTCGACGGACGTCTCGCACTACGCGGGCGCGTACGAGCGCGTGTTCACCACCCGGATCGCCGGAGTACGGCTGCGCGCCCCCATGCTGGACATCCACACCGTCGCCGCGGGCGGCGGCTCGGTGCTGCACTTCGACGGCAGCCGCTACCGGGTGGGTCCCGACTCGGCGGGCGCGGACCCGGGACCGGCGTGCTACCGGCGCGGCGGACCGCTCACGGTGACCGACGCGAATGTGATGCTCGGCCGGATCCAACCCGGCCATTTCCCCCGGGTGTTCGGGCCGGACGCGGATCAGGCGCTGGACGACGCTCTCGTACGGGAACGCTTCACGGCCCTCGCCGAGGAGATCCACGAGCGGACCGGCGACGAGCGCACCCCCGAGCAGGTCGCCGAAGGGTATCTGCGAATCGCGGTGAACAACATCGCGGGCGCCGTCAAGCGGATCTCGGTCCAGCAGGGCCACGACGTCACCCGCTACGCCCTGACCACCTTCGGCGGCGCGGGCGGCCAGCACGCCTGCGCCGTGGCCGATTCGCTCGGCATCCGCACCGTTCTCGTACCGCCACTGGCCGGCGTCCTGTCCGCGCTCGGCATCGGACTCGCCGATACGACGGCTATGCGCGAGCAGTCCCTCGAAGTTCCGCTCGACGACGAGGAGATGCCGCGCGTACGGGAGACGGCCGACGCACTCGAAGCGACCGCCCGCGCCGAACTGCGCGGACAGGACGTCCCCGAGGGCCGCATCCGCATCACCCGCCGCGCCCAGCTGCGCTACGACGGCACGGACACCGCGCTCACGGTCGCGCTCGGCGAACCGGCCGGGATGCGCGAGGAGTTCGAGGAGCGCCATCGCGCGACGTACTCCTTCACCCTCCGGCGGCCGCTCGTCGTGGAGGCGCTCTCGGTCGAGGCGACCGGGCTGACGGACGCCCCGGACCTCGCGGGGCTCGCTCCCGGGGGCACCGGTGAACCGGAGGCCGTCCGCCTGCACACGGCGGGCACCTGGCGCGAGGTGCCCCTGCACCGCAGGGCGGAGCTGTCCGCCGGCCGGCCGCTGACCGGCCCGGCGATCATCACGGAGGACAACGCCACCACGGTCGTCGACGCGGGCTGGGAGGCCGCACCCGACCACCACGGCCATCTGGTCATCCGCCGTACCGAGGCCACCGAGGAGCTCGACGCCGGGACGGAGGCCGATCCCGTACTGCTCGAAGTCTTCAACAACCTCTTCATGTCCATCGCCGAGCAGATGGGCGCCCGCCTCGAATCCACCGCCCAGTCCGTGAACATCAAGGAGCGCCTCGACTTCTCCTGCGCGCTCTTCGACCCGGACGGCAACCTGGTCGCCAACGCACCGCACATTCCCGTGCACTTGGGCTCCATGGGCACCTCGGTCAAGGAGGTGATCCGCCGCCGAGGCGGCGCGATGCGCCCCGGCGACGCGTACGCGGTCAACGATCCGTACCACGGCGGTACGCATCTGCCCGATGTCACGGTGATCACCCCGGTGTTCGACGGCCGGGGGTCGGAGATCCTCTTCTACGTGGCCTCGCGCGGCCATCACGCCGAGATCGGCGGGATCGCCCCCGGCTCGATGCCCGCGCACAGCCGCACCATCGACGAGGAGGGCATCCTCTTCGACAACTGGCTTCTCGTGCAGGACGGCCGCTTCCGCGAGCCGGAGACCCTGGAGCTGCTGACCAGCGGCCCGTACCCCTCGCGCAACCCGGACACCAATCTGGCCGATCTGCGCGCCCAGATCGCCGCCAACGCCAAGGGCGTCGAGGAAGTCACGGCGATGATCGAGGACTTCGGGCTCGATGTGGTCCAGGCGTATATGCGCCACGTGCAGGACAACGCCGAGGAAGCGGTGCGCAGAGTCGTGGCCGCACTCGACGACGGCGCCTACGCGTACGAGACCGACCTGGGCGCCACGATTCGCGTAGCCGTGCGCGTGGACCGCGCCGAGCGCACCGCCACCATCGACTTCACCGGTACGTCACCGCAGCTCGCGGGCAACTTCAACGCCCCCTACGCCGTGGTCAACGCCGCGGTCCTGTACGTCTTCCGCACCCTGGTCGCCGACGACATCCCGCTCAACGACGGCTGTCTGCGCCCGCTCAGGATCATCGTGCCGGAGGGTTCGATGCTCTCGCCCCGCCCGCCCGCCGCAGTCGTGGCCGGCAATGTCGAGACCTCCCAGGCGATCACCGGGGCGCTGTACGCCGCGCTCGGGGTGCAGGCCGAGGGCTCGGGCACGATGAACAACGTGACGTTCGGCAACGCACGCTTCCAGTACTACGAGACCGTGGCCTCGGGATCCGGCGCGGGCCACGGCTTCGACGGCGCTTCGGCCGTACAGACCCACATGACCAACTCACGGCTCACCGACCCGGAGATCCTGGAGTGGCGCCTTCCGGTCGTGCTCGAGGAGTTCTCCCTGCGGCGGGGGAGCGGGGGCGAGGGCCGGTGGCGCGGTGGGGACGGTGTGCTGCGCAGGATCCGCTTCCGTGAGGCGATGACGGTGTCGACGCTTTCCGGCCATCGGCGCGTACCCCCGTACGGCATGGCGGGCGGTGCGCCAGGTGCGCTCGGCGTGAACCGGGTCGAGCGCGCGGACGGCACCGTCGAACCGCTCGCAGGCAGCGACTCCGCCGAACTCGCGCCCGGTGATGCGCTGATCGTCGAGACGCCCGGAGGCGGCGGCTACGGGGACAGCGGGACCTGAGACGATCGCCGGGGAACGGGACGGCTGCCGATCGCGGCCGATCGCGGCCGATCCGGACCGAGGCCGACCGTCGAACGACCGATCGACGACCGGGAATCGATCGTCCGCGAAACCGTTCTGCACAGGATCACCCACCCCCGGTGAACCACGGAGCGCACGCCGCTAGAGTCGGGGGCGGAACTGCCGTACGCACCAAGGCCGTTCCGTCTCACCGGCGATCTGGAGTGGAGAACATGGTCCTCGGGCGTACAGGGCACCGACAGCCCCCGGTCGAACCGGTCACACTCAAGATCCTCGTGGCCGGTGGGTTCGGCGTGGGCAAGACGACCCTGGTCGGAGCCGTGAGCGAGATCAGGCCCCTGCGTACGGAGGAGCTGCTCAGCGAGGCCGGCCGGCCGATCGACGATCTGCAGGGTGTGGAGCGCAAGGTCACCACCACCGTGGCCATGGACTTCGGGCGCATCACGCTCCGCGAGGACCTGGTGCTCTACCTCTTCGGTACGCCGGGACAGGACCGTTTCTGGTTCCTGTGGGACGAGCTGGCGCAGGGCGCGCTCGGCGCCGTCGTCCTCGCGGACACCCGCCGCCTCGAGGACTGTTTCGCGGCCGTCGACTACTTCGAGCGGCGCGGCATACCGTTCATGATGGCCGTCAACTGCTTCGAGGGCGCGACCCGTTACCCCGCGGACATGGTCCGCCAGGCGCTCGACCTCGACGAACAGGTACCGGTCGTGCTCTGCGACGCCCGTAAGCGCGAATCCGCCAAGACCGTCCTGATCAGCCTGGTCGAGCACGCCATGAACAAGGCGTCGCAGACCCGGCAGCCCGCCACGACGTAGTCGCGCACACCGAAGGCCCGCCACGACGCGGTCGCGCGCAGACCGACGGCCCGCACCCCCGCCGACCGGGGTACGAGCCGCCGAACTCAGGGCGCCGGTGGGCCTCAGCCCGCGCCGTCCTCATGCCAGCCGAAGCTGCGCTCCACCGCCTTGCGCCAGTTGCCGTACTCCCTGTCGCGCACGTCGGACGTCATCTGCGGCGTCCACTCCTGGTCCTTCTGCCAGTGCGCCTTGAGCTCGTCGAGGTCGTTCCACACCCCGGTCGCGAGCCCCGCCGCGTAGGCCGCGCCGAGACAGGTGGTCTCGGAGACCTTCGGACGTACGACGGGGACCCCGAGCACATCCGCCTGGTGCTGCATCAGGAGGTTGTTCTTGGTCATACCGCCGTCGACCTTCAGGGTCGTGATGTGCACCCCGGAGTCCTGGTACATCGCGTCGACGACCTCACGCGTCTGCCAGCTGGTGGCCTCGAGGACCGCCCGCGCGAGGTGCGCCTTGGTGACATACCTCGTCAGACCCGTGATCACACCACGGGCGTCCGAGCGCCAGTAGGGCGCGAACAGGCCGGAGAACGCGGGCACGATGTACGCGCCGCCGTTGTCCTCCACACTCGCCGCCAGCGTCTCGATCTCGTCCGCGTTGCGGATGATGCCGAGCTGGTCGCGGAACCACTGCACCAGGGCGCCGGTGATCGCGATCGAGCCCTCCAGGCAGTAGACCGGCGCCTCGCCGCCGATCTGGTAGCCCATGGTGGTCAGCAGCCCGCTCTTCGAAGGCACCGGCCGGTTACCGGTGTTGAGGAGCAGGAAACTGCCCGTGCCGTACGTGTTCTTCGCCGTGCCCGTGTCGTAGCAGGCCTGTCCGAACACCGCCGCCTGCTGGTCGCCGAGCGCCGAAGCCACCGGCACCCCGGCGAGCTGGCCGACCGCCGTGCCGTACACCTCGGCCGAGGACTTGATCTCGGGGAGCACGTCCTGGGGGACGTTCATCGCCGAGAGGATAGAGGTGTCCCACTGCAGCGTCTCGAGGTTCATCAGCATGGTGCGACCCGCGTTGGTGACGTCGGTGACGTGCACGCCGCCGTCCGTACCGCCGGTCAGGTTCCAGATCAGCCACGAGTCGATCGTGCCGAAGGCGATCTCGCCGCGCTCGGCCCGCTGCCGCAGACCCGGCACGTTGTCGAGCAGCCAGGCTGCCTTCGGCCCGGAGAAGTAGCTCGCGAGCGGCAGTCCGGTGGCGTCACGGAAGCGGTCCTGTCCGTCCGTACCGCCGAGCTCGTTGCAGAGGGCGGAGGTACGGGTGTCCTGCCAGACGATCGCGTTGTGCACCGGCTTGCCGGTGGCCCGGTCCCAGAGGACCGTCGTCTCACGCTGGTTGGTGATGCCGAGCGCGCTCAGGTCGTTCGCGCGCAGTCCCGCCTTGGCGAGCGCGCCGGCCACCACTGCCTGCACCTTCGACCAGATCTCGGTCGCGTCGTGCTCCACCCAGCCGGGCTTCGGGAAGATCTGGCGGTGCTCTCGCTGGTCGACGGCGACGATCGCGCCGTCCTGGTCGAAGATGATGCAGCGGCTCGAAGTGGTGCCCTGGTCGATTGCCGCCACGTATTTACGATCCGGCATGGGTTCCCCTTTTCAGAAGGCTGCTCGGTCGGCAGTTCATGAGCCGGTCGGGAAGGCCGCTCAGAACGCCACGTTGAAGATGAGCCCCGACAGCGCACCGCCGATCAGCGGACCGACCACCGGCACCCACGAGTAACTCCAGTCCGAGCCACCCTTGTTGGGGATCGGCAGGAGTGCGTGGGCGATGCGCGGGCCCAGGTCACGCGCGGGGTTGATGGCATAGCCCGTCGGTCCACCGAGCGAGAGACCGATGCCGACCACCAGGAACGAGACCATCAGGATCAAGGTCCCGGAGTCGACGAGGCCCTTCGTCATGCCGAAGGCCAGCAGCGGTAGCACCAGACCGATGGTCGCGATGATCTCGGTGACCAAGTTGGCCACCGGGTTACGGATCTCCGGGGCGGTGGAGAAGATGCCCAGCGTGGGCAGCGCCTTGTCCTCGTCGGCGTTGGCCTGGAACTGCGCGTAGTACGTCAGCCAGCACAGCACCGCGCCCAGGATGGCGCCCACCATCTGGCCGAGGATGTACAGGTGGACCTGGTCCCAGTCCTCACTGTCGACCGCGAGTCCCACGGTGACCGCGGGGTTGAGGTGGCCTCCGGACAGCGGCGCGGCGGTGTACGCACCCGCGAGCACACCGAAACCCCAGCCGAAGGCGATGACGATCCACCCGGCGGCCCTCGCCTTGGAGTGGTGGAGCGTGACGGCGGCGCATACGCCGGCGCCGAAAAGAATCAGAATCGCGGTGCCGATGACCTCACCGACGAAGACGTCCCCATTCGAGTACATGGCGGCTCCCTTGGCCCTAGCCCGGGGGCCTTGGCGCCCCGGTCCTCCGTGCAGGGTGCGGTTCCCAACTGCGCCGAAGGCAGGGGAAGTCCACCCCGCTCGGCGTCCGTGACGAGCGTGCCGTAGCAGCCGAATCGCCCGTGGGGGATGGCCCATTGACCAGGCAGTTGCCCTGAAGGCGGCTTGACATCATGGTGCGGCGATGCCGACTGACACCCGGAAGTGTTCACCGCGCCCGGGGGAGCGTCAAGGTCGCGGACGGGAACGGTTGTGCGCAGGCCGCTGCCGCACTCCGTGCCGGGCAACCGGGACCTACGGCTCCCTTTCCACGGGAACATGCGGTTGTACGGGGGTGTCGGACGTGACGCGTGTGGTGCGCGCGACGGCCACACGCCTGCATACTTCCGCAAACGTCAAGCCACTACCGAATTCCCCGGACCGACGGTCGAGCCGGTGTCCCGATACCGCGGACGGGTCGATTCGGCCTCGCCCAGCCGGACCTCGGGCGAGGTGCCGGCCGTGCGCGATCCACCGGTCGACCTCACCAGTGACGATGTCCGTACCGGGCAGCCTGGTCAGGGGGTTGAGCCGGGCCGCGGACCGGTCGGCGTAGAGCGCATGACCGTAACGCCCGGACAGCGACAGCAGGAACCGGTCGCGTTCCACCGCCTTGACGGGTACTCCGTGCGCGTCCACGAGCAGTACGCCCGACACCTCGGGTGCACTGGTGAGCAGGTCACGCACCTGCGCCGCCGACGCGGACCCGGGCAACAGCGCTGCGGGCCGCACGAACTGACGCACCGTCGGACCGGCGGGCAGCGCCCGGCGCGGTACGTGGGTGAACGGGGGTGCTAGATCGACCGTGACCTCCCACGGCAGCCGTCCGGCGGCTCGTACGGCATCCTTCAGATGCGCCGAGCGATCCGAGGTCGGCGACGGTCGCCGCGAACACATTGATGTGCGGCGGCAGCAAAGTCTCCCGCGCCGCGGCCCCCGCAGCACCAACGCGGCCGGCCGGCCGTCGAGTTCGGGGTCGCGCCGGGCCGCCGCGACGACATCGCCGCTCGGATTTCACGGAGCTTTCCCGAGAGTCACCGCATGTCACGGCGGCCACCGGGCCGCCCTTCCGCGGCGCTCACCCGGTGGCCGTCCGTTGCGCTCACCTCACCGCGACCACGGCGGACCCGTGCCCGAACAGCCCCTGGTTCGCGGTGATCCCGACCCGGGCTCCTTCCACCTGACGCTCCCCGGCCGCCCCGCGCAACTGCCAGGTCAGCTCGCAGACCTGGGCGATCGCCTGCGCCGGCACCGCCTCACCGAACGAGGCGAGCCCGCCGCTCGAGTTGACCGGCACCCGTCCGCCCGGCGATGTCGCGCCCTCGCGCAGCAACTTGGCGCCCTCGCCCTCGCCGCACAGCCCGAGATCCTCGTACCACTGCAGCTCCAGCGCGGTGGACAGGTCGTACACCTCGGCCAGCGACAGCTCCTCGGGCCCGATTCCGGCCTCCTCGTACGCGGCGTGTGCGATCGAGGCGCGGAAGGTCCTTCCGGGTGCCTCGACGGCCGCCGCGGAATCCGTGGCGATGTCCGGCAGGTCCAGCACCGTCTGCGGGTACTGCGGCGTCACCGTCGACACCGCCCGTATCCGTACGGGATCGGCCTGCCCATGTCGTCGGGCGAACTCCATGCTGGTCAGCACCAGCGCCGCCGCACCGTCGGACGTGGCGCAGATGTCGAGCAGCCGCAGCGGATCCGCCACGACCGCCGAGGCCGCCACCTCGTCGGCCGTGACGGTCTTGCGATAGCGGGCATACGGATTGAGCGCGCCCGATGCCGCGTTCTTCACCTTGACCTGGGCGAAGTCCTCAAGCGTGTCCCCGTGCAGGGCCATCCGGCGCCTGGCGTAGAGCCCGAAGTACGCGGGGTTGGTGGCGCCGAGCACACGGAAGCGCAGCCAGTCGGGATCGTCCTGCCGGTCACCGCCCGCGGGCCGGAAGAACCCCTTGGGCGCCGCGTCCGCGCCGACCACGAGCACCACGTCCGCGAGCCCGGCGAGGATCTGCGTACGGGCGGTGTTGATCGCCTGCGCACCCGAGGCGCACGCCGCGTACACGCTGGTGACCCGCGCCCCCTGCCAACCGAGGGCCTTCGCGAAGGTGGCCCCGGCCACGTATCCGGGGTAACCGCCGCGCACGGTGTCCGCGCCGACGATCGACTGCACGTCCCGCCAGTCGACCCCCGCGTCCCCAAGTGCCTTGCGCGCGGCGATCGTTCCGTACTCGATGAAACTCCGGCCCCACTTGCCCCATGCGTGCATCCCCGCGCCGAGGACCGCCACATCCCGGCTCATCGGGCACTCACCGGCTTGAAGTGCCAGGTGGTCCAGGTGGTGTCCGCGTCCTCGTTCAGCACTCCGGGCACTGCCTCGACCTCCATACCGACCTCGACATCGGCCGTCGTCACCCCGGGGGGCGCCTGTCCGAGCACGACCATGCGCTCGGCCTCCAGTTCCACGGCGAGCAGGGTGTACGGCTCCCATTCGGCGTCCGGGTCCGAGACGTACGGCAGGGGAGGCCGGTAACGACCGTCGGTGTAGGACCAGATGCGACCGCGCTTGGACAGCGGCACCTCGGTGAGCTCACCGCCCGTACAGCCCGGATTGCGGCAGAAGCTGTCCTCACGGGGGAAGAACACCGACGCGCAGCCGGCACATCGCGTGCCGAGCAGCCGGAAGTCCGCTCCCTCGCCCGTGAACCAATCGGCCACCACTGGTGTGCGTGTACGAGACAAGACCCCTCCCCGGCACCGGATCTGACGGAACGTCAGAAGTGTGCCACGGGGGAGCCCGGATGGGTACCTCGGGCCGGCGCCCGGAACCGTATGGACTCCCGTGAGAACCGGATACGCCCCGCCTGCGTCTGGGTTGAGGTGAGGTGCTTGAAGCCGGCTTCCGGGCCCTCACGAGCGGGCGGCCAGGATCCACGGGGGTGGTCCTGGCCGCCTCCGCATCGGGCGATCAGGGGCGATGGACGCATTCCGCGAGCGTGGAGTGCTTTTTCCAGCCGAGTGCCCGCCCGGCGTCCGTGGCACGGAGCACACCTGCGACCGCACCCCGCTCCACGGCCTCGCCGATGAGCGCGCGCAGCACCGACGGGCCCAGGCCGCGCCGTCGATGCGCGGGCCGGGTCACCACCCGGGCCACGAGCGCGAAGTCCCGAACAGGGCCGGCTGCCCCTGAGCCGCGAGCTCACCGCCCGAGTCCACGACGCGCCCGCACACCACCGGGCCCCTGACCTCCGCCGACACCGCGTACCCGTCGGGAGCGGCCGGATCGGTGGCCACGAGATCCATCGCGTCGCCTGACAGACCGCTTACTTGCCAGGAAACTCAGCCCGCGGTCCAGCTGCGGAGCTTCTGCGGATTGCGCACCGACCAGATCTGCCGGATCCGGCCACCGGCGATGTCGAAGGCCAGCACCGCCACGGTGACGCCGTCCTGGACGCTGGCCAGACCCGGCTGGCCGTTGACCATGCACTCCACGAGCGTCAGCGCAGCCCTGTCGGCCAGCCGGACACAGGCACGTGCGATCTGCTCACCGCCCACGACCGGCTCGAGCACGGCGCTGACCTTGCCGCCGCCGTCGGTGATCGCCACGGCGTCGGGGTCGAGCAGCCCGAGCAGACCGTCGATGTCCTTGGCCTCCCACGCCTGCTTGAACTCCCGCAGTACGTCGGCCTGCCGGGCTTTCGGCACGGCGTCCTCGCGCGCACCGCGGATACGCCGCCGCGCCGACGAGGCCAGCTGGCGGCAGGCCGCGGGGGAGCGGCCGACGACGGTGGCCACCTCGGCGAACGAGTAGCGGAAGACGTCATGCAGCACGAACGCCACCCGCTCCGCCGGAGTCATCGACTCGAGTACGACGAGAAAGGCCATGCCGACCGATTCGTCGAGCGTCACGTGCTCGGCAGGATCCACCACTTCACCGTCCCTACGAGCCGAAACCCACTCCGTACGTCCCGGCAGCGGCTCGGGAATCCACTCCCCGACGTACGCCTCGCGCCGCGTCCGCGCCGATCCGAGCTGGGTGAGGCAGATGCGGCTGGTCACCGTCGTGAGCCACGCGCCTGGTGAGGCGATGCCGTCCCGCTCGGCCCGCGCAAGCGCGAACCACCGCGTGTAGGCCTCCTGTACGGCGTCCTCCGCGTCGGCCAGCGAACCGAGCAGCCGATACGCCAGGTTCGTCAACTGCCGCCGCTCATCGAGGACTCCGCCCTCCCGCGCATCCGTCGCGCCACCTTCCATCGCCACCAGCCCCATCCGTCGCCACCGCGTCTCGCGTCGTCTCTCGCTGTCCCTCCTACGACGAGACGGCAGCCACATCTGTGACGCCGGGCAGCCACCTCACATTCCGGAGGGCTGCGTGGTCGTACCGATGGAGCACCGAGCCCCGACGGCCTCACCCAGGAGGAACGATGTCCACCAAGCCCCCGGCCGGCCCGTTCACCGCCCCGGCATCCGACCAGAGCCTGGAACGCACCGCCACCGCGCTCAAGGAACATCACTTCGCCGTCGAGATCCTCGACGACGGCGTAGCCGCCCGCGGCCGTGTCCGCGACCTCATCCCGGCCGGCGCCACCGTGTTCACCGGCGCCAGCGAAACCCTCCGCCTCACCGGCATAGACGAGGACATCAATGAGAGTGGCCGCTACGACTCCGTCAAAGCGCGCAGCAGGACCATGGACCGCGCCACCCAGCTCGACGAGATGTGGCGGATGATCGCTGTCCCCGACGTCATCGTCGGCAGCGTCGCGGCGGTCACCGAAACGGGCACCCTGATCGCTGCCTCGGCGAGCGGAAGCCAGCTTCCCGGCTACGCGGGCGCGGCCCCTCGCGTGATCTGGGTCGTAGGAGCGCAGAAGATCGTCCCCGACCTGCCCACGGCCCTGACCCGTATCGAGGACCACTGCCTCCCCCTGGAGAGCGAACGCGCCCAGAAGGCATACGGAGTTCCGAGCGCCCTGAACAAACTCCTGATCCTCAACGCCGAACCCCACCCCGGCCGCGCCACGGTCCTCCTCCTGCGCACCCCCATCGGCTACTAGGCGCACCCGACGGGCTGCCGCGCCGCCGGCACCGCCCTGCCGATCACGGCGGCCAGAGCCGCCCCGAGGATGCTGACGCCGACCAGGGTCGGCCAGACGACGCCCGCCCCGGCGGACAGCAACCCGGAGAGAACGACAGGGGCTATCGCTCCCGCGCCCGTCACGGCGAGTTGGTTGAGGGCCAGATAGCGGCCGCGCAGAGCGTCCGGGGCGCTCTCCGCGGCGATGGTCGACGCGACGGGCCCGCCCAGGATCTCGCCGAGGGTGTAGCTGCCGGTGCCGAGCAGTACGACGGTGATCGCGAGGGCCGGCGCGGCCACCCCGTCGGCCGCGAGGAACAGGAGGTAGCCGACGGCGAAGCAGGCGTGTCCGGCCACCAGGACCCGGCTGCGGATCCGCCCGCGGAGCGACCTGACCACGACGCTCTGCCCGAAGCCGACCATCAGGGTGTTGAGAGTGAAGACCGCTCCGGCACTCCAGCCCGGCAGTCCCAGGACGTCCACGGCGTAGACCGGTATCGCGATGTTGAGAGCGAACAACGAGATGGCGAAGCACAGTTGGTGGGCGACGAGCGACAGGTACCGCAGGTCCCGGAGCACACGCGGCCAGCCGCCGGCGGATGCTCGGCCGCCCTCGGGGCGGGTGTTCGGCACGGAGCGCAGCAGCGCGAATGCGGCGACGTAGGAGAGGGTGTTGACGACCACGATCGCGGCGTAGCCGACGTGCGAGCCGACAGCGAGAGCGAGGGCGGAGAGCAGCCCGCCGATCGCGTACCCGAGATTGCGCACCGAACCCAGCAGACCGAACCAGCGCTCGCGCTCGCCCGGCGCGGCCAGCGCCGTGACGGTCACCCCGTAACACCCGAAGAACACCGCCCGGCCCGCGCTGTTCAGCCAGGCGAACAGCGCGATCTGCCAGATCTGGCCTGCGAGGAGATACCCGCCGAAGCCGACGGCCTGCGCGAGGTTGGCCGCCTGCAGCACCGGCTTGGCGCCGTACCGGTCGACCAGCCCGCCGACCAGCGGACCCACCGGGAGCGCCAGCAGCCCGGCCGTCGTCAGCGCCGCACCCACCTGCACCAGGGTCAAGGACGTGGTGGCCAGGAAATAGAGCATGGACACGGGGACGAAGACCCCCGTGCCGACCGAATCGATGACGATCGCCGCGACGAAACGGCGGTGCGCGGCGGTCAGGGAACGGCGTGCACGAACGGACGTGGAAAGAGTCACGACGCGGACGGTATAAATTCGATACCGGTATCTACAACGCTACCGGGAGGCCCCCATGGGCAAGGCCTACAACGTCATGGCCGCGACCTGCCCCAGCCGCGCCGTCCTGCACCGGATCGGGGCACGCTGGACGGTCTTCGTCGTCAACGCCCTGGATGCGGGCCCGATGCGCTTCACCCAACTCAAGTCCCACGTACGGGGCATCACACCGAAGGCACTCGTCGAGACACTCCGCGCGATGGAGTACGACGGCCTGATCTCCCGCACGGAACACCCCGCCAACCCCCCACACGTCGAATACGCCCTCACCGACCTCGGCCGCTCACTCCTGATCCCTCTACGCGCGGTCCGCGAATGGGCCGAGCACCATGTCCCGGACATCGAACGGGCCCGGGCGGAGGCGGATGGCCGTGGTGCAGATGCTCAAGGAGTCGCATCCGACCGCCGTCGGCCCACCCTCACCGATGCCCCGCCACCGACCTCCGACTCACCGGAAAGTCGAAGTACGTAGCCGGGAAGACCTCCGGCTTGTACGTGAAGTGCCACCACTCCTCAGGCAGATTCACGAACCCGGCCGCACTCATCGCCCCCCGCAGCAGATCCCGGTTCACCCGCTGCTCCCCGGTGATCCGAGGATCGTCCGTGTGCGAGAGCGTGTCGAAGCAGTCGTAACCCGTGCCCATGTCCACCGAACTGTCCGGGAACCGCTCACCCGCCGGCGCGAAGCACGGCACCAGCGGATCGCCCGGTACGTACGGTCGCGTCCGCACCGCGGGCAGCTTCACGATCGTGAGATCGACCGTGGAGCCGCGGCTGTGCCCCGACTTCTCCGCGATGTAACCGTCCGTGAAGAGCCGGGACTTGTCGACGTTCGGATAGAACTCCGCCTTCATCCGCTCGTCGTCCAGATTCTCCGCCCACCGGACGAAGTGGTCCACCGCCCGCTGCGGCCGATAGCAGTCGTACACCTTGAGCGAGTAGCCCTGCTTCAACAGGACGCGCTGGACCTTGTGCAGCGCCGTCGCGGCCGGCTTCGTGAGGATGCAGACCGGCTGCCGGTAGCCGTCGATGCGCTCACCGACGAAGTTGTGCACGGTCGTGTACCTCATCTCCTGCAGGATCGTCCGGTCCACCCGGTCGAGTGCCACGAACTCCTCGGGAGCCTTGGGCTCCGGCGATGCGCCGGCCGGACCGGCCAGGCCGGGCGAGACGGTGGCGGTGAGCAGCGCGGCAGCGGTCACGGCGAGCGTGCGCAGCGCGGTACGGGTACGCGAAAGGCGAGTCATGGCCCATCCGTCTACCAGTCGCACGGGGCTCCTGGGAAGGGTGCGCCCGATGTGCGCGCGTCACACACACGTGGGCGGTTGCACGGGCGTGTCGGCGTTCCGCTACAGTCCCGCCCGTGTCCGAGCCTGTATCCTCCCCCGCCAAGTCCGCCAAGGACTCCCACTGTTCGAGCTGCGGCGCTCCCTACGGGACCGTCTCCGGCTGGCCCCGAACCTGCCCGTCGTGCGGCGCCGTCGCCTACCGCAACCCCCTTCCGGTTGCGGTCGCGCTCCAGCCCGTGCACGACACGGAGGGCATGGGCCTCCTGGTCATCACCCGCGGCATCGAACCCTCCCGAGGCGAACTCGCCCTGCCCGGCGGCTTCGTCGACCACAACGAGGACTGGCGCCGCGCGCTGGTACGGGAGTTGTACGAGGAGACGGGCATCGAGGCCGATGTGCGCGACGTCCGCCTCGCGGACGCCCTGAGCTCCCCGGACGGCCACCTCCTCCTCTTCGGAGTGCTGCCCCCACGTCCCGGAGCGGAACTCCCGCCCTTCGCCCCCACCACGGAAACCACCCACCGCTCGCTCCTGCGCGCCCCGGCCACCCTGGGCTTCCCGCTGCACACGGTCGCGGCGGCCGCCTGGTTCGAAGGACGCTACGCGTAAGGGTCACTCACCATGGGTGCTCCTATACTCGGCGGCATGGAGCCGATCACCATCCGCCGAGCCGCACCCACCGAAGCGGACGCCCTGACCCGCCTCATGCTCGGGTCCAGTGCGTACCAAGGCGCGTACGCCTCGATCCTCCAGGGCTATCGCGTGACGGCCGATTACGTGGCACGCCACCTCGTGTTCGTCGCCGAGGGCGTGGACGGCGGCCCCCTCCTCGGTTTCTACGCGCTGATCTGCGACCCACCCGAGCTCGACCTCGCCTTCGTCGCCGACGAGGCCCAGGGCAAGGGAGCCGGCCGCCTCCTGATCACCCATATGCTCAACGAGGCCCAGGCGGCGGGTCTTTCGGGCGTACGCGTGGTCTCGCACCCACCGTCGGAAGGCTTCTACCGCGCGCTGGGCGCCCGCCCCACCGGCATACTCCCGCCGACCCCGCCCAGGGTGCCCTGGGAGCGCCCCGAGCTGTGGTTCGACGTACAGCCCGCCGCCTCGCACCTCAAGCGCCACGAGGGCTCCGACTTCACGCGCCACGAGGACGCCGACCTCACGCGCCACGAGGGCTCCGACCTCACGCGCCACGAGGACGCCGACCTCACGCGCCCCGCACCCGCACCTGGTCCGTGACCTCCACCGGCCCTGCATCCGTCTCCCGCACCACCATGACCCGATCGTTCTCCCACCGCGTCACATACCGCTCGACCTCACCCCGCTCCCACCCGTCCCCGGGATCCCGTACGACAAGCCCCCCACCCGTACGCCCCCGCTGCGGCGCCCACACCTCGAGCTCGACATCACCGTCCGCACCCCGCACCGGCACCACTGCCCCCGCCCGCGCCAGCACCGGAATCCGCGACGGGGGAGCATCGAGCAGCACCTGCCCCGGACCGTCGTAGACCCCCTCACCGGCCGTGTCGTACCACCGCCCGCGCGGCAACCGCACCGCCCGGCGATCCGCCCCCGGCTCGAACACCGGCGCCACCAGCAGCGCGTCCCCCAGCAGGAACGCGTCATCGCACTCCCGCAGCGCCCGGTCCTCCGGCGCCGACCACCACAGCGGGCGCACATACGGCGCCCCCGTACGAGACGCGAGATGAGAGAGCGTCACGAAGTACGGATGCAGTCGCTGCCGCTCCACCAGCGCCGCCCGCGCATGCTCAAGGACCTCCACCCCGTACTCCCACGGCTCCCGCCGTCCGGCCCGCAGCGCCGAGTGTGTACGGAACAGCGGCAGATACGCCCCGAGTTGGAACCACCGCAGGTACAGCTCGGCCGACGGCCGTCCGTCGAACCCGCCCACGTCCGGCCCCGAGTACGGCACCCCACACAGACCGAGCCCGAGCACCAGCGCCAGCGACGCCCGCAGCCCCGCCCAGCTGCTCTCCACATCCCCCGACCACGTACCGCCGTAGCGCTGCAGCCCCGCCCACCCCGACCGCGAGAAGAGGAACGGCCGCTCCTGGGGCCGCAGTTCGCACAGCCCCTCGTACGCGGCCCGAGCCATGCACAACCCGTACACGTTGTGCGCCTCACGATGATCACCGCCGTGCCCCTCCAGCGCATGCCGCGCCGACCGCGGCAGCGACGGATCACCGAACGCCGCGAACGACACCGGCTCGTTCATGTCATGCCAGAACCCGGCGAACCCCTGCCCGAGCCGCTCCGCGTACTGCCGCCCCCACCAGGCCCGCACATGGGGCGCGGTGAAGTCCGGGTACACCGACTCACCGGGCCATACGACACCCCGTACCGGACGCCGCCGGGCATCCCGTACGAAGGCGTCCTCGGCCGCACCCGAGTCGTACACGGCATCACCCGGCGCGGCCTTCACCGCCGGATCCACGATCGATACGAGCCGCGTCCCCTGCTCTCTCAACTCCTGTGCTAGCGCGGGCAGTTCAGGGAAACGCTCGCGATCGACGGTGAACACGCGGTACGCGTCGTAGTGATCGATGTCCAGATGTACGGCGCCGAGCGGCAGCCCCCGCTCCCGGTACCCGGCCACCACCCGGCGTACCTCCTGGGCGGACCCGAACCCCCAGCGCGCGTGCTGATACCCGAGCGCCCAGGAGGGCGGCACCGCGGCCGCGCCCGTCAGCGCGGCCCAGCCCTGCAGCACCCGGGCGGGCGGTCCGACCACCACCCAGCACCGCAACGGCCCCCCGTCCATGCGCAGTTCGGTCGTGCCCGGCCGGTCATGACCCGAGCCGGCGCCCTCCGCGCCCTCGCGCAGCGTGACCGTGCCGTCCCAGGAGTTGTCGTGGAAGACCAGATGCGTCCCGGCGTCCGCCACCACCATCTGCACCGGCATCGTCAGATACAGCGGATCGTCGCCAGGTCCGAACGATCCGCCCGGATCGGTGTTCCACAGCCGGTAGGTCCCGTCCGGCAGCCGCGGCCCCGCAGCCCGTCCACCGAGCCCGAAGAACCGCGCGTCGGCGCCCACTTCGGACCGCTGCACCCACCGCGCGGCGCCCCCGCCGACCGGCTCCCACCAGCGCGGCGGCAGATCCCGCCGCAGCACCACACCACCCGGCGTACGGACCTCGACGGTGCCGTGCCGGGACACGACAACGGTGACCCGCTCGGACACCACCCGCCAGCCACCGTCCTTGTCCGGCTCCAGGAACGCGCGGGGATCCGGCTCGGGACGCAGCCCCGACAAGGCGTACGACGGTTCGGGCTCGGCCCCGTCCCAGCCCCAGAACACCGCGCCGCCCCCGGTCACGCACACTCGCAGCTGGGACCGCGCGAACCGTACGACACCCCCGCCGGGTCCCGGCTCGACACCGGTCACCGCACCCGGCACCCGTGCCCGCTCCGCCCCGCGCCGCGGCAGCCCGGCCGAGTCGGCCCGCTGTCTGCGCCAGGCAGCCCGCACCGTCCGCAGACTCTGCGCGGCGCCCACCATGCCGACCGCTCGTACGGATCGCACCAGATCGTGACCGTTCATGCAGCTCACCCTGCCACCGCTGCAGGGGCGCACAAGGGGCGTTCAACTGCCGTTCACCCAAGGTACGAGCGCATCTTCACGCTTCGGCCCCCACCACCGACGCTGTGGCGCATCCCCATCCCCGTACGTCCCACGCATCGCGGACGTGTGGGAGACCACTATGGTGCGGAAGTCGATCACGTGGCATCGTCCCTGTCAGTCGCAATGTCGCGCCGACCCGGCACGCGTGCGGCGCACAGCGCACACACCGCGTACCGCTTGGGAGCCGCACCATGTCCACCGCCGAAGCCGCCGCACCGCAGCCTCTGTGGCAGCCCGACGAGGCCCGGATCGCCGCCGCCCGGATCACCCGCTTCCAGAGCTGGGCCGCCACTCACCACGGCGCGCCCGCGGAGGGTGGTTACGAGGCCCTGCACCGCTGGTCGGTCACGGACCTGGAGACGTTCTGGCAGGCCGTCGTCGAGTGGTTCGACATCGGCTTCTCCACGCCATACGAGCGCGTCCTCGGCGACCGTACGATGCCGGGCGCCCAGTGGTTCCCTGGCGCCACCCTCAACTACGCCGAACATGCCCTGCGCACGGCCGACGACCGCCCCGACGAGCCGGCGCTCCTCCATGTGGACGAGTCGCACGAGCAGCAGCCCGTCTCCTGGTCCGAACTCCGCCGCCAGGTCGGCTCCCTCGCCGCCGAACTCCGCGCCCTCGGCGTCCAGCCCGGCGACCGCGTCAGCGGCTACCTGCCCAACATCCCGCAGGCCGTGGTCGCCCTCCTCGCCAGTGCCGCCGTCGGCGCGGTCTGGACCTCCTGCGCCCCCGACTTCGGCGCCCGCAGCGTCCTCGACCGCTTCCAACAGGTCGAGCCCGTCGTCCTGTTCACGGTCGACGGCTACCGCTACGGCGGCAAGCAGCACGACCGCCGCGACACCGTCGCCGAACTCCGCGCCGAACTGCCCACCCTGCGCGCCGTGGTCCACATCCCGCTGCTCGGCACCGAGGCCCCCGAAGGCGCCCTCGAATGGTCGGCCCTGACCGCCGCCGCCACCGAGCCGGTCTTCGAACAGGTCCCCTTCGACCACCCGCTGTGGGTCCTCTACTCCTCGGGTACGACCGGCCTGCCCAAGGCCATCGTCCAGTCCCAGGGCGGCATCCTCGTCGAGCACTTCAAGCAGCTCGGCCTGCACTGCGACCTCGGCCCCGAGGACCGCTTCTTCTGGTACACCTCCACCGGCTGGATGATGTGGAACTTCCTCGTCTCCGGCCTCCTCACCGGCACCACGGTGATCCTTTACGACGGCAGCCCCGGATATCCCGAGACCGGCGCCCAGTGGTCCATCGCCGAGAAGACCGGGGCCACCCTCTTCGGCACCTCCGCCGCGTACGTCATGGCCTGCCGCAAGGCCGGCGTCCACCCGGGCCGCGACCACGACCTCTCGCGCATCCAGTGCGTCGCGACCACCGGCTCCCCGCTCCCGCCCGACGGCTTCCGCTGGCTCCACGACGAGGTCGCCGTCGACGGCGCGGACCTCTGGATCGCCTCGGTCAGCGGCGGGACCGACGTCTGCTCCTGCTTCGCAGGCGCCGTACCGACCCTCCCGGTCCACATCGGCGAACTCCAGGCCCCCTGCCTCGGCACCGACCTCCAGTCCTGGGACCCCCAGGGCAAGCCCCTGACCGGCGAGGTCGGCGAACTCGTGGTCACCAACCCCATGCCGTCCATGCCGATCCACTTCTGGAACGACCCCGACGGCAGCCGGTACCACGACAGCTACTTCGACACGTACCCCGGCGTCTGGCGCCACGGCGACTGGATCACCCTCACCGACCACGGCTCGGTGATCATCCACGGCCGCTCCGACTCCACCCTCAACCGCGGCGGCGTTCGCATGGGCTCCGCCGACATCTACGAGGCCGTCGAACGCCTCCCGGAGATCCGCGAATCCCTCGTCATCGGCATCGAACAGCCCGACGGCGGCTACTGGATGCCCCTCTTCGTCCACCTCGCCCCCGGCGCGGTCCTGGACGACGACCTTCGTACGCGCATCAAGCAGACGATCCGCGAACAGCTCTCCCCGCGCCACGTACCCGACGAGATCATCGAGGCCCCGGGCGTGCCGCACACCCTCACCGGCAAGCGCATCGAGGTCCCGGTCAAGCGCCTCCTCCAGGGCACCCCGCTGGACAAGGCGGTCAACCCCGGCTCGGTGGACAGCCTGGAACTCCTCCAGTTCTACGCCGACTTGGCCCGCGACCGCCGCTGACCTGCCCCGCTTCCCCCTCGACCACCGATGTCAGTGCCACCGATTACGGTGAGTGAGTATTGATCACCGGTGTTCAGGGGGAAGCATGGCGCACACCAGACAGGACACGATGCGGCGCGCACTGCGCCGCGAAGTGGCCGGCACGATCGGCCTCCTGGCCGACGAGGCCGACTTCGAGGCGATGCAGCACTACCGCAGCTTCGCCTTCGACAACCACAGCGCGTACCTCGGCCAGGTCGAGGGCCTGCTCAAAGCGTTCCGGGCCCAGGGCAGACACACCACTCTGGCCCTCTTCGACCCGGAGGAGTACGAGGAGTTCTGCGGCGATTCAGGCCTGCACCCCGACCGCACGACCAGCCGTAGCCGCTTCACGGCGGAACTGGCCTCCACCGGGGCCACCGTCACCTACGACGGCAGCCCGCTCGACACCCTCGTACCGACGCTGATCGAGGAGGCGGTGCGCCAGTCCACCTGGGAGTACAGCAACGCCCTGCTCGCCGGCATCGGCGCGTGCGCGGACTGCGGCGAGGACATCGGCCGAGCCGCCTTCGCCCTGGCCGCCCGCCTCCTGACCCGCGTCCTCGACGTGGCCGGCGCCGGAGCGCACCACCTCGTCTGCAGCGCACCCCTGCCCACCCACGACCTCACCGCATCCCTCCACACCTCCGCGGACCCGGACGGCCGTATGGATCTGGAGGAACAGGAGGCCATGGAATTCGCCTCGGTCCTGGCCGCCGCCATCGCGACACGGAGCCCCGGCGGCCTGGTCATGCGCACCAGCTCACCCGACCACCGCGACCGGGTCCAAGGCTGGCGCCTCCAGGGCGAGTTGCTGCTCCCGCTCACGGCCGCGGAGGTCTTCGACGCCTACTGCACCGACATCCACTCCGGCGAGCCCCTGCCCCCGGAATCCGGCGTCGACTACTGCGCGGCACCCGACCTGGGGCCATTCGAGGGGCACCCCCACTGACAAACGCCGAAGGGGCGTCCCACCAAGCGGTGGGACGCCCCTTCGGGACAAGATCAGACGGTATTCACTCGCCGGAAAGCACGGCCTGCGCGGCGGCGCGGGCCTCCTCCGCCGACTCCGTGGCACGCGCCGCGGCAGCGGCACGCTCGCACTGGGCCAGCGTGTACTTGGCGAGCGTGGCACGCACGTAAGGAATCGACGCGGCACCCATGGACAGGGAGGTCACACCGAGACCGGTCAGCACACAGGCGAGCAGCGGGTCCGAAGCGGCCTCGCCACAGACACCACAGCTCTTGCCCTCGGCCTTGGCGGCCTCGGCCGACAGCGCCACCAGGTCGAGCAGCGCGGGCTGCCACGGGTCCTGCAGTCGCGACACGGCACCGACCTGACGGTCGGCGGCGAAGGTGTACTGCGCGAGGTCGTTCGTACCGATCGAGAGGAACTCGACCTCCTGAAGCACCGAGCGGGCACGCAGCGCGGCGGACGGAATCTCGACCATCGCACCGAACTTCGCCTGCAGACCGGCCTCACGGCACGCGTCGGCGAACGCCTTGGCGTCCTGACGGTCGGCCACCATCGGCGCCATGACCTCGAGGTACACCGGCAGCCCCTCGGCCGCCTTGGCGAGCGCGGTCAGCTGCGTCCGCATGATCTCGGGGTTCTCGAGCAGGGTGCGCAGACCACGGACACCGAGCGCCGGGTTGGGCTCGTCGGCCGGCGTCAGGAAGTCCAGCGGCTTGTCGGCACCGGCGTCGAGCGCACGCACGACCACACGGCCCTCGGGGAAGGCCTCGAGCACCTTGCGGTACGCCTCGACCTGCTTCTCCTCGGACGGCGCCGTCTTGCTGTCGTCCAGGAAAAGGAACTCGGTGCGGAACAGACCCACACCCTCAGCACCGGCCTCGACAGCGGCCGGCACATCGGCGGGACCGCCGATGTTGGCGAGCAGCGGCACCTTGTGCCCGTCGGAGGTCGCACCCGGACCGGACGAAGCGGCCAGCGCGGCCTTGCGCTCCGCGGCCGCCTTCTCCAGCTCCGCACGCTTCTCGGCGGTCGGGTCGACGAAGACCTGCCCGGTGCTGCCGTCGACAGCGACCACGGTGCCCTCGGCCAGCTCACCGGCGCCCGGAAGCGCGACGATGGCGGGCACACCGAGCGCACGCGCGAGGATGGCGCTGTGGCTGGTCGGCCCGCCCTCCTCGGTCACGAAGCCGAGCACGAGCGCCGGGTCGAGCAGCGCGGTGTCGGCCGGCGCCAGGTCCCGAGCGATCAGGACGTACGGCTTGTCGCTGTCCGGAACGCCGGGCATGGGCACACCGAGGAGCCGCGCGACGATGCGGTTACGGACGTCGTCCAGGTCGGCCACACGACCGGCCATGTACTCACCCGCACCCGCGAGCAGCTCGCGGTAGTGCGAGAACGCGTCGTAAATACCGCGCTCGGCGGTGGAACCTACGGCGATACGACGGTCGACGTCGGCCATCAGCTCGGGGTCCTGAGCGATCATGGCCTGCGCCTCGAGCACCGCCTGCGCCTCGCCGCCGGCCAGATTGCCCCGCGCGTTCAGATCGGCGGCCACAGCCTCGACCGCCTGCCGGGCGCGCCCCTGCTCGCGCTCCGCGTCCTCCGCGGGAATCTGCTTGGCCGGCGGCTCGAGTACCGCCGTGCCCATGTGCCGAACCTCGCCGATCGCCACACCGTGGCTCACGCCGACGCCTCGCAGCGTTGTCTCCATTTCACCGTCTCCGATAGTTGCGACGGTCGAAGCCGCCGCGGTGGATGTCGTACCTGCCGCCCTCGGCGGCACTGACGTCACTTCCAGCTGAAGAGAGCGTCGCCGGACTTCACGTCGCCGTCCTCGACGACGTCCGTCAGAGCCTCGGCCGTGGCCTCGAGCGCCACGATCGGGCACACCGGAGACTTGCCGGCGGCCTCGACGGCCGCGGGGTTCCAGCGCACGACGGTCTGGCCGCGCTGCACGGTGTCGCCCTTGTTGACGAGGAGCTCGAAGCCCTCGCCGTTGAGCTGCACGGTGTCGATGCCCAGGTGCGTCAGTACGCCATGGCCCTCGCTGTCCACGACGACGAAAGCGTGCGGGTGGAGCGAGACGACAACGCCGTCGACGGGGGCGACGGCCTCAGTGGCGTCACGCTCGGGGTCGATAGCAGTACCGGGGCCGACCATCGCACCGGAGAAGACCGGGTCGGGAACGGCGGCGAGGCCGATGGCCTTACCGGCGAGGGGGGACGTCACAGACGTCATGAGGAGCCTCCCAGGGGTGGAGAGTCTGTACACGCCGTCACTACCTGTCCGCGGACGGCGCACTGTTCAGAAGCGTAAGTCATAAGAAGTCCCGCTTCCGCACAACTAGTCCCGGTTCAACGGACCTAGGACCTTCCGGCGCCGATTTGCGTCCGCCTGAAGCGAGATGTACTGTCGTACTCCTGCCCAGGACGACGGAGCGCTTCTAGCGCCGGTCCCGGGCGACTCAATCAAGCTAGATCTTAACTCTGTATCTGCTTCTGCATGCTCGCAGGACGGTGGTCAGAGGGACAGAAAAGGCCTGGTAGAGTTTGGAACACCGAAGGGAAGCCCGGAGGAAAGCCCGAGAGGGTGAGTACAAAGGAAGCGTCCGTTCCTTGAGAACTCAACAGCGTGCCAAAAGTCAACGCCAGATTG
>JOGW01000003.1 GCA_000721375.1 Streptomyces sp. NRRL B-3428 | reverse complement strand
GTCGTCGCCGTCGAGGAAGGTGAGGTACTGGCCGCGGGCGGCATCCAAGCCGGTGTTACGTGCGGTGGCGAGCCCGCCGTTCTGCTCATGCCGGATCAGAACCCCGCCGGGAAGATCCTGTACGGCCCGCTCCAGTATCTGTGCCGTTCCGTCGGTTGAGCAGTCGTCGACGAGGACGAATTCGAAATCGGAACGCGCGTTTGCCTTAAGGCTCTTGAGGGAGTCCGGGGCATATTGCGTCACGTTGAAGAACGGAACGATTACGGAGAGCTTGACCACTCGCGGGACTCTAGCGGCTCGCTCTCGGCCGGGTCACTCCGCCGGGAAATGTTGAATGAACGGGCTGCGGCGATACGGTGAACCCGCCTTCTGCCTCGGCCGATTCGCTATTCGTCGGCGCGCTGTTAACCCGTTGTTGTTTTTGGATTAGGCCCGAGTCCCGAATGGCTTCCTAGCGTCTGGGACGTGCCAAGCAAGAAGCAGACGCAGCGAGTTGCCGTACTCGCCGATTCCGACACCCGCTGGAAATGGGGCGCCCTCACCGCTCAGCGCATCGTAGCGGCCGAGGGTTCCGTAAATGGGGATGAAGCGGACGCCCCCAAGCTCGACGGATACCTCCTGCGCGGACGTGCGACCCCCACCGCACGCCAGCTCGTCGAAGTGGGTGTGCGCGCCGACGTACTCCGCGAGGTCACGGCGGTCGAATTCCTGAAGGTCATGGAACTCGGCACGTCCGACGAGGAGTTCGAGGGTTACGACGTGGTCGTCCTCGCGCTCGTCGGCGGCGCCGTCCAGGCCGTGCTGCACGGTCTCGCCCGCGTCTGGCAGGGCCGCACCAAGAGGCCCGTGGTCGTCACCGGCTATGTCGGAGTCGTCTACGAGAAGCTCGCCGACGGACTGCTCCTGCGGCACGGCGCGGATGTCGTCCTCGCCAACTCCCGGCAGGACGCGGAGCGTTTCCGCGCGGTCTACGAGGGGGTGGGTGCCGAGTCCGGCTCGGTGACCGAGTGCGCGCTGCCGTTCCTCGGCGGTGCTCCGTACGTGGCCGAGGACCCCTACACCGTCTGCTTCGCCGCCCAGCCCTCCGTACCGGAGAGCAAGGCCGACCGCACGTACCTCCTCAAGCGCATGATCCGGCACGCCGAGCTCCACCCGGAGCGCGAGGTGCTGATCAAGCTTCGCTCGAAGCCGGGCGAGCACACCACGCACATCGAGGAACTGCCGTACCAGAAGCTCGCCCAACGCCATCGGCTGCCGGTCAACTGCCGTCTGGTGTACGGGAACATGGGCGAGGTCCTCGACCGCACCGATCTGCTCGTCACCGTCAGCTCCACGGCGGCGCTCGAGTCCCTGCACCGGCGTATCCCCACCGTGGTCCTCAGTGACCTCGGGGTGCGCGAGGCGCTAGGCAACCACCACTTCACCGGCTCGGGCTGCCTCGCCTCCTGGACCGAGCTCGACGAGGGCTTCGTCCCCGTACCGGACGAGCAGTGGCTGGCCCGCCAGGGTGTGGCCGCCGACGGCGCGTACGAGACGGCCTTCGACGAGGCCCGTGCCCGTATCGCGGATCTGACGGCGAAGCCTCAACTCCCGCCGCTCGCCCCGTACTACACGCTCACCACCGCACCCGGCTATCTGCCCGGCATCCTCGCCCGCCACCACCTCGCACCCGACGGCAGCCCGCTGCCCGGAGCGCAGGCGGCCGCGAAGGAGCCCGGGCCCGTGCGCCAGATCGTGCGCCAGGCCGCACGCGGCGCCTACCGGCACGGCGTCCAGCGCGTCGCGCCCGTGATCCGGCGGATGGGGGAGCTGTGACCGCCGGCTCTCCGCAGGTGACCGCCGGCCTTCCGCCGGTGTCCGCCGGCCTTCCCCGTCAGCAGCCCCTAGGAGATCTCCCGATGACCAACGACTCTTCGGCGGTACGCCGGGTGCTCGCCGTGATCCCCGCACGCGGTGGATCCAAGGGCGTGCCCGCGAAGAACCTCAGCCCCGTCGGCGGAGTGCCGCTGGTGGCCCGCGCCGTACGCGAGTGTCTGGCAGCGCGTCACGTGACGGATGTGGTCGTCTCCACCGACGACGAGGCCATCGCCGCCGCGGCCCGCGGCGCGGGCGCCGAGATCGTGCTCCGCCCGGCCGCGATCGCCGGGGACACCGCGACCTCCGAGGCCGCCGTCCTGCACGCACTCGACGCGCACGAGGCACTGCACGGTTGGGCCGTGGACGTGGTCCTGCTCGTGCAGTGCACCAGCCCGTTCATCGTCCGCGAGGACGTGGACAAGGTGGCCGCCGCGGTCATCGACGCGGGCGCCGACAGCGCGCTGACCGTCGCGCCGTTCCACGGCTTCGTATGGCGTGACCCCATCGAATCGGTGGACGAGCCCTCGGCGATCGGCGCTCAGAGCCTCTCCGCCTCGCAAGGCGGCACCACCACCGTGGTCGCCCCGACGGAAACCTCCGGCGGCTACGGCGTGAACCACGACAAGTCCTTCCGGCCGCGCCGCCAGGACCGCCCCCAGGACCTCCTGGAGACCGGCGCGGTCTACGCGATGACCGTCCCCGGCTTCCGCGAGCACAACCACCGCTTCTTCGGCCGTACGGACCTCGTCCGCACCGACCCCGCCCGGGTGTTGGAGATCGACGACCCGCACGACCTCGCCCGCGCCCGCGCCCTCGCACCGCTCTTCGACGCCGACCGTCCCGGCGCTTCCCCAAGTCCTTCGGGCAGGGGAGGCCCCATGCCGGGCCGCGAGGACGTGGACGCGATCGTCCTCGACTTCGACGGCACCCAGACCGACGACCGGGTGCTGATCGACTCCGACGGAAAGGAGTTCGTCACCGTGCACCGCGGCGACGGACTCGGCATCGCCGCCCTGCGCAAGTCGGGGCTGCCGCTGCTGATCCTCTCCACGGAGCAGAACCCTGTGGTCGCCGCCCGCGCCCGGAAGCTCAAGCTCCCGGTCCTGCACGGCATCGACCGCAAGGACCTCGCACTGAAGCAGTGGTGCGAGGAACAGGGCATCGCTCCCGAGCGCGTGCTCTACGTCGGCAACGACGTCAACGACCTGCCCTGCTTCAGCCTCGTCGGCTGGCCCGTGGCGGTCGCGAGCGCCCACGACGTCGTACGCGGCGCCGCACGCGCCATCACCACCCACGACGGAGGCGACGGCGCGATCCGCGAGATCGCCACATGGATCCTCGGCCCCTCCCTCTGACCTGCGGGTCCTCCCAAGACACAGCCCTGAGCACCACCCCGAACACGTAAGGAACACCTGCCATGACCAGCACGTCCCGCCTGCGCACCCTCGGCAAGAAGACCGCGGGCCCCGGCCGCCCCGTCTATGTCACCGGCGAGATCGGCATCAACCACAACGGCGACCTCAACAACGCGTTCGCGCTGATCGACGTGGCCGCCGACGCCGGCTGCGACGCGGTGAAGTTCCAAAAGCGCACCCCGGAGATCTGCACCCCGCGCGACCAGTGGGACATCGAGCGCGACACTCCCTGGGGCCGTATGACCTACATCGACTACCGCCACCGCGTGGAGTTCGACGAGAACGACTACCGCGCCATCGACGAGCACTGCAAGAAGCGCGGCATCGACTGGTTCGCCTCCCCGTGGGACACCGAGGCCGTCGCGTTCCTGGAGAAGTTCGACCTGCCGGCCCACAAGGTCGCCTCCGCCTCGCTGACCGACGACGAGCTGCTGCGCTCCCTGCGCGGCACCGGTCGCACCATCATCCTCTCCACGGGTATGTCGACCCCGCGCCAGATCCGCCACGCGGTCGAGGTGCTCGGCTCGGACAACATCCTTCTGTGCCACGCCACTTCGACGTACCCGGCCAAGGCCGAGGAGCTCAACCTGCGCGTGATCAACACGCTGCAGGCCGAGTATCCGAACGTCCCGATCGGCTACTCCGGCCACGAGACCGGTCTGCAGACCACCCTCGCCGCGATCGCCCTCGGCGCCGCCTTCGTGGAGCGTCACATCACCCTCGACCGCGCCATGTGGGGCTCCGACCAGGCCGCCTCCGTCGAGCCGCAGGGTCTGACCCGCCTCGTCCGCGACATCCGCACCATCGAGGCCTCGCTCGGTGACGGCGTCAAGAAGGTGTACGAGTCGGAGCTCGGCCCCATGAAGAAGCTGCGCCGCGTCCAGGGCGTCGTCGCCGACGCGGGCGACCGCGAGCCGGTCACGGTCTGACGGCTCTCACACCCCCACACACACGGTGACGTCATGACGCCCTCGTACGGGCCCGCCGCATCCACTGAGGGTGCGGCGGCCCCGACCACCCTCGCCTTCGTCGAGAGCCCGGTGCAGCTGCTCAACGTCCTGGAGTGGGCGCACGCCCATGTCCCCGGGGCGGACGGCATACCTCCTCAGCGCACCGGGCCCGGCGGGGGCGGGGCGGCCGCGGCGCCGGCCGCGGTGACGGTCGTCGTGCTCGCGCCGACGGATCCGATGACCCGCGGCCAGCTGCGCCGGATGGCCGAACTCGCCCGCGACGAAGGCCATACGGTCCGCTGGGAGGAGGCCCGCGGCGGCGCCGCCGCGCCCCTGCAGACCATCGGCGGGCTCACCCCGCTCCTGCGCAGGGCCGCCCGGATCGTCATCGGCGACCCCTTCAGCCGCTACGTACAACTGCTCCTGACGATCACGCGCGCCCGCGACTACGTGGTCGTCGACGACGGCACGGCGACGATGGAGTTCATCTCCCAACTCGCCGACGGGGAACGGCTGGTGCGCTGGCACCGGCGAGGCGGCCGCCCGAGCCCCCGCGACCTGGTCTTCGGCCCGTTCTCGTCCGCGGCCCGCCGCCGCCTCACGCCGAAGCGCTCACGCGGCGTCGAGGTCTTCTCCTCGATGCCGGTGAACGCCCCCGAAGGCATCGTGATCAGGGAGAACGACTTCTCCTGGACCCGCAGCCGTTTCGGCCCGCCCCGCATCACCAAGGGCGCGGACCTGGTGGGTACTTCACTCGTCGAGACCGGCGTCGTGGACCCGGACCGCTATCTGGACGCGGTGCAGCGCCTGGCCCTGAAGCACGGCGCGACCCGCTACTTCGCCCACCGCCGCGAGTCCACGGACAAGCTGCACCGCCTCGCCGTGGAGACCCGTCTGGAGATCGTCCGCCCCGACCTGCCCCTCGAACTCATCGCCCGGCGCGGCCCCATCGGCCGCCGCATCCTGTCCTTCCCGTCCACGGTGGTCCACACCTTGCCGCTCGCCCTGGCGGGCACGGGCGTGGAGGTGGCGGTCTGCGACATCGACCCGGACTGGCTGACCGATCATGCGTCTCCGCGGGCGCAGGGGTTCTTGTCGGGGGTCACGGGGTCGGCGCGCAGCGTGCACCGCTTGCAGTCGGTGCGGGCGGCCTAGGAGTGCTTGCCCCGTATCGCGGCCGCGACGCCCGGGCCAGAATGCCGGGATGACCGCAGAGCGCCAACTCCCCTACGGGGCCCGCTCCTTTCTGACATGCGCGACGGAAGTGGCGGGGCTCCTGGGGATCGAAGGGCCGGCTCCCGGGCCGGCCACTGTGCCGGTCCCGGATCCGGCCTCTGTGCCGAAGGAGGAGCGGCGGCGGGCCCGGCGTCTCGCCGGAGCCGCACGCAAACCGTTGCTCGCACGCGCCGCTCTGCCCGAGGAGTTCTTCGAACCCCTCATGGCCGCGGCCGTATACGACCCCGACCCCAGCTTCTGCCTCTGGTTCGTCGAACCGGCGGTGTACGCCTTCGGCCGCCGCCGCGTCCTGATGGCACTCGTCGCGTACCTGCGCGAGGGCACGGACGCCGAACGCATGGGGGCGATGCGGGCCTGGTACAGCGCGGGCGTGCCGCTGCGTGCGGACCGCTCACCTGCGTACGCGCCCGACGGCGTACGAGATCCCGCGCTCGACGTGTCGCGTGCTGCCGTGGTGGCCTGGCGCGAGACGGTGCTGACGCTCTTGGCCACGACTACGGACCAGCGGCTGCGCCACCGGCTCATGTACGAGGTCCCGCAGACCTGGGAGAGTTGCCCACCGCACCTGCACGCCCTGCTCGACGGTGCGCTCGAGATCGCCCGAGCGCACCCCACACCGTCTCTCCGCCAGTGGGCAACCGCGATGGACCGCGACCGTCCGCCTCAGTGATCGTGCCCGTACCCGTACCCGTACCCGTACCCGTGCCCCCTCCGCCCGATCTCCCTCAGCACCGCCCCCGCCATAGCAGCCTCACCCTTCGCGTTCGGGTGGTAGGGCGCCGCCGGGCTCGTCGGCTGGAGTGGTTCGACCCAGCGGACGTCAGGTGCCTGGCAGACGTCGTGGCCGATCGTCGGGGTGTACGTGTTCACGAAGCGGGCGTGGCTTTCGCGGGCGACCGAGCGCAGCATCGAGTTCAGCCGCTTGCCCGTGTCGCGCATGTACGGCACGTCGCCGTTGGCCAACTGCACATACGGCCAGCAGCCCGTGCCGCTGTCCGGGACGATCACCGGGTAGCCGACCACGTACACCCGCGCGCGGGGTGCACGGTCGTGGATCGCGTCGATGACCTTCTCGATCTTGGGTGCTGTGTTCGCGATCCGCGCCGCCAACTGGTCGGTGCCGCCCGCCGTGTAGCGCTTCTCGCAGGGATTGCCGTTCGGATCGGTGAAGCTCAGCTGCGTACAGGTGCCGACGATCTCGCCGAAACCGATGTCGTTGCCGCCGATCCCGACCGTGACGATCGTGGTCCGCTTGTCGAGCGCGTCGAGCTGCGGCGGGTTGGTGCCCTGCTGCTGCCACATGTGCTCGGTGGTCGCACCGCCGCAGCTGACGTCCTTGAAGGAGGTGAGCCGCAGCTTGCCGGCCGCGACCGAGGGGTAATTGCGGTTGGAGCGGGCGCAGTTCGCGTCCACCTGGTCGGGGATGCCGGGACCCGAGGTGTACGAGTCGCCGAGCGCGACATAGCGCTCGCCGTGGTGGCGTCCGTGCCCGTCCTGATGGGCCTGTGCGGGCGCGGTCCCCGCCGCGAGGAGAGCCGCCGCCCCGCCCGCGGCCAGTGTGCCGAGCACCTTTCGTCGCGCTCTGCCCCCACTTGCTGCCTGTCCCCCCACGCCTGCCTCCCAGTCCCGTGCACGTCATGTCGTACGCAAGTGGCGTACGCAAGTGAAACCGACTGGTCGGTAGAGTCGACGCGGGGCGGCGGCCTGTCAATGGATCCGGCACGCGCGGCTCGACTGCGGGTTCAGGGGCCGGTCCGGAGGCCTGGGGAAACCACACTTCATACCCCTCGTGCGTGGGCTCCATGCGCATCGGAGCCAACTTTCTTACCCCAATCCGGCTGAACTTTTGTTGATCGAGGCTTAGTTGGCCCATGCATCGCCGTACGCTTGCCAGGGTGAACCAACTGATGTCCCGTACGACCGACACTCCTGAGGGTCCAGAGGGTGAAGCAGCCGCCGCCGCGGCGGCGCTGCCCGGCACGCTTCCCGAGGGTCTGCGCGCCGAGCTCATCGCCTTCCGGCGCGATATGCACATGCACCCGGAGCTCGGCAATCAGGAGTTCCGCACGACGGCCGCGCTGAAGAAGCGCCTGGAGGCGGCGGGCCTTTCGCCCCGCGTCCTCGACACCGGCACCGGCCTCGTATGCGACATCGGTACGTGGGACGGCGTACGTCCCATGCTCGCCATCCGCGCGGACATCGACGCGCTCCCCATCCCGGACACCAAGACCGAGGCCCCGTACCGCTCCACGGTCCCCGACCGGGCGCACGCCTGCGGTCATGACGTCCACACGACGGCGGTCCTGGGTGCGGGTCTCGTCCTTGCCCAGCTCGAAGCCTCGGGCCAACTGCCCCATGCCGTACGTCTGGTCTTCCAGCCCGCCGAGGAAGTCCTCCCGGGCGGGGCGGCGGACGCCATCGGCTCGGGCGTGCTCGACGGTGTCGGCAAGATCATCGCGGTGCACTGCGACCCCAAGGTCGACGCGGGGAAGATCGGTCTGCGCCATGGGGCCATCACCTCGGCCTGCGACCGCCTGGAGATCGCTCTGGACGGTGCGGGCGGCCACACGGCCCGCCCGCATCTGACGACGGACCTCGTCACGGCCGCGGCCCGCGTCGCCACCGACGTCCCCGCCCTGGTCGCCCGCAGGGTCGACGCACGCGCCGGTCTGGCCGTCACCTGGGGCCGTATCGAAGCGGGCCACGCCTGCAACGTGATCCCCCAGCACGCCGAACTCTCGGGCACGGTCCGCTGCCTGGATCTCGACGCCTGGCGCATCGCCCCCGACATGGTGCACGCCGCGGTCCAGGAGGTCGCCGACCTGCACCGCGCGAAGTCCGCCATCAACTACATCCGCGGTGTCCCGCCGGTCGTCAACGACCCGGCGGTCACCGACCTGCTGCGCGACGCGATGGTCGCCCGCCGCGGCCCGCACTCGGTCGAGGACACCGAACAGAGCCTGGGCGGCGAGGACTTCTCCTGGTACCTGGAGCACGTCCCGGGCGCGATGGCCCGCCTCGGCGTACGCAGGCCGGGCGAGCGCACCACGTGCGATCTGCACCAGGGCGACTTCGACGCGGACGAGTCGGCGATCGCGGTGGGAGTGGAACTGTTCACGGCGGCGGCGCTGTTGGACAGCACGGCTGCGCCGAGGGTCTGAGCCCCGGCTCGACCGCCGTCACCGGGCCTGAGTCGACCGCCGTCACCAGGCCTGGCTCAGCCGCCTGCGCAGGCCTCGTCCCGGAAGGCACCGAGGCTCGCGGTCCTGTAGCCGTCCTTGTCGACGCCGGCTCCTTCGCCCGCGTAGTAGCGCACCTCGCCCGGCTTCATCGCGGCGAGGTGCGCAAGCGTGAAGGTCACGTCGGCCGTCGACCAGGAGTTGTCGCGGGTCCAGCCGTAGAGGCTGTAACTGCGCTTCGACTCAAGGGCGGTGGCCATCGGCTGTTCGACGCTCCAGCCGGAGCCGCTGCCGGCGAGCGGCCAGGTCACCAGCCCGGTCGCCGGTTCACCGCGAACCCACTCGCCGACGGTCCGCCCCTGCTCGCTTCCGTCGTCGGTGTAGAGCGTCACACCGTCGATGTGGTCATGGCAGACGGCCAGCACCCCGAGCAGCCGACCGTCGGCGGTCACGGACACGCCGGCGTTGCCGGCGACGGGCACAGTGCATCCGGTCAGCAGCCACGCCAGGGCGATGACTACGGCCGCGGCCGTACCGACTCGTCGAATCCCCACGGTCCCCCCACCTGACGGATGCAGGCGGCGAGGCTACCGGGACAGGCCCCCAACTGCGCGGCTCGGGCCACTGGTTAACCAAGCCGTAACCCCCCTCACCACGTTTCGATAACGGCCACCCGGATTCCAGTTCCCCCACACCTCTACGCGCGTTACCGTGCGCGGAAACCGGCGTCTTCGTGCGCCGAATGGGGCGTCGGCAGCGGCGCGTTGGGGATGAAGGGGTGCCTACAGTGCGGCAGAAGCGGCGGATAACGAGGCTCTCCAGAGTGGCAGTGGCGGTCTCCGCCCTCGCCCTCGCGGCGAGCGCCTGTGGGAAGACCAGCACAGAGGCGAACACGGACGACGACAAGGGCAGCGACAAGTCCTCGTCGGGCACGTACAAGGGCAAGGGCATCGGCCTCGCGTACGACATCGGTGGACAGGGCGACCAGTCCTTCAACGACGCCGCGCATGCCGGCTACGAGAAGGCCATGAAGGAGTTCAAGATCGGCGGCACCGACGTCGAGCCTTCGGACGGCGAGTCGGACGCCGACAAGGTCCAGCGTCTGACCGCGCTGGCCAAGCAGGGCTACAACCCGGTGATCGGCGTCGGCTTCGTGTACGCCAAGGCCGTCGGCGAGGTCTCCAAGAAGTTCCCGAACACCACGTTCGGGATGATTGACGACAACACCATCAAGGAGCCGAACGTCGCGTCGCTCGTCTTCAGCGAGGAGCAGGGCTCCTACCTCGCAGGCGTCGCCGCCGCGAAGGCCACCAAGACCAAGACGGTCGGCTTCATCGGCGGTGTCGAGATTCCGCTGATCAAGAAGTTCGAGGCGGGCTTCATCCAGGGCGTCCAGGACACCGACAAGTCGATCAAGGTCAAGAGCCAGTACCTGACCCAGCCGCCGAACTTCGACGGCTTCTCCAAGCCGGACCTCGGCCGGGAAGCGGCGAAGGGCCAGCTCGACGAGGGCGCCGACGTGATCTACCACGCCGCGGGCCTCGCCGGTCAGGGCTCGATCGAAGCAGTGGCCGCCGAGAAGAAGTGGGCGATCGGCGTCGACTCCGACCAGTACCTGCAGGAGCCGCTGGCCAAGCACAAGGCGTACATCCTCACCTCGATGACCAAGGACGTCGGCGGCGCGGTCTACGCCCTCACCAAGTCCGTCATCGAGGGCAAGCCGCTCACCGGTGAGCAGCGCTTCGACCTCAAGGCCGGCGGTGTGGGCCTGTCCGACTCCAACCCGGCGTACAAGGGGATGGCCGACCTCGTCGCGGCGGTCGACAAGGCCCGCAAGGGCATCGAGGACGGCACGATCACGGTGAAGACCACGCCGTAACCGACCTCTTCTGCTCGCGATAACCGATCGTCACCGAAGCACCACCCACTGCGCCGGACCGGCTGTTTCCGCTGGTCCGGCGCATTGCTTTGGCGCACGGGGCAAAAGGGACAAGCTGTGACTCCAGGCACAGTGCGATAACAGGTGTTCCCAAGCGGTTTTAAGTTTTGTCTACGCGCGTTACGCTGCGGCGAAACCTGCGCCACTCACTGGCGCTTGCACTAAGGAGTACGACCCATGCACCGGGTGTCCCGATTCGCGGTTGCAGGCGCTGCTGCCACCGCGCTCGCCGTCTCCCTTGCCGCCTGTGGCGGCAAGTCCACCGACTCCGGCTCTTCCTCGTCCTCGGACGACAGCAAGGGCAAGGGTGTCGCCATCGCCTACGACATCGGCGGTAAGGGCGACCAGTCCTTCAACGACGCTGCTCACGCGGGCATGGAGCGCGCGATGAAGGAGCTGAAGATCGGCGGCGAGGACGTCGAGCCTTCGGACGGCGAGTCGGACGCCGACAAGGTCCAGCGCCTGACCGCGCTGGCCAAGCAGGGCTACAACCCGGTCATCGGCATCGGCTTCGCCTACGCCCCGGCCGTCAAGGACGTGGCCGCGAAGTTCCCGAACACCACGTTCGGCATCGTCGACGACGAGACCGTCCAGGCGAAGAACGTCGCGGACCTCGTCTTCTCCGAGGAGCAGGGCTCCTACCTCGCGGGTGTGGCCGCCGCCAAGACGACCAAGTCGAAGACCGTCGGCTTCGTCGGCGGTGTCGAGACCCCGCTGATCAAGAAGTTCCAGGCCGGTTACGAGCAGGGCGTCAAGGACACCGACCCGTCGGTCAAGGTCCGCTCGCAGTACCTGACGCAGCCGCCGAACTTCGACGGCTTCTCGAAGCCCGACCTCGGCCGTGAGGCTGCCAAGGGCATGATCGACGGCGGCGCCGACGTGGTCTACCACGCCGCCGGTCTGGCCGGTCAGGGCACCATCGAGGCCGCTGCCGCCGCCAAGAAGTGGGCGATCGGCGTGGACTCCGACCAGTACAGCCAGGAGGCCCTGGCCAAGTACAAGGACTACATCCTGACCTCGGTCACCAAGGGTGTCTCCGACGCGGTGTTCAACCTGGCCAAGTCCGTCCAGGACGGCTCGCCCGAGACCGGTGTGATCCGCGCCGACCTGAAGTCCGGTGGTGTCGCTCTCGCCGACTCCAACCCCGACTTCATGAAGATGACCGAGGTGCAGGAGGCCGTGAAGAAGGCCGAAGAGGGCATCAAGGACGGCTCCATCAAGGTGAAGACCACCCCGTAATACCTACGTCATGACGCGAACGCCCAGGCGTTCATCGTCGTGACACAGGACGGGAACGGGGTACGGCGAGCATCATCTCTCCGTACCCCGTTCCAGTCCCACCGGAGGGCCAGTACGCGGCCCTCGATTCGAGCTTCAACAGAGACGTTGAACCAGGGGCGTTGCGCAGGACGCCCCTTCCTCAAGGAGAGTCGCCATCAAAGCGTCCAGCAGCCCTCCGGCCGAAGGCCAGGCGCCTGCCGTAGAACTGGCGGGCATCACCAAGCGCTTCCCCGGTGTCGTGGCCAACCACGACATCCACTTCAGCGTCCGCAAGGGCACCGTGCACGCCCTGGTCGGCGAGAACGGCGCGGGCAAGTCGACGCTGATGAAGATCCTCTACGGCATGCAGAAGCCGGACGAGGGCACCATCGCGATCAACGGCGAGCAGGTGTCCCTGTCCAGCCCGGCCGACGCGATCTCGCGCGGCATCGGCATGGTGCACCAGCACTTCATGCTCGCCGACCAGCTCACGGTCCTGGAGAACGTGGTGCTCGGCAGCGAGAAGCTGTACGGCATCGGCTCCCAGGCCCGTAAGAAGATCAAAGAGATCTCCGACGCGTACGGCCTCGGGGTCCGCCCCGACGCCCTGGTCGAGGACCTCGGTGTCGCCGACCGCCAGCGCGTGGAGATCCTCAAGGTCCTCTTCCGTGGCGCCCGCACGCTGATCCTCGACGAGCCGACGGCGGTGCTCGTGCCGCAGGAGGTCGACGCACTCTTCGACAACCTGCGCGAGCTCAAGGCCGAGGGCCTGTCGGTCATCTTCATCTCGCACAAGCTCGGTGAGGTCCTCGCGGTCGCGGACGACATCACGGTGATCCGCCGCGGTACGACCGTGGGTACGGCGATCCCGTCCGAGACCACGCCGCGCCAGCTGGCGGAGCTGATGGTGGGCTCGGCGCTGCCGACGCCGGAGACCAGCGACTCGACGGTCACCGACCGTCCGATGATCCAGGTCGACAAGCTGCGCCTGGAGGGTGAGGGTGGCCGCGCGCTGCTCGACGACATCACGTTCACGATCCACGAGGGCGAAGTCCTCGGTATCGCGGGCGTCGAGGGCAACGGCCAGACCGAGCTGATCGACGCGCTGATCGGCCTGCACAGCGCCGACTCCGGCACGATCAGCCTCGCCGGCGACGAGATCACCTCGCAGCCCACCCGCAAGCGCCGCGAATCCGGTATCGGCTACATCCCCGAAGACCGCCACCGCCACGGCCTCCTCCTCGAATCCCCGCTGTGGGAGAACCGGATCCTCGGTCACGTCACCGAGAAGCCCAACGCCAAGGGCGTCTGGCTGGACCTCAAGGCCGCGCAGGAGGACACCCGGCGGATCGTCGAGGAGTACGACGTCCGTACGCCCGGCATCGACGTCACCGCCGCATCGCTCTCCGGCGGCAACCAGCAGAAGCTGATCGTCGGCCGCGAGATGAGCCACAAGCCGCGCTTCCTGATCGCCGCCCACCCCACCCGCGGTGTGGACGTCGGCGCGCAGGCGCAGATCTGGGACCAGATCCGCGAGGCCCGCCGCGAAGGACTCGCGGTCCTTCTGATCTCCGCGGACCTGGACGAGCTGATCGGCCTCTCCGACACCCTGCGCGTGATCTACCGCGGCAAGCTCGTCGCGGACGCCGACCCGGCGACCATCACGCCCGAGGAGCTCGGCTCCGCGATGACGGGTGCCGCGAGCGGTCACCTGGAGCACGACGAGGACGCCGAGCTGAGCGAGGCCACGCTCCTGGAGGCGGAGGCCCGCGAGGACGCCCCGGCCCCGCAGGACGCACCGGACACGCAGGACGCCCCGGAGGACGAGGCCCGATGAAGAAGTTCGACAAGGAGCGGGTGCTGCTCGCACTCGCCGGACCGGCCATCGCGCTGGTCGTGGCCGTGGCGCTGACCTCGATCGTGCTGCTGATCTCGGGCAAGAGCCCGTTCGAGCCGTACTCGATCATGTTCGAGCAGGCCACGTTCTCGGACATCCAGGTCCTGATCATCAATCAGGCCACGATGTACTACCTGGCCGCCGTCGCCGTGGCGGTCGGCTTCCGGATGAACCTGTTCAACATCGGTGTCGACGGCCAGTACCGCCTCGCCGCGATGACCACCGCACTGGTCGGCGCGCACATCGCGCTGCCGTCCTTCCTGCAGGTCCCGATGCTGATCCTGGTCGCGATGCTGACCGGTGCCTTCTGGGCCGGTATCGCGGGTGTACTCAAGACCACCCGCGGGGTCAGCGAGGTCGTCTCCACGATCATGCTGAACGCCATCGCCACCAGCCTGATCGCCTGGCTGACCCTGACCGAGAACTTCGGTGTCGCGGTCGGCAACAACTCGACCACCGGTGAGATGCACGAGTCCGGCTGGATTCCCGGCATCGAGCTCGCCGGCGGCAAGGTCTACGGTCTGATCTTCCTGGCCGTCCTGGTCGGCATCGTGTACTGGCTGGTCCTCGGCCGCACCCGCTTCGGCTTCGACCTGCGCGCCACCGGCGCCTCCGAGTCGGCCGCCGCGGCGAGCGGTGTGAACGCCAAGCGCATGGTGCTGATGGCCATGCTGATCTCGGGTGGTCTGGCGGGCCTGTCCGGTCTGCCCATCCTGCTCGGCGACTCGCACACGTACGGCCTGACCTTCCCCGCGGGTCTCGGCTTCACCGCCATCGGCATCGCACTCCTCGGCCGCAACCACCCGGTCGGCATCGCGTTCGCGGCGCTTCTGTGGGCCTGGCTGGACAAGGCCTCGCAGGAGCTCGACTACCGCGGTTACGACAAGGAGATCGCGGTCATCATGCAGGGCCTGATCGTCCTGGCGGTCGTCATCTCGTACGAGGCCGTACGCGTCTGGGGCCTCAAGCGTCAGCAGCAGCGCGTCGGCGAGGAGCTCGCCGCGGCAGCCCGGAAGACAAAGTCCGACAACAGCGAGGAGGTGGCTGCCCGATGAGCACGGCAACCGACATCAACAAGCCCAAGGCGCAGCCGCGTCCGACAGGCCGTAAGTTCTCGCTCGCGCAGATCATGATCGCGGTCGCGGTCCTCCTGGTCCTCGTCTCGATCGTCCGGCTCATCACCGGCGCCGACGGCATCGACTCCGTCGGCCAGATGTCCACCGCCCTCAAGCTCGCCGTGCCGATCGGTCTCGCCGGCCTCGGCGGTCTGTGGGCCGAGCGCGCGGGCGTCGTGAACATCGGCCTCGAAGGCATGATGGTCCTCGGCACCTGGTTCGGTGCCTGGGCCGGTTACCAGTGGGGCCCCTGGACGGGTCTCCTCATGGGCGTCGTCGGTGGCGCCATCGGCGGTCTGATCCACGCGATCGCGACCGTCACCTTCAAGGTCAACCACATCGTCTCCGGTGTCGCGATCAACATCCTCGCGATCGGCGCGACCCGCTACATGTCCACCTTCGCCTTCGAGGGCGTCGAGGGCGGTACGTCGAAGCAGTCCCCGCCGGTCGAATCCCTCGGCACCTTCTCGATCCCGGGTCTGTCCACGTGGCTCGACTCGCTCAACGAGAAGGGCTGGTTCCTGATCTCGGACATCGCCGGTCTGCTCGGCGGTGCGATGACGGACCTCTCGCCCCTGACGGTGATCGCCATCGCGCTGGTTCCGTTCACGTGGTGGGTCCTGTGGCGTACGTCCTTCGGTCTGCGGCTGCGCTCCTGCGGTGAGCACCCGGTCGCGGCCGAGTCCCTGGGCGTCAACGTCTACAAGTACAAGTACATCGCCGTGATCATCTCGGGCGGTTTCGCGGGCCTCGGCGGCGCGTTCCTGTCGATCGTCTCGGCCAGCTTCTACCTGGAAGGCCAGACGGGCGGCCGCGGTTACATCGGTCTCGCCTCGATGATCTTCGGCAACTGGATGCCGGGCGGACTCGCCCTGGGCGCGGGCCTGTTCGGCTACACCGACAGCCTCAACCTGCGCGGCGGCGGCACCAACGTCCACGCACTCCTGCTGCTCGTGGTCTTCCTGCTCGTCATCGCGGTCGCCTGGCAGCTCTGGCGCAAGCGGTACGTGCCGGCGCTGATCACCTCGGTCATCGCGGCGGTCATCCTGGTCTGGTACCTGATGACGGACGAGGTCCCGAGCCAGTTCGTGACGGCCACGCCGTACGTGGTGACGCTGCTCGTCCTGGCCCTGTCCGCCCAGCGTCTGCGGATGCCCAAGGCGGACGGTCTGCCCTACTACAAGGGGCAGGGCAAGTGACCCCGCCTCCCTTCGACTGGGAGGCCCTTCGTGCGCAGGCCCGGGACGCGATGTCCCGGGCCTACGCCCCGTATTCGAACTATCCGGTCGGAGCGGCGGCGCTCGTCTCCGACGGCCGGGTGGTCACGGGCTGCAACGTCGAGAACGCCTCGTACGGGCTCGGGCTGTGCGCCGAGTGCGGCCTCGTCTCGTCGCTGGCCGCGGGAGGCGGCGGCCGTCTGACGCACTTCACGTGCGTCGACGGCACGGGCGCCGTCCTGGTCCCGTGCGGCCGCTGCCGCCAGCTCCTTTACGAGTTCGGCGGGCCCGAGCTGCTCGTGGAGACCCCTGAGGGGGTCCTGCCCCTGTCGGCGATGCTGCCGCAGGCGTTCGGGCCGGATCACCTGAAGCAGCACTGACTCGCCTCAAGCAGCACTGACTCACCTCATGCAGCACTGACTTACCGACTCACCTGTACGGCACGCACCGCACCGCACTGCACTGCACAACGAGGAAGGCCCCATGGACGCCATCACCGTCATCCGAGCCAAGCGGGACCGGGGGGAGCTGACCCCCGAGCAGATCGACTGGGTCATCGACGCGTACACCAACGGCACCGTCGCCGACTACCAGATGGCCGCCCTCAACATGGCCATCCTCCTCAACGGCATGAACCGCCGCGAGATCGCCCGCTGGACGGCGGCGATGATCGCGTCCGGCGAGCGCATGTCGTGGGACTCCCTCTCCCGCCCCACCGCCGACAAGCACTCCACGGGTGGCGTCGGCGACAAGATCACGCTCCCTCTCGCTCCGCTCGTCGCGGCCTGCGGCGCGGCTGTCCCGCAGCTCAGCGGGCGCGGCCTCGGCCACACCGGTGGCACCCTCGACAAGCTGGAGTCCATCCCGGGCTGGCGCGCGCTGCTCTCCAACGCCGAGATGCTCGACGTACTCGACTCGACCGGCGCGGTGATCTGCGCGGCGGGCGACGGTCTGGCTCCGGCCGACAAGAAGCTCTACGCCCTGCGTGACGTCACCGGGACCGTCGAGTCCATCCCCCTGATCGCCTCTTCGATCATGTCGAAGAAGATCGCCGAGGGCACGGGCTCGCTGGTCCTCGACGTCAAGGTCGGCTCCGGCGCCTTCATGAAGAACATCGAGGACGCCCGTGAACTCGCCTCGACGATGGTCGAGTTGGGCACGGACAGTGGTGTACGGACGGTGGCGCTGCTCACCGACATGTCCACGCCGCTCGGTCTCACGGCCGGTAACGCGCTCGAAGTCCGCGAGTCCGTCGAGGTGTTGGCGGGTGGCGGCCCGGCCGACGTGGTCGAGCTGACCCTCGCCCTCGCGCGCGAGATGCTCGACGCGGCGGGTGTGAAGGATGCCGACCCGGCGAAGGCGCTTGCGGACGGCTCGGCCATGGACGTGTGGCGTCGCATGATCGCGGCGCAGGGTGGTGACCCGGACGCGGCTCTGCCCACGTCGCGTGAGCAGCACGTCATCACGGCGCCGTCCTCGGGTGTGCTCACCCGTCTCGACGCGTACGACGTGGGTGTCGCGGCGTGGCGGCTGGGCGCAGGGCGTGCGCGCAAGGAGGACCCGGTGCAGGCTGCGGCGGGTGTCGAGCTGCACGCGAAGCCGGGGGAGACGGTTCAGGCCGGTGCGCCCCTGATGACGCTGCACACGGACACGCCGGAGCGGTTCGAGTACGCCCTGGAGTCGCTGTCCTCGGCGTTCGACGTCGCGCCGGCGGGTACGGACTTCACTCCGTCCCCGATCGTGCTTGACCGGATCGCTTAGTCCCCCTCGGGGTGGGGGAGATTTTTCCCCCACCCCGCCCCTTCCCGAAACCTGGGCTTCGCCCCCGGACCCCCGCATCCGAACTTCGTTCGGATCTGCTCAAGCGCCGCAGGGGGCTGAAGTGCACCGCAGGGGCCGGGTCACACCCCCAACGTCTCGGCCAACCCGGCCAGTTGAAGCAACCGCACCAACGCCGGCCCCGGATCCCTGATCCGTATCCCCACGCCGGCTCTGCGGGCCGTGAGGCGTAGGCGGGCCAGGGCGTCGATGACCGCGAAGTCCGCCTGGCCCGCATGGTGCAGGGCGAGTGCGTCCACCACCACCTCCATCGCGCCCGTCAGCTCCAGCTGGCCCCGGAGGTGCTCACAGAGCTGCGGAACCTCGGCACGGGTCAGAGGCGCGGCGAGGCGGACGACGATGGGCTCAACGGTAGTCATGCAGGGCAGACCGCCCCGGCGCCGAAAACTCATCGGCGCCCGGGCGGACCGCCCGCACAGCGCTACGCCCCCGCGGGCAGCTTCTCCGGGAGTCCGAACAGCGGGAACCACCGCTTCGTGTCCAGGAACGCGTTGAGCCCCGAGATCTTTCCGTCCGTGATCTCGATGACCTGCAGCGCCCAGGGGGAGTACGAGCCGTCCTCCTCCAGGTGGTACTGGCCGAACGCCGGCGTGCCGTTCGCGATCGTCGCGATGAGCTTTCCGTCGCGGCACTTGCCGCCCTGGACCAGATGCCAGTTGACGATGTCCTCGTGGCCGACGAGCCACAGGTCGTACGGCGGCATGGACATGATCGCGTCCTCGTGGAGCAGGGACGTCAGCGCTTCCATGTCATAGCCCTCGAAGGCCGCCACATAGCGGTCGAGCAGCTTCTGCTGGTCGTCGTCGAGCGGGTCGACGGTGTCCGTCTCCCTGACCCCGCCCGTGTCCGAGAGCGTGGCCCGCGCCCGCTGCAGCGCACTGTTCACCGAAGCCACCGAGGTGTCGAGCAGCTCGGCCACCTCGCTGGCCTTCCAGGCCAGGACCTCGCGCAGGATCAGCACCGCGCGCTGCTTGGCCGGCAGGTGCTGCAGCGCCGCGACGAAGGCCAGGCGCACGGTCTCGCGCGCCACGGCCGTCTCCGCCGGGTCGGCCGACGAGGGCAGGATGCGGCCGTCCGGGACCGGCTCGAGCCAGGTGAGCTCCGAGCGCTCGTTGAGCACGGCGGTCGCCTGGTGCGCCTGCTCGGTGAGGTCCATCGGGCGGGCCCGCTTGTTCCCCGCGTTCAGCATGTCCAGGCACACATTGGTCGCGATGCGGTACAGCCAGGAGCGCAGCGAGGAGCGGCCCTCGAACTTGTCGTACGCACGCCACGCACGCACGAACGTGTCCTGCACCGCGTCCTCGGCCTCGAAGCCCGAACCGAGCATCCGGTAGCAGTACCCGGTCAGCTCGGTCCGGTGCTTCTCCATCCGCAGGTCCAGGTCCTCCCTGGTCCCCGCTGCCGCACCGCTCATCTCCGACGATCCCGTCATTGGGTCCACCCCTGTTGCCCTCGACACCAGCACTTCGAAAGCTACAGGGCCCCACTGACAATCGCCCGTGAGCAGGGAAAACCCGTCCCGCCCCTTGACAGTTGGGCAGGACGAGACCGTCACGTACCGGGCTTGCGCCCGTACACGTACACGTCGTCGCCGGTCTTCAGCATGCTCCAGTACTTCTGTGCGTCCGCCTTGCGCATGTTCACGCAGCCGCCCGAACCCGGCGGCGACCAGACGCTCTTGTCGACCTGGTGGAAGGCGATCCCGCCGTCGAAGAACTGCGTGTACGGCATCCACACGTGGTAGATCGTCGACCAGTGGTTGAGCTTGCGCAGATAGATCTTCTTCGCGCCGGTCCTGGTCTCCGCCCCGTTGCGCCCGGTCCGCACCGGCACGGGCCCGTACTTCAGCTTGGAGCCGTCCTGGATCCAGCTGAGCTGCAGGGTCAGGTCCACACAGGCGATCCGGCCCTTGTTGGTCGGGCACTTGCCCGCCTTGTTGGGGTTCTTGGCGGCGATGACGGCCTTCTGCTTGTTCATCAGGTTCATCACGCCCCACGTGACGGGACCCGCGTATCCGATGTTCGGCTTGATGAGGTGCTTCGTCTGGAACGCGCGTATCGCTATGCAGTCTCCTGAGGACTGCTTCCCGTCCACCGTGCGGCCGAGGAACTTCTCGACCTGCTTCTGGTACGGGCCCGTGCTCGTAGTACAGGAGGCGGCGTTCGCCGTGCCGGCGCTCAACGCCAGGCTCAGCGGTACCACCATTGCCGCGACCCCCGTCGCAGCGGCTGCTCTCCGGGTCTTTCTCCGCATACCCGTCGTCCCTTCCGGCGCAGTGTGTTCCCTGTGCTGGTAGGACGGTTGTGAAGTAGCCGTAGTTGCACGGAAATCGAAGCCAATTCAAGGGAAAACAGGGCCAGTTCGGCTCACTTCATCACTCAGTGGGCGACAGCGGGCATCCGCCGCTCCACACGCGCCGCATGCGACCCGTAGAGCGTCACCGACACCACGCCGAGCACCGCGACGAGACCGAGCACGACGGTGGCCGGCCAGCCGCCCGCGTGGAAGGCGAGCGCGCCGAGAGTGCCGCCCGCGCTGGAGCCGATGTAGTACGCGGACTGGTAGAGCGCCGATGCCTGCGCGCGGCCCGTGGTCGCGGTCCGGCTCACCGACGAGGACGCCACGGCGTGACCCGCGAAGAACCCGGCCGTGATCAGGACGAGCCCGAGCAGGATGCCCACGAGCGAGTCGGTGAGCGAGAGCAGCAGCCCCGAGGCCGTCGTACCGACCGCGAGGTAGAGCGCACCGCGCCGTCCGAGCCGGCCGACGAGCCTGCCCGCGGTGGCGGACGAGACCGTACCGACCAGATAGACGAGGAAGATCGAGCCGACGATGCCCTGCGGAAGGTTGAAGGGCTCGCCGACAAGGCGGTAGCCGATCACGGTGTACACGGCGCCGAAGACGGTCATGAACAGCGCGCCGATCGCGTAAAGACGCACGAGCAGCGGGTTCGACAGATGCCCGCGCACCGTCCCGTACAAGGCGCGGGGGTTGAGTGAACCGGGCTTGAAGTTACGGGGCTTGGGCAGCAGCGCACGGAACGCGAGCCCGCACACCAGCGCCATCAGACCGACCGCGAGCAGCGCCGCGCGCCACCCCCAGGCCTGCGCGATCCAGCCGGCGAGGATACGGCCGCTCATACCGCCGATGCTGTTGCCCGCGACGAACAGACCGACCGCGGCGACCAGCGCCTTCGGCCGTACCTCCTCCGCGAGATACGCCATGGCGGAGGCGGGCAGCCCGGCCAGCGCGGCGCCCTGGACGGCGCGCAGGACCACCAGCGATCCCAGGTCGGGCGCGAAGGGGACGAGCAGTCCGACCAGGACGGCCACGCTCAGCGAGACGGTCATCAGGGTGCGCCGCCCGAACCGCTCGGAGAGCGCGCTCAGCGGCAGGACGAAGAGGGCGAGCGCCCCGGTCGCCGCCGAGACCGTCCAGCTCGCGTCGTCAGCGCTGACCGCGAACTCGCCGGAGATGGCGGGCAGCAGAGCCTGCGTGGAGTAGAGGAGGGCGAAGGTGGCGAGTCCGGCGGCGAACAGCGCGAGGCTGATCCGGCGGTAGCCGGGGAGCCCGGGCGCGAGCCGGTGGTCTTCCGCGGTCGGGGCAGGGGACTGAGGGGTACGGGCATCCGCAGGGTGGGCTGCGGATGCCCTGCTACTGGCGGCAGGCATGCCATGAAATTAGGCCGACCGGATTCATGCGTCCAATGCACGAACTCGTCATAATCGTTCCCATGGCGCATGAGGAGAGGTCACAGCCGGGACTGTCACTGAGTAGTGACACAAAAGACATCCAGAAGCTCGCCGAACTGGACCCCGACTCCTGGTCGGCGGTCCTCGCCCCGCGCCTCGCGTACTTCGCCGCGGTGGCCCGCGCCGAGCACGTCACGCGCGCCGCGCACCAGCTCCAGGTCCCGCAGTCCACGGTTTCCCGCGCCCTCGTCCGCCTCGAACGCGACCTGGGCGTCGACCTGTTCGCCCGCCACGGCCGCACGGTCTCGCTCACGGCGGCGGGCCGTACGTTCCTCGCGACGGTGGAGCGCGCGCTCGGCGAGGTGGAGAGGGCGGCCGAATCGGTACGGGCGGACGCGGACCCCGAGTCCGGCAAGGTGGCCTTCGGCTTCCTGCACACGATGGGCTCGGAGACCGTCCCCTCGCTGATCCGCGAGTTCCGCGCCGACCACCCGCGCGTGCGCTTCACGCTCGTCCAGAACTACGGCGAGTGGATGCTGGAGCATCTGCGCTCCGGCGAGCTGGACCTCTGTCTGACCTCCCCGGTCCCCGACGCCCCCGATCTGGTGGCCCGCCGCCTGGACGAACAGCGCCTGCGCCTGGTCGTCCCCGAGGACCATCGCCTCGCCTCCCGCAAACGCATCCGCCTCGCGGAGGCCGCCGAGGAGACCTTCATCATGCTGGAGACCGGCTACGGCCTGCGCCGCATCACCGACGACCTGTGCGCGGAAGCGGGCTTCCGTCCCCGTATCGCCTTCGAGGGCGAGGAGGCGGAGACGCTGCGGGGGCTGGTTGCGGTGGGGCTCGGGGTGGCCCTGCTGCCCCCGCCGGCCGTACCGCGCAAGGGAGTTGTCGAGCTGACGATCACAGGTCAGCGCGCGGTCCGCGAGATCGGCGTCGCCTGGCTGGAGGGCCACCCGGACACGCCGCCGGTGGCGGCGTTCAAGCGGTTCCTGCTCACGCGGAAGGGGAGGCTCCTCGCGTAGTGGAGCCCCCGCTCACCCGCACCCTCACCGCATCAGGGCCCGCCCGAACCCGGACGCGAGCGGCATCCGCAACCCGAGAGGCGGCGGAGCCGCGAACGCATCCGCCACCGGCCGGGCGAAGGGCTGCCCGAACAGCGCCCCCCGCACGAAATCCACCGCCAGCGCGAACACCTCCGCCCGGTGCTGCAGCATCGCGTGCCCGTCCGAGTGCACCTCGAACCGAGCCGTGTCCCGGTTCGCCTTCTTCAGCCGCTCCGCGAACCGGAACGACAGCTCGGGATCCGTCCGCTCGTCATTCGTCCCGTGCGCGATGAGCACCCGCCGCCCGACCAGCTGCTTCACCGGTTCGGGGGCCAGCGCCACATCCTTCTCGGGCAGCCAAGGCGCCAGCGCGAGCACCGAGTTGACGGCCGTATGGCCGCCCGCGTGCAGTGCCGCGCGGCCGCCCATGTCGATCCCGGCGAGACAGATCGGCACATCCCCGTACCGCCGCACGACCTCGTCCGCCGCCCAGCGCGCATCGGCGGCCGGCTGTGCGTCAGGACCGTTCCACCCCCGCACGCGATAGTGCACGGCATGCGCGACCAGGCCTTCCTCGCGCCCGGCGCGGGCCAGCTTGCGCCCGAGCGCGCGCACGTTGGCGAGCGCGAGCGGGTGGGCCCGCCGCATGGAGGTCTCGTCGCCGGCCGGGAGCAGCAGCACCACTCCGCCGACCGCACGCTCCGGGTTCAGCTCCTGTCCGATGGCCCGCCCAAGTCGGGCCTCGCGCACCGGTGTTGCTTGCTGTGCCATGACAGAACATTCTCAGAAATGCGGGTGTACGGAACCTGACCCGGGGGTCACTGTTACGTATCGGCACCGGGTGTCACAGGAGAGGTCACAGAAAACGAAACGGCTCGGCACCGGCGCGCTCTACGCGCGTAGGCGGTAGAGTGCGGCAATGACGAGCCAGACCATTCCCTCCCCGACCCCGGACCAGATCCGCCGGGCCCCCAAGGTGCTGCTTCACGACCACCTCGACGGCGGCCTGCGCCCCGGGACGATCATCGATCTCGCCCGCGAAGTGGGCTACGAGAACCTCCCGGAGCAGGAGCCCGACAAGCTCGGCATCTGGTTCCGCGAGGCCGCCGACTCGGGCTCGCTGCCCCGCTACCTCGAGACCTTCGCGCACACCTGCGCCGTCATGCAGACCAAGGAAGCGCTCTTCCGGGTCGCCGCCGAGTGCGCCGAGGACCTGGCCGAGGACGGGGTCGTCTACGCCGAGATCCGTTACGCGCCCGAGCAGCACCTCGAAGCGGGCCTCACCCTCGAAGAGGTCGTCGAGGCGGTCAACGAGGGCTTCCGTGAGGGCGAGCGCCGTGCGAAGGCCAACGGCCACCGCATCCGCGTCGGCGCCCTGCTCACCGCGATGCGCCACGCGGCCCGCGCCCTGGAGATCGCCGAGCTGGCCAACCGCTACCGCGACCTCGGCGTCGTCGGCTTCGACATCGCGGGCGCAGAGGCGGGCTTCCCGCCCACCCGCCACCTCGACGCCTTCGAGTACCTCAAGCGCGAGAACAACCACTTCACGATCCACGCGGGCGAGGCCTTCGGTCTGCCCTCCATCTGGCAGGCCCTGCAGTGGTGCGGCGCCGACCGGCTCGGCCACGGCGTGCGGATCATCGACGACATCCAGGTCAGCGACGACGGCTCCGTGAAGCTCGGCCGTCTCGCCTCGTACGTACGCGACAAGCGCATCCCGCTGGAGATGTGCCCCACGTCCAACCTGCAGACGGCCGCGGCCACTTCGTACGCCGACCACCCCATCGGTCTGCTCCGCAAGCTGCACTTCCGGCTGACGGTGAACACCGACAACCGCCTGATGTCCGGCACCAGCATGAGCCGTGAATTCGAGCACCTGGTCGGTACTTTCGGCTACACGCTCGATGACATGCAGTGGTTCACAGTCAATGCGATGAAATCAGCGTTCATTCCTTTCGATGAACGACTCGCCATGATCAACGACGTGATCAAGCCCGGCTACGCCGAGCTCAAGTCGGAGTGGCTGTTCCAGCAGACCGCTGCGACCAGCGGTTCCGGGGGCTGAGCAGCCGAAAACCGAAGTCGGGGGAGCGGCCGGGGAGATCAATTCCCGGCCGCTTTTCATACGTTGACGGTGTTTGCGGCCGGGCGGCGGGCCTGGATAGCTTGCGGGACCGCTCAAGAACTCCCCGTCTACAAGGACGTATTCACCATGAAGCAGTCTGCCAAGACCCTCGGTGTCGCCGCTCTCGGTGCCGCTTTCGCCGCAGCGGGCGCGGGCACCGCGTCGGCAGCGCCCGCTCTCCCCGACCCCGCCCAGGCCGTCGGTGCGGTCACCCAGGACCTGCCGCTCGGGCAGGTGACCAAGAGCCTGCCGGGCGCGACCGAGGCGGTGGACGCCGGGCAGGGTGCGCTCACGAGCGGTCTGAGCACCGCCAAGCCCACCATCGAGCAGTCGCTCCCGGCGGACACCGACCCGGTGGCGGGTCTGCTCGGCGGTCTGCCGGTGAGCACCAGCACGCTGCCCCTCGGCGGTCTTCCTGTGGGCGGTCTTCCCGTGGGCGGTCTGCCGGTCAGCGGCGGTCTGCCGATCTCGGGCCTGCCGATCGGCTGAATCCACGCGTCGTACACGCGAAAGGGCGCCCACCGGAGTCTGTCTCCGGGCGGGCGCCCTTCGTGCTGTGAGCGGCTCCATGCGCTCGCTTCGAGCGGCGCTGTGCGCTCGCGAGGCTTACCACGCAGGCGCGGCGGTGTCCTTCGCCATGGAGTTCTTCTCGGCGGGCAGCAGCGCCCAGAGCGCCAGGTAGAGCAGGAACTGGGGGCCGGGCAGCAGACACGACACGAGGAAGATCACGCGCATCGTGGTCGCGGAGGTGCCGAAGCGCCGTGCCAGCGCTGCGCACACTCCGCCGATCATCCGTCCGTTGCGGGGGCGGGAAAGGGCGGTCATGGTGGCTCCTTCGCGAACCGTTGTGAGGCTTCCTGGTCGGTGCCTCGGTGTACTTAAAAGCTACGGCTGCGAACGGGGCAAAGCGTCAGGCTACGGGGCGATCCCGACCCTGGGAATCGTCGGGGTCGGCCCCTGAGAAGCCTCGTCCCTGGGCAGGGGAAGCTCTCGGGGTTCGCCCTTCCAGCGGCGGATACGGGACCGGGCCGCGGGGACCACGGCGAGATGGGCGATGGCGACCCCGGCCGTGTTCAGGAGCAACGAGTCGATGTCGACGACCTGCCCCGGTACGGCGGTCTGGAGGAGCTCGATGCCGAGCGAGAGCATGGCCCCCGCGGCGACGGTCCGCAGGAACGAGCCGAGCTTGGAGGCGTGCAGCCGGCCCGCGGCCAGCGGCAGCAGGAATCCGAGCGGTGCGAGCAGTCCGAGCCCCTCACCGATCCGGTGGGCGGCCGCACGCGGCCCGAGCGCCAGATCCGCCTTGATCCCGGCGAACGGCTGCAGATTCGCCGCGGTCACCCACGGCACATCGAGGGGGCGCAGGGTGATCCAGCCGACGAAGGCCAGATGCGCGACGAGGAGCAGGGCCCCTGCCGCGCGGAAGCGGATGGCGGCCAGCCCGCCGAGTCCCAGACGCTGCACGCCCCCCTAGACGCAGGGTTACGTGGAAACGGTTCCGCGAGTGGCGCAAGCGGAGGAGAGGGAACGCATCACACCGGTGCGGACGGTCCGCGCGCACGGCTACCGGGCCCGGATCCCGTCCCCGGGGTTCGCGCTGCTCGCCTTCCTGTGCCTCGTATCGCCGTCGGAGCCCGCGCCGTCCCGTAGGCCTCAGACCGAACCCGTCACTTCACGGACTCCGAAGGCACCGCCGCCACCCCGGGCTGTCTGCGGACCTCGTCGGTGCACGTGTACGCCCGCAGCGGCGCACGCGGTGCCGTGCCGCCGAGGACCACGGAGTCCGAGCCCGCGCCCACCCCGTTGACCAGCGTGCAGATCACCTGGGCCAGCGCGACGGGCGTCAAGCGTTCCGGGGGAGTGCTCAGCCGCAGGGCCTCGGACGGATCCTCGTCACGAGGCGCCCGTACGGTGATCACGGACTCCACGTCCGAGGTGAACCCGGCCTTCGTCTCCGGCTCGGAGAGCGGCTCCCGCAGCTCGTCGAGCAGCGCCTGGGCCAGCACCACCCGGTCGTCCGGCGACCGTCCGTCGGTGACCGAGACCGTACGGTCCACGCTCACCAGCTGCAGGCCGCAGATCAGATACACCCGCACGGGCAGCTCGACGGCCGTCCGCGCCGCCACTTCGGACGCCGACCTCGTACAGGGCACCCGCGAAGGAGCGGCCCCGAACTCGGTGGGCACCTCGGTGGGCCGGATGCCGCACCCGGAGAGCAGGACCGCGCAGGCGGCAGCCAGCACGGCCGCAGCGGTACGCCGCCTCATCGCGCACTCTCCGCGGCCTCGGCGGAGTCCGCGCCGGACGAGGCACCGATGTCCCCGCCGTCCTGCGGCTCCACGAGGCACGACGCGTCCTGCGGCAGCCGCAGTGTGAACACCGCGCCGCCGTCGGGTGAGTTGGCCGCGGTGATCTCGCCGCCGTGGATGTGCGCGTTCTCCAGGGCGATCGACAGGCCGAGCCCCGAACCCTCCGACCGCGGCCGTGAGGCGCTGGCCTTGTAGAAGCGGTCGAAGACATGCGGAAGGACCTCTTCCGGAATACCCGGACCGTGGTCGCGTACCGAAATCACGATGTCCGCACCCGCCTTGCCGTCCGCGCCGTCCGCGCCGTCCTCCAGCCGCACCGAGACGCGCACCGGGGAGCCGCCGTGCTTGAGCGCGTTGCCGATCAGGTTCGCCAGGATCACATCGAGCCGGCGTGGATCGAGCCGCGCCATGATGCCGCGCTCGGCGTCCAGATCCACCGCGTCCAGCCAGGCCCGTGCGTCGATACAGGCCGTGATCTGGTCCGCGAGATGGACGTCGTCGAGTACGAGACGGGCCGTGCCCGCGTCGAAGCGGGTGACCTCCATCAGGTTCTCCACGAGGTCGTTGAGCCGCCGCGTCTCGCTCACGACAAGGCGCACGGCGGGAGCGATCATCGGGTCGAGGCTGTCCTCTTCCTCCTCGAGGACATCCGTGACGGCCGTGATCGCGGTCAGCGGCGTACGCAGCTCATGGGACATGTCCGCGACGAAGCGCCGGCTGGACTCCTCCCGTGCGCTCATGTCCGCGACCTTCTTCTCCAGGGACTCGGCGGTCCGGTTGAACGTCCTTGAGAGCTCGGCCAGTTCATCCGTCCCCGACACCCTCAGGCGCGTGTCGAGCTTCCCCTCGCCGAGCCGCCGCGCAGCGACTCCCAGCCGGTGCACGGGCTTCAGCACGGTGGTCGCGGCGGCCTGCGCGAGCAGTGCGGCCCCGATCAGCGCCAGCGTCGTCGCGATGCCGAGCGACCAGGCCAGCGAACTCAGATCCTTCTGCTCGGGTGCGAGCGACTTCAGCATGTAACCGGTCGGCCCGTCGCCGACCACCCGCGTACCGCCCACGAGATACGGCGTCCCGTCCAGCTGTGTGCGCTGCCAGAACATCCGGTAGGTGGCCGGGCCGCCGGAGGACTGCTCCTGCGGCTCGTTCACCGCGTCCCGCAGTGACTTGGGCACATCGGCGAGCGTGAAGGCGGGGTAGTCGCCGGCCTTCGCGGAGATCCCCTTGCCGTCCGCGTCCTCGGCGATCAGGAGCACGCTGTACTGCTGGCTGCTCAGCGACATGGCGTCCGCCGCGTCCTGCAGCTGCACCTGCCCGGGGTCGCGCGGCACCGTCGCCGCCCGGTTCTGCATCTCTTCCTGGAAGTCGTTCAGCGCCGCGTCCTGGGTGCGGGTGAGCAGGGCTTCGCGATTGAGCCAGTAGGCGATCCCGGAAGCGGACACCGCGGCGGTCAGCGCGACCAGGCCGAACACCACGACGAGCCGCAGCCGCAGACTCGTGAAGCGCAGCTTGGCCGAGATCCTGCGGCCCCAACTCTGCGGCTGCTCGGCGGCGTCGTCGGCACCCTGGCGCAGCTCGCTGTCGTACGCGGCGGACTTCCGTGCCGCGGAGGACTTCCGTGTCACTGAGGCGTGTCCAAGCGGTAGCCCACGCCGCGCACGGTACGGATCAGCGTCGGCGAGGACGGCACGTCCTCCACCTTGGCGCGCAGCCGCTGCACACACGCGTCCACGAGCCGGGAGTCGCCGAGATAGTCGTGCTCCCACACGAGACGCAGCAACTGCTGCCGCGACAGCGCCTGTCCGGGTCTGCGGCTCAGCTCCAGAAGAAGCCGCAGCTCGGTGGGTGTCAGCTGCAGATCCTCGCCGTTCTTGGTGACCGTCATCGCCGAGCGGTCGATCACCAGCGAACCGAACGTGGCCGAGTCGGTGGACTCGCGCTCACCGCGCCGCAGCACGGCCCGGATCCGGGCGTCGAGCACCCGGCCCTGCACCGGCTTGACCACATAGTCGTCAGCGCCCGACTCCAGACCGACCACGACGTCGATGTCGTCATTGCGCGCGGTCAGCAGGATGATCGGCAACTGGTCGGTGCGCCGGATACGGCGGCACACCTCGAAGCCGTCGATGCCGGGCAGCATCACATCCAGCACGATGAGGTCGGGCCGCTGCTCGCTGAGCAGCTTCAGTCCGTCCTCGCCGGTGGCAGCCGTGGCCACGCGGTGACCCTGGCGTGTCAGTGACATCTCCAGGGCCGTCCGGATGGCGTCGTCGTCCTCGATCAGCAACAGGGAAGGCACGTGGTCATTCTGGCCCATCCCATGGCGCCGTATCGACAGTTGGGCAGGTCCCACACCCAACCCCCGCAAGGCCGGGGCCCCTCTTCGCGGTTCTCGCGGAACCGCCGGCGGCTTCCGGCGCGTGATCCACGGGGGTCATGCCTGCCGGCAGCGGCCGCAGAGGGCCTGGTGAACGCCCTCGTGCGGGCGCGCACTTGGGATGTCGCCCGGTGCCCGCGCACCGTGCCGGCCTGCGCGGACCAGGCGTTCGCGGCCCCGTGAGGACGGGGTTGTCGGGCCCGCGTAAAGACACAGCGCCCTGTGACAGGTCTGTGACAGTTGGCTGACACCGCCGTCGAAGTGGCCGGGCAGGATTCTCAGCACCGGAACGAACACGGACTCCACGACGGGGGGCGCGAGATGAACACGCTGTCGCACAGCACCAGCACAAGCGCAGTTGTCACGCGTCTGCACGACGTCACGAAGTCCGCCAACGGGGGATTCGAGAAGTCCGGCGCTGTGAGCGGACGGGGGTGTGCTCGCAGCACCGGACGTCAGCACACCGGTTACATGACGGTTGTCGATGTGGCCGGCTCGACTGACGGGGGAGCAGCGTACGGGGAGGCCTCGGGGGAGCAGGTGCCCCGGTCGGAAGCGGAGTTCACCGCCTACGTCCAGGAGCGCCGCGCCTCCCTGTACGCCACCGCCTACCACCTGACCGGTGACCGTTTCGAGGCCGAGGACCTGCTGCAGAGCGCGTTGTTCTCGACGTACCGGGCCTGGGACCGGATCAGCGACAAGGCCGCGGTCGGGGGCTACCTCCGCCGCACCATGACGAACCTGCACATCAGCGCGTGGCGCCGCCGCAAGCTGAACGAGTACCCGACCGAGGAGCTGCCGGAGACGGTCGGCGACACAGACGCGATGCGCGGCACGGAGCTGCGCGCGGTCCTGTGGCAGGCGCTCACCCGGCTGCCGGAACTCCAGCGCACGATGCTGGTCCTTCGCTACTACGAGGGCCGCACCGACCCGGAGATCGCCGACATCCTCGACATCAGCGTCGGCACGGTGAAGTCCAGCATCTGGCGCTCGCTGCGCCGGCTGCGCGAGGACGAGGTCCTCGCCTTCGGCCGTGACCAGGAGGAGTGCTTCGGCGAACTGGTCGCCTGAGCGCATCGATCGTCGGTCGTCGTCCCCGGGGGGAGGCGGCGGCCGCATGGGGGTCCGGCGCCCTGTGAGGGGGCACCGGAAGCCCGGTGGGATCACGGGGGATCCCTACGGGTGAGCAGGGGGGTAACGGGGAGCTCCTCACGGGGGACGTGGAGGAGCAGGGCAGCGGGACCGGAGAGGCCGGGGGGTCTTTTCCGGTCCTGCTGCTTTTTTGCGGGGTTTCCCGCGGATCCCGTTCCGAGCGGGCTTACGACGTCGCCGTACGCGCCTTCTGGCAGCGACCCGCCGCCGCGGCGGCCAGGCGGCCGAGGGCCTCTTCCTTGTTGCAGGCGTGCGCACCGAGCGCCACCTGGCGGGCCACGATCGTGCGCTCCGAGCGCATCAGCCGCCAGCCGCGGCGCAGCAGGAAGGCCACGGACTTGCGGCCCTCGCGCAGATCGCGCACGAAGCGGCGCCGGAACGTGGTCGAGGGCCGCCCGCGCAGACAGAGCGCATCGGCGAGCACCCCGAGCTCACGGCAGCGGTCGACCAGCTCCGCGGCGAAGACGCCCTCCGCGATGAACAGGGGGGTGCGCTCGATGTCCAGCGCCTCCTGGCCCGTACGGGAGCTCGTGGAGAGGTCGTAGACGGGTACGCGCGTACGTCCCGTACGGCACAGCTCGACGATCGCGGCGACCGCGACGTCCGCGTCCCAGGAGGCGGGCGCGTCCCAGTCGATGTCCGTCCCGCCCGCGACGACCGGCAGAGTCGGGTCGTCGCCTTCCTTGTAGAAGTCGTCGAGGCGCAGCACCGGAAGTCCGGAGAGGGCCGCGAGACGCGTCTTGCCGCCGCCGGAGGGGCCGCAGAGCAGGACGACGCGGGTCGGTATCGGAGGGTGGGAGCTCACAGAACACCAGTGTGAGGCATGGTCCCGTTCGGCTCATCCCGGCAGACGTGCTTTGAAACGCAGCTCACACCTCAACTACGCTGCGTGGCCTCACGATTACCTCATGAGGTGACTCCATGGCACGGCTGACAGGACTGTCGGGACGCGGGACGGGACGCCACGCGGCGCCCAGACAGCGGGGCCGGGTGGCGGCCCGGGTGGGCCTCGTCGCCTCCGCGACCGGGATCGCCCTCGGGGTGTCGGCGGGCGGGGCGGGTGCGGCCGCGATGCCGCTCACGTTCGGGCTCGGGACGCCGGTGGGCGATGTCGACACGGCGACGCCGGGCGAGGCGGTCAAGGATGCGGTCGGCTTCGCGGTCGGCCCGGCGAAGAGCCTGCGTCTGAACCCGCTGGCGGGTACGGGCGTCGACCCCCTGGACAACTCCGTCGGCACCCAGCTCGCCGACTTCAAGCCGGTCAGCTCGGCCCTGGTCACGGGCCCGCTGTCCTCCGGCAGCTCGGTACGGGACCTGCCGGTGGTCGGCGGGGCGTCGGGGCTGCTGCCCGGGTGAGGTGGTTGCCGTCGTGTGCCCGGCTGAGGCGGTTGCCGGGGACCCGTCGCGTGCCCGGCTGAGGCGGTTGCCGGGGACCCGTCGCGTGCCCGGCTGAGGCGGTTGCCGGGGACCCGTCGCGTGCCCGGCTGAGGCTGTTGTCGCCGGGGACCCGGTGAGGCTGTTGCTTGCCGGCCCTCAGCCTTCGCCCCCCGGGCGACAGCCGTACGTCATCCGCCGACGGCGACCGACGCGACGCGACGCGAAGCTCAGCCGATCAGCGCCAGCGCACCCAGCAGGATCGCCCCGGCCACCACCGGTGCGATCACCTCGTAGGCCCAGCGGACCTCGACCGATCCCTGGGCGCCCGGCTCGCGTCCGTACGCTTCGGCGAGTTCGCGCAGGTCGTCGACCGTCTGGTCGGCGGCGGCGCGGGTGGGGCGGTCCGAGGACGGCGAGACCCCCGCCCGGGCGCCCGGGTCACCGGCCGCCGCGGCGCGGGCCTGGCGGCGGTTGGCCGACTTGCGGGCGCGCAGCGACACCGGGACGGCCCAGAGCTGGTACTTGTCCGAGCCGGCCGTCACCTCGCAGGAGTACGAGGCGCTGATGTGGTCCACCGTCGACCACGGCAGCACGATCGTGCGGAACGGGTTGCGGATCTTGAGCCGCTGGTTGTTCGCGAACACCGCGGGCCGCACGGTGTAGGCCACGACCAGCGGGACCAGGGCGATCAGCGCGGCCAGGGCCAGCCAGGGCGTCATGCCGCTGCCGCGCAGCAGCGCGTCCCCGCCGAGCCAGCCGCCGAGGCCGAGCAGCATGACACCACCGGCGATCCCGGCGCCGGAACGGTAGACACGGTCCGGCGTCGCCGGCTCGGCCGCGGGCTCGGCCGGCTCGGGGCGGGTGTTCTCGGACTCGTCGGGGGAGCTCATGCCGTCGATTCTGCCCCAGGTGCCCAGGACTGCCTTCCCGCGCCCCCGCGGAGGTGGAATGCGGCCCTGAAGGTGGAGGACTTCACAAGCCGCTACGCGCGTAGATATGCTGCCGTGGTGACCATGCCCCCAGTCCCCAAGTCAGACAAGTCGGCCAAGGCCGCCAAGAAGGCGAAGCAGGCCGAGCCGGAGCAGACCCCGTCGAGCGCCAAGACGCCCGCGGCCCCCACGGCCTTCGCGGACGTCACCTCCTCCGACGCCACCCTCCGCCGCTTCCTCCACGGCCTGCCGGGCGTGGACACGGTGGGGCTCGAGGCGCGGGCCGCAGGCCTCGGCACGCGGTCGATCAAGACGACGGCCAAGGCGTACGCCATCGACCTGGCCATCTCGATGATCGACCTGACGACCCTCGAGGGTGCGGATACCGCGGGCAAGGTCCGCGCGCTCGGCGCCAAGGCCGTCCACCCCGACCCGACCGACCGCAGCACGCCCACGACCGCCGCGGTCTGCGTGTATCCGGACATGGTCGCCACGGCCAAGGCCGCCGTCGCCGGTTCCGGCGTCAAGGTCGCCTCCGTCGCCACCGCCTTCCCGGCCGGCCGCGCGGCCCTCGGCGTGAAGCTCGCCGACACCAAGGACGCGGTCGCCGCGGGCGCCGACGAGATCGACATGGTCATCGACCGTGGCGCCTTCCTCGCGGGCAACTACATGAAGGTCTACGAGGAGATCCGCGCCGTGAAGGAGGCCGCAGGGCCCGCACGGCTGAAGGTCATCTTCGAGACCGGCGAGCTCTCGACGTACGACAACATCCGTCGCGCCAGCTGGATCGGCATGATCGCGGGCGCCGACTTCATCAAGACGTCGACGGGCAAGGTCGGCGTCAACGCCACCCCCGCCAACACGCTCCTCATGCTGGAGGCCGTCCGCGACTTCCGTGCGCAGACCGGGGTACAGGTCGGAGTGAAGCCCGCGGGCGGTATCCGCTCCACCAAGGACGCCATCAAGTTCCTGGTGCTCGTGAACGAGACGGCAGGGCCCGACTGGCTCGACAACCACTGGTTCCGCTTCGGCGCCTCCAGCCTGCTCAACGACCTGCTCATGCAGCGTCAGAAGCTGGCCACCGGACGCTACTCCGGCCCCGACTACGTGACGGTGGACTGATCACCCATGACCAATCTTTTCGAGTACGCACCGGCGCCCGAGTCGCGGTCGGTCGTCGATATCGCCCCGTCCTACGGCCTGTTCATCGACGGTGAGTTCACCGAGGCCGCCGACGGCAAGGTCTTCAAGACCGTCTCGCCGAGCACCGAGGAGGTGCTCTCCGAGGTCGCCCGGGCCGGTGAGGCCGATGTGGAGCGCGCCGTGAAGGCCGCCCGCAAGGCCTTCGACAAGTGGTCCGCGCTGCCGGGCGCCGAGCGCGGCAAGTACCTCTTCCGTATCGCCCGGATCATCCAGGAGCGCAGCCGCGAGCTGGCCGTCCTTGAGACCCTCGACAACGGAAAGCCGATCAAGGAGACGCGGGACGCGGATCTGCCGCTGGTCGCCGCGCACTTCTTCTACTACGCGGGCTGGGCCGACAAGCTCGACCACGCGGGCTACGGACCGAACCCGAAGCCGCTCGGTGTCGCGGGCCAGGTCATCCCGTGGAACTTCCCGCTGCTCATGCTCGCGTGGAAGATCGCCCCGGCGCTCGCGACCGGTAACACCGTCGTCCTGAAGCCGGCCGAGACCACCCCGCTCTCCGCCCTCTTCTTCGCGGACATCTGCCGCCAGGCCGGTCTCCCGAAGGGTGTCGTCAACATCCTTCCCGGATACGGCGACGCGGGCGCGGCCCTGACCGCGCACCCCGACGTGAACAAGGTGGCCTTCACCGGCTCCACCGCCGTCGGCAAGGAGATCGCCCGCACCCTCGCGGGTACCGACAAGAAGCTCACGCTCGAACTGGGCGGCAAGGGCGCCAACATCGTCTTCGACGACGCCCCCATCGACCAGGCCGTCGAGGGCATCGTCGGCGGCATCTTCTTCAACCAGGGCCAGGTGTGCTGCGCCGGATCCAGGCTCCTCGTCCAGGAGTCGATCCACGACGAGCTGCTCGACTCCCTGAAGCGCCGTCTGAACACCCTGCGTCTGGGCGACCCGCTCGACAAGAACACCGACATCGGCGCCATCAACTCCGCCGAGCAGCTCGCCCGTATCACCGCACTCGCCGAGACCGGCGAGGCGGAGGGCGCCGAGCGCTGGTCGCCGGAGTGCGAACTGCCCTCCACCGGCTACTGGTTCGCGCCCACCCTCTTCACCGGCGTCACCCAGGCCCACACCGTCGCACGCGACGAGATCTTCGGCCCGGTGCTCTCGGTCCTCACCTTCCGTACCCCGGACGAGGCCGTGGCCAAGGCGAACAACACCCCGTACGGACTCTCGGCCGGCATCTGGACCGAGAAGGGCTCGCGCATCCTCGCCGTCGCGAACAAGCTGCGCGCGGGCGTGATCTGGTCCAACACGTTCAACAAGTTCGACCCGACCTCGCCGTTCGGCGGCTACAAGGAGTCGGGCTTCGGCCGCGAGGGCGGCCGGCACGGTCTGGAGGCGTACCTCGATGTCTGAGAGCACTGAAGCGCGGCTGTCCGTCTTCAAGACCTACAAGCTGTACGTGGGCGGGAAGTTCCCTCGTTCCGAGAGCGGCCGGGTGTACGAAGTGAACGACGCAAAGGGCAACTGGCTGGCCAACGCCCCGCTTTCCTCCCGCAAGGACGCCCGTGACGCGGTGGTCGCCGCGCGCAAGGCGTTCGGCGGCTGGGCGGGTGCCACGGCGTACCTGCGCGGGCAGATCCTCTACCGCGTCGCGGAGATGCTGGAGGGGCGCCGCGAGCAGTTCGTCCGCGAGGTCGCGGAGGCCGAGGGCCTGAGCAAGGCCAAGGCCGCCGCGGTCGTCGACGCCGCGATCGACCGCTGGGTCTGGTACGCGGGCTGGACCGACAAGATCGCCCAGGTCGTGGGCGGCGGGAACCCGGTCGCGGGTCCCTTCTTCAACCTCTCGTCCCCCGAGCCGACCGGTGTCGTCACCGTCGTCGCGCCGCAGGAGTCCTCGCTGCTCGGGCTCGTGTCGGTGATCGCCCCGGTGATCGCCACGGGCAACACTGCGGTGGTCATCGCCTCCGCGGACCGCCCGCTGCCCGCCCTGTCGCTGGCCGAGGTGCTTGCCACCTCCGACGTACCGGGCGGAGTGGTCAATATCCTCTCCGGCAAAACGGCGGAAATCGCTACGCCGCTCGCCGCGCACCAGGACGTCAACGCCATCGACCTCGCGGGCGCCGACGAGCAGCTGGCCAAGGAGCTGGAGATCGCGGCGGCCGACAACCTCAAGCGCGTTCTCCGTCCACAGGCTGTGGACTGGTCGGCCGACCCGGGCACCTCGCGCCTGACGGCCTTCCTGGAGACCAAGACGGTCTGGCACCCGACGGGGTCGCTGGGCTCGGGCGGGTCCTCCTACTGATCGCCGCATACGTGTGGGCCCCTTGGTACGCGTACCAAGGGGCCCACACGTATGTCAGGGAGCGTCAGGGCGCGCTCGGCCACACCAGCAGCATGTATCCGTTGCAGTACGCCGACCCGATCACCGCCGCCGCCACGTACAGCGCCGCCCGTGCCCGCTTCAGACCGGCCACGTACAACGCGAGCGGCAGCAGCAGGGGGAAAGCCGGCACCAGGAAGCGCGCCCGCGGGAAGTACACCCCGGCCGACCCGATCACGATCACCAGGAGCACCCCGCAGAAGACGAGCAGCGGCAGCGGCTGGCGCTGCTTCACGCACACGAGGAAGAGCAGCACCGCGGCCGCCATGATCGCGGTGACCATGACGAGGAACAGCTCGGGCGTCGAGTCGTAGATCAGCAGCTCGCGCATGAAGCGCAGGGTCTCGGCGCCGCCGTCGAGCTCGTTGTGCCACAGCTTCTGGACCGCGAAGTACCCGTCCCAGCGGCCGAGGCGCAGCCCGACCCAGCCGACGTAGAGCAGCCAGCCGAGCGGGGCGAGCAGGGCGCCGGCGATCGCACGTCCGCCCGTCCGCTGCCGCAGCGACAGCAGGGCGGCGAGCGAGACGGCCGCGGCGAGCGCGATCCCGGTTGGCCGGGTCAGGCCCGAGACCGCCGCCAGCGCACCGGCCCACAGCCAGTCACCGCGCAGGACGGCGAACAGCGACCAGGCGACGAACGCCGTGAACAGCGACTCCGTGTACCCCATCCACTGCACGGCCGATACGGGGAAGGCGGCCCACAGGACGGTCAGGAGCACGCCGACCCGTCGCCCGTACAGCCGGTCGCCCACCGCGAAGACACCCCACGCCGCGACGAAGGAGAAGGCCATGGCGAGCAGCAGTCCGACGGTCGCGCGCGTGCCGGGTGTGAAGGCCGCGACCGCCTTCACGAGCACCGGATAGAGCGGGAAGAACGCCAGGTTGTTGGAGTCGTACGTGGTGCCGAGCTCGCGCGCGTAACCGTGGTCGGCGATCCCCAGATACCAGTTGGCGTCCCAGTCGGAGGCGATCTGTGTGAACAGGCTGACGCCCTCGGCGTGCGCCCACAGCCACAGCACGGCGAGTCCGGTCAGCCGCACCGCCGCGTAGGCGGCGAGCGCGGGTGCCGCATGCCGCAGCGCGTGCACGGCGGCCCGCGCCGGACGCGGTACGTCGGGGTGGCGGCGGGAGGCGGGCAGGAGGCCGCCGGGACGGTTCGGGGCCTGGATGGTCGCTGACACGGGCGGCAGCTCCTGGGACTCGGCAAGTGCGCTACCGGTCAGCCCTTCCTCGGCGCGGTGCCCGGCCAGGGGCAGTTGCGTCAACTGCCGTCCAGGAATCACCCTCCAGACGTACGAAGGGGCGGACCGCCTCCTCGGCGGCCCACCCCTGCGTACAAGGTCCTGCTCTCGTACAAGGTCCTGCTCTCAGATCCCGGCGGCGACCGCCAGATCCCTCTTCAGCCCGGCGATCAGCTCCTTGGCCTTCGCGCGGGCGGCGGGCACGTCCTGCCCCGCCACGGGTACGACGACCTCCAGATAGCACTTGAGCTTGGGCTCGGTGCCACTCGGCCGCACGATCACCCGCGCACCGTCCAGCGTGTACCGAAGCCCGTCCGTCGGCGGCAGCGTCTGCGTGCCCTCGGTCAGGTCCTCACGCCGTACGACATCGAGACCGGCCAGCACTGTCGGCGGCTGCTCCCGCAGCTTCCTCATCGCATCCGCGATCACCGACAGATCCTGCACCCGCACCGACAGCTGATCGGTCGCGTGCAGCCCGTGCTCCACGGCGAGCTCGTCGAGCAGATCGAGCAGGGTGCGGCCCTGCTCCTTCAGCTCGGAGGCCAGCTCGGCCACCAGCAGCGCGGCGGTGATGCCGTCCTTGTCGCGTACGCCTTCGGGGTCGACGCAGTACCCGAGCGCCTCCTCGTACCCGAAGCGCAGCCCGTCCACTCGGGCGATCCACTTGAAGCCGGTCAGCGTCTCCTCGTACCCGAGCCCGGCCTTCTCGGCGATCCGCCCGAGCAGCGAGGACGACACGATCGACTCGGCGAAGACGCCTTCGACGCCCCGTCGCACGAGATGCGCGGCGAGCAGCGAACCGACCTCGTCACCGTGCAGCATCCGCCACTTCTCACCGTCGTGTACGGCGACGGCGCAGCGGTCCGCGTCCGGGTCGTTGGCGATGACCAGATCCGGCCGCTCGCGCTCCGCCGCGGCGAACGCGAGGTCCATCGCGCCCGGCTCCTCCGGGTTGGGGAAGGCGACGGTCGGGAAGTCCGGGTCGGGCTCGGCCTGTTCGGCCACGACGGCCGGGGCGGGGAAGCCGGCGCGGGCGAAGGCGGCGAGCAGGGTCTCCTTGCCGACGCCGTGCATGGGTGTGTAGACGGTGCGGGCGCCGCGCGGGGAGCCGGGCTTGAGCACGGCGTCCGTACGCGCGAGGTAGGCGTCCACGACCTCGTCGCCCAGCGTCTGCCAGCCGCCCTCGGGGCGTGGCACGTCGGCGAGCGCCTGGACGGCCGCGATCTCCGCCGCGATCTCGGCATCGGCCGGCGGGACGATCTGCGAACCGTCCCCGAGATAGACCTTGTACCCGTTGTCGCGCGGCGGGTTGTGACTGGCCGTCACCTCCACACCCGCCACGGCACCCAGATGCCTTATGGCGAAGGCGAGCACGGGAGTGGGCAGCGGCTTGGGCAGCACGGCGGCTTTGAGGCCCGCGCCCGTCATGACGGCGGCGGTGTCCCGCGCGAAGTCCGCGGACTTGTACCGGGCGTCGTACCCGATCACGACGAGCCCGTCGCCCTGCCCCTTGGCCTTGAGGTACGCGGCGAGTCCGGCCGCGGCGCGAATGACCACGGACCGGTTCATCCGCATGGGCCCGGCCCCGAGCTCACCGCGCAGCCCGGCCGTACCGAACTGCAGCGTGCCCGCGAACCGCTCGGCCAGCGCGTCGACGTCGGCGGCCTCGATGAGCTTGGCCAGCTCTTCCCGCGTCTCCGGATCGGGGTCCTCGGCGAGCCAGGTCTGTGCGCGAGCGATGAGTTCTTCCGACACGTGCGTTGCCTTTCGGGACTGAGGTCTTACAGGGTTCAGGGGGCGGAGCGCCCTGAGCGGGACTCGGGGGCGCGAGCGCCCGGCAGCACCCCCGCGGCAGCGGGGAGCGGGCCCGGAAACGTTCCGGGCCCCACCACTGCGTACCCCTCAGATGCGGTCGAGCACCTGGGTGAGCAGCTGGCCCATCCGTGCGGCCGAGTCACGGCCCGCCTGCAGAACCTCTTCGTGGTTGAGCGGCTCACCCGTCATACCGGCGGCCAGGTTGGTCACCAGCGAGATCCCGAGCACCTCGGCCCCGGCCTCACGAGCGGCGATCCCCTCGAGCACGGTCGACATGCCGACCAGGTCCGCACCGATCGTGCGCGCCATCCGGATCTCGGCAGGGGTCTCGTAGTGCGGGCCGGGGAACTGCGCGTACACGCCCTCCTCCAGCGTCGGGTCGACCTCCTTGCACAGCGCGCGCAGCCGCGGCGAGTACAGGTCGGTCAGATCGACGAAGTTGGCGCCCACGATCGGGGAGGTCGCGGTCAGGTTCAGGTGGTCGCTGATCAGCACCGGCTGACCCGGACGCATCCCGTCCCGCAGACCACCGCAGCCGTTGGTCAGCACGATCGTCTTGCAGCCGGCGGCCACAGCGGTGCGCACACCGTGCGCGACGGCGGCGACCCCGCGGCCCTCGTAGTAGTGCGTACGCCCGAGGAAGACCAGGGCGCGCTTGTCGCCGATCTTGTACGAGCGGACCTTGCCACCGTGCCCCTCGACGGCCGGCGGCGGGAAGCCCGGCAGCTCGGTCACGGCGAACTCGGACTCGGGCGCACCGAGCGCGTCCACGGCGGGAGCCCACCCGGAGCCCATCACGAGAGCGACGTCATGCGTGTCGGCCCCGGTCAGCTCGCGCAGCCTCACGGCTGCGGAGTCGGCGGCGGCGTACGGGTCGGTGGGGGGCGTATTCGAAGCGTTCACGCGCAAGAGGGTATCCGTTCTGGGCCTACGCGCGTAGACATGTGGGCGACGAGTGTGGCGGGAACCTGTTGTGTGTTCTGCCAAGAGGACCGGTTACGCCGACGACGGCCCGGTCAGCAGGGCCGCTTACGAAGCTCCATCACATAGTCGTGCGGCGCCCCCGCGGACTCGGCCGCATCCGCCAGCTCCCCGAGATAGCGCGCCGACGGTAGCCCGCCCTCGTACCCGTTCAGGACGTACACCCACGCCGGCATCTCGCCCTCGAGGGTCTGCACCCGTACGCGCATCCGCCGGTAGATGTCGAGGCCGACACCCTCCCAGCGGTCCATGGAGTCCTCGTCCATCGGCGCGATGTCGTACAGCGAGACGAAGACCTGCGAACGAGGCGCCTCGACGACCGTGGCCAGCGCCCCCTCCCACCCCATGGCCTCGCCGCCGAACGTCAGGCGCCACCCGTTCAGCCACCCGGTGGCGCGCAGCGGCGAATACGGGGCGCGGCGTGACATGAGCCGCGGGTCGAGATTGCCGGCGTACGCGGCGTAGAGCGACATGAGGTCGAGGGTACGGCAGTCGCTGAGCGGGGTCGTGCGGACCGTGGGACCCACGGGGACCAGCACCCCAACCCATGCGGCCGCCCCCGTGACGTACCCCCTTCCGCCGTACGGGACAACGGAGTGTGTGACTCGGATCGTGATCATTGGTGGCGCCAGGCGCGACGAATAGGAGCGACTGGAACCCCGGCCGGCAGATCCTTAACGCCGAGGCCATGGTCTGTTTGTCCCGACCGGCCCACCCCGTGGACGTACGCCCTTCCCCCGTACGGGACAATGGAGTACGTGACTCGGATCGTGATCATTGGTGGCGGACCCGGCGGATACGAAGCAGCCCTCGTGGCGGCTCAACTCGGCGCGGAGGTGACCGTCGTCGACTGCGACGGTCTGGGCGGGGCGTCGGTGCTGACCGACTGCGTACCGTCGAAGACTCTGATCGCGACGGCCGAGGTCATGACGACCTTCGACTCGTCGTACGAAGAGCTCGGCATCATCGTCGAGGACGACACCCCCGACCCCGACAGCCCGGCCCGCGTCGTCGGCGTGGACCTCGGGAAGGTCAACCGCCGCGTGAAGCGGCTCGCGCTCGCGCAGTCGCACGACATCACCGCCTCCGTCACGCGCGCCGGCGCCCGGGTCATGCGCGGCCGCGGCCGCCTCGCCGGACCCACCGGCATCGACGGCACGCGCGACGTCATCGTCACCGCCGCCGACGGCACCGAGACCCTGCTCACCGCCGACGCCATCCTGATCGCCACCGGCGGCCACCCGCGCGAGCTGCCCGACGCCAAGCCGGACGGCGAGCGCATCCTCAACTGGACCCAGGTCTACGACCTCGACGAGCTCCCCGAGGAGCTCATCGTGGTCGGTTCGGGTGTGACGGGTGCCGAGTTCGCGGGCGCCTACCAGGCCCTCGGGTCGAAGGTGACCCTCGTGTCCTCCCGCGACCGCGTGCTGCCCGGCGAGGACCCGGACGCCGCCGCCGTCCTGGAGGACGTCATGCGCCGCCGCGGCATGAACGTCATGGCCCGCTCCCGCGCCGAGTCCGCCAAGCGCGTGGGCGACCGCGTCGAGGTCACGCTCTCCGACGGCCGCGTGATCTCCGGTACGCACTGTCTGATGGCCGTCGGCGCCATCCCCAACACCGCGGGGATGGGCCTGGAGGAAGCCGGCGTCAAGCTGAAGGACTCCGGTCACATCTGGACCGACAAGGTCTCGCGTACGTCCGCTTCCGGTGTCTACGCGGCAGGTGACGTCACCGGCATCTTCGCCCTCGCCTCCGTGGCCGCCATGCAGGGCCGTATCGCGATGTACCACTTCCTGGGCGACGCGGTGCAGCCGCTGAACCTCAAGACGGTCTCCTCGAACGTCTTCACCGACCCCGAGATCGCGACCGTCGGCTACTCGCAGGCCGACGTGGACGGCGGCAAGATCGACGCCCGCGTCGTCAAGCTTCCGCTGCTGCGTAACCCGCGCGCGAAGATGCAGGGCATCCGCGACGGTTTCGTCAAGATCTTCTGCCGTCCCGGAACGGGCATCATCGTCGGCGGAGTGGTCGTGGCCCCGCGCGCTTCGGAACTGATCCACCCCATCTCGATCGCGGTCGACAACAATCTGACGGTGGAACAGATCGCGAACGCGTTCACGGTCTACCCCTCTTTGTCGGGCTCCATCGCCGAGGTCGCCCGTCAGCTGCACACCCGCAAGGCGGCCGGCGAGGGCTGAGCGCGGCCGCCCTCAAGGGGCTGTTGTCGCAGGTGAGGTAGTAACTGGCCATCGGTTACGCAGAGTTGGGGCCCAGTCGCCTGGCATAGGCCAGCGGTCTGGGCCCCTATACCACTTCCGATGTCGCCATACGCTCATCTTCTGTAATTCGGCGCAAAGTGCTGAAAGCAGACGGACGTTGGGGTTACTGTCAGTTTCGTGTTCGCTGCAGAACGTCGCCAATTGATCCTCGAAATGGTGCGCGCCAACGGGGCCGTTTCGCTCCGTGAGCTCGCCCGCGTCGTCCAGACCTCCGAAGTGACCGTACGGCGGGACGTGCGGGCGCTCGAGGCCGAAGGACTCCTGGACCGCCGCCATGGCGGAGCGGTCCTCCCAGGTGGTTTCACCCGCGAATCCGGCTTCCCGCAGAAGTCCCATCTCGCGACAGCGGAGAAGACGGCCATCGCCGACCTCGCCGCGGGACTCGTCGAAGAGGGCGAAGCCATCGTCGTCGGTGCGGGGACGACCACACAGGAGCTGGCCCGCCGGCTCGCGCGGGTGCCAGGCCTGACGGTCGTCACCAACTCGCTCCTGGTGGCCCAGGCACTGGCCCACGCCAACCGTGTGGAGGTGGTGATGACCGGTGGGACACTCCGTGGCTCGAACTATGCGCTTGTGGGCAGCGGGGCCGAGCAGTCGCTCCAAGGGCTGCGTGTCTCCCGGGCCTTCCTCTCGGGCAGCGGTCTGACCGCTGAGCGCGGGCTCTCCACGTCCAACATGCTCTCGGCATCGGTGGACCGTGCCCTGGTACAGGCGGCCGCAGAGGTCGTCGTGCTGGCGGACCACACCAAGCTGGGCACGGACACGATGTTCCAGACGGTGCCGACGGACGTCATCACCCGCCTGGTCACGGACGAGCCACCCGCCCATGACGAGCGAGCCGCCACCGAGCTCCAGGCCCTGGCCGACCAGGGCGTACAGGTCGCGGTCGCCACCCAGGGCGGCGAGCCACACGTCCCGGCGGGGCGCCAACAGCCGCGCCGGGACGTGCCTCTGCCGGGACAGCGCCGTGGCGTCCCGGGAGCACCGCAGGGCCTGCGTTCGGCGGGAGCGCTCGCGGCAGCGGGCGAGGCACGGGTGGCGGATCTGCGGCGTCGGTGACTGCCGGGCGAGCGGCGGCCGTCGGACCTTCGCGGTCTACGGCTGCGGCCGGCCGGGCACGACCGGTGCGCCCTGACCGGGTACCTGATGGTCCGGATCCGCGCGGTACGGAGCGAAAGCCGCTTCGGCCGCGGAGTGGTACGGCCGCCGGGACATCCGGGTCACCAGCTGCCACATCCGCCGTTCCTCGGCCAGCTCCTTCGGCAGGACGAGCCCCAGCGCGTCGGCCAGCGGCCTGCGCCCCACGTTCACCAACGCCCGTACCGCCGCCGCCCATTCATCGGTCGCGACCACTGCCGAGCGGTACCAGACCGGGATGAGGGCGAGTGCGATCACGGCCGTGGCGGTGAGCAGTCCCACGTCGCGGTCGTCGTCCGCGAGCGCGGCGAGCGAGACGAGCGCGAGCAGCGCATGCCCGTACAGAAGCGCCACGAAGAAGTCGACCGGTGTACGGGCGGTCTCGGTCTGCCGGACGGCGGGCTGTGGGGCGACACTGGTCAGTTCGTTCCACAGGACCTGGGTGTCCAGCCGGTAGCGGTCGTGTCCGTACTCCTCGAAGCGGCGGATCGCGTTGCCTAGCCGCGTCGGCGTGATCTGCTCGTCGCTGACCGGATAGCGGCTCAACTTCTCCTGCAGCACGGCCAGTCGGAGCGCCGGCTGCCCTGGCTCGGCCACCCGCTCGGTGAGCCGCTGCCGCCGGGCCCGCTGTGTGCGCAGCCCCCGGTCGTACGCGCGCTGCGGCCACAGCGTGTACCCCTCCAGGATCCGGAACAGCGGCTGCTGCAGTGCGCTCAGTACGAGGCCGAGCAGTACGGCGCAGATGAGCAGCAGCGTCATCGTGCTGCTCTGCGAGCTGGGCCAGACGCGCCGCATGAGACCGAGGTCCTGAAGACTCGGTGCGACGGCGAAGAAGAACACGGCCAGATTGATCGCGGACGGCAGCACCCACCCGACGAGCAGCGCCCAGCCGCCGCCGAGCACGCCCTTGGCGATATCACCCACGTGTCAGTTCTCCGTCTCCCAGCCGTCGTCCGGGTCGATGACGGGGCCGGGCGGTGTGGCACCTGCCGCCGGGCGGGGCCTGGCGTAGGCCCCGGTGCTGTCGTCGGGGTGGGGCAGGGTGTCGGCGTACCCCTCGTCCTCCTCCGCCTCCCGCGGCGGGTAGGCCGGCTCGGGCGGCACCTGTGAAGCGCTCTGCGTGGTCAGCGCGATCTGCAGCCCGTCCGGCGCCGTGAGCGCCACCGACTCCACGGTCCGGTGCGCCATGAGCCAGTGCAGCACCGAGCCGGCCAGCAGTTGGAGAGCCGACTTGCCCGGGACGCGCACGCGCACCGTGTCCGTGTGGTCCGGCGGCTCGACCGTCCACCCCCGGCTGTCCTGCCGCAGGTGCCGGTGCAGCGACCCCGCCAAGTCCTCGGCGTCCGCGGTGATTTCCAGCGTGATCAGCAGGTCCACGAGCCTCAGCATAGGGCGGCCCGGAACACGGGAAAGGGCCCCCGGCGCAATGCCAGGAGCCCTTTCCCGTACGGGAGTTGCTCAGTCTTGTCGTACGGGAGCCGCTCAGTCCTTGATCTCGCAGATCAGCGCGCCCGACGTGAGCGAGGCACCGACCTCCGCCGCGAGGCCCTTGACCGTGCCCGCGCGGTGCGCGTTGATCGGCTGCTCCATCTTCATCGCCTCGAGGACCACGACGAGATCGCCCTCGGCGACCTCCTGGCCCTCCTCGACCGCGACCTTGACGATCGTGCCCTGCATCGGGGATGCGAGCGCGTCACCCGACACCGCCGGGCCCGACTTCTTCGCCGCGCGGCGCTTCGGCTTGGCGCCGGCCGCGAGGCCCGTACGGGCCAGGGTCATGCCGAGCGACGAAGGCAGCGAGACCTCGAGGCGCTTGCCGCCGACCTCGACGACGATCGTCTCGCGGCCCGACTCGTCCTCGTCCTCGTCATCGGGAGTGACCGCGAAGGGCTTGATCTCGTTGACGAACTCCGTCTCGATCCACCGGGTGTGGACCTTGAACGGCGAGGCGGTGAACGCCTCGTCGACCACGACGGCCTGGTGGAACGGGATGGCCGTGGCCATGCCCTCCACCTTGAACTCCGCGAGCGCACGCGCGGCCCGCTGCAGCGCCTGCTCACGCGTGGCGCCGGTGACGATCAGCTTGGCGAGCAGGGAGTCCCACGCCGGGCCGATGACCGAGCCGGTCTCGACGCCCGCGTCCAGACGCACACCCGGGCCGGTCGGCGGCGCGAACAGCGTCACCGTGCCGGGCGCCGGCAGGAAGTTGCGCCCCGGGTCCTCGCCGTTGATGCGGAACTCGAAGCTGTGGCCGCGGATCTCCGGGTCGCCGTAGCCGAGCTCTTCACCGTCGGCGATACGGAACATCTCGCGGACCAGGTCGATACCGGTGACCTCTTCGGTGACCGGGTGCTCCACCTGCAGACGGGTGTTGACCTCCAGGAAGGAGATCGTGCCGTCGGTGCCGACGAGGAACTCGACGGTGCCGGCGCCGACGTAGCCGGCCTCCTTGAGGATCGCCTTCGACGCCGCGTAGAGCTCGTCGTTCTGCGCCTGGCTGAGGAACGGCGCGGGCGCCTCCTCGACCAGCTTCTGGTGGCGGCGCTGCAGCGAGCAGTCACGGGTGGAGACGACCACCACGTTGCCGTGGGAGTCGGCCAGGCACTGGGTCTCGACGTGCCGCGGCTTGTCGAGGTAGCGCTCGACGAAGCACTCGCCGCGGCCGAAGGCGGCGACGGCCTCGCGGACGGCCGAGTCGTAGAGCTCGGGGACCTCTTCGAGGGTGCGCGCGACCTTGAGGCCACGACCGCCACCACCGAAGGCGGCCTTGATCGCGATGGGGAGCCCGTGCTCCTCGGCGAACGCGACGACCTCGTCGGCGCCGCTGACCGGGTCCGGCGTACCGGCCACCAGCGGGGCACCCGCGCGCTGCGCGATATGCCGGGCGGCGACCTTGTCACCGAGGTCGCGGATCGCCTGCGGCGGCGGACCGATCCAGATCAGACCCGCGTCCAGGACCGCCTGCGCGAACTCGGCGTTCTCGGAAAGGAATCCATAGCCGGGGTGAACGGCGTCGGCGCCGGACTCACGGGCGGCCTTGAGGACCTTGTCCATGTCCAGGTAGCTCGTCGCCGGAGTGTCACCACCGAGGGCGAACGCCTCGTCCGCAGCCCGTACATGCAGAGCGTCCCGGTCCGGGTCTGCATAGACGGCTACGCTCGCGATCCCCGCGTCCCGGCACGCCCGGGCCACACGGACAGCAATTTCGCCACGGTTGGCGATCAGCACCTTGCGCACGATGGCTCCCTCCTTGAAACAAGCTGAGTTTAGGGACTGCCGACACGGCCTTTCGACCCGTCCCCAAGGGTGAGCTTGCCCACACGGAGTGTGATGCGAGGGCTGCTCCACTCGCGAAATCCCTTGTCGCACCACGGTACGCCGGGTTTCTGAACCTCACGGTAACCGGCTGGTGTGGTGCAGGTCTCTGTCCTCACGGCCAGCGCCGCTGCGCGTTTCTTTGTGGAGTCCCTACGAACGGCCCAATCAAACTTTGCCCTGCGCCGAAGCCTTGTCCTGGGCTTTACTCGCCAGTAGCGTTCGGCCCGAAGCGTAGGGGTAACCAGGGGTAGGGGTACGCGTGGTGCGCAGAACGGCGGCAATTGTGGCCGCGATCCTGCTGTTGGTCGAGGCCGTCGGACTCGTGATCGTCAATGTGACGCTCGCGAAGGTCACCGACGCCCAGTCGATGTCCCTTGCGGGGCTCGACCCGGATGTGATGGCGACCTCGACGTACGTCCTGGCCGGGGTGATGTTCCTCTACCTCGGCGGCTGCGCCCTCGTCCTGCTCCTGTCGGCGATCCGGGGCCGCCCGCACGGCCGCTTCGCGCGAGTCCTGCTGATCAGCGCGGCGGTGCTGCACGCCGTGCTCGGCGCCCTGACCGCCGGCATCGTCGGCTGGGAGTCCTTCGCCTTCATGATGGTGATGTTCGGTCTGATCGTGCTGAGTCTGATGGGCGAGCAGCCCAAGGGGGAGCAGCCCAAGGGGGAGCACAAGCCCACCCCCAAGGACACCCCTCCGGCGCCGGCCAGCGGCAACGGCGAGCCGCAGACCGCCTAGCGGCTCACAGCAGTGCGGTCAGCCGCTCCACACTGCGCCTGCCCTCACGGCGTACGCCCACCGGGACGAGCGCGGCGCGTGAGGGCACCCGTACCCCTCCCGTGAACGCCACCCGCGTGCCCGCACCTTCGGGCGCCGCGGCCACCCCGATCAGCAGGAACCGGCTCTGCAGCCAGCACCAGCCCGGCCGTTGCACCCCGCGCAGCCGGGCCCGCGGGCCGTACTTGCTGCGGGTGAGCGCCTCGACGCGCTCGCCGCGCCGTTCGACGACACGCAGTCGCTCCATATCGGGTACGACCTGTCCGAAGCCGCCTTCGAGATCGCCGAGCAGCGCCCACACGCGCGTGAAGGGCGCGTCGACATACGCCTCCGTCACCCGGGCCCCGCGGATGCCCGCGGCCAGGACGTGCAGCCTGCGTACGGGGTCGAGGCCGGTGGTGGGCCAGGGCTCGGTCATGACGTCCACGCCTTCCGGAAGGTGTCGCGGGCCCGGTGCAGCCGCGACTTGACGGTGCCGGTGCGCACCCCGAGCAGGGCGGCGGCGGTGCGCTCGTCGAGGCCCTCGACGTCCCGGAGCACCAGGACGGCGCGGTGCTCGGGGGAGAGCCGGTCGAGCACATCCCTGATGTCGGCGGAGAGTTGAGGATCTCCGTACGCCGGGAGCGTGCTCAGGTCCAGCGGTACGGCCCGGTGGGAGCCGCGCGCGATACGGACCGCCTCGCGTACGGCGATGGCGCGGACCCAGCCGCGCAGCGCGGCCGGTTCCTTGAGCGTGCGCAGCGACTTGAAGACCGCCACCAGCGCTTCCTGCGCTGCGTCCGCGCCCTGGCTCAGGGCGATCGGCGCGCAGACGCGTCCGACGTACGGGGTGAGCAGATCGAGCAGTTCGGCCATGGCGAGGGTGTCGCCGCCCTGCGCCGCCCGCACGAGCCGGACCGTACGGTCGTCGGCGTCCTCAGCCGGCGTGGGCCGCATGCGGGGCATCCTCCAGGCTCTCGGTCTCCTGCCGCCACCGCGCCACCCGCAGGGCGGCGAGTGCCAGTACGGCGCACAGCGGGGTGTACAGCGCGAGGTTCAGCCAGTGGAAGGCGGTCCCGCTCTCCTTGGCGAACAGCCAGTAGATCCCGGCAAGGGCCCGCAGCGAAAGGCCGGCCGCCACCGCCGACGTGCCGAGCAGGAACAGGAGTTGGCGCGGGTGGCGCAGACGGGCGAGGACCGTCGCCGCGCCGGTGAGCAGCAGGGCGACCAGCGGGATCAGGACCGGCGGCGTGAACGGGACGTCCGCGCCGAGCACCGCCTGCGACAGGCTCGCCTCACCGGCCGCGGGCCAGGTGGCACCGGTCGTCCAGTAGAGGTGGAACAGGGCGTCCACGGCGAGCACCGAGGCTACGAGCACGGCGGCGCGGGTGGGGGCGGGCCGGTACGACATGGTGTGCCTCCTGCGGCTGCGGAAATCCGTCACCCACCAGAGGAGGCGGCCACGCGAAACGTTCCCTCGGGATACGGGATTTCTTCGCGGGCCGTGAACCCCGTTACGTGGCGCGCCCCTACTCCTGCTCGGCGACCGGCACCCACAGATCGGTGATCGAGACGCCGAGCTCGCCGAGGAGGCGGCGCAGGAGCGGCAGCGAGATACCGATGACGTTGCCGTGGTCGCCCTCGATCCCGTCGATGAACGGGGCCGAGCGGCCGTCGAGCGTGAACGCGCCCGCCACGTAAAGGGGTTCACGGCTCGCGACGTACGCGGCGATCTCCGCGTCCGTCGGCTCCCCGAAGCGGACGGTGGTGGAGGCGGTGTCCGACACCTGGCAGCCGCTCGCCGTGTCGATCACGCAGTGCCCGGTCTGCAGCACACCCGCACGTCCGCGCATCGCCTTCCAGCGGGCGGTGGCCTCCTCGGCGTCGGCGGGCTTGCCGAGCGCTTCGCCGTCGAGTTCGAGGACGGAGTCGCAGCCGACGACCAGGGCGCCCGCCACACCCGGCCGGGTGGCCACGGCGGCGGCCTTGGCCTCGCCCAGTACGCGGGCGAGTTCGGCGGGGGTGGGCGCGGTGATGGCGTCCTCGTCGACGCCGCTCACGATCACCTCGGGGGCGAGGCCGGCCTGGCGGAGCAGTCCCAGACGGGCGGGGGACTGGGAGGCGAGGACGAGGCGGCGGGTGGGCTGAGGAGTCATGCGGGCAAGGGTAGTGGGGCGGGCGGGGCCCTTGTCACGGCGGACAAGGGCCCGTACGGACGGCGGAGGTCACTTCTTCAGCAGGACCGCCTCCATCACGTCCTTCGCGATCGGACCGCCCAGCTTGCCGCCCGCGATGTCCGAGCGGGGGATGTCCTGGCCGGGGTCGACGAAGACGGCGACCGCGACCTGCTTGCCGTCGCTGTTCTCGCCGTAGCAGATGAACCAGGCGTACGGCGGCAGCTCGTTGTTGGCGCCGTGCTGAGCGGTACCGGTCTTGGCGCCGACGGTGATGCCGTCGATCAGGGCGGGCCGGCCCGAGCCGTTCTTGGCGGTGGACTCCATGGCCTCGCGGACCATGGCCGCGGTGTCGGCGGAGATCGGCTCGGACCGCACGGACGGCTCGGTCTGCGCGATGACGTCCGTGTCGGGACCGACCAGCTTGTCGACCATGTACGGCTTCATGACCTTGCCGTCGTTGGCGATACCGGCGGCGAGCATCGCGATCTGCAGCGGGCTCGCGGTCACCGAGCCCTGGCCGATTCCGCTGAGCCCGGTCTGCGGGACGTCGATGTCGGACGGGTAGATCGACTTGCCGGCCCGGATCGGGGTGTCCACCTCACCGTCGTTGAAACCGAAGCCCTCGGCGACCTCGCGCATCTTCTTCTTGCCCACCTCGACGGCGAGCTTGGCGAACACCGTGTTGCAGGAGACCTCCATGGCGTCCGTCACCGAGGCGTTCTTGCACGGCAGACCCACACTGTGGTTGGGCAGCGGCTTGGTGGTCTGGGGCAGCGTGTACGGGTCGGGGGTGTCCGTCGGATCGTTCACGTCCGTGACCTTGCCGGCCTCGATGGCCGCCGCGGCGGTCAGCACCTTGAAGGTCGAACCCGGCGGGTAGGTCTCCTTCAGAGCCCGGTTGACCAGCGGCTTCGCCTTGTCGGCGTTCAGCTTGTTCCACTGGTCCTGGTCCTCGCCGTCCTTCGTGCTCATCCCGGCGAAGGACGACGGGTCGTACGAGGGGGTCGAGGCCAGCGCGAGGATCTTGCCGGTCTCCGGCTCGATCGCGGCGACGCCGCCCTTCAGGTTCAGCCTGCCGAGACCCTCGAAGGCGGCCTTCTGCGCGTCCGGGTCGATGGTCGTGTAGACATCGCCACCGCGCTGCTTCTTGCCGGTCAGCATGTTCACGGTGTTCTGGATGAACAGCCGGTCGTCCGAGCCGGACAGCAGTTCGTCGTTCAGCTTCTCCAGGGCGGTGGAGCCGAAGGCCTGCGAGGAGTAGCCGGTGATGGGCGCGTACATCGGACCGTTCTTGAAGGTCCGCTTGTACTTGAAGTCCTGGCCGTTGACGGCCTTGGAGCCGGTGATCGGCTCGCCCGCGACGAGGATGTTGCCGCGCGGCTGCGAGTACCTCTCGATCGCGACCCTGCGGTTCTTCTCGTGCTTGCTCAGCTCTTCGCTCTGCGCGTACTGGATCCAGTTCGCGCGGATCAGCAGTGCGAGCACAAGGAGCCCACAAAAGATGGCTATGTGCCGCAATGGCTTGTTCACGTGGTGCGCCCCTCCCGGCTTTCAACTTCCGCAGTAGGGACGATAGTGGGGCGGCGGGCGGTTGCGGCAGCCCGGTTCTAGTGGACGCCGAGCACGAACATCGCGAGCACCATCGCCAGAGCGAGCAGAAAGCCCGCGCGGCGCATCATGGCCTGCGCATCGCGCATGTCCTTCGGCGGCTTGTTCTCAGGGTCGGACCAGAGCATGCATTTGATGGTGCCGCTGCGCACGACGGTGCGCCTGAGTACGGGTACTCAGGCGCACCTGGTGATCTCCCTGATCTCCCCTGAGTCCCTAGCCGGGCCAGTACGTACGGGCCCAGGACGTCGGTCCCGGGGCGGGCAGGCCGCGCCGGGCCACCCGCGCCGGGTCGGACCAGGCGTCGGTGGGTTCGGGCGCGCCGGGGCCCTGGGCGGACAGGGACGCGGCGCGCGCCTGGACCACCGCCAGGGCGGCGGCGAGCTCCTCCGGGGTCGGATTGCCCCGGACGACCTTGATCATCATCGCGGTCTCCCAGCTGTCGTCTGGAGGTCGGCTGTCGTCTGGAGGTCGGCTGCGGGCCGGCCTAGAGGGGGATGTTGCCGTGCTTCTTCGGGGGCAACGACTCGCGCTTCGTACGGAGTTGACGCAGGCCGCGCACGACCTGGCGACGGGTCTCCGAGGGCATCACCACGGCGTCGATGTAGCCGCGCTCGGCCGCCGTGTACGGGTTGAGCAGGGTGTCCTCGTACTCCTGGATGAGCCGCGCCCGCGTGGCCTCCACGTCGTCGGCGGCCGCGAGGGTCTTGCGGTGCAGGATGTTCACCGCGCCCTGCGCGCCCATGACGGCGATCTGCGAGGTCGGCCAGGCGAGGTTGAGATCGGCGCCCAGGTGCTTGGAGCCCATCACGTCGTACGCGCCGCCGAACGCCTTGCGCGTGATGATCGTGATCAGCGGGACCGTCGCCTCCGCGTACGCGTAGATCAGCTTGGCGCCGCGGCGGATGATGCCGCCGTACTCCTGGTCGACGCCCGGCAGGAAGCCGGGGACGTCCACGAAGGTCAGGACCGGGACGTTGAACGCGTCACAGGTGCGCACGAAACGCGCGGCCTTCTCGGAGGCGTTGATGTCGAGGCAGCCCGCGAACTGCATGGGCTGGTTGGCGACGATGCCCACCGGCCGGCCCTCCACCCGGCCGAAGCCGGTGAGGATGTTCGGCGCGAACAGCGACTGCGTCTCGAAGAACTCGCCGTCGTCCAGGACATGCTCGATGACGGTGTGCATGTCGTACGGCTGGTTGGCGCTGTCCGGGATCAGCGTGTCCAACTCGCGGTCCTCGTCGGACAGTTCGAGGTCGGCCTCCTCGGGGAAGGCCGGCGGCTCGCTCAGGTTGTTCGACGGGAGGTAGGAGAGCAGCGACTTGACGTACTCGATCGCGTCCTTCTCGTCGCCGGCCATGTGATGGGCCACACCGGACGTGGAGTTGTGGGTGCGCGCACCGCCCAGCTCCTCGAAGCCCACGTCCTCGCCGGTGACCGTCTTGATGACGTCGGGACCGGTGATGAACATGTGCGAGGTCTGGTCGACCATCACCGTGAAGTCGGTGATCGCGGGGGAGTACACCGCGCCGCCCGCGCAGGGTCCGACGACCAGGGAGATCTGCGGGATGACGCCGGAGGCGTGGGTGTTGCGGCGGAAGATCTCGCCGTACATCCCGAGCGCCATCACGCCCTCCTGGATACGCGCGCCGCCCGAGTCGTTGATACCGACGACCGGGCAGCCGGTCTTCAGCGCGAAGTCCATCACCTTCATGATCTTCTGCCCGAAGACCTCGCCGAGCGCGCCGCCGAACACCGTGAAGTCCTGCGAGAACACGGCGACCGGACGGCCGTCGACGGTGCCGTAACCGGTCACTACGCCGTCGCCGTACGGACGGGTCTGCTCCAGACCGAAGTCGGTCGAGCGGTGCCGGGCGAACTCGTCGAGCTCCACGAACGAGCCCTCGTCCATGAGCAGCTCGATCCGCTCACGGGCCGTCAACTTGCCCTTGGCGTGCTGCTTTTCGACCGCGCGCGCCGAGCCGGCATGAGTGGCCTCGTCGATACGGCGCTGCAGATCGGCGATCTTGCCCGCGGTGGTGTGGATGTCGATCTCTGCCGGCTCGGACATCGGGATGCGGCTCCCTGCCTGGTCGAGGACTCTGGCGCTCGTATGAGTGCGCTTGGCTACTGATGCGTAGCGTAGTGGCGCGGCACGGCCTCGGCAGTGCGGTGTTCCCCACACCTAGTCTGTCTTGCATGACGAGCGAAACTCCCCCTGAGAACTCGGCGCTCTTCCCCGGAAGCCGGCCGTCCCGCTGGTCGAACCTCGATCGGCCCCCGCTGAACGGGGCTGCTCTGCGCCAGGCGCTGACGAATATCGACGGCGGTCTGTACTGCGACATCGAGGTCGTGGAGTCCACCGGGTCCACCAACTCCGACCTCGCGGCTCTCGCGCTCGCCGACGATGCCTCCGAAGGCGCCGTCCACGTCGCCGAGCAGCAGACCTCGGGCCGCGGCCGCCTCGACCGCACCTGGACGGCCCCTGCCCGCTCGGGCCTCTTCTTCTCCGTGCTCCTCGAGCCCTCGAAGGTTCCCGTGCACCGCCTCGGCTGGCTCCCGCTGCTGGCCGGAGTCGCCACCGCCACCGCGATCTCCCGCACGGTCGGCATCGACACGGCCCTCAAGTGGCCCAACGACCTCCTCGTCACGGTCGACGGCGAGGAACGCAAGGCCGGCGGCATCCTCGCCGAGCGGGCCGGGGAGCGCTTCGTGGTCCTCGGCATCGGTATCAACGTGTCGCTCGGCGAGGACGAACTGCCCGTACCGACGGCCGGTTCGCTCGCGCTCACCGGCGCCCGGGCGCTCGACCGCGGTCCGCTGCTGCGGGCCGTCCTGCGCTCCCTCGAGCAGTGGTACGTGCCGTGGCGCGACGCCCTCGGCGACCCCGCCGCCTCCGGACTCCAGGAGGCCTACGCCGCCGGCTGCGCCACGCTGGGCCGCCGGGTACGCGCCGAACTCCCCGGGGAGCGCACCCTCGTCGGCGAGGCGGTCGCGCTCGACGGCGACGGCCGCCTGGTCATCGCGGTGGACGGGGGCGGGCGCGAGGCGGTCGGGGCCGGGGATGTGGTGCATCTGAGGGCGGCGTCCGAAACCGAGTCCGACTGAGGAGTTCCGTACCTAAGTGAGCCAGCCCACACCTGCCGTATCGTGGTGCCCGTTCGTCAGCGTTATGGGGCTGTGACAGATCAAATGGTGCGGGATGCGGCAGCGAGTGCGGAAGGGCAGGGCAGCAGGCAGTGACCGTCGATGACTCGGGCGCCCACGCCGGTTCCGCCACCGCGCACGCCGACGGATCCGCGGGCGTGGGTGCGCCCGCGGACGAGGAGCCGGGACCCCGGCCCATCGACCAGGCCTCGGCCGGACCCGACGACGAGACGGATCCGCTCGCGCTGCGCCTCGAAGGCCTGATCCTCGGCGCCGAGCGCCGCTACACCCCCTTCCAGGCCGCGCGCACCGCGGGCGTCTCGATGGAGCTCGCCTCCCGCTTCTGGCGCGCGATGGGCTTCGCCGACATCGGCCAGGCGAAGGCGCTCACCGAGGCCGACGTCCTGGCGCTGCGCCGCCTCGCCGGTCTCGTGGAGGCGGGCCTGCTCAGCGAGGCCATGGCCGTGCAGGTCGCCCGTTCCACCGGGCAGACGACCGCACGCCTCGCCGAATGGCAGATCGACTCGTTCCTCGCGGGCCTCACCGAGCCGCCCGAACCGGGCATGACCCGCACCGAAGTCACGTATCCGCTGATGGAACTGCTCCTCCCCGAGCTGGAGGAATTCCTCGTCTACGTGTGGCGGCGCCAGCTCGCCGCGGCGACGGGCCGGGTCGTGCAGGCCGCGGACGACGAGGAGATGGTGGACCGGCGGCTCGCCGTCGGGTTCGCGGACCTCGTCGGCTTCACGCGTCTGACGCGCCGTATGGAGGAAGAGGAACTCGGCGAACTGGTCGAGGCGTTCGAGACCACCTCGGCCGACCTGGTCGCAGCCAACGGCGGGCGGCTCATCAAGACGCTCGGCGACGAGGTGCTGTTCGCCGCCGATGACCCGGGCACGGCCTCCGAGATCGCGCTGCGGCTCATCGAGACGATGGCCGGCGACGAGACGATGCCCGAGCTGCGGGTCGGGATCGCGTTCGGCACCGTGACCACGCGGATGGGCGACGTCTTCGGTACGACGGTGAACCTGGCCTCGCGGCTGACCTCGATAGCGCCGAAGGACGCCGTCCTCGTGGACGGGGCGTTCGCAGCGGATCTGCAGCGGGTCGGCGAGGCTCCGGTCTCCGAGGCGGAGGCGGCGGCCGAGGCCGAGAAGGCGCTCGCGGCCGGGGAGACCCCGCCGTCGTACCGCTTCGCGCTGCAGCCGATGTGGCAGCGGCCGGTGCGGGGTTTGGGCGTCGTGGAGCCCTGGCTGCTGACGCGGCGGGACTAATCGTCTTCTCTCCGTTGGGAGCGCTGCGTACCGGGGTTCTGGGTGCTCCTATTCGTCGCACCCAGCAAACTTCGTTCGGATCTGCTCAAACGCCGCAGTGGCTGAGTTGTCCCTAATCTAGGGAGATGGCAGAGGAAGACCGGCTTGCCGGAGTTGTGCGGGTCGCGCAGGCCATGGCCGCAGCGCACAGCCCACGCGAGTCCTGGCTCGCCGCCGCGCACGGCGCCCAGCGCGCGCTCGACGGGAGCTTCGCGGCGCTGTCCGTCTGGGAGCGGGAGCGGGGGCGGCTGAAGGTCCTGGTCAATGCGGGGGAACGGGCCGCGGGGGAGGAGGAGTTCCCCGACAACGAGACCTATCCCGTGCACCAGTTCCCGGAGATCACCGAGTTTCTGCACGAGCGCTGGGCCGGTGGCGGTGAGCCCAACGCGTGGGTGGAGACGGCGGAGGGGCCGGCCGGTGGCGCGGCGGGCTACTGCCATCAGCGCGTGGCCGCTCTGCGGCGCCGTGGCCGCGGCTGCTGTGTGGTCGCGCCGATCGTGCTGCACGGACGGGCCTGGGGTGAGCTGTATGTGGCGCGGCCCGCGGGTCAGCCGGTTTTCGGCCGCGAGGACGCGGACTTCGCGACCGTGCTCGCCGCCGTGATCGCGGCGGGGCTCGCGCAGACGGAGCGCCTGGAAGAGGCCCGTCGGCTGGCCTTCACGGATGCGCTCACCGGTCTCGCCAACCGGCGTGCGGTGGACGCACGTCTCGACGAGGCGGTGGAGTCGTACCGCCGCGACGGCACGGTGGTCTCGCTGGTCGTGTGCGACCTCAACGGTCTGAAGAAGGTCAACGACACCCAGGGCCACGCGACCGGTGACCGCCTCCTCGAGCGCTTCGGCTCGGTGCTCTCCCTGTGCGGGGCGATGCTGCCGGGGGCGTTGGCGGCGCGGCTCGGGGGCGATGAGTTCTGTCTGGTGTCGGTGGGTCCGTCGGCGGATGAGGTGGTGCGGGTCGCGGACGAACTCTGCGTACGGGCACTGGACTTGGACCTGGGGGAGGGGGTGGCCTGCGGTGTCGCCTCGACCGGGGACCCGATCGGGCCGGTGCGCTCGGCCCGCCGCCTGTTCCGCCTCGCGGACGCGGCCCAGTACCGCGCGAAGGCGGCGCGGTCGGCGAAGCCGGTGGTGGCGGGGCGGGAGGGGCCGGACGATCCGGTCGTACGCCTTGCGGACGAGGCGGGGACGGGGAGGAAGGGCGAGAGGCGGCGCTTTCGTCGGTGACCCTGGGGGCGCTGGTGGACGAGCGGTCTCTGCGTCGGCTGTTGACCGTGCGCGGCGCTGATGTGAGGATCCCCGCTGACTCGGAGCCGCTGTCAGTGCAGGGGGATCTGGCGTGCGCACAGGACACAGGATCGACCCGGGCGACCGGATACTGCTCCGGCTCGCTCTCTTCGCCAACTGGGCCGGCAGACGCAAGCACGTGAACCGGGCGCTCTACGAGGCCCAGGAATGCTGGGTGATCTTCCCGGAGATACGTCCCGGAGTGCTCTCCGCCCGCACCCGGCCGGTGGTGGAGGCGCGGTCCGACTTCTCCGGTCTGCTCGCCAGGTTCGGGATGTGCTGCCTGGCCTTGTGGATGCTCCTGGCGTTCAGCCTGCCCGCCTCGTGGGCGATCTGCGTCGTGGTGGCGGTGCTGGGTGCCGGATCGGCGACGCTGTGGGTGAGCCGGGGACTCGAGTCCGTGGTGGCCCGCTTTGTGCTCCGCCGCGGACAGCTCACCGCACAGCATCGGCGGCTGCTCGTGTGGACCCGTGCGATCTGGCTCAGAACCGTGGTGTGGGCGGCGGCCGGAGTGACGCTCGGGGTGCTGTTCCGGCCGTAGGGGCGGGGCTTGGCCCCGCCCCCTTGATGGCTCAGGCCAGCGGCCCCGTCACCTTCTCCACCGCGCAGAGAAGGCCGCCCTCGCGTACGAACGACTCCGCCGCCGCGAGGTCGGGGGAGAGGAAGCGGTCCGGGCCGGGGCCCTCGACGCCTGCCGCGCGCGTCGCCGCGATCGCCGCGGCCGAGGCGGGGGCGGGGGTGAGGCCGGAGCGCAGTTCGATGCCGCGCGTCGACGCGTACAGCTCGATGGCGATCACATGGGTCAGGTTGCCGACCGCCGTGCGGAGCTTGCGGGCCGCCGACCAGCCCATGGAGACGTGGTCCTCCTGCATCGCGGAGGACGGGATCGAGTCCGCGGAGGCCGGGACCGCGAGCCGCTTCATCTCGCTGACCAGGGCGGCCTGCGTGTACTGGGCGATCATCAGGCCCGAGTCCACGCCCGCGTCGTCCGCCAGGAACGGCGGCAGACCGTGCGAGCGGTTCTTGTCGAGGAGGCGGTCCGTGCGGCGCTCGGCGATCGACGCGAGGTCGGCCGCGGCGATGGCGAGGAAGTCCAGGACGTACGCGACGGGGGCGCCGTGGAAGTTGCCGTTGGACTCGACGCGGCCGTCGGGCAGGACGACCGGGTTGTCCACGGCGGAGGCCAGTTCGCGGGAGGCGACCAGGGCGGCGTGGGCGAGGGTGTCACGTCCTGCGCCGGCGACCTGCGGGGCGCAGCGTACGGAGTAGGCGTCCTGGACGCGGGGCGCGTCGTCCTGGTGGTGGCCCGTGAGGCCCGAACCGGCAAGCACCGCCGCCATGTTGGCGGCCGAGGCGCCCTGGCCCGGGTGCGGGCGGATCGCGTGCAGCTCGGGGGCGAGGACCTTGTCCGTGCCGAGCAGGGCTTCGAGGGAGAGGGCGGCCGTGATGTCGGCGCTCTTGTAGAGCTTCTCCAGGTCGTCGATGGCCATCAGCAGCATGCCGAGCATGCCGTCGGTGCCGTTGAGGAGGGCAAGGCCCTCCTTCTCGCGCAGCTCGACGGGCGCGATGCCGTGCTCGGCGAGCAGCTCGCCGGCGGGGCGGACCGTGCCGTCGGGGCCCTCCGCGTCGCCCTCGCCCATCAGCGCGAGCGCGCAGTGGGAGAGCGGGGCGAGGTCGCCGGAGCAGCCGAGGGAGCCGTACTCGTGCACGACCGGGGTGATGCCGGCGTTCAGGAGGTCCGCCATGGTCTGCGCGACCTCGGGGCGTACGCCGGTGTGGCCCGAGCAGACGGTCTTCAGACGCAGGAACATCAGCGCGCGCACGACCTCGCGCTCCACGTGCGGGCCCATGCCGGCGGCGTGCGAGCGCACGATGTTGCGCTGCAGCCGGCCACGGAGCTCGGTGCTGATGTGACGGCTCGCGAGAGCGCCGAAGCCGGTCGAGACGCCGTAGACGGGCTCGGGCTTGGCGGCGAGGGCGTCGACGATCTCTCGGGCCTTGGCGAGGGCGGTGATCGCCTCGGGGCTCAGCTCGACGCGGGCGTTGTGCCGCGCCACGGCGAGTACGTCGGCAGGGGTTGTGCCGGTCGTCCCGAGCACCACGGTGTGCATAGTCATATTCAGCACCCTACGGACTGAATCGCCGTGTGTCACGGGTGGGTTCCGGGGGCGCCTATTACGTGGGCGGGCTCCCGTCGCCGGGTGCGGGCCGGTGGTGCCTGCCGCGGGGTGGTGGAAAGGCTCGCCGCGGGCGCACCCCACCTGGCATCATGCCGCGTGAACGTACGTTAACCGGGAGGGCCAGCCATGACCGAGGCAGCAGCGCGCGAAGAGCGATTCGGCGAGTTCGTAGCCATCAGGCGCCACGGATACGTCGCCGAGTTCGTGCTCGACCGCCCCAAGGCCATGAACGCCGTGTCCAGTGCGATGGCCAAGTCCATCGGGGACGCCTGCGCCGCGCTGGCGGCGGACCGGGACGCCCGCGTCGTCGTGCTCACCTCCTCGCACGAGCGCGCCTTCTGTGTCGGCGCCGACCTCAAGGAGCGCAACTCCTTCAGCGACGCCGAGCTGCTCCGCCAGCGCCCCGTCGCCCGCGCCGCCTACACCGGCGTACTCGAACTGCCCATGCCCACCATCGCGGCCGTGCACGGCTTCGCGCTCGGCGGCGGGTTCGAGCTCGCCCTGTCCTGCGATGTGATCGTGGCCGACGCCACCGCCGTCGTCGGCCTGCCCGAGGTCTCCGTCGGCGTGCTCCCCGGCGGCGGCGGCACCCAGCTGCTGCCGCGCCGCGTCGGCGCCGCGCGCGCCGCCGAGCTGATCTTCTCCGCGCGCCGTGTCGAGGCCGCGGAGGCACGGGAGTTGGGCCTGGTCGACCAGCTGGTGGAGGCCGGCGAGGACCGCACCGAGGCGCTCGCGCTCGCCGCCCGTATCGCCGCCAACTCGCCCGTCGGCCTGTGCGCCGCCAAGCGCGCGCTGCGCCTCGGGCACGGTCTGGATCTGCGGGCCGGACTCGAGGTCGAGGATGCCGCCTGGCGCACCGTGGCCTTCTCGGGCGACCGCGCCGAGGGCGTCGCGGCGTTCAACGAGAAGCGCGCGCCCCAGTGGCCGGGCGAGTGAGCGGAGGGATCACACCCCGACGAACCGCCGCTTGCTGAGCGCGAAGATCCCCACGCCGGAGATCAGGAACGTCAGTCCGCCCGCGATGTACGGGGTCGTGTCCGTCGACCCCGTCTCCGCGAGCCGCGTCGCTTCACTCGCAGAAGTGACGGACAGGCCCCCGGAAGCAGAAGCGGAACCGGTGTCCGGGGCGGAAGCGGAACCTGAACTGCCCGACGAGTCGGGTCTGTCCGCGACCGCGCGCTCGGACTGCTCCCCACTGGCCGTGGCCGAGGGGACGAACCACAGCGCACCGAGCAGGGACCCGGCGGCGGTGGCGGTGAGCAGTGAACGACGTGCGGATGACACGGGGTCGATCCCCCTTGTGGAGCCGGTGGTTTGACCGTGTGCGGCGAGCCTAGTGAACACAGCGGGTCGCGCGAAAGTGGAGGCCGGGTTTCGACTTACGCTCCGGTCCATGAGCACCCCTGAGACATCCCGTTTCGTACGCCTACGCGTGGAACTCGTCCTTGAAGTCACCGACGAGGACTCCCTGACCGGGGCCGCACTCGACCGCATCGGTGAGGACGCGTACATGCCGGACGGCGAGCGCACCCACGCCGAGTCGGCCGTGCGCGAGGAGGAGGCCGAGGCGCTGGCCTATCTCGTGGACCCCTTCGACCTGGTCGCGGAGGTCCCGGGCGTCGAGTTGACGCAGGCCTCCTGGAGCAGCGAGGCGGTCGACCACGACCCCGACGACTCCGACTGGGACGAGGAGGACCTCGACGCGGACGGGGATCTCGCCTACGAGGACGAGGAAGACGATCTCCCTTACGAGGAAGAGGACGACCACCTCGTCCACGCAGAGGAAGACCACCTCGTATACGCAGAGGAAGACCTCGGTTACGCAGAGGGTGTGGGTGACGAGGCCGGGAGCGAGCAGGATCACCTGCGCGCCCACGGAGGGGCCCGCGTAGGCGCGTAACCTCGGAATCGGCGAAGGAGCCCCGGCCCCGGCGGACTCGTCGGACCGGGGTTCCGTCGTGTAGGTCCTGCGTGTACGTCCTGCCTGCTGGAACGGCTGCGGCGCACGTGTCCTGGGCCACATCCGTTCCGGATTTGGAACCGGATGCCGTGGTACGCGTGTTGTAAGGGTGAGCGGCACGTAAGTGCGCGCGGGGATATACGGGGACTTTCGGGGACATCCGGGGATTCGGCAACGATGGAGAAGCGTGTGATGACGGACAGCGATGGGGTCTCCCCTGCTCGAGCGAAGTCGAGAGCTTGGGGACGGCAAAGGGGCCTTGTGGCCGTGTCCGCACTGCTCGGCGGCGTCCTTGTACTGTCGGCCTGCAGCAGCGGGGACGACGGCACCAAGGGCAAGGACTCTCAGCAGGAGAAGACCGACGAGGCCGCAGCGAAGGACACGTCCGTCGCCCGAATATCCGTCACGCCGAAGAACGGCACGAAGAACGCGTCGATCAACAACGCTGGCCAGGTCACCGTCAAGGACGGCACGCTCACCAGCGTCACCATGACGACCGGCGAGGGCGACGCGGTCAAGGGATCGATCTCCGCCGACAAGAAGTCCTGGAAGCCCGACGCGCAGCTCGAGCGCGCCACCACGTACAAGGTGGCCGTCGTCGCGAAGGACTCCGAGGGCCGCGACGCGCACGAGAACACCACGTTCACCACCGTCGCGCCGACCAACAGCTTCATCGGCAACTTCACGCCCGAGGACGGCTCGACCGTCGGTGTGGGCATGCCGGTCTCGATCAACTTCGACAAGGCGATCGAGAACAAGGCGGATGTCGGCAAGGGCATCACCGTCACCTCCAGCAGCGGTCAGGAGGTCGTCGGCCACTGGTTCAACTCGCAGCGGATCGACTTCCGTCCCGAGGACTACTGGCAGGCGGGTTCCACCGTCACGCTGAAGCTGAACCTCGACGGTGTCGAGGGCGCCTCCGGTGTCTACGGTGTGCAGCAGAAGTCGATCAGCTTCAAGATCGGCCGCTCGCAGGTCACCACCGTCGACGCGAAGACCAAGCAGATGACGGTCATGCGGGACGGCAAGGTCGTCAAGACCATCCCGATCTCCGCGGGTTCGCCCGAGAACAAGACGTACCAGGGCCAGATGGTGATCTCCGAGAAGTTCAAGGAGACCCGGATGAACGGTGCGAGCGTCGGCTTCACCGACGATGACGGCAAGGGCGAGTACGACATCAAGGACGTGCCGCACGCGATGCGTCTGTCGACCTCCGGCACCTTCATCCACGGCAACTACTGGGGCGCCAAGTCCATCTTCGGCTCGGCCAACACCAGCCACGGCTGTGTGGGTCTGAGCGACACCAAGGGCGCCAACGACTCCAAGACCCCGGCCGCCTGGTTCTACGACAACTCGATGATCGGCGACGTGGTGGTCGTCAAGAACACCGGCGACAAGACCATCGCGCCCGACAACGGCCTCAACGGCTGGAACATGAGCTGGGCCGAGTGGACGGCGGGATCGCAGGGCTGATCGGCTCCTTCTCGTAAGAGACCCCACGGGATCCCTGGTGGCCCGCACTTCCTCCCCGAAGTGCGGGCCACTGCCCGTATACGGCAAGGGATGTGAGCCGCGTATGCCTTCTCATCGCGCTCTCACACAGCCCTTATCCCGCCATCACGCACCATCCCTACCTTCAGCCGCATGTTCTTCACCTACTTGCGGCGTGAGCTGCGCCGTCGCAGAAAGGCGGCGCTCGTCGTCGCCTCCGGGCTCGCGCTCGGCATCGCTCTGGTCATCGTGGTCAACTCCGTCTCCGCGGGCATGAAGCAGGCCCAGGGCGAGGTGCTCGAATCCCTCTACGGACTCGGTACGGACATGACCGTCACCAAGGCCCAGGAGGAGCCCGAAGAGGGCGGCGCGGTCGCGCGGCCGCGGTTCAGGTTCGACGCCGGCGAGGACGGTGAGGAGCAGGCCAGTGACCAGCTGATGGTGCAGGGCTTCCAGACGCTCGCTTCCTCCACGGTCTCCACCGTCGCGCAGCAGGACGGTGTCGCGGATGCGGTCGGCGGGCTGAGCCTCACCAACCTGAAGATCAGCGGCGAGTTCAAGCGCGGCGAGTTCGAGCAGGCCCCGAGCACCGGGAAGCCCGCGCAGGGCGGTCAGGGCGGCGGCCCGAGCGGTGAAGTCCGCGGCGGCGGCGCCGACTTCGGAGTCAACTCCTTCACCGTCTTCGGCACGGATGTCACCGAGCCGGACCTCGGCCCGCTGACCTCGTCGACCCTGACCAAGGGCCGTACGTTCAAGGAGTCCGAGACCGACGCCAAGGTCGCGGTGCTCGACTCCGCGTACGCGAAGAAGGAAGACCTCGCGACCGGCGACACCCTCACGGTCAAGGGCACGAAGTTCGAGATCGTCGGGATCGCCACCGCCGACAAGGGCCAGTCGGCGGCGAACGTCTACATCCCGCTGAAGAAGGCGCAGACGCTCGCGGACGCCAAGGACAAGATCACCACGGTGTACGTGAAGGCCGCGGACTCGCAGCAGATCGACGCGGTCAAGAGCGCCATCCAGAAGAACGTCCCGGACACGACGGTCACCACCTCGGCCGACCTCGCCAAGACGGTCTCCGGCTCGCTCGACACCGCCTCCAACCTCGCCTCGAACGTGGGCAAGTGGCTCTCCTGGGCGGTCCTCGCGGCGGCCTTCCTGGTGGCCGGTCTGCTGACCTCCTCGGCGGTCAGCCGGCGCGTGCGCGAGTTCGGCACGCTCAAGGCGCTCGGCTGGAAGTCGGGCCGCGTCACCCGCCAGGTCGTCGGTGAGGCCCTGGTCAACGGACTGATCGGCGGCGCGCTCGGCATCGGTGTCGGTCTCGCGGGCGCGTATGCGGTCACGGCCGTCTCGCCGACGCTCACGGCCGAACTGGGCAATGGACTCATGGGCGGTGGCGGCGGAGGCGGCGGCCTCGCGGTGGCCGGTCCGGGCGGCGGTGGCGGCCCGATGCGTGAGGCCACCGAACGCACCCTCGACATCGCGCTCAGCGCCCCCGTCAGCCTCGCGACCATCGCCCTCGCGGCCTCACTCGCCATCGGCGGCGGTCTGATCGCGGGCGCCTTCGGCGGCTGGCGCGCCTCGCGGCTGCGCCCGGCGGACGCGCTGCGCCGCGTGGAGTAGCACGCCCCGGCCTCAGCCTTCGTACGTCCGAGTCCTCAACTCCCGTACGCCTGACGACAGTTCCAGGAGTCATCCACCATGTACCACCTCAGAGGCGTCACCAAGACGTACCGCCGCGGCAAAGCCACGGTCCAGGCGCTCGACGATGTCGATCTGACCATCGAGGACGGCGGCCGGCTGGTCATCCAGGGCCCCACCGGCGGCGGCAAGTCCACCCTGCTGCAGATGCTCGGCGGCCTCGACCGGCCGACCTCCGGCCGGATCGAACTCGACGGCACCGATCTCGCCACGCTCCCCGAGGCACGTCTGACTCGGGTGCGCAGCGAGAACATCGGCTTCGTGTTCCAGTCCTTCAACCTGATCCCGACGCTCACCGCGCAGGAGAACGTCGAAACCGCCCTCGTACCGCTGAGGCTCAAGGCCAAGGACCGGCGCGAACGGGCCGCGGAGGCGCTCGAATCGGTCGGTCTGGGGGAACGCCGGAGTCATCTGCCGGGCGAGATGTCCGGCGGTCAGCAGCAGCGCGTCGCCATCGCGCGGGCGCTGGTGAAGCACCCCAAGGTGCTGCTCGCCGACGAACCCACGGGCAACCTCGACGAGTCCATGCGCGACGAGATCATGGACCTGCTCGAGGGACTGTGGAAGGAGCACGGCCTGACCTTCGTGATGGTCACGCACGACAGCGCGATCGCCAAGCGGGCGCCGCGCCTTGCGACCATCAAGAAGGGGCGGCTGACGGTCACGGAGAACGTCGTGACGTGAGGCCATGACGTGAGGCCATGACGTGAGGCCGTGACGTGATGAGGTCCTCGGATCCCGGAATGATCTGTTCCTAATTCTCCCCATCTGCCTGGCTATTGAGTCCCCATGCTCCCCCGGCCATACTCCGGCCTCCGGGGGAGCGTGGGCATGACGAGACGGGTGGGGGAGTTCTGTTGGGACGGGTAAGGGGAGCACAGGCGAAGAGAGCGGGCATGGCCGGCGTCGCGGTGGCGGCGTCGGTGGCTCTCGCGGCGGGCATGACCGGCCCGGCCGCGGCGGAGCCGGCAGCCCCGCGGGCGACGGCGGACTCGGCGCAGCAGCGCGGGCCGCAGCAGCGGATCCAGCTGATCACCGGTGACCGGGTGGTCGTGGACGCCGAGGGCAAGGTCGTCGGACTTGAGCGGGCCGAGGGCCGGGAGAAGGTTCCGGTACAGGTGCAGCGCCTCGGCGGCCACACCCTCGTGGTGCCCCTCGACGCGATGCGCATGATCGCCGAAGGGACCCTCGACAAGCGGCTGTTCGACATCACCGAGCTGAACAGCGACCCGAACCGCAGGGCCCAGAAGAAGGGCCTCAAGCTGATCGTCGGCTACCGGGGCGGGGCGGCGGGCACCAGGTCGGAGGTACGCGAGGCGGGCGACACCCAGGTCCGCCGGAATCTGAAGTCCCTCAACGCCGAGGCCCTGATCACACCGAAGGGCGACACCCCGGAGATCTGGGAGGCGCTCACCGACGCACAGCGTGGCGGCAGCCGTACCACCGCTTCCGGGGTGGACAGGGTCTGGCTGGACGGGGTGCGCAAGGCGAGCCTGGACCGGAGCGTCAGGCAGATCGGCGCGGACAAGGCCTGGGCGGCCGGCTACGACGGCACGGGCGTGAAGATCGCCGTACTGGACACGGGCATCGACACCACGCACCCGGACCTGAAGGACCAGGTCGTCGCCGAGAAGAACTTCTCGGCCGCGCCGGACGCGACCGACAAGGTCGGCCACGGCACGCATGTCGCCTCCATCGCGGCCGGTACGGGTGCCAAGTCCGGCGGCGCGTACAAGGGCGTCGCTCCCGGGGCGAAGCTGCTCAACGGCAAGGTCCTCGACGACGAGGGGTACGGCGACGACTCCGGCATCCTCGCCGGGATCGACTGGGCCGTCTCCGAGGGCGCGGACGTGATCAACCTCAGCCTGGGCGGCCCGGACAGCCCGGAGACGGACCCGCTGGAGGAGGCCGTCGACATGCACTCCGCGCAGAACGGCGTCCTGTTCGCCGTCGCGGCGGGCAACGAGGGCGAGTCGGGCGCGGGGACCATCGGCTCTCCGGGCAGCGCCGACTCGGCGCTCACCGTCGGCGCCGTCGACCGCGGCGACAAGCTCGCCCCGTTCTCCAGCACGGGTCCGCGCGTCGGCGACGGTGCGATCAAGCCCGATGTGACCGCGCCCGGCGTCGACATCATGGCCGCGGCCGCGAAGGGCAGCCTCATCGACCTGGATCCCGACGTCCCGCACTCACCGGACGGCGCGTATCTGGCCATTTCCGGTACGTCGATGGCGACCCCGCACGTCGCGGGCGCCGCGGCCCTGCTCAAGCAGCAGCACCCCGACTGGAAGTCCGCCGAACTCAAGGGTGTGCTCACCGGCTCGGCGAAGGGCGGCGGCCACACGCCGTTCGAGGAGGGTGCGGGCCGCATCCAGGTGGACCGGGCCATCGGGCAGACGGTGTTCGCCGATCCGGTGTCGCTGTCGTTCGGGCTCGCCGCATGGCCGCACACCGACGACCCGCTGCTCACGAAGAAGGTCACGTACCGGAACCTGGAGGCCCAGAACGTCACCCTCGACCTGTCGGTGACCTCCCTCGCGCCTGACGGCCAGGCCGCTCCGGCGGGCTTCTTCACACTCGGTGCCACGAAGCTGACGGTGCCCGCCGGCGGTACGGCCGCGGTGGACCTCACGGTGAACACCAAGCTGGACGGTGCGGCGGACGGTCAGTACTCCGCGTACGTGACGGCCTCGGGCGGCGGGCAGTCCGTGCGGACGGCGGCGTTCGTGGAGCGGGAGGTCGAGTCGTACGACGTGACCGTCAGGAACATCGGCCGTGACGGGCAGCAGGCGGTGATGTACTACAACGTCCTCGCGGGCTACTCCGGCCTGGCCAAGGGCAAGGGCTTCTTCGACGGGCTCAAGCCCGGGGACATCAAGTTCCGTGCGCCCAGGGGCGGTTACCTTCTCGAGGCCAACATCTTCACGACCGGTGAGGACGAGGTCGAGGGCCACGACTGGACCGCCCAGCCGAACCTCCAGGTCACCAAGGACACCACGATCACCGTGGACGCACGCAAGGCCGAGCCGGTCGAGCTGACGGTGCCCGGCGTCACGGACCCGCCCAAGTTCGCCTCCGTCGGATACGAACTCGACACCGACAAGGACCCCGTCGGCTTCGGCTGGCTGTTCGGCGAGGGCTTCGGCGGCTTCCGCACCCAGCACCTGGGCGGCGAGGTGCCCCACGGCCTGCGTCAGATCTTCGACGCGCACTTCCTGAAGGGCGAGTCGAGCATGTACTCGGTCGTCTACGGCGGCCCGGTCAAGCGTCTGGCCACCGGCTGGACCAAGCACGTCGAGCAGCGCGAACTGGCCACCCTGAAGCTGGGCCTCGGCGCCTCCGTGCCGGGTAAGGAGGGCACCGTGACCGCGTTCGGCCATGTGCCGGGTTCGCAGTGGGCCTCCTCGTTCGCGGTGCCCAAGGCGCTGCCCACCACCCGCACCCTGTACGTCTCGACCGCCGACGACGTCCGGTGGTCGACGGACTTCCTCCAGTACGGTCCGCCGGACGAACACGGCATGCCGGTCAACGAGGCGGTCTACGAGGTGAGTCCGCCTCGGACATATCGGGCGGGCAGAACGTACACGACGGCCTTCAACACCGCCGTCATCGGCCCGAAGCTGGACTCCCGGACTGGCGTCTTCCGCAAGGGCGACGAGATCTACGGCTTCATGCCGCTCTTCGCGGACGGCATGAACCACACGGGCGCGTCGGTGTACTCCTCGGTGAAGACGGAGCTGTACCGCAACGGAAGGAAGATCGGCGAGAACGACAACCCGCTGACCGGTTCGCCGGGCACCGGGGGCGAACCCGGCGAGGGGGCCTTCACGGTTCCGGCCGCCGAGGGCTCGTACCGGCTCGTCTCGTCCGTCCGGCGGGACCCGACCGTCGCCCGGGCGACCAGCCGGGTCGAGGTGGCCTTCACCTTCAGGTCGGCGAAGGCCGCCGGGGCCGCCGAGGTCAGGCTCCCCGTCTCCGTCGTCCGCTTCTCGCCCTCGGTCGCGCTGGACTCCACGGCGCCCGCGGGGGAGCGGGTCAGCGTTCCGGTGACGGTGCAGGGAGCGGCCGCCGGGAAGAACCTCAAATCGCTGACCGTGTACGTCAGTTACGACTCGGGTGGCACCTGGCGCAAGCTCACGGTCGACGACGGCAGGGTCGAGTTCAGGAATCCGGCCGTGGGCAAGTCCGTCTCCTTCCACGCGAAGATCAGCGACAAGGAGGGCAACACGACGGCGATGTCGGTCTACGACGCCTATTACGGCAAGTAGTCACCGCGCAGGAACAACCGAACCCCTGAGATCACCGTCATAGATGACGCGAACGACGGATCTCAGGGGGAAAGTTGCGCACACGATTCAAGAGAGCGGGCATATCCACGGTCGCCGTCGCGGCGACCGTGGCGCTCGCGGGGGGAATGACCGCACCTGCCGCGGCCGGACCGCAGGCGCCTGTGCAGGGTGTGGCGGGCGGATCGGGGGCGACCGCCGCCAAGCAGCGCGTCCAGCTGATCACCGGTGACCGGGTGGTCATGGACGCCAAGGGCAAGGTCGTCGGCCTTGAGCGGGCCGAGGGCCGCGAGAAGATTCCGGTGCAGATCCAGCGCTTCGACGGGCACACCCACGTGGTGCCGCTGGACGCACAGCGCCTGATCGCCGAAGGCAAGCTCGACCGCAGGCTGTTCGACGTCACCGAGCTGAGCAAGGCCGAGAACCGCAGGGCCCAGAAGAAGGGCCTCAAGTTGATCGTCGGCTACCGGGGCGCGGCGGCGAACGCCAGGTCCGAGGTGCGCGACGCGGGCGACACCAAGGTGCGCAGGGTTCTCAAGTCCCTGAACGCCGACGCCGTGACGACGCCTCAGGACGACGCTCCGCAGATCTGGGAGGCCCTGACCGACGAGCGCGGCAGCACGGGCCGTACCGCCGCCGCGGGCATCGGCAAGGTCTGGCTCGACGGCGTGCGCAAGGCCGGCCTCGACCGCAGCGTGCAGCAGATCGGTGCCGACAAGGCCTGGTCGGCCGGATTCGACGGTACGGGCGTCAAGATCGCCGTCCTCGACACGGGAATCCGCGCCACCCACAAGGACCTCAAGGACCAGATCGTCGCGGCGAAGAACTTCTCCGCGTCCACGGGCACGGACGACAAGTTCGGCCACGGCACCCATGTCGCGTCCATCGCCGCCGGTACGGGCGCCGAGTCGGGCGGCAAGTACAAGGGCGTCGCGCCCGGTGCCAAGCTGCTCAACGGCAAGGTGCTCTCCGACGACGGCTTCGGCGACGACTCCGGCATCCTCGCCGGCATCGAGTGGGCCGTCGCCGAGGGCGCCGATGTCGTCAACCTGAGTCTGGGCGGCATGGACGCCCCGGGTGTCGACCCGCTCGAAGCGGCGGTCAACAAGTACTCGGAGCAGAACGGCGTCCTGTTCGCCATCGCGGCGGGCAACGACGGCGAGTACGGCGACCAGACGGTCGGCTCCCCGGGCAGCGCGGACGCCGCGCTCACCGTGGGCGCCGTCGACCGGTCCGACAAGCTCGCCTCGTTCTCCAGCAAGGGCCCGCGCGTGGGCGACGGCGGCCTCAAGCCGGATGTCACCGCACCCGGCGTGGACATCGCGGCCGCGGCCGCGTCCGGCAGCCTCATCGACACGGACCCCGAGGTGAAGCACCCGGCACCGGGCTACCTCGCCATCTCCGGTACGTCGATGGCGACCCCGCACGTCGCAGGTGCCGCGGCGATCCTCAAGCAGCAGCACCCGGACTGGAAGTACACCGAGCTCAAGAGCGCACTCACGGCCTCGGCCAAGGGCGGCAAGTACACGCCGTTCCAGCAGGGCACGGGCCGTATCCAGGTCGACAAGGCCATCAAGCAGACGGTGTTCGCCGATCCGGCTCCGCTGACGTTCGGGGTGGCCCAGTGGCCGCACACCGACGACCCGAAGCTGACCAAGCAGCTCACGTACAAGAACACGGGCGCCGAGGACATCACCCTCGACCTCGCTGTCACCGGCTACGACCCCCAGGGCCGCGCGGCCCCGGCGGGCTTCTTCACCCTCGGCGCGACCAAGGTGACGGTGCCCGCGGGTGGTACGGCCTCGGTCGACGTGACCGCCGACACGAAGCTGGGCGGCGCCCTCAACGGCGCGTACTCCGCATATGTGACGGCGAACGGCGGCGGGCAGTCCGTGCGGACCGCGGCGGCCGTGCAGCGGGAGGTCGAGTCGTACGACCTGACGCTCAAGCACATCGGGCGGGACGGGCAGCCCACGGCGGACTACGCGACCTCCGTCTACGGCTACTCGGGCCTCGCCGAGGGCCAGGAGATGGAGTTCAACGACAAGTCGGGCACCGTCACCACGCGTCTGCCCAAGGGCGGTTACCTCCTGAACTCGTTCTTCGCCAAGGATCTGGCGTACTTCAAGGGCGGTGTCGACTGGCTGGTCAGGCCCGACCTGACGCTCACCAAGAACCTCACGCTGACGCTCGACGCACGTATGGCGAAGGCGCAGGACATCACGGTGCCGGACGCCGGGGCGAAGCCGTGGAACGCGGCGACCGACTTCTCGTACGACCGGGCGGGCGGGGGAATCGGCGTCTCGACCGACTCGTTCGAGGCCCTGCGCACCGCTCATCTCGGTCCCGAGGTAACCGGGTTCATGCAGGAGTGGAGCGGCACCTGGACCAAGGGCGGCGCCACGGAGTACGACGTCACCTTCGGCTCCAAGTCGAAGAAGTTCCAGTCCGGTGTGGTCAAGCACTTCAAGACCGGTGACCTTGCCAAGGTGAAGGTCGGCCTGGGCGCGTCCGTGCCCGGCAAGACCGGAGTCCTGGCCGCCGAGGCGCAGACCGACGTCGGCGGGAGCATCCTGGGCGACCCCATCGAGCAGAAGCTGCCGGGCGTACGCACGGTGTATCTGTCCACGACGAACAAGGCGGCCTGGAACCTGACGTTCGCGCAGGTCCGTTCGCACACGCCCGAAGGCGACATCGTGCCCGAGGCGATCTACGACCTCGGCGCCCCGCAGAAGCTGAAGGGCGGCAAGACGTACGCGAAGACCTTCAACACCGGCGTCTTCGGCCCGAAGCTCAACGCGGACATGGGCGTGTTCCGCTCGGGCAATGAGATCAACGGCTCCTTGGGGGTGTTCTCCGACGGAAAGAACCACGGGGGCTGGGCCCCGCACAAGTCGGGCAAGACCGAGCTGTACCGCAACGGCACCAAGCTCCGTGGGTGCGCGAGGCCACTGGACGAATGCCTCTTCAGGGTCCCGTCCGGCGAAGCCTCGTACAAGCTCGTCACCTACGTGAAGCGCGATCTCTCGGTCGCGAAGGCCACCAGCCGCGTCAAGCTGACCTTCACCTTCAAGTCCAAGAAGACCGCCGACTTCACCAAGCTCCCGGTCTCGGTCGCCCGCTTCTCGCCCGCCCTCGCCCTGGACTCCACGGCACCCGCGGGCAAGAAGACCTCCATGCCGGTGACGGTGCAGGGCTCCGCGGCCGGCAAGAACCTCAAGTCCCTCTCCGTCTACGTGAGCTACGACCAGGGCAAGACCTGGAAGAAGCTCGCCGTCAAGAAGGGCAAGGTCGAGTTCAAGAACCCGGCCAAGGGCAAGTCCGTCTCCTTCCACGCGAAGATCAGCGACAAGAAGGGCAACAAGACGGCGATGTCGGTGTACGACGCGTACTACGGCAAGTAGGCCAACTCCCCTGGAGCAATGGTGAGTTGATCCGGCCCGCAGGAACCTCCGAGGTTCCTGCGGGCCGTACTCGTGACGTACTGTCCGAGGCATGAGCAGCCGGACTGTCGAGTACATCCGCTACACGATTCCCGCGGACGGCGCGCAGGAGTTCATCTCCGCCTACGAGCGCGCCGCCGGACCCCTATCCGCCTCACCGCAATGCGTGGACTACGAGCTCAGGAGGTGCGAGGAGGAGCCCGAGAGCTTCATCCTGCGGATCACCTGGACCTCCACCGGCGACCACATGGAGACCTTCCGCGCCTCGGAGCAGTTCCGCGCGTTCTTCACCGAGATCAGGCCGTACGTGAAGGACATCACGGAGATGCGGCACTACGCCCCGACCGGGGTGTCGGGCCAGGGCGGCGCCGTGCCGAGCCTGTACGAGTGGGCAGGCGGGGAGAAGGTCTTCGCGAGCCTCACCGACGCCTTCTACCGCCGGGTGGTCGAGGACGACCTGCTCGGCGACCTTTTCAAGGACCTGCCCGCCGAGCACGCGGGGCATGTCGCCCTGTGGGTCGCCGAGGTCTTCGGCGGCCCGAAGACGTACAGCGAGCAGCTCGGCGGCCATGAGCACATGGCCCTCAAGCACATCGGCAAACACATCACCGAGGCCCAGCGGCGGCGCTGGGTGAACCTGATGCAGGACGCGGCCGACGAGGCCGGGCTGCCCAAGGACGCCGAGTTCCGTTCGGCGTTCCTCGCCTACATCGAGTGGGGCACCAGGATGGCGCTCTACTACTCCAACGACGTCTCCGACGAGGACTGCCAGCCGGTCCAGCCCATGCCCTCTTGGGGGTGGGGAGTGCCGGGCGGGCCGTATCAGCCCTGATCCGCCACCGGCGAAGTGCGCTCGGCCGCGGCGTCCGTGCCCCAGCTGACCAGCAGGCGCAGCGCCTCGGCCGAGGGCGAACCGGGCTCGGCGTGGTAGGTGGTCAGGCACATCTCCTCGTCGTCGGCGAGAAACAACGTCTCGTACGACAAGGTCAGTTCACCCACGAGCGGATGCTGCAGCACCTTCACACCGTGGCTCTTCTCGCGGACCTCGTGCGCCGCCCACAGCCGGCGGAACTCCTCGCTCTTGACCGAGAGTTCGCCGACGAGCGTGGAGAGCTCCGGGTCGTCGGGGTGGCGGCCCGCGTCCATCCGCAGATAGCTGACGACATCGGCCGCCTTCTGCTCGATGTTCGCGAACAGCGCCCGCACCTGCGGGTTCAGGAACGCCATCCGTGACCAGTTGCGGTCCTCGGGCTTCCAGGACGCGAAGTCCCCGAACAGCGCGGCCGAGCCCCGGTTCCAGGCCAGGATGTCGGTGCGCCTGCCCACCACGTACGCGGGTACGCCGTCCATCGTGTCCATCAGCTGCTGCAGCGCGGGCCGCACCTGCTGCCGGGCGCCGCCGCGTCGGCCCTTGCGCTTGAGCTGCCTGGGCTTGGCGAGATCCGTCAGATGCGCGTGCTCGGCGTCGGTGAGCCGCAGCGCGCGGGCGATCGCGTCGAGTACCTCGGTGGACACGTTGGCGCCGTTGCCCTGCTCCAGGCGCGTGTAGTACGCGACGGAGACCCCGGCGAGCTGCGAGAGCTCCTCACGGCGCAGCCCCGGCACCCGGCGCCGGCTGCCGTAGTCCGGCAGCCCGACCTCGGAGGGCTTGATCCGTGCGCGGCGTGTGCGCAGGAACTCACTGAGCTCCGCGCGCCGGTCCAGCGGCGTGTCGGCGGGGGCGGTGCGTTCCTGGTCGTTCATACGGTCCAGTATCCCCGTGCCTACGCACCGCAGCCTGACCCTGCCATTGGTAGGAACGCCGGTCGTAGGCAAACCAGTGGGCTGGGTAGCACCCTCGCGGCCAGGCAGGCTGAGGGGCAACGAAGCGGATCATCCGCCTCGCAGTCGTCCGTAGCCGTCCGCAGCCGTCCGAGGGGAACCCCCACCATGAGCACCACCGTCGCCGCCTACGCCGCTCCCGCCGCCAACGCACCCCTTGAGCGCACCACCATCGAGCGCCGCACGGTGGGCGCGCACGACGTGCTGATCGACATCAAGTTCGCGGGCATCTGCCACTCCGACATCCACCAGGCCCGCGACGGCTGGGGCGAGGGCATCTTCCCGATGGTCCCGGGCCACGAGATCGCCGGCATCGTCACCGAGGTCGGCTCCGAGGTCACCAAGTACAAGGTCGGCGACCGCGTCGGCGTCGGCTGCTTCGTGGACTCCTGCCGCGAGTGCGAGTACTGCGAGCAGGGCCTCGAGCAGTACTGCACGCAGGGCATGACCGGCACCTACAACGCCCTCGACAAGAACGGCGAGCCCACCTACGGCGGCTACTCCACGCACCTCGTCGTCGACGAGAACTACGCGGTACGCATCCCCGAGGGCATCTCCCTCGACGTGGCCGCCCCGCTGCTCTGCGCGGGCATCACCCTCTACTCCCCGCTCAAGCACTGGAACGCGGGCCCCGGCAAGAAGGTCGCCATCGTGGGCCTGGGCGGTCTCGGCCACATGGGCGTCAAGATCGCGCACGCCCTCGGCGCCGACGTGACCGTCCTGTCCCAGTCCCTGCGCAAGAAGGCCGACGGCGAGCGCCTGGGCGCCGACCACTACTACGCCACCAGCGACCCGGCGACCTTCGAGGAGCTGGCCGGCACCTTCGACCTGATCGTCTCGACGGTCTCGGCCCCGCTCCCGCTCGACCAGTACCTGTCCCTGCTGAAGGTCGACGGCGTCTTCGCGAACGTCGGCGCCCCCGAGGAGCCGGTGTCGTTGAATCTGTTCTCTGTCATCGGCGGCCGCAAGACCCTCGCCGGCTCGATGATCGGCGGCATCGCGGAGACCCAGGAGATGCTGGACTTCTGCGCCGAGCACGGCTTCGGCGCCGAGATCGAGGTCATCTCGGCGGACAAGATCAACGAGGCGTACGAGCGGGTCCTGGCCTCGGACGTGCGCTACCGGTTCGTGATCGACACGGCGACGATCTGACGGCCTTCGCCCGTACGTGAGTTGGGCCCGGTTCCTGTCTCAGGGGCCGGGCCCTCGGCGTAGCTGCCAGCGGATCATGATTCACTCGGGACGGAACGCGATCCCGGCGCACGGGACGCGGAACTCGAAAGCTCGAAGGGGAACTCCTTGAAGATCCTGGTAGTCGGAGCCGGAGCCACGGGTGGCTACTTCGGCGCGCTCCTGGCGCGCGCGGGCCGCGATGTGACCTTCCTCGTCCGCCCGGCACGTGCCGAGGTGCTGCGCTCGCGCGGACTGCGGATCACCGGCAAGGGCATGGAGGACTGGGAGCCCCTGACGCCTCAACTCGCCTTGCCGGAAGACCTTTCCTCCGCCTCTTCCTCCGGCCCTTCCCCCGATCCCTCCTCCGACCCTTCCGGCTCCGCCGCCGCGTACGACCTGATCGTCCTGGCCGTGAAGGCGGCGGCTCTCGACGCCGCGATCGAGTCGATACGGCCGGCGGTGGGGCCGGGCACGACGATCCTGCCGTTCCTCAACGGTCTTGCCCATGTGGACCGCCTCAACGACGAGTTCGGGGCGGACGCGGTGCTCGGCGGGGTGGTCAAGGTCGTCACCACCCTCACTCCGGAAGGCGACATCGTCCGACTTGCACCCCTGTCGCAGCTGACCTTCGGCGAGCAGGCGGGCGGCGGTTCGAAGCGGGTCGACGCCGTGCGCGAGGCCCTGGACGTGCCCGGCATCGACGCCGTCGCCTCGCCCGACGTGCTCGGGGCGATGTGGTCGAAGTGGGCGTTCATCACGACGATCGGCGCGCTGACGTGCCTGGGGCGCGGGACGGTGGGTGACGTGGTCGCGGTACCGGGCGGAGCGGAGCTCGGCCCGGCGCTCCTGGCGGAGACCTCGGCCGTCGCCGCGGCCTCCGGCCACCCGGTCCCCGAGGCGGAACTGGCCTTCACGACCGACGTGGTGACCACCCCGGGCTCACCTCTGGTCCCGTCGCTGTACCGCGACGTGATCGACGGCCGCCCGACGGAGGCGGAGCACCTCTTCGGTGATCTGACCGCCCGTGCACGGAAGTTGGGGGTCGCCACGCCGCTCCTGGACCTGGCGACTCTGCAACTGCGGGTGCATGAGCACCGGGTGGCTGCGGCTGCGGCTGAGGCGGCGGCTCAGGGGTAGCCGGGGGCGCTGTTGGGGGTGGCCCGGACCGGCGAGGTGGACCGGACGAAATCCCTTTGCCGCCCCCAACTCGCGCCAGCTATACCGGAACCCATGAACATCTCCCGTATCCCCGCGAACCCCGACCCCGCCACCGCGGCTGCCGAAGTGTCCAAGGTCTTCGAGGGAATCGCAGCCCTCGACCTCACACTCCCCGAGGGTGCGGGAGCCCCTGTCGTACCCGAGGTCGAAGCCCCCGGCATCTGGGTCTCGGCGGCCGGGGCGGACGCGGCCGACGGCGTCATCGTCTACGTGCACGGCGGCGGCTTCGTGCACCGTATGCCGGACCTGATCGCGTACTACGCCCACCGCCTCTCCGCCCAGGCGGCCCGCCCGGTCTTCGTCTCCCACTACCGCCTGGCCCCGGCGGACCCGTATCCGGCCCCGCTGGACGACGTGGTCGCTGCGTACGAGCAGCTCCTCGCCTCCGGTCTCCCGGCCGAGCGCATCACGCTCCTCGGTGAATCCTCGGGCGGCGCACTGGTGTTGTCGGCGCTCCTTCGTCTGAAGTCGAGCGGCGTCGAGCTCCCCGCGGGGGCGATCACGATCTCCCCGCTCACGGACTTCACGCTCTCCGCGCCGTCCATCGACGCGGCGGCCGAGCCGGGCGTGGACAGGGCGATGCTCACGCACATCACGGACCAGTACCTGGCGGGCGCGCCCCGCGACGAGTCCCCCCAGTCCCCGTACCACGGCGACCTCTCCGGCCTGCCCCCGCTCCTGATGCTGGTCGGCGACGCGGAGGCCTTCCTCGACGACACCCTCCGCTTCGCTTCGGCGGCGTCTTCGGCGGGCACGAAGGTGGAGGTGGACGTGTACGAGTCCTTGACCCACGCTTTCCAGATCACGGCCGTGGACCCGCAAAGTGCGACGGGAGCGGGGCTGTTGGACCGCCTGTCCGGGTGGATCGACGAGCGCGCGGGCGCCGCACCTCGGACCCGGTGACCCGGTGAGCACGAGCCGCCGCTTCGTCGCCCGTGGCGTCCCCGGCGGCTACCGCATCTGGAACCGACGCGGTGGCCGCTGGTGGGGCGATCTGTTCGAGACGTACCCGGACGCCCTCCTGTCCGAGCTCAACGGCGCGCGCGATCCGGCCCGTCTCGTCGAACTGCAGCGCAGATACCGGGCGTTGAAACGCTGAACCTGCCCGCACCCGAGGGCGTGGCTACAGCTGCTCCAGTCGATCCAGCTGTTCCCACTGCTCCTTGGTGATCTCGTAGCGCACGCCCCCGTGCTCGGAGCCCTCGATGACCGGCACGTCCTCGGGTATGGGGATGCTGCGCGCGAACGTCAGGCCGGCCTTCTCCATGATGTTGCGCGAACCGCGGTTCACGGACATCGTCTCGGCCCACACCATGCGCACCCCGAGCTCCTTGAACGCCTTCACCAGCAAGGCCCGCGACCCCTCCGTGCCGTAACCCTTGCCCCAGGCCGCCTGCCGCAGCCGGTACCCGAGCTCGACCTCGTCCAGCGGCCCGTCCGCCGCGGGCCGCAGAATGAACCAGCCGACGAACGCCCCGCCCACCTTCTCGTACGCGGCGAACAGCCCGAGCTGCCCGCCCCACTTCCCGTACCCGGCAATGATCTTCGGCAGATGAATGTCCCGAATGACCTCGGGCGGAGTGGGCACCCCACCACTCAGATACCGCATCACCGCTGGATCACTGTCCAGCTCGATCAGCAACTCGGCGTCGTCGGCGGTGAAATGGCGCAGCACGAGGCGCTCGGTCTTCAAGTAGTTGTCCACGGGCGGATCTTGCCTCAGCGGCCCGGTCGGCCCAACGCATTTTTGCCCCGGCCCGATCCGACATCATGCCGAGTCCCGATCGGACCGGATTCCGTGCCGCCACCACCAGCGTCTCTTGGTGGTGGAGCCGGGAGTGTCTGTTGCGGCTGCCCTGGTCGGTGATACGGCGTCAGGGAGAGCGTGCAGCGCGGTGCGGATCTCGTCGAAGGGCGCGATCCGGTGGGTAGGTGTGCCGTCGCCGGGAAGCGCCACCCCTACGCAGACCAACTTGAAGCTGTTCCCTTCGAGCGGGAAGCCGGTGAATACGGGGGCGCCGACGCATCCGGGCGGCAGCTCTCCGAGCCACTGGACGCGGCCCTCGTCCGTCCGCGCGATCTCACCGACCACAACGGCCTGCAGCCGGGCTCCCGTTGCCGCTTCGACGTCATGGCCCAACAGGTACGCGGGGACCGGTCGCTCGCCGAGGCCGGCGATGTCCGCCGCGGTGGCCGCGACGCCGTCGGTGATCTCATCCGTGGTCCAGCTCCACCCCTTGCGCACACCGTGCGCATGCAGGCCGGCGGTCGGCATGACGGCGACCCCCAGCTTCTCGAACTGGATCCAGCCGTCGGCGAAGCCGGTCATCATGAGCTTCTCCGCACTCATCGAGGGTGCGCAGAGCTCCGCACGGAGGGTGAACTCGGCGAGCTCGATCCTCGCCGGCTCACTTGCGGTCACGAGGTACTGCCGGACGCTCTCGCCTTCGGAACTCGTCGCCACAAGTTCGTTGAACCAGAAGGCCGTCGCATGCTGCTCCTCCCGATGGGCCCGCTGGAAGGGGAGGGTCGCGCGGCCCGCGTGGTGGAGTATCGCGTCGATGACGGCACTGTGAAAGCTCGGAAGACTCGGAAGATCGGACACAGTCCGGGAGCCTAGCCAGGTCCTTGAGGACAACCGACGGCCGGAGGTGAGGCCGCGGTCCCGCAAAGCGTCGCGGGACCGTTGGATGGGCCGCGGCTTTTACGGTGCGTACTCAGACGCCGGAGCCCGCTCACCCCTCCGCCTTCGCCACCCCGATCGGGCACGAGACCCCCGTCCCCCCGATCCCGCAGTACCCCGCCGGATTCTTGTCCAGGTACTGCTGGTGGTACCCCTCCGCCGCATAGAAGGGGCGCTCGTCCGCCGGCAGGATCTCCGTGGTGATCGTGCCGTAGCCCGAAGACGTCAGGACCTTTTGGTACGCGTCGCGGGACGAGGTCGCTGCCTCTGTCTGGGCGGGGGAGTGGGTGTAGAGAGCGGAGCGGTACTGGGTGCCGACGTCGTTGCCCTGGCGGAAGCCCTGGGTCGGGTCGTGGTTCTCCCAGAAGACCTTGAGGAGTTCGGCGTACGTGACGAGGGCCGGGTCGAAGACCACGCGGACCACTTCCGTGTGGCCGGTGCGGCCCGAACACACCTCGTCGTACGAGGGGTTGGGGGTGTGCCCGCCCTGGTAGCCGACCAGGGTGGTCCAGACGCCCGGGGTCTGCCAGAACTTGCGCTCCGCGCCCCAGAAGCAGCCGAGCGCGAAGTCGGCGACTTCGAGGTCCGACGGGTAGGGGCCGGTGAGCTGCTTGCCGAGGACGGTGTGCTGTGCGGGCACGCCGTACGTCGGCTCCGGGCGGCCGCGGAGGGCTTCCTCCGGGGTGGGGAGCTGGGGGATGCGGCCGAAGATCATGTTCTTTCTCCTCCTGGACCGGGCATGGGCGGCGGCAGCGGCAGCGGCAGCGTAAAGGGTCGGTCTGATGGAGAGAACGCCTGGGGCGACGGCAGGATTCCGGGCCCGCCCCCTCGGCGCCGACCAGGGGCATGGGAGATTGAAGTAGGCAAGCGATCAAGCAATCAAGCGATCAAGCAATCAAGCAAGCAATCGAGGGTTCATGAGCCGCCGCATCACCAAGGTCGCCCTGGTCTTCTGCACGATCGGCGTCGTCATCAACGTGGTGGACGCGATCGTGACGGGACGGTTCGAGCCGCACGACGTCTTCCCGGCGTTTGTGGCGCTCGGCGCGGGTTCCGAGCTCCTCAAGAAGCGGCGTCCCAAGGTGGCGCGGGCGTTGTACTGCGCGGCGTCGGTGCTGTTGGTGGTGGCCGGTTCGGTCGCCGGTTACGGGGCGTGGTCGGGGCTCTTCCGGGGTGCGGCCATCGACTGGCTGAACTTGGTGCTCGGCGTTCTGGTCGTGTTCTACGCCGCGGTCTGCGTGGGGCAACTGTTCGCGTGGTGGTCGAGCCGCAAGGCCTCACGGTCCAGCCGCGATGCCCAACGGTCCCGCGAGGCCTCCCCGTCGCACGAGGACGCCGACGTACTCGGCGGGTGAGCGGCCGGACGTCGGCCGCGCCACCCGCCCCCCACTAGTGCGGCAGACTCGCCGGACTCCCGCCGTTCGCCTCGTAACCCGCCACCGCCATCGCCCGGAACACCGCGTAAGCCGCGGCCGGATCCTGGGACAGCGTCCACGGCAGTGCGCCCACGTGGCCGTCCACGGCGACGATCTGGTGCATCGCCTCGCCCCAGCGCTCGGCGTTGACCAGGAAGAAGACCAGCAGATGCCGCACGTGTGCGGCCATCGGGTCCTGCGGGCGTGCGGAGTGCACCGCGAACTGGGCGCCCTCGATCGCGTGCCGTACGACCTCGCTCTGCCAGAAGCTGTTGACCGTCTGCACCTCGGGCAGATGGTCGTGGACGGCGAAGAGCGGGAGCGCGGCGAGCAGCGAGCCCTGGGGCGCACGGGCGGCCGCGGCCTCGGCGAACTCATAGGACTGCTGACGCGAACCGTGCCACTTCTCGGTCCAGTAGTGCAGCGCCGCCAGATGCGCGCCCATGTGCTGCGGCGCGCGGTCGAGGATCTTCAGCCACAGCTGGTCGAACTCCGGCTGCGGATAGCCGAGGGCGCGCGCGATGGCGAGTTCGATGATGTACGGGACGGGGTCGCCGGGGGCGAGCAGCGCGGCCTCGCCGGCGGCCGTCTTCGCCTCCTCCAGGATGATCCGGTGCTCGTCGGTGCCGGGCACGGCGGTGCGGAAGGCCTGCTGGACCAGGAACTCGGCGTGCACGGCCGCGGCCCCCGCGTCCTTGGGCGCCTCGGCCCGCCACACCCGCAGCCACTGGCCGCCGGGCGCCTCGCTGACACCGCCGGGCTTCTGCGCGAGCTCCAGCGAGGCCGCGCCGGCGAAGGCCTGCACGCGCTGCCAGCGCTGCTCGCCCTCGGCGGGGGTGCCGGCGAGCAGCTGTGAGGCGGCCTTCCAGTTCTGGGTGGACTGGACCACACCGAGTACGTCGAGCAGGTCCTGGTCGGGGCCCGGCATCCGGATGTCCAGCTCTTCCTGCAGGACGAACCCGTAGTTCGCCGGGTCCGCGGCGTCCGGGGCACCCGGTGAGGTCAGACGGATGCCGCCCCTGCGGCGGCGCAGGAAGGGGCTCAGCGCGGCGCCCAGCATGAGCAGTGCCATCAGGACCCAGAGAATCTCCATACGCCAAGGGTTCCATAACCGCGGGGCGAGGTGGCGGGGTGGGTTGCGGGCGGCTTCCGGCGGGGGCGCGGGCAGGGAGTGTGGGCGGGGGCCCGAGGCGTACGGGTGGGTGTCCTCCGCGATGTCAGGTGCCGCTCGGGCCGAGGGTGACCGGGCCGAGGGTGACCAGCCGCCCCATGGCCTCCCGCTCCACCCGGGCCACTTCCTCAAGGGCCGCTCCCGCCTCCGCCAGAGCCCCCTGCTCGATCAGCCCCGCGATCCGCGTCCACAGCCGCGCCGCCTGCGCGTACAACGCATGCCCCGCTCGTACCTCCGGGCTGTCGAGCAGCTCGGCCGCCTCGGCCAGGAAGTCCCGGTACAGGTTGCGGAACAGCGCCCCGCCCGTACCCGCCCGCTCCATGAGCGACGCGGCGAGCGGGAGGTCACGGGCGGGGTCCGTCGAGCGGGACAGCCAGCCGGGGACCAGCCCGGCGGCCTTGGCGATGCCCCGGTGGCCGAGGTTCGCGATCGGCGGATGGAGGAACGCGTAAGCGCACCTGGTGATCGCCGGGACGAGACGGTCCCGTACCGCCGAGGACGCGGGCATCCGTACCGCCGAGGATGCAGGCACCCGCACCGCCGAGGACCCAGGCACCCGTACCGCCGAGGACGCAGGCACCCGCAGCGTGAAGGACCGCGCCCGAGCCGTCATCGGCCCCTTCGCCGCCCGCGCCTTCGCCAGCGAGGACAGCGAGGTCGTCACGGCGCCGCCCTGCTGTGCGGTGTCGACCAGATACGCGCGGTCCTCGGCGTGGTCGTAGCCGTACATCGCCACCACATGCCCGCCGAAGTGCACCCGCGAGGTGAAGTACTCCAGGTGGTAGCTGTCGAGCTGGAGTCCTACGGGGCGGCCGTCGTCGAGTTCCGAGGCCACGTTCGACCAGGCCTTACGGGCGGAGGCCGTCTCCCGGACGTCCAGTTCGAGGCCCAGCGCCGCCGCCAGGTTCCGGGTCAGCTCGAAGGGCTTCACCCGGCCCCCGAGGAACGGGAAGTCCAGGTACTTCGCGTCCCAGTAGACGAAGGAGAGCCCGGAGCCGAGCCCGAACAGCATGGCCTCCGACAGGTCGAGACCCTCGTGCCGCAGCAGTACACCGAGCGCCGTCGTCTCGCAGTGCTGCCCGGAATTCACGTCCGCAGGGCCGATCCCGCTCACCGTCGTCATGGCCCGAGCCTCGCACGCACCACCGACACCCGAGCCGTACCCACTCGCCCGCACGCCGCACCCGCCCCCAACCCCCGCCGGCCGGACTACCCTCGGCCCCATGAGCGACGAGCACAACGCCCCGAACGGGGCCCGGAGTTTCGAGACCCTGGCCATTCACGCGGGCAACACCGCGGATCCGCTGACCGGCGCGGTCGTCCCGCCGATCTACCAGGTCTCCACGTACAAGCAGGACGGCGTGGGCGGACTGCGCGGCGGCTACGAGTACAGCCGCAGCGCCAACCCGACCCGTACCGCCCTGGAGGAGAACCTCGCCGCGCTCGAAGGCGGCACCCGCGGACTCGCCTTCGCCTCGGGCCTGGCCGCCGAGGACTGCCTCCTGCGCACCCTGCTGAGCCCGGGCGACCACGTGGTCATCCCCAACGACGCGTACGGCGGCACCTTCCGGCTCTTCGCGAAGGTCGTCTCGCGCTGGGGCGTGGAGTTCTCGGTCGCCGATACGAGTGACGTCGCGGCGGTACGCGCGGCTCTCACCGACCGTACGAAGGTGATCTGGGTCGAGACGCCCTCGAACCCGCTGCTCGGCATCACCGACATCGCCGCGCTCGCCGGCCTCGCCCGCACCGCCGGCGCCAAGCTGGTCGTCGACAACACCTTCGCGAGCCCCTACCTCCAGCAGCCGCTCGCCCTCGGCGCCGACGTCGTCGTGCACTCGACGACCAAGTACATGGGCGGCCACTCGGACGTGGTCGGCGGTGCTCTGATCACCGACGATGCCGCCCTGGGCGAGGAGTTGGCGTACCACCAGAACGCGATGGGCGCGGTCGCGGGGCCGTTCGACGCCTGGCTGGTGCTGCGCGGCATCAAGACCCTCGCCGTACGCATGGACCGGCACAGCGAGAACGCGACGAAGATCGCCGAGATGCTCACCCGTCACCCGCGCGTCACCCAGGTCCTCTACCCGGGTCTGCCCGAACACCCCGGGCACGAGGTCGCGGCCAAGCAGATGCGGGCCTTCGGCGGCATGATCTCCTTCCGCGTCGAGGGCGGCGAGCAGGCGGCCGTGGACGTATGCGACCGGGCGAAGCTCTTCACGCTCGGTGAATCCCTCGGCGGCGTCGAGTCGCTGATCGAGCACCCGGGCCGGATGACCCACGCCTCCGCGGCGGGCTCACCCCTCGAGGTCCCGGCCGATCTCGTACGGCTCTCGGTGGGCATCGAGAACGTGGACGACCTGCTCGCGGATCTGCGCCAGGCCCTCGGGGACTGAGGTCCGCGCGGTGAGCGGCCCGTCCCGGGGCCGCTCACCGGCTGCGGGAAGGCTGCCTCACCGCCTGCGGGAAGGCAGCCTCACCACCCGTGCAACGGCGGCGTCACCTGGGCCGGCGGCGGTACGAACGGATCCGCCACCGCGACCCACACCACGAACGCAAGGAACCCGCACACCGCCACCCACCACACGAGCCGCCGCGCCACGATCCGCCGCCGCAGCAGCCGCGACCCACGGCGTACCACCTCGTCGTACAGGTCGGGCGGCACCATCGGTGTGGGCTCGGCGTCGAGCAGCCGGCGGACGTCCCTCTCCTTACGGTCGGACACGTGCCACCCCCCGTGCCGTGTCGAGACTCGTGAGGTGCAGCGCACCCGAGTCCGCGGACAGCAGCACCGACATCGCGCGGAAGCACAGCGTCCGCACCCGTTCCATCGGCAGTCCGAGCAGGGCCGCGGTCTGCTCCTCGGCCACGCCCTCGTGGACCCGCAGCACCAGGACGAGACGTTCCTGCGGTGAGAGCACCCCGAGCACTCCGCCCCGGCCCTCGCGCAGCCGCCAGCTCATCATCAGGAAGCGGTAGGCCAGTTGCTGGCGCGCGTACGTGTAGGGGTCCTCGCCGTGCAGCCGGTCCCAGGCCGCGTACGTACGCGACAGCGCCGCGGTGAGCAGGCGCTGCGCACGCGGGTTGTCCTCGGCGCTCTCCGCGGTCAGCAGCGTCGCGGCATGCAGAAGACGTCCGGCCGCCCCCGCGACGAAGGCCTCGAACTCCCGGGCCCGGCGGATCAGTTGAAACGTATGCCGCTCGCGCACTCTGCCTCCCGGAACCCCGTACCTGGAGGTCCCGGTCTCATATCAGGCCAGTGCGGTGCCCCAGGTCAAGAGTCTGGTAAGCACCCGTGCGTCAGGAGTCCGGAGAGACGTCCTCCGGGGCCGGTCCCTGTGCCATCCGCGCGGACAGCGCATCGTTGAACCGCGTCAGGAGCATGCAGAAGTCCTCGCGCTCCTTCGGCGCCCAGTCCTCGGTCAGCTGCGCCATCAGCTCGCGCCGCGAGGACCGCACCTCTTCGAGCCGCGACTGGCCGCGCGGCGAGAGCGCGAGCACCACCGCACGCCCGTCCTCGGGGTGCGAAGTGCGCTTCACCATCCCGGACTCCACGAGCGGCGCGACCTGCCGCGTGACCGTCGAGGAGTCGATGCCCATGGACGCGGCGAGCGCCTTGACGCCCATCGGGCCTTCCTTGTCCAGGCGGTTGAGCAGCAGATACGCGGCGCGGTCCATGGAGTTGCGCAGCTGCCCGACCCCGCCGAGCCGGGTCTGCTCCGCACGACGGGCGAAGACCGCCACCTCGTGCTGCAGATGGTCGAGCAGGACGAACTTCTCGCCGCTCGGGCTGTCGGTCGTCATGTCCGGAGTTGTGGGCATGGCCGGGGCTCACTTCACGCTTGGTCAGTGGATTGGGGGACAGGGTACGCGGCCCAAGCGCTTGCCGTACCGGCGCTGCGTAAACCGGAGGCCAGACATTCCCCGACCGGGCCGCACCCGCCCCGAACTGCGAGACTCGATGTCATGAACTACCGCCCGGCTGACTCCTTGCATCTGTCCGCTCCCCGCCATCCCGTCACGCTGGACGATGTGCGCGGAGCGCAGAAGATGCTCATCGGCGTCGCCCGCGTCACCGCCATGGAGGGCAGCCGGCATCTGTCCGAACTGGTCGGCTCCCCGGTCCACTTGAAGTGCGAGAACCTGCAGCGCACAGGTTCTTTCAAACTGCGCGGCGCGTATGTACGCATCGCAGGCCTGATCGCCGAGGAGCGCGCCGCCGGTGTGGTCGCGGCCAGCGCCGGCAATCACGCCCAGGGCGTCGCCCTCGCCTCCTCGCTCCTCGGCGTGCGCTCGACCGTCTTCATGCCGCAGGGCGCCCCGCTGCCGAAGATCGCGGCGACGCGTGAATACGGCGCCGAAGTACGTCTGCACGGACAGGTGGTGGACGAGACCCTGGCCGCGGCTCAGGATTACGCACGCGCAACGGGGGCCGTCTTCATCCACCCCTTCGACCACGTCGACATCATCGCGGGGCAGGGCACGGTCGGCCTGGAGATCCTCGAACAGTGCCCCGAAGTGCGCACGATCCTCGTCGGCGTGGGCGGCGGCGGGCTCGCGGCCGGTATCGCCGTCGCGGTCAAGGCACTGCGTCCCGACGTACGCGTCATCGGCGTCCAGGCGGCAGGAGCGGCCGCCTACCCGCCCTCGCTCGCGCTCGGCCACCCCGTCGCCCTGGAGAACCCGTCGACGATGGCCGACGGCATCAAGGTGGGCCGGCCCGGCGACGTCCCGTTCAAAATCGTTGGCGATCTGGTGGACGAAGTCCGTACGGTCTCCGAGGACGCGCTCTCCAGCGCTCTGTTGCTGTGTCTGGAACGCGCGAAGCTGGTCGTCGAACCGGCCGGCGCGGCCCCGGTCGCGGCGCTTCTGACCACACCGGAGCAGTTCGCGGGTCCGGTGGTCGCGGTCCTGTCGGGCGGCAATGTCGACCCGCTGCTGCTGCAGCGGATCCTGCGCCACGGCATGACGGCGGCAGGACGCTATCTGTCCCTGCGGCTGCGCCTGGCGGACCGGCCCGGCGCTCTGGCCTCGCTGCTCGCGGCGTTGTCAGTGCTGGATGCCAATGTGGTCGACGTGAGTCATGTACGGACCGATCCGCGGCTCGGGCTCACGGAGGTGGAGGTCGAACTGCACCTGGAGACCAAGGGGCCGCAGCACTGCACCGAGGTCGCCACCGCGCTGCGCGAGGCGGGGTACACCGTGATGGCCTGAGGCCGGGCGGGTGGAAGGGTGCGGACAGGCTGCGCAGACGCGATGTATCGCGTTATGGTGTGTGACGGCTCGCACAGTCGCGCACGTAAATCTAAGCTTTCCGTAACAAATCGCCCATATCTCACCCAACCTTGGGAGAACCCACATGCCAGGCGCCATCTACGCCGAAGGCCTGGTGAAGCACTTCGGCGATGTAAAGGCTCTGGACGGCGTCGACCTCGATGTCCCCGAAGGCACCGTCCTGGGCCTCCTCGGACCCAACGGAGCGGGCAAGACCACCGCGGTCCGCTGCCTCACGACACTGCTCACGCCGGACAGCGGCAAGGCCGTCGTGGCCGGCATCGACGTCGTCAAGCACCCCAACGATGTACGGCGCTCGATCGGTCTCTCCGGTCAATTCGCCGCCGTCGACGAGTACTTGACGGGCCGTGAGAACCTGCAGATGGTCGGCCAGCTCTACCAGATGAGCAAGCGCGACGCGAAGGCGCGCGCGGTCGAACTCCTGGAGCGGTTCAACCTCACGGACGCCGCCGACCGCCCCTCCAAGACGTACTCCGGAGGTATGCGCCGCCGCCTCGACCTCGCCGCGGCCCTGGTCGTCTCCCCGCCGGTGATGTTCATGGACGAGCCCACCACGGGCCTCGACCCGACCAACCGCCAGGCCCTGTGGGAAGTCATCAAGGAACTGGTCGACGGCGGTACGACGTTGCTGCTCACGACCCAGTACCTGGAAGAGGCCGACCACCTCGCCCACGACATCTGCGTCATCGACCACGGCCGCGTGATCGCCCGCGGCACCTCCGACCAGCTCAAGGCCCAGACCGGCGGCGAGCGCGTCGAGGTCGTCGTGCACGACCGCATGCACATCCCCACCGCCCAGGAGATCCTGCGCGGCTTCGCGAAAACGGAGACCGGCCACACGGTCGACGACCACACCCGCAAGCTGACGGTCCCGGTCACGGGTGGGGCCAAGCTGTTGGCGGAGGTCATCCGTGAACTCGACGCACGCGGCATCGAGATCGACGACATCGGTCTGCGGCGGCCGACCCTCGATGACGTGTTCATCTCGCTGACCGGCCACAAGGCCGAGCTCGAGGAGACGAACGGCGAGGGCGAGGACCCCAAGGCCGCGAAGGCCGCGAAGAAGGCCAAGAAGGAGGCCGACAAGTGAGTGCCGTAACCGACACGGTCGGGCGGGGCGCCCCGGTGGCAGGCGGCGGCATCGGCGGGTCGATCCGTGACTCGCTCGTCGTGGCCAAGCGCAACCTGATCCGCATGGCGCGGATCCCCGAGATGATCCTGTTCGGGATCATCCAGCCGGTCATGTTCGTGGTGCTGTTCACGTACGTCTTCGGCGGCTCGATCAACATTCCGGGCGCCGGCGTCAGTGCCAGCGCCTACAAGGAATTCCTGATGGCGGGCATCTTCGCCCAGACCGTCACCTTCGCCACGGCGGGTGCGGGCGCGGGTATCGCCGACGACATGCACAAGGGCCTCATCGACCGCTTCCGGTCACTGCCCATGGCGCGCGGTGCGGTCCTGACCGGACGTACGCTCGCCGACTCGGTGCAGACCGCGATCACCCTGCTGGTCCTCGCGATCGTCGCGCTGCTCGTCGGGTGGCGCACCCACGAGAACATCGGGAAGGTGCTGTTCGGCTTCTTCCTGCTGCTCCTGCTCGGATACGCGTTCTCGTGGATCGGCGCCCTGATCGGCCTCTCGGTGCGCACCCCGGAGGCCGCGACCTCCGGCGGTCTGATCTGGCTCTTCCCGCTGACGTTCATCTCGAACGCCTTCGTGCCGGTCAACGGCATGCCGTCGTTCCTGCAGCACGTCGCCGAGTGGAACCCCTTCAGCGCCACGGTCGCCGCAGTACGTGAGCTCTTCGGCAACACCATCGAGGGCGTACCGAAGTCGGTCACGGGAGCGTGGCCGATGGAGCACCCGATCTGGGCCTCCCTCATCTGGTCGGTCCTGATCATCGTGGTCTTCCGCACGCTGGCGGTGCGCAAGTACCGCAACGCTTCGGCCTGACAGACCCCGCATACGAGGAAGCCCCCCGGCCATGTCGGCCGGGGGGCTTCCTCGTGCGCAGCCCCCTCACGCCTCGCCCCCGGCGAGCTACCTCCCCACCGCGATCACGCGCCGCCGCAGCGGCCCGTCGAACGGGTACACCGCCTGCCCGCGCACCGCCTCCTCGTCCACCTCCACACCGAGCCCGGGGCCCGACGGCACCACGGCCACCCCGTCCCGTACCTCCACGCTCTCGCCCGCCACGTAGGTGGAGCGCACGAACTGGCGCCCGTTGAGGTCCGCCGGGCGGTCCATGCCGAACGCGGCGAACAGGTGCAGCGACGCCGCGAGTCCGAGGTCAGAGTCCGTGAGTCCCGAGCCGACCAGGCCGATGCCGCAGTCCTGCGCGAGCGCGCACAGCCTGCGCGAGAGGTGGAGCCCGGAGGAGCGCTGCACCTTGGCCACCGCGATGTCGAGCGCCTGCAACTGCGCGAAGGCGGCCAGATCGCTCGGGTGCACCAGACTCTCGTCGACGGCGACCGGGATCTCGCTGCGTTCGCGCACGCGGCGCAGACCCAGCGGGTCGTTGGCGCGCAGCGGCTGTTCGAGCAGGTCGATCTCGTACGGCGCGAGACGGCGGGACAACTGCAGGGCCTGGTTGACGGTGTACGCCTGGTTGGCGTCGACCCAGATCGACGAGCCGGGTGCGGCGGCCCGTACGGCCTCCACCCGGCGGACGTCGTCGGGGATCGCGGTGCCGACCTTGACCTTGAACGCCTGGTATCCGGCGGCCAGCCCTTCGGCCACCTCGTCGGCCGCCCGGTCGGGATCACCGGAGACGATCCATGCCAGCGGCACCCGGTCGATCTGCCGCTGCCCCCACAACTCGCCCACGGACAGGCCGAGTACCCGGCCCACCAGATCGTGCAGTGCCAGGTCGACGGCCGCCTTGGCCAGCGGTGTGCCCGTCGTGTAGCCGGGGTTGATGGCCCGGTCGAAGACGCGGTGCGCCCCGGCGATGTCCCACACCGGGCGGTTCAGGAGGGGAGGTGCGAGGTAGCGCTCGATCGTCGTGACGATGCTCTCGACCGTCTCGTACGTCCAGGTCGGCGCCGGTGTCGCCTCGCCCCAGCCCACGGCGCCCCCGGACCCGATCCGGACCAGGACCCGGGGATGGGTGCCGCCGCGACGGGTCACCACTCCACCGGAGATGGCGAAGTCCCGCAGCGCGGGCAAGGGCACGACGAAGCACTCGATGCTTTCGACGACAAGTCCCGACAGCGTGCTGCCGGGTGTGGCTATGCCGGCCAACAGTCCTCCCCTGTGAAAGCTGGAAAGAGAACGAATTCATTCTCTGTTTCGGCAGGTCGAATGGGGTTCCGGGGAGCAGGAAACCATGAAAGGAATTGGGGCTCAACCATTGACGGCCCGGAAATTACTGGGGCATTATCCCGGCCATGACAGCGAGTAAAGAGCAGAATTCATTCTCCAAGGGAATGAAATCTCGGTTCGTCGCGGAGGGGATTCGTCAGCGGATCTCCGAAGAGGGTTGGGCCGTGGGCGCGAAGCTGCCCACCGAGCCGGAGCTGGCGGCGTCGTTCGCCGTCGGGCTCAACACCGTGCGCCGCGCGGTGGGGGACCTGGTGGACGAGGGCATCGTGGTGCGCCGCCAGGGCTCCGGCACCTATGTGGCGAGCCTGCCGCCCACCCCGCGACGGAAACTGCTCGGTGTCCTGGTCCCCTCGACCTCGTACTACTACCCGCGGGTCATCGAGGGCATCGAGCGGGCGGCCACCGCCGCCGGCGCCGGGGTCATCCTGGCCAGCTCGGAGAACCGGCTGAGCCTCGAACTGGAGCAGACCCGCAGGCTGATCGACAACGGCGTCGACGGTCTTGTCCTCGTACCCAATCTCAACCTGGCGGACGATCCGCAGGCGCACGTGGACGCACTGCGCCGACTGCCCGTCCCCTACGTCCTGGTCGAACGGCGCCCGCCGGCCCCGGCGTTGGACGACCCCACGTCGTATGTCGTCACCCACCACGTGGGCGGCGTCTTCGCCGCGGTACGCCACCTCGTGGGCCTCGGCCACACCCGGATCGGGTACCTGGGCCGGCTCCGCACGGGCACGGCCGCCGTGATCACCGAGGGGTACGCGCTCGCCACGGCCGCGCTCGGTGTGGAGGCGGTGCCCGAGGCGGTCGTCCAGCACGTGGAGTGGACGAGCGAGGAGATCCACGACTACGCCGCCCTGTGCCGGCAGCGGCGGATCACCGCCGTCTTCTGCCACGGCGACCGCGATGCGGCGATGCTCCTGGGCCATGCCCGGCGGCTCGGGATGCGGGTGCCGCAGGATCTCGCGGTCGTCGCGTACGACGACGACGTCGCGGAGTTCGGCGATCCCGCGCTCACCGCCGTAGCACCGCCCAAGGCCGAAATCGGCGCACTGGCCGCCGAGTTCCTCCTGCAGCGCATCGCGGAGGGGCCCGACAAACCGGCCCGCCGCGTCGAACTGCAGCCCCGGCTCGTCATCCGCGCCTCGTGCGGCGGGGCGGCGGCCGACGCACGCGAACGGGGCCGGGCCGGCTCGGCGCGATCCGCCACGGCCACCGCCTGACGTACCAGCAAGCGGCCGGCCACCGCCTGACGTACCCGCGAGCCGCCGGCCACCGAGCCATGCCGTAACGCAGCCGGCCCCCGAGCCATGCCGTAACGCGGCCGACACCCCATCACCTCCCAGACCCCTCCCCGACGGGACCCCTGAGCAGAGAGGTTCATCAGTCATGCCCATACGCAGGACACCCCGCCCCAGATCGACGGCCACCGCGGTCGCCCTGGTGCTCGCACTCACCGCGACCGCCTGCGGCGGCGCGGGTGACGAGACCGGCGACGGCTCCGTGACCATCACCCTCGGCTACTACGCGGAGGCCGGCGGCCCCGCCGACGGCACCATGCGTGAGCTGGTGAAGCAGTTCGAGAAGGCGAACCCCACGATCCACGTCAAGATCGAGTCGGCCGACTACGACAAGTTCCACACCCGGCTGCGCACCCAGCTCGCCGGCCGCAAGGCACCCGATGTGTGGCTGTCGGACGGCGTGCTGGTCCAGGAGTTCGCGGGACGCAACAGCCTGCGCGACCTCAGCGAGTACGCGGAGAAGCTGAACGAGGACGACTACCACGGCGTCGACCTGATCCGTAAGGGCGACCCGAAGGGCAGGCTGTTCGGCTTCCCGCAAGGCGCCCAGTCCACCGCGCTGTTCTACAACAAGAAGCTGTTCGCCGACGCGGGCGTCGAGGAGCCGACGGCCGACTGGACGTACGACGACCTGCTGGCCGCGGCGAAGAAGCTGACCAAGGACACCAACGGCGACGGCAAGCCCGACGTCTACGGCCTGCGCACCTACTCGCCGAGCTTCGTCGAGAGCTGGTGGCCGATGGTGAAGGCGTTCGGCGGCGACGTGCTCGACGACGGCGGCAAGGTCGCGATCGACAGCCCGCAGGGCCGCGAGGCCTTCGACTGGATGCTGAAGGCGATGTACGAGGACAAGGTCGCCCCCGACCCGGTGACGACCGAGGCGCTCGGCAAGTCGCAGACGCTCTTCCCGAGCAGCGTCGTGGCGATGCAGTTCGGGATCTACGCCCGGATCCAGACCGCCAACCAGGGCAAGGTCGACTTCGGGGTCGCGCCGCTGCCCAAGGGCCCGGGCGGAGAGCGCGGCGATCTCGCCAACGTCAACGCCTGGGTGATCAACCGCGCTTCGTCCGACGCCCGCGCCGACGCCGCGTGGAAGTGGATCGAGTACTTCGCCGGTGAGAAGCCGCAGGCCGCCTGGACGGAGATCGGCGAGGCCATCCCGATCAACAAGAAGGTCACGCAGACCCCCGCCTTCCTCAGCCCGGCCACCCCGCCCGCCGACCGCAAGGTCTTCCTCGACTCCCTGGCCTCGGCGGACGACCTGGGCCTCAACCCGGTGTGGAGCGAGTACACCGCCGCCATCACCGAGGCCGTCACCGGCGCGCTGTCCAAGGAGACCTCCGTGGCCGACGCGCTGAAGACCGGCCAGGGCGAAGCCCAGTCGGCCATCGACCGGTTCAGGCCCGCGGGATGACGCCGGTCACCACCGAGCAGGGCAGGAGGCGCGAGGCGGTGGACACACCCCGTACGCCGCGCCGCGCCTCCGCCCCGCGCGACCCCGGGCGCTCCGCCCGCCGCGGCGAGCGCCGCTGGGCGGTGCTCTTCGCCACGCCCTACCTCGCCCACCTCGCACTGCTGACGGCGTGGCCGGTGCTTGCGCTGGCGTATCTGGGCTTCACCGACTACGACACCGTCTCCTCGCCCCGCTGGGTCGGCTTCGACAACTACTCGCGGCTGCTGACCGACGAGGCGTTCTGGACGAGCATGCTGAACACCGGCTACTTCGCGCTGATCTTCGTACCGCTGCAGACCATGGTCGCGCTGGCGCTCGCGGTGGGGCTGAACCAGAAGCTGCGGTTCATCCCGCTGCTGCGCGGCGCCTACTTCGTGCCCGTCGTCTCCTCGTGGGTGGTGATGGCGTACGTCGCGGACGCGGTGTTCAACCCCCGCCTGGGCAGCGCCAACACCGTCCTCGGCTGGTTCGGTGTCGATCCGCAGACCTGGCTCGACAGTCCCGTACTGGTCATCCCCACGCTGGCGCTGATCGCGGTGTGGAAGGGCGCCGGCTACATGATGGTGCTCTTCCTCGCGGCGCTGCAGGCCATCCCGCAGGAGCGGTACGAGGCGGCGCGGGTCGACGGCGCGGGCGCCTGGGGCAGGTTCCGGCACATCACGGTGCCGGGGGTGTCGGGGACGACGTTCCTCGTCCTCGTGCTGTCCACCATCACCACCCTGCAGGCCTTCGAGCAGGTCTTCGTGATGACCAACGGCGGTCCGGGCGACGCCAGCGAGCTGACGGTCCTCTACATGTACCGGCAGGGCTTCGAGTACTTCCACATGGGTTACGCGGCGGCCATCGCCTGGGTGCTCTTCGCGGTGATCCTCGTCCTCACGCTGATCCAACTGAGGCTCCAGAAGCGGTGGGTGCACTATGCCTGAGGCAGTCGCCGTGAAGTCACGGCCCCGCAACCGCCGCCGGAACGATCCCCGCAACCGCCGCCGGATGAGGCCAGGTCAGGCCGTCGCGTACCTCTTCGTCGGGTCCGGCGCGCTGATCATGGTGCTGCCGTTCCTCGCGGCGCTGTTCAACTCGCTGAAGACACACGCCCAGTACATCGAGGTGCCGCCGGTCGTCCTGCCGGACCCGCCGCAGTGGTCGAACTACACGGAGGTGTGGGACCGGGCGCCGTTCGGGCGCTACGCCCTCAACAGCCTCGTCATCGCCACCGCCGCGACCGTCGGCAACGTCCTCAGCAGCGCCATGGTCGGCCACGCCCTGGCCCGGATGCGGCTGCCCGCGCGAGGCGCGCTGCTCACCGCGGCGCTCGCGACGCTGATGCTGCCGACCGTCGTCACCATCATCCCGTCGTTCCTGCTGTTCCGGGAGTTCGGCTGGCTCGACACCTTCCTGCCGCTGATCGTGCCGTTCTGGCTGGCGACGCCGTTCGGGATCTTCCTGATGCGGCAGTCGTTCCTGGCGATCCCGCCGGACTTCCAGGAGGCCGCGACCCTCGACGGCGCAGGCCCCTGGCGGATCTTCACGCGCATCCATCTGCCGCTGGTCAAGCCCGCGTTGGCGACGCTCAGCGTGTTCACCTTCATGGCGTCGTGGGGCGCCGTCCTCGAGCCCACGGTGTATCTGACCTCACCGGAGAAGCTCACGCTGCCGCTCGGCGTGATGGGCCTGCGCGGCCAGTTCGTCGGCAACGACCAGCTGGTGACGGCCGCGGCCCTGATGTCGCTGGTGCCGATCCTCGTCGTCTTCGTCGTCGCGCAGCGCTACTTCGTACGCGGCGCGATGTCGGCCGGGGTCAAGGGCTGAGCTCGGCGGTCCACGCAAGACGCAAGCGGCACAAGGCCGTTGCGAACGATACGCAAGGAGTCATCGGTGCAAACCAACGAGCCCGCATTCCGGCTCGGCATCATCGGCACGGGGATCGTGGGCGCCCTCCACGTACAGGCGGCGCGCGCGCTGCCCGGTGTACGGGTCGCCGCGGTCTGCGACATCCGGGCCGACGCGGCCCGGCAGATGGCGCGGGAGGCCGACGCCCCCGCGTACACCTTCCACGAGCAGATGCTCGCCGCCGAAGCCCTCGACGGCGTCGTGATCACCGCGCCGCACGCCCTGCACGCGCAGATGACCCTCGACGCCGCCGCGGCCGGGGCGCATGTGCTGGTGGAGAAGCCGATGGCGACCTCCGTCGCCGACTGCACGGCGATGATCGACGCATGTGCCGCGGCGGGAGTGCTGCTTGCCGTGGGGCACGTGGTGCGTTTCGGCGCCAACGCCCGCCGTGCCGAGGCGATCCTGCGCTCCGGGGAGCTGGGCCCGGTGCGGGCGATCTCCCACCGGCGCACCTCGCACTACGCCAAGGGGTCCCGGCCGGAGTGGTTCTTCGACCCGGTGATGGCGGGCGGCGGCATCGTCATGAACGTCGGCACCCACGGCCTCGACCGCATCCAGTGGCTGGGCCGGGGAGCCGCCGAATCCGTGCACGCGCACACCTGGAGCCGCGGCGGACTCGACATCGAGACGGACGCGATGGGTTTCGTCGGCCTGACCAACGGAGTCAAGGCCAGCTTCCACTTCACCAGCGCCGGACTCCCGTACACCGACGAGACGGTGGTGCTCTGCGAGCGCGGCTCACTGCGCTGGTCGGCGCCCGAAGGCATCTGGGTCAGCAACGGCGGTGCGGAGGACCTGGTAGCCCTGGCGGACGAGGGGCCCGCGGACGCCTTCACGGCGCAGCTCGCCGACTTCACCGAGGCCTGCCGCACCGGCCGGCCGCCCCTCGTCGACGGCGGGTACGGCCGGTCGGTCGTCGCCACCGTCCGGGCGGTGTACGAGTCGGCGCTCAGCGGCCGCCCCGAGTCCGTGCCCGGCGACGTGCTGCAGAGCGCCGTATGAGCAGGCTCGCGTTCAGCACCCTCGGCTGCCCGGGCGCACCCGTGGACCAAGTGACCGCACTCGCCCGCCGGTACGGCTGCGGTGGCGTCGAACTGCGGTGCGCGGACGGCGAGATCGTGCCGCCGGACGCCTCGGAGACCGCCGCGCGCGACGCCGGGCTGCGGTTCGCCGACGCGGGCGTGGCCGTCGTCTGCCTCGCCTCGTACGTACAGGTGGGCGCCCCCGGCCCCGGCACCGGCGAAGCCCTGCGGCGGCACATCGCGCTGGCCCGCGCGGCCGGTACGCCGTATCTGAGGGTCTTCGGCGGCGATCCCGACGACCCCGACACCGGTGCGCGGGCGGCCGAACGGCTCGCGGAAGCCGCCGATACGGCCGGGCAGGCAGGCATACGGATCCTGTTGGAGACCCACGACGCCCTGCTCACCGGCCGCGCCGTGGCCGACGTACTGCACGAGGCCGCGTCCCCGCACCTGGGTGCGCTGTGGGACGTGGTCAACCCGTGGCGGGCCGGCGAGCCGCCGGCGGCGACCGCGGCGGCGCTGGACGGGCTGCTCGTCCACGTGCAGCTGAAGGACGTGGCCTCCCCGTACGAACTCGCCCCGGTCCTGCCGGCGTCGGGCGCGGTACCGCTCGACGCGTTCCGTCGGCTGCTCGACGGCATCGGATACGGCGGCTGGTTCTCTCTCGAATGGGAGGCCGCCTGGTATCCGCAGGCCCCGCCGCTCGCCGACGCCCTCGCCGCATTTTGCCGCCTGATGCAGGAGACCTCCCCATGACCGTGACAGCCGGAACACACCTGCCCGACGTCCTGGACACCCGCACCACCCTGCACGGCGTCGGCGAGCTGCGCGCCGCGCTGTCCACCCCGCCGGACTCCGTCGTCGAGAGCCTCACCCGTACAGATGGCGACATCATGCTCCTGGGCGCCGGCGGAAAGATCGGCCCCGACCTCGCTGTGATGGCCCGGCGCGCCCTCGACGCCGCGGGCAGCGACGCCCGCATCATCGCCGTCGCCCGCGGCCTCGACGGGCAGGAGGGCGAGTACCTGAAGGAAGCGGGCGTCGAGGTGCTGCGCGCCGACCTGATGGACGACGGCGACCTCGCCGCCCTGCCCGAAGCACCGCGCATCGTCTACCTGGCGGGCCGCAAGTTCGGCACCGCGGGCGCAGAGCACGGCACTTGGGCGCTCAACACCTTCCTCCCCGGGCAGGTGATGAAGCGCTTCCCTGACGCACGGATCGTGGCGTTCTCCACCGGCAACGTCTACCCGCTGACCCCGGTGACGGGCGGCGGCGCCGACGAGGACACCCCGCCCGGGCCGGTGGGGGAGTACGCCCAGTCCTGCCTCGGCCGCGAGCGCGTCATCGAGCACTACTCCCGTACGCAGGGCACACCGGCGGCGATCGTCCGGCTCAACTACGCGGTGGAGATGCGCTACGGGGTACTCCTTGAGCTGGCCCGCAGCGTGCTGCGCGGCACACCGGTCGACCTGGCCATGGGCAGCGTCAACGTGATCTGGCAGGGCGACGTCAACGCGATGACGCTGCGGCTCCTCGAACACTGCGCCACCCCGCCGCTCGTCCTCAACATGGCAGGACCCGAGACCGCCTCGGTGCGCTGGCTCACCGAGCAGCTCGCCCGGCGCCTGGACCGCACCGCCTCCTTCACCGGCGCCGAGGAACCCACCGCCCTGCTGTCGAACGCCGCGCGCTGCGCCGCCCTGTTCGGCTACCCCACGCTCGGTCTGCACCGGCTCCTGGACGAGACCGCGCGGTGGGCCCTGTCCGGGGGAGCCGAGCACGGCAAGGACACCCACTTCCAGGAGCGCGGGGGCAGGTTCTGATGCCCGCGACCCTCTCCGCGCGGGCCGCCGCGAGACTGCATGGCGGCACGATGATCCCCGCCCATCCGCTGGTCGTCACCGCCGACGGAGCGCTCGACGAGCGGCGCCAGCGGGCCCTGACCCGCTACTACCTCGACGCCGGTGCGGGCGGTCTGGCCGTGGGCGTACACACCACGCAGTTCGGCATCCGCAAGGCGGGCCTGCTGCGCCCGGTACTCGAACTCGCCGCCGACACCGCGCGGGCGCACAGCGGTGAACCGCCTCTGCTGGTAGCCGGGGTGGCGGGCCGCACCGCCGAGGCCGTCGCGGAGGCCGAGACGGCCGCAGCGCTCGGCTACGACCTGGCCATGGTGATCCTGCGCGGACTCGACGACCTCGGCGACGAACAGCTCATCGGGCATCTGGCGGCGGTCGGTGAGGTGCTGCCGCTGTGCGGCTTCTACCTCCAGAGCGCGGTCGGCGGCCGCCGCCTCGACGCGGCGTTCTGGCGGCGGCTGGCCGAACTGCCCGCGCTGCGCGCCGTGAAGATCGCCCCGTTCGACCGCTACCGCACGATCGACGTCGTCCGCGGCGTCTGCGAGTCCGGGCGCGCCGACGACATCGCCCTCTACACCGGCAACGACGACAACATCCTCGTCGACCTGCTCACCGAGTACGTCGTCCCCGTCGGCGGGGTCCCCGTCCGCAAACGCATCGTCGGCGGACTCCTCGGCCAGTGCGCGGTGTGGACCCGTCCGGCCGTCGCACTGCTGCACCGGGCGCACGCCGCCGTCCGCACCGGACACGTCGACGCCGAACTCCTCACGCTCGCCGCCCAGTTGACCGACGCCAACGGCGCCGTCTTCGACGTCGCCGGAGGCTTCGCCGGCTGCGTGCCCGGCATCCACGAGGTGCTGCGCCGCCAGGGTCTGCTCGACGGGATCCGCCTGCTCGACCCGAACGAGGTGCTCTCACCCGGCCAGGCCGACGAGCTCGACCGGGTGATCCGCGCGTATCCGCACCTGACCGACGACGAGTTCGTCTCCGCTCACCTCGACGCCTGGCTGGGCGCCGGGGCACATGTCACCGATCCGGATTGAGGAACCCATGAAGAGGCTGACCGTGACCACCGCGCTGGCAGTGGCACTGCTCGCGCCCACCGCGCTGTCCCCGCAGCTCGCCTCCGGGGCCACCACGGGCACCACCGGCGCCGAAGCCACCACAGGCAAGCCCGGCACGCACCTGGAGAACTCCTTCGAACGCCCGCGTGCCGCCGGCCCGTACACGCTCGACGACTGGGCGAAGGAAGGGTTCACCGCCCCCTGGCAGCAGGGCATGGAAAGCCGGGCGGTCCTCGACGACGAGGCGCCCGCCCACACCGGCGACAAGTCGCTGCGGGTGCTGTACCCGAAGGGCAAGATCGGCCCGGAGGACTCCGGGATGCAGGCGCCGTTCCGGCTGGACAAGGCGCGGCAGTACTACGTGTCGCAGTGGGTCAGGTTCGACGAGAACTTCAGCTGGGGAACGGTCTACAACGCCGGCAAGGTCGGCATCGGCCTCGCCGGCGGCGCCTCGTGCTCCGGCGGGCAGGTCTGCGACGGCACCAACGGCTTCAGCTCCCGCTTCATCTGGCGGCTCAACACCGGTGAAGCGGCGCTGTACTACTACCACATGGGCCACGAGGGCCAGTACGGCGACTACGTGACCCTGAAGCGCAAGGGCGAGACCGTGCACTGGCCCAAGGGCGAGTGGGTGAACATCGTCCAGCGGGTCAAGGTCAACACCGTCACCGACGGACAGGCCAACCCCGACGGCATGATCGAGGTCTTCTACAACGGAGAACCCGCCGCCAAGGTGACCGGACTGCGCTTCGTCACCAACGACGATCAGGTCGACCGGGCGTACTTCTCCAGCTTCGCGGGCGGCGCCACCTGGGAGTTCGCCCCGCAGAACGACAGCTACATCTGGTACGACGACATCACCGTCTCCACCAACCGGGCGGACATCCCCGAACTCAAGGGCCGGCCTTGACCGTTCGGCTGCGGCCCTACGCGCCGTCCGACCGGGCGGGCGTCTACCACGTCTGCCTGGTCACGGACGCGACCGGCGGTGAGACCGCGGCGCCCTGCCACGACCCCGACCTCCCCGGCCAGGTGTACGCGGGCCCGTACGCGAGTGCCGACCCGGGCCTCGCGTTCGTCGTCACCGACGCACAAGGCGTGGGCGGCTACGTCGTGGCGACCGCGGACAGCGCCGGGTTCCAGGACTGGGCCGAGACGCACTGGTGGCCCGCCCTGCGGGAGCGCCATCCCCGCCGGGCCGATCCGGGGGACGGCACCCGGGACCACGAGCTGATCGACGCGATCCACGCACCGCCGGTCCGCCGGCCGTGGTTCGCCACCCACCCCGCGCACCTCCACATCAAACTCGCGGCCCGCCTCCAGGGCCGTGGACTCGGCCGGCGCCTGACGGACGCGGTGACGGGCGCGCTGCGTGAACGCGGCGTGCCCGGCGTCCACCTCGGCGTCGCGGGGACGAACACGGGCGCCCTCGCCTTCTACGCGGCGCTCGGGTTCGTCCCGCTCCACCGGCACGCCTGGGGCCACACCCTCGGGCTCGCCCTCGACGACGGCTCGCACGCCGCACACGAAAAGGGCGACGGCTCGAACGCCAGACACGGAGGCGACGGCTCGCACGCCGCACACGGAGAGGAGGAGGCAGCACCACCGCACGGTTCCCCACTGCGGTACCAAACGAAGCGGAGTGATCCATGAGAACGACCCTGAGAAAGGCAGCACTTCTCGCAGCACTCCTCGCCGTACTCGTCGCGGGTACGGCGACAGGCGCCGAGGACGACCCCGGCGGCGCGGCCCCCGCCGCATCGGCGTCCCTGCGCTACAACACCTTCGAACGCCCCGAGCGGGGCAGCGCGTACGACCTCTCCCAGTGGTCCCAGGACGGCTGGTACGCCCCCTGGCAGGAGGGCATGAGCACGCGCACGTGGATCGACGGCTACAACTTCCACCACTCGGGCGGGAAGTCGCTGCGCGTCTTCTACCCGAAGGGCAAGATCGGCCCGGCGGACTCCGGCGCCCAGGCACCCCTGCAGCTCACCCCGGGCCGCGAGTACTACCTCTCCTACTGGGTGCGCTTCAGCAGCGACTTCAGCTGGGGGACCACGGAGTACGCCGGAAAGGTCGGCATCGGTCTCGCGGGCGGCGCCTCCTGCTCGGGCGGCCAGGTCTGCGACGGCTACAACGGCTTCAGCTCGCGGATGATCTGGCGCTCCGGCGGCAAAGCGGCGATCTACTACTACCACATGGGCCATGAGGGCCAGTACGGCGACTACATGGACCTCAAGAACGCCTCCGGGAGCCCCATTTCGTATCCCCGCGGCCAGTGGATCAACCTTGTGCAGCGGCTCAAGGTCAACACCGTCAGCGGCGGAAACGCGAACCCGGACGGCGAGATCGACATCTGGTACAACGGCGCGCAGGCCGCCACGATCCGCGGACTGCGGTTCGTACGGAACGCGGACCTGGTGGACCGGGCCTACTTCTCGTCGTTCTTCGGGGGTGCGACCGAGTCGTTCGCCCCGGCCAACGACTCGTACATCTGGTACGACGACCTCAAGGTCTCCACGCAGCGCGCGGACGTCTGCGAGCTGGCGGCCGGCGGCTGCCACACGCGGACCTTCCAGGCGGAGGACTACTCGGCGATGAAGGGCGTCACGAAGAAGACGACGACCGACACCGGGGGCGGCCAGGCGGTGGGCAGCTTCGACAGCACCGACTGGATCGCCTTCCAGAACGTGTCGGTCCCCAAGGCCGGCCGCTATCTCGTCGAGTACCGGGTCGCGTCCCCGAACAACGGCGGCGTGCTCTCGCTCGACCTCGGCGCGGGCGCCACACCACTGGGGAACGTGTCCGTACCGAACACGGGCAGCTGGGACAGCTACCGGACGATCTCCCGCGAGGTGGAACTACCTGCGGGCACGCACCAGTTCGGCCTGTACGCGCCGACAGGAGGCTTCGACCTGAACTGGTGGAAGATCACCCAGCTCTCCTGACGGACCGCGCGCAACGGCCCGCCAGCCACGAAAGCCCGGCGGGCCGCTGCGCGCGCTGTGGTGCGCTCCGGTGCGCTAAGCCTTCGGCGTCTCGTCCGGCACCGACGCGGAAGGAACCGCCTTCGCGTCCGGGGCCTCCTCGAAGGAGACCCGCCCCATGTGCCGGTTCATCGACTTCATCAGGAACCAGACGCCCACCGCGAGGGCCGCGAAGACGATGAAGCCCAGGACACCCGGGGTCACCTTGTCCTCGTCGAGCTCCTTCGCGAGCAGGACCGCTTGTGCCAGATTCGCGCTCATGTCAGGCATTGTCGCGTACGCCCGCGAAGAGGTCGGACTCGGGGAGGGAAACGTCGACGAGCGACTTCGCCAGCTCGTACTCCTCCGTCGGCCAGACCTCCTTCTGGATCTCCATCGGCACGCGGAACCAGCCGCCGTCCGGGTCGATCTGCGTGGCGTGCGCGATCAGCGCCTTGTCGCGGATCTCGAAGAAGTCCGCGCACGGCACGTGCGTGGTCAGCGTGCGCTCGGCGCGCTCGAACTCCTCCCAGCGCTTGAGCCAGTCCCCGTACGGCGACTCCATGCCGCGCGCGAGGAGCGCCTCGTGCAGGGCGATCGTGCGCGGCTTGTTGAAGCCCTGGTTGTAGTAGAGCTTCTGCGGCTGGTACACCGCGCCGTACTCGGACTCCGGGTACTTCTCGGCGTCCGCGGCGCCCTCGAAGGCCACCATCGTGATCTTGTGGGTCATGATGTGGTCGGGGTGCGGGTAGCCACCGTTCTCGTCGTACGTGGTGATCACCTGCGGACGGAACGCGCGGATCTTGCGGACCAGCTCACCGGCGGCCTTGTCCACGTCCTCAAGAGCGAAGCAGCCCTCGGGCAGCGGCGGCAGCGGGTCGCCCTCGGGCAGGCCCGAGTCCACGAAGCCCAGCCACTCCTGCTTGACGCCGAGGATCTCGCGCGCCTCGTCCATCTCCTTGCGACGCACCTCGTGGATGTTCTCCTCGATGTACTTGTCGCCCTGGAGCTTCGGGTTCAGTACGGAGCCGCGCTCACCGCCCGTGCAGGTCACGACAAGGACGTCCACCCCCTCGGACACGTACTTGGCCATGGTGGCCGCGCCCTTGCTCGACTCGTCGTCGGGGTGGGCGTGCACGGCCATCAGTCGCAGCTGCTCAGTCAAGACAGGTCCTCGGTCATGGGTCTCCTACGGCGGCTTCTATAGTGACGGAAACGGGGGCGGGATAATTCCCCCGGCCCCCTCCGCCGGCCCCGCCCGCCGGACCCCGCAGAGCCCTTGCCGAGAGGACGATCATGAGTGCGGCACCGCAGACGCTGCCCGAGGCCCGTTACGGACGGTCCTCGGACGAGCGCGCCGACCGCACGCTCAAGGTCGTCGGCGCGGTGCTCGCGGTGCTGTTCCTCGCCGTCATCGGCTGGTTCGGCTACGACTACATCACCGGCAAGCAGGCCTTCAGCGGCGAGCTGATCGCCTCCAAGGTGGTCTCCGCCAGTGAGGTCGAGGTCAAGCTCGACATCACCAAGGACGCCGGCACCGACGGGGTCTGCACCGTGCGGGCGCTCGCCGAGAGCGGCGCGGAGGTGGGCCGCAAGGACTTCGTGTTCGAGCAGCGCACCGATCAGGTGACCAAGGTCTTCACGCTGCGGACGACCGAGAAGGCGACCGCCGCCGAGCTGCTCTCCTGCAAGGAGCGCTGACCTGCGCGGACGTCCGGCGCCCCGGCGCGGACCCGCATTTTCGACGGGATGCGAAGGGCGTACGTCCTCCCTCTTGTGCCCCGGAATTGTTAGGCTCGTGGTTTCGCCCACCCGGTGAGGAACAGGATTCCGGGAGGGCGTGCTTTGTATTCCCAGTACCTACGAGGAGCACCTGTGACCCAGACCGGCGACAACGTCACCTGGCTGACCCAGGAGGCGTACGACAAGCTGAAGGCAGAGCTGGAGTACCTGTCGGGTCCCGCACGCGCGCTGATCGTCGCGAAGATCGAGGAAGCCCGTCAGGAGGGCGATCTCAAGGAGAACGCCGGCTACCACGCGGCGCGCGAGGACCAGGGCAAGCAGGAGCTGCGGGTCCGCCAGCTGACCCAGCTTCTCGAGCGCGCGAAGGTCGGCGAGGCGCCGGCCGACAACGGCGTGGTCGGCCCCGGCATGGTCGTGACCATCGCCTTCGACGGCGACGAGGACGACACGATGACGTTCCTGCTCGCCTCGCGCGAGTACGTCTCCGAGACGATCGACACGTACTCGCCGCAGTCCCCGCTCGGCTCCGGCGTGAACGGCAAGAAGGTCGGCGAGGACGCACAGTACGAGCTGCCCAACGGCAAGCTGGCCACGGTGAAGATCCTCGAAGCGAAGCCGCACACCGGCTGAGCACCCTTTTCGTACGGAGAAGCCCCTGCCGCCGTTTCGGTGGCAGGGGCTTCTCCGTACCTCAGCCGTATCGCAGCCCCTGCGTCACGCCGCCACCCCCACCCCCATGACCTCCCGTGCATGCCTGCTCGGCACCATCCCGAGGCGCCACGCCTGCCAGCCCGCCTCCAGATCGACCTCGCGTTCCAGCATCAGCGCGTACGTCGACAGGTACTCGGAGAGTTTGCCGTCGCGGGTCGGATGGTCGGAGCCGGTCAGCTGGAGGAGTTCCTCGTGGGCCACCGCCGCGCCGACCTCCGAGCCGCCCGGCGACGCGTACGGCAGCAGGGTGCAGTGCAGGAAGCGGGCCCAGTCCTCGCCGCGGCGGTCGCCGTACGAGGCGAACAGCGCGGCCGCGGTGTCGCACAGGTCCAGGGCCTGGGCGGAGCGGCTGTTGCCCGCGTCCACGACGGCGAGCTCCAGACAGGTCCAGGCCTCCCCGTGCGCCACCCCGATCCGGTGGAAGTCCGCCCGGGCGTCCGCGAGGAGCTGGCGCGCGAAGCCGGAGTTGCGCAGCGAACCCGTGCGGGCAGCGCCCTGGTCCCGGGTGACCCGGCCCGAGTGGTGGCGGGCGCAGGCGAGCCCGTACACGTCCCGCATCCGCGAGAACATCGTCCGCGCCCGCTCCAACTCCCGTACGGCCTGGTCGAGATCGCCCCGTTCCTCCAGGGCCTGCCCCAGGTAGTACAGCGTCCATGCCTGCCCGCGCGCGTCCTCGTTGTCGCGGTGGCGGGAGACCGCCTGGCGCAGCCCGTCCACGGCCGGTGAGATGTCCCCGTCGACAAGCCGGGCCCGCGCGAGCTGGGTGAGGGCCCAGGCCTCGCCGCGGGGATCTCGAGTGCGTCCGTACAGGTCGAGGGCGGTGCTCAACTCGCCTTCCGCGCGCGGCACATCGCCCATCCGCAGACACACCTGGCCGAGCTGGAAGTGCGCCCAGGCCTGCCCGTGCACCGACTCGCTCGCCTGGTGCAGGACGAGTGCCTGGTCCAGGAGCCGCAGCGCTTCGGCGATCTGGGCGCGGTCGCGTTCGACCGCCGCGAGCGCGTGCAGGGTCCATGCCCGGTCCGCGTCGAGGGAGGGGGAGGCCTGCAGATCCAGGGCCTCGCGGAGCTTCGCCGCCGCCTCCGCGAGCTGGCCCTGGTGGTGCAGGGTGATGCCGAGGGAGCACAACGCGCGTGCGGCGCCCGCCTCGTGGTGCGCCTCGAAGTAGAGGTCCACCACCGAGGCCAGCGTCGTACGCGCCTTGTCCAGCTCGCCGAGCTGGCGGGCCGCGATGCCCGTACGCCATTGGACCGAGCGCCCGAGCAGGCCCTGGTCGACGGCGGCCGTCAGCTCGCTGATCTCGCCGAGGCGGTAGAGGTCGCCGCGCAGCAGGCAGTAGTCGCACAGCGCGCCGAGGAGGTTGAGTACGGCCTGCTGGTCGACGCCCTCCGCGTGCCGCAGCGCCGCCGTGATGAACGAGGACTCGTCGTCGAGCCAGCGCAGGGCGGCGTCGAGGGAGGTGAAGCCGTGCGGCCCGAACTGGCCGGCCCTGGTCGACGTCTTGCCGTCGACGAGGCGGATCACGGAGTCGGCGAGCTCGGCGTAGTTGGCGATCAGCCGCTCCTGCGCGGCGGTGCGCTCGCCGGGCTCTTCCTCGTCCAGGAGCCGGGCCTGGGCGAAGGCCCGGACGAGATCGTGCAGCCGGTAGCGGCTGCCGCGCACATGGTCGATCAGACCGGCCCGCGCCAGCGCCGTCAGCTGTCGCGCGGCCTCCGGCTCGTCGGTCGCGAGCAGCGAGGCCGCGGCCGCCGCGCCCAGTGAGGCGCGCCCGGCGAGCGCGAGGCGGCGCAGCAGCCGCCGGCCCGTCTCGCCCTGGTCGGTGTAGCGCAGCCAGAGCACCCGCTCGACCGCCTCGACCGGCCCGTACGCCGCCAGATCGCCGGCCAGCTGCAGCGGTGTGCGCGGACCGAGGGCGGAGCCCGCGATCCGCAGGGCGAGGGGAAGCCCTCCGCACAACTCCCTGATCCGGTCGGACGCTTGGGCGTCGTAGGGACCGCTCGCGTCCTCCGCGGCGGCCTTGAGCAGCTCCTCCGCGCCGCCCACGCCGAGTGCCTCGACGGGCAGCTGATGCACCCACGCCGGGGTGTCGGCGCCGAGCTCCAGGGGCTTGCGGGCCGTGACGAGCACCAGTGAGTCCGAGCGCTCCGGGATCAGCGTCCGCACCTGCTCCGCGTCGCTCGCGTCATCGAGGACCACCGTCACCGGCAGTCCCGTCAGATGCTGGTGGTAGAGCTCGCTCAGCCGCCTCAACTGCTGGTCCTGCGAGGACCGTTCACGAAAGAGCAGCTGCTCGCGCGGCGCCCCGAGGCGGTTCAGGAGGTGGAGGAGCGCGTCCCTTGTCGTACGCGGCGCCTCCGTCGTGCTGTCGCCGCGCAGGTCCACCACGCACGCCCCGCGGAACTGGTCCCGCAGTTCGTGCGCGGCATGCACCGCGAGCGTGGAACGTCCCGAGCCGGGCGCCCCGTGGAGCACCACCACGGTCGGCCTCGTCTCGGTCGAGGCACGCGCCGCGTGCACCCACTGGGCGATCCGGCCGAGCTCCTGACGGCGTCCCGCGAACGGGCCGTCCGGTGCGGGGAGTTGGTCGAAGGAGGACTCGAGGACGCTGCGCCGGCGGGCCGCCTGGCTCTTGTCGCGGGGCAGCAGCGGCGTGGCCGTGGACTTCTTCGGCTTGGCCGCGGCACGCCCGGTGACCACCCGCTGCTGATCGATGTACGGCCGGATCCCGCGTACTTCGAGCGCGGTCAGCCACTGCAGCCGCAACTGCTCGGGCCCGCCGGGCTGGTTGCGCGCCCCGGCCGCCTGGTGCGCGGCAGGCCAGTGCGCGGCGGTGACCTTGGCGACGGTGGCGGCGGCGCCGACCACCGCGACCACCGCCCCGGCCCCCAGGGCGGTGTTCGCACCGGTCCCCATCGCCACGTCGGCCACGGCGGCGGCGACCGCCGCGACCACGGTCACGAACAGCGGGGTGGCCCCCTCCTTGCCGAAGCGCTCACCGAAGGACTGCGCCCCGGCCTCCGCCTCCTCCACGGCCTGCGCGTAGGCGGTGTACTCCTCCGCGGCGCTCGCGGCCATCGCGTCGAGGGCCCCACGGGCCCGGTTCAGGAGCACGTTCCCGTCGGTCCGCCCGCCGGATCGGCGTACTTCCTCCTCGACCGCGCGCGCCAGCAGCCGCTCGGCCTCGGCCCGATGGCCGTCCCGCATATCGCGTCCCCCTCGCCGTGCCGGTTGCTCTCGCCGTACCCAAGTGTCCTGCGGATGACGCGGGTTCGCGAGGGGATCACGGGATACGAGGGCACCCGGACCACACCCGGGACCGCCCCCAGGCCTCACCCGAGACCGCCCCCGGACCTCACCCGAGTCCGGTCTGTCCGCGCCGCCCGCGCTGTCCGTGCCGCAGGTTCACGAGCGAAGCCTTCGCCACCACCCACGGGTTGAGGAAGCGCAGCGGACCGATCAGCCGGGACGCGAAGAGGTGCATGTGCCGGGCGAGCGCCGCATCCCGCGCCGCCGCGGAGAAGATCAGCCGCTCCATCGGGTTGAACGGACGGGCCTTGGCGAAGTCCACGGCGAGCGCCTGATGCGGGCGCAGCCGGCGCGAGTGGCGGCGTGCGTAGCGGGCGAGCGCCTTGCCGAGATCCTCCTGTCCGGCGGCGGCCGGCCCCACGGCCTCGGCCAGCCACTGCGCCGACTGCAGCGCCCAGCCGCAGCCCACGCCCCACAGCGGATCGCCGGTCAGGGCGGCATCGCCGATGAACGCGAGCCCGGGAGCGGTCGGCTTACGGCTGTGCAGCGGATAGTCGAGCGTTCCGATGAGCTTCGAGATCTGCTCGGCGGAGTCCAGTTCCGGTGCGTCGGGCAACTCCCGTACGAACGCGTCGAAACTCCCCTGGGGATCCTCCCTGAACCGGGGCAGCCGCTTCTTGTCCGGCATCACCGCGACCACGGTCACGCCGTCGTCGTTGGGGAACGCGTACGCCATGTCGGGCTCCAGGAACCAGGCGTGCGCGATCCCGTCGCGCAGCGGCAGACCGCGGAAGTGCGCGAGGTATCCGAACCGGGTGTTCTCGTACTTCTCGGCCGGCACCCCGGCGAACTTCGCCACCGCCGAGTCCTTCCCGTCGGCCCCGACGACCAGGCGCGCCCGCAGCTCCCGCTCGCTCCCGGCTGCCGAGACCCGCACCCCGACGACCCGCCCGCCCTCTTCGACCACTCCGGTCACCTGGTGCCCGAGCAGCAGATCGACCCCCTCGGTCCGCTCCGCGAGCGCCCGGATCATCGGATCGAGCGTGCTGCGCCGCACGTTGTACCCGTACGGCAGCTCGGGCCCGCCGGGCGCCGCCTTCGCCTCGATCCACCCCCACCGCGTATACGAACGCGCCTTGTTGCGTACGGCCCCCGCCTTCTCCAACTCGGCTATCAGGCCCAGCTCTTCGAGTACGGGATACGCGCACGCGGTGATCGAGTGGGTGCAGAGCACTTTGTACGCCTGCGGATCCGACCGCCTCTCGACCAGCGCCACCCGCACCCCGCGCCGGGCGAGCAGCACGGCCGCGGCGCTTCCGGCGAGACTGGCTCCACTGATGACGACGTCGTACGCGGCTGGCTCGCTCATACGGTGAGGGCTCCCTGGAGACGTGGTGTCGGCCGGTGCGTTCAGTACCGGCCAGTAACTCCGTCAGGGGCGAGCCCAGTTGTCAAGACCGCCCGCCCCGTACACGGCCCGCAGACCGCCGCGGTCAGGAAGGCATCCCGCACGGTTCCTCCGTGGCGCTCGGACCCTGCCCCACCGGGTGCGCAAGGATGGAGCCATGGCCAACCGACTCGCGCATGCCACCTCTCCGTATCTCCTGCAGCACGCGGACAACCCCGTCGACTGGTGGCAGTGGGAGCCCGCCGCCTTCGAGGAGGCGCGGCGGCGGAACGTTCCGGTCTTCCTGAGCGTCGGCTATTCCGCCTGCCACTGGTGCCATGTCCTCGCGCACGAGTCCTTCGAGGACGAAGCCACGGCCGCGTACATGAACGAGCACTTCGTGAACGTGAAGGTGGACCGTGAGGAGCGGCCCGATGTCGACGCCGTCTACATGGAGGCCGTGCAGGCGGCGACCGGGCAGGGCGGCTGGCCCATGTCGGTGTGGCTGACGCCGGACAAGGAGCCGTTCTACTTCGGTACCTACTTCCCGCCCGCACCCCGGCACGGGATGCCCTCCTTCATGCAGGTGCTCGAAGGTGTGCAGCAGGCCTGGAGCGGGCGGCGGGACGAGGTCACCGAGGTCGCGCAGAAGATCGTGCGGGATCTCTCCCAGCGCGAGATCGAGTACGGGGCCACGAAGCTGCCCGGCGAGGAGGAACTCGCCCAGGCGCTGCTCGGTCTGACGAGGGACTACGACGCCGCGAACGGCGGCTTCGGCGGGGCGCCCAAGTTCCCGCCGTCCATGGTCGTGGAGTTCCTCCTGCGCCATCACGCGCGCACCGGCGGCGAGGGTGCGCTGCAGATGGCGCGGGACACGCTGGAGCGGATGGCGCGGGGCGGGATCTACGACCAGCTCGGGGGCGGGTTCGCCCGCTACTCCGTGGACCGGGAGTGGGTCGTTCCGCACTTCGAGAAGATGCTCTACGACAACGCCCTGCTGTGCCGGGCCTACGCCCACCTGTGGCGCACCACGGGCAGCGAGCTCGCCAAGCGCGTCGCCCTGGAGACCGCCGACTTCATGGTGCGTGAACTGCGCACCAACGAGGGCGGGTTCGCCTCCGCGCTGGACGCCGACTCCGAGGATCCGGCGAGCGGGAAGCATGTCGAAGGCGCCTTCTACGTGTGGACCCCGCAGCAGCTCGCCGAGGTGCTCGGCGAGCAGGACGCCGACCTGGCCGCCGTGCACTACGGGGTGAGCGAGGAGGGGACCTTCGAGGAGGGCGCCTCGGTGCTGCAGCTTCCGCAGGGGGACGGTCTCTTCGACTCGGAGCGCATCGAGGGCATCCGGCGGCGGCTCTTCGAGGCGCGTACGCAACGGCCCGCTCCCGGCCGCGACGACAAGGTGGTCGCCGCCTGGAACGGCCTCGCGATCGCCGCGCTCGCCGAGACCGGCGCGTACTTCGAGCGGCCGGATCTCGTCGATGCCGCCATCGCGGCCGGTGACCTTCTCGTACGGCTGCACATGGGACCCGACGCCCGGCTCGCGCGGACGTCGAAGGACGGCCGGCGCGGAGCCAACAGCGGGGTGCTTGAGGACTACGCGGACGTCGCCGAGGGGTTCCTCGCGCTGGCGAGTGTCACGGGGGAGGGGGTCTGGCTGGAGTTCGCCGGGTTCCTGCTCGACATCGTGCTCGATCAGTTCACGGGTGACGACGGCGCGCTGTACGACACCGCGCACGACGCCGAGACCCTGATCCGGCGGCCGCAGGATCCGACGGACAACGCCACGCCGAGCGGGTGGTGTGCGGCCGCGGGTGCGCTGTTGACGTATGCCGCGCACACCGGCGCCGAGCCGCATCGCACCGCCGCCGAGCGGGCATTGGGGATCGTGCAGGCGCTCGGTCCGCGTGCGCCGAGGTTCATCGGGCACGGGCTCGCGGTGGCCGAGGCGCTGCTCGACGGGCCGCGGGAGGTGGCCGTCGTGGGGGATCCCGGCGCTCCGGCCACGCGGGAGCTGCTGCGTGCCGCGCTGCTCAGCACAGCGCCCGGCGCCGTGGTGGCGCACGGGGACGGGCAGGAGCTGCCGTTGCTGGCAGGACGCCCGTTGGTCGACGGCCGGCCCGCCGCCTACGTGTGCCGGAACTTCACCTGTGACGCCCCCGTCACGGGCGTACAGGAGTTGTCCGAAAAGCTCGTACAACCGTAGAGAGTTGTGACGGGTCGTACATCTTGGGGGCTGAGATGAAACAAGGGATTTGCCGTTAGGTGCTACTGGGCTTCACAATCCCCCCATATTCTTGCCACGTAAGTGGGTGGTGGGCCGGCCGAGACTGCCGGGCCCACCGAGGGGGGTCTGGGGGGACTCGGTTTGCTGACGACTGTCGTCATTTGTGCTGTCTCGATGGCACTTTTCTGGATGGCCGCGTTCACTTTGTGGTGGCAGATGCATGCCTGGCGTACGCCGGAGACGCTTGCCGCCACACGGTTCGAACGTCCGCAGGGGAACGACGGGCTCGCGTTCTCACTGCTCGTGCCCGCAAGGCATGAGCAGGCCGTACTGGATCACACGATCCAGCGGCTGCTCGAATCGAGCCATGCCGCGTTCGAGATCATCGTGATCGTCGGTCATGACGATCCGGAGACCGCGGCGGTCGCCGACGAGGCGGCGCGCAGGGACCCAAGGGTTCGGGTCATCACCGACACCCATGAGGTCAAGAACAAGCCCAAGGCGCTCAACACCGCGCTGCCGCACTGCCGCGGCGATGTCGTCGGTGTCTTCGACGCCGAGGACCAGGTGCATCCGGAGCTGCTCGCGCACGTGGACCACGCGTTCCGCTCGACGGGCGCGGACGTGGTGCAGGGCGGGGTGCAGCTGATCAACTTCCACTCCAGCTGGTACAGCCTGCGCAACTGCCTGGAGTACTTCTTCTGGTTCCGCTCAAGGCTGCATCTGCATGCGCAGAAGGGCTTCATCCCGCTCGGCGGCAACACCGTGTTCGTACGGACGGACGTCCTGCGTGACGCGGGCGGCTGGGACCAGAACTGTCTGGCCGAGGACTGTGATCTCGGGGTGCGGCTGTCGTCGATCGGCAAGAAGGTCGTCGTCGCGTACGACTCCGACATGGTCACGCGCGAGGAGACCCCGGGCACGCTGGTCTCGCTGCTCAAGCAGCGCACCCGCTGGAACCAGGGCTTCCTGCAGGTGTACCGCAAGAAGGACTGGAAGCAGCTGCCCACGTTCGGGCAGCGGTTGCTGGCCCGCTACACGCTGATGACGCCGTTCCTGCAGGCCTTCACCGGCATCATCATTCCGCTCAACGTGGCGATCGCGCTCTTCCTCGACGTGCCCGTCGGGGTCGCCTTCATCACGTTCCTGCCGCTGATCACGGCGTTCGTCACCTTCGTCTTCGAGGTGGTCGGACTGCATGACTTCGGCAAGCAGTACGCCCTCAAGGTCAGGCTGATCCACTACTTCAAGTTGATCGTCGGCGGCCCCTTCTACCAGGTGCTGCTGGCCTTCGCCGCGATCCGCGCAGTGTGGCGCGAGAGCCGTGGCAACAACGAGTGGGAGCTGACCAGTCACGTCGGCGCACATCTGACCCCTGAGGAGATTCGCGCGTGACCTCCACGCTTCCGGCGGTGGACACGGCGACAGCCAAGATCCCCGCCCAGCAGACCGGTGCGCCCAAAAGCGCCCCGAAGCCTTCCGGAGAGCGGAACGACAAGCGGAAGGTAACGGTCCGGCCGTTCGTCCGCTTCCGCAGCTCGCCGCCCGATCTGATCCTGTGCACGCTGCTGCTCGCCGCGATCCTGGTCGTCCAGGGCTGGAACATCGCGGGCTACCCGAACCTCAGCGACGACGAGGGCACGTATCTCGCCCAGGCCTGGGCCGTCCAGGAGGGCAAGGGCCTCGCGCACTACACGTACTGGTACGACCACCCGCCGCTCGGCTGGATCCAGATCGCGGGTCTGACGTACATACCGTCGCTGTTCTCGCCCGAGTCGATGACCGTCGGCTCGATGCGCCTTGCGATGCTCCTGGTCAGCGCCGTCAGCGCGGTGCTCATCTACGTCCTGGCACGCCGGCTGTGGCTGCCGCGCTGGGCCGCGGGCCTCGCGATGGCGCTGTTCGGGCTCTCCCCGCTCTCCGTGGTGCTGCAGCGCGAGATCTTCCTCGACAACATCGCCGTGATGTGGATGCTGCTCGCCTTCTGCCTCGCGGCCTCGCCCTCGCGGCATCTGTGGCACCACTTCGGCGCGGGCATAGCCGCCGCCGTGGGCGTGCTCACCAAGGAGACGATGCTGGTCATCCTGCCGGCCGTGCTCCTGACGATGTGGCGGCACAGCCATCGCGACACCCGTAAGTTCGCGGTCACCGGGGCGATAACCGGCTGTGCGCTGATCGGCCTCGGCTATCCGCTCTACGCGCTGCTCAAGGGCGAGTTGTTCCCCGGTGACGGGCATGTCTCGCTCTGGGACGGCATCACGTACCAGATGAGCCGGCCGGGTTCGGGCTTCATCTTCGACGGCGGCTCGGGTTCCAACGGGGTCCTCGACTCCTGGCTGTACTACGACAAGGTCCTGCCGATCGGCGGGCTCGCGGCGGCCCTGCTCCTGCTCCTCACCCTGCGCTGGTCGGTGACGGCCCGTGCGCTCGCCGGGCCCGCGCTGGCCGTGGCGATCCTGGCCCTGGTCTCGATGCGTCCGTCCGGCTACCTGCCGGCGATGTACATCATCCAGGCGCTGCCCTTCCTCGCCCTGGTCCTCGCGGGGGGAGCGGCGAGCGTGGCCCACGCGGTGCTGCGGCGCTCGCGCGCGGCGGCCGCCGCATCGCACGCCGTACCGCATGCCGAGCCCCGCGCCGTCACCGGTATCCGCTGGGCGACGGCCGCCGCGCTCGCGCTGGCCGCGCTGTCGTACGTGATTCCGCACTGGTACGACGGCAACCGCACCGCCATGACCCAGGACGCCAACGGCCCCTACCGTGCGGCCGCTTCATGGCTCGCGACGGAGGTGGAGGACAAGGCCGACAAGCGGGTCCTCGTCGACGACGCGATGTGGCTCGACCTCGTGCACGCCGGCTATGAGCCGGGCCTGGGCGCGATCTGGTTCTACAAGGCCGACCTCGACCCCGCCGTGTCCAAGACCATGCCCGGCGGCTGGCGCGACGTCGACTACATCGTGGCCTCGCCGACGGTACGGCGCGACGCGGTGGATCTGCCGAACGTCAAGGCCGCGCTCGAACACTCCGAGGCGGTCGCGGTGTTCGGCACGGGGGAAGACCGGATCGAGATCCGAGAGATCGCGCCGACCAGCGGGGGGAACCGTTGAGCGTCTACGAGACACCGGCCGAGGATTCACTCGGCGAACTGGTGGCGGTGCCGGAACCCGGCGCCGTGACCGTGATCATCCCGAGCTTCAACGAGTCGGGGAACGTACGGGAGTTGCTGCACCGGATCACCGAGTCGGTGCCGTCCCGCCTCCCTTGTGAGGTGATCTTCGTGGACGACTCCACGGACGACACCCCCCAGGTGGTGGCCGAGGCGGCACAGGACTGCCCGTTCCCGGTCTCGGTGATCCACCGTGAGGTGCCCGTCGGGGGCCTCGGCGGTGCGGTCGTGGAGGGGATCAAGGCGGCGACCTCGGAGTGGGTCGTGGTCATGGACGCGGATCTGCAGCATCCGCCGTCCCTCGTACCGGAGTTGATCGCGACGGGCGAGGCCTCGGGTTCCGACCTCGTCGTGGCGAGCCGCTATACGAAGGGCGGCAGCCGCGCCGGTCTGGCCGGCGGCTATCGGATCGCGGTCTCGCGGGCGTCGACCTGGCTGACGAAGGGCCTGTTCCCGCGGGCCCTGCGCGGGATCTCCGACCCCATGAGCGGCTTCTTCGCCCTGCGCCGCGCGCTGGTGGCCACGGACGAACTCCGGCCGCTCGGCTACAAGATCCTGATGGAGCTCGCGGTCCGCAGCGAGCCGCAGAAGGTCGCCGAGGTCCCGTTCGTCTTCCAGGACCGCTTCGCCGGCGAGTCCAAGTCGACGGCCCGCGAGGGGATGCGCTTCCTGCGCCACCTGGTGGAGCTGCGTACCTCCCGTCCGCTGTGGCGCATGATCGCCTTCGGTCTGATCGGCCTGACGGGCTTCGTGCCCAACTTGCTGGCGCTGTACGGCCTCACGGCGGCGGGGATGCACTACCTGCCGGCGGAGATCGTGGCGAACCAGTTCGGGGTGGCGTGGAACTTCCTGCTCATCGAGGTGCTGCTGTTCCGTACGCGGCGCCATGGGCATGTGCTGTCGCGGGTGAGCCGTTTCGCGTTGCTGGCCAATGCGGACCTGGTGCTGCGGATCCCGCTGATCGCCCTGCTCGTGGGCACCTGGGGAATGTCGGTCCTGCCGGCCACGGCGGTGGCCCTCCTCCTGACGTTCGTCCTGCGCTTCGCGGGGACGGAGGCGCTCGTGTACACGAAGCGAAAGCTGGTGCCCGCCGCGGGCTGAGGCCCACCCGGCCTCTGCGGGTGGGGAGAGCCGGCCGCCACGGGCGCCCCACCCGCACCACAACAGACATGCGCAGAACAGGAATCCGAGCCGCATCAAGGGGAGACCGGTGAGACGACCAAGACGCAGGACAGCACTCGCGGGGGTGGGGGCCCTGGCCGCGGGCCTGCTGCTCGCGATACCGCAGCAGCAGGCCTCCGCCGCCACGAACCTGATCAAGAACCCGGGGTTCGAGACAGCGGGAACGGGCGACATGCCCAGCTGCTGGAGCAAATCCGGCTGGGGCGACAACGACTTCACCTTCACCACCACGCCCGACGCCCACAGCGGCACCAAGGCGATGAAGGTCGAACTCACCCGCCGTACCGAGGGCGACCGCAAGGCGCTGATCACCGAGAACGCCTCCTGCGCTCCCAAGGTCACCGTCGACAGGCAGTACGACCTCAGCCTCTGGTACAAGTCGACGACCCCGGACACGTCGATCACCCTGTTCCGGCACGACACCACCGCCGGCTGGCAGTACTGGACCGACCTCAAGACCCTCCCGGTCGCCGCGGGTTACACGAAGGCCGAGGTGCGCACCCCGGCCGTCCCCGCCGGCACCGACCAGATCACCTGGGGCGTCAGCGTCTACGGCACGGGTGCCGTCACCACCGACGACTATGTGATGGAGGAGGTCGCCGCGCCCACCCCGGACCCGGTGTGCACCGGCTCCGCGACCGAGTGCAAGGACGGCAAGTGGGACGTGCTCGCCACGCCCAACCCCGTCCGCTCCATGCACAGCGTCGTCCTGCACAACGGCAAGATCCTGCTGATCGCCGGCTCGGGCAACGACCAGGCCGCGTTCGCCGCGGGCAAGTTCACCTCCGCGATCTACGACCCGAAGACGGGGACGTACAAGCAGATCCCGACCCCCAAGGACATGTTCTGCGCGGGCCATGTGCAGCTGTCCGACGGCCGGGTCCTGGTCATGAGCGGCACCAAGGGCTTCCCGAGCGCCGACGGCACGATCGGCTACCAGGGCTACAAGGACTCGTACATCTTCGATCCCGCCACCGAGTCGTACATCAAGACGAACGACATGAACGAGGGGCACTGGTACCCCTCGGCGACGGTCCTCGGCAACGGTGACGTCATCTCCTTCGGCGGTCTGAAGGAGGACTCGACCGGTGCTGTCGTGGCCGAGAAGTTCTCCCAGGCCCAGCAGAAGTGGCTGCCGATCAACGAGGTCAACCAGACCTGGTCGTACTGGGGTCTGTACCCGGCGATGATCCTGATGCAGGACGGCCGGCTCTTCTACTCGGGCAGCCACACCTTCGGCAACGGCACACCCGGCACCGGCGCCTCGATCTACAACTACGACGCCAACACCGTCACCGACGTCCCGGGGCTGCGCCTCAAGGACGAACGCGACGAGTCCGCCTCCGTGCTGCTCCCGCCCGCCCAGGACCAGAAGGTCATCACGATGGGCGGCGGCAACAACGAGAAGAACCCGGTCGCCAACCGCCTCGTCGACATCATCGACCTGAAGAACCCCAACCCGCAGTACGTACAGGGCCCGGACATCCCGCTCGGCACGGTCGACCAGGGCCAGGGCAAGCGGGCGCAGACCGGCGCCGAGGGCAAGATGTACGTCTCCGCGGTGCTGCTGCCCGACGGCAAGGTCCTGGAGACCGGCGGCGCGATGCACGACCGCGCCGACCCGGTGTACGAGACCTCGATCTTCGATCCGGAGACCGAGACCTTCGACCAGGTCGCGACCGATCCGGAGGAGCGCGGCTACCACTCGTCCGCGTTCCTGCTGCCCGACGGCCGCATCATGGCCACGGGTGACAACCCGGGCAACGGCACGTGGAACCACGACGTGTCGATCTACTCCCCGCCGTACCTCTTCAAGGGCCCGCGCCCGAAGATCACTTCACTGATCGACAAGCAGTGGACGTACGGCGACACGCAGCGCATCACGGTCGACCGCCCGATCGCGAAGGCGGAACTGATCCGTCCCGCGGCCGTCACGCACTCGTCCGACCCGAACCAGCGCTTCGTGGACCTGCCGCTCACGGTCGACGGCAACAACATCGACCTGAACGTCACGTCCAACCCGAACATGGCACCGCCCGGCTGGTACATGCTCTTCGCGGTGGACGCGAACGGTGTGCCGTCGATCGCGGAGTGGGTCCACCTGGGCGGCCCGAGCGCCCTGGCCGAGGACGCCCCGGCGGCCCATGTCCACGAGTTCGCCGACGACTTGGCGAAGTCGCCCAAGAAGAAGCAGGCCAAGCGGGACTCGGTGCCGGTCAGCCCGACGATCTCCGGCTGCGACCGCCACTACGGCTCCGCCAACACCTGTGTCCCGACGGTGTTCCCGCCGGACGTGGCCGATACGACGAAGGCCCGCTGCACGTGGCTGAAGGACCACGACTACGGGCGCCTGCGGGTCCATGGTGACGATCCGCTGAACCTGGACCGCAACGGGGACGGGTTGGCCTGCGGGAAGGCGGACATCCGCAGAAGCTGACCGCGTTCCGCGGAAGGCGGTCGTACGACGAAGGTGGCCGGGTGCTCAGCACCCGGCCACCTTCGTTTGCGCCTATACGCCGGCGATCCGCTGATCCCGCAGCCGCCGCCGGTGCGAGACGACGTACGAGACCAGCGAGTAGACGATGATCACGAGTGTGATCGCGAGGATCACCTGGTAGATGTCCGGCGCCTGCGAGATGGCGAAGGCGACGGCGGCGAGGAGCGCGAAGACCCCAAGGCTCTTGAGCGAGTTCATGGTGCTGTTTTCTTTCTTACTTCCACGCGGATACGCGGGTCACATACGACTTCACGATCGACGACACCAGCCAGTAGGTGCGTACGAGCGTGAAGACCAGTTCGGGGATGAGGAGGGCCTCGACGAGCATCGCCTTCCAGCCCAAGTGCCGTACGCGCAGGGCGGGATAGATGACCCAGAAGCCGAGCAGCGCCACGAAGAGCGGCTTCATCGCGAATCCGTGCGTGAGCGCGAGATACAGATGGGCCGAGCCCCAGCCGAAGATGTACGCGGCGCCGATGAGCCCCAGGATCATGGTCGCGATCGAGTGCCAGGTGAACTTGGTCCAGCCACGCCGGCGCAGCGTGTCCACCGTTCCCCGGCTCCACCGCTCGCGCTGCTGGACCAGCTCGCGCAGGGTCGGCATGAGATCGGTGTACGCGATGCACATCTGGTTGGCCGTGACCTTCCAGCCCGACTCCTTGAGGGCGAGCGTGGTCTCGTAGTCCTCGACCAGATTGCTGTGGTCCTCCCAGAACACCTGGTCGCGCCAGTCGAGCAGGCTCTGCAGCGCCTCGGCGCGGTAGAAGGAGCCGGCCCCCGACATGGTGTGCACATCGCTGCGGCAGCGGGCGTTGGCGGCGCGGCCGTACTCGATGATCTGCATGCCGAGCAGATAGCGCTGCCAGGGGCTCCGCCACAGTCCGGTGCGGCCGAGGCAGGCGGCGCTGACGCCGCCGATGGCCGGGTCGGAGGCGACGACGTTGCCGGCCCGCTCGATGAACTTCGGGTGGAGTTCGGTGTCGGCGTCCATGACCAGCACATGCCGCACGGCTCCGCTCAGCCGGCCGCCGACATGCTTCTTGAGCCAGTCGAGACCGTGGTTGAGGGCGCCCGCCTTCTTGTGCGGGTTGTCGTCCAGGGTCAGTACGACGGTCAGGGGCGTCTGCTCGTCGTAGGCGAACTGCCGGGCGAACTCCTCGGTGCGGTCGGTGGAGTTGTTGACGACCACGACGATCAGGTCCGGGCGGCGGGTCTGGCGCGCGAGGGAGTCGAGTGAGGTGAAGATGCCGATCTCTTCGTTCCGCGCGGGGACGACGACCACGGTCTCGTAGCGGACCCTGCGGGTCTGCTCTTCGTGGACGCCCCGGCCCCGGCGGTGCCGGCTGCCGGCCGACTGCTGCGCTTCGCTGCGCGCGGGGCGCACCAGAGTGCTCGACAAGACCGACTCCTCATCCGGTTCCATGCGCAAAGGCATGAGAGTTGTATTAATTCCGTAAAGCTCAAACCGGAAGGTACATCAAGAATTCGGCCGACCCCGTGTGGATCCTTGGGCTTGCGCAGATGACGGGACGAAGCGGGACCAAGGGCCTTTTCGTCGGGGACTTGCGGCGCACCGGAAGTCGCCTTTGCTATGGCTACGCTCACCATTTGCTCTGCCTTTGCTGACATCAAGGAGTGAACGTGAGTCGCGCCCGCAAGTCCCGTCGAGGCGGCAGGTCCCTGCTCGGGGCGCTGCTCGTGCTGGCCCTGGCCGGCGGCGGAACCTTCGCGTACGTCACCTGGGGCGCGAGCGCCGACGACGCCGACAGCGCCACGGGCTCCGGATCGGGCTCCGGCTCCGGCTCGGGTGAGCTCACCGTGCGCTACCGGAACGACGCCCCGGCCGGTGCCACCGCCGCCAAGCCCTGGCTCGAGGTCGTCAACGACTCCGACAAGACCGTGTCCCTGCGCGACGTGACGCTCCGGTACTGGTTCAAGGCCGCCGACGGCGATGTCGCGTACAGCTCTAACTGCCTGCAGACGAGCCTGGGTTGCTCTCATGTCACCCAGCGGATCGGTACGTCCTCCGGTGCCGGGCAGGGCGCCGACCGCTATCTGCAACTCGGCTTCACCCAGGGCGCCGGCGAACTGGCCCCCGGCAAGTCGACCGAGGCGATCGGTCTGCAGCTCTTCCGCCGCGACGGCAAGGCGCTGCGGCAGTCGGACGACTACTCCTTCGACGCGGACCTCACGCACTACGCGCCCACCGAGCGCGTGACCGCATACGTGCGCGGCGCCGTGGCCTGGGGTGAGGAGCCGAAGGGCGCCACCGCCGTCGAGCAGGCCGCCGCGACCGGTCCTTCAGCACTCCCGTCCGGTGTCCTCTTCGACAACTTCCACTACAGCGGCGCCGGGGACCCGGCGCTCGCCGCCAACGGCTGGAAGGTCCGCACCGGCGAGGGCGGTCCCGGCGTACGCCACAGCTGGTCGGGCGACGGGGTCGGCTTCCCGTCCGTGGACGGTGCGCAGGGCGGTCAGGCGATGCGGCTGAGGGTCACCACCGACGGTACACAGAAGGGCACCTCGCAGTCCGAACTGCAGAGCGCGAAGCCGGGCTTCTTCACCGGGACCATGGCGGCCCGCGTCTACTTCGACGACCAGCCCGTCACCGGACGCAACGGCGACCACGTCAACCAGAACTTCTTCGCCCTGTCCCAGGACGCGGCCTCGTCCAAGTACAGCGAACTCGACTACGAGTACATGCCGAACGGCGGCTGGGGCGCGCCGGGCCCCCGCCTCGACACGACGAGCTGGCGCAGTGCGAAGCAGGGGGACCGCACCACCCGCGACCACACGCAGCGGCTCAAGGGCTGGCACACCATGATGATCACGGCCATGGACGGCAAGGTCACCTACTCCGTGGACGGCCGCGCCCTCTACACCCACAACGGCTACTTCCCCCGCGAACGCATGGGCATCCACTTCAGCACGTGGCTGGTCGACCTCCCCTTCAAGGGCGACCGCACCTGGGACATGAAGGTCAACTGGGTGTACTGCGAGGACGGGCGCGCGGTGTCGAAGACGGAGGTCGAGAAGAAGGTCGCCGCCTTCTACGCGAACGGCACGCACCACATCGACACCTTGCCGAAGTCCTGAGCCGTCCGGACGAGCTCAGCGCCCCACCCCGCCGAACTCCTCCATGGCCTTCGCCACCAGCTCCTCCAGCTGCGCGTGATGTGCCCCGCGCCAGTAGACGCGGATGCAGACCGTGCACTGCGCGAACACCTGGTGGGTGCGGAGTGTGCCCTCCTCCAGGAGGTGGGCGACGTCCTCCTTGGTGGCCGGGGCGAGCTCGCCGTTGCAGAACGTGCAGCGGGTCCAGGGCCGCAGTTCGGGGGCGAACCTGCCGAGCACGTCGCGAAGCTGCTCGTCCGGCTGGTCGCTGTAGACGTACGCACCGGCCCACAGCTCCCGCCGCCGCAGCAGCCCACGGTCACGGCTCAGCAGCACGCGCCGGTCGCGGGCCGAATACGTGGCGAGCGCCGGGTCGCCGATGTCCTCGGACTCGTACGCCGCGTCCACACCCAGCAGCCGCAGCCGCCGGGCCAGCGTGCCGAGGTGGACGTCGAGCAGGAAACGCAGCGGAGCACCCGCGACCTGCTGAGGCCGCTCCACCTCGTATACGTCGATGACCTCGCCGTGCGCCGGGATGTGCCCGGTCGTCACCTCGCGCCCGTCGACGACGAGCCGCCCGGCCTCGGTGAGCGGCACTCCGAGCGACTCGACGACATGGCCGAGCGTCGAGGTCCCGTCGACGGCGGCCGCGCTGTGGCCCGCGCGCCGCTCGGCGGGGACGAATATCGCGAGGCCGGGGCCGAAGCCGATGCTGATCACAGGAGAGTTCACGCGCTGAGCGTATGCGGCGCGCAGGGCCGGTTTCGACCGGATTCACAGCCGCGTGCGTGACTCAGGCGTGCTGGTAAGCCACCAGCGAGATCCCCACGTAATGCACGACGAACGCCGCCAGCGTCAGCGAGTGGAACACCTCGTGGAAGCCGAACCAGCGCGGTGACGGGTCGGGCTTCTTGAGGCCGTAGATCACGCCGCCCGCCGTATAGAGGAGGCCGCCGACGACCACGCAGACGAGCACGGCGATCCCGCCGGTGCGCATGAAGTCCGGCAGGAAGAAGACCGCCGCCCAGCCCATCGCGATGTAGCACGGGGTGTAGAGCCAGCGCGGGGCGCCGACCCAGAACACCCGGAACGCGATGCCCGCGACCGCTGCGGCCCAGATGGCCCAGAGCAGCGGTCGTGCGGTGGAACCGGGGAGGAGCAGCAGCGCGAGCGGGGTATACGTGCCCGCGATGATCAAGAAGATGTTCGCGTGGTCGAGCCGGCGCAGGATGGCCTCGCCGCGCGGTCCCCAGGTGCCCCGGTGGTAGAGCCCGCTGGTTCCGAAGAGCAGACAGGCTGTGAGCACGAAGATCCCGGTGGCGACCCGGGCGCGGGTCGAGTCGGTGAAGACGATCAGCGCGAGCCCCGAGATCAGCACGGCCGGGAACATGCCGGCGTGCAGCCAGCCCCGCAGCTTCGGCTTGACGGGGTCGGGCAGATCGATCTCGACAGGACCCGCCGCGGCGGATGCGGTGGCCTCAGGGGCGGGAGACGGCATAGGAGGAATCGTACCTACGGCTCCGTAAGTTCCGTGTCCCGATGTGGGGACGCTCACGTGTGAGGCCCTCTGGACAGATGGGCGAAATCCCCCGATGATCAAATGAGTGAGGTCGGCACCGGATGAGCGGCTGTGTTCTTTTCCAGGGCGCGGTATCCGGGTCGCAGCCCCCACGGGGCCCCAATTCCACACAACCCTCATTTAGGAGCGATCGTGGCGCGCGACATCGCGGCTCCCAGCACGGCCCCCACCAACCACCAGGAGCTGATTGCCTGGGTGGACGAGATCGCAGCTCTCACACAGCCGGACAGGGTCGTCTGGTGCGACGGATCCGAGGCCGAGTACGAGCGCCTCGCGGAGGAGCTCGTCGCCAAGGGCACGTTCAAGAAGCTCGACCCGATCAAGCGCCCGAACTCCTACTACGCGGCTTCCGACCCCACCGACGTCGCCCGCGTCGAGGACCGTACGTACATCTGCTCCGAGAACGAAGAGGACGCCGGTCCCACCAACCACTGGAAGGCCCCCGCCGAGATGCGGGAGATCTTCCAGGGCAAGGACGGGCAGGAAGGCATCTTCCGCGGCTCGATGCGCGGCCGGACCATGTACGTCGTCCCGTTCTGCATGGGCCCGCTCGGCTCCGAGCTCTCCGCGATCGGCGTCGAGATCACCGACTCCGCCTACGTCGCGGTCTCCATGCGCACCATGACCCGCATGGGACAGGCCGTCCTGGACGAGCTCGGCACCGACGGCTTCTTCGTGAAGGCCGTGCACACGCTGGGCGCCCCGCTCCAGGAGGGTGAGGCGGACGTCGCCTGGCCCTGCAACACCACCAAGTACATCTCGCACTTCCCGGAGTCCCGCGAGATCTGGTCCTACGGCTCGGGCTACGGCGGCAACGCGCTGCTCGGCAAGAAGTGCTACGCCCTGCGCATCGCCTCCGTGATGGCGCGCGACGAGGGCTGGCTGGCCGAGCACATGCTGATCCTCAAGCTCACGCCGCCGCAGGGTGAGTCGAAGTACGTGGCGGCCGCGTTCCCGTCCGCGTGCGGCAAGACCAACCTCGCGATGCTGGAGCCCACGATCTCCGGCTGGACCGTGGAGACCATCGGCGACGACATCGCCTGGATGCGCTTCGGCGAGGACGGCCGTCTGTACGCGATCAACCCCGAGGCCGGCTTCTTCGGTGTCGCCCCGGGCACGGGCGAGCACACCAACGCCAACGCCATGAAGACCCTCTGGGGCAACTCGGTCTTCACCAACGTCGCGCTCACCGACGACAACGACATCTGGTGGGAGGGGATGACGGAGGAGACTCCGGCGCACCTCACCGACTGGAAGGGCAACGACTGGACCCCCGAGTCGGGCGTCCCGGCCGCGCACCCGAACGCCCGCTTCACCGTCCCCGCCTCGCAGTGCCCGATCATCGCGCCCGAGTGGGAGGACCCCAAGGGCGTGCCGATCTCGGCGATCCTCTTCGGCGGCCGCCGCGCGAGCGCCGTCCCGCTGGTCACCGAGTCCTTCGACTGGAACCACGGTGTCTTCCTCGGCGCGAACGTCGCCTCCGAGAAGACCGCCGCCGCCGAGGGCAAGGTCGGCGAGCTGCGCCGCGACCCGTTCGCCATGCTGCCGTTCTGCGGCTACAACATGGGCGACTACATGAACCACTGGGTCAAGGTCGGCGCCGACAAGGACCAGAGCAAGCTCCCGAAGATCTACTACGTGAACTGGTTCCGCAAGAACGAGGCGGGCAAGTTCGTGTGGCCCGGCTTCGGCGAGAACTCCCGCGTCCTGAAGTGGATCGTGGACCGCCTCGACGGCAAGGCCGAGGGCGTCGAGACCCCCATCGGCATCCTGCCGACGGTCGACTCCATCGACACCGACGGTCTCGAACTGCCCGCCGCCGACCTCGAGTTCCTGCTCACGGTCGACAAGGAGATCTGGCGCGAGGAGGCCGCCCTGGTCCCCGAGCACCTCAACACCTTCGGCGACCACACGCCCAAGGAGCTGTGGGACGAGTACCGGGCGCTGGTGCAGCGCCTCGGCTAGGCACCACGAGCACCATCCGTAGCCTCGTGCCCCCGGAGCCCCAACTGGCTTCGGGGGCACGGCTATTGGTGGATTTTTCGTACGTGACAATCTGTGCGCACTACCTTCATCGGCGGGGAAATCCGGGCACACTCCTTCCATGAGGACACCGGTCAGTGACCCTCTGAGGGTCGGTGGCTATCGCATCGTGGGCCGCCTCGGTTCCGGCGGTATGGGCTGGGTCTATCTCGCCCGCTCCCGCGCGGGACGGCCCGTCGCGGTCAAGGTCGTACGCCCCGAACTCGTCGCGGACCGCGCCTTCCGTATGCGCTTCGCACGCGAGGTCGCCGCCGCGGGCGCCGTCAGCGGCGCCTACACCGCGGCCGTGGTCGACGCCGACCCCGACGCGGATCTGCCCTGGCTCGCCACGGTGTACGTACCGGGTCCCTCCCTCAGTGAGGCCGTACGCTCCGGGGGCCCGCTCACCGAGCCGTATCTGCGCCGGCTCGGCGCCGGTCTGGTCGAGGCGCTCATGGCCATCCACGCCGCCGGCATCGTGCACCGCGACCTCAAGCCGTCCAATGTGCTGCTCGCCGCCGACGGCCCGCGCGTCATCGACTTCGGGATCTCCCGCCTTGCCGGATCGAGCAGCATCACGATGGCCGGCGTCGTCATGGGCACCCCGCCGTTCATGGCGCCCGAGCAGCTCTCCGGAGACAGCGTGGGCCCGTCCACCGATGTCTTCGCGCTCGGCGGCGTCCTCGCGTTCGCGGCCACCGGTCGCTCGCCTTTCGGTTCGGGGGACCAGGTGGCGTACCGCGTGCAGACGCAGCCGCCCGATCTCGACGGTGCACCGGAGGAGTTGCGCAGACTGCTGCTTCCCTGTCTGTCCAAGGACCCGGCCGGCCGCCCCGCGCTCGCCCCGCTGCTCGAACTGCTCGCGCCCGACGAGGGCGCGCTGCCCTGGCCGCCGCCCTCGGTGGCCGCCGGTATCCGTTCGCGCGAGCTCGATCTGGAGGGCAGGCACGGCGAGGATTCCAAGGCGCCCGTGGCCTCCGTGGCGTCCTGTCTGCAGTTGCACGCCCAGGCCCTGCTCGACGCCGGTCTCACCGACGCGATGGTGGCGGGGGCGGTGAGCCATGGAGCCACGAGTGCGCGTTGAGTCCGGGCGGGAGCTGGAAGTCGGGGCTCATTGGCGGGAGTTGATCGGCGGCTGGAGCAAGAAGCTCGGCGCGGGGGTCTCGGCCGACGAGCACGCACTGAGCCTCGACCTCGATCTGCCCGCCACGGGACGCACACTGACCCTGCGCTTCACCACGACCCGTCGGCTGCTCGTCGTCTTCATGACGGACGGGCGCAGGCTGCGCGGCGACCAGCTGGCGGTGGCGGCCGCCGCGGCCAACGCGTGGAACACCGAACAGCTCTTCCCCATGCTCTCCGTCTGGGACGTGCGTGGCCCCGATCCCTGTATCGCCGGGGTCTGCCAGCTGCCGCTCGCCTGCCGGATGACACCGCGGGACTTCGGGGCGATGGCGGACGACTGGGCGGAACAGGCGCGGCAGATGTTCACGAGGTGTCATGAAGTGTTCCGGCTCTGAGGCGAGTTGACGTTCGGCGAGTTGACATACGAGGCCGCGTCGCAGAACGAGGCCATGGCGGTTCGGGGGGTGTGCGGTGGAGCGCGGAAGACTGCTGGGGCCCGTTTCGAGGAGGAAGGTCCTGGGCGTCGGGACGGCCGCATGGGGATGCGCGCTGGCCCTGGGGCTGCTCGCGCCCCCGCCCGCCGCGGCCGATGGGATGGACTGCTACGGCGCGCTGACCATCCGCCTCAAATGCGTCTCGGGGCATCTGGCCGAGGAGCCGGGGACGCATGCGATGGCGGTCGGCTGGCCCGTACGACTGGACCGGCCCGCGGCCGAGTTGGGGATCGCAGGGCATCGCAAGGCGATGTCCGACCAGCTGGTCGTCGAGCTCCCGGCCGCGCAGGTGACCGGTCGCGGCGGCAGCATCCTGCTGCTGCTCGCCGCCGAGCGCAAGGTCGCACCGGACAGCACCATCACAGCGCTCGACCGCACCGATCTCGACGCGGCGCGGGCGGCCGGGCTGTGCGAAAGCAAGACCGGTCAGGCGCTGTGCAAGACCCTGGTGCGCGAGCAGAAGGGCGCCGACCTGATTCGCGCGGAACTCGCCGGACCGCTCGGCACCGACGAAAGCGACAACACCCTGCTCTGGGTGCTGCTCGGCCTCCTCGGCGGGCTGCTCGCCCTGAGCGCGGTGCTGGTGAAGGCGGTCCGCCGCCCCGCCTACGCGGACGGCCACCTCGCCGGCGGCCCCGCGCCACAGCGCACCGCCGCCCCGCGCCACCGGGCCGAGTCCACGCGGACCGTGGCGTTGCGGCCGGTGCGGCACAGGCCGCCCCCGAAGCCGTACGCCGACGACCGTCCTGCGACGGAGCCGTACGCCGACGACCACCCTCCGACGGAGCCGTCCTACCTCGACGTACCCTCCGCGCCTCCGCGCCCCAGGGCCCTGGTGCGCAGCACCCTGCACCCGGAGGGTTACGTGGAGGTCGACCGCTGCCTCTACCGCGCCCGCTGGACGGGATCCGTGTCCGCGGCTCCCGAGGTGGGCGCCTTCGTCGACGTACGGGACGTGTCGCAACCGCCCGACGCGGCGAAGGACGACGACGCACCTCAAGCACCCCACCTGCTAGCTCTGCCTCCCGCGAGGACCCCGCAGCACACAGGAGACAGCCATGATGAATGAACCGCCGCCGCCCACCGCCGCCCCGCAGTACGCGGACTTCGACTTCGAGCTGGACAACAACGCCCAGCGGCTGCCGCTCGTGCTGTGTCTCGACAACTCCCGTTCCATGGAAGGCCGTCCGATCCAGGCGCTGAACGAGGCGCTGCGGGAGTGGACCCGCGAACTGCACGACGACGTCAGCCTCAGCTACAGCGTCGAGGTCGCCGTCATCACCTTCGGGGATCAGTCCGTGACCGCCTACCGTGGCGCCGAGCCGCTGTATCCCGGCATGAACCTCAGCCCGTTCGTCCCCGCGCACGCCTTCACGCCGCCGACGCTCGCGGCCAACGGCGTGACGCTGATGACCGAGGCCGTCGAGCTCGCCATGCACATAGTGGCCGCCCGCAAGACCGAGCTGCGCAAGCTCGGCCTGCAGTACTACCGCCCCCAGATCTGCCTGGTCACCGACGGTCTGCCCACCGACGGCACCGGTCACTACACGACCTCCTGGCAGCGCATCGTGCCCGTGCTCGCCGAGGAGCAGCGCGCACGGCGCTTCCGGTTGTACGCGATCGGGGTCGGCGGGATAACCGAGCGCGGGCAAGCGGTCCTGCGCGCCTTCGCGCCCACGTACAACGCGCAGTTGACGGGCTTCCCGTTCCGCGAGCTGCTGCAGATGATGTCGGCCAGCGCGGCCGCCGAGCAGAAGGGCGAGGGCGAGGAGGCCTTCGAGAAGATCTTCCACCAGTTCCGTACGCAGCGTCCCGCCTGGGAAGCCTGAACGATGGGCGCGCGGGGCGGATCGTGGCGTACGCACGGGGTGAGCGTCGAGGGCTACCGGCACCGGCGCACCGGCACCCCCTGCCAGGACGCCTGGGACAGCGCGGTGTGGAGCGGGGGAGACGGCGGGCCCGTCCTGGTGCTCGCCGTCGCGGACGGTGCGGGCAGCAGGCCGCGTTCGCAGGAGGGCGCACAGCTCGCGGTCAGGCTCGCCACCGAGCACTTCGGCAGGATCGCGGCCGCGGGCGGGGTGCGGGCGGGGGACGAGGTGCACGGGATGCTGCACTCGGCGTTCCAAGAGGTGTGCGGGGACTTCCTGTTGGCGGTGGAGCAGTCCGGCGACCGCGCCGAGGACTTCGCGACCACACTCACGGTCGTCGTCATCACCCCTGACTGGCTCGGGCACTTGAGCGTCGGCGACGGTCTAGTCTTCGTCCGCGCCGGCACCGACGAGGACGGTGCGCCCCTGTTCCATCTGCTCCCGCAGGCCGATGCGGCCAGCGAGTACAGCAACGAGACGGTCTTCCTCACCTCACGGCACGCGGGCCGCTGGGTGCGTACGGACTGTGTGGACGACCCCGGGATAGACGCGGTGGTCCTCTCCACCGACGGCCTCACGCAGGCGGCCCTCACCCGCTCCCGTACGCCCAACGCGTCCTTCCTCGCCGCGGTGTTGGGCCCGCTCGAGTCCCCGACCAAGGACCCGGACGCGGACGAGGCGGAACTCGCCGAGCTGCTGCGCTCCGACCGGCTCTCCGCGGTCAACGCGGACGACAAGACACTGCTCCGGGCGGTACGGGTATGAGCGCCGCGGGCGGCGGTACGGGCCGCCGCATTCTGCTCGACGGCCACCCCGTCACGCTCGCCGAGCACCCGCTCAAGGGCGGCGGCGAGGCCTCCGTCTTCCCGGTCGAGGGCGATCCGGGCGTCGTGGTGAAGCTCTACCGTGAACGCCCGGGCGCCGAGCAGGAGCGCCGGCTGACCCGCATGCTCGCGATGTCCCCGCTGGGCGACCGCCCCGTCGACTCCAACCAGGCACCCGAACTCGCCTGGCCCACCGCGCTCGCCCGCTCACCCGAGGGCGCCTTCCTCGGCTATGCGATGCGGCGCTTCGGTGAACCCCAACACGTCCAGCTGGTGGGCCTGTTCACCCGCTCGCAGCGGCTGCGGCTCTTCCCCGACCGCGCCGACTGGCGCTTCCTGCTCGGGGTCGCCTGGAACCTGGCGTTCATGACTGCCCGTATGCACCACGAGGGCCTGGTCGTCGGCGACTTCTCGTCCAGCAACGTCGTCGTGGACAGGAACGGCTTCGTCACCTTCCTCGACTGCGACTCCATCGCCTTCACCGACCGCCAGACCCGCGAGTCCTTCGCGTGTCTGATGCACACCACCGACTACTCGGCGCCCGAACGCCAGGCGGGCGGCCCCGCCACGGCCGAGAGCGACGACTTCGCGCTCTCCGTCCTCGTCTATCAGCTCCTCGCCGTCGGCAACCATCCCTTCGGGGGTGTCCCGCACGACAGCCAGGAGGACTCGACGGTCAAGGACAACATCGCGGCGTCCATCTCCTATGTCGTACGCCCGGAGAAAGTCGTCGTCCCGCGCGGCATCATCGACCCGACCGTTCTGCCGCCCGGACTGCTCACGCTCGCCCGCCGTGCCTTCGGGCCCGGTGTGCTCGACCCGAAGGCACGGCCCCGGGCCGAGGACTGGCTGCGGGCGCTCGACGAGGAACGCGGCCGGGTGCGGGTCTGCCAGGCGCGCCCCCGCCATAGCTACGGCTCCCACCTCATGGGCTGTCCGTGGTGCGCGCGGGCGGCGGCCACCGGGCAGGACCTGTTCAATGCTCCGCCGCAGCGTCCGCGCGTCCAGCCGCCCGCGCCTCCTGCCGCTCCGGCGCAGCCCGTCCCGGTCGTGGCCGTGAACAGCCGGAAGCTGGTGTGGGCGCTGCTTGTCGTGCTGCTCGCCGTGATCATCGTGGTGGCGGCCGTGTCGGCCTCGGGACCGTAGGGCATGTCCCCGCGGCGACCGGCCCCGCTCTTGAGGTAACTCAACTTTAGACTGAATCTAAGCTAGGATGTGTTCATCCCAGCTTGGAGGTCCCTGCCATGTACGAGCCGATCCGCGCCAAATCCGTCCATACGCTGGGCCCCGACGGCGATTTCCCGCACCGCACGCGCGAGGAGGAGCTGGAGCTCCAGCTCGCCGGCCACCTCGCGGCCCTGCTCGCGGTGACGGACGAACTGCGGGGTCTCGCGCCGTCCGCCGGACTCGACGATGCCTCGGCCGAGTTGGCGGCCGCCGTCACGCGCCTGCGCGGCGGACGCGCACCGGTGCGCGCGGCGGTGGCGGCGGCGATCCACGAGCCGCACCTCGCGGCCCTGCACCAGCGCGCCCACGCCCTCGCGGGCCGGGCACTCGTGGTGGCGGCCTCGCGGGCGGACACCTCGGCGGCGATTCTGGCAGCGCGGCGGATGGAAGCTCATGCGGAGGCGCTCACCCCCGCGGCCGTCTGAGCTTCTGCATTACGGCTGGCTGTACCCGTCCAGGAAGCGGCCGATCCGGCCCACCGCCTCCGCAAGGTCCGAGGCCTGGGGCAGGGTGACGATCCGGAAGTGATCGGGCTCGGGCCAGTTGAAGCCCGTCCCCTGCACCACCATGATCTTCTCGGCCCGCAGCAGATCGAGCACCATCTGCCGATCGTCCTTGATCTTGAACACCTTGGGGTCGAGCCGCGGGAAGAGGTAGAGAGCCCCCTTCGGCTTCACACAGGTGACCCCGGGAATCTGCGTCAGCAGCTCGTACGCCGTGTCGCGCTGCTCCCGCAGCCGCCCGCCCGGCAGCACCAGATCGTTGATCGTCTGCCGCCCGGTCAGCGCCGCGACCACTCCGTGCTGCGCCGGCATATTGGCGCACAGCCGCATGTTCGCGAGGATCGTGAGTCCCTCGATATACGAGGCGGCATGGGCGCGCGGCCCTGAGATGACCATCCACCCGGTCCGGTAGCCGGCCACCCGGTACGCCTTGGACATGCCGTTGAACGTGAGTGTCAGCAGATCGGGAGCGAGCGCCGCGGTCGGGGTGTGCGTGGCCTCGTCGTACAGGATCTTGTCGTAGATCTCGTCGCTGCAGACGAGGAGATTGTGCCGGCGGGCGATGTCCGTGAGCCCCCGTACGACGTCGTCGCTGTACACGGCGCCCGTCGGATTGTTCGGGTTGATGATCACGATCGCCTTGGTGCGGTCGGTGACCTTGCGCTCCACGTCCGCCAGATCCGGCATCCAGTCCGACTGCTCGTCGCAGCGGTAGTGCACGGCCGTACCGCCGGACAGCGACACGGCGGCCGTCCACAGCGGATAGTCCGGTGCGGGGACGAGCACCTCGTCGCCGTCGTCGAGCAGCGCCTGCATGGCCATGACGATCAGCTCGGAGACCCCGTTGCCGATGTAGACGTGCTCGACATCCGTCTCCACGCCGAGCGTCTGGTAGTGCATCATCACCGCGCGCCGGGCGGACAGCAGCCCCTTCGCATCGCCGTAGCCATGCGCGGAGCCCACGTTCCTGAGCACGTCCTCCAGGATCTCCGGCGGACAGTCGAACCCGAAGGCCGCCGGGTTCCCGGTGTTCAGCTTCAGGATCCGGTGGCCCGCCGCCTCCAGCCGCATGGCCTCCTCGAGAACCGGACCCCGGATCTCGTAACAGACGTTGGAGAGCTTCGTCGACTGGATCAGCTGCATGCGGCAACTTTACGAGCGTGTTTCGTCCCGGCGCGCGGTCTTTGGTCCCACCCGGGGATCCCTGTAGCGGAACCCTTACGTAGTGGCCTTCCATCGCAATGCGCGGACGCACCCCCACGCCCGGATCGAAAGCGCACACCGGCCCTCAATCATGGAACCCCGCCCGTCATCGCCCTGACGTGAGGTGCACCACGTACGGCGGGGGCGTCAGGCGGGGGCCGAGGCGGTCAGGAAGTCCTGGGACGCTTCGAGGAGCGGCTCGTTGGCAGGGTCGGGGGTGAGACCCGGCACTTCCGCGTACCGCGCGTGCGGCAGTACGGCGGCGATCGCCCGCGCGCCCGTGCGCAGTACCGCGGGGCTGCGGCCGCCCGCGATGACCAGGACGGGGACCTGCACCCGCGCCCAGTCCGCCGTGTCCAGTGGTTCCCCGCGCGTGAACGGGGCCATCAGCGCCCAGTCGTGTGCCGTGGAGAAGGCGACCGCGGTCCGCTCCTTCCACACCGGCGTGAGGCGCAGGAGTGTGGTGAAGAAGGGGTGCACGCCGATGGCCCGGGTCATGTAGTAGTGCACAGTACGGGCCCGCTGGCCGGCCCTGATCAGTTCGTGCAGCCGCTCGGTGAGGTCCGCCGGTGGCACGTGCCCGCTCCGGTCGACCACGAACGGCGGCTCGAAGGCGACGACGCGGCCGACTCCCCGGACCCGGGGGGAGCCGGCGGCGCGCAGGGCGAGTACCGCGCCGGAGGACCAGCCGAACAGGGAGACCTGCTCCCCGTCCGCGAGCTCCGCGTCGATGATCGCCGCGAGGTCGTCGCACTCCTGGTCCGGGTCGTAGCTGCCGGGGGAGTCCCCGCTGTCGCCCCGGCCCCGGCGGTCGTAGGTGAGGACCGTCAAGTCGTGGTCCGCGCACAGGAACTGGGCCATCTCGGCCGTCTTCGGGAGGTCGCGGCGGCTGAAGGCGCCGCCGACGAGCACCACTGTGCCGGTGGTGGCGCCGGCGGGTGAGAACCGGTCGTACACGATCGCGGTGCCGTCCGCGGACTTCACCGTGCGGGTGGTGACGGTCATCCGGTGCTCCCCGTATGCCTCTTCGGTGCGGGCGCGACATGCCGCCCGAGGCCCTGGGCGACCCGTCCGAGACCCTATGCGGTCGTGCGCCGCACCGCCCTCCCCGCCAGCACATCCGTCCGCTTGCCGTCCTCGATCACGGACTTGCCGTCGATCAGGACGTGCGGGATGCCGACCGGCAGGGTGCGTGGGGACTCGAAGGTGGAGCCGGCCGCGACCGTCTCCGGGTCGAAGAGGACCAGGTCGGCGCGGTAGCCCTCGCGGACGAGCCCGCGGTCGGGCAGGCGCAGGCGGGCGGCCGGGCGCGAGGTGAGGTGTTCGACCGTCTCCTCCAGGGACAGGATCCCCAACTCCCGGGAGTAGCGGCCGAGATACTGCGGGAAAGTGCCGTACGCGCGCGGATGCGGCTTGAAGCCCTGCAGGATGCCGTCGCTGCCGCCGGTGTGCACGCGGTGCCGCATGATCTGCCGCACGTTCTCCTCGTGCCCGACGTGCTGCAGGATCGTCGAACCGAGCTTGTCGTTGATGAGCAGACGCCGGGCCGTGACCCACGGCTCCTCGCCGCGCATGTCGGCGGACTGCTGGATCGTCTTGCCGACGCAGGAGGCGAGGCCGGGGTCGGAGACACCGCTGATCTCGATGGTGTCCCACTCGATCGGGACGCCATGGCAGCCGTCGGCTCCGATGACCTCCATGTGATGGCGGATCTTCTCGGCGGTCGCGTCGTCCTGGAGCCGGGTGAGGATCGCCTCGGGCCCGCCCTCGCTCGCCCAGCTGGGCAGCATGGCGACGAGCGTCGTGCAGCCGGGGGTGTAGGGGTAGGTGTCGAGCGAGATATCGGCCCCGGCGTCGAGCGCGCCGTCGAGGAGCGTGAGCAGATCAGGGGCCTTGCCCTTGTTCACCCCGAAGTTCATCGTGGCGTGCGCGAGATGGAGCGCGCAGTCCGCCTCCCTCGTCAGGTTCACCATCTCCTCGTACGCCTGGAGTGCGCCGGCCCCGTAACTGCGGTGGTGGGGGCAGTAGTAGCCGTCGTAGCGGGCGACGACCTTGCACAGCTCGCTGAGCTCGGAGTCCTTGGCGTACATCCCGGGTGTGTACGTGAGCCCGGAGCTCATTCCGACGGCGCCCTGCTCCATGCCCTCGGCGACCAACTGCCGCATCCGGTCCATCTCTTCGGGGGTGGCCTCGCGGTCGTCCCAGCCCACGGCGTACATCCGGACCGTGCCCTGCGGGATGAGGTAGGCGGCGTTGACGGCGATGCCCTGCCGGTCGAGGCGGTCCAGGTACTCCCCGACGGTGCGCCAGTCGAAGTCGATGTCGCAGCCGTCGCCGTTCCAGCCGGTGATGGCCTTGCGCACCTCGGCGAGCGTGCGGTCGTCGACGGGCGCGTACGAGAGCCCGTCCTGGCCGAGCACTTCGAGGGTCACGCCCTGGGCGGCCTTGGCGCTGTGGTCGGGGTCGCGGAGCAGGGCGAGATCGCTGTGGGCGTGCATGTCGATGAAGCCGGGGGAGAGGGCGAGCCCGTCGGCGTCGAGTGTCCGCTGCCCGGACGGGCGGGGCCCGTCACCCGCTTTACGGATCTCGGCGATCCGGCCGCCGTCGATACCGACGTCGGCGGTGTAGGAGTCGCCGCCGGAGCCGTCGATGACGCGGGCGTTGCGGATGACCAGGTCCATGGGGGTGCCGTCTCCTTGTGGGGGTGATCTCTCGGCTGGGGGTGGGGGAATCAGAAATAGGTCCGCACGAAATCGATCACCGTGCCGTCCGCCGACACCACCGGAATCAACTGCCACTTGTCGAACGACGTGCACGGGTGCGACAGACCCATCCCCACCCAGTCGCCCACCGACAGCGCGGACTCCGAGTCCGTACGGAGCCACGTGTGCTGATCCGAGAGACCGGTCACGGTCACACCGTCGGCCGGGCGCTCGACCCCGGACGCCGACCGGACCACCTGCGCGAAGGGCAGATCCAAGTCGTACGCCGCATCCCGCTTGCCCGCGTTCGCGAATGCCTGATCAGCGGTCGGACGCGACATCACCTGCGCCCACAGGCGGAACGCCGGCTCCAGCGCCCCCTCCGAGGGGACCCGGTTGAACGGCGTGAGGTGCTTGTAGTGACCGTCGTCATGGGAGACGTACGCACCCGAGCGCAGCAGCTTCAGAACCGGCGCCGACAAAGACGGGATCTCCTCGAACACGGAGGCCACCGCGTCGAACCACGCGGAACCGCCCGCCGAGATCACGATCTCGTCGAGCCCCGAGAAGTACCCGGCCTTGTCGAAGTCCACGGCAAGGGAGACGAGGCGGTGCAGCCACGCCGAGACCGACGCCAGTGTGGCCTCGGGCACCTCACCCTCGTAGCCCGCGACGCCGACCAGGCGCAGCGTGTCCGCGGCGGCGACGGCCAGGGCGATCTCGGCGCACTCCGATTCCGTACGGGCACCGGTGCGCGCACCCTCGCCCGCCCCCAGCTCGACCACGACGTCGACCGGACGGGACGCCCCGGCCGAGGACAGAGCGGAGTGCATCAGCTGCACACCCCGTACGGAATCGACGTAGCAGATGAAGCGGAACGCCGGGTCCGCGGCCAGTTCCGCGGCGATCCAGGCGAGGCCCGCCGCGTCGACGATCTCGTTCGCGACGAAGATCCGCTCGACCCCGAAGGCCCGTGCCACCCGCGCCTGGTGCGGGTTGGCGAGCGTGATGCCCCAGGCGCCGTGCTCGGCCTGGCGGGCGAAGAGCTGCGGGGCCATCGAGGTCTTGCCGTGCGGCGCGAAGGCTAGGCCGTGGCGGGTGGAGTACGTCTCCATCAGCCGCAGGTTGTGCTCGACGCGCTCGGCGGAGAGGGCGAGGACCGGCGTGGTGAAGCCGCCGGTGAAGAGGTTGCGGCGCTCGGCGGCCAGTTCGCCGACGGTCAGGCCGTCGGCGTTCGGCGGCAGCCCCTTGAAGCGGAAGTCGACGATGTCGTCCGCCAGGGCCGCCACGGATGCGACCGCTCCGGCGTCTTTCCCGACCACGTTGTCGGCTGCCATGGAACCCTCCTCCTGGCCCGTTGCATCCTCTGCAACGCCCATTGCGTATTGCGCTTACCTCTGTCTAACATCCGTGCCAACGCGGGGTCAACGCTCTCCGTCGCGGTCCGGACGGTCGGGACCAAGGTCCGCTCCCGGTAGGGAAGTTGGCCTCAGGCCGCCACCGTGCGCACCGCGTAAGCAGGACATAAGCCCTCGAAGGAGCCCAGCCGTGCCCCACCAGAACGTGTCCGACCCCGAAGCCGCCGTCGAAGCCCCGCGCTTCGACGTCGCCTGCCTCGGCGAGTCCATGGTCACGTTCCGGCCGGTACGGCCAGGACGCCTCGCCGACGTACCCGGTTTCGACCGCGGGATCGGCGGCGCCGAGTCCAACGTCGCGTGCACACTGGCCCGCGCCGGGCACGCCGCGCAGTGGATCAGCCGCGTCGGCGACGACGGCTTCGGCGAGTACCTGACGCGCGAGATCGCCGAGTGCGGAGTCGATACGTCGGCGGTGGGCAGGGACGCGTCGCGGCCGACGGGGATCTACTTCCGTACGGCCGGGGAGCGGGCCACCGGCGCCGCACCCGAGCTTCAGACGGCCGGCGACACCGCGGTCGAGCCGCTCGCCGAGGTCGCCTACTACCGCGCGGGCTCGGCCGCCTCCGCGATGTCCCCGGCCAACACCGACGCCGGGACCGACGCCCGGATCCTCCACCTCTCGGGGATCACGGCCGCGCTCTCCGCCGACTGCCTGGCCCTGCTGTGCGAGCTGACCGCCCCCCGCCCCGGCCGCCCCCTGATCTCCTTCGACGTGAACTACCGCGTCAACCTCTGGTCCGACCCGGCCGAGGCGGGCGCGACGCTGCTGGGCCTCGCCCGCGGCGCCGATCTCGTCTTCGTCGGCGAGGACGAGGCGCAGGCGGCGTGGGGCATCGGCGGTGACCCGGACGCGATCCGCGCCGCGCTCCCCGAGCCCGGGCTGCTCGTGGTCAAACAAGGGTCGGCGGGCGCGACCGTGTTCCACCGGCACCCGGGTGAGCCCGGCGACCTCAAGACGTACGTCCCCGCTCTCGGTGTCGACGTGGTCGCAGCCGTGGGCGCGGGCGACGCGTTCGCCGCCGGGTTCATCTCCGCGACGCTGCGGGGCCTGGACGCCAAGTCCCGCCTCCGGCACGGCCACCTGTGGGCCGCGGCGGCCCTGACTGTCCCCGGCGACATGGCCGAACCCCCCAGCCGCGCCCACGCCGACCACCTTGCCGACCTGCCCGACGAAGAGTGGGGCACACTGCGGCTCGGCCCCGGCTGGACCATGACCGGGGCGATTGGGGAGGTTGTCACCACATGAGCCAGACCGTCGACCGTGCGCTCAGCATTCTTCCGCTGCTCGCCGAAGGGCCCGCCGACCTCGGGCAGGTCGCCGAGCGCCTGGACGTCCACAAGTCCACCGCGCTGCGCCTGCTGCGCACCCTGCACGAGCACGGCCTCGTCTACCGCCAGTCCGACCAGCGCTACCGCCTGGGCGCCCGCCTCTTCGCGCTCGCCCAGGAAGCCGTCGAGAACCTGGACGTACGGGAGATCGCGCACCCGCATCTCGTCGAGCTCAACTCGAAGATCGGGCACACGGTCCACCTCGCGGTGTACGAGGAGAACGAGGTCCTCTACATCGACAAGGTCGAGAGCCGTTACCCGGTGCGGATGTACTCCCGTATCGGAAAGCCCGTGGCCATCACGGTCGCCGCGGTCGCCAAGCTGCTGCTCGCCGACCTCTCCGAGCCGGAGCGGCGCGCGATCGCCGAGAAGCTCGACTACCCCCAGTACACGCCCCGTTCGACCCCCGACGCGGCCGCGTTCCTCAAGGAGCTCGCCGTCGTACGCGAACAGGGCTGGGCCACCGACCTGGGTGGCCACGAGGAGTCCATCAACTGCATCGGCGCCCCCATCCGGGGCGCGGACGGCCGCGTCGTGGCCGCGATGTCGGTGTCCGCGCCGAGCGTGGTCGTCACCGCCGAAGAACTCCTCACGCTGCTCCCCGTCGTCCGCCGCTGCGCGGACGCGATCAGCCGCGAGTACTCGGGCAACACACCCACGTAAGCCCGAAGAGACCTGCAGAACCCCCAACACCCCACTCAGCAAGGAAAGTTCATGCCCGAGAAGAACGAGAAGATCCAGCTCACGCCCTCGACCCACACCGCCCCGCCCGCGAAGTTCTCGCACGGCGTCAGGAAGGGCAACATCCTCCAGGTCGCCGGCCAGGTCGGCTTCCTGCCGGCCGAGGAGGGCAAGGCCCCGACCCCCGCGGGCCCGACCCTGCGCGAGCAGACCCTCCAGACCTTCGCCAACGTCAAGGCGATCCTCGAAGAGGGCGGCGCGAGCTGGGACGACGTGATGATGATGCGCGTCTACCTCACGGACGTGGACCACTTCGCGGAGATGAACGAGATCTACAACGCCTATTTCGAGGAGCAGGGCCTCAAGGCGCCGGCCTCCGCGCGCACCACCGTGTACGTGGGCCTGCCCAAGGGCCTGCTCATCGAGATCGACGCGCTGGCCGTCCTCGGCTGACGTCCCGCCCACCTCGGCTGACGTGCCCCCGTTAGTACCGCTCTCCGCCGGCACGGCGCATCGCCCCGTGGTTGCGCCGTGCCGTGATCCACCCTGCCCGGAACCGCTGCAACACCTGTACAGAACAATGGAGTTCCCCCCATGTTGCCCGGAATATCCCTCGCGGCCGCCGCGCCCGCCACCCCGCCGCCCACTCCCCACACCGGAGGCATTCTCAGCCTCATAGGCGGCACCGGCGGTCTGCTCACCGTCGCCGTCCTCGGTATCGCCCTGCTGCTCTTCCTGATCATCAAGGTCAGGCTGCAGCCCTTCGTCGCGCTGCTCGCGGTGTCCATCGCCGTCGGTCTCTCGGCCGGTCTGAGCGTCACCGAACTCTTCGGCACGGTCCAGAAGAACAACCAGGGCATCACCTCGATGATCGAGGGGGGCATGGGCGGCATCCTCGGCCATGTCGCGATCATCATCGGTCTGGGCACGATGCTCGGCGCGATCCTCGAAGTCTCCGGTGGAGCCGAGGTGTTGTCGAAGCGGCTGCTCGGCCTCTTCGGCGAGAAGCGCGCCCCGCTCGCGATGGGTATGACCGGCCTGATCTTCGGTATCCCGGTCTTCTTCGACGTCGGCATCTTCGTGCTCGCGCCGATCGTCTACGCCGCCGCCAAGCGCTCCGGCAAGTCGATCCTCCTTTACGCGATGCCGCTGCTCGCGGGTCTGTCCATGACGCACGCGTTCCTGCCGCCGCACCCGGGCCCCGTCGCCGCCGCCGGACTTTTCAACGTCTCGCTCGGCTGGGTCATCCTCATGGGTATCGCCTGCGGTATCCCCGCCGTCGTCGCCGCCTGGGGCTACGCGGCCTGGATCGGCAAGAAGATCTTCGTCCCCGTACCGCAGGACATGCTGGAAGCCGCGGAGGAGGCCAAGGAGGCCGTCGCCGCCGAGCAGCGCGAGGCCGGTGTCACGCCGCCCGAGAAGCCGGTTCCGCTCGGCACGGTCTTCACCATCATCGGTACGCCGCTGCTGCTCATCCTCGCCGCGACGTTCTCCTCGATCGCGCTCGACCCGTCCACGCTCCGCTCGGTCATCGAGTTCTTCGGCCACCCCTTCGTGGCCCTGACGATCGCGCTGCTCATGGCGTACTACCTGCTGGGTCTGCGCCGCGGCTGGTCCCGCAAGTCCCTGGAGACGGTCTCGACTTCGTCCCTGAAGCCGGTCGGCAACATCCTGCTCGTGGTCGGCGCCGGCGGCGTCTTCGGCGCGGTGCTCAAGGGCTCCGGCATCGCGGACGCCCTGGCGGACACCTTCGACAACATGGGTCTGCCGATCATCGTCCTGGCGTACCTGATCTCGCTGGTGCTGCGCGTCGCCCAGGGTTCGGCCACGGTCGCCATCGTCGCCACGGCCGGCATCGTCGTCCCGCTGGTCCAGGGCGGCGACCACTCGCAGGCCTTCCTGGCCCTGGTCATCATGGCCATCTCGGCCGGTTCGATCTTCGCCTCGCACGTCAACGACGGCGGCTTCTGGATCGTCGCGAAGTACTTCGGCATCTCCGAGCGCGACACCCTGAAGTCGTGGACGGTTCTGGAGTCGGTGCTGTCGGTGGCGGGCTTCGCGGTGGCCGCCCTCCTCAGCCTCTTCGTCTAGCGATACGTATGTACGCAGACGCCCCCGGTCCGCTGAGACCGGGGGCGTCTGCGTGTGCGTATGCGCCGGGGGCGCCCGCGTGTGCGCACGCGCCAGGGGTGGCGGCTGTGGAGCGGCGATCCGTCCCTTTCCCGCCGCCGCGGATACCGACGCGCCTACGATGAGAGCCGGGCGGCAGGGCGGGAGGCGAGTCGGTCGTGGTGGACATCTCCTGGAGCCTGCGGCGGGGTGAACTCCCCAGCGAGACAACGAGTTTCATCGGGCGCGCACGCGAGATCGAAGATGTGCGGACGCTGTTCGAGAGCGCCCGGATGGTCACGCTCCTCGGGCCCGGCGGCGTGGGCAAGACCCGGATCGCGGTGCGCGCCGCGGCCTCCCTGGCAGGCAGTTTCCGCGACGGCGTACGGATGGTGGAGCTCGCCGGCGTCAAGGACGGCGAACTGCTTCCGCACGCGGTCGGCTCGGCCTTCGGACTGCCCGAAGTGGCCGGGCGCAGTCCGCTGGACGCGGTGGTGGAGTTCCTGCGCGAGGAGCAGTCGCTCCTGATCCTCGACACCTGCGAGCATCTCGTCGACTCCTGCGCGCTGCTCGCCGAGATCCTCCTCACCTCCTGCCCCGGGCTGCGGCTGCTGCTCACCAGCAGACAGACCCTGGACGTACCCGCCGAGCACACCCTGGCCGTCGCGCCGCTCGAACGGGACGACTCGGTACGCCTGTTCACCGAGCGCGCCGTGGCCGTCCGTCCCGGCTTCGCCCTGACCGCCGAGAACGAGGCGCAGGTCACCGCCCTGTGCCGGCGCCTCGACGGCATCCCGCTGGCCCTCGAACTCGCCGCCGTACGCCTGCGTGCGCTGCCCCTCGACCAGGTGCTCCGCCGCCTGGAGGACCGCTTCCGCGCGCTCGGCGGAGGCCGTGGTTCACATCCGCGTCATCAGACGCTGCGTACCGCCATCGACTGGAGCCACGACCTGTGCACCCCCGAGGAGCGCACGCTGTGGGCACGCCTTTCGGTCTTCGCGGGCGGCTTCGACCTCTCCGGCGCCGAACAGGTCTGTGCGGATGAGGACTTGGACGCGTATGACATCGTCGACCACCTCATCGGGCTCGTCGACAAATCCCTCGTCATCAGGGACGAGAGCGAGGACGACGACCGCTACCGGATGCTCGACACGATCCGCGAGTACGGGTTCGAGCGGCTCGCGGAGTCTGGGGACGGCGAGAGGGTCGTACGCCGCCACCGCGACCACTATCTGCGGCTCGCGCGGGAGGGCGGCCTTGCCTGGTTCGGACCCGAACAGGCTGCCTGGACCGACCGCTTCGACCGGGAGGTCGACAACTTCCGTGCGGCTATGGAGTGGTCGCTGTCCACGCCAGGGGAGGAGGAGGGCGGCGTCGCGCTCTGCGGGCTCCTGCTCGGGCTGTGGGTGGGGCGCGGCCGGGTGGTGGAGGGGATCCGCTGGGGCGACCGTGCCGTGGTGACGGGAGCCGGTGAACCAGCCGAACGTGGGCTCCTCGGCTTCCAGCGTGCGCTCTGCCGCGCCCTGACCGGCGACCGGCAGCGGGCAGTCGAGATCTTCACCGAAGCGGCCGAGCTGTCCGCCGAGGGCGGCGATCAACGGGGCCGGCTTCTCAGCCTCACCCACCTGTCCGGCACCTACCAGCACTTGGACCGCCCCGATGATGCCCGCAGGGTGGAGGAGCAGTGCGAGCCGATGCTGCACGCCTTGAAGGACAGCTATCTGCTCGGCATGCACTACCGCAACCAAGGTGCCCGGCAGTTCCTCCTCGGTGACCCGCGGGCCGCCGAACTGCTGATGCTGCGCGCTGTGGACACCCTGCCGCTCGGCGAGGTCTGGCTCACCAGCGTCAACCGGCTGTACCTCACCCTCGTGCGCTTGGTGAGCGGCGATCTTGGCGGTGCGCTGGAGGAGGGGCGACGGGCCCTGCGCGGCATGACCCGCATCCAGGACTTCGTGGCCGTCAGCAACCTCCTGTCGATCCTGTCGTGGGTCGCGGCCGCCCAGGAGCGGTTCGCGGACACGGCCACGCTGTGCGGAGCGGCGGAGGACATCCGGCGCGGCATCGCGCCCTTGATGATGGGCGATCCCGCGCTGGCCGCCCTGGACCAGCAGTCCAGGGCCGCGGCGCAACAGGCCCTGGGCGACGCGGAGTTCGACCGCCGGTACGCGGACGGCGAGCACATGGGCCTGCCCTCGGCCGTGGCCCTCGCCCTCGGCGAACCCCCGGTCGCAGGCCCCGAGGACGCCCTGACCCCGACCCTCGACGCCCTCACCCGCCGCGAACGCGAGGTCGCCGCACTCATCCACCAAGGCCTGTCCAACCGGCAGATCGCCGAACGGCTCGTCGTCTCCAAGCGCACCGCCGACGCCCACGTCGAGCACATCCTGGCGAAACTGGGTGTCGCCTCCCGAGGCGAGATCGCGGCCCTGGTGCGCGCGGAGAGCGGCAACTCCGGGGCGGAGAACGGCAGTTCCCGTACCGCCACCCGTACCTAGAGTCGTACTTAGAAGTCGTACCTATCGCATACGGCCGGTGGCATTTAGGTACCCCGATCTCCTGTCCCACCCCGCGCGCACGTACCCCCTGCGCACCAGGCTGTCCGCATGCACCCGCACAGCATGCCGGGCCCTGAACCCGCCCACCACCTGCCCCCGGGTCCCGAACCCGCCCACTACTGGGACCCGACCCCCACCCCCACCCCTGCCGCACTCGTCGAACGGCTCCACAACGAAGGCCATCTGACCCTCACCGGCCCGCCCGGAGCCGGCAAGTCGCATCTCGCGGCAAGGGTGGCGCAGGCCGCCGGGCTCCCCGTCCACCACGTCGACCTCGCCCGCTGCCGGGACTCCGCCCAGGTGCCGCGGACGGTTGCCGACGCGGTGGGTGCCGACACCGGCGACCGCACCGACCCGCTGCCCGAGCTGCTGCGCACCCTGGCCCCGCAGCGCGGCCTGCTGGTGCTGGACACCTGTGAACACGTGGCGGCGGGCACCGCCCACCTGGCGGACCGTATCCGGGACGCCTGCCCCAAGCTGCAGCTGATCGCCACCAGCCGCCAGCCGCTGGGCACGGTGGACGAGTCCCTCGTCGGCGTAGCCCCGTTGACCCTGGAGCAGACCGAGGACCTGCTGCAGGAACTGGCCGCCGCACAGGAGGTGGACCTGCCCCGGGCCTGGGCGCACCTGTTCGCCCTGCGCATCGACGGGAATCCGCTGGCGGCCGTGTTCGTCGCGCACGCCCTGCACCGGATGGGACCGCGGCAGCTCTTCGCGCGGCTGACCACGCCCGGCGGCCGCTTCGCGGTGCTCACCGACGGCCCCCGCGAACCCGAACGGCACCGCACCCTGTGGCGGGCCATCGAGTGGAGCTACCAGCTGTGCCGCCGCCCGGAGCAGCTGATGTGGTTCCGGCTCTCGGCGTTCAGCTGCGCCTTCACCCGCGATCAGGTCCAGCTGCTCTTCGACGTCCGTGACGAACTCGATCTCCTGATCCGGTCGTCCATCGTGCTGCCCGTCTCCCCGGACCGCTACCGCCTCCCGCTGGCCCACCGCGAGTTCGGTCGCATGCAGGTCGGGGCTTTCGGACTGTACGAGTCGGACGGGGACACGTAAGACTGGTGGCCGACGGGCGTGAAGCCCCGGCAGCCAGGCACGAGGAGAGCCGAAGTGACGACGGACCAGCAGGGCCCCCAGGCTTTCGGGCCGCCGCCGCCCGCCTATGGATCTCAGGCGCCCGCCCACGCATCCCCGCCGCCGCCCACCCATGTACCCGGGCCGCCGCCTACCCATGTACCCGGGCCGCCGCCCGCGTACGTACCCGGGCAGATTCCTCAGCCGGTGCCCGCGGGCCCCGAGTTCGTGGCCTTCGACAAGACCAACGCCCTGGTCATCGACGGCGAAGGCGTCTCCTTCGACCTCGGCGGTCAGATCACCGACCATGCGTGGCAGCACATCACCCAGCTCCACTACACGGCCCAGGGCACCTTCCTGCGGGTGGGCATCACCCACACCGCCGGCTGGTTCCACGAGTGCGTGATCAACGCCAAGAAGCAGCAGAAGATGATCGAGTGGCTGACGCAGCTGGGCCCGGTCGCCGCGTACTACCAGGCCCAGCTCGCCAACAGGGGCTGATCAGGCGTCTGATCAAGGACTGATCAGACGCAGTACTGCGCCTGCTTCCCGATGGACCGGTACATGCAGTCCGAGTTCTCGAGCAACTGCAGTACGGCGTCCCGGTTGCGCGACGTCTCCCGCTCGATCACCTCGTCGGGCGGGTAGAAGCCGCCGCCGCCCGACGACGACGGATACATCTCGAACGTGTAGTGGAAGATCTTCTGCGATCCCCACATCCAGTCACCGATGGAACCGTCCGTGATGTACAGATCGCTGGACTGCTGCGGCGTGTAGCCGTTGCTCGCCGCCATCTTCTGGCCGACGGCCGCATGCGCGTTGCGGTCGTCCGCGGTCAGACCCGTCGCGGTGTCGCTGTACGTGTAGCCGTACGGCCACAGCACCAGCTCGCTGTACGTGTGGAAGTCGATGGACGCCTTGATCTGCTGCTTGCCGCCGATGACCCGGCTGCGCACGAAGCCCGCGACCACCTGGACCTCGGGGGCGGATTCGGCCGAGGGTCCGCGGTAGGTCTCCGAGGACCTGGAACCCGAGGAGCCGCCGCAGCAGCCCCAGTTGTAGTTCCAGTTGCGGTTGAGGTCCGTACCCACATAACTGGAACCGGAGTTGGGCTGGCGGTTCTTGCGCCAGGAGCGGTAAGAGCCGGAGGCGATGTCGTACTCGCCGCCGTCCGGGTTCACGTCCGGGATGATCCAGATCTCGCGGCCGTTCACCATGCTGCTGATCCGCGAGTCCGAGCCGTATCCGGCGCCGAGCTCCCGTACGAGATAGAGCGCCATCTCGACGGTCAGATGCTCACGCGCGTGCTGGTGGTGCGTGAAGAGCACCTCGGGCTCGGCCTCGTCGCTCGCCACGTTGTCGCTGATCTTGATGGCGACGATGTCGCGGCCCTGGTACGACTTGCCGATCACGCGCTTGCTCATGATCGAGGGATAGGCGGCGATGCGCTGGTTCAACTCGGCGTTCATCTCGGCGTAGTTGTGATAGCGCGAGTCGGCCGAGGGGAAGTCCAGCGGGGTGACCTCGGCGCCTTCGAGGCGCTCCGGTACGGCGCCGAGCGGCTCCAATGCGTACCCCTGGGCGCGCAGCTTCTTCGCCTGGGCGGCGTTGGCGGTGACGACCACCGTGTGCCCGTCGCTCTCGTCGATCGAGACGCCGGACTGGGCGATCCGCGTGACGGCGGCCCGGTCGAGCTTGTTGCTGTGCACGTGGATCTCGTACTGCTGGCGGCTCTCCTCCTGCTGGGCGGCCGCCGCGCGCGCCTCGTCGGGCGAGGCGTCGGCGGTCAGTGGTGCGGCGAGGGCGAGGGCGATGACGGCGGCGAGCGCCGCGGTTCTCTTTCCGCGAATGCGTAAGCGCATGACATCTCCTGAGCGTGTGTGGGGTGGCTCATGGCGACGCGAGTACGGCGGTGCGGTGTCCGCTGAGCGGTGGCGCGGGTGCGGTTGTAGCGGTGTCCGCTATGCGGTGGCGCGGGTGCGGTTGTGCGGGGTCATCGTGGAGTAGTGGCATGGCCTCGTCAATACGACATCCGTACGCCCCCTTGTGCCGCGGCCGGAAACCGCCGATGGTGACCGGTGATCTCGATCACCGGGGACGAGCGGGGAGACACCACATGGCGGATACGGGAACGGGAACCGGAACAGGCGCGAACACCGCACCACGCAAATCCAGTTGGAAGTACATCGGCCCTGGCATCGTTGTCGCCGCGACGGGCGTGGGCGCCGGCGACCTGGTCGCCACCCTGATCGCGGGCAGCAACTTCGGCTACACCCTCCTGTGGGCCGCGATCATCGGCTGCGTGGTCAAGATCGCCCTCGCGGAGGCGGCCGGGCGCTGGCATCTGTCCACCGGACGCACCCTCTTCGACGGCTGGTCGAGCCTCGGCAAGTGGACGACCTGGTTCTTCGTCGTCTACGTGGTCGTGTGGGGCTTCGTCTACGGCGCCGCCGCGATGTCCTCGTCCGGGCTGCCGCTCCAGGCGCTCTTCCCCGACGCGGACATCGACCTGAAGTGGTGGGCGATCGCCACGGGCCTGGTCGGCCTGGTCTTCGTCTGGTTCAACAAGTACGCGGTCTTCGAGAAGGTCATGACCGTCCTCGTGGGCGTCATGTTCCTCGTCACCGTCTACCTCGCGATCCGCGTCACGCCCAACCTCGCCGACGCCTTCGCGGGCCTGCTCCCGGTCCTGCCCGACCAGAAGGACTCGATCCTCAACACCCTGGGCCTGATCGGCGGCGTCGGCGGCACCATCACGCTCGCCGCGTACGGCTACTGGGTCAACGCCAAGGGCTGGACCAACTCCGGCTGGATGAAGGTGATGCGCCTGGACAACCGGGTCGCGTACATCACCACCGGCATCTTCGTCGTGGCGATGCTCTTCGTCGGCGCGGAGCTCCTGCACTCGACGAACGTGTCGCTCGCCAAGGGCGAGGACGGTCTGCTCCAGCTCTCCGGCATCCTGGAGAAGGAGTACGGCGACGCGACCGCGAAGCTCTTCCTCGTCGGCTTCTTCGCCACGTCGTTCACCTCGCTCATCGGCGTGTGGCACGGCGTCAGCCTGATGTTCGCGGACTTCGCCGAACGGGCCCGCGGCCGCGGCGAGTCCACCGGCGCCGAGGTCGCCTCGGGCGCGCGCGAGAAGTCGGTCCCGTTCCGCGCGTATCTGCTGTGGCTGACCTTCCCGCCGATGATCCTGCTCTTCGAGGGCGAGCCCTTCCGCCTGATCATCATCTACGGGGTCCTCGGCGCGGCGTTCATGCCGTTCCTGGCCCTGACCCTGATCTGGCTCCTCAACTCCGCCCGCACACCTGCCGAATGGCGCAATCGCCCGGCGGGTCTGAGCAACGTGATGCTGGTGATCGCGGGGCTGCTGTTCCTGGTGCTCGCGGTGAAGCAGATCTGGGATGCGGACTGGGGGAGCTTCTTCTAGCCCCCGTACGCGAGAAAGGAGCTCCCGAGGACCTGTGCGGTCCTCGGGAGCTCCTCAGTTGTGGTGCGACGGACTCAGCGCGCCACGTACCCGAAGTAGGCGGCGTTGGTGGGCAGTCCACCCGCACCCGGCTTGTACGTGGTGACCGCGGCCACGGTCCCGCCCGCCGTCACGTTCGAGTGCGGCAGTGCGTACAGGGCGCCGGTCGAGGGACCGTAAGGCATCCCGATGTACAGCTTCGTGCCCGTGAACCAGATGCTGCGGCCCATGTTCTGGTTGGCCGCGGGCGTGCCCGGCACGCCGTCGCCGTCACCGGACTCGATCCAGCGGTCGTTGGCACCGGCGGTGCCGAGCAGCGAGAAGGTGTGCACGGCGCCGGCCTTGGTCTCCGTGCCGATGGCCTCGCCCGGGGTGCCGACGGCGAGCTTCATCGTGGCCTCGGTGCTCACGGCGCGCGGGGCGGTGTTGACGCCGGTGAGCTTCTCGCCCATACGGTCGCCGGCCTCGGCGGTGCCGGAGACGTCGTCGGCGCCGTCGCCCTGCCACAGCTCGCGCAGGTAGCTCCAGGTGCCGTCCGCCTTCACACGGAGCAGGACCACGCGGCCGGCGTCGGCGTTGGCCGAGGTGCCGACGGTCATCGCCTCGCCGGGCGAACCGATCGCGAGGATCGACTCGGTGGCGGCCGCGGCGCCCGAGGGACGGTACTCGGTCAGGCTGAGCGCGTAGCCGAACTCGTCACCCTCCTCGGCGGCGCCGGAGACCACGTCGCTGTCCTGGTCGACACCGCTGAGCGGGGTCGGCTTGCTCTCGGCGTTCAGCTTGTTCGGGTTGAACAGGACCAGACCGCCCGCGTCCACCTTGGTGCTGATGTTCTCGTTCGGGCTGCCGATGGCGAGGAAGTTGGCATCGCCGCTGACGCTGGCGCCGAAGCGGTCGCCCGCCTCGGGGGCGCCGGGCACACCGGTGGTGTCCTGGTGGATACCGACGTTGGCGGTGCCGCCGCCGTGCACGTAGAAGGCCATGCCCGCCTTCGTGACGGTGCCGAGGGCCTCACCCGGGGCGCCGACCAGGATGTACGGCTCGCCCGACTGCGTGGTGCCGGCCGCGATGGCGTGGCCGAGCCGGTCGTCCTGCTCCGGGGCGGAGCCGCCCATGGTGCCGCCGACGGAGGCGCTGCCCTGCTCGAAGTGCGTGGCCTTCAGCGTGCCGGTGCCGAAGCCGCCCGGAGCGCCGTAGAACACGTCGAAGAAGCCGGCCGAGGTGGCGGTGCCCACGTCCTCGGAGGGGGAGCCGACGACGAGGTCGGTGTAGCCGTCCTCGTTGTAGTCCACGGTGTCCATGGACTCGCCGAACCAGTCGGTGGCCTCGGAGGCACCGGACACCCAGTCGAGATCCTGGTTGATCTCGGCGGTGCCCTTGCCGCCGCCGTACACGATCCGCACGAGACCGGCCTCGGCGTCGCCACCGACGGTGGCCTTCGGGTCGGTGATCGCGATGTCCTCGGCGCCGTCACCGTTGAAGTCGGTGATCTTGACCGCGCCCACCGTCGAGCTCACCCAGGAGGCGAGGTCGTCGACCCGGGCGATGACACCGGTGGTGGAGGTGACGGTGGGGTCGATGCCGTAGCAGCCGCCGGCGGAGGTCTGGCTGACCAGACCCGCGAGCTTGCCGGAGCGTACGACCGGACCGCCGGCGTCTCCGCCGCACGCGGCCGAGCTCTTGCCCGTCACGTTCGCGGTGGTGGCGGCGATGGAATCGACGTTGTACGCGCCGGTGTTGAGCCGCAGCGGGGCCCACTCGGCCGCCGAGCGGCCGTGGCCGGAGAACTTCAGCTCCTCGCCCGCGACCGGGGCGGTGGTGGCGAGGGCGATCGGGGTGACGTTGGTGACCGGCCGGTTCAGGCGGGCCAGGACCACGTCACGGTCGGTGCGCGGGACCAGCTGCACCACACGGCGCTCGGCGCCCTGCGAGGTGTTGGCGAGGTCGGCGCGGCCGATGACCGCGGTGGTGGGCTTGGCCGGGGCGCCGGCCGGGACGGCCAGGGAAGCGGCCGGGTCGGCGGCGAAGCAACTGGCCGCCGTCATCAGCCACTCGGCATCCACGAGGACGGCGGAGCAGCCGCGGTCGTGGCCGCCGACGGTGATCTGGGCGGTGTAGGCGTACGTGGTGTCCGAATCGGACACGGGGGTGCCGTTGACGGCGGACGCGGGCGCCGCGCACAGCGCGAGCGAGCCGGCGGCAAGGACCGCGCCGAGCGCGGCCAGGCGGGGTCGCCTGGGGAAGTGCTGCATGGGGATCAGTTCCTCAATCGCGGGTCGGCGGCGGCTACTTGGCTGTCCGGATTTCGACGAGTATGTGGTCGCGGCCCTCGGGGTCCGCGCTCTCGCCGACCGCTGCGAAATTGTTCTTGGGCACGTCGAAGGACGTCTCCTCGGTGCCGACCGTCATATCGACCTGAGCCGACTGGTCGACGCTTCCCTTGATTCCGTATACCGAGGGAATTTCGAGGGTGAGCCAGCCGGAGTTTCCGGTCACCTTGAAGCAGATCTTCTCCTGGGAACGCGCCCAGACTTCGAGGAGACCCGTCTCGCTCGCGCAGTCCGCGAGCACGATGTGACCGTCACCGCGCTTGAGCACAATGTTCTTTTCGGCCAGGATCTTGTCGGCGTTCGGGTAGTTGTAGTCCTCGATCGCGTACCCGGGGGCCGCTTCGGCGACGGCCTCCACCGGTGTACCGGAGTCCGTACCGGAGCCCCCCGCGAGCACGGCCCAGGCGAGGGCGCCGGCTGCGGCCGCGGCACCCAGAGTGCGCATCAATGCGCTGCGTGGCTTCATCACAGTCCTAGAAGTCGACGGTCGACAGGAGTCGACGGATAAGAGGTTCGCCGCCCCCTGCGGCCCAAGTTCCCCATCGAAGCGAGGCGTTAATGGAACGTCCAATTCCGATATCGGGCAGAAACGGGGTAACCGGCGGGTACTCGCTGTGACGTGCGCCATGTCCGGAGATGGTTGTACGGGTTCCGGTTAAGATTCCACATCCGATGGATCAGGGGTTAGTAAAGGTCAACTGCCAAGTGGCGACAGTGCAGTTATCCGTCTAGGGTCACGTCGCGTCCTCCCCCTGCGCGCCTCCGCTTCTGTTTCCCCTTTTACGGGCCGAATCGCCAGCCTGTCCCGTATGGCCGGGCTGTTCCCGTGCGCCCTGAAAGGGTCCAACTCCCTGCCGGAAGGACCGTTTTGGACACCATCTTCTGGAGCAGACGGCGCGTACTCACCACGCTCGCCGCCGGCACGGCCGTCGCCGCCACGTCCAGCCTCGTGCTCAGCCCGCGCATCGCCCACGCCTCCGACGAACCCGCCGAGGGCACCGGACTGCCCGACACCGAGCGCGGCAAGGTGGTCTGGGCGTACAAGATCGGAGGCAGGGCGGTACGCGACGGCGCGGTGCGCGCGCTCACCGGCGGTCCGGCCGCTCTGACCACGTTCCTCACCCAGGAACTGCCCGTCCTGCGGGCGGAGGACAACCGCTTCGGCGTCCTTGCGGCGCTGCCGCTCGCGGGCCGTGCCGTCCGCGCCTCGGCCGGTACGGCGCTCGGCGGCGGTGATCAGGCGATCTCCGCCTACCTCGCCGGCGGCTACGCGGCGGACCTCCACGAGGACCTGCGCCAGCTCACCTTCACCGTCCTCAACAACAGCGGCTCCGCCGTGAAGCGCGAGGCCAACAAGGCGCTCACCGCGGACACGGACGCCGCGCTCAGGACCTTCCTCACCCAGGGCGTGGTCGCGGCGCAGCAGGAGGACGACCGGGTCGCGGTCTTCACCCTCCTGAACACCGCGACCCCCGAGGTGAGGAAGTACGCCGAGCGCGCCCTGAACGACGGTTCGCCCGACGCCATCCGTACGTTCCTGACCTCGGGCCAGTACATCGCCCGTGCCCGGGACGAAGAGGCCGCGACCATCGACCAGTTGGTCGCGATCGTGCAGCGCGAGGGCAAGATCGCCGGTCTGCAGACGGAGCAGGCCGTGGCCGCCTCCGAGAAGGCGAAGGACGCCGCAGAGAAGGCCAAGGCGGCCGCGCTCAAGGCGGCGGAGGAAGCCCGCGCGGCGCAGAACGACGTGGCCAAGTCGGCGAAGGCCGCCAACGCCGCCGCGTCCGCCGCGCAGGGCGCGGCCGCCGCCGCCAACCGCGCGATCGCCGCCTCCCGTACGGCTCAGAACGCCTCGCAGCGCGCGGCCCTGGCCGCCCAGGCCGCCGCGGCCGCGGCCGCCACGGCGGGCAATGCCGCCGCCCGTGCGTACAGCGCGGCGATCGCCGCGTCGAAGGACGCGGGCAAGGCCGAGGCCGCCAACCAGGCCGCGCAGGGCGCGAAGGCCGCGGCCGCCAAGGCCCGTACGGCCGCGGCAGCCGCGGACAAGGCCTCGATCGCCTCCCGCAGCGCCGCCTCCGCGGGCAACGCCGCCGCGTCCGCCGCCCAGAACGCGTCCGCTGCGGCCGCCGCCTCTGCCGACGCCGCCGCCGCGTCGGGCGCCGCACAGTCCCAGGCCAACGCCGCCCGCGCGGCCGCCGCCGAGGCGGACGCCGCGGCCGCCCGCGCCACCAAGGCCGCGAACACGGCCCAGACACTGGCCAACCGTGCCGCGGACGCCGCGGCAGTGGCCCGTGACGCGGCCAACAGCGCCGCCGACCACGCCTATGCCGCCGCGGCTGCCGCCGAGGAGGCGTACGCGCACGCCGGTGAGGCGGTCGAGTACGCCAAGCGCTCCACCGATTCCGCGAACGCCGCCACCGCTGCCGCCACCAAGGCGCACGACGCGGTGAAGGAGGCCATGGAGGTGGAGAAGGCGGCCCGCACCGCGGAGACCGCCCGCCTCGCCGAAGAGGTCGAGCTCTGTGTCACCGAGGCGCGGCTGCGGGCGAAGTCCGAGACCGACGCCGCCGTGGCCGCCGACCGTGAGCGCACCGAGGTGGACCGGACCTCGTCGGAGATCAAGGATCTGATCGCCGCCGCCGAGTCGGCCATGACCTCGGGCGATACGGCGAAGGCCGTGTCGGACGGGCGTTTCGCCGCTGCCAAGCTCCTTGCTGTGACCGGCAGTTGGACGCGGGAGGCCGCCGAGTTCGCGCTGGCGGGCAACGACGAGGACGTCCTCAACTGGCTCGACGCCGACCGGGGCCTCGCGCAGAAGCTCGACGACCGTGAGACCGTTCTCGGTGTGGCCCGGATGTCCATCGCGGACATCGCCGAGGCGGCCCACACCGCGCTCGCGAGCACGGACGATGAGGCGCCTACCCGCTTCCTGTCCAGCGGTTTCGTCACGGCGGGAGCCGAGACGTACCGCGTCAGGATCTTCCGGGTCCTGAACGAGAACCCGGGTTCCGCCGTCAGGGCCAAGGCGCAGGCCGCGCTCGACACGGGCAGCCCGGTCGCCATGCACCGCTTCCTCTCCCTCGAACTCGCGGAGGCGGTCAAGGAGGACGACAACGTCGAGATCCTGCGGCTGTTCAACACGGGCGGCATGTACACGAAGGCGGCGGCCCAGATCGCCCTGGAGGGCTCCGCGAAGATGCGGCGCAGCTTCGTCACCTCCGGTCAGTTCGACGCCGCCCGGCTCGACCACGACCAGGCCACGCACGTGGCGGCGGTCCGTGCCGCCCTGTCTCTTGCGTCGAAGGTCGCCCTCGAGGCGCTGGAGGACGCTTCCTACGCGCAGAAGGCCGCGGCCGAGGCCCGTAACGCGGCGGCGGAAGCGACCACTTGGGCGACCAAGGCGGGTGAGTACTCCAAGGACGCCGAGCTCGCCAAGGACGAGGCGAAGAGGAACGCGGACGCCGCCGACGCCTCCGCCACGAAGGCCGCTGAATCCGCCGCGACGGCCAAGAACGCGGCGAAGACCGCGACCGCCGCCGCCGCCACCGCCAACTACGCCATGAGCCGTGCCCTCGTCTCCGCCAAGGAGGCCGTGTCGTCCGCGAACAGCGCCCAGGCCTCCGCCTCCCAGGCGCAGGCGGCGGCCCTCGCGGCGGGCAAGAGCAAGGCGGAGGCTGCGGCCGCGGCCAGCGCGGCCAAGAAGATCGTCGCCGACAAGCGCAGGGCCGAGGCCGAGGCGAAGGCACAGACGATCGCCATGGAGGCTGTGGCCCACGAGACCAACGGCACGAGCCCGGTCAGCGAGGGCAACACCGAGTACTGGGGCCTGTGGCCCAAGGACCTTGGCAGGGAGAAGGACTGGCACGAGGCCGTCGGCCACTGGTCGGCGGTCACCGGTGTCATCTCGGTGGGCATCGCCGCCTCCGCCTTCTTCTTCCCGCCGGCGGCCCCGGCGATCCTCGGTGTCGCGGGCGCGGTGGGCCTGGTGTCCTGGGGGCTGAGCGGCGTCGCGGCCATCCTCGCCGGCACGTCCTACGGCTTCGACTCCGAGCAGTGGAGCGAGGACATGGGCATGTTCGTGGTCGGCGGCATCTTCGCCGGCATGGGCACGGTCATCTCGAAGGCCGGCCTGGCGAACGAGGTCGGCAGCAAGATCTTCGGGGTGGCCAGCGGAGTCGCGGGCGGCATCGCCGACGTCTTCGACTGGTAGGTCGACTGGTAGTGCAACTGGTAGGGAGTCCTGTGCTGACCGAACACTTCACCGATACGCACTGGTGGATCGCCGCCGTCGTCGCGGGCCTCGCGCTCGCGACGGCGATGGCGACCATGGTGGACGGGATCCGGGCCAAGCTGGTCGCGGGCGGCACCATCATGCTCGTGACCGCGGCGTGCACAGCGCTGCGCGGTTCGGGCGAAGGTTCGCGTCAGGCACTCCAGCTGTACATCCTGGGCACCCTGACGCTGGCGATCCTGCGCTGCCTGTTCGCGGGCTGGATCCGCCGCCAGCAGGAGCTGAAGCGGGCGGGCGAGCCGATGGAGGCGCTCACGCGCAGGCAGACGTGGACCTTCGTCGCGGCCATGTTCGGCGTGATCGCGGGACTCGCCTTCACGCTCGGCCAGTAGGCGCCGGCAGTACCGGAGGCACCCGGCAGCACATGCCTGGAGCCCCGCACCCACCGGGGGAGCGGTGGGTGCGGGGCTCCAGCTTTTCCCGTGGGGGGTTACGGCAGCCCGTGCACGTGCGGCCCCACCGCGTTCGACCACGCGTTGCCGGCCGTCGCGTCCCAGTTGGTGGACCAGGTCATCGCGCCCCGCAGCCCCGGATACGTACGCGACGGCTTGAAGGAGCCGCACGACGTGCCCTTCGTCAGGCAGTCGAGCGCCGCGTTCACCACCGAGGGCGCCACGTAGCCGGACCCCGCGCCCCGTGTCGAGGCCGGCAGGCCGAGGCCCACCTGGGAGGGGTCGAGCCCGCCCTCCAGCTGGATGCAGGCCAGCGCCGTCAGGAAGTCCACCGACCCCTGTGAGTAGACCTTGCCGTCGCAGCCCAGCATCGAACCGCTGTTGTAGTACTGCATGTTGACGACGGTCAGGATGTCCTTGATGTTCAGCGCCGTCTTGAAGTACTCACCCGACGTCGACTGCATGTCGATCGTCTGCGGCGCCATCGTGATCACCAGGTCCGAGCCCGCCTTCGAGGAGAGCGAGCGCAGCGCCTGGGTCATGTACGTGGAGTTGAGCCCGTTCTCCAGGTCGATGTCGACCCCGTCGAACCCGTACTCCTGCATCAGCGCGTAGACCGAGTTCGCGAACGCCGTCGCCGAGGCCGCGCTGTTGACCGCGACCGTGCCCTTCTCGCCGCCGATGGAGATGATCACGGTCTTGCCCGCCGCCTGCTTGGCCGCGACATCGGCCTTGAACTGGGCCTCCGTGTAGCCGCCGAGCCCGGCCGAGTCGACGGTGAAGTCCACCGCGCCCGGCGTCGCCGTGGCATCGGCGAAGGCGACCGCGATGATGTCGTACTGCGACTGCACATCGCTGATCTTCTGGACGGCCGCGCCGTTGTTGAAGTTCTGCCAGTAGCCGGTCACGGCGTGGGCGGGCACATCGCCGCCACCGCCTCCGCCGCCGGTGGGCGCGGTGGTGGCGTTCACCGCGGTCGTACGGGGAGACTCACCCGCCGCGTTCGTGGCGGTGACCTGGAAGCTGTACGAGGTGGAGGCGCTCAGACCCGTCACGGTCGCGGAACTCCCGCTCACCGACTGGACCTTGGTCCCGCCCTGGTAGACGTTGTAGCCGGTCGCGTTGGAGACCGGGCTCCACGCCAGGGACACCGAGGACGAGGTCGTCCCCGAGACGGCGAGCCCCGCCGGGGCCACGGGCACCACGGGATCGGGGTCGCCGCCACCGCCGCCGTCGGGACCGACGACCGAGAGGTCATCGGCGAAGTAGGGCTGCTGTCCGTACCAGCCGTGGGTGTAGACGGTGACGGAAGTCGTGTTGGCCCCGGTCGTGAAGGACGTCGACAGCTGCTTCCAGCTCCCGGAGTCGGGCGTCCACGTGGACACATCGGTGGTCCCGGTGCCCGAAGCGCCCAGATACGCGTATCCGCCCTGCACCCAACCACTGAGCTGATACGTGGAGTTGGGCTTCACGGCCACCGTCTGGGTGCACTTGGCGTTGTCCTGCCCGGCTGGCGTGCCCTTCAGGGCGGCCGCGCCGCCGTGCACGGGTGAGGAGACGGTGGACCCCGACCCGGCGCTGCAGGTCCAGTTGGCGAGCCCGCTCTCGAACCCGGCGTTCTTCGCCACGTTCACATCGGCGGCCTGCGCGGTGGTGGTCAGACCACCGACCGCCAGTGCGCCACCGGCCAATGCAACCAACAACATGCGTCTTACAGAGCCCACAACTTGCCTCCCAATGAGTTAAGGGGGGTGAGGAAGAAGGGACGGTGGCCACCGTTTGTAGAGCTGGGGAGCGCTTGGTGCTGCCGCGCAATCTGGTCCAGACCATTCAGGTTGTCAAGACCTCTGGAAGCTGCAACTCCCCTTGCGGAGGCCCGACTTCGCCACCCGAAGCGGACGCGGAAGCCGATCTTCACTCAGCGTCGATCAAGTTCTCACCAGGAGTTACGTCGATCCAGTGTTGAGCTGGGCATGACGTGGATATGGTGCTGATGCAGGAAGGCCACGAGTGACCGCAAGTGGTCGGAACTGATCGCGGAGAATCGGGGGATTTGACGTGCCGACTGCCATAGCCGTGACGGCCCCCGACCTGATCCTTCCGCCGCCCGACCAGCACACACCGCCGGCCGCCGTCCTGCAGACGCCCCAGGGCCGCACCACCCGCCCGCTGGAGGCCTCGCTCTCCGATACGCACGCCCTGCTCGAACAGCACGGCTACCTGATCGTCCTGTGCCCGGCCTCGCTCCCCGCCCAGGCCGTGCACCGTCTGCACGCGGTCCGCGGCGTACTCGAATCGGACCGGATCGCGCTGCTCGACCTGGACCTCCCTCCGCTCGGAATCGCGGTCCTGGCCCTGCAGTTGAGGCAGCTCTCGCTCTGCGACTTCAGCCCCGGAGTCCTCGCCTCGGCGGCCCGGCTGCTCTCCCACTACATCTACGCGGGCGCGGTCCTGAGCTCCGTCACCAAACTCGACCGCGTCCCCGTCAGCCTCAAGCAGCACGCCAAGTCCTGGGTGCCCGGCTCCCAGTTCGCGGTGCTCGCCAACCCCAAGCCCCAGCTGATCCGCCTCGGCAACGGCGGCCAGGGCGCCCGCCTCGAAGCCCCCGGCTTCGCCACCCAACTGATCATCGCGAAGGGCCAGTTGCAGTCCGACTGGCCCACGGCGACGCTCGCCCGCTCCTGGCAGGTGCAGGGCGTCGCCGAGGCACCGCTGCCCGCCGAATCCACCCGCTGGTGGGCCACCGGGAAACTGATCGAATTCGCGGCCGCGATCCCCGATATCTCCGTCCTCTACCAGCTGGTCTCCTCCGTGAGACGCGAGGAATGCCACTGGTGCGGGCTCGAACTCATCGGTGACCGCTGCGGTTTCTGCTCGGCGCCCCTCCCGCAGGCGGTTCAGCAGACACTTCCGCCGTCCGAGAACCAATCGCGCCCCAAAGGTGTCCTCGCCACAGGACAACAACGCAAGGCCATCGGTCCCTAGCGCAGCAAGAGAGAACCCAGGCAGCAAGTCAGTCAGCCAGCTCGACCCGACAACGTCCCCACCTGATCGAGGTAGTCCGGCTCATGAATTCTCGCCAGCGCCGCGGTGTGATCCTGCTGCTCCTGTCGGTCCTGTGCGCCTTCGGCGCCTTCGCCGGGGTGCTCTCGGTGATCCGGGACGTCAACTCGAAGGTGGGGCCTGAGGTCTCCGCGTATCGCCTGAAAGGCGATATCGCCCCGTACAAGGAACTGGAAGCGGGCCAGTTCGAGAAGATCGAGATGCCCGAGCGCTGGCTCTCCGCGAATGCCGTGAGAGACCTCGCCGAAATCCGCGGAAAGATCTCCGTCACGCAACTCCGCAAGGGCTCGCTGCTCCAGTCGGACATGATCGTGAAACGCCCCGAACTCGGTGACGGAGAACAGGAAATCGCCATCATGATCGACGCCGCGACGGGCGTCGCGGGCAAGATCACTCCTGGCTCCACGGTCAATATCTTCGCGACCTTCAAAGCCGAGAACGAAACCGCCAAGGACCAGTCCAAGGTCATCGTTCAGAACGCCCGCGTCCTCGACGTCGGCAAACTGACACCCCTCGAACCCCGTGAGGACGACCGCTCCGGCCGCCAGATCGAGGCGGTCCCGATCACCTTCGCCCTCAACACCCTGGACGCGCAGCGCGTCGCGTACGCCGAATCGTTCGCCTCCCATGTCCGGCTCGCCCTGATCTCCCAGGGCGGCGACACTCCGGTCTCGCCGGACGACCGTACGTACACCCTCGACGAGGACAAGTAGAGGGGGCCCCTGTGACGACCCGCATCCTGCCCGCCGTGGGCGACGCGGACTCAGCCCGCTCGCTCGCCACGCTCCTGAGCCAACTCCCGGACGCGGAACCGGCGTTGCCGGTCGCCGACTCCACGGCGCTCCTCGACACGCTGGCCCGCCTCGCGGGCGAGTCGCTCGAAGAGCTCCCTGAGGTCGTGCTCGTCCATGAGCGCATAGGCCCGGTCCCGGCCCTCGAACTCATCCGCGAAGTCGCCATGCGCTTCCCGGTGGTCGGCGTCATCCTCATCACCCACGACCCGAGCCCCGGCCTCTTCTCGGCCGCGATGGACGCGGGCGCGCGCGGTCTGATCAGCCTCCCTCTCGGATACGAGGAGCTCGCGGCCCGCGTCCAGTCGGCGGCCTCCTGGTCCATGGGTGTACGCCCGCACCTCACGCAGGGCCCGGAGGCGTACACGGGACCGGGCGGCACGGTGGTCACCGTCTCCGGGGCGAAGGGGGGAGTGGGCGCGACACTCACCGCCGTCCAACTCGCCCTGGCAGCCCGCGCGTCGGGCCGCTCGGTGGCCCTCCTCGACCTGGACCTCCAGTCCGGGGACGTGGCCTCGTACCTGGACGTCCAGTTCCGCCGCTCGATCGTCGACCTGGCCGGCATCCCCGACATCAACCCACGCGTCCTCCAGGACGCGGTGTTCACGCACCCCACGGGCCTCGGCCTCCTGCTCGCCCCGGGCGAGGGGGAACGCGGCGAGGACGTCACCGACCGTGTGGCCCGCCAGGCGGTCAGCGCCCTGCGCAACCGCTACGAAGTCGTGGTGGTCGACTGCGGTACGCAGATGAGCAGTGCGAACGCGGCGGCCATCGAAATGGCCGACCAGGCGGTCCTGTTGGTCACCCCGGACGTGGTGGCGGTCCGCGCGGCCAAGCGCATGGTCCGTATGTGGGACCGCCTCCAGATCCGCAAGGCGGAGGAGACGGTGGTCGTGGTGAACCGCCATACGCGCAACACGGAGATCCAGCCGCCCCTGATCGAACGCATCACGGGCACCCGCGTGGCCCGCTCGGCGGTCCCCGCCAACTTCAAGGAACTCCAGTCGGCGGTGGACGCGGGCCGTATGCAGGACCTGGACAGCCGCAGCACGGTCAAGCAGGCGCTGTGGGGTCTGGCGGGGGAGCTGGGCCTGGTCCACGCCCCCGCCCCCAAGTCCGGCGCCAAGTCGGCCCGCCTGGCGGGCGACCGCGGCTCGATCGGTTTCGGCCGCCGTAGGTCCCGTGGCGGGGACGAAGGCTCGGTCACGCTGGAGTTCGCGGGCATGGCCCCGATCATCTTCGCGGTGATCGCGATCCTCTGGCAGTGCGTGTTGTACGGGTACACGTACTCGTTGGCGGGGAACGCGGCGGACGAGGGGGCCCGGGCGGGGGCGGTCGCGGCTGTGCGGGGCGAGGACCCCGCGGCGGCGTGCGAGGAGGCCGCCCGTGACCATCTGCCGGGCGCCTGGCAGGGCAGCTTCGACTCGGGCTGCCATGCGGAGGGCGGCATGTACAAGGCCGACGTCTCGGTAGACGTCCCCCTGTTCTTCCCGGGCTTCGACGCCGGGTGGAGTGTCGACGGTGAGGGTGGGGCGGTGAAGGAGGGATGAAGCCGGTGACCGCGAGGACGTTCCCTATCCCCGACAAAGCGCGCCGCAGGCGCTACGGATCCGCACTCAAGGACGACCGAGGCGCCGCCATCCTCGAGTTCACCGGCTTCCTGCCCACCCTCCTGCTCGTAGGCCTGGCCTGCATCCAACTGGGCCTTGTCGGCTACTCGTTCAGCCAGGCCGGTTCCAGTGCCAGAGCCGCCGCCAGAGCCGCCTCCTTGGGAGACGACCCCGGAGCCGCGGCGCAGGCGGCAGTGAGCGACTGGCTGAACCCGGACCCCGATCCCCAGTACGGGGGAGACACCGTCACCGTCCAGGTGACCGTCGAGATCCCCGACCTCGTCCCCTTCGCCGACATGAACTGGACCGCCACCCGCACCGTCACCATGCCCATGGACGACTGAGGAGCTGAACGACCATGAGCCTCAGGTCCCGCATAGCCACCCCGGAGGAGAACACCCCCGGCCGCGAGGACGACCACACCGTCGCCGTCTACCGGGGAAAGCTCCTCGAAGAGATCGACCTCGCCGAGATGTCCTCCCTCGCCGCAGGCGAGAGAAGAGCCCGCCTTGAGCGCGTACTCGGCCACATCATCAGCCGAGAGGGCCCCGTCCTCTCCACGACCCAGCGGGCCCAGCTCATCCGCAGGGTCGTCGACGAGGCACTCGGCCTGGGCGTACTCGAACCGCTCCTCGAAGACGCCAGCATCACCGAGATCATGGTCAACGGCCCCGACGCCATCTTCGTCGAACGCGCCGGAAGGGTGGAACAGCTCCCCATCCGCTTCGCCAGCAACGAGCAGCTCATGCAGACCATCGAGCGCATCGTCAGCACGGTGAACCGCAGGGTCGACGAGTCCACCCCCATGGTCGACGCCCGCCTCCCGAGCGGCGAGCGCGTCAACGTGATCATCCCCCCGCTGAGCCTCACCGGCGCGACCCTCACCATCCGCCGCTTCCCCCGCGCCTACAAGCTCAACGAACTCATCCGCATGGGCAGTCTCGACGAGAACATGCTGATGCTGCTCTCCAGCTTCGTGCGGGCCCGTTTCAACGTGATCGTCTCCGGCGGTACGGGCACCGGCAAGACCACCCTCCTCAACGCGCTCTCCGCCCTGATCCCCGACCACGAGCGCATCATCACCATCGAGGACTCGGCGGAGTTGAGACTCCAGCAAGCCCACGTGATCTCCCTCGAATCGAGGCCGCCCAACGTCGAGGGCAAGGGCCAGATCACCATCCGCGACCTCGTCCGGAACTCCCTGCGTATGCGCCCCGACCGCATCATCGTCGGTGAGGTCCGAGGCGGCGAGACGCTCGACATGCTCCAGGCGATGTCCACCGGCCACGACGGCTCACTCGCCACCGTCCACGCCAACAGCGCCGAGGACGCCCTGATGCGTCTCCAGACCCTCGGCTCCATGTCCTCCGTGGAGATCCCCTTCGAGGCGCTCAAGGACCAGATCAACTCGGCCGTGGACGTGGTCGTCCAGCTCACCCGCTTCGCCGACGGCTCCCGCAAGATCACCGAGATCGCGCTGCTCGTATCGCACGGCCGCGAGCAGTTCAAGATCACCTCGGTGAGCCGGTTCGCCGCCCGGCCCATGGGCTCCGACCGCGTCGTGCACGGCCTGTACGAACACCTCCCGCTGCCACGCCGTATCGCCGAACGCCTCTACCTGGCGAGCGAGCCGGTCCCTCCGGCCTTCGGCGTCATGGACGGCAGCTACGAACTCACCACGAGAGAGGCCGCCGGCTGATGAACAGTCCCGTACTGCTCGCCCTGGGCGGCACCTTGCTGTGCGGTGTCACGGCCACCGCCGGCCTGCACACGTACGCCTCCGGCAAGGCCCAGCGCCAGGCCCTGGTCGACAGGCTCTCGCAGACCGGCCACCACACGGTCGGGCGCAGCCGCCGTTTCACCGGCGTGGACCGCAGGCTCAAGGGGACGAAGCTGGGCCGCAAGATCCAGCTCGAGCTCTCCGCGACCGGCCTCGACGTGACCCCCGGCGAGTTCTTCGTCTACATCCTCATCACCGTCACGGCCCTCTGGCTGATCGCCACCTCGCTGCTCGCCCCGTTCTTCGGTCCGATCGCCGGCATCGTCGGCGCCTGGTCCGCGAACACGTTCCTCAACTGGCAGCGGCAAAAACGCATCGAAGCCTTCATCAACCAACTGCCCGACCTGGCAAGGCTCTTGGCGAACGGAACGAGCGCGGGCCTCGCGCTGCGTACGAGCCTCGCGATGGCCGCCGACGAACTCGAAGCCCCCGCGGGCGAGGAACTCACCGTGGTCTCCAACCAGCTGGCCGTCGGCCGCAGCATCGACGACGCCCTCGGCGAACTCGCCGGACGCCTGCCCTCCCGCGAGCTCATCGTCCTCGTCACCACCCTGGTCCTGTCCAACCGGGCGGGCGGCACGATCGTCGGCTCGCTGCGCAACCTCACCGAGACCCTGGAGGAGCGCAAGGAGACCCGGCGCGAGGTGCGCACGATGCTCTCCGAGGTCAACGCGACGGCCTTCACCATCCCGTGCCTGGGCGTCGGAGCCATGCTCATGCTGAACTCGATGAACGACGGCGCCCTGGCCAAGGTGACTGGCTCACCCCTCGGCCAGGTCCTGATCCTCATCTCGCTGGGCCTGTACGCCGTCGGCTTCGTCGTCATCCGCCGCCTCGGCAAGATCGAAGTCTGAGGGGGCTGGGGAAACCATGCTGGGACTGGGACTCGCCGCCCTTCTCGCCCTCTCCGTGGCGGGCGCTTTCGCGGGCATACGGATGTACCGCGCCGACGCGAAACTGCCGGGCGACCTGGCCGTGGCCCTCGAATCGGGCTCCTCACGCGTCTCCGCCGCGGACTCGGCCATCGACCGCCTCGGCATCCGTTTCGCGCCCACGGTCCTGCGCCTCATGGGCCCGAAGAAGGTGGACGCCAAGCGCCGCAAGATCGACATGGCGGGCAACCCCGGCGGTCTCACCATCGACCGTTACGCCGCCCGCCGCGCCGTCTACGGCATCTTCGGCGCGGTCTGCGCCCTCTCCCTGTTCGCGAACGGCGTCCCGGTCTTCGGCCTCCTCGCCCTCGCCTTCGGCCTCTTCGCCGCGGACGCCCTGATCTGGCAGGCCATCCGCGAACGCAAGGAGCAGATCGAGCGCACGCTGCCCGACTTCCTCGACGTCCTCGCGGTCGTCGTCTCCGCCGGCCTCGGCTTCCGCCAGGCCCTGGACCGGGTGGCCGAACGGTACGAGGGCCCCTGGTCCGACGAACTCCGTATCACGCTGCGCCAGATGGACATGGGTGTCTCGCGCCGCGACGCCTTCGAGCAGCTCCGCCGCCGTAACGCCTCCGAACAGGTCTCCCAGTTCGTCACGGCCCTCCAGCAGGGCGAGGAACTCGGTGCCCCCATCGCGGACACGCTCATCCAGATCGCCAACGACATGCGCCGCACCGACGCCCAGAACGCCCGCCGCCGAGCCGCGAAGACCATCCCGAAGACCACGATGGTCACGCTGATCTTCATGGTCCCCGCCACGCTGATCCTCATCGTCTGCGGGATGTTCCTCGGCTCGGACACCGACTTCGGTTCGATCCTGGGGGGTTGAGGCGCCATGGACCGTCACACGGTGAACTTCCGCGACGCCGCCCGCCGAGCGGCGACCCCGCCCACCCCGGACACCAGGCCCTCCGCCGCCCTCAGCGGCTTCCGCCCCGCCCGTACCCGCCCGCCTCGCCCCGCCCTCCTGGACAGCGGACCGAACCACCAACTTCCGCCGCCACCCGGCGCGTTCGCTGAGGACGAGCCCGCCCCCAGCCTCCCCATCCAGCTCAACGCTCTCCAGGCCCTGTGCCGCCAGGTCTTCGGCTTCCGCCTGGCCATGATCACGCTGGGCGCCCCCTTCGCCCTCACCCGCGCGGAAGGCAACTTCGGCGAGATCCTCATCGGCTCCGCCGTCGTCTTCTCCCTCATGGGCTCCTACGCCATGCTCCGCGACTGGGAGACCCTCGGCCCCCTGGTCCTCAAGCACAAATGGCTGATGGCCGTCGACATGCTCTTCGGCGCCGTACTGCTCCTCACCGCATCCCCGGACTCCCCCCTCGGCTACGCCACCGTCTGCACCCCGCTCCTCGGCGGCCTCCTCTACGGCTGGCGCGGCGCCGGCATCTACACCGGCATCCAGATCCTGCTGCTCGCCGCCGCCTACACCGCCTGGGCCGACCGCATGGACAACCCGGCAAGCACCACCCTGATCAGCGGATTCTGTGTGGCCTCCGGCATCATCGGCGTCACCCTGCGCAACCTCATGTTCCGCTTCGGCGCCGCCACCCAGGCCCTCAGCGAAGCCACTTCGCGCCTCGCCGTCACCGGCGCCGTCGAGCAGGAACGCGCCCGTCTCGCCCGCGAGATGCACGACTCCGTGGCCAAGACCCTGCACGGCGTCGCGCTGTCCGCCGACTCGCTCGCCGCCGGCGCCGACCGTATGGACCCGCTGACCGTCCGCCACCAGGCAGGGCTCGTCGCCCGCAGCGCCCGCCGCGCCGCCGCCGAATCCCGCGAGATCCTCTCGGACCTGCGCCGCAAGACGGACTACACCCAGGCCGCGGAAGGCACGCCGGGCGTCGACGCGGCCGACGAACTCCGCGCCCGCGCCGCCGACTTCACCACCCGCACCGGCGTCCACACGGACCTGGTCACCAAAGACAGCCCCGCCCCCCACCTCCCGCACGCCGTCGCCCGCCAACTGCTCACCATCGCGAGCGAGGCCCTGGAGAACGCCCACCGCCACGCCCACGCCACCCATGTCACGGTCGAGTACGGAGTCGTCGCCCACGACCTGCTCCGCCTCTCCGTCCAGGACAACGGCAAGGGCCTGCCCCCCGGCACCGACCTCGAAGAACTCCGCAAGGCCGGCCACTTCGGCCTCGTCGGCATGGTCGAACGCGCCGCCACCATCGGCGCCCGCATCCGCATCGGCCGCGGCAACACCAGCAGCGGTACGGAGGTGCGTCTGGACATCCCCCTGGGCGCCCTCACCCCCACCCCACCCCCACAGCTCGTCTGACCTGACCAGAGAGGAGGCCGCTCATGCCGGAAACAGGGTCGTACGACACCCCGGGCACCACGTCGCACCACGTCTCCACCCATACCTCCGCGCACACCTCGGCCCCCCGCTCCGAGCACACACCGACCCAGGTGCCGCTCCTGCCCGACGACCCCTTCGGCCCGGCGTCGCGTCCCGCCGCCACCGCCCTGCGCGTCGTGGTCGCGGACGACAATCCCGTCGTACGGGCGGGACTGACGTCCTTGCTGGGAGGCCGCGTGGACCTCCAGGTGGTCGCGGAAGCAGCCGACGGCCGCCAGGCCCTCGCGGCCGCTCAGCAGCACCGCCCGGACGTGGTCCTCCTCGACGTCCGGATGCCCGGCGTGGACGGCATCTCGGCGCTCCCCTTCCTCGTGAAGGTCGCCCCGGTCCTGATGCTGACCTACAGCCGCGAGTCGTCGATCGTCCAGGAGGCCCTGCGCCTGGGCGCGGGCGGCTACCTCGTCCACGGCGAGTTCACCGCCGACCAACTCGCCGAAGCCGTACGGGACATCAAGGCGGGCCGCGCCCACTTCACGGCCTCGGCACAGGACGCCCTGCTGGCGCATGTACGGGGACAGGTACCCGATCCCCGCACGGGCGGCGGACTGCCCGAAGGCCTGGGCCGCGTCTACGAGACCGGCGTCCCCTTCACGGGAACGAGCAAAGTTCCCGGTATACCCGTCCAGCCCCCGCAGCCTTCCCCGACTGCACACGGCCGGGAACACCCCGTTCCGGGACCACCTGTCTCGGAACCGCCCTTCGCAGAGCAAAGTCTTTCGCAAATGCAATCCTCTGTGTCACAGTCGCAAAGGTCGCAACAACCGGCCCTGCGGCCGGACTTCGGACTGAGCGCGAGGGAGGTGGAGGTCATGGACCTCATCGCATCCGGCATGAGCAACCAGCAGATAGCCGCCACCTGCTTCATCAGCGAGAAGACGGTCAAGAACCACATCAACCGCATCTTCGCAAAGCTGCACAGCACGAGCCGCAGCGAAGCGATCGCGGTGTGGCTGGGGACGGTGCGACGGTGAAGACGCTGAAGGCGGTTACGGCCAGGACCCAACTCCCGCTTTGGGCCCGGAGTTGGGCCCACGGGCCCTGCGCCCGGACCCCCCTCTCCCCGTACGTTTCTCGTGTCGAAGGCGGCACCGGCCAGGAGGAAGCCGGTTCTGCTTTCGACGCAGACGAGAAGTGTGAGTCGGCCGGCAGGCGGTCGGCCGGATTTGGAGGGGAACGTCATGTCGAAGGCGCTGCGGAACTGGAAGAACACCGTCGTTGCTCGGATGCAGGGGGAGCAGAAGGACGAGGGGGCGGGGTTTGTCGAGTACGCGGGGCTGTTGATCCTGATTGCGGCGATTGTGGCGGCTGTGATGGGGCTGAACCTCGACACCACGATCAGCGACGCCATTCAGGAGGCCGTCGAAGCGGTCACCGGAGGCTGACGATTCTCCGATTGCGCGACGACAAAGGGTCGACGATTCCCCTCTACATCTGGCTGGTGGGGATACTGCTCTTTGCCGCGTTCGTCTTCTTCGTCTTCGCCAAAGGGGCGGTCGCCCGCAGCGGTGCTCAATCCGCTGCGGATGCGGCCGCCCTTGCTGCCGCTCAGGAAGCCCGCGAGGGGTTACGGCTTGAATTCATCGCGGGAATTCCGACCGAGGCCTGGATTCCGATCCTCGAAGGGAAGACGCCGCCGCTCGACAACGGGCATCTGCGGGCGTCCCAGCTCGCCGCCGAGAACGACTCCCGGCTGTTGGGCACCCCTCAACACACCTGGGCAGGCGGCGATTTCGGGTTCAAGGTCCGGATCGAAACCAATTACGCGGTGGGGGACTCGCTCGTCCCCAACACTGAGGACGTCCACGCCCAGGCGGATGCCACGGCCGTGATCGAGCCTCGGTGCCACATGGTGGCGAGTGTTCCCGGACAGACCATCGAGTTCTACTGCGACGGCAGTGGCCTGTGGGTTATAGATCCCAAGACGTTCAACGCTGGAGATCTCCCCACGGCCAAGGAGCTCTACGAAGTCCACTTGGCGGAATGACGAGAGAAGGAAGCACATCATGAAGGTCCGCAGGGCATTGACCGCTGTGGCGCTCGCGAGCGGCTTGGTCCTCGGGGTTGCCGCGTGCGGTGGGGATGGCGGCGATAAGGAGAACACGAGTTCCGAGTCGAGTCCCGCCAAGAACGACGACGGTAAGAAGCAGGAGGAGCCCGAGGCTCCTGCAGAGGAGACGGTGCTCGCGGAGGTGACTGGGGGCGACAGCATCAAGCTGACCATCACCTCCGCTGTCCGGGACAAGGGCGGATTCTTGACCGTCACGGGAAAGGTCACGAACGGGGGCAGCGGGCGTTGGGTGGCCCGCGAGTGGCAGGGCGACGAGAACGAGCTGCGCGGTAACTCCTCGTCCATGGCCGGTGCTTCCGTCGTCGACAAGGCAGGCAAAAAGAAGTACTTGATCCTGCGCGACACCGAGGGACGCTGCCTCTGCACCCGGTTCCAGTCTGGCCTCGGCGATGGCGACAGCACGAACTGGTACGCCCAGTTCCCGGCCCCGCCCGAGTCCGCCACAACCGTCGACTTCCAGATCGCCGACATGCCCCCGGCGACGATCGAGATCTCCGAGGGCGAGTGACCAATGCGAAAGGTCGCCACTCTCACAGCAGCCGCCCTGCTGACGACGCTCACGTTCACGGTCGGAGTCGCTCAGGCCGAGGAGAAGCCCAGTCAGCCGCCAGGCTCCACGTCCAGCGCCCCACCACCTGAAGTCGACGCCAACTCACCGAACTTGAAGCTCGAAGACGGAGCGACTCTTGCCCCCGCCCGCGTCCTCGACATCAAGTCCGTAGTCGAAGACCTGGGTGGCGAGGAACGCCGAGAAGACACCCCCTCCGACGTCAAGTTCGCCCTCCAGGCAGAAGTCCTCTTCGGCATGGACAGCGCCAAGCTCAACCCGGCCGCCAAGTCCCGTATCCAGGCCATCGCCGATGAGATCAAGGCCCAGGGCGCGACCAACGTCCGGGTCTTCGGCTTCACCGACAACCTGGGTTCGTACGCCCACGGCAAGACGCTCTCGAAGAAGCGCGCCGACGCCGTGCACAACGAACTCTCCAAGACCCTCGGCCCCGACATCACCTTCGAGGTCCGCGGCTACTCGGAGGACTACCCGATCGCGGACAACTCCTCGGAGGAGGGCCGCAAGAAGAACCGCCGCGTGGAGGTCTCGTTCCCCCGCGGAGAGTCGGCGGATTCCCAGAGCTAGCGCGCCACCCGCACCACCAGGCCGGGCCCGTCACGGGGGCCCGGCCCGCCCCGCCCCGTACGGCCTGGGGAGCCCCATGCCCACCTTCGATCAGCGCCTGGTCACCCTGCTGACCCTCAAGGGCACACAGACGGACTGTGAACTCTTCGAAGCGGCCGTCGCCGAGCGGGGCTGGGTGGTGCTGCAGGCGCCGTCCGGCCCGGCGCCCCTGGTCCACCGCACCGAGATGGCGTACGTGGTCGAGGTCCGGGTGCGGGGTGCCAGGATCGGTGCCCTGAGCGGTACGCGGTCCCAACTGCACACGCTGGCCGACCGCCTGGGTCTCGAACTCTCCGTATCCATAGTCGAGTTACTGGACCGGGACACCGAAGGCACCAACACCTGGAACGTGTACACAGCCCCGCCCCTGGACCCCGCCGCCGGCTTCCTGCGGCGCTGGTGGTACACCCGGGCGCTCGCCTGGGGGCTGCGGGAGGGCCGAAGGCAGGTGCGCGCCGGGCTGGGGGTTGACGCGCTGCCGCTTGCTCGCCGCGCCCTGCCCGGGGTGCCCGCCGCCGCGCCGGGGGCGAGTGTGTTCGGGACGGGGCATTCCGGCCCCTTTCCGCTGCGGCGCCTGACCCGGCGTCGCCGCGTCAAGGTCGGACTGCTCACCGTTGCCTTGCTGGCGTGCGGCTGGCTGGCCGACGACGCACCCGTCCTCGCGCTGGTGATGGTGGGACTCGCCACGGCGCTGTGCGTCGTCTGCGTACGCGCGGCCCGGTCGAGAGGCGAGTCCCTGTGGGACGGTGTCGCGATGGCCGGCGTGATCTGCGTGCTGACCGTTGGCTTCAGCAGGTTGAACGAGCAGCGGAACCAGGTGCCGCCCGAGCTGATCCTGACGGCTGCCGGACTGTTGGTCACGGGCGGCGGACTCGTGCTCCTCCTGCGCAGTCTGGCCTGGCGGATCTGGCTGCCCTGGCTCGTCCCGGCCCTGCTCCCTGTGGTTCTCGTGCTCTTCCCGGGTATCGGGGCCATCGTCCACGCCTACTACCTCGTCCACTTCGGGTTCGACCTGGAGGACGTGGACATCCCCATGACCGGGCAGGTCTTCGCTTCGTTGAAGGTCGTCGTGGTCATGAGCCTGTGGCTGGTGGCCCCTGCGATCTGGGGCTACGTCACCCACTTCCACAGGTCGGTGGAGAACCGCTGGGCGTACGGCACCCTGACCGCTCTGCTCGCCGTCGGGACCTTCCTGCTCGGCCCTATCCAGTTCGTCATGGCCCCCGCGCAGGCGACGGCGATCCAGGCCGCCCAGACGGCGGAGGACGGCGGGGACGTGGCTGAGTACTACGGCATCAGGCCCCAGTGGGTGTGCGTTCAGCCGGTCGTCCCGGCCGGTGAACTCCCGGGTATGGGAGGGAGATTGAACCCTCGCGACCACTACCTCATGCTCGGCGACGCCGACGGTGAGGTCGCCCTGTGGAAGGCCCGCGAGACGCTGAAGCTTCCGCTCTCGCAGGTCCGTGTCATTCCCTGGCCGGTGGCGGCGGGTGAGCCCTGCCCGGCCGCCGGGTGAGCGGGGCGGCCGGGCACGGGTGTCAGCAGTCGTTCTCGGTGTAGCTGGCCTTGTTGTGCGACCCGGTGCTCACGTCTTCGAAGGTCCAGCGGCCCGTTTCCCCGCGGCGCATGGCGAAGCTGTGGTACTTGCCGTAGTAGGTGACCACGATGACGCCGGTGTCGGTGGTGCGCTCGTGCTTCAGATGGCCCGTCCAGACACCCCCGTCGACGTCCGGCAGCCAGGTGCGCTTCGCGTCCAGCTTGCTCATGGTGCCCTCGCCTACGACGCCGTCGACGGTCAGGCCCCAGCGGTTCTGCAGGTTCCGTGTGGCGTACTTGGTCTTGGAGCCGAATTCGCCGTCGATGTCGGACTTGGCGAAGCGGAATTCGTCGTTCTTCATGGCGCCCTCGGCGTAGAGGACGTTCTGCCAGAAGCAGGTCGCGCTGGAGATGGCGTACGAGGTCGTGGACAGGGTGCCCTCGTCGCCGAAGTCGTCGTAGATGGAACCGCCGCCGCTGATGTATCCGTTGGAAGCGGCCGCCGACGCCGGCGTCGCGCTGACCGCCAGCGTGACGGCGGCCAGCGCGCCGAGCACCGCGGCGGCCGAACGACTGCGTGTGGAACGGAAGTTCATGGAGTCCCTCCCCGTCGAGTGGTGCGCACAGCATCGGGGGAGACCCTTGCAGGGACCTGAAATCCCCAGCTGAACGGCCAGGTTCGCCTACCCCGCCAGAAGTACAAGGTTCCTTCAAGGTCGGCACAAGGCGCATGGAGCATGTTGGGTCCGCCTGGATCTTCGGAGAGCGATCCGAGCTCTGTGCCAGGGACGGCAAACGGTCGTCGCTCAACAAGGAGGACGTATGGGTAGGTTCAAGGCGCGGGTAGTGGGCTCGCTTGTTTCCGCCACGATGTTGGGCGCAGGCTTGGTCGCCCTGACCGCCACTCCTGCCAGCGCGATCGGCACCTGCACCACCGGGGTGACGATCACCAGCCACATTGAATTCAGTGATGTGCATGCAGTGGTCCCCGGCACCAGCAGCGGCGTTTCGTGGGACCCGATGAAGTGCCAGTTGACCAGTGGCAACTCCGGCGCAGGTGTCAAGGCACTGCAGCGCGGACTGAACTCCTGCTACGGCGCCGGTCTCACCGTCGACGGGCAGTATGGGTCAAAGACGCGGTCCGCGGTGATTGCGGCGCAGAAGCGTGTCGGCGTCGCTGCGGACGGGATCTTCGGGCCCAATACTCGCGGTGCCATGTACTGGCCGGCTTTCGACGACAACGGCCCGTTGGGCTGCCGCTACTTCAGGTACGCGTAGGGCCGGACCGGGCAGCGATCACCCCGCCGACAGCAGAGGGGGGCGCTGCCTGGTGGCTCGCCGTGCGATACAACGGGCAGCGCCGTGCGCGCGGCGGGCCACTGTGAATTTGCGAATCAGGCCGCCTAGAGCAGGTGGTCGGCCTTGCCCGCCTTGATGTCGAGGATCATCTGACGCAGGGCTTCACGGCTGTCGAGGAGATACGTCTCTTCGGATCCGGCGACCGCCACGTATCCGTTGCCGTCCTGGTCCGTTCCGAGCCGGAAGCAGCTTGCGCCCTCGCCGCAGAACGGCTCTTCCCAGGTGATGTCGCTCATCGGGTGCTCCTTCAGAGTCGGTTGGCGAGGTCGCGGATGAAGTCCTGGGACTCGTTGGGCTGCAAGGAGATCCGCTCCATCCAGTCGAGTTGTGCGCGGTACTTGTCGAGCTGGGCTTCCTGGTGCAGGAAGGCCGGGCCGTGGGTGCTGTCCACCTCGGCAGTGTCGAGCCGGGGTACGGGCCCCTCGTAGTAGTTCACGGTCTGCCCCGCTCCCGGGAAGGCTCCGCCCTCGTACGGGATGACGCGCAGGATCACCGATTCGCGCTCCGACAGGGTAAGCAGGTGCTCCAGCTGTGCGCGAGCGACCTTTCGGCCGCCGAACTGCATGTGCAGCGCGGCCTCGTGGACGATTCCGAGGTACTCGGGCGGATCATCGCCCTCCAGTACCTGCTGTCGCTCAAGCCGGTGCGCCACGCGCAGTGCGACCTCGTGTGCGGGCAACGGCGGAACTACGGCCTGGAAGACGGCAGTTGCGTAGTCGCTGGTCTGGAGTATCCCGGGCACGTGTACGACGTGGGCGCTACGCATGCGCACCGCGTGCCACTCGACTTCGGCGATATCCAGGAAGCCGGGGGAGAGGGCGCCCCTGTAGCGCTCCCACCAGCCGCGTGGCTGGATGCTCGCCATATCAGCCAAGGCTGCGACGTAACTCTCGTCCGTGCAGGCGCAGTTGCAAGCCAGGGTGCGCAGGCGCTCGGGGCTGATCGCGCGATTACCGGACTCGATCTGAGAGATCTTGCTGCGGTCGACGCCGAGCAGACCTGCGGCCTGCTCGGCGGACATGTCCGCAGCGATGCGCATCCGTCGTACTTCGGCACCAAGGCGCTTCTGGCGCTCAGTTGGTGAGGTTCTCGCCGCCATGACGGAAGTGTATGGCGCGGACCTATTTCCGCGAGCGAGTGGAAAATTGTCCACACCGCCCCCTACAGTGAGTGATGGAACGGTCACGGAACTCTACGCGTGATCCGGAAGCGCACCCCTGCCCACCAGGCGCCGGTACCGGCAGGGGCAAGGCCACCACCCCACGCCCCGCACCCACCCGCGACCGTGCCCCAATTCCCTCACCGCACAAGGGAGTACTCGATGCCACTCGCCCTCGTACGCACCGAAGAAGCCGCCGCCCTCGCCCCCGCCTCGCCCGACACCCTCACGTACAGCCTCACCCTCCCCTCCGCCCTCTCCACCCCCTCCGTGGCCCGAGCCGCCACCCGCCACATCCTCACCGCCCACCACCTCCCCGAACTCGCCGACGCGGCGGTGCAGACCGTCAGTGAACTCACCGCCATCGGCTGCCAGTTGGGTGGTGCCGCCCCGACCGTCTACCTCTCCCTCCGCTACCGCTCCGGCGCTCTCCGCGTGATCGTCTACGACGGCGAACCCCGCCCCACGAACCCCCGTCTCGCCGCAGCCGTGGACGCCCGCCGCCGTACCGCACTCCGCCTCCTCGCCCGCGTCGTCAAAGCCTGCGCGGGCACCTGGGGCTGCGACGAATCCCCGGAACCGGGCGGCGGCACCCGCACCTGGGCCGTCCTGCCCCACGCGACCACCGCCGCGTACTGACCGACACGCAAGGCGACACCCTCACCACCTGCGGCGCCCCGCCCAGGTGGTGAGGGCGGCCGCACACCGTCGGCGTCCGCACGTCCACCGTGGCGAGGAAAAGCATGAATTGAGTGGCTGATGTCCGTAGATGGTTGCGCAGACCTCGCGCGGCGGCTCGCCCACCCACCTCGCCATCCATCGACCGTTCCCCAATTACGGCCAGAGAAGGGCAAATTGAGCTCCCCCCAACCCGTACAGCAGCCCCTCGCCCCCAATCTCTAACAGCAATAGGAGAACGGAAGCCCAACGGCGCGCCACCCAAAAAGCCCACCCGCACGAGGTCCGCGCAACCCCCCACCCACCCCAACCCCTCAATTAAGCCTTTCCCAACCCCCACTCGCCCGCACCCCCACCTCAACCCGCCACCCATCCCCCACAAGGGGACCTAACGCGCACCGCAAACCCCAGCAATCCGGATAATCCTGTCCCGCAGGGTCCCCCTCACCCCACTTATCCACAGCCCACCCCACCCCCTCCCCCCTTCCGAGATCATCCCGCTCATGACCTCGAACCGAGACCTGCGCACCCTGACCCGCCACGGCGTCCTCCTCCTCGCCGACGCCACCACCGCCGGCTGGTCCCCGGCAGCCGTCTACGCCCGCGTACGAAAGGAGGGCTGGGTCCGCCTCGGCCGAGGCGCCTGGGCCGAACCCGGCAGGGAAGTCGACGTAGGGGCGCGGGTGCGCGCGATCCAGTCCACGGCCGCCCACCTGGTGGCGAGCCACCGCACGGCAGCCCGGCTGAACTCCATCGAACTGTTCGCGGGCGACGGCAAGCTGGAGTTCACCGACCTGCGCGGGGCGAACCGCAAACGCCGCACCGATGTGACCGTCCACCGCTGCGGCCTGTCCGCATCCCAGACCCGTGACCTTTACGGCCTACGCGTCACCACACCCCTGCGCACCCTCGCCGACCTCCTGCGCACCGCCCCGCTCGACGACGCCCTGACCGCCGTGGACTCGGCGCTGACTTGGCGGGGGAGGGGCGACACGCGGCGTCCGCCGCTTGCTGATCTCGGCCAACTGGCCGCCGCAGTCGGGTCGTTGCCCCGCAAGTCCGGTCGGCGTACGGCGGTCGAACGCCTCGCCCTGGCCGATCCCCGCAGCGAGTCGGTGGCCGAGACCATCGCGCGGCTACGGATGCACGAGGCGGGTCTGCACCCGCAATCCCAAGCCGAGCTGCGGACCGGGGAGGGCCGCTGGGTCCGTGTCGACTTCCTGTTCCAGGCCGCGCGGGTCGCCGTCGAGATCGAGGGCTACGCGTACCACGGCAGCCGCGCCGCCCACGACCGCGATGTGCACCGCTTCAACGCGCTCCAGTCCTGTGCGGAGGTCGACACGATCCTGCGCTTCACGGCGGCAGAGGTCTTCGGCTCGCCCGCGACGATGATCGCGCGCATCCGGCGGGCGCTGGGAGAAGTGGCGCCGTCATGACGGTGTCGAGAGCTCCTGCGGCGCCCCGTCCGACCCCCACTCCGCCCCCAACCCCATGTGAGGGGGATAAGTACCCACATGCCCTGTATGCGCGCAGGATCTAGAGTGATCCCTCTTCGGGGTCCGTGGGTGAGTGGGAGTGACGGCAGAGATGGCTGAAGTGAATGAGTCCGCGCTCACCGGCCGGCCGCTGGCGCCGTCCGAGGCCATGCATCTGGAGCCCACGGAGACCGTGGCGTACGCCGTCACGGTCCACGGCCCGCTGGATGTCGGCGCGCTGACCGGGGCGTTCGAGGCGTCGTGCCGGGTGCATCCCGTCTTCACCGGACACATCCGGTCCGAAGGCGGGGCGCCCGAACTCGTCCTGCCCGACCACCGTCCTGTGCCCGCCGTCCAGGTCCGCGTCACGGACGGGGAGCCGGCAGCGGCGACCCGGAAGCTCGACCACACCGGGGAGCTCATCGGCCTCGAGGTGTCCCGCAACGGTGACCACTCGGCCGTCACCTTGCTGACCGACCACTGCATCGCCGATGCCCGCGCCTCACTGGCCCTGTTCGCCGAGATCTGGGGGCACTACACCGACATCGTCGAGACCGGGCAGCCCACACCGCTTGAAGTGCAGCCGCTTCCGGAGCCGTTGGAGTCGCTGCTGGCCGACCGTGGCGTCACCCGGCTCGGCCGCAGCGGCGTGGAAGCGCTCTTCGAACCGGCCCCGGAACCGCACCTGCCCGACGAGACCGGGCCCGCCGCCGCCCCAACTCCCGCGGCCGGGCAGGTCCGTCGCCGGCTCCGTTTCACCGCGGAGACGACCTCGGCCCTGGTCCGGCTCGGGCACGCCGACAACCTCTCCGTCCACGGTCTGGTCTCGGCGGCCGTGATGATCGCCCAGGCCCAGGCCCAGGCCCATGCCCATGCCGATGCCCAGGTCGCCGCCGAAGGGTCGCGGACCCGGGAGGTGTCCGTCCCCTTCATGTATCCGGTGGACGTGCGCACCCGCATCAGCCCGCCGGTGCAGGCCCTGGCCGGGACGAACATCTTCGGCACCGTCGGATTCAAGCGCTCCGTCGGCGCGCACACCGACCCGCTGGTGCTCGCGAAGGCCCTTCTGGACGAACTGCACGAGAGTCTCGGCGACGGCGTCGTCCAGCAGTCCCAGCTGCACTTCACCGGACCGGACCCGGACGCTCCACCGCCGCCGGTGCAGACCCCGGCGGCGCAGACCCCGGTGGTCCTGGCCGCGGACACCACGATGCTCACCAACTGGGGCAGGATCCCGCACCTGCGTACCCCTGAGGGCCTCACGGTCACCGACTTCCGCGGCGCCATCCTCGATCAGCCGCTCAGGCCGGTGACGGGCGCGGATCCCGCCGCGCCGCCCGCCCCGACCTCCACGTACATCGTCACGACCTTCGACGGCCGCCTCGGCATCGAACTGGCCACCGCACACACCGGTACGCGTGCCGACGCGATCATCGCGGCCCTCGATACGACCGTCCGCCGGCTGACCACCTGAGGCGGCGCCTCGGCCGACAGCTCGATAGCCCGACGGCTCGACAGCCCGACGGCTCGACGGCCCGACAGCCCGACCGGCTTCCCGACCACCGGCCCAAATGGCGCCAATATGGCGCCACCAACCACCCCATGGCGCCCTGCGCGCCACTCAAGGCGCGCTCGCCCAAACTTTCCGCACCCAATTTCCCGACCAAAACCCCAGCTCAGGGCCATAAGCCTCCCTCTGGCGCCAATCCTGCGCCACATTGGCTCGCCATGGCGCCAAGCGCGTGCCATAGTGGTGTCACGGCCCCACCGGGACCGCCCGGAAAACCGGGAACGAACCGAGGCGCCCCGCCTCACCCGCCAAGGAGCTCACCGTGTCCGTTGCCACCACCGCCGCCCTGACCCTCTCCGCCGCCGACAAGCAGACCGTCCGCACCGCCGCCTACGGCGCCGTCTCCCTGCTCGCCGCCGCCGACGGCGCCGGTTCCCCGGGCAAGATCGCCGCCCATGGCTCCATCGCCCTGAACTCCGCGACCGGCCCCCTCGGCCACGTACTCGCGGAGAAGTCGAAGCTCGGCGACCTCAAGGGCAAGTCCGTCGCCGAACTCGCGGACAAGGTCCTGCCGCAGCTCACCGAGGCGGTCGACGTCCTCACCAAGCAGAGCCCGGCCGCCGCCGAGGACTTCCGCACCATCGTGCGCATGGCCCTCGCCTCCGGCGTCCACGCCCGCAAGCACGGCGCGACCCCTTCGATCACCGCGATGACCGCGCGCATCGAAGCGGCCCTCGCCGCCGCGTGAGCCCTCACCACCGCATGACCGCCACGAAAAGGGACCAGCCCCAAGGGGCTGGTCCCTGAACTTCCGGTCCGGTCCTGCCTACCGCCGCGCCTCGATCAGGAACCGCGCGCTGTGCGCCACGAACGGCCCCTCGGCCCTGATCTGCTCGTCCAGCGCCCGCAGTTGGGGCAGATACTCCTCGACCGTGAAGCCCGGCACCATCCAGACCACCTTGCGCAGGAAGTGCACCACCGCACCGATGTCGTAGAACTCCATCCGCAGCCGCTCAAGGCGCAGATCGACCACCGAAAGACCCGCCGCCTGCGCCTCCTCCGACTCGTCGTCGGGGTGGCGGCCCCGGTGCGCCTCGGCCGGAAGCGGCCCCAGGAAGTACTCGATCAGCTCGAAGGCGCTGGCCGGGCCCACGTGTTGCGCGAAGTACGTGCCGCCGGGTGCCAGCACCCGGGCGATCTCCCCGAAGTGCGCCTTCACCGGATGCCGGCTGCTCACCAGGTCGAACGCCCCGTCCGCGAACGGGAACGGCGGCTCGTCCGGGGCCGCCACCACCGTCGTACCGAGTGGGTGCAGCAGCCGGGTCGCCTTGGCGACATTGGGCGGATACGACTCCGTGGCCGCACTCAGCGCGGGCCGCTGCCCCGCGAGCCGCAGCGCACCCGCCACCACCTCGCCGCCGCCCGTCTGCAGATCGAGTGCCGCCCCGGCCTTCGCGAGCCGCTCCGAGAGCAGCCGCTGATAGCCCCAGCTGGGCCGCTGCTCGGTGGCCCGCCCCTCGAACCAGCTGAAGTCCCAGCCCGAGACATCGGCCTCCTCGGCCTCCCGGACCAGATCCTCGAACGAACGCTCGCTGTGCGGTGTCGTGTTCATTCGGCCGATGCTAGATCGGCTCGCAGATCACCACAGGGATTTCACGATCAGTCCACGACTGGTACCAGTCGTACTCCTGATACAGATCGACAAGCCGCGGCCACAGCTCCTCGCGCTCGTCCTTGCCCGCCGTCCGCGCCCGCATCACCCGCAGATGCGCCCCGGTGCGCACGAGCACCTTGGGCTCCTCGGACAGATTGCGGTACCACTGCGGGTGCGTGGGGGAGCCGCCCTTGGAGGCGACGAGCACCACCCCGTCCCCGTACGGCAGATAGATCAGCGCGTGCGTACGCAGCTTGCCGGACTTGCGGCCCTTGGTGGTGAGCAGGCAGACCGGCTGCTCACCGCGGAACTTGCCGCCGATCCGTCCGTCCGTCGCCCGGTAGAACGCGACCTGCGTGCGCGACGCGTACTTGAGCATCGGCTCGAAGAGGCGGGAGTCCATGTACGACGGCCGCTCGGGCAGTTCCTGTTGCTCCTTTTGCGCTTCGGGCATCAGGCGACCCCAACTTTTCGGAGAAAAGGGACAGTTGGCCGCGATTATCGTCCGCGCGAGCGCAGCTCCGCCAGCATGTCGCGGGCTGTTTCCGCGTCGTCCCAGCTCGCGGGGCCGTCCGGCTTCTCCGCCAGGCGTGTCAGAGCGTCGACGGCGCCCGCCGCCCCCAGATACGCGATCGCCGAGTCCGCCTCCAGGCCCTCCGTCACCGAGCGTTCGGCGAGCGGGACGGCCCACTCGGCGAAACGGCCGGGGTCGGCGTCGAGGGCGAGCCAGTCCCAGATGGCCGCGGCCGTGAACGTGTAGTCGTGGTCGATGAGGTGGCGCATCGTCGCCTCGACATGGGTGAGCGCGTGCACGTTCAGGGGCAGGCCCGCGTCCCGGTGCAGCGCGGTGCGGACGAACTCGTCCACCCGCTCCCAGGTGAGGTCCGCCCGCCGGGGCCAGCGCTCGGTCAGCTCGACGTAATAGGTGTCCCAGACGAGGTGGAGCGTCCCCGGCGCGGGCGGTTCGGGCACCGGCGGCGCGGGTTCGTCGAGCAGCGCGAGCAGACTCGCGCGGGCCCGGTCCACCTCCGCCGGCGTGCGGTCCGTCGCCGAGACGGCGGCCTGTTCGCAGTCGTCCCAGGGGTACGGCAGCTCACGCAGGACCCGCGGCACCACGTGGTCCCCGTCGTAGGACCAGCGACGCACTCCGGGATCCCAATCGAGCTCGTCGCTCACACTCACACTCCCAGGTACTCACGGGCTGCGTCCGGGTCCGTCATCTTCGACCAGTCCATTGTGCCGTTGCGGTTCCGCTCGTTGATCGCATCCTGCATCCGGCCGACCTCCGCGGCGCTCAGCTTCTTGCCGCCGATGGACACGTCGACGTTGTTCTTCGCCATCTCGCCCGCGGCCGTACGGGGGTCCTTGGCGGGGTTGCCGCCACGGCCCGGCTTGAACTCGCTGAAGATCTGCGTCCACCGGTCAGTGCTGTCGATCTCGACGGTCGCCTTGCGGCCCGGCGCCTTGTCGGCCCACTTCCGCAGCCGCTCCACCTGGTTGGCGAAGGCCGGCTTACGGGTGGCCGAGCCCGCGTTCTTCACCTCGACCACGTGGTACGTACCGTCCTTGGCCTTGTACGCCACGTCGGCGTCGGGGATCTCGTCCAGATCCAGCTGCTCGGAGCCGAGGTCGGCGGGCCGCCCTGCCTCCGTACCCGGTCCGGCGTCCACCTGCGTACCGGGCGCGGCGTCATCGGCGGCGCGCTGCACGGCGTGCACCTCGGCCCGCGCCTGGTCCAGCGCGTCGGCCGTCTTGGCGTTGACGACCTTGCCTTCGAGTGAACTGGCGGCATCCGGGCGGACGTTGGGCCGCCCGGCCAGATCCGACAGCTCGTTCAGCGCGTCCGACGCCTGCTTCTTGCTGATCCCGCCGTCGGTCGGATTGTCCTGGGCCCGCTGTACGAGCCCGTCGATCTGTTCGTCCGACACCGACGAACCCCGTTTGCGCAGCGCCGCCTTGGCCGCGTCGGTCCGGGCGGCGAGCGCCTGGTCCTGCGCCTTCCTCGCGTCCTCGGCGAGATCGGCGTCGTCCGGGTTCTCCCTGGCCTTCTTCGCCGCGTCGTCCGCGTGCTGCTGCGCCTCGTCGGCCGCCTTGCGGGCCGCGCCCACGTCGCCGAGCTCGCGGGCCTTGCGCGCCCTGTTCGCGGCGTCGGTCGCGAGGTCGCCCAGCTTGCGCAGCTTGTTGATTTTGTTGATCTTGTTGAGCTTCTGCAGCCACTTGGCGGCGCCGACGCCGGGGATGAAGATCGAGCCGACGTTCCAGATGGTGTTGCCGAGGCCCTTGCCCCAGTCGCCGTTCTCGAAGGACTCGGTGTCGATGAACGAATCGATCAGGAAGTCGGTGACGAAGTCCTCGGGGGTGGAGATCCACTTGAGCGGAACGGTGAGATAGTTCCAGCCGCCCTCGTCCCACTGTTTGCCCAGCTCATCGGCTTTGTTGCCCCACCAGGTGGTGGTGTAGTCCTTGAGTCCGTTCCAGGTGTCGGACAGGAACTTGCCCGGGTCGGTGACCGCGTCCCACGTCCCCTTCACGTCCTCCCAGGCGGCCTTGAAGGGCTGGGTGAACACGTCGCCGAGCTGCCCCCAGAAACCCTTCTTGTCGTCGTCGCCCCCGCCTTGGTCGTTGCTTACGGGGGTGACGTCGCCGGGCTCGTCGTCGCCCTCTTGGTCGCCCTCTTGGTCTCCGCCCGTGCCGCCCGCGCCACCCGCGCCGCCCGTGCCGCCTGCTGTGTCCCCGCCTCCGCTGCCGCCACCCTCGGTCCCGCCACCGTTACCGCCACCGCCCCCACCGCCACCGCAATCCCCACCCCCGGTGATCGTGCACACCGCGCTCGACACCGTGCTCGATATGGTCCCGTTCATCCCGAGCGCGACCACACCCACCACGATCGCGGCGACGAGGGCGAGCAGCGCGGCGTACTCGGGCATGGACTGCCCCTCGTCCGTACGCCACTTGATCCACCGCGCGATGCTGAACGGCCGCCGCTCGACCCGCCCGTGGGGATCGCTCGCGTACCACTCCCGGCTGGACGCCCGGCAGAGCAGCACGATCGCGAGGACGGGCAGCACGAACTGGGTGAGCCCCCGCGCATCCCCGCGCCCCAGCGACCCGAACGCCTGCAGCACGTAAAGCCCGTGCGCACCGATCAGCACCCACCGCGCCCGCACCGTCCCGCGCCAGGCCCGCCGCGCGGCGACGACTCCGACGGCGCCGGGTATCACCCCGTACAGAAGCAGCCCGACGAAGACCCCGTCGATTCGGTCGGCGGCCATGAGCGCGCCGATGCTGCTGAAGAGGGCGATGGTGAGCAGCGTGTAGGTGACGGCGATGGCACCGCCGAGCGCCCGGGGGAGCGGCCGCTGCTGCGGAACGGTGTAGTACGCAGTGCCGTTCATGTCGCCCACCCCAACTGGTCACGGTCGCGCGGTAGTCCGACCACGCAACCATGACCTGCGGAAAGGGAGATGGGCCCGCAGACCCAAGTCGGGGCCCCATCTCGGCTCCGCCCCTACGCGTGCGGTCCCACCGCGACCTCTCCCACCGTCAGCGAGGCCGCCCCCTCCAACACCTCACCCACCCGTACGACCTGTGCCTCCAGCTCCCGCATCCGCCCAGCGCCCAGCTTGCCGAGCGGCTCCACCGTCACGGCGATCCGTCTGCCCGAGCGCTTCTGGTGCCAGACGCCCGCCACCTCTCCGTCCACCACGAGGAGCGGGTAGTTCCCCGCCTGGCCGCGGGCCGTGGCCCGCTCGAAGGCCCGCCCGGGGAAGAACCGCTCGCGCGGGTACGCGTCGATGCCGAAGGAGTCGAAGTAGGGGAGCAGCCGCACACCCCGTACCGGCTCGTCGGAGAACACCGCGTCGCCGGCCGCGACCCACGCCGGAGCCCCCTCGAAGTCCACCTCCTCCACTTCGCAGCCGTGAAACGTGGTACGGGCCCAACCGATCGGCATCGCAAGCCACTTGGCGAAGGACTCGGGCGTCGCGGGCCCGTAGGCGTGCAGATAGCGCTGTACGAGGGCGGGCAGCGCCTGCGCGGCAGGGAGCGGATCGCCGCTGCGAGGGCGGGTGAAGGTGACCTTGCGCCCACGGTTCGGGCCGAAGCAGAGCGCACCGCGCTGCCCGGCCGTGTGCATCACGGTGCGCCAGCGCGGCCACATCGTCTGGAACGCGGGCATCGTCAGCTCACCCGCCCAGGGCCCCGTACGCGCCACGATCTCCTCGGTCATCTCGTCGACCGTGAGACAGCGCCCGGTCAGCGCGTCGGCGATCGCCGCGATCACCTCGTCGGTCTGCCGCGCGTCGAGCCGTACGCCCTCCGCGTGCTGCGCACCGGTCGGCAGAGCGGACAACGCACCGGTCCACAAAGGCAGTTCGGCGGCCGGGAGCAGATGTACGGTGCCGCGCGGCCCGTACGTCTTGACCAGCGTCGCCTCCTCGCCGGGCACCTTGCCGGACGGATCGCCGAGCGCCTCGCGCACGTCCTGCCGGGTGGCCTCGGTATGCCGCAGCGCGAGCGAGAGCTCCGCCGCGGACGCCACCTGGGCGTGCGTACCGCACATCGCCCCCGCGAGCAGGGCCAGCTGCTCGGGCGCAGCCCCCTCGACGGGAGTCGTGAGCGACTGGCGTGCGAACCTCCGGGCCTGGGCCGCGGCCCAGGTGACGCGTGGGGTCATGTGCGCGGACGTGGGCGTGGTCATGGGGGTGGGCATGGACGGATTATCGGTCGCCCTGCGCCGTCACACCGGGGAATTCCCGACCACTTCAGGCCCTCACCGTGGCGTGATCCAGACCACATTGCGCCCCGCAGAACTGCCCGAACTCGGGCATTACGCACGTAATGATCGCGCCTGAATCCGCATCGTTATCCGAAATCGGTCCATCGGAATGTAGGCATCACGTAAGTTCAGACCAACGAGAATTCGCGCGGGCAAATTGCGCGTGTGCCGGTACCGCGCAGTGGAGGGGGCTGCGCGGCGCCGGCTTTCTTGCTGTTGGGCCCCTGGGCTCATGGCACTGGGCCCGCCCCGCCCGTAACTTGCCGCCATGACCTTCGGCGGCAGACAGGCGATACGCACCCGCCCCCTCGCCGCATGCGCCGCGCAGTTACGGTCCTGGACCGCGGGACTCGTCGCCTTGGTCGTCGCCGCGTACCCCCAACTCGCCCTGCTCCACGACCCGTTGACCGAGTCCGAGCAGAATCGATACGGCCCGTTCGGTGACGGCGTCACCCCGGCCGGTGCGGGGTGGACCGCCTGGGGCGACCTGCTGGTCCTGCCCCTGCCCGCCGCCGTCTGCGCCGCCTTCGCGGTACTCGTCGCGGGCCGTCTGCACCTCTCCCCGTTCCGCGACTCGCCCGCACAGCATCTGCTCGCCGCCCTCACGGTCCCGATCGCCGCGCACACCGCCCACCTCGCGCGGCTGTGGGCGGAGCTGACCCCCGAGGCCATCCTGCTCACCAGCCTCGGCGTGGGACTCGGCTGCGCGGCCGGGGTCCTGCTCGACCTGGCTCTGGAGTGAACACCCCTGCCGTGTGCGCGGGTTGGGCCCAGGGGCCCATGACGTACGCGCCGTGATCCCTCTAGCCTCTGCGCGTGGCTGCCCTCCTGATCGCCCTCGCGGCGCTGTACGGCGCACTCGCCGGAGTGTTCACCGGTCGCGTCTCCTACCGGCTCTCCGTCCCGGCCGGCCGGCCCTGGCGCGCGGCCTGCCCGTCCGGCCACACGCTCACGGGGCCCTGGGGCGGCTGGCTCGGCACGACCCGCTGCTCGTCGGGCCCGTACGGCCCCGGTGCCCACTCGTCGGTCCTGCTCACGGCCGCGCTCTGCGCCGCACTCGCGGCCTCGACGGGCGCCCGCCCCGAACTCGCCGTATGGCTGCTCCTGACCCCCTTCGGGGTGGTGCTCGCGACCGTCGACCGAAACGTTCACCGTCTCCCCGACATCCTCACGCTGCCGCTCGCGGGGGCGGCGGCGGTGGGCCTCGGTCTCGCCGCGCTCTTCGCCGCATCGGGCGGCCGCTGGACCGGTGCGCTCCTGGGCGGACTCGCCCTGGGCGGCGGCTACTTCGCGCTTTTCCTGCTCCATCCGAGCGGGATGGGCTTCGGAGACGTCAAGTTGGCGATCGTCCTCGGGGTAACCCTTGGGTGGTACGGCTGGCAGATCCTCTTCCTGGGCTTCCTCGCGGGCATCTTCTACGCCGGCGGATACGCCGCAGCCCTTGTCCTGCTTGGCCGAGCGGGCCGCAAGAGCGCCATGCCGCTGGGGCCCTGCATGCTGGCCGGAGCGGTGACGGGTGTGGTGCTCGGCGGCTTCGGAGCGTAATTGCGCCACGCCGATGCACACAGCACCCCTTACGAAGGGTTATGGTGGAAACCCCCCCTCGGGCCGGTCCGTCTCCCCCCCCACGGACCGGCCCGTTTTTCTTTTCCCCCAGCGGGGCGGGGCGTTCGAGGTCCCTGTCGCCCGGGGTTCCAGGGGCTCCTATTCGTCGCCCCTGGCCCCGCAACTCTCCTGGCATGACCGCCAAGATCAAGATGCCCGGCCCCGTGTACATCGCCCACATACTGGCGGTGACCTTGGGCGCTTTCGGTGCGTTCGCCTTCCTCGTCCAGACGGAAGACGCCAGTTCGTACCGGCAGGGTCACCTGTTCGCGTCCTGGGCGCCCACATGGATCGCCGCGGCCTTCGCGCTGCGCTTCCCCTCGGGTGCCAGGAACCGTATGCGCTGGTGGACCGTCGCCCTGCTCGGCTTCTGCGCCGCGGGGTCGATCTCCGCCCTGGAAGAAGCGGTCACACCCGGGGAGTACGTGGTCGTCGCGCTGCGGATCGCGCTGGCCGCCCCGGTCATCGTGCTGCTCCTGCTGCCCGAGAGCGGCACCTGGTTCAACCGCCCGAGCCCCGCGGCCGGGATGCAGGTCACAGGGGAGTGAGGCGGGGGCCGTGACGGCCCCCGCCACCGCACTCAGGAGCGGCCCGCCCAGATGTTCGTCCCCGGCGTCGACACCGCGAACTCGTCGATCGCCGCCAGCTCCGACTCCGTGAGCTTCGCGCCGCTCAGCGCCGCCACGTTCTCCTCGAGCTGCGCGACGCTCGACGCACCGATCAGCGCCGACGTCATCCGCTCGTCCCGCAGCACCCAGTTGAGTGCCAGCTGCGCGAGGGACTGGCCGCGGGAAGCGGCGATGTCGTTGAGACCGTTCAGACGGCGGACCACCTCGTCGCTCAGCAGGTCCGGATTGAGCGACTTGCCCTGCGTCGCCCGCGAACCCTCCGGGATCCCCTTCAGGTACTTGCCGGTGAGCAGCCCCTGCGCCAGCGGCACGAAGGAGATACAGCCCATGCCCGCCTCTTCGAGGACGTCGAGCAGCCCGTCCTCCTCCGTCCAGCGGTTGATCATCGAGTACGAGGGCTGATGGATGAGCGGACGTACCCCCATCTCCTGGAGGATGCGCGCCGCTTCCCGCGACTGCTCACTCGTATAGGAGGAGATGCCGACGTACAGCGCCTTGCCCTGCTGCACCGCGGACGCCAGCGCGCCCATCGTCTCCTCGAGCGGGGTCTGCGGATCGAAGCGGTGCGAGTAGAAGATGTCGACGTAGTCGAGACCCATCCGCTGGAGCGAGTTGTCCAGCGAGGACAGCAGGTACTTGCGGCTGCCCCACTCTCCGTACGGGCCCGGGTGCATCAGATACCCGGCCTTGGAGGAGATGACCAGCTCGTCCCGGTACGGGGCGAAGTCCTGCTTGAGCAGCTTGCCGAAGTTCAACTCGGCGCTGCCCGGCGGCGGTCCGTAGTTGTTGGCGAGATCGAAGTGGGTGACGCCCAGGTCGAAGGCGCGGCGCAGAATGGCGCGCTGCGATTCCAGGCCCCGGTCGTCACCGAAGTTGTGCCACAGCCCGAGCGAGATCGCGGGCAGCTTCAGACCGCTGCGGCCGGTGCGGCGGTACTCCATGGAGTCGTACCGGTCGGCCGATGCGGCGTAGGGGGAGGAGTCGTTCATACAGACGAAGTTACGTCAGAGCTGTGACACACCCGGCGGCCGAGCCTCCGTTTACGGCGGTAGGCTTTCGCGCTTGGGGACTGCCGTCTGCACGTGAGGGGCTGAAACGAACGTGGCTGGTTTTTCAAGCCTGCGCGACAGGCTGCGCGGCCTGCTGGTCAGGCTGTACGCGAGCCGCGTGGAGGGCCACCTGGACCACGACCAGGTGCCCAAGCACATCGGCGTGATCATGGACGGCAACCGGCGCTGGGCCAAGGCCGCGGGCTCCACCACCGCCCAGGGCCACCAGGCCGGGGCGGACAAGATCGGCGAGTTCCTGGGCTGGTGCTCGGAGACCGATGTCGAGGTGGTCACCCTGTGGCTGCTGTCGACGGACAACTTCGACCGCCCCAAGGAGGAGCTGGTCCCGCTCCTCGGCATCATCGAGGACACGGTCCGCTCCCTGGCACGTGACGGACGCTGGCGTGTGCACCACGTGGGGACCACGCATGTGCTGCCCTCGGGTCTGCAGAACGTGCTCAAGGAAGCGGAAGAGGCTTCGCGCGCCAACACGGGGATACTCGTGAACGTCGCGATCGGGTACGGCGGGCGGCAGGAGATCGCGGACGCGGTGCGCTCGATGCTGCTCGACGCGGCCGATCGGGGGGTGTCCCTGGAGCAGGCCGCGCAGGCGGTGGATGTCGAGACGATCGGCAAGCACCTGTATACGAGTGCGCAGCCCGATCCGGATCTGATCATCCGCACCTCGGGGGAGCAGCGGCTCTCCGGGTTCATGCTGTGGCAGTCGGCCCTGTCGGAGTACTACTTCTGCGAGGTCTTCTGGCCGGCGTTCCGCAAGGTGGATTTCCTGCGCGCGCTCCGTGACTACGCGGCTCGGCATCGGCGCTTCGGCGCGTAGCGTGCCGGGTACCGGGGGGCTGGAGGGGCGCCTCCCGCCGGGTCGGTGACACACGTCACCGGCAGTTAACCAACGCGACGTCATATGCCATTGCATGGCTTCGCGTGTTCGAGGGAATATCCCTTCCAGGTCGGCGTCCGACAAACGGATGCCGTATCTCAGTGAGCGGCATAGAGCCCGCTCACCCGGGAGGCCCTTTGCACCAGGTGGACCGTACGCAAGTGCGGCGACTCCAGGCGAGCAGCAGGGCCGGTCTCCGGCCCGTTGAGGCCGACCGGTCCGGGAAAGCCCGCGACGTCGTCGCTCCCCGACCTCTGCTGAGGGGGTACGTCCTTCCGTGGTGACCAGCACTAAGCGCCGCATGCCCGACAGGCGCACCTATGTTCTCGATACCAGCGTCCTGCTGGCCGACCCGGGCGCCCTGCACCGTTTCGACGAACACGAAGTCGTTCTCCCGATCGTGGTCGTCACGGAGCTCGAGGCGAAACGTCATCACCCGGAGCTCGGTTACTTCGCCCGGCAGGCCTTGCGCCGGCTCGACGACTACCGCGTCCGCTACGGCAGGCTCGACGCCCCCATCCCCCTCGGGGAACTGGGCGGCACTCTTCGTGTCGAGCTCAACCACTCCGACCCGGGTGTACTCCCGGCCGGCTACCGCCTGGGCGACAACGACTCCCGGATCCTCGCCGTCGCCCGCAACCTCCAGGCCGAGGGATACGACGTCACCGTCGTCTCCAAGGACCTTCCGCTCCGTATCAAGGCAAGCTCGGTCGGCCTCCTCGCCGAGGAGTACCGCGCCGAGCTCGCCATCACGGAGTCCGGCTGGACCGGAATGTCCGAACTCGACCTCTCCGGCGAGCAAGTCGATCTCCTCTACGAGGAGCAGCGGCTGTATGTGCCGGAGGCGTCCGACCTGCCCGTGCACACGGGCCTGGTGCTCAACTCGGAGCGCGGCAAGGCGCTCGGCCGTGTCACACCGGACGGCAACGTCCGGCTCGTGCGCGGCGACCGTGAGGCCTTCGGCATCAAGGGCCGCAGCGCGGAGCAGCGCATTGCGCTGGATCTGCTGCTCGACCCCGACGTGGGCATCATCTCGATGGGCGGCCGGGCAGGCACCGGCAAGTCCGCGCTCGCGCTCTGCGCGGGACTCGAGGCGGTCCTTGAGCGGCGCCAGCACCAGAAGGTGATGGTCTTCCGTCCGCTCTACGCGGTCGGCGGGCAGGAGCTCGGCTATCTGCCCGGTTCCGAGGCCGAGAAGATGGGCCCTTGGGCGCAGGCCGTGTTCGACACCCTGGGGTCGGTCGCGGGCAAGGAGGTCATCGAGGAGATCTCGGCGCGCGGGATGCTGGAGGTGCTTCCGCTCACGCACATCCGCGGACGCTCCCTGCATGACGCGTTCGTGATCGTGGACGAGGCCCAATCCCTGGAACGGAACGTCCTGTTGACCGTTCTGTCCCGTATCGGCGCGAATTCCCGTGTCGTCCTGACTCATGATGTCGCCCAGCGCGACAACCTCAGGGTCGGGCGTTACGACGGAGTCGTCGCCGTGGTCGAGAAGTTGAAGGGGCATCCGCTGTTCGCGCACGTCACGCTGACGCGCTCGGAGCGTTCGCAGATCGCGGCCCTGGTGACCGAAATGCTCGAAGACGGTCATATCTAGCAAGTCTGAGGCTTTACGCCCCAGTTGAGCGCCGCGCAGGTAAGCCGAAGAGCTTACAGGCGCGGCGCTCTCGCGCGTACGGGGTTCCGTGAAACCCGAGGGGTAAACGGGGTGTGAGCTTTCCCACGCAACGCAGAATTGCCTACCGGCGTCCGGTTCGGGCAGAGTCTGGGTCCTGTCAGGCCCCGCATACGGCACTCCTGTACCCCCAGCGGCACAGGGCAAGTTGGACCGGTTTCACCCCAGAACTACATAGAGATCGCCGTATGCCACCCGCGACACAAGAGGCTCCTCCCGCACAGGAGTTGCCCCACCGGGTCCGTGCTTCCAGTGACCATGTATCAGCCGGAAGCCAGCGCGAGGGGCAAGATTGCGTCCGAAAGGTCACCCCTCGGACGATGCTGGAAGGAAACCGTGTGAGCCGGATTTCGGTCCGGGGATTCGCAGTGGCCTCGGCCACCGCGGTCACCACTGTCGGCGCAGTCGTGGGCGTTGCCTCGGGCAGCACCCAGAACCCCTCGGATGACTTCGAGGCGACAGCTGCCGACGGAGGGACTCTCCTCGCAGACATACCCGCAGGCCAGCAGGTCGAGGTGCAGACCGCATCCCTGACGCAGCAGGCCGACGCGCAGGCTGCCGCCGCCGACGTCGCGGCGCAGAAGTCCGCGGAGGAAGACGCCCGTAAGCAGGCGGCCAAGGACGCGATCGCCAAGCAGGAAGCCGCGAAGAAGGCTGCGGCCGAGAAGAAGGCGAAGGAGCGCGAGGCAGAGCTTGCCGCGAACCGCTCCTCCACCCGCGATGCCTCCAGCTTCCCCACGCAGGCCTCGTACTCCATCGCCGAAGTCAAGGCGATGGCACGGCAGATGGTCCCTGCCGACCAGTTCCAGTGCTTCAGCAACATCGTGGATCACGAGTCCGGCTGGCGGTACACGGCCACCAACCCGTCCTCCGGCGCGTACGGCCTGATGCAGGCGCTGCCGGGTTCGAAGATGGTCTCGGCCGGCGCCGACTGGCGGACCAACCCCGCCACCCAGATCAAGTGGGGCCTGAACTACATGGACTCCCGCTACGGCAGCCCGTGCGGAGCCTGGAACTTCTGGCAGGAGAACCGCTGGTACTGACCGGATCTCCTCCGGTATCCCCGGATTTCCTCCGGCGCTCAACTCCGCGGAGCCCCTCACCGTCCTTCGGTGGGGGGCTTCGCGCGTGTAGGTTCAAGCCGTTCGGATCCGGGGGGATCTGTGGGGGGAAGAAGGAAGATCATGTCGAGACTGCCAGGCTGGCTGGGCAGCGCCGGTGCCGGTCTGTCGCGTATGGGCGAGTTCCTTGAGGAACGCCGGGTACGGGCGGAGTCGGAGCAGGCGCCTTCGGAGTCCGGATCGGCGGACTCCGTATCGACGGAGCCTGCGGCTTCGGTGCCGGCGTCCGAAGCGGCTCCCGCATCGGCTGGGGAAGCAGAACCGGCCAGGGCCACGTCCAAGGCCGCCGAGCCGTCGCCCACCGCCGACAGGGTCCCCGCGCCTCCCGCGTACGCCCCGGCCATAGTGGCCAAGGCCGACCCCGCCGCCGCGGTTCCCTGGGGCATCAGGCTCGCCGCCGAGGTCGGCTGGCGCTTCCTGGTGCTCGCCGGCGCGCTGTGGATCCTGATGCGGGCCATCTCCTCCGTACAACTGGTGGTGTTCGCGTTCGTCGCGGCCCTGCTCATCACCGCGCTCCTGCAGCCCACCGTCGCCCGTCTGATGCGGATGGGCCTGCCGCGGGGCGTCGCCACCGCCGTCACCTTCATCTCCGGCTTCGTCATCATGGGCCTGGTCGGCTGGTTCGTCGTCTGGCAGGTCATGGAGAACCTCGACGACCTCTCCAACCAGGTCCAGAACGGTATCGACGAACTCGAACGCTGGCTTCTCGACAGCCCGTTCCAGGTCACCGAGGACGAGATCAACGGCATCGCCAAGAACCTGCGCGAAGCCATCGGCACCAACACCGAGGAGATCACATCCGTCGGACTCGCGGGCGTCACCGTGATGGTGGAGGTCCTCACCGGCATCCTGCTCGCGATGTTCTCCACGCTCTTCCTGCTCTACGACGGCAAGCGGATCTGGGGCTGGACCCTCAAGCTCGTCCCCGCCGCGGCCCGTCCGGGCGTCGCCGGCGCGGGACCGCGCGCCTGGCGCACGCTGACCGCCTATGTGCGCGGGACGGTGATAGTGGCCCTGATCGACGCCATCTTCATCGGTATCGGCATCTACTTCCTCGACGTCCCGATGGCCGTGCCGCTCGCCGTGTTCATCTTCCTCTTCGCCTTCATCCCGCTGGTCGGCGCGGTCATCTCGGGTGCGCTCGCGGTGGTCGTCGCCCTGGTCACGCACGGCGTGTTCACCGCGCTCATGGCCCTGATCGTCGTCCTCGCCGTACAGCAGATCGAGGGCCATGTGCTGCAGCCGTTCATCCTCGGACGCGCGGTACGTGTGCACCCCCTCGCCGTGGTCCTCTCCGTCGCGGCCGGCGGCTTGGTCGCCGGCATCGGCGGAGCCGTCGTCGCGGTCCCTCTGGTCGCGGTGACCAACACGGTGGTCGGCTACCTGCGCCAACACGCGCAGGAGACCGCGATGCAACGGGCCTCGGCATCCGCCCGGGCACCCGAACCCGACGGGGAGTCCGCAGAGTCCGGAGCGTGATACGTGATGGTGGTGCGGTTGTCGTAGTCCCTCTGGTCGCGGTGACCGGCGCCGTGGTGGGATACCTGCGTACATACACGCAGGACAGCGCGCTGCAGTCGGCCGCGGCCGCCGCACCGCCGCAGCCTGCGGGACAGCCGCGGGGGGACAGAACGTGATATCCGAGCCCGAACTGGTCGGTGGGGAAACCGGGATACCGACGTACGCCGATGTGGTGGCCACGCCCGAACCGGGCAGCGGGCCGCCGCGTCCCCGGCCGCCCTGGCTGTGGGCGCTCGGCGGCGCCCTGGTCGCCTCGGCGCTCTGGGCGGGCTCGCTCTACGGGCTGCAGGCCGGCGACTCGAAGCCCGACCTGCAGGGCTACCAACTGCCCGACGACCTGTGTACGACGGCCACCTTGGCTTCGCTCAAGGTCAGATACGGCAAGGTGACACCCGAGCATCGCGCGGTACGCAAGGATCCCGCGCTCGACCGCGCGTGGTGCTCGGTGCGACTGAGCGAGCGGGGGTTCGACGAGCTGCCGGACGGGGAGGTCTCGTACTCGGCACACCTCGCCTTGGAGCTGCACAAGAAGGTCGATCCGGAGCCGGAGTTCAAGAGCAACGCCACCCAGTCGGACTGGTTCGACGAGACCGAAGCCATGGAGATCAAGGAGGTCTCCGGACTCGGGGAGCGGGCCTTCTTCACCCCGGAGTCGAGCTACGGCTCTCCGCAGCTCGAAGTCCTCGACGGTCCCGTGGTCCTGAAGATCTACCTGTCCCACGAGTACAACTGGTCGGGGGACGAGGACGATTCCCCGGAGCCGCCCGAGCCCGACTTCAACGGGGTACGGGCGCTGATGATCGAGGACATGAAGCGCCTCATGGAGGACCTCAAGCGGTAGACCGCCCCGTGGCGGACGGGACGTGGACGGACGTGGTGGAACCACGCACAGGGGGAGATCGTGATATCCGAGCCCGAACTGGTCGGCGACGACGGAGAGTTACCCCCGACCGCCGATGTGGTGGCCGCAGATCACACCACCGCGCGGACCCGCAGGCCCTGGCTCCGGGGGGCCTTGAGCGGAGCTCTCGGCGCCTCGGCGCTGTGGGCGGCGGGGCTCGCGCTGTTCGGCGGTGCGGACGCGCCCGACACCCGGGGCTATGTCCTGCCGGCCGATCTGTGCTCGGTCACCGAGGCTCAGCACCTGGTGGCCGCCGTCGGCAAGCGCGACGTGCTGCACCACGCGCAGCGCAAGGACGACTCCCTCGACCGCTCCTGGTGCGACCTCGAGTTCGCCGGACGGCATACGCAGGGCCGGCTGTCCGTGTCCGTCGAACTCCACAAGAAGACCGACCCCGCGGCCGAGTTCGAGGCACTGTCGATCCAGGGGGACTGGTCGCCCCCCTTCGAACCCGTCAAGAAGGTCTCCGGCCTCGGTGACGAGGCCTATCTCGGCTATGCCGCCTACGGAGACGCTGCGTCCCTGTCCGTACGCGACGGCGCGACCGTGGTGCGGCTGTGGCTCTACGTGTCCCGGTACGACGAGAAGCCCTTCGACTTCGAGGCGGTCAGACAGCCGTTGATCGAGGACACCGAGCAGCTCATGGAGAAGCTCAAGAAGGATCGGTGACGGCGGTGCGGGAGTTGGCCGTGCAGGTCGGCGAGTGCAGGTCGGCGAGTGCAGGTCGGCCAGTGCTGGACGTGCGGGTGGTCCGGTGCGCACGCACCGGACCACCCGCCCACCCCCTCCGGAGAAAAGCCTCTACTCCGTGCGCAGCCCCTCCGGCCGCATCATCCGCCACAGCGGCGGCAGCGACAGGAGCGTGACCGCGAGGACCACCCCCGCGCCGATCCCCGACATCGCCAGGACCGAGGACCAGTCGAAACTCACGTTGTGGGCGGTCATCTTCAGGAGCACCGCGCCGAGCGTCATCCCCACGACGAGGGACAGGGCAAGACCCAGGACGACGGGGACGGCCGTCTGCCACAGGACCGAGACGCTGAGCGTGCGGCGCCGGGTGCCGAAGGCGACCAGGGCCGAGAGCAGCTTCTTGCGGTCGCGCAGCTGCTCCAGCTGTGAGACGAGCAGACTCGCGCCGATGAGGAGCAGCACACAGGTGGCGCCCGCGAACAGGCCGGTGCGCACCGAGGAGAACTTGTCGCTGCGTTCCGTCGCGGCCAGCGTGAACCCGGTGGCCCGGGGATCGGCGGCTGCGGCGATGTTCCGCACCAGCTCCACGGCGTCCGGCTGCGACTTGTCCAGCTTGACGAAGACGGAGCCGTCCAGGGCCGGGAACTTGCCCTGCGGGAAGGCCTCGGGGGTGGCGAGCAGACCGTAGGGCGCGCTGCCCATCGGATCCTCGCCCGCCATGGACTTCTTGATCTTCGCGGGCAGTGTCCAGGGCTGGGCCAGGCCGGGGCTTCCGGGGTACTCGGGATCGATGTACAGCTTCTGTCCGGGCTTGGACAGTGCGGCGATCGAGTCATCCGAGAAATCGGGGTTCTCGACGGCGAACACATCACCCGGCTTGCACCCGGGCACATCACCGAGCGTGCGCAGGGCCGCGCACGAGCCGACGGTCAGCAGTGTCGTGTTCTGCGGCTGGAGCTTGCCGTCGCCCACGCCGGCCGAGCCGGTGTACGGGGTGACCGAGGCGACGGCGGGGGAGTCGGCGAGCTTCTTCGCCACGCCCGAGATCTGCTCGTGGGCCTGTGCCGAGAGGGGGACCCTTATCTGCATGTCGGCCTGGTTCACGTTCTGACCGGTGGACTTCTCGTAGTCGCTCTCCACCCCCGCGAACAGCATCTGCAGTGCGATCGCGCCCGCCACCGCCACGGCGATGCCGTTGACCAGACGCGCCGCCGTACCGCTGCTCAACTGCAGCCTGCGTACGGCCAGTTGCCAGGCGACGCTGCCGCCGCCGAGCCTGCGTACGACCGCTTCGACCGTCCAGGGCAGCAGCGTGGTGATGCCGACGAGCAGCAGCACCACACCGCCCGTGACCATCCACTGGTTGAACTCACCGCTGTTGCGGCCCTGCCCGATCATCGGCATGAGCAGCCCGAGGCCGACCAGCGGCAGCAGCAGCCGCCACCACAGCCGACGGCGTACGGGCTTCGCGGCGCGCACCACGCCGAGCGGTTCGATGACGACACCGCGCAGCGCGAGCAGCGTCACCGCGACGGCGGCCGCGGGTACGGCGAGCGCCACCAGGAGCACGAGGAGCGGGGCAGGCGAGAGATCGTGCGGGAAGACCGAGATGTCGAAGGCCTCGACACTGCCCGCGGCCTGCCGCCCGATCAGGAAGAACACCGCGCCGAGCACGAGTCCGAACCCCGCACCGGCGAGGGCCTCACCGGCCGCGATCCTGCGGGTCATCCGTCCGTCGGCGCCGACCAGGCGCAGCGCCGCGAGCCGCCGGTCGCGCCGGTCGCCGCCGAAGCGCACGGCCGCCGCGATGAACACGGCCACCGGCATCAGCAGGGCGATGAACACGACCAGGACCATGAGCAGCAGGACCGGGTCCATGCGCTCGCTTTGGACATCGCGCACACCGATGGAGTCGAGCCGCCTGACGCCGTCGCCCGGCCGCAGCGAGTCGTCGACCGCGACATAGACCAGCTCGGCCGGGCCGACGAGGCCGGAGTCGCCGAGCGTGCCCACGATCTTGCTGGTCAGCCGCTCACGCAGCAGCTTTCCGTCCGAGGAGCCGAGCAGCTCCTTGAGCGCGGGCGACACCAGCATCTCGCCGTCGCCGGGGTACTTCGCGACGCCGGGAATCAGCGGTGCGTCCGCCCCTTCGGGCAGCACCCGGCGCCCTCGGACCTCCTCGCCGCGGAAGGTCGTGTCGTTCTGCGCCACGAGGAGAGTGCGCTCGCTCTTGGCCGGGTTCACGCCGGACACGGAGAAGTCCCAGCGGGCCTCGCCCCGGACATCCCGTGCGCTGAGCGCGTTCGGCAGCGTGGCGGTGAGCAGCAGCAGCGCCACTCCGAGCCCGACGCCTATGGCCGTCAGCGCGGTGCGCAGCCAGCCTTCGCGACCTCCGGTGAGTGCGAAGCGCGCGCCCATCGCGAGGTCTCTGAACCAGACGTTCACAGGACGGGCTCCATGTCACGGGACTTGCCGTCGCGCACGACGACCTCGCGGTCGGAGTACGCGGCCACGCGGGCCTCGTGGGTGACGAGGACGACCGCGGCGTTGGTCGAACGGGCCGCCTCCGTCAGGAGCTGCATCACACGCTCGCCGTTGAGGGAGTCGAGCGCGCCGGTCGGCTCGTCGGCGAACAGCACGCGCGGGCTCGTGACCAGGGAACGTGCCACGGCGACCCGCTGGCCCTGACCGCCGGAGACCTCACCGGGGCGCTTCTTCGCCAGATCGTCGACTTCGAGCCGCTCCATCCACTGCAGTGCGGCGCGCTCGGCGTCCTTGCGCTTGGTGCCGTTCAGGCGCAGCGGCAGCGCTACGTTCTCGACACAGCTCAACTCGGGGACGAGCTGGCCGAACTGGAAAACGAACCCGAACTCGGAGCGCCGCAGCGCACTGCGCTCGGCATCGCTCATCGCGCTCAGCTCGCGCCCGTTGTACGTGATGGTCCCGGAGTCCGGCGGCACGATGCCGGCGAGACAGTGCAGAAGCGTCGACTTGCCCGAGCCCGAGGGGCCCATGACGGCGACGACCTCGCCGGGGTGGATGGAGAAGTACGCACCGTCGAGGGCGTTGGTCGGCCCGTAGGCCTTGCGCAGATCCTGCGCGGTGAGCAGCGAACCGGCGGGAGCGCTCATCGAGCGGTCACCTCCTGGGCGAGTCGGTCGAGGCGTGCGGCGGTCAGTTCGAGCCAGCGCAGATCGGCTTCGAGATGGAACAGGGCGTGGTCGCAGATCAGCTGGTCGGCCAGATCGCCCTTGCGCTTGCGCTCGGTCAGCATCCGCATCATCCGCAGGTGCTCCGAGCGCTGGGTGTCGAGCAGATCGCCGGCGTCGCGTCCGGTGAGCAGCGCGAGCACGACCTTCGTGTAGAGGGTCGAGGTGAGATACGGCTCGGGCTTCTCGGGAGTGGCCAGCCATGTCTGTACGTCGGTGATCCCGGCTTCGGTGATCGCGTACCGCTTGCGTTCGGGACCGCCGCCGGCCTCCACTCCGTCGACCTCGACGAGGCCGTTCTTCAGGAGCCGGGACATCGTCGAGTAGACCTGCCCGTAGTGCAGCGGCTTGTCGTGTCCGAACTTCTCGTCGAAGGCGCGCTTGAGGTCGTAACCGTGGCGCGGGCCGCTTTCCAGCAGGCCGAGGAGGGTGTGACCGATTGACATGCCTGTCACTGTACACACGGTGTATACGTGCTGTGTATACCTACGGTGCATAGTGGGCTTTACAAAAGCGGACAGGGCGCCGACCTTGCAGGTCAGCGCCCTGTGTCACGACTCGGAATCGTCCTCGGCCTTGGGTGGCCGCCCCCGCCGCGGCAAAGGGCCCGCCCCGCCGGGTAGTCGCCCGGCGTCCTTCAGCGCCCGCCGCAGCAGGAACTCGATCTGCGCGTTCGCGGACCGCAGTTCGTCCCCGGCCCACCGCGCCAACGCGTCGTACACCTGAGGATCGAGCCGGAGCAGCACCTGCTTACGGGGCGCCGCTCCACCGGACTGCTGCGGGCTCACTGGTACAGCGTCCCGGTGTTCAGCACGGGCTGCGCCGCCCGGTCCCCGCAGAGCACGACCATCAGGTTGGACACCATGGCCGCCTTGCGCTCCTGGTCGAGCTCGACGATCCCCTGCTCCGAGATCCGTGCGATCGCCGACTCGACCATTCCGACCGCGCCTTCGACGATCTGCTGCCGCGCCGCGACCACGGCGCCGGCCTGCTGGCGCTGCAGCATCGCCGAGGCGATCTCCGGCGCGTACGCGAGATGCGTGAAGCGGGACTCGATGATCCGCACACCGGCCGCGTCCACCCGTGCGTGCAGTTCGATCGCCAGCTTCTCGGTGATCTCCTCGGCGTTCTCGCGCAGCGACAGCTGCTCCGAGTCGTATGCGTCGTAGGGGTACTCGATGGCGATGTGCCGCACGGCCGCCTCGGTCTGCGTGGACACGAACTCCACGAAGTCGTCGACCTCGAACGAGGCCTGCGCGGTGTCGTCGACCTTCCAGACCACGACCGCGGCCAGCTCGATGGGGTTGCCGTAGGCGTCGTTGACCTTGAGGACGGCGGTCTCGTGGTTGCGTACGCGCGTGGAGATCTTGGTCCGTGAGGTGAACGGGTTCACCCAGCGCAGACCGTCCTCGCGGATCGTTCCGCGATAGCGCCCGAAGAGCTGGACGACCCGGGCCTCACCGGGGGCGACCATGTTGAGGCCGCACATGGCGAGGAATGCGGCGAGGCCGATCAGGATCCCGAGGATGATCATCGCCGCCGCGGCGCCACCCGACTCCAGGGTGGACGCACCGACCACGAGCCCCACACCGCCGAGCAGTCCGACGAGTCCGAAGAGCAGGGCGAGTCCGCCGCCGATCGAGCTCGCCTGGAACTCCCGTACGCGCGGCTCGGGCATGTGCGGGATGTCGGGTGTTGCGTCGCTGCTGGTGCTGCCGGCGCCGCCGCTGCTGTTGTCCCGTCCGGTCATCACTGGCTCCCCGTGAGTGTGCGTACCGGTGGAGAGATTCCACTGGCTTAGCAAAGTGATATCACTTTACAGCGGTGACGAGACCAGCGCCACATCTCTGTGAAGGGCCGCCAATCACCCCCAACTACCCCAAAAGAAACAGGAGTGGGCACCGGAAGCGATCCTTCACATCCGGAGGAGCAACCGTTCGAGCCCACAGATAGTCGGTTCCCATAGGACAGGTGCTGATTGTCACGTCCGTAAAAGACCGGATCGCCATCCCTTTGTCCCCAGCTGCGGTGTTAGCTTTCTGAGCTGACCCGGGGGAAGCCGAGAAACGACTGGAGCAACGCGAACCATGGGCCGAGCGGAAGATAGGCGAGCGAGGCAGCGCGGCGGCGGTGCCCGCCGAGCGACGAGCCCGCCGCCGGCCGGCGCCGGCCGCACGGAGCGCGGTTCGGGCGCACGCCGTATGGAGCGCGGACCGGGTGCGGACCGCGGCCACCGTTCGGTCGGTTCACCTTCCGACGGCTACGGGGGTGGCGGCTACGGAGGCGGCTACGGGGGCGGCCACCGCGCGGGCAACGGCGGTGGCGGCAACCACGGCGGTGGCGGTGGCGGCCGGGCCGACCGGCGCAGGGCGGCCTCGCGCCGCGACGACCGCAGTCTGCTGCGCCGAATATTCACGTGGAAGAAGGTCCTCGGGACGTTCTTCGGCTTCATCCTGCTCGGCATGGCCGCGGCCGTCGGCCTGTACCTCTACGTCGACGTGCCGAACCCGAACGACGCCGCGACGCAGCAGAGCAACGTCTACAAGGACGCCAACGGCAAGACGATCGCCAACATCGGCGAGACCAAGCGCGAGATCGTCGGCCTGGACAAGATCCCGGAAGACATCCAGCACGTCGTCGTCGCGGCCGAGAACAAGACGTTCTACAAGGACCCCGGCGTCGACATCAAGGGCACGACCCGCGGTGTCCTCAACACGCTGATGGGCAAGGGCAAGCAGGGTGGTTCGACGATCACCCAGCAGTACGTCAAGAACTTCTACCTGTCCCAGGAGCAGACGGTCAGCCGTAAGGTCCAGGAACTGGTGATCGCCCTCAAGGTCGACCGCCAGACGTCGAAGGCCGACATCCTCGCCGGCTATCTGAACACCAGCTACTTCGGCCGTGGCGTGAACGGCATCCAGGCGGCGGCCCAGGCGTACTACGGCAAGGACGCGGAGAAGCTCACGCTCTCCGAAGGCGCGTATCTCGCCGCCCTGCTCCAGGCGCCGAACCAGTACGACTTCGCGATCGCCTCCGACACGGGCAAGGAGCTCGCCAAGCAGCGCTGGGCCTACGCCCTCGACAACATGGTCGAGATGGGCTGGCTCACCCCGGAGAAGCGCGCCGAGCAGGTGTTCAAGGAGCCGATCAAGCCCACGAAGGACCCCGGTCTGAAGGGGCAGAACGGCTACTTCATCGAAGCCGCGCGCAACGAGGTGGCCCGCCATCTGATGGCGGAGAACCCCGAGCTGTCGGCGGAGCAGGCGCTGGCCAAGTTCGACCAGGGCGGCTGGACCATCCAGCTCACGATCGACAAGAAGAAGCAGAAGGCGCTCGAGAAGGCCGTCAAGGTGCAGCTGACGGACAAGCTCGACCCGAAGGAGCGCAAGGTCGACGCCGCCGTGAAGGCGGGCGCGGTCTCCGTGGACCCGAAGACCGGCAAGATCCTGGCGATGTACGGCGGCGAGGACGCGCTCAAGCAGCGCAACATGGCCATCCAGCGCGACTACCAGGCCTCCTCGACCTTCAAGCCGGTGATCCTGGCCTCGGCCCTGGAGAACGGTTCGACCAAGGACGACGAGCCGATCACGCCGAACACGGTCTACGACGGCGACAGCAAGACGAAGGTCGACTTCGGCGGCCAGACCTACGCGCCGCCGAACGAGGGCAACAAGGACTACGGCGACATCACCGTCCAGCGCGCCATGGACAACTCGGTCAACGCCGTGTTCGCGGGCCTCGGCGCCGATGTCGGCATGGACAAGGTCAAGGAGACCGCCACCAAGCTCGGTATGAAGGAGTTCGAGCCGGTGGCCGCCATGACCCTCGGCTCGATGACGGCGAGCCCGCTCGACATGGCCGGCGTCTACGCGACCTTCGACGCCCACGGCAAGAAGGTCACTCCGTCGATCATCGCGAAGGCCGAGCACGCGAAGCAGGGCGAGTGGGTTCCCGAGCCCATCGGCGACGAGGTCATCAAGCGCGAGACCGCCGACACCATCACCTCGGTGCTCCAGGGTGTGACCAGTGACGGTACGGGTTCCACCGTCCTCAAGGGCGAGTACGCCGGCAAGTACAAGGCGGCGGGCAAGACCGGTACCTCGGACAGCAACGTCTCGGCGCTGTTCGCGGGCTACACCCCCGAACTGGTCACGGTCGTCGGTCTGTACGGCGAGGCGCCCGAGGGCGGCGGCGGGCTCAAGAAGCCCGACGGCGAGAAGGCCAAGACGGGCAACCACGTCTCGCTGTACGGCGCGGGCGGCCGCCCCACGACCCACGGTTCCGGCTTCCCGTCGGAGATCTGGGCCGCGTACACCCTGGGCGCCCTGAACGGCGGTTCGGACGCGAAGTTCGACCTGGAGACGGAGATGGGCGTGGGCGTGGCCCCGCCGCCCGCGACGACCCCGCCGCCGACCACGGCCCCGCCCACCACGGAACCCCCGGAGACCCAGGATCCGACGACCGCTCCGCCGACGACGGAGCCGCCGGAGACCCAGGAGCCGACCGACCCCGAGACGGATCAGCCGACCACCGATCCGACGGAGGAGCCGCCGATCACGATCGATCCCGACCCGGACACGGGCGGGAACGGCAGACCCGGCGGCGGAACCGGCAACTGACGTACGGTCGAAGGCGCCCCGAACCCCTGACGGTTCGGGGCGCCTTCGTCTGCGTAAGCCCGGATGAATCGCCCCCTCCGCACGGGAGTCGAGGTTCCCTGCGGTAACTCCGCGCACCTGCCTTGACTTCTCCGCCCCCGCACATCTGAATGTGCGTCAGATGTGTGTGCCGCTTGTGCGCAAGGTGTGTGCTTGGCGGCCGACGCGGCTTATGCGGACGAGGGGGCTCCTGATGGCGCTGCGAAGACCTGCGGTCCCGCGCCGCCTCGCCGCCACCCTTCTGGGCTTCGCGCTCGTCTTCACTGTCGGCACGGCAAGTGCGGCCGAGTCGCCGAGTCCCGAGGCGTCGACGGAGGCCGCTGCGGGTGTCACCACCGAGCCGACCATGGAGTGCCGGCTCCCCGCGGGCCAGGGCGACCGTACGGGACCGCAGAAGATCACCGTCAGGATCAGCCCCGCCGAGGTCGCACCCGGCGCTGCCGTCCACGTCGAGGTGGAGCTCGGTCCCACCCTGGCCACCAGCCCGATGAAGCTGGACGACGCGCCCTTCGTCGCGGGCATGGAGTTCGCGCTCTCCGGTGGCGCCGACGGTGTGGTCACGGTCTTCGGCAAGCCGTCCACGATGGACATCCCGCTCGCCCCCGCCCGTATCGAAGTCCCCGCCTACGAAGGCGACTTCATGATGCCGCTCGATGCCGCAGGACCGGTGCGGCTCACTCCCACCCGCACCCTGACGGTGACGCGCGTCCTCGACCGCGACTTCGAGAACCCTTGTGCCGTACGGTCCGGGGCGGATGTCGTCGCCGCGGTCGACGTGCAGGGCGAGCCCCGCCCGGCCGCGACGCTCGCGGTGGCGGACCGTTCGGTGGCGCCGGGCGGCACGGTGCGCCTGAGCGGCACGCGCTGGACGGCCGATGCGAAGCCGCGTGCGGTGCTGTGCGGGCGGGACGGTGCGGGCTGCAGCCCGGCCAAGTTCGCCGCCGACGCGCTGAAGGTGGACGACGACGGCCGGCTCTCCGGGACGGTCACGCTCGCCGACGCGGACATGGTGACGTCCGGCGAGCACCGGCTGCGCGTCTTCGACGGCGCGCGGGAGGCGGTGGTCCCGCTGGGGGTCCAGGGCGGCACGGCCCCCGAGGACCCGACCGCGACGCCCTCGCCGGGCACCTCACGCCCGGCCGACGACTTCCCCTCCGGCACGGGTGGCGCTGCGGGTGACGGCGATCCGAGCGCGGGCCCGTCCGCCTCGCCGAGCACGGGAAGCTCCCCCGGCCACGGCCCAGGTGGCACACAGGGCGCACAGTCCCTCAGGACCTACGTCACGCCCGGCCCGCTCTCGATGAAGCAGGCCGGCAACTCCGTCGACTTCGGCGTCCTCGAACTCGGGGGTCGGTCCACCGCGAACGCAGCCCTCAACACCGTCACGGTCTCGGACGGCCGCGGCCGCAACATCGGCTGGTCCCTGACGGCGACGCTCACGGACCTGACGAACGGCAACGGGGGCAGGATCCCGGCGAGCGCGGTCAGTTGGGTGCCTTCGTGTGTCGCCAAGCCGGGCAGCGTGGGCCGCCCGACGGCGGGCGCGCCCGGCGCCCTGGGTCCGCAGGCCGCCTCGCTCTGCACGATGCGCCACCACATGCGCACCCCGATGACAGGCGGCAAGTTCAAGGCGGACGCCGAACTGTCCCTGACACTGCCGGGGTACGTACCGCCGGGGGAGTACAAGGCGACGCTGCAGCTCACGCTGCTGTGACGGCTACCGGTTCAGCTCGAACCAGACCACCTTCCCGGTGGACAACCGCGTCGCTCCCCAACGCCGGGCCAGCCGGTTGACCAGATACAGCCCCCGCCCACCCTCATCCGTGGCCCGCGCCTGCCGCAGCCGGGGCAACTGCGGTACGTCGTCGACGACTTCGCAGCGCAGCACATCGGTCCGAAGGAGCCGGAGCGTTATCGGCCGTGAGGCATAACGCACCGCGTTGGTGACCACCTCACTCACCAGGAGCTCCACCGCATCCGTATGCGATTCGAGGCCCCAGCGCTCAAGGGCCCGCCGCGCAAGGCGCCGTGCACGCGAGGGCGCGGAGTCCTCGGGCTCCAGATACCAGTACGCGACATCGCTGGGCGCGATCCCGTCGAAGCGGGCCGCGAGCAGCGCGATGTCGTCGTCACGGTCGCCGGGACCGAGCATGTCGAGCACGTCGTCGCACAGGGCCTCAAGGGGAGGCGAGTGATCGGGACCGGTCAACTCCGCTGCGGCGGCGAGCCGTTCCCGCAGCTGCTCGATCCCCGTCCACACGTCCCGCAGCCGGGACTCCACCAGACCGTCGGTGTACAGGAGCAGTGTCGCCCCGGCGGGAGCGTCCAGCTCCACGGCCTCGAAGTCGACCCCGCCCACCCCGATCGGCGCACCGGCGGGCACCCGCAGCACCTCCGCACGCCCGCCGATGTGCAGCAGCACGGGCGGCGGATGGCCCGCGTTGGCGATGGTGATGCGGTGCGCGACCGGGTCGTACACCGCGTAAAGGCAGGTGGCCATACGGTCGGAGCCCAGGCGCTGCGCCTGTTCGTCGAGGTGGTGAAGGACTTCCTGCGGCGGCAGATCGAGACCGGCGAGGGTCTGTGCCGTGGTCCGTAGCTGGCCCATGATGGCCGCGCTGGTCATGGAGTGGCCCATGACATCGCCTACGACGAGGGCGACTCGGCTGCCAGGCAGGGGAATCGCGTCGTACCAGTCCCCGCCCACCCGGGCCGTCTCGGCGGCCGGCAGATAGCGGCTCGCGAGCTTCACACCCGTCGGCTGCGGCAGCGTCTCGGGCAGCATCGTGCGCTGCAGTTCATCGGCGATATACGCCTCGCGCCCGTAGAGGACCGCCTTGTCGATGCCAAGGGCGGTGTGTGTCGCGAGCTGCGCCGCGACAAGCAGATCGTCCCCTTCGAAGGCCGCGCGCTCGGGCCGCCGCAGGAACACCGCCGCCCCGATCACCCGCCGCCGCCCCCTGAGCGGAGCGAGAATCACCCGTCGTCCGCCGGGCAACAGCCTTTCCTCACCGAGCAGCTCGGGCAGTGCGGCCCGTGCGGTCGGGGACTCCCCGAACACCGGGCGCACTCCGCGCAGCACCTCGGCGAGCGCCCCGCCGACCCGCACCTCGCACAGCTCGGCCGCCGGATCCGCGTCCGGCTGGAGCTGGAGCACGGGCTGCAGGACCCCGTCCGTCACGGAATCCTCCGTGTCGTCGGGGGCGTCGGGTATCCGGTCGGTACGGCGAAGGCGCAGCACCACGGGCCCGACGGGACGCTCCTCGCCGACCGGCAGCGGATCGCGCAGATAGACGAGGATCGCGTCGGAGAAGGTGGGCACGGTGGCCCGGCACAGACCGAGCACGATCTCGTCGAGGTCCATGCCCCGGGCGATCCGCCGGGTCGCGGCGCCCACGAACCGCAGCCGGTCGCCTTCCCGGCGCATCTTGTCACCGCCGCGAGCGGCCGGAACACCGCTGCCGTCACCGGAGTTGCCGGGCGGCACCTGGTCGGTGGCGCGCCGCGCGGGGGACTTCGACCCCCGTTTCGTACGACCTGAGGAAGGGCCCGCATCCGAGCCCGAGGGCGAACCTGACGACGACGCACCGGCCCGCGACCCGGGCCTGGCCTCCGCGGCCGCCCCGCCCTCCGGCACCTGCGCATGCTCGGCCCCGGACGGCTCACCCTGTGCGGGTAACGACATGGCGGCGCCACCCGCGCTGTCCGTGCTGTCGGGGGAATGCATCAGCGCCCCGCGGGGTTCCGCGGGGCCGGTCGCTCCGGCGGCCTGCGCATGGCCGCCGCCGTGGGAGGTGGGGTGCTCCGTCACGCGTGTCGAATCCGTCCGTCGGTAGAGAGCCGGTGGGCAAACCCCCGCCTGCGTGGCGACGCCGCCACGCCCGCACTCCGTGCGGACGGCGGAGGTTTGCCCACCGGCTCCGAGCCCCGCGCCTTGCCTTGGTTCACGTCCTTGCCGCCCCTCAGTGACGCTCCGTCAAGTCGTGCGCAAGCCCCGCGAGTCAGCACTTCCATTCATGCTTCACATGGTTGTGGACGTTGATCCTACGTTTGATGCATGGGGGCGCATCAAGGGTCTCATGTGGACACACGCGCGGGCGTACGATCCCAGTCCTCCGGCAGAACCGGTCGGCGCCAGGCCGGATCGGGCCGCCACCTCGGCCAGCCGTCGGCGAACGGGGCGCCCCATTCCCGTACGACTTCGATGGCCGCGCGCCCCGCCGCCCGCACCGCGCGCGCCTGACCTGCGTCCATCAGGCCGACGCGCTGGGCCTGGGCGAACTCGTCCTCGTCGCGCCAGTGCCAACTGCGGTCCGGCTGTACGGAGATGTCGAGGAAGTGGTCCTCGGAGTCCACGCCGCCCGACCAACGGGCCAGCGGCTCTTCGAGGTTGACGTAGAAGTTCTTGAACCGCCAGCCCGACTCCCAGAACAGCCAGACCGACCAGGCCTCACCGGGGCGCGCGAGCTTCAGGACCCCGGCGCCGTGCCACTGGTCGCGCACCACCGTGCGCGGCTTCGTGTAGCGGGTGGCCAGCGGCTCGTGGTGCACCGGCGTCCCGTCGGCGAGCACCGGCCGTACGCATTCGGTGCCGGGGGCCATCCACACGGCGAGCAGGTCCTCGGTGTCGCGTACGACGGTGACGGGACGGCAGATGTGGATCGCGTCCCCGCCGTTCTCCCGGTAGCGCCACAGAATGTGGCTTCCGGGCGCCCAGCGCTCCACTCCGTCGGTGCTCATACCGTGCTCGCCGTGCTCTGTCATGACCAGATATTAGGTGGCGAGGTCAGACGGAAGGCGTCATGGGCGTGTCATCCGCAGCACATCCAGCGCTTCGTCGAGCTGCGCCTCGGTCAGCAATCCTCGCTCCACATAGCCGGATTCGAGCACTACCTCCCGAATCGTCTTGCGCTCGGCGAGGGACTTCTTGGCGACCTTCGCGGCCTCCTCGTACCCGATGTACTTGTTGAGCGGGGTGACGACGGACGGCGAGGACTCGGCGTACTCACGGGCCCGCTCGACGTTCGCGGTGATCCCGTCCACCGTGCGGTCGGCGAGCAGCCGGGACGCGTTGGCGAGCAGCCGGATCGACTCCAGGACGTTCTTGGCGAGCACCGGCAGCATGACGTTGAGCTCGAAGTTGCCGGCCGCGCCCGCCACGGAGACCGTGACGTCGTTGCCCTGGACCTGGGCCGCGACCATGAGCACGGCCTCGGGGATCACCGGGTTGACCTTGCCGGGCATGATCGACGAACCGGGCTGCAGGTCGGGGAGGTTGATCTCGGCGAGCCCGGTACGCGGGCCCGAGGCCATCCAGCGCAGATCGTTGGCGATCTTCGTGAGCCCCACCGCGATGGTCTTCAGCTGCCCGGACGCCTCGACGAGCCCGTCCCGCGCGCCCTGGGCCTCGAAGTGGTCGCGCGCCTCGGTCAGCGCGAGCCCGGTGGCGGCGGCGACCTCGGCGATCACCGCGGCCGAGAAGCCGGCCGGGGTGTTGATGCCGGTGCCGACCGCGGTCCCGCCGAGCGGCAGCTCCGCGAGCCGGGGGAGGGAGGCCTTCAACCGCTCGACGCCGTAGCGGACTTGGGCCGCGTACCCGCCGAATTCCTGGCCGAGGGTGACGGGCGTCGCGTCCATCAGATGCGTACGCCCGGACTTCACGACCTCGGCGAACTCGGCGGACTTGCGGGTGAGGGCTGCTTCGAGATGCTCCAGGGCCGGAATCAGATCCCGGGTGACGGCCTCGGTGGCGGCGATGTGGATGGAGGACGGGAAGACGTCGTTCGACGACTGCGAGGCGTTCACGTGGTCGTTCGGATGGACGTCCCGTCCGAGCCGCTCGGTCGCGAGGGTCGCGATCACCTCGTTGGTGTTCATGTTGGACGAGGTGCCCGACCCGGTCTGGAACACGTCCACCGGGAAGTGCTCGTCCCAGCGCCCCTCGGCGACCTCGGCCGCCGCGGACTCGATGGCCTCCGCGATGTCCTTGTCGACCACGCCGAGCGAGGCGTTCACCTTGGCCGCGGCGCCCTTGATCTGCGCGAGCGCACGGATGTGGGCGCGCTCGATGCGCTGCCCGGAGACCGGGAAGTTCTGCACGGCGCGCTGTGTCTGCGCGCGCCACTTGGCGTGTGCGGGGACCCGTACCTCGCCCATGGAGTCGTGCTCGATCCGGTACTCACCCGCGTCGTGCGCCATCGCCCGTGCCTCCTGTAGCCGTCACTGTTACCGAGAGCATCGGCCGGGAACCCGCTATTCCCGCAGCGGCCCCCTCCGACGAGCCGCGATCCGCAGGTCGCCTTATGTTCGAGGCATGATCTCCATACTCTCCGTGGTCGCAACCGCACTCGCTGCGACCACGCTCACTCCATCGGCCCCTGCGGCCCATGTCCCCGACGCCACGGACGCCGCGGTCCGCGCGTACTGGACCCCGGACCGTATGCGCGCGGCCGCGACCCAGGCGCCTGAGGGTCAAGCGCCTGAGGCCCGAGCTCCTGAGGCCCGAGCTCCTGAGGACGGTGCACCCGACGGCGTCCCCTGGACCCTCGGTGCCGAGCCCGTCCGCAACGTCGGAAAGCTCTTCCTGACGATCCGCCCGGCCCAGGAGGGCGGCGCCGACCGCGACGCCTCGTGCACCGCGGCCGTGGTGAAGTCCGCCAACCGCAGCGTGATCGTCACGGCCGCGCACTGCGTGTACCTGAAGGCCGCGGGCGGCTGGATGAAGCGGATGCTCTTCGTCCCCGGATACGACAAGGGCCAGAAGCCGTACGGGAGTTACGCGGCCAAGTCCGGTGGAGTCACCGAGGGCTGGCAGAGCGTCGAGGACCACGAGGACGACTTCGCCTTCCTCTACCTCGGCCCCGACGAAAAGGGCCGCCGGGTCGAAGACGTCACCGGCGCCCGGCGCGTGGTCTTCGAGCCGGTCGCGGGCGAGAAGACGGCGCTCGGCTACCCGGTCGACAAGCCGTACGACGGCGAATCCCTGCAGTACTGCTCGGGCCCGGCCACCGTCCTCACCGACGAACGCCTCAAGGGCGGCGAACAGCTCCCGTGCCGCATGACTCACGGCGCGAGCGGCGGCCCCTGGTACGCCCGCACCCCCCAGGGCGAGGACGTCCAGGTCGCCGTGACCAGCTCCCGCCCCAAGGACCCGGCCTTCGAGCGCTCGGCGTGGGGCGCGGTGTTCACGGGGAAGGCGCGTGAGCTGTTCGCGCAGGAGGAGAAGAAGTAGCCGTCTCGTACAGACGCAGAAGGGGCCGCGCAGCTCGTGCGCGGCCCCTTCTGCGTCTGCCTCCGGCCTAACTGGCGAACACCAGCACCGTGAACAGGAAGAACAGGCCGATCAGGACCGGCCAGTACAGAAGTGTCGGCAGCAGGTTGTCACGCCACTCCAGCGCCCGGATCTTGACCTCGGTACCGAGAATGATCGCGTTGGCGAAGACGCCCATGATGGTCACGTACTGGGCGATGGCGAAGAACTCCATATAGCTGAGCGACGTGCCGCCGACGATCTCCCGGATCTGCGTCTGGTCGACCACCACCACGAGCAGCAGCGATACGGCGAACGAGATCGCCGTCCAGGTCGAGAACCCGAAGCGCGGATTGCGCCCCTCGTCCTTCGTGTACACGAAGAGCGTCAGGAACATGATCGCGGCGATGAACAGCGACTGCAGCAGCTTTCCGGCCAGCGGCGCCACATAGGCGCGGGCGACACCGATGTTGAAGTACATGTCCGGCGCCTTGACGTTGGGCCCGTCGAAGGACCGGACGCCATAGGTCATCGAGTACTCGTGCTCCTGATAGCTGTACGCCGTGTAGTACGGGTTCCAGCCCTCGGAGACGATGGAGCTGTCCAGGCCGAGCCGGTCGAACTTCCACGGCGGGTACGAGGAGAAGTCCGGCACCAGCATCTCGGGCTCGAACGCACTGACCGTCCACATCCTCAGCCAGATGTTCTGCTTGTCCAGCGGGTAGTTGGAGTAGCTGAACTTCTGCCGCAGGGTCAGGTTGAAGTGCCAGCCGCGCACCTGCTGCCCGTTGGGCAGATCCACCTTGTAGACCTCGTCCATCGAGTAGCCGTCGGGCGCCTCGGGGAAGGTCACCGCGCGGCTGGTCTCCGGGATGTTCTTGGTGTAGCGCTGCCACACGTACCCGTTGACCTCGACCTCCTGCGGGCCCGTGAACTTCGCGCCCTGGATGAACAGACCGGTCGGGATGAGCTTCAGCTGGCTCATCACCTTCGGGCCGAAGTAGTCCCCGAGCAGCTTCTTGGTCTGCGCGTCCGAGGTCACGGCGGTGCCGACGATCGTGTTGATGTTCTTGTCCTTGTCGACGATCTGCCAGATCGTCAGCGTGGCCACCACGAACACCACGGTGGCCGTGAACGACATCAGCACGCACCGCTTGGTGGTGAGCAGGAAGGGCCGGATGAGCGCCGCCGCCAGGCTCAGCGCGAACAGGACGGCGCAGACGAGGACCGGCGCCCAGCCGTCGCGCTGGGTGTGCCCCGCGTCCACCTCCTCGCCGAAGTACCGCAGTGCAGTCACGACCGTGGCGACAGCGGTCAGGCCGAGCAGTGCCCAGTTCGCCCGCTCGAGGCGGCGCGGCCAGATGCCGTTCGCCGGGGTCTCGGGCTCCTTGCGCGACGGTTCGGTGGCCGCCGCCTGGTCCTCGGTGGCCGCCTGGTCCTCGGCGGCCGTCGCCGGCTCGTCGGCGGGCGTGCCGGGACCAGGGTCCTGCGGCGGCGGGGGTACGGGGTTGCTCACTGAGCCTGGGGGGTCTGCGCCGGCTGCGGGGTCTTCGTCGGCTGCGGCGTCAGTCCCGGGAACTGCGGGACCGGGAAGGGCAGCACCTGCTGGACGATGCCGAACGCGATGTTGATGAAGACATCGGCGGCCAGGAAGCTCATGTGCATCATCGAGAACCCGGCGTGCACCATCAGACCGGCCAGGTCGCCGCGGATGCCCGCGTCCTTCATGGCCGCGTTCTCCTTCTTGAGGTTCTGGATGGTGTCCGCCAGCACCCGGTAGGCCGCGGCCCGCTGCGAGCTCGGCGGCCCGCCCGCGAACCCGCCGAGCAGGTTGTCCAGGCTCAGATTGGCCTTGACCTCCAGCGCGTCCAGGACCTTCTTGTCCTTCTCGCCGCTCAGCACGGTGCCCGCGAAGTCCGCGGTGTCACCGGCGCCGTTGCCGAACTTGCCGATGCCCTTCCAGGTCGTGGCCAGCTGCTTGCGCTTGTACTTGTCGTCGTACGCGGGGTCGAACTCGGGCCCGGTCGGCGAAGGGGTCGGTGAGGCGGACGCGTTGGGCGCGGGCGGCCAGCTCCAGGTCGGCAGCGTGAACCACGGGGTGGGGGTCGTGGCGCTGGGGGAGGGCTCGGGGGCCGCGGGCGGCGGGGTGGTCAGCGAGGGAAGCGGGGGGAGTCCGGGGGGCGTCGGATCCTGGGGCGCGGCTGCCACGACGGAGCCGAAGGCCAGCGAACCGCACAGCGCGGCGGAGAGTGCGAGAGTCACGAACTGCTTACGACGCATGGGGGCGGGATCCTTCCGTCGGGCAGGCCGTGACGCGGGCCGCCCCGATGGGCACGTTGATCTCCACCCTCGAATACGCGGTCACCCTCCGCAATCGGAGACTGCGGAGGGTGACCCGTTGGTGTATCCGGTGCTCCTACGCCTGTCCAGGCGCCCGCACGGGGATGTTCAGGATCGTCGGCGGACCGGCCGGCTCCTGGAAGAAGTCATGCCCCTTGTCGTCCACCACGATGAACGCCGGGAAGTCCTCGACCTCGATCTTCCACACGGCCTCCATACCGAGCTCCTCGTACTCGACGACCTCGACCTTCTTGATGCAGTCCTGCGCGAGGCGCGCCGCCGGACCACCGATGGAGCCCAGGTAGAAACCGCCGTGCGCGTCGCACGCGTCGGTGACCTGCTTGGACCGGTTGCCCTTGGCGAGCATCACCTTCGAGCCGCCCGCCTCCTGGAACTGCTCCACGTAGGAGTCCATCCGCCCGGCCGTGGTCGGACCGAACGAGCCGGACGCGTACCCCTCGGGCGTCTTCGCGGGGCCCGCGTAGTAGACGGGGTGGTCCTTGAGGTACTGCGGCATCTCCTCGCCCGCGTCGAGCCGCTCCTTGATCTTGGCGTGCGCGATGTCGCGCGCCACGACCAGCGGGCCCGTCAGCGAGAGCCGGGTCTTGACCGGGTACTTGGTGAGCTCGGCGAGGATCGCGTCCATCGGCTGGTTGAGGTCGATCTCCACCACGTCGCTCGCCTCGTCGAGGTGCTCGTCGGTGGTGTCCGGCAGGAAGCGCGCCGGGTCTTTCTCCAGCTCCTCCAGGAAGACTCCCTCGGCGGTGATCTTCGCCTGGGCCTGGCGGTCGGCCGAGCAGGAGACGGCGATTGCGACCGGGCACGAGGCGCCGTGGCGCGGCAGCCGCACCACCCGTACGTCGTGGCAGAAGTACTTGCCGCCGAACTGCGCGCCGATCCCGAGCTTCTGCGTCAGCTCGAAGACCTTCTCCTCCAGGTCCTTGTCACGGAAGCCGTGGCCGAGCTCGGAGCCCTCGGAGGGCAGCTCGTCCAGGTAGTGCGCGGAGGCGTACTTCGCGGTCTTCAGCGCGTGCTCGGCGCTGGTGCCGCCGACGACGATCGCCAGGTGGTACGGCGGGCAGGCGGCCGTACCGAGCGAGCGGATCTTCTCCTCCAGGAACTTCATCATGGAGGACTCGTTCAGGACGGCCTTCGTCTCCTGGTAGAGGAAGGACTTGTTGGCCGAGCCGCCGCCCTTGGCCATGAAGAGGAACTTGTACGCACCGCCGTCGGTCGCGTACAGCTCGATCTGCGCGGGCAGGTTCGAGCCGGTGTTCTTCTCCTCCCACATGGTCACGGGGGCCATCTGCGAGTAGCGCAGGTTCAGGTTCTGGTACGCGTCGAAGATGCCGCGCGAGAGCGCCGCCTCGTCGCCGCCCTCGGTGAGCACGTTCTGGCCGCGCTTGCCCATGACGATCGCGGTGCCGGTGTCCTGGCACATCGGGAGTACGCCGGCGGCCGCGATGTTGGCGTTCTTCAGCAGGTCGAGGGCGACGAACTTGTCGTTGCCGCTCGCCTCCGGGTCGTCGATGATCCGGCGCAGCTGGGCCAGGTGAGCGGGCCGCAGGTAGTGCTGGATGTCGTGGATGGCCTCTTCGGCGAGCTTGCGCAGCGCCTCCGGCTCCACCTTGAGGAAGGTCCGGCCGTCCGGGCCCTCGACGGTCGAGACACCTTCCGCCGTGACCAGTCGGTACGGGGTGGTGTCCTCACCGGTGGGCAGCAGGTCGGTGTACGCGAACTCCGGCATCTCGGGCCATTCCTCTACTCGGCAGACAGCGGCTTGACGTCCTGTTGGCAAGCACCCTTAAGGGTAGGACCCGGGAGCATCCCTGAACTTGTGAGGTAAGGCTCAGTTGGCGGGTTCACGGGGTAGTCGCGATCTATCGCGTTTCGTATGCTGCTGGGGTGGACCTCGAGAAGCAGCCCCAGCCGAAGCCGGACCTGACCAAGCCGGCCCCCGCGGTCGCCGACGCCCCGCCGGCGCCTGAGCCCGTCTCCGCGCCCGCCGGCCTGCGCGCCTCCGACGCGGACCGCGACCGCACCGCCGAGATCCTCAGCTCCGCGCTCGCCGAGGGCCGGCTCACCGCGGACGAGCACTCCGAGCGGATCGACGGGGTGTATCAGGCCAAGACGCTCGCCGAGCTGGAGCCCTACGTCGCGGATCTGCCCGGCGCCCACCACCACGCACACCCCGCCGCTCCCGCCGCTCCCGCCGGTGACCAGCCGACCCCGGGCTCGGTGCCCGCGACGGCCGACGAGAACCTGGTCGCGGTCTTCTCCTCCTCCACCCGCAAGGGCCGCTGGCGCGTGCCGCGCAGGACCCATGCGTACGCCGTGTTCGGCAATGTCGAGATCGATCTGACCGAGGCCGTCTTCGAGTACCAGCAGGTGGTCATCAAGGCCGTCTCGGTCTTCGGCAACGTCGAGGTACACGTCCCGGAGAACGTCTCGCTGCGCGGCAGCGGCAGCGGCGTCTTCGGCAATTTCGAGGTCGACGCCCTGGACTCCGGCGACCCCGACGCCCCCGTCGTCTACGTGGACGGCTATGCGGTGCTCGGCAACATCGAGGCAAAGCCCAAGCGGGGCAAGCTCATTGCGGACCTGCACAAGTACGTGGGGCGCTCGGTGGCCAGGCATATGCGCAAGCACCTGGACTGACCGGGCGGTGAACACGGCGCGACCTGGCCGGTAGTGATCGGCGACATCCGCAGACCGGAACTCAGTGCATAGGCCCGGCCACAGCGGGTAGGGCTGCTGCATCGTCACTCGCTTGCGAATCCGTCGTCAGGAGTAGACCGTGCTGCACCCTCCGCATCAGTCCCTTCCGGTCACCGCGATCCCCGCGATCCCGACTCAGAGGGTGCCGACGCGCGATTCGGAAGTCCCATGGCATACGGAGGCCGTGTGCCGACGCGATGAAGCCGGACTGTTCTTCGCCCCGTCCAAGGAACCCACGGCCGCGCGCCTTTCGCGCGAACAGGCCGCGAAACGGGTCTGTGCCCGCTGTCCCGTGATGGTCGAATGCCGCGAACACGCACTGCTCCAGCCCGAGCCCTACGGCGTGTGGGGCGGTCTGACCGCCGCCGAACGCCGGGTGGTCCTGGCCCGCCGCAGGCGGCGTGACGTGGAGCTCCAGAAGGCGGCCCATTCGGTCAACCGGATAGCTGCCGCCGGGTAGTTCACGGCCATACGTGAGGGGGCGCCCCGTCGTTCGAGGGGCGCCCCTCGCGTATGCCCTCTCGGACGGGCCCTTCGCGCAGGCCCTTCGCGCGGGCCCTTCGCGTACCCCTGCTAAGGCAGACCCGCCCGCACCAGCCCGCACTCGTAGGCGAGCACGACGGCCTGCACCCGGTCGCGCAGCCCGAGCTTGGCGAGGATCCGGCTCACATGGCCCTTCACGGTGCCCTCCGTGAGGAAGAGCCGGGCGGCGATCTCCGTGTTGGACAGACCGCGCGCGACCAGCACGAGCACCTCGCGCTCACGCCCGGTCAGCGTCTCGAGCTCGCCGTCCGAGCGCGGCAACGGGTCACCGTCCGCGCCGATATGACGCTCGATCAGCCGCCGGGTCACGGCCGGTGCCACCATCGCATCACCCCTGGCCACCGCGCGGATCGCGGACAGCAGGTCGGGCGCGAGGGTGTCCTTGAGGAGGAAGCCGCAGGCCCCCGCGCGCAGCGCCGCGTAGACGTACTCGTCCAGGTCGAACGTGGTGAGCACGAGCACCTTCGGCCCGTCCGGTGCCGCCTGCCGGATCAGCCGGGTCGCCTCCACACCGTCCACGTCGGGCATCCGGATGTCCATCAGGACCACGTCCGGCGCGAGCGCGACCGCGAGGGCCGCGGCCTGCTCGCCGTCACCGGCCTCGCCCACCACGTCCATGTCGTCGGCGTTCTCCAGGATCATCCGCAGCCCTTCGCGAAGGAGCACCTGGTCGTCGGCGAGCAGGACCCGGATCACTCGGCACGCCCCTGGGCGAGCGGCAGTCGGGCGCGCACGGCGAAGCCGCCGTCCGGCCCGGGTGCGGCGGACAGCTCACCGCCGAGCAGCGCCACCCTGTCCCGCATTCCGCGCAGACCGTTCCCGGCGCCGTCACCGCAGGGCGGTCCCGTACCCGTATCACCGTCGTCGGTGATCTCTATGACCAGCCGGTCGCCGGTCCGCGACACACTTACCTGCGCGCGGGCCGACGGGCCCGCGTGCTTCATGACGTTGGTCAGCGCCTCCTGGACGATCCGGTACGCGGACAGATCGACGACGGTGGGCAGTGCTCCGGATCCGCCCTCCACGTGCAGTTCGACAGGAGTGCCCGACTCCCGTACACGGGCGACGAGTTGGGGCAGCCGGTCGAGGCCGGGCGCCGGGTGGCGGCCCGCACCGGCCGCGGCGGCCGAGCCCTCGGCGGCCTGCGCGGCCTCGGATTCCTCGGAGGCCAGCACCCGTCGCATATCGGCCAACGACGCACACCCCGTCTCCACGATGGTCTCCAGGGCCGCCCGGGCATGCGCGGGCCGTTTGTCGAACGCGGCTCCCGCGCCCTGGGCCTGCATGACGATCACCGAAAGGCCGTGCGCCACCACGTCGTGCAACTCGCGGGTCAGCCGGTCGCGTTCGGCGGCGGCGGCCAGCGCCGCGCGCTGATCGCGTTCGCGTTCCAGGTCACGTGCTCGCGCGGCGAGCGAGTCCAGGTACTCGCGGCGGCTGCGGGCGCCGGACCCGACCGCCCAGCCCGTGACCAGCGCACCGAAGAGCGGCAGCGTGCCCCAGTCCGTCGGTCCCGTGCCCGCCGCGCCACCGGGCTCTCCAAGTGAGTTCCCGCCGACGCCCGGCACCTGCTCCAGTGCCCATCCGTCCACCCGCCCGTCCAGGGCCACGAACAGCGACCAGCCGCCGGCCGCGAACAAGGTGAGCCCCAGAACGGTCAGCGAGGCCGTCCGCCCGTACCGGCTCGCGAGAGTGGCGAGGACGATCGGCGCCGCCAGATCGGCGGGGATGGGCCCGGTCACGAGCGCCATATGCGCCAACGATCCTGCCATCGCGACGGCCAGGGCCGCGACCGGCAGACGGCGGCGGGCGAGCACGGCGAGCAGACACAGCCCCGAGACCGCCCATCCCGGGGTCGGCTCGACCGGAGTGCCCCGCCAGGCCACGGTCCCGGTCAGGAGCAGCGCCACCAGGCCGGCGTCCTGGACCGCCGGCCTGCCCGTCCATCCGGATATCCGAACTCCCCACCCGTTCATCCCAGTTGAGGGTAGGGCAGCCCGCGCGTATGCGGATGTGTCTGTGGTCATGCCCTTGGCCATGACCACAGACAGACGACAGCGGTGGGCGCGGCCGCCCACGATGCCCGTCATGAGGACACCACGTAAGCGAACGACCGGCGCGGCGGCCGCGGCGCTCATCGCCGTGGCCCTGCTCGGCGCGGCCCTCGTCTGCGTACTGGGCGACCGGGGGACCGAGTGGGCCGCCGCCGACTGGAAGAAGGTCGAGCCGGGCGGTGACTGCCGATGCGCCGACGGCAGCGAGTTCGCCTTCTGGGACCGGCGCGCCGACCCGGAGAAGGTGGTGCTGTTCCTGAACGGCGGGGGAGTCTGCTGGTCGGTCACGACCTGCGCCTTCGGCGCCCCGGACGACACTTCCTACGACTGGAACCTGAGGGACGAGGGCCCGGACAACATCACCACGGAAGGAATCCTCGACTTCACGGCCTCGGACAATCCGTTCACCGGCTACTCCTACCTGTTCGTGACGTCCTGCACGGGCGACGCGCACCTGGGGAACGCGGCGCACGAGTACGGTCCGGACCTGACCGTCCAGCACCGGGGGTACGTCAACGGCACAGCGGCGCTCGACCACTTGGCGCAGCAGTACCCGGACGCCGACGAGGTCGTCGTGGTCGGCAAGACCGCGGGATCGGTGGCCGCCCCGCTGTACGGCGGCCTCGTCGCCGACCGGCTGCCCGACGCGAAGGTCACGGTCCTGGGCGGCCAGTCGGGCGCCTGGCCCGACCACCCCGGCTTCAACTCCGGGATCCTGGACGCGAAATGGGGCGCGTACGACGCGATGCCGGACTGGGCGGTGGACGGCCTCGACGCCGGCCGCTGGGGCCCGCCCCGCTTCTGGACCCAGGCCGCCCGCCACGATCCGGACCTGGTCCTGGCCCGCTTCGACTTCGCGTACGACCCGCACGCGGCCGTGGAGGTGACCGAGTGGATGACCACGGACCCGCCGGACCTCCTGGCCGAGATCGACGCGAACGAGTCGGCGATCGAGAAGACCGGAGCGACGCTGCACAGCTACACGGCACCCGGTGACGACCACGGGATCTTCGAGTGGGCCAAGTTCTACGAGATCGAGGTCGACGGGGTCCGTCTCTCGGACTGGGTCTCGGAGCTGGTCACGGACGAGCCGCCCGGGGACGTGCACTGCGACAAGTGCGACTGACGCCCTGTGCGCGGATACGCGAACGGGGCGCCCTCCGCACAAGGGCGCCCCGTTCGCTTTGTTCTGGCCCGCACTGCTACCGGGCGCGGTCGAAGTCCACAGCACTGTAGGCGCGCAGCTTCGACAGACGGTGCTCCGAGTCGATCTGGCGGATCGTGCCGGACTTCGAGCGCATCACGAGCGAAGACGTCGTGGCGGACTCGGACCGGTAGCGCACTCCGCGAAGGAGCTCACCGTCGGTGATGCCGGTCGCGACGAAGAAGACGTTCTCGCCGGAGACCAGGTCGTTCGTGCTGAGCACACGGTCGAGGTCGTGGCCCGCGTCGATCGCCCGCTGGCGCTCCTCCTCGTCCTTCGGCCAGAGCTTGCCCTGGATCACACCGCCGAGGCACTTGATCGCACAGGCGGAGATGATGCCCTCGGGCGTACCGCCGATGCCGAGCAGCAGGTCGACGCCCGTGCCCTCGCGCACCGCGAGGACCGAGCCGGCCACGTCGCCGTCGGAGATGAGCTTGATCCGGGCGCCGGTCTCGCGGATCTCCTTGATGATCCCCTCGTGACGCGGGCGGTCCAGGATGACAACGGTCACATCCTCGGGCGAGGCCTTCTTGGCCTTCGCGACGCGGCGGATGTTCACCGACACCGGGGCGTTGATGTCGACGTAGTCGGCGGCCTCCGGGCCCGTGACCAGCTTGTCCATGTAGAACACGGCCGACGGGTCGAACATGGTGCCGCGGTCCGCGGCGGCGAGGACGGCGATCGCGTTCGGCATGCCCTTGGCGGTCAGCGAGGTGCCGTCGATCGGGTCCACGGCGATGTCGACCTCGGCGCCGGTGCCGTCACCGACCCGCTCGCCGTTGTACAGCATCGGCGCCTCGTCCTTCTCGCCCTCGCCGATGACGACCACGCCGTTCATCGAGACGGTCGAGACGAGGGTCCGCATGGCGCGCACGGCCGCGCCGTCCGCGCCGTTCTTGTCGCCGCGGCCGACCCAGCGTCCTGCGGCCATGGCCGCGGCTTCGGTCACCCGGACGAGCTCAAGGGCGAGGTTGCGATCAGGAGCCTCGGAGGGAACCTCCAGCTCGGAGGGGAGTTGGTGCTGATGCACGGTCATCGGTGAACCTCTCTTGGAACGACGACGGCCGGATGAGGGTTTACCCCGTGACTCTATCGGCACGTCGACAAAATGAGCAGGGGGGGTCACGTCTGAGCGGACCCCCATACCTGCGACCATGGGGGCGTGGCAGGTACGAAAAGCAAGGCGCAGACGGTCCGGGACATGGTCCTTTCGATGGCGGTCATCGGTGCCGTCGTCGCTGTGATTTATGTCTTCATCCCGCATGACGAGTCCGAGGCCCCGCTCAAGACGGTGAACGCGGCGGAAATGCACGCCGCCGTCTCGTCGGCGTCCCGTGCGGCCTCGTACCCCGTACTGGCCCCTCGCGGCCTGGCTGCGGACTGGAAGCCGACCACGGTGCGCTACCGCGGCTCCGACGACGAGCACTGGCACCTCGGCTACCACGGACCCGACGGCAAGTACGTCGCCGTCGAGCAGTCCTCGGGCAAGGCCGGTCCGTTCATCGAGCAGGTGAGCCAGAAGGCCGAGGACACCGGAAAGACGGAGCGCATCGACGGCAAGGACTGGAAGCGGTACGAGGGCGACTCGTACGACGCGCTGGTCCTTCAGGAGGGCGGCGCGACCACCGTGGTGACGGGCAGCGGGTCGTTCGCGCGGCTGGCGGAGATGGCGGGGGCGCTTCGGCCTGCGCCTGCCGATCAGGCCTGATCTGGCCCGACCGGGCGGGATCAGGCCGGACCAGGGCCTGATCGAGCCCGGTTCCTTGTACGAGGCATGTGAAGCGAGTCACTCCGCTTATGTCTTGGTTGAACTTTCAACGTACCGGGCTTACTGTCGTAGATGTCGGCCCGGTGATCGATGATCGATCAGATCGCGATCCGGGACGCCGTACCCCTCCCCGTATCGCCCGAAAAGGTTGCCTCGCATGACCCTCGCACTCGACGCCGCCGCCCAGGACCTCCTCTTCCGCGAGGCCCGCACCGCCAACACGTTCACCGATGAGCCGGTGACCGATGAGCAGGTCCAGGCGATCTACGACCTGGTGAAGTTCGGCCCGACCGCGTTCAACCAGTCGCCGCTGCGCATCACGCTGGTCCGCTCCGCCGAGGCCCGTGAGCGTCTCGTCCAGCACATGGCCGAGGGCAACCAGCCGAAGACCGCGACGGCTCCGCTGGTCGCGATCCTCTCCGCGGACAACGAGTTCCACGAGGAGCTGCCGGCGCTCTTCCCGCACTTCCCGCAGGCCAAGGATGTCTTCTTCGCCGAGCGCCCGGTCCGTGAGGGTGCCGCGCAGCTGAACGCCGCGCTCCAGGCCGCGTACTTCATCATCGGCGTCCGCGCCGCCGGCCTCGCGGCCGGCCCGATGACCGGTCTCGACTTCGCCGGTGTCCAGAAGGAGTTCCTGGACGGCGACCACACCCCGCTGATGGTCATCAACATCGGCAAGCCGGGCGAGGACGCCTGGTTCCCGCGTTCGCCCCGTCTGGCCTACGAGGACGTCATCACGACCGTCTGAGCCGCCCCGTACGCACGCAAAAGCCCCCTGCCTGTCACAGGGGGCTTTTGCGTATGTGGGGGAGTCCTACTCGGCGTCCGATTCCTCCTCCGAAGCCAGCGCAGCATCAAGCCGTGCCCGCGCCCCCTCCAGCCACCGCCTGCACACCTTCGCCAGTTCCTCGCCGCGTTCCCACAGGGCCAGGGACTCCTCCAGGGTCGTGCCGCCCGCCTCCAGGCGGCGGACCACGTCGACCAGTTCGTCGCGGGCCTGCTCGTAGCCGAGGGCCTCGTCCGTGGTGCTCATGCCCCGTTCTCCTCTTCACTTGCCTGTACGTCGTCACTTGTCAGTACGTCGTCACTTGCCTGTACGTCGTCACTTGTCAGTACGTCCCCGTCGGTCCGCGTGACCGTGAACTCGCCCTCGGCGACCCGCGCGCGCAGCGCCTCGCCCTGCGCCACCTCGGCCTGGTCGCGTACGACCGAGCCGTCCCCGCGCTGCAGCACCGCGTAGCCGCGCCGCATCGTCGCCGCCGGGGAGAGCGCCACCACCCGGGCCAGGGTGTGCGTCAGCTCCGAGTCCGCGCGGTCCAGCAGATGCCCGAGCGTGCGACGGCTGCGGTCGAGGGCCGCGTCGATCTGCTGCTCGCGCTCCTCGACCATCCGGTGCGGATGCGCCATCGAGGGCCGCGACAGCGCGTCGGCGAGCCCGCGCTCCTCGCGGTCGAGCTTTGTGCCCACCGCCCGCAGGGCCCGTTCGCGCATCAGCCGCACCCGGTCCAGCTCCTCGCCGACGTCCGGCACGACCCTCTTCGCCGCGTCCGTGGGCGTGGACGCACGCAGGTCGGCCACCAGGTCGAGCAGCGGCGAGTCCGGCTCGTGCCCGATCGCGGACACCACCGGCGTACGGCAGGCGGAGACGGCCCTGATCAGCTGCTCGTCCGAGAACGGCAGCAGATCCTCCACGCTGCCGCCGCCGCGCGCCACGATGATCACGTCCACGGCGTCGAGCTCGTCGAGCTCCTTGACCGCCTGCACCACCTGCGGCACGGCGTGCACGCCCTGTACCGCCACGTTCCGTACCTCGAAACGGACGGCGGGCCAGCGGCGTTGCGCATTCTCCAGGACATCGCGCTCGGCCGCCGACGCCCGGCCGGTGACCAGACCGATCAGCTGCGGCAGGAACGGCAGCCGCTTCTTGCGCTCGGCCGCGAAGAGTCCCTCGCCTGCCAGGGACTTCTTCAACTGCTCGATACGGGCGAGCAGTTCACCGACCCCGACCGGCTTTATCTCCGTGGCCCGCAGCGAGAGCTGGCCGCGCGGCGCGTACCACTCGGGCTTCGCGAGCACGACCACCCGCGCGCCCTCGGAGACCACATCGGCCACGGCGTCGAAGACGGCCCGGTAGCAGGTGACGCTGATCGAGATGTCGTACGAGGGATCGCGCAGCGTCAGGAACACCACACCGGCCCCGGGCCGCCGCGAGAGCTGAGTGATCTGCCCCTCGACCCATACCGCGCCGAGCCGGTCGATCCACCCCCCGATGAGCCGCGAGACCTCGCCCACGGGCAGGGGAGCGTCGGCGGATGTGTTGAGAGCCATGCGTAGGAGGGTAGTGGCGCGCTCCGACAACGCCGGCGGTCACGCGGCGGTGCGCGGCTCCCCGGCGGAACCTCCGGCCGAGTCACCGGCAGGACGTCCGCGCTGCACGAACAGCACTGCGAGCCCGATCACCAGCCAGCACGCGCCCACGATCTGCGCCGCCCTGGACGCCTCCACGATCACCGCGATCGCGATCGCCGCACCGAGCACCGGCACCACCACGTGCTTGAACCAGTTCACCGCTCCACCGCGCTTCAGGACGGCGAACCAGGACACCACCGACGCGTGCAGCATCGTGAAGGCGACAAGGGCGCCGATGTCGACGACCGAGACCAGGTGGTCCATGCCGTCGTCCCGCGAAGCCGCCCACACCGCCGCGACCAGCGTGATCGTCCCGGCGATGGCGAGGGCGACCCGGGGCACCCCGGAGTCCGTACGCGAGAGCACCTTCGGAAGCCGCCGGTCGCGCCCCATCGCGAACAGCAGCCGCGCCGCCGCGGCCTGCCCCGCGAGCGCCGCGAAGGCCGCACCGATCGCCTTGCTGACCGCCACCAGGTCGTGCAGCCAGGTGCCGACCGAGACGTCCACCGCGTCGTAGAACGCGGATCCCTGCTTCTCCGGGTCCGCCGCGAGCTGCGCCGACGACATCGGTTCGAGGAGCGCGACGAGATACGTCTGCGCGATGAACAGGAAGCCCGCGAGCGCCAGACAGAACAGCACCGCCCGCGCCACCTTCGCCGACCCGCCCGTGACCTCCTCGGCGAAGGAGGCGATCGCGTCGAAGCCGAGGTAGGAGAGCACCGCGATCGAGACCGCACCGAGCACGGCCGACAGCGCGAAGGTCCCGTCGCCCGTCAGCGGCGACAGCCAGTCGCGCTGTGCCCCGTCCCGTACGAGCACGACCACCGCCGACACCATGAAGACCAGCAGGACGACGATCTCCATGGCCAGGACCAGGAATCCGGCCTTCGCCGCCGTCCGAACGCCGATGAGATTCAACGCCGTCGTGATCAAAACCGCGAGCGCCGTCCACACCCAGCGCGACACATCGGGCACAAGGGCGTTCATCGCGATCCCGCAGAACAGATACGCGACGGCCGGGATCAGCAGATAGTCCAGCATCGCCATCCACCCGGCGATGAACCCGGGCCCGCGCCCCAGCGCCGCCCGCGCGTACGCGAACACCGAACCCGCCAGCGGCACGACCCGCACCATCTGCGCATAGCTGTACGCGGTGAAGGCCATCGCGACCGTCGCCACGATGTAGACGAGGGCGACCGCGCCGTGCGATTTCGCGTCAAGTGCGCCGAAGACACCGACGGGCGCCATCGGGGCGATGAAGAGCAGACCGTAGACGACCAGGTCACGAAAGCCCAGACTGCGCCGCAGTCCCTCGTGCCCGCCGGTCGGTACCTCGCCGCCGGTCGGGACCTCGCCGGTCTCTGCGGACATCCTGCGCCTCCTGGTCAACTCGGACACCAGCCTCCCAAAGGTGGGGATCTTTGACCTGTTGAGCGCGGCCTTACGATGGGGTGCATGACTGCAACGAGCCCCTCCCGCCCGTCGGACAAGCGTGTCCTGCTCGCCGCCCCCCGCGGCTACTGCGCGGGTGTGGACCGCGCTGTGATCGCCGTCGAGAAGGCCCTGGAGCAGTACGGGGCGCCGGTCTATGTCCGGCACGAGATCGTGCACAACAAGTACGTGGTGCAGACCCTGGAACGTAAGGGCGCGATCTTCGTCGAGCAGACGGAGGAGGTGCCGCCGGGCAACATCGTGATGTTCTCCGCGCACGGCGTCGCCCCGACCGTCCACGAGGAGGCCAAGCAGGGCCGGCTCGCCACCATCGACGCCACCTGCCCCCTGGTCACCAAAGTCCACAAGGAAGCGATCCGGTTCGCCGACGAGGACTACGACATCCTCCTGATCGGCCACGAGGGCCACGAAGAGGTCATCGGCACCTCCGGCGAGGCCCCCGACCACATCCAGCTGGTCGACGGCCCCAAGGACGTCGAGAAGGTCGAGGTCCGCGACCCGTCCAAGGTCGTCTGGCTCTCGCAGACCACGCTCTCCGTCGACGAGACGATGGAGACGGTCGACGCGCTCAAGACCAAGTTCCCCGGCCTTGTCTCCCCGCCCTCCGACGACATCTGCTACGCCACGCAGAACCGTCAGCTCGCGGTCAAGCAGATGGGCGCCGAGTCGGATCTCGTCATCGTGGTCGGCTCGCGCAACTCGTCCAACTCCAAGCGCCTGGTCGAGGTCGCGCTGCAGGCCGGTGCGCAGGCCTCGTACCTCGTGGACTTCGCGTCCGAGATCGAGGAGGGCTGGCTGGAGGGTGTTTCGACGGTCGGTGTCACCTCGGGTGCTTCCGTCCCCGAGATCCTGGTCGACGAGGTCCTCGAGTGGCTGGCCCAGCGCGGCTACGAGGACGTGGAGACGGTGAAGGCGGCCGAGGAGTCCATCACGTTCTCGCTGCCCAAGGAGCTGCGGCGGGATCTGCGGGCCGAGGCCGAGACCCTCTAGGCGATCGGTTCTCTCCGCGTCCGGTTCTTCTAGGCGCGGTCCGTTCTTCTGTGCGGCGGGCGGTGCGCGGCAGCGCGCATGGCCCGCCGCCTGCTCATTTCACGGATCTTGCGTACGGAGGCGATCAGGCCCGCGACCAGCGTGCCCCCGTACAGCCAGCCCGCGTTCAGCGCGAGCGCCGTGAGCAGCCCCATCAGCTGACCGCCGAAACCGCCGCTGCCGCCCGCGATGGGCAGCAGTCCGAGGGCGAACGCGATCGGTACGGCGACCGGTGCGGTCACCAGGTCGGCCGGCCGTACCCAGTACGCGGTCAGTGCGCTGACCGGCAGGAACACACAGCCGTACAGCGCGACCGACCCCTCGAAGAGCAGCCGGTCCACACATGCCACGAAGAGCAGCACCACGGTCGCGAAGAGTCCGGCGCCGAGGCCGGTGAGCCGCGGGTTCGGCATCGTACGGACGGCCGTCCATCCCCTGCGTACGGCCTGCACCGAACCGCGCAGGGCACGCGCGGCCGGCGGGCCGTCGGTGTCCGCGAGGGGGCGGGGGCGCGGGGCGGTCCGACGGACGCCGTGCGCCGCATCGGGGGCCCCTGCCTGGGGCGGCAGCGCGGCCGAGGCCGGCGCTTGGGCTTGGGCTTGGGCTTGGCGACGCTGAGCGTCCTGGGCGGGCCGGATCCTGTGTTGCTCCACCGACCCAACGTAGGCGGGCCATTACGGCATTAAGGGCGTGGGACACGCGCTTTTGGGCGGGCTTGGCCGTCCGTTCGGTTTCCGGCCCGGGCTCGGGGCCCGGCGCTCACCCCGGCAGGTGCTCCTCACGCGCGGCCATCGCCGCCCCCACGATCCCCGCGTTGTTGAGCAGCTCGGCCGGCACCAGCTCCGCCTTGATCCCCTCGATCAACGGCAGAAACTTCTCCGACTTCCGGCTCACCCCGCCCCCGATGATGAACAGCTCCGGCGAGAACAGCATCTCCAGATGCGCCAGATACTTCTGCACCCGCCGGGCCCAGTGCTCCCAGGTCAGCTGCTCGTCGTCGCGCGCCTTGGTCGAGGCCCGCTTCTCCGCGTCGTGCCCGTGCAGCTCCAGATGCCCGAGCTCCGTATTGGGTACGAGTTTGCCGTCGACGAACAGCGCGCTGCCGATCCCCGTACCGAACGTCAGCAGCATCACGGTCCCGCCGCGGCCCTTGCCCGCGCCCACCCGCATCTCGGCCACCCCGGCGGCGTCCGCGTCATTGAGCACGGTCACCGGCAGCCCACCGATGGCTCCGCTCAGCAGCGCCCGCGCATCCGTATCGACCCATCCCTTGTCGACATTGGCGGCCGTACGAATCGTGGAGCCGCCCGTGACGACCCCGGGAAACGTGACCCCCACCGGTCCCGACCAGCCGAAATGCCCGACGACCTCACGTACGCACTCCGCGACGGCCTCCGGAGTCGCCGGGTGCGGCGTCAGAACCTTGTGCCGCGGCTGTGCCAGATCGCCGCGCTCAAGGTCGACGGGAGCACCCTTGATCCCGGATCCGCCGATGTCCACACCGAAGATCTCCATTCCTCTACGTTACGTCGGAGCACGGACGGTGACGCCTGGAACAGCCCGGGCCGCACGCGGCCTGTCGCGGCCCTAAACTGGTGTGTCGGCCCGCCCGAGAGGGCTGCCACCATTCGCTCGAAGCCCTCACTCATCACGTACGTACGGGAAGTCGGTCCAACGTGTCGCTCACGATCGGAATCGTCGGTCTGCCCAATGTCGGCAAGTCGACCCTGTTCAACGCCCTGACCAAGAACGACGTCCTCGCGGCCAACTACCCGTTCGCCACGATCGAGCCCAACGTCGGCGTCGTGGGCGTCCCCGACCCCCGCCTGGACAAGCTCGCCGAGATCTTCGGCTCGCAGAAGATCCTCCCGGCGACGGTCGACTTCGTGGACATCGCCGGCATCGTCCGCGGTGCCTCGGAGGGTGAGGGCCTGGGCAACAAGTTCCTGGCGAACATCCGTGAGTCCGACGCGATCTGCCAGGTCATCCGCGCCTTCAAGGACGAGAACGTCGTACACGTCGACGGCAAGGTCTCGCCCAAGGACGACATCGAGACGATCAACACCGAGCTGATCCTCGCCGACCTCCAGTCCGTCGAGAAGGCGATCCCGCGCCTGCAGAAGGAGATCCGTCTCCACAAGGAGAAGATCGCCGTCCTCGCCGCCGTCGAGGAGGCCCAGAAGCTCCTCGAAGCGGGCACCACGCTCTTCTCCGCGGGCATCACCGCCGGCACCGAGAAGGGCCGGCTCCTGCACGAGCTGCACCTCCTCACCACCAAGCCTTTCCTCTACGTCTTCAACGTCGACGAGGACGAACTGGTCGACGAGGACTTCAAGGAGGCCCAGCGCGCCCTGGTCGCCCCCGCCGAGGCCATCTTCCTCAACGCCAAGATCGAGTCCGAGCTCATCGAACTCGACGACGACGAGGCCCTCGAACTCCTCCAGTCCATGGGCCAGGACGAGCCCGGCCTCGCCACCCTCGGCCGCGTCGGCTTCGCCACCCTCGGCCTGCAGACCTACCTGACCGCAGGCCCCAAGGAATCCCGCGCCTGGACCATCAAGAAGGGCGCCACGGCCCCCGAGGCGGCCGGCGTCATCCACACGGACTTCCAGAAGGGCTTCATCAAGGCCGAGGTCATCTCCTTCGCCGACCTGGTGGAGACGGGGTCGGTGGCGGAGGCGCGCGCGAAGGGCAAGGCGCGCATGGAGGGCAAGGAGTATGTGATGCAGGACGGGGATGTGGTGGAGTTCCGCTTCAATGTCTAGCGGCTGACGTATCACCACGTCGCCGATCTAGCAAACGTGCAGGTCAGAGAGGGTCCGACTCTTCGGGGTCGGGCCCTTAGTTTTTTCCCGTGCTGGGATGGTGCTGGGATAGCTGACCCCTCGTCACCTGTCGTCATCCCTGGTCATCCGTACCGTGCTGGGATTGTGCTGGGATGGGATGGGGGTGGCTGTGCTGGGATTTGCGCGAGCAGGGCACAGGTCGAGCTGTGAAGGTAGTGCGGGCGTGGCATTTTTCCTACTCGTTTGACACAATCGAGGGCATGGCTGAGACGACGTACAGCATCGGGGAAGGCCCGGCGACGCGGGTGAGCCTGTCGCTGCCGGAGGGGACGGCGGAGGCGATCCGGGCGCGAGTGGGGAAGCGGGAGTTCTCCGCGTTCATCGCCGAGGCGGTCGAGCGTGAGTTGCGCGGGCAGGTCCTGGACGAGTACCTGGCGGACTACGAGAGCCGCAAGGGGCCGGTCTCCGAGCCGGCTCGTCAGCGGGCGCGGCAGGTCTTTGACGAGGTGTTCGCCGAGGAGGCCGAGTGGCCCGCCGCAGGCTGAGTCACGAGGGGACGCTCGTCCTGGACAGCGAAGGGCTCTCGAAGCTGCTCGCCGATGACCAGCAGGTGGTGGCTCTGATCGCTGAGGCGCGCTCGCGCGGCATGGAGGTCGTGATCAGTGCGCTCACCATCATCGAGGCCGTCCATGCCCGTACGAACAAGTCCCGCCTGAACTGGGTGCTTTCCGGGCTGCGGGTCGTCCCGGTCGGTGACGAAGAGGCGAGGGCGGCCTCAAAGCTGCTGATGAATGCCGGGTTGCACGGGCACAAGTACGCGATCGATGCGGCCGTCGCCGAGGCCGCGCTGCGACAGCACCGCCCCGTGGTCATGCTGACTTCCGATATTGACGACATGGCCAAGCTGTGCGGCGAGCGGGTCCGGCTTGTGGCGGTGTGAGTTCCCCTGGTCCGGCTCAGTAGGAGCGGGGTCCGTAGGGGCTCCAGTGGCCGAGGAAAGGCTTGAGGTCGTCGCCGCTGGGCTTTGGTGGCGTGGCCAGTTTCGGCGCTGAGACCGATTCGGTGAGGAATTGGAGGTGCGCGTCCGCGAACGCCAGCCACGCCTCGATCTCGGTTCGCTCCTGCCCGGGTGGCAGTGATGTGACGTGGTTGCGTACTGCTGCGGTGTATTCGGTCAGTCGGCTGGCCTGGTGCCAGGTGTCCGCCTGTTCTCCGAGGTGTTTGACGCGGTAGGCGTGGGCGTAGGCGGCGTGGGCTTCCTGCATGGCGGCTTCCCAGCGCTTTCGCTCTACCTCTCTGGCTTTCTGGTCCGTGAGGCGTTTGCGCTCCGCGGCTTCGCCACGGAGGCCGACCTCCTGCACGATCTCGGCGAGTTGCTCTTCCAGAGGCCGGTCGGGGAGATCCGCCCATTCGCTTGCACGGTGCGGGTTGCCGCCGCGGAGTATGAAACGCAGCCGGCTGGAGGGGGTGTAGTCGAAGCGGGGGATGCGCATCCATGAGTACTTCTTGGCGTCGGCGAGTTCTTTGTCCGTGGGGACGTGTTCGCTGCGGTCCTGTTCTTGAAGGACGAGGAAGCCGACACTTTCGCCTTGGGCAGTGATGGAGAAGTGCGGTGGTACCTTGCGCCGCCGATGGGGCGGGGGAGCGCCTTGTGTGGTTCCGAGCGCTGCCTTGTGGCCTTGTGCTTCGGTGGCGGTGATGAGGGTGTGGATGATGCGCAGGGCTCGGCCCTGGAGGGGTTTGGTCAGGCCCATGGGCTGCGGTTGCTTCTGGAGGGCGGCCACGACGGCATGGGGTTTGGTGAGTCTGGCCGGCACTGGGAGCGGGGTGAGTTCCGCGAGGCGCCAGGCAGGGATGTCGACCAGCTTGATCTCGTAGCCGCGGTGGGTGCGGTATCCGTGGAGTTCCTGCGTGTGTGGGATCTTGCCGGACTTGCGGGCGGCATTGACTCGTGACGCCCAATTCACGGCGTGCGGGCCGGATTCGATGGGCTTGATGAGGGAGCCGTCGTTCGCAGCGGCCAGTTCTTCGAGTAGCTGGTCCGCGTAGTTCGCCAGGGCCTTCGGTGCGGCTCTGGGGCGCCGCGGTGCCGGTTTTCGGGCAGGTCGTTCCGGCGGTCGGGTGCTCTGCTCCACGGGGCGGATTCCGCGTTCGATGAGGTGCTGCCGCCCCTTCTCGGTGAGGTGGGCGCTCCAATGCCCGCGGCGTTTGGTGATTTTGATGAGCCCTCGGTTTTGCAGGGCTTGTCCGCTGGTCTTGTACGTGCTGTCCGGCCAGACTCCGTCGGGACACCCCTGGCCCACCCAGTCGAGCACGGCCTGCTGCCGCTTGTTGAGGGCCTGTTCCATGTAGCCTCCCGCCGTTCCCTGGGTGCCCTGACCCCGGAGACGATGCCCGCTGCCCTTGCGGGAATTCTGGGTTGTTGAAAGGACTCCTCGTTCGGATGAGAGATATAGAGGGCGTGTTTACGGCGAGAGTCCCGGGCGGCTATGCAGCCTCGTCGCGCATGGCGGACTGGGTCGACTCGCTTTCGACGCCGATGACTTCGACGGTCACGCCGCGAGCGGCGAGGGACTTCGCGGTCTGGGCCAGGGTGATGGCGGAGAACGGGAAGAGGGAGTCCGGCGTGAGCTTGGCTCCGTCCTTCAGAAGGATCGCGAAGACGACGCGGCGCGGGGTGAAGTCCTCGGGGATGCTGCGGGCCGGATCGCTGTTGACGTGTACGGACCGGGCGAACTCCGCGCGTACGGCCGCGTTCTCGAAGAGCAGCTCAACGGAGACGCGCGCCTGGCTGAACAGGTGACTCAGCGGGCTAGAGGAGTGCGCGGGCTTCACGAGGACAAGAGAGTCGTCCTCGGTGAACAGGTCGCAGATCTCGACGGAGTTGCTTGCCCGAAAGGGGTTGTGGACGTTCTTCTTGTCCAGGCAGACCCAGCCGCGACGGGCCTGGGCGGCCAGCTTGTTGTAGTCGCCTTCGTCTGCGGGACGCATCACGCGCATACCCTTCCTGTTGAGCTTCTCGACGAGCGGCCAGCGGGGAAGATCGACTGAGGGAGCGTCGGGGAACAGGGGAGCCACGGTCTCGTTGACGTTGCGCAGGTAGCCCGCCCCGAGCTCGTACCACTCACCGTCGAGCAGACAGAACGTGCGGGAGCTGAGGGAGAAGGTGGCCTCGATCCACTTCATGGCGGTTTCCTTGGACAGGGCTTCCAGGGAGGCGGTGCGCGGGGCGAGCGCGGTCCGTGCGGAGAGCGTGTCACGAAACAGTTCGACGGTGCCCTGCCGGAGCGCCATGACGCGGGCGCCTGCCTTGATCACACGCGCCCGCTCCAGGACGTAGTCGAGACTGAACTCGTCCTGGAGGTGGGGCGGGCAGGATCCGATCTTGATGGTGCAGGCGGTGGACCGGGACAGGTCGGGGCTCTGGGAGAAGGGGACAGCGCTGACGATCCGGCCGTCTGCGGGACGGCCGAGCGTGGCGTCCAGTTCCGCGTCGAGCGCGTCGATGAGGGAAGGGTCCTTGACCGCGGTGATGTGCTCGACGAAGGCCAGGTCGGGGTGGGGAACGACGTGCTCGCAGATCGCGGCGATGGCGCGGATGTCCTTGATCAGTGAGGCGGGGGTGGTGCCGAGTTTGATACGGAGACCGATGCCGCCCTCCGCGGTCATGGCCCCGTTCCTGGTGCTGCTCCCTGCAGTGAGGTCGACTTCGTCGAGGTAGCCGCCGAGGTGGCGGATGATCCGCCCATGGTCCCGGAGGCCGAGGGCCGGTACGGAGGCGCCGGCAGGGACCAGGGAACTGTCGATGCGCGCCTGGCCGAGGACGCTGGCGGTGAAGTCCCGCACCTGACGCGGGTTGATGGCGCGGATACCGAAGGACAGACCGAAGTGTGCGTCCTTGAGCTGGGCGGGGAGAAGCCGGTAGCCCTGGTCGAAGCCGATCGCGTACACCACGTCGTCGACGGCGAGCACGAGCAGTGCGCCGGTGCGCTGCTCGCTCTGCAGCAGGTCCGATTCGCCGGCGAGCCGGAGGACATCCTTGCCCCAGGCGGCTTCCTCCTTCGCTACGGCGAAGGACACCGCGAGGGCGGGAACTCCCATGTGATCGCTGACGTCGCGCACGACCGCGTCCAGGGTGTCGAGGGCGTCGACGTCGAGGGCTTCGAGCATCGACTCAGGGGTCGCCTTGACGCGGGTCAGGCGGTACAGGGTGCGCTTCGACGCGGTGCTGGACACAGAGGTCTCCTGGGGCGAGGTTGCGGTGCGGTTCGGTAACACGAGCGGCCTTACGGGACGGGTGGTGTCGAGGCGGACAGGGGTGAGTGCTCGGCAAGGGAGCAGAGGTGCGGCGATGAGGACGCCGGTGCGGTCAGACTCGTATGGGGCCGGCGTCCCGGCGGGTGGTGCCGGGGTGATGGTGACGAAGGTGCCAGAAGATTGGAGGTGAAATTGTTCGAGAACCTGATAACCCCGGTTATCAACCGCTGGCGAAGCTGGGAGCTCGACCGGCTGTAGCGTGTGAGGTGCACTGGGAGAAACGTTCTCGACCGAGAGCACGAGGCAGTCGTCACGAAGGGAGCGGAACCGCCATGGCCAGCACGCGTGAAGCAGCCGTTCCCATCCTGCCGGAGGAGACCTCCTGGCGGATCAGTTACGCCGAAATCGGGGCTTTGGCCCAGGTGCAACGGCCCGTCGTCACGACCTGGGCGCGCCGGCACGCAGACTTCCCCGAGCCCGTCGCATACGAGGGAGTCAGCCCGCTCTTCGATGGCGGCGAAGTCGCCGAATGGCTTCTGTCCACCGGCCGCGGCAACGCTGATGCCGACCAGATCCGGGCGGAGCTGGTGCTGCACACCCTGTCCGCCTGGCGGCGCGCGATCCCCGCCCGCACGCTGGTCGACACAGTGACCGCGCTGCTCTGCCTGCGCCAGCTCCTCGACGAACCGCTCTCCGAGCTGCCGTGGCGCACGATCCTGGAGCGCGCCTCGGAGACCGACTTCGAGGACACCTACCTCTACAAAGAACTGCGCGACCTGCCGGACGCCGAACGTCAGGGTCCCCTGCTCGCCGTACTCGCCGACCACCTCACCGAGGCCGCCTACACCCCGGCCGACGCGCTCGAACGGGTCATGGACGCGCGCCGCCGCCTGGGCTGCGACGACCTCGCCGCCGACGAACCGATTCCGCTGGTGAGTCGGGCGATGGCCCACCTGTCCGGCATCGCACGTCTGAACGAGCGCGAGCAAGGGGCGACGGCCGCCGTCCTGTACCCCAGGAGCGGAGATCTCCTGGTCGCCCTGCGCGAAGCCGTGTCCGACGCCGAGGACACGCCTTTCTTCCTCTCCGCGGACCCGATGCCGGACCTGGTCCGGCTCGCCCGCCGTCGCCTCATGGCCCAAGGCGTCCAGGAGTACGAGATGGACCTCGTGGACGGCGAGGAGCTGGCCACGGATGACTGGGGAGACCCGCACGTCGTCGTCTGTGCCCTCCCCTACGAGGCGGCCGAGACCCGCAGCTCGCTCGCCGTCCTGCAGAACCTGCAGGACCTCACCGACCTCCTCGCCGAGGACTGCACGGCCATCGTCCTGGGCCCCGCCGATGCGCTCGTCCGCCCCCTGCCCGCACGCGGGGAAGCAGACCGCCTGCGCCGGGGCTTCCTGGAACAGCACCTCCTAAAGGCCGCGATCAGCCTCCCCGAAGGCGTGCTCCCTTTCCGCCCGGCCCACCGCACCGCGGTCTGGGTCCTGCACCGCACCCCCGAAGCACAGCGCACCGGCCAGATCCTCCTCGCCGACCTCTCCTCACGCACCCTTACCGCGCAGGCCCTGGACGCGCTGGCCGAGGACATCGACATCTTCCGTGAGGCCGGCTGGCGGGCGGACAGCCGCCACGAACCGCGCAACGCCGCCGTCGTCCGGGCCACCGCGCTGACCAGCGCACCCGGTGCCGCGTTCACCCCGCAGCACCGCCCGCACGCCGACCGCTACACCCGCACCGTCGTCGAACGCCCGGCCCGCATCTCCGAGACCGAACTCCGCCTCCAGCAGCTGATCGACGCCACCCGCAGCGCACTCGACCACGCACCCACGATCCGCAGCAACGCCGTCCTGCGCCCCGATGACCGGCCGGTCCGCCGCACCACCGTGGCCCGCCTACTCAAGGACCGTCGCCTGCGCCGCCTGCCCGGCCACCGCATCGGCGACGAACACCTCACCACCGGCGGCGCAGGCCACTACACCGTCCTCACCCCGGCCGAGATCACCGGCACCGCACCGGTCGGCAACCACCGCATCGACCGCGCCGTGCTCCTCACCGCTTACGAGCACGCCTACTTCACCGAACCAGGCGACATCGTCGTCACCGCCACCCCGAGCTTCGGCGCGTACGTCGACGACGAGGGCCTGTCCGTGGTCGCCTTCCCCGCCCGCGTCCTGCGCGTACGAGCCGACGCTGAGCATCCCGTACGGCCCCGTGTCCTGGCAGCGCTCCTGCGCTCGGCGGCGGCCGAACACCGGCGGGTGAGTGGCGCGGTCCGCTCCGCCCGTCGCATAGAGGACCTCCTCATCCCCGACCTCCCCGGCGACGAGGCCGAGCGGTACGACGCGCTCCTGGCCGACATCGCCCGCCGTACGGCCCTGCTGCGCCAGCACGCGGCGGCCCTCGACGACCTGACTTCCCTGACCGCCGCCGGCCTCGTCGACGGCACGCTGACTCTCACCGAACCCCCTCTCGTCTGATCTCTCGTCCGACTCTTGAAGGAGACCCGAGCGCCCATGCCTCCCCGGAAGAAGAAGCCCGCCGACCAGGCGGAGCTGTTCACCGCCTCCACGCCCAAGGAGATCCAGGCCATCCTCTGGAAGGCCGCCGACAAGCTGCGCGGCTCCATGGACGCCAACCAGTACAAGGAATTCGTCCTCGGACTGATCTTCCTCAAGTACGTCTCCGACGCCTTCGCCGAGCGCCGCGAGCAGCTCGCCAAGGAGCTCGCGGAGGAGGGCATCGCGGAAGACCGTCTGGAGGAGTTCCTGGAGGACCAGGACGAGTACACCGGGCATCACGTCTTCTGGGTCCCCGAGAACGCCCGCTGGACCTCAATCTCCGCCAACGCCAAGACCGGCAACGTCGGCGAGGTCCTCGACCAGGCGATGGACGCCATCATGAAGGCCAACCCTTCACTGACCGGCGTCCTCCCCAAGATCTTCAACAAGGACAACGTCGACAAGAAGCGCCTGGCCGAACTCGTCGACCTCATCACCGACGCCCGCTTCGGCGGCAGCGACGACAAGCCTGCCCAGGATGTCCTCGGTGAGGTCTACGAGTACTTCCTCGGCAACTTCGCCCGTGCCGAAGGAAAGCGGGGCGGCGAGTTCTACACCCCGAGCAGCGTCGTCCGTCTGCTGGTGGAGGTCCTCGAGCCGTACGAGGGCCGCGTGTACGACCCGGCCTGCGGCTCGGGAGGTATGTTCGTCCAGGCCGCCAAGTTCATCGAGGCTCACCGGGGGCGGAGCCACAAGGCCGATATCTCCGTTTACGGCCAGGAACTCAACGAACGCACCTGGCGCCTGGCCAAGATGAACCTCGCCATCCACGGCATCGACGGCAATCTCGCCGCCCGCTGGGGCGACACCTTCGCTGATGACAAACACCCGGACCTCAAGGCCGACTACGTCATGGCCAACCCGCCCTTCAACATCAAGGACTGGGCGCGCAACGAGTCGGACGCGCGGTGGAAGTACGGCGTCCCGCCGAAGTCCAACGCCAACTACGCCTGGCTCCAGCACATGATCAGCAAGCTGGGGGAGCGGGGGACGGCGGGTGTCGTCCTCGCCAACGGCTCGATGAGCAGCCAGCAGAGCGGCGAGGGCGAGATCCGGCAGGCGTTGGTGGACGGGGACATGGTGGCGTGCATGGTCGCGCTGCCGGCGCAGTTGTTCCGGACGACGGCGATTCCAGCTTGTTTGTGGTTCCTGGCGAAGGACAAGTCGCCAGCGGGCGTGAAGGGACAGAAGGTTGCGGCTTCGGATCGTCGAGGCGAGATTCTGTTCATCGATGCCCGGGACATGGGCGAGATGGTCGACCGCACTGAGCGGGTGCTGACGGAAGCCGATCTCGCGAAGATCGCGGGGACGTTCCACGCGTGGCGGGGGACGGCGAGTGCGAAGGATGAGGGGGAGTCGTACGCGGACGTGCCGGGGTTCTGCGCGAGCGCGGACCTGAAGACGGTTCAGAAGCACGGCTATGCGCTGACGCCGGGGCGGTATGTCGGAGCGGCCGAGGCGGAGGAAGAGGACGCGGAGGCTGTCGCGGAGAAGATCGTGCGGCTGACCAGCGAGTTGTACGAGCTCTTCGACAAGTCGGACGAGCTAGCGAAGACGGTGCGCGAGCAGTTGAGGAGGGTCTAATGTCTGAAATTTCAGATTGGGGGACTATTCCCTCGGGGTGGAATGTGGCGCCTTTGGGAAATTTCACAAGTCGAGTCACGTACGGATTTACAAACCCGATGCCGATCACTACCGAAGGACCGTACCTGGTCACTGCGAAAGACGTTCGTGGAGGGAGGATTGACTTTGCGAGCGCCCGCCATACGTCGGAGGAAGCGTACGCTTCAAAGATCACTGACAAGAGTCGCCCTCGGGTTGGGGATGTGCTTCTCACGAAGGATGGAAGCATTGGGAGGGTGGCAGTATGTGATCGAGAGCAAGTTTGCATCAATCAGTCCGTCGCCCTTTTGCAGCCAAACGAGTTGATCGAATCGAATTTCCTGGCGTACCTGCTCCAAGCTCCGTACTACCAGCGGAAGATGGAAGGGGATGCGGATGGATCGACAATCAAGCATATCTACATCACCAAAGTCGACAAGATGCTGATCGGCGTACCGGCCATCTCTGAGCAGAGGGCAGTTGGCCAGTTGCTTGGGGCGCTGGACGGCAAGATCGCCGTCAATGAGCGCATTGCGGCCACCTACGAGCAGCTGCTCCAGTGCCGGTTCGTTGAGCTAGGTCTTGGTGACGATCCGGACGGTGACTCGGTGATCCTGATTACGGATCTCATCACTTTCGGTCCGAAGCTCGGCAAGCCTGTCGCTGCTGAGCCGGTATATGTGGACATGGCGGCGCTTCAGACGAATCGCGCTGGAATTCCGTCTTGGGCTCGGCGTGAGCCAAAATCTGGCCCTCGTTTCATGAATGGTGACACGCTCATGGCGCGTATCACTCCTTGCTTGGAGAACGGTAAGACCGGCTACGTCGACTTCATGGAGGACGGAGAGATCGGGCTCGGGTCTACCGAGTTCATCGTGCTGCGTTCCCTTCCGGGAGTCCCGAGCGAGCTGAGCTATTTTCTGGCTCGCGACTCTCGGTTCCGTGAACACGCTATCCGGAACATGGTTGGCTCGTCTGGGCGTCAACGGGTCAGTGCGGCAGATGCTTCGAACTACACGGTGATGGCCCCTGATGCCGAGCAGCTCGCGGCGTTCGGAAAGGAAGCCTCCGCCGCTTTTGCGCACATGAAATCTCTGGAGAGTGAGTCCCGCACTCTCGCTGTTCTCCGCGACACCCTCCTTCCTCAACTCATGTCCGGCCGTATCCGCGTCAAGGACGCCGAGAAGATTGTCGAGGACCACGTATGACCACCGGGAACGACAACGCCGGCAGCGACACCCCCGACACCCCCACCCCAGACAACTTCCGCCCCCTCGAAATCGACTGGGAGCTCTGCGCCTTCGAAGAGCTCGTGGAGCTCGACTGGCCGAAGGCCGAGGGCAATGAGCTTGCTCCTGGCTCCGGTCACCGCCGTTCCTGGGACGACCTGATCCTCTACTCCGACCTCCGGGAGGCGATCGAGAGGCTCAACCCCGCGCTCCCCCCGGACGCCGTCCGTGAGGCCCTCGCAACCGCCGCGACCCCGACCTCCCAGGACACGTACGAGGAGAACCGGACCGCGCACGGCTACCTGACCGACGGCGTCCACTCCGTCACGTACACCGACGCACTCGGCGCCGAGCACACACCGACTGTCCGGATCGTCGACCTGGAGAACGCGGACGCGAACACGTACCGTGCCGTCCGCCAGGTGACCGTGATCAACGGCGAGCGCAACCGCCGCTTCGACCTCGTTCTGTACGTCAACGGACTCCCGCTTGCCGTCATCGAGCTCAAGCGGGCGGGCGACCCGAACGCCACCCTTGCCGCCGCGCACACCCAGATCCGGCACTACGTCGAGGAGTTCCCGACCGCCTTCCGCTACAACGCGGTCGTGCTGCTCTCCGACGGGATAACCGCCAAGTACGGCACCCCCTTCACCCCGTACGAGCACTTCGCCCCGTGGAACACAGACGAGTTCGGTGCCCGCGTGGACGCCCTGGGTGACTTCAGTGCCATCGCGGGCGCGGACGGCGACGACATCCCGACCGGCCAAGACCTCGCCCTGCACGGCCTGTTCACCCAGCCGCGCTTCCTCTCCCTCGTCCGGTCCTTCATCAACTTCGTGCCGGCCAAGCGGATGAAGCGCATCGCGAAGCCGCACCAGTACTTCGCGGTCACCCGTGCCGCCGACGCTGTACGCCGCGCCGCCGCGACTGACGGCAAGGCCGGTGTGGTCTGGCACACCCAGGGCTCGGGCAAGTCCGAGGAGATGGTGCTGACCACCAACCTCGTCATGCGCGACCCCGCCTTGCACAACCCCACCGTCGTGGTCGTCACCGACCGCACCGACCTCGACGACCAGCTCTTCGACACGTTCACGGAGAGCGAGGTCCTCCCGGAACAGCCCCACCAGTTCCTCAACCGCGCCGAACTCCGCGAAGAACTCGCCGCCAAGCGCACCGGCGGCATCCTCTTCACCACTCTGCAGAAGTTCGGCCGCACCAAGCTGGAGAAGGAATCCGGGACCGACCACCCGCTCCTCTCCGAGCGGCGCAACATCGTCGTCGTGGTCGATGAGGCCCACCGTAGCCACTACGACCACCTCGACGGCTACGCCCGCCACCTGCGCGACGCGCTCCCGCACGCCACGCTCCTCGCCTTCACCGGCACCCCGATCTCCGAGGCCGACCGCAACACCCGCGAGGTCTTCGGCGACTACATCGACACCTACGACCTCAAGCGGGCTGCCGACGACGGCGCGACCGTGAAGGTCTACCACGAGAGCCGCGTCGTCCAGCTCGTCCTCGACCACGACGTCGACCCCACTACCATCGACACCGAGGCCGACCGCATCACCGACGGCCTGGACGACACCGAGCGCACCCGCGTTGAGCAGGCCGTCGCCACCATGAACGCCATGTACGGCGCCCCCGCCCGGATACGCGACCTGACCCAGGACTTGGTCGAACACTGGGAAGCGCGCCGTGCAGCGATGCTGCCGTTCGTCGCGGACGCCGACGACGCACCCGGCGGAGCCCCCGGCAAGGCGATGCTCGTCTGCGCCACCCGCGAGATCTGCGTCCTCGTCTACGACGCCCTGCGTGGACTGCGCCCCGACTGGCACACGGACGACCCCACCACCGGCGCCATGAAGATCGTCTACTCCTCGGACTCCCGCAAGGACAACAAGGAGCTACGCGCCCACGCCCTGCGCGACTCCCAGCGCAAGGCCGTCATCAACCGTGCCAAGGACCCCGAGGACGAACTCCAGCTCCTCATCGTCAACAACATGCTCCTGACCGGCTTCGACGCGCCGGCCATCCACACCATGTACCTGGACCGGCCGCTGCGCGGCGCCGGCCTGATGCAGGCCCTCGCCCGCGTCAACCGCCGCTTCCGCAAGAAGGAGGACGGCCTCCTCGTCGGCTACGCGCCGCTCACCGAAAATCTCCAGAAGGCCATCGCTGAGTACTCTGCCGACGACCAAGCGGACCAGACCCTCGGCCAGGACATCGACCGCGCCCTGGACGAACTACGCAACGAGTACGACATCCTCGATCAGATGCTCCTCGGCTGGAACTGGCGCGAACGCCTCTCCCGCCCCGACCCGAAGGCATTCATCAAGGCGGCCTACACCACTGCCGAGTACCTCCGAAGCCCCGCCACCCCGGGCAACAACCCCGACCAGCTCGACGACCCGAACCAAACCCTCAGCCGCCGCTTCCGCGAACACGGCTACCGCCTGGAACGCTTCTTCGCCCTGGCCGGTTCCTCCGCCGACATCTCCTCCCGGTTCACTGACCAGCCGTACTGGAAGCGCGACATCCAGTTCCTCGTCGAGGTCCGTACGTACATGGCGAAACTCGACGCCATGGACCGTGAGGCCCAGGGTCTGCCTGTCGCCCGCGACGTCGCCCTCTACCTCTCGCAGCTCACCTCAGCCGTCGTGGAGACCGGCGGCGTCACCGACCTCTTCTCCGAGGCCGGACTGGACAAGGCCGACCTCACCCACCTCAACGACGCACTCGTCGGCCGCCTGCAGAACAGCGAAACCCCGCACCTGGCCACCGAAGCCCTGCGCCGCCTCGTCGAGCAGAAGATGCGAGAGCAGACCCGGCACAACATCGTCCGCCAGACCGCGTTCTCGGAACGCCTCCAGGATCTGATGGCCCGCTACATGCGGCAGCAGCTCACCAGCGCCGAGATCATCGCCCAGCTGGTGGAACTGGCCAGGACAGTCGCCGAGGACGCCCGGCGTGGCGAGAAGTTCACCCCGCCGCTGGGTGATGACGAACTCGCCTTCTACGACGCGGTCGCCGACCTCGGCAGCGCTCGCGACCTCATGGGCGACGAGATCCTCTCTGGTATCGCCCGGGACCTCGTCGTCCAGGTCCGCAAAAATCTCAAGAAGGACTGGATCGCCCGCGAACCCGTCCGCGCCAAGCTCCGGGCCACCATCAAGCGCCTCCTGGCTCGCCACGGCTACCCGCCGGAGCAGTCGGAGGACGCGATCAAGCTGGTGATCCGTCAGATGGAGCACTTCGCCGACCGGTGGTCCCAGGACGGCTCGGCCGCCGACGCATAGCCCTCGTCCGTATGGCTCCTTGCCCCGGCACAGCGCTTGCTTGGCGCGGCGGTTCTCTGCCCAGTTGGATGCCCCGTGTTGAGACCGGCATCGGACGTGTCCGCTCCCCTTGCTCAAAAGCAAATTCCAGTGCTGCGCGACGCGGAGAGCGCCCGGCCGCTACTTTCGAGTCCGCGGAACGGTCCGCAGAACGGTAGAGCAGTCTGGGGGAGTTAGGGCATGTCGCAGAGAGCGCTGCTGTTGATGGTGGTCGTCCTGGCGTCTGTGGTGGTGGGGCTCGTGGCAGGCATTCTTGAGTTTGCGGGCGCCGGGAAGATTGTCACAGCTGTCAAGTACGGCGGTGGTGCCTGTGGAGTCGCCATGCTCATCGGACTGGCCACTGTTACGTGGCTGATGTCGTCGTGATCCCGAAGGAGCGAGGGGGCGAGCTGGGGCGCCTGAAGTACCGGCGAGTGCTACTGGCCGTTGAGAAGCTGCGCAGCACGACTGATGCCGAGACGACGTACCGACTCGCCTTTCAAGTGGTCTACCTCCACTGCTGGTCCAGCCATGGAGCAGCAGTGGAGCCGGGGCGCCCGTGGCGACCCGGCTCGGGGTCCGCGGGTGCGATGCTGAATGCGATCTGGCCGCGTACGCCCGTCGCTCGTACCTACAACCTGCCCGCGTGCCGCGACGAAGGCGTGAGCCGTCCCTTCGAGCTCATCGATCCGGCTCTCCACGAGCTGATCGTGGAGGTTCGGCGGCTGGAGCCCGACGTGGGGCTCTTCGATGTGTTGCTCGACATGTACTCGACGCGCTATTCGCGCGGCGATGACTACTTCACGCCGAATGATCTGGCGTACCTCTTCGCAGGACTGGCCGCTCCCCGAGGAGGCGAGGTGGTTCGGGATCCGGTGTGCGGAAGCGGGCGACTACTGCGAGCCGCCGCCTACCGGGCTCGCACCCAAGGCGGCGAGGTGCGCTTGTCCGGAGCGGATCTCAATCCGACGGCACGCTATGCCGCGGCCGTCAACCTTGCCCTACACGGATTCCATGCCGACCTCGGCAAGGGAGAAGCTGACAGCCTTCGGGCTGGGACGTCGCCGGAACCGGCCGACGTGATCGTCGCCAACCCTCCTGTGAACCTGCGAGATTGGGGGCATGGCGAACTCAAGGACGACAGACGGTGGACCCTGGAGGTACCACGGTCGGGTAACGCGAACTTCGCCTGGGTCCAGCACATTCTTGCCGACCTGACGCCGCAAGGGCGGGCCGTCGTCCTGCTCTCCCCCGGAGCAGCCCACAGCAGCAATAGCACCGACGGACTGATCCGTCGCAGGTTGCTCGAGAACGGTCTGGTTGTAGGCGTCGTGGCTTTGCCGGCATGGCTCTTTCCACACACCAGCACGAGCATGGCGCTGTGGCTGCTCGCCAAAGGGGAGCGGCCGAACACCCATCGGGTCCTGTTCGCGGATGCAGGAAAACTGCCGACAGCGAGGGACGGGTCACGGCGCATTTTCGACCAGGACTCGGTCGAGCGCCTTCTGCAGATCTTCGGTGAGTGGCAGGACCTCCGGCGCTGTGAGGACGAGGGCGCTCCTGAATCCGCGCCATGGTGCCGTGCGGCGAGTCTCGAGGAAATCGCTGATGCGGGCTTCGACCTGACTCCGGCACGCTACGTACGGAACGGGGGCACCGCGCAGTTGCATTCAAGCGACGGAGACCGGAACCGGAAGGCCGAGCTGTATGAGTGCATGGATCGTAGCGCCGCAGCCAGGAACCGAGTCCGTGATGCCCTGGAGAGCAGGCATGACTACAGAATCGGATGATGTCCCCACTCCGTGGCCCGTCGTTGAGTTGCGGGAGTTCCCTGGGGTCGAGTACGCCGCCTACGGAATTGCGCGACAGCAGAGGGCATCTGGCGGAATCCCAATGATCCGCGCCACAGAGATTGTCGAGGGAGGTGTGCACGTCCAGGAGTTCACATTTGTGCCTCCCGATGTGGCCAGACGCCACCCACGCAGCACGCTGAGGTCTGGCGACCTCCTTGTCGTGCTCGTGGGGCGTGTGGGGGAGGCAGCAGTTGCAGGGGAGGAGCACGCAGGATGGAATGTCGCCAGGTCGCTCGCGGTCGTCCGCTGGACACCAGAGAGCCGCACCCAACAATGGGATCTGTGGCTTCGATGGTGGCTGAAGACCTCGCAGAGTCACAGCTATCTCACGCTGTCCTCGTCGAACGCCGAGCACATGACCTTGCCTCTGCAGGCACTCAACCGACTTCCCGTGCCAGTGCCTCCAGCGCCGGTGCGGGAGAGGCTGCTTTCGCTGATCTCGCTCGCTGAGCGCAAGAATGCGTTGAACACCCGGATTGTGTCTTGCGCGACGGGGCTAGCGGATGCGCATTTTGTGGAGGCGCTGCAGACGTGCGGGCAAGGTCCGGCTGCCGAGCGTGCAGTGGGCGAAGTGTGTCAGGTTACGGCTGGTGTGGCACAGTCTCTGCCGGACAGCGAGCAGTCGGCTATGCCGTGGGTGTCTCCCCGCGAAGTACTGAACTGCAGGACAGTACATCTGGGTGAAGTGACTTTACGCACCGTGGCGCAAGCGGATGTTGTATGCCCGTCCGGCAGCCTTTTGATCGCGCCCCGTCCCGGGGAGGTGCGGACCGTGCTCACCACTACCCCGGTTGTGCCAGGCCGGCGGACGCTCGCGATTTACACGGAGTCAGAGGTCGATCGGATGTGGTTGTTGCACTCGCTGCGTTACCGGAGGCGGGAGTTGACGGCCGTTACGCAGGGCGAGCAGGCCCGCGCGATGAGGCGCAAGGACTTTTCCCGTTACAAGATCCCCTGGCCGACCGATGCGGTGAGGCGGGACTTCGCCAGGCGTGCTGCTGCCCTGCACGACCTCGCCCACGCCTCCGCCAGGGAGCGACACGTGATGGAGGAGCTGGTCGTGCACGAGCTGGAGAAGGGGGGCCTGGCGCGTCTCACTTCGGCCAGCTGAATGCTGAGCTGATCCACGTTGCCCCTCTCTGGAGCACGGAATCCAACGCTCTGAACGAACGGCGCAGTACCGCGCGCACCGTTTCTCCGCTGGCGGTCCGAGAGAGCCCCGACCAGCCATGTTTGGGGCGCCCCCGGCAGGACTCGAACCTGCGGCCAAGCGCTTAGAAGGCACCTGCTCCATTCGCTGGGCTATGCAGGCTGACCTGCGACAGCGCGGAAGCTTCTGACTATGCCCAGCCAAACCGGGGGTATACGGGATCTGTGGAGGCTCGAGCCGGCCCCCAGGTCTGGACGTACATTCTGGGCGGCGGCCAGGCGGCGGAGCTGGCCACCGGCGTCCAGGAGGACCGCGAGTGAGCGCGAGCGCTGTGCTGCTCTACGAGGTTTGGCGCGGTGGCACGAGCCTGATGTGGCGCTCGTAGAAGTTCCGCAGACTTCAGGCATGTGCGGGCGCTGCCGGGTAGCGTTGGCGATCTTCGGTCTTCTTGTGCTTTGTCGCGCATCCCGTGCTGGGATGGTGCTGGGATGCGCCCGCATTTCCGCAGGTCACAGCCTTGTGGTGGAGTTCCGCTTCAACGTCTGATCAGCAGTACGCCCCTTGGTTCGCCGGGTGACCGGCAGGCCAAGGGGCGTTCTTGTGGGTTCGGGGTGGGTCAGCCCAGCTTGTCGACTGCCTGGTAGTAGGTCCAGGCCGTGCCGTCGCAGGCGGTCTTCTTCAGGCCCGAGTACGCGGCGCAGACGCGCTTGAGGTCGGCGTAGAAGGCGTCGTCCAGGCGGGCCTTGTTGGTGTCGAAGGTGTTGGCCGCCTTGTAGTTGCGGTAGCCGAAGTCGTGGCGGGCACAGGCGTTCTTGAAGGGGAAGCCGGCCGGGTTGTCCGGTGAGGACGAGCAGTAGTCGGTGGACCAGTCGAAGCTGTAGCTGCTCCATGCGCCCTGGTTGGCGCGGGCCGCGGCGAAGGCGTTGGCGCTGCTCGCGCTGGTCTGGGTCCAACTGCTCAGCACCTGGGGCTTGTCGGCGGGGGCCGCGACGGCCGAGCTCGCCGAGAGGAGTGCGGCGCTGAGCGTGAGGGCGAGGGTGGCCGGCGGGGCTATGAGGCGGCGGCGCATGCGGGGATCTCCTCCGTGGGGGACGCGGTGGCCCCGCAGTCGTCCTGCGGGGCTCGCACAGCGTTCGCCGCGGAGCTACGTGATCTGTATGCGCCTCATATACGCGCAGCGTCCGGCAGGTGCGCGCAGCCTCCAGGTCCGGTACGCCGTCAGCGGCGAGGGCCGGACACCCGGGCGGGGTCAGCGGCTGTTGTTCGCCGTGGGGGTGGGGGTGGGGGTCCAAACCGCCTGGTGCGGGAGTGAGTTCGCGGTGGCGGCCAGGGGAGCGAAGGCGGCCAGCAACGTGAGGGCCGCGAGGGGGAGCAGATCCAGGTTCGCGGTGATCAGTGCGAAGGAGACGAAGGTCAGGATCGGCGACCAGACGGGGAGCTTGCGGGGGCGGGCCGTCGCCAGCATCGTCAAGAGCGCGATCAGGCCGATCTGGAAGGCGAGCGGGCCCGCGAGCTGGAGCGGTTCGGGCAGCGGGGCGGCATCGGCGAGTGCGGGGCTGAGGTCACCGATGATGACCCAGATGAAGCAGGCGGCACCCGCCAGACCTGCGGCCATGGCGGTGTTCGCGGCGGCCCGTCCTCGGGGGGTGGTCTCGGGGACCATCCGGCGCAGCGTCACGACGAACGCGCCGAGCAGGGCGAAGGCGGCGAGGAAGAACACGTGACCGAGGTTCCATGCCAGGCCGGGGCCGTGGTCGCCGTCCAGTCCGTCGATCAGGCGCAGGACGCCGTACGACAGCAGAAGGGCGGGGATCAGAACGGCGAGGCGGCGGGGGGTGCGCTCTGTCGTTGTCATGCTTCAACGGTCGCGGACCGGGGCGTTCCGGACCATCGGGATCAACCCTGGGCCCACCCGGAAGCACGCCTTAGGGGGTGCTTTCCGACCTCTGGGGAGGGGGTCGCTGTGTGTGCCGCGGGGCGGCGGCATCCGGGTCAACGGACCTTGCTCCGCGCACCTTTGGGCCTGATGGAGGCGGGTCCCCGCGCGGGGCGGCGGTCGGCGCGGTGGCATCGGGGTCCTGTGGGGGATCACGGAGCCGTCCCCTAGGGGCACTTCGGACGGCTCTCGTCCGACCGGTCGGACCACAGGCCGTCGAGCGGCGCCCCGGGGGTGGCGTGAAATCTTCATGCCGAGCCTGTGAGGGGATCGGTTTCTGCGCTACGGGCGTGCGGCCACAATCGAGACGCACGGTGAACGCGGTTTCGCGTTCGCACGAAGGGGGCCGGGAGGAGGCTGTCATGCCGGACGACGTCGACGCACTCACCGTCGACCTCTGGTCGCTGGCTGAGGACGTGGTGGTCGAGCCGGGGGACCTGGAGGGCGAACTGGTGCTGTCCGGCCCCTGGGGCAGCGAGCGGGTTCCCGCCCCGCATCCCGCGCTCGAACAGATGCTGCGGCGCATGGAGTTGGGGCCCGTGCTGCTGTCCAATCTCGAGGGCGGTCACGGGGTCGGCCCCGAAGCAAGCCCAGAAACAAGCTCAGAAGCAAGCTCCGAGGCAAGCCCCGGAGCCAGCCCTGGCGAACGCCTCGACGACGGGCACCGTCTGCTGCTGCATCTCGGACGGCTGTCGCACCTGATCGTCCGTACGCTCGGCGTCGACGACCTGAGCGGTCCGCTGCTCTCGGCCGTGCCCGTCTCACCGCTCGCGCACTTCACGCTGGCGCCGTTGCCGGGGCGGGAGTTGGTGCGGCTGCCCGGTGGCGTGTCGTTCTCCGTCGGGCACGGCGTCGTCAGCGTCCAGGCGCCCGACGCCTCGTACCGCGTCCATGTGCACCGCCCCGAAGTGGTGTGGGTGCTCGGCCTGTTGGTCTGGCCGGTCACCCCCGACCAGGCATCAGCCGCGCTGGCGCTGCCCGCGGGGGTGACGGAGCGGATCCTCGACTACCTCGCGGCGGCCGGCATGGCCACCAAGGCGGAGGGCGACCGGCCGCGCCCGGAGATCCTCGGCCGGTCGGGTCCACGCGACACGGTGTGATGACCTCGCGCCGGTCAACCTGGCGTCGAACGACGGTGCTTGGCCTCGCGTCGTACGACAGTGTTTGGCCTCGCGTCGTACGACAGTGCTTGGCCTCGCGCCGGGCAACCTCACGCCGTACGACCGCGGATGACCCCGCGCCGCCGAATCCCTACGGCAGCCACCCCGCGTCCCGCGCGATCCGGATGGCGTCCACGCGGTTGCGGGCGAGCAGCTTCGTCACCGCCGAGGTGAGGTAGTTGCGTACGGTCCCGCGGGCCAGCTGCAGCTGCTTGGCGATCTCCCCGGCCTCCAGGCCCTCCGCGGCGAGCCGCAGCACCTCCGTCTCCCGCTCCGTCATCGGGTTGTCCGCGGTGCCCCACACGTCGAGCGCGAGCTGCGGATCGATGACACGCTGGCCCGCCACCACCCGGCGGATGGCGTCGGCCAGTTCATGCGGCGGGGCGTCCTTGAGCAGATAGCCGTTGACCTGGGCGGTGAGCGCTCGGCGTACCGTGCCGGGGCGGCCCAGGCTCGTGAGGATCAGCGTCCGGCACTCCGGCAGCTTCTCCTTGAGCCGGGCGGCCGCGTTCAGGCCGTCGAGTCCGGGCAGGTCGATGTCGATGATCGCCACGTCGGGACGGCAGTCGAGCGCGGTGGGCACGATCTGGTCGCCGCGCGCCAGTTCAGCCACCACCTCGAAGTCGTCCTCCAGGTTGAGCAGCGCCACCAGCGCACCGCGCACCATGTTCATGTCCTCGGCCAGGAGCAGGCGTATGGCCACTTACGGATCTCCTTCGCGGCTCAGGCCGCTGCTTCTCGGGCGGCCGGTGCCACGGTGTCGGCACCGGGCTGTCGTTCGGGGAAGGCAGGGGCCTCGGCGACGAGCCGGAAGGTGTCGTCGGGGCCCCGGTCGGTGTGCAGCTCGCCGTCGATCTCGCGCATCCTGGAGGCGAGGTTGCCCAGGCCGCTGCCGCTGTGCACGGACAGGTCCCGGTAGTCGGGCTGGACTCCGTTGTTCTCGACGAGCAGCCGGACCCGGCCGCCCTGCTGCACCGCCGCGATCACACAGCTGTCGGCCTTCGAGTGCCGCAGCAGATTGGTGACCGCCTCGCGCAGCACGGCGGCGAGCACGGTGCTCACCTGCTGGCTCATCGTGCCCTGCTGCAGGGTCACGCGGATGTCGACGTCCGCGGCGACGAGCAGCCCTTCGGCGGAGTTGACCTCCTCCGCCAGGGACATGTCCCGCAGACCACTGGCGACGGTCCTTACGTCGGCGAGCGACTGCCGGGAAATGGCGAGCACTTCCCGTACCTCCGTAAGGGCACGTTGTGAATTGCCTGGGAGGAGACGGTGAATGAGCTCGCTCTTCAGCGTGATCGCGGACAGGCTGTAACCGAGCAGATCATGGAGATCACGGGCGAACCGCAGCCGTTCCTTGGTGACCGCCATCCGCGCGAGCCGGCCCCTGGTCTCGTGCAGGACGTGCACCAGATCGGCGAGCCGGGTGAGCCCGAACACCACCACACCGGTCAGCAGCGTGGACTGGCACAGATAGAAGCTGTCGAGCAGGGAACGACCGTCGAGGAGCGGCGGCACCAGCATCGAAAGACCCACTGCCGCATACGAGGCCCAGGCGGTCCACGCCGGCAGCAGAAGCAGCAGGGAGCCGGCTAAGAACCCGGCCATGCCGCCCCATTGGGCGCGGAAGACCAGAATCGGCAAGTACGTCAGAAGCGCCTGAGCCCCCAAGGTGACAACCTTCTGCCGCCTGGAGGCTCGGTGCGCGTCCGGACGTGAGTGTCTGAGCTGCAGCACGAAGATGGCGCTCAGGCACGACAGGGCCACCGCGGTCATGCCCAGGCTCATTTCCTGAGCGAACACATTGAGCATGGAGATGACGAGGAAGCTCCCCAGCGCGGCGAGCAGGATGGCGCGGGCGAGACGTGGTGCGGGAGGCTCCGGATGTCCCAAGTACGTCAAGTCACTCGGCTGTTCCGGAGAACTCCCGGCTTCGGCATCCCATTGATCCGAAGCATGCTGTACCGACATCAATCTCTTGTCCCCCTCGCTTGCCCACAGGTCTAAGCGCTCTGTGATGATAGGCGAAGGTAAGCCCGTGCGCTTGGGCGATGCCGGGCTAGACGAACATAGGTACGGGGTTCAGATCGGCGTAGTGCGTCGACTCGGCCAACTGGCCCATGGCGACCGGGACTTCGAAGAGCCGGCCCTCGGCGAACCTGGGCCAGAAGTGCCGCATCCCGGGCACGATCACCTTCACCACGGGCAGCTGCAGGTCCGGACGGGTCTGGTCGAGGACGAGCAGTTCCATCCCCCGTTCGCGGACCAGTTCGGTGACCGCGAGGACATCATCGCGCAGATCGGTGCGGGGGTCAGGGGTGCGTGCCCGCGCCGGGCACGGCGGCGCTGCCGGATCCGGCAGCAGATATGGCTGGTTGGCGACGGTCGCCGACTGCCACCAGCGCACCGGCTCCGGGTCGGTGACGGCGTAACCGGTGCCGTCGCGCCCGGGTGCGACCGCGGGCAGCAGCTGTCCCATCTCGGTCAGCGCCCGGCGCAGTGCGATCGCCGGGTCGAAGTGCGCACCGAAGCCGAACACGATCTCCTCCGCAGGGGAGTTGATCCGCCGCGAGAGCGCCGCGACCACCGGTATCCCGAAGTCGGAGGTGAGGTCGAGCGCCCACACCTCGCGGCCGGCCGCGAGGCAGCCGGACCGTACGCGCTCGACGTAGGGGTCGTCCGCGCTGTCGAGGTCCACGGCGGGCCGGCGCAGCCGGTTGTACCACCACAGCGCCACGGCGTCGCGTTCCACCAGTTCGAGGAAGCCCTGGAGCAGTGCGTCCTCGGGGCTGCTGCCCGCGGCGTTGCCGTTGGAGTCGGCGCACAGTCCGTCGGCGGCAGGGCCTTGGCCGAAATAGAGCATCGAAGTGGGCAGCAGACGCTGGGTGTTGTGGGTGAGCGACCACACGGGCGTCCACTCGGTCGGCCGGTCCTCGGCGAAGGGCCCGGGGACGTGGGTCAGCGGGGAGCCCGTGGCGTTCCACCGGTCGCGCTCGTGTATCTGACGGTCGGAGTACAGCTGGCACTCGCGCGGGTGCACGGCGGCCGTGCCGAGCGCGCGGTAACTGTCCATGACCACCGGCTCGTCGCCGTGCCGCGTACCGCTGTAGCGTTCGACCGCCTCGCACAGCGCGCTGGTGCGGGCGTCGACGGCGGTGACGCCCTTGCCGCCGCTGAGCGCCCGCAGGCCCGCGCGCAGGCCGGCCAAGGAGGCGGCGCCCATGGCCAGGTTCTGTCCGGAGAGATACGACTCCACGAAGTCCGGGCAGTTGCGGGCCCGGTTGATGCCCTTGACCACGCCGGTGACCGGGTCGACCAAGTGGCCGTAGCGGTCGAGCACTTGCTGCGGGGTGAGCGCCCGGTGCCCGCCGGACTCCTGGTCGGCCTTGGGCCGTGACACCGGTACGAACGGCGCGCGCACCCGCCGGGCGACCAGCTCGGGGTCGCCGCACTCCGGGCACTGGGGCAGCGCCGCCACCGGGTGGGCCTGCGTGGTCAGACGCAGCGTGTCGAGGACCCGTACGGCGCTCTGGCCGGGATGGCGGACCCCGGCCAGCCAGTTCGCCGTCTCCAGGGCCGCCAGTTGTACGGCGGCCGACGCTCCCGCGGGCAGCGCGGCCGCGGGTCCGCAGGCCGGCCGGTCGAGCCCGAGCCGGCGCTGCAGCACCGTCTCCGCGCGGCGGTGCCCGCGCAGCCGGGGGGCCAGACAGGACCAGCAGGGTCCGGTGTCGGGCCGGAACACCGGGCCCACCCACGGGTCGGCGCCGCCCGTACGGGCGAGCAGCCAGGGCAGACCTTCGGCGCGCAGTGCGGCATCGACGTCCCGCAGGTCCGGGTCGAGATAGTCCTCGCACAGGACGAGCGCGAACGCGGCGGCCGCACCGGCCGGCGCGACCTGTATCCCGGACTCCTCCAACGCCGCGTACAGACGCGCCGGTTCGGTGCCCGGCAGCGCCACGACCCGCACCTGGGCCGAGGCCACGTCGCGCGAGGCGAGGCCGCCGTCGAGACCGGCGAGGTCCCAGTACGCCTCGGCGGCCACGGCCGAACCGGGCGCCGCCCCGGCCTGGGGGGCGGCGTGCAGCCGGAGCAGCCCCGCCGACTCGAGCGCGGCGATCCCGGCCAGCGCCGTCGCCGGCTCCAGGGCCGAGCCCGCCTCCCGCAGGACGGCCCGCCGGTCGCGGGTGCCGTCGAGCAGAGGCGCGAGCACCTCCGCGGAGTGCCCGCGCAGCGCGGTGACCCCGCGCTGCGAGAGCAGATAGGCGGCCTCGCCGGGGACCACGGTCACCCGGAGGTGGCTCTTGAAGCCCAGAAAGCCCGTGCCGCCCTGTGTCCCGCTGGGTGTCATGCGACGAAGTCCGCCGTGGTGGGCACGGAGAGGGTGTACGTCACGGTGAAAAGGACACCGCCCTGATCGGTTGCGACGTCCAGGTTCTCGATCACCAGCGGGGCGCCCGAAGCGGCGTCCGTCGAGGGGTGGGGGTGGTTGCCGGCCTGCGAGATATACGGGTTCATCGTGATCAATTCCCTTCACCGTGTGGGGGCTTCGAACCGTGTGGTGGCTTCGATGGGTACGGGGAGGATTCTGCGAAGAACCGGGGAACCACTCACAGTGCCGGAGTCACCACCCGGGGGTGAACTTTTCACGCGGGCGACGGGAGCGCGTCACAGCATGTGTTTTCTTCACGCCCGGGACCCTGACGAATACACCCGCGACCAGGTACGGAAGCACTGGGCCGCACCCATGCCGACTTGGCACTGTCGCTGTACCGGGGCACATCCCGGGAATCAGGCGACTCGACCTGCGGATGGGAGAGGCCGGTCATGTATGAGTTCTGTGTTCTGGGGCCCGTCGGAATGCGGTCTGCCGGAGTGGAGGCCCCACTCGGCGGGTGCAAACAACGGACCATCCTGGCGGCCCTTTTGCTGGCCGACGGTTGGGTCGTCTCCGACTCCGATCTTGGCGCGGTGCTATGGGAGCGAAAGCCCCCGGCTACTTATCAAGCGCAGATCTATACGTACGCGTCGCGCTTGCGCGGCCATTTCGGCGGTGGCGCGACGATCACCCGCTGCGGGCGCGGCTACCGAATTGAGCGGGCGGGCGCACGCTTCGATTTGGCGGATTTCTATCAACTGGCCAAAAATGGTCAGTCGTTGATGGGCGCCGGCGACATCGAAGGCGCGGCGGTACGTTTCCGTTCGGCGCTCGATCTGTGGAGCGGACCCACTCTCACGGGTGTGACCGACGCACTGATCGACAATGAGCGGTCGCGGATCGACCTGGCCCGTATGGAGGTCCTGGAGAGCCGTATCGAGGCGGATCTGCGCCTGGGCCGGCACCAGGCGCTCGTGGGTGAGCTCTCCCAGCTGGTGGCCGCGCACCCGCTGCGCGAGACGTTCCGGGCGAAGCTGATGGTCGCGCTGCACCGAAGTGACCGGCAGGCAGAGGCCTTCGACGCCTTCTACGAGGGCTGCCGGCTGCTGCGGGACCAACTCGGCGTCGACCCCGGACCCGCCCTGCGCGGAGCGCACCAGACGATCCTGGAGGACGACCTCGAGTCGGCGCTGCCGGGGAGAGGGGGGCTCATGGTCGGCGCGTGACGGGGACCGTGAGACGACGAGGAAGCCGGACGGACCCTGGGGCCCGTCCGGCAGGGACAGGCCCCAGGGTCGGGGGGACAGGCCGGCCCAGAACCGGCGGCGAGGCAGTCGGCCGGGCCCGGGTGGCCGACTGCCGAACGGCCACTGCCGATCGGCACGCGACCTTGCTAGGCGGCAAGGGCCGCCATGTCCGACCGGAGGAGCACCGGGCCCGCGTCCCGGTGCTCACGGGCCACGGCCGCCGAAAGACCGGGTCCGAGCGGGACGTCCTCCACCAGCCAGACGCCTCGTACCGCCGGGTCGGTGCACACGACGCTGACCGGACCGTCCTGCTGCGGGAACACGTCCAGGCTGCGCAGCTCGGCGACTATTCCGATGCCCGCGGCCTTGAGGATCGCCTCCTTACGGGTCCACGAGCGCAGGAAGAACGCCTCCCGCTCCCGTGCGTTCCCGGTGGCCGCCACGGCCGCCAACTCGCTCTGGGTCAAGGCCACTTCGGCCATGCCGTCGAGATCGCGCCCGCCGTGGACCTCGATGTCGATGCCCACCTGGCCGCCGGCGGTGACCGCGAGCAGCCAGTACGGACCGGACCTGGACAGGCTGAAGTCGAGCCGGGTGGCGGGCTCGACGATCCGGGGACGTCCGTGCACGCGGTCGGCGCACCGCGGACACACCTGCCTGCCGAACCGCACCGCGGCCGGCGCACAGCCCAGGTAGCGATCGGCGAGGATCCGGCGCACGGCGGCGTGCGCCCCCGAGTAGTGGCCGTCGAACGGTGCGCTGCGGCCCCGGTAGGTCCGCAGCTCGGTGGCGTCGAGCAGGGCGACGTCGGCCGGGTCGGGGAAGTCGGGAACCCGGCCGTGCCATACGTGGACGGCGTTGGTCCGGCCGAAGAGGCCTGAAGTGGTGCCCGGTGCGGGCGCGTTCCCCTGAGTGATCATCCGGTGACCTCCTTCGTGGGCGGCGGTATCTCGTGCGAGTTGACCGCCTCGGGTACGTGTGCGCCCGCGAGCGCGAGCCGCACCGAACGGGCGGCCGCGGTACCGGCGTTGATCTGCGCCTCGTGGGTGCTCGCGCCCAGATGCGGAGTGACCACCACGTTCTCGAGGTCGAACAGGGGGGAGTCGGTGCAGGGTTCGGTCGCGAACACATCGAGGCCCGCGCCCGCGATCCGCCCTTCCTTGAGCGCCGCGTACAGCTCGTTCTCGTCGATGACGCCGCCGCGCGAGGTGTTCACGATGCGCACGGACGGCTTCACCCGGTGCAGTGCGTCGAAGCCGATCAGGCCCGTGGTCTGCGGTGTGCGCGGTACGTGGACGGTGAGGAAGTCGGCTTGTTCGAGCACGTCGTCGAGGGGGAGCGGGCGCACCCCTGCCGCGGCCGCGTCGGCCGCGCCGACCTGCGGGTCGTAACCCACCACTGTCATACCGAAGGCGGCCATCCGCCGCGCGACCAGGCTGCCGATCCGGCCGAGCCCGATCACGCCGAGCACCTTGCCCGCCACCTCGACTCCCGTGAACTGCGAGCGTTGCCAGGCGCCGCCCTTGAGTGCCGCGCCCGCCTGCGGGACGTTGCGGGCGACCGCGAGCAGGAGTGCGCAGGCGAGTTCGGCGGCGCTCGTGCTGTTGGCGGACGGTGCGTTGGCGACGAGGACGCCGGCCTCGGTCGCGGCCGCCACGTCCACGTTGTCCAGGCCGACTCCCGCCCGGGCGATGATCCTCAGCCGTGGCGCGGCCGCGACGGCCTCGCGGTCCATCCGCGTGGCGCTGCGCACGAGGATCGCGTCGGCGTCCGCGAGCGCCGCCAGGAGCGCGACACGGTCGGTGCCGTCGACGGACCGGACCTCGACGTCCCCGCCGAGCTCGGCGACGGCGGCGGGCGACAACTCCTCGGCCAGCAGGACGACCGGGCGGCCCGCACCGGGGTCAAGGGTGTTGCTTGGCATGGTCTGCCTCTCTGAACGGTGAAGTCCCAAGGGGCGGGGCCAGGGCCGCCGGGTGACCGGCGGGCCCTGGCCCCGCGTTCGGGTGGGGAAGGTCGTGGCCGTACGGAGCGGTCAGCCGCTCGCCTTGAGGGTGCCGAGGTAGGGATGCCAGAGATGGTCCGGGTTGGCCTCGACCGCGGCGACCGCCTCGCGCATCGCGACGAGCGCCTTCGGCTCCTCGTCGTCGTACACGTCGCCCTGCAGCATCTTCAGGACGTCCTTGCGGTAGCGGGGGTCCTGGACGAAGGCGGTGAACAGCACGTTCAGGCGGTAGTAGATGGAGATGAACTCGTACCAGTACTTCACCGCGCGGCGGAGCTTCTTCTCGTACCCCTGGAACCGGTCCTTGCCGTAGTCGCCGGCCGCGTGCGCCGCGATGATGTCCTGCGAGGCGATACGGGCGCTGTTGAGCGCCACGCTGACACCGCTGGAGAAGATCGGGTCCACGAACCGGGCCGCGTCGCCGATCAGGACGTAGCGGTCGCCGGTGATCTCCTTCATCGAGTAGCTGTAGTCGCCCTCAGCCTTCAGCGGGTTCACCTGCCGGCAGCCCTTCAGGGCGTCGTACAGCTCGGGGCGGCTGCCCACGAACTCCCAGAAGAATTCGTCGAGATCGCCGCTGCCCTCCTTGAAGCGCTTCTTCTGGGTGACCACACCGACACTGGTGATTTTGTCGGTGATCGGGATCTGCCAGACCCAGGAGTCCTTGATCGGCAGGAAGTGCACGTAGATGTGGTCGGCCTGGGCGGTGGACGTGGACAGGGCCTCACGGTCGAGGCCCTCGAACCAGGTGTGCACGGCGTACTGGTCGAAGACCGGGTCGGACACCTTGGTCTTGAGCTGACGGCCGAGCATCGTCTGCCGGCCGGAGGCGTCCACGACCATCCCGACCGTGTAGTCGACCTCCTTGCCGGCGATCCGGGTGCGGACGGTGACCTCCGGGTCGCCGAAGTCCACGCCGAGGACCCGGGCACCGTTGATGACGGTCGCTCCCTGCTCCTCGGAGTGCCGCAGCAGGATCGAGTCGAACAGCGAACGGTCCACGTGGTACGTGTAGTCGCGGTCCACGCCCTTTTGGTCGCGCTCCACGAACTGGATGTCCGCGGTCCAGTCGTGCTGCAGCCCGCTGAAGCCCAGGCGCGGGATGTCACGCGATTCGGCCGAGGTCCACGAAGCCCCGTACTTGCGCGGGAAGTCAGCCTGGTCGATCTTGTCGAGGGCGTCTATCTCCAGGAGCACGGGCGTGGTGGCCGGCACCAGGGACTCGCCCACATGCGGCCGCGGGAAGGTCTCGCTCTCGAAGACGATGACGGAGAGACCCGCGCGGGCCAGGTACGAGGCGGCAGTCGATCCGGCGGGGCCGCCGCCGATCACGGCAATGTCGAAGTCGGTGGCGCTCATCGCACGGTCTCCTTGTCCAGCTCGCAGATCATGGCGGCGATGGAGGCCGCGTTCTTGAAGTTCTTCGCGTCGATCCGGGCGGCGGGCACGGGGACGTCCCACTCGTTGAGGATGAAGGACTGCAGCAGGGCGATACGGAGGGAGTCGATGATCCCCCACTCCAGCAGCGGGGTGTCCGCATCGATCTCACGGCCCTCGTCGGACCAGAGGAACTCGACCCTGATGAAGTCGAGCAAGCGGGTGGTCACGGCGTCGGTGGTCACGGCGTCGGTGTTCATGAGCGTCCTTTCGAAAGGGTGAGATGCCGCCGGACCAGTTCCGGTCGGTCGATCTTGCCGTTGCGTGTTCTCGGCAGGTCGGAAAGCAGATGGACGTGGTCGACGATCATGTAGCTCGGCAGCCGCTGCGCCAGATGGCGGCGCAGCGCCAGGGCGCCGGGCCGGGCGCCGGCCACGGGGACCACGAAGGCGACGAGGCGGGCGTCCATGCCGTCGCCGGCCACGACGACGGCCGCGGTCTCGACCTCGTCGTGGGCGTTGCAGGTGATCTCGATCTCGCCGAGCTCGATCCGGTGGCCCCGGACCTTCACGGCGTGGTCACGCCGCCCGACGTAGTCGAAGCCGCCGTCGGGCAGCACGGTGACGATGTCGCCGGTGGCGTACTCCTCGGCGCTCGGGCCCTGGCCCCAGTAGCCGAGCATCACCGTCGGTCCGCTGACGAGGAGTTCGCCCTGCTCGCCCGGTGCGGCGACGGTGCCGGCATCGGTCCTCGCCCACACCTCGTCACCGCTTGCGGCCTTGCCGATCGGCACCGGCCGTTCGCGTTCCAGGTCGGCGGGGACGACCTCGTGCCAGGTGCACACGTTCGTCTCGGTCGGCCCGTACAGGTTGAGCAGCCGGGCGTCCGTCCACGCCGCGAGCCGGCGGACATGGGCGATCGGGAACGGCTCGCCGGCGAAGAGCACCGCCCGCAGGGCCGCGGGGGCGGGCCGGTCCACCAGACCGCCGCCGCGGATCATCAGGATCAGCGCCGAGGGCACCGAGTACCAGACGGTGATCTGCTCCTGGTGCAGGAACTCGACCAGCTCGCCCGGTGCATAGGCCAGCGCCGAGGGGACCAGGCGGACCGAGGCGCCGACCGAGAACGCCGCGTACAGGTCGAGGACCGAGAGGTCGAAGACCAGCGGCGCATGGTTGGCGAAGCGGTCCTCGGGTCCGGCGCCGAGCAGTGCGACCGACCAGTCCACGAAGGCGCGGGCGTTGCGGTGGCTGATGCTCACGCCCTTCGGTGTCCCGGTGGAGCCCGAGGTGTAGAGGATGAAGGCGGGATCGTCCGGCTTCACCTCCGCGTTCGCGGCGGGGGCCGCCGCCGCGCCGGTGGGCGCGGCGGCCTGCTCCAGATCGAGTACGACGGTGGCGCCGAGCGTCGCGGTGACCTCCGTCAGACGGTCCCCGGTGGCGCACACCACCCGTGCGTCGCAGTCGTGCGCCACGGTGACGACCCGGCCGACCGGCGCCGTTGCGTCCTGCGGCACGTAGACGGCGCCCAGGCGCAGTGCCGCCTGCATCGCCACCACGACCTCGGGCGACTTGTCGCTCCACAGGACCACCCGGTCGCCGCGCCCGACGCCCGCCGCGGCGAGCAGCCGGGCGAACTCATCGGCCCTGCGGTCGAGTTCGCGATAGGTCAGCTCCCGTCCCGCGGCGGCGACGGCCGTACGGCCGGGATGGCGCCGCGCGGAGTCGATGACCAGCTCATGCAGGTTCACAGTCCTCGCTCCCTGGCTATGACGTTGCGGTGGATCTCGGTCGTGCCGGAGAAGAGCGTGCTCGGCACGGCGTCGCGCAGCTGCTGCTCGATACCGGTCGAGGCGAGATAGCCGATGCCGCCGAAGACCTGCACCGCGTCCCTGGAGTTGGCGACGGCGGCCTCGGACACGGCGACCTTCGCGAGCGACACGGCACCGGCGTCCGTGCTGCCCTGGTCGGTCAGCCAGCAGGCGCGGTAGAGCAGCAGCCGGGCCCCTTCGAGCCGCTCGGACATCACCGAGATCTTGTGCGACACGGCCTGGAAGTCGGCCAGCCTGCGTCCGAACTGACGGCGGGAGCGCACGTGGGCGACGCACCGCTCGAGCTGATACGTCATCACCCCGAGGTAGATGGCGAACAGGCAGGCCCGCTCCCAGCCCATCGAATGCTGGAAGATCATCCGGCCCTGGCCCTCGCTGCCGAGCAGATAGCGGGCGGGCACCCGTACCCCGTCGAAGGTGATCCGGCCGGCCGGGCAGCCGTGCAGGCCCATCTTCTCCATCGGACCGCTGACACTCAGCCCCGGCAGATCGCGGGGGACCGCGAATCCGCTGGTGCCGAGGAAACCGGCCTCGGGCTGGGTGATCGCATAGGTCACGATCACGTCGGACAGCGGGGCGTTGCTCGCGAACGACTTCACACCGTCGATCACATAGACGTCGCCGTCGCGGCGCGCGGTCATCCCCAGACGCGCCGAGTCCGAGCCCGCCGCGTCCTCGGTGATCGCGTTGGACGCGATCAGCGAACCGTCGGCCATGCCCTTGAGCAGCTGCCCGCGCACCTCCTCACCGGCGAAGTCGCGGATCGGTACGGCGCAGGCGAGCAGATGGGCCGCGACGCCGAAGGCGAGCCCCGTGTCGAGGCAGCCCTGGCCGAACGCCTCCAGGCACAGCGCCGTGTCGAGCGCGCCGAGCCCGCCGCCGCCGTACTCCTGCGGCAGACACAGGCCGGTGAGCCCCAGGTCCGCGGTCCGGCCCCAGTCGTCCCGGTCGAAGTGGTCTCCCGGGTCCGTGCGCCGGCGTCCCGGCAGCCGTTCTTTGATCGCGGTCAACAGGCGGTCATGACGCTGCTGTTGCTCGCTCGTAAGGGCGAAGTCCACTGCCGTCCTCCTCCATTCCATACGCGTCGAGTTCCGCCTCCGAGAGCTCGTCGAGCTCGGCGCGGACCAGTCCCTCGATCAGGGCCGCGAGTTCGGCCACGGTCGGTCCTTCGAATACGGCGCGGATCGGCAGGTCGATGTCGAAGGCGTCCTGCAGAGCGGCGACCAGGCGGATCGCGAGGATCGAGTTGCCGCCGGCCCGGAAGAAGCCGGTGTCGGCGCCCACGGGGACCGAGAGCAGCTCGGTGAAGATCTCCGCGACCCGTTCCTCGACGACGCCGTCCGGCGCGACCGACTCCTGTGTCTGCGCCGTCGGCCCGGGCAGCGCGGCCCGGTCGACCTTGCCGTTGGCGTTCAGCGGTATCGCGGTCAGCGCCGTGAACGAGACCGGCAGCATGTACTCGGGCAGCCGCTCGGCGCACAGCGCGAGCAGCGACCGCGCGTCGGGCTCGGCTCCTTCCGGTACGTAACAGACGCCGATCTGCCCGTTGTCCGCGGTGGCCACGGCCTGCCTGACCTGCGGATGGCCGGTGACCACCGCGGCGATCTCGGCGAGTTCGATGCGGTAACCGCGGATCTTGACCTGGGTGTCCGCGCGGCCGAGGAACTCCACGGCGCCGCCGTCGAGCACCCGGGCGAGGTCGCCGGTCCGGTAGAGCCGCTCGCCCGGTTTCCCGTACGGGTCGGGCACGAACTTCTCCGCCGTCATCGCGGGCCTGCCGGTGTAGCCGCGCCCGACTCCCGCGCCGCCGACGCACAGTTCACCGACCGCGCCGACCGGAACCGGCCGCAGCCACGCGTCGAGCACATGCATCCGTACGCCGGGCAGCGGGCGCCCGATCGGCACGGTCTCCTCGACGACCGGGGCCGTGAGGGGGTGGATGCAGGTGCCGACGGAGGCCTCGGTCGGCCCGTACTCGTTGATCAGCCGGCCGGGGCCGAGCAGCGTCGCCCAGCGGTCGGCGAGCGCGACCGGCAGGGCCTCGCCCGCGACCACGATCCTGGCCGCGAGCCCGGCGATCCGCTCGTCCGGCAGTGCGGAGAGGATCTCCAGGTGGCCGGGCGTGAGCTTGAGGTAGGCCAGCGGGGCGGCGGCGACCAGGCGGTCGCCCAGCTCCGTCAGGTCCAGGTCCTGCGGAAGCAGCGTGGTCGGCCGGCCCGCAAGCAGCCCCGCCCACAGGTTGGGGACGCCGAGGTCGAAGGCGACGGAGGTGAACACCGCCGCGCCGCCGGGCGCCGCGAGCGCCAACTCGTCGACGGCCCAGCGCAGATGACCGACGAGTCCGGCCTGGGTGATCTCCACCCCCTTGGGGCGGCCGGTGGATCCGGAGGTGTAGATGACGTACGCGAGGCGCTCGGGGTCGTCGGAACGCGCGGGACGGTCCGCTCCTGTGTCGGTGACCCGGGGCGAGACGGTGGTGAAGCCGTCGAGGCCGGTGTCGGACACGAGGAGCGCGGCCCCGGCATCGGACAGCATGTACCTGATCCGCTCGGCCGGCGTGCCGGGCTCGATCGGCAGATAGGCCGCTCCCGCCTTCCACACGCCGAGCAGCGAGGCGATCAGGTCGGGCCCGCGGTCGACCAGGACACCCACCACCGAGTCGGTGTCCGCGCCGAGTTGCCGCAGCCGGTGCGCGACCGCGTCGGCCTGCCGGTCCAGTTCGGCGTACGTGACCTCGCCCGTGTCGGTGCGCAGGGCGACCGCCGCGGGAGTGGCCTCGGCCTGGCGCTCGAACAGGCTCGGGGCGTCCAGGGTGTACGCGGGGGCCGGTGTGACGCTCCAGCGCAGCAGGTCCTCGCGCTCGGCCGCAGGCAGGACGTGCACCTCGTCGAGGCGCGTGAGCGGCCCGGTGGACGCCTCGCTCAGGAGCAGCGTGAACTGGTCCGCGAGCCGCTCGACCGAGTCCCGCTCGAAGAGCGCGGTCGCGTACTCGAGACCGCCCGACATCCCGCCGTCGGGGCGGCGGCGCAGATAGAGCGTGAGGTCGGTCTTGGCGATCCGTGAGACCTCGATCAGCGTGGCGAAGTCCGCGCTGTCGGAGGCCGATCCGGTGAGCTCCTCGTCGTGCAAGTCGAAGGCCACCTGGTAGAGCGGGGTGCGCGAGGAGTCACGCTCCGGTGCCAGGTCCGCGACCAGCTGCTCGAAGGGCAGGTCCTGGTGGGCGAAGGCGTCACGGCACACATCGCGTACCTGCTCGACCGCCGAGGTGAAGGACATCCCGCCGTCGAGAGCGAGCCGCAGCACCAGGCTGTTGAGGAAGAACCCGACGACGCCCTCGGTCTCGGGCCGCTCGCGGCCCGCCACCGGGGTGCCGAGCACCACGTCCCACTGCCCGGTCTGCCGGGCGAGCAGCGTGGCGAACCCGGTGAGCAGCGTCATGAACGGGGTGGCCCCCGAGCGCCGGCCGATCTCGGTGAGCGCCTCGGTGACCTGCGGCGACAGCTCGATCGGCACCATCGCGCCCTTGGCGTCGCGCACCCGGGGACGCGGGTGGTCGGCCCTCAGTTCAAGGGCCGCCGCACCGGAGAGGGTCTCCCGCCAGTGGGCGAGCTCCTGCTCCATGGCCTCGGGGGTGATGCGCTCGCGCTGCCAGGAGGCGAAGTCCGCGTACTGGACGGGAAGAGGCGGCAGTCGGGGCGAGCGACCGCTCCGTATCGCATCGAGGATCTCCGCGAACTCGCGCTCCAGTACGGAGGAGGACCAGCCGTCGCAGATGATGTGGTGCACCGACAGCATCAGGACCTGACGGCCGCCGGGCGCGGGATCACGGGCAAGGAGCGCCCGGGCCAGCGGGCCGCCGGCCAGGTCGAAGCCCCGGTCGAGCTCACGGTCGAGCACGGCGGGCAGCTTGTGTCCCGCCACGTCGACGGTGGTCAGCTCCAGCGAACCCTGCGCCTGGATGAGCTGCATCGGCTCGCCGTCCTGGACGACGAACGCGGTCCGCAGCGCCTCGTGGCGCGCCACGAGGCGATCGAGCGCGGCGCCGATCTGCTCCGGGCCCGTGCCCTGCGGCACCGGCAGGAACAGCGCGGAGACCCACTCACGGCTGCGCGGGTGCATCCGGTCGACGACCCAGAGGCGGCGCTGGCCGAAGGAGAGCGGGAGCGGGCCGGTGCGGGGGAGCGGCTTCGGGCCGTCCTCGGCCTCCTCGTCGGCCGCCGGGTCCGAGGAGCCGTCGAGCAGCCGTGCCTGGTCCGCGATGGTCGTGGCGTTCAGGAGGTCAGCGAGCGCCAGGTCGCGGCCGGTCGCCTTGCGCAGCCGGTTGACCAGGCGGGTGAACTGCAGTGAGGTGCCGCCGAGTTGGTAGAAGTCCGCGTCGGAGGCGATCTCCTCGGTCTTGAACAGCTTGCGCCAGACCTCGGCCACCGTCTCCTCGGACCCCGAGGACACGTGTACCGGCCGGCCGGCGAACGCGGGCGCCGGAAGTGCCGCGTAGTCCAGCTTGCCGTTGGAGGTGGTGGGGAAACGCTCCACCGCGACGAGGACCGAGGGCACGTGGGTGGCCGGCAGTCGCGCGGCGAGGAACTCCCGCAGTCCGTCGGGTACTTCGCGGGCCCGTACGTAGGCGGCGAGCGCGGGCCCGCCGGCCGGGGTCTCGACCGCGACGACCGCGGCGCCCTCGATCGCCGGGTGGCTCTCCAGCGCGTACTCGATCTCGCCGGGCTCCATCCGTACGCCGTTGATCTTCACCTGGCGGTCGATGCGCCCGAGGTAGTCGAGGGAGCCGTCCGCCCGCACCCGCACCCGGTCGCCGGTGCGGTAGAGCCGCTCACCGGCGGGACCGTACGGATCCGGTACGAAGCGTTCGGCGGTCAGATCGGCGCGGCCGAGGTAGCCGCGCGCCACACCCGGGCCGCCCGCGAACAGCTCGCCCTCCTCGGCGAGTTCACCGTTCGCGTCGAGTACGAGGACGCGCATCCCGCTGATCGGCCGCCCGATCGGCACCGGGCCCGTGGACTGCGCGGGGTCGAAGCGGTGCGCGGTGATGTCGATGGAGCACTCGGTGGGACCGTACGTGTTCCAGACCGTCACCTCGCCCGGTGCCAGCGCGAGCGCCTTCTGTACGGGCTCGGCGTGCAGCGGCTCACCGGCGCAGCACAGGGCGCGCAGGGCGCCGCAGCGCTCCCAGCCGTCTACCTCGAGGAGTTCGCGCAGGACGGAGGGGACCACCTGGAGGACCGAGACGCCCTCGTCGGCCACCGCCTTGAGCAGGGCCGCGGGCTCACGCTCGGCGCCGGCCGGGGCGAGCACCACCGTGCCGCCGACGGTCAGCGGGGCGAAGACCTCCCAGCCGGCCGCGTCGAAGGTCACCGGGGTCTTCTGCAACACCCGGTCGGCCGCGGTCAGTCCGAGCTCCTCGACGGCCCACGCGATGCGGTTCGCGATGCCCGCGTGGTCGACGGCCACGCCCTTGGGGCGGCCCGTCGAACCCGAGGTGTGCAGGACGTAGGCGGTCCCGCGCGGATCGGCGGCGACCGGCTCGTACGAGCCTGCCGGGCCCGGGTCGTACGACCCTGCCGCGACCGGATCGTCGGTGCGCACCGGCTTGGCGCCGGCCGCCGTGACCAGGTCGTGCCCGGCGGAGTCGGTGACGACCAGGCCGATCCCGGTCTGCTCGACGAGCGAGGCGATGCGGGCCTGCGGATGGCCGGGGTCCAGGGGCAGATAGGCGGTGCCGGCACGCCACGCGGCGAGCAGGGCGACCACGAGGTCGGTGCCGCGGGGCAGCAGCACACCCACCGGCTGGTCGGGGGTCGCGCCGAGGGTGATGAGGCGGCGGGCCAGAGCGTCGGCTCCGGCGTCCAGTTCGGCATAGGTCAGCTGGCTGCCGGCCGCGGCCACCGCCGGCCGGTCCGGGGTCAGCGCGACCTGCCGGGCCACCAGCTCGGGTATGAGCGTCGGGGCGGTCATGACAGGTTCTCCTTCGGGTGGATCATCAGGCAGGTCAGGACGTGAACTGCGGGACGCCGTACCGGGCGAACCGCTTCGCGACGTCCTCGGGCTCCCGGGTGGTGGCGAGCGTCAGGATCAGCAGGATCCGGGCCTTCTGCGGCAGCAGGTCCTCGGCCGGCAGGACGCCGGGGGCGCCCGACTCGTACACGGCTCCGGAGCCCGTACGCGCCCCGGCCACGACCGTCACGCCCTTGGCGAGCACACCGCGCAGCGCGGAGACCTCGGCGGGCGACGGGTCGCCGGCGACGACGATGCCCTTGGCACCCGCCGCGGCGAAGGCGGTGATCGCCTCGCCGCCGGCATCCGGATAGGAGGCGACGATCTCGGTGCGCGGCAGCTTGTCCCGCGCCACCACGGACAGGTCGTACGGGGTGCGCCAGCTGTCCTTGCCGCAGTGCTGTATCCGCGCCGGTGCCCGCAGCAGCCGCACCCGTTCACTGTCGACGGTGCCGAGCACTCCCTGCTCCCTGGCCTGGAAGGTGTCCAGGCGCAGCGTGCTGGTCTTGGTGGCCTCGCGGGCGGCGAGGATCTCGTCGTTGAACATCACGACCGTGCCGAAGCAGCGGGTGCGCTCGCTCGCCGCGAGCCGGATCGCGTTGTACAGGTTCGCGGGGCCGTCCGCGCCGAACACGTTGGACGGGCGCATGGAACCGGTCACGACCACGGGCTTGGGGCTGCGGACGGTGAGGTCGAGGAAGTAGGCCAGTTCTTCCAGGGACTTGGTGCCGGCGGTGACCACGACGGCGTCCGCCGTGCGCAGGGTGCGGTCCACCTGCCGGGACAGGTCGTAGTAGTCGGTCATGGCGGTCTGCTCGGGGCCCTCGGCGGAGATCACCCGGGCCACCGCGTCCAGCTCGGGGCGCAGACCGTCGACGATCTCGGCGATCGGCAGCGAACTGCCGTCGTACTCCTCGAACCCGGCCCGGTCCTCGGCCACCCCCGTGATGGTGCCGCCGGTGCCGATCACGGCCACCTTCGGCCTTCCCGGCTCGGCCTCCGCGGTGGCGGGCAGCATCGGCAGCAGGCCCGCGAGCAGCGCGGCGACGACCAGCAGCACCCGGCCGCCGACCGGCAGGACGTTGCTCATGACAGCACCTGGCCGTTGCCCGGACGCATGGGCCGCGAGCGGCGGTGGTCGAGGTGGATGAAGGTCCGGTGCAGCCAGCGGTCCTCGCCGTCGTAACGCGGGACGAAGTGGGTCCTGCCGTGCAGGGCCACGCGGTTGTCGACGATCGCGAGGTCGCCCGGCTCCAGGTGGACGGCGCGGGTGATGGTGTCGAGCGCGGCCCGCAGGACGGTCATGGCCTCGGCGGCCTGGTCGTCGTCGGGGTGCGTGGCGTGGAAGTCGACCCGTACGTCGGGGTCGTCGAAGTCGCCGCTCAGGATGGGGTGGCGGGGCACCTGTCCGCCGGGGGCGCCGAAGGACGGCGGCACCTCGGTGCGGAACCGGTCCTCGCCGAGCACCTTGCGGATGTCGTCGGGCAGCATCTGGATCGCGCGCCGCACCGAGGCGACCCGCAGGCCGGCGCCGCCGTCGTGGTCGGGGCGGATGCAGAACAGCGCCACCATGTCGGGGCGGTGCGGGTGGAAGGCGTTCTCCACGTGGAGTTCGAGCGGGACGGAGCCCGCGTTGCTCTGCTGCTCCTCGCGGCCAGCCACCGGCACGACGTTCTGCACCAGGGCGCCGCTCTTCTCGTCGCGGTACGCGATGACCTCGCCGATCTGCATGGAGACCAGGGCCGTGGTGCCGGCGGCCGGGGTGGCCTTGCGCTCCACCGAACCGGTGACGGTCGGGGTGGGGGCGAGGGAGGCGGCCCGCGGCAGGTTGCGTACCAGGAGCATGCCGTCCAACTGCGGGTCGTGCCGGAACTCGCGCAGCCTGCGGCGCAACCGCTCAGGAAGCTGCTCGGACATGCCCCGGCAGGCGTCGAGCCAGGCCCGGTCGTCCACGAGCCCGGGCTCGACCTCGGCGAGTGCCGCGGCGACCGCCCCGGTCTGCTCCCTCTCCGCCTGGGAGAGGGTGAATATGTGGTCCTCGGTCATGGTGTGCCTTCCTTAGGCGAGTTCGGACAGAGCGGGGGCTGGGGCGGACCGAGCCGGCGCTGGGGCGGACTGATCGGGGGCAAGGGCGGGGGAAGGGCCCTGCGGGGCGGGCTGATTCGAGCCGGTGGCGGGCGGACGGCCGTCCGGCGCGAGGTCCAGAGGCTCGGCGCCGGCCGCGAACGCCGCGAGCACCTGCGCGCACCGGGCGGCCAGACCTTCGGCCGCTTCCCGGCCGAAGACGTCGGGCCGGTGACCAAGCCGCAGCGAGAGCCGGGTTCCCGGGACAGCCGCGAGCCGCAGCGGGAAGTGGGTGTCGTCCGCCGCTTCGAACGCGCGCATCCTCAACTGCCCGCCGAGAGCCGCCTCCCAGGCGGCGGGATCCATCGGGTAGTTCACGAAGAGCGTCGTCGTGTCGAAGAGCGTGCGCAGTCCCGCCGCCCGCTGGATCTCGGCCAGGCCGAGGTGGTCGTGCGGCTGCAGCGCCGCCTGCTCCCGCTGCAGCCGCTGCAGGGCCGCGGGGAACGGTTCGCCGGGCGAGAGCCGTACCCGCACCGGAATGGTGTTCGTGAAGAGCCCCACCATGCCCTCGACACCGGGCAGTTCCGGCGGCCGGCCGGACACCGAGGAGCCGAAGACCACGTCCTGGCTGCCGGTGAGCTCGCCGAGCACCACGCCCCAGGCACCCTGTACGACGGTGTTCAGCGTCAGCCCGTACGCGGCGGTGTGTGCCGTCAGCGCCTTGGTGGTGGCCTCGTCAAGTTCGCGCACGACCAGCTCGTGCGCCACCTCGGAGGTGCCCGCCGTGCCGACCAGGGTCGGTCCCGCGAGGCCGGCCAGGTTCTCGCCCCAGGCCGCCACGGCCGCGTCGCGGTCCCGTCCGGCCAGCCAGCCCGCGTACCGGCCGTAGGGAGTCACGGCGGGCAACTGCGCACCCGCGTAAAGGGAGAAGAGCTCCTGTACCAGGACCGAGGTGGACCAGCCGTCCCACACGATGTGGTGGACGGTCAGCACCAGACGGAACCGCTCCTCGCCGAGCCGGACAAGACGCATGCGCAGCAGCGGTGGCCGCTCCAGGTCGAAGCGGGCCTTGCGGTCCGCTGCCGCGAGCAGCCGGGCCTGCGCGTCCGCGTCCGCGGCCGGCAGGGTGGACAGGTCGGTCTCCTGCCAGGGCAGGGCGACCTGCTCGGGCAGGACCTGGACCGGCTCGTCGAGGTCGCCGAAGTAGAAGGCGGCCCGCAGATTGGTGTGCCGGTCGAGGCAGGCCTCGGCGGCGGCCCGCATCCGGGCGGGATCGAGGGGTCCGTCCAGGTCGACGCTCAGCTGGGCGGCGTACACGTCGAGGGTCCGCTCGGTGCGCATGCTGTGGAAGAGGAACCCTTCCTGCAGCGGTGAGAGCGGCAGCAGATCGGTGAGCGGCCCGTACTCCTCGGCCAGTTCGTCGATATCCGTCTGGTCGAGCTCGACCAGCGGTACGTCGGACGGGGTGAGCCCGCCGGCGTCGGCGCCGGTGCCGTGCTCGGCCAGGGCTTCGAGCGACTCCCGTAGCAGGACGGTCAGTTCGGCGATGCGGTCCTCGTCGAAGAGGCTCTCCGGCCAGTGCACGGTGACGGTCAGCTCGGGCCCCGACGGGCCGTCGAAGGTGGCCGCGACCAGCTCCAGCTCATGGGCCAGCGGCATCGCCGGGTCGGCGTCCGCGTGGAAACCCCCTTCGGCCAGACCCCAGTCGGCGTCCTGGCCCGAAGTGAAGCGACCCAGGTAGTTGAAGCCGATCCGCGGCGCGGGGAAGGCGGCGAGGCGGTCCCGTGCGGGCTGGTCGAGATGGCGCAGCAGACCGTAGCCGACGCCGTGGTCGGGCAGCGCGCGCAACTGCTCCTTGACCCGCTTGAGCGCGTCACCCAGAGCCGGTCCCGCCGAGCCGACCTCCGGCCAGGAGACCTCGCCGGGGTCGAGACGTGCGGGGTACATGCTGGTGAACCAGCCCACCGTACGGTCGAGGCGAACGCCGTCGAACAGGTCCTCGCGGCCGTGGCCTTCGAGGTCGCAGAGCACCGCGCCGTCCGCACCGCGCCAGCGCCGGTAGGCCAGGGCGAGCCCGGTGAGCAGCACCTCGGCGACGCCCGCGCGGAAGGCGGCGGGCACGTCGGTGAGCAGCGCGCGGGTGGTGCCGGTCGAGAGCGTCAGGTCGAAGCTGCGGGCGGCGGCGAACAGATCGGTCGCGCGGTCGAGATCGCGGGCTCCGGCCCGCGGGTCCTCGGTCGCGGCGATCCGCTCCCACAGCGGGAGTTCGGCCGTGCGCTCCGCGGCCGACCGGACCAGTCGGGTGGCCCAGGTGCGCAACGAGGTGCCCACGGCGGGCAGTTCCTCGCCGGTCATCGCCGAGGCCAGGTCCTGGATGAGGATCCGCCAGGAGACGCCGTCGACCGCCAGGTGGTGCACGGTCACTTCGAGCTGTCCCGGCTCGCCGGACGAGCCCGGGAACCAGACGGCCTGGTGCAGGATCCCGCGCTCCGGGTCGAGCCGGTCCCTGGCCGCGTCGCGGTGCTCCGACGAGGGGCTCTGACCCGGGTCGGCGACGGACAGCTCGGGGGCGACCGTGCCGGGCGGGGCGACTTCGAGCCGCCAGCCCTCGTGCTGCGGGCCCTCGTGCTGCGGGGCCTCGTGCAGCGGGGCCTCGTGCAGCCGGCCTTCGGGTTCGTGCCGGTCTTCGTGTTCGCGCCGGCCTTCGTGCAGTCGAAGCCGCAGCGCGTCGTGGTGGTCGATGAGCGTCCGCAGCCCGGCCGACAGCTCCTCGTACGTGGTGCCGGCCGGTGTGCGCAGCAGCACCGACTGGCTGAACCGGGAGTGCGGTGCGCCCTGTTCGGCCAGCCACGCCACGATCGGCGTCAGCGGCAGCTCACCTATGCCGGCGCCCGCGGGCTCGGCGGCGGTGTCCTCGGGCAGCTCCCGCGCGACCTCGGCAAGGGCGGCCACGGTCGGGTGCAGGAACACCTCGCGCGAGGTGAACTCGATACCTGCCTTACGGGCGCGGCTGACCAACTGCAGCGCCATGATGCTGTCGCCCCCGCGGTCGAAGAACGAGACCTGCGTACCGACTTGTTCGAGGCCGAGGACGTCCGCGAAGAGCGCACAGAGCGTCTGCTCCAGGGGAGAACCGGGCAGATCCGGCTCCTCGTGCCACTCGTGCTCCTCGGGCGGTGCGGGCAACGCGCGGTGGTCGACCTTGCCGTGCGGGGTCAGCGGGAACTCGTCGAGGACGACGAACGCCGCGGGCACCATCGCCTCGGGCAGCGCGCGCCGGGCGAGCTCCTTCACCTCGGCGGGGTCCAACTGCCCGCCGGACGAGGTGAGATAGCCGACCAGACGCCGGTTGCCCGGCCGGTCCTCGCGTACGGCCACGGCGGCCGCGCGCACACCCGGGTGCCTGCTCAGGACGGCCTCGACCTCGCCGGCCTCGATCCGCAGCCCGCGCAGCTTGAACTGGCCGTCTCCGCGCCCCAGATATTCCAGCTGTCCGTCGGTACGCCACCGGACGAGGTCACCGGTGCGGTACATACGGTCGCCGGCCGGGCCGAAGGGGCAGGGCAGGAACCTTTCCGCGGTGAGGCCGGGGCGGTTGTGGTAGCCGCGGGCCACGCCGGCGCCGGCTATGTAGAGCTCGCCGGGGCAGCCGGTGGGAACGGGCGACAGCTGCTCGTCGAGCACGTACACCCGTGCGCCCGAGACCGGCCGGCCGATCGGCGGCCGGCCCGCGGCGCCCAGCGGATCGCTGCCGGTGGCCGCGACGGTCGTCTCGGTGGGCCCGTACATGTTGAACATGCGCCGGCCGCGCGCCCAGCGGGCGACGAGCGCCTCGTCGACGGCCTCACCGCCGACGATCAGGACGTCCAGGTCGGGCAGTTCGAGCGCGGGCAGTCCCGCCAGGACGGCGGGCGGCAGCGCGAGATGCGTGATGCGCGCGTCGCGCAGCAGCACCGCGAGGTCGTCCGGGGCGAGCGCCGAGGTGTCCGGCGCGAGCACCAGCGTCGCGCCGGAGATCAGTGCGGGCCAGATGTCGCCGCCCGCCGCGTCGAACCCGGGTGAGAGGTACTGGAGCACCCGGCTGCCCGGACCGAGGCCGAAGCGTTCGGCGTGGTCGAGGGCGAGGTTGGCGAGCGCGCCGTGCGGCACGACCACGCCCTTGGGCAGGCCGGTCGAGCCCGAGGTGTAGATGACGTACGCGGCCGTATCAGGGTCGACGGCGGTGAACTCGGCGCTCGCCCCGGCCGGTTCGCCCGCTTCCGTGAGGACGCACACCGGTGCGGCGTCCGCCAGGAGATGGTCGATGCGCTCCTGCGGATAGCCCGGGTCGATCGGTACGTACGCGGCGCCGACGCGCAGGCACGCGAGCATCGCGACGACGAGGTCGACGGTGCGCGGCATCAGGAGCGCGACGTTGGTGCCGGGACCGGCGCCCTCGGCGCGCAGCGATGCGGCCAACGCGTCGGCACGTGCGTTGAGTTCGCCGTACGTCAAGGTGAGTCCGCCGGCCTCGACCGCCGGGGCCCCGGCGGGGCGCTCGGCCACGAGGGCGGGCACCGCGGCGCCGTCCGTCGCGGCGGGCGCCGCCTCGGGCAGCAGGACCGCGCGCTCGTACGGGGCCAGCAGATCCAGCTCGCGGATGGGGGTCCGCAGGGAGGATGCCGCCCGTACCAGGAACGCGGTCAGCCGCGCGGAGTGCAGGGCCAGTGCGTCGGCGTCGTAGAGCTCGGGGTTGGCGTCGAAGAGCAGCGAACCGGGCGAACCGTCGGCACGGCCGCTGACGGCGACGGACAGATCGGGGGTCGGTCCCGAGGCGACGTTGGTGACCCGGCCGGTGGCGCCGTGGAAGTCCAGGGTGCGCTCGTACGGCATGAAGTTGACGAGGGGGCCGAGCAGCCCGCCTTCGCGTCCGGTGCTGCCGAGTTCGCGGCACAGGTCCTCGTGCCGGTAGCGCTCGTGCCGCAGTGCGGCCCCGACCTCGGCGCTCACCACGGGCACGAGCTCGGCGAGGCTCGCCTCCAGGGGGATGTCGAAGCGCAGTGCGACCGTGCCGGTGGCCATCGCGGGCACCCGCCGCGAGCGCGGGCTGCGGCGCCCGGAGACCGGGAGGCCGAGGGTCACGTCGGTGTGGCCGGTCATCCGCCGTACGTACGCCGCGGTCGCGGCGACGAGCAGCGTCTGCCAGGTCGTGCCGAGGCTCTGGGCGGCCTCGGCGAGGGCGGCGCGGCCGGCGGCGGGCACCGGGTCCTCGCGGCGCAGCCGGGCCGGCCGCTCGCCGGCCGGGGGAGCGGCCGGCAGCAGCACGGGATCCGGGCGGTCCGCGAAACGGCCGGTCCAGTAGCGGCGGTCGGCCTCGAACTGGGCCGAGGCGCGGTAGTCCGCCTCCTCGTCGAGCAGGGTCCGCAGCGGCTCGAAGCCCGCAGGGCCCGGCTCCGTGCCGCACAGTTCGGCGAGCCGGCTGCGCAGCAGATGCACCGCGTACGCATCCACGAGAACGTGGTGAATGCGGTAGAAGAACAGCAGTCGCGCCGGGCCGATTCGGAATACGACCGCGTGCGAGAGCGGCCCTTTCTCCAGATCCACCGGAGTCGCCAGATCGGCCTGTATCCATTCCCGAGCGGATTCCTCCGGATCGGGAAAGCCGCTCATATCGATCAGCGGCGGAAGGTCGCCCGAGGCGGCGACGACGTACTGCTTGAGTTCCCCGCCCTCCTCGCCGACCGACGCCACGCGCAGCACCTCGGCCTCGGCGCGCAGCCGGACCCATGCCTGCCTGAGGACCTCGGGGTCCAGGTCACCGCGGATGTCAATGTGCTCACCGCAGTTGTAGCGCTGACCCGACGCGTCCAGCTGATGGGCGAACCAGACGCCCTGCTGAGCCGGGGAGAGCGGAAGCCGCAGTTCGTATTCCATGGCCCAGAGCGTGCTCGGCCCGGCTATCAGCGTCCTATAGAGAATCGACCACGACGGCGGTGTCCGATCGGTATGGACGGAATATGGGTGCGCGATTGCCTGCGCTTCGACCCTCGGCCGCATGAATATAGCCGTGGCGCCGGTGGCGCCTCTTTCTGCGGACGGTGTGCTGGCCTTTCTGCTCCAGGCGGGCGCGCTCCTTGCCACTGCCGTGGTGCTCGGCCGGCTGGCTCAGCGTATGGGGATGCCCGCGATCGTCGGAGAGTTGAGCGCCGGCGTGCTGCTCGGCCCTTCGGTCCTCGGCGCCCTGGGCGTCTGGGACGGCCCGAGCACCGAGCAGCTCCATCTCCTCGACGCCGTGGGCCTGTTCGGCGTGCTGCTGCTCGTCGGCTGCTCCGGTACCGAACTCGACCTGCGGATGGTGCGCAAACGGGGCGGCACCGCGGCGAAGATCAGCATGGGCGGGCTGCTGATCCCGCTCGGCCTCGGGGTGGCGGCGGGGTTCGTCATCCCGCTGTCGCTGCTCTCGGGCGGCGCGGACCAGACGGTCGTCGCACTGTTCCTCGGTGTGGCGATGTGTGTGAGCGCCATCCCCGTCATCGCCAAAACGCTGCTCGACATGAACCTGCTGCACCGCACGGTCGGGCAGCTGACGCTCACCGCTTCGGTGATCGACGACATCTTCGGCTGGATGATGCTGTCCGTGGTGTCCGCGATGGCCACCACGGGACTGCGCACCGGAACCGTCGTCGGTGCCGTCGTCGCGATCGCCACCGTGGTGCTCGTGGCCGCGTTCGTACTGCGCCCGCTGGCCCGGGTGGTGCTCCGGCGCGGCCCGGTGACCGGACCGGTGGTGGTGATCATCCTCCTCGGTGCCGCGGGCACCCAGGCCCTGGAACTCGAGGCGGTGTTCGGCGCGTTCGTCTGCGGCGTCGTGATCGCCTCGGTGCTGCCGCGCCCGGACGCCCTCGCGCCGCTGCGCAAGGTCGTCCTCACCGTTCTGGCACCGCTGTTCTTCGCCCTGGCCGGTCTGCGGATGGATCTGACCGCGCTCGCCGATCCCGAGGTCGCGGCGGTCGCCGCGAGCATCCTCGTGCTCGCCGTCGCGGGCAAGTTCATCGGCGCCGGGATCGGCGCGCTCGCCAGCGGTCTCACCCGCTGGGAAGCGCTGGCCTGCGCCGCCGGGATGAACGCCCGTGGCGTGATCGAGGTGATCGTCGCGATGGCCGGTCTGCGGCTCGGCGTCCTCAACGGCGCCGCCTACACCTCGATCGTTCTCGTCGCCATCACGACCTCCCTCATGGCACCCCCGCTGCTGCGCTTCGCGATGAACCGCGTCGAGCACACCGCCGAGGAGCAGTTGCGGATCAACTGGCCGCCGGATCCGGACGAGCACAAGAAGCCGGCACCGGGCGCGGCCCTGGACAAGGAACAGAAATCGGAGATCTCATGACGGAACACGGCCACGCACCGGCCACCCATGTCATCGAAGGCGGCCCCGGCGGTCCGACGCTGCCGGAGTACGCCGCACACCACCGCGACGAGATACGTACGCAGCTGACCCGGCACGGCGCCGTACTGCTGCGCGGTTTTCCCACCGGACCCGATCTGCTGCGCGACGTCGACCAGGCGGTACGGGCCTTCTCCGGACCGCCGCTCGAGTACGCGGAGCAGTCCTCGCCGCGTACCGCGCTGAAGGGGAACATCTACACCTCGACCGACTACCCGCCGGACGAGGAGATCTTCCTGCACAACGAGAACTCCTATCAGGCGTCCTGGCCCGGAGTGCTCTTCTTCACCTGCGTGGAGCCGCCCCTCACTCAGGGAGCCACACCCCTCGCCGACATCCGTGAGATCTACCGGTCGATCGACCCTGCGGTCCGTGCGGAGTTCGAGGAGCGCGGCTGGATGGTCGTACGCAACTACCGGCCGCGCTTCGGCGTCGACTGGCGGATCTCGTTCGGCACCGAGGACAAGGCGGAGATCGCCCGCCTCTGCGAGGCCCGTGACCTGCGCTGGTCCTGGCAGGAAGGAGACGTGCTGCGGACCGAGGGCGTCCGCAGGGCCGTGCACCGGCACCCGGTGACCGGTGAGCAGGTGTGGTTCAACCACATCACGTTCTTCCACAGCAGCACGCTGCCCGAGGACGTACGAGAAGGTCTGCTCGAACTCTTCGGGGAGCAAGGCCTGCCGACCAACAGCTACTACGGCGACGGGGGCACCATCCCCGACGAGGTCGTCGCGCATCTGCGCGACCGCTACCGCGCCGCGTCCCGCAGGTTCGACTGGGAGCGCGGTGATGTGCTGCTCGTCGACAACATGCTGGCGGCACACGGCCGTGAGCCCTTCACCGGGCCGCGGAAGATAGCGGTGGCCATGGCCGAACCGCTGGTGCCGGCAGGTCTCAAGTGAGCTGGTTCCGGACCTTTCTGGAGCGCCCCGAGGCCCGCGTCCGCCTGGTCTGCTTTCCCTACGCAGGCGGCGGCGCGGGCCTCTACCGTGCGCTGGCACAGCAGTTGACGCCCGAGATCGAGGTCGTGGCCGTGCAGTACCCGGGCCGCCAGGACCGGCGGGCCGAGGCCCCGATCGACGATCTCGAGGTGATGGCGGACCGGATCGCCGCCGAACTGACCACACTGCAGGGCCCTCCGGTGGCGCTGTTCGGGCACAGCCTGGGTGCCACCGTCGGCTTCGAGGTGGCCTGCCGGATGCTGCCGAGGTTCCCTTCCCCGGTGGCCCGGCTGTTCGTCTCCGCACGCAAGGCGCCCGCCGACCACCGGACCGGCGGTCGCGACTTCCGTGACGAGGCCGTGCTGCGCTCCTGGGCGCAGCACGCCGGTGACGCGGCCCGGCAGGCCGTGGCGGACCCCGACCTGTGGCAGCTCGCCGCACCGGCCCTCGCCGCGGATCTCACGATGTCGGAGACGTACACGGGCCGTCCCGGCGCCAGGGTGACCTGTCCGGTCACCGCCGTCGCGGGCAGCGCCGACCGGGGCTGCGGCACGGCGGAGATGGGCCGTTGGGCGGGGCACACCATCGGTGGCTTCACCGTCGAGGAGGTGAAGGGCGACCACTACTTCATCGACGATCCCACGGCCGAACTGTGCCGGATCATCGAGGAGGCGATCTGACCGGACTCTCCCGGGAGTTGAACCGGACTCTCTTGGGAGTCGATACGAGAGGGGCGGGATCCGCGACCGGATCCCGCCCCTCTCGTATGCCTTCTCGCGTATGTCCGCTCTCGTACGTCCTCCTTCTCCGTATGGCTATTCGCCCTTGCCGGCCAGGTCGAGCAGCCGGCCCCGCAGGGAGAAGCGGGTGGCGACGACCGAGACGAGCACCGCGAGCACCGCACAGGCCGCCGCGATACCGGCGACGGACGCCCACGGGACGCTGAAGGCGAAGCCGTCGGCGAGTTCGAAGAGCGCGATCCGCTGGGCGGCGATCACCAGACCGGCCGCGATGGCGCCGAGGATCGCACCGGCGAGCGCAGCAACCGCGGTCTCCGCGCCGACGAACTTGATGGTGTCGCCACGGGTGGCACCCGTCAGGTTCAGACCCGCGAGCTCTCTGCGCCGGCCGGGGGCCGCCATCACCAGCGTGTTGGCGATCGAGAGCAGCGCGTAGCCCATGGCGAGGGCGAACACGATCCGCGTCGCGAGCTGGGCCTGGTCCTGCTTCTCGGCGCGCATCTCGTTCAAGTAGGCGTCCATGGCCGCCACTTGGACCTTGCTGTCGGCCACGGCCGCGCGCAGTGCGGCACCGACCGCGGCCGCGTCGCCGCCTTCGGCGACCGTGACGTCGATCCGGGTCGGCGCGCCGCCGGCCGTGTGGTCGGCGGTGACATAGCCCTGCTCGCCGAGCACGGAGTGCCCGGTGAGCGCCGCGACCGTCAGCTTGACGGGCGTCCCGTCGGGCAGCCCGGCCGTCACCTGATCACCGACCTCGATGCCGAACTCGTCGGCCGTCTCCTGGTCGAGTACGAGGTGTTCGCTGTCGAACTTGTCGAGCGAGCCCGTGGCCACCTTGAGGTTCTGGGTGGCGGCCAGGGCCTCCGGCTCCACCGCCCAGGTGGAGAGCGTGCCGATGTAGAGGTCGCGCGCGCCGGAGAGCCGCAGCTCGCCCGGTGTGAGTACGGCGGCCTCGGCGCCCGGCACGTCACGTACCTTCTGCGCGGCAGCGGGGCTGATGGTGGCTCCGTCCTCGGCGACCACGGTGAAGTCGGCCCTGGTCTGCGCCCGCAGACCCGCGTTGCCCGCGTCGCCCGCGGCGAGCGGCGCGGTGAGCAGTGCGCCGCCGAGTCCGATGGCGAGCACCACGGGCGCCGCGATCGAGGACGTGCGGCGGCTGGCGAACAGCACGCTCTCGCGCACGATCATCGCTCCGGCGCCCAGCCTGCCCAGCGGCCACGACGCGAGGAACAGCACCGGGCGCAGCAGCAGCGGGGTCAGGAGCGCACAGGCGCCGACGATCAGCACCGGCACGGGGAAGAAGCTCTGCATGCTCATCGCGGTGAGCGGGCTGTCCATCGCGGACGCACCCTTCTGCAGACCGAACGCGAGCAGGGCCAGACCCAGCACGATCCGTACGGGGGCAAGGACCCGGCGCTTGCCGGTGGCCTCGCGCAGCGCCTCGGCGGGCTTGACCCGGCCCGCCTTCCACGACACCGCGGCGGTGCCGATGAGCGCGGAGAGCAGACCGACCGCGAAGGCGATGATCAGCGGCGGCCAGACGAACTCGATCTCGAACCAGGCCGGGGCGATATCCCTGTCGATCATGAACTCCTGGAGCGGAGCGGCCCCTTGGGAGCCGATCGCGCAGCCCACGGCGGAGGCGAGCGCGGCGAGCAGCAGGGCCTCCATGAGCACCATCCGCCGCACCTGCCCGGGGGTGGCCCCGATGGAGCGGAACAGGGCGAGCTCACGGCGGCGCTGGTCGACCACGAACGCGAAGGTGGCGACCACGACGAACACCGCGACGAACGCCACGATCAACAGAGAGGTGCCCGCCATGCCTTCGGCGTCGAGCAGCTGCTCACGGCCGCCCTCCTGCTCGACCTCCGCGAACAGCCGGTCGTCGCCGGTCAGGACGCTCGCCCCGGCCGCGGCCGTACGGACCGAGTCGGCCGGCCCGTACGCCACGACGGCCTGCACACCCGGCGACAGCCTCTTCGCCTCGGCGTCCGTGAAGAAGACCGCGTCCTCGAACCAGACGAGTTCGGTGACGCCGACGACCTCGTACTCGCCGACTCCGCCGGGCACGGCCACCTCGACGGTCTTGCCCACCAGGGACTTCTCACCGCCGCCGACCACGATCTCGTCGGGGGCCTGCGGGGCACGCCCGTCGGCCAGCTCGTAGGGGGTGAAGGCGGCCGCGGACCAGGGGTGTCCGACCTGGTCGCCGGGGCCGTCCTCGACAACGGCGGAGAACGAGCGGTCCTCGACCGCCTTGCCGGTCGCGGCCACCGCGGTCACGGTCTTCGCCGGGAGGTCGCCCGGACGCACGACCGGGAACTTCCGCGGATCACCGTCCTCGTCGGCCAGTTCGTAGATGACCGGCCCGGTCACCACGGCAGGGGCCGCCGCGTACCGCTGCGGCCCCGACTGGACGCCGCTGCCGACCGCCCACAGGGCGAGGATCATCATGGCGATGACGCCGACGCCGAGCGCCAGCGCCACGAACGCCCCCGCGAAGGAGACGGCACGGGCCCGCACGGTCGCGAGCGCCAGCCTCACCATGACTTCTCCAGCTTGGTGATGCGCTCCGCGGCCAGTTCGGGAGTGGGCGACTCGAGCCAGCCGGCGATCTTCCCGTCGGCGAGGAAGACGATCTGGTCGGCCACCGAGGCGGCCACGGGGTCGTGGGTCACCATGATGATCGTCTGGCCGTCGTTGTCGACCAGTTCGCGCAGTCGCTCCATGACCTGGCGGGAGGACTTGGAGTCCAGGGCGCCGGTCGGTTCGTCGGCGAAGAGCACCTTCGGGCGGGTGAGCAGCGCCCGCGCGATCGCGACCCGCTGCTGCTGGCCGCCGGAGAGTTCGCCGGGACGGTGCTGCTTGCGCTCGCCGAGCCCGAGCCGGTCGAGTGCGCTGTCCACGTCCTTTCGCTTGGGCTTCTTGCCGGCGAGCATCAGTGGCAGCGCCACGTTCTGCCGCGCGGTCAGGGACGGGATCAGGTTGAAGGTCTGGAAGACGAAGCCGACATGCCGGCGCCTGAGCTTCGTCAGCGCCGCCTCGCTCAGTCCGGCCAGCTTGCTGCCCGCCAGCGTGACCTCGCCCGAGTCGACCCGGTCGATGCCCGCCGCGCACTGCAGCAAGGTCGACTTGCCCGAGCCGGAGGGGCCCATCACCGCGGTGAAGGCCGCCTCCGGGAACTCGACCGTCACTTCGTCGAGGGCGTTGACCCTGTTGTCCCGTTTGCCGAATCCTCTGCTTACGGCTTCGAGCCGCACCATAGTCGTTCCCATATGCATATCCGGAACGCTAGATGTCGGATCTATATCCCAACCATGCTGCGCATCAAGGCTGTTGGGAGCCGCTTCCGGGACGTGCGCGGACCGGCCTGTGCACCGGTGATGTACGGCGAATATGGCTCCGTTATGGCGGCCTCCGAAGACTCGGGAGGGTCCGTCCTTGCTGGGATCCCTTGTTCACCGGAGGCAGGAAATGCACGCTGAGGAAACCGACGACCGCCGTTACCTCGTGGTTCTCAACGACGAGGAGCAGTACTCGATCTGGTGGGCCGACCGGGACCTCCCGGCCGGCTGGCACCAGGAGGGCACCGAGGGCACCAAGGCCGAGTGCCTGGAGCGGATCGGACAGATCTGGACCGATCTGCGCCCCGCGAGCCTGCGGCGCCGGATGGCTGCCGCGCGATGAGTGCCGCACACAAGCTGGTGTCCCTCGAGGACCTGGGCGACGCCGATCTGGAGCAGATCGTGCTCCGCGGCGTCGCCCACAGCTCGGGCACCTCCGTCCACCGCCGGCCGCTGGCCGGGCAGGTGGTCGGGCTCTACTTCGCGATGACCTCGACGAGGACCAGGACCGCGTTCTGGTCCTCCGCGCTGCGGCTCGGCGCCCAGGTGATCACCTTCGGACCCGCCGATCTGCAGACCAACACCGGTGAGTCCGCCGGGGACACCGGCCGGGTGCTCGGGAGCATGCTCGACCTGCTCGTGGCCCGCACCGGGCAGCCGACCGCCGAACTGCAGGACTGGGCCGACCGGTACGGCCTGCCGGTGGTCAACGCGATGACCGCGGAGGAGCACCCGACCCAGGGCCTGACCGATCTCACCACGCTGCGCCGTCACTTCGGCACGCTCGACGGACTGCGCATCCTGTACGTCGGCGAGGGCAACAACACCGCGGCCGCCCTCGCGCTCGCACTCGGCCGCACCCCCGGTGCGGAGCTGGAGCTGCGCACCCCGCCCGGCTACGGCCTCGACCCGCTGATCCTCAAGCGGGCGCAGAGCCATGCGGAGCGGTACGGGGCCAAGGTCACCGAGCTGCACGCGATGGACCCCGCACCCAGCGGCTTCGACGTCATCTACACCACGCGCTGGCAGACCACGGGGACCTCCAAGCCCGATGCGAACTGGCGGGAGATCTTCCGGCCGTTCCAGGTCGACAGGGCGCTGTGGAAGGCCAGTCCGGACGCGGTGTTCCTGCACGACCTGCCCGCCCACCGGGGCGAGGAGGTCACCGCGGAGGTGCTCGACGGGCCGATGAGCATCGCCTTCCAGCAGGCCGAGAACAAGATGCACAGCGCCATGGCGGTACTCGAGTGGTGTCACGGCGCCCCCATGACCGAGTCCAGCACGACGGAGGAGGTGTCCCTCAGGTGACCACAACCACTCCCAGCGGCGCGTCGGCTCAGGCCGGCGCGCCGCCGCCGTTGCGGCGCAACCGTGACTTCCTGCTTCTGTGGACCAGCGCGGGAGCCACACAACTCGGCGCCCGCATCGGGGTGATCGCGTATCCGCTGCTCGTCCTGTGGGGCGACGGGACGGCCGCGGACGCCGGTCTCGTCGCGTTCGCCGGGCTGCTGCCCATGCTGGTGCTCCAGCTGCCGGCCGGTGTCATGGTCGACCGCTGGGACCGGCGCAGGCTCATGCTGATCTGCAACGTGGTGGGGCTCGCCGCGATGGTCAGCGTGGTCGCGGCGATCGTGGCGGACCGGGTCTGGCTGCCGCACATCCTCGCGGTGGCCTTCGTGGACGGCGCGGCGACGATCTTCTACCAGCTGGCGGAGCGTACGGCCGTACGCAACGTGGTCCACGAGGACCATCTGCCGTCCGCGCTCGCCCAGAACGAGGCGCGCGGCCGGGCTGCCGGGCTGCTCGGACAGCCCGTCGGAGGGGCGGCGTTCTCCTTCGCGGGCTGGCTGCCCTTCGGTCTCGTCGGGGCGGGACACCTGCTCTCCCTGATCAACCTCCGGCTGGTCAAGGCGCCCTTCCAGGAGGAGCGCGGGCCGGGGGAGCGGGACTGGAAGGCGGAGGTGACGCAGGGGCTCTCCTGGCTGTGGGGCCAGAAGTTCCTGCGGGCGGCGATCGGCGTGGTGGCCGTGACCAATCTCCTGTTCCAGATCGTCAACATGGCCCCGTTCGTGGTCATCAAGGAAGAGGGCGGCTCCGCGGCCCAAGTCGGCCTGATCGGGCTGGTGTCGGGCATCGGCGGGGTGATCGGCGCGCTGTCCGGCGGCAAGCTGCTCACCGGGGTCAGGCTGCCGAACATCCTGGTCGGCACCCTGGCGCTGTGGTCGGTACTGGTCCCCGCCGTCGCCCTGACCACGCAGTACTGGGCGATGCTCGTGCTGTACGCGGCGATGTCGGCGGCCGGCGCGGCGCTCAACGTCGGCGCCGGTGCGTACATGGCCCAGCTGGTCCCCGACGAGATCCACGGCAAGGCGATGAGCGCGGTGATGCTGGCGTCGTGGGGAGCGAACTCTCTGGGCGCGCTGGCGGCAGGTTTCCTGCTGGCCGCCTTCAGCACGGGTGCGGTGCTGCTGGGCGTGGCAGTGGCGCTGCTCGTGTGCACGGTCGCGGCCGCGCTCAGCCCTTCGATCCGCCATCAGTAGGGGCGCCGTTCGGCTACGCGGCTCGCCCTCCAAGAGGCCCTCCTCCCCGGTATGGGAGGAGGGCCTCTTGGGTTGAGAGCGGGCGTCGCTCGGGTGGGGAGTGGGCGTCGCACGGGTTGGGGCGGGCGCCGCTCGGCGGGAGGCGGCCATGGCAGGTCGGGGTACGCGGGCTCCGCCCCTCGTGGGCTCCGCCCCTGGACCACCGGGTGAGCCCCCACCGACCCCTGCCGTGAGCAACTCGCGCCCGGCTCCGCTGAGATCCGTCCGCGCGGCCCTGCGCACAACACCGCCGGGCCGCCCTGCACACGACACCGCCGGGCCGCCCCCTCAGGGACGGCCCGGCGGTGTCGTGTGCAGGGGCCCTCTACGCGAGCGTCGCGCAGAGCCTTGCCGCCGTGCGGTACGTGAAGATTTCGCGGACCGAGATGTTCACCCCCTGCCCGCGCAGCATCTCCGTCGCGCGGTACGCGCGGATCGAGTCGCCGCCCAGATCGAAGAAGTCGTCCTCGACGCCGACTTCCGGCACCGGGAGCACCTCGAGCCAGGCCGCCACGACCTGCGACTCCAGCGCTGTGCGCGGAGCGACCGGCTCGGACCTGACGTACGCCGAAGGATCCGGCGCCGGCAGCCCGCGCTGCTCCGTCTTGCCGGTGACCGTGCGCGGAATGCTGTCGAGCAGCACATACGCGACCGGGATCATCGGCTCGGGCAGCACCCGAGCCAGCGTCCGGCGCAACTCGGCCGGACTCGCCTGCGGCGCCACCGCGTACGCCACCAGTTCGCCGTCGACCGCGACCACGGCCGCCTCGGTGACCAGACCGGTGCCGAGCAGTGCCGCCGAGACCTCGCCCGGCTCCACCCGGTGACCACGGATCTTCACCTGGCCGTCGGACCGGCCCAGGAACTCCAGCGCACCGTCCTTGAGCCGCCGCACCCGGTCCCCGGTACGGAACCACCGCACGCCCGCCGGATCGACGACGAACCGCTCGGCGGTGGCCCCGGCGTCACCGAAGTAGCCCTCGGCCACTCCCGCACCCCCGAGGTACAGCTCACCGGGAACGCCGTCGGGCACCGGATGCCCCGCAGCGGACCGAGGCTCCGCGAGTACGCCCCGCAGCGGCCGGCCGATCACGCTCCGGCCGCCGTGCCGGATGTCCGATGCGGTGATCCGGTGCGCCGTCGCGTACACGGTCGCCTCCGTCGGGCCGTACACGTTGAACAGCGCCGTGCTCTCCAACAGCCCGCCCCACGGCGCCAGTTCACCGAAGCTCAGCTTCTCGCCGGCCAGAACCACCGTGCGCAGCCCGGGCTGCGCACCCTGCGCGACCAGTTCCGTGAGGCCACGGAACGCCGTGGGTGTCTGGCACAGCACTCCGACGCCCTGTTCGTCGATCAGGGCGAGCAGTTCACGCGGCGAGCGGGCCGTCTCCAGGTCGGGGACGACCAGCGTGCCGCCCGAGAGCAGCGCGCCGAAGACCTCGAAGACCGAGACGTCGAACGCGGGGGAGTGGGTCATCGCCCACACCTCGCCCTCGGCCACACCGATCCGCTCCAGCGCGGCCGTCACGACCGAGACCGCCTGGGTGTGCCCGACCGCGACCCCCTTGGGCCGTCCCGTCGAACCGGACGTGTAGATCACGTACGCCCGTTCACCCGCCGGCGGGGAAGCGGCAGGCGCAGCCCCCTCACCGCCGGCCGCCGCCCCACCGCTCACCGGCACGGAGACGAGCCCCGGCAGCTCGAGCCCGCTCCCGCTCACCGCGACCCGCGCCCCCGCATCGGCCGCGTACGCCGAAAGCCGGGCCGCGGGCAGCGCGGGGTCGAGGGGTACGTACGCGGCGCCGGACTTCAGGACGCCGAGCAGCCCGACCACCAGGTCCGCGGAGCGTGCCACCTGCACGCCGACCACGTGCCCGGGGCGCACACCGCGTGCGGCCAGCCGTGCGGCCAACTGGGCGGCCCGCCGGTCGAGTTCCGCATACGACAGCGTGACCTCGCCCGATACGACCGCGGTCCGCCGCGGGTGCAGGGCCGCCCTCTCCCGTACGAGCTCGTGCAGCGTGGCCGTGCCGGGCGTCATCGGCTCCGGCGCCGGGGCGGCGTCGAGCGCCAGGGGACCGTGGGCGTCGCCCTGCGGGTCCGCCGCCATTGACTCCAGGACGCCGCGCAGCATCCGCCCGATCAGTTCGGTCTCGGACCGGGACACGGCCCGGGGGTCGTGGCTGAGACCGAGGCGGTCCGGACGGGCGATCACGTTGAGACCGAACTCGGTGCGCAGATTGCCGCCCCGCCCGGCCGCGACATCGACCACCTCGGTGTCGACCCCGTGGAAGTCCACGAAGTTGAAGATGGTGTCGATCAGCCGGCCGGAACTCCAGGAGCGCTGCAGCGCGGACATCGGATAGCGGCGGTGCGGCCACAGGTCGACCTCCTGCCGGAACACCGACTGCACAAGATCGCGCCAGGTGCCCGAGCCCCGCTCCACCGGGAACGGCACGGTGTTGAGGTACATCCCGTGCACCCGGTCGGCGCCGATCCGCTCGGGCCTGGTGTCGCACACCAGGCCGACATGGACGTCGCGCTCGTCCGTGAGCGCCCCCATGACCTTGACGAACGCCGCGAGCAGCACGCTCTTCACCGAGGCCTGCGCGTCCGCGGCGAGCTGTCGGAGCGCAGGCTGGAGATCGGCGAGGTTGACGACCACGTCCTTCGTGTCCTCCTGCTCCTCACCCCCGCCCCAGCTGTCGGGGAAGGCGAAAGGGACCCGGTCTGCCAGCACGGACTCCCAGTACGCCCGGTCGTCCGCGGAACCGAGGGACTTGAGCTCCTCGGCCACGAAGTCGGCGTAGCGTACGGCCGGCGCCCGGTACGGCTCCGGCGCGAGACTGTCGCGTATCCGCCGGTAGCAGGTGACCAGCTCCATCAGGAGACGGTGATACGTCCAGCCCTCGGTGATCAGATGGGCCTGGGTGAAGACGACGGTCCAGTGGCTGTCGGACTCCAGGAACACGGTCATCCGCATCAGCGGGGCCCGCGTGAGGTCGAACAGATCGCCCTGCCCGGCCATCGCGAGCAGCACCGCCTCGATCTCGGCCGCGCTCCGCTCCCGCAGATCGCGCACCTCCACGGGGATATGCGCCTCCTCGTGCACGAACTGCATCGGCACCGAGTACCCGGTCAAGTGCACCGAGGTGCGCAGCATTTCGTGCCGGGCCGTCAGCTCGTCGACGGCCCGGCGGAAGGCCTCCGCGTCGAAGGGCTGCTCGTCCTTGATCCGGAACGAGGTGACGTCGTGGTAGCTGTCGCGCCCGTCGCCGGAGAGCATCTCCACGGCCATGCCGATCTGGTTCTGCGCCAGCGGATACGCGTCGGTGAGCCCTTCGGGCAGCAGCGCCCTGTCCTCGGCGCGCATCAGCGCGAACGGTGCGACCACCTGCTGCGCGACGTCGTCGAGCGGGGCGCGCTGCTCGAGGACCGCACACAGCGCGGCGACCGTGCGCAGCTGGAAGATGTCCCGCACGGTGACATCGAGCCCCTCGGCGCGCAGTACTCCGACCAGGGTGACCGCCCGGATCGAGTCACCGCCCAGGTCGAAGAAGGCGTTCTCCACGCCCACTTGACCGACCGGCAGCGCGTCGAGCCAGGCCTTCGCCACACGGCGCTCCAGCGGCGTACGCGGTTCCACGTGTGCCTCGCGCGTGAACGCCGAGGAGCCGGGGGCCGGCAGCGCCTTGCGGTCGACCTTCCCGTTCGGCGTGAGCGGGATGGACTCCAGGCGTACGAACGCGGCCGGGATCATGTACTCGGGCAGGGTGGGCGCGAGCGCCGTCTTCAGAGCGGCCGGGTCGACCTCCTCGTCGGCCACCACGTACGCGATCGGCTGCCCCTCCCGCACCGCCACGACCGCATGCCTGACCAGACCGGTCGCGGTGATCGCGATCTCGATCTCGCCGAGCTCCACACGGTGTCCGCGGATCTTCACCTGGTCGTCGACCCGGCCGAGGTATTCGAGGCTGCCGTCGCTGCGCCAGCGCGCCAGGTCACCGGTGCGGTACAGCCGGTCGCCCGGCCGCCCGCCCAACGGGTCCGGCACGAAGCGCTCGGCGGTCAGCCCCGGCCGGCCGCCGTAACCACGCGCGACACCGACGCCGCCCGCATACAGTTCGCCCGCGATACCCGCGGGCACGGGCCGCAGCTCGCCGTCGAGCACGTACAGCTCGGTGTTGCGGACCACCTTGCCGATGGGCACCCGATCCGTTGGGGCGTCGTCGGCGGTCAGGATCGCGTGGGTGACGTCGTCGGAGCACTCGGTCGGACCGTAGGCGTTGACCAGCGGGATCTCGGGGAAGCGGGCGAACCAGCGGACACACAGGTCCGGCGGCAGCTCCTCACCCGTGACCACCAGCCAGCGCAGTGCGGGCAGTTGGGGCGCCGCGGTGCCGAGGTCCCACAGGTCGAGGGCCGCGCGCAGCAGCGAGGGCACCACTTCGAGCACGGTGACGTCCTCGTGGTCGGTCAGTGCGAACAGCGCCTTCGGGTCGAGCACCACCGTCTGGTCCACCACCCGCGTCACACCACCGGTGACCAGGCCCGCGAGCATCTGCCACACCGAGATGTCGAAGCCCTGCGAGGCGTTCTGCACGGTGGAGTCGGCGGCGCTCAGCGCGAGATCCTCGACCTTGGCGAGCAGATGGTTGCCCATTCCGCGCCGGTGCACCTGGACACCCTTCGGGCGGCCGGTGGAACCCGAGGTGTAGATGACGTACGCCAGGTTGTCGGGATCCACGGGGTGGTTGGGCAGTACGGGACCGTCGCCGAGGCCCTCGAGGACCTCGGCTCCCAGGGTGACCGCGGCGCTCAGCCCCTCGGGAGCGCCGCGCCCGGACACCAGGAGGCCCGCGCCGGAGTCGGCGAGCATGTAGTCGAGCCGGTCCACGGGCAGTGACGGGTCGAGCGGCAGCCAGGCCGCGCCCGCCTTCAGCACCGCGAGCACCGAGACCACCAGGTCCGCGGAGCGGTCCATGCACAGCGCGACGACCGTCTCGGCGCCCGCACCCGCGTTCGCGAACCGGCGGGCGAGCCGGCCGGCTCGCTCGTCGAGTTCCCGGTACGTGAGCGTGTCCGAGCCGTCGGTCAGCGCGGGCGCGTCAGGCGTTCGGACCGCGAACTCGGTGACCTGGTCCGGCACATCGAGGGTGGGCGGCGTACGGACCTTCTCGGTCCAGGCGGCGAGCTGCTCACGCTCCCCGTCGGGCAGCCGGATGGCCTGTGCGTCCCCTTCGGGGTCGGCGGCCATCGACGCGAGGACCTCGCCGAACATGGCGGCGATACGGTCGGCGTTGCGCTCGTCGACGAACCGCGGGTCCGCGGTCACCCAGATGTGGCCGACCCGCGAGGAGACGGTCAGCGGGAACTCGGTCGGTGAGTCGTCGGTCCCGGCCATCCCCACCAGATCGGTGTCGACCTGCCGGAAGTCCTGGTAGTTGAAGTAGATGTTGACGAGCCGCTGCCGGCCGGGCACATCGCGCTGGATCTGCGCGAGCGGGAAGCGGCGGTGCGGCCAGAGCTCCACCTCGCGCGCGAAGGTGCGCGCGACCAGCTCGCGCCATGTGCGGGCCCCGCGGTCGACGGGGAACGGCAGGGTGTTGAGATACATCCCGTAGACGGTGTCGGCACCGGCCGCCTCGGGACGCGCGTCGCAGATGAGACCCGTGTGGAACGCCGCCTCGTCGGTCAGCTGGCTCATCACCTTGGTGTACGCGGCGACCATCACGCTCTTGAGCGAGGCGTCGGCGGCCGAGGCCAACTTGCGCAGCCCGTCCTCGAGATGAGCCCACGGCGTACGGCGCACCAGGTACCGCGAGCCGCTCGGCAGCGACGGGTCGCCCCAGCCCGTGGGCACCTGCATCGGCGCGTAGCCGCTGGTGACGCCCTTCCAGTAGCCGCGGTCCTCGGACGAGTCGATCGAGGCGAGCTCGGCGGCGATGAAGTCGGCGAACCGGACGACCGGCTTCTCGAACGGGGCCGGTTCACGGCCGTCCCTGAGCCGGTCGTACAGGTCGAGGAGCTCCATGATCAGGGTGTGGTGCCCCCAGCCCTCCAGGATCGGGTGGCACTCGGTGATCGAGAGCCAGTAGCCGCCGTCCCCGGTGACATGGGCGAACACCCGCATCAGGGTCGGGGTGTCGAGGTCGAAGAGCTCCGCACGGTCGCGCGCGGCGTAGTCGGCGAGCGCACCCTGCAGCTCCTGCTCGGACAGGTGCGTGAGGTCCTCCATGCCCACGGGCATCACGGCCTCGCCGTGCACCACCTGCATCGGCACCGCGAACCCGGCCAGATGCAGCGAGGTGCGCAGGATCTCGTGGCGCGCGACCGCGATCCGGGCCGCCTCGCGCCAGGCGTCGAGAGAGAACGGCTTGGGATCGTTGATACGGAACGAGGTGACGTTGTGGTAGCTGTTCTGCTCGTCCGCCAGCATCTCGACGAGCATGCCGATCTGGTTCTGCGACAGCGGATACGCGTCGGTGGCGCCCTCGGGCAGCCGCGCCCGGTCCGCGTCCGAGATGAGCGAGAACGGGGCGACGCTCACGTCCCCACCGCCGGACAGCGCCGGACGGGACGCCAGGAACTCACAGAGCCCGGCCACCGAGTGGTGCGCGAACACATCCCGTACGGAGACGTCGTGGCCCGCCCCGCGCAGCGCGCCGACCAGCGCGACCGCGCGGATGGAGTCGCCGCCCAGGTCGAAGAAGCTGTCGTGGACGCCGACTTCGGCCACCGGGAGCACCTCGGCCCACACCGCCGCAACCTGCTCCTCAAGAGGGGTGCGCGGGGCGGCGGCGACCGCGGCGGGCGCGGGTCCCGGGGCGGGCAGCGCCGCCACGTCCAGCTTGCCGACGGGGGTGAGCGGGATCCGGTCGAGGGCCTGGAAGGTGCCGGGGACCATGTATTCGGGCAGCGTCCGCGCAAGCCACTCGCGCAGCTCGCCCGTCGTCGGCTCGGTCGTGGCCGGTACGTAGTAGGAGGCGAGCCTGCCGTCGACGGCGAGCACCCGCGCTTCCTTGACGGCCGGGTGCGCGGTCAGCGCCGCCTCGACCTCGGCGGGCTCGACGCGGTATCCGCGGATCTTCAGCTGCCGGTCCACACGCCCGGCGAACTCGACGCTCCCGTCCGGCAGTACACGGCCGAGGTCACCGGTGCGGTAGATACGGGCGCCCGGCTCACCGAACGGATCGGGCAGGAACTTCTCGGCGGTCGCGTCCGGCCGCCCCGCGTAGCCACGGGCCACCCCGGTGCCGCCGACACAGACCTCGCCGACCACCCCGGGCGGTACGGGCGAGAGGGACTCGTCGAGCACGAACATGGTGGTGCCGGGGATGGGCAGTCCGATGGGGACCACCTCGCGCTGCGGGCCGGCCACCGGATGCGTGGAGTTTCCGACGGTGATCTCGGTGGGGCCGTACTCGTTGATGAGGCGGCCCGCGCCGAGCAGCCGGTCCCAGCGCTCCGCCGTCGGACCGAGCAGCGCGTCGCCACCGGTGACGACCACGTTCGCGAGTCCGTCCACCTCGGTGTCGGCGAGCTGGTGGCCGAGCATGTCGAGGTGACCGGGGGTGAGCTTGACGAAGGCGTACGGGGCGCCCTGCGCCAACTGGCCGCCCAGATCGGCGAGATCGAGGTCCTGCGCCAGCATGTGCACCGGCAGACCCGCGAGCAGCGGGCCGTAGAGCACGGGCACGACGACGTCGGAGGACACCGTGGAGAACAGGGGGGCACCGCAGGTCCGCGCGTCACCGACGTACTCGGAGAGCACCCAGTCGAGGTGGACGGCCAGCGCGGCGTGCGAGATCTGCACGCCCTTGGGGCGGCCGGTCGAACCCGAGGTGTAGATGATGTACGCCAGGGCGTCGGGGTCGGGCAGCACCCGCGGCGCCGGTGCGGAGTCCTCAAGACCCGCCTCGTCGACGACGACGATCGTGCCGGTGAACTCTCCGGCGATGAGGCCGGCCCTGGCCCGGTCGGTGACGACGGCCTGGGCGCCGGAGTCGGCGAGCAGCGAGATCCAGCGCTCCGCCGGGTAGTCGGGGTCGAGCGGGACGTAGCCGCCGCCCGCACGCCAGGTGCCCAGCATGGCGGCGAGCAGGTCGGGTCCGCGGTCGAGCAGGACGCCGACGACGGACTCCACCGTGACACCCTCGCGCGAGAGCCGGCCGGCGATCACGCCCGCGCGGTCGTCGAGTTCACGGAAGGTGGCGGTCCCCGCGCCGGTCACGGCGGGGGCGTCGGGTGTCGCGGCCACCTGCTCGGCGAACCGCTCCGGAGTGGAGCGGAACGGGGCCCGTGCCTCGCCGCGGCCCGCGGCGAGGAACCGCTCCCGCTCGTCCTCGTCGAACAACTCCACGGCGGACAGCGGGAGTTCGGGATGTGCCGTGACCGAGTCGATCAGCCGTGCCAGGTGGGTTCCCATCCTGTCGACGGACTCGCGGTCGAACAGGTCGGTGGCGTAGATGAGCCGACCGGTGAGGCCGCCCGTACCCGAGTCGCGCACCTGGAGTTCGAGGTCGCAGCGGGCCACGCCGCCGTCGGCGACGAAGGGTTCGACGGTGATGCCGGGCAGCGAGGGACCGGCGCCGCCGCCCTCGTGCATCGTGAACACCGCCTGGTAGACCGGGGTGCGTGAGAGATCGCGCTCGGGCTCCACTTCGGCGACGACCTTGGCGAAGGGCACGGCCTGGTGGTCGTACGCGTCCAGGCTGGCGCGCTTGGCGGCGGTGACCAGGCCGGCGAAGGAGTCGGCGGCGTTCCAGTCCGCCTTCAGGACGAGGGTGTTGACCCCGTAGCCGAGCATTCCCTGCAGTTCGGGGCGGTTGCGTCCGGAGACGATGGTGCCGACCGCCACGTCACGGCGGCCGGTGTACCGGCCGAGCAGCAGCTGGTACGCGGCGAGCAGCACGGTGAAGACCGTGGTGTCCTGCGCGTGGGCGACGGCCCTGACGCGGTCCGCGACGGTGTCCGACAAGGCGAGGTCCACCTCGGCGCCGCCGTGACCGCGCACCGCGGGACGCGGCCGGTCGAAGGGCAGCTCAAGGGGTTCGAGGCCGGCGAGAGCGGACTTCCAGAAGTCGAGCTGGCGCGCGAACCGCTCGCCGGACGCCTGCCCCCGCTGCCAGGCGGCGAAGTCGGCGTACTGCAGCGCGGGCGGCGCGAGCGGCAGGTCGCGTCCCTCGGCGAAGGCCGCGTAGATGGTGGCCAGTTCGGACATGAGGATGCCGGTCGACCAGGCGTCGCAGGATATGTGGTGGGAGACGAGCAGCAGTACGTGGTCGTCCTCGGCGATCCTGATCAGGGTCGCCCGCGTCGGCCAGTCGGCCGCGAGATCGATGGGCTGTGCGCATTCGCCCCCCACCACGTCGCGTGCGTCCGCCTCGTCCACGGCGCGGGTGACGGCCAGTGTGCCCGTACGGGGTGCGTCGACGATCTGCTCGGGGGTGACGCCGTTCAGTGCGTAGCGGGTGCGGAGGATCTCATGACGCTCGACCACCGCGTCCCAGGCCCGCCCGAGCGCCGCCGCGTCGAGCGCGCCGCGCAGCCGGAACGAGACCGGGACGAGGTATTCGGTGCTTCCCGGGTCGAGCCGGCTGAGGAACCACATCTGCTCCTGGCCGAAGGAGAGCGGCAGCGCGCCGGAACGGTCGACGGGCTCGATGCCCGCGCGCGCCCGCCGCCCCCCTCCGGCAAGGCGCTGGCGCAGCAGCCGGGCGCGCACATCGTCGGCGGGCGGCGTCATCGTGGATTCACTCGGGGTCATCTCGGCCTCTCCCAGTCACGGATGCATCAGCCTTCCGATGCTGGCGAGGGCCGCCATATCCGCTCCATATTCGGGTGGTTGAAGTGATGTCGTACGGGGGGAGCAGTGCGTTGTGGGGGGTTGACTGCCTTGTCGCACAGGTGAGTTGCCTGGTGGGGACGGTCAGCTCTCGGTCTTCCACAGCTGCGAGATCTCGCCGAACCGCTCGCTGACCCACTGGTCGTCGTAGATGGTGTCGAGGTAGCGGTCGCCCCGGTCGGGGAAGAGGAGCACGCAGTGCGAACCCGCCGGGATCGACCCGCGGATCTGCTGGAACGCCGCGACCACCGCGCCGGAGGAACCGCCGGCGAGCACGGCCTCGCGGCCGACGAGCCGGCGGCAGCCGACCACGGTGTCCAGGTCGGTCACATGCACCACCTGGTCCGCGGCCGACGGGTCGAAGAGCGCGGGCCGTACCGACGCGCCGTGCCCGGGGATGAGCCGCGGCACCTTGTGCCCGCGGTCGTCGAAGAGCACGCTGCCGACGGCGTCGACCGCGACCATGGTCGTGCCGAGCCCGTTGTCCCTGGCGTACTGGGCGCAGCCCTGCAGCGTTCCGGTGGTGCTGGTGGCGCAGAACAGATAGTCGACCTTGCCGTCCAGGGCCTCGGCTATCTCCCGCATCGTGCGCTCGTGCGCGGCCGGGTTGCGCGGATTGGCGTACTGGTTGGGCCAGAACGCGTGTGGCAGGGACGCCACCAGTTCACGCACCCTTGCCAGCCGGCGCTCCAGGTATTCGCCGGTGACCGGGTCCGGCTCTGTCACCTCCTCGATCTCGGCGCCGTAGGCGCGCAGGATGGCCAGGTTCTGCCGCGAGGTCTTCGCGTCGATCACACAGATGAACCGGATGCCGTGGTAGCGGCAGAGCTGGGCGATACCGACGGCGAGGTTGCCGGAGCTCGACTCGACCACCACCGAGCGGGCCGGATCGATCTCGCCGCTCTTGATGCCGTCGAGGACCATGCTCACCGCGGTCCTGTCTTTGATGCTGCCCCCGGGATTGAAGCCCTCGATTTTCGCGAAGACCTTTCCGGGGAAGTCCGGCGCGAGCCGGCTGAGTTCCACCAAGGGCGTGCCCCCGACCGTTCCGAGGATTCCGCCCGCAGCTGTTCTCTTCATTAGCCACTCCTCTTCGAAAACACCTGCCTCAACGGTTGGCGGGGTGGCTATAGGCCCCCTATACCGGGGCGAATATGGAGGAATTGCAGAAACATCGAAGCCCGGCTCCGCGAACAGGAGCCGGGCTCGGTGCGAACAGCAGGTGACTCAGTCGGACATCGCCACGAGGACTCGCCGCGGCGCCGTGTACGGCCGACGCCCGTGCGCCACAAGGACGTTGTCGATGACCATGAGGTCCCCGGCGCACCAGTCCACGTCCACCGCCGTCTCCAGACCGCGGTCGCGGATCTGCAGTACGTACTCGGCGGGGATCGGCGACCCGTCCGCGTACGTCACGTGCTGCGGCAGGTCCTCCTCCGGCATGATCCGGGCCAGGGCGGCGGCCGTCTCGTCGCCGAGCGCCGCGTGATGCCACTGGTCGGCCTGGTTGAACCAGACCTCCGTGCCGGTGACCGGATGGGTGGTCACGGCCGGGCGCACCTGCGCGATCCGGATGCCGCCGTCGTGCTTCCACTCCCAGGTGGCGCCGGTCATCCCCGCCAGATGCCGCTCGACCTCGCCGCGGTCGGAGGTCTCGAAGGTCTCCTGCCAGCTCTTGCCGAAGCCATGGCCGTCGTGCAGGTTCTGGGTGTAGCGCACGCCGTCCGCGAAGGCGGCACGCAGCTCCGGCGAGAGCGCGTCCAGCCATGCGTCGCCCGGGACGACCGGAGTGGCCCCGCCGGAACCAGGAGTCGTCTCGCAGTAGAAGGCCAGCCGGGAGGGCCACTTCGCCGAGTACGACAGCTCGTTGTGCATCGAGATGGTCTGGTCCGACGGGTACTCGGTGGACGTGTAGATCCGGTCGCCGACATGGCTGCGCGGCGAGTTCCCGTGCACGTACGCGAGCCGGTTGGGCAGGACGCGGTCGAGGGTGTCGTCCAGCGTGGCGGGTGTGATCCCGAAGCCGCGGAGCACCACGGCGCCGCGGGACAGGAGCAGATCGTCGAGCCGCCCGGCCAGGTGGTCGAGGAGCGGCCCGTCCGCGGGGGATATCTCCGCGGGGGCCCAGGTGATGGTTTCCGTCATGGGCACGAGCGTCCCGCCGCCGGCTATACCGCCCCTATCGGCCGGGGCCGGACGGCCCGAACACCGGACTCCGTCCGGCATTTCCCGCCGTTGCGTTCCCAGGACAGCCCTTGTGCCGCAATAGGTTCCTCATAGGGAATCCGCCTAATTTCGGCGGCACTTGAAGCCGAGTGCCGACCGGCGAGGAGAGGGCCCGACGAGATGGGTACAGCCGAGTACACCGACGCCGATGACCCGTCCGGATTCGATCCGTCCCGACTCGATCCGTCCGGACTCGATCCGTCCCGGCTCCCTCTCACCGAAGGGCAGTCCGGGATCTGGTACGGCAGCCGGCTCGACGTCTCCAAGTCGGCGTACGCGTATGCCGAACTCCTCGATATCCAGGGCCCGTTGAATCCGGAACTCCTCCAGGAGGCGGTCCGCCAGGTCGTGCGGGAGGCGGACGCACTGCGGACGGCCTTCGGCGAGGACGCGGCAGGGCCCTGGCAGCGAGTGGGGCCCGCCACGGATGTGGACGTCCCGCTCGTCGACTTCACCGGTGTGGCGGAGCCTCGGGAAGCGGCGGACGCCTGGCTGCGGGCACAGGTCGAAACCCCGCTGGATCCGGCCGAGGGCGAGATCCAGCGCCAGGCGGTGCTCCGGCTCGGGCCCGAACGGCACCTCTGGTTCTGGCAGTTGCACCACATCGTCTCCGACGGCGTGGGCTCACAGCTCCTCGCCCGCCGCGCCGCGGAGATCTACGACGCGCGGGCCGCAGGCCGCGCACCGTCCGCCACCTCCTTCGGACGCCTGGCCCAGCTGGTGGCAGAGGACCGGGCCTACCGCTCATCCACCGACTTCGAGGACGACCGCCGGTACTGGTTGGGCGAGTTCGCGGACATCGAGCACGTGGCGGGCTTCACCGGTGAGGCCCTCTCCCCGAAGGGTGTGGCACTGCGGGAGACCTGGTACGCCGACGACCGGCTCAGGGAACAGCTCGGCGCGTTCACCGAGGCGCGGGGAGTGCGGTGGACGCGGGTGCTGATCGCCGCGTTCGCCGCGTACACCGCCAAGATCACCCGTGCACCGGACACGGTGGTCGGTCTGCCGGTGGCAGGCCGCCACACGGAGACGGCCGCGACGACCCCGGGCATGGTCTCCAACATCCTGCCGCTACGGCTGCGCGTCCGTGGATCGGACAGCTTCCTCGACCTGCTAGCCCAGGTATGTGCCAAGGTCGGGGAGACGCGCGCCCACGGCCGCTACCGCTTCGAGGACATCCGGCGCGACCTGCGCAAGCGGCGCGGCAGCGCACGCGTCTTCGGCCCCACGGTCAATGTCCTCTCGCTCGGCGAGGAGCTGACGTTCGGCGGCTGCCCGGCGCAGCACCGCAACCTCGCGCCGGGCCCGATCGAGGACTTCATGCTGGGCGTCTACGAGACGCCGCGGGAGCTGACCTTCACGATCGACGCCAACGCGGGCCTCTACCGCGCCGACGAACTCGCCGAGCACAGGGCGAGGTTCGACACCTTCCTGCGCCAGGTCCTTCAGCACGCGAGCCGTCCGCTGGGTGAGATCGACATGCTGAGCGCCACGGAGCGCCGCGAACTCCTGGCGGTGCGCCCGCGAAAGCACCCCGGTGACGAGTCCGCCACGCTCGTCCGGGCCTTCGAGACCCAGGTCTCCCGTAGCCCGTCCGCAGTGGCCCTGACCAGCGGGACGTACACGCTGACGTACGGGCAACTCAACGCGCGGGCCAACCGGCTTGCGCGTCTGCTCGTGCAGCACGGCGCGGGCCCCGAGCGCCTTGTCGCGGTCTGCCTGCCGCCGGCCGTCGAATCCGTGGTGGCGCTCCTGGCGATCCTCAAGTCGGGTGCCGCCTACCTTCCCGTCGACCCGGAGTATCCGCAGGGCCGGATCGACTCCCTCCTGGCGGACGCGGAGCCCTTGCTGCTGCTCACCGGCTCCAGCGGGGCGGCGCGTTCCGCCACGGCGGACGTGGTCACCGTGGACCTCGACAGCGCGGCCACCCGGCGCCACCTGGCGGAGCTGCCGCAGCACGATCTGCGGCCCGGCGAGCGCCTGAGCCCGATGGCCGGGGACAACGCCGCGTACGTCATCTACACCTCGGGCTCCACGGGCCGGCCCAAGGGCGTGGTCGTCCCGCACCGGAACGTCCTCGATCTGTTCGCGGCCACCCGGGAGCTGTTCGACTTCCGTGCGGACGACGTGTGGAGCATGGCCCACTCCTTCGCCTTCGACTTCTCCGTATGGGAGTTGTGGGGCCCCTTGCTGCACGGCGGACGGCTCGTCCTGGTCCCCGCGGCGACGCGCCGTGCGCCGGACCGGCTGCTGCGACTGCTCGTGGAGGAAGGGGTCACCGTCCTCAGCCAGACGCCGTCCGCGTTCCGGCAGCTGCTCCAGGCGTGCACGGACGAACCGTCCACCGGGCGTCAACTCGCTCTGCGCTACGTGGTCTTCGGCGGTGAGGCGCTCGACCCGCGGCGGCTCGACGAGTGGTACGCACTCCACGCCGAAGCCGCTCCCGCGCTGGTCAACATGTACGGGATCACGGAGACCACCGTCCACGCCAGCCATCTGGCCCTCGACCGGAGCCACCTCGACCCACGGGGCGGCAGTCCGATCGGCCGGAGCCTGCCGGGCCTCGCACTCCACCTCCTCGACGAGGACCTGCGGCCCGTTCCCCCAGGGGTCACCGGTGAGATCCATGTGGCCGGCGCCCAGATCGCCCGCGGGTATCTGAACCGCCCGGAACTCACCGCCGAACGGTTCCTGCCCGACCCGTACGGACCGCCCGGCTCCGTCATGTACCGCTCCGGAGATCTGGCCCGCCGCGACGCCGACGGCCTCCTGCACTACGAGGGCCGCGCGGACGACCAGGTGAAGGTCCGTGGATTCAGGATCGAACCGGGCGAGATCGAGGCCGAGTTGAGGGCCGGCCCGGAAGTGGTGGACTGCTGTGTGGTCGTACGCGAGGACGCGCTGGGTGACCACGTCCTCGCCGCGTACGTGGTGCCGGCGGACCCGTCGGACATCGACGCCGCCGTCCTGCGCCGTCGCCTCGCGCGCCGGCTCCCCTCCCACATGGTGCCCGCCACCGTGACGGCGATCGACCGGATACCGCTCACCTCCAACGGGAAGCTCGACCGGCGGGCGCTGCCGGATCCGGTGCGCACGCGGGAGTCGCGGCGGACCGCACCCCCGACTCCCCTTGAGGCTCAGGTCATCGAGGCCTTCGGCCACTGCCTCGGGGTCTCGGGGATCTCCGCCGGTGACGACTTCTTCGACCTGGGCGGCGACTCCTTCAAAGCGGTCCGTCTGGCCCGGCGCCTGGGCCGGGGGACCGCGGTCATCGATGTCTTCCAGCACCCCACACCGCGGAGCCTGGCCCTGCGCATCCAGGAACTCCGGGCGCCACGCGACGGCTTGGCGGACGCGGCCGCCGAGCCGCGCATCCTGCGGTTCCTGGCCGGCGCACAGGACGCGTCCCGCACGCTCGTCTGCATCCCCTACGGAGGCGGCACCGCCGCGGCGTACCACCGCCTGGCCACCGAACTGGCCCCCGGGATCGCGACCTGGAGCGCCGCACTGCCCGGGCACGACCCCACCCAGCCGCACGAACCCCTGCTCGGTCTGGACGAGACCGCCGACCTGATCGCCGCGGAAATCGCCGGACTCCCCACCGGCCCCTTCGCCCTGTACGGGCACTGCGCCGGTTCGGCCCTCGCCGTGGCGGTCGCGCAACGACTGGAGCGGCAGGGCCGGCGGCCCACCGCCCTGTTCATCGGTGCCGCACTGCCGGCCACCGGGGCGCAGGAGGAGGGGGAGCGCGCGGCCGACTGGTCGGAGGGCGACCTGTACGCGTACATGAAATCCCTCGGCGGGTTCGACGGGGCGCTGTCGGACTCCGATCTGCGGACCGTCCTCAATGTGATCCGGCACGACATGACGCAAGGTCTGCGTTTCCAGATCGAGGCGGAGAGGGCAGAACACCCGCCCCTGGCAACGCCGTTGACTCTCATCGTCGGCGACGAGGACAGCGCCACCACTGGTTACGAGCACGCCTACCGCGACTGGAAGCGTTTCGCCGCGCACGTAAGCCTGGCCGAGATCCCGGGCGGTGGGCACTACTTCGTCACCCATCAGCCGGGGGAGCTGGCCGCGATCCTTCGCGAAGGTCTCGGAACTGCGCACGAGGAGATCCGATGACACCCGCGACCGTGGCCCTGGTCACCGGGGGAACCTCCGGTCTGGGACTTGCCGTTGCCGAGCGCCTGCTCTCCCGCGGCGTCGTTCCCGTCGTCGTCGGCAGAAGCGAGGAACGCGGAAAGCTCGCGCTGGACAGGCTCGGGAACGCAGCGGTGTTCGTCCGCGGCGACGTCACCGGCGAGACGGACATCGGCGAAGCCCTGGACGTCGCGGAGCGACACGGCTCGCTGCGCGCCGTCGTGAACTGTGCCGGTGTGCCGTACGCGGCGAAACTCGTCGGCCGGGCGGGCCCCCACTCCCTGGACCGGTTCGTGGAGGTGGTGACGGCCAATCTCGTGGGCACCTTCAACGTGGTCCGGCTCGCCGCCGAGCGCATGATGGCGAACGCGCCCATCGACGAAGAGCGGGGCGTCATCGTCAACACGGCCTCGCTCGCGGCCTTCGACGGACAGGTCGGGCAGGCGGCCTACGCCGCGTCCAAGGGCGGAATGGTGTCCATGACACTGCCCTTGGCGCGCGAGCTGGCCGGCTCGCTGATCCGCGTGGTCACCGTCGCACCGGGATTCTTCGAGACACCGGCGGTCGATTCCGTACCCGTGGAAGCGCGCCGGGAATTGGACCGCGATCTGGTGCATCCCAGACGGTGGGGGAATCCCGCCGAATTCGGCGCTCTGGTCGACCACATCATCGGTAATCCCATGATCAACGGCGAGACGATCCGTATCGACGGCGCGGTCCGTATGTCTCATGGGCTGCGCCGCCGCAGCCCTTGAACCGTGCAGAGTCGGAATTCTGGAAGGTGAAAGTGCACATGAGTGTGGGAATACGTTCCGTCGGTGTCTGCCTACCGGAGAACGAGGTCACCAACACGCAGCTCGTCGAGCGCTTCGACACCAGCGACGCCTGGATCCGCGAGCGGCTCGGCATCCACAGCCGGCGGATCGCGGAACCCGGGGAACTCACCTCGGACCTCGCACTCGGTGCGTTCGAGGACGCGTGCAAGCGGGCCGGTGTGGAGCCCGCGAGCATCGACCTCCTGATCTGCTGCACCTCCACACCCGACCACATGATCCCGGCCGTCGCGACGATGATCCTGCGCAAGGCGCAGATCCGGGGCGTTCCCGGCTTCGACGTGAACGCCGGCGGCTGCGCGGGCGGTCTCTTCGGCCTGGACGTCGGCCACAAGTACGTCGAGTCCGGCCAGTACGAGCGGGTGGCGGTCGTCGTCGCCGACACGGTGGCCCAGTTGAACGACCCGGACGACCGGACCCAGCATGCGATCTTCGGGGACGGCGCCGCCTGTTACCTCCTGGAGCGCTGCACGGGCAGCCCCGGAATAGGGCGGACCCTCCTCGGGACGGATCCGGAGCGCTACTACACGGCTTTCATCGAACGCGTCGCCGGTGAAGGGGAGTTGAACCGCTTCAGCGGAGCGAACGTGACGCGGATGGACGGCAGGGGCGTCAAGGACTTCGCGCTCACCGTCGTCCCCGGCTTCGTGGACGAGGTGGTCGAGTCGGCGGGCGTCACGCTCGACGACGTACGGCTGATCGTCACCCACCAGGCCAACCCGACCCTCGTACGGAATCTGATCCGGTTGCTCGGCCAGCCGGCGGACAAGGCCGTCATCGTGGCCGACAAGTTCGGCAACACCAGCGGATCGAGCGTGGTGATCGCACTCGCCGAAGCCGAACGGACGGGCCGGCTCGACCCCGGCGACGCCGTCCTGCTGCTCGGCTTCGGCGCCGGGATGAGCTACGGGGGAACCGTCGTGCACTGGTGCGGCAGCGAGAACTTCCCGCAGCGGGAGTGGTGAGCGTCCCGCCATGTTCGCCGCCTATGCCGCGCAGATCGGACTCCGACAGCCGCTTGAGGGACTGGAACTGGGGGAGCGCCCGGCTCCGGCCGCCCGCCCCGGATGGACCCGTGTCCAGGTCCGGGCCGCCTCACTCAACCACCACGACCTGTGGTCGCTGCGCGGGGTCGGCCTCGGAGCGGACAGCCTTCCCATGATCCTCGGCACGGACGCCGCCGGGATCGACGAGGACGGCCGCGAGGTCGTCGTGCACCCGGTGGTCGGACTGACCGGCCACGGGCTCGCCCCCGGTGAGCACCGCTCGATCCTCACCGAGAAGTACCAGGGCACCTTCGCCGAACAGGTCGCCGTACCCGCCTGGAATCTCGTGCCCATGCCGGCCGGGCTCACCTTCGCGGAGGCCGCCTGCATGCCGACGGCATGGCTGACCGCGTACCGCATGCTGTTCACGAAGTCCGGGGTGCGCGCGGGTGGTTCGGTGCTCGTGCAGGGCGCGGGCGGCGGGGTGGCCACGGCCGCGATCGCGCTCGGCAGCGCGGCCGGACTGCGGGTCTTCGCCACCGGGCGGGACGCACTCAAGCGCAAGCGGGCGGTCGAGCTCGGCGCCGTCGAGGCCCTCGAGCCGGGGCAGCGGCTGCCGCACCAGGTGGATGCCGTCATCGAGACGGTCGGCGCCGCGACCTGGTCCCACTCGGTGAAGTCCCTGCGGCCCGGCGGCACGCTGGTCATCTCGGGTGCCACGAGCGGGGACCGGCCCTCGCACGCGGAGCTCACCCGCATCTTCTACCGGGAGATCACCGTCGTCGGCTCGACCGTGGCCACCAAGGACGAACTGGCGGGGCTGCTGTCCTTCTGCGCGACCACAGGCGTACGGCCCGTCATCGACACGGTGCTGCCGCTTGACCGTGCCCGGGAGGGCTTCGCGCGGATGGAATCGGGCGAGCACTTCGGGAAGATCGTGTTCACGGTGTGAGGGCCTTCGGGGCGTACGCCCGCAGGGTGCCGGTGACTCCCGGTCGCTCATCGCTCCTGGTCACAGGGCGTACGCCACAAGGCAGTTCAGGGCGTAGGCCGCCCGGCCGCCACGAGTTCCGTCACCGCGGCCCATGAGTTCTCGGCCCGCACGAGGGACTCGCCCACCAGGACGGCGTCGGCGCCGTGGGCCGCGTACGCGGCCACGTCGAGTGGCCCCCGTACGCCCGACTCCGCGACCTTGACGATCCCCTCGGGCAGGAGCGGTGCGATCCGTCCGAAGGCCGTACGGTCCACGTCCAGCGTCTTCAGATCGCGCGCGTTGACACCGATGACGGTCGCCCCGGCGGCCAGCGCACGCTCGGCCTCCGCCTCGTCGTGGACCTCGACCAGCGGGGTAAGACCGATCGACTCGGCCCGCTCGATCAGTGAGACGAGGGCCTTCTGCTCCAGGGCCGCGACGATCAGGAGCACCAGGTCGGCGCCGTAGGCACGGGCCTCCCAGAGCTCGTACGAGGTGACGATGAAGTCCTTGCGCAGGACCGGGATGCCGACCTTGGCGCGCACCGCCGCCAGATCGGCCAGCGAACCACCGAAGCGGCGCTGCTCGGTGAGGACGGAGACGACCGCGGCGCCGCCCGCCTCGTAGTCCGCGGCGAGGACCGCGGGATCGGCGATCGTGGCCAGCGCGCCCCTGGACGGGCTGGACCGCTTGACCTCGCAGATCACCCTGACACCGGCGCCGCGCAGCGCCGCCCGCCCGTCCAGCGCCGGAGGTGTCACCGCCGCGCGTTCCTTGAGCTCGTCGAGGCTGACGCGCGCCTGCCGCTCGGCGAGGTCCTCACGGACTCCTTCAATGATCTCGTCGAGCACACTCACGCCAAGGTCCCTTCCGGGGGTCAACAGGGATACGGCCGCCGGAACGCCGGCGGCCCCGCAAGCGTCGCCGATGCTGCTATACGCCGGTTATGCGCGGCACTTGAGGCCGTCGGCGCGGACTCGGGCGAGCGGTCCGTGTTCCGGCCGGACCGTCCCCGCGTGATATCCCGGCTATAGGACGCGTCTTTAGCGTCCTGGCCCATGTCAGCCAATACACAGACACCCACCTTCGCCGTGATCCCCGGTGCCGAGGTCGACCGGGCGCTCACCGGCAGGCACCAAGAGGTCACCGGGATCATCGAGGAGGCCTACCGCCTGCACGGCGAGGGCGGGACGGTCAACCCGCCCTCGTACTTCCTGCGTTTCCCCGACCGCCCGGACTCGCGCATCATCGCGCTGCCGGCCTCGGTGGGCGGCGGCACCGCCGTCGACGGCATCAAGTGGATCTCCAGCTTCCCCGGCAACATCGCCACCGGGCTGCCCCGCGCCTCGGCCGTGCTCATCCTCAACGACCCTGCCACCGGTTACCCGCTGGCCTGCATGGAGTCCTCCATCATCAGCGCCTCGCGCACGGCGGCGTCGGCGGCGCTCGCCGCCCGCGAGCTGAGCCGGGCACGCGGCACCCGCCCGACGCGTATCGGATACGTGGGGACCGGCCTCATCGCCCGGTACGTGCACGCCTACCTGGCCGGTATCGGCTTCGAGTTCGACGAGATCGGGGTGTACGACCTGAATCCCGAGTACGCGGGACAGTTCGCCTCGCGTGTCGGCCCCGAGTCCGGCGACGCCCAGGTCACCGTGCACGACAGCGCCGAGTCGCTGATCCGCGGCAGCGACCTGGTCGTCTTCGCCACGGTCGCCGCCTCACCCCATGTCGACAACCCCGGGTGGTTCGACCACAACCCGCTGGTCCTGCACCTCTCGCTGCGCGATCTGAGCACCGAAGTGGTGCTCTCGGCCGCCAATTTCGTCGACGACGTGGAGCACTGCCTGAAGGCCGACACCTCACCGCATCTGGCCGAACAGAAGCTCGGCCACCGGGACTTCCTCGACGGCACGCTCCACGACGTGCTGACCGGCGCCGCCGAGGTCCCGGCCGACCAGCCGGTGATCTTCTCCCCGTTCGGCCTCGGCGTCCTCGACCTGGCGCTCGGCAAATACGTCTACGACACCGTCCAGGACAGCGGCCGCCTCGACGTGGTGGACGGCTTCTTCCACGAGACCCGCAGATACGGCTGAGAGGGCTCGAGCCATGACAGTGCACACGATGACGACCTACGACCGGTTGCTCGCCCTCCTCGACGGCGCCGGCTGCGGCTACCGCGAGGTCGCGCACCGCGCCGAGGGCCGCACCGACCTGGCGAGCCTGCTGCGCGGACATCCGCTGCGCCAGTCCGCCAAGTCCATAGTCCTGCGCGTGGCGTTGGGCCGTAAGCGCTCGACGTACGTGCTCGCGGTGGTGCCCGGTGACCACCGGGTCGATCTCGCCGCGGTCTGCCGCACGGCGGGCGGCACCCGGACCGACTTCGCCGACCGGGACAGCGCCGAGCGGCTGACCGGGTGCGTGAGCGGTGCGATCGTGCCGTTCTCGTTCGACCCGAAGCTGCAGCTGATGGTGGATCCGCAGCTGCTCGAAGAGGACGAGATCTGGTTCAACGCGGCCCGGCTCGACCGGTCCTTGGGGATGTCCCCGCGCGACTACGCGGCCGTCGCCGCCCCGCTGATCGCCCCGGTCGCGGAGCAGCGCCTGCCCACCCGCGCCATGGCCGTGACGCCTCGCATCATGGCCGCGGCGCCGGGCGGCACGGCGGGAGACGGGGGCGGAGCGCCATGACGGTCCTGCACGATCAGCCTGCGGGCGCACCCGCCGCCCTCGCGCCGGCCCCGATCAGGGTGCGGGTCGAGGAGCGGATGCTGCCCGCCCACGCGCCACTGGACCTGTACGCCGCGGCCCGCCGCCGACTCGGGCCCGATGTCTACCTGTTCGAGAGCGCCGAGGGACCCTGGCGCGACAGCGGAACCGCCGTGGTCGGCTTCGGCCGGCTCGCCGAGATCCAAGTGCACGCCGGGCACGTCACCGTCCACGGCCGCGTGGAGATCACCGCCGCGGTGCTCGGCGCCGCCGACCGCCTCGGCATGGCCACGGCCGGGACGGACCGCCGCGTGATCGGCACACCGGACCAGGTGTGGGAGCTGCTGCGCGCCGCACAGCACAGCTTCGAGCTGGACACGGCACGTGGCGAAGGGGAGTTCGCCTTCGGCTTCCTCGCCGCGTTCGGCTACGGATCCGCCTGGCACATGGAGGGCCTGCCGCCCCGGCAGCGGGCCGGACCGGACATCGTGCTCACCCTGTTCAGCGACACGGTCTGGTACGGGCCGGACGGATCCGTACGCCATCTGCGGGCCAGCTCACCGGAGTTCGACGACTGCGGTTTCGACCCGGCCGACGGGACCGGAGCCGCCGAGGAGTCCGCTCCGGTGCCGGCGGCGCCCGCACCCCTGTCGGTGCTCGACAGCCTCACCCGCCAGGAGTTCCTGGCACGGGCCGAGCGCTGCCTCGAACACATCAGGGTCGGGGACATCTACCAGATCCAGATCGGCCACAGCATCGAGGTACGTACCGAGCTGCGGCCCCTGGACGTCTACCGCAGGCTCAAGTCCCGCAATCCGTCCCCGCACATGTACCTCCTGCCGAGGGCGGGCGACCTCCTGATCGGGGCCAGCCCCGAGCTGCTGTTCCGTATCGACGGCTCACGTATCGAGATGCGCCCCATCGCCGGCACCGCACCGCGCGGCCCCGACGAGGCGGCCAACCGCGAGCGGGTGGCCGCGATGCGCGCCAGTGAGAAGGAGCGCGCCGAGCACGTGATGCTCGTCGACCTGTGCCGCAACGACCTCGGCAGGGTCTCCCGTACGGGCAGTCTCGACGTGCCCGTGCAGCAGACGGTGGAAGCGTTCTCCCACGTCTTCCATCTCGTTTCGGTGGTCGAGGGACAGCTCGCCGCCGATGCCGACGTCTGGTCGGCGGTGCGGTCGGTCTTCCCCGCGGGCACCGTCACCGGCGCGCCCAAGATCCGGGCCATGGAGCTCATCGAAGAGATGGAGCACACCCCGCGGGACATGTACGCGGGGGCGGTGGGTCTGGTCGACGTGCGCGGCTGGAGCCGGCTCGCCCTGTGCATCCGCACGATCGTGCGGGACGGCGTCGGCTACCGCACACAGGCGAGCGCGGGCATCGTCGCCGACTCCGAACCGGCGGCGGAGTGGCGCGAGACGCTGCACAAGATAGGTGCCGCCCACTGGGCGCTGACCGGTCAGGAGCTGCTGACGTGAGAGTGCTGCTCGTCGACGCGTACGACAGTTTCACGCACATCATCGACCAGTACCTGAAGGTGCTCGGAGCCTCGACCGACATCGTCCGCTCCCGCACCGCCACCCCGCAGGAGCTCGCCGCGCGCGGGCCCGACGCGGTCGTCCTCGGACCCGGACCCGGCCATCCACGCGACTCCGGGCACGTGGAACTGGTGCAGGCCTTCGCGGGCCGGGTGCCACTGCTCGGGATCTGCCTCGGCCACCAGGCGATCGGACTCGCCTACGGCGGCCGGGTGGAGGTGGCGCGACGGGCCCGGCACGGCAAGACGAGCCCGCTGCGGCACGACGGCTCGGTGCTCTATGAGGGCGTACGGCAGGGGGCGCACGTCACCCGCTACCACTCCCTGGTCGTGGACCCCGGGCTCCCCGCCGATCTGGCCGCGACCTCGTACGCCGGGGACGACGGAGCGGTGATGGGCCTCAGGCATCGCACCCTGGCGGTGCACGGCGTGCAGTTCCACCCGGAGAGCATCGCCACGGACCACGGCATGCGGCTGCTCGAGAACTTCCTCGGCACCGTCCACGCACCGCGGGCCGCCGTGCAGTTGGCCGTCGGCGGGGCGGTATAGGCCGCGCATAGCGCCCGGCGCCACAGTGGCGGGGCGTCCTCCCGCACCACCGGCCCCGTACCCCTGCAAGGAAGGCACGGCCCAGCGATGTCCCGACGGATGCGTCTCGGAGCTCCCCCCTCTCACGGCGCATCTCCGCCGGCCCTCGCCCGCCCGGAGCCCACGGCAACGACGCCGCGGGCGTATCCGGAGCCGGCGAGGGCCGGCCACTTCGCGGCCGTGCACGGCGAGCTGATCCGCCGCACCCTGCGGGAGCGGCTGTCCTGCGCACTGCCCGAGCAGGCGCGCCACCATCTGGACGCCGACCTGCGCGCGGTGGCCGAGCGCGGCGCCGACGCGCTCGACGAGCCCTTCCCCGCGGCCGAACGCCGCTACGGCCGGACCCCGCTGCCCGGCTGGGCCGGCTGGTCGGTGCCCGATGCCGTACGCACCCGGCTGCTCTCGGCGCTGCCCCTGACCGGCACCGCGCTCGCGGACCGGGCGCGGTGGCTGTACGCGCGAGGGGGCGCGGCGGAGCGCAAGTCCGTGCTCCTCGCGCTGCCGTTCCTGCCCGTCGGCGCCGCCGCCGTGGGCATCGTCCGCGACGCCGTGCGCTCCGAGGACGCCCGGCTGCTCGCGGCCGCCCTCGGCCCGTACGCGGGCCGCCACCTGGACCAGGAGAGCTGGCGCCGGGCGGTCGTGAGCTGTCTGGCCACCGGGGTTCCCCTGATCCGGGTCGATGTGCTCGCGGACCGACACGACCGTGAACTCGCCCTGCTGGCACAGGAGTTCGCCGAACGTCGAAGAGCCGCGCGCCGTCCGGTGCCCGACGATCTGTGGCTGGTCACCGGCAGTTGAAATCCAGCCAACCGCCGCCCCCTAGGAGATCCCTGGTGTTTCCCTGACCTTCCCGCCGGGTCAGTTAGATCCCGTCCGTTACGTGTCAACTTCTTCTGTACAGGTGTCATCAAGGTCATCGGTGACGAAAGGACGGTGAGGACGATCGGCGAGTGGAGCGGAACCTGGCCGTACCTCCTGATCGTGCTGACCGTGGTGCCGCCGATGGTGCCCAACTCATGGCTCCTGATGACCGCGGGCGCCCTGGCGGCGACGGGCCGGCTCAGCCTTTCGGCAGTGCTCCTGGTGGCGGTGTGCAGCGCGGTCACCGGCGATCTCCTGATCTACGGCGGCACCCGGCGCTTCGGCGGCCGTCTGATCGCCCTGTTCAACCGCGGCCCACGCCGGCAGGCGGCCCTGGAGTGGGCGGCGGCACGGATCGAGCGGTACGGGATCCCGTTCATGATCGCGGCCCGGTTCGCGCCGAGCGGGCGCACCGTCGGCATGTCCGCCGCAGGCCTGGTGCGCATCCGGCTGCGGCGGATGCTGTGCGCTTCCGCGGCCGCCGAGTCGGTCTGGGTCTCGTACACCGTCGGGCTCGGCTACTTCGGCGGTGTCGCGGCGGGAGAGGGCCCGTTCGCGGTGCTGCTCGGCCTCGCCATCTCGGGGACGGTGGGCGCGGCGGTGGCCGCCGGGCAGTGGGTGCTGCGCCGACGGCGACGCCGCGCGCCGAGCGCGTCGCTCGTGGTGACGCACGGGGGCGAGGCGCAGGACGTGGAGGCGGCGCAGGACGCGGTGCCGTCCGGGCCCCTCACCTAGGGGGTGTCCGGACCCGGATGGTCCGAGGACGAGCAGGCTGTCCGCACCGGAGCGCAGGCCCGTCGAGCCCTCCAGCGCTGGCCGCCGCGCTCGCAAGTCGCTGACCCACCCCGATGTGCTTACCGTTGAATGCCAGCTGAAAGGGGGCGTGCGGGGGTCTGGAGGCCATCGTGGACCGTACACCCCAGTCATCTGCGACCGGTGAGGCCGCGGTCTCGGCCGCGGGCGGTGGCGCTTCGCCGCATGCGGGCGGTGCGCATGAGCACCGCTGGCTGATCCTCGGTGTCATCGGGATCGCCCAGCTGATGGTCGTCCTCGACGCCACCATCGTGAACATCGCCCTGCCCTCGGCGCAGCAGGACCTCGGCTTCAGCGACGGCAACCGGCAGTGGATCGTCACCGCGTACGCCCTCGCCTTCGGCTCCCTGCTGCTGCTCGGCGGGCGGATCGCCGACCTCGTCGGGCGCAAGGCGGTGTTCATCGCGGGCCTCGCGGGCTTCGCCGCCGCCTCCGCGCTCGGCGGTGCCGCGAGCAGCTTCGGGGTGCTCGTCGTCGCCCGCGCGCTGCAGGGCGTCTTCGGTGCGCTGCTCGCCCCGGCCGCACTGTCCCTGCTCACCACGACCTTCACCGACCCCCGCGAGCGCGCCAAGGCGTTCGGTATCTACGGCGCCATCGCCGGTGCGGGCGGCGCGGTGGGTCTGCTGCTCGGCGGTCTGCTGACGGAGTACCTGGACTGGCGCTGGTGCCTGTACGTGAACCTGTTCTTCGCCGTGATCGCCATCCTCGGCGGCATGCGGCTGCTGCACGGGGGACGGCCGGATGACCGGCCCAAGCTCGACGTGCCGGGCACGATCCTGGTTTCGGCGGGCCTCTTCTGCATCGTGTACGGGTTCTCCAACGCCGAGACGCACGCCTGGGGCGACATCCAGACCTGGGGCTTCCTGGTCGTCGGCGTCGTCCTCGTCGCAGCCTTCGCCTGGTGGCAGACGCGCGCCAAGCACCCGCTGCTGCCGCTGCGCGTGATCCTGGACCGCGACCGGGGCGCGTCCTTCCTCGCCATGTTCATCTCCGGCGCGGGCATGTTCGGTGTGTTCCTGTTCCTGACGTACTACCTGCAGCAGATCCTCGGGTACTCGCCCGTGCTGACCGGCCTGGCGTTCCTGCCGATGGTCTTCGCGATGGTGGTGTCCTCCGTCGTCGCGCAGAACTCGCTGATGCCGCGCCTGGGCCCGAAGCCGATCGTTCCCGCGGGTATGGCACTCGCCGCCGTGGGCATGGCCTGGCTGACCGGTCTCGGTCTGACCTCGAGCTATGCCCCGCACGTCATGCCTCCGCTGGTGATCGCCGGTGTCGGCCTCGGCCTGATCTTCGCCACGGCGATGAACCTGGCCACCGCCGGTATCGAGGCCCACGACGCGGGTGTGGCCTCGGCGATGGTCAACACCACACAGCAGGTGGGCGGTTCGATCGGCACCGCGCTCCTCAACACGCTCGCGACGAGCGCCGCCACCAGCTACCTCGTCGGCAAGCAGCCCACTCCCCAGGTCCAGGCCGAGGCCGCCCTGGAGAGCTACTCGACCGCGTACTGGTGGTCGGCCGCGTTCTTCGCGGTCGGCTTCGTCATCACCCTGCTCCTGTACCGCCGCGGTGTCCCCTCCGGACATCCCGGTGAGGCCTCCGCTGTCCACATGTGAGCCATCTGAGCAGTGTGAGCAAAGGTCACGCCGGCGCCCGCCCCTCGGTCGAGGAGGCGGGTGCCGGCATGTGGAGTGGTGCCGGCATGCGGAGTGGTGCCCGGCATGTGGAGTGGCCCAGGCGGAGGGGTGAGGAATGGCCCGGTGGGGGCGGGCCATTCGGGGTTACGTTGGGGCGTACGGCAGACTCGCTGCCTTTTGGGCACTCGCCCCGCCGCCCAGGCGGCGCTCAACCGAGCCGGAACAAGAGGGAGTTATCCATGGACGGCATACCGCCGGACACCCCACCCGCGGCGGCCCCGGACCGTGCGCTCACGCTCCAGGCCCGTAACTCCGCGGCCTTCTGGGCCGCGACCGCGAAGAGCCGCGGGCACGAGGTGATCCGCCGCCGCGGCTTCCTCGCCGCGCTCGGCGACGAGCGGGCAGGGACGCGCTTCCTGCTCCAGGAGCCCGGCCTCGACGCGGGCGAGCTGGAGGAACTGACCGAGCTGGCGCGGCGGGCGAGCGGCCCGGTGGATGCCGAGGATCCCTTCAGTGCCACCGACCTCGGCCACCTGGGGATGCGCAACTGGCAGATGCCGGTGATGCTGCGCGAGCCGGCACCGGTGGCCGCTCCCGCGATGGATGTGGTCCGGGCCCGGACGGGCCAGGAGCTCCAGGACGCCGAGCGCATGGTGATCGCGGGCTTCGAGCTCGACCGCTTCGAGCCGTACCGCCCGGCCGAGCTGTTCCCCGAGGCGCTCACGGAGCAGCCGGGCGTGGAGGTGTTCCTCGCGGTGCTCGACGGGCGGGCGGCGGGGGCGTGCGTCACGGTCGTCGACGACGGCATCGGCAGCTTCTACTGGGTGGGCACACCTGCCGAGTTCCGCTCCCGTGGTGTGGGGCGGGCCGTCATGCTGGGCGCCCTCGCCCCGATGGCACACCTCACGACCACCCTGACGGCGTCCCGGCTCGGGCGTCCGCTGTACGAGTCGCTGGGGTTCACCGCGGTCGGTGACTCGACGTGGTGGGCGTCGAAGTAGAACGGATCAACCACCGCTGTTCCACAGCGAGTTGGTCTCGCCGTCGCTGCGGACGGTCCGTCAGGAACTGTTTCCCCGGCGGACCGACGCGGACGGTGTCGTTCTTGGCATGCCCCCGCTACCTTGCCGCGCATGAACCCCCACCACACGCACTCATGCGACCACTCCCACACCCCTGACCCGGCCGTCCCCTACGGCCAGGTCGACCACCACGGCGACCACCACCATGACCATGCGGGCGGTGTCGGCAGACGGGCCATGCTGGCCTCCGCCGGCGGGCTCCTCATGCTGGCCGCCATGCCCGGCAGCGCACGCGCCGCCAACGCCACCCGGGCCGGCTCCGCCGTACCGCTGCTTGCCGCCTCACGCGGCTCGAAGCTCACGCAGGGCACGACGCTCGTGCACGCCGATATGCACAACCACACCGTGATGTCCGACGGGGACGGCTCGGCGCAGGCCGCGTTCGGGTCGATGCGCGAGGCGGGCCTCGACGTCGCCGCGCTCACCGACCACGCCACGCTCTTCGCGATCGACGGCCTCAGCTCGGGCGAGTGGAGCACCCAGGCCCAGCTCGCGGACGCGGCCAACGACCCCGGCGCGTTCACCGCGATCCGCGGCTTCGAATGGTCGAGCCCCCTTGAGGGCCACATCAACATCTGGAACACGGGCGACTTCGCCGACCTGCTCAGGGCCCCGGGCCCCGGCAATCTCTACAACTGGCTGGCGGCCCGTCCCAACGGGCTCGGCAGCTTCAACCACCCCGGGCGCGAGCCCGGCCGTTTCAACGAGTTCGCGTTCAAGGCGAACGTGCTGCAGCAGATGGTCGGCCTGGAGATGTTCAACCGCACCGACGACTACCTCTTCGAGGCGTGGTCGAGCGGCAAGGCCTCCCCGCTCGTGGTCTGCCTCAACTCCGGCTGGCGGCCCGGCCTCACGGGCGTCACCGACGAGCACGGCACCACCTGGGGTTTCCACGAGGGCAAGGGCCGCAGCGGTCTGTGGGTCACCGAGAACACCCGCGCCGGGGTGTTCGAGGCGATGCGCGCCCGCCGCTCGTTCGCCACCCGGGTCTCGGGTCTGCGTGTGGACGCCACGGCCAACGGCGTACGGATGGGCAGCACGATCCCGCTCGCCACCGGCGACGTCCGCTTCCTCGTCGACATCGACCGCGGCCCGGACTGGGAGGGCAAGCCCCTGCGCGTCCAGGTCCTGCGCCCCGGCACGCAGGTCCCGACGGTCGTCGACGTGGTCGACACGGTGAACGGCTCCGTCGCCGACCTCACCGTCCCCGTGAACGCCGCCGACGGCAACTGGATCGTGCTCCGTATCTCCGACCCGTCCGCACCCAACGGCACCCCGGGCCCGGCGGGCCACGCCTGCAACGACTTCGGGGTGGCGTACACGAGCCCCTGGTGGCTGCAGCCGTGAATTACTCTTGAGGGAGGGGCCCCCAACCCCGGGTCGACTCGCGGATGTTGAGATGCGGCGGCACCAGGATGTGCTGCGCCACATGCGCCCGCCCCTCCCGTATCCGCCGCACGAGCCGGGCCACGGCGATCCGCCCCACCGCCTCCCGCGGTGGGGCGACCGCGGTCAGCGGGACGTCGGCGAGTGCGGCCGTCTCGTCGTCGTACGCGACGATCGCGAGATCTCCCGGGACGGACCAGCGCCGTGCGCGGGCCTCGTGCAGGAGCATGACGGCCTGCACATCCGGGTGGGCGACGACGGCGGTGACCCCCGAGGCGGCCACCTCGTCGAGGAAGTCCACCACTTGGCGTGCGGCCTCGCCCTCCTCGTACGGATGGCCGTTGATCACGCGCGGGACGTCCGTGGGCAGGCCGAAGTGGTCCGTGGCGAGGTCGAAGGCGCGGCTGATCCAGTGGCTGGTGGCCGAGGCGCGCGACAGCAGGCCGATCCGGCGGTGGCCCGTCCCGCTCAGATGGCGCAGTGCCTGCAGCGCGCCGTGCTCGTGGTGCGAACTCACATAGTCGAAGCCGTCGATGGCGGCCGTCGCCTCCTGCCGGCGCTCCACGATCACCAAGGGCACGCCGAGTGCGCCGAGCCGGTCGAGCATCGGTTGGGTCTCCTGGAGCGAGCGGCTCGGTGTCAGGAGCAGACCGTCGAGGTGGTCGTCGAGCAGCCGGCGTACGAGCGCGTCGTCCTCACCCCCGTCGTAGCTGGAGAACCCGATCCGCAGCTGCGCGCCGAGCGACCGCGCGCCGGTGCGGGCACCCTGGATCAACTCCTCGAAGTACGGCGAGTGCGAGGGCACCACCATGCCCAGCGAGAGCGGCCGTCCCCGCTCAGGCCTGAGGACACCCACGGGCCGCGCGGCTGGCTCCGAGCGCGCGAGCACCGCGCCGCCGTGCACCCGGTCCAGGATGCCCGCCTCGGTGAGCGCGGTGATGTCCCGGCGTACGGACATGGGGGAGACCTTGAGCTGCGCGGCCATCTCCGTGACCCGCACCGACCCGTTCCTGCGGACCGCGCGCAGGATCGCCTCTTGGCGTGCGGTGTACAGCATGTTCGCTCGTTCCCCCGGGTGCGTGAGCGAACAGGCTAGACAAAGGGCCACGTCATACGGCGCCGAGGGCACCCCTGCGGAACATCCGCGGGTTCACCGGCTCCCCCTGGAGGATCACCGTCTGCAGTGCGTGCAGTTCCCGGGGCAGGTCGAGGCCGAGCTGCGCTGTCATACGGGCGCGTGCCGAGGCCAGGACGTGCAGGGCGTCCGCGCGGCGGCCGGAGGCGTAGAGGGTGGCGGCGCGGAAGGCCAGGAGGGTCTCGTGCTCGGGGCGGGCCTCGGTGAGCCGGGCGAGTTCGGCGGCCAGGGGCCAGTAGTTGCCGAGTTCGAACTCGGCTGCCACGTGCAGGAGTTGGGCCGTCAGATGCAGCTCCTCGAAGGGTGCGCCGACGCCGTGCCGTATGCGATCGGAGGCCACGTCCTCCAGGACCGGGCCCCGCCACTCCGTCAGGGCCAGCGAGGCGAGCCGGGAGACCTCGGGCGGGGTCGTGGCGCGCTGGGCCTGGTCCACGAGCCGGGTGAAGCGGTGCACGTCGACCAGTTCGGGATCGCCGCTCAGGGTGTACGTGGAGCCGCTGCGCACCAGGCGCACGGCGTCCTCGCAGCCGCCGCGCCGCAGGCTCGCGCGTAAGCGGCAGATGTCCACGTACAGATCGGCTCTCGGGCGCGGCCGGTCGTCCTCGTCCGCGAGCAGAGCGACGAGCCGGTCCATCGGGAGCGGGCGGCCGAGCTCCACCAACAGCAGTCCGAGCAGCAGCCGTTCGCGGCGCCGGCCGATGGTTCTGGGGTGTCCGTCGACGGTCCATGCGACGTTGCCGAGCACTCGGAAGGACGACCCCGTGGCTGCCATTGCCGCATCATGCTCACCTCGTCATGCTCCTGGCAAGATCTTGTCATTCTCCCGACAGGCCCCGCCTTTCACACTGATCCCTCCTGCATCAGCGCCCATCCGCGCCAGGGGGTCGGAACTTGCCTTACGTCATTGCCGGTCTTGTGCTCGTCGGGGCCGTCGGCGCACTCAACGCCGTGCTGCTCGCCGTCATCCTGCGCCGCTGGCAGGAGCTCGTGGCCGTCCGCCGCCGCGACGATTTCGCGGGTCAAGGACCCCAACCGGGCGACGAACTACCGGAGTTCAGCTCCACCGCCCTGAGCGGGCGCACCCTGACCCAGGACGACCTGCGCGCCGGGGAGCTGCTGCTCGGGGTCTTCTCGCACGACTGCCCCTCCTGCACGGACGCCGTTCCCGGGTTCGCCGCACAGGCCGACCGCGCCCGCGCCATGGGCGGCCGGGCCGTGGCCCTCGTCATGGGCGAGGACGCCGGCGAGAGCGCCCTGACCGGACTGCTCGCCGGGGCCGCCGACGAGATCGTGGCGCACCCGGATGCCGCGGGGCTGTTCCGCGCCCTGCGCGTCCCGGCGTTCCCCACGATCCTGCGCTACCAGGACGGTGTGGTCACCGCTCCCCTCGCCGCCGACCGGGAACCGGTGCCGGCGGCCTCCTGAACCCGGTGCGGCCGCCGATCGCGGCCGCACCGCGGAGTACGCACATCCCCACTCACAGGAAGAGGAGAACCATGCGTGCACTCAAGGCCGGTGCCGGCCGGCTCATCGAGCGGATCCTGCCGAAGGCGGAGGCCGAGGCGGGCTGCCCGCCGGACTGCTGGACCGAGTGGTCCACCAGCGCCCAGCGGTGCCGCCGCTGCTGTTACACCGCCGCGTGCGGGGTCAGCTGCGGTAGCTGGAGCTACTGCTGAAACGACGGGGCGGGCCTGTGCGGCCCGCCCCGTTCCCGTCGGTTTAGGCACCCACCCTTCGGAGTCACCCTTGTCCGACCCGCTGCTCCTGTCCGATCTGCTGCTCGTGTGCCGGCTGACCCTGGTCTGCGTCCTGGCCGTTGCGGGCCTCGCCAAGCTCCGCGACCGACGCCGGTTCGCCCTGGCCCTCGGCGAGTTCGGCTTCGTGCCCTCCGGCGCGCGTCCCGCGCTCGCCGTCCTGGTGCCGGTGGCCGAACTCCTCGCGGCCGTCCTGCTCGCCGTGCCGGCGACGCTGGCCGTGGGCCTGCTGCTGGCCGGTGCACTGTGCGCCGCGTTCTGCGCGGTGGCCGTCGCCGCGATGCGGCGCGGCGGCGGCGCGGGCTGTCCCTGCTTCGGCAGCAGGACCACCGTGCCGATGGGGGCGTGGCACGTCGCCCGCAATGCCTGCCTGACAGGGCTCGCGCTGCTCGGGGGCGGCATCGTTCTCGCACAGGGGACCTCAACTCCCGTCAGCGGTGCGGCACTCGGCCTGGCGGTGGCCGCCGCCGCGTACCTCACCGCTTTCGCCGTCCTCACCGACGATCTGGCGGCCTTCTTCGCCACGGAGGCGGCGCGCGGCTGAAGCGCGCACTGCGATCCGCCCCCGCCGGAGCCCACCCCGCCAGAAAGGACGCCCACCCCATGACCTACGCCCTCGCCGGTCTCACCCTGCTCGCCGCGATCACCCTCGCGAACGCCCTCCTGACCGCCGCGGTCGTCAAGCGCTGGCGGACCGCCGTGGCCCGCCCCGCAGCCCCGGCCGCCGCACCTGCCGGGCCGCCCGCCCTCGCCGTACAAGAGGGCGAGCGCGTACCGGAGTTCACCCTCTCCACCCCCGCCGGCGAGATCACCACAGCAGACCTCGCCGGGCATCCCGCACTGCTCTGCTTCCTGCGCCCCGACTGCGGTCCCACCCGCGAGAGCCTGCCCGGCGTGCAGCGGTGGGCCGAGGCGCACACCCCGGCGGGCGCGCGCGTGCTCGCCGTCGTCAACGGTGCTCCGGACGCCGCGGGCCCCCTGCTCGAAGCCGTCGCCCCCTTCACCGAACTCACCGCCACCGAGCCCCCGAACGGCCCGCTCGCCACCCTCTTCGGTGTCCGTCACCACCCGACGTTCGTCCTCGTCGGCGCCGACGGCACCGTCCAGGAGACCGGCATCGGCAACGGCTCCCTCACCGCACTCGACCTGGTCACCACAGCACCCACGACCGACCCCGCCACCCTCGGCCCCGCCTCGCCCGACCCCGCCACCCTCGAACCCGTCACCCCATGACCCCGCGCCCCGCACCCCGCCGCACCGACCTCCTGCGCGGCCTCGCCGCCGTCTTCGCCCTCGCGCTGCGCGCCTGCCCCGGCGCGCTCGCCACCCGCGTGGCCACCGTCGTCGTCGCGGGCGCGGCCCCCATCGCCGCGTCCTGGCTCCTCAAGTACGTGGTGGACGGGCTCACTTCGCGGCACTTCCGCGTCGCCGACCTCACCTGGGCCGCCGCCGGCATCGGTCTGCTCACCGTGGCGCTCGCGGCGAGCGCGGCCGTCTCCGCGTACGCCGACGGCCGGATCCGGCGCGCCACCGCCACCCGCGCCCAGAGCGATCTACTGGAAGCGGTCAACCGGCTCAGCGGCCTCTCCCGCCTCGAACAGCCCGCCTTCCACGACCGTCTCCAACTCGCCATCCAGAGCGCGCAGTCCGCCGAACGCCTCGTGGGCTCCGCACTCCAGGGCGCCCAGGGTCTCCTCACCCTCACGGGCTTCCTCGGCAGCCTGCTCCTGATCAGCCCGCTGCTCACCCTGATCGTGGTGGCCGCCGCCGTCCCCGCCCTCTTCGCGCAGCTGGCCAACAGCCGCCACCGGGCGGACCTGTTCTGGCGCACCAGCAACCTTGCCCGCCGCCAGATCTTCTACCGGGGCCTGCTCACCAACTCCCAGGCGGCCAAGGAGATCCGGCTCTACGGACTCGGCCCCTACTTCGCCCGCCGCCTGCGCGAGGACCTGGACGGCATCAACGGCCAGGAGGAACAGCTCGACCGCCGCCTCGTACGCAACGAGACCGCACTCGCCGTCCTCGGCGCCGCCGTGTCCACCGGTGCGCTCGTCTGGGGCGTCCACCAGGCCGCCACCGGCGCCCTCACCGCCGGTGACGTATCGCTGCTCGTGGCCGCGCTGGCCGGTGTGCAGTCCTCGCTCATCAACCTGGTCGGCTGCATCGCCCAGAGCCACCAGACGGCCCTGCTGTTCGGCCACTTCCTGCACGTCATCCAGGTCGAGGACGATCTGCCCGCACCGGCCGCCGCGGCGGCGATCGAGCCACCGCCCCTGACCCGGGCCATCGAGCTGCGGGACGTCTGGTTCCGCTACAGCGACGACGGTCCCTGGATCCTGCGCGGGGTCGACCTGACCATCCCGTACGGCACGAGCCTGGCGGTCGTCGGCCTCAACGGCGCCGGAAAGAGCACCCTCGTCAAACTCCTGTGCCGCCTCTACGACCCCCAGCGCGGCAGCATCCTGTGGGACGGAGTCGACCTCAGGGACATGCCAGCCGGGCAACTGCGCCGGCGGATCAGCGTCGTCTTCCAGGATCCGATGGAGTACGACCTGACGGCCGCGGAGAACATCGGCCTCGGCGACCTCGACGCCCGGCACGACTCGTCGCGTATCCGGGCCGCCGCCGAGGACGCCGGCATCCACAGCACGCTCGAAAGCCTCCCGAGGGGCTACGACACCCTGCTCAGCCGCATGTTCTTCCCCGACGACCCGGTTGAACCGGACGACTCCGGCGACCCCGACGGTGACCCAGACGGCGACCCCAGCGGTGACTCCGGCGCTCCCGCAGCAGGCACCATCGGCGTCCAGCTCTCCGGCGGCCAGTGGCAGCGGCTCGCACTCGCCCGCGCCCTGATGCGTTCGGGCCGCGACCTGATGATCCTCGACGAGCCCGGCACCGGCCTCGACGCGGTCGCCGAACGCCATATCCACGACCGGCTCACCACCCTGCGCCAGGGCGCCACCAGCATCCTCGTCTCGCACCGCATGGGCACCGCACGCGCCGCCGACACGATCGTCGTGATCGCCGACGGCAGGGTCCAGGAGCTCGGCGGGCACGCGGAGTTGATGCTCCTCGGCGGCACCTACGCGAAGCTGTTCACCACCCAGGCCGAGGGGTACGAGGAGAGCCTGCGGTGACCGCGGCGGTGCTCCTGGCCGCGGTCGGCCTTGCCGTACTGGCTCTCGCTCTGGCTCTCGCCCTGGCCCGCACCCGCCTCGTCGCCGTGACCGTGCGCGGCTACAGCATGGCGCCCACCCTCATGCCCGGCGACCGTTTCCTGATGCTGCGCGGCCGGCGCCGTATCGCCACCGGCCGGATGGCCGTCGTGGCCGCACCCCACCCCGAACACGGCTGGCATCCGCCCGCCGGGACCGAACCCACGTCCTGGTACGTGAAGCATGTCGCGGCCGTCGCCGGGGAGCCGGTGCCCGACTGGGCCCACCGCTGCACCGGTACGCGGGTGCCGTCGCGCATGCTCGTGCTGCTCGGTGAGCGCCCCGGCTCACTGGACTCCAAGCAGCTCGGCTACTGCCCCGAGGACAAGGTCGTCGGCACCGTCCTGATCCGCCTGCGCACGGCCGCTCCCTGAGCGGGCACGCGGCGCGAGGCGTGAAGATGGACCCATGCCGCCCCTCGACCGGATCCGTTCCCGGCTGCCGCACGGCGCCCGCGCCGACGCCCTCCTGGCGCTCGTGGTGTTCGTCGTCGTGGGGCTTGTCGCCGAGGGGCAGCGGCTCGGGCAGGCACGCGAGGAGCTCGGCTCGCTGATCGCGTCCTGGGCCCTGATCACCGCGGTGTGCGCAGCGCTGCTGATCAGACGGCGCCACCCGGTGGCGGTGGGCTGGTTCACGGTGCTCGGCACCGGTGCGTACTACCTGGTCAGCGATATCGACGGGCCGCTGGTCATCGTGCCGATCGTCGTCCTCTACGCCCTCGCCGCCCAGGGCCGGATCAAGGCCGCGGCCGGTATGGCCGCGGCCATGGTGGCGGGGCTGTTCGCGGCCACCCTCACGGACAGCAGCGATCTCAACGGCACCGCCGTGTTCATGCTCGCCGGCTGGCTGGTCGCCGTGGTGGCCCTCGGCAACGGGCGGCGCAGCCGGATGGCGTACGCCGAGGAGGAGGCGCGCCTGCGGGCCACCGAGGAGCGGCTGCGGATCGCCCGCGAACTGCACGACGTGATCGGGCACAACATCTCGATGATCAACGTGCAGGCCGGTGCCGCCCGCCACCGTCTCAAGAAGGAGCCCGCACCCCAGGCCGAGGCGGCGCTCACCGCGATCGAGTCGGCCAGCCGCGAGACCCTGCGCGAGCTGCGCGCCACGCTCGACGTGCTCCGCCGGGCCGACGAGGACGCACCCCGCGCGCCCGCGCCGGGTCTGGCACGCGCCGACGAACTCGTCTCCTCGGCACGGCTCGGGGGCCTTGCGGTACGGATCGAGCGCACCGGCTCCGTACGGGAACTGCCCGCAGCGGTGGATCTGGCCGCCTACCGGATCGTGCAGGAGTCGCTGACCAACGCGGCGCGGCACAGTGGCGCCGGTGAGGTGACGGTTCGTCTCGCGTACGGCACGAGCGACTTGACCGTGACCGTCGAGGACGAAGGCCGCGGCGCGCAGGACCGCACCGGCCGGGAAGGCAGCGGGATCACCGGAATGCGCGAGCGCGCCCGGGCGCTCGGCGGCGAGCTGAGCGCGGGCCCGAGGCCGGACGGCGGGTTCGCGGTGCGGGCCCGGCTACCGTACGGGAGCACGCAGGCGTGAGGGAGCGATCCGTGCGGGAGAGGAGCAGCCGATGATCAGGGTCCTGCTGGCGGACGACCACTGGCTGGTCCGCGCCGGATTCCGCTCGGTCCTCGACGACGAGGAGGACATCGAGGTCGTGGGGGAGGCGGGCGACGGCCGGGAGGCGGTCGACGCCTGCCGTGAGCTGAAGCCGGACGTGGTCCTGATGGACATCCGGATGCCGGTGATGGACGGTCTCGACGCCACCCAACTGATCACCGGGGACGAGCGGTTGGCCGCCGTGAAGGTGGTCATCCTGACGACCTTCGATCTCGACGACTACGTGTACGGGGCGCTGCGCTCGGGCGCGACGGGCTTCCTGGTGAAGGACTCCGGGCCCGAGGAACTGCTGCACGCGGTACGCGTGGCCGCCCGCGGTGACGCCCTGATCAGCCCCTCGGTCACCCGACGCCTGATCGCCGAGTTCGCGAGCCGCGTCACCGGGCCCCGCCCCGACCCCCGGCTCGACGCGCTGACCGAGCGGGAGCGCGAGGTCATGCGCCTGGTGGCGGCCGGCCTGACGAACGACGAGATCGCGGCGCGCCTCGTCCTGTCGCAGTCGACGGCGAAGACGCACGTCAGCCGGATCATGACGAAGCTGGGCGCACGGGACCGGTCGCAGGTCGTGGTGATGGCGTACGAGTCGGGGCTGGTCAGCCCCGGGTGGCAGGCCGGCTGACAGCGGGTGTACCCCAGCGGTGCCACACCCCGTACATCCCCTGGGGTACGCGGGGAGTCCTCCGGGGACTGACGCTTCGGCCCCGCCCCGCAGGCACGCTCGAAGCCATGAACGCACCTCCCTCGGCACCCCCGTGCACGCCACCCCCGTCCACGTCACCCGTCACCGGCCGTTTCGGCGCCCTGGCCGCCTGGGCGCAGCACCACCGCTGGGCCGCGCTGCTGCTCTGGGTGGCCGTCCTCGCCGCCGTCACCCTCGGCTCGCAGGCCGCGGGCGCCGCGTACAGGAACGACTTCTCGCTGCCCGGCACCGACTCGCAGGCCGCCACCGACCTGTTCACGCGGCACGGCTCCGACCAGGCCGGCGACAGCATCGAGATCGTGCTGCGGGACGGGGCGGGCCTCGGCGGCCACCAGCGCGCGGTCGAGAGGATGCTGGCCGAGGTGGAGCGGCTGCCGGGCGTCGCCGATGTGCGCAGCCCGTACGCCGAGGCCGCCGCCGTCTCCGAGGACGGCACCATCGGGTACGCCACCGTGACCCTGGACGGCAAGGCCGAGGCCGTGCCCGAGGAGGACATCACCTCCGTCATCGATACGGCGAAGACGGCTGCGAGCGACGGGCTCCAGGTCGAGCTCGGTGGCGAGGCCGTACGGGGAGCCGAGGAAAAGGGCAGCCCCACCGCCGAGTTGGCGGGCATCGTGGCCGCGATCGTCATCCTCGGGCTGCTCTTCGGCTCCTTGGTGGCCGCCGCCGTACCCCTGATCACCGCGCTCTTCGCGGTCGGTTCGGCGCTCGGTCTGATCGTGCTCGCCTCGCACGTGTTCACCATCGCCGACTTCACCCCGCCCATCACGATGCTGGTCGGCCTCGGCGTCGGCGTGGACTACGCGCTGCTGATCTTCTACCGCTACCGGCAGGAACTCACCGCCGGCGTCGCACCGGCCGACGCCACCCGCAAGGCCCTGGACGCCGCGGGACGTACGGTCTTCTTCGCCGGCTGCACCGTGATCATCGCGCTGCTCGGCCTGGTCGCCCTCGGCCTCGGCTCTCTGCAGGGGGTGGCCCTCGCACTGGCCCTGACCGTGCTCACGACGATGGGGGCCTCGCTGATCCTGCTCCCCGCGCTGCTCGCCTTCTTCGGCAAGAGGATTCAGCGGCATGTCCTCAAGCACGCGGAGCAGGACGCCGCCAAGGGCCGTGCGGAGGGCCGCCGTTGGCGCAGTCTCGCGGCTGCCGTGCAGCGCCGTCCGCTGCCCTCTCTGATGGTCGCCGTACTGGCGCTGCTCGCCCTGTCCGCACCGGCGCTCGGTATGCGGCTCGGCTTCGCCGACGCGGGCAACGACCCGACGAGCACGACCACCAGGAAGGCGTACGACCTCCTTGCCGAGGGCTTCGGGCCGGGCTTCAACGGCCCGTTGGTGGTCCTCGCCCAGGGAGACGAAGCGGCCGGGCAGGCCGTGCGGAAGGCACTGAGCGAGGTCGACGGCGTGGCCGCGGCCGGCCCCGCGCTGCCCTCCGACGACGGCGCCCTGTCCACCGTGATCGTCTACCCGACGACCTCACCGCAGGCCGCGGGCACCACCGACCTCGTGCACCGGCTGCGGGAGGACGTGGTGCCCGAACTGGAGCGTGCCACCGGCGCCGAGGTCCTCGTGGGCGGCGCCACGGCGGGCAGTCAGGACTTCGCGGACACGGTCTCGAAACGCCTTCCCCTCTTCGTCGCCGTGGTCGTCGGCCTCTCCTCGCTGCTCTTGATGCTGGTCTTCCGCTCGGTCCTGATCCCGCTCAAGGCGGCGCTGCTGAACCTGCTGTCGATCTCGGCGGCGCTCGGCGCGATGACCCTCGTCTTCCAGCACGGCTGGTTCGGTGTGCAGCCCGGACCCATCGAGGCCTTCCTGCCCGTACTGATCTTCGCGATCGTCTTCGGACTCTCCATGGACTACGAGGTGTTCCTCGTCTCGCGCATCCATGAGGAGTGGGAGCGCACCAAGGACCATTCCCTGGCCGTACGGGAAGGCCTGGCCTCCACCGGCAAGGTGATCACGGCGGCCGGGGCCATCATGATCGTGGTGTTCGGCGCCTTCATGCTGAGCGCCGACCGGATGCTCCAGCAGTTCGGACTCGGACTCGCGGTGGCGATCCTGGTGGACGCGCTGGTCATCCGCTGTCTGATCGTGCCGGCCATGCTGCAGCTCTTCGGCAAGTGGGCCTGGTGGCTGCCCACTTGGCTCGGGCGGTGGCTGCCGAAGGTGGCGCTCGAGCCCTAGGGCTCACGGGGTGCGGCCGGCAGGTCGAGGCCTGCAAGCCGCGCCGGATCGTTCACCACACGGATCGCGGTGATCCGCTCGCCCACGACCGTGAAGCGCAGCACCGACATGACGTTCCCGTCGGCGCCCCACGCCACGAAGCCCAGCTGCCCGTCGACCAGCGCGGGCCGTCCCGTCACGGCCCCGCCCGCACCGAAGCGGGCGTTCGCCGCGACCTTCGTGGCGCCGATGACGACCACCGGACCGTCCGGTGCCTCCACCGTCAACCGGACATCGGGGTCGAGGACTTGGAGCAGCTCGTCGAACTTCCCGCGCCGCGAGGCCAGCAGAAACGCCCGCACCACGGCCCGCTGCCCGGGCCCGGTCTCCTCGGAATGCTCGGCCGACTGCACCTTGCGCCGGGCCCGGCTGGCCGTCATCTTCGCCGCGTCCGTGGACTTGCCGAGGATCCGCCCGATCTCGTCGAAAGGCACCGCGAACATGTCGTGCAGCACGAACGCGAGCCGCTCGCCCGGCCCCAGCGATTCCAGGACGACGAGGAGCGCGGCCCCGACCGAGTCGGCGAGCGCAGCGTCCTCGTCGGGGGCGTCGAGGCTGACGACGAGATCGTCCGGCAGCTGCTCGTCGTACGAGGCCTGCGGATGCGCCTTGCGCGAGCGCAGTACGTCCAGGCTGATCCTGCCGACCACCGTGGTCAGCCAGCCGCCCAGGTTGCCGATGGCGTCCGGATCCTGCCGCGACAGGCGCAGCCAGGCCTCCTGGACCACGTCCTCGGCGTCCGCGTGCGAGCCGAGCATCCGGTGGGCGACCGCGTGCAGCCGGCCGCGCTGGTCCTCGAAGGCCTGGGCGACCGGCTCCACGGGGCGGGGTCCGGACGTGTGGTCGGGCATGTCGTTACCTTCCTCGGCGGTGCTCCGTCATGGGTGATGACGGGCCCGAGCGGGCTCGGGTAACCGATCAGGGAGCAGTCCGATGGAAACACGTACGCACGCAGACACCCACGCGCACACCCCCCGTATGACGAGCGCGCCCAACCCCGATGTGACCACCGCCGTGCAGCACCTCTACAAGGCGATCCACTCGGGCGGCGTCGCCCCGGGCCTCCTCTCCCTGGTGCATCTGCGCGCCAGCCAGATCAACGGCTGCTCGCCCTGCGCCTACGCGTCCGTCGCCGCGGCCAAGAAGCAGGGCGAGAGCGACGAGCGGCTGCACGCCGTGGTCACCTGGCGCGAGACCCCGTTCTTCACCGACGAGGAGCGCGCCGCCCTCGCGCTCACCGAGGCCGCCACCCGTATCCAGGACGGAGCACCGGGCGTCACGGACGAGATCTGGGACGCGGCCGCCGACCACTTCACCGAGGAGCAGCTCGGCGCCCTGATCCTGGAGATCTCCCTGACCAACTTCTTCAACCGCATCAACCACACGGTCCGCGAGCAGGCGGGCAAGACCTGGTGAGCCCGCGTCCGAGCTGACCGGGCGTGCGCCGGCCGGGCGCCCGCGGCCTGCGGATTTCCCCGAAAACCCGGTGGGAGCAGTGTCAGTGGTTCCGCTTATGCTGCACCCCACGATCACGCGGGACCTGGGGAGGGCGCGGCATGCTCGGCAAGCTGTTCGGCAGGGGCGGGGGCACGGCGGTCGATCCGCACACCCTCGCTCCGCGCAAGGGCAAGCACGGGGTGTACACCCTGCGCGCACTCGGCGACCCGCGGGTGCTCGCCCTGGTGGAGGCCGCCGACGCGGGGGACTGGGCGGCGGTCAAGGCGGCCCTCGCGCCGTTCGACCTGGGCCGCGAGCAGGCCGTGCTCGGTCAGCTGACCGATGTGGACGGTCTGGAGGAGTGGATCGTCCGGGCCGCGGACGAGGACGAGGAGCACCAGGCGACAGCGCTCCTGATATCGGGTGCCCGTCACGTCAGCTGGGGCTGGGAGGCCCGTACGTCCGCACGGGCGGTGGACGTCACCCGCGAGCAGTGGCAGACCTTCTACGAGCGGCTGCGGATCGCCGAGGAACACCTGCTCCAGGCGGCCGAGCTGCGCCCCGACTGGATCACGCCGTGGCGTCATCTGCTCACCTCGGGCCGCGGCATGTCCGTGGACGACAGCGTCAAGCAGGCCCGGCTCGACGCCGGTCTGCGCCGTGACCCGCTGAACCCGGACATCCACCTGGAGTGGGTCTCGCAGCTGCAGCCGCGCTGGGGCGGAGAGCCCGGGCAGGCCCTGGAGTTCGCTCAGAAGGCCTTCGCCGGCGCGCCCGACGGGCACCCGCTCGGCTGCGCGGTCGCCATGGCCCGGGTCGAGCAGTGGGTCGAGTCGGACGACGGTGACTGCCTCCAGGACCCCCGGATCCGCGCCGAGCTGCGGGAGGCGGCCGAGCGCAGCATCCTGCACCACGCGTACGAGCGGCGCCTGGGCTGGCAGGGCGACTACAACATCTTCGCGATGGCCCTCTCGCTGGCCGGCAGCAGCACCGCCTCGAACGTCTTCCGCGAGCTGGACGGCGTGTTCACCGAGTGGCCCTGGACGTTCATGTCGGACCCGCAGAAGGCGTACGCGCGTTTCCGCAAGGCCTTCTGAGCCCCGCCTCTCGTCCCGCGCCCCCTCTCGCTCTCTTCACCCCGGACTTCCCTATGACTCTTCCCGAGAACAACGACCGCACCTTCCAGGTGGACCTGCGCGGTCTGGTCGACCTCCTCTCCCACCACCTCTACTCCAGCCCCCGGGTCTACCTGCGCGAACTGCTGCAGAACGCCGTGGACGCCCTCACCGCCCGCAACAACCTGGAGGCCGGTTCGTACGGCATCCGCCTGTACGCGGACGGCGCGACGGTCCGTGTGGAGGACGACGGTGTGGGTCTCACCGAGGCCGACGTGCACAGCTTCCTCGCCACCATCGGCCGCAGCTCCAAGCGCGCCGAGAAGATCGCCGAGCAACGGGCGGACTTCATCGGCCAGTTCGGCATCGGGCTGCTCTCCTGCTTCCTGGTCGCGGACGAGATCCACGTCGTGAGCCGCAGCGCCCGCACCCCCGGCGCCCCCGCCGTCGAATGGCGCGGCCGCGGCGACGGCAGCTACACGGTGCGTACGCTCCCGGCCTCGGCCCGCCCGCAGCCCGGCACCACCGTCACGCTGACGCCCCGCGCCGATGCCGCCGAGTGGACCCGCCCGGCCCAGGTGCACGCCCTGGCCCGCCACTTCGGCTCGCTCCTGCGCCACCCGGTCACCTTCGCCGACGGTACGAGCGGTCCCGCCGTCCCCGTCAACGCCGAACCCGCGCCGTGGTCCCTGACCCATCCGACCCCGGGTGCCCGGGGCCGCGCGCTGGCCGCGTACGGCGAAGAGGTCTTCGGCTTCAAGCCGCTCGACACCATCGAACTCGACCTGCCCGCCGTCGGGTTGAAGGGCATCGCCTGCATCCTGCCCGAGGCGGTACCGTCCGGCCGCCGCCACGGACACCGCGTGCACGTCAAGGGCATGCTCCTGTCCGAGCAGGCCCCGGAGATCCTGCCCGACTGGGCCTTCTTCGTACGGTGCGTCGTAGACGCGGAGTCCCTGCGCCCGACCGCCTCGCGCGAGGCCCTCTACGAGGACGACACCCTCGCCGCCGTACGCGACGCGCTCGCCGACCGCCTTCGCGAGTGGATCGCCAAGGCCGCCGCGAGCGACCCCGATCTGCTTGCCCGCTTCCTCCAGGTCCACCACCTGGCCGTGAAGTCCCTCGCCGTGCACGACGACGAGATCCTGCGGATGCTGCTTCCCTGGCTGCCGTTCGAGACCACCGACGGGCACGCCACGCTCGACGAGTTCTCCCGCACCCACCGCACGGTGCTCGTCACCAACAGCGTGGAGGAGTTCCGGCAGGTCGCCGCGATCGCCTCGGCGGCCGGTCTCGGTGTGGTCAACGGCGGCTACACCTACGACCGCGAGCTGGTCCACCGGCTGCCCGAGATACGTCCCGAGGTCAGCGTCGCCGATCTCGACCCCGAGACGCTCACCGCCCATCTCGACCCCGTCGACCGCGAGACGGAGATGGCGGCCGCGGCTTATCTCGCCCGGGCCCGCGACGCCCTGGCCGTCTTCGACTGCGACGTCGCCCTGCGCTCGTTCCAGCCCGCCTCCGCCCCGGCCCTGCTCGTCGACAGCCGCGAGGCCCGCCACGAGCGCACCCGCTCCCAGCTCGCCCGGGAGCAGGACGGCGGTCTGTGGGGCGGCATCCTCGGCCATCTGCGCCAGGAGGCGCCACGGGCCCAGCTGATCCTCAACCAGCTCAACCCCCTGGTCCGTACGGCCGTGGCCATCGACGAGCCCGAGCTCGCCCGCACCAGCGCCGAAGCGCTCTACGGACAGGCCGCCCTGCTCTCCCGGCGCCCGCTCAGGCCCGCCGAATCGAGCCTGATCAACCGTTCCTTCCTCGACCTGCTCGCCCACGCTCTGCGCAAGGACAGCTGACGATGCCGACCGCACCCCTGCCCCGGAACCCGCGAGACCTCCAGAACACGGACGAGCTCTACGACGCGCTGCGCGAGAACGACCGCCGTCCCTACGGCCGTACGCGCACCGTCACCGCCGAGGAACTCGTCGACGCGGCCGAGCAGTTCGCCGAGCCCTCCGTGCTCGTCGACGCGCTGCTCGAACTGCAGGAGGCCTACACCTACGGCTCCGAACCCCGTAAGTCCCCGGTCGTCTTCGCCAGGCTGCTCAACATCTACGACGAGCAGCCCGACGTCTTCGACGAGCGCACCCGCCACCAGCTCTTCTGGCGCTTCAAGTGGGTGGCCAACGCGCTGCTCGCGCTGCCCGAGATACCCCTGGAGACTCTGCGCCAGTGGCTGGGGGAGATGCGCGACCGCTACGTCAAGGCCGATCTGGATCTGCAGCCGTACTACGGGCAGGCCTACCACCTGGCCGCCCACACCGGCGGGGACACCGCGCTCGCCTACGAGTTGTGGGCGGGCCGAGCCCGCAGCCGCTACAGCGACTGCGAGGCCTGTGAGATCTGCGACCGGGCCCGCCATCACCTCGCGGCGGGCGACGATCAGCGCGCCCTGAGCATCTGGGAGCCGGTGCTCTGCGGCAAGGACTCCTGCCAGGAGGAGCCGGCCCGCTCCATCTCGTACGCCCTGCTTCCGCTGCTGCGTACCGGACAGGCGGACCGGGCAAGGGAGTTGCACCTCGCCGGCTACCGCGCGAGCCGGCGCAGCGCCTCGATGGCCGCGGAGGTCGGCCGTCATCTGGAGTTCTGCGCGCTGACCGGGAACGAGGCGCGCGGTCTCGAGCTGCTCTCCGAGAACCGCAACCTGTTCGCGGAGGTCGACTCGCCCTCCGATCTGCTCGACTTCCTCACCGGTGTGGAAGTCCTGCTCCAGCGCGTGGAGTTCCTCGGCCACGGGGAGCTCGCCGCCGCCGGATACGCGGGGCGTTCCTGGACGGTCGCAGGGCTGCGCGCGGAAGCCGGCCGCCGTGCCGACGAGCTCGCCGCCCGCTTCGACACCCGCAACGGCAGTACGACGCAGAGCGATCGCCGGCGCGCCCGTCTTGAGCGCAAGCCCCTGCTCGACGCCCTGGAGCTGACCCTGCGGCCGCGCGAGCTCGACGACGTGGCCCAGGACGCGCAGGCGCCCCAGGTCCAGGCCGCCGCGACCACCGCGGCCGCCGCCCGTACGGCCACCCCCGTACCCGACTCCGTACCCGAACTGATCCTGCGGGCAAGGGAGTTGGACGATCAGGGCCACCCGGACGACACCGCATGCTGGGCGCGCCTGCGGGTCCTGACGGCAGCGCGCGACTACCGCCACCCCGACGACCCGGCGGTCGGACCGCTCGGGCAGCTGCGCGCGGACCTCCTGACGGACGAGGCGTACAAGGCCCGTACGAAGGACGACTTCGACACCGCCGTCGCACTCCACGAGGAGTCGGCCGGTCTCTACGAGGACGCGGGCCTGCCCGGTCACGCCGCCGTCGCCCAGGGCTGCGCGCTGCTCGCGGCGGCCGAGGCGCCGGCGCCGGCAAACGGCGGTCCCGCCGACGAAGAGGCGCACCAGGCCGCGCAGATCGACGCGCTGACCGCCGCCCATGCCGCCATCGTCCGGCTGCACCAGGAGACGCCGGGCCTCACCCCCCAGCTGGAAGCCCGTCTCCTGCGGCTGCGCGCCTCCGCCCTCGGTCTGCGGCTGCAGACCTCCCGCAGCCAGGAGCACATCGCCCCCGCCTTCGCCGACCTCGATCTGCTGCAGGAGTTCGCGCAGCGTCACGGGCTGGCCAACCAGGTCTCGGGCGCCGGGCTCCTGCGCGGCACGCTGCACGCACTCGCCGGCGATCTGCCGGCCGCGACCGTCGAACTCGACGCGCTCATCACGCAGTTGAGAAGTGCGGGCCCCGCCTGGCATCTGCCGCGCACCCTCGGTCTGCGCGGCCGGGTCCACCTCGGCACGCAGAAGCTCCAGGCCGCGCACTCGGACCTGACCGAGGCCCTGCGTCTTGCCGCCGACTGGCCCGCGGACACCGACGACCGCGCGCGCTTCCACAACGATCTGGCCGAGGCCGCCATGCGCCTGGGCCGCCCGGAGGAGGCCCTGCGCCACCTCACCCGCGCCGCCGAGCTGCATCTGCGCCACGGCAGCCGTGTGGACGGCTTCTGCGCGTACAGCAACGCGGCCCAGCTCAGCATCGATCTGGACCGTATCGAGGACGCCATCGCCCTGCTGGACTCCGTACTCGCGGAACCCGACATCGCCGGCGGCGAGCTCGACGACCGGCTCACGGCGCAGCTGCGGCTGACCCGGGCCCGCGCGCTGCACGAGGGCGGCGATCTCAAGGCGGCGACGGTGGAGTTCGCGGCCCTCGCCGCCGAGTCGGCGGGCTGGGACGACGACCCGGGCAGCCACGCGATGATCGCGGGCGAGACCGCCGTACTCCTCGCGGAATCGGGTGAGTTCGAGCAGGCCCGCGCGGCCCTGGCCCAGGCGCTGACCGCCCACGCCGAGTCCCCGCGCTACGAGCAGCTCAGCAACAACCTGCGCGAGGTGGCCCGGCTGCAGGCCAAGCAGCAGGGCCCGGGCGGACTCGCCGACGCCCGCGCCGTACTCGCCGACGCCGAGCGGGTCGCCGACGCGGCCCGCGCGGACGGCTACCAGGCGCAGGGCCGCTCCCTGGAGACCGCCCTGGCCTACGAGCACGCGCGCGTGAACGCCTACGTGGGCGAGTACGAGGCCGCGTTGACCGCTCTGGGGCAGGCCCTGGAGCTGCTCGGCGAGGTCGGGGCGCAGGACGACAGGATCGGCGAGTGGACCGAGTGCGTCCGGCTCGCGGGCGCCGTCGAGGGCCTGTACATGAAGCGCCCGGCTCCGGCGCTCGTCCGGGTCGACGCGGCGATCGCCCGGCTGGCCGCGCTCGGGCACGCCGAGGAATCGGCTCCGCTGACCGAACTTGCGGCTCAGCTGCGGGATCAGTGAGCAGCATCTGAACAGCGGCCCGGCCCCACGGAGTTGGGCCGCTGAACTTTTGGGGCGGGGTGACGGCTCGTCCGCCTTCAAGGGTTGACGGGAGCATGCCCGGACACTTGAATCACGGTTCAAGAAAAGAAGGTTGAGGCGTACTGCACCTTTTTGCGTACGACCCGCACGGCACGCGCACGACCCCGCACGGCACACACCGATTCGCGAGGAGCCGCCCATGCCGCACTCCCGAGCTCTTTCCTCAGTACGAAGGATGCGAAGAAGACACAGCTCGGCCCTGATCGCAGCCGCAGCCGTCACCGCCCTGCTCGGCCCGCTCGCCCCCGCGTGGGCCCAGGCACCGGACGCCGAACCACAGGCACAGGCACAGCCGCTCTACCTCGACGCCGGTCAGTCCACCCAGCGCCGCGTCACCGACCTCCTCAAGCGCATGACGTTGGAGGAGAAGATCGGCCAGATGACCCAGGCCGAACGGGCCGCGGTCGCCGACGACCCGACCAAGGTGAAGACCCAGCTGCTCGGCTCGCTGCTCTCCGGCGGCGGCTCCACCCCGGCGACGAACACCCCCGCCGCCTGGGTCGAGATGGTCAACACCTTCCAGGAACAGGCCCTGCAGACCCGGCTCAAGATCCCCATGATCTACGGCATCGACGCGGTGCACGGCCACGGCAACGTGTACGGCGCGACGGTCTTCCCGCACAACATCGGCCTCGGCGCCACCCGCGACCCGCAGCTCGCCGAGCGCATCGGCCACGCCACCGCCGAAGAGGTACGGGCCACCGGCATCCCCTGGAACTTCTCGCCCTGCGTGTGCGTCTCCCGCGACGAGCGCTGGGGCCGCACGTACGAGAGCTTCGGCGAGGACCCGGCCCTTGCCTCCCGTATGTCCTCGATCATCTCCGGAATGCAGGGCAACGGCCCCCGGCGCGGCTACGACGACGACGAAGTCCTCGCCACCGCCAAGCACTTCGCCGGTGACGGCGGCACCCGCTTCGACACGGCCACCGCCGAGGCGAACAAGGGCAAGCCCTGGTGGGAGCAGAAGTACACGATCGACCAGGGCATCACGGTCACCGGCAAGAGCGACTTCGCGCGACTGCATCTCGCCCCGTACGGCCCGGCCCTCGACCGCCACGACGTCGGCAGCGTCATGCCCTCGTTCTCCAGCGTCGACTGGACCGAGGACGGACTCGGCAATCCGACCAAGATGCACGCCAACAAGGACCTGCTCACCGGCACCCTGAAGGGCCGGATGGACTTCGACGGGTTCGTGATCTCCGACTGGGAGGGCATCCACCAGATCCCCGACCCGGCCGATCCGGCCAACGGCGGCCTGACCGCGTACAAGGTCCGTACCGGGGTGAACGCGGGCACCGACATGTTCATGGAGCCCAACACCTCACAGCAGTTCCAGGATCTGCTGCTCGCCGAGGTCAAGGCCGGAAACGTGGCGATGTCCCGTATCGACGACGCCGTAGCGCGCATCCTCACCAAGAAGTTCGAGCTCGGTCTCTTCGAGAACCCGTACGCGTCGGCCGACGACATCGACCAGGTCGGCAGCCGCTCGCACCGCGCCCTCGCCCGCAGCGCCGTCGCCAAGTCCCAGGTACTCCTGAAGAATTCGGGCCGCGCCCTGCCGCTCGGCCAGAAGGACTCGGTGTACGTGGCAGGACGCAACGCCGACAACCTGGGCAACCAGGCCGGCGGCTGGACCATCAGCTGGCAGGGCGAGTCGGGCGCCACCATCCCCGGTACGTCGATCCTCGACGGCATCCGCCAGGTAGCGCCCAAGGCGGACATCACCTACAGCGCGGACGGTTCGGCGCCGGTCGGTGACGCGGACTCGGCCGTCGTGGTGGTCGGCGAGACCCCGTACGCCGAGGGCTACGGAGACGTCGACGGACCCGAGTGCGGCTGGTGCGGCGCCGCCAACCAGGAGGAGAAGTCCCTCTCCCTGCAGGCAGCCGACCAGAAGGTGGTCGACGAGGTCTGCGCGGCCGTGGACACCTGTGTGGTCCTGGTGGTCTCGGGCCGCCCGCAGATCGTGGCCGACCCGAAGGGCCGTATCGACGCCCTGGTCGCTTCCTGGCTGCCGGGCTCCGAGGGCGCGGGTGTCGCGGACGTCCTCTTCGGCAAGCAGCCCTTCAGCGGCAGGCTGCCGCTGACCTGGCCGGCGAGCGCGGACCAGGTGCCGATCAACGTCGGCGACCGTGACTACAAGCCCGCGTACCCGTACGGCTGGGGCCTGCGCACCGGCAAACCGTCGTCCCTCGACGCGGACTCGGCAGCCCTCGACCGCGCCCAGGCCGCGGTACTCGCGGGCGACGCACCGGCCGACTGGGCCGCGCTGATCGCGGATGCCGAGCAGGCACGCATGGCAGGGAAGAGCAGGGAGGCGAGCAGGCTTTTGGCGAGGGTCTCCGGCTGATCCCGTAGAGGTGTGTGGTCCGGCAGCCCGCAGTGGCGGGCTGCCGGACCACGAGCCGGCCGTCAGGCGAAGTACGTCATCGCCTCCTGCACGGTCAGCACTTCGATCCCGCGCTTCTGGATCTCGTTCACCAAGGTGGTCAGGCCCGCCTGGCTGATCTCGGTGTTCGCCGTCGGAGTACCCGCGGTGATCCTGTGCAGGCACAGGATCAGCCAGTCGCCGCTCTCCGCGCACCGGTCGAGCTGTCCACCTGGACCGACGACCTTGGCGAGGGTCGTACCGCCGATCCCCGAGCCGTCGTTGATACCCGTCAGCGCCTTCAGGCGGTAGGGCATGGCCGGGGCGAAGGACTCGATGGTCTCGGAGATGATCGACCGTGCTGTGGTGAAGTGTCGCTGGGCGATGAGGTCGACGGGCACACCGTCGGTGGTCTTCTGGAACTTGCCGTGCGGATACGCGAAGTGCTCACTGGTGAAGCCGCTGCCCACGAGCCACTCGCGCAACTTGCGGAAGTCGTCGTCCACTTGCTGCGCGGTGAGGTTCGCGTAGCTGGCGGTGTGCGCCGCCCCCGCGTACGAGTGCCCTGCCATCTCCCAGCCCGAGGAGTCCTGCAGACTGCGCATCTCGTCGAGGGTGAGATAGGTCCCGGTGCCTATGGCATCGGCGATGTTGTAGATCGTGCCGGGCATGCCGAGCGGATCCATCACCGGGCGGCCGAGATGGTGCACCGACTCGTGCGAGTCGTCGAAGGTGAGCGAGACGACGCCCTTGGGGAACAGCGTGGTCGTGTCCGGTATGACCTCCACGGCCTGGAGGTTGTACGTCACGGCGCCCGCGGCATCGTCGTACACGGCGAAGGAGAGATCGGTGAACCCCGTCTTCACCGAGGGCTTCCCGGTGGCCGAGAGGCTGTACGTACCGGACGCGGCGGCGACATCGGCCCACTGCAGATGGACGGTGACCCATTCGCCCGACTGCACGTAGTTGGCCGAGGTCGCGGAGTGGGTGTGGAAGCGCCAGCTGAAGCTGTTCTGGAGGTCGCCGGTGCCCAAGTAGAAGGAGATCTTGGACAGATGGGTGACATCCGTGACCCGGAAGATCAGCCGGATCATCTTGCCGGTCAGATTCATCGCCGGCAGACCGGTCTTGCGGATGCTCGACTGCGCCCCCGTGCCCTTGGTGGTGGCACGCGCCGACTGGGAGCCGCGGCAGAACACCTCGGTGTCGTCGGGGTCGGAGGACGCGGTGCCCGTGCCGCCGATCGTCCAGCCGTGGCCCTGGCGGAACTGCTGGGTCCAGGTCGCCCTGCGGTAACGCGGCCGGCGCCCGGAGGGGGCGAACGAGGGCACCGTGAGGCCGGCGGGCAGATCCGCGGCGCCGGCCATGCCGAGCGCTGCGGTCGGGGTCGCGGCATGCGCGGCGGCCGGCGCGACAAGCTCCTGCCCCAGCACGCCGGCGGTGAGCAGACCGCCGGCCCCCATCAGGCGCAGCGCCGAACGCCGCCCGAACTCTCCCTCGGCACGCGCCCCCTCATCGGGTATGCCTGCCGTCGCGCGCTTTCTGATCCTCAAGGCGACTCCTCGTTCGAGACTGGGCGAGGACGGTCGACGTGATCCCCCGGTTTGTGATCCCCGGACTTTGTGATCCCCCTGGCCCTGCACTTCCTGCCGGAGCGACGTCGTCCCTGCGACGTCAGGCATGGGAAGTGCCGGATGTGTGCCCGGAAGCATATCGGTGGCTCTCTTTTCAGCCACCGCGGTAGCCGCACAAATGCGATCCTGGCCTTGTGACAGGACAGGTGCCGCTCGAAGACCTCAAGCGGCTGCGCCAGGCCCGCGACATGATGGACCGCGACTACATGGAGCCCCTCGACGTCGCGCGCCTGGCCCGGCACGCCCATATGTCGGCCGGGCACTTCTCGCGCTCCTTCCGCACGGCCTTCGGCGAGACCCCGTACACGTACCTGATGACGCGGCGGATCGAGCGCGCCAAGGCACTGCTCAGGCGCGGGGACCTGTCGGTCACCGAGGTGTGCTTCGCGGTGGGCTGTACGTCGCTCGGCTCGTTCAGCACGCGCTTCACCGAGCTGGTGGGGGAGTCGCCCAGCGCGTACCGGGCCCGCGACCACGAGGACGGCGCGAACATCCCGGCCTGCGTGGCCAAGATCTACACGCGGCCGCACCGGACCAAGCCTTCGCAGACCCGGGCGGAGCCCGACGCACAGCCGTAACGTGAAGTCATGGATATCAAGCCGGATCTCAAGCTCTCGCAGTGCTTCATCGCCGTCGACGACCACGACAAGGCGCTCACGTTCTACCGTGACGCCCTCGGCCTGCAGGTGAAGAACGACGTCGGCTTCGAGGGCATGCGCTGGGTCACGCTCTCCTCGCCCGCACAGCCCGATGTCGAGGTCGTCCTCGAGCCGCCGATGGCGGACCCCAACGCCTCGCCCGCCGACAAGCAGGCCATGGCAGAGCTGCTCGCCAAGGGCCTGCTGCGCGGGGTCATCTTCGCGACCGACGACGTGGACGCCACCTTCGAGCGCATCGCGGCCTCGGGCGCCGAGGTCATCCAGGAGCCCATGGACATGCCCTACGGCGTACGGGACTGTGCCTTCCGCGACCCGTCCGGCAACATGCTCCGCTTCAGCCAGCGCCCCGACGGCGCACCGCTGAGCCCCACCAAGGACTGACGGCCTTACGTCAGGGCTTACGCCCCACCGCGCAGAACTCGTCGACCTCCGCCGGCTGCCCGAAGGGATTCTCCTGCGGGCGCCAGCGCGAGCAGGACACCACACCGGGCTCCAGAAGTTCGAGGCCCTCGTGGAAGCTCTCGATCTGCTCGGGGCTGCGCAGGTGGTAGGTGGGGCGGCCGACCTGGTTCCAGACGGCGATGGCCCGCTCGAAGGCCTCGCCGGTGACGACGTTGGTGCCGTCCGCGGTCACCAGATAGCTGCCCGAAGGCAGCGCGTCCATCAGGCGCTTGGCGATCGAGGCGGCCTCGGCGGTGTCCTCGATGTGGCCGAGGATGTTCAGCATGCACAGCGCGATGGGCTGTTCGAAGTCGAGCAGCTTGCCGGCGCGCTCCAGGATGAGATCCGGGTCGCGCAGATCCGCGTCGATGTAGTGCGTGGCGCCCTCGGCGCTGGAGGTGAGCAGCGCGCGGGCATGGGCGAGGACGACGGGGTCGTTGTCCACGTACACGATGTGCGCGTCGGGCGCGGTGCGCTGCGCGATCTGATGCGTGTTGTCGTGCGTGGGCAGCCCGGTGCCGATGTCGAGGAACTGCCGGATCCCCGCCTCGCCCGCGAGATACGTGACCGCACGGCTCAGGAAGGCCCGTGAGTGCTTGGCGATCGGCACGATGGACGGGTAGATCTCGAAGAACTGGTCGCCGACCGCGCGGTCGACCTCGTAGTTGTCCTTGCCGCCCAGCCAGTAGTTCCAGATTCTGGGTGAACAGGGCACGGTGATGTCGATCGCCGGGCCGGGTATCGGAGTCTGTGCGGTCACGGTGGCATCTCCTGGGGGACGTACAGGATGTGCGATACAGGATGTGCGATACGGGCCGGAGCGGTGGAACGGGACCGGCTCAGTAGTACTCGTCGAGCAGCTGCTCCAGGAAGGCCACGCTGCTCTCCATGGTGGAGGCGGCCGCGGAGACCTGGTCCATCACCATCATGTAGTTCTCGACATCGGCTCGTTTGTCGAGGTACAGGGCGCTGGTGAGCTGTTCGAGATAGACGATGTCCGGCAGATCCGGCTCGTCGAACCGCAGGATCGTTATCGGACCGCCCGCCGCCGCGAGCCCGCCCGCCCCGAACGGGGCCACCTGCAGCGTGACATGCGGGAGTTGGGCCACGTCGATCAGCCGGCGCAGCTGGGTGCGCATCACGAGGCTGCCGCCCATCGGGCGGCGCAGCGCGGCCTCGTCCACCACGAACCAGAGCTTCGGCGCCTCGGGCCGGTTGAGCAACTCCTGTCGGCGCAACCGCAGTTCGACCTTGCGCTCGATCTCGCGCACCGAACCGCGGGCCTCACCGAGGCTCACCACGGAGCGTGCGTAGTCGGCGGTCTGCAGCAGTCCGGGCACGAACTGCACCTGGTAGCTCCGTATGACCGCGGCGGCTTCCTCGAGACCGAGGATCGTCTCCAGCCAGCTGGGCATGACGTCGCTGTACTTCTGCCACCAGCCGGGCGTGCCGGCCCGCCGCGCCAGCTCCAGATACTCCGTGCGCTCTTCGCCGTCGGTGACGCCGTAGAGGGTCAGGAGGTCGGCGACGTCACGTTCCTTCTGGGCGACACGGCCCAGCTCCACGCGGCTGATCTTGGCGTGCGAGGCGCGGATCGCGTCGCCGGCGTCCTCACGGCTGATGCCGCGCGCCTCGCGCAGCCGCCGCAGCTGGGTGCCGAGCACGATCCGCAGCACGGTGGGACCGCCGTGCCGCTGAGCAGGTGTCGACCGGAGTTCGGGCACTCCCTCAAGCTCGGGAGCACCCTCTGCCCGAGAGCCCGTCATGCTTTCCCCAAATTCTCGAATACGCTCGAACAGGGGAGACCCCACGTGCTCCCCGCTGTGTACGCCGTGAACCCGGCGAGTTTCTTGTGTCCGAGTGGCCCCAGGCCTTGGCAGGCCCGCCCGGCGGCTCAGTGTCGCACCGGCGCGCGCCATGTGTACAGCGTTCCGAACTAAACGTGGTCCAGACTTAGTTGGCCGCCTACCGGCCGTGGTCGGGTGTGCGTATCAGGTATCCACCGCACCCGGAGGAACGTTACGCCAGGTGTCAGGCGAGATCGTCGAACTCGCCTGCCTTGGCCCCCGCGAGGAACGCCGCGATCTCCGCTCTCGTATAGACGAGCGCGGGCCCGTCGGGGAAGCGGGAGTTGCGTACGGCGATCTGTCCGTCCGCGAGTTCGGCCACTTCGACGCACTCCCCGTTCGCATTGGAGCGTCCGCTCTTTCGCCACCGGACGCCGTCGAGCAGAGCCGCGGACATGCCGTTGTCATAGTCCCCGGAAATAGCGTGTGGTGAGCGCATACGGGCTTCTCCCCCTGGACGTGTACGTGCGGATGTACTTGCAAGCGTAAGCACAGACGTACTTGCAGACGTTCTTGCAGGTGTTCTTGCCGATGTGCTTGCAGTGGCGCGGGAGAAACCTCACCATGTCGGCTACGCCCTGCCGACCAAGGGCGTTTCTGGATAAGGGAGTTCAGGTGACGACAGCGGCAAGCCGTCCGGAGGAACTACTGCTTCCGGCATCGGTGACCGGCGCCGAAACGGCGACTTTGTCGCTCGCCGCCGATTTCGGTGCCGAGAAGGCGGCCTGGGCCTTCGTGGACGCCACCCTGGAGCGCCTGCGGGCCACGGCCCTCGCACCCCGGGTGCACACGGCGGTCGGCGAGCTGGTGGCGAACGCGCTGGAGCACGGACTGAGCGGCGCTGATGAAGAACCCTTTCCGCACCCGCTGGTCGTCGCGGTGCTCGGCGAGGGCCCGGACCTCCTGTGCGTGGTCTTCGACCCGGGCCCGGGCCTCCCGCTCAAGTCGACGGGCCACGGTCTGAACGTGGTGGAGGCGGCGAGCGACGCCTGGGGCTGGACGGAGCCGGGGCCGTGGGGCAAGGGCGTCTGGACGGCGGTCACCCGCCGCGGCACGGGCCCGTCCCCGTCCCTCGTCTCCCGCCTCCTGCTCCTTTCGGAGTTCCTCACGGGCAACGAGAACCCGGCACTGGTCATCGCGGGGATGGAGCCTACGGTGGCGGGGGTGGTCTGAGGCCGGGGTCGGCCCCGCGGTCGTGGGGGTGATCCGCGGGCGCCCCGGCCTCTCAAAGGATCCCGGCCGCCCGGGCCGCCTTGATCCACAACGGGAACTCGGACAGCAGCCGGTCGTAGAGCTCCTCGTCGGAGACCTTCTCGATGTCGTCCACCGCGAAGAACCCCACGTTGTCCACCCGCCGCCCGGGCAACGTGTCGAACCGTTCGAGCACCCCGTACGACGCCCGCCCGAGCCCCACGAACTGCCAGAACACCGGCTCCTCCACCGCCTCCCGCAGCTGCTGCTCGATCTGCGCGTTGCGGTAGACCCCGCCGTCGGAGAAGAAGAGCACGAGCGTCGGATCGGCCGTACGGTTCTCGCGCACGTACGAGCGCACCTCCGCGATCACCTTCTGCTCCTCGTTCTGGATGCCGACGAGCCGCATGTCGACCTGCTCGTCCACGAGTCCCTTCTTGCGCTTCTTCGGCCGCAGCAGACTGATCTCGCCCACCCGGACGTGCAGTTGGAGCCACTGCGGCAGTTCGCCCAGCCACAGATCCGGCAGCCGGGCCGGATTGGACGCGAACGTCCACGCCTGCATGGCCCCGTCGTCGTCCAGCTGCGCCACCACCGCCGCCATCCGCTCCACCACACTCGCGACCGTGCCGCGCGAATACAGCGCCGACATGGACCCGGACGCGTCGAGCACGAGGATCACCCGGGCCCGCACCCCGGTCGCGCCGTGCTTGGCAAGCGAGACGGCGACCTTCTGCTTGCGCAGGTCGAGGCGCTTGCGCATGTCGACGGGGAGGTTCTCCTCGCCCTTGGTCATACGGAGGGGAGTCGGGGCGGGGGCAGGGGCGACCGTCGGGGGTGCCATCGGAGGCGGCGGGGGAGCGGCAACAGGCGGTCCGACAGGCGCTCCGACAGGGGCAGTCGGCGTGACATTCGGAGCCGCCTCCTCCTCATCCACACTGATCCCGAAATCCGTCGCAAGCCCCGCGAGCCCCGACGCATACCCCTGCCCCACGGCCCGGAACTTCCACTGCCCGCCCCGCAGATACAGCTCGCCCCCGATGAACGCGGTCTCACTCCCCGCCTCCGTCTCGAACCGCGCCAGCTCCGCCCCCGTACCGGCGTCGAGCAGCCGCAGCGTCAGCTCCGCGAGCTGTCCGAACGTTCCCCCGTCGGCGGACGCGGTCAGGACCACCCGCTCGATCCCCGCTTCGAGCGCCGACAGCCGCACCTCCACGGAGTTGGCGACCACCCCGGGCTGCCGTTCGGTGCCCAGGTAGCGCACCGCGCCCGACGCGTGCTCGGGCTGGTTGTAGAAGACGAAGTCGAGGTCGTCACGGACCTTCCCGGCCGAGGTGAGCAACAGCGCGGAGACATCGGCCTCGGGGCTACCCGGCCGCTCCGCCCAGCTGAGCACGGCCCTGACGGAAGCCACGGGAACCGGGATATTGGCGCCTTTACGCATGGGTGTCGTCACCCGGACCAGTCTGCCGACCGGACCGAGTGACGGCCAGAGCCCAACGGCCCGGGGTGCTCGGTGAGCACCCCGGGCCGCCTGACTAGCCCAGAACCAGCACCGCCGCGATCGCGGGCCCGAACGCCCCGCCCAGCTGGTAGCTGAGCACGAACAGGCCGATGGCGGACGGCCGTTGGGCGGCCGGTGCCTGCTGTCCGGCGTACACCGAGAGCACCGCGTTGCTGCCGGTGGCGGCGAACACCGCCACGGCCGCGGCCGCGAGCAGCAGCGGTGCGGACGAGGCGAACACCGCGGTCAGCGGCGCCAGCGCACCGAGCGTCAGAAGGACCCCGTACACCGCCCGCCGGCTCATCCTGACCGAGGCGGCCGCGAGCCCCCACGACAGCGCGGCCCCGGCGAGCAGCGCGGTCAACTGCCCGATGCCGATGGCGCCCCGGCTCCAGTCCGCGCGGTCCGCGATCAGCCGCGGCAGGGCGAAGAGCAGGGTGAAGTACGAGGTGGACACGGCCAGCGCGGTCACCGCGGCCCCGACGAAGCCGGCCGACCGTACGACCGCCGCGGGCACCAGACCCCCGGGCCGCCGCCGCACGTGCACCACGAGCAGGACGGCGGACCCGACGGCCGCGAGCAGCACCGGGAGCGCGGCGCCGGTCTGCGGGATGAGCACGAGCGTGGTGGCCAGTGCGACCAGGGCGCCTGCTCCCCGTACGTCGAAGGAACCCCCGGCGGCCGGCACCCCCTTCGCGTGACGTGCCACGGCCGGCACCGCCACCAGCGAGACCGCGGAGAGCAGCAGCGCCACCCGCCACGACGCGGCCGCACCGATCACCGAACCGAGCAGCGGTCCCGACGCCCCGAGCACCCCGAACCCGGAGGTGATCACGCCCATCCGGCGTGCCGATCCCCCTGCCAGGCTCATCGCGACCGCCACGAACCCGGCCCCTCCCAGGGCCTGGGCCGCCCGGCCCACGAGCAGCGCCGGCAGCCAGGGCGCGAACGCCACCAGGGCACTGCCCGCGACGACGAACGCCCCGCTCACCCGCAGTGCGACCCGCACCCCGCGCAGCCGGAGCAGCCCCGCGAACAGCGGTGTGCCGATCGCCATCGCCCAGGCGAAGGCCGTGACGATCCAGGTCACCGACGCCGTGGAGACCCCGAGCGAACGGGCCGTGTCGGGAAGGATCAGTACGGGGGCGTTGGCCCCGGCGGCTATCGGCGTGGCGAGCAACGCCAAGAGGAGGGCCGGGACTTGACGAGAGGGCGGTGTCTCGTGCGCCACCCGTCGCACCCCGGCCCGAACCTTCGACTGGGCGGCTGACTGCACGGACATATCGATCCCCCTCAACATTGATTATCTCAACGTTGAAATAAAACCATCAGGTATCGTTCAGCGTCAACTGTTTCAACGTTGAGATAAATCGAGCCCTGCAGGAGATGACATGAGCGACGCGGTGGACGCGATCATCGGTCAGTGGGAGGCCGAGCGCCCCGATCTCGCCGAGGACCTCTGGCCGGTCCAGATCATCGGCCGGCTGCAGCGCCTCGGCTGGATCATGGAGAAGGAGATCAAGGCCTTCGCCGCCGAACGCGGCCTGGAACTGGGCGAGTTCGACGTCCTCAGCACGCTGCAGCGCTCCGGCCCCCCGTACGAACTGACCGCGGGAGCCTTCCGCAAGGCCTCCATGGTCACCTCGGGCGCCATCACCAACCGCATCGACCGCATGGAGGCCAAGGGTCTGGTCGAGCGGGTGCGCGACACCGGCGACCGGCGGGCGGTGAAGATCCGTCTCACCGAGCGCGGGCACGAGGTCACGCGCGCCTATATGAAGGAGCACCTCGCCAACGAGGCCCGCATCCTCGCGAACCTCGACCGGGCCGACTGCGAGCAACTGGCGGACCAGCTGCGCAAACTGCTCGTCGCCCTCGGGGACACCTCGATCAGGTGACGTTCAGCTCGGCGAGGGCCTGCGGCTTCTCCCCGGTCTGCACCACCCGCACCCACCGAGCCGAAACCCCGCGCACGAACGGCACCCACCGCTTCCCGTCCACCGACGTCTGCATCCGGTAACTCCCGGTGGCACCAACGGACTTCACCACGCGCACCCGCCCCAGATCCACACTCAGCGAAGCCCCCGCCCGCTCAGGACGCCACACCGTCGCCGCGCTCCCGTCCACGGCGGCCGCCGCATACAGCCCCGGCTCCTGCGAACTCGCCGTCACCGGCCGGCACCGCGCGAGCGAACCGCCCGGCGCGAGATCGGGACGCCTCGTCTTGAGGACGGCCGGCTCGGCAGTCGTCACCGGGAAGCTGCCCGAGGGCGTCTCGACCGTGAAGGGCTTGCCCGACGTCAGCCGGACCGTCGTCTCCCTGGAGCCCACGACCACGTCATACGTGCGTCCCCGCCACGACAGCCCGTAAAGCCGTACCCCGGAAGCGAGTTGAGGCGGCAGGCTGGGATCCATCCGCACCGCGTCCGGCCGCAGCCGCAGCCCCGTCAGACCGTGCGTGAAGACCTGCAGAAAGCCGCCCTTGCCGGTCAGGAAGTCCTGCGCGGGGGAGCCTGCGAGCGGATCGTGGGCGCCGGCCTTCTCGCCGCGCGCCTCGGAGAAGAGGGCGAACGGGCCGCGTACGAACGGCCGGATGGAGCGCTGCAGATAGGTGTACGCGGAGCAGCCCGGCTCCCCGGTCGCCGCCGCGTCCACCGCGTGCACCGAGTCGGTCATCGCCGGACCGTCGGGGTCGGTGATGGCCGCGTAGTGGTCGAGCGTCGCGGCCGCGGCGCCCGCCGGCATCGGCCACTCCAGCGGATACATCAGGAGCACCGTGTCCGCCTGTTTGATCCGCGGCTTCGCGAGCCGCTCGAACCCCTCGTACTGCCAGAAGATCTTCCGCCGCGCGTCGTACGGGATCCGCAGCTTGTCCGCGATCCTGCGCCACGCGGGATCGGGCCGCCCGCCGAGCAGTTCGACGGCCTCGGCGGCGTGGCGCAGCGCCGTCGCCGCACCCGCGTTGGTGAACACCCCGTCGTCGACGCCGTTGCTGTACTCGTCGGGCCCGGCCACATCGCGGATCGAGTACGAACCGTCGTCATTGCGTACGGCCTTGTCGGCCCAGAACTCGGCGATGCCGCGCAGCAGCGGCTCCCCGCGCCCGCGCAGCCAGCGCCGGTCACCGGTGGCCAGCCAGTACTGCCAGGCGGCGAGCGCGATGTCCGACTGCAGATGCACCTGCGTGAGGCAGTGCGGCGGACGCCAGCTGTGGCACTCCGACCAGAGCTGCCCCTTCGAGCCGCTGGTCCAGGGGAAGAACAGGCCCTTGTAGCCGAGCCGTCGGGCGTTCTCGCGCGCGCCCGCCAGCGTACGGAAGCGGTAATCCAGTACGGGACGGGCGAGTTCGGGACGGGTGGCGAGCAGCGGCGGGAACATCCAGGTCTCGGCGTCCCAGAAGACGAGCCCCGCGTAGTTGTCGCTGCTCAGGCCCACCGGCGAGACGCTGCCCTGGCCGCCGCGGCGCAGCGCCGAGTACAGGCCGTACTGCGCCGAGCGCAGCCACAGTTGGAGATCCTCGCGCCCCGGCACCTCGATCCGCGAGGACCACAGCCCCCGCCAGGCCGCCGTGTGCGCGGCGAACAGGGCGGGCCAGCCGCGCAGCGCCGCGTGCTGCGAGGTGCGGATCGCGGCGCGCCGGGAGGTCGCGGCGGTCTGCTCACTGCCGACCCCGACGAACTTCGCGACCTCGTAGCTCTGCCCGGAACGCACCGCGAAACGGGCGGCCTGCGCCACGCTCAAGTCTTTTGCGGGCCCCGCCTGTTGGGTCTTTCCGGGCGCCCGTAGCGTCGAGGCCACCGCACCCCGCGTCCCGGTCCCTTGCGCGCGGAAGGCCACATCGACCGTGGCCCGCCCGCTCGCGCCTCCGCCCTCGTGCACGAGCCGGCGCGCGGCCCGGCCGTCGATACGGTCCACGACGGTGGCGGTGCCGTTCCAGTGCGGAGTGATGCGCAGCCGCACCGCCCCGCCGCGCGGGGTGTTGCGGTCGGTGAGCACGTCGTAGACGAGATCGGTACGGCGGCCGTCGCTCGTGGTCCAGGTCAGTGCGGTCCGCACGAATCCGCACCGCAGGAAGAGCGTCTGGCGATACGCGGAGGTCTTCCCCTCGGCCCCGTAGGTCTCCTTGCCCGCCACGAAGTCGAGGGTGGTCCAGTGGGGGAGCGCGGCCACGGCCTGCCGCCCGCTCTCCTTGTCGACCGCGTAGAGCCCGGCCGCGAACGCCCCGTCGTAGCGCGGCGTGAACAGCGGCCACCCGGTCTTGGCGTCCGACACCGCGTACCCGTGCCCACGCGGCGGCACCCGCACACCGAGCAGCCCGTTGCCCACGTACGCATGCGCGGGCCCGGTCTTCTCCGGGTCCGTCGAGGCCGGCGTCCACCCCGGCGACGGCGCACAACTCCCGCCGGGCGCGGTGCGGTCCGAGGGGTCGGCGGGCCAGGGGCGGGCGGTGGCGGGGGCAGCTCCCACGAGGAGGGCGAGGACTGCTGCGAGGGCGCCGTACCGGCTGCTGCGCGAGGTGCTCACCCGGCCGACCCTAGGAAGCGGTGCTACCGGGTCTGCGGTGCGGCGCGCGAGGGTCCCACGCACGGGGGTGCAGGTGCGGCCGACGACCACACCTGCACCCCACCCCACCCCTGCCGGGTCAGCCCACCCTCTCCGCCGGCCCGACCTCCAGATAGGTCACCTGCTCCTCCGACCCCTGCTCCGACCAGTCCTGCCGCTCGAGCAGCTGCCCCGACCCGGGCGCGATGATCAACTGCGTCGTGATGCCGGGGTGTCCCTCGAACCGGACCGCCGTGCCCGCACGCCCCTTGCGGTCCTTCACCGTGCCGATCAACTCGACTCCCGGGCTGTCGGCGATCACCCGGAAGAGCGCGGCCCGCACCGCGGGGCTCACCGGCGCCTCCGCCAGCAGGGCCGACGCCTGGCGGCGCGCATCGGGCCCCAGCCGTTCCGCCATCGCCCCGGGCTCGGTGGGCAAGGAGCCGAGCTCCTGCCATGTCAGCCGGTCGTCACCCACCGACCACCGCTGCAGCTTCTCCGACGGATAGTCCGCGGGCGGCTTCTGGATCGTGCCGTCCGCGTTCACTCCCCAGTAGCGGCCTTCGCGGTCGAAATACGAGGTGTGCACCTCCCAGGCGTGCTTCCACTCCCGGCCCTCGGTGCGCACCTTCCAATACGGGGCATCGCTCACGGAGTCGTCCGCCACCGCGTCGGCCACATCCTCGAGGAAAGCGGCCGCACTCGCCGAGACCGGCGCACCGCCGGGCCCGGACCCGATCACCGGATAGGCCACCGCGCCCCCGGCGACCGCCGCCACGACCGCCGCGGCGACCAGCAGCCGCCGGCCCCGCTCGGGCCGCAGGGGTACGAAGGCGGGAACCGGGCGGGCCGCGGCCAGCACCGCCGCTGACGGCGGGTCCACCCGGCCCGCGGCCACCAGACCCTCCGCACCCGGAAAGTCGAGAACCTCATTGCGCTCGTGCAGCTCCACGTCGGTCATGCCGTATCTCCTGCCAGACGGATGCGTGCGGAGGGGGGCGCGGGCTCCGTCGGGGGAGTGAGCGCCGTGTCCCCGCGTAACCGGGAACGGGCCCGGTGCAGCCGGGAGCGGGCCGTCCCGGCGGGAATGCCCACCACCGCGGCCGCCTCGCTCGGCGTCAGCTCCTCCCAGGCGACAAGGAGCAGCAACTCCTTCTCCTCGTAAGGGAGTTCACCGATGGCCCGGCGTAGCTCGGGCGCCATCGCGCAGGCGTCGAGCCGGGCGTCCACCGCGGACCAGTCCACCGTCTCCGTAACCCCGAAGGCGTCCCCGAAGGCGCCCTCGGAGCCGCGCTCGAAGGTGTCCCCGGCCGCGGCCGCCGGCCGCTCCCTGGCCACCCGCCGCCAGTGCCCCGACAGCACATTGCGCGCGACACCGAACAGCCAGGCGCGCGCCGTGCCCCGCCGTGGATCGAACCCCCGCCGGGTCGCGTACGCCTGCAGCCACACCTCGGCGAGAAGATCGTCCGCGACGGCAGGCGCACGCCGGGCGAAGTAGCCGTGCAAGGCCACGGAATGCCGCTCCACCAAGGGCTCGAAGGCCTCCGGCCTGCGTCGTGACCGTACCAACGCGTCCTCGTCCCCACCCCGGTCCCCGTACTTCGTCACGGGCCCTCCCTCGTGACCGCCGCTCTGCGGTCTCACCCGGTACTTGGCAGGTACGGCACCGAGCGTTCGCGCCCACCGTAGAGGCGCTGCCCGCGGGTACCAACGGGTCCGAGCCGCCCCGTACGCCCCGGGAGACGGAGCCCGTACGCTTTCGGTCGGCAGTTCGCACAGCGCAGCTCTCGCACAGAGCCGATCAGGAGACCGGAACCCGTGGCCATACCCCCGCCGCCCCAGGACAACCCCTACGGTCCGCCTCCACAGGACAACCCGTACGGTCCGCCGCCCCAGGGCACCCCGTACGGCCAGCAGCCCCAGCCCCCGTACGGCCAGCAGGCGCCCTACGGCCAGTACCCCGGGAACCCTGGATACCCCGGGAACCCCGGGAACCCCGGGAACCCCGGGAACCCCGGGAACCCCGGATACCCCGGCTACGGCAACGGCTGGCAGCCGTACCCGACCGCGCCGCGGACCAGCGGCCTCGCCATCGCGGCCCTCGTGACCTGTGTGCTCTGCTTCCTGCCGCTCGGCCTGATCTTCGGCCTCGTCGCGCTGCGCCAGACCAAGAAGACCGGTCAGTCCGGCAGGGGTCTCGCGATCTCGGGCATCGTGGTCAACGCGGTGACCGTGGTCCTGACCGTCCTCTTCTTCGTCAGCGGAGCGGCCTCCGACTTCTGGGACGGGTTCAGCGACGGTGTGAAGGAGGCGCAGAAGGAGCAGCTCGCCTCGCCCGACAAGGGCGAGTGCTTCAACGTGCCGGGCAACGACGACGAGTTCGTCTACGAGGTCGACATCGTGCCGTGCACGCAGCCGCACGAGAACGAGGCCGTCGGATCCTTCGAGCTCGACCACTCCTCGTATCCGGGCCAGACCAAGATCGACGATCTTGCCTTCGACCGGTGCGACGCGATGGCGGAGGACTATGCCGGGGGCTTCGAGTCGCTGCCTGAGGAGATCATGCCTTTCTTCTCCACCCCCACCGAGGAGAGCTGGGCGCTCGGCGACCGCGAGGTCATCTGCCTCCTCGGCAGGGAGGACGGCGAGAAGACGACCGGCTCGCTGCGCGACGCGGGCGCCGACAGCGAGGAGACCGGACCGGAGGGTGGCGATGGCGGATCCGGGGGTGAGGACTCCGAGGATCCGGCCGCCGACCCGACGCCCGGCGAGGGCGCCGAAGTCTGACCCCACCGGGGCGGTACCGACGCAAGATCACCACTTCGAGTGAATCCTTGGCCTTTGGTTGCGGTCAACAACCCACGGTTGCCAGGCTGTTGCTGTCTGTCAACCTGATGGGAGTGGCCAGTGACGTTCGGTGAGCAGCCCGCGTATCTGCGCGTAGCGGACGATCTCCGGAAGCAGATCGTGAGCGGCACGCTGCCGCCGCACACCCGGCTCCCCTCCCAGGCCCGGATCCGTGAGGAGTACGGGGTCTCGGACACCGTGGCCCTGGAGGCCCGCAAGGTCCTGATGGCCGAGGGTCTGGTCGAGGGCCGCTCGGGCTCCGGCACGTATGTGCGCGAGCGGCCCGTGCCGCGCCGGGTCTCGCGAGCGGCCTACCGGCACAGAGGCGGGCTCTCCCCGTTCCGCCAGGAGCAGGCCGAGAGCGGCGCGCGCGGCACCTGGGAGTCCCGCAGCGAACAGGACCTGGCGGACGGCGACATCGCCCGCAGGCTCGCGCTGGAGCCCGGCGACCGCGTGATGCGCACTTCGTACGTCTTCCGCGACGCGGGCGAGGCGATGATGCTCTCCACGTCCTACGAGCCACTGGCCATCACCGGCCGCACCCCGGTCATGCTCCCCGAGGAGGGTCCGCTCGGGGGCTGCGGAGTGGTCGAGCGGATGGCCGCCATCGACGTGATCGTGGACAACGTGTCGGAGGAGGTCGGCGCCCGCCCCGGTCTCGCCGAGGAGCTGCATCTGCTCGGCGGAGTGCCCGGCCATGTCGTCGTGGTGATCGAGCGCACGTACTACGCCTCCGGACGCCCGGTGGAGACCGCGGACGTGGTCATCCCGGCCGACCGCTATCGCGTGGCCTACCACCTGCCGGTCAAGTAGCGGCGCTCGATATCCGGGTACTCAAGTCCGGCCCTGTGACCGCGAGTTAACGCCGCGCGCGGCTCCGTAACACCGGGTTAATGGTATACCGCTACGGATCGTCATCTCCGGCTCCTACTTTCACCGACCGAACCCGCACCCCGGTCGGTGAAAGCGCGAAGGAGCCAGCATGACGGACACGGTCACCCGCACCGAAGAGGCCGGTGAGCCCGGCGGGCCCAACCAGCCGCCGCCGAAGCGCAGTTATGCCAAGCTCGCCGCCGACGAGAGCCGCGAGGACTACTCGCTGCGCTATGCCCCGCACTCGTTCCGGCGCTGGTCGCCCTCGATGGTGGCGGGCACGGCGCTCGGCGGCATCGCCTATCTCGCGGACTTCGCGATCGGCGCGTCCATCGTCTTCACCTACGGCTTCACCAGCGGCTTCGCCTCGATCCTCACCGCCGCCGTGATCATCTTCGTCACCGGCATCCCCATCGCCAAGGCCTGCGCCAAGTACGGCCTGGACATGGACCTGGTGACCCGCGGCGCCGGCTTCGGCTACTTCGGCTCGACGCTGACGTCCCTCATCTACGCCTCGTTCACCTTCATCTTCTTTGCGCTCGAAGGCTCGATCATGGCCCAGGCCATGCACCAGGCCGTCGGACTCCCGGTGGAGGTCGGCTACTTGGTGACCACGCTGATCGTGATCCCGATCGTCTTCCGCGGCATGGGCGCGCTCGCCAAGGTGCAGGCCTGGACCCAGCCGATCTGGATCATCGGCATGATCCTGCCGTTCGTCATCCTCGCCTTCGAGGCCCCGGACGCCTGGGGCGCGTTCGGCTCCTTCGGCGGTACGGAGGGTGCCGGCTCCGGATTCGACTGGATCGGCTTCGGTCTCGGCACCGGTGTGGCGCTCTCCCTGATCGCCCAGATCGGCGAGCAGGCCGACTACTTGCGCTTCATGCCGAAGAAGACCGAGGCGAACAAGCGCCGATGGAATCTGGCCGTTCTCGCGGCCGGTCCCGGCTGGGTGATCATCGGCGCGGCCAAGCAGCTCGGCGGTGCGTTCCTCGCCTTCGTCGCCCTCGAGGCCGTAGGGAAGACCCATGCGCTCGAACCCATCGCGCCGCAGCTCGAAGCGCTCAAGCCCTGGCTCGGCTCGGTGGCGCTGCCCGCCGCCGCGGTCTTCGTGATCGTCTCGCAGATCAAGATCAACGTCACCAACGCCTACAGTGGCTCGCTGAGCTGGTCGAACTTCTTCTCCCGTATCACGCACAAGCACCCCGGCCGGGTCTGGTACATCTTCCTGAACCTCGCCATCGCGCTGACGCTGATGGAGATGAACATGTTCGCCGCGCTGGGCAAACTGCTCGGCTTCTACTCCAACGTCGGCATCGCCTGGATCGCCGCGGTCGCCGCCGACCTGGTCATCAACAAGCGGATGGGCTGGAGCCCCAAGTACATCGAGTTCAAGCGCGCGTACCTGTACGCCGTGAACCCGGCGGGCTTCGGTGCGATGACCATCGCCTCGGTCGTCTCCATCACGGCGTTCTTCGGTGTCTTCGGTGAGTACGCCGAGGCCTTCTCGACCTTCATCGCCGCCGGACTCGCCCTGATCCTCTGCCCGTTGATCGCCTGGGCCACCAAGGGCAAGTACTACCTCGCCCGTCCGAACCCGGTGAACGGCCCGGATGTCGTCGTCGAGGACGAGACCGCGACCCACGACTGCTCGGTCTGCGAAACGGCCTACGAGCTGCCCGACATCGCCGACTGCCCTGTACAGAACGGCCCCATCTGCTCCCTGTGCTGCTCGCTCGACGCCGACTGCGGAGACGTCTGCCGCAAGGCGCCGAGCGGTGAACCGGTCCTGATGCCGCTGCCGACGGTCCGTACCAAGGTCGAACAGGTCTGAACAGGTCCGATTCGACACCGAGTTGACGACGCGGGGGCGTATCCACCGGGATGCGCCCCCGCGTCGATGGCCGATTCGCTACCTCATTGTGCAAACCCCGCTCCACAGAGTGAAGTCCGGGCGTAGGCTCGGGCATATGCGTTGTGGGGTTTCCTCACCGGGCGCGATGCGGCACGCCCCAAGCGGAAGGGAAGGAGAGCGATGAACGACAACAGCCCGACCCTTCCCTGGCATGTCATACGGCAGGACGACAACGGCAACCGCTATCGCGTCGGCAGGTATGCCACCAGGGCGGAGGCCGAGAAGGTCGTCGCCGGCCTGGAGGACCGCGGCCACAAGCAGCTCTACTGGGTGGAGCGGGCGGACAGCCGCACTGTCTGAGTGGTGCGGACGGCCGGGAGACGGTTGTCGGGCCCTGGGTCGCGCCGTGGCGCATCCGGGTAAGGTCCCGTGCGACCGAAGTGCGGACAAGCGGAAGCGGGACGTAGTCAGTGCTGATCGACACGGTGGCATGGGTGCGCATCGAGAACGGCCGCATCCTGTGCGCGCGTCCGCGTGGCAAGGACGTCTTCTACCCTCCCGGCGGCAAGCGCGAGGGGGCGGAGAGCGATGTCGAGACCCTGCTGCGTGAGATCAAGGAGGAGCTCAGCGTCCTGCTCGACCCTGGCACGGTCGCCTACGTGGGCACGTACGAGGCCGGTGTTCCGGAGCGTCCGGCAGGCACGATTGCGCGGATGGCCTGCTACACGGCCGAATACGAGGGGGAGCTGACTCCGAGTAGCGAGATCGAGGAGATGGCCTGGTTCTCGTATGCGGACCGGGATTCGGTGCCGCCCGTCGACCAGTTGCTCTTTGATGATCTGAAGGCCGCGGGCGACCTGCTGTGACACCTTCGGCCTGACGGCGGCAGGACCTCGGAGAGTGCGACCCCACCTGGGCAGACGTGCGCCCCGGGGCTCCAGGAGATCCTGTTCGGCGCTCCTGGCTACGCCGTTTGTGCCACAGTGCGCCTACGTAAGCGGTAGGCGCCCTGTGATATCGGGTATGTGCTGATTAACCCCATGAAACCGGACAGAGGTTCCGGCCCCGCTCCGGGAAGTGATCGGCGTGATCGAGACCGAAGGCGACTGCGCCGAGTGGACCTTTCCCGCCGATCCCACCGCCGTACGCACCGCCCGCGCCGTCGTCCGCAAGCAGCTCGTGCACTGGGGTCTGGCCACGCTCGGTGATGTCACGGTGCTCCTCGTCAGCGAGCTCGTGACCAATTCTTTGCGGTACGCCTCCGGCCCCATCGGTGTGCGGCTCGTGCGCCCCTCCGAAGCGCCCGGCGTACTGCGGGTCGAAGTCTCAGATCCGCTCCCGGACCCGCCTCTGGAGCGGCATGCGACGGTGGACGACGAAGGCGGCCGTGGCCTGCAGCTTGTCGCCTGCTCGGCCACCCGCTGGGGTACCAGAGCGGGGCATTCCGGAAAGACCGTCTGGTTCGAGCTGACGCTTCCCGCCTGAGCCGGGGTTAGAGGGGGCCTCTGCTTGGTTAGAAGGTGAACTAGAGCCGATCTCCCTGCGGCACGGCCGAAAACGGATGTATCGCAGTGGAGCTGTGAACGCAGTGTTGCGTGCGGCCGTAGTGCTGGATACTGTGGGCAAGCCGTCGCGGGATCCGGTACATGACGGTGAGCTGGAGGGGACGGTCGCGTGAGCGAGATAGCAGCCGGTACGCCTGAGCCCGAGCAGCCCGCGGGGCAGGTGCGCCGGTCCGAGTCTGTCCGGGGAGTGGCCGACATCCTGTGGCAGGCGAGCCCGCCCGGTTCGATCTACGACTACATCAAGGTCGCCGCGTTCTCGCTCGGCCCCGACGGCCGGATCGACCAGTGGTCCCTCCGTGCCGAGCAGCTCTTCCACGTGGCCGCGGCCGACGCCGTGGGCAAGGACCCCATCGAGGCCTTCGTCCCCGCCGGCCTGCGCGATGTGGGCCATCGCAGGATCGGCGAGATCCTCGACGGCAAGGAGTGGACGGGAATCGTCCCCTTCCGGATGGCCGAGGACGGCACGCTCGACGGTGTCGCCGAGGTCTATGTGATGCCGACCGAGACCGAACCGGGGGCGCGTGGTGCGGTCTGCATAGTGGTCGATGTCCGCGCACTGCGCCGCATAGAGACCGACCTGGCGGCCTCGCAGGCCATTTTCGGCCAATCACCCTTCGGATTCCTGTTGTTCGGCACGGATCTCCGCGTGCAGCGCGCCAACAAGCGCTTCGCCTCCGTCTTCGGCGGCCACGCCGACGAACACCGCGGCCGCACCGTCCACGACTATCTGCCGCGCGGCGAGGCCGACCGGATGGCCGCCGCGCTCAAGCGGGTCCTGGAGACCGGCGAGTCCGTCACGGACATGCAGATCGTCGGTCCCGCACCGGGATCCAACGACCGCCGCCACTGGTCGATCAACCTCTACCGCGTGCACAGCGGTACGGGCCGCCCGATCGGCGTGGCCGGCCTCGGCACGGATGTCACCCGCCGCCATGCGGCCGCCCGTGAGGCGGCACAGTCCCGCCGTAATCTCGCGCTGCTCAACGAAGCCGGCTCGCGCATCGGCAACTCCCTCGACCTGGAGACCACCGCCCGCGAACTTCTGGACGTCACCGTCCCCGTCTTCTGCGACCTGGCCTCCGTGGACCTCTACCAAGGGCTGCTCGACGGCGACGAGACCCCGCCCGGTCTCGCCGACGGCAGTGCGGAGCTGCGCCGCGTGGCGTTCTCCAGCGCCGTGTCGGACGGTCCGCTGGACGACGGCGGTGAGCCGGTGGCCATCGGCTCCCTGCACCGCTACGCCTTCAACTCGCCCTGCGCGGACGCCCTGCGCACCGCACGCCCGGTCACCATCCCGCGCGTGGAAGGCGGCATGGTGCGCTCGACGCTCGCCGTGCCGATGGTCGCGCACGACACCGTCGTGGGCCTGGTGCGCTTCTCGCGCACGATGGGCAGCGAGCCCTTCTCCGACCGCGACCGCACTCTCGCGGTCGAACTGGCCGCGCGCGCCGCGGTCTGTATCGACAACGCGCGCCTGTACCGCCGCGAGCACGAACGCGCCCTGATCCTGCAGCGCTCCCTGCTCCCGCCCGGCGACCCCGAGGCGGCGGGCCTCGACATCGCCTGCCGCTATCTGCCCGGCAATGCGGCCACCGAGGTCGGCGGCGACTGGTTCGACGTGATCGAACTCCCCGGCCACCGTACGGCCCTGGTCGTCGGCGACGTGATGGGCCGCGGTCTGCGCGCCGCGGTGGCCATGGGTGAACTCCGCACCGCCGTACGCACGCTGGCCCTCCTCGACCTCGAACCGGCCGAGGTGCTCTCCGCCCTGGACGAGATCGCCCGCGGCCTCGGCGCCCCGACCCCTTGGGGCCAGCACCCGCACTCACCGCAGTCCACCCGCCGCGCACTCCAGGGCCGCGACGTGGACCCCTCCGAGGTGTACCTCGCGACCTGTGTCTACGCGGTGTACGACCCAGTCACGCGGCGCTGCACCTTCGCGAACGCGGGCCACTTGCCCCCCGTGCTCGTCGAACCGGGCGAAGAGGCCCTGATGCTCGACGTACCGCCGGGCATGCCGCTCGGCGTCGGCGGCGAACCCTTCGAGGAAGTCGAAGTGCAGCTCCCGGAGGGCGCGTTGCTCGCCCTGTACACGGACGGTCTGGTCGAATCCCGCGACCATCCCCTCGACGAAGGCCTGCGCGCCTTCCGCTCAGCCCTCACCGACCCCGCCCGCCCCCTCGAAGACGTCTGCGACCACGTCCTCAACACCCTCGACACCCACCACGGCGAGGACGACATCGCCCTGCTCATGGCCCGGGTGCAGGGTCTGCCCCGCGAGTCGGTCGGCGACTGGACCCTGCCCCGCGAGGCCCGCTCGGTGGGCCGCGCCCGCGAACTGGCCCGCGCCCTGCTGGCGACCTGGGACCTGGAGGCCCTCGTCGACACGACGGAACTCCTGGTCAGCGAACTGGTCACCAATGCCCTGCGCTACGGCGAGGGCGAGATCCGGCTCCGCCTGCTCCTGGACCGCACCCTGGTCTGCGAGGTCTGGGACGCGGGCCTCGTCCAGCCCCGCCGCCGCAGAGCCCGCGACACGGACGAGGGCGGCCGCGGCCTCCAACTGGTCGGCCTCCTCAGCGCTTCGTGGGGCGCCCGCCGCACCCCCCACGGCAAAACGGTGTGGTTCGAACTCCCACTCCCGGACGGCGGATCCCCGTCGGAACCTTCGGTGGACGCGCTGTTGAGCATGTTCTGACGGGGTGGTGCCCCGGTGTACCGCCCGGGGTACCCTCACCGCTCAGGACGTGGCCTTCATCGCCGCAAGCCGCGCCTCGATCTCCGCCTGGTCGCCCATCGAGTCGAGCTGCTCGAACTGGGCGTCCAGCGACGAGGCCGCCAGCTCCTGCTTGCCCATCGCCCTCGCCTCCTCCCTGCGCACCTTGTCCTCGAACCGCGACAGCTCACTCGTCGGGTCCAGGACGTTGATGTTCTGCGCCGCGTCCATCATCTGGTTCTGCGCCTGGGCCGTCTTGGCCCGCGCCACCAACTGATCGCGCTTCGCCTGCAGTTCGGTCAGCTTGACCTTCATCTGGTCGAGACCGGACTTCAGCTTGTCGACCACCTCGGTCTGCGCGGCGATCGTCGGCTCGGCGTCCTTCGCCTCCTTCTCCGACTGCAGCTGGCGCCCCAGCGCCACCTTCGCGAGCGCGTCGAACTTGTCCGCACCCTCCGCGTCCCCCGCCGACCGCATCTGATCGGCCTTCTTGCTGGACGCGAGCGCCTTGCCGCCCCACTCGCCCGCCGCGTCCACGTCCTCCTTGTGGTCCGCTTCGAGCAGCCGCAGATTGCCGATCGTCGTCGACACCGCCTCCTCCGCCTCGCGGATGTTGTTGGTGTAGTCGCGGATCAGCTGGTCGAGCATCTTCTGCGGATCCTCGGCCTGGTCGAGCAGCGAGTTGATGTTGGCCTTCGCGAGCTGGGCGACACGGCCCAGGATGGTCTGCTTCGTCATGACGGTGAACTTCCTTTACGGGTACGAGAGTTCATGACCCCGTACGAAGGTCCGAAGGTCCGTACGGGATGAAAGGCCGGTTCAGAAACGCCCACCACCACCCATCCGCCCCCGGGTCCCACCTCCGCCGAAGCTCCCCGGCCCACCCCCGAACCCGCCACCGCCCCGGCCACCGCCGAAGCCGCCGCCCATCCCGCGCCCCATCCCGCCCAGCACCTCGCCGAGGATGATCCCGCCGAGCACCGCGCCGCCCATCCCGCCCGAACGCGAACGGCCACCGGGCCCGCCCCCGTAAGGATCGAAGGAGCGCACATCCCGCTCGGCCAGCTGCTGCGCCTGACGTGCCATGGAGTCGGCCTGCTGGGCGTGGGCCAGTGCGCCCGAGGCGTCGGATGCGGCCAGTGCGTCGGCGGAGGCGAGATGCCGCTGCGCCTCCGCGAGCCGCGTACGGGCCTCGCTGCCCACCCCGCCCCGGTGCGTCGTGATGTAGTCGGCCGCCGCACCCACCGCACTGCGCGCGGTGAGCAGCGTCTGGTCGAGCAGCCCCCGCGCCCGCTGATCGGCGACCTCGCGCTCGCGCGCCCCGGCCAGGGAGTCGTCGAGCGCCGAGTCCGCCTCCTCGATCCGCCGCAGCGCGTCGATCGGGTCGTACCGCCCGCCGGCCACCTCACCCCGTACATCCGAAAGCACCGACTCGGCCCGCGCGATCCGCCCCTGCAGATCGGCGGTCGAGGTGCCGGTCGCCGTGCCCTGCAGCAGTCCGCGCGCATCGGCCAGATCGGTCTCCGTCTCGGTCAGCGCCCCGGGCAGCTTCGCCTCGGCCTGGCCGAGCTCCGCCGCGAGCCGGTTCACCGCGTCCACCAGCGTGCCCGCCTGGTCGACGGCTCCTTCGGCGGCTCGCAGATGCACCGCGGCGGGCCCCTTCTGGCCGCCGTCGAGCAGCTGCCGCGCCTGATTGAGGTTCTCGGTGGCGAAGAGCAGCCGCTCCTGCGCCTCCTCGACATGCCCGCTCACGGGCGCGGAGGCGGAGTCGGCGTAGCGCGTGCCAAGGCCGGCGTACGTCTGGGCGGCCGTCGTCGTCCGCGCGCTGACCTCGCGGAACGTCCCTTCGGCCAGTGCCAGCGCCTCAGGAGCGTTCTGCTCGAGAGCCCGCAGCCGGTCGAAGTCCGCGCTTTCGGCGTCGAGCCGCCGGTTGGCCTCCGAGCACCGCGAGACGATCTCGTCCAGCATCCGCCGCTTGGTGGCGTCGTCCTCGGGAAACGCGTCGTCGAGCTGCTGTCGCAGCTTGAAGGCGGCGGTCAGTTCACCCTTCGCGTACGTCACTGCGTCCTGGAAGCGCTTGACCGCGTCGTCCCCGAACTGGGCCGCTGCGAAGCCGAGTTCCTCGGTCGAGGTCCGGATCGCGTCATCGGTCTCGACGAGCAGCAGCCGCGCCTTCTTGTCCAGCTCGGGCAGGGGAGTGGGCGCGGGACCCTGCTGCCAGCCCGCCGTACTGCCGCCCGAACCCGCGCCGCCGTCCTTCTTCCGCTTGCTCCGCGTGTACGCATACGCCGCGAGCGCACCCGCGCTGCCCACCGCGATCACCGGAAGCACCAGATCCCCGGTCGCCGGACCGTGGTCCTCGGCTGCGCCCGGATCGGGGTTGCCGGGGGTGATCGTCGGAGTGGGCACCGGCTGACCCGCGAGGACCGCGTCGTAGCCGTTCGCCGCACCGATCGCGGCGCCCGCCCAGTCGTTCTGCTTCAGCGCCGGCTCGATCGCCTTCGTGGCCACTTCCTGCAGCTGGGCCTCGCTGAGCCGGGAGTCCTGGTCGACCGAGTACGCGTACTGCCGGTCGTGGGTGGCCACCGCGAGCAGGATGTCGTCCAGACCGAGCCCGTTGCGCTCGGCCGTGCTGTTCGCCCAGCTCTTCGCGCTCTGCCCGGAGAAATCCCGTACGTACGCGACGAAGAGCTGGACCCCGCGGTCGTCGTAGAGCTTGTCGAGCGCCTGGCCGACCTCGCCCTTGCGGTCGCCGAGCGCCCCCACCTTGTCGGTGATCTGCCCGGACCTGGACAGCGTGACCGAGCCCTCGGCCCGCGCGGGACCGGTCAGGAGCAGAGGCAGCACGACCACGAGCAGGGCGGCCAGGACCGCCCGCGCGGCTATGTGGGGCAGCGAGCGATCGCGGGGTGGCGTCACATACGTGAGCGTATGTCCGGTTCTGGAGGGTCGCGACCGGGCCTGTGGCGAAGACCGATCCATCCGTGTGAACCGGCTGGGCCTGCCGTGTGGTGCGCGGCCCCGGGTGGCATGGATGGCCGCGGTCCCGGTCCGACGGAGATGTCGTCGGGGCCATCGCCACCGGAATCCACTTCAGCCCGTCACACCCGGAACGAGGTCCACTGCATGACCCACCGCCACGCCGTCCGCGCCGCCGTCGTCGTCGCGTCCTTCCTCGCGCTCGCCCTGCCCGTGTCGCTCGCCCACGCCGACGCGGCGCCCGAGCCGAACTGCAACGCCTACCAGAAGACGGTCAACCGCCACCAGGAGAGCGCCGACAAGCTCGACGCGCAGTTCGCGGCGGAGCAGGCGAAGTCCGACGACCTGTACGCGAACGTGGCGGAGGCCACCGGGAACGTCGACGGTGTCATGGACGCCATCGGCGACGTGAACGACCACCTCTACGACACGGACCCCGCGTCCCCCGAGTACGCGGAGCTGGTCGAGCGGCGCGAGGACCTGAGGGCGGAGCTGGCCAAGGCCCAGGCCGAGGAGCGCGCGGCGTACGACGAGTGGACCGCGTTCAAGCCCGACGAGGAGCTCGCGCAGGACCGCACCAAGGTCCACCGGCTGCTGAAGACGGCGAAGACCCGGCTGACCAACTGCCAGAACAAGCTGGCCGCCTGACCTCGCGCGCACAAGCCACGGCCCGCCCCACCGTCCACACGGTGGGGCGGGCCGCTCGCTGTGGGGCTCAGGACTCCGTACGCCGCCGGATCTTGTTCCCCAGCCACACCAACGGGTCGTACTTGCGGTCCACCGCCCGCTCCTTCAGCGGGATCAGCGCATTGTCCGTGATCTTGATGTGCTCGGGGCAGACCTCGCTGCAGCACTTGGTGATGTTGCAGTACCCGAGCCCGTGCTCGTCCTGCGCGGTGGCCTTGCGGTCGAGCCCGGTCTCGGCGGCCGCGTCCAGGGGGTGCATATCGAGCTCCGCGACCCGCATCAGGAATCGGGGACCCGCGAAAGCCGCCTTGTTCTCCTCGTGGTCACGCACCACATGGCAGGTGTCCTGGCACAGGAAGCACTCGATGCACTTGCGGAACTCCTGCGACCGGTCCACGTCCTCCTGCATCATCCGGTACTCACCGGGCCCGAGCCCTTGCGGCGGTACGAAGGAGGGCACCTCACGGGCCTTGGTGTAGTTGAACCCGACGTCGGTCACCAGGTCGCGTACGACGGGGAAGGCCCGCAGCGGCGTGACCGTCAGCGTCTCGTCGCGCGAGAACGTCGACATCCGCGTCATGCACATCAGCCGCGGCCGCCCGTTGATCTCCGCCGAACAGGACCCGCACTTGCCGGCCTTGCAGTTCCACCGCACCGCGAGATCCGGCGTCTGCGTGGCCTGAAGGCGGTGAATGATGTCGAGCACGACCTCCCCGTCGTTCACCTCGACCCGGAAGTCCTCGAGCCCGCCGCCTTCGGCGTCCCCGCGCCAGACCTTGAAATGCGCCTCGTACGAGGTCGATGCAGCCGTGCTCATCAGAGGAGCTCCTCTTCGGCCAGGTACTTGACCAGCTCTTCCTTGTCGAAGAGGGCGAGCAGGTCCGGTCGGATCGGTTCGGTCTCTTTGCGTACGAGGCGGATCTGGCCGCGTACCGGATCAGTGGCAGCCAGACCGCCGGTGGGATCGGCGAGCTGGCACAGCAGGTTCACCCGGCGCCACCCCCGGTCCATGCCCGGATAGTCCTCGCGGGTGTGCCCGCCACGGCTCTCCGTGCGCTCGAGCGCGGAGCGCGCGATGCACTCGCTGACGAGCAGCATGTTCCGCATGTCGAGAGCGAGATGCCACCCGGGGTTGAACTGCCGGTGGCCCTCGACCCCCGCCCGCCGGGCGCGTACCCGAAGATCGGCGAGCTTCTTCAGGGCCTGCGCCATCTCCCCTTCGCGCCGGATGATGCCGACCAGGTCGTTCATCGCCTGCTGCAGTTCCTGATGCAGGGTGTACGGGTTCTCCGCGGGCTTCCCGGCCACCGGCACCGGACCGTCCTCGACCAGCTCCTCGTCGGGGCCCTCGGCCGAGAAGGGCCGCAGCGCCTCCGCGGCGGCGAGGTCGATCTGGCTCTCCTCGATCACCGGCCGGTTCTCCGCGAGCCCCGCCGCGTACTGCGCGGCGTGCAGCCCGGCCCGCCGCCCGAAGACGAGCAGGTCGGACAGCGAGTTCCCGCCGAGCCGGTTCGAGCCGTGCATCCCGCCCGCGACCTCGCCGGCCGCGTAGAGACCGGGCACGCCGAGCGCCGCCGCCGAATCGGACTCGACGGCGATCCCGCCCATCACGTAGTGACAGGTCGGCCCGACCTCCATCGCCTCGGCCGTGATGTCCACGTCCGCCAGCTCCTTGAACTGGTGGTACATGGACGGCAGTCGGCGACGGATGACATCGGCGGGCATACGGGTGGACACATCGAGGAACACCCCGCCGTGCGGAGACCCGCGCCCGGCCTTCACCTCGGAGTTGATCGCCCGCGCGACCTCGTCGCGGGGCAGCAGCTCGGGAGGGCGCCGATTGTGGTCCGGATCGTCGTACCAGCGGTCGCCCTCCTCCTCGGACTCCGCGTACTTCTCCTTGAAGACATCCGGGATGTAGTCGAACATGAACCGCTTGCCCTCGGAGTTCCGCAGCACCCCGCCGTCCCCGCGTACGGACTCGGTGACGAGGATCCCCTTCACCGAAGGCGGCCAGACCATTCCGGTCGGGTGGAACTGCACGAACTCCATGTTCAGCAGCGGCGCCCCCGCGAGCAGGGCCAGAGCATGTCCGTCGCCCGTGTACTCCCACGAGTTGGACGTGACCTTGAAGGACTTGCCGATCCCGCCGGTCGCGAGGATCACCGTCGGCGCCTCGATCACGAAGAAGCGCCCGGATTCGCGTTCGTACGCGAAGACCCCGGCCACCTTCCCGTCCACGTCGTCCTTCAGGATGCGCGTGACGGTGCACTCCTGGAACACCTTCAACCCGGCTTCGTATTCGCCGAGTTCCTTCTTGTCGTCCTGCTGCAGCGAGACGATCTTCTGCTGAAGGGTCCGGATCAGCTCGAGGCCCGTACGGTCGCCGACATGCGCGAGCCGCGGATACTCGTGTCCGCCGAAGTTGCGCTGCGAGATCCGCCCGTCCTTGGTGCGGTCGAAGAGCGCACCCCAGGTCTCCAGCTCCCATACGCGGTCGGGCGCCTCCTGCGCGTGCAGTTCGGCCATCCGCCACTGGTTGAGGAACTTGCCCCCGCGCATGGTGTCGCGGAAGTGCACCTGCCAGTTGTCGCCGTCGTTCACATTGCCCATCGAGGCGGCGATCCCGCCCTCGGCCATCACCGTGTGGGCCTTGCCGAACAGCGACTTGCAGATGACCGCCACCCGCGCACCCTGCTCGCGCGCCTCGATCGCGGCCCGGAGCCCGGCGCCGCCGGCCCCCACCACGACAACGTCCCACTGCTGCCGTTCAACTGTGGTCATTTAGAAGGCCCCTGCCATCAGAAGAAGCGCGGATCGTCGAACGCGCCACTGGCGACGAGATAGACGTAGAAGTCGGCGAGGGCCACCGTGATCAACGAGGCCCAGGCGAGGAGCATGTGACGGCCGTTCAGCCAGCCGATGCCCTTCCACATCCGATAGCGCACAGGGTGCTTGGAGAAGTGCTTGAGCTTGCCCCCGACGATGTGCCGGCATGAGTGGCAGGAGACGGTGTAGGCCCAGATCAGCACGATGTTGACGAGGAACACGAGTGAGCCGAGGCCCATGTGCCCCCACTCGTAGTTCTCGTCGCGGAACGAGAGGACGGTGTCGTACGTGAGGATGCCCGCCACCGGCACCGCCGCGTAGAAGAAGTAGCGGTGCATGTTCTGGAAGATCAGCGGGAACTTGGTCTCACCGCTGTACTTCTTGTGCGGCTCGGCCACCGCGCAGGCCGGGGGAGAGGCCCAGAAGCCCCGGTAGTAGGCCTTGCGGTAGTAGTAGCAGGTGAGCCGGAAGCCCAGCGGGAAGATCAGGATGAGCAGCGCGGGCGAAAGGCCCCACCAGCTGCCGAAGATCTCCCAGTTGGGGCCGCCCTTCATCGTCTGGCAGTTCTCCGCGAGACAGGGCGAGTAGAACGGCGAGACGTAGGGCGCCGCGTAGTAGTCCGCGTTGGCGAAGGCCCGCCAGGTCGAGTAGACGATGAAGGCGAGCAGGCCCGCGAATGTCGCGGCGGGCTGCAGCCACCAGCGGTCGGTGCGCAGATGCGCGGCGGCGATGGCGGCGCGGCCTTCGCCGCGCACCCCGCCCTCGCTATGGCTGAATTTCCTAGAGGCGTGGGGTTCTGTGCCAGTGGCCAACGGGGTCTCCAGTCGGTACGGCTGTTCCGTTCTCTTCGAGCGGTCGTTCTTCCGACCGTGGGTCAGGGAGCGCGACGATCGCTGGCACCCAGGCCCTCGTCGTCGGCATCGGCCCACAGGGAACGGTCGTAGGGGGTGTCGGGGATGGAGACCATCTCCGGCCGCGCCTGGGGGCGCAGGGTCGGAGCGGACTCCTTGAGCAGCGCGAGGCTGTCGCGCAGATGGTCGGCGTCCGTGCGCACCCGGCGGATGTCCAGGCCGGACCCGACGTGCTGCTCGAGTCGTCCGACCGAGCGCACCAGATCGTCGAGACAGCGCTGAACGGCCGTCAAGTCATCGTGCAGGGACATGAGTTGCCCTCCACTTCCGCTTGTCGCGGGCGGATCCCAGGGATCGTGCGCCTGCGAGTGTCGCGCGTCACATCCCGGATTGTGAAGGGATCTGCGCGGATTCCCCCGTACGAGGGCCCACGGGGGCTCATGAGCAACGGTCTGCGGCTGGATCGGGCCGGATTGGGCCGCATGGGTGGGCTTGGAGTCACCCGCCGACGTGTCTGCGCCGCCTCCTTCCAGGGATCCCTTTCAGTGGGGCCGGTATCCGTGTGATCAGCACGCAATATCCCCAGATACCTCTCCACAGTTGAACAAACCCGGCACCTCAAGGGAAGCGCGGTGACCGGGCGAGCCCCGGAGGTCCCACGCCATGCCCCCACGCGATCCCGCCGTACGCACCGGCGTCCGTCCCGCAGTGCGGGCGACGGCCTTCCTCGTCGCGGGCGTGCTCGCCCTGCCGTCACTCGCCGCGTGCGGCACCGCCGACGAGGCCGGCGGTTCTCCGAACGCCGCGCAGGACATCGCGGACGCCGACCGCGAGCTGATCGCCGACGGAGGCAAGGCGACCTGGGCCGTCGACGCCCTGCCCGAGACCTTCAACTCCTTCCAGTCGGACGCCGATCCGGCGACCTCCCGTATCGCCGGCGCCGTACTGCCCTCGATGTACGAGATCGACGAGCGCGGCCGCGCGGTGCGCAACGCCGACTACCTGGAGAGCGCCGAGATCATCGAGCGCGAGCCCAAGCAGGTCGTCCTGTACAAGCTGAACCAGCAGGCGGTGTGGAGCGACGGCCGCGAGATCGGCGCCGCCGACTTCGCCGCCCAGTGGCGCGCCCTGTCGGGTGAGGACTCGGCGTTCTGGACGGCGCGCAACGCGGGGTACGACCGGATCGAGAAGATCGAGCGGGGCGCCAACAACCTCGAGGTGCGGGTCACCTTCGCCAAGCCGTACACCGACTGGCGCTCGCTGTTCTCGCCGCTGTACCCCAAGGACGTCATGGGCACCCCGGACTCCTTCAACGACACGGCCCGCAAGAAGCTCAAGTCGACGGCGGGTCCGTTCCGTATCGCGGAGGTCGACCGCAAGGCCGGCGAGCTCACGCTGACCCGCAACCCGCGCTGGTGGGGCAAGCCCGCGAAGCTCGAGAAGATGATCCTCAAGGCCGTGCCGCGCGAGCAGCGCGCCGCCGCGCTCGCCGCGGGACAGGTGGACATCGCCGAGGTCACCCCGGACGACGCCGAGCGCATCGCGCTCGCCGCCCGCGACTCCGGCGCCAAGGGCCCGCTGACGCACGGCCCCGGCGCCTCGCTCACCCCGGCCAAGGCGCTCAAGGCCTGGGCGATCGCCAACGACCCGGACAACGAGGAGCGCGCCGAGGCCATGGCCGCCTCGGTCGAGAAGACCCACAAGGCGATCAAGAAGTACGCGACGCAACAGCAGGGCCTGCGCGGTTTCGTGGTCAGGAAGTCCCTCGAACCGGCTTACACCCAGCTCGCGTTGAACGGTTCCGGCGGCCCGCTCGCCGACGAGCGCGTACGCCGTGCGGTGGCCCGCGCCCTGAACCGCGAGGAGCTGGCGAGCATCGTCCTCAAGCCGCTCGGCCTGCCGGTGAACCCGGTCGGCAGCCATGTGGCGCTGGCCGGCCAGGCCGCGTACTCCGACAACAGCGGGGCGATCGGCGCCCAGGACACCGCCGAGGCGCGCGCCCTGCTCGCCGACGCGGGCTGGGTGCAGGGCGGTCCGGTGAAGACCGCGGGCAGCAAGGCGGACAAGAAGAAGCGGTCCGCCGCGGCCGATGAGGACGGGAACTACATCGTCGGCCAGGAGGACGACAAGCCGCGTGCCGACGCCCGGTTCGAGGCCCGCGCCGACAACCAGCCCGAGGCGCAGGCCAAGCGCGAGGAGGAGCGCACCAAGAAGGACGCGCCCCGCGGTGGCGCCCAGGGTGCGTACGCGCCGAAGGGCACCGCCGTCCCGAAGGGCACCGCCCCCAAGCCGGCCGGCGGCCCGCTCGCCAAGGACGGCAAGGCGCTCAACCTGAAGTTCGTGCTGCCCTCGGGGCCCGGCTCGGAGCCGCTGCGCGCGGTCGGTGAGCGGATCCAGCGGATGCTGCAGAAGATCGGCATCCGCACGGAGATCACCAAGGTCCCCGACGACAGCTACTTCAAGGACCACATCGCCTCCGGCCAGTACGACATGGCGCTGTACTCCTGGCCCGGCTCGGCCTACCCGGCCACCGACGCACGGCCGATCTTCGCCAAGCCGGAGCCGGCGGCGGACGGTTCGCTGAACGTCGAGCAGAACTACACCCGGGTCGGCACCGACCACATCGACCAGCTCTTCGACCAGGCGCTGGCCGAGCTGGACGAGGGTGCGTCGCGTGACCTGGTCAAGAAGGCCGACGCCCGGATCTGGGCGGCGGCGGGCTCGATCCCGCTCTACCAGCGCCCGCAGCTGGTGGCGGTCCGCCCGGGTCTCGTGAACGCGGGCGCGTTCGGGTTCGAGTCGCCCTCGTACGAGGACATCGGCTTCCTGAAGTCGGCGGCGGGTTCCTCGGCTCAGAAGTGATGCCGGCGTGAGCGCGCTGTGAAGGTGAAGATCACGTAGCTCAGATGTACCTCAACTCCCTTGCCCGCCGGCCTCCCCGGCGGGCAAGGTCGTTTTGACTCATTGACCCGTGTCATCTCCTGTCGCCCGGAGCCCCCTGCTCCCCGCGACATCGCGCCCGTGCAGGCGTCGTCCACGATCGAGTGATCGCCCCGTAAAGCATGAGGCCCGCCCACTTCTGCTGTATAGCGTCGATGCTATGCCGGAAGTCGCGGAGTGGTTGTCCGGGCTCGACGACAAGCGCTGGGCCCAAGCCCTGATGCATTTCGACCTGCTGGAAGCGCGCGGAGTCCATCTCAGCGAGCCATGAAGACGAGAATGCGCGAGTTCGCCGAGATCGACCGAGCGCGGGCGGCCATGGAGCGGTGCAGGACCGAAGCGCACATCGTGGACGAGGAGGAGTCATGACCCAGCAGCGGACCAGCCTCGGGGACGCCCGGCAGGCTCGACCGATCACGCCCGAGATCGAAGAGGAGTACGCGGCAGCGCAGCTGCGCTTCGCTCTGGGGGAGGCCGTGCGCCGCCAGCGTCGGGAGCTCGGGCTCTCGCAGGCGGACCTCGGGCAGCGTGCCGGCATGACGCAGTCCGCCGTGGCGCGCTTCGAGGGCGGCGGCACCGTGCCGACCATTCCGGTGCTCGACCGACTGGCCCGCGCGCTCGACCTACAGCTGCGAGTGGAGTTCGCGCCGCTGTCACAGAGCGCGTAACCGCAGGCCAGCGACCCGGACGGGCCCCGCGCAGGCCACCACCCCCGACCCCACGTAGGATGGGGTAAGGCCGTGGCGTGTCCAGCCCGGCGCGGCGTCGGCGTACCCCGTACGCATCGCGTGCATCGAGAGATACGCGACAGCCGCTCGCTAGAACCACTCGTCCCGGGAGAAGCACCGCACGTGCCCACGCGCCACGACATTCGAAACGTAGCCATCGTCGCCCACGTCGACCACGGCAAGACGACCATCGTCGACGCCATGCTCAAGCAGGCCGGCTCCTTCGCCGCGCACGCCGCCGAGTCCCTCGACGACCGCATGATGGACTCGAACGACCTGGAGCGTGAGAAGGGCATCACGATCCTGGCCAAGAACACGGCCGTCAAGTACCACCCCAAGGATGGCGGCGACGTCATCACCATCAACATCATCGACACCCCCGGCCACGCCGACTTCGGTGGTGAGGTCGAGCGCGGTCTGTCGATGGTGGATGCCGTCGTCCTGCTCGTGGACGCCTCGGAGGGCCCCCTCCCGCAGACCCGCTTCGTGCTGCGCAAGGCGCTGCAGCAGCGGCTGCCCGTGATCCTCTGCATCAACAAGACGGACCGTCCGGACTCCCGGATCGACGAGGTCGTCAACGAGACGTACGACCTCTTCCTCGACCTGGACGCCGACGAGGACCAGATCGAGTTCCCGATCGTCTACGCCTGCGGCCGTGACGGCATCGCCTCGCTGACCAAGCCCCAGGACGGCACCGTCCCGGCCGACAGCGACAGCCTGGAGCCGTTCTTCTCGACGATCCTGGAGCACGTCCCGGCTCCGGAGTACGACGAGAGCGCCCCGCTGCAGGCGCACGTCACGAACCTCGACGCCGACAACTTCCTCGGCCGTATCGCGCTGCTCCGTGTCGAGCAGGGCGAGCTGCGCAAGGGCCAGACCGTGGCCTGGATCAAGCGCGACGGCACGATCGCGAACGTCCGCATCACCGAGCTGATGATGACCGAGGCGCTCACCCGCAAGCCGGCCGAGAAGGCCGGCCCGGGCGATATCTGCGCCGTCGCCGGTATCCCGGACATCATGATCGGCGAGACCCTCGCCGACACCGAGAACCCGATCGCGCTGCCGCTCATCACGGTGGACGAGCCGGCGATCTCCATGACCATCGGTACCAACACCTCGCCGCTGGTCGGCCGTGGCGGCACGGGCAAGGGCGCGGACAACAAGGCCGCGGTCAAGGACCGCAAGGTCACCGCCCGTCAGGTCAAGGACCGTCTGGACCGCGAGCTCATCGGTAACGTCTCGCTGCGCGTCCTCGACACCGAGCGTCCCGACGCCTGGGAGGTGCAGGGCCGCGGTGAGCTGGCGCTCGCCATCCTGGTCGAGCAGATGCGCCGTGAGGGCTTCGAGCTCACCATCGGCAAGCCGCAGGTCGTCACGCAGCAGATCGACGGCAAGACGCACGAGCCCGTCGAGCGCATGACGATCGACGTGCCCGAGGAGCACATGGGCGCCGTCACCCAGCTCATGGGTGTCCGCAAGGGCCGTATGGACAACATGTCGAACCACGGCTCCGGCTGGGTCCGTCTGGAGTTCGTCGTGCCGTCGCGTGGCCTCATCGGCTTCCGTACGGAGTTCCTGACGCAGACCCGCGGTACGGGCATCGCGCACTCCATCCACGAGGGCCTCGAGCCGTGGTTCGGCACCCTGGCGACCCGTAACAACGGTTCGCTGGTCGCCGACCGCGCCGGTGCGGTCACCGCGTTCGCGATGACCAACCTGCAGGAGCGCGGCGTGCTGTTCACCGACCCCGGCACCGAGGTGTACGAGGGCATGATCGTCGGCGAGAACTCGCGCGCCGACGACATGGACGTGAACATCACCAAGGAGAAGAAGCTCACCAACATGCGCTCGGCCTCGGCCGACTCCTTCGAGGCGATCGTCCCGCCGCGCAAGCTCTCCCTCGAGCAGTCCCTGGAGTTCTGCCGCGACGACGAGTGCGTCGAGGTGACCCCGGAGGCCGTGCGTATCCGCAAGGTGAACCTGGACAAGACGACCCGCGCCCGCGCGGCCTCGCGCGCCAAGAACGCCTGATGCGTGTCTGACGCATCACGCCTGATTCACGCCTGATTCAAGGCTGATTCAAAGGCTGTAGAACCGGCCCGACTCCGCGCCCAACTGGGCGTAGAGTCGGGCCGGTTGCATGCCCGGGGGCTTCTGTCGCCGTGTCCGGGGACCCTTACCACTGTGCGTGGTCCGTCCGACGCTACGCGTGTTGACCCGCAACCGGTTTTTCACCTCGGGATGTCCGGAATGCGGACGCTCCTGACCGATAGATGTGTAACGAGTCCGTTTCGCGAGCATCTATCTCGGATCGGTTTGTCCGTATTTCGGAAGAAGTAGGCGACAGGTGTGATCGAACCGAGACCAAAAGAGTGTGGTCGCCCGGTACCCCATGGCTAATAGTTGACCGCGTAGAGCTCGGGTCAATGGGTCACGCGCTGTGGGGAGCGCCGACTCACGAGCACACTGGGGCACACGATCATCGCCGTCAGGGGTGTCGGCAATGCATCACGTGCCCTCTCTTGTAGTGAACAAGTGGACTCATGAGGAGGAACCCATGCGTGGTGCCAACAGCGCCAAGTGGGTCGCGATAGCCACCGCGGTGGCGCTGGGCGCGACTGCCTGTGGCGGTAGCGACGACGGTGACAAGGGCGGCAAGGGCGGTACCGGCGGCAAGCCGGCCGGCTACGTGTCCATCGACGTCGGCGAGCCCCAGAAGCCGCTGATCCCGGCCGACACGAACGAGTCCAACGGCTCGTACGTCATCCAGTCCCTGTTCACGCAGCTGCTGGACTTCGACGGCGACGGCAACATCGTTTACACGAACGCCGAGTCGGTTGAGACCACGGACTCCAAGACCTGGACCGTGAAGCTCAAGAAGGACTGGAAGTTCCACAACGGCGAAGACGTCACGGCGAAGTCGTACGTCGACGCGTGGAACTGGTACGCGAACATCAAGAACAACCAGCAGAACTCCTTCTGGTTCCAGGACATCGCCGGCTACGCCGACGTCCACCCCGAGAAGGGTGACCCGAAGGCCGAGACCATGTCCGGCCTGAAGATCGTCGACGACCACACCTTCACGATCGAGCTGAAGGCGGCCATGCCGTACTTCAACTACAAGCTCGGTTACGCCACGTGGGCCCCGCTGCCCAAGGTGTTCTACGACGACCCGAAGGCCTTCGGTCAGAAGCCGATCGGTAACGGTCCCTACACCTTCGAGAAGTGGGACCACAAGAAGCTCATCCAGGTCAAGGCCTACGCGGACTACAAGGGTCCGAACAAGGCCAAGAACAGCGGCGTCCAGTTCAAGTCGTACACGACCCTCGAGGCCGCGTACAAGGACGTCGTCTCCGGCAACCTGGACATGATCCGCCAGGTCGGCCCGACGGACCTGCCGAAGTACAAGCAGGACCTCGGTGACGGCGCGATCGAGCAGCCGTACGCGGCCATCCAGACGCTGACCCCGGCGTTCTACTCGAAGACGTTCAAGGACATCGACCCCAAGGTTCTCCAGGGTCTGTCCATGGCGATCGACCGTGACACGATCACCAAGACCGTCCTGAACAACACCCGTACGCCGGCCGTCGGCTTCGTGCCGCCGGGCGTCAAGGGCAACCAGGACCTGGGCACGGACGTGTTCAAGTACGACCCGGTCAAGGCCAAGAAGCTCGTCGAAGAGGGCGGTGGCGTTCCGGGCAACAAGTTCACCATCCAGTACAACACCGATGGTGGGCACAAGGAGTGGGTGACCGCTGTCTGCGAGTCCATCCGCAAGGCCACCGGTGTGGACTGCGTGGGCGACCCGAAGCCTGACTTCGCCACGGACCTCGAGGCCCGTGACAACGACCAGGTCAAGGGCATGTACCGCGGTGGTTGGGTTGCCGACTACCCGGTCAACGCCAACTTCATGAAGGAGCTTTACCACTCCACCGCCGAGGCCAACAACGGCCGGTTCTCCAACAAGGAGATCGACGAGGCGATGAACAAGGCGGACAACGCCAAGTCGCTCGACGAGTCGGTGAAGGCCTTCCAGGAGGTCGAGAAGCAGCTCCTCGAGCACATGCCGGCGATCCCGCTGTGGTACTACCGCATCAACGGTGGCCACGGCAAGAACGTCGACAACGTCGTGGTCGACTTCCACGGTGACCTCGAAGTGTGGGGCGTCACCACCAAGTAGTCGAGCCTTCGGGCCTCATCCCCAACTCGGCCGTTGACCCACCGCTGCCGCGAGGCGGCGGTGGGGAGGTTGCACGGGGCCGCTCCCTGGATCAGGGAGCGGCCCCCGCACCTGTAGTAACCCCTCACGGAGGCACCTATGGGGCGCTATGTCGCACGACGACTGCTCCAGATGATCCCGGTGTTCATCGGGTCAACACTGCTCATCTTCTGCATGATGTACGCCCTGCCCGGCGATCCCGTCCGGGCGATGATGGGGGATCAGGCGTACGACCCGACTGTGGTCGCGAGTATCAAGAAGGATCTCGGCCTTGATCAGCCGCTCCTTCAGCAATACGTGCACTACATGACCAATCTTTTCCAGGGCGACTTCGGTACGCAGATCGCAAGTCAGCGTCCGATCGCCGACGTGATCGCGGATGCGTTCCCGGTCACGCTCCGGCTGACGATCTTCGCCTTCACGTTCGTGTCGCTCGTGGGCATCGGCCTCGGCATCGTCGCGGGCCTCAAGCCCGACACGATGCGCGACCGCGGTCTGCTGGGTCTCACGCTCGTCCTGGTCTCGATGCCGTCCTTCGTGCTGGGCTTCCTGCTGCAGTACCTGTTCGCGTTCCAGTTCGAGATCATGGAACCGAACGTGAACGACTCGACCGACTGGTCGCAACTACTTCTGCCGGCCATCGTGTTGGCATCCTTGTCCCTCGCGTACGTCGCCCGATTGACCCGCACGTCGATCGCCGAGAACCTGCGCGCGGACTACATGCGTACCGCTGTGGCCAAGGGGCTGCCGCGCCGCCGTGTCATCGGTGTGCACCTGATGCGCAACTCCCTGATTCCCGTGGTCACCTTCCTCGGTATCGAGGTCGGCAACCTGATGACGGGCGCCATCGTGACCGAGGGCATCTTCAACGTGCGAGGTATCGGCGTCGAGATCTACGAGGCGCTCACCCGGCGTGAAGGCGCCACGGTCGTGGGTATCGCCTCGCTGATCGTCGTCATCTACCTCGTCACCAGCTTGATCGTCGACCTGCTTTACGCGGTCCTGGACCCGAGGATCCGGTATGCCTGACAAGACCGCTGAGAAGGTCACGACCGCAACTGCCGAACCGGCAGCCGCCGTTGTCACGGACACCGGTCCGGCTCCCGCCAAGCCGCGCAGCCTCTGGTCCGACGCCTGGCACGACCTGCGGCGCAACCCGCTGTTCCTGGTCTCCGCCGTTCTCATCTTCTTCCTTCTGGTGATGGCGATATGGCCCAGCCTGTTCACCAGCGCCTCGCCGCGTGACGTGGAGAACCTGGCCCGCGACTTCCGTCAGCCGCCGCAGTGGGGCCACGTGTTCCAGCGCGACTGGCTCGGCTTCGACGGACAGGGACGCTCGATCTACGCGCGCATCGTCTACGGTGCCCGCGCCTCGATCACCGTCGGTGTCGGTGTGACCGTCTGCGTCACCGTCCTCGGCACGTTCATCGGCATGATCGCCGGCTACTTCGGTGGCTGGACCGACACGCTGCTCTCCCGTACGACCGACATCTTCCTGGGCATCCCGTTCCTGCTCGGCGCGCTGGTCGTCCTCAACTCCTTCGAGAAGCGCAGCGTCTGGGTGGTCATCCTGGCGCTCGCCTTCCTCGGCTGGACCCAGATCGCCCGTGTCGCCCGCGGCGCGGTGATCACCATCAAGCAGGCCGACTACGTGGTGGCGGCCAAGGCGCTCGGAGCCTCGACCACACGGATCCTGTTCCGGCACATCCTGCCGAACGCGATCGCGCCGATCATCGTCGTGGCGACCATCGCCCTCGGCGGTTACATCGCGGCCGAGGCCACCCTGTCGTTCCTCGGCGTGGGCCTCACCGAGCCGACCGTGTCCTGGGGCGGCGACGTCGCCGCCGGCCGTACGGACCTGCGCATCGCCCCCCACACCCTGATCGTGCCGTCGGTGATGGTCTCGATCACGGTGCTCTCGTTCCTGATGTTCGGCGATGCGGTACGCAACGCCCTCGACCCCAAGCTCCGCTGAGGGAGGCGTACATGACCACCATCGACAAGAAGTCGAGCGTCCCCAGCCCGCGCGGCTCGGACGACTTCGGCGGCCCGCTGCTCGAAGTCCGCGATCTGCACGTGGAGTTCAGCACCCGTGACGGTGTCGCCAAGGCCGTGAACGGTGTGAACTACACCGTCAGCGCCGGCGAGACCCTCGCCGTCCTCGGCGAGTCCGGCTCCGGCAAGTCCGTGACCGCGCAGGCGATCATGGGCATCCTGGACATGCCGCCGGGCCGTATCCCCAAGGGAGAGATCCTCTTCCGCGGCGAGGACATGCTCAAGATGTCCAACGAGGAGCGTCGCAGGATCCGCGGCCAGAAGATCGCGATGATCTTCCAGGACGCGCTCTCCTCGCTCAACCCGGTGCTCTCCGTGGGCTATCAGCTCGGCGAGATGTACCGCGTGCACCAGGGCGCCTCCAAGAAGGAGGCGAAGGCCAAGGCCATCGAGCTGATGGAAAGGGTCAACATCCCCGCCGCCAAGGCGCGGGTGAACGACTACCCCCACCAGTTCTCCGGCGGTATGCGCCAGCGCATCATGATCGCGATGGCACTGGCCCTCGAGCCTGACCTGATCATCGCGGACGAGCCGACCACCGCGCTCGACGTGACCGTTCAGGCCCAGGTCATGGAGCTGCTCGCGGATCTTCAGCGCGAGTACAACATGGGTCTGATCCTGATCACCCACGACCTCGGCGTCGTCGCCGATGTCGCGGACAAGATCGCCGTCATGTACGCGGGCCGCATCGTCGAGACCGCGCCCGTGCACGAGCTGTACAAGCGCCCCGCGCACCCGTACACCAAGGGTCTGCTCGAGTCGATTCCGCGGCTCGACCAGAAGGGCTCGGAGCTCTACGCGATCAAGGGTCTGCCGCCCAACCTGACCCGTATCCCCAGCGGCTGCGCCTTCAACCCGCGCTGTCCGCAGGCCACCGACCTGTGCCGTACGGACATCCCCGTGCTGCACCCGGTGACCGAGCGGGACGGCGGCGAGCTGGTCGGCCGCGGCAGCGCGTGCCACTTCTGGAAGGAGACGATCCATGGCTGAGTTGAGCAAGAAGGACGAGCCGGTGGACGCGACTCCCAACGTCACCGAGGTGGAGACCGTCGACGCCGCCACCGAGACGGAGGCCGTCGCCGCCATCGAGGCGCCGGTCGAGCGGGGCGAGCCGATCCTGCAGGTGCGCAACCTGGTCAAGCACTTCCCGCTGACCCAGGGCATCCTCTTCAAGAAGCAGATCGGCGCGGTCAAGGCCGTCGACGGGATCAGCTTCGACCTGTACCAGGGCGAGACCCTCGGCATCGTGGGCGAGTCCGGCTGTGGCAAGTCCACGGTCGCCAAGCTCCTGATGATGCTGGAGTCCGCCACGGCGGGCGAGGTCTTCTACAAGGGCCAGGACATCACCCGGCTTTCGGGGCGCGCGCTCAAGGCCGTGCGCCGCAACATCCAGATGGTGTTCCAGGACCCGTACACCTCGCTGAACCCGCGTATGACGGTCGGCGACATCATCGGGGAGCCCTTCGACATCCACCCCGAGGTGGCGCCGAAGGGTGACCGTCGCAAGAAGGTCCAGGACCTTCTCGACGTCGTGGGTCTCAACCCCGAGTACATCAACCGCTACCCGCACCAGTTCTCCGGCGGTCAGCGCCAGCGCATCGGCATCGCCCGCGGCCTCGCGCTCAACCCGGAGATCATCATCTGCGACGAGCCGGTCTCCGCGCTCGACGTATCGGTGCAGGCGCAGGTCATCAACCTGATGGAGAAGCTGCAGGACGAGTTCAACCTCTCCTACATCTTCATCGCGCACGACCTGTCGATCGTCCGGCACATCTCCGACCGTGTCGGCGTGATGTACCTGGGCAAGATGGCCGAGATCGGGACCGACACCCAGATCTACGACCACCCGACCCACCCGTACACCCAGGCGCTGCTCTCCGCGGTGCCGGTGCCGGACCCGGCTGCCCGTGAGGGTCGCGAGCGCATCATCCTCAGCGGTGACGTCCCGTCGCCGGCCAACCCGCCGTCGGGCTGCCGCTTCCGCACCCGCTGCTGGAAGGCCGAGGACAAGTGCGCCACCGAGGTGCCGCTCCTGGCCATCCCGGAGCGCTTCGTCGGCCAGGACACGCAGGCCGCCCATGAGTCGGCCTGCCACTTCGCCGAGGAGAAGGACGTCGTGCACGCGGCGTAAGCGCTTCTCGTACGACAACGCTCGTACGGCACGTTCGTACGACACCGGGAACCCCCGGATGCCCTGACTGGGCGTCCGGGGGTTCCTGCGTTGAGGTGGGACTCCACTCGGAAAGCCGCTGTCAAAGTGCAGAATCGACCCATTTGGGGTGTATTTGGCCGTAACTGAGTTCAGGCCTGTTAAGGAGGCACTCCATGCGTGGAGCCACACACGCCAAGTGGGCCGCGGTCGCGGTGACCGTAGCCCTGGCGGCGACCGCCTGCGGTGGCGGGGGCAGCGGCGGAAGCGGTGACGGCTCCGGGATCGTGAGGTCCTCGTGGGGTGACCCGCAGAACCCGCTGGAACCGACGAACACCAACGAGGTGCAGGGCGGCAAGGTCCTCGACATGCTCTTCCGGGGGCTGAAGAGGTACGACCCGAAGACGGGCGAGGCGCAGGACTTCCTCGCCGAGAAGATCGAGACCAGCGACCAGCAGAACTACACGATCACGCTCAAGGACGGCTGGACCTTCAGCAACGGCGAGAAGGTCACCTCCAAGTCCTTCGTGGACGCGTGGAACTACGGCGCGCTCGTCGACAGCAAGCAGAACAACGCCTACTTCTTCTCGGACATCAAGGGCTACGACGACGTCCACCCGGAGTCCGGCGCCCCCAAGGCCAAGACCATGTCCGGCCTGGTCGTGAAGGACGACAAGACCTTCACGGTCGCGCTCAAGAACAAGTTCTCGACCTGGCCCGAGACCCTCGGCTACCAGGCCTTCTCGCCGCTGCCCGAGGCCTTCTTCAAGGACCACGCGGGCTGGCTTTCGAAGCCGATCGGCAACGGCCCGTACACCGTCGAGTCGTACGCCAAGGGCTCGGAGATGAAGCTCCGCGCCTGGGACGGCTACAAGGGCGACGACAAGGCGCAGAACGGCGGCGTCGACCTCAAGGTCTACACCGACAACAACACCGCCTACACCGACCTGATGGCCGGCAACCTCGACCTCGTCGACGACGTGCCCGCCCAGCAGCTCAAGAACGTCAAGAACGACCTCGGCGACCGCTACATCAACCAGCCCGCCCTGATCATCCAGACCCTTGTCTTCCCGATGTACGACAAGAACTGGTCCAAGGCCGGTATGGAGAAGGTCCGCCAGGGCCTGTCGATGGCGATCGACCGGGACGAGATCACCAAGCAGATCTTCTCGGAGACCCGTACGCCCGCCAAGGACTGGACCTCGGCGGCGCTCGGCGACAAGGGCGGCTACAAGGACGTCTGCGGCGACGCCTGCAAGTACAACCCGGACCAGGCCAAGAAGCTGGTCGCGGAGGGCGGTGGGCTGCCGGGCGGGAAGATCACGGTCTCCTCGAACGTGGACACCGGCTCGCACCGGGTGTGGATGGACGCGGTCTGCAACTCCATCAACAACGCGCTCGGCCAGGGCAGCTGCACGGTCAACCCGATCGGCACCTTCGCGGACTACAAGAACCAGCTGGGCGCCTTCAAGTTCACCGGACCCTTCCGCTCGGGCTGGCAGGCGGACTACCCGCTGATCCAGAACTTCCTCGAGCCGCTGTACACCAAGAACGGCTCCTCGAACTACGGCAAGTTCGACAACAAGGAGTTCGACGCCCTCATCGACAAGGCGAACGCCGAGGGGGACGAGTCGAAGGCGGTCACGGACTTCCAGGACGCCGAGAAGATCCTCGCCGAGCAGATGCCCGCGATCCCGCTCTGGTACCAGAACGGCTCGGCCGGCTACTCGGAGAACGTCTCCGGCGTCACCCTCAACCAGTTCAGCGTCCCGGTCTACGACCAGATCAAGGTCAACTGACCAACCCGCCGCAGGGGCCGCCCGCTTGGGGCGGCCCCTTCCACGACCCCCGGAGCTGTGATGGGACGCTACGTGATCCGGCGGCTGCTCCAGATGATCCCCGTGTTCATCGGAGCGACCTTCCTGATCTTCGTCATGGTGTACGCGCTCGGCGACCCGGTCGCGGCGCTGTTCGGCGACCGGGCGCCCGACCCGGCCACGGCCGCGCGCATCCGTGAGGATCTCGGCCTCGACAAGCCGTTGTGGCAGCAATACCTGCACTACATGGGCAACATCTTCCGGGGCGACTTCGGCACCGCGTTCAACGGGCAGAAGGTCACGGAGCTGATGGCCACGGCCTTCCCCGTGACGGCCAAGCTGACCTTCGTCGCGATCGTCATCGAGATCATCTTCGGTATCGCTCTCGGCGTGGTCAGCGGCCTCAAGCGCGGCCGCCCGCTGGACACTTCACTGCTCGTCCTGACGCTGATCGTGATCTCGGTCCCGACCTTCGTCTCCGGCTATCTCCTGCAGTACCTCTTCGGCCTCAAGCTCGACTGGGTGAGCCCGACGGTCTCCACGGACGCACCGCTCAACGAGCTGATCCTGCCGGGTATCGTCCTCGCGCTGGTCTCCCTCGCGTACGTGACCCGTCTGACGCGTACCTCGATCGCGGAGAACGCCCGCGCCGACTACGTGCGCACCGCGGTCGCCAAGGGACTTCCCAAGCGCCGTGTGATCACCAAGCACCTGCTGCGCAACTCGCTCATCCCCGTCGTCACCTTCATCGGCGCGGATATCGGTGCCCTGATGGGCGGCGCGATCGTCACCGAGCGGATCTTCAACATCCATGGCGTGGGCTACCAGCTCTACAACGGCATCCTGCGCGGCAACACCCCGACCGTGGTCGGCTTCGTGACGATCCTGGTGATCGTCTTCCTGGTGGCCAACCTCCTTGTCGACCTGCTCTACGCGGTCCTGGACCCGAGGATCCGTTATGCCTGAGGCCTACGACCCGAATCAGGTCGCCAAGGATGCGATCGCACCGACCGGAGCCGGCGGAGCGATGGATCTGGCGATGAGCGAAGCCGAGACCCTGGAGAAGACCCCGGGCGGCCCGCTGGGCACCGGGCCGCAGGAGAAGGCCCGCAGCCTGTGGACCGACGCGTGGCAGCAGCTGCGCCGCAACCCGGTCTTCATCATCTCCTCGCTGCTCATCCTGTTCCTGGTGATCATCTCGATCTGGCCCTCGCTGATCGCGAGCGGCGACCCCAACTCCTGCCAGCTCGCCAACGCCCACAAGTCCGCGTCATCCGGCCATCCCTTCGGCTACGACGCACAGGGCTGCGATGTCTATACGAGGACGGTGTACGGCGCCCGCGCCTCGATCTCCGTCGGTGTCTGCGCCACCCTCGGCGTCGCGATTCTCGGCTCCCTGATGGGCGGCCTGGCCGGCTTCTTCGGCGGCTGGTGGGACGGACTGCTCTCCCGCCTCGCGGATGTGTTCTTCGCGATCCCGGTGGTGCTCGGCGGTCTGGTCTTCCTGTCCGTGGTGGTCTCCTCGACCATCTGGCCGGTGGTCGGCTTCATGATCCTGCTGGGCTGGCCGCAGATCTCCCGTATCGCGCGAGGCGCGGTGATCACCGCCAAGCAGAACGACTACGTACAGGCCGCACGGGCCCTCGGCGCGAGCAATACGCGGATGCTGCTGCGGCACGTCACACCGAACGCCATCGCGCCGGTGATCGTCGTGGCGACCATCGCGCTCGGCACGTACATCGCGCTGGAGGCGACCCTCTCGTACCTCGGTGTGGGTCTTCGCCCGCCGACGGTCTCGTGGGGCATCGACATCTCCAACGCCTCGAACTACATCCGCAACTACCCCCATGAACTGCTGTGGCCCGCAGGCGCCCTGAGCCTCACCGTGCTCGCGTTCATCATGCTCGGCGACGCGGTGCGCGACGCCCTCGACCCGAAGCTGAGGTGATGGGCGCATGCTGCTCGAAGTGCGCGATCTGCAGGTGGAGTTCCGTACGCGCGACGGTGTGGCCAAGGCCGTCAACGGTGTGACGTACGAGGTGGACGCGGGGGAGACCCTCGCGGTGCTCGGTGAGTCGGGCTCCGGCAAGTCGGTCACCGCGCAGGCCATCATGGGCATCCTCGACATGCCGCCCGGGAAGATCACCGGCGGCGAGATCCTCTTCCAGGGCAAGGACCTGCTCAAGCTCAAGGAGGAGGAGCGGCGCAAGGTCCGTGGCGCGCAGATGGCCATGATCTTCCAGGATGCGCTCAGCTCCCTGAACCCCGTCCTGAGCGTGGGCGAGCAGCTCGCCGAGATGTTCATCGTGCATCGCGGGATGTCCAAGAAGGACGCGAAGCTCAAGGCGATCGAGCTGATGGACCGGGTGCGGATTCCGGCCGCGAAGGAGCGGGTCAGCCAGTACCCGCACCAGTTCTCCGGCGGTATGCGCCAGCGCATCATGATCGCGATGGCGCTCGCCCTCGAACCGGCGCTGATCATCGCGGACGAGCCGACCACCGCCCTGGACGTGACCGTCCAGGCCCAGGTCATGGACCTCCTCGCCGAGCTGCAGCGCGAGCTCAACATGGGCCTGATCCTCATCACCCACGACCTCGGTGTGGTGGCGGACGTGGCCGACAAGATCGCGGTGATGTACGCGGGCCGGATCGTCGAACGCGCCCCCGTGCACGACATCTACAAGAACCCGGCCCACCCGTACACCAAGGGCCTGCTCGAATCGATTCCGAGGCTCGACCAGAAGGGTTCGGAGCTCTTCGCGATCAAGGGCCTGCCGCCCAACCTGATGGCCATCCCGCCCGGCTGCGCCTTCAACCCGCGCTGCCCGCGCGCGCAGGACATCTGCCGTACGGAGATCCCGCCGCTCGCGGAGGTCGTACCGGAGGGCGACAGCTCCGGCCCGGGCCGGCAGAGCGCCTGTCACTTCTGGAAGGAGACGCTGCGCGATGCCTGAGCTGACGAAGGAGGCCCCGCAGGATTCGCCGGTGTCGGCCGGTGAGCCGCTGCTCGAAGTGCGCGGTCTGGTCAAGCACTTCCCGCTCACCCAGGGCATCCTCTTCAAGAAGCAGGTCGGTGCGGTCAAGGCCGTCGACGGTGTGGACTTCGAGCTCGGCGCGGGGGAGACGCTCGGCATCGTGGGCGAGTCCGGCTGCGGCAAGTCGACCGTCGCGAAGCTGCTCGTGAATCTGGAGCAGCCGACGGCGGGGGAGATCCGCTACAAGGGCGAGGACATCACCAAGCTCTCCGGGCGTGCGCTCAAGGCCGTGCGCCGCAACATCCAGATGGTGTTCCAGGACCCGTACACCTCGCTCAACCCCCGTATGACGGTCGGCGACATCATCGGGGAGCCGTACGAGATCCACCCCGAGGTGGCGCCGAAGGGCTCGCGGCGGCAGAAGGTCCAGGAGCTGCTCGACGTCGTCGGGCTCAACCCCGAGTACATCAACCGCTATCCCCACCAGTTCTCCGGCGGTCAGCGCCAACGCATCGGCATCGCCCGCGGGTTGGCCCTGCGGCCCGAGATCATCGTGGCGGACGAGCCGGTCTCGGCGCTCGACGTCTCGGTCCAGGCGCAGGTGGTCAACCTTCTGGAGAAGCTCCAGGACGAGTTCGGCCTCAGTTACGTCTTCATCGCGCACGACCTGTCGATCGTGCGGCACATCTCCGACCGGGTCGGGGTGATGTACCTCGGCCGTCTCGTCGAGATCGGCAGCGACCAGCAGATCTACGACCACCCGACGCACCCCTACACGCAGGCGCTCCTGTCCGCCGTGCCCGTGCCGGACCCGGACGCACGGCTGCACCGCGAGCGGATCATCCTCACCGGAGATGTGCCCTCCCCGGCGAATCCGCCGTCCGGCTGCCGGTTCCGTACGCGGTGCTGGAAGGCGCAGGAACGGTGTGAGCTGGAGGTGCCGGAACTGGCGGTGCCCGCGGTGTTCCGTCTTGCCGAAGGCCCCGCGGCGCACCCTTCGGCCTGCCACTTCGCGGAGGAGAAGCAAGTGGTTCCGGAGTCGGACGAATCATGAGGCTTCGGCCTCAACTGCGTTAACACGCAGGCAACTTTGCTGTCGCAGCGGCGAATCACGGAGAGGTCACGCTTCTCTGTGTACGGCCGTGCGGGTGCCGTAGATCGGCCGGGGCGCGCCATGTCGTCCCGGCCGATCGTTTTGTGTTCGCCAGGCCGATCTTTTTGTGTCTGCCGGGCCGATCGCTTTGCGTTCGCCGGGCCGATCGCCGTGTGCCGGCCCCCTTGTTGATTGTGCTCGGCGGCGGGAGTATCCCGGCTTATGGGGCAGCCGCAGATACTCACCCGAGGTGCCCGGATCACCGGATCCGTGGCGGCCGCGCTCATCGCCCTGATCAGCGCCGGCTGGATCGTCCGCGACCTCACCGAGACCGAGAAGCCGAATCTGCTGTGGTGGCGCTGGGTCGGCGTCCCCCTCGACGGCGGCGGCTTCATCCTCTACTCGTGCCTGCTCGACCTCGGACTCTTCCTCGTCTGCGCCGCGGTCGCCGTCACGGCCGTGCGCTCGCCGTCCGCGGCGTCGGGGCTCGTCGCCGCCGGACTCCTCGCGCTGATCGCCCGTGCGCCGAGCGTCTGGATCCTGCTGGACAAGGAACGCTTCGGCATCCTCGACCTGCGGGTGCGGCTGCTCGCGAGCGCCATCGCGACCGTGGGGCTCGGTCTCATCCTGCTGCTGCTCGCGGCGTTCGGCCGCCGTCCGGTCGTGGAGAGCGCCGGGTACTCGTACACGTTCGACGACGAGGAGCAGCCGCCGCGGCCCACCAACGGCGCGGCCGCCACGGCCTTCATCTTCCTGGGCGCCGTCGCCGCGGTGGCGGGCGCCTGGCAGGTGCACAACGCGATGGACCTCGGCTGGCGGCGCTACCGCGAACTGATCACGGGGGAGAGTCTGCTGAGCTCGGCGCTCGCCCCGCCCACCGGCTGGCTCGTGTGGTCCCTCGCGCTGCTCGCCCTGGTCGCGGCGATCGCGGCGCTCAACCGTGCGACCTTCAGCCGGGCGCTCGGTATGACGGCGGCCGCGGTCTTTCTGCTGTACGGGGCGGGGGGTGTCACCTGGGCGGTGAAGGCCGACCGCTTCTCAGGCCTCATGGACGCGGAGCTCCTGGTCCAACTGGAGGTGCTCACCCAGCTGTTCTACGTCCTCGCCGGAGCCGTCTGCCTGCTCGTCCTGTTCCGCGGCCGCGAGCGGCGCGACGAGCGCGAGTACGGCGACTGGGACCCCGCCGGCGGCGTGTACGGCCCACCGCCGCCGTCGACCCTGCCGCCGGGTTGGTGACGGCAGGGGGCGCCCGCTACTCCATCCCCAACGACCTCTTCAAGAAGTCCACTTGCAGCAGCAGTACGTTCTCCGCGACCTGCTCCTGCGGGGTCGCGTGGGTGACGCCGGACAGGGGGAGTACCTCGTGGGGGCGGCCCGCTGCCAGGAGCGCCGAGGACAGGCGCAGGGAGTGTGCGACCACCACGTTGTCGTCCGCGAGGCCGTGCACGATCATCAGGGGGCGGGCGGGCTCCGCCGCACCCGACAGGCCCTCGTCCGTGACCAGCGAGTTCTCCGCGTATACGGAGGGCTGCTTGGTCGGATCGCCGAGATAGCGCTCCGTGTAGTGGGTGTCGTACAGGCGCTGGTCCGTGACCGGGGCGCCCGCGATCGCCGCGTGGAAGACATCCGGGCGGCGCAGGAGCGCGAGGCCGGCGAGGTAGCCGCCGAAGGACCAGCCGCGGATCGCGACGCGGGAGAGGTCCAGGGGGAAACGTGAGGCGAGCGCGTGCAGGGCGTCGACCTGGTCCTCAAGGACCACCGCCGCCAGGTTGTCCTTGATCGCCTTCTCCCAGGCGGGAGTACGGCCCGGCGTACCCCGGTTGTCCGCGATCACCACGGCGAAGCCCTGGTCCGCGAACCACTGCGAGGTGAGGTACGGATCGTGGGCCGCGACGACACGGGCGTGGTGCGGGCCGCCGTACGGGTCGAGGAGCACCGGGAGCGGCCCGTCGCCCTCCGCGTACCCCGTGGGGAGCAGGACGGCGCACGGGATGCGCCGTTCGCCCGCCTCGGTGAGTGTCATGCGCGGGGTGATCCCCGGCTGCTCCGCGTACGACGCGACGACCGCCCTCTGCTTGCCGTCCTCGATCACCCGCGCCCGCGTGCCCGGTTGCCCGGGCAGGGCCGAGACGAGCACGGTCACGGGGCCGGAGCGGACGGCCGAGTGCACGCCCGGATCCTGCGAGACACGCTCGACGCCCAGCTCGTTGACCCGGTACACGTGCACCTCGCCGGTCTCCGGCGCGGCGGCCTCCTCGCCCGCGGACGCCTGGATCAGGACGTCGCTTTCGCCGATGTCGAGCACCGCCCTGACCTGCAACTGGGCTCCGGTGAGCGGCCGTTCGCCCACCGTCAGGACCCGTGCGCCGCCTTCGTCGGCGATCCGTACGAGCCGTCCGCTCGGTGACCAGGCGGGTGTCCCCGCGAACAGTTCCAGCCAGGCCGGGTCCTCGTCCGCGTGCACCATCCGCGTCGAACCGTCGTCGGGGTTCGCCGCCAGATACACCTGCCCGCCCTGGTCACGCGTCTGTACGAGCAGCAGCGGCGCACCCGCCGACGACCAGTGCACCCGGGCCAGATACGGATAGCGGTCCCGGTCCCATTCGATCTCGGTGCGCGAGCCGTCGAGGCCGAGGACGAAGAGCCGTACGTCCGCGTTGGGGGTGCCGGCCGCCGGATAGGCGACCTGCGCCGGGGCGGCCTCCGGGTGCGCGGGATCGGCGATCCACCAGCGCTGCACAGGGGAGTTGTCGACACGGGCGACGAGCAGCCGGTCCGATTCCGGCGACCACCAAAAGCCCCGGTAGCGATGCATCTCCTCGGCGGCGATGAACTCCGCGAGACCATAGGTGACTTCGGCGCCCTCGGGCTCGGCGAGTGCCACATCGCCTTCGCCTTCTGCCCCGACCACCCGCAGCGCACCTTGGGACACGTAGGCGACCAGCCTGCCGTCCGGCGAGGGCCTGGGGTCGATCACGGCGCCGGGAACCCGCAGCTCACGCGCGGTACCGGCGCGCAGCTCACAGACGAAGAGCCGCCCGGACAGCGCGAAGGACGCGAGCTCCACCGCCGCGTCGGTCGCGTACGCCACCACGCCCGCCGCGAACTCCCTGCTGCGCTCGCGCCGTTGGCGCTCCGCGGCGGACAGCCGCTCCTGGGCGCCGCCGAGCAGCAGCTCGGGATCGGCGGCGATCCGCTCCGAACCGTCCTCGATGTCAAGCACCCACAGCAGATTTGCCCGATCCGTACCCGAACGTGACCGCAGGAAGGTCACGCGCTCTCCATCGGGTGACACCGTGAACGCGCGCGGAGTGCCCAGCGAGAACCTCTGCGTCCGTGCATGCCGGCGGGGAAAAGACTGCTGTCCGGTGGTCATCCCCCGAGGCTACTGATCCGGGCGCCACCGCGCCTCCCTGTGATCCGACGTATCCGCGGTCCGGTGTCCGGAATGCGTGCGCTCCCCAGTGCTGCCATGCGCCATCCATGCGTTCGTACGGAAAGTTATGATCCGTAGCGCTGGGTGGTAGGTACCTGGCGGGCCCGTACTTCCTTGCGGGCCACAGGACTTGATGCATGGAGGCGACCGCGTGGCACTCTCGATCTCGGCGGTGGTGCTGTTTGCGATCCTCGTCGTCATCTTCATCAAGAAGTCGGGACTGAACGCGATGCACGCGATCGTCTGCGTGCTGCTCGGCTTCTACCTGGCGAGCTCCTCGGTGGCACCCACCATCAGCGACGTGACGACGAACATCGCCTCGATGCTCAGCGACATCCGCTTCTGACCCCCCGTCGGCGCGCGGGCCGCCTCGTACGCTTGCCCCATGACCGAACAGCCAGCACCGCGGACGGGCCGCGGCCTGCTCCTGGTGCACGCGCACCCCGACGACGAGTCGATCAACAACGGCGCCACCATGGCCAGGTATGCGGCCGAAGGCGCCCGCGTCACCCTCGTGACCTGCACGCTGGGCGAGGAGGGCGAGGTCATCCCGGCCGAGCTCGCCCATCTGGCGCCGGACCGCGACAACACCCTGGGCGCCCATCGCGTCGGTGAACTCGACCGCGCCATGAAGGAACTCGGCGTCACCGACCACCGCTTCCTCGGCGGCACGGGCCGTTTCCGCGACTCCGGGATGATGGGCCTGGCCACGAACCGGTCCGGTTTCTGGGCGGCCGACCTCGACGAGGCCGCGGCCGAGCTGGTCGCCGTGATCCGTGAGGTGCGTCCGCAGGTGCTCGTCACGTACGACGAGAACGGCGGCTACGGCCACCCCGACCACATCAAGGCCCACCGCGTGGCGATGCGCGCCGCCGACCTCGCGGCCGAGAAGGCCTTCCGCCGGGACCTCGGTGAGGCGCACACGATCGCGAAGATCTACTACAACCGCGTACCGCGCTCCGTGGCCGAGCAGAGCTTCGACGTGCTGCGCGGTGCGCTCGGGCACCTGCCGTGGGCCGAGGCCGCCGAGATCGGCGACGTGCCGGGCGTCGTGGACGATGCCGTCATCACGACGAAGATCGAGGCGGGTCCCTACGGTGCCGCGAAGGCCGCCGCGATGCGCGCCCACGCCACCCAGGTCGAGGTCCTCGAGCCCTGGTTCGCGCTCTCCAACGACAAGGCGCAGCCGCTCTTCACCGACGAGTACTACCAGTTGGTACGGGGTGCGCGCGGCGCCGCGGACGGGCAGCTGGAGGACGACCTCTTCGCCGGGCTTACGGTGGGGGCTTCGACAGTGAGTGGGGAAGACGTATGAGCACGCCCAAGCCGGCCCGCGCCTCCGGCGGACCCAAGGCCGAGCGACCCGCCGAGGAGCCGGTCAAGGCGCTGCCCGCGGGCCTGCGTGTCCTTCTCCACGCGGTCCTTGTCGTCCTCGGCGTCCTGGTCGGCGTCGCGGGCGCCCTGCTCCAATCCGCCTGGTTCCCCGCCGGGTTGCTGCTCTCGCTGCTCGGTGCGGCCGGCCTCTTCTACGGAGGGGCACGGGCGCTCGGTGCGCGCTCCGGCGCCTTCGCGCCCGGCGCGGGCTGGCTGCTCACCGTGCTCTTCCTCACGACCACCCGGCCGGAGGGCGATTTCGTCTTCGGCTCAGGAACGAGCTCGTACCTCTATCTCCTCGGTGGCATGGCAGTTGCTGTGATGTGTGCCACGCTCGGCGCCCCTGCGCAACCGGGCGGCCTCGCTGCCCGACTTGCCAAGTGACGTACCACTTGGGGAGTCTGCTCCATCCGTATTTGACGACGGTCACAAGATGCGGGTGGGGCGCGGCCAGTATGGTGGTGCGCGCCGCCGGGCCGTCCACACACGGTCGTTTGCAGAACGGGACTCGGGAAACGAGCCCCGGAGCGACGAAGGCCGGGCGGTGAAGCCGATCGGGAGAACCTGCCTTGAGTCGTGAAACTGACAGTCCGTCCTCCGGGCCCCAGGGGCGCGGAGGTGCCGCCTACCCCTCGGGCACTCCGCCGTACGGGACTCCGTCGGGCGGCCCGGACGCGGGCCTCGACGCGGACCGCATGGAGCCGCCGCAGCCGCCGGCCGACGAGCCCGAGACGCAGACCACGCTGACCACCCGGATCAGGATCAACATCCCCGGGTCGCGGCCCATCCCGCCCGTCGTGGTGCGCAAGCCGATGAACGAGGACAACGGCGGTTCCTCGTCCACCCAGGACATCCCGGGTGTGCCGAAGGCCGTAGCGGCGCCCGCGCCCGAGCCCGCCCCCGAGCCGGCCGAGCCCGAGGGCGACAAGAGCGGCGAGAAGGCCAGCGACTGGTTCGCGCCCCGCAAGTCCTCGACCGGTCCCAAGGGTGCACCCGCCGGTCCGCAGGGCGGCCAGGCCCCGGCCAGTACGCCGCCGCGCGGCGACCTTCCGTATCGCAATGGCTCCGGGTCCGGGACTGCACAGCAGGGACCGCCCCCCAGGAGCGGTCTGAGCGACCTCGGCGGGGACTCCGGCCGTGGCGCGCCCCCGAGTTCACCCGCGGGCCGTCGCCCCGGCGCTCCCGCGGGCGGTCCGCCCAGTAGTCCGCTCACCGGTCCCGGTGGTCCTGGTGGTCAAGGTCCGCAGGGTCCGATGACCCCGTCGGCCACACCCACCGGCCCCTCCGGGCCCACCACCGGTCCGGTGACCGGTGCGGGTGCGCCGCCGCCGGCGGCCTTCCGGCAGCCGGGCGCTCCCACGGCGCCCGAGCCGCAGGGCCCCGCCTTCGGCCAGGACTTCCCCGAGCCGCCGCGGATGAGCGACGACACCGCCGTCCTCACCCCGCAGAAGCCCGCGCCCGCTCCCGCGCCGATCCCGGCGCCCGGCCAGGTCTCCGGCGACACCCTGAACAGCGGCATCCCCGTGGTGCCGCCCGGGCAGGGCGGCCCGCCGAACGCGTTCGGACGCCAGAGCGTGCCGCCCGGCGTGCCCGAGCCCCCTGCCCCGGCCGCACCGCGTCCGGCCCCGGCCGGTGCACGCCCCGCCAAGAAGGGCCGCAACAAGCTGGTCCTCGCGGCGGGCGGCGTCATCGGTCTGCTCGGTGTCGCCTACGGCGCGGGTCTCCTGATGAACCACTCCGACGTGCCCAAGGGCACCACGGTGCTCGGTGTCGACATCGGCGGCGGCACCCGCGACGACGCGGTCAAGAAGCTGGACGCCGCGCTCGGCAAGCGCACCGCGCAGCCGCTGCAGCTCAAGGTCGACGGCAAGACCGTCGAGCTGGAGCCCGAGCAGTCGGGTCTCTCGCTCGACACCCAGGCCACCGTGCGCGCCGCGGCGGGCAGCGACTACAACCCGGTCTCCGTGATCGGCTCGCTGTTCGGCGGCGAGCGGGTCGTCGAGCCCGAGATCCCGGTCGACGAGGAGAAGCTCACCGACGCCCTCGAGCGCATCGCGGGCAGCAGCTCGTCGGGCGAGGGCGGCATCAAGCTGACCGCGGGCAAGGCGACGCCCGTGTACGGCGAGGAAGGCAAGCGGATCAACCCGCAGGGTTCGGTCGCGGCCATAGAGGCGGCGTACCGCGAGCAGGTCGAGACGGGCAAGGGCGTTCCGGTCGAACTGCCGGTCTCCACGGCCGCCCCGAAGGTGTCGAAGGAAGAAGTCGACCGGATGATGCGGGAGTTCGCGACTCCGGCGATGTCCGGGATGATCACGATCCGGGTGGACAGCGGGCAGTTCGTCCAGTTCTCGCCGCAGAAGTCGATCTACAAGTTCGTCAAGGTGGTCGCTACGCAGGACGGCGCGCTCACCGAGAAGTACGACGAGCAGGTGCTCAAGGGGCTGTACGGCTCGACCTTCGACGGTGTCATGATCACGCGCGGCACCGGCAAGAAGACGGCGCTCAACGAGAAGGACGTCGTCGTCGCCGTCGGCACGGCCCTGCGCGGCAAGACCGAGGCGGAGCGGACCGTGACGATCAAGACCAACGGCTGATCCCGCGCACGCGCGGCGAGGAGCCCGGCACGACGAGAGTCGCGCCGGGCTCCTGTCGTTCAAGGGATCTCAGGACTGCCGCAGCTCCTCGAACCAGCGCACCACGGCCGTCGTACCCGCCACGTTCGACCCCAGGTGCCGTGAGCCCGCGTAGTCGACCGCGCCGAGGTCGACCACCGGCACGTCCACACCCTGTTCGCCCAGCCACTCCCGGCAGCGGTCGGTGTTCGCCGTGACGGCCTGCTCGTCCCCGGAGGCCATGTAGAGCCGGGTCGGCGCGTACGGCGCCCAGTCCTTGCACACCCCGTCCGTCGTACGCAGCGCCTCGGCGAAGGCGCCCGTCGGATGCGTGAGCAGCGCACGGCCGTGCGGGGTCAGGAGCTCGTCGAGGGTGCCCGGGGTGCCGCGCATCAGCTGCTCGCCCGTGTGCGCGCCGTCGAAGAGCGCCTCCACCGTGCCGTCGTACGGGGCGCGGAAGACCTCGGCCGGGTCGGCGTAGAGGGAGTGCAGCCGGTTGTAGGCCACCAGGAGGTAAGCCGTGTACACCACACCCGACTTGGGCTCCACGCGGCCCGCGAGCAGCGCCGGCAGCTCCGTACCGGCGAAGTCGTACGCACCGCTGATCGGCGCCAGTGCGCCGAGCCGGAAGTACGGGTCCGCGCCGCTCTGCAGCGCGCGGCCCAGGGACACGGCGGCCGAGGCGCCCTGCGAGAAGCCCGTGACCTGCACCGCGCGCTCCAAGGACCGGCCGGTGCGCGGCACGAACGCGCGGGCCGCTCGGAGCATGTCGAGCGAGGCCGTGGTCTCCGAGGGGATGTCCATCCACGGATGAGGGCCGGGACCCTCGCCCATGCCCAGGTAGTCGGGTCCCACGGCCGCCGCGCCCGCCGAGGCATGCGCGATCACGGGGGCGGAGACGAAGTCGGCCCGGCTCATGGACGGGGAGTCGTCCTTGTGGCTGCCGGTGCCGTGCGCGAAGGAGACGGTGGGAAGGCGCCGCTCCCCGCTCAGAGGCAGCGCGAGGAGCCCGCTCGCGGTGGTGGGGCGGCCCGCGGTGTCGACGGTCCGGTAGATCAGGCGGTAGGCCACCACTGCGTGCCGTACGGAACCGGTGTCGAACCCGGCCCGGCGCAGCTCGTCGGCGACGGCCTCGGGGGAGGTGAGGGCGTAGAGCCTCTCTGCGGAGACCAGGGTGCCGCGATGGTGGGCCGTGGCGTCGCGAACATGGGCGGCGGGTGTGTGGGCGGCCGCGAGCGAGGTGCCCGTGCCGCCCACGAGCAGCCCGCAGCAGACGAGGGCCGCGCCGGCCCGCAGTGCGGTGGAACGGCGGGCGGGAGAGGAGTGGCGTGCGGGCACGGAGGGCCTCCAACTGGCTTACGGAAAGGGCTTGTTCAGCCTCCGTCGCGGTACGCCGCCCGCGCATTGGAGAGGTCCCCCGAGCCGCCCGGGTGCCAGCCCCACCACCAGGCCCCGGCACCCCGTATGACACCCGCGCCTTCCTCGTATGACAGCTGTCATGCGGGACCCACGACCGACGGCACTGCACGGCGCACCCCCGCCCACGGGATCGTGGATCACATGACGACCTCAGCCATCACCGCCGCCGTGCGCTTCGAGAGCGTGGCCAAGAGCTACGGCTCCGTGCGCGCCGTCGACGGCCTGACCCTCCAGCTCCACCCCGGCGAAACCGTCGCCCTGCTCGGCCCCAACGGCGCCGGGAAGTCCACCACCCTCGACCTGCTGCTCGGGCTGCGGTCGGCCGACACCGGCACCGTCGAGGTCTTCGGCAAGGCGCCCCGCGAGGCGATCGCCGCCGGCCGGATCGGCGCGATGCTGCAGAGCGGCGGTCTGATGGAGGACGTCACCGTACGCGAGCTGGTCGAGCTCGGCTGCGCGCTGCACCCGCGCCGCTACCCCGTCGACCAGGTCATGACGCAGGCCGGCCTCACGCAGATCGCCGGCCGCAAGGTGAACAAGCTCTCCGGTGGTCAGGAGCAGCGCGTGCGGTTCGCGCTCGCCACCGCGGGCGACAGCGATCTGATCGTGCTCGACGAGCCCACCACCGGTATGGACGTCACCAGCCGTCAGGCGTTCTGGGCGACCATGCGCGAGCAGGCCGACGAGGGCCGTACGGTCCTGTTCGCCACGCACTACCTCGAAGAGGCCGACGCGATCGCCGACCGCGTCCTCGTCCTGCACCGCGGCCGCCTCCTCGCCGACGGCACCGCCGCCGAGATCAAGGCGAAGGCCGGTGCGCGGCGGATCTCCTTCGAGCTCGAAGGTCCCGTCGACGAGACACGGCTTGCCGGTCTGCCCTTCCTCAACTCCCTTGAGATCTCCGGCCGGACGGTCCGGATGCGCTCGCACGACGCCGACGCCACGGTGCACGCGCTGTACGGCCTCGGTCTCTATCCCCGCAACCTCGAGGTCGCCGGCCTCGGCCTCGAACAGGCCTTCGTCGCCCTCACCCAGGCCGAGGAGGCCAAGGCAGCATGAACGCTCTCACTTCCAGCGCCCTGATCCGCCTTGAGCTGGCCCGGGCCCTGCGCAACCGCAAGTTCCTGTTCTTCTCGGTGGTCTACCCCGCGGCGCTGTTCCTGCTGATCGCGGGCGGCGCGAGCAGCACGGACAAGATCGGCGACCTGAGCGTGCCTACGTACATGATGGTGTCCATGGCCTCTTTCGGAGCCCTGACCGCCGTCCTCATGGGCAACAGCGAACGTATCGCCAAGGAGCGCGAGAGCGGCTGGGTGCGCCAGCTGCGCCTGACCGCGCTGCCCGGCCGCGGCTACGTCCTCGCCAAGACGGCGAGCGCCGCCGTGGTCAGCCTGCCGTCGATCGTGGTGGTCTTCCTGGTCGCCGCGTTCGCCAAGGACGTGCACCTCGCCGCCTGGCAGTGGCTCGCGCTCACCGGCACCATCTGGGCGGGCAGCCTGGTCTTCGCCGCACTCGGCGTGGCCATCGGCTATCTCGCGACCGGTGACGCGGTGCGCCCGCTGACGATGATCGTGTACTTCGGCCTGGCGATGCTCGGCGGTCTGTGGATGCCCATGACGACCTTCCCGCAGTGGCTGCAGAATGTCGCCGAGTGGCTCCCCACCCACGCGTACGCCGCGCTCGGCCAGGCCATCGAACTGGGCAACGCACCCGGCGCACGTGACATCGCGACCCTCGCCGTGTACTTCGCGCTCTTCGTGGGCGGCGCGGCGTGGCTGTACCGGAAGGATGCGCTGAAGGCGTGAAGGCCGACGACCGCGAGAGAGTGCTCCCCGGCGACGACATCGAGCTTCCGATCGGCCGCCCGCCGACGAACCGCAAGCTGGTCCTCTCCAAGATGCTGTGGATCGGCATCTGGCTGGTCTTCATGGCCTCCCCGGTCATGGACCTGGCGCACGGCAACCACACCGTCGGCGCAACGGTCCTCGGCTGGCTCGGCCTGGGGATCTTCGTCGCCGCGTATCTCTCGCTGGTCTTCCGTTTCACCTCGCAGGCCGGGTCCCTGCTGGTCCCGGGTGCCTCACTGCTCTTCCTGTACGTGCTCGGCTCCGTGCTCGCGTACAGCCTCGGGGACGACTGGCTCGGCCTGTTCATCTACGTCTCCGTGGCGATGGGCGCGGTCCTGCCCTTCCGGCACGCACGCTGGGCCATCCCGGTGGTCACGGTCACGATGATCGTCATCGGCAGGCGGACCGAGCCGATCGGTGAAGTGGTCGCCTCCCTGGGCCTGTTGACCCTGATGATCGGCTTCGCGATGTGCGGTATCCGCCAGCTCGTGCAGACCACGATCCAGCTCCGCGAGGCCCGGGCGACGGTCGCGGCACTCGCCGCCAACGAGGAACGCCTGCGCCTGGCCCGCGACCTGCACGATCTGCTCGGCCACTCCCTGTCGCTGATCACGCTCAAGAGCGAGCTTGCCGGCCGGATGCTCCCCGGCCACCCCGAGAAGGCGGCCGAACAGGTCGCCGACATCGAGCGGGTCAGCCGGCAGGCCCTCGTGGACGTACGGGAGGCGGTGACGGGTTACCGCCGGGCGACGCTGCCCGGCGAACTGGCCGGTGCGCGCACGGTGTTGGCTGCGGGCGGCATCGTGGCGACCGTACCGGCCACGGCCCCGGCGCTTCCCGAGGCCGTGGAGGAGGCGCTGGCCTGGGCGCTGCGCGAGGCGGTCACGAATGTCGTACGGCATTCGGGGGCCCGTCGCTGCACGGTGGATCTGGTCGTCCGCCAGACCTTGGACGGTCCGGTCGGCGAGCTCGTCGTGGAGGACGACGGTTCCGGAGGTTCCGGCGGACCCGGCGGGCCCACGGGAGAGCGCGAAGGCGACGGGGGCGGTGCGCGCGGGACGGACGCCGCGGGCGGTGGCCGGGGCAATGGTCTGACGGGCCTGGAGGAACGCCTCTCGGCCGTCGGCGGCACCTTGGAGGCCGGCCCGGGCCGCAAGGGGTTCCGCCTTGTCGCCCGCGTGCCTCTGGGAGCTCACGGAGCCGATACCCCCGGCTCCCCGCCGACAGCGACCGGCATGCCTCCGGAAACCGGCGCACCTCTAGGATCCGGGGCATGACCTCCGCAACGATCAGGGTGCTGCTGGCCGAAGACCAGTCGATGGTCCGTGAGGCGCTCGCGGCGCTGCTCGGCCTCGAACCCGATATCGAGGTGGTCGCCCAGGCCGCGCGAGGCGACGAGGTGGTGGACGCGGTGCGCGCCCACACCCCCGACGTGGCCCTGCTCGACATCGAGATGCCGGGCGCGACGGGGCTGGATGTGGCGGCCGAACTCTCCGCGCAGTTCCCGCTGTTGAAGGTGGTCATCCTGACGACCTTCGGCCGCCCGGGATATCTCCGCCGCGCGATGGAGTCCGGAGCCTCGGCCTTCCTGGTCAAGGATGCCCCGGCGTCCCAGCTGGCCGAAGCGGTACGCAAGGTCCTGGCCGGCGAGAAGGTCATCGACCCGGCCCTGGCGGCGGCCGCTCTGTCGGAGGGCGCCGACCCGCTCACGGACCGCGAACGCGACGTCCTGCGCGAGGCCGCGGACGGCGCGACCAACGCGGAACTGGCCGCCCGCCTGCACCTGTCCCAGGGGACGGTCCGCAACTACCTCTCCACGGCGATCCAGAAGCTGGCGGCCCGCAACCGGGCCGAGGCGGTGCGGATCGCGCGGGAGAAGGGCTGGCTGTAGCGCCGGGAAGGCCTGGGGAGGTTCCGGCGAGGTCCCGGTGGGTCCCGCGAGGTCCTGACAGGCCCTGCGGGGGCCCTAGTTGAGCCGCGCCCGGGCCGCTCGCGCCTGCCCCCGCACCTCCTCGGCCCAGGTGCGGTCCACCGCGTCCACCACATCGGCGTACGCCTCCAGCTCGACGGCGCCGCGGACGAACTCGCCTCGCTGTACGAGAAGTTGCGCGCGCTCGAACCGCAGTCTGGCCGGATGCGACGGCAGGAGCAGGGACAGCTCCACGGCCCACAGGGCCACCGCCGACTGCTCGGGACGGGCCGCGGCCCACGCCCGGATGTTGTTGAGGATGCGCAGCACGATGTCCAGCGGGGAAGCGGGGCGGAGCATCGACGGGTCGAGCGGCGCCCCCGTCGCGCCGGCCACCAACAGCGAGGCGTCCGTACCCGTCAGGACCCGGCCCCCGTCGAAGGGGTCGGCCAGCAGCGGCTCTTCGCCCGGTTCGCCGAAGCCGACGACGAAATGGCCGGGCAGCGCGACGCCGTACACGGGCGCGCCGGCCCGCCGGGCGACCTCGAGCCACACCACCGAGAGCAGGATCGGCAGTCCGCGCCGGCGGCGCAGCACCTCGTGCAGCAGGGAGGATTCGAGCCGCTGGTAGTCGGGGGGTGCGCCGCGGAACCCGCAGCGTTCGCCGAGGAGTTCACCCACGGCGCGCGCCCACGCCGCGGAGCTGCCAGGACGGTACGGCAGCAGACCCGCGAGCCGGTCGAGCTCGATCTGCGCCGCGTCGATCGTCGAGGAGTCCGCCGCGCACTCGGCCTCCGCCCCGATCAGCAGGCACAGCAGTGCGAGGTCCGGGCGCTCGGCCCGGACCTCATCGGCGAACTGCTCACGCCACGGTGACTCGGTCATGGGGACTCGTTCATGGCTCAGGACGGGTCGGGGGCACGGTGGTAGTGGTAGTGGTGATGCGCCGCGAAGCCCATCCGCTCGTACATCCGCTGGGCCGCCTCGTTGTCGGACTCCACCTGGAGCCAGGCCGCCGAGGCACCCTCGTCCAGGGCCTGCCGGGCGAGCGCCGTCATGACGGCCGTGGCCAGACCACGGCGCCGGCACTCCGGGGCGACCTCGACCGCCATGAACCCTGCCCAGCGCCCGTCGACCACACACCGCCCGATCGCGGCCGGCGCCCCGCCGTCGTCCGCGGGCACCGTCGCGAACCACACCGAAGGCCCGTTGTGCAGCACCTTGAGCACCGCGGGTGAGGCCTCGCCGAACCGCTTGTAACGGCTCATCCAGGGCTCGTCGCAGGTCCGCGAGAGCCGTACGCGCGTGATGTCGCCGTCCGTGTCGCCCACCGGCGCGAGCGCGCCGATCCACACCTGCGCGGGCGTGTGCTGCGCCCAGCCGTGCTCCTCGAGCTGTGCGCACAGCAGTTCATGGGTGCCCTCGGCCCCGGTCGAGGTCTGGATGTCCGCGGGCAGACCGCGCTCCGCATACCACCCTCGTACGAAGGAAAGTGCCTGGTCGAGCGGTATCCCGGGGTCCCCGAGCGCAAGCACCGAGTTGGCCCGCCGGGTGAAGCCGTCCGCGAAGCGCAGCTCCCACTCGCCGAGCGCCTCGCTCTCCACGGGCTGCCAGCCGCGCGCCGTCACCCGAGCCAGCTCAGGGAAGGAGGCCGCGGGGCCACGCCTGCGGGCGGGTGCCGGGGGCACGACCTTGCCCGCGACCAGCACCGATTCCGCGATACGGACGGGCGAGCCGTCACGTCGTGTGATGAGCAGCACATCCTTGTTCCACGATGTGAGAACGCCCACCGTGTCGGTGAACTTCGCCCCGGGCGTCCCGGCTTCCGTCAAGGATCGGACGGAGACCCGTTTGCCCACGTCAGAGCGGTTGATGCGGATTTCGAGAAGACCGCCACCAATGATTTCCACAGCTCAGTCCGCCCCTCCTGTTCGGATCATGCCCCGGAACGGAGATACTAGGTGCGGGCATCGACGACGCCGCGCTCCCGCGCGCCAGGTGGCGGAGGCCCGAGCGGCCCGCCAGCGCCCTATCGAGGAGGAACGACAGCGTGACTTACGTCATCGCGCAGCCTTGTGTCGACGTCAAGGACAAGGCGTGCATCGAGGAGTGCCCGGTCGACTGCATCTACGAGGGCTCCCGGTCCTTGTACATCCACCCGGATGAATGCGTCGACTGTGGTGCCTGCGAGCCGGTCTGCCCGGTCGAGGCGATCTTCTACGAGGACGACACTCCTGAGGAGTGGAAGGACTACTACAAGGCGAACGTCGAGTTCTTCGACGAGCTCGGCTCCCCGGGCGGTGCCAGCAAGCTCGGCCTGATCGAGCGCGACCACCCGTTCGTCGCCGCACTGCCGCCGCAGAACCAGTAAGTCGGTAAGCGGCACAACGCCTTTCCGGTCCCCGTACGGCAGTTGACCGACTGCCGTACGGGGCCGAGGTGTTTTCGTACGTACGAGATGTGTGTACGAGAGAGCCCGTACGAGAAAGTGAGCAACCGGTGAGCGCAGTCTCCGACCGTCTGCCCGTGTTCCCCTGGGACAAGCTCGAGCCGTACAAGGCCACCGCCGCCGCGCACGCGGACGGCATCGTCGACCTCTCGGTCGGCACTCCGGTGGACCCGGTGCCCGAGCTGATCCAGAAAGCCCTGGTCGCCGCGGCGGACTCGCCGGGCTATCCGACGGTGTGGGGCACGGCGGAGCTGCGGGACGCGCTCGTCGGCTGGTGCGAACGGCGCCTGGGCGCAAGCGGGTTCACCCATCGCAACGTGCTGCCGACCGTCGGCTCCAAGGAGCTGGTGGCCTGGCTGCCGACCCAGCTGGGTCTCGGCCCCGGCGACAAGGTGGCCTACCCGCGGCTCGCCTACCCGACGTACGAGGTGGGCGCGCGGCTGGCCCGCGCGGAGTACGTCGCGTACGACACTGAGACATTTGCGGCTGACGCCGCGGGCACGGACCTCGACCCCACCGGCATCAAGCTCCTGTGGCTCAACTCGCCCTCCAATCCCACCGGTCGGGTCCTCGCCAAGGACGAACTGGTCCGGATCGTGGCCTGGGCGCGCGAGCACGGCATCCTCGTGGTCTCCGACGAGTGCTACCTGGAGCTCGGCTGGGAGGCGGAGCCGGTCTCGGTGCTGCACCCGGACGTCTGCGGCGGCTCCTACGAGGGCCTGATCGCCGTCCACTCGCTGTCCAAGCGCTCCAACCTGGCCGGCTACCGGTTCGCGTTCCTCGCCGGTGACGAGAACCTCCTGTACGACCTGCTGCAGATCCGCAAGCACGGCGGCATGATGACCGCCGCGCCCGTACAGGCCGCGGCCGCCGTCGCGCTGGGCGACGACGCGCACGTGACCGAGCAGCGCGCCCGGTACGCGGCCCGCCGCCAAGCGCTGCGCGGCGCTCTGGAGGCCCACGGCTTCCGTATCGAGCACAGCGAGGCCAGCCTCTACCTGTGGGCGACCCGGGACGAGAACTGCTGGGAGACGGTGGCGTATCTGGCCACGCTCGGCATTCTGGTCGCGCCCGGTGAGTTCTACGGCGAGGCCGGGCAGCAGTTCGTCCGTGTGGCGTTCACGGCCACCGACGAGCGGGTCGCGGCCGCGGTGGAGCGCCTGAGCAAGGGCTGAGCGAAGCCGCGCAGGCCTGACCTCCTGCGCCACATCACACCTGAACACGCCGAAGGGGCCCGGGAGTCGACCTCCCAGGCCCCTTTCGCGTATCCGCGCGGGGGATCAGCCGCCGATCGGCAGGCCGCCCATCAGACCGCTGGTGGGCAGGCCGCCGCCGGCGACCGGCAGGTTGCCGACCGGGAGACCGCCCTTGGTCAGGGCGTCGGTGGGCAGACCGCCACCGGTGAGCGCGTCGGTCGGCAGACCGGAGCCGACGACCGGCAGACCGTCCTCGGTCGCTGCCTTGGTGCTCTCGCCGAGCACCTCGCCGGCGCTGCCCGCGACCTCACCGGCGGCCTTCTGCAAGGCGGGGGTGGCGGTCTTGCCGGCCTTGCCGAGGGTCTTGCCCGCGGTCGGCACGGCCTTCTTCACGGCCTTGGAACCGGCATCGCCCGCGAGGCCCGAGACCTTCTGAGCGGCACCGTCGATGGTGTTGCCGAGACCGGCGCCGTCCAGGGCGGTCAGCCCGCCGAGGTCGGGCGTGGCCGGGAGGTCGACGGCGCTCGCGGAGCCGGCCGCACCGACCGCGGAGGCCGCTCCCGCTGCGGTGAGCAGCGCGGCACGGGCGATCCGACGGGTCAGGGGGAGGGACATGATGCTCCTTTTGGACGGGGAGAAGAACGTTGGTCTGTCCTGCCGCAACCGGCGTACGGACGCCGTGACTACCGCTCGAAGCGCGGGAAGGTTGCGGTCCGGCAACGCAAAGAGTTGGTAATGCGTCGCATAATCGGCTGCGGCGAAATCCGGGCAAAGAAGGCCTCCCGTGCGAGCCTTCGAGAGCCTTGCTTCCCTTTGTTCTCAAGGGATTTGAGGCTTAGGGGACCATGCGTAGAAAAACTGGTCCCAAGGGTCGCGCGTACGCCATCGGACTAACCCTGGAGAGTGAACGACCGCACGGCTGCCCGCTGACGTTTCGCGGCTGCGAAGCGGCCCGCGACGGCTCTTGCCGGTGCTTCAGGAGGCGGTTCAGGAGGCGCTTCAGGAGGCGGTGACGATCACGACGTCGGCAGCCGCGGCCTTCTTGCCGGAGCCGGCCTTCCCGTCCGAGCCCGTCTCGCGCCACTCGCCGTCGTTCTCGCCCGCGACCCACTCGCGCCCGTCGTACGCGACCCGTTCGAGCCGCAGCGTCGACGCATGGGCCACCGCCCACTGCGCGAGCTCCCAGCCGCGCCGCTTGCCGTCGGCCGCGGCGCCGGCCGCCACCGGCACGTTCACGGTGCGACGCTCCTGCGCGGCCTTCTTGTCATCCGTGACCTCGGCGCCGGCCGCCTCCGTACGCGGCAGGACGCCACGGCCGAAGTCCCGCTCGAGCGCGGCCCGGACCTTCGCCGGGTCGCCGGCCTGCGCGGCCGCCGGGCCCTCGCACTCCAGCGCGCCCGCGGCCCGCCCTGTGAGCGCCGCGGAGAGCAGCGAGGCGTCCGGCTCGTGCTTCGCGTACGCCTGCGGGAAACCGCTGCGCTGCACCTTCTGCGCGGCGACCGTCAGTGGGAGGCGCGAGTAGCCGGGCACGTCCTTGAGGTGGTCGTAGAACTTCCCGGCCGAGTACACCGGGTCCATGATCTGCTCGACCGTGCCCCAGCCCTGCGAGGGCCGCTGCTGGAAGAGGCCCACCGAATCGCGGTCGCCGTGCTTGATGTTGCGCAGGCCCGACTCCTGGAGCGCGGTGGCGAGCGCGATCGTCACGGCCCGTTCGGGCATCTTGCGCGAGGTGCCGACGGCGGAGATCGTCGCCGCGTTCTCGGCCTGCTCGTACGTCATCTCGTACGAGGCGCCGCCCGCACCGAGCACGGTGCAGCGGGGAGCGGGCCTGCCGCCGCCCTCGTACTGGACGACCAGATACCCGGCGAGCGCGAGCAGCACGACGAGGGCCGCGCCGAACCGGAACGGGCGGCTGCGGCCCGCATCGGCGGGGGACTGACCAGGCACGCGGACCACCGTACTGGAGTCCGCACGACGGACGGGAACGGTCCCCGTACGAGCCGGACGTTAGGCTCGCCACCATGGCCGACCAGCAGACCCCGCCCGCACAGACCTATGTCCAGCCGACCTCGCTCGACCTGGACCTCGACGCCGCGAAGCTCACCGCGCAGCTCGTCGACTTCGCCTCGCCGAGCGGCTCGGAGAAGCCGCTCGCGGACGCCGTCGAGACGGCGCTGCGGGCGCTGCCGCATCTGACGGTCGACCGCTTCGGCAACAACATCGTGGCCCGTACGCAGCTCGGCCACGGCGAGCGTGTGATCCTCGCCGGCCACATCGACACGGTCCCGATCGCGGACAACGTGCCCTCGCGGCTCGACGAGGACGGCACCCTGTGGGGCTGCGGCACCAGTGACATGAAGGCGGGCGTCGCGGTCCAGCTGCGCATCGCGCAGACCGTGACCGCCCCCAACCGCGACCTGACCTTCGTCTTCTACGACAACGAAGAGGTCGCCGCCCACCTCAACGGCCTGGGCAAGGTCGCCGAGGCCCACCCCGACTGGCTCGAAGGCGATTTCGCGATCCTGCTCGAAGGCACCGAGGGCCTGGTCGAGGGCGGCTGCCAGGGCACGCTCCGCGTCTTCCTCAAGTTCAAGGGAGAGCGGGCGCACTCGGCCCGCGCCTGGATGGGCTCCAACGCCATCCACCGCGCCTCGAAGGCGCTGTCCGCCCTCGCCGCGTACGAGCCGCGCAAGCCGGTGGTCGACGGGCTCCGGTTCCACGAGGGCCTCAATGCCGTACGGGTGGAAGGCGGCGTCGCGGGCAACGTGATCCCCGACGAGGCCATCCTGGTGGTCAACTTCCGCTACGCGCCGGACCGCGACATGGACGACGCGCTCGCGTTCGTCCGCGACTTCTTCGCCGAGTGCGACGTCGACGAGTTCATCGTCGACGACCACTCGGGCGCCGCCCGTCCCGGCCTCACCCATCCGGTCGCGGCCGCTTTCGCGGCCGCGGTCGGCGGCGAGCCCCGCCCCAAGTTCGGCTGGACGGACGTGGCCCGCTTCAGCGCACTCGGCGTACCGGCCGTGAACTACGGGCCCGGCAACCCGATCTACGCCCACAAGGTGGACGAGCGGGTGGACACGGCGAAGATCCTGGAGGGTGAGAAGGCGCTGCGGGAGTGGCTCACCCAGTAGCCGTGTCTCTCGGTGGTGCCTTTCTGACACCGCGAGCACGCCGTTAATTCCGCCCCCGTCCATCTCCTTCGACCTACGCTGAACAGGCACGACAGTAAGACCGTTCCGCGAAGGGAGAAGCTCATGGGCAACCCGGAAACGCAGGGCCCACCGGAGGAGCAGTACCTCGGTCCGGTGGTGCGGCGACGGGAACAGGTCACGCCCGGCACCACCGACCAGCGCCTGCTCGACTCCGAGGGTGACTCGGAGTGGGTGCACACCGACCCGTGGCGCGTGATGCGGATCCAGTCGGAGTTCGTCGAGGGCTTCGGCGCCCTGGCCGAACTCCCCAGCGCCATCAGCGTGTTCGGCTCGGCCAGGACCAAGCCCGACACCCCCGAGTACGAGGCCGGTATCGCGATCGGCCGCGCTCTCGTCGAGGCCGGCTTCGCCGTGATCACCGGCGGCGGCCCGGGCGCGATGGAGGCCGCGAACAAGGGCGCGCGCGAGGCCAAGGGCGTCTCCGTCGGCCTCGGTATCGAGCTGCCCTTCGAGCAGGGCCTCAACCCGCACGTCGACATCGGGGTCAACTTCCGCTACTTCTTCGTCCGCAAGACGATGTTCGTGAAGTACGCGCAGGGCTTCGTCGTCCTGCCCGGCGGCCTCGGCACACTCGACGAGCTCTTCGAGGCGCTCACCCTCGTACAGACGAAGAAGGTCACCAAGTTCCCGATCGTGCTCTTCGGCTCGGCGTACTGGAGCGGCCTGGTCGACTGGCTGCGCGACACGGTGATCGCCCAGGGCAAGGCCTCCGAGAAGGACCTGCTCCTGTTCCACGTCACCGACAGCGTGGACGAGGCGGTCGCCCTGGTGACCAAGGAGACGGGCAAGTAGCCGCCGCGTAGCGCGAGCGGCTAGGGGGTGTCCGGCGGATCAGGCCGGCCTCGGGCAACGGCGCCATGGGCGTGCCAGACCACCCTGTCCCAGGCATGATCCGCCGGACACCCCCTAAGCGGCGACGGCGTTCGCCAGCGCGGCACCCGAGCCCACGACCAGTGCGGCGAGCACCACCCGCCGAAAGGCCTCCGGTGCGACACGGGACGTGAGCCGGGTGCCCGCCCAGCCGCCGAGTGCCGCGGCCGGCAGTCCGGCCGCGGCCGCGGTCAGCGCGGTCGAGGTCAGCACACCGGTCAGGGCGAACCCGCCGATGGACACCAGCGCCGTACCCGTGAACACGGCCGCGAGCGTGGCCTTGAACTCCCGTGGCGCGAACCCCATCGCCTGGAACGCGGCGACCAGCGGGGGCCCTGTCGTGCCGGTCGCGGTGCTGAGCACCCCGCACAGCACACCGGCCGAGGCGACGGCCGTCGGTGTCGGCGACAGCTTCACCCCGCGCCAGACCACGACGGTGCAGACCAGCGTGACGAGCGCGATCGTGATGGTCAGCGTGTGCGGCGACGCGAGCCGCAGGACCAGCAGACCCACCGGCATGCCCACCGCGGCGGCGACGAGCAGCCGCAGGGCCGGCGTCCAGCGCACATGCTCGCGCTCGGCGACCGCGGTGGTGGCCGTCTGCGCCAGACACACCAGGGCCGCCGCGACCACGGCCGAGCGTGGATCGACGGCCAGCGCCATCAGCGGCACCGCGACCAGCGCGAAACCGAAACCGGAGGCCGACTGGGCGAAGGCGGCCAGGGCGAAGACGAGGAACGGCAGCAGAACGCTCATGGGGGCAAGGTCTCAGCCGGCCACGCGCAGCGGACCACCGTCGGGCACGCTGTCGAGGAGCAGCCGCGTGTAGTCGTGCCGCGGCGCGCTGAACAGCTCGTCCCGCGCGGCCACTTCGACCAGCGTGCCGTGCTGCAGCACCGCCACCTCGTCGCAGACGTGCCGGACCACGGCGAGGTCGTGGGAGATGAAGAGCATCGTCAGGTCGAGCTCACGGCGCAGTTCCCGCAGCACACCGAGGACTTCGGCCTGTACGGAGGTGTCGAGCGCCGAGGTGACCTCGTCCGCGATGATCAGCGCGGGCCGTACCGCCAACGCCCTTGCCACGGCGATCCGCTGGCGCTGACCGCCGGAGAACTCCTGCGGATAGCGGGCCGCCACCTCGCCGTCCAGCGCCACACGGTTGAGCAGTGCCTCGATCTCCTTGCGGTGCGCCTTCACACTCGCGCGCCGGGGATCGAGCGCTTCGGCGAGGGTCTCGCCGATGGTCATCCGGGGGTTGAGCGAGGAGTACGGGTCCTGCGGGATCATCTGCACCCGGCGGCGTACCTCCACCGTGCGCTTGGTGTGGGTGAGATCCGTGCCGTCGAGCAGGATCTGTCCGCCGACCGGCTTGACGAGGCCGACGACCGCCTTGGCCAGGGTGGACTTGCCCGATCCCGACTCACCGACGAGCCCGAGCGTACGACCCTTGGGAACGGTCAGGCAGACCTGCTTCAGGACGTGGTGCTTGCCGAACGCGACGTCCAGGTCGCGGACTTCGAGCACGGTGTCGGGCACGGCGTCCTCTACGACGTCTTTCATACGACGGCCTCTTCCTTGTCCCAGTCGACCGCGTGGCAGGCGGTGGAGCTCGTACCGCTGACGGTGAGGACCGGCAGTTCGTCGTGGCACTGCTGGCGTGCCATCGGACAGCGCGGCGCGAAGGCGCAGCCCGCCGGACGGCTCGCCGCGTGCGGCGGCCGTCCCGGTATCGAGGACAGCGGCTCGTCCACCGGCGAGTGCAGCGTCGGCGTGGCCGCCAACAGCGCCTGGGTGTACGGGTGGTCCGCATCGCCCGCGCGCAGCCGCTCGATGGGCAGCACCTCGACGATCCGGCCCGCGTACATGACCACGACCCGGTCGCAGATCGCGGAGATCACCCCGACGTCGTGCGAGATCAACAGGATGGCGGTGCCGTCCCGTTCATTGGCCTCGCGCAGCAGCCCGAGCACCTCTGCCTGCACGGTGACGTCGAGCGCGGTGGTCGGCTCGTCCGCGATGATCAGCTTCGGCGAGGTGAGCAGCGCCGAAGCGATCATGGCGCGCTGCCGCATACCGCCGGACAGCTCGTGCGGGTACTGCTTCATCCGCTGCTCGGGCAAGGTCACCCGGGCCGCTGCCAGTCGGTCCACGGCCTGCTCGGCGGCGGCCTTCTTGGCCGTACGTCCATGGGTGCGCAGCGCCTCGGTGAGCTGGCCGCCCAGCTTGAGCGTCGGGTTGAAGGAGGCCGACGGGTCCTGGTAGACGATGCCGATCTCGGTGGCAAGACGGCGGGCCGGCGGCTTCGCGGCCGTCAGATCGAGGTCGCCGACCCTGAGCGTGCCGGCCACGGCCGTGAGGTCCTCGGGCAGCAGCTTGGCCAGGGCCATCGCGGTCAGGCTCTTGCCGGAGCCCGACTCGCCCACCAGACCGAGGACTTCGCCGGGCAAGATGTCGAAGGAGACCTCGTCCACCAGCTTCGTACCGTCGGGAAGGACGACGCTGAGCCGGTCGGCGACCGCGAGCGAGTCACTGGCGGCTGGGGCGGAGGTGAGCGCCTCGACCTTGGCCTTGTAGCCGCGCTTCCTGCCTGCCGCGGGGTTCACCGCGGCGGCCAGACCGTCGCCGATCAGTCCGCCGGCGAGCCCGGCGAGAATGATCACGATCGAGGGGCCGAGCGCGGGCCAGGGGTTGAGGTAGATGCCCTCGAGTCCCTTGTTCAGCAGGGATCCCCAGTCGTAGTCCGGCGGCTGCACACCGACACCGAGGAAGGAGAGCCCGGACAGCGCCTTCAGCGAGATGGTGAAGGCCACCGAGAGCAGCACGAGCAGCGGCTCGGCGATGTTGGGCAGGATGTGCCGGCGCAGCAGGCGGGCCGGGGAGACACCGAGCAGCCGCGCCGTGGAGACGAAGTCACGGCCTGCGATGGAGGCCGCCAGGTTGGTGGTCAGACGGGCGAAGGCCGGGCAGGTCGCCAGACCGATCGCGACGATCGAAGTGCCTGAGCCGGGGCCGAGGATGGCGACCACGGTCAGGGCGAAGATGACGCTGGGATACGAGATCAGTACGTCGATGACGCGCTGCCCGAGCGCCCGTACGCGCGGACCCGCGACCCAGATCGCCGCACCGAACCCGATACCGCCGACCGCGGCGATGGCCGTGGTGGCCAGGCACATCAGAAGGGTCAGCCGGGTCGCGACCATCGTCCGGGCGAAGATGTCCCGGCCGAGCGCGTCGGTGCCGAACCAGTGCTCGGCCGAGGCCTGCAGATGGGTCTGGTCGGTGAGGGTGTCGGCCCGTTCGCCCCAGATGAAGGGGGCGATGACGGCCAGGACCACGAAGGCCGTGAGGCCGGCCAGGCCGAGCATCAGTGCGGGGGACCTGCGCAGTTGCTTCATCATGCGTCGCCCGCCTTTCCGCGGAGGCTGCGGGGGTCGAGGAGGCCGAGCACGACGTCCACGAGCAGGTTGAGAAGGGTGGCCAGGATGCCGAGCACGAGGACGACGCCCTGGATCACCGGGTAGTCGCGCTTCATCAGGGCGTCGAGGATGCCCGGGCCCAGACCGGGCCACTGGAAGACGTACTCGACGATGACCGCGCCACCGAGCAGCCCGGTCAGGACCAGACCGCCCAGCGTCAGGGTGCTGGTCATCAGGTTGGGCAGGGCGTGCCGCGCGTACAGGCGAACTGCCTTGAGGCGGCGCCCCTTCGCCGTACGCATGTAGTCCATGGCCAGGACGGAGGCCGTCTCGCGCCGCACCACCCGGGCCAGCGTGCAGATCGGCGCGAGGCTCAGCGCGAGGATCGGCAGGATCATCGAGTCGAGCGTCGCCGCGCCCGACGGCGGGAACATCTTGAGCTTGATCGCGAAGAACATGATCAGCAGCGTGGCGAGTACGAACTCGGGGATCGAGCCGAGGATCGCAGTCACCGAGGTGAACGCGGTGTCCAGCCACTTGCGGCGGTTGCCTCGGCAGGCCACCGCGACCGCCATTCCCAGCGGCACGCTCACGACCAGGGCGATCACCACCGCGAGCAGCGCGATCTGGGCGGTGAACGGGAGCCGGTCGGAGATGACCTGGGAGACCGGCAGATCGCTGCTGAAGGAGGTCCCCAGATCGCCTTGCAGCAGGCCGCCCACGTACTGCGTGAACTGGGTGAACAACGGCTGGTCGAGGCCTTGTTCCTGCCGGATCTGCTCGACCTGCGCCTGGCTGGCATCGGGTCCCGCGATCACCTGCGCGGGGTCGCCCGGTATCAGCTGGACGATCAGGAACGTGCCCACGATCAGCATCACGAGGACCGCCACCAGACCGACGAGCCGGCCGAGCAGGAACCGCGGCCAGGGGGAGCGCACGGTTTTTGGTGCGGCCGCCTTATCGGTCTTGGGCGTTGCGATCAGAGTCTCCACGACTCTCCTCACCTGGGGGAGAAGGAACCGGCCGGGGCAACCGCCCCGGCCGGTCCGGGTGTTACGTGTCGATACGCAGGCGCTATGTGCGGATGCGCGTGCGCGTTACTTGACGACGCGCACGGTCTCCGGCGCCAGCAGACCGTCGGGGGCGGCGATCTTGACCCGGGCGGCGGTGGTGTAGTGGAGGTTCACCGTCGCGAGCGGCACCACGTCGTGGGCGCTGAGCATGGCCTTCTGGGCCTCGCCCCAGGCCGCGCACTTCGCGGTCTCGTCGGTGGTGGCCATCGCCTCGCCGAAGCCCTTCGCGAAGCCCTTGTTGTCCACGCCCGGGAAGTTACGGCCGCCGTCCGCGGGCGAGGGGCCCGTGAAGAGGCTGGCCGGGGTGGTCAGGAGGTTGGTCAGGTTCAGGTTCGGCAGGACGGTGATGTCCCAGTCGCCCTTGTTGCTGATGACGTCGTTGCCCCAGGTCGCGCTGTCGGCGTTGGTCAGCTTCACATCGGCGCCCGCGGCCTTGAGCGAGGCCTGCACGTACTCGTTGCCGGCGCCCGCGGCGACCGCGTTCGTACCGACCAGCTTGATCTTGACGCCCTTCAGGACACCCTTCGCCGCGGCCACGTCCGTCTTCGCGAGCAGCGACTCGTCCGTGTTGGCGCAGGGCACGCTCGCGTCGGTGATGCTCGCCATCAGGGTGCCGCTGCCGCGCGTGACGGCCTGGTTGAAGGCCTTGCGGTCCAGGCTCTGCGCGATCGCCTCACGGATCTTGGCGTCGGCGCCCGGGTGGCCCTTGCGCTCGTTGAAGACCACCATCATGCGGATGATCGGCGCCGGGGTGATCGTGAACTTCGTGTCCTTCACGAACCGGGCCACGTCCGGACCGGTGAAGGCCGCGTAGTCGAGGGTGCCGGCGGCGAGGTTGTTCGCCATCGTGGCCTCGGACTGGATGACCGGCATCTCGACGACGTCCGGCACGGTGCCCTGCGGCATGTTCTTGTACTTCGCCCAGCCCGTGTAGCCCTTGACCGCAGCCAGCGTGTAGCTGGTGCCGGGCTTGGCGGAGGTCATGTAGTACGCGCCCGTACCCGCGCCCTTCTCACCGGACTTCAGGAGCTCCGGCTTGTCCAGGGCGGCCGGGCAGACGATGCCGGCCTGCGGCAGCGCGAGCCCGTAGAGCAGGTCCGACCAGGGCTTGTCGAGCTTCACGGACACCTTGCCGGAGGCGTCGTCACCGGTGGCGGTGACCTTCGTGCCCGGTCCGAACACCTGGCTGGCGGCGGTGGCCTTGGTGGCAGGGTCGGCGAACCGGGTCAGCACCTTGGCCACACCGGAGGCCGTGACCTTCGTACCGTCCGTGCACTTGGCGTCCCCGCGCAGCGTGAACTCCGCGGAGCTCGCGTCGGCCTTCCACTCCGAGGCGAGCCCGGGGATGATCTCGCCCTTGTCATCACGGCGGACCAGCTGGTCGTTGAGCATCCGGGCGAAGACGAAGTCGGCCGCGACCGTACCCAGGTTGGGGTCGAGGCTGGTCGGGTCGGAGGACGTGGCGATGGTGGCCTTGACCGTCTTGCCGCCGTCCTTACCGGTGCCGCCGCCGGAGTCGGACGAGGTGGTGCAGGCCGTCGCGGCGAGGCCGATTGCCAGGGTGCAGACGCCCATAGCGAGGGGGACACGTGCCATTTGGAGCCTCCTGATATGCGCGTATGCGCGAATGCGAGACCGCTGGATGAGGGTGCGTGAGGGTGAAGTGCGGGGTTTCTTGCGGTTGTTGACGTACGTGGGGGAGTGGAGGAGCCGGACCCGCTCAGTCGGCGGGGCCGGACCTGCTCAGAGGTCGGGCCACCGCCCGGCCCAGGGCCGGGCGGCCTCGAGCTGGGCGCACAGCGAAAGGAGCTGTGCGTCCTCGCCGAGCCGGCCGGTCAGCATGACGCCGATCGGCAGGCCCTCCGCCGACCAGTGCAGCGGCACATTCGCCGAGGGCTGGCCGGTGACGTTCTGGGCTGCCGGATAGGGGCAGGCCAGGAACTGACGTTTCAACTCGGTGACTTCACCAAGTTCCTTGAACCACTCGGGCCGCTGCGGCGGCAGCGCGAGCGTGGGGCTCAGGACGGCGTCGTACCGATGGGTGGCGGTCATCGCCTGGGTGGCGCGCGCCTGGATGTCCTGCACCGCGCCGAGGAACCGCTCCGAGCTGACGGACCGGCCGCGCTCGCGCCAGTAGCGGGTGACCGGCAGCAGCTGCGACTCGTCCGCCACCGGTACGCGCAGGGAGCGCACGGACCAGATGTCCTGGAACTCCTCGATCATGGCCGGCCCGAACGGCGCCTCGATCTCCTCGACTTCATGCCCGAGGGCGACAAGGAGCTCGGTGGCCCGCTCGTAGGCGGCGAGCACATCAGGGTGTACGACGACCTCGTCGCTGCCCGGGTCGGTGAATCGCCCGATCCGCAGCTTCCCGGGCTCGCGTCCCGCCCACCCGAGGAAACTCTCCCCGTCCGGCAGCGGCGGCGCCCAGAACAGATCGCCCGGTACGGGCCCGGCCATCGCGTCGAGCATGCCCGCGGCATCGGCGACAGTACGGGACAGGGGCCCCTGGCAGACCTGGATGACCGGGTCGAGCCCGAGCGGACCGTTGCTGACCCGGCCACGGGACGGCTTGAATCCGAAGACTCCGCACACACTCGCCGGTACGCGGATCGACCCGGCCGCGTCGTTGCCGTGTGCGAAGGGCACCAGACCGGCCGCGACCGCAGCGCCCGAACCGCCGCTGGAGCCGCCCGCGGTGCGGGTGAGGTCCCAGGGTGTGCGGGAGGATCCGGCATAGGTGTCGGAGTAGGCCGAAAGCCCGAACTCGGCGGTGTTCAGCTTGCCGAGGCTGATCGTGCCCGACTCGCGAAGCAGCCGGACCAGATGGGCCTCGACCGGCGGGACGAAGCCCTTGAAGACGGCCGAGCCGAAGGTGGTCGGCATATCGCTGGTGCCGATGTTGTCCTTGATGGCGGTGGGAACGCCGAACAGAGGCGGAAGTTCGTCTGCCTGGCACTCGCCCAGGCGCTTCTCCGCGGCCAGCGCGGCGGCCCTCGCCTGGTCGGCGGCCACGTAGGAGAACGCACCGACTCGGTCGTTCAGCCGCTCGATCCGGCCGAGGTAGTGCTCGACCAGCTCGACGGGGCTCAGCCTTCCGGCCCGTATCTCGGCCGCCTGCTGAACAGCGCTCAACTCATGTATCTGCGAAGGCATCAGAACGCCCCGTCCGGCACGTCCATCAGATGGTTGTCGGTCGCTTCGAGGACCGCGAGCCGGGTGGCCAGCTCGGGCAGCACCGTGGCGGCGAAGAACCGGGCGGCCGCGACCTTGCCGGTGTAGAAGTCCGTCTCGGCCGATCCGGCGTCCAGCGCGGCGAGCGCCACCGAGGCCTGGCGGAGCAGCAGATAGCCGACCATCAGATCGCCCACGCTCATCAGGAGCCGGGTGCTGTTCTGCCCGATCTTGTAGACGGAGTCGGTGAGTTCACGCGACTCCTGCTGCCAGGCGAGCATCACCTCGACCATGCTGCGTACGTCGCACAGCGCGGAGTTGACCTTGGCCCGCTCGGTCTTGAGCCGGCCCTCGCCCTCGATCCGGACGAGGAAGTCCTGGATCTCCCGGGTCAGAGTCGAGAGCGCGGCGCCTCGGTCCCTGGAGATCTTCCGGAAGAAGAAGTCCAGACCCTGGATGCTGGTCGTGCCCTCGTACAGCGAATCGATCTTGACGTCCCGCACGTACTGCTCCAGCGGGTAGTCCTGCAGATAGCCGGAACCGCCGAAGGTCTGCAGCGACAGGGCGAGCTGCTCGTAGGAGCGCTCGGAGCCGACGCCCTTGACGACCGGGAGCAGCAGATCGTTCATGGAGGCGGCGGTCCGCGGGTCCACGTCGTCCCGGTCCAGCCAGTCCGCGGTGTAGAGGTAGACCGAGCGCAGCCCCTCCGCGTACGCCTTCTGCAGCATCAGCATGCGGCGTACGTCGGGGTGCTGGTCGATGGTGACGCGCGGTGCGGACTTGTCCGCGGACCGGGCGAGATCGGCGCCCTGGACCCTTTCGCGGGCGTACGACAGGGCGTGCAGGTAGCCGGTGGAGAGGGTCGAGATGGCCTTGACGCCGACCTGCATACGGGCCGACTCGATCACGTGGAACATCTGGGCTATGCCGTCGTGCACCTCACCGAGGAGCTGTCCGACGGCGGGTATCTCCCCGCCGAAGGTCAGCTCGCAGGTGGTGGAGACCTTGAGGCCCATCTTGCGCTCGACGTTCGTGGCGAAGACGCCGTTGCGCGCGCCGGGTTCGCCGCTCTCCGGATCGAAGTGGAACTTCGGTACGAGGAAGAGCGAGAGCCCCTTCGTGCCGGGCTGTCCGCCCTCGGGCCGTGCGAGCACGAAGTGCATGATGTTCTCGGCCAGATCGTGCTCACCCGAGGTGATGAACCGCTTCACGCCCTCGATGTGCCAGCTGCCGTCGGCCTGCTGGACGGCCTTCGTACGCCCGGCTCCCACATCGGATCCGGCGTCCGGCTCGGTCAGGACCATCGAGGCGCCCCAGCGACGCTCGATCATCCGGTCGCCGATCCGGGCCTGCTCGGGGGTGCCGAGCTTGTGGAGCAGTCCGGCGAAACCGGGGCCGCTGCCGTACATGTAGACCGGGGCGTGCGCGCCCTGGATCAGCTCGATGACCGCCCACCACAGCGAGCGCGGTGCGTGCGTGCCGCCGGCCGACACGGGCAGGTCGAGCCGCCACCACTCGGCGTCCATGTACGCCTCGTAGCTGCGACGGAAGGCCTCCGGCATGGTCACGGAGAAGGTCGCCGGGTCGTACACCGGCGGGTTGCGGTCCCCGTCGGTGAACGAGGCGGCCACGGGTCCCGCGGCGAGCCGCTCGACCTGGCCGAGGATGTCGCGCGCGGTGTCGCCGTCGATGTCGTCGAACGGCGCGGAGCCGAGCCGGCCGTCCAGGCCGAACACCTCGAACAGGTTGAACTGGAGATCGCGCAGATTGCTGCGGTAGTGACTCACGGTGACCCTCTCGACTGCATGCGAGATATCGCATGCATCACACTCGGGACTGGAGAGAATGTCAATACCGATCGGTCGGTATTGGAATTTGTTATGAAAGAGCCCAGGAAGCTCCGGGCAACATGCCTGGTCAGGCGGGGTAACTCGGGTACGACTCCTTGAAGACGCCCTGGTGGAGCAGTACTTCGGCCACCGCGGAACCGGTGCTCGCGCAGCTGACCGTGGTCCGCACCCAGGCGGTCTCGGTCCGCCGGGTCTCACCCAGAGCGACGACCTCGCGCTCCAGGGTGTAGGGCTCGTCCACGAAGACCGGGGTGCCGAGCAGCTTGATCTGCAGGTCGAGGAAGAGCCCGACCGACGGCTCGGCCTTGACCAGGCCGGACTCGGCCCAGGTGGACATCGACAGGACGCTGATCATCTCGATCGGCACGATCGGCCGGCCCCACGGATTGTCCGAGCCGGTGTACCAGGGGCTGGTCTCGGTGATCGTCTCCAGCTTGCGGTTCAGCGTGAACGGATACAGGTCACCCATGTGCGTACCGAAGTCCATCCGCACCTGCTCGGGCCGCGCGCCCTTGCGCCCCGGCGTCCAGCCCTCGAAGATCACCGGTCGCTCCAGCGGGCGGAGCCGGGCCAACCGCTCGTCCAGGGCGGTCGGTTCGTCACCGAGGGTCGCGGTGCCGGACAGGACGACCGTCCCGTCCTCCTTCAACGTCCGGATCTGCGCCCGGTTTCCATCGAATGCGGCAGTCGCCCTGGTCTGCTCGCCTTCCAGGCAGATCGCCGCGAAGTGCGCACTCAGACAGCCCGACGAGAACCAGTCCGCACCCCAGGCATGCGCGGCCAGCGGATCGTACTGACTGAAGTGGGTCGGGCCCTCGACGGCCGCACCCTCGACGCCCAACTCCTTGGCGGTGGCGGGATCGTGGATGCTCGCGTGATCCCCGTAGGTCTGGTCGAGCAGCAGGTTGCGCGGGGACCGGAGCGGTCCGGAGATCTCGAGCGGCGTGGTGAACGCGGCGGTGAACATGGCGGAGTTTCTAGCACGAGTTCTTAGACATACCAACCGGTCGGCATTGACATTGTTCTGTCGCCGCGTTGTGATGTGTGCCGCACACTCTGCCCCTTGCGTACACCCCGGAGGACAGCGATGGCCCGAGCCAAAGTTCCCAACCCGGAGGTGCGCAGGCGCATTCTCGACGTCTCGCTCGACCTGTTCGCGACCAAGGGGTTCGACGCCACTGGAGTCCAGGAGATCGTGACCACGGCGGGCGTTACCAAGGGTGCCCTGTACCACTACTTCAGGTCCAAGGACGAGATCCTCTTCGAGATCTACGGCAGGGTCTTCGGGCGCGAACTGGAGTCCCTGCAGCGGATCGTGGCCGAGGGCCATGACCCCGTACGGACGCTCCGCACGATCATCGTCGACCTGGTCGCGCACACCGCGGAGAGCGCCAAGGAGTCGGCGGTCTTCGCCCGGGGCGGCCACTCCGACTCGCCGCACTGGCAGGCGATGCAGGAGCAGTGGCGCCGCTACCAGGAGGGGTTCCGCCAGGTCATCAGGGACGGGCAGGAAGCCGGCGTCTTCTCGGCCAAGGCCTCGCCGGAAGTGGCCTCCTGGTCGGTCTTCGGCTTCACCAACTCGCTGCACACCTGGTACCGGCCGCAGGGCAGCAAGACCCCGACCGACATCGGCAACGAACTCGCCGACCTGGTCCTGACGGGCCTGCAGTCATGAGCGACCTGCACTCCGTTCTCGACGAGGCCCTCGCCTGTGTCGTGGGCGCACCGGAAACCACCACGGACCCCTCGGGTGTCGTCTTCCAGCGGGTGCCCGCGGCGGCCAGGGCGCGGATCGCCGACCCGGGCCTAGACTTCATGAGCACGGTCCCCTCGGGCGTACGCCTCGAAGCACTCACCGACGCGACGGTCCTCGAACTCGAGGTCGAGCTCACCCATCTCATCCTCGCGGGGACACAATCACCGGGTACGGCAGTCGACTTGGTGGTCGACGGCGAGCTGCGCGAGCCCCTCCGCACGGACCGCGAGACCGTGGTCGTGGTCGATCTGCGCACCAGGGACATGCAGTTCCACCCGGAGAGGGGCGGCCCGGTCACGCTGCGCTTCGACCTGGGCGCGAGCGCGAACGCCGCGGAGCGCCGAATCGAAGTGTGGTTCCCGGTCGCCTCATCGATGAAGCTCCTCGACGTTCGTATCGACGAAGGCTCCGCCCTGCGCCCCGCACCGCCCGTCGGCCCCCTGTGGGTGCACCACGGCAGTTCGATCAGCCAGTGCTCGGAAGCCGACCGCCCCACCGGTTCCTGGCCCGCGGCCGTGGCCCGCGCGGCCGGCCGCTCCCTGCTCAATCTCGGCGTCGGCGGCCAGTGTCACCTGGACCAGTTCATGGCACGCGCCATCCGGGATCTCCCCGCGGACGCGATCAGCCTCGAACTCGGCATCAACGTCGTCAACCACGACAGCATGCGCGAACGCGCCTTCGTCTCCGCCTTCCACGGCTTCCTCGACACGGTCCGCGACGGACATCCGGACACCCCGCTCCTGATCGTCACGCCCATCACCTGCCCGACGGCCGAGGACCGCCCCGGCCCCACCCCCTTCGGCCCGGACCTGCGCTTCCACGCGATGGACCGGCCGGCGGAGAGCTCGGGCGGCTGCCTCACGCTGGTGCGGGTGCGTGAAGTTCTGCGCGCACAGGTCGAGTTGAGGCGTTCGGAGGGGGACGGGGCTCTGCATCTGGTGGACGGGACGCAACTGTTCGGGCCGGACGACACAGCCGATCTACCGGACGGTCTGCACCCCAACCCGGCCGGCTACCGGCGGATGGCGGAGCGCTTTGCGCCGTTGGCTTTCGGGGGAGAGGGGGTACTGAGACAAACCCCTCCCTCCCGGGGGCCGAGCCTCTTCGAGCCTATCGGCGAGCACTGACAACGCCCGCCCGCAGCCCGTCAGTCGCCCTCAGGCAAGCCCCCGGCGGGCCACAGCCGGGGGCCGGTGTCCCGCGATCGACGCCACCATGTCGAGCACCTGCCGCGTCTCGGCCACCTCGTGCACGCGGTACACCTGCGCACCGAGCCACGCCGACACGGCAGTTGTCGCCAGCGTGCCGATCACCCGTTCCTTGACGGGCTTGTCCAGCGTCTCGCCGACGAAGTCCTTGTTGGACAGCGATACGAGGACGGGCCACCCCGTCTCCGCCATCTCCCCGAGCCGACGCGTCGCCTCCAGGCTGTGCCGGGTGTTCTTGCCGAAGTCGTGCCCGGGGTCGATGAGGATCGACTCCCGCGGCACCCCCAGCCCAAGTGCCCGTTCGGCCAACCCGACCGTCACCTTCAGGATGTCGTCCATCACATCCTCGTACGCGATCCGGTGCGGCCTCGTCCGCGGCTCGGCCCCGCCCGCATGCGTGCACACGAGTCCGACGCCGTAGCGCGCCGCGACCTCCGCGAGCTTCGGATCCACCCCGCCCCAGGCGTCGTTGAGCAGATCGGCCCCGGCCTCGCACACCGCCTCGCCGACCTCGTGCCGCCAGGTGTCGACGCTGATGACCACGTCCGGGAAGCGCCGCCGCACCTCGGCCACGAACCCGACCGTCCGCCGCGCCTCCTCCTCGGCCGTGACCTCTTCACCGGGCCCGGCCTTGACCCCGCCGATGTCGACGATCTCGGCGCCCTCGGCGACGGCCTGCTCGACGCGGGCGAGCGCGGGCTCGTCGCGGAAGGTGGCGCCCTGGTCGTAGAAGGAGTCGGGGGTCCGGTTGACGATCGCCATGATCACCGGTTCGTACGGCCCGAATTCACGCCGTCCGAGCCTCAGTGGACCGGTCATCGTCAGCCTCCTCATCATCCGCGGGCATCTCTCACAGGCATTACTCATAGGTCGCCTGCGACCTTAACTGTCGGTGGCGCATGGCACGATCGGAGCCGGACAGTTTCCGCAGTCGGGGAGTAGTCGTGTTCTGGTTCCTGCTCATCGCGCTGGTCGTGGTCGTCGCCGCGGTCTCGCTCGCCGTGCTCGGCGGCTCCGGCGACGGAGTGCTGCCCGAGGCACCACCTCAGTACCTCGCCGACCCGCTTCCGGCGGACCGCCCCCTGGGCCGCGCCGACGTCGAGACGCTGCGCCTGCCGACGGCGGTGCGCGGCTACCGCATGGCCGAGGTGGACGACGTCCTGAGCCGCCTCGGCGCCGAGCTCGCGGAGCGGGACGCGCGGATCGCCGAGCTCGAGCGGTCCCTCACGGGCACCCCGTCGCCGGTTCTCTTCGACAAGGGTTACGCGACAGGGGCCACGGCCGTGGTCGCCGAGCCCTCCTCCGAGCCCGAGCCGCCGGCGGACGCCGCGTGGCCGGCGCCCGAGGAGCGCGGGCCGTCCTGGTCGTCCCCGGAGGCGCCGGGGACCGTCCGGCCCGACGGGTCCGATGTGGACGACGACTTCGACCCGTGGAACCCGCCGCCGGAGACGGACGGCCGGGGCGGCTTGCCGGAAGGACCGAAGCAGTGAGCGACGCGCTGCCGGGCCCGGACGGCGCTCTGCGCTGCCCGTGGGGCCTGTCCACCGAGGACTACGTGGCGTACCACGACACGGAATGGGGCCGCCCGGTCCACGGCGACGACGCCCTGTACGAGCGGCTGTGCCTGGAGGCCTTCCAGTCCGGCCTCTCGTGGATCACGATCCTGCGCCGCCGCGAGAACTTCCGTAAGGCCTTCGCCGAGTTCAGGATCGCGGAGGTCGCGGCCTTCACACAGGAGGACGCCACGCGTCTCCTGGCGGACGAGGGCATCATCCGCAACCGCGCCAAGATCGAGGCCACGCTCTCCAACGCGCGGATCCTGGTGGACTGGTCCCCGGGCGAGCTCGACGAGTTCATCTGGTCCTTCGCCCCGGCCGAGCACAAGCCGCCCCGCAGGCTCGCGGACGTACCGGCCATCACCGACGAGTCGACGGCCCTGTCGAAGGCGCTGAAGAAGCGCGGCCTGCGGTTCGTCGGCCCGACGACGGCGTATGCGCTGATGCAGGCGTGCGGTCTGGTGAACGATCACTTGGTGGACTGCACGGCGAGGGGCCAGGGCTGACGTCCCGGCCCCCTACGCACCCCTACCGCCCCAGGTACTTCGGCTTCTCCTTGGCGATGAACGCCTTGACCGCGATCGCGTGGTCCTCGGAGGCCCCGGCACGCGTCTGGAGCTCGTCCTCCTTCTCCAGCGTCTCGCTCAGCGAGTGCGACCCCGCGTAGGCGAGCGACTCCTTCAGAGCCGCGTACGCCACCGTCGGCCCTGCGGCCAGTGCGCGGGCCACGGCCTCGGCCTCGGCGGCCAGCGACTCCGCGGGGACCAGCCGGTTGGCGATTCCCAGCTCGTACGCCTCCTGCGCCTTCACCGTACGAGGGAAGAGCAGCAGATCCGCGGCGCGCCCGGGCCCGATCAGTTTCGGCAGCGTCCAGGAGACACCCGAGTCGGCGGTCAGCGCGACACCCGCGAACGAGGTGTTGAAGGAGGCGGTCTCCGCCACGATCCGGTAGTCGGCGGCGAGCGCGAACCCGAAACCGGCTCCCGCCGCGACCCCGTTCACCCCCGCCACGACCGGCTTCGGCATCTCGGTGAGCGCCCGCACGATCGGGTTGTAGTGCTCACGCACCGTCGACATCGTCTGTCCGCTGCCCGACTCGCGGTCCGCGGTCAGCGACCCGATGTGCTCCTTGAGGTCCTGCCCCACACAGAAGGCCCGCCCGGTCGCGGTCAGCAGCACCGCCCGTACGGCGGGGTCGGCGGCCGCCGCCTGCACCGCGTCGCGCAGGGCCACCTTGGCCTCGGTGTTCATCGCGTTCATCGCCTCGGGACGGTTCAGCGTGATCGTCGCGAGCCCGTCGCCCACCTCGTACAGCACGGTGTCGGCCATGAAGGCACGTCCCCTCGGTTGCGTATGAACAGGTTGGTTACGTAGAAACAGCCAGCCGCGCACGCACCGTCACAGCACATGCGTCAGGGGACAGCATGGCTCAGACGGATCACCCCCGGTATGGGTCCCGGTGTGTGACGTGCGTCAAAGAATTCACGTCTGCCGAGGGGCGCAAAGCCGAGCAGTATCGCAGTCACATCGCCGAATTGAGTGGTTTTGCTCAAGCGCGTTGCGCAAGCGATGCCGACTGATGTTGGTCATCGGGTCCTGGGATGCGGGATAATGGCTTGGAAGCAATGTGTTCGATGCCGGTGACACCTGGGTTGTCGGCTGCGTGAGCTGGTTTCAGGAAGGGGAACGAGCATGGCGGCCATGAAGCCGCGGACGGGCGACGGCCCGCTCGAGGTGACCAAGGAGGGGCGGGGCATTGTCATGCGCGTTCCGCTCGAAGGCGGCGGACGACTCGTCGTCGAGCTGACCCCCGATGAGGCCGACGCGCTCGGCGACGCCCTGAAGAAGGTCGTCGGCTGACGCAAGTCCGCCCGCACCAACTTTCACCGCCCCGGCACACTAACAAGTGCCGGGGCGGTGTGTTTGTCGGGGTCTTTTCTTACGCGAGGGGCGCCCGCTCCGGCTACGCGGAGGTCGCCTGCTCCGGCTACGCGGAGGTCGCCCGCTCCGGGCTACGCCGGAGTCGCCCGCTTCACCGCGCAGAGCAGCCCGTCGCCCACCGGCAGCATCGACGGCACGAGCTCAGGACTTTCCCGTACGGTCCGCAGCAGCTCGCGCAGCCGCAGCACCTCCACCGGCTGCGGGCCCGAGTCGACCGTACGGCCCTCCGCGAAGACACCTTCGAACGCGACGAGGCCGCCGGGCCTGAGCAGGCGCAACGATTCAGCGAGATAGTCGAGCGACTCCATCCGGTCGCCGTCGCAGAACACCAGGTCGTACCCGCTGTCCGCGAGCCGCGGCAGTACGTCGAGCGCGCGGCCCGGAATGAACCGCGCCCGGTTGTTCGCGAAGCCGGCCGCGCGGAACGCGGTGCGCGCGAACTGCTGGCGCTCCGGCTCCGGATCGACGGTGGTCAGGACCCCGTCGGGACGCATGCCGCCCAGGAGATGGATTCCGGACACCCCGGTGCCCGTGCCGATTTCGGCCACCGCCTTGGCCCCGAGGGTCGCGGCCAGCATCCGCAGCGCAGCGCCGGTCGCAGGCGACACCGGACGTGCCCCTGACTCCCTGGCGCGCTCACGCGCCCAGAGCAGCGCTTCGTCCTCGGCGACGAAAGCGTCGGCGAACGCCGAAGGCGGCTGCCGGTTGCCGGTAATGACCCTCTCCTGTCTCCCCGTACTTATCTGCGCGTGACTGTATCCGTTGGGCCGGGAACCTGCTGATGGGACCGGGCGTTGTAAAGGACGTGCAGGGGCGAGGGGACCCCTCGGGATGTTCTGGTGCCACGCGACGGGGGGAAGGAAATGGACCAGGGGGACGAAGAGTACGAACGGCCGGTGGGAGCCCGGTTGGACTCGGCTCCGCGATCTTCAAATTCTCGTAAAGACTCTTATCCGGAGCTAACGGGCGAGGTGGCTATGGTAGGGGCTCCACTGGACACCACCAGAGCCGACAGGGGAGGTGCGGCTACGACCGGTGACCTCGGAACGATGGCGCGAATCAAGCGCCGCTTCCTCAGGTCGGCGGGCGAGCCGAAATCCGTGACCGACACTGCTGACCACTCCGCCGTTTCCGCACAGACCGCGACCTTTGCCGCCGATGCGGAATCCCAGGCGTGGACTCCGCCCAGCTGGGAGGAGATCGTCAGCACGCACAGCGGACGGGTCTACCGCCTCGCCTATCGCCTGACGGGCAACCAGCACGACGCCGAGGACCTCACACAGGAAGTCTTCGTGCGCGTCTTCCGCTCGCTGTCCACGTACACGCCGGGCACCTTCGAGGGCTGGCTGCACCGCATCACCACCAACCTGTTCCTGGACATGGTCCGCCGCCGCCAGCGCATCCGCTTCGACTCGCTCGGCGACGACGCGGCCGAGCGGCTGCCCAGCCGGGAGCTCGGTCCGCAGCAGGTCTTCAACGACACGCACTTCGACGCCGATGTCCAGCAGGCACTCGACACCCTCGCGCCCGAGTTCCGCGCCGCGGTCGTCCTGTGCGACATCGAAGGACTTTCGTACGAGGAGATCGCCGCGACCCTCGGCGTGAAGCTCGGCACCGTCCGCAGCCGGATCCACCGCGGCCGCTCCCAGCTCCGCAAGGCCCTGCAGCACCGTTCGCCCGAAGCCCGCGCCGAGCGCCGTTCCCTGGCGGTCATCGGAGCGCCGGCTCTGGGGGGAGGGGGCGCGACCGCGTGAGTGGATCACGGCTCAACCCTGCCGAGAGGCAGCTTGCCGAGCAGCATCTGGGAGACCGGCTCGCCGCCCTGGTGGACGGTGAGTTGGGCCATGACACCCGCGAGCGGGTACTCGCCCATCTCGCGACGTGTGCCAAGTGCAAGGCCGAGGCCGACGCACAGCGCCGTCTCAAGACCTTCTTCGCCGAGGTCGCACCGCCCCCGCCGTCCGAGAGCTTTCTCGCGCGGCTGCAGGGTCTGTCCGAGCCCGGTGGGCCCGATGACTCCACGGGCAAGGGCGATCCCTTCGGCCGTCCGCTCGCCGAGGGTGTCTTCGGTGTGCGCGAGGACGGCTTCGGGGTGCGCGACACCTTCTCGTACGCCCCGGCAGGCGGTGGCCGCGGCGGCATGCTGGCCGGTGGCGATCGCGCGGGCGGCTTCCGTATCCACGAGGTCGGCCGCGGTGGTGCGACGGCCGAGCGTGCGGCGGCCTCGCGCGGCCGGCGCTTCGCGTTCGTCGCGGCCGGTGCCGTCTCGCTGGCCGCGATCGCGCTCGGCGGGGTCTCCACCGGAGTGCCCGCCGACAGCGCCGAGGCGCGTGGTGGGACGCGTGGTGGGGCCAATGCCTCGCCGCAGCGCACCCAGGGCGCGGGCGCGGCCGCCGGCGCCGACACCAGCAGGCGCCGCGGTGGTGCGCAGAGCGTCGGCAACCAGGCGCCCGGCAAGCTCCCCGCGCCGGTAGCCGCCACCGGCTCCTCCGCCCCTGGCCTGCCCGGCGTGACGAGTCAGCGCCAACTGCCGCTCGCCTCCCCGATCCTGAACCGGACCACGACCCTGCCCCCTCTGATACGTCCGGTCGCCGCCACCGTTCCGTACTCCCCGCTCCCTCCGGTCGAGCAGAGCTCCGTCGCACCGGGCACGCCCTACGTGCCCAGCCCGTCCCCATCTGCCGGACTCTCCCTGCCCGCCCGCTGACCCTGCCGCTGCCCGCCCCCCGGTGGACCTGGTTGAATCCCGGTGAGGGCTGCCCCCGACAGGTGGGTATCCCTGTGGGGGGTTGCGTCTGGTGGTAGCGGGGGCAGCACCTTGCGGAGGACCGCGTCCGAAGGGCGCGGGTCACAGACGCTGAGCGCTGCGTGGGGAGAGGGATGGACGAGGGGAAGCCCACCGGGCCGAAGGCGAAGTGGTGGAGCCGGCCCCGGAGTTCCGATGAGCCCGCGGTGACGGACGGGGTGCAGGATGCGGCGGCCACGGCGGCTGCGTCCGACGGCGACTATCCGCTGAGTGCTCCTCAGGCGCCGGTGAGTACTCCCGAGACGCCGGTGAGCACTCCCGAGACGCCGGTGAGTACTCCCGAGGCACCGGGGGCTGTGACCGACGCCGACCGCCCGCGTCCGCTGCACGATCCCGACCCCTACGGCACACCGCCGTACGGAGGCCCCGGCCCGTGGGCGCCCGCCCCGCCCGTGCAGCACCCGGTGGCCACTCCGGCGCAGGGCACACCCCTGCCGCAGGGAGCAGCCGCGCCGGCCCAGGGTGCGCCCACCGCTGCGTACCCGCACAGCCCGCAGGGGCAGCACCCGATACCCGGCGAGCCCATACCGTCGGCCCAGGGACCCCACGCCGCGCAGCCCCACACCACCCACCCGCACGGCGTGCAGATACCCCAGCAGCCGAGCGCTCCCCACCCGCACACCCCGGCGCCCAACGGCACCCACACGCAAGCCCCTCAGCACTCCCAGGCTCCTCAGCACTCCCAGCCTGCTCAGCACTCCCAGGCCTCCCAGACCCCCCAAGCCGCCAACCCCTGGGCCGCGTACGACCCTTGGCGTGCCTCCCAGCCCCTGCTCCAGACCAGCGGCACCGCAGGGGCGCCGAAGAAGAAGTCGCGCAAGGGACTGCTCGTGCTCGGGGCCGTCGCCCTCTCGCTGGTCACCGGAGGCATCGGCGGCGGGATCGGCGCGTACATCGAGCGCAACGGCGGAGTGACCGAGGTCGAACTCGGCCAGTCCGGCGAGGAGTCGAAGGGCCGAGCCCCCGACAGCGTCGCCGGCATCGCCGCGAGCGCCCTGCCCAGCGTCGTGACCCTGCACGTCAGCGGCGACGACGGCGCGGGCACCGGCACCGGCTTCGTGCTCGACCGTGAGGGCCACATCCTCACCAACAACCACGTCGTCGAACCCGGCGATTCAGGCGGCGAGATCACCGTGACCTTCAGCGGCGGCGAGACCGCGAGCGCCAAGATCGTGGGCCGGGACTCCGGCTACGACCTCGCCGTGGTGAAGGTCAGCGGGGTCAAGGGCCTCAAGCCGCTGCCGCTCGGCAACTCCGACAACGTGCAGGTCGGCGACCCGGTGGTGGCCATCGGCGCCCCCTTCGACCTCTCCAACACCGTCACCTCCGGGATCATCAGCGCCAAGGAGCGCCCGATCACGGCCGGTGGCGAGGCGGACGGCAGCGATGTCTCGTATGTGAACGCGCTGCAGACCGACGCCCCCATCAACCCCGGCAACTCCGGCGGCCCGCTCGTCGACTCCAAGGCCCGCGTGATCGGCATCAACAGTGCGATCCGCTCGGCCGACAACGGCGGTACGGAGGGCGGCCAGGCAGGCTCCATCGGCCTCGGCTTCGCGATCCCGATCAACACGGGCAAGCGGGTCGCCGAGCAGCTGATCAACGAAGGCCGTGCCACGCACCCGGTGATCGAGGTCACGCTCGACACCGACTTCCTCGGTGACGGCGCCCGCGTCGCCGACAAGGCCTCCGGCGGCGGACCCGCGGTGAAGCCCGGCGGTCCTGGAGCCAAGGCGGGTATCGAGTCCGGCGATGTGATCAAGAAGGTCGACGGCCAGCGGATCCACTCCGGCGAGGAGCTGATCGTCAAGATCCGCTCCCATGAGCCCGGCGACCGCCTGGAGTTGACCATCGAGCGCGGCGACGACGAGCGTACGGTCTCGCTGACCCTCGGCGAGGCGGGCGACTGACGCAGGCCCCGACAGCAAGTGTTCACCGAAACGTCCGAGGATTGAACGCCGATCCCGGCGACCGGGCAGTACCGGTCGCCGGGGATCGCCGGGTACCTTAGATCTGCCCGGCACACCGGTCTGCGGACCACCTGCCACCGGGCAGCGGACAGGGCAAGGAGCGATACGTGTTCAACGACATAGGCGGATTCGAGCTGATCGCGCTCGTGATCCTCGCCGTGCTCATTTTCGGCCCGGACAAGCTGCCCAAGGTCATTCAGGACGTCTCCTCCTTCATCCGGAAGATCCGCGCGTTCTCCGAGAGTGCGAAGCACGACATTCGTGAGGAACTGGGACCGGAGTTCAAGGACTTCGAGTTCGAGGACCTGAATCCGAAGAAGTTCATCCGCAAGCAGCTCGACGCGCACGGCGACGACCTCGGGATCGACGAGATCCGCAACGGCTTCAATCTCAAGAAGGAGATGGCCGAGGTCACCGACGCGGTGAACAGCCACGCGAGCGAGACCTCCGCATCGTCCTCGGCGTCCTCGTCGACGTCGTCCAAGCCGAGCCTCACCAAGGGCCCGGACCTGGAGAAGAAGCCGGCCGAGCCCGAGCGCCCGCCCTTCGACGCCGACGCGACCTGACGCGACCTGAGACCCCGGCGCGTCGGGATCCCGACGCGACCTGACGCTCCGCCCGGCCGAAAAACCGTCCTCGCCGAGCCCTATGGCTATTCTCCTCAGGTGTTGTCCGGACTCAGGACGCCCGAGGGGGGTGGGCCGCTCCGGACCGAACAGGACGAAGGAGGCGGCCGGTAGATGGAGACGACGAGTCAGCCCGCCAGGGCTGGAGTACGCACGGTCGACGGCTATCTGCTCGCGCCGTTCCCGTGGTACGCCCTGGACGAGGCCTTCACGGGTCAGCGCTGGCTGATGCAGGTGGGCGCCACGGCGGACGGTGCCGTCGAGCACGGTTCGATCGGCCACGGCGACGAGCCCGCCGTCCGCGCCGACATGAGCGCCGACCGTGAGCGCTTCGCGGTCGTGGTGACCGTCGCGGCCAACCCCGTGCGCCGCAGCGCCGACGGCACCGGCGTCCTGGAGGCCACCTCGGTCTCCTCGGCCGCCTGGCTGGCCGGCGTCGGACTGCTCAGCTACACCTGGCCGATGCAGATGGACCACACCCTGCGCGACGACTGGCTCGACCAGCAGACCGAGACGGCCTGGGTGCTCGCCGACGACCTCGGCGGCGACGACTGGTCCTCGCTCTCGCTGCCGGTGGACGGCGTCCCCACCTCGTTCCACTACCGCGAGTCCGAGTTCGGCTGGGTGCTCGCCGGCTCCACCCAGGAAGGCGTCCACCTGGGCGCGTACGGGCGCGGGATGAGCGCTTACGGCCTCGGCTTCTCGGTGGTCAAGGACATCGGCGAGTACGCCCCCGAGAGCTGAGCACAGCACTTCGATACGCGGATGGGGCGCCCTTCACAGTGAAGGGCGCCCCATCCGCGTACGGCCGTATCGAAGAACTCAGAACTTGTTGCGCGGGGTGATCCCGAGAGACATCCCGGAAAGCCCCCGCTGCCGCCCGCCGAGCTTGCCCGCGATGGCCCGCAGGGCCGAGCCGGCCGGAGAGTCGGGGTCGGACAGGACGATCGGCTTGCCTGCGTCGCCGCCTTCGCGCAGCCGGACGTCGATCGGGATTGTACCGAGCACCGGCACCGTCGCACCCGTGGTCTTCGTCAGACCGTCGGCGACCAGCTGGCCGCCACCCGTACCGAAGACGTCGATCATCTCGTCGCAGTGCGGGCAGGGCAGACCGGACATGTTCTCGACGACGCCGACGATCTTCTGGTGCGTCTGCACCGCGATCGATCCGGCCCGCTCGGCCACCTCGGCGGCGGCCTGCTGCGGGGTGGTGACGACGAGGATCTCGGCGTTCGGCACGAGCTGCGCGACCGAGATCGCGATATCGCCGGTGCCCGGCGGCAGGTCGAGGAGCAGGACGTCGAGGTCGCCCCAGTAGACGTCGGCGAGGAACTGCTGCAGCGCGCGGTGCAGCATCGGGCCACGCCACACCACAGGGGTGTTGCCCGGCGTGAACATGCCGATGGAGATGACCTTCACGCCGTTCGCGGACGGCGGCATGATCATGTTCTCGACCTGGGTGGGAAGACCGTCCGCACCCAGCATCCGCGGCACCGAGTGGCCGTAGATGTCGGCGTCCACGACGCCGACCTTCAGACCGTCGGCGGCCATCGCCGCCGCCAGGTTCACGGTCACGGAGGACTTGCCGACACCGCCCTTGCCGGAGGCCACCGCGTACACGCGGGTCAGCGAGCCGGGCTTGGCGAAGGGGACCTCACGCTCGGCGGTGCCGCCGCGCAGCGCGATTGCGAGTTCCTTGCGCTGCTCGTCGCTCATGACGTCGAGCGTGACCTCGACCTCGGTCACACCCTCCACGCGCTCCAGGGCGGTGGTGACGTTCGACGTGATGGTCTCGCGCATCGGGCAGCCGGAGACCGTCAGATAGATGGTGACGGCCACCACGCCATCCGCGGAGACCTCGACCGATTTCACCATGCCGAGCTCGGTGATCGGCCGGTTGATCTCGGGGTCATTGACCGTGGAGAGCGCCTCGCGGAGGGCTTCCTCAGTCGGATACGTGTCGGTAGCCATACGGAGATGGTACGGCGACCGGGTGACACTCCGTACGCCCGGTCAGCGGTCGCCTTCGTCACGTCGCTGAGGTGCGGAGAGCGGGAATACCTTGCGCTCCTGCTCCCTGCGCTCCTCCATCTCCTTGACCAGGTCCTGGAGTTCGGACCGGATCCAGTCACGGGTGGCCACTTCACCGAGGCCGATCCGCAGGGCGGCGATCTCCCGGGTCAGATACTCGGTGTCCGCGATGGAGCGCTCGTTCTGCTTGCGGTCCTGTTCGAGGTTGACGCGGTCGCGGTCGTCCTGCCGGTTCTGCGCGAGCAGGATCAGCGGAGCGGCGTACGAGGCCTGCAGCGAGAGCATCAGGGTCAGGAAGATGAACGGGTACTCGTCGAAGCGCAGCGCGTCGGGGGCCACGATGTTCCAGACGACCCAGGCGAGGATCAGGACCGTCATCCACACCAGGAAGGTGCCGGTCCCCAGGAAACGCGCGATCTTCTCCGACATCCGCCCGAAGGCGTCCGCGTCCGTCTGCGGCAGCCACCGCCGGCGCGGCGGCCGCGGCTGGTCGAGGCGCACACGGGCGCGTGCGACGGCCCGTTCCTTGGCGGCCGGTTCCCCGCGCTCGCTCAGTCCGTAGTCACTCATGGACCGGCTTCACCTCATCCGCGTGGAACTCGTTCTCGCGCCAGTCCTCCGGCAGCAGATGGTCGAGCACGTCATCGACGGTGACCGCCCCGAGCAGCGACCCGCTGTCGTCGACGACGGGTGCCGCGACCATGTCGTACGTGGCGAAGAAGCTGGTGACCTCCGGCAGCGAGGTCTCCGGCGAGAGCGTCTGCAGATCCTTGTCGAGCATCGTGCCGACCAGCGTGAACGGGGGATCGCGAAGCAGCCGCTGGAAGTGGATGGTCCCCAGGTACTTGCCGGTGGGCGTCTGGTCCGGTGGCCGGCAGACATAGACCTGGGCGGCCAGCGCGGGGGAGAGATCGGGGTTACGGACCCGGGCGAGCGCGTCCGCGACCGTGGCGTCGGGCTGCAGCACGATCGGCTCGGTCGTCATCAGACCACCGGCCGTGCGCTCCTCGTAGGCCATGAGACGCCGTACGTCCGCCGCGTCCTCCGGCTGCATCAGCTCGAGCAGCTTCTCCTGCTCGTCCTCGGGCAGCTCGGAGAGCAGGTCGGCCGCGTCGTCCGGGTCCATCGCCTCCAGGACGTCGGCGGCGCGGTCCTCCTGGAGCTTGCCGAGGATCTCGATCTGGTCGTCCTCGGGCAGCTCTTCGAGCACGTCGGCGAGCCGGTCGTCGTCGAGCGCGGCGGCCACTTCGATACGGCGCTTCGCGGAGAGATGGTGCAGAACGTTGGCGAGGTCGGCGGGCCGCAGCTGCTCGAACGTGGCGAGCAGCGACTCCGCGCCCTGCCCCTGCTCCTCCAGAGTGAACCCGGTGACGGCCGACCACTCGACGGTGAGCGCCTCGCCCTTGGCCCGCCGAAACGTTCCGGCCTTGCCCTTCCTCACATAGACCCGGTCGATCTCCCAGTCACGCCGGGCCGGCAGCTGCTGCACCGACACGTCGAGGACCGTGACCTCCTCGCCGGAATCGACCAGACGTACGCGGCGGTCGAGCAGTTCGCCGAGGACCAGGCGTTCGGTGGGCCGCTGCTCGAAGCGTCGTACGTTCAGTACGCCCGTCGTGATGACCTGGCCGGCCTGGATCCCGGTCACGCGGGTCATGGGCAGAAAGATCCGGCGCCGCGTGGACAGCTCGACGACGAGGCCGAGCAGGGTCGGCGGGCGGTTGCCCACGCGCAGCATCGCCACCAGGTCACGGACGCGTCCGACCTGGTCGCCGTTGGGGTCGAAGACGGCGGTGTCCGACAGATGCGAGACGAAGATCCGAGGGGTGCCGGACGCCATGCGGTCTCCTCCTCGGGGCGTGCAGTGCCTGCTGTCGGGCAATACGGCCTTCAGGCTAGTACGCCCGGTTTGGAAACGCCCTGGTGGGGCGTCCGCAAGGCTGTCTGCCGGGGTCTTACGGGTGCCCGGTACGCTGCCCTACTGCTGAGAGCCTGTGTCATATCCCCGGCCGGGCGCGCGGCGTCTGGCACGCACGCTCGCTGCGTTGCCGAAAGGCCCTAGTAGCTCCGCTACGAGGACCTTCCGGCGCCTTGCGATCGCACGCACCAGACGCCGCGCGCTGATCCGGCCGGGGATATGACACAGGCTCTGAGGAACTCGAGTACCCCGGACGAGAGGCAGTACCGCACGTGACCGCGATCCACCTGGGCCGTGCCCGCCGCAGAGCATTCGTGGGCGTGCTGAGTGCGGGTCTGTTCGCCGGTACCGCGGGCCTGGTCGGCTGCAGCGCAGAGGACCCGGACGCGGGCACCAACGGCATGGCCGAGCTCTCGGCCGAGAAGATCCACAGCCAGTCGCGGGCCGCCGCGGACAGCGTGGCCTCGGTGACCGTCAACGCCGATCTGGTCGTCAAGGGCAAGACGTACAAGATCGACATGAAGCTGAACGCCGACGGCGGCACCGGGAAGATCACCGACGACGGCGTCAGCTTCCGGCTGCTTCGCGTCGGCGACGACGTCTACATGCAGGCCGACGCCGCGCTCCTCAAGGAGGGCGACAAGCCCGTCGAGTCCTCCAAGCTCTCCGCGAAGTACGTGAAGGTCCCCGAGGACGACCCCAAGTACAAGCGACTGCGCGCCTACACCGACAAGGGCGATCTGCTCGACATGCTGCTCGACCTGCCCGGCAAGCTCACCAAGGGCGACCGCGGCGAGGTCGGTTCGGTCCGCACGATCCAGCTCGCCGTGGACGACGGCGAGGGCGGCACGATGGACGTCTCGCTGGAGGGCGAGCCGTATCCCCTGCGCCTGGTCCGCGCGGGCGACGCGGGCACGCTGAAGCTCAGCGACTGGGGTCAGAGCGTGACGGTCGAGGCGCCGGCGAAGAACGAGATGGTGGACTTCGGGTCGCAGCTGCCGAAGTCCACCGGCTGAGCCCCGCCCGTACGCCGTAGCGCCGTACCTCGTACGCCTTGTCAGGCCCGCTTGCGGCGCTTGAACAGCAGCCGGGGCAGCGCCGCCGGAATCTCGCGCCGAGTGGTGTGCGGCGACGGCAGCGGGGCCGCCGCGAGCGAACCGCTCGGAAGCTCACGGTCGGAGCCCTGCCACTCGAGCCGCAGCACCCTGCACTCGCGAGCCCACCGCTCCACCATCTGCTCACTGTCGGGTGCGTTCAGCCGCTTCCCCTTGAGTTCGGCGACCACGGTCTCCCACTCGGGCGAACGCGGCGCGAGCTCCACCACCTTGGCGCTCCAGCCCACGATCCGCCCGCCCTTGTCCTTGCTGCGTACGGTCACCTGAGCGCTGCCCCCGTCGCTCAGCCCCGTCAGCGGCTGCTCACGGGGCCCGTCGCCCACCACATGCGCCGCACCCTCGGTCCACAGGTGCCACAGCGCGCGGGCGGGCCCTTCGCCCTGTACCCAGATGAGACCGGACTTCTTGGTGGCCTCCTCGGCGAGGGCGGCATCGAGCAGCGCGTCAGTCATACGTGCAGGGTAGGGGAGCCCCGCCAAGCCTCGTACGGGCGGCACCCGTTCCTACCTCTGATCTTGGCCAGTGCTCCCGGCGGGGGTGCAGGTCATCTCGGGATTGCTCTGACCTGCAGGTCAGGACGGACGTTTCTGCTGGTCGATGTCCTGGCGGACGACGGTTGTCGGCGCTGCGCCGCAAGACTCCGCGAAGTATGAGCGGGGCCAGAACCGGCCGTGCTTGATGGCCTGATTGATCTGGCCGGTGTACTCGGATCGGAATATGCGGGAGCTGACGCCCTTGAGGCTGTTGGCGCGCTTCGAGAGGGCGGCCTTCGGCGGATCGTTGCGGCGGTGAGGTGGGGAACGGATGTTCCCGGCGACATGTTGTGTCGTCTGTTCGTACGATCGCCGCATGTGATTCCGGGGTGCCCGATGACGGACTGTGGTCGGCCAACAAGCAGACGGCGGTGGGGAGTTGAAGCGGCAGCGTGGGCACAAAGCTCGGCTTGACCTCACCCCTGTCCAGCGGTGGAAGGTTGAGGAGCAGGGCCACGCCGCCCGTGCGCTGTGGAATCTGATCCATGATGTGTGGACGATGACGCCGAAGTGTCAGCGCTCGGTGTCCCGGATGGATGCGGAAATTTGCCGGGCTCGTAAGGAGATCGACTGGCTGGCCAGGCTTCCCGCGCAGGCCGCGCAGCAGGTCCTGAAGACGTATCTGCGGGCCTGGGTGAACTGCTGGGAAGGCCGGGCCGAGGCCCCCACTTTCAAGGCCCGGCTCCGCACCCGCGCCGCCGTCGACATTCCGCAGGGCCGTGACCTGCGCATCACCCGTATCAACCGGCGTTGGGGGCAGGTGTGGGTGCCGATGGTCGGGCTGGTCCGCTTCCGCTGGACCAAGGATCTCCCTGGCGTCACCAAGGGGTCGCCTCCCGGCCGGGTGAGCGGTGCGCGTCTGGTCAAGGACGCTCTCGGCTGGCACATCGTGTTCCGCACCGAACTGATCGGGGACGAGCCGAAACCGCACCTGGGTGACGGTGTCGGCATCGACGTCGGTGTCACCCGCCCCCTGGCCCTGTCGGATGGAACCTTCCGCGACCACGACACGTGGCTGAAGCCGAAGGAAGCAGAGCGGCTGCGGCGTCTGGAGCGCACCCGTGAACGCCGGAAGTTCCGCCAAAGGCTGGGCGAGAAGATCTCGAACCGGCTGCGCCGTATCAACCAGTTGATCGCTGGGTATCGCGCGAGAGCCAAGCGCCGCGCCCTCGATTGGCAGCACAAGACCACCACCCGCATCGCAGAGACGTTCGGTGTCGTCGGGGTGGAAGCACTCACCATCGCGAGCATGGTCAAGTCGGCCCAGGGCACCGTCGCAGAGCCGGGTAAGAACGTCCGGCAGAAGGCCGGACTCAACCGGTCGATCAGCGGCGAGGCATGGGGCCGCACGGTCACCCTGCTCGCATACAAGCTCGCCGACCGGGGCGGACACCTGGTCAAGGTTCCTGCCCCGAACACCTCACGCCGGTGTCACGCGTGTGGCTTCATCAGCGAAGGCAACCGCGAGTCCCAGGCCGTGTTCGTGTGCAAGAACGAGACCTGCGGATGGTCCGGCAACGCCGATACCAACGCCTCGTGCAACATTGAGACAGCCACCAAGCAGCAAACGCCCCAGGAAATTGCGGGTGTCAGGACGTGGAGCCTTAGCCGTCGGGCAGGCCGTGAAGCGTCAACCACCCATCCAGTCACACGCTGACACGGAGGGGATTCCGCCCCGCACACGGGGCAGAGGATTTCAAAGCCAACCGTTCCGCTTCAGAGTGCGGTGGATCGTCAGACAGATACCGACGATGCCGACGAGCACCATGGGATAGCCGTAGCGCCACTGGAGCTCCGGCATGTGCTCGAAGTTCATCCCGTACACACCGCAGATCATCGTCGGTACGGCGATGATGGCCGCCCACGAGGTGATCTTGCGCATGTCCTCGTTCTGCGCGACGGTCGCCTGCGCGAGGTTGGCCTGCAGGATCGAGTTGAGCAGTTCGTCGAAGCCGACGACCTGCTCCTGGACGCGGGCCAGGTGGTCGGCCACGTCACGGAAGTAGTTCTGGATGTCCGGGTCGATGAGGCGCATCGGCCGTTCACTCAGGAGCTGCAGCGGCCGGCTCAGCGGCGCCACCGCCCGCTTGAACTCCAGGACTTCACGCTTGAGCTGGTAGATCCGCCCGGCGTCGCTGCCGCGCGCGCGGCCCTTGCTGTCCGGCGAGAAGACCTCGCTCTCGACCTCGTCGATGTCGTTCTGCACGGCGTCCGCGACCGCGATGTATCCGTCCACCACGTGGTCGGCGATGGCGTGCAGGACCGAAGAGGGCCCCTTGGCGAGCAGGTCCGGGTCGTCCTGGAGCCGGTGCCGAAGCCCGCGCAGCGACCCCTGGCCGCCGTGCCGCACGGTGATGAAGAAGTCCTTGCCGGTGAAGCACATGACCTCGCCGGTCTCCACGACCTCGCTGGTGGCGGTGAGTTCGGCGTGCTCCACGTAGTGGATCGTCTTGAACACCATGAACAGCGTGTCGTCGTAACGCTCCAGCTTCGGCCGCTGATGCGCGTGCACCGCGTCCTCGACGGCCAGCGGGTGAAGGCCGAACTCGGCGGCGATACCCGCGAATTCGGTCTCGGTGGGCTCGTGCAGACCGATCCACGCGAAGCCGCCGTCGCGCCGGACCTGGAGCATCGCCTGGTGCGGGGTCTGGCACTCCTCGCTCTTCACGCGGCGTCCGTCGCGGTAGACGGCGCAGTCGACCACGGCGCTCAGCGCGGAGGGGTCGCGGGTGGCGTCGTACGCGGGACCGCTCGCGTCCTTGCGGAGCTGGGGGCGGACGGCGGCACGCAGGTCACGGATCATCGACATGGCAGGCTCCTTCGAGGCGCGACTGCCGGTGAGCGGGCGGTGGCACAGCCCGGAATGGGGACGTCCGACGGCTCTGGAGGCCCTGGGGGACCTCAGGAGGACATCCGCAAAGCGGGCGGCACCGTGCGTACACTCCCGGCGCTCTCGCCACTGGGACAGATCAAGCACGGGATGGTGCGGGGCCGAAACGCTCTTCCGTCGTGAACCTGGTGCCTGTGTCCGGAGTTTGCCCGACTGCGGGCGGGGTACGGGAAGCCCCGAGTGAAAAGCCGGTGGCTGTCAGGCGGAAGAACGGGTGGTACTGCACGGTCGACTTCGATCCATGAGTCCCACCTCCTCGCGCCGGGCCCCCGTAGGGGAAAGCCGTCTGCCGGGCCTTGTGCGTGTCGGTTCCAGTGTGGCCGTCAACACGCTGCCCTGACCAGCCGCCAACCCTATCAGCCGACTGAAGTGCCTTGCCCTGCTTTGCCTTTCCCATACGAGATCTATGCTCGCGGGATGGCAGATGTACTGGCTCTCGTCGAAGCCCGGTTGCGGACGACCCTGGGCGAACCGGATGCGCGCGCGTCGGTGACCTTCCTCGGCACGGACCGTGTCGAGGTGCTCCGTTTCACGGATGCCTCACCGGACGGCGACGTGGTGCGGTACGCGACGCTCGGCATGTCCGCGGCCCCCATGGCGGACCCCACCGCGGCACTCGCAGACCCGGTGCGCGGCCCCCGCGCGGAGCTGATTCTCTCGGTACGAGCAGGGCGCGCCGACACCGACAAGGTGCTCAGGCCGCTGGCGATCCTGGCCGCCTCTCCCCAGGTCGAGGGCGTCGTGGTGGCGCCCGGCGCCTCGCTCGACACCGGCGAACCCCTGTGGCCGGGCGCCCCCTTCACCTCGGTCCTGGTGGGCGAACCGGGCGGTCTGGTCGAGGACTTGGCCCTGGACGACCCGATGGACCCCGTCCGCTTCCTGCCCCTGCTCCCCATGACGCCGAACGAGGCGGCGTGGAAGCGGGTGCACGGGGCGGGGGCGCTGGAGGAGCGGTGGCTGGCCCGGGGGACGGATCTGCGGGATCCGTCGCGGGGGTCGGTGGGCCTGGACTGACGTCCAGGCGCGGAACAACTGGTCGGCGCTGTACGGGTGATCGTCCTTGACGCGGGCGCGGGCGGGTAGGACCGTGGTGCCCTATGAGGGGCGAACCCAGTTGCCCGAAGTGCGGTGGCCGGGTACGGGCTCCCGGTCTCTTCGCCGACGCCTGGCAGTGCGACGTGCACGGCACCGTGCACCCGTTGCAGCCCGTGGTCCCGCCGAGCGTCGAGGCGCTCTCCGTCGTCGTGCACCGCTCCCATGTCCCCGTCTGGATGCCCTGGCCCTTGCCGGTCGGCTGGCTGTTCACGGGAGTGGCCTGCGCGGGCGACGACCGCAGTGGCGGGCGTGCGACGGTGGTCGCCTGCACGGGGCCGGGGCCGCTCGGCGGCATGGGCGAGCTGATTCTGGTCGCCGAGGAACTCGGCATCGGGCTCGGCGCCCGCTATGCCGGTCTCCCCGGCCCTGACCCGGGCGCGCACATGGATGTCTCCCGCCCTCCGCAGGCCAAGGTCCTCGCGGCGGGCCGGCCCACACCCCTGTGGCACGTCCGCGACACGCCCACGGACCGGGCGGTCTTCGCGGGTGAGGCGCTGGGGCTGTGGCTGTGGGCCGTGGTGTGGCCGGAGCAGTCGGGCCTGCTGATGTACGACGAGCTGGTGCTCACGGATCTGCGGGACGCGGGGGCCGAGGTGGAGCTGCTGCCGTGCGGGGCGCTTTCGCCGCGGATTCTGATGGTGTGAGGCACGTGTGTGCCTGGCACCCGGGCAACCCCGACGCAAACGGCGAGCCTTCGCGAAAACGGCGCCATTGCCCGGGTGAGCATGGCACCCCACCCCGGCCCCGACCCCACACCGACCGGACGCGAGAATGACACCGGCCGGCGGGTGCACCCACCCCCACAAGTCCTCTGCAGCAGACGCCCCTCAGACGTCCGAGGGAGCGGAGTGGTCCGGCGCCCGGCGCACGGGGAGCAGCTGGCTCAGGAGCAGGAGGAGCAGGCCCGTGAACAGGACGGCGTTGCCGGTGAAGAAGCGGGTGTTCCAGGAGATGTCCGGCAGGAAGTAGAACGCGCTCTGCAGCAGGCACGAGGAGCCCACGCACACCGCGCCGTACCCGTGCAGACGGGGCCGTCTCACCTGACGGCGGGCGGTGGGCAGGATCCAGCCGGTCCGCAGTGTCGCGACGCCCGCCGCGACGGCCAGCGCGCCCACGAGCGCGCCCACGCCCACTACCCACACCATCACGACGCTCCGCTTCGACAGCGAGGCCCGCACACCGGGCCCGACGACAGGGGATTGTCCCAGCGGGCGGCGCCGTCCGGCCATGCCCGCACCCGGCAACCTGACCAGCCGTACGACTGCCGCAATCCAACCCACCGCACCCCGACAGCACGCCCCGCCCCACGCCCCGCCCCACGGCACCCCCGCCTCCGACGGACCGAGCACCCCCGAAGCCACCGCTATCCTGGAGCGTCGACCGAAACCGCAGAAGCCGAGAGGAGTCCCCGTGCGTATCGATCTGCACGCTCACTCCACGGCCTCCGACGGCACCGACACCCCCGCCGAACTCGTGCGCAACGCCAAGCGCGCCGGTCTGGACGTCGTCGCGATCACCGATCACGACACCACCCGCGGCCACGCGGAGGCGGTGAAGGCGCTGCCCGAGGGACTGACCCTCGTGACCGGCGCCGAGCTCTCCTGCCGGCTCGACGGCACGGGCCTCCACCTCCTCGCGTACCTCTTCGATGCCGACGAACCCGCTCTCCTCGCCGAGCGCGAACTCGTCCGCGACGACCGCGTCCCGCGCGCCCGCGCCATGGTCGGCAAGCTCCAGGAGCTGGGTGTCCCGGTCGAGTGGGACCAGGTGGCCCGTATCGCCGGAGACGGTTCGATCGGCCGCCCGCACATCGCCGAGGCGCTCGTCGAGCGGGGCGTCGTGGCCACCGTCTCCGACGCCTTCACGCAGGACTGGCTCGCCGACGGCGGCCGTGCGTACGTCGCCAAGCACGAGCTCGATCCGTTCGAGGCGATCCGTCTGGTCAAGGCCGCCGGCGGTGTGACGGTGTTCGCGCATCCGCTGGCCGTCAAGCGCGGCGAGGTCGTCCCCGAGGAAGCCATGGCGCGGCTCGCGGAGGCCGGTCTCGACGGCATCGAGGCCGATCACATGGACCACGACCCGGCGACTCGCGCCCGGCTCAAGGGCCTCGCCGCCGATCTCGGTCTGCTCGCCACCGGCTCCAGCGACTACCACGGCAGCCGCAAGACCTGCTCGCTCGGCGAGTACACCACCGACCCCGAGGTCTACGGGGAGATCATTCGTCGTGCGACCGGCGCTTTCCCGGTGCCCGGCGCCGGGGGAGTCCCGGCGTAACCTGCGCGCCGCCCCCTTCCCGTCAGCTCACGTACCGAGGCCGCGCGCCCGCGTGCCCACCCGCTCAACCCTCAACTCCCGCAAGGCTCCCCAGTGTTCGACGCCGCCGTATTCGGCTCCCTCTTCCTCACCCTCTTCGTGATCATGGACCCGCCCGGGGTCACCCCGATCTTCCTGGCCCTGACCGCGGGCCGCCCCGCCAAGGTCCAGCGCCGGATGGCCTTCCAGGCCGTCTGTGTCGCCTTCGGTGTGATCTCGGTCTTCGGCCTGGTCGGCCACCAGATCCTCGACTATCTGCACGTCTCGGTCCCCGCGCTGATGATCGCGGGCGGTCTGCTCCTGCTGCTCATCGCACTCGACCTGCTCACCGGCAAGACCGACGAGCCGAAGCAGACCAAGGACGTCAACGTCGCCCTCGTGCCGCTCGGCATGCCGCTGCTCGCGGGGCCCGGTGCGATCGTCTCGGTGATCCTCGCCGTGCAGAACGCCGACGGTTTCGCGGGCCAGGTTTCGGTGTGGACGGCGATCGTCGCGATCCACGTCGTGCTCTGGGTCGTGATGCGCTACTCGCTCGTGATCATCCGCGTCATCAAGGACGGCGGAGTCGTCCTGGTCACCCGTCTGGCGGGCATGATGCTCTCCGCGATCGCCGTGCAGCAGATCATCAACGGAGTCACCCAGGTCATCCAGGGTTCCTGAGCTCCGGGAGTCGTCCGTGGATACGCGAAAGGCCCCCGCGCATCGGTGCGCGGGGGCCTTCGTACGTCTTGCGAGCTCAGGCGACGGCGTTACGAAGCCGCGCCCGTGGCCGGGCGGATATAGATGCGCTGGCCGGTAGCGGCGGCCTGCTGCACGATCCGGTTGACGGAGGCGGCGTCCACGACGGTGCTGTCCACGGCGGTTCCGTTGACGTCGTCCAGGCGCATGATTTCGAAGCGCATAGGGCTTCTCCCTTCGTCTGGGTGATCCTCCTGGAGGAGAACTAAGTGAACTTTGAGGTTGTTCACGCAGGATGTCGTGATGACTCCCAACGCGTTACATATGAGTTCAACGACTTGCACCCTACAAACATTCCCTACGCTAAGGAAATTTTTTCCTCGTCTAATTACCTGCGAGTAGCGGAATCACTTGTGTTCGCAGCGTGACGGGCCGGACAATGGCTGCCCTATGAACGAAGAAGACCTTGCGGTCCTGTCGACCCGTATCGACCACACCAATGAGCTGCTGCAACGCATGCTCGCGGAGGTGGCCAAGACCCCGTCGACCCACGCGATCTTCGTGGACGCCGGCTATCTCTACGCCGCGGCCGGCCGCCTCGTCGCCGGTACGGAGGATCGCCGGGCCTACGACCTGGATGCCGAGGGCCTGATCGACGCGCTGATCGACAAGGCCCGCACGATCTTCGCGGACAGCCGGCTGCTGCGCGTCTACTGGTACGACGGCGCCCGCCGCCGTATCCACACCTCCGAGCAGCAGACGATCGCCGAGCTCCCGGACGTCAAGGTCCGCCTCGGCAACCTCAACGCCAACAATCAGCAGAAGGGCGTCGACTCCCTGATCCGCAGCGATCTGGAGTCCCTCGCCCGCCATCGCGCCATCAGCGACGCGGCCCTGATCGGTGGCGACGAGGACCTGGTCTCGGCGGTGGAGGCGGCGCAGGGTTACGGGGCGCGCGTCCATCTCTGGGGCATCGAGGCGCCCGACGGCCGCAACCAGGCCGAGCCTCTGCTCTGGGAGGTCGACAGCCAGCGCACGCTCGAACTCGACTTCATCAAGCCGTACGTGGCCCGGCGCACCGCCACCGCCTACGACCCCGCCGCACCCCGGCCGGGCCGCGACGACGTCCGTTTCGTCGGCGCGCGGATCGCCGCGACCTGGCTGGGCTCGCGTGGCCGTGAGCAGATGGTCGAGCTGCTGCCCGGCCATCCGTATCTGCCGGGCCCGGTCGACCAGGACCTCCTGGTCGAGGCCGAGCGGCTGCTGCAGTACTCGCTGCGCGGCCAGCCGGATCTGCGCCGGGCGCTGCGGGACGGGTTCTGGGACCACCTGCAGGGGCAGGTCTAATGTCCGTGGATATCGGGTAGTTCGCCCCTTCAGGTGTACTTCAGGTGCGTATGTGATCGTGTGGTTGCCGGCGATGGTCCGCCGTGTGACGCGCAACCGTACGACCTGAGGAGCCCTCGATGACCACCAGCAGCCGCCGCCCCCTGACCCGCACCCGCAGGCTGTGCGCGATGGGCGCCGTGACCGGAGCGCTGACGCTGTCGGTCGCGGCCTGCTCCTCGGGCAGCGGCTCGTCTTCGTCCTCGGCTGAGCCGAGCACCTCCGCGAGCAGCACATCGTCCGCCGACGCCTCGGCCACCCCCGCGAACGAGCCTGAGGCCGACGGCGACACGGCCGTCGGACAGGGCGGCCCGAAGGTCGCGTACAAGGCGGCGGCCGCGACCGCGCGGCAGAAGGTCCCCGGCGGCAAGGTCACCGAGGTCGAGTACGACGACGAGGACGGCGACTGGGAAGTCGACGTGATGACGGACGAACCGCGCGTCCACAACATCACGGTGGACGCAACGAGCGGCGCCGTGACCCGCGACCACCAGGACCGCATGCCCGACTCCCGCCGCGGCTACCTGAAGATCCCGCTCGCCAAGCTGGCGGCGGCCTCGCTCTCCCTGGGCGACGCGGCAGGCAAGGCCCTGAAGGAGATCGGCGCCGGTTTCGTCTCGAAGGTCTCGATCCAGGGCACGGAGAACCACCCCCAGTGGGAGGTCGAGATCACCGACGGCCGCGTACGGCACGAGCTGGACATCGACGCGAAGACCGGCGAGGTCGTCTCCGAGGAGACGGATCGGGAGGACTGAGCCGGGCTCAGTGCGCGGGCAACCTGTCCCAGAAGGCGATCAGTGCCGCGGCCGTACGCTCCGGCTGGTCCGTGTTGGGTGAGTGTTCGGCCCCGGTGATCACGGTGCGCTCGGCGCCGAGCCTTCGTGCCATTTCGTCGAGCAGCGGTACGGGCCAGGTGTCGTCCTGTTCGCCGGACAGGACATGCGTCGGCAGCGATAGTGCGGCCAGTTCGTCTACGCGGTCCGGCTCGGTCGTCAACTGGCGGCCTGTGGTGGTGAGTTGGGCCGGGCTGTGGCGCAGCCAGCGGCCGCGCAGCTCCGCGTCGGTGTCGGTCTCCTCGGGGGCGTCGAGCGCCTGGATCGCCTCCCAGACCTGCGCCATGTCCATGACGGTCAGCGCGTCGAGCAGGAGCTTGGCGCGCTGCTGTTGGGAGGGCGAGATCTGGGCCGGTCCCGAGGACATCAGGGTGAGGGAGCGGAAGGGGGTGGGGTCAAGGAGTACGGCGGCCCGGGAGATCTGGCCGCCGAGCGAATGGCCCACGAGGTGTACAGGACCGGCGGCCAGCGCCTCCACCTGGGCGAGCACATCCCGCGCCAACTCGCCTTGTTGATAAGGCGATTGGTCGTCCTTCGGCCCCTCGGACTCGTACTGCCCCCGCCCGTCGATCGCGACGCTGCGATACCCGGCCGCCGCGAGCGGCTCGTGCAGCGCGATGAAGTCCTCCTTGCTGCCGGTGAAGCCGGGCAGCAGGACGACGGTGCCGCGGGGCGTGCCGGTCGGCCGTGCGTCGATGACGGCGAAGTCCCCGCGCGCGGTACGCAGCAGGTCCGCGTGGGCGCACGGGGGCGGCGTGAAGGTCGGCGGCTTGCTCATGAGGCGAGGCTAACCGCCACCGGTGGCCACTGGAGGGCTGGGGGCGGAGCCCTCGGTGGCGCGGCGCGGACTGAGCCCTGAACGCACCGTGGCCCGGCTCCCACGAGGGGGACCGGGCCACGACAGCGTGCTGGGTCAGCTCTCCGACTGCTCGCCGGCGGGCTTGCGCGTGCGCGTACGGCGGCGGCGCGGCTTGGCCTCACCCTCCGCGGAGCCCGCAGCCGATTCGGCCGGCTGCTGCTCGGTGGTGGTGGCAGCGGCCGGAGCCGAGTCCCCACCGGAGCGCGTACGGGTGCGACGGCGACGCGGCTTGGCCGGGGCGTCCGCCGACTCGGCGGCGGGCGTCTCGGCGGCCGGAGCCTCCGTCTTCGCCGGAGCCTCGGTACCGTCCACCTCGGCACCACCGCGGGTACGGCGGCGCTGACGCGGCGTACGCGTACGGGCCGGGCGCTCCTCGGTCACGGTCGCAGCAGCCTTGCCGCGACCACGGCCACGGGCGTTACGGCCGCCCGGCTCGCCCAGGTCCTCGAGCTCCTCGGCGTCCAGACCCGCACGCGTGCGTTCGGCGCGCGGCAGGACACCCTTCGTGCCCTCGGGGATACCGAGGTCGGTGAAGAGGTGCGGGGACGAGGAGTACGTCTCGGCCGGGTCGTTGAAGTCCAGCTCAAGAGCCTTGTTGATCAGCTGCCAGCGGGGGATGTCGTCCCAGTCGACCAGCGTGATCGCGGTGCCCTTGTTGCCCGCGCGACCGGTACGGCCGATGCGGTGGAGGTAGGTCTTCTCCTCCTCCGGCGTCTGGTAGTTGATGACGTGCGTGACGCCCTCGACGTCGATGCCACGGGCGGCGACGTCGGTGCAGACGAGCACGTCCACCTTGCCGTTGCGGAAGGCACGCAGGGCCTGCTCACGCGCGCCCTGGCCCAGGTCGCCGTGGACGGCGCCGGAGGCGAAGCCGCGCTTTTCGAGCTGCTCGGCGATGTCGGCCGCCGTGCGCTTCGTACGGCAGAAGATCATCGCGAGTCCGCGGCCCTCGGCCTGCAGGATGCGGGAGATCATCTCCGGCTTGTCCATGGAGTGCGCGCGGTACACGAACTGCGCGGTGTTCCGTACGGTCTGGCCCTCGTCGTCCGGCGCGGTGGCGCGGATGTGCGTGGGCTGCGACATGTAACGGCGCGCGAGGCCGATGACCGCACCCGGCATGGTCGCCGAGAACAGCATGGTCTGACGCTTCACCGGAAGGAGGTTGATGATCTTCTCGACGTCGGGCAGGAAGCCCAGGTCGAGCATCTCGTCGGCCTCGTCGAGGACCAGGCACTTCACCTTCGACAGGTTCAGCTTCTTCTGACCGGCGAGGTCGAGAAGACGGCCCGGGGTGCCGACGATCACGTCGACGCCCTTCTTGAGGGCCTCGACCTGCGGCTCGTAGGCACGGCCGCCATATATGGCGAGTACGCGCACATTGCGCACCTTGCCGGCGGTGAGCAGGTCATTGGTGACCTGCGTGCACAGCTCGCGGGTCGGGACCACGATGAGCGCCTGCGGCGCCTCGGTCAGGTCCTCGGGCTTGGCCCGGCCTGCCTCGACATCGGCGGGCACGGTGACGCGCTCGAGCAGCGGCAGGCCGAAGCCCAGCGTCTTGCCCGTACCGGTCTTGGCCTGGCCGATGACATCGGTACCGGAGAGCGCTACGGGGAGCGTCATCTCCTGGATCGGGAACGGGGTGACAATGCCGACGGCCTCAAGGGCCTCGGCGGTCTCGGGAAGGATCCCGAGCTCTCGGAAAGTCGTGGGCGTGTTCAGGGTGCAGCCTCTTCTGTGAGACGCGGCACAAGGCGAACGCTGGGGGTCTGACCGGGCGGTACCTGCAAAAAAAGCAGTCCGCCGGTGGCCGAGCCGGTAGCTTCCGGCCGCTTGGCGCAGGCCGGGGGCGCGGGACCACAGCCGTCGCTCGAGCGCTCGTGCCGCTGAGGGGCCCCTCTCGACGTACATCCATGTACGTCATATGAGGGCTGTCGGGTCGGAGCCGATCGGGCCACCGACCGGGCATCCTCATTCGGGATGGCCCGTCGAGGCGGCTGGTTCCACTCCGCATACCTCTCGTACGCAGGGGAAAACCGGCCACGGCTCAGCGGGCGCTTTACCACTGTACCCCGAGTACCCGCAGGCGTGTCTGTCAAATTCCTCACGTCACGCTGGTCACAGCCGTTGACCAGGCGATGGCCGGGGCATGACCGGGGCATGACCGGGACCTTCCCAGGCCCGGCGGGCGGGCTATTGTGCGGTTCATGGAGACGCCTGACACCACCACGGACGCCGCAGCCGAAGCCCCTCTTCCGACGGGCATCGCCGCTCAGGACTGGGCCACGGCCAGTGCCGACCCGCAGTACCGCGCCGCGGTAGTCGACCTCCTCGGTGCGCTCGCCTACGGCGAGCTGGCCGCGTTCGAGCGGCTCGCGGAGGACGCGAAGCTGGCGCCGACGCTGGGGGACAAGGCGGAGCTGGCGAAGATGGCCTCGGCCGAGTTCCACCACTTCGAGCAGCTGCGCGACCGGCTGTCGGCGATCGGTGCGGAGCCGACCGAGTCGATGGAGCCGTTCGTCGCCGCGCTCGACGGGTTCCACCGGCAGACCGCGCCGTCGGACTGGCTCGAGGGCCTGGTCAAGGCGTATGTCGGCGACTCGATCGCGTCGGACTTCTACCGGGAGGTCGCGGCTCGGCTCGACACGGACACCCGGGGTCTGGTGCTCGCCGTCCTGGACGACACCGGTCATGCCTCGTTCGCCATCGAGAAGGTCCGCGCCGCGATCGACGCGGATCACCGGGTCGGCGGACGCCTCGCGCTGTGGGCCCGCCGTCTGATGGGCGAGGCGCTTTCGCAGTCGCAGCGGGTCGTGGCCGACCGTGACGCGCTCTCCACGATGCTCGTGGGCGGGGTCGCGGACGGGTTCGACCTCGCGGAGGTCGGGCGGATGTTCTCGCGGATCACCGAGGCGCACACCAAGCGGATGGCCGCGCTCGGGCTTGCTGCGTAGTCTCGCGAGTTCTCGCGCCTCACACGCCGGCAGGGCTGGGCTTGCCGGTGCGGCTGGTGCGGGCTGAGCTCCTCGGCCGAACCAGCAGTGACACCGAAGCCACCGAGACCACCACCGCGCCACCGAGCGTCGGCAGCGCATTGCCCGGGCCGAGGACCGAGTGCGTCACGAACGCGCCGAACAGCGCGCCGGCCGCGCCCGTCGCCAGGACCAGGTTGCGGTCGGGGAGGCGGTGGGACAGGCGGTGGGCTGCCAGCAGGGCGAGCGCGAGACCGAGAAGTACGGAGGCGAGCGCTTCCAGGAACATGAGATCCTCCCGCGGCCAGGGTGCAAATCGGTCACAGCCGGTCCTACCCGGGCTGCGCGGAATGCAACCCTCCTTTCGCGGCAGGCGAATTGACAGCCCCACGGCAAACAGGGCGGGCCCCGGAGATTTCATCTCCGGGGCCCGCCTTGTTCATCTGCTCCTAGAGCGCGCTGAAGCCCACCTTGCGCGCGGTCGGCTCACCGAGCTCGACGTACGCGAGCCGCTCGGCCGGCACCAGGACCTTGCGGCCGTGGTCGTCCGTGAGCGTGAGCAGCTGAGACTTGCCGCTCAGCGCCTCGGCCACCGCCTTCTCGACCTCGGCGGCGGTCTGCCCGCTCTCCAGAACGATCTCGCGCGGCGTGTGCAGCACGCCGATCTTGACCTCCACGGCTATGTCCCTCCGACGGTCAGTGGTGCGCGGGCGTCCGCGCCAGTACGCAGCCACATTAGCCCGGTGAGGGGACTCGACAGCGCGCCGCCGTGCACGCTCGCAGCGAACAGACAGCAGGAATAAGCGAGCTCAGTGCTGGTCGGTGCCGTGCAGCGGGAAGCCCGCCACTCCACGCCACGCCAGCGAGGTCAGCAGTTCGACCGCCTTGTCGCGGTCGACCTTGGACTCGCTGTGCAGCCAGTAGCGCGCCACGACCTGGGCGAAACCGCCGAGGCCGACGGCGAGCAGCATCGACTCGTCCTTGGACAGGCCGGTGTCCTCGGCGATCACCTCGCAGATGGCGGTGGCGCACTCCAGGGTGACCTTCTCGACGCGCTCGCGTACAGCCGGCTCATTGGTGAGGTCCGACTCGAAGACCAGACGGAACGCGCCGCCCTGGTCCTGTACGTACGTGAAGTACGCGTCCATCGTCGCGGCGACCCGCAGCTTGTTGTCCGTGGTGGACCCCAGAGCCGCCTGCACCGCCGTCAGAAGCGACTCGCAGTGCTGGTCGAGCAGGGCGAGATAGAGGTCCAGCTTGCCGGGGAAGTGCTGGTAGAGCACCGGCTTGCTGACGCCCGCGCGCTCGGCGATATCGTCCATCGCCGCCGCGTGGTACCCCTGCGCAACGAAGACCTCCTGGGCCGCGCCCAGAAGCTGGTTGCGGCGGGCCCGGCGCGGCAGGCGGGTGCCCCGCGGGCGGGCCGCGGCCTCGGTCTGCTCGGTGGCTGTCACGCCGCCTCCCCATACATGGCTGTTCCGTGTGCGGTGTGCTGCCGCTTCGCCATCGTACTTTTCGGTAACCGTGGTGTGCGCGGTGCGGAGCGAGAATTTCACGGACCGGACGCTTGTTCACGGACATGGAAAGGCCCGTAAAGCCTGGATACGCGGGCAAACCGGCCGTGCTTCTGAAGCGGCGGTCGGTCCACCTCAGCGGTAGTCGTCCTCGTCGAGGGTCACCACCCTGGCCTGTTCCGCGACATCCGCAGGGTTCGCGTTGGAGGGGTCGAAGTGCGGCTCCGACTCGTCCTTTTCCTGCTGTACCTGCGTGTGCTGTTCGGCGGCGTCGGCCTCCGGCGCCTCCGGGTCGAGCGAGCGGTCCTCTTCGAAGGTGTCCGGCTCGGTGGGGTCGACCGTCATGACTGGCTCCCTTTCTCGAAGGGAAGGCAGGGACAGGGCGAATGCCCTACTCCATGAGCGTAGGAGAGTCCGTTTCAGGGCGCTACGCGATCGTGTGACCGCGAACACGTGATCCAACGCGTGATCGTCTCGTAACATCGCCGTATGTCTTCGACCGAGCTGCCGGGTGCCGTCGCCGCCGCGGTGACCCCGAGAACGCTTCCGGTGCGGGTTGCCGAGGGCGAGAAGCTGCGCCAGGTCTCGCTTCCCGGGCTCACCCTGACCGTGCGTTCGAGACCGCCGGTGCGCGCGGGCCTGGCGCCCGCGCTGTTCGTGCACGGGCTCGGCGGGTCCTCGCAGAACTGGTCGGCGCTGATGCCGCTGCTCGAGGACGTCCTTGACTGCGAGGCGGTCGATCTGCCCGGCTTCGGCGACTCGCCGCCGCCGGACGACAGCGACTACTCGGTGACCGGGCACGCCCGCGCCGTGATCCGGCTGCTCGACGCGAGCGGCCGGGGTCCGGTGCACCTTTTCGGGAACTCGATGGGCGGTGCGGTCGCGACACGGATCGCGGCGGTGCGGCCCGATCTCGTACGAACCCTCACTCTGGTCTCTCCCGCGCTGCCGGAGATCCGGGTGCAGCGCACCGCGATGCCGACCGCGCTGGTCGCGCTGCCGGGCGTCGCCCAGCTCTTCGCGAAGCTGACCAGGGAGTGGACCCCGGAGATGCGCACCCGCGGGGTGATGAAGCTCTGTTACGGCGATCCGGGACGGGTCACGCCCGAGGGCTTCACGTATGCGGTGCAGGAGATGGAGCGCAGGCTTCAGCTCCCGTACTTCTGGGATGCGATGGCCCGTTCGGCGCGCGGCGTCGTCGACGCCTATACGCTCGGTGGTCAGCACGGGCTTTGGCGCCAGGCCGAGCGGGTGCTCGCGCCGACGCTGCTGGTCTACGGCGGTCGCGATCAGCTGGTTTCGTACCGTATGGCGCAGAAGGCCGCGCGTGCGTTCCGCGGTTCCCGGCTGCTTTCGCTGCCGGACGCGGGGCATGTGGCGATGATGGAGTACCCGGACGTGGTGGCCACGGCGGTACGTGAACTGCTCGCCGCGCAAGGCGACTTGACGGTGGAGAGCTGAGGCGGGGGAGTGGGCAGGCACGCGCGCAAGGGCGGTAAGAACGCGGCGGATACGGGGGCGATACCCGTTGTTCCCCGTGGAGCTGCCGCCCCCGGGGCGGACGGGTCGGGGCGCCGCAGGCGTTCGGGTCCCGGTGGACCGCCGCCCGCTCAGCCGCAGGGCCGTCCTGATCCGACCCCGCCGCGAGGTGTGCCGCAGGCGCGGCCCGGGATGACTCCGCCGCAGGGCGTGCCGCAGTACCGGCCGGGCATGGGGATGACCCCGCCGCACGGTGTGCCCCAGTTCCACCCCTCGATGACCCCGCCGCACGGTGTGCCGCGCGTACGTCCGGACGGCACCCCGGCGCACGGCACCCCCCGCGCGGCGCCGCCGGGTGCGGGGCGTCCGCATCCGCAGCAGCGTGAGGGCGGTGGCGGCTGGGGAGCGATACCCCGGACGGGGCCGCAGCAGCGCATGGGCGATACAGGTCCGCAGCAGCGCATGGGCGATACGGGTCCGCAGGCCCGCGTGAGTCAGACCGGTCCGCAGCCGCGGATCACCCAGACGGGACCGCAGCCGCGGATCACCCAGACGGGACCGCAGCCTCGGATCACTCGGACCGGCCCCCAGCCCCGGATCACCGGCACCGGTCCGCAGCCCCGGATCCCCGCGCCCCGTAACGAGTACGTCTCCGCCTTCGACGGGCTCGACCCTCTCGCCGACGAGCCGGATCTCTTCGATCCCGCCGCGCGCCGCCGTCCGCAGGACCCGTATGCCGCGGTGACCGACTTCCGGCACGAGCTGTCCGATGACCAGGCGCCGCCCGCCGCTCCCGTGCGGACCGATCCGCCGCAGAAGAACACCAAGGGCCGTACGTTCACCGGGATCGCGGCCGCCGCCGTGACCACCGTGCTGGCCGTGGTCGTCGCGGGGCAGGTGGCCGACGGGCGGGACCAGGATCCCCAGACGCAGGCGGCCGAGGCCAAGGGCGGTGACCGGGGGGCGGCTTCCGAGGCCTCGCGTTCCGATGCCCGTGCGACGCCGGACGCCAAGCCGCTCACGTACGACCAGAAGATGGCCCAGAAGCTCGATCTGCCGCCGAAGCGGGCGAGCGGGGACTTCGAGGCGGTCGGCGGTTTCGACAAGGCGCCGGGGCGGGGGCAGAAGTTCCGCTACCGCGTGGACGTGGAGAAGGGGCTCGGCCTGGACGGCGCGCTGTTCGCCGAGGCCGTGCAGAAGACCCTGAACGACGAACGGAGTTGGGCGCACAAGGGTGCGCGGACCTTCGAGCGGATCTCGAGCGGCAAGCCCGACTTCGTGATCACGCTGGCCAGTCGGGACACCACGGGAACGTGGTGTGCGAAGTCCGGGCTCGACACGACCCAGGACAACGTGTCCTGCGACTCGGCCGCCACCGACCGCGTGATGATCAACGCCGACCGGTGGGCACAGGGTGCCGAGACCTATGGCGACGCGATCTTCGCGTACCGGCAGATGCTGATCAATCACGAGGTCGGGCACCGGCTCGGGTTCAACCACATCAGTTGCAGCGAGGACGGCGGGCTCGCCCCGGTCATGCAGCAGCAGACCAAGTTCCTGGATCACGACGGGATCAAGTGCCGGGCCAACCCGTGGGTGTATCCCAACAGTTGAGCCCGGTAGATCATTCCCGTCTCGATCGGTGAGACGCGTTCTCCCGGATCGTGAGATCACTGCCTCTGGGCTTTGACTTCACGGCGCCCGTCGTGGATATTTCTCGCCATGTCGACCCGTCACGCCTCCGTGAGCGCCGCCCTTGAGCTGGCGCTGTTCGGCGTGAGCGCGCTCTGCGCGGCCGACATTCACTGTCGCTGAACGCACCCGCCCCTGGCGTGTGCGTCGCTTCCGTGCGACGACCATCCCTCTTTCTCTCGTGGGTTCTTGGCGCTGTCCTGCGCCGGGGCGGACTCCGCTGTGCTCCCTTCAGTCCTGCCCTGTGATCCCGAGAGGTCTCTCTGCGATGAGTCGCATATCTCGTATGTCCGTCATCTCCCGCCGCGTCGCCGGCGCTTCCGTCAGCCTCGCCCTCGCCGCGGGTCTCGCCGCCTGCGCCGGCCCGAAGGACTCCTCGGACAACGGCGGTTCGGGCGCCGAGGGCAAGCCGCAGAAGGGCGGCACGCTGACCGTCCTCAACAGGAACCCGCATGACGACTTCGACCCGGCCCGCCTCTACACCTCCGGCGGCGGCAACGTCCCCAGCCTGGTCTTCCGCACGCTGACCACCCGTAACCGCGAGGACGGCGCGGCCGGCGCCGAGGTCGTTCCCGACCTCGCCACCGATCTGGGCAAGCCCAACGCGGACGCCACCGTCTGGACGTACACCCTCAAGGAGGGCCTCAAGTACGAGGACGGTACGGCGATCACCTCGGCCGACATCAAGTACGGCATCGAGCGCTCCTTCGCGGCCGAACTGTCCGGTGGCGCGCCCTACTTGAGGGACTGGCTGATCGGCGGCGACAAGTACGAGGGCCCGTACAAGGACAAGAAGGGACTCGACTCGATCGAGACGCCCGACGAGCGGACCATCGTCTTCAAGCTGAACAAGCCCGAGGGCGAGTTCCCGTATCTCGCCACGCAGACGCAGTTTGCTCCGGTGCCCAAGGCCAAGGACACCGGCACCAAGTACGAGGAGCACCCGTTCTCCTCGGGGCCGTACAAGGTCGTGAAGAACGAGAACGACGGCGAGCACCTGGTCCTGGAGCGCAACGAGCACTGGGACCCGAAGACGGACGAGGAGCGCAAGGCCTATCCGGACAAGATCGATGTCCGGTCCGGGCTGGACTCCGCGGTGATCAACCAGCGGCTGCAGGCCGGTCAGGGCGCCGACGCGACCGCCGTCACCACCGACACCAACCTCGGCCCGGCCGAGCTCGCCAAGGTCAGCGGCGACGACGCGCTCGCCAAGCGGGTCGGCACCGGGCATTTCGGCTACACCAACTACCTGGCGTTCAACCCGAAGGTGAAGCCCTTCGACAACGCCAAGGTGCGCCAGGCCGTCGCGTACGCCGTGGACCGTTCCTCCGTGATCAACGCGGCCGGCGGCTCCTCGCTCGCCGAGCCCGCCACCACCTTCCTGCCGGAGCAGAAGTCCTTCGGCCACACGCCCTACGACCACTTCCCGGCCGGCAAGACCGGTGACGCCGAGAAGGCCAAGGCGCTGCTCAAGGAGGCCGGTTACGCGGACGGCCTGAAGATCACGCTGACGCACTCCACCGACAAGGACTTCGAGACCAGCCCGGAGATCGCCACCGCGCTCCAGGACGCGCTGCAGAAGGCCGGGTTCAAGGTCGAACTGCAGGGCCTCGAGTCCAACGACTACAGCGACAAGACGCACAGCGTGAAGACCGAGCCCGGGCTCTTCCTCGCGCACTGGGGTGCGGACTGGCCCTCGGGCGGACCGTTCCTCGCGCCGATCTTCGACGGCCGGCAGATCGTCAAGGAGGGCTCGGGCAACTACAACCACGCCCTCCTGAACGACGCTTCGGTCAACAAGGAGATCGACGAGATCAACAAGCTGACCGACCTGGACGCGGCCGCCGCACGCTGGGGCGCGCTCGACAAGAAGATCGGTGAGCAGGCGCTGAGCGTGCCGCTGTTCCACCCGGTCTACAAGCGGCTGTTCGGCAAGGACATCAAGAACGTCGTGATCAGCGACTGGACCGGTGTGCTCGACATCTCGCAGGTCTCGGTCAAGTGACTGAGCAGATAGCCGTATCGGTTACGGGGGTGGCCTCTGTCGAGGCCGCCCCCGGGGCCCGTTCGTTCTGGCGGCGGCTGCGCGCGCAGAAGGCCGCCATGGTGGCCGGGGGCGTGGTGGCGCTGCTCGTCCTTGCCGCGCTCGCGGCCCCGCTGCTCACCGTGCTCGCCGGCCAGGACCCGAACGCGTACCACCCGGAAGCCGTGGACTCGGCGGCCGGCGGGGTGCCGCTCGGATCCTTCGGCGGGATCGGCGCCGAGCACTGGCTCGGGGTCGAACCCGGCACCGGACGCGATCTGTTCGCACGGATCGTGTACGGGGCCAGGGTCTCGCTCGGCGTCGCGCTCTTCGCGACCGTGGTCCAGCTGGCGATCGGCATCACGCTGGGCCTTGCGGCCGCGCTCGGCGGGCGCTGGACCGACCAGATCGTCAGCCGCTTCACGGACGTCAATGTCGCGCTGCCGCTGATGGTTCTCGCGCTTGCCCTGCTCGCGATCGTGCCGCAGTCGGTACCGCGACCGGCCCTGATCGCCCTGGTCGTGGGCCTGGTCGGCTGGTCCGGAGTGTCCAAGCTGGTCCGCGCGCAGGCGCTCGCGCTGCGGCACGTGGACCATGTGGAGGCCGCACGGCTGAGCGGCTGGTCCACCTGGCAGATCGCCCGGCGGGAGCTGCTGCCCTCGCTCGCAGCGCCGATCATCACGTACGCGGCACTGATGGTGCCCTCCAACATCTCGGTGGAGGCGGCCCTCTCCTTCCTCGGCGTGGGCATCAAGCCGCCCACGCCCTCCTGGGGCCAGATGATCACCGAGGCCGATACGTGGTACCAGACGGCGCCCACATATCTGCTCATCCCGGCGGGCCTGCTGTTCGTCACCGTCCTGGCGCTGACCGTCTTCGGGGAGGGCGTACGGCTCGCGCTGGATCCCCGGGCCAAGACCCGTGTGCTGCGGGCCGGTAAGGGGAGTGCCTCGTGACCGGGTTCCTTGTCCGTCGCGTCGCCGGCGCGCTCTTCGTTCTCTTCGCGCTGAGCATCGTCATCTACGCGATCTTCTACGTGGCCCCGGGCGATGTCGCCCGGATCGCCTGCGGTCCGCGCTGCTCGACCGCCCAGGTCGACCAGGTCCGCGAGCAGCTGCGGCTCGACGACCCCGTATACGTCCAGTACTGGCACTTCCTGCAGGGCATCGTGGCCGGGCGCGACTACTCGACCGGCACCGCCGTCGCACACTGCGATGCGCCCTGCCTCGGCTTCTCCTACCAGACGGACCAGCAGGTCACCCAGCTGATCTGGGCGAAGCTGCCGGTCACGGCCTCGCTGGTGTTCGGTGCGTTCGTGCTGTGGATCATCATCGGCGTCGGTACGGGTGTGCTGTCGGTGTGGCGGCGCGGACGGCTCTCCGAGCGCGTCCTGACCTGGCTGACCCTGGCCGGTACGGCCACCCCGGTCTTCGTGATCGGGCTGCTTCTGATCATCGTCTTCTGCTCCACGCTGGCCTGGCTGCCCTTCCCGCAGTACGTGCCGTTCACCGAGAACCCCGAGCAGTGGATGTGGAATCTGCTGCTCCCCTGGTTCGCGCTCGCGCTGCTCGAATCCGCCAAGTACGCCCGTCTGACCAGGACTTCCATGCTGGAGACACTCGCCGAGGACCATGTGCGGACCTTCCGCGCGTTCGGCGTGAGCGAGGGGGCGATCCTGCGGCGGCATGCGCTGCGCGGCGCAGTCGCGCCCGTGATCGCCCTGAGCGCGCTGGACTTCGGGACGATGTTCGGCGGCGCGGTGCTCACCGAGTCGCTCTTCGGGATCCCGGGCCTCGCCCGCGAACTCGTCGAGGCCGTCAAGGTCGTGGACCTGCCCGTCGTGGTGGGCCTGGTCATGGTCATCGGGTTCTTCGTGGTCCTCGCCAACACCGTCGCCGACGTGCTCTACGCGGTGGCCGACCGACGGGTGGTGCTCGCATGAGCCTCATCGAAGTGACCGATCTGAGTGTGCGGTTCGACGAGCTGCGGGCGGTCGACGGGGTGTCCTTCACCCTTGAGCCCGGTGCCGCACTGGGTGTCGTCGGCGAATCCGGCTCCGGCAAGAGCACGGTCGCGTACGCGCTGCTCGGGCTGCACCGGGAGACCGGGGCCGCCGTCTCGGGATCGGTGAAGGTCGCGGGCGTGGATGTACTGACCGCCGATGGCGCGGAGTTGAGAGGGCTGCGCGGCGGCAAGGCGGCCATGGTGTTCCAGGACCCGCTGTCCTCGCTCGACCCCTACTACGCGATCGGCGACCAGATCGCCGAGGTGTACCGCGTGCACCATCGGGTGTCACGGCGGGCCGCCGGGGCGCGGGCCGTCGAGGTCCTCGACCGGGTGGGCATTCCCGATGCCGTACGACGGGTGCGGTCGCGGCCGCACGAGTTCAGCGGCGGGATGCGGCAGCGTGCGCTGATCGCGATGGCGCTCGCCTGCGAGCCGCAGGTCCTGATCGCGGACGAACCCACGACAGCGCTCGACGTCACCGTCCAGGCCCAGATCCTCGATCTGCTGCACGAGCTGCGCAGGGAGACCGGGATGGGGCTGCTCCTCGTCACGCACGACGTGGGTGTGGCGGCCGAGAGCGTGGACGACATCCTGGTGATGCGGCACGGACGGGCGGTCGAACGGGGGCCGGTGGGCTCGGTGCTCGGAGCCCCGAAGGAGACGTACACCCAGGACTTGCTGGCCGCGGTGCCTCGTATCGACGCGGAGGCGCGGTCGGGCGCGGACGTACGGTCGGGCGGTCCCGAGGCGGCGGAGCCCGTGCTCGACGCGCGTGACCTGCGCAAGGTCTACGGCAAGGGGGCCAAGGCCTTCGCCGCGGTCGACGGGGTCTCCGTCTCCGTGGGGCCGGGCGAGACCCTGGGCATCGTGGGCGAATCGGGCTCGGGCAAGACCACGCTCGGCCGCATGCTGGTCGGACTCCTGACCCCCGACAGCGGCGTCGTCTCCGGGACCACGGATGTCCAGATGGTCTTCCAGGACCCGGCCTCCGCCCTCAACCCCCGTCGTTCGATAGGCGAGTCGATCGCCGATCCGCTGCGGGCGCGGGGCGAGAAGGACGAGGGGGCGATACGGGCCCGGGTGTCCGAGCTGCTCGTACGGGTGGGCCTCGACCCCGCGCACTACGACCGCTATCCGCACGAGTTCAGCGGCGGGCAGCGCCAGCGCGTGTGCATCGCGCGGGCTCTGGCGCCTGCGCCGCGGCTGATCGTGTGCGACGAGCCGGTGTCTTCGCTGGATGTCACCACGCAGGCGCAAGTTCTGTCCCTGCTGGACGAGTTGCGGCGGGACCTGGGCCTCTCGCTGGTCTTCATCGCCCACGATCTGGCCGTAGTACGGCAGGTCAGCGACCGCGTGGCCGTGATGCGGCGCGGGCGGGTGGTCGAGGAGGGGACGGTGGCCGACGTGTACGGCGATCCGCAGGACCCCTATACGAAGCGGCTGCTCGCGGCGGTGCCTGCGCTTGATCCCTCGGTGGCGGCTGAACGGCGGTCGGAAAGGCGGGAGTTGACGGAGGCGGCCTGAATCCTGCGCCCCAGCTTGACCATCCGTGACGGAGCGCACGCCTAGCGCGACGAAACGCTACCCGGCCAGGAAAGTTACGGCCGTTCACCCCTTCGCGTGGCGCGATGGACAACCGTCCATCGCGCCACCGGCATATCCGCATACGTTCGCTTCGCGGGGGGCGCCGGGGATTCCGGAGCCCCGGGCATTGCGTCGTCAAGGAAAGATCGGGGGTGTACTCGTGCGCATCGGACTGCTCACGGAGGGTGGCTATCCGTATGTGACGGGTGAGGCCAGGCTCTGGTGTGACCGCCTGGTGCGGGGGCTCGACCGGCATGAGTTCGACGTGTTCGCGCTCAGCCGCAGCGTGCACCAGGAGGAACAGGGGTGGATCGAACTTCCGCCCCAGGTGCACCGCGTGCGGACGGCCCCGCTGTGGACCGCCGAGGACGACGGGGTGGTGTACGGGCGCAGGACCAAGCGCCGGTTCACCCAGCACTGGGGAGAGTTGGCGGCGGCGGTCTGTGCCGAAGGGGACGCGGCGACGGACCGTTTCGCCAACGCCCTGTACGGCCTGGCCGATCTGGAGCGCGAGGAGGGCGGGCTCGCCCGCGCCCTGCGCTCCGAGGCGGCGGTCGACGCCCTGGAGAAGGCCTGCCGCGCGCCCGGCGCACCGCGTGCCGCGCGGCAGGCCCGGGTCGCCGATCTGCTCACCGTCACCGGTCTGATCGAGCGCACCCTGCGCCCGCTCTCGCTCGACTGGTACGAGGAGGTCGAGGGCGGCCTCGGGGCGGTCGATCTCTGCCACGCCGCGTCGGGGGGCGCGGCCGCACTGCCCGGCCTTCTCGCCAAGCACTTCTTCGGTGTGCCGCTCCTGGTCACCGAGTACGGGGTGCAGCTGAGGGCGCATTACCTGGGCGCCGCGGCGGCGTTGAGTGCGCCCGCGCGTGCGCTGCTCGCGGGGTTCCACGGCCGGCTCGCCACCGAGGTCTACCGGCAGGCCGCGCTGATCACCCCCGGCAATACCCATGCGCGGCGCTGGCAGGAGAGATGCGGCGCCGACAAGACCAAGCTGCGGACCGTCTATCCGGGTATGGAGGTGTCGCGGTTCGCCGAGGTCGGTGAGTCCACCGAACTCGCCGATCCCGACACCCTGGTGTGGGTCGGACGGATCGAGCCCTCCAAGGATCTGATCGCACTCCTTCACGCCTTCGCGGAGATCCGCAAGGAAGAACCCAAGGCGCACCTGCGGATCGTGGGCGCACCGGCGGACGGCCCCGAGGCCGCCACGTATCTCGCGCACTGCAAGACGCTCGCGGCGCAGCTCTTCCCCGACGAGGCGGCCGGAGTGCACGCCGTCGGGGACAACCCCGTCTCCTTCGAGGAGATCGGCGGACCCGAGGTGCCGGAGCTGGCCGACGCGTATGCGGCCGGCTGTGTGGTGGTGCTCTCCAGTGTCGTCGAGGGCTTCCCGATCAGCCTGGTCGAGGCGATGTTCTGCGGGCGGGCCACGGTGTCCACGGACGTGGGCGCGGTCGTCGAGGTCATCGGCGGAACGGGGCTCGTGGTGCCGCCGCGCAATCCGCGCGCGCTCGCCGACGCCTGTCTCGCGCTGCTGCAGGACACCGAGCGGCGGGACCGGCTCGGGGCGGCTGCGCGGGCCCGAGCGCTCGAACTCTTCACGGTGGACCAGAACATCGCGGCATTTCGCGGCATTTACCTGGAGATCGTCTCGCGTCATCCCGTACGGCGGGACGCGCTCGACGAGTCCGGGGAGCCGCAGCCGTTCGCCGTACCGGCGGAGGTGTTCGTGCCGGGGGGATGGACGGGCTCCGCTCGTGAGGAGCAGTCCGGTCCGAGCTGGGCCGTGGACGCGGGGGAGCCCGCCACCGGGCCCGCGGAGGAACCGGCTGCCGGTGCGGCACCCGCCGACGGCGACGCGCCCGTCGGTGTCGGCGCCGCAGGGGAGGCGGAGTGATGAGCGAATCCCGTACGACGCCGAACGCCTCTCCCGAGGAGGCGGCGGCCGACTCGCCCACCACCCCTGCCGGCCCCGGCAGTTGGGACACCAGGTCGGAGGAGGTGCTCGCCGAGTCGGCGCTCACCACCGCCTCGCACCCGGCTTCGGTGCCGGCCGTGAAGGGCAAGGCGCGCAAACCCGGCGGGCGCAGGGGCGGAGTCGACCCGGTGAAGGCGCTGATGCACCGCCACCGCGAGCTGTGCGAACAGGCCGTGGACCCGCTGGAGATCGCGGCCGGTCTCGAGGCGCACGGGGTCACCGACCGTACGGCGGCCCGCTTCCGGCACCGCGATGTGTTCTCGCTCGCCGAGGAGATGTACGCGCGGGCGGAGCGGGACGAGGAGCCGGTGCCTGCCGCTTCGGCTCCGGACCTGTCCGCCACGGGGCCTCAAGTCCCGGTCGGCTGGCCCGTGTTCGCGCTGCTGCCGGGTGCGGTGTGCGCCATGGCGGTCGCCGCGCTCGACCTCACCTCCGGCTCGGCGAAGCTCTTCGCCGGGATGGTGGGTGCGCTGGCCGTGGGGATCGCGCTCAAGGTCGCGCTGCGGCAAGGGCCGCTCCGGGTCCTCGGGCGGCAGGTGCCGGCCACGCGGATGTGGACCGGGTTCCTGCTCGTGTACGCGCTGGTCGGCGAAGGCCTGCTCGGCGGCATTCTGGCCGGTGGCCCCGAGGGCCCCTGGCCGCTGCACACCGCGCCCCTACTCGGGCTTGCGCTCGCCGTGGCGCCGGGGTCCTGGTGCGCGCGGATCTTCGCGGTGCAGAGTGCGCGGACCCTGGCCGCGAGCCGTGGGCTCGACGACTTCGCCGCGGCCGTACGTCCGCTCCTCGGCGGGGCGTTCGCGGTGTTCCTCGCCGTACTGACCGGGCTGCTGCTCGCGTCGGGTGCGGTCCTCGGCGAGGAGGCACGGGGCGTCGGTCCGGCCGTGGCGCTCGGTGCGCTTCTGCTGTTGGCGAGGCTCCTCGAGGTGCACGGCTTCCCCGACGCGGGCGCCCTGATGCTGGGCGCCGCCTGCGCGGGCGAGGTGCTCGCCCTCGCCACGGCCCTCGGCGGCCGACTCCCCGGCTTCGGGTTCCTGTCCGCACCCGTCGAGGCTGTGGCCGGCGCGTGGGGGCCGGGTGCCGTGCCGGTCCTGATCTGTGGTGGAGCTGCTGCGGTGCTGCTCGCTCACGCGATGCGGCGACTGACTCGTGCATCGGCTCATGCGGAGGTTGTGCGGTGAGCGCGGGGACGGGTGTCCGTGTCGTCGCGGCCGGTGGCCGCTGGCGCACTGCCCTGGCCGCGCGAGCGGAATGGGCCCAGCGGCCCGGGCTCCCGGCCCAGCGCCCCGCCCCCGACGCCGCCACCTTCCCCGCACCCCGTACCCGTACCGGACTTCGTACCCGTACCGCACTCCGTACCCGTACCGCATCACCCAGCCCGGCCGTGACGCCTCCGGCCACCCCGAACCCGACCCCACCCGCGGCGCCGACACCGCGGGCGGCGGTCTTACCCAGCCACGAACACTCCTGAGGAGAACGGAAGATGAGCACCCGTAAGAGGCCGCCCGCGGTCTCTCGACCTTGCCCCGCAGCAGTCACCGGAGCCGCCCGATGAGGGTGTTGCTGCTCGGCGCCAATGGATACCTCGGCCGGTTCGTCGCCGACCGGCTGCTCGCGGACCCGGCCGTCCAGCTCACCGCGCTCGGCCGCGGCGACGACGCGGACGTGCGGTTCGACCTCGCGAGCGGCAGCCCCGGCGCCCTGGCCAGGTTCCTCGACGCGGTGCACCCCGGCGTGGTGATCAACTGTGCCGGAGCGACCAGGGGCGGAGCCCGCGACCTGGTGCGGCACAACACCATCGCCGTCGCCACGGTCTGCGAGGCCCTCAGGAGGAGCGGCTGCGGAGCCCGGCTCGTGCAGCTGGGCTGCGCGGCCGAGTACGGTCCGAGCCAGCCCGGCTCGTCCACGTCGGAGGACGCCATCCCGCGGCCCGGCGGCCCGTACGGAGTGAGCAAGCTCTCCGCGACCGAGCTGGTGCTCGGCTCGGGACTCGACGCCGTCGTGCTCCGTGTCTTCTCGCCCGCGGGTCCCGGCACCCCGGCAGGCTCCCCGCTGGGCCGGCTCGCCGAGGCCATGCGCCGCGCGATGCAGGCCGGCGACGGCGAGCTGAAGCTCGGCGGACTCGGCGTACAGCGGGACTTCGTGGACGTACGGGATGTCGCCCGCGCCGTCCACGCCGCCTCCCTCTCCGCCGCGCAGGGCGTCGTCAACATCGGCTCGGGACGGGCCGTGAAGCTGCGCGACGCCGCGGCCGTCCTCGCCCGGGTCGCCGGATACGGCGGCGCGCTGCACGAGTTGGACGGCGGCCCCGGCGGGCGGCCATCCATCGGCCACCCCCGCGGCGAATCCGACGGAGCCCCCGCGGCCTACCCGTATCCGGACGGCTGCGGCAGCTGGCAGCAGGCCGATGTGCGCACCGCACGCGACCGGCTCGGCTGGCGGCCCCGTATCAACCTCGAAGAATCCCTCGCGGACATCTGGATGGAGGCGGCATGCCGCATCTGATCACCCCCACCGGAACACAGCACGTCGCAGGCGAGACGACCATGGGCCTGGGCGTGCCCGGATACGCCCACCCGCTGGTCGCGCCGATGGAGTGGGCCGAGCTGACCCGCCCCGGCACCCCGCTCCACTGGACTGTCCTGAATGTCGCGAACGGCCCGGGTGCCCGCCCCGACCCGCACTGCCTGGAGGCTTCCGGGAAGCTCCGCAACGCGGGCACCCGCGTCCTCGGCCACCTCGATCTCGCCTACGGCGCCCGCTCCTTCGGCGAGCTGGTCTCCGACGCCCACCGCTACCTCGACTGGTACCAGGTCGACGGCTTCTTCGCGGACCGCGCCCCCACCGAGCGGGCCGCACTCGCCGAGACCCGCCGTATCTCGGCGACCCTGCGCGCACTGCTCCCCGATGGGCACCTGGTCTTCGGACACGGCACGCACCCGTATCCCGGATACGCGGAATCCGCCGACCAGTTGGTGACCTTCAGCGGCCCGTGGAGCGACTACCGCTGGTCGCAGGTCGCCGAGTGGACCGCCGACTATCCCCCCGAAAAGTTCTGCCACCTGGTCCACGGCGTACCGCTCGGCCATCTCGACGAAGCACTCCGGATCGCCCGCTGGCAGGGTGCGGGCACCATCTGGTTCACGGACCGCACCGACAAGCACCGCACAGTGGACCCCTTCGAGGCGCTGCCCGGGTACTGGGACGAAATCGTCTCGCGTATCGGACGGGGTGTCTCGGAATGAAGAAGCGTGTGGCAGCGTTACGGAAAGAACTAGCTTCCGAATACCGATCTACGGAGTTCCCGTGTCGCTGCCACCCCTGGTCGAGCCTGCTGCTGAGCTCACCGTCGACGAGGTCCGCAGGTACTCCCGCCACCTGATCATCCCGGATGTCGGGATGGACGGGCAGAAGCGGCTGAAGAACGCCAAGGTCCTTGCCGTCGGTGCCGGCGGCCTGGGCTCTCCCGCGCTCATGTATCTGGCCGCCGCCGGTGTCGGCACGCTCGGCATCGTGGAGTTCGACGAGGTCGACGAGTCCAACCTGCAGCGCCAGATCATCCACAGCCAGGCGGACATCGGCCGCTCGAAGGCGGAATCGGCTCGCGACTCCGTCCTCGGCATCAACCCGTACGTCAACGTGGTCCTTCACGAAGAGCGGCTCGAAGCCGAGAACGTGATGGAGATCTTCTCCCAGTACGACCTGATCGTGGACGGCACGGACAACTTCGCCACCCGCTACCTGGTCAACGACGCGTGCGTGCTGCTCAACAAGCCGTACGTATGGGGCTCCATCTACCGCTTCGACGGCCAGGCCTCGGTCTTCTGGTCGGAACACGGCCCGTGCTACCGCTGCCTCTACCCGGAGCCGCCCCCGCCGGGCATGGTCCCCTCCTGCGCCGAGGGCGGCGTCCTCGGTGTCCTGTGCGCCTCGATCGGCTCGATCCAGGTCACGGAGGCCATCAAGGTCCTGACCGGCATCGGCGACCCGCTGGTCGGCCGCCTGATGATCTACGACGCCCTGGAGATGCAGTACCGCCAGGTCAAGGTCCGCAAGGACCCCAACTGCGCGGTCTGCGGCGAGAACCCGACCGTCACCGAGCTCATCGACTACGAGGCCTTCTGCGGTGTCGTGTCGGAGGAGGCCCAGGAGGCGGCCCTCGGCTCGACGATCACTCCCAAGCAGCTCAAGGAGTGGATCGACGAGGGCGAGAACATCGAGATCATCGACGTCCGCGAGCAGAACGAGTACGAGATCGTCTCGATCCCGGGCGCGAAGCTGATCCCCAAGGGCGAGTTCCTGATGGGCACGGCCCTGGAGTCGCTCCCGCAGGACAAGAAGATCGTCCTGCACTGCAAGACGGGTGTCCGCAGTGCGGAAGTCCTCGCGGTCCTGAAGTCCGCGGGCTTCGCGGACGCGGTCCACGTCGGCGGCGGCGTGATCGGCTGGGTCCACCAGATCGAGCCCGAGAAGCCGGTGTACTAGGGCTTCTCGGCTGTACGGCTTCGGGTGCCGCGCTCTCCTTGCCGGGGGCGCGGCACTCGTGCGTTGCGCCTCGGGCGCGGTAGAGGGGTCGGGGGGTGGGGGACCCAACCACCCGCATAATTGCCACATTTGAGTCACCTGTCGGGACGTTCGGTCCCCCACGCCACCATGGCCCCCACCCCCAGTCGCGATATAGCGTTAAACCATGGCTGAGGAGATTGAGCTGCGCGCCTCGCACGCCGACCGTGACCGCGTCGTGGACGTCCTGCGGATCGCCGCGGGGGACGGTCTGCTGGACGCGGACGAGCTGGATGAGCGGGTGGAAGCCGCCCTGTCCGCGCGGACGCTGCGTGAACTGGCCCCGCTCACCGAGGACTTGCCGGCCGTCTCGGCCGCGACCGGCTCCACGGTCGCGGAGGTCAAGGACCTCATCCGTATCGAAGGCGTGCACAGCGGCGCGGTCGTGCGCGACGGACGCTGGGTGGTGCCGCGGCGTATGGAGATCGCCGTGATGTGGTGCAAGGTGACGCTGGACTTCACGGACGCCGTGATCACCCAGGACACGTTGAAGATCCACGGGGAGATGGCGGGCAAGACCCTGACGCTGATCACGCGCCCGGGCATCGTGGTGGACACCGACGCCCTGCAACTGGCCCACGCCAAGGTCAAGTACTACCGGGGAGCCCGCCCTGCCCTGGACTCCCCGGTCACCTTGCGGATCGAGATCGAAGGCCACAAGACCCATGGCCGTGTCGTGATCCGCCCGGCCCGCCGCACGTTCGGTCAGTGGCTGCTGCGCAGGCCGCCCACCGCGTAGTGCGCTCGTACCGCGCTACTTGCAGACCTTCCCGTCCTGCGGCACCTTCCCGTCCAGGAGATACGCGTCCACCGTCTCGGTGGCGCAGTCGTTCACCCCGTACGTGCCGTGCCCCTCGCCGTCCACCGTGATGTTCACGCCGACGCCCGCGCCCAGGGCCGAGGCCATCTTCTTCGCGCCCGCGACCGGGGTCGCCGGGTCTCCCGTGTTGCCGATGACCAGGATCGGGCCGGCGCCCTTCGCCGAGACCTCGGGGTGCTTGCGTTCGCCGTCGACCGGCCAGTCCGTGCAGGACATCAGGCCCCAGACCATGGACTCGCCGAAGACCGGGGAGGCCTTCTTGTACGCGGGGAGCTGGCGCTTCACATCGGCGTAGCCGAAGCGTTCGCTGGTGTCGGCGCAGCGGATCGCGGCGTTGGCCTGGGACATGTTGTTGTAGCGGCCGGTCTGCGGGTCGCGGCCGCTGTAGGCGTCGGCCAGGAGGAGAAGGATGGAGCCGGAGCCCGCGTTCTCCACTTCCTGGAGGCCCTGGGTGAGGTACGGCCAGGTCTCCTCGCTGTAGAGGGCCGCCGCGATACCGGTCTCGGCCAGGCCCCGTGTCAGCTTGCGGTCGCCGGAGGTGGGCAGAGGGGAGGCCTCGGCCTGTTCGAGGATCGAGGTGATCTTCGCGGAGCCCTCGGCCGGGTCCTTCTCGATGCCCTTGAAGTAGTTCTCCAGGGCGAGCTGGAAGCCCTTCGCCTGGGCGAGACCGCCGTCGATCTGGCCCTCGGTCGGGTCCACGACCGCGTCGAAGACGGTCCGGCCGACCTTGGACGGGAACAAGTGGGCGTAGACGCCGCCCAGTTCGGTGCCGTACGAGATGCCGAAGTAGTTGAGCTTCTTCTCGCCGAGCGCCTCGCGGATCAGGTCCATGTCGCGAGCCGTGTCCGAGGTGCCCACGTGGGGCAGGAGCTTGCCGGCCCGCGACTCGCAGGCCTCGATCTGCTCACGCGACTCGGCGGTGTCCTCGGCCTCCTCGGCCGCGTTCGTGGGCGGACCGTCGTCCTCCTGGGACAGCCGGTCCATCTCCTTGTCGTCCAGGCAGCGCACCGTGGCCGTCTCGCCCACCGCACGCGGGTCGAAACTCACCAGGTCGTAGCGCTCGTTGAGGTCCTCGTAGTCATCGGCGGCCTGGGGGAGCGTGGAGACACCGGAGCCGCCGGGCCCGCCGAAGTTGTAGAGCAGGGCGCCGATACGGCGGTCCGGTGCGGTGGCCGGCTTACGGATCAGCGCGATCTCGATCTTCTCGCCGTCCGGCTTCGAGTGGTCCAGCGGCGCTTCGAGCGTGCCGCACTCCCACTTGCTGCCCGGGGCCTTGCCCATGCCCTGGTTGGCGGTCGGCGCCTTGCAGCGGGTCCAGTCGACGGTGCTCGTGTCCGCTACGCCCTTGCCGCTTCCCTTTGACGAGGAGGAGCCCTTGTCCTTCGTATCGGAAGGAGAGTCGGGCGAGGAGGTACAGGCGGAAAGGAGCAGGGCGGCCGCCAGGAGGCAGGGGCCGAGCACTGCGGAAGGGGCGGATATGGACCGGGACTTGCGGGGCATTTACGAGCAGACCTTTCCGTCTTGCGGAACCTTGTGGTCGAGCAGATAGTCCTCGACGGTCGAGTCGACACAGGTGTTGCCGCCGCCGTACGCCCCGTGGCCCTCGCCCTTGAAGGTGAGGTGCACGCCGACGCCCTTGCCGAGTTCGTCGGCCATCCTGCGCGCGCCCTCGAAGGGCGTGGCCGAGTCGCCGGTCGTGCCGATCACCAGGATCGGGGCCGCGCCCGGCGCGCTGACCTCGGGGGTCTTGTGCTCCCCGGCCACCGGCCAGTTGTAGCACCAGCCGGCCGCGTCCCAGCCGAGGTAGCCGCCGAAGACGGGGGAGATCTCCAGGAACTGCGGCAGCAGCTTCTCGGCCTGTGCCTGTGTCGGCCTGACCTGCGTATCGGCGCAGGAGATGGCGCGCTGGGAGTGCATCGCCGTGCTGTAACTCCCGGACGCGTCACGGTTGTTGTACTCGTCCGCGAGCGTGAGCAGCGGTGAACCGTCGCCGTCCTCGGCGGCCTGCAGTGCGGCCGTCAGCTGCGGCCAGCTGCTCTCCGAGTAGAGGGCCTGGGTGATGCCGGTCGTACCGAGCGTCTCGTTCAGATCGCGCCCGCCCGCCGCCGGGAGAGGCTTCTTGTCCAGGGACTTGAGCAGCTTCGCGATCTTCGCGGTGCCCTCGTCGGGGTCCTGGCCCGTCGACTTCAGATAGTTCTCCAGGGCGCGCTGGAAACCCCGGGTCTGGTTCTTGGCGTGACCGATCATGTCCGCGCTCGGGTCGACCACCGCGTCGAGGACGAGCCGGCCGACCTTGGACGGGAACAGGTGGGCGTAGGTGCCGCCCAGCTCGGTGCCGTAGGAGTAGCCGAGGTAGTGCAGCTGCTCGTCGCCGAGCACCTGGCGCATCAGATCCATGTCGCGGGCGGCGTTGGACGTCGAGACGTACGGCAGGATCTCGCCCGACTGCCGCTTGCACCCGGCGCCGAAGTCCGCGGCGTCCTTGAAGTACGCCTTCTCCTCGGCGGCCGTGTCGGGCGTGAGGTCGATGGTCGTGAAGGCCTGCTCGGTCTCCTCGTCGCTGCGGCAGGTCACCGCGCCGCTGCGCTCGACCCCGCGCGGATCGAAACCGACCAGGTCGTAGCGCTCCTGCAGCGCCGCATAACCGGGCGCGGCGAGCGGCAGCGTGGAGACGCCCGAGCCGCCGGGACCGCCGAAGTTGAAGAGCAGTGACCCGATCCGCGAGCTGTCGTCGCGGGCCTCGCTGCGGGTCAGCGCGATTCCGATGGTCTTGCCGTCGGGATCGCCGTAGTCGAGCGGCACCTTGAGCGTGGCGCACTTCCAGGCGCTGTCGGAGGCTCCCGAACCGCCGCCCTCGCACTCGCCCCAGCTCAGCTGCTGACCGGTGAGCTCGGCGGGAAGTCCTGAATCATCCGTCTGCTGAGGCGGCTTGGCGGTCTTCGTCGGTGCGGTGGAGGCCCCCGCGCCCTTGTCCCCCGAGCCGCCGCCGTCGCTGCAGCCCGCGATGAGGGAGCCGGCCAGCAGCGCGGCCACGGCGAGGGCCGTGGGTCGGGCGTGGGACGGGGCCCGGTGTATCGCCGTACGGGCCCGGTCTCCTGACGTGCTTGGCATGTACGAAGTCCCCCCTCGAGCAACAGTGCCGTAATACTAAGTCGGCTCTCTGTGGGGGATGGTTGCGGTCGGAGGACGATTGGCCAGGGCCCGTACCCGGGGCGCCTCCCTGTCGCCGTGACGAGGTCGCCGTGACGAGGTCACCGTCACAAGGTCGCCGCTACGAGCAGACGGTCCCGGTCTTCGGCTCCTTGCCGTCGAGCAGATAGCCGTCCACCGCCTCACGTACGCACTTGTTGCCGCTGTCGTACGCGCCGTGCCCCTCGCCCTTGTACGTCAGCTCGATGCCGACCCCGTCACCGAGCGACTCCACCATCTTGCGGGCGCCTTCGTACGGCGTCGCCGGGTCGCCCGTGTTGCCGATGACGAGGATCGGCGCCGAACCGGCGGCGCTCACGTCCGGGTGGTCGGCCGCCCCGTCCACGGCCCAGTCGGAGCAGCCGACCATGCCCCAGGCCAGATAGTCGCCGAACAGCGGCGAGGCCTCACGGAACTCCGGCAGCTTCTCCTTCACGTCCTCGACCGAGTAACGGGGCTTGTCGTCCGCGCAGTTGATGGCCACGTTCGCGGACTGGATGTTGCTGTACGTACCGTCGAGATTGCGGCCGTTCATCGAGTCGGACAGCGCCATCAGGATCTTCCCGTCGCCGTCGTACGCGTCCTCGAGGCCCTGCGTCAGGTACTCCCAGAAGTCCTTGGAGTACAGGGACTGCGCGATGCCGTTGGTCGCGGCGGTCTGTGTGAGCTTGCGCTGCCCGAGGCCCGGGAGCGGCTTGGAGTCCAGCTCCTCCAGGAGCTTCGCGATCCTTGCCTGTACGTCCTCGGCGGTGTCGCCGACCGGGCAGTCCTCGACCTTGGACGTGCAGTCCTTGGCGTAGTTCTCCAGGGCGAGCTGGAAGCCGCCGGCCTGGCCGAGCGAGCCCTGCTCCGGGGTCTCGGTCGGGTCGACCACGGCGTCGAAGACGGCGCGGCCCACGTTCTTCGGGAACAAGTGGGCGTACACACCGCCCAGTTCGGTGCCGTAGGAGATCCCGAAGTAGTGCAGTTTGTCGTCGCCGAGCACCTGCCGCATCAGATCCATGTCGCGGGCGGCGTCGGTGGTGGCGACGTGCGGAAGGACCTTCCCGGCCCGGTCGTCGCACCCCTCGTTGAAACTGCGCACATTGTCGAGGAGGGTCTCCTCTTCCTGTGCGTCGTCGGGGGTGGCGTCCTGCTGGTAGTACGCATCGAGCTGGACGTCGTCCTCGCAGGTCACCGGCTCGCTGCGGCCCACACCGCGCGGATCGAAACTGACCAGGTCGTAGCGCGTGCGCAGCTTGGCGTAGTCCTTGCCGAAGGCGGGCAGGGCGGTGACGCCGGAGCCGCCGGGGCCCCCGAAGTTGAAGACGAGCGAACCGATCCGCTCCTTCTTCTCGCTCGCCTCGGCGCGGATCAGATCGATCCCGATGGTGTCGCCCTCGGGCTTGTCCCAGTCGAGGGGCGCCTTCATGGTGGCGCACTTCCACTCGGTCCCGGCCGGCAGCGGCGTGGGGGCCTCACCGCCGCCCTGAGCGGCGCTGGGTGCCGGACAGTCCTTCCACGCCAGCTGCTGTGCGGCGAGGTCCTTGTCCCCGTCCTCGTCGGAGCCACCGCCGCAGCCGGTGGCGAGAGCTGAGGTGAGCAGGAGGACGGCGGGCAGGACGAGGACCTTGGGCACGGCAGGACGCACAGCGTGGGGCTTCGGCATGCCCCCATCCTGCGGGCGGGGTGCGGGGGTCGCCTTTGGCGCGGGCCGTACGTGTGATCAAGCCCGGGGTCTGCACCCGACTATCCGGAACATGACGCTCCGGGGTACCGGGGCGGAGCCCCCGTGGCTGGACGCCGAGGGCTTCGCCCCCTGGCCCCCGGTGCGCTGGCGTCTGCGGCCTCGGCCCCAGCCGTGCCGGAGTCGGTGGCCTCGGCCCCCGCCGTGCCAGAGTCTGCGGCCTCGGCCTCGGCCCCGGCGCGCAGGGCGCATGCCTTCGTGAGGAGCAGCCCGACGGCGGGACTCAGCCCTCGAGCACCCTGCGGGCCGCCTTGCGCCCGGTCGCCACGCACGCCGCGACGCCGACGCCCTCGTACGCCGCGCCGCACAGCTCGATGCCGGGCAGCTTGGTGACGGCCTCGTGGATGCGCCGGACGCGCTCGGCGTGGCCCACGCCGTACTGCGGGAGGCTGCGGTCCCAGCGGGTGACGCGCGCGGAGGTGGGCTCGCCCATGCGGCCGGCCGCGAGGTGGAGTTCCGATACGGCGGTACGGATCAAGTGGCGGTCGGGGACGTCGAGTTGCGTGTCCTCGCCCGCCCGGCCGATGGAGACGCGCAGGACGAAGGAGCCCGGCGCGGACTCGTGCAGCCAGCGCCACTTGTTCGTCAGGAACGACGCGGCCTTGATGCTGTGCCCGTCCACCGGCGGTACGAGGAAGCCGTTGCCCTCGGGCAGCGACGGCGTACGGGCCCGGTCGAAGGCCATGGTGATCACCGCGGAGCTCGCGTGCTGGATCCCGGAGAGCTCCTCGTGGGCCGCGGGGGAGTGGCCGCGCAGGAGTTCGGCGGCGGCGAAGGCCGGCAGCGCGAGGACGACGGCGTCGGCCTCCATCACCAGCGGACCGTCGGCCGTCTGGGCGCAGACCCGCCAGCGTCCCGACGGCGTCGGCTGCAGTTCGCGGGCGCGGGTTGCGGTGAGGATCCGGGCGCCGGACGCCTTGGCCACGGCCTGCGGGAGCCGGCCCGTACCGCCGCGTACACCCTGCACAGGGGAAGCCTTGGGGGCACCCGCCGCCCGTACGCGCCGCAGCGCGCCGATGATCGAGCCGCCGTGCTCGGCGACCGCGGCGAGGCGGGGCATGGCCGAACGCAGGGAGAGACGGTCGGCGCGGCCCGCGTAGACACCGCCGAGCATGGGCTCGACCAGGCGGTCCACGGCCTCCTGGCCGATGCGCTCGGAGAGATAGCCGGCCACGGAGATGTCGGTGTCGCGGGCGAGCGGTCCCGCGGGGAGCTCCTCCTCGCGGCAGAGGCGTTCGAGGCCCTCGTCGGAGAGCAGACCGGTGCCGGCCAGGGCGCGCGGTTCGGTGGGGATGCCGAGGACGTGCCCGGCCGGCATGGGCCGCAGCTGGCCGCGGGTCCAGACCGTGGTGGGCGCGGCGGCCGGGTCGCACAGGTCGGGGCCGAGACCGACCTCGTTGGCGAGCTCCACGGCTTCGGGGCGCAGGGCCATGATGGATTCGGCGCCGGTGTCCACGGGGATGCCGCCGATGGTGCTGGTGTGCAGCTTGCCGCCGATGCGCTGGTCGCTTTCCAGGACCGTGACGTCCGCGGTTCCTCGCAGCTGCCAGGCCGCGGCAAGGCCGCTGATGCCGCCGCCGATGACGATCACTGAGCGCATGGGGGTCTCCCTCGTGGGGTGTGGTCCTGCTTTCGACGGTACGTACCGTCGGGCCGTCTCCCCCGGGCCCTCCGACCCGGTGGGAGGGGACGGTCGGCCCGCCCGGGGCCCGTTCGAGGGCCTCTTGCCCTTGCGAGGTCCGGGCTCTCGTCCTTACGGCCGGAATATGCGCGTCGAACGGGCATTTTTCTCCCCCGCCCCCGCCCCCGGTCAGACCGGCAACAGCTCGGCGAGCTCCGCCTGGTACGCGAACGAGCCGGGCTCGTAGGCGCACCAAGGGTCCGCCGCCAACGTCCGCCCCGTCACCCCGTACGCCCGCGACCGCGACCCCCCGCACACCGTGTTGAACTCGCAGCGACCGCACTTGCCCTCAAGGAGGGACGGGTCGCGCAGGGAGTTGAAGAGGGCCGAGCCCCGGTAGATCTCCGGGAGCGGGTGGTTCTTGACGTTGCCCGCCGAGAGGGGGAGGAAGCCGCTCGGGTGGACCTCGCCCGTATGCGAGACGAAGACGAAGCCGCGGCCGGAGCCGACGTCCATCGGAGGACGGCGGACCGCACGCTGCGCCCCGTCGAAGACACCCAGCTCACGGGCGCGCGCGACCAGCGAGGCGTACAGCTCACCCGTGACCGGCTCCTCACCCCGGCGCGCGAGAATCGTCCGCTGCAGCGCCACCCGCCGGAAGTGATGCCCCTCCGTCGTCTTCGTCGCCATCACCGCACCGCAGTCGTAGAGGAAGTGCATGACGTCCTCGATCTCCGCGGGAGTCAGGGCGTCGAGCTGCTCCCCGCGACCCGTCGGCACCAGGATGAAGCCGCTCCAGATCATCGAGCCCTCGCGCTTCACGACCGCCGCGATATCGGCGAGGTCGTCCAGGCTGTGCCGGGTCACGGTCGTGTTGATCTGCACCTTGAGGCCGAGCTCGCGGGCCATCCGCCAGCCGTCGAGGGTCCAGCCGTAGACGCCGTCCACGCCTCGGAAGGCGTCATGGCGCGAGGCCGTCGATCCGTCGAGGGACAGCGACAGGGCTACGGCGCCCGCGTCCCGTACGGCCGAGAGGTTTTCGTACGTGAGCGTCGGCGTGCCGGACGGCGAGACCGCGATCCGCAGCCCCAGCGACGTCCCGTACGCGACAAGCTCCCGCAGATCCGCACGCTGGAAGGGATCCCCGCCCGTGATGACGAACAACGGGCTCGGCTTGCCGAACGATGCGATCTGGTCCATCAGACGACGGGCGTCCGCGCCGTCCAACTCGCCCGGATCGCGCCGGAGCTGGGCCTCCGCCCGGCAGTGCAGACACGCCAGCGGACAAGCCCGCGTCGCCTCCCAGATGACGATGAACGGACGCTCGTCGACCGAGTGGCGCGGGGTGCGCACTACGCGCTTCACGAGCCCACCTTCTCCCAGCCGCGGCGCGTGGGACGCTGGGCGACCGGCTGCTTCGGGTCGCGGCTGCGGTACACCACGTACGGCCGGAACAGGTACTTCAGCGGGGCGCTGAACATGTGCACCAGGCGCGAGAAGGGAATCAGGAGGAAGAGCCCGAGGCCGAAGATCACATGCAGCTGGAAGGCCGCGGGGGCCTGGCCCATCAGCGCGTAGTCCGGCTGGAGGGTGAACAGCGAGCGGAACCACAGCGAGACACCCTCGCGATAGTTGTAATCGCCCATCGCGCCGGTGGAGTTGAGCAGCGTGGCCACGATCCCGAGCGTCATCGCGCCGAGCAGGAACGTGTACATCAGGTGATCGCTCTTCAGCGTCGCCTTCTTCACGGCGGCCACCTTGAAGCGGCGGTAGACCAGGATCCCGATCCCGGCCGCGGCCGCCACACCCGCCACCGAACCCGTCGTGACGGCGAGCAGGTGGTACGTGTGGTCGCTCAGACCGACCGCGTCCGTCCAGGTCTTCGGGATCAGCAGCCCCACCACATGCCCGACGACCACGAAGGCCATCCCGAAGTGGAAGAGCGGCGAACCGATGCTCAGCAGCCGCGACTCGTGGACCTGCGTGGAGTGCGTGGTCCAGCCGAAGCGGTCGTAGCGCGCCCGCCAGACGAGTCCCGCCATCAGGAGCACGACGACGAGGTAGGGGAAGACCCCCCAGAGGATCAGATCCATCAGGCCGGTGTCCTTTCCAGGGTCTCGGGCGGCATGGCGGGCCAGGGGAGTTCGACACCCGGCCCGAAGGGTTCGAGCGGATCGGAGAGCCCGACGCTCTCGTGCGCGGGACCGCGCTTGGCGAGCGCCTTCGCCTCGGCCTTGGTCTCGGGCGAGGGTCCGGGCAGCGTGGCGCAGACGGCTTCGAGGACCCGGGCGTACGGGGTGTTCGCAGCGGTCACCGCCAGGCGCAGGAGCTCGAGACCGGCCCGGTGCTCTTCGAGGAGCTGGGTGCCCGCCTCGGGGTGCAGGGCCGCGAACTCCAGGGCCACGGGCAGGAAGTCGGGCAGTTCGTCACTGGCGAATTCCAGGCCGAAGTCCCGGTAGATCCGCTTCATACGGACGAGCGAGAGACCGCGGTTGCGGGTGTCACCGTCCGTCCACCACGTCAGATACAGACAGCGGCGGTTACGGGTGTCGAAGGTGTCCGTGTAGTGCGCGGCGAGGTCGAGCCCGGATGTCGTCCTCGCGTACGCGAGGAACTCCGTGAGCAGTCCGGCCGGTTCGGGGGCCGCCCCGGCGAGGGCCGCCTCGTATCGCGGGAGTTCCGCGTACAGGCGCTCGTCCGGGTACTGGAGGAGTCGGCCGGCGACCAGGCGTACAACGGCATCGGGGGTCATGCACTCCTCCGCGTCGGGGAGAGGTTGAGCAGGGGGCGGGAGCCGCCGAGAGCCTCGGCCGACACGGGGCAGGTATCAGCGGAGGGGTCGAGCGGATGCGTGTCCGCCAGCGCGTCCGCGTCCGCGCGCGCCGCCGTCGGGATCACGTACCGGTCCTCGTACTTGGCGATCGCGAGCAGCCGGAACATGTCCTCGATCTCGACACCCGTCAGACCGACGGCGGCCGCGATGGACTCGTCGCGCGGCTGCCCGAGATTGACCCGGCGCATGTACGCGCGCATCGCGGCCATCCGGTGCAGGACCGCGTCGACCACGTATGTGTCACCGGCCGCGAGCAGCTCGGCGAGGTACTCGACCGGGATGCGCATCGCGTCGATCGCGCCGAAGAGGTTGCGTACGTCCTCGCCGTCGTTGCCGGTGGCGGCCACCGCGTCGACCACGGGGGAGAGCGGCGGGACGTACCAGACCATCGGCATCGTCCGGTACTCCGGGTGGAGCGGGAGCGCGACCTGGTAGGTGGCGATCAGGTCGTACACGGGGGAGCGGCGGGCGGCGTCCAGCCACTCGTCGGTGATCCCGTTCGCACGGGCGGCGGCCTGCACGGCCGGGTCGTGCGGGTCGAGGAACGCGCCCAACTGAGCCGGGTAGAGGTCGTGTTCGTCCTCCACCGCCGCGGCCTCGGTCACCTTGTCGGCGTCGTACAGCATCACGCCGAGGTAGCGCATCCGGCCCACACAGGTCTCGGAGCACACGGTCGGCAGGCCGACCTCCACGCGCGGGAAGCAGAAGGTGCACTTCTCGGCCTTGCCGGTGGAGTGGTTGAAGTAGACCTTCTTGTACGGGCAGGAGCTCACGCACATCCGCCAGCCGCGGCACTGGTCCTGGTCGACCAGGACGATGCCGTCCTCGACGCGCTTGTACATCGCGCCGGACGGACAGGCCGACACACAGGCCGGGTTGAGGCAGTGCTCGCACACGCGCGGCAGATAGAACATGAAGCTCTTCTCGAACTCCATCTTGATCTGCTCGCCGACCTGGTCGCGGATCTTCTCGATGAGGGGGTCCTTGACGGCGTGCTCCGGCCCGCCGCCCAGGTTGTCCTCCCAGTTGGGACCCCACTCGATCTTGTCGATCGGCTCACCCGTGACCTGGCTGACCGGACGGGCGACGGGCATGTCGTCACCGGCCGGTGCCTCGGTGAGGTTCTTGTACTCGTATGTCCAGGGCTGGTAGTAGTCCTCGATCTGCGGCATCTCGGGGTTGGCGAAGATCTGCCCGAGGCGCTTCACCTTGCCGCCGGCCTTGAGGCGCAGGCGTCCGGAACGCGTGCGCTCCCAGCCGCCCTTCCACTTCTCCTGGTCCTCCCAGCGCCGGGGGTAGCCCTGGCCGGGCAGCGTCTCGACGTTGTTGAACCAGACGTACTCGGTGCCCTTGCGGTTGGTCCACGCCTGCTTGCAGGTGACCGAGCACGTGTGGCAGCCGATGCACTTGTCGAGGTTCATGACCATGGCTACCTGTGCCATTACGCGCATGGAACTAGAACTCCACATCCTGGTTGCGGCGGCGGATGACAGTGACCTCGTCGCGCTGGTTACCGGTCGGGCCGAGGTAGTTGAAGGCCCAGGTCAGCTGGGCGTAGCCACCCACGAGATGGGTGGGCTTGAGCATGATCCGGGTCAGCGAGTTGTGGATACCGCCGCGCCTGCCGGTCTTCTCGGTCTTCGGCACACCGACCGTGCGCTCCTGCGCGTGGTTCATGTAGACCGTGCCGGGCGGCATCTTGTGCGAGACGATCGCGCGGGCCGTGACGACGCCGTTCCTGTTCACCGCCTCGATCCAGTCGTTGTCCCTGACCCCGATCGAGTCGGCGTCCTGCGGCGACATCCACACCGTCTGACCGCCGCGGCCGAGCGTCATCATGAACAGGTTGTCCTGGTACTGGCTGTGGATGGCCCACTTGTTGTGCGGGGTCAAGTACCGGACAGCGACGCTCTTCTCCTGAGCGTCGACGGTGCCGAGCTTCGGCTCCCCGTACAACTTGCTCATGTCCAGCGGCGGCTTGTAGACCGGCATCGACTCGCCGACCTCGTGGATCCAGTCGTGGTCGATGAAGAAGTGCTGGCGTCCGGTGAGGGTGTGCCAGGGCTTGAGGTGCTCGGTGTTCACGGTGAAGGCCGTGTAGCGGCGGCCGCCGGACTCGCTGCCCGACCACTCGGGCGACGTGATCACGGGCACCGGACGGGCCTGGGTGTCCGCGAACGTGATCCGCTTGCCCTCGGCCTCGGCCGCGAGATGCGCCATCTCCGTACCGACCTTCTGCTCCAGGGTGTGGAAACCCTGGGTGGCGAGGCGTCCGTTGGAGGTCCCGGACAGCGACAGGATCGCCTCGCAGGCCTGCTGCGCCGTCTCCAGCTTCGGCCGCCCGTCGGCGACACCGCCGCGTACCGTCCCGTTCTTGCTCTTCAGATACGAGACCTCCTCGGCCACGTCGAAGGTGATCGCCTTCGTGGTGACTCCGAGGGTGTCGATCAGCGGTCCGAGCGCGGCGAACTTCTCGCCCACGGCCCCGTAATCCCGCTCGACGACCGTGAGGTTGTACATGGTCCTGCCGGGGACGGGCTCGCACTCGCCCTTCGACCAGTCGAGCGCCACGCCACCGGGCTGGGCCATCTCGCCGCCGGGGGTGTCGTGCTGCAGCGCGGTCGCGACCAGGTCGCGGCGTACGCCCAGGTGCTCCTTGGCGAGCTCGCCGAAGCGCTTGGCTATCGCGTGGAACGCGTCGTAGTCCGAGCGCGCCTGCCACGGCGGGTCCACGGCCGGGGTGAACGCGTGCAGGAAGGGGTGCATATCGGTGGACGAGAGGTCGTGCTTCTCGTACCAGGTGGCCGCCGGCAGTACGACGTCGGCGAGCAGTGTCGTCGAGGTCATCCGGAAGTCCATCGTGAGCAGCAGATCGAGCTTGCCCTCGACGTCCTCCTCATGCCATGTCACATCACGCGGCGCACAACGCGGCCCGTCCTCGGGCAGGTTGGAGTGGGTGCCGAGCAGGTGCTTGAGGAAGTACTCGTTGCCCTTGGAGCTCGAACCGAGCAGATTCGCCCGCCATACGTTGAGCACGCGCGGCCAGTTGTGCGGCGCGTCCGGATCCTCACCGGCGAAGCCGAGATCGCCGTCCTTGAGCATCTGCACCGTATGGCCCACGGGATCGTCGTGCTCTCCCAGCTCCAGGGGATTGCGGTCGAAGGTCGGATACGAGGGCATCCAGCCCATGCGCGCGGACGCGGCCAGACAGTCGGCGCCCGTCATGCCCTCGAAGCGGCCCGCACCGAGCGGCGAGGCGAGCGCCTCGGCGGGCAGTGAGTCGTAACGCCACTGGTCGGTGTGCAGATAGAACCAGCCCGCGCCGATCATGTGCCGCGGCGGCCGGCCCCAGTCGCTCGCGCTGGCCAGGGTGGCCCAGCCCGTCACCGGACGGCACTTCTCCTGGCCCACGTAGTGGCCCCAGCCACCGCCGTTGCGGCCCTGGCACCCGGTCATCGTCAGCAGGGCCAGGAAGGCGCGGTAGATCGTCTCGGAGTGGAACCAGTGGTTGGTGCCCGCCCCCATGAGGATCATGCAGCGGCCCTCGGAGTCCACGGCGGTCTGCGCGAACTCCCGTGCCACGCGGGTGGCTTGTGCCGCGGGCACGGAGGTCAGGGTCTCCTGCCAGCCGGGGGTGCCGGGGGTCTCGGTGTCCTCGTACGAGGTGGGCCACTCGCCGGGCAGGCCGGGGCGCTCGACGCCGTACTGGGCGAGCAGCAGGTCGAAGACGGTGGTGACGAGCCGGTCGCCCACGCGGCGGACGGGGACACCGCGGCGCATGACACCGTCGGACGCGTCCTCGTCGAAACGGGGGAGCGTGACCGTGACGCGGTCCTCCGCGTGGTCGACGAGGGTGAGCCGGGGGACGGTGTCGCCGAGGTCGAGATTCCACTCGGGCTTTTCGTTCTTGCCCCAGCGGTGGCCCAAGGTGCCGTTGGGGACGGTCAGTTCACCGGTCACGTCATCGACGAGAACGGTCTTCCACTCGGCGTTCTCGGTCTCCTGACCGAGATCGGCGGCGGTCAGGAACTTCCCGGGAACAAGCCCCTGATCGCCCTCGCTCAGGGTGATCAGGAAAGGAAGATCGGTGTAGGTCCGTACGTAATTCTCAAAGAACTCCGTCTTGTTGTCGACGAAGAACTCCTTGAGAATCACATGCCCCATCGCCAGAGCGAGCGCACCGTCGGTCCCCGGATGCGGATGCATCCACTCGTCGGCGAACTTGGTGTTGTCCGCGAAATCCGGCGATACGGTGACGACCTTCTGCCCGCGATAACGCGCCTCGGCCATCCAGTGGGCGTCCGGGGTCCGGGTCACCGGCACATTGGAGCCCCACATCATCAGATACGCGGCGTCCCACCAGTCGCCGGATTCCGGGACGTCCGTCTGGTCGCCGAACACCTGCGGGGAAGCCACCGGAAGATCGGCGTACCAGTCGTAGAAGCTGAGCATCGGCGCACCGATCAGCGAATGGAACCGCGCACCGGACGCGTGCGAGGCCATCGACATGGCCGGGATCGGCGAGAAGCCCGCAACCCGATCCGGACCGTACTGCTTGATGGTGTGGACATGCGCGGCCGAGACGATCTCGACGGCCTCTTCCCAAGTCGCGCGCACCAGACCGCCCTTGCCGCGTGCCTTCTGGTACCTGCGCCGGCGCTCGGGGTCGTTCTGGATGTCGGCCCAGGCGAGGACCGGGTCCTTCAGCCGCTTCTTGGCCTCGCGGTACATCTCCAGGAGCGCCCCGCGGACATGCGGATAACGCACGCGCGTGGGCGAATAGGAGTACCAGGAGAAGGAAGCACCTCGCGGACATCCGCGCGGCTCGTACTCCGGGCGGTCGGGACCGGTCGACGGATAATCCGTCGCCTGAGTCTCCCAGGTGATGATGCCGTCCTTGACGTACACCTTCCAGCGGCAGGAACCCGTGCAGTTCACGCCGTGCGTGGAATACACGACCTTGTCGTGGCTCCAGCGGTCACGGTAGAAGACCTCGGCGGCGCGGCCGCCTTTGTGCGTGATGGTGCGCAGGTCGTCGGAGACCTCGGACACGTCGGAGCGGCGGAAGAAACCACCGGCTTTGATCAACGCTTCGGCAGCGCTGGCTGTGCTGTCCTGCTGCAACGCCTCGTCCCTCCGGACACCTGTGGAATTGGCTCTCCCTGAGGCTATTCCCGCACTTCCGGCGCTTCCGGTGACAGAGGTCCCGTAGGGCCGGGACCTCTTCCCCGACTTCCCCAGGACCCGCGGTGCGAAGGTGGAGCAGGTCAACTGGCCGTTCTGTGAGCCGACATGGCGTCGGAAAAGCAAAATCGGAAGAACAAAGGCGAAAGGAACCGTATGGCCCGGCGCAATCGCTGGCTGCCGGATCAGCACGGCGCGTGGGCGATGCTCGTGGTGCCGTTCGCGGCGGGGGTCTTCCTGGGGACGCCGCGCCGGGTCCACCTGCCGCTGCTCGCGGCCTGGCTGCTCGGCTACATGGCGACGTACCACGCCCAGCAGTGGCTGCGCCTGCACCGCATCTCCCGCAACCCGCGCGCACCGCGCCGCCATGTCCGCCCGGCGCTGGTCTTCTCGGCGGCGTTCGCTGCGCTGGGCCTGCCGCTCGCCTTGCTGAACCCGTGGTTGCTGGTGGCCTGCGCGGCGGCCGCCCCCTTCATCGCTCTGAACACCTGGTACGCGTGGCGCAACAAGGAGCGTGCGCTGCTCAACGGGCTGCTTGCGGTGGTCCCGGCGTGCGGCATGCTCCTGGTGACCCTGCACCTGGGCGGCGGCTCGTGGTCGGCGGGCCGGGGACCGGCCCTCGCCTGCCTCCTCTACTTCGCGGGCACGGTCCCGTACGTGAAGACGATGATCCGCGAGCGCGACTCCCGGGGGTACTACCGGGGTTCGGTGGGGTACCACGCGCTCGCGCTCGGCGCCGCTGCTCTGTTGAGCCCTTGGCTCGCGCTGCCGTTCGCCGCGTATCTCGTACGGGCGGTCGTGCTGCCGGGCCGCGGGGTGAAGGTGCCGGTGGTGGGCGCGATCGAGGTCATGGGCTCGGCGGCGCTCCTGGCGACGCTGCTCCTGGCGTTCTAGAGCGCGCCCTTACGGGTGAGGTGGTTGAACGCCAGCCATCCGGGGAGGACCGGCAGCCACAGCGTGAGCAGTCGGTAGAGCAGCACCGCCGGCCCGGCGATCTCCGTCGGTACACCGGCGGAGAACAACAGGAAACCGGAGAGCGCGATCTCCACCGCGCCCACACCACCTGGCGTCGGCGCCGCCGATCCGATCGCGTTGCCCGCGAGGAACGCCACGGCTACCCCGGCCAGGCTCACCGAGGACGCATCCGCGCCGAACGCCACCAGACACGCGTACAGACACATCACGAAGGACGCCGTCAGGAGCAGCATTCCGCCGATGCCCGTGAGCAGCTTCTGCGGCCGCTGCAGCACGTCCAGCATGCGCGGCACGACACCCGCGAAGAGCGAGCGCACCCGCGTGGACACGAACTTCCGCAGGAACGGCACCGCGGTCACCACGAGGACGAGCACCGCGGCCGTGAGTAGCCCGGCGATCACCGCGCGGGACGGCGTGAGATCCGCCTTGTTCTCGGTCCCGGTCAGATAGCCGAACGTCAGGAGCAGCAGAATGTGCGCCCCGAGCCCGAACAGCTGGGAGGCCCCGACGCTCGCCACCGCGAGCCCCGAGCGCACCCCGGCCCGCTGCAGGAAGCGCGTGTTGAGGGCCACTCCACCGACCGCGGCCGGTGCCACCACCTTCACGAAGGACCCGGCCACTTGTGCCGCGATGGTCCGCAGCAGCGGCACCCGCTCCGGTACGAAGCCGAGCAGGCTCATGGCCGCGGCCAGATAGCTGAGCGCGGAGAACGCGACCGCGGCTGCCACCCAGCCCCACTCGGCGTTCTGCAACTTGTCGAACTCGAACTTGGTCAGCTGGCCGAACAGGAAGTACGCGGCGAACGCGCCCGCGATCCAGCTGATCAGCGTGCGCGGCTTGATCCGCTCCAACTGGGCCGGCTCGACCGGCGCCTGCGGACGGATGGCGAGTACCTGGTGGCGGATCTGGGTGAGCAGATCCTCCTCACGAGCCCCGTCGAGGGCCTCGTCGACGGCCCGCTTCTCCGCCTGCCGCTCGGCTTTGCTGCTCTTACGGACGAGATCCTCGTCGCCCGAGTCGGCGGCCCGTGCCTCCTTCGCAAGCCGCGAAGCCTCGAGCACGGCCTCCCGCTCCCGCTCCGCCCGCTCCCGGCCGAGCTTGCGCAGCATCGCCCGCGTCGAGCGCGACAGCGCGATCGGCTGGAGCAGCGGCAGACAGTCGGCAACGGTGTCGCCGCCGAGCACGCCGACGGCCACCCCGACAGCCCGCTCCGCCCCCACCCGCAGCCCGAAAGTCGTCAGCAGCTGCGCGATGTCCATGCGCAGGAGGAGATCCCCGGCGGCGATCTCCCCACCGCGCAGATCGGTGATGATCACCTTGCCGGAACGATCCACCAAAATCGCGTCGCCGGCGAGCCGCCGATGCGCGATCCGCCGCGACTGCAGCGCCTTCACCTGCCGCCAGGTGTCGCGCATCAGGTCGTCGGTGATCCCGTCGTCAGGCAGTGAGTCGAGAGAGCGCCCGCCCGTGTGCTCGTACACGAGCATCACGGCGTCCGGACCGAGCTCGGAGGTGGCGATCAGTTTGGGCGCGTTGGCGCCCGCCGCGATCGCCGCGTATGCGAGCAGCGCCTCCTGTTCGAGTGCCTGGCGCAGCGAGAGCAGTGAACGGCGGGTGGTCAGCGTGCGCAGGGTGAGGCGCCGCCAGACCCGGTAGAAGAAGCCATGGGCCTGCTGTTCGCGGTCGACCACCGTGATGTCGAGGGGTGGTCCGTCCTCCAGCGTCACGAAGTAGTGCCGGCCCCGGTCACCGCTCTCCGGCGCGTCCGAGCGCTCCTCCGCCCGCGCCGCGCTCACCGGCTTGAAGCCGACGTGCCGAAGACCGCTCAACAGGTTGTGCGCGGTGGGCCGGACGTTGGGCGAACCGACCGCGTACAAGGTCCCGTACGCCACCGACCAGCCGATCAGCACGGTCAGGATGATCGAGAACGGGGTGGTGTACCCGGCCACCAGCATCGAGAGCGCGTCGAGCAGCAGCACCACCCACAGCAGCACCCGCCACCGTGGTCTTCGCGAGAGCCCGACCGCCGTCATGTACGCGATCACCGGCGCGAGATAGCCGTGCACCGGATCGGTCAGCTCCCCCGCCTCGTTCAAGCGGGTCAGCGCGTCCCGTACGGACTCGGGCGCGGCCTGCGCGACCCACAGATCGGTGGCGAGGGTGACCCCGTGCGCGAGCACCGCCGCGAGCACACCGTCGGCGATCCTGAGCCCGTCCCGTTTGATCAGCCGCTCGATCGCGAACGCCACGGGTACGAGCAGCACCGCGATGCTGGACGCCAGACCCGCGAACTTGATCAGCAGATCCGGCGCTTCCCCGGTCCGCTTGGAGATGTCGTCCTCGAGGCCGGTGGTCGTCCCGTGCGCGAACGTGGCGACGGCGAGCAGCAGAGCGATGGACAGGATGCCGACGAGCAGCCGCATCAGGTCGGAGGGCCGGTGCACGCGGGCGGGCAGCAGCGGTTCGTCGCCCTCTACCCGGTCGGCGTGTTCCTCGGCCGGCTCGTGCTCATGCTCGGGCTCGTGCCCGTCGGCGGCTCGTGCGCCGTTGTTCTGGGAAGCGCTCACTGCCTCGGCGGGTTCGATCGGCTGCATCTCGTACGGGTCCGGGCGGGACGAGGCGTCGGGAGAAGCGCCGTCAGGGCGCGGCGAAGCGGCAGTGGACCCGGTGCCCTCAGAGGGCTCCGCTCCCTGCACACCATCTGATTCCGTCGCTTTTTGATCTCGTATCACCAGTCACCGCCCGGATGATGGTGGCATGAGCCACCGACGTCAGGGGGCATCAGGGTGCAATCAGGAGGCACGGTGTGCCGGTGTTGTGAGAGTTTGCCCGCCCCTTGCCGCTTGGTACCCGCCCCCATGAGCCGCCCGCACTGTCGGTGGCGTACGGCACCATGGAGCGGATGAGCCAGCAGCCGCCTCCCGAGATCCCCGGGACCTCCGAGATCCCTGAGCTCCCCGAGTACGTCGAGCGGGTGCTCGAAGTCGCCGAGCGGATCCCGCCGGGCAAGGTCATGACGTACGGCGATGTGGCGGAGTGGCTGGGCGAGGGTGGCCCCCGGCAGGTCGGCCGGGTGATGGCGCTCTACGGCAGCCCGGTCCCGTGGTGGCGCGTGGTGCGCTCGGACGGGGTGCTGCTGCCGGGCCACGAACGGCGCGCGCTCGAGCACTACCGGGTGGAGGCCACACCGCTGCGCTCGGCCGCGGACGGCAGCCAACGGCTCGACATGCGACGGGCGCGCTGGGACGGCGCACCTCCCGAGGGGCCCACTCACACATGACAGCTTCCGACATCCGCCGGTCACAGGGGCGATGGCGGGTCCGTCCGGGGGAAGGGTGGCCGGGCCGCGGCGCACGGTCGCGACCAGGCTGCGGGGCCGGGGCGCGACCAGGCTGTGAGGCCGGGTCAGGATACGGCGTTCGCGCAGGCCAGGGGCGAGAACCACGGGAAGCGGGACGACTCGCGGCCGCACTGGCGTAGCGTCGGGCGCGGCAGTCACCGCGTTGCCACCGCCCCCGCGGACCCCATCACGATCACCCGACGGTGACCGCCACAGTCACCGCTTTCCACCCTGTAACCGCTTCCCACCCAGTACACCCACCAGGACCGGCGATCCACGTGAGCTCCTCCACTTCCGACCGGCGTGCTCCGGACGCTGTGACGCGTCCGGGGAACCCTGGCGCGTACCGGCTGGTGCGTACCCGGCCGCCGCGAGTGGATCCCCCTCGTCTTGACGCAAGCCAGCGCGCGGTGGTTGACCATGAAGGCGGTCCACTTCTGGTGCTCGCGGGACCGGGCACCGGAAAGACGACCACGTTGGTCGAGGCGGTCAGCAAGCGCATCGAGGACGGCGCCGACCCCGAGCGGATCCTGGTCCTCACCTTCAGCCGCAAGGCCGCCGTCGAACTGCGCGACCGGATGGCCCTGCGCATCGGCGGCGTACGGGCCCCGCAGGCCTCCACCTTCCACTCGTTCTGTTACGCCCTGGTCCGCGCCCACCAGGACGTGGACCTCTTCGTCAACCCGCTGCGGCTGCTCTCCGGCCCCGAGCAGGACGTGATGGTCCGCGAACTGCTCGAAGGCGAGCTGGAACTGGCCGCCGCGGGCCATGCCAGGATCCGCTGGCCCGAGGACCTGCGCGCCTGTCTCACCACCCGCGGCTTCGCCGACGAGGTCCGTTCCGTGCTCGCCCGCAGCCGCGAACTGGGCCTCGGCCCGGACGCGCTCGCCGACTTCGCCCGCCGGATCGGCCGCCCCGACTGGGACGCGGCGGCCGGCTTCCTCGCCGAATACCTCGACGTCCTCGACGCGCAGGGCGTCCTCGACTACGCCGAACTCGTCCACCGCGCGGTCCTTCTCGCCCGCCTCCCGGACGTCGCGGCGCAGCTCGCGGTGCGCTACGACGCCGTGTTCGTCGACGAGTACCAGGACACCGACCCCTCGCAGGTCCGACTCCTCCAGGCCCTCGCCGGGGACGGCCGCTCGCTGATCACCTTCGGCGACCCGGACCAGTCGATCTACGCGTTCCGCGGCTCGGACGTGAACGGCATCCTGGACTTCCCCGACGCCTTCCCCCGCAAGGACGGCCGCCCGGCCCCCGTCGCGGTCCTCACCACGTCCCGCCGCTCGGGCGCCGGTCTGCTCGACGCGACGCGCCTGCTCACCCGCCGGATGCCGCTGCCCCGCCTGCCCGTCGACAAGGTCCGCCGCCATCGTGAACTGACGGCCGTACGCGAGGGCGGGACCGTCGAGGTCTACACGTATCCGACCCCGGGCACCGAACTGGACAACATCGCCGACCTGTTGCGCCGCGCGCACCTGGAGGACGGCATCCCGTGGTCCGAGATGGCGGTCCTGGTCCGCGCGGGCGCCCGTACGATCCCGGGCGTCCGCCGCACCCTGACGGCGGCCGGCGTCCCCCTGGAGATCGACGGCGACGACCTCGCACTGCGCCAGGAACCGGCCGTCGCGACCCTGCTGCTCGCCCTGCGGGCGGTGGCGGAGGCGGTGCTTTCGGAGCGCGAGGACGGCGTACGGGATGACGAGGCCGTACGGGACGGGAGCGATGAAGCCGTACGCGATGAAGGCGATGAAGCCGTACGCGAAGAGGAAGCCGCAGACGTAGACCTGACCCCGTCCTGGCTTTCCACCGAAACAGCCCTCACTCTCCTCACCTCCCCCCTCGCCGGCATGGACCCCGCCGACCTGCGCCGTCTCGGCCGCGCCCTGCGTGACGAGGAGCGGGCCGGAGGCAACCGGACCCCGCGGCCCTCCGACGAACTGCTCGCCCGCGCCCTCGCCGAGCCGGAGCGGCTCGCCGCGCACGACCCCGCGTACGCGAAGGGCGCCCAGCGGCTCGGTGCGCTGCTGCTCAGGACGCGTGAGCTGCTCGCCGGCCAAGGCACGGCGGAGGACGCGCTGTGGGAGCTGTGGGACGGGACCCCGTGGCCGATGCGTCTGGAGCGCGCCTCGTACCGGGGCGGCGCCGCGGGGCGGAACGCGGACCGTGATCTCGACGCCGTGTGCGCCCTGTTCGCGACCGCCGCGCGCGCCGAGGAGCGCACGGGCGGGCGCGGCGCCCTCAACTTCCTGGAGGAGGCCGAGGCCGAGGACATCGCCGCGGACACCCTCACGAAGCGGACCGTGCGCCCCGACGCCGTACGCCTGATGACCGCGCACCGCTCCAAGGGCCTGCAGTGGCGGCTCGTCGTGGTCGCCGGGGTGCAGGAGGGGCTCTGGCCGGACCTGCGCCGCCGCGGCTCGCTGCTCGAAGCCGACCGCATCGGCCGCGACGGACTCGCCGACCCGCTCACCCCCGGCGCGCTGCTCGCCGAGGAACGAAGGCTCTTCTACGTGGCCGCGACCCGCGCCGGCGAGCGTCTGGTCGTCACGGCCGTGAAGGCACCGGCCGAGGACGGCGACCAGCCTTCGCGCTTCCTCACCGAACTCGGCGTCGAGGCGAAGGACATAACGTCCCGCCCCCGCCGCCCCCTCTCCGTCGCCTCGCTGGTCGCCGAACTGCGCGCGACGACCGTCGACCCGCGCGCCTCCGAGGAACTGCGCGAGGCCGCCGCCGTACGCCTCGCCAAGCTCGCCGCGCTCAGCGACGAGGACGGCCGCCCGCTCGTGCCCTCGGCGCATCCGTACCGCTGGTGGGGCATGTACGAGCCCACCCACAGCAAGGTCCCGCTGCGCGACCGCGACCGGCCGGTGGCGCTCTCCGGCAGTGCGCTCGACCAGCTCGCCAACACCTGCTCCCTGCAGTGGTTTTTGGGGCGCGAGGTGAAGGCCGACGCGCCCGCGACCGCCGCACAGGGCTTCGGCAACGTGGTCCACGTACTCGCCGACGAGGTCGCCTCCGGCCGTACGCCCGCGGACCTCGACGTCCTCATGGCCCGCCTCGACACCGTGTGGGACGCGCTCTCCTTCGACGCCCCCTGGAAGTCGGCGCAGGAGAAGCAGAACGCCCGGGTCGCCTTGGAGCGCTTCCTGCACTGGCACGTCGACTCCAACGCGGCCCGTACACCGGTGGCCACCGAGCACGGCTTCGACGTGACCCTGGAGACGGGCGATGTGGAGGTACGCATCCGCGGCTCCATGGACCGCGTCGAGACGGACGCGCAGGGCCGCGCCTACGTCGTCGACTTCAAGACCGGCAAGAACGCGCCGACCATGGCCGAGGTGGAGCGCCATCCGCAGCTCGCCGTCTACCAGTTGGCGGTGCGCGAGGGCGCGCTCGACGAGGCCTTCGACGGTGAGCGCCCGCTGCCGGGCGGCGCCGAGCTGGTCCATCTGCGCCAGCCGGCCCCCAAGCGCGAAGGCGGCGAGGCGCTGCCCCGCGTCCAGGCCCAGGGCCCGCTCGTGGAGGGCGAGTGGGTGGGCGATCTGCTCGCCAACGCCGCGGGCAAGGTGCTCGACGAACGCTTCACGCCGTCCTCGGGACAGCACTGCGGCCACTGCTCGTTCCAGGCGTCGTGCAGCGCCCGTCCGGAGGGGCGTCACATCGTCGAGTGAGCGTGTGCACCGTCGTGTCCGAAATCTCCCGTTAGGGTCCCCGTGACTCACAACAGATAACGGGAGGAATTGGATAAATGAGGCTTTACGGGAAGTCGCTTGCCGCAGTCGGTGTCATCGGCCTGGCCCTGGCGGGCTGTTCGGGCGGCGGCGGTCAGCAGTCCTTCGACGGCAAGAGCGCGGGCACCATCGCGGACGAGGCGATGGCGGCGATGAAGTCCGCGAAGTCCTTCCGGGTGACCACGGAGGGCGAGCAGCGCGGCCAGCACACCAAGGTCTCCTTCGAGGTGGCCAAGAGCGGTACCTGCCACACGACGATGGAGCTGCCGATGGTCGGCCAGGTCGAGTCGGTCACCGCGGACGGCGCCTCGTACTCCAAGGGTGGCCCGGACTTCATGAAGGCGGTGCTCGGCAGTGAGGCGGCGGCCAAGGCCGCGGCGGGCCGTTGGGTGAAGGCCGCAGAGGCGCCGGCGCCCACCACCTGCCGGATCGAGACGCTGTTCAAGCCGGACGCGCTGAAGGGCGCGGCGCGCGGCAAGGACGCGCAGATCGAGGGCCGGCCGACGGCGACCCTGGAGAAGACGGAGCAGGGCAACAAGGTCACGATCCACATCGCCGCGGAGGGCAAGCCGTACGTGCTGCGCATCATGACGGACGGCCCCTCGAAGAACACGGCGACGTTCTCGTCCTTCGACGAGAACATCGTGGTGAAGGCGCCGACGGCGGCCGAGGTGGTCGAGGCGAAGCGCGCCGCTGCCGGACGCTGACGCTGCCGTGTCCCGGGGGCGCTGCCCCCGGGACAGCGCGTACCCCGTTTGTCAGTCCTCCCCAGTAGCCTCGACCCGTGCCCGCAAGACTCACTCACCCCGACCAGCTCAAGGAGCTGCTCGGGATCCCGTTCACCCCGGAGCAGACGGCCTGCATCACCGCACCGCCCGCCCCGCAGGTGATCGTGGCCGGCGCCGGTTCCGGCAAGACCACGGTGATGGCCGCCCGCGTGGTGTGGCTGGTGGGCACGGGGCAGGTCGCCCCCGAGCAGGTACTCGGCCTCACCTTCACCAACAAGGCGGCCGGTGAGCTCGCCGAGCGGGTCCGCACCGCCCTGATCAAGGCCGGCATCACCGACCCGGACGCCCTGGAGACCTTCGACACCGAGAACCCTCCGGGCGAACCGGTGATCTCCACGTACCACGCCTTCGCGGGACGCCTCCTCACCGACCACGGTCTGCGCATCGGCATCGAGCCCACGGTCCGGCTGCTCGCCGACGCCACCCGCTTCCAGCTCGCCGCCCGCGTGCTGCGCGAGGCCCCCGGCCCGTTTCCGAACCTCACCCGCTCCTTCGCCGACCTCGTCAGCGATCTGCTCGCCCTCGACTCGGAGCTCGCCGAGCACCTGGTCAAGCCGCACACCCTGCGCGCCTACGACCAGGAGCTCCTGCGCACGCTCGAGGGCGTCAAGCTCAGCAACGCGGATCTCCGCAAGATCCCCGAGGCCGCCGCAGCCCGGCTCGAACTGGCCGAACTGGTCGGCCACTACCGCAGCGCCAAGCGCGGGAACGACCTCCTGGACTTCGGCGACCAGATAGCTCTCTCCGCGACCCTCGCCGACACCCGGCCCGAGGTCGGCGAGATCCTGCGCGACGAGTTCCGCGTCGTACTCCTCGACGAGTACCAGGACACCTCCGTCGCCCAACGCATCCTGCTCTCCGGCCTGTTCGGCGCCGGCACCGGCCACCCGGTGACCGCAGTGGGCGACCCCTGCCAGGCGATCTACGGCTGGCGCGGCGCCTCGGTCGCCAACCTCGACGACTTCCCCGAGCACTTCGCGTACGCCGACGGCCGCCCCGCGAACCGCTTCTCCCTCTCCGAGAACCGCCGCAGCGGCGGCCGTCTCCTCGACCTCGCCAACACCCTCGCCGAGCCGCTGCGCGCACTGCACGCAGGCGTCGAGGCGCTGCGTCCCGCCCCCGGCGCCGAGCGCGACGGCGTCGTTCGGATCGCGCTGACGCAGACCCACGCCGAGGAACTTCAGTGGCTGGCCGACTCGATCGCCCATCTCGTACGTACCGGAAAAGAACCCAAGGACATCGCCGTCCTGTGCCGCACGGCGGGGGACTTCGCCGAGATCCAGGGCGCGCTGGTCGCCCGCGACATCCCGGTCGAGGTCGTGGGCCTGTCCGGTCTGCTGCATCTGCCGGAGGTCGCCGACCTGGTCGCCGTCTGCGAGGTGCTGCAGGATCCGGGTGCCAACGCCTCGCTCGTACGCATCCTCACGGGCCCGCGCTGGCGGATCGGCCCGCGCGACCTGGCGCTGCTCGGGCGGCGCGCGCGCCTGCTCGTCCACCGGGCCGAGGACTCCCCTGAAGACGCGGACGCCCGGCTCGCGGCAGCGGTCGAAGGCGTCGACCCCGCCGAGGTCGTCTCGCTGGCCGACGCGCTCGACACGTTCCTCGAAGCCGAGCCCGCCCACGTGGACCTGCCGTTCTCGCCGGACGCCCGCGTCCGCTTCGCCCGCCTCGCCACCGAGCTGCGCGAACTGCGCCGCTCACTCGCCGACCCCCTGATGGACGTCCTGCACCGCGTTCTGGCCGTCACCGGCCTCGACGTCGAACTCTCCGCGTCCCCGCACGCGCTGGCGGCCCGCCGACGCGAGACGCTCTCCAACTTCCTTGACGCAGCGGCCTCGTTCGCGTCCAACGACCCCGCTGCCTCCCTGCTCGCCTTCCTGGGTTTCCTGCGCACCGCCGCCCAGTACGAGAAGGGCCTGGACAATGCGCTTCCCGGTGGCGAGAACACGGTCAAGGTCCTGACCGCCCACAAGTCCAAGGGCCTTGAGTGGGACGTGGTCGTCGTCCCTGGCCTGGTCACCGGCACCTTCCCCAGTGGCCAGGGCCGCGAGAAGTGGACCGCGCAGGCCAAGGTCCTGCCGCACGCCCTGCGCGGGGACGCGGCCACGCTGCCGGAGATCGGGGGCTGGGACAGCCGGGGCGTCAAGGCCTTCCAGGAGGACATGAAGGACCACCAGCGGACCGAGGAACTGCGCCTGGGATACGTGACGTTCACCCGTCCTCGTTCCCTGCTGCTCGGCTCGGGGCACTGGTGGGGGCCGACGCAGAAGAAGAAGCGCGGACCGTCCGACTTCCTCACGGCCCTGTACGACCACTGCGTCGCCGGCTTCGGCGAGATCGAGGTGTGGGCGGAGGAACCTTCGGACGAGGCGGAGAACCCGGCCCTCGCGGAGTCCTCCGCCGAGCACGCGTGGCCGCTGCCGCTCGACGACGAGTCGCTGGCCCGCAGGCGCGCGGCGGCGGCGACGGTGCTCGCGCATCTGGACGCGCTGCGGGCGGGTGAGGGGCGCGGGCACGACGAGGCCCACCCCGCGTCCGCCGGCGTGCCGAGCGACGAGGCCCACGAGGATGGGTACGACCCGGAGTGGCCGCCGGAGCCGGAGGAGGATCCCGAAGGCTCTTATCCGGACGAGGAGTTGGCGGGCGACTGGGAGGACCTGCCGCGCCAGCGGCCGGGGGCGGCCGCGGCGGACGGGCCGGAGGCGGGCGCGCCGCAGGCGGCGGTCCCGCGCGGCACCGACCCGTCGGGCTCGGGCGGCTCGGGCGACCACCGGTCCTCCGGCCTGCGTACCCGCGCACAGGAGCCGGAGCGCGGGCGCGGACAGGAGCCGCACCCCGCCGTCCCCCGTGCCCGCACCCCTCGTACCCCCGAAGACCTCCGCACGGTCGCCTCCTGGGACCGCGACCTCGAAGCGCTCGCCACCGAGCTGCGTCGCTCGCGCCGTACGGTCCACGACGTACCGCTGCCCTCCTCGCTCAGCGCCTCCCAGGTGCTGCGGCTGGCCGGCGACCCGGACGGACTCGCCCGTGAGCTGGCCCGCCCGATGCCGCGCAGGCCCGCGCCCGCGGCCCGGCGCGGCACGCGCTTCCACGCCTGGGTCGAGTCGCGTTTCGAGGCGCTCGAACTTCCGCTCATCGACCCGGACGAGCTGCCGGGCGCCGACGCCGAGATCGCCGACGAGCACGATCTCGCCGCGCTCAAGGACGCCTTCGAGCACACGGCGTACGCGCACCGCACCCCGTACGCGATCGAGTCCACCTTCCAGCTGGCGCTCGCGGGCCGGGTGATCCGCGGCCGGATCGACGCGGTCTACCGCACGGAGACCGCCGAGGGCGTCACGTACGAGATCGTCGACTGGAAAACGGGCCACGGCGGCTCGGCCGACCCCCTCCAGCTGGCGATCTACCGCCTCGCCTGGGCGGAACAGCAGGGGGTCCCGGTCGAAACGGTGACGGCCGCGTTCGTCTTCGTACGGACGGGCAAGGTGACACATCCGGAACGGCTGCCGGGCAGGGAGGAGCTGGAGCGGCTGCTGAACCCCGCCCCCACGGCCCCAGCAGGGAACACCCACCCCCTCCGTTAGGCTCGACGTATGAGCCAGACCCCGGACAGCGCCGTCCGCACGTACATCGACACGCACAGCCACACCTTCCTCGAAGACCTCAAGGACTGGCTGCGCATCCCCTCCGTCTCGGCGCAGCCCGAGCACGCCGACGATGTACGCCGCAGCGCGGACTGGCTCGCCGCCAAGCTCAAGGACACCGGCTTCCCCACCACCGAGGTCTGGGAGACCGCCGGCGCCCCCGCCGTCTTCGCCGACTGGCCGAGCGACGACCCGGATGCCCCGACCGTGCTGGTCTACGGCCACCACGACGTACAGCCCGCCGCCCTCGACGACGGCTGGCACACCGACCCCTTCGAGCCGGTGATCAAGGGCAAGCAGCTCTACGCCCGAGGCGCCGCAGACGACAAGGGCCAGGTCTTCTTCCACACCCTGGGCGTCCAGGCGCACCTCGCGACCACCGGCCGCACCAGCCCCGCCGTCCACCTCAAGCTCCTCATCGAGGGCGAGGAGGAGTCCGGCTCCCCGAACTTCCGCGCCCTGATCGAGCAGCGCAAGAGCCGCCTCGCCGCCGACGCCGTGATCGTCTCCGACACCGGCATGTGGTCCGAGACCACTCCGACCGTGTGCACCGGCATGCGCGGTCTCGTCGAGTGCGAGCTGTCGCTCTGCGGCCCCGACCAGGACATCCACTCCGGCTCCTTCGGCGGCGCGGTGCCCAACCCCGCCACCGTCGCGGGACGGATCGTCGCCGCGCTCCACGACGAGCAGGGCAAGGTCGCGATCCCCGGGTTCTACGACGGCATCACCGAGCTCACCGACCGCGAGCGCGCCCTCTTCGCCGAGCTGCCCTTCGACGAGCAGGAGTGGCTGCGTACGGCCAAGTCCTATGCGGCCCACGGCGAAGAGGGCTACTCCACCCTCGAGCGCATCTGGGCCCGCCCCACCGCCGAGGTCAACGGCATCGGCGGCGGCTACCAGGGAGCAGGCGGCAAGACGGTCGTCCCGTCGAGCGCCTTCGTGAAGCTCTCCTTCCGTGTCGTCGCCGGTCAGAACCCGGCCCGCGTCGAGGCCGCCATCACCCAGTGGGTCGAGGCCCAGTTGCCGCCCGGCATCCGCCACACCCTCACCTTCTCGGGCGCCACCCGCCCCTGCCTCACCCCGCTCGACCACCCCGCGCTCGAAGCCGTCGCGCGCGCGATGGGCCGCGCCTTCGAGCAGCCGATCCGCTTCACGCGCGAGGGCGGCTCCGGACCGGCCGCCGACCTCCAGGACGTACTGGAGTCGCCCGTCCTTTTCCTGGGCATCTCCGTACCGTCGGACGGCTGGCACGCACCGAATGAGAAGGTCGAGCTGGACCTGCTCATGAAGGGCGTCGAGACCACCGCGTACCTCTGGACCGACCTGGCCGAGTCGCTGCGCACGACCTGACGCCGTACGCGAAAACCCGCCGTACCCGCCGTACCTGCCGCTGTAGCCCTAAGTGCCCAGCCCTAAGTGCCCTTTCCATCGGGGGAGTTGGAAGTTCCTGTGACCACCTGGACCGACCGCACCGCTGACCGGCCCATCCCGCTCACCGCACAGAGCGGCATCGACCGCGAGGCCCACCACCGTCTCGACGAGGCCTGGCTCGCCGCCGCCTGGAGCCACCCCACGACCCGGGTGTTCGTCGTCTCCGGCGGGCAGGTGCTCATCGACGACACCGCCGACGGCGGCACCGAGATCGTCATGACCCCCACCTTCGAGGCCCCCGACACCGAGGTGCACCGCTACTTCCTCGGCACCGACGAGGCCGGCGTACGGTACTTCGCGCTGCAGAAGGACACCCTGCCCGGCCGTATGGACCAGTCCGCGCGCCCGGCGGGCCTGCGCGAGGCGGGCCTGCTGCTCTCCGCGCGCGACGCGGGCCTCATGGTCCACGCCGTCGCCCTGGAGAACTGGCAGCGCATGCACCGCTTCTGCTCCCGCTGCGCCGAGCGCACCCAGATCGCCGCGGCCGGCCACATCCGCCGCTGCCCGGCCTGCGGCGCCGAGCACTACCCGCGTACGGATCCGGCCGTGATCATGGCGGTGACGGACGAGGAGGACCGTCTCCTTCTCGGCCGCCAGGTGCACTGGCCCGAAGGCCGCTTCTCGACCCTCGCGGGCTTCGTCGAGCCCGGTGAGTCCATCGAGCAGTCGGTGCGCCGCGAGGTCTTCGAGGAGGCGGGCGTGACGGTCGGCGAGGTCGAGTACGTCGCGTCGCAGCCCTGGCCGTTCCCCTCCTCCCTGATGCTCGGCTTCATGGCCCGCGCCACCTCGGACGAGATCAACGTGGACGGTGACGAGATCGAGGAGGCCCGCTGGTTCTCACGCGACGAACTGCGCGCCGCCTTCGAGTCCGGCGAGGTCATCCCGCCGTACGGCATCTCGATCGCCGCCCGGCTCATCGAGCTCTGGTACGGAAAACCTCTCCCCAGGCCGCTTCCGACCTCCGGGTCGTAACCTGCCATAGGGGATCAAAGGCGCGAAAGGGATCGGATCCATGGCGGACTACCGCATCGAAACCACCCGCAACGGCTACCGCGACTGGACCGCCCGTAACGACCGGGGCGCCGAGGTCCGGATGGCCGCGGCCGACGACGACTCCGCCCAGCCCTCCTTCACCCCCGTCGAGCTGCTGCTCGCGGCCATGGGCGGCTGCAGCGGGATGGTCCTCGACCGTACGGCGCGCGCGGTCGACCACGACGACCTGGCGATCACGATCGAGTCCATCTCGACGCCCGAGGACGACGGCCGGATCGGCAAGATCCGTGTCACCTACGAACTCGACATCCCCGCCGACGCCAACAACGGCAAGGCGGCCGAGGTCTTCGCCCGCGGGGTCAAGCTCACCCACGAACAGCACTGCACGGTGAGCCGCACGGTCGAGCACGGCGCCCGGGTGGAGGCGATCCTGCCGGACGGATCGGTGGGCTTCGAGGGCTGAGACCGGCTGGGGCCTGATCCGCCGGACAGGCCCTAGGGCCCCTGGAGCGCCGTCAACTCGTCGGCGCGGGCGAGGAGTTCGGCGCGGCTGATCGCGTCCGTCCGCGTCGCCGGGACCGTACAGGCGTGGGCCCCGGCGATCGCCCCGTACAAGGCGCACCGCTCCACGCTCTGCCCGCCGAGCCACCCGAAGAGGAACCCGGACGCGAAGGCGTCCCCCGCGCCGTTGGAGTCGACGACCGGCGCGGGAGGCTCGACGGCCGGCACCTTCGTGAGCTGCCCGTCCACCAGCATCAAGGCACCCTCGGCCCCGGCCGTGGCCACGACCACCCGCGCCCGCCCGCGCGCCGCGATGTCCCGCACGGTCCGCTCCGGATCGGCCAGCGCGACGGTGGACAGGAAGACGAGATCCGCTTCGAGCGCGAAGGCCTCGTGATACGGATTCCCGCCATCCCAGTTGTGCAGATCGGTGGAGACGGTCAGCCCGGCTTCCCGCAGCAGCGGCATGGCATACGCGCACGGATACGTGATCACGACATGTGCGTGCCGGCTGGCGGCGGCCAGCTCCCGCACGGTCGCTTCGGGCAGCCGGTCCGACTCCTGCGCGCGCGAGTCGTCGTACAGCGAGAGCCGCCGCCCGTCGGGTCCGACGAGGTTGACGGCCCGCTTGGTGCCGGCGTCCGACGGCACGCAGGTGAAAGGGATCCCCCGCTCGCGATGCAGTGCGCGCACCAGCTCGCCCTCGTGATCGTCACCCACCATGTCCAAGTGATGCGTGCGCAGCCCCAGCGCGTCCACCGAGACGGCGACGAAGTCCCCGCTCTGCCCCGCGCGGGTGACGATCCCCGGCCGGATCATGTAACTGTCCGCGAACGGCAGCGGCAGCTCCGGCACATGGACGATGGTGTCCACGCCGGAGCCGCCCAGGACGAGGACATCGTTTTCGGGGCTCATGCGTTCCTCTCGGCTGTGAGGCGGGAAGTCGCCTTCTAAGCTCATCTCCTCATACGGGGACGTCGATCGGGGGCGCAATGGGCAACAACGAGGGTGTGACGGTGTATTGGCGTCCGGGCTGCCCGTTCTGCATGCGCCTGCGCCTGGCCCTGCGCCTCAGGAGACTCCCGCGCACCGAGATCAACATTTGGCAGGACCCGGAAGCGGCGGCCTTCGTCCGCTCGGTCGCGGACGGCAATGAAACCGTCCCGACGGTCGTGGTGGCCGGCCACGCGATGGTCAACCCCTCGGCGGGCAGGGTGATTTCAGAGGTACGCGACCGGGCGCCGCATCTTCGCAGGTGAACGAGGTCTGGAGGTCCCCGCCCAGGCTCTGGGCGGACAATCTGTCCCGACGTGACGCAGAAGACCCCCGTACCGAATGGCGCGGGGGTCGTTCTGTGTGGAGCGGTGGGACTCAGGCGGCGATGGCCTGCTTGACCTGCGCCAGCGAAGGGTTCGTCATCACCGACTCGTTGCCCGAGGCGGAAACCACCTGGACCGTCGGAACCGTCTGGTTGCCGCCGTTCGCCTTCTCCACGAACGCCGCCGACTCCGGGTCGTGCTCGATGTTGATCTCCTTGTACGCGATGCCCTCGCGGTCCAGCTGCTTCTTCAGCCGCTGGCAGTAGCCGCACCACGTGGTGCTGTACATCGTCACAGTGCCCGGCATGTCTCTCGCGCTCCTTAACGGTCCCGGTGCGTATCCGCACGTGGGGTGAACGTACGGGATGCAGTCGTCATTCCCGCATTAGTACGACCGATAGCGGTCCCCTGTGGACAAGCGGCACGGGCAGCTCGCGCGACCTGGCAGCATGGCGGGGTGACAGCCGTATCGCCTTCCCCGCTGTTCCCGGAGGTCCCGGACACAGCAGACGCCGTGCTCGCCGGGCTCGACCCCGAGCAGCGCGAGGTCGCCACCGCCCTGCACGGGCCGGTGTGCGTGCTCGCGGGCGCCGGCACGGGCAAGACGCGGGCCATCACCCATCGCATCGCGTACGGGGTCAGGGCCGGGATCCTGCAGCCGGGCAGTGTGCTCGCCGTCACCTTCACCAACCGCGCCGCGGGCGAGATGCGCGGCCGGCTGCGCCAGCTCGGCGCGACCGGCGTCCAGGCGCGCACCTTCCACTCGGCCGCCCTGCGCCAGCTCCAGTACTTCTGGCCGAAGGCCGTCGGCGGATCCCTGCCCCGCCTCGTCGAGCGCAAGGCGCAGCTGGTCGCGGAGGCCGCGGCCCGCTGCCGTATCCGCCTGGACCGGGGCGAGCTGCGGGACGTGACCAGCGAGATCGAGTGGTGCAAGGTCACCCAGACCGTCTCCGAGGACTACCCGGCGGCCGTGGTGAAGGCGGGCCGCGACGCCCCGCGCGATCCGGCCGAGATCTCCCGTATCTACACGCACTACGAGCAGCTCAAGCAGGAGCGCGGAGTCATCGACTTCGAGGACGTGCTGCTGCTCACGGTGGCGATCCTCCAGGACCGCTACGACATCGCCGAAAAGGTGCGAAGCCAGTACCAGCACTTCGTCGTGGACGAGTACCAGGACGTCAGCCCGCTCCAGCAGCGGCTGCTCGATCTGTGGCTCGGCGAGCGCGACAGCCTGTGCGTGGTGGGCGACGCCAGCCAGACGATTTACTCGTTCACCGGCGCTACTCCCGACCATCTCCTCAACTTCCGTACGCGCCATCCGAACGCCACGGTCGTCAAGCTCGTCCGCGACTACCGCTCGACCCCGCAGGTCGTCCATCTCGCCAACGGTCTGCTCGCAGCCGCGAAGGGCCGCGCCGCCGAGCACCGTCTGGAACTGGTCTCGCAGCGCGAGTCGGGACCCGAGCCGGTGTACGCGGAGTACGGCGACGAACCCACCGAGGCCGAGCACACCGCGCGCAAGATCAGGAAGCTGATCGACGACGGACTCCCCGCGAGTGAGATCGCGATCCTGTTCCGTACGAACGGGCAGTCCGAGCTCTACGAGCAGGCGCTCGCCGATGCCGGGATCGCCTACCAGCTGCGCGGTGCCGAGCGTTTCTTCGAGCGTCAGGAAGTACGCGAAGCAGGCGCCGCGCTGCGTGGCGCGGCCCGCTTCGGCGGTAATGACTCACTGCTCGACGACGCCGTCGATCTGCCCTCGCAGGTGCGCGCCGTCCTGTCCACGAAGGGCTGGACCACCCAGGCCCCGGCCGGCTCCGGCGCGGTCCGCGACCGCTGGGAGTCGCTCGCCGCGCTCGTCCGCCTCGCGGAGGACTTCGCCGCCGCCAAGCCGGCCGCCACCCTCGCCGACCTCGTCGCCGAACTCGACGAGCGGGCCGCGGCCCAGCACGCCCCCACCGTCCAGGGCGTCACGCTCGCCTCGCTGCACGCGGCCAAGGGCCTGGAGTGGGACGCGGTCTTCCTGGTCGGCCTCACCGAGGGCATGCTCCCCATCGCCTACGCCACGACGGACGAGCAGGTCGAGGAGGAGCGCCGACTGCTCTACGTCGGTGTCACCCGCGCCCGCCGCCATCTCTCCCTGTCGTGGGCGCTGTCGCGCTCACCGGGCGGCCGTGCGAACCGGCGGCCCAGCTCCTTCCTCGACGGGCTGCGTCCCGGATCCGGGGGCTCGGGTGCCCGGCGGCTCGGGGGAGCGGCCGGCTCGTCCGTCGAGCGCGGCACCCGCGGCCCCGCCCGCAAGCCACGCGGCCCGGTGCACTGCCGTGTCTGCGGCCGCACGCTCACCGACGCGGGCGAGCTGAAGCTGATGCGCTGCGAAGACTGTCCTTCCGACATGGACGAAGGACTCTACGAGCGGCTGCGGGAGTGGCGGGCGGACCGGGCGCAGGAGATCGGGCAGCCCGCATACTGCGTTTTCACGGACAAGACACTCATCGCGATCGCGGAGAACGTTCCGGACGACGAGCAGGGTCTCGCGCGCATCCCCGGAGTCGGCAGAAGAAAACTCGATCGTTTCGGCGCCGACGTTCTCGCTATTTGTGCAGGTGGGGCGCCTGCGGCGGGAGTTGCAGGAGACGATGACGGCGTCTGAGGAAAACTCGTCGAAAAAATAGTTTGCGCGCGCCCGACGAAGACCCATAGGTTCATCAAGCACGAAGACAGGCGCTTCCAGGAAGCGCCGGTTCCGTGTTGTACTTGAAGACCTTGAACATCAACGACCGGCCGCTTGTGGAAACACAGCACCGGTCCCCGAGACGCCGAGAGGAGGCGAGTCCAGTGACCAGCATCATCATCCGCACCAAAATGACCGACGTTGATCGCTCGGTCGTCGCCACCTGCCCGCTCGGTATTTCGGTCCTGGGCACCGGTCTGTCCGGCGTTCGCGTCGGTCATCTGGCCGCCCCCGCCCCCATTGCCGCTTCCGTGGATTCCGTCTCGCTGCTCGCCAGTGAGCGCAACCTCGGCGGCAATGAGCGACCGACCAAGGCACCGGAAGCAGCAGTAATGGCGCAGGCGCAGGCCTATGCCTTTACGGCGGCCGGTGCCGGATCCCGGAAGCAGACGACGACGCAGCACATGTGGGCCTACCGCGGGCTCGAACCCTGGAGTGATCCAGCCTGATCGACGATCAGGCCGGCGCCTTCAGGGCCGCGGAACCCCACCCGGGATCCGCGGCCCTTTCGTTTGTCCCCGAACAGGGACGGACGGAAAGAAGGGGCCACCGGACAAGCAGTAACTGGTACCAAGCCGCCACCCGGCCAACAGGCCGGAACGACCAGACGAGGAAGACACACACCGTGCCTACCGAAACGCACGCCCCGTCAGTACCGCCTTCAGAGACGTACCCCCCGCCCGGCCTTCAGGAGAACACCTTGACTCCCCTCACCGCGCTCACCGCGCTCGACGACGCCATCGAGAACCTCGGCGTACCCGTCCCCTGCCGCTCGTTCGACCCGGAGGTCTTCTTCGCCGAGTCGCCGGCCGATGTCGAGTACGCCAAGTCGCTCTGCCGTTCCTGCCCGCTGGTCGAGGCCTGCCTCGCCGGTGCCAAGGAGCGCCGTGAGCCTTGGGGTGTCTGGGGTGGCGAGCTCTTCGTCCAGGGTGTCGTCGTCGCCCGCAAGCGGCCCCGTGGCCGCCCGCGCAAGAACCCGGTCGTCGCATGAGCACCACCGGAACCATCGACCGCCCTTTGACGCACGACCCCGTGAAGCAGGCCTCCATGACCCGTCGACTTTTTCTGGCGTCCGCCGAGCCGCGTAGCTCCAGCGCCATCTCTGACTTCTCCCACACCGGCGTGATCGACTCACGCCAGAACAGGACCCGCGAAATGCAACTCCAACCAGAAGCCCTGGCTCGTGCACACATGCACGACCGGATGCGTGAGGCCGACGCCGAGCGCGAGGCGGTACGCCTCGTGACCGCGCGCCGGATGCAGCGCCGCGCGGAGCGTGCCTCGCTCCGTGCGCGCCGCGCCCTCGCCATGGCGGTCATGGGCTGACGCCCACCGACCGTCCGACCCTTACGTGAACCGCGGGGGCCGCCCTGAACTGGGCGGTCCCCGCGGTGCGTTGTACCGGGCGCCGATACGGATACGGAGCTATCGTCGCGTCGTGGACCAGCACCCTCAGGACGACGCGGCAGCCGGCCGGGCACAGGCCGATGTGCACCTCGTCTGCGCCCGCTGCGGCGCCACGGCGGACTCGCCGCAGCCCACCTGGACCTGCTCGGTGGAGAACGGCGGCCGCCAGTTCTTCTGCGACGCCTGCTCGCGAGAGCATCTGCGGGCGATCGAGGGGCGGTTGGACTCGGCCTGGTGGTGAGGCCGTCCGGCTCTGCGGGGGTTTCCGGCGGTCAGGCCTCGACCGCGGTCCCCTCCGGCTCTTCCTCTCCCACTCCCGCTTCCTCTTCTTCGACGAACCCGGGCAGCCACTCCTCCAGCTCATCGCGCATCCGCACCGTCGCGCCGAGCTGGCACAGCACCCCGATGGTGCTCAGCGTGACGCGATGGATCAGCAGATACGCGGGCGGCAGATTGAGCCGCTTGGCCAACTGATAGGCGGGGGAGCGGGGGTCGCCGATCCGCGCGGCCTGCGAGCGCATCCAGCCACGGGTGAAGGTGAACTCGTCGGCGAAGGCCGGCTCGACGATCGGCAGCAGATAGTCGAGTACGGCGTCGGGGTCGAGATCGATGGACTCCTTGACGAAGCCCTCCTCGCAGAGCATCCCGTAGACCTCGTCGGCGTCGCCCTCGAGCGCCATCCGCAGCGCGAGACCGATGGGCTCGGGCAATCCGCCGGGCAGCCGGTCGACAGTGCCGAAGTCGAGGACGCCGAGTCGCCACGTATCGACATCGGAGGCCTTGGACCCTTCGGATCCGTCGGACTCGTCAGTCCCGTCGGATCCGTCGGATCCGTCGGAAACACTCGAATCACCGGGTACGAGACGGAAGTTGCCCGGATGCGGATCGGCGTGCAGCAGTCCGGTGCGGGCAGGACCCGAGAAGAGGAACCGGGTCAGCAGCTGACCGGCACGGTCGCGCTGCTCCTCGGTGCCCTCGGCGATGATCTCGGAGAGCGGGATACCGTCCATCCACTCGGTGATCAGCACCTGCTCGGCCTGGTGCACCACCGCGGGCACGAGCACATCGGGATCGCCGGCGAACTCCTCGGCCATGGCGCGCTGGGCGGCCGCTTCGAGCCCGTAGTCGAGCTCCTCGGAGACCCGGTCGCGCAGCTCCGCGATCAGCGGCTTGATGTCCATGCCGGGGATGAGCGGGCCGAGCAGCCGGGCGAAACGGCTCAGTTGGTTGAGGTCGGAGAGCAGCGCCTCGCCCGCGCCCGGGTACTGGACCTTCACCGCGACCTGCCGCCCGTCGTGCCAGACGGCCCGGTGCACCTGGCCGATCGAGGCGGCGGCCGACGGCTTGTCCTCGAACTCCTCGAACAGCCCACGCCAGTCCTCGCCGAGCCGCTCCGCGAGCGCCTGGTGCACGGTGCGGGTCGGCATCGGGGGAGCGGCCTCCTGCAGCTTCGTCAGCGCCGCGCGATACGGACCGGCTATCTCCTCGGGCAGGGCCGACTCGAAGACGGACAGCGCCTGCCCGAACTTCATCGCCCCGCCCTTGAGCTCGCCGAGCACCTTGAACAGCTGCTCGGCGGTGCGCTGTTGCAGCTCCTTGCCGACGAGCTCGGCGGACTTGCCGCCGATCCGCTTGCCGAGCCCCCAGGCCGAGCGTCCGGCGAAGCCGAGCGGCAGTGCGGCCAGCTTCGCGGTACGGGTGACCGCCTTGCGAGGCAGATCAGACATGCGCCCCTCCAGATCCGGATTCCGGACTCTCAGTCCGGAGACCGGACTGCAGCGCCTTGGCGGGCGCGTGGCTACCTGCCGCGTCCTGTCACGCGGTCGGCTACTTGGTCATTGTCCCTTGTGGCACTGGATCTTTTGAGGGGGAGTCGACGTTATGGTCCGTGGCCCCGTTCTGCGCCCGCACCCAGCTGGTTTGTGCCCCGCACGGGCAGCCGGGATGCGGGGCGAAGGGCTCGGGGTGCCAGTCGAGCCCGGGGAGGACGAGATGCCAGCGCTGTCCGATCGCCGTGGGGCTCTCGCCGTCGAGGAACGCCAGGGCGTGGGCGGCGGTGAGACCGGCCACGGCCGCGCTGAGGGTGAGGGCTCCGGCGGGCACGGAGGGTGCGCGACCGGTGCGCGCGGTACTTCCTGACCTCCACTGGGTGAGCAGGAGCGGCCAGGCGGGATCCTGTTCGATGCGGTGACGCTCCAGGCAGCCGGTGCAGGGGGAGTTGCGGGGCAGCACCAGCGGCCCCGTGAAACCGGTGGTTTCGAAGACGCCGGCATAGAGATGGGGAACCCCCCGCGCGGTCAGCTGCTCCACCTCGGCGGGGTCGGGGGCATAGGCGCCGAGGGCGTCGCGGGGTGTGAGCACGACGAGGCCGTAGGCGGGGGTGGGGTGCGGGGACACGGAGCGTACGGCCACACGGCGCGAGGGTCCCCGGCTCGCCGTGAGGCCGGCGGCGCACCGGCGTACCAGGCGTCGTGCGGCAATCGCCCTGCGCTCTCCGACGGCCGAGTCGCACAACCCGCCCGGGGTGACGTCCCACGGCTCCACCGCCCCGGAGTCGGCGACGTCGACCCGCCCGACTCCGGCGGCGGACAGCAGCGCGGCCACCTGTGCGCCGACCCGTCCCGCTCCGCGTACCTGCACGCGTGTCCGCCCCCGGGCCGCGAGTCTGCGGATGCCCGTGCCGGGTTCGTCGTCGAGCAGCGACAGCGCGGAGAGCTCGGGCGTGAGCCGGTGCAGCAGACCGGGCCGGGCGCGCAGCTCCTCGACGGCACGGTCCCCGGAGCCGGCCGTCGCGTCGTCGAGCAGACCGGCCGCGGTCAGCCGGCCCAGCAGCGCCTCGAGCTGGTCCTCGGACAGACCGGCTTCCCGGGCCTCGGCCCGTAACAGCGCGAGCCCTCGCGTGCCGTCGAGCTTGCGGAGCAGACCGAGCGTGCCGGACGCGAGCGGCCCCAGTGTCCTGGCATGTGCCGGAGTGACACCGAGTTGCAGGGTGGTCAGATCGCGCCAGGCGCGGCGCAGTGCGGGCTTGAGGTGCGGGTGCATGCGCACACCTTGGACCACAGGCCGCGCACGCTGCGGAAAGTTGTCCACAGGCCACCGAATAAGTCGTACAAACGAGACCCGTCCGCACGGGTTCTGCCCACAACCCCTCCGGAGACGGGACTTCCGCCATCGACTCCCGGTAACGTCGGGGCGTGCCCGCCGACCCACTGCACCGCGCCGGAAGTCCACAGCGCAGCACGAAGCACCAGCCGCCACGCGGCTCGGCGGCGAGCGCGGAGCAGGGGCCGGAGCACGGCGAGGACCAGGGTCCTGTCGAGGTCCGCAGAAGCGCCCGCAGACGGCGCACCGTCTCCGCGTACCGAGAAGGCGACCGCACCATCGTGCTGATCCCCGCCCGGATGTCCGAGGCCGAGGAGCAGCGCTGGGTCGGTGTGATGCTCGACAAGCTCGCGGCCCAGGAGAGCAAGCGGCTCCTCGGCGACGCGGAACTGGCCGAGCGCGCCGAGCTGTTGTCGGAGCAGTACTTCGAGGGCCGCGCCAGGCCCGTCTCGGTGCGCTGGGTGACCAACCAGAACACCCGCTGGGGCTCCTGCACCCCGGCCGAGGGCAGCATCCGGCTTTCCCACCGACTGCAGGGAATGCCCGAATACGTGGTGGATTACGTGCTGTTGCACGAGCTTGCGCATCTCCTTGTGCCCGGCCACGGTCCGCGTTTCTGGCGCCTCCTGGAGGCGTACCCCCGTACCGAAAGAGCCCGCGGCTACCTCGAAGGGGTGGTAGCCGCCGAACGTCTCCCGCACCTTCCGGCCGCCCGCGGCGAGTGATCGACCGGCGCCCTCACGCACCGCGCCGACCGCCCCTGACCAGCCGGGAATGTACCGAGTCTGTCCCGGCTTGCTCCACACTCAGGATTTGCGGTTAGCCTGGCGCGCGACGCACACATCATCCGGATGGGGGACGGTCGTTACGCATGGCCAGGGAATTCCAACGCGGCCACAAGGCCAAGATCAGTGATCTCACCGCGGGTACCGATCTGTACGTAGGCGTACAGATCGCGGCTCCCGGACTGAGCTTCGACATCAGCTGCTTCGGGCTCGACGCCAATGAACAGCTCTCCGACGACCGGTATTTCATCTTCTTCAACCAGCCGAAGTCGCCGGAGGAGTCTCTGCAGCTGCTCGGTGCGCAGTCCGGCGACACGGAGGCGTTCCGGGTCACGCTGGACCGGATTCCGCAGCAGATCCAGCGGCTCTCGTTCACGGCGACGATCGACGGCAACGGACAGATGTCGCAGGTCGGACCGGGCTACATCCGGATCGTGGCGGGCGGCGAGGAGGTGGTCCGTTACGCCTTCGACGGTTCGGAGTTCACCACCGAGCGCGCCGTGATGCTGGGTGACTTCTACTTCAAGGACGCCTGGCGCTTCGCGGCCATCGGCCAGGGCTTCGACGGCGGACTCGACGCGCTGCTCAAGAACTTCGGCGGCGAGGTCGCCGAGGAGCAGCCGCAGGCCCCGCAGCAGGGTGGCGCGCCGGGCTTCGGTGCTCCCTCGACTCCCGCGGCGCCCCCGGCCTTCGGTGCTCCGGCCCCGTCGGCCCCGGCCCCGTCCTTCGGTGCCCCCGCGGCCCCGGCCCCGCAGCAGACGCCCCAGCCCCCGGCGCCGAGCGTGCACACGGCCCCCACCATCGTCGCCCCGATGACGCCGCCCGGCGGCAGCGTCCCGCCGCCGGCCCCGGCCCCGGCCCCCGCGCCGTACGGCCAGCCGGCGCCGCAGCAGCCGCAGTTCGGGCAGGTACCCGGTCAGGCTCCGGGGCAGCCCGCCGCGCCGCCCGGCTTCGGCCAGCAGCCGCCGCAGTTCGGCCAGGTCCCGGGTCAGGTCCCCGGCCAGCCCCAGGCCTACGGCGTTCCGCAGGGTCAGCCCGCCGTCGGCGCCGGCCTCCAGGCCGCGCTCCAGCCGTACCGCGAGACCCCGACCGGCACCCGCTGGACCCCGCAGAACCAGCAGATGATGCGGGTGGACCTCACCATGGGCGGCACCGGAGTCCTGGCCCGCCAGGGCAGCATGGTGATGTACCAGGGCAAGGTCGACTTCTCGTACAAGAGCGCCGGTTTCGCGGGCCGGATCATCGGCAACGCGACCGGCCAGGAAATGCAGTTGATGCGCTGCACCGGCCGAGGCCAGGTCTTCCTCGCCGAGAACGGTGCGCATCTGCACTCCATCGAGCTCCAGGGCGACGGTATCTGCGTCTCCGCCGAGAACGTGCTCGCCTTCGACGAGTCGCTGCAGCACGAGGTGCGGCGGATCGAGGGCCACGGGATCCCCGGTGGCGCGCTGTTCACGATGCAGTTCACGGGCACCGGCACCGTCGTCGTCAAGACGCACGGCATCCCGGTCGTCCTGCCGGTCACGCCCACCACGTACGCCGACAGCAATGCCATCGTCGCGTGGTCCTCGGCGGCCCAGGTGATCCTCTCCAGCCAGGTCAGGCTGCGCAGGAACTCCTTCCCGGGGCACAGCGGCGAGACCGTGAACCTGCAGTTCCGGGGCGCGCCCGGCAATTTCATCGTCGTCCAGCCGTACGAGGTCTGAGGGAGCCCGAAGAACAATGAACCAGCAACTCGCGGGCTACGCCCCGACCCCGATGGTCTCCCGGATGGAGAACCACGGCCGCACGATGCTCAAGGTCGCCATGGCCTCCGGCCAGGACCTCTACGCGCGCACCGGCTCGATGGTGTCGTACGAAGGCTTCATCCAGTACGAGCCCAACCCGCCGGCCGTCCGCCAGATCGCCTCGCAGTGGGTCACCGGCGAAGGCGCGCCGATCATGAAGTGCACCGGTGACGGACTCCTCTATCTCGCCGACTACGGCGCCGATGTGGTCGTCATCAACCTCAACAACGACTCGATCTCGGTCAACGGCACCAACGTCCTCGCCTTCGACGCGCACCTCCAGTGGGGCGTCGAGAAGGTCAAGGGACTCGCCAAGTTCGCCGGGCAGGGCCTGTTCAACGTCGAGATCGCCGGCACCGGCTGGGTGGCCATCACCTCGCGCGGCACGCCGCTCGTCGTCGACTGCGGCCGCGGCGACGACGAGACCTATGTCGACCCGGACGCACTGCTCGCCTGGTCCCCGAACCTCAAGGTGAAGGGCAAGCGCAGCTTCAAGGCCTCCTCCCTCGTCGGGCGGGGCAGCGGAGAGGCCTTCCAGATGGCCTTCTCCGGGCAGGGCATCGTCGTCGTACAGCCGAGCGAGGACAGCTCCGACCGCCTGCGGATCCGGGGCTGAGGGGGAGCGGACACACCATGCAGAGCACACTTTTCAGCCATGGCGAAGCGCAGACGCAGGAGCGCTACGCCCTGCAGAACCCGCAGTTGCTGCGGGTCTCGTTGCAGGGCCATGACGACCTCCTCGCCCGCAAGGGTGCGATGGTCGCGTACCAGGGGCTCGTCGAGTTCGACGGTGAGTACCAGTCGGCCGGGCAGCGCCGGTCCCAGGCGCGTACCGGCGAGGGTCTCGACCTGATGCGCTGCTCCGGCCAGGGCACCGTCTATCTGGCCAACCTCGCGCAGCACATCCACCTGATGGACGTGGAGCGCGAAGGGCTGACCGTCGACAGCCAGTACGTCCTGGCGCTCGACACCCAGCTCAACCACGAAGTGATCGCCGTGGACAGCCAGTACGGCATCTCCGGTTCGGGCAAGTACCAGCTCAACATCACCGGTACCGGCAAGGTCGCGCTCATGACCTCGGGCCAGCCGCTGCTGATGCAGGTCACGCCCGAGAAGTACGTGAACGTCGACGCTGACGCGATCGTCGCCTGGTCCACGTCGCTGCGCGTACAGATGCAGGCGCAGACGACCAACACCTCGGTGCGCCGCCGTCGCGGCAACACCGGCGAGGGCTGGGAGCTCAGCTTCCTCGGCCAGGGCTTCGTCCTGGTCCAGCCCAGCGAGGTCATGCCGCCGCAGAACGCGGTGATCGGGTCGGGTGCTGCCGCTCAGCTCGGTCTCGGCCAGCAGGGTGCCCGCGGCCAGAACCGAGGCAACGACTGGTCGTAGCAGGTCAGTTGTAAGGGGCGGGCACCCACGGTGTCCGCCCCTTACTCATGTCCGTACCCATGACCGTCAGAGCCGGGCCCGCACCCGCTCCATCAGCCGCACCACGGACTCGTCGGCCACCGAGGCGACCTCGTCGTACGCGTACCACTTCAGGTCGAGGGACTCCTCGCTGATCGCCTCGACCGCTCCGGCCGGCGCGATGGCGGCGTACTGCACGTCGAGGTGCCAGTTGCAGGGCGCCGGGATGGGGTGCCGGTCCAGGCGCACCGGCCCGCCGTCGAGCAGCGTGAGCCCCTCGATCCCGGACTCCTCCGTGCCTTCGCGCAGGGCGGCGGCTTCAAGGGATACGTCGCCGGGCTCGCAGTGGCCGCCCATCTGCAGCCACATGTTGAGCTTCTTGTGCAGCGTCAGCAGCACCTTGCCGCGCGTCGGGTCGACGACCAGGGCGGAGGCCGTCAGATGCCCGGCCTCGCAGGCCTTCCACATGCCGTCCTCATGGGCGGCGAGGTGGTCCAGATACTGCCGGCGCAGCTCTGCCTGGTCCTCGTACGACTTCAGTACGAGGGTGGCGTTCTCGTGCAGGCTCACTTGCTGTCGTCGTCCTTGTCGTCGCTGCTCTTGTCGTCGTGCTTCTTCAGGTCCGGACCCGAGCCGGCCGCCTCGCCCAGCATCTTGTCGATCGCATCGAAGTCGAGCTTCGGCTCGTCGTCCCCGGCGCCGTCCGCCGACGGGTCGCCGCGGTGCACGAAACCGTCCGGGTCGTCCAGGTCATTGGCCGTCGGCAGCATGTCCGGGTGCGCCCACAGGCCGTCGCGGCCGTCCACACCACGGGCGTCGGTGAGCGAGGCCCACAGGCGCGAGGCGTCACGCAGCCGGCGGGGACGCAGCTCCAGACCGATGAGCGTGGCGAAGGTCTGCTCGGCGGGACCACCGCTCGCGCGGCGTCGGCGCAGGGTCTCGCGCAGGGCGTTCGCCGAGGTCAGACGGTCCTTGGCGGCCTCGTGCACCACCGCGTCCACCCAGCCCTCGACCAGCGCGAGCGCCGTCTCCAGACGAGCGAGCGCGGCCTTCTGCTCGGGGGTGTCCTGGGGCTGGAACATGCCCGACTGCAGCGCGTTCTGCAGCTCCTCCGGGTTCGACGGGTCGAACTGGCCGACCACGTCCTCCAGCTTGGTGGTGTCCACCTTGATGCCGCGCGCATAGCCCTCGACGGCACCGAACAGGTGCGAGCGCAGCCACGGCACGTGGGCGAAGAGCCGCTGGTGGGCGGCCTCGCGCAGGGCGAGGTAGAGCCGCACCTCGTTCTGGTCGATGCCCAGGTCCTTGCCGAAGGCCTGGATGTTCACGGGAAGCAGCGCGGCCTTGCCCGCCGGGCCGAGGGGCAGGCCGATATCCGTCGACCCGACGACCTCGCCCGCGAGCACGCCCACGGCCTGGCCGATCTGCTGGCCGAACATGGCCCCGCCCATGGATTTCATCATCCCGATCAGCGGGCCCGCCATGGCCTGCATCTCCTCGGGCAGTACGTCACCCATCGCGTTCCCCACGCGCTCGGCGACCGGGTCCACGAGCTCCTGCCACACCGGGATGGTGGCCTCGACCCACTCGGCGCGCGACCAGGCCACGGCCGTGTTCGCACCCGAGGGCAGCGAGGTCGCGCCGTCCAGCCACAGGTCCGCCAGGCGCACGGCCTCCTCGACCGCGGCGCGCTCGGCCGTACCGACGCTGGCGTCCTTGGTGCCGTCCGAGGTGCCCTGGGCGACCGTCTGGCGGGCGATCTGCTTGGCCATGTCCCAGTTCACCGGGCCGCCCTCGTACGAGAGCATCTGGCCGAGCTGCTGGAACGCGGCGCCCAGGTCGTTCGGATTCATGGACCCGAACATGGCGGCGAAGGGGTTGTCGCCCCCCGGACCGCCGGGACCGCCGAGACCGCCCGGGCCGCCCATTCCCGGGAACCCGAATCCGAACGGATTAGCCGGTCCGCCCTGGCCACCGCCCTGCTGATCCTTCTTCTTGCCTTCGTCGCCGTCTTCCGGCTCCTCCGGCGGAAGGCCGAATCCGAATGGGGTGTCACTCACGGGAATCCTCGGCTCGTAGGGCCGCCGGCTGACTGCCGACGGCGACTGCCCGACTTGAGACCGGGTCTCACCACCCAGCGTAGACACCCGGCCCGCTTCGGGCCTCGGTGCTCCGCCACCGCAGGGCCTGCGGCAGGATGGACGTCACCTGGTACGTACGCGTCATTCACGTACGTACTGAAGACAACCGCTGGAGACGCCTGGTGAGTTCCCCGGATCCGAAGGTTCGCGCAGCGCGAAACGACTCAACCATGGGCGGTCGCGGCCCAGTGGTGGCTGTGACCGGCGCGGCCACCGGCGTGGGCGCGAAGCTCGTCGAGCGCCTGGTCGCGTCCGAAGAGATCAAGCAGGTCATCGCCATCGACGAGCGCCGTGGCGAGTGCGCCGCGGCCCAGTGGCACATCCTGGACGTACGGGACCCGGCGATCGCCGAGAAGCTGCGCGGCGCGGACGTGGTGGTGCACCTGGCGCTCGACCTCGACCTGGAGACGGACGCGGCCGCGCGCACCGCGTACAACGTGCGCGGCACTCAGACGGTCCTCACGGCGGCCGCGGCAGCCGGCGTCCACCGGGTGATCCTGTGCACCTCCGCGATGGTCTACGGCGCCCTGCCCGAGAACGAGCTCCCCCTCTCCGAGGACGCGGAGCTCAAGGCCACCGCCGAGGCGACCGGCGTCGGCGACCTCCTCGAAATCGAGCGCCTGGCCCGCCGCGCCCCCCGCGCGCACCCCGGCCTGAACGTCACGGTCCTGCGCCCGGCGGTCCTGGTCGGCGGCACGGACACCGCCCTGACCCGCTACTTCGAGTCCCCCCGCCTCCTCGTGGTCGCGGGCTCCCGTCCCACCTGGCAGTTCTGCCATGTCGACGACCTGTGCAGCGCCCTCGAATACGCGGTCCTGGAGAAGGTCGAGGGCGAACTCGCCGTCGGCTGCGACGGCTGGCTCGAACAGGAGGAGATCGAGGAGCTGAGCGGCATCCGCCGCATGGAGCTCCCCTCGGCCGTGGCACTCGGCGCCGCCGCCCGCCTCCACCGCATCGGCCTCACCCCGTCCCCGGCGGGCGACCTCGCGTACACGATGCACCCCTGGGTCGTCAGCGTCAGCGGCCTCCACGACGCGGGCTGGCGCCCCCAGTGGACCAACGAGGAGGTCCTCGCCGAACTCCTGGAAGAGGTGCAGGGCCGCCACACGGTCGCGGGCCGACGCCTCGGCCGCAAGGACGCCACGGCCGCGGGTGCGGCGGGCGCGACGGTGGCGCTGCTGGGCGCGGCGGCGGTGGTACGGAGGGCGCGGAAGCGGCGGGGGGTGTGACCCGGACAGTCCCCGCCCACCCGGGGGCCGAAGCCCTTTGTCAGGCTATCGACGCCCACTGACAACGCACCCGCCTGTAGAACCCTCCGACACCCCACCCGCACCCCCGGTCGAAACCGCTATTCCGCGATCTCACCGCCGTACGGCACCATGGACCCCATGGCTGCACGGTATGACCACCCAGGCGAGCAGGCGGCGCAGGATCCGATCCGGCTGCTTGCCATCCGCGAGACCCCGCTCTCCGTCGACGAGGTCTTCACGGCCGTCGGCGACAGCGCGGCCGGCGGCACCACGCTCTTCGTGGGCACCGTGCGCAATCACGACGGGGGCGCCGACGTCGACGCGCTCGGCTACTCCTGCCACCCCAGCGCGGAGGCCGAGCTGCGCCGCGTCGCCGAGAAGGTGTGCGCGGACTATCCGGTACGGGCGCTCGCGGCCGTCCACCGCGTGGGGGACCTGGAGGTCGGGGACATCGCCGTGGTCGTCGCTGTCTCCTGTCCGCACCGCGGCGAGGCCTTCGAGGCGAGCCGGCAGCTGATCGACACCCTCAAGCACGAGGTGCCGATCTGGAAGCACCAGAAGTTCTCGGACGGCACCGAGGAGTGGGTCGGCGCCTGCTGAGCCCCGAGCCGGCGCCTGCTGGTCCCCGAGCCGGCGCCTGCTGACCCGGGACCACCTCAGCCACTCAAGTCCCTCCGGTTGCGTAACCCAACCCCTGCCGTGAGCGTTATCCGTACGGATGGCTAATCTGCTGATCACTCAGTAGTGATCGGTCAGTTGGGGTCGGGAGGTCGGCATGGGGTCGCTCGCATGGCTGCTGATTCCGCTTTTCGCCGCGATCGGGGCGGCCCTCTGGGGCAGTTGGGCCACACGCGCCCGTAAGTCCGGACGTACGGGCGATGTCACGGAGCTCGCCGGATACGCGAAGTTCCGTAATGCGATGGAGAACAGCGCCGCCAAGACGGACCCGGGGACGGACGCCGCCTGACGTCCAAGCGAGCCGCCGGTACCGGCCGGCACCGCGCGAGACCACGGACGGACCGGCCCCAGGGGTGCACTGACAGGCGCGTCCCGTACTGTCGTTCCATGCCTCGCCGCACCGCGACCATGCTCGCCTCCACCTTGATGCTGATCGCGCTGCTCTGCGCGGGTGTGCTGATCAAAGTCCCGTACTCGGAGATGTCCCCGGGCCCGACGGTGAACACCCTCGGCGACCTCGACGGCGAGCCGGTGCTGCAGATCTCGGGCCACAAGACGTACCCGACGACCGGCAACCTCAACATGACGACGGTCCGCGTCACCAGCGCCGACTACAAGATGAACCTCTTCGAGGCCGTCTACGGCTGGATCTCCCACGACAACCTCGTCGTCCCGCACGACACCCTCTACCCCGACGGCAAGACGGAGGAGGAGTCGACGCAGGAGAACGCAGAGGAGTTCAGCCAGTCCCAGGAGAGCGCCAAGGCCGCGGCGCTCACGGAGCTGGACATCCCCTTCGAGACCCGCGTCGTGGTCGCCAGCGTCGTGAAGGACAGCCCCTCCGAGGGCAAGCTGCACGCCGGCGATGTCATCAAGGAAGTGGACGGCACCGCGGTCGAGCAGCCCGACGACGTGGCCAAGCTCGTGACCAAGCACAAGCCCGGCGAGGACGTGGTCTTCACGATCATCCCCGCCAAGGAGGCCGCCGCGGCCGAGAAGGCCCGCAAGGAGGCCACGGGCACCGAGAAGGTCGTCGTCACCACCGAGAAGGCACCCGAGGACGGCCGGGCGGTCGTCGGCATCCACGCCGGGCCCGACCACATCTTCCCGTTCACCATCGACATCAAGCTCGCCGACGTGGGCGGCCCCAGCGCCGGTCTGATGTTCGCGCTCGGCATCGTCGACAAGCTGACCCCCGAGGACCTCACGGGCGGCAAGTTCGTCGCGGGCACCGGCACCATCGACGACGACGGCAAGGTCGGTCCGATCGGCGGCATCGAGATGAAGACCGTCGGCGCCCGCAGCAAGGGCGCGGAGTACTTCCTCACCCCCGAGGACAACTGCGCCTCGGCCGCCAAGGACATCCCCGACGGCCTCACCCTCGTCAGGGTGAAGACCATCGACGACGCGATGGACTCCCTGAACAAGATCCGCGCGGGCAAGACCTCGGAGCTGCCGTCCTGCTCCGTGAAGTAGGGGAGCGGATCGTCAAGCGTCGATACGAGGAATTGCGAGGAATTACGAGGAGCTACGAGGAGGGGGCGCCGCATCCGATGCGGCGCCCCCTCCTCGTATCGACGCAAGGAAGCTCTTGTCGAAAGAGCTCTAGGCGAACGTCGCCGCCAGTGCCTCCGCGAGACCCGGCACCAGGTCCGAGCCGGTCAGCACATCCGTCGGGGAGTCCTTCTCGCGCAGCCTGATCGCCGACTCGCGCTTGCCGCCCCGCAGCACCGCCACGGTCATCCGCACCTCCTGACGGTCCGGGTGCCTGCCGACCCACTTGGCCAACTGCTTCTCGTTCAGACCGTCCGGAACCGAGGCCTCCGCCGTCGGCGGCAGCATCAGACGCTCGATGGTGAGCGCACAGCCGGCCACCGCGTCCGGCCACGCGATGGTGCCGAGGAACTCGTCGAGCGGGGTGCCCGCGGGCAGTTCGTCCTGCTCGATGGGGGTCAGGGCCGCGGCCGCCTCCTCCCCGGTCAGACCGAGCCGGCCGGCCAGACCCGGTTCCTGCGCGCGCAGCTTGGCGGTGTCCACCAGGGCGAACAGACGGGCGGGCTGATCCCAGCCGAGACCGCCGACGTACTCATCGATCTCGAGTACGGCACGGGTCAGCGGGCTCGCGGCCATCGGGGGGCCGGAGGGAGAAACATTCGACATGCGCCATATCCTGCCTGGTTCAGACCCCGGAACGAGAACTCGGCCACTCCGAGGTGGTGGTGGAGCCAGATCACGGATCGGAAACGCCCTCTCTCGTCCGGGAACTGAGTAAAGCTTCAGTAAGTTGCACGAGTGGGCTCTACGATCGCGGAGCCCACACCGACCGCCGAACTTCGAGGTGCGCACCTTGGCTTTCCAGATGCCGGACCGCGGCTCAGGCCCCCCTTCGGGGCCACGGATCAGAGTGGGCCGACCGTCCCGGCGTGTCCGCACCCTGTTGATGACGCTGGGCGTCCTGGCCGTACTGGCCATGCTCTTCGTCATGTTCGCGGGGTTCTGGACGGACTGGCTCTGGTACCGCTCGGTTCACTACTCCTCCGTCTTCACCACCACGCTGTGGACCAAGATCGGGCTGTTCGCCGTCTTCGGTCTGCTCATGGCAGCGGCCGTCGGCTTCAACATCTGGCTGGCGCACCGTTTGCGCCCGCCGCTGAGCGCGATGTCGCTGGAGCAGCAGAGCCTCGACCGCTACCGCATGGGCATCGCCCCGTACAAGAAGTGGATCCTGCTCGCGATCACGGCCCTGGTGGGCCTGATCGCCGGTGCGTCCGCCTCGGGCCAGTGGCGTACGTGGCTGATGTGGGTGAACGGGGTGCCCTTCAACCAGAAGGACCCGCAGTTCGGCATGGACGTGGCGTTCTACGCCTTCGACCTGCCCTGGTACCGGTTCCTGCTCGGCTTCGGCTTCGCGGCCGCCGTGCTCTCGCTGATCTCCGCCGCGCTGACGCACTACCTGTACGGCGGCCTCCGGGTCACCGGCGGCGCCCGCGCCACCTCGGCCGCGACCGGTCATCTCTCCGTGCTGCTCGGCCTGTTCGTGGCGCTCAAGGCCGTCGCGTACTGGCTCGACCGGTACGGACTCGCGGTCAAGTCCAGTGACTTCAAGGCCACGGGCAACTGGACGGGTCTGCGCTACGTGGACGCCAACGCGTATCTGCCGGCGAAGACCATCCTGTTCTGCATCGCGGCCATCTGCGCCGTCCTGTTCTTCGCGACGCTGTGGCGCCGCACCTGGCAGCTGCCCGTCATCGGCTTCGGTCTGATGGTGCTCTCGGCGATCCTGATCGGCGGCCTGTACCCGGCCATCGTGCAGAAGTTCCAGGTCGAGCCGAACGAGCAGGCCAAGGAGCAGGAGTACATCGAGAAGAACATCGAGGCCACGCGCAAGGCGTACGACATCGACGGTGTCCAGATCCAGGACTACTCCGGCAAGGGTGCGACCGGGAGCTCGGACGCCGCGAAGACCGAGCAGCGCAAGCAGGCCGACGCACAGGCCAGTTACCGCCTGATCGACCCCAATGTCGTGGGCCCGACCTTCGACACGCTGCAGCGGCTGCGCAAGTACTACCAGTTCCCGACCACGCTCGACGTCGACCGCTACAAGGACGCCTCGGGCAAGGAGCAGGACACCGTCATCGGTCTGCGCGAGCTCGACCTCGACGGCATCCCGAAGCGGAACTGGATCAACGACCACTTCACGTACACCCATGGCTATGGCGCGATCACGGCCAAGGGCACGGGCACGGACCCGAAGGCGGACCCGGCGGGTTCCCCCGAGTTCACGGAGAAGGGTCTGCCGACCACCGGCATGCTGCCCGACAACTACGAGCAGCGGATCTACTACGGCGAGAAGACCGAGCAGTACTCGATCGTCGGCGGGCCCCAGAAGGAGCTCGACTACGAGAAGGACGGCGAGCAGACCACCAGCTACAAGGGTGACAGCGGCGTCGACCTCTCCAACCCGATCAACAGGGCTGCCTACGCTGTCGCGTTCAGCGAGCCGCAGATCATGTACTCGGGCGCGATCGGCGAGGGTTCGAAGATCCTCTACAACCGCACGCCCAAGGAGCGCGTCGAGGCGGTCGCCCCGTGGCTGACCATCGACGGTGACGCCTACCCGGCCGTGATCAACGGCAAGATCCAGTGGATCGTCGACGCGTACACGACGACGAACGGCTATCCGTACGCCTCGCGCACCACGCTCGGCGACACCACGGCCGACTCGCTGACGGCGGCCAACAACCAGCGTGCGGTGGTGGCCCAGCAGAACCAGGTCAACTACATCCGCAACTCGGTGAAGGCCACCGTCGACGCGTACGACGGCTCGGTCAAGCTCTACGAGTGGGACGAGAACGACCCGGTCCTGAAGACGTGGATGAAGGCGTTCCCCGGCACGGTCGAGAAGAAGAGCGAGATCTCGGCCCAGCTCAAGGAGCACCTGCGCTACCCGCAGGACCTGTTCAAGGTCCAGCGCGAGCTGCTGACCCGGTACCACGTCGAGGACGCGCGCCAGTTCTACAGCGGTTCGGACGTCTGGCAGGTGCCGGACGACCCGACCAACAAGGAGAAGAACGCGGTCCCGCCGTACTACCTGAGCCTGAAGATGCCGGAGAAGGGCAAGACGCCGGCCGACCAGGACCAGAAGTTCTCGCTGACGACCACGTTCACACCCAACGGCCGGCCGAATCTGCAGGCGTTCATGGCGGTCGACGCCGATGCCAACAGCAGCGAGTACGGGACCATAAGAGTCCTGAACGTCAAATCGGAAGTGCCAGGACCCCAGCAGGTCCAGTCCGAGCTCAACGGCAACAACGAGGTCGCTACGTTCGTCCGCGACCTCAGGGGCACGGACTCGGACATCGTCTACGGAAATCTGCTGACGATCCCGCTGGACGAGGGCTTCCTGTATGTCGAGCCCGTCTACGTCAAGGGCGGTAACGCCAACTACCCGCTTCTGAAGAAGGTCGGCGTCTCGTACACGGGTGCCCGGGATCCTGTCTTCAAGGACACCTTGGCCGAGAGCTTCGACGCGGTCTTCGGTGCGCAAGGCGCGGAGACCGGCGAGCCGCCCGAGGACCCGGAGAAGCCGACACCGCCGCCCTCCAGCGACCCGACGGTCAAGGAGGCGCTGGACGAGGCGCAGAAGGCCTTCGACGAAGCGGACAAGGCTCTGAAGGCCGGTGACCTCTCGGGCTACGACGAGGCGATGCAGAAGGCCGAGGACGCCGTGAAGCGGGCCATCGAGGCCGAGAAGAAGTCCGAGGACAAGGCCCGCAAGGACGAGTGAGCAGGTAAAAGGCCCCTCCCGCGCCGTGGTACGGTTTGGACACAACGGCGCGGGGTGGAGCAGCTCGGTAGCTCGCTGGGCTCATAACCCAGAGGTCGCAGGTTCAAATCCTGTCCCCGCTACTGAACGACTGAGGCCCGGATCTCATGGAGATCCGGGCCTCAGTCATGTCCGGGGGCAGGGTGGTCCCGGCCGCAGAGGTCTCCTTCGAAGATGAGTTCTCGTACTCATGTCCCTTGAACAACAAGGCAGTTGACTACGTGGATGTGACAACTGCGCCGAGCGGGGCGGAGTTGGCGGATCCGTGTTTGACTTGTCTCCCTGTGGGCATGTCGACAAAACGCTGAAGTGACCTCAAGGGTCGGGGTATACCAGGTGTACCCGGGTTGCAGGTGGTGCGACGATGGAACTTATGGGGGATAAGGCAACTCTGTTGGAGACAGGGCGACTTACGCAGTCGGCCGACCGGGAGGATCCGGCCACGGCCGTCGATGAAGCACGCCATCGCCACGGCGCCGAACTCGGCGACGTCGCCTCGATGAGCATGCTCGGCTCCCTGCTGCTGCGCCGCGGCGACCTCGACGGCGCCGAGCCCTTCCTCCGCACGGCCACCGCCGACGGCGACCGTGCGGCCGCCAACAACCTCGGTGTCCTGCTCCATCAGCGCGGTTACGCGGACGAGGCCGCAGGATGGTGGCGGATCGCCGCCGTCGCCGGTTCCTCCGCTGCCGCGCACGCCCTCGGCCGCCATCACCGCGAGCGCGGCGACGAGCCGGCCGCCGAGTACTGGCTGCGCCAGTCCGCCGAACAGGGCCACACCCTCGGCGCGTACGCGCTCGCCGATCTCCTTGAGCACCGCAGTGACGTGGGCGCCGAGCGCTGGATGCGCGCCGCCGCCGAGCGGGGTCACCGGGAGGCGGCCTACCGGCTTGCCCGCGCCCTTGAACGGCGTGCTGCCGAGACGCGGGGCGCCCTCACGGGTACGGCTCCGCTGTCGCGGTCCTTCGGCCGGCAGGCGGTCTCCCCCGGCCAGCAGACAGGCTCCTTCGGTCACCAGACAGGCTCCTCGTCCGAGAAGGAGACCGTGGAAGCGGGCGCCGAGCCCGACACCGGCAGCCGCATCCTCGGCGGCAGCCTGCTCGCCGAGGCCGAGCAGTGGTACCGGCAGGCCGCCGCGCGCGGTCACCGCCGGGCCGCGCTGCAGCTCGGCGCGATCCTGGAGCGCCACGGCGACCTCAAGGAGGCCGGCCGCTGGTATCTCACGTCCGCGAAGGACGGCGAGGCCCGCGCCGCCTGCGCGCTCGGCTTCCTCCTGCGCGACGCCGGCGACGAGGACAGCGCGGCGGTGTGGTGGCTGAAAGCCGCCCAGGACGGGGACGGCAACGCGGCCAACGCGCTCGGCGCCCTGCACGCCGAGCGCGGCGAGACCCAGACCGCCGAGCGCTGGTACCGCGCCGCCATGGACGCGGGCGATGTGAACGGTGCGTACAACCTCGGTCTGCTCTGCGCCGAGCAGAAGCGCGGCCGGCAGGCCGAGCAGTGGTACCGCCGCGCGGCCTACGCGGGCCACCGCGAGGCCGCCAACGCGCTGGCGGTACTGCTCATGCAGGCCGGTGACGCCTCGGGCGCCGAACCCTGGTTCTCCAAGGCGGCCGAGGCCGGCAGCGTGGACGCCGCCTTCAACCTCGGCATCCTCTACGCGGGCCGCGAGGACGAGCCCGTGGCCTTCGAGTGGTACGAGCGGGCCGCCGCGGCCGGGCACACCGAGGCCGCGCTGCAGGTCGGTATCGCGCATCTGCGCGAGGGCGACCGGCAGACCGCCGAGCGGCATCTGCGCTGCGCGGCCGGCGGTGGCAGCGCCGAGGCCGCGTACCGTCTGGCCGCCCTGCTCGACCAGGGCACCCGCCGCGAGGACGTCGTCCTCGGTGAGGCGGCGGGCGGCAAGACCGAGTGTGAGGAGTGGTACGAGCGGGCGGCCGAGCTCGGGCACCGGCGGGCGCAGGTGCGCGTGGGCACGTTCGCCGCGGCCCGCGACGACGTGGTCGAGGCGGCGCGCTGGTACCGGCTGGCCGCCGAAGCCGGCAGCCTGGGCGGCGCCTTCAACCTCGGTCTGCTGCTCGCGCGCGAGGGCAGCGAGCCCGAGGCGCTCGTCTGGTGGAAGCGCGCGGCCGACGCCGGGCACGGCCGGGCGGCGCTGCGGCTCGCCCTGCTCTACGCGCGTCGTAGCGATCTTTCCGAGGCGCAGAAGTGGTGCGCGAAGGCGGTTTCGTACGGTCCCGCAGAGGTCTCCGAACGGGCGGCGCGGCTGAGCGAGGCGCTGCAGCAGGAGCTCACCGCATAGAGGCTCTCCCAGGTCTCGCGCGGCCCTTCGAAGGTCTCGCCGAGGCCTCCCGCGCCGCTCCCGCACGCCCCTGAGCTGCTCACGTAAAGCGATTTGCGCTGGTCGTCGCCCTGCCGTAAGGTTGGGTTCACCGACGCGGGGTGGAGCAGCTCGGTAGCTCGCTGGGCTCATAACCCAGAGGTCGCAGGTTCAAATCCTGTCCCCGCTACTGAAGACTCAGGCCCGGATCTCCTGGAGATCCGGGCCTGAGTGTTTTACGGCTTGTGTCCGACCGCCTCCGCGTAGAAGGACCGGTCCACGGCCTTGTTCTCCGGCACCCGCTCGCCCTCCGCGACCCCCGCCTGCGCGTACGCGTCCTGCAGCCGGTCCGTCGTGCCCTTGCGCAGCTCCCAGTCCATCCGCAGCGACGGCGTGGACTTCAGGACCGCCTCCTCGATCTTCAGCAGCTTCGCCAGCTCGGTCACGAAGGCCGAATCGGACTTGTAGTCGCCCGCGAAGTACGTGTTGATCGTGCGGACGTACGCGCGCAGGAAGGCGACCCCCGCGTCCTTGTCATCGGTGAGCAGATTCCGCCCGAACAGCGCGCCGCCCAGTGGCTCACCGAGCGGCTGACCGCCCAGGAACGCGTACTTGGAGTCCCCCTCGACCTTCTGCCACATCGGGTCGAGCAGCCAGGCCGAGTCCACCCCGCCGTTCTGCAGCGCCGTCAGCACATCCGCCGAGCCCAGCTGGCGGAAGTCCACCTTGTCGAGCCCGCCGCCGTGCTTGGTGAGCGCCTTGCTCATCGGATACGCAATGACGGAGCCCTTGCCGATCATCGTGCCCAGTGTGCGGCCGGCCATGGGGACCTTCTCGGCGCTCTCGCCGTCCTTCAGGCGCACCCACAGACCGCTCTTGGACTCGGGGTCGGGGGAGAAGTTGCCCGCCACCCACTTGATGTCGAAGCCGCCGTTGATGCCGTTCATGACGGCGGCCTCGGGCGCGGCCCACTGGACATCGATGTCGCCCTTGGCGAGCAGTGGCAGGGCGTCCGGGGTCGGCAGCGTCTTCAGCTCGACGTCCAGGCCCTCCTTCTTGAACTCGCCCTTGGCCAGGGCCACTTGGAGCGGCGCCACGTACTCGGCGCTCAGTGTGCCGCTGGCCACGACCAGCTTGCGCTCCTTCTTCAGCGGCTGCGGGGCCGGAGTGTTCTTGTCGCAGCGGGCCGGCTCACGGTTCTCGTTGGTGTCGGCCGGGTCGGTCCAGCCGCTCGTGGCGCAGCCCGCGACCACCTTGATGTCGCGGGGTTTCGCGTCGGCCGTGTCCTTGGGTGCGTCGTCCTCCTTGGTGCAGCCCGCCGACGCGAGCAGGGTGACCGCAAGGAGCAGGACAGGGATGGTCTTACGGGTGTGCATCAATGCCTCCGTACGTACGGACTGAAGCTTGATCAGGACTGGCCGCGGCCCCGGTCGCGCGGTGCCCACGGGGTGAGCAACCGACCGGCGATCCGGACCAGTTCGGAGAAGACGACGCCGAGTACGGCGACGCAGACGATGCCGACGAACATCACGTCGTTCTGGAAGAGCGCCCGGGACTCGAAGATCAGTTTTCCGAGGCCGTCGTCGGCGGCGATGGACTCCGAGGCGACGATCACGAGGACGGCGACGCCCGCGGCAATCCGCGCGCCGACCAGCACCGAGGGCAGCGAGGCGGGCAGCAGGACATGCCGGAACATCTGCCAGGGCGAGGCGCCGAAGACCTGGCCCGCGTCGCGGTGGCCGGCCGGAACGGCGAGCACCGCGGCCATCGTGGAGATCCAGACGAAGAAGAACACCGTCGTGGCGACCAGGGCGATCTGCGGTCCTTCGCCGAGCCCGAACATGTTGAGGAAGATGGGGAGCAGGGCCAGCTTCGGTACGACGTAGAGCGCGTCGAGCAGGGGCTCGAGTGCCGCTCGTACCAAGGAGAGCGAGCCCATCAGCAGGCCGAGCGCGTAGCCCGCGACCGTGCCGATCGCATAGCCGGCCAGGACGCGCTTGAGCGTGGCCCAGACGTCCGGCCACAGGTCGCCGTCGGCGGCGCGTTCCCAGCCGTCCTCGATGATCGTCTGCGGGGCCGGGTAGATGCGGTCGTCTATCCAGCCCTGTACGGCGGCCAGTTGCCACAACAGGACCAGGGCCACGGGTACGGCTATGGCGAGGGAGATCTCCAGGGTGCGCCGGCGGCGGTGCGTGCGGGCGGGGTGCAGCTCCTGGGGGCCGGGCTTGCGGACGAGCAGGGCCTGCTGCGTATCGGGGGATTTCGTGAGGCTCATACCGGCACCGCCTCCGTCCGCACCTCGCCGCGCAGGAGCTCCCACAACTCGCTCTTCAGGGCGGTGAATTCAGGCGTGTCGCGTACGGCGCCGGAGCGCGGCCGCTCGAATGGCGGGCGCCGCTCGGCGATCACCCGCCCGGGCCGTGCGGACATCACGAGCACCCGGTCGCCGAGCACGATCGCCTCCTCCAGGCTGTGCGTGATGAAGAGGGTGGTGGTGCGGGTGCTCTGGGTGAGTTCGAGGAGCTCGTCCTGGAGGATCGTGCGCAGCTGGGCGTCGAGCGCGGCGAAGGGCTCGTCCATCAGCAGGATCTCGGGCTCCACGGCGAGAGCGCGGGCGATGGCGACGCGCTGGCGCATACCGCCGGAGAGCGCGGCGGGGTAGGCATCGGCGAAGTCCGCGAGGCCCATCCTGGTGAGCCAGTCACGAGCGCGGGCGTCGGCCTCCTTGCGCGGTACGCGCTGGATGTCGAGTCCGAAGCGGACGTTGGCGAGAACGGTCTTCCAGTCGTAGATGCCGTAGTCCTGGAAGATCATCGCGGCGGGCCGGGGGCTGGTGGTGCGTATCTCCAGCGTTCCCGAGCTGGGTCTGAGCAGTCCCGCGGCGATCCGCAGGAGGGTGGACTTGCCGCAGCCGGAGGGGCCGACGATGCAGGTGAACTCGCCCGGGGCGATGGAGAGTTCCACCGGCCCGAGCGCGTTCACCTGCTTGGGGCCGCGTCCGAAGGTGCGGGTGAGATCGGTGGCGTGCAGTTTGGGTGGCTGTGCGGTGCCGGGTGGGGTCGGGTGCGGGTCTCCCACAAGGGTCTCCTAGCGCTGAGTTTCGGCCGCCGCAGACGATATGACGGGTCGTCAGATTCTGGAAGGGGGTGGGAGGTTGATGGTTGTACGGGGCACTGGGTGTACGGGCACGCAAAAGCCCCCCGCGTCAGGGCGCAGGGGGCTTTCGGGAAGCTGAGGGGCCGGACCGAAAGATCAGGCGGAAGCGCAGTCCGGGCAGATGCCCCGGTAGGTGACCTCGACGTTCGAGATCGTGAAGCCGAAGCGTTCCGAGTCCGGGAGGTCCGACAGGGGGTTGCCTGCGGGGTGGACGTCGCGGATGGCGCCGCAGCGCGCGCACACCAGGTGCTGGTGGGGGCGGTGGGCGTTGGGGTCGTAGCGCTTGGCGCGGCGGTCCGTCGAGACCTCGAGGACCTCACCGAGCGAGACCAGCTCGCCGAGCGTGTTGTAGACGGTGGCCCGGGAGATTTCCGGCAGCCGGACGGCGGCACGTGCGTGCACCTCGTCGGCGGTCAGATGCATGTGGTCACCGTCGAGGACCTCGGCCACGACGCGCCGCTGTGCGGTCATACGCCAGCCGCGTCCGCGCAGTCGATCCAGGAGGTCACTCATGGTCGGAACCCTAACAGCTCAAGGGTCCTAAGTCCCGATTGGATGTGACTTTGGAATGCTGCCCACCTTGGACGAGATCCAAGGTGGGCAGCGGGGCGGTCAGCCGGCGAGGGAGGTGTGATGGCGGCGGCTCGGTGCCCAGCAGCGGATGATGTCGCGCACCGAGACGATGCCCACGGGCTCGCGGTCGTCGAGCACGATCAGATGCCGGAAGCCGCCGTGCGCCATGGCCTCGGCGGCGTCTTGGAGCGTCCAGGCCGGCGCGGCGTAGACGACGTCGGTGGTGGTGTGGGTGCCGGCGGTCTCGAAGTCCGGGTTCTGTCCGGCGCCGAGTGAGTTGAGGATGTCGCGCTCGGTCAGGATGCCGATGCCGTCCGCGTCGACGTCGAGGACGACGGCCGCGCCGACATGGCGTGCGGACATCAAGCGGGCGGCTTGGCGGAGGGTGTGGTCGGGGCCGATGGTCAGAACCATCGTGCTCATGGCGTCACGGACGAGCATGGGCTGAAGCCACCTCCTAGTCGCGAATCCGCGTTCCCCGCGAGTCCTCGAAGACTTCGGGAACGGATTCACAAGTTCACAATGTGGGGGTAGAGTCAGCGTGGCAGGTCAAAGACTGGTCAACAAGGGGGAGCGCGAGGCCAGTTGAGGGCGTGAAGGCGGCGTAAAGCCGATTCAATGCCCTGGCAAAAGCCCCAGGCCGCAAGCCTGCAACTGCCGCTCCGCCATTGCCGGTTGAGGGCTAGTACTGCTGGTTCAGATAGCCGAGCAGCTCGTCGTGGAGCAGCCCGTTCGACGCCGCCGCATCTCCGCTGTGCGGTCCGGGCCGGCCGTCGAGGCCGGTGAACGTGCCGCCCGCCTCCTGCACCACGATCGCGGTGGCCGCCATGTCCCACAGCGACAGCTCGGGCTCGGCGCAGATGTCGACGGAGCCTTCGGCGACCATCATGTACGGCCAGAAGTCGCCGTATCCCCGCGTACGCCACACTGCCCGCTGCAGCTCCATGAACCCGTCGAGCTGCCCGCGCTGCTCCCAGCCGGTCAGTGAGGAGTACGCGAACGAGGCGTCCTGGATCCGGCCGACTTTCGAGACCCGCAGCCGCGTAGCCGAGGACAGGCTGCGCCCGGTGTACGCGCCGCCGCCCTTCGCGGCCCACCAGCGGCGGTTGAGCGCGGGCGCCGAGACGACGCCGACGACGGGCTGGTAGCCGCCCTCGCCGGCCTCCATCAGGGAGATCAGCGTGGCCCAGACCGGCACACCGCGCACGTAGTTCTTGGTGCCGTCGATCGGGTCGATCACCCAGCGGCGCGGGCCCGTTCCCTCGATGCCGTACTCCTCGCCGAGGATCGCGTCACGCGGCCGTGCCCGCTTGAGCTGGCCGCGGATCAGTTCCTCGGCCGCCTTGTCCGCCTCGCTGACCGGCGTCATGTCCGGCTTGGTCTCGACCTTGAGGTCGAGCGCCTTGAACCGGTCCATCGTGGCGCGGTCCGCGGCGTCGGCGAGGACGTGGGCGAGACGCAGATCATCGTGGTAGTCGGGCATGGTCGAACAGTAGCGATCGAGTTCGGAAGGGACCACATGGCCCCGTCGCGCGAAGTGATGCGGTTTGCTCCGTGACCCCTTGACAGTGCGGCGAGGCGAGTCAACTCTCCCCCTATCGGCCCGGCAGGGGAGGCGACCATGCCCGCAGCACGGGATTCCTTGCTCGACGCGGCGTACACCGCGCTCCAGCGCAGGCCATGGCCCACGGTCCGGATGGTCGATGTGGCCGCCGTCGCCGGGGTCTCGCGGCAGACCCTCTACAACGAGTTCGGCTCCAAGGACGGGCTCGCCCGCGCCCTCGTACGGCGTGAGACGGACGCGTATCTGGCCGGCGCCGACCGTGCGCTCGCCGAGGGCGGGCTGCCGTCCCTGGCGGAGTGGACGGTGAGTTCGGCCCGTACCAACGTCCTTGTCCGGGCCGTCCTGACCGGCTGCTGGAACCCGCGACTGCCCGCGCCGCCGCTCCCCGCCGTCCCCTCGACGTCCGCCGTACCGGCGCAGCGCCGGGCCGACGGACCGCTGCCCTCGCCGGCCGAAGTGGTGGCGCTCGTGCGCGAGCGCGCGGTGGCCGCGCGGGGCGGGCCGAGGGCGTCCAAGGAGGAGGCGTTACGCGAGCGGCAGGAGTGCGAGCTCGCACTGCGGCTCGCGCTGTCGTGCGTGATCGCCCCGGCGGGGGAGGGCGGAGTGGTCGGGCTGGTGCGGGAAACGTTGCAGGGGGCGCGGCGCTAGCGCCCTGGCGCTCTTGTGCTGACGCCCTGACGCCCGGCGCTCCCGTGCTGACGCGCCCTGCCGCTCCAGTACCTAGTGCGCGCTGCCCGACAGCTGCAGCCCGATGACGCCCACGATCACGAACGAGATCGAGACCAGCTTCAGCGTGGACACCACGTCGCCCAGGAAGATCATCCCGTAGATCGCGGTACCGGCCGCGCCGATCCCCGTCCACACCGCGTACGCGGGGCCGACGTCCAGGCGCTTGAGCGCCAGGGTCAGCAGACCGAAGCTGCTCAGCGCGAAGATGCAGAACGAGATCGTCGGCCACAGCCGCGTGAAGCCGTGCGACAGCTTGAGACACACCGCGAACCCTGTTTCGAGCAGTCCGGCGACGATGACCAGCAGCCACGCCATGGTGTGTGCCTCCAGAACCTCGGTGACCGCGTCGTCGGTCTTGCTCCGCACTGCTCAGGCTTGGTGCGATTATGCACTTACCGGGACGCAGCGCGCGCAAACAAAGTTGAGGTCAGCGCGGTCCGGTCCGAGACCGGTCGCCGTCGCGCCGCGGTCAGTCGCCCTCGCGCCGCTCCCGCGTGGCGAGCAGCCGGCGCAGTGAGTACAGACGCGCGGGGTCCGCGTGACCCGCCTCGACCCAGGCGTCCAGGGCACAGTCCCGCTCGTCGTGGCTGCAGGCACGCGGGCAGCCCTCGGTGCCCGGCACCAGGTCGGGGAACGCGAGGATGACCCGCGACGGATCCACGTGATGAAGCCCGAAGGACCGTACGCCAGGCGTGTCGATCACCCAGCCGTCGGCGCCCGCCAGGGGGAGCGCGAGCGCTGAGGTGGTGGTGTGCCGGCCGCGGCCCGTGACCGCGTTGACATGGCCGGTGGAGCGCTTGCGGTCCTCCGGGACCAAGGCGTTGACCAGCGTCGTCTTGCCCACACCGGAGTGACCGACGAACGCCGTCGTACGCCCGGCCAGGAACTCCCGTACGCGATCGGCCGCGTCGCCGTTCTCCAGCTCCTCGCGGCTGGTGACGACGTGCGGGAAGTCGAGTGCCCCGTACGACTCCAGGATCTTGTCCGCGGGGGCCAGGTCCGACTTCGTGAGGACGAGCAGCGGCTCCAGGCCCGCGTCGTACGCGGCGACCAGACAGCGGTCGATCAGGCGCGGGCGGGGCTCGGGGTCGGCGAGGGCCGTGACGATCGCGAGCTGGTCGGCGTTGGCGACGACCACGCGCTCGAAGGGATCGTCGTCGTCGGCCGTACGGCGCAGGACGGAGACGCGCTCCTCGATCCGTACGATCCGCGCGAGTGTGTCCTTCTTGCCGGACAGATCGCCGATGAGTGCCACCCGGTCGCCCACCACGGCGGCCTTGCGGCCCAGCTCCCGGGCCTTCACCGCGAGGACCACGCGGTCCTCGACCAGACAGGTGAGGCGGCCGCGGTCCACGGTGAGGACCATGCCCCCGGCCGCGTCCTCGTGTTTGGGACGGATGTTCGTCCGCGGCCGGTTGCCCTTGCGGTTCGGGCGCTGGCGGATGTCGTCCTCGTCGGTGTGCTTGCCGTAGCGACGCATGGTGCTGTTCCCCTATGCCCCGAGCATCCCGGTCCACAGAGCGGGGAAGTCGGGCAGGGTCTTGGCGGTCGTCGCCACGTTCTCGATCTCGACGCCCTCCACGGCGAGGCCGAGCACCGCTCCGGCCGTGGCCATCCGGTGGTCGTCGTACGTGTGGAAGATCCCGCCGTGCAGGCGGCGCGGGCGGATGTGGAGTCCGTCGGCGGTCTCGGTGACATCGCCGCCGAGCTCGTTGATCTCCTTGGTGAGCGCGGCGAGCCGGTCCGTCTCGTGCAGCCGCAGGTGCGCGACGCCCCGGAGGGTGGACGGGGAGTCGGCGAGCGCCGCGACGGCGGCGATGCCGGGGGTCAGCTCGCCGACCTCGCCCAGGTCGATGTCGATGCCGTGGATCAGACCGGAGCCGGTGAACACCAGGCCCTGCTCGGTCAGTTCGCAGGAACCGCCCATCTCCGTGAAGATCTCGCGCAGCGCGTCGCCGGGCTGGGTGGTGCGCTCCGGCCAGTCGGGGATGACCACGCGGCCGCCGGTGACCAGGGCGGCGGCGAGGAAGGGCTGGGCGTTGGAGAGGTCGGGCTCGATCACCAGGTCGCGGCCGAGCAGCGCGCCGGGCGTGACCCGCCAGACGTTGGGCTCGCCGCCGGTCTCGGGCTCGTCGACCTGGGCGCCGACGGCGCGCAGCATCTCGACGGTCATCCGGATGTGCGGCATGGACGGCAGCCGCTCGCCGGTGTGCCGTACTTCCACGCCCTGGTTGAAGCGGGCGCCGGAGAGCAGCAGCGCCGAGACGAACTGGGAGGAGGACGAGGCGTCGATCTCGACCGTGCCGCCGTCCAGTGCACCGCCGCCGTGCACGGTCAGCGGCAGTGCGCCGCGGCTTTCGTCGTCGATACGGGCGCCGAGGGCACGCAGCGCGTCGATGACGCCGTTGAGCGGGCGTTCGTAGGAGCGGGGGTCGCCGTCGAAGCGGATGTCGCCGTCGGCGAGCGTGGCGACGGGGGGCAGGAAGCGCATGACCGTGCCCGCGTTGCCCACGTCGACGGTGGCCGGGCCCGCGAGGCCGGCCGGGATCACACGCCAGGCCTCGCCCGAGCCGTCGGGGCCCACGCCCTCCTCGATGCCGACGCCGAGGGCGCGCAGGGCGCCTGCCATCAGCAGGGTGTCGCGGCTGCGCAGCGGGCGGCGGATCCAGCCGGGCTCGGCGGCCAGTGCGGCCAGGACGAGGGCGCGGTTGGTGACCGACTTGGATCCGGGCACGTGGACCGTGGTGTCGATGGCGCCGCTCGCGTGCGGAGCGGGCCAGAGGGTGGTGTGCGCGGGAGTTTCGGTCATACGGCCCACTTTAGTGGGGGTGGGTGGGGTCGGTTGTCCGGCGAGGTGGGCGGCCGGGCTCGGAAAGAGGTGGGCGGCCGGGCTCAGAAAAGAGTCCCCTCCTCGGGTCCGTCCAGCTCCGTGAGCAGCTCCGGCCCGTTGTTGCGGACATTGCTGACCGCCGTCGACACCGGGAACGCCCGCAGCAGGCCCTCCGGGGGCGGGGCGAGCAGGGACTGCAGATCCGTCAGGTCCGTATGGGACGGGTCGAGCCAGGAGTCCCAGCGGTCGGGCGTCAGCATCAGCGGCATACGCGGGTGGATGTCCGCCAAGGACTGGGGGCCCTGCGCGGGGGCGACGCCGAGCGGGCCGGTCTCGGCCTCGGTCGTGATCACCGAGCACGTGACCCACCACGCCAGCGGGTGGTCGTCGGCGAGCGTGCGGTCGCGCCAGAACTCGTACAGACCCGCCATCGCGAAGACCGAGCCGTCGGCCGGGGTCACGAAGTACGGCTGCTTGCGCGGGCGCTTCTTCTTGCCCTCGACCTCCAGGTCGCGCTCGGCGGCCGCGGTGACCCACTCGTAATAGCCGTCGGCCGGGATGATGCAGCGGCGGGAGGTGAAGGCCTTGCGGTACGAGGGCTTCTCATGCACCGTCTCCGCCCGCGCGTTGATCATCCGCGCGGCACCCTCGGGTGATTTCGCCCACGACGGGACGAGTCCCCATTTCAGCTTGCGGAGCTGGCGAACCGGGCGGGGGGATTCCGCGTCCTTAACAGGGCGGTCGAGTACGACGTAGACCTCCTTGGTGGGGGCCACGTTGTAGTCCGGTTCCAGAGTCTCCTCGGGGTCCCACGCCTCGACCTCGAAGATGGTCGCGAGGTCCTCGGGCTTACGACTGGATGCATACCGTCCGCACATACGTGCCACACTGCCAGATCCGTCCAGCCCACAGGAGCCCGGTTCGCATATGCACCCCATAGCCGCCTCGTCCCTGGCCGACCTGTGGGACCGCGTCTTCGGCGCCCAGCCCGACCCCGAGCAGTGGCTCGTGGTGGCCACGGGGTTGGTGGCGCTCGCGGTGATCCTGCCGCACCAGTTGTGGGTGATCTCGCGCAACGCGATCACCATCGCGCACGAGGGCGGGCACGGTCTGATCGCTCTGGTCAGCGGGCGCAAGCTGGAGGGGATCCGGCTGCACAGCGACACCAGCGGGCTGACCGTGAGCCGGGGCAAGCCCCACGGCCTGGGCATGATCCTCACGGCGGCCGCGGGGTACACGGCTCCGCCGCTGCTCGGCCTCGGGGGTGCGTGGCTGCTGGCCGCCAACCACATCACGGCCCTGCTCTGGCTGGCCACGGCCCTTCTCGTCGCGATGCTCGTGATGATCCGCAACGCGTACGGGGCGGTCACGGTGATCGTCACGGGCGGAGCGTTCGTCCTGATCTCCTGGCTGGCGAACCCGGAGGTGCAGGCGGCTTTCGCGTACGTCGTCGTCTGGTTCCTGCTGCTCGGCGGGGTGCGCCCGGCGTTCGAGCTCCAGTCGAAGCGTCGGCGCGGGGGTGCGCCGGACTCGGACGCCGACCAGCTGGCCCGCCTCACGCACGTACCGGCCGCGCTGTGGTTCTTCTTCTTCCACGCGGTGTCGCTGGCTTCGCTGATAGGCGGGGCGCGGTGGTTGCTGGGGTGGTGAGCGCGTGGTTGCCGGGGTGGTGAGTGCGCGGCTGCTGGGGTGGTGAGCGGTGCCGGAGGCCGCAGGCGTACGAAGATGAGCCGGTGACCAACCAGAAGACCGAGACCGTCGAGACCGACGCGGGCCCCGCCCGCATCACCTGGCACTCCGCCAAGAACGCCGAGTTCGTGCTCGCCGTCAGTCACGGCGCCGGGGGCGGGATCGACGCCCGGGATCTGCAGGCGCTCGCCGCCCACCTTCCCCGGCACCGTGTCACCGTCGCCCTCGTGGAGCAGCCCTGGCGCGTGGCCGGGAAGAAGGTGGCGCCCGCGCCCAAGACCCTCGACGTCGGATGGCGTGGCATCTGGCCCGCCCTCGCGAAGAAGAAGCTCCCCGTCATCTCCGGGGGCCGCAGCGCCGGCGCTCGGGTCGCCTGCCGTACGGCCACGGAGCTCGGAGCCCATGCCGTCCTCGCGCTCAGCTTCCCCCTGCACCCGCCGGGCAAGCCCGAGAAGTCCCGCGCCGAGGAGCTGCTCGGCGCCGGCGTCCCCACCCTCGTCGTGCAGGGCGGCAACGACCCCTTCGGGAAGCCGGACGAGTTCCCCGACGGGACGTACGACCTCAGTGAGATCCCGTACGGCGACCACAGTTTCAGCGTCCCCAAGCGCGCCGGGATCGGTCAGGAAGAAGCAGTGGCGCTCATCACTCACTCCGTCACCGATTGGATCAAGGGATTGCGGTGATCCCGGGAATGTTGAGCCCTTGACGACGGTTGTGCGAGGCGTCGGTACAAGAAGAAGTGAAAGGTGTTCGCCGTAATGGGTTCAGTCGCCTGCACGAGCCGCACCAGCGCGTCCGACATGGAGCGAGAGCTGCTGGCCGCGGCCAAGACCGCCCCTATCCGGGCGGCGGGCGGACCGGTTGGTCGTCTATCCTCCGATTCGGGCAGGGCCGGTTTCGGCTCTGCGACGACGCTTGAGGAGGTGGGTCCGGTCACTGGGACCGACGAGGGCCGCACGGAGGACACCGCTACGGAGTCGACAGCCGAGCGCAACGCCCGCTTCGAGCGTGACGCGCTGGAGTTCCTCGACCAGATGTACTCCGCCGCGCTGCGGATGACGCGCAACCCCGCGGACGCGGAGGACCTGGTGCAGGAGACGTACGCGAAGGCGTACGCGTCCTTCCACCAGTTCCGTGAGGGCACCAATCTCAAGGCGTGGCTGTACCGCATCCTCACCAACACGTTCATCAACTCGTACCGCAAGAAGCAGCGCGAGCCCCAGCGCAGCGCCGCCGAGGAGATCGAGGACTGGCAGCTCGCACGCGCCGAGTCCCACATGTCCACGGGGCTGCGCTCCGCCGAGTCGCAGGCGCTCGATCATCTGCCGGACTCGGACGTGAAGCAGGCGCTGCAGGCGATCCCCGAGGAATTCCGCATCGCCGTCTATCTGGCCGATGTAGAGGGCTTTGCCTACAAGGAGATCGCGGACATTATGGGGACACCCATCGGTACGGTGATGTCCCGCCTGCACCGGGGCCGCCGCCAACTGCGGGGAATGCTGGAGGACTACGCGCGCGAGCGCGGCCTCGTCCCCGCGGGTGCCTCCGACGCGTCGAACGGAACGAAAGGCTCGGGCTCATGAGCTGCGGAGAGCCGCACGAGACGGATTGCTCTGAAGTCCTGGACCATCTCTATGAGTTCCTGGACCACGAGATGCCCGACAGCGACTGCACCAAGTTCGAAGTGCACTTCGAGGAGTGCTCGCCGTGCCTGGAGAAGTACGGGCTCGAGCAGGCCGTGAAGAAGCTGGTCAAGCGGTGCTGCGGGAGCGACGACGTGCCCGCCGATCTGCGGGCCAAGGTGATGGGCCGGCTCGATCTGATCCGGTCGGGCCAGGCTGTACCCGACCAGGATGTGGCGGTCTCGGCGGACCGTCCGGCAGAGGCGTAGCGGAGTTCGGTGCCGGGGCTGCGGCGGACGTACTGCAGCACCGGCCCTCAGAGTTCACGCCAGGCATGGGGTTCCTGGTAGGCGTGCCAACCTCGGAAGAACCAGTCGGCCAGGTCGCCGAGTCGCTCGATACAGGCGACGTAGTACGCCTCCGGTTCGGGTCTTGGGAAGCGGGGATGCCCCGTCCAGCCCGGGACCTGAGTCGCCACGTCGTAGAAGCCCTCGGCCATCCAGCGGTCGAGCCGTTCGGCAGCCTGGTTCTGCTCACAGATCTGCCGCATGGCCCGCTCCAGCCGGCTGAAGGCTTCTCGGTCCCATACGAGATCACAGCGCAGTCGCAGCAGGAAGCTCCCCTCGGCGGAGCGGAACTCGTGCTGCAGAACCCCCACGGCATCGTCCATGCGCCCCATGGTGCCCAGCGGCACTGACACTCGCCGCAAAGCGAACTCGCGTCCAATACCACACAGTTGACCGGTCGCGGCTGCCCTTCGCGGGAAGCCGCGGCCTTCTGTCACCCGTTGGCGCTAATCCGCGCCCCTGTGACCGGGGCAATCCTCCGTTCCGGCCACCTCGCCTACGTCTGCCGCTTTATTCTCCGGATTCTGTACGGGTGTGAACGGCCTTGACCCGTGCGGGACTTGAACGGCTGACTTGAACGGCGCGGCCGTGTCACGGGGAGGAGAACGCCATGCGGCCGATCCCTGTCCCGGCGCGCCTCCTGATCGCCGTGACCGCGCTCGGGGGAGCTGCCTGTGTGCTCCCTGTCCTCGTCACGCCCGGCATCCGCTGGGGCGCCGTCGCGCTGCTCGCCGCGCTGTACGCGCTCTGCGAGTGGCTCACGCGCTGTCCGCTGCTCGGGGAGCGGGCGCCGCGCTCCATGGGCGCGTTCTTCCCCGTACTGCTCGCCGCGATCTTCCTGCTGCCCGCCCCCGCCGCCGCGCTCGCCGCCGTACCGGGCGCCCTGCTCGGCCGGGTCGAGCAGCGGCCCGTGGCGCCCCGGCGGATCTGGCGCGGCGGTCAGCTCGCGCTCGCCTGCTGGAGCGCCGGACAGGTCCACCAGGCACTCGGCGGACGCGCCTCGCTCGGCGCGGGCGGCGCCCCCGACTTCCCGTACGCCCTGCTGCCCGCCGCCACCGCCGCCGCGGTCTTCTGCCTGGCCATGTCGGTGCTCGACGGGGTGATCCTGGCCGCCGTGGGCAGCGGCGGGCGCCGGTTCGCGACGCTCGTACGCGGGGCGGGGACCGGCTTCGCGGGCTCGCTCGCGCCCACCCTCGTGCACGGGCTCGCGGGTCTGATGATGGCGGTCCTCTGGGTGAGCCCGTACGGTCCCTTCGCCGCCCTCCTCGTCCTGCTGCCCATGTACATCTCGTACTGGGTCTTCGAGCAGTACCACCGCGAGCGCACCGCCCACCAGGCCACCATCCGCGCCCTCGTGCAGGCCGTGGACATCAAGGACGAGTACACCCGCGGGCACAGCGAACGGGTCGGCAAGGCGTCCGTGCTCATCGCCCGCGAACTCGGGATGCCGGACGACCGCGTGGAAGTGCTGCGGTTCGCCGGCATCCTGCACGACGTGGGCAAACTCGGCGTCCCCACCCGGCTGCTGCGCAAGGACGGACCCCTGACGCCCGAGGAGCGGCGGATCATCGAGCTGCATCCCGAGTACGGGCACGAGATGGTGCGCGGCATCGGCTTCCTCGGCGAGGCGCGCACCGCGATCCTGCACCACCACGAACGGCTCGACGGCAGCGGTTATCCGTACGGGCTCGTGGGGCGCCAGATCCCGGAGTTCGCCCGGGTCGTGGCGGTCGCGGACGCCTTCGACGCGATGACCTCGACGCGCTCCTACCGTCGCGCGCGCCCGGTCTCCGATGCGCTGACCGAGCTGAAACGGTGCGCGGGCCGGCAGTTCGACCCGCAGATGGTGCGGGCCCTGGTGCGCGCGCTCGACCGGCACGGCTGGCATCCCACGGTCACCGCGGACGAGACCGTGCCCGCACAACTCCCGCTCCAGGAGCAGCCGTTGCCCCATGAGACAGCCACGGGCACGGCTCCGTGAGGCGCACGCACGGCTCGCCCGTGAACGTCACGGCGGCGTGCGCGGCGGGGGCGCTCGCGACGTACGCCCTCGGGCACACGCTCTGGTACGGCCTGGAGGAGCGCGGGATCGCGCTGGCCTTCGGCATCCTCATCGCGGTCGGTGAGCTGGCCCGCTGGGGCGGGCGCGGGGAGTCCGGGCCCGTCGTCCGTGAGCCCGCGCCGCTCGGGGCGGCCGGCGCCCTCGCGTACGCGCTGCTCGGCGAGTGCGGCGGCGAGGCCACCCACCACGGCGTACTGCAGATCATCGCGGTGGTCTCGGCGGCGACGCTGGCCGGGGCCGTCCCGCATGTGGCGCTGGGGCGCGGGCCCTCCCTCGACCATCTCGTACGACGCGTTCTGACGGTCGGCTTCGCGGCGATCTGCTTCCAACCCCTCTACAACTCGGGCGGGTTGGAGGATCTGATCGGACTCGGGCCGCTGTACGCGGTGTGGCTGGTACTCGTCCTCGCGCTCACGGCGCTCTGCGACGCGGTGCTCGCCGCCGTGCTGATCCGGGCGCGCACCCGGTGGCCGTACGGGCCGGTGCTCCGTGACGAACTGCGGGCCCTTGTCGGGATCGGGTCGGCGGTCGGCGCGACGGGGGCGGTGATGTCGCTCGCGGTGGCGGTCGCGGGGCTGTGGGCGCTGCCGGTGTTCTCGGCGCCGCTGCTCCTGACACAGCTCGCTTTCCGGCGGTACGCGGCCGTCCGTACGACCTACCGCCAGACGATCACCTCATTGGCCCGGGCCACGGAGATCGCCGGCTACACACCGTCGGGGCACGCACGGCGGGTGGCTGCCCTCAGCTGCGCGGTCGGGCGTGACCTGGGTCTTTCGGAGGCGGATCTGACCGTTCTGGAGTACGCGGCCCTGATGCACGACATCGGGCAGCTCTCCCTGGTGGATCCGATACCGGCGGGTGCCACGGCGCTGCTGCCCTCCGCGCAGCAGCGGCGGATCGCCCTGCTCGGCGGGGCCGTGGTCCGGCAGACGGGGGTGCCGTCGGATGTCGCGGTCGTGGTGGAGCGGCAGGCGGATCCGTACCGCGACCAGCCGCTCACGGCGCGTATCGTCCGCACGGCCAACGCGTACGACGAGCTGTCCCGGCTGTCGGGTCCCAGCGGGGTCCTGACGGCTCTGGAACGTCTGCGTCTGGGCACCGGGCACGACTACCACCCGGAGGTGGTGGAGTCGCTGTCGCGGGTGGTGGGGCAAGGGGTGTGAGCGTTGTCCGCGCCTGCCGGGGGCGGAGCCCGCGCAGCGGCCCGGGCGCCGTGACGGGTGCGGCCCTTCCAGGACGGGTAACCCATGGGTAATGAGCGGCCTTCCAACCCGGCATGGTTGGATGCGAATGTACGCAGAACCACAGGACACGGCGGCGACCGAGGCGCCAAGGGAACCCAACCGCAGGCGGGAATCGTGAGGATCTTCGGCAAGGGACGGCACCGGCCCTCCGCCTCATGGCGGCAGGCCACGGACCGTGCGTTCACGCTCATCGGCGACGGCCGGTACGAAGACGCCGGCGCGCTGCTCACGCGCGCGGCCGACCTCGAACCCTGGCTGTCCGAGTCGTGGTTCAACCTCGCCCTCCTGCACAAGTTCCGGCACGACTGGGAGCAGGCGCGGGCGGCCGGCCTGCGGGCCGTCGCCCTGCTCGACCGCGAGACAGGCGCCCCCGACTGGTGGAACGTGGGCATCGCAGCCACCGCACTGCAGGACTGGCCCCTCGCGAGGCGGGCCTGGCAGGCGTACGGCCTGAAGGTCCCCGGCGGCGCGGTGGGCGCCGGAGAGCCGCTCGGCATGGAGCTCGGGAGCGCCGCCGTACGGCTTTCGCCCGAGGGCGAGGCCGAGGTCGTGTGGGGCCGCAGGCTCGACCCGGCGCGGGTCGAGGTCCTGTCCATTCCGCTGCCGAGCTCCGGGCGCCGCTGGGGCGAGGTCGTGCTGCACGACGGTGTGCCCCACGGGGAGCGCACCACGGCGGCCGGTCAGTCCTTCCCCGTGTTCGACGAGATCGAGCTCTGGGCGCCTTCCCCCGTACCCACGTGGGTCGTGCTGCTCGAAGCCGCCACCGAGGCCGACCGGGACGCCCTGGAGAAGCTGGCCGCCGACGCCGGTTTCGCGGCCGAGGACTGGTCCTCCTCCGTACGGCTGCTCTGCCGGATGTGCTCCGAGTCCCGGATGCCCTCCGACGAGGGCGACGGCGAGCACCTCGACCCGCACGACCACAGCGAGCCCGGCCACCCCGGACCGCTCGGCCACCGCACTGCCGGCGCCCTGTGGGTGCCCGAGCGCGAGTGCGGGATCGCGGCACCCCCCGGTCTCGTCCGGGGTCTGCTCGACGGCTGGGTCGCGGACAGCCCGGACTCGCGCGACTGGCGGGATCTCGAAGAGGTCTGCTGAGTGCTCGGGCGTTCAGGCACCCCACGCTGCCCTTAGGCTTAACGGGTCACCAGGTGGAGAGTCGAGGAAGGCGTACGGCCCCATGACCGAACAGCAGCAGACGGCTGAACCGTCGGCAGTACTCCCCGTCGACGACGAGGGATACGTCATCGACTCGGAGAACTGCGAGGAGCGCGAGACCGCCTACCGCGAGCGGGGTACGTCACGCCCGATCACGGTGGTCGGCAACCCCGTACTGCACAAGGAGTGCAAGGACGTCACCGAGTTCGACGAGGAGCTCGCGAAGCTCGTCGACGACATGTTCGCCAGCCAGCGCACCGCCGAGGGTGTGGGCCTGGCCGCGAACCAGATCGGCGTCGACAAGAAGGTCTTCGTCTACGACTGCCCCGACGACCAGGGCGTGCGCCACACCGGCGTGGTCGTGAACCCGGTGCTCGTCGAGCTCCCCGCCGACCAGCGCATCCTCGACGACGCCAACGAGGGCTGTCTGTCGGTGCCGACCGCGTACATCTCCCTCGCGCGTCCCGACTACGCCGAGGTCACCGGCCAGGACGAGAAGGGCAACCCGATCAAGGTCCGCGGCACCGGCTACTTCGCGCGCTGTCTGCAGCACGAGACGGACCACCTGTACGGCTACCTGTACATCGACCGTCTCTCCAAGCGCGACCGCAAGGACGCCCTGCGCCAGATGGAAGAGGGCACGCCGCGCTACGAGGTCGTTCCCAACAGCTGACAGCTGACAGCTGACAGCTGACAGCTGACAGTCGGTGTCGAAGTGCGGGCTGCCTGAAGCGGGTTCAGGCAGCCCGGGCCGGCCCCTGGAACGTCCTGCGGTACGCGTTCGGCGTCGTGCCCAGCGCGCGCAGGAAGTGATGCCGCAGCGCCGCCGCGTTCCCGAACCCGGCGCGTCCCGCGATCGTGTCGACCGTCTCGTCGCCCGCCTCCAGCAACTCCTGGGCAAGCAGCAGCCGTTGGCGCAGCAGCCAGCGGTACGGGGTCGTCCCCGTCTCCTCCTTGAAGCGCCGTGCGAACGTCCGCGGCGACATCAGCGCCCGCTCCGCGAGCTGCTCGACGGTGATCTCCTCGTCGAGATGCCGCTCCATCCACGCGAGTACACCGCCGACCGTGTCGCAGGCGCTGCGCGGCAGCGGACGCTCCACGAACTGCGCCTGGCCGCCGTCCCGATGAGGCGGTACGACCATGCGCCGCGCTATCGCGTTGGCGACCTCGGTGCCGTGCTCCTGGCGCACGATGTGCAGACATGCGTCGATCCCGGCCGCCGTACCCGCCGAGGTGATCACCGGTCCCTCGTCCACGTACAGGACATCGGGCTCGACCCTGGCCCGCGGGTACCGGATCGCCAGCTCCCGCGCATGCCGCCAGTGCACCGCGCAGCTGCGCCCGTCCAGGAGCCCCGCCGCCCCGAGCACGAAGACACCGGAGCACACGGTGAGGATCCGTGCGCCGCGGTCCACCGCCCGGTGCAGGGCGGCGAGCAGCTCCTCGGGGAACTCCCGGTCCACATAGGACTGTCCGGCCGGCACCGCGATCAGGTCGGCCTCGTCGAGGCGCTCCAGACCGTGCGGGGTCGTCACGGTGAACCCCGCGTGGGTGCTCAGCGTGGGGCCGTCCGCCGAGGCCACCGCGAAGTCGTACACCGGAAGCCCCTCGTCGCTGCGGTCGAGGCCGAACACCTCGCAGATCACCCCGAGTTCGAAGGGGTGCACGCCGTTGAGCAGTACTGCCGCCACGTTGTTCAACATGTCTGCCAGTGTGCCGCGGACTTGGCAGGAAATCGAGGGTTGCTGACAGTCCTGCCACTGCTCGTGCGCGTTCGTACGCGGGACCGTAGGGGCATGACGACAAACACTCTCCTCGACTGGTTCACCGTCTTCGCCGTCCTCGCCCTCTTCGTCGCACCCTCCCTCGCCGGCCACCTCCAGGACCGCCGCATCGACCGGCAGTTGAAGGCTGTCGAACGGCGTCCGCTGGGCACCGACGCCCGGGTGCACGTCTTCGCCGCCCGCCGCAGCGCCGAGCGCTCGGCGCACTCCAAGGCCGCGTAATCCGCTTGATCCATCCGGCTCCCCGGGCGGCACAATGCGGTCATGGACTTCACCATCAGGCCCGCACTGCCCGAGGAGTACGCCCCGCTCGGCGACCTCACCGTCCAGGTCTATCTGGCCGACGGCCTCCTCGACTACGGCGATGAGGACCCGTACATCCCCGTCCTGCGTGATGTCGCGGCCCGCGCCACCACCTCCGAGGTCCTGGTCGCGGTCGACGGCGGCCGGCTGCTCGGCGGGGTCACCTTCGCGCTCCACGGAACTCCGCAGGCCCAGATCTCCGAGCCGGGCGAGGCGGAGTTCCGCGCGCTCGCCGTGGCCCCCTTCGGGCGCGGGCGCGGGGCGGGGGAGGCGCTCGTACGGACCTGCGTGGACCGGGCGCGGGAGGCCGGCTGCACCGGCGTCGCACTCTCGACCCAGCACATGATGCACAGCGCCCACCGCATCTACGAGCGCCTCGGGTTCGTCCGCACGCCGGAGCGGGACTGGAACCCGCTCCCGGACCGGGACGACCTGCTGCTCCTGACGTACGTGCTCACGTTCTGAGACGGAGGGCCCCACCCGGCAACACAACATGTGGGGTTACCGATGACGGCCACCACAACATGTATGCTCAACCTCGCTGTCGTCGCAGGGGAATCCGGTGCAAGTCCGGGACTGTCCCGCAACGGTGAACGAGGCGTACGCAAACGCCCCGCGAGTCCGAGGACCTGCCGAGAGCGCACCCGTACCGACCGGTCCGGGTGCCGTTGACGTCCGGGCCTCGCGGAATGGGCCGGTGGACGCCGAGTGGTGCGCCCTGCCCGCGTACATCTCGTGCACACCACCCCTCGCCGCACGGCCCAGAGCCGAGCGAGGGAGTGCACCCCCGTGACCATCGCGCCCGTGGATCCCGCCACCGTCCGGGCCGAAGCCGCTGAGCAGAACGCGCAGGAGCCGGCCGACCAGCCGGGCACCGCCCTGCTGCGAACCCTCACCGAGCTGACCGCCGACCTCCCCGCCGCCGACCCCGGCCGGGTCGCCGCCGCCGCGCTGCGCGGCCGCAGCGCCAAGGCCGACGAGGCCGAACTGCGGGAACTGGCCACGGAAGCCGCCGCCGGACTGATCGCCGACGACCCCGCGTACTCCCGTCTCGCCGCCCGGCTGCTCACGCTCACCATCGCCGCGGAGGCCGCCTCGCAGGGGGTGCGCACCTTCACCGAGGCCATCTCGACCGGCCACCGCGAGGGCCTGATCGCGGACCGCACCGCCGAGTTCGTCCGGTCGCACCACGCCCGCCTGGACCAGCTCATCGACACGGGCGCGGACGACCGATTCGGCTACTTCGGCCTGCGTACGGTCTACTCCCGCTACCTCCTGCGCCACCCGATCACCCGTAAGGTCATCGAGACCCCGCAGCACTTCATGCTGCGCGTCGCCGCCGGCCTCGCCGCCGACGAGTCGGCCGGCGCGGTGGACGAAGTGGCCGCCCTGTACGGCCTGATGAGCCGCCTGGACTATCTGCCCTCCTCGCCGACGCTCTTCAACTCCGGCACCCGCCACCCGCAGATGTCCTCGTGCTATCTGCTCGACTCGCCGCTCGACGAGCTCGACTCGATCTACGACCGCTACCACCAGGTCGCCCGGCTCTCCAAGCACGCCGGCGGCATCGGCCTGTCCTACTCCCGTATCCGCGCCCGCGGTTCACTGATCCGCGGCACGAACGGGCACTCCAACGGCATCGTCCCGTTCCTGAAGACCCTCGACGCGTCCGTCGCCGCCGTGAACCAGGGCGGCCGGCGCAAGGGCGCCGCGGCCGTCTACCTGGAGACCTGGCACGCGGACATCGAGGAGTTCCTGGAGCTGCGCGACAACACCGGCGAGGACGCCCGGCGCACCCACAACCTCAACCTCGCGCACTGGATCCCCGACGAGTTCATGCGCCGCGTCGAGTCCGGCGGCGACTGGTCGCTGTTCTCGCCCGCCGACGTGCCCGAACTCGTGGACCTGTGGGGCGACGCGTTCGACGCCGCGTACAGGCAGGCCGAAGCGGACGGCAAGGCCCAGAAGACCATCCCCGCCCGGGACTTGTACGGCCGCATGATGCGCACCCTCGCGCAGACCGGCAACGGCTGGATGACCTTCAAGGACGCCGCCAACCGCACCGCCAACCAGACCGCGGAGCCCGGCCACACCGTCCACTCCTCGAACCTGTGCACCGAGATCCTGGAGGTGACGGACGACGGGGAGACGGCCGTCTGCAACCTCGGCTCGGTCAACGTCGGCGCCTTCGTGGTCGACGGTGAGATCGACTGGGAACGCCTGGACGAGACCGTCCGCACGGCCGTCACCTTCCTCGACCGCGTCGTCGACATCAACTTCTACCCGACCGAGCAGGCAGGACGCTCCAACGCGAAGTGGCGCCCGGTGGGCCTGGGCGCCATGGGTCTGCAGGACGTCTTCTTCAAGCTCCGCCTGCCCTTCGACTCACCCGAGGCCCGCGCACTGTCCACCCGTATCGCCGAACGCATCATGCTCGCGGCATACGAGGCCTCCTGCGATCTCGCCGAACGCGAAGGCACACTCCCGGCCTGGGACAAGACCCGCGCGGCCCGCGGCGTCCTGCACCCCGACCACTACGACGTCACGCTCAACTGGCCGGAGCGGTGGGCGGCGCTGCGGGAGCGGATCGCTCAGGTGGGCATGCGCAACTCGCTCCTGCTCGCCATCGCGCCGACCGCCACCATCGCCTCGATCGCCGGTGTCTACGAGTGCATCGAGCCCCAGGTCTCCAACCTCTTCAAGCGCGAGACGCTCAGCGGTGAGTTCCTCCAGGTCAACGCCTACCTCGTCGAGGACCTGAAGGAGCTCGGCGTCTGGGACGCCCAGACCCGCGAGGCGCTGCGCGAGTCCAACGGCTCGGTCCAGGGCTTCAACTGGGTCCCCGAGGACGTACGCGCCCTGTACCGCACGGCCTGGGAGATCCCGCAGCGCGGTCTGATCGACATGGCCGCCGCGCGCACCCCGTTCCTCGATCAGTCCCAGTCCCTGAACCTCTTCCTCGAGACGCCCACCATCGGCAAGTTGAGCTCGATGTACGCGTACGCCTGGAAGCAGGGCCTGAAGACCACGTACTACCTGCGCTCGCGCCCGGCCACCCGGATCGCGCGCGCGGCCTCCGGCGCCCGTCCGGAAGCCGCCCCCATCCCCGTACAGCAGGCGAACGCCGTCACCGACGCCGAAGCGCTCGCCTGCTCCCTGGAAAACCCCGAGTCCTGCGAGGCCTGCCAGTAATGACCACCGCACCTGAGAAGACCGCGGCCGAAAAGAACCTGCTCGACCCGGGCTTCGAACTGACCCTCCGCCCCATGCGCTACCCCGACTTCTACGAGCGCTACCGGGACGCGATCAAGAACACCTGGACCGTCGAGGAGGTCGACCTCCACTCGGACGTCGCCGACCTCGCCAAGCTCTCGCCGGGGGAGCAGCACATGATCGGCCGTCTGGTCGCGTTCTTCGCGACGGGTGACTCGATCGTGGCGAACAACCTGGTCCTGACGCTCTACAAGCACATCAACTCGCCCGAGGCGCGGCTGTACTTGTCGCGCCAGCTCTTCGAGGAAGCCGTCCACGTCCAGTTCTACTTGACGCTCCTGGACACCTACCTGCCCGACCCCGAGGACCGCACGGCTGCCTTCGCAGCCGTCGAGAACATCCCCTCGATCCGCGAGAAGGCAGGGTTCTGCTTCAAGTGGATGGACTCGGTCGAGCAGATCGACCGTCTGGAGACCCAGGCCGACCGCCGCCGCTTCCTGCTCAACCTGATCTGCTTCGCGGCGTGCATCGAGGGGCTCTTCTTCTACGGGGCGTTCGCGTACGTCTACTGGTTCCGGTCGCGGGGGCTGCTGCACGGCTTGGCGACGGGGACGAACTGGGTTTTCCGTGACGAAACCATGCATATGAACTTCGCGTTCGAGGTCGTCGACACGGTCCGCAAGGAAGAGCCCGAGCTCTTCGACGACGAACTCCGCCGGCAGGTCACGGACATGCTGAAGGAGGCCGTCGAGGCGGAGCTGCAGTTCGGCCGCGACCTGTGCGGCGAGGGGCTGCCCGGGATGAACACCGAGTCGATGCGCCAGTACCTGGAGTGTGTCGCCGACCAGCGTCTCGTCCGGCTCGGGTTCGCTCCGGAGTACGGCTCGGAGAACCCCTTCTCCTTCATGGAGCTGCAGGGCGTCCAGGAGCTGACGAACTTCTTCGAGCGGCGCGTGTCTGCCTATCAGGTCGCGGTCGAGGGTTCGGTGTCGTTCGACGACGAGTTCTGATTCCGCCGGGCGGGCTCGCGCGGTCATCGGGTCACGCGGGCTTCGGGCTCACCCAGTGCTGTCGGCTCCGACCAGAAGTGGCGGAGTCGGCAGCCCGAAGTGACGGGCGATGCACACCACCGTTTGGGCACCGTCCGCGTCGAAGTCCGGGTCGTACCGGGTGTCCCGGCCGGCCCACGCGGAGGACTCACCTGTCGTACGGGAGGGAAGCCCCGCATCGGCGAAAGCGCTGTCCAGGGGCATGCAGACCCATGCCCTTGCAGAAGGTCACAAGGGTGTCCGGGGGCAGCCGGCTCACCGGGCGGTCACCTCCTGGGGCGGGGGGACGGCGATCGGCGGCGAGGGCAGCCGGTAGAAGTCGATGAGAAGCCGCATCAGCCGCTCGTCCTCTTCGTCGGTGTGGTCGAAGCAGTCGTGCTCCTCGTCGGATTCTTCGAGGTCGCAGTACGCGTCGGGGCCGATGAGCCCGGCAGCCAGCAGCTCAGCCGACAGATAGTCGGGGTTGTCGCCCACCCGTTGCTGTCTCCAGTCCTCGAAGCTGAAGAGGAGTGTGAGGCGCCCGTCGCGGTAGTACTCGAATTGCGATCCGTGGGCCTTCGCGCTGCACGGCTCGGTCACGAAGACCACGATCTCCGTGGCGTCCGGGCGCAGGAGCCCATAGTGGAGCGGTTCGTAATCGCCGCTCTCGGCGTCGAGCATGTCGTGCACGGCCCACACCCATCCACCGCCCTCGCCCTGCGCGAGAGGTGCACGGCCGCGGTCGCCCAGGCCCTGGGCGAGGGCTTCGAGGCGCACGCCACGGGCGAAGACAAGGTTCACCTCGTGGCCGGGGAAGTCGGGCTGCATCCAATGGATCATGGGGCCACTCTAGGAACGGGCACTGACAACGCGGCGGCCCCCGGCACGAGTTGCTCGTGCCGGGGGCCGTTCACCTGCGTATGCCGCGAGGCTCAGCAGCAGCGGAACCCCTCCCGAGGATCCGCCTCCCGCGCATCCGTCCGGTCCCGGTAGAACTCCCGCCGGGACTTGGGGACTTCGCCGTGGGTGCGGGCGTGGGCGACGTAGCGGTCGTAGACCGATTCGCCGGACAGCTCGCGCCACCAGTAGCGGACCTGCTGGAGGCGGGTCATCAGGACTTCCCGGCCGCCACCGGCGTACCGCCCGTACCGCCTTCGGCAGCGGGACCGGCCGCCGCCAGCTCCGCCTTCTCCTCGGCCGTGGCCCACAGACCCGCAGGAGCCACGATCTTGGACTCCTCGTACGGGGCCTCCTTGAGCTCCGCCGTACCCGGGTTGCGGATCGCCTTGACGCAGATACGGGTCGCGTCGGCCAGGACGATGATGATGAGGATCGCGAAGATCGCCGAAAGGACGCCGTCCACTGTGGAGTTGGTGACGATGGTCTCCATGGCGTCCCGGGTCTTGGCCGTTCCGAGCTCCGTCTTCCCGGCGTCGAGCGCGTCCTGGTAGAGATCGCGCTGCGCGAAGAAGCCGATCTTCGGGTCGTCCGAGAACACCTTCTGCCAGCTGGCCGTGAGCGTGACCGCCACGTCCCACGCGAGCGGAATGCCGGTCACCCAGGCCCACTTGAGGCGGCCCGACTTGATGAGCAGCGTGGTGCAGACGGCGAGGGCGACCGCCGCGAGCAGCTGGTTGGCGATACCGAACAGCGGGAACAGCTGGTTGATGCCGCCCAGCGGGTCGTGCACACCGACCCACAGGAAGTAGCCCCAGCCGCCGACCACGACGGCGCTGGTCAGCCAGACGCCGGGCTTCCAGGAGACGTCGCGCAGCGGCTTCCACACGTTGCCCAGGGTGTCCTGGAGCATGAAGCGGCCCACGCGCGTACCGGCGTCGACGGTCGTGAGGATGAAGAGCGCCTCGAACATGATCGCGAAGTGGTACCAGAACGCCTTCATCCCGGTGCCGCCGACCACGGAGGAGAAGATCTCCGACATACCGAGCGCGAAGGTGGGAGCGCCACCGGTCTTGGCCGTGATGGCCGGCTCGCCGACGTCCTGCGCGGCCTTCGCGAGCTGGTCGGGCGTGATGGAGAAGCCGAGCCCGGTCACGAAGTCGGAAGCCGACTCGAGCGTCGGACCGAGCGCGCCGGCGGGGGAGTTGACCGCGAAGTAGAGGCCGGGCTCCAGGATGCAGGCGCAGATCACGGCCATGACCGCGACGAAGGACTCGGTGAGCATCGAGCCGTATCCGATGAGGCGGACCTGGGTCTCCTTCTGCACCATCTTCGGCGTCGTACCGGAGGAGACCAGGGCGTGGAAGCCGGAGAGGGCGCCGCAGGCGATGGTGATGAAGACGAACGGGAACATCGATCCGGCGAAGACCGGACCGGCGCCGTTCGTGGCGAAGTCGGTGACCGAGTCCATCTTCATCGTCGGCATCGCGATGACGACACCGAGCGCGAGCAGCACGATCGTGCCGACCTTCATGAAGGTCGAGAGGTAGTCACGCGGCGCGAGCAGCATCCATACGGGCAGTACGGAGGCCAGGAAGCCGTAGACGACCATCCAGACGACCAGTGAGCCCTTGGAGAGCGTGAACGCCTCGGCCAGCGAGGACTCGGCGACCCAGCGGCCCGCGACGATCGCGAAGAGCAGCAGCGCGACACCGATGACCGAGACCTCGGTGACCCGGCCCGGACGCAGGACGCGCAGGTAGACGCCCATGAACAGGGCGATCGGGATGGTCATCGCGATGGAGAAGACACCCCAGGGGGAGCCGACCAGCGCGTTCACGATCACGAGCGCGAGCACGGCGAGCAGGATGATCATGATGGCGAATACGGCGACGAGCGCGGCGGCGCCGCCGAAGGGGCCGATCTCGTCCCGTGCCATCTGACCGAGCGAACGGCCGTTGCGGCGGGTCGAGAAGAACAGCACCACCATGTCCTGGACGGCACCGGCGAAGATCACGCCGGCCACGATCCAGATGGTGCCCGGCAGATAACCCATCTGCGCGGCGAGCACCGGTCCGACCAGCGGGCCCGCGCCCGCGATGGCCGCGAAGTGGTGGCCGAAGAGCACCCGGCGGTCGGTGGGGTGGAAGTCGACACCGTTGTCGAGGCGCTCGGCCGGAGTGGCGCGGGTCTTGTCGACCTTCAGGACCCGGTTCGCGATGAACTTCGAGTAGAAGCGATACGCGATCGCATACGACCCGAGCGCGGCCGCGAGCAGCCAGGCCGCCGAGATCTCCTCACCGCGCGAGAGTGCGAGCACGCCCCAGCCGGTGGCGCCCACGAGCGCGACGAGCGACCAGATGATGACCGATCTCGGATTTATTCTCCGCGCTGGCCTGGTGGTTTCCGGCACTGTCTCCGGCATGGTGGCTCCGTCCCCTAGATCACCGTGTAACTCGGCGGAAATCTAGGGGGGCCGGACCGGGATACGGAAGCCCCTGTCCGCATATCGGTCTACGGACAGGGGCTTTGCTTACGTATGTGAATCGATCGGGGCCGGCGGTGAACCGTTCGGCGCCGCCGTCCGTGCTCAGCAGCAGCGGAACCCTTGCCTCGGGTCATCCGTCTGCCGGTCGGTCCGCCAGCGCTCGAACTCACGGCGGCTCGGCACCTGGCACGCGGGGTTGTGCGTGCGCAGGTGTGTCACATACCGCTCGTACGCCGTCTCGCCGGTCAACTCCCGGACGTACCACCTGATCCGGGACACCGTGGTCCGCACGGTCACGTCGTGGCCTCCTCCCGCGCGTCGTCCACACGTCCGCCCCCGGACCCGAGCCCGGCCGCCTCAAGCTCGGCCTTCTCCTCCTTGGTCGCGAAGAGCTGCGCCGGAGCGATGTACTTGGACTCCACGTAAGGCTCCTCGTGCGAGACCACGGACTGGGGATTGCGTACGGCTTTGATGCAGACCCGGGCCGCATCGGCGATCACCACGACCACCAGGATCGCGAAGAGCGCCGAAAGGACCCCGTCCACCGTGGTGTTGGTGACCACGGTGTGCGCGTCGTCCAGGGCCTGTCCTTCCAGCGTGCCACTGTCGATGGCGGCCTGCGCCTTGTCGCCCTGCGCGAAGAAGCCGACGCGCGGATCGTCGGAGAAGACCTTCTGCCAGCTGGCGGTGAGCGTCACGGTGGCCACCCAGACCAGCGGAACGCCCGTGACCCAGGCCCACTTGAGCCGCCCGGACTTGATCAGCAGCGTGGTGCAGACCGTCAGCGCCACGGCGCCGAGCAGCTGGTTGGAGATGCCGAACAGCGGGAAGAGCTGGTTGATCCCGCCGAGCGGATCGCGTACGCCGACCCACAGGAAGTAGCCCCACAGGCCGGTCACGACCGCACTGGTGACGATCAGGCCCGGCCACCAGCTGACGCGCTTGAGCGGCTTGTAGAGATTGCCGAGCGTGTCCTGGAGCATGAAGCGGCCCACGCGGGTGCCGGCGTCGAGGGCGGTCAGGATGAACAGCGCCTCGAACATGATCGCGAAGTGATACCAGAACGCCTTGAGACCGTCCCCGGTCACCGAGGAGAAGATCTCCGACACCCCGATCGCGAAGGTCGGCGCCCCTCCCGTACGGCCCCAGAGGGTGGCCTCCTCGACCGATTTCGCGTACGCGGCCATGTCCTTCTCGGTGAGGCTGAATCCCCAGCCCTGGATGGTGTTCACCCAGTCCTGGGCCGTCTCACCGAGCACCGCGGGCGCCGAGTTCATGCCGAAGTAGAGCCCGGGGTCGAGGACACAGGCCGCGATCATCGCCATGATCGCCACCGACGACTCGAGGAGCATCGACCCGTATCCGATCATGCGGACCTGGGTCTCCTTCTCGACCATCTTCGGTGTCGTGCCCGAGGAGATGAGCGAGTGGAAGCCGGACAGCGCCCCGCAGGCGATCGTGATGAAGACGAACGGGAAGAGCGATCCGGCGAACACCGGTCCCGTGCCCTGCGTGGCGAAGTCGGTGACCGCCTCCATCTGCAGGGTGGGCGCGGCGACCACGACACCGATGAACAGCAGCCCGATGGTGCCGAGCTTCATGAAGGTGGAGAGGTAGTCGCGCGGCGCGAGCAGCATCCACACGGGGAGTACGGAGGCGATGAACGCGTACACCACCAGCCAGATGACCAGCGACTCCTTGCTGAGCGTGAAGGCCTCCGCCCAGGAGGACTTGGCCACCCAGCGGCCCGCGACCAGCGCGAGCAGCAGCAGGGCCACACCGATCAGCGAGACCTCGGAGATCCGCCCCGGCCTGAGCACGCGCAGATAGAAGCCCATGAACAGGGCGATGGGGATGGTCATGCCGATGGAGAAGACACCCCACGGGGACCCGGCGAGCGCGTTGACGATCACGAGCGCGAGCACGGCGAGCAGGATGATCATGATGACGAAGACCGCGAGCAGTGCGGCCGCTCCGCCCACGGGGCCGATCTCCTCGCGCGCCATCTGACCGAGTGAGCGGCCGTTGCGGCGGGTCGAGAAGAACAGGACCACCATGTCCTGTACGGCGCCGGCGAAGATGACACCGGCGATGATCCAGATGGTGCCGGGCAGATACCCCATCTGCGCGGCGAGCACCGGGCCGACCAGGGGGCCCGCGCCGGAGATCGCGGCGAAGTGGTGGCCGAAGAGCACCCGGCGGTCGGTGGGCTGGTAGTCGATCCCGTTGTCGAGGCGTTCGGCGGGCGTGGCCCGCGTCTTGTCGACCTTCAGGACTTTGTACGCGATGAACTTCGAGTAGAAGCGGTAGCCGATCGCGTACGAGCCCAGTGCGGCGCCCACCATCCAGGCCGCCGACACCTCCTCGCCCCGCGACAGCGCGAGCATGGTCCAGCCGGCCGCGCCCACCAGCGCGACGATGGTCCATATGACGATGGAGCGGTTCTTGCTGCGGCTCCGACCGGTGGCTGCGGTTGACACGGGCCGTCCTCCCGTCAGTCTGGCGACGGGAGGACGGTAGAGCAGGAATGTGATGTGCGCTACACCGCGGGACGTACACACCCCAACTTCCTTGGTGCTGCGGGCAGTTGAACTCCCGCCGACTCCTCAGTCCTGCGGACGCTTGAGGCGCGCTACGAACTTGTACCGGTCGCCCCGGTACACCGAGCGCACCCACTCCACCGGCTGCCCCTGCGCGTCCACCGAGTGGCGCGAGAGCATCAGCATCGGCAGGCCCACATCCGTGCCGAGCATGGCCGCCTCGGTCGGGGTGGCGAGCGAGGTCTCGATGGTCTCCTCGGCCTCGGCGAGATGCACGTCGTAGACCTCGGCGAGCGCCGTGTAGAGCGAGGTGTACTTGACCAGCGAACGGCGCAGGGCGGGGAAGCGCTTGGCCGAAAGGTGCGTGGTCTCGATGGCCATCGGCTCGGCGTTGGCGAGCCGCAGGCGCTGGATGCGCAGGACGCGGCCGCCGGTGGTGATGTCGAGCAGTTCGGCGAGCCGGTCGTCGGCGGTGATGTAGCCGATGTCCAAAAGCTGCGAGGTGGGTTCGAGGCCCTGGGCTCGCATGTCCTCGGTGTACGAGGTGAGTTGGAGCGACTGGGAGACCTTGGGCTTGGCGACGAACGTGCCCTTGCCCTGGATCCGCTCGAGCCGGCCCTCGACCACCAGCTCCTGCAGCGCCTGGCGCACGGTGGTGCGCGAGGTGTCGAACTCGGCGGCCAGCGTGCGCTCCGGCGGTACCGGCGTACCGGGCGGCAGCGTCTCCGTCATATCGAGCAAGTGCCGCTTGAGCCGGTAGTACTTGGGGACGCGAGCCGCACGGCCGGCAGTCGTCGGTTCGGCCGCCGCGGCACCGCTCTTGGTGCTGCCTGCCTCGGTACCCATGCGCCCGCCCGTCTCCTGGCCGCTCTTGAGCGTGGCGCTCACCTGCGGCTCGTGTGCTGCTGCCGTCACCGGCTCCTCCGTTAATCGCGGCTCACATGGTGGCACGGCCCGGTCCGGGCCTGTCGCTCTCGCTCAGGTGTCGGTCCGGTAACGGGATGTGGGACCCCTCTTATACACCCTTGACACCCCTAAAGGTCTAGGCCAAGCTCCCGGTACTGGTCTACACCATTAAAGACCAGGTCCCAGCCCCACGGGAGTACTTGGCGTATGTCACCGCAGTGGGCAGGGGGGTGGGCAGATCCCTGAGGAGGGTGGCGTGAAGCGCAAGCTGATTGCGGCGGCCGGCGTCGCAGCGATGATGGTGTCCATTGCCGCGTGTGGCGATGACAGCGGAGACAAGGGCAGCGAAGGCAAGAAGGGCCCCGACAGCTTCAAGGGCCAGACGCTGACTTTCTGGGCGATGGACGGTTCCACGCCGGACGCGTGGGTCAAGGACCTCACGGCCGAGTTCGAGAAGAAGACCGGCGCCAAGCTGAAGGTCGAAACTCAGCAGTGGAACGGCATCCAGCAGAAGCTGACCACGGCGCTCTCCGAGGAGAACCCGCCCGACGTCTTCGAGATCGGTAACACCCAGACCCCGGCGTACGCGCAGACCGGCGGCCTGGCCGACCTCGGTGAGCTCAAGAGCGAGATCGGCGGCGACTGGACCGAGGCGCTCAACGAGTCCTCGATCTTCGACGGCAAGCAGTACGGCGCCCCGTGGTACTTCGCCAACCGCGTCGTCCTCTACAACAAGTCGGTCTTCAAGGAGGCCGGCGTCACCGAGGTCCCGAAGACCCGCGACGAGTTCTTCGCGGCCCTCGACAAGATCAAGGCCAAGGGCAAGGCCGAGCCGCTCTACCTTCCCGGCCAGAACTGGTACTTCTTCGACGGGCTCACCATCGGCAAGGGTGCCGAGCTCGTGAAGAAGGACGGCGACAAGTGGGTCTCCAACCTGTCCGACCCGAAGGTCGGCGAGGCGATGGAGCTCTACAAGAAGTACGCGGACTACTCCAAGGCCCCCAAGGACAAGGACGAGGCCACCCCGCAGCAGGGTGAGGTCTTCGCCAAGGGCAAGACCGGCGCCTTCATCGGCATGGGCTGGGAAGCCGGCATCGCCATCAAGGCCAACCCGGCCATCGAGAAGGAGATCGGCTACTTCACCATCCCCGGTGAGACCGCCGACAAGCCGGAGAGCGTCTTCCTCGGCGGCTCCAACCTCGCGATCGCCGAGGGCAGTTCGAAGCAGGAGCTCGCCAAGGAGTTCCTGAAGATCGCCCTCTCCGACAAGTTCGAGGGCCAGCTGGCCAAGCTCAACGGCGTCATCCCGAACAAGGAGTCGCTGCAGACCAACCTCACGGGCAACCCGGCCGCCGAGGCCGCCGCTCCGGCCGCCGCCGTCGGTGGCACCACCCCGCTGATCGCGGAGTGGGCCGCGGTGGAGAACGCGCCGAACCCGCTGAAGACCTACATGACCGCCTTCCTCAACGGCAAGTCGCACGAGGAAGCCGCCAAGTCGGTCGAGGAAGAGTTCAACAAGCGCCTCGCACAGAAGCAGTAACGCCGGATCGCCGGTGCTCCGCGGTGACTGATCACCGCGGGGCACCGAGCAGCACCAACTCCGACGCCGCAGTGCAGCGGTGAGTCGCAGCCGGGGGCGGGCCGTTCGCCGGCCCGGCCCCCGGCAACGCTGTGCCCGGGGCTCCGTCCCCGGCACACTGTGCGCGCACCCCGCAGGACGCGCATGCTTTCGGTACGCCCCACGAAAGAGATGGCGAGCATGACCGTGCAGACCGACCGCCCGGGGACGGGCCCGGTAGAGGTCCACAAGTCGGACGGGGGAGGGGGGCCGCGCAGCAGGGACAGCAAGCGCGCCCTGAACGCCAGACTCTCTCCGTACCTCCTGCTTCTCCCCGCCCTTGCAGCCACCGTGGTGCTGCTCGGCTGGCCTTTGGTGAAGAACGGCCTCCTGTCGTTCCAGAACCTCAATATGCGCCAGCTCATCCAGCACCTCACCGAGTGGAACGGCGTAGAGAACTACACCGAGATCCTCGGCAGCGACGACTTCTGGCGGGTCACCGGCCGCTCGATCGTCTTCACGGCGGCCAACGTCGCGCTGATCATGATCCTCGGTACGCTCGTCGGCCTGCTCCTCGCGAGGCTCGGCAAGCGGATGCGGTTCCTGCTGCTGTTCGGCCTCGTGCTCGCGTGGGCCATGCCCACCGTCGCGGCCACCACCGTCTTCCAGTGGCTCTTCTCCTCGCGCTACGGCGTGGTGAACTGGGTCCTCGTCAAGCTCGGCTTCGACGGGATGGCGGAGTACAACTGGATGGGCAGTCAGATGTCCACCTTCGTTGTCATCGTCATCCTGCTCGTCTGGCAGTCCATACCGTTCGTCGCGATCAACCTGTACGCCGCGACGACCACCATCCCCAAGGAGCTCTACGAGGCCGCGTCGCTCGACGGCGCCGGTGCCTGGAAGAGCTTCACGAACGTCACGTTCCCGACGCTGCGTCCCTTCCTGTACGCGACGACGTTCCTCGAAGTCATCTGGATCTTCAAGGCGTTCACGCAGGTCTTCGCCATGAACGAGGGCGGCCCCGACCGTCTCACCGAGATCCTTCCCGTGTACGCCTTCGTCGAGGGCGTCGGCAACCAGCACTACGGCATGGGCGCGGCCATCTCGCTGCTCACCATCCTCGTACTGCTCGGTCTCACCTCGTACTACCTGCGCCTGGTGCTCAAGCAAGAGGAGGACGAGCTGTGAAGCGCTCACTGTTCGGCCGCGCATGGCCCAACGTGCTGGCAGTCATCCTGTTCATCGGGCTCGCCTTCCCCGTCTACTGGATGTTCGCCACGTCCTTCAAGCCGACGATCGACATCGTCAGCGAGAACCCGGTCTGGTTCCCGGTCGACTTCACCTTCGAGCACTTCAAGACGGCGCTCGACGCACCGAACTTCTGGACCCTGGCACGCAACTCGTTCACGGTCACGATCTGCGCGGTGGTCTTCTCGCTGCTCATCGCGCTGGCCGGCTCGTTCGCCCTGGCGCGGATGCGGTTCAAGGGGCGGCGCGGCTTCATCGTCGGCTTCATGGTCGCGCAGATGGCGCCGTGGGAAGTCATGGTCATCGCGATCTACTTCCTCGTACGCGACAGCGACATGCTCAACAGTCTGATTCCGCTCACCCTCTTCTACATGATGATGGTGCTGCCCTTCACGATCCTGACGCTGCGCGGCTTCGTCGCCGCCATCCCGAAGGAGCTTGAGGAGTCGGCCCTGGTGGACGGCTGTACGCGCATGCAGGCCTTCCGTAAGGTGATCTTCCCGCTGCTCGCACCGGGTCTGATGGCCACCTCGCTGTTCGGCTTCATCACGGCCTGGAACGAGTTCCCGCTCGTCCTCGTCCTCAACAAGCAGGCCGAGGCGCAGACCCTGCCGCTGTGGCTGACGCGGTTCCAGACAAACTTCGGTGACGACTGGGGCGCCACGATGGCCGCGTCCTCGCTGTTCGCGATCCCGATCCTGATCCTCTTCGTCTTCCTGCAGCGCAGGGCCGTCAGCGGCCTTACCTCAGGAGCGGTGAAGGGATGACCGGCCAGGTGGAAACCGTGAAGGGACACCTCCTCGCATGACGACACTCGCCCGCGGCACCGACACACTGACCCGCGATGCCCTTGCCGTCCTTCAGCCCGGCTTCGTCGGGACCAGCGCCCCCGAGTGGCTGCTTCGCCGGCTCGGCGAAGGCCTGCACTCGGTAGGCCTGTTCGGTCGCAACATTCGTACGCCGGAACAACTCGCCGCACTCACCGCCCAGTTGCGGTCCGAATGCGATGACGTCCTGGTCGCCATCGACGAGGAGGGCGGCGACGTCACCCGCCTCGAGGTGCGCAGCGGCTCGTCGTTCCCCGGCAACCACGCGCTCGGCGCGGTCGACGATGACGCGCTCACCCACGACGTGGCGGCCGAACTGGGCCGCCGCCTCGCGGCCTGCGGGGTCAACCTCAACTGGGCGCCCTCGGCGGACGTGAACTCCAACGCCGACAACCCGGTCATCGGGGTGCGCTCCTTCGGCGCGGATCCCGCACTGGTGGCCAGGCACACGGCCGCGTACGTCCGTGGCCTGCAGTCCTCCGGTGTCGCGGCCTGCACCAAGCACTTCCCGGGCCACGGCGACACGAGTGTGGACTCGCACCACGCGCTGCCGCGGATCGACGTCTCCCTCGATGTGCTGCGGGAACGGGAGTTGGCGCCGTTCCGTGCCGCCATCGCCGCCGGCACCAAGGCCGTGATGAGCGCGCACATCCTGCTGCCCGCGCTCGACGCCGAACACCCGGCGACGCTCTCGGGCCGCATCCTGACCGGGCTGCTGCGTGAGGAACTCGGCTTCGACGGTCTGATCGTCACCGACGGCATGGAGATGCAGGCCATCTCCGCCACGTACGGCATCGAACGCGGCAGCGTCCTCGCGATCGCCGCGGGCGCCGACGCGATCTGTGTGGGCGGCGGTCTCGCGGACGAGCAGACCGTGCTCTCGCTGCGCGACGCCCTCGTCGCGGCGGTACGCAGCGGTGAACTCCCCGAGGAACGCCTCGCGGACGCGGCCGCCCGGGTCCGGGCGCTGGGGGAGTGGACCGCTTCTTCGGTACGTGCGGACCGTACGCCGGAATCGGACATCGGCCTGGTCGCCGCCCGCCGGGCGCTCAAGGTGACCGGCTCGGGTGCGCTCCTCGACTCGCCCGCCTACGTGGCTGCCTTCACGGCGATGGCCAATATCGCGGTCGGCGACGAGACGCCCTGGGGCGTGGCGGCGGAACTCGGCAGTCTGCTGCCGGGCACGGAGACCGGCACCTACGGGGACGGGCTCTCGGTCGACTCGCTGCTCGCGGCGGCGGGTTCGCGCCGGATCGTGGCCGTGGTCCGTGACGAGCACCGGCACGCGTGGATGGCTACGGCGCTCGACGCGCTGATCGCCGCACGACCCGACACCGTCGTCGTCGAGATGGGCGTCCCGCAGTCGTCGCCGCGCGGCGCCCTGCACGTGGCGACCTACGGCGCGGCGCGGGTCTGCGGGACGGCTGCGGCGGAGGCGCTCACGGGGGGCTGATCGTCGGGGTATACGAAAAGGGCGCCTGCCACGGGGGGAGGCGCCCTTTTCGTATGTGTGCGGGGTGCGGGGCGGCGCCCCGCAGCGGGCCCAGGGGCGCAGCCCCAGGCCCGGAGCAGCCTCTAAATGCCCTGCCAGTCCGGCTTGTTGTCGAAGGCGTGGCGGAAGTAGTCCGCGAGCTTCAGCTTGGACGCGGCGGCCTCGTCGACCACGACGGTGGCGTGCCGGTGCAGCTGCAGCGCGGAGGCCGGCACCAGCGAGGAGATCGGACCCTCGACGGTCTGCGCCACGGCGTCGGCCTTGCCCTCACCGGTCGCGAGCAGCACCAGGTGACGGGCGTCGAGGATGGTGCCGATGCCCTGGGTGATCACGTGGTGCGGGACCTGGTCGATGTCGTTGTCGAAGAACCGGGCGTTGTCGATCCTGGTCTGCTCGATCAGCGTCTTGATCCGCGTACGCGAAGCGATCGAGGAACAGGGCTCGTTGAACCCGATGTGACCGTCGGTCCCGATACCGAGGATCTGCAGATCCACGCCACCGGCCGAGGCCAGCGCCTCGTCGTACGCGTCGCACGCGGCCTGGACGTCGGCGGCGGAGCCGTCCGGACCCATGAACTGGGTCTCCGGCAGGCCGAGCGGCTCGACGACCTGGCGAAGAACGGTCGCCCGGTACGACTCGGGGTGCCCGGCGGGCAGTCCGACGTACTCGTCGAGCTGGCAGATCCGCGCGCTGGAGGCATCCACCGCACCGGCGTTCACCTGGGCGATCAGCGCGTCGTAGATGGGCAGCGGGGTGGAGCCGGTGGCCACGCCGAGCAGCGCGTCGGGCTTGCGGGCCAGCAGGTCCACGATGGCCCCCGCGATGAGCTCGCCGCCTGCCTTGGCGTCCTTGACGATGACAACTTCCACGCTGGGCCTGCCGATCTGGAGAGTTGGGCCGGGTGAGGGCGGTAACGCATTGTGGTATAGACCAATCTAACAGAGCAATCCCCACCTCGCCCCCGGAACTGCTCCGCTCGGGGAGCGGAAATCCAGGGCCTGGCGGCGGGCGGAGCGGGGGGGGGGCGGGGGTGGCGCGGGAGTGGCGCCGGGGGCGGGGCGGGGTCCCGTCACCCGGCCTTCGCGCACTCCCGACCCCACCACCTACCCCGCACTCCAGCCCCCGTGGAGCGGCGTACCCGCGGCCGCGGGAGCAGACTGGGGGCAGGTCAATGCGGGAAGGTACCCACCATGTCGCCCCTGAGTGAGCAGGCCGGCCGGATCATGGCAGCCGAGATGGCGGAGCAGCCCGCCGTGCTGCGGCGCATTCTGGAGCAGGGCGCACCGAGGATCCGCGCCGTCGCCGAGCAGATCTCCGCCCGCGGCCCCCGCTTCGTTCTGCTCACCGCCCGCGGCACCTCCGACAACGCCGCGCTGTACGCCAAGTACCTCCTGGAGATCCGGCTGGGTCTGCCCTGTGGGCTCGCGTCCATGTCGACCACCACGGCCTACGGCGCACGCCCCGATCTGCGCGACGTCCTGGTCATCACGGTCAGTCAGTCCGGCGGCTCACCCGACCTGGTCGACTCCACCAAGGCCGCCCGCGACGCCGGAGCCATCACGCTCGCCGTGACCAACAACGCCGACTCCCCGCTGGCAGCCGTCTCCGAGCACCACATCGACATCCTCGCCGGCCCGGAGAAGGCGCTCCCCGCGACGAAGACCTACACCGCTTCCCTCCTGTCTCTGTACCTGTTCGTCGAGGGACTGCGCGGCGGCGACGGCGCCGCGGCCGCACCCCTGCCGGACCTGGCCGCCGAACTCCTCGCACGCAAGGACGAGGTGAGGCAACTCGCCTCCCGCTACCGCTTCGCCGACCGCATGGTGATCACCTCGCGGGGCTACGGCTATCCCACCGCCAAGGAAGCGGCCCTCAAGCTGATGGAGACCAGCTACATCCCCGCCCTCTCGTACTCCGGCGCGGACCTGCTGCACGGCCCGCTCGCGATGGTCGACAACATCTCTCCGGTGATCGCCGTGGTCACGGACGGCAAGGGCGGCGAAGCCCTCCAGCCCGTGCTCGACCGCCTGCGCGGCCGGGGCGCCGACCTGGTCGTCATCGGCCCCCGTGAACAGGTGCTCGCGGCCTCGGCCGGCTTCGAGCTCCCGACGGCGGGCGTGCCCGAGGAACTCCAGCCCATTCTCGAGATCCTCCCCCTCCAACTCCTTGCCTACGAGGTCACGATCGCCCGCGGCCAGGACCCGGACGCCCCCCGCGCCCTGGCCAAGGTCACCGAGACCCACTGAGCCCGCCGGCGGCACCCGGGCCACCGGCTCCGGACGCGGCTACGCCAGCGACCCGCCCGTCGCGTCGATCCACTGCCCGGTCACCCACCTCCCGTCATCCGACGCGAGGAAGGCCACCACGTCGGCTATGTCCGCCGGCGTGCCCACACGGCCGAGTGCCGACATGGCCGCCGCACCCGCCCATGCCTCATCGCTGGCGCGCAGCCAGTCGGCATTGATGTCGGTGTCGACGATGCCCGGCGCCACCGCGTTCACCGTGATCCCGCGGGGGCCGAGGACCTTGGACAGATCGCGGGTGAACACGTCGAGCGCGCCCTTGGTCATCGAATAGGCCACGAGATGCGGCATGACCGACGCGTGTGAGAGGCCCGAGGAGATGTTGATGATCCGCCCGCCGTCGCGCAGCCGCTGGGCACCGAGCTGTGTCACGAAGAACGGCGCCTTGGCGTTCAGCGCGAAGACCCGCTCGTACTCGTCCTCCCGAAGCTTCTCGAACGGGTCGGACACCGCTGTCCCTGCGTTGTTGACCAGGATGTCGAGCCCCTGCGCACGCTTGTCGAACTCCGCCCACAGCGCGGCCGCGTCTCCCGGCACCCCGAGCTCGGCGCCTATCGCGAACGCCGAACCGCCCGCTTCCTCGATCGCCCCCACGGTCTCCTTCGCCGCCGTCTCATTGCTCCCGTAGTGCACGGCGACCCGTGCGCCCTCGCGCCCGAGCCGCTCCGTGATCCCGCGTCCGATGCCTCGGCTGCCGCCCGTGACCAGCGCCGTCTTCCCCGTCAGCCTGCCTGCGAGCACGCTCATGACTGCGTCCCTCTTTCGCTAGTGGTCGCTACAGAAAGAAAGCTAGCGGACGCCGGCCGCAGATTTCTAGTGGGCGCTATAGAATTCACCCCATGGTGGAGAAACGCACCGACGCGCAGCAGCCCGCAGGCACCAAGCCCCGCGGCCGCCCCCGCTCCTTCGACCGGGCCACCGCCCTGGAGAAGGCGCTGCACATCTTCTGGGAGAGGGGCTACGAGGCGACCTCGGTCTCCGACCTCACCCGCGCGATGGGCATCGGACCGCCCAGCCTGTATGCCGCCTTCGGCGACAAGCGGTCGCTGTTCACGGAGGTCCTCGTCGAGTACGGACAGACGCACGGGTCGGCCCCCGGCCGCGCCCTGGACGAGGAGCCCACCGTCCGCGCCGGATTCGAGCGGATGCTGCGCACAGCGGCGACAGCGTTCACCGAGCCCGGGCATCCGCACGGCTGTCTGGTGATCCACGCGGCCACCAACTGCTCCACCCCGGAGGTCGAGGAGACCCTGCGGGCGCAGCGCAACGCCAACGTGGACAACTTCGAGCGCCGTATCCGGGCCGATATCGCCGCAGGCCACCTGCCGTCCGACGCCGACGCCCGGGTCCTCGCCCGCCATGTCGCCGCCGTCTTCCAGGGAATGTCGCAGCAGGCCCGCGACGGTGCGAGCGCCCAGGAGCTGGAGCGAGTCGCCGAACTCGCCATGCGCGCCTGGCCCCCCGCACCCACGGAAGCCCGGACTGAAGCCCCGACCGAAGCCCCGACCCGATCCGCGGCGCGGTGAACTTTTTCCTCCGGCGGGACGTTGGAGAAAGAGACGAGAACAAACATCGTCCGACGCATGGACATCGGATAATGGTCTAGTCCACAATGCGAGGGTGGGGGCCCAGGCCCCCGGCGATCAAAACAAGACTTCCGCTCTCCCCGCACAGGAGAGCGGAGTGGGTGCTTGCGCTATCTGCCCTGACTGCGCAGGTGCCCCTACTCGGTCCTTGGGTCCGCACACCCACCGACCGATGCAACTCCGGGCTGCGGTGCCGGGCGGGCTGAGGGTCCCTCCCAGGCGCCGCGGCCCGCGGGTGTTTCCGGGCCCTTCGCCGGGAGTCCGGCCGCCGGACCCGCCAGGTACGCTCGCACACGTGCCCTCCATGAACGATCTCGTACGCCAGCACACCGCCCTCGGGGACAGTGACCTCGAGTGGCTGCATCTGCTGGTCTCGGAGTGGCAGCTGCTCTCCGACCTCTCCTTCGCCGACCTGGTCCTGTGGGTGCCGACGCTCGACGGCACCCGCTACGTCTCGGTCGCGCAGATGCGCCCCAACACCGGCCCCACCTCGTACCAGGACGACATGGTCGGCCATCTGGTACCGCGCGGCCGCCGCCCGATGCTCGATGCCGCGCTCGACGAGGGCCGGATCGTGCGCGAGGGCGATCCGGAATGGCGCGAGGAGGTTCCGGTTCGCGTCGAGTCCATTCCCGTACGACGGGAGGGCCGCGTCCTCGGTGTCATCGCGCGCAACACCAACCTGCTGACCGTACGCACCCCGAGCCGTCTGGAGCTGACGTACCTCCAGAGCGCCTCCGATCTCGCGCAGATGATCGCGGCGGGCTCCTTCCCGTTCCCCGGCCAGCAGGTCGACATGGATGCGTCGCCGCGCGTCGGAGACGGGCTGATCAGGCTCGACGCCGAGGGCATCGTCCAGTACGGCTCGCCCAACGCCCTCTCCGCGTACCACCGTCTCGGCCTCTCCTCCGACCTCGTCGGCCAGCACCTCGGCCAGGCCACCGCCGAACTCGCCCCCTCCCGCGGCCCCGTGGACGAAGCCCTGGTCAAACTGGCCAGCGGCTGGGCCCCGCGCGAGACCGAGGTCGAGGGCAACGACTGTGTGATCCAGCTCCGCGCCATTCCGCTCAAGCCGAAGGGGACGCGGATCGGCTCGCTGGTCCTGCTGCGCGATGTCACCGAACTGCGCCGCCGCGAGCGCGAGTTGATCACCAAGGACGCCACCATCCGGGAGATCCACCACCGGGTGAAGAACAACCTCCAGACGGTCGCCGCCCTGCTGCGGCTGCAGGCCCGCAGGATCGATTCGCAGAGCGGCCGAGAGGCGCTCGAAGAGGCCGTACGGCGTGTCGGATCCATCGCGATCGTGCACGAGACGCTCTCCCAGAACCTGGACGAGCGCGTCGAGTTCGACGAGATCGCCGACCGCGTGCTCGCGATGGTCGCCGAGATCTCCCCGGGCAAGGTCACGGGCCGGCGCACCGGACGCTTCGGCATCCTCGATGCGGAAGTCGCCACTCCGCTCTCGATGGTGCTCACCGAAGTCCTGCAGAACGCCCTGGAGCACGGCTTCCGCGAAGGCGACCACGGCACGGTCGAGGTCTCCGCGGTCCGTGGCGGCACGAGCAAGGACGCCCGCCTTCTGATCACCGTCACGGACGACGGCGTCGGCCTGCCCGAGGGCTTCGACCCCAAGCGCGCCGGCAACCTCGGTCTGCAGATCGTCCGCACCCTGGTCGAGGGCGAGTTGGGCGGCACCTTCGACATGAAGGCGGCACCCGAGCGGGGCACGCAGGTGCTGCTCGACATTCCCGTACGGGCCCAGCGCTAGCTTCGGTCACCGCCCCTTCTCTCGTACGGAAAACGGCCCCTCTTCCCGTACGGGAGAAGGGGCCGTCGTCGTACGGGACTTGGACAGCAGAAAGCCCCGAACCTGTTGGTTCGGGGCTCAAAGCTTCAAACGGCTCTGCGCGTTGAGGGTACTGCGCGCTGCGGCTCGGGGGCGGGAGATGCGTACTCGCTGTACGCGCCGCCGGGCTCAGGTCCGTTCGGGGCGGAGTATCAGGCAGAAGCCTGACGGGCTCGGTTGCGGGCGGCGCGGCGCTTCATCGCACGGCGCTCGTCCTCGCTGAGGCCACCCCAGACGCCGGAGTCCTGGCCGGACTCGAGCGCCCACTGCAGGCACTGCTCCACGACGGGGCAGCGACGGCAGACGGCCTTGGCTTCCTCGATCTGCAGCAGCGCAGGACCGGTGTTGCCGATGGGGAAGAAGAGCTCGGGGTCTTCCTCGCGGCAAATGGCGTTGTGGCGCCAGTCCATGACTGCTCCATCTCCTAGGTATTGCTTGGCAGGGTGTTGCTTGTGAATGTGAACGCTTTCACGAATCCCCCCGCAGGTGAAGGGCCGCTACCAGATTTCTGGTGTAGGTCCTGTGCGAGAGAGGGGGTTCCGGCACTCTGTGGGGCTGGTGTTGCGAGCCGCGTCGAGCGCCAAGAAGAGATTCGCAAACCTCGACGGCGGATACAACCCCTTCCGGAAAGTTTTTTTTGATTCCTCGGTGTCGGCTAGCTCACAGCCGTACTTCCATGGGGTGGACCCTGGTCTAAACGTTCGAGTGAAAGGACTTTGGGCCCTTCCACTCACACAATCACACGCAGTGCACGACGTACGCCTGTGAAGGTAACGCTCGTACGAAGCCCCAAGTGGTCACCGTCCATCTGGAAGGGGAGCGGGGCCTTGGATTGCAAGGTGAAGTCCGTCAGGTCGTGCAGCAGCGAGGCGTGCTTGCCCTTGGGGCCGCGCTCCGGGGTCGAAGTGAGCAGCTGAGTGGCATAGCGGGCCATCGCAGGGGTCGACAGCTTGCTCAGTCCGAGCACGTCGAGACCGGTGTCGAAGGAGGCCTGGGGGGACGCGTAGACCGGGCGATTGCCCAGGTAGGTCCAGGGGGAGGTGTTGCAGACTATCGACAGCACAAGATCGCTGACGGGGTCCTCGCCGGGGCGACTGAGCGTGATCGTCCCGTGCCGGCGGTTGGGTTCGTCGAGGAACTGGCGGACCATCTGCCGTACGTAAAGCGCATGGGTCGAACGCTTGCCACGTTCCCTTTGCTGTTCGACTCGTCCGATGACGCTCGCGTCGAATCCGAGCCCGGCACAGAACGTGAACCAGCGCGCCGGAACGCCTTCGTCCTCGGTGCCCTCCGTGCCGGAGGCGAGACCGAGGCCGACGGTGCGCTGACTTCCCGTACGCAGAGCGTCGAGAAGGGCGCCGGTCGCTTCGACGGGGTCGTTCGGCAGGCCGAGTGCGCGGGCGAAGACATTCGTCGAACCGCCCGGCACCACCGCGAGTCCGGGAAGGGACTCCGGACGGGGGCCGTTGTGGAGCAGTCCGTTGACGACCTCGTTGACGGTGCCGTCGCCGCCGAGTGCGACGACGAGCTCGATGTCCTTGCTCTGTGCCGCCTGCCGGCCGAGGTCGCGGGCGTGGCCGCGGTACTCGGTCGTCACGGCCTCCAGCTTCATCTCGCTGGCGAGGGCGTGGATCAGTACGTCACGGGTGCGGGCACTGGTGGTGGTTGCCGCTGGATTGACCACGAGGAGTGCACGCATGCGAGGAAGGGTACCTAGCGCTCTTGATCTCGCCCATACCTAGGTCGCGATACGGGACGGGGACGGGTGGTCGCCGTCAGCCCTCGCGGGGCCCGATGCCAAGGGCCTGCGTGGTGGACGGGTTGAGGAGCAGGGCGAGCGTGGTGACGGACACCACAGCGAGGGCGATGCCCGCGGGGATCGCGATGCTGTCGGCCTGGAGCAGTTGCCAGGCGACGGGGAGCGCGAGGATCTGCGTGATGATCGCGGGTCCTCGGCTCCAGCTGCGGAGCTTGAGGAGACCGCGGGCGGCGAGCAGCGGGATCGCGGCGAGCACGATCAGGGTGACCCCGCCGGTCTCGGCCTGGGTCGCGTCCGACGCGTTGCCCGCCAGACCGTCCACGAGGAGCCAGACGCCGATGGCGATGAGCGCGAGGCCTTCGAGCGCGGCGAGGGCCGCGGCTGCGGTCAGGCGCGGGGGGCGGGGGGTGGCGGGGGTCTGGTCACTGCTCACCACTGCAGGGTAGCGGGGGCGAGCGGGGCACTGTCCGGGGGCGGGGTGGGACGGGGCGATACGGCAAGGAGGGCCCCGCCTCGGTCGGCGAAGCCCACTCCTCGTATGCCTACTCCTCCACCAGCAACCGCTCCCGCAGCTGCGCCAGGGTCCGGGCCAGGAGGCGGGAGACGTGCATCTGGGAGATGCCGACCTCCTGCGCGATCTGGGACTGGGTCATGTTGCCGAAGAAGCGCAGGAGCAGGATGCGCTTCTCTCTCGGAGGGAGGTCCTCCAGGAGCGGCTTCAGTGACTCGCGGTACTCGACGCCCTCAAGGGCCTCGTCCTCCGCGCCCAGGGTGTCCGCGACCGCCGGGGAGTCCTCGTCCGTGTCGGGGACGTCCAGGGAGAGCGTGGAGTACGCATTGGCCGACTCCAGGCCTTCCAGGACCTCTTCCTCGGAGATGCCGAGGCGCTCGGCCAGTTCGTGGACCGTGGGGGAGCGGCCGTGCTGCTGGGAGAGTTCGGCCGTCGCCGTGGTCAGGGCCAGGCGCAGCTCCTGCAGCCGGCGCGGGACGCGCACGGCCCAGCCCTTGTCGCGGAAGTGGCGCTTGATCTCGCCGACGACGGTCGGGGTCGCGTACGTGGAGAACTCGACGCCGCGCTCCGGGTCGAAGCGGTCGACCGACTTGATCAGGCCGATGGTGGCGACCTGGGTCAGGTCGTCCAGCGGCTCGCCACGGTTGCGGAAGCGGCGGGCCAGGTGCTCGACCAGCGGCAGGTGCATCCGCACGAGGCGGTTGCGCAACTCTGCGTACTCCGGGCTGTCGGAGGGCAGTTTGCGCAGCTCGACGAACATCGCCTTGGCGCCGCTGCGATCCTGCGGATCGTGCTTGTGGTCAGTCATGTGTCCCGCCCTCCCCCGGCTGCCGCCGGGAGCTGACCCGCGGCCGCGCCCGGCCTGGCCGAAGAGCGCACCGCGCTCGCCCCTGTCGCTCCCTGTCACCTGCTGCCCCGGGCCCGAAGCGTCCTCCGTGTCCGGATGCGGCCGGGCCTGCTGCTCGGGAATGCCCGCGACGTCACCGGCATCCCTGAGCCCCGCAGGGCCGGTCCTGCGTGCGGCGTCCGTACCGTCGTCGGCCGGCAGACCCCATGCGCCACGCTCATCGCCTCGCACCGGCCCGTCCCCGTCCCTCACGCCGGCCCGGGTCCCGCGCCGCGCTGTTTGTGCAGGCTGATGGCGACGTTCTTGTCGTCGTCCACCGTGGATTCGACCTTGCCCGCGAGAGCGGAGAGCACCGTCCACGCGAAGGTGTCCCTCGCGGGGGCGCGACCGTCGGTCGTGGGGGCCGAGACCGTGACTTCCAGGGAGTCGTCGACAAGCCGGAAGACGCAGCTCAGTACCGAGCCGGGCACGGCCTGCTGGAGCAGGATCGCGCAGGCTTCGTCGACCGCGATCCGCAAGTCCTCGATCTCGTCGAGGGTGAAGTCCAATCGGGCCGCGAGTCCTGCTGTGGCAGTGCGCAGCACGGACAGGTAGGCACCGGCAGCCGGAAGCCGGACTTCGACGAAGTCCTGGGCCGCGGGCTCGCCTGCGATCTGGGACACCCTCACCTCCAAGGTGGTCGAACATATCGGGCCGAGAGCGCGGACGCCCCGGCTGTCGCTCGGGCGGCCTGCACCTTCGGGCACTCGGCCCGCCGGCGGGCGGCGGGCCATACGCAGCGTCGCACGGGTTAACGCGCCGCAAGGTCCAGCGGTGACGCTATCGCGCTCCGAGGCTCCCTGTCCCGCGGGCCCGTTCGCTTCCGGGCCCCATGTTGTCACTCATGGTAAGCCTATGCGTACGGACAGTGGCTAGGGGTCTGCGGGCCCAATTGCCAACGGAGTGCGCCGGGTTGACGTACCCACGCCTCGCGCGGTCGAACCCCGGGCTCCGCACACCCGCGTACGCCCGCGGGGTCGGGTGGACGCTCAGACGATCGAGCTGTCCTCGAAGCACCAGCGCCAGCTCTCGCCGGGCTCGAAGCTGCGCATCACCGGGTGGCCGGTCTCCTTGAAGTGCAGCGTGCCGTGCTGGAACGGCGAGGAGTCGCAGCACCCCACATGCCCGCAGGTCAGACAGAGCCGCAGCTGCACCGGGTGGCTGCCGACCGCCTCGCACTCGGGGCAGGTGGCCGTGAGGGGGGCCGGTTCCGGGTGGGGCAGCAGTTCAACGTGCGCGCACTCGTTCATGATTGCCAGGTTACGACGGCTTACGGAAACGGGACGGGCTCGCGCCGATGGAGTACTTGCCACTGCTGACACTGGTCGCGGGCAGCGCCGCGGTCGCCGGGTTCGCGCGTCGTACGCCGGTGCCCGCGCCCCTGCTCCTGGTCGCAGTCGGGTTGATCGTGTCGTATCTGCCCGGGGTGCCGGCGTACGGACTCGATCCGCACATCGTCCTGCCGCTGCTGCTTCCGCCGCTGCTCTACACGGCCGGGGTCGAGAGCTCGTATCTCGATCTGCGGGCCAACTGGCGTCCGGTGGTGCTGCTTTCGGTGGGGTACGTGCTGTTCGCGACGCTGGTCGTGGGCTATGCCGTCTACCTGATCGTGCCGGGTCTGCCGCTCACCGCGGCCCTGGTGCTCGGCGCCGTGATCGCGCCGCCGGACGCCGTGGCGGCCACCGCGATCGCGCGGCGGGTGGGGCTGCCGTCGCGGATCACCACGATCCTGCAGGGCGAGTCGCTCGTGAACGACGCGACGGCGATCACCGCGTACAAGGTGGCGCTCGCCGCGGCCGTCGGTGAGGGGGCCAGCTGGGCGGGCGGTATCGGGGAGTTCGCGCTCGCCGCGCTCGGCGGTGTGGGCGTCGGTCTGCTGCTGATGGTGCCGCTGCACTGGCTGCGCACGCATCTGAAGGAGGCGCTCCTGCAGAACACTCTCTCGCTGCTCATCCCCTTCGTCGCCTACGCCGCGGCCGAGGAGGTGCACGCGTCGGGAGTGCTGGCCGTGGTCGTCGTGGCGCTCTACCTCGGGCACCGCTCGTGGCAGGTCGACTTCGCGACAAGGCTCCAGGAGGCGGCCGTCTGGAAGATGGTGGCGTTCGTCCTGGAGTCCGCCGTCTTCGCGCTGATCGGGCTGCAACTGCCGGTGGTACTCAAGGGGTTGGGGGAGTACGAGGGGCTGACCGCCGCCTGGTACGCGGTGGCCGTGTTCGTGGTCGTGGTGGTCGCGCGGTTCGTGTGGGTGTACCCGGCGACGTTCATCCCCCGCTGGCTGTCCAAGAGGATCCGGGAGCGGGAGAGCAACCCCGGGTGGACCGGGCCGGTCATCGTGGGCTGGGCCGGGATGCGCGGTGTGGTGTCGCTTGCCATCGCGTTCTCGATCCCGGAGTACCTGGACGACGGCGCACCCTTCCCCGGGCACAATCTGGTGCTCTTCCTGACCTTCACGACGGTGATCGGAACCCTGGTCGTACAGGGGCTCACCCTGCCGACGCTGATCAAGCTCCTGAAGGTGCCGGGGCGCGATGCCCGGGCCGAGACGCTGGCGGAGGCGCAGGCGCAGAGCGAGGCCTCGCGGGCCGCGCAGGAACGGCTCGACAGCCTGCTCGCGCAGGAGAGCAACACCCTGCCCGACGCCCTCACCGACCGGCTGCGGGCGGTCCTCGAGCGGCGGCGCAACGCGGTCTGGGAGCGGCTCGGCGCGGTCAACGCCGTGACGGGGGAGTCCGCCGACGACACCTACCGAAGGCTCGCGGGGGAGATGATCGACGCCGAGCGCGAGGTGTTCGTACGGCTGCGGGACGAGCGCCGGATCGACGACGAGATGCTGCGGACGCTGCTGCGTCGCCTCGATCTGGAGGAAGCGGCGGCCTACCGGGAGGAGTAGCCGCAGAGCGCTGTCAGTGGCCGCCGATAGCCTGGAAAGGGCTTCGGCCCCCGGGCGGGAGGGGACTGTCCGGCGGGGCGCTCTCGGTTTCGGGTCCCGGCCGCCCGGTGATCACCGCGGCGACGCGTGTCCCGGGCGCGATGGCGCCTTCCTCGGTACGGGTGAGAAGTCCGTACAGCAGCTTGGCGACATAGAGACGTTCCACGGGCAGGGAGTGGCGCTGCTCGAAGTCCTCCGCGAAGGCGTCGAGTTGAGGGGTCGTACGGGCGTATCCGCCGCAGTGGAAGCGGTCGTCGAGGCGCCAGTTGGGGGTCGGGGCGCCGAAGGTCTCGGTCTGCAGGCGGCGTATCTCGCCTTCGAGGAAGCCGCCCTTGAGCACCGGGATGCCGAGGCCTTCCTGGCCCGGGGCGAGTCCGGCGGCGAGGCCGGCGAGGGTGCCGCCGGTGCCGCAGGCGATGGCCACGACGTCGGCCTTGTTGTGCAGCTCGCGGCCGAGGTCCGTACAGCCCTGTACGGCAAGGGAGTTGGAGCCGCCTTCGGGGACGGCGTAGGCACCGCGCGCCTGGGCCTCGGTCAGGATGCGGGCCAGGGTCTCGGGCTCGTGCTTGTGCCGATACGTCGACCTGTCGATGAAGACCAGGCGCATGCCGTCGGCCCTGCACTGCTCCAGGGAGGGGTTCAGGGGCCGGCTCGCGAGTTCGTCGCCTCGTACGACACCGATGGTCGGGAAGCCCAGGAGGCGGCCCGCGGCGGCGACGGCGCGCAGGTGGTTGGAGTACGCGCCGCCGAAGGTGAGGAGCGGGCGGCCGTGGGCCTCGCGGAGGTTGAGGGCGAGTTTGCGCCACTTGTTGCCGGGGAGCGCTTCATGGATCAGGTCGTCGCGCTTGAGGAGGAGGGTGACGCCCCGGCGGGTGAAACGCTCGTCGTCCAGTGGCTGCAGCGGGGAGGGGAGCTGCGGGTGCAGGGCGGCGAGATCGGTCACCCGACCATTGTCCCCGCCGCCCCTTGCCCGGCTACTTGAGCCGCTCCGCGATCCGCTCCCGCATCGTCCCCATCGCGAACCCGCGCGGGTCGACCTTGCCCGGCTGCCACTCGCGATGGCCGATCACCGAGCGGGCACTCCAGCCGTGATGGCGGCAGATCGCCGCCGTGGCCTTCTCGATCGCCTCCAACTGGGCGGCCGGCCACGGGTCTTCGCCGTCGCCGAGGTTCTCGCACTCGAAGCCGTAGAAGTGGCGGTTGCCGTCGGTGTTCGCCTCGTTGTCATGCGGCAGTGCCTTCTCGGCGATGACGGCGCGCAGCACGTTGTCGTCGCCGAGGCCCGCGTGGTTGGTGCGGCCGTGGCCCACCAGGTGGACCCGGCCGTCCTTGGTGATCACGCCGTGGCACAGCGGGCCGGGCAGCGAGGCGTGTCCGTCACGGCAGATCCGGACGGTGCGCTCGCTGCCCTTGGTCACGGTGTGGTGGATCATCACGCCGTGCACCGGGCCCCAGGCCCCTTTGTGGTTGCGGTTGTGATGCCGCCAGTCGCCGACCTCGACGACGGTCAGACCCTCGTCGCGCAGGGCGTCGAGCAGGCTGCTCGCGGACATGGGTGCGGCCATGCCGACTCCTCGTATCGCATACGGCGCAAGCGCCCGGTTGCGCGTCGCCTCGTTAGCGCACGCTTGTACCGGAACTGCTTTGCGAAGGCGACCTGTTCGAGGTGTGAGCGAGCGGAATCGGTCAACCGTGGAGGCGGCTGCGGTCAGCTGCGCAGGAACGAGTCCCCGTTCGTGGCGATGTGCGCTTCGACGGCCTGCAGTGCCTGCTGGGTGGCCTGCGGGCTGCCGGTGCCCTGGCGCTCGGCGTAGTACGCGGCGCCGAGCTTCTTCAGGAGGTCCGAACCCGCACGCTGGGCCTGCACCTCGTCGATCTTCTGCTTGCCCTGCGCGAGGCCCTGCTGCGCCTGCTGCTTGGCTCGGTCGAGGAACCCTGCCATTGCCTGCTCCTTGAGTCGTTGTGCCGTTCTGTCCAGCTAACGCCCCAGGGGATCTTGGCGTTCCCTTTACCTGGGCCGTCGGGGTGTCCCGCGCGTCCGTTCGCACAAATATTCGAACACGTGGTGGAATCGGAGGCGTGACAGGACACCTCTTCCCCGATGATCTTCTGCAGGCGCAGATCGAGTGGTACGCCGCCTGCCGGCGACTGGCTACCGCTTCCGCGTCCGGCAGGGACTACACAGTGCTGCGGCGCCGGCTGCTCACGTTGTCGCGGCAGATCGCGGCGCATCCGTACTGGGCCACGCCCCGGGGGGCCTCGCCCGCGGCGCGGATGGCGCTGAAGCAGGCGGCCTGGGACACGGCCACGTAAGCGGGCCTGGCCGCCCCGGCCCGGCCGCAATACCGTGGAGGTATGGCCAGACGAGACAGTCGGACGGCCGCGGCCCGTGCTCTGCAGGAGACGGGTCGGGTCGGTTCGCATCGGCCCGGTGACGTGTGCCCGGTGTGCAAGCAGCCTGTGGAAACGGTCGTCAAGCCCCGCAAGGTGCTCGGCGCCTTCGTGCCCCGGTACTCGGCAGGTCCCTGCCACAACCCTCGCTGCCCGGCCGCCGTGGACCCGCCCGAGGCCGAAGCCCCGGGCGGGCGGCAGGAAGGGGAGGAGCGGGAGGAAGGGGAGGAGGGGGTCGGCGGAAGCGGCTAGCGGCGGCGTACGGAGGCGGCTGGAGAACTCCGTACGGGAAAAATCCGCGCGGTCTGTCGAGAAGCGTCGGTCCGCTCCGACGTCTCCTGTGCAAGCCGCCCACGACCAGGGGCGGCCCCACACAAGGAGTGACCATGAAGTACCTCGTGATGGTGCAGGGCTCGAAGGCCGACTACGAGGCCATGAGCGGACAGGCGAACGAGCACAGCCCGGCCTGGAGCGAGAAGGACCTGCAGGCCATGTACGCCTTCATGACCGATCTCAACAACGACCTCGCGGAGTCGGGTGAGATGGTCGACGGACAGGGTCTGACCTCGCCCGCTCAGCAGCGGTCGGTGTTCCGGGGCGCCGACGGACGGGTGGTTGTCACCGACGGGCCCTACAGCGAGACCAAGGAACTGCTCGCCGGCTACTGGATCCTCGACTGCGAATCGGTCGAGCGGGTCACCGCGATCGCCGAGCGGATCACCGAGTGCCCGCAGCCCGAGGGTGCGCCCTTCTATCCGGTGATCATCCGGCCGATCGACTCCCGAGGGGGCGATGTGTGAGAGACGCGCACGGAGTCGAGGACCTGCTGCGCAAGCATGCGCCGCAGGTCCTCGGCGCGCTCATACGGCGTTACGGGCACTTCGATCTCGCCGAGGACGCCGTACAGGAGGCGCTGCTGGCCGCCGCGGAGCAGTGGCCGCAGGAGGGGACGCCCGACAATCCGCGCGGCTGGCTGATCCGGGTCGCCTCGCGCCGGCTCACCGACCGGCTGCGCAGCGAGCAGGCCCGGGCGAGGAGGGAGGAGGAGGCGGCGCGGCTCGCGCCCGTCGATTCCTGGACGGCGCCGCCGCCCGGTGAGTCGCGAGCGCCGTCCGAGGACGACACGCTCACGCTGCTCTTCCTGTGCTGCCACCCGGAGTTGACGCCCGCCGCGCAGATCGCGCTCACCCTGCGCGCGGTCGGCGGTCTGACCACGGCGGAGATCGCGCGGGCGCATCTGCTGCCCGAGGCGACGATGGCCCAGCGGATCAGCAGGGCCAAGCAGAAGATCAGGGGTGTGCCGTTCCGGCAGCCGGGGCCCGAGGACCGTGACCAGCGCCTCGCCGCCGTGCTGCAGATTCTGTATCTGATCTTCAACGAGGGGTATACGGCGACGTCGGGACCGGAACTGCACCGCGCCGATCTCGCCCACGAGGCCATCCGTCTCACGCGCGCCGTAAGGAAGTTGCTGCCCGTGGAAGGTGCGGTGACCGGGCTGCTCGCGCTGATGCTGCTCACCGACGCCCGCACCCCGGCGCGTACGGGAGCCGACGGCGAGCTCATCCCGCTGGACGAGCAGGACCGCTCGCTGTGGGAGCGGGCCGCGATCGACGAGGGCCTGAAGTTGGTGGAGGAGGCGCTCGGGCAGGGGCCCGCGGGGGCGTATCAACTGCAGTCCGCCATCGCCGCGTTGCACGACGAGGCGGCGCGCGCCGAGGACACGGACTGGCCGCAGATCCTCGCGCTGTACGACGTGCTCGTACGGCGGGCACCCGAGCCGATGGCCCAGCTCGGTCGGGTGGTCGCGGTCGCCATGGTGCACGGGCCCGAGGCGGGGCTCGGGGAACTCGGGGAGCTGGAGCGGGTGCTCGGGGCGCACTACCGCTTTCATGCCGTACGGGCGCATCTCCTGGAGAAGTCCGGTGACACGGAAGGGGCGCGGGTCGCGTACGGAGCGGCGGCGGAGGGCACCTTGAGCCGGCCCGAGCGGCGCTACCTGCGGGCGCGCGCCGCCCGGCTGCTGTCCTGAACCCGGTTGCTGCTGGCCTGAACCCGGTTGTCGCGTCGGGGAATGCCCTGCCCACCCGCCCGGTTGACCCCCTTCGAACGAAGGAACGCACAGCAAGGGGGAGACATGGCGCAGGCACACGTGGCGGGTGAGGTCGCGAAGGGATTCGAGGCCGTACGGGAGGAGTTCGCGGCGGTCGTCGCGCGAGAGCCCGCCGACGCGGGAGCGCAGCTCGCCGTCTATCAGGGCGGCCGGCGCGTGGTCGACCTGTGGGCCGCGACCGATGTGCAGGAGACCGGCGACGAGCTCGCGCCCCTCTACTCCATCACCAAGGGCGCGGCGTATCTGGTCGTCGCGCTGCTCGTCCAGGACGGTGTGCTCGATCTGGACCGGGAAGTCGCCCACTACTGGCCGGAATTCGCGGCCCAGGGCAAGGGCGCGCTCACCCTGCGCGGACTGCTCCAGCACCGTGCCGGCGTGGTCGGTGTCCCCGGCGGCGCGAGCGTCGAGGAACTCGCCGACGAACAGACGCTCGCCGCACGCCTCGCCGCCCAGCGCCCGCTGTGGCAGCCCGGCACCGCGTACGGCTATCACGCGCTGGTCATCGGTGCGCTGGTCGGTGAGGTGGTGCGGCGGGCCACCGGGCGCTCGGTGCAGGAGATCTACGAGGAGCGGCTGCGCTCCCCGTACGGACTCGACTTCTATCTGGGCCTGCCGGAGAAGGAGGCGGCCCGCACCCGCGACGTCCTGCCGATGCGCCCGACGCCCGAGCAGCTCGCCGGGCTGGCCGCGGGGGTGATGGGTGAGGCGATGCGGATCGCGTTCAACGTCGAGGGCACCCCTGATCTCACCGTCTACGGCAACTCCCCGGTGGTCCGCGCCAACGCACCTGCTTCGGCCGGCGGTGTGGGCAACGCGCGCGGTGTGGCCGGGATGTACGCGGCCGCACTGACCGGGCTCGACGGCGGTCCCGCGCTGCTGAAGCCGGAGACACTCGCGCAGTTCACGGGGGTGCGGACGGCGGGCGCCGATGTGGTCACGGGCGAGGTCGAGCACTTCCTCGTCGGCTTCGAGACCCAGCAGGTCCGCTACCCCTACCTCGGTGCGGACGCCTTCGGGCACTGCGGTGCGGCGGGTGCGGAGGCCTGGGCGGATCCGGCGACCGGGCTCACGTATGCGTACACGCGGCGGCTGTTCGCGTTCCCGGGTGGTGCCGCGGCGGAGAATCTGCAGCTCGGTGAGGCGGTGTACCGCTCAGCGCGCGGCTGATCCTTCGACGAACCCGCCCACGGACTCGACCATGGCGGCCACGAAGGCGTCCCGGGTCTGCGCATCGACCAGGTCGAGCGACAGATAAGGGTTCAGGTCTTCCAGCTCCACCAGGAGCAGCGCCCCGTCCGGTGCACGGCAGGCGTCCACGCGCTGGATGCCGTGCGCCAGGGTGTTCCAGTCGATGAAGGTGCGGGCGAACTCCAGGTCGGCCGCGGTGGGTTCGTAGGGGACGAGTTCCCAGCGGCGGTCCGGATCGGGTGCGTACAAGGCGTACTGGAAGGCGGCGTCGACGAAGTAGAAGGAGACCTCGTACCGGAAGGGGATCCTGGGCTGGACCAGGATCCCCTCCTCGTACGGGAGCGTCGCGAGCTCTTCGGGCGCGAGCGTGCGCAGCCCGAGCGAGTCGGCGCCGAGCTTCGGCTTCACGATGTACGCGTCGGCGGCCGGCAGCCGTCCGGTGTCCTCGGCGCGGTCGGCGGTGGGGATCACGGGCAGGCCTGCGGCGGTCAGTTCGAGCAGGTAGTCCTTGCCGGCCATGTCGCCGCGGCCGTTCAGCGGGTTGTAGACGCGGGTGCCGCGCGCCAGGGCCGTGGCGCGGAACTCCTCGTACGCCTCCTGGTAGTTGAGCACCGGGCCGCTGTTGCGTATGACCACCGCGTCGAAGGAGTCCATCAGCGCGGCCGCGTCCAGGGGATGGCACAGCGCGAGGTCGAAGTGCTCGCGCAGCCGGGCCGTCAGGGCGATGTCCTCGTCGCAGTAGCGCCGTCCGCGCGCCGGGTAGGCGAGGTCGGTGACGTAGAGGATGCGGGGCTTGGCGGACGGCATCGGGGTCCTCGGGTGCGTTCCGGCTGACGATGAGTGGTTGTGTGTTCAAACTACACGTCGGTTACGGTCGGACGGCTCGGCCGGAACGCGGCCGACGGGGAGGAACGCACGTCATGGGTACGTCACTGACCAGCGACGATCTCGTCGAGGGCTGGCGCAAAGCCGGGCTCGACGAGGGCATGCAGGTGATCGTGCACGCCTCGCTGTCCAGCCTCGGGACGGTGGAGGGCGGGGCCGCGGCGGTGGCCGAGAGCCTGCGCAGCGTGCTCGGGCCCACCGGAACCCTGGTGACGCCCGCCTTCACCTGGCAGGTCACCGACCCCTGCCCGGAGCGGACCGGAGCGCCGGACGCGGAGACCGCCGCGCTGCGGGCCGCCGTACCGCTGTTCCACCAAGACCTGGTCACCACCGAGATGGGCGCCGTCGCCGAAGTCGTGCGCGCGCTGCCGGGCGCTCTGCGCAGCCGGCATCCGCAGGCCTCCGTGGCCGCGATCGGGCACCGGGCCGCGGAGATCGTCCACGAGCAGTCCCTGGGGTTCGCCATCGGCCGCACCTCGCCGTTCGGCCGGCTGCACGACCTGGGCGGACACATCTTCCTGGTCGGTGTGGGCCACAACCGCAACACCTTCCTGCATTACGCGGAGACCCTGACGCCCGCGCCCCGGCTCAAGCTGCGCCGCTTCCCGATGGCGGTCGACGGCGAGCGGGTCTGGGTGGAGACGACGGACGTCGGCAACGACAACGGGCGGTTCTTTCCGCAGGTGGGCGCCGAGTTCGAGGAGTACGCGGGGATCACACCGGTCGAGGTCGGCGCGGCCGAGTGCCGGCTGCTTCCGGTCGCGGACCTCGTGCCGTTCGCGGCGCGACGGCTTGCGGAGCTGCTCGCGGGCTGAGGCGGGGGCTGAGACCGGGCAGTGGCGGCGGCAGCGGCAGACGAAGCGGCAGGGATCTCATCTGCCGGTCGAGACCAGGCCCGCCTCGTACGCGAGGATCACCAGGTGGACGCGGTCGCGCGCGTCCAGTTTGGCCAGGAGCCGGGTCACGTAGGTCTTCGCGGTGGCGGGGGAGATGGTCAGGGTCTCGGCGATCTCCGCGTTGGTCAGGCCCGAGCCGATGAGGGTGAGCACCTCGCGCTCGCGGTCGGTGATGCCGTCGACGGAGCGTGGCGGTCCGGCGGGTTCGACGGCCGCGAAGTCCTGGATCAGGCGGCGGGTGACGCCCGGGGCGATCAGACCGTCCCCGGCCGCGACCACCCGTACCGCGTCGAGGATCTGCTCAAGTGCCATGTCCTTGACCAGGAACCCGGCCGCTCCCGCGCGCAGCGCACCGTAGACGTACTCGTCCTCGTCGAAGGTGGTCAGGACGATGACCTGCGCGAAGGACGGGCCCGCGACGATACGGCGGGTGGCCTCGATGCCGTCCATGCCCGGCATCCGGATGTCCATCACGATCACGTCGGGTGCCGCTTCCGTGGCGAGGCGCACGGCTTCGGCGCCGTCGCCCGCTTCGGCGACCAGCTCCAGGTCCGGTGCGTCAGCGATGACCATCTGGAGGGCGGTGCGGACCAGCGGCTGGTCGTCGACGAGCGCTACGCGGATCATGCGGCAGCCCCCGCGGGCAGCGGCAGCGTCGCCGCCACCCGGAAGCCGCCGCCGGGGCGGGCCGCCGCGCTGAACTCCCCGTGGAGCAGGGCGACCCGCTCGCGCATCCCGGCCAGACCGAAGCCGTTCGAGCCCCGTGCGGAGGACCCCGGTCCGGACGGCCCCCGGCCACGATCGGTGATCTCCAAGGTCAACTCCCGCTCCCCGTAATCCACTCGAACCTCGCACTCCTCGGTCCTCGCATGCCGGACGACATTCGTGACCCCCTCCTGCACGATGCGATATGCCGCCAGATCGATGTCCGGTGGCAGCGGGCGGCGTGCGCCCTTCCAGGTCAGCGCGACCCGGACGCCCGCCGCCGAGGTGGACTCGGCGAGCCGGTCGAGGTCGGCCAGGCCCTGCAGCGGGGACAGTTCGGGCTCGCGCAGGGTGGCGAGCATCCGGCGCAGACCCGAGAGCGTCTCGCGGCCGGCCTCCTCCACCGTGCGCATCGCCTCTCCCGCGCGGTCCGGCTGGGTGTGCACGACGCGGGCGGCGGCGCCGGCCTGCAGGGCGATGATGCCGATGCTGTGGGCGACCGTGTCGTGCATCTCGCGGGCGATCCGCAGCCGTTCGGCCGTGATGGCCTGCGCGGCGGTCTGTGCGTGCAGCGCCACGGTGTGGGCGTGGGCCTGCCCGGCGGAGTCCCCGGCGAGCCAGGCGACCACAACGGCGAGGACCACGGAGAGCAGCTGGGTCGTCTCGATGTTCCCGCGCTGCAACACGCGTACGGCCACGGGGAGTACCAGCACGAACAGGGCGAGGCCGCCGGCCACCAGGCTGGTCCCGCGCGGGTGTTCGCGCGCGACGAGATACAGCGCGAAGGCCGGCCCGAGGAACGCCATCAGCGGGAACTCGGACATGCCGAGCGCCCCGGCCGCCCCCGCCGGTCCGAGCAGGAACAGCGCGTACCCGGAAAGCGGCCGCTCGCGCAGCCGCCGGCTGCCGGCCGCCACGGCGCTCAGGGCCGTCGCGAGGAGTGCCCACCCGAGCCCCGAGGGACCGGTCTTGGCGGGCTCCCCGTCGACCGTCGCCTCGCCGGGAAGCCGGTAGGAGGTCACGAGCAGCCCGTACACCAAGGTCGCGCACCACAGGACGACCGCCCAGACCTCCGGAGATATGCGCTTGAGCAGCGGCGCCCGCGGGTCGGCGGAGGTGTCGTTGGGGGCCATGCCCGTGATCGTAATGTGGTGCCGCGCGGCGGTCATCGGCCCGTGGCCGTACAACCTGGGGTGACATCGCAGGGCGCCAAGTGTCACCGCAGGCCGGACGCCGCGCCCCCGGTCCGGACGGCACCTTGGTCCCATGATCGAGGTCAAGGAACTCACGAAGCGATACGGCAGCACGACGGCCGTACGGAACCTGACGTTCACCGTTCGCCCGGGCCGGGTCACCGGCTTCCTCGGGCCGAACGGATCGGGCAAGTCGACGACCCTGCGCATGATCCTCGGCCTGCACACGCCGTCGGGCGGTACGGTCACCGTCGACGGCCGGCCGTTCGCCGAGCGGCCGCGCGGTCTGCGCCACGTCGGCTCGCTGCTCGACGCCCACGACGTGCACGGCGGACGCAGCGCCCGCGCCCAGCTCTCGGCGCTGGCCCGCAGCAACCGCATCCCCCTCGCTCGTGTGGACGAGGTGCTCGCCGAGGTCGGCCTCACCGATGTCGCGCACAAGCGGATCGGCGGCTACTCGCTCGGTATGAAGCAGCGGCTCGGCATCGCCTCCGCACTCCTCGGCGATCCGCCCGTCCTCCTCTTCGACGAGCCGCTCAACGGGCTCGACCCGGAGGGCGTGCGCTGGGTGCGGGGTCTGTTCCGGCGCCTGGCCGACGAGGGACGTACGGTCTTCGTCTCCAGCCACCTCATGTCCGAGATGGAGCACACCGCCGATGACTTGATCGTCATCGGCCGGGGCGAGCTGATCGCCGCGGAGTCCCTCACCGCCTTCGCCGCGCGCGGCACCAGCACCTCCGTCACCGTCCGTACGCCGCAGAACGCCGAGCTGACCGACCTGCTCACCGCGGCCGGCGCGACCGTCACCTCGTACGGCGAACGCCTGGAGGTCACCGGCCTCGACGCCCCAGGGATCGCGCGGATCGCGCTCGACCACCGCATCCTCGTCCACCACCTCTCCAGCGAGAACGCCTCCCTGGAGCGGGCGTTCATGGAACTGACCGCAGAGAGCGCCCAGTACGTGGCCACCCCCGCAGCTGCCCTTGGAGAAGCCCGATGACGTACGCGATCACCACCCCGCTCGCCGAACCCCGCCCCCGCCTGCGTGATCTGACGGCCGCGGAGTGGATCAAGCTCCGTTCGCTGCGCTCCACCCCCATCGCGTACGCCACGACGGCGCTCGCCGTCCTCGCCTTCAACCTCGGCACGGCGTACGACACGGTCAGCAACTGGTCGCAGCAGGAGGCGGGCGACGCGGCGCGGTTCATCGCCGACGGCATCCCGCTGCAGCACGCCTTCAACGACAACGCGGTGGTCGTCCTGATCCTCGCGCTCGGGGCGCTCGGCGCGTTCACGGCCGTCGGCGAGTACGCGACGGGCACGATCCGTACGACGTTCGCGGCGGTCCCGGCGCGCGGCGCGGTCATGGGCGCGAAAGCGGCGGTGCTAGCCCTGTTCACGACGGCCTTCGGTCTGCTGCTCGCGCTGCTCTCGTTCTTCGGCAGCCAGTTGATCCTCGGCACGAAGGACGTGGGCATCGGCCTCGGCGACCCGGGCGCCCTGCGCGTACTGCTCGCCTCGACGTTCATCGCCCCCGTCGCGGCGCTCACCGGCCTCGCGCTCGGGGCGCTGATCCGGCACACGGCCCCGACCATGATCGCCGCGGTGGCGGTGCTCCTGGTCCTGCCCATGATCCTCACCGACGGCCGCCATCTCTCCGCCGTCCTGGGCCACGCCACCCCGTCCCAGGCCTGGCAGCGCCTCGTCGAACACCACTACGTGCCGCGGCAGTTCGGGTGGAGCGAGGGCGGTGCGTGGACGGTGTACGGGGTGTGGGCGCTGGTGGCGGTGGTCGTTGCCGTGGTGAGCGTGCGGCGCAGGGATCAGTGAGCGGTACGGGCGGGGCGGGTGCCCGCCCGGTGGGTGGATCCGGTGTCCCACCGGATCCACCCTGCCCGCGTGACCAATCCGCAGCGCGCACCGCTCCGAATCACTGGTGACCCGGTGGTCGTCGCGATCACCGGCGGCGGAACGACGAAGGGACCCGATGAACGCGGCGCAGTCCGAGGGGGTCGCGCAGGAGGTCCTTGTCGCCCGACTGCCCGGGGTGACGGCATGAGCGCCGCGGAGCTGCACACCGCGACCGGCGCCTATGTGCTGCACGCGCTGCCGAAGCAGGAACGGGCCCGGTTCGAGCGGCACTTGGGCGCGTGCGAGGCCTGCGCCCAGGAGGTCAGGGAGCTGGCGGCCACCGCCGCGCGGCTGGGTCCCGCCGTGGCCGTGGCGGTGCCGGAGCGGATGAAGGAGCAGGTGCTGCACCGCATCGCCACCGTGCGGCAGGAGCCTCCCCGGGTGCCGCTCCGTGCGCGCGTACGGTCCTGGCGGCGCGCGCTGCCCGGGTTCGCGCTCGCGGCCTGTCTCGTCGGCGCGGCGGGCTTCGGCACGGTCGCCGTCTGGCAGTACGAGGCCGCACAGGACGCCAGGTCGCAGGCGCTCCGGGAGCGGCAGCGGGCCGCCGCACTCGACGCCCTGCTGGCCGCGCCGGACGCCGAGGTGGCCGCCGGTGGGCTCGGTGGCGGGCTCGGCAGTGGTGCGCGCGGCACCGTGATCGTGTCGCGGGCCCAGGACCGCGCGGCCTTCGCGGCCTCGGGCCTTCCCGAGCTGCCGGCCCGCAAGGTGTACCAACTGTGGTTCGCCGACGGGGAAGTGATGCGGCCCGCGGGTCTGCTCGGCGGTGGCGGAACCGGCCGTCTGGTGCTGCTCGACGGACGGATCGACGGCGCCACGGGGATGGGCGTCACGGTGGAGCCCGCGGGCGGATCGCCGCACCCCACCACCGAGCCGCTCGGCCTGATGGAATTCCCTGCCCAGGAGCGGGCCGAGTCCCCCCGGGCCTGAGCTGAGCTGATCTGACCTGATCTGACCTGCCGGTTCGCAGGGGCGGGTGATCCGATCGGGTGAACGACCAAGCCGGACCCGCCCGCCGCTTCGAATCAAGGGTGTGAACACAAGGGCCCGAGCAGTCGCACACGGCACAGGGGCCGCACTCTGCGGCCTCGTCAGCGGGTATGCCGCGCTGACCGTGGCGGAGCTGGTCTCCGTGGCGGTGCGTCCCGGAGCGGGGCCGGTCACGGCCGTCGGCGGCGCGGTGGTCGACCGTACGCCGTCCGCCGTGAAGGACTGGGCGATCCGGCAGTTCGGCACCCAGGACAAGCTGGTGCTGCAGCTGGGGATCGTCGCGGTACTCGCGGTGTTCGCGGCCGCCATGGGGCTGCTCGCCCGACGCCACCGGCGGTCGGCTGCGGCCGGTGTGCTGGTGTTCGGCCCGGTCGGAGCGGCGGCCGCGCTCTCCCGCCCGGACTCGACCGGACCGCTGGACGCCCTGCCCTCCCTGGCCGGTGCGCTCGTGGGGGCAGCTGCCCTGTACTTCCTGGCGGGGCACCTCAGTTACTTGGTGGCCGCGGATACCGGTGGGGCGGATGCCGCCGCCGGCCCGCAGGCCAATGACGCCGACGCCCTGCAGGCGGATGACGCCGACGCCCCGCAGGCCGATGCCGCCGACGCCCTGCAGGCCGATGCCGCCGACGCCCTGCAGGCCGATGCCGCCGACGCCCCGCAGGCCGATGCCGCCGACGCCCCGCAGGCCGATGCCGCCGACGAAGCCACGGCCGCCGAGTGGCCCCCGCGCAGGCGATTCGTACTGGCCACGGCGGGCGTGGCCGTCGTCGCGACAGGGGTGGGGTTCGGCGCACGCCGGCTGGCGGCGAACTCCTCGGCGCGGGCCGAGGCCGCACGCTCCGCGGTCCGGCTGCCGGCGCCCGCCTCACCGGCACCGCCGCTGCCCCGCGGCGTGGACCTGCGCCTGCCCGGGGTGGCCCCCTTCACCACGTCCAACCGCGACTTCTACCGCGTCGACACGGCGCTCGACGTACCCCGGATCGACACCGGGGGATGGCGGCTGCGCCTGTACGGCAAGGGAGTTGACACCCCACGGGTCCTGAGCTTCCAGGAGCTGCTCGGCCGGGACCTGATCGAGCGCGACATCACCATGACCTGCGTCTCCAACGAAGTCGGCGGCCCTTACGTCAGCTCCGCCCGCTGGCTCGGCGTACCGCTGCGCGAGCTCCTCGAAGAGGCGGGAGTGCGCCCGCCGTCCCGGGGCGGCCCGGCCGATCAGCTCGTGGCGCGCTCGGTCGACGGCATGACCATCGGCACCCCGGTGGAGGCCGTCATGGACGGGCGCGACGCGATGCTCGCGGTCGGGATGAACGGCCGACCCCTGCCGTTCGAGCATGGTTTCCCCCTGCGGATGCTGGTGCCGGGCCTGTACGGCTACGTCTCGGCCTGCAAGTGGATCGAGGACATCGAACTCACCACGTTCGACGCCTACGACGCGTACTGGGTCCGGCGCGACTGGGCGCGTGAGGCACCGGTCAAGACCCAGTCCCGTATCGACACCCCCAAGCCCTTCGCCCGCCCGCAGGCCGGCCGCGTCACCGTGGCCGGAATCGCCTGGGCGCAGCGCCGCGGCATCGACCGGGTCGAGGTCCGTGTCGACGACGGTCCGTGGCAGCAGGCCGAGTTGGCCGCGGAGGGCTCCGTGGACACCTGGCGGCAGTGGCGCTGGGACTGGCCCGCGACCCCCGGCTCGCACACCCTCCAGGTCCGTGCCACCGACGGCACCGGCGTCCCGCAGACCGGTGAGCGCGCCCGCACGATCCCGGACGGCGCGTCCGGATGGCATTCGGTGGTGGTCGTCGTGACGTGACCCCCGCCCTCCAACACACGCCCCCACCCTCACACCATCCCGCGCCGCCGTGCGCGGTCCCCCAAGGAGAAACACCATGAACGCCACCCTCCAACTGCGCCGTGCGGCCGTAGCCGTGACCGCCGCCCTGGTCCTTCCGGTCTCCCTCGCCGCGTGCTCCTCCGACGACAAGGGCAGCACCGACCAGGCCGCGGACAAGACGCCCGCCGCCACCCGGAGCGAGGAGAAGCCCGCCGACGACCCGGGTGCCGGGCCGTTCGGACCGGCCTGTGCCTCTGTGCCCAAGGACGGCGCCGGCAGCTTCGACGGCATGGCCAAGGACCCCGTCGCCACCGCCGCGTCCCACAACCCCGCCCTGTCCACCCTGGTCACCGCGGTGCAGAAGGCCGGCCTCGTCGACACCCTCAACAGCGCCGAGAACATCACGGTGTTCGCGCCGACGAACGATGCCTTCGCCAAGATCCCGAAGGCTGATCTGGACAAGGTCCTGGCCGACAAGGAGATGCTCACCAAGGTGCTCACGTACCACGTGGTGGGCCAGAAGCTCACGCCCGGGCAGCTGGAGAAGGGCTCCTTCGAGACGCTCGAGACGAGCAAGCTCACCACGGCGGGATCGGGTGAGGACTACACCGTCAACGACTCCTCCAAGGTCGTCTGCGGCAACGTCCCGACCGCCAACGCCACGGTGTACATCGTCGACACGGTCCTGATGCCGAAGATGTAGCGCCTTGCCGACCGCCGTGCCCGGCCGTGGACTCGAACCGAGTCCACGGCCGGGCGCTCCGGCGTCCTGCGCGACGGGCGTTCCCGGCTCAGCCGAGCGCCTTCGCGAACCAGTGGTCCGCCCGACCGTGCCCCTCGTACGGCGCCGTCTCCTCGAATCCGTACCGCAGATACAGCGAACGCGCCTCGGTGAGCTGGGTGTTGGTCTCGCAGACGATGCGCTCGGCACCCAGCTTGCGGGCGGACTCCTCGACGGCGTACAGCAGTCCGCACCCGAGGCCCGCGCCGCGTCCGGCAGGCCGTACGTACATCCGCTTGAGCTCCGCCGTCACCGGCGTCGGTCCCGGCAGCAGCCGCACTCCCACGCAGCCCAGGAACTCGCCCGCGCTGCCGCGCGCCACGAGGAACTCCCCGCCGGGCGGCGCGAGGTCGCGGTGCGGGTCGTGGGCGAGCGCGGCCTGCAGCTCGGCCTCGTTGGCAGGGCGGCCGAGTACGCGCCGTCCCATCTCGGTGAAGTACTCGCGCATCACGTCGTCGATTCCTTCGCCGGTGACGGGCTCCGCCCCGATGGTCCAGTTCGGCATGCGGGCCATGCTCGCGGACCGGCCCGCTCCCGTCCATGCCCCGTCGGCAACAGGGGGCTCACCAAAGGCAGTTGCCGTCGGCGACCGACCAGGTCGTAGCAGAAGTCCATGACGATGGCCCGCAGCGGCTCCAACTTGCCGTTCACCAGCTCGATGTCGAGCCCGCGCGCACCGTCGAACTGGTCGCGTTACAGCGCCCACCAGCCGTACAGATCGGCCGGTGTGCGGTGGTCCGTCCCGCTCGCGTCCGGGTAGGTGCGGGCCGCGTACTCGGCGAACCGCCAGGCGGCGTACGCGGGGGTCTTGTCGGGCGGCAGGATGCGGTGCTCGATCAGCCCTCGGTGGGGCGGAAAGGGATGCGCCGTGCGACGGTCACAGCCCGCGGGCCCGCCCTGCCCGCAGTGCCCGGCGCAAGACGAAGGGGCCCGGCCGTCATCCGGCCGAGCCCCTTCGGAACGCTCACTGACCTGCGGAGGTGCACCGCCCGCCGGTCATGGCGAACAGGCCCTGCATCAGGCCTTCTTGGTCTCCCAGAAGATCTTGTCGATCTGGGCGATGTAGTCCAGAGCCTTCTGGCCCGTCGCCGGGTCGGTCGACGCCTTCGCGGCCGAGAGGGCCTTGAGGGTGTCGTTCACCAGCTGGTGCAGCTCCGGGTACTTCTCGAAGTGCGGGGGCTTGAAGTAGTCGCTCCAGAGCACCGAGACGTGGTGCTTCGCGAGCTCGGCGCGCTGCTCCTTGATGACAACGGCGCGAGCCTGGAAGTGCGGGTCGTCGTTCGCCGCCATCTTGTCCTGGACGGCCTTGACCGACTCCGCCTCGATACGGGCCTGGGCGGGGTCGTACACACCACAGGGCAGGTCGCAGTGGGCGCTGACCTTCACCTTGGGGGCAAACAGGCGGGAGAGCATTCAGCTGTCCTTCCTCGTGATCGTCTTCTCAGGTGGGACATTACTCCCTGGAGGAGGGACTTTCGCGGGTGCCCCCGGTGGCTTAGGTCAAAAGTCCAGGGTGACCCTGGGACCCGTGGACGATCCCACTGCACACTGTTGGTGGGTGACGACATGGGCGGCGACACTGTTGGCGGGAGGTGCCTGATGCGGGAGTCGGGGCGAGTGGGCGAGGGCAGAGTGCCGTTCGGCATCGCCGAGGTGCACGGTCCTTCGATGGTGCCCACGCTGCGTCACGGCGATCAGCTGCTCATCCGTTACGGGGCGGCGGTGCGGCCCGGTGACGTGGTGGTGCTTCGCCATCCGTTCCAACAGGACCTGCTGGTCGTCAAGCGCGCGATCGAACTGCGCGAAAGCGGCTGGTGGGTGCTCGGCGACAACTCCTTCGCCGGCGGGGACAGTACGGACTACGGGACCGTCCCCGAGGAGCTGGTGCTCGCCAAGGTGCTCGGCCGCTACCGGCCGCGCGCGGAGGGTCAGCTGCTGCCGTTGTGGCTCTTCTCGGCGCTGCGTCCGGTCTTCGCTTCCAGGTCGGTGCGCGCGGCCGCCTCCTCGCGCTTGCGCGCCCGGTAGGCCGCTACGTTGGCGCGGGTCGCGCAGCGGTCGGAGCAGTAGCGGCGCGAGCGGTTGGTAGAGGTGTCGAGGTAGGCGTTGCGGCAGGGCGCCGCCTCGCACAGGCCGAGGCGGTCGACTCCGTGCTCGGTGAGGTGGAAGGCCAGGCCCATGGAGGCGATGGCCGCATAGCCCGCTGTCGCGTTCGACGGGTGGTCCGCCAGATGCATGTGCCACAGCGGACGGTCCGCTTCGTCACGGTGGTCGTGCCCGGAGATCTGCGGGCTCACCGGGAACTCGAGCAGCAGGGAGTTCAGGAGGTCCACGGCGAGCGTCTCGTCCCCGCCGTCGGCCGCCTCGAAGACCGCGCGCAGCCGGGCCCGTACCGAACGGAAGCGGGTGACGTCTGCGTCGGTCGCGCGCCGGGCCGCCGAGGCATTGGCGCCGAAGAGCGCACGGACGGCCTCGACGCCGGTGAGCGCGTCCTTGCCACGGACCGGCTCCTCGCTGTTGACGAGACGCACGGCGTAGTCCGAGTAATAGGCCAGTTCCACTTGTAGTCCTTACGGCTGCGGGCTATCTTCGGCGTATCGAGGTAATGGGCGATGCTCAGGTGCGAGTGTTACGTCCAGGGTATTACGTACGGAGGGGAATCATGGCGGAGCTCGACACCGGCGCTGACATGGGGACGGACTGGCGTGCCTGGCAGGACAGCTGGGACCGGCAGCAGCAGTGGTATCTGCCGGACCGCGAGGAGCGGTTCTCGGTCATGCTGGACATGGTGGAGGCCCTGGTCGGTCCGAAGGCGCGGGTGCTGGATCTCGCGTGCGGTACGGGGAGTATTACGGACCGGCTCCTCAAGAGGTTCCCCGAGGCGGTGAGCACCGGCGTCGACCTGGACCCCGCGCTGCTCACCATCGCCGAGGGCACCTTCGCGGGCGACGGCCGCGTCACATTCGTACGGGCGGACCTCAAGGACCCCGACTGGGCCTCGAAGCTCCCGTACGACTCCTACGACGCCGTGCTCACCGCGACCGCCCTGCACTGGCTGCACAGCCCCGAACTGGCCGTTCTGTACGGGCAGATCGCATCCTTGGTGCGCGCGGGCGGCGTCTTCATGAACGCCGACCACATGCCGGACCCGGCCACGCCGGGCATCAACGCGGCGGAGAGCGCGCACCGCAACGCGCGGGCGCGGCAGATGAAGTCCGAGGGCGTCCTCGACTGGAAGGAGTGGTGGCAGCTGGCCGCCGCCGACCCGGTCCTCGCGGGACCGACCGCCGAGCGCTTCGAGATCTACGGCGACCATGCGGACGGGGACATGCCCTCGGCCGACTGGCACGCGCGGACGCTGCGCTCGCACGGGTTCGCTGAGGCCCGCACGGTGTGGGCCTCGCCCGCGGACTCGCTGGTGCTGGCGCTCAAGTAACCCTTCCCGCACATCACTTCGGAGGCGGTACGGATCTTCCGTACCGCCTCCGCTGCGTCCTGACCGCACCCCCACCGCACTGGAAGAGTGAGAGGGCCTGAAGGGCCTGTGATCGCGGGAGGGGGCGGGATGAGGGGGAGCGGGGACGCGGCGGTGCAGGCCTTTGTCGAAGGCAGACGTACGGCGCTGTTCCGCAGTGCGTATCTGCTGTGCGGCGACCGCCACGAGGCGGAGGACCTCGTGCAGACGGCGCTGGTGAAGGTCGTACTCGGATCGCGCAGACACGGCCGGCTCGACCATCTGGAGGCGTACGCACGCAGAACGCTCATCAACACGTTCATCGCGGGCCGCCGCCGCTTCTGGCGGCGCGAGCAGCCCTACGGCGAACTGCCGGACGGGGCAGGCGAGTCGGAGGACCGGGACACCGGCGTGATGGTGCGGGCCGCGCTACGCGAGCTCACGCCCAAGCAGCGCGCGGTGCTCGTCCTGCGCTACTGGGAGGACCTGAGCGTGGCCGAGACGGCCGAGCTGCTCGGGATGCGTGAGTCCACGGTCAAGAGCCATACGGCGAGGGGAATCGCGGCGCTGCGGGCCGTGGTGCGGGAGGAGCACGTATGAGTACGGATGTACGGGAGCTGCTGCAGCGGGCCGTGGCGGAGGTCCCCGGACCCGGGCGCGGCACCGACGAGGTCTTCGCGCGTGCGGCGCGGGTGCGGGCGCGCCGTCGTGTGGTGGGTGTCGTGGTGGCCGCGGTGGTGGCGGGTGTGGTGTCGGTGGGGGTGGTGGGGCTGCCGTCGCGGAGCGGGGAGCAGAGCACGGTGACTCCGTCCCACAGCGACTCCGTGCCGGGGATCGTGAAGCTGCTGCCGGAGGGCATCGGTGAGGTGAGCGAGGCGCCGTACCTACGCGTTCCGCCCACGTCGGACGTTTGGCGCACCGGCCCCTACGTCGGTGACTACGCCGTCGAGCGTGACGGAGGCACCGGGTATCTGATGGTGGGCACGAGCGGGGGCATGCGTCGGGGGCCCGACCTGTGCAGCGGCCCGCTGTCCGGCCCGGGGCGGGAAACCTTCGGCTGTACGTCCGAGCGGCTGCCCGACGGATCCCGGCTGTGGACCTGGGAGACGACAGCAGGCGACGGCTCGGCCGCCGGAAACTGGGGCGCGGAGATCAACGCACGCCTGCTCCGGGAGGACGGCACATTGGTCACGGTGCGCGCTTCGACGGGTACCACCGACAGGCGCCCGCTGCTCGACTCGTACCCCCTGACGCGTACGCAACTAAGGGAGCTGGTGCTGCGGCTCGATTCCGCCATGTGAGAAGCGGGCGAACGCCACAGGGGCGGTACGGGAACTCCCGTACCGCCCCTGACGTATGCGAAAGAGCTACAGCACCTTCGACAGGAAGGACTGCGTCCGCTCATGCTGCGGATTCGTCAGTACGTCGCGGGGGTTGCCGGACTCGACGACGACGCCTTCGTCCATGAAAACCAGCGAGTCGCCGACTTCGCGGGCGAAGCCCATCTCGTGGGTGACGACGATCATCGTCATGCCGTCCTCCGCCAGGCCCCGCATGACGTCCAGGACGTCACCGACCAGCTCCGGGTCGAGCGCCGACGTGGGCTCGTCGAAGAGCATCAGCTTCGGCTCCATGGCGAGCGCCCGGGCGATCGCGACGCGCTGCTGCTGACCGCCGGAGAGCTGCGAGGGGTAGTTGCCCGCCTTGTCGGCCAGGCCGACCCGGTCGAGCAGCCGGCGGGCACGCTCACGCGCCACCGCCTTCGTCTCACCCTTGACCTGGACCGGCGCCTCCATGACGTTCTCGAGCGCCGTCATGTGCGGGAACAGGTTGAAGCGCTGGAAGACCATGCCGATGTCCCGGCGCTTCAGGGCGACTTCGCTGTCCTTGAGCTCGTAGAGCTTGCCGTTCTTCTCGCGGTAGCCGACCAGGTCGCCGTCGACCGAGAGCCGGCCGCCGGAGATCTGCTCGAGGTGGTTGATGCACCGCAGGAAGGTGGACTTGCCGGAGCCGGACGGGCCGATGAGGCAGAACACCTCACGCGGGGCGACTTCCAGGTCGATGCCCTTGAGGACCTCGACATGACCGAACGACTTGTGGACGTTCTCGGCCTTGACCATGGGAACAGCGGTCATCGGATGCCTCCCGACTGGGTGCGCGACGGGATCAGAGCGGACTTGAGCCGCTGGATCGGCGTCGGCGGGAGCGAACGCAGGGAACCCTTGGCGTAGTAGCGCTCCACGTAGTACTGGCCGACCGACAGGATCGAGGTCATCACCAGGTACCAGGCCGCGGCGAGGAAGTACATCTCCACCGTGGCCGCCGAGCGCTCACCGATCTGCTGGGTGACCCGGAACAGGTCGAGGTACTGCACCGCCGAGACCAGCGAGGTGGTCTTCAGCATGTTGATGACCTCGTTGCCGGTCGGCGGCACGATCACCCGCATCGACTGCGGGATCACGACCCGGCGCAGCGTCTTGGCATTCGACATGCCCAGCGCGTGCGCGGCCTCGGTCTGGCCCTCGTCGACCGAGAGCAGACCGGCCCGGCAGATCTCCGCCATATAGGCGGCCTCGTTCAAGCCCAGGCCGAGCAGCGCCGTGAGCATCGGCGTCATGAAGTCGGACCATTCGTCCTTGTAGAACGGTCCGAGGTTCATGTACTCGAAGACCAGGCCCAGGTTGAACCAGACGAACAGCTGGACCAGGACCGGGGTACCGCGGAAGAACCAGATGTAGAACCAGGCGATACCGCTGGTCACCGGGTTCTTCGACAGCCGCATCACGGCCAGGACGATGCCGAGGACGACACCGATCACCATCGACAGGATGGTGAGGATCAGGGTTTCCCTGACACCTGCCACGACGCGGTCGTTGAAGAAGTAGTCGGGGATCGCACCCCAGTTGATCTTGTCCGACTGGGCGAACGCGTAGACGATCGCGGCGAGGGTGCCGAGGGCGACGACGGCGGAGACGTACCGCAGCGGGTGGCGGACCGGGATGGCCTTGATGGCCTCCGGTCCGCCGCCGCGGGTGCCGCCCGGGCCGTCCGTCTTGTTGACGTCAACAGTCACGGGTGTTGCCTTTCAACCAGCGAGAGCCGGGGTACCGGTCACTTGCCGCCGTTGATGGTGGCTTCCTTGACGGCGCCGTCGGCGACGCCCCACTTGGCGATGATCTCGTCGTACTTGCCGCTCTTGATGACGGCGTCCAGCGCGGCCTTCAGAGCGTCACGCAGCTGGTCGTTGCCCTTGGCCACGGCGATGCCGTACGGGCCGGCCTCGACCTGGTCGCCGACGATCTCGAAGTTCTTGCCACCGCCCGAGTTCTTCACGCTGTACGCGGCGATCGGGAAGTCCGCGGAGACGACGTCGGCGCCGCCGCCGCGCACTTGCCGTCCTCGTCCACGTACTCGACCGGCGCGTAGGCGATGTCCGAGCCGACGTTGATGACGCCCTTGCTCTGGATCTCCTTGGGCAGCTTGTCGAAGAGCGGCGCCTTCTTCTCGGAGGACGACTTCGAGGAGCCGCCGTCCTTGCCGCCGTCCGCGGTCTGGTCGCCGCATCCGGTCAGGATCAGCGCGCCGGCGACCGCGATGGCGCCGACCGCGGCTATCCGGGACTTGGCGGTCGTACGACGGGTGGTGCTTGCGGTCATGGGAGGTCCTCCGGCAGATGGGGGAGTAATCAGTGGCCCGGCACGCGGCTTCGGGTGTCGAGACCTTGTGTGATTAGGGCATCTTGCCATTCGGACTGGGTGATTCAGGGTGCCCCCCATGTCAAAATCGGATAACGGGTGAGGCAAGGGGCAGGCTGCCCTGTAATCGCAAGGGTGAGCGCTCGCTTTGTGAATCCTCGCCAACCGGACGAAATGCGACCCATCTCGCGATCCGGACAGGCTTGTTGAACTTTTCGCCCGACTCGGACATTTGCCCTACGTTTGAGGCGAATCTCTCTCGTGGAGACCCAGTTCCATCCTGTAGAAAAGAGCGTTACACCCCTCATCCGGGGACCAGGGCGCGTGTGCGGCGCGCCCGCGCGTGGACAACCTCTTCCTCGCCCAACGGCGAGGCGTCCCGCGGTGCCCGCCCACTCCTGAACAAGGGGTGGCAACCCTCAACGATTGAACCTTTAAGGGGTAAGACAAAGTGGCAGCGGAGATCGTCAATCCTCGCAGCGACGCAGGAACGGACGGGGCCGACGAGCCCTTCGATCCGGCCTTCGCGCTGCACCGCGGCGGCAAGATGGCTGTGCAGGCCACGGTGCCGGTCCGTGACAAGGACGACCTGTCCCTCGCGTACACGCCTGGTGTGGCCAAGGTGTGCAGCGCCATCGCCGAGAACCCCGAGCTCGTCCACGACTACACGTGGACCTCGAACGTCGTCGCCGTCGTCACCGACGGTACGGCCGTGCTCGGGCTCGGTGACATCGGTCCTTCCGCCTCGCTCCCCGTGATGGAGGGCAAGGCGATTCTGTTCAAGCAGTTCGGCGGTGTGGACGCGGTCCCGCTGGCGCTCGCGACCACCTCGGTGGACGAGATCGTCGAGACGGTCAAGCGCCTCGCCCCCTCCTTCGGTGGTGTGAACCTGGAGGACATCTCGGCCCCGCGCTGCTTCGAGATCGAGAAGCGGCTCCAGGACGAGCTGGACATCCCGGTCTTCCACGACGACCAGCACGGCACGGCCGTCGTCACGCTCGCGGCCCTGCGTAACGCCGCGAAGCTCACGAACCGCACGCTGGGCGACCTGCGTGCGGTGATCTCGGGCGCCGGTGCGGCGGGTGTCGCGATCGCCAAGTTCCTCCTTGAGGCCGGTATCGGCGATGTCGCCGTCGCCGACCGCAAGGGCATCGTCAGCCGTGACCGCGACGACCTCACCGAGGTCAAGCGCGAGCTGGCCGAGCTCACCAACAAGGCGAACATCTCCGGCTCGCTGGAGTCCGCCCTGGCCGGCGCCGACGTCTTCATCGGCGTCTCCGGCGGTACGGTCCCGGAGCCGGCGGTCGCGTCGATGGCGCAGAACTCGTTCGTGTTCGCCATGGCCAACCCGAACCCCGAGGTGCACCCCGACGTCGCGCACAAGTACGCGGCGGTCGTGGCCACCGGCCGTTCGGACTTCCCGAACCAGATCAACAACGTGCTCGCGTTCCCCGGCATCTTCGCCGGTGCGCTGCAGGTGCGTGCCTCGCGTATCACCGAGGGCATGAAGATCGCCGCCGCCGACGCGCTCGCCGCCGTCGTCGGTGACGACCTGTCCGCGGAGTACGTGATCCCCTCGCCGTTCGACGAGCGGGTCGCCCCGGCGGTCACCGCCGCGGTGGCGGCTGCCGCTCGGGCCGAGGGCGTGGCGCGCCGCTAGGGTTCTGCGCTATCGGAAGGGGTCCTGCCTTGTGGCGGGGCCCCTTCGTTCGTGCGGGGGTGGATGCGGGGCGTGTCACACCGGGGCACGGTTCCCCGGCGGCCCGTACCACCCCTATCGTCACCAGCATGTTCGCCGCCTATGCCGCACGCATCGACCGTGACCAGCCGCTCAACGGCCTTGAGTTGGGCGAGCGCCCCGCCCCCGCCGTACGCGAGGGCTGGTCGACCATCAACGTCAAGGCCGCTTCCCTCAACCACCACGACCTGTGGTCACTGCGGGGCGTGGGACTCGGCGAGGACAAGCTGCCGATGATCCTCGGCTGCGACGCCGCCGGGATCGACGAGGACGGCAACGAGGTCGTCCTGCACTCCGTCATCGGCCAGTCGGGGCACGGGGTCGGGCCGCGTGAACCCCGTTCGATCCTCACCGAGCGCTACCAGGGCACCTTCGCCGAGCAGGTCTCCGTCCCCACCTGGAACGTCCTGCCCAAGCCCAAGGAACTCAGTTTCGCCGAGGCGGCCTGTCTGCCGACCGCCTGGCTCACCGCGTACCGCATGCTCTTCACCAACGCCGGTGTGCGGCCCGGGGATTCGGTCCTCGTGCAGGGCGCGGGCGGCGGTGTCGCGACCGCCGCGATCGTGCTCGGCAAGGCGGCCGGGCTGCGGGTCTTCGCCACCAGCCGCGACGAGGCCAAGCGCAAGCGCGCGATCGAGCTGGGTGCGGTGGAGGCCGTGGAGTCGGGGGCCCGGCTGTCGCAGCGGGTCGACGCCGTCATCGAGACGGTGGGCGCGGCCACCTGGTCGCACTCCGTCAAGTCCCTCAAGCCCGGTGGCACATTGGTCATCTCCGGCGCGACCAGCGGCGACCGCCCCTCGCACGCCGAGCTGACCCGGGTCTTCTTCCTGGAGCTGAAGATCGTCGGCTCGACGATGGGCAGCAAGGACGAGCTGGAGGATCTGCTCTCGTTCTGCGCGGCCACCGGCGTCCGCCCGGTCATCGACGACATCCTGCCGCTGGACCAGGCGCGCGAGGCCTTCGGGCGGATGGAGTCGGGGGAGCTCTTCGGAAAGCTGGTGCTCTCCGTCTGACCTGGGGTTCTTCCCGTACCACAGCCCGTCCGCGATTCCGTGGGCGGGCTGTTCGCCGTGTACGACGACGTCAACCCGACGTCAACCGGGGTTGACATCTAGATACGTGTCAATCTAAGTTGACATCATGACCGAAGCAACGGATCTCGCCGAGCGGGCGGGAGATCGCGACCCCAGGGTCGGGCTGAGGGCGGTCGCCGCGCTGCGCCGGCTGCTCGAACAGCTCGAAGCCGTGCAGGTGCGCAGTGCGCGCAATCAGGGCTGGTCCTGGCAGGAGATCGCCGCCGAGCTCGGGGTGAGCAGGCAGGCCGTGCACAAGAAGTACGGGAGGCAGTGATGTTCGAGCGGTTCACGGAAGGCGCCCGGACGGTCGTCAGGGGCGCGGTGGCACACGCGGAACGCGGCGATGCCGAGGAGGTCGAGGCCGGGCATCTGCTGCTCGCGCTGCTCGACTCGCGTGGCACGAAGGGGGCGTTCGCGCTGTCGGCCCTGGGGGTGCGGCCGGAGGCGGTGGTCTCGGGCCTCGACGAGGCGCGGCGCCGCGGTGGGGTGTCGGCGGCGGACGCCGAGGCGCTGGCCGGGCTCGGGATCGACGTGGGCGCGATCGTCTCGCGGGTCGAAGAGGCCCATGGCGAGGGCGCGTTGGCGCACGGGCGCCCGCGCGGACGGCGGCTGCTCGGCGGCTCGGGCCACCGCCCGTTCACGCGCGAGGCGAAGACCGTCCTGGAGCAGTCGCTGCGGGTGGCCCTGGCACGTAAGGAGAAGTCCATCGGCGACGAGCATCTGCTCCTCGCGATGGCGGCGCGGCCCGGAGTCGTACGGGATGTCCTGGCCGGCTGCGGAGTGACCTTCGACGCGGTCGAGCGGGTGCTCGGGAGCGGCAACGGGGGTGCGGCCAAAGCGGGTTGAGGCCCGCTCCGGCCGGGTGCGCGAAGGCTCAGGCGCCGACGGTCCCGTCCACGCCCTCGCGCAGGAAGTCCGCGTGACCGTTGTGCCGCCCGTATTCGAGCAGGACGTGCACCATCACCATCCGCAGCGAGACCTCCTCGTCGCCCCAGCGCGGCTGGTGACCTCTCGCATCCAGGGACTCGGCCTCCTTCTCGATCCGCCGCGAGCGCTCGACCTCGGCCTCCCAGGCGGCGAAGGCCTCCGCGCGGGTGGAGCCGCTCGCGTCGTACGCCGCCTGGAAGTCGATCTTCTCGGACCACACCATGGGCGCCTCGCGGTCCTCGAACACCCGGTGGAACCAGGCGCGTTCCACCTCGGCCATATGCCGCACCAGGCCGAGCAGCGAGAGCGTGGACGGCGGCATCGAGCGCTGCCGCAGCTCCTCGTCCGTGAGCCCTTCGCACTTCATGGCGAGGGTCGTGCGGTGGTAGTCGAGGAAGGCGCGCAGCGTCTCGCGTTCACCGCCGAGCAGCGGCGGTCCGATACGGGGGTCGTCGCTCATGCGGTACGTCTCCTCGGGCCTCGGATGCGGGTGCCGCCAGTATCGCCGCAGGTCGAAGGGGATTGTCAGTGGGGGCCGCTAGCTTGGCGTGAGTCGAGTCCTCGTGCTTTCACAAGGAGTCCCTCATGCCCGTGCCCGTCGAATTCGTTCCCGCGGACGCCGCGGTCCGCCGGCCGGTCACCAAGGTCGGCGGTCAGCCCGTATGGATCGAGGAGCCGCAGTGGCCGCTGTCGCGCGAGAGCGGCCGGCCGATGGAGTTCCTCGGGCAGTTCGAGCTGGGGGACGGCCGGCTCGGCTATCTCTTCATGACGGCTTCGCAGGACGGCGGGGAGGCCTCGTTCGAGCCGGAGGGCGGGGAGAACGCGCTCATCGTCCAGCCCGCCGGCCGTGTCCCCGACTTCGTCGTGACCGCGCCGGCGCAGGCGGGCCCTTCGGCGGGAGAGGACTTCGTACCGCGTTCGGTGGAGCCGGCGCCGGACGGGGAGGAGTGGCAGTTCCTCGGCGGTCCCGGCGTCCTGCCGAACTGGCTGCAGGGCGGTGAAGAGCCCGGTGAAGGCTGGCAGTTGATAGCGCAGCTCGACTCGGCGGGGCTGCCCTTTCACGTCGACTTCGGGGACATGGGGGTGGGATACGCCTTCCTGTCCCCCGACGGGAAGGAAGGGCGGTTTCTGTGGCAGTGCGGGTGATGACACCGCAGGTGGGCGCAGGGAACGGAAGTGTTCCTTCCATGTCCGTGATCGGTAACGATCCGTCCGATGAGGATGGTTCGTAGATCCCACCAGGGCAGACTCTGCTCGCCGGCCAGACCACACGAGCCGGATGAGACCCTCGGGGGAACACCATGCACAGTGCCCGCAAGAGTTGGAAGACGTACGCCGTCGGGGCGGCGGCCCTTGCCGCGCTCCTGTCCACGACCGCCTGCGAGGGCGACGACGCGGCGAAGGGCGGCGGCTCGACCACGCCGACCGCGTCCGCCACCGAGTCCGAGAAGCCCTCGAAGCCCGCCGAGGACAAGACCGACAAGCCTGCCCCCGACGAGAGCAAGGACTCCGGCTCGGGTGGTGGGGACGGCAAGGGCGATGCCACGGAGGACCCCTCCAACTCGATCTGTTCCGGGGACGGTCAGGGCCCCTACGGTTCGGTCGAGTCGGTGACCTTCGGCGGTGAGATGCCCAACACGGTCATGGGCCTGGTCCTCGGTCACTACCAGTGCGAGGGCGGCGAGACGGAGCCCACCTTCGTGCCGGACAGCGCCACCGGAGCGGCCACGGACGTCGTCCTCGACGAGGCCAAGCTGAAGGTGGTCGTCTCCGGCGACCTCGCCAAGCGCCTCGGCACCAAGACGCCGGACGTCAACAGCTTCGTCGAGGAGCTCGCGGAAATGCAGGACGAGGGCAAGCTCGAGGGCCGCAAGGCCCCGCAGTTCTACTTCCAGTCGGACGCCGCGAACCCGGACGCGCCCGAAGGCGGAGACACCAAGATCGTCTACCTGCACCAGATCAGCACCGTGATCGAGTAGCCACGGCAGCGCGAAAGGGCGAGGACTCCAGGAGTCCTCGCCCTTTCGCACGTGCTGCCCTGGTCGGCGGACCGCCCCTGAGCCCTACTCGGCGGACCGCCCCCGCAGGAGCGCCCCGAGCCGCACCGCCGTGGCCGCCAAGTGGCTTCGTGCGTCGGCGAGTTGGCCGTCCGTCACTCCGTGATCGCGGGCCGCGTCGCGGATGTCGTCCCGGAAGCGGTCGAGCAGCCGGTCCAGGTCCCGGGCCGGATCGCCGGTGGGGGCCTCATGTGCCCAGGCGGGCCCCTGCGCGGACGGCCGGTGGTCATCCCGTACGCCGTCTCCACCCCGTACGCCATCTCGCGTGTCATCTCGCGCGTCATCGCGCACGCCATCTTGTACGTCGTCCGATGCGTCATCCCGTACGGCCCCGGCGGCGCCGGACTTGTCGAAGTCCACCTTCGCCTCGGACGAGGCGCCGGTCCCGGTCGCGCCGCCCCAAGCCCCCGGCTTGGTGAAACGCCCCAGTTCCTTGGTGATCTCCGAGAGTCCCTCGCGCAGCCCGGTCGGCCAGTCCCCGCGCTGGAAGTGGTCCTGCACCTTGTCCTGAACGGACTTGGCGATCCGCTGCATCTCCTCGCGCGCTTCCTCGCGCGCCTCGCGCGTGGCGTCCTGTGCCTGCCGCCGCGCACGCTGGGCGTCCTCGCGGGCCCGTCGCGACTCGTCCTTGGCCCGCCGTGCCTGATCCTTCATCTCCTGCTTGGCGCGGCGCAGTTCCTCCTTGGCGGCCTGCCAGGACTCGCCGTCGCCGAACGCGCCCTCCCAGTCCATGCCGCCGCGCGCGGACTTGCGCCCGGAGGAACGCGCCTCACCCGCGGCGGCGCGCATCTCGCGCCGCAGATCGCCGGCCGCACCGCGGACGTCGTCGCGGATCTCGGCCGCCAGCTCGGCGACGGACTCGCGGATCTCCAGTTCCAGGTCCGCCAGCTCGCCCGCACGCTCGGCCAGTTCGGCACGCCCGGCGTCCGTGATCGAGTACACCTTGCGGCCGCCCTCGGTGGCGTGTGTGACCAGGCCCTCGGCCTCCAGCTTGGCCAGGCGCGGGTAGACGGTGCCGGCGGAGGGGGCGTACAGGCCCTGGAAGCGTTCCTCGAGGAGCCGGATCACCTCGTAACCGTGACGCGGTGCCTCGTCGAGCAGCTTGAGCAGGTAGAGCCGCAGCCGGCCATGGGCGAAGACGGGGGCCATGTCAGAGCACCTTCCCGGTCGTGCCCTCGCCGGAGGCGGTTGGGGCGTCGGCGGGTGGGGCGTCGGTGGGCGGTGCGTAGGTGGGCGGCGCGTCCTCGAACGAGTCCCGCGCCGGCCGCCGCAGCAGGGCGATCGCGCCCGAGACCGTGGTCGCCTTGAGCTTGCCGCGCCCGTCGCCGAGCCGGCCGGTGATGCGCTTGGCGCCCCACTGGCCCGAGACCCGCAGGTCCTCGAAGGCGTTGGAGACGGCGCCGCTGGTGGTGTTCGCCTCGACCTCGGCGTCCGCGGGGTGCGGCAGACGGATGGCGATCTCGCCGGAGACGCTGTTGAGCGCCACGTCCGTCGTACGGTCCGCCGGGTCCAGGTCCACGATCATGTCGCCGCTCACGGAGTCGGCCCGCACGGAGGCGCCGGCGTCGACCACGGTCAGATTCCCCGATACGGAGTTGAAGCGGAGCTCGCCCGTGACGGACTGTGCCTCGACATCGCCGGAGACGGACTCGGCGCGCACCGGGCCGGTCAGACCGACCAGGGCGGAGTCGCCGGTGACGCCCCGGACCGTGGTGGGTCCTTCGATCCCGGAGACCACCGCGCTCGCACCGACCACTCCGACCTCGACCCGCGTACCGGCGGGCACGGTGAGCGAGACGACCGCGCTGCGCTGCCAGCCCTTGCGGTCGAGGAACTTGAGCCAGCCCTTCCAGGGAAGATCGTCGTAGCCGACGGTGAGGACGCCGTCCTCGTGGCTGACGAGCAGCTCGGGTCCGTGCACCTCGGAGATCTCCAGGCGGGCGGAACCTTCATCGGTCCCGACCACGTTGACCGTTCCGTTGACGATGCGTACCTGCAGGGTCGTGACCGGGTCGTCGAAGGTGAGCTTCTTGGGCTCGGCGACGGTCCACGTCGACTCTGGCATGGCTGAACCTCCTTCGGCCTCGGGTGTCGCTCCCGTGCCCGGGAGGCGATCGACGCGCCATATCGCGTCTTCCTGCTAACACGATATATCGCGGATCCGCCAAGTCAAGGCGCGATGGCGGGCGCGAGGCCTGATTTGCGGGTCGGGGCTGCCCCTACGGGGTGGGTTCGGGCGGGTGTCAGTAACGGGCCAACCAGGGCAAATTGGCCTAGCGTGAGGGCATGCCTGACGTTCTCGGGGACCCCGGAGCTCTGCTCCTGTGCCGCTCCGACCCGGCCGCCGTCGGCCCGGCCGCACAGCTGCTGCGCGAGCAGATGCTGCTCGCGCAGGCCGGGCCCGAGTGGAGCGTGCTCGTGCCGGAGGGCAGGCCCTGGCTGGACGGCGAGGAGCAGGTGGACCGGGTCGCACGCGGCTGGGCCTCGGCGCTCGCGGTGCCGGCGCCCTGGCCGGTGCTCGCTCTTTGGTGGGATCGCGAGGGAGCCGGGTTCACGCTCGCGTCGGGCTTTCGGCGCACGGTCGGCTACGTATGGCTGGCGAACGGTACGCCGGTGGGCGAGGAGGAGGCGCTGAGCAGCTTCGTCGCGCGGCTCGGCCTCGACCCCGTACTGGATATGCAGGCCCTGGACGCGCTGACCCGGCCGGATACGGACGCGGACGCGCGGGCCCGGATGCTGGGGCTCCTCGCGATCCTCGGCCGCGCCGGCCTGACGCTGCCGCAGGGGCTCGCGCCCGGCCTGACCTCGGGCGAACTCCGGGACGCCGCCGCGCTGTTGCCGGATGTGGAACAGGTGCAGTGGGCCGGCTGGCGTGAGGTGGTCAGCGCCGAACTGGATGTCGTCGAGCGCGGACGGCTCGGCGGCTGGGTTCGGGGTCCGCGCGCCCGCGCACTCGGCGGGCTCCAACTCGCGGCCGGCGTCCCGGCCCTGCTGTGGGCGGCCCACCGGCGCAGCCCCGCCTGGCTGGTCGCCGGTGCGGTCCTGGTGCTCAACGGGGCCGCGAGCCTGGCGTACGACTCGGTGCGGGCGCGCGACTGAGGGCTGCTCTGTCGGGGCTCTCGCCGGAGCTCCTCGGGCTACTCGTCGTCGTCCTCGTCGTCGAGCCGGGCCAGCCACGTGGCGAGGCGCTCGACCGGGACCTCGAAGTCCGGGTTCAGATCGACGAAGGTACGCAGCTGCTCGGCCAGCCACTCGAAGGTGACCTCCTCCTCGCCGCGCCGCTTCTCCAGCTCCTCGATGCCACGGTCAGTGAAGTACATGGAGCCAAGGATATGGCGTGCTTCGGGAGGTCAGGGAACGGCTTGTCCCGCTGGGGCGGGGACAGGGCCGCGCCCCGGCTCGTCCTGGATCGGTAACAAGCGGCTCGGGGCCCTGGGCGGTGGTGCGTGCGGGGCTGGATGATCCGGTTGGCCGGGGTTTCCCGGGGTTCCGGGAGCTCCTGTCGGCCGCTCCCGGCGGGCTCGATCTGGGAGTGTGGGGGATGACGCGAGGCGTCAGATGTGCGGTCGCGGTCGCGCTGGCCGTGGTGCTGGCCGGTGGACTCGCCGGGTGCGAGGAAGGTGTCGCGAAGGCGAAGCCGCAGGAGTCGGGTGCGGCTGCGACGAGCGCCGCCGCCGAGCCGTCGGGGACGACCACCCCGTCCTCGTCTCCGTCCCCGTCCGGGAAACCGTCGTCGTCCGCGCCCTCGACGAGCACCCCGCCCCCGAGCACGGCCAGGCCCACCCCGCCGGCGAAGCCCAGCACCGCGCGTCCCGCCGACGGCCCCGAACTTCCGGTCGCCGTCACGGTGACGACCGCGGGCGGCAAGCTCGTGATCCGGGGCGGAGGTCCGGCGCAGGAGTTCACCGTGACCCTGCGCAACACCTCGGAGCGCGACTACGCGCATCTCGCGATCGGTCTGACGATGGAGCCCAACTGGGGCGAGGGCGAGGGCGAGGGCGAGCCGGGCCTCTGGCCGATCACCGCGGAGCGGTGGGACCCGGCGAGCAGGACGTGGCGCAAGGCGGACATCGTCGTCGCCGGTGACGTCGCCGTGCTCTACGTGACGAAGGGCGGCACCGCGCTGAAGCAGGGCGCCGAGCGCACGGTCCGCTACCGCATCAAGGCAACCGCCCCCAAGCCCTCCGCCACCACCGGCCTCGGCGTCGACGCCGTCGTGACCGACGTACCGGAGGAGACCTCGGCGCAGGACCGGATGGCGGGCTACACCCACGTGCCGCTCACCCTCAACAAGAGCTGAGCACGCGGCGGGGCGAGCTGTCGGGGGTTGGGGGCGGCCCCCCCGTGAGGCCGGCTTGCGGGGCTCCGCCCCGGTACCCCGGCATCTGCTCCATGCGAGGGCGAGCATGCGGTGGGGCGAGGCGTCGGGGGTCAGAGGGTGGAGCCCCCGAAGACCGGCTTGCGGGGCTCCGCCCCGATACCCCGCGGTACCTCTGCCACAAGCCTCGTCGGGAAGCCACCCCGCACAGCCTCGTCGGGAAGCACCCCGCACAGCCTCGTCGGGAAGCCCCCCGCACACGCTCGTCGGGAAGCCCCCCGCACACGCTCGCTGAGAAGCCCCCGCACACGCTCGCCGAGAAGCCCCCGCACACGACGGAGGGACCGCCCCGAGCGGGACGGTCCCTCCGTTGCGTACCGGGTCGTCAGGCCTCGAAGACCTCGGACATGAGCTGCTCCTGCTCGGCCTGGTGGCGCTTGGCCGAACCCACCGCCGGGGACGAGCCGTGCGGGCGCGAGATGCGGCGCAGGCGCTCGTTGTGCGGGATGTCCGCGCCGACGGCCAGGTCCAGGTGGTCGATCAGGTTGAGGGCGATGAAGGGCCATGCACCCTGGTTCGCCGGCTCCTCCTGGGCCCAGATGTACTTCGCGGCGTTCGGGAACTTCGCGATCTCCGCCTGGAGCTCCGCACCCGGGAGGGGGTACAGGCGCTCGATGCGGATGATCGCCGTGTCCGTGATGCCGCGCTTGGCGCGCTCCGCTTCGAGGTCGTAGTAGACCTTGCCCGCGCAGAACACCACCTTGCGCACGGCCGCCGGGTCGACGAACGAGTCGCCGATGACCGGACGGAAGCCACCCGTGGTGAACTCCTCCGCCTTCGACGCCGCGGCCTTCAGACGCAGCATCGACTTCGGCGTGAAGACGACCAGCGGCTTGTGGTGCGGGTTGTGCACCTGCCAGCGCAGGAGGTGGAAGTAGTTCGACGGGAGCGTCGGCATCGCGACCGTCATGTTGTCCTGTGCGCACATCTGCAGGAAGCGCTCAGGGCGCGCGGACGAGTGGTCCGGTCCCTGGCCCTCGTAGCCGTGGGGGAGGAGCAGGGTGACGCCCGAGTGCTGGCCCCACTTCTGCTCCGCGGACGAGATGAACTCGTCCACCACGGTCTGCGCGCCGTTGACGAAGTCGCCGAACTGCGCCTCCCACATCACGAGCGCCTCGGGACGGGCCAGCGAGTAGCCGTACTCGAAGCCCATCGCCGCGTACTCGGAGAGGAGGGAGTCGTAGACGTTGTAGCGCGCCTGGTCCTCGGAGAGGTACAGGAGCGGGGTGTAGTCCTCGCCCGTCTCGCGGTCGATGAGGACCGCGTGGCGCTGGCCGAAGGTGCCACGGCGGGAGTCCTGACCCGCCAGACGGACCGGAACCCCTTCGAGGAGCAGCGAGCCGATGGCGAGGGTCTCGCCCATGCCCCAGTCGATCGTCCCGTCCTCGACCATGGCCGCGCGGCGCTGCAGCTGGGGCAGCAGTCGCGGGTGGACCGTGATGTTGTCGGGGATGTTGACCTGCGACTCGGCGATCCGCTTCACGACCTCCTGCGAGACCGCGGTGGTCAGCGCCACCGGGAACTCGGCCTGGGTGTCGGGCACATGCGCCGGAGCCGGCGCGTTGGCGGCCTCGCGGACCTCGGTGAAGACCTTCTCCAGCTGGCCCTGGTAGTCCTGCAGCGCCTGCTCGGCCTCTTCGAGCGTGATGTCGCCACGGCCGATGAGGGACTCGGTGTAGAGCTTGCGCACCGAGCGCTTCTTGTCGATCAGGTCGTACATCAGCGGCTGCGTGAACGCCGGGTTGTCCGACTCGTTGTGACCGCGGCGGCGGTAGCAGATGAGGTCGATGACGACGTCCTTGTTGAACGCCTGGCGGAACTCGAAGGCCAGACGGGCAACGCGGACGACGGCCTCGGGGTCGTCGCCGTTCACGTGGAAGATCGGCGCCTCGATCATGCGCGCCACGTCGGTGGCGTACATCGAGGAGCGCGAGGACTCCGGGGCGGCCGTGAAGCCGACCTGGTTGTTGATGACGATGTGGACCGTGCCGCCCGTGCGGTAACCGCGCAGCTGCGACATGTTGAGGGTCTCGGCCACCACGCCCTGGCCCGCGAAGGCCGCGTCACCGTGGATCGCGACGGGCAGGACCGTGAAGTCCGTACCGCCCTTGTTGATGACGTCCTGCTTGGCGCGCGCCACACCTTCGAGGACCGGGTCGACGGCCTCCAGGTGCGAGGGGTTGGCGACGAGCGAGACCTTGATCTGCTCGCCGTCGAGACCGGTGAAGGTGCCGTTGGCGCCCAGGTGGTACTTCACGTCGCCGGAGCCGTGCATCGACTTCGGGTCGAGGTTGCCCTCGAACTCCCGGAAGATCTGCGCGTACGACTTGCCGACGATGTTGGCGAGGACGTTCAGGCGGCCGCGGTGGGCCATGCCGATGACGACCTCGTCGAGGCGGGACTCCGCAGCGCTGTCGATGACCGCGTCGAGCAGCGGGATGACGGACTCGCCGCCCTCCAGGGAGAAGCGCTTCTGGCCGACGTACTTCGTCTGCAGGAAGGTCTCGAAGGCCTCCGCCGCGTTCAGGCGGCGCAGGATGCGCAGCTGCTCCTCGCGCTCCGGCTTGGAGTGCGGGCGCTCGATGCGGTCCTGCAGCCACTTGCGCTGCTTCGGGTCCTGGATGTGCATGAACTCCAGGCCGGTGGTGCGGCAGTAGGAGTCGCGCAGGACACCGAGGATGTCGCGCAGCTTCATCATCGACTTGCCGGCGAAGCCGCCGACCGCGAACTCCCGCTCCAGGTCCCACAGCGTGAGCCCGTGCTCGGTGATGTCCAGGTCGGGGTGCTTGCGCTGGCGGTACTCCAGCGGGTCCGTGTCGGCCATGACGTGGCCGCGCACCCGGTAGGAGTGGATCAGCTCGAAGACGCGCGCCGCCTTGGTGACGTCGTCGTCGTGGCTGGCGTCGATGTCCTTGAGCCAGCGGACCGGCTCGTAGGGGATACGCAGCGCCTTGAAGATCTCGTCGTAGAACTCGCCCTCGCCCAGGAGGTGGTTCGCGACGTTGCGCAGGAACTCGCCGGAGGCGGCGCCCTGGATCACGCGGTGGTCGTACGTCGAGGTGAGGGTCATCACCTTGGCGATGCCCAGCTTGTTCAGGGTGTCCTGCGAGGTGCCCTGGAACTCGGCCGGGTAGTCCATGGAGCCGACGCCCATGATCACGGACTGGCCGGACATCAGTCGCGGTACGGAGTGGACCGTGCCGAGGCCGCCGGGGTTCGTCAGCGAGCAGGTGACGCCCGTGAAGTCGTCCATCGTCAGCTTGCCGTTGCGGGCGCGCCGGACGATGTCCTCGTAGGCCTGCCAGAACTCGAAGAAGTTCAGGGTCTCGGCCTTCTTGATGCCCGCCACCACGAGCTGGCGGTCGCCGTTCGGCTTCACCAGGTCGATGGCCAGACCGAAGTTGACGTGCTCCGGCTTGACCAGGGTGGGCTTGCCGTCCTTGACCGCGTAGTGCCAGTTCATGGAGGGCATGGCCTTGATGGCCTGCACCATCGCGTACCCGATGAGGTGCGTGAAGGAGACCTTCCCGCCCCGGGCGCGCTTGAGGTGGTTGTTGATGACGATGCGGTTGTCGAAGAGCAGCTTCACCGGGACGGCGCGCACCGAGGTCGCGGTGGGCACCTCCAGGGAGGCGTCCATGTTCTTCGCCACGGCGGCGGCCGGGCCGCGCAGGGTGATGAGCTCCGGGCCCTCGCTCGCGGGTGCTGCCTGGGCAGCCGGCTTCGCGACGGGAGCGGCGGCGGGCGCGGCCTGGGCCGCGGGCTTCGCCTGAACGGGAGCGGCGGCAGGAGCCGGGGCTGCGGCCGGAGCGGCAGCGGGCGCCGGGGCGGCCGCCTGGACCGGTGCGGCCGGAGCCTGCGCCTGGACCGGGGCGGCGGGCGCCGAGGTGCCTGCGGGAGCGCTCGGGGCCGGGGCGGCCGTGGTGCTCGCAGCCCCCGCGGCTGCGGCAGGGGTGGAGCTCTCCGTCTTCAGCGGGGCGGCGGCATTGCCACCCGGCTTGTAGTCGGCGAAGAAGTCCCACCAGGCACGGTCGACCGAATTCGGGTCCTGGAGGTACTGCTGATAGATCTCGTCGACGAGCCACTCATTGGGACCGAAGGCGGCTGCAGGGTTCTTGCCCTGCCCCGTTTGATCGGTCGTGGTGCTCGAGTTACTGGGGGACTGTGGCGACACGGCGGTAACCGCCCTCTTCCGCTTCACAAGGTGATGGACAGCGGGAATAAAGGCTACGCCTCCCGGGCCGAGAGGTGCAGACCGGGCGGGCCTTCCGTCACGTAAGTCACATCACAAGACGTGTTTCGGTGCGGGAAATGGCGGGAAACAAGCGGGGTTCCGCTCCGTGTCGGGCAGCGGAAACCGACGGCCGTGACCCCCATCACTCGCACCCTTGACTGACCGCACGTCGATCAGGCGAACTCCGGCGACCGCAGTTCGAAGATCTTGTGCGCCCGTTTCGAACCCTACGTCAACTGTGTGCCCTTGCGGTGCCCGGAAGACTGACCTGGATACGGCAGCCCCGAGTGGATTCGGCCACCCCGATCCGGCCACCGTGCAGATCGACCGCCCAGCGGGCGATGGCAAGGCCGAGGCCCGTACCGCCGTCGCTGGACTTCTTGTCCGCCTGGCTGCCGCGGTTGAAGCGCTCGAAGACACGGTGCCACTCGGAGCGCGGGATCCCCGGGCCCTCGTCGAGCACCTCGAGCTCCAGGGAGTCGGGGCTGTCGCCGCGGCGCGCGCGGACCGTGACCCGGCCGTGCGGCGGGGAGTGCTTGACCGCGTTGTCGATCAGGTTGGCGACGACCTGGTGCAGCCGCTCGGCGTCCGCGTGCGCGGTCAGCTCGGGCGGGGTGACGTCCAGATGCAGATGGACGTCGGTACGGGTGTGGTGCCCCGATCCGGAGGCCATGCCCCGGCGCTGCGAGGCGACCATGTTGGCCTCCTTCAGGACGCCGGAGAGATAGGGCCAGACCTCGAAGCGCCGTGCCTTGAGCTGGACCACACCGTTGTCGAGGCGGGAGAGGTCGAGCAGGGTCTCCACGAGCCGGCCGAGGCGCTCGGTCTGCTTCAGCGCGGTGCGCATGGTCTCGGGGTCGGCGGCCGAGACGCCGTCGACCACGTTCTCCAGGACGGCCCGCAGTGCGGCGATCGGGGTGCGCAGCTCGTGCGAGACGTTCGCGACGAGCTCCTTGCGGTGCCGGTCCTGGGCCTCCAGGTCGTCGGCCATGCGGTTGATCGTCTGCGCGAGATCGCCCAGCTCGTCGCGGCGGTCGGCGCCGGAGACCCGGCGCGTGTAGTCGCCGTGCGAGATGGAGCGGGCGACCGTGGTCATCTCGTCGAGCGGCGCGGTCAGCGAATGCGCCACGAACTGGGTGATGAGGAGGGTCGCGATCACCGAGAAGACCGTGATGAAGCGCAGCTCCGTCTTGGTCTGTATGGCGACCATCAGCAGCCCGGTCGTGATCAGCACGGAGATCACCACGAGCGTGCCGAGCTTGGTCTTGATCGAGAACGGCCGCAGATCCTGCAGCGACGCGACCGTCCTGGCCAGCAGGCGTCCCTGACGCGCGTGCCCGGTGGCCTCCGCGCGGCGGCGTACCGCCTCGGTGCGGCGCTGCAGATACTCGGCCCGTCCGCCCAGCGTCTCGGAGCGGCGGCGCAGCAGGGCGGCCCACCACATCAGGAACTGCGACCACCACAGCAGCCAGATGGCCACGGGGCGTTTCACGAGGCCGCGCGCATACGTGCCGCCCGTTCCGCGTGAGTCGGCCGAGCCGCTCATGGAGTCGGCGTCTCCAGTGCGTAGCCGACACCGTGCACCGTTCGGATCCGTTCGGCGCCGATCTTCCGGCGCAGCGCCTTGATGTGCGAGTCGACGGTCCGGGTGCCGGACGCGTCCGCCCAGTCCCACACCTCGGCGAGCAGCTGCTCACGCGAGAGCACGGCACGCGGGGTGTTCGCCAGGCAGACGAGGAGGTCGAACTCGGTCGGCGTCAGGTGCACGTCCTCGCTGCGTACGCGCACCCGGCGCTGTGCGTGGTCGATCTCCAGCTCGCCGAGCCGGAGTATCCCCGAACGAGGGGTGCTCGCGGCGAGGGCCGCGCGTTCCACACGGCGCAGCAGCACATGCACACGTGCCGCCAACTCCCGCATGGAGAAAGGCTTCGTCATGTAGTCGTCGGCACCGACCCCGAGCCCGACGAGCATGTCCGTCTCGTCGTCACGCGCCGTCAGCATGAGCACCGGCACGGGCCGTTGCGCCTGCACGCGACGGCAGACCTCGAGGCCGTCGAAGCCGGGCAGCATGATGTCGAGGATCAGCAGATCGGGCTGCCAGGCCTCGGCCGTGTCCACGGCCGCCGGGCCGTCCCCGGCCGTCTGCACCAGGAAACCCTCGGCACGCAGCCGGGCGGCGATCGCGTCCACGATGGTGGCGTCGTCCTCGACCACCAGGACCCGTCGCTGGGCGCCCGGCGTGGCAGCCGTGCCGTTGTGGGAGGTGTGTGTCTGCTCCATGGCCCCGCCCCTGGGATACGCCTTCGTTGTCCGTAGCTTCGTTACGCGTGTGCTTGCACGGACCCCGGAGCTGCGGCGCTCCGGAGTTCCTCGCGCAAAGATCCGCGTTGTCGGTCAGCAGCGTACGGGCAGTCACACCCCCTCGGCTATGCGGCCCTGACGGCGAGATGAACGACGTCGGGGACGCCGCGGACAACGGGGATCTCTTCCGTACGTACGCTCTTGAATCCGGCATTCCGCAACGTCTCTTCGAAATCCGCCGACGGCTGGGCGGACCAAATCGCCAGTACGCCACCGGAGTTGAGCATTTCGGCGCAGGCGGCAAGACCTTGCGGAGAGTAGAGGGAGTGGTTTCCCTCGGTAACAGTCCAGTCGGGACCGTTGTCGATGTCGAGGCAGAGTGCGTCGTATCTCTCACTGCAGGAGTCGCTGCGGGAGTCATCGCAGGAGTCGCTGCCGGAGTCACTGCCGGTGCGGGTTCCGCAGTGGATGTACGAGACGAGGTCGGCCTGGAGGACGCGGGTGCGGTCATCGGCCAGCGCACTGCCGGAAATGTCATGGAGTGGCCCGCTTCGGTGCCACTCGATGATGGCCTCCTCGCGCTCGACCACATCGATCCGCCCCCACCGCTCGTCGGCCGCGGCGTGCACGAGTGAGAAGCCGACGCCGAGTCCGCCGATCAGTACGCTCGGCCGCTCCCGTTCCACGGGCAGCGCGTCGCGTGCGGCGTCGATGAGCAGCCGCTCGGAACGGCCGTCGGAAGTGTCCATCAGGAACACCCCGTTGGCGATGATCTGCAGCAACTCCCCGTGCCGCCGCAGGACCACCTCTCCGTACGGGCCGCTGCGGCGGTCGAGGACCACGGGTGCTTCGGTGAGCTCGTTCGTGCGGGTTCCGGTCTGTTCTTGGTTCTCGTACGAGGCGTGCATGGGGCCATTGTCCCGGTGGGCGCGGGGTGGAGTCGGCCGGAAGGACTGTCCGGGACCGGGACCGCACGAGCCCTCGGCCTCGCCGCAGGGGGCTTTCGCCCGATGTGAGGGAAAGCGGGCAGACCGTCGGCTGGTACGTGGTCGGGCCCGCCGGCGACGTCGTGGACATCGAACTGGTGACGATCCGGGGCACCCGGGCCGAGACGGTCGCGGTCCTGGCCACGGAGGTCGCGACCGAGGTCACCCACCACCGGGTGGCCGTCCCGGCGGTCGCACCCGGCAGGTACCACGTCCTGGTGACCTCGGCCCGGGGGGTGCTGGACGCGTACAGCGGGACCGTCGTGGTGACAGCCGTCTGAGGCGCCGGCCGGGTGATGGCTCGTGTGGGTCCGGTGCCGGGGTCAAATATCCTGATGGCCCCCCACTGCCCAACCGAGAGGCTCCCTGTGTCCGTCGAGTGGACCCTGGACGACGGCGAGGTGCGCTCCGCCCGCTGGATCTCGGACGCCGACACGCCCGCGCCGAAGCGTGTCGTGACCGCCGACAGCCGGATCGGTACGGCGGCCGCGTACCGGCACATCTGTGAAGGCGCCGCGCTCCTGTGGACCGGCGACTACCCGTCGGCCCGGCAACTGCTCGCTTCGCTCGGGAAGCGGGCCGAGCCGAGGAAGCGCCCCACGGCGCAGACGCTCACCGAGGCCTTCCACCTCCAGCGCCGTGAACAGGCCCGCCGCACCCGCATCCTGAGCCTCCTGCTCATTCCGTACGAGGACGGCTGGACCATTCCGCTCAAGCGCGCCCCCGAGGTCGCGGAGGCCTGTGCACAGGCGTACGGGGAGTTCGACGAGCTCGGCGACGGGCCCGCGGCCGGCTCGCTGCGGGAGCTGCTCGGGGTCGTGGGGGCGTACGAGTGGCGTCGTAAGGGTGTGGAGATCCCGGCGCTGGGCGGGGACCGGATCCATGCGCACTACGGGGTGTTCTCGCCCGTGCGGGGCGAGTACCTGGACCTGGCGGCGAACGCCCGACTCCGGCTGCCTGGTGTGGTGTTCGACATCGGCACCGGCACAGGGGTGCTTTCCGTGATCCTCGCGCGGCGCGGTGCGGGCAAGGTGATCGCCACGGATCTGGACGCCCGGGCGGTGGCCTGCGCGCGGGAGAACGTGCAGCGGCTCGGAGCGGCGGACACGGTGGAGGTACGGCAGGCCGACCTCTTCCCCGAGGGCCGGGCCGACCTGATCGTCTGCAATCCGCCGTGGCTGCCCGCCCGGCCCCGTACCCGCCTCGACCATGCGGTGTACGACCCGGAGGGCAGCTTCCTGCGGCGCTTCCTCGACGGACTCCCCGATCACCTCGAACCCGGCGGCGAGGCCTGGCTGCTCCTCTCCGACCTGGCCGAACGCCTCGGCCTGCGCGGCGAGTCGGAGCTTGCCGACGCGATCGATGCGGCCGGCCTGAAGGTGACCGGGCGCGAGACGACCACGCCTCGGCACGGGCGCGCGAGCGATCGCGAGGATCCGTTGTACGAGGCGCGGTCGAAGGAGATCACCTCGCTTTGGCGGCTGGTCGTCAGCTGAGGATCGTTGATGCGTTGGCCGGGGGACCCGCTGTGCAGGGTCAGCCCCGTCGAAGCAGCATCGTGACGAAGCCCAGAGTCCCCCGGTACCCCTTCAGCCACTCGTCGCGATGGAGTGCGGCGGCCTCCAGGGCGTCCTTCGCGTCGGGGTCATCGGGGTGGTCGAGGGCCCAGCGGGAGAGCGTCCCGGTCCAGGACCACTCGTAGTCGTCGAACTCCTCGAGCGTGCTGGCGTGGGCGTACGTCAGGGTCCAGCCCGCCTCCGTGACGCGGTCGACCGTGGTGGCGAGGTCCGCGTACTCGTCCTTGCCGAAGCCGACTGCGAGCGTGCGCTCATCCGGCTCGCGCTCCCAGAAACCATCGCCGACCAGCACACTCCCGCCCTCGGCGAGATACGGCGCGAGCGCGTCCAGGGTGGGCAGCAGTCCGCCGAAGACATGCGTGGAGCCGATGCACAGGGCCAGGTCGTACGGGTGCGGGGCGGTGTAGGCCGAGGCGTCCTGCAGATGGAGCGAGACACGGTCGCCGACACCGGCGGCCTCGATGTGCTCGCGCCCGCGGGCGAGCGCGGGCTCGCTCAGGTCCACCCCGTCCGCGCGCACACCCGGGCGATCCTTCACGGCACGCACGAGCCACGCCGCCTCCCCGCACCCGAGGTCGAGCACGCGCTCGTCACCGCGCGGCAGGGCGCGGTCGAGCAGGCGGTTGATGGAGCTGTCGAACAGGGGCGCGGCGAAGGGGTGGTCGCGGTGCGCTAGCGAGCTGAGCTTCTGGCGGTCCATGATCGCCATCCTGCCGGGTGCGGGAGGTCATGGCCACGGCTTTGCGAAGTCCCTTGCCGGAGCTTGATTGTCAGTGCGGGGCGATAGCCTGAATAGGGCTCGGCCCCCGGGTGGGAGGGGTCTGTCCCGCCTACCCCACGAACTTCGCGTTCGTCAGCGGTGCCACGATCCGCCAGCCCACCGCCTCGTACAGCAGACGCCCTTCCGGCGTGCACGCGAGGACCGCGCGCGTGGAGCCCTGTGCGAGCGCCGCCGCGTGCAGCGTGTGCATCACGATCTTGCCGAGGCCCTTGCGGCGGTGCAGTGCGGAGGTCTCGATCTGGTCGACGACCGCACTCTCGCCCACCGGCGCGATCTGTCCCCGTGCGGCGAACGAGCCCTCCGCATCGGCGATCAGAATCCGTGTGACACCGCCGCGGTTCCAGGTGTGCAGCCGGAATCCGTCCGGCAGTTCGGGCACGGGCCCGGCCGTGAGGTCCGTGACCATCAGGTAGTCGCCCGATCCGTACGGCTCCCAGCCCGGCGCGAGCCACGGCAGGACGCGCTCCGGGTCGGCGAAGACCTTGAGATGCCAGTCGATCCCGCGCGTCGACTCGGTCACCTTGCGGACGTCGGCTTCGAGCACGTCGTCATGGGTGGCTCCGAGGACATGACGGCTGACGTGCCCGATCTGGCCGACGTGGACCGTATAGCCCCACGGCTGGACGACCGGCTCCCCGGCGCCGCGCGAGACGACCCAGCCCTCCACCCATTCCCGTACGTTCACATCCGCCTGCACCTGCTGCATCGCAGCCCTCCCCGTATTTCCGGCTACCGTGATCGCAGTCTAATGTAATGACTGCTTGGCGCTAGTGAATATTACATAACGGGGGCAGGGGAGAGGGCGCCCGTGCGGCGGTAGCGGCCGGGCGCGATCCCGTACACACGCTTGAAAGCGGCGGCGAACGCGAACTCCGAGGCGTAACCCGCCTGTGCGGCCACGGACTTCAGGGTCGCGTCCGAGGTGTGCAGCAGCCGCGCCGCCGTGGTCATCCGCCACCAGGTGAGATACGTCAGGGGCGGCCTGCCCGTCATGGCGGCGAAGCGGCGGGCGAACGGCGCCCGCGAGAGCCCGGCCCGCTCGGCGAGCGAGGCCACGGTCCACGGATCGGCGGGGGAGCTGTGGATCGCGTCCAGCGCGGCGGTGATCTGCGGGTCGTTGAGCGCGGCGGCCCACCCGGCGGGAGTGCCGCGGGCGGGCTGTTCGGCGAACCAGATCCGCAGCACGTACAGGAGCAGGGTCTCCAGGAGCGCGGGCACCGCCGCGTCGCTGCCGAGCCGGGGGTTGCCGAGCTCGGCGGCCAACAGGCCCACGGCGGCGTGCAGTTCGCGGTGGCGCTCGAGGTCGGCGGGCAGATGGATGCGTTCGGGCAGGTCGAGCAGGAGCGGGTGGGTGCGTTGCGGGTCGAGCCGGTAGGTGCCGCACAGGAGCACGGTCTCCGGGCCGCCTTCCCCGCTCGGATCGACGCTGTCGAAGGCGTATGGAGTGGAGTAGCGCGGATCGTCGGGCTCGCACGCGGGTGCGGGTGCGGGGGTGTCCGCGCTGTCGGCCAGGGTGTGACCGCTGCCGTGCGGCATCAACAGCACGTCACCGGCGTGCAGTTGTACGGGCTCGCCGTCGGGCGGCAGCAGTAGGCACGAGCCCTGCAGCACGATCTGGAATCCGGCCGAGCCCGGCACGGAGGCGAACTCCTGGGCCCAGGGGGCGTGCCAGCGGACGTGGGCCGCGCGCGGGCGACCGGTCCGGAGCACGGCGAGCACATCGCTGAGTACGTCCACGTGGGGAGCGTACGGGGAGGTGCAGGGCTAGGGGGTCGAGAGTGCGAGACGAACGCGTATGGATGAGGCACTCGTACGCATGGATCGTCTCGATCCGCGGATCTAGCGTCGTCAACATGACGATCAAGAGCGCATCGCACACGAAGACCGAAACGACCACGACGACCATGAAGGCCGCCCGTATCCACGAGTTCGGCGGCACCTCCGTGATCCGCCACGAAGACATGCCCCGCCCTCGCCCCGCCGCCGGCGAGGTGCTGATCCAGGTCGCTGCGACCTCGTTCAACCCGAGCGAGGCGGCCCTGCGCCAGGGGATGCTGCAAGCGTTCCTGCCGGTCGAGTTGCCGTACGTGCTCGGCTGGGACGTCGCGGGAACGGTGACCGAGCTCGGAGCGGGCGTGCAGCGCTGGTCGGTCGGTGACCGGGTGGTCGGGCGGGTGGACGGTGGCGGCGGGGCCGCCGAGTACGTACGGGCTCCGGCCGACGTGCTCGTTCCCGCGCCCGCATCGATTCCGCTCCCGCACGCCGCCGCGCTCCCGGTGGCCGGACTCACCGCATGGCAGGCGGTGTTCGAGCACGGGAAGGTCTCGGCCGGTCAGCGCGTTCTGGTCAACGGAGCAGGAGGAGGTGTCGGAGGTTTCGTGACCCAGCTCGCCAAGCACGCCGGTGCCCATGTCATCGCCACGGCCGGACCGCGCAGCGCCGGGCCGGTGCGGCGGCAGGGCGCGGACGAGGTGATCGACTACACCGCCGGCCCGGTGGCCGCGGTGCTCGGCGGCGCGTCCCGGGTGGACGTCCTCCTGAACCTCGTCCCGCTCGCCCCGGCTGACGCCGCGGCCCTCGCCCGGGTGGTCAGGCCCGGCGGGCGGATCGTCTCGATCGCGGGACCGGTCGAAGCGGCACCGGATGTCGCGCCGGAAGTGACCTCCCTGCACATGGTCGCCCGCAACGACCCCGCGGATCTGTCGGCGCTCATCGCGCTCGTGGACGAGGGTGTCGTCGCCGTGGACATCAGCGAGACCCACCCGCTGTCCGCCCTGGCCGAGGTCCACCGCCTCGCCGAGGCCTCCCGGATCCGGGGAAAAGTCCTGGTCACCCCGGCCTCCTGAGCCGATCGCACCCTGTTCGCCCCCTGATCGCTCAGAGCGAACGCCCGCTGGGGAACATCCACAGGCGCACAAGCATTGAGTCGGCATAACTCAACTTGCATGCCGAAGGGAAGATCATGGCTTCGACGTCCAATCCGCTCACTCTGCCCGTGCTCCCGCTCGATGACGAGGTCGTGCTCCCCGGCATGGTCGTGCCGCTGGACCTGAACGATCCCGATGTACGCGCCGCGGTGGAGGCCGCCCAGGCCGCCGCACGAGGGCAGACCGGCAAGCCACGCGTGCTGCTCGTGCCGCGTATCGACGGGACGTACGCCGGAATCGGTGTGCTCGGCACCGTCGAGCAGGTCGGCCGGCTCGCGGACGGCGACCCCGGTGCGCTGATCCGGGCGCGGCGCAGGGTGCAGATCGGCGCCGGGACCACCGGCCCGGGCGCGGCCCTGTGGGTCGAGGGCACCCAGGTCGACGACAGCGCGCCCGACCCCCTGCCCGGCGCGGTCGCCGAACTGGTCAAGGAGTACAAGGCCCTTGCCACCAGCTGGCTGCGCAAGCGCGGTGCCTGGCAGGTGGTCGACCGCGTCCAGCAGATCGACGAGGTCGGCGCGCTCGCCGACAACTCCGGCTACTCGCCGTTCCTCACCACCGCCCAGAAGGTCGAACTCCTGGAGACCACCGACCCGGTGGCCCGTCTCAAGCTCGCCATCCAGTGGCTCAGCGACCATCTCGCCGAGCAGGACGTCGCCGAGTCCATCGCCAAGGACGTACAGGAAGGCGTGGACAAGCAGCAGCGCGAGTTCCTGCTGAGGCGCCAGCTCGATGCCGTACGCAAGGAGCTGCGCGACCTCAACGGGGAGCAGGAGGGCGAGGAGTCGGACGACTACCGGGCCCGGGTCGAGGCCGCCGATCTGCCCGAGAAGGTACGGGAGGCCGCGCTCAAGGAGGTCGACAAGCTGGAGCGTGCGAGTGACCAGTCCCCGGAGGGCGGCTGGATCCGCACGTGGCTGGACACGGTGCTCGAACTCCCTTGGAGCGAGCGGACCGAGGACGCGTACGACATCCAGGGCGCCAAGGCGATCCTCGACGCCGAGCACGCGGGTCTCGACGACGTGAAGGAGCGGATCACCGAGTACCTGGCGGTGCGGAAGCGGCGTGCCGACCGGGGCCTCGGCGTGGTCGGCGGGCGGCGTGGAGGTGCTGTTCTCGCGCTCGTCGGGCCTCCAGGGGTCGGCAAGACGAGCGTCGCCGAATCCGTGGCGCACGCCATGGGACGCAAGTTCGTGCGGGTCGCGCTCGGCGGCGTACGCGACGAGGCGGAGATCCGCGGTCACCGGCGTACGTACGTGGGGGCGCTCCCGGGCCGTATCGTCCGCGCCATCAAGGAGGCCGGGTCCATGAACCCGGTCGTGCTCCTCGACGAGATCGACAAGGTGGGCTCGGACTTCCGAGGTGACCCGGCCGCGGCCCTCCTGGAAGTCCTCGACCCGGCACAGAACCACACCTTCCGCGACCACTACCTGGAGGTCGAACTCGACCTGAGCGATGTCGTCTTCCTCGCCACGGCCAATGTCCTCGAAGCCATCCCCGAGGCCCTGCTCGACCGCATGGACCTCGTCCGGCTCGACGGCTACACCGAGGACGAGAAGGTCGTCATCGCCCGCGACCACCTGCTGCCCCGGCAGCTGGAGCGCGCCGGTCTGAACGGCGAGGAGGTCACGGTCGAGGAGGAGGCGCTGCGCAGGCTGGCCGGTGAGTACACGCGGGAGGCCGGTGTACGCAATCTGGAGCGGGCCATCACGCGGGTGCTTCGCAAGGTGGCGGCGCAGCACGAGACCGGTGAGCGCAAGCTGCCGTTCACGGTCGGCGCCGATGATCTGCGCGAGCTCATCGGGCGTCCGCACCACGTGCCCGAGTCCGCACAGGACCCGGCCGAGCGGCGCACCGCCGTACCGGGTGTGGCGACCGGACTCGCGGTCACCGGAGCGGGCGGCGACGTGCTCTTCGTCGAGGCCTCGCTCGCCGATCCGGAGACGGGCGCGGCGGGTCTGACCCTGACCGGCCAGCTCGGGGACGTGATGAAGGAATCGGCCCAGATCGCGCTGTCGTTCCTGCGCTCGCACGGCGCGGAACTGGAGCTCCCGGTGGCCGACTTGAAGGACCGCGGGGTGCACATCCACTTCCCCGCGGGCGCGGTGCCGAAGGACGGCCCGAGCGCCGGCATCACGATGACCACCGCTCTCGCCTCGCTCCTGTCCGGACGGCTCGTCCGTACGGATGTGGCGATGACCGGTGAGGTCTCGCTGACCGGACGTGTGCTGCCCATCGGCGGCGTGAAGCAGAAGCTGCTCGCCGCGCACCGGGCGGGGGTCACCACGGTGATCATTCCCAAGCGCAATGAGGCGGATCTGGACGATGTGCCCGCCGAGGTACTGGAGAAGCTGTCCGTGCACCCGGTGACGGATGTCCGCCAGGTTCTGGAGCTGGCGCTTGCGCCGGCTTCGAACGGGGCGGGGCTTGAGGTTCCGGTAGCGGCGTGATGTTGGGGTGGAACCCCAGCGCTCTCGCTCCGTGGGTTCTGGGTGCTCCTGTTCGTCGCACCCAGCGGTCGCGGCGTGACGGACGCGACCGGTGAAAGAGGCCCGGGCCCCTGGTTCTCAGGGGCCCGGGCCGCTTCATGCCCTAACCGACCGGCAGCTTGAACCGCAGCTTCTCCGTCGCCCGCGCCCCGATCCGCTCGTAGAACCGCACCGCGTCCTCGTTCCACGCCGGCGTCTGCCACTGCACGTGATCGCACCCCAGCGCCTGCGCCTCCTCGACCACGGCCTCCACAAGGCGCGGTCCGAGGCCGAGCCCGCGATGCCCGTCGCGCAGGAACAGGCAGTCCATGTGCAGGTACTCGGCCCCGTCCCAGGTGGACACCTCGGGCGCGCACGTGGCGTACCCGACGATCTCCCCACTGCCCAACTCGGCCACGAAGCACCGCAAGCGAGGCGCGCCGGACCCGAACAGCAGCCCGTCGAGCCGCGCGGCGAGGCCCGCCGCCGGCGCCGCCGATCTCTCGTAAGCGGCGTGCTCGCCGACGAGCCGTACGACCTCGTCCAGGTCACCGGCGCGCGCACGCCGCACCCGGGCCGCCCCCGCCCCCGTATCCGCAAGATCACTCATACGGTCATGATGCCGACCCCGCCCCCGCGCACCGGCCACCGGGGCAGGGGCGTCTGGCCGGACACCCCCTAGCCTGGCCTCATGCTGAACGAAGCCGACCTCACCCACCTCCGCCGCTGCGTCGCCCTGGCCGCCGAAGCCCTGGACGCCGGCGACGAACCCTTCGGCTCCGTCCTCGTCGACGCCGAGGGCAAGGTCCGTGCCGAGGACCGCAACCGCGTGGCCGGCGGCGACCACACCCGCCACCCCGAGTTCGAACTGGCCCGCTGGGCCGCCGAGCACATGACCCCCGAGGAGCGCGCGGGCGCCACGGTCTACACCTCCGGCGAACACTGCCCGATGTGCTCGGCCGCCCATGCCTGGGTGGGCCTGGCCCGCATCGTGTACGTGGCCTCCTCGGCCCAACTGACCCAGTGGCTGGCCGACCTGGGCGTCCCGGCTGGACCGGTCGCCGCTCTCCCGGTGAACGCGGTCGCCCCCAACGTCATCGTCGAGGGGCCGGCCCCCGAACTCACCGAAGAGATCCGTGCCTTGCACGTAAGGCTGCACACCGGCGCGTAGTCCTGGGTGCAGCGACTGGCGGAAGGGCCCGGCCGCCCGCGGGGCGCGCCGGGCCCTTCCGCTGCGGTGGATCAGTTCAGCGCGTCCGCGAAAGCCCGCAGCTGCTCCTCGCTCCCGGAGTAGAGCTGCGGCAGGCCCGTACGCACGTGGTAGAACGTCGGCGTGGTCCAGCCTCCGACGGGGCCGACGGGCGACGCCCCGCCGGTTCCCTCGGGGCGCAGCATCAGCGGCTGGTCGGCGAACTCCGTCGTATTGCCCATGCAGTCCTTCCAGAAGGACGCGGTGGTGGCGATGACCGGCTTGTTGTCCTTGGCCAGTGAGTAGCCCTCGTTGAACCCGCGCAGCCAGTCGGCGAGCAGCGCCGGCGTCGAGCGCGGGCAGCTCAGACCACTGCCCCCCGACGTGATGATCACCTTGTCCAGGAACACCACCCCGGGCAGATCCAGGGTGTCGAAGGGAAACTCTTCGCTGTTGTTCGTGGCCTGGATGTAGGTCTGGGCCTGGTCGAACCCGTCGCCCCGCATGTTCCCGCTGCTGTCCGGCCGCGCATCGTGCACGGCGCCCACCAGCAGGCCGGCGGCCTGTGCGTCGGCGGACATCTGCGGGAAGGCCTGGTTCTTCCCGCCGTTCGTGAAGGTGCCGAGGGAGGAGAAGGCGTACGTCCAGCGCTGGCCCTGCCCGTAGAGGGTGGTCCAGGACGCGGGGGCGGTGGCCCAGATCGAGGAGCCGGGTGTGGTGGTGTCGGCGAGGATGGCGGGGGCGGCGTCGGCGGGGGATGCCGCGGTCGCCGTGCCGAAGAGGATGCCGACGGCGGCCGTCACGGCCAGCGTTGCCTTGCGCAGTCTCATGGGTGAACTCCCGAAATCGCGGACGGACGAGGCGAACAACCCTTGGCCAAGGTCCTGGCGATCGTAGAAGTCGACTGAGCTGCCCGGGAGTTGAAGCAGCGGCACGCATGTGCCATGGCAGGTATGGGCCGCTGCGGGCGTGCGGGCGTGCGGGCGTGCGGGCGTGCGGTCGGTGCGGCCCCGGTGCTTACGCGCCGGGGCCGCGGCTCTCGCTGTGTACGGTCTGCCGTCCGGTGTGCAGCTCAGCCGTTGGCCAGTGCCACCACGCGGTCGAGCGCCCCGTTGAACTTGTTGTGGTCACCGACGATCGGCCCGGAGGACGTGTACTGCCACATGGTGTAGTAGCCCCAGCCCGCAGGCAGCGTCCCCGGAGTCGTGTTGTAGCGGGCGATCCACAGCGGGTTGGTGGCGCCGAAGCCGCTGTAGTTGCCGGTGCACTGGGTCCACCAGCTGGTGGCCGTGTAGATGACCGCGTCGCGGCCCGTGCGGGCCTTGTAGCGGTTGAGGAAGTCACGGATCCAAGTGACCATCGCCGACTGGGACTTGCCGTAGCAGGCCGCGCCGTACGGGTTCCACTCGATGTCCAGCGCGCCCGGCAGGGTCTTGCCGTCGCGGGACCAGCCGCCGCCGTTGTTGACGAAGTAGTCGGCCTGGGCGGCGCCGGTGGTCGTGTCGGGGGTCGCGAAGTGGTACGAGCCGCGGATCATGCCGACGTTGTACGAGCCGTTGTACTGCTGCGCGAAGTAGGGGTTCTTGTAGTACGTCCCCTCGGTGGCCTTGACGTAGGCCCACTTCACACCGCTCGACCACAGACCGGACCAGTTGACGTTGCCCTGGTGGCTGGAGACGTCCACGCCCTCGGTCTGCGCGGCGCGGGTCTCCCGGGGCAGGCCGCCCTGGCCGTCGTGCGCGACGACGCCGACACCCATGTGGGCCTCGCCGCGGGCGGGTCCGTCGGCGGTTTCGGCGCCCTGGGCGGTGGCGGGCATGGTGAACAGGAGGGAGAGGATCGACAGGAGGATGCCGGCCGCGGTCAGGCGGGAGCGGGGGCTCAGCCGGCGAGCGGTCGCGGGGCGAGTGGTACGGGGTCTTCCGGGTCTGTGCACGGACATGTGCGAGCCTCCGAAGGCCTCGTGGAGTCCGGCCGTGAGAGCGACGGAACTCCGGTGGGGGGAACTGTCGACATGTCGCCGAGGCGACGGCGTGGACATGTCACCCATGAAGCTACGCAGGAGGACTCGCGGGTGGGAAGAGGGCCTTGGGGCTGCCGTTGGTCTACGCCTGCGAAATACTGGCCGAGCTGCGGCAACAGCCCCGGCTTGGCGGAAACTTTCAGCATGGGGAAAGCAGTTCATGGGCTCTGAAGTGCACGACCAGGCGGACGGCGGCGCGCACCGGGTCCCGCCGGAGAATGGTGTGGACCACGAATTCCTCGCCCTGGAGCGGGAATTGACCGTGTTCCTGCGACGCGCGCGGGCAAGTTCCGGGGAGATGGCGCGCGCGGTCCACCCGGAGCTCGAACCTGCCGCGTACGGCCTTCTCGTACGTCTGGAGGAGGGCGGTCCGCAGCGGGCCACGGATCTCGCCGTGTACTTCGGCGTCGGCAAGGCCACGATGAGCCGTCAGCTGCGGGCCCTCGAGGAGCTGGGCCTGGTGGCGCGCGAGCCCGATCCGGCCGACGGGCGCGCGGCCCTGCTGCGGCTCACGGAGGAGGGGCGGGCCCGGTTCCAGCAGGTCAGGGGTGCGCGCCGCGAGCGTTATGTGCGTCAGCTCGCGGGCTGGGAGCGCTCCGAAGTGGCCGAGCTCGCGCGGCTGTTGCACCAGCTGAACGCGGGTGGGGAGCAGTAGCCGCACGCGTTCGCCACAGCTCTGCACGAAGGCGGGGGCGGTGGCCGAACGCTCCGGCTACAGCTCCACCCACACCGCGGTCGCGTCATCGTGCGGCTTCCCGCCCACCCGCACGCCCGCCGCCACCCGTTCCCGCTCCAGCACCCGCACGCGCTCCACCAGCCCCTGCGGGCCTGCCTTGCGCAGGAACGCGAAGCACTCCGCCCAGTCGCCCTCGCCGAGCTTCTCCACCCAGCGGGTCGCCCCGTCGGTGAGCCCGACGAGGGTGCGTACCTCGGCGCGCGGACGCGTCCCCGTGACCGCGCGGAAGGCCGCCGACGGGTCCGCGGCCGCGGTGAAGAAGCCGTCCTCCGCGTTGCGCAGCGACTCGACCACCGCGACGTACTCCCGTACCGCGGCGGCCCGTTGCGGCGACCCCTGCGGCAGCGACCGCACCAGGTCCCGGGCCTCGGTCACCCGTGGCGGCAGCAGATCGAGCCGGCGGTCGAGCACGGCCTCGACCGCACCGGCCGGCGATTCGACGAGCAGCGCCGAGTCCGAGAGCACCAGATATTCGACCTGTCCGGCGTCCCAGCGCGCCAGGACCACGGTTGCCTGAGGCGTACGAGGGTGAGAAAGGTCACAGGTGGAGCGGTGGGTTTCGGCGGTCCGGGCGATCGCCGCGGAGAGGATCTCGGCCAGGGTCATATCCCGCCGCGAAACGGACAGTTCACCCAGTGCGCCACCCAGTCGAGCCACGAACCACGGCACGTCGTGCACACAACCGTCGTCTCCCTGCGGGGGTGTCACTCCGTCCAGGACGACCAGCGTGCCGCCCTGTCCTGAGGCGGGCAGCGCCACCGAGGCGAAGTCCTCGTTGGGGCGTGCGGGGTTGCCGGGTTCCGTGCAGAGTTCGACGCGCATCCATGCAGTCTGCACGAGTGTGCGCGCGACCTTCACAGAGGGCGCGGCAGCGGGGAGTTGGCCTGGACCGCACCCCTCCCGCGCGCGGTGGCGGGGCATCCTGCCAAAGGCCGCGCCCGCCGTCCAACCGGCGCCTCACGGATCGCCACATCGATGTCGAACCGGAACTTGATCCCTCAACTCTCCGCGATGTTCACTCCTTCGGGTGGCCCGCCCGGCTAAGGGCGACCGCCACCCAGGCGCGCTGGAATGGTCATAAGCCGTACCAGAGAGGGCACGTCACCACACCGGAACCGGTGGACGACGCGACACATAAAGCGGCCCCCGCGCCACGTGTCGCACCTCGCGGCGCACAACAAGAACACCGAGAGCAACGAGGATGCGAGCACCGGTGCAGAGCAAGCGGCCTGGTGAGGCCAGACCAGGCCGGACGGTACGGGTACGCAGCCGTCTGATCGTCGCCGTGGCGGTGGTCACCGCAGCGGTGGCCGGCGCGGGCACCCCCGCCGTGCTGAGCGCATCGGCCCAACTGGCCGACACCCAGCGCCTCCTGGAGCTCGCCGAGCTCACCCGGCAGACCGGGATGCTGTCCCATGCGCTGAGCGACGAACGCGACGAGGTCATCGCGTACATCGCCGCGGGCCGCCCCGAGGGCGAGCGCCCGCAGAGCACCGCACGGGTCGACCGCCGGCTCGCCGAAGTACGGGCCGAGGCGCCCGCGTCCCTGCGGGGGGACCTCGCGGTCTTCGCGGACGTACGGCGCGAGGCGCTCAACGGCAAGGGCTCGGCGCTCGACGCGCACACCGCGTACACCGAAGCACTCACCGAACTGCACCGGCTCACCGAGAACCTCGCCGACCGGCTGCCGCCGCGCGCCGGAGAGGGCCGCCACGCCCTCGCCGACCTCGACCGCGCCGTGTCCCAGGCAGGCGCGGTGCGCGGTCTCCTGCTCGCCGCGTACGCCACCCCGCGTACCACCCCGCAGACCGTGATCGACCCGGTGACCGGCCTGGCCGTCACCGGGCAGTCGGCCCGCACTGCCGACGACCGCCGCCGCGACGACCTCACCGCCGCGGCGCAGCAGTCCCAGGTGGCCGAGAAGGCCGCGCTCGACGCGTTCGCCGCGGGAGCGCCCACGGACCAGCGGTCGATGCTGCGTACGACCGTCACCGGCCCCGAAGTGGCCACCGCCGAGCGCTATCTGGCCCGGCTCACCGACCGGCCGACCCTCTCGGCCGACGAGCTCGGCTACAACAGCCGGAAGATCGCCACCTCGCTCACGGCCCGGATCGACCAGCTCCGCAGCGTCGAGAACACCCTGGCCACCGAGCGCATCGAGCGCCTCGAGCAGATGCGCGACGAGGACGTCACCGGACTCGAACTGCGCATCACCCTGATCGGCGCCCTCGCCCTGCTCGCCCTCGGCGTGGGCATCGGTGTGGCCCGCACGCTCACCCGCCCGCTCGCCGTCCTGCGCCTGGGCAGTGCACGGCTCGCGGGCGGCCCCGGCAGCGAGGAGCCGGTCCGCTTCACGGGGCGCAACGACGAGTTCGCCGCGGTCGTACGTTCCGTCAACGCGCTCTACGAGCACACCACCAAGCTGCACGCCCGGGTCGGCGTCCTTGAGGAGGACCGCAGACACCTGGTCGGCGAGCGCGAGAAGCTGGCCTGCGAGCGGGTGGGCCTGCGCAAGGAACTGGCCGCCGCGCGCGAGGAGCTGCAGGGCTTCGAGGACTCCGTCCAGCACACCTTCGTCAACCTGGCGCTGCGCACCCTCGGCCTGGTCGAGCGCCAGCTCGCCGTGATCGAGTCCCTGGAGGAGCGCGAGGAGGACCCCGAGCGCCTCGCCACCCTCTTCAAACTGGACCACTTTGCCACGGTGATGCGCCGCCACAGCGAGAACCTCCTGGTCCTCGCGGGCGCCGAGCACAAGACCGCGCACCCCGGTCCGGTCCCGCTCGTCGACGTCGTAAGGGCCGCAGTCAGCGAGATCGAGCGCTACGAGCGGGTCCGTATCGCCTCGCTGCCCCCGCACGCGCACATCGCCGGGTTCGCCGCCGACGACCTCAGCCATCTGCTCGCCGAACTCCTGGAGAACGCCACCTCATTCTCCCCGCCCGACGCGGCCGTGGAGGTCTCCGGCTGGCTCCTGGAGAGCGGTGAGGTGATGCTCTCCGTCCAGGACGAGGGCATCGGACTGCCGCCCGAACGTCTGCAGTCGGTCAACTCCCGGCTGAGCACCTTCGATCCGTCCACGCCGCACACCGGCGACTCCGACGACGGCGACGAGAGTCTGGGCCTCGGCCTGTACGTGGTGGCCCGGCTCGCCGCCCGCCACAGTGTCCGCGTCCAGCTGCGCGAGCAGACGAGCGGCGGGGTCGCGGCGGTGACCGTCCTGCCCAAGACCCTCCTCGCCGCCGCACCGGCCGCGGCGGTCACCTCCGGCATCTCCCTGGCAGGCGCGCCCCCTGAGCTCCATCTGGCGGGCGCGGAGGCCGAGGCCAACTCCAATGACCTGGGCAGGCGTTCACGGCTCGGGGTGACGGACGGGGTGCTCGCGGGGGTACGGGACGGCGCGGCTGATTCCGTACGGGATGACGGTGCAGATTTCGTACGGGATGACGGTGCAGATTTCGTACGGGATGAGGGTGCAGATCTCGTACGGGATGAGGGTGCAGATCTCGTACAGGAGGGCGCCGATCTCGTACGGGAAGAAGGTCCCGCAGCCGCCGATCCGCACTCAGGTGCCGACCTGGACTCCGATGCAGAGGGCTCCGACACCCAGCGTCCCGCCCCCGGCCCCGACCCCGGCCCCGAGACCACTCTCGAACTCGCCCTCCCCGCCCAGGAGTCGGCGACTCCGGAGCTGCTGCGCCCCACGCGGATCGAAGCCGTCCCCGACGACCACGCGCACGAGCGCACCGAGGACGAGTCCCCGCTGACGGAGCGGCCCGGGCCGCGTGCGCCGAAGTGGGAGCGCGTCACGGACAAGGGCCTGCCCAAGCGCACCCCCAACGTCACCGTGCCCGCCCCGGGCACCCGGGCCGCGGCCGTACGCCCCAAGGGGGTCGACGCCGACGCCCTGCGCCGCCGCCTCGCCGGCTTCCGGCAGGGCGCCGAGACCGGTCGCCGCGACGTCGAGGCCGAACTCGCCGACCCGGCACGTACGGACCCGCAAGCAGACCCGCAAGCAGACCTTCAAGAAGACGCCACTCAGACCACGCCGGGGGACTCACTCAAGGAGGCCCGCAGTTGACGGTGGACAGCAAGCCCGGTGCGCTCAGCACCGAGGCCCGCAATCTGCACTGGCTGCTGACGAACCTGGTGGAAGAGGTACCCGGACTGCTCTCGGTCGCGGTGGTCTCCTCGGACGGACTGCTGCTCCTGTCGTCCGACGCGGCGCGCAACGAGGAGCGGGTACCCGCCCAGGGCCCCACCGGCCCCCGCGGCTCCAGCGCCGACCTGGCCACCATCGTCTCCGGCCTCGGCAGTCTGACCATCGGCGCCGCCCGTCTGATGGAGGGCGGCGGGGTGAAGCAGACCATGGTCGCGATGGACGAGGGCAGTCTCTTCGTGATGTCGATCAGCGACGGTTCGCTGCTGGGCGCGCATGCCACACCCGACGTGGACATGAGCGTGGTCGCGTACCACATGGCGCTGTTCGTGGGCCGGGCCGGACATGTCCTCACTCCTGAACTCCGCAGTGAGCTGAGGCAGTCGAGGGAGACGAGGGAGAGGTTCCAGTGAGTCCCGCGAAACTGCCGATGCGCGGCGCGGACCGGAGGCCGGCCCGCGTGCGCCCGTACTCGCTGACCGGCGGCCGTACCCGCTTCGGGCACATCCTGCTCGTGGAGACCTTCGTCGCCGCCGTCCCCGCCATCGAGGGCGGCCCGGACGACCGGCCCGAGCTGCCGAACGGCAGCCTGCACACCAAGGTCATGCCGGAGCTGCGGGCCATCGTGGAGATCTGCCGCAGGATGCGCACGGTCGCCGAGATCTCGGCCCTCCTGAAGATGCCGCTCGGTGTGGTCCGTGTGCTCCTCAGCGACCTCGCCGACCAGGGAAGAATCCGGGTGTACGGGACCGGGCACGGCCCCGGGCAGCCGGACCGCGCACTGCTGGAAAGGGTGCTGAGTGGACTCCGCCGCCTCTGACACGCTCACGTCCGACGACACGCGCACGTCCGCCGCGGACGACCCCGCAGGCATACCGGGTATTCCGGATGTATCCGAGCTCGAAGAGGGCGCGCAGGCCTGGCAGCTGGACCGCACCCGTGCCCCCGTCGCCACGAAGATCGTGGTGGCCGGCGGCTTCGGCGTCGGCAAGACGACGCTGGTCACGGCGGTCTCGGAGATCACTCCGCTGCAGACCGAAGCCCTGATGACCCAGGCGAGCGAGGACACCGACGACCTGAGCTCGACCCCGGACAAGCTGACCACGACCGTGGCCATGGACTTCGGGCGCGTCACCCTCGACGACGACCTGGTCCTCTACCTCTTCGGTACGCCGGGCCAGCAGCGTTTCTGGTTCATGTGGGACGACCTGGTCCGCGGCGCGATCGGGGCCGTCGTGCTCGCGGACACCCGGCGTCTCGACGAGTGCTTTCCGGCGCTGGACTACTTCGAGAGCTGCGGGCTCCCTTACGTGGTGGCGGTCAACCACTTCGAGGGGACCGAGGAGTTCACGGCCGAGGACGTACGCGAGGCGCTCACCGTGCCCGACCGGATCCCCGTCCTGATCATGGACGCACGCCGCCGTATCCCGGTGGTCGAGACGCTGCTCGCCCTCGTGGGCCACGCCCTCGAACTCACCCCCGCCTGAACCGCCCTGATCCTTCCGGGAGTCGCCCCATGCGCAAGATACTCATCGTCGGAGCCGGCCAGTCCGGTCTCCAGCTTGCCCTCGGCCTGCAGGCGCAGGGGTACGAGGTCACCCTGATGTCCAACCGCACGGCGGACGAGATCCGGGCCGGGCGGGTCATGTCCACGCAGTGCATGTTCGACACGGCGCTCGGCCACGAGCGCGATCTCTCGCTGAACTTCTGGGAGTCCCAGGCCCCGCGGATCGAGGGCCTCGGCGTCTCGGTCGCCGGGCCTGAGTCGCAGCGCGTGATCGACTGGGTCGGGCGCTTGGACGGGTTTGCCCAGTCGATCGACCAGCGCGTGAAGTTCGCGGGCTGGATGGAGACCTTCGCCCAGCGCGGCGGACAGCTCGTCATCCACGGCGCGGCGGTCTCCGACCTGGACTACTTCTCCCGCACGTACGACCTGGTCCTGGTCGCCGCGGGCAAGGGCGAACTGGTCTCGATGTTCGGCCGCGACGCCGCCCGCTCCCCGTACACCGAACCGCAGCGCGCCCTCGCCGTCTCCTACGTCCACGGTCTGGGAGCGCGCCCCGAGCACCCCGACTTCGACGCGGTCCGCTGCAATCTGGTCCCGGGCGTCGGTGAACTCTTCGTGATGCCGACCCTGACGACCTCGGGCCGCGCGGACATCCTGTTCTGGGAGGGCATCCCGGGCGGCCCCCTCGACGTCTTCCAGGGCGTCAAGGACCCCTCCGAGCACCTCGCGCTCACGCTCGAACTCATGGAGAAGTTCACGCCGTGGGAGTACGCGCGGGCGACGAAGGTCGAACTCACCGACGCGAACGGCACGTTGGCCGGCCGCTACGCCCCCACCGTCCGCAACCCGATCGGCCGCCTCCCCGGCGGCGGCCTGGTCCTGGGCGTCGCGGACGTCGTCGTCGCCAACGACCCGATCACGGGCCAGGGCTCCAACTCGGCGGCGAAGTGCGCGGCGTCGTATCTCTCCTCGATCGTCGAGCACGGTGACCGGCCCTTCGACGAGGCCTGGATGCAGTCCACCTTCGACACGTACTGGGCCACGGCCCAGCACGTCACGAAGTGGACCAACGCGATGCTGGGCGTCCCGCCGGAGCACGTCCTCAACCTGATCGGCGCGGCCGGCGAACTCCCGCCGGTGGCGGACCGCTTCGCGAACGGCTTCAACGACCCGTCGGACTTCGAGAACTTCTTCTACGAGCCGGAGAAGACGGGGGCGTATCTGTCGTCGGTCGCCGGGGGTTGACCTGCGTCTGCGCTGAGCTGTATCCGTACCCCTCTGGGGATCAGGGGGGTACGGGGATGGCGCGGAAGACGTATGTGACGAAGGATCTGGTGCGCGTTGTGCCGATGCGTCGGCGGCTGTGCGTGGCGGCACTCGCTGCGACGGCGGCGGTCGAGGCGACCGCCTTCGCGACGGTGGACGACCTCGGGTTCGAGGGCACGGGCCGCCTGGCTCAGGCGGCCCTGGCCGTGGGCCTGCCCGCCGTGTTCGCTTCGTTCGAATTGTTCGGCTGGAAGCGTCAGGTGCGTACGTTCGGGGACGCGGTCCAGATCGTTCCGGTTCCGGCGCTGCTGGCCCGGGAGGGCGAACAGCGCCGGTTGCTGCGGAAGACATCACTGTTCGGAGTGTGTCTGGGTGTGACGTTCTCGCAGGTGCTCGCCATTCAGGCCGACTGGCCGATAGCTGCTCTCGGCTGCGTGGCCGCGCTGCTGATCGTGCTGGTGAGTACCGAGCGGATCCGCGCATGGGAGCGCCGCAACGGCGTTCACCTGTGGGCCTTTCCGCCCACGGTCAGCTGGGGACAGGCCGACAAGAAGGGGTACTACTCGACACCCGCGGTCGACCCCGTCGTCACTCCGGGTACCTCATAGACCGCGCCCGGCGCCCCCTTCGGATCCGGCCGCACCACCCCCAGGACTTGCCGCCCCGCGACCGGCCCGACCGACACCCGCGCTCCTGGTCGCGGTGCGTCCACCACCTTCCCGGCCCCGATGTACAGCGCCACGTGGACCGCGTCCGGGCCGTACACGATCACATCCCCGGGGCGCGCCGACCGCAGCGTGACCTTCCTCAGCGAGGACCACTGCTCGCGTCCCGTACGGGGAATCCGCACCCCTGCCCGCTCCCACGCTGCCGACGTGAGCCCTGACGCATCGAACGCCTTGGGCCCTCGTGCCCCGGAGCCGTAGGGCTTGCCGACCTGGGCCAGCGCCCAGCGGACGGCCTCGGCCCCGGCCGCGGAGGGGGCGGTCGACGTCCCGCCGGGGCCGGGCAGCGCCCCCGACGCCATGAACTGCGACTGGGCCGCGTCCGCCCCCGCCTGCTCAAGACGGGCCACCTCCGCGATCTGCGTCGCACTCAAGGAAGCCAGCAGCTTCTCCACTGCCTTGAGCTTCACCACCACCGCGTCCCGCTGCTTCTTCTGCTTCCCCGCCAGGACCTGTTGCTTGTCCAGGGCCTGGCGGGCCGACCGCGCCAGCTGGTCCGCCCGCTGCTCACCCGCCGTGAGGCGTCCCACCGTTTCCATCCGGTCCCGCGCAAGCCGCCCGATCACGTGCTTCTGATCGAGCGCGGTCTGCGGATCGGGGGACAGGAGCAGGCGTACGTAGCCGTCGAAGCCGCTCTCGCCTTGGTACTGCTGGCGCGCGAGCCGTCCCGCCGCCGCCTTGCTGCCGGTCAACGCGAGCCGGGCGCGGGAGAGTTCGTCGTTCTTGAGACGGGTGTCGGCCGTCTGCTTCTTCAGCGCCTCGGCCGTCGCGTTGTACGTCTCGGTGGCCTTCTCGGCGGACCGGTACAGCTTCTGCAGCTCGGTCAGGAGCTGGGCCACGGACTTCTCACTCGCCGGAGCGAACGCTTCGGGGAGAGCGGACGCATCCGGGAGAGCCGATGCAGCCGCCGACGGCGTCGGCTCCGGAGCCGACCGTGCCGCCCCACCCGCAGGCACCACCACCCCGGCCGCCACCACCGCAGCCGCACACACCAGTCGCAGCACCCTGCCTGACACGTCATCACCTCCGGTCCCCGGGGTGCCGTCCACCCCAGAAGGAGCATGCGATGCGATCGGGCTGAAAAGCCTACAACTGGGCGGTATGGGGTACGCCGCTCACTCATTCAGCGGGCCCGGAGGGGTCCGGCTTCGACCACGGCCACTTCAGCCGGCCCGTCTCCGCGTTCCCACCCGCGTCGTACTCGTACCGCCACAGCTGCCGCACCCCGCGCCGCCCCGCCTCCACCCGCCGGTAGACGACGGTCGTGGCGGGGGAGTCCCCGGTCGCGGGGACCGGGATCTTGTACACCTTGGGCGGATGGCCGGTCATGCCCGTGGGGACTTCGAGGGTGCGGCCGTCCAGAGGGCCGCCGAGGAAGGAGATCGGGTCGCGGTTCACCAGGCCAGTGTCACAGGTCGGGAATCCCGGTGCCCTCTCGCAGCAGGTGGGCCGCCCCGCTCACCACGGGCAGCACGCGACGGGCGAGCGATCCCGCGGGCCCGTCCGCACGCTCCATCGCGAGCGCCGACCGCAGCACCTCGGCGGTCTGCTCGTCCGACGCCGCCGTGGCCGTGAGCAGCGCGAGGAACTGGTCGAGCAGCCAGTCCCGCAGCTCGCCGGCCGGCGGCTGCTTTTCCTCGTCGAGCCAGATCAGGGAGGCCGCTTCGACCGCGGAGATCCAGGTGCGCACCAGCAGGTGCAGACGCGGGCCCGCCGCCGTCACCGGCATATGGGCGAGGATGCTGGCCGCCGCGGTTCGCCGTACCTCGTCGACTATCGCGGTCGTACGGGAGGTGGAGACCACGCTGCCGCCCTGCAGCAGCGCCGCGAACCCCGTGTCGTGCGAGTCCACGAAGGCGAGATAGCGGTCGAGCGCTCGGCCGAGACGCTCGGTGAGCGGTCCGGCGGCCGGCTCGGCGAAGCACTGCTCCAGTTCGTCGGCGGCCGAGCGCAGCGCCGCCTCGTACAACTGCTGTTTGCCGCCCGGGAAGTAGCGGTACACGAGCGGCCGCGAGACACCGGCGGCCTCGGCGACATCGTCGAGCGAAACCTCCTCCGGCGCCCGGTGCGCGAACAGCGAGAGCGCGGCTTCGAGCAGCTGACTGCGCCGCTCTTCGACGCTGAGCCGTCGATAAGCGGGGGTCGCAGGAGTGGAAGCGGGCGCCGGGGACATGCCCGAAGGGTAATCCGCCGCCGCCCACCTCATGTAGGGACCCGTCATCCCGTCTCGTACGCGAGTGCCTGCCAGGCCGGCCGTACGCGAGTGCCTGCTAGGCCAGCAGTCCCGAGCTCTTCCACAGCCGGCGTCCGACGCCCTGCAAAACGCCGATGTCGTCCAGGAAGTCGGTGAGCCGCTTGGCGCCCGACTGCATCACCTCGCGCCGGTGCCCGCTCGCCTTCACCTGCGCGAGCGCCTCCCGCCGGTCGAGGCCGACATCCGTGTACACCTGCGGGTTCACGAAGGCCACCGAGAACACCTTGGCCGCCTCGCCCGAGCTGATGCGGGTCAACTGCCGCTCCCAGCGCGGAGCGGTGACCATCTGGCGCCGCAACTCCTCGCGGGCGTAGCGCACATGACGGGCCTCCTCGACCACATGGATCCGCGTCACACCGCGCACGATCGTCTGCACCCGCTCGTCCGGGAACACCAGCCGCTGCATCCAGTCGAGGATCTCTTCGCCGAGCAGCGTGCAGGCGAACGAACCAGGCGTGGTGGAGACGGTCTTGAGCACCCGCGCCAGATTGTGGTTGAGCTTGGTGACGGGGTAGACCTTCGCCCCGCCCTTCTTGATCATGCGCGCGAACATCATCGAGTGCCGGCACTCGTCCGCGATCTCGGTCAGCGCGTAGCGCACATGCGCGCTGTCCAGCGGCTTGTCGTAGACGTGCCGTACGAGCAGCTGCATCAGGATGATCTCGAACCAGATGCCGAGGGAGGCGAGCGAAGCGGCCTCGTGCCTGGCCAGATCCATCCGCTGCTCTTCGGACATCCGCTTCCACAGCGGGGTGTCGTAGAGCGAGACGAGCTCCGGCGGCCAGAACCACTTGCCCTCCTCGATCGGAGCGTCCCAGTCCAGCTCCTTGTCGGGATCGAAGGAGTGCTTGGCGGAAGACTCCAGGAGCCGCTCTGCCACCTGTTCGCGGTCCTTGAGCAGGCCGAGCGCGTCCCGCAGGACGGCTTGCGTGCCCGCCTCCGTCATGGTCGTCATGGCGGCTGTCACCTCGTGACTCGGTTACCGGGGGTCACCTGTTATGAGACTGCCTGTCAGCAAGCCCGTCAATCCCCCGTGCGCGACTTGTTGACCGCGCGTCTACCACCGTGTGAATCTGCCAACTGTCCGGTCCTGCAAGGCGAGTCGGGGTCTGCCCGGGCCCCTTCCGCGAGTCGAAGGAGCCGCCCGTGTCGACGTACGACCGCTACATCAAGGCCCCGTCGGAGCCGATCTGGCAGGTCCCGGCCACGGGCCAGGCCCGCTTCAGCTGGGAGTACGAGGACGGCCGTGAACGCCTCCTCGCGCTCTACCAGAAGGGCAAGGACAAGCAGTGGGACGGCGCGAAGCGCATCGACTGGGACCTCGAAGTGGACCCGTACGACCCGCTCGGCACCCCTGACGAGTCCCTCTCGCTCTACGGCACCCGGCACTGGGCGAAGATGACGGACAAGGACAAGGGCGAACTCCGCCGGCACTACGCCTCCTGGCAGTTCAGCCAGTTCCTGCATGGGGAACAGGGCGCGATGATCTGCGCCGCCCGTATCGTCGAATCCGTCCCCGACCTGGACGCGAAGTTCTATTCGGCCACCCAGACCATGGACGAGGCCCGCCACGCCGAGATCTTCGGCCGCTTCCTGCACGACAAGGTCGGCATGGCCTACCCCATCAACGACAACCTGCAGTCGCTGCTCGGCGACACCCTGCGCGACTCCCGCTGGGACATGCCGTATCTGGGCATGCAGGTCCTGATCGAGGGCTTGGCCCTCGCCGCGTTCGGCATGATCAGGGACACCACCGACAAGCCGCTGCCGCAGCAGATCCTCGCGTACGTCATGCAGGACGAGGCCCGGCACGTCGCCTTCGGCCGTATGGCACTGCGCGACTACTACAAACAGCTCACGGACGCGGAACTGCGCGAACGCGAGGAATTCGTCATCGAGGGCTGCTATTTGATGCGCGACCGCCTGCGCGGTGTGGAAGTCCTGGAGAACTTCGGCATTCCGAAGGCGGAGGCCGAGGAGTACAGCGAGAACTCCGAATTCCTGGCCCTCTTCCGCCAGTTGCTCTTCTCGCGCATCGTCCCCTGCGTCCGCGACATCGGCCTGTGGGGCAAACGCCTCCAGGAGGCGTACGTCGACATGGGCGTCTTCGAGATGGGCAACCAGAACCTGGACCTGCTGATGGCCCAGGACGAGGAGATCGCGGAGAAGCTGGACGCGGAGCGCTTCGCCGCGGAGGAGGCGGCGCGGGTGGAGGAGGTCGGGGAGGCGATCGCGCAGGGGGCGCAGGGCTGACCCTCGGCCAAGGGGCGCGGAGCTGAACCCTCGGCGATCCTGAGGGTGCGCACCGATCGTGGGGTGTGCGCGTGCCTCGCCAAGGAGCGTGATCACCGTGGCCCGCAACCGCAGGCTCATCCTCAGCCCGCCGCCCGTGGTCTGGGGTCTGCTCGCCGACGGATACCGCTACGGGGAGTGGGTCACGGGCACCAAGGAGGTCATCGAGGCCGATCCGCACTGGCCCGCGGTGGGCGCGGCGCTCAAGGTCCGGATCGGCGTCGGGCCCCTGACGCGCGACGACACCAGCGTCGTACGGATCTGCGAACCCGGGCGCCGCCTGGAGCTGGAGGCGAAGGCGGACCCGTTCGGCGCGGCCCGGATCGCCATGAACCTGGTGCCCTGGGGCGAGCACACCCTCTTCGTCCTCGACTGGCACCCGCTGCGCGGCCCCGGCACCCGGATGCACGGGCTTCCCGTGGACTACCTGGTCAAGGTGCGCAACGGGATGATGCTGACGAAGCTGGCGCGGATCGCGGTAGCCGAGGGAGCGTAACCCTCCGCATCCGCGCGCAGCGGGCGGAAAACCCACTGCCCCATCACGTCCCCGCCCGGCATCATCACCCCATGACCTCCCTGCCCACTCCGCACCGCACTGCCGCCCGCCGCAGCCTCGAAGCCCTCGCGCTGGGCGACGCCTTCGGGGAGCGCTGGTTCCCGCTCTTCCGGCAGCCGAGGATGGCGTACACGCAGATACGCGCCCGCCGGACGCCCGAGGAACCCGACTGGCACTGGACCGACGACACCGCCATGGCCCTCGGCATCCAGCGGGTGCTCGACCAGCACGGAGAGATCCGTCAGCAGGAGCTCGCCGAGTCCTTCGCGCTGCACTACGACGCGTATCCGGCACGCGGCTACGGCTACGGGATGCACCGGCTGCTCCCACGCCTGCTCGCGGAGTCGGCCGAGTGGCGCAAGCTCGCCGGTGAGCTCTTCGAGGGCGAGGGCTCGCTCGGCAACGGAGCCGCCATGCGCGTCGCCCCGCTCGGCGCCTGGTTCGCGTACGACCTCCAACTGGTCGTCGAGCAGGCCAAGTTGTCGGCCGAAGTCACCCACGCCCACCCCGACGGCATCGCAGGCGCCATCGCCGTAGCAGTGGCGGCAGCCCTCTCCGTACGCGAGGAACTGGACCTGCGTACCGTCGCCGAGGCCACCCCCGAAGGCCCGGTACGGGACGGCATCGAGCGAGCCCTGGACGTACCGTTCACGACCGAGCCCTGGCGCGCGGCCGACCTCCTCGGCAACGGTCAGCGCATCCGCGCCGACGACACCGTCCCCTTCGCCCTGTGGTCCGCCGCCCGCCACCCCGACGACCTGGTCGCCGCGCTGTGGACCACGGCCGAGGGCCTCGGCGACGTGGACACCACCTGTGCGATCACCGGGGGAGTGGTGGGCGCGCGTACGGGAACGGACGGGGTGCCGGCCGCATGGCTCGAGCGACGCGAGGCGGTGCCGGGGGGTACGACGAGCTGACGCTCACCTGCGGGACCGGGCCCCCGGCCGCCCATGCCCCGCCTCGGACTCGGACCGTGGCTCCGGCCACTCCCGACCCTCCAGAGGCTGCGGCCACCCCCGCGACCCCTGAGGCTCCGCCCGAGCCGCCCGCGCCAGCCCCGCCTCCATGACGGCCCGCGCGATCGGCGCCGCGATCCCGCCCCCGCTGATGTCGTCCCGTACCGCCGAGGCGTCCTCCACCACCACGGCCACTGCCACCGCAGGCGTCGCCGAGTCCGAGGACTGCGCCCAGGAGATGAACCAGGCGTACGGCAGGCCGGTGTTGCCCAGACCGTGCTGGGCCGTACCGGTCTTGCCGCCGACCACCGCACCGGGGATGGCCGCATTGCGGCCCGTGCCCTTCTCGACCACCTCGATCATCAACTCCCGCAGCAGCGAGCCCGTCCCCGGGTTGAACGTCTGGTGCAGCGAGCGCGGCTGGGTGAGCGAGACGGTGTCACCGGAGGCGTCCGTCGTACGGTCCACCAGGTAGGGAGCCCTGAGATCGCCCCCCGTCGCGACCGCCGAAGCCACCATCGCCATCTGCAGCGGCGTGGCCGTCGTGTCGTACTGGCCGATGGAGGACAGGGCCAGCTGCGGCTGGTCCATCGAGGAGTCGAAGTTGCTCGCCGCGACAGGCGAAGGGATGCGCAGTCCCCGGGTGTTGAAGCCGAAGCGCTGAGCCGTGCCCACCATCGAGCCGAGCCCCACCTCGACGCCGAGCCGGGCGAAGACCGTGTTGCAGGACCAGGTGAAGGCCTGGCGCAGGGAGGCGTTCGCACACCCCTCGACCTCGTTGCCGAGCGAGGTGGAGGTGCCGGGCAGACGATACGGGTCGGGGGACTTGGTGGGCGCGTCGACATCCGTGATCACCCCCGCGTCGAGGGCCGCGGCCGCCGTCACCACCTTGAAGGCCGAGCCCGGCGGATACGTCTGCCGGATCGCGCGGTTCAGCATCGGCTTGCTCGCGGCGGTGTTCAGCCGGGACCAGTTGCGCGCGGCGGCCACGGAGTTCCCCGAGAGCAGTTCCGGGTCGTACGAAGGGGCCGAGACGAGCGCGAGGATCTTGCCGGTCGCGGGCTCGATGGCCGCGACAGCCCCCTGTTTCCCGCCAAGACCCTCGTACGCGGCCCGCTGCATCTCGGGCACGATCGTGGTGTGCACCTGCCCGCCGGGTTGCAGCTCCCGGGTCAGATCACCCCACAGCGGCAGCGGCGCGAGCGCCGGTGACGTGCCGGCGAGCAGCCGGTCCTCGGCGTTCTCCAGGGAGGTCGACCCGTACACCTGTGAGGCATAGCCGGTCACGGGCGCGTACAACGGACCGTTCTTGTAGGTCCGTTCGAAGCGCAGCTGCTCGCCCGTGTCCTTCGATCCGGTGACCGGACGCCCGTCGACATAGATGTCACCGCGCGGCTGGCTGTAACGGGCGATGGCCTGGCGGCGGTTGGCCGGATTGTCGTCGTACGTCGAGGACTGGACGAGCTGGATACGCGCCGCGTTCACAAGGAGCAACGCCGTGAGCAGCAGACAGAACGCCGCCGCCCAGCGGATCTGACGGGTCACGCCGCCACCTCCCGCACCGCCGACCGCTCGTTCATGCCGATCCCTCCTCGGGACGCCGCCGGGCCGAATCGCTCAGCCGGATGAGCAGCGCCACCATGATCCAGTTGGTCACCACGGACGAACCGCCCTGCGCGAGAAAGGGCATCGCCATACCGGTCAGCGGGATGAGCCCCGTCACCCCGCCCGCGATCACGAACACCTGCAGCGCGAGGATCGACGCGAGCCCCACCGCGAGCAGCCGTCCGAACGCGTCCCGCAGCGCGAGCCCCGCCCGGTAGCCGCGCGCCACCAGCGCCGCGTACAGGACGAAGATGGCGGACAGGCCCGCGAGCCCCAGCTCCTCTCCGGCCGTCGCCAGGATGAAGTCGGACTTCGCGGCGAACCCGATCAGAATCGACTCGCCCTTGCCGAGCCCGGTGCCGAGCATCCCGCCGGCCGAGAACGCGAAGAGGGACTGGGCGAGTTGGTTGGGTCCCTCGCCCGCCTCGATCGAGGCCAGCGGATGCAGCCAGTCGGTGACGCGCGCGTGCACATGCGGTTCGAAGCGTGCCGCCGCATACGCCCCCGCGCCGCCGAGCAGCACACCGACCGCGAGCCAGCCCTTACGGCCGGTGGCCACGAAGAGCAGGATCACGAAGAGCCCGAAGAAGAGCAGCGAGGTGCCGAGGTCGCGTTCCACGACGAGGACCGCGACACTCACCAGCCAGATGAGTACGACGGGACCGAGCACCCGCCCGGTCGGCAGCCGCATCCACAGCACCCGCCGTCCCGCGTACGCCAGCGCGCTGCGGTTCGCCGCGAGATAGGCCGCGAAGAACACGGCGAGCAGGATCTTCGCGAACTCGCCCGGCTGCAGCGAGAGTCCGCCGATCCGCACCCACAGGCGCGCGCCGTTGACGGGTGGGAAGAAGATCGGCACCGCGAGCAGCGCGAGTGCGGCGAGGCCCGAGAGATACGCGTACCGCTGCAGATCCCGGTGGTCCCTGAGCGCCAGCACCACCACGATGAAGAGCCCCACCCCGACCGTGGACCACACCAGTTGGGTCATCGCCGCCTGGTCGTACACGGTCTCCTGGTCGAGCCGGTAGATCAGCACCAGACCGAGCCCGTTGAGCAGCACGGCGATCGGCAGCAGCAGCGGATCGGCGTACGGGGCGCGCAGCCGCACCGCGAGATGCGCGACGAGTGCGAGGGCTGCGAGCCCGGCCCCGTAACCCGCCGCGCCCGGCGGTACGACACCGTGCCGGGCGAGGCCGACGGAGAGATAGCCGCAGACGCTCAATCCCACGGCGAGGACCAGAAGCGCCAGTTCGACCCCGCGCCGGCGCATCGGCCCGACCCCGGCGACGGCGGCGTCCTGCGGGTCGGTGAGCTCCGCCAGGTCCTGGAAGTCGGCCGTCGATCCCGTCATGCGCGGACGGTAGCAATGGGTGGGGGTGTTGTCCGGGTATGTCGGGGCTCAACACCAGCGCGGCGCGACCCCGATGTTGTCGATGTACTGCGCCGCACCCCAGGCCCAGGTCCCGTCGGTGAGCAGATACCAGCGGTCGTTGCCCTGGACGTTCTCGCCGCGGGTCTTGCAGAAGATGTGCACGTACGCGCCGTACGGCTCCGTGCGCACGATCCGGCTGCCGCGCGTGGGCGCGTCCCGCAGGACCAGCCCGTTACGGGCGTTGATCCGGCCCGTGTAGCTGGGCGGCGGCGGGTTGTTGTACGCGGGGGACCCGGGCACGGACTGTGGTGCGGCGGACGCCGAGGCCGCGGCCCCGGTCAAGCAGAGCGCGCCGAGCGCGGCGGATATGCCCAGACGGAGGGCGGTGGACCGGAGCGGCATGAGGGCCTCCTCGAAAGCCTGTGTGATCACGCTAGGAGCAGCCCAACAACTTCGCAAAAGGGACTCAGTTCCCCTCGCGCACCGTCCTGCTCTCCTCGTACGGCAGCGTCAGACGCGCCACCGCACCCCCGTCGGGAGCGTTGGCGAACCTCAACTGCGCGCCCAGGACCCGCGCCTGGCCCGCCGCGATGGTCAGCCCGAGCCCGTGCCCCTTCGCCCCGCCCTCGGTACGGAAGCGCTGAGGTCCGTGCTCCACCAGGTAGTCCGGGTATCCGTCGCCGTGATCGCGTACCGAGACCTCGGGTCCGTCCACCCTCACCACCACCGGTGCGCGACCGTGCTTGTGCGCGTTGGCCACCAGATTGCCCAGTACCCGCTCCAGCCTGCGCCGGTCGGTCTCCACCCACGCGTCGCGTACGACGACGACCTGGGTGTCCGTCCCCGAGGCCTGTACCGCCCGGCGTACGAGCGGCCCCAACTGGTGCGCATCCAGATCGACTTCCTCGCGCAGCGAGTCGAGCCGCGAGATCTCCAGGAGGTCCTCGGTGAGCGTCCGCATCGTCTGTACCCGCTCCCGCACCATCTCGGCAGGCCGGCCCGCGGGCAGCAGCTCGGCCGCCGCGTGCAGTCCGGTCAGCGGGGTGCGCAGCTCATGGGCGACATCGGCGGTGAAGCGCTGCTCGCTCTCCAGCTTGCCCTGCAGCGAGGAGGCCATGGTGTCCAACGCCCCGGCCACGGTGGCCACTTCGTCCTGGGCGCGCTCGGGGTCCTTCGTCCGCGGATCGTTGACCCGCGCGTCCAGATCGCCGGCGCTGATCCGTCGCGCGACCGTGGCCGTCTGGTGCAGCCGCCGGGTCACCCGGGTCACACCGAACGCACCCACCAGGAGCGTCGCCCCGATGGCGAGCACCGAGGAGACCGCGATCGCCCGGTCCAGGCCCTCGATGGTCCGTGCGCCCTGTGCGTAGTCGATCCCCGCGGCGAGCACCTGGCCGCCCTCGACCGGACCCGCCGCCCACATCACGGGGTGCCCTTCGAACTCGGCGACCGCCGTGCCGCGCTTGCCCTGCAGGGCGAGCTGTCGCAGCGAGCTCGGCAGACCCGGCGGATCGAGTCCGGACTCGGGCGGAAGCCGGTCGCCGTCTTCGTACAAACGGGTGACGTCCGCCAGCTTGGTCAGCGCCTTCTCGCGCGCGTTGCCCACGGTCTGGCCGGTCACCGCGACATGCACGAAGGTGCCGAGCATCGCGGCGAGCGCACAGCACATGACCGTGATGAAGACGGCGGCCTTCCAGGTGAGGGTCGCCGTCCAGGACGGGAGACGGGGTTTCACGGGGTGGCCGTCGGGGTCGGGGAGCCGGTGGTGGCCGTCGGGCTCGGGGAGCCGGTGGTCAGACCGGGGCGCGGCGCACCGCTCGGCCCGGGCGCACGTACGATCTCCATCCGCGTCGGCAGCATCGCCCGGGCGGATCCGTCCCAGGACCACACATCGCGGAACTCGTAGCCGGCGAACTGCGCCGGCGAGCGCAGAATCAGCGACTGCCCGGTCAGCTCCGCACTGATCACGGGCTGGGAGGTCGACATGATCCGGACGAGCCGGCCTTCGTCCTGGGTGTAGATACGGATTCCGATGCCGTACGCGTCGCGGTCACCGAGGTCGATCCCGACGATCAGCTCGTCCTTACCGCTGCCGGTCAGATCCCGGTAGTACGCGGTCAGCACCGGACAGCCCTTGTCCCCGGCCTTCCCCTCGCACGCGAGGATCTTCGAGGCGATCTCGGCGGGCATCGCGTCCTGCCCGCTCGCCTCGCCGGGATGTGCCCGCACCTCGGCCTGGACGACGGCGAGCGCGTTCACCTTGTGCAGATCGCCGTCCGGTACGTCGACACCGGGAACGACCTCGGGCTTGGCATCACCGAGATTGTCCTGGGCGTCGTTCTTGGCCGGCGGCAGCTCGGGCCACAGCCGCGCCGGACCCACCGCGCTCGGGGTCGCACCCGCGCTCTTGAGCCCGCCCGCGTTGCCGCAGCCCGCCGCGCAGGCGGCGAGCAGGGCGACGGCGGTCAGCGCCAGTGCGGTACGGACCGAGCGGACGGGCAAGGGCACTCCAGTGGGACGGGCTACTGCACCAGATCGGCGTAGAGAATGATGTTGTCCGTGCGGTGGCCGTCCTTGAGGCCGCCGCCGCAGGTGAGAATCCGCAGCTCGGCGCGGTTCGTCTCCCCGTACACCTTATTGGTGGGGAAGTCTTTCTTGTTCACCTGCTGGATCTCGCGCACCTTGAAGTGTGCCGTGCTGCCGTCCGCGCGCGGTACGTCGATCGCGTCGCCGACCTTGATGTCCTTCACATTCTTCATCAGTGCCGGGCCCTTGGCGGTGTCGTAGTGCGCGACGAGCACGGACGCACCCTTCTCGCCGGGCGTCGGCCCGTCCTGCCACCATCCGGGCAGCTCCGCCTTGTCCACCGGCGGCACCGCCAGCTCACCGCTCGAGTCCGTGCTCAGGTCGAGCATCGACTTGGCGTCGACACCGGCCGAAGGGATCCGCAGCCCGGTCGGCTCGGACTTCTTCAGCGCCTCGACGGCCTGCTTGGCCTGGGTCGTGGCGGTGTTGGCGACCTTCACGTCCGGGCCGGGCTTCTCGCTCTGACCGCAGGCCATCAGGCCGGCACCGAGCGAGACGGTCAGCACGGACGCGGCGGCTATGCGGGTGGCGCGGCGGGGGGGGGGGGGCTGTCTCTTATAC
>JOGW01000002.1 GCA_000721375.1 Streptomyces sp. NRRL B-3428 | reverse complement strand
ATCAACGACCCGAGATCATCACTCGAACCCTGCGACGACGAACGCAGCGTCGACAACACGGACGCACCCATGTCGAACTTCATCGGGCCTCCCCCGGCCAGTGGCCATTGCTGGATGCATGCGGATGATCGATGCATGCGGAATCCATGCTTATCAATCACCGGCCGGGAGAGGCAATCGAGGTAGATCGACGATCACGAACCTGTGACACACGAGTCACCGATCCGCGACGCGCCCGGGCGAATGCCGAGGTCAGCCGGAAGCCCCCAGCAAAGCCCGGCCGAGCTGCGCGAACACCCCCTTCGGATGCGCACGGAACAGCGGTTGTGTCCCGAAGAGGAACACCTGCGAGCCCTCGGCCCCCGAGGCGCTCACCACCGAGGCCTTGCCCGCCGCGTCCGTGGGCCCGCCCGTGCCGTCCTCCAGCGGACGCCAGTGCCCGGACAGGAGCGGGTTCCCCGTGCCGTACGACTGCTCGACGCGCACCCCGGGTCCGAGGTCCGTGAACCAGACGGGGGAGTAGACGAAGGTGTGCGCGGGTGCGCCGGCCGTCACCGAACCGCTGTCGCCGCCCGAATTGTCCACCCGCACCACGCCGTTCGCGTCCCCGTTGCCCGCGACCGCCTTCGCCGCAAGCAGGCCCGCGTCCGAGGTCAGAGCGGCCCCCGTCTCACCGAGGCCCACCACACCGCCGCCGTCCGCGAGGAACGCGTCCAGAGCGCCACGCGCCGACGCGTTCAGCGCGCCGTAGTCCAAGCCGGCCGACGTCATCAGCACATCCGCCTTCGACCAGTCGAAGCCCGCGTTCAGCGCCGCTGTGGAAACCGGGGTCACGTCGAAGTTCATCTCGCGCAGTGCGAAGAGCTCGCCCGCCGACACCGCTGCCGCCACCCGGGTGCGCTCGAAGGCCTGCACTCCGCGCACACGCGTGGCCGCGAAGGCCACGTCGTACTTCTGCGCCAGCTTCCGCGCCGCACCTCGCGCGGACGAGGGCACGATCGCGCTGCCGTCCGCCGCCTTGCGGACCGGAACACCGTCCGCGAGCAGCGAGTTGAGCGCCGCGATCTCCTGCGGGTCGTCCAGGCGCAGCCGCAGATCGCCGTACGGGGCCACATAGCCGGCCGAGGAAGCGGAACGCACCACCGTGGTGTGCACCGGCAGCGGGCCGTCCTTGAGCTCGACGACCGAAGCGCCCCACAGGCGTCCCAGGCTCCAGCCCGAGATGTCGTACATCACCGAGACCTTGTCGCTGATGTCCCGCCCGTCGGCGAGCAGGACGTTCGCCATGCCGCGCTTGGGCTGATGCAGGTCCACCACGTACGAGCCGCGTGGATACGTACGGGAGCCGACCCGGAAGTCGCGGACCGCGCGCTCCACCCGTACGTCATTGGCCAGGAGATGGCCGACGAGGCGGGCCGCCGCCGTGGCCGAGCGCTGTTCGCGGCCCGAGACCGGGATCACGTACGCGCGCGGGAAGTCCGCCGTGTAGACGTCCTCGGGGCCGATGCCCGGCACACCCGGCACCGTCTCCGGCGAGACCGGCACCTGTGCCTCGCCCGCGTCCGCACGCCGGAACGTCTCGATCTGGTCCGCGATCAGACCCGCACGCCGGTCCTGTACGAAGTCGAGGGTCGCGCGCATCGCCGCGCCCGCGATATCGGTGTTGATCGCGGAGCGGCGCTGGAGTTCCGTCACCGGGAGCGTGTCGTACGCACGGTTGTTGACCTGCATCGGGAACTCGATCGTGTGCGCCGCGGTCGCCCCGTGGAACGGCATGTACTGCGGGGTGAAGATCGGCGGCCAGTCGTCCCAGCCCTCCTCGGAGTCACGGAAGGGGATCTGGGCGGGCAGCACGCCGTCCTTCGCCTCCGTGTAGCCGAGGCCGTTGACCGCGGCCTCCATGCCGAGGGCGTTGGCGTAGGTGTTCTTGAGGAAGAGGTCGTACTCGTAGTTCTCGCCGTGCGGGGGAGTGGTCGGCTCGATCAGCGTGCCGTTGACGTAACCGTGCAGATCGATCATCACGGCCGGCTGCTTGTCGATGGCTATCTGCCGCATCGCACGCGTCTCCGGCTGCGAGGCCGTGACGAAGTCGCGGTTGAGGTCGAAACCGTTGGCATTGGCGCGGGTTCCGGCGATACGGCCGTCGGGATTCGCGGTGATGTTGAAGTAGATACGGGAGTGGCCGAGGAGGTCGGCGGTGTCCGCGTCCTTCGCGCCGGCCAGCTTCTCGATGAGTTTCAGGGCCGCGTCCGTGCCCTCCCACTCATTGCCGTGAATGTTGTTGTTGATGAAGACCGGGGTCTTGTATTCGGCCTTGATCCGCTTGTCCCGCGCCGCAGTCGAGGGGGAATTCTCGATGAGTTCCCGCATACGTTCCTGCTCACGGGCCTCGCGCGAGGACTCCGGCGCGGTCACCGTCACCAGATAGAGCTGATGCCCGCCCGCGCTGCGGCCCGCGATCTCCACGCTCACGCGGTCGCCGATCGACTGCAGGGCATTCAGCTTCGGGGCTATCCCGTGATACGGGGTGAGGCCCAGCTTGATGGACTTGTCCGCCGGATTCACGGGCACGGCGGGGAGTTCACGTTCGCGGGGGTAGCCGGCGGTGTGCGAGAAGGAAGGGACGAGGCCTTCGAGCGCACGCTCGGCCGTACTCGCGGAAGACTTGGCGGCCTTGCCGTTGCCGCCCGGCTCCTCCGTGCCGCGCACCGGGGACGGGGACGGCCGGGGCTCGGCCTGCGCCCCGCCCGGCACCAGCAGGGCGGTGGTGAGGCCGGCGGTGATCAACAGCACGGGAACGGGTCTGGGTATGCCCACGCGTACCTCCACGATCCACTCTTTGACAGGTACGCGGTGTCTACCGCCTCAACTCCCGTGCAACAAGAGGGCCTTGAGGACCCGCCGGCTCCGGCCGTACGGGCTGTCACCGCCGCCCCGTACCCTGTGCGGCATGCGTGATCTAGGAACCGGGTTCGGTTATCTCCTCAAGGGCCAGCGGTGGGTCGTGGGCCACGGCCGGTGGTTCGGCTTCGGGCTCATCCCCGGCCTCATCACCCTCGTCCTGTACGTGGGTGCGCTGATCGGACTCGCCTACGGGGCCGATGACCTGGTCTCCTGGGCCACCCCGTTCGCCGACGACTGGTCCGCGCCCTGGCTCGGGATCTTCCGCGGGTTCATGGTCTTCCTGGTGTTCGCGCTCGGCCTGCTGCTCGCGGTGGTCACCTTCACGGCCGTGACCCTGCTGATCGGGCAGCCCTTCTACGAGTCGCTGTCCGAGCAGGTAGACAAGTCGGTCTCGGCGGACGGCACCGCACCCGAGTCGGGCCTGCCCCTGCTGCGCGAGCTGTGGATCTCCGCGCGCGACAGCCTCCGTATCGTCGTACGGGCCGCGGCTTGGGCCGTGCTGCTCTTCGCGCTCGGCTTCGTCCCCGTGCTCGGGCAGACCGTCGTGCCCGCGATCGGCTTCGCCGTCACCGGCTTCTTCCTCACCCAGGAGCTGACCTCGGTGGCCCTGATGCGCCGCCGCGTCGAGGTGCGTGAGCAGCTCGCCATGATGCGCGGTCGCCGTCTCCTCATCTGGGGATTCGGAGTGCCGCTCGCGGTGTCCTTCCTGGTCCCGTTCGTGGCCGTGTTCCTGATGCCGGGCGCGGTGGCGGGAGCGACCTTGATGGTGCGGGATCTCCTGGGCGAGGACGATACGGACGACGAGGACGACGAGGCGCCCCGGACCGATCCGGCGACCATGCGGCTCACCGTCCAGGATCCGGACACCCGTTGAGCATGTACACCCAGGAGTTGAGGATCCGTCCATGACCGAACTCATAGCCGTCGCCGTCATCACGGCCCTCGCCGTGATCAGCCCCGGCGCCGACTTCGCCATGATCGTGCGCAACAGCTATCTCCACGGCCGTTCGACCGGCCTGGTCAGCGCGGCCGGGGTCGCGACGGGTGTGCTCGTGCACGTCACGTACACGATGCTCGGCGTGGGGCTGCTGATCGCCTCCTCCACCGCCCTGTTCACGGCGATCAAGCTGATCGGCGCGGCCTATCTGGTCTACGTCGGGATCAAGACCTTCCGCGCGCGCCCGGTCGAGCTCGATCTCGAACGGACGGTGGAGATCAGCAAGTCGGGGGCCTTCCGGTCGGGGTTCCTGACCAATGTGCTCAACCCCAAGACCACCCTGTTCGTCGTCTCGACCTTCACCCAGGTCGTGCAGCCGGGCACGCCGGTCCTCCAGCAGGGGGCGTACGGGCTGTTCATGTCCTTCGCGCATCTGGTGTGGTTCGGCGCCGTCGCAATGTTCTTCTCGCACTCCCGGCTGCGCGCGGCGATGCTGCGCGGGCAGCGTGCCCTGAACAAGGTGATCGGGTCGGTGCTCGGCGGGCTCGGGGTGAGCCTGGCGTTCGCGCCTTCGAGCTGAGTCCTCGCTCAGGAGAAGGCTCAGGAGAAGGCCTCAACGCCCCATCTGTGCACCGGCCTTCTCCAGGAGCCGTACGAACGCGTCCGCCGCAGCCGGCACGGAGCGCCCGCGCAGGGTCGCCGTGTACACGGCCCGCGGCGGGATGTCCTCCTCGTGCACCGCGAGCAGCCGGATGTCCGGCCGCACCCCGTCCGCCGCGAGCGCGGGGATCAGGGCGACGGCGAGCCCCGCGGCCACATAGCCCTGCTTGGCGATCCACTCGGCGGCGACGAAGGTGACGCGGGGGCGGAAGTCCTCGCGCACCGCCGGTCCCAGCAGGCCGTGCTCGCTGTGCGGGCTGCCGGAGACCCAGTCCTCCTCGGCGAGTTCGGCCAGGCGCACACGGCGCCGGCGGGCGAGCCGATGGCCGGCGGGGACGGCCACGTACATCGGTTCGTCGAGCAGCTTGCGCAGGTCGTACACCGACAGGTCGGCGCCGGCCGTGGTCGAGACCACGGCCAGATCGAGCTCGCCGCGATCGAGACGCGCCAACAGGCCCCCGGTCAGGCCCTCTTCGCAGCTCAGCTCGACCAGCGGATGGCGCTCGCGGAAGGCCGCCACCGTACGCGGCAGCAGCGCCGCACCCGCCGTGGGGAACGCCCCGACCCTGAGCCGCCCGCCGCTCACTTCTCTGAGCGCGGTCAAGTCCGTCCGCAGGCCGTCCAGTTGCGCCAGCACGGCCTCGGCGCGCGGCAACAGCGCCTGCCCGCGCTCCGTGGGCGCGACCCCGCGCGGCAGCCGGTCGAAGAGCGCACCCTCGCCGAGCGCGGACTCAAGGGACTGCATCTGCCGCGAGACGGCGGACTGGGTGTAGCCGAGCAGGTGGGCGGCCTCGGTGAAGGAGCCCAGGCGGGCCACGGTGAGGAACACGCGCAGCCAGTCCGTGGAGAGGGCGGGAAGACCGGCGGCCCCGGCGTTCCGTAGGGCACTCGGGGCCGGATCGGGCCGGTTCACGGAGACCTCCTGGGCGGGGCGGTGAGCGCTTTGCCATGCGAGTGTCGCATGGACGCGATGCAAGAACCTCGCTTGTCGCATCTCATGGCTCCGCCTAGCGTCGAGGCATGGAAAAGATCGCCTTCCTCGGCCTCGGCCACATGGGTGCCCCCATGGCCGCACACCTCCTCGCCGCGGGCCACCCGCTCACCGTCTGGAACCGCACCGCGGCCCGCGCCGCACCCCTGGTCGCCGAGGGCGCCCGCCTCGCCGATACGCCCGCGGACGCCGTACGCGACGCGGACGCGGTGCTCACCATGCTCGCCACCCCCGACGCCGTACGGGATGTCGCCCGGCAGATCGTCCCCGCCCTGCGCCCGGGCGCGCACTGGGTGGAGATGTCCACCGTCGGGCCCGATGTCGTCAGGGAGTTGGCCGCCGGCCTGCCGTCGGAGGTCACCCTGGTCGACGCCCCGGTGATGGGCAGCACGGACAAGGCGGCGGCCGGCACGCTCGGCATCCTCGCGGGCGGTGACGCCGACGCGGTGGAGCAACTCCTTTCCGCACTAGGCACGGTGACCCGCACCGGACCGCTCGGCACGGGCGCGGCCCTGAAGCTCGTCATCAACGCGGCCACCCTCGGGGGAGTGGCTCTCGTCGGCGAGGCGATGCGGCTCTCGGACGCGCTCGGCATCCCCGAGGACACCGCCAAGGCCGCGCTCGGCCGCAGCGCCCTGGGCGGCGCATTGCCGCGCGCCTTCGCCGAGGGTGTGCACTTCGCCGTCGAACTCGCCGTCAAAGACCTCCAGTTGGCCACGGAGGTCACCCGCCTTCCGGCGATGGAGGCGATCGGCGAGCACTTCGCGTCCGACCCCGCACTCGCCCACGAGGACGTCGCGGCCGCAGTGGCCCACATCCGTACGGAAAAGGCTTGAGGAGCACCCCATGCAGATAACACTCGACAACCCCGCCTCGGCCCCGGCCCCGCTCAGCCCCTACTACTCGCAGGTCGCCCGCATCGAACTACCCGGCGGGGGTGCGCTGTTGCAGCTCTCCGGGCAGGTGGCGGAGGGGGCGGACCTCGCCGCTCAGAGCCGCGGGATCTTCGAGGCGATCAGCGCGATCCTGAAGCCCCACGGCGCGACCCTCGCCGACGTGATCAACATCCGCACCTATCTGACGGACATCTCCGAGCTCGCCCAGTACGGCCAGGTGCGTGGGGAGTTCTTCCCGGGCACGCCGCCGACCAGCACGACCGTCGAGGTCTCGAAGCTGTTCCTGCCGTGGGCGCTGATCGAGGTGGAGGTCGTGGCCGCACTCGGGAGTCAGTGATCCGGCTCGCCGAGCAGCACCAGGAGATGGCGGAACGTCGCGGCCATGTCCACCGCGTCGGGGTCGAGCAGCCACTGGAACTGCAGCCCGTCGAGTACCGCCACGACCAGGGGTGCGGCCTGCGCCGGCGTGAGCCCCGAGGGCAGCCGCTCCCCGTACTCGGCGCGGAGCAGCCGCGCCATGTCCGCCCGCACGGAGGCGTACCGGCGCGTGAAGTACTCCCGCGCGGGATGCTCCTCGGTGACGCTCTCGCCCAGCAGCGCCGAGAAGGTCTGCACGATCCCACGCCGCATCGCGTTGTACTCGACCAGCGAGGCGAGCAGGTCGAGCCGCCACTGGCGGTCCGGCACCGCATCCCACTGGTCGCGTTCCTCCAGGACCGCGACGAGCAGCGCCTCCTTGGTCGGGAAGTGGTGCAGCAGCCCCTGCTGGGTGAGCCCCACCCGCTCGGCGACCGAAGCCAGCGAGGCGGCCCGGTAACCGCGTTCGGCGATCACATCGAGCGCTGCCCGCAGGATTTCCGCACGTCGCCGGTCACTTCTGGTCCTTGCTGTCATACGGCCACCATAACTGTCCGCATAACGCGCAGGTAACGAAACCTACCGCTCCACAGGCAGCCCGTGCAGGATGGGAGACAAGTCAGGGGTACGCCGACGCGGAGGTACAGCAGTGACTGAGCAGCACAGGGGCGCGTACGAGGCGGTCGTGGAGGCCGCGCTCGGCAAGCTCGATCTCGACACCAAGGCCCGCCTCCTGGCCGGCCAGGACATGTGGACGCTGCCCGCGCTGCCGGAGATCGGGCTGAAGTCCCTGGTCATGTCGGACGGCCCCATCGGTGTGCGCGGCGTGCGCTGGAGCGCCGACGACCCCTCCATAGCCCTGCCCTCACCGACGGCGCTCGCGGCCGCCTGGGATCCTGAACTCGCTTACCGGGCCGGTCGGTTGCTCGCCCAGGAGGCCCGCCGCAAGGGTGTGCACGTACTCCTCGCGCCGACCGTCAATCTGCAGCGCTCCCCGCGCGGCGGACGGCACTTCGAGGCGTACAGCGAGGATCCGTATCTGACGGGTGAGATCGGCACGGGTTACGTGCAGGGCGTGCAGTCCGGCGGCGTCGGCACCACCGTCAAGCACTTCGTGGCGAACGACGCCGAGACCGACCGCTTCACCGTCGACAACCTCGTGCCCGAACGCGCCCTGCGCGAGCTCTATCTCGCCCCCTTCGAGGCGATCGTGAAGCAGGCCGCGCCCTGGGGCATCATGACCGCCTACAACTCGGTGGACGGCCTCACGATGACCGAGAACGCCGCCCTGGTGAACGGCGTCCTGCGCGCCGAGTGGGGCTTCGACGGCTACAACGTCTCGGACTGGATGGCCGCCCGCGACACCGTCGGCGCGATCACCGGCGGCCTCGATGTCGCGATGCCGGGCCCGATGACGGTGTACGGTCCGGCGCTCGCCGAAGCCGTACGCGAGGGGCAGGTCGAGGAGTCGACGGTCGACGAGGCCGTCCGCAGGGTGCTGCGCCTGGCCGCCCGCGTCGGCGCTCTCGACGGCGCCCGGCCCGCCGTCACCGAACTCCCCGAGCAGATCGACGGCGAGGCCCTGGCCCGCGAGATCGCCCACCGCTCCTTCGTCCTCGTCCGCAACGAGAACGGGACGCTGCCGCTCACCGGCGCCCCGAGCATCGCCCTCATCGGCGCCGCCGCCCGCGACGCCCGTGTCCTGGGCGGCGGCTCCGCCACCGTCTTCCCGCGCCGGGTCGTCTCACCGCTGGACGGACTCACGGCGGCCCTGGGCGATGTCTCCTACGCGATGGGTGCCGAGCTCAGCGAGGAACTGGGTGTGGCCGCCGCCGGGTTCGAGCTGCGCGCACTCGTCCGGGACGCCGAGGGGCAGCTCCTCGGCGAGGTGCCGCTCGCCGACGGGGCGATCCAGTGGTTCGGCGGCGGGTTCCCCGAGGGCGTCAGCTTCGCCGAGCTCAGCCGGGTGGAGGTCAAGGGCACGTTCACGCCCCGGGTCGACGGCACCCACCGCTTCGGCACCCGCGGCCTCGGCAATCTGAGGCTCACGGTCGACGGCCGTGAACTCTTCGACGGCGAACAGCGGATGACCGCCGAAGGCGACCCCTTCGAGGCCTTCCTCGGCGCGCCCACCGAACGCGGCACGGTCGAGCTGAAAGCCGGAGTGCCGATCGAGGTGTCCCTGGACGTCGCCCCGCTGAAGATCGAGGGCATCCCGATCGAGGTCGTCGCCCTGTGCCTCTCGCACTCCGAACCCCGCCGCGACGCCGACGAGATGATCGCCGAAGCTGTCCGTATCGCACGGGACGCGGACACCGCCGTGGTCGTCGTCGCCACCACCGACCGTGTGGAGTCGGAGGGCTTCGACCGCCGAGACCTCCACCTTCCCGGCCGCCAGGACGATCTCGTACGAGCCGTGGCGGCCGCCAACCCGAACACCGTCGTGGTCGTCAACTCCGGCTCCCCGGTGGAACTCCCGTGGCGCGAGGAGGTCGCGGCCGTCCTGCTCAGCTGGTTCCCGGGCCAGGAGGGCGGCGCCGCGCTCGCCGACGTCCTCACCGGCGCCGAGGAGCCCGGCGGCCGGCTGCCGACCACATGGGGCACGCTCGCGGACGCCCCGGTCACCGAGGTGACCCCGAACACGGAGGGGCAACTCGCGTACAGCGAAGGCGTGTTCATCGGCTACCGCGCCTGGGACAAGGCCGGCGCCACCCCCGCGTACGGCTTCGGCCACGGCCTCGGCTACACCGACTGGACGTACGAGAGCCTCGTGGCCACCCCGGACGAGGCCGCGGTCCGGCTCCGCAACACCGGGGCGCGGACCGGCCGTGAGACCGTCCAGCTCTATCTCGCACCGCCTGCCGGCGGTGCCGTCGAGCGGCCGGCCCGCGCCCTTGCCGCCTTCGCGAGCGTCACGGCTACCCCCGGCGAGAGCGTGGAGGTGCGGATCCCGCTGCCGCGCCGTGCATTCGAGATCTGGGACGAGAGCGCGGGGGAGTGGGCGTATCAGAAGGGCGCGTACACCCTGGAAGCCGGGCGTTCGCTCGACGACCGCAGGCTGAGCGTGACGCTCGACGCCTGAGCACGAACGCGTGCGGGGCCCTCCACCGAGGGCCCCTCATCCGCGTACCTGCTCCGCTGATGTGCGCGGCTACTGCGGCGACTTCTCCGCGGTGATGTCCGTGAACGCCAGCTCGGCGAGCCGCGCCTGCCCGTTCTTGCTCGGGTGGAACCAGTCCCACTTGCTCAGCTGCCCCTGCCCGAACCGGTACTCGAAGACCGACCCGCCGTCGTAACGGCAGTGCTCGTCCTTCGCGCACACGTCTTCGAGGACCTTGTTGTACGCCTCCACGCGCTCCTGAACGTCCGCTCGCCGCTGCACGGCCGAGCTGTCCACGGCGTCCGGGTCGGCGAGCATCGACTGGCAGATGCCCAGCTTCCAGATCTGCTTGGCCATCGCATTGCCCCGGCCCGACGACCACAGCCGTGACAGATCGGGGACGCTCGCCACGTACACCTGGGTCTTGGGAAGTTCGCGGCGCAGGGCGCGCAGTCCGTCCTCGAAGTCCGCTCGGAAGGTCGAGACGGAGGTCATCGCGGCGGCCGTCCCCCGGCAGGCGTCATTGGCACCCATCAGGACCGTCACCAAGTCGGGTGACTTCTGTGCCGCCTGCTCCATCTGCTCCGGCAGCGCGTTCATCCGGGCGCCCGTCCGGGCGAAGTTCCAACTCCGTGTCGCCGCCGCCTCCTTGCCGAGCAGCCGTACCGCGAGGCTGTTCACGGACGGGTCGGTGCCCGTGGCCCAGGAGGACTCGGGGCAGTCCGAGAGCACCTGGCAGGCGTCGAAACCGCGGGTGATCGAATCGCCGACGGCGGCGATCGACCGAGGGCTGGTGTCCCAGGTGGGAGTGGGTGCCGGCTTGGGGCGGTCGGCTGCCGCGGCGCCTTGTGGGGCCGGGGAGTTGCCGCCTTTGGCGTCGCAGCCGAGCAGCGCGGTCGTGAGTACGGCGGCGGTCGCGGCGGCAGCCGCACCGCGGCCGCGGAACCAGTTCCGGATCACGGTCGTCCCCTCTCTCGCCAACTCGTCCGACGGGTGAAAGCCCGTCGTTTCCCGGACCTGGACCCGACCGTACGTCACACTCGGGCCCGCACCGCACGGTAGTTTTGCAGCGGTCGACCCGGAGACGGAGCGCCGTCCCGGTTCCGGTAAATTACATCACGTCAGAAATGTCCCCTTTCGGGGAGTTTCCTCGATTCCGTGGATGTCCTGGATTTCCTCGGGAATCTTGGCGAAACTCCCGGCAACTGCCCGGCAAGGTGCGAGGCCGCAGCCCTCACCCACCCTGGAGGTCCCGGTGACGACACGTGGAGTCCTGTACGTGCACTCCGCACCGCGCGCGCTGTGCCCGCATGTCGAGTGGGCGGTGGCCGGAGTGCTCGGCGGCCGGGTGACGCTCGACTGGATCAGGCAGCCCGCGGCGCCCGGGACTTGGCGTGCGGAGTTCTCCTGGCAGGCCGAGGCGGGTACGGCGTCCAAGCTGGCCTCCGCGCTGCGCGGCTGGCAGCAACTGCGCTTCGAGGTCACCGCCGAGCCCTGTGCCACGGCGGAGGGCGAGCGCTACAGCTCGACTCCCACGCTCGGCATCTTCCACGCGGTCACCGGCATCCACGGCGACATCCTGATCCCGGAGGACAGGCTGCGCGCGGCGCTCTCGCGCTCGCGCGGCGGCGAGTCCGACCTGGAGTCCGAACTCGCCAAGCTCCTGGGCAAGCCCTGGGACGACGAGTTGGAACCGTTCAGATACGCAGGCGAGGGCGCACCCGTGAGGTGGCTCCACCAGGTGGTGTGACGCCCGACTGCGGACACGCGGCCGGGCATCCCGTCATCCCGTCACCCCGTCACCCCGTCACCCCGTCACTCGTCACCCCGCCCGTTGGGACGCGGCCTTCTTCCGCACCTCCCCCTTGAGGATCTTGCCGACCTTCGAGCGGGGCAGGTCGGGCCAGATCTCCACCTGCTTGGGAGCCTTGACCGAGCCGATGCGCTGCTTGGCGAACGCGATCGCCTCGGCCGGGTCGAGGGGCATCCCGGGGCGCAGCTCGAGGACGGCCGTGACGCGCTCGCCCCAGGTGTCGTCGGGCAGTCCGATCACCGCACAGTCGGCGACCGCGGGATGCTCCATGAGCGCCTGCTCGACCTCGGCCGAGTACACGTTGAAACCGCCGGAGATGATCATGTCCTTGGCTCGGTCGACGATGTGCAGAAAGCCCTCGTCGTCCAGGAACCCGATGTCGCCGGTGTGGTGCCAGCCGAACCGTGAGACCTCGGCGGTGGCCCCGGGGTCCTTGTAGTAGCCGAGCATGACGAGGGAGCCGCGCACCACGACCTCGCCGCGCTCGCCGTCCGGCAGCAGCTGCCCCTCGCCGTCCATGACGGCGACGGTGACGAGCGGTCCGGGCCGCCCGGCCGCCGTGAGACGCCGCTCGAGGACCTTTCCCTCGTCGTCGACGAGGTCGCCGGGGTGCAGCATGGCGATCATCATGGGCGCCTCGCTCTGCCCGTACAACTGCCCCATGACCGGCCCCATCAGGGCGACGGCCTGCGCCAGGCGCGCCGGGGACATCGGTGCCGCGCCGAACCAGAAGCACTGCAGCGAGGAGAAGTCCGTCGCGTGGGCCTGCTCGTGGTCGAGCAGACGGTAGATCATCGTGGGCGGCAGGAATGTGTGCGTGATCCGTTCGGACTCGATGAGCCGCAGGAACTCGCCCACATCCGGCTGCGGCATCACGACGATCCGCCCGCCGAGCGCCATGATCGGGAAGCAGAGCACTCCGGCGGCATGGGTGAGCGGGGCCAGTGCGAGATAGGCCGGCCGCCCCTGGTGGGGGTAACCCATCAAGGTCAGCGCGGTCATCGCCTCCAGGTTGCGCTCGGTCAGGACGACGGCTCGGGGGAGCCCGGTCGTGCCGCCCGTTCCGACCAGCGCCGCCCAGCCCCGGGGTGAGGACTGTGCCGCGTCCGGCACCCGCCGACCGGCCAGCCACTCCGTCAGATCCGCTGCGCCCGCCGCCGGGCCGTCGAGGCAGACCAGCGTGGTCAGCTTCGGCAGGCTCGGGGCGATCTCGGCGACCAGGGGTGCGTACGCCGAGTGGAAGAGCAGGCAGCGGCAGTCGAAGAGATCGAGCAACTGCCGGGTCTCCTCGGCGGAGTTGCGGGGATTGATCGGGCACCACACGGCGCCGCGCCGGGCGATCCCGAACACCGTGGCGAACGCGGTGACGTCGTTGCCCGACAGGATGCCCACCGATTCACCGGGGGCGATGCCGGACCGGGCGAGGGCCTCGGAGACGGCGTACGTGTGGTCCTGGACCTCGCCGTACGTCATGGCGCGGTCGGGGCCCGACAGACACACCGCGCCGGCGCCCAGCGACGCGCCCTTGTCCAGGTAGGCGGTCAGCGCCGTCGCGGAGGCGGACGACGACAGCGGACGTGCGGCCGGCGGCATCAGGTGTGCGCCGTGACGACGGGGTTGAGCACCAGGCCGAAGTTGCGCAGCACACCGAGCAGTTCACGGTGTCCGAACGCCTGGCAGGCCGAGGCGAATCCCGCGCGGCGCGGTGCCTGCTGGAGCAGGGAGTACGCGCAGTACGCCTGCAGCAGTCCGGTCTGCTTGTAGTTGGAGTTGCCGTGCAGGGCCACATGGACACGCCCGAGCGGACCCGAGGCATGCACCGAGTCGATGGAGGTGTTGGTCCGCGGGTTCTCCCGGGGCGGCATATCGGCCTGCAGCCCGTCGGCGATCTCCGACAGTGCCGCCGCCTGCGCCTCGGGTTCGAGGGGGCGGATCCGCTCCTCGAACATGGCGGTGGTGGCGATGACGCCGTCCATCACCGCCCGGTCCATCACGCCGCCGGTCACCAGACAGGTCGCCACGCGCGGATCGTCCTTGAACCAGACGGGGTGCAGCGTGCCGCCCCAGGGCACGGTGACGGCGGTGCCGTGCTGACCGGGTACGGCGCATTCGCGGGTGGCCCGGTGGTCCCAGGCCACGTACTCGTTGTCGACCAGGTGGAACCAGTCGGCCTTCAGGATGGTGAAGATCGTCTGCGTGGACGCGTAGGTCGGGAAGCCCTTCCAGAGCACCAGCATGTCGAGGGTGTCGAGGCCGGGGACGGTCTCAAGGGCGATGTTCGCGGCGATCTCGCCCGTCGTGTACATCTGCGCGATGCCCGGCGACAGGAGCAGCCCGGCATCCGCGAAGCGCTTGCCGAACTCCCGCTGCGCGGCGAGCGTCCAGTCCTGCTCGCCGGTGGTGTCGAGGTAGTGGCAGCCGGCGGCCAGCGCGGCCTCGACGGTCGCGGGCCCGTACTTGATGAAGGGGCCGACGGTGGAGCACACGACGCTCGCGCCGCTGAACAGTTCGGTCAGGGAGTCGACGTCATGGGCGACCTCGGCGACCTCGTACTGCGCGGTCTCGATGCCGGGGATCTTGTCGACGACGGCCTGCACCTTCTTGCCGTCACGGCCCGCGGCGATGAACGGGACGCGGTACTCGCGCAGATACTCGCAGATGAGGCGCCCGGTGTAGCCGGAGGCTCCGTAGACGACGACAGGCTTCGTCGCCGCCTTGTCGGTCCCGGTCGCGGTCCCGGTCGCTGCTCCGGTGGCTGCCCCGGACTTGTCGCTCTCGCTCATGTCACATCCCCATCCCGCCGTCGACCGACAGGCCGACGCCGTTGACGAACCTGGAGGCGTCGGACGCCAGGAAGACCACCGCGTCGGCCATGTCGGCGACCTCGCCGAGCCGGCCCGACGGGGTGAGGGCGACGACCTCGCCGACGGCGGCCTCGGGACCGGAGAACAGTCCCAACGCCGCGGTCTCGACGGCCAGTTTCGTGCCCATCTCGGTAGCGACGAGACCGGGCAGGACGCAGTTGACGCGCACGCCGTAGCCGAGCTTCCCGGACTCGGCGGCGGCGATCCGGGTGAGCCGGTCGACCGCGGACTTCGTGGCCGAGTAGCCCGCGATACCAGGGAAGGCGATGGTGGCCGCGACGGAGGCGACATTGATGATCGCGCCACCGGACCCGGCCGTACCGCCGGGACGCATGGCGCGCAGCGCGTGCTTGATGCCGAGCATGGTGCCGACGATGTTCACGTCGAGCATGCCGCGGATCTCGTCCGGGTCGGTGTCGACGAGGAGTTGGGTCACCTCTACGCCGGCGTTGTTGACGAGGACGTCCAGGCCGCCCAGTTCGGCGACGGTGTGTGCGACGGCGGCCGCCCAGTCCGCGTCGCTGGTCACGTCGAGCGCCACATGCCGGGCCTCGGCGCCGGTGGCCGCGAGCTCTGCGGCGGTCTGCTCCACGGCGTCCTTGCGCAGATCGCTGAGCATCACGGCGGCACCGGCCGCGGCCATCGCCTGTGCCATCCCGGCGCCTAAGCCCTGTGCCGCACCGGTGACGAGCACGCGCTTGCCCGTCAGATCGCCTGTCCCCATGTCGGGTCCTCTCCCTGGTCGTTCGGCTGTGATCCGTGGCACAACGTAGGACTGGTCTGGACGGTCGTCAAGGAATCCTTTGACGCTCGTCCAAAAAACATTGGACAGTCGTCAAAGAAACTTGGTTCGGATACTCTGCGACCGCGGTGCGCCCCCGCACGCCCATCGCCCAGGAGGGAGAGCCACGCCCAATGACCGCTGCTGACCTGCGAGTTGCCCGCATCGCGCGACGCCAGGTGGACAAGTTCGAGGAGCGCCGCCGCGAGCTCGCGGGCGCCGCGCTGCAGACGCTCTCCGAGCTGGGATACGCCCGCACCAGCCTCCGGGAGATCGCCCAGAACTCCTCGTTCTCGCACGGCGTGCTGCACTACTACTTCCGCGACAAGGCCGACCTGATCACGTACTGCGTGCAGCAGTACAAGACCGAATGCGTACGGCGCTACGACCGGATCGTCACCGACAGCGAGACGGCCGGGCGGCTGGCCGAGGACTTCGGGGCCGGTCTCGCCGAGACCATGGCCGAGGACGCGACACTGCACCGCCTCTGGTACGACCTGCGCTCGCAGGCGCTGTTCGAGGAGTCCTTCCGGGCCGATGTGCTGGAGATCGACGCCACCCTGCAGGCCATGATCTGGCGGATCGTCACGCGGTACGCGGAGTTGGCGGGCGCCGAGGCGGTGCCCGATGAGGCCACGACCTACGCGATGTTCGACGGTCTCTTCCAGCAGCAGCTGCTGCACCACCTCGCCGGCGAGGCCAAGGCCCGTGAGCGGCTGGCACGCGCGGCCGTCCAACTCCTGGAGCTGACGGTCCCGGCCACCCGCTCCTGAGGCCCGGCGCCCGGCGGCCGCGAAGCCCAGGACCCCGTACACACGAAGAGGCCCGCCCCGGACGAACCGGGGCGGGCCTCTTCGTACGAACTATGCGGCGGCGTCAGACACTTCGGAACGCAAGCACGACATTGTGCCCACCGAACCCGAACGAGTTGTTGATCGCGGCGATCGTCCCCTCGGGCAGCGCACGAGCCTGACCGCGCACAATGTCCGCACCGTCCTCCACGACCGTCTCGTCGAGCTCGTCGACGTTGATCGTGGGCGGCGCGAGCCGGTGGTGCAGAGCGAGCACGGTCGCCACGGTCTCGATACCACCGGCGCCACCGAGCAGATGACCCGTCATCGACTTGGTGCCCGAGATCGCGACGTGGTCGAGATCCGCACCGAGCACCTTGCGCAGCGCCTTGATCTCCGCGATGTCACCCTGCGGCGTCGAGGTCGCGTGCGCGTTGAGGTGCACCACCTCGGACGGCTTCAGATCCGTGCTGTCGAGCAGGTTCTGCACGGCGGCGGCAACGCCGCGCCCCGTCGGCTCGGGCTGCGCGATGTGGTGCGAGTCGGCCGACAGACCCTGGCCGATCACCTCGCAGTAGATCCGCGCGCCACGGGCCTTCGCGTGCTCCTCGGACTCGAGGATGACGACACCCGCGCCCTCGCCGAGGACAAAGCCGTCACGGCCCTTGTCGTAGGGGCGAGAAGCCTTCGTGGGCTCGTCGTTGTTCTTGGACATCGCCATCATGTTGGCGAACGCGGCGATCGGCAGCGGGTGGATCGCCGCCTCGGTGCCACCGGCGACCACGACATCGGCGCGGCCGGTGCGGATCATCTCGACGGCGTAGCCGATCGCCTCGGCGCCCGACGCACAGGCCGAGACCGGGGTGTGCACGCCCGCCTGGGCGCCCACCTCCAGACCGACATTCGCGGAGGGGCCGTTGGGCATGAGCATGGGAACGGTGTGCGGGGAGACCCGGCGTACACCCTTCTCCTTGAGCACGTCGTACTGGTCGAGCAGCGTGGTGACGCCACCGATGCCGGAGGCGATGACCGTGCCCAGACGCTCGGGGGCGATCTTGTCGTCCTCGCCCGCCTTGCCTTCGTAACCGGCGTCCGCCCAGGCCTCCTTGGCCGCGATCAGCGCGAACTGCGCCGAGCGGTCCAGCTTGCGGGCCAGCGGGCGGGGCAGGACCTCGCCCGGGTCGACCGCGGCGGGTGCGGCGATACGGACCGGCAGTTCGGCGAAGCGCTCGCCCTCCAGGGGCTTGACGCCCGAGCGGCCCGCGATGAGGCCTTCCCAGGTCGAAGCTGCGTCGCCACCCAGCGGTGTGGTTGCGCCGATACCGGTGACGACCACGGTGCGATTGGTCGAGCTCACAGGAATTCTTTCTCCACGTGTAGAAGGTCGTGAATCAGCGGCGCCACCGCCAGGCGGCGGCAACAGCCGGCCCTGCTGGGCGGCCCGTGCGGGCCGACCCAGGGGCCAGGGGCGAAGATCAGCCCTGGTTCTTCAGGATGTAGCCCGCGGCGTCGCCGACGGTCTTCAGGTTCTTGACGTCGTCGTCCGGGATCTTGACGTCGAAGCGCTCTTCGGCGGCGACGACGACCTCGACCATGGACAGCGAGTCGACGTCCAGGTCATCGGTGAAGGACTTGTCCAGCTGGACGTCCTCGACCGGGATACCGGCGATCTCGTTCACGATCTCGGCGAGACCGGCGACGATCTCTTCCTGAGTGGCGGCCATGTTGGCGCTCCTTCTTGTGTATCAGTGAGGTGGCAGGGTCCGAGCGGAATGGTCCGCTCGGGGTGCCTAGGGGAGGGTAACGACGGTGGCTGCGTAGACGAGACCCGCCCCGAAGCCGATGACGAGCGCGGTGTCGCCGCTCTTGGCTGCCCCGGTCGCCAGAAGCCGCTCCATTGCGAGCGGGATCGAGGCGGCCGAGGTGTTGCCGGTGGTCTCTACGTCACGGGCGACCGTGACATGCTCCGGCAGCTTCAAAGTCTTCACCATCGAGTCGATGATCCGCATGTTGGCCTGGTGCGGGATGAAGACATCCAGGTCGTCCGCGCTGATCCCGGCCGCGTCCAGCGCCTGCTGGGCGACCTTCGCCATCTCGAACACGGCCCAGCGGAAGACCGCCTGGCCCTCCTGCATGAGCGCAGGAAACTTCTCGACCTTGCCGTCGCGGTAGTCCGTCCACGGCACGGTCTGCTTGATCGTGTCGGACTTGTCGCCCTCCGAGCCCCAGACGGTCGGGCCGATGTGCGGCTCGTCCGAGGGGCCGACGACGACGGCGCCCGCGCCGTCACCGAACAGGAAGGCCGTCGAGCGGTCCTCGAGGTCGGTCAGGTCGCTCAGCCGCTCCACGCCGATGACCAGCACGTACTGCGAACTGCCTTCGACGATCATGCCCTTGGCGAGCGTGAGCGCGTAGCCGAAGCCCGCGCAGCCGGCCGAGATGTCGAACGCGGCGGCCTTCTGCGTACCCAGCTTGTCGGCGATCTCGGTCGCGACGGCGGGGGTCTGCTTGAAGTGCGAGACGGTCGAGACGATCACGGCGCCGATCTTGTCGGCGGTGAGCCCGGCGTCGGCGATCGCCTTGCCGGAGGCCTCGATGGACATCGCGGCCACGGTCTCCTGGTCGTTCGCCCAGTGCCGGGTCGCGATACCGGAGCGCGAGCGGATCCACTCGTCGGAGGAGTCGATCGTCTCGAGGATCACCTCGTTGGGCACGACCCGCGTGGGCCGGTAGCCGCCGACGCCCATGATCTTGGCGTACGGCGAACCCTTGCTCGGCTTGATCTTCGACATTGCTCAGGGGCTCCTTCGTCAGGCAGCTGCGTGCTCTGCGATGAGCTCGCGAGCAGCGTCGAGGTCGTCAGGGGTCTTCAGGGCGAGCGTCTTGACGCCCGGCAGCGCGCGCTTGGCGATGCCGGTGAGGGTGCCGCCCGGGCACACCTCGATGAGCGCCGTCGCGCCGAGCTCCTGGAAGGTCTCCATGCACAGGTCCCAGCGGACCGGGTTGGCCACCTGGCCGACCAGACGCGAGATGACCTCGGCGCCGGAGGCGACCGCCCGGCCGTCCTTGTTGGAGACGTAGGCGACGGTGGGGTCGGCCGGGGTGATCTCCTCGGCGGCCTTGCGCAGCGTCTCGACCGCGGGCGCCATGTGGTGCGTGTGGAACGCGCCGGCGACCTGCAGCGGGATGACCCGGCGGGTGCCCTCGGGCTTGTCGGCCTCCAGGGCGGCGATCTGCTCCAGGGTGCCGGCGGCGACGATCTGGCCCGCGCCGTTCACGTTGGCCGGGGTCAGACCGAGCTTCTCCAGGTGCGGGACCACGATCTCCGGGTCCCCGCCGAGCAGCGCCGCCATACCGGTCTTCGTGATCGCGGCGGCCTCGGCCATGGCCAGACCCCGCTTGCGTACGAGCTGCAGGGCCGCGGTGTCGTCCAGGACGCCCGCGAAGGCGGCGGCGGTGAACTCGCCGACGCTGTGACCTGCGACGGCCGACGGCTTCGCGTCGCCCAGGGCGGCGGCGGACAGCAGTCCGGCCGCGACGAGCAGCGGCTGCGCCACGGCCGTGTCGCGGATCGCGTCCGCGTCGGCCTGGGTGCCGTAGTGGGCGAGGTCGAGTCCGATGGCGTCGGACCACGCGGCGAGCTTTTCAGCGGCGCCATCGAGTTCGAGCCAGGGAGTCAGGAAGCCGGGCGTCTGAGCGCCTTGGCCGGGAGCGACGAGTACGAGCACTCTCACACTCTCTCTTGTGGACGGTGGGCGCCGCCCGTGGGGACAGGGACGAAGAACGGTCAGGGGAATTGTCGACCCCCGACAAAAGTCTAGGACTGCGGATCTCCGTCGGCCAGACGCCCCAGGATCAGGGCGATACGCAGCGTGAACGCGGACCGCACATCCGAGGGCGACCAGCCGGTGACGTCTGTCACACGTCGGAGCCGGTAGCGGACGGTGTTGGGGTGGACGAAGAGCATCCGGGCGGCGCCTTCGAGGCTGCTCGCCTGTTCCAGATAGACGCTCAAGGTCTCCAGGAGCGCGGAGCCGGCCTCCTCCAGCGGTCTGTAGATCTCCTCCACCAACTGCTCCCGCGCGGCCGGGTCTCCCGCGATCGCGCGCTCCGGCAGGAGATCGTCCGCGAGCGCGGGGCGCGGGGCGTCCTGCCAGGCCGAGCACGCCTTGAGTCCGGCGGCCGCGGCCTGCGCGGACCTGGTGGCGGCGAGCAGGTCGGGGACGACGGGTCCGGCGACTACGGGCCCGGCGGCGTACGGGCCGATGAGGGACTTGGCCACGTTCAGCGGATTGTCGCTACCACCTGCGATGACGACAAGGCGGTCACCGAGGACACCGGTCAGGACCTGCAGCTTCGCGTGCCGGGCGGCCCGTCGGATGGCCTCGACGGTCAGCTCGCTGTCGCCCTCGGGGGCGGTGCCGAGGACCACGCAGACATGTTCGGGCGAGCTCCAGCCGAGCGCGGCGGCCCGGCTGACGGCGCCCTCGTCGGCCTCACCGCTCAGCACGGCATTGACGACGAGCGACTCGAGCCGCGCGTCCCACGCACCGCGCGCCTCCGCCGCCTGTGCGTAGACCTGGGCGGTCGCGAAGGCGATCTCACGGGCATAGACGAGCAGGGCTTCCCTGAGGATCGACTCGTCGCCGGGCGCCGCGACCTCGTCGATCGCGGACTCCATGACCTCGATCGTCGTCCGGACCATCTCCACGGTCTGACGCAGAGTGATCGCCCGGGTCAGCTCACGCGGAGCCGTACCGAAGACGTCCGTGGAGATCGCCTGGGGCGCGTCGGGATGCCGGAACCACTCGGTGAACGCCGCGATACCGGCCTGCGCCACGAGACCGATCCACGAACGGTTCTCCGGCGGCATCGCCCGGTACCAGGCCAGCTTCTCGTCCATGCGCGCGATGGCCTGCGCGGCCAGGCTGCCGGAGGACTTCTCCAGGCGCTTGAGCGTGGCGGAGTGCGGATGGGCCGGGGCCCGGTCCGGGGTCGCGCCGGCGTCGGCCGGGTGCTCTCCGGAGTCGGGGCTTGGGTTCGCTGCGGGTTCGGGCACGGGACAAGACTGCCTTATCGGGGCGCCACGGCTAAGTGGCGGGTCCACAGCGGGCAGGCGGCAGGGGGCTCCCGGGCGCTACGGTGAGCCCCGTGATGGACGTACGGCGCTCGGGCGACCGGTACCTGGGCGGGGAGCCGGCCGACGGTATCGAGACGCGGCACGCGTTCTCCTTCGGGCCGCACTACGACCCGGACAATCTCCGCTTCGGACCGGTCATCGCCTGCAACGAGGAACACCTCGAACCGGGCGCGGGCTTCTCCGAGCACACCCACAGCCACACCGAGCTGGTGACGTGGGTCGTCGAGGGCACGCTGACCCACCGCGACTCGGCGGGCCACGAGACGACCGTGAGACCGGGCGATCTCCAGCGCCTCAGCGCGGGCGGGGGAGTGCGGCACACCGAGCGCAACGACGGCTCGTCCTGCCTGGTCTTCGTCCAGATGTGGCTGGCGCCCGTCGCGGCCGGCGGCGACCCCTCGTACGAAATCGTCCGCGGCATCGCCGACTCCACCCCCTACGCGGTCCCGGCGGCGGGCGCGCTGCTGCACGTGCGCCGCCTGCGCCCGGCCGAGCGGGCGGCGGTGCCGGACGCGGCGCGGGTCTATGCGCATGTCGTACGGGGTGAAGTCCGGCTCGGCGGTGCGGAGTTGGGCCCCGGTGACTCGGTGCGTCTGCGGGACTCGAACTCGCTGGAACTGGAGGCTCTGCGCGGGTCCGCGGAGGTCCTGGTGTGGGAGTTCGCGGGCGACTAGGCCCCGTCCGCCGCACGCCACATGGCCCACATGGGTGGCCCGGACCGGAAGGTCAGCTCCTCGCGCAGGGCGAACCCGTGCCGCTTGTAGAAGCTGAGATTCCGCTCGTTGCTCGACTCCAGGTAGGTGGGCTGTCCCGCCTCGTCCGCCTGCCGCAGCAGCGCACTCAGCACGACGGATCCCCGTCCCGTTCCCCGCGCATCGGCGTGCGTCCCGATGTACTCCAGGTACCAGTGCTCGGGCGCCTTCGGATGCCTGCGCTCCAACGTCAGCAACCGCCCGCCCATCCGCGGCAGTTGAGCCCGTCCGGTGCGGGCGAGCACCGCGGCGTTGCGCAGCAGATAGCTCACGGGCAGCTGCCACTCACCGGGCGGACACCACACGACGGCGACACTCCGGTCGATGTCCGACCAGACCCGGCCGAGATCCACCTGCTGCGCGAGATGCGCCCGCAACAGCCCTCGAATACGACGGTCCCGCTCGCGCGGCAACAGCCAGTTCCAGACAGGATCGTCCTCGTAGGCGCTGGTGAGGGTCTCGGCGAGAGCGTGTACGTCGGCTCGGGTGGCGCGGACTATGTCGGACATTCAGCCTCTCCGGCGTTCGAGGAGATCCGAACGAAGTTCGGATGCGGGGGCCGGGGCGCAGCCCCGCACCCGACAGTGAACCGCACCCGCTCTCAGCGCCCCATACCCCGCAACTCCGCAAGCACCGCATCGGTGAACGGCGGCCACACCTCGGCAGCCCAAGGCCCGAACGCCCGGTCCGTCAGGGCCACACAAGCCGCCCCCGCGTCCGGGTCGATCCACAGGAACGTCCCCGACTGCCCGAAGTGCCCGAACGTACGGGGCGAGGACGAACTCCCCGTCCAGTGCGGCGACTTGGAGTCCCGGATCTCGAAACCGAGCCCCCAGTCGTTGGGCTTCTGGTGCCCGTAACCAGGCAGAATTCCGGAAAGCCCGGGGTGCACCACGGACATGGCCTCAAGTACGGTCCGAGGATCGAGCAGCCGCGGCGCCTGCACCTCCGCCGCGAAGAGCAGCAGATCCGAGACCGTCGACACCCCGTCCTTCGCGGGCGAGCCCTCCAGCGACGTGGACGTCATGCCGAGCGGTTCGAGCACCGCCTGCCGCAGATACTCCGCGAACGGAATGTCCGTCGCCTTGGCGATGTGGTCGCCGAGCACCTCGAACCCCGCGTTGGAGTACAGCCGCCGCGTACCGGGCGGCGCCGTCACCCGGTGCTCGTCGAAGGCCAGACCGCTGGTGTGCGCGAGCAGATGCCGCACGGTCGAACCCTCGGGCCCGGCCGGCTCGTCGAGTTCGACGGCTCCTTCCTCGTACGCGACGAGCGCGGCGTACGCGGTGAGGGGCTTGGTCACGGACGCGAGCGGGAAGCGCTGCGTCATGGAACCGTGCGTGGCGACGACGGTCCCGTCCGTACGGACGACCCCGGCCGCCGCGCTGGGGACCGGCCAGTTCTCGATGAGGGCGAGGCTCTGCATGCACACGAGCCTACGGTCTCGCCTCCGGCCGGACCGGCCCGGGGCCCAGCCCTTCGCCGCGCGGTCAGACCCCTCGGAGCACCAGCCGCATCGAGGGATCCGGCGTCCGTACGAAACCGAGCGAGGCATACAGCGGCTCACCCTCCGCAGACGCCCGCAGCTCGACCTTGCGCACCCCGCGCCGCCCGAACCAGGCGACGAGCTCCTCCATGCACGCCCGCGAGTACCCGCGCCTGCGCAGCTCCGGATCCGTGGCCACGCTGAAGACGTAACCGCTGAGCCCCTGTGGATTGTCCGGGCCGCCGAGCCGGTACTCGAGTGTGCCGACGGCGCACGCCGCGAGCCTGCCCGGTTCCCCGGGCCGCTCCACCACGGTCGCGGCGAGCAGGGCCTCCTCACCCGCGAGCCGCTCCCGCAGGGCCCGCTCGGAGACCGCCATCCACGCGGTGTCCGGCTGTACGCCCAGATACTCGTCGAGCATCGCCTTCCGCAGGCGTACCAGCTCAGGGGCGTCGTCAGGCGTCGCAAGCCGTGCTTCGATCATGCCCGGCAGCGTATCCAGGTCCGAGATGCGAACTCTTGCCCATATCGCTTGCCTGGAGTGCACTCCAAGGTTCTAGCGTGGAGGCATGACGGTGATGGAGAGCACGCCCCTCCCAGTACTCGAACCGGTGCCCACGACCGCGGTCGACGCCTGTGCCGCAGGGCCGCGCCCGCATCCGCGCCCCGACGGCCAGGACCGCTACACGATCAGTGAGGTCGCCGAGTACACCGGGCTCACCGCACACACCCTGCGCTGGTACGAGCGGATCGGTCTGATGCCGCACGTCGACCGCTCCCACACGGGCCAGCGAAGGTTCACCAACCGCGACCTGGACTGGCTCTCCTTCGTCGGCAAGCTGCGCCTGACCGGGATGTCCGTGGCGGACATGGTCCGCTACGCCGAACTGGTCCGCGAGGGCGACCACACCTTCCAGGCGCGCAAGGAGCTCCTGGAGAGCACCCGGCGCGACGTACTCGCCCGGATCGCCGAGCTCCAAGGGACGCTCGCCGTCCTCGACTACAAGATCGACTTTTACGCGGGCGCCTGATCGGCGCCGGAGAGGTCCTGAACCTGATGAGCACCATCGCGACAGCACGGCTCGGCACCGAAGGACCCGAGGTCTCCGTCCAGGGACTCGGCTGCATGGGCATGAGCTTCGCCTACGGACCCACGGACGCGGACGAAGCACGCGCCACCCTCGACCACGCCCTCGACCTGGGCGTCACCTTCTACGACACCGCCGACATGTACGGCGCCGGCGAGAACGAGAAGTTCCTCGCGCCGTTCGTCCAGAAGCACCGCGGCGAGATCGTCCTGGCCACCAAGTTCGGCATCACGGTCGACCCCGAGGACAACCTGAAGCGCGGGATCAACAACGACCCCGCGTACATCCGCCAGTGCATCGAAGGCAGCCTGACCCGCCTGGGCGTGGAGACCATCGATCTCTACTACATGCACCGCAGGAACGTGGACGTGCCGATCGAGGAGACCGTCGGCGCCATGGCCGAACTGGTCGCCGAGGGCAAGGTGAAGCACCTCGGCCTCAGCGAGGTCACCGCCCCCGAACTGCGTGCCGCGCACGCCGTCCACCCCATCGCCGCCGTGCAGTCGGAGTGGTCGCTGTTCAGCCGTGACGTCGAGGCGCACGTGGTGCCCACCGCGGTCGAACTCGGCGTCGGCTTCGTCCCGTACTCGCCGCTCGGCCGAGGCTTCCTCACCGGCGCGTTCACCAACGCCACGAGCGAGCTGGGCAGCGACGACTTCCGCCGCACGATGCCCCGCTTCAACGGCGACAACGCCGAGGCCAACGCCGCCCTGCTCGCCCCGATCCGCGCGGTCGCCGAGTCCCGCGGTGTGACCAGCGGGCAGGTGGCCCTCGCGTGGCTGCAGCAGCAGGCGCAGGTGCACGGTCTGGCCGTGGTGCCGATCCCCGGCACCCGTAAGCGCAGCCGTGTCGAGGAGAACACGGCCGCGACCCGGCTGATCCTGACCGACTCCGAACTGGAGCTCCTTGAGCCGATCGCGGCCCAGGTGGTGGGTGGCCGCTACGCGGACATGTCCTTCACTTCGGCCGGGCGCGAGTAGTCGGCGCATACGGGAAGAGGGCGCCGTGTCCTGGACACGGCGCCCTCTTCGTTGGTGGTCCCCGGGCGGGGGCGGGTGGCGCACTCACACCGGACCCGGCGCGTACGCCTCGCATGCCGGACCCGGCGCGTACGCCTCTCACGCCAGACCCAGCGCGAACACCGCGAACCCGGCGGCGAGGAAACCGGCCGCCACCCGCCGTGCACGGGCCGCCCGCGAGCCCACGGCCCACGGCGCCTCGAACCGTCGCGCCCAGGCGCCGAGCGCGACGAGCAGTCCGGCGAACACCGGAAGCCACGCGATCCGCGCCGCGATCCAGCCGAGCGTCTCGGGCGCGGTGGTCAGACCGCCGATCGGCCCGGCGAAGGAACCGATCGTGGCCGCACCGAACATCGCCGTCTGGTGCCAGCACAGGATCGTCATCGCCGACAGGTTGATGATCACGACGGGGGCCCAGAGCGCGGGCCGCTTCAGGAGCTTGCCGAGCCGGTCGCGCAGGAGGATCGCGGCGCCGCTCTGCGCCGCGGCGAGTGCGAGCACGAGCAGGGACGGCGGGTGCGAGTTGGTACGGGCCTCGCCCGGGACGCCGACCATCGACGCCGGGTAGTGGAAGGCGAGCAGCAGCGCCGCGAACAGCGCCGTACCGCCGACGAGCAGCAGCCACGCACCCCGCTTGCCGAGCTTCTTCTCGCCCCAGCTGACGCCCAGTTGGTAGGCGAACATCCAGCCGGGCAGGATGTTGATCATGCTCAGCCAGGACGGCATGTCCGCCGCGTACGGGCCGTAGCGCAGGAAGTCGACCACGGCGACCGTGCCGAGCAGGGGAGCGGCGGCCCAGGCGCCGAGTCGCTCGGCGGCGCGTACGCAGACCGGGGTGAGTGCGGTGATCACCGTGTACACCCCGACGAACCACAGGGGTTGGATCACCAGCGTGGCGCCGGTGTGCAGGGTCTGGCTCGGCACACCCAGCGCGTAGAGCACCGGAATCGCCGCCGCCCACACCGCCGTCACCCCGAGCACGGGCCGCCCGAGCCGGGCCACACGCCCGCGCAGCCAGCGTCCCGCGCTCTCGCCGCGCTCCAGCGAGCGGCGATACGAGAGTACGGACGCGTAGCCGCCCACCAGGAAGAAGATGCCGAGCATCTGCAGCACCCAGCTCGCGGGGGAGAGGAACGCGAAGCTCGACAGGGGGCTGGCGTTGCGCAGAGTCCCGTCGCCGTCGAGCGTGAAGCCGCCGAGCAGCCAGTGCCCGATCGGCACGGCGAGCAGTGCGAGGGCGCGCAGTCCGTCGATCGCGCGGTCGCGGTGCGCGGGGGTGCGGGCGTCGATGCTCGCTGCGGTCTTGCGCAGGGCGCGCAGGGCCTTGGGTGACTTCGCTGGTCGCGGGGCGAGTGCGGTGCTGGTCATGACGTTTCCTCAACTCTTGGGGGAGTACGGGGGGTTGGAGCCGCTGCCGTGTGTGGCGGCTCAGGGCCGCTCGCCGAGGGCGATCTCGGCGAAGGCGCGCAGGGAGTCGGTGCCGGGCTCGAAGTAGCCGGTGTGGCCGTCGACTCGGGCCGTCGGCACGGTGCGGGCGCCGAAGCCGGGGCCGGCGGGGTCCGCTCCGTGGCCGAGCCCGAAGACGTCCACGTTCGGTACGTCGTCGATCCAGTCGTCCTGGGCCTTGGCGGCCCAGACGTGCGCCGTGGTCCCGAGGCCGGCCACGTCGTCCACGCCCATGCCCGGCGAACCGGCGACCACCAGATCGGCGGCGGGCATCTCGGGGGCGGCTTCACCGCACACCACGGACCCGTAGCTGTGGCAGAAGACGGCGGGGGCGGGGGTTCCCGCGGCTTCGAGCCCCTGCACGAAGCGGGCGAGCCGGGGGGCGCCGGCCTCGGCGAGGCGGCCGGTCGCGGCATCCGGTCCGATCCCGACCGGTGTGGTGTACCCGGCCCAGGCGATGACCGCGCTGCGGTGCTCTGTCGCCGCATACAGGGAACGGGCCATCCCGGTCGGGGTGCCGTACTGATCCTTCGTACGGTCGAAGCTGCCCAGATCGATATCGGACCCGGGCACGATCACCGCGACATGCGCTGCCTGCTCGATGTCCCCGTAGACCTCGGCGACCTGCCCACGACCACGGGGATCGAACGCCAGAATCTGCCGACCGTGGGCGCTCAGCGACTGGTAACGCCCGGCCCGGTCACGGGCGGCCTCGCGATCACGCCCGGGAAGGCTCTGATCCCCCGCCCGCCGGAGCTGCTTGGCGCGCTCCTCCTCCAGGGCCCGGGCGTTGGCCTCGTACCGCAGCGCGACGGGCGCCCCGTCGAGATTCCCGACGACCAGCGCATGCCGCTCGACGAGCCCGCGCAGCTGCGCGGCGCTCAACGTGCGGAAGAACGCGGCCACTTCGGCGGGCGTCGCCGTCGCCGGATCGGGCAACTGCCGCCCCAGCGCGTGATCGGCCCGCCAGGAGCTGACACCGGGCACCGGCCCGGTCACCGCGGTCTGCTGATTCCCCGCGGCCCATCCGGCGGTGCCCGCGACGAGCGTCGCACTGAGCGCAGCCGCGGCCAGAGTCCTCTTGCCGCGCGCCTTCCAACCCCTGAGCCGCATGACCGGCCTCCCCTTCGCATCCGTCCGTTTCGCTGACGGGTGGAAGGTAGGAAGACGGTGTGTGCCCGGGCATCACACTGCGGAGCCAACCTGCGGGTGCTACTGCAGTACTAGGGGTGCTAGTGGAGGCCTCGACGCCCCGGTCCCGCCCGCCGGGTATCGGGGGCGGAGCCGGCGCAGGGGATGGTGAGCGCGGCGGAAAGCGCGAGAGCACGTCCGGGGGTATCGGGGGGCGGAGCCCCCGCACCAGTGTCGGGGGCGGCGTGGGCGGTGCAGCCCGGTCAGCGCGGCGGGCATCGGAGCACGTCCGGGGGTATCGGGGGCGGAGCCCCCGCAGGAGACCCGTGACAGCCGCCTTGCTTCCCTCGCCGAGTACGAGATCCACCGCTGCCTCGCCGGCCTGCAAAGGTATTCAGTTCGCGTAGGCGGGCGTAGGCGGGGACGAGCCCCCTCCTACCGAAGCCGGACTTCCCCTCGGAGCCGTTGCGGGGGCTCCGCCCCCGATACCCCCGGGTTGGCGCCCTCCGCGTACTCCTCGTACCAGAAGCCCTCGCCACTCAGCAGCCCTCGCCACTCAGTGGGCTCCGCCTCGGCTACTGGTCGCCCGGGACCACAACCCCCGCCTCGTAGGCGAAGATCACCAGCTGGGCCCGGTCCCGGAGGTCCAGCTTCGACAGGACCTTGCCGATGTGGGTCTTGACCGTCTGCTCGGCCAACACCAGATGCGCCGCGATCTCCTGGTTGGACAGCCCGCGCGCGATCAGCTCGAGCACCTCGGTCTCCCGCGGCGTCAGCCCGTTCAGCTTCAGGGCGGGGTCCCTGCGCTGCGCAGGGCGCTGCTTCGCGAAGTCCGCGATCAGCCGGCGCGTCACGGAGGGCGCGAGCAGCGCCTCGCCGGCCGCCACCACCCGTACCGCCGAGATCAGATCCGCCGGCGGTGCGTCCTTGAGCAGGAAGCCGGAGGCACCCGCGCGCAGCGCCTCGTACACGTAGTCGTCCACGTCGAACGTGGTCAGCATCAGGACCTTGGGGACGTGGGTGACCCCGGGGGGAGGGTCCAGGAGCCGGCGCGCGGCTTCGAGCCCGTCCATCTCCGGCATCCGCACATCCATCAGCACCACGTCGGGGTGGGTGGAGCGCCCGAGCTCGACACCCTGCTTGCCGTCCTCCGCCTGCCCGACCACGTCGATATCGCTCTGCGCGGCCAGCAGCGCGGCGAACCCCGCCCGCACCATGGCCTGGTCGTCGACGATGAGTACGCGGATGGTCACGGGGTGCCCTTCGGGAACGTCAGGTGTCCTGCTCGGTCAGCGGCAGCCGCGCCTCGACCCGGAAACCACCGTCCCCATGGGGACCCGCGTCGAGGGAGCCGCCGGTCAACCGTACGCGCTCACGCATCCCCACCAGGCCATGCCCGGTCCCCGAGGTCTCCAGCGCGGAACGCGTCTTCTGCGCCCGCCCGTTCACGACGGAGAGGACCAATTCCCGGTCCCGTACGTCGAGTTCCACGCGAGCCTCAGCCCCCGGCGCATGCCGGATCACGTTGGACAGAGCCTCCTGCACGATCCGGTACGCCGACAGATCCACCGCCGACGGCACCTCCGTCACCAGCTCGTCAAGGCGCGCCTGCGGGGGAGTCATCGTGACCTCGACCCCGGCCCGCCGGGTCGCCTCGACCAGCTGATGCAGCCGCTTCAGACCGGGCTGCGGCATCCGCTCGGCCTGCGCCTCCTCGTTGCGCAGCACCTTGAGCAGCCGTCGCATCTCGGTCAGCGACTCACGCGCGGCCGCCGCGATCTCGCCGAACTCGTTCTCCACCTCGGGCGTCAGGCCAGCGATGCGGTACTTGGCCGTATCCGCCTGCACCGTGATCACCGACATGTGATGGGCCACGACGTCGTGCAACTCCCGTGCGATCCGCGCCCGTTCCTCCAGAAGGGTGCGCTGCGCCCGTTCCGCCTCGCTGATCGTCTCCTGCTCGGCCAGCTTCGCCTGTGCCTCACCGCGCAGCCGCAACGCGTACGTCACCACGAGCGTGACTCCGGCGAGCACCAGCATCAGCACCCAGGAGCCGTCGCTGTCCTCCTGCGAGAGCTGTTCGAAGAACACCCCGGCCACCGCGGTGACCAGGAAGACCGCGATCAGGGTGCGCCGGCTCTCGCGCAGACCGAGCAGCACCATCAGGAGCACGTAGCCCACGACGACCGCGGGGGGCCACGGCCAGGAACGCTCGCCGAAGTCCGGGCCCGCGTGGAGCGCGAACGCCCCGGCGACATCGGCCAGGAAGATCACCCACCACGCGTGCAGCGGGCGGATCAGCGCGAGCATCAGCGGCAGGGTCTGCGCGACGGCGAGGCCGCCCGCGAGCCCGCCGCTCATCCCGTAGTCCTGGATGAGCACCGTGACGGTGACCGGAAGCAGCGTGGCCACGAAGGCCAGGACCACGACATACGGGGTGGCCCGCACCCAGCGCTTCGGGGCGGTGGCGAGCGGCGCACGCCCGGCCGCCGCAGGCGTCGTCAGTGCCGCCCCGAACTCCCGCATCCCTCCGCGTACGGCCTCCCAGGGCCGGTCCGTGGACCCGCCGAGGCGCCCCCCGGACTCGTCGCCGGCGGTGGAGGAGCCCGCACGCCCGCGCGGCAGGAGCGGCAAGGATGGCAGCCACCGCCTGGCCCGGCGTACGGGCTGGTCGGTGGTCTCGTCGGGTGCTGGCTGCTGCGTGTCGTTCATGGCTTGATCAGCGTAGGCAGCGAGCGGCGCTTCCCGCGTCATACCGCAGAGCCGGACGGGAGCTCATACCTCGGTACTAGATCCGGCCACGAGGCCACGGCACTCCACTGCACACAGCCCCGCCTTCGACCCCGTACCCCTCAAAGCTCCGCAAGCAGCTCGGCCTTCTTCGCCGAGAACTCCTCGTCCGTCAAAAGCCCCGCCCCGTGCAGTTCCCCGAGATGACGGATCCGCTCCGCGATGTCCGCCGGATCGCGCCGCCCCGACCGTCTCGCGTCCTCGACGGCGGCGGCCGAGCGCGTACGCGTGGCGGCGAGCACCGCCGCCGCGAACGGCAGCGACTCGTGCACAGGCCCGTAGCCGAGCCCGAAGACGACAGCGGCCGGATCCTGATCGGCCTGCGAGGGCTGGACCACGTTGCCCGGCCGCCGGATCAGCCGCAGATAACCGTCGAAGATCTCCGGCGAACGCCACTCGACCCCGCTGAGATCTGCGACGGGGAAGGTCTGGTCGCCCGCCTTCCACTTCGCCGACGAGGCCCCGGTCCAGAACCAGCGGAAGCTCACCGACTTGCCGTCGAAGGAGGCCTTTCCGTCGTACGCCTTGAACTGCAGCGGAGTCTCGGGCGCGGCCACCAGATAGCGCTCGACGGGCTCGGTGGAGGACGGCAGCCGGGCGCGCAGTTCGTCGCGGTAGTACTCCGCGAGCGTCTCGCGCTCGGCGGGCAGCACCAGGCGGTACGGGTCGCAGCCGTCCTTGAGCTGTCCGGCGGCCGCTTCCATCAGCGGATCCGCGCCGGCCCTCGGCACCGCGTGCAGCACCACCGTGCCCCGCTTCCCCGGAGCAAGGGTCACATCCGCCAACGCCCTGTGGGGGATGCGGCGTTCACCGAGCGCATGGAACAGTTTCGGTGTTCTGATCCCCCGTTCGAAGCGGATGAGCACGGAGTCCGTGTCGAACTCCCAGGTGGCATGAAATCCGGCCAGTACGTCACCCATGCGGCTCATCGTATGCGGCATGCGCCTGTACGTCCCCCCTCGATACGTTCCGGCCTCATGCCCGATCGGGCGGGCCTCTACGCGCGTCGGCCAGGCCAAGTGCCGCGCACCGCCCGCCACATACGGCGGAACCCGGGCCTCCGTCCGCGGACGCCGGCACTCCGCCGCTCCGGACGGCACGCTCCCCTGTGCTCCGGCGCCCGGGCCGGCGTGCGAAGGCCGGTCAAGCCTCCTGCCACCCGCCCGCCGTCATACCTGTGCCCGGCAGGCATCCCCGCCGTCGGCGCAGCTCACCTCGTCGAAACGGCCGACCCCGATCCGCGCGAGATTGCGCAGACTCTCCGTGCCGGGCTCGAAGTAACCGGTGTGTCCCTCGGAGTCCTCGGCCGAGATCACCCGCGCACCGAACCCGGACGAGACCGGGTCCACGCCATGGCCGAAATCGCCGACCTCCAGATGCGGTACGTCCGCGATCCAGTCGTCGGCGTCGCGCATCGCCCACACCCGCGCCGAAGTTCCCAGGTCCGCGGCGGTCTCGGCGCGCATCCCGGGGCTGCCCGCGACCGCGATGTCCCGGACGCGGGAGGGCAGTTCACTCGCGGCGACCCCGCAGACGACCGAGCCGTAGCTGTGGCAGTACAGCGCCGTGGGCGCCTGCCCCGGCAGCGCGCGGATCATGGCGGTCAGCCGCTCGGCCCCGTCCGCCGCACGCCGGACCGTGAAGGCGTCCATGCCCACGCCCCCGGGGGCCGTGTAGTCGGCCCAGGCGATCACGGCGGTACGGGTGGAGGGGCTCTGGGCGCGCTCGGCGCGATACAGCGCACGCGACATGCCCGAGGTGGCCCCGTACCGGCCGAAGGTCTTCTGGAACGTGAGCAGATCCGTGTCGACACCGGGCACCACTATGGACACCCGCTCGGCCTTCTCCAGGTTCCCGAGCACCTCGGCGACGCGCCCGCGCCCGGAAGGGTCGAAGGCGAGCAGATCGCGGCCCGGGTGCAGGAAGGACTCGAAGCGGTTGATCCGGCGCCCGGCGTCGCGTCTGCCCGAGTCGGAGAGGCGGCCGTCGTCCAAACGCGCCTGCTCGGCCTTGATGGCCTGGTGCACGGAGTGCCGGTTCGCCTCGTAACGCAGCTTCAGGGGCACGCCGTTGAGGTTGCCGACGACCAGCGGATAGCGCCCGGCGAGGCGGTCCTGCTGCGCGTCGCTGAGCGTGGCGAAGAAGCCGGCGATCCGCGTCGCCGGTGCGTCGGCGTCGGGCAGATCCCGGCCGTCGATACCGCCGCGGCTCCAGGCTTCGCGCGCGGCTTCGAGCGGTGTCGACCCGCCCTTGCTGCGGACCGCGGTCCAGCCGGTGGCCGTCAGCATGACGAAGACGGCGGCTACGGCGAGGAGGGCGCGCCAGACGTTGAGGGAGGGGGCGGAGTCGAAAGAAGTCACGATCCGGCCACCCTAGGAGACCCGGACGGCCCACCGCACGGACCGTGGCGCGGATCACAGGCGGTATCGGATGATCGGGGCAAAGCGCACACTCTGCGGCATCCGTCATCACTGGGCGTAAGCGGAGGTTCCGCTTTTGCCGTCTCGCGGGCCGGTGGCGGCAGGCCGGAAACGAGTGATCAACTCGCCGTGCGTGACCGTCCGTTCACACCTTCGGGCTCCGCCAGTCCGCGGCCAGTGCGGGCTCAAGTCGTTCGAGCAGGGAGGCCGTGAGCCGGCGCATCGACTCCACGCTGATCTCCTCGCCGGCGCCCCAGCGCCGCCCCGCGAGCTGCATCACCCCGCTGAACGCCGCCACCGCCACGCGCGGGCGCGGATCCTCCTCGGGGTCGAGGCCCTCGCGCGCGGCCACGATGCGCACGATCTCCTCCTCCGTCTCGACCGTGCGCCGCATCTGCACGGCGAGCAGTGCGGGTGTGGACTCGATCATCCGGAAGACCCGCATGTACATCTCCACCGGCACGAACTGCTCGATGGACTCACCGATCGAGTCCCAGCCGTCGAGCACGCTCCTGCGCAGCGCCTCGAACGGTGACTCCTCGGGCGGCCGCCCGCGCAGCGACTCCACGAAGCGGGACTCCACCATCTCCTGTACGGCGAAGACCACTTGCTCCTTGCCGGCGAAGTAGCGGAAGAAGGTGCGCTGGGAGACATCGACCGCGGCGACGATCTCGTCGACCGTCGTCCGCTCGTATCCCTGCGTGGTGAAGAGCTCGAGCGCGGCGCGCACGAGCGCGTCCCGGGTGCGCTGCTTCTTACGCTCGCGAAGCCCTGTCACTCCATGGCCCTCTTTCTCCTCTATGTCTGGGCACAGATTACCTGTGAGCAACGTGACAGTTACCGACTAGTGGCGGACGTTGTCAACTGTCAGTCGCTGTCACTAACCTTTTCCGTATGACTAGTCAGACCACCGTCGAAAAGGCCGGCAAGGCCCCCGATTCCCCGGCGGGCACCTCCGAACCGACACCGGCCAAGGGGCTGCGCGGCCACCCCTGGCTGACCCTGTTCGCCGTGGCCATCGGCGTGATGATGGTCGCGCTCGACGGCACGATCGTCGCGATCGCCAACCCCGTGATCAAGACGGAGCTGGGCGCCACCTGGCAGCAGATCCAGTGGATCACCAACGGCTACTTCCTCGCCCTCGCGGTCTCGCTGATCACCGCGGGCAAGCTCGGTGACCGCTTCGGCCACCGTCAGACCTTCCTCATCGGCGTCGTCGGCTTCGCCGCCGCGTCCGGCGCCATCGGCTTCTCCAGCAGCGTCGGCTTCGTCGTCGCCTTCCGCGTCCTGCAGGGCCTGTTCGGCGCACTGCTCATGCCGGCCGCGCTCGGCCTGCTGCGCGCCACGTTCCCGGCCGAAAAGCTGAACATGGCCATCGGTATCTGGGGCATGGTCATCGGCGCCTCGACCGCGGGCGGCCCGATCCTCGGCGGCGTGCTCGTCGAGCACGTCAGCTGGCAGTCGGTCTTCTTCATCAACGTGCCGGTCGGCATCATCGCCGTCGTACTCGGCGTACTGATCCTCAAGGACCACCGGGCCGAGAACGCGCCCCGCTCCTTCGACCTCCTCGGCATCGCGCTGCTTTCCGTCGCGATGTTCTCCCTGGTGTGGGCCGTCATCAAGGCGCCCGAGTGGGGCTGGGGTTCGGGCACCACCTGGGCCTGGATGGGCGGAGCCCTCGTGGCGTTCGCGCTCTTCGCCTTCTGGCAGACGCGGGCCAAGGAACCGCTCGTCCCGCTGCAGCTGTTCCGTTCGCTGCCGCTGTCCGCCGGTGTGGTCCTGATGGTCCTGATGGCCATCGCCTTCATGGGCGGCCTGTTCTTCGTCACCTTCTACCTGCAGAACGTGCACGGCATGAGCCCCGTCGACAGCGGTCTGCACCTGCTGCCGCTCACCGGCATGATGATCGTCGGCTCCCCGCTGGCGGGCGCGATGATCACCAAGGTCGGTCCGCGCATCCCGCTGGCCGGCGGTATGGCGGTCACCGCCCTCGCCATGTACGGCATGTCCACCCTGGAGACCGACACCTCCAGCCTCACCATGTCCATCTGGTTCGCGCTGCTCGGCCTCGGCCTCGCGCCGGTCATGGTCGGCGCCACGGAGGTCATCGTGGGCAACGCCCCGATGGAGCTCTCCGGTGTCGCGGGCGGACTGCAGCAGGCCGCGATGCAGATCGGCGGCAGCCTCGGCACCGCCGTACTCGGCGCGATCATGGCCTCGAAGGTGGACAACAGCCTGGCGGACAACTGGGCCGGCGCGGGCCTGCCGCCCATCCCCGAAGCGCAGTTCGGACAGGCCGCGGAGGCCGTCCAGTCCGGCGCCGCACCGGTCGCGCCGAACACCCCGCCGGAGATCGCCGCGAAGATCACCGACGTCGCGCACGACACCTTCATGTCGGGCATGGGGCTCGCCAGCCTCACGGCCGCGGGTGTCGCCGTGGTCGCGATCTTCGTCGCGCTGCTGACGAAGAAGGGTGCGAACGCGGAGGCGGGCGCGGGAGTCGGCCACATCTGACCCTTCTCCCATTTCCCCTATCAGGGTGACGAGCCCCGAACCCCCTTCCTGACCTCGCTGCCCGCAGGCCAAAGTGGCGCCAACTTGCGGACACGACACGGGGGTTCACCACCATGCGTACGACGAAGAAGCACCTGCGCACGACCGTCACCGCCGCCGCACTGGGTGTGGCCGCACTCGCCACCGCGGCCACACCCGCGAGTGCGGCTCCACCACGTTGCGGGCCGGGGGAGCTGTGTCTGTGGTCCAAACCGGACTACACCGGCACCCGCACCACACACGAGCTCACCGACCTCACCACCGAGATGTGCACACCGCTGCCCCGGGGCACCACCGCCCAGGCCCTCGTCAACCGCACGGCCCGCCCGGTCACCACGTACCAGTCGGCGGAGTGCGAGGAGACGGGCGACTTCGAGACGTATCCGGGCCGCGCGGGCGGCACCTGGGCCCCTGAATCCCCGTACAAGGTGAGGGCGTTCAAGATCTGGGAGAGCTGACCGTACTCAGCCCCGGTTCCGGGAAGAGTGGGGTCTCCCTGCTCGAACGAAGTTGAGAGCGTGGGGCCGGGTAGGGGAAAAATCCCGCCCGCCCCCATCCCCACCCCCACCTGACGACTCAGCCCCCGAAAACGGGGCACCCGTACCCACAAGCCCGGTACAAGCGAACTCAGGGAGTGGTGATGGCGGGCTCCAAACACAGCACGCGCGGACACCCCCGGACACGCGGCCGCACCCGGCCCCGGCCCGGGCCGGACCGCGCGACGCTGGGCATCATCGGCGCCATCTGCGCGCTCGCGGGATTCTTCGTCCTCGGCATCCTGCTCGGCCCCATCGCGATCGTCTGCGGATGGTTCGCCATGGGCCGACGCTGGGCCACCGGACGCATCCCGGCGCTGATCGCCGTCGTACTGGGCGCGATCGACACCGTGCTCGCACTCGCCTGGATCGCGGACGCGGCAGGCCCCGGCAACGGGATGCTCTAGCCGCCCGTCCCGGGCCCGTGCGGAGCGGGCAGCGCGGCCGACGCGGAAACGGAAGGGGCGTCGGCCGCGCCTGCCACACCCTTGGCACCCGCACCCGCACCCACCGCACCCGCACCCGACAACGCCGCCACCTGTGCCCGCAACGACCTGACCTCCTGGGTCAGTTCGAGGATCGCCTCCGTCTGCCGCCGCTCCTCCGCATCATCCTGCTCGAAGCGCGAGATGAACCACGCGGCGATGTTCGCGGTCACCACACCGAGCAGCGCGATCCCGGACAGCATCAGTCCGACCGCGATCAACCGCCCGAGCCCGGTGGTCGGCGCGTGATCTCCGTAGCCGACCGTCGTCATGGTCGTGAACGACCACCACACCGCGTCGCCCGGCGACTTGATGTTCCCGTTCGGCGACTGCCGCTCCACCGCGAGCACCGCGAGTGAGCCGAACATCAGCAGCCCGAGTACCGAACCACCCACGTAGGTCGTCAGCTTTATCTGTGTGGCCATCCGGGCCCGCCGTCCCACCAGCATCAGTGTGGCGACGACCCGCAGCAGCTGGAACGGCCTGAGCAGCGGCAGCAGCACGGCCGCCAGGTCCAGCCAGTGATGCCGTACGAAGTGCAGCCGGTGCTCGGTCAGCACAAGACGTACGAGATAGTCCGCGGCGAACGCGCCCCAGACCACCCACTCCACCACTTCGCACGCGCCCTTCACACCGCCGGAGGCGTCGGGCGCCACGATCGGCACGGCGTACGCGAGGGCGAAGAGCACCGCCAGGGCGAGCAGCGGCCGCTGGGTGCGGTTCTCCCAGCGGATCTGAGCGGGTTGTTCCTTGAAGCCGGACATGTCGCGCATCGTAAACAACGCGAAAGGGCGGTGGGACCACCTGGTCCCACCGCCCTGCCTGCGATCTTCGTGCCGTTGACGGCTACGCGTCGCCGCCCGCGGCCCCCGGGTCCGCCGCCGAGACGTCAAGCAGCTGGTACCGGTCGATGGCCTGCTTCAGGACCGAACGGTCGATCTTCCCGTCCTTGGCGAGCTCGGTGAGCACACCAAGGACCACCGACTGCGCGTCGATGTGGAAGAAGCGGCGGGCCGCACCACGGGTGTCGGCGAAGCCGAAGCCGTCGGCGCCGAGCGAGGAGTAGCGCCCGGGAACCCAGCGCGAGATCTGGTCGGGAACGGCCCGCATCCAGTCGGACACGGCCACGAACGGACCCTGCGCGCCCGAGAGCTTCTGCGTCACGTACGGGACGCGCTGCTCCTCCTCCGGGTGCAGGAGGTTGTGCTCCTCGACCTCCACGGCCTCACGCCGCAGCTCGTTCCAGGAGGTCGCCGACCAGACATCGGCCTTGACGTTCCACTCCTGCGCGAGGATCGCCTGGGCCTCCACGGCCCACGGCACCGCGACACCGGACGCGAGGATCTGCGCGGGGATGGTCCCCGCCTCACCGCGCTTGAAGAGGTGGACGCCCTTGAGGATGCCCTCGACGTCCACGTTCTCCGGCTCGGCCGGGTGCAGGATCGGCTCGTTGTAGACGGTGAGGTAGTAGAAGACGTCCTCGTTCTCCTCAGGGGTCCCGCCGTACATCCGGCGCAGACCGTCCTTGACGATATGCGCGATCTCGAAGCCGTACGCCGGGTCGTACGCGACGCACGCCGGGTTGGTCGAGGCGAGCAGATGCGAGTGGCCGTCCGCGTGCTGCAGACCCTCACCGGTCAGGGTCGTACGTCCGGCGGTCGCACCCAGAACGAAACCGCGCGACAGCTGGTCGGCCATCTGCCAGAACTGGTCGCCGGTGCGCTGGAAACCGAACATCGAGTAGAAGACGTACACCGGGATCAGCGGTTCGCCATGCGTGGCGTACGCCGAACCGGCCGCGATCAGCGAGGCGGTGCAGCCGGCCTCGGTGATGCCGTCGTGCAGCATCTGACCGGTGGGCGACTCCTTGTAGGCGAGCAGGAGTTGACGGTCCACGGACTCGTACTGCTGGCCGAGCGGGTTGTAGATCTTGGCGCTCGGGAAGAAGGCGTCCATGCCGAACGTGCGGTACTCGTCAGGGGCGATCGGCACGAAGCGCTTGCCGATCTCCTTGTCGCGCATCAGGTCCTTGAGGATGCGGACGAACGCCATCGTCGTGGCGATCGACTGCTGCCCCGAGCCCTTCTTGGCGCTCGCGTAGACCTTGTCGTCCGGGAGCTGCAGCGGCTTCGCGCGCACCACGCGCGAGGGCACGTAACCCGCAAGGCCCTTGCGGCGGTCGTGCATGTACTGGATCTCTTCGGAGTCGCGGCCCGGGTGGTAGTACGGCGGGGCGCCGCCCTCCAGGTCCTTGTCCGCGATCGGGATGTGCAGCCGGTCGCGGAAGTGCTTGAGGTCGTCGACCGTCAGCTTCTTCATCTGGTGGGTCGCGTTGCGGCCCTCGAAGTTGGGTCCGAGCGTCCAGCCCTTGACGGTCTGGGCGAGGATCACGGTGGGCTGGCCCTTGTGCTCAAGGGCCGCCTTGTACGCCGCGTAGACCTTCTTGTGGTCGTGACCGCCGCGGCCCAGGTGCATGAGCTCCTTGTCGCTCAGGCCCTCGGCCATCGCGCGAAGCCGGTGGTCGTCACCGAAGAAGTGCTCACGGATGTACGCACCGTCCTCGGTCGCGTACGTCTGGAACTGGCCGTCCGGCGTGGTGTTCATCTTGTTGACGAGCACACCGTCGCGGTCCTGGGCGAGCAGCGGGTCCCAGCTGCGGTCCCAGATCAGCTTGATGACGTTCCAGCCGGCGCCGCGGAACTGCGACTCCAGCTCCTGGATGATCTTCCCGTTGCCGCGCACCGGACCGTCGAGCCGCTGCAGGTTGCAGTTGACGACGAAGGTCAGGTTGTCGAGACCCTCACGGGCGGCGAGCGAGAGCTGGCCGAGCGACTCGGGCTCGTCCATCTCGCCGTCGCCGAGGTAGGCCCACACATGCGACTTGGAGGTGTCCGCGATACCGCGGTGCTCCATGTAGCGGTTCATCCGGGCCTGGTAGATCGCGCCGAGCGGGCCGAGGCCCATCGACACGGTCGGGAACTCCCAGAAGTCCGGCATGAGCCGCGGGTGCGGGTACGAGGAGAGTCCGTACGGCGCCTTGGACTTCTCCTGGCGGAACGCGTCGAGCTGCTGCTCGGTGAGCCGGTCCAGGAGGTAGGCGCGGGCGTAGACACCCGGCGAGGCGTGGCCCTGGAAGAAGATCTGGTCGCCGCCGTCGCCCTCGTCCTTGCCGCGGAAGAAGTGGTTGAAGCCCACGTCGTACAGCGAGGCCGAGGAGGCGAAGGTCGCGATGTGGCCGCCGACGCCGATGCCCGGGCGCTGGGCGCGCGAGACCATGACGGCCGCGTTCCACCGCGTGGCGTTGAGGACCTTGCGCTCGATGTCCTCGTTGCCGGGGAAGAACGGCTCGTCCTTGGTCGCGATGGTGTTCACGTAGTCCGTGCTGCGCATCTCGGGCACGGCCACGCGCTTCTCACGGGCGCGCTCGATCAGCCGGAGCATCAGGTAGCGGGCCCGCTCACGGCCGCGCTCGTCGACCGCCGCATCCAGCGAGTCGAGCCATTCCTGAGTCTCTTCGGGATCAAAGTCCGGGACCTGGCTGGGCAGGCCGCCAATGATGATCGGGTTGCGATCGGATCCGGAAGCCACGCTGTTCCTTCGCTCGTCGGAGTGCTGTCCGCACGGGATTCGCGCCGTTGTCCATCGTGTACCCGGGCTTTGCTCTCGTCATCTGTACCGAGCAGTAACCAAGGCTCCGGGACGGCGCCCCGTGCGCGGGTTCGGCCCAAATCGCAACGATACGCCCACGTAAGGGGCGTAGTCCCCAGGGACGTTCGGCCCGGAGCGGCAGGCGAAGGTCCCTGCCGTGCGGCGCCCGCACCCCGACCCCGCCCGGACCCCCACCCGACCGTCCCGACTGAACATCCGACGGCCGGCGGCTGTATTTTTCCCGTACGTGCTTCGTACGGGTCGGGGTCCATATGCTCCGCCTACCTGCCGCAGGCGCCCGTAAATCCGACGTATCGCTGTGGGATGAATCACCGATCGCGGAAAAATCGGGCATTGAGTTGCGGTGACACGGTCGGGAACGTCACCGTTTCGGCGGTCTCGACGGCCGGGTACTTGCGCGATCCGCCCCGCCCGTGTGGACTACGGCCAACGCTTCGCGCACGCGCGAGGCAGCAAACGACATCCGAAAAAAATGATCAGGAGGCAATCCGTGAGCGCGACCGCGGACCACGCGGAGTCGAACCTGGCCGCCAGGCTGGGTTTCCAGCCCGAGCAGGTGGTCCAGGAGATCGGCTACGACGACGACGTCGACCAGGAGCTCCGCGAGGACATCGAAAAGATCATCGGCAGCGAACTCGTCGACGAGGAATACGACGATGTGGCCGATGGCGTGGTGCTCTGGTTCCGTGAGGACGACGGGGACCTGACCGATGCGCTGGTGGATGCCATCGCGTACATGGAGGAAGGCGGCTCCATCCTCCTTCTGACCCCGAAGACCGGCCGCGACGGCTACGTCGAGCCGAGTGAGATCGGTGAGGCTTCGACCACCGCCGGTCTCTCCGCCGCGAAGAGCATCAGCGCAGGCAAGGACTGGACGGCCAGCCGTCTGAGCACCCCGAAGGCCGCGAAGAAGCGCTGAGCTGAGGGATTTGCCGCCAGGGGCGCCAGGGGCGACGAACAGGAGCGCCTGGAACCCCGGTCTGCAGAGCCTTGACCCCCGCCAACACTGTTGGCGGGGGTTCTTGCATGCCCGTGTCCCCGCCCGGACAGGTGCCTGTCACTGCCTGGGCATAGGGTGGGATTCACCCGATCAGGCCCATGGGGCTCTCCGAAGGGACACGTATGGCTTCCATCCCCAAGCTCTCGGCTCCGCTCGAGCAGGGGAGACCCCAGGGAATCGCCGTCGGCACGAAGGCTCCGGACTTCGAGCTCAAGACCCAGCATGGCGAGACGATCAGGCTCGCCGACCTGCGCGGCGAGAAGAACGTGGTGCTCGTGTTCTACCCGTACGCCTTCACGGGGGTCTGTACGGGCGAGCTGACCGCGCTCCGTGACGAGCTGCCGAAGTTCGTCAACGACGACGTGCAGCTGCTCGCGGTGTCCTGCGACGCCCCCTTCAGCCAGCGGGTCTTCGCCGAGCAGGAGGGTTTCACCTTCCCGCTCCTGTCCGACTTCTGGCCGCACGGCGAGGCCGCGAGGGCGTACGAGGTCTTCGACGAGGACAAGGGCTGCGCGGTGCGCGGCACCTTCGTCATCGACAAGGAGGGCGTCGTGCGCTGGAGTGTGGTCAATGCCCTGCCGGACGCGCGCGACCTCGACGACTACGTCAGCGCGCTCCGGAAGCTGTGATTTCCCCTGATTTTCCCGGGACTTCCCGGTGAACATCCGATCCGTGATGATCCTTGCGGCGAAGAGCCTTTTTGCCACGGGAACCCGTCACTAGGATCCAGTCGTTGATCCGATGCCAATGCACCACGGGGGCGCTGCCCCTGGAAACTATTTTGGAGGACTCGTGGGAGTCAGCCTCAGCAAGGGCGGCAACGTCTCGCTGACCAAGGAGGCCCCCGGCCTGACCGCCATCACGGTCGGCCTCGGCTGGGACATCCGTACCACCACCGGTACGGACTTCGACCTCGACGCCAGCGCCATCCTGACCGGCGAGGACGGCAAGGTCACCAGCGACGGCAACTTCGTCTTCTTCAACAACCTCAAGAGCCCCGACGGCTCCGTCGAGCACACCGGTGACAACACCACCGGTGAGGGCGAGGGCGACGACGAGGCGATCAAGGTGAACCTGGCGGGCGTGCCCGCCGAGATCTCCAAGATCGTCTTCCCGGTCTCGATCTACGACGCCGAGAACCGCCAGCAGTCGTTCGGCCAGGTGCGCAACGCGTTCATCCGCGTCGTGAACCAGGCCAACAACCAGGAGATCGCGCGCTACGACCTCTCCGAGGACGCTTCCACCGAGACCGCGATGGTCTTCGGTGAGCTGTACCGCAACGGTGCCGAGTGGAAGTTCCGTGCCATCGGCCAGGGCTATGCCTCGGGCCTGCGCGGTATCGCGCAGGACTTCGGCGTGAACGTCTGACGTTCGACCCGGTTTCACCGCAGTACCCGTCGTCCGGCGCCGCACTTGCAGTGCGGCGCCGGACGTCCTTGACCAGCAGTACCGCTCCACCAACGCAGCAGCATCGCGCCACGAACTCCGGGGAGGACACGATCATGGGCGTCACGCTCGCAAAGGGAGGCAATGTCTCCCTCTCCAAGGCCGCACCCAACCTCACGCAGGTGCTGGTAGGGCTCGGCTGGGACGCGCGCTCCACCACCGGAGCCGACTTCGACCTCGACGCCAGCGCCCTGATGTGCAGCGGAGGCCGAGTGCTCGGCGACGAGTACTTCATCTTCTACAACCAGCTCAAGAGCCCCGACGGCTCCGTCGAGCACACGGGCGACAACCTCACTGGTGAGGGTGACGGTGACGACGAGTCTCTCCTGATCGACCTCTCCAAGGTGCCGGCCAACGTCGAGAAGATCGTCTTCCCGGTCTCGATCCATGACGCGGACAACCGCGGACAGACCTTCGGCCAGGTCAGCAACGCATTCATCCGCGTCGTCAACCAGGCCGACGGCCAGGAGCTGGCGCGCTACGACCTGTCCGAGGACGCCTCGACGGAGACCGCGATGATCTTCGGTGAGGTCTACCGCTACGGCGGTGAGTGGAAGTTCCGGGCCGTAGGCCAGGGGTACGCGTCCGGGCTCCGGGGCATCGCTCTAGACTTCGGGGTCAACGTTTCGTAAAGCCGCGCGCGGCGGGGGGCTTCTCCGTACTCGGCGCGGGGGAGTCCCGTACACAACGATGGGGTAGCCAGTGGTACTGAAAACCTTCGGCTGGTCGTTCGCGGTCACCGCGCTCGGTCTGGTCGCAGCGGTTCTCTATGGGGGGTGGACCGGGTTCGGGATCGTCGCGATCCTGTCCATCCTCGAGATCTCGCTGTCCTTCGACAACGCGGTGGTCAACGCCGGGATCCTGAAGAAGATGAATGCCTTCTGGCAGAAGATCTTCCTCACCATCGGTGTGCTCATCGCCGTCTTCGGCATGCGTCTGGTCTTCCCCGTCGTGATCGTCGCCATCAGCGCCAAGCTGGGTCCGATCGAGGCTGTCGACCTGGCGCTGAACAACAAGGACCTGTACGAGCAGTACGTGACCGACGCGCACGCGTCGATCGCCGCGTTCGGTGGCATGTTCCTGCTGATGATCTTCCTCGACTTCATCTTCGAGGAGCGCGACATCCAGTGGCTGAAGTGGATCGAGCGTCCGCTGGCCAAGCTGGGCAAGGTCGACATGCTGTCGGTCTGCATCGCGCTTGTGGTCCTGCTCGTCACCTCGATGACCTTCGCGGTCAACGCCCACACCCACGCCGGGCATGTGGACAAGGCGCAGACGGTGCTCATCTCCGGTGTCGCCGGTCTGATCACGTATCTGATCGTGGGCGGTCTCTCCGGCTACTTCGAGAACAAGCTCGAAGAGGACGAGGAGCGCGAGCACGAGGAAGAGGAAGCCGCAGCCAAGGCCGGCAAGCCGCGCTCCGCGGTGGCCATGGCCGGTAAGGCCGCGTTCTTCATGTTCCTCTACCTCGAGGTCCTCGACGCGTCCTTCTCCTTCGACGGTGTCATCGGCGCCTTCGCCATCACCAACGACATCGTGCTCATGGCCCTCGGCCTCGGTATCGGCGCCATGTACGTCCGTTCGCTCACGGTCTACCTGGTCCGCCAGGGCACCCTGGACGACTACGTGTACCTGGAGCACGGTGCGCACTACGCGATCGGTGCACTGGCCGCGATCCTGCTCATCACGATCCAGTACGAGATCCACGAGGTCATCACCGGTCTCGTCGGTGTCCTCCTGATCGCCTGGTCCTTCTGGTCCTCGGTGCGCCGCAACCGCGCGCTCGCGGCGGCCGAAGGGGACGGCGGCGCGGCCTCGGACGAGAAGTCCGAAGTCACGTCCGGGGTGTGACCATCCCGTAGACCAGGGAACGCTCTGAGGCGGGGCGGCCACGAGGTGCTGAACCTCGTGGCCGCCCCGCTGCCGTTCGCGGCAGGATCAGGTGTGCGCAGGGATGGTTCGTACGGGAATGGGGGCGGGATGTCCTTCTGGGACGGTCTGCGACGTGGGCGCAGCGCGCAATTCGAATCGGGAAGTGCCGCGACCAACGCGATCGAACTCACCAAACGGCACCCCATGGTGTCCCTCAACAAGCAGGGGGCGGCCACCGGCAATCTGCGGGTCAACCTGTCATGGCGGATGCGTACGTCGGACATCGAGGGCCGCTCGCGGCAGAGCGGTCTGCTGCGGCATCCGTTCAAGATGTTCAAACCCGACGTGGTGCAGGCACATACGCAGGGCGTGGTCAACGTCGACCTGGACATAGGGTGCCTGTACGAGCTGACGGACGGCTCCAAGGGCGTGGTCCAGCCGCTCGGCAGCTTCTTCGGGAACCTCAACGCACCGCCGTACGTGAAGCTCAGCGGCGACGACCGGTTCGGGGCGCCGTCGGGCGAGACCATCTACGTCAATCTGGACCATCGCGAGTCCATCAGACGGCTCCTCGTGTTCGTCTACATCTACGACCAGACGCCCGCCTTCGACCGGACGCACGCCAAGGTCACGCTCTATCCGAGCAACGGTCCGCGGATCGAGATCGAGCTCGACGAGCGGGCTCCGCAGGCGCGTTCCTGCGCCGTGGTCTCCATCGAGAACGTCAAGGACGAGCTGGTGGTGCGGCGCGAGGTGAAGTTCGTCTACGGCTTCCAGGCGGAGCTCGACCGGCTCTACGGCTGGGGTCTGCAGTGGGGCAGGGGTTACAAGTCGAAGGTCGGCGGCCGTTGAGGCACGGAGTCAGCGGCGGATGAGGCGCACGGTCAGCGGCCGATGAACTGCGGGCCCTGGGGCGGCAGCTTGAAGTTCGGGTCGGGGGTGTGCGGGGCCGGCTGCGGATAGCCGTACGCGGGTCCCGGCGACGCGGGCTGCGGATAGCCGTAGGCGGGCTGTGTGGCGGGCGCGGGAGCCGCCGGCTGGTGCGGATAGCCGTAGGCCGGCTGGGGCTCCGACGGCGCTGCCGGCTGGGCTGGGACGGGGGCCGGGGCGGGCTGTGCGGCGGCCGCCTCCTCCTTGGCCTCGGACTCGTCGACCGAGATGCCGAAGTCCGTGGCCAGACCGACCAGGCCGTTGAGATAGCCCTCACCGACCGCGCGGAACTTCCAGCCGTCCTTGCGCCGGTACAGCTCGCCGCAGATCAGCGCCGTCTCGTTGCCCGTCTCGGGCTTCACGTCGAAGACGGCGTACGGCTTGTCGCCGCTCTGCGCGGCGTCGTACACCGAGATACGCAGCGACCGGACGTGCGCGAACGGCACGTCCTCGGCCGAGGCCACGATGAGGATCTTGGCCACGGCCTGGTCGAGGCCCGCCAGATCCGCCTGGATCGTGTCGGTCAGGCCCTCGGCCAGGCGCTTCTTGCCCAGACGCCAGACCTTGCCCGAGGGGTGGCGCGGCTGGTTGAAGAAGACGAAGTCCTCGTCGGAGCGGACCCGGCCGTCCGCGCCGAGCAGCAGCGCGGAGGCGTCCACGTCCGGCACATCGGAGCTCGGGGCCCAGCGCAGCACGGCGCGTACCGCGCTCGCTTCGAGCGCTACGTTCGACCCCTTGAGCATCGTGTGCGTCATGACGGTCATCCTGCCTGCTGCGTACGCGCCGGGACAACGTGGGGGCCCGCCGGGACCGTGCCGAATCAGGGCGGGTCCCTACGGGCTATGGACGGAATCCGACACATGCAAGAGTGTCGGTCATGGCCGGGTTACCTGAATTTCATGCGTGAAGGGAACTCTCGACACACCTCCCTACGTACTATTACCGGCCACATCCAGATGTCGCCTTGTCGTTACGGGGGAGTCTCATGCGTCATTTCGGGCATATAGCGCCTGAGATACGGAAGCAGTTGTTCCATCAAGAGCCGTGCGAGTTCACTGCCGACTCTCCTGCCGGGCTGCTCGCCACCGCGCTCGGCGCGACCCTGTACAGCCCCGCAACCCGGCCGAAGCTCGCCGAGGACATCCGCAAGCAGGCCGGCCGTGGTGTGGTCTCGATGGTGCTGTGTCTTGAGGACTCCATCGATGACGCCGAGGTCGGTGAGGCCGAGGCGAACCTGGTCACGCAGTTCGCCGCGCTCGCCTCCGTGAGCGAGGCGCACGCCCCTCCGGACGCGGCGGATCTCCCACTGCTCTTCCTGCGGGTGCGTGAGCCCGCGCAGATCCCCGACCTCGTACGGCGGCTCGGCGCCTCCGTATCGCTGCTGTCCGGATTCGTACTGCCGAAGTTCACCGAGGAACGCGGCGTGCCCTTCCTCGAAGCGCTGACCGCGGCCGAACTGGCCTGCGGGCGGCGGCTTTTCGCGATGCCCGTGCTCGAATCGCCCGAGCTGCTCCACCTGGAGTCCCGGGCCGACACCCTCGCCGGGATATCCCGCACCGTCGACAAGTACCGCGACCGGGTGCTCGCGCTGCGCCTTGGTGTGACCGACTTCTGTTCCGCGTACGGCCTGCGCAGGCCGCCGGACATGACCGCGTACGACGTGCACATCGTCGCCTCCGTGATCGCCGACGTGGTGAACATGCTGGGGCGGGCCGACGGCACCGGCTTCACGGTGACCGGTCCTGTGTGGGAGTACTTCCGCCACCAGGAGCGGATGTTCAAGCCGCAGCTGCGCTCCAGCCCGTTCCTGGGGCGGGCGCAGGAGCTGCGTACCGCACTCATCGAGCACGACATGGACGGTCTGCTGCGCGAGATCGCGCTCGACCGGGCCAACGGACTGCTCGGCAAGACCTGTATCCATCCGTCCCATGTGCTGCCGGTGCACGCGATGTCGGTCGTCAGCCATGAGGAGTTCAGCGATGCCCAGGACATCCTGCGGCCCGAGAAGGGCGGCGGGGGCGTGATGCGCTCCGCGTACACGAACAAGATGAACGAGGTGAAGCCGCACCGCGCCTGGGCCGAGCGGACCCTGCTTCGCGCGCAGGTCTTCGGTGTCGCCAAGGAAGATGTCGGCTTCGTGGAACTGCTCACGGCCGGGCTGCCCGGCTGATCGTGACTTACGTGAGGAAAGCAAAGAACGTGGTGTGGTCGGGTACTTGGGTCGCGCAGCGGCTCGGCGTCGAGCTGATCGGCGATGCGCAACTGAACGACATGCTGGGGCTCGCGCTGCGCCGTAACCCCAAGCGGGCCCATCTGCTGGTGTCGAACGTGCTCGGCAAGCACGTCCCGCAGCGTCCCGCGACGGTGTACCTGACGGGGCGGGATCTCGGCGCCCGGGTGTACGAGCTGCTCGGCGAGGCGGACGCCGGACGGGCGGTCGTCCTCGGCTATGCGGAGACCGCGACCGGTCTCGGCCACTCGGTCGCGGACGGGCTCGCGCTCGCGCCGTATCTGCACTCCACCCGGCGCCCGGTCGACTCGGTGGCGCAGGCGGGCGGCTTCGAGGAGGCCCACTCGCACGCGACCTCGCATCTGCTGCTTCCGGAGGATCCCGAACTCCTGGCGGGCGACGGCCCGTTGGTGCTTGTCGACGACGAGTTCTCCACGGGTAACACCGTCCTCAACACGATTCGTGATCTGCACGCCCGCTATCCCCGCGACCGGTACGTGATCGTCGCGCTTGTCGACATGCGCTCGCCCGAGGACCAGGGCCGGCTCGCCGCCTTCGCGGCCGAGATCGGGGCCCGGGTCGACCTGATCGCGGGCGCGGCGGGCACGGTGCGGCTGCCGGAGGGCGTGCTCGCCAAGGGGCAGGCGATCGTCGCCGAGCAGGAGGCCCTGCCGAGCCGGGTGCCCGCCCAGCGTTCGGCGCCCGCTGCGTTCGCGCGGGTCGACCTCGGCTGGCCCGAGGGCCTGCCCGACGGTGGGCGGCACGGGTTCACGCCCCGCCACCGGGTCGCGCTCGACGGTGTGCTGCCGAGGATGGGAGCACGGATCGCCGAGGCACTGGGTGAAGGGGCAGGACGCACCCTCGTGCTCGGCTTCGAGGAGCTGATGTACGTCCCGCTGCGGCTGGCCGGAGTCGTACAGGGTCAAGGCGTCGATGTCGCGTACTCCACCACCACCCGCTCGCCCGTGCTCGCGGTCGACGACCCCGGCTACGCGATCCGCAGCCGCCTCGCCTTCCCGGCGCACGACAATCCCGCCGACGGACCGGGCACCCGGTACGCGTACAACGTCGCGGGCGGCGGCTTCGACTCGATCGTCCTCGTCGTCGACTCCGCCGCGGACACCCCCGAACTGCACGCCCCCGACGGCCTGTTGGCCCAGCTCGCGCTGCACACCGACCAGGTGCTGCTCGCGGTCGTCCCCTCGTACGTCCCTGTACCGCCGGGCACCGACGATGCCGCCCGTCCGACCAGCACTTCTGAGGATCATTCGATGCTTCCCGAGCCCCTGCGCGGCCCCGCCTTCTCCTCCTACGCACCGGACGAGGTGGGCTGGCTGCTGCAGGACCTCTCGGATGTCGAGCTCGAAGCGCCGACCGAGGAGCGCGAGGAGGCGATCCAGAGCGGCGGCGCGCACTACGCCGAGTCGCTGCCGGTGGAGTACCAGCCGAGCGAGCAGTACCAGGAGCTCTTCAAGGCCGCCCTGGACACCTCGGCCGCGCGGATCGCGCAGGCCGTCGGTGTCGTGACGGAGACGGTGCTCGCCGAGCGTACCGGCGACGAGCTGCCCGTCCTCGTCTCGCTGGCCCGCGCCGGTACGCCGGTGGGTGTCCTGATGCGCCGCTGGGCCCAGTACCGCCACGGTCTCGACCTGCCGCACTACGCCGTATCGATCGTGCGCGGCCGCGGTATCGACGCCAACGCCCTGCGCTATCTCGCCGCCCACCACGACCCCGCCGCCGTCGTGTTCGTCGACGGCTGGACCGGCAAGGGCGCCATCACCCGGGAACTCGCCCAGGCCATCGAGGAGTTCGAGGCCAAGGGCGGCGCCACGGGCTTCTCGCCGGAGATCGCGGTGCTCGCCGACCCGGGCTCCTGCGTGCGCACGTACGGCACGCGTGAGGACTTCCTGATCCCGTCCGCCTGCCTCAACTCCACGGTGTCCGGGCTCATATCGCGTACGGTGCTGCGCTCCGACCTGGTCGGCGCGGACGACTTCCACGGCGCGAAGTTCTACCGTGAGCTGCTCGGCGCCGATGTCTCCGGCCTCTTCCTCGACACCGTGGCCGCCTGCTTCGACGAGGTCAGCGAGGCGGTGGACTTGCAGGTCAAGGAGCTGCTCGTCGCCGACCGCGCACCGACCTGGGAGGGCTGGGCCGCCGTCGAGCGGATCAGCGACGAGTACGGGATCCACGACGTGAACCTGGTGAAGCCGGGCGTCGGCGAGACGACCCGGGTGCTCCTTCGCCGCGTGCCGTGGAAGATCCTCGCCCAGCGCGGCGCCGGAGCCGACCTCGACCACGTACGACTCCTCGCCGAACAGCGAGGGGTGCCCGTCGAGGAGGTCGACGACCTCCCGTACACCTGCGTGGGCCTGATCCATCCGCGCTTCACGCGGGGCGCCACCGGCGCCGACGGTAAGGCGGTGGACGCCAAGTGACCACACCCACCGTGCCTTCGCCCTTCATGCCGTCGGATTCCCTGGCCCCGACCCTGGTCGCCAGCGATCTCGACCGGACCCTGATCTACTCCCCGGCCGCCCTGCAGCTCGGTATGCCCGACCCCCAGGCGCCCCGGTTGGTCTGCGTCGAGGTGCACGAGGGCAGGCCGCTCTCGTTCGTCACCGAGGACGCGGCGGTGCTCCTGGACGAACTGGCCCGCAGCACCGTCTTCGTGCCGACCACGACCCGCACCCGCAAGCAGTACCGGCGGATCAACCTGCCAGGACCGCGGCCGCGGTACGCGATCTGCGCCAACGGCGGCCACATCCTCGTCGACGGAGTCTCCGACCGCGACTGGCGGCGGCAGGTCGCCGGGCGGCTTGCCGACGAGTGCGCCTCGCTCGACGAGGTACGCGATCACATGCGGCGCACCGCCGACGAGGCCTGGCTGCTCAAGGAGCGCGTGGCCGAGGACCTGTTCGCGTATCTGGTCGTCGAGCGCACACTGCTGCCCGAGGGCTGGGTCAAGGACCTCGCCGAGTGGGCCGACGGCCGTGGCTGGACCGTCTCGCTGCAGGGCCGCAAGATCTACGCGGTCCCCAAGCCGCTCACCAAGAGCGCCGCGATGCGCGAGGTGGCCCGTCGTACGGAAGCGGGCCTGACCCTCGCGGCCGGCGACTCCCTGCTCGACGCGGATCTGCTGCTCGCCGCGGACCGGGCCTGGCGCCCGGGCCACGGAGAGCTCGCCGACGAGGGCTTCCGGGCTCCGCAGCTCACCGCTCTTGAGGAGCGCGGAGTCGTGGCGGGCGAGGAGATCGTGCGTCAGCTCCTCGACGCCGACCGCGACCGGGCCTGAGGATCCGCAGGGCCACGAAGAGGAGTACGGCGCCGGCGGCGGCGATCAGGACCACCTTCGAGTACACGGACACATAGCCCGTGACCTCCTGCCAGTTCTCTCCCAGGAGATATCCGGCGAGGACGAAGACGGTGTTCCAGATCGCGCTGCCGAGCGTCGTCAGACCGAGGAAGACCGGCAGGCGCATCCGCTCGATGCCGGCCGGCACGGAGATCAGGCTGCGGAAGATCGGCACCATCCGGCCGAAGAGGATCGCCTTGGTCCCGTGCCGCTGGAACCAGGCCTCCGTGCGCTCGATGTCACTCAGCTTCACGAAGGGCACCTTGGCGGCCAGGGCCACCGTGCGCTCCCGGCCGAGCAGCGCCCCGACCCCGTACAGGGCGAGCGCGCCCACGACCGAGCCGATCGTCGTCCACACCAGGGCGGCGATCAGATTCATGCTGCCCGTGCTCGCCGCGAAGCCCGCGAGCGGCAGGATCACCTCGCTGGGCAGCGGCGGGAAGAGATTCTCGAGAGCGATGGCGAGGCCCGCGCCGGGGGCCCCGAGGGCGTCCATGAGCGTGTTGACCCACTGCATTGCGGTGTCTTCGATCATTTCTCCACCGTAGAAATCCGCAGCTGAAGCCACACTGAAGCCGACCGCAAGGATGAGGTGCGGTGCACCGCAGGAAAGGTTTGCGGTTTTCCGCAGTGCGCCCGCCGGACTCCCGCCCGTAGCCTGGCCGATCATGAAATCTCTGGTACGCCGAGGACTCCGGCTCACCGCGGGCCTGGCGCTCGGCGCCTGCTCGGCAGTGGTCGAACTGCTCTTCGCATTGTTCTCGGGCCTGGCGCTGCTGCTCGTGCAGACCCGGCCGCGGGCGCGCAGCGCGGTGCTTCGGCCCGTGCACCGGCTCGCGCGGCGCCTGGCCGAGTGGGAGCGCGGCCGGCTCGCCACGTATCTGGGCGCCGAGTCCTCCTCCGCGTACACATCCGAGCGCGCTCTGCGCTATCTCGCCGCCCGCTGGCCGCTCGGACTGCTCGGCGCCGTCTGCCTGTTGTGCGCACTCATCGGCGCGGCCTACGGCGGATATCTGTTCCTCGGCTGGTTCGTGGGCGAGGTGAACAGTCCGGTCACGGTCCTCTTCAGCGGCTTCGCCGGGCTGTTCCTGCTCTTCCTCTCGCTCCAGGGAATGCTGGCCGTGGCCGAACTGGAGAAGAAGCTCGCCCGCCACCACCTCGGGCCCAGCGAACAGGAGGAGCTGCAGCGCAGGATCGAGGAGCTGGCCGTCAGCCGGGCCGGAGTGGTCGAGGCCGTGCATGACGAACGGCGCCGTATCGAAAGGGACTTGCACGACGGAGTCCAGCAGCGTCTCGTCGCCCTCGGCATGCTGCTCGGCCGTGCGCTGCGCGGCCAGGACCCCGAGCGCCGCGAGGAACTCCTGCGCCAGGCCCACGAGGAGAGCCGGCTCGCGCTCGGGGATCTGCGGGAGGTCGCCTGGCGGGTCTATCCGGTGGCCCTCGACGAAGCGGGACTCGAAGCCGCCCTGGAGACGGTGGTCGAGCGCATCTCGATCCCCGTACGTCTCGACTACGGGCTTGCGCGAGAGCGGGAGCCCGAACGCCCCGTCGCGACCGTCGCGTACTTCGTGGTCGCCGAGGCCGTCACCAACGCGGTCAAGCACTCGCGGGCGACCGCCATTTCCGTACGTCTGAAGCAAGCGCACGGGCGGCTCGTCGTCACCGTCGAGGACGACGGGACCGGCGGCGCGGATCCCGAGGGCGGCGGTCTGGTGGGACTGCGCCGCCGAACCGCCGCGCTCGACGGCACACTTGACGTGCACAGTCCGCCCGGCGGACCCACCCTGATCACCGCGGAGCTGCCGTGCGCGTAATGCTGGCCGAGGACTCGACCCTGCTGCGCGAGGGTCTGGTGCGGCTGCTCGTCGATGAGGGCCATGAGGTACTCGCCGCCGTCGGCGACGCCGAGCAGCTGCTCACGGCCGTCGAGCGGGAGCAGCCCGATGTGGTGGTGGCGGACGTTCGGATGCCGCCGACCCACAGCGACGAAGGGCTGCGGGCGGCCATCGAGATCCGCAGGCGGTGGCCGGGTGTCGGCGTGCTCGTGCTGTCGCAGTACGTGGAGAAGCGGTACGCCACCGAGTTGCTGACCGGCGAGACCGAAGGCGTGGGGTATCTGCTCAAGGACCGGGTGGTCCAGGTCGACGAGTTCCTGGACGCGTTGGAGCGGGTGCGTCAGGGGCGGGCGGCCTTCGACCCGGAGGTGGTGGCACAGCTGCTCGGGCGCTCACGCCACACGGATCTGCTGGAGCGGCTGACGGAGCGGGAGCGCGTCGTGCTCGCGCAGATGGCACAGGGGCATACGAACGCGGTGATCGCCGGGCGGCTGCACATCTCGCAGAGCGGTGTGGAGAAGCACATCAACGCGATCTTCGACAAGCTGGAACTGTCGGGGACGCAGGGGGTTTCGCGGCGGGTGCTTGCTGTGCTGCGGTATCTGGGGGAGTAGATCCCGATCGACGGAGGAGAGTTCGATGACCAGTGGCAGGCGCACACAACTGACCGACGAGCTCTACGCGTACATGGTGGAGCACAACCCGCCGCCGGACGCGGTGCAGCGTGAGCTGACCGAGGTGACACGAGCGAAGTTCCCGCGGGCCGCGTCGATGCAAGTGGCCCGGGACCAGGGCCCGTTGCTGGCCTTTCTCGTACGTCTGACAGGGGCGCGGCACATCGTGGAGGTGGGCACCTTCACCGGGATGTCCTCGCTCGCGATGGCCCAGGCGCTGCCCGCCGACGGCACGCTGCTCGCCTGCGACGTGTCCGAGGAGTGGACCGCGTACGCGCGGCAGGCCTGGCAGGACGCGGGCGTGGCCGACCGGATCGAGCTGCGGATCGCACCGGCGCTGCAGACGCTCGCGGCGCTGCCGCGGGAGCCGCACATCGACCTGGTGTTCCTGGACGCGGACAAGGACAACTACGGCGCGTACTGGGAGGAACTGGTGCCCCGGGTGCGCCAGGGCGGGCTGCTCGTGGTGGACAACGTGTTCATGGGCGGCGGGGTGATCGACCCCGACGCCACGGGTGCCCCGGCGGCGATCCGTGAGTTCAACGAGCGGGTGCGCGGCGACAAGCGGGTGGAGAGCGTGATGATTCCGGTGGCGGACGGGGTGACGCTCGCGCGGAAGGTGTGAGGGCTTTCGGGGGTACGGGGCGGGGGTGGTCCCGCCTAAGCTGTCCCCATGCCCCGCTACGAATTCCGCTGCCGGACCTGCGGCGACACCTTCGAGGTCAGCCGCCCCATGTCCGAGTCCTCCGCCCCCGCCGACTGCCCGGCCGGGCACGCGGACACGGTGAAGCTGCTGTCCACGGTGGCCGTGGGCGGTTCGTCCGCGGCGCCCGCCCCCGCCGGCGGAGGAGGCGGCGGTTGCTGCGGCGGAGGCTGCTGCGGCTGACACCGGCTGGTTGCTGCTGGGGCTGCCACGGCTGGTTGCTGCCGCGGATGCCTCCGGCCGCAGGCCGTCAGCGCACCACGGTCCCGGCCCCCGCGCCCAGGAGCGGCAGTTCGGCCCGCGTCGGCGCACCCTCCCAGTCCCCGTGGGACGCCACCGCGAAAGCGCCGGTGGTGACGGCCCGGTCGAGGCGGCCCGTCGCGTCCTCGCCGTCGAGCAGCGCGGACAGATAACCGGCGACGAAGGCGTCACCCGCGCCCACCGCGTCCACCGCCCGCACCTCGCGGGCCTGGGCCCGCAGCTCACCGTCGTTCGTGTGCACCGCCGCGCCCTCGGCCCCGTACTTGACGACGACCTCGCCGACGCCGAGTGCGAGCAGCAGCCCCGCCTGGGAGGCCACATCGGCGGGGGCGTCGGAGGGCAGACACAGCGGGAGTTCGTCGTCGGAGGCGATCAGGACGTCCACGTACGGGATCCAGTCGGCGAGCACCTCGGCTGCCTCGTCCGAACTCCACAGCCGCGAGCGGAAGTTGACGTCGAGGCAGACGAGAGTCGAGTGCTCGTGCGCGAGCATCAGCGCCCGCCGGGCAGCGCACTTGGCGGATGAACCGAGCGCCGGCGTGATGCCGGTCAGATGCAGGATCCGCGGCGGCGCGGCGGTGAACGCCGCCTCGACCGAGCACCCCTTGAGCCGTGAACCGGCCGACCCGGAGCGGTAGTAGTGCACCCGGGTCACCTCGGGCAGCCGCGGCTCGAACAGGATCAGACCGGTCGGCGCCTCGGCGTCCCGGGTCGCTCCCGCGACGTCGACGCCTTCGGCCCGTAGCGTACGAAGCACCAGCTCACCGGCCTCGTCCTCGCCGACCGCGCCCGCCCAGCGCACCTGGTGGCCGAGGCGCGCGAGCCCGATGGCCACATTGGACTCGGCGCCGGCGACGGACACCCGCATCGAGCCGCCCAGCTTCAGCGGGCCGCTGCCGCGCAGGGCGACCATCGTCTCGCCGAAGGTGAGTACGTCAGGGGTCTGCGTGTGGGCGTTCATCGCGCGCACACCGCCTTGAACTGCGCTGCCCGGCGGCGCAGTTCACCGAGGTCACCGCCGTCGGCCGCGTCGCCGATCAGCGGCGAGCCGACCCCGACCGCCACCGCACCGAGCGCCAGATACTCCTCCGCCTCGGCCACGCCCACCCCGCCGACCGGCACGAACGGCAGATCGGGGAAGGGGCCGAGCAGCGCCTTGAGGTACGCGGGGCCACCCATCACGGAGGCCGGGAAGACCTTGAGCGCGGCGGCCTCCGAAGCGGCGGCCCGACAGATCTCGCTCGGCGTGAGCACTCCCGCGAGCACAGGGAGACCCTGCGCCAGCGATGCCGTGCAGCCGGGGCCGAGCCCGGGCGTGACGATGAGGTTCGCGCCCGCTTCGGCCGCGCGCTGGGCGTCCTCCTCGGTGACCACGGTGCCGGCGCCGAGCCAGGCCTCGTCGCCGAGCTCGGCCCGGGCGCGTTCGATCACCTTGAGCGCGTCGGCGCCGCTGAGCGACACCTCGACCAGAGCCACTCCCGCCTCGACCAGGGTGATCACGCTGCGGAAGGATGCCTCCGGATCCCGGCCGCGGATGATCGCGACAAGGCGTTCCTCACGCAGTGCGGTGCTGAAATCCATGCTCTTTCTTTCTCTTCGTGGGGGTGTGGGGAGGCAGGAGGAGAGTTCTTGGGCGGGGCGGGGCGGGGCGGGCCGGGGTATCACCATTCGGCGAACGAGCCGTCGTCGTGGCGCCACACCGGATTGCGCCACGCGTGCCCCGTCTTGTCGGCGGCCCGTACGGCGGCTTCGTCGATGTCGACGCCGAGGCCGGGGCGTTCGGTGCGCAGCAGGGAGCCGGCGTCGAAGCGGAAGGGCTCCGGGTCGGCCACGTAGTCGAGGAGCTCGGCGCCCCGGTTGTAGTGGATGCCGATCGACTGTTCCTGGATCAGGAAGTTCGGGGTGGTGAAGGCCACTTGGAGGCAGGCCGCGAGGGCGATGGGGCCGAGCGGGCAGTGCGGTGCGATCTGTGCGCCGTACATCTCGGCGAGTGCGGCGATACGGCGCAGCTCCGAGATACCGCCCGCATGCGAGACATCCGGCTGGAGAATCGCGACACCGGACTCCAGCGGGGCGAGGAACTCGCGCCGGGTGTAGAGGCGTTCACCCAGCGCGATCGGAACGCCGGAGGCGTTCACCAGGTCGGGCAGGGCGTTCATGTGCTCGGCGAGCACCGGCTCCTCGACGAACATCGGGGCGTACTCGGCGAGCAGGGGGAGGATCCGGCGGGCGTTGGCCGGGGACACCCGGCCGTGGAAGTCGAGCCCGAAGTCCCTTTCGTCGCCCAGGACTTCGCGTGCGGTCTCGGCGCGTCGCAGACACTCGCGTATCTCCGCAGGCGTGGCCACCGGTGTCATCCGACCGGTGCCGTTCATCTTGACGGCGGTGAAGCCCGCTTCGACCTGGGCGGTCACCGTCTCGCGTATCTGCGCGGGCTCGTCCCCGCCGACCCAGGCGTACGCGCGGACCCTCTCCCGTACGGGACCGCCCAGCAGTTGGTGCACCGGCTGCCCGTACGCCTTGCCCTTGATGTCCCACAGGGCCTGGTCGAGCCCGGCCACCGCGCTGGAGAGCACCGGACCGCCGCGGTAGAAGCCGCCCTTGGTCATGACCTGCCAGTGGTCCTCGATGCGCAGCGGGTCCTGGCCGAGCAGATAGCCGGCGAGTACGTCCACGGCGGCGCGGACCGGTTCGGCGCGCCCCTCGACGACGGGTTCGCCCCAGCCGACGATCCCCTCATCGGTCTCGACGCGGCAGAACAGCCAGCGCGGCGGAGCGAGGAAGGTCTCGATCCGGCTGATCCTCATGAGAGTCCTCTCCGGGTCAGGGGTGGTCGCGCAGGGACAGGTCAGGGGTGGTGGGGCTCAGGGGTGGTCGCGCATGGACAGTTCGAGCAGGCGGAGCATCGCCGCGTGGGCGCCGTCCGGGTCGCCGTCGCGGATGCGGTCCACCACGGCGGCGTGATCCGGCAGAGGATCGTCGTGCGGCCCCGCGTGCACCTGGCGGTCGCGTTCGATCAAGGCCGGGATGATCACGCGGTGCAGCTGGGAGAAGAAGCGGTTGCCGGAGGCGCGCAGCAGCGCGACATGGAAGGAGGCGTCCGCGCGTACGGCGAGCACCGGATCGTTGTCGTACGAGGCCATCGCCGCGAGGGCCGCGTCGAGCGCTGCCAGATCCTCGTCGGTGCGGCGCATGGCCGCGTCGGCCGCGGCGGCGGGCTCGATCGCGAGGCGCAGGTCGTAGAGATCGGCGAAGAAGTCGTGCGGGGCGCCGGAGTCGAGCTTCCAGCGCAGTACGTCGGGGTCGAGCAGGTTCCAGTCGTCGCGGGGGCGCACGAACGTGCCCCGCTTCTGCCGGGCGTCGAGCAGCCCCTTCGCCGTGAGTACCTTGATCGCCTCGCGCAGCACGGTCTGGCTGACGTCCAGATCGGCCATGAGCCGCGGCAGATCGAGGATGTCGCCTTCCTCGTACGTACCGTCGAAGATCTGCAGGGCGATCGCCTCGACGACTGCCTTGTGGAGGCCGCGGCCCGCGTACGCGCCGGCCTCTGTGGGCGGGGTCATCGGGGGGCCTCCTGGCATGAGTACGTACGAGGGAACGGTCCTGGCACCCTCGCACGACTCTTGCTTATTTATCAATTATCCCGTCGGTCGCTCCAAGTCAGGAGTGCGCGGTCCGGGAGGATCCTCCATGCCCGGGTGACTGCTGTCGCAGCGCCCGCTGCTCGCGCTCGGCCTGCTCCGGGTGGCGTGCCTTCCAGTACGGGTTGTCGTGCGGAAGGGTCGCGCTGACCCGCCCGTACATCCCGAAGAACATCAGCATCACGCCGACCACGAAGCTGAACAGCACGTTCTGGATCTTGAACGCGAGGAAGTTGAAGTCCGTCTCGAGCAGCGCCAGATTGACGAATCCGCTGACGATGAAGGCAACTCCCAGAACCATGTTGAGCGTCGAGGCGAAGTTGCCGCCGATCACCATGCCCACGAAGAGCAGCAGCCCCACGCAGATGGAGAGCACGCTCAGCGCGCCGTTGGTGTTGAGCCCTGCGACCCGGTCGCCGCCGGTGTCGAAGAAGCCGACCTTGTCGATCAGACCGAGGACGCCGAAGGCGAGCAGCACCAGACCGGTCAGACCGGCACCGATCCGGTAGACCCTGCTGAGCCGGTGGTCGACGGGCAGGTGCTCGTCGAGGGCGATGCGCCGCCGGGATCCTGGATGAAGCACATGCGTGGCCATGTCCGCCTCCCTGAGGTCGCGGAGGCCGTGGGTACTTCCAGGATCCGCCTGCGGGGGAGCGATGTCACGCGGGCCCGTGGGGGAGCGATGTCACGCGGGGTTCGACCCGGCGCCGCGCTCCTCGCGGATCTGGGAGACGACCCGGGCCACCGTCTGCCGTACCGCCTCCGTCTCCGTGAGGAAGTGCCAGTAGTCGGGGTGGCGCCCCTCCAAGGTCGCGATCGCACGGTCGAGCCGGGCCACCGAATCGTCCAGCGGACGCGCATGGCGTGGATCGGCGGTGTTGCGCCCCGCCATGGCGAGGCGCTGCGCGTCCCGGATGGCGAACCGGGTCCGCTGGATCTCCTGCTCCGGGTCCTTGGACACGGCATTCAGCCTGGCCAGACGGTCCCCGGCAGCCGATACGGCCTCGTCGGTCGAGTTCAGGAGCGCGCGCACCGTGCCGAGCAGCGCCGTGGCGTCCGGCCATCGCTGCTCGTCACGCGCCTTGCGGGCGTCGGTCAGTTTGCTCTCGGCCTGCCTGACGTTCTCGTCGGCCTGCGCGGGTACGGACTGCAGGTCCTGCCAGCAGTTCGTGGTGAAGCGGCGCCGCAGCTCACTGAGGATCGGGTCCACCTGCGCGGCCCGCGTGGTCAGCGCCTGCGCCCTGGTCCGCAGCGATACGAGGCGTCGGTCGATCTCGGCGGCCCGCTCCGGCAGCCGCTCGGCCTCGGCCCGTACACCCTCACCGTCGCGCGCGACCCGGTCGGCGCGCTGCAGCGTCTCGGCCACGCCATGGCGGCCCGCGCCCTGGTTCAGCTTGGTCAGCTCCGGGCCGAGGGTCGCGAGCCGCGCCGCGAGATCGTCGGCCTTCAGGCCGGAGGCCCGTACGGCGTCGAGGGCGGTGCTCGCGGCGAGCAGCGTCTGGCGCGCACGCTCCACGGCGGGCGCGAGCCGCGCCAGCTGGGTCTCGGCCTTGTCGAGCAGCGGCCCGAGGCCCTGCGCGAAACGGTCGAGGTCCTGCTTGGTCCTGACCAACTCGTCCTTGGCCGTGGTGAGTTGGGTGCGTGCGCGGGCCGCGGCCGAGGCCTCCAGGTCGTCACGGTCGAGGTCGTGCGCGTCGACGGCCTCGATGTACCGGTGGCTGACCTCGTCGATCCGCACGCCGAGCGCCGCGAAGTCGTCGACGGCGCGGCGGGCGGCGGGGGAGCTGTCGACCGCGGTGATCGTCTCTATGGAGATCCGCAGATCGCGCTGTGCGCTGTCCAGCTCGTAGAACGCGGCGGCCGCGGCGTCCTTGGCGGCCTGCGCGTCGGCACGCTCGTTCTCACCGCGCCCGCCGAACCACCGTCGCGTACCGCCGCCGGCGAAGGCGGCGGGCAGCACGGCCGCGAGGAGGGGGAGGGGGAGCAGCGCGAGGGTGAGGGCGTCACGGAGGGGGCCACGGCGGGGGCCTGCGGACCGTCGGGGACGGGCGCGGAGGGCGCTTGTGGACTCTCGGGGGCGGGCGGGGGCGGAGCCCGTGGACTCTCGGGGACGAACGGGGACGGAGCCCGTGGACTCTCGGGGACGAGCAACTTCCGCGTAAGGCCGCGATGGTGTCGCCGTCACATCCCACTCCCGTGCTGTCATCCGCCCTGCCCGGACCATTCTCCCACCGGTTAAGGACGAACACACGGGTCGTTTAGTTCGCGCTTATTGCCATGGCTGGGCAAAGATCGTCAGCGGCTGCGGACCGGGCGGCGCGTTCAGACCGTATGAACCCGGATCCGCCCGTCCTTGCTGACCGCCGAGACGACATGCGGACTCGACTCGTCCCGCGGCACATCCACCTCGACCGAACCGTCCTCGGCCTCGGCCGTCACCTTGTACGAAGCCTCCGGCAGCCCGATCTCCACGGCCCCGTCCTCACTGCGTACGTCCACCCGGTCGGGCACCGCACCGAGATCGAGCTTCACCCGCGCGTCCTTCGTCTGCGCCCGGATCTCGCGAGAGGAACCACCGACCACCTCGAGCGCACCGTCGCGGCTCTCCAGGTCCAGGGCCCCGCTCGCCTCCCGTACGACCACCCGTCCGTCACTCGACTTGATCTTCAGCGCGGTCTTGAACCCCTCGGCGTCCACGCGCCCGTCATTGCTGTCGATGCTCACGGCGACACCCCGAGGCACCTCGATGCGATGACTGGCGTCGCACGTGGCGATCATGCCGTCGCACTCCACCCGCAGCACGAGCCGCTTCCCGTCGACCATGTCCCATGTCACCTTCGGCTCGCCGCCGATGACCGTGCTCCCGTCGAACCACCTCGTGACCCGCACCTGGTCCCCGTCCCCGACCACCACATCCAACGCGGAGTCCTCCGAGTCCACGGTCAACTCGCGCCCCTGCAGAGCGAAGTTCCGCACCTCCGGATCACTGTCGGCACTCGCCTCGGAGCACCCGGCGACCACCATCGCCCCTACGACCGCCCCGGCGGCGACCCACGCACTACGGCTTCGGCCACGGCTTCGACTGCGTACGCTCCGGACGCCCATCTCGACTCCCCCTGCAGGTGCACGGCCTCGGCGCCGCGCTTGCCTTTGACGCTAGAAGCCCCCACGCCCGAACGGCATCCGGACCACTCCCGGATCGGGGGTGGGGATAACCCCCGCCCCGCCCTCGATACGCGTTTGCGGGGCACCGCCCCAGGCAAGGTAGGCTGTCGATCGCTCCCGGGCGCGTAGCTCAGCGGTAGAGCGCCGCCCTTACAAGGCGGATGTCGGCGGTTCGAAACCGTCCGCGCCCACCGGGACGAAGGCCTCCAGTCGATCATGGCTGGGGGCCTTTCGCATGCGGCTCCGGTGTCCGGGGACCGGGAGGCTGTCGGGCTGGATCCTGAGCGGGTGGTGACGTGGGTGGTCGTGGGCAGGGAGGGGGAGAGGGTGCGGCCGGAGATCGTTCTCGGGTTTCATGGGCTGTGCCTCGTGAAGCCCGTCGATGAGGACGACTGGTACACGGGCAGCCTGTATGGGGACGGCAGTGTCGACTGCTGGGATGCCTACGAGGATTTGGGCGAGGCGCTTCGCGGGCTCCAGCAGTCGGCGGAGCGACGGCGGGCAAGGTCGGCAGACCTTCGCGCGGGTCAGTCGTTGACGCCCAAGTCCTCGCGCATGATGCGGCGCATCGCCGTGAGTGCGGGTTCGGCGGCCTTCAGGTCGATGAGGGCCTGGGTGGCGTTCTCGTCCGGTCGGGCCAGGCCGCGGTCGATGCGCTTGGCGGCCGCGTCCGCTGCGGCCAGGACGGTGTTCACGTCGCGTGAGACTCTCAGGACCGTTTCGGGGACGATCATCTGTGCCTCGGCGTAGCGGTCGCGGTGGTCCCGTCTGGCCTGCTCGACCTGGTTGCGGTCGTCGTCCGAGTAGACGCCGTCACGGAGGCGGTGCAGGGCGTCCTTCAGGAGCGTGTGGAAGTGGCGGGAAGCGCGATTCATCGCGGTGTACGCGGTGCGGCGGTCCTCGAAGAGCCTGCGCTTCTCCTCGAGTCGGCTCTCCTCCACCCGCTGGCGCTTCGTGGCCCACGTCGTGACCAGCGGTGAGAGGAGTGTGCCGAGCACGCCGACCACGGCGGCGATCATGGCGGCAGTCACGGCACTCATGCCCAGACCTTAACGGCCGTTTGTTGAACGGATGTTGAGCGGGTGGTGGGTGGGTGGGTAGCCGGCTGGGCGGGGAGTCTCGTGGTCGGGGCCGTTACCGCTTCAAGCCCCGCCACTCGGGCCCCAGCACCCCCCACACCTGCTCGTCATGCCGCACCCCGTCGTAGGGCCAGGCCTCTCGCCGTACCCCCTCAAGGGTCATCCCCAACCGCTTCGCCACCGCCGCGCTCCGTTCGTTGTCCGCGCGGCAGTGCCACTCCGCGCGGTGCAGGCCGCGGGTGACCAGCGCCCAGTCGAGCAGCGCAGCGCACGCGGCAGTGATCAGGCCGTGGCCCTGCGCCGACGGTTCCAGCCAGCAGCCGACCTCGCAGGAGCCGGAGGCCGCGGAGAAGTCGGTGAACATGACGCCGCCGACCAGGAGTTCGTCCCGCCGGATGCCGTACAGGCGGGCGCCGTCCGCTGCCTGGCGTTCGGCATAGCGGGTGAGGGTGGCGCGGGCCCCGGCCACGTCGGTCGTCACGAAGGAGGCGCCGACCCACGGGCGGATGTGGTCGCGGGCGCGGTCCATGTGCGCGGCGAATTCCTCCGCGTGCCAGATCTCCAGGGGGGCGAGGTGGGCGCCGTCGCGCAGCGGGAGCGAGAACAAGAGCGGGGCCTCCGAATACATGACGAGATACGTGACGAGTGCCTCCGAATGCACAGCGAGTGCCTCCGAATGCGTAGCGAGTGCTTCCGGCTGCACAGCAAGTGCCTCCGAATGCGCAGCGAGTGCTTCCGACTGCACAGCGAGTGCTTCATGCGCAGCAAGTACTTCCGAATGCATAACAAGCGTTATGGCAATGTACCGTGACGGCCATGGGGCGTACCAAGGGAGATCACGAGGCGCGGCGGCGGGACGTGTCCGAGGCCGTGTGGCAGGTCATGGCCGCGCGGGGCTTCGCGGGGCTGACGCTGCGGGCCGTCGCCACCGAGCTGGGGGCGACGACCGGGTTGCTCACCCACTACTTTCCGACCAAGCGGGCACTGGTCGAGTACGCCCTTGACCTGCTTGAGCAGCGGACTCTGGCGCGACCGCGCAGGCAGGGCGGCGAGGGGCTCGCCGCCCTGCGGGCCGCGCTGCTCGACATCCTGCCGCTCACCGCGCAGGCCACCGACAGCAATCGGATCTGGGTGTCGTCCTGGGACGCCGCCCTGTCCGACCCCGCCCTGAGCGCCGATTACGCACGCAAGTACGCGCAGGGGAGAGAGCGGATCAGCCGGCGGGTGGTCGCCGCGCAGGAGCTCGGTGAGCTGCCGGCCGGCGGTGATCCCGTACGGATCGCGGCCGGTGCTCAGTCGTTCGTGCTCGGTCTGGTGGTGCAGGCCCTGTTCGATCCGGCGGCGTTTCCGCCCGAGCGGCAGGTAGAGCTGCTCGACGGCTACTTGGCCGCCGTGGCCGAGGAGCGCGCGCCTGCAGCGCCCCCAGCCGCACCCCCCGCCGCGAGCCCCGCACCCTGACCCCTCAGCACCGCCACCGCGATCACCGCCGCCCCCACCAGCAACCCCGCGCTGAGCGTAAGTCCCAGCGCATACCCGGAGTTGAGGTCGGACACCCCGGTGCCGGACCCCGTCCTGGCCTGGGCCGCCGTCCCCAGTGCCGCGAGGCCGAGCGATGCGCCGATCTGGCGCGCGCTGTTGAGCAGGCCCGAGGCCGTGCCCGCTTCCGCGGCGGCCACGCCCGCCGTCGCGACCGAGACCGCCGGGCCGAGGCACAGGCCGAAGCCGGTGCCGGCCACGAGGGACGGGCCCAGGACGTCGGTCGGGAACGAGCCGTCGGGGCTGATCAGGCCGAACCAGGCGAAGCCCGCCGCCGTGAGTAGCGCGCCGGCGATCAGGAGGGTACGGGGCGGCACTCGGTGGCCGAGCTTGACCGTCAGGAACGCGCCCGCCATCAGGGCGATCGTGAACGGGATGAACATCAGGCCGGTCGCCGCGGGGCCGTTGCCGAGTACCCGCTGGAGGTAGAGCGACATGAAGTAGAACGACGGGGCCATCGCCGTACCGATCAGGAGCGTGAAGGCGACGCCGCCCGCGACCGAGCGGTTCGCCAACAGGCCCAGGCGGAGCAGGGGTTCGCGGCGCGCGGTGCGTTCCACGATGCGTTCCACGGTGACGAAGGCCGCGAGCAGGGCGGCGGCGAAGGCCAGGGTGCTGAGGGTCGTGGCCGACGTCCAGCCGTGTTCGTCGGTGCGGACCACTCCGAAGACCAGGAGCGTCACGCCCGCGGTCGCGAGCACCGCGCCCAGGATGTCGGGCCGGCCGCCGCGTACGGCCGCGGTGTCCGAGGCGATACGCCAGGTCAGAGCGAGGGCCACGGCGGCCATGGGGACGTTCACGAACATCACCCAGCGCCAGCCCGCGTACTCGGTGAGCACCCCGCCGAGCAGGACGCCGAGCGCGCCGCCCGCCGCGTTCATCGCGCTCCACACGCCGAAGGCCCGTACGCGCGCGGGTCCTGAGGGGAAGGTCGACGCGAGCAGGGCGAGTGCGGCGGGTGCGAGCGCCGCCGCGCCGACGCCCTGTATGGCGCGCGCGGCGATCAACTGCCAGGGAGTCTGGGCGAATCCGCCGAGCAGTGAGGATGCCCCGAACAGGCCGAGGCCGAGCAGCAGCATGCGCTTGCGGCCGTAGCGGTCGGCCGCTTTGCCGCCGAGCAGCAGCAGTCCGCCGAAGGTCAGGGCGTACGCGTGGATCACCCACGGCAGACCGCCCGCGTCGAAGCCGAGCCCTGCGGCGATCTCGGGGAGTCCCACGTTCACGACCGAAAGGTCGAGGGAGACCAGGAACTGGACGACGGCGACCGCGGCCAGAGTGAGTCCGGTGCGCGGCGCTAAGGACCCGGTCGTCCCGGGTGAAGTGGCGTGCGGTGTGCGGGAGTCGGTCATGGAGATCTTCTTTCTCGTACGGGAAGCGAGAGCCCCGCAGGGCACGGAGGAGTCCCTCAGGGCATGCAGGAGTCCCTCAGGGCATGCCGGGGTAGCGCTCCAAGTCGTTGTCGCCTACTTTCGGAACGCGTTCCGAAAGTAGCATCGTGGGCAGGGCAAGGGAAGGAACAAGCGTTGAACGCCAGGTGGGGGAGGGGGAGTTGCCCGGCCGGGCGGCGGGCGCGGCATGATGGGGCGATGTCACGACCCCGCGCAGCAACCGGCCGCAGCGGCGGCAGCGGCCGCACCGGCCGGCCGCCCGTCACCTCGCGTACGGAGATCCTTGAGGCGGCCCGGCTGCTCATCGACCGCGACGGCTGGGAGAAGCTCTCCATCCGGCGGCTCGCCGCCGAGCTGGGGATCGGGGCCACCACGCTGTATCACCACTTCGGCGACAAGGAAGAGCTGCTGATCCAGCTGCTCAACCATCACATCGTGCAGATGGAGCGGCCCGAGCTGCCGCAGGAGCCGCGCGAGCGCATCGTCGTGGCCGCGCTCGCGATGCACGACATGCTGATCGGCTGGCCCTGGGCCGCGGAGGCGGTGAGCGTCGACGGCTTCGTGGCGCTGCTCGACGAGTCGGCGCTGTGGTTCGTCGAGGAGATCGTGGCCGGCGCCGACGCCTACGGCTGTACGCCCGAGCAGAGCGTCCAGCTCTTCCGGAGCGTCTGGTACTACACGATCGGCGAGGTCCTGGTCCGTACGCGGACGGCCCGCCGTTGGGAGGGCAGGGAGCGCCCGACCTTCCGTGATCCTCTCGACACCGCGCGCATCCCGCAGCTGGCCGCGCTCTCGGGGAACTGGGGAGCGTTCGCCGCCGTCGACCACTATCCGCAGGGGCTGAGGGTCTTCGTGGACGCTCTACTGGCGGCGTCCTCCGCCTCCGCCAGCTGAGTGCTGAGCGGCCCCACGCTGAGCACATCCCACGCCAAGAGCCCTGCCCGTTCCGTGCGAAACGCCGATCAGTCATGATGTGCCGCGATCAGCGCGTACCGGTCCGAGGAGGGCTCGACCACATGAAGGACGTACGGGGAGTGGTGGCAGCGGCCGTGCTGCTGGCCGCGGCACTGGCGGGCTGTTCGGCGGGCGGGGGCGACGGCGAGGGCCGGCCGCCCAAGGGTGCGCCCTCCGTGACGGCCACACCCGCTGCGGCGGAGTCGCCCTCGGGCGATCCGGCCGCGGAGGGCCAGGGCACCGGGGACCGGATGACCCCCGGCCCGGAACTGGTCCGCGACGCCTTCGCGGGACTCCAGGCCACACTCCAGGAGACCTGCACACCGGGCGCTGGGGACTGCGCGTACTACCTCGGGCGGGTCCACGAGGAGCTCACCGGTCTGGAAGCGTCGATGAAGAACGACCCGAAGGGCCCGGGCCACTTCCCCGAACCCCTCGCCTGGATGGCCGAGTTGACCAAGACCCTCGGGGGCGACACCTCGACCGAGAACCTCGAAGCGCATATGAAGGAACTGATCGGCGTCCGCGACCGCATCAACACCTGGATGCAGGACCACCCGGACGACTACCGGTAGGGCGGCCCGTACGCCACCTCAGCTCTTACGGCCCGTACCCCGCCCGAGTCCGTACGGCCCCTACGCCACCTCAGTCCTTGCGCCCGGTCACCGCGATCGTCACGCCGAGACCGACCATCGCGAGCCCGCCCGTACCGCCGACCATGGCGAGGCGCCGCGGGGAGCGTCCGAACCAGGTGCGGGCGGAGGCGGCCGTCAGGCCCCAGATGCTGTCGCAGACCACCGCGATCAGGTTGAAGACCAGGCCGAGGAGCAGCATCTGGGCCGCCACGTGACCGGCGGAGCGGTCCACGAACTGCGGCAGTACGGCGGCGAAGAAGACGATCGTCTTGGGATTGGCCACCCCGACCGCGAAACCCTCCCACAGGGTGCGCAGCCCACCGCGTTCGGCGCCGCCCCCGGCGAACTCGGCGGCCAGCGAGCCCCGGGCACGGAAGGCCTTCACGCCCAGATAGACCAGATACGCGGCGCCCACCAGCTTCAGCGCGGTGAAGACCAGCACCGACCGCTCCACGATCGCACCGACCCCGAGGGCCACGGCCACGACCAGGACGTACGCACCGAGCGTATTGCCCACGACCGTGGTGAGGGCGGCCCGGCGGCCCTGGGCGAGCGCGCGCCCGATTACGAAGAGGACGCTGGGGCCGGGCACGACTATCAGCAGGAAGGACATCGCCGCGAAGGCGAGCAGGCTTTCGGTGGAGGGCATGCCTCCATGGAAACATCCCGCCCGGCGGGGGTGGGCTCCCTTTTCGCGTACGGACTACGCCGACTGCTCGTCCCATCCCTGCGGCGGACGGGGGATGAGCGTCGGGTTCACACGGTCGAGGACCGTCTCATGCGTGATGACCACCCGCGCCACGTCGTCCCGGCTCGGCACCTCGTACATCACGTTGAGCAGCACCTCCTCCAGGACGCTGCGGGCCGCCCGCGCCCCGGTGCGTCGAAGCAGCGCCTGGTCGGCGACCGCGGCGATGGCCTCGTCGGTGAACTCCAGCTCCACACCGTCGAGTTCGAAGAGCTTCTGGTACTGCTTGACCAGCGCGTTGCGCGGTTCGGTGAGGATACGGATCAAGGCCGTACGGTCCAGGGCGTGCACCGTGGCCGTACGCGGAAGGCGTCCCACGAACTCCGGGATGAGCCCGAACTCGCGCAGATCCGCGGCCGTCACCTCGCTCAGGGGCTCCGGGGTGCGCAGCGGTGTCGGACCGAAGCCGATGGTGCGCCGTGACGAGCGGCGCTCGACGATGTCCTCCAGGCCGGCGAAGGCGCCGCCCACGATGAACAGGACGTTCGTCGTGTCGAGTTGGATGAACTCCTGGCCCGGGTGCTTGCGGCCGCCCTGCGGCGGGATGGACGCGACGGTCCCTTCGAGGATCTTGAGCAGCGCCTGCTGAACGCCTTCGCCGCTGACGTCGCGGGTCAGCGAGGGGCCCTCGCTCTTGCGCGCGACCTTGTCGATCTCATCGATGTAGATGATCCCGCGCTGGGCGCGGTCGATGTCGTGGTCGGCCGCCTGCACCAGCTTGAGCAGGATGTTCTCCACGTCCTCGCCGACATAGCCCGCCTCGGTGAGCGCGGTGGCGTCGGCGATCGCGAAGGGTACGTCGAGGATCTTGGCCAGCGTCTGGACCAGGTAGGTCTTGCCGCAGCCGGTCGGCCCGACGAGCAGCACGTTCGACTTGCCGAGCTCCACGTCACTGTCGCCGGCGGCGCCGTTGCGTATCCGCTTGTAGTGGTTGTAGACCGCCACCGCGAGCGTCCGCTTGGCCTCCTCCTGGCCGATGACGTAACTCTCCAGATGCTCGAAGATCTCGCGGGGCGTCGGCAGTTCGGCCGGTACGCCGTCCGCGGCCTCCACCAGCTCCTCCGCGATGAGCTCGTTGCACAGGCCCACGCACTCGTCGCAGATGCAGATACCGCCAGGGCCTGCGATGAGCTTTCGGACCGACTTCTGGCTCTTCCCGCAGAATGTGCAGGTCAACAGGGAGCCGCTGTCACCGACTCGTGCCACTCGGATTCGTCTCCCTCGACCACGTGACGCGGATTTCAAATGACGGCATCATCTGAACCGTCTGACTGGTGACGGTAACGTGACCGGCGTGCCAACGGCAACGTGCCTGGCGAAACGGGGATTTCGGCCCGCGCAGCCGCTATAAGGGGCGCCGGTGCGACAGTGAAGGGCGAGGTGGATGACCCGGCTCAGCAGAGTGGAGCTGCAGGCGCAGAACCGGGCGAAGGTGCTCGCCGCGGCCCGCGCCGAGTTCGCCGCGCGGGGCTTCGACGGCGCCAAGGTCGATGCCATCGCCGAGCGCGCGGGCCTCACACGGGGCGCGGTGTACTCCAACTTCTCGGGCAAGCGGGCGCTCTACTTCTCCGTACTCGCGGAGCTGGCCGACGGCGCCGGGCCGCGGCGCTCCAAGGTCCCGCAATCGCCCGCCGAAGCGCTCGGCGAGTTCGCCCGCATCCTGCTCACACGGCTGCCGCTGACCTCCGAGCACGGCCGGCTCGGCAGCCGGCTGCAGCAGGAGATCCTCGCCGAGGAGGGCACACGGGGCGCGTACGCCCAGCTCCTCGGACTCGACGCGATCGTCCTGTCGCTGTGTCTCGAAGCGCTCGCGCCGGACCGCCGTATGGTGCGTGCGGCGCAGGCCGCGCTGACCTTTTTGCACGGTGCCCGTCAACTGGCCGACTCCGCGCCGGGGTTCGTCGATCCCTTCGACGCGATCACCGCCTGCGAGCGACTGGCCGAGCTGGCGGACGACGGCTCATGGCCGCCCGCGCATCTCCCGTACGCGGTGCCCGCCGAACCGGTCGACAGGACCTGGTCGCCACCGCCCGCCACCGACATCCTGCGCGGCCGGCCCGCCCGGCTGCGCGACGGTGACGGTGTGCTCGCGGTCCTCGGGCTGCAACGCCTCGAAGCGGTAGAGGAGTTGGTGCGTTCGGCGCCGCCCGGCGCCCAGGTCACCGCGGTGCTCGTCACCGCCGATCCGCATGAACTCGCTCCGCTCACCCGCCTGACCCTCGCCGAGCTGAGCACCTGTCTGCTGTCCGTCTTCCCGCCGTCCCTGCGGCCCGCCCTCCAGCTCGTGTACGACGAGTCCGGGGCGTTCGCGCAGGCGCTGGGCCTCGACGGGGCGGACGACCGTACCGAGGCGGCGGTACGGATCGAGGACGGCCGGGTCACCGCGCTCGCGCACGGCCGGGGCGCCTGCCATGCGGCGGCCGCTCCCGTGCGGGTGCGCTGAGGGTGTGACGCACCCCCCATCGCCATCCCCTACCCCTTTGTGCAACCAGTTGCATAATGAGTCCGGGTGCACACCCCTGCCGGCGCGGTCGACCGCCGTGGCCGCCCCTGCTGCCGTCCCTGCCGTATCGAGGAGCCCCGGATGAGTGCCTACCCCCATCTCATGACCCCCCTTGACCTGGGCTTTCTCGCCCTGCCCAACCGGGTCGTGATGGGCTCGATGCACGTCGGTCTCGAAGAGGCCGAGCGCGGCTTCGAGCGGATGGCGGCCTTCTACGCGGAGCGCGCCCGTGGCGGCGCGGGCCTGATCGTCACCGGCGGTATCGCGCCCAACGACGCGGCCCGCCCGTACGAGGGCGGTGCGAAGCTCACCACCGACGAGGAGGCGGCGCGGCACCGCGTCGTCACCGACGCCGTGCACCGCGAGGGCGGCCGGATCGCGATGCAGATCCTGCACTTCGGGCGGTACGCGTACCACAAGGACCTGGTCGCCCCGAGCCCGCTCCAGGCGCCCATCTCACCTTTCGTACCCCACGAGTTGAGCGACGACGAGGTCGAGCGCACCGTCGAGGACTTCGTGCGCACCGCCGTGCTCGCCAAGAAGGCCGGGTACGACGGCGTCGAGATCATGGGCTCCGAGGGCTATCTGATCAACGAGTTCATCGCCGCGCAGACCAACCACCGCACCGACCGCTGGGGCGGCTCGTACGAGAACCGGATGCGGTTCCCCGTCGAGATCGTGCGCCGTACGCGCGCCCGCCTCGGCCGTGACTTCCTGATCGTCTACCGGCTCTCCATGCTCGACCTCGTGCCCGGCGGCTCCTCGCTGGACGAGGTCGTCACGCTCGCCCGCGAGATCGAGGCGGCCGGCGCCAACATCCTCAACACCGGTATCGGCTGGCACGAGGCGCGCATCCCGACCATCGCCACCAGCGTGCCGCGCGGCGCGTTCGCCTGGGTGACCAAGAAGGTCATGGGCGCGGTCGAGATCCCGCTGGTCACCAGCAACCGCATCAACACCCCTGAGAAGGCCGAGGAGTTGCTGGCCGAGGGCCACGCGGACCTGGTCTCGCTCGCCCGGCCCTTCCTCGCCGACCCGGAGTTCGTGGCGAAGGCCGCCGAGGGCCGGCCCGAGACGATCAACACCTGCATCGGCTGCAACCAGGCCTGCCTCGACCACACCTTCAGCGGGAAGATCACCTCCTGTCTGGTCAACCCGCGCGCCTGCCACGAGACGGAGCTGAACCTCGGTCCGGTGCGGCGCGTCAAGCACGTCGCCGTCGTCGGCGCGGGTCCGGCCGGTCTCGCCTGCGCGGTCTCCGCCGCCGAACGCGGCCACCAGGTCACCCTCTTCGACGCGGCCGAGGAGATCGGCGGCCAGCTGAACGTGGCCCGCAAGGTCCCCGGCAAGCAGGAGTTCGACGAGACGATCCGCTACTTCCGCGTACAGCTCGAAGAGCGCGGTGTGGACGTCAAGCTGGGTGTGCGGGTCGAGGCGGAAGACCTCTCCGGAGGCTCGTACGACGAGATCGTGATCGCCACCGGAGTGGAGCCGCGCACGCCCTCGATCCCCGGGGTCGACCACCCGAGCGTGCTCAGCTACCTCGACGTGCTGCAGGGCGGCGCCGAGGTGGGGGAGAAGGTCGCGGTGATCGGGGCCGGCGGTATCGGCTTCGACGTCGCCGAGTTCCTCACCGACGGCGGCGAGGGCGCGAGCGCGGACCCGGCCGTGTACTTCCGGCAGTGGGGCGTCGACATGGAGTACCGCACGCGCGGCGGGCTCAACGAGCCGGAGCGGCCGCTGCCCCCGCGCCAGGTCCACCTGCTGCAGCGCAAGGCGAGCAAGGTCGGTGCCGGGCTCGGCAAGACGACGGGCTGGATCCACCGCACCGAGCTCAAGCACCGGGGCGTGAAGATGGTCGCGGGCGTCACGTACGACCGTATCGACGACGCCGGACTGCACATCTCGGTGGACGGACAGAGCTCGGTGCTCGACGTGGACACCGTCGTGCTGTGCTCGGGGCAGGAGCCGCGCCGCGCGCTGTACGACGCGCTGCTCGCCGCCGGAGCGAACGTGCATGTCATCGGAGGCGCCGACGTGGCCGCCGAGCTCGACGCGAAGCGGGCGATCAAGCAGGGCACCGAACTGGCCGCGTCCCTGTGACGGGCCGCTGATGTCCCTGCCGCACGCGATCCTGACCGCCCTGCTGGAGAAGCCCTCGTCCGGCCTGGAGCTGACTCGCCGCTTCGACAAGTCGATCGGCTACTTCTGGTCGGCCTCGCATCAGCAGATCTACCGGGAGCTGGGGCGCCTGGAGGAGTCCGGACTGATCCGGGCGCTGCCCTCGCAGGGGCCTTCGCGGGGTTCGAAGAAGGAGTACGAGGTGTTGGCGGCGGGCCGCGAGGAGCTCGCCGCCTGGGTCGCACGCCCGGAGGACCCGCGGCCGATCCGCGATCCGCTGCCGCTGCGGGTGCGGGCGGCGGGCGTGGTCGGCCGCGAGGGGCTCGCGTCCGAACTCCGGCGCCATCTGGAGCTGCACCGGGCGCAGCTGGCGGAGTACGAGGCGATCGAGGCCCGCGACTTCCCCGCCCCCGAGACCGCCGACCGCCTCCAGCACCTGGTGCTGCGGGGCGGGATCGACCTGGAGACCTTCTGGGTGGAGTGGCTTGAGCGGGCGCTCGACGAGGTCGAGGGCTCCGGCTGACGGCTGCCTACGCGGCGCCCTTGGCCTTCGCGCTCCCTGATCCCCGTACGACCAGATCCTGGAGCAACGCGCCGGTGGCCTCGGCGACCGCGTCCACGGCCCGGTCGAAGACCTCTTGGTTGTGGGCCGCGGGTGCGCGGAAGCCGGAGATCTTCCGTACGTACTGAAGCGCTGCGGCGCGGATGTCGTCCTCGGTGGCGTCGTGCTCGAGGACCGGCGGGCGAAGGGTCTTGATACTGCGGCACATGCCTCCAGTGTGGCGCGCGATCCCCGAAGGAACACACGTTCGCGTGAAGTCCCCGATTTCGCTCGCCCTCGGAAATCGAACAGACGTAGCATTGCGGCGTGGCTGTGACTCCTGAGTTCCCGAGTGACCTCCTGGCAGGTCAGGAGGAGCTGCATCAGATCAGGTCCGATCTTCTGACTCTGTTGAAGCGGCTCCCCTGGTCCGTCGTGCCGCTCGACGGCTTCAGCGACACGGGCGGCTGGCGCAAGGTCGAGCGTCCTGCCTCCCCTGGCTGGACGGAGGACGAGCAGGCCGAGGTGGAGAAGCTGCGACGGCGCGAGCTGGAGCTCGCGGTGTTCGTCAGCGGCCATCGCTACTGGAAGGAGGTGGCCACGCCTGACGTGGTCAGCACGCGGATGCTTCTGAAGCATGTGCACGGGCAGCGGGTCGGCGAGTAGCCGAGCCGGACGGACGTCCGCGTCGGACGGGGTCAGCCCGCCGGATCCGCCGCAGGCCGAGGCCGCCGCATCAGATAGGCCGCCCCCGCCCCCGCACCGAACAGCGCCAGGAGCGAGACCCCCGTCGCGATCCAGTTGGCGCCCAGGAGCTGGCCGCCGAAGTAGCCGAGGCCCACGCTGTAGGCCGCCCAGGCGACTCCCGCCAGGGCCGACCACGGCAGGAACTCGCGTACGCGGCGGTGGGCCGCGCCCGCGCCGAAGGAGACGACCGAGCGGCCGGCCGGGGCGAAGCGCGCGAGGACGACAAGGGCGCCGCCGCCCCGCGCGAGCGCCGCGCCGAGACGTTCCTGCGCCGAGGCGAGCCGCCGTGAGCGGGCCAGGGCGCGGTCCCAGCGGGGGCCGCCACGCCATGCGATGCGGTAGGCGGCGAGGTCGCCGAGCACCGAGGCGGTGGCCGCGCACAGTGCGAGCAGCATGAGGTCGGGGACGTCGCCCACCACGCGCGTGGCCGTTCCGGCCGCCGCACCCGAACCGGCGGCGGCCGCCGTAGCCGCCGTGATCACCAGGAAACCGCTGGGGAGCACGGGCAGAAAGACATCGCACAGGATCGAGACCGCCACGATGGCGTAGATCCAGGGGCTGCCGGTCAGGGCACTCACACTGTCCAGCACGAGTCCCTCCCGGTCGGCGCTGTCGCGCCGCAGGGGCGCCGCTGAGTTGTGGGTCCGCAGATACCGGACACGGCGCAACATCAACAGCCATACAGCGTACGCACGGTGGGTGCGGGGACATCCACGGGGGTGCCCGGCATGGTCACCGACCGTTCACCCGGCTGCCGTGTCCGATGCGGCGGCCCGCGCCGAAGTCCCGTACGAACGAAAGGAGAGCCCCACAGCAAGGGAGTGGACGATGGTGGCAGGGATGGCGGTGGCGGGCCTGACGGCGGCGCTGCTCGCGACTTCGGGCGGCGCTACGGGCGCGGTGAGCACCGGCGTGAGCGAGACGGGCACGGGCCGCTACGCGAGCGAGGCGGCGGCGGACTACTACTGGATGCGCGCCGAGGCGACCTTCGCGCCGCCCAGCGCGCTGATCCCGTCGACCGCGAAGACCTATGACCTGACGCTGGTGCCGGCGGCGAGCTGGATCGAGGTGCGGCAGTTCAGCGACGACACGGGCACCAAGGTCGAGCTCCAGGTGAAGGGGCTCAAGGCCGGCCACGCGTACGGCGCGCACGTACACCAGAAGCCCTGCGGCACCGAACCGGCGGACGCCGGCGGTCACTACCAGAACAAGGTCGACCCGGTGCAGCCCTCCAAGGACCCGGCGTACCTGAACCGGGACAACGAGGTCTGGCTCGACTTCACCACGGACGCGTCCGGCAACGGCGAAGCGGCCGCGCACCACAGCTGGAACTTCCGCCGGGGCGCGGCCGCTTCGGTGGTCCTGCACCGCGAACAGGGCGGTGCGGGGGACCGGCTTGCCTGTTTCACCGTGCCGTTCGGAGCGCTTCCTCACGCTTGACGGACTCCTGCGCCGACTGCGCTGCCGCCTGGTCCAGCTCCTCGCGCACCCGTGCGCCACGGGAGAAGAGCCGGTCGAGGCCGAGCGCGCCCGAGCCGGTGAAGATCAGCAGGAAGAAGGCCCAGCAGAACAGGGCGGAGGACTCGCCGCTGTTCTGCAGCGGCCACAGCGCCTCGGGCTGGTGGACCTTGAAGTACGCGTAGGCCATCGAGCCCGAGGCGATCAGTGCGGCGGGGCGGGTGGCCAGGCCGATCAGGACCAGGCCACCGCAGACGAGCTGGATGACGGCCGCGTACCACGACGGCCACGTGCCGATCTCCGGGGTGCTGCCGCCCATCGGGCCGCCGAGGACACCGAACAGGGTGGCGGCGCCGTGGCAGGCGAAGAGCAGTCCGACGACGATACGGAACAGACCTATGGCGTAGGGCTGGGCGCTGTTGAGACGTCCAGTCATGGCAGGACTCCTTACTTCGGTCCGGGGACGTGAACCGATCTGGGGGAGCCCTAGGTTAGGTAAGCCTTAGCCTGCTTGCAAGTTCAACATTCAGTCGATGGCCGGATTCCGCTTGGCCCGCGGGCCGGCTGCGGCACCTGTCTGTCACCTCTGTCCCCGACGCTGCTGCCGATGCCCCCTCACGGCGTGAGCTGCGTCTCCTCCACCGTCTCCAGGCGCGCCCCGCCCCCCTTCACCCGCTGCGCCTGGTCGAGGCGCAGCCGCGAAGAACGCCCCCGCAGCGTCAGCGTCATCAGCTGGTTGCCGAACCAAGGGCCGCCCGTCCTGCGCCACTTGATGGGCTGCTTCGGGAGGCGGCCGTGCCGGGCGAAGCGCCGGCCGAGCGCGCGGCCCGCCTTGCTCCAGCCGAAGAGGAAGCCCCACTTCACCGAGCGGTGCAGGGAGTTGTGTACCGGCGAGCAGGTCAGCTGCAGGACGCGGGCGTCCGGTGCGCGCTCGCCGTCGGGCCAGCTGGGCTCAGCCGCGTACGCGTGGTGGACGTCTCCGGAGAGCACGAGAACCGTGGCCGGGGCGCCGGGACCGCTGCCCGCCTCCGCGATCAGCTCGGTCAGCATGGCGAACGAGCGCGGGAACGCCGCCCAGTGCTCCAGATCGCTGCGCCGGCGCAGATCCTCCGCTATCCGGGCCCAGCGCTCACCGCGTTCCCCGCGCGCGAGCGCCGCGTTCCAGCCCTCGGCCTCATGGATCAGATGGGGGAGCAGCCACGGCAGCGAGGTGCCGATCAGGAGATGGTCGCTGGATTCCGGTTCCGCGAGCGCCTGTTCGCGCAGCCACTGCGCCTCGCCCTCGTCGAGCATCGCCCGCTCGGACTCCTTCAGGACGCGCGCGGAGCGGGTGTCGATCATCAGCAGCCGTACGCGTCCGAAGTCGCGCCGGTAGGACCAGCGCGTGGAGGCCGGGTCCTGGTCGGCGCGGGCGCTGAAGGCCCGCAACTCGTCGGTGCCGTCAGGTGTTTCGCGCACCGCCGCGTACACGGGGTCGGCGGCGAGTTCGGCCGGGGTGAGATTGCCCAGGTGCTGGTAGACCCAGTACGACATCAGACCGCTCAGGATCCGCTCGTTCCACCAGGCGGTGGCCCGCATCTCGGCGAGCCAGGACTCACTGGTGTTCCAGTCGTCGATGACGTCGTGGTCGTCGAAGATCATGCAGCTGGGCACGGTGGAGAGCAGCCAGCGCACCTCCGGGTCCAGCCAGGACTCGTAATAGAGGTGCGTGTACTCCTCGTAGTCCGCCACCTGCGCACCCGGCGGCTCGCGCAGATCGCGCCGCGCGGCCAGCCAGCTCTTGGTGGCCTTGGAGGTCATGTCCGCGTACACCTGGTCGCCGAGCAGCAGCAGGACGTCAGGCCGTACGTGATCGGGGTGGTCGGCGAGCTTCGCGGCGAGAGTGTCGAGGGCGTCGGGGCCCACCGGATCGTGCTCGCTCGCGGGCGGCGCCGCCCAGCGGCAGGAGCCGAACGAGACCGTCAACTGCTCTTCGCTCGAAGGCGTGTGGATCGTCGACGGCGGGAAGTGCGAGTCGGGCAGCGGCCAGACCTGCTGTCCGTCCAGGAACACCTCGTACGCGGTCCGGCTGCCGGCGCTCAGGCCGGTCACCGGGATCAACGCATAGTGGTGCCCGGCTATCTGGAAGGTGTGCTCCCGTCCGCCGGAGCCGTCGGCGCAGCGCACCTCGGCCGTGCAGGGGCGGTCGGTCTCCACCCATATCGTCGCCGCTGCCTCGTCGACATAGCGCAGCAGCGGGCCCAGGCGCAGCCGGGTCATCGTGATCACTTCCCTCCGTCGCCCGTACGGTACGGAACGACGGAGGGCAGCGGGGAAGTTCCGACGTAAAGATTCAGCAGCCGCTGAGTGCGGAGGTGAGCGCGCTCTTTTCCGCGGAGTCGATGCTGAGCCCGTAGTGGTGCTTCACATGCACCCACATACGGACATACGTGCAGGTGTACGCGGTGCGCGACGGCAGCCACTCGGCCGGGTCGAGGTCGCCCTTGGCCTGGTTGACGTTGTCGGTGACGGCTATCAGCTGCGGCCGGGTGAGGTCGTTGGCGAAGGCCTGGCGCTGGGAGGTGGTCCAGCTGCTCGCGCCGGAGCGCCAGGCCTCGGACAGCGCGACCACGTGGTCGATGTCGACGTCCGACGCGGCACTCCAGGTCGCGCCGTCGTACGGGGAGTACCAACTGCCGGACACCGCCGCGCAGCTGGAGTCCTGCACGACATTGGTGCCGTCGCGCTTGAGGACGACCTCGCGGGTGTTGCAGGAGCCGGACTGGGTGATCCAGTGCGGGAACAGGTCCCTGCTGTAGCCGGACGAGGACCCCTCGGCCTTCACCGTGAGCTGGCCCAGGTAGGTGCGGGCGGTGGACGCGCTGATCGGGGTGGGGGGTGCGGCCTGGGCGGACGGGCCGGTGAGCAGGCTCACAGCGGCCGCGGCGGCGGTGAGGGCGGCGAGGAAGCCGGCTCGTTTACGCGCGTAGATACCGGACATGCGAACTCCCTTGGTGTGGGGGGATGTTGGCCGTTCCTTCTTGTTTCCGAGCTCGCTCATGCTGGAGGCGCGGTGTTGCGGGGAGATGTGCGCCGGGTGACAGGGTCGCGTCAAGCGGATGAGCGGACAAGAGGGCGTGCGCAATCGCCATCGGGCCCTGATCTCAAGGGAGTTGGGGGAAATATCCGTGAGGGGCGCTTATGGCTGTCTCGGTGCGCTCGGGACTTATGGCCCTGACGCGCTCGGACGTAGGTCGCGTACGATGGATGACGCAGAAGGGGAGTAGCTCTTCGCCGGACCGTCGACATACTGCTCAGCCGTCTTCAGGACGTGCTGCGCCGGCGCCCGGAGCGGATCGTCACCGATCCGCCAGCGAGACCTTCGGCTACGCAGTGCTCACGTGTGCCTTTCTCCGGAAAGGGGCACCTACGCGCGCTGCCGTGCCGAGGTGTCCGCAGCAGCTCTCGGTGGGGCAGCCCCTACCGATCGAGGAATCTTGCTCAGCTTCAGCGTCATGGCCATCGTCTTCGGCCTCGTGTTCGTCGCCGAACTCCCCGACAAGACCGCACTCGCCGGCCTCGTGCTCGGCACGCGCTACCGCGCCTCGTACGTCTTCGTCGGTGTCGCCGCCGCCTTCGCGGTGCATGTGGCGCTCGCGATCGCGGCCGGCTCGGTGCTCACCCTGCTCCCGCACCAGATCCTGCAGGCCCTCACCGGCGTGCTCTTCCTCGGCGGCGGACTGATGCTGCTCATGAAGAAGGACGACGGTGAGGAGGAGGTCCGCAAGCCCGCGGACCAGTCCTTCTGGAAGGTCTCGGGGGCGGGCTTCATGCTCATCCTGATCGCCGAGTTCGGCGATCTGACCCAGATCATGACCGCCAATCTCGCGGCCAAGTACGACGATCCGCTCTCGGTCGGCCTCGGCGCCGTCCTCGCGCTCTGGTCGGTCGCGGCCATCGGCATCGTCGGCGGCAAGGCCCTGCTCAAGCGGGTGCCGCTCGCGCTGATCACCAAGATCGCGGCGATCGCGATGCTGGCGATGGCGGGCTTCAGCTTCTACGAGGCGATCGCGGGCTGAGTGCCCATCGGGGCGCTGTGACCTGCTGTTCTGTGGATTGCTTTGGGGTGGCCTGTCCGGAATCGGGCAGGCCGCTGGCGTATCACCGCACTTGTTTTGTATGCTGTAGGAACAAAGTGGTCCTCGCCCGCACCCCCTGACCGGCGGGCGGGACCGCTCTGTTTCTTTTGCTTCTTCCGCGGCCCTGCCAGGTCGCGCGCCCCGAGCTCTGGAGAGCGCAGATGACGGCCATCGAGGCCCCTGCCGTACTGTCCGCCCGCGCCCTGCTCCTCGACATGGACGGCACGATCGTCAACTCCGATGCGGTGGTGGAACGTTGCTGGCGGCGGTTCGCCGACAAGCACGGGCTCGACTTCGAGCAGGTCATCTCCGTCGTGCACGGCCGCCAGGGCTACGCCTCGATGGCGGTGCTGCTGCCGGACCGCCCGATGGAGGAGAACTACGCGGAGAACCGCGTGATGCTCGCCGAGGAGACCGCCGACGTCGAAGGCGTGGTCCCGGTGGGCGGCGCCCCGGCCTTCATGGCCGCACTCCAGGACCTGCCGCACGCCCTGGTCACCTCCGCAGACCTGCCGCTCGCGACCACGCGCATGAACGCGGCCGGACTGCCGATGCCCGCCCACCGCGTCACCGCCGAGTCCGTCTCGGCCAGCAAGCCGGACCCCGAGGGCTTCCTCAAGGGCGCGGGCCTGCTCGGTCTCGACCCCGCCGACTGCGTCGTCTTCGAGGACTCCGCCGCGGGGATCGCCGCGGGCAAGGCGGCCGGAATGCGTGTCGTGGGCGTCGGACCGCGCGCCGCGCGGTACGAGCCGACCGTGCACGTCATGGACCTCGACGAGGTCAAGGTCGTGGCGGCTGCCGACGGGTCGATCGAACTGCACTTCAAGGGCTGATTTTCGTCAGGTTCCCCGTCGGGCCCGGCCGCACACTGTGCGGCCGGGCCCGACGCGTTTGTGTGCAACTCGTGGGCGCGAAGTGGGGGGCGCGTGATGAGCCGTCCGGGCGACTGCGCGAAGATGGCGGGCATGAGCATCGTGAAGATCAACGCACTGACCGTCCCGGCCGAGCAGCGGGAGACCCTGGAGAAGCGCTTCGCCGCGCGGGCCGGGGCCGTGGAGAGCTCCGACGGGTTCGAGTGGTTCGAGCTGCTCAAGCCGCTCGAGGGAACCGACCAGTACCTCGTCTACACGCGGTGGCGCTCCGAGGCCGACTTCCAGGCCTGGATGGAGGGGCCGATGAAGGCGGCCCACCAGGGCGGCGGCGCGGAGGGCGGCGAGCGGCCGAAGCCCGCGGCCAGTGGCTCGCAGGTGTGGACGTTCGAGGTGGTGCAGCAGGCGGGTCCGAAGCCGGCCTGATTTTTCGTACGGGGAGGGGTGCGGGCTCAGGTGGTCCGCGCCCTGGCTGCCCGGTGTCCGGGCAGGACGGCGCCGCGGAAGGCGGCCGACACCTCGCGATGCCGGCCGCCTTCCGCGGCGCCTGTTCGGGGCCTTCGCAGCTGCCGGTCAGACCCCCAGCAACCGCTCCGCCAGCTCCCGGTAGTCGCGCAGGGCGAGTCGGAGCTGTTCGGTGTCCGGGGTGGTGGTGGGGTCCGGGCGTCCTGCGGCTTCCGCCGTCCCCCTGTCCGTGCCGGCGCCCGCCTTCGCGTCGCCCGTTTTCGCCCCCGCGCCGCCGCTCCGCTCCGTGGACCAAGAGCCGCGCAGTGTCCGGCGGCGTTCGGTGAGGTGTTCCGTCAGGCGCACCGCCGCCTCCTCGACCACTCGGTCCGCCTCCTGTACGGAATCGCGCGGGGCGTCCACGAACCCGGCCACGGCGTGCTGCAGCCGCTGCGCCCACTTCTCGCGCTCGTCCCGGGTCAGGAGCGCACCGCCGCCGCCCGTGTGCGCCTGTTCGCCGACGCCGGGTGTGTGTACCTGCTCGGCACCGCCGCCCGCACGCATCCGCGCGCGGCCGCTTCCCGAGGTGGCGCGCTCACTGCCGTCGCCCGTACGCATCGGCTCACTGCCGTCGCCCGTACGCATCGGCTCACCGCCACCGCCCGTACGCATCGGCTCACCGCCGCCGGGACCTGTCCGCTCGGCGCCGCTGCTCGAAGGCGTCCGCTCGGCGCCGCTGCTCGAAGGCATCCGCTCGCCTCCGGTGCTCGAAGGCATCCGCTCGCCTCCGTCACCCGAAGGCATCCGCTCACCGCTGCCGCCCGTGTGCGTCCGATCGCCCATGATGCTCTCAACTCTCCTTCGTGCGCTGCCGGTTGAAGATCCATGCCGGTCCCGAGCGGCCCCGCTCAGGGCGGTCCTGCCGCCGGTCGTCCCCGCCCGGCTCCCGCGCGGCCTCGGACCCGGCTTCCTGCTCCGGTCCCCGCTCCGTGCGCTCATGCTCCGTCTGCCGCTCCGGCTTCGCCGCCCAGACCCGGCTCCGGCCCTGGTGGCGCCCGCCCTCCGCTGTGCCCAGCAGCTCGTGGAACAGGGAGCGCGCCTCGACCACCGCTGCCCGCAGGGCCTCCGTATCGCCCCCGCCGTTCCCGTGGGCCGCCGCGTGCACCCTGCGGTAGCCGTTCACCTCGTACGCGTGATGCACCGACAGCGCGGAGAGCTGCTCCTCGTACCGCTCGCGGCCCGGATAGCCGCGCTCCGCCGCCAACTCGGCCACGAGCGCGTCGACTTCGGCCACCGCCTCGTGCGGCGACTCCACGAACCGCTCCTGCGCACGGGCCCACCGGGTCTCGTAACGCTCCCGCTCCCCGGCCGCCAGCGGCTTCGGGGTGAGGGAGCCGTGCTGCCTGACCCGTTCGTCGAGCTCGCGCTCGGCGGCCCGGGTGTCGCCGTCATGGCGCGCGACCGCCCGCTCGTACTCCGGTCCGAAACGCCGCTCAAGGCTCCGGCCCCCGCCGCGTGGTCCGCGGCTCACCAAGAACACCGCGCCGGCGATCAGGGCCACTGCGGCCACGATCACGATGACGGTCACAACTGCGGACATGGTCGCGCTCCTGTCGTGAGGACTGTCGTGCGGGACTGTCCGCTGCCGAGTAGCCCGCAGACGGCGAGGAAAACCCGGTGCGTGCCGCGCGAATCCCGGTGCGTGCCGCGCGAAATCCCGGTGCGTGCCGCGCTACCTGCAGGGGAGGATGTCGACCATGAGCACCACCTGGACGATCTCCGCGGAACCCGTCGACTCTCCCGCCGCCACCGCACTGTGGCGCGCGTACTACACCGAGGTCAGCGACCGCTGGTACCTGAAGGAGACGGGCCGGTCCACCGAGCCGCAGGAGTTGGAGCGGGGGATCGCCGCCGAGTCGGGGGAGAGCCTGCGCGGCCCGGACGGGGTGCTCCTGGTGGCGCGCTGTGATGGCGAGCCGGTGGGCTCCGCGGGCGTTCGCCGCCTCGACACGACGACCTGTGAGCTCAAGCGGGTCTTCCTGCTGCCGTCCGCACGCGGCAAGGGCGGTGCGACGCTGCTCATGGACGCGGCCGAGGAGGCGGCCCGCTCCTTCGGCGCGCGACGGCTCGTACTCGATACGCGGCTCGACCTGATCGAGGCGCGGATGCTGTACGTGAAGCGTGGATTCGCCGAGATCCCGGCGTACAACTCGGGCGCCTACCAGGAGATCTGGTACGGCAAGGAGCTGACGGCCGCCTAGGTGTCTCTTTCGGATCTTGCCAAGGGCGCGGGGTCCGGCACGTACATCTGCCGAGTGCTCGGGAGGCCTGAGCCGCCCGCCGTCCGTAGGCCACCCGTGAGGACGGCCCGATCCCCGATTCCCCGGACGCACCTCAGGCGCCGTCGCCCCCGCCGTCCCGGGCCAGGCTCTGCAGCTGCCCCTCGTGGAGCTCGCTCACCCACTCCCAGCCGGGCTCCACCGAGGGGCCGATGCGCGGGTCGTCGGGGGTTTTGCCGGCACGCAGGGCGAGTACGTAGGCCCGGTCCTGCTCGATCCGCGCCCGCACCTGACCGGCTTCGCCGATCGACCCGTGGCCGGGAACGACGACATCGGCCGTGCCCGCCTCGCTCTCCAGGAGCCGTAGCGCGCAGAGGTAGTCGTCGAGCGGCTCGGCGGCCTCCATGTCGAACATCGGGACCAGGACGTCGGAGAGCAGGTCACCGGCGACGAGCACCCCGTGGTCCTCGATGACCAGCGCGGCATGGCCGGGGGCGTGCGCCCGGTGTTCGACGACCCGGACGCGAGGGCCGTCCCAGGGGATCAGCGTCGCACCGGAGGGCAGTGCGGAGACGAGGCCGAGCAGGTCCATCGGGACCTGTCCGGCGACCTCCGTCTCCAGGAGGTGTTCGGCGATACGGTCCTTCGCACCCGGGTCGGTCAGCTCCTCCTGGATGCTGGCCGCACAGCGTGCGGTGGCGTACCGGGGCGCCTCGCCGAACCGGGGGTGCCACAGCAGGTGGTCCCAGTCGGGATGTGTGGAGAACCCGGCGACGACCCTCATGCCGGAAGCGGCCAGGTCGTCCGCGAGACAGGACATCTCGCGTTCGGTCACCCCGGGGTCGATGAGCAGTACGCCGGACGGGCCCTGCACGACGACGGCGTTGCTCCGGATGAACTGGCTCTGGTGGACCAGTACACCCTCCGCGACCTGCTGCAGCACTGGGGCCCCTTCCCCTTGTGGTGGATCGCATCCGCTTTGCTGCCGGGACCGTAGCGAGGGGCGGTGGCCGGTGCAAGGAGTGCGGGAGGGGTGCGGGAGGCGTGCGGGAGCAGAGCGTCCAGGCGCTCTCGGTGCACTGTGCGCGCCCCCGGCCGCGGCCGCTGGGTGTGCGCCCGCGTGGTCCCCGCGGCCGCTACGCGTGCGCCGCGTGGTCCCGGGGAACGCTGCCCGCGCCCGGGGTCTCCGCGTCCGAACCCGACAGCTCCATACTCAGTTCCTCGACGAGGCGGACCAGGTCTGTCGGGCGGTCGGGGCCCCACCAGTCGCCGAGCAGTTCCGCGAGGGACTCCTCGCGCGCCTTGCCGAGCTTGCCGGCCACCTCGCGGCCCGCGGGCGTGAAGACCAGGCGCATGCCCTCGCGCGTGGCGAGCTTGCGCTCCTCCAGCTGGCGGGCGGCTTCCTGGATACGGGCCAGCGGCACCGTCGTGTTCTCGGCGAGCATCGCCGGTTCCGTATGTCCGAAGCGCTGGATACGGAGCAGCATCCAGCTCGCGGCGGGCAGCAGGTCGTAGCCCGCCTTCGCGGTGATCTTCTGGTAGATCTCCTTGCGGCCCTGCCGGGTGCCGAGCACCGAGAGCGCCCGGTGCACCTCGTCGCGCGAGGAGCGCTCCACCGGGTTGCTGGCGAGGGTCTCGGTGATCTCCGGGGCGGTCACGGAGCCGCGCAGCTTGTCCTCCTTCAGGAGGAAGGAGAGGGCGAAGGCGACCAGGGCCACCGGTACCGCGTACAGGAAGACATCCGTGATCGCGGAGGAGTAGCTGTGCAGGGCCGAGGCCTGGAGGTCCGGCGGGAGCAGCTTGATGGTGCGCGGGTCGTCCTCGAGGCCCTGGATCGAGACCCCTGCGGGCAGGGTCTGCCCGGTGAGGGCGTCGCTGAGTTTGCCGTCGAGCCGGTTGGTGAAGACCGTGCCGAAGATGGCCACACCGAACGAGGCGCCGATCGAGCGGAAGAAGGTCGCTCCCGAGGTGGCGACGCCGAGATCCTCGTACGAGACGGCGTTCTGCACGATCAGGACCAGGACCTGCATCACCAGGCCGAGGCCCAGGCCGAAGACGAAGAAGTAGGCGTTCATCTCCCAGGTGCCGGTCGTCTCCTTCAGCTGGTGCAGCAGGAGCAGGCCTACCGAGGTGACCGCCGTACCGGCCACGGGGAAGATCTTCCAGCGGCCCGTACGGGAGACGATCTGGCCGGAGATCGTCGAGGAGAGCAGCAGACCGAAGACCATCGGGAGCATGTGGACGCCCGACATGGTGGGCGAGACCCCCTTGACGACCTGCAGGAACGTGGGCAGATAGGTCATCGCGCCGAACATCGCGAAGCCGACCACGAAGCTGATCATCGAGGAGAGCGTGAAGGTGCGGATCCTGAACAGCTTCAGCGGGAGCACCGGCTCGGCGGCCTTGCGCTCCACGGCGATGAACGCCACGAGCAGTACGGCGCCGAGCACCGCGAGACCGATGATCTGCGGCGAGCCCCAGGCCCAGGTCGTACCGCCGAGCGAGGCAACCAGGACCAGACAGGTGGCGACCGAGGCGATCAGGAACGTACCGAGGTAGTCGATCTTGTGCGGCCGGACCGTGTGCGGGATGTGCAGCGCGGCGGCGATCACCAGGAGCGCGACGACGCCGATCGGCAGGTTGATGTAGAACACCCAGCGCCAGCTGAGGTGGTCCACGAAGAGGCCGCCGAGCAGCGGGCCAAGCACGCTGGTCGCACCGAAGACGGCGCCGAACAGGCCCTGGTACTTGCCGCGCTCACGCGGCGAGACGATATCGCCGACGATCGCCATGGAGAGCACCATCAGACCGCCGCCGCCCAGGCCCTGCAGGGCGCGGAAGCCGATCAGCTGCGGCATGTTCTGCGCGATACCGCACAGCGCCGAGCCGATCAGGAAGATCACGATCGCGGTCTGGAAGAGCTTCTTTCGCCCGTACAGGTCGCCGAGCTTGCCCCACAGGGGTGTCGCGGCGGTCGAGGCCAGCATGTACGCGGTGACCACCCACGACAGGTGCTGCATACCGCCGAGGTCGCTGACGATCGTCGGCAGCGCGGTCGAGACGATGGTCTGGTCGAGTGCCGCGAGCAGCATGCCGAGCAGCAGCGCGCCGATCGACACCATGACGCTGCGCTGTGTCTGTCCCGCGCCGGGCGCGGCCGCCGCAGTGCTGCCCGCGTCGCTCACGTCCTGGGCCATCTACGTCTCCTGGCTTGAGAGCTTGGGGAACGATCTCTCCTTCCATCCTGGGCGGGATGGGCGTTTATGGCCTGTTGGAGACCTGTGGGTCACCAGGTAAGGGGTGGGGGCCCTGGGCCCTGAAACAAAGGGTCTGCATAATCCCTGTGTGCGAGAGGTCCTGTCGTCGAACTCCCGCCTGCACGGCGGCGCCCGGCACGCACGCTCGCGGCGTTGCCGAAACGCCCACGTGGCTCCGCCACGAGGGCGCTCCGGCGCCTTGCGATCGCACGCACCGGACACCGCCGTGCCGCCCTTCGGGCGACGCCGGGAGTTCGACGACAGGACCTAGGGGAGGGGACCAACCGAGGTGAGCGACTGATGTGTCCCGAATGCGGCATACCGAAGGACGCATACGGCAATCCGCGCTGCGATTGCGCGCTGCGCGCGGCGGACAGCCTGCAGGAGACGCGCCAGGCCGAAGCCGCCGCGGCGGAGGACTTCGACCCGCTGCGGATCCGGCCGTACGTGGCGCTGCCGGACGACGATTCGGACGAGCAGCCGGGCGAGCCCGCCACGACCCGGCTCCCGGTCGCCTACCGCCCTGCCGGGCCTCCTGCCGTACGGGCCGAGCCGCTGCAGACCGATGTGGAGCTCTTCGTCCCGGAGAGCGGCGCCGGCGGCGGCGAGGTGGGCGGTAGGGACCGCGACTGGGAGGTCGCCGTCCCGGACGTGAGCCCGCAGCCCGGACCCCGTCGCCGGCGCCGCACGCGCCGGAATCGCCGCCGTGGCGCCGTGCTCGCCGTCTGCGGGGCGGTGCTCGCGGTCGTGGCCGTGGCCACGGCGGCCGCTTTCATGTCCTCCGACGACCCCGAGGACAACCAGGCGCTGCCCGACAGCGGGTCGAGCTCGTCGCCGGCGAAGAGCGTGGCGCCGACCAGCGAGGCCCCTTCGAAGTCGGCCTCCGCCAGCGCTTCGGCGTCCCCGTCGGCTTCCCCTTCGGCCTCCGCCTCGGTGTCTAAGAAGCCCTCCGCGTCGGCCTCCGCCTCGAAGAAGCCCTCCGCGTCGACGAAGGCCTCCACCCCCGCCACCAGCGCGCCGCCCGAGACACCCGCAGGCCCGCGGGTGCTGCAGGAGGGCGACAGCGGTGACGACGTACGGGACATGCAGCGCCGACTGCAGGACGTGAGCCTCTACCGAGGGCCCGCACACGGCAAGTTCGACGACGACACCCGCGAGGCCGTCGCGGACTTCCAGTTCTGGTACGGCATCGACGAGGACCCGCGCGGTGTGTACGGAGCGGCCACCCGCGAGCGCCTGGAGGAGCGGACGGGCTGATCCGGGGCCCGGCGGCGGTGCCTCACTCCTCGCGCCGGGTCTCCCGCCACTCCCGTACCACCGCATCGACGTCCACCGGTCCACGCCCGAGCAGCGGGCCGGCAGGCGGGCGGCGCAGAAACTCCGTGACCCGCTCGTTGAGCGGTTCGAGCAGCGCGCGGATCGCCCGTTCCGAGGGCGCCTCGGCCACGGCGGCCAGGGCGTCCTCGATCTCCTTGCGCAGTGCGAGAGCCGGGGGCAGCGCGCCGGGGAGCTGTTCCTGGTGCATCTTCTTGCGGATCCACCACAGCTCGTCGTACGGCCGGTCCAGACCCTCGAGAGGCTTGCCCGCACCCTTGAGGCGGGCGAAGTCTCCACGGGCCTCGGCTTCACGAATCTGTTTGTCGACGAACGATTCGAAGCTGACGCCAGGAGGCTTACGCTCGGTCATGGCTCCAGTTTCGCAAACGTGTGCGCGAGCGGCCCGTGGGGGTGTGTCCTTGGTCATGCGGCCTGACGGGCTCCGCGCTCTAAGATGCGGCGGCGCGTCCAACCGCGCCTCGGTGTTGAGGGGTTCTGTTGTCCGGGGTTTCTGGGGGCTCCTATTCGTCGCCCCCAGCAAGTGACTTGAAGGAGCGCAGGTGCTCGAGCTCACCATGGCCTCGGTATCGCAGGCGGACGCCGGCGCCACGGCCGGAATGGCGATGGCGGACGCCGACAGCACGCCGGGAGCGGTGCTGCGGGTGGGCCGTGACCGTACGGTGTGCCGGCTCGCGCCGCCGGATGACTGGCTGTTCATCTCGCGGACGCATCTGGAGTTCCTGTGCGGCCCCGACGGCGCCTGGCGCGTCACCTGGCTGCTCGGTTCGCACCCCGACCCGGCCTCGGTCGTGAAGGTCCGGGTCGGGCAGCAGCATCACCAACTCGCCTACGGCAGCACGATGGTGCTGCCGGTGGGCGGTTCGGGCGAAGTGATCATCGAGGACCGTGCGAGCCCGCGCACCGTCAACGTGGGCTTCTACCACGAGACATGAGCGACCGTCAGATTTCTTGCGGTGACCGTCAGAGGCCATACGGGACCTGAGGCTCAGACGCGTTCGAGCGGCCGGTGCGGTCCGGCCGGCTGCTCGGCCGTGATCGTGTCGCCGGGGCGTACCGTACCGCCCTCGCGTACGACCGTCATGATCCCCGCCTTGCGCACCAGGCTGCCGTCCTCGTCACGGAACACGACCCGCTTGAGCAGCCCGTCCTGGTAGTTGTCGATCTGCAGACACGGGTTGCGCAGCCCGGTGACCTCGAGGACCGCCTCGTCGCCGATACGCAGGAGCGTGCCGGTGGACAGGGCCAGGAGGTCGATGCCGCCGGTGGTGATGTTCTCGCCCAGCGCGCCGGGAGTCACCTTGTGCCCCTGCCCGGCGACCTCCTCGAAGAGCTCCTCGTGGATCAGATGCACCTGCCGCAGATTGGGCTGCGTCGGGTCCTGCGCGACCCGTGAGCGGTGCTTCACCGTGACGCCCGCGTGCACATCGCCCTCGACGCCGAGGCCGGCGAGCAGCGTGATGCTGTCGCGGTTCGGCTTGGTGAACGAGTACACCTCGTTGCTGCTGACCGCTGTCACGGTCCCTTGGATTCCCACTGGTCGAGCCCCCCTGGCTGTCGTACCGGATCTCCCCTCGACCCTAAGCGAGCGGCGGAGGGGTCCATACGGGAGGTGGCGGCGGCACCGGCCGTCGCGCGCGCGTCACAGCGCGCCACACGATCACCAGGACCAGCAGCGCGGCCGTCCCGCCGAAGCTGACGATCCACGCCGGGATGCCCGCCCAGCGCAGCAGCTTCTCGTCGAGGATGACCTCCCGGTACGTCTCGTCCGAAGCGTTCCGGACCAGCTCATGGTCCCCGGAGATCTCCGAGGGGGTCGGGAAGGTCTGCTCGATGGCCGTCAGATAGCGGGTCTCCTCGCCCGCGAAGGAGGCCAGGGCCGGGCCCGCGGAGGCGTCCAGACGGTTCGCGTACGTGACCTCCGGCTCGAATCCGCCGATCGACGAGCGCGTCCGCATCCGGTGCCCGGCCAGCACGTACAGGTCCAAGGCCTGTGGCTGGGCTGCCAGTTGGGACAGCCGCATGGGGTAGACCAGCCGGTCGCTGGCGAACGAGATGCGCAGCGGGTCGAGTTCACCGCCGAGTGTCGCCGAGCCGCCTTCGTCGGGTGCGAGGCGGACGGCCACGTAGCTCCAGCCCTGCTCCACGTACGGGCGCAGCGCCTGCGAGAGCCGGTCGGGCAGCCGGAAGCCCTCCTGCTTCAGCCAGTCGGCGAGCGCGTCCGGGTCGGAGGCGGTCAGGCGGGCCACGTCGAACGGCCCGAGCCGCTCGCGGCCCGTGACGCCGACGGGCGGTGCGCCCGGGCCGCGGTCCGAGGCGCCGGCGCCGTCGCGCTCCTGGTCCGAGAACGGGAAGTCGCCCTCGCGCGGCCAGAAGTAGAAGCTCTCCTTGTGCACGGGAGCGGTGAGCTCGGCGAGTTCGGCGAAGAGCACACGGTCGCCGAGCTCCACATCGGCGCGCGAGGGCACCGGCATGATCCAGGCGGCTTCACGCGCGTCACCCCGTACCGAAAGACGCATCGCGATCTCTTGCCGCCGCCCGTCCCAGCGCACGGCCGACACCTCGCGGTCCACGGAGATCGAGGAGCCGTCGTCCGGCACCATCGCTCCGCAACCGCAGGCGTACGCGGGGCTGATCAGGGAGCCCAGTTGGAGGGCGAGCAGGGCGAGCAGCACCGCGATGATGCGCCGTCCGCCGAACCTGAAGTGCATATGCGCGTCCCCCGCTGGGCCTCTGTGGCCGTCGGCTTCCGGGGGCTCCTCTTCGTCGCCCCGGCCCCGTCGATCTACGGGCACAGACGGCACCTACCGCGCGGCGGTTCCCACCAGGACCCGGCTGCCGTCCGTCGAGCGGGTCCGCAGCTGCCGCGCCTCCGCCTGGGTCTCCACCGAGGGCGGGGAGCCGGGCAGCGGCCGCCCCGCGGTCTCCGGCATCAGCCAGACGGCCACACCACCGATCAGGGCGGCGCCCATCAGGTAGTACGCGGGGATCATCAGGTTGCCCGTGGTCGCGATCAGAGCCGCCGCGATCAGCGGAGTCGTACCGCCGAAGAGCGAGACCGAGATGTTGAAGCCGACGGACAGCGAGCCGTAGCGGACCCTCGTCGGGAACAGCGCGGGCAGCGCCGAGGGCATCGAGGAGGTGAAGGCCACGAGCAGCAGTCCGAGACCGGTGAGACCAAGGGCGATCGCCCAGGTCGAACCCGCGCGGATCAACAGCACGGCGGGCACCGACAGCAGGACGAAGCCGACGCAGCCCGCGCCGATGACGACCCGGTGCCCGACGCGGTCGTTGAGCCGGCCCATCGGGATCTGCACCGCCATCATCAGGACCATCACACCGATCAGGATCAGCGTGCCGTGCGTGGCGTCGTAGCCGAGCTCCTCGCTCAGGAAGGTCGGCATGTACGAGAGCAGCATGTAGTCGCTGACGTTGAAGATCAGGACGAGGCCGATGCAGAGCATCATCGCCCGGCCGTTGCCCACGAACATCTCGCGCAGCTTCGGCTTGGGCAGCGCCTTCTGCTTGGCCTCGGCCTCGTCGGCGAGCGCCTGGAAGGCCGGGGTCTCTTCGAGCTTCATCCGTACGTACAGACCGATCAGACCGACCGGTCCGGCGATCAGGAACGGGATACGCCAGCCCCAGCCGTAGAGGTCGGGCTCGGCCATGAACGTGGTGAGGGCCGTGGCGAGCGAGGCGCCCGCGACGTAGCCGACGAGCGTGCCGAACTCCAGGAACGAGCCGAAGAATCCGCGCTTCTTGTCCGGCGCGTACTCGGCGATGAAGGTGCACGCACCGCCGTACTCACCGCCGGTCGAGAAGCCCTGCACCATGCGCGCCACGATCAGGAGCACGGGCGCCCAGACGCCGATCGTGTCGTAGGAGGGGATCAGACCGATCGCGAACGTGCCCGCGGCCATCATGATCATGGTGATCGCGAGGACCTTCTGCCGGCCGATGCGGTCACCGAGCGGTCCGAAGAAGGCGCCGCCGATCGGGCGCACCAGGAACGCGGCGGCGAAGGTGCCGAGCGCCGAGAGCACCTGGGCGGTGCTGGAGGCGTCGGGGAAGAAGACATGGCCGATCGTCACGGCGAGATAGCCGTAGACGCCGAAGTCGAACCACTCCATGGCGTTGCCGAGCGCGGCCGCTTTCACCGCGCGCTTCACGAGTGCGGGGTCGGTGACGGTCACGTCACCGGTGGGCGGCTGCGGGGATGCGGACGGGTGCCGGTCGAGAGTGGTGGTTGACATGGGAGTCGACCATAGGGGCCTCGTGCCCGGTTACGTGCTGTGTGCAGGCATTTGCATACTGCTGGGAAACCCCCTCCGGCCAGGCGCGACGCACCCAGGATCAAAGCGGGATGAGCGGACCCTTTGTGATCTATTTCGCGCGTGCGCGCCGCAACCGCAGCCTGACGGCGTGCCCGGTCGGCAACGCCCCGGTCAGCAACGCCCCGGCGGCAGCCATCCGTACGCCGAACCGATCCGGTACTCGCCGGGTCCGTCGACCTGGAGCCGTACGTAATCCCCGTCCTCGGCGAGACAGCCGCCGGAGGTCGTCAGCCACGGTGAGTACGCCAGCTTCACCTTCACGGTGCCCTTCTCCCACGCCCGTACGACCATCGAGGTCTCATCGGAGCGCAGCAGCTCGGCGGGCCCGCTGACCAGCGGTTCGGCGCCCCGTACGCGGTACACCTTCCAGTGCGCGTCCTGCCACACCGGCTCCAGGAACCCCGGCTCCCCGCGCACCAGCGCGGCCTCGCGCTCGGCGGGCCCGTCGGGGCGGCCGTCGTGCAGCACGACGAGACCGATGGACCACTTGTCGAGCCAGTCCTTGTACGCCTCGGGAGTGAAGGCGCCGTCGGCCACCCCCGCGCCCGGGTAGCCGTCGTAGAACAGCGGGCCGCGTTCGACGTCGGCCTGCCGGTTCCAGCCCTTGGCCAGGTTGACGTGCGGCGCGAGCAGTGCGGATTCGCGGTGGTCGCGGGACGGTACGACCTCGACCCGGGTGCGGTCCGCGCCGAGTCGGTCGAGCGCCGTGACCAGTTCGTCGGTGTGCTTCGCCCAGGCCGGCACCTTCGTGTAGACGACGATGTCGTCCACCGCCTTCTGCGTCACCCAGTACACGGAGAACACCAAGGTCAGCACATACGCGCCACGCTTGATCCGGTCGGCGCGGCGCTGCGGCCCGGTGGCCTTCGCGGGCAGACACGCGAGCAGTACGGCGGGGGCGATCAGCTGCGCGAGCCGCTCCACGTTCGTGCCGATCGGCGAGGCGATCAGAAACGTGAGCACGACGCCGAGCGCGTACACCGCGGAGCCGGCCCGCAGGGCCCGCCACTTGCCCGGCGCCACGAGCAGCACGGCCGCGCAGAACAGCACGGGGGCGAGAATCCGCCCCCACCCCATGGGCTGTACGCCCTGGAACGGGAAGAGCACGGTCGTCGCCCCGACCACCACGACGGGCGGGAGCAGGAGCGAAAGAGCCCGCCCCCAGTCCCGTACGAGAAGAAATGCCGCGCCGACCACGAGCAGATAGAGCCCCGCGACCGGTGAACCCGTCGTGGCGAGTGCCGCGCACAGGCCCGCCCACCAGATCCGCCGCGCCCCGATCAGGAGCACGCACGCGGCAAGCGCGAAGGCGATGCCCAGCGCGAAGGTGGTGCGCCCCGAGATCACATTGCAGCAGAGGGCGTACGACGTGAGCAGTGCCGGCCACAGCGGGCGGGCGATTCCCGTGCGCACCCACAGCATTCCGCCGAGCCAGGCCGAGGCGAGTCCGGAGAGCAGCGTCACCGTCTTCACGCCGAGCAGGGCCATCAGATACGGCGAGATCAGGCTGTAGTTGGCGGTGTGCAGACCGCCGTACCAGGACAGGTTGTACGGGGTGCCGGGGTGCTTCGACACGAAGTCGGCCCAGGCCTGCTGCGCCGCGAGATCCCCACCGCCCTTCGCGAAGAAGAACCACCACACCGCGTACAGCGGAAGGAGCGCGAGGGTGGAGAGCAGCGGCACCCGGTGGCGGACATGCCAGACGGCGCGGTCCGCGGTCGCGGCGGGCGACCGGGGCCGTGACGGCGTCGGCAGGGCGTCCTGGGCCATGGTTACGGCTTTCGGTGGGGGTGAGGGAGACGGTCGGATGGTCGGTGCAACTTCGTAGACGCTAGCCAGCCGGAATCCGTTCAGGCGCGTGACCCCGGCTTACGGGCGATTTGTGTCACGACGGACCGGATTCGGAGCCGCGACAGGCGGTTCCGGGCCGCGATGCGTAGTAACGGGTTCTAGCGGCGACAAGGGGCGTGCAGAGATCTTTTACGCACAAGTGGCGTGCAGGAACGGTGGCTGTGCGTGCAAGACCCTTGCGGTGGACGGGCCTGAGTCGTGAGACTGTCCCCGTAACTAGAACGCGTACTAGTTCTTGAGTCAGGTCGAAGACTGGCCCGAGGGGTGCCGGGACACACCCACGGACCGCACCCATCACTTGAGAAGAGGGCTCATGGCCGCGGAACCCGTCATCGTCGAAGCCGTACGTTCCCCGATAGGCAAGCGCGGGGGCTCGCTCGCCAATCTCCACCCCGCCTACCTCCTGGGCGAGACCTACCGTGAGCTGCTCGCGCGCACCGGGATCCAGCCGGACTGCGTGGAGCAGATCGTCGGCGGCACGGTCACGCACGCGGGCGAGCAGTCGATGAACCCGGCGCGCACCGCGTGGCTGACGATGGGGCTGCCGTACGAGACGGCGGCGACGACCGTGGACTGTCAGTGCGGCTCCTCGCAGCAGGCCTCGCATATGACGGCCAACATGATCGCGGCCGGTGTCATCGACATCGGCATCTCGTGCGGTGTCGAGGCGATGTCGCGGGTGCCGCTGGGCTCGGGATCCAAGCACGGCCCGGGCAAGCCCATGCCGGACGAGTGGAACGTCGATCTGCCCAACCAGTTCGAGGCGGCCGAGCGCATCGCCCGCAACCGCGGTCTGACCCGCGAGAACGTGGACTCGCTCGGCCTCATCTCGCAGGAGCGGGCCGCGATCGCCTGGGCCGAGGAGCGCTTCAAGCGCGAGACCTTCGCGGTGCAGGTGCCCACCACCGAGGACGAGCAGCGCGCCGGACACGGCATGTGGCGGCTCGTCGACCGGGACGAGGGCCTGCGCGACACGACCATGGAGGGGCTCGGCGGGCTGAAGCCCGTGATGCCGACCGCGATCCACACCGCCGGCAACTCCTCGCAGATCTCCGACGGCGCCTCCGCGATCATGTGGGCCTCCAAGCGGATGGCTCGCGCCCTGAAGCTCAAGCCGCGCGCCCGTATCGTCGCCCAGGCCCTGGTCGGCGCGGACCCGCACTACCACCTGGACGGTCCGATCGACGCGACGCGTGCCGTGCTCGGCAAGGCGGGCATGACGCTCAAGGACATCGACCTGGTGGAGATCAACGAGGCTTTCGCTTCAGTGGTGTTGAGCTGGGCGCAGGTCTTCGAGCAGGACCTGGAGAAGGTCAACGTCAACGGCGGTGCGATCGCGCTGGGCCACCCCGTGGGCGCCACGGGTGCGCGGCTCATCACGACGGCGCTGCATGAACTGGAGCGCAGGGACAAGGAGTTCGCGCTCATCACGATGTGCGCGGGCGGGGCGCTGGCGACGGGGACGATCATTCAGCGGCTCTGACATGCGCGTGCGGTGAGGGGCGATGTACCCGTGCGGTGAGCGGCAATGTACCCGTGCGGCGAGCGGCTCGGGTATGCCCCCTGTGTGGGGTGTAGCCAGATACACCCCGCAATTCGGGGGTGCGCCGGATGGGGCCTGACGCGGCGGCGTACGACGATCTCCTCATGACGACGCAGAGGGTCAACACCCGCCGTACACACCGCAGTTCACGTGCCATCAGGGCCGCCGTCGCCGCCTGCGCGACGGTCGCTCTGGCGGCCACGCTCACCGCACCGGCCTTCGCCGAAGCCCGCCCCGCGACCGTGGCGGCACCGCATCACGGGCGCGGCGACCTCCTGAGCGTGGAGATCGTCGCGGAGCTCGACAGGGAGCAGGTCGCCGCGTTCCTCGCGCAGGCGGAGATCGGCGACGGCACGGTACGGCACGGGGTGCGTGCCTACCGCCTGACGTACCGCACCATCGACACCGCGGGCCGCCCGACCACCGCCACCGGCCTGCTCACCCTGCCCACCGGCGGCGAGCGCCGGCTCGACCTCGTGGCCGACACCCACGGCACCATGGTCCACCGCGACTACGCGCCCTCGGTCGCCACCGACTTCGGCAAGCTGCCCTCGTATCTGCACGCCTCCGCGGGGCGGGCTGTCGCCGCACCCGACTACTTGGGACTCGGCAAGGGCCCCGGCCCGCATCCCTACATGGACACGCGCTCGTCCGTCACGGCCTCGCTCGACATGCTCAGCGCGGCACGCAGCGCGGCGCAGCGGCTGCACCGGCCGCTGACCGGAGACGTGTACGCGACCGGGTTCTCACAGGGCGGGCAGGTGGCCATGGCGCTCGGCCGTGAACTGAGCACCGGCGGCTCCCGCGGATTCCGGCTGCGCGCCCTCGCGCCGATCGCCGGACCGTACGACCTCATCGGCCAGGAAGTACCGGCCCTGTTCGACGGACGGGTCAACGACACCAGCGGGATCTTCTACGTCTCGTACTTCCTGGTCGCCCAGAACCGCCTGCACCCCCTCTACGGCGATCCCTCCGAAGCCTTCCGCGCCCCCTATGCCCAGCGCGTCGAGGCGCTCTTCGACGGGGAGCACCATGAGGAGGACATCGTCGCCCAGTTGCCGAGGACCGTGAAGGAGCTGCTCACGCCCGAGTACTACGAGCGGATGCGGCACCCCGACGGGGCGCTCCTGGCGGCCCTGAAGAGCCAGGACGGCAGCTGCGACTGGAAGCCGAAGGCGCCGGTGCGGCTGTACGCGTCGGCGGGCGACACGGACGTGCCGATCGGGAACGCGAAGAGCTGCGCGGCGGATCTCGCCGCGCGCGGAGTCCGGGCGCCGGTGCTCGACCAGGGGGACGTGGACCACTTCGGGTCGTTCAAGCGGGGCGGGCCGAAGTCGGTGCGGTGGTTCGACCGGCTCGCGGGCTAGCGGTGGCCTGTCGGCTCCCCACGGCCGCAGCGCGAAGCGCCCGCCCCCTCTGTGCGAGGGGGCGGGCGCTTCGGCGTGTGAGTCAGGGTCCGGCTCAGTACCAGTGGTGCTGCTGCCAGAAGTTCCACGCGCCGACCGGGGAGCCGTAGCGGGAGTTCATGTAGTCCAGGCCCCACTTGATCTGGGTGGCCGGGTTGGTCTGCCAGTCGGAGCCGGCGGACGCCATCTTCGAGCCGGGGAGAGCCTGGACCAGGCCGTACGCGCCGGAGGAGGCGTTCGTCGCGGTGTGGTTCCAGCCGCTCTCGCGGGAGACGATCTGGCTGAACGCGTTGTACTGCGCGGGGTCCGGGATCATCTGCTTCGCGATCGCCTGCGCCGAACCGGCGGCAGCCGGGGCGGCGGCCGGAGCAACAGCCGGGGTCGCGGCCTGAGCGGGGGCCGCGGCGAACACCAGGCCGGCAGCGGACGCGGCCACGAGGGCGGTGGTGACGGCCTTCTTCGGGGACGCGATGCGGCGGATGCTGGAGATGGACACGCTGGACCTTCCGGTCGGGAACAGGACGGTCGCAGGCAAGCCGGTACCGCGGGGACGATGCGGAGGGGTTTGCCGGGGCGGGGACGAAGCTCATCGGGGAGCCGCCGTGCCCTGCGACTCCTCCAGAGAACCAGGGCTGTTACGTCGCCGCAATGACCCCTTTTACTAGTTCTCCTCGCATATGGGGCGTTACGGCCCCACTTTCGCCGGACCCCTTGAACCCGCAGGTCAGACCCGGTTTGAGGACCCCTAGGGGAGGTGCCCTGAGGTCTACTATCCCGGTTCGTATGTGACCTAGGTCCTGTGCGCGGGGTCACGCGAAAGCAGCCCCGATTTCACGCAGAGTGACAGTTCGCCTACGGATTTACAGGCGTTTCCCACGGTTTTGTTACGGCTTCGAAGGCCTGGAAAGGTCCTCGGCATCGCTGTCGAAGGTGACCGGGACCTCGAAGGCGGCCTTGCGGGTGGCTCGGCGCAGCGCCTTGAGGATGGTCGGGCCGAGGGTGAGGGTGAGGACCACGGTGATCACGGCCCGGCCGAGGTCCCAGCCCATGGAGGTGGCGAGGTGATAGGCGACGAAGCGGGCCAGGTTCTCGTGGAGCGGGGCGCCGGGGTCGCGGGAAATGCCGGAGCCCAGGCCGGTGAGGATCGGCCAGCCGTACAGATTCATGACGAAGCCGTACGCGAAGGAGGCCATCGCCCCGTACAGCGCGAGCATCCCCAGCTCGGCGCGGCCGCGCAGCCGGTCGGGCCCGGGGAGCAGGCCCGCCCCCATCGCCACCCAGCCCATGGTCATCATCTGGAACGGCATCCAGGGGCCGACCCCACCCGTGAGCAGGGCGGACGCGAAGAGGGTCACCGACCCGAGGACGTATCCGAAGCCGGGACCGAGCACGCGCCCGGCCACGATCATCAGGAAGAAGGTCGGCTCAAGGCCCGCGGTCCCCGCGCCGAGGGGCCGCAGCGCAGCGCCCACCGCCGCGAGCACGCCGATCATGGCGATGGCCTTGGCGCCAAGGCCGCTCTCGGAGATGGTCGCGAGAACCACGCCCAGAAGAAGGGGGAGCAGTGCGGCGAACAGCCACGGCGCGTCCTTGGCGTGCGCCACCCCGGACTGCGGGTCGGCGAGCAGCGGCCAGCCGAAGGCGAAGACGCCCGTCACGCTGACCAGGACGAGCGCCGCGATCGACTTGGGTCCGAGCCTGACCGCCCGTACCTGCGCGGTCATGCCCCCTCCTGAAGTGCTGTGCGCACCTGCCCGACCGTGAGCCAGGGCAGTGGCGCAAGGATCTTGCCCACCTGCGGGGCGAAGGCGGGCGAGGAGATCACGACCTCCTCGGTCGGCCCGTCCGCCACCACCTCGCCCTCGGCGAGGATCACGACGCGGTGGGCGAGCTCGGCGGCCAGTTCCACGTCGTGGGTGGCGAGCACGATCGCGTGCCCTTCGGCGGCCAGTCCCTTCAGCACGGTCACGAGCCGGGCCTTCGCCGCGTAGTCCAGACCGCGGGTCGGCTCGTCGAGCAGCAGCAGTGGCGGGCGCGCGGTCAGCACCACGGACAGGGCGAGCGCGAGGCGCTGGCCCTCGGAGAGGTCGCGGGGGTGGGTGGCGTCGGGGATGCCGGGGAGCAGCTCCTCGACGAGGGCCCGGCAGGTACCGGGTGCCGCCCCGGCATCGGCGTCGGCGGCCGAGCACTCACCGGCCACGGTGTCGGCGTACAGGAGATCGCGAGGCTCCTGCGGTACGAGGCCCACGCGCCGGATCAGGTCGCGGGGCGAGGTCTTGTGGGGGACGGCCCCGGCCACTTCGACACTGCCGGACGAGGGCACGACGAGCCCGACGAAGGCGGACAGGAGCGTGGACTTCCCGGCGCCGTTGCGCCCCATCAGGGCGATGGTCTCGCCGGGGGAGACGGTGAGGTCGACGCGGCGCAGGGCTTCGATCCGGCCGCGGTGGACGGCCAGGGAGGTGGCCGTGGCCGTGGCGGTGCGGTCCGAGACGGGGGTGGTGTCGGTCGGTGGGGCCATCCCCTCCAGCCGCTCCCGCAGCGCCCCCGCCCTGCGCCGCGCATCGCGCACCGTCAGCGGCAGCGGCGACCAGTCCGCAAGGCGGCCGAGCCCGACCACCGGCGGGAAGACAGGAGACACGGCCATGATCTCGGCAGGCGAGCCGAGCACCGGCGCCTGACCCGGACCGGGCAGCAGCACCACCTGGTCCGCGTACTGCACCACCCGCTCCAGACGGTGCTCGGCCATCAGGACGGTGGTCCCCAGGTCGTGCACGAGCCGCTGCAGAACCGCGAGCACCTCCTCCGCCGCCGCCGGATCCAGCGCCGACGTCGGCTCGTCGAGCACGAGCACCCGCGGATGCGGGGTGAGCACCGAACCGATCGCGACCCGCTGCTGCTGACCGCCCGACAGCGTGGCGATCGGCCGGTCGCGCAGGTCCGCGAGGCCGAGCAGATCGAGGGTCTCCTCGACCCGGCGGCGCATCACGTCGGGCGCGATCCCCAGGGACTCCATGCCGTACGCGAGCTCGTCCTCCACCGTGTCCGTGACGAAGTGCGAGAGCGGGTCCTGGCCCACGGTGCCGACCACATCGGCCAGTTCACGCGGTTTGTGGGTACGGGTGTCACGCCCCGCGACCGTCACCCGGCCGCGCAGGGTGCCGCCCGTGAAGTGCGGGACCAGACCGCTGACCGTGCCGAGCAGAGTGGACTTGCCCACCCCGGAAGGACCGACGAGCAGCACCAGCTCGCCCTCGGGGACGGTCAGCTCGACCCCGGAGACGGTGGGTGCGGACGCGCCGTCGTATGTCACGGAGACATCCTCGAAACGGATCATGGGGCTTCCTTCCGAGGGGGAGCGGCGGCCGGTACGGCAGGCGCGGGAGCGACGAACGCAGGCAGCAGCCCGATCAGCACGGCCGCCGCGGGCCACAGCGGCAGCTCGGGCGCCGTCGGCGGGATGACACCGGGGTTGAGGGCGGCCGGATCGGCGCTCGCCGCCGCGATCATCAGCGCCGCGACCGCCACACCCGAAGCCGACACCAGCCAGGCCCGCAGGTCCCACCGGTCCGGCCGATAGCGCGTACGCAGCGACCGCTTCCCGCCGAGCCACAGCCCCACGAGCGCGAGGACGAGCCCGCCGATCAGTACGGGAAGTCCGAAGCCGGCGCCTTGAGCGGCGAGCAGTCCGTACGTACCCGCGCAGACCCCGGCCAGGCCGCCGAGCGTGCACAGCGCGGTCAGCCGCCGCACGCGCACCGGAACATCGGCGCTGCGCCCATAACCCCGCGCGTCCATCGCGGCCGCGAGCGCGACCGAGCGCTCAAGCGCGCCCTCCAGGACAGGCAACCCGACCTGCGCCAGCCCCCGGATCCCCTTGTCAGGACGCCCGCGCAGCCGCCGCGCCCGCCGCAGCCGATGCAGATCCGACAGGAACTGAGGCGCGAAGGTCATCGCCACGACGACCGCGACCCCGGCCTCGTACAGCGCACCCGGCAGCGACTTGAGCAGCCGGGCCGGGTTGGCGAGCGCGTTCGCGGCGCCGATGCAGATCAGCAGCGTGGCCAGTTTCAGACCGTCGTACAGCGCGAAGAGCAGGCCCTCGGCGGTGACCTTGCCACCCAGCCGTACACCCTGTGCCCAGTCCGGCAGCGGGACCTCGGGCAGCCGGAAGAGCACGCTGGAACCCGGGATGGGCGAGCCGAGGACCACCGCGAAGACCAGACGGATCGCGAGCACAAGCAGACCGAGCTTGATGAACGCCCCGTACGAACGGGCCCACGGCGCATCCGTGCGCCGCGCCGCCACCACATAGCCCGCCACCCCGACCAGCAGGCCGAGCAGCAGCGGATTGGTGGTGCGCGATGCGGCCGTGCCGAGCCCGAGCGCCCAGATCCACCAGGCGCCCGGGTGCAGTGCGTTGGCCCGGCTTGCGACCGGGGCGGTCAGCCTTCCCCAAGCTCTCGGCTTCGCTCGGGCAGGGGAGTCCCCACTGCGTCCGGCGGCGCCCTGCGCGCGCAACTCCTCAGCTCCTACGGCGGCGGGCCTGCCAGATCGCTGCCACACCGAGAAGGAGCACCGCGGCCAACCCGGCGATCAGGCCGATGGACGGGCCACCGTCGTCGTCGGCGTCCGAGGCCGCGGGTGCGGCGGTCCTGTCCGCACCGGAGTCGGATCCGGACATCTGCTCTCCGCAGCCGGACTTCGGATAGCCGGAGATGGCGCACAGCAGCGCGTTGCTGTCGTAGCGCAGCGGCTTGGCGACCGCCGCGAGCGCGTCGGCGGAGCTGCCGTCCTCGGCGATCTGCGCACAGGCGGTACGCGCCTTCGGAGGCGTCTCGCCCGAGGGCGCGTCCTTGTCCGTACCGAAGTCGATGACGAGCGCGACCCGCTTCTGTCCGTCCTTCTTCTCGGTGTCCGCGCAGATCGTGGCGAAGTCGGCGTCCCCGCGCGGCTGCGAGGCATCCGCGGAATCCTCGCTCACGGCGAAGCGGAAGCCCTCCACATCACCGTCCGAGGGCCGCGCGGTCGCCGGGCCCTGGGTGGCGTACGCCCAGGCGCCCTTGTCGTTCTTGAACCAGAACGACCAGTAGCGGTACGCGTCCGCCTGCGCGGGAGACGCGAGGAGTACGGCGAGGACCGCCCCCACGAGGAGGGCGGTCAGGCCACGGAGTCTGGCACTCACAGGCTGTTCTTCTTGCGGCCGCTCACCAGGAAGCCGATGCCGACGCTGGCGATGAAGAAGACGCCGACGATCCACCAGACGCTCATCGAGGAGGAGTCGTCGTCCTTCTTGTCGTCCTTGGCCGCCGCGGACTCGGCCTTCTGCGGCGCCGGGCCCATGTCGCTGAGCGCGGTGACCAGGTCGGTGCCGCCGAAGTTCTTCGGGTCGGCGCCGGCCGCGTGGGCGGCGAAGACCAGCTGGGCGTACGCGGCGGGGGAGCCGGACTGCTTGGCCCAGGCGGCGCCGTTCTTCTCCAGGTACTCGAGCGGCTTCTTGGCCTGCTCGGTCAGACCGGCCGCGGACAGGGCGACGACCGAGTCGGCGGTGTTGCCGAAGTCGGGCTGGTCCTCGGCGCCCGGCATGGACGACTTGAGGTAGCCGTCCTTGGCGAGGGTGTCGGCGAGATAGGCGGCACCGTTCGCGGCGGCCGTCTTGGCGTCGGTGGCCTTGGCGCACTTGGCGGGCTCGGCCGTGGCGGCGGCCTGCACGACCAGGCCCTGGTCCAGGCCGCCGAGTACGCCGGCCGCGGTGGCGTCGGCGTTCGGCGCCGGCTTGCCGGTCTTCATGTCGGCGAGGCCGAAGGCGCCCTTGCCGGTGTCGCAGGGCATGGCGAGGGCGACCAGCGCGTCGTGCGGGGTCTTGCCCTGCTGGGACTTCACCTCGGCCGGGTTCTCGCCGGCGGCCTTGAGGGCGCCTACGACGAGGGAGGTGGAGTTGGCGTCCGAGGGCAGCCCGGGGTTGTAGCCCCAGCCGCCGTCCTGCTGCTGCACGGACTTGAGCCACTCCACGGACTTCTTGACGTCCGCGTCATGGCCGCCGAGCGCGGCGAGGGCCTGGATGGCGGAGGCGGTGGAGTTGGAGTCGACGACCGTCTTGGCGTCGCACTTCTGCGCGGGGTCCTTGCGGAACGCGGCGTACGAACCGTTCTCGCAGGCCTGGCCGGTCAGCCAGTCCACGGCCTTGGTGGCGGGCTTCACACCGACGGTGTCCTGGGCGAGCAGCGCGTACGACTGGCGGAAGACGCCGTCGTAGGTCGGGTCCGTCTTGCCGTAGAGGCCCGAGGGCAGGTCCGCGGGAGGCGTGGTCTCGGCGGTCGCGACGGGGGCGGCGGCCATGCAGAGCACGGCTCCGGCGGCCAGTGCGGTGGCGCTGCGGCGGGCATTCATGATCGGACGGGTGCCTCTCCTGCTGGGCCGGGCACGGGCCGCTCAGGCACCGGGCTCCGGATCCGTATACCTCGACGGTCCCGGTCGCCGTCGTTTCCGGCGACTGGAGCCACGCACGCCGCTTCTCGGAGCATTCCGGCTCGCCGGTCCTGTTCGGTCCGGCACACGGTTGCGGGTCAGCGCCGGGATCGCACCGGCTTCCCTCCGTACGGGCGTGGTGATTGCGCGGCCTACTGTACCGGCCGGTCAGGTGGGGGCCGTGCACTGAGTGCGGGCGAAGGACCGGACCGGGCAGGGCCCGAGGACCCGAGCCGCCGCGGCTGTCCCGCACCGCTGGGAGGAGTGCCCGGATGCTCAGCCGACGCTGCCGCCCGTGCTCACCAGGCCCAACTCATAGGCCGCGATGACCGCCTGGGCCCGGTCGCGCAGATCCAGCTTCGCGAACAGCCGGTTGATATGCGTCTTCACCGTGTGATCCGTGATGGTCAGATGCGCGGCGATCTCCGCGTTGGACAGACCGCGGGCGATCAGGGTGAGGACCTCCGCCTCGCGGGCCGTGAGGTCCCCCACCGAGCGTGCGGGCAGCCGGGACGCCCGTGCGTGCACGAACTCACCGATCAGCCGTCTGGTGATCCCGGGCGACAGCAGGGCGTCGCCGGCGGCCACCACCCTTACGGCGTGCAGCAGTTCGGGGAATGTGGCGTCCTTGAGCAGGAAGCCGCTCGCACCGGCGGCGAGCGCGTCGTACACGTACTCGTCCAGGTCGAAGGTCGTCAGGATCAGGACCCTCGTCGCACCGCCGGACGCGGCGAGGATCTCGCGGGCCGCCTCGATGCCGTTCTTGTGCGGCATACGGATGTCGAGGAGCGCGAGATCGGGGCGGGTCTCGGCGGCGATCCGCACCGCCTGCACACCGTCCTCGGCCTCGCCGACGACCTCGATGTCCTGCTGGGTGCCGAGGAGGTTCACGAAGCCGGTGCGCACGACCGCCTGGTCATCGGCGACGACTGCCCTGATCACGTACGACTCCTTCGCCGTTCTCTACCTGGTTGCGCCGCACTCCACCCAGTACGCCGTACTCCACCTTGTCGCGCCGCGCGTGGGCTCATCCGCTCTCCCACGGAAGCTCCGCCTCCACCAGGAAGCCGCCCTGCGGACCGGCGCCCGCGCTGAGCCGGCCGCCGACCAGCGCCGCCCGCTCCCGCATCCCGGTCAGACCGTGCCCCGTCGCGGGGGCGCCGCCCGGGCCGGGGCCCGGCCCGTCGTCCTCGATGCGCAGGGCGAGCAGCCGGCCGTCGCCGTAGTCGATCTTCACCACCGTATGGGCTCCGGGTGCGTGCTTGCGTACGTTCGTCAGCGCCTCCTGCACGATGCGGAACGCGGAAAGCTCCCAGGCCGCAGGAAGAGTGACGCGTTCCCCGGTGACGAGGAGGTCGGCTGCCCCGCCCACCGCGCGGTGCTGCTCGACCAGTTCGGCGAGGTGGTCGAGGGTCGGCTGCGGGGCGGTGAGCGCCGTCTTGCCGCGGGGGGTGCGCAAGACGCCGAGGATACGGCGCAGTTCGGCCATCGAGGCGCGGGCGGTGCCGGCGATCTGCTGGAAGCCGTCGCGGGCCTCGGGGCTCAGGCCTGGTGTGGTGTACGTGGCGCTCTCGGCCTGGACGGCGATCATCGACACCGAGTGCGACACGATGTCGTGCAGCTCACGGGCGATGGCGGCCCGCTCGTCCGATGCGGCCCGCTGCCGCTCCATCGCGATCAACCGGGCCTGGGCCAGATTCCGTTCGTCACGGGTCTCCTCCCGGGAACGCACCGCGTCACCCATCATCACGGCCCCGAAGATGACCACGGTGAGCAGGAACGACTCGGCGAACAGACTGAGCGAGCCGTCCTGCCAGAGCGCGGGCACCGGCAGGTTCATGTCCGACCAGGTGTTGATGTGCACCAGGTTCACGCACAGCGCGCCCAGGGCGCCGCCCGAGACGGTCACGGCAGGGTGCATCACCCGCTGCCGCCCCAGTGTGTAGCAGCCGATCAGACCGCTCGCCATGATCGAGAGGTAGAGGTTGACGTCCCCGGCGAACCCGAGGAGTCCCGCGGCGACCGTGAGCACCGCGATCGGCGGGAAGGCGCGCCGCCACATCAGCGAGGCGGACGAGACGAGCACGCCGACGGTGGTCGTCACGGAGCCGGGGAACGCGATCAGCTCCGCCACCGCTCCCGCGGTCAGGGCGCCGCCGGTGACCCAGGGGTAGGCGGGTGCGGCGATCCAGCCGCGAAACCGCTGTTGAAGGGGCGTACTCATGCAGCCATGGTGCTTGCCGCGGCGGCCGTGCGCGTCACCGCACGGGTTGACTCCTGGCCGCCACGTCATGCCACGGGTCGAGCCCGAGGTGCGGAGTCCGGGCTGACGTCCGGCGGCCTGCGGATTCCTAGCGTCGACGGACATGAGGAAACGTCTTGGAGAGCGCTTCGAGGGATACGTCGGGGCGTACGCGTACGAGGAGTACGAGCGGTATCTGTGGGCGGGCTGCGCGCTGGTGGCGCTGGGGCTCGCCCTGGTATCGGACCTGGGGCCCCATCGGGTGTGGGGAGGGGTGGCCGCTGCGGGGTACGCGATCGCGGCGCTGATGACATGGGGGGCACGGTCCACGCGTCCGGCCCGTGCGGCCGCGGTGACGGGGGCCGTCGTGGTGCCGCTCGTCGCCCTGGTCGCGGCCGGGCTCGGGCAGCTGGAGGTCGCCGTCGTCGAGCGCTCGGGGCAGCTGCTGCGCACGACCGGCAGTCCCTACCTCGCCGACCCGGTGGCCATCGCGGACCACAACCCGTATCTGCCGGGCATGGCCCTCTTCGGCCTGCTGCCCGGGGACCCCCGCTGGTGGATGGGCGGCGCCTTCGTGGGCGCCCTCGCCGCCGCCGGTCTGCACCGGGCCTGGCCGCTCGCCTGCCCGCTGATCGCGCTGCCCCTTGCCGTGGGCGGGATCGACCTGCCGGTGGCCGGCCTGATGTGTCTCGGTGTCGTCCTGGCCGGACGGGGGCGCACCGCCCGGGCCGGCCTGGTGCTCGGGGTGGCCGCCGCGCTGAAGTGGACGGCCTGGCCCGCGCTTGCGGTGGCGATGGCCCTCATAGCCGTACGCCATGGCGGGCGGCCCGCACTGCGGTATGCGGCCGTGGCCGTCACCACCGCGACGGCCGCCGTGCTCCCCTTCGCCCTCGCCGACCCCACCGGCTTCTACGAGAACGTCATCGCCTTCCCGCTCGGCCTCACCGAGGTCACCTCGCCCGCGGCAAGCCCTCTGCCGGGACATCTGCTCGCGACCCACGTCCCCGGCGGGAAGGTGATCGCGCTCGCCCTGCTCGTCGTGAGCGCACTGCTGCTCGCGGTGTCGCTCGCGGTACGGCCCCCGGAGACCGTCCGGGCGGCGGCCGCCCGGCTCGCGCTCGGTCTGGGGCTTGCGATGTCCCTGATGCCGGCGAGCCGCTTCGGATATCTGGTCTATCCGCTGGTGCTCGGCGCGCTGGCCGCCGCGCGCATGCCTCGTCGCAGCCCCGTCAGCACGACCAGTGAGAAGGCCCTTGTATGAACACGACCCGTGAGAAGGCCCTCGTATGAACCGCGACCTCCGAGCACTGACCCGCGCCTGCCGTCCGCGCACCCTGATCGTCACCAACGACTTCCCGCCCCGGCAGGGCGGCATCGAGACCTTCGTACGGGAACTGGCCGATCGCTTCCCGCCGGACGAAGTGGTCGTGTTCACCGCGCAGTCGGGAACGGCGGACGGCTCTGCGCCACCGCCGGACGACTCCCTCCCCTATCCGGTGATCCGCCACCCCGCCCGCACCCTCCTGCCCACACCCCGCGCCACCGCGCACGCCGCGTCGGTGGCCCGCCGGTACGGCTGTGACCGGGTGTGGTTCGGTGCGGCGGCGCCGCTGGGTCTGATGGCGGGGCGGCTGCGTCGCACGACGGGCATCGAGACCGCGGTCGCCACCACGCACGGCCATGAGGTGTGGTGGGGCCGAACCCCCGCAGCCCGCGGCCTGTTGCGCCGGATCGGCAGGGAAGCGGATGTCGTGACATGGCTGGGCGAGAGCACCCGACGGCCGATCGAGGCGGCACTCGCGCCCGGGACCCGCACGGCCCGTCTCGTTCCGGGCGTGGACACCGCGGCCTTCCACCCGGGCGTGGACGGCGGCCCGGCCAGGGCCCGTTACGGCCTTGGCCGGCGCCCGGTGATCCTGTGTGCGGCCCGGCTGGTCCCGCGCAAGGGGCAGGACACCCTGATCCGGGCGCTGCCATGGATCCGCAGAGCCGTCCCCGACGCCGTACTGCTCCTGGTCGGCGACGGCCCCTACGCCCCGGCCCTGCGGCAACTGGCCCTGCAGGAGGGCGTCCTGGACTCGGTGGTCTTCGCGGGCGGGCACCCCCATCACGCACTGCCGTCCTTCTACGCGGCCGCCGACGTCTTCGCCATGCCCTGCCGTACGAGGCGGCGCGGCCTGGAGGTGGAGGGGCTCGGCATCGTGTATCTGGAGGCCGCCGCGTGCGGACTCCCGGTCCTGGCAGGTGACTCGGGTGGCGCACCGGACGCGGTACGCGACGGCGAGAGCGGCCATGTCGTCGACGGCCACTCGGTGGCCGCCACCGCGGACCGCCTGGTCAGACTGCTGCGCAATCCCCGACTGGCGCAGGCCATGGGGGAGCAGGGCCGGTCGTGGGTGTGTACGGAATGGACCTGGGACCACTCGTACGCCACGCTCTCGGAGTTGCTCGCACCGCGCGGAGCCAAGGCGCCGGGCAGGTGACCGCTACGCCCCGACCGCCACATACGTCAGGGGATCGCTGCCCTCCACCGCCTCCGCATGCCCCAGTTTCACCAGCCGGCGCAGATGGGCCTCCGCCTCCGAGACCGCGATGTTCTGGGAGCCGTAGGGGATCTGGTCCCACGGGCGGTTCCACTCCATCCTCGTCGCGAGCTGCCACGGGGTGAGCGGGGTGGCGAGGAGGCGGCGCAGGTCCGCGAGACGTTCCTCGTGGTGCGCCAGCAACTCCCGTACGCGGGAGGCCGCATCGGCGAACGCGTACTGATGGGCCGGCAGCACCTCCGCGACACCGAGGCGCTCGATCCGCTCCAGGGAGTCGAGGTAGTCGCCGAGCGGATCGGTGACCACCTCTTCGGCCGGGTCCTCGTACAGGCCGATGTGCGGCGAGATCTCGGGCAGGAGATGGTCACCGGAGAACAGCCGTCCGTGGCCCGCGAGGCCCGACGGGTGCTTCTCTTCCAGATGCAGGCATACGTGACCGGGGGTGTGCCCCGGGGTCCAGATCGCGCGCAGCCGGCGGCCGGGCAGTTCGAGGAGCTCGCCCGGGGTGATCTCACGGTCGGGAAGCGCGGAGTTGAGGCCGGGGACCGTGGTCATCCGGCCGGACGCGCGTGCCGCGCGCATCGGCGCCAGATGTTCCTCCGGTGCGCCCGCGAGGGTGAGCTTGGTGGTGATGTAGTCGAGCCACTGGCCGGGCACCCGCTCACGCGTGCGCCGTACGACATGGGTGTCCGCCGGGTGCATCGCGATCCACGCGCCCGAGACCTCCCGTACCTGGCCCGACAGACCGTGGTGGTCGGGGTGGTGGTGGGTGATGACGACGCCGTGGATGTCCTTGATGTCGACATCGAGCGCCGCGAGGCCGGTGACCAGCGTGTCCCAGGACTCCGGGTCGTCCCAGCCGGTGTCGATGAGGACCGGGCCGCTGTCGGTGTCGAGGAGGTGGACGAGGGTGTGGCCGAGCGGGTTGTCCGGGATGGGCACCTTGAGCGACCAGACACCGCCGCCGTGCTCGGTCACCTGTGTCATGGAGCGCCTGCCTCTCGTTTGGCCGAACTCGACCACTATAACTAGAACTAGTTTCAGTAGTAGCCCAAGTCACCCATCGGAAGCCCTGGTTGCGACTCCTCCGGCGGCCTGGTCAGGACTCTCGACTCCTCTAACTAGAACTGGTATCAGTTTCCGGGAAGTCAAAGTCTGAAACGGTGTCAGGAACCGCCCCGCAGGAGGCAGTCGGCCATGGCAGAGCTCGTGGAACACGGAAAGCTGTTCATCGGCGGGGAGTTGATCGACCCCGTCGGCAAGGAAGTCATCGAGGTGATCTCCCCGCACACCGAGGAGGTCATCGGCCGGGTCCCGCACGCCGCCCAGGGCGATGTGGACCGCGCCGTCGCCGCCGCGCGCAAGGCCTTCGACGAGGGCCCGTGGCCCCGGATGAGCCTCGACGAGCGCATCGAGGTCGTCACCAAGATCAAGGACGCCTTCCTCGTACGTCATGAGGAGATAGCCCGCGTCATCTCCTCGCAGAACGGCACGCCGTTCACGTCGAGCGTGATGGTGCAGGCGCTCGCCACGATGATGGTCTACGACGCGGCGCTCACCACCGCGCGCAACTTCACCTACGAGGAGCGCCGGCAGGGCGCGCTCGGCCAGATCATGGTGCTCAGGGAGCCGGTGGGCGTCGTCGCCGCCGTCGTCCCGTGGAACGTCCCCCAGTTCACCGCCGCCGCCAAGCTCGCACCGGCGCTGCTCGCCGGCTGCTCGGTGGTGCTCAAGGTCTCGCCCGAAACCCCGCTCGACGCCTACCTGTTGGCGGAGATCGCGACCGAGGCGGGGCTGCCCGAGGGCGTCCTGTCGATCATCCCGGCCGACCGCGAGGTCAGCGAGTACCTGGTCGGGCACCCGGGGGTCGACAAGGTCTCCTTCACCGGGTCCGTCGCGGCCGGCAAGCGCGTGATGGAGGTCTGCGCCCGTAACCTCACGCGCGTCACGCTGGAGTTGGGCGGCAAGTCCGCGGCCATCATCCTGCCGGACGCCGACGCGGAGGCCGCGGTCAAGGGCATCGTGCCCTTCGCCTGGATGATCAACGGGCAGGCCTGTGTGGCCCAGACCCGCATCCTGGTGCCCAACTCCCGTTACGACGAGTTCGCCGAGGCCTTCGCCGCGGCCGCCGGAGCGCTCAAGGTCGGCGACCCGCTCGACCCCGCCACCGAGCTCGGCCCGCTGGTCGCCAAGCGCCAGCAGCAGCGCTCGCTCGACTACATCCGGATCGGCCAGGAGGAAGGCGCCAAGATCCTCACCGGCGGTGGACGCCCGGCCGGTTTCGACAAGGGCTGGTACGTGGAGCCGACGCTCTTCGGCGGCGTCGACAACTCGATGCGGATCGCCCAGGAGGAGATCTTCGGCCCGGTCATCTGCCTGCTGCCGTACGGCGACGAGGCGGAGGCCGTGAAGATCGCCAACGACTCGGACTACGGGCTGAGCGGCAGCGTCTGGACGGCCGACACCGAGCACGGCATCGACATCGCGCGCCAGGTCAGGACCGGTACGTACAGCGTCAACACCTTCAGCCTCGACATGCTCGGCCCGTTCGGCGGCTACAAGAACTCCGGTCTGGGCCGGGAGTTCGGACCCGAGGGGTACGGCGAGTACTTCGAGCACAAGATGATCCACCTGCCCAACGGGTACGAAGGGTGAGTGACTGATGGGAGACCGCTGGCACGTCGAAGTCGACCGCGGGGTCTGTATCGGGTCGGGGATGTGCGTCACCAGTGCGCCCGAGGGGTTCCGGCTCGATACGGCGCGTCAGTCGCATCCCAAGGAGTCGGAGGCCGACGCGAACGAGGAGATCCTCACGGCTGCGGAGGGGTGTCCGGTGGAGGCCATCACCCTGACGCTGCTCGGTAGCGGGGAGACGGTCTATCCGCCGGAGGACTAGGTCTGACGGCTGTGTGCGGGTGGGGTGGGCCGGAGTCTTTCCGGGTCCACCCCGACCCGTATGGGCCCGGGCTCTTCCGGTACGGCCCGTCAGGCGTTCTCGGGCACCGTCAGCTCGATCAGCTTGCACACCGTCTCGATGTCGATCTTGACCTGGGCGATCGAGGCGCGGCCCGAGAGCCAGGTGATCAGGGCGGAGTGCCAGGTGTGCTCGATGACCCGGACCGCCGAGAGCTGCTGGGGGGTCGGGTCGTCCAGGCCCATCGCGTCCAGGATGATCGCCGTCGTGAGCCGCGAGACCGTGTCCACCTCGGGGCTCACCGAGCGGTCCGCGAACGTCAGGGCGCGCACCATGGCATCGGCGAGATGCGGTTCGCGCTGCATCGCGCGAAAGGCCCGCATCAGCGTCTCCGCGACCCGGTCGGCCGCCGTGTCGCCGGCCGGCGGACGCTTGCGGATCGTGCCGTGCATGTGCTGCAGCTGGTCCTGCATGGTCGCGACGAGCAGATGCACCTTGGACGGGAAATAGCGGTAGAGCGTGCCGAGGGCCACCTGGGAGGACTCGGCGACCTCACGCATCTGCACGGCGTCGAAACCGCCCCTGCTGGCGAGCTGCGCGCTCGCGTGCAGGATGCGGCGTCGGCGCGCTTCCTGACGCTCGGTCAGGGCCGGAGTGGCACCGGCACCGCCAGGTTCCATGGCTTCCGCTGTCATGTGTCCCGTTCCGCGTTCCTTATCCGGCAGGGATGGCGGGCCCCGCGAGGCCCACAGCATGGCAGGGGCCCCGTCGTGGCGCGAATCACCTGATCCAGGCCTTCCGGTCTGCTTACCTGCCGGTAAATTCGATGCTCTTCGAGCGATCAAGTCTGAAACTTGTTCTAGGTTAGCGTCCCGGCGTAATCTCGCGGGCAATGCAGTCAGAAGGGGGCCGTGAGTGACCGCTGAGGCCATGGAGGCGAGTCCCGCGGACCCTGCTGCGGCAACGCGAACGCCGGGTGACCGGCCGCGTACGGGCGGTGCCCCCGGCGACGGTGAGCGCCCGCTGCGGATCGCGCTCCTGACGTATAAGGGGAACCCGTTCTGCGGCGGCCAGGGCGTCTACGTCCGCCATCTCTCGCGTGAACTCGCCCGGCTCGGCCATGACGTCGAGGTCATCGGGGCGCAGCCGTACCCCGTGCTCGACGAGGTCGACGACCGGGTCTCGCTGACCGAGCTCGCCTCCCTCGACCTGTACCGCTCGCCCGACCCCTTTCGTACGCCCAAGCGCGACGAGTACCGGGACTGGATCGACGCCGTCGAGGTCGGCACGATGTTCACCGGCGGCTTCCCCGAGCCGCTGACCTTCTCGCTGCGCGCCCGGCGTCATCTCGCCGCCAGGCGTGGGGATTTCGACGTCATCCACGACAACCAGACGCTCGGATACGGCCTGTTGGGCGGACCCGGCGTGCTGGGCGCCCCGCTCGTGACGACCATTCACCATCCGATCACCGTCGACCGGCAGCTGGAGATCGACGCCGCCGAGGGCTGGCGTGAGCGGGCCGGCAAGCGGCGCTGGTACGGGTTCACACGGATGCAGAAGCGGGTCGCGCGCCGGCTGCCCTCCGTGCTGACCGTCTCCGGCACCTCGCGCGACGAGATCGTCGAGCACCTCGGGGTGCGCGGCGAGCGGATCCATGTGGTGCACATCGGCGCCGACACGGATCTGTTCTCGCCCGATCCGTCGGTCGCGGAGGTGCCCGGGCGGATCGTGACGACGTCGAGCGCCGACGTACCGCTCAAGGGGCTCGTGTACCTGGTGGAGGCCCTGGCGAAGGTGCGGACCGAGACGCCGCACGCGCATCTCGTCGTGGTCGGCAAGCGGCCCGAGCAGGGGCCGGTGGCCAAGGCGATCTCGCGGTACGGGCTCGAGGACGCGGTCTCCTTCGTGAAGGGCATCTCGGACGCGGCGCTCGTCGACCTGGTGCGGTCGGCTGAAGTGGCCTGTGTGCCTTCGCTGTACGAGGGGTTCTCGCTGCCGGCCGCGGAGGCGATGGCCACGGGGACGCCGCTCCTCGCGACAACCGGCGGGGCGATTCCGGAAGTTGCCGGAACTGACGGGGAGACCTGTCTGGCCGTTCCGACCGGGGATGCGGGCGCTCTGGCCGCCGGTCTTTCCCGGCTGCTCGGGGATGCCGCGCTGCGGGCGCGGCTGGGGGCTGCCGGGCGGGAGCGGGTGCTGGCACGGTTCACGTGGGCCCGTGCTGCCGAGGGAACGGTGGCGCACTATCGGGCGGCCATGGCCGCGGCGGGTGCGCGCGGCGCCGCCGGAGTGCGGCGATGAGCGGCTTTTTCCACACGTACAACTCCGACCTCGAAGGCGGGACCACCGAGTGCTGACTGTCGACTTCACCCGTTTCCCGCTCGCCGCAGGCGATCGCGTGCTCGATCTCGGCTGTGGGGCCGGGCGGCATGCCTTCGAGTGCTATCGGCGCGGCGCGCAGGTCGTGGCGCTCGACCAGAACGCAGAGGAGATCCGCGAGGTCGCCAAGTGGTTCGCCGCCATGAAGGAGGCCGGTGAGGCGCCCGAGGGCGCCACCGCCACCGCCATGGAAGGGGACGCGCTCCAACTGCCGTTCCCCGACGAGTCGTTCGACGTCGTGATCATCTCCGAGGTGATGGAGCACATCCCCGACGACAAGGGCGTGCTCGCCGAGATGGTGCGGGTGCTCAAGCCCGGCGGCCGGATCGCCGTCACCGTGCCGCGCTACGGGCCCGAGAAGGTCTGCTGGGCGCTCAGCGACGCGTACCACGAGGTCGAGGGCGGCCATATCCGTATCTACAAGGCCGAGGAGCTGCTCGGCCGGATGCGCGAGGCCGGACTCAAGCCGTACGGGACGCATCACGCGCACGCCCTGCACTCGCCGTACTGGTGGCTCAAGTGCGCATTCGGGGTGGACAACGACAAGGCCTTGCCGGTGCGCGCGTACCACCAGCTCCTGGTCTGGGACATCATGAAGACCAAGGGCATCTCGACCCTCACCCGTGCCGCCGAGCGGGCGCTGAACCCCGTCATAGGCAAGAGCTTCGTGGCCTACGCGACCAAGCCGCACCTTCCCAAGGCCGCCGTGGCCGACACGGTGGGCGCCAAGTGACCACTCCCCGGACGCAGCATCTCGTACTGCCCGGGGTCCTCACCGCGGAGCAGGCCGCGCACACCGTCGAAGGCATCCTCGCGTGCCAGCGCGAGGACGGGGCCATCCCGTGGTTCCGCGGCCACCACCTCGACCCGTGGGACCACACCGAGGCCGCGATGGCCCTGGACACGGCCGGGGAGCACGAGGCCGCCGAGCGCGCCTACGACTGGCTGGTACGGCATCAGCGCGAGGACGGCTCCTGGTTCGCGGCCTACGCGGACGGTGACGCGGACGCGGTCACCGACCGGGGTGTCGAGTCCAACTTCTGCGCCTACATAGCCGTCGGCGTCTGGCACCACTACCTCGCCACCGGCGACGACACCTTCCTCGACCGCATGTGGCCCGCCGTCTACGCGGCCGTCGAGTGGGTGCTCGCGCTGCAGCAGCCCGGCGGGCAGATCGGCTGGAAGCGCGAGGTGGACGGCACACCCGTCACCGACGCGCTGCTCACCGGCTCCTGCTCCATCCACCAGGCGCTGCGCTGCGCGCTCGCCATCGCCGAGCAGCGCGAAGAGCCGCAGCCCGACTGGGAGTTGGCGGCCGGCGCGCTCGGTCATGCGATACGCCGTCATCCCGAGCGCTTCCTCGACAAGGACCGCTACTCGATGGACTGGTACTACCCGGTCCTCGGCGGCGCGCTGACGGGCAGCGAGGCCAAGTCCCGTATCGAGGAGGGCTGGGAGCGTTTCGTCGTGCCCGGGTTCGGGGTGCGGTGCGTGTCGCCCAACCCCTGGGTCACAGGCGGCGAATCCGCCGAACTCGCCCTCGCCCTGTGGGTGATGGGGGAGTCGGACCGGGCGCTCGACATCCTCAAGTCCATCCAGCATCTGCGCGACGCCGAGTCCGGTCTGTACTGGACGGGCTATGTCTTCGAGGACGGCGCGATCTGGCCGCAGGAGCTGACGGCCTGGACCGCGGGCGCGCTGCTGCTCGCCGTCGCGGCGCTCGGCGGGCACGAGGCCACGTGCGCGGTGTTCGGCGAGGGCAGGCTGCCGGCGGGCCTGGAGCCGGACTGCTGTACCTAGCGGGCGCCCCGGGCGGGGCTCAGTAGCGGCGCAGGCGGTTCGCCACCAGGTGACCCACGAAGAGGTACACGATCGCGGCCAGGCCGTAGCCGCAGACGACACGCGCCCAGGCCTCGTCGAAGGTGAACAGGTCGTGCGACCAGCCGGCGAGCCAGCGGGCGGCGTCGTGGATGAACTGCACGAGGTCGTTCGCGCGGTTCGCGTCCAGGAGATACATCAGGATCCACAGGCCGAGGATCGCGGCCATGATGTCAGCGATCACAGCGATGATCGTGCCGGCCTGCCACGTGCCCGTTCCGTTGCGAGACATTCGCGACGAGTAACCGCGTCGGGAGCTTCGAAACCCCTTCGGATCGGCCCGAGTGGCGGCATCGCCCGGTGCGGGTGAGGCTGCCTCAAGGGCTGCGCTTCTCCTGATACGGCTGGTACGGCTTGTACGACGCAGCCCACGCTCTGTGTGGGAGGTCCACCGTGCTCAGCACCTCGTCGGCGTCACGCCGCCCCCTGATCGTCCGCATGACCGTCGCCCTCGCCCTGTGCGGGGCGCTGCTCGCGGGCGCCACGGCGTGCGGGTCGAGCGACAACGATGCCGGGGCCGACCCGAGCAGCACCAGCACCGCCGAGCAGCAGAAGTTCGCCAAGGCGCGGTTCGTGGCCAACGCCGGGCTCGCCGCCGGGGCCGCGTACCAGTGGATCATCAAGCCCGCGCGGGACGGCAAGTTCAAGTCGGGCGCCGACGGCCGTAAGTTCACGCTGGTCAAGGCCGGTCTGGCCGGGGCCTTCTCGTACAACCGGCTGAAGGCCGCGGCGAAGAACGCCGAGGGCGACCCGCTGCTGTCGAAGGCCGTCGCGCCGCTGACCGCGGGCATCGAGTCCCTCAAGGACCTCCCGGCCAAGCTGCGCAAGGGCGATGGCGCGGACGACGTGGCCGGGGTCTTCGACAACGTGATCAACTCGGTGAAGGACGCAGGCAAGGATGCGGGGGCGCCGGTCACGGACAAGGTGCCGTCGTTGTCGCAGCTGGGCGGGTGACGCGCGCCCAGGGCGCTAGCCGTTGAGCTCCGCGAGCACCCGCAGTGTCTCCGGGTCCGGTGACATCAGGATCAGGTCCGTCACCGGGCCCTTGCGCCACGACTCCAGGCGTTCCGCGATGCGTTCGCGCGGGCCGACCAGCGAGATCTCGTCGGCGAAGGCGTCGGGGACGGCGAGGACCGCCTCCTCCTTGCGGCCCTCGGCGAAGAGCTGCTGAATGTGGCGGGCCTCCTCCTCGTATCCCATCCGGGCCATCAGATCCGCGTGGAAGTTCTTGGACGCGTGCCCCATGCCGCCGATGTAGAAGCCGAGCATCGCCTTCACCGGCAGCAGGCCCTCGGAGATGTCGTCGCAGACCTTCGCGCGTGCCATGGGGGCGATACGGAAGCCTTCGGGCAGCTCGGTGAGCGAGGCCTCGTAGACGTCCGTGCGCGTGGGGGACCAGTACAGCGGCAGCCAGCCGTCCGCGATACGGGTGGTCTGGGCGATGTTCTTCGGGCCCTCCGCGCCCAGGAAAATGGGGAGGTCGGCGCGGAGGGGGTGGGTGATCGGCTTCAGCGGTTTGCCGAGGCCGGTGCCGTCCTCGCCCGTGTACGGGTGCGAGTGGAAGCGGCCCGGCAGACTCACCGGGCCTTCCCTGCGCAGGACTTGGCGGATCACGTCCACGTATTCACGGGTCGCGGTGAGCGGGCTCTTCGGGAACGGACGGCCGTACCAGCCCTCCACCACCTGCGGTCCTGACAGGCCGAGGCCCAGCATCATCCGGCCGCCGGAGAGATGGTCGAGGGTGAGCGCGTGCATCGCGGTGGTGGTGGGGGAGCGGGCGGCCATCTGGGCAACTGCCGTGCCCAGCTTGATGGTCGAGGTCTGTGCGGCGATCCAGGTGAGCGGGGTGAAGCAGTCCGAGCCCCAGGCCTCCGCCGTCCACACCGAGTCGTAGCCGAGCCGCTCGGCCTCCTGGGCGAGCGCCACATGACCGGGGTTGGGGCCGCGTCCCCAGTAGCCGAGGGTGATCCCGAGCCGCATTCTCGTCCCCTTCCCGTTAACTGACGGTGCGTCAGCTGGGGGCACTGTAGGGGGTGTCCGTACACATGACAACGGCTCTTCCGCCCCGGCACATGGCAACGGCCCTTCGCCTGCAAGAGGCGAAGGGCCGTGATGCCGTGCGTGGTGCGGTGGGGCGTCAGCCGCGCTGGATGCCCGTCGTGTCCTGGAGAACACCACGACGGCCGTCCTGGGTCTGGGCGACGAGGCCCGGACCGCGCTGCTCGACGGCCAGGTACCAGGTACCCGGGGCGAGTTCGGCGATCGGGGTCGGGTTGCCGTCCTCGCCGTACAGCGGACGCGGCACCGGCACCGCGAACCAGAACGGGGAGAAGTCCCCGGCCTGCGGTGCGCTGCCACCCGTCGGGCCGGGCTGCGTCGGGGCCGGAGCGGCAGGACCGGGCTGACCCGGCTGCGGGTAGCCGCCCTGCGAGGGCTGCGGCTGCTGACCGTACGGCGCCTGCGGCTGACCCTGCTGGGCGCCCGGGTACCCGTAACCACCCTGCGGCGGCTGACCACCGTAGGGGGCGGGGGGCTTGGGGCCGCTGGAGAGGGGGGCCTTGAGGGCGGGGGCGACGTTGCTCGCGATCGCGGCGGCCGCGAGGACGAGGGCCGCGATCAGGCCGATGATGAGGCCCATACCCGCCTCGAGGCCGCTGCCGCTGTCGCCGCCGCCGAATCCGCCGAGCCCCTCGAAGACCTTGTCGAAGGACTGCTCGAGGTCGAACATCGCGAACAGCGCGCTCAGCGCCGAGGTGAGCGTCATGGCTACGCCCACCTGGCCGAGGTCCAGACCCGCGACCTTGCGGGCCGGCTGCTGGGCGCGGCCCACAACGATGAGCACCGCGCCGAAGATCCCGGCGAGGTACACGCTCATCAGCAGATTGCCGTTGTCCCACGCCGTGGGAATGTCGTCACCCTCGCCGTCGAAAGTGGCCAGGAAAGAGGCGATGAACAGCAACACCGCTGCTGCGATCACCACGCCGTCGCCTCGTGTCAGAGAGCGGAAATTCACTTCAGGTCCTTCATCGTCGTCGAGTCGTCGGTGGGCGTCGCTGTAGCCGGTGCGCAGGGTGCGAAACGCGAGCGGTTCCTGTCTCGCACTGCGGACAGGTATCCCATCGGCGGCCCCCCATCGTACGGATGACACTATCGCCCGATCAGCCGAGGTGTCTGCTCGGTTTGGCTTCCTCTGCCTCGGCGACCGAGGAGGAGACCTGAGGCTCGCGCCACAGAGTTTTCTGCTTCATCGCCGACTGCCCGCCCGGAGTTCTCCGTTGAGGTCTTACGCCGGCTCCACAGACTGTCACCGCCAGCCCGGCGGCCAGAAGGTTGCTTGCTGCGTTCACGTCCCGGTCATGGGTCGCACCGCAGCCGTCGCACGTCCATGTGCGGACGTTGAGTGGCATGCTGCTGGCGAGGGCGCCACAGGTGGAGCAGAGTTTCGAGGACGGGAAGAAGCGGTCAACCACGACCACGTCTCGTCCGTACCAGGCTGCCTTGTACTCCAGCATGTCCCGGAAAGACGACCATGCCGCATCGCTGATGGCACGGGCCAAGCTCCGGCTCTTGACCATATTGCGGACCGCCAGGTCCTCGATCACGAGCGTTTGGTTGTCACGCACGAGTCGGCTGGTCAGTTTGTGCAGCAGATCCCGCCTGCGGTCGGAGATCCGTGCGTGAATCCTGGCGACCTTGCGGCGGGCCTTGGCTCTGTTCGAGCCGTTCCCCTTAGCCTTCCTCGCCAGCTCACGCTGGGCCAGGGCTAGTCGGGAGCGGTCCTTGCGCTCATGCCGAGGATTGCCGATCTTCTCTCCTGTGGAGAGTGTCAGCAAGTGTGTCAGGCCGAGGTCGATACCGACCGCCCCGTCCGTGGACGGGAGCGGCTTGATGCGCGGATCCTCGCACAGCAGGGAGACGAACCAGCGTCCGGCCGCATCCCGAGAGACCGTCACACTGGATGGCTTCGCCCCCGCCGGCAAGGGGCGCGACCACGCGATGGCCAGTGGTTCGGTCATCTTCGCCAGCGTGAGGTCCGATTGCCGTAGGCGAAAAGCGCTGGTTGTGTACGTTGCCGAGTTCTGAGCCTTCTTCCGCGACTTGAAGCGTGGGTGCTTTGCCCGCTTCGCGAAGTAGTTGCTGAACGCGGCCTGTAGGTGTCGAAGTGCCTGTTGAAGGGGGACTGACGACACGTCATTCAGGTAGGCCAGTTCCTCGGTCTGCTTCCAGGCCGTGAGCATGGCTGATGTCTGGTTGTAGTTGACCCTCTCCTGCCGCACCCAAGCCTCGGTGCGGGCAGCCAGCGCCAGGTTGTAGACCTTGCGCACGCATCCGAACGTGCGCGACAGCTCGGCTGCCTGCGCATCTGTTGGATAGAAGCGGTACTTGAACGCCCGCCTCGCGAGAGTGGCCACCATTACAAGCTAACTCCCCAACTTGTAATTAGTTATGGATAGTTGGTTGAGATCCTGCGTGCATCGGCTTCCGGCTCACACGCTGGCTACCCCGCTGAGAGACAGGAGATGCAGGGGTGCGTTACTGGTTCCCGAATCGATGAGGCAGCATGTGGGTTCCCGTCCCGACTGGAGGCCCAGATGTCCGCGACCCCCAAGCCCGAGGTGCTCGCCGCCTTCGAGGCCGCGAAGGGTTTCATGCCGGTTGGTGAGGGACTCGCCCTCTACGCGGCGGCGGTCGAGGCCGGTGCGCTCGGGCTTGCGCTGCTCGAAGTGGGAACGTACTGCGGGCGTTCCACGATCCTGCTCGCCGACGCCGCGCGCGAGACCGGTACGACGGCGCTCACCGTCGACCACCACCGGGGCAGTGAGGAGCAGCAGCCGGGCTGGGAGTACCACGACCCGGAGGTCGTCGATCCCGAGGTCGGGCAGATGGATACGCTCCCGACATTCCGCCGAACTCTGTTCAAAGCGGGACTCGAAGACCATGTCATTGCCCTTGTGGGCAAGTCGCCCCAGGTGGCGCGGGTGTGGGGCGGATCACTCGGCTTCGTCTTCATCGATGGCGGTCACACCGACGAGCACGCCGTCGCGGATTACGAGGGGTGGGTGCCGCATCTCGCCGAGGGCGGTCTGCTCCTCATCCATGACGTCTTCCCGGACCCGGTGGACGAGTTCACGGGCCAGGCCCCGTACCGCATCTATCTGAGAGCCCTCGCCTCCGGTGCGTTCGAGGAGGTCTCCGCCACGGACTCGCTGCGGGTCCTGCGGCGTACCGGCCCCGGTCTCTGAGTCCTCTCAGCGCCCGTCGCCGCGCGGGATCGCCAGCTCCCGCAGTGGGTCCCCACCGTCGATGAACAGCCGCGCCCCGGCTGTCGTCGCCTCGGCGATCCGCCGCAGCACCTGCTCCCCGGCCTCGGGGTGCCGCCCGTCGAGCGCACCCACGCGCACGGCGAAGACCAGGTCGTACGGCTGCTCGCCCGGCTCCAGCGCGAGGTCCTCGGCGGCGGCTTCGCGCACGCTCATCCGGCCCGCCTCGATCTCCTCGCGCGCGGCGGTCCGCGCCTGTGCGACGGCGGCCGGGGACCGGTCCACGGCGAGGATGTGGCCGGTGGTGAGCCGACGGGCGATCGCCCGCGCGGCCGCCCCCGGTCCGCAGCCGATCTCCAGGACGCGGGAGTGCGGCCGCAGCGGAAGTGCGGCCACGACGGCGGCGAGGCGGGGGGAGAGGCGTACGGGTGGCGAGGGCTCGGGCACTGGCGCGGTGACGGGCACGGCACTCAGCGTAGGGCGCCGCAGCAAAACCGATCGGGGCCCGACCCCGCGCTCCGCCGGAGGCTAGGCTCGCTGTGTGTCCTACTCGTACGAAGATCCGGATGACCCGGGTCCGCACCCGCGCCGCCCCTTCAGGCGAGGCGGCGGCCTTGTCGCCGTAGCCGCCCTGGTGCCGACCGCGCTGGCCGGCTGGCTGCTGTGGCAGGCGATGAGCGGTGCGGCGGACGAGGACGAGCCGCCGAAGGTCCTTCCGCTGCCGAGCGAGACCACTTCCGGGAGCAAGGCGAGCCCGACGGGCGAGGCGCCCTCGAAGACTCCCGACGACCCCAAGCCCTCGAAGTCCGAGGAGCAGGAGCCCTCGAAGCACTCCGGCGCCGCGAAGGGCCCGCTGTCCGGCAAGGTCGTCGTGATCGACCCGGGGCACAACCCCTCGAACTTCCGGCACGCCCGTGACATCGCCCGCCTCGTCGACATCGGCACCAACAAGAAGGAGTGCGATACGACGGGCACGTCCACCAACTCCGGTTATACGGAGGCGGAGTTCACGCTCGACGTCTCGCACCGGCTCCGTGAGCTGCTCGAAGCCCAGGGCGCCACCGTCAAGTTCACCCAGGACCGCAACCGCGCCTTCGGCCCGTGTGTCGACGAGCGCGCCGAGATCGGCAACGCGGCGAAGGCCGACGCCGTGGTCTCCGTGCACGCCGACGGCTCGGCGGCCGGCAACCGTGGCTTCCATGTGATCCTCCCGGCAGCCGTGGACTCCGGCTCCGCCGACACCCGCGCGATCGTCACCCCCTCGCGCGACCTGGGTGTCCGGATCGCGGGCCGCTTCGTCAGCGCCACGGGCATGGCCCCTTCGAACTACATCGGCGACGGCACCGGCCTGGACGTCCGTCGCGACCTCGGCGGCCTGAACCTCACCAAGGTCCCCAAGGTCTTCATCGAGTGCGGCAACATGCGCGACTCCCGGGATGCGGCCCTGCTGACCAGCTCTTCGTGGCGACAGAAGGCGGCGAAGGGGATTGCGGACGGCATCTCCGGATTCCTGAAGTCCTGACGCCCGATGGACGACGGCGCGCACGCGACCCTGCCCGCACCCGAACTGCTCGAAGCCGAGGACGGGTTCCTCGACTGGGAGTACGCGGGCCCGCTGACCGTACGCGTGCCCGCATATCCGGGGATGAGGGCGAACGATGTCGTCACCGTGCACTGGGCCACCGGCCTCGGCCGACATGACGAGTCTGTGCGGGTGACCGGCGTGTGGGCCGGGGGTGCGCTGGCGATCCGGCTGCCCAACCGCTGTCTGAGCAGCAGCGCCAATCGCATCTCCTACTCGGTGGCGCGGTTCACCGGAGGCACCGAGACCTCGCGCACCCTCATCGTCAACCGCTGAAAGCCGACCCTCATCTGACCTTCCGTCAGATTGGAACGTGTTCTACTCTGCCCGCCATGGGGATCGGGATCACGCAAGAGCAACGCGAGTTGGCCGCTGCCGTGCGCGGATGGGTGGCGAGGGTTGTGCCGCCCGAGGAAGTGCGCAAGGTGCTCGACGCGCCCGGCGGCGGAGGGCGGCCCGGGTTCTGGGGGGCGCTTGCCGAGCAGGGGCTGCTCGGGGTGCATCTGTCCGAGGAGTTCGGCGGCGGGGGCGGCGATCTGGTCGATCTCGCGGTGGTCGTGGAGGAGGCGGCGCAGGGCGCGCTGCCCGGGCCCCTTCTCGCCAACTCCCTTGCGTCCGCCGTGCTCGAGCGCGCCGGAGAGCGGGAGCTGACGGCCGCGCTCGCCGAGGGGGAGCGGATCGGCGCGGTCGCGCTCACGGCCGGGACCCTCACCTTCGTAGGTGATGGTGAGGGCTATCTGCTCGACGGCCAGGCGCCGCCCGTGCTCAGCGGGGGCGAGGCCGATCTGGTGCTGCTGCCCGCACAAGGGGCACAGGGTGTGCGGTGGTTCGCGGTCGAGGCCGGTGAGCTCGTCGTACGGCCGCAGGAGAGCGCTGATCCGACCAGGCCCACCGCCGAGGTCAGGGCCGAAGGGGCGCGTGGGCGGCTCATCGACGTGGACTCCGGGCTCGTACGGGATCTCGCGGCGGTCGTGTTCGCGGCCGACGCCTGCGGGACCGCCGCGTGGGCGCTGACGACGGCGGCCGAGTACGCCAAGGTCAGGGAGCAGTTCGGGCGGCCGATCGGGCAGTTCCAGGGGATCAAGCATCTGTGCGCGGACATGCTGGTGCGGGTCGAGCAGGCCCGGGCGCTCGTCTGGGACGCGGCGCGTGCGGCGGGTGAAGAAGCAGAGGACGTACGGGAGTTGGCGGGCGCCCTCGCCGCCTCCGTCGCCCTGGATGCCGCGTACGCCTGCGCCAAGGACTGCATTCAGGTGCTCGGCGGGATCGGGTTCACCTGGGAGCACGACGCCCATCTGTATCTGCGCCGGGCGCTCGTCGCGCGACAGCTGTTCGGGAGCGGGGACGCGCACCGGCTGCGGGCGGTGCGGCTCGCGGAGGGCGGGGCGAGGCGAGAGTTGCGGCTCGAACTGCCCGCCGAGGCCGAGGAGTTCAGGGCTGCGGCGCGTGAGGTCATCGAGCCCGTACGAGGGCTCGATCCCAAGGCGGTACGCAGGGAGCTGGCCCCGACCGGATACACGGCGCCCTATCTGCCCGAGCCGTACGGGCTCGGCGCCGGGCCCGTGCAGCAGCTCGCCGTGCAGCAGGAGCTGCGGGCCGCCGAGGTGAAGGTGGCCGATCTGGGGATCGCGACCTGGGTGGTGCCCTCGCTCATCGCGTACGGAACGCAGGAGCAGAAGGACCGCTACCTCGCGCCGACGCTGCGCGGTGAACTCCTGTGGTGCCAGCTGTTCAGCGAGCCCGGCGCCGGCTCCGATCTCGCCTCGCTCAGGACGAAGGCCGAGCGCGTGGAGGCGGGCTGGAAGGTCAACGGGCAGAAGGTGTGGACGAGTTCGGCGCAGTGGGCGGACTACGGGATTCTGCTGGCCAGGACGAATCCCGACGCTCCCAAGCACAAGGGGCTCACGTACTTCGTCATCGACATGAAGAACACCCCGGGTATCGATATCCGCCCGCTGCGGGAGATCACCGGGGAGGCCATGTTCAACGAGGTCTACTTCGATGACGTGGTGCTTCCGGCGGACGCGGTGGTCGGGGAGGTCGACGGAGGCTGGAAGGTGGCGCGCAACACGCTCGGCAACGAGCGGGTGCACATGGCCGACCAGATGACCTTCGACACGGGGCTCGAAAAGCTCATCGCACGGGCCGCGGATCTCGACAGCGCGACCCGGGCACGGATCGGCGGGCTCGCGGCCGAGGCGCATGCCCTCGCCTGTATCGGACTGCGCACCACGCTGCAGCAGGTGTCGGGTCTCGAACCCGGCGCCGGAGCGTCCATCCGCAAGCTCGTCCAGACCCCTCACCAGCAGAAAGTCGCCGAGCTCGCACTCGAACTCCTCGGCCCCGCAGGCGCGTTGCGCGAGGGCGCGGGCGAGCGGGCCGTGCACTCCTTCCTCATGTCCCGCTGTCTGACCATCGCGGGCGGCACCACCCAGGTCCAGCTCAATGTCGTCGCCGAGCGCATTCTCGGCCTGCCCAGGGACTGAAGGCGAGTAGAGAGATGAGCACGATGAAGACGTACATCGTCGGTGTCGGGATGACCAAGTTCGAGAAGCCCGAGAGCCGGGAGTGGCAGTACTGGGACATGGCCAAGGAGGCCGGCACCAAAGCCCTTGAGGACGCCGGGATCTCGTACGACCTCGTGGAGCAGGTGCCCGTCGGCTACTGCTTCCAGGCCTCCACGGCCGGTCAGCGTGCGGCGTACGAGATAGGTCTCTCGGGTGTTCCCGTCTACAACGTGAACAACAACTGCGCGACCGCTTCGACCGCGTTGATGATGGCGCGCCAGTTCGTGGCCGGCGGCCTCAACGACTGTGTGCTCGCGCTCGGCTTCGAGAAGATGAAGAAGGGTGCGCTCGGGGGTGGCGCTGACGGCGGTGACTTCAAGACCTCACCCGTCGCACGGCACTACGGGATCATGGCGGCCAAGCACGGCTTCGAGATGTCACCGCCCACCGCGCAGATCTTCGGTGACGCGGCCCGTGAGCACATGGAGTTGTACGGGACCACCGAGGCGCAGCTCGCGGCGGTGGGCGCCAAGAACCACCGGCACTCGGCGAACAATCCGTACGCCCAGTTCCAGGACGTCTACACGGTCGACGAGATCCTCGCGGCCAAGACCATCCACCGGCCGCTGACCAAGCTGCAGTGCTCGCCCACCTCGGACGGGTCGGCCGCGGCGGTCGTGGTCTCGGAGCGGTTCGTGGAGCGGCACGGTCTTGAGGACCGGGCCGTCGAGATCGTCGCGCAGGCGATGACCACCGACACGGAGGAGTCCTTCGCGTCCGGCTCGTGCATCGACGTGGTGGGCAAGCCGATGTCGGCGGCGGCCGGGCGGCAGGTGTTCGAGGCGTCCGGGGTCGGCATCGAGGACGTGGATGTGATCGAGCTGCACGACTGCTTCTCGATCAATGAGCTCCTGACGTACGAGGCGCTCGGCATGTGTGCGGACGGCGAGTCCGGCAAGCTCGTCGAGTCGGGCGCGACGACGTACGGCGGCAAGTGGGTCGTGAACCCGTCGGGCGGCCTGATCTCGAAGGGCCACCCGCTGGGGGCGACCGGGCTGGCGCAGGTCGCGGAGCTGTCGTGGCAACTGCGGGGGCAGGCCGGGGCGCGGCAGGTGGAGGGGGCCCGGGTGGGTCTTGCCCACAACATCGGGCTCGGCGGCGCTGCTGTGGTGACGCTGCTCCGTAAGGCATAGGTCGTACGGCCAAGGCATTGGACGTACGGCCAAGGCATTGGACGTACGACCGAAGACCGATGGCCGCTGCATCGAAACCCCGATGCAGCGGCCGTCACCGGCCTGACAGCATGGCCCCCATGGTCCAGACACCCACAGAAGCCGAGATAGCCACCCGCCCAGGGCGCCGCTCCATACCGACCTGGGCCGTGGTGCTCACGGCGTGTGCGGGCCAGTTCCTCGTCGTGCTCGATGTGTCCGTGGTGAACACCGCGCTCCCGTCGATGCGCGCGGACCTCGGGCTGAGCGCGCTCGGGCTGCAGTGGGTGGTCAACGCGTACTCGATCGCCTTCGCCGGGTTCATGCTGCTCGGCGGGCGGGCCGGGGATCTCTTCGGACGCAAGCGGATGTTCGTCCTCGGGCTCGCGCTGTTCACCGCCGCCTCGCTCGGCGGCGGTCTGGCGCAGGAGAGCTGGCAGCTGCTCGTGGCCCGCGCCCTGCAAGGACTCGGCGCCGCGATCCTCGCCCCCTCCACCCTGACCCTGCTCACCTCGGCCGTCCCCGAAGGACCGGCCAGGATCCGCGCCATCGGCACCTGGACCGCCGTCGGAGCGGGCGGTGGTGCGGCCGGCGGACTGGTCGGCGGGGTGCTCACCGATCTGCTCTCGTGGCGCTGGGTGCTCCTGATCAACGTGCCGATCGGTGTGCTGGTCCTGGTCGCCGCCGTGTTCTGGCTGAGCGAGAGCCGCGGTGCTGAGCGGCGCAGGCTCGACCTGCCGGGTGCGGTGCTGGTGACGGCGGGGCTCGCGACCCTCGCGTACGGGATCGTGCAGACCGAGGCGGAAGGGTGGACGGCGCCACAGACGCTGGTCCCACTCGCGGCCGGGCTGCTCCTGATCGCGGTGTTCCTGCTCGTCGAAGCCCGGACCAAGGCACCCCTGATGCCGCTCGGACTCTTCAAACTGCGCTCGGTGGCGGCGGCCAACGCGGTCATGATGGTGTGCGGCGCGGCCAGCTTCGCCATGTGGTTCTTCATGACGGTGTACGCGCAGAACGTGCTCGGCTACTCCGCCATCGAGGCCGGACTCGCCCTGGTTCCCTCGTCGTTGACGGTGATGCTCGGCTCCAAGCTCGCGCCCCGTCTGATGCGGTCGATCGGCGCGAAGAACGTGACGGTCATCGGCATCCTGATCGCCGCCTCGGGCTACGGACTGCAGCAGGCGACGATCGCGCCCGACGGCGGATACGTCACCTCGATCCTGCTGCCCGGCATCCTGATGATGCTCGGCGCGGGCCTCGCCATGACCCCGCTCGCGTCGCTCGCCACCTCGGGCGCTGCGCCCTCGGAGGCGGGCCTCGTCTCCGGTCTCATCAACACCTCACGCACGATGGGCGGCGCGCTCGGCCTGTCGATCCTGTCGACGATCGCCGCGGCGCACTCGGGCGGCGGCTCGGATCCGGTGGCGCTGACCGAGGGCTATGAGGCGGCGTTCCGTACGAGTGGGCTGATCCTGCTCGGGGGAGTGGTGCTCGTACTTCTGTGGCTGCCGCGAGGGGAGCGGCGCACGGTCAAGGCGGCCTAGGGCACGCGTGTGAGCCGACCCGCGGTGCGGCTCAGATGGTGCAGTTCGGCGCGCAGGTCGCCGGACCACGCCGTGGTCCAGGTGTGGTGAGTGGAGATCATCCCGATGAGGTCGCCCGTCGGTGAGAAGACCGGCACGGAGGCCACCGCCGACACACCGGCGTCCTGGAGCACCTCGAGGGCCGTCGTGCCCACGAACAGCGGTGAGGTGTGTACGTCCGGGACGTAGACGGGGAGTTGGAGCTGGGCGGCGGCACCGCAGCTGCTCGCGTCCGCGACCGTCTCGACCCGGCGGAAGAAGGACAGGAACGGATGGTGGAAACCCCGCTGCACCGAAATACGCAGATCGCGCGTGACGGGATCGAAGAGCTGGGCATTGCCCATCGGGGCCCCGGTCACCCGTAATGCCGTGGCCAGCGCCTCCCGCAGCACCAGGCGATTGTGCTCCTGGGCCGCTGACACGTCGGTACTGGAAATCGACCAGGACCGGGTCATGCGCATCACCCCCGTCTCCACCGCATCGATCGAGGAAGAGCCGAGTCTAGCGAGAGCGGCGGTGCGAAAGCCGGGGATCGGTCGTCCCCGATAGCCCCACCCCGGCCCAGGCATGAGCCGCCGGACACCCCCTAGCGCAGCGCCTGTTGACCCACATCCGCCGACAGCCGCGCCACCACCCGGAACCCGCCGGCGTCCACCGGTCCCGACTCCAGCGATCCGCCCGCCTGCGCCAGCCGTTCGGTCAGCCCGCGCAGACCGCTGCCGGAGGAATCGGCGGCCGGGCCACGCCCGTTGTCGGTGACGGTGAGCCGGGCGTCGGCCGTCGTTCCGGCCACCTCGATACGGCAGTTCGTGGCCCCCGAGTGCCGTACGACATTGGTGACCGCCTCCCGCACCACCCAGGCGAGCAGCGCACCCGCCACCGGTGACGGCGCGGGACCCGACTGGCGGACCACCGTCTCGATGCCGGCGGAGGACAAGGTGTCGCGGGCGCGGTCGAGTTCGGTGGCCAGGCTCGACTCGCGGTATCCCGTGACGGCCTCGCGGATCTCGGTCAGCGCCTGGCGGCCCACCGTCTCGATATCGGCGATCTGCCGCAGCGAGGCATCGGCGTCGTGCGGTGCGAGCCGGCGGGCGGCCTCGGACTTCACCACGATCAGCGAGAGGGTGTGGCCGAGCAGATCGTGCAGATCCCGCGAGAAGCGCAGCCGCTCCTGCTCCACCGCGACCCGCGCCAACTCCTCGCGGGTCTCGCGGAGTTCGAGGACCTTCTCGGACAGGGCGAGGATCGCGGCGGTGACCAGACCGGACAGCAGCGTCCCGTAGCCGCTGGTCACCGCCGACCAGGCGTCCGTGTCCCGCCAGGCCCCGGTGGCGGCGGCCACGACCGTCAGGACACCGACTGTCCAGGCCAGCCGCCGCCCCCGCATCGCAGTGCCGACCGCGAGCGAGAGCAGCGGGAACAGGGCGAGCCACGGTCCGCCGTACCCGATCGCCAGACCGAAGGTGACCGCCGCCATGCCGCCGAGCGCCGCATACGTCCACCAGGTGTCGCGCTTACGGGGGTCGAAGGCCTGCAACACCACGGAGACATAAAGAGAGTTGAAGACGAAGAGTCCGATCCCGCCGATCCAGGGATTGGCGGTCTCGCCGCGTACGACATTGGACAGGGCCCCCATGCCGAGCAGCAGCCAGGGCAGGAACGCGAAGGCACTGCGTGGTCCGGGCCGCCGCTGCCTGCCCTTGCGCAGAGCGTTCCCCTTGCGCCGAGCCGTCTCCGCATCCGTCACGGGGGCCATGGTCACACCGTCCGGGCCGAACGACGATAGGAACGGGCGGCATACGTACCGAACACAAGGAGCCAGGCGAACAGCACGGCGATGGTGGCGACACCCGGTGCGGTGCCCTCGGTCGTCGACCAGCCGAGGTCGGCGAAGCTGTGCGCGGGCGTGTAGTCGGACAGGGCGGCCAGCCAGCCGGGGAAGAGCTCGGCCGGGAACCACAGCCCGCCGACGATGGCGAGGCCCATGTTGCAGATCATGTTGGCGATGCCGGTGACCTGGGTGCTGAGCCGGTAACCGTTGCCGATGCCGAGCAGGGTGAAGGGCAGTGCGCCGAGCCACAGCAGCAGCACCAGGGCCACCCACTGCCAGGCGTCCAGGCGTACGCCGTTGACCAGGGCGCCCGCGATCAGTACGGCGGCGATCGCCGGAAGCACCGTCACCGAACCGCTCAGCGCGCGGCCCGTGACGACCTGGCGCGGGGACAGCGGCGTGACGCGCAACTGCCGCAGCCAGCCGGTGGAGCGGTCCTCCGCGACGGCGCCGCCCGTGCCCAGCGCCGCGCCGAGCGCGCCGTAGGCCGCCATCCCGACCATGGCCGAGACCTTGAACTCGGCGGCGTCGTCACCGCTCGCGCCGAGGTTGGTGAACAGCAGGTACATCATCACGGGCATACCGATCCCGAGGACGACGAACCCGGTGTCGCGCAGGGTCCGGCGGATCTCCAGGCGCAGATAGTCGAGCAGCATCACACGGACTCCATCACATCGGTCGTGGCAGTGGGTTCGGCCGAACCGCCGGGCTCGTCCGCCTTGCTGGTCAGGGTCAGGAACGCGGACTCCAGAGAGGTCCCCTCGACGCGCAGGCCCCGTATCGCCCCCCGGTCGGCGAGCGCGAGCACGGTCGCGTCCGAGTCGTCGCTGCGCAGGCTCGCCCGCTCGCCGCGGATCTCCACGGCCGTGACGCCCGGCAGTTCGCCCAGCCAGCCGGAGCCCGCTCCGGCCAGGTCGAAGGAGACCAGCGTGCCGCCGGCCATCCGCTTGAGGTCATCGGCCGTACCGTCCGCGACGATCCGGCCGCGGTCGATCACCACGATCCGGTCGGCGTTGGCATCGGCCTCCTGGAGGTAATGCGTCGAGAACAGCACGGTGTTGCCGCGCCGTGCGTAGCCGCGCATGGCTTCCCAGAACGTCCGGCGCGCCTCGACGTCCAGGGCGGCGGTCGGCTCGTCGAGCACGATCAGCTCGGGGTTGCCGGCGAGCGCGAGGGCGAACCGTACGCGCTGGATCTGACCGCCCGAGAGCTTGTCCACGCGGCGGTCGGCCACCTCGGACAGATCGGCGAGCGCGAGCGCCTCGGCGACCGGCATCGGGTTCGGATACGTACGGCCCACGAAGGTGACGAGCTCGCGCACCGTGACCCGCGAGATCGGCCGGCCGTCCTGCAGCATCGCGCCCACGAGCCCTGCCCTGACGGCGAGTTCGGGGCTCGTCCCGAACAGCATGACGCCGCCCTCGTCCGGTTCGTCGAGGCCGAGCAGCAGGGAGATCGTGGTGGACTTTCCGGCGCCGTTGCGGCCGAGCAGCGCGACCGTCTCACCGCGCTCGATGGTGAGGTCGATGCCGTCCACGGCACGTACGGAGGGGAAGGCCCGGACCACGGTGCTCAGGTCCACGGCCGGCGTGGGCTTCGTCTTTCCAGGACCGCTCGTTGTCATGCCATGACCGTACGGAGCGGGGGTGGGGCGGCGGCAGAACCTCGTGTCAGGAGCTCCGTAGGACAAATGTCATGGGTGGCGCCATGACACCGGACGAGTCCCTGGCGTCCGTGCCGGTGGCGGGCCCCCGCGGTGGGCGCGGAGGCGGAAATTCCTGTACAGGCCGCGTATCTGACGTGTCGTCAGAACTTGTCGTCCGGACCCTTCACAAGTGCCGGGGGCTGCGTTATACATGGGGATCACTGGCCTAGAACGCGTTCTAGAACGGGCCCGGAAGGGCTCGTACGGGACGCGGTCGGGGCCGGTCCGATGCGACCTCGGTGCGGCCGACGGTGCGGACGGCCGCACCGAGGTCTTCCACGTGCGTGACCCGCACAGCTCACGCACATGAACCACCCAAGGAGCAGCGTCCCCATGCCCATTGATGCCGCAAAGGCCGTCTCCGCCGAGCCGCGCAGCACCGACCTGACCTGGGACCACAAGGACATCCAGCTCTACCACCTGGGCCTCGGTGCGGGAATCCCCGCGACGGATCCGGACGAGCTGCGCTACACCCTCGAATCCAAGCTGCAGGTCCTTCCGAGCTTCGCGACCGTGGCCGGCGGCGGGATGGCCGCCGCGGGCGGTCTGTCCGCGCCCGGTATCGACGTGAACCTCGCCGCGGTCCTGCACGGCGGCCAGAAGGTCACCCTGCACCGGCCGATCCCCGTCAAGGGCAAGGCCGTTCAGAGCTCGACGATCCCGGCCGTGTACGACAAGGGCAAGGCCGCCGTGATCGTGATGCGCTCCGACGTGGCCGACGACGAGGGCCCGCTGTGGACCTGCGACACGCAGATCTTCGTCCGCGGCGAGGGCGGCTTCGGCGGCGAGCGCGGACCTTCCGACCGCCTCGAACTGCCCGACCGCGCCCCCGACAAGACCGTCGAGCGGACCATTCGCGAGGACCAGGCCCTGCTCTACCGCCTGTCCGGCGACTGGAACCCGCTGCACGCCGACCCCGAGTTCGCCAAGCTGGCCGGCTTCGACAAGCCGATCCTGCACGGGCTGTGCTCATACGGCATGACCTTGAAGGCCGTCGTCGACAGCGTGCTCGACGGTGATGTGACCCGCGTGCGCTCGTACACCACGAGGTTCGCCGGCGTCGTCTTCCCCGGCGAGACGCTGCGGATCCGCATCTGGCAGCTGGACGGCAAGGTCCAGGTGTCGGTGACCGCGGCCGAGCGGGACGACGCGCCCGTGCTCGCGGACACCGTGGTCGAGCACTCCTGACCTCACTCGTCAGGCCAGTAACTCCCTTACGTCTTACGCCTGTTCCGCACCGCATCCGAGAAGGAGCCGCACCATGCGCGCAGCTGTACTGCACGAGATCGGCCAGGACAAGCTGGAAGTCCTCGACGACTTCGAGACCACCGGCTTCGGGCCCGGCAAGGTGAAGATCCGGGTGCGGGCCACCGGCCTGTGCCACTCGGACCTGTCCGCGATGAGCGGTGTGCTGCCCCAGCCCGGCCCCTTCGTGCCCGGGCACGAGGGTGCGGGCGAGATCCTGGAGGTCGGCGAGGGCGTCACCAACGTCAAGGTGGGCGACCGCGTCCTCGTGTGCTGGCTGCCCGCGTGCGAGCAGTGTCCGGCCTGCAAGCGCGGCCAGAAGCAGCTGTGCCTCGCCGGGTTCATGAACGCCGGCGTCCCCAACTACAAGCGGGCCGGCGGCGATGTCTTCGGCTTCGCGGGCACCGGCACCTTCGCCGAGGAGACCGTGGTCGACGCGCGCTGCGCCGTGCCGATCCCGGACGACGTGCCCTTCGACATCGCCGCGCTCATCGGCTGCGGTGTCACCACCGGACTCGGCGCGGCCATCAACACGGCCGATGTGAAGGCCGGTTCGTCCGTGGCCGTGATCGGCTGCGGCGGCGTGGGCATCTCGGCGATCCAGGGCGCCAAGCTCATGGGCGCCGCGGAGATCGTGGCCGTCGACCCGGTGGCCTCGCGGCGTGAGGCGGCGCTCAAGTTCGGTGCCACCAAGGCCGTTTCGCCCGAGGAGCTGGACGACGCCAAGCAGAGCGTCACCGGCGGCGAGGGCTTCGACTACGTCTTCGAGGTCGTCGGCAAGTCCGCCACCGCCCGCAAGGCGTACGAGACCACCCGCCGCGGCGGCAGCCTGATCGTGGTCGGCGCGGGCGCGCTCGACGACTACCTGCAGTTCAACATGTTCGAGCTGTTCTTCGACGAGAAGAAGATCCTGCCGTCCATGTACGGCGGCGGCGATGTCCTCGCCTCCTACGAGCGGTCCATCGCCCTGTGGCGCGCCGGCCGTATCGACCTGGAGAGCCTCATCACGCACCGCGTGCCGCTGAGCGAGATCAACGAGGCCATCGAGCAGATGCGTACGGGTGTGGCGCTGCGCACCTGCATCGAGATCTGAGAACGCTGAACAGCATTTCTACGAGGGGACTTTGATGTCACAGCTGAACTTGCCGCTCGCCGGCCTCTCCGCGATCGTCACCGGGGCCGGCCGCGGTCTCGGCCGGGCCGAGGCCCTTGAGCTGGCCAGGCTCGGCGCGAGCGTCGTGGTCAACGACTTCGGGCAGCCCGGCAGGGACGGTTCCGGGGAGGCCTCGGCGACACCCGCCGAGCAGGTCGTGGCCGAGATCGAGGCGGCGGGCGGCAAGGCCGTCGCGCACCTCGGCGACGTGGCCGACCACGAACAGGCCCGCGCGCTGGTGCAGTTGGCGATCGACACGTTCGGCAAGCTGGACATCCTGGTCAACAACGCGGGCATCCTGCGCGACCGGATGGTCTTCTCGATGTCCGAGGACGAGTGGGACTCGGTGATCCGCGTCCACCTCAAGGGCCACTTCAACACGACGCACTTCGCCTCCGTGCACTGGCGCGAGCGGTCGAAGGCGTCGGGTGGCCCGGTCTTCGGGCGGATCATCAACACCTCGTCGGAGGCCTTCCTCGCGGGTTCGGCGGGCCAGCCCAACTACGCCGCCGCGAAGGGCGGAATCGTCGGCCTGACCACGTCCACCGCGCTCGCGCTCGGCAAGTACGGCGTGACGGCCAACGCCATCTGCCCGCGTGCCCGCACGCGGATGACCGAGGACGTCTTCGCCGGCTTCCAGGAGCCGAGCGACGGCGCGCTCGACAAGCTGGCGCCCGAGCACGTCTCCCCGCTCGTCGGCTATCTCGCCTCACCGGCGGCCGCCAAGGTCAACGGGCAGCTGCTCGTGGTGCACGGCGGGATGGTCGCGGTGGTCGAACGGCCCAAGGTGGCCGCGAAGTTCGACACCGCGAAGGAGGCGTTCACGTACGACGAGCTCGATGAGCTGATCACGCCGTGGTACGAGGAGCGTCCGGCGGGGGAGACCTTCGCCGCGGCCGAGGTGCTCGGGCTCAAGCACGGCTGAGTTCGGCAGTACGGCTGAGTTCGATTTCCCGTACGAGCAAGGGCCGACCGGATGCGTTCCGGTCGGCCCTGACTCATGTCCCCAAGCGGTCGGTCAGGCCGCCTGGCTGCTCTGCTCGGCGTGGCGACGGTGACGCCCCGCAGGCGTCGACTCGACGTCCTGCTCGGCGGCCGGACCGCGGTGGCGGCCGTGGCCGTCCTCGGTCCCTGTCGACTCGCTGACCTGCTCCTTCTTCATCAACTCACCCCGTTGATTTGTTGCTTGTCGCCGCGGGCCCCCGTTGCTGCCGGGGCGCCCGCAGACCCCGTTTTCCTGAGGTCTCCGAGTCTAACGAGCGGCAAGCCGCCCGGTGAGCGGGGCCTGCTGCAACGGAACGGGCCGAGGGGCGCTCGGTGCGGGCACGGGTGCGGTCTCGGCCACCGGCTCGGGCAGCTGGACGGGCTCCGGCTCGGGCGGGGTGACACGGGCGAGACCACAAGGGGTGTCCTCGGTGACGTACGGCAGCAGGAGCTCCTGGTCCGGTGACCACAGGCCGCAGCCCAACCAGCCGTACGGGGCCGCCAGTTGCTGTGCCCGGCGCTGCTGGGGCGACCAGACGCCCAGCCAGCTGCCGGCCGCTCCGTCGATCCGCAGGCCCACGGCACAGGACTCGGGACTGAGCACCTGGCCGGGCTGTATTGCGAACGGCGTCACCACACAGTCCTCCAGACGCAGCGCGTCCGGGAAGTGGATGGGCCGTGTGGAGCCGAGCTGGCCCCAGCCGAGCCGGTCGTGCCCGGGTGCGTCCGAGCGTACGACGATGAAGCCGCTGCCCGGATCGGCGAGCAGCAGCCGGTCGTCGGAGTCGTCGCCGATCTGGAGCAGCGGCGAGACCTCACCCCCGCGCTCCAGATCGACGGCGACCGTCTTGACGCGCCCGTCCCGCTCCTGGTCGAGCGCCAGCATCCGCCCCGTACGGTCCAGCCACACCCCGCCCGAGCAGCGGCCCGGCACCTGCGCGACCAGCTCGGGCCCGAACGCACCGCCCGCCACCAGCCACACGGAACTCGACCGCTCGCCGGGCGCGAGGGCGTAGGCACAACTCCCGCTGGGCGAGGGCGGAAGCAGGGTCAGCTCGGCGGTCTCCACGGCGCCGAGCGCCAGCTGGCCGGTGCCGGGGCCGGTCGGGTAGAGGAGCGAGAACAGGTGGCGGCCGTCCGCGAAGCGGTGCACGAGCACCCGCCCGTCGGCCAGCGGCAGCACCTCCGTACCGGGCTCCTCCGGCTGCTCCACCGGGAGCGGCACCGCATAGGGCTCCGCACTGTCGAGGCTCCAGCGCTCCGCGCACCAGACCTCCCCGCGCGGGGCGAGCCGGGCCGCATAGGAGCCGTCGGCCGCGATCGTGAACCCGGGGGGTCGCAGTGCACTCGCGAACCCGGGATGCCGCACCGCCACCATCTCGCCGGACACACTGTTCGCGCCCTCGTCCGGGGCCGTGTCCGTCGCCATCGCCGTCGTCGTCATCCAGCGTTCACCTCCGGTGACGAAAGCTAGTTTTCGTACGCACTGGCGTGGGACGTGCTGCCTCGCGCTTCACACCAAAGGGTGGCGATGTCCTGATTCGCCTGAGGGCCAGGCGGGCTGTGTGCTGTTGGCCGTGCTGTCGGAAGCGTCACAGGGGGCGGATGTGCACACCGATATTCCGGATGCGTAAGGTGAGGGTTACCTAAGCAAAGCCTGTGTCCGCACCCTCTGTCTGCACCCACTGTCCGCACCCACTGTCCGCACCCTCTGTCTGCACCCTGTGTCTTTGGAGCACCGATGTCCCTTCGCCGCCGCGGCACCGCCGCCGCAGCCCTCGCCGCAGCCGCCGCGCTGACCCTCGGCGCCTGCTCGTCCGACAGTGGCGCGGACGGTTCGAAGAAGTCCGAGAACGGCGCGGGCAGCAAGAAGGTCGCGACGGGTGGCGAGGACTTCGCCAAGGCCGCCGAGGACACCGCGAAGATGGGCACGGACGCGAAGCCGGGCGAGTTCCCGCGCACCATCACGCACGCGCTGGGCAAGACCGAGCTCAAGGCGCAGCCCAAGCGCGTGGTGGTCCTGGACGTCGGCGAGCTCGACAACGTCGTGTCGCTCGGCATCAAGCCCGTCGGCTACGCCCCCACCGAGGGCGACGACGGCATCCCCGAGTACCTGAGCAAGGCCGCGGGCAGCCCGAAGAACATCGGCACGATCAACTCCCTGAACCTGGAGGCGATCGCGGGCCTCAAGCCCGATCTGATCCTCGGCTCGCAGCTGCGCGCGGAGAAGCTCTACCCGCAGCTCTCCAAGATCGCCCCGACCGTGTTCTCCATCCGCCCGGGCTTCACCTGGAAGGAGAACTACCTCCTCAACGCCACCGCGCTCGACAAGCGGGCCGAGGCAGAGGAGAAGATCGCCGCGTACGAGGACAAGGCGAAGCAGCTCGGCACGGACATCGGTGAGAAGAAGCCGACCGTCACGATGCTGCGCTACATGCCGGACAAGATCCGCCTGTACGCGAAGGCCTCGTTCATCGGCACGATCCTCGACGACGCCGGTGTGCCGCGTCCCAAGAACCAGCAGATCAACGATCTCGCCACCGAGATCAGCCCCGAGAAGATCGACGAGGCCGACGCCGACTGGATCTTCACGGGCGTCTACGGCGACGTGGACAAGACCAAGCGCGACACCGCCGAGGACAACCCGCTCTGGAAGAAGCTCGGCGCGGTCAAGAACGGCCAGGCGAAGGACGTCCCGGACGAGACCTGGTACCTGGGCCTCGGCGTGACGGCGGCCAACGAGGTCCTCGACGACCTGCGGGGCTTCCTCGTCAAGTAGCAGCCGGCGACGCCAAGGGCGGGCGACTCCTGTACGGGGTCGCCCGCCCTTTCGCCGTTACGCGGCCGGGGTGCGGCTCTGCCGTTACGCGGCCGGGGTGCGGCCCTTCTTGCGGGTGGCCGCCGACGAGCGGTCCGCCTCGATCAGCCCCAGCCGTTCCTGCGTCGTCCGCGTCAGATGATGCAGGGGGCCCATCACCCGCACCAGGTCGGGCAGCAGCGCCTGCCACAGCCGGCGCGCCTCCGCCCGCCGTCCCGAGCGCTCCGTGCCGTCCGCGAGGGCGAAGCGGCCGCGCAGGGTGAGCGCGTCGTCGGCCGGCAGCGACTGCGGACGCCGCCCGAGCACGTAGCGCAGCTCGGCCAGGTCCGCCGGTCTGTCACCGGCTTCGACGGCGACGAGCACCTGACGGAACCGGGCGTCCATGGTCAGCTGGTGCTCGGGACCGAGCGCCCGTACGAGATACGGAATCAGCTGCGCCCACTGCGGCCGCCGGGCCGTCGCCTCGATCAGGAAACGGCAGCGCAGCACGTCCATCGCTTCGGCGCCGAGGGTCGCGGCGAGCGCGGGCATCAGCTCGCAGAACGCCGTATGCGCCTCGAAGGTGTCCCCGGCCCCCATGATGTGCTCGGCAAGGCCGAGCCGGGCCCGCAGCGTCAGCGGATGCAGTTCGCCGAGCGCCGCCGTCGCATCCGCGATGAGCACCTTCCAGCCGGGCAGCGACTCCCGCGCCGTACCGGCCTCGGCGATCCACCGCACGAGCACCGTGCGGGCCGCGTAGGCGCTCTCGCTCACCGTGTCGAGCAGCGGCACCAGCTCGCTGACGAGCACCCGCAGCGACTGGGCGGCCCGTTCACGCCCGGCCTCGTCGGCGTTGTGCAGATCGAGGATGCAGCCGGCCAGCTCCTCGCGGGCGTCGGCCGCCGTGGCCGCGGCGCTCTCGTCGGCCGCGAGCAGCGGCAGCAGGCCGAGCCACCCCCGTACCGCCGCGACGGCGTCTCCCGACCGCCGCAGCTGCACCATCTGCTGGAACCGTGTGTGCAGCGTCATCGAGTGCGTGTCGCCGAGCGCCCTGCGCAGATCTGGTACGACGGCGGCGTACAGCGCGCTCGACTCCCTGAGCCCGCCCGCCTCGGCCACGAACCACGGCAGCAGCGTCCGCGCGTACAGCACCCGCTGGTCGCCCGGGCCGTGTGCGGCGGCCAGTGCGGGGATGAGCGCGGCGAGCAGCTGTGCACCGTCACCGACCAGTCCGGCCTTCGCCGTCGCGCACGCCAGGTCGAAGCGGGCGTCGAGGGTCAACGGGTCGTCGGCGCCGAGCAGTTCGACCGCGTGCGCGGCGATGGAGGCCAGCGCGGCGCGGGACTCCTCGGGGTCCTCCAGGGCGCGGGCGGCCTGGTGGCGTGCGGCGAGGTCGGTGCGTATCTGCTGGTAGAAGGCGTCGTAGTAGTCCGCGCCCCGGTCCTGGGGTCCGTCGTCCTCGGGTACGAACTCCGCGTCGAGGATCACGGACTCCTCGTCCCGCGCCTGCGAAGGTCCCTTCGACGCCGCTCGCCCCTCCGCCTCTTCCCGTCCCTCCGTCTCTTCCCTCCGTCTCGACCGCCCCGCATCCGCCGGACCCTGCTCGCCGGGCGAGGGCGGCGCGGCGAGCCGCCGCAGCCGGTCCACCACCACACCCGCGGTCGGCGGCCGCTCCTGCGGCACCTTCGCCAGCAGATCCCGTACGAGACGGTCGAGCTCAGGAAAGACCTCGGGCCGCAGCGAACTGGGCGCCACCGGGGTCTCGTGCACCTGCCGGTACATCACCTGCAGCAGACCGCGCTCCTGCTGGAACGGCGGCCGCCCCGTCAGCATCGCGAACAGCAGACAGCCCAGCGCGTACAGGTCGGTGCGCCCGTCGACCGGACCGGCCACGCACTGCTCGGGCGCCATGTACAGGGGAGTGCCGACCATCCGGCCGCCGGTCAGCTTGGTGTGCTGGGTGTCGTTCTCCTCCATGAAGCGCGCGATCCCGAAGTCGAGCAGCTTCACCAGACCGCCGTGCGTGATCATCACGTTGCCCGGCTTCAGATCGCGGTGCACGACCCCCGCCTCGGGCCCGTGTGCGGCCTCGAGAGCCAGCGCGATCTGCTCCGCCCACACCAGCGCCTGCCGTACGTCGGGCAGACCGCGTGCCAGTTCGGCGGCGAGGGAACGGCCGCGGACCAGCTCCATCACGATGTAGACGATCGGTACGCCGTCTTCCTTGATGCTGTTGTAGTCGTAGACCGCCACGATGTGCGGATGCGCGAGCCGCCCCGCGGCCGTCGCCTCCCGGCCGAGCCGGGCCACCAGCTCGGGGATCAGCCGGGGATCGGCCTCTTCCTGCAGGACCTTGACCGCCACCGGACGCCGGATGCGCCGGTCGATCCCCTCCCACACCTCGCCCATCCCGCCGGCGTCCAGCCTGCGCACCAACTCGTAGCGCCCGTCAAGGACTTCCCCGGCATGCATCGAACCCCCCGCTCAGCTGCTCGGGCGAACAGTAATGCGTGGGGCCCGCGGGGTGTGAGCCCTGCGCGCACCCTTCGTATACGAAGCGTGCGCCCGGGTAGCATCGCCGCGTGCCCCGACTCCACGAAGTCCTCACCGCGCTCGACGCCCTCTGGCCCCCTGACCGGGCCGAATCATGGGACGCCGTCGGCACCGTCTGCGGGGATCCCGAGGCCGGGGTGAGCCGGGTCCTGTTCGCCGTGGACCCCGTGCAGGAGATCGTCGACGAGGCCGTGAAGTTGGGCGCGGACCTCCTGGTCACGCACCACCCGCTCTATCTGCGCGGTACGACCACGGTGGTGGCCTCCCACTTCAAGGGCCGGGTCGTGCACGACCTGATCAAGAACGACATCGCCCTGCACGTCGCCCACACCAACGCCGACACCGCAGACCCCGGCGTCTCCGACGCCCTCGCGGGCGCCCTCGGCCTGCGCGTCGTACGCCCCCTCGTACCCGACACGTCGGACGCCTCGGGACGCCGCGGCCTCGGCCGTATCTGCGAACTCCCGCACCCGATGCCGCTCAGCGACTTCGCCGCCTACGCCGCGAAGTACCTGCCCGCCACCGCGCAGGGCATCCGTACCGCGGGCGACCCGGCCAAGCCGATCACCACGGTCGCCGTCAGCGGCGGCTCGGGCGACAGCCTCTTCCCGTACGTACGGGAAGCGGGCGTGGACGCCTTCCTCACCGCCGACCTGCGTCACCACCCGGCCTCCGAGGCCGTGCAGCAGAGCGGCCTCGCCCTGCTCGACGCCGCGCACTGGGCCACCGAGTGGCCGTGGTGCGAGCAGGCCGCGGCGCAGCTCGACGAGATCTCCGACCGGCACGGCTGGGGCCTTCGGGTCCATGTCTCGAAGACGGTCACCGACCCCTGGACCACCCAGCACGCTTCGGCCCCGGAACGCTAGACCGTCCTCAGTTCCTGACCGCGGCCCTCGGCGAGACCGGGCTCGACAGCCCCGAGCGGGCCCGCGGACCCACCTCGACCGTCCTGCGGCAGGTGCGCGGCTGCCGGACGCGACGGAAGCGGTCACCAAGGAGCGGGAGGCGCGGAGCCGGCCGCCGCAGTCGCTGCCCGGCGTGGCGTCGGGCGTCATGACGGAGAAGACCAGGAGCATCCTCGGCCGGGTTCTGAGCTGAGTCGGGCGGTAGGCTCTGGGGGGCATCGCAGAAAGCTCGGCACCCGATGCCTGGACCGCCCACGCGGCCACCTCACCCACGACAGCAGGAGCCCCCAACTGAACGCCGCGCCCGCCGACCAGATCCGACTCCTCGACGTCCAGGCCCTCGACGTACGCCTGTCGCAGCTCGCGCACAAGCGCAGGGCGCTGCCCGAGCACGCCGAGATCGAGTCGCTGAACAAGGACCACACCCAGCTGCGCGACCTCCTCGTCGCCGCGACGACGGAAGAGGGCGACTGCTCCCGCGAGCAGACCAAGGCCGAGCAGGACGTGGACCAGGTGCGCCAGCGCGCCGTCCGTGACCAGCAGCGCCTGGACTCGGGTGCGGTCACCAGCCCGAAGGACCTGGAGAACCTGCAGCGCGAGATCGTCTCGCTCGCCAAGCGCCAGGGCGACCTGGAGGACGTGGTCCTCGAGGTCATGGAGCGCCGTGAGTCCGCGCAGGAGCGGGTCGCCGAGCTGACCGAGCGGGTCGGTGCGGTGCAGGGCAAGGTCGACGACGCCACGGCCCGCCGTGACGCCGCGTTCGAGGAGATCGACGGCGAGATCGCCACGGCCACCAAGGAGCGCGAGGTCGTCTCCGGTTCCGTGCCGGCCGACCTCCTGAAGCTCTACGACAAGCTGCGCGAGAAGGAGGGCGGCGTCGGTGCGGCCCGCCTCTTCCAGCGCCGCTGCGAGGGCTGCCGCCTGGAGCTCAACATCACCGAGCTCAACGAGGTGCGTGCCGCGGCGCCCGACGCGATCGTGCGCTGCGAGAACTGCCGCCGGATCCTGGTCCGCACCTCGGAGTCCGGGCTGTAGCGGATGCGTTTCGTGATCGAGGCGGACGGCGGGTCCCGGGGCAACCCGGGGCCCGCGGGCTATGGCGCGGTCGTCATCGACGGCGAGAGCGGTGAAGTGCTCGCGGAGCGCGCCGAGTTCATCGGGGTGGCGACCAACAATGTGGCCGAGTACCGCGGCCTGATCGCGGGCCTGCGGGCGGCCTTCGACCTGGACCCTTCGGGCACCGTCCGGGTCCGGATGGACTCCAAGCTGGTCGTCGAGCAGATGTCGGGCCGCTGGAAGATCAAGCATCCGGACATGAAGCCCCTCGCCGCCGAGGCCCGTTCGGTCTTCCCGCCGTCCTCGGTCGCCTACGAGTGGATCCCGCGCGCGGAGAACAAGCACGCAGACCGTCTCGCCAACGAGGCGATGGACGCGGGCAAGCGCGGCGAGCAGTGGGATCCGTCGGGGTCGACCGCCGAGCTCGACACGCGTGCGGCGCGCAATGCCGCGTCCCCCGCGCCCGAGCCCTCGGGTCCGGTGGGGGATGCGGCGGCGGGGGCGGCGAAGGCTCGTGATGCGCTTGCTTCGGTACGGGGAGCAGGGGCGGTTGCCGTACCGGCGTCGTCGGACCCGGCGTTGTCAGTGGGGCCCGATAGCCTCAAAGGGGCTCGGCCCCCGGGAGGGCGGGGTCTGTCCAGCCCCCAGTCGGCACCCGGCTGGTCCGCCCCCGACCTGGGCGCACCCACCACCTTCGTCCTGCTCCGCCACGGCGAGACGGCCCTGACGCCCCAGAAGCGCTTCTCGGGAAGCGGCGGCACCGACCCCGTACTCTCCGAGATCGGCCTCGGTCAGGCCGAGCGGGTCGCCGCAGCGCTCGCGGCGCGCGGCACCATCCAGGCGATCGTCAGTTCCCCGCTGATCCGCTGCCGCCAGACGGCCTCTGCCGTCGCCGCCCGGCTCGGCCTGGACGTGAATGTCGAAGAGGGCCTGCGCGAAACGGACTTCGGTGCCTTCGAGGGCCTCACCTTCGCCGAGGCCAAGGAGCGTTTCCCGGCCGAACTCGACGCCTGGCTCGCCTCGCCCGACGTGGCGCCCCCGGGCGGCGAGTCCTTCGCCGAGGTCGCCGTCCGTGTCGCCGAGGCACGCGACCGGCTCGTCGAGCGGTACGCGGGCCGCACGGTGCTGCTCGTCACCCACGTCACCCCGGTGAAGACCCTGGTCCAACTCGCCCTGGGCGCCCCGCCGGAGTCCCTGTTCCGCATGGAGCTTTCGGCCGCCTCCCTCACCGCGATCGCGTACTACGCGGACGGCAACGCCAGCCTGCGGCTCTTCAACGACACGTCCCACCTGCGCACGTGACCGTGAGCAGTGCCCATGCGGTGACGCGGGTTCAGTCCCTCTGCGCGTCGCAGGGCCCGAGCCGTTCGTCGCAGGGCCCGAGCCGTTCGATGGCCTCGCGCACCTTTTCCTCGTCGGCCTCGTAGACCGTCTCTCCCATACGCGGATCCGGGGCGTGGAGCGTGTGGACGAGCGGCCCGTGGGCCACTGCGAGGTCGATGAGAGAGGCCGACGGACCGTGGACGGCGCGCACGGTGCCGGGGCGGGAGGTGAGGTCGATGCGGTTCACGACACCGGGCGTGACCGATACGGTGGCCTGCTCGAGCCGTCCCGTGATCTGCAGGTGGAAGTGTCCGCAGAGGATGACCTGGACGTCGGTCCCGCGGATCGTCTCGGCCAGTTCCGCGGCATTCTGCAGGCTCAGCGCACGCTGGATGTCGACATCGAGGGCAAGCGGCGGGTGGTGGAAGGCGAGAACGGTTCCCAGCGGTGCCGGCGTGGCCAGCAGTTCGCGGAGCCAGTCGAGTTGGCCGCCGTCGAGCCGGCCGTAACCCTTGCCCGGCACGAGCGTGTCCAGAGTGATCAGCCGCCGGCCGTCGACCGTGCTCGCACCCGCCCGCAGGCCGGCCTCTCCTTCGTAGACCGCGTCGGGCCGTACGTGGCCGGTGCCGAGCACGTCGGCGAACGCGGTCCGGTCGTCGTGGTTGCCGGTGGTGTAGAAGACGTCGGCGCCTCGTCGGCCGGCGTAGTCGGCCAGGAGATCACGCGCCCGTGCGTACGCCTCGCGTGAACCGTCGTCCGCGATATCGCCGGTGACCACCACGGCGCCCAGAGCGCGCAGATGGCCGAGCGCTGCAAGCAGCCGCCGCAGCGCCGCCGTTCCGTCCGTACCGTCGGGGTCGCCGGACCGGTCCAGGTGGGTGTCGGAGAGATGCAGGATCCGCATGGCCGGACGCTAGCCTCAACGACCTCCGCCGGACAGGGAGTTCCCGGCAATGCCTAGCGGAGGGAAGCCGCTGCGCGCGCCAGCTGTTCCACCCGCGCCCAGTCCTTCGCCGCCACCGCGTCCGCCGGAAGCATCCAACTGCCGCCCACGCAGCCGACGTTCTTCAGTGCGAGATAGCTCGGCGCGGAGGACGGGCCGATGCCGCCGGTCGGGCAGAAGCGGGCCTGGGGGAGCGGCCCGCCCAGGGACTTGAGGTAGGCGGTGCCGCCCGCCGCCTCCGCCGGGAAGAACTTCATCTCGCGCACACCGCGCTCGATCAGCGCCACGACCTCGGACGTGGTCGAGACGCCCGGAAGGAACGGGACCCCCGACTCCTTCATCGCGTCGAGCAGAGCGTCCGTCCACCCGGGGCTGACCAGGAAGCGCGCCCCTGCGTCCACGGCGTCGCGCACGTTCGCGGGGGATATCACCGTCCCCGCGCCGACCACCGCACCCGGCACCTCGGCCGCGATCGCCCGGATCGCGTCGAGCGCGGCCGGTGTGCGCAGCGTGACCTCGATCGCGGGCAGACCGCCGGCCACGAGGGCCTTGGCGAGCGGCACGGCGTCGGCGAGCTCGTCGATCACGACGACGGGGACGACGGGGGCGAGATCGAGGACAGAGGGCGCGGAAGCGGAAGTCATGGCCACATCCTGCCGCGCGCGATGCACTCTGCGCAAAGAGCGTTGCAACATGTGCAATGTGACGGCTGTCCTCGCCCTCAGACGTCCTGCCCTCGTCCTCAGTGGATCTCCGTCACCACCACGTCCAGCGCCCACGGCCGCCCACCCCGGGCCGGCTCCTGCGCCTCCACCACGTATCCGAGATCACGCAGTACGCCGACCAGCTCCGCGGGGCCGCCCGGCTTCGCCCCCGTCATCAGCAGATCCCGTACGAGCCGGCCCTTGGTCGCCTTGTTGAAGTGGCTGACCACCGAGCGCTTCTCCACGCCGTCGACCATCTGCGAGTGGAGCACGCGCACCGTGGCCGTCCGGCCCGCGACCTCGCCCTTCGGCTTCCATGCGCTCGCGTACGCCGACGAGCGCAGATCGAGCACGAGCCCGTCACCGGCCGCCTCCGGCATGGCCTCCGCCATCGGCTCGCGCCAGTAAGCACCGAGGGCGCCGAGCTTCGGCAGCTTCACCCCCATCGAGCAGCGGTACGAGGGGATACGGTCGCCGATCCGCACGGCGCCCCAGAGCCCGGAGAACACCAGCAGCGACTTCGCGGCCCGCCGCTTGGCCGCCGCGTCCAGGGTGGCGAGACCCAGCGCGTCGTAGAGGACCCCCGTGTAGATCTCGCCCGCCGGACGCGCACCCGCGGTCCGCAGGTCCACGTTCTTGGCGATCTCGCCGCGCAGCCCCTCGCTCAGACCGAGCACCTCACGCGCCCGCTCCTCGTCGGTGACGCACAGCTCGACCAGCTCGTCGAGCACGGCCGCGCGCGCCTCGGCGAGGCCCGGCAGGGAGAGCGACTCCGGCTTCAGCGGGGCGCCACGGCCCGAGTCGGCCTTTCCCTCGGACGGCGGCAACAGCACGAGCACGTTTCGTTCTCCTTCTGCGTTACGAGGCGGGGGTGCGGCCCCGCGCCAGGTTACCCAGCCGGTGCCCGCACCCGTGCTCCGCAGACCGCGCGCCCAACCCCCGCCCGCCCTACGCTCGACACATGCCCCGCCGCCATATGCATGTGTCCGGCGCAGCCGAAGCCCCCTTGGGGGCGGCGTTGCGTGAGCTGCGTACGCGCCTCGAAGTGCCGGCGGACTTCCCGGCCGATGTGCTCGCGGAGGTCGAGTCGGCGCTCGAGTCGCCCGATCTGAGCGGGCACCGGGACGCCACCGACATCCCGTTCTTCACCATCGACCCGCCCACGTCCAGGGATCTGGACCAGGCGATGTTCCTGGAGCGGCGCGGCAGCGGCTTCCGGGTCAGCTACGCGATCGCCGATGTCGCGGCCTGGGTGAAGCCCGGCGGTGCGCTCGACCGGGAGGCGCACGCCCGGGTCACGACCCTCTACTTCCCCGACGGGAAGACGCCCCTGCACCCGTCCTCGCTTTCCGAGGGCGCCGCGAGTCTGCTGCCCGACCAGGACTGCCCGGCGCTGCTGTGGACCATCGACCTCGACGCCGAGGGCCGGTCCGTCGCCACCGACGTGCACCGCGCGATCGTCCGCAGCCGCGCCAAACTCGACTACGACGGTGTGCAGAAGGCCATCGACAACGGCACCGCCGAGGAGCCGCTCGCACTCCTCAAGGACATCGGCCTCCTGCGCGACCAGCAGGAGATCGCCCGCGGCGGCATCTCCCTCAACGTCCCCGAGCAGGAGATCGTCGAGCGGGAGGACGGCTACCACCTGGAGTACCGCGCCCCCCTGCCCGCCGACGGCTGGAACGCCCATATCTCCCTGCTCACCGGGGCCGCGGCCGCGGATCTGATGATCGAGTACGGCACCGGCATCCTGCGCACCCTGCCCGCCGCTCCGCAGGGCGCGGTCGGCCGGCTCCGTCGCTCCGCGAAGGCGCTCGGCATCGACTGGCCACGCCATATGCCGTACGCCGATGTCGTACGAGGACTCGATCCGCGCCATGGCAACCACGCGGCCTTCCTGCAGGAGTGCACGTCGTTGCTGCGGGGCGCGGGCTACACGGTCTTCACCGGCGGCGAGCTCCCCGACCCCCGTATCCACGCGGCAGTGGCCGATGAATACACCCACTGCACCGCGCCGCTGCGCCGCCTCGTGGACCGCTACGCGGGCGAGCTCTGTCTCGCCGCCGTGGCCGGGCAGGAACCGCCCGAGTGGGTCCTCGCCGCGCTCGACGCGCTGCCGCAGGAGATGGCCGACGGCACCCGGCGCGCCAACAGCATCGAGCGCGAGTGCGTGGACATCGTCGAGGCCGCGCTGCTCAAGGACCGGGTCGGCGAGATCTTCGACGCGTACGTCATCGATGTGAAGGACCGCCAACCGACCGTCGGCACCTTGCACTTGGAGGACCCCGCGGTGGTCGCCCGGATCGAGGGCGGCGAGACCAAGCTGCCCCTGGGGGAGCGGCTGCGGGTGCGGCTCACCCAAGCGGATCCGGGGAAGGCGAAGGTGCAGTTCGCGCCTGCCTGAGCGCGGCCACCAGAGCTCCCGGGTCGTCCGCGTTGAAACGGAAGACGCGCGCCCGGCCGTGGCTGCCCAACGGCCGGACGAAGGAGACGGGTTCGGTGAGCTCGACCGTCACTGTCGTCTGCCCGCCGATCACCACGTCGAGCACTCCGTCCTCGCTCAGCTGGAAGTGCTTGCTCTGCGGATAGCGCCGGTCCACCCGTACGGAGGCGATGTCCTCGGCCTGTATCCGCAGATCGAACAGCGCCCCGTAGCGCAGCCTCAACGAGCCGTCCGCCTGTGCCACATGGGGCCGGGTGACGCAGGCCGCGTGCAGTCCGAGGATCTGGATCACTCCGTACACGTCGATGAACGTGACCATCGCGTGCACCAGCGGCCAGGGGATCAGGAACAGCAGCACGACGGTCTCGACGACCGCCACGAACAGGAAACCGAAGATCAGCGCGGTCTGTGCCTGGGTGTAGCCGGCGGCGTGCGCGCCGGGGCCGACCTCATGGCGGCGGCGTGCGATCCACAGACCCAGGCTGTGGAAGGCCTTGAACTCATGGACCGTGAGCCGCTTCAGGATTCGCCAGGTCCTCCTCATGCCGTACCCCTCCCTCTTTCTCATGCCGTCTCCCTCCCTCTTTGTGCGAGCGCGGTCATCAACTGCCGCACCACGGCGGCCTGCGCGGGCGCGAAATCGTCCAGCATGGCCTGCCCGAACGGGTGCTCACGGCTCGCCTCGTCCGCCGCGCCGAACAGGTCGAGCACGGCATCCGGTACGACGGCGGCGAACTGCTCGGCGAGCGGCCCGACCCGTGGATCGTCCGGCTCGGCGTCCACGAGTTCGTCCAGGCGTACGTACAACTCATGGATCCTGGCGGCCAGTTCGCCGTCCTCGGCGAGCGGGCGCAGGGCGGTGAGCAGCCGGTCGCGGTCCTCGGCCGTGGCCAGCGAGTCGATCAGCGTCAGGTGGTCGCGGTCCTTGGCGGCGCTCGCGGAACCGCTCGGAGAGAAGGCGGAGAGCAGCTCCGCGAGCCCCGGCGACACCGGTCCCTCCGCGGGCAGCGTCCCGGCCCGCGCCTGCTCAAGCAGCACCCGCAGGCGCGCCCGCCGCTCCTCGATCGCGGCCTCCTGGCGGGCGAGGTCCGCATCCAGCTCCTCGAGGACCTCGGCCAGTTCGCGCCCCTCGTCGTCCGCGAGCACATCGCGTACCTCGGGCAGGCCGAGGCCCAGCTCGGTCAGCCGGCGGATACGGGCCAGCGCCACGGCATGCCGGATGCCGTAGTCGCGGTAGCCGTTGGGCAGCCGGACGGGCTCGGGCAGCAGCCCGAGGTGGTGGTAGTGCCGCACTGCGCGGGGGGTGACCCCGGCGAGTGCGGCGATCTCGCCGATACGCATGCGATCAGTAGAAACCCTGACGCTGCGGCAAGGTCAAGCGCGGGCTGTCGGGGTGGTCGCGCTGACCGCTTGACGGCTAACGACGTTAGCCCTACGGTTGTGGCTAACGGGGTTAGCCAGTCGGTGAAGCCCGAAGAGAACAGCCGGACGGAAGGGGACCGCCATGACCACCACGACCATCACCACGGCCGCCGCGACCACTACGGCCGCTGCGACCGCCACGGCCGCCGTGACCACCACCTCGCCGCACACCCGCCGCAAGCTCTCCCTCGGTGCGAAGCTGCGCCGGACGGCCTGGTTCGCGGGCGCCCTGTTCTGGACGGCGTTCGCGATCCTCGAGGGCGTCAACCACGGCTGGCTCGCCGGCCTCGTGGCCTTCGCGTTCTTCCTCGCCCCGGACTTCGCGCTCTTCATCGACATACAGGGCTCGGCCCGGCTCGCCCGCGGACAGCTCTCGCCCCGCGCGGTCCCGTACTACAACGCGGCCCACCGGGCCCTGATCCCGTTCGGCCTGATGCTCGCGTACACCTTCCTGCCGGTGTACGCGCCCGCACTCTTCGCGGGCCTGTGCGGCTGGCTCGCCCATATCTCGTACGATCGCGCCTTCGGCTACGGACTGCGCACGAAGGAAGGGCTCCAGCGTGTCTGAGCGCTCCACCACCGACCGGCTGACCCCCCGCAAACGGGAGATCGTCACCGAGGCCCGCGCCCTGCTCGAGGAGCACGGCGCGGCCGCGCTCACCATGCGCGCCCTCGCCGACCGCCTCGGCATCAAGGCGCCCTCGCTCTACAAGCACTTCCCGGACAAGGCGGCGCTGGAGCTCGAACTGATCATCCTCAGCCTGGAGGAGATCGGCGCGGCGCTCGAAGCGGCCGCGGAATCGCTCCCGGCGCTGATGAAGGCGTATCGGGAGTACGCGCTCGCGCACCCGCATCTCTACCGGCTCAACACCGAGCGCTCCCTGCCGCGCGAAGCGCTCCCGGAGGGCATCGAGGAGCGCTCGTCGGCCCCGCTGCTTCGGGTGTGCGGCGGCGATGTCGATACGGCAAGGGCGGCCTGGGCCTTCGCCCACGGGATGGTGATCCTCCAGCTCAACGGCCGATTTCCGGGCACTGCCGATCTGTCGGCCGCGTGGGAGACCGGGGCGGACGCCTTCGAGGGGTGAGCCTTCGAGCGGTGAGCCTTCGAGGGGTGACGGTCGGGGGTTCGCGCGATTTTGGCCGTCCGCGTGACGCAAGGCCCGGTGACTGCGGACCTCTGGCGGCCGTCCGGCATGCTCTGAGCGCGCAGACTGGACGTCAGTTGGTCTGGAACGTGGTCCGCAGCCGGTACCGCTCGCCGCTGTACTCCACCTTCGACAGGAGTACCGGCCGCCGGTCCTTCGTGTAGATCGTCTGGTCGAGGACGAGCACCGGGGAACCCGTCTCGACACCGAGCTCCGAGGCCGTGGCGCCGTCCGCGCCACGCGCCTCGATGGCCGTCTCGGAGTGGTCGAGTTCTACGCCGCGGCCGCGTAGTTCGTCGAACAAGGAGGCGGAGGTGAAGTCCGCTTCCTCGATGCCCTGGGCGAGTGAGGCCACGAGCAGGCTGCGGTCCACGGCGATCCGTACGTCGTTGAGCAGCCGCACCCGCTCCAGGGCGAACAGCGTGGTGCCGGCCGGTACGTCGAGGCGGTCGGACTCGTCGAGTGAGGCCGCCCGCGTGCTGCTGCTCAGCACCAGCGAGGACGGGCGCATGTGCTTGCGCAAAGCGGTGGCCGTGAACGACTCCAGCTCGCTCGGCCACTCGCGGTTCGCGGCGGGTACCGGCGAAGCGACGAACCACCCGCGTCCGTGCGAAGCGGTGACCACACCGCGCTCCACGAGGTGCGTCAGCGCCTTGCGCAAGGTCATCCGGGAGATGTCGAGCGCGGTGCACAACTCGCGCTCCGCCGGTAGCCGGTCGCCCGAGCGCAGACCGCGCCGGGCGATCTCCTCGACGATCAGTTCGGCGGTCTGCGCCCAGAGCGGCTCGGGGCTGCTCGCGCGCTGCGGTGTGCGGGCGGGAGTGCTGTCGTCCTGCATGGCTACCACCGTATACCAGTTGGTTTCTCCAGCGGTCTGCGATCCACCAGACGAAAGGCCCAGGGCCTTGGGCCTGCGATATGGACCACAGTAGACCACTGTTGACCACTGGCTTATGCACCGCTTAGCTTTGCGGTCGTAGCGCCTGCAACGGGCGCCCCCACTACGCAACGGTGCGATGGAGGAAGACGATGACCACGGCTGCGGCACCCGCCGCCAAGAAGTCCGCCAAGAAGTCCGCCAAGAAGAGCGGCACCAAGGGCAAGAGCGGTGTGATGGCCGTGATGCAGCGGATCGGCCGCAGCCTGATGCTGCCGGTGGCGGTGCTGCCCGCCGCGGCGCTGCTCGTCCGGCTCGGCGGCACGGACCTCCTCGGCCGCGAGTCCTTCCCGGAGCTCATCCGGAAGTTCGGCATCATCCTCGCCGCCGGCGGACAGACGGTCTTCGACAATCTGCCGCTGCTCTTCGCGATCGGTGTGGCCATCGGCTTCGCCAAGAAGGCGGACGGCTCCACCGCGCTGTCGGCCGCGGTCGGCTACCTCGTCTTCAAGGCGGTGCTCGCCAGCGAGGCCTTCCCGAAGGGCGCCGACGGCGAGCCGCTCGACGCCAAGGTGCTCGGCGGCATCGTGATGGGCCTGGTCGCCGCCCTGCTCTACCAGCGCTTCAGCCGCACCAAACTGCCCGAGTGGCTGGGCTTCTTCGGCGGCCGCCGCCTCGTCCCGATCCTCAGCGCCTTCGCGGGCGTCGGCGTCGGCATCGTCTTCGGTCTGATCTGGCCGCAGGTCGGCAACTGGTTCTTCCACTTCGGCGAGTGGCTGATCGGCACCGGAGCCTGGGGCGCGGGTCTGTTCGGTCTGGTCGTCCGTGCGCTCATCCCGATCGGGATGCACCACTTCTTCTCGTTCTTCCCCTGGTTCGAGGCCGGCTCCTTCACCAACCCGCAGACCGGCGCCGAGGTGCACGGCGACATCGCCCGCTTCCTGGCCGGTGACCCGAGCGCCGGACAGTTCATGACCGGTGGCTTCCCGATCTACATGTTCGCGCTGCCGGCCGCCGCCATGGCCATCGCGCACACCGCGCGTCCCGAGAACCGCAAGATGGTCAAGGGCATGATGATCTCGGTCGCGCTGACCGCCTTCGTCACGGGTGTCACCGAGCCCATCGAGTTCAGCTTCATGTTCGTCGCGCCGGTCCTCTACGCGATCCACGCCGTGCTCTTCGGTGTCTCGATGGCCGTCTGCTACGCGCTCGGCATCCGCGACGGCTTCGGCTTCTCCTCCGGGGCGATCGACTACATCGTCAACTACGGGATCGCCACCAAGCCTTGGCTCCTCATCCCCATAGGCCTGGCCTTCGCGGCCCTCTACTACGGCATCTTCCGGTTCGCGATCGTCAAGTTCGATCTGCAGACGCCCGGGCGTGAGCGGGTCGAGGACGGGGCCCAGGAGTCCCCCTCGACACCGCAGCCCGAAACCAAGGCCTGACCCTCCCCTCCCACGTACTGGCTCCCGCGTCTTGTCTTCACGTCTCCCGGGAGCGCACGAAAGGATCCACCATGTCCGCGAAGCGCATCACGTTCCTCGAGGGCCAGGCCGACCAGGCGCTCGCCCTGGAGCGGGTGATCGCCCACGTACGGCGGCAGTTCGAGGGCCCCTCGCTCGACCGGCTCAAGGGCGCCCGCCGCCCCCTCTTCACCGGCATCGGCGCCTCGTACGCCGCGCTCGCCGTGCCCGTCGAGCAGCTGCGCAAGGCCGGGGTGGCCACCCAGCGCGTGCTCGCCGACGAGATCGAGGGCGGCATCACGGGCTTCGAGACCGACGTCCTGATCGGTGTCTCGCAGGGCGGCCGCAGCTCGGAGACCCTGGCCGCGTTCAAGGAGACGGAAGGTCAGGTGGCGCGGGTCGCGCTCCTCAACGTCACTCCGTCCCCGCTCGGCGACCTGGCCGAGATGACCGTCGACCTCGGCAACGAGCCCGACTCGTACGCCTCGACGGTCGGTTTCACCGGCACTGTCGTGGCGCTCGACCTGATAGCGGCGGCGATCACGGGCCGGCCCTACGGGGATGCCCCCTGGGCGTCGATCGCCCCGCAGATGACGGCGGTCCGCCAGGCGACCGCCGACGCCCTCGCCCCGGTGAAGTCCCGCGCGGCCCGCTGCGTCGCCGCCGACGTCACGGCCTCGGGCGCCTCGCGCGCCTCGGCCGAGGAGGGTGCGCTCCTGCTGCGCGAGGTGGTCCGTATGACCGCGGCCGCGACCGTCACCCGTAACTACCTGCACGGCGAGATGGAGTCCGCGGGCGGCACGCTGCACGTGGTCTTCGGCGACGGACGCGAGGTGGAACTCGCCAAGTCCCTGTCGGGAGCAGGCCACTTGACGCTGCTCGTCACGACGGCGGACGTCCCCGGAACCGAGGACCTCGCAGTCGTACGCCTCCCGGAAACGGCTCCGGCCGCCCCCGCCGTCCGCGTCGTCCTGGAGACCGTCGTCCTCCAGGAACTGGTCGCCACCCTGAGCGCCGAACGCAACATCCCCATCGAGTCCTTCGTGTTCGCCAACGACGACACGAAGGAGGGCGGCGTGGACCCGTCGGACTTCGCGATCGCGTCCTCGGTGCCGGCGGGGGTTTCGGCGGTGGCCTCGCACTGAGGCGTCCCTGCACAGGAACGGCCCCGGCCCGGGAGATCCCGGGCCGGGGCCGTGGTGGCGGACGAGCCGGCCTGTACGCCGGGGACAGTCGGGTGACTGGGCCTCATACGTCTGACCTGCTATTTCTCCAGCGTCGCAGTTGCCGTTACACATCCATTACACGTCTTGATCAGGGTCTGTTGAGGCCCCGTCAGCGGGGCCAGTGCGCGTGTTCCCCTGTGCAGCGACGCACTCCGGGGGCAGGCCGCCGCCGGGGGGCGGCAAACATCAAATAGGTGATCGCCCCGGCAATATTGCTGCAGGGGCGATCACTCGATGGGTCTGATTTGCGGGTTAGTTGTAGCGCTTGATCACGCGTGAGTTTCCGGCCCAGCCGCTGGAGGATGTCCAGCCTGTGGCGGGTTCGTTGAACGTTCCGTCGGGCTTGACGGTCCAGGTGAACAGTTTGATGGTGCTGTCGGCGTAGCCGTACATGGTGGCGAGGTCATCGCGTCCGTCGCCGTTGTAGTCGCCGGCGGTCAGCTGCATCCTTGAGGCGGTGAAGCGGTCGGGGACGGCCTCCCAGGCGGCTTTGGGGGCGGCGAACTTTCCGTCCGTTGTGGTGCTGCTACTGATGAAGGTGTGGATGCCGTCGCGGCCGTCCGCGTAGTCGTACCAGGTGGCGACGTCGTCGCGTCGGTCGCCGTTGAAGTCACCGGACTGGACGCCAGTGCGGGACCAGTCGCCCCACGAAGTGCTCGTCCAGGAGGCAATGGGATTTGCGAAGTTCCCGGTGGTTGTGGACATGAAGGTCCACAGCTTGACGCTGGTGTCGTAGTTGTAGAGCACGGCCAGGTCGTCGCGGCCGTTCGCGTCGAAGTCACCGGTGACGAACTTGCAGTTGGCGACGTTCCAGCCGGTGGTGGACCAGGAGTTGTACGGGTGGTTGAAGCCGCCGCGCACATTGGCGGTGAAGGTCCAGAGCTTGTTGCCGTCGCCGTAGCGGTACCAGACGGCGAGGTCATCGCGTCCGTCGCCGTTGAAGTCGCCGCTGTGCAAGGTCATCCGGTCCAACGCCCAGTTGCCCGACCATGAGCTGGATGGTTTGTTGAACGTTCCGTCGGCTTTGCCGAGCCAGGTCCAGAGCTTGATGCCGTCGGTGTACTGGTAGGCAGCGGCCAGGTCGCTGATACCGTCGCCGTTGTAGTCACCGGTGATCTTCTTCATCAGATCCGGGTGCCAGTCCGGGGTCTCCTTGGTCCAGCCGGTAAACGGTGCATTGAAGGTTCCGGTGCTGTTGGTCAGGAAGGTGTGGACGGCATCGTGCCCGTCCGGGTAGTCGTACCAGGCGGCGATGTCACTGCGGCCGTCTGCGTTGTAGTCCTGCCGCACCGCGGTGCCGCTGCTCCACTGCGGCTGTCCCTTGGCGTTGTAGATCACGAGGTTGCCGCGGTCCTGGAGGAGCGCATAGCCCTCGGCAGCCACCGTTTCGGACTGCCACAGAACGGTGGCTCCGTCGGCCTTGTAGACCGTGAGGTTGCCGCTCGCGCCCATGACGGCCTTGGCGCCGACGTTGCCGGCGGTCCCGGTCGACCAGAGGACCTTGCCCGAGTTGGAGATGACGACCAGGTTGCCGTCGTCCTGCATGGTCAGCTTGGCCGAGCGGGAGGTCATCGACTGCCCCGGAGCCAGGGTGGTGCCGGTGGGGATGCGGGAGCCGCCCGTGATGCCGTCGATGACGAAGGTCGCACCGAAGGACATGTTGTCGGCGCCGGGAGTCTTGCCTGCCCAGCCGGACATGGTGTTGTCGGCCTTCCGCGCCCATAGGTCGGCGATACCGTCGCCAGTGATATCGCCCACCGAGCCGATGGCAGGGTAGGTGGATGCGTTGAATCCGGTTCCGATCTTCACGCGTGCTGTGCTGTTGCCCCAAGTGGTGACGTCGACGGAACCCTTGACTTCACCTTCCTTTCCGTTCGTCCGGTAGATGTCGCCTGTGGTGTTGTGGCGTAGCCACAGGTCGGGGATTGTGTCGCCGCTAACGTCGCCGGGTGCGATGACGGTGAAGACGTTCCAGTCTCCGTTACCGACGAGGACGGGGCGACGGCCTATGCCGGCGAGGGTGCTGGTGTTGCGCTTGCCGTAGTAGGCCCAAAGCTGCTTGCCCTGCTTGACGAGAACGTCGGGGTGCCCGTCGCTGTTCAAGTCGCCTGGTGTGACGATCTGTTCGGCGTTGTGCCAGTGGTCATCGCCGGTCCACTCTTCGCCGTAGTCGCAGTTCAGGTCGGGGTCTTTGACAGGGCAGGGCACAGTCAGCTCGGTGTAGTCGTCACCGATGATTCCGCGTCCGTTGTTTGGATATCTCCAGAGCTTCTTCTTCTGGTCGACGTCGTCGTACTGGAGAGCGACGAGGTCGTTGTAGCCGTCCTGTGTCCAGTCGCCGCGCGAGTCGACGCTGCTGTTGGGGAAGGCGTTGCCGCCGTTGGTGGCGGTGGCGAAGTCGCCGTTGGCTTGGCCTGCGTAGGTGAGCAGGGTGCCGTTGGAGTCGATGCTCCAGATGTCGCTGTTGCCGTCGCCGTTGAGGTCGGTTGGTACGTCGCGACTTCCGGAGCCCGTGGCGTAGTAGAGGTAGGTTTCCGTGTCGGAGCGGTTTCCGGCCATGTCGACGCTGTAGGCGTACACAAAGTGCGGGCCATACCCAGGGGGACTGACAGTCGCGGGAACGCCCGGCTTGGCGTCTTTGACCTCTGGGTCGTAGTCGGTCCACCATGCGTAGTGGTCTACATCGAGCACGCCGTTGGCGGCGAAGGTGAACTTGCCTACTTCTCGAGCCTTGCCGGTGATGGCGGGCCAACCTGCATCGCCCGGTGGGAACTTGTCGCCCTCAGAGGTAATTACGGGTGGCTTGCTCGGCCGGGTGCGGTCGATGGAGAACTTGCAGGTGGCCGACCAAGGAGAATAGGCGCCGTCCTGGTCCTTTGCGCGCACCTTCCACGTCCAGTCACCGGTGGGCAGGTCGCCGTCCGGTATGGGGAGCGTGGCTACCTTGCCCTTGGCGGCCGGAATTACCTTGTCCACCGCCGGCGTTGTGCTGCCAGCTTTGAACACCTGGAACTGCGCGGTCAGATTGCCCGCGTCCTTGTCATCGATCTTTGCGTAGACGCTCACCTTGGCGTTGCCGATGAGACCACCACTGCTGCAGGACGTCCGCGGGTTGGTCCCCAGGCCCGTGGGCTTCTTGGGCGGGTTGTTGTACACGACATCCAGGGCGATGGACTTGGGATCGAACCTCTTCCATGAGTAGGTGTCGAACGTCGCTTCATCCTCCTCTGTGGCGTAAAGGCCGAGGTTGATGCTGGCCGCACCCTTGGAGGCCGCGTTGGCGACAGCGCTGGTGGCGTTGAACTCGAGATTGCCGGCGGCGCAGTCCTTGCTCCAGCCCTTGGAGTCGTTGACCGTGTCCAGCAAGGCACCCTTGGCGGGCTTGTTGTTCCAGGTGGTCTTCTTTGAGATCGGTCCCACCGAGTACAGCTCGACTGGTCGGCTCTGACAGGACCAAGACCACGTGTTCTTGATGCTGAAGGTCGCCGACTTGATCTGAGCACCCTTCAGGTCGGCGATGTTCACCTGGACGAAGGAGCGGGAGATACGGTTCGAGCCACCGGACTCAGCCTCGTACCCGACACGCAGGTCTTCGTTGGAGTTCCAGTACGAGTTGTCAGGGTACTTCTTGTAGATCCTGGTCCACTTAGGCTTCTCGCTCCATGACCACGACGGGTCGATGTAGACCGGGTACTGAGTGTCGGCACCGGTCAGAAGGCCCTGGTCCGGTTTGATCTCCAGAGTGTCGCCGGAGACGGCGGTGGGCATCAGCGCATCCTGCGCGCCCGCCGGTGGGGTGAACTGGTCGGCGGGCGTCTCCCCCTCGCTCGTCGACCTGGTCGCTGGGGTGCCGTCGGCGGACGAGATGGATGTGGAGTCCCACATCAGCGGCGACGGACTGGTGAATACCGTCTGACCGGCGGGGTTCGTCGCCTCGACCGTTCCGGTGTCAGGGTCAGTGGACACGGTCACGCCGACCATGTCCAACTCGAACTTCAGCAGGGCGAGTTCCGGGTTCTTTGCGGCCTCAGCGGTCTTCACCACCAGCAGTTGAGAAAAGCCCTCCACCTCAGCCTTGAGCTGCAGGTCTACTCCGGGCAGCACTTCGGCGTAGGTGGCGACGTTCTCCGCCAGTGTCGGCTTGGGTAGAGCCTTGGGCCATGTCAACGACAGCGTTCGGCCGTCCTTGACACCTGTGAGCATCGGCCCGGTACCGCCCCCAGAAAACGACGCCACTACTGTCGAGGCCTTCGGTGAGACCCGGCCATCAGCCGTGAACTGCAGCGTCGCATCTGTCGGGATCCAGGCACCGTCACGGAGCATCCGCACCGGCGTGCTGTGCTGCTTCACCGACCAGGAACTGTCAGGTAGTGCCCACGTATCCGAGGACTCGGTGCGCGCTGACACCAACTCATACGGCTGGCCAGTGGACTTGGCCTGCTCCAGTGCATAGTCCTCTTCGGCGACCGAGCCATCCGCTACAGGGTCAGATGTCACTGCGGCAGCCCGTGTGGCTGCCGCAGCCGGAGGCATAGCGCTCGGGGTGAGGAGCAGCGTTGGGGCGAAGATCGAAGCTGCAACGGCACACGGCAATGCGCGGCGCCACCCGGATCTTCCCGATGTGGGCGTTCTTCTTGACGAAAACACCACACCATCCTTTCAAGTGAGGGAATTTGGCGGCGACTCTATATCCATTCTTTCCGTCGGCTCCGGGGCGATCCATGCAGCGGTGATAGGTCCCGTTTGAGCCAATGCGTGCAACTAGCAACCGCTTAGGCTCCGCGGCCCGGGGCTTGCGGGAACTCCCCTCGTTCTTCCGTCCTTTCCCGTTAGTTCTGGCTTGTCCCGGTTCCTTCAGGAGGGGTGCTCGGGTGTCGTGAAACCCCTCTAGTACCTGGCAAGGGCTGGCTGTTAAGGTCCGGTGGACTTTCTGTGAACGCACAAGGGGTGGGGCGTGAGCGTGAGCCAATTTGGCATGCGTGGATTCGTGGTGTCTTTGGCCACGATTTTGATTGCAGGGGTTTCCCCGGCGGTCACGACGGCGGTTGCGGAGCCGGAGCCATATGCGCTTCCGGAACTGCAGCAGCCAACGCCCGTGGCGGTCAAGAAGCTCAGGGCCGGAGGGAAGAAAGGTCCTGACGCCGCCAAGCAGCACGCCTGGAAGAGCCCCAAGGTCACCTGGCCGAAGCCTGGTTCAGCGGTGGTGTCACCCGAGGACGCCAAGCCCGAGCGCGTTGGGACCTTGCCAGTCGATGTCGCGGCTGCGCCGGCCAAGGGCCGCACCGCTGCGGACCTGCCCGACAAGATCAAGGTGACTGTTGCTGACCGTAAGACGGCACGCGCGGCGGGCATCGACGGCGTCCTGCTCGCCGCACACCGTGCGGACTCCAGCCCCGGCTCGGGTGCGGCGTCGGTTGAGGTCGACTACGGGGCCTTCCGCGGCGCTTATGGCGGCGACTGGGCTGCCCGGCTGCACCTAGTAGAGCTGCCGGCTTGCGCACTGACGACCCCTCACAAACCTGATTGCCGTACTCAAAAGCCGCTGCAAACCTCGAATGACACCGAGGCCGGAACGCTGTCCGCGCCGGTGACATTCAAGGCGACCACCACGGCCGCACCGACGCCCACCGTGCTGGCCGCCACCGCGGAAGCCGCAGGCTCGAGCGGAAGTTTCAAGGCGACTTCACTGGAGCCCGCCGGCTCCTGGTCAGCGGGCGGAGCGACCGGTTCGTTCAACTGGTCGTACCCGATCGGTGTGCCGGCCGTACCAGGTGGCCTGCAGCCGTCGATCACACTTGACTACAACTCCCAGGCAGTGGACGGACGGACGGCCGCTTCCAACAACCAGCCGTCCTGGATCGGTGATGGCTGGAACTGGGAGCCCGGTTACATCGAGCGTCGTTACAAGTCCTGTAACGACGACAAGGACAAGACCGGCGCGACCAACACCACCAAGGTCGGCGATCAGTGCTGGTACAACGACAACGCCACCTTGTCGCTGGGCGGCAAGAGCACTGAGCTGGTCTACGAGGACGGCAAGGGCTGGCACCCGGTTTCCGACTCGGGCGAGAAGATCGAGAAGCTGACGGGTGCGGCCAACGGTGACAAGGGCACTGCCGGTGTCGATGGTGTGGGTGAGCACTGGAAGCTCACCACCACCGATGGCACGCAGTACTTCTTCGGCAGCGCCAAGGTGGATGGCACGACCTACGACTCCACCTGGACCGTGCCGGTATTCGGCAACCACGCGGGCGAACCCTGCTACAAGGCGTCCTTCGCGGAGGCTTCATGCCAGCAGGCGTGGCGATGGCAGCTCGACTATGTCGTCGACCCTCGTGGCAACGCCATGGCGTACTACTGGAAGAGCGAAGCCAACAACTACGGACTCAATGTCTCCGAGACCACCGGCGAGTCCACCGTCACCTCCTACGAACGCGGTGGCTACCTCGAACACATCGACTACGGTCTGCGCGATGGTGGCGCGGCCAAGGCCATGGGCCAGGTCCACTTCGGGGTGGACGAGCGCTGCCTGACCTCGTGCGGCACCTTCGATGAGGCCAATGCGAAGAACTGGCCCGACGTCCCCTACGACCTCTACTGCAAGACAGACGCGAGCGAGTGCAAGGACCAGTACGCGCCCAGCTTCTGGACGCGTAAGCGCTTGACTGCCATCACCACCAAGGTGCTCACCGGAGGCGGCTACAAGGACGTCGACACCTGGGCGCTGGAGCAGGGCTATCCCGCCTCCGGCGATGGCCTCTCAACTCCGATGTGGTTGGAGTCCATTACTCGTACTGGAAAGAACAAGGACGGCGGAAGCGTCAGCCTTCCTCCGGTGACGTTCGAAGGCGAGCAGAAGGCCAATCGAGTCGACAAGCTCGGCGACGGACTCCCTCCGTTCGTCCGCCTGCGCTTGTACCAGATCACCACGGAGACTGGCGGCACCATCGCCGTCAACTACTCCCAGCCGGACTGCACCGCCAGCACACTGCCGGCCAAGGACTCCAGCAACACCACCCGCTGCTACCACTTCAAGTGGGCTTTCGAAGGCGAGACCGCCAAGGACGACTGGTTCAACTCCTACGTCGTCACTCAGGTAGCCGAGGGCGACAACCTCGCTACTACACCGGACAAGGTGTCCTCGTACTCCTACCTGGATGGAGCGGGTTGGACGAAGAGCACCGACGAGTTCAGCAAGGCCAATGACCGCACCTACTCGGTCTCCCGGGGCTACAACCGTGTCCAGGTCCGTACCGGCTCTGGATCCGATGCCCGAACCCTCACCGAGACTCGGTACTTCCGCGGAATCGACGGCCAGGAGGTAAAGGACTCGGCCGGGTCCGTGGTCACCGACCGCGAAGAGTTCGCCGGCATGGTGCGCGAAGAAGCCACCTACAACGGCGATGACACCGCGAAGTTGGTCTCCGCTGCTTCCTACACGCCTTGGCGCTCGGAGCCGTCCGCCACCCGTACTCGCTCAGGCCTGCCCGTGCTGGAAGCACGGATGACGGGCAACCAGAAGAAGCGCACCCGCACCACCACCTCGTCCGGAACGCGCAGCACCGAATCAAGCACCTCCTTCGATGAATACGGGATGACCAAGACGGTCTCCGAGACCGGTGACACGGCCAAATCGGGCGACGAGCAGTGCACCCGTATCACCTATGCCCGCAATGTGGACAAGCGGTTGCTGAACCTTGTGTCTCGCACGGAGACCTATGCGCAAGCGTGCGCGGATCCAGTTGCCCTGCCCGCCGACGTGATCGATGACGTCCGTGCCTACTACGACAAAGGCGCCTTCGGCGCGACGCCGAGCAAGGGCCTGATCACCAAGACGGACCGTATCAACGGCAAGGGCGACGGGTACGACGTCACGACCTCGATCCCCTCGATTTGCGGTGTGAACAAGGACGCGCTCTGCTACGACATTTACGGTCGGGCACTGGCGGCTGGTGATGCGTATGGCGAGGTGACCACCACGGCATACACGCCGACCACGGGCGAGGTGCCGACCCAGACAGTAGTGACCAACTCCCTTAGCCATGCCACCGCCACCGTCCTCGACCCGTTGCGCGGGCAGCCCACGCAGGTCACCGACCCCAATAGCCGTGTCACCGCCACGTCCTACGACCCGCTGGGGCGGGCGACCAAGATTTGGCTGCCAACCCGCTCGGCCACGACCTATCCGGACTCTCCGAACTACGAGTTCAGCTACCTCGTTCGCAACAACGGCCCAATCATCACCACTACAAAGAGGCTTCAGCACGACAGCAAGTACCTGACGGGTTATGCCTTCGCCGACGGATTGCTTCGCCCGTTCCAGGTACAGGAGTTGTCCCCAGACCGCTCCGGCAGGTTGATTGCCGAGACCTTCTATGACAGCCGGGGCCTGGCCTGGAGCAGTTCCGGCGTTTACTACGCCAGCGGTGTCCCGGAAGCAGTGGCTGTCACCGGCGTACAGACTCAGTACCCCGCTTCCAGCGACACCGAGTTTGACGGCGCGGGACGCGCGACTGCGGTCATCGCCCGTCACCTGGGAGACGAGACCAAGCGCACAAGCACCGTCTACACCGGCGACACCACAACGGTGATCCCGCCCAAGGGCGGCGTCGCCACCACCACCGTCGTGGATGCTCTTGGCCGCACCACCGAACTGAAGCAGTACACCAACGCCGAGCGCACCGAGTCGCAGGCCACCAAGTACGTCCACAACCACCGCGGGCTGCTCGAAGAGGTCACCGACCCGTCGGGCGCGAAGTGGACCTACAGCTATGACGTGCGTGGACGTCCGGCGAAGGTCGAGGACCCGGACAAGGGCGTCTCCACCACTGTCTTCGACAAGGGTGACCGGGCCACCGACAGCACGAGCGTCGCCCGCGGCATCACCTTGCACTCCGACTACGACGCACTGGGCCGCAGGACATTCCTGAAGAAGGGCACCACCACCCTCGCCAGCTGGACCTATGACGACGCGACCAAGGGCAAGGGCCAGCCGGCCAAGGCCACCCGCTATGTCGAAGGCAAGGCCTACGAGACCGCTGTCACCTCGTACAACGCTCTCTACCAGCCAGTTGGCACGAAGGTGACCGTCCCTGACAGCGAAGGCAAGCTCGCCGGCACCTACCAATGGACAACCTCGTACAACGACAAGACCGGTCAGGTCATGTACGAGCATCATCCGGCCATCGGCGGCCTGCCTGAAGAACAGGTGAACAACACCTACACCGCAGTCACCGGCCTGCTCGACACCGTCGGAACCGACACCGGCGGTATCGCTGACGCCGCCCTGGTCTCAGCGAGCCAATACGACCACTACGGCCGTTCCATCCGCCAGGAGTACGGCGAGTTCGGCAAGATTCTCGCGCGCAGCAACGTGTACGACCCTCATACGGGCCAGCTGACCCACTCCTACCTGGACCGTCAGGTCGCACCACAGCGCGTCGAGGACACCGGGTACAGCTACGACCTCGCGGGCAACGTCACCTCGATCGCCACTGGTTACGGACAAGATGCCGCACGCACGACCGACACGCAGTGTTTCAAGCTGGACGCGCTCACTCGTATCACCGACGCCTGGACGAACACCAGCGAGCAGTGTGCGACCTCACCGTCAGACTCGGTGATCGGCGGTCCCGACGCGTACTGGACCACCTATTCCTATGACGCCGTCGGTAACCGCAAGACGGAGACACAGCACAAGACCGCTTCCGGGCCTACTGCCGACACAGTCCGTACCTACGCTGCACCGGAGACCGGTAAGCACAACCTGCCAAAGGTCACCCAGACCGGCACCGGTCCCAGCGAAGAGATCTACACCTACGATGATGCCGGCAATGCCGAGACCCGCAAGATCGGATCCGATGACACAGAGGTCTTCGACTGGGACGACGAAGGTCATCTGAAGTCCGTCACGCAGGTAACCGACACGACCAACTACCTCTACGACACAGAAGGCCAGCGCCTTATCCGCCGAGACTCCACCGGCACCACTCTCTACCTGCCCGGTGGCAACGAGCTCCACCTGGACAAGAACGGCACCGTCACAGGAACGCGCTACTACTCCGTCGGCGCGTCACCCATCGCCGTGCGCACCGACGGCAAGCTGACCTTCCTTTTCAGCGACCATCACGGCACAGGAACCACCCAGGTCACGTCAGACGCAGCCCAGTCTGTCACTCGCCGCAAGAGCACCATCTTTGGTGCACCTCGCGGTACCCAGCCCACCGATTGGGCCGGAGACAAGGGGTTCGTCGGTGGCACGAAAGACGCCGACACCGGTCTCACTCACCTCGGGGCCCGCGAATACGACCCGAGAATCGGCCGCTTCATCAGCGTCGACCCCTTGATGGACCTCGTCGACCCTCAGCAGATGCACGGCTACACCTACGGCAACAACAACCCCACAACGCTGTCCGACCCCACGGGCCTGCGCCCGGATGGGGCCTGCGGAGGCTCCAATAGCAACCAGTGCAACGGAGACAACGAGACCTTCACCCAGGACAACAACGGCAACTGGGACTACCACAGCGAGACCAAAGACTACGAACCCACCGCAAACGACGTCGCTTCCGACGCCAGTAAAGAAAATGCTGCTCTCGCCTTCATCTCAGACACAGTCCACTCCTACTTCGACAAGCAGTCCGAAGCGGCTAGATGGATGGAACAGTTCTGGAAGAACTATCAACCGAAGGATTACCAGGGCGATCAGTCGCGGGCGATGAGCGCAATTGCCGAAGCGGTCAACACGTGCTTCGACATGGGTTGCCCAGACGAGTTGACGTATTTCTTCTGGGACGCCCAAATGGCGGGTGTGGCCAGCGAATATGGCATCTTTGACGGCGTGGGTGGCAGTGCTGGTGCCGCTCGAGGCGCTGGCACGGCTGCACGGAAACCCATCAATCTAGGCGAATACCCCGGCAGCACGGGGAGGCTGTGGAATAGGCTTTTCGGTTGCAAAAAGTGCTTCCTCGCCGGCACGGACGTCCTGATGGCCGATGGCAGCACAAAGAACATCGAGGACGTTGAGATAGGCGACGAAGTTCTCGCCACGGACCCGTACAGCGGAGAGTCCGGGCCCCGCAAGGTGACTCGCCTCATTCGCACCGAGGATGACAAGCAGTTCAACACATTGTCCATCGCCACTGAAGACGGCGTTGAACAGCTCACAGCAACACACGAACACCCTTTCTGGTCCCCGTCAGAGAAGGCCTGGATCGCGGCTGGCGATCTGACCCCCGACATGACACTCCTGACTGACGACGGCAGTACCGTTATCGTCACGGGGAACAATCCATTCGCCAGGTACGCGCGTACCTACAACCTCACCGTTGACGACATCCACACGTACTATGTGCTGGCAGGTGACACGCCAGTCCTTGTCCATAATTCTGGTTGTGGAGTCGAGAAGTGGACCAGCAAGGGGAATCTTGACGATCATTTTGCGCGGCATGGCGAAGAAATGGGTTTCGATAGTCAAGCCGAGTATGGGTATGCGGCAGAAGATCTAATGTGCGTATGTGACGGCCGGCGGCCGGGGGTGATGATTAAGCGAGATGGGAATACGAGATACTTCCTTGACCCTGGGACTGGTGAATTTGGCATAGCGGGCGAGAGGGGAATAGTTACATACTATAGGCCGGAGAATCCAATGGGTCACTTTAATAATCAACCCGGAGCGCTGATTCCGTGACGCAATTGTGTGATCGGTCCCCATGTCCGTGCTGCGGCCATGTGGTGCACCCCGGACTGGCGGGTTCTTCGCTCATCTGCCCTGTCTGCTTCTGGGAAGATGATATTACCCAGCTTAGGTGGCCGCTGCTTTCCGGGGGTGCAAATCGGAATTGCCTTATTGACGCCCAAAGGGTGTATGCGGATGCAGGGGTAAGCGAAGAGCGTTTCTCCTCCAATGTCCGCTCTCCAGCGAGCGATGAACCGCTGGATGAAGGGTTTCGCCCGATCGACCTCACGGTCGACCATTTCGAGGATGCGTCAGTCCAGGAGGAACCGTGGCCTGATGACCGAAGCGTTCTCTACTGGTGGCGGTCAACCTTCTGGAGGGCTGGTAATTGCTGATCCTGAGGGAGATGGAAGCTGGAAAGCGCATAGGGTGAACGGTGGACTCGAGAATATTTGATCAAACTGCCGACGCACCACAACACAGCAGAGGTTGGTCTTGAAGGTTATGTACCGGGTGAGTGCTCGACATCGTTCTTGACGCCGCGATAGGGACGGCAGGTCTTCGTGGGCGTGAGGTAGTGCGTTTCGAGGCCGTGGAGATGTTCGAGCGTGGCCTGCGGCAGCCGGAGGTGGCCGCAGGTTACGGGTTTCCGGGACGTCGGCGTACGTTTGGCGGGAGGGCAGCAGAGCGGGCTTGGTGTCCAAGGGACCCGGCGGGGCACGGCTGGGCCCAGGATCAGCGGTGGGCCCTGGCGAGGGTCGCGGAGCTGATCCATGCCTGTTCGGCTACCGGTAAGCCCAGCTTGGGCTGATCGCCGCAGGTCCCCGCGCACCGGGCCGTCGGGCGCGATGAACGGGCAGTGGTCCGCTGGTGGATGGAGTAGCGACTGGCTCACCATCGTCAAACTCCCGCCCTACGCACCCGACCTCACCCCCGTCGAAGGTGTCTGGGCCCATGTGAACAAGTCCCTGGCCAACCTCGCACCTCGCGCGATCGAAGACCACCTCACCCCGCCGCTATGGGGGTTCCAATGCCACTTCGGTGCTGGCGATGAAGCCGTCGAGTACTTCGGGGCGGTGTTGGATGCCGCGTAGGCGGCGACGGCTGTTGTTCAGAAGGCCAGGCGCGGAGTGACGCTTGACTGAGGGCGGCGCGGTGGATCACAAGGATCCGAATGCGCATGGCAGATCCTGTGAGGGAGTGCCTGATTCCTGTCAGAGCAATCTTTCTGACTCTCTCGTCAGTGGCGGTCAGTGCGCGTCTTTCGTCTGTAACGAGTCGCAGCAGGGTGCGGGCCGCTGTCGGTGCTCACGCGCGTGCTGCCGTTCGGTTCGTGGCGTCAACGCTGTCGCGGGGAGCCCTGCCGGGGCGGGGACCCCGTACAGCTCCTCGAACGACGCCGGTGCGTTGTCCCAGTCCACTTCCCACACCAGGTACCCGTACGTGTCGAGTGTTTCGGCGAGCCGCGCGTGACGCATCCGGGCCTGCACCTTCCGGGGCTCCAGTCCTGAGGCCACGAGAACTGCGTCGGCGAAGTGCCGGAGGTCCCAGAACGTCGCTCCCGCAGGCACCATCACGCCCTGTGCCCGCGCCCGTTCCTTCGCCAGATCGAACTCCTTGGACAGAGTGCTTTGCCGTACGGGGGTCCAGAACCGGGTGACGGTCACGAGATCGCGGAACTCTTCGGGGATCGGTGCCAGTCCGCGTCGCTGCCGTTTGCGCAGAGCCGCAGCGGGCAGCGGCGCCCGCCAGCGGGCAAGGTGGGCTTGGTATTCGTCCCAGAGGAACGCCCCGACGGCGAGCGGTGCACGGCTGGCTGCTGTTTTCAGGGGTGCCGCCTTTCCACGTCGTCGCTGCTCCTCGACCAACTGCCGTTCAGGGACCGTCTCCAGGTCGATACGGCGGACGCCGGTGGCCTCCATGGATCGCAGCCCCTGGAGGGATCCGAACCAGATAAGGATCCTGTAACGGGGGTTGATCGAGTCGGCAAGAGCGACGACATGCGCCCAAGTGAGTTGGACTCCCTTCCCCGACCCCTTGGGGAGACGGATTCCGGAGACCGGATTCCCCTGAAGATGGCCGTCCTCCACGGCCATTGAGAGCATCGCCGAGAGGGATTTCTTGACTCCGGATCGGGTGCTGTCCGGCATGCCTGCGGCCTTGAGCGTGGTGAAGAAGTCGCGGTACTCGCCCCGCTGCACCTCACCGATCGCCCGGTCGCCGAGCGCCGGAACCACATGGCCACGCAGGCGGAAGCCGTAGGTCTCGATCGTCCCGACCCGACCCTCGTGCCGGGACAGGAAGGTCTCGACGTAGTCGGCGATCGTCGGCGTGGAGCTCTTCTTCTTGTTACGTCGAGACGGGAAGGGATCCCGCCCCTCCTCAACAGCGGCCCGCTGGCTGCGCTGGTAGGCGAGCGCAGCCGTCTTCCTGTTTTTGGCGAAGAGTTTGGTCTGCTGCTTTCCCTCGCTGTCCCGCCAGCGGGCCTGCCACCGCATCTCGCACCCGTGCCTCTTGGACGGCACCAGACCGGGGTGGTCGGGGCATTCCGCCTCGTTGGGTCGGGATACATGCCATCGGTCGTACGGCTCTTCTTTTGCCATCGGCGTCGCTCCGGTTCTCCGCCGCAGTGCGGTCAGGTCGCTCGTGGCAGGTTCGCGATGTAACGGTCGACGTCCGATTCGCGGTAGCGCAACGCCCGCCCTTCAAGGCGCAGGGGTTCTGGGCCCCGCCGATGCACCTCCCAGGTTCCGGCCCAGTTGTAGAGCGTCTTGCGCTGTATGCCGAGCCGCTCGGCCGCTTCCCGCGGCGTCAACAGGCGCTCGCAAGGCAGGGCAGAGGAGCCAGACTCGGGTCGGCGAAGAGGGGGTGTCGAGCATGGAGTGGGCCGGTGCTGTAATGCGGAACACGGCGGTCGGACATGGCCGTTGGCCGCCCGTCGGTGGTCGGCCGTCGACCATGGACGCTCGATCTCGGGGCGCTCGTCAAGCGGATCACCCAGAGTCGCGTCACCGTTCTCATCAGGTACTTCACCGCTCCTCGTATCAGGCATGTCGTGGCCCCCGGTTGTCACGGCATGTACGAGAGCGGAAGACGGCCGTGGTTGTCGGCTTCCGCGTCGGGCATGCCGGGTGGCGCGATGTCGTGCGGTGCTCCGCTGGACGTTCAGGGGCCGGACCAGTGATTTGCGGGGCCGACAGGACGAGAACGTCTTCGTGCTGGACGAGGTGGAGGGGGATGCCGCCTCGGCGGGCGTCGCGGACGTTCTTCATCTGGAAGAACGAGGGGCGGGCGATGAGTTGGCCGTTGCGGATGCCGGCGAGGAGGGCGACGTTGCGTTCCGTGGGGGTGAGGCCCGCGGCGACGCCGGCGGCGAGGGCTGCGGAGGGGAGGTCGATGAGTTCGCCGCGTTCGCGCCAGGGGCGGGTGGTGATGGCGACGGTGCCGCCGGGGCGTAGGACGTGGCGGCACTGGGTGAGGATCTCGGTGAAGGCTTCGAGGAGGCGGTCGAGGCCGACGTGGGCGAGGTTGTCCGGGTCGTGGCTGTAGCGGTAGTTGCGCTTGGCGACGCCCTTTTCGCCGCTGTCTCGGGTGGAGCGGACCTGGCCGTGGACGGAGTTGCCGTACGGCGGTGAGGTGAGGACCATCGCGATCTTGCCGTGGAGGCGGGTGGGGATCAGGGAGCGGAGGTCGCGGGCGTCGCCGCAGTACACGTGGCCTCGGCTGGTGGCGCCTTCGTGGCTTGCGTTGGTGGAGTTGAGGCGCGCGATGTGGGCCCAGCGGGGTTCGTATTCGACGCCGATCGCGTTGCGGCCGAGGTGTTGGGCTTCGACGAGGGTGGTGCCGATGCCGCACATCGGGTCGAGGACTACGTCGCCGGGCTGTGTGTAGGTCGCGATCGCGTGGGCGGCCAGAGCCGGGAGCATTTTGGCCGGGTGGTCGCTGGAGCCGGGGACGTAGCGGCCGCGGCGCTGGGCGGGGGCAGAGGTGGGTGCTGTGTTCCACACCGAGACGGAGGAGGGCATGGCGGAACTCCCTTGCTACCGGGTGTGGATGGCGGTGAGTGCGAGCAGGTCGGAGTGCGCCACCGTCGACGCCCCTGTCGTGTCGGCGGGAGGGATGATCCGGTCGCTGCCCGCGTGGCCGTGGACGATCACGATGTGCTGGAGGTAGCGGAAGCCAGCGGTGCGGGCGCAGGCGATCAGCGTGCCGAGCGGGTCTGTGAGGCGGCCGGCTTCTCGGCGTTGGCGCGTGGCCAGTAGCAGGAGGCCGTCGGTGGGGAGCAGCCGGTGGGCGCGGTGGAAGAAGCCGGGCCAGCCCTCCTCCATCGCGCCGGGGAAGTCGCCGGCGGAGGCGGTGAGCGGTGGCTGGGCGGGGAGGGCGTTGGGGTGGAGCTCGGCGAGGAGTGTCGGCGGGATGCTCGGTTGCCGGTTGGCTTCCATGCCGGAATCGGGTCCTGGTGCCGAATGTGTGATCGCGGGAGTACGGGCGTCCATGCCCGGCTCCGTGTCGCTGATGGCGATGCGGATGAGGTCGCCGGGGTGATGGCCCGAGCGGTGCGTGAACTCGGAGCGGATGCGGGCCAGCGCCCAGCCCGGGAGTACTGCGGGTGCGGCGGGGATGCGGGTGGTGTCGCCGGATGCGGGGAGCCAGATCGTGGTCGGTAGCGGGCGCAGGGCGCAGGCGGGCGGCGTGGGGGAGGGGTGGGGTTCGGTGTTCGGCATGGGGCGTGTAGCGCCGGGGCGAGAGGGGCCAGGCGTCTGGTGCTGACGTGAATCAATAGGGGTGCGAGGCGGCCGTTTTGACGCTGTGCACGTGTGGGGTGTGGCCTGTTCGGTCTTCTGCGCGCGGTGCCTTGCTCCCATATCTCGGTCCTGGGTCATCGCGTACGCGCGGTCGTTTGCACAGGTCACCTGCGGTGCGAGCCAGTGTCGAGCCACCTGCGAGCCAGTGGCGGACCACCGTGCTTTCGCGGGCAGCCGGGCAGCTGTCTGGGCTGATGATTCTTTACGTTCGATTACGGCGGGTGGCCCGCTGGGGGCGCTGCTGGTCGCCAGCTGTGCTGCTGCGTGAGGCGTTCGTACATGCCGCGCCGGTGGTTCGCGCGTGGTCCGGTGGTGGCTCTCGGGTGGCACGGCGGTGGCGCGGGCCGGTGAGACAGATGCGGCAGAAGCCTCACCCGTCCACCGAACAACGGGAGCCTGTCATGCACCACCGTCACACCCGCCGTCCGTCCGCCGCCTGCCCCGCCGTCCCGAACACCAAGGGGCATACGAATGTGGTGCGTTCGCCCCTGGCTGAGCTGGACCGGGCATTCCTCGCGCTGGCCAACGCCGCGGATCCGCTGACCCTGCCTGCGCACTTCGTGTGTGAGCAGTCGGTCGGACAGCAGTGGCCCGTCGATCAGTTCCGTTCGCGTCTCGCGCACCCTTCGACGCCGCCCTCGGCGCGGGCCGTTGCATGGAGTGAAGTGGTACGGCGAGCACGGGAATTGGGTGCGCCCTGGGATGTCGTGGCCTGCGCGATGGCGCTGCCGGTGCTGCGCCGCATGCTGGCGCGCCCCTCTCGCCCGGCGTTCTTGGAACGCGCGGAGATGGAGCAGGAGGCGCTCGCCGCTCTGGCGGGTGCGCTGGCGACTGTAACGCTGGACGAAGAAGCGCTCGTGGACCGGGAGTTGTTCGCTGCCGCGGATCGAGCGCTCCACCGGCTGGTCTACGCGGCGCAGCGACGAGCCCGCCACGAGGCAGGGCCGCGCGCGTATCTGGGGCGACTGAACGCGCCGGCCGTCCAGAGGCTCGCGCACGGTGCACCAGATGAACCGCCTGTGCAGGTCGACGGCGATGAAGGCGATGAATTCGCCGTGCTGGCCCGTGCGGTCCAGGCCCGGGTCGTAGATGTGGCCGAGGCGCGGCTGATCGCCCGTACGCGGCTGGAAGGCGAGTCCATGCAGCGGATCGCCGACGAGCGGCGGGTGAGTGTGCGCCAGTTGTACCGGCACCGCACCGCGGCCGAGCAGCACCTGGCCGACTACCTCGCCCGCCAGCTGCGGCAGGACCAGTAGGCGCAGAAGCGCGCACGGCGCTTGAGCCCGGGCCGGATGTCAATTTCCCGGTCCGGGCTCCCTATTACCGATGAGTGGCTGCACCGGATGCGCGCACTGCATCCGTGGCGACCGCTCAACGGCCGGGCACGCCGCCCCCTGGTGGTAGCGCCGGCCAGGTGGGGTGAGCGGCGTCTCGTGCTGACACCCGAGAGATCTCGTATGCCTGCGCTGCCGAAGGAGGCCGGCGCCGGACGGAGGGTCCTCCGCTCACCCCACCACTACCGACCTTCGATCCACCCTGCCGTGCCGTCGCATGCCTGATCAGAGGTGCATCACCATGCCCGTCCCGCCCAGACGACCCCCGCGCCAAACACGGCGTCGCTCACACGTTGCGGCCGTTCTGCGGTGGACGTTGCGCTGCCTGTTCGTCCTCACGGTGTCCGCCGCTGTGATGCTGGCCGACTCGCCGCTCACGTGGGCGGCGGCGGACATCCCGACGGTGATCACGAATCTGCGGAACTGGATCGTGGGGATTCTCGCCGGGCTGGCCACCTTGTTCCTGACCTTCGGCGGTCTGCGGTATCTGATGGCCGGCGGTGATCCAGGGGAAGTCGAGGCGGCGAAGCGGGCGTTGAAGGCCGCCGCGATCGGCTACGGCCTGGCGATCCTCGCGCCGGTGTTGGTGACGGTGTTGCAGGGCATCGTCGGTGAGGGCGGCGCCGAATGAACGCCGCTTGGCGTCTGATGCGCCTGTTGCCGCTGCTGTTCCTGCTGGCCACGACCGTCGTCGCGGTGACGGTGTCGGTGCTGCCGGCCGGGTCTGCGGTGGCGGCACCGGCCGCGCCCGCAGACCCGGACCCACCGGAGCCGAGTCCGCAGCCCGGTCCGCCGGTGGAGACACCGGGACCGGACCGTCGTGACCCTGAACCGTCGCCCGGCCGCCCTGACCCGGAGCCTGATGAACGCCCGCGCCCCAGTGAGCCGGCTCCGGGGCTGATTCCGCCGGCCTGCGCGGCGGACGGGGATGACAGCGACTGCGATACCGCTGATGGCTTCGGCTTCGGTGACCTCTTCGACATCCCCGGCATGATCGTGAACGCGATCACCGTGTTCCTGGGCCAGATGATCGAGCAGGTCATGAAGCCGATCCGGGAACTCCTCGCGGACACCCTGCTGTCCACCCCGGACGTGACGAAGCAGCAGCCGATCCGGGCGCTGTGGACCACGACCATGGGCATCACGGCCGGGATCTATGTGCTGTTCGTGACCGCGGGCGGGATCACCGTCATGGGCTACGAGACGGTGCAGTCCCGCTACGCCCTCAAGCAGATCGCGCCGCGCCTGCTGGTCGGGATGATCGCCGCCGCCCTGTCCCTGACGGTGATCGGGAAGGCGATTGAGCTGGCGAACGCCCTCTCGCACGCGGTCATGGGCACCGATCTCAGCGACGCGGGCAAGGGCCTGGTCGAGCGGGTCATTCCGGCGGCGCTGTTCGGGATCGCCGGGCTGAAGCTGTATGCGCTGCTGCTGGCGATCGTGATGATCGTGCTGATCCTGGCGGTGCTGGTCGGCTACATCGTGCGTATCGCCGTGATCGCGCTGCTCGCTGTCGCCGCGCCGCTGGCATTGTCCTGCCACGCCCATCCGGCGACGGAAGGGGTGGCGCGGATGTGGTGGCGGGCGCTGGCCGGGTGTTTGACCATTCAGGTCGCGCAGTCGATGACGTTCATCGTCGCGCTAAAGATGTTCTTCGCACCTGGGGCGACGCTGCTGGGGTTTCCCAAGCCGTCGCAGCTGGGGACCTTGCTGGCCGGGATGGCCCTGTTCTGGATCCTGTTCAAGATTCCCGGCTGGTGCCTGCGCTCGGTATTCCGCTCGGCGAGCGGGTTCGGCCCACTCGGCATGGCGCAGACCGCGCTCAAGTGGCGGCTGATGAACCGTGCGCTGGCCGCGGTGCCCGGCATGGGCCGTGGTGGCAGGGGCGGGGGCTCCGGTTCGGGCGGCGGCACGGGTTCGAGCGGCGGTGGCGGCCCCCGCGCAGGTGGAGGAAGCGGCGGCGGGGGCGGAAGGCGGCCCAGTGGCGGGCTGGCCCGCTGGGTGCTGTCCGGCTCCAAGCTCGGGCCTGCCGGAGTCGCTGCCCGCGCCGCGGCCGCAGCCGGCAGCCGGATCCGCGGGAGCGTCAACTCCGCAGGCCCAACGGCTCGTTCGGGCGCCCAGCCCGGAACCGCCTCAGCCCAGGCGTCCGCGGTCGGTGCCGCCCCAGGACCCGCAGCAGCGCCTGCAACGACGCAACGTCGTGCAGGGCCGAAGTCCCGCGCGCCAGGCCCGCGGTCGGTGATGCATCCGGCCGCCGCCCGCCGCCATCAGCAGCTCGCGCTACCGATCAAAGTCCCTCGCGTCTCAGCAACTTCGCGTAGGCCGCAGCCCATGCAGACCCGGCTGCCGATCCCCGCGGAACGCCGCCCCCGCCCTGCGGCCGCGCGGACCCGGGTTGGCGCACCCGGTATGAGACCGCAGCCCACCCCTGGCACGACACCGGGCATCCGCGGACGGCAGCTGGCGCTGCCCATCCCCGCAACCCGCGTGCGCGTGCGCCCACCGCGCCCGGTGCAGCTGCGCCTGCCCCTGGAACCACCCCGCTCCTGACAGACAAGAAGGCTCCGTCATGAACTCCAGCCACCACGACACCGACAGCATCGAAGCCGTCCGCATCCCCGCAGACATCAGCAGGCCCGACCACCTCCTGGGACCGTTCACCGCACGGCAGACCGCGATCCTGGCGGTGTGTGCGGTCGTGCTGTACGGCGGCTACTGGGCGAGCCGTCCGTTCATGGCGCCGCTGGCCTACCTGGTGATGATCCTGCCCATCGCCGGAGCGGTGGCTGCCATCGCGCTCGGCCGCCGGGAAGGGATCGGCCTGGACCGCTTCCTGTTCGCCGCCGTACGCCATGCCCGTACACCAAAGCGCCTGGTGCACGCACCGGAGGGCGTACCGCCGCTGCCCGAGGTCATCGGCCCGCATCTGGCCAAGGCCGCCGGGCCACCGCCGGCGGCAATGCGCCTGCCCTGCGACGGCGTCCAGCCCACCGGGGTGCTGGATCTGCTCGGCGAGGGGCAGGCCGCGCTGGCCACTTGCACGAGCGTCAATTTCGATCTGCGGTCCGGCGCGGAGCAGCAGGGACTGGTTGCGGCGTTCGCGCGTTGGCTGAACTCGCTGACTGGCCCGACTCAGTTGCTGGTGCGCTGCCACCGCATCGACCTGGCCCCGCTCGCCGACCGGCTTCAGCAGGACGCACCCGCCTTGCCGCATCCGGCGCTGGAATCCGCCGCCCGCGCGCACGCCGAGTTCCTCGCCCAGCTCGCCGGCGGTGGAGATCTGCTCGGTCGGCAGATCGTGCTTGTGACCCGGGAGGAGCAGCCGCTGACGCGGGGCCGTATGGCAGTGCCCTCTGGCCGTGTGGTGCAGCGGCTGCACGAAGCCGCCCGTGCCTTGGCCTCTGCGGAGATTGCCGTCACCCCGCTCGACGCCGAGCAGGCTTCGGACCTGGTGGCTGCCGCCTGCAACCCCGACACCCCGCCCGCACCCGCCGAGGGTGATGCGCTGTGAACCGCTCATTCACCGCATCCCGCTCCAGCGCAGTGACAGCAGCGGAGCTGTCGGAGGTGACCGGCCCTGAAGCCGTCGAGGTACATGCCCGCACCCTGGCCATCGGTAGCCACCTGGCCTCCACGCTGGTCGTCACCGCCTATCCGGCCGAGGTCACCCCCGGCTGGCTCGCCCCGCTGCTGAACTTCCCCGGCCATCTCGACATCGCCCTGCACATCGACCCGGTCCCCAACCCGGTTGCCGCGGCCGGGCTGAAGAAGCAGCGCGCCCGTCTGGAAGCCGGCCGGCGCACCGGCTACGACAAGGGCCGGCTCGACGAGCCGGAGTTGGAAGCCGCCGCCGCGGACGCAGCCGACCTCGCCTACCGGATTGCGCGCGGCGAGGGGAAGCTGTTCCACGTCGCGCTGTATCTGACCGTGCACGCTGCCGACGAGCCCACGCTCGCCGAACAGGTCGCCGCCGTACGGGCCGTCGCGGAGTCGCTGCTGATGACGGTCGCGCCCACCACCTACCGGGCACTGCCGGGCTGGCTGGCTACCCTGCCATTCGGTATCGACACGCTCAAGATCCGTCGCACCTTCGACACCGCCGCGCTCGCCGCCTGCTTCCCGTTCACCAGTCCCGACCTGCCGGTGCCCCTCGACACCGACGGGCATCCGACCGGCGTGCTGTACGGGCTGAACGTTGCCTCCGGGGCGCCGGTGTTGTGGGAGCGGTTCGCGCAGGACAACTACAACTCGATCACCCTGGCGCGGTCGGGCGCCGGTAAGTCGTACGGCACCAAACTCGAGCTGCTGCGGCTGCTGTTCACCGGGGTGACCGCCTCCGTGATCGACCCGGAGGACGAGTACGTACGGCTCGCCGAGACCGTCGGCGGCAGGGTCGTGGCGCTCGGCACGGACGGGGTCCGTCTCAACCCGTTCGATCTTCCCCAAGCAGTGGATGGCACGGAGGACGTGCTCACCCGCAGGGTCCTGTTCCTGCACACCTTCCTGGCCGTACTGCTCGGCTGCGAGTTCACCCCCGCCCAGAAGGCTGTACTGGACCGGGCGCTGCTCGCCCACTACGCCCGCGCCGGCGTCACCGCCGACCCGCGCACCTGGCGCCGCACCCCGCCCCAACTCGCCGACCTCGCCGAGATCCTGGCCGAAGACGGCGGCGAGCCCGCGACCGAGCTAGCGGACCGGCTCACTCCCTATGTCACCGGTTCGCATGCCGCCCTGTTCAACGGGCCGTCCACGGCCGCCACCTCTGGGCATCTGGTGGTCTTCGCGCTGCGGCAGCTGGCCGAGGAGGTCAAGGCCCCGGCGATGCTGCTCGCCCTGGATGCGATCTGGCGCCAGGTCACCCACCGCACCACACCCGGCCGGCACCTGGTCGTCGTCGACGAAGCCTGGACGTTGATGCGGGAAGGGGCCGGGGCGCGGTTCTTGTTCCGGATGGCCAAGGCCGCCCGCAAACGCTGGACCGGCCTCGCCGTCATCACCCAGGACGCGGACGACGTCCTCGCCTCCCCGCTCGGCCGAGCGATCGTCTCCAACGCCGCCACCCAGATCCTGCTCCGCCAGGCCCCGCAGGCCATCGACCAGATCACCGAAACCTTCCACTTGAGTGCCGGCGAACGGGAGTTCCTGCTGTCCGCCGCGCGCGGCGAAGCCCTGCTGCTGACCGGAGACGAACAGCGACGCAAAGTCGCCTACGCGAGCATCGCAGCGCCGGGCGAACACGCCGTGATCACCACAGATCCCGAAGAACTCGCTGCCGAGCAGGCCGACTTCCGCTCAGGCGGCTTCGGCAGCGCCCCAGGCAGGGACCCCGATGGCCTGTACATCGATTCCGCAGCCGACGACGAGGACGACGAGCAGGGGTGGGAACTGTGATCACCGAACTCCTGCCGGCCGCCGACCCCGCGGGGCCGCTCGTCGACTTCCTCACCCGCCCCGGCGCCTTCTGGGGTGCCACGTCCGGCCAGCTGCTCGACTGGTGCACCGCACGAGCACCGGTCCTCATCCCCGGCAGTGCGATCGCCGCGGTTGGGACGTATGCCCTGCGTCGTCATCTGCACTCAGTGCGCCAGCGCGGCCTGGCGGAGGGGGCACGGTGTGTGGAGATCCTGTCTCCGCCCGTCGTCGCGCCCAAGGGTGGCGAGGTGCTGTGGGCTCAGCTGTCCGGGATCTTGCGGCCGGGGTGGAAGCGGCTGCTGTACGGGCAGCCGCACCTCGGCTTCGAATACGCCTGGACTCACACCGGAGTCACGATCCGCCTCTGGGTCGCCGGACGCATCCCCATCGCCCTGGTACGCCGGGCCGTGGAGGCCGCCTGGCCCGGCGCGCACACCCGCGTCACGAAGCCCGGCCCTCTCCTCGTCCCGGAGCACACCGCTTCGGCGGGCCGGCTGTGTCCGGCCCGCCCCGAAGCGCTCCCGCTGCGAACGGACCATCCCGCCGATCCCGTAAGGCCTCTGCTGCAGGCCGCGACCGGCATGCGCGACGGCGAGAGCGCCTGCGTGCAGATCCTCGTCCGCCCCGCCACCGGCCAGGCCCTGCGACGAGCCCGGCGCTCCGCCCGACACCTCAAGGCCGGGCAGACCACCCGACGCTGGCCCTCCCTCGCCGCGCTGCTGGCCCATCGCCCGCAGCCCGCCACCACTGGAAAACAAGATCCTGAACACAGCGCTGCCGTACGGCAATCCGCGGTCAAGCTCGTCGGACCGCAGTGGCAGACCAGCATCATCTACGCCGCCACCTGCAGCCCGAAACACGAAGGCGCTGAGCAGCTCGTACGCGGCCGAGCCCACGCCCTGGCCTCCGCGTTCGGCCTCTACGCGGACCGCAACTGGCTCGCCCGCAACCGCCTGCGCAACCCCGAACGCGTCCTGAACACGCGTCGCTTCCCGGTCCGCAGCGCCACCTTGTCGGTGTCGGAACTCGCGGCGCTCGCGCACCTGCCCACCGAGCCTGACGCCCCTGGAGTGCAGCGGGCCGGCGCCCGCTCCGTCCTCCCGCCGCCCGCCATCTGCGAGCCCGGCCCCGGCGTGAAGCCGCTGGGACGCTCGGACGTGGGTGCCCGCCGCGGCGTCGGCCTGGCCGTCCCGGATGCCCGCCAGCACCTGCACATCATGGGCGCGACCGGCTGCGGCAAATCCACCCTGATCGCGAACCTCGCCCTCGACGACGTACGCCACCACCGCGGCGTCATCGTCATCGACCCCAAAGGCGACCTCGTCACCGACCTCCTGGACCGCCTGCCCGACACCTGCGCCGATCGCCTGGTCCTCATCGACCCCGACGACACCTACACCCCACCCTGCCTGAACGTGCTGGACGGGCAGGACATCGACGTCGTCGTCGACAACATCACCGGAATCTTCCGCCGCATCTTCACCGCGTTCTGGGGTCCCCGCACCGACGACGTGATGCGCGCCGCCTGCCTGACCCTCCTCAAACACCAGCAGCGCATCGGCCAGCTCGTCACCCTGGCCGACGTACCGCGTCTGCTCGGCGAACGCGCGTATCGCCTTCGCCTCGTCCCCGCCCTCAAGGACCCTGTCCTGCGCGGATTTTGGGCCTGGTACGAGTCCATGTCAGAACCCTCCCGCGCGGCAGTCGTCGGCCCCGTCATGAACAAGCTGCGCGCCTTCCTGCTCCGCGACTTCGCCCGCCGCGCCATCTCCGCAGGCCCGTCCACCTTCGACCTCGCCAGCGTTCTGGACGGCGGCATCCTCCTCGCCCGCCTCCCCAAGGGCGCCCTCGGCGAGGAAACCGCCCGCCTCCTCGGCTCGTTCATCGTCGCCGGCGTCTGGCAGACCGCCGCCGCCCGCGCCCGCACCCCCGAGCACCAGCGCATCGACGCCAGCCTCTACGTCGACGAGTGCCACAACTATCTGACCCTGCCGTATCCGTTGGAGGACATGCTCGCCGAGGCCCGCGGCTACCGCCTCGCGATGGGTTTGGCCCACCAGCACCTGGCCCAACTCCCGCGCGACCTACGCGAAGGCATCTCCGCCAACGCCCGCAACAAGATCTTCTTCAACGCTTCCCCGGAAGACGCCAACAGCCTGGAGCGGCACACGCTGCCGACCCTCGGTGCCCACGACCTCGCTCATCTCGGCCCCTACCAGGCCGCGGCCCGCCTGCTCACCTCCGGCGCCGAATCCGCGGCCTTCACGCTCACCACCCGGCCGCTGCCGCCTGCCGTGCCCGGCCGGGCCGCGGATCTACGCGCCGCAGCCGCGGCACGAACCGGCATCCGCCCTGCCACCGGCCCCTGACCACTTCATCGCACCCTCCACTCGCATCCTTCGAGGTGGTGATCTGCCATGCCCGCACTACCCCGCCCCAACGACGGTCCGGGCTCGCGCTACACGGCCCGCGCCGCGACCACCCGGCCCCGCCGCGCCCGCCGGGGCCGTCATGCCGACATCGCCGCCCTGGCTTCCTGGCTGACCGGCCGCGACTTGTGGCTGGTCCGCATGCTGCACGAGCACCGAGTGCTCACCACGCCGCAGATCACCCGCCTCGCGTTCACCACCGCACGCTCGGCCCAGCGCCGTCTCCAGCTCCTGCACCAGCACAACGTCCTCGACTCGTTCCGCCCACTGGTGCAAACCGGCTCCGCACCCGAGCACTACACCCTCGGCAAAGCCGGAGCCACCCTGCTCGCCGCCCACGCCGGCATCGACGCCGCCGACATCGGCTGGCGCCCCACCTCCACCGGACGCATCGCCTACTCCCCGTACCTGGGCCACGACCTCGGCGTCAACGAACAGCTCACCCAACTCGCCGCCCAAGCCCGAACCCGCCCCGCCACAGGCCTCACCCTGTGGCTCTCGGAACGCTCCTGCGCCCGCCGCTGGGGCGACATCATCCGCCCTGACGCCTACGCCCACTGGACCGACGGCGACCGGGTCTTGCCGTTCTTCCTCGAGTACGACACCGGCAGCCAGACCCTCGCGCGCGTCGAGGCCAAACTCCCCGGCTACGCCGCCTTCACCACCACAACCGGTACCCGACCGGTGCTCCTCCTGCTCACCCGCACCCAGTCCCGCGACCTCGCGCTGCGCCGCCGACTGGCCGACCCAGCCCGCGAGTTGGAACTGCGCATCGCCACGAGCTCGCTCGACTTCACCACCGACACCCCCTGGGGGCCGTGGTGGGCTCCGCTCGCCTTGGGCACTTGCCGCACCGCGCTCTCCGAACTCGCCAGCCTCTGGACCGAGATCACCGAAGCCGCGGGCCTGGAGCCTTCGGATGCGGACACCGCCCTCACCCTGCCCGTACCTCCACTGCCGCCCGCATCGGAGGCCGGGCCGTGAGCACGCTCGCCAAGACCACGGGAGCGGTCGGCTGCGCGATCCTCGCGCTACCGCTGCTCGCCGCGCTCGTGGTCGCCGCGCTGCTCGGCTCCTCCATCCCCGGGGGCAGCGGCGGCGGTTCATCGGATGCGCCGAGCAAGCACGCGCTCCAGGACATTCCGCGCTACTACCTGGCTCTGTACCAGCGGGCGGCGCCGGAGTGCCCAGGGTTGTCGTGGACGGTGCTGGCGGCGATCGGGAAGGTCGAGACCGACCACGCACGGCATCCGACGATGGTGTCCTCGGCGGGCGCTGTGGGGCCGATGCAATTCTTGCCCTCTACATTCAAAGCGTACGCGTACCCCGTCCCACCTGGAGGAAAGCGTCCTCCGACACCTTGGGATCCGGTCGACGCGGTCTATGCCGCCGCCCGTCTCCTCTGTGCCAATGGAGCCAGAAACGGCAAGAACCTCAAAAGGGCTATCTGGCACTACAATCACACCGACTGGTACGTACGGAAAGTCCTCAAGCAGGCCGCCGCCTACGCAGCTTCGACTCCCGCCCCAAGTGGCGCCGCGGGCAAAGTGGTTGCTTTCGCCCGTGCCCAGATCGGGACCCCGTACGTGTGGGGCGGCGACGGGCCGTCCGAGGGCGGTTTCGACTGCTCAGGCCTGACCCAGGCCGCCTACCGCGCCGCCGGCGTCACGATCCCGCGCGTCGCCCAGGCCCAGTACGACCACGGTCCCCGAATGCCTCGCCAAGCACCTCTCGCCCCAGGGGACTTGCTGTTCTTCGGAACCAGCCGGACGAACATCACCCACGTCGGCGTCTACTCCGGCGGCGGCCGCATGATCGACGCACCACGGCCCGGCGCCCATGTGCGGGAACGCGCCATCGACCTGGCCTCCCGCCCGGATTTCCGAGGCGCGTCCAGGCCCACCTCGAGTAAGGCGGCGGCGCGGTGAGCAGCCCGACGCCGCACGAGGCGCGGCGGTTCCTGCTCATGCTGACCCGCGCCCTGTCCGCGGTGGCCGTGCTCGCGCTGGTGTCCACGGCGATCAACGTCACTCTGTTCGCGACCAGTCGGGGCGTGCCGTGGCCGATTGCGATCCTGCTGGACCCCATGCTCGCCGTGGGTCTGATCGTGGCGCTCTACGGCGAGGCCCGACTTGCCGCCTGGGGCGTACGCCCGTCCGGCTGGTCCACGGCGCTGCGCTGGTTCACCGGCAGCGTCGCCACCTTGATGAACGTCTGGCCGTCCCTGTGGCCGACCGACCAGATCGGCTGGCCCAGCGACGCCGACCCGGCGGGAGTGGTCCTGCACGCGACACCGACTCTGCTGCTCGTCCTCGTGACGGAGACGATCGCCGCGTATCGCCGCGCAGCCGCACCACTTCTCGGCGCGAGCGGCGCACCAGCTCCCACCGATCCACCCGCACCGGCCAATCCACGTCCACACCGATGGGCCTCACCCGACACCGCTCCCACCGGCCACGTGCCGTCCCTGGGCGACCAGCTGCCGATCGGCGATCGGGCAGGGTCCGTCACCGAACCGACCCCCGAATCACCGCCGTTCCCGCCTATGGCACCGTCATCCGGCAGCGGCGCGCCCCAGCAGGGCCCCGTCGCGGCCGACAGCGCGCCGAACACGGTGCCGATGGCCCTGGCGGGCCAGGGCGACGCGCTGCGCCCGACGGTGGGCGACGTGTGGGAGCGGGCCGTCGCCCTCGATCAGACGGTGCGGGCGGCGACCGGCCGATCGGTGAGCGTATGGAGGCTGCGCCGCGATCTGCGCATCGGCCCCGACCGCGCCCGCCAGATCCACACCGAGCTGCTCGCCCGCCATGCCACCGATCGCCCGGCACGCTCATGACCAGCGCCGATCGCGCCGTTCACCCTCAGATCGGATCGATCGGGCAACCCGCTTGACTGGTGGGGCCGACCAGAGCCTCCATGGGAGCGCACGGATCGGCGCGGAACACCCTCAGCGGGGAAGCCCGTACCGACCGCTGCATTCGATCGGGAACACCGCGCTGCGCACGCGCCCGACCGACACCATCCCGCAGCCGACCCACGTCGGATGCGCCCCGGCCGGGGACCTCAACACCCAGTGCACGAACGGAAGATGAGGCCCCACCCATGTCCGACAACCCTCCCAGCGAAACCGGCCGCGTTCTTGAGCCGGTCCCCGCACCGCAGCCGCTGACTGGCCTGACCGGCACACTCTCTGCCGTCTACACCGAACTCGCCGGACACACCGAGCCGGTCACTGCCGCCGAGCTCGCGCTCGCCGCCGGCCTCGGCCGCTCCACCGTCACCACCGCCCTGGCCGCCCTCGAGAAGCACGGCCTCGCCGTCCGCGCCCGCGGCGGCCACCAAGGCGCCCGACGCGTTCCCGACCGCTGGCTGGTGGCACCCGCCAGCCACACGGCCGCGCAGCTCGCAGAGCCGACGCAGTCGACAAAGCCGCAGGCGGACACCACCACGGGATCAGGCCACGTCCCCACCCGGCCCGAGCTGAAGCAAGAAGATCCCACGCTGTCACTCGACGTACCGTCCGGGCCTGAGGCAACCTCCGAGGATCAGGCTTTCGCGGCGCCCGCAGACCAGGAGTCGCCTGCTCCCGCTCCGCCTACCACCGTGCTCGCCGAGAAGCAGCGGCTGGCCCCTGGGACGCTGCGCCAGCTGGTCATCGACCACCTTAAGTCCCACCCGCAGGAGGCATTCACCGCGACCCGAATCAGCCGTGCGCTGGGCAAGTCGTCGGGGGCCATTGCCAATGCGCTCGTCAAGATCGAAGCGAACGGTCTGGCGGTGCGGGTGACCGTGCGGCCTCGCACCTACAGGTGGGTGAAGCCCGATCCCGCGTAACCCGACCAGAGGTGGGTGGCTGACAGCCTGCTTGCGGCCGTGTCCCCTGAGCCCGCTCGGGGGACACGGTCTCTGCGTTCCCTGCCGGGCGGCTGCCGTGACGAGGTTCCCGCCTCTTGTCCTCAACTCCAGGGCTGTACAGGGCACTTGACGCCAAGCGCGCGGCCGCTCCCTGTCTCGTCAAGGGCGTGATCTCTCCGTACGCTGCCGCTGTGACGAATGTTGAAGCTGATGCGGAGTACTACGTCTACGTCTATCGCGACCCGGACACGCGGGAGGTCCGCTACATAGGCAAGGGCGTTCGCAGGAGGGTCGAGAAGCATCTCGAGGGCTCGCACAATCCGGAGCTCGCGGCATGGATCGAGCGCCTCCGCAAGCGGCGCGTGGCGCCGATCGTGGAGCACTTCCCGTGCCGGGACGAACGCGAGGCCTACGCGGTCGAGGGCGCCCTGATCTCGACCTTCTGGAGTGATCCGACCGCACGCAACGGCTCCGGACTCTTCAACGGGGTGCACGGCCGAGGCCACTTCGCCCCGCTCGGCCTGCCGTCCACCCTCGCCAAGTCCGCGTACAAGCCGCCGCTCACACGCATGGACATTGCGGAACTCGGCGGCGCGCTGGTGGTCCTCATCAGCACCAACGACTTCGAGAGCGAGTTCGACCGCCGCCGCGGGGCCATGCCACGTCTGCATCTGCCGGATGAGGAGGTGTACGAGCGCATCGCCGGGTGGTGGCAGATCCGCCAGCACATCAAATCCTGGACGTCCGGTGAGGGCACGCCACCCGGATTCATCATCGGCGTCACCGGCCCGATGAGCCGTCGATGGGTGTGGGGCTCGGTGCGGGTCCCCAAGTCGGCCTGGGCGAAAGCCGAGCACGAAAGCGGTGGCCTGTGCCGCGTCCCCGCATCGACGAAGACCGTCAACGCGGCCCATCTGCGCGGACGCCTGGTCATCGCCGACGACTTCGGCCCGCTCCGGCCCTCCGGCCTTCGCCGCTTCGGCAGCGTGCGTGCCCACCAGTTCGACATCGTGCAGGCGGCGTCGGCCCGCTGACCCGCCACCTGATCGACGTGGCGCCAGTGGTCGAGGCACCGCCCATGGACGGGCTGCCGAGGGCCGCAGCGACACCCTCGATACCTCATGGTCTGGGTTACGAGCAGGGCTCCCCGGGCAGCACCGCACCCTCGGACACGGCTGGCGGAGGCGGCAAGTGCACTGTGGTCACCGGTCGTACGCGGGTGCGGTGCGCGGCCTCGGTCACCAACCGGATCCGTTCGTCGAGCGACAGTTCATCGAGCAGGCGCAGACGGATGACCAGTTGTGTGTCGGTCAGCCGGGCCGGTGGCTCCACCCGCGCGCACGTCAACAGCGCGCGGGCTGCCTCGCGTACCGCCCACACCCCCGGGCGAGGCTGAGGATCGTGCAGTGCGGCACCGGGGAGTCCGGCCGCCTGTGCCAGCAGGTCTTCCAGGCGAGGACCATTGTCGCCCTCGGGCACGTCCTGCAATGTGGCGCACGCGTCGGTGAGGATGCGGTGCACCGCCCGTCGATACGCGCTGGAGACGGCAGCATGGTTCATGACGACCCCCGATTCGAGCCCTGCCGGCCGCGGCCTCACCACTCGCCCGGAACGGGCATCGGCTGGGCAATCTGCCCCGTGGCGCGTGGAACCTGCCCGGCCGCGGGCAGAGTTCGGCCCGCGCCTCCAGCCGAGGCGTGGCGCCGCTTCGGCTGGAGGCGCGGGGGCTGTGGTGCGCTATCCGGTCTGTACGAGGTCTTCGCGGCCGAGGCTGATCAGGTCGGTGCGGACATAGCCGGTGACGTTGAGGTTGTTGAAGGTGCCCTTGATCCACCGGCCGTCGGTGCGGCCGTGTACCCGGCACACGTCGCCGCTGTGGGCCACGGCCAGCGCGGTGGACGACGCGCGGGGCTTGGCCCGCACCACGACCGCATCGACGACGACCGTGCACATCACCCCTCGCACGACGCTGCTTACGGCAGGTGGCGTTGTGTGCGTGGCGTCGGCGTGTGCAGTGGGCGGTGTCGCACCCATGCCGAGCAGAACGGCCATGGACCACAGGGTGATTGATCGACGGGCCATGATGCCCGCCTCCCTTCCCAGTCACCGCCCGTGCAGGGCGCATCCGGTGCCCGTGGCGGTACGCCTGATGGCATGCCCCGGTCGCACCTCGGATGATCTTCGCCAGGGGATGGTTCAACGGATCGAGTGAGGGCGTGTGCAACAGCGCCGATGGTCGTGGCGGGGCGCATCGCCGCCGCTGGTCAGGAGGAGGTCGGGGGTGTGCTGGCCCCGGCGGCGAGGTCGAGGTAGACGGCGAGTAGTCGGATCAGCGCCGTATCCAGCACGTCGCAGCGCAGCAGGGCCATTTCCAGCTTGTGGGCCGCGTTCTCCAGGGCTGGGTTGTGGGATGCAGCGGGTGCGCGGGCAGGCGTGGGCTGGGAGCGGTGCGTGCGTAGGAGGTGTCCGGCGTCTTGGGCTTCGCGGAAGGCGCCGTCGAGTTCGGTGGCGGCCTGGGTCAGGGCTCGGGCGAGGCGGTAGGCGCGATCTCCAGCGGGATGTCGGCGGTGAAGTTCGGCGTACAGGTCTGCGTCGTCGGGCAGGGGCAGTTGCTCGGCCAGCAGGCGAGCCCCAGGTCCGAGCGCGGCCGCGCTGCCGGTCACGGCGGGCCCGCAGCGTCGGGCGTCGCGCCGTCATCGGCCGCGATGACCGAAGCGCCACCGCGTTCAAGGCCGGGCAGCCGGTTGCGCGCGGCGGTGGTGCACTTCTCAGGCAGCCAGTAGCCGAGATACGCGCGGACGAGTTGCCAGTAGGCGCCGAACGCGGTGCCGGGGGCGACTGTGCCGTGGGTGAAGTCGAAGGCGGCAACCTGCCAGGGGTCGCCGCTCTGGTCGAAGTCGAAGACTTGACGGTCGAGTTCACCGTGCTCGACGTGCACGGTGCGTGTCATCAGGCCGAGCGGGGTGCCGGTGGCCGGGCCACGGTGCACGGTGATGGCCACCCGTAGCGGTCCGGTGGGAGGGCAGTAGAGGGCGTTGCCGATGAGCTGCCAGCCGTTGAGCGCCGTTGCGGGCAGAAGCTGGGCGAGGATCTGCTGGTCGGTCATACGCATGGCAGTTCTTCCTCCCGGAGTGGGGCAGGGGGCGTGTCCGTGGCCCGGCGGTCAGGGCGCGGGCCACGGGTGGTCGGGTCAGATGCCTTCACGGTGGGGGCATGCCTGGGTGTGGGCGGGGTCCTCGTGGAACAGGTCTGTGTCCGAGCTGCGGTCGGTGGCCAGGAAGGCGCCCAGATCGGCGAGATCGCGGATCTCGGCGAGCGGCACCTGCGCGCCGCATTCGGGGCACGGGCCGAGCAGGTACAGCGGATCGTCGGTGTAGATCGGCTGGCGGTTGAGGAATACGTACGTCTCGATGTCGACCGGGCAGGTGACGGTGGCGAGGACGGGCTCGCCGGGGCCCTGGCGGCGGCGCAGCCAGTCCGGTGCGGTGGCGACCTCGGACACGTCGATGCCGAGGATGGAGGCCAGGCGCACGGCGGTACGGGCGTGTTCCTCGCCGCGCCAGGGGCCGTACGGGCTGGTCTTCTGCTGCCGGGCCATGAACACGGCAGCCTGGTGGGCGCGTTCAGCGAAGCTGATCATGATGGGTCCTTGCCTTGTACGGGGTGAGCCGCGCCGGACGCGGCGGCGGCTCGGGGGAGGGGTTCAGCGGGTGGTGTGGGTGTAGGCGGCCAGCAGGCGCCGCAGTTGGGTGGCGGTCCAGGAGCGCCGGGTGCAGTGCCGCGCCAGTTCGGTGGCGATTTCGTGGACGGCGCGGGCGTCGCGGAAGGGGCCGTCGCTGTACCGGGCGCCGTGTGCGGCGCGGTGCGCGACCTGGGCGCGCAGTGCTTCCGTGTCGGCGTCCAGGGTGTCCAGCTCGCGCACGGTCAGGGCGATCAGCTGCGCGAACTTCGCCAGCGGGCCGCCTTCTTGGTGGGTGGAGTCCAGATTGTCGAGCGGGTTGGGTGAGCCGGTGAAGTCACGGGCCAGGCGGCTGTCCAGCCACAGCTCGGGGGCGTAGACGGCGTGGGTGTCGGTCGTGGGGTTCACGGCGAGTCTCCGTTTGGTCTTGGCCGGATGAGATGCAGGTTTCGGGTCAGGGGTGCGCGAGGGCGCGGGTGGCGGCCTGGCCGATGGCGGTGATGACGTGGGTGGGGTCGGTGAGTTCGAGGACCGTGGTCCCGGGAAGCGGCCAGGGGTCGGGGTGGAAGGCGAGCCACAGGACCGAGCAGCCGCTGTCGGTGACGGTTTTGAGGCTGGAGGTGGCGCGGGCGGTTTCGGTGTCGGCGTAGTAGCCGTCGGAGGCGATCACCAGGAGGCGGCCTGCTCCGGGGTGGGTGAGGTCGAGCCCGGCCGTGAGGGCATCGATGGCCGCGTCGAGGCTGTGGCCCATGCCGGTGGCCTGGAAGGTGGTCACACGGGTGGGGGTGTGTCCGGGGCGGGTGATCGCGGTGAGGTGGTGGTCGAAAGCGACGGTGGCGGCCTGGGAGTCGGGGTCGGTGAGGGCTGCGGCCTTGGCGAGGATCCAGGCGGCCGAGGCGACCGGTACGGCGGCACGTTTCATCGACCCGGACACGTCCACAGCGATCCCCACCCGTAGCGGGGGGCTGGGCAGCTGTTGTCGGCGCAAGCTGGTCCAGGGCAGTGCGGTCGGGGTGGCTCCGGCGGCCTGCTGGGCGTCGCGGGCCAGGGCGCCGCGCATGTTCAACCGGCCCGGCGGCACCGCCGAGTTGGTCACGGTGGCGGTGCGCTCGCGGTAGGAGGCCTGCCGCAGTGCGCGGGCCAGCTGACCGGCAGAGGCCTTCTCCTGCCCGGTCGGCGGCCGGGTGCCGGTGATCGGGGAAGCTGCCCGGTACTTCTTGTGAGTGGGGCGCGGCGTGAACGGCTTCGAGCTGTGGTTGAAGACCCGTCCGGCCGTCTCCTTCGCCTTACGTTTCTGCTCGGCCGCCATCTGCTTGGCGCGCGCCTGCTGGTGCCGTGCCGCGCGCGCCTGCTGCTCGACGGCTTCGTTCGCGGAGACCTGGCCGGTCGTCTTGCCGACGGCCTCGGCGAGTTTCCCGCGCTCGCCACCGGTGCCGGTCGGGGGCGGCTGTGCCTTGTCCGCGCCCAGGGCGTGGCACCAGGCCTCGGCGTGGGTGAGCATCGCTTGCTGATCGTCGTCAGCAGTCGTGTGCACGGCCTTCCAGATCGTCGCCAGCTCGTCGACGAGATCGGTGCCGAGAATGCCGAGCACCGTCTGCTCGACAGCGTCGACTTCGTCCGTGTCCAGGATTCCGGCATCCCTACGGGCCAAGATCAGGCCCGCTGCGAAGGCGGCTTGCCAGGCGTCTGCGGGGGTGTCGCGGGTGATGTCCTCGGCCACCAGGGAGGTCACGCAGGCACGTAGATAGGTGCGGTCGTCCGGGCGCCGTGCGAGGTGGGCGTGTTCGGCGCGGGACTCCTCCAGCAGCTGCCCGGCTTGATCAAGTGCGGTGCCGCGCAGCGGTTCGGGGGTGAACCACCTGGTGTGTGCGGCGTGCGCGCTCTCGTGCACGAAGGCGCCCCAGGCTGCCGGGTAGCGGTCTTCATCCCCGCACCGGCCCGGCCGGATCGAGCCCGGAACGTGCGGAGCAAAGATTGAGCGGCGGATCTCGACCTCGGCAAGGGTCGGGTAGAAGGCGGCCGCCGCACCCGAGCGGGTCTCCTCCCGACAGGTGACGATCAGATCTTCTCGGCCAGTGAGCTCCGGCAACCGGTCGGCCAACTCGGCCGCAATCCGCAGCCACTGCCGCGTATGCGCGGCCGGAGTCGGCTCATAGACGGGTCCGCCGTCGTCCTCCCAGCAGGCCAGCGCGTACTCGTCGGCGCTTTGGGCAGGGGCTGCGGGCTGGATGTGCGTGTGCTTCGGCATGACCGGATCCCTTCCTGAGGCACGGAGCGCGGTGGGGTTCAGAGCTGGCGGCCCAGAGCGAGGGCTTGAGTGGGGTGACCGGTGGCCTTGGCGACGATCTCCGCGACCTGGTCGCGGTCCTCCAGCGGGGCGATGCCGATCAGGTTCGCGAACGCGGCCGGTGCGCCGAGGACTTGGGCGATCTTCTGGAACGCGATCAGCTCGCGGAGCTGGGGCGCCCAGCCGACCTCGCCCGCCAACTGCAGGGTGGCGAGGTTGCGGGCCACACGTACGGCGGTCTTGTTGGTGCTCAGCGCAGCGGCGAGGTCGTAGTCGGAGCCCACCTGGATCTGCACGCTGAACCGGGAGGCGAGTGCCTCGGTGAGGACCGCGCCGTGCACGCCCGGGTTGTGTCCGGCGATCACGTAGAACCCGTCGGCAGCCGTGATGGGCTCGCCCTTGTGCGCCTTGACCTGGATCTGGCGGCGGCCGTCCATCGCCGGATACAGCGCGGCCAACACTTTCGGGGAGATCAGGGTGGCGTCGTCGATCAGAAGCGCGCGGCCCTCGGTCATGGCGGTGACGAGCGGTCCGTAGATGAACTCGTAGCCCCCGGCTGCGTCTTGGGTGTATTCGCCGACCAGGTCGCCGACCGTGGTGTCCCCGTCCCCGGCGACCGTGATCAGGTCGTCGAAGGCGGCCTCGATCAGCGAGGTCTTCCCAGTGCCGGGCGGCCCGTACAACAACACCGGCACCTGCGCCTCGCGTAGCCTCCGCAGCGCCTCGACATCAGGCAGGTTCGCCAGCGAACGCGGATGGTAGGTCTGCCCGTTGGGCCGCAGCACCGGACCCGGCCGTGAGGCGGGCGGCGGCGGACTCGGCGGCGGAGGTGAGCTGTTCGTCGGCCCCGGAGGCGGTGCGGTGCCCGGCGGACCGGGTGGCGCGCCGGTGTGCTGGGCGGTGGCTGAAGTCGCGCGGTAGGTGCGGGGTTTGTCGCAGACCCGATCCGCCGCGCCCCGGGTGACGAGGGTTTCGCAGGCGTTGCCGACCGCCCCGCCCGAGTGCCCCAGCCGTTTGGAGAGTTCGGTGACTGTGAACCGGGACTGCGGTTCCGCCGCGAGCACTCGCGCGATCATGGTCCGCAGTTCACCCGGGCGGGCCTTTCCGGCCGTGACGGGACTCGGCGGTGTGGGGGTGGGTGTGGACATGGCTCCGCCCTCCTTCCATACGTAATGGAGAAATCCGGGGGTGATGCGTGCCGTTCCCGCGCAGCCGGAAGCGGCTGGGGATCAGGCATGGGGGTGCCGGCGGAGGTGCTCACGCACGGCTGGAGAAGTCTTGGATGTTCTGCCGCCCGGCACTTCAGGTCACGGGCTGGGCGACGCCGGGGAGTTGGGCCCGGTCAGTCGGACACGTCGGTCAACGTGACCGTGCGGTGCGAGCCGAGCACCGAGATGATCTCAACCTTCTTGCCGGTGGCGGGCGCGGTCACGCTGACGTACACGCGGGAGTACGCGCGGCTCATCGTGTGGCTGGTCTCGACCGACATCAGCATTCCGGCGATCTTGACCGGGTCGCCGAGTTCACCGAACCCGAGCCCAACCCATTCCGGTAGACACACCGTTTCGAACTCGATCCAGTTCAGCGCGTCAGACTGCCTGAGCTCGACCGCGTTCTTCTCCTGCCCGTCCACACCCCACACGGAAATCACCCTTTCCCTATTCCCCGACCCCGCCTCGGAATTAACCGGCCGGGCCGCCTTTTTGAATTCCTGCTCCCGCTTTTCGGGAACAATTTAAATATAGCTCGCAGCGCGGGTGGTGTGAAGCGGCATTCCGGCTTGATAATGCTGGAATATCTCGAAATCCGCGACCGTAACTTAGGGAATTCGCGAAATGCTCGACCGAAACGGTCGAGCCGTCCCGGAATGGCGACCGAAACCAAGCCACCCCCGGCCGCAACCCGCCGCCCCAAACCGCACACCCGCCCGAAGTCCCCGCCCGAAGTCCCCGCGCGGGCACCGGCGGCGCGGGCACCGGCGGCGCGGGCACCGGCGGCGCGGGCACCGGCGGCGCGGGCACCGGCGGCGCGGGCACCGGCGGCACCTATGGCTGCGCCAGGTGCCGCCTTATTCCATTGGTGTGCGGCCCAGTCATTGAGGGGCCGACATGACGTATCGGGAAATCTTGAGCATGTGGATATCGGTAATAGGAAACGGGTCGCGTACGGCAGGTGAATAGGTGCGTGGGAGGGGCGGGCCGCCGGCATCACGTAGATCGGGATGCTCTTGCTGCACCGATATACAGTCGCCCTCGCCCACCGCTGGCTCGGAGCCGCCCCGACCTGCGTAGGCGGCCCGCTGGGGGCGTCGTTTCCAAGCGCGGGTACGGATGCGTCTGTGGATGCGGACCTGGATGCGGCCCCGGAAACGACATCGGCCCTGCGGCGGACCGCAGGCCCCGTGAGCTGCTGCTTCACCGGTCGTGGCGGCGGGCTTGGGCGGCGACGGGAGTAGCCAGCAGAGCACGGGTGGCCGGTTCGGGGGAGAGGCCGAGGTCGGCGAGGTGGCGCTGGAGACGTGCGTAGGTGTGGCGCGCGGCGTCATGGCGGCCGGCTGCCTGGTGCATCCGGATGGCCTGCTGGGCGAGGCGCTCATGCTCGGGGTGGATTGAGCACAGGTGCTCCAGCAGTTCCAGCGCCGCGGCCCGCAGGCCAGGAGTCGGCTGGGCGATGTGCTGGATACGGTGGGCCAGCCCGAGCACCAGGTCGCTGGCCTTCATCGCGTAGTGCTCGCGCAGGGTGTCGGCCCACGGGTAGTCCGCGTTGTGGGCGAACGGGCCTCGGTAATGGGCGAGCACTGCACGTACCGCCGCCAGATCCCCGTCTGGCGCCTCTCCACTCTCGGCTCGGTGCCGTTGGGCGCGCAGGGCGGTGGTGAAGTCGTCGAGGTCGCATTCGACGTGCTCGGGGTTGAGCCTGTGGTGCTCGCCGTTCAGGAGGACGAACTCGGCTCGTTCGATGCCGCTGGCGTCGCGCAGTGTGCGCCGTACGGCACGGCGGAGATTCTTCAGCGCTGTGGCGGCGTTCAGCTCGTCGAGTTGGAGGTTCTCGGTGATGTCCGAGGCGAGGAGACCGGAGGGATGGGCGGCGAGCAGGGCCAGGAATTCTCTGGCCTCGGGCCGCATATTCGTGCCGACCGGGTCTTGTCTGCCGCGTACGTACAGGGTGATGGGGCCGAGCGCGTGCAGGCGTACCGCCTTGGCCTGTGTGGGGCGTGTTGGCGGAATACGGCGGACCTCTGCCGCGAGTGGGGCAGCGAGAGCCCCGGAGTCGTCCGCTTCGTCAGTCTCCTTTTCCGGTCGGCGTGCCGAACGTGCGGCTGGGGCTGCGGTGTTCAGGGCACGGGAGCGCGGGCGCCGACCGTGAGCGGTCAGCAGGAAGTCGCCCATGTCGCGTCCGGCTTCGGCGGTGAGGTGGAACAGTCGCATGCTGCCGGAGAGTTGAGCATCATCTGCGCCGCCGATGGCGGTGGTTCCGTCGACGGCAATGTCCCACCGGCTTGTTCCGGGCAGCGGGGAGAGGGTGAGCACGGTCAGCATGCCGGGGCGGCTGCGGGCGGCGAGGTTCTGAAGCTGCCCTTGGTGTGCCGGCTCCGGGTTGACGATCAGAACCAGATGGCCTGGGGCGAGGCCAGTACCCGGTTCCTCAGGGCCCTCGGCGTCGGCGTGGTGGGCATGGGCGAGGAGGTGCTGCTCGGCAGCGCGGATGGCGTCGGCAGCGTTCTCGTACTGAGCAAGCGCCGAGAATGAGTCCGGCATCCAAGGCGCCAGAATGTCGGCGACATCCCGGGTGACCATGGCGGTAACCCGAGGGGGCCCGGGGCGCAGGCGTTCGGCTGCGGTGAGGATGCCGATCAGCAGTGCGCGAGCCGCGCCCTCGGCCCCGGGCCCGGTCCACAAGCAGCCACCGGGGACGGCCAGTTCATCGATCGGGACTTCTGAGTCGTCGCGGACGCCGATGGTGACGCTGCCGCGCTCCTTTGGCGGCTGAGGGGGCTTACGGCGAGTGACGAGAGGGTCGGGATCCGGTCGGCGAAGCAGGGCGGCAGCGTGCGCTGCGCGTGCGGCCGTGCCGATGTGCGGGCTCAAGGTCGGCAACGGCGCCTCATCACCGACTTTGCGTCGCCGCTGCTGGTGGAGGTGCCAGTAGCGGCGGGCTGCGAGCAGACCGGCCGCCGCCGTGATGCCTACGAGGCCGGCGGTCCCCAGATCGATAGCCTCCGGACCGCGCGATGCGGCCACCTTCCCCTCTGCCACGGGGCGGTTCCGGGCATGCTGTTCGGCCTCGTCGCGGGCACGTCCGTGGGAGTCGGTCTCCGGAGAAGGGGAGGGCGCCGGCGCGGGAGGTGCTGTGGGACCTGAGGAGTTGGGAGGCGGTTCGGCCCCTTCTGGGGCCGGAAGCGAGGGCGCAGGAGGGGTGGCCTTCGAGAGGGGTAGCGTCAGCCGCCAGCCAGGAAGGATCACGTCTGGGTCGACGAGCCGTTGCCCGTCGTCTTGGACGCGTTCCTTGTTGAGGTGATAGATCCGCGGCCACCGGATGCCGTCGCCCAGATGCGTGCGGGCGATGTCCCACAGGGTGTCCCCGGCCCCCACGACGTACTCGACGTGCCGGACCTGCCCGCCCGCGACCGAGGCCGTCGACTGGGCAGGGCACGACGGTCCGTGTGCAGTGTCGGCGTACTGAGCAGTTGCCGCTTCGGAGACTGAAGCCGGGCCGGGCACGGCGGGCGCCGACGAGGCGGTGTGAGGCCTCAACTCGCCGCCAGTCGATGCCTGGTGCGCGTGGGCGGCCTGCGGACGCCACAGGCTGAGCAGGGACAACACCAGCGTGCCGATGCACAGCGCCGCCAGGGAGCCTTTGAGTGACACGGTCGCGACATGCGCCTCATGGGCCTGGCGGTCCCGTACCAACTGCTGCAAGTGGGCCGCGTACCAGAGGACTTCTCGTACGACGGTGGCGGCGAACACCGACCAGCTCACCCAGCCGATCAGCGCCAGCACTTCGAGCACGAGTGGATCGGTGACCGGCTGCATGAGCCGATCGCCGAGCTCGGACAGTGAGTGGACGTGGTCGGGCCAGGGCACGCCGGTGGCCCGCCACAGTACGGACGGAATCCCGGCGAGCAGGGTGAGCGTGACGAGCAGCATGGCGCACGCGGTGACGGCCGCGGCGAGTCGGTGCCGCAGCCCGAGTGGATGCTTCATGCCCGCTCCTGTTCGACGAGGTCCGCAGGTGAGGCCAGGCGGTATCCGGCTCTATCCGGTGGCTTGTTCGGCGTGTGCGCTCCCGGTGGCGCGCACAGTGATCGCGTCTACACCGATCAGGGAAAGGATCTGCGTGGGCTGGACATGAGTGACTCGCACGGTCACCGCGTCACCCTCGACCGTGACGTTCGCTCTGTCGCCTGCGGCGGCGACATGCGTCCGAGCTGCCCTGGCCGCGTCCGCGTACAGAAGTCGCACTTCCCCTTTGCCCCGCAACTGTGCGACGTCGATCTGCTGGGCGCCGGTGCGGGCGGCCTCCTGCGCCACGTCCAGTGCGCGGGCCTTGCCGGCCAAGGCGAGGCCGCCGTCTACGACGATCGCGGCCAGCAGCCAGAGGGCAGCGAAGATGCACACGACGAACGCCGTCACCTGCCCGCGATCATCTCCAGAAGCCAACTTGCCCTGAATGGCGAACAGGTGGACGCGCAACCGCTGTTTCATGGGCTGCTCCGATACGTGTCGATCACGGAGAGCGCCTCACCTTCGATGGTCATCTGCCCGGGCATCCGGGTGAGCGTGAGGTCTCCCAGCGCTGTGGTGCAGGTGACGCGTGCCGTCACGCTCGCTCCCGGTCGCAGGCCTGCGGTGGACACCTGTACGTGAGGCCGGCCGCAGGCTTTGCCCGCCGCGCCGAGTGCGGTCCGTGCAGCGCGTTCCGCCTCCGCGCGGGCGTCCTGCTCGGTGCGCGCCAGGGAGGCGGCCCGGGCGGCCTGGTGGGCGGCGTCGGCAACGATCAGGCGGGCGTCGGCGAGCCGTCCGAAGGCGACCACCACCAGGAGCAGCATGACGAGCAGCGGTGTGACCAAGACCAGTTCGACGGCTGCTGAACCGCGATCGCTCTCACCACCCGCATCGGGCTGCTTCATGGCGCACCTCCGGCCGGGTCGGTCAACCGCTCGGTGGGCCCTGAGACCACCGCCGTCGCGTGCAGAGGAAGACCCGGGATCGGGAGCACCGCCATCACCGTTCCCTGCACCCGTACGGTTGTCACTTCCTGTCCGCGCTGCACGCTCACCGATGCATCGGTCACTACGCGGCTGCCGAGTGCCGCAAGAGACTGACGACCCTGTGCCTCGCCGCCCGCTGCGGTGCCGTCCTCGGCGCGGGCCGCAGCGAGCGCTCGCTGGGCGCCGTACTGCGCGATGTGCCGACCGTGCCAGAGCAGCGCGAACTGCACGACGAGCAGCGCGATCAACAGCAGAACCGGCACGACGAGGACGAGCTGCGTGGTCACTGCCCCGCGGTCCTCGCGCAGTCGTCGAAGGTATCGCCGCCAGACGGTGGTCATGGTCAGCCGAGGTCGATGCCGTTTGCCTTGGCGGTGACCTTGGCGACGATGATGCCGACCACGGTCAGGCCGAGGATCACGAGGAGTGCAGTGACGATGATGGTTTCGGTGGTGTAGCCGTCGTCTCTGCGGGTCCGTTCCCGGATCTCGGTGAGGTGGGCGCGGGCGAGCCGGGCCAGGGTGTCCAGGTGGTTCATCACGAGCGCTCTCTTCGGTTCGATGAGTGGATGCACTTCTCGTGTTCGCGGTCGGACCCGAAGTTCGGACCGCTGCAGTGGGGATCAAGCGACGGACATCACGTGCGCCAGCGCCGGATAGCCGATGAGCAGGAGGAATGCGGCGAACAGACCGACCACGGGCATTGCCATCCGCTCGGTGTTCGCCTGCGCCGCACCGTCGGCCTCCGAGATCCGGCGCCGCCGCATCGCGCGCGCCTTGGCGGCGAGCGAGCCGCGGATCTTCGCGCCCTCGCTGCCCGCCAGGCCGAGGGTGGAGGCGAGCTCCGTCAGATCGGCCACCGCCAACTGCCGCCCGAGCTCGCCGAGATGAGGCCAAGGACTGGTGCGGGTCAGCTCCGCGATGTGCAGCGCGTGCCGCAGTTTGCCCGCAGCCCAGCCGGCGGGCGAGGCCACCGCCTGTCCCAGCGCCTGTTGTACGCCCGCACCGCCCGCGAGCGCGATCACCGTGAGGTCGAGGACGAGGCTCAGCGTGTGCCGCATCTGCCGACGCCGGCGAACGGCCTCCTTGCGTACGCTCACGTCCGGGGCGAAGAACAGCACCACCGCCAGCGCGAGAGATCCGGCCGACGGCACCCACCAGCCGACCTCGATGCCCGCTCCCAGACTCAGCAGCAGAGCCGCGACCCAAGGTGTCAGCAGGCCGGCGATCGCGCAGGCGGCCTTGCCGGCGAGGTGCCTGTCCACGGCGGTTCCGCACACGGCCAGGTCTGTGCGCAAGCCGGACGTGGGGAGGCCGAGGGCGCGTACCAGCGGGACGGCCCGGAGACCGAGGCGCGTCGCCCACTCCGTGCTCTCGCTGTCCTTCGTACGTGAATCGGCGGGTTGTGAGGGCGTGTCGAGCGTGGCAAGGATCTCGGCGAGGGCGGGCCGGGGTGGCCGCAGGCCGTAAGCGAGGGCGGTGAGACCCGCACCGAAGAGGGCTCCGAGCAGCATCACCATCACGACGGACCTCCTTGTACCGAGCCACTCGGATCGGTGGTCGGCTTGATCAGCCGTACGGGTTCGTCGACGCCGCTGATCGTGGCGAGGTAGCTGAAGCTGGCGGCGAACAACGCGCCCACGGCGGCGAGTACGAGCTGTCCGGTCCAGGTTCCGAAGGGCTCCAGGTAGGTGCGGTTGATGAGCAAGAGTCCGGCCACCATGCCGAGGGTGACAATCACAGTGACCCGCACCCCGGTGCGGACGCTGGCCCGTCCGGCGTCGATGCGCTGACGCATGGCGACCTGTTCCCGCACGGAGTCCGCCAATTCGCCGAGCAGAGGTCCGAGTTGGGCGGCCTGCTGTTCGGCAGCGGCCACCAGGGCTGCGACCACCACATCGGCGAGAGGGTCGTCCGCGGCGTCGGCGAAAGCATGCAGGGCGGCGGGGAGCGGGCGTCCGACGCGTACTGAGGCGGCCAGTTCGCCCAGCTCGCGCTCGAGTGCGGCCGGGGCGATGTCCGCGGTCGCCAGGACCGCTTGCTCCAAGCCGGCCGCTGCGGACAGTGTGTCGCGCAGCATCTCCGTCCAGGTGGCGAGGGCTTCCATCCGCTCGGTACGTTCCGCCGCCTGTCGGTCGGGACCCAGCAGCCCGGGCAGTGTGAGCACCCCCACCGCCGTGAGGACTGCCGCCACCGGCCACGTAGTCAGCGCCCCCGCCACCACACCGGCCACCACGGCGATCACCACCCGGCGCGTCGTCCACCCTTGGGGAAGCCGCTCGCGTAGCCGTAGGGCCCACGATGCGCCCGTCTGCTGCTCGGGCTCAGGTCGGTGTCGCAGGCCGTACGCGATGGCCACCGCGCCGAGACCGAACACCGCCCCCAGTACGGCGGTCATCGCGGTCAGCATGCCGCCCGTCCACGTGCCGCTCATGACTGCTCTCCCCACCACGTGTCGGCCACGAGATGCGGCGGCGTGTAGCCGACGGCGACCAGGTCGTCGACCGTCTCCGTCCGCAGAGGGGCGCCGCGCACCGCGCGGCCGTCCGGGCCGGGCTTGTACACCTCGTTGGAGACGATCTGCGGCCCGTCGGCGTCGATGACCTCGCGCACCGAGTCCACCACCCGCTGCCCGAGGGTGTCCCAGCCCAGGTGCACGACGAAGTGCACCGCCGAGGCCACCATCAAGTTGGTCGCCTCCAGCGACAGGCGCTCGGGTGACTGGGCCGCATACGAGGCGAGCTTGGTGAACACTCCACGCGAGGTGGAGGCGTGGATGGTGGACAGTGAGCCGTCGTTGCCCTGCGACATGGCGTTGCACATCGGGATCACTTCTGCGCCGCGGATCTCTCCGACGATGACCCGGTCCGGGGACATGCGCAGCCCCCAGCGCACCAGCTCCGCCTGGTCGATGCCGCCCGCGCCCTCGATGTTCGGCTCGCGGGCCTGCATGGCCACGACGTTCGGGTGCGCACCGCTGCGGTCCAGGCCGAGCTCGAAGGTGTCCTCGACGGTGACCAGGCGCTCGGCGGGCGGGATCTCGTTGGCGAAGGCCCGCAGCACGGTGGTCTTGCCGACGTTCGTGCCGCCGCCGATGACGATGTTCTTTCGCGCCTTCACCAGCGCGGTCAGCAGCGCGGCCAGCTCTGCGTCGCACACGCCCAGGCGTACCAGGTCGGCCATCGAGGCGGCCGGGAAGCGGTGGCGGCGGATCGTCAGCGACACCCGCCCGCACACCGACATCACCGCGAACAATCGCGATCCGTCGGGCAGTTGCAGGTTCAGGCGCGGCATTCCGCGGTCGAACCGGCGCTCCTCGTCCCCGCACCGCGTGGCCAGGGTGCGCACCAGCTCCACGAGCTCCGCATCCGAGTCGGCCACCGGCCGCTCCCTGCGCCACGCACCGGACTGATCCTTGACCCACACCACATCGCAGCCGTTGACGCAGATGTTCTCCAGCGACACGTCCGCCAGCAGTCGCTCCAACCCGCCGGTGCCGAACAGCGCGTCCCGTACTGCCTGTGCGACCCGGTTCTCCGCCGCCGCATCGGCGATCCGTCCGCCGCCGGCGAGCGCCTGGCGCCGAAGTTCCCCCAACTCCTCGTCGATCATCCGCGAAACCGTGGCCTGCCGCCCGGTCTCGTCCTCTGTCGGCAGCCCCGCCGCCTCGCGGTCGTCGGCGTACGAGGCCAGCCGGCCCACCACCCGCTGCCGCACCACGTCGGTCATCCACCGCTCGCCGCCGACGACCGCTCCGTTGAGCGTTTCGGTCATGTCGCGCTCCCCTCTTCACGCGGTGCCCCCGCGAGGCCTACGCGCATCCGTCCGGCGAGGGGCGTCCTGCTGTCGCCAAGGCCCGTTCCGCTCGCACCAGCTGCGAGAGACACGAGACCGTCAGCGGATACGGCCAGTTGCTCGGCCAGCGACCGGGCCGCCCCGATCAACCGGGGAACGCGCCACCCGGACGTACGCGGCGGCCGAGGCCCCGAACAGCTCACCGCTGCGGCGGACTTCGCATCCCACGGCCACAGCACGACCCGCTCAACGCTCAGCACCTGCGCGATCTCCTCCGCCGGATACGGGCACGGACCGACCACCAGCAACGTCAGGCCATCCGCCCGCAGCTTCTCGTCCAGCCCGCACGCGGCGACCTGCGTCAGCGCTTCCGGACCCCCACGCGTCACCAGAACCAGCTCGTCGGCCTCGGTGAGCAGCGGCTCCACGTCCGCACAGATCCGGCCCACGTCCACGATCACCGTGCCGATGTCGTGCTCCTCGCCGAGCAGCACACGCCGACCGCCATGCGAGGCGACCAGCCGCACCGCCTCCGAGCACGGCCCGCGCCCCGGTACGGACGCCACCACCCGTACTCCGCTGGGCAGTTCCCGCACCGCACCGAGCAGCGAGCCCGGCTGCGGTTGACCGGCGGCAGCAGCCACGTCCAACAGCGAGGGCGACGGTCCCAGCCCGAACCGGATCATCAGATCCCCGCCCGAACCGTCGGCCTCCACCATCACCGGCCGTACGCTTCCGTCCCGTTCGATCGGCCACGCCGCCGCCAATGCCAGGGCTGTCGTCGTCACCCCCGGCGCGCCTGCGACAGAGCCGATCACCAAGAGCCGTCTCATCAGGGCGCCTCCCGGCCCTCGGCGGGCAGGACCACTACACGCGGATGCGCCAGCCCCGCGGCCCGTCGGGCTGCCGCTGTCTCCACCAGCACGGTCACGACGCGCGGCCCTCCCGCCGCTTCAGGTGCCCGCACCCCGGTTACCGTCCCCGTCACGACCGAGTCGGTAGCTGTGTCGGGCTTCTCCGCGACTCCGGCACCACTGGGCCCTGCAAGTACGGCGACGCGATCCCCGCGCTCCAGCTCCGGCGGCGCCCCGCCGGCTTCCACCGCGAGCGCCACCTGGGACCGGCCCGGCGGCGGGAATGATGCCGTCCGTCCGATCTGCCCGCGCGCCAGCAGCGAACCGGCTACCAGCGGAACCTTGGCCCGCCGCCCCACCACCTCACCGCGATCTGCGACCGGCACCACCCCGGTGTCCGTGGCCACCTGTACGCCCCGCAGGTCCGACGGCTGCAGCACATGCCCGGCGGGCACATCCCGCGCCAAGACCAGCACTTCCGTGCGCGCGCCCAACTCCTGCCCGGTAAGCGTGAACGCCACCGCCGAAGCCGCGACCGCCGCCACTCCGGCCCACACCCACCCCAGTTTGCGTCGCCGCCCGCCCGACACCGGAGGCCGCTGCTCCGGCCCGGCCCGGCGCGTTCGGGGTACCGAGGCCCGGACCCCTCTCGACACCGCTGAAGACACAGAAGTACCCACAACAATCCACCCCGCAGAATTCGGAGAGTCCGGAGAGCCCAGCCCCTCCACGATCGGAAGCACCCGCCAACGGCCGACACCTCGCCGGACCGCGCTGTCAGCGCGCTACGACGGCCTGTACCTCGTCCACCACCAGCTCGTGCTCGGCCGCCATCACCAGACCCGGGATCTCACCAGCCTGCCCACCGCCGTGCCACTCCACATCCCAGACGACCTGCACCGTCACCGTGTACGAGTCGCCCTGCCGCCCGGTCGATGCCTTGCGGTACGTGTAACCGCAGTCCGGCGACGGCTTCTTCGGCTCGTACGCTCTGGAGTACGGCGTCCCCGGCCCCTTGCACACGACCCGCCCGCCCTCGCCCATCGACCACACCGCTTCACGCGCACGCGCCGTGGCCGTCACCTTCAACCCGGGCACCTGAGCCGACGCGGACACCGGCCCCCACGAATCGCCCTCCACCCACATCCAGGTCGGCACATGCACCACCTGAGCGAGATCCTCATCCGGGCTCGTGCGGATCACCGGGGTGGGCAACTCCAGGTTCCCGACCGCCTGTTCCACCACGACCTCGACAGGAACTGGCGGGGCTCCCTCCGGCTCTTCCGCCTCGTCGGCCGGGAACTCGAATGGCGCCCGTAGCCCCAGGTCACCAGCACTCGGCCTCCACCAGTCCGGTGCCTGGACCGGCGCGGATGCCGAGCCACCGCCGACAGTCGACCCGCCGCCAGTAGCGGAGCCACCGCGGCCCGTTCCCCGACCACTGCCCCCGCCATGAGAGGTGCCACTCCCGCCGGCGGGCCGAGTTCGCGAGCCTGCGTACGGTCGGCATTCACCCGGCGCGTTGCAGTCGGTCCCGCCGAAGAAGTCCGGCCCCTGTTCGGCGTACGCGGCCGGAGCGACCATCACGGCGATGAAACCGCCGACGACGAGGGCCGCCGCCCCATGCGACGTGCAACGCGGGCTCAACACGACCCCGCCTCATGCATATAGAAGTGCGACACTTTCCAGGCGCCGTCCTTGCGCTCCACCGTGGCATCGGCCTGGAAGTGACTGCCCGGCACGTCGTCCCTGAGCTTTCCGTCCCGCGTGTACGCCAGCCAGTTCCTGCCGTCCACGCAGTCCTTCACCGTGACGCGAGTGCCGGACGCGGTCAGCACCGCCGGGTCAAGGCGCGGATCACCCTTGAGCACAGCCTTCTCCCGCTCAAGCTTCTCCACGCCGAACTGCATCAACTTCAGCGCGCCACCAGTCGCATGGTCACCGAGACGCTTCGCCTCAGGATCGGGAGCAGCGGATACGGCAACGAGGTCAGCCCACATCGAGCGGTACGCACTGAGCGCGGCCACCCGCTCCTCCTCCGCCGATGTGGAGGCCGATCTTGCATTGCGGGCATTGCTCGCATCGGGCAACGGTCTCGAACCCGAAGGCTCCTGCGAGCATCCACTCAACAGGCCCCCGGCAACGAGCACTCCCGTCGCAGCCGCCCGGACTCTGGTACGTCTCGTGGCCTCCACCGACCCCACCCTCCGTAACCGACCGCGCTCGAACAGGAGCCTCCCGCAAGCGAACAGAACCGGAGTGATGCGCACCGCGGGCATCAACTCCAGCCGATCCACCTGCTGTTACTCGACGATGCTCCTCATTGCCGGTGGCCTACACCAAGATGCGCCGGTTATCGCCCGAATAGGTGATAACCGACGCACTTGGCAACCCTGCGTAATCATCGACCCTCAAGCCCCAGCTGCCTCACCCGTCACATTCCCGAGCGCCGACCCCGGTGATAGGCCAGGCCGCCCACGCTGTCTTCGTGCCGCGGGAGGATCTGAAGCCCCAAGCTCCACGACTCAGCTGATCAACGATGTGCAGCCCTCGTCCGCGCTCCGCGAGCAGCGCACAGAGTGCATTCAGGCCACCGCCCCGGTCTTGCGGGTTGGGCTCGAACGGACTGGCCGTAGGGAGGGTGGGGAAGTGGGGGATGACCGGGTGCCCGTCGGACACTTCGCAGATGATCTCCGCGGGCGATCGGCGAATGCGCACCTCGTACGGCCCGTACGCGTACTCGGCGGCATTCGCCACGAACTCCGAGACGACCAGCACGGCATCGCTCACTGTCTCACCAGGCAACCCGAGTCCGCTCAGAGTGCGGCGCACCACGGCCCGGGCTTCGGCGGTCGGGTTTGGCGTGCAGCTTGTCCAGCGGTAGACCACGCCGTCGAGCGGGCGGGGCGGTGTGAAGGTCACCGGACACCGCCCCGGTGCAGTGCCCGCCCCCGGCTTACCCGTCGGTGAAGTCCGGGGCCGGGACGTGCGCAGATTCGCATTTCGCCCGGCGTGAGGGGGAGGCCGGTGAGCAGGACGGTCACCAGCAGTGTGGCGACGGACAGCGCGAGAGTCGGCACCATGCCGGCCTCCAAGTGATCGCGACGGCAACGACGCGACCACCACACCGTCGGCTTGGTGAAGAGCGGAAGTAGCTGGTCACAAGTGGTCGACACTGCCCACGACGACGGCGAGCGCGATACGAAGAAGCCCGTGTCTGTGCCCGACTCTGCTGGAACCGGTGACTCGCTTCGGCAAGGCCGGCTGCAGGCGCGGTGCCCTCAGAGAACGAACCCCGTGTCCTCCGGGCGTAGCGCCATACCGAAGGACAGCGCGCGGAGATCCGACGTGAGTGCAAATCGCCCGCCTGTTGACGAGGTCAACTCAGGCGTCGACTTCGCCGACCCACGTGAACCGAAGGGGTGCCGCCGGTGGCTTCACGATCGACGAGGTCAGCCGTCACTTCGGCATCGCGTGACCATCGGAGACGTCGCCTCAGCAGAGGTGTCCAGAAAGGTCTATCCGGCAGTTAGCGCGCCCTACAGGCGTCTACTCGTAGGGCAGCAGCGTGGCCTCGGCTTGCTGCTGCTTTACCGTGACTCGTGTGATCAATCTGGCATCGGCGATGAAGAGGTCGGGGAGGTGGTCTTCGAGGAAGCGGAGGTAGCCCACGGTTCCGAGGGTCGTCGTCCGGGCGCCGAGCCAGGTCAGCAAGGAGTCCAAATGCGAGAACCCGTCGGGGTGTACTTCTTGGCGGACGGTGAGCGACCAGCCGCGCGGTCCGTGGTGCAGGTCCCCTGTCAAGATCCCGCCGATGCGTGTGGCGGGGCCGCGATAGCAAAACAGCGGCCAGTTGTTCGGATCATCTTGCTCGTCGGGATGCTCGTGACCTTCGGCGCCCAAATGCCAGCGCAGTGACTTAAGTTCGTCGTTGCTCAGATCGCTAGGAAGGTCCAGCGAGAGCTGGAGCTCGTAGAGGTCGCTCATGAGGTCTTGTCACTCGCCCTTCTCGCCCGGATACCTGCACGCGCGGCTCCTGCGCCCCTGCCGCAGGAGCGGGTGCTCACTACGCGACCAGCTCGGATCACGTGGGGAATTCGCCGAGCCATGCCCGGTTGAGGAGTTCGCTCGGAATGTAGGGCGAATCGATATCGAGCGGGAACTGGGCGTCGTAGGCCAGGCAGGCCATGGCCAGCGGTCCGAGTGCGAGATATCCCTCCACGGAATTCGCGCGCTCCTCCGATGCGCTCCAGTACGCCTTGTGCTGTTCCAGCGCCTCGATGAGCGTCTGCCGGAATGCTTCGTGGTCCTTGCGGATAAAGCGATGGAACAGGCTGATCGGCTGGAAGAGGAGCCTGTCCAGCGATTCGCGGTCAGTGTTCTGTGCTTGATCCGGGTGTGACATTTCGATCGCTGCGACCAACTTGTCGACGAGCCCCGGCCGTTCGAGCCAGTAGGTCTGCAGCGCGTCGATCCAGTGGAAGATGAACTCGTCGTATTCCACGGGGCTTTCGCGCAGCAGGTCGAGCGGTACGTTGCACAGCATCGTCATCCGGGCCTGATCGCGGCACACGATCGCGTAGTAAAAGGCCGTAAGCCAGTTTCCGGCCGTGTGGGCCGAGAGCGGGCCAGTGGTCGGCAGCGCGCGAATCTCGTCGCCGATGCGGCACTCGACAGGCCCGCTTCCGACCGGAGCGGACGTGGCGAACAGTGCGGAGCTGATCTGCATCGCGGAGACCACGGCCTCCCATGTGGGGAGGTGGGAAGCATCCGGGTCGACGGCGAGGCGCGCGTTGACGTGGACCTGGGCCAGGGCGAGCGCTGCATCCAGCATGTCCGGCGACCGTTCCAGGGTGTCGACCCTGGTGGCCAGACGCCGCGTCAGGCTGTCTGCGTAGGCCGCGTCGTCAGGCCCTGCGCTGCCGTGTCGGCTGACTGACACTGTCACGGGACGTTCCTGCCCTTCGAGATATCGAACTGCTCCTTTACGTAGCCAGCGTACTGAGCACCGTCAGACTTGCCCTTGACCAGGATGTAGTCAAGCTTGCCTGCGTCAAGGGCGGCCATGAGCTTGTCGGCGAGCTCGCCTTCACTGGGGAATTGGCGCTCCCGCTCGTACATCTTCCGAATGATGTCGAGGAAATACTCGCGCGAACCCTGCTTGGCGCTACCGCCGCCGGGCAGATCGCGCTTGCCCAATGGGGTATCCACATCGGCTTTCGCCTCTACAACGACGAATCCGCCGTCCTCGCGTGCCCAGACCTGGTCGAACTGGTCGTTGCCGTTCCGAGGGCCGTAAAGCGTCTGCTTTGTGGCGTTCGGATAGTGCTCCGGGATGACCTGGAGCTCCGCCACTGTCTCGCCATAGGCTTCTGCGTTCTTGGTGCTGTTGCGCATGGCATCGCTGTAGTCGTAGCCGGCCTCCAGTCGTGTCAGCTCGGCCTCGTCGCTGTGACGCAGCGCCAGCTCTTCGTCCGCCAGCCCTCTGACGCGCTTCGAGCTCTGCGAATAGTCGATGGCGCTACGGCGGTGGCCGGCGGATTCGTCGAGCTGCCCCAACGTGTGCTGGTTACGGACATCGACGCGTTCGGCCTCATGGCGAGAGCCGGGAACCATCCGCTCGGGCAGAGGAGGAGGCGCATCCGACGCGGCAATTACCCCGCCGGGATTGTTGGGATCCCCCTTCAGCTGGACCAGCTCTTGGCCACTCTCATCGAACGTCTTCGTGCTGAGCCGGCGGAAATCGCCTGGCGTGTGCTCGTAGTAGTACTTCGCCAGGTAACCAGGCTCGTGATTCGCGCGGTACACCTGGATTTCCATGATCTGCTGCCGCGTGAGCGTGCCGGGCGGACCGTAGGGGTTGTCCCCGTCGCGCATGAAGGGCGGGCGTTCGTCCTGCGCACGTGGGCTCGCCGCGTCACCGCTCCCGGCCGGAGTGGTGTCCCCGCCGCGGGCAGCATCGTCGCCGCCAGCCGCAGCGTCGTCCCCCGCTCGGCCCAGGTCGTCAGGCAAACCGCCACCCGAACCGCCGCCACGACCCCCAACGGGAGGTTCGTGGCCGCCGGTTGAGCCGCGCGCCACGTCGTCAGCGCCACCCCTATTGAGCGGTCGACTGCCACCGCCGGCCGCGTTGTCGGCAGTCCCGCCACCCGACCCGGTGCTGTGCGTTGCACCGTTGGGGTCAGGGTCCATGCGGGCGCCCGTAGCGGCGGCGTCGGCGCGGCCGCCGATGGAGGCTGCTGCCTCTGCACGCGCTCCGGCACCGACGAGGGCAGGCTGCTGCGCCGGACTCTCGGCGCGTGCCGCGGGGGTGTCGACGATGTCTGTCGGGGCTTGTTCAGGACGTTGGATGACGTTGAGGCGGTCGTCGATGATGGCGCCGTCGGAGCGCATGTATGCCTGGCGACCGTCGTCGAGTCGGCCGAGGGGAATGGCGTTCTCCGGGAGGACGGGCACGTTGTCGGGGACCTTGATGCGGCCGTCGGGCAGTGCGGTCGCCCCATCGGGAACGCGGCTGCCGTTGGGGAGGTAGAGGTCTCCGTTATCCATCAGGGTGTAGCCGTCGGGCAGCTTGATCGCGTTGTCCGGCAGGGGCGGGATCTCGATCTTTCCGCTGCCGCGCAGCGCGTTGATCGCGTCGCCGATCTTGCTGAGGCCGAGGCCCGCGCCCTTGCCGATGTAGGTCATCGGGTCGACGAGCCTGGCGCCCTTGCCGACCAGGGACAGGCCTTTGGCGATCGCGCCGGCCTTGCCTGCTGTTGCGGCGGCTCCGGTGGCGCCCCCGGTGAAGACGGTGGTGACGACGTTGAAGGTGGTGGCGCCGGCGGCGCGGCCCGGCTGGGTGTCCCACTGGTCGTAGGCGATCAGGGCCTTGCCGGTTTCGACGACTGCCTTCTGCGAGTCGTTGATCCAGTTCTTGACCTTGCCGTCGGGCAGGGCCTGTGCGAAGGCCGCGGTGCCGGGGAGGGCCATTACGGCGAGGCCGGTGACGAGCTTGCCCAGCCCGGTCCACGCCTCACCGGCCTTGTCCCAGCCGTCCATCCCGACGAGCGTGCCGAGGCCCTTGATGGTGCCCCACACGCCGTCGACCGCGAAGCCGACGACGAAGTCACCGACGTACTCGTATGACTGGTACCAGGGAACCGATTCCTCGACGGGCTTGCCCCAGGGGAGTTCCTCGACCTGGGACAGGACGTCGCTGGTGTAGCCGTAGTAGCCCTTCTGGCCGGGCTTGCCGTTCATCTTCAGGCCCTTGCCGCCGACCAGGGCGACGATCGCGTTCTGGCAGGCGACCTCGGCCTCCTGGAAGTCGCCCCACACCTTGGCGATCTCGACGCGACGGTTGTTGTTCTCCTCGACCTTGCCGCCGTCCTCGCGCCAGTCCGAATCGGCGATGGTCATGGCGCGGAAGTCTTCGGCTTCCTTCTTCAGCTGCCTGAGCCGGTCGACCAGCGGCCGGACGGTGTCGGCATATGTGCTCAGCGCGCTGGCGACATCGGAGACGTCCAGGTGCATGTCGTCGGCCTTGGCGACCACGGGCAATGTGGTGGCGAAGAGCTTTTCGGCTTCGGGAGCTTCGTAGAAGGCGGACATGCCGCCGAAGGTGACGTGCACGTCGCCGGCGGCGTCGGACAGCTTCTCGCCGTCCTTGTGCAGCGCGGTGACCTTCTCGCCGAGGGTCTCCAAATTGCCTGTGAAGACCGGTACTTCAGCCGGGTCGACCGGGACGTCGTTGTCGCTCACTGCTTCCCCCGCAGGTCCCGCAGGACGTCCAGGTTCACCGCGCGGGCCGCGTCCTGGGCCTGCTTGGCCGCCTCCAGATCACCCTCGATGTACTCGCGGGTGGCCAAAACCGCTCCGGTCATCGACGCCTCGATGCGCTCGGCGATGTCGGTGAGGTCCTTCTTCTTGCCCTCGACGAACTCGCCGATCCCGGCCGCGACGGGCCCCAACGCCTTCTGCGCGAGTGGCGAGTTGTCCGGGCCGCGCTTGCCCGGCACGGTCATCTCGGACTGCGAGCCGGGCACGGCCGTGCCCGCCGCTTGCGCCGCCTCCTGGAGGTGGGTGAGAAGGGCTGTGAGTGCCTTCTCCACATCGCCCGCCTTGGTGGCGGTCTTCTCCAGCTGACCCTGCACGCCCTGCGGCCGGATGTCCCAGCGCGTCATCAACAACCCCCGTACAACCCCGAACTCAACGCTTCATCCTGGGCGTGAAACGTTCCTGCACACCTTGCGAGTCGGCCTTGGCTAGCCGATGTTGTCGACGGCGGCCTTGGCGCGCGACAGGGTCTGCTGCGCGGTGCCGTCGTTCTTCTCCAGCGTGGTCTTCAGCAGCTGGATGATGGTGCGGACCTCGTTCGAGGCGCGGTTCCAGCGCAGTTCCTTGTCGTGGTACGAGTCGGAGACGCCGTCGGCCTGGAAGTCGGCCATCGCTGCCTTCACCGCCCGGTCGCGGTCGGTGATCACTTGCTCCAGGCGCGCGATGACGCCCTGGATGTTGCCCTGCGCGTCCGAGGATGCGGCGACGTCGTACGAGCGGCGGTCAGCATTCGCAGCCATAAGTCTTCAGATCCCCCGTGTTCAGCGTCCGCCGAAGCGAGCGGCGTCGAAGTTCGCAGCGGCCATGTTCGAGCGGGCATTGTCCGCCGACTCCTGATCACCCGTCGCGAACGACGAGTCCATGCCGGTCTGGCCGCCCAGGATCGCCGACAGGGATCCGTTCAACGCCGCCGTGATCTCGTCCGAATTGTTCTTGAACGAGTCAAAAGCCGCCTTACCCGAACCGTTGAACTTGCCCTCCAACGGCTGCGCCGCGGCAATCAACTGCCGGATCAACGACCCCAGATCATCACTCGAACCCTGCGACTGCGACCGCAGATTCGTCAGGACACTCGCACCCATATCGAACTTCACAGCAAACCCACCCCCGTGGACCTGTCGACCTATCGGGCAGAGCCACAACCGGCCCCTCAACCCCGTCCTACGCGTGCGCAACATACGCACCACGAGCATCGGCCATCCTCACCCGAAAGCCCTTGCGAACGCAATGTGAATCAGGCCAAACCCTCTGCGCAATAGGTCGCGCGAGGTCGGAGGAATGCACAGTGCACCGACCGGGCAACCTCATCGCGCCGTCCGCCGTCCGCCGTACGAAGCTGCCTGGCAACGCATGGCCTGATTCGCGTGGGGAGTGGTTGACTCCATCCGTGTCGCAAGGGGTTCCAGGGAAGCGACGATGTCGGCTGACCAGATGCGCCGGTGCACGCGCTGCGCACGGCCCCTCAGCAGGTCATGCCGGTGCTGGAATGCCTGAAGATCTCAGCCGAGGTGCTGCCGATTCCCGTGTCCCGGAGGAGCCGAAGTTGCCACCCGTGACTGACCTCCACGCATTTCCCTCCTCCATCCCGCCCGACCTTGATGATCCCGCCGTGATCGCGGCGCACGACTGGGCGGCGTTCGCCGAGGTGGAATCCATGATCAACCACTGGAAGCGCCCCGGTTGGACCGCCACCACTCGCGCGTACTACTGGATGCTCACGTTCAAGCACGCCACCGCGCTGATCGACCAGGCCCGCCACTGCCAAGAGGCCGTGAGGAATCTGCGGTTCGATGCCATCGCCGAGGGCGGTCTGCACCTGACCCTGGGGCGTGTTGGGCTTACGACGGAGGTACCCGCCGACGTGCTGGACCGGGTGGTGGAATCTGCGGGCGCTCGTCGCCTCAGCGCATTCCGCGCGCATGTGCTGCCGTTGACCGCGTCGCGTGGTGCGATCCGCTACAGCGTCGCGCCCTGGACGCCGCTGTTCGACCTGCACGCGTCACTGTCGGAGGCTTGCGCTCAGGCCGGCGTCGCGCTGGGCAAGCCGACCTTGTCCCTGCGCCCGCATATCGGCATCGCGTACTGCAACCGCGCCATGGACGCCCATCCAGTCCGCGACGCGATCCTCCCGCTGCGCCGACTACCGCCCGTCCGCGTCGAGATCGATCGCGTCGAAATGGTCGAACTGCGCCGCGAGGAAGCCGCCTACCGCTGGGGCACCGTGCATCAACTCCCGCTCGCCTGATCCTCTTTTTCCGGCCGTGCGGGCGATGTCGACTGTGACGCAGTTCTGCTCGCGGTGATCTGCCTGTGCCAGGATGGCCACCTGCCGAGGGTGGACCGGACGGCTCGGCGTTCCTCAGGGCTCGCTTGTTGGGCCAACGGAGCATGTCGGGCATCACGGGCGACGGCGTTTTCAGGAGGGGGGGAACGATCATGAGCATGAAGACTCTGGACGATCTCACAGCGTCTAGCGAGATTCTCGGCCCCGTGGCACGTTGGCAGCGTTCCGACGGTCCGGACAGCGAAGGCCGCCCGGGCAGCGCGGAGATGGCGGGCGCCTCTGCGATTCACATCCTGGGTACGAGCGGCAACGTCCACGCACGGAACATTCGCCACCGGATCATGTCGGAGTGCACATCATGAGCGATGACCAGACAGGCAACGCCGCCGCCCTCACGTTCCGCAAGATCACTGCGCATGACGGAACGTGGCTGGGCCAGCGAGCTCGTGTGGTGGTGGGGCTCATGACCACCGTGCGCGACGGGGACCGTGTCGTCGTCAAGCAGTGGCATGACGCCGCGATCGGACAGGACGTCGAGCACCCGGCCGGAACGATCACGTATGCGCGGATCACCGGCGTAGGTTACGAAGTGTCGTACATCGAGCCAGAACGCGTGGTTACCCGGGAGGAGTTGCCTCCCGAGATCCAAGACCGCCTCTGATCTGTCGGAGTATCAAGGAGCCCCGCCAGTCCCGTGCTCGCCGCGGAGCGCTGACTGTCGACCTCCAGTCGTACAGCTGGCGGTCGTCGAGGTCGCGGACGCCGTCCATGCCGGTGGCGTACCAGGTGATGACAAGCCAGAGCACCGCCCGACCGAGCCTTCAGCGGTGAGCTGGCGCTGTCAGGACCGTGGCCACCTCTCTGGCGCAGCCCCAGGACAGGGTGACGCCCGCGCCGCCGTGTCCGTAGTTGTGGATCACCGGCGTTCCGTCGTGCCGCTTTCCGGCTTCGACTCGCACCTCTGGACGTGTCGGCCGCATCCCCACCCGATGTTCGATGACACGTGCCTTGGCCAGTCGGGGGTCGATGGTGGCGTTGCGGTCGATGATGGCGCGCGCCGCTGGTTCGAGGGCTTCGGTGAGGTGCTCATCATCGACCGCGGTGCCGCCCAGGACGATGGTGTCGCCGTGCGGGTACGTACAAACCAGCTCCGGGGAGTAGCCGGTGTCCTCGGAGAAGAACTCCGTGATGCCGGGGTTCTCGATGACGACGTGCAGGCCGTGGACGGGGCGTAGTTCGAGGTCGTCGGCCAGGTCGGTCGCGCCCATTCCAGAGCAGTTCACGATGGCCTCGGCGCCGGTGACGTCGTCGAGGGACGCGAGGGTGCGTTGCTCCAGGGTGCCGCCCGCGCTCTCGTAGCGGCGTTGCAGGTAGGCGAGGTACACGGGCATGTCGATGAGGGGGACGGTGAAGCGGTGCCCTGCTTCGAAGCCAGCGGGTAGTTCGTCGTGGGTGCAAGGCCGGAAGTCGGGGAGGAGTTCGCTCCACTCGGGGGCGGGCATCGGGTGGCGGGCGGCTTCGATGCCGGTGGTGAGGCGGACGCCGGTGTTCGGGGTGTCGTACGCGAGGTCGGTGAATGCGGCGAGGGAGACGAGGCTCCACTCGCGGACCTTCTTCCACGGTTCGACCAGGTAGGGGCCCCACATGGCGCCGGCCGCGAGGGAGGTACGGCCCGGGATCTCCTCGGCGATCACGTGGACTTGCCTGCCCGCCTCTTGGAGCGTGACGGCGGTGGTGAGGCCGATCACGCCGGCGCCCACGATGACGATCGTCCCATTGGTGGTCATCTTCCGACCGTACTGCGGCGGCCTACGGCCGGGCCCGTGTGTTTCGTGAGCGCCTGCTCCAACTCGGGCAGGAAGGTGGCGACGTGCGGGTTGCGCTGCTTGCGGCGGAGGTCCGCGGCGAGTTGCTCGAGCAGTGCGGCGCTGCGTGGGGACTTGACGTCGGGCAGGCGTGCGGCCGCTGTCCGGCCGATGTCGCAGGCGCGTTCCAGGTCGCCGGTGGTGTTGTAGCCGAGTGCGAGCCAGGAGCCCTCGAACAGGGCGCGGCGTTGGCTGGGGTCGCCTGCGGGGACGGTGTGGGCGCCGGTTTCCAGGAGTGCTTGGCCGTCGCGCATGTAGGTGCGGCCGGTGCTCCGCCCGCCGTTCGCGAAGGTGGTGCGTCCGAGGCTGATCTTGGAGTATCCGGCCTGGCAGGCAAGGTGGTTGGGGGTGAGGAAGTACATCCAGCGCGGTTCGTCGCCGGTGTCGGTGGCGGCTTCGACGATGTCGCGGGCCTGGTCGCTGGTGCGCTCGAAGTCGGCTCCCTGCCGGCTGCGGCGTAGCTGTGGGCGAGGCGGGACAGGACCGAGGCGCGGACGAAGGAGGTTCCTCCTTCGGCGGCTCTGCGGGCGGCCTCGCCGAGGGTGACGGCGTCGGCGGGGTGGTCGCGGGAGGCGGCCTGGAAGGACATGTCGGCCAGGATGTGGGCGCACAGGGCACGGTCGTTGATCTGGTGGGCGGCGCGCAGGCCGGTGGTGAAGTAGCGCTGGGCGAGGCCGTGGTCGGCCGAGTCGAAGGCCATCCAGCCGGCGAGTTGGCCGAGTTCGGCCAGGGCACGGACGAGGCGGATGGTGGTCTCTTCGGAATGTCCGCCGTCGTGGAGCAGGAGGCCGACCGAGCGGAACTGCGCGCCGACGTAGGGAAGATGGCGGGCTCCGCCGTGTTCGTCGTCGAGGAGTTGGAGCAGCGGGAGGTTCTGTTCGACCTGGGCGACCAGCGGATCGCCGGTCACTCGGTCCGTCAGGCGCGGCGCGTAGGTGCCGCGTCCGGCTTGGCCGTCGAGGTAGTGGGAGACGAGGGAGAGCAGGCCGGTTCCCGAGATGGCCAGGAAGCGGCGACGATCGACGAGTCCGCCTAACACCCAGTCCTCCACGATGCTCGTCAGGCCTTGGTAGTTCCAGGGTCGCGCAAGGTTGTCGTCGGCCGGTAGGAGCAAAGGTCCCTCAGTGGCTTGTCCTTTCCAGAGCTGCTCGACGGTGACGACCCGGCCGAGTTCCTGGGACAGGACGTACGCGGCCATCGCGGGCAGCGGCGAGCGTGGCGTGCGGCCTGCGTCGCGCCAGTGGTAGGGGGCGGACTCGGCGACGGTTCCGGGGCCGAAGACCCGATTGAGCTTGCGGGCCAGCGCCTTGGGCGCCCAGCCGAGTTCGTCCAGGCAGGCGGCCAGCATCTCGTTCGGTTCGTTCGCCACCTTCGTCATGCGACGCCCCCTCGGATCCGGTCGACACGGTGCACGGCACCACCGTTCCCTGGTGGGCCCCAGCCTGCTCCATGATCCGTCAACTCGCCTGAAAGTTGACCGAGTTGACCCTTTGATCGGCTGCCCGGCCCTATGCCTCCTCGGGTGTCCTTGACGGGCACCGGGCTTCACCGCCCCTGTCCGAGGAGGGCAAGTCGTGAAAGGTCGCGTTCCCACGCCGCGCGGGACCCCCGCCGCGTCCGTCGAGCCTGTCGTCGGCGAGGCAGACACGGCCCTCGTGCCCCGGCTGGTGTCGCTGGGACTTCCCTTCGACGTCTCGGCTGCCGGGCAGGGGCGGAACACGGTGGTGGAGATACTGCGCGGCACCGCGGTGGAGCCGCTGCGCGAGGCCGCCGTCCTCGTCTGCTCCGAGTTGATCACCAACTCCGTGCTGCACGGCAGCCCTCCGGTACGGCTCGATCTCGCCGTGGAGTCCGCGTCGCCGCCGTGCCTGCAGATCACCGTGACCGACGGCGGAACCGCCGCCCGGCCGCCCAGACCGCAGGCCGCCACCGAGGACGCCGACGAGTCCGGACGCGGCCTGCTCATCGTCACCGCTCTGACGGCCACCGGCTCGCTGTCGGTAGGCCCCGACACCACGAGCGCGTGTTTCCGCCTGACGACCGAACCCCCTGGCCACAGCCCCCTACGCGGAGGAGCCCGCTGATGACCACTGACGTACGCATGCGCGACGACCTGCCCGCCCTCGATCACCAGCGTTCCGGCAAGGTCGTGGTGGCGTTGCACGACGGGTTCTACGGCTGCGCCTCGGGATCCGCCTTCAGCAACCGGGCTTTCGTCGAGATTCTGGCCAGAGTCCTTCCACCGGGGCGTCTCGTCGTCTGCCCGGTGCACATGACGCCCTCGGACGGTGGGTTCGATCCGCCGTGGGCTTCGCACATGTCGCGGGTCACCGCGGAGACCTCGACCGACGTCGTTCCGGTCCGCGCGTCCGGGCAGAGCCCGCGGTCGCTCGCCGCTCACCAAGGCCTATGCGAGAGCGTCGCGGAGACCGCGTGCGATGTGCTCGCGAGTGCGGCACGTGGGCAGTTAATCGCGCTGGACTTCCCGTTCCTGGGGATCGCCCCACATCTGAAGGACTCACGCACCGGCCTTCTGCTCCTTCCCCGCTCGACGACCAGACTCGACGCCCCGCACGATCGTCCTCGTATCGCCTGGGAGAGGTCTGGAATCGACGCCGCCGTGGAACGGGGTGGCCAGGTGGCCGCCATCTCCCGGCACATGCGGGCCCACTTGGAATCGGAGTACGCCGTCCCGTCGTCCGCACTGGTCGATGTGCCCAACGGCCTGGACCTGCGGGCCGACCGCATGAGCGGTGCTCCATTACCGCTCCCGATGCCGGCGCGCGACGGCTTCCTCCTCTCGCTCGGCCGGGCCGTGGAGAGCAAAGGGTTCGAGGACCTGCTGCGAGCGATGGTGATCCTGCGGGAGCACGGGGTCCGCGTGCCCCATCTCCTGCTCGTCGCCGGAACGCACACGCGCTTCCCCAACCGTCACCAGGGCCGCCTGAAAGCGATGATCGACGAGTTCGGGATCGACGCGACGTTCCTGCCCCATTTCGCATCGGCCTACCGGTCCTGGCTTCGAAGTCCCGCTCTGTGCGCGGTGGTTGTGCCATCGCGGACCGAGCCCTTCGGGCGAATCCCTCTGGAGGCCTTCGCCGCCGGGGCCGCCCCGGTGGTCGCCACCCAGGTGGGCGGACTGGCCGAGACCGTACTGGACGACCGCACCGGTTACACCGCCGCACCGAGGGATCCCGCTTCGCTCGCGGTCGCGATCCGCCGGGCCCTGGCAGCCGACCCGGTGGAGGTCGATCGGCTGCGGCGCGCCGGGCGTTCGCTGCTGCTGTCCCGGCATGACTACGACGCCACGGTGCGCGCGTACGTCCAGGACCACCTCGCCTGGGCTCTGGCCCCGGCGCGGTCCGGTGGGGAGACCACGTGACCGCGGTCGTGGCGATCGGTCTGAACTCGCCGTACCCGTTCTGGCAATTCGACCGGCACCATGCCGCGAAGCTGCGGACCGAGTTCCCCGAGGTCGAGTTTCTGCCCGTCGAGGATGACGAGATCCCGAGGAGCTTGGCGCACGCGGACGTGTACTTCGGCTGGCGCACGGACCCGTCCTGGCTGCCGGATGCGCCGCGCTTGCGCTGGATCGCCTCGCCCGCCGCCGGTGTAGATCACCTCCCCGCGGGCGCCATCGCGACGGCCGGGATCACCCTGACCCGGGGTTTCGGCTACCACGCCCGCCCCATGACCGAGCACGCCCTGGGCCTGCTACTCGGCTTCTCCCGCGGCCTGTTCACAAGCTGGCACCTCCAGACAAGAGCGGGCTGGTGGAAGGACGCAATCGCCGAAACGTTCTTCGACCTGCACGCAGAGACGCTCGCCGTCGTCGGCTGCGGTCACGTCGGCGTCCGGCTCGCCGAGGCGGCGGGCGGACTGGGGATGCGAGTGATCGGCGTACGCCGCCGTCCGCCGAGCAACCCCTCCCACGGCATCGCGTGGCGTCGGCCGAATGAGCTGCACGAGGTGCTCGCCGAATCCCGCGCCGTGATCAACCTTCTGCCCGCGACCGAGGACACGCACCACTTCTTCAACGGGGCCGCGTTCGCCGCGTTCCGTCCCGGCTCGGTGTTCATCAACCTCGGCCGGGCCTCCACCGTCGACCACACCGCTCTGCTCGCAGCGCTGGACGAAGGACCGTTGCTCGCCGCCGCCCTGGACGTCATGCCCCGCAAGCCGCCGCCCGACGACGACCCCCTGCGCCACCACCCCCGGCTCGTCCTCACCCCGAAGTCCGCGGTCTTCAGCCACTCGTACATGGACGGCGCCGTGTCCTTCTTCGCTGAGAACCTCCGCCGCTACCTCGCCGGCCACCTCCTGACCGGCGCCGTCCCACAGTTTCCGGTCCCTGCTCACCACGAGGAGTCGTATGTCCACTGACCTGATGCGGCAGTCGAAGGCCGAGCTGATCGCCGCCTTCGCCGCCGCCCAGCGCAACCACCCGTATCTCGCCTTCACCCTGAACTCGCTGTGCAACCTGGACTGCGTCTTCTGCAAGCCGCGTTGCATGCCCGACTACGGCCACAAGGACCGTCCGCTGGTCGTCGCCGACTACGCCGCGATCGGCAAGGCCGCCGGGGACTGGGGCATCACCAAGGCGCACTGCTCGGGAGGTGAGCCGACGCTGCGCGCCGACATCGTGGACATCGTCGCCGCCCTCGCCGAGGGACTCGGATCCACCGCCTCCGTCGGCATCACCAGCCACGGCAACCTCCGACGCGGCCTGACCGTGGACGCCCTGCACCAGGCCGGGTTGACGTACCTGAACCTCAGTCTCCACAGCCTGGACCCGGCCCGCTCCGCCGACATCATGGGCGGCGGCGACCCGCGCACCACCCTGGCCACCCTCGACGCCGCGCTCTCCCTCGGCCTCAAGGTAAAGGTCAACTGCGTACTCCAACGCTCCTACCTGGACGACGCCTTCGCCGTCGCCGAACTCGCCCGGAGCCGCCCGATCGCGGTCCGCTTCATCGAGCTTCAGAACATCGGCCCGGCCGAAGCCCTCTTCCCCACGGAGTTCGTCGCCGAACAGGAGGTTCGAGACCGGCTGGGCGAGTGGTTCGCCCAGGCCGGTGAGGTCTCCCGCGAGGCCCTCGGCGTACGAAGTCCCGGCCGCTACCTGCGCCCCGACGGCTGGGCCGGTTCGATCGGCTTCATCTCCAACTCCAGCTGCGCCACCTGCTCGGACGCCAACCGCATCAAGATCACACCGACCGGAGTGGCCCGCCCCTGCATCCTCCACAACCGCGACATCGAGCTGAAGCCCCACCTCGCGGAGAAGAGCCTGGACGACGCCTTCGCCCATCTCTTCGGCGCCATGCTGGCGCGGAACAGCAACGAGGCCTGGCAGGGCTTCCACTACGTCGACTACGACCTGAGGTGGGACCGGGTCGAGCGCCCCATGGGCGTCCCCGTCCTGCCGCTGCTTCCCGCCGCCGCCCCGGCGGGCTCCTGCTCACTGCGCCGCTCCTCCGGGGAGGGCGCATGATCGCCACCGAGCCCGTCGTCACTCCGTACACCGAACTCGGCCGGCTGTACGGAGAGCTCCTGACCTCACACGGCGTTCCGGCCGCCATGCTCACCCACAAGTGGCAGCCCGGCGACCTGCTGGCTCCCCACTCCGATATCGACGTACGGATCGTCCTCGAGGAGCTGCCCGACTGCTGGCGGGAGTGGAACGAGCAGCTCGCCGCCGCCCACCATCAGGCTGTAGCCCAAGCCCTGTCGCACCGTCGGCTCCTGGAACATCCGCCCGGGTTCGCTTTCACCACGCAAGAACTCGACTCCGGGCTTGTCGCCCCACCCGAGCTGGCCACCTGGGGGCTGATCACCGGCAGCCACCGCCGGCTGGAGCGGTGGCGGGCCCGGGCCCACATGGCACCGTGGGGTCCGTCGGACGAGAGCTTCTACCGGGGCATTCTCACCGCGCGGATCGACGGCGCGTACCGAGTCGACCTCGATAGCACCGACAACGTTCACCACGATTTGGACGGATATCTGCGCCACTGCGTCGCCTGGCACTACGTTGCTCCGTGCTGGTTCGCCGCGGCCGCGCTCGCCACCCGTACCCGCGTCCCGGGCAAGTCCGCCGCCATGCACCAATGGCACCCCGGTGAACTCAAGCCGCTCGCCGAAGCGTTGCTTCAGTACACACAGCAGGGCGCGGACCTCTTGCCTGTCGCGGACCGGCTGTACGCCGCCCAGGCCACCGTGGACACCCTGCTTCGGCACATTCCGCCAGCTTCCCCCGCTTCGGCGGCGACACCGCCCGCTGGCGGGCCGCTCGCGCCCGCCGCCGCGTGGGTCATGGCCGCCGGAATGCTCCGGGTCCGGGCCGCCCGCTGGATCTACTACCTCGCCCCGCCGCCGGAGACGGCGACGGGCTACCTCATCGCGCGCGAGGAGAAGGAGCTGCGCACCGTCCGCAAGACGCTGCTTCGGCTCGCTGACGCGGACACCTTGCCCGGCGCCGACCGGCGGCTCGCCGTCGCCATGTGCGAGCTGGTCCCCGACGGTCCGACCACCGCGGCGAGTCTGCGCGCCCTGCTCGACCGGTGGCGACAACGCACGTCCGTCGTCGAGGAATTCCTGTCCACGCACCCCGCATAGCGGAACCACAAGGAGCGCCGGCCAATGGCTACGTCCCCTCATCCCGAGAACACCGTCCGCATCCTCAAGACCGCCAAGATCAAGATCACGACGAAATGCAATCGGTCGTGCGACTTCTGCATCTTCGCGGAGGGAGGGCAGGGCGTGAACATGCCGCCGGAGACCTTCGCGACCGTCCTGGACCGGCTCGCGCCCGTCCCCTTCCGGCAGCTGCACATCAACGGCGGCGAGCCCACAGTCCACCGCGACTTCGCCGAGATGAGCCGCCTGGCGCGGGCCCGGTTCCCCGACAAGACGATGGTGCTCGGCACCAACGTGATCACCCTGGCCCGCAACCAGCGCCTCATGGAGGCCACGCTCGCGCACTACGACCAGATCCTCATCGGCAGCGACGACGAACACGAGAACCTCGCCGAGGTACTCGCCACCGTCCCGGTGCTCCGCGCCGCCGGCAAGACCGTCGTGATCAACAGCGTGCTGGAGGCCACGGCCCCCGACCAGCTCGCCACGCTCTCCGAGTTGTGCACGCAGCACGGTGCCGTACACGTCACCAACCACGTGCACCACATCGACGTCGGGCAGCCCGCGAACGTGCTGGGCGGCCTGTGCGACCGCTACCTCGACCAGCACCTCATGATCGAGACCGACGGCTCCTGCTACCGCTGCTTCAACGCGATGGCCAAGTACGACAGCGAGTTCAGCGTCTGGGACGAGGACTTCGCCGCCCGGATCTTCTCGCCGCGGACCGGGCACTACCGCTTCTGCCTCAAGTGCCACGAGTACCGCGACTCCGGTCTCACGCGCCTCCCCGCCGCTGCCCCGGCCGTCACCGCCTGATCCCGCCGCCGTCCATTGCTTCCAGGAGGCACCTGTGCCCGCCGTACTCGGACTCAACTTCCACCACGACACCTCGGCTTGCCTCATCGTCGACGGCCGGATCTACGCCGCCGAGGAAGAACGCTGGAGCGGCATCAAGCACCACCGCTCCACCCGCTCCCACCTCCTCACCACCCCCACCCACGCTCTCGCCTGGTGTCTCGAAGCCGCCGGGATCACCCCCGACGATATTGACGAGGTCTGGACACCCGCGATGCGTCCCACGCCGCCCGCGGGCGCCTGGGCCTCAACGGAGCGCGCGGAACTCGCCGCCCTGCTCCCCGCCCGGCTCGGCGACCGCCTTCAACTGCTCTCCCACCACACCGCGCACGTTCTCGCCGGGTACCTGTTGTCCGGGCAGGAACACGCGGCGGGCCTGGTCATCGACGCGGGCGGTTCCGCCCTCGGCGCGGACATCGCCTCAAGCCGTGAGCGCATCACCGGCTACGACCTCCGGCCCGACCGGATCGACCGGGTTCATCAGGCTCAGCCCCGCATCAGCCCTGGCCACCACGGTCCCGAGCGCGCCCACCCGTCCCTCGGCCACCTGTACCGCAACCTCGCCCTGCGGACGATCCCGCCGGGCGACGAACCCGAGGGCAGCATGATGGCCCTCGCCGCGTACGGGGATCCCGACCGCCACTACAAGGAACTGCGCGATCTCGTCGTCCTCGGCGAGCAGGGCGGCATACACGTCGCCGCTCCCTGGGGGACGTATGACACCACCACACCCCTGCACCTCGACGGCATCGACTGGACCCCGGCCCGCGCCGCCGACCAGCCCTTCGCACTCCGCGCCGACCTGGCCGCCGCGGCCCAACGCGTCTTCTCCGAAGCCGTCGTTCACATCGCCCGTCACCTGCGGCACCTCACCGCCGCGGACACCTTGGTCTTCTCCGGCGGCTGCGCACTCAACTCGCACCTCAACGGCACCCTGGCCGAACGCTCCGGCTTCGACCGCCTCTACGTAGCACCGGCCCCGCACGACGCCGGCACCGCGGTCGGCGCGGCCCTGTTCGCCTGGAACTACGTCCTGCGCCAGCCCTTCCTGCCCACCCCCGAGGACGCCGACTGGGGGCCAAGACCAGGTCCACTCCCCGTCGGCGCCTTGCCCGCGGGCTACCGCGTCCTGCCCCACCTCGGCGAGCGCCTCGCCCCCATGGTGGCCGAGCTCCTCGCCGACCACCGGGTCGTCGGCTGGGCCCAGGGCGGCTTGGAGTTCGGCCCCCGCGCCCTCGGCCACCGCTCGATCCTCGCCCACCCGGGCCGGGCGGAGACCCGAGACCGCCTCAACTCCCTCAAGCGGCGCGCCACTTACCGTCCCTTCGCGCCGGTCGCACTGGCCGAGGAGGCCGACACCTGGTTCAAGGGAGCCGGCGACCCCTTCATGAACCGAGTCGTGAACGTCCGCCGCTGCCGCGCCGACCAGCTCCCCGCGATCACCCACCACGACGACACCGCCCGCCTGCAGACCGTCGGCCGCCACCACACCGGACTGCGCCCGCTTCTGGAGGAGTTCCACCGACTGACCGGCCTGCCGGTCCTGCTCAACACCTCCCTCAACTTCAAGGGCACCCCGATCCTCCGCACCGCCGCACAGGCAGCCCACGCCGCCGTCGAACTCGGCCTCGACGCCCTCGCCGTCGACGACACCCTCGTCCTCGCACCCCACCTGCCCATCCCGACGACCGAAACCGAGACGGACCAGCCATGACCACCAGCCACACGTTGACCGAGGCGCTCGGAGCCGCGGCCTGGCCGGACTCCGTCCGTGCCCGCGGCCGGCTCGCCGCCGAACTCGCCCTGACGGTTTACCGCGGCCACGTCCGCGACCAGGGCACCCCCTACCTCGACCACCCCGTACGCGTCGTCGCCGTCCTCCGTCACGAGCTCGGCGTCACCGCCCCGGACACCCTCGTCCTTGGCCTGCTCCACGACGCTCTGGAGGTCTCCGCCACCGCCGAGCCGCTGATCACAGAAGCCCTCGGCCCCGACCTGGTCAGGCACCTGCGCGCGATGACACCGGACCACCGCCTCGAACGCCGCCCCAAGCACCCGAACGACGCCGCCGCCTGGCGCGCGAAGCTGCACGCGCTCACACCCGAGGAACTCCTCGTACGCCTCGCCGACCGCATCGACAACCTCCGCGACCTGGCCAACTCCCCGGGCCCCGGCCGCCGCGCCCCGTTCCTCGCCGCCCTCACCGACGTCTACCTGCCCCTGGCGAAGGCCGCCCGCGCCCGCAGCCCACACCACCGGGCCGCGTACGCCCTTCTCCTCGCCGAATACCGGAACGCCACCGCGGAAGGAATATCGTGAAGCCCGTCGTCCACAGCCTCGCGCCGCACGGCCGCACCGGCGGACGCGTCTACCTCCGTATGATTCACGACGCCCTGGCCGACCAGGTCGAATGGCGAACCGTCCCCGACTACAAGCGCACCTACTCCCTGCGCCGAGGCCGCAAACTTCGCCACCTCGCCCGCCTCACGCCCCACATCCGCGCCCTCGCCGATGCTCCCGGCACCTACCTCTGGGACGACCTGAGCCTGCTGCTCTTCACCCCCGAGATGCGCTCCCGCACCGTCTTCGTCTTCCACCACTACGAGCCTCGTCAGGCTGACTCGTGGCCGGTGGAGCCCTGGCTCTGGCAGCGCCTGTTCGCCGTCCTTCCCCAGTGCCGCACGGTCGTGTGCGTCTCCGCCTACTGGGCGGAGTTCCTGCGCCGCCACGGCGTGCGCGATGTCCGCGTCATCCACAACGCTTTCGACCTCACCGAGATCGATGAGGTGCGCAGACGGTCCCAGGCGGAGTGCCGGAAGGAGTTCGGCCTCCCTCTCGACAAGATCGCAGTATTCGCGGGGAAGGCCGTCCACTGGAAGGGCGTGGAGACCGTGGCCGGGGCTTTGGTCGACGCACCGGACATCCACGTGGTGGCCACCGGCAGCAACACCATCGGCTTCGACGGCACCCACCACGACCTGCCCCGTACTGGCTATCTGCGGCTCCTGCGCGCCTGCGACGTGGGCGTCTTCGCCCCGCAGATGCACGAAGGCTGGAGCCGCTGCGCCGCTGAAACGACCCTGCTCGGCCTGCCCTGCCTGATCCGCCCGCTCGCGGGACTCGGCGACCTCGCCGCCCTCACCGGCGCACCACCACCCAACCTCGACCGGCTCGCGGAACAGTTACGTGACCGCGCGAAGACCCCCACGGTCGAGACACAGGCCGCCTACGAGGCGCTCGCCCGCTTCGACACCGCATACTTCACCGCCGCCTGGTCCAGGATTCTGGTCCAGGCGGCGGCGCCATCGATCTGAGGCCGGGCCCCGCCCTCCCGGGCGGGGTTACTCAGCCGGCGAGCTTCGCCAGGGCCGCGTCCAAGCGGGCCAGGGTCCGCTCGCGGCCGAGCAGCTCCAGCGACTCGAACAGCGGCAGGCCGACCGTGCGGCCAGTGACCGCCACTCGCACCGGGGCCTGCGCCTTGCCGAGCTTCAGCCCGTGCGCGGCGGCGACCTCCTCCAGGACCGTCTTCAGCGTCTCCGCGTTCCACTCGGCCGTGGCGTAGCGCGCGCGGGCGTCCTTGACGATGTCCTCGGCGCCCGGCTTCATCGCCTTCGTCCACGACGCCTCGTCTTCGGGCGCCTCGTCGAGGAAGTACCAGTCCACGTACTTGGTGATCTCACTGAGCACGGCCAGCCGGGTCTGCGCCAGCTCCGCGAGCGTCGCGAACGCCGCGGCGTCGTACGCCTCCGGCTTCCACGGCGCGTACGGGGCGGCGAGCCAGGGCCCACACGCCTCGGCGAACGCCTCCGGGCTCAGCGCTCGGAGGTACTCACCGTTGAACGCGGACAGCTTCTTCACGTCGAAGAACGCCGACGAACCGTTGACGTCCTTGACCCGGAAGAGCCGCTCCAGCTCCTCATACGGGCGGATCTCGATGTCGCCGCCTGGGCCCCAGCCCAGCAGCATCAGGTAGTTCACCAGCGCCTCGGGCAGGTAGCCCTCGGCGATGTAGTCCTCCAGCGCGACCTTGTCCCGCCGCTTGGACAGCTTCTGCCGCTTCTCGTTCACGATCACCGGCAGGTGCGCCCACACCGGCGAGGTCGCTCCCAGCGCCTCCCACAGCAGCTGCTGCTTCGGCGTGTTCGACAGGTGCTCCTCACCGCGGATGACCTGCGTGATCCCCTCATCGAGGTCATCGACGACGTTGGCGATCAAGAACACCGGCGACCCGTCACCACGTGCGATCACGAAGTCCTCGATCGCCGAGTTCGGGAACGACGGCTCTCCCCGAACCAGGTCCACGACCACGGTCGCGCCCTCGTCCGGTGTACGGAAGCGCAGCGCGCGCCCCTCGACGTACTCCAGCCCACGCTCCCGACAGAACCCGTCGTACCCGAGCTGCTGCGACCCGGTCCGCTCCTGCACCTGCTCACGCGTGCAGTCGCAGTAGTACGCCTTGCCGGCCGCGAACAGCTGCAGCCCGGCCTCGCGATGACGGTCCGCGTTCTGCGACTGGAAGTACGGCCCCTCGAACGCCGGATCCGACTCGTTGATCCCGATCGCGGCGAGCGCACTGATGATCCCGTCGATCCACTCCGGCTTGTTCCGCGCCTGATCCGTGTCCTCGATCCGCAGCACGAACTTCCCGCCGGGCTGCTGTCGCGCCACGGCCCAGTTGTAGAGAGCGGACCGGGCCCCGCCGACGTGGAACATTCCAGTCGGGGAAGGGGCGAAGCGAACACGTACGGGAGCTGTAGACATGCCCGCTAGCCTACCGATTTCCGGCTGGTGCCTTCGCCTTCACTAGGGCACGTGCTCAAAGATCAGCGGAGGGCCTGCGGATCTCGGTCTCGACCGACGGCCCCTCGATCCGCTCGGCCATTGCTCGATGTCAGCTGACGGAGCGGCGTCTGATCAACGGAGCTCGCCGCGCTCAAGAAGATCACGCATGGCATCTTCTTCCCGGCGCAGGATGATGCGGCCGTCGCCGGCGCTGTAGGCGAGTAGGCGGCTGCCCGGCGACAATCCCGCCTCGGCGAGGAGCCCGAGAGGCAGGGACACGTTGCCCTCGGCATCGATGGTCAACTCGGCTGGTTCACGCAGCATGGCCGCTACGATCCCACACCTGTCACCGCGCTGAACTCGCCTCTTCTGGAGTTCATGCCCCATGGGGGAGTCCAGGTCCAGGTAGGCGCTCACTCTGCCCTTGGTGATTGCCCGAGCCGAACTTTTCCTGAGGAGTCATGGCCCGGGGACTCTCGGCGCACCTCGAGTTGTCACTGGTGCTCGATATCTTTTCCTAATGACGATGCTGCTGCCCTGGCACGATGGATCCGACGATGACACTCCTCGAACCGGCGGCTCCGACGACCCCGCCCTGACCGAAGTCGCGAACTGGTTTCGCGGCCAGCCGGAGATGGTGAATCGTTTTGCCGGGGTGCTGCGGCAGTCGATCGACGAGGTGCTGGACGGACAGCGCACCGGCCGCTTCGACGTGGACAGCCTGGAGAAGACCGAGAAGACGTATCTCGGGACGAAGGTCGAGATCGTCCTGCGCACGGCCTTTGGCCTCGGCCATGGGAAGGTCATGGACTACGTGGTCACCGGGCACGAGGTCGATGCCAAGTTCACCAGCGCCAAGACGTGGACCATCCCCCAGGAGGCCATGGGACACCTGTGCCTGCTCCTGTCCGCGGACGATCGCCACAGCAGGTTCGAGGTCGGCCTGGTCCGGATCACAGACGAGATTCTGCGGCGGGGGGCCAACCAGGACAAGAAGCGTGGCATCTCGGCGGAGGGACGCAACGCCATCACCTGGCTCGTCCCCGATGGTGTTCTGCCGACCAACGTGCTGCTGGCCCTCGGATCTGCGCACTGCGAAGCGATCTTTAAAGCGTCCGACGGCTACCGAGGCGGTGGCAACGGCGGGCAGCTGCGGATCAACGAACTCCTGCGCAGAGTTGCGTACAGCCTCATGCCCGAGGGCCCCGGCGGAGGCCATGTGGTCGACCGCACGACTGCCCTGACCGTGGCCAGCCAGCAGGACAGCCCCAAGCGCGTCCGTGACGCGCGCCACCATCTGGCGCCGGAAGGGATAGTCATACTCGGCCACCAGGACGGTCATCCGCACATCGCGCGGACGCTCGGGCTTCCTGTCCCGGACAAGGGCTCGTGGGTGGCGGCGCGCCTGACTGAGGCGTCTGACGACACCACACGCCCGGCCGTGGAACTTGCCGGACGGTACTACGCCCTCGCTCGTGAGGGCGATGTCCCGCTCGAACTTCCTGCCAAGTATTGAGGCTGCATCGGCCGTCGGCTGTTGGTCACAACGTAGTGGTGTACGCCACAAGGTCGTCGTAGTCCCGCAGCCGCCGCTGGTCGATCATGCGCATGAACATGTCGCGTTGGCGGATCCGGTCCTTGTTGTCGGTGTAGACGAGCCGGACCGCTTCCGTCAGCTGTGGCAGAGCCAGGTGGTACACGCAGTCGAGGTCGCCGGTTCCTCTGCCGAGCCGACCGAGCATGTACGGGCGCGGCTCCATGGTCACTGCCGCGAAGTGAGGCATGCGCCCCCGCCTCATCGTCGCCATCTTCGCGCCTTGGGTACGGGGGTCCTGGAGCCGGTCCGTACGCAGCGACCACTTCAGGGAGAAACCTGCCACCAGGTGTCGCGGGCCCTCGCCTGGAACCGAGGGAACGGCGCGGTCGACCGCTATGTCGAGCCGGAGCGGTGATTCATCGGCGAGCAGGTCGACGAGGGCTCGGCGTCGCCGTTCGGCAGCCTCGACGGCGTCGGCCAGTTCCATGGCCGCGCCGGCGAGCTCCGATCCCGCGTTGCGCGCGAGGAGGGTCAGCCGGTCCAGTGCACCGGCCACCTCGGGGGAGACGTCCTCCGCCAGGGTCTTCAGTGCCTTGAGGTGTGCGTACTGTTCGTACTCCTCCAACCTCCGCTCATCCCGCACCCTCAGATGCGGGGCGCTCAGGGACAGCATTCCGGCGAGGTCGGTCACCATCGCCTTGCTCCACGCCTTGTCCACGCCGCCGGGGGCCGGCTTGTCGACGGGGATCTCCAGGAGGTCGAAGAACGCGTGCCCCAGCTCCTGGGACAACGCGTCGTTCTTGTCGCTGGTGTTGGGGCGTCCTTCGCGGAAACCGCAAAGGTCGGTGACGAACGGCGCGGGCACACCGCCTCCTTCTGTGAGCGTGAGTGCCCGCACCGTACCAACCGAGTTGCTACCGCTCTCTGCCCTCCTCGGACGGCTTCCGCGGCCGGGGAGATGCCCTGCGCAGGTACGGCTTCAGGTGTTCAGCGAGCGCATGGGCCAGTAGCGGAGGCACGGCGTTGCCGATCTGCCGAGCGATCTCGATCTTCGTTCCGCACCATAGGAAGGTGTCGGGGAACGTCTGGAGGCGTGCTGCCTCACGATGTGTGATGGGACGGTTCACACGCCTTTCCGGATCTTCGGGATCCCATTGCGGGTGAAGGTACTGACCCTTTTCCGGTTTGAAGAATTCGGTTCGGATTGTGAGCGAGGGGCGGTCCCACCGCATTCTCCCCATGACATCCGTTGTGCCCGTGGGTTTTTCCCGCCAGCACCGCGGAAGTAGGTGCGCCGGAACGTCGAACCTTCCGCCTCCGGGAGGGACGCAGTCGTACCGTTGCAACGACAACTCGGTGGGGTTTCGGCGAATATGCAACTCTTCGCTCTCGAAGGAGCCGGGGACCTTCTCTCCGAAAGCCTCGAACCAACGCGCGGGGAGATCGGCGCAGGCTGGTTCCTCGGGTAGGTCTGAGATCCCGTCCCGAACCGTTCGCCAGGTCTGCCTTCCCAACAGTCCGACAGGTTCGTGTGTCGGCTCTGGTATCGGGATCGCTCCGACCCGGGACCCGATGACGATCACCCGCCGACGCATCTGCGGGACACCATAATCCGCGGCCAGGAGCAGGGCGTCCGTCAGTTTGTACTCCTGTAGCAGGCCTCCGGGCTTCGCTTCCTCGCGCAGCAGCGCGAACTCCGAGGACGTGCGGAATCGGTCGACGTTCTCGATCACGAAGACCTTGGGGCGTGCGCGGCGAACGAACCGGATGTATTCCTTCCAGAGCTTGTTCCTTGGATCATCGACGTCGCGCGAGCCTAGGTTGGAAAATCCTTGGCAAGGAGGGCCGCCGATGATCACATCCGCTTTCGGGATTTGGCCATCCGTGATTTTTGCGATGTCGCCCCACCGTATGTGGGACTCACCGAAATTCGCCGCATACGTTGTGGCCGCAGCAAGGTCCCACTCGACTGCCATTACAGGCTTGTAGCCGCGCGCGGAGACGAAGCCGGCTGTCATCCCGCCACAGCCAGCGAATAGGTCGATGAGTGAAAAGGGTCGCGCCATGCCGACCACGGTAGTCATCGGCACTGACAAGCGGCCGTGAATCGGCTATCTCCCCGACGAGGGACGGGGACGGGGCTGGCGTGGTACGGCAGGCGCCCTGCCCTCCGCCAACGGCACCCCCACCTGCTGGCTCCTGCGAAACAGGACACGACCAGGGGCACCGACGGAACGGTTCTGTCAGAGGTCACAGGTAACCTGTCTGCTTGCCGATGTCCCGCTGACCCAGCACGACACAGTCGCCCGAACCGCCACATCACCAGCTAACCGAATCATGGAGTCCGAGTGCGCCCCGTCAAGATCGTAGACCTGTTCGCAGGCCCTGGGGGACTGGATGTGGCGGCAGAGAAGCTCGGCATCGCCACGGTGGGCGTGGAGTGGGATCACGGGGCATGCACGACACGTCGTGCCGCCGGTCTGGAGACCGTCGAAGGCGATGTCCGCGACTACGGGCCCGCGAACTTCCCGGAAGCCGATGTGCTGGCCGGAGGCCCTCCGTGCCAGACCTTCACCGTCGCAGGGACCGGAGCAGGCCGCGAGGCTCTGGACGACGTCCTCACCTTTGTCAAACGCCTGACCGCCCGCGAGGACCGCGAGAGCATCGCGAAGGACCTGGCGAAACTGGACGACGAGAGGACCGGCCTGGTACTTGAGCCGCTCCGCTGGGCTCTCGACGCCATCGATCAGGAATCCCGCCCGTACCGCGCCATCGTGCTGGAGCAGGTCCCGGCTGTGCTCCCGGTCTGGGAGGCGTATGCCACAGCTCTGGAAGCCGAGGGCTACGCGGCCGACTACGACATTCTTCGCACCGAAGAGTTCGGCGTGCCCCAAACCCGCAAGCGAGCCGTGCTCATCGCTCGCCGCAAGGGAACAGGCGCGCCCACACTCCCCAGCCCGACGCATCGCCCGTACCGCAAAGGCGTACCCCGGGACGAGGGGGATGCGAGCCGGGAGCGTTGGCGGACGATGGCCGACGCACTCGGCCGCACCGAGCCCTTCGTGGTGATCTCCAACTACGGCACGGGCGGCGACCCCAAAGCACGAGGCAGGCGCCGCTGGGATGAGCCCTCCGCCACGGTGACCGGCAAGATCTCCAGGAACCGGGTGGTCACACCCGCCGGTGACGAGCTGGGGCGCTTCACCCAGTCCGAGGCGGGACGGCTCCAGACCTTCCCGGCGGACTACCCGTGGTCGGGGCGGGACGTCTCCCAGCAGATCGGTAACGCCGTACCTCCTCGGCTGGCGCTGCACGTTTTGAGTGCGGCGTTTGGCTGGGATCCTCCCACCAACGACGTGCTCGACAGCCTGTCCATCTGGAACGACTGACTCATCCACGGGGCGCCACGACGTCTCTCTGCGTGTACGCCGCGCACCGTCGGGGATCAAGCAGTGCCGCGGCGTCGACGCACCACGTCGATCACTCGGAGTGCGGCGACATCGACCGGCTCGTGTTCCCACACCCGCACGGCGAGCCATCCGGCAGACTCGAACTTGGCATCGGTGTCGCGATCTCGGGCCCGGTTCCTTTCGAGCTTTTCTTTCCAGAAGGCGACGTTGCTCTTGGGCCAGGTGGCGTGTTCAGGGCACCCGTGCCAGAAGCACCCGTCCACGAAGATCGCCACCTTGGCCGGTCCGAACACGATGTCCGCTTCCCTCCGCACGCCTTTGATAGGGCGTTGGTGCACCCGGTAGCGCAGGCCCGCGCCGTGTAGCGCTCGCCTCAGCGCGACCTCCACCTGTGTGTCGCGGCTCTTCTGCCTGCTCATTCGGGTGCTCGTAGTGGGAGTCGTTTCCAGGCGCGTCACGGGTACATTTTGCCCGGCCACCCAAGGTTCTGAGCCAGTCAGGTCGCCTCGGTAGCAGAGGGCCCCTGCCTGCGGCTTGAGCTCTGCGGCAAGGAACGCGTTACACCCCACCGGTGTCAACAGTCATTTCTCGCGCGTCGCCGCCGCGAGCTCTTTCTCCAGCGCGGCCGACGGGGGCAAAAGCCAGTCTGAACGATCGCCCCGGGAGCGCAGTCCCGGGGCGATGTGAGCCTTACCGTCAACCTACGTTGATGATGGGTCCCTTCGACGAGTCGATGGTCTCGAAGTGCACCACGCGTCCGTTCTTGCTCCGGGCGGAAGCGGGAGCCACGAACGCGAACGCCATGACCAACTTGCCCGGATCAACAGCGCCGGACACCTCTGCTTCGGGACGGTTGACGGTTTCGACCGCCGGATACAGGACCACCACACCGCGACGAGGCCCAGCCAGGGATTCGACGGCCGCGTTCCCGGGGGCGGAGAGGGCTCCGGCGATCCGCATCGATGCGGGGACGTGTTTGGGGTCGCGGATGGCGCCGAAGAGAGGGCCGCGCCGGCGGTCACGGGCGAACCACGAGTACCTGCGTCCGCCGCTGCCGAGCGTGATCCTGTTGCCTCCGCGTGAATGCTGCGGAGCCAGGACGAGCCAGTCGTCCACCTTCCTGGTCTCCATACTGGTGATCTTCCGCAGGAAGGCCAGGTGGGGGAGGAACTTGGACTCGTCACTCCACCGCAGGTCACCCAGGAGCGTCAGGAACTCCGACGCATCGAGTAGGCCGGTGAGCGCCGGGAAGCGGTACTGGCCGCGTCCGTCGCCGGGGTGGGCGAACTCGGTGGGTTCCGTAGTCAGCGATTCCAGCACGGGGGTCCACAGGCCTGTGTTGTGACGCAGCCCTGTGACGGCGGTCGGGTAGGCGACGGGCTCCTGCCATTCTCCCGCCGAGTCCCGTTCCACCAGGCGCGCGTTGTACATCTTGTTGGCACTGGCCGGCTTGATGTGGGGAAGATGCGCGGAGACGAGCGGCGCCACGTCCTTGGGACGGATCAGCGGTTCACCATCGACCGGGCGCGCGTACTGCTTGATCTCCGAGCGGAAGGCGTCCTCGTCGAGACAGATCGCTTCGAAAGCCTCGTAAAGGTCCAGTTCCTTCTTGCCCACCGTCTCCTTCCTGCCGACGTACAGGCGGACCAAGTCGCGGTATCCCTCACGGAAGCCGAACCAGCGCCCCATCTGCATCAGAGTGGAGGCGTTGTTCGCGGAGCGGCGGAAGTAGGAGACCGTCAGCCCTTCTACGGTGAAGCCCCGCGCGAGTTTCTGACCGCCGATGAGGATCTTCCAGATGGACCGCTTGTCGAAGTCCGCTTCTCCGGTCTCGATGTCCTTGTCCCCGTTGACGACGATGATCGGCTTGTCGTCACCACCGATGCGGAGGACCGCAGCCCCCACGTGTCGGGCCAGATCGTCGAAGGACGACGGCACGGCATGCCCGTCGGCCCGAGCTTGGGAGACCGGCAGGACATCGGTCTCGAAGAGTTCGCGCAAACGCTCGCGTCCGCGCGGCCCCGTGTATCCGGCGTCCCACCACAACTTGGTCACGCGGCCCAGCAGTTCACGATGGGCCAACGTGCGGACGGATTCGTGGATCAGCATCGTGTGATGCGCGAAGTGGCCTGTTCCCAGGCCACCCTCCTCCTCGCGATAGATCTTCATCGCGGCAGCGAGGACGAACATGTCCAACGCCTCTTGGAGACTGGTGTCGTCATCCTCGTCCTGAACGTCGATATCACGGACATGTGCCTTCTCGTTCGAGTTGGCAAACGTCTGCTCGTCGATGGAGAGAGGGCTGTCAAGGTCGTGGAAGTCCCGGGCGCCCATGTAACCGTCAGGCCACGGGAGGGAGATGATGAAGTCCTTGGGATAGATGTCTTCCGCATCGTTGGGATCGACGAAGACATTCGCGTAGGGCGTTGCGGTGTAACCCACATACTGTGCCCGCGGTAGAAGTTTGAGCAGTTCCGAGATCTTCTCGTTGATCGCAGTGCGCTCGGCATCAGGCTTCGCAGGGTTAGCCGTGTTGACAGAAGCTTCGTCGGCCTCGTCGTCCACGATCAAGACCGGGATTTCGGACAGCGGGGTCTTGATCTTGTTGAGATCCTTGACCAGGTTCGCCAGTACGGTCTTGTTTTTCTTGACGACCATGAGGCGCGCCGAGGACCGGTGAAGATTCTGCGGATCGTAGAGCGGGAGTGCCGGTTCCTGCTTCTCGAACTCCAAGGCGACGATCCCCTGAAGTAGACTTTTATAGTCGTCGACCCGCGTAGTCATGCGCACGATGTCGAAGCCGCCGAGCGTCGACGGATGGTCTCCGTACGATGCGAACTTCCCCTTCGCCCAGGCCGGGTCGTCCGCGTAGTCGGACTCGAATTCGTTGGCCCCGCGCAGAATGTTCTCCCGGCCGACGAGCTCCATATCGAGCCGGCGCTGGGTCTGCGCACGCAGGAGGTTCAGCGTGCCGCTGAGTACGATCACGAGCCGGTAGCCCGCGTCCATCGCCTTAGCGATCACGCCGGTGAAGTTGGCGGTCTTGCCGGACTGCACGTAGCCGACAACCAATCCTCGGGACTGGTGGACTTCGGAAGGAGCGGACGTCGGATCGGCCAGCCGCTCGATTACCTTGTCGGAGGCGTCGTCCAGGTCATTGACCGCATGTTCGGGCCACCCCTTGTCCGACAAGAGGTCCCGGTATGTCGGCCAGTAGAACTCGCGCCCGTGCACACCCTGACTGCCGTACCACCCCGGGTTTGGATGCGTATCGCTGATGACGACCGGTGCCTCGGTCTTGAAGACCGGGATCAGGGAAGTCAGGAGCTTTCGGGTCTCCTCCTGCAAGCCCAAACGCCCGTAGACGTCGCCACGTCGTTCATCGGTGCGAGGCGGCGCCGGGGACCAGGCGGGCTCGGCCATGTAGTCCCAGCGAGTCAGCTGCTTGCGCCAGATTTCGACGAGCAGGTCTGTAGACCGCGCATCGCGTAGCGCCTGCTGGAAGTCCTCTTCCTTGGCACATACTTCGGCCTGGTCCTGCGGTTCCATGTCATCGGCCTGGTACGCCAGTGCCCTGGCCAGGGTCTTGGGCCGGCTGTGGCTCATGTCGCCCAACGCGGCGCGGTGGAGGGCGATACGGACGTCGGCGATCCCGTTCACGGAAGGTCCTTGAGGTCAGGGGAGACGGAGGGGCGACAAGTCGAGGGGGCAGCTGGTCGCAGCCGGAGCCCTGGTCACGTCGACGTCGTAGGTGACGTCCGCGATATGCCCCGACGGTGCAGTGGGCAGCATGTCGAAGGTGAGCCTCGGCATGCTTTCAGCGGCCAGGAGCAGAGGCTCGTTGCGTACCGTCCAGCGCTCGTCGTCGAGCTGGTCAGGGTTCCAGCCGAGCGAGGACAGCGCCTCGTTCAGTCGCTCGGCTGTGTACAGGTCCGATGCTGCGGCTGCCTTATGTACGGCGTCGGCGGACTCCCTCAGAGTCCGGCCGCCCCTGCCACCGCGTGTGAGCTGCAGGGAGACGAACCACAGTGGACGCCCTGGCGCCTCCTGCAGTTGCCCCACTCCACTGATGCTGTGACAGCGTCTCTCGGAAGCTGTGGTTTTGACTTCGAGGTCGTATTCCGCGAGGGCGAAATCGTGTTCCTCCCCGTGCGGGCCCACCCATGCAGCAACGGCTGCGGACCAACCGTCGCGCTCGGCAAGGCACTGGAGAACGGCAAGCTCGCCGTGGAGGCCGATCCGCTGCTGAGCGCCCAGTGCACGCGGACGGCTGAGCAAGGCGTTCCAGGCGTACACGGTCATGTCGAAGGCGCGCTCGAGGGAGTAACCCTTGACGACGATACGCTCGGCCACCGCCATCAGCAGGTCGTGGAAGTCGCGCCAGAGCTCCGACTGGGTGGTGCGGAAGCGCGCCATGCGTCGGCCCTCGTGGAAGACCGGATCGATGTGGATCGCGGGCAGAGGAGAGTGCGGCGGCTGCTGGGTACGCTCCAGTTCGACGAGCAAGGAGATGCCATGGCCGCCGTCTTCGATCTGGTATTGCACGTCCGGACCACTGCCGTCGGACAGTGGGTAGCGAGAACCCATGCCTTCCTCCAGCCGCTCCTCGACGGTCGACCAGGCCACGCCCGGGAAGCTCGGGTCACTCACGGACATCGTCCACCTTCCGATCGTCGGGAGTTTGAGCAGACGGAGGCACGAGGACGCTCTGCCAGGTCTGAAGGTCGTCGCGGGCCGATCGCTCAGTTTCGGCCTGTGCAGCGGAGATCAGCACGGCCTGCCACAGCTGAAGGTTGTCCTTCTCGCGGCTACCGCTGTACTCCTTCTCGAATACCTGATGTAGCAGGAGATACATCAGGGACTTGACGAGGGGCGCGTCGTTGAGGCCTCCGCGGCGTCCGCCCAGGACCGGCTCCCGGAACCTTCGGTTCAGCACGATGGTTCTGCTGACCCGGTCGATCTCGAAGAACGTGTTGTCGTCCAGAGCCCGCCAGCGCACAGCGATCGGTTCTTCGTTCGGGATGAGGGGCAGCTCCTCCTCGATCGTGTCCTTCACCGCGGGGTCGAAGCCCTTGCCGGGACCGATCACGGGCTTGCGCGTGGCCCCCGACCGCTTGCGTGCGTCGCGGTAGACCGTCTCAGCCTCCTCCATGAAGCGGCTGAACGTGCGGTCTCCACTCGTGCAGGACGCTTCCAGCGCAGACGTGAACTCAGGGCCGGTCCCGACCCCTTCCTTCTTCACGGTGAGTCGGAACACCTCGCCCGGGTTGTCCGGGAGATCCACTGCGATCCGCGCGAGCGAGAGGTGCTGTTCTGGCTGTCGGTAGCCGTTCCAGCCGCCAGCCTGTACTAGCCGGTTGTTGCGGTAGAAGTAGAAGCCCTGGCGGTCCATGACCGAGCCGACGGCCTTGTACTCGTCCAGTGAGGACTTCGGCGGCCAAATGTGCGCGGTCATGGGGACCTGCCCGACGTTTGGTACCTCCGCTGTGAATGGGATCGGGTACTCACCGTGCCCAGTCACCGGGTAGGCGAAGGGGTTCAGCGGCTGCACGCCGAAGTTCATGTACTCGGTGCCTGTGGACACGTCCTCGACTGCGATGGTGATGTTGAAGTCATCCCGAGCGAGGAAGCGGTGGAGGTAGAGCCCGAGGTGGAGGCCGAGCTTGTTGATCGTGCGGTGAAGATACCGGTCGGTCTGTCCGGGGCCGCCGTATTGAGGGAAGTTCTTCACACCGTCCCATCGGATCACGGTGCCTTGCCACACGATGGGCCGCGACGCGTAGCGGTCGATGAGCAACTGGGCGTAGTCAGGGGCGACGATGTCGCACTGGAAGCCTTCGACCGCGCGTTCCATCACCCACCGGCGGCCTACGGCCCGTGTGCGACGGGTTTTGCTGACCACTGTCACTGAGGCAGCGTGGCTGAGCGAGGCGGACTTCAATCCGGTGCCGAACATACCCAGAGCCTGGGCGTCGTAGTTCCGACGCCCTCCCACAGTCATGGCGACGTCGAGTTCGTCCTCTGTCATCCCCTTGCCGTCATCGATCACCAGCAGGCTCACAAGCTGGTCACCGTCACGTAGGAAATGGATCACCACGTCCTTTGCGCCGGCGTCGATCGAGTTGTCGACCAGGTCCGCGACTGCCACTTCGAAGCCGTATCCCTGACTACTGAGAGCCTCCATGTACCGGGAGTCCGGTGGGAGGTGCTTGCTGCCCGCCGTGGGGACCTCGTACTGCCAGTCGCTGGTCATGACCTGCCTTGGGAATGGAACATCTTCGATGAGACCGCTTTCGAGCGTAACGGAGCGTACTGACAAGGAAGCGAGAATTCGGACGGGTGACCAATGGGGGACTCGTCGGACGACCACAGCCGCCCGACGAGCTGGATAGCCCTTGCGCCTATTGATCCACGTCCGACAATGCCGTGATCTTCAGGGACTTCTTGCCGCCCTCGCCATCCGGAAGGTGGAGCTTTGGGGGGCTCGTCTCCCGTCGTGAATGCCTAACACCGCTGCAAGCCGATCTGGGTGAAATCACACCCTTCGCACTTATGGTTTGACGGGCGGCGTGGGAAGTCGCCCTCCCGGATGCGATCCACAGGCTCGCTCGACGGTGGCGACGGCGGAGTTGATCGCTGGCTTGTCCACGGTCAGGCTGGCCCGACCGATGATCGCTGGAACTGATCGCACCTGCATTCGGATCCCGTTACCCTCCACTCACGGGATCTGGTAATGGTTGGGGGCGGGGGACCGTAGTGCGGCATCGTGCGCTCGTGGTGGGCGTGGTCGGGGGCAGCGGCGACCCTGCGGATGAGGATGCGGCACTTCTGTCGCCGCCACCGCTTCCGTACGCGGCGAGCTGTGCAGACGCTCTGCGGTCGGTGCTCGAGGAGAGCTACGACTTCCGACCTGTCGAGGTGCAGAGCGACCCGGCCAGCACGGCCGCCGCTCTGGAGGAGGCCCTCACCGAGGCTGTCCGCAGCGACGCCGACTTCAGCGTCATCCATCTGCTGTGCCACGGCGTGCCCGAGCACGATGGCCCCGGACTCTGGGCGTTGGGGGGTGATGGGCGCAGGACGGAGGAGCTGTCCCGATGGTTGAGGATGGCGGAGAACGTCGAGCCGGGCTCGAAGTCGCCCACGATCCTTCTGATGCTCGACCTCTGCTACTCGGGCCGGGTGAGCGCGGAGCAGCTACGCACCTTGGTACGCGCTGAGAACCGGCGTGCGTGGGTGCTGGCGGCGAGCAGCCACGACCAGCAGGCGTTCAACGGCAGGTTGACGAAAGCAGTGGAGGAGGTGCTGAGCGACTTTGCATCGGGTGCACTGAAGCTGGACGAGTCGATGGAGTACATCCCCATCGAGCGGTTCTGCCGCGAGGTGGATCGGCGCGTCCAGGTGATGGCTTCGGGGGAGATCGATCAGCGCGTAGTGCGGCCGCTCGCTCCGATCGGAGAGGATCTTTCGCACCTGCGGTTCTTCCGCAATCCGAGCTACGACCCGGAATCCGAGCGTGCACGTGAACTCGTCGCCCCGGCCACGTACACGCTCATCGACGAGACTGCCGACATACGCCACTTCGTGATCCGCGCGTACGGCGGGGACGGCCCCTACGGCGACACTCGGTTGCCCATGTTCACGGGACGACGGGCCCAGGTGCGCCATCTGGCTAGATGGCTCGAAGGCGATGGGCCGGCACTGCTCGTGGTGACCGGAAAGCCGGGAGCTGGAAAATCGGCCCTGCTCGGCGTCCTCGCGTGTGCCGCACACCCCAGGCTCCGTGAGGAGTCCGCCGGGATTTGGCGAAGGCTGCAAGAGGACCTGCCCCGTGCAGTCCCGGACCTCGCTGTCGTACACGCCCGGCGGTTGACACTCGGAGAAGTGCTGTCGTCCGCAGCGCGTCAGTGGGGTTTGAATCCACCTGGCTTGAACAGGCTGTGGACCACCGAGGCGCTCATGGACGCTCTGAACGAATCCGACCGATCGCCTTGTCTGATCCTGGACGCGCTGGACGAGGCGGAGCAGCCGGTTGATCTGGTGGCCGCACTCCTGCCGTTGGCCGCATCCACGAGAGAGGACGGCAGGCCGCTGTGCAGAGCGCTCGTGGCGACGCGCGAGGAGCTGGCCGCCCTCCCGCTCATCGAGTCCGCAGCCGCTGCGGGCGGCGTCCTCGATCTGAGCCGAGTGCCTTCCCGACAACTGCACAGGGATCTGGCGAGTTTCGTCAGCCGCATGCTCCACCCCGACAGCGAGGAGCCATGGTGCAAGCTCCCCCTGGCCGAGGCCGTAGGTGAGGCAGTCGCAGATGCGCTGCTCGCAGACGACCGCGAATGGGGCGAATTCCTCGTGGCAGGCCTGTACGCGCGTCTGTTGCGGGAGCAGCACCAGCCGCCACCGGACCTGGACGCGGCGAAGAGGCTCGGCGCGGCGGTGCCGCGGACGTTGGACGGTGTGCTGGAGCTCGACCTGAGATGGCAGCGACAGCAAGGACTGAGGCAACTGCTTGCCGCGCTCGCCTGGGCCGAAGGAGGGGGGATGCCGGAGCGGCTGCTGGCTCGCGCCGCCGGAGTTCCTGTATCGGGACCAGGTGGCGTCGCGGAACTGTTGAAGGCAGCGCGCTTCTATCTCCGCAGGAACATCGATCGGGAGGGCACTCCCGTGTTCCGGCTGTTCCATCAGGGGTTGGCGGACAGGTTGCGGAAATACTCCGAGTTGGGGCCGTCACGGGTCCTCGAATTCCGGCCTGCCCACCAAGAATTGGCGGACAGGACGCGGAAACACCCCGCGCTGGGGCCGTCAGCGGTGCTCGACAGGCTTCTCACTGACGTGCTCCATCCTGGACGTCCGGGAAGGTGGCAGTCGGCGGAGCCGTACTTGCTCACCCACGTAGCGCGCCATGCCGCGCTGGCGGGAAGGCTGGACGAACTGCTGGGGGACCCGGAGTTCCTTGTACACGCCGATCCGGAGCCCCTGGCCGATGAGTTGTACCGCGGTCACGTGCAACATCCTTGGGCGGTGGTGTATCTGACGTCCTACGGTGCCCACCGCAGCGCGGGTCCCGATGAGCGGCGACAGATCCTGGCGGTGGATGCCGCGAGGCACCAAGAGCACGATCTCGTACGCGAGTTGTCGCGAAACTCGCTCTGGCAGATCGACTGGACAGCCGGACGACCACTGCAGAGGAATCTCCTCACCACCTTGACCGGCCATGAGGGGCCGGTCCTGGACCTGGCACACCTGGTGCTCGGGGATCGGGACCACGTTCTGACTGCCGGATCGGACGGGACCCTGCGGCTGTGGGACCTGGCTGCTGGAATCGTGACGCGCACCATGCGACACGGTTCACCCGTCGAATGCGTCGAGTCGACGGTCGTCGACGGCGATCCGTTGGCTTTCACCGGCTGCAAGAACGGGCAACTGCGGGCCTGGGATCCGGGCTCGGGCCGGTTGCTATGGGACGTGGTCGGGCATCGTGGCGGGGTGGGCGCGTTGGCACTCGTGCGGCGCCGGGGAGAAAGAGTACTCGTCAGTTCCGGTCACGACCACATGGTCAGATTCTGGAATCTTGCCAACGGAGAACATCTCGCCGAAGTAGCCACGCAGGGGGCCAGTCGTCTGGTCACCTTCACTGATGCTGATCGAGGGGATTGCATCCTTGCATTCCGCGGAGGTGGGGACAGCGACATCCCTGTGGCGTTCACCGCAGACGGCGAGGAGGTCACACTGACGGTGGATTGGGACGAGGATGAGGAAGGCTTGGCCCTCGACCCTCGCCCTGGGTCCAGATGCGTACTCGTTCTAGGTAGCGAGCGGAATAGTGCCTACTACTTCGCTGGCGACCAAGAGGGAGCCCTCTGGAGCGGCTGGGAGGTGGTGGACGACGAGCACTCTGATGAGATCAGGCATCTCGCCAAGTTCCGCCAGGGAGGCGTGGATTGCGTGATCACCGCGAGCATGGACGGCACAGCGCGTCTCTTCGATCCGCAATTGCAGGAATCACGACAGGTCGCCGCGCACACGACATCCCTTACCCGGGCGCTCGTCGCAACGACCGTTCAGGGGCAGCCACGCCTTCTGACGGCCAGTGAGGGAGGCACGGTACGCGTGTGGGACCTGCACGGAGACGCCGCACCCCAGAGGTTCTCCGGACACACGCACGCGATCTCCGGCCTCGCCGTAGTCGACGGAAGCCGACTCGCCTCCGCCAGCCTCGACGGCACCCTCGCCTTGTGGAACTTGGAGTCGGGCGAACGGAAGCATGTCTACCTGTACTACCAGGGCGACGAGCTCGAAGCAGACTTCCCCACTGGCATCGCGGTATTGGAGGCGGGGCCTCACCCTCGAATCCTCGCCGCCTGCGGCCGGCTGGGCGTCGCCCTGTGGGACACATCCACCGCAGACACGGACCTGGCTGACCGCATCGATGATCGCTACGACTCCCCGGTCACAGTCATCACCGATACCCGGCATGGAAAAACTCAGGTCGTTTCCGCGATCGGACCCTCCGTCGAACGACAAACGGCGGCCCTGATCGACGTGGCGGACGCCGACGCTGCAGACAGACTCACCGCCAGCTCCGAGGAGCAGTACGACAGTGTCAGGTTGGCGAACCCGGTGACCTGCCTCGCCGTCTCCTCTGCGCACCAGCTCCTTGCGGGCGACTACTACGGGCATGTCTGGTCCGTATCGCTGAGCGAGCAGTCTGACGCCCGCCGACTGTTCTTCCACGGCGCCATGGTGCGCGCGTTGTCCGCGGTCGATCTCGACGGTCGCCCGCATGCTCTGAGCGCCGATGATGCCGGAGTGCTGCGACTGACGCCTCTCGACGGGTCCCCGGGCCGGGACCTCGTAGGCCACACCCGCGAGGTCTACGCCGTCGTGCCGGTTCTCCTCCACAACCGTCCACACGCCCTCACCGGCGGTCGCGACTGCACGATGCGGCTGTGGGACCTCAGCACAGGGCGGCAGACCGCCATCCAGTGGTTCCCGGACACGGTCTTCGCGCTAGCTGTCGGCGACGACGGCACTGTCTTCGCCGGTGTAGGTCCGGACGTGATTCGCCTGACCTCCGAGCATCTGCCGCTGCGTCCTCTCTGAAAGGTCTCACGATGGCCAGTCTCGTCTTCGTCCACGGCGTCGGGCATCACAGCGCCGGTCACACCCCGCAGGACGTGGCCACGGCGCGCTCCGCCACCATGGCACAGCACATAGCCTCGGGCATCGGCATCCCCGCCGCTGACGTCCCCGTCAGTTACGCCTACTACGCCCACCATCTGTACCGCGGTACTCCTACGGCCCAAGGGCCGACCGACGGTGCGGCCGCTTGCGACCAGTTGGAGCGCGACGAACCAGGCGCAGCCCTACGCATTACTGCATGGGTCGAGGCGTTGGACGACGCACTGGATCTCGGAATCCCGCACGCCACACCCCAGGGCAGACTCGCTGTTCCACTCCGCCAGCTCGCGACGCTCATCGCGACCCGGCTCAGCCTCGACGGTCGGCTCACGCAGCTGTTCGTCGCCTGTTTCTTCCGTGAGGTCGGCTTCTACCTACGCGATCCAGAAGGGCCGGCACGAATCTCGGCCCGCGCGGAAGTCGCTGCAGCTATCGAACGGAGCGGCGCTCGCATTGTCGTCGCCCACTCGCTGGGTTCCGTGGTTGCTTACGAGGCTCTGCACGAGCGCCCCGACCTGCCGGTGGACTTGCTGCTGACACTCGGCTCTCCATTGGCCCTGCCGCACAGCGTGTTCACGAGGTTGTCGCCGCAGCCGCAGAACGGTGTCGGACAACGTCCCCCGAACGTCCGGCGCTGGGTGAATCTCTCCGATCACGGCGACGTCGTAGCGATCCCACGCCCGTTCAAGAAACACTTCCCCGACGTAGACCTGGACCTGGCGGAGAGCATCGGCCCGTTCGATTTCCACCGCGCAGCTCGATACCTGCGCTCAGCAGCGGTCGCCGCGACATTGGCCCCCTACTTGCCGAAGACCATCTGATCCCACTGGACAGTCCCTCGCCGAGGTGGTGGCGATCAGACATTGGCAACGCCCCCTGATCATCTCTGTTGCGCCGCTGTCAGGCCGCGCTCCGTCGCAACCGGCGATAACTGCCGGTTCCCTGAAGTGGGCTGGTATCCGCGCACCAAGATCGCGTTACACACGCATTACACAAACGCCAGGGAAGTCCCGGGAAATCGCAGGTAGACGCCCTGTACCTCCGCACACGAAAAATGGCTCTGACCTGAGGAAAACCCCAGCCCAGAGCCATGAAGGCGGACGAGCCGGCCTGTACGCCGGGTTCTGTCTCCCCAGGGTCTTGCGGCCCAGGGGGAGGCGGCCATCCATCTAGGGCCGGCATTGCTGCCGGCCTCGTGCGGTCTACCCGCGGACATCGGGCGAGCAGCCCTCGAGCGTCCGCGCAGAGCCCCGAGGGGCTCCTCTTGACCTTGCTCCGAGTGGGGTTTACCTAGCCGCCTGAGTCACCTCAGGCGCTGGTGGTCTCTTACACCACCGTTTCACCCTTACCGGGAACCGAAGCTCCCGGCGGTCTGTTTTCTGTGGCACTGTCCCGCGGGTCACCCCGGGTGGGCGTTACCCACCACCCTGCTCTGTGGAGCCCGGACGTTCCTCGCCGGGGATCCGAAGATCTCCGCCGCGGCCGCCCGGCCGGCTCGTCCGCCGTGCCGTCATCGTACCGCCGGGGCGGGTCCGGCGATCACACGAGAGGTCCGGCGGGACCCGCCCCGGCATCCGGTCAGGATTCGAGAAGCGCCCGAGGCCGCTCACTGGCTAGCGTGAAGGACATGACCAGCATCGAGCACCTCACCATCGAGGCCGAGGACACCGCGGCCGCCCAGCGCTTCTACGCCGAAGCCTTCGGCCTGGACCAGCAGATCCGCGTACGCGCCGCCGAGGCACCGACCTCCGGGTTCCGCGGGTTCACGGTCTCGCTCGTCGTCTCCCAGCCCTCGATCGTCCAGGGCCTGTTCAAGACGGCCGTCGCCGCCGGGGCCAAGGAGCTCAAGCCCCCGAAGAAGTCCCTGTGGGGCTTCGGCGCGGTGGTCCAGGCCCCCGACGGGACGGTCTGGCAGCTGGTCAGCTCCTCGAAGAAGGACACAGGACCTGACGTACGCAAGATCGACGAGGTCGTGCTGCTGCTCGGCGTATCGGACATGGCCGCGAGCAAGAAGTTCTACGTCGACCACGGGCTCACGGTCGCCAAGAGCTTCGGCGGGAAGTACACCGAGTTCGACGGCGCGTCGAGTGCGGTGAAGCTGTCGCTCTACCCGCGCAAGGGCCTCGGCAAGGTCGCCGGCGTCCCGACCGAGGGCAGCGGTTCGCACCGGCTCGCGATCGGCGCCGGCCTCGGGGACTTCACCGACCCCGACGGTTTCGCCTGGGAGAGCGCGGAGAGTGCAGAGAGCACGGCGAGCGCGGAGAGCGCGTCATGAAGTTCCGTACGCATGTCGAGACCCCCGAGCCGATGAACGGACTCGAAGTGCCGGCCGAACTCGTCGAAGGGCTCGGCGGCGGCAAGCGGCCGCCGGTCACCATCACGATCAACGGGCACACCTGGCGCAGCCGCGTCGCCATCATGCGCGGCCGTCATCTCCTTGGCCTGTCCAACGCCAACCGCGCGGCCGCCGGTGTCGAGGTCGGTGAGGAGGTCGAGGTCGATCTGCGGCTCGACACCGAGCCGCGCGTCATCACCGAGCCCGAGGACTTCGCCCGCGCCCTGGACGCGGACCCGGCCGCGCGCGCGGTGTTCGATCACCTGCCGCAGGGCCGGCAGCGCCAGCACGTGCTGGCGGTCGACGGCGCGAAGAAGCCCGAGACCCGACTGCGCCGGATCGAGAAGGCGTTGGCGGAGCTGCGCGGAGAGGCGGGCGGCAGGGCGTGAGCGCGGCGACACAGGGTGGCGAGGGCCGGAAACCGGCCGACGGGCGGAGCCGGGCCGAGGCCTGGACACCGGCCGACGGCCGGGACCTCGCCTCGCAGCAGCGCGCGCACTGGCAGCGCACCTATGGCGCCCATCCCGGGATGTACGGGGAGGAGCCCAGCGCTCCTGCACGTCATGCCGCAGCCGTGTTCCGCGCCGCCGGGGCGCGCACCGTCCTCGAACTCGGCGCCGGTCACGGCCGCGACGCCCTGTACTTCGCCCGCGAAGGCTGCACGGTCCACGCCACGGATTTCTCCGCGACCGGTCTGGAACAGCTGGGGAAGTCGGCCGTCGAGCAGGGCGTCGCCGAACGCGTGACCTGCACCGTCCACGACGTACGCACTCCGCTCCCGCTTCCCGACGCCTCGGTCGATGCCGTCTTCGCGCACATGCTCCTGTGCATGGCGCTGTCCACGCAGGAGATCGGGGCCGCGGTCGCCGAGGTCCGCCGCGTACTGCGCCCGGGCGGCACCTTCGTCTACACGGTCCGCCACACCGGCGACGCCCACTACGGTGCGGGCATCGCCCACGGCGACGACATCCACGAACACGGCGGCTTCGCCGTCCACTTCTTCCCGCGCGAGCTCGTCGACACCCTCGCCGATGGCTGGTCCCTCGACGAGGTGCACGCCTTCGAGGAGGGCGAACTCCCGCGGAGGCTGTGGCGGGTGACGCAGAGCGTGCTTGGATGACGGCTCTGCTGTCGACGAGGGGGACACGAGATGCCGGACGGCGGCGCCGAGACCGCGACTTTCGACGACCTGCGCACGCTGCTCGGCGAGCCGACCTTCCGCGGGGCGGATCCGCAGGCCTGGTCGGCCCTTGAGCAGGACCGCGGGGTCGAGTTCCCGGCGGACTACAAGGAGTTCGTCGACGCGTACGGCCCGGCCGTGATCAACAACCAGCTCGACCTGTTCCATCCGGCGACGGTCCTGCACAACCTGGGCGAGCGGGTCCGCGAGGAGCGGGAGTTCTACGAGGACGACTGGCCCGAGGACATGATGCCGCCGTATCCGATCGGTACGGGACCGGGGGAGATGTTCCCGTGGGCGAATTCCCGGACCGGCGAGATGCTTTACTTCCGCGTGCCCCGCAACGACGCGGAGGGCTGGGCCGTCGGCGTCATCGAGCACGACGAGTGCGGCTACGTCGAGTACGCGGTGACGTTCAACGAGTGGATGCTGGCGTATCTCCGCGGCGCGGAGTCGGTGGGCGGTGCGGACATGCTCACCCACTCCAGGAACTTCGCGCCCGACGGGCCCTTCTTCGAGCTGTCTGAGCCGCCGCGGGCCTAGCTGCTATGCGTACTCGGTCCTGCCCTCCCGAAGCTGCCGCAAAGCGACAAGTAGCTCTCTGCAACTGGAGTGACGTCCGGTCAGGTGCTGCGGCTCGGTCGCTCCTGCATCGTCATGGACTCGCAGTCCATCGGTGCGTGAGCATCCTGCGGCCGGCGGAGCGCGTCATGGTGCACGTCTTGGTGCACGTCGTGGTTGTCCTCGAATCGACAGGCCGCGCTCGTCCACGACCCGCCTTGCGCCGCTCCTCGAGCCGCGGGCGAGGGCGAGTTACTGCCGTACGGGAAAGGTGAGACGGGCGGTGACGGCGCTGAGCCCGAGCAGCCCCAGACCGGCCCCGGCGGTGAAGGCCGCCACGGTGGTCGCGGAGGCGGCGAAGCCTGCGAGGACCCCCACCGGAAGGAGCCGGGCGGCGCGTGCCCATCCGCGCTGCCCGCGGGCGGCGAACTGCCGGGCGAGCACCAGGAATGCGACACACAGCGCGAGATAGCCGACGGTGCCGCTGATCAGGTGGACGGTGCCGTGCGCACTGAGCGAGGTGACCCGGTCCGCGGGGGCGCCGGCGGGGAAGCCGGCCCCGGGATCGGCCCGGAAGACCCCGGCGAGCAGGAACGAGGCGCCGAACGCGCCGAGCAGCCGGGGCGCCCAGGTGCCGCCGGGATGGTCACGCAAGGCCTGCCGTAGCGCGATCGCACCGCCGATGACCAGCAGACCGGTCAGCAGGAACACGGAGATCTGGATCCAGCCGAGGTCGCCGAGGCTCAGCTGACTGAGGGCGTTGCGGGAGAAGTCGAAGCCCTCACGGCTCAGGCCCTGAGCCAGGCCCACCACAAGGAAGAGCGGGCCTGCCGCGACACCGGCGGCCGCGAGGATCCGTGGCGCCGGGCGGGCTGGGGCCACGGCGGGGACGGCAGAGGGAGCAAGTGCCTGGGACATCCGTTGGTTCTCCTGTTCGTGTGCGGGATCTGTTCGTGGGCGGAAGCTCGTGGTGGGCAGGGGCAGTCGACCGTCGGAGGAGGGCAGGGCCATGTTCGGGTGCGCGTTACGCCTGCTCGCCGGAGGCGAAGAAGACGCTCAGGACAGGTGCGAGGACCTCCGGAGCGATGTTGTGCTCCTGGCCGGCGAAGACGTGCAGGGCGAAGTTGTCGGCCAGCGCGGCGAGTTCCCGCGCACCGGTGAGCATGTGCGAGGCGCCCGCGTCCCCGCTGCCGACGAGGACGGGCACCTTCACGGACTGCCAGCGATCGGCGGGCAGCGGACGCCCGGACATCGTGTCGCCCATGATCGTGCCGTCGTACGGCAGAGTGCGGGCGGTGGCCTCCATACCGGCCCAGAACGGGGCCTGGCGCATTCCGGCGACCATCTCGGCGGGCATCCCCACGGCCGTGGTCATGAAGTACGCGGCGGCATCGCCGTACGCCTCCCGCCCCACGAGCTCTTTGAGATGCGCGACGTAGTCGGCGGGCAGCGGCGGACGGCTGTCGTCGGTGATGAACGGCGGCTCGTACAGGGCGAGTCGGGTCACGGCGCTGCCCCGGGCCGCGGCCTCCAGCGCCAGTACGGCACCGGAGGACATGCCGAACAGCATCGCCTCGCCGCCCGCGTGCGCGATCACCGCGTCCAGGTCCTCGACCTCGCGCTGGACGTCGTACGCCGGACTGTCCCCGCTGTCACCGCGCCCCCGGCGGTCGTATGTGACGACGGTGAAGCGCTCGGCCAGCAGACCGGCGAGCCCGGCCGAATCGCCGCGGGCCATGAAGGCGCCGCCGACGAGCACCACCACGGGGCCCGCTCCCTGCTGCTCGAAGGCGATGGCCGTGCCGTCTGCCGAGAACACCTGGTCCATGGAAATCACTCCAAATCTCTGCGGTACGCAGCGCCGGACCGGCCTGCGCTTCGGAACTGGACGGTACAGTACCCAAACGAGTACTGGTCAGTCCAGTACTATTCCGAGGAGGGAGAGACGGATGGAGAGGACGTCGATGATGGACAGCCGTTCAGCGCGTAAGCACGAGGCGATCCGGGAGGCCGCGACCAGCGTCTTCTTGGACAAGGGGTACTCGGGGACGAGCATGGACGACATCGCGAAGCTGGCCGCGGTGTCCAAGCAGACCGTCTACAAGCACTTCGCGGACAAGGAGAAGCTGTTCGCCGAGATCGTGCTTGCCACCACCGACCGGATCGACACCACGATCGATCTCCTGGCAGACATCCCGACCGACGCCGCCAACCTGGAAGAGAACCTGACGCGCCTGGCCCGCCAGTTCCTGACCACGCTCACCCAGCCCCAGGTGATCCAGCTGCGGCGCCTGATCATCGCCAATGCCGACGTCTTTCCCGAGCTGGGAGCCGAGTGGTACGAGCGGGGCTTCGAGCGAGGGCTCGCCACGCTGGCGGGGACCTTCCAGCGGCTGGCCGACGACGGACTGCTCCGTATCGACGACGCGCTCCTGGCCGCGAACCACTTCTCCGGCCTGCTGCTGTGGATCCCGGTCAACAAGGCCATGTTCACCGGCCGTTCGCAGCACGACGAAGCCGACCTCGACCGCTACGCCGCCGCCGGCACCCGCGCCTTCCTCGCCGCCTACCGCTGACCGCCGCGCGGCCGTGAGCGCGTTCCTGCTTCGGGAGGACAGGGCCTGAGGGCAGGGCCCACTCGCCCAGAGGTTTCACAGGGCCCAGGCACCATTAGGGTACGGAGTCGGGAGAGCCGGGGGAGGGCCGATGGACGCCAGTACACGCGCAGGGCTGATACTCACGGCGGTCACCGCGCTGGTGACCTTGACGCTCTCGCTGCTGTACCGCTTCACCGAGGTGCCGCTGTGGCCGCGGCGAAGGCGTGCGGCCGAACGGGCCCCGGTCGACTGGAAGTCGGCGCCCGAGCTGCCCGAGTACACCTACGCCGCCCTGTACGAACTGGCCGTACGCCGCAACGATGCGCTGACCCGGGCCGTGCGGGCCGCGAAGGACGCGGGCCTGCCCGTCCTCGCGCCCTTCGAGTCCGTGGACGAGCAGCGGCGAACCGGAGGCGGACAGCGCGAGGGCTGGTACGCGGGCCTGGCGCTCGGGACCGCCGGCGATCTGCTGAGCGAATGCCTCGCACCGAGTGTGCGGCCGACCGCCATGCAGCTGGCCGAGTTCGAGCAGCGCACGGGCGGGGCGTACGACCGCCGGGCGCAGGAGGGCATCGAACTGACCGATGTCGTCGCGGTGCTGGAGATCACCCGGATCGGGATGCGGGCGCTCGCCTGCCTCGCCGAGGGCAGCACGCTCGTCCTCGAACCGCCCTGCTACTTCAACCCGCTGCACGAGCGCGGTACGGAACGCGTCCCGTATCCGCCGGACATTGCGTCCGACGGCACCGCCGCTGAGCAAGTGGCCGCCTGCGTCCGGTGTGCGACCGGCGCGGGGCAGCCCCTGCTCGTATGGACGGAGCGGGGTGAAGTCCCCTACTACCGAACCGAGTTCGAGACCAAGGCCGTGTTCCAGGTGTCCGGCTACGGAGCCGCGGCACTCGACTGGGACGCCGGTGACCTGCTGAGCGCCTTCGCGGACTGGCACCTCTTCGAGGCCGATGACACCAGCGGCGAGCGTACGGAGGCCTCCGCATGAACTCCGTCGACTGGTCCCGCGCCCTCGCCGGCCTCCTGCTCGGACCGCTGCTCGTCCTGCTGTTCCTGCACCCGCTGGCCCTGCTCCTCGCCTGGGCGGTGCGCCGCCGCGCACTGCCCGCACCGCGCTCCAGGCGCCGCGCCCGTGCCGAACTCGACGTACTCCTGACGGAGTTCGCGTCCACCGGCACTACGGCCGGTACACCGTCCCCGGCTCCGGTACCGCGGGAGCCATCAGCTGGGGCACCGTGACGAACGTGTAGCCCTTCGCCTTCAGGGCCTTGATGATGCCGGGGACCGCCGGGACCGTGCCGTCGTAGATGTCGTGGAGCAGGATGATGCCGTCACGGTCGGCCTGCTCAAGGACGCGCTTCTTGATCAGCGCCGGGTCCTTCGTCGAGTAGTCCTTCGCCGTGACGCTCCACAGGATCTGCGAAAGGCCCAGCTCCTTGCAGACCCGCGTGACGTCCTCGTCGGTACGGCCCTGCGGCGGACGCATCAAGGTGGGCTCCTTGCCCGTGATGTCCTTGATGGCCTGCTGGGTACGGCCGAGTTCGGCGCGGATCTCGTCCGTGGTGAGGTCCGTGAGGATGCCGTGCGTCCAGGTGTGGTTGGCGACCTCGTGGCCCTCGTCCGCCAGGCGCTTGACGACGTCCGGGTACTTCTTGACGTGGTTCTTGCCGAGGAGGAAGAACGTCGCGGGGACCTGCTCCTCCTTCAGGGTGTCCAGGAGCTCCGGGGTGTCCTTGCCGGGGCCCGCGTCGAAGGTCAGGGCGATGCACTTGGCCTTGCGGCAGTCGACCGGTCCGAACGCGCCCTTGGCGTCGTCACCCGCCTCGGCCCGTACGTCGCTCGGCGCGATCGGGTCGGTGCCGCAGCCGGTCAGCAGCGCGAGGGCCGCGAGCAGCGGGCCGGCCAGCGCGGCGGCACGGGCGCCGCGGCGCTTCGTCCGGGTGCCGCTGGTGCTGCTGCTGGTGGGTGTCTGGATATGCACTGATTCTCCCCGTCTTACCTGCCTGAACGCCAGGTAGGAGGGAGAGAACCAGATAAAGGTTCCATCAGGAGTGGAACGTGGGTCAGATCACCCCGACGTGCGGCCCTCCGCCAGAGTGTGTGCGACAAGAGCGTTGGCGTGGCCGTGGCCCAGACCGTGCTCGGTCTTGAGCCAGGCCACAAGCTCCATGTGGCGGGTCAGCGGCGAGCTGCGGATGAGTTCCTGCCACTCGGCGATCGGGCGGCCGTACTTCTTCTCGATCGACGGGAAGTAGGCTGCGGGGCCCTTCGCTGCGGGGGTGCTGGCGGCCATGATGTCTCCTCGGCTGGCTTCGTCGGTGTCATGGTGCAGACCGTGGGTGAGGTGCGAATTCATCGTGCGTACGACGTGACCTGGACCACAAGTCGGTCAGACCACCGGCGGCCGCCCGAGCCGCGTCATCCGCCACACCGTCCGCCACCGCATCGGACGCCGCTCCCCGCACGGCGTCCGCAGGCCTTCGGCGAAGCCGGCCGCCCAGGCGCGCAGCCCGCCGAACGCGGTGGCGCGTGCGGAGCCGAGGAGCCCAGGGCCGGTGCGCGCCAGCGTGAGCAGGGTCCAGGTGCCGAGGTAGACGGGGATCAGGGGGAGAGGCAGCCGGCGGCGGGCGAGCCAGACGCGGTTGCGGGCCGTCATCCGGAAGTAGACCGCGTGCCGGGCGGGGGAGGTCCTGGGGTGCTGGAGCAGCAGTTCCGGCTCGTAGAGCACCTTCCAGCCGGCATCCAGCGCACGCCAGGCCAGGTCCGTCTCCTCGTGCGTGAAGAAGAAGTCGGCCGGCCAGTCACCGGTCTCGTCCAGCATCCGCATCGACAGCCCGTGCGCACCGCCGAGGAAGGAGGTGACGGGACCGCGTCGCATCGGGTCCTTGGCGCGCAGCCTCGGCACATGGCGGCGCTGGGTCTCGCCGTGCTCGTCGGCGATCCGGAAGCCGACGATCCCGAGCCGGTCGTCGGCGGCGTACAGATCGCGGACCCTGCGCAGGACGTCCGCCTCGACGAGCAGCCCGTCGTCGTCGAGCTCGACCACCACGTCCACGTCGCCGAACTCGCGCAGCCGGGCGAGCGCGACATTGCGGCCGCCGGGGCAGCCGAGGTTCTCCTCGGTCTCGATGACCGTCAACTCACCCGGCAGCGGCGGGAATTCACCGAGCCGAGCGCCGTTGCCGACGATGACGATCCGGACCGGCGCGACATCCTGTTTGGCGATGGAGTCGAGTAGGGCGGCCACCTCACGAGGCCGGTTTCCCATGGTCACGACGGCAACGGCCAGACGGGGTCCGCTCACGGGGCACTCCTGAACTCCGGGTGCGCCGCCGGGGTGGGGGGTTGGCGCGGTGGGGCGATGGTAGCCGTTCACGGGGAGTACGCCTGCGGGGTGACGTCCGTTCACGCAGGCGTTCGCGCCCGCCAGAGCCCAGCCCGCTCGAAAACCGTGAGCCCGCCGTCCCCGCCACCGTTAGCCTCGCATCATGCCCATGCCCATGCCCATGCCCATGCCCCAACGCGCCGTGCGAGAACAGAAGTCGACCGACGGCCCCGAGCTCTACTTGACCTGCGGGCTGCCCGGTTCCGGCAAGACCACGCTGGCGCGGCGGATCGAGCGGGAGTGCGATGCCCTGCGGCTGACGGCCGACGAGTGGCTGTTCCGGCTGCACGCCCGCGAGCGCGGCCATGAACTCGACGACCGCCGAGGCCTCGTGGAGCAGGTTCAGTGGGACGTCGCACGGCGAGTGCTGGAGCTCGGCTGCTCCGTCGTGCTCGACTGGGGCCTGTGGTCCCGTCAGGAGCGCGACGATCTGCGCACCGAGGCCCAGGCCCTGGGCGCCCAGGTGGTCCTGTGCCTGCTCGACCCGCCGCGCACCGAACTCGCGGCCCGTCTCGCCCACCGCAATGCCGAGAGCCCCGAAGGCACCTTCCAGGTCGAGGCCGACGAACTCGAAGGCTGGGACCGCCTCTTCGAGCGGCCCGACGAAGGCGAACTCGCGCTGTTCGACGCCGTATACACGTAGACCGTATACACGTAGACCGAAGGCGCGTAGACCGAAGACGCGTAGACCGAGTTCACCCGGGCCGAGCGCCGGCTCCCTTGCCTTCGCGCGCACTTCAAGTCCTAGCGTCCGCGACATGACACATATGACGGCAAGGGAACTGGGCGGCAGCGGGATCGGCGTCAGCGCTCTCGGGCTCGGCTGCTGGGCGATCGGCGGCGAGTGGTCGGACACCGAAGGGCAGCCGCTCGGCTGGGGGAAGGTGGACGACCAGGAGTCGGTACGGGCGGTCCAGCGCGCTCTCGACCTGGGGATCACCTTCTTCGACACGGCCGACACCTACGGCGCGGGCCACAGTGAGCGCATCCTCGGCAAGGCGCTCGGCAAGCGTCGCGACGATGTGGTCATTGCCACGAAGTGGGGCAATGTCTTCGACGAGGAGAGGAGGGTCCTCACCGGAAACGACGACTCGCCCGCGTATCAGCGCAAGGCGCTCACCGCCTCGCTGCGCCGGCTCGGCACCGACCGGATCGACCTCTACCAGCTGCACATCTCCGAGGCCGATCCGCAGCGGGCGGTTCAACTGCGCGAGCAGTGCGAGGAGTTCGTACGCGACGGGCTGATCCGCGCGTACGCCTGGAGTACCGATGATCCGGTACGGGCCGGGGTGTTCGCCGAGGGGGCGGGCTGTGCCGCCGTGCAGCACCGGCTCAACGTGCTGCAGGACGCACCCGAACTGCTCGCCCTGTGCGAGGAGCGCGGGCTCGCCTCCGTCAACCGCAGCCCGCTCGCCATGGGCCTGCTCACCGGCAAGTACGCACACGGCGGCGCCCCGCGGAAGGGTGATATCCGCAGCGCGCCGCCCGAGTGGCTGCCCGGGTTCACCGAGGGCGGTGCGCCGGACGCCGACTGGCTGGCCAGGGTCGAGGCCGTACGCGAGATCCTCACCAGCGGCGGCCGCACCCTCGCGCAGGGCGCGCTCGCCTGGCTGTGGGCCCGCAGCGAGCGCACGGTCCCGATCCCCGGCTTCCGTACCGTCGCCCAGGTCGAGCAGAACGCGGGCGCACTCGACCATGGACCGCTGACGCAGGACCAGCTCAAGGAGGTCGCGGAAATCCTTACGCGCACCAAGGATTGACGACCCGTCAGGAATATGAGTACCTCTACTTATGTCGGCGCCCCGATATAAGTGGCCCCGGCATCCGGCTCTGCGCTCCGCAACCGGACACGCACACCAGGGACTCGACGGCGACCCGACAGGGCACCGCCATGGCAGCCGGGAGGGGGCAGCGGTGCGGCGCACCCAGGAGCAGCGCAAGACCGAGACCCGCGCCCGGCTGATCGACGCGGCCGCCGAGCTGTTCGCGCGCAAGGGGTTCCACGCGGTGTCCGCCGAGGCGGTGGCGGACGCCGCGGACCGTACGACCGGGGCGCTGTACAGCCACTTCGACGGCAAGGAAGGGCTGCTGCTCGCGCTCCTGGAGGTCTGGAAGCAGCGGACCGTCGAGAAGCTCACCGCCGAGATCCACCAACTGCCCGACCCCGCACCGCACTTCGCCGCGATGTGGGAGGCGATCACCGCGCCCGCCGAGGACCGCGGCGAGGCCTGGCTGCTGCTCGAGATCGAACTGTGGCAGCACGGCGCCCGCGACCCGGTCTTCGGACCGCTGATCACCCGCCGCTTCGCGGAGATCCGCGGTCAGCTCGGCGAAGGGCTCGCCGACTGGGCCGAGGCGACCGGGACCGAGCTGCCGTACGAGCCGGAGGAGACCGGGGCCCTGGTGCTCGGGCTGCTCCTCGGCTGTGCGCTGCAGCACCGGCTCGCCCCCGAATCCGTACCGGAAGAGCTGTTCGTGCACGCCCTGAGCGCGACGCTCGGACTGCGCAAGCCCGCTGCGTACCCCCGTACGAAAACCACCCCGAAGGAGGCTCGGCCATGACGGCACCCGCGATGAACGAGATCAATCTGCTCGAGGACACCTGGGCCCGTGAAGTCCCGCACGCGCAGTTCAAGGTGCTGCGTCGCGAGGACCCCGTCCACTGGCATGAACTCCCCGACGGCGAGGGCTTCTTCGCGATCACCAAGCACGAGGACATCATCAAGCTGAGCCGCGATCCCGAGCTGTGGTCGGTGGAGAAGGGCTCCTTCTTCATACGGGACCAGACGGACCAGTCCCTGGAGAACCTCGCGCTCACGCTCGTCGGCATGGACCCGCCCAAGCACAGCCGTTTCCGCAAGCTGGTCAACGCCGCCTTCGCGCCGCGCATGATCCGTAAGCTCACCGAGGACATCAAGCGGCGGGCCGATCTGCTCGCCGAGAAGATCGAGCCGGGCGCCGAGCTCGAATTCGTGGAGACCATCGCCTCCCGGCTGCCCCTCGAGGTCATCTGCGAAATGATGGGCATTCCGCCCGAGGACGAGGACCACATCATCAACTGGTCCAACCGCATGGTGGGCTTCCAGGACCCGGACTTCCGCACCACGCCGGAGGACGGCACGGTCGCGGCCGCCGAGATCTATCTGCGCTGCAACCAGCTGGCCGAGGAGCGCCAGACCGATCCGCGCGACGACATCGTGAGCGCCCTCGTGCACGGCGAGGTCGACGGCGAGAAGCTCACCACGCACGAGATCAACATGTTCTTCGTGACGCTGATCGTGGCGGGCAACGAGACCACCCGTAATCTCCTGTCCGGCGCGATGCTGGAGCTCGCCACCAACGACGCGCTGCGTGAGGACCTGGTGCGCAACATCGAGGACGACGCGCTGTGGCGCTCGGCCACCGAGGAGTTCCTGCGCTGGAACGGCTCGATCCACAACTTCCGCCGTACGGCGACGCGGGACACCGAGGTCCGCGGGGTGAAGATCCGCGAGGGCCAGAAGGCCGTCCTCTTCTACACCTCCGGCAACCGCGACGAGGACATCTTCGAGAACCCGGATGTCTTCGACCCGCGCCGCACGCCGAACGACCATGTGACGTTCGGCGGCGGCGGTCCGCACTTCTGTCTCGGCTCGGGGCTCGCCCGCACCGAGATCAACGCTCAGCTGCGGGCGCTGCTCCGCCGCTGCCCGAACGTCGAACTGACGGGTGAGCCGCGGCGGATGCGCTCGGACTTCATCAACGGGATCAAGTACCTGCCGGTGCGCTTCAGCTGATCTTCCGTCAGAACTGCACGGCTGTCCCGGAGACCCGCACCCGCGGGTCTCCGGCGCGCAGCGTGACCGTAAGCACTCCGGGCCTACCCATGTCCACACCCTGATGCAGGGTGAGCACCGACTCCTCCTTCACCAGGCCGAGTTCGCGCGCGTACGCCCCGAAGGCGACGGCGGCGGCGCCGGTCGCGGGGTCCTCGACGACTCCGCCGATGGGGAACGGGTCGCGTACGTCGAACACGGTCTCGTCCGCGCGGTGGACGAGCTGGACCGTCGTCAGCTCAAGGCGCTCCATCAGTGCCTTCAGCCGCTCGAAGTCGTAGTCGAGGTCGGCGAGGCGCTCGCGGGTGCCGGCCGAGACGACGAGGTGGTTGTTGCCGGCGAAGGCGATACGGGGCGGGAGCGCGGGGTCGAGGTCCTCCGCCGCCCAGTCGAGGGCGGCGAGTGCCTCTGCGAGGTCCCCGGCCTCGACCGGCTTGATGTGCGGCTCCACGCTGGTGAGCGTGGCGCGCAGCTCGCCGTCGACCTCTTCCGTGGATACCGGGATCTCGCCCGCGGGCGTCTTGAACACGAAGTCGCCGGGGCCGCCCTGGTGGTGGGCTAGGGCCACCGCGGTGGCGACGGTGGCGTGTCCACAGAAGGCGACTTCGGCCTTGGGGGAGAAGAAGCGGAGGGTGTGGTCGGGGAGCAGGAAGGCGCTCTCGCTGTAGCCGAGGTCGGCGGCGATGCTCAGCATTTCCGCGTCGGTGAGGCCGGTGGCGTCGAGGACGACTCCGGCCGGGTTGCCCCCTGCGGGGTCGGCGGAGAAGGCGGTGTAACGGAGGATGTCGGCGTTGGTGTCGGAACTCATGCGGCCAACCTAGGCCAGAGCTTTCACCTCTGACACCCTGCTCCGGACCAAGATCTCAACCGCGCCCGATATACGGCATGTTCGTCGCCATAACCGTCGCGAACTGCACATTCGCCTCAAGCGGCAGCTCCGCCATGAAGCGGATCTGACGTGCCACATCCGCCACGTCCATCACCGGCTCCGGAGCCAACTCCCCGTTCGCCTGCAGGATTCCGGACTGCATCCGCGAGGTCATGTCCGTGGCCGCATTGCCGATGTCGATCTGCGAGGCGGCGATCCGGTACGGACGTCCGTCCAGGGACAGGGACTTGGTCAGCCCGGTGATCGCGTGCTTCGTCGTCGTGTACGCCACCGACATCGGCCGCGGCACATGCGCCGAGATGGACCCGTTGTTGATGATCCGCCCACCTTGCGGCGACTGCGCCTTGAACTGGCGGAACGCGCCCTGCGCGCACAGGAACGCACCGTTCAGGTTCACCTCCACCACCTGACGCCACGCCTCGTACGAGAGCTCGTCCAGCGGGACGCCGCCGGGACCGAACGTACCGGCGTTGTTGAAGAGCAGATCGAGCCGGCCGAAGCGGGAGACGGCGGCAGCGAACAGAGCCGATACGCCGGCGGGGTCGGCCACGTCCGTCGGCACGCACAGCACATCCGCGGAACCGGCCAGCTCGGCCGTCTGCGCAAGCGCCTCCGCCCGCCGCCCGGCCAGTGCGAGGGACCAGCCGCAAGCGGCCAGCTCAAGGGCCACCGCGCGGCCGATCCCCGACCCCGCACCGGTCACGACCGCGATCTTCGTCTCCGTCATGGCCCGGACCCTACGTCAGCACCGGACATCCATCGCTCATCTGTCCGCCATGTGATTGTCCTGTACGCGACAGGCCACCGTCGTCCCCTGCCACTCGAATTCCCCTGACACACATCAGAGCCTGCGTCATAGCCAGGGGAGGACGCGGATGACTTCCGCCGCACAGCAGTACCAGTCGCAGTCCCAGTCCCAGTCGCAGTCCCCGTCCCAGCACAGTCCCGAACTGCGCGCCGCCGCCCGCCACTTCGGCCGCCGCCGTTTTCTGACCGTCACGGGCGCCGCCGCCGCGCTCGCCTTCGCCACCCATCTGCCGACCGCCGGCGCCGCGAGCTCCGCCGAGCTGGACGCGGCGAAGATCACCGAGAACCCGTTCACGCTGGGCGTCGCCTCCGGCGATCCCCTGCCCGGCTCCGTACTCCTGTGGACCAGACTCGCTCCGCAGCCCTACGCCGCCGACGGCGGGCTGCCCGCCGAGCGGGTCGCGGTCGAGTGGCAGCTCGCGTACGACGAGAACTTCCGGCGCATAGCGAGGCGTGGCACCACGACCGCGCACCCCGAGTACAACCACGCGCTGCACATCGCGGTCGACCACCTCGGCGAGGACCGCGTCTACTACTACCGCTTCCGCGTGGGCGGTTGGATCAGCCCGACCGGCCGCACCCGCACCGCGCCCGGCCACGGCGCCAAGCTGACGGACCTGAAGCTCGCCGCCGTGTCCTGCCAGGCGTACCACGACGGTTACTGGACCGCGTACAAGCATCTGGCGCAGGAAGACATCGATGTCGTCTTCCATCTCGGCGACTACCTGTACGAGTACGCGGTGACCTCGGTCGGCGGCAACCGCAACTACACCGACCGTGTGCTGCCCGGCCACTACAACCGCGAGACGCTCACGCTGGACGACTACCGGATGCGATACGGCCTCTACAAGTCGGACCCCGACCTGATGGCCGCGCATGCCGCGCACCCCTTCGTCGTCACCTGGGACGACCACGAGACCGAGAACAACTACGCGGACGAGACCCCCGAGAACGACGTACCCCCGGAGGAGTTCCTGCTGCGCCGGGCCGCCGCCTACCGCGCGTACTGGGAGAACCAGCCGCTGCGCCGCCCGCAGCAGCCCGAGGGCCCGGACATGCAGCTCTACCGCCGGATCCACTTCGGCCGGCACGCCCAGTTCGACATCCTCGACACCCGTCAATACCGCACCAACCAGGCGTACGGCGACGGCTCCGACATCCCCGGTCCCGAGATCGACGATCCGGCGCGCACGATGACCGGCGAGACCCAGGAGCGCTGGCTGCTCGACGGCTGGCGCAGGTCCCGCGCCCGGTGGAACGTGGTCCCGCAGCAGGTCACGTTCTCCCAGCGCAAACTCGACCTCAACCCCGTCGCCAAGCTCAGCATGGACGCCTGGGACGGCTACCGCGCCTCGCGCCGGCGCCTGCTCGACGGGGTCAAGGCGACGGGCCTGGACAACTTCATGGTCCTCACCGGGGATGTGCACGTGGGCTACGCCTTCGACATCCTGGACGATTTCGACGACCAGTCCTCGCGCACGCTCGGCACGGAGATCGTCGCGACCTCCATCTCCAGCGGCCGTGACGGCGCCGACAAGCCCGCCAACTGGGAGACCTACACCAAGGCCAACCCGCACCTCAGGTTCTACAACGGGCGGCGCGGCTACGTGACGGTCCAGCTGGGCCGCGAGGAGGCACGGGCGGACTTCAAGACCGTCCCGTACGTCCTGCAGCCCGGCGCGCCGATCGTCACGGCGGCCTCGTTCGTGACCGAGTCGGGCAACCCCGGTCTGCGGCCCGTCTGATGACCCTTGTGCCCCTGGACGACCACTGTCGTCCAGGGGCACAGCGGATGGTCTCCCGGGGGCCGACTGGTGGCGAACGCCTGTTTCATGGCACGGTTCCCCTTCAGGAGAGTCGTCCGGTCACGGAAGGGGCAGAGCGCTGAGTGCACCACGTCTGCGCCATGGCCCCGCCGAGCGGGCCGGTCTCGATCCCGTCGAGATCGAGCGCCTCGTAGCGGATGCGTCCGCTCTGCCCGGCACTTGGTGCGCGGGAGCGGTGCTCGCCGCGGGGCGCGGGCCCGTGCTCGTCGTCGAGGAGGCCTTCGGCTGGGCGGTCGCCCATCGCTCGTACGACGAGGAACTGCCCGCGTACCGAAGAGTGCCGATGCACACCGGCACACCCTTCGACCTTGCCTCGCTCACCAAGCTGTTCACGACGGTGGCGGCCGTGCAGCAGATCGAGCGCGGACGGCTCGGCCTCGACGCGCGCGTGGGGTCCTATCTGCCGGAGTTCACCGGGGCTGCCGAGCACGGCATCACGGTACGGCAGCTGCTCACGCACACCTCGGGGCTGCGGCCCGAACTCCCGCTGTACGACTGCGAGTCGGACGCGGAGCGGCTCGCGATGCTGCGCGCGGAAGCGCCGAGCGCGCCGGCCGGCTCGTATCTCTACTCCGATCTCAACATGCTGCTCGTCCAGTACGTTCTCGAACGCATCACCGGCGAGCGTCTCGACCGGCTGATCCGCGACGGCATCACCCGCCCGCTCGGTATGACCCAGACCGGCTTCGGCCCCTGCGCGTTCGCCGCCGCCACCGAGGACCAGCACCGGCCCTGGGCCAAGGCGGACCGGGGGATGGTGCGCGGCACCGTGCACGACGAGAACGCCTTCGCGCTCGGCGGAGTGGCCGGGCACGCGGGCCTGTTCTCCACGGCCGGCGATCTCGCGGTCTTCTGCCGCGCGCTGCTCGGCGGCGGCAGTTACGGGACGGCGCGGATACTCGGCCCTGACTACGTGGACCTGATGCTGACGCCGCCCGGCCTGGGTTTCCGGCTCGACCAGCCGTATTTCATGGGCGAGTTGGCGGGCCGTGGCGCGGCCGGGCACACCGGGTTCACCGGGACCTCGCTGGTGATCGACCGCGCCACGGACACGTTCGTGGTGCTGCTCGCCAACACGGTGCACCCGCGACGCCCCGAGAAGCCGTCGAGCGAGCCGAGGGCGGCGGCGGCCACCCGGCTCGCGCGGGCCGTGCGCTGAGCCGCCGGCCGCGCCGCTCAGTTCCTGCTCGCGTACCCCATCAGATGGTGGACGTCCTTGCTGTCCGTCCACCGGAAGATCCCGACCGTCCCGAGATCGTGCGCCGGCAGCCTCGACGACCCCGAGAACGCCTGCGGTTCGGGCACCGCGATCCGTACGGACACCGGAGTGCCGCCCCCGTCGACGGCGTCTTCGGCGGAACGCGCACCGGTCGCTCCGTAAGCGATCCCGGCGTCCGTGACCGTGGCGAGCGTCAGCGGCTTCGTACCGCCCTCGGACTCGAAGCAGTGCCCGGTGCCCGCCCGCAGATCGAAGGCGAGATTCCCCGCGATCAGATAGCGGCCGTCGCGTGAGTGGACGGCTGCCGGGTAACGCCCCGGCCGCAGCGCCGGTTTGTGGCACTCGGCGGAGGCGAGCACCTTGCCGGTCGCGCCGTCGTGCACCGCCCAGATCTCCATCTCGGAGGGCTTCTTCTTGACCGGCTGCCTGTCCCAGCGCGCCAGCACATGGTCCCCGGCCACGGAGGTGGCGATCCCGGCTGCGGCCCCCTTCGGCGCCACATCGCGTCCGTACCAGGCGCCGCGCACCCAGAACTCCCCGTCCCCGTTGACCAGCGGCCCCTTCGCGGTCACGCCCATCACCTCGGTCAGCCGCCGGCAGTTCGCGCAGCCCTTGGGGTACTTGAGATCACTTGCCTCGTACGTCACCGTCCGCGCGGTCAACGGATCCAGGACCGCGGCCCTGTCCGTGCCCACCCCGACCACGAGCCCGGGCCCCGAGGCGCTCACCGACGGGGCCTCGCTCCAGGGCAGCTCCACGCGCCGGCGGGTGCCGTCCGCGGCCTCGTACACATCGAAGGACAGGACCCGGTCGGCCTCGCTGAGCGGATCGTCGCCGAACTTCCCGTACGACCAGGTCGCGAAGTACTCACGGCCGTCCTTGGCGAGCGCGGCGAGCCGTGGCACGGCGCCGGGCTCGTCGGCCAGCGGCCGCCAGGCCTCGCTGCTCCAGACGGCCTTGCCGGTCCGCGCGTCGACCACGCGAAGACGGAAGCGTCCGCCGTCGGCTGGCTGGAGATGGGCGAGCAGCCCGGCGCCGGGCGCGAGCGCGTACTCCTCCAAGGCACCGGAGAGCTCCCAGCCCTTCCCGGAGTCGTACGCGTCGGGCACCTCGATCCGGGTGGCGGGGCCCTGGCTCGTTCTGTCCGGCTTCTTGGGCGCGCTCTCGTGGCCCTCGTCCTTCTCCTTGCCGCCACAGGTGGCGAGCAGAAGCAACAGGGCCAGGATTGCCGTGCCTATGACAAGCCCAGTACGTACGATCTTGTCGCCCACCGGTGCAGCGTACTGAGCTTCCCTTCGGGCCCTGAGGCGTTTGCGGAGATCCACTCCCGCCCGCCGCGGGCGCCACCGGCCCGCACCGGGCGGCCCACCCCGCCTACAATCCCGACGTGAACCACCCCCTCGCCCCCGCCGAGCTGCTCCGCACCGCCCTCGCGGACCTCCTCGACGGACTCCCCAAGAAGCAGGCCACCCAGGCCGTCGACCGTCTGATCGCCAACTACCGCGGCCGCACCCCCACCGACGCCCCCGTCCTGCGCGACCGCTCGGACGTCGCCGCGTACGCCGCGTACCGGATGCCGGCCACCTTCGAGGCGGTACGGGGAGCGCTCGGCGCCCTCGCCGAGGCGGCCCCCGACTGGGCACCCGGCAGCCACACCGACATCGGTGGCGGCACGGGAGCGGCCACCTGGGCGGTCAGCGCGACATGGCCCGCGCCCAGGCCCGTGCAGGTCCTCGACTGGGCCGAGCCCGCACTCGCCCTCGGCCGTGAACTCGCCGGCGCCAACCCCCTGTTGAACGGGACGGACTGGCACAAGGCCCGGATCGGTGAGGCGCTCACCCTCGACGAGAGCGACCTCGTCACCATCTCGTACGTCCTCGGGGAACTCACCACCGAGGACCGCACGGCCGTCGTCGCCGCGGCCGCCCGCGCCGCACGGGCCGTGGTCGTCATCGAGCCCGGCACCCCCGACGGGTACACGCGGATCATCGAGGCCCGCGACGCCCTGATCGCGGCCGGCTACGAGATCGCCGCACCTTGTCCGCACAGCTCGGCCTGCCCGATCGAGCCCGGCCGCGACTGGTGCCACTTCTCCGCCCGCGTCAGCCGCTCCTCGCTGCACCGGCAGGTCAAGGGCGGCTCGCTCCCGTACGAGGACGAGAAGTTCAGCTATGTCGCCGCAGTGCGCTTTCCCGTGGAGCCGGCCCCTTCGCGTGTGGTGCGCAAGCCGCAGATCCGCAAGGGCCAGGTGCTGCTCGACCTGTGCCGCGCGGACGAGACCCTCGCCAGGGACACCGTCACGAAGCGACACGGGACGCTCTACAAGGCGGCCCGTGACGCGGAGTGGGGCGACCCGTGGCCGCCCCATTCCGCCCCGTAGCAGCCATGACAGGAGCTGCGACAGAAGCTGCGGCAGGAGCTATGAACGCAGCTCCTGCGTACAGCACTTCACACTGCCGCCGCCCTTGAGCAGCTCCCCGAGATCCATCCCGATCGGCTCGTAGCCGCGCTCGCGCAACGGCTCGAAGAGCCCCACCGCGCCCTGCGGAAGCAGGACATGGCGTCCGTCGGAGACGGCGTTCATGCCGAGCGCGGCCGCGTCGGCCTCGGTGGCGATCAGGGCGTCGGGGAAGAGCCGGCGCAAGGTGGCCCGGCTGCCCGGCGAGAAGGCGCCGGGGAAGTACATGACGTCGTCCGCCTCGTCGTCGAGCACCGCGAGCGCCGTGTCGAGGTGGTAGTAGCGCGGATCGACCAGATCGAGTCCGACGACCGGGCGGCCGAAGAACTCCTGGGCCTCACCGTGCGACAGCGGACTGGCCCGGAAGCCCCGTCCCGCCAGGATCCAGGACGAGGTGACCGCGAAGTCCCCCTCGCCCTCGTTGATGTGCACGGGCTCGGCCACCTCGGCGAAGTCCCGCGCACGGAACCAGGCGAGATGCTCGGCGGCCTCGTCGGCCCGCTCGGCGTGCGCGAACCGCGCGCCGAGCACCCGGCCGTCGATCACGGTCGCGCCGTTCGCCGAGAACACCATGTCCGGCAGATCGGCGCGGGGGACGAGTTCCTCGACGGTGTGGCCGAGGGAGCGATAGCGGTTGCGCAGCTCCTCCCACTGCGCGAGCGCGAGCGGGACGTCGACGGGTTTTCCGGGATCCATCCACGGGTTGATGGAGTACGTGACCTTGAAGTGCTCGGGTGCGCACATCAGATAGCGCCGGGGTCGGGCGCTGCGAGGCACAGGACGCAAAGAGGGCTCCTCTACATCGGCGGGGCCAAAAGGTGACCGTGGTGCCCATGGTCCGATGCGCACACCCCATTTGCGCGGTGGCGAACGGGTTGATTTCCGGGATGCGTAGGAATTACCAGCACTTCTAGGCGTACGCGAGTGATTGTCACCCGCCGCTCAAGGTGCTTGCTTGTTCCGTGGACGCGTTCCGGCCCGGAGCGCGAAGGCGTGACGGGGAGGTCCCCATGAGCCAGAAGTTCGTCCAGATCATCGACTTCGAGTCCCAGAGGTACGACGAGATGAAGGCGCTGCTCGAGCAGTTCGAGCAGAAGATGCGGAGTCAGGGCGGGTCCGGCGGGCCCACGCACCGGATCATGCTCCAGGACCGCGAGCGGCCCGGCCGCTATCTCGCGATCATCGAGTTCGAGTCGTACGAGGACGCGATGGCGAACAACGAGCGTCCCGAGGTGGCCGAGCTCAACGAGCAGCTCACGGCGATGGCCACCCGGCAGCCGGTCTTCACCAACTGCGACCTCAAGGATTCGCGTGAGCTGAAGTGACCCCGGGCGGGCGATACGTGTCGTCGCGTAAGGGATGGCGAGACGATACGTATCGCCTCATCTCGCTGCTACATTCGACCCATGGCCACGAAGACCTCTGCCGAACCCCCCGCCTCGAAGGCGGCCCCCGACGCGAAGCGCCGCAGCGAACGTTCCCGTCGCGCCATCTACGAGGCCGCGCTGTCGCTGGTCAGCGAGGCGGGCTACGCCAAGGTCACCATCGAGGGCATCGCCGCCCGTGCGGGTGTCGGCAAGCAGACGATCTACCGCTGGTGGTCCTCCAAGGCGGAGGTGCTTCTGGAGGCCTTCATCGACCTCGGCGAGCAGGCGGCCGAAGCGGCCGGTGCGGAAGCGGGCGCGGCGTACGCGGCGCTGCCCGACACCGGTGATGTCGCGGCCGACATCAAGCTCGTCCTGCGCCATACCGTCGATGAACTCCTCGACCCCAAGTACGACGCCCCGTACCGCGCCCTGGCCGCCGAAGGGGTCGTGAACCGGGAGCTCGGCGAGAAGTTCGTGGCCAAGCTGCTCGAACCCGGGCTCCAGCTCTACGTCGCCCGGATCGAGTCCGCCCAGCGGGCCGGCCAGATCCGCGCCGACCTCGACCCCCGGATCGCGATGGAACTCTTCGTCGCCCCGCTCGCCCAGCGCTGGCTGCAGAGTTCGGGCCCGCTGAGCCACGCGTACACGGACACCGTCGTGGACTACGCGCTGCACGGACTCGCGCCGCGTCAGGTCTAGCCCTCGGTGAGGGGGAGGCCTCTGACCTGGCCCTTCACCGGCGTACGGGAAAGAAGCCCGGGTGCGTCGGTGATCACGCCGTTGCACCCCAGCCGCAGCACGCGGTCGCGCTGGTGCGGGGTGTTCACCGTGTGCGCCCAGACGCGCGGGATGCCGGAGTGCACCGCTCGGCCCAGATCCTTGTCGCGCGCTCTGTAGTCGACATCGAGGAGATCGACGTACGGCCTGAAGCGTTCGAAGCGGTCGGTGCGCATCTGCTTCGCGGAGCGCCACAGCTGGGCGAGGAGGCCCAGCCGGTGGGCGCGCATGGCCACCGCCGGCTTGTTGGAGTTCACGAACACCGAGCGGGTCAGACCCCGCGCGTGCACCATCTTCGCCAGCGACTTCAGGCTGTCGGCGTCCTTGGCCTCCAGCATCAGCACGGCCTTGCCGCCGAAGCGGTCGAGCACCTCCGCGACGGTCGGCGGCCGCTCCTGCTTCCAGGCGCCGCGCAGTGCGGAGCCGGGGCGGATACGGACCTGGTGCCACTCCTTCAGCGACAGCGAGCGCACGGGTCCCGTCCGGTCCGTCGTCCGGTTCAGGGTCGCGTCGTGCATGGCCACCAGCGTGCCGTCGCGCAGCATCCGGGTGTCCACGTCGAGCACCTGGGCCGTACCGCGCTCGAACGCGGCGGTCAGGCCCGACATGGAGTTCTCCGGCACTTCGAGCGAGCCGCCGCGATGCGCGGTGTAGACGACCGGAGGCAGGGCCCCGACGGTCAGCGGGGGACGGTCCGCGCGGGCGGCGGCGGGAGCGTGGGGCAGGGTCGGGCCGGTGACGGCGAGAGCGGTGACGGCGGCCAGCGTGACCGGAGCGGCGAGGGTGACCATGTCGACACGGTAGGGGCATAAATCGGGACTCGCCCGGTATCGACACCCAGGTGCCGTCATGGCCCCCGGAGCCCTGGATGCGGGGGTGCGGCCACTTGAGGAGCAGGATGGTGGCACCATGGACGGCACCTGGGTGTTGGTACCGGGTGAGGGGAATGCGAGGTAAGGGGACAGATGGGCGAGGAGTTCGGCCGCCGGTCAGGCGGGCAGGGCAGGTTCTCCCAGTGGCTGCGTGCGCGACGCCCCAAGGACACGGGTGACGGCGGCCGCGAAGCCCTGCTCGTCTCCGCCGCCGCGGCGGGTCTGCCGCTCTCGCCGGCCGCGCATCCGGCCGGCTACCGCTGCTCCTGCGATCGCATCGGCTGTCCCACCCCGGCCCGCCACCCCGTCTCCTTCGCGTGGCAGACGCAGTCCACGACGGACAGGTCGCAGATCGAGCGCTGGGCGCGGCATCAGCCGGAGGCCAACTTCATCACGGCCACGGGGATGGTCCATGACGTCCTGGACGTCCCGGCTTCGGCCGGTGAGGCCGCGCTCGCGCGACTCCTTGAGGCGGGCCTCTCCGTGGGTCCCGTGGCGGTTTCCGGTGACGGCCGGATGCTCTTCTTCACGGCGACGCGTGGTACGCCGGAGGAGGAGGACGAGTGGTGGCCGTGTGAGCTCGACTGCCATCCGGAGACGATGGATGAGCACCCCGGACTTCGCTGGCACTGCCGTGGGTCGTACGTCCTGATTCCGCCGGCGCGGCTGCCCGGGGAGTTGTCCGTGGACTGGGTGCGCGGGCTGGAGCATCCGCTGCCGGACCCGCTGACGCTGCTCGAGACGTTGACGGACGAATGCGCTCGGGTCGCGGGGGAGTCCCCGGATCCGGCGGAGGCCTGGCCTTCGCGGCGCTGAAGCCGGGGTCCGGGGCGGCGCCCCGGTTGCGGGGCGGTGCTCAGGCCGAGAGCAGGGCCACCCGACCGCCCACCTCCACCACACCCGACGGCCCAGGAGCGGTCAGGATCTGGGAGCCGGCGCCCTGCGTGATGTTGAGCGCACGGCCGAGGGAAGCCGTGAGGCAGAGCGCTGCCGCACCCGTCGCCTCGTCCTCGTCGATCCCGTCCCCGCGCCCGGGGAACGCTCGGGCCCGCACCCGGCCCGCCGCCTCGTCCTCCCACGCCCACGCGTAGATCCACTCACCGGGCGGCGGAACCTCCAGCGCGTCCACCTCCGCAACCGACGCGAAGCGCCGCAGCGTACGCCCGGGCGCCCACTCGGCACGCGCGGTGATCCAGGTGAACTCGCCGTCCTGGCGGGCGGATACGACGCCCGCGGGGGTGATCAGCTCGGGCAGGTCGAGCAGCCAGGCCGAGCCCACGCACGGGTGGCCCGCGAACGGCAGCCGGACGCTCGGCGTGTAGATGTCGATCACACCGCGCTCGTCATCGTCCACGAACACCGTCTCGCTGTAGCCGAGTTCGCCCGCGAGCCGCTGTCGTGCGGCCTCGCCGGGAACAGCGGATCCATCACGTACGACACCCAGCGCATTGCCGTGCCGGCCGTCGGGACCGCAGAAGACCCGGACGACGTCGAGCCGTACACCGGAGGCGGCAGAGGCGGCAGAGGCCGCAGAGGAGTGTTCCGTCACCCCGGCATTGAAGCACCGTGACGTGAACGCCGAAGGCGGGCCCTCCCTTCGGAAAGGGGGACCCGCCTCCGTAGACGCTGATGCGTGGCCGTTCAGGCCTGGTCGCCTTCCACCGTGCGACGACGGCGCGCGGCGAAGACCACGGCGGCACCCGCCGCGATCACCGCGGCCGAGGCGCCGAGCAGCGGGCCCGCCGGGACGTCGGAGCCGGTCGCGGCGAGGTTGCCGCCGCCACCGACGCTGCCGCCGACCGAGCCGCCGCCCGTGGTGGACGAACCGCCGGTCGAACCGCCTGTGGAGCCGCCCGTGCCCGGCAGGGCGGCGTCCTCGTCCAGGGACAGAGCGACCGTCACCGGGTCGATGGCGTCGCCCTTCTTGTAGATCGAGCCGACCTCGTCGTTGGCGAAGGTCTGTGCGCCCGCCTCTGTGAAGACGGCCGGGATCTTGTCGAGGAGCACGACATCGTCCTTGACGGTGTACGAGGCCTTCGACAGGTCGAGCGTGGCGAACTCGACGTCGTTCTGGGTGCCGTCGGCCGTCTTGACGTCGACGAGCAGCGTGCCGCTCTTGCCGTTGGTCTTCACCTTGACGTCGCTGAACGTCATGTCGATGCCGTGGGCGGTGTACCGGAACTGGACGCTGCCGCCGAAGCCGGCGCTGACCTTCTTGGCGTCGGCGTCGAACTCCGCGTTCTTGTACGGGAATTCGTAGCCGTCGGTGATCTTCTTGGCGCCGTCCGAGGTCTTCACCTCACCGCCGGAGGCGATGTAGCGGCGGAAGGACTCCTTGACGCCCCAGCTGAGCTTGCCGTCGACGATCTCACCGGCGGGCGCCTCGGACGGCTTGGCGGTGGGGGTCGCCGACTTGGTGGGCTGCGGCTTGGGGGTCTCGGCGGGCTTGCTCGTGCTGGGGGAGGGCTTGGGCGACTGGGTCGGCGGGGTGGTGGTTTCCGCGGTGACGGTGAGAGTCGCCGCGTCGAGGGCGTCGCCCTCCTTGTACATGCCGTTGAACGGCTTGGCGCCGTCCGCGGTCAGGGTGGCCGGGATGTCCTTGAAGACCATCGCGCCGCCCGCGCCCTGACCGGGCCTGACCTTGCTCAGGTCCAGCTTGGCGAGGTCGATGTCGTTCTGGACCGAGTCGTTGAACTTGAGGTCGGCCTGGATGACACCGGTCCCGCCCGCAGTCCGGACCTTGACGTCGGAGATCGAGACCGTGAAACCGTGCTTCGACGCGAAGGTCACGCCGCCCTTGAAGGCGGTGTCCACGGTGTGCGGGCCCATGTCGTACGTACCGACGCCGTCCACGAACGTGAACGCGCCGTTGTTCTCGGCCTGCTTGGCGCCGTCGGACAGCGTGACGCCGGACGCGCCGATGTAGTCGCGGAACGACTGCTTGAAGCCCCAGTCCAGCGTGCCGTCCTTCAGCTTGAGCACAGGCGCGGCGGCCTGCGCGCCACTGTCGGCGGCGAGCGCGGGCAGGGTCAGCGCGGTGGCGCCCAGAGTCAGCGCGGTGGCGGCCGCGGCGGCCAGGGCTATCGGGCGGCGGGTCATGGCCATGTCGGACGTACTCCTAGAGGAATGAGGGAAGTTGACGAGGGGAGAGGGCGCGCTCAGCTGTCCGCCGAGTCCGAGCCCTCCGAAGCGGCAGCCGTCGCCGCAGTCGTACGCCGCTTGCGTACGACCATGAACGCGAGCCCCGCGAGGAGCAGCACTCCCGCCCCGATGCCGAGCGGCAGCGCGGGCGAGGTGGAAGAGGAGGAGGCGGCCGTCTCGGTCCGGGGCTTGGCGTCCGGCGCCTCGGCCTTCGGGGAGGCCGAGGCCTCGGAGCCCAGGTCCGGCAGCGCCGGCAGCTTCGCCTTGTCGGTCAGGGCCACCGCGAGCGAGACCGGGTCCATCTCGGTACCCGCCTTATACATGTTGCCGAAGGCCTTCGCGCCGTCCGCGGTCAGCTTCGAGGGCACCTCGGTCAGCGTGACCAGACCGTCGGCCGCCTTGAGAGCCTTCGCCTCGAAGGTGACGAGAGCGGCCTGCTTCTTGTCGAAGTCGGCGCTCGCCACATCCGCGTACAACGTGGCCTTGCCGTCCTTGGACTCGACGGCCAGGGAGCTGAGTTCGAGATCGAGCCCGTGCTCACCGGTGAAGCGGACGCTGCCCTTGAACTTGGCGTCGAGCGTCTGCTTCTTCTCGTCGAAGGTGCCGGCGCCCTCGGTGAAGCGGAACAGCGCACCGCCGTCCTCGGCGCCGTCGGCGAGTTTCCACTCGCCCTTGGCGATGGAGCCGCTGACGTACTCGCGGAACGTGCGGCGCACGCCCCAGTCGAAGGCCGCGTCCTCGATCCGGCCGGCCTTCTCGGCCTTCTTGCCCTTGTCCGCGTCCTTCTTGTCCTTGCCATCGGACTTGTCGGAGTCGGAGCCGGAGCCGGAGCCCGACGAGGAGCCGGAGCCTGCGAGGACATCCGTCGACAGGCTCACCGGGTCCAGGGGCGTACCGGCCGCGTAGTAGCCGGCGAAGGCGTTGGCGCCCTGTGAAGTGAGCGTGGCCGGCACGTTGTTGAGGGCGATCGGGCTGCCGCCGCCCTTCATGTTGATGCCGGAGAGGCTGAGGCTGGCGAGCGGCACCTGCGAGACCGAGGTCACCTTGCCGCTGCCCTTGGCCTTGCTCACCATGTCGGCGTAGAGCGTCCCGGAGCCGCCGGAGATCTTCACGGTGGGCCGGGAGATGGTGAGGTCCAGTTCGTACGCGCCGCTGGACGTCTTGTGGCCGAGGAAGTGCACGCCGCCCGAGAACCCGGCGCTCAGTGCGCCGCTGTCCGGGTTGTACGAGCCCTTGGCGGAGTGGAAGCGGAACTGGCTGGCGCCGACCGTCGCCGCCCCGCCCTGGAGCGAGTAACTGCCCTTGGCTATCGGGCCGGTGACGTAGCTCTGGAACGAGGCCTTGATGCCCCAGTCGAGCCTGCCGCCCTGCACCGTACGGTCCTCCGCCTGTGCCGACGTGACCGGCAGCAGTGCGGCGAACAGGGCCCCAAGGCCCGCCACGGCGCCCGCTCGGGCGGCTCGTCTCGACGATGGCATCGGTCCCCCTTCAAGGTCTGGTCAATGAGGTAAGGCTAACCTAAACTATCCGCGACCTGGTGTGGAACCCCCTCCGGCCCAGGAAGCGCAGAGGAATCAGCGCGACTTCTCAACGGCACGACAGGACGGTGGAGTTCGAGTGACCCCGGTGCGCTTGCGGCGTTCCCTGCGACTGGCGGGTGCGCTCGTCGCCGCCGCCTGCCTGGCCCTCACGGGCTGCGGAGGCGAGGTGGACAATCCCTCGGGAAAGGGAGCGAATGCGGAGCAGAAGGCTGCTCCCGACAAGGTCGAGCCCCTCGCCGGTACGCCGAAGCCCGAGCTTCCCGTCACGGTGGACTCGGCCGACGGCAAGAAGGTCACCGTGCAGTCGGCCGATCGCATCGTGCCGCTCACCGGCTCGATCAACGAGATCGTCTTCACGCTGGGCCTCGGCAAGAACGTGGTGGCCAAGGACATCACCGCCACCTTCGAACAGGCAGGCAAGCTCCCGACGGTGACCCGCGGCCACGATGTCTCCGCGGAGAGCGTCCTGTCGCTCAGGCCCACCGTCGTCATCGGCGACACCACGTCGGGGCCCGTCGAGGCGATGCAGCAGATACGTGACGCGGGCATCCCCGTCGTCCTCCTCGACACGGCCAAGAGCCTCGGCGACGTGAGCAAGCGGATCGGTGAAGTGGCCGGAGTGCTCGGTGTGAAGAAGGCCGGCGACGAGCTGATCAAGCGCACCGAGGACCGGATCGCCGCCGTGCAGAAGGGCATCCCCCAGCAGAAGAAGAAGCCCAGGGTCGCCTTCCTCTACCTGCGCGGCACGGCCGCCGTCTATCTCATCGGCGGCGCGGAGTCGGGTGCCGGCTCGCTGCTGGACGCGGCCGGTGCCATCGACGCCGGTGCCGAATCGGGTCTGAAGAAGGACTTCACCGCGATCACCCCCGAGGCGCTCGCCAAGGCGCAGCCCGATGTGATCCTCGTGATGACCAAGGGGCTGGAGTCGGTCGGCGGCGTCGACGGACTCGTCAAGATCCCGGGCGTCGCCGAGACGCCCGCCGGTATGGACCGCCGCGTCGTCGACATCCCCGACGGCGTGCTGCTCAACTACGGTCCGCGCACCGACGAGGTCCTGAAGTCGCTGGTGGACCAGCTCTACGGTGATGCCAAGTGACCGCCACCGCCACACCCCCGGCCACTGCCGCCGATACGCCTCCGAGCGCCAAGCCCCGTACAGGAAAAGGTAGAAGAAGCGCCCCGTACCTGCTGACCGCCGGCATGCTGGCCGGCCTGGTCGCGGTCTCACTGCTCTCCGCCGGCATCGGCGCGTACGAGATACCACTCGGCGATGTGGTCTCGTCCGTGCAGCACCGCATCGGGCTCGGCGGCGCCGCGCTCGACCGCGTCGGCGAGAGCGTGCTGTGGAACGTGCGCTTCCCGCGCGTCGTGCTCGCCCTCGTCGTCGGTGCCTCGCTCGGCTGCGCCGGCGCCCTCATGCAGGGCGTGTTCGGCAATCCGCTCGCCGAGCCCGCCGTCATCGGCATCTCCTCGGGTGCGGCGGTCGGCGGTGTCGCCTCGATCGCCTTCGGTCTGGCCTTCTTCGGCAACTGGACGCTGCCCGTCTTCGCGTTCGTCGGCGGGCTCATCACGGTCTTCCTCGTGTACGCGATGTCGCGCTCGGGCGGTCGCACCGAAGTGGTGACGCTGATCCTCACCGGTGTCGCCGTCACCGCCTTCGGCATGGCGATGATCGGCCTGTTCATCTTCTTCGCGGACAACGCCGAGGTCACCCAGATCACCTTCTGGCAGCTCGGCTCGCTCGCCCAGGCCACCTGGCCGAAGGTGCTCGCCGTACTGCCGTGGGCGCTTGTCGGTCTCGCGGTCGCACCCTTCTACTCCCGCAAGCTCGATCTGCTCGCGCTCGGCGAACGGCCCGCGCGCCACCTCGGCGTGGACGTGGAGCGGATGCGCGTGATCCTGATGTTCGTCACCGCGCTGCTCACCGCCGCGGCCGTGGCCGTCTCCGGCATCATCAGCTTCGTCGGCCTGGTCGTCCCGCACCTCCTGCGGATGCTCGCCGGACCCGGCCACCGCTTCCTGATCCCGGGCAGTGCGCTCGGCGGCGCCCTGGTGCTGGCGATCTGCGATCTCACCGCCCGCACCATCGCCGCGCCCGCCGAACTGCCGCTCGGCGTCCTCACCGGCCTGATCGGCAGCCCGTTCTTCTTCTGGCTGCTGCGCCGCACCCGCCGCAAGCAAGGAGGCTGGGCATGATCCGGTCGCTGTTCGCCGTACGCCACCGGGAGCTGCCCGCACCCGTAGAGCCCGGCACCACCCTCGCCTCCGCCCACGAGCTGCACATCAAGCTCGGCGCGCGCCATGTGCTGCGCGGCGTGGACATCGAGGCGCGGGCCGGTGAGGTCCTCGCGCTCGTAGGGCCCAACGGTGCCGGGAAGTCGACCCTGTTGGCCGCCCTCGCCACGGACCTCGCGCCCGACTCGGGGACCGTCCGCATCTGCGGCAAGGACGCGACCGGCTGGAGCGCCGGGGAACTCGCACTTCGCCGTGCGGTGTTGCCGCAGTCGGCGGCGCTCTCCTTCCCGTTCCTGGTGGAGGAGGTCGTACGGATGGGCCGGGCGCCCTGGAACGGGACCCGGCTCGCGGACAACGACGACGAGGTGATCGCCGCCGCGATGCGGGCCACCGAGGTCACCGAGTTCGCTGGCCGTCCCTTCTCCGCGCTCTCCGGCGGTGAGCGCGCCCGGGTCGCACTCGCCCGTGTCCTCGCCCAGCAGGCGCCGCTGCTCCTGCTCGACGAGCCCACCGCCGCGCTCGATCTGCGCCATCAGGAACTGGTGCTGCGGGTCTGCCGTGAGCGGGCCGCCGCCGGTGACGCGGTGGTGGTCGTCCTGCACGACCTGGGGCTCGCCGCCGCGTACGCGGACCGGGTCGCCGTCCTGCACGAGGGCGCGATCGCGGTCGAGGGCGCACCCGCCGAGGTCTTCGACGGCGAACTCCTCAGCCGCGTCTACCGCCAGCCGGTCGAGGTGCTTCCCCATCCTCGGACGGGGACGCTGCTGGTCTTTCCGGAACGGGACTGAGGCGGCCGACCGGTCTCGCTTGACCCACTCTTGACCTGCGCATGGGCGAGGGCTGACCCCTTCGTGATCGGCCCGCGCTCATACACCGTCTAAGAGAGCTGAATCACTGGACGGCGGGGTAGCACTCAGGTAAGGCTCAGATAAGTTAGGTCGGCCTCACCTGGTTCAAGCCCTGGAGCCCGTATGCGTGCCGCCCGTGTAACTCTTGCCTCCGCCACCGCGGTTGCCCTCGCCGTGATAGCCACCGGCTGCACGGAGAAGTCCGACGCCAAGTCAGGCGACGACCACCTCATCGAGGTCACCGCCACGGACGACCAGTGCGAGGTCTCCAAGACGGAGTTCCCCGCGGGGCACATCGAGCTCCACGTGGAGAACAAGGGCTCCAAGGTCACCGAGGTCTACGTCCTGTACCCGGACGACCGGATCGTCACCGAGCGCGAGAACATCGGCCCCGGTACGAAGCAGAAGGTCACCGCCGAGGTGAAGGCCGGTTCGTACCAGATCGCCTGCAAGCCGGGCATGAAGGGCGACGGCATCCGCCAGCAGGTCAAGGCGACCGGTGGCAACGCGACCGCCAAGCGCGACCCGAAGCTGGACGCCGCCGTGGCCGCGTACCGCAAGTACGCGCAGGAGCAGGCGGACGAGACCCTGCCGCTGGCCAAGAAGTTCGCCGACGCCGTGAAGGCCGGGGACCTGGAGGCCGCCAAGGCCGCGTACGCGCCTTCGCGCATCGGGTGGGAGCGCACCGAGCCCGTGGCCGAGTCCTTCGGTGACATCGACCCCAAGGTCGACGTACGCGAGGACGGTCTGGAAGAGGGCCAGGACCTGGAGAAGGACTGGACCGGCTGGCACCGCCTCGAGCGCTCGCTGTGGCAGGACGGCAAGATCACGGACCGCGACAAGGAGCTCGCGGACCTGCTGATCAAGGACCTCGAGAACTGGCAGGACCGGGTCAACGAGGCCGAGATCACCCCCACTTCGATGGCCAACGGCGCCAAGGAGCTCCTCGACGAGGTCGCCACCGGCAAGGTCACCGGCGAGGAGGAGCGCTACTCGCACACCGACCTCGTCGACTTCAAGGCGAACGTCGAGGGCGCGGAGAAGTCGTACGCCCTGCTCAAGGACGTCGCCGCGAAGAACGACGCCGAGCTCGTCAAGGAGCTCGACAAGCAGTTCGCGGCGCTGAACACGCTGCTCGACAAGTACCGCGAGGACAAGAGCTCCTACGAGTTCACCTCGTACGACAAGGTCGGCAAGGAGGACCGCAAGGAGCTCTCCGACGGGGTCAACGCACTCGCCGAGCCCCTGTCGAAGCTCGCCGCCGCGGTCGTGAAGTAGCAGCAAGGGGACCTGGATCATGAGCGACGAGACCACCACGCAAGAGGGTGCCGCTCCGCAAGGCACGCCCGAGGCGGCAGGCACCACGAACGCCGGTGCTCCCTCTCGGCGTTCCGTGCTCGGCTGGGGCGGCGCGGGCCTCGCGCTCGGTGCCGCGACGGCAGGCGGCGCGGCCGCCGCGCTCGGCGACAGCGGTGACACCACCGTGCCCGTCGCCGAGGCCGGCGCGGCCGTGCCGTTCCACGGCAAGCACCAGGCGGGTATCGCCAGCGCCGTGCAGGACCGGCTGCACTTCGCGTCGTTCGACGTGAAGACCGAGGACCGCGAGGACCTGATCAAGCTCCTCAAGGACTGGACCGAGGCCGCCGCGCTCATGACCCAGGGCTCCCCGGTCGGCCAGGGCGCCTACGGCGGACTCGCCGAGGCGCCGCCGGACGACACCGGTGAGGCGCTCGGCCTCAAGCCGTCCCGGCTGACCCTGACCATCGGCTTCGGGCCCTCGCTCTTCGACGGCCGTTTCGGTCTGAAGGACAAGCGCCCGGAGGCACTTGTCGATCTGCCGAAGTTCCCCGGCGACAACCTGGACGCGGCCCGCAGCGGCGGCGATCTGTGCATACAGGCCTGCGCGGACGACCCGCAGGTCGCGGTGCACGCGATCCGCAACCTCGCCCGGATCGGCTTCGGCAAGGTCGCCATCCGCTGGTCGCAGCTGGGCTTCGGCAAGACCTCCTCGACCACGCCCGACGCGCAGACCCCGCGGAACATGATGGGCTTCAAGGACGGCACCCGGAACGTCGCGGGCGACGACACCAAGACGCTCGACCAGCACGTGTGGGTGGGCGCCAAGGAAGGTCCGGCCTGGCTGGCCGGCGGCTCGTATCTCGTGGCCCGGCGGATCCGGATGAACATCGAGACCTGGGACCGCACTCCGCTCAAGGAGCAGGAGGACATCTTCGGCCGTACCAAGGGCGAAGGCGCCGCGTACGGCAAGAAGCGCGAGCACGACGAGCCCAACCTCAAGGCGATGCCCGAGGCGGCCCATGTGCGGCTCGCGCACCCGGACACCAACGGCGGCGCGAAGATGCTGCGCCGCGGTTACTCCTTCACCGACGGTACGGACGGGCTCGGCCGCCTGGACGCGGGTCTGTTCTTCCTCGCGTACCAGCGCGACGTGCGCGACGCCTTCATCCCGGTGCAGCTGAACCTCGCGCGCAAGGACGTGCTCAACGAGTACATCCAGCACGTCGGTTCGGCCGTCTTCGCGATCCCGCCGGGTGTGCGCGGCGACTCCGACTGGTGGGGCAGCGCCCTGTTCTCCGAAGGGGCGTAAGCCATGTTCGCCAACTACTTGATCGGCCTGCGCGAAGGCCTCGAGGCCTCGCTCGTCGTCTGCATCCTGGTGGCGTACCTGGTCAAGACGGACCGGCGCGATGCCCTCACGCCGGTGTGGATCGGTGTCGGTGTCGCGATCGCGGTCAGTCTCGGGTTCGGTGCCGCTCTCCAGTTCGGTACGCAGGAGCTCACGTTCGAGGCCAAGGAGGCGCTCGGCGGCGGTCTGTCGATCATCGCCGTGGCGCTCGTGACCTGGATGGTCTTCTGGATGCGGCGCACCGCCCGGCACCTGAAGGCCGAACTGCACGGCAAGCTGGACTCCGCGCTCGCGCTCGGCACCGGCGCGCTGGTCTTCACCGCGTTCCTCGCCGTGGGGCGCGAAGGCCTGGAGACCGCGCTGATCGTGTGGAGCGCGGTGGACGCCGCCGACAGCGGCTGGGATCCGCTGCTCGGTGCGGTGCTCGGGCTGCTGAGCGCGGTCGTCATGGGCTGGCTGTTCTACCGCGGAGCCCTGCGCATCAACCTCGCCAAGTTCTTCAAGTGGACCGGCGGCGTGCTCGTCGTCGTGGCCGCGGGCATCCTGGCGTACGGGGTGCACGATCTGCAGGAGGCACGGTTCCTCGGCGGCCTCGCGAACAAGGCCTTCGACATAAGCGAGAGCTATCCGCCGGACACCTGGCACGCCACGCTGCTCAAGGGGATCTTCAACTTCCAGCCCGATCCGACCGTGCTCCAGGTCACGGTGTGGGCGCTGTATCTGATCCCCACCCTGGTGCTCTTCCTCGCCCCGGTAGGGTCTTTCGCGTCAGCACTGGGGCGTAAGGAAGCACTGGGGCGCACGGAGCAGAAGGCGAGCCATGAGCAGGGTGAGTCGACCGGCAGCGGCGGGGGCAGCGGTGGCGGTGCTGGCCCTGACAGCGAGCGGATGCGTGACGGTGCACGGGGAGCGGGAGATCGTTCCGGCGGCGACGAAGTCCGAGGCGGCGCAGGCACTTGAGTCCTTCACGGCCGCGTACAACAAGGCCGACAAGGCGTATGACCCCGAGCTCTCCGACGACCATGTCACCGGGGCGCTCGGGGCGATCAACCAGGCGGGTCTGAAGGCGAAGGCGAAGAACGCGGCGAACGGCAATCCGAACCACTCGCCGCTCGAACTCACCGACGCGACGTTCGCGATCCCGAAGAAGGCCGGCTGGCCGCGGTTCTTCGTCGCCGACACCGACAGCAACCGTGATGTCGACGACGATCCGGCCAAGGACACCCGCTGGTTCCTCGTGTTCGTCAAGCACGGCGTGGACGACCCGTGGAAGGTCGCCTACCTCAACATCCTCTCGCCCGGCGAGGTCCCCGAGTTCAAGAAGGACAAGGACGGCTTCGCCACGCCGGCGGGCCTCGAGTCGAACGCTCTCGCCGTCGCGCCCGGCAAGCTGCCCGCCGCGTACGCCACGTATCTGCAGGACGGCGGTGCGCAGTTCGCCGACGGGCCGCACACCAGCGGCTGGCGCACGGACCGCAAGAAGCGGGAGTCGAGCCCCGGCTGGTCGCGCCAGTGGGTCGATCAGCCGGAGCAGGCAGGTGACTTCGCGCCGCTCGGCCTGCTGACGAAGGACGGCGGCGCGTTCGTCTTCTTCGCAACCCGCCACTTCGAGAAGCAGACGGCGTCCGAAGGCCTCAAGATCACGGTCCCGAAGGATGTGGAGGCGCTGCTCACCGGCCAGGTGAAGCAGTCCATCACGCTGGAACGCGTCTCGAACCTGGCGGCGCAGGTACCGCCGAAGGGTGCGGCGAAGCCGGGGGTCGTGGTGGGCAGCCGGATCATGGGCATCACGAGCGCCGAGGGTTCTTGAGCGACCCCTGAGCCGGCTCCTCGGGGGCTGCGGCTCCTCGGGGCTGCGCCCCTTGGGGCCCTCCGCGTGGGGAAATCGCTTGCCCCCGCCTCCCACTCCCACGGAACATGAGCCCTCGTGACCGAACAGCCCTCACCCTCCCGCCTCGCGGCGATACTCCCCGACCTCTCGCCCTGGCGGAGCAGTCGTGACTTCCGGTTGATCTGGGTGCAGGGGCTCGTCACCTACTTCGGCAGCTTCATGGCGATGATCGCGCTGCCCCTGCAGATCAAGGACCTCACGGAATCCCCGCTCGCCGTCGGCGCGATGGGCGCGGTGGAGCTGATACCGCTGATCGTGTTCGGGCTCTACGGCGGCGCGCTCGCCGACGCCGTCGACCGGCGCAAGGTCATCCTGCTCACCGAGGCCGGACTCGGCGCCCTCGCCGTGATCCTCCTGGTCAACGCCCTGCTCCCGAGCCCCATGCTCTGGCCGCTGTATCTCGTCGCCGCCTGTGTCTCCGCGCTCGCCGGACTCCAGCGCCCCGCACTCGACTCGCTGCTCGCGCGGATCGTCCCGCACGACCAGCTCACGGCGGCCGCCGCACTCAACGCGCTGCGCTGGCAGCTCGGCGCCATCGCGGGCCCGGCGCTCGCCGGCCTCGTCGTCGCCTACGCGGGGCACGCCACCGCGTACGCCATGACCGTCGTGGGCTTCACCGCCTCGGTACTGCTCTGTCTGCGTCTGACCCCCGCCCCGCCGTCGCACGACGCCGAGAAGCCCTCGCTCAAGGGGATCGCCGAGGGCGCGCGCTACGCCTGGTCGCGCCCGGTGCTGCTCGGCACGTACGCCATCGACCTGGCCGCGATGATCTTCGCGTTCCCCAACACGATCTTCCCCTTCCTCGCCGACGACCTCGACGCCGAGTGGTCACTCGGCCTGATGTACGCGGCGGGGTCGGTGGGCTCGCTCCTGCTCAGCCTGACGAGCGGCTGGACCACCCGTATACGCCGGCACGGCCTGCTCGTGATCTTCGGCGCGGCGGGCTGGGGCCTGGCGATCACGGCGGCGGGCTGGTTCGGGAACGTCTGGCTGGTCCTCGGCTGCCTCGCCTTCGCCGGAGCGGGCGACATGCTCAGCGGTCTGGGCCGCTCCACGATCTGGAACCAGACCATCCCCGAGGAGCTCCGCGGCCGCCTCGCGGGCATCGAGGTCCTCTCGTACAGCGTGGGCCCGCAGCTGGGCCAGGTGCGCGCGGGCGCGATGGCCGGCTGGACCGGGACCCGGACCGCGATCTGGTCGGGCGGCGCGGTCTGTGTCGCGGCGGTCGCGCTCCTGACCGCGTCGCTGCCGAAGCTCGTCTCCTACGACGCGGACACGGATCCGGACGCCCGGCGGCGCAAGGCGGCACAGGAGAGCAGGGGAGCGGTGGCTGCGGCGGAGAGCGGCTGAGCCATCCCCGCCAAGCCCCTTACCCTCAGCTCTCGTCGTCCCCGTTGCGGTCGTGCCACTTGGGATCCGTCTCCCACTCCAGATTCCGCTCCTGCGCCGTCTCCATCGCGTGCGCCGCCTCCTCACGCGTGGCGTACGGGCCGAAGCGGTCCTTGCCCGGGCACTCGGGCCCCTCCTCGACCTTCTTGTGCTCCAGGCAGTAGTACCACTCACCCGGCTTGCCGACCGTGCGCTTCTTGAACAGGGCCATCCCCGGCTCCCTTCCCGCGAGCGGCTGATGCGCTCCCACGCCGCCATCGTGCCCGAAGAGCGCTCGTTACACTCACTGACATGTCTGTCCCGTCGCTGCTCGAACCAGGGGAGCTCTCTCCCATCCGCTCCGTGCCCGGCAACATCCGGCGCCCCGAATACGTGGGCAAGCCGGCGCCGAAGCCGTACACGGGGCCTGAGGTGCAGACCCCCGAGACGATCGACGCGATGCGGATCGCGGGCCGGATCGCCGCGCAGGCGATGGCCGAGGCCGCCAAGCACATCGCGCCCGGTGTCACCACCGACGAACTCGACCGGGTGGCCCACGAGTTCATGCTCGACCACGGCGCCTACCCGTCGACGCTCGGCTACCGCGGCTTCCCCAAGTCGCTGTGCAGCTCCGTCAACGAGGTCATCTGCCACGGCATTCCGGACTCCACCGTCCTGAACGACGGCGACATCATCAACCTGGACGTCACCGCGTACATCGGCGGTGTGCACGGCGACAACAACGCCACCTACCTGGTCGGCGACGTCGACGAGGAGTCGAGGCTGCTCGTCGAGCGCACCCGCGAGTCGCTCGAGCGCGCCATGAAGGCCGTCAAGCCCGGGCGCCAGATCAACATCATCGGCCGGGTCATCGAGTCGTACGCGAAGAGGTTCGGATACGGAGTCGTGCGCGACTTCACCGGCCACGGCATCAACTCGTCCTTCCACAGCGGTCTGATCATCCCGCACTACGACTCGCCGCACGCCACGACGGTGATCCAGCCCGGTATGACGTTCACGATCGAGCCGATGCTCACGCTCGGCACGCACGAGTACGACATGTGGGAGGACGGTTGGACGGTCGTCACCAAGGACCGCAAGCGCACCGCCCAGTTCGAGCACACGATGGTCGTCACGGACACGGGCGTGGAGATCCTCACGCTTCCCTGAGCACCGTCGCCCGCTTGATCAAACCCGCCTCTCCGAACAAACCTGCAGGTGCCGGACACGCTCTGATCGAGTGAGCCATGCGTGAAGGTGCGTCCCGGAGCCCATGCATCCCGGTGCGGCCGGACAGAAGCAACGCCGGCCGCGCTCGGAGATCTGGGAGGTTCTGATGGGCAGCAGGATGAAGGCCATGATCAAGGCGGGTGCGGTGACGGGCGCCACGCTCCTCGCGCTGGGCACCGCGTCGACGGCGGCTCAGGCCACGACGATGACCCACCCCCACCCAGGGGTCGGGATCGGCGTCGGCGTCGGTGTCGGCGTGGGTCACGACCACGGGCACGGACACTGCCACGGTCACGGTCACGGCCTCGGGATCGGACTTGGCCTCGGCCTCGGTATCGGGGTCCTGTAGGGACCTCTCAGCGCACCCCCGGCTCAGGCCGGGGGTGCTTTTCGTTTGCCGGCCCGCCGATGTGCCGCCCGCCCGGCGGCGGCCCCGCCGACATGCTGCCCCGCGGCCCCGCCGACATGCCGCCCGGCGCCCCCTGCGCCACCCTGGACGAGGTGATGCGGAGCACTCCCAGAGGTTTACCGACAAGGAGTCCGGAAACTTTACCGACAGGTCGTCGGGAACCCATTGACTTAGGCAAACCTAAGTAAGAGGATCAATCATAGTTTCCCGCTTCTTCGGATCCGGAGGTCCCTGTGGACACATCCGTCACGCCCTTCTCGACGGTCATCCGCACCGCGTCGCACGAGCAGCACACCGAGGCCGAGACCTCGACGTTCATGAGCGACCTGCTCGGCGGGCGGCTGGGCGTGGACGCGTACACGCGGTACACCGAGCAGCTGTGGTTCGTGTACCGCGCGCTGGAGGACGCGGCGCCGGCGCTCGCGGACGATCCGGTGGCGGGTCCGTTCATACAGCCCGAGCTGATGCGCGGTGCCGCTCTGGAGGCGGACCTCACGCATCTGCACGGCGGCGAGGGCTGGCGCGAGTCGCTCAAGCCGCTGCCGGCCACGGCCGTGTACGCCGAGCGGGTGGCGGAGTGCGCGCGCACCTGGCCCGCGGGCTATGTCGCCCACCACTACACCCGCTACCTCGGCGACCTGTCCGGCGGTCAGATCATCCGCGACAAGGCGGAGAAGACCTGGGGCTTCAGCCGCAAGGGTGACGGCGTGCGCTTCTACGTCTTCGAGGAGATCACCAACCCCGCCGCCTTCAAGCGCGGCTACCGCGAGCTGCTCGACGCCCTCGCGGTGGACGACCTGGAGAAGCAGCGCGTGATCGACGAGTGCAAGCGCGCCTTCTCGCTGAACACGCATGTGTTCCGCGCGCTGGGCGACGAATTCCCGCTCAGCGCCTGAGCGGCGGACGCGGCTGCGCGGACGGGTGCGGGTATCGGTGCCCGTCCGCGGGGGAGCGCACCGCGCTGCTACCAGCGCGCGGGCGGTGGCGCCGTCAGCTGGTCGGCGAGCCGTGAGAGCCGGTCGCGCAGCCGGCGGCCCGAGCGCATCGTGGGCGCGGGCGAGGGCAGTGAGTTCTCGCCCGCGGCCGCGCTGACCAGGTGCTGCACCGTGTCCAGGTCGAGTTCGCGCGACGGCGGCACGCTCAGCAACTCATGCGCGAGCGAAGGCAGTTCGCTGTCCCCGGTGTCGAGCGCGAGGACCGTGGCCCCCGCCCGGCGCGCGTCGTGCACCCGTGAGAGCAGTCCCTCGCCGGGCGCGTCCGGGGCCACCACGAGCAGGGTCTCACCCCTGCGCGCCGCCTCGATCCTGCCGAGGCCCACCGACAGATGCGCGGGATCCGAGGCCCGCACCTGATGGCGTACGAGCGTGGGCGTGAGCTCCGGCGTACCCGACCATGCTGCCTCGTCGACCAGATGCGCGGCCAGATGCCACGGCTCGTACTCCCGCGTGCCGACCAGGAGCAGACCGCCGCCGTGCGGGACGACCGCGCCGCGCAGGGACGCGGCGAAGCGGCGGGTGGCCGAGGGCCACTCCGTCCCGGCGAGCACTTCGCGCAGCAGCGCGACCCTGACGGCGTCCATGAGTCGCATACTGCCCCAACCGGGCCGCGATTCAAGCCGGTTCGCCCCATCTCCGTGCCGGGCGGCCTGTTGTGTGCGTCTCGTACGCGTCCAAGTTCGTACGGGCGTACGGGGATCGCGCAGGAAGGTGACCGCGTACCGCCAAGTCCCGTGTTGTTGGGGCCCGTTCCCCCGGGGTTCCGCTTGCCTTGAGAGCCTCGGTGGCCCACGCGTACGCGCTGAGACCGGGGACTTCGGGCCGTACGAGACGATCGCCTTCCGGCGGATCCCGGTCGGACGCGTCACATGAAGGCGAGGGCGATAGCACGTACGGGCAGAACTCAACAGCCCACTACCGGCAAGTATCGTCAGCGCCATGACTACGAATGATGCGCCCGCAGCAGCCCCCGCGAAGGCCCCCGCCAAGGCCCCCGTCAGGGACCCTTGGGAGCTGCCCGATGTGTCCGGCCTCGTCGTCGGTGTGCTCGGCGGCACCGGCGACCAGGGACGCGGACTCGCCTACCGGCTCGCCCGGGCGGGACAGAAGGTGATCATCGGCTCGCGTGCCGCGGAGCGCGCGCAGACCGCCGCCGACGAGCTGGGCCTCGGCATCGAGGGCGCCGACAACAGCGAGTGCGCCCGGCGCAGCGACATTGTGATCGTCGCCGTGCCGTGGGACGGCCACGCCAAGACCCTTGAGGCGCTGCGCGAGGACCTCGTCGGCAAGCTGGTCGTGGACTGTGTGAACCCGCTCGGTTTCGACAAGCAGGGCGCGTACGCCCTGAAGGTCGAGGAGGGCAGCGCCGCCCAGCAGGCCGCCGCCCTGCTCCCCGACTCGCGGGTCACGGCCGCCTTCCACCACCTCTCGGCGGTGCTGCTCCAGGACGAGTCGATCGAGGAGATCGACACGGACGTGATGGTGCTCGGCGAGGTGCGCGCCGACACCGACATCGTGCAGGCCCTGGCCGGCCGTATCCCCGGTATGCGCGGAGTCTTCGCGGGCCGGCTGCGGGGCGCCCACCAGGTCGAGTCGCTCGTGGCCAACCTGATCTCGGTGAACCGCCGCTACAAGGCGCACGCCGGACTGCGGATCACGGACGTCTGAGCCGACCGCCGGCAGACCGCTGACAGAGCAGGGCGGGACATGGGGGACACTGGTCCGCGTACCACCGAAGTGTCATCCGACAGGAGCCGTCCTCATGCCCCGCCTCGCTCTGTACGCGCTGATGGTCTGCGTCCTCGCCGTGGCCGCGGCCGTCGTCTCCTTCTGGCAGGGCAGCCTGCTGGGCATCGTGTGGGTGCTGCTCGCAGGTCTGTCCTCGAACATGACCATCTACTACGTACGCAAGGGACGCGCGGAGCGCGGGCCGGTCACCGGCTGACGCCCCCGCCTCACCGGGCGACGGCGCACAGATCGTTCTGGTTCTCCCAGAAGCGGTAGAGGTTCTGCCCGCAGTACGACTCGAACTCCTCGATGCCGAGCAGGCTCAGGAGCGAGTCGATCGCGTTGAAGAACCACACGTTCACCTCGGGGATCCACAGCACACCGAACACGGCGAGCAGCCCGAACGGTGCGAAGGGCTCCACCTGGCGCCGGATCTTGTACGAGAGCCACGGCTCGATCACGCCGTAGCCGTCGAGCCCGGGCACCGGCAGGAAGTTCAGCAGCGCCGCGGTGACCTGGAGCAGGGCGAGGAACGCCAGCGCGTACTGGAACACGGGCGGTACGCCGTCCAGCGCGTCGAGCCAGAACGGCGCCGTGCAGACGATGGCGAACAGCACGTTGGTGAGCGGGCCCGCCGCCGAGATCAGACTGTGCTTCCAGCGGCCCTGGATCCGTCCCCGTTCGATGAACACCGCGCCACCGGGCAGACCGAGCCCGCCCATGATCACGAAGAGCACCGGCAGGATGATGCTCAGGAGCGCGTGGGTGTACTTCAGCGGATTGAGCGTGAGATAGCCCTTCGCGCCGATCGAGATGTCCCCGCTGTGCAGCGCCGTGCGCGCGTGCGCGTACTCGTGCAGACACAGCGAGACGATCCACGCGCCCGTGACGAACACGAACACGGCCACGCCGGGGTTGTCCGCGAACCCGGTCCACGCCGCCCAGCCGCCCGCGGCCGTCACGGCCGCGATGCCGAGGAAGACGGGACTGATCCGCCGGTCGCTGCGCCTGATGGCGGTGGTCATGGTCCGTGCTCCTGCCGTCGGCCGGTGTAGGTGACTCGTACGGGATGACGCTATCGGTGACGTGGGGGCAACGGACCGTGGACGTGCTGGGTTCCTGCGGCCGCGCGTTCCCGGCGGCCGGGGCAAGCGCAGGGCAAGAGCGGGGCAAGCGTGGGCCAAGGCCGGAGCAAGGGCGGCGCGGGGCCCCGCGCTGTTCGAGGGACAATGGCGCACGTGCGCTATTCCGTCCTCGGCACCACCCAGGCCCATCACCCCGACGGCACCCCCGTGACCTTGGGCGGTGCCAGGCTGCGCGGGCTCCTGACCGTGCTGGCCCTGCGGCCCGGCCGTGCGCTGCCCGTGGGACAGCTCGTCGACGAGGTGTGGGACGGGGATCCGCCGGCCGACGCCAATGGTGCGCTGCAGGCGTTGGTGGGGCGACTGCGTCGCTCGCTGGGTGCGGAGGCGGTGGAACTCGGGCCCGGTGGCTACCGGTTGACGGCCGATGCCGAGGACGTGGACGCGCATCGCTTCGAGCGGCTGGCCTCCGAGGGGGCGAACGCCCTGGCGGACGGCGACGCGGTCAAGGCCATGGCGCTGTTCGACGAAGGCCTTGCCCTGTGGCGCGGCCCCGCGTTCGCCGATCTGCCGGACCGCGACGCGGAGGCCGCCCGCTGGGAGGCCCGGCGTCTCGAGGCGCGGCGCGGGCGCTTCGCGGCCGCGCTCGCGCTCGGCCGCGCCGAGCAGATCCTGCCGGAGCTGACCGCGCTCGCCGAGACGCATCCGCTGGACGAGCCGCTCCAGGTCCTGAGCCTGCGGGCGCTGCGCGACGCGGGGCGTGCGGCTCAGGCGCTGGCGGCGTACGAGGATGTACGGGAGCGTCTGGCGGATCAGCTGGGCGCCGATCCGGGGCCCGAACTGCGGGCGCTGCACGCGGAGCTGCTGTCGCCGCAGGAAAGCGCCGAACCCGCGCCCGAGCAGCCGCGGACACCCGTCCTCGAGAGACAGCCTGAGCCCCCCAAGGGCAACCTCCGCGCCCGTCTCACCTCCTTCGTCGGACGCGAAGCCGATATCGGGACCCTGCGCGCGGACCTCACCCGCTCCCGCCTCGTCACCCTGCTCGGCCCGGGCGGCGCGGGGAAGACCCGGCTCTCGCAGGAGGCGGCCGACGGTCTTGCCTTCCGCGACGGGGTCTGGCTCGCCGAGCTCGCGCCCGTGAGCGCCGACGCCGACCCCGAGGCCGTACCGGAAGCGGTGCTCACCGCGCTCGGTGCCCGCGAGACCGTCCTGTACGGAGCGGGCGCGGAGGCGGTGCGGTCCACCGACCGCAACGCCCAGGACCCGCTCACCCGGCTCGTCGAGCATTGCGCACGGCGTGAGTTGCTGCTCGTACTCGACAATTGCGAGCACGTGATCGCGGCCGCCGCCGACATGCTGGCGGAGCTGCTCGCCCGCTGTCCGGGGCTCACGGTGCTCGCGACCAGCCGTGAACCGCTCGGCGTACCGGGGGAGTCGGTGCGTCCGCTCGGGCCGCTGCCCGAGGCCATGGCGCTGCGGCTGTTCGCCGAGCGCGGGGCGGCCGCGCGGCCCGGCTTCACGGTCGAGGAGGACCGGCCCGCGGCCGAGGAGATCTGCCGCCGCCTCGACGGCCAGCCCCTGGCCATCGAACTCGCCGCGGCCCGGCTGCGGATGCTCACCTCACGCCAGATCGCCGAGCGGCTCGATGACCGCTTCCGCCTGCTCACCAGCGGCAGCCGTACGGTCCTGCCGCGTCAGCAGACGCTCAGGGCCGTCGTGGACTGGTCCTGGGACCTGCTCGACGATCCGGAGCGGGCCGTGCTGCGCAGACTCTCCGTTTTCGCACGCGGCTGTGACCTCGCCGCCGCGGAGGCCGTGTGCGGGGCCGTACCCGATTCCGGTGGCGACCCCGCCTGCCATCTGCACCTGATGGTCGACCGGCGCGATGTCACCGATCTGCTCGGCTCCCTGGTCGACAAGTCCCTTGTGGTGGCGACCCCTTCGGTCGGCGGCGAGATGCGCTACCGCCTCCTGGAGACCGTTGCCGAGTACGCCGCCGAGCGGCTCGACGAGGCGGGGGAGCGGGCCCTGGCCGAGCGCGCCCACCTCGTCCACTACCGCGAACTCGCCCGCACCACCGACCCGTTGCTGCGCGGCAGCCGCCAGGCCGAGGCCATCGCGCTGATCGAGACGGAGTACGAGAACCTGCGCGGGGCCCTGCGTCGCGCGGTCGCCCTGCGCGACCAGCACGAGGTGCTGAGCCTGGTGCACGCGCTGTGCTGGTACTGGCAGATGCGTGACCAGCGGGTCGAGGCCCAGGTCTGGTCCACCGCGGCCGTGGGGCTCGGCCCCGAACCGTTCACGCACCCGGTGACACCCGCCCCCGACGTGCACGAACGGGCCACTGACGCGCCGCCGCCGATGAGCCCCGAGGTGTTCGCGGAGGCGCGGCGCGGAGCCAAGCTGATCCAGCTGGCGACGATGGACCATGGCCGGGACATCTGGACGGGCGACAACAACGACATGCTGAGCGCCGTCGTGGCCACGTACCGGCCGGGCATGCCGCAGGTGTGCAGGATGCCCGGATCGATCTGGTTCTTCGCGCGGCTGATGACCGGCGAGCCCTTCGACGTGCTGGCGTTCAGCGCCGAGCAGGTGGAGGCCTGCCGCCGGCTCGGCTACCGCTGGGAGCTGGCCGGGGCGCTGCAGATGCGCGCCAACATCCTTGCCAACCGCAGCGAATGGTCGGCCGACGCCGTGGCCAACGCCGACGAGGCGCTCGCGATCTTCGTCGAACTCGGCGATGTCTGGGGCCAGGCCGAGGCGCTGTCGGCGCGCGGTGAGGGCTGGGAGCGGCAGGGCGAGTTCGCCCGCGCCGCCGAGGACTATGTGGTCGCCATCGAGTACGCGCAGCGGATGGGAGCCAGCACCCAGGTCCTCGTGCTCAAGTCCCGCCTGGCCGGTGGTGCGCTCTTCGAGCTGGACCGCGGCGACGAGGCGGAGCGGATCCTGCGCGAGATCGTCGACGAGACCGATCCCGCGTTCACCGAGGCGCAGGCTTTCGCCCGCCTCTACCTCGCGCTGCGCCTGGGCCGCACGGGGCGTACCGAGGAGGCCAGGGCGCATCTGACCTGGATGCGGGACCAGTTCATGTCGGGGCCCATCCTGATGTTCCGCGGCATGCTGGACGGCATGTTCGGCTGGCTCGACACCGTGGACGGCGACAACGAGTCCGCCCTCGTGCACGCGCGCGACGCCCTCGCGCAGGCGATGGAGCCGATGTCGCAGATGGTGATGCCGCAGCTGTCGTCCTCCCATCTGGCGCTCGCGGCCAAGGCGTTGGCGGGTCTCGGCGGCGAGGAGCGCCTCCTTGTCGCGGCACGTCTGCTCGGTGTGTCCGACGCGCACCGGCCGGCCAAGCACGTGGCGCCGCAGTTCGAGCGCGAGCTGCGCGAGGCTGCCGAGGCGCTGATCCGTGCCCGGCTCGACGCCGAGGCGTACGAGCGGGCGCACACGGAAGGCGGCGGCCTCTCCGTGGAGGAGGCCGCCGCCTTGTTCCGATCCCCTGGCATCCCAGCGGGATCCCAGGGGATCAGCTACTGATCCGTTGCCGCTCAGACGCGATCCGACGGGCGGATCAGGTCTGTCGTGCGCAGCTGCGCATCAGCTCTTCTTCGCGAACTTGTAGATGGCGTACGGAGCCATGACCACGGTCAGACCGACTGTCCAGGCCAGCGTGACCCACAGGCCGTGGGCGATCGGGTGGCCGGTGGTCATCAGACCGCGGGCCGCGTCGGCGAGACCGGACATCGGGTTGTACTCGGTGAAGTTCTGCAGCCAGCCCGGCATGTTCTGGGTCGGCGTGAAGATCGACGAGCCGAACTGCAGCGGCATCATCACGAGGAAGCCGAGTGCCTGTACGGACTGGGCGCTCTTCATGGTCACTCCGAGCACCAGGAAGATCCACATCACGGCGGAGCCGAAGAGCACCGAGAGTCCGACGGCGGCGAACAGGCCGGGCCAGTTCTCGATGTCGAAGCCCACGAGCACGCCCACGATCATCAAGACCGTGATGGCGATGAGCTGGCGCAGGATCTCCACGGAGATCTTGGCGATCAGGACCGAGGAGCGTCCGATGGGCAGGGACCGGAAGCGGTCCATGATGCCCTTGTGGAAGTCCTCGTTGAAGCCGGTTCCGACGGCCTGGGCGATCGACATGGACATCATGGCGAGCATGCCGGGGATCACGTACTGGACGTAGGCGTCCTGGCCGCCGCCCATCGCCTTGCCGATCGAGCCGCCGAAGACGTACACGAAGAGCAGGGTGAAGACCACCGGCATCAGGAGGGCGTCGAACATCGACTCCGGGTCCTTCTTGATCCACAGCAGGTTGCGGCGGATCAGGGCGCCGGTGTGGCGCATGTTGGCACGGAGTCCGATGCGGCCGTCCTCCTCTCCCTTGAGGAGGGGCGGCTGGTCGACGGGGTTCTGGGTCTGCTGGGGAAGGGTTGCGGTGCTCATACGGCGGCCTCCTCGAGTTCACGGGCGGGCGCGTCCTGCGGAGCACTGGCCTTCTGGCCGGTCAGCGAGAGGAACACCTCGTCCAGGCTGGGCAGTTCGGTGGCGATGTCGGCGAGCGCGAAGCCACGGGCGGCCAGGTGGCCGATGATCGCGGTGAGCTGCTCGTCGCTCTGCACGGGCACGATGACCGTGCCGGTCTCGGCGTCGACCGTGGCGGTGGCCAGACCGGTGAGCCCGGAGGCGTCCAGGTCGGCGGCCATCGAGCGCAGCACCAGGGGGTCGGCCGGGCGGATGCGCAGGGTGCGGCCGCCGACCTTCGCCTTGAGCTCGGCGATCTGGCCCTCGGCGATGATCCGGCCGCGGTCGATCACGGTGAGCGCGGAGGCCAGCTGCTCGGCCTCCTCCATGTACTGGGTGGTGAGCAGGACGGTCACGCCCTCGCCGACCATGCGCTTGACCTCGCTCCACACCTCGTTGCGGGTGCGGGGGTCGAGACCGGTGGTCGGCTCGTCCAAGTAGAGGACAGCTGGCTGGCCGATCATCGAGGCGGCCAGGTCGAGGCGGCGGCGCATACCGCCGGAGTACGTACCGGCGGTGCGCTTGGCGGCGTCGGTCAGGGAGAAGCGCTCAAGGAGGTCGTTCGAGCGCTTCTTGGCGTCGGCCTTGGACAGGTCGAGCAGCCGCCCGATCATGTACAGGTTCTCGAAGCCGGAGAGCTTCTCGTCGACGGAGGCGTACTGGCCGGTGAGGCCGATCTTGCGGCGCAGCTGCCGGGGCTGGCGCAGGACGTCGTAGCCGGCCACGGTGGCCGAGCCCGCGTCGGGCTGAATGAGGGTGGACAGGACTCGTACGAGCGTGGTCTTGCCGGCGCCGTTCGGGCCGAGCACGCCGAGGACGGTGCCTTCGCGTACGTCGAGGTCGACGCCGTCGAGGGCCTTGGTCTCGCCGTAGTGCTTGACGAGCCCTCGTACGGTGACGGCGTTGCTGCCGCCGGGGTTCGGGTTCTTGTCGGATCGCGTCATGCCGACAACTCTGGGGGGCGCCGCCGACAGGGTGCCGACAGGTCACCGACAGGTGCTGTCGGTGACCGACGGGGCGCCTATACGTGCAGGTGGGGCGGTGGGGAGATGCCTGCGCCAGGCCGCCTGCGCACCGGCCCGGACCGGATGTCGGGGCCCGGCGGCGGCGCCCACTGCGCGTGCTCCTACGCTGTCGCCCATGTCACAGCCGATACAGCTCGTCATCCAGATCACCGCACGTCCGGGCCGCGGCAAGGAACAGGTCGCCGCCTTCGAGCGCCTCGCACCCCTCGTACGCGCCGAGGAGGGGTGCCTTCAGTACGACATGCACCAGGTGAGCGACGACCCGGACCGCTTCGTCCTCATCGAGCGCTGGGCGTCCGAGGGGGCGCTCGCCGCGCACGACGCGACCCCGCACATGATCGAGGCCGACGCGGCGTCCCCGGCGTTCCGGGCGGGACCCGCACAGGTCATCCGCCTCGACCCCCGCCCCTTGGCGTGACGCGAAGGCCGCAGCCCTTGGCGTGACGCGAAGGCCGCGGGCCCGCACGACCGGGGGAAGTCGGCGGGCCCGCGTTGCCACCACAAGGGTCTGGTGCGACCGCAGGGGTCAGTGGAAGGTGTGCTCCTCGCGCGGGAACGTTCCGCCCACGACCTCCTCCGAGAACTCCCGCGCCGCAGAAACCATCTGCGCCCGCAGATCCGCGTACTGCTTCACGAAGCGCGGCATCTTGCCGGGGGTCAGGCCCATCATGTCCGTGTAGACGAGCACCTGGGCGTCGCAGTCGGGGCCGGCCCCGATGCCGACCGTCGGGATGTGCAGGGACCGGCTGACCTCGGCGGCAAGCTCGGCCGGGACCAGCTCGAGGACCAGCGCGAACGCCCCCGCGTCCTGCGCGGCCTTCGCGTCCCGAAGGAGCCGGTGCGCGTCCTCGTCGCCGCGGCCCTGTACCCGGTAGCCCATGGTGTTCACGGACTGCGGGGTCAGGCCCAGGTGGGACATGACGGGGATGCCGGACTGCACGAGCAGCTCCGTCTGGGCCAGGGAGCGCTCGCCGCCCTCCAGCTTCACGGCGCCCACGCCCGCCTCCTTGACCAGCCGGGTCGCCGAGCGCAGCGCCTGCACCGGACCCTCCTGGTACGAGCCGAACGGCAGGTCGCCGACGACCAGGGCGCGCGAGGTGCCGCGGACCACCGCGGCCGAGAGCATGGTCATCTCGTCGAGCGTGACGGGCACGGTGGTGTCGTACCCGAGGTGGCAGTTGCCCATCGAGTCACCGACGAGCAGGACGGGGACTCCGGCCTCGTCGAAGACGGAGGCGGTCATCGCGTCGTACGCGGTGAGCATGGGCCACTTCTCGCCGCGCTCCTTGGCGGCGATCAGATCGCGAACGGTGACACGGCGGTTGGACTTGCCCCCGTACAGCGCCTTGCTGCTGTCGGTGGCCTGGTGCCCATCAGGCACAGCAGGCGTGTGGGCAGCCGAGAACTGCGTCATGGCTACGGCTCCTTCAAGTCATCTCGAGGCGCCCTCACGGCGTCCCCGGATCACCTCCCATGGTGGCATCCAGGGGGTCCTTGAGGCTAGGCCACCCCCCACGGGTAAAGACTCCTTAAGGATTTCCAATACGAGACGGTGCCGTATCGAAAAGCTACTACTCTCGGCCGTATGACGACGACTCCTCCCGCACCTCCCCGCATACCGGAAGCCGTGCACCGCCGCCGCTGGGTCATCCTCGGCGTGCTGATGCTCAGCCTGCTGATCGTGGTGCTCGACAACTCGATCCTGAACGTCGCGGTCAAGACCATCTCCGAGCCCGAACCCACCGGACTCGGCGCCAGCCAGGGCGAGTTGGAGTGGGCGATCAACTCCTACACGCTGGTCTTCGCCGGCATGCTCTTCAGCGCCGGACTCCTCGGCGACCGGTTCGGGCGCAAGAAGATGCTGCTCGGCGGCCTCGTCGTGTTCGGTCTCGGATCCCTGCTCGCGGCTGAGTCCGGATCGCCGGTGCAGCTCATCGCGTTCCGCGCGGTGATGGGCCTGGGCGCCGCCTTCGTGATGCCCGCCACGCTCGCGATCCTGATGAACGTCTTCGAGCGCGAGGAGCAGCCCAAGGCCATCGGCATCTGGGCGGCCGGTGTCGGGCTCGCCATCGCGATCGGCCCCATCACGGGCGGACTGCTGCTCGACCACTTCTGGTGGGGCTCGGTCTTCCTGATCAACGTGCCGATCGTGGCGCTCGCCCTGGTCCTGATGGTCGTCCTCGTACCGGACTCGAAGGACCCCAGCCCGGGCCGTATCGACCCCGTCGGTGTGCTCCTTTCGATCCTCGGCCTCGTGCTGCTCGTCTACGGGATCATCGAGGGCGGCCGGCTCGCCGACTTCGCGGACCCGGTGGTGCTCGCCACGATGGGCGCCGGACTCGCCGTGCTCGCCCTGTTCGTGGTGCACCAGAAGCGCAGCGACCACCCCTCCATCGACGTCACCTACTTCAAGAACAAGGTGTTCTCCGCCGCGATCGGCTCCATCGCCCTGGTCTTCTTCGCGCTGATGGGCGTCACCTTCTTCTCCGTCTTCTACATGCAGAGCGTGCGCGGCTACTCCCCGCTGCAGTCCGGTCTGCTCATGATCCCGCTGGCCGCCGCCCAGTTGATCTTCGCTCCGCGGGCCCGGCTCGTGGTCGACCGGTTCGGCAACCGGGCCGTGTGCACCACGGGCCTTCTGGTGATCGCCGCCACGCTCGCCGCGTTCACGACCCTCGACGAGAGCACCCCGATCTGGCTGATGGAAGTCATCTTCTTCCTGATGGGCGCGGGCATGGCGCACATCATGACGCCGGTGAGCGTGGTCATCATGCAGGCCCTGCCGCGCGAGAAGGCCGGTTCGGCCTCCGCGCTGAGCAACACCTTCCGGCAGGTCGGCGGCGCGCTCGGCATCGCGCTCCTGGGTTCGGTGCTCTCCGCCGCGTACCGCTCGGGCATCGAGGACGACCTCTCCGTACTGCCGCCGCAGGCGCGGCACGCGGCGGGCGAGTCGATCGAGGCGACGCTCGGTGTCGCACGCTCCCTCGGCGAACGCGGCGAGGCCCTGGTCGCCCCCGCCAACAACGCCTTCCTGGACGCCATGCACATCACCGCCCTGTGCGGTGCGGGCGTGGCCCTGATCGGCGTCCTCGTCTGCCTGCTGTTCCTGCCCGGCCGTACACCCGCCGAGAACGCGCCATCCGAGAGCGCCGAGCCCGTGGGCGCCGATCACTAGAGGGACAATCGGGCCTACGCACAAGGATGGGAGCACACACCGCATGAGCCTGAAGGTCGTGCGCGGCCGGCCGCGCAGCGAGGCGGTCGAACGGGCCATCATCGAGGGCGTGATGAGCCTCCTGGAGGAGGGTGTCTCGCTCGGCGACATGTCCATCGAGCGGATCGCGCGCACGGCCGGCGTCGGCAAGGCCACCATCTACCGACGCTGGAAGGGCAAGGAGGAGCTCTTCGTCGAGGTGATGCGGGTGACGGACGAGCCCGACCAGGAACTGGCGGGCGAGTCCGTACGCGACGATCTCGTCGTCATCCTCGAAGGGATCCGCCGCCGCGGTCTGGCCAAGCGCTCGTCCGCGCTGCTGCAGAGCCTGCTCGCCCAGGCCAAGAGCTATCCGCAGCTGTGGGAGCTCTACCACGCCGAGGTCGTGGCCCGACGGCGGGCCCGGGTCACCGAGGTGCTCCGGCGGGCGGTCGACAAGGGCGAGTTCCGCGGTGATCTGGATCTCTCGCTGATGGCCGACCTGTTCACCGGACCCATGCTCGCGCGCACGATCCTCAGCCATGACGCACCGCTGCCCGACGGTCTCTCCGAGACGATCGTGGACACGGTGATCGCCGGACTGCGGGTCTGACCGGCGGTGAAGCGGCTTCGGCGGTACGCCGCCGAGCTGCGCGCCGATGTGCGCGTTTTGTCACAGAGGCCCCATGACCGTCGGTGCGGCGGAACTGTCCGCCTCCGTCGCCCGTCCTCGTACCCGTACGGCCGCCCAGGGGACGCACCCCCTCGGACGGCAAGGCACGGACACCGTCATCACCTAGGGTCGAACGGGTACGGGGACGGTGTGCACGGCGAATGAGGCGAAGGCATGGCGCAGGCGTATATGACGGAGACGGGGAACAGCGGCTCGGGGCCTGAGCACCGCTCCCGTGTCCGGCGCCTGCTCGACGACTGGCGCGACTCCCTCAAGGACAGAAGCGCCTGGCGCCGCGGCATCGTCCTCGCGTCACTCGCCGTCGTGCTCGCCCTGGTCCTCGCCCTGCACTCGCGGATCCCCAACCGGGTCGGCAACATCGGCTCGCTGATCGAGACCTTCCTGCCGTGGCTGGGCCTTTTCATCCCGGTGCTGCTCGTACTCGCCGTGGTCCGCAAGTCGGCCACGGCCCTGATCGCCGTGGTTCTCCCGGCACTTGTGTGGGCCAACCTCTTCGGCGGCCTGATCTTCGACAAGTCCGCCGGCGGCGGCGATCTCACGGTCGCGACCCACAACGTCAACGCCGAGAACCCCGACCCCGAGGGCACCGCCCGCAAGATCGCGGCAGCCGGCGCCCAGGTGGTGGCGCTCGAGGAACTCACGGGCGACGCGCTGCCCACGTACAAGAAGATCCTGGCCGAGACCTATCCGTATGCGGCGGTCGAGGGCACGGTCGGCATCTGGAGCAAGTACCCGCTCAGCGACAGCCGGCCCGTGGACATCAAGATGGGCTGGACCCGCGCACTGCGCACCACCGTGGAGTCCCCGCAGGGCCAGTTCGCGGTGTACGTGGCCCATCTGCCGTCCGTACGCGTCAAGTTGAACGCCGGATTCACCGCGGGCCAGCGCGACAACAGCGCGGAGGCGCTCGGTGTCGCGATCCGCGACGACAAGGTGCGGAAGCTGATCCTGCTCGGCGACCTCAACGGCACGATGAACGACCGCTCGCTGTCCCCGGTCACCTCGCAACTGCGCTCCACGCAGGGCGCGGCGGGCGACGGGTTCGGATTCAGCTGGCCGGCCTCGTTCCCGATGGCGCGGATCGACCAGATCATGGTGCGCGGGATCGAGCCGGTGAAGTCGTGGACGCTGCCGCAGACCGGGAGCGATCATCTGCCGGTGGCGGCATCCGTGGAGCTCTGAAGGCTCCGTACGCCTACGGCAGGGCTTCGTCCTGCTCGTGGAAGCCGCTGTGGGCCGGGTGCTGATCCACCTGCACCTCGGTGCCGTTGTCCGTGGCGTGATGCGAGGGTTCGTCGGCGCCGATCCCGGAGACGGCGAAGATCACGGAGACCAGCGCGAGCACCAGGGCCGCCGCGGCGATGCCGTAGCGCAGGGCCGGCATATAGGTCGGCGGGATCATGACGAACGGGCCCTTCGGAGTGGAAATTCGGGGGGAACCTGACCAAGGTGCCAGCCTTTTACGGCCGCTTTAGTCGGATTCCTTCCTTATTTCCTACGCCGAAGGGCCCGCTGTCATCGGGTCCCAAGTCCTATGGGGGAGTGACTCGGGCACCCGGAACGTACTGGTGGACGTACTCGGGGCCTTACTTGGCCGAGCCGGTCCAGATCGCGTTGTCGTACTCGATGACCTCGGGGCTGAGCTCCATCTGGAGGTCCTTCTCGGCGCCCGCGGGGATGGAGAAGGCGAACTTCGCGGTGGCCTTCTTGCCCGGCAGGACCGTGCCCTCGAAAGGCTTCGTGGCGTACGAGCCGTCGAAGATCATCTCGGCGTCCGCACCCTTGCCGTCGCGCAGGCTCGGCAGGGCCGTGGTGATGTCGAGCTTCTCCTTGCCGCCGTTCTCGATCGTGATCGTGAACTGGATGGCGGTGTTGCCCTTTTCGTGGCCCGCGGCGAACTCGTCGGGCTTGTACGCGGCGGGCTCGGAGACCGTGACGCTGACGCCGTCGTCGTACTCCCAGCTGTCGCCGAAGGCGGCGGTGTCCGAGTCGGCAGCGTCGGAGCCGGCGTCGGAGCCGGAGTCCGTGGCGTCCTCGGTCGGGTCCTTGGGGGCGGAGGAGGAGGTGCCGTCCTTGGCCTTGTCGAGCTCGTCGTTGATGTCGTCGACGGCGTCCGACACGATGACCACCGCGACGATCAGCCACACCACGGACGCGACGATGGCGAGACCGCCGAGGATGGCGCCCGCGAGGGCGGCGCCGCCGTTGGTCGCCTCGCCGCGCTTGGCGCGGCTGCGGCCTATCAGGCCGAAGATCAGGGCGAGGATGCCGAGGATGACACCGACCCAGATCGTCCAGAACAGGACGGCGCCGATGATGCCGAGCACGAGGCCGGCGGTGCCGAGACCGTTCTTCGTCTGCGGCATGAGCGGCATGAACGGACCCGGCGGCGGGGCCGTCGGGTAGCCGACGCCGGGCGGCGGCGGGGGAGTCTGGTACGGGCCGTTGGCGTCGACGGGCGGCGGGGCCCAGGGGGACTCGGGGCCGGGCGGCGGCGGAGTGGTCATTGTGTCCCTTGTGCACGAGCAGTGTGATTTTCCGCAACCGTAACAGACGCTTATGTTTGCTTTATCAGGGGCTTCACCTGCGCGAATGGGGTGATGTGGGCGCAGGGTTGGCTTCGGCCCTACGTCAATCGCCGTACGGCCGGAAAGTCACCTTCGGTGGCCGAACCGCCGCGCACAGGGGCATCCCGCAGGCATCCGTCAAAGCCAAGTCACCCTGGGCCGCGCCTGATTCGACAAGTGCCACGGGAATATCCGCCAGGAAAAGTTTCGCTCGACGGAACATGGCGAACTCGCCGCCCGCCGGAAGTTCGCCCCAGGTCAGATAGAGGAAACGCGCGTCGCGCCCGCCGTGCACATAAGGACCGCGGAAGTCGGGGGTCCCGTCGGGCAAGATCACCGTCGTGACGGTGAATTCCCAGACCGCTTCCGATGCGTCGCCGGGCACCGGCCGCTCCGGGTCGCGTCCGCGCTGCACCGCGACATGGACATCGCGGAACTCGCCGCAGGAACGGCCGGGCAGATCACGGCCCGTGATACGCAGGCGCAGCTCGCCCCGGTCGGCAGCAGTCATGGGGTCATCTCAGCACGGTCCACTGACAGCGGGGCCCACCGACAGCGCGGCCTCGGCGACGTCCTGCGGCTGGTCGAGCAGCACCAGATGGCTCGCCTGCGGGGCGGTGCGGAACGCGGCTCCCAGCTCCTCGGCGAGCGCCAGCTGCCAGGTGAGCCAGCGCTCGTCGGTGCCCGCCGCGAGCACCGTGACCGGCAGGCCTTCGGGGAGCAGGAACTGGCGGCGTACGTAGACCAGTTGGGCCGCCAGATCCGGATAGGTCGCATACTCGGCGAGCATCGCCCGCAGCGAACGGCTGGTGGAGCAGGTGCGCCGGACCAGCTCGTACGGGGCCGGATCGCCACCGCGCCGGCCGCGCGTGAGCCGGTACGCGGCGCGCCGCCCGAGCGGGCCCAGCGCGTACGGAACTCCGGCCGCGCTCAGGCCGCGCCCGGCGACGCGGGTCACCGCGGTGCGCACCGCCTTGGCCGGGCGCGGCCGCGCCGTCGGCTCCACGCTGGAGTCGACCAGGACGAGCCCGGCCGTGCGCGCGGGGTGCAGCCGGGCGAAGCCCTCGGCGTGGAAGCCGCCGAGGGAGTGGCCGACCACGGTGGCGGGGCCGGTGAGCCCGCACGCGTCCAGTACCTGGGCGATGCGGTCCGCCTCACCGGTCAGCGAGGGCTCGACGGCGGCCGGTCCGCTGAGGCCGAGCCCGGGACGGTCGAAGCGCACCACCGTGCGGTGCGGTGCGAGCAGTTCGGCCACCGGATCCCAGTCGAACCACGCCATCCCGAGGCCCGGTGTGAGCACGCAGACCGGGCCGGCGCCCTCCACGACGACGTGATGCGGCACGTCGCCGATGCGGACGAAGGCCCCCGGCGCGCCAGTCATGCGCCCCGCCCTGCTTCGTACGTCTGCCGCCGCCCCACGTCGTACGCGAAGAGCCCCAGCCACACCGCGATGAGCAGCACCTGCGAGCGCTGCCCGAGCCCGAGCAGCCAGGTCCCGTGCCCCGACTGGAAGGCGGCGACCGCTGCCAACGTCCAGGCGGTGACGGCCAGTTCGGCGATCACCAGCCACGGTCCGATACGGGCGAGCAGGGGCCAGTGGCCGTAGCGCCGGGCCGCCACCGTGAGCGCCACTATGGCGGCGATGGCCCCGAAGACCGCGACCGAGCTGCTCACCGCGTGTGCGGTATGCGTGGCCGGCACCAGACCAGCCGTCTCGCGGGCCGCGCACACCGGGTCGGCCGTCGGCGTACAGCTCAGCGGCAGCCGGGAGTCGACCGCGGTGGCCGCACCGAACAGCGCGAGCCCGGACCAGCCGAGCGTCGTCCAGGGCGCGCGCGGGCGGTGGCGCACCAGACCCCACACCGCGCCGGTCAGGACGAGCAGTCCGGCCACCAGGTCCGTGGTGCGAAAGACGCCACCGAGCGGCTCGCTCTGTGCGGCGAGTTCGCTGACGTACGTCCTTATCGGGTCGAGGCCGGTGGAGACCACGACCTCGACCACCCATGCGGTGTACGCGAGCGCGCCGAGTGCGAGCGGTACGGCGGCGGGCCGCAGGGGGCGGGAGCGGGCGACAGGCATGTACATAGTGGGACAAAGCCTACGTGTCATGCCGGAGGCCCGATTCGCCGGACAGACCCTAGTCCGCCTCGGCCCGCGCCCCCTGGTACTCCGGATGCACCCAGCTCGGCTTGCGGAACTTCAGGAACGCCAGCGGGATGATCACCCCGAGCAGGAGCAGCCCGCCGCCGACGATCAGCAGATAGCGCCACAGCGGCCCGTCGCCGAACTGGTCCGGCGGTACGAAGCCGATGACCATCGCACACGCGGAGGAGACGAACCCGACGCCCGCGACCAGCGTCACCGCCGGGACGACGAAGCCGCGCGGCCGGTCCGGCTGGGTCTTGCGCAGCTTGATCACGGCCACGAACATCAGCAGATACGCGATCAGATAGATCTGGATCGTGATCACGGAGAACATCCAGTACGCCGAGGACACATCCGAGCTGAACGCGTAGAGCACACCGATCAGCGTGGTGATCACACCCTGCGCGATCATGATGTTCTGCGGTACGCCGTGCGAGTTCAGCTTCTGCAGGAACGGCGGTAGATATCCGCCCTGCCGCGAGAGTTGCACCAGGCCTTTCGCGGGACCCGCGAGCCAGGTGAGCATGCCGCCGAGCGCGGCCATCACCACCATGATCCCGACGATCTTCGTCATCCAGGCGACGCCGAAATGCGAGAAGAAGGCGTGGAAGGCCTGCATCAGACCGGCGGTGAGGCTGGTGTTCTCGGCGGGCAGCACCCAGCTGATCGCGAGGGCCGGAAGGATGAAGATCAGCAGCACGAGACCGGCGGCGAGGAAGACCGAGCGCGGATACTCCGAGCGCGGCGAGCGCAGGCTGGAGACGTGTACGCCGTTCATCTCCATCCCCGCGTAGGAGAGGAAGTTGTTGACGATCAGGACGAGGCTCGCGAGGCCGGTCCACGGCGGCAGCCAGTGGCCTGATCCCATCGGTGCCTCTGACGGGTTGCCCTGCGCGAGGAAGACCAGGCCGAGCACGACGAGGACGACGCCCGGGATCAGCGTGCCGATGATCAGGCCGAGGCTGGAGAGCCCGGCCACCGTCTTGGTGCCGCGCGAGGAGACCCAGACGCCGGTCCAGTAGACGACGACGATGACGATCGCGACGTAGAGCCCGTTCTCGGCGAGGCTCGGATGGATCACGTACGCGAAGGTCGAGGCCACATACGCGAGCAGGCTCGGGTAGTAGGCGATGGTCATCGCGAACTGGCACCAGACCGCCAGGAAGCCCAGCGGCTTGCCGAGCGCCTCGCCCACCCACCGGTAGATGCCGCCGGTCCAGCCGGAGGCCAGCTCGGCGCCGACGAGGGCGGTGGGGAGCAGGAAGACGACCGCGGGCAGCAGATAGAGGAAGACCGCCGCGAGGCCGTAGATCGCCATGGAGGGCGAGGGGCGCAGACTCGCCACGGAGGCGGTGGTCATCAGGGCGAGCGTCACCCAGGAGATGAACTGCCGCTTCGTACCGTCGTCCGCCAGCTGCTCTTCGGCCTCGTCCGTCGTCGTCATGCGGCCATGATCAACGCGATACGGGCGCTCCGCATGCGGAGCGTATCGAGGATCAGCGCGGCTTCGCGCCCCGCTCCTTCAGCAGAGCCGCCATCAGATCCAGCTCCGACTTCTGCGCGTCGACCATCCCCTGCGCGAGCCGCTTCTCGACGCCCACGGCGCAGCGCTCCACACAGCCCTCGGCCATGTGCACCCCGCCCTTGTGGTGGTCGGTCATCAGCTGCAGGTAGAAGATCTCGGCTTCCTTGCCGTCCAGCTCGCCCAGCTTCTTGATCTCGGAGTTGGTCGCCATGCCCGGCATCAGCGCACCGTCGTGGCCGGGCGAGAGCGAGGCCGGCATGTCCATCCAGCCCATCGGCTCGTCGCCCGACGAGATGGGCAGACCCCACAGGGTCAGCCAGCCGAGCAGCATGCCGCGCTGGTTGGCCTGGGTGTTGGCGATGTCGTACGCGAGCCGGCGGATGTCTTCGTCGTCCGTACGGTCGCGTACGACGAAGGACATCTCGACGGCCTGCTGGTGGTGCACGGCCATGTCACGGGCGAACCCCGCGTCCGCGGAGTCCGTCGAGGGCGTGGCCGTGGCGGACGGGGGAGCCCCGCCGTCGTGCCCGTCCGCGAGCGCGAGGGTCATACCCCCGCCGCCCGCGAGCACGAGCGCCGCGGCGATCCCCAGCCAGGTGGTGCGCTTCACTTCGGCATTCCGTTCACCATCGCGTGCAGAGAGATCAGAGAGATCAGAGAGATCAGAGAGTTCGGAGAGGTCAGAGAGAAAGGCCGTTGGTGCAGGCGGCGCCCAGTTCGGGGGTCTGCTCGCCCTGCACGAACTTGGCGAAGAAGCTCGCGACCCGCGGGTCCTTGGCGCTGTCCACGGTGACCTGCTTGCCCCAGGCGGTCAGCATGAGCGCGCCCTTTTGCGTGTCGACCGGGCTCATCAGGGAGTACGGGGTCGCCTTGACCTTCTCCTCGAGCGCCTTGATGTCGGCGTCCTTCGCCTGCTTGTTGTACGTGACCCAGACCGCGCCGTGCTCCAGGGAGTGCACCGCGTTCATGTCCGGGATCGCCTTGGCGTAGACATCGCCGTTGCAGTTCATCCACGCCTGGTTGTGGTCGCCGCCGACCGGGGGCGTCTGCGGGTAGGTCACCGCCTTGGTGACGTGGTTGCGGCCCAGCTTCTTGGCGTCGAACTCCTGCAGGCCCTTGATGTCCGCGTTCTTCGCCTCTTCGGCCGCCGCGTCCTGCTTGTCCTGCTTGTTCTGCTCGTTGATGAACAGATACGAGCCGAAGCCGACCAGGCTCAGCACTATGACGGTGCTGATGCCGATGGTGAGCATGCGGTTGCGGCGCTCGCGCGACTGCTCGGCCCGGCGCATCTCCTCTATCCGGGCCCGGCGATCGGCTGAGGTCGACTTCTGTCGGGCGGAACCCATGCTGGTATTTCCGTTCTCCAGTGGCAGGTGGGCTAGCTGATGTTATAGGCGGCCTGGTGCGGGCAACAGCCGTCCCTCGATCACATCGCGGGCGACGTCGGCCAGGGGCCGGCGATGGTGGCGCGCATAGCCGCGCAGCAACCGGAAGGTGGCGTCCATCGGAACCGAGAGCCGGGCCGCCAGAATCCCCTTGGCCTGCTCGATGACGATCCGGCTGGTGAGTGCGTGCTCGAGCTGCGCGGTCACGGCCCTGCTGGCGCGGACTTCGCGTTCGCGCAGCAGGCAGATCGCGGTGACGTCGGCGAGGGACTGGGCGAGGGCGAGGGCGGTGGGGTGCGTCGAGCCATCGCGGTGCAGCAGGACGAGTGCCCCGAAGGTGGCGTCCGGGCTGCGCAGGGGGAGCGCGGTGGCGTACCGCAGTCCCAGGTTCTGCGCCCGGGCGTAGTAGCGCGGCCAGCGCATCCTGTCGAGCCGCAGGGCCGGTGGCAGCTCGCCGTGTGTCATGCAGTGCCGGCCGGGGCCCTCGTCCCACTCCACGGCGTCGGCTTCGAGACGGCGTACGAACGGGTCGGAGCCCGCCACCAGCATCCCCTCGTCCCCGTCCCGCATCGACAGGGCGCTCGCGGCGTCGACTTGGAGCAGGTCGCGTGCATGCTGGGCCAGTGCCGAGAGCAGCGCGTCCGAGTCGAGGTCGTCGGCGGCCGCGATACCGCCGGACAACTCCACGAAGGCGTCGGCCGCGCGTTGGTCGAGCATGGAGGGCAACTCCGTTCATTCGATGGAGAGTTCACCTTGCACGATGCGTCGGGCCAGCGTATCGAGTGGTCCGCCGTCGGCGAAGGCGCGGGCCCTGATCAAGGACAGGGCATCCTCGACGGAGCAGCCCCGGCGCACCGCGACGATGCCGACTGCCTGGTGGACGTAGGCGCGGTGGTCGATACCGCCGTACAGGTCGTCCTCGTCGGCGCCGTCGGCCAGCAGGGAAGCGGTGAGCGCGTCCGCGATCGTGGTCAGCGCCGTGGTGTCCAGCGGATCGGCGCGCGTACCGAACACGGCCAGCGCACCCAGGCAGTTCCCCCGGGCGCGCATCGGGATCACGGTCACCGTCTGCAGACCCACGCGAGCGAGCTGTGGCCCGTACCCCGGCCAGCGCAGGGAGAGCTCGATGCCGCAGGCGCTGACCGGCGCGTCCGTCGTGACCGCTTCCCAGGTGGGCCCCTCGCCGAGCAGGAACTCCAAGTCCTGCGCCGTACGCGAGACTTCGTCGGACGCGGCGACGGCGAGCTGGTCGTGGTCCGCGCCGTGCAGACTCAGTGCGGCGCTCGGCGTACCGCAGGCCTCGGCCACTCCCGTCATGAACCGGGGCCGGTCACCGCCCTGGCGTTGCCAGCTCAGTGCGCGCCGGGAGTACGCCTCCTGCAGTGCGGCGGATGCGTAGTGGCGCTCAGCACTCCTGCGATGCAGCTGGGCCAGATGCAGAGCCTTGCTGTCGCCGGACAAGGCGGCGACCTTCTCGTACTGCTCGGCCAGATTCTCGGCCTTCTCCCCGCGCAGCCTGGCCCATTCGGCTCTGCGCCGCGCGAAAGCGGCGAGCTGCGCATCGCGTTGCCGCGGCTCCATGTCCGAAGGGTACCGCCGTACAGGGCTCAGCCGGAGGTCTCTTTCTCGACCCCTTCCATGAACAGGACGACGCCGGTGCGCCGTTCGCCGAACGGGGTGCACGTCACGGTGCACAGCACCGCACGGCCCAGTCTGTTCACCGCGGGAATGCCCACCGGCTCGGAGCGCCGCCCGCTCACCAGGCACCGCTCCACGGCGCTGCGCAGCCGGTCCACCGGCAGGCCGAAGTCGAGCCCGAAGAACGGTGCGCCGACGGTCTCGTCCTCCCGCAGGCCCCACAGCTCGCTGGCGCCCCGGTTCCAGCTCTTGACCTTGAAGTCCGCGTCGAGCATCACCACGCCGGCGTCGATGCTGGTCAGCACGCCTTCAAGGAAGGCGGTGGCCTCGTTGAGCTCCTCCGTGTGGATCCGCATGCTCTCGTTCAGCGTCTCCAACTCGGCATTGGTCGACTGGAGTTCCTCGTTCGTGGTCTCCAGCTCCTCGATACTCGACTGGAGCTCCTCGTTGGTCGTCTCCAACTCCTCGTTCGTGGACTGGAGCTCCTCGTTGGTCGTCTCCAACTCCTCGTTGGTCGACTGGAGTTCCTCGTACGCGGTCTCCAACTCCTCCCGCACCCGGTTGTTCTCGACCTGGAGCTGTACCGAGAGCGTGACGTCCGTGAACGAGATGTTCGTGGCGACCGGCTGGCCGACCGTGTCCTTCAAGGGCTGCACGTAGATGTCATAAAAGCGCACGTCGCTCCCGTTGCGTCGCTCCGCGCCGCTCACCCGCAACGCCCGCATCTCGTGCCGTGACTGCTCGATCAACGAGCGGAGCTCGACCGGACGGTAGGAGATCTCCAGATCGTGGAAGGGCCGCCCGACGTCCTGCGGGGTGAGCCCGAACGCGTTGCGCGCCAGCTCGTTGGCCAGCAGGACCGTGCCCTCGGCATCCACGCTGATCGTGGGCGTCGGCAGTGCGTCGAGGACCAGGTCGCGCAGCTGCCGGCTGCGGGCGGCCGCCGAACGCTCCTCGGTGCCCGTACGGCCCCGGAGCTTCACCGGCGATGCGGGGTGGCGCGAGGAGGGATCGCCGGGCCTGCGCCGGAACAGCCGCTGGCGCACACTGACGGCTTCGTAGCGGTCGGAGTCGTTCAGGAGCATCTCGGCCTTGCCGAGGAACAGGAACCCGCCCTCGCCCAGGGCGAAATGGAACCGGTCCACGATCTGCCGCTGTGTCTCGATGTTGAAGTACATCAGGGTGTTGCGGCAGACCAGCAGATCGAGCCGGGAGATCGGGGCGTCCCGGGTGATGTCGTGCCGCCCGAAGATCACCCGGCGGCGCAGATCCGAACGGAACGAGAAGTGGCCGGCCTGCTGCTCGAAGTACTTGTCGCGCAGCTCGGGTGCGAGGGGTTCCAGGGACTTGGCCGAGTAGAGGCCCGAGCGCGCCACGCGCAGCGCCTCCTCGTCGACGTCCGTGGCGTAGATCTTCACGCGCCGTGCGGCTTCCTCGATCCCGAGCGCCTCGGCGAACATGATGGCGAGGGAGTACGGCTCCTCGCCGGTGGAACAGCCGGCGCTCCACACCCGGATCTCGCCGTCGCCGTCGCCGCTCGCGAGCAGCTCGGGCACCACCTCGCTCTGCACATACGTCCAGGCGGCCGTGTCGCGGAAGACCGAGGTGACATTGATCAGGATCGTGTTGAACAGGGCGCTGAATTCCTCGGTGTTGGTCTCGAGGAGATCCCGGTAGTCGGCGTACGTCGTCACCTTGGCGTCGGCCATCCGCCGCTTCACCCTGCGCCCCAGTGTGGAGCGTTTGTAGCCGGTGAAGTCGAACCCGCGGGCGTCACGGAGGAAGACGAGGAGGTCTTCGAACTCTTCGTCCGGTCCGGCGTCCAGTGCATCCGCCATGGTGTCAGTGCCTCTTGATCTCGACGAGCCCGCGGATCACCGCGGCGATGTCGTCCAGAGGTAGCACGAAGTCCACTACGCCCGTACCCACTGCGGCCTCGGGCATGCCCCCGAATTCGGCCGTTCCCGGATCCTGGGCGATCACGACGCCCCCGCGGGCCTTCACGGCGTCGACGCCGTCGGCCCCGTCCTGCCCGGTGCCGGTCAGCACACAGGCGATGGCCCGGTCCCCGTACACGTCCGCCAGTGACGCGAAGAGCAGATCGGCAGCCGGCCGCAGGAAGTGCACGCGCTCGCTCTGCGAGAGTTCGAGCGTGCCCCCGGAACGCACCAGAAGGTGCCGGTCCGGCGGAGCGACGTACACGATCCCCGGCTCTGCCCGCTCCCCGTCCTCGGCCAGCTTCACGGCGCTGCCGGTGCGCCGCCTCAGGATCTCGTCGAGCAGCGTGCGATGCCGTGGATCGAGATGCTGGACGATCAGCAGGGGTACGGGCAGTGCCGGGCCGAGGCCTTCGAGCAGCCGCAACAGCGCGGCCAGCCCGCCCGCCGACGAGGCGACGGCCACCATGGAGTACGGCGCTGGGGTGGACTCGGCTGAGGACCTGTCTGCCGTCACGCTCCGAGCGTAACGCCCCACTGCTGCACCAGGGCCGGTTGCGACCAGGCACTATGAGGGCAGCAGTAAGAGGACGGCATTCCCGGGGCCTGCGGTCAGCCCCCGTTCCGGGAGGCTGGGCCGGGGTCTGCAATGTGTTCGAAATGGTGTGGTGGGATGCTCAGGTGACCCCGGGTGGATGAGGCGCGCCTCGGTGGTCGGCCGACCGGCAAGGATGGGTGGAAAGTCGTCATGGACAAGCAGCAGGAATTCGTTCTCCGCACGCTGGAGGAGCGCGACATCCGCTTCGTACGCCTGTGGTTCACCGATGTCCTCGGCTTCCTGAAGTCGGTGGCCGTGGCGCCCGCCGAGCTTGAACAGGCCTTCGACGAGGGCATCGGCTTCGACGGCTCCGCGATCGAGGGCTTCGCCCGGGTGTACGAGTCCGACATGATCGCCAAGCCGGACCCGGTCACCTTCCAGATCCTGCCGTGGCGCGCGGAGGCCCCCGGCACGGCCCGGATGTTCTGCGACATCCTGATGCCCGACGGCTCCCCGTCCTTCGCGGACCCGCGCTACGTACTGAAGCGGGCCCTCGCCAAGGCCTCCGACCAGGGCTTCACCTTCTACACCCACCCCGAGATCGAGTTCTTCCTCCTGAAGGACAAGCCGCTCGACGGCTCGCGGCCCACCCCCGCCGACAACTCGGGCTACTTCGACCACACCCCGCAGAACGTCGGGATGGACTTCCGCCGCCAGGCGATCACGATGCTCGAATCGATGGGCATCTCGGTCGAGTTCAGCCACCACGAGGGCGCGCCCGGCCAGCAGGAGATCGACCTCCGTTACGCGGACGCGCTGTCGACCGCGGACAACATCATGACCTTCCGCCTGGTCATGAAGCAGGTCGCTCTGGAGCAGGGCGTGCAGGCCACCTTCATGCCGAAGCCGTTCTCGGAGCACCCGGGCTCGGGCATGCACACGCATCTCTCGCTCTTCGAAGGCGACCGCAACGCGTTCTACGAGTCCGGCTCCGAGTACCAGCTCTCGAAGGTCGGCCGCTCCTTCATCGCGGGCCTGCTCAAGCACGCCGCCGAGATCTCCGCCGTCACCAACCAGTGGGTCAACTCCTACAAGCGCATCTGGGGCGGCTCGGAGCGCACGGCGGGCGCGGGCGGCGAGGCACCCTCGTACATCTGCTGGGGGCACAACAACCGCTCGGCCCTGATCCGCGTCCCGATGTACAAGCCGGGCAAGATCGGCTCGGCACGCGTCGAGGTCCGCTCGCTCGACTCGGGCTGCAACCCCTACCTCGCGTACGCCGTGCTGCTCGCCGCCGGCCTCAAGGGCATCGAGGAGGGTTACGAGCTGCCGCCGGGCGCCGACGACGACGTCTGGGCGCTGCGCGACGCCGAACGCCGCGCGATGGGCATCGAGCCCCTTCCGCAGAACCTGGGCGAGGCCATCGCGCTGATGGAGCGCTCGGAGCTGGTGGCCGAGACGCTCGGCGAGCACGTCTACGACTTCTTCCTCCGCAACAAGAAGCAGGAGTGGGAGGAGTACCGCTCGGAGGTCACGGCGTTCGAGCTGCGGAAGAACCTGCCGGTTCTGTAGGGGGCTCCGACGTGGCTCCGCCTGACGCGCTGGCGTCCCCGGACGAGATCCGCGCCCATCTGGTCGACGAACTGAACCTGGCGCTGCGCCGGATGGGGATGTTCGGCGGTCAGGTCGCCCTGCAGATCATGATCCGGCACCTGTTGTTCGTGGAACGCGAGCCAGATGAGTGGGTGCGGCAACAGCAGGTGTGGGCGGACCGTGGGGTCTGGACTCCCACAGGTGTGACCGGTGCGTTCCGGGATCTGGTCCCGGAACGCGCCTACGACTGCGGAGTGGCCTCGGTGTACGCGGAGTTCGCGCATCGACGGGGTTGGCTCGAGCCGGACCGTGTGCTCGCCGCCGACGAGTACACGGCGCTCACCGGGCGGGTGCGTGAATGGGCGGGCAAGGACCGCAACTGGCCTGACGTGGTCGCGGAGTTCGGGGAGCCCGGTGTGCTGTTCGGCGGGACCAACCCGCTGTACGGCAAGACACTGGGCTACCTCGGCGAGGAGCCGGGGCAGCCCATGGTGTTCTTCCACCTGTGGAACGGGAGTGCGCCGGGGGCCGACTCATGGCCGCCCGACCATGAGCAGCCGCTCCTCCTGGCGGTGCGCTACGGCGACGGCCCCTTCGGTGAGACCTTCACGTTCACGCCTGAGGGAGAGCGAAGGAAGCCTTCGGGCGACGAGGGTGACGAGGGCAGTGCGGGCGACGAGGGCAGTGCGGGCGACGCGGGCGTTGGGTGAGCTCAGGCCGGCTGGAAGAAGGCGAGCAGTTTCCGTGAGGCGTCCGGGGACATCAGGAGTTCCTGCATCTTCGTGGACATGTGGGCGGCCGCCCCGGTGCGTTCGAACATCTCGCTCTCGTACGCCTTGACCGCGGCCGGTACGTCGTCGCGATGCGCGGCCAGCGCGAGAGCGAGCCGCGCGCCGTCGATCAGCGCCATGTTGGCGCCCTCGCCCACCGGTGGCATCAGATGCGCCGCGTCGCCGAGCAGTGTCACGTCCGGCGCCGACGGCCAGGTCAGACCGGCCGGGAGTGTGGTGATCGGCCGGGGGACGACCGTGTCGTCGCAGGCCGCGAGCAGCGCGTGGAACCGGGCGTCCCAGCCGGGCAGCAACTCGATCAGCCGCGACCGGGCGCCGGCCGGGTCCTCGAAGGGGATGCCGCTCGTGGCGAACCAGTCCTCGCCGGTGGGGTAGAAGCTGACCCCGATCCGTACACGACCGTCACCGTTCTTCTGTGCCGCGAGGGAGCTCCCCTTGCCCACCACCCAGTAGGTGCCGCGCCCGACCATCGCCGCGAGCTCGGGGTGGGTGCGGTCGATGTCGGGGATGCCGAGCTCGACGAAGTTCAGGCCCGTGTGCCGCGGGCGGGCGTCGGTGAGCAGCGGCCGGACCCGGGACTGCGCGCCGTCCGCGCCGACCAGGAGGCCGTACGGGGCGGTGGTGCCGTCGGCGAAGCGCAGCAGGCCGTCGGCGGCGGAAGTGAACGTGCGGCCCCAGCGCACGGTGCCGTGCGGGAGCGAGTCGAGGAGCAGGGCGCGCAGATCGGCGCGGTCCACCTCGGGCCGCAGGAGCGGGGCGTCGTCCGGGGTGTCCTCCTGGAGCAGCAGCGTGCCGTCCGGCTCCAGGAGGCGCATGTCCTGGCCCTCGCCCCGGGCGATCGAGAGGAACGCGTCGAGCAGACCGGCCTCGCGCAGCGCCTCCTGTCCGGAGTGGATGTCGAGCATGCCGCCCTGACCGCGTGCGTCGCGGGAGGCCTCGCGCTCGTAGACGACGGACTTGATGCCGTGCACGTGCAGGATCCGGGCGAGCGCCAGGCCGCCGAGCCCCGCTCCCACGATGGCTATGTCCGTGATCCGCTGCTCCTCGACGTTCATGATCCGCTCTCCTCGACATCGATCGATACACCGTATTGAGTCGATACACTGTATCGGCCGATGCGATGTACCGTGAGCGCCATGTTGGTGTGGGAGAGACCCGAGCCGCCGGAGCGCCCCGTACCGGCCGCGCTGAACCGCGAGCGGATCGTGCGCGCGGCGATCGAACTCGCCGACGCGGACGGCCTGGAGGCGGTCTCGCTGCGCAAGATCGCCACCGCCCTCGGCGTCGGTCCGATGCGGCTCTACGGCTACATCGCGAGCAAGGAGGAGCTGCTCGACCTGATGGTCGACGCGATGCACGCCGAGATCCGCCCGTCCGGGGACAACTGGCGTCAGGTGCTGCGTTCTCTCGCCGAGGGCACCCGCCGGGCCGCGCACGAGCACGAGTGGCTGGCCGATCTGCTCGGCGGCCGCCCGCAGTTGGGGCCGAACGCGCTCGCCCGGGGCGAGGCCGTGATGGCCGCGCTCGACGGGGTCGCGGTGGACGACGTCATGCCGGTGGTCACGGCCGTGGACGCGTATGTGATCGGTGCGGTGCGCCGGGAGATCGCCGAGCGACGGGCCGAACGGGCCACCGGGCTGGACCAGGAGGACTGGCAGAAGGCGCTCGGCCCCTATCTGCAGCGGACCCTCGCCACCGGCGACTTCCCCGCGCTGGCCACGGTGGTGCGCGATGCCGCCCATCTGGATGCGGACGACACCTTCGGTATCGGTCTCGACTGCCTGTTGGACGGCATCGCGGCGCGCGTGGCGAAGTGAGCGTGCGCTGGGATCCGCCCTAGCGCTCCGACAACGGCGCCGGTGCCTCCTGGAGGACCCAGCCGTTGCCGTCCGGGTCCTTGAAGAAGGCGAAGGAGTTCCAGGTGTCGCCCTTGCCGGACTCCCAGCCGCCGGCGCCCACGTGCATGATCTCCGAGATGTCCAGGCCCCTCGTGGTCAGTTCCGCGTGGGACGCCTCGATGTCCGTGACACAGATCTGCAGGCCCTGGATCGTGCCCGGCTCCATCGACTTCTGCCCCGGGGCCGCGGGCATGCCCTCCTCCAGGGCGATCGAGCACCGCGATCCTGGCGGGGTGATCTGGACGATCCGGGTGGTCGGGGTGACCTGCTGGTCGAGGTCGACCTTGAAGCCGCACTTGTCGGCGTAGAACTCCTTGGCGCGGTCCACGTCCGAGACCGGGACCAGCACTACTTCGAGGGTGTATTCCATCGCTCCACCATGCCGTGGCGCCCACCGGGTCGCCAGTGGGCGGAGGGGCCAACAGGCGTGGCGGTGCTCAGCGTTCGCCCCACGTGGCGCTGTGGTCACGTGTGGTCCCACCGGCGTTCACCCGGGCCATGGAGGGTGGCCACTCATTCCCGCGAGTCGTTTCCGCGAGTCGTCTCCGTGACTCGTTCCTGCCACTCGTCACTGCCATCAGGAGGCATACGTCCATGAGGAAGCCGCCCCGTCGGCTGGCCGCGGCAGCAGGTGTGGCGCTCACCGCCACGCTGCTGTCCCCGGTCGCAGCCGGCGCCGCCACCGAGTCCACCTCAGCCTGGAACGGGCTCTCGGGCACGGTCACCGGCAAGGCCACCCTGCCGGATCTGCCGCTCGCCGAGTTCTCCGACGCATTGCTGCCGGGCACCGTGGGTGACGACCGCGGCGTCGACCTGGGCGGTATCGGCAGCGGTCTCTACCCGGCCGGGCGGCCCGGCGAGTTCTGGACCGTCACCGACCGCGGCCCCAACGGCCAGATCAAGGTCGACGGCGCCAACCGGCGGACCTTCCCGGTGCCCGGCTTCGACCCGGCCATTGTCAAGATCAAGAAGCACGGCGACCGCATCGAGGTACTCGACGCGATACCGATCACCACGCGCGGCGGAAAGCCCGTCACCGGGCTGCCCAACCAGCAGGGCCGCGACGAGGCGCCGTACACCTATGACGCCTCGACGCCCCTGGCCCTCGACCCGAACGGGCTCGACACCGAGGACATCGTGCGGGCGCACGACGGCACGTTCTGGCTCGTCGACGAGTACAGCCCGTCGCTCGTCCATGTGTCCGCGACCGGCGAGGTCCTTGCCCGGTACGTGCCCGAGGGCCTGAAGCTGACCGGCGCCGACTACCCCGTGGTGGAGGCGCTCCCGGCGGTCCTGCTCACCCGCAAGACCAACCGCGGCTTCGAGGGCCTGGCCCAACTCCCGGGCGGCGACCTGGTGGTGGGCCTGCAGAGCCCGCTGCTCAACCCGTCCAAGGCGACCGGCGAGGCCTCGCTCACCACCCGGCTGCTGCGCTTCTCGCCGCGCAAGGGCAAGGTCACCGGTGAGTACGCGTACCGGTTCGACCCGGTGGGCACGGTGGACCCGGGCGAGACGAAGACCAGCGAGCTGAAGCTCTCCTCCGTGGTCGCGATCGGCCCCGAGACGCTGCTCGTCCAGGAGCGCACCGACAAGGCCTCCCGGCTGCACAGCGTGGTGCTCAGGCCCGCGAACAACATCCTCGGCACCGCCTGGGACTCCACCGCCACCACCCCCTCCCTGGAGGCGCTGCCCGACCCGGCCGCCGCCGGAGTGCCCGTCCTGCGCAAGACGCTCGCGATCGACTTCAACACGGTCCCCGGTGTCCCCGGGAAGATCGAGGGCGTCGCGGTCGTCAACCCGTGGACGCTCGCGCTGATGAACGACAACGACTTCGGCATGACCGACGGCCCCGCGGCCTTCGACGCCGAGGGCCGTCTGGTCGACAGCGGCGTCGAGAGCACCCTCGTGTACGTACGCCTCGGCGCTCCGGTCCGCTGAGCCCCCAGGGCACCGCTCCCGTCCGCTGAGCCCCAGGGCGCCGCACGCCTGTCACCGGGCGGCGGCGCCCTGAATCTGTGGCAGTCCGGTCTCTGGGGCTAGGCTCAGAGACCGGACCTTGATCAACGGAAGAGGCCGCAGATGACCGTGCCGGGGCGCAGGAGCAGTGCCTTCACCAGACTGCTTCGGCACGGGTTCACCGACCCCTCCGGCGCCGAGCGGCTGCTCGGCGGGCCCCATCTGGCCCCCTTGCAGTCCAACTCCGTGCTGCTCGACGCGCTCGGCGCCACCGCCGACCCTGATCTGGCGCTGCGCGGGCTCGTACGTCTCGTGGAGGCGCAGCCCGACGCGGAGCAGCGGCGGATGCTGCTCGACACCCTGCTCGCGGGCAAACCGCTCAGGGACCGGCTGCTCGGAGTGCTCGGCGCGTCCGAGGCGCTCGCCGACCATCTGGCCCGCCACCCCGGCGACTGGCACGCGCTCGTCACGTACGAGGCGAGTGATCTGCACCCCGGCGTCGAGGAGTTCGAGCGCGGCCTCGCGCACGCCACCGACCCCGTGTCGCTGCGCGTCGCCTACCGCCGCTGTCTGCTGTCGATAGCGGCACGTGACGTCTGCGGCACGACCGATGTGGCCGAGACCGCCGCCGAACTCGCCGATCTCGCCACCGCCACGCTGCGCGCCGCGGTCGCGATCGCGCGTGCGGCCGCGCCCGAGGACGACGCGCTGTGCCGGCTCGCGGTGATCGCGATGGGCAAGTGCGGTGGCCATGAGCTCAATTACGTGTCCGATGTGGACGTCATCTTCGTGGCCGCCGCGGCCGATGGCGCCGAGGAGGGCAAGGCGCTGCAGGCCGCCACCCGGCTCGCCTCGCACATGATGCGGATCTGCTCGGAGACCACGGTCGAGGGCACCATCTGGCCCGTCGACGCCAATCTGCGCCCCGAGGGCCGCAACGGTCCGCTGGTGCGCACGATGGCCAGCCATCTCGCGTACTACCAACGCTGGGCCAAGACCTGGGAGTTCCAGGCGCTGCTCAAGGCGCGGCCGGTCGCGGGCGATCCCGAGCTCGGGCAGGAGTACGTCGAGACGCTCTCGCCCCTTGTGTGGCACGCCGCCGAGCGCGAGAACTTCGTCCCCGACGTGCAGAAGATGCGCCGCAGGGTCGTCGACAGCATTCCGAAGGCCGAGCTGGAGCGTGAGCTGAAGCTCGGGCCCGGCGGGCTCAGGGATGTCGAATTCGCCGTGCAGCTGCTGCAGTTGGTGCACGGCCGTGGCGATGCCTCGCTCAGGAGCGGCTCCACCCTTGAGGCGCTGAGCGCCCTCGCCGCCGGCGGTTACGTGGGCCGCGCCGATGCCGCACAGCTCGACGAGGCGTACCGCTTCCTGCGCGCCATGGAGCACCGCATCCAGCTCTACCGCCTTCGGCGCACCCATCTCGTACCCGAGGACGAGCCCGATCTGCGCCGGCTCGGGCGCTCGCTCGGGCTGCGCACCGAGCCCGTCACGGAGCTCAACAAGGTCTGGCGCAAGCACAGTTCGGCGGTGCGCCGGCTGCACGAGAAGTTGTTCTACCAGCCGCTGCTCGACGCGTTCGCCCAGCTCGCGCCCGGCGAGATCCGGCTCTCCACGGACGCCGCGCGCGAGCGGCTCGTGGCGCTGGGATACGCCGACCCGGCCGCCGCGCTCAGGCATCTGGAGGCCCTCGCCTCGGGTGTCTCCCGCAAGGCGGCCATCCAGCGCACCCTGCTGCCGGTACTCCTCGGCTGGTTCGCGGACTCCGCCGACCCGGACGCGGGCCTGCTCGGCTTCCGCAAGGTGTCGGACGCGCTCGGCAAGACGCCCTGGTATCTGCGGCTGCTGCGGGACGAGGGCGCCGCCGCCGAGAACCTCGCCCGGGTGCTTTCGGCGGGGCGCCTCGCGCCCGATCTGCTGATGCGCGCGCCGGAGGCGGTGGCGCTGCTCGGCGCCCAGAGTGGTCTGGAGCCCCGCGACCGTATCCACCTGGAACAGGAGATCCTGGCGGCGGTCGGCCGCGCGGACGGCGCCGAGCGCGCGGTGACGGCTGCCCGTGGCGTACGGCGGCGCGAACTGTTCCGGGTCGCCGCCGCCGACCTCATCCGCTCCTACGGCACCGAGGACCACCCTGCCGAAGCGGATCCGGGCGCCCTCGTGGACCTGGTCGGCGGCGCGGTCTCCGACCTCACGGCCGCGACCCTCGCGGGCACCCTGCGCGCGGTGGTCAGGCAGGGCTGGGGCGACGAGCTGCCGACCCGTTTCGCCGTCATCGGCATGGGACGGTTCGGCGGGCACGAGCTGGGCTACGGCTCCGACGCCGACGTGATCTTCGTGCACGAACCGCGCGAGGGCGTCGACGAGCACGAGGCCGCCAAGGCGGCCAACGCCGTCGTCGCCGAGATGCGCCGCCTCCTGGAGATCCCCAGCCAGGACCCGCCCCTGCTCATCGACACCGATCTGCGGCCCGAGGGCAAGAACGGTCCGCTGGTACGGACCCTCAAGTCCTACGAGGCGTACTACCGGCGCTGGTCGCACGTCTGGGAGAGCCAGGCGCTGCTGCGGGCGGAGCCGGTCGCGGGCGACGAGGATCTGGGCCGTCGTTTCATCGAGCTCATCGCCACGCTGCGTTACCCCGCGGAGGGGCTCGGCGAGGACGCCGTACGCGAGATCCGCCGCCTCAAGGCGCGCATGGAGACCGAGCGGCTGCCGCGCGGAGCGGACCCGAACCTGCACGCCAAGCTGGGCCGGGGCGGGCTCTCGGACGTGGAGTGGACGGTGCAGCTGCTTCAGCTGCAGCACGGGTGGGCGGAGCCTGGGCTGCGGACGACCCGTACGCGGGAAGCGCTCGCCGCGGCCCGGGCCGCCGAGCTGATCTCCACGGAGAACGCCGCCGTGCTCGACGAGGCCTGGGTGCTCGCCAGCCGGGTCCGCAACGCCGTGATGCTCGTACGGGGACGGGCCGGGGACACGTTCCCGTCGGACGGCCGTGAGCTGGCCGCCGTGGGGCGCTACCTCGGATACGGACCCGGTCTCGTGGGCGACCTGCTCGACGACTACCGCCGGGCTACGCGACGGGCGCGGGGTGTGGTGGAAGAACTGTTCTACGGGGGGTGAGCCCCCCGTAGAGGGTTATGCCCTGGAGAAGCCCAGCCGTCGCGCCGGCTTACCCGCCGGGACGACCTGCGGCAGCTTGAACGGCAGCGCCCCGTACCAGGCCCACACCACCGCGAAGCCGAAGCTCAGGCAGAGCAGGCCGCCGACCGCGTCCATCCAGAAGTGGTTGGCCGTCGCGATGATCACGACCAGCGTGGCCACCGGGTAGAGCGCTCCGAGGATCTTCGCCCAAGGCGCCTTGGCCAGGGCGAAGATGGTCAGACCGCACCAGGTCGACCAGCCGATGTGCATCGAGGGCATCGCCGCGTACTGGTTCGTCATGTGCTTGAGGTCGCCGGACGCCATCGAACCCCAGGTGTGATGCACCAGGACGGTGTCGATGAAGTTCTGGCCCTCCATGAGGCGCGGCGGGGCGAGCGGGAAGAGGTAGAAGCCGACCAGGGCGACGCCTGTGGTGAGAAACAGGACCGTCCGCGTGGCCGCGTACCGGCCGGGGTGCCATCGGTAGAGCCAGACGAGAACACCGATCGTGACGATGAAGTGCAGCGTCGCGTAGTAGTAGTTCATGCCCACGATCAGCCATGTCACGGAATTCACCGCGCGGTTGAACGCTTCCTCGAAGCCGAGACCGATCGCGTGCTCCGCGCGCCAGATCCAGTCCGCGTTGCGCATCGCGTCGGCCTTCTGCTCGGGCACGGCATTGCGCACCAGCGAGTAGAGCCAGTAGCTCACGCCGATCAGAGCCAGCTCGAAGTAGATGGTCGGGCGCCGTGGGCGACGAAGCCGCTGCCACAACGTCCGTTCTGCGGCGGTCTGTCGACCCACTTCGTCCCCTATGGGTGGCGCCGCGGCCTCCTGGCCGTTCAGTGTCCTCACAGTCGTGTCACCCATGGGAGAAGAGTCTGCCAGATCCCCGTACCCACCTGATCATCCCTTGGTCGGGTCTTGTACGCATCCACTCCGCCCTGCGGACTACTCGAAACGGCATGAATCCTCAGGGGCCAGCGGAAAGACCCTTAGGGGCCCTTGCGTCTACTGCGACAGACGCACAGAACGTGGTCGGGGTTCCGCTCGGAGCGACCTTCAGGATCTGCACAAATCAAGGTCAACATTCCGTATAGAGCCCTGGAGGGCGAGGTCAGCGGGGTGCTGAAGCGGTTGAACCGCGAACCACGAGCTCCGGCATGAAGACGAATTCGCTGTGCGGTGCCGGCGTCCCGTCGATCTCCTCCAGGAGCGCCCGTACCGCGGCCTGGCCCATCGCGGGGACGGGCTGGCGGATGGTGGTGAGCGGCGGATCCGTGAAGGCGATCAGGGGGGAGTCGTCGAAGCCGACGACGGAGACCTGCTCCGGCACCTTCAGGCCGCGATGGCGCGCGGTCCGGATCGCGCCGAGCGCCATCATGTCGCTGGCGCAGACGATCGCCGTGCAGTCCCGGTCGAGCAGTGCGGAGGCCGCGGCCTGACCGCCTTCGAGCGTGTACAGCGAGTGCTGCACGTACACCTGCGCCTCGTCCTCACCCAGTCCGAGACGCGTGCGCATCGCGTCGAGGAAGCCCTCTATCTTCCGCTGTACGGGGACGAAGCGCTTGGGGCCGAGCGCGAGCCCGATCCGGCGGTGGCCGAGCGCCGAGAGATGGGTGACGGCGAGGTCCATCGCTGCGCGGTCGTCGGGGGAGACGAACGGTGCCTTCACGTGCGGCGAGAAACCGTTGATCAGGACGTGCGGGATGTTCTGCGCGCGCAGCCGGTCGTAACGCTGCGTATCGGCGGTCGTGTCCGCGTGCAGACCCGAGACGAAGATGATGCCGCTGACCCCGCGGGCCACGAGCATCTCGGTGAGTTCGTCCTCGGTGGAGCCGCCCGGGGTCTGGGTCGCGAGCACCGGCGTATACCCCTGGCGCGTGAGCGCCTGGCCGATGACCTGCGCGAACGCCGGGAAGATCGGGTTGTCCAGCTCGGGGATGATCAGGCCGACGAGGCCGGCGCTGCGCTGCTTGAGACGGACGGGCCGCTCGTAGCCGAGCACGTCGAGCGCGGCAAGGACGGACTCACGGGTGGCCGCGGCCACACCGGGCTTGCCGTTGAGCACGCGGCTGACTGTGGCTTCGCTGACCCCCGCCTGGGCTGCGATGTCGGCAAGCCGTGCGGTCACGGCACAGGACTGTACCCGTCGGGGCCCTGATTGCCCACCGAGCGGTTGCGGTCCGTATCCGGGCGGCTGCAAGGCGGTCCTGCAAGCCGGTCTTGCAAGGTCTTGCAGAGTGCCGGGATGGACCTTGCAACTCCGTACATCCGCTGCCCCAAGGGATTCCCGCAGCAGAGCAAGGGAACGCGAAGGTAACGATCCGCTTGTCTTGCAGAAATTTTCGGCAAGGTCTTTCCAACAGCTTTCAGCCTTGTTACGTTCCTGCCCGAACCCGAGGCCACGCAGGGGTGGTCGGGGATGGGGCAGTTGAAGGAGTACTCATGCGGCGTGGCATATCGGCCACCGCGCTGGTCGCGGCAATCGCACTGGCGGCGACGGCGTGCGGCGGGGACGACGGCGGGGACAACAGCGGCAAGAGCGCCGGCGGTGAACTGACCGGCACGGTGACCTTCTGGGACACGTCGAACGACGCCGAGAAGGCCACGTACAAGGAGCTCGCCGAGGGCTTCGAGAAGCTGCACCCGAAGGTCGACGTCAAGGTCGTCACGGTGCCGTTCGGTGAGGCCAACGCCAAGTTCAAGAACGCCGCGGGCGGCAACTCCGGCGCCCCCGACGTGATGCGTACCGAGGTCGCCTGGGTCGCGGACTTCGCCAACCTCGGCTACCTGGCCCCGCTCGACGGCACGGCCGCGATCGACAACGAGGGCGACTACCTCGAACAGGCCGCCGCCTCCACGAAGTTCAACGGCAAGACCTACGGCGCCCCGCAGACCATCGACACCCTCGCGCTCTTCTACAACAAGAAGATGCTGGCGGACGCCGGTGTCGAGGTGCCCACCTCGGTCGACCAGGTCAAGGACGCCGCCGCCAAGATCAAGGACAAGAGCGGCAAGACCGGTCTCTACCTGCGCGGCGACGACCCGTACTTCTTCCTGCCGTACCTCTACGGCGAGGGCGGTGACCTCCTTGACACCTCGAAGAAGGAGATCACCGTCGACGACGAGGCCGGCGCCAAGGCCTTCTCCGTGATGAAGGACCTGGTCGACTCGAAGGCCGCGATCACCGACGCGTCCGACGGCTACAACAACCAGCTGAACGCCTTCAAGGACGGCGACGTCGCCATGGCCATCGACGGCCCCTGGTCGATCGAAGGCGCCCTGGCCGGCAAGGAGTTCAAGGACAAGGCCAACCTCGGTGTCGCTCCGGTCCCGGCCGGCTCGGCCCGTGCGGCCTCCCCGCAGGGCGGCTGGAACCTCTCCGTGTACGCGGGTTCCAAGAACCTGGACGCCTCCTACGAGTTCGTGAAGTACATGAGCTCCGCGAAGGTGCAGCAGCAGACCACCGAGAAGCTCAGCCTGCTGCCGACGCGTAAGTCGGTCTACGAGGTGCAGTCCGTCAAGGACAACCAGATGGTCCAGTTCTTCAAGCCGGCCGTCGACAAGTCCGTGCAGCGCCCCTGGATCGCCGAGGCGCAGTCGCTCTTCGAGCCGATCCGTCTGCAGATGGAGAAGGTGCTCAGCGGCAAGGCCTCGCCCGAAGAGGGTGCCAAGGGCATCGGCGAGGGCTACAAGAAGCTCCTGAAGGACTACAAGTAGCCGTGACGGTGCTCACCGAGAAGAAGGCGCCGGCCGCCTCCGAGGAAGTGAAGGCGGCCGGCCGGCCTCAGGGACGTATACGACGCGCTCTGTCGACCCACTGGTACGCGTGGGCCATGGTCGCCCCGGTGGTCGCGGTGATCGGCGTGATCATCGGGTGGCCGCTGGTGCGCGGCATGTATCTGTCGACGACGAACGCCAACGAGGCGAACGTCGAGCGCACCATCGGCGTCAACCACATCCCGGCGACGTACGAGTCCGTGGGCCTGGACAACTACACGGCGATCCTCCAGGACGGTGTCTTCTGGGACCGGCTCCTGTGGACGCTCGTGTGGACGGTGTCCTGTGTGACGCTCTCGTTCACGCTCGGGCTCGTGCTCGCCGTGATGCTCAACAGGAAGCTCAAGGGCCGTTCCCTGTACCGGATGGCGCTCATCCTGCCGTGGGCGGTGCCCGCCTTCGTCTCGGTGTTCACCTGGCGGCTGCTCTTCAACGAGAAGAACGGCCTGTTCAACGCGCTGCTCGCCGGCGGTGGCTTCGATGCGATTCCGTGGCTCAACGACCCGACCTGGGCGAAGCTTTCGGTGATCGCGGTCAACGTATGGCTCGGTGTGCCGTTCATGCTGATCGCCATGCTCGGCGGACTGCAGTCGATCCCGGCCGATCTGTACGAGGCCGCCGAGATGGACGGCGCCAACGCCTGGCAGCGCTTCCGGCACATCACGCTGCCGGGCCTGAAGCCGGTCAGCTCGACCGTCGTCCTGATCAGCGCCATCTGGACCTTCAACATGTTCCCGGTGATCTTCCTGCTCACCCGGGGCGGTCCCGGTGACGCGACGGAGATCCTGGTGACGTACGCCTACCGGCTCTCCTTCGTGGTCAGCCCCCGCGACTTCGCGGGCTCCGCGGCCTGGGGTGTGCTCATCCTCGCGCTGCTCTCGCTCTTCGCGGTGGTCTACCGCCGTGCGCTCCGCAAGCAGGGGGATGTCTGGTGACGACCGCAACCAAGAAGCCTCGTGCAAGGGGCGAACGAGGTCCGCTCGCCTCTGTCGGCCTGCACCTCACCCTCCTGCTCGCGAGCGTCATCGCGGTCTTCCCGCCGCTGTGGCTGCTCGTCACCTCGCTGAAGCCGAAGGACGAGGCGTTCACGACCGATCTGGTCAAGGACTTCACGTTCTCCAACTACTCGCACGTCATCGGCGAGACGGAGTTCCTGAGCTGGCTGGGCAACTCGCTGTTCGTGGTGGGCCTGACCACCGTCATCGGTGTGTTCATCTCGGCGACTACGGGTTACGCGGTGAGCCGGTTCAAGTTCCCCGGGATGCGGCCGCTGATGTGGCTGCTGCTCATCACGCAGATGTTCCCGGTGGCCGTCCTGATCGTGCCGCTGTACAACCTGCTCGCCCAGCTCGGGCTGCTCAACCAGCCGGTGGGTCTGGTCGTCACGTATCTGACGATCGCGATCCCGTTCTGCGCCTGGATGATGAAGGGCTACTTCGACACCATCCCGGTGGAGATCGACGAGGCCGGCCGCGTCGACGGGCTCAACCCCTTCGGTACGTTCTGGCGGCTGATCCTGCCGCTGGCGAAGCCCGGGCTCGCGGTGACGGGGTTCTACAGCTTCATCACCGGCTGGGCCGAAGTCGCCTACGCCTCCGCCTTCATGACCGGCGAGGAGAACCTCACCCTCGCGGGCGGACTGCAGACCTTCGTCAACCAGTACACGAGCGACTGGGGTTCGCTGACCGCGTCCGCCGTCATCGTGGCCGTACCCGCAGCGGTGATCTTCGGCTTCGCGCAGCGCCATCTGGTCGCCGGTCTGACGGCCGGTGCCACCAAGTCCTGATAGAGCTGTTCGTCCGCAGTTGTACGAACCCGCGCTCTTGTACGCACCTGCGCCCGAGTGCGCACCTGTTCCTCACACTCACAGGGATGCCATGACTCAGCAACTCGCTGATGCCCCCACCCCCGCTACCGAAGGCGTCGCCGTCACCGGTTGTGCCGACTGGTGGCGCGACGCGGTGATCTACCAGGTCTATCCGCGCAGTTTCGCCGATGCCAACGGGGACGGCATGGGTGATCTCGAGGGTGTACGCAGCAGGCTGCCGTATCTGCGCGAGCTCGGTGTCGACGCGGTGTGGCTCTCCCCGTTCTACGCCTCGCCGCAGGCCGACGCCGGGTACGACGTCGCCGACTACCGCGCCGTGGACCCGATGTTCGGCACCGTCGAGCACGCCGAGGCGCTGATCCGCGACGCCCATGAGCTGGGGCTCCGGATCATCGTCGACGTCGTACCGAACCACTCCTCCGACCAGCACGAGTGGTTCAAGCGTGCGGTGAAGGAGGGCCCGGAGTCGCCGCTGCGCGGGCGCTACCACTTCAAGCCCGGCCGTGGCGCGGACGGTGAACTGCCGCCCAACGACTGGGAGTCCATCTTCGGCGGGCCCGCCTGGACCCGTACGACCAACCCCGACGGCAGCCAGGGCGACTGGTATCTGCACCTGTTCGCGCCCGAGCAGCCCGACTTCAACTGGGACCACCCGGCGGTCGCCGACGAGTTCCGCTCGATCCTGCGCTTCTGGCTCGACCTCGGGATCGACGGCTTCCGGGTGGATGTGGCGCACGGTCTGGTCAAGGCCCCCGGCCTGCCCAGCCTCGGCGGCCAGGACCAGATCAAGCTGCTCGGCAGTGCCGCGATGCCGTTCTTCGACCAGGACGGTGTGCACGAGATCTACCGCTCGTGGCGCAAGGTCCTGGACGAGTACCCGGGGGAGCGGATCGCGGTCGCCGAGGCCTGGACGCCGACCGTGGACCGGACCGCCCTGTACGTACGCGAGGACGAACTCCACCAGGCGTTCAACTTCCAGTACCTGGCGACCTATTGGGACGCGGCCGAACTGCGCAAGGTGATCGATACCTCGCTCGCGGCGATGCGCCCGGTGGGCGCACCCGCGACCTGGGTGCTCTCCAACCACGACGTCACCCGGCACGCGACCCGGTTCGCCAACCCGGCCGGCCTGGGGACGCAGCTGCGCACCCCCGGCGACCGTGAGCTGGGGCTCCGCCGGGCCCATGCGGCCACTTTGCTGATGCTGGCGCTGCCCGGATCCGCGTACCTCTACCAGGGCGAGGAGCTGGGCCTGCCCGACGTCACCGGGCTGCCGGACGAGGTCCGTCAGGACCCCTCGTTCTGGCGCGCGGCCGGTCAGGACGGGTTCCGCGACGGGTGCCGGGTGCCCATCCCCTGGACCAGGGACGGGAGTTCGTACGGGTTCGGGGCCGGCGGCAGCTGGCTGCCGCAGCCGTCGGAGTGGTCCGGGCTGAGCGTCGAGGCGCAGAGCGGTGACCTCGGCTCGACCCTTGAGCTGTACCGGGGCGCCCTCGCGCTGCGCCGGTCGCACCCGGGGCTTGGCGCGGGGGAGTCCGTGCAGTGGCACGAGGCCCCCGAGGGAGTGCTGATGTTCGGGCGTGCGGGCGGGTTCGTGTGCACGGCGAACACCACCGGTGAGGCCGTGAAGATCCCCACCCCCGGACACGTGATCCTGTCCAGCCGGACCGTCCTCTACAACGACACCTTCGTCGAACTGCCCGCCGACTCCACCGTCTGGTGGCAGGCGTGACGATCCCTGCACCGCGGGGCGGCGAGAACGGCGCCCCGCGGCTCGCGGACATCGCGGCCCAGGCCTCGGTGAGCGAGGCCACCGCGAGCCGTGTGCTCAACGGCAAGGCGGGTGTGGCGACCGCGACCCGGCAGCGGGTCCTCGCGGCACTCGACCTGCTCGGCTACGACCGGCCCGTACGGCTCAAGCAGCGCAGTGCGGGCCTCATAGGCCTCGTCGTACCCGAGCTGACCAACCCGATCTTCCCGGCCTTCGCGCAGGTCATCGAGCAGACACTGGCCGGGCACGGCTACACGCCCGTGCTGTGTACGCAGACGCCGGGCGGCGCGACCGAGGACGAGCTCGTCGAACAGCTCGAGCAGCGCGGGGTCAACGGCATGGTGTTCGTCTCCGGACTGCACGCCGACACCACCGCGGCCACCGGACGCTATGCCGAACTGGCCTCGCGTGGAGTGCCGTTCGTGCTGATCAACGGCTACAACCCCGAGATCGACGCACCCTTCGTCTCGCCGGACGACCACGCGGCCGCCCGGATGGCCGTACGCCATCTCGTCGATCTCGGCCATGAGCGCATCGGGCTCGCGGTGGGCCCGACCCGCTATGTGCCCGCCCGCCGCAAGGCGGAGGGCTTCGTGACCGCGCTGCACGCGCTGCTCGGCGTCCCACGGGGGGATGCCGAACTGCAGGTGCAGCGCACCCTGTTCACCGTCGAGGGCGGCCAGGCCGCCGCCGGAGTGCTGCTCGACCAGGGCTGCACCGGGATCGTCTGCGCCAGCGACCTGATGGCGCTCGGCGCGGTGCGCGCGGCACGGCAGCGCGGCCTCGACGTACCGACGGACGTCTCGGTCGTCGGCTATGACGACTCCCCGCTCATCGCCTTCACCGACCCGCCGCTGACGACGGTGCGCCAACCGGTGCAGGCGATGGCGACGGCGGCGGTCGGTGCGCTGATCGAGGAGATCCACGGAAACCCGGTGCAGAGGACGGAGTTCGTCTTCCAGCCGGAGCTCGTCGTACGAGGGTCGACGGCCCAAGTGCGGCGCTGAGCAAGGCCAGTACGTCACCGGATCCATTCCTCAGAGCCGGAGGATTCATGACCCGCAGCAGATCTCTCATGGCCTCACTTGTCGTGGGCGCGTCACTCTTCGCGCCCGCCGTGATCGCGCCGACCGCGGCCCAGGCCGCACCCCCGGGGGACAAGGACGTCACCGCCGTCCTCTTCGAGTGGCGCTTCGACTCCGTCGCCAAGGCGTGCACCGACGACCTCGGGCCCGCCGGCTACGGTTACGTCCAGGTCTCCCCGCCGCAGGAGCACATCCAGGGCGCGCAGTGGTGGACCTCGTACCAGCCGGTCAGTTACAAGATCGCCGGGCGGCTCGGCGACCGGACCGCCTTCAAGAACATGGTCGACACCTGCCACGCGGCGGGTGTGAAGGTGGTCGCCGACTCGGTGATCAACCACATGGCGGCCGGTGACGGCACCGGCACGGGCGGCTCGGCGTACACGAAGTACAACTATCCGGGCCTCTACTCGGGCGCGGACATGGACGACTGCCGCGCCCAGATCTCCAACTACGGCGACCGCGCCAACGTCCAGAACTGCGAACTCGTCGGTCTCGCCGACCTCGACACGGGCGAGGACTACGTACGCGGCCGGATCGCCGCGTACCTCAACGACCTGCTCTCGCTCGGCGTGGACGGTTTCCGTATCGACGCCGCCAAGCACATGCCGGCCGCCGACCTCGCGAACATCAAGTCGCGCCTGACGAACCCCGGGGTCCACTGGAAGCACGAGGCCATCTACGGGGGCGGTGAGGCCGTCTCGCCGAGCGAGTACCTCGGCAGCGGCGATGTACAGGAGTTCCGCTACGCCCGCGGCCTCAAGCAGACCTTCCTGAACGAGAACCTCGCCAACCTGAAGAACTACGGCGAGGGCTGGGGCTTCATGGAGTCCGGGAAGTCCGCGGTGTTCGTGGACAACCACGACACCGAGCGCGGCGGCGACACCCTCAGCTACAAGAACGGCTCCGCCTACACCCTCGCAGGCGTCTTCATGCTGGCCTGGCCCTACGGCTCCCCGGACATCCACTCCGGCTACGAGTGGACCGACAAGGACGCCGGACCGCCCAACTCCGGGACGGTGAACGCCTGTTACAGCGACGGCTGGAAGTGCCAGCACGACTGGCGCGAGATCTCGTCGATGGTGGCCTTCCGCAACGAGGCCCGCGGGCAGTCCGTCACCAACTGGTGGGACAACGGCGGCGACCAGATCGCCTTCGGCCGAGGCTCCAAGGCGTACGTGGCCATCAACCACGAAGGCTCCGCGCTCACCCGCACCTTCCAGACCTCGCTGCCCGCGGGCGACTACTGCGATGTGCAGAGCGGCAAGGGCGTGAGCGTGAACGGCTCGGGTCAGTTCACCGCGACGATCCCCGCAGGGACGGCGGTCGCGCTGCACACGGGCGCTCGTAGCTGTACGGGCACCACGGACCCGGACCCCGATCCGGTCACCACGGGCGCTTCCTTCAACGTGAACGCCACCACCGTCCTCGGCCAGAACATCCACGTGGTCGGCGACTGCACCCAGCTCGGCGCCTGGAACACCGGCAGCGCACTGAAGCTGGACCCGGCCTCGTATCCGATCTGGAAGCTGGACATGGCCCTGCCCGCCGGCACCACCTGCGCGTACAAGTACCTCCGCAAGGAGGCGAACGGCGCGGTGACCTGGGAGAGCGGCGCCAACCGGACGCTCACCGTCCCGGCCTCCGGCCCGGTCGTCCTGAACGACACCTGGCGCGCCTGACCGCTGCACCGCAAGGCCGCGCCCCATTGACCGCGGGCCGCTTCATGCCCATCCAACCCCGCTGCATGAGGCGGCCCGCACGCATACCCGCACCCACCCACCCTCAAGGAGCCCCGGACCGTGACCGGTTCATCTCCGCGCGCCCGAAGAGCCGCCGCCGCGACGGCCGCCGCTCTGCTGGCCGCGCTCATACCCGCCGTTCCCGCGGCCGCGGCGAGCCCGCCCGCGCCGCCCTCGGACGCGAAGCTGGCCGCCGAGCCGGCCCGCCACGACCTCACCCGCGACCAGTTCTACTTCGTCCTTCCCGACCGGTTCGCCAACGGGGACAAGGGCAATGACCAGGGCGGTCTGACCGGCTCGCGCCTGGAGACCGGGTTCGACCCCACCGACAAGGGCTTCTACCAGGGCGGTGACCTCAAGGGCCTCACCGACAAGCTCGACTACATCAAGGGCCTGGGCACCACCGCCATCTGGATGGCCCCGATCTTCAAGAACAAGCCCGTCCAGGGCGTCGGCAAGGACGCGAGCGCCGGCTACCACGGCTACTGGATCACCGACTTCACCCAGGTCGACCCGCACTTCGGGACGAACGCCGACCTGGAGCGGCTGATCGACAAGGCGCATGCCAAGGGCATGAAGGTCTTCTTCGACGTCATCACCAACCACACCGCCGACATGATCGATTACGCGGAGAAGGAGTACGGGTACAAGTCGAGCGGCGCGTACCCGTATCTGGACACCGAAGGGCGGCCGCACACCGACTCCGGGACGTTCAGGGCGGACACGCGGACCTTCCCGTACACCCCGGTCGTGAAGGCGGGCGAGACCAAGGTCCCCGCCTGGCTGAACGATCCGACGATGTACCACAACCGCGGTGACTCGACCTTCGCCGGAGAGTCCTCCACCCAGGGAGACTTCTCGGGTCTGGACGACCTGTGGACCGAACGTCCCGAGGTCGTGCGCGGCATGGAGCGGATCTACCAGCGCTGGGTGCGGGACTTCGACATCGACGGCTTCCGTATCGACACGGTCAAGCATGTCGACACGGAGTTCTGGACGCAGTGGGCGACCGCGCTCGACGCGTACGCGAAGGAGCAGGGGCGCGAGGACTTCTTCATGTTCGGCGAGGTCTACTCCGCCGATACGGAGGTGACCTCCCCGTACGTCACCGAGGGGCGGCTCGACTCGACGCTCGACTTCCCCTTCCAGGACGCGGCCCGCGCGTACGCCGCCCAGGGCGGTGACGCGGAGCGCCTCGCGAAGGTCTACGGGGACGACTACAAGTACACGACCGACAAGGCCAACGCCTACGAGCAGGTCTCGTTCCTCGGCAACCACGACATGGGCCGCTTCGGCACCTTCCTGAAGCAGGACCGGCCGAAGGCCTCCGACGCCGAACTCCTCGACCGCTACGAGCTGGCCAACGAGCTGATGTTCCTCGGCCGCGGCAACCCGGTCGTCTACTACGGCGACGAGCAGGGCTTCACGGGCGCCGGCGGCGACAAGGACGCCCGCCAGACGCTCTTCGCCTCGAAGACCGCCGACTACCTCGACGACGACCAGCTCGGCACCGACCGCACCCACGCCACGGACGCGTACGCCACGGACCACCCCCTGTACCGGCAGATCGCCGAGCTCTCGACCCTGCGCAAGGCGCATCCGGCGCTCGCGGACGGCATCCAGGAGGAGCGGTACGCGAAGGGATCGGTCTACGCCTTCTCGCGTACGGACGCGAAGAGCCGTACCGAATACGTGGTGGCCGCGAACAACGCCCAGGAGCCGCGGACGGTCGAGATCCCGACCGGGTCGGCGGGCATGAACTTCCGTGCCGTGTACGGGAACAAGGGGCTCTCGGTCGTCAGCGGTGACGACAGGAAGATCAAGGTCGAGATCCCCGCACTGTCCACGCTCGTCCTGAGGGCCTCCGGGTCCCTCGCGGCCCCGTCCCTCAAGCCGTCCGTCGAGCTGAAGGCTCCGGCCGCCGGGTCCACCGGCAGGGTCGAGGTCACGGCCGATGTCACTGGCGGCGGTCTCAACCGGGTCGTCTTCGCCGCCCAGACCGGCAACGGCAAGTGGCGGACCCTCGGCTCCGCGGATCACGCCCCGTACAAGGTCACCCACCGTATCGACGCCGCACAGGCCGGAACTCCCGTGCGCTACAAGGCCGTGGTGATCGACTCCCGCGGCCGTACGGCGAGCGATCTGGCCGGGACCGTCTCGGGCGCACCGGCCGTGGAGCTGCCGCCGAGTGCTGTGGAGCGCGAGTACGCGGTCGTGCACTACCAGCGCCCGGACGGTGACTACGAGGGGTGGACCCTCAAGTCCGGCGCCACCACTGCCGAGTTCACGGGCCGGGACGCCTACGGCGCCTTCGCCTGGGTGAAGCTCGACGAGGGCGCTGCCGAGGTCTCGTACACCGTCGAGAAGTCCGGTACCGCCGACGGCCCGCAGCGCACGGTCCCGCTCGCCACCACCGGCGAGGTGTGGATCGAGCAGGGCAAGGACGCTCAGGCGACCACCGCACCGGAAGGCGCGTATCCGCCGCAGGACAAGACCAAGGCCGTACTGCACTACCAGCGCGCCGACGGGAACTACGACGGCTGGGGACTGCACACCTGGACCGGCGCGAAGGAGCCGACCGACTGGTCCAAGCCCCTTCTGCCCACCCGGGTCGATTCCTATGGTGCGGTGTATGAGGTACCGCTCGCGGACGGGGCCACTTCGCTCAGCTACATCCTGCACAAGGGCGACGAGAAGGACCTGCCGTCCGACCAGTCCCTGGACCTCGCCGCCAACGGCCACGAGGTGTGGCTGATGGGCGGCAAGGAGAAGTATCTGCTGCCGCAGCCCAAGGCGGCGAAGGTCGACTTCACCAAGGCCGAGGCCGTGTGGATCGACCGGAGCACGGTGGTGTGGAACGGGGCCAAGTCGCCGGCTTCCGCACAGCTGTTGTACGCCGCGGACGGTGATCTCGACGAGGCGCGCTGGCTGCGTCTGGCCGAGGCGGAGCTCACCGCGGCCCAGAAGGCGAAGTTCCCGCATCTGGCCGCCAAGCAGGCCTGGACCGTCGACCCGCGCGACCGTGACCGGGTGCGCGAGGCGCTGCGGGGGCGGATCGTCGCCACGCAGCGGGCGGCGAACGGCGCTGTCGTGGCCGGTACGGGAGTCCAGCTCGCGGGCGTCCTCGACGACCTCTACGCCAACAACGCCGACCTCGGCCCCGTCTTCGACGCCAAGGGCCGCCCGACCTTGAGCGTCTGGGCTCCCACCGCCCAGTCCGTGGCCCTCGACCTCGACGGCGACAAGGTCCCCATGCGCCGCGACGACGCCACCGGCGTCTGGTCGGTCAAGGGAACGAAGGACTGGACCGGCCGCCCGTACCGCTACGTCGTGAAGGTCTGGGCGCCCAGCGTCCAAAAGCTCGTCACCAACAAGGTGACCGATCCGTACTCGCTCGCCCTGACCGCGGACTCGGAGCGCTCACTGGTCGTCGACCTGCGCGCCAAGTCCCTCGCCCCGTCCGGCTGGGCGGGTCTCGAGAAGCCCAAGGCCGTCGCGGCCGGTCAGGCGCACATCCAGGAGCTGCACATCCGCGACTTCTCCGTCGCGGACCCGACAGCCCGCAACCAGGGCAAGTACAAGGCCTTCACGGAGAAGAACAGCAAGGGCTCGAAGCACCTGCGCGAGCTCGCCGAGGCGGGCACCAACTACGTCCACCTCCTGCCCGCCTTCGACATCGCCACCATCCCCGAGCGGGACGCGGCGACCGTGGACTGCGATCTGAGCGTGTACGCGCCCGACTCCGACAAGCAGCAGGAGTGCGTGGCGAAGGCCGCCGCGAAGGACGCGTACAACTGGGGCTACGACCCCTACCACTTCACCGTCCCCGAGGGCTCCTACGCCTCCGATCCGGACGGGACCAAGCGCACGGTCGAGTTCCGCGAGATGGTCAAGTCACTGAACGAGGACGGCCTCAGGGTCGTCATGGACGTGGTCTACAACCACACCACCACCAGCGGCCAGGCGGAGACCTCCGTCCTCGACAAGATCGTGCCCGGCTACTACCACCGCCTCCTCGACGACGGCTCGGTGGCCACCTCCACCTGCTGCGCCAACACCGCGCCCGAGAACGCCATGATGGGCAAGCTGGTCGTCGACTCGATCGTCACCTGGGCCCGCGAGTACAAGGTCGACGGCTTCCGCTTCGACCTGATGGGCCACCATCCGAAGGCCAACATCCTCGCCGTGCGCAAGGCGCTCGACGCACTCACCGTCGAGAAGGACGGCGTCGACGGCAAGAGCATCCTGCTGTACGGAGAGGGCTGGAACTTCGGCGAGATCGCCGACGACGCCCGGTTCGTGCAGGCCACGCAGAAGAACATGGCCGGTACGGGCATCGCCACCTTCTCCGACCGCGCCCGTGACGCCGTGCGCGGCGGCGGACCCTTCGACGAGGACCCGCGCGTGCAGGGCTTCGGCTCGGGTCTCTACACCGAGCCCAACTCCTCGGCGGCGAACGGCACCACGGCCGAGCAGAAGAAGCGGCTGCTCCACTACCAGGACCTGCTGAAGGTCGGTCTCACCGGCAATCTCGCCGGCTACACCTTCACCGACAGCAGCGGCCGCACGGTCAAGGGCTCAGAGGTCGACTACAACGGGGCGCCCGCCGGATACGCGGCCACCCCCGCCGACGCCCTCGCCTATGTCGACGCCCACGACAACGAGACCCTGTACGACGCTCTCGCCTTCAAGCTCCCGCCGACGGTGAGTGCCGAGGACCGGGCCCGTATGCAGGTGCTCTCGATGGCCACCGCGGCACTGTCGCAAGGGCCTTCGCTCTCCCAGGCCGGCAGCGATCTGCTGCGCTCGAAGTCCCTGGACCGCAACTCGTACGAGAGCGGGGACTGGTTCAACGCCATCCACTGGGACTGCCGCGACGGCAACGGCTACGGACGCGGCCTTCCGATGGCCGCCGACAACAAGGCCAAGTGGATTTACGCGAAGCCCCTGTTGACGACCGTGCCGAGCGTGGGCTGCCCGCAGATCGAAGGAGCCTCGGCCGCCTACCGTGACCTGCTGAGAATCCGTACGACAGAGAACGCATTCACGCTCAGCGGTCTCGATGAGGTCCAGCGCGAACTCTCGTTCCCGCTGTCGGGTGAACGAGAGACCCCTGGTGTGGTGACCATGCGCGTCGGTGATCTCGTCGTGGTCTTCAACGCGACGCCCTCGCTGCAGAAGCAGGAGGTGGGCGACTTGGCGGGAACCGGATACGCACTGCATCCGATTCAGGCCGCGGGAAGTGATCCTAGCGTCAAGTCCGCGGCGTACGAGGAGGCTTCGGGGACGTTCGCCGTACCGGGGCGCACGGTTGCAGTGTTCGCCCCGGCGGATCAGGAAGGGCGCTAACTTGGGGGCGCGGGCCACCACCGACATCAGGCCCGCGCCCCACCCCCGGAGGGGGGATGCGCATGAACCACAAGGAAGGCAGCTCACCACCCGCAGAGGACACCACGGTCCTGGTCGTCGACGATGTGCCGGCCAGCCGGTACGCCCTGGGCGCCATGCTGCGCCGGGCCGGACATCAGGTGGTACCCGCGGGCAGCGCCGGCGAGGCGCTGATCGAGCTGGACACACTGCAACGGGCCGGCGCCCTGCCGGATGTGGCGCTCGTCGACGTAGGACTGCCGGACATGAGCGGATACGAACTGTGCCGCCGTATCAAGGAAGTCCCGCTCACCGCCGGTATGCCGGTGGTGCACTTCTCAGCCAAACCCGCCGGTCCCGGGGATCGCTCCCGGGGCCTCGACGCCGGAGCCGACGCCTACTTCACGGTGCCGGCCGAACCGGAGGAGATTCAGGCCGTCGTCCGGGCCGCCGTGCGCGGCGGCCGGTTCCGCTCGACAGCGGAGGCCGAGGCGGGCCGGCTCTCGCTGCTGGCCGAGGCGGTGCTCGCCGTCCAGGCCGCGCGCTGTCCGCAGGAACTGGCCACCGCCGCGGCGGCCGGTGCGGCACGGATCACCGGCGGACCCGCCGTGGCGTTCGTCTCCGGTGAGGACGGCGAGCTGATCGTCGGCAGTTCACGGCGGCGGGCCCGCGCTGCGCTGCCCGACGCGAGTGCCGCGGCCGAGGTCGTGCGGCTCAGCGAACGGCTGATCGCCGGGCGCGGTGGGGTGCATTCGACCGTCGTACCCGCCCCGATGTGGCCCTCGGGCTACTTCCGTGCCGGACAGACGGAGACGGCGCGGCTGGTCGTGGGCGCGGGCAGCGACACTGGACCGCCGGTGTGCGTGGCGGTCCCCGCGTACGAGGGCCACGGGAGCGGCGGTGGCGACGAGAACGGCCGGCTGCTCGGCCGGCTCGTGCACGCCACGGCGCTCGCCGCCGAACCGCTCCTGATGTACGAGGTGGAGCGGCATATCGCCCTCACCCTGCAGCACAGCTTCCTGCCGAAGCGGCTGTCCAGGATGCCGGGCACCGAAGTGGTGGTGCGCTATGTGCCGGCCTCCCGGCACACCGAGATCGGGGGCGACTTCTACGCGGCGATCGCGACCCCCGAAGGCGTTCTGGTCGGGGTCGGCGACGTCGTCGGTCACTCGCTGGACGCCGCCACCGTGATGGTCGAGATCCGGCATGCGCTGCGGGCGTACTGCGTGGACGAGAGCGATCCCCGCGTCCTGGTCGAGCGCCTGGACCGGATGCTGCAGCGCTACCACCCGAACGCGACGGCGACGGTCTGTCTGGCCCTGATCGAACCGGCCACCGGCCGTGTCAGGATCGCCAACGCGGGCCATATCCCGCCCTTGATCGTCGGGCACGGTGGTGCACGCTACTGCCGGGCGAGCGGTCCGCTGCTCGGTATAGGGCTCGACCACCCCGAACCCACCGAGCTCAAGATCACCGACAGCGAACGGCTGTTGATGGTCACGGACGGGCTGATCGAGACCCGCGGGATCGACCTCGGCGTCTCCCTGGAACAGCTCCGCCAGGTCGCCGCCGACGCCCCGGCCGACCCGGGAGCACTCTGCGACACGCTGCTCAACTGCTTCGGGCATGAACGGGCGGACGACATCGCGCTGTTGGCGCTGCGGCTTGAGGGGGATGGAGCGGGCTAGCGGGGGAGGGGCGCGGAGCGGGCCAGCGGAGGGAGAGGGACGGAGCGGGCCGGCGGAGGGAGAGGCGCGGGGCGGACTAGGGCGTCTCTTTCGGATCTTGCCAGGGGCGCGGGGTCTGGCACGCGCATCTGCGGCGTTGTCGTCAATCTTCCCCAAGCTCTCGGCTTCGCTCGAGCAGGGGAGACCCCATTCGCTCCGCGTCGACTCAATCCTCCGCCTTGCAGCAGTGGGGTCTCCCCTGCTCGAACGGAGCGCAGCGGAGTTGAGAGCTTGGGGAAGCACCAGACCCCGCTTCGGTAGCCGTCAAGGGTCTGCTTCCGTGGCCGGCAAGATCCGAAAGAGACGCCCTAGCGGACGGAGCGCTCCATCAGCGTCACCCCGTACTTGCTGCCGCCCGCGCCCTCCTTGAAGGGCTGCTCGCCCACGACGGTGTATCCGGCGCGCTCGTAGTACTCGCGCAGCCGAGGGTTGGACGAGACACAGTCGAGGCGGCACAGACCGCGGCCCTCGGCGGCGATCCGCTCCTCGGCGTGCGTGAGCAGGGCGCGGCCGGTTCCGCTCGGGGCGCGTCGGCCGGTCATCAGACGGTGCACGTATCCGGCCACGGGCGGCTGCTCGCCCCAGGCCGGCTCGTCCTCCCACCAGAGTTCGTACGCTCCGGCCACCTCGCCCTGCGCGTACGCGATCCAGACCTCGCCCTCCTTGATCCGCAGCCGGAAGTGCTCCTCGCTCTTCTCGCCCGGCTTCCACTGGTCGATCCCGCTCTGCTGCATCCAGCGCGCGGCGCCGTCGTAGAGGCCGACGAGCGTGGCGAGGTCGGCGGGGGAGTCGGTGGCCTGCTGGAACCGGAGGGGCGTGGTGATCATGCGGCCAGTATGCAGCCGCCCCATGGTCGTAGGCTCGGGGGGCCAGTACCCGAGACGAGACCGACCACGGAGCCCGCCCCATGCCGCAGATCACCGTCGACCACCCCACCCACCTCAACGTGTCCTTCGACCGCCGCGGTTTCGCCCTCGAACTGCACCCGCTGGTCGTGGAGATCGCGGACGCACGGCTCCCGGCCTGCAAGACCCGCTTCCGTGCCACCGAGGAGAACGTCGTCGGCGACGCGGCGGACGGCCCCGGCGTCCTGAACATCGAGATCGCCCTGCTCGCGGGCCGCACCGAAGAGGTCAAGAAGCGGCTGGCCGAGGCGGTCGTGGAGCTTGCGGGGAAGTACGTGGTGGGGACGGCCGTGGCCGGGCATGTGTCGGTGGAGGTGCGGGATCTGGACGCTTCGTACTCGAAGGCGTAGCCGCTCGCCGGTGGGTGGACGTACCCCTCCCTCCCGGGGGACGAGCCTCGTCAAGGCTATCGCCGCCCACTGACAACGAGGCCTACGGCGCCAGCGCCACCAGTCGCCCCACCAGCTCGCCGAACGGCCCGTCCGCCGGTTCCGCCGCGAGGATCCGCGTGAGGATCGCCGCCATCTCCGCGTCGTACGCGGCGCTCACCGCGGTGAGCGCCGCGAAGTCGTGGACCAGTTGCAGCTCCAGTTCGGCGCGCGGGATACGGCGGCCGTCCAGCCAGATCAGGGCCGTGGACTCGGCGAGCGAGACCCAGGAGCGGATGACGAGTTCGAGCCGCGCGGGCGGTTCGGCGATGCCGAGGTGGCGCACGATCTCCTCGTACGCGGCCTGACGCACCGAATCGATCAGGGCGTTGGCCGCCGACGCCGCCTCACCGCCGAGCGTGCCCGAGACCGCGGGGCCGCCGCGCATCAGCGCCGAGAAGCCCGGACCGTGCTCGTCCACGAAGTCGAAGAAGCGGCCCATGACGCGGAGCAGCCGCGCACCGAGCGGTCCTTCGCGCGGCTCGACGAAGCGGGTGGCCAGGTCCTCGGCGGCCCGCTTGAGCGCCGCCTCGTACAGGCTGAGCTTGCCCGGGAAATAGTGATAGACGAGCGGACGGGAGATCCCCGCGGCCACCGCTATCTCGTCGATGGAGACCTCGTCGGGGGAGCGGTAGGGAGTCGACGCGGAGCGTCGGCGAGTGACGACAACGCGGCAGATGTGCGTGCCAGACCCCGCGCCCCTGGCAAGATCCGAAAGAGACGCCCTAGAGGTCGAGCACCAGCTTCCCGCTCTTGGAGCGCGAGACGCAGATCAGCATCGAGTCCTCGCGCTCGTCGTCGACGAGCAGCTCGTCGCGGTGGTCGATCTCTCCGCCGATGACCCGTTGTTGGCAGGTCCCGCAGAAGCCCTGCTCGCAGGAGTACGCGGTGTTCGGCAGCTCCTTGCGTACGGCGCTCAGGACGCTCTCGTCGGCCGCCACGGTCACCGTCCGTCCGCTGCGGCGCAGTTCGACCTCGAAGGCTTCGTCACCCTCGACGGCGGCCGCCGCGGTGAACCGTTCCAGGTGGAGCGTGCAGCCGGCCGGCAGCACCGAGGCCACTGCGTCCATCAGCGGCTCGGGCCCGCAGCAGTAGACGGCCGCCGCCTGCGGGACCTCCGCGAACAGCGCCGGCAGATCCGGCACTCCCTCGACGACGGTGAGCCGCTCGGGCCCGGCGATCTTCTCGACCTCGTCGAGGAAGGGCATCGAGGCCTTCGACCGCCCGCAGTAAAGGATCCGCCAGTCGGCGCCGGAGGCCTCGGCGGCCCGCAGCATCGGCAGGATCGGCGTGATCCCGATCCCGCCGGCGACGAAGACGTACGCGTGCGAGGACTTCAGCGCGAAACGGTTCCGCGGCCCGCGCACCTGCAGCTGCATCCCCTCGCGCAGCTCCTCGTGCACCTCGCGCGAACCGCCGCGGCCGTCCTCGACGAGACGGGTCGCGAGGGTGTACGCGGTGGTGTCGGCCGGATCTCCGCAGAGCGAGTACTGGCGCACAAGCCCCGACGGCAGCGTCAGCTCCAGGTGGGCGCCCGGTTCCCAGGGCGGCAAGCCGGCCCCGTACAGGCTGAGTTGTACGACACCGTCGGCGATCTCCTCGCGCCGGCCGAGCGTCAGCGTCAGGGCCCGGGCGCGCGGCCGGCCCGAGGTGGGTACGGGCAGGGCGGGCAGCGGCCACAGGGGCGCGTGGGCGATACGGCGGCGCAGCGCACGGCGGGTCAGCAGGGCGAGGCCGGCCACGGCGGCGACGGTACGGAGCCGGGGCATCTCAGGCGGCACCCTTCTCGCGGGCCTCTGCGGCCAGGGCCGCGGGGGATGCGGCCAGATACGCCACGGCCTGGGCGGTCGACCCCTCCTGCGAAGGGTGATAGCCCCGGTCCAGGTACCGCGGAATGGACCGCGCCATCGCCCCCGCCGTGGGCAGCATCCCCTGCCGCCCCTTCGCGAGGAACTCCCGCCAGCTGGCCCGCCCGTCGTCCAGGGTCGGGTCGTTGGCCATGAAGAAGCGGGCGCCGCGCTGCCACAGGAAGACGAGCGCGGAGAACGCGGTGGCCCAAGTACGCACCCGGCGCGGGTAGGTGCCGTCCACGTGCTGGAAGAGCTCGAAGGCCACCGACCGGTGCTCGACCTCCTCCGCGCCGTGCCAGCGCAGCAGATCCAGCATCGTCGGATCGGCGCCCTTGCGGTCCAGGCTCTCGGCGTTGAGCACCCAGTCACCGAGGAAGGCCGTGTAGTGCTCGATCGCCGCGATCAGCGCGACCCGCTCCATCAGCCACCACTTGCGGGCCCGGCCCGGCGGCAGCGTCCGGTCGCCGAGCAGCTTCTCGAAGAGCCAGTCGACCTGGGCGAGATACGGCGCCGGATCGAGGCCCAGCTCCTTGAGATGCGGAAGCACCTCGTCATGGGCCTGGGCGTGCATGGCCTCCTGTCCGATGAACCCGATCACGTCCTCACGCAGCCGGTCGTCCGTGATGTACGGCAGGACCTGCTTGTAGACATGCACGAACCAGCGCTCACCGGCGGGCAGCAGCAGATGCAGCACATTGATCGTGTGCGTGGTGAACGGATCGCCGGGTATCCAGTGCAGCGGTGTCTCCTCCCAGGCGAAGGAGACCTTGCGTGCCTTGAGCGCTATGTGCTCCGACGGGACGGGCTCAGGAAGCCGGGCCTGCGTATTAGACATGGCGTCAATGTACTGACGAGTAAGGACTCTGCAACACCCCTGTGCACACCCGGTTTGCGGGCCGGGCCGGGCCGGCCCGGGGCAAGGTCGGGGCCGGCGTCTGGGGCAGGGGCAGGGGCAGGGCAGGGGTAGTGGCAGGACAGGGCAGGGGTAGGGGTAGTGGCAGGGTCAGCGCAAGGCGCTCACCCGGCCGCCGTTCTCCAGGCGTCCGTCGAGCTCGGCCCGGGCGCCCTGCTCCGCCCGTACGGCAAGGGTGTTGCCGCGCGCGTCGGCCGTGACGCCGCCCGAGGTGGCGATGGAGCTCACCTGACGGCTGCCGCCCGCGAGCAGATACCAGCTGCCCGCCCGGGACTTCCACAGGACTCCGGCGAGCACCTTCGGATCACGCGGCCCGCAGGCCGGTGAGTCCTCGGCCTTGGCCGCGATGGCCCCGGTCGGCTTGCCCGGAGTCTGGAACTGGGCGAGCGTACGGCTGCCCGCACCCTGCCAGGTCTCGGCCCTGGTGCAGACCCAGTGCGCGGTCCCGTTGGCCTCGGGCAGCGGCTGCGCCGCGTACGCCCAGGAGTTGACGGTCCGCACGCCGTGCGCGCGTACGGCGGGCAGCAGACAGGCTGTGCCGGCCCAGCTCGCGCGGGCCTCGCCGCCGGACACCTCGCGCGGGGCCTCGGGACGGCCCGCGGTGAGATGGGCCGGGGTGAGCTCACCGAGGTCGGTGACGGTGCGGGTGGTGGCGTTGTCGCTCAGCTCCAGCGCGTTCCACGACTTGCAGTCCCGGGCCTGGGCCGGGCTGACGAACGGGTCGGTCACCCCGTCCTCGTCGCGGCCGAGTTCGCGCGCCTTCGCGTCCGCGTCGGTGAGGTCGCGGACCGCCGCCTCACGCACCCAAGGGGCGGTCAGATAGCGCACATTGCCGTCCGTGCGGCCCACGACGAGAGCGCTCGCGGTGGGCGCGCCCGCACCGTCCACGCGGGCGAAGTCGAGGGCGGCGCCGCTCGTGCCCTCCTTGGGCTCGGCGTAACGCGCGATCCGCAGTCCGTCGTAGAGCAGCACGACCCGGGCCTGGTCGACCTCGCCCGCGTAGAGCAGCTGGGCCGGTCCCGGCGGTGCGCCCGCCGGGGTGGCGGGCGTCGCCGAGACCTGCACGCTCTCACCGGGCCGCGCCCACACCGCGAGTGCGCGGCGCAGCAGCTCCTTGTCGCCGGTGAGGGAGCCGCGCGCGGGCCACACGGAGAAGTCCGTACGGGCCGAACGCTTCCAGGCGTCCGCGCTCGCCGTCGTCAACTGGTCAGGATCCAGGGCGGCTTCGGCCGCCGGATTCTTCGCGTACGAGGGTGCCGCCGCGCCGTCCGGACCCCAGCCGTCACCGGGAAGACCGAGCAGCGCCCCGCAGACCACCACGGCGGCGGTCGCGACCAGCGCCGCCTTGGTGTGCTGACGGCGGCGCATCAGGTCCGTGGGGCGGGCCTGCAGTGAGCACGGGTCGAACTCGGGGGAGTCGAGCAGCGCGTAGAGCGCCTCGACACCGTCCGCCTCCGCGAGCGCCCCGTGCGGATCCGCCACCCCGGCCGCGTCCAGGGTCCTGCGCACCTCGGAGTCCGGGAGACCTTCCAGGCCGCGCAGGACGTAGGCGGCGCGGGCCGGTCCGGAGAGCGCGGACAGGCGCTGGTCAAGGGCGAGTTCATCGGCGCCGCCCGAACGCGGGAAGAGCCTGAGCCCCCACACCTGGGGCAGCAGCGGCGGGAACTGCGCCCGCTTCGGCCAGGCCTTGCGCTTCAGCGGGAGCCCGGCGTCCAGGGCGCCTCGCAGGACCCGCAGGCGTACGTACGCATATCCCGGATCACCGAGCCGCGCCCGCGCACCGCGCTGCTGGGGGAACGCGGGCGCGTCTCCCGGGGTGCGGCCCTTGGGCAGTGCGCGCTGGGCCAGCGAATGCGCGGTCAGCACCCGGCGGTTGCGGCCCAGGCTCGGCGGAAGCACGAGGTAGCCGAGCCGGACGAGCCGTGGGTAGTGCTCGACGATGGCTGCTTCGGCCTGCTCCACATCGACGCCGGGAGCGACGGGGGCGGGGTCCTGGGCGGGGCGGCGGGTGGCGACATCCGGAGAACTCACGTTCAGCAAAACGAGCGAATCGTGGGATGGTCACTCGAATGTGGGGTGTGTGCGGAGTGTGGCGGGATCAGGATCCCGACTCGGCGATCGGCCGGCGAATCTCCTTGTAGATCTCGGCCGAGGCCTCGGCCGCCCGCTGTACGGCGTCGGAGCCCTCGAACTCGAGGACGACGATGGTGTTCTCGTCGGCCCAGGTGCACACCGAGAGGTCGACGTACGTGGCGGAGCGGGCAGTCCGGCAGCCGAATTCGGTCGTGGAGCCGGGGACCTTGATCTTCTCCAGAGGTTCCGCGGTCGTCGCGCTGCCGTTGTCGAGGAGATAGTCGAGCTTGGTCTGCAGCTGCTGGTCCGGGTCCTTGAACCGTCCGTACTCGGCGGAGATCGTCAGACGGTTGAAGGATGCCTCCTTGCCTCCGGTGTAGTCGTCCTTGATCTCGAATGCGTCCTTGCGGACCTCGTTGCCATCGAGCTTTGAGGGAGCGGGCAGGAAGTCGGGGCCCACCATCTTGTACTCGCCGGCCATTAGTTGTGGGGGACGGACGATCTCGTACTTGGCCGCGGGGAAGGGTTCCCCGTCCCCGTTGTCGCCGTCCCCGATGCCCTTGGCCAGGTAGCTCGCGACCACCCCGCCGACCACGAGCACGGCAGCCGCGATCCCGATCCGCCAGTTCCGCGCGGTGCGAGGGCGCCCTGACGGGCGCGGGTCCGGCGCCGCGGCGGGCCGGGTGGCGAGCTGGTGGAAGGCGCCGGCGGTTGCGGGGTCCGCGCCGCCGCCCGCCGTGGGCCGAGCGGCGACCGCCAAGGTCGGCGGATGGGTGGGGGTCGGCGGGTGCGCGGAAGCCTGTGGTGCGAACAGGTCGAGGAGACGCTCGGTCGAGGGCCGCAGCGCGGGATCCTTCGTCAAGCAGTCGGCGACCGCGTGCCGTATGCCCTCCGGTACGGCGGACAGGTCCGCCGGCTCGTGCACCGAGCGGTACATCAGCCCCATCGGCGTACCCCCGCCGAACGCGCTGCCGCCGGCCGCGGCGACAAGGACCGCACCCAGGGCGAACACATCGGCGGCCGAGCTCACTTCGAGGCCCTGGGCCTGTTCGGGGGCGAGAAAGCCGGGCGTGCCGAAGGCGGCTCCCGTGGAGGTGAGCCGGGTGGACTCCACGGCCCGTGCGATCCCGAAGTCGAGGACGCGCGGGCCGTCGTCGGCCATGATGATGTTGCCCGGCTTGAGGTCGCGATGGATGAGACCGCAGGCGTGGATGGCCCCCAGGGCCTCCGCCAGGGCCGCACCGAGCGACCGCAGCCGGCTCTCGTCCATCGGGCCCTGCTCGCCGATCAGCCCGGCCAGGGTCGGCCCCGCCACATACGCCGTCGCCAGCCAGGGCGTGTCCGCGTCCGTGTCGGCGTCGACGACCTGTGCCGTATGGAAGCCGCCGACCTTGCGGGCGGCTTCGACCTCGGCGCGGAAACGTGCACGGAAATGCGGATCGGCGGCCAGCTCGGGACGTGCCACCTTGACCGCGACCGTACGGCCACCGCGCGAGCGCGCCAGGTACACCGTGCCCATGCCGCCCGAGCCCAGCTCGCGCTCCACGCTGTAGGGGCCTATGTGCCCCGGCAGTTCCACCCCGTACCTCATGTGCCGCATGCTCCCCCCCGTCGAGATACCGCGCGTCAGTATGACTGTTGACGCGCGGACGCGTGGGTCGCACGGGCACGATGGAGCCATGCGCTTACGCCCCCACATGGCCCAACTCGCCTGCGCAGCCGCTGTGTTCACTCTTATCGCAGGGTGTGGCGGCACCTCGGACAGCCCTGTGCCGGAGACCGTCACGGGCAGTCTTGAGGAGATCGCCGAGAAGGCGGACTGCGACCCGAACGTCCAGACGGACGCGTCCGAGCTGCGACAGGCCAACTGCCGCAACACGGAAGGCAGGTTCATCCTCACCACGTTCGCCACGGACCGCGGCCAGCGCGAGTGGATCAACGAGGCGAACGACTACGGCGGCACGTATCTCGTCGGCCGTAAATGGGTCGCCAGCGGCGAGGAGAAGGTGGTCGTGTCTCTGCGCGGCCGGCTCGGCGGGACCGTGGAGCGCGCCGCGCACCACTCGGGGAGTAGTGGTGCTGGGGGGAGCGGGCACTCCGGTCACGATGGCGGGCCCGCCGAGGAGTCGGGGGAGTCGGGCTCCGGACATCAGCACTGAGCCGGCCGCGCAGGCCGGGGCATGGGCCCCGCGTGGGGGACGGGGCCCATGGTCGGTGGTCAGGGGTGGGGGATCATCGGCAGCGGTCACCCCGGTTGATGCAGCTCACGAGTCGGCGCATCTCACGGTCGGCGAAGACGTTGATGAAGTCTCCGTGGTCGGTGACAGGCTTGTGCAGTTGCTCGGGGAAGGAGTCGACGGCGAAGTTCGGCTCGGGCGGTACGTCGTAGACGATCCGCTGCACCAGCTGCGGAATGGCCTTGAAGCCGGAGGGGCACCGGCCGTCGGCACCCGCGAAGGCCACATGTGTGCGGTGGTTGGCGCTGTCGATGTTCGCGCCGTCCCAGCAGCTCTGGAACTTGAAGGTGCGCACCACCTTCGAACCCTCGGGGCACAGCGGGTATTTGTCCTTCAGCTGCCGGTTCTCGAATCCGGTGCAGCTCCAGGAGGCATTGGCGTTGGCATTGCCGTTGACGAAGGCCTTGGCGTCACCGGTGATGATCCGCAGGAAGCGCGGCATCGCGACGACCTTGCCCGTCGGACTGCCGACGAATTTCAGGGTGACCTGGGCGGGCGTCTGGATCTCGCCGACGTTCTTGTCGTTTCCGCCGCCGTCGGCCTGCGCGTCGTTCTCGTTCTGCCCGTTCTGAATCCTGAGGACCGGCCAGTAGTACGTGGACTTGTCCCGCTGATTGCGGCAGCTGGTCCTTCCGTTGGCGAGATCGTCGTCACTGGAGAAAGCGTCCGTCGCCTGGTTTCCGACGTAATCGTGCATATGGTGAGCGCCATTGCTCACACCCGGAGCGACAATGACATTGTCCGGGTTGAACTTGCCGTTCGCGTTCGTTCCGCACTTGGTCTCGAACTGTCCACGGGACGCGCCTCGTTGGTTGCGCACCTTGTTCACATTGGGTGCGACGTCCTCGATCGGGACGAAGTCGTCGGCGGACGGCCCGTTGCCGGCCTGCCCGCCGCTGCCGGGTTCCTCGCTCGGCTCCGGGGATTCGCCCTGTTCATCCGGGGATTCCCCCTGCTCGGGCGCCTGGTCGTCGGCGCGTAACGTACAAGGCGCGTTGGAGTCCAGACCGTCCGGCGGCTGACCGCCGGCCTCCTGGATCGCGGTCGCGATCGCGGCGAGCGTGCCGCGGCGCTGCTCCTCGAGCGGGCCGAGCAGAGTCTCCTGTGCCGCGTCCGGATTCTCGGCGAACTTCTGGTACGCCTCGGTGATCTGCGTGTCCAGGGCCGCGAGTTCACGGTCCACGGCCTCGCGCGCCCCCTCGGGAACCTCCTGGAGGGAAGTGGCGACATCCGGGCAGTCGATGGTCGACATGCTCTGCCCGGAATTCTCGTCCTGGGTGGCGGACGGTGGCTTGCTGGTGCCTTCGCCGGCGGAGGCGTAGACATTCACAAGGGCCAGTCCGCCGGCACCCAGGACCAATGCCGTCGAGGCGGCTATCGCCCGGCCGGCCAGTTTTGATCGTTTGCGTGATGTGCGTCCCATGGGGCTACGTACGCGGACGATCTCCGTCTGTTTCAGCGGCCTCAGAAGTTATCGGAAGTTCGTAGAATTCTCCGGGTTCAATTCCGGCGCAACGCCCCCAACAGGGGTCAATCTCAACGACCTTGGTCGAGATAGGCCAATACCGCGAGCACCCGCCGGTTGTCGTCGTCCGACACCGGAAGATCGAGTTTCGCGAAGATATTGGAGGTGTGCTTGGCGATGGCGCGCTCGGTGACGAACAGCTGCCCGGCGATCGCCGCGTTGGACCGACCCTGCGCCATCAGTTCCAGCACCTCCAGCTCGCGCGGAGTGAGCCCGCCGAGCGGCCGGTCCGACTGTCTGCGCGACAGGAGCTGCTGGATCACCTGCGGGTCCATGGCGGTGCCGCCCGCCGCGACCCTGCGTACGGCGTCGATGAACTGCTCCGCGTCGAAGACCCGGTCCTTGAGCAGATACCCGACCCCGCCCATGCCGTCCGCGAGCAGCTCCCGCGCGTACAGCTGCTCCACATGCTGCGAGAGCACGAGCACCGGAAGCCCCGGCTTCGCGCGCCGCGCGGCCAGTGCGCACTGCAGTCCCTCGTCGGTGTGCGAGGGCGGCAGCCGTACGTCGCAGACGGCGACGTCGACCTCCAGGTCGGCGAAGGCGCGGGTCAGTTCGGGCCCGGACTCGACGGCGGCGACCACCTCGAAGTCGTACGCCTCGAGCATGCGCACCAGACCGTCACGCAGCAGAAAGAGGTCTTCGGCTAGGAGGACGCGCAAGGGATCTCCATGGTCACCATGGTGGGACCGCCCGCGGGAGAGCTGACGGCCAGGACTCCGTCGAATGTACCTAGCCGCCGCTCGACCCCGCGCAGCCCGCTGCCCGCGCCGACGCTCGCGCCGCCGCGTCCGTTGTCCGTGACGACGATCTGCAGTATGCCCGCCGGCTCGTCGTGCCGGATGTCGATCCAGACCCGCTCGGCGTCGGCGTGCTTGACCGCGTTGGTCAGTACCTCGCTGACCGCGAAGTACGCGGCGGACTCGACCGGTGCGTCGAGGCGGCCGTCCAGCTCCACGTCCACGTCGGTGGGCACCGGAAGCCGCAGCGCCAGCGCCTTCACGGCGTCGCCGAGGCCGCGCTCGGCGAGTACGGGCGGATGGATACCGCGGACCAGGTCGCGCAGTTCGGTGAGCGCGTCCGCGGAGTTCTGCCGGGCCTGGGCGAGCAGCTCCTTGGCCTTGGCCGGATTCCGCTCGATCAGCGCCTCGATCGTGCCGAGGTCCATGCCCATGGCCACGAGCCGGGCCTGCGCTCCGTCATGCAAGTCCCTTTCGATACGGCGCAGTTCGGCCGCCGACGCGTCGACCGCGTCATGGCGTGTCTCGGTGAGCTGGTCGATCCTGGCGTCGAGCATTGCCTTGCGGGTGGGCGCGAGGGAGGCGCGGGCGACGGCGAAGTGGGCCCGTACGAGATACGGGTTGAAGCGCAGCCCGACGGAGATCCAGACGAGCCCGAGCAGCGAGGCGAGGAAGGCCGAACCCCAGCCCCGCACCGGGATGAACGCGTACCACCAGTCCCCGAGCACCGTCCACAGACCCGCGAAGATCAGGATCCCGAAGAGCCCTTCGGCCAGCAGCCCCGGCGCGAGGATCGCGGTGACCGCGCCGGCCGTCATATCGGTGAGCAGCCAGCGCAGGTCCCGCCAGGTCGCCGGGTCCTTGAGCATCCGGTTGAGCCGCTCCACATGCCCCACGAAACCGGTGCGCATGTCGGCCGGGAAGGGGCGGTACGGCACTTCGATGGGTCTGCCGTCCCACTTTCCGGCCAGTCGCCGCCGGGTGTCGGCGTGGGCGCGCACCAGATCGAGGACGTACGGCGTGGTGAGGACGCCGACCCCGATGGGCATCAGCGCGAGCGAGACCACGCTCAGGACGAAGAGCACGATCGAGACGGTCAGCGCGAGCAGACCGAGCGCCAGGCCCTGGGCCGTGGCGCGCAGCGAGCCACGCATCCTCGTCTTCATCGCGCTGTCCGTGCCCATGGCCGTCCGTCCTCCGGGGATCGACTGGAGGCAGCTCGTCTGCCTCGTCGTCCAGTGTGGCGGGCGCGGACGCCCAGGTCACGGGGCCCTGCCCCCGGACGGGAGGTATACCTAGCCCCACCCCCCGTCCGGGCCCCGGCCTCAGAGGCCGAGGACCTTCGCCTCCACCTCCGGGTCGACACCCTTCTTCGGCCGGTCGGGCCGCTGCGGCGCCTCGCCGCCGATGGACTGCAGCCAGGCCCAGGTGTCGGCGACCGTCTCGCGCACGGGCCGGCAGCGCAGACCGGTGGCGACGGCCGGAGAGACATCTGCCGCGTGCAGCGCGTCATGCATGTCGGTGCCCGGCGGCACCCACACCGGCAGTTCGGTCCACGGCTCGATACCCGCGTCGAGGATCACCTGCGGCTCGGTCCACCGCAGCTCGGTGTCGGAGCCGACCACGTCCACCATCGCCTCCAGCAGACTGCCCATCGTGGCGTGCCCCTGCGGGCTCATCATGTTGTATGGGCCGTGCAGCCCGGACTCGATGCCGTCCAAAATCCAGTCGGCCATGTCCCGTACGTCCACGTACTGCAGCGGCATGTCGCGCGGCCCGGGAGCGAGGGTCGGGCCGCCCCGCTCGATCCGGCCCAGCCACCAGGGCAGCCGGCCGACGTTCTCGTACGGCCCGAGCAGGAGTCCGGCGCGTACGAGCAGAGAGCGGTCGTCGCCGAAGGACTCGATCGCGGCCAGCTCGCCGCCCCGCTTGTCCGCGGCGTAATCGGTCATGTCCGCGCCCGGCTCGCCGTCCACGACCGGGGCACTCTCGTCGTAACCGGCGGGCGGGGCCCAGGTGTAGACCGAGCAGCTGGAGACGTACACATAACGGCCGACGCGGTCCTTGAGCAGCCGGGCGGCGTTCTGCACGGCGTACGGCGCGTGCGACCAGGTGTCGACCACCGCGTCCCACTCACCTTCGGCGAGCGCGTCGAGTCCGCCGGGCGCGGTGCGGTCCCCGGTCAGCGCGGTCGCGCCCTCGGGTGCGGGCTGCGTGCCCCGGTTGAAGACCGTCAGATCCCAGCCGCGGGCGAGAGCGCGCTCGGCGACGGCGCGTCCGGCGAATTCGGTACCACCAAGAAGCAGAAGTCTCATGCGGGGAATCGTGCCTGAGGGGTGTGTGATCGGGGAACGGGCTTCTGCTCTCGGCAGACGCGCAGGTCCGAGCCTCGGGGGGCAGGGGGAGCCTCCGTGGGGCGGGACGTGCGCACCCGCCCACGCGCTCCCACCCACGCGCACCCACCCACGCGCTCCCACCCACCCCACCTCCCGCCCGGGGTGCCTCTTGCGCCCCACCAAGAAGCTGGCACGATGTGCGCGATGACGGATGCCCGGTCGCCGATGCGCGCCCTGAGGGCCGCACTCTTCGCGGCGGTGGCCGTCGCGTTGGCCGGTGTGGGGCATTCATCCATGTCCGACCATGAACTTCCCCTCGGCACCCTTCTGGCAGCCTTTGCGGCCCTGACGCTCACCGCCTGGTGCGCGAGCGGAAGACGCCGGGGGAGCTGGTCCATCGGGGCCGGCATGGTCGCCGTACAGGCCCTGCTGCACACCGTGTTCGCGCTGACGGGAGCCCATTCCAGCGAAGCGGCGGGCCCGCACGCCGAGCATCTGCGGCAGGGCGCCATGCAAGGAATGCCGGGGATGCAAGGAATGCCGGGGATACAAGGGATGTCGGCCATGGCCGGCGAACCCGCACTCCTGGAGACCCTGACCGCGGGCTCCGGCGGCATGCTCGCCGCCCACCTCGTCGCCGGCCTGCTCTGTGCCCTGTGGATCGCCCGCGGTGAGGCTGCCTTCTTCCAACTGGTCGAGGCCGTCGACACCTTCGCGTTCACCCCGCTGCGGCTGCTGCTCTCCCTCGTGCGGATCCCCGTCGCGCCCCGCCCGTCGCAGGGCGGTCGGCCGCGACGCACCCGTGCACGGCCCCGTACCGCCGTACTCGCCCATGCCGTGATCCGGCGTGGACCTCCCGCGTGGGCGCACCTCCCGCACCAAGCGCCCGCCGCTGTCTGACCGTTCGCGACACCGCTCGTCCGGACGGTCTCTCCTCGCGTATCCGCGAAGGCGGTGGGCGTCCCACCCTTGCCCGCGCGCGTGCCCGCCTGCCGTGCGGCGCGCCTTCGCGAACCCACGAGGACCTCATGGCCATTGCCGACCGCCCCAAGCCGGACAATCCCGATGTACCCGATGTGCCCGATGTACTTGATGTGCCCGAAATAGCCGCAGCCGACGGGCAGTCCAAGCCCGGCGCCTGGTCCGCCCTGCGCCCGCTCCTGCTGCGTCTCCACTTCTACGCGGGCATCCTGGTCGCCCCGTTCCTGTTCGTCGCCGCCGCGAGCGGACTGCTCTACTCCCTCTCGTACCAGGCCGAGAAGGTCATCTACAGCCACGAACTCGAAGTCCCCGTCGGCGACTCGACGGTCCCGCTCTCGCAGCAGGTCGAGGCCGCCCGCGACGCCCACCCGGAGGGTGAGGTCACGGCCGTCTGGCCCTCGTACGAGGACGGGATGACCACCCGCGTCCTGATGGCCAGTCCGAAGGTCGACGAGGACAAGTCGCTCGCCGTCTTCGTGAACCCGTACAACGGCGAGGTCCGCGGCGAACTCGCCTCCTACGGCAGCTCCGGCGCCCTGCCCCTGCGCACCTGGCTCGACGAGCTGCACCGCGATCTGCACCTGGGCGAGACGGGCCGCCACTACAGCGAGATCGCCGCGAGCTGGCTGTGGGTGGTCGTCCTCGGCGGACTGCTGCTGTGGTTCGGCCGGCGCAGGGCCCGCCGCCGTGAGCTGATCCGCCCCGAGCGGAAGCAGAAGAAGGGCCGCGCCCGTACCCTCTCCTGGCACGGTTCGATCGGTCTGTGGGCGGCCCTCGCGCTGCTCCTGCTCTCGGCCACCGGACTCACCTGGTCGCGTTACGCGGGCGAGAACATCGACGTCCTCAAGTCCGAACTGGGTGGTTCCACCCCGGTGGTCGACGCGGCCACGGGCGAAGGCGACGCGTCCGGCGGCGGTCACGGTGACCACGGCGGCGGCGAGCACAAGGGCCACGAAGGCGCGGACATCGGCCTCGACCGCGTCCTGGAGATCGCCCGCGGCGAGGGCATCGAGGGCAAGCTCTCGGTGATCCTGCCGACCGAGGGCCAGGGCTACGTGGTCAAGGAGACCGACGCCCAGTTCCCGCTCCACCTGGACTCGGTGGCGATCGCGCCGGCCGACGGCAAGGTCCTCGACACGGTCCGGTTCGCGGACTACCCGCTGCTCGCGAAGCTGACCCGGGTCGGCATCGACGCCCACATGGGCGTCTTCCTCGGCCTGGTGAACCAGCTGCTGCTGGCCGCCCTGATGCTCGGCACCCTGCTCCTGATCATCTGGGGCTACCGCATGTGGTGGCTGCGCCGCCCGACGAAGTCCGGCGCGCTGCGCATGGGCCGCCCGATGCCGCGCGGCACCTGGCGCAAGCTGCCCGTGTACGTGCTGGTCCCGCTGCTCGCCGTGACGGCCCTGCTCGGCTGGTTCATGCCCCTGTTCGGGCTGAGCCTGCTGGCGTTCCTGGTGGTGGACGCGGTGGCGGGGGCGGTGAAGCAGCGCCGCAAGGTGGGCTCGGCGGTCTGATCGCACCGGTGCGGGGCCGCCACTTCACGCGGCCCCGCACCGGGCCGACCCGCTCTCTACGGCGTGTACTTGTACCCCACCCGCCGTACGGTCTGAATGGCCCCTCGATGCTTGGCGCCGAGCTTGCGTCGCAGCCGGGCCACGTGCACATCGACGGTCCGCCCGTCCCCGACATGCCCGTAGCCCCATACGGTGGTCACGAGCTGATCGCGGGTGTGCACCCGGTGCGGATGCGCCACGAGATGGGCGAGGAGCTCGAACTCCAGGTAGGTGAGCTCCAGTTGCCGCCCGTCGACCTCCGCGAGCCGCTGCACGGAGTCGATCCGTACGAGCACGTCGTCCGCCTCCTCCCGCACCGAAGCGGCGGCGGGGGTCTCGGCGACGGCGGGATGGAGCTGATGCTGGTCGGCCGGCACCAGGACGAGATACCCGACCATCGGCGGATGCCCGGGCAGCTGGGGCAGCGTGTGCTGCGGCGCGGGCAGCCAGGTGGCACCCGGCGGCAGCAACTCGGCCACGTCGACGACCTCGTTGGGCCCGACGGCCCGCAGCCGCTGGCGGGCGGCGCGGGCGGACTGGAAGTGGGTGGTGGTGGCAGGCGTGGTGTTCACCATGGCAGGTCAGCTCTTTCGCGCGGAGTGGACGTCCGGAACATACGGAGACGTACGAACTGCGCGCCGACCGAAGGCCGCGTCCTACGAGGACGCCGAAAGGCTTTAGAGGGCCGACGCGTTCACGCCGCGTCGACACATACGGTCGTAGTCGTGATGCTGCCGGGAAGGCCAGAACGGCTCGAGGTCGAAGCGACCTCGCGCGCTGTTCCGGTAATCGGCCATGCACCCATTGAAGCAGACGGGACCACGCACCGAGCAGCCCCCTCTCAGCCAGTGATACGGCCACAACCCCTTGTTAGGGTCCGCCCATGTCACGTCTCAAAGTGGAGATATCCGTCCCGGTCAGCCACGTCGAGGCCGTCGTCGATGCCTTGCACGAGGCCGGTGCCGGTCAAGTCGGCGAGTATGCGCGGTGTTCCAGCGTGTGGGCGGTGACCGGCACCTGGCAGCCGTTGGACGGCTCGCGGCCCTATGACGGCGAGGTGGGTGCCGTGCGGCAGGCCGAGGAGCGGCGGGTGGAGTCGGTGTGTGACGAGGAGCAGGCCGAGGCCGTGCTGAGCGCGGTGCGCGCGGCCCATCCGTACGAGGAAGCCGTGATCAACTTCCTGCCGCTGTACGAGCCGTGAGGCGCCGGGCACGCCGAAGGGGCGCCCACCGCAACCGGTGGGCGCCCCTTCGAAGGGATGTGAAGCGGGCGGATCAGACCTGGCCGGCCTTCTCCAGGCTGGAGCAGCAGGTGTCCACGATCAGGCGCGTGACCACGTACGGGTCGACGTTCGCGTTCGGGCGGCGGTCCTCGATGTAGCCCTTGCCGTCCTGCTCGACCTGCCACGGGATACGGACCGAGGCGCCACGGTTGGAGACACCGTAGGAGTACTCGTTCCACGGGGCGGTCTCGTGCAGACCGGTCAGACGGTCGTCGATGCCGGCGCCGTAGTTCTTGACGTGGTCGAGGGGCTTGGAGCCCTCGCCGAGCGACTCGCACGCGGTGATGATCGCGTCGTAGCCCTCGCGCATCGCCTTCGTGGAGAAGTTGGTGTGCGCACCGGCGCCGTTCCAGTCGCCCTTGACCGGCTTCGGGTCGAGGGTGGCGGAGACGTTGAAGTCCTCGGCGGTGCGGTACAGCAGCCAGCGCGCGATCCACAGCTGGTCGGCGACCTCGAGCGGCGCGAGCGGGCCCACCTGGAACTCCCACTGGCCCGGCATGACCTCGGCGTTGATACCGGAGATACCGAGACCGGCCTTGAGGCAGTTCTCCAGGTGCGCCTCGACGATGTCACGCCCGAAGATCTCGTCCGAGCCGACACCGCAGTAGTAGCCGCCCTGCGCGGCCGGGAAGCCGTTCTCCGGGAAGCCGAGCGGACGGCTGCCGTCGAAGAAGGTGTACTCCTGCTCGATGCCGAAGATCGGCTCCTGCGCGGCGAACTTCTCGGCCACGCCGGTGAGCTGCGCACGGGTGTTGGAGACGTGCGGCGTCATGTCCGTGTTGAGGACCTCGCACATCACCAGGATGTCGTCGCCGCCGCGGATCGGGTCCGGGCAGGAGAACACCGGCTTGAGCACACAGTCGGAGGCGTGGCCCTCGGCCTGGTTGGTGCTGGAGCCGTCGAAGCCCCAGATCGGCAGGTCCGCGACACCGGAGACGGGGGTGGTCATTATCTTCGTCTTCGAGCGCAGCTTCGCCGTCGGCGCGGTGCCGTCGATCCAGATGTACTCAGCCTTGAGCGTCACGGGCGCCATCCTTTACGGGCGTTGCATGCGGGTGAGGCGAGGGGGCTGCGCTGGCCCCGCGCTGTAGCGGCAGCCTGTCAACTCGCGATTTCCCGGCCGTTGCCCGTCTGTGAACCCCGTGTTACGTGGGGCGCGCAGCCACCTTCCGTACAAGGACGGCTCAGGCTCCCCGCCGGAGCGGCCCTTGCGGACTCACTCGCCCCAGCGCCCCCGCTGCGCCGACTCCACGACGTGCCGCTTGAGCAGCCCGTCGAATCCGGCATCGCGGATCCGCCGCACCAGCTCGACGGGCGAGGCGCCGAGCGAGGCGGCGGCGGACTCCAGATGCCAGTCGTGGCGGGAGAGCACCGACAGCAGATGGCCGCGCCGGATCTGGTTCTCGGAGAGCCGCATCGTCTTGAGATACGCGACCCGTCCCTTGAGATCCGTGACCGCTTCACCGATGTGCTGCTCGCGCTGCCGCTCGAAGGGCGGCAGGAAGCGCACCAGCCGGTAGCGGCCCATGCGGCGCAGCTGGCGGAACTCGTACGACGCGTCAAGCAGCCCGCCGGCCATCGTGGAGTCGTGCGTGCGGGCCCAGTCACGCGACTGCTCGCGCGCGGCCGCCCGCAGGTCGGCGAGCGAGCCGATCTCGTCGTCGCGCAGGGCGGCCCTGAACTCCCGTACCGACTGGGCGTAGTACGCGTACTGGTGCACCAGCTCCCCGTACAGGTCCTGCAGCAGGGTCGCGTGCAGCGTCCGGTAGTCGTCCGGGTGCGGCACGACGAACGCGGCGGCCAGCGCGTCGGCCGTGTACAGCATGACCCCGCACTGGCCCGGGTGGATCTCGAAGATCCGCAGCGCCTCGTCGAGCCCCTCGATCTCCGCGCCCGCATAGGTCATCTCCGCGCGCGGCGACAGACCCCGGCGAAGCGCCCGCTTCGACCACTCCTCCCACAGCACGGAAGGACCGCCGAAGTGCAGTGCGAGATAACCCTCAAGGGCCAGGTGCAGCGGCAGGAACCGCAGCCGCTGCGCGCCCGCGCGCTGGACGAGCCGGCGCATCGGCATGGCCTCGAAGCACTCTTCGCATGCGTCGTCCGGCGCGTCGTACGCGGGGCGCAGCTGCGTGCCGTACGCCGCCTGCCACTTGCCGTCCCGGGCCCAGTCCGCGACGAAGCCGTGCGGAACGTACGAGGTGTACACGGTCGAGCGGTCCGCCTCGACGGCGATCATCGCGTCGGCGAACAGCTCGCGCCGCAGCCGCAGATCCTCGATGGGCTGCTCGCGCACGAGCGGCACGATCCGGATGCCGCCCCACACCTGGGCGGGCATCGTGGTCAGACCCGTGAGGTCCAGCTCGTTCATGTCGTCTTTCCCCTGGACTGCTTCCCTGTGAACTGCTCCACCCGCTCGTCGAGATAGGCCCGCAGCTCCGCGAGCCCCGTACGCCCCTCGGAGAACTGCGCGAGCTCCACCAGCGCCGGTACGTCCTCCGCGTCCCGCACCCCCGCCGTCGGCACACTCGGTGCGATCCGGCGCACGTCGAAGTCCGCCGCGTCGTATACCGGGTTGAGGTGTACGACGCTGATGGCGCGGTCCGGATCGAGCCGGGTCCGCCACACCCGGAGCACCTCGCCCGCGAGCCCGGGCGGTGCGTTGTCCCAGCCGTCCGAGACGATCACGAGCCGGGTGGGGGAGTGGTGCAGGGCATCGATGATCCGCTCGCCCAGCGGGGTCGGCCCGTAGGGGTACGTGAGCAGGGCGTCGCCGCGGCCCGAGGTCCACAACGGCACGTAGGACTCGGCCAGTTCGGCCAGCAGGAAGTGGCAGGCCAGCGCGACCGCCAGCGGCCGGCGCCGCTTCACGCCCGAGCCGTACGCGGAGAAGCTGTCGTCGAGCACCGCGGCGACCCGCCCCCACGTCCCCGCGTGCGGGCCCGCGACCCGGCGCGCGGCCGTACGCAGCGCGTCGGTGAGCTCGTCGCGGCGGTCGGCGCGGTTGTCCAGATCGAGGGCCAGTACATACGACGCGAGGCGGGTCAGCGGCATCGCGGCCAGGTCCACCTCGACCTTCGCCTTGTGCGTACGAGCCGACTCCTGCACCCGCAACCGCTCGCCCCGGGTCATCTGCGGCGCGATCCGCTCCAGGAACGCGGACCGCGCGATCCCGTGCCGGGCCGCGAAGCCCTCCGCGATCGTGAACGGCAGCTCGTACAGGGCGCCGTGCTCGTAGTGCGCGCGCCGGTAGGCCGCGAGCAGCTGGTGCTCATAGAACGTCCGCTTCTTCGGCGCGAACAGGAAGTCGCCCAGCTCGTCCTCGACCGGCAGATGACCGTGGCGGACCGCCGTCTTGAAGCCCCTGCGGTACTTCACTGCGTCGAAGGCCGGATCGCGCCGGGCCGCCACCCAGTCGCGCATGATCGCGCGGGTCCGCCGGTTGTTGACGCGGGCCTTGCGCAGCGCTGCGAACAGCCGGTACACGCGCTGCGGCGGCAGTGCCGCGAGCCGGGCCGCGATCAGCCGGCCCTCGATGCGCCGCTGCTCCTCGCTCGTCTCGCGAGCGTTGACCAGAAGCCGGCGGATGATCTCGGCGGCGTTGTGGTCGTTGATGTCGAGAGCGAGCGCGGCGGCGTACAGCTCGCGGTAGTTGACCCGTACGTACTCGTGCAGGAAGTCGAGCGACATGCGCTGTTCGTCCGCGGTCGAGCGGAACTCGCGCTGGCCCGTGGACGTGATCGCCGCATTGACGAAGAGGAGTACGTCCTCGGCCGCGATCAGATCTGCGTAGGTCTCCATGTCGCTCCCGTAAGCAAAGGGCGCCGGCCGGGGAATGGGGGAACGAACAGCGAATGCATTGCTTCACAGGCAAGAGACGGAAGTCGCACCGGAGTCCCGCGGCCGGCCACTCGAACGTAGCATCGCCGAGCGCGTGGCCCATCATGGTTTTCCATGACCTCCTCTCAGACTTCCGCCACCCCGGCATCGCCCCTGCGCGTAGGACTCCTCGGCACCGGCCCCTGGGCCGAGCGCGTCCACGGGCCCGCACTTGTCGCGCACCCCGGCACCGAACTCGTCGGTGTGTGGGGCCGCAGGCCGGAGGCGGCCGCGTCGCTCGCCAAGGAGCTCGACTCCCGGGCGTACGACGATGTGGACGCACTGATCGCCGACGTGGACGCCATCGCGGTCGCCCTGCCGCCCGACATCCAGGCCCCGCTCGCCGTGCGCGCCGCCCGCGCCGGCCGCCACCTTCTGCTCGACAAGCCCCTCGCGACCACGGTCGAGGGCGCGCGCGAGGTGGCCGATGCCGCGCGGGACGTGGCTTCGGTGGTCTTCTTCACCCTGCGGTTCTCGGCGGCGGTCGCGCCGTGGATCACCGAGCAGACGAGCCACGAGGGCTGGTACACGGGCCGCGTCGACTGGATCGGCTCGATCTACGCGCCCGACACCAAGAACCCGTACGCCGAATCGCCCTGGCGCCGTGAGCGCGGCGCGCTGTGGGACGTCGGCCCGCACGCCCTGTCCGTGCTGCTGCCGGTGCTCGGCGAGATCACCGAAGTGACCTCGCTGCGCGGCCAGTTGGACACGGTGCACCTGCTGCTGCGGCATGAGTCGACCGCGACGAGCACCGTCACACTCAGCCTCACGGCGCCCGAGAAGGCGAGCGGGGTGAGCGCCGAGTTCCGCGGTGCCGTCGGTGTGGCGCAGCTGCCGGAGGTCTGGGGAGACGGCCCGCTCGCCGCGTACGGCACGGCGATCGACGCGCTGCTCGATTCGGTACGGACCGGGGTGCCGCACGACTGCGACGCACGGTTCGCCGCGCGCGTCACCGAGATCCTGGCGCGCGCGGAGGCCGAGCTGCGTTAGCGGAGGCCGAGCTGGGTTGGTCGAGGCCCGGGACGCGGAGGCCGAGCTGCGCTAGTCGAGGCCCGGGACGGTGGGCCGCTGGGGCTCGTGGACCAGGCACAGGTGGTGGCCCGCCGGGTCCGCGTAGATCCGCCAGGGCCGGTTGTCCGTGCCCTTGTCGAGCAGGGTGCCGCCCGCCTCGACGAGGGCGGCCTCCGCCGCGTCCAGGTCCGCGACGCCGATGTCCAGATGGAGCTGCTGCGGTCGCGAGGCGTCGCCCCACACCGGCGGACGGTGGTCGGCCACACGCTGGAAGCACAGCACCTGACCGCCAGGGCCCGGCAGATGCAGCGTCGCCCAGTCCGCGTTCGTGGCCCAGCGCCGGTCGGGGCGGTTCACCGTGCCGCCGAGCACCGTGGCGTAGAACCGGGCGAGTACCTGCGGGTCACGGCAGTCCAGGACTGTGCACTGCAGACTTCCGACCGCGCTTTCGGACATGAGGACGCCTTCCGACTCGCTTACTTGATCAGTGCGTTGGCCCCGGCTATCAGGAGTCCGATCGTCGCGTCGGCGCCCCCGATCGCGAGGGCGCTGCGCCGCCGGTAGCCCACGCGCACCGCCGCGAAGGTACCCCAGGCGAAGAGCAGCCCCGCGTTGAGGGCCAGGCCCGCGGTCGTCACGGTGCCCTCGGGCCATCCCGTGACACCGGCCGCGATCAGCAGCGCGACCGTCGGCAGACAGGCCACGATCACCGGCCACTCGTCGGCGAGCGTACGGGCGAGCTGACGCCAGCGGTGGCTGCCCGAACCCCGCGTATGCGTGGACATGTGGTGGGCGTAGCCGTGCGCCAGGGCGGCCGTGGCGGCGGTCACCATCACCCAGGCCGCGTCCGAGTACGGGGTGTACGGCGAGCCGCCGCTCTGCAGGGCCGCGAGCAGCGCGCTCGCCAGGACGGTGCCGTAGACACCCCCGAACATCCAGTTCTTCATGGGGCGCTCCCTCCGGTCCCGTCGCTGATGGAGAGATCGACGTTACGGAGCCGAAGAGGCCTTCCGGTTCCTGCTCAGGGACCATTTGCCCTGAGGGGGCCCTGGCCGAAAGGACCAGTCGGCAGCGCGCGGGCCGGCCGGCGTCACTTGCGTCCGAGTGCCTCGCGTACCGCCTCCTCGGAGCGGGCCACGACCGCGCTCCCGTCCTCGGCCGTGATGATCGGCCGCTGGATCAGCTTCGGATGCTCGGCGAGCGCCTTGATCCACCGGGCACGCCCGCTCGCGTCGCGCGGCCAGGCCTCGCGGTCCTTGAGATTCAGCTCCTTGGCGACGGGTTCCGTGGTGCGCGCGATGTCCCAGGGCTCGAGCCCGAGCCGCTTCAGTACGTCCTTGATCTCGGCCTGCGTCGGCACGTCTTCCAGATACCGGCGCACGGTGTACTCGGCACCCTCCGCGTCGAGCAGCGTGAGGGCGCTGCGGCACTTGGAACAGGCGGGATTGATCCAGATCTCCATGCCGGGAAGCGTACTGGCGCCCAGCGCGCCCACCGGTGCACCGCCGCCGCTCGAACCCGATGCCGCACCGCCGCCGCTCGAACCCTTTGTCACACCGCCACTGCTACGGTGTCGCGGCCAACCAACTCGGGCCGCCCGGCGGCCCGTTCGTCGGACGGGGGTCCCGGTGAAGCTTCGCCATGCACGCTCGATAGCCGTGTTCGTGATCGTCTTGGTCGCACTGACCGGAGCGCGCCGCTCCGGCGGAGGCGGCTGTGACGACAACGACTCGGGTTCCGGTTCCAGCCACGGCTCGTCGGGTGGCGGCAGCGGCGACTACGACGAGGACAGTTCGGCTCCGGTGGCCCCCTCGCCCAGCAGCACCACCTCGTACGGCGAGAACGACGTCACGGTCGAGGCCTGTGAGCTCACCCCGGAGAACGACTACCTGGGCAGGGCCCGCCTCACGTACCGGGTCACCAACGGGAACACCGACCAGTCGGCGGGCTACGAGGTCACCTTCGCGGTCCTGCGGACCTCGGACAAGCAGGTGCTGACCCTGCCGACACTGTCCGTCGCCAGCCTGGCACCCGGAAAGAGCCAGACCGGCACGATCACCGAGGCGGCCACGACAGCCGCCGACGACATGCGCACCCTCGACTCGCACTGCATCGTCAGCCGCGTCACCAAGACCAACTTCTGAAGCGGCGTCGGCAGGGCCAACTTCTGAAGAGGCCTCGGCAGGGCCACCTTCTGACCGGCGCGCTGGGGCGGGCGTCGGTGTTCGAATATTCGGCGCCTCATGAATCCCTTCCGGACCATACGTGACGCGCGTCGAAATCCCTGTCCCACCTGGCGATTTGGCGACCCTTCGGACTCCTTGGATGTCAGTGCGGGGAGCTAGAATTGAAGCAGTGTTCGAGACCGGGCCGCGCGGTGCCCGCCGGCGCCCCGCGACTCCCCGACCACCCAGGAGGTTGCTTATGGTCCCTGCCGCGCTCAAGGCTCAGACGGCACTGCCGATCGATGTTCCTTACGTACCGTTCGCCAAGAAGCCGCTGCCCGCGGGCCGGCCGCGTGAGTGGTACATCACGCACAACCGCCGGCTCAAGGCCATGCGCCTCGCGATAGCCCTGCTCGACGCGGGTGTCTACCGGCCGGAGCAGGCCAGCAACGGCCGGATCCGTTCGACCGCGGACCGAGTCGGCATCCATCCGCCGTCCGAGACCACCTGCCACATGGTGCGTGCGCTGATGCGGTACTCGCGTTGACGGTGCCGCGGCATACGCGCTGATCCTGTGCGGGCGACTGCCGGGCGGGCCGAACTCCTTCGGTCCGCCCGGCAGTTGTGTGCGCCCGCAGGCCGTCGGCCCTCTTGAAGTGAACCCGACACCTGTGTCACAACGGTGGCAGTGCGTTGTCCAGACCAATCGCGAGCCTGTACGCCCCACCGTCCGCAGAACCCGGACACCCCCACCGTCCGCAGACCCGGAAGGCCCACCGTGCGCCGCACCCCCACAGCTGTGCTGACGGCCGTCGCCCTGCTCCTCCTCGCCGGCTGCGGGGGAGAGGCCGAGGCGAGCGACAAGCGGGCGCCGACCGCTCCGCGCGGACTCACCGTCCATGCGGGCAGCGCCACTTCGGTCCACGTCATGTGGAACAAGTCCACCGACGACACCGCCGTCACGCAGTACGAGCTCTACCGGGGCGGCAAGCTGATCAAGACGCTCCCGGCCGCCACGTACATGATCGACGTGACCGGTCTGACCCCGCAGCAGAAGTACACCTTCACGGTCCGCGCCCTGGACGCCGCCGGCAACCGCTCCCCGAAGAGCGCCGAGGTATCCGTCACGATGCGGGCGCCCGCCCCGCTGGACGCCGAGCCCCCGACCGCGCCCACGAAACTCACGGCCAAGCCCTCGGGTCCGCTGGCGGCCACGCTGTCGTGGGGCGCGGCGAAGGACAACGAGGCCGTCACCTCGTACGACATCTATCAGCGCGGCTCGCGGATCCACAGCGTCGCCGGGCGGTCGACCACGGCGCTGGTGACGGGGCTTCGGCCCGGCACCGAGTACACCTTCACGGTCAGGGCCCGCGACGCGGCGGACAACTCCTCGCGCGACAGCGGCGAGGTGCGGCTGAAGACGGCCCCCGGCGTGGGCGGCGCCGAGGACACCGCGCCCGGCGGGTTCAAGGTCAGGACCCGGGAGGACGGCGACGGCGCGTACCACCTGGACCTGTCCTGGGACGCACCGGACACCGGCGGCGACGTGGCCGAGTACGAGATCTTCCTCAACGGCCGCCAGGCGACCACGTTGCAGTGGGGCGGGGCGGCGCCGGCCGGTCGCGCGGAGCACAGCTTCTTCATCACACGCGAGGAGGGCGAGACGTACCGCGTGAAGCTCCGGGCGAAGCTGCCGGACGGCAACTGGGGCGCGTTCTCGGAGGAGCGCACGGTGACGACGGGCGACTGACCCCGCTGCCGCCGCGGCCGCTAACCTGTGCCGTCATGAGCGAACTGCGGATGATGCATGACGTGCCGGTGCTGGTGTGGCCCACGGACGCCCCGGTGGTCGCCACCGAACAGGATGCCCTCGACCTGATCGGCAACGCCGGTTACCAGGGCGCGCGTTGGGCGGCCGTCCCCGTCGAGCGGCTCGCCCCCGAGTTCTTCGTGCTGCGCACCCGGCTCGCGGGCGCGATCGTCCAGAAGTTCGCTCAGTACGGGGTGCGGCTCGCGGTCGTCGGCGAGATCCCGGCGACGGCCGACACCGGCACCGCCCTGCGCGATTTCGTACGGGAGTGCAACCGCGGCACGCAGACCTGGTTCGTCGCCGACCTCACCGAGCTCGAGGAGCGCCTGAAGTGAGCGCCGCGGCGCAGGGTGGGATCACCCTCTTCACCCTCGGCGGCACCATCGCCATGGCGGGCCGCCCGGCCGACGGCGTGGTCCCCCGGCTCTCCGGCGCCGAACTCACCGCCGCCGTACCGGCCTTGGCGTCCTTCGAACTCGACGTACGCGACGCCCACGCCGTCCCCAGCTCCAACCTCACCTTCGCCCAGCTCTACACGGTGGTCGAGGAGGCCTCGGAGGCGGTGAAGGCGGGCGCGGCCGGCGTGGTGATCACCCAGGGCACGGACACCCTGGAGGAGACCGCCTACCTCCTCGACCTGCTCTGGCCGCACCCGCAGCCGCTCGTCCTCACGGGCGCGATGCGCAATCCGACCCTCGCGGGCGCGGACGGTCCGGCGAACCTGCTCGCGGCGGTACGGGTCGCGGCCTCCGCCGAAGCCAGGGACCTGGGCGCGCTGCTCGTCTTCAACGACGAGATCCACGCCCCGCGTCGGGTCCGCAAGACCCATGCCACCAGCACGGCGACGTTCGCCTCCCCCGACACCGGACCGCTCGGCCAGGTCATCGAGGGCAGGGTCCGCGTCCTCACGCACCCACCCCGCCTCCCGGCGCTCGCGATCCCGTCCTCCGCGCCCGCCCGCGTAGCCCTCTACACGGTCACCCTCGACGACGAGGGCTCCCTGCTGCCCGGCCTCGCGGACACCCACCAGGGCCTGGTCGTCGCGGCCAACGGAGTCGGCCATGTGGCGGCCGGACTCGCCCCGGTCCTCGGGGAGTTGGCGCAGCGCATCCCGGTGGTCCTCACCTCCCGCACGGGCGCGGGATCGGTCCTGACCTCGACCTACGGTGCTCCCGGCTCGGAGGTGGACCTGTTGAACCGTGGCCTGGTCAACGGAGGCCTGCTCCACCCGTACAAGGCGCGGGTGCTGCTGCGGCTGTTGCTGTCGGACGGGGCGGACAGGGGGCGCATTGCGGAGGAGTTCGGGCGGCGGGGGTGAGGTGGGGTCGCCGGCTCGCCCAGGACCGTCCCCCGCACGCTCGCCCGCCCGTCTAGGCCCTGATCCCTGCCGCCCACTTCCTCCGCTTCAGCGCGTACCCGCTGAACAGATGCGCACTGCGATCGAGCAGCGCCCCCACCTCCGCGTCCCCGCGCGGCACATCGGCCCCCGGCATCCACCGCCGCACCGACTGTCCGGCCCAGTGCCGCAGCCGCTCGTCCTCGTCGTGCAACAGCGAGACGGATACGTGCAGTTCGGTCATCCCGCCCATCGCCGCGAGCAGCCGGAACGCGGCGCGCCGGGTGCAGCGTGCCCGGTGGGGCGCCACCCGCTCCATCAGCCACTCGACCGGCAACCGCGCCGCACCGGGTACGAGCGCGACGGCCACTTCCCGTACGACGCCGGGCGCCTCGTCGTCGACCAGCGGCAGCAATCGCTCCGCCACCGCCAGATCGAGCACCCGCAGCCCCGCCACCGCCCGCGCCCGTACCGCGGGCTGTGCGTGCGCGGTGAACTCCCACAGGGTTGCGGCATCCCCCGCCGCCCCGCACTCGGCGAGCCCGATCACCGCTCCGGGCGCGACTTCGTCCGCGGCGCACAACTCCCGGTAGAGGGCATGCGGTTCATGCCCGTCCTTTCGTACGACATAGCGCGCACAGGCCCGCACGACACCGGACCGGTCGACGAGGAACTCCCGTGCCCGCTCACCCCGCCCGAGCCGGCGCAGCGCGGTGACCCCGGCGGACCGCGCCCGTGAATTGCGCGCCCTGAGCAGCGCCCGCAGCACGTCCTCCGCGTCGCCTTCCGTCACGTCACGCAACGCGGCGTCGGCGCAGAGCATCTGGACGACGGCGTCCGGGTCGCGAGCCGCCGCGGCAGCCAACTCCACGGCGGTGAGCCATCGTTCATCGACAGCCCTGCGATACGCGTATCTGCGCACCCGCCGTTCAGGGGCCCCGAGCAGCTCGCCGAACAAGCCCCGCCCCACGAGCTCCTGCAGCAGCCCGGCCCCGAACTCCCCGCGCGCCCGCTCCCCGAGCCGCAGCAGCAGATCGGCGAGGGTGACGGCATCGGAGACGGTCAACTGCTCCCGCAGCACCTCGCGGGCCCGTCGGCGCACGGGCGCCACCCAGTCGCTGCACCGCACGGCGACGAGCGCCGTCAACTGCCGCTCGCCCGCGGCCCGCACCAGGGCACGCTCGCGTACGTACCCGTTCGGATGGCAGAGCGCGATCGCGAGCCGCTCGACGCGACCGGGCGCGTCCCCGTCCTCGTCCTTGTCCCCGTCCCCGAACAACTCCCGCCGCGACGGCAGCACCTGCCCGTATCCGCGCCCGATGTTCCGTACCGTCTCGTCCCAGCCGAACCAGTCCTCGGCCGCCCACCCCCGCGACACCTCCGCGAAGGCGACCCGCCCTCCGACGACGCCGAGTACCACCGCACGCCTGTCCCGCTCCCACATGGTCCACCCCCGCTCCCGCCGCGCCCCTGCGCTGCCGTACGGGGATGCTAGGCAGTCCGAAGGTCTCCGGTCGCCCGGATTTCCGGCCGCCGGACACCCTCTAGGCCAGAGCGTCCACCTCACCCGCGAACGCCGGATGCCCCACCGTCTCGCACACCAGCCGCAGCTTGCGCCGAGTCGTCCCGTACCGCTGGGCAAGCTGGATCCCGGGCTGTCCGTCGTTCTCCCAGGCCTGCACGATCGCTGCGTCGGAGCGCTCCTGGTCGGCGGTGAAATACCCGTCGTGCACCAGCGCATACCGCAGGCACTCCGCCCCCGCTTCCCGCAGCTGCTCCCTCGCGATCTCCGCCTCGCGCTCGAACGTGTCCGCCCGGCAGCGCACCAACTTGCGCCCGTCGCCGTACTCCATGAGCACGAAGGTCGTCAGCTCTTTGCCCTTGGTGGCCACCAGCGATTCGACGGCGTGGTCGATGGCGGCGAAGGCGAGGGCGAGCAGTTCTTCGGGGGTGTCGTCGAGCGCAGACGTAGACATACGCCCAGGAAATCATGCGGCCGGAAGGGCGGGCAGGAGCGGGGCCGTCCGCCCTTCCCGAGCTGCCCTCAGGCCGACCGCGTCAGATACGTCAGCCCTTGCCGGAACGCCACCCGCACACTTGCCGTCAACTGCCCGGCCCACACCGGCGCGCTCTCGCCGCGCATCCTGCTCCAGCAGGCGAGGGCGTAACCGAACTCGCTCGGGTTCAAGTAACCCAGGTGATGCGAGGGCGCGTCGCCGCGGCCGGTCAGCATCCGGTCGGTGAGGTCGCCGAGAGGTGTCACGGAGTAGTCGACGGTCTTCACATACGAGTCGGCGGCGTTCGCCGTCAGCACTCCCATGCCGAGGAACACGGTCGTGAGATCGGTGAGCCGCTCCTGCTCCTCCTGGCTCATGCGCAGGCCGTCCGTGCGCCACTCGCCGACCAACCGCGCATGCGCCAACTCGTGTGCGACCAGCGCGACAAAACTGTCGGGCCGCTCGGCCACCTGCCGCTCCAGCTCGATCACCGCCCCGCCAAGCACCCTGCGGTACTCACCCACCTGGTGCCTGCCGGGGCGCCGCACCTGCGGCGAGTCCACCAACAGCACCCGGACACGGGACACATCGGCGCCCATCACCGCACCGACTTGCCGCACCAGCGCCTCGGCCCGCCCCTGTCCACCGTCGAACGCCCAGCCCGCGAACCCGGGCAGCGCGACCTCACGGCGTACCTCCGTGGCCGACCCGAACTGTTCCGCGCACCACCCCAACCACCGCTCGATCCACTCCCGTTCACCGTCCGGCACCGGACACGCCTCCGTGGGCTCGGCCGCCACCCACGGCTTGGGCCCGGTCGTCGTGATCCCACTGCGCCGCCTGCCGCCACCGCGCCCGGCCCCACGGAACCAGCCCGCCAACCCGTCGCCCACAACGCCCCCCCGCTGCTTCCCGGCCGACAGGATCGGCGGCCAGCCCTACCAGGAGGATGGAGGCAACGGTGGCGGGGCGACAGAGGCAGCGCGGCAGATGAGCTCACAACGACGAGGCCGCCGCCCCGAAGAGGGGCGACGGCCTCGTGGAGACAGATCCGACGTCTTTAGATGTCGAAGTACATCTCAAACTCGTGCGGGTGCGGCCGCAGCTGGATCGGCGCGATCTCGTGCGTGCGCTTGTAGTCGATCCACGTCTCGATCAGGTCGGAGGTGAAGACACCGCCGGCCTGCAGGTACTCGTTGTCCGCCTCGAGCGCCTCGAGGACGGCCGGGAGCGAGGTCGGGACCTGCTGGACGTTCGCGTGCTCCTCGGGAGCGAGCTCGTAGAGGTCCTTGTCGATCGGCTCGGCCGGCTCGATCTTGTTCTTCACGCCGTCGAGGCCCGCGAGCAGCAGCGCCGAGAAGGCGAGGTACGGGTTCGAGGACGGGTCCGGCGCACGGAACTCGACGCGCTTGGCCTTCGGGTTCGAGCCCGTGATCGGGATACGCATGGCGGCCGAGCGGTTGCGCTGCGAGTAGACCATGTTGACCGGGGCCTCGAAGCCGGGGACCAGGCGGTGGTACGAGTTCACCGTCGGGTTCGTGAAGGCGAGCAGCGAGGGGGCGTGCTTGAGGATGCCGCCGATGTAGTAGCGGGCGGTGTCCGAGAGGCCCGCGTAGCCCGCCTCGTCGTAGAACAGCGGCTGGCCGCCGGCCCACAGCGACTGGTGGACGTGCATGCCCGAGCCGTTGTCACCGAAGATCGGCTTCGGCATGAAGGTCGCGGTCTTGTTGTTGCGCCACGCGACGTTCTTCACGATGTACTTGAAGAGCATCAGGTCGTCGGCCGCGGCGAGCAGCGTGTTGAACTTGTAGTTGATCTCGGCCTGACCGGCCGTGCCCACCTCGTGGTGCTGGCGCTCGACCTGAAGGCCGGACTTCTCCAGCTCCAGGGAGATCTCGGCACGCAGGTCGGCGAAGTGGTCGACCGGGGGAGCCGGGAAGTAGCCGCCCTTGTAACGGACCTTGTAGCCGCGGTTGTTCTCGACCGCGCCGGTGTTCCAGGCGCCCGCCTCGGAGTCGATCTCGTAGAGCGAGCGGTTGGCGGAGGTCTCGAAGCGCACCGAGTCGAAGACGTAGAACTCGGCCTCGGGACCGAAGTACGCGGTGTCGGCGATACCGGTCGAGGCGAGGTAGGCCTCGGCCTTCTTCGCCACGTTGCGCGGGTCACGGGAGTACTGCTCGCCCGTGATCGGGTCGTGGATGAAGAAGTTGACGTTGAGCGTCTTGTCGCGGCGGAAGGGGTCGACCCGGGCGGTCGTCAGGTCCGCGCGCAGCGCCATGTCGGACTCGTGGATCGCCTGGAAGCCGCGGATCGACGAACCGTCGAAGGCCAGCTCCTCGTCCGGGTCGAACGCCGACGCCGGCACCGTGAAGTGCTGCATCACACCCGGCAGGTCGCAGAAGCGGACGTCTACGAACTTCACGTCCTCGTCCGCGATGAACTTCTTGGCGTCGTCGGCGTTCTGGAACATCCAGCTCCTCCTACTCCCGGTCCGGGGTGGAGCCGGGGCTGTATCGCTATCGGTGCGGCCAGTGCGGTGGCACACGCTGGACCCGACCATAAGGACGGGGGATTTCTCAAGCATGACCCATTTGTTTCGCCCAAGTTAACCGGCGCGGGGGTGACGGCCGTCTCACCCCGCGAGCAGTCGCTTTGAGACGGCACCCACCCGGTCCCGTACGAAACGGGGCGCAGTACCGTGGACACGTGGACAACAGGCAAGCAATCGGATCGTGGCTGTCGGGACCGCGGCAGACGGCCGAGGACATGGGCGTCGAGTTCGGCTACCGCGGCGAGCAGTTGGGCCTGCCCGAGCAGGGCCCGGGTTCGATCGCCAGGCCGGGGCGCAGGATCGCCGCGCTCGTCATCGACTGGGCGCTGTGCATGGTGATCGCATACGGCCTGCTCGCGCAGGGTGACCGCCAGGCGGCGGGCAACTGGGCGCTGGCGATCTTCCTGGTCCTGAGCTTCCTCACGGTCGGCACCATCGGCTCGACCCCCGGCAAGCGCCTGCTCGGCCTCAGGGTCGTCGCCGAGGGCGGCACCCGCCTCGGCCTCGGCCGGGTGATCCTGCGCAGCGTCCTGCTCTGCCTGGCGATCCCGGCCCTCATCTGGGACCGCGACGGCCGCGGACTGCACGACAGGCTGGCGCGCGCGGTCCAGGTCCGCATCTGACCGACCGCTGACCGACCGCGTTCCCCGGTCATCCGTCCCACCGCGGACGAAGTCCCACAGCAGACAAAAACAAGTCCCACAGCAGACAAAAAACGGGGCGCCCGGAACCTCTTCGGTTCCGGGCGCCCCGTTGACGTAGGAAGAACTCAGCGGCCGTTCTGGCCACCGCGCGGCATCCGCATGCCCTTGGGCATCGGACCCTTCGGGATCGGCATGTTGCTCATCAGGTCGCCCATCGCGCGCAGCCGGTCGTTGGTCGTGGTGACCTGCGGGCCGGACAGGACGCGGGGGAGCTTGAGCATCGTCGTGCGCAGCTTCTTGAGCGGGACCTGGCCCTCCTCGTTGCCGACGATGAAGTCGTGCACGGGAACGTCGTTGACGATCCGCGCCATCTTCTTCTTCTCGGCTGCGAGCAGGGACTTCACCCGGTTCGGGTTGCCCTCGGCGATCAGCACGATGCCGGCCTTGCCGACGGCCCGGTGGACCACGTCCTGGCTGCGGTTCATCGCGATCGCAGGGGTCGTGGACCAGCCGCGGCCGATGTTGTCCAGGACGGCGGCCGCCGCGCCGGGCTGGCCCTCCATCTGTCCGAAGGCCGCCCGCTCGGCCCGTCGTCCGAAGACGATCGCCATCGCAAGGAAGGCGAGCACGAAGCCCAGGATGCCGAGATAGACCGGGTGTCCGATCAAGAAGCCGATAGCGAGGAAGACACCAAGGGTGACGATTCCCACTGCGGCAATGATCAGACCGATCTTCGAATCGGCCCGTCGGGTCATTTTGTAAGTGAGGGCGATCTGCTTGAGTCGCCCTGCGTTCGCAGCGCTCGCTGCGTCGTCCTTCCTCGCCATGCTGGGAAGTTTACGTGCCTGGCGAGGGGACTACGACGTGCGGGCTGCCACAGCTGCTTCCAGGACCTCCTGCGCCTCCACGCGATCCTTCGCGCGACGCCGGTCCTCGAGCACGGACGTCCAGGCGTTACGGCGGGCGGTGCGCTGTCCGCTGCCGAGCAGCAGCGTCTCCATGGCGCGCAGAGCGTCGGTCACGGACGGGATGGCGGTGGCGCGTACGGGCGCGGCCTGCATGTCGGTGGTCCCCCTCGGATCAGCGTCGGCGGTGGGTTCTCCATGGTGCTGAACCCAGGCTCACTGATTGGTGTTACCAGCGCGTGACCGGTCGGTCAAACACGTATGAAACCTTGATGAGCCTGGTCAAGAACCTGGCGCGGCCCGTACGGAGCCCCGGCCTGCGGGGATCGTACGGGCCGCGCCATTCACGCCATTACGCGCGAGTAGGTTCTTGTGCGGGAAATCACAAGCTCTGAAAGTGCCTGAAAGCGCTTGTGTCCTCAGACCGCCTGCGAGGCGATGAAGGAGCCCCGCTTCTCGATGGCCATCTGATGCAGCCGTCCCGCGCGGTACGAGGAGCGCACCAGCGGACCCGACATGACACCGGCGAAGCCGATCTCCTCGGCCTCCTCCTTGAGCTCCACGAACTCGTGCGGCTTGACCCAGCGCTCCACGGGATGGTGGCGCACGGAGGGCCGCAGGTACTGCGTGATCGTGATCAAGTCGCAACCCGCGTCGTGCAGCTGCTGCAGTGCCTCGCTGACCTCTTCACGGGTTTCGCCCATGCCGAGGATGAGGTTGGACTTGGTCACCAGGCCGAAGTCGCGGGCCGCGGTGATGACGCCGAGGGAGCGCTCGTAACGGAAGCCGGGGCGGATCCGCTTGAAGATCCGCGGCACGGTCTCGACGTTGTGCGCGAAGACCTCGGGGCGGGACTCGAAGACCTCCTTGAGGAGCTCCGGCACCGCGTTGAAGTCGGGGGCGAGCAGCTCGACCTTGGTGCGGCCGTCGGCGCGCTCGGCGGTCTGCTGGTGGATCTGGCGCACCGTCTCGGCGTACAGCCAGGCGCCGCCGTCCTCCAGGTCGTCGCGGGCGACGCCGGTGATGGTGGCGTAGTTCAGGTCCATGGTGACCACGGACTCGCCGACGCGGCGGGGCTCGTCGCGGTCGAGCGCCTCGGGCTTGCCGGTGTCGATCTGGCAGAAGTCGCAGCGCCGCGTGCACTGGTCGCCGCCGATGAGGAACGTGGCCTCGCGGTCCTCCCAGCACTCGTAGATGTTGGGACAGCCCGCCTCCTGGCACACGGTGTGCAGGCCCTCGCCCTTCACGAGGTTCTGCATCTTCGTGTACTCGGGGCCCATTTTCGCCCGGGTCTTGATCCACTCGGGCTTACGCTCGATGGGGGTCTGGGCGTTCCGGACCTCCAGGCGCAGCATCTTGCGTCCGTCGGGTGCGACAGCGGACACGTCGGGCTCCCTACAAGCTTCGATTCTTCGGCGTACACCAGGGTACGCCCGTTGTTTATGCGACCTTGCGTCCAGGGCAACCGCAGGCTTCCCACCCGCATTCCCCCGTACGAGGGTCAGGCCTTCTCGGACGGTGTCAGATGGAGGGTTCGACCTCGCGCGGCCTCAGGTCCGCGTCCCCGAGGACGGCCTGCAGATGCTTCTCGGCGACCGGCAGTACGTCCTCGATGGTGACTTCACGGCCGAGTTCGTACGAGATCGAGGTGACGCCCGCGTCGCGGATCCCGCACGGGATGATCTTGTCGAACTCCGAGGTGTCCGGGTTCACGTTCAGCGCGAAGCCGTGCATCGTGACGCCCTTGGCGACGCGGATGCCCATCGCGCAGATCTTGCGGTCCTCGGCGCGCTGGCCGGCGTTGGACGGCGCGTACTCGGGACCGTTGAGCCGGGGGTCGAACTCGGGGTCCGTGGAGCGCGGGTCGAAGTCGAGGGTCAGGCCGCCGAACCGGGGGCGGTCCTCGACCGGGTCGCCGAGCACCCAGACGCCGGCGCGGCCCTCGACGCGCGAGGTCCTGATGCCGAACTCGGCGCAGACCGCGATCATCGCGTCCTCGAGCCGCCGCAGATGGGCGATGACGTCGACCGGGCGCGGCAGCTTCTGGATGGGGTAGCCGACGAGCTGGCCCGGGCCGTGCCAGGTGATCTTTCCGCCGCGGTCCACGTCGATGACGGGGGTGCCGTCGAGGGGGCGCTCCTCGGGGGCGGTGCGCCGTCCCGCCGTATAGACGGGCGGGTGTTCAAGGAGCAGACAGGTGTCGGGGATCTCGTCCGCGAACCGGGCGGCGTGCACGCGGCGCTGCTCGTCCCAGGCGACCTGGTAGTCGACCATGTCGTCGCCGAATCCCATCCGGACGAACTGGAACTCGCTCACTGCGGTGCCTCCCTGTTTCTGCGTGCCCGCTCTCGGCATCCATCTGCCTGCACGGTGCACGCGTCACCCGTCAGCAACTGTACGTCGCGTGCGACGGGCCCTGCCGGGGGCGGGTGGGCGGCGCTTGCCGGAGGCCCTGGCTCGCGTACGAAGAGCCGGAAAGCGCGCTCCTGGAAAGCGTTCCCTCACACGATCGGATGAATGCCTCGGCATCCCTCGGACACCCCCTGCCACGGCCGCTACATTCGCGCCGTCCGGCGGCAGGACCCCAGCGCACACCAGATCGCATACGGAATACGGAAACCGCTCCAGCGGACTGAGTGCGCCCCACCGACCTTTACCCGCCGCCCGGACCCGATCGGCAGGAGACCGCAGAGCTGATGACGGAACGACCTCCGCAGCGCACCCCCAACCGCCAGCTCGCCGCGCTCATCGCCGAGGCAGGGTTCTCCAATGCAGGTCTGGCCCGCAGGGTCGACCAGCTGGGCCTGGAGCACGGCCTCGATCTGCGCTACGACAAGACCTCGGTGACCCGCTGGCTGCGCGGACAGCAGCCGCGCGGGACCACGCCCGCGCTGATCGCCGAGGTGTTCACGCGCCGCCTCGGCCGCAGGCTCACGGCCCAGGACTTAGGCCTGGACGCCTGCGCGCCCGTCTATGCGGGACTTGAATTCGCCGCCACCCCCGAAGAAGCCGTCGACATCGTCAGCGGTCTGTGGCGCAAGGACTCCGGCAGTCATACGGAGCTGCGGAAGATCGCGTTCACTCCGGCCGGTCTCGTCGTGCCCAGCCGCGACTGGCTGATCGGCCGGGCCGACGAACGTGTCGGCAGGGGAGAGGCACAGGCCACGCGGGTCCCCCCGCAGGGCCGCCCCGGCGTCCCGCGCCAGCGACAGCAGACCGAGCGTGGCCCGGGCCAGAAGGTCACCGGCGGCGACATCGCTGCCCTGCGCTCGGTCGGCGAACTCTTCCGCGCCCTCGACCACGCGTACGGCGGAGGTCATGCCCGCCAGGCCCTGGTGCGGTACCTGGAGCACGAGGCCGAGCCGATGCTGCGCGGCACCTACAGCGAGACCGCGGGCCGCCGCCTCTTCGCCGCCGCGGCGGACCTCACCCGCCTTGCCGGCTGGACCTCTTACGACATCGCGGCGCACGGGCTCGCGCAGCGCTACTTCGTCCAGGCGCTACGGCTGTCGCAGGCCGCGGGCGACCGTGCGTACGGCTCGTACGTCCTCGTCACGATGAGCCGCCAGGCCGTCTACCTCGGGCACGGTCGCGAGGCGGTGCAGCTCGCGCGTGTGGCGCAGCAGGGCATCGGCTCCTCCGCGCCGCCCATCGTCCAGGCGCTCCTGCACTCGGTCGAGGCCCGCGGGCATGGCGTCCTGGGCGACGTACGGGCCTGCACGGCCTCCCTCGTACGAGCCGAACGCGCCCTCGACGGCGCACGCCCCGGCGACGAAGTCCCTTACTGGGCACGCTTCTTCGACGAGGCACAGCTGGCGGACGAGTTCGGCCACTGCCACCGCGACCTGCAGCAGTTCCGCGCCTCGGCCCAGAACGCGGAGCGCTCCCTCCAGCTCCGCGCCCCCGGTTTCGCCCGCTCCCGTCTCTTCTGCCGTGTCGTCCTCGCCACGGCCCGCCTGGGCCTCGGCGAACTCGACCAGGCCTGCGCACTGGGCGCGGAGGCGGCGCAGCAGGCCTCCGAGATGCGGTCGGCTCGCGCGATCGAGTACGTACGCGACTTCGAACGGCGCCTGGAGCCGTACCGGGACGCGTCGCCGGTGCGGGGGTACCGGGACCGGGTGGCGGCGCTGGGGTAGGGGTGGCGGCTGTGCGGAGAGGGCGCGGGTGCTGCGCCCCCGACCCCACTGTCACGCCGCCACCAACACCCCCTCCTCCGCGGAAGCCACCCCTACCCCCAGATCCCGAAGCACCGCACCCGCGGCCCGCCGCCCCGAGAACAGCGCACCCTGGACCGTGCTCGTGTCGCGGTGATCCCCGCAGACGTAGAGCCCGTTCAGGATGCGCACCGCACGGCGCAGGTCGTGCGGGGCCGGCATCGCGGGGACCGCTTCCGGGTCGTGGTGGACCGCCAGGAGATCCCAGTCGGCCGTGGACGTGCCGTAGAGACGGGCGAGTTGGGCGCGGACCTCGCGCTCCGAAGGCGGCGGGCCGAGGACCACCGACGTGATCAGCGGACGGCCCGCGGGCGCGCGCGAGGGGTCGATCTCGCTCAGGACCGCGGTGTGCGCGACAGGGCCCGAGCGGTCGGCGTCCAGGACCAGCGCCGGCTCGGCGAGCGGCGAGTGGCGGGCCGTGTGGTGCAGCACGGTCACGGGGTGGAAGGACGGCAGACGCAAGCCCGGCAGCAGCTCCGCCGCCTGCCGCGCACCCGTCGCCAACACCACGGCGCGGCAGCCGAGTTCACCGTGGTCGGCCGTGCGCACGGAAGTCGTCGATATGTCGACCGCCTTCACACCGGTACGGACCGTCCCGGGCGGAAGGGCCGCCGCGAGAGCCCGCGGCAGATTCTGCGCGCCCCCCGCCGGGACGCAGAGGCGCCCCCTCGCGTAGCCGCGCAGTGCCAGATCGGCGCAGAGGCTCGAAGTCCTCAGCTCGGGGTCGCAGAGCAGAGCCGAGAGCAGAGGGCGCAGGAACGTTTCCACCGTGCGTGACGGCAGTCCACGGGACAACAGGGCGTCGAGGGCGGGGAGTTCCGGCCGCGCAAGCACCCGGTCCACCGAAGTCGCCGCGAGCCGCGCGAAGGCCGCACCGAGCCGCGCCTGGTCCAGCGGCCCGCCGAGCAGGGGCCGCGCCGTACGGGAGCGCATCCGGGGGGCGCTCGCCAGGGCGCGCGCTGCAGTGAATGCGCCCCTCGCGCTCCGCCCGGCCGGCGGGCCGGTCCGCAGCGAGGCCCGCGGCTCCCAACTGCGCTGCAGACGGCCTTCGTTGTGCACGAGCACCCCCGGCGAGAAGGGGCGCAGTTCCAGGGCGTCCAGGCCGGGTGTGCGCCGTAACTCCGGATACGAGGTGGAGAGCAGCTGCCCGAGCCGGTCGAGCCGGAAGCCGTCGACCCGTTCGGTCGTCATCCGGCCGCCCACGTCCGGGGCCGCTTCCACCACCAGGGTGCTCACGCCTGCGCCGGTCAGCTGCAAGGCCGCCGAGAGGCCGGCGACTCCGGCTCCCACGATGACTACGTCGGCTTGGTGCGCGGGCTCCAGCACGTGTGCCTCCCGGAGATGAGTGGCTGCGGGGACCTCATGCCCCAACCAGGGGCAGGGATACCCGAGTTCGGCTCGAAGGGTAGGCGGGCTCGGCTCTGGGTTGTAGTCGCGCGCGGGCAGAGCGTGGTGGCACGGGGTCGCATGGGCGTACGTCCGGGAGACCTTCGGGCGGCACTCAGTGCCCTGCCGAGGACCCCAGGGACGTGGGGTACGGCCGAAAGCGGGGGTGCGGAGAAAGGCGGGGCGCGGACGGTGCCGTGGTGCGGACTAACGGAGCGCCGCCCCCACCGCCTCCCCGATCGTCGGAAACGCGAACTTGAACCCCGAATCCACCAGCCGCTCCGGCAGCGCCCGCGTACTGCACAGCACATCCGAGGCCATCTCCCCGAGCACCACCCGCAGCGCGGGCGCCGGAGCCGTGAACAGGGTCGGGCGGTGCAGGGCGCGGCCCATCGCGGCCGTCACCTCGCGGTTCGTGGCCGGGTGCGGGGCCGTCAGATTCACCGGGCCCGACAGCGACTCCGTGTCGATCAGATGGCGCAGCGCCGCGACCTCGTCGTGCAGGGCGATGAAGCTCCAGTACTGCCGCCCGTTGCCGAGCCGCCCGCCGAGTCCCGCCTTGAACAGCGGGAACATCCGCCCCCACGCCCCACCCTTGCGCGCCACCACCAGACCGCTGCGCGCGAAGACGGTACGGACCCCCGCCTCCACGGCCGCGCCCGCCGCCTCCTCCCACTCCACGCACATGGACGGCAGAAAACCCTCGCCCGCGGGCGCGTTCTCGTCGACGGCGCGGTCCCCCGTATCGCCGTAATAGCCGATGGCGCTGCCGTTCACGAAGACCCGCGGCGGTACGTCGAGGGCCGCGATCGCCTCGGCGAGCGTGGCCGTGCCGAGCACCCGGCTGTCGCGCAGCTCCTTCTTGTACGCGGCGCTCCAGCGGCGGTCGCCGACGCCTGCCGCGGCCAGATTGACCACGGCGTCACAGCCGGCCAGGCCCGCCGTGTGCACGTACTGGCGCTTCGGGTCCCACTCGGCCTCGTCGGCGCTGCGGGCAGGGCGGCGGACAAGCCGTACGACGTCATGGCCGTCGGCCTTGAGCGAGCGGGCAAGCCCCGAGCCGATGAGCCCGGAGGCGCCGGCGAGGGCGATACGGAGGTGCGTCGGCTGGGTCGGCTGCGTCATGGACCCCATCCTGCCCACTGCCCGGCCCTTGAGCCACGCCCGAGCGGTGCGGGCTGCGACGGGTGCGCTCCGGACGCGCAACCCGCGGCGGACCCCTCTAGACGAGCGGGCGCCCCATCAGCACATCGTCCACGTACTGCCCGGCGAGCAGGAACTCCCCGGGCAGTACGCCCTCCACCTCGAAGCCCTCGGACTCGTACAGCCTGCGAGCAGGTGCGTTGTGCCCGAGCACCCGCAGCGTGATCCGCCGGGCGCCGCGCTCGGCCGCCCACGCGCACGCGGCCTGGATCAGAGCCCGGGCCACGCCCTTGCCGCGGGCGGACTCGGCCACCGCGATGCCCTGGATCTGGCGTACGTGGTCGTTGGCGGGGAGCGGGGTGGGCGGGATGAGGCGGAGATAGCCGCAGACCTCGCCCTCGGCCTCGGCCACCAGATACTGCTCGGGCGCATGCCGTTCGTCGAAGAACGGCGCATCAGGCTCCGGCCGCGGCTGCACCGCGTGCAGGGTCGACCAGGTGTCGTGGTCGATACGGGCCAGCGCGGACTCGTCGGTTCGGCGGGCGGAACGTATGAGAGGCGAGGACATCGGGCCACTGTACGGCGGGTCCTGCGGCGTACGGCAGGCATGGAGCTCCCCGGGGTGCGGGGGGCCGTCGCGCACGTAAGGGTGACCAGTGTGACCCGCCGCGTCGACGCCACCGACCCCACAGCCCCGTCGGGCGCCGGGCGGTCCGGCTCCGGCGGCGAACGGTCGCAAGGGCAGCCGGGACCGGATCCGGCGTCCGGTCTGGGCGGGGTGCGTCCCAAGCCGGCGCGCTGGCTGCGGTTGCTGCCCCTGACGCTGATCGTGGCCCTGATCATCCTGCAGGAGATCACCCCGGCCGACTTCGAACTCGGCTTCCTGCTTGCCGCCACCCCACCGCTCGCCGCACTCGCCTACGGTCCCGCCGCCACGGCGCTGTTCGGCGGCACCGTGGTGCTGCTGCTCACGCTGCCCGGCCTGCGCTGGGAGCACCCGGGCAACGGCGACGCGCTCACCGTCACCTTTGTCGCCCTGCTCAGCGTGGTCATCGCCTGGGTGCGCAGCCGGCGCGACGCCCAGCTCGTGACGGTCCGTACGGTCGCGGAGGCCGCCCAGCTCGCGGTGCTCCCGCCGCTCACCGCGCGGGTGGGGCAGGTGCGCTGCGCCGCGCTCTACCGTGCGGCGCAGCGGGGCACGCTCCTCGGCGGTGATCTGTACGACGTACGCCAAGGCCCACATGGCGTACGGGCGTTGGTGGCCGATGTGCAGGGGCACGGGCTCGCGGCGGTCGGAACGGTGGCCGCGCTGCTCGGGGCGTTCCGCGAAGGGGTGCTCGACGACCCGGGTCTCCAGGCGGTCGCCGCCCGGCTCGACCGGCGGCTCGTGGTGGACTCCACGGAGGTGGAGCACGCGGAGCTCTTCGCGACTGCGATGCTTCTGGAGTTCCCGCCGGAGGGGTCTACGGTGCGGGTCCTGTCGTGCGGGCACCCGGCGCCGCTGCTCATCCGGGGCGGCTCGGTGGCGGAGCTCCCGGTGGTGCCCGGGGCGCCGCTGGGTCTGGATCTCGCGGTGTACGCGCCACCGCCGGTGCTGAGTCTGACGCTGCTACCGGGGGATCAGCTGCTCGTCTACACGGACGGCGTGACGGAGGCGCGGGACGCGGCGGGGGAGTACTACCCGCTGGCCGCGCGGCTGCCGGGGCTGCTCGGGGGCGACCCGGAGTCACTGGTGGACGCGGTGTGGCGAGACGTTCGCGGATTCGCACCTGAGATCAGGGACGACGTGGCGGTGCTGGTGCTTTCGCGGGTGCGGTAGTCACTCCTTGTACGCGGGCGCTGTAGTCACCCCTCGTACGAGGGTGCTGCATTCCCCCTCCTCGTACGCGAGGTGCTGCAGTCCCCCTCGTACGCGCCCACGGGCTCACTCGGCGGCGAACCGCTCCCACAGCCGGGGGAAGTACCGGGCGAGCGCGCCGTCGTCCTCGAAGTCGATCGGCGCCCCCTCCGGCTCGGGGGGCGCCGCCGGGATCCCGAGGTCCGGTGCGACCACCCCGGTCAGCTGCTCGTACGCCTCGTCCGCCGCGTACCCCAGCTCCTCGCCGTCCCCGTCGATCTCCTCGTCGAACTCGTCGATCAGCTCCGCCAGCGAGTCGGGATCGTGCAGCGCTCCCTCGAACACCTCGCGCCCCTGCCCGATGAGCCAGCAGCGGAAGTAGTCGAAGGCGTCGTCGCTGGCCCCGTCGAGCAGCACACTGGCCGCGCCCCACAGATCCCAGCGGTACGCCCGGTTGTAGCGGGCCTCGAAGTGACGGGCGAAGTCGAGCACGGAGTCCGGATCGAGCTGCAGGAGCCGCTCGACGAGCAGCTCGGCGTGGTCCTCGGGGTCGCCTTCGGCGGCCGCGCGGGTGGTGTCGATCAGCTCCCAGAATTCCGTCTCGTCCATCACGGGTCCAGCATCGGCCCTGTGGTCGGGGGACGCACGCGGAGTGCCGGGGTTGTTATCCGGCGCGGACGCGGACGACTCCTTCGCACAGGTGCCTCCAAGTGGCCGACAAAGGCAGACAGAAGGTGTCCGGATTGCCTGGCACGCTCGACGTATGCAGACAACCGAGTCACCTCTGAACGCAAAAATCGCCCTGGTCGCCGGGGCCACCCGTGGCGCGGGCCGGGCGATCGCGGTGGAGCTGGGCCGGGCCGGGGCCACCGTCTATGTCACCGGACGCACCACGCGTACGCGGGTGAGCGAGGTCGGCAGGGCCGGCGAGACGATCGAGCAGACCGCCGAACTGGTCACGGCGGCGGGCGGCACCGGTATCGCCGTACCCACCGACCACCTCGAAGAGGACCAGGTGCGCGCGCTCGTCGAGCGTATCGACGCCGAGCAGGGCCGCCTGGACATCCTGGTCAACAACATGTGGGGCGGGAACTACCTGCTCGACTTCGAGAAGAAGATGTGGGACATCGATCTCGCGCGCGGTATGCGCATGATCGACCTCGGCGTGCGGACGCACATCATCACCGCGAGCCTCGCCCTGCCGCTCCTGGTCAGGAACCCGGGCGGCCTGGTCGTCGAGGTCACCGACGGCAACGCCGAGACCAACAAGGGCCTGCGCGCCAACTTCTACTACGACCTGGCCAAGAACGGCCCGATCCGGATGGCCTTCATCCTCGGCGAGGACCTCAAGCAGGTGGGGTGCGGCGCTGTGGCCGTATCACCCGGGTTCATCCGCTCCGAGGAGATGCTCGACACCTTCGGGCTCACGGAGGAGACCTGGCGCGAGGGCATCGCGCGTACGCCGGGCTGGGAGCTGTCCGAGTCGCCGGTCTACCTCGCGCGCGGCGTCGCGGCCCTGGTCGCGGATCCGGAGCGCGCCCGCTGGAACGGCAGGTCCTTCGTCAGCGCCGAGCTCGCGCGTGCGTACGGCACGACGGACTCCGACGGCAGCAGGCCGGACTTCTGGTCGTACGACGAGGCGAAGAACGCGGGCAAGGACCCGAGGCCGGAGGACCACCGCTGAGCGGGCACATCTGAGCCCGCGCCTCCGAGCCCGCGCCTCTCTGAGCCCATGCCTCTGAGCCCGCGCCTCTACGAAGGGTCCTCGGCCCCCTCGTAGAGGCGCGTCATCCGCCGCCCGGTCTCCATGAACCGCTCCCGGAGCTCGGCCGGCGCGAGGACCTCCACCTCCGGTCCGAGAACCATGAGCTGGGTGTACGCGACCTCGGCCGACTCCACCGCGAGCGTCACCGTCACCCAGCCCGCCGCGTCCGGCGTACTCGCGGCATCCAGTGCCTGCGCGGCCGCCTGCTTGTCGGTGACATGCGGCAGCCGCCGCGCTCCGCCCTCGGAGAGCCGCAGCACCACCTCGGCCCGCAGGATCGACCGGGCGAACTCCTCCGCACGCTGCTCCCAGAACCCCGGCAGATCGAACTCCTCGTCCCGCTCGAAATGCTCATCGCCCGCGGCGACATGAGTGAAGCGGTCGATCCGGTAGACCCGGAAGCCGGAGCCCGGCACGCGCGCGCAGAGATACCAGACACCGGCCTTCAGGACGAGGCCGTACGGCTCCAACTCCCGCTCCACCTCGGTGCCCTGGCGTCCGTAGCGGGCCTGGAGGCGTCTGTCGTCCCAGACGGCGTCGGCGATCGCGGGCAGCAGCTCGGGTGTCTGCGGCTCGTGGTACCAGCCCGGGGCGTCGAGGTGGAAGCGCTGGGCCGCACTCTGCGAGGCGTCCTTCAGCGAGGGCAGCAACGCCGCCGACACCTTGAGCCGGGCTGCCGACGCAGTGTCCTCAAGGCCCATCTCCCGCAGCGCGCCCGGCACTCCGGACAGGAACAGCGCCTCGGCCTCGGACCGCGCGAGCCCGGTCAGCCGCGTCCGGTACCCGCCGATGAGGCGGTAACCGCCGAGCCGCCCCCGGTCCGAGTACACCGGAATCCCCGCCTCCGCGAGCGCCTGCGCATCCCGGGTCACGGTCCGCTCGGACACCTCCAGCTCGCGGGCGAGTTCGGCGGCGGTCATGGAGGGGCGGGCTTGCAGCAGAAGGACCATCTTGATGAGGCGGGCGGCGCGCAAACTCAGCCCCTCCGGCGTTTGAGGAGATCCGCACGAAGTGCGGATGCGGGGGTCCGGGGCGGAGCCCCGGTTCGGGAAGGGGCGGGGCGGGGAGAAAAGCCCGCCGCAGGCGCACCCACCCGCACCGTACCCACAAACGCCGACGGTCCCCCACCGCACAGAGGCGATGGGGGACCGCAGCTCACTACCGGAAGGCTCAGAGCCCGTAACGCTCCCGTGCCTCCTTGACCGCCGAAGCCGGCACCTCGCCCCGACGGGCAAGCTGCGCCAGCGAGGCGACCACGATGGACTCGGCGTCGATGCCGAAGTGGCGGCGGGCCGCGTCACGCGTGTCCGAGAGGCCGAAGCCGTCCGCGCCGAGCGAGGTGTAGTCCTGCTCGACCCACTGCGCGATCTGGTCCGGCACCTGGCGCATGTAGTCGCTGACCGCGAGGACGGGACCGGCCGCGCCCTCAAGGGCCTGGCGTACGTACGGCACCCGGGTCTCGCCCCGAAGCAGCGCCTCGTCCGCCTCCAGGGCGTCACGGCGCAGCTCGGTCCACGAGGTCGCGGACCACACGTCGGCGGCCACGCCCCACTCGTCGGCGAGCATCTGCTGCGCCTTGAGCGCCCAGTGGATCGCCGTACCGGAGGCGAGCAGCTGGGTGCGGGCGGCGTTGGCCGGCACCGAGACCCCGGCGGACTCCGCCGTGTTGAAGCGGTAGAGACCCTTGACGATGCCCTCGTCCACACCGGCCGGCTTCGCGGGCTGCGGCATCGGCTCGTTGTAGACCGTCAGGTAGTAGAAGACGTCCGAGTCCACACCGGGCGTGGGCTCCCCGTACATCCTCTGCAGACCGTCCTTGACGATCGCCGAGACCTCGTATGCGAACGCCGGGTCGTACGTGAGCGCCGCCGGGTTGGTGGCCGCGATCACCGGCGAGTGACCGTCCGCGTGCTGCAGACCCTCACCCGTCAGCGTCGTACGACCGGCCGTGGCACCGATGAGGAAGCCCTTGCCGAGCTGGTCGGCGAGCTGCCACATCTGGTCGGCCGTGCGCTGCCAGCCGAACATCGAGTAGAAGATGTAGAACGGGATCATCGTCTCGCCGTGCGTGGAGTACGCGGTGGACGCGGCGATGAAGTCGGCCATCGAACCGGCCTCGGTGATCCCCTCGTTGAGGATCTGGCCGTCCTTGGCCTCGCGGTAGTACATCAGCTGGTCGCGGTCGACCGGCTCGTACGTCTGGCCCTTGGGCGAGTAGATGCCGAGCGACGGGAAGAGCGACTCCATACCGAAGGTACGGGCCTCGTCCGGGACGATCGGCACCCAGCGCTTGCCGGTGGTCTTGTCCCGCATCAGGTCCTTGGCGAGGCGTACGAACGCCATCGTCGTGGCCATCGACTGCGAGCCGGAGCCCTTGTCGAAGGCGGCGAAGGCCTTCTCGGACTGCTCGGGCAGCGGGCCGACCGCGTGCATACGACGGGTCGGGGCCGGACCGCCGAGGGCCGCGCGGCGCTCCTGGAGGTAGCGGACCTCGGGGGAGTCGGCGCCCGGGTGGCCGTAAGGCACCTGGCCGTCCGCGAACTGCGCGTCACTGATCGGCAGTTCGAGCAGATCACGCATGTTCTTGAACTCGTCGTTCGTGAGCTTCTTCATCTGGTGGTTCGCGTTCTTCGACGCGAAGCCCTCACCCAGGGTGAAGCCCTTGACGGTCTGCGCCAGGATCACGGTCGGCGCGCCCTTGTGGGCGAGCGCGGCCTTGTACGCGGCGTAGACCTTGCGCGGCTCGTGGCCACCGCGCGACAGGTGGAAGCACTCGAGGATCTTGTCGTCGCTCAGCAGCTTCGCCATCTCGACGAGCGCCGGGTCCTTGCCGAAGAAGTCCTCGCGGATGTACGCGGCGTCACGCGTCTGGTACGTCTGCACCTGCGCGTCCGGCACCTCGCGGATACGGCGGACCAGGGCGCCGGTGGTGTCGAGCTTGAACAGCTCGTCCCAGGCGTTGCCCCACAGGGACTTGACGACGTTCCAGCCGGCGCCGCGGAACTGGGCCTCCAGCTCCTGCACGATCTTGAAGTTGGCGCGGACCGGGCCGTCGAGGCGCTGCAGGTTGCAGTTGATGACGAAGGTCAGGTTGTCCAGACCCTCGCGTGAGGCAAGTGCGAGTGCCGCGGTCGACTCGGGCTCGTCCATCTCGCCGTCACCGAGGAACGCCCACACGTGCGACTGCGAGACGTCCTTGATGCCGCGGTTGGTCAGGTACCGGTTGAAGCGCGCCTGGTAGATCGCGGAGAGCGGGCCGAGGCCCATGGAGACCGTCGGGAACTCCCACAGCCACGGCAGACGACGCGGGTGCGGGTAGCTCGGGAGGCCCTTGCCGCCGGCTTCCTGGCGGAAGTTGTCGAGGTGCGACTCGTTCAGCCGGCCGTCGAGGAACGCACGGGCGTAGATGCCGGGGGAGGCGTGGCCCTGCACGTAGATCTGGTCGCCGGAGCCGTCCTCCTCCTTGCCGCGGAAGAAGTGGTTGAAGCCCGTCTCGTAGAGCCAGGCGGCGGAGGCGAAGGTGGCGATGTGGCCGCCGACGCCGTACTTGCTTCCCCGGGTCACCATCGCGGCCGCGTTCCAGCGGTTCCACGCGGTGATCTTGCGCTCCATCTCCTCGTCGCCCTCGATCGCGGGCTCGGCGGAGGTGGGGATGGTGTTGACGTAATCCGTCTCCAGCAGCCGGGGCAGGGCGAGGCCCGCCTCTTCGGCGTGCTGCAGGGTGCGGCGCAGCAGGTATTCGGCGCGGTGCGCACCGGCGTGCTCGCTCACCGCGTCCAGGGAGGCCGCCCACTCGGCGGTCTCCTCCGGGTCGCGGTCCGGCAGCTGGTCGAGCTGGCTCGGGAGCTTGCCTACGGGGTCGGTCATGTTCGCCGCCTTCCGGACAGGATCTCCTCCTGTCCGCGGCGGCCGGTGGTCGGTCGCGCGTCAGGAGAGACGGGGTGTTGATGGGCCCTGACTGGCAGGACAGGGCGGGGACTGTGTGCAGTCCGCCGTCGAGAGTAAGCGGTTGATCGATGATCGATCAAAGCGTTGAAGGCAAAAACTTCTCGATAACGAGAAGTCGGCACGGGGTGTCAGCTTGACGGGCACGCGGTGCCGGGCATAACGGGCATACGGGGCGCTAATCTGTGCTCACGCAGGCGCAGTTGAGCGCTCGGTGTGTTGCCCCGCGGCCCTCAATGACCGGGCGGGATCCGATCCTGCGGCTCGCCGGCCGCACCGGCTGCGGAAGCATCGGCCGAGCCCACGACCATCTCCGCGACCCGCAGGGTGCACTCCCACTTCGTGACCATGCCTTTGATCACGACGAGATAGGTCTCAGGACCGGGGTAGCGGTACACCTGCCGCCACTGCTCGACGATGCCCTTGCTCGGCAGATACGTGGAGAGGACGCCCCGAAGCTCCGCCAGGGCCAGCTCCTCGCTCTGCAGCCCGCGGCGGATGAACTCGGTCCGGTACGTCTCGCCATAGCTGTACTGCGCCATCACGACCCACTGCCCCATGCGCTCCCCCTCGCCTGTACTCCCCATGGCCACCGACGCCAGTGACCCATAGGGCGACGGCCGGAACAAGAGCGCCAGGAAAACCTCAACCGCCGAACAAAAACTCCCCCTGCGTCAGCAGGGGGAGTCAGCGGGTTCTGGGGCATCAGCCCCGGTTTCCGGAAGGGGCGGGGCGGGGGAGGGGCGGGGGGAGATCAATCCGTAGCCGGCGCCGGAGCGCAGCCCAGGACGTGCTGCTTCACCAGCAACCCGATCTCCGGGTCACGCCGCAGGAACGCCTCCACCAGCGCCTGGTGCTCCTCCGCGTAGGACTGCTGGACAGTGCCCAGCCACCGGATCGACAGCGCCGTGAAGACCTCGATCCCGAGGCCCTCCCAGGTGTGCAGCAGCACCGAGTTGCCGGCAGCCCGCACCAGCTCCCGGTGGAAGGCGACCGTGTGGCGCACCTGCCCCGTGCCGTCCGCCTCGCGGTCGGCCACGTACAGGGCCGAGACGTGGGGCTCGAGGGCCGAGCAGTCCACCGCCAGCTTCTCCGCCGCCAGCTCCGCCGCGATCTGCTCGAGACCCGCCCGTACGGGATACGACTCCTCCAGGTCGGCCGCGGACAGATTCCGCACCCGTACACCCTTGTTGGGCGCCGACTCGATGAGCCGCAGGGACTCCAGCTCACGCAGGGCCTCGCGTACGGGCGTCTGGCTGACCTCCAGCTCGACCGCGATCCGCCGCTCCACGATCCGCTCGCCGGGCTGCCAGCGGCCGCTCACGATGCCCTCCACGATGTGCTCGCGGATCTGCTCGCGCAGCGATTGGACGACAGGCGCGGTCATGCGGTGGCTCCTTCTGCGAGGACGCGAACCCTGCGTGCGCGGGCTCGACCCCCAAACAATACGGCTGTGCCCCCGTCCGGAAACCTCCGGACGGGGGCACAGATGGCACTGAGTGACGAGCCTTACACGGCTCGACGGTGCAACTCGGCCGATTACAGACCGAGCTCGACCTCGAACTCGCCCGCCTCGAGGATCTGCTTGACCGTGGTCAGGTAGCGGGCGGCGTCCGCGCCGTCCACCAGACGGTGGTCGTACGACAGGGTCAGGTAGACCATGTCGCGGATGGCGATCGTCTCGCCGAGGTCCGGGTGGTTGATGACCACCGGACGCTTGACGGTGGCGCCGATACCGAGGATGCCGACCTGGTTCGGGGGCACGATGATCGTGTCGAACAGGGCGCCGCGCGAACCGGTGTTGGAGATGGTGAAGGTCGCACCGGACAGCTCGTCCGGGGTGATCTTCGAGGCGCGGACCTTGCCGGCCAGATCGGCCGTGGCCTTGGAGATACCGGCCAGGTTGAGGTCGCCCGCACCCTTGATGACCGGGGTCATCAGGCCCTTCTCGGAGTCCACGGCGATGCCGATGTTCTCCGAGTCGTGGTACGTGATGGTGCCCTCGTCCTCGTTGATCCGCGCGTTGACGACCGCGTGGACCTTGAGCGCCTGGGCGGCGGCCTTGACGAAGAACGGCATCGGGGACAGCTTGACGCCCTCACGGGCGGCGAAGGAGTCCTTGGCCGCGGCGCGCAGCTTCATGATCTTGGTGACATCCACCTCGACCATGGAGGACAGCTGGGCCTGGCCGTGCAGCGCCTTCATCATGTTGTCGCCGATGACCTTGCGCATGCGGGTCATCTTGACGGTCTGACCGCGCAGCTCGGAGGCCTGGATCGCCGGAGCCTTGGCGGCGGCCGGAGCGGCAGCGGCCGGAGCGGCGGCGACCGGGGCGGCAGCCTTCGCGGCCTCGGCGGCGGCGATGACGTCCTGCTTGCGGATACGGCCACCGACGCCGGTGCCCTTGACGGAGCCGAGGTCGACACCGTTCTCGGACGCGAGCTTGCGCACCAGCGGGGTGACGTAGGCACCGTCGTCAGCGGGCTGAGCAGCGGCGACGGGCGCGGCGGCGGGAGCCGGAGCCGGAGCGGCCGGGGCCACGGGAGCCGGGGCGGCAACCGGGGCCGGGGGGGCGGCGACGGGGGCCGGAGCGGCAGCCGGGGCCGGAGCGGCCGGAGCCGCGGGGGCCGGAGCAGCGACCGGAGCCGGAGCGGCGGGCGCGGCCGGGGCAGCCGGAGCGGCACCCGGTGCACCGATGACGGCGAGCTTGGCGCCGACCTCGGCGGTCTCGTCCTCGGCGACCGTGATCTCGAGGAGAACACCGGCGACCGGCGACGGGATCTCGGTGTCGACCTTGTCGGTGGAGACCTCGAGCAGCGGCTCATCGGCCGCCACGGTCTCGCCGACCTCCTTGAGCCAGCGGGTCACGGTGCCCTCGGTGACCGACTCGCCCAGGGCGGGCAGGGTCACGTCGGTGCCCGTGGCGCCACCGGCCGGGGCGGCGGCGGGAGCCGGAGCCGCGGGAGCGGCCGGCGCCTCGGCCACGGGGGCCGGAGCGGCCGGAGCCGCGGGGGCCTCGGCCGCAGCCGGGGCGGGGGCGGCAGCGGGGGCGCCGCTGCCGTCGTCGATCAGGGCCAGCTCGGCGCCGACCTCGACCGTCTCGTCCTCGGCGACCTTGATGGACGCGAGGATGCCGGACACCGGCGAGGGGATCTCGGTGTCGACCTTGTCGGTCGACACCTCGAGCAGCGGCTCGTCGGCCTCGACGCGCTCGCCCTCGGCCTTCAGCCAACGGGTGACAGTGCCCTCGGTGACGCTCTCGCCGAGCGCCGGAAGGGTTACGGAAACCGCCATGGTTTCTGTTGCTCCTTACGAATTGCGGAAGTTTGCGGGGGCCGCGTTCGGCCCGAGGGCTACTAGTCGTGCGAGTGCAGCGGCTTGCCGGCCAGCGCCAGGTGAGCCTCGCCGAGCGCCTCGTTCTGCGTCGGGTGCGCGTGGATCAGCTGCGCGACCTCGGCCGGCAGCGCCTCCCAGTTGTAGATCAGCTGCGCTTCGCCGACCTGCTCGCCCATCCGGTCACCGACCATGTGGACACCGACGACGGCGCCGTCCTTGACCTGGACCAGCTTGATCTCACCGGCGGTCTTGAGGATCTTGGACTTGCCGTTGCCCGCCAGGTTGTACTTGAGGGCGACGACCTTGTCCGCGCCGTAGATCTCCTTGGCCTTGGCCTCGGAGAGACCGACCGAGGCGACCTCGGGGTGGCAGTACGTCACCTTCGGCACACCGTCGTAGTCGATCGGGACGACCTTCATGCCGGCCAGACGCTCCGCCACCAGGATGCCCTCGGCGAAGCCGACGTGCGCGAGCTGGAGGGTCGGGACGAGGTCACCGACGGCCGAGACGGTCGGCACGTTGGTCTGCATGTACTCGTCGACGAGGACGTAGCCGCGGTCCATCGCGACGCCCTGCTCCTCGTAGCCGAGACCGGCGGAGACGGGGCCGCGGCCGATGGCGACCAGGAGGACCTCGGCCTCGAAGGTCTTGCCGTCGGCGAGGGTGACCTTGACGCCGTTCTGGGTGTACTCGGCGGACTGGAAGAACGTGCCGAGGTTGAACTTGATGCCGCGCTTGCGGAACGCGCGCTCAAGGATCTTCGAGCTGTTCTCGTCCTCGACCGGCACGAGGTGCTTGAGGCCCTCGACGATCGTGATGTCCGAGCCGAAGGACTTCCACGCCGAGGCGAACTCGACGCCGATGACGCCGCCGCCCAGGATGATCGCGGACTCCGGGACGCGGTCGAGCACGAGCGCGTGGTCCGAGGAGATGATGCGGTTGCCGTCGATCTCCAGACCCGGCAGCGACTTCGGCACGGAGCCGGTCGCCAGAAGAATGTGGCGGCCCTGGATGCGCTGGCCGTTCACGTCCACCGAGGTGGGCGACGAAAGCCGGCCCTCACCCTCGATGTAGGTCACCTTGCGGGAGGCGACCAGACCCTGCAGGCCCTTGTACAGGCCGGAGATCACGTCGTCCTTGTACTTGTGGACGGCCGCGATGTCGATGCCCTCGAAGGTGGCCTTGACACCGAACTGCGCGCTCTCGCGCGTCTGGTCCGCGACCTCACCGGCGTGCAGCAGCGCCTTGGTGGGGATGCAGCCGTTGTGCAGGCAGGTGCCGCCGAGCTTGTTCTTCTCGATCAGTGCGACGTCCAGACCAAGCTGAGAGGCGCGCAGGGCCGCGGCGTATCCGCCGCTACCGCCGCCGAGGATCACTAGGTCGAAAACGGTGCTGGCGTCGTTCGCCACGTCACGTCCTCCATGCTGTGCGCCGTACGCCGGTCCTCACTGACCGCGCGGCGGCTGGTGTTCGGCCGCTTTGTCCTTCGGCCCTGTGGTGGGGGCCCTGTCCTGCCACAGGCCATCTTCGCACTTGTCGGCGGGCGGTGGGACGTCGGGCCGGACTGCGAGACGTTTGATCGATCACAGACCGAGGTCATCGCGACGTACGCCGTCCCGATTTCGTTTAGGGCGAAATTACCGCAACCGCCGATTGTGGACCCCTGTGACGGAGTGGGCCGACGCCCGAGCGGCGCCGCTCGGGCGTGCAGGCGGCCCCGGGCACGAAGCCCGGGGCCGCAGGTCACACACGTATCGGAGACTCGGCCTCAGCCGAGGTCGCCCGCCGCGGTGCGCTCGGCCAGCGCGACCAGGGTGCGCACGGCGGTACCGGTGCCGCCCTTGGGGGTGTAGCCGAACGGGGCGCCCTCGTTGTAGGCCGGACCGGCGATGTCCAGGTGGGCCCAGGTGATGCCCTCGCCCACGAACTCGCGCAGGAACAGACCGGCCACCAGGCCGCCGCCCATGCGCTCGCCCATGTTGGCGATGTCGGCGGTCGGCGAGTCCATGCCCTTGACCAGGTGCTCGGGCAGCGGCATCGGCCAGGCCGGCTCGCCGTTCTCCTCGGCGATCTCGTACACGGAGGTACGGAACGCGTCGTCGTTGGACATGATCCCGAAGGTGCGCGAGCCGAGCGCGACCATCATCGCGCCGGTCAGCGTCGCCACGTCCACGATCGCGTCGGGCTTGTCCTCGGAGGCCTTGGCGATCGCGTCGGCCAGGACGAGACGGCCCTCGGCGTCGGTGTTCAGGACCTCGACGGTCTTGCCGGAGTACATGCGCAGCACGTCGCCGGGGCGGGTGGCCGAGCCGGACGGCATGTTCTCGGCGAGCGCCAGCCAGCCGGTGACGTTCACCTCGAGACCGAGACGGGCGGCCGCGACGACGGCGGCGAACACGGCGGCGGCGCCGGACATGTCGCACTTCATCGTCTCGTTGTGACCGGCCGGCTTCAGCGAGATGCCGCCCGAGTCGTACGTGATGCCCTTGCCCACGAAGGCCAGGTGCTTCTTGGCCTTGGCGTGCGTGTAGGAGAGCTTCACCAGGCGCGGGGGAGAGGCGGAGCCGACGCCGACGCCGAGGATGCCGCCGTAGCCGCCCTTGGCGAGCGCCTTCTCGTCGAGCACCTGCACCTTGATGCCGTGCTCCTTGCCGGCGGCCGTGGCCACGGCGGCGAAGGCCTCCGGGTTGAGGTCGTTCGGCGGGGTGTTGATCAGGTCGCGGGCGCGGTTGAGCTCCTCGGACACGGCGGTGGCGCGCTCCAGCGCGGCCTTGGCCGCCTTGTCGCGCGCCTTCGTGCCGAGGATCACGACCTCGGCGAGCGGGCCCTTGGCGGCGTCCTTCTTCGAGGACTTGGCCGAGCCGTTGGAGCCGTTCTCCTTGTACGCGTCGAAGGAGTACGCGCCGAGCAGCGCGCCCTCACCGATCGCCTGTACGTCGTCGGCGTCCTCGACGGGCAGCGCGAACGCGGCCTTCTTGGTGCCGGACAGGGCGCGGGCGGCGGCACCGGCCGCGCGGCGCAGCGCGTCGGCGTCGAAGGACTCGCCCTTCTCCGCCAGCGCACCGAGCCCGACCAGGAGCACGAGCGGCGCCTTCACGCCGTCGGGCGCGGGAAGCTTGGTCACCTCGCCCTCGCCGCCGGTGGCTCCGAGGGTCTCGAGGACGGTGGCGAGCTTGCCACCGAAGGCCTTCTCGACGGCGTCGGCGCCGGGCGCGACAACCGGGCCCTTGTCGCCCTTGGCGACTCCGACGACGAGCGCGTCGGCCTTGAGGCCGGCCGCGGCGGCGGTGCTGAGAGTCAGAGCAGTCACTGTGGTGAGTTCTCGCTTCCGTCTTCCGTTATGCGTCTGTTGGGTGTGTGTCCCGGCCCGAGCCTACGCTTGCGCGCTGGTAAGGCGCCCATGCCGGGGCTGCTGCGTACAGAAGAGGCGACCGCAGGTCTACGGAGCGTGGTCAGCCGAACGCGAGGACCACCAGCGCACCCGTCGCCGCCGTCTCCGCGACCGCCCCGAACACGTCTCCCGTGATCCCGCCGAATCTCCGTACGCATCTGCGCAGCAGCAGTTCGGAAGCCACCAGCGCGCCCACCACCGCGAGCGCCGCGTGCGCCGCCCCCACCGTGCCGTAACCCGCCCAGCCCGCAAGGCACATGACAACGAGCACGATCGGCACGGCCGACCGCAGCGGGACCGTGCCCGCCACCGCCGCACCCAGGCCCTCCGGGCGTGCGGCGGGTACGGACGGCCGTGAGGCGAGCGTCAGGGCGGTGCGTCCCGCGGTGTGGGCCACGGCCGCGGCCACCGCGCCGTACGCCCAGCCCCCTTCGTCGTACAGCTGGAAGAAGACCGCGACCTGCCCGAGCAGGACGAAGAGCAGGGTGACGACCCCGAACGGGCCGATGTCCGAGCGCTTCATGATCGCGAGGGCCTCGTCGGCGGGCTTGCCGCTGCCGAGCCCGTCCGCGGTGTCCGCGATGCCGTCCAGGTGCAGTGCGCGGGTGAGCACCGCCGGGACGGCCGCCGTCGCCACCGCGGCGAGCAGGGCGCCCGATCCCAGGAGCAGCGACAGTGCACCGACCGCCGCCGAGAACAGGCCCACGACCAGGCCCGCGAGCGGCGCGCACAGCATCCCGGCGCGCGCCGCCGCCCGGTCCCATCGCGACACCGGTACGGGAAGCACGGTGAGGGTGCCGAACGCGAAGCGCACGCCGTCGGCCAGGGAAGCGGGGCGGGCGGGGTCCTGTGGAGTCACGGCGGCAGGCTAACCGCCGAGCATCGGCGTAAATTGCCCATACGGAACAAGGCGGGCGATACGGGAGGGTATGGCGTGGGTCACTGGTGGTACCGGAACATCCTCGAACCGGGGAAGCTGCCGCTGCTGCTCGCGCTGGTCTCCTTCGTCCTGTCGTTCCTGGTGACGCGGATCATCACGCGGATGATCCGGGCGGGCAGAGGCCCCTTCGGCAACGTGAAAGCCGGCGACCTGCACATCCACCACGTCGTCCCCGGCATCATCCTGACGATCATCGGCGGCTTCGGCGCCGTCGCCGCGGGCCGCAACAGCGTCGGCGCGCTGATCTCCGCGGTCCTCTTCGGCCTCGGTGCAGGCCTCGTGCTCGACGAGTTCGCCCTGATCCTGCATCTGGACGACGTGTACTGGAGCGAGGACGGCCGCAAGAGCGTCGAGATCGTGGTGCTCACCGCGGCCCTGGTGGCGCTGCTGCTCGGCGGCTTCCTGCCGTTCGGCGTCAATGAACTCACCGTCCAGGAACGGCACAACCGAGTCTTCGTCGTGATGAACACGGCCACGAACTTCTTCTTCGCCCTGATCGCCCTCGCCAAGGGCAAACCGCGGATGGCCCTGTTCGGGATCGTGGTGCCGTTCGTCGCCATGTTCGGCGCGATCCGCCTCGCCCGGCCCGGCTCGCCCTGGTGGAAGCTCTTCTACAAGAACCGTCCGCGGGCCCGCTCGAAGGGCGCCCTGCGCGCCTTCCACCACGACCGCCGCTGGTCGAAGCCGCGGCGCAAGGTTCAGGAGCTGCTCGGCGGTCGCTTCGACCCGGCGCCCCGGCGCCCGGCTCCCGTGGTCGACCCCGATCCCGCACCTGGTCCCGACCACATGCCCGAGCGCCGGTGACGCAGTGCGGAGACCCCGCACAGCAGCAGTACGGAGATGATCGCGGCCAGGTGCTCGCGGCCCGCGAGGTTGTCGTCGATCAGCGTCTCGCCGACCATCGCGCCGATCACCAGCAGCATCGTGAACCAGGCCCGGTAGCGCCAGCACACGAAGACCGCCAGGCCCACGACCGCCGCCGACGGACCGGTGTCGACCACCTGCGCGTCGGAGGCCGCGAGCCCGAGCAGGTGGTCCTCGCCGAGCCAGATCCCGAAACGGGCGTACAAGGTCCCGGCCAGCGTCGCCACGTATCCGATGACGAGCATCCGCCACCAGCCCAGCGTGATCTCCGCGATCCCGAAGACCAGCAGGATCTGGCCGAGTGCTCCCCAGACCGGCAGATCGAGAGCCGGTACGAAGAGGGAGAGAGGGGTGCGCAGGAGCGCCAGCCACAGTGGCTCCTCGGCCCGTACGGAACCGAGGTTCTGGACGAACTGGTAGCCCCATTCCTGGTTCTGGACGTACTGCATCAGCGCGGTCAGACAGACCGCGGCGAGCGTCACCGGGATCGCGCGCCACTTCTTCGCCACGAGCCCGTCGCGTACGGCCGCGTAGAGCGGGCCCCACTCGGCCCGCGCAAGGCGCGAGACGGCGTTCACCGGTGTGACTCCAGGTGGCGCCGGTGCAGCCACTTGGGCAGCCCGGGGGCTTCGAGGAACCCTTCGGCGCGGGCCGCCGCGACGCCGATCCGCAGCAGGTCACCGCTCTTCTCGAAGAGCAGGAACCGCGGCTCCCAGATGGGCCGGTACTTGGCGTTGGCCCGGTAGAGGGACTCGATCTGCCACCAGCGCGAGCAGAAGCTGAGCAGCGAGCGCCACATCCGAAGGACGGGGCCCGCGCCGATCCGCGCGCCGCGTTCGAAGACCGAGCGGAACATCGCGAAGTTCAGCGAGACCTGGGTGATGCCGATCTCGCCGGAGCGCCTGAGCAGTTCGATCACCATGAACTCCATCAGGCCGTTGTCCGCGTCGCGGTCGCGGCGCATCAGATCGAGGGACAGGCCGCTGGGACCCCAGGGCACGAAGGACTGCAGAGCCCTCAAACCGCCCTCGCCATCGGTGCATTCGACCATCACGCACCGTCCGTCCTCGGGGTCGCCGAGCCGCCCGAGCGCCATCGAGAAGCCGCGCTCGGTGGCGCCGTCGCGCCAGTCGTCGGCTCTTTGCACGAGATACGAGAGTTCCTCGGCCGGGATGTCCTCGTGCCGTCGGATGCGGACCCGGTAGCCGGCGCGCTGCACCCGGTTGTGGGCCTGGCGGACGGTACGCATCGCGCGCCCTTCCAGCGTGAAGTGCCCATCAGCGGCTCCGCCGCGGGCGGCCGTCTCCACGAGCGCTTCGTCGCCCAGCTCCAGAGCGTCCAGCCCGTGGCGCGCATAGATCGTGCCGGCCTCCTCGCTGGCCCCGATCACCGCAGGCGCCCAGCCGTGCTCGCGCGCCTGGGCCAGCCAGGGCTCGATCGCGCCGGGCCAGGCCTCCGGGTCGCCGATGGGATCGCCGGAGGCGAGCGAGACCCCGCCGACCACGCGGTAGGCGACGGCCGCTTTGCCGCTGGGGGACCAGACCACGCTCTTGTCGCGGCGCAGCGCGAAGTAGCCGAGGGAGTCGCGTTCGCCCTGGCGCTCCAGGAGTTCCCGCAGCCGCTTCTCGTCGTCCTCCGCGAGCGGGTCCACCGCGCGGCGCGAGCGGAACGCCGCGTACAGGACGGCGAGCAGCAGTGCCGTGCTCAGGACGTTGATGGAGATGTCCAGCAAGGCGGGGGTGACGATCGTCGGGTGGGACTCGTCGGCGGCGAGCGAGACGAGGCGCGTGGTCCCGTACCGCCAGCGCTCCAGGAAGCCCGCGCCGCGGCCCTGGTCGGTGAGCGTGACGAGGGAGGCGGCGAGCAGCGAGGTGACCAGGAGCCCGCCCGCGCCCACGACCGCGGCGAGCTTCGGGTTGGAGCGGTCGCCCTTCGCGTAGAACTCCTTGCGGCCGATCACGAGCGCGCCCACGAAGGCGGCGGTCAGACCGAGCGAGACCCAGTTCTGCGGATGGCTGCGGATCTCGGGGAAGAGCATCGCGAAGGCGAAGAGCGCCAGGAAGGAGCCGCTGAGCACGGAGTTGAGGATCCACGCCGCGCGCTTGCGGCGCCGCATCGTGACGGCGAGGAAGAGCGTGAACAGGCCGGAGGCGAAGCCCGCGGTCAGCAGATACGGGGTGAAGAAGTCGTCCGTGTTGTGGCGCCGCAGATCCTGCGCGAACGAGACCCAGAAGGCACTCAGGAAGTTGAGGAACGCGACGCCCCGCAGATACCAGACGGCGAAGGCCGCCGCGCGTCTGCGGTGCGCCGCCGCGCGCACTTCGGCGGCGGCATCTGGCTCACGTACGCCCTCTCCCATGAGAGCCGATCCTATGGGGCGAATCGGACAATCCGGAGCCAGGTGGCGCCATACGGCTCAGAGGTGACGGATCCTCAGGCTTCGGACTCGGTCGCAGGCGCGGTCGCGGTCTCGGCTTCGGTGTCCTCGGCCGTGGGCTCGGCTTCGGTGTCCTCGGCCGTGGGCTCGGCTTCGGTGTCCTCGGCCGCCGTGTCCGGCTTCTCGTCCACCACCGGAAGCTCCGCCGCAAGTGCCGCGGCCGAGCGGACCATCGGCAGTGCGAGCAGCGCGCCCGTGCCCTCGCCCGCCGTCACGCCGTGCGCGAGCAGCGGCTCAAGGGCCAGCCGGTCGAAGGCCTTGGCCTGTCCCGGCTCGCCGCTGGTCTGTCCGGCCAGCCACCAGTCGGGCGCGCGGAACGCGATGCGCTGGGCGACCAGCGCGCAGGCCCCCGAGACGACACCGTCGAGGATCACCGGGGTGTGGCGGATCGCGCTCTGCAGCAGGAAGCCGGTGATCGCGGCGAGGTCCGCGCCGCCGACCGTCTGGAGCAGCTGGAGCTGGTCGCCGAGTACGGGGCGGGCGCGGCGCAGCGTGTCGCGGATCGCGGCGCACTTGCGCATCCAGGCCAGATCGTCGATCGGGTGGCCACCGCGGCCGGTGACCACGGAGGCGTCGGTGCCGCAGAGTGCGGCGACGAGAACCGCGGCCGGGGTCGTACCGCCCACGCTGAGGTCGCCGAGCACCACCAGGTCCGTACCGGCGTCGGCCTCTTCGTCGGCCACCGCCATGCCGGCGCGGAAGGCCTGTTCGGCCTCTTCGGCGGTGAGGGCGTCTTCGATGTCGATACGTCCCGATCCGCGCCGCACCCGATGGCCGGAGACCTCGGCGGGCAGGGCGTCGGCATCGCAGTCGAGCGCCACGTCCACGACGCGTACGGGGACTTCGGCCTGGCGGGCGAGGACGGACACCGGGCTCGAACCGTCGAGCACCGAGCGCACCAGGTCCTGCGCGCTGCCGGGCGTGCGGGCGGAGACGCCGAGCTGCGCGATGCCGTGATCCCCCGCGAACAGCACCACCTTGGGCTGCCGCACCGGCCTGACCGGCACGGACCCCTGGGCCGCCGCGAGCCACTCGCCGATCTCGTCGAGCCGGCCGAGCGCGCCGGGGGGCAGCGCGAGGCGGCCCCGGCGCGCCTCGGCGTCGCGGCGTACACCCCCGTCGGGACGCTCGATCAGATCGGCGAAGTCATCGAGATTCAGCGCGCTCATGGGGCTGAAGGTTACCGGGGGTGCGGGCCGGGGCCAGGGGGTGGCCCGGTGGTTGCGCGACCGTGGCGGACGACGTCTCCGACGCCACTGCCTGACGCTCCGTCAGCCCCAATGGCCGCATAGTTACGCCATGTGAAGCACTGACTTCGGAGCGTCATTGCACGGCGAGGAGTGATCCCTTACGTTCCGCTTTGAGTCGGATTGTCGTACAGCAGCGCACCGTACAAGACCCCGTACCAGAGGAGCCCGCTTCCGTGACGCAGACCGTCATCGGCGTCAGCCCGTTCGGTGAGCCGAACGCGCGACTCGCCGCCGCCGTCTCCCGAGCCGGCGGACTCGGTGTCCTGGACCTCGGCAGTGGCGGGCGCCGAGCCCGCGAGGCCCTCACGCTCGCCCGTCGCTGGGCGCCCGGTGCTTTCGGCGTCCGGATCGGCGCGCACCCGGGTCTCGAACCCGACGAACTGCGCGACAGCGCGGGACCGCACACCGTCCTGCTCGCCCCCGACGCCCCCTGGAGCGTCGCCGACATCCCCGCGCCCACCGTCCTCGTGGAGGTCCGCAGCGCCGCCGAGGCCGAGCGCGCGGTGCGCGACGGCGCCTCGGGCCTCGTCGTACGCGGCAGTGAATGCGGCGGTCCCTGCGGGGAGTTGTCGACCTTCGTCCTGCTGCAGCGGGTGCTCGCCGCCGTGGGCGAGGCCGTGCCCGTCTGGGCCTGCGGCGGCATCGGCCCGCACACCGCGGCCGCGGCGGTGCTCGCGGGCGCACGCGGCGTGGTGCTCGACGTACAGCTCGCCCTCCTGGAGGAGGCCGAGGTGCCGCCCGCGGTGGGCGCGTTCCTGCGTACCGCCGACGGCTCCGAGACCGTGATCGTCGCGGGCAGCCGCGTACTCGACCGCCGCCGCCCCGGCCTCCCCGAGGCGCTGCGTGAGCACCTGCTCCCGCTCGGGCAGGACGCCTTCCTGGCGGCTCGGTTCGCCGCGAAGTACGCCACCGTGAACCACGCGCTCCAGGCCGTCACCGCCGGAATCGACCAGGCCCTGCACGCCGACGGCGACGCCCTGCGCGCCGGCTCCGCCATGTGCCGCGCCCTCGGCACCCCGCTGCCCGTCGCCCAGGGCCCGATGACCAGGGTCAGCGACCAGGCCAGGTTCGCCGCGGCCGTCGCGGACGGCGGCGGACTCCCGTTCATCGCCCTCGCGCTCGCGGGCCGCGAGCAGACCCGCGCCATGCTGGAGCAGACCCGCGAAGCCCTCGGCGACCGCTCCTGGGGCGTCGGCATCCTCGGCTTCGCGCCCGAGGAGGTACGCACCGCCCAGCTCGAAGCCGTACGGGAACTGCGCCCCAGCCATGTCGTGATCGCCGGCGGCCGCCCCTCGCAGGCCGCCGACCTCGAAGCCGACGGCATCGTCACCTTCCTGCACGTCCCCTCGCCCGGACTGCTCGGCCAGTTCCTCGCGGCGGGCGCACGGCGGTTCGTCTTCGAGGGCGCCGAATGCGGCGGACACATCGGGCCGCGCAACAGCTTCCCGCTCTGGGAGGCCCAACTCGCCGTCCTCGAGGACTTCCTGGCCGTCAACGACCTGGACCCGGCCGAGGTGCAGGTCCTGTTCGCGGGCGGTATCCACGACGAGCGCTCGGCCGCCATGGTCGCCGCGCTCGCCGCACCGCTGACCGCGAAGGGCGTCGCCACCGGTGTCCTGATGGGCACCGCCTACCTCTTCACCGAGGAGGCCGTGGCCTGCGGTGCGATCCGCCCGCTCTTCCAGCAGGCCGTCCTGGACGCCGAGTCCACCGAACTGCTCCACACCGCACCCGGCCACGCCACCCGCTGCGTCCCCAGCGCGTTCACGGCCGCCTACCAGTCGTACAAGGACGAGCTGCGCGAGCAGGGCGTACCCGACCGGCAGGCCTGGGAGGAGCTGGAGCGGCTCAACGTCGGCCGGCTGCGTATCGCCAGCAAGGGCATCGAGCGGATCGGCGACGAACTCGTCGACGTGGACGAGGAGCGCCAGGTCGGCGAGGGCATGTTCATGGCCGGGGAGGTGGCGGTCCTGCGCGGCGCCACGACCACGGTCGCCGAGCTGCACCACGGGGTGGCCGACCGCGCTGCCGAGTTCTACGCGAGGCGGGTCGCCGAGCTCCGTACGGCTCACGAGCCCGCCGAGGTCAAGGTGCCCGACGCCCTCGACATCGCCGTGGTCGGCATGTCCGCGATCTTCCCGGGCGCCCCCGACCTCGACGCCTTCTGGGCGCAGATCCTCAGCGGTACCGACGCCGTCACCGAGGTCCCCGTCGAGCGCTGGGACACGGCGCTGCACTACGGCGAGGACGCCGAGGCGCACGACATCTCCGCCTCCAAGTGGGGCGGCTTCCTGCCGAGGATCCCCTTCGACCCGTTGGCGTACGGCATTCCGCCGGCCTCGCTCGCCAGCATCGAGCCGGTCCAGCTGCTCGCCCTCGAAGCGGCCCGACGCGCGCTCAAGGACGCCGGACTCGACCGCAAGGAGTTCCCGCGCGAGCGCACCTGTGTGGTCTTCGGCGCGGAGGCCGGCAGCGATACGTCGAATGCGACGACCCTGCGGACCGTCCTGCCCTCGTATCTCGGGCGCCTCCCGGAAGGCATCGAGCAGCAGCTGCCGAAGCTGACCGAGGACTCCTTCCCCGGCCTGCTCTCCAACGTCATCTCCGGCCGGATCGCCAACCGACTCGACCTCGGCGGCGCCAACTTCACCGTCGACGCGGCCTGCGCCTCCTCGCTCACGGCCGTGGACGTGGCCTGCAAGGAACTGGTCTCCGGGGCCGCGGATGTCGCGCTGTGCGGTGGCGCGGACCTGCACAACGGCATCAACGACTTCCTGCTCTTCTCCTCCGTGCACGCCCTCTCCAAGACCGGCCGCTGCAAGCCCTTCGCCGCCGATGCCGACGGGATCGCGCTCGGCGAGGGCGTCGCGTGCGTGGTCCTCAAGCGGCGTGTGGACGCGGAGCGGGACGGCGACCGGATCTACGCCGTCATCAAGGGGGTCGGCGCGGCGAGCGACGGCCGTTCGCTCGGCCTCACCGCCCCGCGCCCCGAGGGCCAGCGAGCCGCTCTGGAGCGGGCCTACGCCCAGGCCCGTATCTCACCCGCCGACGTCGGCCTCGTCGAGGCGCACGGCACCGGCACGGTGGTCGGCGACCGCACCGAACTGACCGTCCTTTCCGAGGTGTTCGCAGAGTCGGGCGCCGAGCCCGGCGCCTGCGTGGTCGGCTCGGTGAAATCGCAGATCGGGCACACCAAGTGCGCGGCCGGACTCGCCGGACTCATCAAGACGGCCCTCGCCCTGCACACGGGCGTGCGCCCGCCGACCCTCCACGTCACCGAGCCCAACCCGGCCTGGTCGGAGGCGGACAGCCCGTTCGCCTTCCACGGGCGCGCCCTGCCCTGGGCCGAGCCGCCCGCGCGCCGGGCCGCCGGGGTCAGCGCGTTCGGGTTCGGCGGCACCAACTTCCACGTAGTGCTGCAGGCTTACGAGGGTGGGGTCCCGCCCCGGCAGGGCAGCGCGCAGTGGCCCGCCGAGCTGTTCACCTTCCGTACCCGCGAGGCCGTCGAAGAGACCCTCGCCCTGGCGGAGTCCGGGGCCTGGCGGCTTCGGGACCTGGCGCTCGCGGCGGCCCGGCGTGCGGAGGTGGGCGCCCGTACGTCCTTCGGTGCGGTGGTCGCCGACTCGCTCGACCAACTGCCCTCTCTGCTCCGTGACTTGCTGGACGCAAAGCGCGGCGCGGGAGTCTTCCCGGCGGACACCGACGGGCTCGACGGCCAGGTCGCCTTCCTCTTCCCCGGTCAGGGAAGCCAGCGTCCGGGGATGCTCGCCGAGGTCTTCGCGGCCTTCCCCGAGACCCAGCGGCATCTGCTCGGCGCACCCGCGTCGGTGATCTTCCCGCCCATGGCGTTCAGCGACGCCGAGCGCACCGCCCAGCGCGCCCGGCTCACCGACACCCGTCACGCACAGCCCGCACTCGGCGCCGTCTCGCTCGCCGCGTACGACGTGCTGACCCTCGCGGGCGTACGGCCGGACATGGCCGGAGGCCACTCGTACGGCGAACTCGTCGCCCTGTGCGCGGCAGGCAGCATCGACCCGTCGGCCCTCGGCGGGCTCAGCCGGGCGCGCGCCGAGGCGATCCTGGCCGCGACCGGGGACGACCCCGGCACGATGGCCGCCGTCGTGGCCTCCGCCGAGGAGGCCGGACGCGTCATCGTCGAAGCCGGACTCGCCGACCAGGTGGTGGCCGCGAACCACAACGCGCCCAAGCAGACGGTCGTCTCGGGCCCCACGGCCGCGGTGCGGCAGGCGGTCGAGGCGCTGGAGAGCGCCGGTTTCACCGCACGCATGCTGCCCGTCGCGTGCGCCTTCCACAGCCCGCTGGTCGCCCGCGCGGTGCCGCGTTTCTCGTCCGCGCTGGCCGGATACGCGGTACGCACCCCCGAGTTCCCGGTCTGGGCCAACCGCACCGGCACCCGCTACGCCTCCTCTCCCGCGGAGGTACGCGTCCACCTCGCCGAGCAGATCGGCGCACCCGTCCGCTTCGCCGAGCAGATCGAGGCGATGTACGACGCGGGGGCGCGGGTCTTCGTCGAGGCCGGACCGGGGACGGTGCTCAGCGGCCTGGTCGGCCAGATCCTCGGCGACCGCCCGCACGCGGCCGTGCCCTTCGAACCACGCCCCGACGCCGGTCTGCGCGGCCATCTCGAAGCCCTCGCCCGGCTGTTCGCGGCAGGTGTGCCGGTCGCGGCGACGCCGCTGTTCGCGGGCCGCGAGGCGGTGGTGGCCACGCGGGGCGCCGAGCCCAAGGTGCCCGGCTGGACGGTCGACGGCCATCTGGTCCGCACCGCCGACGGCAGCCCGCTGCCCGGGGCGCTGCAGCCCGCCCGACGGATTTGTCTGGAGACGAGTGTGCGTGACGACTGGACGGGCGGTGGCGGCTTCGATTACCCGGTGGAGATGATCGAGCCGGATCTGGATCTGGAAGCGGATCTGAGTGTGGACTCGATCAAGCGGACGGAGATCGCCGGGGAGTTGGGGCGTCGCCTGCTCGGCTTACCCGGTGGAGATGATCGAGCCGGATCTGGATCTGGAAGCGGATCTGAGTGTGGACTCGATCAAGCGGACGGAGATCGCCGGGGAGTTGGGGCGTCGGCTGCTCGGCTCGGGTGTGGATCTGCGGTCGCTGCCGGATGCGGAGCTTGAGGAGCTGACCCGGGCGCGTACGGCCGCGGGCATCGCGGACTGGTTGACGGTACGGGTCGGGGGCGAGGGGGCGGCCGAGGCAGCACCGGCCGTGCCTGCTCCGGCCGTGCCCGCTCCGGCCGTCGCGTCCGTCCCGAGTGAGCCTGCCCCGGCAGTGCTCCTCAACGGCAACCCCACCGAGGACCCCGCCTGGATCGGCCGCGGCCTCGACGACGATGCGGTACGCGGACTGCCCGGCGCGCCCGCCGACGAGCCACAACCCGCCCCCATGGAGCCCGCGCCCACCGCATGGGACGCACCCGCCCCCACCCTTGCGGCCGACACCGAACCGCGCGCCCCGCACGGGGCCTTGGACCTCGGCGCCGACCCCGTGACCGTACAACCGCAGGACCTCACCCCCGTAAGGGAATCCGACCCGGCCCCCGCACCGGCAGCCGAGCCGCAGCCGGCCCCCGAGCCCGCTCCTGCCCCGGCCCCCGAACCCGCCCTCTCCGTCACCGCACCCAAGCGCTACCTCCTCACCCCCACCCCCCTGAGCCCGGCCCCCGCCCCCGGCGCGGTCGCCGCGCAGGATCTGCGGGGGAAGCGGTTCGTGCTGGTCGGGGACGGGACCCCGGTCGCGCAGGCGCTCGTCACGCGGCTCACCGTGCTCGGCGCCATCGCCTCCCGTATCGGCGAGGACCTCGAAGGACACCAAGGCGCGCTCGACGGGCTGATCCACGTCGGCGCGCTGGCGGAAAGCGGCGAACCCGTACTGCCCGGCGCCTTCCCCCTGTTCCAGAACGCCCTGCGCCGCGGCCCCCGCTGGCTGCTCGCCGCGCACCACGCCAAGGACACCAGCGGCCTCGACGGGTTCTTCCGGACCGTCGCCCGCGAGTACCCGGACACCGTCGCCCGCAGCGTCGAGGTGGACGCCACGCGGGGCGCCGCCGAGCAGGCCGAGGTGATCGTCGAGGAACTGCTCGCGCCCGACCGGGAGCCGGTCGTCCTGCGCAAGGACCGCAGGCGCTACGGCCTCGAGCCGCAGGAGCAGAGCCTCGGGCTGCTCGCCACGGCAGGCGGCGGACCGGCCGGTACCGGAGTCGCCGAGGCGGCCGTCCTCGGGCTCGGCCCGGACTCGGTGGTCGTCCTTGCCGGTGGGGCGCGCGGGATCACCGCACGGTTCGCGATCGCCCTCGCGGCCGCGTCGCGGTGCCGTATCGAACTGCTCGGGCGAACCGAACTGCCCGACCTCCCGGACGAGTTCGCCGACGCCCGCGACCGGGCCGCCCTGCGCTCCGCGCTCATCGCGCGCGGCGGACTCAAGCCCGCCGAGATCGAGCGGACCGCGAACCGCATCCTCGCCGAGCGGGAGATCTCCAGCACCCTCGCCGAGATCCACGACGCGGGCGGTACGGCCGGCTACCGGGCCGTCGACCTGCGCGACGCCGAGGCCGTGCAGCAGGCGGTCAAGGAGACCTACACGATGTACGGGCGGATCGACGGGGTCGTGCACGCCGCCGGGGTCATCGAGGACAAACTGCTCGCCGAGAAGGACCCGGACTCGTTCCGGCGGGTGTACGGGACGAAGGTCGACGGCGCGCGTACGCTCCTCGCCGCCATGCACCGGCTTCCTCAACTGCCGCGTTTCACCCTCCTGTTCGGCTCCATCTCGGCCGTCTTCGGCAACCGCGGCCAGATCGACTACGCCGCCGCCAACGACGCCCTCGCCCGTATCGGCCGCCGCTGGCACGAGGCCACCGGCACCCGCGCACTCACCGTGCACTGGGGACCGTGGGCGCCGACCGGAGCGCACGACGGGATGGTCAGCCCCGAGCTCGGCCGCGAGTACGCGCGGCGCGGGATCGAGCTGATCGACCCGGAGGAGGGTGTACTCGCCCTGCTGCGCGAACTGGCCTGGGGCGACTCGGAGACCGACGAGGTCGTCTACACCGCGTCCGGCTGGTGAGCGGCCCCATGAGTCCGAGGAGACAGCAGGAGCCCGTCGCCGTCGTCGGGATGGCGGTGACGCTGCCGGGCGCCGGCGATCTGGAGACGTACTGGCGCAACCTCGTCGACGGTACGGAGGCGCTGACCGAGGTGCCCGCGGGGCGCTGGGACAGCGAGGCGTACTTCGATCCTGCGGGCGGGCGGCCCGACGCCGTCTACTGCCGGCGCGGCGGATTCGTCGACGGGATCGCCGACTTCGATCCGACGGCGTTCGGGATCATGCCGGGTTCGGTGGCCGCCACCGAACCCGACCAGCTGATCGCCCTGCGCACGGCCGCGGCCGCGCTCGCCGACACGGTGAGCGGGCTGCCGGCGGACCGCGCGCGGGTCGGTGTCGTACTGGGCCGCGGCGGCTATCTCACCTCGGGCCTCGCCCGCCTCGACCAGCGGGTGCGCACCTCGGCCCAACTCGTGCGTACGCTGCGGGAGTTGCTGCCCGAGCTCGGCGAGGACCGGCTCGCGCTCGTGAAGGACGCCTTCCAGGGCGCGCTCGGGGCCGACAGCCCCGAGTCCGTGATCGGCCTCGTCCCCAACTTCGCCGCCTCCCGCGTCGCCAACCGCCTCGACCTGCGCGGCCCCGCGTACACCGTGGACGCCGCCTGCGCCTCCTCGCTCGTGGCGCTGGACCAGGCCGTCACCGAACTCACCGCCGGACGCTGCGACGTGATGCTGGCCGGCGGCGTCCACCACTGCCACGACATCACCCTCTGGTCGGTCTTCTCGCAGCTGCGCGCCCTCTCGCCCAGCGGCCGTATCCGCCCGTTCCACCGGGACGCGGACGGGGTCCTGATGGGCGAGGGCACGGGCGTCGTGGTCCTGAAGCGCCTGGCCGACGCGCAGCGGGACGGGGACCGCGTCTATGCGGTCGTACGGGGAGTGGGAGTCGCGGGCGACGGACGCGCCGCATCCCTCGTCAACCCGGATCCGGGCGGTCAGGCCCGCGCGGTGCGCCTCGCCTGGGAGGCCGCCGGGCTCGACCCTGCCGAGCCCGGCTCGCTCGGCCTGCTCGAAGCGCACGGCACGGGGACGCCGAACGGGGACGCGGCCGAAATGGCCACGCTCGCCGAGGTGTTCGGGCGCGGGGGTGCGCCGGACGCGGTGATCGGCTCGGTCAAGTCGATGATCGGGCACACGATGCCCGCGGCGGGAGTGGCCGGTCTGGTCAAAGCGGCGCTCGCGATCCACCGGGGCGTCCTGCTGCCCACGCTGAACTGCGACGACCCGCATCCGGCGCTGCTCGAGACCCGGTTCCGGCCGGTGGCCACGGCGCGGCCGTGGGAGGAGCCGCTGCGGCGGGCGGCGGTGAACGCTTTCGGGTTCGGGGGGATCAACGCGCATGTGGTTCTGGAACAGGCACCGGCGGCGGTACGGGGATCGGCCCTCGGGGCGACGAGCCCCACGCACCCCCGGCCGGTCACCGTGTCCGAGCCCGTACGGCTGCTGCGCCTTGCCGCACCGGACGCGGGCGCCCTTGCCGAGCTGCTCGACGCCGACGACGCCGCGCTGCGCAGCGCGGCCGGCGGCGAGGTCACGGGAGCGGGGCATGCCCGGGTCGCCGTGCTCGACCCCACGCCCCGGCAGCTTGCTCTCGCGCGCAAGGCGGTGGCGAAGGGCCGGGAGTGGGGTGGCCGCAGCGACGTGTGGTGCGCGCCGCGCCCGCTACTCGGTCCCGCGGGCGGCCGTACGGCCTTCCTCTTCCCGGGACTCGAGGCCGAGTTCACCCCTCGTATCGACGATGTGGCCCGGCGCTTCGGGCTGCCGCCCGTGTCCTTCGCCGATGCCCAGGTGGGCGATGTGGCCGAACACGGCGCCGCGGTGTTCGGCGTCGGACGGCTGCTCGCCGAGGCGCTCGGCCGGATCGGTGTCGCGGCCGACGCGATGGCCGGGCACAGCGTGGGGGAGTGGACGGCGATGGCGGTCGCCGGGATGTACGCACCTTCCGAAGTCGACGCGTTCCTGAGGGACTTCGACCCGTCCTCCCTGCGCGTACCGGGCCTCGCCTTCGCGGCCTTCGGCGCCCCGGCCGCCCAGATCCAGGCCGTGCTCGACGACTTCCCGGGCGTGGCCCTCTCGCACGACAACGCCCCGCGCCAGTCGGTGGCCTGCGGCCCGCACGCCGAGGTCTCTGCCCTCGCGGAACGGCTGCGGGCGGACGGGGTGCTCGGCCAGGTCCTCCCGTTCGAGTCGGGCTTCCACACGCCGATGCTCGCGCCGTATCTGGCCCCGATCGAGCAGGCCGCCCGCGGGTTCACGCTGCGGCGGCCCGCCGTTCCGGTGTGGTCGGGCACGACGGCGGCGCCCTTCCCTTCGGACGAGCGCGCGGTACGCGACCTCTTCGTACGCCATCTCCTCGAACCGGTCCGCTTCCGCATGCTCACCGAGGAGCTGTACGCGGCCGGCTTCCGCGCCTTCGTCCAGCTCGGCTCGGGCCAGCTCCCGGCGTTGGTCGGCGACACCTTGTCGGGCCGCCCCCACCTCGCGGTCTCCGCCAACTCGCCGCGCAGCGCCGGGATGGAGCAGCTGGTGCGGGTGGCGGCGGGGGTGTGGGCGTTCGGCGGGGAGCCGGAGTTCGGGGAGCTGCTGGGTGGGCGGGCCGGTGTGGGGCCGGCGCCCGAACCCGTCCGGCCTGCCGCTGCCTCGCACCCCATGCCGCTGGACCTGAGCGCGGGGCTCGTGTCGCTGGACACGGAGACCCGGGACCGGCTGCGCACGGTGCTGCGGGACCGTGGTGCCGTCGAGGGGGTGCGGGAGGTGCTGTCGCACGGCGCGCGGACCCGGGCTGCGGCCCAACTCCCAGATTCCTTCGGCCGGTCCCCGCTCGCCGCCGAGCTCCAGGCCCTGCTCGACGCCTCCACGGAGACGGCTACGGCGGTGCTGGCGGCGGCGGCGGTGGGTGCGCCGGCGACCGTCCCCCCGAGGGCAGTCCCCTCCCGCCCGGGGGCCGAAGCCCTTTCCAGGCTATCGACGCCCACTGACAACCCCCGCCCCGCAGCGGCCCGTCCCGACGGGCCGCAAGCCGCCCGGACCAGCTCCGGCGGCACGCCACCACAGGCGCCCCCAGCCACCCGCACCCCCTTCACCATCTCCCTCACCACCCTCCCCTACCTCACCGACCACTGCTTCTTCCGTCAGCGACCCAACTGGCCCGACATCTCCGACCGTTGGCCGGTCGTCCCCGCCACCACGTTGATCCAGCTGATGGCGGACGCGCTGCCGAAGACCGGCGCCGCACTCACTGCCGTACACGACGCGCGGTTCCTGGAGTGGGCCGTGGCCGAGCCCGCGCAGGACGTCGTCATCGAGGTGGCGGACGACGGACCCGGCCGGTACTCCGTCGCTTTCGGCCGGCACGCCCGCGCCACCCTGGAGACCGGCGTGCTCGCCGAGGCCCCCACCGCCTGGCAGCCGCCCGTGGCGGAGCGGCAACCCACCACCTCCGCGCAGGAGATGTACGACGAGCGCTGGATGTTCCACGGCCCTCTCTTCCGCGGCGTCAGCGAAGTCACCGCGCTCGGCGACCGGCACGTACGAGGCGTCCTGACCACCCCGCCCGCCCCCGGCGCCCTGCTCGACAACGTCGGCCAGCTGCTCGGCTACTGGCTGATGGCCACCCACACGGACCGGACCGTGGTCTTCCCGGTCGGCATCAAGGAGGCCCGGTTCTTCGGCCCGCACCCCGAACCGGGCACACGCCTCGACTGCCACATCCGCATCACTGCCCTCACCGAGACCGTCCTCGAAGCAGATGTCCAGCTCGTCCACGGCGACAGCGTCTGGGCCGAGATCCACGGCTGGCAGGACCGCCGCTTCGACTCGCCCCCCGAGACCGACGCCGTCAAGCGCTTCCCCGAGCGCAGCACCCTCTCCACCGAGCAGGACGGCGGCTGGCAGCTGGTCTTCGAGTGCTGGCCCGACCCCGCCTCACGCGAGCTGATGATGCGCAACCAGCTCGCCGGCGACGAACGCACCGCCTTCGCCCAGCACCCCCCGCGCGGCAAGCGCCAGTGGCTGCTCGGCCGGATCGCCGCCAAGGACGCGGTACGCCGTCTGCTGTGGGAGGGCGGGGAGGGTCCCGTGTTCCCCGGCGAGGTGCGGATCGCCAACGAGCCGAGCGGACGCCCTTACGCGTACGGGGTGCACGGACGCCGACTTCCCCGCTCCGAGGTCTCCTTGGCGCACTGCCAGGAGGCGGCCGTCGCCCTGGTGCGACCTCAGGGGCCCGTCGGGATCGACATCGAGGAGATCGTCGAGCGGCCCCCGGCCACAGTCGACGCCATCCTCGGAGCCGCCGAACACGACCTCTACCGGGCGCTCGGCGCGAACCCCGAGGCGCTCACCCGGATCTGGGCCGCCAAGGAGGCCGCGTCGAAGGCCGAGGGCACCGGGATCCAGGGCCGCCCACGGGACTTCGCGTGCACCGCCGGAGGCCCCCAGGAGCTGCGGGTCCGTACACCTTCGGGCGCCACGTATCGCGTACGGCTCACCACCGCCGCCAACCCGCCGGGCCTGCCCGCCCGTACCTACGTCGTCGCCTGGACCGAGCCCGCCGAGACCACAACGCAAGCGACTGAGGAGCCCACGCCATGACAAGCCCCACCACCGTCGACGAAGAGTCGGTGCTCGCCGAGATCGGCGAAGCCCTGCGCGCCGTGCTCGACGACCTGGAGTTCGAGGACGTCCCGGTCGACCGCGGGACCCGCTTCGTCGAGGACCTCGACCTGGAGTCGATCGACCTGGTGACGCTCACCTCCGAGCTGCGCGGACGTTACGGCGACCGGGTCGACTTCCCGGCCTGGTTCGCCTCGCTCGAACTCTCCGAGATCATCGGCCTGACCGTCGGGCAGCTCGCCGACTACATCGTGGGGCGCCTGAAGTGACCCGCCTCGACGCGGGCGGCCTCCGCTTCAACGTCGAGCGCCTCGGCGGGGGCGGCCCCCACAGCGGAACCGCGGTCGCCGGCCGCGAGACCGTGGTCCTCATCCACGGCATCGCCACGGACAACCTCACCAGCTACTACTTCACCGTCGCCCCCGAGTTCGCCGCCGCGGGCTACGAGGTGGTGATGTACGACCAGCGGGGCCACGGCCGCACGACCCGGCCCCCGCACGGATACGGCATCGAGCACTTCTCCGGTGATCTCGCCCTGCTGCTCGACGAGTTGGGCATCACCGGACCCGTCCACCTCGTCGGCAACTCCTTCGGCGGCACCGTCGCCCTCGACTTCGCCCTGCACCACCCGGGCCGGGTCGCGAGCGTCCTCATGGTCGAGTCCGAGCCGCCCACCGACGCCTGGGCGCAGAAGATGAGCGGACTGCTCGCCGGATCCGCGTACCAGCTGCACGACGAACGCACCCTGCCGTGGATCGAGGAGACCTACGGCCGGCACGAGGCCCGCCTGGTGCGCTGGTCGATGCGGCTGCTGCACGGCACCTCCATCGCCGAGGACATCGCGGCCAGCCGGATTCCCGACGAGGCGGCCTGGCGCGCGCTCGACGTACCGGTCCTCGCCATGTACGGCGCGAACTCCGACCTCGCCGAGATGGCCGACTGGCTGTGCGAACTGCTCCCGCGCTGCCGCACCCACACCGTCGACGGCCACGGCCACTCCGTGCTCGTCGGCACCCCCGAGACGGTCGGACCGCTGCTCCTCGACTGGGTGCGCGAAGGCCACAAGGAACTACGCGCAGGGGTGCCGTCCTCATGAGCCGTTTCCTGTTCGTCGCGCCGCCGCTCGTCGGCCACGTCAACCCCACGGTCAGCGTGGCCGCCGAGCTCGTCGAGCGCGGACACCGCGTCGCCTGGGCCGGACTGCCGCGCTTCGTCGAGGAGCTGGCGGGCCCGGAGGCCGAGGTGTACCCGTGCGAGATCCCGGGCCTCCTGGAGCGGCCCACCGAGCTGCGGGGCGCCGCCGCGCTTCAGTTCCTGTGGCAGGAGTTCTTCGTCCCGCTCGCCGAGGCGATGGCGCCCGGAGTGGAGGAGGCGGTACGGGAGTTCGGCCCGGATGTGATCGTCGCCGACCAGCAGACCCTGGCGGGCGCGCTGGTCGCCGAACGGCTCGGCGTCCCGTACGTCACCTCGTCCACCACTTCCGCCGAGTTCAGCGACGCCCTGGACGGGATGCCGAAGATCGGCGAGTGGGTGGCCTCCCTCGTAGCGGAACTTCGCTCACGTATCGGCGATCCGTCCTGCGACCACGACCCGCGCTTCTCGCCGGACCTCGTCCTCGCCTTCACCACCCCCGAACTCGCGGGCGAGGGCGACTACGGCGACCAGGTGCGCTTCGTCGGACCCGCCCTCACCCGCCGCCCGGCCGGCGACTTCCCCTGGCAGTGGCTCGACGACGACCGTGCCACCGTCCTCGTCTCGCTCGGCACCGCCAACACGGATGTCGGCGCGCGCTTCCTCACCGAATGCGCCGCGGCCGTACGGGAGCGGGGCAGGCGGATCCAGGCGGTGGTCGCCGACCCCGGCGGCGTTCTGACGGCCGAGTCCGACACCGATGTGCTCGTGCTGCGGCACATGCCGCAACTCGCTCTCCTGGAGCGGGCGTCGGCGGTGATCAGCCACGCCGGGCACAACACCGTCGCCGAATCCCTGTGGCACGGCGTACCGCTGGTCGTCGCGCCCATCCGGGACGACCAGCCCCTGGTCGCCGCCCAGGTCACCGCCGCGGGCGCGGGGGTGCGGGTGCGGTTCGGGCGCGGCGGGCGGCGGCAGATCGGTGCCGCGCTCGACGCCGTACTGGAAGAACCGGAGTACCGGAAGGCGGCCCGCAGGATCGGGGCCTCCTTCCGCGCGGCGGGCGGGGCACCGGCCGCGGCAGCACAGCTGGAGAAGTTCGCCGTGGACCGGAGCTGAACCGAAGCCGGCCGGCGCTGAACCCGAGGAGACATACATGACGACCACCGAGACCATCCAGGAACACCGTCAGCAGCGCGACGAACTTGTCGCCGAGCTGCGCCCCGCATACCAGGAAGAGCTTGCCCTCGGCATGGAGCGGCTCTTCGAGCCCAGACGTGACGACTGCCCATGGTGCGCGTCGAAGAGGCTCAAGGTCCGGCTCAAGACCCAGGACTTCCTGCAGAACAAGCCCGGCCGCTTCGTGCTCGACCAGTGCGGCGACTGCCGGCACATCTTCCAGAACCCCCGGCTGAGCAGCGCCGGCCTCGACTTCTACTACCGCGACTTCTACGACGGCCTGTTCGGCAAGGAGCTCGGCGCCGCGTTCAGCAACGCCAACGGGCAGCTCTTCGAACGGCACGTCGGCCGCGCCCAGGCCATGCGCAAGCATCTGCGCCCCACCCGCTGGCTCGACATCGGCACCGCGGGCGGCGACTTCTGCGCCGGAGCGAAGTCGGTGCTGCCGGACACGGTCTTCGACGGACTCGACGTCGGTACGAATGTGCTCAAGGCCAAGGAGGAGGGCCGTATCGAGCGCGCCTACCAGGGCTTTCTGCCGGAGCACGCGACCGCGCTCGCCGGGCAGTACGACGCGGTCAGCATGTTCCACGTCCTCGAGCACACCGTCGACCAGCGCGCCGAACTGGAAGCCGCCCGCAAGGTGCTGCGGTCCGGCGGGCACCTCATGATCGAGGTGCCCGACCCGGAGTCGTACTTCTCGCGGCTGCTCGGCAAGTACTGGGTGCCGTGGTTCCAGCCCCAGCACCTGCACTTCGTGTCCGTGGGCAACCTCAACCGGGCGCTGCGCGAGCTCGGCTTCACGGTGGTCGCGGTGGACCGCAGGGAGCCGCACATCGCGTTCGACCTGCTCGGCGCGTTCGGGATGTTCCTGCTCAGGATGATGCCGTTCCGCAACGAGCCGTGGCGGCCGAAGGCGCCGGGGCGGTTCGGGGCGCGGGTCTGCAAGGCGGTGTTCATGGCGGGGCTGCCGCTGATGCCGGTGCTGCACTTCCTCGACAACGCGCTGGCCCCGATCACCAGCCGCACCCGCTTCTCCAACGCCTACCGGGTCATCGCCCGCAAGGACTGACCCGCCGGGTCAACGGAACCGCACCAGCGTCACGGCCGGTGCGAACGAGCGGTACACCGGGATGCGGTACTGGTGCTGGACGATCTTCCCCAGCGCCCCGCGTCCCGGTGGCAGCCGCACCGCGCGTACCTCGGCGATCGACGGGTGCGCCGAGTGCAGTTTGAGGCGCTCGTCCGGGGCCATCGACCAGTGCATCGGCGGGATCGTCAGCTTCCCGACCTTCAGCTTTCCCTCGCGCGTGAGCTTGGTGACCCAGCGCGGCATCGAGTCCAGGATCATCACCCCGCCCGGCAGCCGCTCCGCGCACGCGGCCAGGATCTCCCGTACCTCCGCGGGCTTGAGGTACATCAGCAGGCCCTGCGCCGTCACGATCACCCCGCGCGCGGGATCCTCGATCGCGTCCAGCCAGCTCAGATCGGTCACCGACTTGGCGACGACACGGTGCCGCGGATGCTCGGGAAGCAGCCGCGCGCGCAGCTCGGCGCCCTCCGGCAGCTCCACGCTCAGCCAGTTCAGGCGCCCGTTGTCCACGCGCCAGAAGCTGGTCTCGAGCCCCTCGCCGAGCGCGACCACGGTCGCATCGGGTCTGCGTGCCGTGTAGTTGGCCACCGAGCGGTCGAAACAGAGCGAACGCAGGCCCTGGGTCTGGGCGAACAGCGGATGCGGCGGGCCGAGCTTCTCCTCGAAGGGGTAGTCGAGGGTGTCGACGAGCCTGATCGCGAGCGGGTCGTGCAGGACGGCATCGGGCCTGCGTGCCTCGCAGGCCCGGTTCCACAGCGTCCACAGGAGGGTCTCGGGGACGCCTTCGAGTACCGGGCGCACCCGGTCGGTCTGCGGCACAAGGGTCTCGGTCATGCCGGACAGACCACGCCACGCGCGCGCGGGCGGCAAGGCGACACTCGTGTACGCGGCTGTGGCGCACCCGGCCGGATCAGCCCGGTCGTGTGGGAGCTCAGCCCTTGAGGACCAGGGCCTGTCCCGCCACCACGAGCAGCACATGCTCGCACTCGCCCGCGAACGCCGCGTTCAGCCGACCGAGTTCATCGCGGAAACGCCGGCCCGAAGCGGTCGCGGGCACGACCCCGGAACCCACCTCGTTCGACACGGCCACGACCGTACGCCTCGACTCCCTTATGGCGCCGACCAGTTGCGCCACCTGCTCGCGCAGTGCGCGGTCGCCGCCCGCCGCCCACTTCGCGTCGTCCCAGGCCTCGACCTTGTCCATCGCGTCGGTCAGCCACAGCGACAGACAGTCGATGAGCAGCGGCGGCCCGTCCTCCTCCAGGAGCGGGACGAGATCGCAGGTCTCGGTGGTGCGCCAGGAGCCGGGCCTGCGCTCGCGGTGCAGCCTGATGCGGTCGGCCCAGTCGGAGTCCCCGTCGCGTACGCCGCCGGTGGCCACGTACACCACCTCGGGGAAGGCCTCAAGGCGCCGCTCGGCCTCCACGGACTTGCCCGAACGCGCCCCGCCGAGCACGAACGTGCGGCGCGGCAGATCGGGTACGGCGTGGTACTCGCCGACCACCAGGGTCGTCCCGTCGGGCACGGCCCGGGCGCCCGCGGCGGCGAGGCGGCGGTGCAGTTCGGGACCGGGCGGAACATCGTGGTCGAGATGGAGCGCGAGCACATCGGTGGTCGCCGCCACGGCGCCGGCCGCCCGCAGTTTCGCGAGCGCGTCGGGGCGGCCGAGCACATCGGCCACCACCATGTCGTACGGCTCCGGGCGTGCGACCTCACCGGCGGGCGCGGCTCCCGGCGGCAGATACAGGACCGAGCCGCCGTCGGGCCCGGTCACCTCGTAGCCCGTACCGGGGTGGTCGAGGGCGACGGCCCGCACCCGGTGGCCGTCGATCAGGGCCAGCTCGCGCCCGTCCGGTACGCGGGCGGCGCGCGGCAGTCCGGCCGGGTGCTCCACGGCCGGGCCGTCGTGCGGATGCGAGAGCAGCACCTGCTGCACCCCGGCGAGCGAATGCCCGGCGCGGGCCGCGGCGAAGGCGGCGCCCGGGGTGAGGTCGAGCAGGAGCACACCGTCCACGAGCACCGCCGTCGCGGAGCGCGCGTACTCGCCGAGCGAGGCGGCGCAGGCCGCGCAGGGGCAGTCGGGACGGGGCAGTCCGGCCGGTGCGCCGGTGCCGAGCAGAGTCAGTTCCACAAGGCTGATCCTCCCGCGTCGGTTCGGGTAGTGCGCGCCCGGATAGGCTGCACTTCAAGCTTGGTAGCAGCTTTGCTGCCTGCGGTCGGATGCTGAACCGGTTCTTTGGAGGGTGACATGAGCGCTTGGACGTTTCGGTTCGAGAAGGCCGACGGCACCGAGGTCGAACCGGCAGTGACCCCCGAGGAGTTCACCACCCAGGGCGACGCGGAGTCCTGGATCGGTGAGCAGTGGAAGGAACTCCTGGCCGGCGGTGCGGACCAGGTGCACCTCTTCGAGGACACGACGAAGATCTACGGGCCGATGAGCCTGCACGCCGAAACGGACTCGGGCGCGGACCCGGAGCCCGAGCCGGAGCAGACCGAGGCGTGAGCGGCGCGTGCGGGGGCCTCCTCCTCGGAGGCCCCCGCACCCGTATCCGCTACATCTCGCCGAGCGTGACCTCGGCCGTCTTGCGCGAGCCGTCCCGGTCGTACGCCACCGAGACCTTGTCACCCGGCTTCTTGGCCGCGAGGGCCTCCGACAGCGTGGTGATCGTGGTGATGTCCGTGTCGCCGAAGCGCGTGATCACATCGCCCGTCTCCAGGCCCGAGTCCGCCGCGGCGCCACCCGACTCGAGCTCGACCACCGCGACACCCGCCGGCTTGTAGTCGTCGCCGAGGACCGTACGGCCCGAGATGTCGAGCGCGGCCCGCCCGGAGTCGGTGACCTCGCCGTCCTTCACGATCTGCCCCGCGACCGTCTGCACCATCGAGGCCGGGATCGCGAACCCGATGCCCGGCGCCGCGCTGTCGCCCATCTCCGGGTCGGTGGCCGCGAGGGTCGGGATACCGATGACCTCGCCGTCGAGGTTCACCAGGGCGCCACCGCTGTTGCCGGGATTGATCGCCGCCGAGGTCTGCACCATGTTGCCGATTGTCGCGCCCGGGCTGCCGCCGGTACGCGGTTCGCTGACCGTGCGGCCGGTGGCCGACACGATGCCCTGCGTCACGCTGGACGACAGACCCAGTGGCGAGCCCATCGCCAGGACGATCTGGCCGACCTCGACCTTCGAGGTGTCCCCGAGCTTCGCGGCCTTCAGGCCGCTCGGCGGGTTCTCCAGCTGGATCACCGCGAGGTCCTGGTCGGGATAGCTGGAGACCAGCTTGGCGGCGAGCTCCCGGCCGCCGGTCGCGACGGTGACCTTGAAGGTCTTGGTGTCGCCGACGACATGGGCGTTGGTGACGATATGGCCCTTGTCGTCGTACACGACTCCGGACCCGAGGCTGTCACCCGCGGTGATCTGCACGACGGACGGCAGGACGTCCTTGATCACCTTCATGTAGTCCTCCTGCAGGTCGGACCCGTCCTTGCGGGCGACCGCGGCGGCCTGCGTGGTCGACTCGGCCTCCGCCGAGTCCGACCCCGAACCCGAGCAGCCGGCGAGGAGCGCGGCCGCGCCGAGTGCGGCGGTGAGGGGGAGGGATATCCGGGTGAGTGAACGGGACGAACGGGAGGTACGAGTTCGGTTCATGTCCGGATTGTCGGCATCGAGCCACTCGTTCGGCCTCTTGTGCGGGTCCGATCAGGTGGCTGTGAGCCGTGACGGGTATCTCGGGGCCCAGGACGCCGACGGGCTCTCTCAGCCCCGGACCCCGCACAGGTGCATCAGCGACGCGACCTGCCGGTACGGATCGGTCCGCCCGGCCCGCTCCTCCGCGAGCAGCAGCCGGTCGAGCTCGTCACCGGACGGCGGCCGCGAGTCGTCCGCCGCCTGGTCCGTGAAGACCCGCACCCCGTACCAGGCGTGCAGCGGCGCACCGATCCCGGCGAGCGAGGACGTCAGGGTGGACAGACGGTCCGCCCGTACGGTCAGACCGAGCCGGTTCTCGTACACGGGGGAGTCGAAGGCCGCGAGCGCGGTGTCCCACCGGCCCGCGAGGCCGGGCCGCATGGCGAGCGCGTCGGCGTTCCGTACGAGAAGGGAGAGCAGCCCGCCGGGCGCGAGCATGCGCGCGAGACCGGCGAGCATGGCGTCGGGCTCCTCGACGTACATCAGGACCCCGTGGCAGAGGACCACGTCGAAGGCGCCGGGCAGGAAGTGCACCCCGGTGTCCCGGCCGTCGCCCTGGATCAGCCTGACCCGCTCGCGGATCCCGGCCGGCTCCTCGTCGAGCGCCGTACGGGCCGCGACCAGCATCGCCGGATCGGATTCGAGTCCGGTCACCTGATGGCCGGCGCGGGCAAGGCGCAGGGCTTGGGTGCCCTGGCCCATGCCGACGTCGAGCACCTTGAGTCGTCGGCCCACGGCGAAGCGCTGGGCTATCTGCTCGTCGAGCTGACGGGCCACGAGCTCCTGGCGGACCGCGTTACGCAGTCCGCCCATGAGCTCGAGCCACTTTTCGGCGCCCCCCGTGAACGACTCCCCGGTCAGGGCCGCTCTCCGCGCTTGACCTGCGGCTTGGGCAGGCGCAGGCGACGCATCTGGAGGGTGCGCATCAGGGCGTAGGCGACGGCGCCGCGCTTCGGCTCGTCCGGGAAGCGCTCACGGAGCTGCTTCTTCAGACGGATGCCGATGCCGATCGAGTCGACGATGATCAGCACGATCACACCGAGCCACAGCAGCAGCGCGATGTTCTGCAGACCCGTGTTCCGCAGCATGCTGAGCACGAGGATGATCACTGCCATCGGCAGGAAGTACTCGGCGATGCAGAAGCGCGAGTCGACGAAGTCACGGGCGAACCTGCGCACCGGGCCCTTGTCGCGGGCGGGCAGATAACGCTCGTCCCCGCTGGCCAGGGCCTCGCGCTGCTTGGCCATGTCCGCACGGCGGGCGTCGCGCGTGCGCTTCGCCGCGTCTTTGCGGGTCATGGGCGTATTGGCCACGCTGCGGCGCTGCGTCTGTGCCTCGCTGCGCTTGGGAGTGGGGCGGCCCTTGGGTGCCTGAGGGTCGCGGGGCGTCTGGGAGTCGACCGGCGCCTTTTCGGCGGGGGTCTTCTCGTTCTTTGAGCGGCTACCGAACACGAAACCCAAGGGTACGGGGTCCGGAGCATGGACCACAGCCCGCCGGGGAACGATCCGACAACGCCAGGCGTCAGTACAGGGACGTAAGGGTCGAACCGTTCGCGGTCGACCGGGGGTGGCTCAGCGGTTCCGTGGAAGGGCCCTCGCGCTTCCCTGAGAACCACCTACTCCCTACGCCGGAGCGGGCGAGGTCGTACTTCGTCCTTGGGGAGGAGCGCATCCGCACACGAACAGTGCGGTAATGGAGGCAGGGCCCGTACGCTGGGTTCTGTCGCAGTGCTGGAGCGGACAGTCGGCTGGATCAGTCTAGAAGGGGGCGCGCGAAGCCCATGAGCGGTGTCATGAAGCGTATGGGGATGATCTTCCGCGCGAAGGCGAACAAGGCCCTGGACCGGGCCGAGGACCCGCGCGAGACCCTCGATTACTCGTATCAGAAGCAGCTTGAGCTGCTGCAGAAGGTGCGCCGCGGCGTCGCCGACGTGGCGACCAGCCGCAAGCGCCTCGAACTGCAGCTCAACCAGCTGCAGAACCAGTCCTCCAAGCTGGAGGACCAGGGCCGCAAGGCGCTCGCGCTCGGCCGTGAGGACCTGGCGCGCGAGGCACTGTCGCGCCGGGCCGCGCTGCAGCAGCAGGTCACGGACCTGGAGACACAGCACCAGACGCTGCAGGGCGAGGAGGAGAAGCTCACGCTCGCCGCCCAGCGGCTGCAGGCCAAGGTCGACGCCTTCCGTACGAAGAAGGAGACGATCAAGGCCACCTACACCGCGGCCCAGGCGCAGACCCGGATCGCGGAGTCCTTCTCGGGCATCTCCGAGGAGATGAGCGACGTCGGCAATGCGATCCAGCGCGCCGAGGACAAGACGGCGCAGCTGCAGGCCCGCGCCGGCGCGATCGACGAGCTGCTCGCATCGGGCGCCCTGGACGACGCGTCCGGTCTGGCCCGCGACGACATCCAGTCCGAGCTCGACCGGCTCTCCGGCGGCACGGACGTGGAGCTCGAACTGGCCCGGATGAAGGCCGAGCTGGCCGGCGGCAGCAGCGCGCAGCAGCAGGCCATCGAGGGCGGCACCGGCGCTCCGACGCAGGCGCAGCAGCCGAAGGACACCCCCCGCTTCGACAAGCAGTAGGCGGCCCCGCGCCCTCATCAGAAGGAGATCGACATGATCGTACGGATCATGGGGGAGGGGCAGGTGAAGCTGGCCGACAGCCACTTCACCGAGCTGAACAAGCTGGACGACGAGCTGCTCGAGGAGATGGAGAACGGCGACGGCCCAGGCTTTCGGCGTACCCTCCACGCCCTCCTCGACAAGGTGCGCGAACTGGGCGATCCACTCCCGGACGACGCCCTCGAACCGTCGGAGCTGATCCTGCCTCCGCCGGACGCCACCCTCGACGAGGTCCGCGACATGCTCAGCGATGACGGTCTGATCCCCGGCTAGGGTTCGACCCACTCCAGGCACTGCAACGGGTGCCCCGCACTGCCGGTCCGACTGGCGTGCGGGGCACTCGTGCGTGTGCGCCGCCTTGTCCCGTACGAGGGCCTCGTCACACGGGGTGTCGGGGCGGAGCCCCGTGGGGCAGCCCGGCGGGCTCACCCGTTGAGGAGCGGGCTCACCCGTGGAGGAAAAGACCCGGTACCGTTCCCGAAGTGACCTCCCTCGCCCGCATCCGAGACTGGCTGACGGCCCACCCCCTGGCCTTCGACGCCACCCTGGCCGTCGCCGTCCTCGCCTGCATGGTCACCGCGTCCTTCGTCGAGCCGTACGGCCTGAACGGACCGCACTTCGGCCGCGCACCCGAAGCGATCAGCGTCTTCCTGATGCTGATCAGCGCGGGCGCCCTGGTGTTCCGGCGCCGCGTCCCCGTCGCCGTCCTGATCGTCACGGTCGCCGCGACGCTCCTTGAGCTCACCACCGGCGAGCAGCGTGCCCCCGTGATGATGGCGGTGGTCATCGCCCTGTTCACCGTCGCGTCCATGACCGACCGCCCCACCACCTGGCGCTTCGCCCTGCCGATCATGGCGGTGATGACGGCCGTCGCGATGCTCACGAGCAAGCTCCCCTGGTACGCCCAGGAGAACCTCGGCGTCGTCGCCTGGGCCGGCATGGCCGCCGCCGCGGGCGACGCCGTACGCAGCCGCCGCGCCTTCGTCGACGCGATCAGGGAACGCGCCGAACGAGCCGAGCGCACCCGCGAGCAGGAGGCCCTGCGCCGCGTCGCCGAGGAGCGGCTGCGCATCGCCCGCGATCTGCACGACGTGGTCGCCCACCACATCGCCCTGGTCAACGTGCAGGCCGGAGTCGCCTCGCACGTCATGGACAAGCGCCCCGACCAGGCCAAGGAAGCCCTCGCGCATGTACGCGAGGCCAGCCGCTCCGCGCTGAACGAACTGCGCGCCACCGTCGGGCTGTTGCGCCAGTCCGGCGACCCGGAGGCGCCCACCGAACCGGCCCCCGGTCTGGCCCGCCTCGACGATCTGCTCGGCACCTTCCGCGCCGCGGGCCTGCCCGTGGAGCTGGTGCACAGCGACGAGGGCCTGCGCCTGCCGGCCGCCGTGGACCTCGCCGCGTACCGGATCATCCAGGAGGCCCTCACCAACGCGCAGAAGCACGCGGGCCCGGGCGCCAAGGCCGAGCTCAGCGTGTTGCGGGTGAGCCGCAATCTGGAGATCACCGTGCTCGACAACGGGGGCTCGGGCGACGCCGCAGTGGACAAAGCTGCCGCGAGCGACCCGGACGGCCGGCCCGAGGGCGGCCACGGCCTCATCGGTATGCGCGAGCGTGTCTCCGCGCTCGGCGGCTCCTGCACCACGGGCCCCCGCTACGGAGGCGGCTTCCGTGTCCATGCGATCCTGCCTCTGAGTGCCGAGGCCCAGGAGCGGGGGCGTTCCCGCAAGTGCCTGTGAGTCTCACGATGTGCCTCGCAAGATCCCGTACGGGGGAGAACTCATGACCATCCGTGTCCTGCTCGCCGACGACCAGGCCCTGCTGCGCAGCGCGTTCAAGGTGCTCGTCGACTCCGAGCCCGATATGGAGGTCGTGGGCGAGGCCTCCGACGGCGCCGAGGCCGTGGCGCTCGCCCGCGCCGAGCGGGCCGACGTGGTCCTGATGGACATCCGGATGCCCGGTACGGACGGTCTCGCCGCCACCCGGATGATCACCGAGGACCCCGGACTCGGCCACGTGCACGTGGTGATGCTCACCACCTTCGAGGTCGACGAGTACGTGGTGCAGTCGCTGCGGGCCGGTGCCTCCGGCTTCCTCGGCAAGGGCTCCGAGCCCGAGGAGCTGCTCAACGCGATCCGGGTAGCGGCGGGCGGCGAGGCGCTGCTCTCGCCCGTGGCCACCAAGGGCCTGATCGCCAAGTTCCTCGCCCAGGGCGGCAGTTCCGACCCGGACGGCTCCGAGGGCGGCGCGCACGCCGAGCGCCTCGCGCAGCTCACCAGCCGTGAGCGCGAGGTGCTCGTCCAGGTCGCGGGCGGGCTCTCCAACGACGAGATCGCCGAACGCCTCAGCGTCAGCCCGCTCACCGTGAAGACCCATGTGAACCGTGCGATGGCAAAGCTCGGCGCCCGCGACCGTGCCCAACTCGTGGTCATTGCCTATGAGTCGGGACTTGTCCGGCCAAAGGTCGACTGAACCGGCCGGGCGAACCAGGGTGATCCGGGCGCGCTACCTCCGAGGACGGAGCGCCTCTACTGCACCCGCAGTAGGAGCAGGATCAACAAACAGAACCCCGGGCCGAGGAATCCCCTTCCGCGATGGCTGATCGTGTAGCCGGGCCACGCCTGCGCGTGTGCGCCCACCTGCCGCATACGCCAGCAAAGGAAGTCCCCATCCCATGTCCTGGCTGTCGAGATTCAGCCTTGCCCAACGGGCCCTGATCGGGCTGATGTCGATCGTCGCCCTGGTCTTCGGCGCGATCGCCATCCCCCAGTTGAAGCAGCAGCTGCTGCCGTCCATCGAGCTGCCGATCGTCTCGGTGATCGCCCCGTACCAGGGCGCCTCGCCCGACGTGGTCGAGAAGCAGGTCGTCGAACCCCTCGAGGACTCGCTCGAAGCCGTCGACGGCATCAAGTCCGTGACGGCCACCGCGAGCGAGGGCAACGCCCTGCTGATGGCCTCCTTCGACTACGGCGACGGCTCCAAGCAGCTGGTCGCCGATGTCCAGCAGGCCGTGAACCGCGCCCGCGCCCAGCTCCCCGACGATGTGGACCCGCAGGTCGTCGCCGGTTCCACCGACGACATCCCGACCGTGGTGCTCGCCGCGTCCGCCGAGGGCAAGGACCAGCAGGCGCTCGCCGACGAGCTCGACCGCTCGGTCGTGCCGGTGCTCGAAGACATCGACGGGGTGGCCCAGGTGGCCATCGACGGCGTACGCGACACCGAGGTCTCCGTCACCCCCGACGACGCGAAGCTGGCCAAGGCGGGCCTGACTTCGGCCGCGCTGGTCCAGGCCCTGCAGGCGGGCGGCGTCACACTGCCGGCCGGCTCCTTCGACGAGGGCGGCAAGAACCGCACCGTCCAGGTGGGCGGCGGCTACTCCTCACTGGAGCAGATCGAGGACCTGATGGTCGCGGCACCGGCGAACCCGGCCGGCCCGGCCTCGGGCGAGAAGGCTCCGGGGCCCGTACGTCTGGGTGATGTGGCCGAGGTCGAGGAGACCGAGGCCAAGTCCGACTCCCTGACCCGTACGAACGGCGAGCCGAGCCTCGCGATCGTCATCACCATGGACCAGGACGGCTCCGCGGTCGCGATCTCCCACGCCGTCGAGGACGAACTGCCCTCCCTGCGCAAGGACTTGGGTGACGGCGCCGAGCTGACGGTCGTCTCCGACCAGGGCCCGGCCGTCGAGAAGTCCATCTCCAGCCTGACCACCGAGGGCGCGCTCGGCCTCGCCTTCGCGGTCATCGTGATCCTGGTCTTCCTCGCGTCCCTGCGCTCCACGCTGGTGACCGCGGTCTCCATCCCGCTCTCGGTCGTGCTCGCGCTGATCGTTCTGTGGACCCGCGATCTCTCGCTCAACATGCTCACGCTCGGCGCGCTCACGATCGCGATCGGCCGGGTCGTGGACGACTCGATCGTGGTCCTGGAGAACATCAAGCGTCATCTCACGTACGGCGAGGAGCGCAAGGACGCCATCCTCAACGCGGTACGCGAGGTCTCGGGTGCCGTCACCTCCTCCACGCTCACCACGGTCGCCGTCTTCCTGCCGATCGGTCTGGTCGGTGGCATGGTGGGCGAGCTGTTCGGCTCGTTCTCGCTGACGGTCACCGCCGCGCTGCTCGCGTCCCTGATCGTCTCGCTGACGGTGGTGCCGGTCCTGTCGTTCTGGTTCCTGCGCCCGCCCAAGGGCACGTCCACGGACCCCGAGGAGGCCCGCCGCGCCGCCGAGGAGAAGGAGGCCAGGAGCGTCCTGCAGCGGATCTACGTCCCGGTCCTGCGCTTCGCGACCCGCCGCCGTCTCACCAGCGTCGTGCTCGCGATCGTGGTCCTGGTCGGCACGTTCGGTCTCGCGCCGATGCTGAAGACCAACTTCTTCGACCAGGGCGAGCAGAAGGTCCTCTCCATCAAGCAGGAGCTGGAGCCGGGCGCCAGCCTCGCCGCCACGGACGAGGCCACGAAGAAGATCGAGCGGGTGCTCGACGGCATCGACGAGGTCAAGGACCACCAGGTCACGGTCGGTTCCTCGGGCTGGCTCGCGGCCTTCGGCGGCGGCACGGACACCAACCAGGCCTCGTACCAGGTCACTTTGACCGACGACGCCTCCTACGAGGAGACGCGCGACAAGATCGACGCGCAGCTCAAGGACCTCGACGGCATCGGTGACACCCGGATCGCGGCCGGAGACGGCTTCGCGAACCAGGACCTGAGCGTGGTCGTGAAGGCCTCGGACGCGGAGGTCCTCGAAAAGGCCGCCGAGCAGGTGCGGGCGGAGATCGCGAAGCTCGACGACGTCACCGACGTCCAGAGCGACCTCGCCCAGTCCGTCCCGCGGATCTCGGTGAAGGCGGGCGACAAGGCCGCGGCGGCCGGTTTCAGCGACGCCACGCTCGGCCAGGCCGTCGCCCAGGCCGTACGCGGCACCCCGAGCGCCAAGGCGATCCTGGACGACACCGAGCGTGACGTCCTCGTGAAGTCCGCCCAGCGGGCCACGACCGTGGCGGAGCTGAAGAACCTCAGCCTCGGCCGCGTGAAACTGGGCGACATCGCCACGGTCGAGGTCGTCGAAGGACCGGTCTCGATGACCCGTATCGACGGATCGCGCGCGGCCACCATCACGGCCAAGCCGACCGGCGACAACACGGGCGCGGTGAGCGCATCGCTCCAGACGAAGCTGAACGAGCTGGAGAAGAAGCTTCCCGAAGGCGCCACCGTCGCCATCGGCGGTGTCTCCGAGGACCAGGACGAGGCCTTCGCGGCGCTGGGCCTTGCGATGCTCGCCGCGATCGCCATCGTCTTCATGCTCCTGGTCGCGACCTTCAAGTCCCTTGCCCAGCCGCTGATCCTGCTGGTCTCCATCCCGTTCGCGGCCACCGGCGCGATCGGTCTGCTGATCGCCACGGGCACCCCGATGGGCGTCCCGGCACTGATCGGCATGCTGATGCTCATCGGCATCGTCGTGACCAACGCGATCGTCCTGATCGACCTGATCAACCAGTACCGGGCCCAGGGCCTCGGCGTGGTCGAATCGGTCATCGAGGGCGGCCGCCACCGTCTGCGCCCGATCCTGATGACGGCGCTCGCCACGATCTTCGCCCTGCTGCCGATGGCGGCGGGAGTCACGGGCGAGGGTGGGTTCATCGGCCAGCCGCTCGCCATCGTGGTGATCGGCGGCCTGCTCAGCTCGACGCTCCTCACGCTCCTGCTCGTACCGACGCTGTACGCGATGTTCGAGCTGCGCAAGGAACGGCGGGCCAAGAAGAAGGCGGCGAAGCGGGCGGCGAAGGACACCAAGCGGGACAAGGACATCCCCGAGCAGTCCGCGGAGCCGGGCACGGACGTGGATTCGGACAGCGGTCTCCTGGACGCCCTGGACCACTGACGGCACCGCACCCTGCCGAAAGGGGGGCGCTCTCCGCTGCGGAGGGCGCCCCCTTTCACGTAAGGCTCCGATTCCCTTGAGGCTCCGAACTCCTATGACCTGCCTCACCGTTGGAACGCGTTGAGATGTCCGGCGGTGCGGGCTAGCTTCCCGCCCTCAACCCGCAGGGAAGGACGTGGGCACATATGGCGCTCGACAGCTTCGGATTCATCTTCACCGGCCGGGGCATGGACCCGGCCACCGACCGCGCGGTCATCGAGCGCGACGGATTCAGGACCCTGGTCGTGGCCGTGCCCGAACCGGCCGGAGCGCTCGCCGTGGCGGCCGCCATGGTGGAGGAGGGTGTCCAGCTCATCGAACTGTGCGGCGGATTCGGTCCGTTGTGGACCGCCAAGGTGATCGAGGCGGTCGAGGGAAAGGTGCCGGTCGGTTCGGTCGGCTACGGCCCGGAGGCCATCGACCAGATGGCCGCGCTCTTCCCGCCCGCGGCGGCCACCGCCGCCGACGGGACATGACGACGGGCGGGGCACGGGATCCCGTGCCCCGCCCGCTCATGCGGCGAACGCTACGGCAGCGCGAGCATCCGCTCGAGGGCCAGCTTCGCGAAGCTCTCCGTCTCCTTGTCGACCTGGATCCGGTTGACCAGCTTGCCGTCCGCCAGGGACTCGAGCGTCCATACGAGATGCGGCAGATCGATCCGGTTCATGGTCGAGCAGAAGCAGACCGTCTTGTCGAGGAAGACCACTTCCTTGTCCTCGGCGGCGAAACGGTTGGCCAGGCGCCGCACCAGGTTGAGCTCGGTGCCGATGGCCCACTTGGAGCCGGCCGGGGCGGCCTCAAGGGTCCGGATGATGTACTCCGTCGAGCCCACGTAGTCCGCGGCCGCGACGACCTCGTGCTTGCACTCGGGGTGCACGAGGACGTTGACGCCCGGGATCCGCTCACGCACGTCGTTCACGCTGTCCAGGCTGAACCGGCCGTGCACCGAGCAGTGCCCGCGCCACAGGATCATCTTCGCGTTGCGCAGCTCTTCGGTGGTCAGCCCGCCGTTCGGCTTGTGCGGGTTGTAGAGGACACAGTCCTCGAGGGACATCCCCATGTCGCGCACGGCGGTGTTGCGGCCGAGGTGCTGGTCCGGCAGGAAGAGCACCTTCTCGCCCTGCTCGAAGGCCCAGTCCAGGGCCTTCTTCGCGTTGGACGAGGTGCAGATGGTGCCGCCGTGCTTGCCGGTGAAGGCCTTGATGTCGGCCGAGGAGTTCATGTAGCTCACCGGCACGACCTGCTCGGCGATGCCGGCCTCGGTCAGCACGTCCCAGCACTCGGCTACCTGCTCGGCGGTGGCCATGTCGGCCATCGAGCAGCCGGCGGCGAGGTCGGGAAGCACGACCTTCTGGTCGTCACCGGTCAGGATGTCCGCGGACTCGGCCATGAAGTGCACACCGCAGAACACGATGTACTCGGCCTCCGGCTTGGCGGCGGCGTCACGCGCGAGCTTGAAGGAGTCACCGGTGACGTCGGCGAACTGGATGACCTCGTCACGCTGGTAGTGGTGCCCGAGCACGAAGACCTTGTCTCCGAGCTTCTCCTTGGCCGCGCGGGCGCGCTCGACCAGGTCCGGGTCGGAGGGGGACGGGAGGTCGCCGGGGCAGTCCACGCCGCGCTCGCTCTTGGGGTCGGCTTCGCGGCCGAGCAGCAGGAGGGCGAGCGGAGTCGGCTGCGGCTCAAAGGTCTTGGCAAGGTCCTGGGCCGTGGTCACGTCACGCACCCTTTCTTCTTCCGGCGGGCACACCCACCGTCCGGGCATGCTTTTCGTCGAATTGACGCTATCTATCATAACCGCTTCACGTCAGATTGACGATGCCGGATGTCGTCGATGTGACGCATCCCGCGTCCTCGCGCGTCCCCAGCGTCTACGGCCCCGTGCCCGATGCACCCCCGGTGTGCGAGCATGAAAAGAGCAAGGCCGCGCGCCGGAATGAATCGGCGCACACCAAGGTTGGCCAAAGCGGAAGCAGTCTCCGTACTACCCGGGAGAGATGTAGATGTCCGTTCAGGACGAGAAGACCACCGTGAGCGACGGCATCATCCTGTCCGACGCCGCCGCCTCCAAGGTCAAGGCTCTGCTGGACCAGGAAGGCCGTGACGACCTGGCTCTGCGTGTCGCGGTCCAGCCCGGCGGCTGCTCCGGCCTGCGCTACCAGCTGTTCTTCGACGAGCGCTCGCTCGACGGCGATGTCGTCAAGGAGTTCGACGGCGGCGTGAAGGTCGTCACCGACCGGATGAGCGCCCCGTACCTGGGCGGCGCCTCGATCGACTTCGTCGACACCATCGAGAAGCAGGGCTTCACGATCGACAACCCCAACGCCACCGGCTCCTGCGCCTGCGGCGACTCGTTCAGCTAAGTCTGAACCCACAGCGATACGCCGAAGGGCGGCACCCCACCTGCGGGGTGCCGCCCTTCGGCGCGTATCGGAGAGCCGATTCCCGGAGAGCCGATTCCCGGAGAGCCGAGCCCCGGAAAGCCGAGTCCCCGCCGGAGCCGGGTCACTTCGCCGGAATCGCGGCCCCGTCCGCTCCGAGGACCTCCCGGTCACCCAGCGGCTGATCCAGCTGCACCGTCTCCGTCAGCTCCTTGGCGATCATGATGCAGTACTTCCCGGGCTCCTGAGGCGACTCGGTCACGGTCACCTCGACCCGGTCGCCGCTCTCCTTCACCGATGCCGAGTAGTCACTGCACACCCCGCCCCAGAAGCGCACGGTGAGCGTACGGTCCGAGGCGCTGTACGACTCGACGTGCACGCTCCGCGGCTCGGTGGACCCACCGCCCGGCTGGTCCGGAGCAGGCTCCACGGGGTCCTCCGTGACCGGCGGGGCGGATGCCGAGGGGGCAGCGGTCGGCTCGTCGGAGGGCAGCGGCGCGGGGGAGCGCAGGTACTGCTTCTCCACCGCCGGATACGTCACGGTCACCCGCTGCGGACCGCCGATCTCGAACAGCCATGACGGCACGAGAACCTGCCGCCCCTTCTCGTAGTACGCGGCAAGCCCGAGCACCGCGGACTCCACCTTCACCTGCTGGGGCTTGGGCGGCTTGGGCGCGGCCCCGGGGTCGCAGGGCTGCTGCGGCTCACCGACGGTCAGATCGTCCTGATGCGGTACGGCGCTGGCGCAGCCCCCGATCTGCCCGGGTGCCAACCCGGACGGCGCCGAGTTGAGCTGCTTCAGCGCTTCCTCCGCGCTGATCACCGGATACTCGGCCCCCTTGACCGGCTTCGCCAACTGCCCGCTCGCACCGGAGATTTCACCATCCGGGCCGACCTGGATCCCGGTCGAGACGCCGTAGGTGGGCAGCCCGCCCACCACCGGGTCCGCGTTGACCGCACGGGCCGCGCCCATCGTCTGTCGCGCGTCGAGCTTCGCGTCGTCCTGGCCGAGCGCCTTGAGCACGGGAGCGGCCGCGGCCTTCGCCGTCGCCTCGTCGACCGACGGCAGGTTGGCAAGACCCGATGAACCGACGGGCTTGTCGCAGCCGCCCTCGCGCGGACAGGTCTCGTCGTCCGCGACGAGCGCACCGTACGTCCACGTCCCGGGAGCCTGCTTGGTCACGGTCAGCAGAGGTGCGTTCTTTCCGCTGCCGACCCGCCACTCGGCGCCCTCGGACCTGACCTCACCCGGCACCTTCAGCGCCTTGGCGAGCTTGGCGACCTGCTCCTCGGACACCTCACCCGAGGAGCGGTACACCGCAGCGGACTCGGGCGCCTTCGGCAGTTCACCCCGAGCGGTGAACTTCGAGCCGCCGGGCGCCGGTTCACCCGGGGCCACACCGGACGCGGCCGTATAGCCGTCAAGCGTCAACGGGGGAGGAGTGCCGTCACCGGCAGGCGCACCGGAATCCCCGCGCGCGCCGTCCGACGAAGCGGTGGCCAGATACGCACCGCCGCCGCCCGCGAGCAGCACCGCCGCCGCGACCGAGGCCACCACCAGGCGCGAGCGCGGCCTGCGGGTTTCCTCATCCATGCCATCGGTGCTCACGACAGAACTCCTTCACCAGGGCCGGGCGTCCCGAGCCGTATGCCGTCTCCCCACGACGGGGGATCGACAGTGGGACGGTCCGAGGAAGTGTTCGGTTCCCTGGCGACTACGGGTGCGCGGACCGGAAGGCTCAGTCCCCGTACTCGGACATCGCGTCAAGGAGCCGTGCGGACTTCGGTGGCACGACGATCCCATGGATGTGCGAGGGCGGCACGGGGGAGGCGGCGGAGGCCTGGGGCGCCGCCCAGTGCGGCACCATCCGGGCGCAGTCCCCCTGCAGCTGCTTCAGAGTGAAGTCCGAGGAGGTGGGCGCAGGCGCCATGTGCTTCGACATATCCGCACCGTACGCACGTCGCACCCGCCAGAAAAACCCCTACTTTCCGGTAATTTCACCAGGTCGCCGTGGGCGCCGCCCGGACTGTCCCGACTGGTTCAGAGATACGGCAACTTCCCGGTAGCGTTGAGTGTCAACCCCAGCCCACGCCAGGAGACTCCCGTCGTGCGTATCGCAGTCACCGGCTCCATCGCCACCGACCACCTGATGACCTTCCCCGGCCGTTTCGCCGACCAGTTGGTCGCGGACCAGCTGCACACGGTCTCCCTCTCCTTCCTCGTCGACAACCTCGACGTCCGCCGGGGCGGTGTCGCGGCGAACATCTGCTTCGGTATGGGACAGCTCGGCACCGCTCCGGTCCTCGTCGGCGCGGCCGGCTCCGACTTCGACGAGTACCGCGCCTGGCTCGACCGGCACGGCGTCGACACCGCCTCGGTCCGTATCTCCGAGACGCTGCACACCGCCCGCTTCGTGTGCACCACGGACAAGGACCACAACCAGATCGGCTCCTTCTACACGGGCGCGATGAGCGAGGCCCGGCTGATCGAGCTGAAGACGGTCGCCGACCGCGTGGGCGGTCTCGACCTGGTCCTGATCGGCGCGGACGACCCGGAGGCGATGCTCCGCCACACCGAGGAGTGCCGCTCCCGCGAGATCCCCTTCGCCGCCGACTTCTCGCAGCAGATCGCGCGCATGGACGGCGACGAGATCCGCACGCTGCTCGACGGTGCCACCTACCTCTTCTCCAACGAGTACGAGAAGGGGCTCATCGAGTCGAAGACCGGCTGGACCGAGGAGGAGATCCTCGGCCGGGTCGGCCACCGCGTCACCACCCTCGGCTCGCGCGGTGTGCGCATCGAGCGCGTGGGCGAGCCGGTGATCGAGGTCGCCTGCCCGGAGGAGGACGCCAAGGTCGACCCGACCGGCGTCGGCGACGCGTTCCGCGCGGGCTTCCTGTCCGGCCTGTCCTGGGGTGTCTCCCTGGAGCGCGCCGCGCAGATCGGCTGCATGCTCGCGACCCTGGTCATCGAGACCCTCGGCACGCAGGAGTACACCCTGCGCCGCGCCCACTTCATGGACCGCTTCACCAAGGCGTACGGGTTCGACGCGGCCGCCGAGGTCAAGCAGCACCTCGCCTAGCGGCTAGTTGAGCCGGCGGACCACATACGCCCAGCCCTGGTCCGCCGGCTCCTCGCCCACGAACTCGTGCTCGCGCAGATGGCACCACGCGCGGATGTCCAGCTCGGCCACCTCGTCGTCCGAGACGACGGTCACGGTCCCGCCCACCGCCACCTGCCCGATCGCCTTGGCCAGCTCGATCACCGGCAGCGGGCAGCGCTTGCCGAGCGTGTCCAGGACCAGCGACTTCACCCCTGTCGCGGCCCCCGCCCCCACCGGCGCTCCCAGCTTCTCCCGTACGGAGGAGACCGCGCCCGGCAGCACGTCGAGGAACCGCTCGACCTCCGCCCCCGAAGTCCCCGGCGGCAGAGAGACCCGTACGTTCCCCTCGCTCAGCACCCCCATCGCCTTGAGCACATGGCTCGGCGTGAGCGTGGAGCTCGTGCACGAGGAGCCGGACGACACGGAGAACCCGGCCCGGTCCAGTTCGTGCAGCAGTGACTCGCCGTCGACATAGAGACAAGAGAACGTGACGACATGCGGCAGCCGCCGCTCGGGATCGCCCACGACCTCCACATCCGCCACGAGCTCCGGCACCCGCGCCCGGATCAGCGCCGTCAACTCCCTGAGCCGTACGGCCTCTTGAGCCGCCTGTGCCCGCACGGCCCGCAGCGAGGCCGCCGCCGCCACGATCGCCGGCAGATTCTCGAACCCGGGCGCCCGCCCCGACTCCCGCTCGTCGACGGGTCCTTGGACGGAGAACCGCACTCCCTTGCGTACGGCCATAAGACCGACACCAGCCGGACCGCCCCATTTGTGCGCACTGCCGGTCAGCACCGACCAGTCGCCCTCCACCGGACCCCACGCGAGTGACTGCGCGGCGTCCACGAGCAGCGGCACCCCGGTGGCCCGGCAGACCTCCGCGATCTCGGCCACCGGCTGCACCGTGCCCACCTCGTGGTTGGCCGACTGCAGACAGGCCAGCGCGGTGTCCGCACGCAGCGCCCGTACGAACAAAGAAGCGTCGACCCGGCCACCGCGGTCCACCGGGATCTCGGTCACCTCGCCGCCCTGCTCCTCATGGACGGCGGCCGAATGGAGCACCGCCGAGTGCTCCACCGCGGACACGATCAAGTGACGCCCGGCGCGCCGCCGTCCGGCGAGCACGCCCGCGATCCCGGTGTGCAGCGCCCGCGTCCCCGACGAGGTGAACACCAGCTCGTCCGGCCGGCAGCCCACCGACTCGGCCGCCGCCTCCCGTGCGGCGTCGAGGAGCAGCCGGGCCCTGCGTCCCTCGCGATAGAGCCGGGCGGGATCGGCCCAGCCCTCGTCGAGCGCGGCGAGCAGGGCCTGCTTGGCGACGGGGTGCAGGGGAGCGGAGGTAGCGGCATCGAAGTACGGCACGTCATCACGCTACCTGCGCCCCTCGTCCGTACGAGGGGTTGCAGGTGCACTCGCCGACCGCCTGACCACGGGCCCGCCGACTTACTGTCGGTATGAGTCGAGGGACCGTCAGTTGCCTGTTCAAGGGCGGTTTTCCACCCCTTCGGGTCGACGCTCGGCGCGTTGGGCACCCTCCCCGCGCGACCCCAAATAGCGTCCAGTAGGGTTTGGTCCGCATAAACATCCAAACCCCTGCCCGTACACGGGCCGGCGCCCGACCACGTATCGCGGACGAGCCCGGTCGAGCGGGCGAGACTCTCGGGAAGGCGCTACGTGAGTCCCAACGGCTCCGACCTCCCCCGCAGCCTGAAAGGCGCGGGCGGTACCCCCGCGTCGCGGCGCCCGATGCGGCGGAAGCTGCCGCAGGTGCTGACTGCGGGCCTGATCCTGGCGACCGCCACAGGTTGCACATACGAGGACTTCCCTCGCCTCGGTATGCCGACCCCGGTAACGGAGGAGGCGCCCAGGATCCTCTCCCTCTGGCAGGGCTCGTGGGCGGCAGCGCTTGCCACCGGCGTCCTTGTCTGGGGTCTGATCCTGTGGAGCGTCATCTTCCACCGGCGCAGCCGCACCAAGGTCGAGGTACCTCCGCAGACCCGGTACAACATGCCGATCGAGGCGCTGTACACGGTTGTTCCGCTGATCATCGTCTCGGTGCTCTTCTACTTCACGGCGCGAGACGAGACGAAGCTTCTCGCTCTCGACGACAAGCCCGCCCACACGGTGAACGTGGTCGGCTTCCAGTGGAGCTGGGGCTTCAACTACGTCGAGGACGTGCCGGGTGTCACCGGTGACGCCAAGACGGACCCGAACCTCAAGGACATCCCGGACAAGTACAAGGACGCCTTCCCGGCCAACGCCGGTGGTGTCTACGACGTCGGCACCCCGGGCACGCGGAACCCGCAGAACAACAACCCGGGTCCGACGCTGTGGCTGCCGAAGGGCGAGAAGGTCCGCTTCGTGCTGACCTCCCGCGATGTCATCCACTCCTTCTGGGTGGTGCCGTTCCTGATGAAGCAGGACGTCATCCCTGGCCACACCAACGTCTTCGAGGTGACCCCCTCCAAGGAGGGCACCTTCATGGGCAAGTGCGCCGAGCTCTGCGGTGTGGACCACTCCCGAATGCTGTTCAACGTGAAGGTCGTTTCTCCGGAGCGCTACCAGGAGCACCTGGAAGAGCTCGCGAAGAAGGGCCAGACCGGGTACGTCCCGGCCGGCATTGAGCAGACGGACAATGCCAGGAATTCGGAGAAGACCCAACTGTGAGCATCCTCAACGAGCAACCAAAGGGTGCCGCCACAGCCGACGACTCGTACGAGAACGAGATCCCGGTTCGGCGCAGGCAGCCCGGCAACGTCGTGGTGAAGTGGCTGACCACCACCGACCACAAGACGATCGGCACGCTGTACCTGGTCACGTCGTTCGCGTTCTTCTGCATCGGCGGTCTGATGGCGCTCTTCATGCGCGCCGAACTGGCCCGTCCCGGCACGCAGATCATGTCGAACGAGCAGTTCAACCAGGCGTTCACGATGCACGGCACGATCATGCTGCTGATGTTCGCGACGCCGCTGTTCGCCGGATTCGCGAACTGGATCATGCCGCTGCAGATCGGCGCGCCCGACGTGGCGTTCCCGCGGCTGAACATGTTCGCCTACTGGCTCTACCTGTTCGGCTCGCTGATTGCCGTCGGCGGCTTCCTCACCCCGCAGGGTGCGGCCGACTTCGGCTGGTTCGCCTACAGCCCGCTGTCGGACGCCGTCCGCTCGCCGGGCATCGGCGCCGACATGTGGATCATGGGTCTGGCCTTCTCCGGCTTCGGCACGATCCTCGGCTCGGTCAACTTCATCACGACCATCATCTGCATGCGCGCGCCCGGCATGACGATGTTCCGGATGCCGATCTTCACCTGGAACGTGCTGCTGACCGGTGTTCTGGTCCTGCTCGCCTTCCCGGTGCTCGCGGCCGCGCTGTTCGCCCTTGAGGCGGACCGCAAGTTCGGTGCCCATGTATTCGACGCCGCCAATGGCGGGGCCTTGCTATGGCAACACCTCTTCTGGTTCTTCGGCCATCCAGAGGTGTACATCATCGCGCTACCGTTCTTCGGCATCATTTCCGAGATCATCCCGGTCTTCAGCCGCAAGCCGATGTTCGGTTACATCGGTCTGATCGGTGCCACGATCGCGATCGCGGGTCTGTCCGTGACGGTGTGGGCGCACCACATGTACGTCACCGGCGGAGTGCTACTGCCGTTCTTCTCCTTCATGACGTTCCTCATCGCCGTGCCAACAGGCGTGAAGTTCTTCAACTGGATCGGAACGATGTGGAAGGGGTCCTTGAGCTTCGAGACCCCGATGCTCTGGACCATCGGCTTCCTGATCACCTTCACCTTCGGTGGTCTGACCGGTGTCATCCTGGCCTCGCCCCCGATGGACTTCCACGTCTCGGACTCGTACTTCGTCGTCGCGCACTTCCACTACGTGGTGTTCGGCACCGTCGTCTTCGCGATGTTCGCCGGCTTCCACTTCTGGTGGCCGAAGTTCACCGGCAAGATGCTCGACGAGCGCCTCGGCAAGATCACCTTCTGGACGCTGTTCGTGGGCTTCCACGGCACGTTCCTGGTGCAGCACTGGCTGGGCGCCGAGGGTATGCCGCGTCGTTACGCGGACTACCTCGCGGCCGACGGGTTCACCGCCCTGAACACGATCTCGACGATCGCGTCCTTCCTGCTCGGTATGTCGATCCTGCCCTTCATGTACAACGTCTGGAAGACGGCGAAGTACGGCAAGAAGGTCGAGGTCGACGACCCGTGGGGCTACGGCCGCTCGCTCGAGTGGGCCACGTCCTGCCCGCCGCCGCGGCACAACTTCCTCACGCTGCCGCGTATCCGCTCGGAATCCCCGGCGTTCGATCTGCACCACCCGGAGATCGTCGCCATGGAGCAGGAACAGCTGGCCGCCTCCGGCCACGGTGACAAGGCCCTCGCGGGCGGCAAGGAGGCCGGCAAGTGAAGGTCCAAGGACGGATGTTCATCTGGCTGAGCGTCTTCGTGCTCGCCATGGCGATCGTCTACGGCGTCTGGTCGAAGGAGCCCGTCGGCACCACGGCGCTGTTCCTCGCCTTCGGTCTGTGCATCATGATCGGCTACTACCTGGCCTTCACGGCCCGGCGTATGGACTCCTTGGCGCAGGACAACAAGGAGGCCGATGTAGCGGACGAGGCCGGCGAGGTGGGGTTCTTCTCCCCGCACAGCTGGCAGCCGCTCGCGCTCGGCATCGGTGGCGCGCTCGCCTTCCTGGGCGTCGTCTTCGGCTGGTGGCTGCTCTACTTCTCGACCCCGATCATCCTGGTCGGCCTGTGGGGCTGGGTCTTCGAGTACTACCGCGGTGAGAACCAGAACCAGTAGTGGCGCGCTAGCACGCTGAGCTCTGCGAGGGGCCCGGACACTCCGTCAGGAGTCGTCCGGGCCCCTCTTTTGCAGCAGTTTGAGCTTCTCGTACGGAGCACTCCGCGCGCCGTACGTGACATTCCTTCATAGCGTGTGCTGCATGAGCCACTCACCGCGTATGCGCACCGTATTGAGCTGCACCCTTCTTGTGGCCGCGCTTGCCGCGGGTGCCACGGGCTGCGGCTCCGACGGCCACCCGCTCTCGGCGAAGCCGTATGACGCGGCCGGCCAGATCGCCTTCAACGGGCCTGCCGGCACGCAGAAGGCGGACCCTGACAAGCCGCTCGAGGTCACCGCTCAGGGCGAGGACGGACGGATCACCGACGTCACCGCCACGGACTCCATGGGCCGTTACGTGGCCGGCGAGCTCTCCGCCGACGGCAGCCGCTGGCACACCACGTCGCCGCTCGCCGCCGGCGCCGCCTACACGGTCAAGGTCAGCACCGAGGACGAGGACGGCGCGCCCGGTCGCAAGGTCCTGAACTTCGAGACCCGCGAGGCGGCCAAGAAGGGCCGTCTGGACGTCGAGTTCGGGCCCGAGGCGGGTGAGTACGGCGTCGGGATGCCCATCACCGCCAAGCTCAGCAAGCCCGTCAAGGACGAGAAGGTGCGGGCCATCATCGAGCGTTCCCTCGAGGTCCGTTCGGAGCCGGCGACCGAGGGCAGCTGGCACTGGTTCGAGGACGACAAGCTGCACTACCGGCCGAAGGACTACTGGCCGGCGCACGGCAAGATCTCGGTCAGCTCGCACCTGGAGGGCGTGAAGCTCGGCGACAAGCTGTGGGGCGGCGAGGGCAAGCCGCTGAAGCTCACCACCGGCAGCAAGCTGGAGGCCGTGGTGGACGCGGGCGCCCACTACATGACGGTCTACCGCAACGGCGAGGAGATCAACTCCATCCCGGTGACCACCGGAATGCCCGGCTGGGAGACCCGCAACGGAACCAAGGTCGTCCTCGGCAAGGAGGAGGTGGTCCGGATGACGAGCCGGGCCATCGGCGCCGCCGAGTTCTACGACAAGCAGGTCATGTACGCGACCCGCCTCACCGACACCGGCGAGTACGTGCACGCTGCACCCTGGTCGGTGGGCTCGCAGGGGTACGCCAACGTCAGCCACGGATGTGTGGGAATGAGCACAGGAAACGCCGCCTGGTTCTTCGGCGTCGTGACGCCCGGCGACATCGTGCGCACCATCAACAGCTACGGCGAGAACATGCCCGACTACGGCAACGGCCTCGGCGACTGGAACATGGACTGGAACGACTGGCGCAAGGGCAGCGTGGTCAACGCCGGTCTGCGCGAGGGCCAGACGCACCACGACGAGGCCAGGCTTCGCCCCGAGGTGTGACGCAATACGCACTTGAGCCCGTACGGATTCATCCGTACGGGCTCAAGTGTCGTGTGGGACCGGAGGGTTCAGGCCTCGATCGACAGGCGTGAGCGCAGCAGGGCGGCCAGTGCGGCGGCGAACTCGACCGGCTCGACCGGAAGCGTCACGGCGGCCTCCGCGCGGCTCCAGGTGGCCAGCCAGGCGTCCTGCGGACGGCCCATCAGGAGGAGCACGGGCGGGGCCTGGAAGATCTCGTCCTTGATCTGCTTGCAGACGCCCATGCCGCCCATCGGTACGGCCTCGCCGTCCAGGATGCAGACGTCGATGCCGCCCCGGTCGAGCTCCTTCAGCACCGCGGCAGGGGTGGCGCACTCGATGAACTCGACCTGCGGAACGTCCGCGGCCGGCCTGCGACCGGTCGCCAGCCTCACCTGTTCACGGGTGTTGGCGTCGTCGCTGTAGACCAGGACCGTGGCGGTCGACTGCATGGTTCCTCCGTGACTGCGCTGTCTGCAGGGTTTGCTGGGGTCTCACTTGGTCTCACCGTGCACCGGCGCGGGGCGCGATCTCCCCTAGCCGTAGCGCGGATCGTACTCCGTCAAACACCCCGTCAACACCGGTACGCAGAGGCCTTCGATGGGCCATACGGGCAGGACATCGGGCGCGAACACTCCGAACGGCACCCCCCGGAGTGAGTGCCAGATAAGCGACCGACATAATGTCGGTCGTGGCGACAGCAACGACAGTAGAAACCGGGCACGCGCACCCGTCGGTCAATCGGCCGAACCTCACCAGCGTCGGAACCATCATCTGGTTGAGTTCCGAGCTGATGTTCTTCGCGGCCCTCTTCGCGATGTACTTCACCCTGCGTTCGGTGACGGGTGCCGAGCACTGGAAGGAAATGGCCTCGAGCCTGAACTTCCCCTTCTCGGCGACGAACACCACGATCCTGGTGCTCTCCTCCCTGACCTGCCAGCTCGGCGTCTTCGCCGCCGAGCGCGGGGACGTGAAGAAGCTCCGGATGTGGTTCATCGTGACCTTCATGATGGGCGCGGTCTTCATCGGCGGTCAGGTCTTCGAGTACACGGAGCTGGTCAAGCACGAGGGCCTCTCGCTCTCGTCCGACCCGTACGGCTCGGTGTTCTACCTGACAACCGGCTTCCACGGCCTGCACGTGACAGGAGGCCTCATCGCCTTCCTGTTCGTCCTCGGCCGTACGTACGCGGCCCGCAGGTTCACTCACGAACAGGCGACCGCAGCCATCGTCGTGTCCTACTACTGGCACTTCGTCGATGTCGTGTGGATCGGCCTCTTCGCCACGATCTACATGATCAAGTAGCCGGGCCGAGAAACCCGAAGCCGGGCCGAAGACGCCCGAACCATTCCGAAGCATCGACGCAGAAGATCCTGACACCGGGGTAATCCGTGAAAAAGCTCTCCGCACGACGACGCCATCCGCTGGCGGCGCTCGTCGTCCTTATCCTCGCGCTGGCGGCCACCGGGGGGCTGTACGCCGCGTTCGCGCCGGCGGACAAGGCGCAGGCCGATGAAACCTCCCAGTCCCTCGCGATCGAGGAGGGCAAGAAGCTCTACTCGGTCGGCTGCGCCAGCTGCCACGGCACCGGCGGTCAGGGCACCTCTGACGGTCCGTCGCTCGTGGGCGTCGGCTCCGCCGCGGTGGACTTCCAGGTGGGCACCGGCCGTATGCCGGCCCAGCAGCCCGGCGCCCAGGTGCCGAAGAAGAAGGTCATCTACACGCAGGCGCAGATCGACCAGCTGGCCGCGTACATCGCTTCCCTCGGTGCCGGCCCCATCACGCCGACCGACAAGCAGTACAGCCCTGAGGGTGCGGACATCGCCAAGGGTGGCGAGCTGTTCCGTACCAACTGCGCGCAGTGCCACAACTTCACCGGTGAGGGCGGTGCCCTGACGAAGGGCAAGTTCGCGCCGAGCCTTGAGGGCGTCAGCCCCAAGCACATCTACGAGGCCATGCAGACCGGCCCGCAGAACATGCCCTCCTTCCCCGACACGACCATGCCGGAGAAGCAGAAGCAGGACATCATCGCTTACCTTGACGCGGTCAACGGTGAGAAGACCGAGAGCCCCGGCGGTCTCAAGCTGGGCGGGCTCGGCCCGGTCAGTGAGGGCCTGTTCGCCTGGATCTTCGGTCTCGGCGCCCTGATCGCCGTCGCTGTGTGGGTCGCCGCGCGGACCGCAAAGGCCAAGAAGTCATGAGCAGCCAAGACATTCCAGAAGAGAACCTGCCCGTAGCGCAGGCCGACGGCAGCGAGCTGGAGAAGCACGGGGACAACCCGTTCGCCGATCCCGGACTGCCGCCCCACGAGCACCGCATCCAGGACATCGACGAGCGGGCAGCCAAGCGCTCCGAGCGCACGGTCGCCTTCCTGTTCACGCTCTCGATGCTGTCCACGATCGGCTTCATCGCCTCGTTCGTGGCCTTCCCGGTCGACAAGAGCGTCTACATCTGGCCGATCGGGCACACCAGCGCGCTGAACCTGGCCCTGGGTCTGACCCTCGGTCTCGCGCTGTTCTGCATCGGTGCGGGCGCGGTCCACTGGGCCCGCACCCTGATGTCCGACGAGGAGATCGCCGACGAGCGGCACGCCATCGAGGCGCCGCCCGAGGTCAAGGCGAAGGTTCTCGCGGACTTCAAGCAGGGCGCCAAGGAGTCGGCGATGGGTCGGCGCAAGCTGATCCGCAACACGATGTTCGGTGCGGTGGCCCTGGTGCCGCTGTCCGGTGTCGTACTCCTTCGCGACCTCGGTCCGCTGCCCGAGGACAAGCTCCGCCACACCATGTGGGCCAAGGGCAAGCTGCTCGTGAACATGAACACGAACGAGCCGCTGCGTCCCTCGGACGTGGCCGTCGGTTCGCTGACCTTCGCCAAGCCCGAGGGCCTGGAGGAGCACGACCACGACTTCCAGAAGGAGATCGCCAAGGCAGCCCTGATGATCGTCCGCATCGAGCCGGACGACATCAAGGACAAGCAGGAACTCGAGTGGTCCCACGAGGGCATCGTGGCCTACTCGAAGATCTGCACCCACGTGGGTTGCCCGATCTCCCTGTACGAGCAGCAGACGCACCACGTCCTCTGCCCGTGCCACCAGTCCACCTTCGACCTCACCGACGGAGCCCGAGTCATCTTCGGTCCCGCCGGCCACGCCCTGCCGCAGCTGCGCATCGGCGTGAACGAGGAGGGCTACCTCGAAGCGCTCGGCGACTTCGCGGAGCCCGTCGGTCCTGCCTTCTGGGAGCGCGGATGAGCACCACGACTGCTTCTTCTACGGATAAGCGCAAAGCACCCGCCGGTGAGCGGGTTGCCGACTGGGCCGACGGCCGCCTCGGGATCTACTCCCTGGCCAAGGCCAACATGCGGAAGATCTTTCCGGACCACTGGTCCTTCATGCTCGGCGAGATCTGCCTCTACAGCTTCATCATCATCATCCTCACGGGTGTGTATCTGACGCTGTTCTTCCACCCGTCGATGAACGAGGTGGAGTACCACGGCAGCTATGTCCCGCTCCAGGGTCAGCTGATGTCCGAGGCGTTCAACTCGACCATGCACATCTCCTTCGATGTGCGCGGTGGTCTGCTGATCCGTCAGATCCACCACTGGGCGGCGCTGATCTTCGTCGCGGCCATGCTCGTGCACATGATGCGCGTGTTCTTCACCGGCGCGTTCCGCAAGCCGCGTGAGGTCAACTGGCTGTTCGGCTTCCTGCTGCTCGTCCTCGGCATGTTCACCGGGTTCACCGGTTACTCGCTACCGGACGACCTGCTGTCGGGTACCGGTGTCCGCTTCATGCAGGGCGCGGTGCTCTCGGTGCCGATCGTCGGTACGTATCTGTCGATGTTCCTGTTCGGCGGAGAGTTCCCCGGCGGCGACTTCGTGGCCCGGTTCTACTCGGTGCACATCCTGCTGCTGCCGGGCATCATGCTCGGCCTCGTGGTGGCGCACCTGATCCTGGTCTTCTACCACAAGCACACCCAGTTCGCGGGCCCCGGCAAGACCAACAAGAACGTGGTCGGCATGCCGCTGCTCCCGGTCTACATGGCGAAGGCCGGCGGCTTCTTCTTCCTGGTCTTCGGTGTGATCGCGGCCATCGCGGCGATCGCCTCGATCAACCCGATCTGGGCGCTCGGCCCGTACCGTCCCGACCAGGTGTCGACCGGTGCGCAGCCCGACTGGTACATGGGCTTCTCCGAAGGCCTGATCCGAGTCATGCCGGGCTGGGAGATCAACGCCTGGGGTCACACGCTCGTCCTGGGTGTGTTCATCCCGCTGATCATCTTCCCGCTCGTCCTCGTGGCGATCGCGGTCTACCCGTTCATCGAGTCCTGGGTCACCGGCGACAAGCGCGAGCACCACATCCTGGACCGCCCGCGCAACGCCCCGACCCGTACGGCCTTCGGTGTGGCCTGGCTGACCTGGTACTTCATCCTGTTGATCGGTGGTGGAAACGACCTCTGGGCGACCCACTTCCACCTGTCGATCAACTCGATCACCTGGTTCGTCCGGATCGCGTTCTTCGTGGGCCCGGTCATCGCCTTCATCATCACCAAGCGGATCTGCCTCGGCCTCCAGCGCCGCGACAAGGACAAGGTGCTGCACGGACGCGAGTCCGGCATCATCAAGCGTCTGCCGCACGGTGAGTTCATCGAGGTGCACGAGCCGCTCAGCCAGGAGGCGCTGCACACCCTCACGGCGCACGAGCAGCACAAGCCGCTCGAGATCGGCCCGACGGTCGACGAGAACGGTGTCGAGCGCAAGGTGGGCGGTGCGACGAAGCTCAAGGCCAAGCTCTCGCAGGGCATGTACGGCGAGGAGAGCCAGATCCCCAAGCCGACTGTCGAGGAGTACAAGGAGATCACCAGCGGCCACGGCCACCACTGATCTCCTTAGCTGAACGCCACGGCAGGAGCCCCGTCCATTCGTTGGACGGGGCTCCTTGCCGTATAGAGGGCTTGGCTAGGCTGAGCCCGTCCCCATTTCGTACGACACCAGGAGCGACCATGAGCGCTGCGACCCCCGCTGGAGGCGACACCACGGCGGTCCGATCCTGGCCCGCCGTACTGAACGCCCTCCTCGACGGACGCGACCAGACTGCGGACGACACCTTCTGGGCGATGGACCGGATCATGCGGGGCGAGGCCACCGACGCACAGATCGCCGGGTTCGTGGTGGCGCTGCGCGCCAAGGGCGAGACGGTGGACGAGATCACCGGTCTCGTACGGGCGATGTACGAGCACGCCAACGTCATCGACGTGTCCGGGGCGACCGTGGACATCGTGGGCACGGGCGGGGACGGCGCGAAGACGGTCAACATCTCGACCATGTCGTCGATCGTGGTGGCCGGTACGGGTGCCAAGGTCGTCAAGCACGGCAACCGGGCCGCCTCGTCCGCGTCGGGATCCTCGGACGTCCTGGAGAAGCTCGGGGTCAATCTGGAGCTGACGCCGCAGCGTGTGGCCGAGGTGGTCGAGGAAGCCGGGATCACCTTCTGCTTCGCGGTGAAGTTCCATCCGGCGCTGCGTCACGCGGGCGCCGCGCGCGGTCAGCTGGGTATCCGGACGATCTTCAATGTGCTTGGTCCGCTGACCAACCCGGCACGTGTGAGGTCCCAGGCCGTCGGAGTGGCCGATCCGCGGATGGCGCCGATCGTGGCCGGGGTGTTCGCCGAACGCGGGAACTCCTCGCTGGTGTTCCGCGGTGACGACGGGCTCGACGAGCTGACCACGACCGCGACCTCGAAGGTGTGGATCGTGCGCGACGGAGTCGTACGCGAGGAGAGCTTCGATCCGCGCGATGTGGGTCTGGAGCTGGTGCCCGTGGAGGCGCTGCGCGGCGCCGACTCCTCGTACAACGCGGAGGTCGCCCGCAAGGTGCTCGCGGGGGAGACCGGGCCCGTGCGGGACGCGGTGCTGCTCAACTCGGCGGCCGCGCTTGTCGCGTTGGAGCCGACGGACGCCCCGCTCGCCGAGCAGATCCGGGCCGGGATGGACAGGGCGGCCGAGGCGATCGACTCGGGGGCGGCGCACAGGACGCTCGAGCGGTGGGTAAAGGCCAGCAACGCCTGAGGCCGCTGTGCATGTCTGAGGTTCGGTTGTACGTGTGAGGCAAGGCGCAGTCCGGGATACGGACTGCGCCTTGCGCGTGGAAGATCTTCTGGCAAGATGCTGCACAGGTCATGAGTGACAGCGACTACGGCCCCGGCCCGCTGTCCGGCAACCCTCCGTCCGTGGCGGGGTGCCCCGGGTGAAGACCAGGCCGCAGACAACAAGGTCTGTGGCAAGCGCGGACCCCTGCACACCCTGGGGTCCTGGTCCTCAAGGGAGCAGTCTCGTGAGCAAGCGAATGCGATAGGGCGAATCCGCCCCCTTTCCGCGCACCACTTTTCGACTTCGTCATCTGCGCCGTCGTGCACCCGTATCCGGGCCCGGCGCGATGAATCCGCATGCCTGCCACGGGAGTTCGCCATGTCTGTTTCCGTCGTTGCCGAAACCGCCGAAGCCGCCGTCTGTACCGAACCGCTCCAGGTGCTCGGCCGCGATGTCCGCGTCCCGCTCGTCACCGGCGGTGAAGTCACCTACGCCGCTCTCGACTACGCCGCCAGCGCCCCCGCCCTGCAGCGGGTCTGGGACGACGTGGCCGCCTACGCGCCGTACTACGGCAGCGTGCACCGCGGGGCCGGGTACCTCTCGCAGCTGTCCACCGACCTGTTCGAGAACGCGCGCCGGACGGTCGAGGAGTTCCTCGACTGCCGCGCCGGCGACCAGGTGATCTTCACGCGGTCGACCACCGACTCGCTCAACCTGCTCGCGCAGACGCTGCCCGCCGACTGCCAGGTGTTCGTCTTCGAGACCGAGCACCACGCGTCGCTGCTGCCCTGGCGCGACGCCCGTGTCACCTACCTCAACGCCCCGCGTACGCCGGGAGAGGCCGTCCAGACCCTGGAGCGGGCCCTCGCCGACCGCGACCCCTACGGTCCCGCTCTGGTCTGTGTCACCGGAGCCTCCAACGTCACCGGCGAGCTCTGGCCGGTGCGCGAGCTGGCGGCGGCCGCTCACGCGCACGGTGCCCGTATCGTGCTCGACGCCGCCCAGCTCGCGCCCCATCACCCCGTCTCCGTCCAGGAGTTGGACGTCGACTGGGTGGCCTTCTCGGGGCACAAGCTGTACGCGCCCTTCGGCTCCGGTGTCCTCGCCGGGCGCGCCGACTGGCTGCAGGAGGCCGAGCCGTACCTGGCCGGTGGTGGCGCCTCCAAGGCTGTCGCACGGCGTACCGACGGCGGTGTGGACGTCGAGTGGCACACCACCGCGGCGCGGCACGAGGCCGGTTCGCCGAACGTCATCGGCGCCTACTCCATCGCCTCCGCGTGCAAGGCGCTCACCGAGGCCGGGTTCGACAGCCTGGTCGCGCGTGAGCAGGAGCTGATCGCGCGGGTGCGTACGGGACTTGCCGAGGTGCCCGAGGTGAAGGTGCTCTCGCTGTTCGGCGACGACGCCCCGCGCGTGGGCGTGATCTCGTTCGTCGTCGAGGGCTGGAACAGCTCGCACTTCGCCGCCGCGCTCTCCGCCGAGTACGGCATCGGCGTACGCGACGGCCTGTTCTGCGCCCACCCGCTGGTGCGCACCCTGCTCGGCAGTGACCCGCAGGAGCAGGGGGAGTGCGGGGCGCCCGAGGCGGCGCCCGGCGAGAAGTCGCTCAACGCGATCCGGGTGAGCTTCGGCGCGGGTACGCCCGACGAGCACGTGGAGCGTTTCGTCCGCGCCGTCGGCGAGCTGGTCCGCGACGGTGCGCGCTGGAACTACCGCACCGAGGACGGGCGTTGCGTGCCGGACACCTCGGCCTGACGGCGACCGGTGGTGCGGGCCGCGGGCCCGCACCCGGCGCCGAACCTAGTTGTCGAGGCCGATCGCGAAGGCCGCCTCGAGGTCGTGCTGCGAGTACGTACGGAACGCCACGTGCGTGTCCGTCGCCTCGACGCCCGGGATCTTGCTGATCTTGCCGGGGATGACGTCCGCGAGGTTCTCGTGCTGGTGGACACGGACCATCGCGATCAGGTCGTACGTCCCCGTCACCGAGAACACCTCGCTGACGCTGTCGAGGGCGGCGATGGACTCGGCGATCTCCGGGATCCGGTCCACGCTGGTCTTGATGAGCACGATCGCGGTGATCACGGCTGACTGTCTCCCTCGGTGGCCGGCGCCCTGTGCCCGGCGGGCACCCTCACTTTAGACGTACGCGCATAGCGGCCCCACGCGTAGAGGAACCCGAGGGAGAAGCCCACCAGGTGGGCGAGATATGCGACCCCCGGACCGTTCTCTTCGCGCTGTGCGGCCAGCCACTGCAGCGTCACCCAGAAGGGGAGCACGATCCAGGCCGGGAAGCGCAGCGGCAGGAAGAACAGGAACGGGAGCAGGCTGGTGACCCGGGCCTTGGGGAACAGCTTCAGGAACGCGCCGAGTACCGCCGAGATCGCCCCTGACGCCCCGACCAGGGTCTGGGTGGAGCCCGCGTTGGCGAGTGCGTACGCGAAGAGGGCGAGGGCGCCGCAGCCCAGGTAGAAGAGGGCGAACTGCAGATGTCCGAGCCGCTCCTCGACCATGCCGCCGAAGACGTACAGGAAAAGCATGTTGCCCAGCAGATGCAGCCAGCTGCCGTGGACGAAGAGTGCCGTCACCGGCGTGATCGCGGCCCGTGGTGAGCCGCTGAGCAGTTCGGCCGGAATCACGCCCCAGCGTGCGAAGAAGGCGCGCTGCGCGGCGAGCAGCGCGTCGCCGGTGCCGTACGCCGGGTTGAGGCTGGCCGCGGGGGACAGGACGAACACCGCGCTGCACAGGACGATCACGCCGTAGGTGACCACCGGGCCGTGGCCTGTGAGGACCCGCGCGGCCGAGGTCCGTAGATGCTGGACGAGTGGTCCCGGCTTGGTGATCATGCACAGATCCTGACGGAACTGGACTGATGTGCATAGACCGCCCGCCGTCCCGGGCGCGTCCTCGGGGCACGCCGCCAGGCCGTAGGGTTACGGGGAGTGCGATCCGATGCGCTGATGCGGATCCGATGCGAATGCCACCTGAAAGGCGTCCCGCCACCATGACGGTTCCCCTGCCGACCGCCGAGACCCGCTGGCGCTGCACGCTCTGCGGCAATCTGACGCGCTTCGACGTGACGCGTTCCTCGAAGGTCGTGGAATACATCCATCTCGACCTGGCCGGTGAGCCGAAGGTGGAGGAGCGCGAGGTGGTCAGTGAGACCATCGAGTCGGTGCGCTGCCGCTGGTGCAACGCGCAGGACCAGGTCGAACTGGTGGACAGGCCGGGCGCGGGCTCCTGAGGAGTTCCGCCCCCTCGGAAATTGGGGTGACGGATGGTGGAGAACCAGGGCGGGGAGCCGGGCGACGGCGCCGCCGAGGTGCTCGACCGCCCGCTGCCCGAAGGCGTGCGGCGCAGGGTCATCGCACTGACCTCGGACGGTTTCGGCGCCCTCACGATGACCGAACTGCCCGCACAGCTGCGGCAGTACGCGCGGTTCACGCCCTCGCGGCGGCTGAAGTTCGCGGGCAATGCGATGGCCCACGCCCTGGAGTCGGACGCGCTGTTCCGCCAGCGCATCGGCGAACGGTTCAGAGAGGCGCAGCCCGAGCTCGCCGGTGCCCTCGACGCGGGGGCGCCGCCGCCGGCCGCGGACCCGCTCGATGTGGCGGCCGCGGCCTATGTCCTGCGTCCCGTCGGCTGGGTCAAGCTGGTCACCGCCGCAGGCGAGGAGGCGCAGCGCGCCGAGTCCGAGCGGGCCGACGAGGAGACCAGGGCCGAGCTGGAGCGGCTGCGCACGGAGCTCGCCGGGGCGCAGGAGCACACCAAGGCCGAGACCGAACGGCTGCGCACGGAGCTGGAGTCGGCGAAGAAGGAAGCCGAATCGCTTCACCGCAAGCTGCGCAGCGCTCTGAGCGACGTCAAGCGGGGCGAGGCGGCGCTGCGCAAGGCGTCCGCCGAGAGCGAGGCACAGCTCTCCGAGGCGCATGCCGCGCAGTCCTCCGCGGAGAGCGAGGCGCGGCGGCTCAAGTCGCGGCTCGCGGAGGCCGAGTCTTCGCTCGAGGCCAGCCGCAAGGCCGTACGCGAGGGCCGGTCCATCGAGGACATGCGGGTGCGACTGCTGCTCGACACGCTCCTCGAATCGGCCCAGGGGCTCCGGCGTGAACTCGCGCTGCCGCCCGTGGACGTACGCCCCGCGGAGACGGTGGACGCGGTCGAGCCGGGCCGGATGTCGCCCAAGGACATCGCCGCGCGCGCCCTGTCCGAGGCCGACCCGGCGATCCTCGACCAGCTGCTCGCGCTGCCGCAGGCGCATCTGGTGGTCGACGGCTACAACGTGACGAAGACCGGCTATCCGACCATGCCGCTCGAGAAGCAGCGGCTGCGGCTGCTCGGCGGCCTGTCCGCGCTCGCGGCACAGACCGGCGCCGAGGTCACCTGTGTCTTCGACGGGGCCGAACTGGCCGCGCCCGTACTGCTCGCGCCGCCGCGCGGTGTGCGTGTGCTGTTCTCCAAGCCCGGTGTGACGGCGGACGAGCTGATCCGTCAGCTGGTGCGCGCGGAGCCCTCTGGACGGCCCGTGACGGTCGTCTCGACCGACCGTGAGGTCGCCGACGGGGTGGCGAAGGCCGGGGCGCGTCCGGTGCCCTCCGTGATGCTCCTGAAGCGTCTGTCGCGCTGAGCAATTACTGAGATTCCGCTACGTGTGGCTTCAGCCACTCATTCCCGTTGCGTCAACTCATGGGCGAGATGCCCGAATTAGTGAGACCTTCACGCGACGTAGCGTCAATCCCTCATCACTGCACGTGGGTTCTCGGTAAAGAAAACCTGTCGCGGGCGATTTTTTGCTCGTACGGATTTGAACTGATCACAGGAAGGTCACTAAGGTCACGCTCGAACCTTCGCACGGTTGATCACCCATAAGGGGTGACGGCAGGTTCACCGCCCACCGGTTCGTTCGGTAGGCGGCTTGAGGAGAAGGAGCCCGCCTTCGTGGCGTCCCACCGTCGACCCAAGCAGCCGAGCCGCACCCGTGTGACCGTGCTCACCGCGACCGCAGCCGCCGCCGTGGCGCTCACCTCCCAGGCCGCCCAGGCCGACGAGAAGCCCACCAAGAGCGAAGTCAAGGCGAAGGTCGACAAGTTGTACGAGGAGGCCGAGAAGGCCACCGAGAAGTACAACGGTGCCAAGGAGTCGCAGAAGAAGCTCCAGGACGACATCGACGAGCTCCAGGACAAGGTCGCCCGCGGCCAGGACGAGCTCAACGAGCTGCGTGACAGCCTCGGTTCGCTCGCCAGCGCCCAGTACCGCAGCGGCGGCATCGACCCGACGGTCCAGCTCTTCCTCTCGTCGGACCCGGACACGTATCTGGACAAGGCCTCCACGCTCGACCAGCTGACCGCCAAGCAGGCCGACTCCCTGGAGCAGATCCAGGAGAAGCAGCGGACGCTGGCGCAGCAGCGCAAGGAAGCCACGACGAAGCTGAACGACCTCGAGGAGACCCGCGAGGAGCTCGGCAAGAAGAAGAAGGAAGTCCAGGGCAAGCTCGGCGAGGCGCAGAAGCTCCTCAACACCCTGACCGCGAAGGAGCGCGCGGCGCTCGCCGCCGATGACCTGCGCGCCAGCCGCGCCGCCGGCGACCGGGTCGACCTCGGCAACACCGCGTCCGCGTCGGGCCGTGCGGCCGCCGCCTTCAGTGCCGCCCAGGGCAAGATAGGCGCGCCGTACGTCTACGGCGCCTCCGGCCCCGGCTCGTTCGACTGCTCGGGCCTGACCTCCTGGGCCTTCGCCCAGGCCGACGTGGCGATACCGCGGACCTCGCAGGCGCAGGCCAACGCCGGTACGCGCATCTACTCGCAGAGCGCGCTCAAGGTCGGTGACCTCGTCATCTTCTACGGCGACATGCACCACGTCGGCTTCTACGCCGGCAACGGCCAGGTCCTGCACGCCCCGAAGCCCGGTGCCTCGGTGCGCTACGAGTCGATCAACAACATGCCGTTCCAGTTCGGCGTCCGCATCTGACGCCTCGTGCCCTCTCCTGGGGGCGCCCAAACGCGCTGACTCTTCCCCAAGCTCTCAACTTCGTTCGAGCAGGGGATGCCCCACCTCCGAACGGGCGAATTCCCGCATAGTCTGCTGACCCCACGCCCCGCCAACGACCTGCGTCGATGGCGGGGCGTCGTGTTGCGCGCGGCGCCGCGGCGGTCGCGGTCGGTGATAGCTTCCGCGTCGTTCGTCTCGCGCTCGGGCCCTGCCCGGGCCGTGGCGGACCTACCGCCGGACGGGCGGGATGTGACGCCTGCGGAGGCCTTACGGGCGCCGGAACCTCGGTTTCGGCAGGGGCCGTTGAAGCGGGAACCCGCCGGGAGCCGTACCGCGCCGCGGACGGCAGACCGGAGGCCGCGGAAGTCTGCCGGCCGGACGTCCGCACTGCCGCTGATCTCCGGCAGCCCGCCTCGTACGTGAGGCGGGCGGCAGCGGCAGCAGGAAGGAGAGCCGTTCCCCGTGGCGTCCCATCGCCGTTCCGCTCCGTCCGGTGCCGAGCTCTTCGGCCGTTTCGACCGGAGCGCTCGCGTCACCGTTCTGTCCGCCGCCATGGCCACGGCCGCGGCGGCGCTCACCGCCGCACCGGCCGGCGCCGACCCGGGGGAGCCCGCGGGTTCCACCCGGGCCCAGGTCGACCGTCTCTACGCACAGGCGGAGCGGGCCACGGAGTCGTACAACCAGGCGGACGAGCGGGCCGGGAAGCTACGCGACGAGGTCGACCGGGCCAAGGACCGGGTCGCCCGCGGGCAGGAGCGCATCAACACCATGCGGGGCGCGCTCGGTTCGCTGGCCGGGGCCCAGTACCGCTCCGGCGGGCTCGACCCGACGCTGGCCCTGATGCTGTCCGAGAACCCGGACACGTATCTGGACAAGGCCGCCACGCTCGACCGGATCAGCTCGCGCCATGCGGGCGAGCTCGCGGATCTCCAGGAGGCCCAGCGCAGGCTGGCGCAGGAGCGGGACTCCGCGCAGCGCAAGCTGGTCGAACTGGAGGAGTCGCGCAAGACGGTGGCACGGCAGAAGCGGATCGTGGAGAAGAAGCTGCACGAGGCGCGGCGGCTGCTCAACTCCCTGCCCGTGGCCGAACGGGCCTCCTATGACCGGGCCTCGCGCTCGGGGCGGGCCGAGATGCCCGCGCTCGCGGGTGCGCCCGCCTCGGCCCGGGCCGCGTCGGCGATCGCCGCGGTCCGCCAGGCGGTCGGGCGGCCGTACGTGTGGGGCGCCAACGGGCCGTACGGCTTCGACTGTTCGGGGCTTACGCAGTGGGCGTACTCGCAGGCGGGTGTGGGGTTGCCGCGGACGTCGCAGGCCCAGCGGTACGCGGGGCGGCAGGTGTCGTTGGCGGAGGCGCAGCCGGGGGACTTGGTGGCCTACCGGGATGACGCCAGCCATATCGGGATGTACATGGGGAACGGTCAGGTCGTGCACGCGCCCTATCCGGGGGCGCCGGTTCGGTATGACCCTGTGGGGATGATGCCGGTTTCTTCGGTTACCCGGGTGTGAGGTTCGCTGTCCGGTGCGGGGTGGGGTGGGTGAGGGATGCGGCCCGGTGAAGGCGCCCTCACCCGTGACGAAAAGCTCCGCACCACCCGTACGATCGAGAACGTGGCTGGTCGAAGGCGTGTGAGGGCGGGGGTCGCGGGCCTGGTGCTCGGGGCCGCGCTGGCCGGGTGTGCCGGGGCGTCCGGCGCACCTGTCGACAGCCGGGCCGTCGAGGAGCTGCTCCAGCGCAGGGCCGAGGCCGTGCTCGCCCGGGACGCCGTCGCGTTCGGGGCGACCGAGGCCGACGGAGACGCCGACGAGCTGGACGCGCTGGCCCAAGTGCCGCTCAGTTCCTGGGAGTACGACCTCACCCGCCTCACGTCGGCAGGCCGGGAAGCGACCGCCACCGTGCGGCTGCGCTACCGGATCACCGGCTACGACCAGGCGCCGATCACCGCCGACCGCACCCTCGAGCTGCGCAGCGAGGACGGCAGCTGGCTGGTCGCCTCCGACCGGCCGCAGGGCAAGGGCGCCGAGCAGCTGTGGGAACAGGGCGAGGTGAAGGCCGTCCAGGGGCAGCACAGCCTCGTCCTCGGTGTCGGGCGCAGCACCGAGAAGCTGCGCGGATACGCGGACTTGGCGGACCGGGCCGTACCCGCGGTCCAGGAGGTGTGGGGCAAGGGCTGGTCGGGCCGTGTAGTCGTCCTCGTACCGCAGTCGCTCGATGGCATGGGGGCGCTGCTGGGGGCGCCGGCCTCCGGGTATCAGGGCATCGCGGCCGTCACCACCGGTGAGTCCGGCGGGAACGACAGTGGCAAGGCGCCCGCGGACCGGATCATCATCAATCCCGAGGCCTTCGACGTGCTCGGCGACTTCGGCAAGCAGGTCGTGCTCACACACGAGACCACGCATGTCGCCACCCGCGCCGACACCACTCCCGCGACCCCGCTGTGGCTCTCCGAAGGCTTCGCGGACTGGCTCGGCTACCGGGGCTCGGGGCGCACCGCCGAACAGGCGGCCCCGGAACTCGACCGGGCACTCGACCGCTCCGAGCAGCCCGTCACGCTGCCCGCCGACGACGAGTTCGCCTTCGCGGGCAACGCGTCCCGCCTGGCGCAGGCGTACGAGGGCGGCTGGCTGGCCTGCAAGATGATCGCGGAGCGCTGGGGGGACCAGAAGCTGCTCGCGTTCTACAAGGCGGTCGGCGCGCATGAGAGGCGGGAGGGTGCGGTGGAGGACGCGCTCGACGGGGTGCTCGGTACGAACCTCGACGCGTTCACGCGCGAGTGGCGGGACTACGTGCGGCGTGAGCTGACCTAGTGAGCCACTGAGCCACTGAGCCACTGAGTCACTGAGCCAGTGAGCCAGTGAGCCAGTGAGTCACTGCGCCAGAGCCGGTGGGGCGACGGGTCTTTCGGGGGTGAAGGCGAGGACTTTTGCCCTCCGGTTTTAGGCGACAGCTGTCGTTTATATTCATGACATGACCGAAATGACCGGTGGTGAGGCGGCCGAGAGCGTTCATCGCGCCCTGGCCGTTCCTTCACGACGGCGTCTGATGTCCCTGCTGCGGGAGGCGGGCGGCCTGCTCGCGATGGACGAGCTCACCGCCGCCACCGGTCTTTCGGTCGCCACCGTGCGGCACCATCTCGGCGCGCTGGCCGAGGCCGGACTCGTCAGGGCCGAAAGGGCCGCGGGTGCGGGACGCGGCCGCCCGAAGCTGCTCTACGCGGCCGTGGCGGTAGGCGACGAGGGCAGTGCCTACCGTGATCTGGCCGCCGCTCTCGTCGACACCCTCGCGACCGGCACCCCCTCGGCCCGGGACGCGGGCCGGAGCTGGGGGAGCCGTCTCGCGCGGACCGTCGCGCCCGCGCCACCGGCCGAGCGCGTGTACGCGCATGCGGCACGCCTCGGCTTCGCTCCGCAGAGGGCGCCCGCGGCGGGCGGCGCCGAGCGGATCCTGCTGCACGGGTGTCCGTACCGCGAACTCGCCCGTCGTACGCCCGAGGTCGTCTGCGCGCTGCATCAGGGCCTGCTCGACGGTCTGCTCGAAGACGACGGCATGCGCGCCGAGCTGCGCCCGTTCCTCGCACCGGAGCTGTGCCGGGCCGACCTCGTCGCCCGCTGAAGCTCGGCCGCCTCGGCCGCCCCACACCCCGTAACACCCAAGGAGATCCCCCATGTTCGGCATGACCATCGACACCTCGCTCGACCGCGACGCCCAGAGCCCCGCGCTGCGCCTGGACCCGAAGGGCGGTCCGTTCCGTGAGCTCGCCGCCGTCCGCATCCAGGTGCCCGCGGGCGGCACCGTTCCCGCGCATGCGCACGGCGCGTCCGAGCTGCTGCTCACCGGCATAGCGGGTGTCGTCGAGGCGTCCTGCAAGTGCGGTGCGAAGACCGTGGCGCCCGGCACGTTCGCGATGCTGCCCGCCGGCAAGGAGATCACCCTGGTCAACAACGGCGCGCAGGACGCCACGCTGCTCGCCGTGTTCTCGCAGAGCGAGTTCACCGAGCAGCTGCCGCGGGCCGCGGCCGAGGGCTGTGGCTGCCAGGACCACCACAACGGCTGAGCAACGCCTACGGCGGCCGGGCCCCACGGGGCCCGGCCGCCGTCGTGTTCAGGACTCCAGCTCCGCGATGGCCTCCGCCAGCCACTTCTTTTCCGCCGTCCCGGTCGCGCGGGCGATCCGCAGCATGCCCTGGCGGAACAGGTCGGGCTCCTCCTCGGCGCGCACCGGCGTCCCGTTGTCGTAGAAGAAACTCGCGGGCGCGAGCAGGAACTCCTGCCGTCGCCGGAGCACCGCCGCCTGCTCGGCGCGGTCGGGCAGCTGGCCGAGGAACGCGAGCAGGGTGAAGAAGCGCTGGCCGTCCGTGATGTCGGCGTCCTTCGGCGACCGCAGCACGTCGTGGAGGGCGGCCCGGCCCTCGGGGGTGAGGGAGAGGATGCGGCGCGGGACGGCGCCGCTGCCGGGCTCGGTGCGCTGGTCGAGCTTTCCGGCCTTCACCATGCGCGTGATCGCGGGGTAGAGCGCGCCGTCGCTGACCGGGCGGACATGGCCGCTGAGGCCCTGGATGAGGGCCTTCAACTCGTAGCCGTGCAGGGGGCGTTCGCCCAGGAAGCCCAGGATGCTCAGTTCCAGCACGGTGTCTTCTCCCTTTCGCGCTTGCCTGCGGTCGAGGCCTCATGGTACCTCTCGTAGAGGTACCTCGAATAGAGGTACAGCGATTCGAGGGGGATGCGGGTATGGGTGTGGGGAACGGGTCGGAGCACAGGCGCAGGCTGGTGGCGCTCGCGTACCCCGTCTACTTCGAGCTGCTCGCCTCCGTCGCCGCCGGCATCGTCACGATGATCTGGGTCGCGCACCTGGGCGGAGCCGCCGTGGCGGCCGTGGCCGTCGCGACCAACGTGGAGAACCTGCTGCTCGGACTCGCGCTGATCGGCGGCTCCGGTACGACGGTCCTGGTCGCTCACGCCCGCGGCGCCCATGACCCGGCGGCGCGGCGCAGTGCGGTCGCCGGGGGCTGGGCGGTGTGCGCGGTCATCGCGCCGGCCGTCGCGGTCTGCGGGTTCCTGCTGCGCGAGCCGGTGGCCGCGCTGGTGCTCGGGGGCGGCCACGGGCCCGAAGTGGCCCTCGCGGCGCAGTACTTCGCCATCTCGCTGCCGGGCTCCGCGCTGCTCTTCGCGCAGCTCCAGCTGGACGCGGTCCTCAAGGGCAGCGGCGACACCCGTACCCCCATGCGCCTGGCTCTGCTCGCGAACGGCCTGATCCTCGTGCTCGATCCGCTGTTCATCAAGGCGTACGGCATCCAGGGCGCCGCACTCGCCATGGCGCTCGGCCGGGCGGTCGCGCTGGGCTTCGGGCTCAGGGCGCTGCGCCGGCACCGGAGCTGCGGACCGCGGCCCGCGGTGGTCCGCGCGGCCCTGCGCACGCTGCGCACCGGACTGCCGATGGGCGCCGACTTCCTGCTGCGGATGGCGGCGACGCTGGCCCTTGTCGGGGTCGTCGGGCGGCTGGGAGTGGCCTCCGTGGCGGCGTACGGGATCGCGACGAAGGCGATGTACGTGGCCACGATGGCGTTCTATGCCGTACGGCAGGCAGCCGCGATCCACACGGCCCATCTCCTGGGTGAGGGGCGGCCGGTGGGCGAGCGCGGGGTGGTCGGGCGGCAGGCGGCGCTCGTGGCCGGTTCGGCGGCCGGCTGCGCGGCAGGGCTGCTGCTCGCGGGCGCACCCATGGTGCTCGCCGCCTTCGGGGCCGAGCCCGAAGTGGCCGGGCAGGGAGTGGTGTTCCTGCGCTGCCTCGGCCCGTATCTGGTGCTGCTCGCCTGCTTGATCGCGTACGGCGGGGTGCTGGAGGGCAGCGGCCACAGCTCGCGGCTGCTGCGGATCACCGGGCTCGGCGCGCTGGTCCAACTGCCGCTCGCATACGCCCTGTCGGGGCTCGGCCTTGGCGGTGTGGCCCTGGCGATGGGGGTGGCGGCGGCCGCGCAGTGCGCCGCCCTGTGGCTGCTCGCGCGCCGGGTGGGTCAGATGCCGGCGCCGGTCTTCTCACGGGTGGCCTGAGCGGGCAGCAGGCCGCGCTTGCGCGGTTCCGTGACGGTCTGCCGCCACAGCCGCCGGGCGGCGATCAGTGTGGCGGCGACCAGGAGCCCGTTGCGTACGGCGAGCAGAGTGATGCCCCACGGGTCGCTCGCCGCCACATGCGAGAACCAGACGGGGAACTCGAGGAACGTGACGCCCGTCGCCGCGAGGACGAGCAGTGCGGGGGTGCGCATCCGGCTCGTACGGAAGATCAGACAGACCGCGGCCAGACCGACGAGCCACAGCAGATACTGCGGGCTGATCACCCGGCTCGTGGCCGTGAACAGCAGGACCGCGGTGAAGGCCGCGTCCGCCGGGGTGGAGGGGGACCAGGCGCGGGCCCGCAGCCGCCACAGCAGGAGCCAGCCGAAGGCGGCCGCCGTGAGTGCCTGGGCGGCGGTCGTGACGAACGGGACGTACGGCCCGAGGAATTCCACCGACCCGTAGTTGAGCTGCATATGGCCCGGCCAGCCGAAGTGGCGGGCCACGTGGAAGGGGAGCGCGCCGAGCGATTCGACCTCGGTGCCGCGGTCGCGCTGGAAGGTCAGGAAGGCGAGCGCGCCCGGCATCGTCACCGTGAACGCCAGCGTGACGGCGACGCCCGCGGCCACCGCCGTGGTCCACGCGCGGCGGGTGGCGCGGCCGCGGGGCGTACCGATCAGGAGCAGCGCGGGCCAGACCTTGAGCAGCGCGCCGACGGCGGCCAGGGCGCCCTGGGTGCGGGCGTGCCGGGCGCCCGCGAGCAGCGCGGTGACGGCGGCGGCGGTCACGAAGAGGTCGTAGCGCGCGTAAGCGGTAGGCCCGAGCAGCGGTACACCGGCGGCCCACGCCCAGGCGCCCGCCGCCGACTTGCCGGGCCGGCCGGCCGCGTACCGGAGCAGACCGAGGACCACCGCGTCGGCGAGGAAGGCGAGGACGAAGAACGCCGCCGTGTAGGCGAGGAAGGGGAGCAGCGCGGGGGCCAGGATCGGGAGCGCGGCGGCCGGCGGGTACTGCCAGGTGACGTCGTCCAGCGGGAACGTTCCGGTGCGCAGGATCTCGAACCAGCTCTGGTAGATCACCTCGACGTCCGCGGTGACGTCCGGGCCCGGAGTGGTGAGCACCTTGAAGACCCAGAGCAGGAGCAGGGCCCGGGTGGGCAGCCAGACGGCCAGGAGGCGGACTGTCAGGGGGAGTTGACCCAGGGGGTTGGTGCGCTTTGCGGACGTCATGTGAGCCTTGCCCGTATATGTACAGGATGTGAGCCGTCATGATGCCGGTGGGGCGCCGGGGACGGGGTGAGGCGCGGCCGTCCGTGCCTTCGGCATGGTGTGCGGCGCGGTCTCCGGAAGCCTTCGGCTACTGTCGGCGTCGATGCACAAGACCCTGATCGTCACGAACGACTTCCCGCCCCGCCCCGGTGGTATCCAGGCCTTCCTGCACAACATGGCGCTGCGGCTGGACCCCGAGCAGATCGTCGTCTACGCCTCCACCTGGAAGCGCGGCCGCGAGGGCGCCGAGGCGACCGCCGCCTTCGACGCGGAGCAGCCCTTCAAGGTCGTACGGGACCGTACGACGATGCTGCTCCCGACGCCCCGCGTGACCCGGCGTGCCGTATCGCTCCTGCACGAGCACGGCTGCACTTCGGTGTGGTTCGGTGCCGCCGCTCCGCTCGGTCTGATGGGCGGCGCGCTGCGCAAGGCGGGTGCGACCCGGCTCGTCGCCACCACGCACGGGCATGAGGCGGGCTGGGCCCAGCTGCCCGCGTCGCGTCAACTCCTGCGCAGGATCGGGGAGTCGACCGACACGATCACCTACCTCGGTGAGTACACCCGCTCCCGTATCGCCGCCGCGCTCACTCCCGAGGCGGCCGCGCGGATGCGGCAACTGCCGCCGGGCGTCGACGAGAAGACCTTCCACCCCGGCTCGGGCGGCGCCGAGGTGCGCGCCCGGCTCGGGCTCAGCGAGCGGCCGGTGGTCGTGTGCGTCTCGCGGCTCGTCCCGCGCAAGGGGCAGGACACACTGATCGAGGCGATGCCGCTGATCCTGGCGAAGGTGCCGGACGCGGTGCTGCTCGTCGTGGGCGGCGGCCCGTACGAGAAGGATCTGCGCAAGCTCGCGGCCGAGACCAAGGTCGCGGACTCCGTGCACTTCACGGGTTCGGTGCCGTGGGGGGAGCTGCCCGCGCATTACGGGGCCGGTGACGTCTTCGCGATGCCGTGCCGTACGCGGCGCGGGGGGCTCGATGTCGAGGGTCTCGGCATCGTGTACCTGGAGGCCTCGGCCACCGGGCTGCCCGTCGTCGCCGGTGACTCCGGTGGGGCGCCGGATGCGGTGCTCGACGGGGAGACGGGGTGGGTGGTCCGTGGCGGTGACCCGGCCGAGGCCGCGGACCGCGTCACGGCGCTGCTCCTCGACCCCGAGCTGCGGGCTCGGATGGGGGAGCGGGGGCGGGAGTGGGTCGAGGAGAAGTGGCGCTGGGATCTGCTGGCGGAGCGGCTCAAGGAGCTTCTGTAGCAGCTTTCTCGGCGCATACGAGGAGGGGCACACACCGCCTGGTGTGTGCCCCTCCTCGTATGCGCCGTGCGGGACTCAGCCCCGGTAGATCGCCTCGATCTCGTCCGCGAAGTCCTTGGCGACCACATTGCGCTTCAGCTTCAGGGACGGCGTCAGATGGCCCGACTCCTCCGTGAACTGCGAGCCCAGGATGCGGAACTTGCGGACCGACTCCGCCTTCGAGACCGCCGCGTTGCCGTCGTCCACCGCGCCCTGGATCGTGGCGAGCAGCTCGGGGTCCTCGCGCAGATCAGCCACCGACGCCGAGGACTTGCCGTTCTCCGAGGCCCAGCGGCCCAGGAACTCCTCGTCGAGGGTGACGAGCGCGCCCACGAACGGACGGCCGTCGCCGACCACCATGCACTCGGCGACAAGGGCGTGCGCACGGATGCGGTCCTCGATCACCGCGGGGGCGACGTTCTTGCCGCCGGCCGTGACGATGATCTCCTTCTTGCGGCCGGTGATCGCGAGGTAGCCGTCCTCGTCGAGCGTGCCGATGTCACCGGTGTGGAACCAGCCGTCGGCCAGCGCCTCCGCGGTCGCGGCCTCGTTGTTCCAGTAGCCCGCGAACAAGTGCTCGCCGTGCAGCAGGACTTCGCCGTCGTCGGCGATCCGGATCACCGAGCCCGGCAGCGGCTGGCCGACCGTGCCGATCTTCTGGCGGTCCCAGGGGTTGAACGCGGTGGCCGCGCACGACTCCGTCAGGCCGTAGCCCTCGAGGACCGTGAAGCCGATGCCGCGGAAGAAGTGCCCGAGGCGCTCGCCCAGCGGCGCTCCGCCGGAGATCGCGTACTCGCCGCGGCCGCCGAGCACCGCGCGCAGCTTGCTGTAGACCAGCTTGTCGAAGGCCTTGTGCTTCAGCTTGAGACCGAGGGACGGGCCGCCCGCCGAGTCCAGCGCGCGGCTGTAGGCGATCGCCGTGTCCGCGGCCTTGTCGAAGATCTTGCCCTTGCCGTCGGCCTGGGCCTTGGCGCGCGCCGAGTTGTAGACCTTCTCGAAGACGCGCGGGACGCCGAGGATCAACGTCGGCCGGTACGCGGCCAGTTCATCGGTCAGATTCTTGATGTCCGGCACGTGGCCGAGCTTGATCGGCGCCATCATCGGCGCGATCTGCACCAGGCGCCCGAAGACGTGCGCGAGCGGCAGGAAGAGCAGGACCGAGCACTCGCCCGTACGGAACAGGGGGCGCAGGCGCTCGACGATGTTGCCGCACTCCGCGAAGAAGCTGCGGTGGGTGAGCACACAGCCCTTGGGGCGGCCCGTGGTGCCCGAGGTGTAGACGATCGTGGCCGGGTCGTCGGCCTTCGCCACGGCCGAGCGCTCGTCGACGGTCTCGTCGCTCACGTCCGCGCCCGCGGCGCGCAGCTCGTCGAGGCCGCCGCCCTCGATCTGCCAGACGTTCGCCAGGGCGGGAAGACGGTCGCGTACGGAGGCGACGGCCTCCGCGTGGGCGTCGAGCTCCACGAGGCAGCCGACCGCGCCGGAGTCACCGAGGATCCACTGGATCTGCTCGGGCGAGCTGGTCTCGTAGACCGGAACCGTGACCGCGCCCGCGCTCCAGATCGCGAAGTCGAGCAGCGTCCACTCGTAGCGCGTACGGGACATCAGACCGACCCGGTCGCCGGGCTGCACGCCCGAGGCGATCAGGCCCTTGGCCGCGGCACGCACTTCGGTGAGGAAGTCTCTCGCGGTGACGTCCTGCCAAGTGCCGTTCACCTTGCGCCCGATGACGGCGACATCGGGATGCTGCACGGCATTGCGGTGGACGATGTCGGTCAGATTGCCGTCCGCGGGGACCTCGTAAAGGGCCGGAAGGCTGAACTCGCGCAAGACTGCTGCTCCTCATAGGGCGCCGGCGCCACGACGTTGTGTGCTGCGACGGTGCGGTCCAAGATCGGGCAGGTGCTCGGGTGCCCTGGGCGGAATACTTTTCCAAAGACACGGGAGCACGACTGGACTGCCCGGACGTTACCCATCGGTATGGACTCTCCGATAGGGGGTCCGGGCCAGATGTTCGCTGCGTCACACGACAAGGCGTTGCACTTCGCACAGTAGTCGACCACTCCTGCGACTCGGAAGTAACCGCAGGTCCGGTGGGGGTTTGGTGGGGGACTGGTGTGCTCTACCAGTCCGGGCCCCGGGGTTCTAGGGTGATCGGCATGCGAGTGCATGTGGTCAGCGACGTACACGGCAACACCGAGGCACTCGCGCGCGCAGGTGACGGCGCCGACGCCCTGGTCTGCCTCGGTGACCTGGTGCTCTTCCTCGACTACGCCGACCACTCGCGCGGCATCTTCCCCGACCTCTTCGGCGCCGAGAACGCCTCCCGCATCGTCGAGCTGCGCACCGCCCGCCGCTACGAGGAGGCGCGCGCGTTCGGGGCCTCGCTGTGGAAGGGCCTTGACCGCAACTCCGCGATCGAAAGCGCGGTGCGCAGGCAGTACGCCGAGATGTTCGCGGCCTTCCCGACCCCGACGTACGCGACCTACGGCAACGTCGACATGCCTGGCCTGTGGAAGGAGTACGCGGAAGCGGGCACCACGGTCCTCGACGGCGAGCGGACCGAGATCGGCGGCCTCGTCTTCGGCTTCGTCGGCGGCGGGCTCAAGTCGCCCATGCGCACGCCGTACGAGATCAGTGACGAGGAGTACGCGGCGAAGATCGAGGCCGTCGGCGAGGTGGACGTGCTGTGCACGCACATTCCGCCGGAGGTGCCGGAGCTCGTGTACGACACGGTGGCGCGGCGCTTCGAGCGCGGCAGTGTGGCGCTTCTCGAGGCGATACGGCGGACCCGGCCGCGCTACGCGCTCTTCGGCCATGTCCATCAGCCGCTGGTGCGGCGGATGCGGATCGGGGTGACGGAGTGCGTGAATGTCGGGCACTTCGCGGGGTCGGGCAGGCCCTACGCCCTGGAGTGGTGAAGCCGTACGACCTGGAGTGGCGGGAGCGGGCGGTCTCGCGGGCTGAGGCGGCGGGGCCTGCTGTGGCCCCGGCGCGGTAGCCTTCACGGCGGCGGGCCCACCCCGCGTACCCCTTGCATTTCGTCCCGTACCCAAGGAGCCACGGCGATGGCGGAACACACCAGCTCGAGCATCACGATCGAGGCTTCGCCCGCCGAGGTCATGGCGGTGATCGCCGACTTCGCCCGCTACCCCGACTGGACCGGCGAGGTGAAGCAGGCCGAGGTGCTCGCGAGCGACGCCGCCGGCCGTGCCGAGCAGGTGCGTCTGGTCATGGACGCCGGTGCGATCAAGGACGACCAGGTGCTCGGCTACACCTGGACCGGCGACAACGAGGTCAGCTGGACGCTGGTCAAGTCCCAGATGCTGCGTGCGCTCGACGGCAGTTACCTGCTGTCGTCCGCCGGCAAGGGCACCGAGGTGACGTACAGGCTCACCGTCGACGTGAAGATCCCGATGCTCGGGATGATCAAGCGCAAGGCGGAGAAGGTCATCATCGACCGGGCGCTCGCGGGCCTGAAGAAGCGTGTGGAGTCGGGCCTCAAGTAGGCCACCTCGCCCGCCGCGTTCGTCCACCTCGGAGAGTTCCATGCCTGTCCGCCGTCTCAACCACGCCGTGCTCTATGTGCGGGACGTCGCCCGTGCCACCGCGTTCTACGTCGATGTGTTCGGCTTCAAGGTCGATGTGCGGATCGGTGACCGCGCCGCCTTCCTCAGCGCCGCGGAGACGCTCAACGACCACGATCTCGGACTGTTCTCGGTCGGCGCGGACGCGCCCGGTCCCGAGCAGGGCAGGGTCGGGCTCTACCACCTGGCGTGGGAGGTCGGCACGCTCGGCGAGCTGGCGGAGACCGCCGCGAAGCTGACCGGGCTCGGGGCGCTGGTCGGGGCCACCAACCACGGTGTGTCGAAGTCGGTGTACGCCAAGGACCCGGACGGCAACGAGTTCGAGATCATGTGGCGGGTTCCGCGCGAGGACTGGCCCGCCGAGGGCGAGGAGCAGCTGCGCGCCCTCGACCTGGAGGAGTCCTTGAAGCGCTGGGGTCCCGACCTGGAGACGGGCGCGGCGGCCGGTTCGGCCACCTGATCCGGGAGCTGGGCCACCTGCTGAGCTCGGCCACCTGATCCGGGAGGGCGCGCGCCGAGGGCGCGGCCGCCCCTCGCGTACCGTTCACTCTTATGCGCACCCTCTTCGTCACCGGCCCCGGCGGCGCCGGCCGTACCACCGTCGCCGCGGCCACCGCACAGGCGGCCACCGCACAAGGGCTGCGCACGCTGCTCCTGGGACAGACCGCCGTGGACGGTGTCACCGCCGCGTCGGTCGACCCCGCCGGACACTTCCGCACCGAGCTGCTCGCCCTCCAGGACCGGGCCGCCACCGCCCTGGAGATGTTCGGCGCACAGCGGCTCGACGACGACGAGCTCACCCCGCTCCCAGGAGCCCCCGAGCTCGCGCTGCTCACCGCGCTGCGCGACGCGCACCGCAACGCGGCGCACGACCTCGTCGTGGTCGATCTGCCGCCCACCGAGCAGGCACTCGCGACGCTCGCCCTGCCCGCACAGCTGCGCCGCTACGTACGCCGTGTACTGCCGCCGCAGCGCCAGGCCGCCCGCGCCCTGCGCCCGATGCTGGCCCAGCTCGCGGGTGTGCCGATGCCCTCGCAGTGGCTGTACGAGGCGGCCGCGCAGTGGGATGCGCATCTCGCCGGGGTGCAGGCCGTGATCGAGAGCGAGGACACCGTCGTACGGGTGGTCGCGGAGCCCGGGCCCGCGGGGTCCGAAGCCGTCCTGAAGGCGGAGACGGGGCTGGCCCTGTACGGGCTCAGGATCGAGAGCGTCGTCGCCAACCGCGTACTGCCGCAGGGCTCCGCCGACCCCTGGCTCGCCTCGCTCGCCGCCCAGCAGGACAAGGTCCTGGCCCAGTGGCGCGGCGACGGCCTGCCGGTCACCGAGATCGCCCACCTCGGGCGCGACCCCCGCGGCGCCGAGGATCTGGCCGCGCTCGCGGTCCCGGCACCTCGTGACGTACCGCCTCAGGAGGAGTGGCCGATAGAGGACCGCCTCGCCGAGGACGGGGTCCTGGAGTGGCGGATACCGCTGCCCGGAGCCGTACGCGAGGAGCTCGATCTCGTACGGCGCGGGGACGAACTCGTCGTCACCGCGGGGGAGTTCCGCCGTATCGTGCCGCTGCCGTCCGCGCTGCGCCGCTGCTCGGTCGCGGGCGCCGGGCTCAAAGACGGCGAGCTCGGCATCCGCTTCACACCGGACCCGGGCCTGTGGCCGCAGGACCGCCGGAGCTGAACCCGCCGTGCCCTGATCCCGGTACCGCCGTTCGGGTACCGTCGAAGGTACGCAGCCGGACATCAGCCGCGCACCGACAGACCTGCCGCAGGAGCCCGCCATGAGCGACACCGAGCGCCCCGCCGAACCCCCGAAGGCCGTCGACGAGGACGCGTGGGAGAAGGCCTGTGCCGAGGACCTCGCCGCCGAACAGGCGCGGCGCCGCGCTCAGTACGGCACGCCGCCCGGCTCCGCGGCCGAGGAGCTGCGGCGTCTGGTGGACGCGGTGAGCGAGAAGCTCTCCGGGCTGCAGACGCCGATCGCCGGGATGGCCGCTCAGGGCGCCGTCAACCAGCTGATCAACCAGGCGAAGTCGGTCGTGGAACCGGTCATCCAGCGCAACCCGGACGTGTTCGACCACCTGGCCGCCGCGGGTTCCGAACTCCTGGCCGCGTACCGCTCCGCCGTACAGGGCCACGAGAAGCGCTGGACGGACGAGGACCGCAAGGGCGAGGGCAAGTCCGGCGGCGACCCCATCGACTTGGACTAGAGGTCGTAACGCCTGGACTGGCGGCCGCATCGACCGGCGCCGACGTTCCCCTCGGTTAGGCTTGGCGGCAGCGGGGCTCGACCGAAAACTGAGGGACACATGGGACTCACCATCGGCGTCGACATCGGCGGCACCAAGATTGCGGCCGGCGTGGTCGACGAGGAAGGCACGATCCTTTCCACCTTCAAGGTGCCGACTCCCAGCACCCCCGAGGCCATCGTTGACGCGATCGCCTCGTCCGTGGAGGGCGCACGAGCCGGGCACGAGATCGTGGGCGTGGGCATCGGCGCGGCGGGTTACGTCAACCGCCAGCGCTCCACCGTCTACTTCGCGCCGAACATCGACTGGCGGCACGAGACGCTGAAGGAGAAGGTCGAAGCACGCGTAGGCCTGCCCGTGGTGGTGGAGAACGACGCGAACGCCGCGGCCTGGGGCGAGTACAAGTTCGGTGCGGGCAAGGGGCATCGCAACGTCATCTGCATCACCCTCGGCACCGGTCTCGGCGGCGGCATCATCATCGGCAACAAGCTGCGCCGTGGACACTTCGGTGTGGCCGCCGAGTTCGGCCACATCCGGATGGTTCCCGACGGTCTGATGTGCGGCTGCGGCAGCCAGGGCTGCTGGGAGCAGTACGCCTCCGGCAGCGCGCTCGTGCGCTATGCGAAGCAGCGCGCCAACGCCACCCCGGAGAACGCGGAGGTGCTGCTCGCGCTCGGCAACGGCACGCCGGACGGTATCGAGGGCAAGCACATCTCGATGGCCGCCCGTCAGGGCGACCCGGTCGCGGTCGACTCCTACCGTGAGCTGGCCCGTTGGGCCGGCGCGGGTCTCGCCGACCTCGCCTCGCTGTTCGACCCCTCCGCGTTCATCATCGGCGGCGGACTGTCGGACGAGGGCGAGCTGGTGCTCGACCCGATCCGCAAGTCGTACAAGCGCTGGCTCGTGGGCGGCAATTGGCGCCCGCAGGCCGAGGTGATCGCCGCCAAGCTGGGCAACAAGGCGGGCCTCGTGGGCGCCGCCGACCTGGCCCGGGAGCCCGACCCGGTCATGTGACCCGCAGCCCGATGACAGCCGCCCGCCGTGTTCCGCTCAGGACCGGCGGGCGTTGTCATACCGTGGCCCGGTGACCGGACAGAGCACCCAGCCCATCTCACTGCCCAACTCCCGTACGGACCCGGACGGTTCGGCCGTCGTCAGGGTCCTCTCGTACAACATCCGCTCGATGCGCGACGACACCGCGGCGCTCGCCCGGGTGATCCGCGCCCTGGATCCCGATCTCGTCCTGATCCAGGAAGCCCCGCGCTTCTTCCGCTGGAACAAGAAGCTCGCGCGCCTTGCCAAGGCCTCTGACCTGGTGATCCTGGCGGGCGGCGCCCCGGCGGCCGGCCCCGCGCTGCTGTGCTCGCTGCGGGCGACGGTCGAGCGCACCGAGGATGTGCTGCTGCCGCTGACCCCCGGCCTGCACCGCCGTGGCTTCTCCACCGCGGTCGTCCGCTTCGGCGGCGCCCGGCTCGGCGTCCTCAGCTGTCACCTCTCCCTGCAGACCGATGAGCGTTACGACCAGGGCGGCATGCTGCTCGACCGGCTCGCCGGCATGGGTGTCGAGCACACGGTGGCGGGCGGTGACCTCAACGACAAGCCGCACGGGCGTACGTTCAAACTGCTCGCGGGGGCGCTCCAGGACTGCTGGGCGACGAAGCCCTGGGGGAGTGAGTACTCCTCGGAGGCGGACAATCCCCGGCAGCGTATCGATGCGATCTTCGCCTCGCGCGGGATCGAAGTCCTGGGCTGCGGCGTCCCGTTGGGGCACGAGGGCGTCCTGGAGACGGACCTGAGGGCGGCCACGGACCATCTTCCGGTCCTGGCCGCCCTCAGGGTGCCTGCTGCTTCCTGAGTCCTACGGGCGCTGCCTCACCTTGTCGACGATCGCCCACTCGACGGTGTGCGACAGCTGGATGCAGTCCTTCTTTCCGTCCCGCGAGATCCGCTCGTCACGGAAGCCCAGGAATTCGTAGGTCTTCGCGTCGAAGATCAGGTAGGGCGGGCGCATCGGCGTGGCATCACAACCCCGCCGGCACATACGAAAGGCCCGCCCCGGAACAACCCCGGTACGGGCCCCGCGTACAACCGGGAAACGTCAGACCACCGCACCCCGCCCCGGATCGTCATCCTCGTCGTCCCCGTCCCCCATCCGCATCACCAACGTCGCGAACCCACCGAGGAAACCGCCGATCCCGAGCGTGGTCAGCCACCACGTCATCGGCCAGCGCAGCAGGATCGCGAGCAGCAGCAGAACCGGCCCGCCGATCACCGCGAGCCACGCGAACTTGGCGGTGGTGTCGGCCTCCGGGAGCGGCGGCGGCTCCGGCGGTACGAAGTGGCCCTCGTCGCTCTCGTCCAGGTCGTCCTCCGACGCCTCGGACACGTCGTAGTCCCTCGGACCCACGCCCGGGGCGAAGACGATGGAGCCGCCCACCGGCTTGTCCGAGCCGGTCTTGGCGGGGCCTCGCTCGGCCTCCTCGGCCTCGGCGACCAGGCCCGCGAGGTCCTCGACGGACTTGAAGGGCTTGGCGCCCGGCGGATCGGCCGGCTGATCCCCGTACCCGGCCACGATCGCGGCCCAGGCCGCGTCCTCGTCGACATCGGACTTGCTCTCGGCCCCCGCGGGAGCCCCGGACGACGCGACTGTCCCCGCGGCGCCCGGCGCCCCGTCGGAAGGATCGCGCAGTCCGGCGTCGTGCTCGTCGTGCTCCTCGCGGCTCTCGTCGCGGTCCGCCGCTTCGTGCTCAGCCACCGGCCGTCGTACCTTCCCGGGATTCCTTGGTGTCGGGCGCGAGCCGGCTGACGAAGGCGTGGCTCTCGTCGAAGATGCGGTCCGCGTCATGGTCCAACGTCGCCACGTGGTAACTCTGTTCCAGCAGGATCTCGGTGACATCGGTGGACGAGACCCGGCCGAGGATCCGCGCCGAGTCGGCCGGTGAGACCACATGGTCCTGCGGGCTGTGCAGGAGCAGCAACGGCTGGGTGACCTGCGGCAGTTCGGCGTCGACCAGCTGCGAGAACCGGCGCAGCGAGTGCGCCGCGTGCAGCGGCACCCGGGTGTAGCCGAGCTCTTCGGAGCCCTCCTTGGCGATATCGCTCGCGATGCCCTTCGTGGAGCGCACCAGGTGCCGTACCACCGGAAGGGCGAAGGCCATCGGGTCGCGCATCTTGTTGAACGGGTTCACCAGGACGATCCCGCTGATCGCGTCGCCGTGCTTGGCCGCGAGCCGCAGCGTGAGCGCGCCGCCCATCGACAGGCCGAACACGAACACCCGGGAGCACCGCTCGCTCAGCGCGCGCAGCTCGCGGTCCACCTCCGCGTACCAGTCCTGCCACCCGGTCAGCGCCAGATCCTCCCAGCGCGTGCCGTGCCCGGGCAGCAGCGGCAGGGCGACTGTCAGGCCGCGCTCGGCCAGATACTCCGCCCAGGGGCGCAGCGACTGCGGGGAACCGGTGAAACCGTGGCAGAGGAGGACGCCGACCTCGCCGCCTTCGTGGCGGAACGGCTCGGCTCCGGGGAGTACCGGCACCTTCGGTCTCCTTCGTGACTGGGGAGGTTGCGTTCACGGTACGCGACCGGACCGACACCGACCAGGGTCGTCCGAGACCGCCGCAGAAGGAGCGCAGGCCCGCTACGGGTTAAGGTCGACGTGACGATACGAGAAAGGCACCTGCGTTGATCTACGGGTTCATGAAGCTCACCGTCGGCGGGAGCCTCAAGACCGTCTTTCGCCCCTGGGTGGAGGGTCTTGAGAACATCCCCGCGGAGGGGCCCGCGATCCTCGCGAGCAACCATCTGTCCTTCTCGGACTCCTTCTTCCTGCCCGCGGTGCTCGACCGCAAGGTCACCTTCATCGCGAAGGCGGAGTACTTCAACAGCCCGGGTGTGAAGGGCAAGCTGACGGCCGCGTTCTTCAAGGGCGTCGGCCAGCTCCCCGTGGACCGCTCGGGTGCGCGCGGCGCCGGTGAGGCGGCCATCAAGAGCGGTATCGCCGTGATCGAGAGCGGTGAGCTCTTCGGTATCTACCCCGAGGGCACCCGCTCCCCGGACGGCCGCCTCTACCGCGGCAAGCCCGGCGGCCTGGCCCGGGTGGCCCTGGCCACGGGCGCTCCGGTGATCCCCGTCGCGATGATCGACACCGAGAAGATCCAGCCGCCCGGCAAGGTGGTGCCCAAGCTGATGCGCCCGGGCATCCGGATCGGCAAGCCGCTGGACTTCAGCCGGTATCACGGCATGGAGGGCGACCGGTTCATCCTCCGCTCGGTGACGGACGAGGTCATGTACGAAATCATGAAGCTCTCCGGCCAGGAGTACGTGGACATCTACGCGACGGCCGCCAAGCGGCAGCTCGCGGACGAGGCCAAGAAGAAGGCGGAGCTCGCGAAGGCCGAGAAGGCCGAGAAGGCTGCGGGCGACGACAAGGCCGGGGGCGACGACAAGGCCGCGGACGCCGCGTAGGGCAAGCACGTCTTGACAAGCAGGAACGGTCCGTCGGGACCGCTGGGGGCGGGGCGGGAAAATGGCAAAACGCGAACGCGTGATGCGGATGTCGGTGGAGCTGCCGCTGTGGCGCGCCCTGACCGCGTACCGCCTCGGCACGATGGTGTACGCGATCGGCCTCTTCGTCTCCGCGTACGAGGAGTTCGCACGCCCTTGGGTGGCGATCACGTACTTCGCCGTCCTGGCCGTCTGGACCGTCGCCACCCTGCGCTTCGTCGCCAATGCGGCGGCCTGCACCAAGCGCTTCCTGTTCATCGACCTGAGCATCTCGCTCACCGGCATCCTGCTCACCCCGGTCGCCGACTCCGCGCAGCGCATCGCCGGGGACGGCCCGACGCTGCCGTCGATCTGGACCGCCGGCGCCGTGCTCGCGTACGCGCTCAAGGGCGGCTGGCGCTGGGCGGCCGTGGCCTCGGCGCTCGTCGGGGTCGCGAACATCGTCCAGCGGGGCAGGCCGAGCCAGGACACCCTGCACAACGTGCTGCTCGTCTGGGTGGCCTCGATAGCGATCGGATACGTGGTGGAGGTCGCCCGGGCCTCCGAGCGCACCCTGGCCCGCGCGCTGGAGATCGAGGCCGCGACCCGCGAGCGCGAACGCCTGGCCCGCGACATCCACGACAACGTCCTCCAGGTCCTCGCGATGGTCCAGCGCCGCGGCACGGCCCTCGGCGGCGAGGCGGCCGAGCTGGGCCGGATGGCCGGCGAGCAGGAGGTCGCCCTGCGCACCCTGGTGGCGGGCGGGCTGCTCCCGGCGTCCCGGGTCTCGGACGACGCGCTGCAGGGCGCCTTCGTACGGGTCGTGGACGAACCGGACGACGATCCTGACGACCTCCCGCGCGATATCCGCACCCTGCTCTCCCCCTTCGCGGGCTCCCGTGTCACCCTCTCCGAACCGGGTGCGCCCGTGCTGCTGCCCCCGGCGGCGGCGCGTGAGCTGGCGGCCGCCGTCGGTGCCGCACTGGACAATGTCCGGGCGCACGCGGGCGAGGACGCACGGGCCTGGATCCTCGTCGAGGACTGGACCGACGAAGTCATCGTGACGGTCCGCGACGACGGCCCGGGCATCCCGGAGGGCCGGCTCGTCCAGGCCGAGGGGGAGGGCCGCCTCGGGGTGGCGCTCTCGATCCGCGGCCGGCTGCGCGACATAGGCGGTACGGCCGAACTGATCTCGGTGCCCGGGCAGGGCACGGAAGTAGAACTGAAAGTCCCACGGGGGAAGGCAGGTTGATGAGCGAGCAGCAGCAGATCAAGGTGATGGTGGTCGACGACCACCCGATGTGGCGCGACGCGGTGGCCCGCGACCTGGCGGCGGAGCCCGGCCTTGACGTGGTGGCCACGGCGGGTGACGGCGACCAGGCGGTCCGCCGCGCGAAGGCCGCCGCGCCGGATGTCCTCGTCCTCGACCTGAATCTGCCCCTCAAACCGGGCGTCCAGGTCTGCAAGGAACTCGTCGGCGCCAACCCGAAGCTGCGCGTCCTGGTCCTGTCCGCCTCTGGCGAGCACGCGGACGTCCTGGAAGCGGTCAAGTCGGGCGCGACGGGCTACCTCCTCAAGTCGGCCTCGACCGAGGAACTGATCGACGCGGTCCGCCGCACCGCCGTCGGCGACCCGGTCTTCACCCCGGGCCTCGCGGGCCTGGTCCTCGGCGAATACCGCCGCCTGGCCTCGGAACCGGCACCGTCGGCCCCCGACGAGCCCAAGGCCCCCCAACTCACCGACCGCGAAACCGAAGTCCTGCGCCTGGTGGCCAAGGGCCTCAGCTACAAGCAGATCGCCGAACGCCTGGTCATCTCCCACCGCACGGTCCAGAACCACGTCCAGAACACCCTGGGCAAGCTGCAGCTGCACAACAGGGTGGAGCTGGTGCGGTATGCGATAGAGCGGGGCCTCGACGACGAGTAGCGGCAACGGCCCGCTCACCCCACCCCCTCGTACGAGTGAACCCCGCTGATCAACTGCCAAGCTCCGATAAGGATTTGGCGCCCTCGACACCGTGAAGTGACCTGGATCACCATTAGCGTGACGGGTCACACAGCGAACGTGGCGAAGGGATTCCCCATGGGGGCCAAGAAAATCGGCGTGCTGACCGGTGGCGGCGACTGCCCCGGGCTCAATGCGGTCATCCGCGGGATCGTCCGCAAGGGCGTCCAGGAGTACGACTACGACTTCGTGGGCTTCAGGGACGGCTGGCGCGGACCGCTGGAGGGCGACACCGTGCCGCTCGACATCCCGGCGGTCCGCGGCATCCTGCCCCGCGGCGGCACCATCCTCGGCTCCTCGCGGACGAATCCGTTCAAGGAGGAGAACGGCGTCCGCCGGATCAAGGAGAACCTCGCCAAGTACGAGGTGGACTCCCTGATCGCGATCGGCGGCGAGGACACCCTCGGCGTCGCCGCCAAGCTCACCGACGAGTACGGCATCCCGGTCGTCGGCGTGCCGAAGACCATCGACAACGACCTGTCCGCCACCGACTACACCTTCGGCTTCGATACGGCCGTGGGGATCGCCACCGAGGCGATCGACCGGCTGCACACCACCGCCGAGTCGCATATGCGCGTCCTCGTGGTGGAGGTCATGGGCCGGCACGCCGGATGGATCGCGCTGCACTCGGGGCTCGCCGGTGGCGCCAACGTCATCCTCATCCCCGAGCAGCGCTTCGACGTGGACCAGGTCTGCGCCTGGGTGACCTCCCGGTTCAAGGCCTCGTACGCCCCGATCGTCGTCGTCGCCGAGGGCGCCATGCCCAAGGACGGCGAGATGGTCCTGAAGGACGGCACGCTCGATTCGTTCGGGCACGTCCGGCTCTCGGGCGTGGGCGAGTGGCTGTCCAAGGAGATCGAGAGGCGGACCGGCAAGGAGGCCCGCACCACCGTCCTCGGCCACGTCCAGCGCGGCGGCACCCCGAGCGCCTTCGACCGCTGGCTCGCCACCCGCTTCGGACTGCACGCCATCGAGGCCGTACGCGACGGTGACTTCGGCAAGATGGTCGCGCTGCGCGGTACCGACATCGTGCGTGTGCCGATCTCGCAGGCCACGGCCAAGCTCAAGACCGTGAACCCCGAGCTCTACAAGGAAGTCGGCGTCTTCTTCGGCTGAGGCGGGCCATACAGGGCAGCAGGGCCGGGAGCTTCAGCTCCCGGCCTTCGGCACGGCCGGGACCAGGACGTTCTCGCTGCGCCTGCCCGCCGAGTAGTCGAGGATGTTCTGCCGGGTCGTCTCGATGATCTGGTTCAGCGCGTCCAGCGTGTAGTACGCCTGGTGCGAGGTGACGACCACGTTCGGGAAGGTCAGCAGGCGGGCCAGGACATCGTCCTCGACGCCCTGGATCGACTTGTCGAAGAAGAAGAGCCCCGCCTCGGCCTCGTACACATCGAGCCCGACACCGGTGAAGCGGCCCTTGCGCAGCTCGGCTACCAGGGCCTCGGTGTCGATGAGCCCGCCGCGGCTGGAGTTCACCAGGATCGCGTCGTCCTTCATCTCCGCGAGCACCTCGGCGTTGATGATGTGCTGTGTGGCAGGCAGCAGCGGCACATGCAGGCTGATCACGTCCGACTCGGCGAAGAGTTCGTCCTTCTCGACGTACTTCATGCCGAGCTCCACGCAGGCCGGGTTCTGCGCGACATCCCAGCCGAGCAGATTCATGCCGAAACCGTGGGCGATCCGGGTGAAGGCCTCACCGATCTTGCCGGTGCCGAGGACGCCGACCGTACGGCCGCGCATGTCGCGCCCCATCAGGCCCTGCAGCCGGAAGTCGAAGTCGCGTGTGCGGTTGGAGGCACGGACGATCCGGCGGTTGACCGCCATGGCGAGGGTCCAGGCGAACTCGGCGACCGAGTACGGCGAGTAGTACGAGACGCGCGCGACGGTCAGACCGAGCCGTTCGGCCACCTCGAGGTCGATGTGGTTGAACCCGGTGGAGCGCGTGGCGATCATCTGGGTGCCACCGGCCGCCAGGGTCTGCAGGACCCGGTTGCCGAGATTGGCGTTGACGCTGACCGAGATGATCTCGTAGCCGGCCGCGATGGGGGCCGTGTCCTCGGTCAGGAAGACATCCAGGCAGCGGGTCTCGTGGTGTCCTTCGAAGGCCTTCTCGATGAGCGGCTTCTCGTCGGCCTGCACGCCGAAATGGAGGATTTCCACGACTGCTCCCAGTTCCCAGTGGAGGAGGCTCAGCGGATAAGGCTGAGGCTTTTCGCCGGATATGCGCGAATATACGGCGGTACGGAGCCCCTCGCCCCCGGGGCCCCGGCCCCGCACCGCCGTACCCGCCTCAGACCCGGACCGTGGCCCGCACCGACTCCACCAGCTCCCGCACGATCGCGGCCCCGCGCAGCGTCAGCACCGACTCCGGGTGGAACTGCACCCCGGCGAACCCGGGCCCGCGCAGCGCGTGCACCTCGCCGCTCGCCGCGGTCCGGCTCACCTCGATGCCATGGGCCGCCAGCTCGGCCGCGGTGTCCCCGTCGCACACCGCCGTGAAGCTGTTGTAGTAGCCGACCGTCTCGGGCCGCCCGAACAGCACGATCCGCGTCTGCGCTCCCTGGTACGGCACCTCCTTGCGCACGATGTCGAGCCCCAGCTCGGCCGCGAGCAGCTCATGGCCGAGACAGACCCCCAGCAGTCCGTGGCGATGGCCGCGTACGAGCTCGGCGGTCAGTTCGCGCAGGAAGCGCATCTTCGGGTCGGTCGCGTCCGAGGGGTCGCCGGGTCCTGGGCCCAGCACGATCGGCCCTTCGTGCGCGAGCGCCGCCTCCCGTACCCCCGGCTCGTCGTAGCGCCGGACCGTCACCGACAGACCGCAGGACCGCAGCACGTGCGCGAGCATCGCAGTGAAGGTGTCCTCGCCGTCGATCACCAGCGCGTGCCCGCTCAGCTGACCGGTCCGCTCCTGCATCCGCAGCCAGAACGGGGCGAGCGAGCCGCGCCGAGAGTCCAGCGCCTCCTGTACGCGGGGATCGTCCGCGAGCCGCGGCCGCGCGTGCTCCGTGCGCGGGCGTCCGGGCCGCACCCCGAGCGCGGCCAGGATCCCGGCCGCCTTGGCGTGTGTCTCGGCCACCTCGTTGGCCGGCACCGAATCCCGTACGAGCGTGGCGCCGACCGGGACGCGGAGGCGGCCGTCCGCGGCGATGTCGGCCGTACGGATCAGGATGGGGGAGTCGAGGGTCTGCGCACCGCCCGCGTCCCGGCTGATCAGGGCGAGAGCGCCCGCGTAGTAGCCCCGGCCGCCGTCCTCGTAGCGCTGGATGACCCGGCAGGCGTTCTCGACGGGCGAGCCGGTGACGGTCGCCGCGAACAGCGTCTCCTTGAGCACCTCCCGCACATCGAGGCTGGACTTCCCGCGCAGCTCGTACTCGGTGTGCGCGAGATGCGCCATCTCCTTGAGCCTCGGCCCGATCACGACCCCGCCCTGGTCGCCGACCGTGCACATCATCTTGAGCTCCTCGTCGACCACCATCGACAGCTCGGCGCGCTCCTTGGCGTCGGCCAGGAAACCGAGCAGCCCGTCCGCCGTCGGGCCCTCGGCCGGGTAGCGGTAGGTGCCGGAGATCGGGTTCATCACGACCGTGCCGCCGCTCATGCGCACATGGACCTCGGGGCTCGCGCCGACCAGCGTCCGGTCCCCGGTGTGCACGACGAAGGTCCAGTACGCGCCGCGCTCACCGTCGAGCAGCCGCCGGAAGAGGGCGAGCGCGTCCGCCCGTGAGAAGCCCGGGATCTCACCCTCGTACGTCCGCCGGATCACGAAGTTGGCGCCCTCGCCCTGCCCGATCTCGTCCTGGATCACCCGCTCGACGATTCCGGCATACGTGTCGTCGTCGATGTCGAAGGCCCCGCCCCGCACCTGGACGTCATGCGTCGGCAGCTGACCGAGCGCCTCGTCCAGGCCCATCTCGTACGACTCGCTCGCGACTAGGTACGTCAGCGGTGTGCCGTCGTCCGTGGCCTCGAAGCCGCGCTCGCGGATCTGCCGGAAGGGGACGAGAGCGAGCAGGGGGAGGCCGCTGTCGGGCAGATCGGCCAGATGCCGCGCCTCGTGCACCTCTCCGGTCAGGACCTCGACCGTCTCGTGGTCGCGGCCGGGAGTGCGGCGGCGCAGGAGGGCGAAGGGGGTGTCCGAGTCGATAAGGCGGCTGAGGGTGAAGCGACGGTCGTCCATGGCATGGGGTCCTTCCGGCGGGATCGGGATGAGGATCTCGGGATCTCGGGGAGGAGCAGCCTTGGACAAACAAAAAAGGCCGCCCTCCGGGGCGGCCTTCGCGAGTCTTGGGAACGCGCAGTCAGTGGGCCGCCGGATGAGCGGTCCACCACCAGTTCTGGTGCTGCTGCGTGTTCATGGCGCCGACCATAGCGCATGCATAGCCCGCCGCGTCATGGTGTGGACACTGCCGGCCCGTTGTCTCACCAAGTGGGCTGAGGAATGGACGAGTGCCCCGACCCCGTAATGTTGACGAGGTGACCGTGAACGCTAAGACCACCCCCAACGGTGGCAACACCTGGCGAGACCTTCCCGCGGCGCAGCAGCCCACGTACCCCGATGCCGAGGCTCTGCGCGATGTGATCGCGGACCTCGAGTCGTATCCGCCGCTCGTCTTCGCGGGCGAGTGCGATCAGCTGCGCAACCGTCTGGCCGCCGTGGCCAAGGGTGAGGCGTTCCTGCTGCAGGGCGGCGACTGCGCCGAGGCCTTCGACGCCGTGTCCGCCGACCACATCCGCAACAAGCTCAAGACGCTGCTCCAGATGGGCGCCGTCCTCACGTACGCGGCCTCCGTGCCCGTGGTGAAGGTCGGCCGAATCGCCGGCCAGTACTCGAAGCCGCGCTCCAAGGACACCGAGACCCGCGACGGCGTCACGCTGCCGACCTACCGCGGCGACTCCGTCAACGGCTTCGACTTCAACGAGCAGGCCCGCGTCCCGGACCCCGAGCGCCTCAAGCGGATGTACAACGCGTCCGCCTCGACGCTGAACCTGGTGCGCGCCTTCACCACCGGCGGCTACGCCGACCTGCACCAGGTGCACGCCTGGAACCAGGACTTCGTGAAGTCGTCGCCGTCCGGGCAGCGCTATGAGCAGCTCGCGCGTGAGATCGACAACGCGCTGAAGTTCATGCGGGCCTGCGGCACCGACCCGGCCGAGTTCCGTACGGTCGAGTTCTACGCCTCGCACGAGGCGCTGCTGCTCGACTACGAGTCGGCGCTGACCCGCGTGGACTCGCGCACCGGCCGGCTCTACGACGTCTCGGGCCACATGGTCTGGATCGGTGAGCGCACCCGTCAGCTGGACGGCGCGCACATCGAATTCGCCTCGAAGATCCGCAACCCGATCGGCATCAAGCTGGGCCCGACGACCACCCCGGAGGAGGCGCTGCAGTACATCGAGCGCCTCGACCCGGACCGTGAGCCGGGCCGCCTGACCTTCATCGTGCGGATGGGCGCGGACAAGATCCGCGACAAGCTGCCCACCCTGGTCGAGAAGGTCACCGCTTCGGGCGCCACCGTCGCGTGGATCACCGACCCGATGCACGGCAACACCTACGAGGCGGCCTCGGGTCACAAGACCCGTCGCTTCGACGACGTCCTCGACGAGGTCAAGGGCTTCTTCGAGGTGCACAAGGGCCTCGGCACGCACCCGGGCGGTATCCACGTCGAGCTCACCGGTGACGACGTCACCGAGTGCGTGGGCGGCGGCGACGAGATCTTCGTCGACGATCTGCACCAGCGCTACGAGACGGCCTGCGACCCCCGTCTGAACCGCAGCCAGTCGCTTGACCTGGCCTTCCTCGTCGCGGAGATGTACCGCGACCAGTAGGTCGATGGCCTTGCGCGTGGCCCGAACCGGTGAACATGGCCGGTTGTGAACGTGACTATGGGGCGCGGATCCTTGTGATCCGCGCCCCATAGTGCTTTTGCGTGCTGGTCCTGCCGGGTAAGGTTAGGTTAGCCTCACCGATCATCGGGAGAGCGCAACCTGGTCCTGTCCTCGGGAGGTGAACGGCGTGTACGTCTGCTCTTGCTTCGGTGTCACCGAACAGCAGGTCAAGCAGCACGCTGACGCCGGCGCCTGCACTCCGCGGCAGATAGCCTCCGCGTGCAAGGCCGGTACGGACTGCGGGTCCTGTGTACGCCGCATCCAGGCCATCCTCGGCCGGGGCAACTGCCCGCGGCGCGAGCTGGTCGACCAGGGCAAGCCCGCCCTCGCCTCCGCCGTCGAACTCGACACGGTCGAGCTGGACGAAGCGGCCTGACCCCGCCGGCGCCGCGGAGGGCTCAGCCCTCCGGCTGCTCGATCAGCTGGGCGATGTAGAGCGGTTCACCGAGCTTCTCGATCAGTTCCAGCTGGGTGTCGAGATAGTCGATGTGGTGCTCCTCGTCCGCGAGGATCGACTCGAAGATGTTCGCCGAGGTCACATCGCCCTTGCCGCGCATCACGTCGATGCCCCGCTTGAGCCGGTCGATGGCCTCGACCTCGACCTGACGGTCCGCCTGGAACATCTCGGTGACCGTCTGTCCCACGCGTACGTGGAAAAGCCGCTGGTAGTTCGGCAGCCCGTCCAGGAACAGAATCCGGTCGGTGAGCACCTCCGCGTGCTTCATCTCGTCGATCGACTCGTGCCGCGTGTACTTCGCGAGCTTGGTCCAGCCGAAGTTCTCCTGCATCTTCGCGTGCAGGAAGTACTGATTGATGGCCGTGAGCTCGGCGGTCAGCTGCTCGTTGAGAAATTCGATGACCTCGGGGTCGCCCTGCATTGCAGAGGCTCCTTCCAAGCGCGTATCGGGGCAGGTGCGCCGCATCCTTGCACCGGCTTTTCGGGCCGTCCAGTAAGTGCATGCTTAGTAGGAGTTGCCCGAATCGGTGCAGACCTGGTCACGTCCACCCTCCGCGGGCTGTCATCATGGAGACATGGGTCAGCCGGAAAGCCGCGTCGAGAAGCAGAACGAGCTTCCTCCGGGGCAGCGGCTGCAGCGGGGCTGGCCGGTCACCCACTACGGGCCCGTTCCGAAATTCCGGCCCGAACGCTGGGAGTTCAGGGTCTTCGGCGCCACCGCCGACGGTGAGAAGCACTGCTGGACCCATGAGGAGTTCGGCGCTCTCCCGTACGGCACGGTCGTGGCCGATCTGCACTGCGTCACCAAGTTCTCGGTGATGGGCTCCGAATGGGGCGGGGTCCCGGCGCGTGCCCTGCTCGAACTGGCGCCGCCCGCGCCCGACGTCACCCATGTGATGGTGTGGGCCGAGTACGGATTCAGCTCCAACCTGCGGATCTCCGACTTCACGGCCGAGCAGACGATCCTGGCCACCCACCATGACGGTGAGCTGCTCACCGCCGAGCACGGCTTTCCGCTGCGGCTTGTTGTCCCGCATCTGTACGCCTGGAAGGGCCCGAAGTGGGTCCGCGGCATCGAGTACATGACCGCCGACCGCCGCGGCTTCTGGGAGGAGCGCGGCTATCACAACATCGGCGACCCCTGGCGCGAGCAGCGCTACTCCTACCAGGAAGAGCCCGGGGACGGCCCCGAGCTCTGATCCTGGCGTACGTACCGCTGCTCAGTGGTGGTACTGGTGCACCACCGCGTGGCCCTTGCCGCGGCCGATCAGCCACTTGTTGACCGGAGTCGTGACCGCGAAGGCGACCGCGAAGGCGAAGGCCAGGGCGCCCCAGAAGAGCGCGTCCGACAGATGGGCCTCCATGGCGCCGGGGACGGCCAGCAGGACGCCGTTGTCGACGATCTCCATCACGATGATCGACAGGGTGTCGGCGGCGAGGGCGACGCCGACCGCGGCCTTCAGGGAGACGCCGGCGCGGACGACGGCGAACAGCGTGAGCGAGTAGCCGAAGAAGAAGGCCAGGACGATGGCGAGGACCATCGTCGCAACGGTGCCCCAGCCCAGCGCGGTACCGATGATCATGCCGAGCACCTCGCCGATGGCGCAGCCGGTGAGGCAGTGCAGCGTGGCCTTCGCGGCCATGGCCCAGGAGACCTTGCCCCCGTGCCCGTTGTGGCCCCCATGCCCGTTGTGACCTGCGTGGCTCCCGTGATCGGCGTGCCCCTCATGACCCGCGTGCTGCGCAGGGTTTTCGTGGCCCGCGTGCTCGCCGTGCCCCTCATGACCCGCGTGATCGTCGTGCGCGTGTGCCGTGTGCGTTTCGTGCTGCATTGCTGAAGGCCCCCAACGTCAGGTAGCGGTTCCTGTCGATGAACAGAACCGTATACCCCCTAGGGGTATTCCTCAAGTTGTTTTCCGATCTTCCTGGGACCCCGACTCAGCGCTCCCGCAGCTTCTTCAGAAGCTCCACGTCCGCCGTGTGTCCCGACTGGCCGCCGGGCGTCTCGATGATCAGCGGTACGCCCGCCATCTCCGGGTGTTTGATCAGCTCGCCGAACGCGTCCTCGCCGATATGACCCTGGCCGATGTTGGCGTGCCGGTCCTTCTTGGCGCCCACGACGTCCTTGGAGTCGTTCGCGTGGATCAGCTTGAGCCGGCCCTCGCCGACCGTTTCCACCAGTTGGTCGAGGGTCTGGTGCATCCCGTGGGGTCCGGCCAGGTCGTGGCCCGCGGCGAAGGCATGGCAGGTGTCCAGGCAGATGCCCAGTTTGGGGTGGTGGTCGAGCGCGTCGAAGTACGGGCCGAAGTCCCAGGTCCGCGAGCAGATCGAGTAGCCCTGGCCGGCGGTCGACTCGAGCAGGAGGAACGGGTCGTCCTCGTGGGTCAGCTCGTCGAGGAGCGGGCGCATGTACCGGCGTACCTGATCGAGCGCCTCCGCCCGGTCGCGGCCCATCGTCGCGGAACCCGTGTGCACCACGACGCCGAGTGCGCCGATCTCACGGCCGCGGCGCAGCGAGTGGCGCAGTGACTCGACCGACTTCTCGACGGTCTCGGGGGAGTGGGAGCCGAAGTTGATCAGATACGGGGCGTGGATGTACGCGGGGATCGACTCGGCCGCGCAGGCCGCTCGGAAGGCCTCGTCCTCGGCGGGGTTGCCGGGCGGGGTGGCCCAGCCGCGCGGGTTGGCCACGAAGACCTGGACGGTCTCGCAGCCCAACTCCCGTGCGTAGGCAAGGCCTTTGGTGGAGAGGCCGCCGGCCACGGGGACATGACTGCCGACGGGATTACGGTTCTGCTTCACGTACTCAAGGGTGGCACGGCGCCGCCGGCGGACTGCCGGCGGCACCGGCTCAGCGGATCTTGATGGTGATCGTCGAGCCCTTGGGAGCTTCCTCGCCGCCCTCGACCGACTGGCTCTCCACCGTGTCGCCGAACAGGCCGAGGAACCCTCGATCCTCGTCGACCTCGAAGCCCTTGGCCTCCAGGGCCTCCTTGGCCTCGCTCACCTTCATGCCGGTGACGTCCGGGACCTCGATCATCTCGGGGCCCTTGGAGATCGACAACGTGACGGTGTCGCCCTTGCCGAGCTGGGCGCCCGCGCCGGGGCTCTGCTCGCCGACCAGGCCCTTGTCGTGCTCGGAGTGGACCCGCTCGGGGGCGATTTCGACCTTGAAGCCGTCCTCCTGGAGCTCCTCCTGAGCTTCTTCGGGGGTACGGCCGGTGACATCGGGCACCTCGACCGGCTCGCCCTTGCTCACGGTGAGCGCGACGGCCGTGCCCGACTTGCGCTGCGTACCGGAGGTCGGGCTGGTGCGGATCACCTTGCCGCTCGCGACCTCGTCGCTGAACTCCCGCGTGACCGTGCCCGGTTCGAGCCCGGCCTGCCGCAGCTCCTTTTTCGCCTCGTCGAGCGTCGAACCGCTGACGTCCGGGACGCGCACGATCTCCTGGCCGAGCGACACGGTGAGCGTGACCTCGCCGCCACTGCGGATCCGCTTGCCCTGGTCGGGGTCGCTGTCCATCACGACGCCGCGCTCGTAGCTGCTGCTGTACTTCTTGACGACCTCGTCGTTCACCCGCAGACCGGCGTCGTCGAGCTTCTTGCGGGCCTCGGCCTCCGTCTTGGCCAAGATGGGCGGGACCTGGGTGAACTGTCCGGAGTTGATGTACCAGACCCCCGTCCCGATCCCGAGCGCCAGGAGCACGGCGGCGATCACCGTGTACATCCCGCGCCGGGGGTTGCGGCCCGCACCACGCGGCCCGGGCGGACCCTGCGGCGGGACGGGCGGCATCTCGAAACGGCTGGTGCGGTGGAGCTGCTCCTCCTCGGCGGGCAGCGGCCGCGGCACCGGGGCGACGGCGCGCGGGATCACGCTCGTACGGTCCTCGGCGTTGGTGTGCGCGTCCTGGATCGCGGCCGGCGGGACCGCGTCCAGCTGTGCGTCGCTGAGCGCGGCGCGTGCCTGGCGGGTGTGGCCGAGCAGCGCGACCGCGTCGTAGGGACGTACCTCGGGGGTACGTGCGGTGGCCAGCGCCACGAGTTCGTCGAGGTCGACCGGAAGGCCGGGCACGGAGGCCGAGGGCGGCGGGATGTCCTCGTGCAGGTGCTTGTAGAGGATCTGCGCGGGCGATTCGCCGGTGTGCGGCTTGGCGCCGGTGAGCATCTCGTAGAGCACGACACCGCAGGCGTACACATCGACGCGCGGGTCGGCGACACCGCGTTCGATCTGCTCGGGGGCGAGATACGAGACGGTGCCGAGCACGGTGCCGGTGGTGTTCGTCACGGTGTCCACGGACCGTACGAGACCGAAGTCCGCGACCTTGACCCGGCCGTCGTCCCCTATGAGGACGTTCTCGGGCTTCATGTCCCGGTGCACGAAGCCCGCGCGGTGGGCCGCGCCGAGCGCCGCGAGCACCGGCTCCAGGATGTCCAGGGCGGCGCGCGGCTGCAGGGCCCCGCGCTCGCGCAGTACGTCGCGCAGGGTGCAGCCGGCCACGTACTCCATCGCGAGATAGACGTACGCGCCCTGGGCGCCCTGGTCGAAGACGGCGACCACGTTGGGGTGGGCGAGCCGGGCGACGGACTTCGCCTCGCGGATGAAGCGGTCGACGAACGCGGCGTCCGCGGCGAGCGTCGGGTGCATCACCTTGAGGGCGAGTACGCGGTCGAGGCGGGTGTCCACGGCCCGGTAGACCGTGGCCATCCCGCCCACCGCGATCCGGGAGTCGATGCGGTACCGGCCGTCGAGCAGCTGCCCGACGAGGGGGTCCTGGAGGGTCGTGTCCACCCGCCGAGTGTACGAGCCGTGGCTGGGCGGTTTGCCTGTACGGGCAGGGGTGGGGCAGGACTGAAGCCGGGCTGTGACGTTCCCGGCGAAACCGAGAACGTCAGGGCGAGAACGTCAGAACACGACTGTCAGAACACGACCGTCAGAACGCCGGCCGTTCCGGATCCAGCCTCGCCCGCCCCTCCATGGGCGACGAGGCCTCCGCGAAGTGCCGCCGCGGGATCCGTCCCGCGCGGTACGCGAGGCGCCCCGCCTCCACTCCGTGCCGCATCGCCTCCGCCATGAGGACCGGCTCCTGGGCCCGGGTCACCGCGGACGCCAGCATCACCGCGGAGCAGCCCAGCTCCATCGCCAGGGCCGCGTCGCTGGCCGTACCCGCGCCCGCGTCCAGGATCACGGGCACCCCGGCCCGCTCCACGATCAGCTGGAAGTTGTGCGGATTGCGGATGCCGAGGCCCGAGCCGATGGGGGAGCCCAGGGGCATGATCGCGGCGCAGCCCACGTCCTCCAGCTTGCGGGCGAGGACGGGGTCGTCATTGGTGTACGGCAGGACGGTGAAGCCGTCGTCGACCAGCGTCTCGCAGGCCTCCAGGGTCTCCACCGGATCCGGCAGCAGCGTGCGCTCGTCCGCGATGACCTCGACCTTCACGAGGTCGGTGCCGAGCGCCTCGCGCGCGAGCCGCGCGGTCAGCACCGCCTCGCCCGCGGTGAAGCAGCCCGCCGTGTTCGGCAGCACCTCGATGCCGAGCGAGGTGAGCACCGAGAGCACCGAGCCTTTCGTGCCCGGGTCGACCCGGCGCATCGCCACGGTCGTCAGCTCCGTGCCGGACGCGGCGAGCGAGCGCTCCAGGACATCGAGGCTGGGCGCACCTCCCGTGCCCATGATCAGACGCGAGGTGAACGTCCGCGTACCGATGACGAGGGAATCGTCGGCCATGCTCCTCAACCTCCCTGCACTGCGGTCAGGACCTCGACGCGGTCGCCGGCGGACAGCGCTGTGCGCTGCCATTCGCCGCGCGGTACGACGGTCTCGTTGAGCGCGGCGGCCACTCCGGACGGCGCGAGGGTGAACGAGGTGACGAGGGCGTCGAGCGTCGTGCCGGACGACACGTCCCGCTCCTCGCCGTTCACGAGGACGGCGATCGTGCTCATACGGCACTTCCTTCCCGTACGGAGAAACGCTTGGGGGTGAAGGGCCTCGCGGCCTCGGGGAGTTCCCCGGTGGTCAGGGCGTGCGCCATCGCGTCGCCCGTGGCGGGCGTGAGCAGCACCCCGTTGCGGTAGTGGCCGGTCGCGAGCAGCAGGCCCGGCAGCAGGGTCGGGCCGATCAGCGGCGCGTTGTCCGGGGAGCCGGGGCGCAGGCCCGCCCGGGTCTCGATCAGCGGAAGCTCCGTGATCCCCGGGACCAACTCATGGGCGTCGCGCAGGAGTTCGTAGACCCCGCCCGCAGTGACCGTCGTGTCGTAGCCCTGTTCCTCGCTGGTCGCCCCGATCACCAGCTCGCCGTTCTCGCGCGGCACGAGATAGACCTCGCTGCCGCGGACGACCGCGCGGACGGTGCGCTGCAGGAAGGGGGGATACGTGGAGGGCGCGGCCGGTATGCGCAGGCGCAGCACCTGGCCCTTCACCGGGCGTACGGGGATGTCGAGCGGCAGTCCCGTGAGCAGGCCGCTGTGGCTGCCGCCCGCGAGGACCACCTGGTCGGCGGCGAGCTCGGTACCGTCGGCGAGCACGGCTCCCGTGGCCCGGTCCCGTACGACGGTGAGGCGGTCGGCCCACTGCCGGTGGAAGCGCACACCGGCCCGCTCGCACGCGATGACCAGGGCCTTCGCCAGCCTGCGCGGATCGATCTGGTGGTCGTCGTCGGCGCGCAGGCCGCCGCGCACACCGGGCGCGAGCATCGGTTCGAGGCGTCGGCACTCGCGGCCGGAGAGCCACTCGGAGGCGAGGCCGGAACGTTGCTGCAGCGCGTGCACCTCGCGCAGATGCGCGCGGTCGTCGGCGTCGAGCGCGACCGAGAGCGTGCCGCAGCGGCGATAGCCGAGCTCTTCGCCGCTCGCCTCGGTGAGTTCGGTGACGAAGGACGGATAGCGTGCGGCCGAGGCCAGGTTGAGGGCGAGCAGGGTCTCCTCGCCGTAGTGGAGTTCGGTGACGGCGGCGAGCATGCCGGCCGCGACCTGCGCGGCGCCGCCGCCGGGCGCGGGGTCCACGAGCGCGGTGCGCAGCCCCTGCTGCGCGGAGCGCCAGGCCGTGACCAGGCCGATGATGCCGCCCCCCACGACCAGGACGTCGGACGGCGGGTCAACAGACAATTGCGACATGGGCGTCCAGCCCCTCCCTTCGCCGGCATGACCCGGATCAGGTTCATACGGTCGGAGGCCGCCGCCTCCCTCTCAGCCCGGCACGTCCGGGCTCCCGCGAGTGCTTTACGCCTGCCACCATAGCCCGACGTTCCAACGCTCTTGAAGGGAGCACCCGATGGCCGTCCGCTCGCTCGACGGACTCGTGATGGCCCCGGTCGAGGACCAGGCGCCAGGTCAGGTGGGTACGCGGACCAGGTTCACGTATCAGGAGAAGGACGGGGTGATCCGGGCTTCGTACGCGGGCGGTGATGTCGTACGCGGAGAGCTGGTCGGGACGCGTGAAGGGGACGTTCTGGACTTCCGGTACGTGCAGTTGAAGACGGACGGGGGGACCGCGTCCGGCCACTGCGTGTCCGAGATCGTGGAACTGCCGGACGGGCGGATCAGGCTCCTGGAGACTTGGGAGTGGGAGTCGCGGCCCGGCAAGGGCACCAGTGTTGTGGAACAGGTCACGTCCTGACCTGTGCGTTCCCGTCTTCCTGACGGTCCGTCAGTTGTTTATGGTGGGCGGGTGGCCGCGTGATCGGTGAGCGGATGAGCAAGCAGCGGGAGGTACCTGTGGGGCAGCGTCGCGTGGTGATCGTCGGAGCCGGGATGGCCGGTGTGCAGACGGCCGTGGCCCTGCGGGAACAGGGCTTCGACGGACCTGTCACCCTGATCGGCGCCGAACCGCACCAGCCGTACGACCGCCCACCGCTGTCCAAGGCGGTGCTGCTCGGCAAGGCCGAGGGCTCGGCCTTCGAGGTGGACTTCGAATCGCTCGGCGTGGAGCTCCAGTTGGGCCGCGAGGTCACCGGGCTGCGGGCCGAGGAGCATGAACTCGACACCGCGCAGGGGCCTGTCCCGTACGACATCCTCGTCCTTGCGACCGGCGCGGAACCGCTGCAGCTGCCGGGCACCGAGGGCATCCCCGGCGTCCACCTCCTGCGCACGCTTGACGACGCCCAGCGGCTGCGGCCCGTGCTCACCGAGCAGCACGACATCGTGGTGGTGGGCGCGGGCTGGATCGGCGCGGAGTTCGCGACGGCCGCACGGGACGCGGGCTGCGCGGTGACGGTCGTCGAGGCGGCCGACCGCCCGCTCGCGGGAGCGCTGCCGGCCGAGGTCGCGGCGCCGATGACGGCTTGGTACGAGGAGTCGGGCGCCGTGCTGCGCACCGGTGCGCGCGTCCAGACCATCGAGGCGGGCGAGGTCGTGCTCGCCGACGGCACCCGGATCCCGGCCGGAGCGGTGGTCGTCGGCATCGGCGCGCGCCCGGCCACCGGGTGGCTCGCGGGCTCGGGCATCGACCTCGGCCCGGACGGTGCGGTGGTCGCGGACGAGTCGCTGCGTACTTCGGCTCCTGATGTGTACGCGGTCGGCGACTGTGCCTCGTTCCCCTCGACGCGCTACGCGTCCCGCCTCCTTGTCCACCACTGGGACAACGCCCTCCAGGGCCCGCGCACGGTGGCCTCCAACGTCATCGGTACGCAACCGGCGGTCTACGACCCGGTCCCGTACTTCTGGTCCGAGCAGTTCGGCCGCTTCGTCCAGTACGCGGGCCACCACGGCGCCGCGGACCAGCTGGTGTGGCGCGGTGAACCCTCGGGCCAGGCCTGGTCGGTCGTCTGGCTGCACGAGGGGACCCTGGTCGCGGTGCTCGCGGTCGGGCGGCCTCGGGACCTCGCCCAGGGCCGGAAGCTGATCGAGTCGGGGGCGGTTCTGGACGCGGAGAAAGCAGCGGACGCCTCGGTGCCGCTGAAGAACGCGGTGGTCCGCTAGGGCCTGTCGTCAAATTCCGGCCTGCCGGGCGGCGTCTGGCACGCACGCTCGCGGCGTTGCCGAAAGGCCCGAGTAGCTCCGCTACTAGGACCTTCCGGCGCCTTGCGATCGCACGCACCAGACGCCGCCCGGCCGCCCCTGCGGGGCGACGACCGGAATTTGACGACAGGCCCTAGGACCCCTGGAGGGCCCTTGGGGACCACCGGCCGGACCGCAACAGGCACCCCGACCCGTCGAGAGCATGGCACCCTTGATCCGTGACTCAGATTGACGCAAAGACCGAGGCGCTCGTCCCCGCGTGGCTCAACCTCCCCGAGATCGCCGAAATGTTCGGCGTCGAGGTGACGCGGGTGCGGCAGCACGTACGCGAAGGGCGACTGCTCGCCGTACGCCGTGGTGAGAACAATGCGCTGTACGTGCCGGCCGCCTTCATCGACGGCAACGCCGAAGAGGGCTGGAAGATCGTCAAGGGCCTGCCCGGGGTTGTGACCCTGCTGCGGGACGACGGCTTCTCCGACGAAGAGGCCCTCGAGTGGCTCTTCACGCCCGACGACACCCTGCCCGGCACTCCCGCGCAGGCCCTGAGCGAGAATCGCGGTACGGAGGTGAAGCGCCGCGCCCAGGCGCTCGCCGTCTGACAGCCGCCACCTGCGCCGACCGGTGGGAGCCGGGTGGGCGCACATCAGCAATCGGCATACGGGCCCCGAGGCCGGGAGCGTCGAAAGACCCCCGGCCCGGGTCCCGTGCGCCGCGAATGAGGGGGGATCTCATGTCCGTCACCACAGGAACCGCGCGTACGCGTCGCGAACAGCTCGCCGACGCCCGGCTCTACCTGTGCACCGACGCCCGTAGGCGTCAGGGTGACCTCCCCGAGTTCCTCGACGCTGTGCTCGCCGGCGGTGTCGACATCGTGCAACTGCGGGACAAGGGCATGGAGGCCGCCGAGGAGCTGGAGCATCTCGCCGTCTTCAAGGAAGCCGCCCGACGGCACGGCAAGCTGCTCGCGGTGAACGACCGGGCGGATGTCGCCCACGCCGTCGGCGCCGACGTCCTGCACCTCGGCCAGGGCGATCTGCCGGTCCCCGCGGCCCGCGCGATCCTCGGCGACGACGTGCTGATCGGCCGCTCCACGCACGCGGACTCCGAGGCCGCCGCCGCTGCCGCGCAGCCCGCGGTCGACTACTTCGCCACCGGCCCCTGCTGGCCCACCCCCACCAAGCCCGGCCGCCACGCCCCCGGTCTCGGCCTCGTCCGGTACACCGCCGGACTCGGCACCGACCGCCCCTGGTTCGCCATCGGCGGGATCGACCTGGGCAATCTGGACGAGGTACTCGACGCGGGCGCGAGCCGTGTGGTCGTCGTGCGCGCGATCACCGAGGCTGACGATCCGGCGGCTGCCGCGGCCGAGTTCGCCAAGCGGTTGCGCACCGCATAGATCTGACAACTGTCCGAAGGGTGGACGGAAAACCGGCAATCCCGGCATATCCACCGCTCGTGGTTGGGGTGCGGGGCCGCCGTGGCTAACCTGCCGGTATGGCCCTCGGTACCGCTTCCACCAGGATGGATCGCGCGCGCACAGTGCGCGAGATGCTCGCGTCCGGCAAGACCACGTACTCCTTCGAGTTCTCGGCGCCGAAGACCGAGAAGGGGCAGCGGAACCTGTGGACTTCGCTGCGCCGTATCGAGTCGGTCGCCCCGGACTTCGTCTCCGTCACCTACGGCGCCGGCGGCTCCACTCGCGCGGGCACCGTCACGGAGACCCAGCAGATCGTCGCCGACACCACGCTCACGCCGGTCGCGCATCTGACCGCCGTCGACCACTCGGTGGCCGAACTGCGCAACATCATCGGCCAGTACGCCGACGCCGGGATCAGGAACATCCTCGCGGTCCGCGGCGATCCGCCCGGCGACCCGATGGCGGAGTGGGTCAAGCACCCCCGGGGGCTGACCTACGCGGCCGAACTGGTGCGGCTCATCAAGGAGTCCGGCGACTTCTGCGTGGGCGTCGCGGCCTTCCCGGCCATGCACCCGCGCTCTCCCGACTGGGAGACGGACGTACGGCACTTCGTGGACAAATGCCGTGCGGGCGCCGACTATGCGATCACACAGATGTTCTACCACCCCGAGGATTATTTGCGCCTGCGGGACCGCGTCGAAGCAGCCGGCTGCGAGACCCCGATCATCCCGGAGGTCATGCCGGTCACGAGCGTGCGGATGCTCGAACGGCTGCCGCAGCTCAGCAATGCCCCCATTCCCGCCGGACTGAAAGAGCGGATCCTCACATCCAAAGAGGACGCCGCCGCTGTACGCTCCATTGGCATCGAGTTCGCGACGGAGTTCTGCGCGCGGCTGACCGCCGAGGGAGTGCCCGGTTTGCACTTCATCACGCTCAACAACTCCACGGCGACCCTGGAAATCTACGAGAATCTGGGTCTGCATCACCCGCAGGCCTGAACGGCACAGCCGCACACCCCGAGCGCGGCGGGCCGTAGGAGAGGGGCGTACATGGGCTGGACGGTCCTCTACATCTTGTTCGGACTGGTCGCACTGTGGCTGCTCGGCGAGGTGCTGCTGCAGTACAAGGCACGGCTGCGCTGGCGGCTGCTCGCCTTCACCGGCTTCCTCGGTGTCGTGCTCGGTGTGCTGATTCCCTCGGTGCTCGTGATCGGTGCGGGCGCCGTGGCGTTCGCCATCGGCCAGACCTATGTGACCCTCTCGTTCCGCCGCGGCTTCTCGACCGGCTGGGCGATCGGCGGCAATCCCGGGGAGAGCACTCGCCGGCGCAAGGGTGTATCGGAGCAGGACCCGACGCTCGAGGTCTCGGATCTGGAGTACGAGGCGGAGTACCGCCAGGGCGAGCGGGACTCCGGTTACGACGGCCGGGACTCCGGCTATGACGACCGGGACTCCGGGTACGGCGAGCAGGCCGGTGGATACGACGAGCGGAACTCCGGCTATGCGCCGGCCGGTGACGGCTACGCACCGCAGCAGACCCCGTCCGCAGGGGTCTACACGGCCGAGCCGATGCCCGACGACACCGGCAGCTACGGGGTCTACTCGGACCAGGGGTACGGCCAGCAGCAGCCCGCGGCCGCCGCCACGTACGGGTACGACGGCTACGGCAACACCGGCTATGACCAGCAGAACTACGGCTACGACCAGCAGGGTCAGCAGCAGAGCTACGCGGCCTACTCGGACCCGTACATCGGCCAGCAGTCCTACGACACCGGCCAGTACGAGACGTACGGCGGCGGGCAGCAGGGCTATGACAGCGGTCAGTACGCCCAGTACCAGCAGGGCGGTTACGGGGACAACACCCCGCCCGGCGGGGTGTGGGTGCCGCAGCAGCGCAACGGTGACGACGCGCTCGCGGGGGGTCTGCCGCCGGAGCAGCCCGCGTATCCGCCGTACAACCAGGACGGGTACGACAACAACGGGTACAACGAGCAGGGGCAGTACCGCTACTGAGAGCTCGTCTGCGTCGTAAGGGCCGGACTTCCGGGACTCACTGAGAGCCCCGGAAGTCCGGCCCTTCGACGATCCGGCCCGCGACCAGAGCGCCCGACATCCCCGCGTGCGGCAGTCCGCCGCCGGGGTGGGACCAGCCGCCGACGAGGTGGAGGCCGGGCAGGCGGGTCGTGTTCGAGGGATAGAGGAAGCGGGCCTCGGCCGCGGCGAGTGCGGGGTGGGGGACCGGTCCGTGCGTGCGGACCTCGTGCCACAGGGTGCGCTCGCGCAGCGCGGGGACGGCTCGCTCCGCGGCGGTGATCATCCGGTCGGCGAAGTCCTCGGGCGTACGGTGCGCGACAGCGGTCAGAACGACCGACTCGTGCCCGTCGTCAGGGCGCAGGGCCGGGTCGTCGGGGCGCAGAACGGTCACTGTCGGCTGTGCGCCGGGTCCGAACTCGCCCGACAGGGCGCCGAGTTCGGCCTTGCGGTCGGGAGTGTGCACGACGGTGCGGTGCGCGGCCCCGGCCTCCCGTGCGCCGCTGAGGGCCAGCAGCACGGTGAACCGCCCCGGGCGGACCCGTTCCGTGTCAAGGACGGCGTCCCGGTCGTCGTCCTGCAGCGGGTGCCCGGTCAGCCCCTGCGCCTGCGTCCCGGCGACGACATGAGCGGCCTCGTGCACGCTCCCGTCCGCCAGCTCCACCCCGGCCGCCCGCCCGTCCTTCTCCACGATCCCGACGACCTCGGCGCCGAACTCGAACCGCACCCTGCGCTGCAGACATCGCTCGTACACGGCACGGGCGAGCTCGCGGATTCCCCCGCGTACGTACCAGGTACCGAAGGCCTGCTCCATGTACGGCAGCACGGCGGCGCTCGCCGGTGCGGTACGCGGATCGAGGCCGTACGCGAGGACGGAGCTCTCGACGAGGGCGATCAGACGGGGGTCGGCCAGCTCGTGCCGCATCGCCTCGGCGAAGGTGGGCGGGCGCTTGCGCAGCAGTCCGCTCTTGCGCACGGCGGGATAGGGGTCCCGCTCGCCGAGCACCCGCCAGTCCTCCCACAGCGGCTCTTCGAGGAGCGGGCGGCGGGTGCGGTCCCAGGCCTCACGGGCCCGGTTGAGGAACTGGGCCCAGCGCTCCCCGCCGCCACCGCCGAGCGCCGCTTCGATGGCGTCGACGGTGCCCGCGCGCGATGCGTTGGGTACGTCCACGGTGGTGCCGTCGGCGAAGAGGTGCCGTACCGCCGGGTCGACCTGGACGAGCTCGACGCAGTCCTCAAGAGGCTGCTTGCCCGTCTTGATGAACAGATCGCGGTAGACGGCGGGCAGCGGAAGCAGCCCCGGGCCCGTGTCGAAACCGAACCCGTCGCGCTCGAAGCGCTGAACGCCACCGCCGTAGGTCTGCTCGCGCTCGAAGACGGTGACGGTGTGCCCTGCGATGGCCAGCCTCGCGGAGGCCGCCATAGCGCCCATCCCTGCGCCGATCACCACGATTTGTGCCATGCGGGGGACTGTACCGTCCGGGTCCGACCGGGTGATCAGCCCGGTGGTCTGCCACCGACCTGCCTGGCCAGTGCCTTCTCCTCCCGCCGCTGCGCCCGCCTGCGCCAAAAGCGGCGGATGCGATGCGCGAGGAAGAGCAGCAGGGCGAGGCCGAGCAGCAGCAGGACGGCCGCGATGATCGCCGCGGCTTCCGGATAGAACATCGCGAACGTGACGATGCCGCCGACGCCGAGATCCTCGGCGGTGCTCATGATCACGTTGCTGAAGGGCTCGGGCGAGGTGTTGATCGCCATCCGTGTCCCGGCCTTCACGACATGGCTGGCCAGCGCGGTCGAACCGCCAAGGGCACCCGCCGCGAGATCCGAGACCGAACCGCTCTGCCCGGCGAGCAGCGCACCGACCACGGCGCCGGACACCGGCCGGATCACGGTGTGCACCGTGTCCCAGAGCGAGTCGACGTAAGGGATCTTGTCGCACACCGCATCGCACAGAAAGAGGAAACCCGCCGCGCAGAGCACGTCGGTGCGCTCCAACGCGGGAGGCACCTCGTCGCTCACGCCGGTCACGCCGAAGACGCCGAGCAGGAGCACCACCGCGTACGCGTTGATACCGCTGGCCCAGCCGCTGGTGAACACCAGGGGGAGTACGGACACGGACGCGATCGTAACCAGTCGGCAACGGCTTGGCCTGGGGATGAGTGCGTACGCCTGAGTATCCGTACCTAGAGGGTGAGATGAGTATGCGCACGGATGGGGTCCCACCTGCGCAGACGGAAGAGTAGGGGGCACGGAAGGGGCGCGGCGCCGGCACCGCCGACACGGGGCGGCGGAACGGTGCGGCACCCCTTGCGGAACGGGGAACGCCTCCGTCCCCGGAGGGGACACCGGGGGAGTGGGGCGGACCACGGGGGAAACGGGGGAAGCACTGGTCCGGTGGGGCTCGGAAGATCGACGAGCCGCGCCGGACCAGTGTCGTTTCCGGACCAGTGCGGTTTCCGGGCCCGTCAGACCCCCGGGCCCGTCAGAGCCCCGTGCCCGCCACCCGCCCTTGCAGCAGCCGCGAGAGTGCCGCGTGCACATCGTCGATCGAGCGCTCCGGCTGGAACGCCAGCCAGTCGAGGGCCGCCACCAGGACCATCCCCACCAGCGCGGCCGCGGTCAGCGGGATGTCGATCTCCTCGCTCAGCTCACCGGCCTCGACGCCCTCGCGCAGCACCCCTTCGACCACGGCCACCGCCTGCTGCCGTACGACCAGCAGCGTGGACTGCCAGGCACGGCCGGTGCGCCACAGCTCGGCCACGTAGAGCTGGGTGAAGGAGGGATACGTGGAGATGAACTCCAGACCCGCCCGGATCATCGCGTCCAGGGCCGCGACCTTGGTGCCGCCGCTCGCCGCGGTCTCGTCCGCCGCGCGCTGCAGCGACTCGGTGAGCAGACCGACGCCGTAGCGAAGGAGCTCTTCGAACAGCTCGGCCTTGCTGGCGAAGTTGTAGTAGACCGTGCCCTTGGCCACCCCCGCGCGCTCGGCGATCTCGTCGACCGTGGTCGCCGAGAAGCCCTGTTCCGCGATCAGCGTCACCGCCGCCTCGTACAACTTCGCCTTGGTGGCCTGCCGCCGCCCGCCGCTCACCTTGGAGCCGCCTTTGGAGCCGCCGGCCCCTGCTGCCTTCTGCATGCTGTCGATTCTCACAGGCCCGGCCGCCCCGTTCTCACAGAGTCAGCTCCGGATGCAGCCGGTCAAGGGTCCACACCTGGCGCTTGCGCGCGGAGAGCGCGGTCAGGGCGAGGGCGCCCGCCGTGAACGCGAGCAGCACCGCGCAGCCCTGCCACACCGGCCCGAGGCCGCCGCCCGTGATCAGCCGGCGCAGCGCCTCCACCACGTACGACATTGGCAGGAAGGGATGGATCGCGCCGAAGAACGACGGGCTCGTCTGGACCGGATACGTGCCGCCCGCCGAGGTCAGCTGGAGCATCAGGAACGCCAGCACGAGGATGCGCCCCGCCGCGCCGAAGCGGGCGTTGAGCCACTGCACGATCGCCGCGAAACAGCCCGTGACCAGGAGCAGGAAGCCGAAGGTGCCGGCCGCGTGCGCCATCTGCAGGCCGAGTGCCCAGTGCAGTACGCCGAGCAGGGCCGCCGTCTGCAGTGCCCCGATCGCCGCCACCGGCAGCCAGCCGGCCAGCGCGATCCGCCAGGCCGAGGCGCCGGTGGCCAGCGCGCGCCGGTTGAGCGGTGCGATCACCATGTACGCGACCATCGCGCCGACCCACAGGGAGAGCGGGATGAAGTACGGGGCGAATCCGGTGCCGTAATTGGGCGCCTCGTGCAGGGACTTGGCGGCCAGTTGTACGGGATCGGCCATCACCGCCGTACGGGCATCACGGTCGTGCTTGTCGTAGTCCGGGATCTGCCCGGCGCCGTCGCGCAGCCCGCCGGCCAGTTCGCCGGAGCCGTCGACGAGCTTGAAGAGGCCGCCGTTCAGGTCCTTCGCGCCGTCCTTGAGCCGGCCCACGCCCGTGTCGAGTTCGGATGAACCGGACTTGGCGCCGGTCAGGCCGGTGTGCAGTCGGCCCGCACCCTTGGCGACCGCGTGGGCGCCCCGGTTCAGCTCGTTGATCTTCTTCACGGCCGATTCCACGTCGTCGGCGAGATGCGGGGCGCGCTCGGCCAGCGCGTTCGCCTGATTCTGCAGTGTGGCGAGGTGGTCGTCGAGCCGGTCGGTGTCGCCCGCGTAGTCCTGGACGACGTCGTTCACGTCGGCCGCGATCCGCTCGACGTCGTCGCCCGCGTCCTTCGCCTGCTTGAACTGCGGGCAGTTGGGGTCCTTGAGCAGCGCGTCCTCGCAGCGCGCCCGGTACACCGTGTCCAGGGCGTCGGAGGCCTTCGCGGCGCCGGAGGCGGCCACCGGCGCCGCGTCGACCAGCGCGCCGAGATGCTTGCGCACCGCGCCCGCCGTGTCGGCGACAAGACGGGCCGAGTCGCCGATGCTGTCGCCGTTCTCGCGCAGGAAGGGCAGCACCTTGTCCGCCGCGCCGTTCACCTTGTCCGCGAGCGCCTGCGTCCCGTCGGCCACCTGGCCCGAACCGGTCTCCAGATCGCCCGCGCCCTTGTCCAGCTTCCCGAGCCCGCGCGCCAGTTCACCGCTGCCGGACTTCGCGTCGCCGAGCCCGTCCGCGAGCTGCTTCGCCCCGTCCTTGGCCTTGCCCGCGCCCTCCTCCAGCCGCCCGGCTCCGTCCGCGGCCTGCTCGGTCTTGTCGTGGATGTCCGAGAACGACACGAAGATCTTGTCCAGGAACGTCCGCGAGGCCTTGCTCGAAGCGGCCGACCGCACCTCGGAGAAGACCGTCCGCGACAACTGCCCGACGATGTAGTTGTTGGCGTCGTTCGTACGGACCTGGAGCGCACCCGTCTCGGGGGAGTCGCCGGCGCTGGAGGCGATCCGCTCGCTGAAGTCCGCGGGCACGGTCAGCGACAGGTAGTACGTACCGTCCTCGACACCCTCGCGTGCCTCGTCCGCGTCCACCTCGTGCCAGTCGAAGGTGCTGCTCCCGCGCAGCCCATCGGCTATCCCGTCACCCGCCGCGATCTTCTTCCCGTCGGCGCTCGCCCCCTTGTCGGCGTTGACCAGAGCGACCGGGATCTTGTCCAGGCGGCCGTACGGATCCCAGAACGACCACAGGTAGAGCGCCCCGTAGAGCAGCGGAAGCAGCAGCAGCGAGACGAGCGCGGCGCGGGGCAGCCGGCCCCGGCCGAAGCGCCTCAGCTCAAGAGCGGCCAGTTTCGGCGAGCGCATCGGCCGCCCCCTTCTCGTGTCCAAGCTCGACTTTCCGTACGGACTCGGGCGCCCCGTGCCCCACGGCCACGACGGTCGTCCCGTCCTCGGCGACCGCCGCCAACATCCGCCAGGCGGCCTCGACTTCGCTCGCGGAGAGCTTCAGGCCGAGGTCGTCCACGGCGAGCAGCCGCGGCTCGCCGATCAGCGCGAGCGCCACGGACAGACGCAGCGCCTCGATGCGCTCCAGATCGCGTACGGCGGTGCGCGAGCCCTTGGGGAGCGCCTCCAGGCCGAGGCCGGCTCTGCCCAGTGCCCGTTCGCGCAGGAGCGCGGCGGCGGTGGCCCGCTCGGCGCGCGGCCTCAGGAGCGAGCGCAGCGACCCGCCGAACCGCCTTTGCAGCAGGGCCCGTTCGTGCAGATGTTCGGCCACGGTCAGCGCCGGTTCGAGATCGGTGACGCCCGGGACGTGGGCGAGGGCGCTGATCCGGCGTACGGCGGCGGCCTGCGCGGGCAGCCGCAGCGCACCGACCTCGGCCCGTCCCTCCGTCGCGCGCATACGTCCCGTCAGTGCGAGCAGCAGCGAGGTCCGCCCGGACCCGGACGGCCCCTCGACGGCTGTGAGCGTCCCCGGCTCCGCCGTGAACCCCACCTCCCGGAAGGCCCACCCCCTGGGCCCCCGCACCCCGAACCCCTCTACCGCGAGCACTGCCCCGCCCCCTGTTTTTGAACTGACTGGTCAGTGCAAAAACTTACACGACGCCTGCGCGGCCCCTGGGCGGGGGTTCTGCCGCGGCCCCTCAACTCCCGTAACCGAATGCTTGATCGAGGTGAAAGGGCAGGTCAGGGCCGATTGTCAGTGGCGTACTTCACGATGGGGTCATACGGCAGGTTTCTCCGCCAGTGCCGTCAAACGACGACAGGAGGTTCGTCATGGCCAGTTCCTACGCAGCCGCCGCACGCCGGCGCAGCGCCACCGGCCCTGCCCCCTCACTGAACGGTCCCGCGAGCGATGTCCACCCGGTTCTGCGCCGGGCCTCGGCCCCGCCCGCCGCCCTCGACCTGCTCGCCCAGGCCCGCAGCGGACTCGACGAGGCTGCCCGCCTGGAGACCCCCAACGAGCGCTATTCGGCCGCGCATCTAGCGGCCCTGCGCACCGCCGCCGCCGTGCTCGCCGCGCGGGGCCGGCCGGAGACGAGCGCGCGCAAGCGGGCCAAGATCCGGAGCGCTTGGGAAGTGCTCCCCGAGATAGCGCCCGAACTCACCGAGTGGAGCGCCCTGTTCGCCTCCGGCGCGAGCAAGCGGGCCCGCGCCGACGCGGGCATCCAGGGCGCGGCCTCCATCCGCGACGCCGACGATCTGCTGCGCGACGTCGCGATGTTCCTGCGCCTGGTCGAGCGGATGCTGGTGCTCCAGCCGGTGCTTCCACAGCCGCGTCCCGAGCAGCCGGATGCGGGGTGAGCTCCATGGCGCGGAGAGCGGTCGTGCGGAGGCAATAGGGTTGGGGGCGAACCGTCCCCACTCCCGCCTCACCAGGCGGAGCCACGCCGAGGAGTAACCGTGTCGGACCCGATGCGCCCCCGTGCTTCCCTCCGTACCGCCGTGGTCTGGGAGGTACTGAAAGAGGCCCTCGACCGGCAGGTGAAGGCGACCGGACGCGAGTGCCTCGACGTACTCGACACCGGCGGCGGCAGCGGCAAGTTCGCCGTGCCCGTCGCCGCGCTCGGCCACCGCGTCACGGTCGTCGACCCGAGCCCCAACGCGCTGTTCGCGCTGGAGCGGCGGGCCGCCGAGGCCGGGGTCGCCGAGCGGGTGAGCGGCGTGCAGGGCGATGTGCACGGCCTGTTCGACGTGGTCGAGCGCGGTGCGTACGACGCGGTGCTCTGCCATGGCGTCCTGGAGTACGTGGACGACGCGGCCGAGGGGGTACGGAACGTGGCGGGCGCGCTGCGCGACAGCGGCGTCCTCAGCCTGCTCGCCGCGGGCGTCGGCGGCGCCGTGCTCGCCCGCGCCCTGGCCGGCCACTTCACCGAGGCCCGGCACGCCCTGACCGACCCGGACGGGCGCTGGGGCGAGGGCGACCCGGTGCCGCGCCGCTTCAGCGCCGAGCAGCTGACCGGTCTCGTCTCGGACGGAGGCCTCCGGGTCGCCTCCGTGCACGGGGTGCGGGTCTTCGCCGACCTGGTGCCGGGCGTCCTGGTGGACACCGAGCCGGGCGCCCTCGACGCGCTGATCAAGCTCGAGGCGGCGGCCGCCGAGCAGCCCGCTTTCCACGCTGTCGCCACCCAGCTGCACGTACTGGGGGAGAAGGGCTGAGCCCGCACTCCCGAGGGGGTGAAATACGGCCGTCGTGGCCGGAACTCCGGTGCCGCGCGGGACAGGAGCGCCGAGCGGAGGTTCGCCGTCCCGCACGGTCCCCCTGATCAGGGGCGCAGCCGCAGATGGAGTACGCCACAGGCCCCCCGATCAGGTCCCCTGACCCGTATGATCGAGGGACACCGACCGGCATGACGGCCGTACCACTGGGGAATGAACGCCTCAGCTTCGGGCGCCATGGCGGGCCGGAATGGCGAATTGGCGTAGAGGGGCGGGTTTCACGGGGGCGATTCCCTGCCTATCCTGAAGGGGACCCCCGGTCGCCCCGGCGACTGCACGATGAGGAGGGACTCCGTGCCGCTCTCAGAGCACGAGCAGCGCATGCTCGAGCAGATGGAGCGAGCGCTGTACGCCGAAGATCCCAAGTTCGCGACAGCGCTTGAGGGAAGCGGGCTGCGTACGTACACCCGGAAGCGGGTCTACCAAGCGGTCGCCGGCTTTCTTGTGGGTATCGCGCTCCTCATGGCAGGAATGGTCGCGAAGCAGATCTGGATCAGCGTGGTGGGATTCCTCGTCATGCTCGGCTGTGCGGTGCTCGCGGTAACCGGTTGGCGCAAGGCGCCCAAGCCCGGCGAGCAGGCTCCCGGCGCGGTGGCCGGTCAGGGCGGCGCAGCTCCCCCGACCACGCGGCGTCAGGGCCGGCAGCGCCGGTCGATGATGGACCGGATCGAGCAGCGCTGGCAGCGCCGCCGCGACGAGGGCCAGTAGCTTCCATCTGAACATGAGGTGTGGGGCGGATCGCGTTTCAGCGGTCCGCCCCACACCCATGTCGTTCGTCAGGACTCCGGGGCCGTGGCTTTCCGCGTCGGACCCCTGTGCGGGCAAGCGTGAGGGGGGTGGGGGCGCGTGCCCCCACCCCCCTCACGTCGCTACTTTGGGGAGTCGCCCGCCCGCCGTGGCACCAACCGGTCCAGGCTCCAGCGGCCGCCGCCCCAGCGGATCTTGAAGGTGGTCCAGCGGTCCGAGAGGGACCAGGCCACCCGGACAGCCGAACGCGGTGCGAACCTCGCGCGCAGCCGGATGCTGCGGCTCATCGTCATGGCCAGGCCCGCCCGCAGCCGGCGTACGTCCTCGGCCACGCCGGGCGCGGGACGCGGCACAGGCGCGTAGAGCACCTGCTCCACCGCCGCCGCGATCCGGTGCACCGCCTCGGCCGCATCCGTGTCCAGCTCACCGAGCCGGACGATCCGAGCCGCCGCCTTGCGCGGCGTCTGCGCCTCGTCGGGCAGGATGCCGTGATCCCAGGCGGTGTCGGTGACTTCGAGCCACGCGGCCAGCGTCCGGGCCACCCCGTCCGCCGGGGTGCGGCCCCCTGAACCGAGCCGTACCTGCCGGATCCGCGTTCGCCACATCAGTGGCAGCAACGGCACCACGATGAGGACCAGTACCCCGGACGCGATCCACAGGATCGTGTCCCAGGGCGGACCGCCACCCGCGCCGGAACCGGCGGCGCCGGGCTCCTGCGAACCGCACTCGTTGAACCGCCGCAGCTCCGGCGCGCACGACTGGGAGGCCGTGGGCGAGGCGGAATCGCTGGGCGCCGCCGAGTCCGAGGACGAGGGCGCCGCGGTGGTCGGGGTGTCCGACGGGGTGTCCTCACGGGTGTAGACGGGCGCCGAACCACGAGTCGGCGTGGGCTCGAAGCGGGTCCAGCCCACACCCTCGAAGTACAGCTCGGGCCAGGCGTGCGCATCGCGCAGCCCCACCGACATCGCACCGTCCGAGGTCGGCGATCCGGGCGTGAAGCCCACCGCGACCCGGGACGGAATGCCGAGGGTGCGGGCCATCGCCGCCATCGAGAAGGAGAAGTGGACGCAGAAGCCCTCCTTGTCCTTCAGGAAGCGGCTGATGGCCGCCGACCCGCTGCCCGCGTCGACCTGGGTGTCGTAGGTGAACCCGCCGCTGACCGCGAAGTAGTCCTGTAGCTTCACGGCTGCTTCGTAGGGGTTGGCGGCGCCTTCGGTCACCTCCTGCGCCCTGTCGTACACGTCGCGGGGCAGCGAGGCGGGCACCTTGGTGAACTCGCGGACGATGTCGGAGTTGGGCGTCGGGGCCCCGGCCAGTTTGGCCGCGGTCGGCTGCACGATCAGGCTCTTGACCGTGTACGCCTTGCTCCGGGTCGTCTCCCCGCGATCACCGACGAGGGTGCGCCCGATGGGTTCGAAGCGCCAGTTGCCGTCGATGTCGACCTCGGTCGCCGGATACGGCATCGGCAGCCAGTCCTGCGCGTAGTCGTCCGCGGCCGAGATCTGGGTCGTGACCTCCTTGGTGTTCACGTCCCCGCTGAGCCCGCGCGGCTGCGGGAACGTCGAGGGCACCTCGGTGATCGAGCGTTCGGCCGGCTTCCAGGACGTGCCGTCGAACCGGTCGAGCGACACGATCCGCAGATACATGTCCTGGGTGGACTCGGCGTCCGTGCGGTACTTGAGCACCTCGCGGTCGTTCGGCTGGTTCAGGCTGTTCTGCAGCGAGACCAGCGGGTTCACCGCGGAGATCGTGCCGCCCCCGCCACCGCCTCCACCACCGCCCGTGGGGTCGAAGAGACCGGTGTCGAGCACGGGCAGCGACGCCGGCACCACCAGCGCGACGCCCAGCGCGACGGCACCGATCCGCCGCCCGGTGCGCACCGGTGCGGTGGCCCCGCTTCCGTCGAGCCCGGAGGAGTACTGGCTCGCACGGCGCGGTGCGCCGCCGAAGACCCGGCCCCACTGCGAGAGCCGGTCACGGCCCTCGGCGAGCAGCAGCAGAAGATAGCCGCCCGCGGCGAGCAGGAAGAGCAGCGAACCCGCGCCGCCGTCGGAGAGCCCGGCGGCGACCGAGTACAGGGCGAGCAGCGGCAGCCCCGCGGGAGCGGCGCTGCGGAAGGTCACCGCGAGCGCGTCCACGAGGAGACCGATCACGAGCACGCCGCCCACCAGCATCAGCCGGATGCCGTCGGTCAGCGGCGCCGGAGTCGAGTACTGCCCGACATCCTGGCCACCGGCCTGCAGGAGCAGCCCGAACTCCCGGAGCGAGTCCGGGCTCGGCACGATCAGACCGAAGGCCTGGTCCCGTGCGAAGAAGAAGGTCAGCAGCAGCAACGTCACCAGGACCTGTGCGGCCACCGTCACCGGACGGGCCAGCGGGACACGGCGGGCGGCTGCTCCCACCCCCGACTGCACGGCCAGCAGGAACGCGCCCTGCACCAGCCACGCCCACGAGTTGACCAGCGGCGCCAGCGCGCAGGCCGCCATCAGTGTGGCGGCGTAGGCGCACAGCGTGAGCCGTGTGCGGCCGCTCATGACCATCCCCCTGTCGACTGTGCTTCGGAACGCCCCACGACGCCCGTACGCTGCCGGTCCGCCTGCCGCCACAGCTCGGGCAGCGGCAGTCCCGGCGGTACCGCGAGCGCCGTCCAGCCCGCCTCGCGCAGCAGCCGCAGCCGCTCCTCGAGCTGGGCGGAGGGGCCCTGAGCGCCATGCGCCCAGGCCTCGTTGTCCACCACGAAGGCCACCGCGGCGCCGCTGCGCTGACGCATCCGCGCGGCCACGGCCGCCTGTTCCTCGTCGAGATCGCCGAGGAACGCGATCAGGAGTCCCTCGCCGCCACCGCGCAGCACGTCGTACGCACGGGACAGGCCCGCGCCGTCGGAGTGGTCGATCACGGCGAGCGTGTCCATCATCAGGCCCGCCGCATCGGCCGACTCCTGTGTGGAGCCCGCGAACCCGTCGGATCCCTCACCGGGCACGGAGGTGCCGGCGTCGGTCAGCAGCCGTACGGAGAAGCCCCGTTCCAGCATATGCACCAGCGCCGATGCCGCGCCCGAGACCGCCCACTCGAAGGCCGAGTCGGGGCCCGCGCCCTGGTGGGCGATCCGGCGCGTGTCCAACAGGACGGTGCAGCGCGCCCGTTGCGGCTGCTCCTCGCGGCGCACCATCAGTTCGCCGTACTTCGCCGTCGAGCGCCAGTGCACCCGGCGCAGATCGTCGCCGTGCCGGTAGCCGCGCGGGATCACATCGTCCTCGCCGGCCAGTGCGAGGGTGCGCTGCCGCCCGTCGCCGTAACCCTGCGACTCGCCCGAGAGCCGTACCGCGGGCAGCGCCTCGACGCGCGGAATCACCGTCAGGGTGTCGAACGCGCTGAAGGAACGGGTCAGTTCGCACATCCCGAACGGATCGCTCAGCCTGAGCTGCAGCGGCCCGAGCGGATAGCGTCCGCGCAGATCGGAGCGCACCCGGTACGACACCTCACGCCGCCCGCCCGCCTCGACCCGGTCGAGCACGAACCGCGGCCGCGGCCCGAGCACGTACGGCACCCGGTCCTGCAGCATCAGGAGCCCGGTGGGCAGCCGCGACACGTTGTCCATCCGCAGATGCACCCGCGACTCCGAGCCCGCGGGCACCCGCGCGGGCGAGAGCCTGCGCGAACCGGCGACGCGATAGCGGGTGCGGTAGAGCACGAGCGCGCTGACCAGGGGCAGTACGGCGAGCAGCATCCCTACCCTGAGCAGATCGCCCTGGCCGAGCACGAACGCGCAGACCGCGGCGGCCACCCCCGCGGCCAGGAACGACCGGCCGCGGGTGGTCAGTCCGGCGAAGGCGGTGCGCAGTCCGCCCTTGTCCGTCTCCTTCTCGTCCCACTGGGGCGTCCCGCTCCAGGCTCGTGGTGCGGTTCCCTGCGCCGGCCCCCCGGCCTGCATCACAGCCTCCGCGCGCCGGGCGGCTGCTGGCCGTAGCCGGTCATGCCGGGCATCTGCGCGGAAGGTGCCTGGGGATAGCCGACAGCGGGCGACTGGGCGGCCGGCACCGGGATGCGCTGAAGGATCTCGAGCACGACCTGCTCGGCCGTACGCCGGTTCAACTGGGCCTGCGCGGTGGGCAGCAGACGGTGCGCGAGGACCGCGACGGCGAGCGCCTGCAGATCGTCGGGAAGGACGTAGTCACGGCCGCTCAGCGCGGCGGAGGCCTTCGAGGCGCGCAGCAGGTGCAGGGTCGCGCGCGGCGAGGCACCGAGTCTGAGATCGGGATGGTTACGGGTGGCGGACACGATCTCCACCGCATAGCGCCGTACGGCATCGGCGACATGGACCTTACGGACCGCGTCGATCAGCTTCACGATGTCGTGCGCGTGCGCCACCGGCTGCAGATCGTCCAGCGGCGAGGCCCCGCCGTGCACGTCGAGCATCTGCAGCTCGGCCTCGGCGTTGGGGTAGCCGATCGACACGCGGGCCATGAAACGGTCACGCTGGGCTTCGGGCAGCGGGTAGGTGCCCTCCATCTCGACCGGGTTCTGGGTCGCCACGACCATGAACGGGTTCGGCAGTTCGTACGTCTGCCCGTCGATGGTGACCTGCCGCTCCTCCATGGACTCCAGGAGCGCGGACTGGGTCTTCGGCGAAGCGCGGTTGATCTCGTCGCCGATCACGATCTGCGCGAAGATCGCCCCCGGCTTGAACTCGAAGTCCCTGCGCTGCTGGTCGAAAATGGACACACCGGTGATGTCGGACGGCAGCAGATCCGGTGTGAACTGGATACGCCGCACCGAGCAGTCGATGGACCGCGCCAGCGCCTTGGCGAGCATGGTCTTACCCACGCCCGGTACGTCCTCGATGAGCAGATGTCCCTCGGCGAGGAGCACGGTCAGCGAAAGACGTACGACCTCGGGCTTGCCCTCGATCACTCCCTCCACCGACCTGCGGACTTGATCCACGGTGGTGGTCAGATCTGTGAGGCTCGCTCGATCTTCATAGGTCGTCACCCCGGCCCTCCTCGGCCCGTTCTTGGGCCGCGGTCTCTGTGCGACCGGCCCACCCCGAAACACGGACATCGCCACCGGATGGTTCCGGGCGCGATGCCTCCCCCGCATTCTTGTTGCCGTTACCCGTTCGTGTCACTTGCCTGCGGACAACTGACTGTCCTATGTCGGGTTTTGGGAGGGTATACGGTGCGGCGCGGTCGCTCGGGAAGGGGTGCGCGCCGGGCGCCGTGCGGGGGCGCCCGGCGTATCTCAGGCCGCGTCGATCTCCTGGAGGAGGCCTGTCTGGACGTCGAAGACGAAGCCGCGGACGTCGTCGGTGTGCAGCAGGAACGGCGAGGTGCGTACGCGGGCCATGGACTGGCGTACGTCCTGGTCCACATCGCGGAAGGCCTCGACCGCCCAGGACGGGCGCTGGCCGACCTCGTCCTCGATCTCGTGCCGGAAGTCCTCGGTGAGGGTGAGCAGACCGCAGCCGGTGTGGTGGATCAGGACCACGCTCTTGGTGCCGAGCGCACGCTGGCTGATGGTGAGCGAGCGGATCACGTCGTCGGTGACCACACCGCCCGCGTTGCGGATCGTGTGGCAGTCGCCGAGCTCGAGGCCCAGCGCGTCGTGCAGGTCGAGTCGGGCGTCCATGCAGGCCACGACGGCGACCTTGAGGACCGGACGGGCGTCCATGCCCGGGTCCACGAAGTCAGCCGCGTAGTTCTGGTTCGCCTCGACGAGTCGGTCGGTGACGGTGCCCTGCCCGGATATGGCGCTGTCCGGGTTCGGGGAAAGCGATCGCGAAGTCGACATGGCAAAACGGTAGCGGTGAATGTGTATACACACCCGCTGTGAGAGGTGACAAAGAACGTCAAACGGCCTTGTCGTGACGCACTCCACAGGAGTGAGCGGTGAGACCCGTACGGGTGAGGGAGTGGCGCTGCGACGCGCTCGCCCGGTTGATTGACCGCGAGAGGCGGTGGACTAAAGTGACGCGAACCGACAGACGTGTACGCGTCCGGCGGTTACCGAACTCCAGGAGACCGTCCCCCACGAAGGACGGGCTCCCCGCGCGTGCGGTCGTACGTACGGGACCCAGCGCGTACGTGTGCCGCACCCGACCTGAGAGGGTGCGTTGAGCGAGCAGCGACACGTCCCGGTGATGCTCCAGCGGTGCCTGGACCTGTTGGCCCCCGCGCTCACCGAACCGGGGGCGGTCGTCGTCGACTGCACCCTCGGCCTCGGCGGACACAGCGAGGCTCTGCTGCAGCAGTTCCCCGAGGCCCGCCTCGTCGCGCTCGACCGCGACAAGGAAGCACTGCGCCTGTCCGGGGAACGCCTCGCACCCTTCGGTGAGCGCGCCACCTTGGTGCACGCCGTCTACGACGAACTCCCCGACGTACTGAGCCGTCTCGGCATCCCCAAGGTCCAGGGCGTCCTGTTCGACCTCGGTGTCTCCTCGATGCAACTCGACGAGGCCGACCGCGGGTTCGCCTACGCGCAGGACGCACCGCTCGACATGCGCATGGACCAGACGACGGGGATGAGCGCCGCCGAGGTGCTCAACACCTACGCGCCGGGCGAACTCGTCAGAATCCTGCGGGCGTACGGCGAGGAGAAGCAGGCCAAGCGGATCGTCAGCGCGGTCGTGCGCGAGCGCGACAAGGAGCCGTTCTCCAACAGCGCACGGCTCGTCGAACTGATCCGTGACGCACTGCCGCAGGCCGCCAAGCGCACCGGGGGCAACCCCGCCAAGCGCACCTTCCAGGCGCTGCGGATCGAGGTCAACGGTGAACTCACCGTCCTGGAGCAGGCGATCCCCGCGGCGGTCAAGTCGCTCGCGGTCGGCGGCCGCATCGCGGTCCTGTCGTATCACTCGCTCGAAGACCGCCTGGTCAAGCAGGTGTTCGCGGAAGGTGCGGCCAACACCGCGCCGCCCGGCCTGCCGGTGGTGCCCGAGCAGTACCAGCCGCGCCTGAAGCTTCTGACCCGTGGCGCCGAGCTGCCCACCGAGGAAGAGATCGCCGAGAACCGCAGGGCGGCCCCGGCGCGGTGCCGCGCGGCACAGCGCATCCGGGAGGACCTTTCGTGAACCGGCGTCGGGGGAGGAGCGCGTGAAGCGAGTGCCGCAGCTGCGGGGGAGGGCCGCACGGCTCGCCCGGCTGCTTCCCGCAGGCCCCACCTCGGCGGCCCGCACCCCGTTCGTGCTGCTCATCGTGGTGCTGCTCGGGGGCGGTCTGATCGTGCTCCTGATGCTCAACTCGGCGCTCAACCAAGGGTCGTTCCAGCTCAGCAAGCTCAAGCGGGAGACCACCGAGCTCACCGACGAGCAGCAGGAGCTCGAGATGAAGGTCGACGGCTACTCCGCGCCCGACGCCCTGGAGCGGCGCGCCCGGGAGCTGGGCATGGTGCCCGGCGGCCCGCCCGCCTTCCTCGACCCGGACGGCAAGGTACGCGGCACACCACAGGAGGCGAGCGCCGCGCCCTCGCCGGTGAAGGCCCCCGCAACCCCGAAGACCACCTCGTCAGGCAGCCCGGCCCCCACCGTGTCGGTCTCTGTGAGCCCGTCCGCTGCCACGAGCCCCTCCACAGCACCGTCCACCCCGTCACCCACGACCACCCCCGGCAGGTGATCCCGTGACCGACCGGCAACCGCCGCGCCGCCGCGTCCCCGGACCGGCGAAGCCCCCGCGCCCCGGCCCCTCGCGCCGGCCGGCGCCGTCCGCGCGTCCGGCCGGACGCCGTCCGCAGCCCGCGGCCCGGCGTCCGGTACCGCACGTCATCCGGCTCGGCAGTCCGCGTCCGCGGCTGCGGCTGGTGAGCCTGGGCCTGACCCTGGTGCTGCTCGCCTTCGTCGTACGCCTTGTGCAGGTGCAGGCCGTCGACGCCAGTACGTACGCGGCCAAGGCGGAGGAGAACCGGTACTTCAGCCGTACGCTCGCGGCCTCCCGCGGCCAGATCACCGACCGCAACGGCTATGAGCTCGCCATCAGCGTCGACGCGTACGACATCACCGCGGACCCGTCGATGTTCACGGAGAAGGCCACCAAGACCCAGGACGCCCCCGAGCAGGCGGCAGCGCTGCTCGCCCCGATCCTGGGTACGGACGCGGCCTCGCTCGCCCAGAAGCTCAAGAAGGACCCCAAGTCCCGCTACGCCCTGCTCGCCCGCCGTCAGACCCCGCAGGTCTGGAAACAGATCAAGGAGCTGAAGAGCGCGCTGGCCGACAAGGCCCCGGCGGGCGCGGGCAGCGTCCTGGCCGGGATCTTCCAGGAGCCGAGCACCAAGCGTGTGTATCCGAACGGCGGCCTGGCCGCCGGGATACTGGGCTGGGTCAACGCCGAGGGCAAGGGCGGCGGCGGTATCGAGTCGCAGCTGGACAAGGACCTCGCGGGCGAGGACGGCAAGATCACGTATGCCCAGTCCGGCGGCCGCCGCGTCCCCACCGCGGGCAGCAGCGAGACCCCGGCCGTACCCGGCTCGGACGTCGAGCTGACCCTCGACCGCGACATCCAGTACGTGGCGCAGAAGGCGATCGAGCAGCAGGTCGCCGCGTCCAAGGCGGACCGCGGATACGTGGTCGTCCAGGACACGAAGACCGGCGAGATCCTGGCGCTGGCGAACGCCCCGGGCTTCGACCCCAACGACTTGTCGAAGGCCAGCTCGCGCAACCTCGGCAACCCCGCTCTGCAGGACGCCTACGAGCCCGGCTCGACCAGCAAGCTGATCTCGATGGCGGCCGTACTGGAGGAGAAGGCCGCGGCGCCCGACACCCATGTCACGGTGCCCAACCGGCTGCACCGCGGGGACCGGGCGTTCAAGGACGACATCGAGCACGAGACCTGGTACCTGACGCTGAGCGGTGTGCTCGCGAAGTCCTCCAACATCGGCACGATCCTGGCGACGCAGCAGCTCGGCAAGACCCAGCCGGAGGCCAACAAGGTCCTCTACGACTACCTGCGCAAGTTCGGCATGGGCAGCAAGACCGGCACGGGCTTCCCCGGCGAGACCGCGGGCATCCTGCACAAGCCCGAGGACTGGTCCACGTCGACCCAGTACACGGTCCCGTTCGGCCAGGGCTACTCGCTCAACGCCCTACAGGCCGTGTCGATGTATTCGACGGTCGCCAACGGCGGCGTACGGGTGGAGCCTTCTCTGGTGCGCGGACAGAAGGGCCCCGACGGCCGGTTCACGCCGGCCGACGAACCCAAGAAGACCCGCGTCATCAGCGAGGGCACCGCGAAGACGCTCTCCGAGATGCTGCAGTCCGTGGTCGACGACCCGGAAGGCACCGGCAACAAGGCGCAGATCGAGGGCTATCGGGTGGCCGGCAAGACCGGTACCGCCAACCGGGTCGACCCCGAGACCGGCCGCTACAACGGCTACACGTCCTCGTTCGCGGGGTTCGCCCCCGCCGACAAGCCCAGGCTCGCCGTCTACTGCGTCGTACAGAACCCGACCAAGGGCAATTACTTCGGCGGCCAGATCTGTGCCCCCATCTACAAGCAGGTCATGGAGTTCGGCCTGAAGACCCTGCAGGTGGCCCCGACCGGAGCCAAGGCGCCGGGCCTTCCCGTCAAGTTCGAACCGGAGGACTGACCGGCACCGAACCACCCCTGCCAGTACGCACCGCACCGTCCACGAGCACTGAACAGGTACCGCCGTCGTGACAACGATCACCCCGGGTCCGGGGAACCGGAGCCCGCAGCTCGCAAGCCACGCCGCCCCATTTCGCTCCCGGCCACCCCAGCCCGGTACGCTCACCGCCGTGCCCCACGCTGATCAGTCCCCCACCCCCCGTGAGGGCGGCCCCGTGACCTATCCGGGACCGCCGCGGCCGGAGCGGGTCACGGCGTTCCCCCTCGCCGACCTCGCCGCCGCTCTCGGGGTCGACGCCCCCGCAAACGCCCAGGTCACCGGCATCACCCACGATTCACGTGCGGTGCGCCCCGGTGATCTCTACGCCGCGCTCCCCGGAGCCCGTGCCCATGGCGCCGACTTTGCCGCACAGGCCGCCGACCTCGGCGCCGTCGCGGTCCTCACCGACCCGGCGGGCCTGCCCCGCGCCGCGGCGACCGGCCTTCCGGTCCTGGTCGCGGGCGATCCGCGCGGCCGGATGGGCGAGCTGGCGGCCACGATCTACGGGCGTCCCGGCGAGGACCTGCTGCAGATCGGGATCACCGGTACGTCGGGCAAGACCACGACCGCGTATCTGGTCGAAGGCGGCCTCAAGGCGGCCGGCCGCAACACCGGACTCATCGGCACCGTCGAGATGCGTATCGGCGACGAGCGCATCAAGTCCGAGCGCACGACGCCGGAAGCGACCGATCTGCAGGCCCTGTTCGCGGTGATGCGCGAGCGCGGGACCGACTCGGTGGCGATGGAGGTCTCCAGCCACGCGCTGGTGCTCGGCCGGGTGGACGGGTGTGTCTTCGACATCGCTGTCTTCAACAACCTCAGCCCGGAACACATGGAGTTCCACTCCGACATGGAGGACTACTTCCGGGCGAAGGCGCAGCTCTTCACGCCGGAGCGGTCCAGGTTCGGGATCGTCAACCACGACGACGAGTACGGGCGCAGGCTCGCCAAGGAGGCGACCGTGCCGGTCGTCACCTTCTCCGCCGAGGGCCACCCGGACGCCGACTGGCGTGCCGAGGAGGTCCAAGTCGGCCCGATGGACTCGGCGTTCACGGTCGTCGGCCCCAAGGGCGAGCGCATCAGTGCCAAGTCCCCGCTGGCCGGCTCCTTCAACGTGGCCAACACCCTGGCCGCGATCGTCGCCCTGGCCTCGGCGGGCATCGACCCGCAGACCGCGGCCGACGGCATCGCCGCCGTGCCCGGTGTGCCGGGCCGCCTGGAGCGCGTCGACGTGGGCCAGCCCTATCTGGCGGTCGTCGACTACGCCCACAAGACGGACGCCGTCGAATCGGTCCTGCGCGCGCTGCGCAAGGTCACCGAGGGCAAGCTGCACATCGTGCTCGGCTGCGGCGGCGACCGTGACAAGACCAAGCGAGCGCCGATGGGCGCGGCGGCCGCACGGCTCGCCGACACCGCGGTGCTCACCTCCGACAACCCGCGCTCCGAGGACCCCCTCGCGATCCTCGCCACGATGATCGCGGGCGCCGCCGAGGTGCCGGTCCACGAGCGCGGCGACGTGGTGCTCTTCGAGGACCGTGCCGCCGCCATCGAGGCGGTGGTCGCCCGCGCCGAGGCCGGAGACACGGTGCTCGTCGCAGGCAAGGGCCATGAACAAGGCCAGGACATCAACGGGGTCGTACGCCCCTTCGACGATCGCGACGTGCTGCGGACCGCAATCCAGCGCCACCGCGCAGCCGCCCAGAACCCCCGGGGATGAAGCTGTGATCGCCCTCTCCCTCGCCGAGATCGCCACCATCACCGGCGGGCAGCCCCACGACATACCGGACACCGGCCGTGAGGTCACCGGCTCCGTCGTCATCGACTCGCGCAAGGTCGAACCAGGCGGTCTGTTCGCCGCGTTCGCCGGCGAGCATGTCGACGGCCATGACTACGCGGACAAGGCCATCGCCTCCGGAGCGGCCGCGGTGCTCGCCACCCGGCCACTCGGCGTGCCCGCCATCGTGGTCGACGACGTGCAGACCGCGCTCGGCAGGCTCGCCCGCGAGGTCGTACGGCGGCTCGGCACCGAAGTCGTCGCGCTCACCGGCTCCGCGGGCAAGACGTCCACCAAGGACCTGATCGCGCAGGTGCTGCAGCACCACGCGCCCACGGTCTGGACGCCGGGCTCGCTCAACAACGAGATCGGTCTGCCGCTCACCGCGCTGACCGCGGACGCCGGCACCCGCCACCTCGTCCTGGAGATGGGTGCGCGCGGCATCGGCCACATCCGCTACCTCACCGATCTGACTCCGCCGAAGGTCGGTCTGGTGCTCAACGTCGGCACCGCGCACATCGGCGAGTTCGGCGGCCGCGAGCAGATCGCCCAGGCCAAGGGCGAGTTGGTGGAGGCCCTGCCGGCGGACGGTACGGCCGTCCTCAACGCGGACGACCCTCTCGTACGCGCCATGTCCTCCCGTACGAAGGCGAAGGTGCTCTTCTTCGGGGAGGCCGAAGACGCAGACGTACGTGCCGAAAACGTCCGACTCACGGACCAGGGACAGCCCGCCTTCACGCTGCACACACCCTCCGGGTGCAGTGACGTGACCTTGCGCCTGTACGGTGAGCACCACGTGTCGAACGCGCTCGCCGCGGCCGCCGTCGCCCATGACCTGGGTATGTCCGCCGACGAGATCGCGAGTGCGCTCTCCGGGGCGGGCAACCTGTCCCGCTGGCGTATGGAGGTCACCGAGCGCGCGGACGGTGTGACCGTCGTCAACGACGCCTACAACGCGAACCCCGAATCCATGCGGGCCGCATTGCGCGCGCTCGTGGCCATGGGCAAGGGGCGCCGGACTTGGGCGGTGCTCGGCAAGATGGCCGAGCTCGGTGACGAGGCGCTCACCGAACACGACGCTGTCGGACGGCTCGCCGTCCGTCTCAACGTGAGCAAGCTCGTCGCGGTCGGGGACAGGGAAGCGTCCTGGCTGCAACTGGGCGCATACAACGAGGGTTCGTGGGGTGAGGAGTCGGTGCACGTGTCCGACGCACAGGCGGCTGTCGACCTGCTGCGCAGCGAGCTGCGCCCGGGAGACGTCGTGCTCGTGAAGGCTTCCAGGTCGGTCGGCCTGGAGCAGGTCGCGCTGGCACTGACCGAGGGCGAGGTCTCCGGCCGATGAGGCAGATCCTGTTCTCCGGAGTCATCGGGCTCTTCCTGACCCTGGTCGGCACGCCGCTGCTCATCAAGCTGCTGGCCAAGAAGGGTTACGGGCAGTACATCCGCGACGACGGTCCGCGCGGGCACGCCAGCAAGCGGGGTACGCCCACGATGGGTGGTATCGCCTTCATCCTGGCGACGCTCATCGCGTACTTCGCCACGAAGCTGATCACGGGAGCGCCGACCACCTTCTCGGGTCTCCTGGTGCTCTTCCTCATGGCGGGCATGGGCCTCGTCGGCTTCCTCGACGACTACATCAAGATCATCAAGCGGCGTTCGCTCGGTCTGCGGGCCAAGGCGAAGATGGCCGGCCAGCTGATCGTCGGCATCACCTTCGCGGTGCTCGCCCTGCAGTTCGCGGACATCCGCGGCAACACCCCGGCCTCCATGAAGATCTCGTTCGTGCAGGACTTCGGCTGGTCGATCGGCCCGGTCCTGTTCGTGGTCTGGGCGCTGTTCATGATCCTGGCCATGTCGAACGGCGTGAACCTCACCGACGGCCTCGACGGTCTGGCGACCGGCGCCTCGGTGATGGTCTTCGGCGCGTACACCTTCATCGGTGTCTGGCAGTTCCAGGAGTCCTGCGCCAACGCCGTGACCCTGACGAACCCCTCGGCCTGTTTCGAGGTACGCGACCCGCTGGATCTCGCGATCGTCGCCTCGGCACTGATGGGTTCCTGCTTCGGCTTCCTGTGGTGGAACACCTCGCCCGCCAAGATCTTCATGGGTGACACCGGTTCGCTCGCTCTCGGCGGCGCCCTCGCGGGTCTCGCCATCTGCTCACGCACCGAACTCCTCCTCGCCCTGCTCGGCGGCCTCTTCGTCCTGATCACCCTGTCCGTGGTCATCCAGGTCGGCTCGTTCCGCCTCACCGGCAAGCGCGTCTTCCGGATGGCGCCACTGCAGCACCACTTCGAGCTGAAGGGCTGGTCCGAAGTCCTCATCGTGGTCCGCTTCTGGATCATCCAGGGCATGTGCGTGATCGTCAGTCTCGGTCTCTTCTACGCAGGTTGGGCGAACAACAAGTGACCTCACTCGACGCCTCCTTGGACGTCGCGGACAAGCACGTAACCGTCGCCGGTCTCGGCGTGAGCGGCATCAGCGCCGCCCGCGCCCTGGCCGGCCTCGGCGCTTCGGTGACCGTGGTGGACGGCGGCTCGGGCGAGCCGCACAAGGAGCGGGCGGCCGCGCTGGAGGCGGACGGGATCTCCGTACGCCTCGGGGACGCCGAAACGCTCCCCGAAGGCACTTCGCTCGTCGTCACCTCGCCGGGATGGAAGCCGTCCTCGCCCCTGTTCGCGGCCGCCGCAGAAGCGGGCGTGGACGTGATCGGTGACGTCGAGCTCGCCTGGCTGCTCCGTGGCCCCGACGCGGCGCCTTGGCTCGCGATCACCGGCACCAACGGCAAGACGACGACCACGCAGATGCTCGCCTCGATCCTGCGCGCGGCCGGTCTTCGCACGGCGGCGGTGGGTAATATCGGTACGCCGATCATCGACGTGGTCCTCGAAGGCGACGACGCGTACGACGTACTCGCCGTCGAGCTCTCGTCGTACCAGCTGCACTGGGCGCCCTCGCTGCGCGCCCACTCCGCGGCCGTGCTCAACCTCGCGCCGGACCACCTCGACTGGCACGGCTCCATGGAGGCGTACGCCGCCGACAAGGGCCGTATCTACGAGGGCAATCAGATCGCCTGCGTCTACAACACCGCCGACAAGGCCACCGAGGACCTGGTCGTCGAGGCCGATGTCGAGGAGGGCTGCCGCGCGATCGGCTTCACGCTCGGCACCCCCGGCCCCTCCGAACTCGGCGTCGTCGAAGGCCTTCTGGTCGACCGCGCGTTCGTCGAGAACCGGCAGAAGAGCGCCCAGGAGCTCGCCGAGGTCGCCGACATCAACCCGCCGGCGCCGCACAACATCGCCAACGCCCTTGCGGCGGCGGCCCTCGCGCGTGCCTACGGTGTCCAGCCTTCCGCCGTACGGGAGGGCCTGCGCGCCTTCCGTCCGGACGCGCACCGCATCGCGCACGTCGAGGACGTGGCGGGCGTCGCCTACGTGGACGACTCCAAGGCCACCAACACCCATGCCGCACAAGCCTCGTTGGCCGCCTACGAGTCCATCGTCTGGATCGCCGGAGGGCTCGCCAAGGGTGCGACCTTCGACGAACTCGTACAGAAGTCGGCAAAGCGACTGCGTGGCGTGGTGCTCATCGGCGCCGACCGCGCGCTGATCGCCGAAGCCCTTGCGCGACACGCGCCGGACGTCCCGGTCGTCGACCTCGAACGGACCGACACTGGGGCGATGTCCGCGGCGGTCCGCGAAGCCGCACGGCTCGCACAGCCGGGGGACACCGTCCTCATGGCGCCGGCCTGCGCCTCGATGGACATGTTCGTGAACTACAACAAGCGCGGTGAGGCGTTCGCGGATGCGGTCCGCGACCTCGCCGCCGAGACGCCTTAGTGCCCCTGCCGGGGCGCTAGCCCTGTCCGAGCAGCCGCGTCCGGCCCCGGGCGCGGCGACGACTGGAGGGGACACGAGATGGGTGCGAGCCGTTCCGGCACAGCGCGGCGGCCCTCGTCGAAGCCGAGGCCGCGCACGTCAGGACCCCGGCGCCCGTCGGGCGGCGACAATCCGCTGCTGCGGCTCTACGTCCAGGCCAAGCGTGCCTGGGACCGGCCGCTGACCGCGTACTACCTGATCCTCGGCGGCAGCCTGCTGATCACGACGCTCGGTCTGGTGATGGTCTACTCGGCCTCGCAGATCCAGGCGCTCGAATACTCGCTGTCGCCCTCGTACTTCTTCCGCAAGCAGTTCTTCGCGGCCGCCCTCGGCACGATCCTGCTGGTCGTCGCGATGCGGATGCCCGTACGACTGCACCGCGCCCTCGCGTACCCGATCCTCGTCGGCAGTGTCTTCCTGATGGTGCTCGTGCAGGTGCCGGGGATAGGGCATGCGGTCAACGGCAACCAGAACTGGATCTCGCTCGGCGGCCCGTTCCAGCTGCAGCCCAGTGAGTTCGGCAAGCTGGCGCTCGTCCTGTGGGGCGCGGATCTGCTCGCGCGCAAGGGCGACAAGCAGATGCTGGCCCAGTGGAAGCACATGCTGGTGCCGCTCGTTCCGGTGACGTTCATGCTGCTCGGCCTGATCATGCTCGGCGGCGACATGGGCACCGCGATCATTCTCACGGCGATCCTCTTCGGTCTGCTCTGGCTCGCGGGAGCGCCCACGCGGCTGTTTGGCGGTGTGCTCGCGGTCGCAGGGCTGCTCGGCTTCATCCTGATCCGGACCAGCCCGAACCGTATGGCCCGCCTTGCCTGCCTCGGCACCTCGGACGCGGGTCCCGGCGACCAGTGCTGGCAGGCACTGCACGGAATCTACGCACTCGCCTCCGGCGGATTCTTCGGTTCCGGCCTCGGAGCAAGTGTGGAAAAATGGGGCCAACTACCCGAACCCCACACGGACTTCATCTTCGCCATCACCGGGGAGGAGCTCGGCCTTGCGGGGACGCTGTCCGTACTCGGTCTCTTCGCGGCTCTAGGCTATGCGGGTATCCGCGTGGCCGGACGCACGGAGGAGCCCTTCGTGAGGTACGCCGCGGGAGGTGTGACCACCTGGATCACGGCCCAGGCCGTGGTCAACATCGGTGCGGTGCTCGGCCTGCTGCCGATCGCCGGAGTCCCGCTCCCGCTGTTCTCCTACGGAGGCTCGGCCCTGCTGCCGACCATGTTCGCGATCGGGCTGCTGATCGCGTTCGCGCGTGATGATCCCGCGGCCAGGGCCGCGCTTGCCATGAGGTCGGCGACCTCTGGTAAGAAGCGCTCTGCGGGGAGATGGAACACGATGCGACGGCGCGCCAAGGCGCGACCGTCCGGAGAGCGGTGAATTTCGGTGCATGTCGTACTCGCCGGTGGGGGGACCGCCGGCCACATCGAGCCCGCGCTCGCCCTCGCGGACGCCCTGCGCAGGCAGGACCCGACCATGGGCATCACGGCCCTGGGCACGGAGCGTGGACTCGAGACCCGGCTCGTACCCGAGCGCGGCTATGAACTGGCGCTGATCCCCGCCGTACCGCTCCCGCGCAAGCCCACCCCCGAGCTGCTCACGGTCCCGGGCCGCTTGCGCGGCACCATCAAGGCCGCCGAGCAGATCCTCGAGCGCACCAAGGCCGATGCCGTCTGCGGCTTCGGCGGATATGTCGCGCTGCCCGCGTACTTGGCCGCCAGGCGTCTCGGTGTGCCGATCATCGTGCACGAGGCCAACGCGCGACCGGGTCTGGCCAACAAGATCGGCTCGCGTTACGCCGCGGCCGTCGCGGTCTCCACGCCCGACAGCAAGCTGCGCGGCTCGCGCTACATCGGCATCCCGCTGCGCCGCACCATCGCGACGCTCGACCGTGCCCGGGTGCGCCCCGAGGCGCGTGCCGCGTTCGGACTCGACCCCAACTTGCCGACGCTGCTTGTCTCCGGCGGCTCACAGGGTGCCCGGCGCCTCAACGAGGTCGTCCAGCAGGCGGCACCGTTCCTCCAGCGGGCGGGTATCCAGATCCTGCACGCGGTCGGTCCGAAGAACGAACTGCCGCAGGTGCAGCAGATGCCGGGGATGCCCCCGTACATCCCGGTACCGTACGTGGACCGGATGGATCTCGCGTACGCCGCGGCCGACATGATGCTCTGCCGCGCGGGCGCGATGACCGTCGCCGAGCTCTCCGCCGTCGGACTCCCGGCCGCCTACGTACCGCTGCCCATCGGCAACGGCGAACAGCGGCTGAACGCCCAGCCGGTGGTCAAGGCGGGCGGCGGACTCCTCGTGGACGACGCGGAACTGACGCCGGAGTGGGTGCAGCACAACGTGCTCCCCGTCCTCGCCGATCCGCACCGTCTGTACGAGATGTCCCGCGCCGCCTCGGAGTTCGGCCGGCGCGACGCCGACGAACTTCTGGTCGGCATGGTGTACGAGGCGATCGCGGCACGCCACAGGGCGTGACCGCCCGCCTGGACGACATGGCACGCCACGGGGCGTGAGAAGGCAGGCGAGTGTGGCCGGACCCTCAGCTGTCACCGGTGAACGGCAGCGGCCGGAGGCTCCGGCCCGCCCGCCGCGGCCGTCCACCGGGCGGCGCCTGCCCTCTCCCCGGCTGCTCCTCGTTGTCGCCATTCTCGTGACGGTCCTCGGCGGCGGAGCCATCTGGCTTCTGTACGGCTCGGAATGGCTGCGCGTGGAACAGGTCAGCACTTCGGGGACCCGGGTGCTGACTCCTGAGGAAGTACTCGAAGCGGCTTCGGTTCCGATCGGCGCACCGCTGATTTCCGTCGACACCGAGGCGATTGAGGACCGGCTGCGACGTGAACTGCCGCGTATCGACTCGGTGGACGCGGTGCGTTCCTGGCCGCACGGAATCTCGCTGAAAGTGACCGAGCGCAAGCCGGTTCTGCTGCTCGAAAAGGGCAGCGAGTTCGTCGAAGTCGACGCCGGGGGAGTGCGGTTCGCGACCGTACAGCGAGCGCCGAAGAAGGTACCGGTGCTGCAATTGACCGCCGGCCGTTCGCCGAGTCTGCCCCGCTTCGGCATCGACCGGCTGCTGGTGGAAGCCGTGCGAGTGGCCCGCGACATCCCGCCGGCGGTGGCCTCCCGTACGAGCATCATGGAAGTGCGTTCATATGACTCCATCTCCCTGGAGTTGAACGACGGCCGGACCGTCGACTGGGGAAGCAGCGAGAAGGGTGAGTCGAAGGCCGCCGCGTTGACCGCGCTGATGAAAGCCGCCCCGGATGCAGAGCACTTCGATGTGAGTGCCCCCACCTCCCCCGCGGTATCGGGGAGTTGACGCACATAGGCCCTGGCCAGCACCCTGGTTGGTCAGCGCAACGGCTGATCACATAGGGTGAAAAGAAAAACGGGAGGTTCGGCGTGTTCGTTGAACGCGCGCCACTTGTCGACTTAGTGTCCTGTTGGGAAGGGTCAGACAAAGACCAGCAACAGACGCACTGGTAACCCTAAACTTCAGCGTTAGGGTTCGGGTCGGCGCTCCGGACCGTCCCAATTCGGCATCAGTCGCCGCCGCTCGACCGGCGGGCGGCGACACGTAACTCGAGGCGAGAGGCCTTCGACGTGGCAGCACCGCAGAACTACCTCGCAGTCATCAAAGTCATCGGTGTCGGCGGCGGTGGTGTCAATGCCATCAACCGGATGATCGAGGTCGGTCTCAAGGGTGTCGAGTTCATCGCCATCAACACCGACGCGCAAGCCCTGTTGATGAGCGACGCCGACGTCAAGCTCGACGTCGGCCGTGAACTCACCCGTGGACTCGGCGCCGGCGCCAACCCCGCCGTCGGCCGCAAGGCCGCAGAGGACCACCGCGAGGAGATCGAGGAGGTCCTCAAGGGGGCCGACATGGTCTTCGTCACCGCCGGCGAAGGCGGCGGCACCGGCACCGGCGGCGCACCCGTCGTCGCCAACATCGCCCGCTCGCTCGGCGCCCTCACCATCGGTGTGGTCACCCGGCCGTTCACCTTCGAGGGCCGGCGTCGTGCCAACCAGGCGGAGGACGGCATCGCCGAGCTCCGCGAAGAGGTCGACACCCTCATCGTCATCCCGAACGACCGTCTGCTGTCCATCTCGGACCGCCAGGTCTCCGTGCTCGACGCGTTCAAGTCGGCGGACCAGGTGCTGCTCAGCGGTGTTCAGGGCATCACGGACCTCATCACCACGCCCGGCCTGATCAACCTGGACTTCGCGGACGTCAAGTCCGTCATGTCCGAGGCGGGTTCGGCGCTCATGGGCATCGGCTCTGCGCGCGGCGACGACCGTGCGGTGGCCGCCGCGGAGATGGCGATCTCCTCGCCGCTCCTGGAGGCGTCCATCGACGGCGCCCGCGGTGTGCTGCTCTCCATCTCCGGCGGCAGCGACCTCGGTCTCTTCGAGATCAACGAGGCCGCCCAGCTGGTGAGTGAGGCGGCGCACCCCGAGGCCAACATCATCTTCGGTGCGGTCATCGACGACGCGCTCGGCGACGAGGTCCGTGTCACGGTCATCGCGGCCGGCTTCGACGGCGGCCAGCCGCCGGCCAAGCGGGACAACGTGATCGGTGCCACCTCCACCAAGCGCGAGGAGCCGACTCCCGTACGCCAGGAGTCGCGTCCGGCGTTCGGCGGTCTCGGCAGCGTGACCCCGCGCGAGGAGACCTCGGCGCCGGAGCCGGTCGCGGAGACCAAGCCGGTCGACAGCCAGATCGCGCCGCCGCAGGTACCGCCGGCCCGTCCCTACCAGGACACCCAGGCCGAGGAGCTGGACGTACCGGACTTCCTGAAGTGACACCGGTACCCATAGCGGCACAGCAGGACCTCGTGAGCGGCGCCCACTTCGCCTTCACCAACCGGTGGGGCGGGGTGAGCGCCGCTCCGTACGAGCAGCTCAACCTTGGTGGTGCGGTCGGCGACGAGCCCGAGGCCGTACTCCGCAATCGCGAACTCGCCGCGAAATCCCTCGGGATCGACGCCGGCCAGGTCGTCTGGATGAACCAGGTGCACGGCAAGGACGTCGCCGTCGTCGAAGGCCCCTGGAGTTCCGGTACGGAAATCCCTTGTGTGGACGCGGTGGTGGCCGCACGCCGGGGCCTTGCCCTCGCGGTCCTCACCGCGGACTGCACCCCTGTCCTTCTCGCCGACCCCGTGGCCGGCGTGATCGGCGCCGCGCACGCGGGGCGGCCGGGGATGGTGGCCGGGGTGGTGCCCGCGACCGTCGAGGCGATGGTGGGTCTTGGCGCCGATGCTGCCAGGATCATCGCCCGTACGGGACCGGCGGTCTGCGGCCGCTGCTACGAAGTGCCCGCGGACATGCGGGCGGATGTCGCGGCCGTCGAGCCCGCCGCGTATGCCGAAACCAGCTGGGGTACACCGGCCGTGGATGTCACGGCCGGGGTGCTCGCGCAGTTGGGGCGGCTCGGCGTGAGCGACCTTCGGGGCTCCACCATGTGCACCCGGGAATCCGCAGACCACTATTCGTACCGCCGGGACCGCACGACAGGGCGGCTCGCAAGCTATATCTGGCTGGACTGATACGACATGACGGACCGCAAGGCCGAACTCGCCGCGAATCTCGCGGATGTGGAGAAGCGGATCGCGGCCGCGTGTGCCGCGGCCGGTCGCGACCGCGAAGAAGTGACCCTCATCGTGGTCACCAAGACCTTCCCCGCGAGCGATGCCCGGCTTCTCAGTGAACTCGGCGTGATCCATGTCGCGGAGAACAAGGACCAGGACGCGGCGCCCAAGGCCGCGGCCTGCGCCGACCTCCCGCTGCGATGGCACTTCGTCGGACAGCTGCAGACCAACAAGGTCCGTTCCGTGGTGGGTTATGCGGATGTGGTGCAGTCCGTGGACCGGGCGAAGCTGGTCACCGCGCTGTCGTCGGGGGCCGTGCGCGCGGAACGCGAAGTGGGGTGTCTGATCCAGGTTGCGCTCGACGCCGAAGTGGGCGGACGAGGTGACCGGGGAGGTGTGGCCCCCGATGGAATCGAGGAGTTGGCGACGCTTGTCGCAGAATCTCCCGGATTGCGGCTCGACGGTCTGATGACCGTCGCACCGCTCGCAGGACCGTTCGCCGGTGAGCAACTCAAGGCGTTCAAGCGGCTGATGGATTTGTCGACTGACCTGCGCCGCGCTCATCCGGCTGCGAACATGGTCTCGGCAGGGATGAGTGCGGACCTCGAACAGGCCGTCCAGGCCGGGGCGACACATGTACGCGTCGGCACTGCGGTACTCGGAGTCCGACCCCGGCTCGGGTAACGTCGCCAAGAAGTCGGACCACAGCACAAAATACGGTAATTCTCGCAGATCAGCGCGGATATCCAGTGGAACGTGGGCACTTGGCGGCGCCGCGCGTTTCCACCTCAGAGCGGAGGACTCAGAGCATGGCCGGCGCGATGCGCAAGATGGCGGTCTACCTCGGCCTCGTGGAGGACGACGGTTACGACGGCCGGGGCTTCGACCCCGACGACGAGTTCGAACCCGAGCTGGACCCCGAGCCGGAGCGGGACCGCAGGCGGCATGAGCCGTCGCGCGAGCTGCACCGGGACGAACCGGAGCGAAAGGTGCAAACTCCCGCACCGCGGGCACCTCTTTCCTCATCCGTTCCAGTCGCTGCCGGTGGCTCAAGTGCGCTTTCGGCTGAAATCGGGCGTCCCGCTCGTATTGCCCCCGTGGCATCCATCACACCTGAACGTCAGAGCATGGAGAAGAACGCGCCGGTGATCATGCCCAAGGTTGTCTCCGAGCGGGAGCCGTACCGCATCACGACGTTGCACCCGCGGACCTACAACGAGGCCCGTACCATCGGGGAACACTTCCGTGAGGGCACTCCGGTGATCATGAATCTGACGGAGATGGACGACACGGACGCGAAGCGCCTGGTGGACTTCGCCGCCGGTCTGGTCTTCGGACTGCACGGCAGCATTGAGCGGGTGACGCAGAAGGTGTTCCTGCTGTCTCCTGCTAACGTCGATGTCACGGCGGAGGACAAGGCCCGCATCGCAGAGGGCGGGTTCTTCAACCAGAGCTGAGACGCAGTAAGCAGTAACCGGTGGAACACGAGCAGCACAGGAAACAGGGGAGAGGGAAGCGCGAGTCATGAGCGTTGTATGGCAGGTGCTCTACGTCGCGTTGTCGTTGTTCCTTGTCGTGCTGATCTTCCGGTTGGTCATGGACTACGTCTTCCAGTTCGCCCGCTCATGGCAACCCGGCAAGGCGATGGTGGTCGTTCTGGAGGCCACCTACACTGTCACTGATCCACCGCTCAAGCTTCTGCGGCGGTTCATTCCGCCGTTGCGTCTCGGGGGCGTGGCGCTCGACCTGTCCTTCTTCGTACTAATGATCATCGTCTACATCCTGATCTCCGTTGTGAGCCGGCTGTGAGCACGATGTCTATTACGGTCTTGCCGAATGCCGACGACTACGTTGAGGTGAAGAGATGCCGTTGACCCCCGAGGACGTGCGGAACAAGCAGTTCACGACCGTCCGTCTCCGAGAAGGCTATGACGAGGACGAGGTTGATGCCTTCCTCGACGAGGTCGAGTCCGAACTGACCCGCCTGCTCCGCGAGAACGAGGACCTGCGCGCCAAGCTGGCCGCCGCCACGCGTGCCGCCGCGCAGAACCAGCAGCAGGGCATGCGTAAGCCCCCGGAGCCGCAGGACCAGCGTGGTCCCGGCGCCCCCGTGCCCGCGGGGATATCGGGCCCGCCGCAGCAGATGGGCGGCCCCATGGGCGGCCCGCCGCAGCTGCCGAGCGGTGCCCCGCAGCTTCCGGCCGGTCCGAGCGGCCACGGCCCGCAGGGTCACGGTCCGCAGGGACACGGTCCCCAGGGTCCGATGCAGGGTGGCCCCATGGGCGGTCCGATGGGCGGCCCCATGGGCGGTCACGGTCCGCAGATGCCGCAGCAGGGCCCCGGCGGCGACAGCGCCGCCCGCGTGCTCTCCCTGGCGCAGCAGACCGCCGACCAGGCGATCGCGGAGGCCCGTTCCGAGGCCAACAAGATCGTCGGTGAGGCGCGCAGCCGCGCCGAGGGCCTCGAGCGTGACGCCCGTGCCAAGGCCGACGCCCTGGAGCGGGACGCGCAGGAGAAGCACCGCGTGGCGATGGGCTCCCTGGAGTCCGCCCGCGCCACCCTTGAGCGCAAGGTCGAGGACCTGCGCGGCTTCGAGCGCGAGTACCGCACGCGTCTGAAGTCGTACCTGGAGTCGCAGCTGCGCCAGCTGGAGACGCAGGCGGACGACTCGCTCGCCCCGCCGCGTACCCCGGCGACCGCGTCGCTGCCGCCGGCCCCCTCGATGGCTCAGGCCGGTGCGGGTGCGCCCTCCATGGGCGGCCACACGATGGGTGGCGGGGCCATGGGCGGCCAGCAGTCGATGGGCGGCCAGTCGATGGGCGGCCAGCAGTCCATGGCCGGTGCGCCGTCGTACGGCGGTCAGCAGCAGATGTCTCCGGCGATGACGCAGCCGATGGCGCCGGTGCGCCCGCAGGCTCCGCAGCCGATGCAGCAGGCTCCCTCGCCGATGCGCGGTTTCCTGATCGACGAGGACGACAACTGACGGGTCGTACGCGCTAATCGGCGCGTGTAGCCGTCGGCGGCTTGTAGGGCCGGGCCCCGGGGATTTCCCCGGGGCCCGGCCCTTTTGTATGCCTGGCTGTGTCCAGTTGTACGGCGGTACGCATCGCCGAAGGTGCGGTGCCGGGTCGGTCCACCGGAACGGGTGGTGGTGGGGTCTGAGGTTGCCGCGAGGCGCTCGGGATCGTGGCACGGCCGCGCGCAGAACGCGGAACGGGCCGGGCGCCGGTCGATGACCATGCGCCCGGCCCGTGCCGGCGAGGTGCCTGCTACGCCTCCGTCTTGCGCAGACGGAACGCCAGGCCCAGCGGTTCGTCCGTGAACGTCTCGCCGTAGGAGTCGTCGGCCTCGCCCTGGGCGTAGTCCAGAGCCAGGACCTCGTCCGCGATCAGTTCGGCGTGCTCGTTCAGGGCCTCGGTCAGGGCGTCGTCCGTGGACGACCAGCGGACGGCGATACGGTCCGCGACGTCGAAGCCGCTGTTCTTGCGGGCCTCCTGGATCAGGCGGATCGCGTCGCGGGCCAGGCCCGCGCGGCGCAGTTCCTCGGAGATCTCGAGGTCGAGCGCGACCGTGGCGCCGGCCTCCGAGGCCACCGACCAGCCCTCGCGCGGGGTCTCGGTGATGAAGACCTCCTCGGGGGTCAGCGATACGGATTCGCCGTTGACCTCGACGGTGGCCGTGCCCTCGCGCAGGGCGAGGGACAGGGCGGCGGCGTCCGCGTTCGCGACCGCCTTGGCCACGTCCTGGACGCCCTTGCCGAAACGCTTGCCGAGCGCGCGGAAGTTGGCCTTCGCCGTGGTGTCGACGAGCGAGCCGCCGACCTCCGAGAGCGAGGCCAGGGACTGGACGTTGAGCTCCTCGGTGATCTGCGCGCGCAGTTCCTCGCCGAGCTGCTCGAAGCCCACCGCCGCGATCAGAGCGCGCGACAGCGGCTGACGCGTCTTGACGCCGGACTCGGCGCGGGTCGCGCGGCCGAGCTCGACCAGGCGGCGAGCCAGCGTCATCTGCGTCGAAAGGGACGGGTCCACAAGGGACTTGTCCGCCTCCGGCCAGGTGGAGAGGTGGACCGACTCCGGTGCGCCCGGTGTGACCGGGACGATCAGGTCCTGCCAGACCCGCTCCGTGATGAAGGGGGTGAGCGGGGCCATCAGGCGCGTGACCGTCTCGACGACCTCGTGCAGCGTACGCAGCGCGGCCTTGTCGCCCTGCCAGAAGCGGCGACGGGAGCGGCGCACGTACCAGTTGGAGAGGTCGTCCACGAAGGACGAGAGCAGCTTGCCGGCGCGCTGGGTGTCGTACGCCTCGAGGGCCTCGGTGGCGCCCTCGACGAGCTGGTTCAGCTCCGAGAGCAACCAGCGGTCCAGGAGCGGGCGTTCGGCGGCGACCGGGTCGGCGTCCGACGGGGCCCACTTCGAAGTACGGGCGTACAGGGCCTGGAAGGCGACCGTGTTCCAGTACGTGAGGAGGGTCTTGCGGACGACCTCCTGGATCGTGCCGTGGCCCACGCGGCGCGCGGCCCACGGGGAGCCGCCGGCCGCCATGAACCAGCGCACTGCGTCGGCGCCGTGCTGGTCCATCAGCGGGATCGGGTCCAGGGTGTTGCCCAGGTGCTTGGACATCTTGCGGCCGTCCTCGGCGAGGATGTGGCCGAGGCAGACCACGTTCTCGTACGAGGATTTGTCGAAGACGAGCGTGCCGACCGCCATCAGCGTGTAGAACCAGCCGCGGGTCTGGTCGATGGCCTCCGAGATGAACTGCGCCGGGTAGCGCGACTCGAAGAGCTCCTTGTTCTTGTGCGGGTAGCCCCACTGCGCGAACGGCATCGAGCCCGAGTCGTACCAGGCGTCGATGACCTCCGGCACGCGTACGGCGGTCAGTTCGCACCCGTCGTGCGTGCAGGAGAACGTGACCTCGTCGATGTACGGGCGGTGCGGGTCGAGCTGGGACTGGTCGGTGCCCGTGAGGTCGCCGAGCTCCGCGAGGGAGCCGACGCAGGTGAGGTGGTTCTCCTCGCAGCGCCAGATCGGCAGCGGGGTGCCCCAGTAGCGGTTACGGGACAGGGCCCAGTCGATGTTGTTGTTCAGCCAGTCGCCGAAGCGGCCGTTCTTGACGGAGTCCGGGAACCAGTTGGTCTTCTCGTTCTCTTCGAGGAGACGGTCCTTGACGGCGGTCGTGCGGATGTACCAGGACGGCTGCGCGTAGTAGAGCAGCGCCGTGTGGCAGCGCCAGCAGTGCGGGTAGCTGTGCTCGTACGGGATGTGCTTGAAGAGCAGACCGCGCTCCTGCAGATCCGCAGTGAGCTTCTCGTCGGCCTTCTTGAAGAAGACGCCGCCGACCATGGGGACTTCGGGGGCGAAGGTGCCGTCGGGCAGTACCGGGTTCACGACGGGGAGGTCGTACGCCTTGCAGACCAGGAGGTCGTCGGCGCCGAACGCGGGGGACTGGTGGACCAGACCCGTACCGTCCTCGGTCGTCACGTACTCGGCGTTGACGACGAAATGCGCCGGAGCCGGGAACTCGACGAGCTCGAACGGACGTTGGTAGTTCCAACGCTCCATTTCGGCGCCCGTGAAGGTCTGGCCGGTGGCCTCCCAGCCCTCGCCCAGGGCCTTCGCGAGCAGCGGCTCGGCGACCACGAGCTTCTCGGTGCCGTCCGTCGCCACGACGTAGGTGACGTCGGGGTGTGCGGCGACCGCCGTGTTGGAGACCAGGGTCCAGGGCGTAGTCGTCCAGACCAGGAGCGCGGCTTCGTCCGCCAGGGGACCGGAGGTGAGGGGGAAACGGACGAAGACCGACGGGTCGACGACCGTCTCGTAGCCCTGCGCGAGCTCATGGTCGGACAGACCCGTGCCGCAACGGGGGCACCAGGGGGCCACGCGGTGGTCCTGGACGAGGAGGTCCTTGTCGAAGATCTCCTTGAGCGACCACCACACGGACTCCACGTACTCGGGGTCCATCGTGCGGTAGGCGTCGTCGAGGTCGACCCAGTAGCCCATGCGCGTGGTGAGGTCGGTGAAGGCGTCGGTGTGCCGGGTCACGGACTCACGGCACTTGGCGTTGAACTCGGCGATGCCGTACGCCTCGATGTCCTTCTTGCCGTTGAAGCCGAGCTCCTTCTCGACGGCGAGCTCGACGGGCAGGCCGTGGCAGTCCCAGCCGGCCTTGCGGCCGACGTGGTAGCCGCGCATGGTGCGGAAGCGCGGGAAGACGTCCTTGAAGACGCGGGCCTCGATGTGGTGGGCGCCCGGCATGCCGTTGGCCGTCGGCGGGCCCTCGTAGAACACCCACTCAGGGCGGCCCTCGGTCTGCTCGAGGCTCTTCGCGAAGATCTTCTGCTCGCGCCAGAAGTCGAGCACCGCGTGCTCGAGGGCGGGCAGGTCGACCTGGGCGGGTACCTGCTGGTACTGCGTCATCTGTCGTCCTCCGGCGGATGTGCTGCCTTCCGTCGGAGGGACGAGTGCCTGCTGCTCGTAGCGCAGGGCTCCCGCGGTACCACCCTCCTTGGCCCCTCGGCGTGCGCCGGTGAGCCCCCTCATTGGGGTCGCGATGCCGGGTCTACCGGCCCTCGTCGTCCGAGGGCTTTCTTCCGGCGGCTCCGGGGTGATCTTCACGCTCGCGCTCGCCGCCGGGCTCACACCGTCCCCGGCTCGCTCTGGGCTGCGTACGGACGCTACTCGTCCCCATCCATGCCTTTTCGCTGCGCCCAGTGTACGGGGCGCAGCGCAACTCGGCCGACCGCTTTTCGGGCTTCGGGCGGGCCCCGGGAGGCGGGCGGCGGATGGGCGCCGAGTGACCCGAATGGCCATACGGCGCGCGGCCGGGCTTCGGCCGGAGTGGAGTCGCGGATTACCGGGCGGGGAGCTGGGCACAACGTGTGCAGGCCCGTCGCGTGCACTCCGCGGGGCGGGCGAATCGGGCGGCGTGCCCCGTTGCCGCGAGTCTGGAGTCGATTTATCGTCCCAGCACGATTCGCGAGCAAGATCACAATATGTGAAGGGGCCGCGGCCATGGTGGCGAAAAAGACCGCCGCAGAGCAGCACTCGGCATCCAGCAGATCCACTTCCGCGGCCAAGGACGTGAGTGGGAAGAAGTCGACCGCGGCTGCAACATCTCGTACGGCCAAGGCGGTGAAGACCACCGCGGCGGGGAAGAAAACAGCGGCGCAGGCCAAGAAGTCCACTGTGGCCGCGGGCGAGGAGGCGGCCGCCGGACCGGCGGCGGACAAGGCGGCCGAGAAGGCCGCGGGCAAGACCACCGCCGCGAAGAAGACTGCGGCGACGGCCCAGAAGAGCGGGACGGAGGCGGGCGCGGCGAAGAAGGCCGCGGCCAAGGCCCCCGCGAAGGAGCCCACCGCCAAGAAGGCGGTGGCCAAGAAGACCGCGGCCAAGAAGACGGCGGTGAAGAAGGCCGTGGCCGCCGAGGCCTCGGCAGAGGTGGTCGAAGCGGCCGCCGGGGACGAGACGGTGAAGGCGCCGGCCAAGAAGGCGGCGGGCAGCAAGGCACAGAGCAAGCCGGACAGCAGCGAACAGGCCGCGAAGCAGACGGGAGCCAGGTCGGTGGGTGCGAAGAAGGCTGTGAAGACTGTCGAGACGGTGGCTTCGGGCAAGGGCGGCGGTGCGGTGCCCAAGGCGCGTGCCGTCGAGGCCGTGCCCGGTGAGCTCGCCGTCCGTCCCGGTGAGGACCCGTGGACGCCCGAGGAGGTGGTCGAGGCGCGTACCGAGCTGCAGTCGGAGATCCTGCGGCTGGGCGCGGAGATCAGCGCTTCCGAGGAGGCGCTCGCCGGTCTGATGCGGGACTCCGGTGACGGCGCGGGCGACGACCAGGCCGATACCGGCACCAAGAACATCACGCGTGAGAACGAGATCGCCATCGCCAACAACGCGCGCGAGATGCTCGAACAGAGCGAGCGGGCACTCGACCGCCTGGAGGCCGGGACGTACGGGCTCTGCGAGAACTGCGGGAATCCGATCGGCAAGGCGCGGATGCAGGCCTTCCCGCGGGCGACCCTGTGCGTCGAGTGCAAGCAGAAGCAGGAGCGTCGCTACTGAGCGCCGTGCCGAGCTCCTTGTCGAGCGCCGATGAACAGGAGCTGAGGCTCGGCCCCCGTAGGTAAGTGTCGTACCCTCGTGCTCAGTCAGGCATCTAGGTTGAGGGACTCACGTGGCAGAGGCGGAGAGCATCATCGGTACGCCGGATGTTGAGGGTGCGGAGCCGGGACAGGACCCGCAGTCCGAGGGAGTCCCGGGGGACGACGAGGCGGCGAAGGCGCCCAAGGGCAGCCGCAAGATCGTGGCGCTCTTCGCCGTGGCCGCGGTCGCGTACGCCCTGGACCTGATCAGCAAGATGCTCGTGGTCGCCAAGCTGGAGCACCACGAGCCGATCGAGATCATCGGCGACTGGCTGCGCTTCGAGGCGATCCGTAACGCGGGCGCGGCCTTCGGGATGGGGCAGGCCTTCACCATCCTGTTCACCTTCATCGCGGCAGCCGTGATCGTGGTGATCGTCCGGCTCGCCCGCAAGCTCTACAGCCTGCCCTGGGCCATCGCGCTCGGACTGCTGCTCGGCGGTGCGCTGGGCAACCTCACGGACCGGCTTTTCCGGGCGCCCGGCGTCTTCGAGGGGCATGTCGTCGACTTCATCGCGCCGAAGAACTTCGCCGTGTTCAACCTGGCCGACTCGGCCATCGTCTGCGGCGGCATCCTGATCGTGATCCTGTCCTTCAAGGGCCTGGATCCGGACGGCACCGTCCACAAGGACTGACCCCTGATCGGGCTGACGGACCGCTGCGGACGAGGAGTCCGCGGCGGTCCGTCATACTTTCCAGGTGAGCACACACCCCGAGATCCGCAGTCTGCCCGTACCTGACGGCCTGGAGGGCGAGCGCGTCGACGCCGCCATCTCCCGGATGTTCGGCTTCTCCCGTACGAAGGCGGCCGAGCTGGCCGCCGCCGGAAAGGTGCAGGTCGACGGCTCCGTCGTCGGGAAGTCCGAGCGGGTGCACGGCGGTGCGTGGCTCGAGGTCGAGATGCCGCAGGCGCCCGCGCCCGTGCAGATCGTGGCCGAGCCCGTCGAGGGCATGGAGATCGCGTACGACGACGACGACATCGTCGTGATCGTGAAGCCCGTGGGCGTGGCCGCGCACCCCTCGCCGGGCTGGACCGGGACCACGGTGATCGGCGGTCTCGCGGCCGCCGGCTACCGGATCTCCACGTCCGGTGCGGCCGAGCGGCAGGGTGTGGTGCACCGGCTCGACGTCGGTACGTCGGGTCTGATGGTCGTCGCCAAGTCCGAGCGCGCGTACACCTCGCTGAAGCGCCAGTTCAAGGAGCGGGTGCCGGAGAAGCGGTACCACACGCTGGTGCAGGGGCATCCGGATCCGCTGAGCGGCACGATCGACGCGCCCATCGGGCGGCATCCGCAGCACGACTACAAGTGGGCCGTGACGGCGGACGGGAAGCCCTCCGTCACGCACTACGACCTGATCGAGGCCTACCGGTCCGCTTCGCTGCTCGACGTGAAGCTGGAGACCGGGCGTACGCATCAGATCCGGGTCCACATGTCGGCTCATCGACACCCGTGCGTGGGTGACCTCACGTACGGCGCCGACCCGACCCTGGCCAAGCGGCTCGGGCTCACGCGGCAGTGGCTGCACGCCGTGAAGCTCGGCTTCGAGCACCCGTCGGACGGGCGGTGGGTCGAGTTCGAGAGCGAGTACCCGGCCGATCTGCAGAAGTCCCTTGATCTGATCGCCGCGGAGACCTACGGATGAGCACGTTCGTGGTGCGGGAAGCGGTGAGCGACGAGGACCGCGCGGCCTGCTTCGTCGTACGCAAGGAGGTCTTCGTCGTCGAGCAGGGTGTGCCCGAGGAGATCGAGTACGACGCGTACGACGCCTCCGCGGTGCATGTGCTCGCGGTGCGGTCCGAGGACGGGCTGCCGCTCGGGACCGGACGGCTGCTGTTCGGCGAGGCCGCGCTGGCCAAGACCGGTGACCTGGCGGTGGGATCGCTCGGGCGGCTCGCGGTGGCGCAGCCCGCGCGCGGACTCGGCGTCGGGGTCGCGTTGGTGCGGGCCATCGAGGAGTGCGCTCGCGAGCGCGGGCTCTCGGCGGTGGATCTGCATGCGCAGACGCATGCGCTGGGCTTCTACGACCGGCTCGGGTACGAGGTGTACGGGCCGGAGTTCCTGGACGCGGGGATCGAGCACCGGGCCATGAGGCGGGGCTTGAGCTAGGGCGGGTCAGTAGGGGCGGGGACAGCAGGGCGGGTTCGGGCGGCTCGACTCGGGGCCGGCCGGAATGTCCGTTTTGCATGGCACTCTTGGGGGCACGTGATCTTGGCGTGTGACCGGAGGCCTGCGTGGAACAGTTGATGTTGCTCTTTCTGCTGTTGCTCGGCGCCGTGGTCAGCGTGCCGGTCGGGGAGCGGCTGAAGCTGCCGGCGCCCGTTCTGATGACGCTCGCCGGGATCGTTCTCGCGTTGCTGCCGTTCGTGCCCAACGTGGAGATCAACCCGGACTACATCCTGCCGCTGGTCCTGCCGCCGCTCCTCTACGCCTCCGTGCAGCGGACCTCCTGGCGGCAGTTCGCGGCCAATCTCCGGCCCATCCTGCTGCTCGCCGTGGCGCTCGTGTTCGTCACGACCGCCGCCGTCGCCTTCGTGGCCAACGCCCTCGTACCGGGGCTGCCGCTCGCCGCCGCCGTCGCGCTCGGGGCGCTGGTCGCACCGCCCGACCCGGTGGCCGCGACCGCCGTCGCCGGCCAACTCGGCCTGCCGCGGCGGCTGGTGTCGATTCTGGAGGGGGAGGGGCTCTTCAACGACGTGACGGCGATCGTGCTGTACCACGTGGCCATCGCCGCCGCCGTGAGCGGGACCTTCTCGCTGCCCCGGGCCGCTCTGGAGCTCGTGCTTTCTGCGGTCGTCGCCGTCGCGATCGGTGTGGCGCTCGGGTGGGCCACCAACAAGCTGATCGGGCTGCTGGGGGATGCCACCCTTCAGGTCGGCCTCACGCTGCTCGTGCCCTTCGTCTCGTACGTGCTGGCCGAGGAGCTCATGGGGTCCGGGGTGCTTGCGGTCCTGGTGACCGCCCTGTTCATCGCCGAGTACGCCGCAGACGCCGACGATGTCATGGGGCGCCTTGTCAACCGGAGCTTCTGGGAGATCGTCGACACCCTCGTCACCGGGATCGCCTTCGGTCTGATCGGGCTCGAACTGCACAACGCCATCAGCGCCGCCTCCGGCCGCTGGCCGGAGTGGAGCGGCTGGGCCGCCGCGGTGGTCGGGGTGGTCGTGTTCGTACGCCTGCTGTGGCTGCTGCCGGCCACCTGGCTCGCGAAACGGCTGCACGACCGGCGGGACTACGAGGAAGAGATCCCCGTCAGCTGGCGCGAGACCGTCGTCATGTGGTGGTCCGGGATGCGCGGGGTGGCCTCGGTCGCCCTGGCGCTGGCCGTTCCGCTGACGATGGACGACGGGTCGCCCTTCCCCGGACGCGACCAGATCGTGTTCATCGCGTTCGGGGTCATCATGGCCACGCTCGTCCTCCAGGGTCTGACGCTGCCCTGGCTGGTGAGACGGCTCGGGGTCGAGGCCGACGCCGAGGCCGAGGAGGCCTTCGAGCAGGAGCTCGCGCTGCGGGCCACGAAGGCGGCGAAGGCGCGGCTCAAGGAGATCGAGGCCGTCGAGGAGCTGCCGGAGGAGGCCATGGAGCAGTTGATGCGCGCGGCCCTCGACATCGGTATGCGGATTAATCCGGACATGCTGGATGACGCGCGCAAGGAGCAACTCGCCGGGCGGGCCAAGAAGATGAAGCGGCTGCGTGCCATTCGCGGCGAGATGATGTCGGCCGCCCGGCACGAGGTGCTCTCCGCGCGCAGCGAGCCCGGCGCCGATCCGGAGATCGTGGACCGGGTGCTGCGCCATCTCGATGTGCGCAGCCTGCGCTGAGGGACTTCAGTGGATCACTTCGGGAGCGGCTGTCGGGCTTCGTACGATCTCCGAATGACGCGCAACGTGGTGATCAGCGGTGGGGGTACGGGAATCGGGCTCGCGGCCGCGCGGGCCTTCGCGGCGGACGGGGACCGGGTGCTGCTGCTCGGCCGGCGCCGGGATGTGCTGGAGAAGGCCCAGGTGGCGGGCGCTCTGGTGTACGCGGCGGATCTTGCCGAGCCCGAAGAGGTGCGAGGAGTACGGGAGTTCGTGGCCGCCGAGCTGGACGGCCGGGTCGATGTGCTGATTCACAGCGCGGGCGGGAACGGCGGGCTCGAGCCGCGGGCCGAGAGCGCGGATCCGCTGGACGTCGTGGCGCGGGAGTGGACGGTCAACTTCCGGATCAACACGCTCACGGCGGCGCTGCTCACCGAGGGGCTGCGCGAGCACCTCGCCTCGCCCGGCGGCCGGGTGCTCTTCCTCAGCTCCATCGCCGCCTACCGGGGCTCGGGTTCGGGTGCGTACGGAGCCGCGAAGGCCGCGCTCCATCCGTATGCCCATGACCTGGCCCGCGACCTGGGGCCGCGCGGGATCACCGTGAACGTGGTGGCGCCCGGCTACACCGAGGACACCGAGTTCTTCGGCGCCGGGATGCCCGCGGAGCGGCGGGCGGCGCGCATCGCCGAGACGTCCACCGGGCGTGCGGGCACGCCCGAGGACATCGCAGGCACCCTGCACTGGCTGGCCTCACCCGGCGCCGGGCACATCACCTCGCAGGTGATCCAGGTCAACGGCGGGGCCGTGCGGGGGTGTTGAGCTTCTAGCCCCGCCCGGTGCGTGGCGCCGTCCCGTCGGGGGCCGAGTGGTCCAGAGCGCCGTTCGGCGGTGGCGCGGCCAGGGCGGTCATGACGCGGGGCAGGGCGTACGCGTGGTGGTCGGCGAGCCAGCCGACGAGCTGTTCGCGGACCGTCACGCGTACCGTCCAGATGTCGTCCGCGTCCTTGGCCGTGGCCAGGGCGCGGACCTGGATCGTGGTCGGGGTGGTGTCGGTGACCGCGAGGCCCCAGTCGCGGCCGTCCCAGGCCGGGCACTCGCGCAGGATGTCGTGGAGCTTGTCGCGCATCGCGGCCACGGGGGCCGAGTGGTCGAGGTGGAAGAAGACCGTTCCGGTCATCTGGGCGCCGCCGCGGGACCAGTTCTCGAAGGGCTTCGAGGTGAAGTACGAGACGGGCATCGTGATCCGGCGCTCGTCCCAGGTGCGGACGGTCAGGAACGTCAGGGTGATCTCGTCGATCGTGCCCCACTCGCCGTCCACCACCACGGTGTCGCCGAGCCGCACCATGTCGCCGAACGCGATCTGCAGCCCCGCGAAGAGATTGCCGAGCGTGGACTGGGCGGCGATGCCCGCGACGATGCCGAGGACGCCGGCCGAGGCCAGCATCGAGGTGCCGACGGTGCGCATGGCCGGGAAGGTCAGCAGCATCGCCGCCACCGCCACCACCCCGACCACCGCGGTGACCACGCGCTGGATCAGCGTCACCTGGGTGCGGACCCTGCGGAGCCTGGCCGGGTCGGGGCTGCGGGAGGCATAACGGGCATAGGTGGACTCGACGATCGCCGCGGCGATCCGGACCACCAGCCAGGCACAGGCACCGATCAGGATCAGGCCGAGGGCCCGGCCGATCCCCTCGGAGTGGTCCTCGAACACTTCGGCCTGTTCGTACGAGCCTCTCAACAGGCCGAAGAACAGCACGCATTGCAGCGCCGGGCGACAGCGGCGCAGCAGCCCCCACAAGGGAGTCTCCGTGTGGCGGGTGTCGGCACGGCGCAGGAGGCGGTCCACCAGCCAGCCGACGGCCAGCGTGATGAGGACCGCGGCGCCGATCACGATCAACGGTCGCAGCACGTTCTCCATGTGTTCGAGGGTAGGTGGCACCATGGCCTCATGAACATCATGCTTTTCCATTCGGTCTACGGACTGCGTCCCGCCGTGCACAGTGCAGCGGAGCGTCTTAGGGCCGCCGGGCACGAGGTGCACGTGCCCGATCTGTACGAGGGCAGGACCGCGGAGACCGTGGAGGAGGCCCGGAAGATCCGGGAGGAGATCGGCACGGACGAGCTGCTCAGGCGGGCTGTGGCAGCCTCGGCGCCGTACTCCGAAAGCGGTCTCGTGTACGCCGGTTTCTCGCTCGGCGCGGCCCTCGCGCAGAACGTGGCGCTCGCCGACGACAAGGCCCGTGGGCTGCTTCTTCTGCACGGCACCTCGGACATCGCCGACGACGCCTCGGTGGACGAGCTGCCGGTGCAGTTCCATGTCGCGGAGCCCGACCCCTTCGAGTCGGACGACTGGCAGAACGCCTGGTACCTGCGGATGCGCCGGGCGGGCGCCGACGTCGAGGTCTTCCGCTACCGGGGCGCCGGGCACCTCTACACCGACCCCGAGCTGCCGGACTACGACGCCGAGGCGGCGGAGGCCACCTGGCAGACGGCGCTCGGGTTCCTCGAGACGCTCTAGCGCGCTAGTCGCGTCGGCACGTCCCGGTCGGCGTGGATACGGGTGGGTGGCACTCCAGGCCGCGGTCCGAGATGTAGCTGCTGATGTAGCGCCCGACGCACTTCGCGTTGTCGGTCAGGTCCTGTTCGACGCAGTACGACAGGGCCTCGCGGCCGTCGGTGAACGAACCCGTGAAGAACACCCAGTAGCCCGGTCGCAGCGACGGGTACTCGTCGCTGCGTACGTACTGCGTGTCCGGAACGGTCTGCTGCAGCTGCGCCAGGCGCTTGTCGCGGGTCGCGTCGCCGTTCGAGGTGGGCTCGGAGTACAGCATCGCGACCCAGCGCCCGGCGGCCGGGATCAGCGCGGGTGAGCTGGACGGCTTCGGGCTTTCCGGCGTGCGGGACGGGGTGGTGGAGTCGGTGGGGGAGCCCGTGGGCCGATCCTTGCTCTCGTTGCCGTCGTCGCCGTTGCCGCGCAGCGTGACCAGCAGTGCCGCCGTCGCCGCCAGCGCCACGACGAGGGCGGCGGCGATCACCGGCGTACGACGCCGGCGCCGCGACGGCCGGCCGACGGCGTGCGGGTCCATGTGCGGGCTCTCGACCAGGGTCGAGGGATCCGGTGGTGTCCGGTCGGCCGCTGTCGAGGGGGCCGGGGATGTCCGGGCCGCGAGCGTCCGGCCTTCGGACCAGCGGGGTGTGCGTCCCGCCTCCGCCTCCGCGAGCATCGCGTCGAGCTGCGCGCCGTCAGGACGCGCCGCCGGATCCCGTACGAGAAGGGCTTCGAGCACAGGGGCCAGCGGGCCCGAACGCACCGGCGGCAGCGGGTCGTCGAGCACGGCCGCGAGCGTGGCGAGGGCCGTGTCCCGGCGCAGCGGCGAGACGCCCTCCACCGTGAGGTAGAGGACCACTCCGAGCGACCACAGGTCGGAGGCCGGATCGCTGTCCGTGCCGCGGATGCGCTCGGGGGCGATGTACTCGGGGGAGCCGATCATCTCGCCGGTCTGGGTGAGCGAGGTGGAGCCGTTCAGGGCCGCGATACCGAAGTCGGTGAGGACCGCGGAGCCGTCCTCGCGGAACATCACGTTGGCGGGCTTCACGTCGCGGTGCTGGATCCCGGCGGCATGCGCGGCCCGCAGCGCCGACAGAACCTGGCGGCCGATGCGTGCGGCCTCGGTGGGCTCCAACGGGCCCCGCGCCAGGCGGCTTTCGAGCGTGGAGCCGGGCAGCAGCTCCATCGCGATCCAGGGGTGCGGGTGCCCGTGCGGCTCCAGGATCTGGTGGATGGCCACCACATGCGGATGGCTGAGCCGGGCGAGTGCCCGCGCCTCGCGCAGGGCACGCTCGCGCAGTACGGCGTTGCGGTCGGTGAACGCCGGGTCGAGCGGACGGACTTCCTTGAGCGCCACCTCACGGTCGAGCGCGAGATCACGGGCCCGCCAGACCGTGCCCATGCCCCCGCTGCCCAGCCGTTCGAGCAGCTTGAAGCGTCCGTCGATGACCTCGCCTGGCGCACTCATGCCGCCGTTCCCCCTCCACCCCGTGTGTCGCAGCCCAGAGTAGAGGGGGAGGCCCGGCCGGTGTCAGCCGCGGTAGGCGGTCCAGCTGTCCTGCATGCGCGTCACCTGACCTGCGGTGAACTGGTACATGCAGTTGTCGTACGTGTAGTCCATGAAGTTGTGGATCGGGTCGACCCCCGCCTTGCGGGCGCAGGTGTCACGGCCCGTCGGGCACTCGTACGCGGGGCTCTTCTCGGCCGCGGTGTCCGCGACGTAGTCGCCGTTGCCGTTACAGCCGCCCTGGAACGTGTGGTAGAGCCCCATCCAGTGGCCGACCTCGTGCGTACCGGTGTCGCCCTCGTTGTAGTTGGCCGCGGAGCCGCCCGGCAGCGAGGAGTCGAGCACGACCACACCGTCGTCGGACGGGTTGGAGTTGTACGAGGACGGGAAGGTGGCCCAGCCGAGCAGGCCGCCGCCGAGCTTCGCGGTGTAGAAGTTGAGGGCGTTGGCACCGCCCTTGCGCAGCGAGGACTTCATCGCCTTCTCGGCCGCGGAGCCCGGCGAGACGCCGTTGTACCAGGTGGCGTTGTCGGTGTAGTCCGTGCCGGCCAGCGAGAACTGGAAGCCGGAGTCCACGTTGCCGGTGCCCTGGCCGCTGTAGGCGGCGTTCAGGACGGCGATCTGCTTGCTGATGTCGGTGGCCGTGAGCTTGCCGGTGGTGCCGGCGTGGACCACGTGGAAGTACACCGGGATGGTGGTCGTGGCCGCGAGGGTGGTCCGCTCGCCGCTCGAGCGCAGCTTGTCGAGTCTGCCCTTGAGGTCCGCGTCCATGGCCTTGGCCTTGGACTCGCTGATCTCGTTCGGCTCGGCGGCGTGGCCGCCCTTGACCTCACGGGCCGAACTGACGCCGGTGTCCTTGCAGTCGGCGGCCGAGGGGGAGGCCGCGGTGGCCGCGCCGCCGGGTGCGGCGAGCGGGCTGAGCACGAGAGTTCCGGCCACCAGGGCCGTACCGAGGAAGCGCTGACGCAGACGTGGCGATATTCGGGCAAGGACACGCATGGGGGACTCCTCGCGGAAGCGGGCGGGAGGGACTTCCTCGCCGCCGCGGGGAGATTACGTGCCCATGTCAGTCTTTGAGGAGAGTCGATCAAGCCTGATGAATCGGACGGCGAAACGGGCCAACCGCAAGAAAATCTCCTGAGCTGTCCGAGGTTTGAGATGCCGTCGTAACGAGAGGCGTCACCGGGGCGGGTGGTGTGTCCGGGTTCGGCCTCGGGACACGCCACCCGCCGTGACGATGTGAGCTGCGCTTAACGCACTCTCAACACATGGACGTCTGGCCGGAATTCATCCTCAGGCCACCGGCCGGTCCACCCGCTCCACCTTCTGCGTTCCGCTTGCGGTGCGATACGAACGCGCCCAGGTGGCCGACGCGTTGGCGTCCGCCTTGTCGGAGAGCACGTAGTAGTCCATCTGTGTCCGTGCGGCCGTCACGTCCAGGACTCCGTATCCGTGGCTGTCCATGTCCACCCACTTCACATGGCGGTTGGCGGCCTTGATCGCGGCGGCCGCGACAAGGGACACGGTGTGCGGGGCGACGCCCAGGATGTCGTCTATGTTGTCCGAGGTCACCGAGGTGACCACGAACTCGGTCGCGGCGAACTTCGACAGCGGGTACGTGGCGGCCTTCACCGGTACGTCATTGGCCCAGGCCATATGGATGTCGCCGGTCAGGAACACGGTGTCCTTGATCCCGTTGTCCGTGAGATGCGCGAGCAGTTCGCGGCGGTCGTCCGTGTAGCCGTCCCACTGGTCGACGTTGACCGCGAGGCCCCCGCTCGGCAGGCCCAGCAACTCCGCGAGCGGTTCCAGGAGATAGGCGGGCAGCGAGCCGAAGGCCATCGGCGAGATCATCACCGAGGTGCCGACCAGCTTCCACTGCGCCTGGGACTGCGTCAGGCCCTGCTTCAGCCAGTCCAGCTGCGCGCGGCCGGTGATCGTACGGTTCGGATCGTCCACCTTGCCGCTGCCGACGCCCACTTGCCGGTCGCGGAAGGAGCGCAGGTCGAGCAGGTGCAGATCGGCCAGCCTGCCGTAGCGGATCCGCCGGTAGACCGTCCCCTCGGTCGCCGGCCGTACCGGCATCCACTCGAAGTACGCCTGCTTGGCGGCCCTCACCCGGTCCGCGTACGGGCCTTCGCTCTCGGGCGAGTGGTTCTCGGCGCCGCCCGACCAGGCGTCGTTGGCGACCTCGTGGTCGTCCCAGATCGCGATCACGGGGTGGCGCGCGTGCACGGTCTGCAGATCCGCGTCGGTCTTGTAGTGGCCGTGCCGCAGCCGGTAGTCGGCGAGGTTCAGGATCTCGTGCGCCGGCTTCTGGGCCCGCAGCACGTCGTCCGTCGCGGGGTAACCGCCGCTCGCGTACTCGTAGATGTAGTCGCCGAGGTGCAGCACCGCTTCCAGGTCCTGGCGGGCGGCGAGATGGCGGTACGCGGAGAAGTAGCCGGCCTCGTAATTGGCGCAGGAGACCACACCGAAGCGGACGTTGCCCGCGCTGCTGTCGTACGCGGGGGTGGTGCGCGTACGCCCGACGGGCGAGGTCGCGCCGCCGGCCGAGAAGCGGAAGTAGTAGTCGGTGGCGGGCTTCAGGCCGCGTACGTCGGCCTTGACCGTGTGGTCGGAGGCGGCGCGCGAGGTCACCGTGCCCTGCGCGACGATCCGGGCGAAGGCCTTGTCCTCGGAGAGTTCCCAGCTCACCTCGGTATCGGGGCCGGTACCCGAACCGGGGGTGGCCTCGGGCGTGGGCGTCACGCGGGTCCACAGCAGGACGCCGTCGGGCAGCGGGTCGCCGGAGGCCACGCCGTGCAGGAAGGCGGGTCCTTCGGCGGCGGCCTGTGCGGGCAGTGCGCCGGCGATCAGGGGCGTGGCGACGGCGACGGTCGCGGCGGCCTTGACGACCGTACGGCGACGGGGAGTTGAGGGAGTGGCGGGCTCGTGGGAAGCCTGGAGTCTACTGGTCACGAACGCTGAGATTACTGATCAGTAAGCGTCAAGAGCGGGCGAACCATGAAAGTTCGCCCGCTCTTCACGGAGTGGCCGGGTGGCGGATCTGCCGGACGGCCGTGGGGAGTTACCCGATTCCCCTCGCTGCTACTTGGTGACGCCCGCCGACTTCAGGGCGGCCTTCCAGGCCGCCGCGTCCGAAGGTGTCTCGATCTTCTTGTCGTTGATCTTGATGGTGGGCGTCCCGGTGACGTCCTTGGCGCTCTGGAAGGTGTCGCTCATCTTCATGGCCCAGGCGTCGTACTTGCCGCTCTTGACGTCGTTCTGGAACCCCTTCTTGTCCTTCAGGGCGTCCACCGTGTTCGCCACCTTGATCAGGTAGTCGTCCTTGGCGAACTCGTCGCTGGACTCCTCCGGGTGGTACTCGGCCGAGTACAGGGCTTCCTTGTAGTCGAGGAACGCCTCGGGGCTGACGTTCAGCGCCGCGCCCAGCGCGCTCAGCGCGTTCTTCGAGCCGTCGCCGCCGAGGTTGCCGTCGAGGAAGGTGCCGATGGTGAAGGACAGCTTGTACTCGCCGTCCTCCATGCCCTTGGTGATGTCCTTGCCGAAGGTCTGCTCCATCGAGGCGCAGGCGGGGCAGCGCGCGTCCTCGTAAAGGTGCACGGTGTTCTTCGCGGCGTCGCCGATGGTGACGGTCGAGCCGTTCTTGCCGGAGGTGTTCGCCGGGGCGACCACCTTGGCCTTGGCGGCCGCCTCCCAGCCCGTGTCCTTGTTGGCCTGCATGATCAGGAAGCCGGCGCCGCCCGCGACGGCGAGTACGCCGACGATGCTCGCGCCGACGATGATCTGCCGGCGCGCCTTGTCCTTCTTGGCCTGCCGCTCCCGCTCCTCGCGCAGCCGCTCGCGGGCCGCTGCCTTGGACGCCTGGTTGTTGCGCTTGCTCATGACTCGATCTCCGTAAAAGGGTGGTGTGGTGTTCGCCTGTGACCGGTGGCTAGACAGCAGCCGGGCAGGGCGGACCACGCCGGCCCACACTGTGGGCGAGGAGCAGCGGAGACAGAGGGCGCGTACGCAGCGAGGTGCGCGCCGGGCGGCGTACGGGAGTGAGGCGCGCGGTGACCGCGGCCACCGCGATCGCGAGCGGCCGGAAGGCCACCGCGACCATGGCCCGCACCAGCTGGGCGAAGGCCCGCTCGCCGCGGCGCAGCCAGGCGGCCGCGCCCAGACCGATCACGACGTGCGCCGCGAGCAGCAGCCAGGCGGCCGAGGGCTCGGGCGAGGCCAGCAGTTCGGCGGCCGGACGCGGTCCGGCGCCCGCGACCTGGGCGAGCGAGGCGCCCACGTCGGAGCCGCCGCACAGGACGTCGAGGCCGAAGGAGCGCAGGGTGCCCGCTATCGGGCCGCCCGTCTCGCCGTAACAGACATGCTGGCCGGTGGTGAAGACCGTGTCGGCGGCGAGTTCGAGCGGCACCAGGAGCGCGGCGATCGACCAGAACCCGCGCTCACGACCGGCGAGCAGATACGCGAGGACGAAGACGCCCCCGGCCACCGCGGCGATCGTGCCGAGCGGCAGCGGGACCTGTGAGAGCAGCACATGGGAAGCGGCGGACAGCGTCACGACCAAGGCCGTGAACAGCGCTGCCCGCAGCAACCTCGGCTGGGTCCCCGATATGTCCATCGCTGCGAGTCTGCCAGACGGACAAGTAAGGTCCGCTTCAGGGTTTCCTGTGAAGGCCGGCCGGCTGCCGGACCCTTACAGACCCGGAATCCGACCGTTACGGAACAGGTCCACGAAGATCTGGTGATCCGCGCGCGCCCGCGCCCCGTACTCGTGCGCGAAGCCCACGAGCAGCGGCGCGAAGCCCTCCTCGTCGGCGGCGATCGCGGCGTCGATGGCGCGCTCGGTGGAGAAGGGGACCAGGCCCGTGTAGCCGCTCTCGTCGTCCGCCGCCGCGTGCATGGTGGCGGTGGCCCGGCCGAGATCGGCGACCACGGCCGCGATCTGCTCGGGGTCGTCGATGTCGGACCAGTCCAGGTCCACCGCGTACGGCGAGACCTCGGCGACCAGCTGCCCCTGCCCGTCCAGCTCGGTCCAGCCCAGCCACGGGTCGGCGTGCGCCTGCAGCGCGCGCTGCGAGCTCACCGTGCGGTGGCCCTCGTGCTGGAAGTACTCACGGATCGCCTGGTCGGTGATGTGCCGCGAGACCGCCGGGGTCTGGGCCTGCTTCATGTAGATCACGACGTCGTTCTCGAGGGCGTCCGAATTGCCTTCGAGAAGGATGTTGTACGAGGGAAGGCCCGCCGAGCCGATGCCGATCCCGCGCCGTCCCACCACGTCCTTGACCCGATATGAGTCGGGGCGGGTCAGGGAGGCCTCGGGCAGGGTCTCCAGATAGCCGTCGAAGGCGGCGAGCACCTTGTAGCGGGTGGCCGCGTCCAGCTCGATCGAACCGCCGCCGGGAGCGAAGCGGCGCTCCCAGTCACGGATCTCGGTCATCGAGTCGAGCAGCGAGAAACGGGTGAGCGAGCGGGCGTCGCGCAGGGCCTTCAGGAGCGGGCCCTCGGCGGTGTCCAGGGTGAAGGGCGGGACCTCGTCGTCCTTGGCGCCGGTGGCGAGCTGGTGGATCCGCTCGCGGTAGGCGGCCGCGTAGATCGTCACCATCTCGGAGATCTGCTCGTCGCTGAGCGCCTTCGAGTAGCCGATCAGCGCGACGGAGGCGGCGAAGCGCTTGAGGTCCCAGGTGAAGGGCCCGACGTAGGCCTCGTCGAAATCGTTGACGTTGAAGATGAGCCGGCCCGTGGAGTCCATGTACGTGCCGAAGTTCTCCGCGTGCAGATCGCCGTGGATCCACACCCGGCCCGTACGGTCGTCGAGGAACGGGCCGCCGTGCTGCTCGCGCTCCAGGTCGCCGTAGAAGAGGCAGGCGGTGCCGCGGTAGAAGGCGAAGGCCGAGGCCGCCATCTTGCGGAACTTCACCCGGAACGCGGCCGGGTCCGCGGCGAGCAACTCGCCGAACGCGGTGTCGAAGACGGCGAGAATCTGCTCGCCGCGCTCTTCGGACCCCGTCTGCGTGACCGACATGCCTGGTGCCTCCTGGTGCAAAAACTTCGGTCGGATGTTCCGCCCGTACCAACGCCCGAAGCTACCCGGAAGTGCCCGCGACCTGTCAGTGGCCGGACGTAGACTTCACGGTCGTCGCCCCCACTCGTCGCCGAGCGTTCTCCGGAGGTCCTCCGCCGTGACCAAGCCGCCCTTCACGCACCTGCACGTGCACACGCAGTACTCGCTCCTCGACGGTGCGGCGCGGCTCAAGGACATGTTCGAGGCGGCCAACAGCATGGGCATGACCCATGTCGCGATGACGGACCACGGCAACCTGCACGGGGCGTACGACTTCTTCCACTCGGCGACCAAGGCCGGTGTGACGCCGATCATCGGCATCGAGGCGTACGTGGCGCCGGAGTCCCGGCGCAACAAGCGCAAGATCCAGTGGGGCCAGCCGCACCAGAAGCGCGACGACGTGTCCGGTTCGGGTGGTTATACCCACAAGACGATCTGGGCGGCGAACAAGACCGGACTGCACAACCTCTTCAAGCTGTCCTCCGACGCGTACGCCGAGGGCTGGCTGACGAAGTGGCCGCGGATGGACAAGGAGACGATCTCCCAGTGGAGCGAGGGCCTGATCGCCTCCACCGGCTGCCCCTCCGGTGAGCTGCAGACCCGCCTTCGCCTCGGCCAGTTCGACGAGGCGCTCAAGGCGGCCTCCGAGTACCAGGACATCTTCGGCAAGGACCGGTACTTCCTGGAGCTGATGGACCACGGCATCGAGATCGAACGCCGGGTCCGCGACGGCCTGTTGGAGATCGGCAAGAAGCTCGGCATCCCGCCCCTGGTCACCAATGACTCGCACTACACGTACGCGCACGAGGCGACTGCCCACGACGCCCTGCTGTGCATCCAGACCGGCAAGAACCTGAGCGACCCGGACCGCTTCCGCTTCGACGGCACCGGCTACTACCTGAAGTCCACCGACGAGATGTACGCGGTGGACTCCTCGGACGCCTGGCAGGAGGGCTGCCGCAACACCCTTCTGGTGGCCGAGCAGATCGACACGACCGGCATGTTCGAGGCGAAGAACCTCATGCCGCAGTTCGACATCCCGGAAGAGGGCTATACCAACACCACCTGGTTCAAGGAGGAGGTGCGGCGCGGCATGGCCCGCCGCTACCCCGGAGGTGTCCCGGAGGACCGCCAGAAGCAGGCGGACTACGAGATGGACATCATCATCCAGATGGGGTTCCCGGGGTACTTCCTCGTGGTCGCCGACTTCATCATGTGGGCCAAGAACAACGGCATCGCGGTCGGCCCCGGCCGAGGCTCCGCGGCCGGTTCGATCGTGTCGTACGCGATGGGCATCACCGACCTCGACCCGATCGAGCACGGGCTGATCTTCGAGCGGTTCCTCAACCCCGAGCGCGTCTCCATGCCCGATGTCGACATCGACTTCGACGAGCGTCGGCGCGTCGAAGTGATCAGGTACGTGACCGAGAAGTACGGCGCCGACAAGGTCGCCATGATCGGCACGTACGGAAAGATCAAGGCCAAGAACGCGATCAAGGACTCGGCACGGGTCCTCGGCTACCCGTACGCGATGGGCGACCGCCTCACCAAGGCGATGCCCGCCGACGTCCTCGGCAAGGGCATCGACCTCTCCGGCATCACCGACCCCAAGCACCCGCGCTACAACGAGGCGGGCGAGATCCGGGGGATGTACGAGAACGAGCCGGACGTGAAGAAGGTCATCGACACCGCCAAGGGCGTCGAGGGCCTGGTCCGGCAGATGGGCGTGCACGCCGCCGGCGTGATCATGTCCAGCGAGCCGATCATCGACCACGCCCCGATCTGGGTGCGGCACACCGACGGCGTGACCATCACGCAGTGGGACTACCCGCAGTGCGAGTCGCTCGGCCTGATCAAGATGGACTTCCTGGGCCTCAGGAACCTGACGATCATGGACGACGCCGTCAAGATGGTGAAGGCCAACAAGGGCATCGACCTGGAGATGCTCGCGCTTCCCCTGGACGACCCGAAGACGTACGAACTGCTCTGCCGCGGTGACACGCTGGGTGTGTTCCAGTTCGACGGCGGCCCGATGCGTTCGCTGCTCCGCCAGATGCAGCCCGACAACTTCGAGGACATTTCCGCCGTATCGGCTCTGTACCGGCCGGGCCCGATGGGAATGAACTCGCATACGAACTATGCGGAGCGCAAGAACGGCCGCCAGGAGATCACGCCGATCCACCCGGAGCTCGAAGAGCCCCTGAAGGAGACGCTGGGTCTGACGTACGGCCTCATCGTGTACCAGGAGCAGGTGCAGAAGGCCGCGCAGATCATCGCCGGATACTCGCTCGGCGAGGCCGACATCCTGCGCCGAGTGATGGGCAAGAAGAAGCCCGAGGAACTGGCGAAGAACTTCACCATTTTCCAGGAAGGCGCCAAGAAGAACGGCTTCTCGGACGCCGCGATCCAGGCCCTGTGGGACGTCCTGGTGCCGTTCGCCGGCTATGCGTTCAACAAGGCGCACTCCTCCGCGTACGGCCTGGTCACCTACTGGACCGCCTATCTCAAGGCGAATTACCCGGCCGAATACATGGCGGCCCTGCTCACCTCGGTGAAGGACGACAAGGACAAGTCGGCCGTCTATCTGAACGAATGCCGGCGCATGGGCATCAAGGTGCTTCCGCCGAACGTCAACGAATCCGAGCAGAACTTCGCGGCGCAGGGCGACGACGTCATTCTGTTCGGGCTTTCCGCCGTGCGTAACGTCGGCACGAACGTGGTCGAGTCGATCATCCGCAGCCGTAAGGCGAAGGGGAAGTACGCCTCGTTCCCCGACTATCTCGACAAGGTCGAGGCCGTCGCCTGCAACAAGCGCACCACCGAATCGCTGATCAAGGCCGGTGCCTTCGACACGATGGGGCACACCCGCAAGGGCCTCACCGCGCACTACGAGCCGATGATCGACAATGTCGTGCAGGTCAAGCGCAAGGAGGCCGAGGGGCAGTTCGACCTCTTCGGCGGCATGGGCGAGGACGACGGCGCCGACGAGCCGGGCTTCGGGCTCGACGTCGAGTTCACCACCGACGAGTGGGAGAAGACCTATCTCCTCGCCCAGGAGCGGGAGATGCTCGGTCTCTACGTCTCCGACCACCCGCTGTTCGGCCTTGAGCATGTGCTCCAGGACAAGGCGGACGCGGGCATCGGCCAGCTCACCGGCGGCGACTACTCGGACGGCGCCGTCGTCACGGTCGGCGGCATCATCTCCGGTCTGCAGCGCAAGATGACCAAGCAGGGCAACGCGTGGGCGATCGCCACGGTGGAGGACCTCGCGGGCTCCATCGAGTGCATGTTCTTCCCGGCCACCTACCAGCTTGTCTCGACCCAACTCGTCGAGGACGCGGTGGTGTTCGTGAAGGGCCGCCTCGACAAGCGAGAAGACGTGCCGCGTCTGGTCGCGATGGAGATGCAGGTGCCTGACCTGTCCAACGCGGGGACGAACGCACCGGTCATCATCACGATCCCGACGGTCAAGGTGACCCCGCCGATGGTCACGCGGCTCGGCGAGATCCTCGGGCACCACCGGGGCAACTCCGAGGTGCGGATCAAGCTTCAGGGCGCCCGCAAGACCACCGTGCTGCGGCTCGACCGGCATCGGGTGCAGCCGGATCCGGCGCTGTTCGGCGATCTGAAGGTGCTGCTCGGGCCCTCGTGCCTGGCCGGGTAACCGGCTTGTGGATCACTTGAGTTGATACGCCAAGGGGCGCACCCGATGAGGGTGCGCCCCTTGCGTGTGCCTGGAATCGGACCTAGCCGATGCTCAGTTGTGGCCGAACTTCTTCTGCTTCTTACCATGGCTGCCGCCGGCGAACTGCGCGGGGCTGGGCGCCTGGTCGGCCGCGGACTCCATCTGCTCGGCTCCGCGCTCGGCCTGATCCTGCTGCGCTCCACGCTGCTGCTGGCCGCGCTGCTGCTGACGGTTCTTGTTCTTGGCCATGACGATCTGCCTCCTGAGGGGGATCTAGGGGCCAGGGCCGAAACCACAGTCACATATGCCGACATACGCCGCATTTTGGAGAATTACCGTGCGTAATAAGGGCTGTCGGGGAGTGATTTTCCGGTGCCCGCGAGAGTGAAGTTCCGCCGCGTACGAGAGTGATGGTCAGTTCATGGCCGGTACGCCACGCCGATGATCGAGTTCCGGCCGTTAACCCCCGCGCCTTCGGGCAGACTCGAAGACAACCCCGTTGCAAACCCGCCCCGCATTCCCGCCTTACACGGGAGCGTCTCGGGCCTTTTGGGAAGAGGGTGGAATCGTGGACCGCTGCGTTGTCCTCGTGGACGCCGGTTACTTGCTGGGCGCCGCCGCGAGCCTGCTCGCCGGAGAGCCCTCACGGTCGCGGATCACCGTCGACCACGCCGCCCTCATCCAGGCCCTTCGAGAACGTGCCGAGTCCGATACGCAGCAGCCGCTCCTGCGGATCTACTGGTTCGACGGCGCCCCCGACCGCGTACCGCAGCCCGAGCACCGCCGGCTGCGCGTGATGTCCCGGGTCACCGTGCGCCTGGGCGCTCTGACCCGCAGCGACGGGCGATGGGCGCAGAAGGGCGTGGACGCCGCGATGCACGCCGAGCTGACCGAGCTGGCGCGCAACCGGGCCTGCTCGGATGTCGTGCTCGTGACCGGTGACGGCGATCTGCTGCCGGGCCTGATGTCGGCCAAGGAGCACGGGGTCGCCGTACACCTGTGGGCCGTACAGGCCGCGGACGGGGACTACAACCAGTCCGAGGACCTGGTCGCCGAGGCCGACGAGCGGCGGGTGCTGGACCGGGCCTGGATCACGCAGGCCGTGCGCGCCAAGGACCTCGCCGGGGTCTGTGCACCGCAGCCCGCGCCCCGCCCCGAGATCGCCGCGATCCTCTCGGCACCGCTGCCGGACGCCGCCCTTGCCGCGGCTGCCGAGCGGTCCGCCGAGGCCGCGGCGCACGCGCAGAACGGGTCCGCCGAGCATGAGTCGGCAGAGCGCCACACGCCCGCGAAGGGTGTGCCCACACCCAAGGATCTCGCAGCGCTACGGGCGCCAGGTGCGGCCCCGGCGGCAGCCCAGCATCCGACCAACGCGACGCTGCGGTGGTCCTCCGACAAGGGCTGGATCGACCGTCCCGGTGCGCCGTCCGAGCCCGCCGAGGTGGCCTCCCTGCCGACACTCGCGCAGCTCACGACCGCCGAGCAGCGGTGGGCGGACCGCGAGGAGGACATCACGACCGTGGGCGGGGATCCCTACGAGGTGGGGCAGGTCTTCGCACGGCGCTGGCTGGCACGGCTGCCCGACCCCGCGGGGCGCCAGAAGCTGTCGGTCCTGTACCCGCGGATTCCGCACCGGATCGACGGGGAGCTGTTGCGGTACGCCGCCAGGTTCGGACTGCTCGCGCACAAGGACGACCAGATCGACGAGCACGACCGGTATGCGATCAGGGCGGGATTCTGGCGGGAGATCGATGTGCGTACGGGGGTGGAGGCGGCGGTTGTGGTGGAGTGAGCCGGGTTTGCGGGGGTCGGGGGACAAAGGACCCCGGGCGGTCCCGTAGGCTGCTTCGTCGTGAGTGCGCGCACAGGAGTGGAACCGGAACACGGCGATGACGCCATCTGTGTGGTGCGTGATCTGGTCAAGACGTATCCCGCAGGGCGCGCTCGCCGAGGTGCGCCCGCGACGCCCGAGGTCAGGGCCACCGACGGGATCTCGCTGGACGTACGCCGAGGCGAGATCTTCGGGTTGCTCGGGCCGAACGGGGCCGGGAAGTCCACGCTCGTGCGGCAGCTGACCGGGCTGATGCGCCCCGACTCCGGCAGCGTCGAGATCCTCGGGCACGACATCGTGCGCCACCCCGAACGGGCCGCCAGGATCCTCGCGTATCTCGGGCAGGAGTCCACCGCACTCGACGAGCTGACCGTCTCCCTGGCCGCCGAGACCACCGCCCGGCTGCGCGGGCTGCCGCTGAAGCAGGCGCGGGTGGAGCGGGACGCCGTGATCGAGGAGCTCGGGCTCGGCTCGATCGCCTCACGGCCGCTCAAGAAGCTCTCCGGGGGACAGCGGCGGCTCGCCTGCTTCGCCACCGCGCTGGTGGGGGAGCGTGCGCTGCTCGTGCTCGACGAGCCCACCACCGGGATGGACCCCGTGGCGCGCCGCGCCGTCTGGGCCGCCGTCGACCGGCGCCGGGCCGAGCGCGGTACGACGGTGCTGCTTGTCACCCACAACGTCATCGAGGCGGAGACGGTTCTCGACCGGGTCGCCGTCCTCGAAGAGGGCCGTGTGATCGCCTGCGACACTCCCGCCGGGCTCAAGAGCGCCGTGGCCGGTGAGGTCCGCCTCGAACTCGTATGGCGGGAGAAGGCGCCGCTCGACGTACCCGAGGTGTCCGCGCTGCGGGAATCGGCCGAGGAGACCGGGCGGCGCTGGACGCTGCGGCTCGGACCCGACGAGGCGCGCGCCGCCGTCGCCGCCGTCACCGGTGGCGAGGCCTTCGCGGCACTCGACGACTTCACCCTGGCCACGCCGAGCCTGGAGGATGTCTATCTCGCGCTCGGCGGCCGCAGTGACGGAGCAAAGGGGCTGGTGAAGGCGTGAGCGTGGTGCCTGTCGAGGTCGTCGCCGGGGCGGTCGCCGCCACCGGGCCGGACACGGGCGAGGCCGGACTCGCGCCACGGGCGCGGTTCTTCCCCTCGCTCGCCGCCGTCTACCGCGCTCAGCTGTCCCGGGCCCGGGTGGCCCGTATCCCGCTGCTGTTCGTGGCGACCTTCCAGTCGGTCGGGATCATGATCCTGATGCGCGGGGTGGTCGACGGCGGGTCCGAGGCGCGGGCCGTCGTCGCCGGTTCCTCCGTGCTGGTCGTGGCCTTCGTCGCGCTGAACCTGCTCGCGCAGTACTTCGGGCAGCTGCGGGCGAGCGGCGGGCTCGACCACTACGCGACCCTTCCGGTGCCGCCCTCGTCCGTGGTGCTCGGGGCGGCGGGTGCGTATGCCTCCTTCACCGTGCCCGGCACGCTCGTCACCGCCGTCGTGGGCAGCGTGCTCTTCGGGCTTCCGCTCACGCATCTGTGGGTGCTGCTCGCCGTCATCCCGCTGGCAGGGGCCGCGCTCGCCGGGCTCGGCGCCGCGCTCGGGCTGCTCGCACCGCGGCCCGAACTGGCCACGCTGCTCGGGCAGTTGGGCATGTCGGCGGCGCTGCTGCTCGGGGTGCTGCCCGCGGACGGGATGCACCCGCTGCTGCAGTACGCACGGGATCTGCTGCCCTCCACATACGGCGTCGAGGCCTTCGCGCGGACCTTCGACAGCAGCCCCGACTGGGCGGCCGTGCTGCTCGATCTCGGTGTCTGCGCCGGGGTCGGGGTGGTCTCGCTGGCCGCCGCGACCTGGGCGTACCGCAAGGCCGCGGTGCGCTGAGGCCCGCTGGACGGGCGCGGATCACGGGCCTGTGACCCCCGATCGGCGGCCCACCCCTGGGCGCGGCCGCGAGGCCTGGCACGATGGCAGGGTGACCGCACCGCTGACACCGCCCCAGAAGCCGCACCCGAACCAGCCGGGCGACCCCTGGCAGGTACCGCCGAGGGGCCCCGCCGAGTCGTACGCGGCCGGTGGCCCCGGACTCGCCCACGAGATGCGCGACGCCGCGCTGATCGTCGTGGGGCTCGCGGTGACGGGGATCGTCCTCGGAGTGCTCTGGGCCTGGCTCTCCCCGCATGTGCCGCTGATCTCCGACGGCAAGGCCGTCTTCCTCGACGACTCCGAGGGAGAGCAGGCGATCGGTTCGGACGGAACGTTCATCCTGCTGGCTCTGGCCTGCGGTGCCGTCACCGGCGCGCTGGTCTTCCTGGTGCGCCGGCACGGCGGTATCCCGCTGGTGGTCGCGCTGGCCGTGGGCGGAGTGCTCGCCTCGGTGGTCGCGTGGCGGCTCGGTCTCGTCCTCGGACCGAGTGACGATGTCGTGGCGCGCGCCAAGGAGGCCGGTGCGGGGGTGGCGTTCGACGCGCCGCTGAAGCTGGATGCCAAGGGGGCACTGATCGCCTGGCCGATCGCGGCGCTCGCGGTGCATCTGGCGTTGACGGCGCTGTTCGGGCCGCGTGATCCGGAGCCGCAGCCGGTCGGGTGGGACGCCCCGCAGCCGCCGCCGGCGGATGGGTACGGGACGCCGCACTCCGGCTCCGGTCAGTAGGGGCTCAGGCGGGCCTGCGTCCGTGGTTCGCCTTGCCCTTCTTGATCCGCCATTTCCGCTTGCGCGTCTTCTTCGACATGTTCTCGGTACTTAACCGAGTTTCGGCGGTACGTGAAGGGGCCTCGCACCGGGTACGCGTACGGGTCAGCCGCGGCCGATGGGGGCGAGTACCGCGTCCGTGAGCTTCGCCAGATCCGCCGGTGCGAGCTCGACCTCCAGGCCGCGCCTGCCCGCGGAGATACAGATGGTGTCGTGGGCCTCGGCCGAGTCGTCGAGCACCGTGCGCAGCTTCTTGCGCTGGCCGAGCGGGGAGATTCCGCCGCGTACGTAGCCCGTGGTGCGCTCGGCCGCGGCCGGGTCGGCCATCGCGGCGCGCTTGCCGCCGACGGCGGAGGCGAGCGCCTTGAGGTCGAGGGTGCCGGCCACGGGGACGACGGCGACGGTCAGTTCGCCGTCGACATCGGCGACGAGCGTCTTGAAGACCCGCTCGGGCGACACGCCCATGGCCTGCGCCGCCTCCTCGCCGTACGACGGGTGGGCGGGGTCGTGCTCGTAGCTGTGCACGGTGAAGGCCGTGCCGGCCGCCGTGAGCGCCACGGTCGCCGGGGTGCCCCCGGTCTGCTTCTTGGACTTCTTGGCCACTGTGCTGGTGCTCCGCGGTCAGGTGGACTGGTCAGTTGAGGCTGGTGGGGGACCGCGTCAGTTCCACCGCGGGCAGCGACGGCAGGTTGCGCAGGAGGGCCGTTTCCGAGCGGAGGAGTTTGAGTTCCTCGCGCAGGCGATGGGCCGTGTTCGGGGCTTCGAGCAGACGCTGTTTCGACGGGACGTCGAGAACCGCCGCGGCCGCCACCAGGTACGACACCACCGAGGGCTCGTCGGGGAGTTCGGCGCCGGTGGCGAGGCTGCGTTCGCGGGCTCCGGCCAGGCGCTTCTGGTAGGCGCGGAAGGCCCGCAGGACGCCCTCGGCGAGCGCGCCCGCCTCCTCGCCCTGTTCCTCGGTGAGCTCTTCGAGTTCGGCGGTCAGGTACTCGCCGGTCGTATCGATCGACAGCAGACGTACGCGGGTGGTGCCCGTGGCCAGGACCTCGAAGCTGCCGTCCGCACGCTCGCGGATCGTGGCCGCGTCCGCGATACAGCCCGTGGAGTGGAAGGCCTTGGCGGGGTCGTCGCCGAAGCCCGCCGCCGGGCCCCTCTCGACCGTGGCCGTCTGGTCGGGCAGCCCGGGCGCCGCCGGAGCCACCTCATGGCCGTCGCGGATGGCGACGACGGCGAAGCGGCGCGGTTCGTCCGAGTCCTCGGGGACGGTCTTCACCAGATCGCGCATCATGGCCCGATAGCGCGCCTCGAAGACGTTCAGGGGCAGCACGAGTCCCGGGAACAGCACGGTGTTCAGCGGGAAGAGCGGAAGCCGGACGGTGGTCACGGCTCTTTACCTTAGGGGGTGTCCGGCGGATCATGCCTGGGACGGGGTGGTCTGGCACGTCCATCTGCCGCGTTGTCGTCAATCGCCGACGCTCCGCGTCGACTCAATCCTCCGCCTTGCAGCTGGACGCGCCAGACCACCCCTCATCGGGACGTTCAAGTGCTGTCGCCCGCAGGCGGCCTGATCCGCCGGACACCCCCTGGTCGCCGCGAGCCGCCCGTTCGGCCGGTGTCCACGGCAGACGTCCGCAGCGGGATGGCCGAGGCGACCTGGAGGCGTATGCCGTCGCGCAGTTCCAGGAACTGGCCCAGCGGATCGTCCGAGATCCGGTCCCACGGGAACGACGTGGCATGGGGTCCTACGAGGCGGACCTGGTCCAGGGCGTCCTGCCAGCGTTCGAGTCGGATCAGGACGTACGTGAGGAGGTTGCGCACCTCGGCCGGGTACGGGTCGCCCGGCTCGTAGGCGGCGGAGAGTTCGATCGCGCGGTCGGCCGCGGCGTCCAGGCGTTCGCGCGGGATCGTGGAGCCGGGGCCCGTGAGATACGCGAGGGTGGCGCGGGCCGGCAGGGCGTGGATCAGCGAACCGGGCAGCGCGTCCTGCGCCGCGCGCTCGGCGAAGTCGAGGCACTCGCGGTGCGAGCCGTACCAGGCGGCGGAGAGGTACTGGACCGCGGAGGTGTGGCAGCCGTAGTGGTGCGAGGCGCGGCGTACGGCCTGCTTCCACAGCGTGTCGAAGACGGTGCGCGAGGCATGGGTGCCGCGGGCGTGGTCCAGTGCGAGGCGCCACGGCACCGGGTCGCGCGGGTCGCCCTCGGCGGCGGCGTTGATCAGCGGCGAGGCGTCGCGCAGGAGTTCCGCGTACGCGGGGGACTCCCAGGCGCGGGCCAGGGCCAGCTCGGCCTTCACGAGGAGTGCGTCGGGGTCGTACGGGCGGTCGGCGAGCCAGTGCTCGAACCAGTCGGGACGGCTGCGGGCGAAGCAGGCGAGGCGGCGGCTGTACAGGTCGCGGTTCTCCCACGCTGCTTCCTCGCGGGTGGCCGCGAGGAGCACCGCGGCGGGCCCGTAGTCGTCCTGGCCGGCCGCGACCAGCGCCGGGGCCAGCCGTTCGTCGGGTGCGTCGAGCAGCACGTCGTCGTCCGTGGGCAGGCCGTTCGCGAGGTGCTTGGTGTGCTTCAGCATCCGGGCGGTGCTGATGAGAGCGCGGAGGAGGGGCATGGTGCGGGTGAAGACCGAAGTTTCGCCGTGTTGGTTGTGGGGCGGGTGGTAACAGTTCGGCCGCGGGGCCGGGTCGCAGGGTTCACCCTCTGCGCAAAAGCCGCGAAGCGCCCGCCGCCACCGTCGTCGCCAGGATCCAGCCCAGTATGACCAGCAACGCGGCCAGCCACTGCCACAGCCCGTCCACCCGCCAGTGGCCTTCCTGGCCGAGGTTCATCACGGGCAGGATCAGATCGAGCGCGAACAGGACCGGCTGGTAGACGGGGCCCTCACCGGCCTTCATCGCCGCCGGGTCGTAGTACGAGAACGCGTAACCGCTCAGCGCCCAGAGCACCGCCATCCACAGCGCCGCCCGGCCCGGCCGGTATCCGTACGCGACCGTCCAGTCCTGTGCGTAACCCCAGAGCTTGCCCGCGACCGGCAGGGTCTGCCGGCGTCGGCGCTGTTTGGCGAGCAGCACCTCGCGGGCCTCGGAGTCCTCGCCGGTGGCGCGCAGCACCGAGGCGAGGCGTTCGTACGGCTCCGGGTTGTACTCGGGCGTGGCCGCCTCGACCCATTCCAGGCGGGTGGAGAGCGGGAACTTGTCGACGGGGATGAGGTTGTCGTACGCGAAACCGTTCATCTCCAGATGCCCGGGTCCCGGCCAGCTCACCGCACGGTCGCGCAGGCTGGTCACCTTCGCGCCGGAGAGCACCACCTTGCCGCCCTCGGGGCGCTCGGCGAGGAAGCGCAGCTCGGAGGTCTGCACCCGGCGCAGCGAGAGCTGGTGGTCCTCGCCCATCAACAGCAGGGCGCGGTCGAAGTCGATCGCGTCGGTGAACCGTCCGTCGTCGAGCCGGATGGCGCCCCGGCACTCGAACTGCTGGATCCGGGTGCCACGGGCCGGGGTCGCGCCGGCCGTGAACACGGGGTCGGAGACGGCCGCCGGGGTCAGATACAGGGCGCGCTCGACGGTCAGTTGCGGTGCGTTGAACGCATACCGCCCCGTCTCGTTGAGCAGCCGGCTCCCGCGCAGGCTCAGGGAGACCCCGACCTTCGCGCCGCGCATCCGGAACTCCCCGTACGACTCCATCAGTTCGGCCTGCAGGTCCTGGCCGACCGAGAGCCCGTCCGCGTTGACCGTGCGGTCGCGCCGGTCGCGGTGCACCACGGCCTGGCTGAGCAGCAGATCCGTGCCGATCTGCGCGTCCGTGAGACGGATGCCGCGGTGCACCCGGCAGCGCGGCAGATGCAGATCGCCCTCGGTGTGCAGCCGGGCGGCCTCCAGGCGCGGGATCGAGCAGTTGGAGAACCGGAGCGTGGTGAAGCGGCTCTCGGGGAGGGAGATCTCCTTCTCGAAACGGCAGTTCTTGAATTCGACGTACGGCGTGACGGTGCCGCCCGCGACGTCGAGGTAGTCCGTGACGAGGAGACCCGTGACCTTGACGGCGGCGACCCTGCCGTCCCGGGCGGGCGGTCCGTCCAGCATCAGCATGCAGATCACCCGGGCCCGTACGCTGCGGTCCGCACCCCAGTGGTGCACGCCGTGCGGGTCGTCCACCTCCGGATCGCCGGTGGACAGGTCGTAGCGCGACCCGTTCTGGAACGCCTGCCACAGGCCGACCTCTGCCGGGGTCAGATCGTCCGGCATCTCGCTCGTCACGTCTGTACGTCCCCTCCCGCACTCGTACACCTGTGTCATGCCCCCTGCATGACGGGCTGAACGCTAGTGGTGAGGGAGATCGCGTGGGGCGGGTATTGGCCGGAACCGTTCCCTGGGGGAGGTGGTGCGTGGGAGGCTCGGCGATCTAACGCTGACCTGGGGAGAGGGAACACGGTGGGTGGGGAAGTGCGGGGTGCGGCGGGCCTGGAGGGGCCGCCCTGGTTCGTGGCCAACGAGCTGCTGGCGTTCCTGGTCGAGATGGCCGCGCTCGCGCTGCTGTGCTGGTGGGGCTTCACGGCCACGGACAGCGTGCTGCTCAACGTGCTCCTGGGCCTCGGCACCCCGGCGCTCGCGATCGTGCTCTGGGGCCAGTTCGCGGCGCCGAAGGCGAAGCGGCCGCCCGGGCTGCCCGGGGTGCTCCTGGTGAAGGCCCTGGTCCTCGGCGGTGGTGCGGCAGCCCTGTACGGCGTCGGACACCCGGTGGCGGCGGTGATCGCGGCGGTGGTGGTTGTCGCGAACACGACGGTGGCGGAGGTTTCCCGCAGGTCGTTCGGAGCGGGCGGCCAGGGGGTGTGAGCAGGGCCCGGAGCGGGCCCCGCCTCAGGCCCCGTGCCAGGGCCCGGACCGGGGTGCGGGCCCTTGACCGGCCGCCCCGCCGCGTATCAGCCAGTGGATACGCGCGACGGTGGCGCGCGGCCGTCTGAGAGAATTGGTGCGTGATCTCTCGAATCGACCTGCGTGCAGACGCCCTCCCCGAGGGCGCCGCACTGCGCGCTCTGCTGCCCCGTGCCGAGTTCGACGTCGCGGCCGCCCTGGACAAGGTGCGGCCGATCTGTGAGGACGTCCATCATCGGGGCGACGCGGCGCTGGTCGACTTCGCGGAGAAGTTCGACGGTGTACGGCTCGAGCAGGTGCGGGTGCCGGTAGAGGCCCTGCACAAGGCGCTCGCCGAGCTGGATCCCGAGGTGAGGGCCGCGCTCGAGGAGTCGATCAAGCGTGCGCGCACGGTCCACCGCGAGCAGCGCCGCACCCCGCACACCACCCAGGTGGTGCCCGGCGGCAGCGTGACCGAGAAGTGGGTTCCCGTCGAGCGCGTCGGTCTCTACGCACCCGGTGGCCGCTCGGTGTACCCGTCGTCCGTGATCATGAACGTCGTCCCGGCCCAGGAGGCCGGCGTCGAGTCGATCGCGCTCGCTTCCCCCGCGCAGGCCGAGTTCGACGGCCTGCCGCACCCGACGATCCTCGCCGCGTGCGCGCTCCTCGGCATCGACGAGGTGTACGCCGCGGGCGGTGCCACGGCCGTGGCGATGTTCGCGTACGGCACCGAGTCCTGCCCGCCCGCGAACATGGTGACCGGGCCCGGCAACATCTGGGTCGCGGCCGCCAAGCGCTACTTCACCGGCAAGATCGGCATCGACGCCGAGGCGGGTCCGACCGAGATCGCCGTCCTCGCCGACGACACCGCCGACCCGGTGCACGTGGCCTCCGACCTGATCAGCCAGGCCGAGCACGACCCGCTGGCCGCCGCAGTGCTCGTCACGGACTCGGTGGCGCTCGCGGATGCCGTCGAGAAGGAGCTGGAGCCGCAGGTCGCGGCCTCCAAGCACATCGAGGACCGGATCGTGCCGGCCCTGAACGGCCGGCAGTCCGCGATCGTCCTCGTCGACTCCCTCGAAGACGGTCTGAAGGTCGTCGACGCGTACGGCGCCGAGCACCTGGAGATCCAGACCGCCGACGCCGCGGCCATGGCCGACCGCGTCAAGAACGCCGGCGCGATCTTCGTCGGCCCCTGGGCGCCCGTCTCGCTCGGCGACTACTGCGCCGGCTCCAACCACGTCCTGCCCACCGGCGGCTGCGCCTGCCACTCCTCGGGGCTCAGCGTGCAGTCGTTCCTGCGCGGCATCCACATCGTCGACTACTCGAAGGACGCGCTTGCCGATGTCGCCCATCACGTGGTGACGCTGGCGGAGGCGGAGGATCTGCCGGCGCACGGCGCGGCGATCAAGGCGAGGTTCGGCTGGAAGGTGCCCGGCAAGTGAGCAAGATCGGAATTGACGACCTTCCCATCCGGGACGAACTGAAGGGCAAGTCCCCTTACGGCGCCCCGCAGTTGGACGTTCCCGTACGCCTGAACACCAACGAGAACCCGTATCCGCTGCCCGAGCCCCTGGTGCAGCGGATCGCCGAGCGCGTCACCGAAGCGGCCCGGGGCCTCAACCGCTACCCCGACCGCGACGCGGTCGAGCTGCGCACGGAGCTGGCCCGCTATCTGACGAAGACGGCGGGCCACCAGGTGGGCGTCGAGAACGTCTGGGCGGCCAACGGGTCCAACGAGGTCCTCCAGCAGTTGCTGCAGACCTTCGGCGGCCCCGGCCGTAGCGCCATCGGGTTCGAACCCTCGTACTCGATGCACGCGCTCATCTCGCGCGGCACGGGTACGGGCTGGATCTCCGGCCCCCGTAATCCCGACTTCACGATCGATGTCGAGGCTGCCACGAAGGCGATCGCCGAGCACGCGCCGGACGTCACCTTCATCACCTCGCCCAACAACCCGACGGGCACGGCCGTCGAGGCCGCGACGGTGCTCGCGCTCTACGAGGCCGCGCAGGCGGCCAAGCCCTCGCTGGTCGTCGTGGACGAGGCGTACATCGAGTTCAGCCACGGCGATTCGCTGCTGCCGCTGATCGAAGGCCGCCCGAACCTCGTCGTCTCGCGCACGATGTCCAAGGCCTTCGGCGCGGCCGGGCTGCGCCTCGGCTATCTCGCCGCGCACCCCGCGGTCGTGGACGCGGTGCAGCTCGTACGCCTGCCGTACCACCTGTCGGCCGTCACGCAGGCCACCGCGCTCGCGGCCCTGGAACACACCGACACCCTGCTCGCGTACGTGGAGCAGCTGAAGCTGGAGCGCGACCGGATCGTCCGCGAGCTGCGCGCGCTCGGCTACGAAGTCACCCCGTCGGACGCCAACTTCGTGCAGTTCGGACGATTCGACGATGCCCATGCCGTATGGCAGCAGATCCTCGACCGGGGTGTCCTGGTCAGGGACAACGGCGTACCGGGCTGGCTGCGGGTCACCGCGGGCACGCCCGAGGAGAACGACGCGTTCCTGAACGCGGTACGTGAACTGAAGAAGGAGCAGGAGCAGAGCGCATGAGCCGCATCGGACGCGTTGAGCGCACCACCAAGGAGACCTCCGTCGTCGTCGAGATCGACCTCGACGGCAGCGGAAAGGTCGATGTGTCGACCGGGGTCGGCTTCTACGACCACATGCTCGACCAGCTCGGCCGGCACGGTCTGTTCGACCTCACGGTGAAGACCGAGGGCGATCTGCACATCGACTCGCACCACACCATCGAGGACACCGCGCTCGCCCTCGGCGCCGCCTTCAAGCAGGCACTCGGCGACAAGGTCGGCATCTACCGCTTCGGCAACTGCACCGTGCCGCTCGACGAGTCGCTCGCCCAGGTCACGGTCGACCTGTCCGGCCGCCCCTACCTCGTGCACACCGAGCCCGAGAAGATGGCGCCGATGATCGGCGAGTACGACACGACGATGACCCGGCACATCCTGGAGTCCTTCGTCGCGCAGGCCCAGATCGCGCTGCACGTCCACGTCCCGTACGGGCGCAATGCCCACCACATCGTCGAGTGCCAGTTCAAGGCGCTTGCCCGCGCGCTGCGTTACGCCTCCGAGCGCGACCCGCGTGCGGCCGGCATCCTCCCGTCGACCAAGGGCGCACTGTGACCGGTCTCTCCACCATCCTGATCTTCGTCGGCCTGTTCCTCGCCGGCGGTGCCTACTCGTTCAGCAAGCAGGAGATGCCCAAGGGCGTCATCGTGCTGCTCGGCATCGGCTCCGTGATGTGCCTGGTCGCGGGTGTCCTGCGGATTCAGGGGATCTGGGAATGACAGCGACCGGCTCCAAGAAGGTAGTCGTCTTCGACTACGGCTTCGGCAACGTCCGTTCCGCCGAGCGTGCCCTCGCCCGGGTGGGCGCGGACGTCGAGATCACGCGTGACTTCGACAAGGCGATGAACGCGGACGGGCTGCTCGTGCCCGGCGTCGGCGCGTTCGCCGCCTGTATGAACGGTCTGAAGGAGGCCCGCGGCGACTGGATCGTGGGCCGCAGGCTCTCCGGCGGCCGCCCGGTGATGGGCATCTGCGTGGGTATGCAGATCCTCTTCGAGCGCGGTATCGAGCACGGTGTGGAGACCGAGGGCCTCGACGAGTGGCCCGGCACGGTCGGCCCGCTGCAGGCGGACATCGTTCCGCACATGGGCTGGAACACCGTCGAAGCCCCCGCCGGCACCCGGCTGTTCGCCGGTCTGGACGCGGACGCGCGCTACTACTTCGTGCACTCGTACGCGGTCCACGACTGGTCCCTCGAAGTCCACAACGCCACCATCACCGCCCCGCTCGTCACCTGGGCCACCCACGGCAAGCCCTTCGTGGCCGCGGTGGAGAACGGCGCGCTGTGGGCCACCCAGTTCCACCCCGAGAAGTCCGGCGACGCCGGTGCGCAGCTCCTGACCAACTGGATCGGAACCCTCTGATGACCAGCGCCAACAAGCTCGAACTCCTCCCCGCCGTCGACGTACGCGACGGTCAGGCCGTCCGCCTCGTGCACGGCGAGTCCGGCAGCGAGACCTCGTACGGCTCCCCGCTGGAGGCCGCCCTCGCGTGGCAGCGCGCGGGTGCCGAGTGGCTGCATCTCGTGGACCTCGACGCCGCGTTCGGCACCGGTGACAACCGCGCACTGATCGCCGAGGTCACCGGCGCGATGGACATCAAGGTCGAGCTCTCCGGCGGCATCCGCGACGACGCCTCCCTGGAGGCCGCGCTCGCCACCGGCTGCACCCGCGTCAACCTGGGCACCGCGGCCCTGGAGACCCCCGAGTGGGTCGCCAAGGTCATCGCCTCGCACGGCGACAAGATCGCGGTCGGTCTCGACGTACGCGGTACGACCCTGCGCGGCCGCGGCTGGACCCGCGACGGCGGCGACCTGTACGAGACCCTGGAGCGCCTCAACTCCGAGGGCTGCGCGCGGTACGTGGTGACCGACATCGCCAAGGACGGCACGCTGCAGGGCCCCAACCTGGAGCTGCTGCGCAATGTGTGCGCGGCGACCGACCGCCCGGTCGTCGCCTCCGGTGGCGTCTCGTCGCTCGACGACCTGCGTGCCATCGCCTCCCTCGTCCCCCTCGGCGTCGAGGGCTCGATCGTCGGCAAGGCGCTCTACGCCAAGCAGTTCACGTTGGAAGAGGCCCTGGAGGCTGTGTCGTCATGACCGGCGACGGCGGTATCGACGGCGGCGTACGGCGCGTGCAGAGCGGGAGTCCCTGGGAGGACGCCTTCGGTTTCTCACGCGCCGTCGCCGCCGGCGACCGTGTCCTCGTCGGCGGGACCACGTCCTTCAAGGGCGAGATCCTGTACGGGGAGGGCGACCCGTACGAACAGGCCGAGGTCGCCTTCGCCAACGCCCTCGAGGCGCTGGGGGAGTTCGGACTCGACGCCTCGCATGTCATCCGCACCCGGATGCTGCTGACCCATGCGCGCGACGCCGACGAGGTGGGCCGCGCCCATCGCGAAGTCTTCGACGCCGTACGGCCGGTGACGACCCTGGCGGTCGTCTCCGGGTTCGTCGATCCGCGCATCCTGGTCGAAGTGGAACTCGAAGCTTTCCGAGGAGAACAGCAGTCATGACGCTCGCCGTCCGTGTGATCCCCTGCCTGGACGTCGACAACGGCCGGGTCGTCAAGGGAGTCAACTTCCAGAACCTGCGCGACGCGGGCGACCCCGTCGAGATGGCCAAGGTCTACGACGCCGAGGGCGCCGACGAGCTGACCTTCCTCGACATCACCGCCTCGTCCGGCAACCGCGAGACCACGTACGACGTGGTCCGCCGCACCGCCGAGCAGGTCTTCATCCCGCTCACGGTCGGCGGCGGCGTCCGCACCGCCGAGGACGTGGACAAGCTCCTGCGGGCCGGCGCGGACAAGGTGGGCGTGAACACGGCCGCCATCGCGCGCCCCGACCTGATCCGCGAGATCGCCGAGCGCTTCGGGCGCCAGGTGCTCGTCCTGTCGGTGGACGCCCGTCGTACCGAGTCGGGCTCCTTCGAGGTCACGACGCACGGCGGCCGCAAGTCCGCGGGCATCGACGCCGTCGAATGGGCCCACCAGGCGGCCGAGTTGGGCGCGGGCGAGATCCTGCTCAACTCGATGGACGCCGACGGCACCAAGGACGGCTACGACATCGAGATGATCGAGGCCGTACGGGGGCACGTGACGGTTCCCGTGATCGCCTCGGGCGGCGCGGGCAGGCTCGAGCACTTCGCCCCGGCGGTCGCCGCGGGCGCCGACGCCGTACTCGCCGCGTCCGTCTTCCACTTCGGCGATCTGCGGATCGGCGAGGTGAAGTCGGCGCTGCGGGAGGCCGGGCACCCGGTGCGCTGAGTCCTGGCGCCTGGGTCCGGCTGGGCAACGGGTGCGCTGAGTCCCGGCACCTGGGTCCGGCTGGGCACCTGGTCCGGCCTGGCATCCGGTCCGCTGAGGCCCGTTCCGTACAGAAATCGCTTGCTCCGTACGCCGGTTGGCACGATCATCGCCCAGCGTGACCAGTGATTCGCCCCTGCACGCGAAATCGTCCGGATCATCCACCGTCGAAGCGCCCCCGGCGAAAGCCGTCCACCGGGATGCCAACGTCGTGCGCTGGCTGTGTGCGTATGCCGCCTCGATGGTCGGTGACAGCGTCTACTTCCTCTCCCTCGGCTGGGCCGCCGCGCAGATCGGCGGACCCGCACAGGTGGGCATGGTGATGGCGGTCGGCGCGGTGCCGCGTGCGCTGTTGATGCTCGGCGGGGGAGTGATCGCGGACCGGTTCGGGCCGCGCATGGTCGTCATCGGTTCGGACACGGCCCGGTGTGCGCTGATCATCACGGTGGCCGCGCTCCTGTGGCTCACCGCTCCCGGGCTCTGGCTGCTCGTGGTGCTCGCGCTGCTCTTCGGCATCGTGGACGCGCTGTTCATGCCCGCGGTCGGCGCCCTGCCCGCCCGGATCACCGGGCAGGGCGAGCTGATGCGGCTGCTCGGCCTCAAGAACTTCGTGGAGCGCATCGGCCGGCTGGCCGGGCCGCCCATGGCCGGATTCGCGCTGGGGGTGGGCGGGCCCGAGGCGGCGTTCGCGGCGGCTGGGGTGCTGTTCGCCCTGTCGCTGGTGCTCCTGATCGCCGTGCGGATCGCTTCCGTACGGCCGGACGACGCGGCGTCCGCGGCCCGGGAGAAGGGCAGCGCCTGGCGGGAGTTGCGGGACGGGCTGCGTTACGTCCGGCGCCATCCCGTGGTCGGGCCTTTGGTGGTCTCCGGCTGCATCAGCCAGATAGGCATCTCGCCCCCGCTCACCGTCGGCATCGTGCTGCTCGGAGAGGAGCGCGGCTGGGGTCCGGCCGGGGTCGGTTTCGTCCTCGGGTCGATGGCCTTCGGCGCGGGCGTCAGCACGCTCGGGCTCGCCGTGGCCGGCCGGTTCCCGCGCGCCGGTCTCTGGGCGACCATGACCCTGCTCGTGGCCTCCGCCGCGATCGGCGCCATCGGTCTGATGCCCAATGTCCCCGCCGCCGCGTCCGTGGCGCTGACCGCCGGTCTGGTGAGCGGGCTGTGCGGCGGGCTCTCCTCGACCCTGATCCAGGCCAACACCGAGCCGGGCTATCTGGGGCGGGTCTCCTCGGTGATGGCGTTCACGGCGGTGGGCGTGACCCCGCTGTTCTTCCCGGTGGGCGGCTGGGCGGCCGGGGTCTGGGGCGCGCCGTCGGTGTTCATCGTGGGCGGGGCGGTCAGCATGGCGGCGTCTCTGCTGCCGCTGGCGGCGAGGGCGGTGTGGCATGCGGAGCTGCCGGAGAGGGGGCGGGTGTCGAAGCCGGGGTGAAGCCTGCCGGAGAGGGGCGTGTGTCGAAGCCGGGTGAAGCCTGCCGGAGATGCGCAGGAATAATTGCGCAAAATTTGTTGCGCAACTTTTCTTTCCTAATCTACGCTCGGTGTCATGACGGAGACCAGGCGCATCACCGACGTCGCCACCCTCAAGGCGATGGGGCACCCGCTGCGGGTGCGGCTCTACGGGGACCTGTACATGCGGGGCACCGCCACCGCGTCGCAGCTGGCGGAGGGGCTCGACGACGGCACGGCCGTGAGTCTCGTCAGCTATCACCTGCGCAAGCTGGCCGAGCACGGCCTGATCGAGGAGGCCCCGCGCGAGGGCGGCAAGGACGGCCGCGAACGCTGGTGGCGGCCCGCCCAGGAATCGCTGCGGATCGAGAGCTCCGACTTCCGTGACACCCCCGAGGGCGCCGCGGCGCACACCGCGCTGTCGCGGATCATCTACGAGCAGCGGCGCGAGCACTATCTGCGGTTCCTGGAACAGCGCTCGGGCTGGAGCGAGGAGTGGCAGGACGCCGTCGACGCCTCCGACTTCCACGCGAGGCTCACGGCCGCCGAGCTCAAGGAGCTCACCGCCGAACTCCACGCGGTCGTCCAGCGCTACGCCGAGCAGGGCAGGGCCGCCGACGAAGCCGGTGACAGCGAGGGCCGGGAGACGGCCGTCGTCCACCTCTACAGCTTCCCCTTCCGGCCGTGAGCGCCATATCCGCGGGTGCCGACCACCCCGCCCACGACGACCGCCCCGCCCACCGCGACCCCAACGTCCTGCGCTGGCTCGCCGCTTACGCCTCCTCCATGGTCGGCGACGCCGTCTACTTCATCGCCCTGTCCTGGGCCGCCGCCCGCACCGGCAGTGCGGGCCAGGCCGGACTCGTCCTCGCGATCAGCGCCGTGCCGCGCGCCCTCCTGATGCTGTACGGCGGTGTGATCGCCGACCGCTTCGGACCGCGCCGGGTCGTGATCGGCTCGGACGCCGTGCGGTTCGCGGTGATCCTCGTCGCGGCCGGGCTGCTCGTCGCCGCGGAGCCCGGGATCTGGTTCCTCGCCGTGATCGCGCTGGTCTTCGGCGCGGTCGACGCCGTCTTCATGCCGGCGGTGGGCGCACTTCCGCCGCGTATCACCGCACCCTCCCAACTCGCCCGGGTCCAGGGCCTGCGCGGCCTCGCGGCCCGTATCGCCCTGGTGACCGGCGGTCCCGTGGGCGGGTTCGCGGTGGCCGTCGGCGGTTCGGCGGCGGCGTTCGCGGTGGCCGCCGCGCTGTTCGCCGTATCGCTCGTGCTGCTCTTCGCCGTACGGGTGCGGAAGCTGACCCCCGACGACCAGGCGGGGTCGGGGCAGGCCCGGGCGCAGACCGGTCAACTGCGGGCCGGTCTGCGCTACATCCGCCGGCACAAAGTGCTGCTGCCGCTGATCATCGCGATGGGCGTGACCGAACTGGGCTTCTCGGGGCCCGCCAACATCGGGCTCGTCCTGCTCGCGGACGAGCGCGGCTGGGGTGCCTCGGGGATGGGCCTGACCATCGCGGGGTTCGGCGTCGGCGCGGGTGCGGCCTCGCTGCTGCTCGCAGTGCGCGGCCGGCTGCCGCGGGCCGGGCTGCTGCGCAGCTGCGCGGAGATCGGCGGAGCCGTCGCCCTGGCCCTGATCGCGTTCGCGCCCTCCGTCGCGCTCGCGGCCGTGGCCGGGCTGTGCGTGGGACTGCTCGCGGGCCTCAGCGGCGCGCTGAGCGGGGCGCTGCTGCAGACCCACTCCGACCCGGCGTACATCGGCCGTGTCACCTCGGTCTACATGCTCATCGCCCTGGGGCTCGCGCCCCTGTGCTACCCGGTCACCGGTGCCGCGATCGGGATCTGGGGCACGCGGCCGGTGTTCGTGGTGAGCGCGGGTCTCGTCGTGCTGGGTGCGGTGATCGGGCTCTCGACCCGGTCCCTGCGCAGGGCCGAGCTGCCGCGGACGAAGCCGGCGGAACCGGCCGCCGGTTCGACGCCGGAGCCGGTGTCCCAGGCAACCGCGGCGTCGTAGACGGCCTTCTCCTGTACGGGAGTTGAAAGGACACCGGTGATTTCGCCGATGCACACGTTCCGGTTCCGCGGTGACAGTGGCGGCTGTCAAACGACCCGCCACGAGAGGAACCCTCCGTCGTGCAGCAGTTCACCGAAGAGAGCCGCACCACCGGGCGCAGCAAGGGCCGTTCACGGGCCGTCCGCACCGCACTCGCCGCGCTCCTGGCCGTCGGCGCCCTGATGACCACGCAGGCCGTCACCGCCCAGGGCGCGGACAACCCCTACGAGCGCGGTCCCGCCCCCACCCAGTCGAGCATCGAGGCCGCGCGCGGCCCGTACGCCGTGTCCCAGACCTCGGTGTCCTCCCTGCTGGTCTCCGGCTTCGGCGGCGGCACCGTCTACTACCCGAGCAGCACCAGCGACGGCACGTTCGGCGCGGTGGTCATCTCGCCCGGCTTCACCGCGTACGAGTCCTCCATCGCCTGGCTCGGGCCGCGCCTGGCATCCCAGGGCTTCGTCGTCTTCACCATCGACACCCTCACCACGCTCGACCAGCCCGACAGCCGTGGCCGCCAACTCCTCGCCGCGCTGGACTACTTGACCCAGCGCAGCTCCGTACGCGGCAGGGTCGACAGCACCCGGCTCGGGGTGATGGGGCACTCGATGGGCGGCGGCGGCACCCTGGAGGCCGCCAAGAGCAGGCCGTCGCTCCAGGCCGCGATACCCCTGACCGGCTGGAACACCGACAAGACCTGGCCCGAGATACAGACACCCACCCTTGTGGTGGGCGCGGACGGAGACACCGTCGCCCCGGTGGCCTCGCACTCCGAGCCCTTCTACCAGAGCCTGCCGAGCAGCCTCGACAAGGCGTATCTGGAGCTCAACGGCGCGACGCACTTCACGCCCAACTCCTCCAACACCACCATCGCGAAGTACAGCATTTCCTGGCTGAAGCGGTTCATCGACAACGACACCCGCTACGAGCAGTTCCTGTGCCCGCTGCCGAGGCCGAGTCTGACGATCGAGGAGTACCGCGGGAACTGCCCGCACTCGGGCTGATTCCAGGGCGTGCGGCAGGGGTTCCCCGGGTGGTTACGCGGCAGTAGCGTGAGCCGCGTGACCGCAGCGGACTGGGTGGATCCGGGGGCCCGGCTGTACGGCAGGGGCCGTGAACTGGACCGGTGCGCACAGGTGTTGGCGCGGCTGCGGGACGGTCGCGGTGGAGCACTGGTGCTGACGGGGGAGCCCGGTCTGGGGCGTACGGCGCTGCTGCGGCACCTCGCCGGGGCGTTCGTGGGCGGGGTGTTCGCGGGCGGGGTGTTCGCGGGCGGGGCGGCGTACTACGCGCCGGTCGTCCCGCCACGGCTGCGTGACGAGGTGCTCGGGCCGCTCTACGCCGGGCATCCGGCGGACCGGTTGTGCGCCGCGCTGCTCCGGGCCGCTGCCGCGTCGGGCCCGCTCCTCGTCTGCGTCGACGACCTGCATCTGTGGCCCGCGGCCACGCGTCGCGCGCTGACCATCGTGGCCAGGGGGCTCGCCGACGGGCGGGCCCCCGTCGCGCTGTTCCTGTCCGTCGCCGCGCACCGCTCGGCCGCCGTCCCCGACGACCTGCCCGTGCTGCGGCTCGGCCCGCTGGACGACACGGCGGCGGACGCGCTGCTCTCACGGCTCGGCGTCGAGCCGCCCGGGGTGCGCGAGCGGCTGGTTCGGGCGGCGGGCGGAAGTCCGCTCGTCCTGCGGGAACTGGCGGCCGGGGCGCGGGACTTGAGGGCGGGTGGTGCACGGGGCGTACGCGCGGCGACCGGAGCGGATCGCGTACGGGTGGGGCTCCCCGCTCCCGTAGCGGAACCGAGGACGCCCGCTGCCACTCCCGCTCCCGCTCCCGTACCCGCACCCGCGGACCGACGTGTCGCGCAGGCACTGCGCCTCGTCGAAGCCGCCGAACGGGCCAGGCTCGCGGGCCGGCCCGACCGGGCGGCGCGCCTGCTCGCTCCCGTACGCAGGCTGGCGCTTCCGGACGAGGTGACGGGACGGGCCGAACTCGTCCACGGACTCCTGGAGATGGGCGACGGGCCGGTGGCCGACGCTCGTGCCTCCCTGTTGCTCGCGGCGCGTCTGCTCGCCTCCCATGACCCCTCACAGGCCCTGCGTGCCCGGCTTTCCGCGGCTGAGGCGTCCTGGTCGATGGGGGATGCGGCGGCGTACCGCGAGGCGCTGGCTCCGGTGGTCGAGGGGGTGGGGAACGCCGGCGTAGGCGTTGAGGGTGCGCGGGTGGCGGTCGGGCTGTCGGACGGCGAAGCATCGCTCGCGGGCGCCCCGGCTGACGTCGAGGCCCTCGGTGCGTATCTGCGCGGTATGGACGCCGTGCTCAGCGGCGATCCACGCGGGTTCGCGGCGGGACGGGGCGCGCTGCGGCGGGTTGTCGAGGCCGTGCAGGGCGAGGACGACGCCCAGTGCGAACTGCTGCTGTGTGCCTCGGCCGCCGCGCTCGTCGTGGGTGACCTCACCGCCGCGGGCCGTCTCGGCAGCCGCGCCCTGGCCACCGCGCGAGCCCGTGGCCGGCTCACCGCCGTGCCCCGCGCCCTGGAACAACTGGCCTATGGCGAACTGCGTGCCGGCCGGCACGCACTCGCACGCGCCCACGCCGAGGAAGGTGTACGCACCGCGCGGCTCACCGGGCGGGGCAACGATCTGGCGCACCACCAGGCGATCCTCGCCCTCGTCGCCTCGCTCGACCAGGACGCCCGTACGGTGGCCGCATTGGCCACGGCCGCGGAGGAGACGGCGGTACGCCACGGTCTCGTACAGACCGCGACCCTTGCCCAATGGGCCCTGGCCCGGGCCGATCTGGCCCGTGGACGCCCCCAGGAGGCGGCCGCCCGGCTGCAGCCGCTGATCGCGACGGGGCACGGTGGGGGCCACTTCGGGATACGGATGCTCGCCGTGCCCTGTTTCGTCGAGGCCTCCGTGCTGGCCGGGCGGCCGGACGAAGTCGCCGCAGCGGTAGGAGAGTTCGCCCGGTGGGCGGGATTCGGGCACGATCCGCAGGCGCCCGCACAACTGCTCCGGTGCCGGGCGCTGCTCGCCGCCGACGATCCGGCGCAGGCGGCCCGCCTGTACCCCGAGGCCCTGGCCCGCCACGACTCCACGGACGGTGACTTCGAGCGGGCCCGCACCGCGCTGCTCTACGGCAAGTGGCTGCGCCGCGCCCGCAGGACGGGCACCGCGAGGGACGCCCTGCGGGACGCGCTGATCGCCTTCGAACGCTGCGGCGCGGGCGCCTGGGCCGCGCAGGCCGCGGCCGAACTCCGGGCGACGGGGGAGGCGGCGGCGCCCGAACTGCCCGACAGCCTGCACGGGTTGACACCGCAGCAGCGGCGCATCGCCCGCCTCGTGGCCGAGGGGTCCACCAACCGGGAGGTGGCCCGCCACCTGTCCCTCAGCCCGCGCACCGTCGACCACCATCTGCGCAATGTCTTCGCGGCCCTGGGCGTGCGCTCGCGCGTGGAGCTCTCCCGTGTGGTGGCGGAGGCCGACAGCGCGCGGGCGGACGCGTAACGGAGAAAGGCGGACGCGTAACGGAGAAGGGCGGACGCGTAACGGAGAAAGACCGGGCAGGGCCGAATCCTTTCCGGGCCTCCCCGTCTCTCATCCCTGTAGCGGCCGCCCGGGCCGCTGCGACGGAAGGAGACACGGACAATGGTCACTGCCCTCATCGTGATCGGAGCGCTGCTCGTTGGCGCGTGCAGTTGGCACCTCATGCGGCGGTACAGGAGCCGGAGTTGAACCGACGTTTCAGCTGGCCGGACGAGCGGCTTGTCAGAGCCGCGCAGAACGGCGACCTGACCTCGCTGACCACCGTCGTCATGGAATCGCAGCCCCACGTACGCAAGTTCGCCCGCTCGCTGTGCGCATCCCCGCAGGACGCGGAGGACGCCGCGCAGGAGGCGCTGATCATCCTCTACCGGAAGATCGGCACGCTGCGGGCCACGGGCGCACTCGCCTCGTGGATGTTCCGGATCGTGCGCAACGAGTGTCTGCGGCAGCTGCGGACGCTCTCGGCCGCCAAGGAGGTGGTGCCCGCCGCACCGGAGTCCGCCGCACCGGAGTCCTCCGCCGAGGACGCCGTGCTGCACCGCCTGGAGGCCGAGCGGATCGCGGCCGCGGTCGGCGCCCTGCCCCGTGACCAGCGGCAGGTCCTTGTCCTGCGGGACATCCAGGGGCTGCCGGGCAAGGCCGTCGCGAAGGCGCTCGGTCTGAGCACGGCGGCGATGAAGTCCCGGCTGCACCGGGCGCGCGCGGCCTTGCGCGAGGCACTGGAGAACGGAGACGTGTCGACGTGAACACCGAGCGCACACAGCCGGACTACGCCGGCAAGTCGGTCCCGCGCCACCTGGCACGCGGCGCCCTGGGCTTCGGCCTGATCATCGGCTCGCTCGCCCTGATTCCCGTCGTCGGACCGGTCTCGCTGCTCGCGGCCCCGCTCGCCCTGCTCGCCTTCCGTGGCTGTCCCACCTGCTGGGCGGTCGGCCTGGTGCAGACGGTCTCGCGGGGCAGGCTGCGCCGGCAGTGCGCGGACGGGGTGTGCACACTGATCCGCTAGCCCCCGGCAGGGGCTCAGATCCCGAGCTGCTTGGTCCCCGCGAGCCGCTCGACCGCTTCCTTGTCGCCCTCGACCTCGACCTTCGCCGCCTCCTGACGGCCGAGCAGGAACATCGTCAGCTCCCCGGGCTCCCCGGTGACGGTGACCACCGGGACGCCCTTGTGGGCGACCGCGGTACGGCCGTCGGGGCGGCGCAGGACGAGACCGACGGGGGCCTTGCGGCCGGCCATCTTGGCGCCCTTCTCCAGGCGGGACCAGAGCACGTCCGAGAAGACCTGGTCTAGGGTGCGCGGCGACCAGTCCTCCTGGGCGCGGCGTACGTCCTCGGCGTGCACATAGAACTCGACCGTGTTGGTGAGCTCGTCGAACTGCTTGAGCGACCAGGGCGAGAACCGCGGCGGTCCCGTACGGATGAGCTGGATCAGCTCCTCGTACGGCTTGTCCGTGTACTCCTGCATGACGCGTTCGAGCCGCCCCGCGAGTTGCTTGACGAAGGCGCCGCCCGCCGCGTCCGGCCTGCGCTCGCGGATCACCACGTGGGCGGCGAGATCCCGGGTCTGCCACCCCTCGCACAGGGTGGGTGCCTCGGGGCCCGCGGCCTCCAACAGATCGGCGAGGAGCAGCCGTTCACGCTTGGCATGGGTCGACATGGTGGCCAGGGTACGTCCGCCCCCGGACGACTGCCATGGGACGCGGGCCTCGTACGGCCCCGTTCCGCGACCCGGACGCCCGCCCGCAAGCCCTCTCCGATCGCGCACAATGGGCCCCATGACCAGCACGCCCAGCACGCCCAGCTCTCTGGACCCCGAGATCGCCGCGCGCCTCAAGCGCAGCCCCGACGGGCTCGTCCCGGCGATCGCCCAGCAGTACGACACCGGTGAGGTGCTGATGCTGGGCTGGATGGACGACGAGGCGCTGCATCGCACGCTGACCACCGGGCGCTGCACGTACTGGTCGCGCAGCCGCCAGGAGTACTGGGTCAAGGGCGACACCTCCGGCCACTTCCAGCACGTGAAGTCGGTCGCGCTCGACTGCGACGCCGACACCGTCCTGGTGAAGGTCGACCAGGTCGGCGCCGCCTGCCACACCGGCGCCCGCACCTGCTTCGACGCCGACGTCCTCCCGCTCACCCGGCCCTGATCCGCGTACACCCCGCTGCCCCGCACCCCGCAGTCCCGATCCGCGTACGAACGACGTATAGACGACTGGTTAAGGTCACCGCTCATGGACCTCGAGACGTTCCGCAAGCTCGCCACCGACCGCCGCGTCATCCCGGTCAGCCGCCGCCTCCTCGCCGACGGCGACACCCCGGTCGGGCTCTACCGCAAGCTCGCGGCCGAACGCCCCGGCACCTTCCTGCTCGAGTCCGCCGAGAACGGCCGCTCCTGGTCGCGGTACTCCTTCATCGGTGTCCGCAGCGCCGCCACCCTCACCGAACGGGGCGGCCGGGCGCACTGGCTCGGCACCCCGCCCGTCGGCGTCCCCGTGGACGGTGACCCGCTGGACGCCCTGCGCGCCACGGTCGAGGCGCTGCACACCCCGAACGACGTCGCCGAGGCCGCTTCGTTGACGGGTCTGCCGCATCTGTCCGGCGGCATGGTGGGCTACCTCGGATACGACATCGTGCGCCGCCTGGAGAAGATCGGCCCTGGCGAGCGCGACGACCTGAAGCTGCCCGAGCTGACGATGATGCTCGCCAGCGATCTCGCGGTGCTCGACCACTGGGACGGCAGCGTCGTCCTGATCGCCAACGCCATCAACCACAACGACCTCGACACCGGTGTCGACGAGTCCTACGCGGACGCCGTGGCCCGCCTCGACGCCATGGAGGCCGACCTCTCGCGCGCGGTCGCCCAGCCGCCCGCCGTCCTTCCGCCCTCCGAACTCCCGCAGTTCGACGCGCCGTTGTGGGGCGGCGAGCAGTACCAGGACGCCGTCGAGGACATCAAGGAGCGCATCCGCGCGGGCGAGGCCTTCCAGGTCGTTCCCTCGCAGCGCTTCGAAACGGCTTGTACGGCAAGCGCGTTGGACGTCTACCGGGTGCTGCGGGCCACCAACCCGTCCCCGTACATGTACCTGTTCCGCTTCGAGGGCGGGGACGGAGGTGAGTCGGGCGGCTTCGACGTCGTGGGCTCGTCCCCGGAGGCCCTGGTCAAGGTCGAGGACGGCCGCGCGATGGTCCATCCCATCGCCGGTACGCGCCCGCGCGGCGCGACCCCGCAGGAGGACCAGGCGCTCGCCGACGAGCTGCTTGCCGACGCCAAGGAGCGCGCCGAGCATCTGATGCTGGTCGACCTCGGCCGCAACGACCTGGGCCGGGTCTGCGCACCCGGCTCCGTCGAGGTGGTCGACTTCATGTCCATCGAGCGCTACTCGCACGTGATGCACATCGTCTCCACGGTCACCGGCCGCGTGGCCGAAGGCCGCAGCGCCTACGACGTCCTCACCGCCTGCTTCCCGGCGGGCACCCTCTCGGGCGCGCCCAAGCCGCGCGCGATGCAGATCATCGACGAGCTGGAGCCCTCGCGCCGTGGCCTGTACGGCGGCTGCGTCGGCTATCTCGACTTCGCCGGCGACTCCGACACGGCGATCGCCATCCGCACCGCCCTCATCCGCGACGGTGTGGCATATGTGCAGGCCGGGGCCGGTGTCGTCGCCGATTCGGACCCCGTCGCCGAGGACACGGAGTGCCGCAACAAGGCCGCCGCGGTGCTGCGCGCGGTGCACACCGCCAACCGGCTGAACAACAGTGCGGGCGGTGAGGGATAGTGGAGCACGTGACTGCAGTACCGAAGGCCCGTACCTCGCCGGACTCCGAGGCCAAGACGTCCGGAGGCGGCCGCCGCAGCCTGGCCGCCGCCCTGCTCTTCGGCGCGCTGGGCGCGACCGTCGCGCTCATCGCCACCCGCCAGGTGTGGGCCGAGGGCGACGCGCAGACCGCCGGCGGCGCGCTGCACCAGACCGCCACCGGCAGCGATGTGACGGGCGTGCCCGCGGCCCTCGCCATAGTGGGCCTCGCCGCGCTCGTCGCCGTCTTCGCCGTACGCCGCACCGGCCGCCGGCTCGTCTCGCTGCTGCTCGCCCTGAGCGGCGCGGGCATCGTGGCCGCCGGACTGCTCGGCGCCTCGGACACCGACGCGCTCGACGAGAAGGCCGCCGCCGCAACCGGTGACGCCGCGGCGCAGATCGCCGCCGTCTCGCACAGCGCCTGGCCGTACGTCGCCGCCGCGGGCGGTCTGCTGCTGCTGCTCGCAGGCCTGCTCGCACTGCGCTTCGGCTCCCGCTGGCCCTCGATGGGCGGGCGTTACGAGCGTGGCTCCGGCCCCCGTACCCGTAAGCAGTCCGTCGATCCCGACCGCCCCGAGGACCTGTGGAAGGCCCTCGACCGCGGCGAGGACCCGACCGGCTGAAGCCCGCGGCGCGACACCGGGGCGACACCAACTCCGGGGCCGCGCGCAGTTCGCGCGCCCGCATGCGCGACAATGAACCGAAGCGTTCGAGAATCATCCGCGGACCCATCCACCCCCGAGCTTGTCCAGCAGGGGGTACCTCCGGGGCGAGAATCAAGGAGCACCGTCATGGCCTATGACCACGGACACACCCCGGCTGCGTGGGTCGGTTCGATCATCGCGTTCGTCGGCTTCTGCGTGGCCGGCGCCTTCATGGTGCTCGACAGCCCGATCGGCTTCTGGGCCGGCATGATCGTCATCGCCCTCGGCGGTGTGGTCGGAGGCGCCATGCGCGCCGCGGGCATGGGCCAGAAGCCCAAGCGTCAGATCCTGGTCAGCGCCGAGGGCTGATTTCTCTCTCGTACGGCGGTGGGGCGGGACCTTCCTGGCAAGGTCCCGCCCCACCGCCGTGTGAGGTGCTGACCGGGCGGGGTCGACCCGGGCGGGGCAGAATGCGGGAGTGACCGCAGAACGCACCGCGCAGCCGCCGGGCCCGCAGCAGTGGGCCCCGCAGGCAGCCGCACCCCGTACGGGATCGTCACGCGCACTCCGGCTGCTCGGACCGGTGGCGGCGCTCGGCGCCACCGCCGCGGCCGTGGCGTATGTCGGCGCCGTCGACCCCAACGAGACCGGCCACTACCCCACCTGCCCGCTCCTCGCCGCCACGGGTCTGTACTGCCCGGGGTGTGGAGGTCTGCGGTGCGTTCACGCGCTCGTGCGGGGCGATCTGCCGACCGCGCTCGGCGCGAACGGCGCGGCCGTGATCGGCTTCGTGATCGTCGCGTTCCTGTGGGGAGCGTGGGTGCTGCGCGCCTGGCGCGGCGGCCCCTCCGGCTTCACCGTCAGGTCGTCCTACGCATGGGCCTTCGGCGGACTGCTCGCCGTGTTCACCGTGGTCAGGAACCTGCCGTTCGGGTCTTTCCTGCATCCATGAAGCACCCGGGAAACGCCCGCCCGCCTGGGATCCGCATGTCCAGGTAGTGGGACCGCCGTCAACCGGATGCGGGGCCTTCGCTCTCCTGCGGATACCATCTGAGTGGCTCTCGGAACACTGTCCGTACCGAGAGGCCTCCGCCAGGACCGGCCCCAGCCGTCATGTCCGCCGCTATGGAAGGGGACCACTCGCGTGAGTGTGCTCGACGAGATCATCGAAGGCGTCCGCGAGGACCTCGCCGAACGGCAGGCGCGCGTCAGCCTCGACGAGCTCAAGGAGCGTGCGGCGAAGGCTCCCCAGGCCAAGGACGGGGTCGCGGCCCTGCGCGGCGACAGCGTCAAGGTCATCTGCGAGGTCAAGCGCTCCAGCCCGTCCAAGGGCGCGCTCGCCGCGATCGCCGACCCGGCCGGACTCGCCGCCGACTACGAGGCGGGCGGCGCCGCCGTCATCTCCGTGCTCACCGAGGAGCGCCGCTTCGGCGGCTCGCTCGCGGACCTGGAGGCCGTGCGCGCCAAGGTGGACATCCCGGTCCTGCGCAAGGACTTCATCGTCACCGCGTACCAGCTCTGGGAGGCCCGTGCCTACGGCGCCGACATGGTGCTGCTGATCGTCGCCGCTCTCGACCAGGAGGCCCTGGTCTCCCTGATCGAGCGTGCCGAGTCCATCGGCCTCACGCCGCTGGTCGAGGTGCACGACGAGGACGAGGTCGAGCGCGCGGTCGAGGCCGGCGCGAAGATCATCGGCGTGAACGCACGTGACCTCAAGACCCTCAAGGTCGACCGCGCGACCTTCTCGCGCGTCGCGCCCGAGATCCCGCCGCACATCGTCAAGATCGCCGAGTCCGGTGTCCGCGGTCCGCACGACCTGATCGCGTACGCCAACGACGGCGCCGACGCCGTGCTCGTCGGCGAGTCCCTGGTCACCGGCAAGGACCCGCGCGCGGCCGTGGTCGACCTGGTCGCCGCCGGCGCCCACCCCGCCCTGCGCCACGGACGGGGCTGACCCTCCACCATGCCCATCGCCCGACGTCTCGCACCCGGTTGCCGCCCGCGCGGCTGCCGGGCGCCTGCGCGCCGGGTGCACGGGCGTCGGGTGCGGTACGTGATCGGGGCCGAGCCCGGGCAGGTCAACGGGATGCGATGGCGCGGGCGTCAGGCTCTTCGCCCGCTCTGACGTCGTACGGCGAGAAATATCGCTGCGATGTGGGCGGGCGGCACATCCTTACGCCCATCACCGCCCGTCGCAGAGCGGGGCGCGCGCCCCGACGTAGGAGCATTCCGTCATGCCCAGTGAATTCTTCATCCCCGAACCAGAGGGCCAAGTCCCCACCCCCGAGGGCTACTTCGGGAAGTTCGGCGGCAAGTTCATCCCGGAGGCGCTGGTCGCCGCCGTGGACGAGGTGGCCGTCGAGTTCGAGAAGGCCAAGCAGGACCCCGAGTTCGCGCGCGAGCTCAGCGAGCTTCTCGTCAACTACACCGGTCGTCCGAGCGCCCTGACCGAGGTGCCGCGGTTCGCGTCGCACGCGGGCGGCGGACGGGTCTTCCTCAAGCGCGAGGACCTCAACCACACCGGCTCGCACAAGATCAACAATGTGCTCGGCCAGGCCCTGCTCACCAAGCGGATGGGCAAGCCCAAGGTCATCGCCGAGACCGGAGCAGGACAGCACGGTGTCGCCACCGCGACCGCCTGCGCCCTGTTCGGCCTCGAATGCACCATCTACATGGGCGAGATCGACACCCAGCGCCAGGCGCTGAACGTCGCGCGCATGCGGATGCTCGGCGCCGAGGTCATCGCCGTGAAGTCCGGCTCGCGGACGCTCAAGGACGCGGTGAACGAGGCCTTCCGCGCCTGGGTCGCCAACGTCGAGGACACCCACTACCTGTTCGGTACGGCCGCGGGTCCGCACCCCTTCCCGGCGATGGTCCGCGACTTCCAGCGCGTCATCGGCGTCGAGGCCCGCCGCCAGATCCTGGAGCGTGCGGGTCGGCTGCCGGATGCCGCCATCGCCTGCGTCGGCGGCGGTTCCAACGCGATCGGCCTCTTCCACGGGTTCCTGAACGACGCCGACGTACGCCTCATCGGCTGCGAGGCCGGCGGGCACGGCGTCGACTCCGGTGAGCACGCGGCCACGCTGACCGCGGGCGACCCGGGCATCCTGCACGGTTCGCGCTCGTACGTGATCCAGGACGAGGAAGGCCAGATCATCGAGCCGTACTCGATCTCGGCCGGACTCGACTACCCCGGCATCGGTGCCGAGCACGCGTATCTGAAGGACACCGGGCGCGCCGAGTACATCCCGGTCACCGACGACGAGGCGATGCAGGCGCTGCGCCTGCTCTCGCAGACCGAGGGCATCATCCCGGCCATCGAGAGCGCGCACGCGCTCGCCGGTGCGCTCAGGATCGGCCAGGACCTCGGCGAGGACGGCCTGATGGTCGTCAACCTCTCCGGCCGCGGTGACAAGGACATGGACACGGCTGCCCGCTACTTCGGGTACTACGACGACGCTGAGCAGAACGCGGGGGACGCCAAGTGAGCGGGAACATCGAGCTGTTGAGTGCGGCCCTCGCCGGGACCAAGGCCGAAGGCCGGTCGGCGCTGATCGCGTACCTGCCCGCCGGTTTCCCGTCCATCGACGGCGGGATCGCGGCCGTGAAGGCCGCCTTCGAGGGCGGCGCGGACATCGTCGAGGTCGGGCTTCCCTACAGCGACCCGGTGCTCGACGGCCCTGTCATCCAGACCGCCGACGACATCGCGCTGAAGAACGGTCTGAAGATCGCCGACGTGATGCGCACGGTCCGCGAGGCGTACGAGGCGACCGGCAAGCCCGTGCTTGTCATGACGTACTGGAACCCGATCGACCGCTACGGCATCGAGCGCTTCACGGCCGAGCTCGCCGAGGCCGGCGGCGCGGGCTGCATCCTGCCGGACCTGCCGGTCCAGGAGTCCGCGCTGTGGAGGGAGCACGCCGCCAAGCACGACCTGGCGACGGTCTTCGTGGTCGCGCCGAGCAGCCTGGACGCACGTCTGAAGGAGATCACCGCGGCGGGCTCCGGCTTCGTCTACGCGGCCTCCCTGATGGGCGTCACGGGTACGCGCGAGTCGGTGGGCACGGCGGCCGAGGACCTCGTACGCCGTACGAAGGCCACCACCGAGCTGCCGGTCTGCGTCGGTCTCGGTGTCTCCAACGCCGAACAAGCCGCGGAGGTCGCCCAGTTCGCGGACGGGGTGATCGTCGGCTCGGCGTTCGTCAAGCGGATGCTCGACGCCCCGGACGAGGCCGCGGGCATCGAGGCCGTCCGGGCTCTCGCGGGTGAGCTGGCGGAAGGTGTACGCGCGAAGGCGAGCTGATCTTCCGGATTGCTCATCTGTACGGGTGAACCTGGGACCGGGGAGGCACGTTCGTGCCTCCCCGGTTCGTTTGCGGGGTGTGAGCGAGAAGAACCGTGAGGGAAAGCGTGCCGCCCGTGACCGGCTGGCACAGGAGCGGGCCCAGCAGAAGTCCCGCGACAAGCGTCGGCGCATCTTGATCGTGGCCAGTGCCGTGGTAGGCGTGCTCGGCCTGGCAGCGATCGCCGGCGTGATCGCCGCGAATTCGGGCGGCGACAGCAAGAAGGAGTCATCGGGTCCGGTGACCCCGCCGGCCGGGGCGAGCGGCAAGGACAGTCTGACGATCCCGGTAGGCAAGGACAGCGCCAAGTCCACGCTCACCATCTGGGAGGACTTCCGCTGCCCGGCCTGCGCCTCCTTCGAGACGCAGTACAGCCCGACCATCCGCGAGCTCGCCGACAAGGGGCAGCTCAAGGTCGAGTACCACCTGGCCACGATCATCGACGGCAACATGGGCGGATCCGGCTCGGTGAACGCGGGGAACGCGGCGGCGTGCGCCCAGGACGCCGGGAAGTTCACGCCGTACCACGACGTCCTCTACAAGAACCAGCCGCCGGAGACGGACGACGCGTTCGCCAAGGACAGCAGGCTGATCGAGCTCGCCAAGGAGGTCGATGGTCTGGACACCGACACCTTCAAGAAGTGCGTCGAGGACGGCACGCACGTGAGCTGGGTGAACAAGTCCAACGACGCGTTCCGCGCCGGAAAGTTCACGGGGACGCCGACCGTGCTGCTCGACGGCAAGAACATCTTCGCGGACCAGAAGAACCCGCTGACCCCCGAGAAGCTGAAGAAGCAGGTGGAGGAAGCGGCCAAGTAGCCGCCCCCGCGGCCCCGTCCCGGGCGGACGGGGCCGCACCTGTTATCAGGCCGTTAGGCCGGGTGGATTGCCGCACACGGGAGTCGGCAGGGTAGCGTCGACCCCGCCATGGAAATCCTTGCATCGATCCCCAGCCCGTCGAAGGGCGAAATCGACCTCTTCGGCATTCCTCTGCGCGGCTACGCGTTCGCCATCATCATCGGTGTCTTCGTCGCCGTATGGCTCGGTGGCAAGCGCTGGGTCGCCCGCGGCGGTAAGCCCGGCACGGTGGCGGACATCGCCGTCTGGGCCGTGCCGTTCGGCCTCGTCGGCGGCCGCCTCTACCACGTGATCACCGACAACGACCTCTACTTCGGTGAGGGACGTAACTGGGTCGACGCGTTCAAGATCTGGGAGGGCGGCCTCGGTATCTGGGGCGCCATCGCCCTCGGCGGACTCGGCGCCTGGATCGGCTGTCGGCGCCGTGGCATTCCGCTGCCCGCATGGGCGGACGCGCTCGCGCCCGCCATCGCTCTCGCGCAGGCGATCGGCCGCTGGGGCAACTGGTTCAACCAGGAGTTGTACGGGCGGGCCACCGACCTGCCGTGGGCGCTGGAGATCACGCGCTCCGACGGCGGCCGGGTCCCCGGCACGTACCACCCGACGTTCCTCTACGAGTCGCTGTGGTGCATCGGCGTCGCACTGCTCGTGATCTGGGCCGACCGCCGCTTCAAGCTCGGACACGGCCGGGCGTTCGCGGTGTACGTCGCCGCGTACTGCGTCGGGCGCGGCTGGATCGAGTACATGCGCGTGGACGACGTCCAGCTGAACGACGTGCTCGGACTGCGGTTCAACGTGTGGACCTCGATCGTCGTGTTCGTCCTCGCGGTCGTCTACTTCGTGGTGTCGGCGCGGCTGCGGCCGGGGCGTGAGGAAGTGGTGGAGCCGGAGCGGGCGGGCGCGTCCTCGGACGGGGACGACGAGTCCTCCGACGCCGAGTCCTCGGATGCCGATTCTTCGGTTGCCGAGTCCTCCGCTTCCGATTCCGGCAAGGTCGGGCTCTCCAAGAGCGAGGACTCCGGCACGGACAAGGCTGCCGATGCCGATGCCGATGCCGATGCCGACTCCGACGCGGACGTCAAGGACGAGGCAGGGTCGGCCAACAAGAGCTGACCACCTGGCTTGAGCTGTGGGCCGTCGGACCGAAAAGGTCCGGCGGCCCACAGCCGTTTTCCGGGAGAGTGGTCGCCCATGAACGAGGTAGAGGTCGTCGTGGCGCACTCCGAGCGCGTGACGCTGCGGGTCGGCGATGTGTTCCTGAAGGTGGACGTCGACGAGCCGCAGGTGGACATCGAGGTCGAGATGATGGGCCTGGCACAGGTCCCCACTCCGCAGATCCTCTGGCGCAGACCGCCCGTCCTCGCGCTCGCCGCCGTGCCGGGCGCCACGCTCGGCCGCCTCGGCGAGCCCTCCACCGCCTCACCGGGGCAGTGGGCCGCGGCGGGCGCGGCCGTCCGCAGGATGCACGAAGGACCGCTGCCCGAGTGGTCGGGTCGGGCCGGGCGCAGCGTGGACGCGTGGACGGCGGAGCTGGCGTACGAGTGCGAGTGGCTCGTGACGCACGACGTGCTGCCCGCCGACCTCGTCACCCGCAACCGCGAGGTCGCCGAGGCCGCGCTGCGGCCCTGGACCCCGAAGTTCACCCACGGCGATCTGCAGATCGCGCATGTGTTCCTCGACGGCGAAGAGGTCACCGGCATCATCGACTGGTCCGAGGCGGGCCGGGGAGACCCGCTCTACGACCTGGCCACCTTGGCGCTCGGCCAGGAGGACCGCTTCGCCGACCTCGTCGCCGGTTACGGCGCCGAGGCCGACCTCGACGTGATCCGTGGCTGGTGGTCGCTGCGCAGCCTGGTCGGTGTCCGCTGGCTGATCGAGCACGGCTTCGACCCGTTCACACCGGGTGGCGAGGTGGATGTGCTGAGAGCCCGGATGTGACGTGCTCGGAGTCCGTACACCCGCCGAGCACGAGGGAGCCCGTGCGGACGGGTGTGGTGAAGCGGGTGCAGTGACCCCAACATGTCCTGCACCAGGCCCGGTTCGGCCGTCACGAACCGGTCGAAGAGCGGGATCACCATGTCCATGCGCCGGAGCTCAACCAGCTTGCGACAGAGGGGCGTTGCCGGTCAGCTCCACCACCACCTCGTCCTCCTCCTGGGCTCCTGTGGGAGTGAAGCCGAGCGAGGTGTACAGGCGGGCCGCGGCGACGTTGTCGGTGTCGTACGACAGGCGCGTGGCGAAGTGGCCGGGCAGGGCGCTCAGCCAGGGCAGCAGCGTGAGCATCGTGGCGCGGGCAAGACCCTTGCCCTGCTCGGTGGCGTCGATGAGCAGGCCGCCGACCCAGTGGGAGCCGTCCTCGTCGACGGCCCACATGACATGGCCGACCACGGTGTCGTCCGCGCAGATCGCGAAGGAGTGCCAGGTGTCCTCGAGGGTGGAGAGCAGGAGATAGCGGGCCGCGAGCGCCGGGGCATGGTCGCGCTGTGAGTCCAGCGGGGCGATGTCGGCTACGCCCCGCCAGTTGTCGGCGCCCACCTCGTGCAGGGAGACGACGCGGCCGGTGGAGTCATGGAGGTCTTTGATGATCATTGGCGCAGCGTACGGATGCGCCGAGGCGAAGGACAGCGGTTTTACGCGGGTGAGCGGCGGGACAGGGAGAGGGTGCGTTCCGCGACCGCCACCACGGCCGCGTCCACGAAGCGGCCGTCCGGCAGGGCGAGGGCGCCGGTGTCCGTGGCCGCCGCTTCGAGGATCTGCTGTGCCGCGGTGATCTCGTCGGGGGTGGGGAGGTAGGCCGCCTCGATCACCGGGAGCTGGCGCGGGTGGATGGCCGCACGGCCGAAGAAGCCGAGGGAGCGGCCGTGGGCGCAGGAGGCCGCCAGGGCGTCCAGATCGTGGATGTCCGGGTGGACCGACTGGGGCGGCGAGGGCAGCCGCGCCGCCCTCGCCGCACAGATCACGCGGCTGCGGGACCAGTCGAGGGCCGAGTCCGCGCCGGCCCCCAGGTCGGCACGGAGATCGGCCTCGCCCAGGGACAGGCCGCGCAGACAGGGGTGCGCGGTGGCGATCGCGTACGCCTGCTCGATGCCCAGGGCCGATTCGAGCAGCGCGAACAGCGGGGGAGCGTCGGCCAGTTCGGCGACCTCGCTGATCTGCCCGGGCGAGGTCACCTTCGGCAGCCGCAGTCCCGCGAGCCCCGGCCGGCCGGCCAGGGCCTCGACGTCGAGACGGGCCAGCGGGCCGTCGAGCGAGTTGATCCGGACGTGGACCGGGACCTCGCGGTGGTGGTCCGCGAGGAGTTCGGCGGTGGCGGCGCGTGCGTAGCTCTTGCGGTCGGCCGGTACCGCGTCCTCCAGATCCACGATCACCACATCCGCTCCGGCCGCCAGCGCCTTCGCGACCCGCTCGGGGCGGTCCCCGGGCACGTACAGCCAAGTCAGCGGGATCTTCGCGGTGCTCTTGGTCTTCCCGGCCTTCCCGGTCTTCGCGGTCATACGGCGCCCTCCGCGCGCAACTCGTCGATCCGGCCCGCCGACAGGCCGAGTTCGGACAGCACCGCGTCCGTGTCCGCGCCGTGCGGGCGGCCCGCCCAGTGGATGCCGCCCGGGGTCTCCGAGAGCCGGAAGAGGATGTTCTGCATACGCAGCGGACCCAGGTCCGGGTCCTCGACGGTGGTGATCGTGTCGAGTGCCGCGTACTGCGGGTCGGTCATCACGTCCCGTACGTCCTGGATGGGCGCCACCGCGGCCTCGGCCTGCTCGAAGGCCGCGATGACCTCGCCGCGGGTGCGCGTGGCGATCCACGAGCCGACCGCCTCGTCGAGGATGTCGGCGTGGGCGGCGCGGTCCGCACCCGACGCGAACCACGGCTCGGAGATCAGCTCCGGGCGGCCGACAAGACGCATCACGCGCTCCGCGATGGACTGGGCCGAGGTCGAGACGGCCACCCACTTGTCGTCCGCCGTGCGGTAGGTGTTGCGGGGTGCGTTGTTCGTGGAGCGGTTGCCCGTGCGCGGCTGTACCAGGCCCAACTGGTCGTACCAGAGCGGCTGCGGGCCGAGGACCGTGAGGATCGGCTCGATGATCGCCATGTCCACCACCTGCCCGCGGCCGGTGCGCTGCCGCCCGGCGAGGGCCGTCATCACCGCGTACGCCGTGGCCAGACCCGCGATCGAGTCGGCGAGCCCGAACGGCGGGAGCGTGGGCGGGCCTTCGGGCTCCCCGGTGATCGCCGCGAAACCGCTCATCGCCTCGGCGAGCGTCCCGAAGCCGGGGCGGTGCGCGTAAGGGCCGAACTGGCCGAAGCCGGTGACCCGGGTGAGGACGAGGCGTTCGTTGACCGCGCTCAGTTCCCGGTAGCCGAGGCCCCAGCGCTCAAGGGTGCCCGGACGGAAGTTCTCGATGATCACGTCGGCCGTCGCGGCGAGCTTGAGCAGCGTCTCGCGGCCGCCCTTGGTCGACAGGTCGAGGGTGATGGTGCGCTTGTTGCGGCCGAGCAGCTTCCACCACAGGCCGACCCCGTCCTTCGCGGGGCCGTGGCCGCGCGAGGGATCGGGCTTGGACGGGTGCTCCACCTTGATCACTTCGGCGCCGAAGTCACCGAGCATCGTGGCGGCGAGCGGGCCCGCGAAGAGGGTGGCGAGGTCCAGGACGCGCAGACCGGAGAGCGGGGGAGCGGGAGGTGCGGGTGCGGGAGCCATGGATTCCTTACGGTCGTACGGCGTTGTCGATCTCGCCGCGGGCCGGCATCGAGGCCGAGGCGCCCGGGCGCTGGACGGAGAGTGCGGCCGCCGCGGAGGCCCAGGCCAGCGCCTCCGGCATCGCGCGGCCCTCGCCGAGCGCCACCGCGAGCGCGCCCACGAAGGTGTCGCCTGCGGCCGTGGTGTCGACGGCCTTGACCTGTGGGGCGGGGACGGTGAGCCGGGTGCCGGCGCGGTCGGCGTAGAGGCTGCCCGCCGAGCCGAGCGTGATGATCAGCTCGGGGACCTGTTCGAGCAGGGCCTCGGCGGCCTCGTACGGGTCGGTGCGGCCGGTCAGGGCGGCGGCCTCGTGCTCGTTGGGCACCAACAGGTCGGTGGCGGCGAGCAGTTCGGGCGGCAGGGGCTGTGCGGGGGCCGGGGTCAGGATCGTGCGTACGCCACGGGCGCGGGCCGTCCGTGCGCCGTCGAGTACGCCTTCGAGGGGGATCTCCAGCTGAAGGAGGAGGGTGCCGGTCGCCTCGACGGCCTCCGCATCGCCGGGTGCGAGACCGGTGACCGTGGCGTTGGCGCCGGGGACGACCACGATCGCGTTGCCGCCATCGTCGTCGACGACGATGTGCGCGGTGCCGCTGGCGCCCTCGACCGTACGCAGGCGGCTGGTGTCGACGCCCGACTCGCCGAGCGCGCCGCGCAGCCGTACCCCGAAGTCGTCGGCGCCGACCGCCCCGATCATCGTGACGTCACCGCCCGCGCGGGCCGCGGCGATCGCCTGGTTGGCACCCTTGCCGCCGGGGATCGTGCGGAACTCCCGTCCGGTGACGGTCTCTCCGCGGTCCGGTGCCTTCGCCACGTAGGCGACGAGGTCCATGTTCGTGGAGCCGAGTACGGCGATACGGGGGGTAGGTCTCATGGTCGTTCAGCCTCCCGGAAGGTGAGCTGGGCGAGGGTGTCGAAGCCGATGCCGTCGAAACCGGCGACGGTGGTGGAGAGATGGTTGCGCAGCGGGTCGGTCCACGTGGCGGGGATGCGGTCCGGGTGTCCGGCGATCAGGCCCGCGATCGAGCCGGCGGTGGCGCCGTTGGAGTCGGTGTCCCAGCCGGCGCTGACGGCACGGGTGATGGTGGCGGTGAACTCGCCGTCGGCGTGGGTGAGGGCGGCGGTGATCGCGGCGGTGTTGGGGACGACGTGGACCCAGTGGTGTTCCGCGTGCTCGCGGTGCAGGGCGTCGACGATCTCGTCGAAGTCCTCGATGTCCGCGGCCAGTTGGCGTGCGTGCGTGATGGCTCGGTGCAGCGCCGACTGCGGCGGCACCGCTTCGAATCCGGCGTCGATGGACGCGTGCACGTCCTTGCCGGTGGCCGCTTCGGCGAGTACCGCCGCGATGAACTCGGCGCCGTGGACGCCGTTCCCGGTGTGGGTGAGTTCGGCGTCGCGGCGGGCTTGAGCTGCCGCCTTCTGTGGTTCACCGGGGTTCGTCCAACCGTGGACGTCGGCGCGGATCAGGGCGCCGATCCACTCGCGGAACGGGTTGCGGTGGCGGGCCGTGTGCGGGGGTTCGATGCCGTCGAGGAGATTGCGGTAGGCGATGCGCTCGGCGGTGAAGGTGCGCCCGGCGGGGAGTTCGTCGAGCCAGAGCTTGGCGACGTCGGTGGTGGTGAAGTGTTTTCCGTGGCGCTGGAGGAGGAGCAGGTTGAGCAGGGGGTAGTTGAGATCGTCGTCCTCGGGCATGCCGTCGATGTTCTCGGCGAGGGAGGTGCTCGCGCTTCTTCTGTTCCACGGGAACGTGTGGAGGAGGTCCTGGGGGACGCCCTGCTCCGTGAACCAGGTGCGGAGGGGCCAGTTGTCGGCGGCCCGGGCCAGCGCCCGGATGCCTTCGAGGGGGAGCTTCTCGACGGGCTTGCCGAGGAGGCAGCCGGCGGCTCTGCCCAGCCAGGAGGCGTGGAGACGGTGCAGGTGGGTGGGTGGGATTTCCTTCTCCCCCACCCCGCTTCTTCCCGAAACCGTGGGCTCCGCCCCAGGACCCCCCAGGGGGCGGGTGGACAGTTCATCCAGGAGTGCCCCTGCGAGTGTGCGCAACGCAGGGTCCGGCAACTCCGGTGACGCGCCTGCACGTTCGGGGGCCAAGTGGCCTCCTGCCGCCAGCCAGCGCGACTCGACCGAGGTGACGTCGTGCCCCTCCAGCCGGAGCTGTTGCAGCTCATGACCCAGCAGGTCCTCCGGCTGGACCCAGGTGAGGCGCAGTGGGGCCTCGAGGGGCGCGGTCACGCAGAGCTCGCCAGGGTCGTGAATGCCGCCTCGTGTACGCGTCGGCGTTCCCCGTCCCGTACGAAGATCTCGCGCGTCACCGCGCTCAGCGCGAGGGCCGGTGCCGACAAGTCGATACGGCTGGACTCGGCCACCGCCTTGGCCCACTCCGCCGGGATCTCCGCGCCAAGGGCGCCGACGATCGCCCCGCTCATCGTCGCGATCGAGTCGCAGTCGCGGCCGTAGTTGACCGAGCCGAGGACGGTGTGGCGGTAGTCGCCGCCGCCGACCAGGAGCATGCCCAGAGCGATGGGGAGCTCTTCGATCGAGTGGAGGCGGGACGGGCGGCGGGCGCCGAGGCCCGGCGCGCGGTAGTCGGGGCCGACCGTGTCGAAGGGGGTGACCGCCTCGCGGAGCGGGGCGAGGGCCGACTCGAAGTCCCCGTGGCGCGCCGCCACTTCGCAGACCGCCTCGATGGCCGAGCGCGTGCCGTCCTTCGCCAGGGCGAGGCACACCTCCACGACGGACGCGGGCGTCGCGCCCGGTGCGCAGGCCGCGGCGACCGCCGCCGCGAAGACTCCCGCCGCCTCCCGTCCGTACGAGGACTGATGGGCGCCCGCGATGTCCAGGGCCTCCGCGTAAGCCCCGGCCGGGTTCCCCGCGTTGACCAGGCCGACCGGCGCCATGTACATCGCGGCGCCGCAGTTGACGATGTTGCCGTTGCCCGCCTCGCGTGGATCCACGTGGCCGTAGTGCAGGCGGGCGACCAGCCACTTCTCGGCGAGGAAGACACGCTGGAGCGGGAGCGCCTCCGCTTCGAGCTCCGGGATCCAGCGCGGGGTTCCGATGAGGTCGGGGACCAGGTGCTCGGCCACCGCGTACGCGTCGAGGTGGTCGCGCACCTTCTCGTACACCCTGATCAGCGCGTGCGTCAGCAAGGTGTCGTCCGTGATGTGCCCATCACCCTTGTGGTACGGGGCGATCGGGCGGGCCGTGCGCCAGTCCTCGAACCAGGGTCCGACGACGCCGTGGATCCGGCCGCCGTGGCGCTCCAGGATCTGTTCCGGGCTGTAGCCCTCGACCGGCCCGCCGAGCGCGTCGCCTACTGCGGCGCCGGTCAGGCAGCGGCTGATGCGGTCGTCGAGGCCGGTGTCGAGGGCGGTGCCGTGGCCCGCGTCAGTTGCGCCTTTCTTGTCTGTCATGGGTGAATTGTCCACCCGTATCGGCCAGTTCCCGGTCTGGTCCGAGGAGTTCGGCGAGTTCCGCGGCCAGTTCCACCAGATCGGTGCCCGCGAGCCGGGGGAGCGCGCAGCCGGAGAGGGTGCGGCAGGCGGCCCGCCAGGACTCGGGCACGCCCGCCGCCCCTTCGTACGCACCGGCGAGGGCGCCCGCGAGCGCGGGCGCAGAGTCGGCCACGCGGGACAGGCAGGCGGCGGCGGGCACCGTGCCGGCCAGTGAGCCGCGGGCCGCGGTGAACAGGGCGAGGGCGACGGGGACGGTCTCGGCCGCTGCGATGCCGTAGCTGTAGACGTGGTCCACGATCTGGTGCTCCAGGACGGGCACGAGCGAGAAGGCGTCATCCGCGTCGCGGGCCAGCTTCACCGCGTGCTGGGCGTTGCGGCCGATCTCCGTCTCGTCCGGCAGCTGTTCCAGCGCGGCGTCCACGGCCGCGTCGATGTCCCAGCCGCCGAGCAGGGCGGCGGTGGCCGCGGCCATGGCGCGGGCGCCGTGCACGCCGTCGGCGTCCTGGGTGTAGCGCGCGTCGAACTCGGCCAGCTCCGCGGCCGATTGGGGATCGCCGGGGTGGACGAGCGCGAGCACACACCCCCGTACGCAGGCCGCGTCGTCGAAGTAGTGCGGATTGTCGTGGCCGGTCGCGGGCGGGCGCAGACCGCCGGCGAGATTGCCGAGGCCCGCCCGTACGGAGATACGGGCCCGTAGCGGGATCACGGCGGACTCGACCTCGGGGGCGCGCTGCTCGGCCTCCGCGATCTGGGCCGCGAGGGTCTGCCACGTGTGGTCCACCGCCGCTCGTACGCGCAGGGCCGGCTCGCCCGTAGCGGCGGACTTGAGCAGCGATACGGCGGTGAACGCGGCCCATTCGGCATCGTCCGAGGGGCCGAGCTGCAGGGGCTCGGGCGGCTGGTTGAGCGCGATGGGGACGGGGAGCGTGGTGGTCGCATTCTGCTCGGCGAAGGTGTCGAGCTCGCGTGTGAGGCGACGGGTCCACTCGGGCATCCGCGCGGCGCGGTGCCGCGCGGCGGGCCAGCCGGCGGCGTCGCCTGCGGCGAGTCCGAGGAGGAGTCCTTCGATACGTGAGCGGGGCTGTGGTTGTTGTTGCTGCTGCTGGGGGCGACGAATAGGAGCGCCCAGAAACCCCGGGAAACCCGACCGTGAACGAGTGCCATCACTGTCGGCGTCACTGTCGGCGTCGGCGGCGGCGTCGGTACGAGCCTGCGCCGACGGCGATACGGGGCCGGTGCGGCCGTGGTTCGGCGGCGTTTCGCCGTCGGTACGGGACCGGCCCGACGGCGATACGGCCCCGGAGCGGCCGTGGATCGGGGGCGTTTCGTCGTCGGTACGGCTGTGGCTCGTCGTCACGGTGTGAGCTCCTCGTCGTCCGGGGTGAGCAGGTCGGCCACATCGAGTACGTGGTGGCCCGCCATGGAGGGGAGACAGCTGCCGCGTACCGGGCCGATGGCCCGCGCCCAGCGTTCGGGGACGGCCGACTCGCCCTGGAGCGCGCCGGCCAGGGCGCCTGCGAGCGCCGCCGTCGTATCGGCGTCGCGGCCCATGTTGACGGCCATGAGCACCGCCTCGCGGAACTCACCGCGCGCGGCGGCGAACGCGCCGAAGGCCAGGCCCACCGCTTCGGGGGCGAGGTCGGTCCACGGGTAGCCGCCGATGACGACCGCGCTGCGGACGGCGCGTTCACCGGCGGGGGCGGCGATCACCGCGCGGCGCAAGGAGCGTGCGGTCCAGGAGTCCATGGGGATCACGGAGAGCGCGGCGCCGATGACGCCCGCGGGTCCCGCTCCTCCCATGGCCGCCGCCACCCCGGCGGCGACCGCCTGACCGCCGAAGATGCCCTCGCCGTCGTGGCTGACCGAGCCGTCGATCGCGACGAGCCGTGCGGCCTCGGCGGGCCGGCCCGCCGCGTACACACCGAAGGGTGCGGCCCGCATCGCCAGGCCGTCGCTCCAGGCGTGGCGGTGCTGGGCGGTGACAGGGGCGGCGAGTCCGCGGCGGAGGTTCTCCAGCGTGCCGCGCTCGCTGAAGCCCGCCCCCTTGAACGGGCCCTCGTCGAGATCGGCGATCCACTGATGCCAGGCGGTTTCGGCGCGTGCCGTGGTCAGGGCCGAGCCGAAGCGGGCGAGAAGGAGTCCCGAGAAGATCGCGTACTCGGTGTCGTCGGTACCGGCGGGGTTGTCGACGACGAAGTCCTCGATACGGCCCCAGCGCTCACGGATCTCGGAGGGCTTGAGGTTCTCGGCGGGTGCGCCGAGGGCGTCGCCCACGGCCAGGCCCAGGAGCGCGCCGCGGGCACGCTCTCGTCGGGTGAGGGAGTCCGGGGCGGCTCCTTGGGGGAGCGCGTGGATGCCGGATGGAACGTATGCAATCTCCACCATGGATCAGGACTTCCACGTGGAGAGGCGGGTGGGTACCTCACCGGTGCGTACGTCACTCCGTGAGCCCCCTCGAAGGCACGTCAGCGCCTCCTCGGATACCTGGTGAGCAAGGCCTGGCTTACCTTAGTTAGACTAGGTAAGTATGGCCTTCCTTGCTGGCAGCGGCCATTTTTCGCGCGTATTTTCGATGTCGTACGGCGAGAAAAGACGCACCAGCAGGGGGATCCGGGACCATGGCGATCATCGAGACCGAAGCGACGCTCCACGAGGCGCACCGCGACAACCACACCCACCGCGACGTGAACGGCGGCTGGCTGCGTCCTGCCGTGTTCGGGGCCATGGACGGTCTTGTGTCCAACCTCGCGCTGATGACCGGTGTCGCCGGTGGCGCCGCCTCGCAGCAGACGATCGTGATCACCGGGCTCGCGGGTCTCGCGGCCGGTGCGTTCTCCATGGCCGCCGGCGAGTACACCTCCGTGGCCTCCCAGCGGGAGCTGGTGCAGGCCGAACTGGACGTCGAGCGGCGCGAGTTGCGCAAGCACCCCGAGTGCGAGGAGCAGGAGCTCGCCGAGCTCTACGTCTCGCGCGGTGTCGAGCCGGTGCTGGCGAGGGAGGTCGCGCGTCAGCTGTCGCGCGACCCGGAGCAGGCGCTGGAGATCCACGCGCGCGAGGAGCTCGGGATCGACCCGGACGATCTGCCCTCGCCGACCGTCGCGGCCGTCTCGTCCTTCGGTTCCTTCGCGCTCGGGGCGCTGCTGCCGCTGCTCCCTTATCTCCTGGGGGCCACTGCCCTGTGGCCCGCTCTGCTGCTCGCGCTCATCGGGCTCTTCGCCTGCGGCGCCGTGGTCGCCAAGGTCACCGCGCGCAGCTGGCTGTACAGCGGGCTGAGGCAGTTGCTGCTCGGTGGGGCGGCCGCGGGTGTGACGTACGTCCTCGGCACGCTCATCGGATCGGCCGTAGGATAAGGGCTTGCAGGTCTATGCAGACACTGGCATAAGTAGTCGTTACCGAGCGGTTTCGATCCCATGACGTGACCGGTTTCGATCGCTCGGTGGCAGGGCATGAGCCGTAAGCGCCGTGGGCAATGAGGCCCGGGCGCACCCATGGGCAATGAAGCCCACACGAAACATGGGCCCCCGGTCACTGATCTGCCCGCGAAGGTCCCTCCCCTGAGGGGACGACCGCCACCCGCGGTGTCCGCATGATGGAATGCGTTATCCGATTCCTGAGAAGCAGACCATCATGTAACCTGCACGAAATTTCGCGCAGCTTTTGAGCGTGAGGGCCAACGTCGTCCCTCGGCACCTGCACTTTTGCACCTTTGCCTCGACGACGACGGGAGAGCCGATGCGTTCCGACGCCTGGTCGCCCATGGACGGTCGCCCTGCACCGCAGGGAATGTACGACCCCCGTAACGAGCACGACGCCTGTGGCGTCGGCTTCGTGGCCACCCTGACCGGTGTTGCCAGCCATGAGCTGGTGGAGCAGGCGTTGACCGTACTGCGCAACCTCGAACACCGTGGTGCCACCGGCTCCGAGCCCGACTCGGGTGACGGCGCCGGCATCCTGTCCCAGGTTCCGGACGCCTTCCTGCGCGAGGTCACCGACTTCGAGCTGCCCGAGGCCGGCGCGTACGCCGTCGGTATCGCCTTCCTGCCGGAAGAGGGCGCCGACGAGACCGCCGCGAAGATCGAGGGCATCGCCGCCGAGGAGGGCCTCACCGTCCTCGGCTGGCGTGAGGTGCCGGTCGCGCCCTCGCTGCTCGGTGCTTCCGCCCGCTCGACGATGCCGGTCTTCCGCCAGATGTTCGTCGCGGACGGTTCTTCCAAGGACATCGCGCTCGACCGCAAGGCCTTCGCACTGCGCAAGCGTGCCGAGCGGGAGGCGGCGACGTACTTCCCGTCGTTCTCCGCGCGCACCATCGTCTACAAGGGCATGCTGACCACCGGCCAGCTGGAGCCGTTCTTCCCGGACCTCTCCGACCGCCGGTTCGCCTCCGCCCTGGCGCTGGTCCACTCGCGCTTCTCGACGAACACCTTCCCGAGCTGGCCGCTGGCCCACCCGTACCGCTTCATCGCGCACAACGGTGAGATCAACACCGTCAAGGGCAACCGGAACTGGATGCAGGCGCGCGAGTCGCAGCTGGCCTCCGAGCTCTTCGGGGCGGAGCAGCTGGAGCGGATCTTCCCGATCTGTACGCCGGACGCCTCGGACTCCGCGTCCTTCGACGAGGTGCTCGAACTCCTGCACCTGGGCGGCCGTTCGCTGCCGCACTCGGTCCTGATGATGATCCCGGAGGCGTGGGAGAACCACACCTCGATGGACCCGGCGCGGCGCGCGTTCTACCAGTACCACTCCACGCTGATGGAGCCCTGGGACGGCCCTGCCTGTGTCACCTTCACCGACGGCACCCAGGTCGGCGCGGTCCTGGACCGCAACGGTCTGCGCCCCGGCCGCTACTGGGTCACCGACGAGGGTCTCGTCGTGCTCGGCTCCGAGGTCGGCGTGCTCGACATCGACCCCTCCAAGGTCGTGCGCAAGGGCCGTCTGCAGCCCGGCAAGATGTTCCTCGTCGACACCGTCGAGCACCGCATCATCGAGGACGACGAGATCAAGAACGCGCTCGCGTCCGAGAACCCGTACGCGGACTGGCTGGAAGCCGGCGAGATCGAGCTCTCGGACCTGCCCGAGCGTGAGCACATCGTGCACACCCACGCCTCGGTCACCCGTCGCCAGCAGACCTTCGGTTACACCGAGGAAGAGCTGCGCATCCTGCTCACGCCGATGGCCAAGTCCGGTGCCGAGCCGATCGGTTCGATGGGTACGGACTCGCCGATCGCCGCGCTGTCCTCGCGGCCGCGGCTGATCTTCGACTACTTCACCCAGCTGTTCGCGCAGGTCACCAACCCGCCCCTTGACGCGATCCGCGAGGAGCTCGTCACCTCGCTGCTCTCGACGCTGGGCCCGGGCTCCAACCTGCTCGACCCGCAGGCCGCGTCCTGCCGTTCGGTCACCCTGCCCTTCCCGGTGATCGACAACGACGAGCTGGCCAAGCTCATCCACATCAACGCCGACGGCGACTTCCCCGGCATGAAGGCCGTGACGCTGTCCGGTCTCTACCGGGTCTCCGGCGGCGGTGACGCGCTCGCCGCCCGTATCGAGGAGATCTGCGCCGAGGCCGACGCCGCGATCGAGGGCGGCGCCCGACTGATCGTCCTGTCGGACCGGCACTCGGACGCCGAGCACGCGCCGATCCCGTCGCTGCTGCTCACCGCGGCCGTGCACCACCACCTGATCCGTACGAAGCAGCGCACCCAGGTCGGGCTGCTCGTCGAGGCCGGCGATGTGCGCGAGGTGCACCACGTCGCGCTGCTCATCGGTTTCGGAGCGGCCGCGGTCAACCCGTACCTGGCGATGGAGTCCGTCGAGGACCTCGTCCGGGCCGGCACGTTCCTGCCCGGGATCGAGGCCGAGCAGGCCATCCGGAACTTGATCTACGCGCTCGGCAAGGGCGTCCTGAAGGTCATGTCCAAGATGGGTATCTCGACCGTCGCCTCCTACCGTGGCGCGCAGGTCTTCGAGGCCGTCGGTCTGGACGAGAGCTTCGTCGCGAAGTACTTCCACGGCACCGCCTCCAAGATCGGCGGCGTCGGCATCGACGTCATCGCCAAGGAGGTCGCCGCCCGGCACGCCAAGGCCTACCCGGCCTCCGGCGTCCCCTCGGCGCACCGCGCCCTGGAGATCGGCGGCGAGTACCAGTGGCGTCGTGAGGGCGAGCCGCACCTGTTCGACCCGGACACGGTCTTCCGCCTGCAGCACGCCTCGCGCAACCGTCGCTACGACATCTTCAAGCAGTACACGGCGCGCGTGGACGAGCAGTCCGAGCGGCTGATGACGCTGCGCGGTCTGTTCGGGTTCGCTTCGGGCCGGGAATCGATCTCGATCGACGAGGTCGAGCCCGTCTCCGCGATCGTCAAGCGCTTCTCCACCGGCGCCATGTCGTACGGCTCCATCTCCATGGAGGCGCACGAGACCCTCGCCATCGCCATGAACCAGCTGGGCGGCAAGTCCAACACCGGTGAGGGCGGCGAGGACCCGGAGCGTCTGTACGACCCGGCGCGGCGCTCCAGCATCAAGCAGGTCGCTTCCGGCCGCTTCGGTGTGACCTCCGAGTACCTGGTCAACGCCGACGACATCCAGATCAAGATGGCCCAGGGCGCCAAGCCCGGCGAGGGCGGCCAGCTGCCCGGCCCGAAGGTCTACCCGTGGGTGGCCAAGACCCGTCACTCGACCCCGGGTGTCGGCCTCATCTCCCCGCCGCCGCACCACGACATCTACTCCATCGAGGACCTGGCTCAGCTGATCCACGACCTCAAGAACGCCAACCCGGCCGCGCGTATCCACGTGAAGCTGGTCTCCGAGGTCGGTGTCGGAACGGTCGCCGCGGGTGTCTCCAAGGCGCACGCGGATGTCGTCCTGATCTCCGGCCACGACGGTGGTACGGGTGCTTCGCCGCTCACCTCGCTGAAGCACGCGGGCGGTCCCTGGGAGCTCGGTCTCGCCGAGACCCAGCAGACGCTGCTCCTCAACGGCCTGCGCGACCGCATCGTCGTGCAGACGGACGGTCAGTTGAAGACCGGCCGTGACGTGGTCATCGCCGCGCTGCTCGGCGCCGAGGAGTTCGGTTTCGCGACCGCGCCGCTCGTCGTCTCCGGCTGCGTCATGATGCGCGTCTGCCACCTGGACACCTGCCCGGTCGGTATCGCCACCCAGAACCCGGTCCTTCGTGAGCGCTTCACGGGCAAGGCCGAGTACATCGTCAACTTCTTCGAGTTCATCGCCGAAGAGGTCCGCGAGATCCTCGCCGAACTCGGCTTCCGTACGATCGAGGAGGCTGTCGGCCACGCCGAACTCCTCGACACCACGCGGGCCGTGGACCACTGGAAGGCGCAGGGCCTCAACCTCGAGCCCCTGTTCCACGTGCCGGACCTGCCCGAGGGCGCCGTCCGTCACCAGCTGATCTCGCAGGACCACGGTCTGGAGAAGGCGCTCGACAACCAGCTGATCAAGCTGGCCGCCGACGCCCTCGCCGCGAACTCCGCCGAGGAGGCAGTGCCGGTCCGCGCCCAGGTCGCGATCCGCAACATCAACCGGACCGTGGGCACGATGCTCGGTCACGAGGTGACGAAGAGGTTCGGCGGCGCGGGTCTGCCCGACGACACCATCGACATCACCTTCACGGGCAGCGCCGGTCAGTCCTTCGGCGCCTTCGTGCCGCGCGGTGTGACGCTGCGCCTGGAGGGCGACGCCAACGACTACGTGGGCAAGGGCCTTTCGGGCGGCCGTGTCGTCGTCCGCCCGGACCGCGCCGCCGACCACCTCGCCGAGTACTCGACGATCGCCGGCAACACCATCGCGTACGGCGCGACGGGTGGCGAGATCTTCCTGCGCGGTCGTACGGGTGAGCGCTTCTGCGTCCGTAACTCCGGAGCGCTTGTCGTCTCCGAGGGTGTCGGTGACCACGGTTGTGAGTACATGACCGGTGGCCAGGCCGTCGTGCTCGGTGAGACGGGACGCAACTTCGCCGCGGGCATGTCCGGCGGTACGGCGTACGTCATCGATCTCGACCGCAACAACGTCAACTCCGGGAACCTGGAGGCGGTCGAGGAGCTCTCCGACGCCGACAAGCAGTGGCTGCACGATGTCGTGCGCCGCCACGCCGAGGAGACCGGGTCCACCGTCGCCGAGAAGCTGCTCGTCGACTGGGACGCGTCGGCGCAGCGCTTCAGCAAGATCATTCCGCAGACGTACAAGGCAGTGCTCGCCGCCAAGGACGCCGCCGAGCGAGCCGGACTCTCCGAGTCCGAGATCACCGAGAAGATGATGGAGGCGGCGACCCATGGCTGATCCGAAGGGCTTTCTCAAGCACGGGCGCGAGGTCGCCTGCTCCCGTCCGGTCGCCGAGCGCGTTCAGGACTGGAAGGAGGTCTACGTTCCCGGATCCCTGCTTCCGATCATCTCGACGCAGGCCTCGCGCTGCATGGACTGCGGCATCCCGTTCTGCCACAACGGCTGCCCGCTCGGGAACCTGATCCCGGAGTGGAACGACTACGCGTACCGCGAGGACTGGGCGGCCGCTTCCGAGCGGCTGCACGCCACGAACAACTTCCCGGAGTTCACGGGCCGTCTGTGCCCCGCTCCGTGTGAGTCGGCGTGTGTCCTCGGCATCTCGCAGCCGGCCGTGACCATCAAGAACGTCGAAGTCTCGATCATCGACAAGGCCTGGGACGCCAACGACGTCAAGCCGCAGGCGCCCGAGCGCCTGTCCGGCAAGACCGTCGCGGTGGTCGGCTCGGGCCCCGCGGGTCTGGCCGCCGCCCAGCAGCTGACGCGGGCCGGTCACACGGTCGCGGTCTTCGAGCGCGCGGACCGTATCGGTGGTCTTCTCCGGTATGGCATCCCCGAGTTCAAGATGGAGAAGGTGCACATCAACCGGCGCATCGAGCAGATGCGCGCGGAGGGCACCCGCTTCCGTACGGGCGTGGAGATCGGCCGTGACCTCAAGGCGACGGACCTGCGCAAGCGGTACGACGCCGTCGTGATCGCCGCCGGTGCGACGACTGCTCGTGAACTCCCCGTCCCCGGGCGGGAGCTCAAGGGCATCCATCAGGCGATGGAGTACCTGCCGCTCGCCAACAAGGTGGTCGAGGGCGACTTCGTGGCCCCGCCGATCACGGCCGAGGGCAAGCACGTGGTCGTCATCGGCGGCGGTGACACGGGCGCCGACTGCGTGGGTACGGCCCACCGTCAGGGTGCCGCGTCCGTGACGCAGCTGGAGATCATGCCCAAGCCGGGCGAGGACCGGGCGCCGGGCCAGCCGTGGCCGACGTTCCCGATGCTCTACAAGGTCACCTCGGCGCACGAGGAGGGTGGCGAGCGGGTCTACTCCGTCTCGACCACGCACTTCTCGGGTGACGCGGACGGCAATGTGCAGGAACTGCACCTCATCGAGGTGGAGTTCGTCGGCGGCAAGCTGGAGCAGAAGCCGGGCACCGAGCGGGTCATCCCGGCTCAGCTGGTCACGCTGGCGATGGGCTTCACGGGCACGGACGTCGAGAACGGTCTGGTCGCGCAGTTCGACCTGGAGCTCGACGCACGCGGCAATGTCGCTCGCAACGCGGAGTTCCAGACCAACGTCCCCGGTGTCTTCGTGGCCGGTGACGCGGGCCGCGGCCAGTCGCTCATCGTGTGGGCGATCGCCGAGGGCCGCTCGGCGGCGCGCGGTGTGGACCGGTTCCTGACCGGCGCTTCCGACCTGCCGGCTCCGATCAAGCCGACGGACCGTTCGCTTACGGTCTGATCCACAGGTCTGCGGGCCGTACCCTTGAGGTCCGGCCCGCGGCCATCGGCCCGCCGCTCGACGGGCCCGACTGACGCTCCGTACAACGGCGTACGGACCTGACGCTACGCCCACCCCTGTCCCCGACCGGACAGTCGGGGTGGGCGTAGCGGCGTTCTGGGCGACTGCTTGCGCGAATTGATCCCCGTTCACACCCCCGCCCTCGCGGACGAAGCCCAGCCGCAGTGTGGGTCCCCGCCAGTTCAGCTGGACTGATCGCAGGCGAGCACCACGATGCAACGTCTCGTGTGCACGGAAAGGCGGCTCTGCGGCGTAGGCGGTTCCATTCGGAAGAATGGGCTACTGCATCGTTCGTCCACACCACTGTGCTGTGTACGCAAGCTGTCGGTCTGCGGCCCAGGCGAAGCGCTCCACGGCCGATGTGAGTTGACGGGCTGCGTTATCGGAATTCACCTGATGGTTCCCTCCAAGCCGGCCCTCACAATCCAGACGTGCTCGTCATTGAGTCTTCATGTCGATCTCCAGCCTTGACAGGAAAGAATCAAGATCTGAATTGGCCAGCTCGCAGAAACTTTGATCAGACTTCGCGATCGCTACGACTGATTCCATGAACTGATCCCCACTGGTCCCGCCTCCCTCGCGAATGAGGCGCTCTGGTGCGAGAATCCAGTTTCTGCCCGAAGAGTCGAAGAGCCATTTCACTCGACTTTCGTGACGATGCGTCAGCTCATGAAAGTACGACTCGATTTCGAGAGTGGTCTCCTTGTAACGCCAGGCCATATAGGGGGCCTGGAAGCGCCCGTACAAGGGGTGGACGGCGTGTGGGCACTTGAGCCATTCCAGGTCCCCGCGCCGGCTCAGTGCCGCGAGTGCGCGCCTGTATCGATCGGACATGGGCAACCTCCTTCCGTCACCACAGCGGTCCACTGTATCCGCCCTCACCCATGAATACCTTGTTGCCTTCGTTGACCAGTCGCAGTGCTCGACTGTAATCGCCGGCGGGTATGGGGTTCGGGCTCATTTCCGGATCGTATGCGTACTTTCCGTCGGTGTACACATCGTGATAACGGTAGGGGGTGATTTCTTCCCCGCCCCTTGATGGGATGTTGATCTCATTTCCCGCGGGATTGGTGAAATTGACGATCTTTCCGTTTCCGTCGGAATTCCGCAATATGTATTCTGCGATTTCCGAGCAGTCGATGTTTCCTCCTTGCGGTGCTGCTCTCATCGCATCGACGGCGCTGGGGTTCGGCGGGTGATCGGGATGGGGATCTCGGTGCGTAATCCGCAAGTCGCGACCGCGGCGTATTGCCCGCCGTACCCCCGTACTCAGACATGCGGCTGATCATCGCAACCGCACACGAGACGACGCAACGCAATCCTTCTCACAGGAACGGACGGGAACCCGCGAAGGCCCGGACTCCGAGAAGAGCCCGGGCCCCGCGAGAACTGCCGTCAGCTCTGTGTCATCAGCAGCAGTCGCGTCTTCGCCACCAGCTTCCTGTTCACGCTCGTGCTCTGGATGAAGATGGTGAACTCGGCGTTGTGGTCGGGGCGGATGCGGACCTCCGCGTCCGGGAGGCCGAGGAGGGTGCGGGCCTGGGGGCCGGTGTAGATACGGTCCGTCTTCTTCTCCAGGACGGCTATCTGCTTGCGCGCCTGGACCGTCTCCGACTTGCTCAGCTGGTAGAAGGCGCCGCCTGTGCGGTACGTGTGTCCTGCGGACACGACCCACTCGCGTATCGCGGCAGAGCGGTCGACATCGAGGAGTTGGTACGTGGCCGGGTCGGTCGGGGTGAGGCCGGCGGCCAGAATCGTCTCCTTGTTGACCGCGTCGGCGCCGGTGGAGAAGACGGCGCGGGAGCCGCGGATGCCCTTCGTGCGGCCGACCATGAACTTCTCGGTGGCCTCCTGGATGACCTGGCCCGCCTCTTCCAGGCCCTGTGTGCTGGTGGCGTCCCAGATCGCGATGTTGTCCTTCGGGAAGCCGCACTGCATGGCCTCGCGCTTGCCCATCTGGTCAGGGACGAGGACGGCCAGTGTCCAGTTGTCCTCCTGGGTGCGCGCCAAGTCCGCGACCGCCTCGACCAGTTGCTGCGGTGTCTTGCCCTGACCGTCCGGGCAGCGGTGGCTCGTGTTCTCCTGGCCGTCGGTCAGGACGAAGGTCAGGAAGCTGTGGTCCCCGTAGAGCTGCGCAGTCTGGGCCAGTTCGCGCTGCGACTTGAGGGTGGCGGCGAGGAGAGCCGTGGAGCCGCCCGCCCGGTACAGCTGCTTCAGGGACGGCATGCGCAGCACGTCCTTGTCGTAGATGACGCACTCGACCTGGTTCGAGAAGACGTACACCGTGACGCGCGTCTCCTGGTCCAACTCCTGCGAACGGCGGGCCAGATAGGCGATCTGCTGGTCGGCGACCTCGACGACCTTGCGGCTGAGGTGCGACATCGACGAGCTCGCGTCGAGGACGAGCGCGACGTGATTGATGTAGTTCTGCGAACCGGACATGGCAGATCCCCCTCGTCCCGGGAGCCTCTGCAGCTCCCGTTCGATGTCTCCATCTTCCCAGCCGCCACTGACAATTGATCTTGAGCGGAAGGGTGGGGCACCTGGTCGAGGGGGTCGTGCTCAGCCGTGGAACTTCACGTATCCGTTCCTGTCGGGGTCGCTGCCGGACTTCGTGTACGAGTGGGAGTCCGAGCCGGCGCCCGACGGCTTGTAGAGGTGGATCGTGTCGCCCGGGTTGTTCCAGATGAAGTTGCAGTTGTTGCGGTAGACGACGTTGTCCGCATCCGAGTCGGTGCCGTTGCCGCCGCGCAGCTTGATGTAGTCGCCGGGCTGGAGCGTGTGGTTCTTCGTGAACGCGAAGCGGTTGCCCGTCGCGTCCTTCACGACGTACCCCTTGAGGTTCACGGTCGTGCTGCGCGAGTAGTTCTTGATCGTCAGGTACTCGTTCCTGGTGTTGCCGCCCGAGCAGCGGTTGTCGTCGCTGCCCGGGGCGTCGTACTGCACACCGTACAGCTTGAGCGCGGACGTGTATTCGGCCGCCTGCGACGGGGCGGCGAGCGCGGTCAGGCCGCCCGTGGCGAGCGCGGCGGTGACGGCGGCTATGGCGGTTCGAGAGCGCAAGAAGACTCCTCGGGACTTTCCGTACAAGGGAGTTGAACGGTGAAGGAGCACAAGTTACGCACGCCATCTCCACATAAAGTCCGTGTTCGCTGAAAGCGACCGTTATGTGTCTCACTGAGACGCCATTGGTTGCACCAATTGCAATGGCCCACGCACATGTTGCATCGCTTGCAATGGTCATTACGGTTCGGCTGCGTATCGGGAATGGCCTAGACCGCCCGAGAATCCCTGTGGTGAGAATCGCCCACGCAAATGGACCGCCATCCATGAAGGGGGCTTGTCATGAAGCGACGTCTCATCGCGACCGCGATCACCTTGGCGCTCGGTCTGACCGCTACGGCGTGCGGCGACTCGGACGACAGCGGCGGCAAGGACGGTGCGACCGACGGGAAGGGCAAGACCCTCACCGTATGGATCATGGAGGGGACCAACCCCGACGCGCGTCCGTTCTTCAAGGAAGCCGCGGCCGCCTTCAAGAAGAAGACCGGCGCGGACATCAAGGTCGAGTACCAGCAATGGGCGACCGCGAACCGGAAGTTCACCACTGCGATCGCGGGCGGTGCGGACCAGGTGCCCGATGTCGCCGAGGTCGGCACCACCTGGGTGCCCCAGTTCGCCGAGACCGACGCGCTCGTCGATGTGACCGCCGAGGTCAAGGAGTCCGGGCTCAACGACGATCTCGTCGAAGGGCTCAAGGACGCGGGCACGCTCGACGGCAAGCAGTTTGGAATGCCCTGGTACGCGGGCGTCCGATCGATCTTGTACCGTAAGGACATTTTCGAGAAGCACGACATCAAGCCCCCGACCACCTGGAAGGAACTCCAGGACGCGGCCAAGACGCTGAAGGAGAAGGAGCCGAAGCTCATTTCCTTCCCGGTCGCCGGCGGCGCCGAGATGTTCGCGGCCCCCTTCGTCTGGGGCGCGGGCGGCGAGCTCGCCAAGGAGGAGGGCGGCTCCTGGAAGTCGGCCGTCAATTCGCCCGAGGCGATCAAGGGCATCGAGTTCTACACGGACCTCGCGACCAAGGACAAGGTCTCCCCGGCCAAGGTCAACACCTGGACGGAGAAGGAGGTCGGCGACGCCTGGAAGAAGGGCGAGATCGCGATGTCCATCTCCGGCAACTGGACCCCGAAGGCCTTCGTCGACGAGAACCCCGAGCTCGAGGGCAAGCTCGGCGCCGTGCCGATCCCGGGCCCGGACGGCGGGATGAGCCGCTCGTTCCTCGGCGGCTCCTATCTCTCCACGTTCAACACGGAGAACAAGGACCTCGCCTGGGAGTTCGTGAAGCTCCTGACCACCGGCGAGTTCGCCGCCAAGTGGGCCGAGCAGACCAACTACTTCCCCGGCCAGAACTCCGAGCTCCAGAAGGTCGCCGCCGAGAAGGACCCGCTGGTCGAGCCGTTCGCGAAGCAGATGCTCGAGGCCGGTGCCACGGTCCCGAAGACCGAGTCGTACGGGAAGATCCAGGCCGCCCAGGTCGTGCCGGGCATGATCCAGTCGATCATCACGGGCAAGTCCTCCGTCAAGGAGGCCGCGGACAAGGCGGCCCAGCAGATGGACGACATCTTCGCCAAGGACAAGTAAGGCCGCACGGACAGTGAAGAACGCGCTCGCGGGCGGTGGACAGCCGGAAGCTGTCCGCCGCCCCTCCGTAAAGCGGCCCTCCTCGAAGCCGCCCTCGGCCCGCCGTCGGCGGCTGCTGAACCTCGGCCGTCCCTGGCTGCTGCTCGCCCCCGCTCTTGTCGTGCTCGCCGGACTCCTTCTCTATCCGATCTTCCAGGTCGGCAAGATCTCCCTGCAGGACTGGGAGGTCAAGTTCGGTGGCGGTGAAGGGGAGTTCACCGGGTTCGACCACTACGGCGATCTGCTCTCCAGTGAGCTGCTGTGGAAGACGGTCATGCCCAACACCGTCTTCTTCGCCCTCGCCTGTGTGGGCCTCACGGTGGTGCTCGGCACCTTGGTCGCGCTGCTCCTGAACCGGCTCGGCACCACCTGGCGCGCCATCTGCTCCGTGTCGATCCTGGCAGCCTGGGCGATGCCCGCCGTGACCGGCACGTATGTCTGGATCTGGCTGTTCCAGCCGGAGGACGGCATGTTCAGCCAGCTGGCCGGCGCGCTCGGTCTGATCGACCCGGAGACCACCAACTGGTTCACCGAGCGGCTGCCGTTCTACGCCATCGCGACCCTCAACGTGGTCCACCACGGCTTCCCGTTCGTGGCGATCACGGTCTTCGCCGGACTTCTCACGATTCCACGGGAGTTGTACGAGGCGGGGATGATCGACGGCGCCAACGCGTGGCAGCGGTTCTGGAAGATCACCGTGCCGACCATCCGTCCCGTCTTCCTGGTCGTCACGATCCTGTCGACCATCTGGGACTTCAAGGTCTTCACCCAGGTCTTCCTGATGCCGGGCGGCAACGGCTCCAACGACGAGGTCTACAACCTCGGTGTCTACTCGTACATCCAGGCCTTCGGGCAGGACGACTACGGGGCGGGATCCGCGGCGGCCGTGCTGCTCACACTGCTGCTCCTGCTGATCACCGTCGTCTACATCCGCACGCTGTTCCGCCAGGGGGAGGAGGACCTGTGAGCACCCGTACCTCACCGGCCGCCCGCACGGGCCTCGCCGCCGCCGTCTTCGCCCTGCTGGTCTTCACCCTGTTCCCGGTCTACTGGATGGTGTCGACCGCGTTCGACCCGAAGGCGAGCACCCGCGGCTCCGACGTGCTGCCGAGCGGCTTCGGCTTCGAGCACTTCGAGCTGGTCTTCGAGCGGGGCAACTTCGGTACGTTCCTGCTGAACTCGTTCCTGGTCGGCCTCGGGACGATCCTCGCCGCGGCGGTGCTCTCGTTGTTCGCCGCGATCGCGGTGGCCCGCTTCAAGTTCCGCTTCCGCACCTCGGTGCTGATCATGATCCTGATCGTGCAGATGGTGCCCCTCGAGGCCCTGGTCATCCCGCTGTTCCTGCAGATGCGGGACTACGAGCTGCTCAACTCGCTGCTCGGTCTGACCATCGTCTACATCGCGCTCTCGCTCCCATTCGCCATCTGGACGCTGCGCGGCTTCGTCCAGGCGGTGCCCAAGGAGGTCGAGGAGGCGGCGTACATCGACGGGGCGTCCTGGCTGCGGATGTTCCGCTCGGTGCTGCTTCCGCTGGTCGCGCCCGGGCTCGTGGCCACCTCGATCTTCGCCTTCATCACGGCGTGGAACGAGTTCGTGTTCGCGTACACCTTCATGAAGGACAGCGAGAAGTACACGGCGGCCGTGGGCATCTACCAGTTCTTCGGGGAGAACTCGACGGCCTGGGGCCCGGTCATGGCCAGCTCCACCCTGGTCACGCTGCCCGTGATGATCTTCTTCGTCCTGGTGCACAAGCGGCTCGGTTCGGGCCTGGCGGCGGGCGCGGTGAAGGGCTGAACCTCCCGCGAGGGGCGGTCACTTCACGCGATACGTGTCCCCGTACACCCGCCACTCCAGGGGGGTCGCCAGCTGCAGATTGCCCGCCTGCAGGAAGACCCGCTGCGCGGTGTCGATACGGGTGGTGTCGCTGTCGGGGTTCTTGGTCTTCATGGCCTCACGCCGTGCGTCGAGGAAGGCCTTGAGGAACTCCTTCTCGTCACCGCCCTCGGCCTTCGTGCTCGCCCGCCGCATGGCCTCCTCGCGGATCCCGTAGAAGGCGAGCGGTCCCGTGCCCGGGCCGTGCTGCACCATCGCGTCGTAATAGATGAACTGGCCGAGCGTGCTCAGGCCGTCCGTCTTCCCCTGGCGCACCGCGGGGTCGAAGTAGTCGTCGTCGCGCAGTTGGTCCTGTGCCCGGCGGAAAGCGGGCTGCTCGGCCTCCCGCCGCCACGCCTCGGGGAAGCCGTCGAGGCCGTCGTGGGAGTCGGTGCCGTCGACCGCGCGCAGGGCGGGGAGGTACTCGGCGAGCGGGTTGTCCGGGTGGTCCTTCGTGTAGCGCTCGACGAGGGACAGCATGTCGTGCGTACCGGAGCAGAAGCCGATGATGCCGGCCGTGTAGCCGTTGCCGTCGCCGATGTCCTCGATGTAGTCGTACTGGGCACGCCAGTCGAGCGAGGAGTTCTCGGCGCTCGCCACGATCCGCTGGGCCAGCTCCTTCTTGTCCTCGGCCGCGAGCCCGGGAGGCATCTTGGCCAGCCGCTGGGCGAGCTCCTTCTCGGTCTCCCGTGAGTGGTCCGGGCTCTGCGAGGACGCGGGCTTGCCGTCCGGGGCGCCGGAGTCGGGCTCGGGGCCGAGCAGATAGACGACGAGGGTCGCCACGGGGGCCAAGGCCAGAAAGAGGCAACCGGCACGCTTCATGCGCACAGAGTAGGGCGTGGGCCCGGCCCGCTTCCTACGAGCCCCCTGGCTCAGGCTGCTGACTCAGGCTCCTGACTCAGACCCCCTGACTCAGGCTCCTGACTCAGACCCCCTGACTCAGGCCGTCTGACCGCCGTCCACCGCGAACTCCGCTCCCGTGACGTACGAGGAGGCCTCCGACACCAGGAACACCACGAGCCCGCCCACGTCCTCGGCCTGCCCCACCCTGCCGAGCGGCACCCGTGACCAGTCACGGCCCGCGGTGGCCTCGGCGATCATCGGGGTGTCGACGGCGCCGGGATGCACCGAGTTCACGCGGATGCGATACGGGGCCAGATCCAGCGCCGAGGACCGGGTCAGACCGCGCAGGGCGAACTTGGTCGAACCGTAGGCGGCATGCCCGGGGATCCCCTTCAGACCGGCCGTGGACGAGATGTTCACCACCGATCCGCCGCCGGCCTCCTTCATGGCGGGCACCACGGCCTGGATCCCGAGGAAGGGACCGAGCAGATTCACCCTCAGCAGCAGCTCGAAGTTGGCGTACGTCTCCTCCTCGACGGACGCCGTACGCCACAGCGCGGCGTTGTTGACCAGTGCGTCGAGCCGTCCGAAGCGGTCAAGGGCGGTGCCCACCGCCGCGGCCCAGCTCGCGGCATCGGTCACGTCATGCCGTACGAAAAGGCCTTGGTCCCCAAGGGACTTGGCGACCTGGCGGCCCTCCTCCTCCAGGACGTCCGTCACCACCACCCGTGCCCCGGCCCGCGCGCACAGCCGTGCCTCCTCGGCGCCCTGGCCGCGGGCCGCTCCGGTGATGAGCACGGCCTTGCCGTCGAGCGTGATCATCGCGCCTCCCGAACCCACACCGCGGATATGACGAACAGTCATACTCGGGGAGCAGGCCGGGAACATCAACAGGTGCGGCACAAGTACAAAGGGAGGGGCCCCTGTTGGCGCGCAGGGCGGCTGTCCTACCCTGAAGTACGCCTGAGGGGAGAGGCCGGATATGAGCAGCCAGGAGCGGATACGCAGTAATGGCCGACCGGCCGAGCCGGCAAGAGGCGAGCGCCTCGCCGACTGGGCCGACAGCCGGCTGGGTGTCTACACGATCGCCAAGTCGCAGATGCGCAAGGTTTTCCCGGACCACCCGACGTTCATGCTGGGTGAGATCTGTCTGTACAGCTTCATCATCCTGATCCTGACCGGCACCTGGCTGACGCTGTTCTTCGAGCCGAGCAGCGCCGAGGTCGTCTACAACGGTTCGTACGAGCCGCTCAAGGGCGTCCTCATGACCAGGGCCTTCGAGTCCACCGTGGACATCAGCATGGATGTACGCGGCGGTCTTCTCATCCGGCAGATCCACCACTGGGCGGCGCTGGTCTTCCTGGCCGGGATGCTCGTGCACATGATGCGGGTGTTCTTCACGGGCGCGTTCCGCAAGCCGCGCGAGATCAACTGGCTCTTCGGCTGGACCCTGTTGATGCTCGGTCTGCTCACGGGTCTGACCGGCTACTCGCTGCCGGACGACCTGCTCTCCGGCACCGGTCTGAAGTTCGCGCAGGGTGCGATTCTCTCGATCCCGGTCGTCGGCACGTATCTGTCGATGTTCCTGTTCGGCGGGGAGTTCCCCGGCACCGACATCATCGCGCGCCTCTACCCGATCCACATCCTGCTGCTGCCGGGCATCATGCTGGGCCTGGTCGTGGCCCATCTGATCCTGGTCTTCTACCACAAGCACACCCAGTTCGCGGGGCCCGGACGGTCCGAGAAGAAGGTCGTCGGCGCCCCGTTCTTCCCGATCTACGTGGCGAAGGCCGGCGGCTTCTTCTTCCTGGTCTTCGGTGTGCTCGCGTTCATGGGCGCGATCGCGACGATCAACCCGGTGTGGCTGTTCGGTCCTTACAGAGCGGATCTGGTCACCACAGGCGCTCAACCCGACTGGTATCTGGGCTTCTCCGAGGGCCTGATCCGTGTGATGCCGGGATGGGAGATCAACGCCTGGGGCCACACGCTCGCCCTCGGCGTCTTCATCCCGTTCATGCTCTTCCCGCTCTACATGATGCTGATCGCGGCCTATCCCTTCATCGAGGCCTGGGTCACCGGCGACCGGCGCGAGCACCACGTCGCCGACCGCCCGCGCAACGTCCCGACCCGTACCGGGCTCGGTGTCGCCTGGCTCGCCGGATACGGGGTGCTCCTGATCGGCGGTGGCAACGACATCGTGGCCACCAAGCTCCATCTGTCGATCAACGTGATCACCTGGTTCGTACGGATCGGCTTCTTCGTGGTCCCGGTCCTCGCGTTCTGGATCACGCGCCGGATCTGTCTCGGGCTGCAGCACCGCGACCGGGACAAGGTGCTGCACGGACGCGAGAGTGGCACCATCAAGCGGCTGCCGCACGGCGAGTTCGTGGAGATCCACGAGCCGCTCACACCGGGCCAGCGCTTCACGCTCACCGCACATGAGCAGCGCACGCCGTACGACCCCGGGCCCGCCGTGGACACCAACGGGGTGAAGCGGCCCGTGAGCCGCGGCGAGCGGATGCGCGTCAAGCTCTCGAAGGCGATGTACGGCGAGGGCGCGCAGGTGGCGAAGCCGACGGTGGAGGAGTACCGGCGAGAGGTGGAGGCCGGGGAGCACCACTGAGGGCCCGCGCGGGGGGCGGCGTCACACCTGTGTCGCCGCCTCGATCCGCCCGAACTGCTCTTCGGTGAGCGCCACCTCCAACGCCCGTACGTTCTCGGCCAGATGCGCCGTCGACGTCGTACCCGGAATGGGCAGCACGGTCGGTGAGCGGTGCAGCAGCCAGGCGAGCGCGGTCTGTGACGGCGTGGCGCCCAGCTCCCTCGCGATCGTGTCGAGCGGGCTGCCGGGCGCGGCATGCGCGCCCATCGCGACCGGGAAGAACGGTATGAAGGCGATGCCCTGCTCGGCGGTGTACGCGACCACGTCCTCGTGGCCGCGCGTCGCCAGGTTGTAGAGGTTCTGGACGCTCGCGACCGGTGCTGTCTCCCGGGCCTCACGGATCTGCTCGACCGTCACCTCGGACAGGCCGATGTGCCGCACCTTCCCTTCCTCCTGCAGCTGCCGCAGTGCGCCGAGCTGTTCGGCGACCGGGTACGCCGGGTCGAGCCGGTGCAGATGCAGCAGATCGATCCGGTCCGTGCGCAGCCGGCGCAGGCTCAACTCGGTCTGCTGGCGCAGATAGGCCGGGTGCCCGAGCGGTATCCACTCAGTGGGGGAGGGGCGTACGACTCCGACCTTCGTGGCGATCACGAGGTCCTCGCGGTAGGGATGCAGAGCATCGGCGAGCAACTCCTCGTTCGCGCCGAGTGCGTAGGCGTCCGCGGTGTCGATCAGGTTCACCCCCTCCTCGATCGCGCTGCGGAGCAGGGTGATCGCCCGGTCGCGGTCGGCGGGCCCGGTCCAGATGCGCGCCTCGGGTCCGGTGGGATCTCCGGGGCCGTCGGCGAGACGCATCGCGCCGTATCCGATGCGTCGTACCTCCAGGTCGCCGCCGATCCGGAATGTGGGGCTGACGTGGGCAGTTGTAGGGTCGGTGAGCGCGTTGAGAGCGTTGACCGTCGTGGAGTTCGTCATGACGGGAACGCTATGACCTCACACCCATGTGAGGTTCAAGTGCCTGTGAGGGGGATCACAGTGGGGGCGGCAGTGGACGGGATGAAGATTGGCCGGTTGTCCACCGAGACCGGAGTCTCGGTCCGGCTTCTGCGCTACTACGAGGAGCAGGGGCTGCTCTCCTCCACCCGCACCCCCGGCGGCCAGCGGGTCTACGGAGCGGACGCGCCCGCCACCGTCCGGCGGATCCGTCGCTTCCTGGACGCGGGTCTGTCCACGCGGATCATCGCCGAGATCATCGAGTGCGTCTGTGGCAGCGAGCAGGAGATCGAGCCCTGTCTGAGCCCGCTCGTCCTCGACCAGCTCTCCCGTGTGGACCAGGAGTTGGAGCGGCTCACGCTCACACGTGAGTCGCTCGCGGAGCTGGTGGCCGTCGCGAAGGCCTGAGTCGCCTCAGGTCGTCACCCGCTTCAGGCAAGCACCCGCTTCCGGCAGGCGCTCGGCGAACCCCAGGCCGTGCGCAGCGCCTGGGCCTTGCGGATCCACAGGGAGAGGTCGAGCTCTTCCGTGTAGCCGATCGCGCCGTGCAGCTGAAGCGCCGTGCGCGAGGCGAAGTAGGCGGCTTCCGAGGCGGTGAGTTTGGCGGCGGCCAGGTCGGCGCGGGTCATGGTGAGGGCCGCGCCGTACAGGAGCGGGGTGGCGAACTCCAGCTTGAGCAGGGTGTCCGCGAGCTGGTGCTTGACCGTCTGGAACGTACCGATCTCCGTGCCGAACTGCTTGCGCTGCTTCACGTACGCGACCGTGCGGTCGAGCAGGGCGCGGCCCACGCCGAGGGCCTGAGCGGCCGCGGCCAGGGTGCCCCAGGAGTCGGTGGCCGCGAAGGCGGCGCGGTCCTGGGTGAGGAGTTCGGCGGGCGGACCCGGTTCGGTCAAGTGGCGCGCGGGGTCGGCCGAGCGGTGTGTCGGCCCGTGCTCGGTGCACAGGTGCAGAGCTCCGTCGGCGAAGGTGACGGTGAGGTCCGCGGCCTGTGCGTCCAGGGCGTAAGGGCCGCCCGGTGCCTTCACCGTGGCCATCACCGAACCGTTCGCGATGCCCGGCAGAAGCTGCTTGGCGTGCGTGGAATCGCCCGTCGCGGCAAGCAGCCCGGCCGCCGCGGCGGTCTCCACCACCGGGCCGGGTACGGCGTGCCGCCCCAACTCGACGTAGGCCACGGCCAGTTCCACCGGCAGCGGCCCCACGCCCTCGTACTCCTCGGGCACGGCAAGCGCGAAGACCCCGGCCTCGGCGAGCCGGGCCCACAGCGCGCGGCCCGGCGCGAAGTCACCCGCCCCCCAGGCCCGTACGACGGAAGGGGTGTCCGCCGCCGTCAGCATGGCGTCGAGGCTGCGGGCGAACTCGCGCTGCTCGCTGTCCAGGAGGAAGCGTGTTCCCGTCATGTCCGCCGTCCCTTCGGCAGGCCGAGCAGCCGCTCGGCGATGATGTCGCGCTGGATCTCGTTGGTCCCGGCGTAGATCGGGCCCGCGAGCGAGAAGACATAGCCCTCGGCCCAGTCGTACGGGCCTTCGGCGTGCTCGGCCAACTCGCCGTCCGCGCCCAGGAGGTCGAGCGCCGTCTCGTGCAGCGCGATGTCGTACTGGGACCAGAAGACCTTGTTCAGGGAGGACTCCGCGCCGATGGTCTCGCCGGCCGCGAAACGGGCCGCGTTGGCCGCCGTGAACAGCTGATACGCGCGGGCGCCGACCACCGCGTCCGCCACCCGGTCGCGCAGTGCGGTGTCGGCGGGGTTCGCTTGCCTGCGCCACAGGTCGACCAGGCGGTCGGCCGCCGCCATGAAGCGGCCGGGGGAGCGCAGGGTGAGACCGCGTTCGTTGCCCGTGGTCGACATGGCGATACGCCAGCCCTGGCCCACCTCGCCGATCACGTCCTCGTCCGGCACGAACACCTCGTCGAGGAAGAGTTCCGCGAAGGCCGGTTTGCCGTCGAGGCGGCCGATGGGGCGGACGGTCACACCGGGAGTGCGCAGGTCGAACATCAGGTAGGTCAGACCCCGGTGCGGGCGGTCGGCCTCCGGGTCCGTGCGGAAGATGCCGAAGGCGCGGTCCGCGAAGGCCGCACGTGAGGACCAGGTCTTCTGGCCGGAAAGGAGCCAGCCGCCCTCGGTGCGTACGGCACGGGACTTGAGCGAGGCGAGATCCGAGCCCGCCTCCGGCTCCGACCAGGCCTGCGCCCAGATCACCTCACCGCTCGCCATCGAGGGCAGGATCCGCTGCTTCTGCTCGGGGGTGCCGTGGTCGAGGAGCGTGGGTGCGAGGAGATTGATGCCGTTCTGCGAGACCCGGCCGGGGCCGCCCGCCGCGTAGTACTCCTCCTCGAAGATCAGCCACCGGAAGATGTCCACGCCACGGCCGCCGTACTCGGCCGGCCAGGACACCACCGACCAGCGGTCCTCGGACAACCGCCGCTCCCACTCGCGGTGTTGGGCGAAGCCCTCCTCCGTCTCCAGTGAAGTGAGGGGCTGCGAGGGGACGTTGGCCCGCAGCCACTGCCTCGCCTCCTGCCGGAATGCCTGCTCTTCGGGTGATTCATCCAGGTCCACGGGCTGCCCAACTCCCTTCCCTAACAAGTGTTTGGTAGGTTAGCCTCCTGCTGTGACCGACAACAAGCCTGGGAACGGCAACAAGCCGCAGTACGTGAATGGCCACGGCCTGCTCGACGGGCGTACGGCCGTCATCACCGCGGCCGCAGGCGCCGGTATCGGCGGGGCCACCGCGCGCCGGTTCCTGGAGGAGGGCGCGTCCGTCGTCATCAGCGACGCGCATGAGCGCAGGCTCGCGGAGTCCGAGGCGGAACTGGCCAAGGAGTTCGGGGCCGACCGGGTCGGCGCCATCGCCTGCGATGTGACGGACGAGCAGCAGGTCCAGGCCTTGTTCTCCTACGTCGTCGAGCGGCACGGCGGACTCGATCTGGTGGTCAACAACGCCGGTCTGGGCGGCACATCGGCCTTGGTCGACATGACCGACGAGCAGTGGACACGGGTCCTGGACGTCACCTTGAACGGCACGTTCCGCTGCGTACGTGCCGCGCTCAGGCATTTCAAGGAGTCGGGCTCGGGCGGGGTCATCGTCAACAACGCCTCCGTGATCGGCTGGCGTGCCCAGGCGGGACAGGCGCACTACGCCGCCGCGAAGGCGGGCGTCATGGCGCTCACCCGGACCGCGGGGATCGAGGGTGCGGAGTACGGGGTACGGGTCAACGCCGTCTCGCCGAGTCTCGCCATGCATCCGCACCTCGTGAAGGTCACGACGCCGGAGCTTCTTGAGGAGCTGACGGCGCGCGAGGCCTTCGGGCGGTACGCCGAGCCGTGGGAGGTGGCCAACGTGATCGTGTTCCTGGCCGGGCCCTACTCCTCGTACATGACCGGTGAAGTGGTCTCCGTCAGCAGTCAGCACGCATAGGGGCGCGACAATGGACCTGTGCCGAAGAAGAACGACAGCAAGACCGTGACCCCGTCGCCCGCCCGCCGCCGTGAACTCCTCGCGACCGCCGCCGAGGTGTTCGCCGCGCAGGGGTACAACGCCACGACCGTGCGGAAGATCGCCGATGAGGCGGGGATGCTCGCGGGCAGTCTCTACTACCACTTCGACTCGAAGGAGTCGATCCTCGACGAGATCCTCTCCTCGTTCCTGAATGAGCTCTGGCAGGGCTACGACGAGGTGCTCGCCGCCGGGCTCGGTCCGCGCGAGACCATCGAGGCCCTGGTCACCGAGTCCTTCCGGGAGATCGACCGGCACCGTGCCGCGGTCGCGATCTACCAGAAGGAGTCCCGCCACCTCGCCCAGCAGGAACGCTTCGGGTATCTCGTCGAATCGCAGCAGAAGTTCGAGAAGGCCTGGCTCGGCACGCTCGAACGTGGCGTCGCCGCCCAGGTCTTCCGCTCCGACCTGGACATCCGGCTCACGTACCGCTTCGTGCGCGACACCGTGTGGGTCGCCGCGTCCTGGTACCGCCCCGGCGGGCAGCACAGCCCGGAGGAGATCGCCCGGCAGTACCTGTCGATGGTCCTGGACGGAATCGCCGTACGAACCTGACCTTTTGAGGGAGTTGTCATGGCCGAGGCCTACATAGTCGAAGCGGTCCGTACGCCGGTGGGGCGCCGTAAGGGCGGTCTGTCCGGGGTGCATCCGGCGGATCTCGGCGCGCATGTGCTCAAGGCGCTCGTGGAGCGCTCGGGTGTGGATGCCGCCGCCGTCGAGGATGTGGTCTTCGGCTGTCTGGACACGGTCGGACCGCAGGCCGGCGACATCGCGCGCACCGCGTGGCTCGCGGCCGGTCTGCCGGAGGAGGTCCCCGGGGTCACCATCGACCGGCAGTGCGGCTCGTCCCAGCAGGCCATCCACTTCGCCGCGCAGGGCGTTCTCTCCGGGACCCAGGATCTGGTGGTCGCGGGCGGGGTGCAGAACATGACGATGATCCCGATCGCCTTCGCCTCACGGCAGGCGGGCGAGCCGCTGGGTCTCACCGAGGGACCCTTCCACGGGTCGGTGGGCTGGCAGGAGCGGTACGGGAAGCAGCCGGTCAATCAGTTCCACGGGGCGGAGCTGATCGCCACCAAGTGGGGCATCACCCGGCGCGACCAGGAGGAGTTCGCGCTGCGCTCGCATCAGCGGGCGCTGGCGGCCATCGACGAGGGGCGCTTCGCGCGCGAGACGGTGGCGTTCGGCGAGGTGACGGTGGACGAGGGGCCGCGTCGTGACACCTCCCTGGAGAAGATGGCGGGTCTGCAGCCGGTGATGGAGGGCGGCACGATCACGGCGGCCTGCTCGTCCCAGGTCTCGGACGGTGCGGCGGCGCTGCTGATCGCGTCCGAACGAGCCGTGAGGGAGCACGGGTTGACCCCGCGGGCCCGGATCCACCACCTTTCCGTACGCGGTGAGGACCCGATCCGGATGCTCTCCGCGCCTATCCCGGCGACGGCGTACGCGCTGAAGAAGTCCGGGATGTCGATCGAGGACATCGACCTGGTCGAGATCAACGAGGCGTTCGCGCCGGTGGTGCTCGCGTGGCTGAAGGAGACGGGCGCGGACCCCGCGAAGGTCAACGTCAACGGCGGCGCGATCGCGCTCGGCCATCCGCTGGGCGCGACGGGTGTGAAGCTGATGACGACGCTGCTGCACGAACTGGAGCGCACGGGTGGGCGGTTCGGGCTGCAGACGATGTGTGAGGGTGGCGGGCAGGCGAACGTCACCATCATCGAGCGGCTCTGAGGCGGCGGCCGGGCGGGCGGCGACAACCTGGCCGGGCGAGCGGCGCCGACCGGGCCGGGTGTCGAGCCGGCTCGACGCTCGTTCCGGTCGAGCTCAGATCTAGCTCAAGGCGTGTGTTGATGGTGGGGAGCGAGGGGTATCTTTCGCGCACTGGAGCCGCGGGAGTGGTTCCCTGCCTGTTCAGGGGGTTCGATGGGCGAGTTGGCGGTACTTTTCGTGGGCTTGGCGGCGGCGATCGGCGGATGCCTGTTCGTGCTGTTGCGCCGGGGTGGTGAGGGCGAGCGCGGGGCGCTTGAGCGTGTCGCGTTGCAGCAGGAGACCGCCCGGGCGATGTCGTTCAGCGCCGTCGCCCAGCAGAACATCGGGCCGGGCGCCGGGGGCTTCTGACGCCGCGCGCTTCTGACGCCGCGCGCTACGCCGGGTCCTCGAATGCCGTGGGCCCGGCGTTCCACCTCAGCGGCTGACGACCGACGACCTAGTCTCCGTCGCAGGCCGCGCACCCGGCGTAGACGTCGCAGGCCGCGCAGCCGGCGTAGACAGGGCCGAGAGCGAGCCCAGAGCCGGATCCTGGCGCAGCACGGCGAGGTGCAGCCGGGTGAGTGCGGGGCCCGGTTCGGCGCCCAGCTCCTGCGCGGCACGTCGCTGATGATCCCGGTACGCCGTCAGGGCCTCGCCGTCCCGGCCCGCCCTGTGCAGCGCGAGCATAAGGAGCCATACGAAGCGTTCGTGCAGCTCGTGACTGTGTACCAGGCATTCCAGATACGGGATGGCCTCGCGGTGGCGGCCCAGCTCAAGTTCGAGCTCCGCGCGCAGTTCGAAGTCGATGAGTATCCGGGAGCGGGTGAAGATCCGCTCCCGTTCGAGCAGGGGGGCGTCCAGGCCCTCGGCGAGCGGGCCGCCCTTGCGGGCCCGCGCCCGGTCGAGCAGCCGGGCCGCCTCGGCGGGTTGGCCCGCCGCAAGTGCCGTACGTCCGGCGGCTGCCAGCCGGTCGTACGCGTAGAGATCCACGCAGGCCGCACCCGGGTCGAGGCGGTAGCCGGAGCCGGTCCACTCCACCGTCATGCCGTGCGCGGTGAGTGCGGGCCGCAGCCCCGAGAGGTACTTCTGCAGCAGATTCTTGGTGTGGGCGGGCGGGCGCTGTCCCCAGAGGGCTTCGACCAGCTGCTGCAGCCCCAGGGTGCGGCCGGGCTGAAGGAGCAGTACGGCGAGCAGCGCCTGCTGCTTGGGCGGGCCGAGCGGAGCGTCGACTCCGGCGCGGCGCAGGGCGAACGGGCCGAGCAGGGTGACCGAGGAGCGCTCGGGGTGTGCGCCGCAGTCGTGGGCGTCGGGGTGCTCGCGCAGCAGGACTCCGGACATCGTTCCCCCTGGTCGCCGGTGGCTCTGAGCTATCAACTCCCGGAACGTGTCCAGGAGTTCCCGGGGCCCTGACGGCTCTTCCGGTGGTTCTTCCAGCGGTTCTTCCAGCGCTCGTGGAAGCGGTGCGCCCGAAGGTGGGGCGATCCGCTCCCGTATCCACGGGGCCGCTGCCCACAGGAGACCCGACGTGCCACCCCGACAACCCCTCGCCCGCCTGGGCTCGGCCCTCGCCCGCCGCCCGCGCCGCGCCCTCCGGTCGAGCGTCCTGCTCGCCCTGATCGCCCTCGTGCTCGCCGCCGGAACCATGGACCGGCTGGTGCTCTCCCGCTTCGAGAGCCCCGGCTCCGAGTCGGTGACGACCCGTGCCGTACTGGAGGAGGAGTACGGCACGGGCACTCCTTCCGTGCTCCTGATGGTCACCGCGAAGGAGGGCACGGTCGACACCCCCGCGGTCGCCGAGGCCGGACGGGCCCTGGAGCGTGAGCTGGCCGCGCGGGACGGGGTGGCCGAGACCGCCTCGTACTGGAGCCGTGGCCGGTCGCCCGTGATGCGCGCCGAGGACGCGAGGCAGGCACTGGTGGTCGCCCGGATGGCGGGGACGGTCACGCAGGCGCGGGCCGAACTCGCGCGGATCTCGCCGGAGTTCACCCGCGACGGCGAGCTCCTGGACGTGCGGGTGGGCGGCGGTGACGAGGTGTTCCGGCAGGCCGCCGAGCAGGCACGCGAGGACTTCCTGCGGGCCGAGCTGATCGTGATCCCCTTGGTGCTTCTGCTGCTCTTCGTGCTCTACCGCCGCTTCTCGGCCGCCGCCCTGACGCTCGCCATGGGGCTGTTCTCCGTCATCGGCACGCTCGCGCTGCTCCGTATCGTGACGCTCTTCACCGACGTCTCGACCTTCGCCGCGAATCTGACCCTGGTCATGGGCATCGGGCTCGGCGTCGACTACAGCCTGTTCGTGATCAACCGCTTCCGCGAGGCGCTCGCGTCCGGGGCCGAAGTGCCGGATGCCGTACGGGAGTCGGTGACACGGGCCGGCCGCACCGTCGCCTTCAGCGGCCTGACCGTGGTCGTGTCGCTGGCCTGCCTCCTGCTGTTCCCGTTCCCCTTCCTGCGCTCCTTCGCGTACGCGGGCATCGGAACCGTGCTGACGTCGGTGTTCGCCGCACTGGTGATCCTGCCCGCCGCGCTCGCCCGGCTGGGTCACCGGGTCGCGCGGCGCAAGGCCGGCGAGGGTGTCGAGACCGTCCAGGGCGGCGACTGGTGGCGACGTACGGCGCTGCGCATGATGAAACGCCCGCTTCTGTACGGGATTCCGGCCCTGGCCGTCCTGCTGACGCTGTCCGCGCCCGCGCTCGGTCTGACCTTCGGGGTGCCGGACGAGCGGGTGCTGCCGCGGGAGACCTCCAGCCGGGTCGTGCAGCAGGACATCCGCGAGAACTTCGCGGCGGAGGAGATGGATGCGATTCAGGTCCTCGACGGGGGCGGGATGTCGGCGGCCGATGTCGAACGGACCGCACTCGCCCTCTCCCGTATCGACGAGGTGCACCAGGTCGACGCGCTGACCGGCTCGTACGCGGACGGCCGGCGGATCCTGGACGCGGGGACGTGGTCGGCTCGCTTCGAAGGGCGGTCGGACGGCACGTGGTACTCGGTGATCGCCACGCACGAGGGTCTTGAGCGGGAGGTCGACCGTGTGATCGGCGAGATCCGCACGCTTGCCGGTGACGACGCCCGTGTCGCCGGCTACCCGGCGGAACTCGCGGACTTCCGCGCCGAGTTGACCGGCCGTATGCCGCTGGTCCTCGGCCTCATCCTCACCGTCACCTTCGTCATCCTCTTCCTGGTGACGGGCAGTGTGCTGCTGCCGCTGAAGGCGATGGTCCTCAACGCGCTCAGCATGGCCGTCATGTTCGGCACGCTGGTATGGGTCTTCCAGGACGGCCATCTGTCCGAGCTGCTCGGCTTCACGGCCACGGGGAGCATCGAGCCGTCGATCCCGATCCTGATGTTCTGCACGGCGTTCGGGCTGTCCATGGACTACGAGGTGTTTCTGCTCTCCCGTATCAAGGAGGAGTACGACCTCACGGGCGACACCCCCCACGCCGTGGCCACCGGCCTGGAACGCAGCGGCCCGCTGATCACGTCCGCGGCCGTCGTCCTGGCGGCGTCCTTCGCGACGTACGCGAGCTCGGGGATCGTGTTCCTCAAGATGCTCGCGGTCGGGATGGTGGTGGTGATCCTGGTCGACGCGACGCTGATCAGGGTGGTGCTTGTGCCGGTGTTCATGCGGCTTGCGGGGCGGTGGAACTGGTGGGCGCCGAGGTGGCTGCGGGGGGTGCACGGGCGGTTGGGCATCGGCGAGTCGGAGTCAGGGGCCGTGCCCGAGCGCACGCACACTCCGGCTGCCGCCGATCTTTGACCTCGGGCTCAGGGCCGCAGCCGGTCGAGTTCGCTCACCAACTCCGCGCGCAGCGCGCCGTGCTGCGGCCCGAGCGCGTACTGCCCGTCGGTCCATCGCTGCGGCGGATACAGCCACACGGGCTTGGCCACCAGCTCGGGCGGCTCCCATGCGTAGCGCGGCCAGATGTGAGCGTGCAGAAACGGATCCTTGTTGCCGAGGATCTCCAGATTGATCCGCCGGAACGCCGGGTCGAGCCGCCGGCAGACCCGCTCGACCGCCTCGCCCACACGCTCCATGTCGTCGAGGAAGGCGAGGCGGCGGGGGCGGGGCAGGTCGGTGAGGCGTTCGACGCCGGGGTCGTCCGTGAGCAGCACCGAGTACCCCGGAAGGAACTGGGTGTCGCCGATGACCGCGAACCCGGCGCTCAACCGGCGTAGGACCGTGGGGTTTTCGCCGCGCAGCGCGCTGCGGATGCGGTCGGCCTGCCAACCCGACGGCATGTGCGGTGGCCTATCGGACGAGTTCGAAGCCGAGCAGGACCGCGCCGTGCACTTCGACCATGCCGGGTGCGAAATCGCCGGTGGAGGCGCCGCCGCCACCGCCGTGTCCCCGGTGGCCCGTCAGCTCCCATGAGCCGGCGTCCACGTCCTGGATGTGCAGGACCGGCCCCAGGGCGACACCGGCTGCCTCGGCGTACAGCTCGGCCTTGCGGCGGGCGGCCGCCACCGCCTTGACGCGGGCCTCGTCGCGCAGGGCGGGCTTGTCGCGGACGTCGAAGACGACCTCGTCCACGCGGTTGGCGCCGGCGTCCACGGCGTCGATGATCAGCTGCTGCAGATCGTCGAGTGCGGTGGTCTCGATGACGTACGCGGACTGGCAGCGGTATCCGAGGAAGCGTCGCTCGGCCCCGTACCCGCTGAACTCGGAACTCAGCGACAGCCGCGAGGCCGACACGGCGCCGTCCGGTATCTCGTGTCGGCGCAGTGTCTCGCGCAGCCGGGCCACGGCCTGGCCGGCGTCACCGAAGGCCAGGTCGGCCTGGGGCTGCACGACATCGACCGCCAACTTGAGGCGGACGAGCTCGGGTTCGGTGCGCACTGTTCCGGCGCCGAAGACGCTGAGCCCCCAGGGCTCTCTGATCGCTTGGGACATGGGTGCATTCAAGCAGCACTCTCGAAGAGATCTCTTGACATCGAGATTCTTGATTATGAGACTGACGCGGTGCCCGCCGTGCCGGCGCGGCGCGAGGGACGAGTCTGTCGAGGGGGAGCAAGTGCGGCGCACGGGCAAGGGGCTCATCGGGCAGTTGCGGAATCCGCCCGGAGGGCGGGATGCGCGGCTCATGCTCATGGGGCAGGGCGTCGACCGTACGGGGACGGGGGTGTGGGGCGCCTCCTCCGTTCTGTACTTCACCGTCGTCACGGGGCTCGACGCGGCTCAGGTCGGCCTGCTGCTGGGCGTGGCCGGTGTGGCGGGCATCGTCGGATCGCCCGTCGCGGGACGGCTGGCGATGAGGCTCCCCGTACGGACGCTGCTCATCGCCTGTCATGTGCTGCGGATCGGCACTGTCGGGCTGCTGCTCGTCCTGGATAGCTTCGCCGCGCTGCTCCCCGTCGTCGCCGCCACCTTCGCCGGTGACCGGGCCGCGAAGACCCTGGAGATGGTGTTCGCGACCGAGGTGGCGGGGGAGCAACGAGGGACCTATCAGGCGCTGTTCCGTACGGTCGCCAACGCCGGCTACGCGCTGGGTGCCGGGATCGCGGCCCTGGGACTGGCCTTCGGGGCGTACCGGGTGCTGATCCTGGCCAATGCGGTGTCGTTCCTCGTGGCCGCCGCGCTCGTGCGGTGCACGCGGCTGCGTACCCCCGCCGGCAAGGTCAAGTCGGCGCCGCGGGAGGGGAGTTCCGAGGTGAGGCGTGGTCCGTGGCGGGATCGCGGCTATCTGCGGTTCGTCCTGCTCGACATTCCACTGAACCTGGACGACACCATCCTCATGGTCGGCCTGCCCCTGTGGCTGGTCAGCCGCACGGACGCCTCGCACATGCTGGTGCCAGTGTTCCTCGTGGTGAACACGGTGATGGTGGTGCTGATGCAGCTCTGGTTCTCCGCGCGCTTCGACGGGCCGCAAGGCGCGGTGCGGGCCCTGCGGAGTTACGGCGTCGTGGTCGCGCTCGGGTGCGGGCTGCTCGCCCTGTCCGGGGTGGTGTCCGCGGCCTGGGCCGGAGTGCTTCTGGTGGCCACGGCCGTCGTGGTGACCGTGGCCGAGCTGCTGCGTTCCGTCAGCTCCTGGGAGCTCGCCGTCAGTCTCGCGCCCGAGTCCGAGCGCGCCGCCTACCTCGGCGTCGCGGGGATGTCCCAGTCCGTGCAGAAGTCCGCCGGGCCCCCGCTCGTCACCGGTGCGGTGATGGCGGCGGGGCCGGTCGGATGGCTCGCGCTCGGAGGGGTGCTCGCCGGTCTGTCGGCCGTACAAATGCGGGGCAGCTCAAGGAGGTTGAAGGCGCTGGCGCGCCCGAACGCACAGCTGCCCGCACAGCCGCCGGCCGGACCCGCACCGACGGCCGTCGAGGCGTCGAAGGTACTCAGTCCACCAGCCTCGCCCTGAGCGCGGCGACCATCCCCCAGTTCAGGCCCAGACCGTCGCGTACGTACCCGGTGAGCCCGCCGAAGTCGGCAGCCGCCTGGTCGAGCGCGGCCTGCAGATACTCCCGCCGGACCTCTTGTACGGGGATCAGGAGGTCCGGGTTCTGCATCAGCCCCAACGCCCGCACCCCCTCACGCGTACGGCGGTCGGCCTCCGCGCGGTAGGTGTTGGACAGGAGATAGTCCTCCTCGGCCACCGCTCCCGGGACGCCGACGATCCGCAGCAGGACATAACTCGTCCAGCCCGTACGGTCCTTGCCCGAGGTGCAGTGGTAGAGCACGGGCCCGCGGGCCGTGGCCAGATCGCGCAGGGTGGCCGCGAACTGGGCCCGGTTGGCCGGGTCCGAGACGAACGCCGGGTAGATCGAGCGCATCAGCTCGGCGCCGCGGCCGCCGCCGAGAGCGGCTTCCTGCGCCACAGGGTCGCGGGACCCGATGATCTGCAGGAGGCGCCCGTACAGACCGAGGTCGCTCACCGGCCGGGACACCGCGGTCACGCCCGCGGGCAGCCGGTCCGCGCCGTTCTGCTGGATCTCCAGCGGTACGCGGAAGTCGATGGCACGTGTCAGTCGGAGCCCGGCGAGCGTGGTGACATCCGCGTCCGTGAGCTTGCCGAGCTCGTCGGCCCGGTACACCCGGCCGTGGCGGACCCGGTCGCCGTCGTAGGTGCGGTAGCCGCCCAGGTCACGGACGTTGACCGCGCCTTGGAGCGGGATGTGCCGTACCGGGGCCGGCTTGTGCCGGTGGGCCGTCGCGGGTGCGGCGGCCACCGCGAGGGCGGCCGTGGTGGCGGCGGTGGTGCTCAGCAGTGCGCGTCGCGTCAAGGGCATGACGCTCCTCCTGTACGGAGAAGAGGGTTCACCCTGGTGTCGGCAGGGTGCCTTGCGCTTGCTCGGATCCATGGGATTGCAGCCGGCTCAGGACCGCGTCGGCCTCGGCCATCACGCGGTCCACCAGTTCCTTGCAGGAGGGCAGGTCCTCGATGACTCCGGCGACCTGCCCCGACGCCATGACGCCGAGGTCGGTGCGGCCCTCGACCATGGAGGCTTTGAGGAGCATGGGAGTGTTCGCGGCGAGCAGGACCTGGCTCCAGGCCAGATCCTTGCCGTGCTTCATGGCGAGTCCGTCGCGGACCATCTCCCGCCAGGTCAGACCCGAGAGCTTGCGGAAGGCCGTCGCGTGCCGGAGCGCGCGGGCGAGGGTACGGGTGCGGCCCGCGTTCTCCAGGGAGGTCACCAGGTCCGTGCGGAGCATGCGGTGGGGCAGTCCGTCCACGGCCGTCGTGACCGTCACATCCTTCACGGTTGCCGCGAGATAGCGCGCCTTGACCGCGTCCGGGACCGTCGAGTCCGAGGTGAGCAGGAAACGGGTGCCCATCGCGACCCCCGCCGCCCCGTACGCGAGCGCGGCCACCAGACCGCGCCCGTCGTGGAAACCGCCGGCCGCGACGACCGGGATGTCCACGGCGTCCACCACCTGCGGCAGCAGCACGGTCGTCGCCACGTCACCCGTGTGCCCGCCGCCCTCGCCGCCCTGCACGATCACCGCGTCCGCGCCCCAGGCCGCGACCTTCTCGGCATGCCGCCGCGCCCCGATGGAGGGGACGACGACCACACCCGCCTCCTTGAGCTCGGCGATCAGCGCCTTGGAGGGCGCGAGGGCGAAGGACGCCACCCGTACGCCCTCGTCGATGATGATCCGCACCCGGTCGCCCGCGTCACCGGCGTCCGCGCGCAGATTCACGCCGAACGGCTCCGACGTGCGGGACTTGACCTCCCGTACCGCCGAACGCAGTTGATCCACGGTCATCGTGGCCGAGGCCAGAATCCCGAGCGCACCCGCGTTCGCGGTGGCCGAGACCAGGCGCGGGCCCGCCACCCAGCCCATGCCGGTCTGGACGATCGGGTGGCGGACGCCGACGAGGCGGGTGAGAGCGGTCTCCATCACGGGGGCCTCCATTACGCGGGCACCTCGCGGTCGCGCAGCGCACGCGGGTCGATCACGGTGCGGATCAACTCCAGCTCGTGCGGGGTCGGTTCACGCGTTTCCTGTACGTCATCGGGGATGACCAGCGCGAAACCGGTCGCCTCGACCACCTCGTCCACCGATACGCCCGGATGCAGGGACGCGAGCCGCATCGCGTGGTCGGGGGTCTCGAAGTCGAAGACGCCCAGGTTCGTCACCACGCGGGGCAGCCGGTGGTAGCGCGTGGCGCTCGGGCCCGCCTCGGCCGCACGCCGGTAGCCGACCCCGGACACCACGTCGACGTGCTCGACGAAGACCCGCTTGGAGTGCTTGGGGATCCAGTAACTGGTGGGGTTGTTCAGGGTGTTGACCGGTGCGCCCCGCATGCCGAGCAGCTGTCGCTTGGGCTGGTTCCAGTCGCCGATGCAGGAGATGTTCTGATTTCCGTAACGGTCGATCTGGCTCGCGCCCATCATCACGTGCCGCTTACCGCCCGTGACCATGGCGAGGTGCTGGCGGTAGGGCAGCCAGCCCTCGACCGTCCCGTCCAGGTCGACCAGCATGGCCTCGCCGTCGGTCAGGAGGAGATCGGGCGAGAAGGTGCGCTTGGCAAGGCGGGCGCCGAAGCCGGGGATCAACCCCATGGGGCTGGCGAGGACTTCGCCGTTGTCGCGCCAGGCCTCGGCGCAGGCGATCACGCAGTACTCGGCCCTTGTCACGGTCGTGGCGGTGGTCATCGCTGCTCCTTGTGCCAGGCCTCCACGGCCGACTGGTAGGCGGCCTCGTCCCCGGCGAGGAAGCGCTCGGCGAACTCGGCGTACGGCGTGGTGGCGTACAGCTTCTGGAAGGGCTCGTCGCGCTCGTAGTCGGGTGCACAAGAGGTGAAGTGCGCGCCGTTCGGCGTCTCGATCACCCCGCTCACGCTGTGCCGCTTCACCAGGAGCGACTGCGGAGCGGACTCCTTGGTGAGCTCGGCCGTCTCGACGATCCGTTCGCACGAGACGTACGCGGCGTCGGCGGCCTCGCAGAACAGGTCGTCGAAGTAGGGGTCGGGGCCCAGGTACTGGCCGTTGCCCAGCCGGTCGGCGCGGTTGAGGTGGACGAAGGCCGCGTCCAGGCGCAGGGCGGGCATGGCGACGAAGGTCTCGCCGTCCTCGTACGGTGAAGTCACCGTCCTGAGCGCCGGGTTGACGCGCATGACGTCCGAGCCGATCCCGGCCCGCACCGGCAGGAACGGCAGCCGGTTCACCGCCGCGTGCAGCCCCCACATGAACATCGCCTCGTCCACCTCCATCAGCTCGAAGGCCCCGCTCTCGCGCGCGGCGCGGAAGTGCGGTTCGAGGGGGATGGAGTCGAGGGTGGTGAACGGGGTGATCAGCTTGCGGATCCGTCCTGCGGCGGCGAGCAGGCCCACGTCCGGGCCGCCGTACGAGACGACGGTCAGGTCGGTGACCTCGGACCGCAGCAGGGCGCGGACCAGCGCCATCGGCTTGCGGCGCGAACCCCAGCCGCCGATGCCGAGCGTCATCCCGCTCTCCAGGCGGCCGATCACCGCCTCGACCGTCATGGTTTTGTCGGCCATGGTCAGGAGTCCTTTCCGGGGGTGCCAGTGCCAGTGGTGCCGGTAGTGCCCTCGGCGCCGGAGCTGCCGAAGGTGTCGCGTACGCGGTCGGCCACCCCGCTGAGGTTGGCCTCGAAGGTGAAGCCCTGCTCGAAGCGGTAGCTGCGGTGCACGTCCACCGGGTCGATCCCGTTGATCGCGGCCTTCGCGAGCCTCAGCAGATAGCCGTCCTTCTGGGCGATCTCGCGCGCCAGATCGAGGGCTTCGTCGAGGAGTTGCTCGCGCGGGACCACCTTCCAGACCGAGCCGTGCTGGTGGAGCTCGGCGGCGGTGGCGGTACGCGAGGTGTAGTACAGGGCGCGCATCAGGTGCTGGGGGACGAGCCGCGAGAGGTGGGTGGCGGCGCCGAGCGCGCCGCGGTCCAGTTCCGGCAACCCGAAAGTCGCGTCCTCGCTGGCCACGATCGCGTCCGCGTTGCCGACGAGCCCGATCCCGCCGCCCAGACAGAACCCGTGCACCGCCGCGATGACCGGCACCTCGCAGTCGTAGACCGCCGCGAAGGCGGCGGCGCAGCCCCGGTTGGCGCCGATGAGCGCGCCGTGCCCGGTGTCGCGCTGCATCTCCTTGATGTCGACGCCCGCGTTGAAGCCGCGGCCCGCCGCCGTGAGCACGACGACCCGTGTCTCGGGGTCACGTCCCGCCGCGAGCAGTGCGTCGGCCAGGTCGTACCAGCCTTGTACGGGCAGGGCGTTGACGGGCGGGAAGTCGACGGTGACCACTGCGATGCCCTTGTCCGGGCTCGAGGTGGAGACGCCTTTGACAGTGGATGCGGGCCTGACAGTCATTGCGGGATCAGCTACCTTTCCACCAAACATTTGTTAGGTGGGGAAGGTAGCAGCGAATGGAGATGGATGGGAGGGTCGCGGTCGTCACGGGCGGCACCCGTGGCGTCGGCGCCGGTATCGCGCGGGCGTTCCTCGCGGCGGGCGCACAGGTGGTGATCTGTGCACGCAGGCCCCCGGACGCACCGGTCGAAGAGGCGGGCCGCAAAGCGGAGTTCATCGCGGCCGACCTGCGGGATCCGGCCGGAGTCGAGGCGCTCTTCGCCGAAGTCGCGCGTGCGTACGGCCGGTTGGACGTCCTTGTCAACAACGCGGGCGGTACGCCGTATCGCCTGCTCTCGGAGAGCGACGCGGCCCGGCACGCGCGCGTGCTCGAACTGAACCTTGTCGTCCCGATGACCGTCTCGCTGGCCGCGTATCCGCTCCTTCGCGAAAGCCGGGGGTCGATCGTGATGATCGGCAGCGTCAGCGGGCAGCGGCCCTCGCCGGGCAGCGCGGCCTACGGCGCGGCCAAGGCGGGCCTGGCGAATCTGGCCTCCTCCATGGCGGTGGAGTGGGCCCCGGAGGTACGGGTGAACACGCTGGTCCTCGGGATGGTGCGCACCGAACTGTCCGAGCTGCACTACGGGGACGAGGCGGGTATCGCGGCCGTGGCGGGGACGGTGCCGCTGGGGCGGCTCGCGGAGCCGTCCGATGTGGGGGCGGCTGCGGTCTTCCTCGCCTCGGAGCGGGCCGCGTACGTCAGTGGGGCGAGTCTGCTGATGCACGGCGGCGGGGAGCGGCCCGCCTTCTTGGACGCCGCGAATGTCAACAAGGAGAGCTGATATGTCGGTTGGTCTGTGTGAGGGCCGTGTGGTCGTCGTGACGGGAGCGGGGCGTGGGCTGGGGCGGGCCCATGCGCTTGCCTTTGCCGCGGAGGGGGCGCGGGTGGTCGTGAACGACCTCGGCGTCGGGCTCGACGGTGCGGCGGCCGGGGCGGACAGCCCGGCGGCGCAGGTGGTCGCGGAGATCGTGGCGGCGGGCGGCTCGGCGGTCGCGCATGGCGGGGACATCGCCACGTCGGAGGGTGCGTCCTCCTTGGTGAGTACGGCACTTGAGACGTACGGGCGCCTCGACACCCTGGTCAACAATGCCGGGTTCCTGCGGGACCGGATGCTGGTCAATCTGGATGAGGACGACTGGGACGCAGTGATGCGGGTCCATCTCAAGGGGCACTTCCTGCCGCTCAAGCATGCGGCGGCGTGGTGGCGGGCGGAGGCGAAGGCGGGGCGTACGGTCGCGGCCCGAGTGATCAACACCAGTTCTGGGGCAGGTCTGTTGGGGTCGGTGGGGCAGGGGAACTACTCGGCCGCGAAGGCCGGGATCCTCGGACTCACGGCTGTGGCGTCCGCCGAGATGGGGCGCTACGGGGTGCAGGTCAACGCGATCGCCCCCGCGGCGCGCACCCGGATGACGGAGGAGACCTTCGCGGCGACGATGGCGGCGCCGGGGGAGGGCTCCTTCGACGAGATGGCCCCCGAGAACGTCTCCCCGCTGGTGGTGTGGCTGGGGTCGTCGGCCTCGGAGGGTGTGACGGGGCGGGTCTTCGAGGTGGAGGCCGGGAAGGTGACCGTCATGGAGGGGTGGAGGCGGGGGCCGTCCGTGGACAAGGGGGCGCGGTGGTCGCCTTCGGAAGTGGGGGAGGTGGCGTTGAAGTTGCTCGCTTCCGCGGAGGTGCCGGGGGCGGTTTACGGGGCCGGGTAGGGGGTTCTGTCGCGGTTCGGGTGCCGGTGCCGGTGGGTGTAGGTGGGCGCCTGCGGGTGGGTGGGGGTGCGGGTGGGCGCCTGCGGCGGGCCTTTCCCCCCACCCCGCCCCTTCCCGGCTGTGACATTTGCGGCTCCGCCGCGTGGGGGGCTTCGCCCCCGGACCCCCGCATCCGAACTTCGTTCGGATCGCCTCAAACGCCGGCGGGGCTGAGTTGGGGCCGAGTTGGGGCCGAGTTGGGGCTGGTTACTGGCTGGACCCCTCCCCACAACCGCGCCAGGATGCGAAGGACGGGCGGTCGCACGGAGGTGCGAGGTGGGCTTCGTAGGGCGCCGGACAGCACTGGACACTCTTGCCCGCGCACGGCTCCTCGCCAGTGCGGGTGAGCCGCAGAACGTGCTGGTGCAGGGGCCCGCCGGGATAGGGAAGACCGCTCTCGTACGGGAGTTCCTGAGCGCCGGTGGCCGGATCCTGCACGCCGACGGTGACGAGGCCGAGTCCCAGCTGGCGTTCGGTCTTGTCGAGCGGCTGCTCGACGCGCGGCGTACCCGCTGGGTCGACCCGCCGGCCGCGGGCGTCGCGCTCCTGGAGGCCCTCGACGAGGCACAGGGTGAGGCGCACAGCGAGGTACAGGGCGAGGCACAGGGCGAGGTACAAGACGACGCGCCGGGTGAGCAGGTGGTCGCGCTCGTCGTCGACGACGCGCAGTGGGCGGACCGTGCCTCGCTGCAGGCGCTGACGTTCGCCGTCCGCAGACTGCGCGCCGACCGGGTTCTCACCCTGCTCGTCGTACGCGATGTGAACGACCCCCGGTTACCGGACGGCCTGCGCCGGCTGTTCACCGCGGACACCGCGATACGGATCGATCTGGATGGTCTGGATCCCGTGGAGTTGCGGGAGTTGAGCGGCGGTGGCCTCACCGCGCGGGCCGCGGCCAGGCTGCACACCCACACCAGTGGCAACCCGCTGCACACCCTCGCGCTCCTTGAGCAGGAGGGTCCTGAGCTGCTGCTCGCTCTGGAGCGGACCGATACGGCGCCGCCCGCGCCGAAGTCGTTCACCGCGCTGGTGCTCGCGCGCCTCGGTGCCTGCTCGGCGGGCACCCAGGCGCTGGTGGGCGCGGCCGCGGTGCTCGGGATGCAGTGCACCCTCGACGAGGCCGCCGCTCTCGGCGGGCAGCGGCCGAGTGTCGCCGAGGCGGCTCGCGAGCTCGAAGAGGCCGTACGGGCCGGGCTGTTGAGCGAACGGCCCGGTGAACAGCTGATCCGGTTCCCGCACCCGCTGGTGCACGCCGCCGTGTACCACCAGCTCGGCCCGTCCCTGCGGACCGCGTACCACCTGCGCGCCGCCCAGCACACGACGGACACCGCGGTTGCTCTGCGGCACCGGGCCGCAGCCGCGACCGGACCCGATCCCGAGCTCGCCGCCGAACTCGCCGCGCTCGGGCGGAGGTTCGCAGGGGAGGGGGCGTGGGTGACGGCCGCGGGTCAACTGGGGGCCGCCGCAAGGCTTGTTCAGGACAGGGATGCGTACGAGCGCTACACCCTGGAGGAGCTGGAGTGCCGCATTCTCGCGGGTGATGTGCCGGACGTGGGCGAGGCGGCGCGCGAGCTCGGCACGTTCGCCCCGTCGGGCTGGCGCAGCTATCTCCTCGGCAGGCTCAGCCTGTTCGACATCGACCGGGCCGAGCTGCTGCTCAGGGACGCCTGGCGGCGCTGCGACCCCAAGGGTGAACCGGTGCTCGCGGCCCGGATCGCCGCCCAGTTCGCCGCGCTGTACGGGAGCATGGCGCGCGGCGCGGAGATGGCGGAGTGGGCCGAACTCGCCCTGCACACCGCCCCGGACGACACCGCCACCGACATGATCCGCTACCTCGCCCTGATCGGCCGGGCGATGAGCGGCGACGCGGCCGGCGCGCTCGCCGGACTGCCGAAACTCCCCGACCCGGCACTGGCCTCGTCCGCAGAGCTGGAGGAACTGCTCGCGCGCGGGGCGCTGCGCGAGATGACCGGAGATCTGCGGGGCGCGGTCGCCGACCTGACCGGCGTGTACGCACACTGCCCGGGGCGGGCCGCGTCGTTCCGGGTGCTGACCGCGACCGCGCTCGCCTCCGCCGAGTACCGCGCGGGCCGCTGGGACGACGCCCTGGTGCACTGCGAGTTCGCGCTGACCCTGGCCGCCGACACGGACCAGCCGCACATCGCCCTGTACTGCCGCACCATCGCCGCCCTGCTGCACAGCGCCCGCGGCTCCTTCGCCAAGGCGGCGGCGCATGCCCGGGTCGTGCGCGACTACGCCGTCCTCGGTCATCTCAACCCGGTGGTGTGGGCGGCACTCGCCGAAGCGCATCTGGCCCGCGCCCAGGGCCGCCACGAGGACGTCGTCCTCGCCCTCGACCCCCTGCTCGCACTCGGCGACCGCGGTGACTTCGCCGAGCCCGGCTCGCTCCCTTGGGCCGATGTGCTCGCCGACGCCTGGACGGCACTCGACGACCACAAGCGCGCCGCGTTCGCCCTGGTGTCCTGCGAGGCGGCGGCCGTGCAGCGCGGCCATCACGGCGCACTGCTCCTTGCGGCCCGCAGCCGTGGCCTGTTGGAGGCGGCCCGCGGCGACCAGAGCGCCGCCGAACGCTCCTTCCGGCTCGCGCTCAAGCACGCCGCGTACGTCGAGATCCCCTTCGACCGTGCGCTGCTGCACCTCGCGTACGGGCAGTACCTGCGTCGCGCAGGCCAGCGCAAACGGGCGGGCGAACAGCTGGCCAAGGCCCGGGAACTGCTCGTACACCTGGACGCGCGGCCCGATCTGGAGCGCTGCGAACGGGAGTTGGCGGCCTGCGGACTGCAGCCGGGTGAACGCCGCACCAGGGAGTCGGCGCGCCTGACGCCGCAGGAGCTGGCCGTGGCCCGTCAGGTGATGGGCGGTCTCACCAACCGGCAGGTGGCACGGGAGCTGGTGATCAGCGTGAAGACCGTCGAGTACCACCTGGGCCGGATCTTCACCAAGCTGGACGTGGACTCCCGTACGCAGCTGGCGGCGGTGCTCGCCGCCGAGCAATAGGGTCCGACCCCGGCCGACCCCCGGCCTACCCCGGCCCACCCCGGGCAACCCTGGGGATTCCCCCGGGCCGTTCCCCGGGGCGGGCGACGGCAGATGTCCATAGCGTCGTTGACACCAGCGCGGATTGTCCGTGCAGGACATCGACCTGGGGGAGAAGCCTTCATGGCAGACAACAAGGAAAGTGTGGTCACCAAGCTGCCGAGCGCCAAGCTCCAAGCAGTCACCGACCGCGTCGTAAGGGAAATGCAGCTGGCCGCGGAGAAGGTCGCGTGCCACCACGCCGAGCCCGCCAAGTACCCGATGCCGACGGCCAAGTCGGCGCCCGAGCAGCTGTTCGCCAAACGGTTCAAGAGCCTGTCCGAAGGGCAGCGCAAGAAGGCGGCCGACAAGGTGGCCGCAGAGCTGAAGAGCCCGACGCGCGCCGCTCGTTTCGGCGACCTCGCCAAGGTCGACCTGCGCTCGCCGGCTTCGGTGGAGGCACAGGTCAAGGCCCTGCCGTTCCCGGAGAAGCTGAAGTTCCCCGCGGACGAACTGCGCAAGATGCCGGGGACGTCCCTGACCGAGGCCGAGCAGGCCGTGACACAGGCCGGGGCGCAGGCAGTGGCCTCGCTCAAGCAGCTCGAACTGCGGATCCACAAGGTCCAGTGCCTCGACGAGACAAGCGAGCTCGGCAAGGACGAGATCCACCTGGGCGGTACGAGCATCGACGAGAGCGGCGACACGAAGAAGATCTCGTCGTTCAAGGTGCGCAGCTTCAACACCGGTGATGTGCAGACCTATGCACCGCCGAAGCGGTTCACCTTCTTCTCGCTCACCGAGTCCACGGTGACGTTCCCCAAGTCGTACTTCGTCACCCTCGTCCTCGCAGAGGTCGACTGGGGCGGGCTCGCGGACTTCCTGAACGAGCTGCTCGACAAGGTCAAGTCCAAGGTCACCGCGGCGGTCGTGGCCGCCATCGGCGGAGCGATCGGCTCGCCCGGGGGACCGGTGGGCATAGCCATCGGGATCGCCGTGGGGTACGCCGTGACCCAGATCTTCGACTTCCTGAAGGGGCTGTGGGGCGACGAGGTGTTCAAGCCGATCACCGTCAGCACCGTGATCCCGTCCCTGACCAGCCGCTGGGCCGGGCAGGACAACAGCACCGACCGTTCCGTGGAGTACTCGGGCTACGGCGGACGCTACCGGGTCACCTACGACTGGCGGATGTACAGCTGACCGCCGCTCGACGGGGGTTCAAAGGGAAGGGGCGCCGATCGTCTGCGGGAGAGACGGTCGGCGCCCTCTTGTGCGCCCCGCGCCGGTGGTCTCACACGCCGGTCGGGCTGAGGGTGAGCCCCAACTCCCGCAGCACCAGCCGCAGATCACCGGGCGCGGCCGCGAGCCGCACCACCTGCCCCGAGTCCGACAGTTCGGCGACCTCCCAGCTGCGCGGGATCTGCTCGGCCTCCTCGCCGCGCGCCCGCCGGATCGCACCCGCCGAGAGCCGAGCCACGGGGATCTCACGGGCCCCGAACCGACCGGGACCCGAGTGCGGGAGCACGGCGGCGGGCCCGTCGCCGAGGACGATATGCGTACCGAAGTGGTTCGGGTTGTAGTCCGTGGAGTCCAGGAACCGGGCCGCCACGAACTTCTCGCCCACCACCGGCGCCGGAACGGCAGGCGTACGACGACCGCCGATCCGCGTCGCCCACCAGGCCCACCCGAAGAGCGCGGCCGACACGGGCACCCCTGGCAGCAGCCATCGCAGCGCGGCCCCCGACAGGGTCGGATCCGTCGTCAGCGTATGGACGTAGGGCAGCAGCCACACGCCGGTGCCGCCCAGCGCCGCGAGGAAGGGCCAGACCGACGGCAGCGCGGTGTCGGCGGGCTGCCTGCGGGCCCGCCCCCTGATCAGGAGCTGCGAGGCCGGTACGCCCGCGCCGAGCGCCAACAGGGCCGCGAAGACGGCCACTTCACCGCCGCTCGGGAAGTGTTCGGTCCATTGGTAGTGCTTGCCGGAGATCCGGTAGATGCCGCCGTCCCAGAGGGTGAGCGTGACCCGGTCGCCCGCCTGGAACGCCCGGGCCGCGTCCTCGGGCACCGACCTGCGGTCGACCGGCCGGTCGTCGGCGAAGTACACCCAGCTGTCGCCCTTGCCGATGTGCGGATCCGTACGCTCGATCACCGCTGTGTCGGTGACCAGACAGTCGCGGGCGAAGGTTCCCGCGGGGCAGGGCTCGGCCGTCTTCCAGGCCCGCAGATGCGCCGATGCGGTCGGCACGAACACCACGGCGAGCGCACTGGCCAGGAGCAGCCCGACGCACCCCGCGAGCAGCCCCTTCCAGGCGCGGCCCGCCGTACGGGAGGTGATCACCGCGAGGTGGTCGCTCGTCGGCGTCCCGTAGCGCCGGTGCAGCGCCCGCAGCGCCGCGAGATCCGTCTCGAACCTGCGCTGGTACGGGGTGCGGCCGGGCGCACCCTGGGGGAGCGGCAGGACCGTGGCCCGCCCGTCGCGGCGCCGTACGACGACGCTGTGGGTCTCGGCGCTGCGATACGTCCTGACGAACCGCTGGATGTCGGCGATGTCCGGCCAGGGCACTGTGCGCTTCCGCAGCCACGTGCGGATGTGCACCCCGCGGGAGTCCGCGCGCACCGAGATGGTGACCATCCGCAGCATCCACAGCCCGAGCAGCACGAAAGCCAGGGAGCCGAGCGCCACCCAGTCGGCGGCGCCGGGCGGCTCCTCGGTTCCGAGCCGCACGACGCGATACGCCAGGCAGCCCGCGCCCACGGCCAGTGCGAGCGCACCGAGTCCGAGGACGACCCGGACCGCGGGTGTTCTCGGGTAGCGGATGACCAGTGCGTCGTTCATGAAGGAAAGTGTCGCCCGGTGCGCACGGGACTCGCGCCTGAGGTCACCGGCAGTCTTCGCGGGCTCCTCGTTGCCGGAACCCGCCGCACGCAGCGCTCACTGCCGCTCACTGCCCCCGAGGCGCGTACATGATCACGGCCATCCCCGCGAGACAGATCAACGCCCCGATCACATCGAACCGGTCGGGCCGGTATCCGTCCGCCACCATCCCCCAGGCGATCGACCCGGCCACGAAGATCCCGCCGTACGCGGCGAGGATCCGGCCGAAATTGTCGTCGCTCTGGAGGGTCGCGACCACCCCGTACAGACCGAGCGCGATCACCCCGGCGCCGATCCAGGCCCACCCCTTGTGCTCGCGGATGCCCTGCCAGACGAGCCAGGCACCGCCGATCTCGAAGAGGGCGGCGACGACGAACAGGGCGATGGAACGGGCGACGAGCACCCGGACATGCTAGCCAGCGTGCCCGCTGCGACCGCTCAGGTGCCCGTGCGGGGCAGGGTCCCGTGCAGCAGTCTGCGGGCCCGCTCGTCGCGCACCTCGTCGACCGCCTCGGTCGCCGTGTCGTACGCGGCGCTGCCGGGCTCCTCGTGGGTCAGCAGCCGGACCAGGGCGTCGACGGCGCGCGGGTCGCCCCTGCGGGCAAGCCCGCGCGCGGCCTCGGCGACGGTTGCCTTGTCATGGTCGCCGAGCCGTGCGGCGAGGCTCTCCCGCACCTCGATGGAGTCGTCCCCGCACCAGGCCAGTGCGATGGTCGCCCGGTTGCGGACCACGGCGTCGGTGTCGCCCGTCAGCCGCGCCAGAGTCTGCGCGGTCGCCTCGAAGTCGCCGCGTTCCCGGGGTTCCTTGTGATCTCGGGGTTCCTCGGGTTCCTCGGGATCCTCGCCGGGGCCGAGCGAGTGCAGCGAGGCGGCCGTCGCGGACCGCACCCCCGCGTCCGCGTGCGTGGCGAAGCGCAGGACGACAGGGGCCGCGGCGCCGTCGCCCGGTTCGCTCAGGGCCCGTACGAGCGTGCGCGCGAGCACCGTCGACGCGGCGCCCTCGCCGTCCCCCAGCGCCCGCTCCGCGGCACTGACCAGCAGCGGCAGCACCCGCCCCGCGAAAGCCGGCGCCGCGTGCGCGAGCCGGCCGAGCACGTCCACGGCGAACGCACACCGCAGCGCGTCCGCGTCCCGGGTCAGCGCCGCAGCCGCCTGATACGTCACCTCGTCGCCCCGCGAGGCCAGTTCGCTCGCGGCCTCGCGCCAGTTCTCGTTCTCCGGGTCCGCGAACTGCACGGCGCGGTCCAGGAGTTCACCGAAGGGTGCGCGCACCCCCAGCTCGTGCTCCAGGACCGTGGCTATCGCCCCGTGCCCCGTCTGCTGCTCGCGCCCGTAACCGCCGCCCTCGGGCCGCAGCACCTCGACGCTCACCGTGATCCCCGCGTACTCAGGGATACGGCGCACGAAGACATCGGCCGGATCGGCTTCCTGCGTCAACTCGCGGCGCAGCCGCGCCTCGACATCCGTGGCCAGCCACCGCCGCGCCTCGGCGAGTGCGTCCTGCGTGGGCCGCGCGCCGTGGAAGAGCAGCGCACGTACGGTCCCGAACGAGCCGCGCCGTACCGCCGCGACCAGCGGAGCGAGCCCGTCGGGACATGGGCGTGCGGGGTCCGCGCCCGCCGCGAGCAGCGCCTCGGCGGTGTCGGCGTGCCCGAGCTGTACGGCCCAGGCGAGCGCGGTGAACCCGCCCTCCTCCATCTGGTCGGGTTCGGCGCCCGCCGCGAGCAACGCCCGTACGACCTCGTGATGACCCGCACAGGCGGCGCCGCACAGCGGAAGATCCGCGCCGGAGCTCAGCAGTGCCGGGTCGGCGCCCGCGGCGAGCAGCAGCCGCACGATGCCGGGCCGGTTGTTCATCGCCGCGAGATAGAGCAGCGTCTCGCCGTCCTCGTCGATCGCGTCGGGGTGGGCGCCCGCGCGCAGCAGGCGCACGGCGGCGTTCTCGTCTCCGTCGAACACTGCGGAGAAGAGCGCCGATTCGGCGGTTTGGTCCGTGGCGTGATGGTTCTTCATGCTTCGACTACCTTCACCCCGGGAGGCGGTCGAACGCAAAGTTTTTCGATGCCGGACGCGGCTGCTCATGTGCCGCGCCCGCTCATGCGATCCGCCCGGTCACGTATCGCACTCCAGGACCGACCGGCACAGTGTGCACCGCGCCCGCACCCGGCCACGCACCGGCACCCTGATCCGCTGGTGGCAGGTCGGGCAGGGGAACGAGACCTTCAGTGGACTGCCCGCGTGGAAGGCGTACGGTCCGCCGCATACTCCGCCGGGCCCGTGGTCCTGCGCGTAACGCCGGTCCTTGGCGTAGCGCCGGCGCCCCGCCCAGCCGGCCGCCGTCAGCGGTGCCAGCCGCTCGTCCCTGCGGGCCAGCTCCAGGCCCTTCGTGTACGCGGTGTACGCCTGCGGGCTGGTGAACCAGATCGCCGGGTCCTCACCGAACGCCAGCGCCCGCTTGGCCAGCACGTATCCGAACTCCTCGGGCGTCAGATAGCCCAGCTTCTGCGAGCTCGTCGCGTCCTCGCGGAAGGCGTCGAGCAGCAGCCAGCCCGCGCCGAGATAGGCGGTGGCGGTGTCGGTGAGGATCTCGTTGTCGCGCGTGCCGGCGAAGGCGAGGCCGAGGCGGTGCAGATAGACGTGCATCACCTCGTGCGCGAGGGCGGCGCCGATATCGCGGCGGTGGGTGCGGAAACGGTCGTTGAGCTCGATGAAGTACTCGGGCCCCGCGGCCAGTTCGACATTGGCCGCGTGGTGCATCTCGCGGAACGACACGATCATCCGGGCGTCCGGAAGCCGCAGATGCTGCACCATCACACGCGCCACGCGCTGGGCGCCCAGATGAAGGTCGTCGGTGTCGCAGAAGGCCACGTCGGCGGGTGCGACGCTGGCGTCGAAGGAGTGCACGGTGTCGTAGGAGAGCCGCTTGTAGAGCGCGGTGACCGCCGAGCGCACCGTCTCCAGATGCGGGTAGCCGTGCTCCACGGGTCCGCCGTTCGCCACGCCCGCACCCCCTCGCGTAGGTCGCTTTCCACTGTAAGGCGGGGTGCGCGTAGTTCTTCCGGCCGATCGGGCCCCGCCGTACCTCGGCCGTATGCCCGAGGTACGCGTCGGCCCCGCCGCGTAGCGTCGTAGACGGCATCGCAGGGCCGGATCAGCGCCGCTCCGGTCCTGCGGCCTCCTTTCACGGGCCCATGAACGGGAGCTTCTGCGGTTGCGTACCGCGCGAGGCGCCGTTCCCATGGAAGGCACATGTCAGGGACCCGGCGGGCAGGCGGCGGCACATATGGCGATCACGGTGGTCATCGCGGACGACCAGGAGATGGTCCGCACCGGCTTCCGCATGATCCTGGAGAGCCAGTCCGACATCCAGGTCCTCGAGGATGTCGTCGACGGCGAGGCCGCGCTCGAAGCCGTACGCCGTCATGACCCCGATGTCCTCCTGCTCGACATCCGGATGCCCAAGCTCGACGGCCTCGAAGTCACCCGGCGCCTGGCCGCGTCCGGCGCGCAGCGCCCCCGGATCGTCATCTGCACCACCTTCGACCTCGACGAGTACGTGCACTCCGCGCTGCACGGCGGCGCCAGCGGTTTCCTCCTGAAGGACGCGAGCCCCGCGATGCTCATCGAGGCGGTACGGGCCGCGGCCGTCGGCGACTCCCTCGTCTCACCCGCGATCACCGTGCGCCTCCTGCGTGAGATGGCCCCGATCGCCGCACGCCGCGAGGTCCGTGCGCCCGCCGAACCGCTCACCGAGCGCGAGATCGAGGTCGTACGCTGCCTGGCGCGCGGCATGACCAACGCCGAGATCGCCTCCGCACTGTTCGTCTCGCTCTCCACGGTCAAGACCCATCTGGCCAACGTGCAGGCCAAACTCGACGCCCGTAACCGCGTGGAGATCGCCGCATGGGCGTGGGAGAGCGGACTGGCCTCGGGCGAGAAGTGACCGGCGTCTTCGCCTGGTTCGGGCGCAGCCGGGCGCGGGTCGCCGCCGCGAAGCTGCTGCTCGCCGCCGTCCTGATCGCCCTCGTCGCCTTCGAAGGCCTCGCGCTGGCCCGCCGGCCCACGCATCCACATGTCCTCGTCGCGTTCTCCGGTGTCTTCGTGTGCTTGTGCGCCGTGCCCTGGACGGGTGTGCCGCTGCTGTACCGGGCCTGGCCCGCGGCCGCGGTGTCCTGGGCGGTGACGCTGTTCCTGTTCACCGGTGACCATCCGCTGGAGGTCTGGGGCCTGGCCGAGGCGATCGCACTGCTCATCCTCCTCAGCGGAGTTCTGCAGCGCGCCCCGACCCGTGTCGCCGCCCTCCTCGGCCCGCTCCTGGGCCTCGCGACGATGGCGGCCCCGGTGCGTGATGAGAACCCAGGCCGTTTCACCACCCTGTTCGCCGTCCTGACCGCGGTGGTCGCCGCGTACTCCCTGCTCCTGCGCGCCCAGTCCGTGCAGCGCACCCGCGACCTGCAGGCCGTACGCTCCGCCGAACGCATCGAACTCGCCCGCGAACTCCACGACTTGGTCGCCCACCACGTCACCGGCATCGTCGTCCAGGCCGGCGCGGCCCGCTTCACCGCCGTCTCCGCCGAACAGGCCGCCGAGACCTTCGCCCGGATCGAGAAGGCCGGCGAGGAGGCGCTCGGTGCGATGCGCCGCCTGGTCAAGGTCCTACGCGAGGGCGCCGCGGAAACGGCCCCCGCCGCGGGCCTCACCGACCTGCGCGAGATGACCGAACGCTTCTCGGTCACGGGCCCGCCCGCGATCCTCTACGTGGAACCGGGCCTCGACGAACACCTCCCCGCCGACCTCGCGGCCGTCGCCCACCACGTCGTCCGCGAATGCCTCACCAACATCCGCAAACACGCCGCCGACGCGACGGCGGTCCGCATCGGTCTGCGCACGGTCGGCGCCGCCATCGAGATCCGCGTCGCCGACGACGGCACGAAGCCCGCGCCTCTGCACGAGACGGCCAGGGGCGGGGGCTTCGGCCTCGCCGGACTCACGGAGCGGGTGACGGCGCTCGGCGGGGAGCTGACGGCTGGGCCCAGTGCGGAGGGCGGGTGGGAGGTGCGGGCGGTGCTGCCCTACGAGTGAGCGGACCGGGTCAGGACTCGGACCGCAGCCGCACGGCCCGCTCGGCCGCCGCCCCCTCAAGCTCGAGCACCCACACCTCGTTCGCCCCCTCCCGCAGCACCGGACCCGGTACCGACAGTGCATGCTGCGGTCCCGCCGACCAGTAGCGGCCCAGGTTGAAGCCGTTGAGCCAGACGAAGCCCCGGGTCCAGCCCGGCAGTTCGAGCCAGGCGTCGCCCGCGCCGGTCACGTCCAGGGTCCCCGTGTAGAGACCGGGGGAGTTGCCTTCGGGGGAGCGCAGGGGCAGCGCGCCGAGGCCCTCCTCGAAGGCGTCGAGGCGCAGGCCCTGGGCGACGGAGCCGTGCAGGTACTGGCGTTCATGGCGTACGCCTCCGGTGAGCCCCTTGGGTTCACCGACCAGCGGTCCGTAGTTGACCCGGCCCAGGGACTCCACCCACAGCTCCACCGTCGCCGGGCCCGGTACGAACTGGTCGAGGACGGACTCGGTCTCGGTGAGCACCCCGGCCCGTACGCCGTCCACGTACACCACCGCGCGATCCCGTAGGCCGCTGACGTTCAGCGGATACGGCTGACGCGGACCCGGCACCTCGAAGCGGTAGCGGACCAGGCCGCGGTCGATGTCCAGGTCCTCGAAGGTGGGCGGGGCGCCGGTGACCGTCTCGGGGCCGCCCAGTTCGGACAGCACCGCGTCGAGCGGAGCCCAGGAGTCGAGTGCCGTGTCGGAAGGAGCGCTCAACCGGTCCGGCTGCGGCGGGAGTTCGGGCAGCGGGCCGTCCGCGTACTCGGCGAGCACCTCGCGGAACGCCCAGAACTTCGGGGTGGGACGGCCCTGTTCGTCGATGGGCGCGTCGTAGTCGTACGAGGTGACGTCCGGCAGCAGGTGACCCTCGTGCAGATCGCCGCTGCGGTTCGAGCCCGACCAGCCGGCGAAGCTGGTGCCGCCGTGCGCCATGTAGATGTTCACGGAGGCCCCGCATTCGAGGATCTCGCGCAGCGTGGCCGCCGCGTCCTCAGGGCTGCGGGCCGCCTCCTTGCCGCCCCAGTGCGAGAACCAGCCGCACCAGTACTCCATGCACATCAGCGGGCCTGCGGGCTGGTGGCGGCGCAGCGTCTCGAAGCCCGCAGCGGCGTCGGAGCCGAAGTTGACGGTGGCGAGCACGCCCGGGACCGAGCCGCCGGTGAGCATATGGTCCTCGGGGCCGTCCGAGGTGAACAGCGGGACCTCCACGCCCAGATCGCCGAGGACGTCGGTGAGGTGGCGCAGGTATACGGCGTCGCTGCCGTAGGAGCCGTACTCGTTCTCGACCTGCACCATGATCACCGGGCCGCCGTGGTGGACCTGGCGCTCCACGACCTGCGGAAGCAGCGCGCTGAACCAGCTGTCCACCAGGCGCAGATACTCGGGGTCGCGGGTGCGCGCCCGCGACCCGAGCGGTCCGGTCACCCAGTGCGGGAGCCCGCCGTTCTCCCACTCGGCGCAGATGTACGGGCCGGGGCGGACGATCGCCCACAGGCCGGCGCGGTGTGCGGCGTCGAGGAAGCGGCCGAGGGCTTCGAGGTCGTGGTACGTGCCGGGGGAGGGCTCGTGCAGATTCCACGGGACATAGGTCTCCACGCAGTTGAGGCCCATCGCCCGCAGCATCCCGAGCCGGTGCTCCCACTGCTCCTCGTGGACCCGGAAGTAGTGCAGTGCGCCGGAGAGCAGCCGTACGGGCCGGCCGTCCGCCTCGAAGTGCTCGTCACCGATCCGGAATTCACCGATCCGGGATTCACCGATCCGGGATTCACCGACCTGGGATTCACCGATCCGGAATTCCCCGGCCCCGCCAGTGCTCATCGCTCTGCCCGCCCCTTGGTTCGTGCTGGTACGCGGCCACATTCACCCCCTGGCGGGTCGCCGGTCCATGGACAAAGATCGGACGTGCTTGCACTGCAGGCGCCAGGAACTACCCGCAAGTCAGGCAAGAAGGGGCATTCGTCAGTGAGTCAGGCGAATCAGGCGAATCACACGTTCCACACATGGATGCGGTACTTCACGCCCAGCCCCGTCCATCAGCGTCTCGGCCTGGTCTGTCTCGGCGTGGGGCTGCAGTACGGCGCGCTGCCGCCCGTCGGCCCGCGCACGCTCGACCACCACGTCGCGATGGTGATCTGCTCCGGCGGCGGCTGGTACCGGCTGCCCGACGGGCGGCGTCTGACGATCACCGCGCCCGCGCTCGTGTGGCTCCTTCCCGGGGTGGCGCACCAGTACGGCGCCGATCCGGACACCGGCTGGGACGAGGCCTTCGTCGACTTCACGGGCCCCGCGGCCGCCACGTACACGGAACTCGGCTACATCGAACCTGACCGCCCCGTCGTCCCGCTCGGCGACAGCGCCCCGGCCCGCGCGGTGGTCACCCGTATCGCGCGCGCGGCCCGCGTCGGCAACCCGCTCCTCGAAGTCGAGACGGGCGCCGCCATCCACGAACTCCTGGTCGCGCTGCGCCGCTCCCGCGCCGACCTCGCCCCCGACGGCGACCCGGTACTGGAAGCGCTGGCCCGCGACGCGTACCAGCCGCTGTCGGTCGCCGAACACGCCACACGCCTGGGCATGACGCCCACCGAACTGCGCACGGCCGTACGCCGCGGCTCGGGCTGCAGCCCCAAGGACTACCTGCTCTCGATACGCCTGGGCCGCGCGAAGGAACTCCTCGCCGCCACCGAACTCCCGGTCGCGGCGGTCGCCCGCCGAGTCGGCTACGACGACCCGGCCTACTTCTCCCGCCTCTTCACCCGCCGCGTCGGCATGGCCCCCGTCCGCTTCCGCGAACAGCAGTCGCGTACGTTCCCGGGCGGCTTCTCGCAGGAGATCCCGGATCCGGCGGATCCGCCGATGCTGGGGTTCTGCGAAGGGGACGTGGAGGACGCGGCGGAGCCCGCCACCCCCTAGCGGTCGGTGGCCTCCGCGATCTGCTCGTGGTGGCGGATCACCTCGCTGATGATGAAGTTCAGCAGCTTCTCCGCGAACGCCGGATCCAGCTTCGCGCTCTCCGCAAGCCCCCGAAGACGCTCGATCTGGTGCGACTCGCGCGCCGGGTCCGCCGGGGGAAGCTGATGGGCGGCCTTGAGGTGGCCGACCTGCTGGGTGCACTTGAAGCGCTCGGCGAGCATATGGACCACGGCCGCGTCGATGTTGTCGATGGAGTCGCGCAGCCGGGCCAGCTCGGCCTGTACGGCGGGGTCGATCGGGCCGGTCGAGGAGGTCGAGGAGGTCTCACGCGTGGTCATGGGACCGGAGCCTACGTGGAACGGGCCCCCGGTCGCCGGGCCGCCCACATCTTGACGATCTTCCCCCACGGGCAACGCCCGGCCCCCTCTGTGCGCGCATGAACAGATCGGGCAGCATGTCCCCATGTCCGTACTGACGCGCGACGAAGCGCAGACCCGTGCCCGACTCCTCGACGTGCAGCGTTACCAGGTCGATCTGGACCTCACGCGCGGCGAGGAGACGTTCGACTCCCGTACCGTGATCCGCTTCACCGCCCGCGAGGCCGCCGACACCTTCGTGGAGCTCAAGGCCGTCACCTTGCGCGAGGCGACTCTGGACGGACAGATCCTCGACCCCGAGTCGTACGCCGACGGACGGCTGCCCCTGACGCACCTCACCGCGGGCGAGCACGAGCTGACCGTCGACGCCGAGATGCGCTACTCGCGCACCGGCGACGGCATGCACCGCTTCACCGACCCCGCCGACGGCGAGACCTACCTGTACACGAACCTGTGCATGGACGACGCGCAACGCGTCTTCGCCGTGTTCGACCAGCCCGACCTCAAGGCCGTTTTCGCCTTCACCGTCACCGTCCCCGAAGGCTGGACGGTCCTCGGCAACGGCATCGCCAAGGACGAGGGCGCGGGCCGCTGGACCGTCGCCGACACCCCCCGGATCTCCACCTACCTCGCCGCGCTCGCCGCCGGTCCGTACCACTCGGTCACCACCGAGCACCGCGGACTGCCCTTCGGCATCCACTGCCGCCGCTCGCTCGCGCCCCACATGGACGTGGACGCCGACGAGATCCTCGACGCCACCAAGGCGCTCTTCGACCGCTACCACGAGAAGTTCGACGAGCCCTACCCGTTCGACTCCTACGACCAGGCCTTCGTCCCCGAGTTCAACGCGGGCGCGATGGAGAACCCGGGCCTTGTCACCTTCCGCGACGAGTTCATCTTCCGCTCCGCCGTCACCGACACCGAGCGCCAGACCCGCATCATGGTCATCGCCCACGAGATGGCCCATATGTGGTTCGGCGACCTGGTGACGCTGCGCTGGTGGGACGACATCTGGCTGAACGAGTCCTTCGCCGAGTACATGGGCTACCAGACCACCGCCGAGGTCACCCGGTTCTCCGACACCTGGACGGACTTCGGGATCGCCCGCAAGGCCTGGGGTTACGACACCGACCAGCGCCCCTCCACCCACCCCGTGGCCCCGAAGCCGGAGCTCGTCCCCGACACGGCCTCCGCGCTCGCCAACTTCGACGGCATCAGTTACGCCAAGGGCGCGTCCGCGCTGCGCCAACTCGTCGCGTGGCTCGGCGACAAGGACTTCTCGGCGGGCATCAACGCACACTTCGCCCGCCACAAGTTCGACAACGCCACCCTGGCCGACTTCATCGACAACCTCGCCTCGGCCACCGACCGCGACGTCCACGAATGGGCCCGCGTCTGGCTCGGCACGACCGGTGTCGACAAGCTGACCCCGACGGTCACCGAGAGCGGCACCAACTGGCAGCTCACCGTCACCCGCGACGGCAACCGGCCGCACCGTATCGGCGTCGCCGCCTACGACCGTGATCTGCACGAGGAAGGCGCCCTCGTCCTGCGCGAGCGCTTCGAACTCGACGTGGCCGCCGAGCAGTCGCAGACCACGCGTCCCGGCCGCCGCCCCGCGCTCGTCGTCCTCAACGACCAGGACCTCACGTACACGAAGATCCGCCTCGACGAGCAGTCCCGCGACACCGCCCTGCGCTCGCTGTCCGGCGTCCCCGACCCGCTCAACCGCGCCGTCCTGTGGAACGCCCTGCGCGACATGGTCCGCGACGGTGAACTCGCCCCGGCCGGCTACCTGGAGACCGCCCGCGCCCACCTGCCCAGGGAGAGCGACCTCGCCATCGTGCAAGGCGTACTCGCCTTCGCCGGCACCCAGATCACCGACCGCTACCTCTCCCAGGAGGACCGCCCGGCCGCCTTGAGCCTGCTGTCCGATCTGTGCGAGGACATCATCCGGCTCACCGAGGACGGCTCCGCGCCGGGCGCCCGCCTCACCGCCGTACGCCACTTCATCGACCACGCGCAGCGCGCCGACGTCATCCGCGCCTGGTTCGACGAGGGCACCGTCCCCGGCGGCCCCGACCTCGACCCGGAGCTGCGCTGGCGCCTGCTCACGCGGCTTGCGGTGCTCGGCGCGGTCGACGAGGACGTGATCGAGGCCGAGTTGGTGCACGACCCGAGCGCCACCGGCCAGGAAGGCGCCGCGCGCTGCCGCGCCGCGCTGCCCGACCCGGCGGCCAAGGCGGCCGCGTGGGAGGCGATGTTCGGCGGCGCCGACGCACTCTCCAACTACCTGTTCGTGGCCACCGCCCAGGGCTTCTGGCAGCCCGAACAGCTGGACCTGGTCCGCCCGTACGTCGACCGCTTCTTCCCGGCGGCGCTCGCCACCACCGAACGCCGCGGCACGGTCTTCGGCGACACGCTCGGCCGCCACGCGGTACCGGTCGCGGTGGTCGAACCGGCCACCCTGGCCGCGGGCGAGAGCTTCCTGGCCGGCCAGGACGTTCCCTCGGCGCTGCGCCGCCGGGTGGCCGACCACATGGACGACCTGGCGCGGGCACTTCGGGTGCGCGGCCTGTAAGGGTTACGAACAGCGCGGCCCGTAAGGGTTACGCGTAGGGGGCGCCGGTACGGACCGGCGCCCCCTACGCGTGCGCCGCACCCCCATACCACTCCAACTGCTTTTCCTCGTACGGCAGTACCACTTTCGAGTTGTGCTCGTTTATCTCCGCGGGCACCGCCGCACACCACCCTGCACCCTGGATGTCCCACGCACCGATCTCCACTTCGCGCGAAGGACATCCACATGAGCAGCCCGCCCCCGGGGAGACACCCCCTGGCCGGAGGCGTCACCGGCCCCGACGCCCTGCGGCCGCTGCTCCACACCGTCCTGGGCGCTCTCGGCGAAGGCGCCGCCGCGCGCGGGGGACCGCTGCCGCACGGAGGCCCGGAGAGCGTCGAACGACAGGTCGGCAAGACCCTCGACGCCGTACTGCCCGAGCAGGGCCTCGGAGCCGAAGAGGCGCTGCGCACGCTTGTCACGCTCATGGCGGCCGGTGCGGCGGACCCCGCCGACCCGCTCTGCGCCGCCCATCTGCACGCCCCGCCCCTCGCCGTCGCCGCGGCCGCCGACCTCGCGGCCTCGGCGCTGAACCCCTCCCTCGACTCCTGGGACCAGGCACCCGCCGCCTCCGCGCTCGAAGCGCTGGTGACGCGAGCGCTCGCCCACGAGGTCTACGGCACGGACGCGGGCGTGGCCGCGGATGCCCTCACCACCACCGGCGGCACCGAGGCCAACCAGCTCGCCCTGCTCCTGGCCCGCGAACTGCACGGCCCCGTGCAGGTGTTGGCCGGCGCCAACGCCCACCACTCCCTGCACCGCGCCGCCTGGCTCCTGGGCCTGCCCGACCCCGTCACCATCCCCGCGCCCTCGGGCCTGCTCGACCCGGCCGCGCTCGACGAGGCCCTCACCGAACTGCCAGGACCCAAACTCGTCACCGCCACCGCGGGCACCACCGACGCCGGTCTCATCGACCCGCTCGACGAGATCGCCGACCTGTGCGCCCAGCACGGCGCCCGGCTGCACATCGACGCCGCATACGGCGGCGGCCTGCTCTTCAGCGGTACGCACCGGCCGAAGCTCCAGGGCCTGGAGCGCGCCCACACCGTCACCCTCGACCTGCACAAACTCGGCTGGCAGCCGGTCGCCGCCGGCTTCCTCGCCGTACGCGATCCCGAGGATCTGCGGCCGCTGGGACATCGCGCCGACTACCTCAACGCCGAGGACGACACCGAAGCCGGGCTGCCCGATCTGCTCGGCCGCTCCCTGCGCACCACCCGCCGCCCCGACATCCTCAAGACCGCCGTCACCTGGCGGGCGCTGGGCCGCGAGGGCATGGGCGCGCTCGTCGACCAAGTCTGCGCGCTCGCGCAGGAGTTCGCCGACGGGATCGAGGCGCACCCCGGCTTCGAGCTCTACGACCGGCCCACCCTCACCACCGTCCTGTTCCGGCCGCGCGACGCCGGCTCCGCCGACGGCGGTGATTCAGCCCTCGCGTATGTCCGCCGCAAGCTGCTCACCGACGGACGCGCCGTGCTCGGCCGCGCCCGCCTCGACGGGCGGCTCTGGCTCAAGGCCACCCTGCTCAACCCGTACACCTCAAGCGGCGAACTGGCCGCGCTGCTGCACCTCGTGGAAACGCACCTCGTGGAAACGCACCTTGTGGAAGGACACACCCCCCGATGACCCCACCCATGAACGGCGGCGCCGCCCCCGCCTCCGAAGAGCCCCAGGACCTGGTGGGCATCGGCATCGGGCCGTCCAACCTGTCGCTCGCCGCGCTCACCCACCCGCTGACCGAACTGCGCACCGCGTTCTACGAGCAGCGACCCGGCTTCCACTGGCACCCCGGGCTCCTCATCGAGGGCGCCACGCTCCAAGTGCCCTTCCTCGCCGACCTGGTGACCCTCGCCGATCCCACCAGCCCGTGGACCTTCCTCAACTACCAGCGCGCACAGGACCGGCTCTTCCCGTTCTACTTCGCGGAGAAGTTCCACATCCAGCGCTCCGAGTACGACGCGTACTGCCGCTGGGTGAGCGGACAGCTGCCGGGGCTGCATTTCGGCCATCAGGTCGACGCGGTGCGCTGGAACCCCGAACGCTCCCTGTTCGAGGTGGACTTCACCCAGCTCGACTCGGACGGGGAAGCCGAGGCCCTCGGCCGTACGTACACCCGTAACGTCGCCCTCGGCGTGGGCACCTCCCCGTACATCCCCGAACCGCTCAAGCCGCTCGTCGAGGCACCCGGCGTCCCCGTGATCCACGCCGCCGACTACCTCGACCACCGCGAGACCCTGCTCGGCGCCGAACACATCACCGTGATCGGCTCGGGGCAGTCGGGTGCCGAGGTCTTCCTCGACCTCCTCAAGGCCCGCCCCAACGGCCGAGAGAAGATCCACTGGCTGGCGCGCACCGAGGCGTTCGCGCCCATGGAGTACTCCAAGCTCGGCCTCGAACACTTCACCCCGGACTACACCGGCTACTTCCACGCCCTGCCCGAAGGCGTCCGCGACAAGCTCGTGCCGGCCCAGTGGCAGCTCCACAAGGGCATCGACGCCGACACCCTCGCCGCCATCCACGAAGAGCTCTACCGGCGCACCCTGCACGGCGGCTGGCCCGATGCCACCCTCACCCCCGGCGTCTTCGTCCGCACCGCGGGACGGGTCGGGGCCACCCGTGTCGAGCTGCATCTCGAACACGCCCAGCAGGGCACCCGCTCCCGTATCCACACCGACGCCGTGGTCCTCGCCACCGGCTACCGCGAGCGGCCCCTCGACCAGATGCTCGCCGGCCTCGACTCGTACATGCGCCGCGACGGCTCCGCGCGGCCCCGGATCACCGAGGACCACCGGCTGATCCTCGACCCGTCGGTCACCGGGTCCGTGTACGTCCAGAACGCCGAACGCCATACGCACGGAGTGGGCGCACCCGACCTCGGCCTGATGGCCTGGCGCAGCGCCTCCATCCTCAACACCCTCACCGGCAAGCAGCCCTACCCGCTGCCCAAGCGGACCGCCTTCACCACCTTCGGGCTCGACCCCGCCGCGCTCGAGCGCCGCGCACCCGAGCGCAAGGGCACGCTCGTCCAGCTGAAGGGCTGAGGGCTTTTCGGATACGAAGGAGGGGCTGGGCTCCAGGGGGCCGGGCTCTTCAGATACGTGGAGGGGGCCGACCGCACCTGCGACCGGCCCCCTTCCCGTAAGCGGATCAGAAGACGGGCACCCCGTCCCGCGTCAGCCGCCAGTCCACGCCCGCGAACGCCGCCGGATCCACCGTGCCCTGCGCCTTCACCCACTGGATGATGGTGTTGCGGATTTCGTCCGAGTTCGCCCAGAGCTGCTGCGCACCCGGCACATGCGGGAAGTTACCGCCGCCGCTCGCCCGGTAGTTGTTCACCGCGAGCACGAACTGCGCCGCCGCGTCGACCGGCTGTCCCTGGAAGCTCAGGTTCTTGATCCGGGACCCCGACGGCTGCGCGATGTCGATCTCGTACGTCACGCCGTACACCGCGTCGTAGTTGTAGTCCGGGATGTTCTCCGCGTTGGTGAGCTTGGCCGGATCCACCGGTGTGCCCGCCGCGGTCTGCACGTAGTAGCGCGCCGAGTATTCGAGGTAGTCCTTGAGCTGGGCGCCCGTGATCAGACGCGCCTCCAGGGTGTTCTCGAACGGGTAGAGCCCCGCCGCGTCCCGGATCGTCACCTGGCCCGCCGGGATCCCCGCCGTACGCGAGAAGCACGAGGCCTGCGAAAGCACCGGCAGCGCCGCGTGCGCACCGCCCGCCAGCGCCCCCTTCACCGTCTCCGCCTGCACATGGCTGATCAGATCGATCAGAGCCACGTCCTTGAACGGGCCCTCGGCCGCCGACATGGCCGCCGTCGACGTACCGATGACCTGGTTGACGTACGCGACGACCTTCTGGTGCTCGTCGGCGAGCAGCTTCGTGACCTTCTCGTCCTCGGCCACCTCATTGGAGTTGAGGACCTTCGCCGCCACCTTCTCGACCGTCCAGCGGCCCTTCGACCACACCAGGTCGAAGTCGAACAGCGTGAGGCGCTGACCCCACTTCAGCGGCTCGGAGAGCACGACCTCCTTGCCGGTCTCCTTGTTCGCGACCTTGTACTCCGGGATCTCCGTGTGCGCGTGGCCCACCAGGATCGCGTCGATGCCGGGAACCTGCTCGGCCACGAGGGCGGCCGCGTTCTCGATGTACGGCAGCTGATCGCCGTACGAGGACGTACCCGACGAACCGCTGTGCGCCGAGACGATCACCACGTCCGCGCCCATCGAGCGCAGCTTCGGCACCCACTTCGCCGCCTGCTCCTCAAGGCCCGGGAAGACCATCTTTCCCTGCACATTGGCCTTGTCCCAGATCGCGATCCCCGGGTTGGTGAGGCCGAGGACGGCCACCCGCACATCACGACCGTGCGGGGTGCGCAGGCAGTGCATGCTGTACGGCGGGAACGCCGGACGCAGGGTCTTCGCATCCAGCGCGTTCGCCCCGAGCAGCGGGAACTCGCACTGCTCCTCGAACTTGCGAAGAACCTCGATGCCGTAGTTGAACTCGTGGTTGCCGAGCGCCGCCGCGTCGTATCCGATCGCGTTCATCGCCTGCGCCATCGGGTGCACCGGGCCCGCCTTCGCGGTGATCGGATCCACCTTGGCGTAGTAGTACGACAGCTGCGTGCCCTGGATCGTGTCGCCCGCGTCGATCAGCAGGGTGTTGCGCCGGCCCTTCTCGCCGCGGACCTTGTTCACCAGAGTGGAGATCTTCGCCAGGCCCACATCGTTGTGCGCCTTGTCGTCGAACTCCTTGTCCGTGAAGTAGTCCCAGTTGAAGACGTTGCCGTGCAGATCCGTCGTCCCCATCACGGTGAACGTGTACCGCTTCGGCCGACGCCCCTGCTGCGGCTGCGCGACGGCCGGCGCCGCGGTGGTCGCCCCCACCGCAAGCGCCGCACCCGTCACAGCCGACGCACCGACAAACGACCTTCTCCTGAGCGGCATTGAGCTTCCTCCATCAGCAAAATCACGAGAATCGCAAAGAACAACGCGCGTAGATTCTGCAACGCAAACCCCCTTTCGCAACACCCCGAAGCTGTTGCGATCCGGTGACTGCCGGGTTGCCCCGGCGGGTGCGAGAGTGGCCGGGATCCGGACGTATGCCTCGAAGGAGCCCACCATGGACGAGACCGCAGACACCACCACGACCGTCCCGTACGGCACCCCCGCCGCACCCCGCCTCGCCGTCAGCGGCGAGGCCCGCCTCGAAGTCGACCCGGAGATCGCCCGGATCCACGTCACGATCAGCTCCCGCGACCGCGACCGGCGCAAGGCACTCGACGACCTCACCCGGAGCAACGCCTCCGTCCTCGACCTCGTCAAGTCCTACGGGGACGCCGTGGAGAAGCTCGAGAGCGGAACACTCTCCATCAGCCCCCAGTTCGCCGACAAAGGCCGTGGCGAGCGCATCCGCTCCTACCACGGGTACTGCCATCTCACCGCCGTACTGGCCGACTTCACCGCACTCGGGGAACTCGTCACCCGCGTCGCCGACCTCGACCACGCCACCGTCGACGGCCCCTGGTGGGAACTGCGCCCCGACTCACCCGTCCACGGCGAAGCCCGCAGCCAAGCCGTACGCGCAGCGGTCCAGCGCGCCCGCGAATACGCCGCCGCGCTCGACACCACCCTCGCCGCCCTCGTCGAACTCGCCGACATCGGCGCCGAGGACCACCACCCCTTCGCCCCCATGCCCCAGATGGCGCGCGCCAAGGGCATGGCCTACGACATGGCCATGGAGTCCGACACCGCCGCCCCCATCGATCTCGAACCCCAGCGCCAGACCGTCTACGCCACCGTCAATGCCCGCTTCACCATGCATCCGCCGCAGCTCTAACCATCACGGCGCGCACTGGTCATCCCTCGCGTGCCCGGCAAGCATGAGCCCCAGCCGCCAACGGCACTGATTCCAGGGGGAGTTCTCATGACCGACGGCCTGGTCCTCGAACCCGGCACGGGACAGCTCATCGGCAACTCCGGTATGACCCTCAAGATCGGCGCGAAAGAGTCACCCCGCTGGTCCGTCTTCGAAGCCGTCATACAGCCCGGCTTCGATGTCGGCGCCCATCTCCACTACGCGGCGGAAGAGGTCTTCTACGTCCTCGAAGGCGAACTCGACCTGCTCGCCTTCGAACCGAGCAGCCGTACCGAGGGTGACTGGGAACTCTGGGAATCCGCCGACGGCCGCAAAGTGGCCCGCGGCGGACCGGGCAGCCTCATGTACGTACCCTCCGGCTGCCCGCACGCGTTCGCCAACCCCGGCACCACCCCGGCCCGGCTGCTGCTGCACGTCGCGCCCTCGGGGCACGAGGACTACCTCAACGAAGTCGCCGACCTCATGAGCGCCGGCGGCATACCCGACCCGAACGCCCTGCGTGAACTGCGCGCGCGGCATGACATCCACCAGCTCACACCGATGCGGATCGGACCGGGTCGTCGCTGACCGGCCGTGACCGATCAACAATTGAAGGAAAGCGCGCACATTCGAGCGATCAACAGGCCTTACCGGTAAGGGAAATGCTCATGAGGTGCTCATTGGAGCGGGCGGGCGCACAATTCAACACTTGTCAATAACCCTTCACGCAAAGGTTGTTGAGTAGTCATGCCCAACCAATTCTCTACCCACCGGTAAGGCCTAGGCTCGAAGCATGCGCCGAGCAAAGATCGTCTGTACCCTGGGCCCCGCCACCGACTCGTACGACCAGATCAAGGCACTGGTCGAAGCCGGAATGGACGTCGCCCGCTTCAACCTCAGCCACGGCAGCTACGCCGAACACGAGGAGCGCTACCAGCGCGTGCGGAAGGCCTCCGACGAGACCGGCCGCAGCGTCGGCATCCTCGCCGACCTTCAAGGCCCGAAGATCCGCCTCGGCCGCTTCAGTGAAGGTCCCGTACTCCTTGAACGCGACGACGAATTCACCATCACCGTGGAAGAAGGCGTCCAGGGCGACCGTCAGACCTGCGGCACCACATACGAAGGACTCGCCGCCGATGTGACGGCGGGCGAACGCATCCTCGTCGACGACGGCAAGGTGACGCTGGAAGTGGTGAGCGTCGACGGACCCCGCGTCCGCACCCGCGTCATCGAGGGCGGCATGGTCTCCGACAACAAGGGACTCAACCTCCCCGGCGTCGCCGTCTCCGTCCCCGCGCTCTCCGAGAAGGACCAGGAAGACCTCCGCTGGGCCCTGCGCATCGGCGCCGACGTCATCGCCCTGTCCTTCGTGCGCAGCGGCCGCGACATCGAGGACGTCCACCGCATCATGCGCGAAGAAGGCCGCCGCCTTCCCGTCATCGCCAAGGTCGAGAAGCCCCAGGCCGTCGAGAACATCGACGACATCGTCGCCGCCTTCGACGGCATCATGGTCGCCCGTGGCGACCTCGGCGTCGAAATGCCCCTGGAGCAGGTGCCGATCGTCCAGAAGCGCGCCATCAAACTGGCCAAGCGCAACGCCAAGCCGGTCATCGTGGCCACGCAGATGCTTGACTCGATGATCGACAACTCCCGCCCGACCAGGGCCGAGGCGTCGGACGTCGCGAACGCGGTCATCGACGGCACGGACGCGGTGATGCTCTCCGGCGAGACGAGCGTCGGCAAGTACCCCGTCGAGACGGTCCGCACGATGGGCCGCATCGTCGAGGCGGCGGAGGAGGACATCCTCGTGAAGGGCCTGCCGCCCCTGACGGAGCGCAACAAGCCCCGCACACAAGGCGGAGCGGTCGCCCGGGCGGCCGCCGAGATGGGCGACTTCCTCGGTGCGAAGTACCTGGTCGCCTTCACCCAGTCCGGCGACACGGTCAAGCGGCTTTCGAGGTACCGCTCCCCGATCCCGCTGCTCGCCTTCACCCCGGACCCGGCGACGCGCTCCCAGCTGAATCTGACGTGGGGCGTGGAGACTTTCCTGGGCCCGCACGTCGACTCCACGGACGCGATGGTCGCCCAGGTGGACGAGCTCCTCCTGAAGCACGGCCGCTGCGAACGGGGCGACGTGGTCGTGATCACGGCCGGTTCGCCCCCCGGTGTCGCGGGCTCGACCAACCTGGTCCGTGTGCATCACATCGGCGAGGACGATTCGCCGCGCTGAACGAGCGTGAACGCATGAGGGCCCGAGTGCTGGAATCAGCATTCGGGCCCTGCGTTGTTCAAATCTTGGATTTGAAGGAAAAGTGCTCCGGGTGGGATTTGAACCCACACTGAATGGTGTTTGAGACCATCGCCTCTGCCGATTGGGCTACCGGAGCTCCTGCGAATCGAAGGAATTCCCTGACCCGCTGCTCACCCACCTTACCGCAGCTAGGTAGGCTCTTGTGAAGCAGTAACCCTGCCCTTCCCAAGGAGCCCGAGTTGACCGCCCCCGAGTCGCCCCAGCCCGTAGCCGACGACGACCAGTCGCACGTGCCCCCGCTGACGACCCGTGTCGTCATCGCCGAGGACGAAGCGCTCATCAGGCTCGACCTCAAAGAGATGCTCGAGGAAGAGGGCTACACCGTCGTAGGCGAGGCGGGGGATGGCGAGCAGGCCATCGAGCTGGCGCGGGAGCACAAGCCCGACCTCGTCATCCTCGATGTGAAGATGCCGAAGCTCGACGGCATCTCCGCGGCGGAGAAGATCACCGAGGAGTCCATCGCCCCCGTCCTGATGCTGACCGCCTTCTCGCAGCGTGACCTCGTCGAGCGGGCGAGGGACGCGGGCGCGATGGCGTATCTCGTGAAGCCCTTCAGCAAGGGCGATGTCGTTCCGGCGATCGAGATGGCCGTATCGCGGTACACCGAGCTGAAGACGCTGGAGCAGGAGGTCGCCGACCTCACGCTGCGGCTCGAGACGCGCAAGCTCGTGGACCGGGCGAAGAGCATTCTGCAGACGGAGTACGGGCTCAGTGAGCCGGCCGCGTTCCGCTGGATCCAGAAGACGTCGATGGACCGGCGGCTGTCGATGCAGCAGGTCGCCGAGGCCGTGATCGAGGACGCCGAGGAGAAGAAGGCGGCCAAGGACAGCGGCCAGTAGGCGCAACGGGAAGGGCCCCTTCGTCTCGTACGAGACGAAGGGGCCCTTTCGTGTGCAACAGGACGGTCAGTCCTCGCCGAGGTACGCCTTGCGGACGGACTCGTCGTGGAGGAGGTCCTGGCCGGTGCCGGAGAGGACGATGTTGCCGACCTCCATGACGTGGCCCCGGTCCGCGAGGGACAGGGCGGCCTGGGCGTTCTGCTCGACCAGGAGGATCGTCGTGCCGCGGGACTTGAGCTCGACGATGGTCTCCATGATCTTCTGCATCATGATCGGGGAGAGACCCATGGAGGGCTCGTCGAGCATGAGCAGCTTGGGCCGGCACATCATCGCGCGGCCCATGGCGAGCATCTGCTGCTCGCCTCCGGAGAGGGTTCCGGCGGCCTGCTTGCGGCGTTCCCCGAGGATGGGGAAGAGGTCGTAAGCGGCCTGTATGTCCTTGAGGATGCCCTCTTTGTCGTCGCGGAGGTACGCGCCGAGGCGGAGGTTGTCCTCGATGGTCATCCGGGGAAAGATGTGCCGGCCTTCGGGGGAGTGGGCCAGGCCCAGCCCCACGATCTGGTCGGCGCGGATCTTCCGCAGCGGCTTGCCGTCGAAGGTGATGCTGCCGGAGACCGGCTTGAGCAGCCCGGACAGCGTGCGCAGGGTCGTCGTCTTGCCGGCGCCGTTGGTGCCGATGAGGGTGACGATCTGGCCGGCTTCGACGCTGAAGGAGATGCCCTTGACGGCTTCGATCTTGCCGTAGGCGACCTTGAGGTCCTTGACCTCGAGCAGAGCGGTCACTGGGCGTCCTCCGTGCGGGAGTCGGTGCTGGGTGCTGCTGCCTCCGCTGCTTCTACTTCGGCGAGTTCCTCGGCGCCGGGGGCACCTTCGAAGGGGGTGCCGAGGTAGGCGGCGATGACACGTTCGTCGCTCTGGACGACCTCGGGGGTGCCCTCGACGAGCTTCTCCCCCTGGACGAGACAGGCGACGCGGTCGCAGAGGTTGAAGATGAACCGCATGTCGTGCTCGATGACGAGTACGGCGATGCCCTGGTCGCGGATCGCGAAGATGAGTTCTTCCGCGGCGCGGGTCTCCTGCGGGTTCATACCGGCGGTCGGCTCGTCCAGGAGGAGCAGCCCGGGCTCGCTGGCGAGAGCGCGCGCGATTTCGAGCTTGCGCTGCTCGCCGTACGGGAGGTTGCGGGAGAGGTGGTCCGCCTTCTTCTCCAGGCCGGTGAACTCGAGGAGTTCCATGGCCCGTTCGTGCGAGGCCTTCTCCGCCTTCTTGAAGCCGGGGCCGCGCAGGAGTGCCGACCAGAGGCCTTCCTTCGTCCTGGTGTGGCGTCCGACGAGGACGTTCTCCAGGACGGTCATGTTGGAGAAGAGCCTGATGTTCTGGAAGGTACGGGCGATACCGGCCTGGGTGACCAGGTGCGGCTTGGGGGGCAGCGTGGTGCCCTTGTAGCCGACCTTGCCCTCGGTGGGGACGTAAAGACCCGTGAGGCAGTTGAAGAAGGTGGTCTTGCCCGCGCCGTTGGGGCCGATGAGGCCCACGATCTCACCGGAGTTGACGGTGAGGTCGACGTTGCGGACGGCGGTGAGACCGCCGAAGCGCATCGTGACGCCGCTGGCTTCGAGGACGGGGGTGGATCCGTTGCTGGTCATGGTGGTCACGCCCCTGCCTTTGTGGCGCTGACGCCGTCTTCGGGCAGTCGCTGTTCGGGTACGGCGATCTCGTCGGCCTCGTGGAACTCCAGCTTCTTGCGGCGGTCGGCGACGATGCCCTCGGGGCGGAAGCGCATGAGGACGATCAGGGCGAGGCCGAAGAGGAGCAGCTGGTAGTCCGCCATGAAGCTGAGCTTCTCGGGGATCAGGTAGAGCAGTGCGGCGCCGATGAGCGGTCCGCTCACGGTGCCCATACCGCCGAGGATGACGGCGGCGAGCAGGAACGCCGAGTTGGGCGGCGCGGTGCCGGCGAACTCGTACTGGTCGGGGGTGACGGAGTACGAGACGTGGGCCTGCACGGTGCCGGCGAGGCCGGCGAGGGTGGCGCCGAGGGCGAAGGCGATCAGCTTGAGGCGGAAGCCGTTGATGCCCATGGCGGTGGCGGCGGTCTCGTCCTCGCGGATGGCGACCCAGGCGCGTCCGATACGGGACGAGCCGGAACGGGTGAACACCAGGACCACGATGGCCGTGAACAGCAGCATCAGCAGGAAGTAGTTGGCGTTGCGGCCAAGGGTGAAGCCTGCGATGTCATGCGGTTCCCCGAAGGCGAATCCGAAGATCTCCAGGTCGGGGATGGAGGAGATGCCCTGGGCGCCGTTGGTGATGTCCGGACCGCTGGAACCGTTGAGGTTGTTCGCGGTGATACGGAAGATCTCACCGAAGCCGAGGGTCACGATGGCGAGGTAGTCGCCGCGCAGCCGCAGGGTCGGGGCGCCGATGAGGACGCCGAAGACCAGGGAGGCTCCCGCTCCGGTGAGGACGGCGGCCCAGAACGGGAACTCGACGTCGAACGGGGATGAGGGGGAGCCGGAGACGAGGGCGGCCGCGTAGGCGCCGACGCCGAGGAAGGCGACATATCCCAGGTCGAGGAGGCCCGCGAGCCCCACGACGACGTTCAGGCCGAGGGCCACGGTCGCGAAGATCAGGATGTTGGTCCCGATCAGGGCGAAGTGGTCGTTGTCCTGGGTGAAGGGGAAGCAGATCGCCGCGGCGAAGGCCGCGCCGAGGGTCACGGAGCGGTGCTTCGCCGTGAGTGCGGTGAGTCGGCCGATGAGGCCGGCCCGTACGGCACCGGAGAAGCAGAAACCGAGGGTGATGAGGAAGCCGATGAACAGTTCGGCGTAGTCGGTCTCGATGCCGTACGTGAAGATGTTCAGGCCGATGGCGAAGCCGACGACGATGATCAGGATCTCGGCCCAGGAGGACAGTCCGCGCGCCTTCTTGGGGTTCGGCGCGTGCAGGCTGTGGCGGAAGCGTTCCCAGGCGTTGGGGTGCTGCTCGTCGGCCGGGAAGGGCTCGTCGTACGGCAGCGCCAGGGATCCGACGACGGCGACGAGTGCGCCGACTCCGGTGACCCAGGCTCCGGGTTCGAGGTTGACCACGCCGCCGAGTTCACCGGTGATGGCGCCCATGCTGTAGCCGATGGTGCCCAGGGTGCCGAGCGCGGTGAGGCGGACGGCCGCGTTGGCGCCGCCGGGGGTGAGCCACTTGAGGCCTCGGATGCCGTACCCGGAGAGGGCGAACAGCAGCGTGAGGGCAGCGGCGATGAGGACGAGAACCTGCAGTCCGCCGGGGTAGCCGGTGACGGTCAGGTTGCCGGGGAAGGCACCGGTCCAGGTCCACGCCATGAAGGTGCCGGCGAGGGCGATGACGGATCCCGCGACGGTGACGTGACGGGCGCCGCCGGCCGGCAGGGAGACGAGCGGGCGCACCGCGCTGTCGGCTCCGGCCGGGCTGTTCTTGGTGATGATGTCGGCCATGGTGATCACGCCCTGTCCGCGACGCGTTCGCCGAGCAGGCCCTGGGGCCGCACGAGCAGGACGATGATCAGCAGGGCGAAGGCCCAGACGTCCTTCCAGCCACCGCCTCCGAAGAGCTCCATGCCGGGCACTTCGCTCATGTAGCCGGTGGCGAGGGCCTCGGCGACGCCGAGGACGATGCCGCCGAGCATGGCGCCGTAGATGTTGCCGATGCCGCCGAGCACGGCGGCGGTGAAGGCCTTGAGCCCCATGAGGAAGCCCATGAGGTAGCTGACCTGGCCCTGGTGGAGGCCGTAGCCGACCGCGGCGATGGCGGCGAACGCGGCACCGATGGCGAAGGCCATGACGATGATGCGGTCGGTGTTGATGCCCATCAGCTTCGCGGTGTCCGGGTCCTGGGCGGTGGCCTGCATACCGCGCCCGGAGCGGGTCTTGTTGACGAAGAAGCCGAGGCCGAACATGCACAGCGGGGCCGCGATCAGGATGAAGAGGGAGTTCACCTTGATGTCGGCGCCGAGGAAGGGAATCGGGTCGGCGTCGAACTGCGGGAAGGAGATGTCCTTCGTCGCGTCCGGGTACCACTTCCAGATGGCCTGCTGGAGGAGGATGGAGAGGCCGATTGCGGTGATCAGTGGCGCGAGCCGTGGAGCGTTGCGCAGTGGCCGGTAGGCGAAGCGCTCGGCTGCGGTGCCCACGGCGACGGAGCAGACCACTCCGAAGACGATCATCAGTGGAATGAGCGCGAGCAAGGGCGCGTCAGGGAACCACAGATGGATCGTCAGGGCGCCGAAGCCCCCGATCATGAATATCTCGCCGTGGGCGAAGTTGATGAGCTGGACAATGCCGTAGACCATCGTGTACCCGACGGCGATGAGACCGTACATCGCGCCGAGGATGAGTCCATTGGCCAGCTGCTGCGGCAGTTCGTTCACCGCAAGGCCTCCGTGTGGGGTGGTTCGGATATGGCGCCGCGCGGGAGCGCTGGTGGCGCTCCCGCGCGGTCTGGGTCAATGCTGGTGCAGCGGTGTTACGGCTTGACTGCCTCACTGAACTTCGGGGCCCAGGCACCCTTTTCGACCTGGTAGGCGGTCATCATGGTGTTGGTGGTGTCACCGAACTCGTCGAAGGACACGTCACCGGTGACGCCGGCGAACTTGACCTTGGCCATGGCCTCGAGGACCTTGGCGCGGGCGTCGTCGGGGAGCTTGCCGTCGTTGCCCTCGACCGCGAGCTTCACGGCCTCGATGATCGCCCAGGTGGCGTCGTAGGTGGAGCCGCCGTACGCCTCGTAGGCGTCCTTGTAGCCGGCCGCCTTGTAGTCCGCGATGAACTGCTTGGCGGAGTCGAGCTGCTCGACCGGCTTGCCCACGGAGGTCGCGAGGTCACCCTCGGCCTTCTTGTTGAGCTTGATGAAGTCGCCGGAGTAGATGCCGTCGCCGCCCATGAGCGGGATCTTGTTGCCGGCGTCCTTGAGCTGCTGGCTCAGCGGACCGGCGGCCGGGTACTCGCCGCCGTAGTAGACCGCGTCGGCGCCGGTCTTCTTGACCTGCGTGACGACGGCGTTGAAGTCACGGTCCTCGGGGTTGACGTGGTCGGTGCCCACGATCTTGCCGCCGAGCTTCGTGTAGGTGTCCTTGAAGGACGCGGCGAGACCGGCGCCGTAGGTCTTCTGGTCGTCGATCAGGTAGACGTTCTTGATCTTCGCCGTGTTGAACAGGTAGTTCGCGGCGAACGCGCCCTGGATCTCGTCCGTGGTCGCGGTACGGAAGAACGTCTTGAACTGACGCTGGCTGTCGCCGGTCTTCCAGCCGTCGCCCTGGGTCAGCTCCGTACCGGTGTTGGCCGGGGAGACCTGGGTGAGGCCGGCGTCGTTGAACGGCTTCTGCATCGACTGCGAGACGCTGGAGTTCAGCGGGCCGACGACGCCGACGACGTCCTTGTTGCCGATGAACTTGGCCGCGTTCTGCTGGCCGATGTTCGGCTGGGCCTGGTCGTCGAGGGCCTGGATCTCGAACTCGATGCCCTTGACGTACTCCTTCTTGTTCGCGGTCTTGGCCGCGAGGTCGGCGGAGTTCTTGATGCCGAGACCCAGGGCCGACAGGTCGCCCGAGGTGGGCGAGTCGACGCCGATGATGACCTTGGTCTTCTCACCGCCCGTGTTCTTGTCATCGTCGCGCGAACCACAGGCAGAGAGGGTGAGTGCTCCGGTGGTCAACACCGAAGTGAGTATGAGCAAGGAACGCTTACGCACGATGGGTCCTTTCCCTGGCGCCGGCTGCCTCGACGTGAGGGGGCCGTACTGATCGCCGGGCCGTACTGGGGGCGGAGCAATGTGGTGCATTTCAGTTAGCGCCCGGCGGCGCGGTGACTGGCCGTGACTCTAAGCGCAGGTGACGGGCCTGGGGACCAGGGAAGGGCAGGATGTGACTCTCTTGTTATGAGCGTCGAATTCCCGAAGGTGCAGTGCGGGCTAAACGGACTTCTTGGCACTGTTACGGGTGACCACATACTGAGAAGTTGCTGTTCCGCTAAGGTGCTTGGGGCGATCTTGCTCCTGACAGGCCGAGGGAATCATCCAGGCTGAATAAGGGATTCCGGAAAACCCGGTGATCGATTACCGGCGGGAACGGAATGTGTTCGCGGCCGGTGCGGTGATTACTCAGGGTGAGGGCGATGCCGATTCGGTGTGCGCGGGCGGCGACGAGCTCGGGTCGCGCCAGATGCCTTCGGTCGGCTTTCCTTTCCGATATCGCTCCTCGCACCCCTTTTTCACCTGCTTGTCGATGACCTTCAACGCGGCGTCCGTATCGGACTGTTTGCGTTCTTTCTGTGCTGCTTCGACGGCACCGAGCAGGATCTCGTTCTGTCCGTTGGACAGGCCTTTCTGCATGAAGTCCCGCCCTGAGGTGGGTCGTTCGAGAAAGACCTCTTTCGACCAGTAACCGACCAGCGCGATACAGATCTCCGTATCGGAGCTCGTGCGCGGGGACGGGCTGGGTCCTGACCGGTCGTCGGCCGTGCCCGAACACCCGGTCAGGGGCGTCGCGAAGGCGCAGGCGGCCGCCAGGGCGAGGATTGCTCGGCGTGGGGCGGCGGGCCTCATGGTCACGACGCTAGTGCGAGATAGGTGCAGCCAACAAGGGTCGTGCGCGCCAAGGGTGGGCAACTCTGGTCCTGGAGGCCGCCTGCCGGGCGGCGCCCTCGCCGGTCACTCACCGTCAGCCAGGTGCCCCGTGAGCGCCGTTCGGGCAGCCCCTCGCGCATCGGCGGCGGGTGCGTACGGCGCCGGGGTGGCGCACACACGTGAGGGGCACCCCGGGTCAACCGGAGTGCCCCTCGGGCGAGTTGGGGGACGGGCGGGTCAGTCGCGCACCCGCGCCTCGTCGCTCGGGTTCACGTCGCGCAGCAGACACGTCAGACGCGCCGTGCACACCCGGCGGTCCTGGTCGTCGGTGATGACGATCTCGTACGTGGCCGTGGAGCGCCCCCGGTGCACCGGCGTCGCCACCCCGGTGACCAGGCCCGAGCGTGCCCCGCGGTGGTGTGTGCAGTTGAGGTCGACGCCGACGGCGATCTTGCTGGTGCCGCCGTGCATCATCGCGCCGACCGAGCCGAGTGTTTCGGCGAGCACCGCGGAGGCGCCGCCGTGCAGCAGGCCGTACGGCTGGGTGTTGCCCTCGACCGGCATGGTGCCCACGACGCGGTCGGCGGCGGCCTCCTTGATCTCCACACCCATGCGCCTGCCGAGGTCGCCGGCCGAGAACAGGGCGGGCAGATCCACGCCGAGTGCCGCGTACTCGTCGATGACTTCCTGCGGGAACTTGACGGTGCTCTTCTCGCCCATGGGTGCTCCAGTTCTGGTCCGTACGGTGCCACTGTCTTCTTACCAGGGTGACTGAGCGTTCGCTTAGGCGAGTGGTGTGACGGCGGTCACGGTTCGCCGCAGTTCCCCGCGCCCCTGATCACTTCGGCTCCAGCCTGACGACGACCGCCTTGCTCACCGGCGTATTGCTGGTGTCGGCCGTCGAGTCCAGGGGGATCAGGACGTTCGTCTCCGGGTAGTACGCGGCGGCGCAGCCCTTCGCCGTCGGGTAGGGGACCACCCGGAAGCCGGAGGCGCGGCGCTCCACGCCGTCCTGCCACTCGCTGACGAGATCCACGTACGAGCCGTCCGCGAGGCCGAGCTCGGCGGCGTCGTCGGGGTTCACCAGGACCACCCGGCGGCCGTTCTTGATACCGCGGTAGCGGTCGTCGAGGCCGTAGATCGTGGTGTTGTACTGGTCGTGCGAGCGCAGCGTCTGCAACAGCAGCCGCCCCGCGGGCAGTTCGGGGTACTCGACGGGCGCCGCGGTGAAGTTGGCCTTGCCGGTCGCGGTCGGGAAACGCCGCTCGTCGCGCGGGGCGTGGGGGAGCGTGAAACCGCCGGGCTTGGAGACCTTCGCGTTGAAGTCGTCGAATCCGGGGATCACCGCGGCGATACGGTCCCGGATCGTCGCGTAGTCCTTCTGGAACTCCTCCCAAGGCGTACGGGAGTCCTCACCCAGGACGCGTCGCGCGAGCCGGGCGACGATGGCCGGCTCGGAGAGCAGATGCGGGCTCGCGGGCGTGAGCCGCCCGCGCGAGGCGTGCACCATGCCCATCGAGTCCTCGACCGTCACGAACTGCTCGCCACCGCCCTGCAGGTCCCTCTCCGTGCGCCCGAGGGTCGGGAGGATCAGGGCGCGGGCACCGGTGACCGCATGGGAACGGTTCAGTTTCGTCGATACGTGGACGGTGAGCCGCGCCCGTCGCATCGCCGCCTCCGTGACCTCCGTGTCGGGGCTGGCCGCCACGAAGTTGCCGCCCATCGCGAAGAACACCTTCGCCTCGCCGTCGCGCAGGGCGCGGATCGCCCGTACGACATCGAGGCCGTGGTGGCGCGGCGGCGCGAAGCCGAACTCCTTCTCCAGGGCGTCCAGGAACGCGGGCGCGGGCCGCTCGAAGATGCCCATCGTGCGGTCGCCCTGGACGTTGGAGTGACCGCGCACCGGGCAGACGCCCGCACCCGGACGGCCGATGTTGCCGCGAAGGAGAAGGAAGTTGACGACCTCGCGGATCGTGGGGACGGCGTGCTTGTGCTGCGTCAGGCCCATCGCCCAGCACACGATGGTGCGCTTCGAGGTGAGCACCATGCGCAGCGCCTCGTCGATCTTCTCGCGGCTCAGACCGGTGGCCGTGAGGGTCTCGTCCCAGTCGGCTTCGCGTGCGGCGGCCGCGAACTCCTCGTATCCATGGGTGTGTTCGCGTACGAACGCGTCGTCCACCGCTCCTTGTGTCTCCAGGATCAGCTTGTTGAGGAGACGGAACAGGGCCTGGTCGCCGCCGAGGCGGATCTGCAGGAAGAGGTCGGTCAGGGCGGTGCCCTTGAGCATGCCGTGCGGGGTCTGCGGGTTCTTGAACCGCTCCATCCCGGCCTCGGGCAGCGGATTCACCGTGATGATCTTCGCCCCGCCGGCCTTCGCCTTCTCCAGGGCGGAGAGCATGCGCGGATGGTTCGTGCCCGGGTTCTGCCCGGCCACGATGATCAGGTCGGCCTTGTAGAGGTCGTCGAGCAGCACGCTGCCCTTGCCGATGCCGATCGTCTCGACCAGCGCCGAACCCGAGGACTCGTGGCACATGTTGGAGCAGTCCGGCAGGTTGTTGGTGCCGAACTCGCGGGCGAAGAGCTGGTAGAGGAACGCCGCTTCGTTGCTCGTGCGCCCCGACGTGTAGAAGACGGCCTCGTCGGGGGAGGAGAGCGCGCCGAGCTCCTCGGCGACGATGTCGAAGGCGCGCTCCCAGGTGACCGCCTCGTACCGGTCCGAGCCCTCGGCCAGATACATGGGCTGTGTGAGCCGGCCCTGCTGGCCCAGCCAGTAGCCGCTGCGGTGCGCGAGATCGCTGACGGGGTGCGCGGCGAAGAAGTCCGGGGTCACCCGGCGCAGGGTCGCCTCCTCGGCGACGGCCTTCGCACCGTTCTCGCAGAACTCCGCCTTGTGCCGGTGCTCCGGCTCGGGCCAGGCGCAGCCCGGGCAGTCGAAGCCGTCCTTCTGATTGACGCGCAGGAGGGTGAGCGCGGTGCGCTTCACGCCCATCTGCTGCTGCGCCATCCGCAGGGTGTGCCCGATGGCGGGCAGCCCCGCGGCCGCGTGCTGCGGGGCGGCCACCTCGGGTGCGTCCTGGACGGGATCGCCGGTGGGGGGCTTGCCTGCCATGGCCGTTCTCCTTCAGGACTTGCTCGTACGGGTATCCGCACCGTCGATCCTGCCACGCGGACGTGGCCCGGCTCACGGTCGGGCGGCAGGCGTCCGCTGCCACGAGCACTCCCATGATCACGCGGACGTGTAAGCCGGTGCGGGCCGGAGTGTCAGTGGGGCGTGGGAGGATCGGACGCGTGGCAGAGAAGACGACGAACACCGCGAAATCCGAGACCCGACCGCGCCTGATGCTGATGGACGGGCACTCGCTCGCCTACCGGGCGTTCTTCGCGCTGCCCGCGGAGAACTTCACGACGGCGACCGGCCAGCCCACCAACGCGATCTACGGCTTCGCGTCGATGCTGGCGAACACGCTGCGCGACGAGGCGCCCACGCACTTCGCGGTCGCCTTCGACGTCTCGCGCAAGACATGGCGCTCGTCGGAGTTCCCCGAGTACAAGGCGAACAGGTCGAAGACCCCCGACGAGTTCAAGGGGCAGGTCGAGCTGATCGGCGAGCTCCTCGACACGATGAACGCCGACCGGTTCGCGGTGGACGGCTTCGAGGCCGACGACATCATCGCCACCCTCGCCACCCAGGCCGAGGCCGCGGGCTTCGACGTCCTGATCGTCACCGGCGACCGCGACTCGTTCCAGCTGGTCACCGAGAACACCACGGTGCTCTACCCCACCAAGGGCGTCTCCGAGCTCACCCGCTTCACGCCGGAGAAGGTCCACGAGAAGTACGGGCTCACGCCCTCCCAGTACCCGGACTTCGCGGCCCTGCGCGGCGACCCGTCCGACAACCTGCCCGGCATCCCCGGCGTCGGCGAGAAGACCGCCGCGAAGTGGATCAACCAGTTCGGCTCCTTCGCCGAGCTCGTCGAGCGCGTCGACGAGGTCAAGGGCAAGGCGGGCGCCAACCTGCGCGAGCACCTCGAAGCGGTGAAGACCAACCGCCGGCTCACCGAGATGGTCCGCGACGTCGAACTGCCCAAGTCCGCCACGGAGTTGGAGCGCCGTCCGTACGACCGCAAGGCGATGGCCATGGTGCTCGACACCCTGGAGATCCGTAACCCGTCGCTGCGCGAGCGGCTGCTGGCCGTGGACCCGGGCTCCGAGGAGGCCGAGGAGACCCCGGCCGAGCCCGGCGTCGAGGTGGACGGCTCGGTCCTGTCCACGGGCGAGCTGAAGCCGTGGCTCGACGAGCACGCGCAGCGGATCCTGGGGCTCGCGACGGTCGACTCGTGGGCGCTCGGTACCGGCTCGGTCGCCGAGGTGGCCCTGGCCTGCGCCGACGGCGCGGCCGCCTGGTTCGACCCGTCCCAGCTGGACGAGGCCGACGAGAAGGCCTTCGCGAAGTGGCTCGCGGACGCCGACAAGCCCAAGGTCCTGCACAACGCGAAGAACGTGCTGCGGGTCTTCGCCGAGCACGGCTGGAGCGTCGAGGGCATCACCATGGACAGCGCGCTCGCCGCGTATCTGGTGAAGCCGGGCCGCCGCTCCTTCGCGCTCGACGCGCTCTCCCTCGAATACCTCGGCCGTGAGCTCGCCCCCGCCTCCGCGGCGGAGGGCCAGCTGGCGTTCGGCGCGGACGACAGTGCCGAGGCCGAGGCGCTGATGCACCAGGCGCGCACCATCCTCGACCTGGGTACGGCCTTCGAGGAGAAGCTCAAGGAGGCCGGCGCGACCGAGCTCCTCACGGACGTCGAGTTGCCGACGTCGATCCTCCTGGCCCGGATGGAGCGGTCCGGCATCGCCGCCGACCGCCCCCATCTCGAAGCGATGGAGCAGCAGTTCGCGGGCGCCGTGCAGCAGGCGGTCAAGGAAGCGCACGCCGCCGCGGGCCACGAGTTCAACCTCGGCTCGCCCAAGCAGCTCCAGGAAGTCCTCTTCGCCGAGCTCGGTCTGCCCAAGACCAAGAAGACCAAGACCGGCTACACCACGGACGCCGACGCCCTCGCGTGGCTGGCCTCGCAGACGGACAACGAACTGCCGGTCATCATGCTGCGCCACCGCGAGCAGGCGAAGCTGCGCGTCACGGTCGAAGGCCTGATCAAGACGATCGCCGCGGACGGCCGGATCCACACCACGTTCAGCCAGACCGTCGCCGCGACGGGCCGGCTCTCCTCCACGGAGCCGAACCTGCAGAACGTGCCCGTGCGCACCGACGAGGGCCGCGCGATCCGCCGCGGCTTCGTCGTCGGCGAGGGCTACGAGTCGCTGATGACGGCCGACTACAGCCAGATCGAGCTCCGCGTCATGGCCCACCTCTCCGAGGACGAGGGCCTCATCGAGGCCTTCACCTCCGGCGAGGACCTGCACACCACCGTGGCCTCGCAGGTCTTCTCCGTGGCCAAGGCGGATGTCGACGCGGAGATGCGCCGCAAGATCAAGGCCATGTCGTACGGCCTGGCCTACGGCCTCTCGGCCTTCGGTCTCTCGCAGCAGCTGAACATCGAGGCGGGCGAGGCCCGGGCCCTGATGGACACCTACTTCGAGCGCTTCGGCGGCGTACGCGACTATCTGCGCCGGGCGGTCGACGAGGCTCGCGCGACCGGTTACACGGCCACGATGCTGGGCCGCCGCCGCTATCTGCCCGACCTCAACAGCGACAACCGCCAGCGCCGCGAGGCCGCCGAGCGGATGGCGCTCAATGCCCCGATCCAGGGCACGGCCGCGGACATCGTCAAGATCGCGATGCTCAACGTCGACAAGGCCCTCCAGGCCGAGCAGCTCACCTCCCGCCTGCTGCTCCAGGTCCACGACGAAGTCGTCCTGGAGATCGCCCCGGGCGAACGCGAGCAGGTCGAGGAACTCGTCCGCCGCGAGATGTCCTCGGCGGTCAGCCTGCGCGCACCGCTGGACGTCTCGGTGGGCGTGGGCGCGGACTGGGAGTCGGCGGCGCACTGAGTAGTTTCAGCCCCTGCGGCGATCGAGCAGATCCGAACGGAGTTCGGATGCTGGGGTCCGGGGCGGAGCCCCCACGCGGCGGAGCCGTAAATGTCACAGCCGGGAAGGGGCGGGTAGGGGAAATCTCCGCCCGCCCCAGCCGCCCACCTACCTGCACCCGGCAACGTGAGCCGCGCCCAAGGACACAGCACCCCGACACACCCCCGAACAGCCCTCACTCAGACGGCCCCCCGCAACCAGGCCCTCACCTCAGGGCACCGGCATCGTGGCCACCATGGGTCTTCACATACGCACCCGGCGCACGCTCACCCGGCAGGTCACCCGCCAGGCCATCCGCCGCCGTCACAGCGCCGCGGGCGCCGCAGGGCACTGGCGTCCTGCCGTCGCCGCCGCCGTGGCCTCCGCGCTGATCGCCCCGATAGCCGCCGCGGCCGACGCGAACGCCGTACGCCGGGGCGCCGCCATAGCCCCCGCCTGCCGCTCCGCCCGTGACCCCGGCCTCGCCGCCCGTATGTCCAAGGACATACGGGCGGCTTTGTCGTCCCGTACCGGCACCGTCTCCGTCGCCGTGCACGACGACGCCGACGACCTGTGGTGCGCCGTCGACGCCGGACGTACCTATGACTCGGCCAGCATCGCCAAGGTGCTGATCATGGAGGCCGTGCTGTGGCGGGCCCAGGAGTGGGGCCGCAAGCTCACCGGGTTCGAGGCCCGCCGGATCCCCCCGATGATCCAGGTCTCCGACAACGGCTCCGCCTGGCAGCTCTGGCAGGACCTCGGGCCCAGCCGTGTCGAGCGGTTCCTCGCCAAGGCGAAGGCCACCTCCACGACCCCCGGTCCGAACGGTCTGTGGGGTCTGACCCGCACCACCGCCGTCGACCAGATCCGGCTGCTCGGCGTGCTCACGCAGGCCCGCTCGTTCCTGAAGTCACGCGCCTACGGCCTCAAGCAACTGCAGCAGGTCCGTGCGGACCAGCGCTGGGGTGTGCCCGCGGGTATGGCCAAAGGGATCACCGCCCATGTGAAGAACGGCTGGCTGCCCCGGGCCACCCACGGCTGGCGCGTGCACAGCGTCGGGGCTTTCATCGGCAGCGGCCGCTCGTACCGGATCGTGGTGCTCAGCCACGACAACCCGACCATGGCGTACGGGGTGCGGACCATCGAGCGTGTCGCCCACGCCGTGCACCGCGCGCTGAACAAGGGCCGCTCGGCCGGGCAGGGTTACACCCCGGAGAGTGAGATCAGCGAGCTGCCGGACGGGTCGGTTCCGGACGGTGCGGGGCAGTTGAACCAGCTTCTTCCCGAGGAGCCCCGGATTCTTCCCGAGGAACCCCGGAACCGCCCGAGCGCACCCTGACCACCGCCGCGTACCCGACCAGCCCGGCCACGAGGCCCGCGCCCGCGCCGAAGCACAGGGTCGGGATGATCTCCCAGGCCCGCCTGGGCCCGCCGTCCAGCAGCTGCCACCACCGCACCGTGCGATGCGCCGCGCCGAGCACCACGCACCCGGCGATGCAGGCGAACGCGGTGATACGCGCACGGCGGGAGAGCCGCGGGACGCCGGCCGTACCCGCGTCGGGGGAGCGCCGCAGCGCGAGGACCAGCCACCAGATCACGGCGATCAGCGCCAGCGCCGAACCGCCGTACTGCAGATACCAGTAGAGGGGCGAGCCGGCGATCTCCTCGCCGAGCACCGGGAACACCCGCATCCCCCAGCGGTCGAGATGCGTGAACGCGTCCCACACCGTGTGCGTCGCGGAGCCGAGCACCGCGGACACGTAGCACCAGAACAGCAGTGATCCGCGCGGGCGTTCACGCCATGCGGGTCCGCGTCCGAGCCCGAGCACCCGCCCCTGCCAGGCGCGTGGCAGCAGTGCGACGACCGGCTCGCGCAGCAGCAGCCACACCCCGACGAGCAGCGCGGTGAGCGCCACGTCCACGCTCAGCACCCCGGCCCACGCGTGCGTGAACGCGCCGAACTCCATCGCACCCGGCAGCACACTCGCCGCGAAGTAGGTGAGGTCGGGAGCGAACGACCCCGCCACCATCACCGAGGCGAGCAGCGGCCCGCGCCCGGATCCGTCCCCGCGTACCAGCGGCAGTACGGCGGCGGCATGGCTGAGCGTGAACGGCAACGGGGCTCCTCGGGGGCTCGACTCGGATTACGCAACAGCGTGCACCTGTACGCAGACATCCTGATCGACTCTGTGGGAACGGAGCGAAATTTCCGGGTGCACACACACGCCATCCGCCAACAAACCGGACAAGAACCGGTTTCTGAGCGGGGGAAGTTGTCGTAGTGTCGCCTGGGTCGGCGCGTGGGGAGCGCGCGTCGGGCGGGACACGGGAGGGGAACCGTAGGCATGCGAGCGCTTTTCGGAAAGCGGATGCGCAAGACGACGGCGGCGGCCGCGGTGGCCGCGGCGGCGTTCGCCGCGCTGTCGGCCTCGCAGGCGCCCGGCGTCACGGACGTTCCCTCGGGCGGCCGCCAGGCCACCGGTGCCTCCGAGGCCCCCGACACCGCCAGCGGCGACGACCCGTACTACACGGATCTGCCGCCGCTCACGACCCCCGAGTCCAACGACCCGGACGTTCCGGCGGGCGGTGACGAGTCCGGCATACCCGCGACCGTCCTCGACGCCTACAAGAGGGCGGCCAACGCGCTGCGCGGCGCGAACCCCGGCTGCAATCTGCCCTGGGAGCTGCTTGCCGCGATCGGCCACGTCGAGTCCGGCCACGCCCGCGGCGGCAAGGTGGACGCGAACGGCACCACCAACTCGCCCATTCTCGGCCCCCAGTTGAACGGCAACGGCTTCGCCAACATCACCGACACCGACGGTGGTCTCTACGACGGCGACACCGTGCACGACAAGGCCGTGGGCCCGATGCAGTTCATCCCGTCGACCTGGGCCACCTGGGGTCAGGACGCGAACGGGGACGGCAAGGAAGACCCCAACAACGTCTACGACGCGGCGCTCGCGGCCGGCAAGTACCTCTGCGCCAGCAACCGTGACCTGTCCAAGGCCGGCGGTCTCGAAGAGGCGATCCTCAGCTACAACCACTCGAGGGACTATCTCGACACCGTCCTGTCGTGGCTCGAGTACTACCGCAAGGGCGTCCACGAGGTGCCGGACGGCACGGGCAGCGTGCCGGACAACCGCAGCGACGACGCCACCCCCGACCCGGACCCGACGCCGAGCCCGACTCCGAAGCCGAAGCCGAAGCCCCCGACCGGCGGCGGCAGCACCCCGCCGCCCTCCGGCGGTGGCGGCTCCACCAAGCCCCCGACCGGCGGCGAGACCACCCCGCCGGTGGACCCGACCCCCGTGGTCGACCAGCTGGTCAAGAGCAGCGGCCCCTTCACCGCCACGCAGGGCACCACGTTCGCGGGCAGCCCGCGGGTCAAGGCGGCCACCTCGTCCGGCGCCGCGGTGGCCCGCCAGAGCGTGACGTTCGAGATCCTCGGCTCCACGGACGCGGCCTTCACCAGCGGCGCCAAGACGGCCGTCGACGTCACCGACGCCACCGGCTACGCGAACGCCCCCGGTATCCAGGCGGGGGAGCAGACCGGTGAGTTCACCGTCCGCGCCACCACCACCGAGGGCGGCCGGGTGATCACCGCCGACTTCACCGCGACCGTCACCGCACGCCAGGCCGACGCGCTCACCAGCGCCACCGCCGCGCTGACCGGTGCGCCGGGTGCGCAGTTCGCCGAGATCGTCGAGGTCAAGGCGACGCTGAACGGCGCGGCCGCGGCGGGCGTCGAGGTCACCGTCACGATGATCAAGAACCCGGAAGGCGACCCGAACGACGCGGGTCCGTACTTCAAGGACGCCGAGGGCAAGGCCGTGCGCACCCTCACGCTCGGCACGGGCGCCGACGGCACGCTCAAGCTGCCGGAGATCTACGCGGACGACACCGCGGGCACGTACACGCTCAGGCTCCTCGCGCCCGGCGGCGGCAAGCTCGACATCGAGCTCAAGGTCGAGGTTCCCGCGTCGCCTTCGCCGAGCCCGACTCCGTAAGGCCGAGCTCTCACCCCGTAAAGCCGCGTCACACAACTTCACACCTGCCACTGAACCGCCCCTGAACCGAAACCCGGATCAGGGGCGGTTCGACGTGTTCTCATCTCGCGTTCTCGTTGCTACGGTGCCCCAGCCCTGACGACGTATCAGATCTCTGGAAGGGGGCCGGACATGCGCGCGCTGATTGCCGCGGGAATCGGTCTCGCGGTGGCGTTGGCCCTGGTCCTGACGATTTCGTCGATGGAGGTCCCGCCCGGCAAGACCTCGCCTGAGCCGCTGCTCACCACCATCCCCAAGCACCCGTAGGGAGGCCGCGCGATGCGCCGCAAGGCCAGTCTCATACTTCTCGCCTTCGCCGTGTTCTTCGCGGCCCTCTCGCCGCTGATCCGCTTCTACGCCTTCCCGCGCCTGGCGAAGGTGCCGGCGAACCAGTACCAGAAGATGGTTCTGGAGGCGAAGGACGCGACGATCTTCGACATGGGGGAGGGGGTGAAGAAGACCGATCTCTCGATCGTGCAGACCCTCAGGGGCAACGTGGAGGAGTCGGAGAAGATCGAGGAGAGCGCCGGCCGCGACGTGGTGGTCTGGGACGGGCTCTCCTATGCCCAGGACGCCGAAGGCAAGATGGTGACGCAGATCCCCGAGCGCTACATCTTCGACGCGCACAGCGGCGAACCGATCCATGCCACGGGCGAGATGGCCGACAAGCACGCGGTCAAGCGCGAGGGCCTCGAGTTCAAGTGGCCGTTCCTGACGGAGAAGCGGGACTACCAGTACTTCGACGCCCGCAGCCGCACCAGCAACCCCATCCACTACAAGGGCGAGCAGAACTTCCGCGGCCTCGACGTCTACTACTTCGAGCAGACCATCCCCTGGCGGAAGGTCGACTGGCCGAGCACGATGCCCGGCGGCCTGGCCATCACGCCGGAGCAGCTCAAGGGCACCGGGACCGAGATGTGGTACACGACGGTCCGCAAGTTCTGGGTCGACCCCACCACCGGAGCCCCGGTGTACGGCGAGGAGATCCACAAGGAGGAGATGCGCGGCGGCACGCTCGTCGCGACGATGGGCGACGGCAAGGACCGGATCACCGTCTTCGACGGGCATGTGAAGATGCGCGAGGACTTCATCAAGTCCACCGTCGACCTGGTCAAGTCCCAGCGTCAGCTGATCCTCGCGATGACCGTGTACATCCCGTGGGGCTCCGCGTTCCTCGCGCTGGTGCTGCTCTCCCTGGCTCTGTGGCTCGAGGCCCGCAGCCGGCGGCCGGGCGACGACCCGGAGCCGACGGACGACCGGGCGCCCGAACCGGAGCCGGCCGGCGTCTGATCAACCGTCCCTGGGCAGGTCAACCGTCCCTGCGCAGGCGGGCGTTGGTGAACCTCGTGGGTTCCGCGCCCGCCGGATCCTCGGGCCACGGATGCTTCGGATACCGTCCGCGCAGCTCGGCCCGTACCGCCTGATAGCCCTGTCGCCAGAACGAGGCGAGATCGGCCGTCACGGCGGCGGGCCGTCCCGCGGGTGACAGCAGATGCACCAGTACGGGCACGCCGGCGATCTCGGGCGTCTTGGCGAGCCCGAACATCTCCTGCAACTTCACGGCCAGTACGGGCTGTTCGGGATCGCCGTAGTCGATGCGCGCCGAGGATCCGCTCGGCACGGTCAGCCGCTCGGGCGCCAGCTCGTCCAGCCGGGCCGCGTCCCCGCTCGCCCAGGGCAGCAGCCGGGCGAGCGCCTGCCCGGCGTCGATCCGGCCGAGATCCGCCCGGCGTCGCGCCTTGGAGAGCTCGGGTTCGAGCCATTCGTCGGCCCGCGCGAGCAGCGCCGGCTCGTCCATGGCGGGCCACGGCTCACCCAACTGCCGGTGCAAGAAGGCCAGTCGCCGGCGCAGCTCCCCGGCCTTCTGCGACCACTTCAGGAGTACGGTGCCCTCCTCGGCCAGCCCTTCGAGCAGCGCATTTCGTACGAGAACGGGGTCCGGGTCGCCGATCGGGCGCACCTTCAGCTCGATCGCACCGAGCCGCTCCACGTGACGCGCCACGACCTCGCCGTCCGCCCAGCCGACCTCCTCGCCGCTGCTGTACAGGGGAGCGGCGGCGGCCCGTGCCATGTCCTCGTCGAGCACGGCACCGAGCCGCACCCGCGCGTGCGCGGAGCCGACGGGGCGGTCGGCCACCGCGACAGCGATCCACTCGGAGCCGAACAGCGGGGAGCCGTCGGGGAGTTCGGCGGCCGTCCCCGAGGCCATCAGACAGGCGCCGGCGCCCTTGGAGCGGGCGACGCGCTCGGGGAAGGCGAGGGCGGTGATCACGGCGGGAGCGCGGTCTTCGGAGGAGGGTGCGGTCGTGGTGGACGAGGAGGGCCGGGGCCGGTCGTTCGCCGCCTCACCGCCGTCCCCCGAAGCAGCGGCGTCCGACCGCTCCAGAGCCGAGCCGAGCCTGCGTACCTCCGTACGCCAACGGGCTCCGTACGCATCACGGCCACGGCGTGCCGCGCGCAATGCAGCCGCCAGATCGTCCCCGTACTCCCGTGGCGGTTCCTCGCTCAGGAGGGCGACCACCTCGGCCGCCGCCCTTGCCCCGACCTCGCGCGCCCCGTCGAGCAGCGCGCGGCCCAGGCGTGGATGCAGGCCCAACCGGGCCATGCGCAGCCCGCGTCCGGTGACGCGGCCCGTCGCGTCGAGCGCGCCGATGGCCGTCAGGGTCCGGCGCGCGGCGGCCATCGCACCGGCCGGAGGCGGGTCGAGCAGGGCGAGCCCGGTGGCGTCCGGGTCGCCCCAGCAGGCGGTCTGCAGGGCGAACGCGGTGAGATCCGCGACCTTGATCTCCGGCGCGGGGAACTTGGTGAGGCGCCCGTCCTCGGCCCGGTCCCAGCAGCGGTACACCGCACCCGGCGCCTCACGCCCGGCCCGTCCCGCCCGCTGGCGCCCGGCTGCCTGCGAGGCCCGTACGGTCGCGAGCGCGCTCAGGCCGCGCGCGTGGTCGGTCCGCGGTTCGCGGGCGAGCCCGGAGTCGACCACGATCCGCACCCCGGGCACGGTCAGGGACGACTCGGCCACGGACGTGGCGAGCACGACCCGGCGCCGCTCACCGGGGGAGAGCGCGGCGTCCTGTACGGCGGCGGGCGCGCGGCCGTGCACCTGCAGTACGTCGGTGTGCGGGAGCTGCCCCAACTGGCCCGCCACCCGGGCGATTTCGCCCACACCCGGCAGGAAGCAGAGCACGTCGCCCGCGCGCTCGTCGAGGGCCCGCCGGACCGTGGCGGCGACATGCGTGAGCAGCGCGGGATCGACGCGCATCCCGTGCGGAGGGCGCACGGGGCGCGGCGGTGGCGCCCAGACGGTCTCCACGGGATGGGCCGTGCCGTGCGCCTCCACGACCGGCGCGTTCCCCAGGATGCGGGACCAGCCCTCGGCGTCGGTGGTCGCGGACGCGGCGACGAGCTGCAGCTCGGGGCGGAGCGTCGCGCGTACGTCGAGGAGGAAGGCGGCCGTGGTGTCCGCGTCGAGGTGCCGCTCGTGGCACTCGTCGAGGATGACCAGGTCGACCCCGCTCAACTCCTGGTCGCGCTGCAGGCGTTGGAGCAGTACGCCGGTGGTGACGACCTCGACGCGAGTGGCGCGGCCGACGTTGCGTTCGCCGCGCACCGTGAAGCCGACGCTCCCGCCCACCTGCTCACCGAGCAGCCAGGCCATACGCCTGGCGGCGGCGCGGGCGGCGATCCGCCGTGGCTCGGCGACGATCACGCGGCGCCCCCGGCCCGGCCCGCCGAGCAGCCCGGCGAGCGCCAACGGCACGAGCGTGGTCTTGCCCGTGCCGGGCGGGGCGCAGAGCACGGCGGTGCCGTGCGCGTCGAGACCGGCTTCGAGCCCGGGCAGGGCGAGCCGTACGGGGAGCTGCGCCAGGTCGTCGGTGCGGATCACGGGGTCCAGTGTCCCTGGTGCCGTGCTCGGCTGGTGCGGGTGGCTGGTGCGGCCGGTGTTCGAGGCCGGCGTTTGAGGCCATCCGAACGAAGTTCGGATGCGGGGCCCGGGGCGAAGCCCCAGTTCCGGGAAGGGGCGGGTAGGGGAAAGACATGCTCCGCACCATCGCCGCCGCGCTGCTGACCGTGCTGTCGCCCGCGCTGCTCAGCGCTCCCGAACCGCCCCACCCTTTCTGGGTGGACCCCCGAAGCGACGCCGCACGCCAGGCGGCCACCTGGCAGAGCGAGGGTCGCACCGCGGACGCGGCCGCCATGCGCCACATCGCCGACCAGCCCACCCCCACCTGGCTCGCCGACGCCGACCCCACGTTCGGTATCGAGCGCGCCGTACGCGAGGCCCGAGGGCGCACCGTTCTGCTGGTCGCGTACCGCATCCCGCACCGCGACTGCGGCCAGTACTCGGCGGGCGGCGCCGAGAACGGCCCCGCCTACCTGCGCTGGATCGACCGCTTCGCCGCCGCCATCGGTGACGCCCCCGCCCTCGTGGTCCTCGAACCGGACGCGGTCCCGCACCTGCTCGACGGCTGCACCCCGGCCCGCTTCCACGACGAGCGCCACGGCCTGCTCGCGCGGGCCACCGAGCGGCTGAAGCGGCAGCCGCACACCAAGGTCTACCTCGACGCGGGCCACCCGGCCTGGGTGCCCAACCCCTGGCGGATGGTCCCGGCACTGATGCGTTCGGGCGTCTCGCGGGCCGACGGCTTCGCGCTCAACGTGTCCAACTTCCGCGCCGACGCCGAGGTCATCGCGTACGGGGACACGCTCTCCGAACTCCTGGGCGGCAAGCATTACGTGATGGACACCAGCCGCAACGGCAGCGGCCCCCCGCCCCCGGGCCTGAGCGAACCCTGGTGCAACCCGCCGGGCCGCTCCCTGGGCAGGACCCCTACGACGGCCACGGGTCATCCCCGTATCGACGCGTTCCTCTGGATCAAGCACCCGGGCGACTCGGACGGAGCCTGCCGAGGCGCACCTGAGGCGGGGGAGTGGTGGCCCACGTACGCGTTGGACCTCGCTCGACGTGCGGCGGCCGACCCCTCAGTCCCTGTCGCAGACGAAGATCGCCGTGCCGGGGAGCAGTGAGCCCCGCAGCGGGGACCAGCCGCCCCACTCCTGGGTGTTCCAGTCCGGCCACTCCGGCTCGACCAGGTCCACCAGGCAAAAGCCGGCCGCGACCACATCCCGTACGCGGTCGCCCACGGTGCGGTGGTGCTCGACGTACACCGCCCGGCCGCGGTCGTCCTGCTCCACATAAGGGGTGCGGTCGAAGTACGAGCCCGAGACCGAGAGCCCCTCGGGCCCGGGCTCGTCCGGGAACGCCCAGCGGATGGGGTGCGTGACCGAGAAGACGAAACGGCCGCCGGGGCGAAGGACCCGGCGTACCTCGCGCAGGACCTGCACGGGGTCCGCGACAAAGGGGAGCGCACCGTACGCGGAGCACGCGAGGTCGAAGGAGGCGTCCGCGAAGGGCAGCGCACCCGCGTCCGCCTCCACGAGGCCCACCCCCTCGGCGCCGATCCGCAGCGCGTGCTGCAGCTGGCGGTGCGAGAGGTCGAGCGCGACCGGCCGCGCCCCCTGCGCGGCCAGCCAGCGCGCGCACTGCGCGGCGCCCGCGCCGATCTCCAGGACCGAGGCGCCCTTCAGCGACGAGGCCGGCCCGAGGAGGCGTGCCTCCGCCTCGTCGAGTCCCTCGGGACCCCATACGAAACGGTCGTCCCCGAGAAAGGACCCGTGGTCGCTCTGGTACTCGTCGGCGTTCCGGTCCCACCAGCCACGGCTGGCCCGGCTGCTCTCGTCGGCGCCTGCCTCGCGACGGGTGGCGACGGCGTCGTCGTATACGGAAGCGGAAGCGTCGGCTGCGGGCTCTTGGATGATGGGCTCCTGCGTCGTAAGGTGCGGTACGGCTTGCGGCCCGAGGGGCTCCTGGAGCTTCGCCCCGGACCGTCCGGGCCCTGAAGCTGCCGTGTGCGGAGCGACCCTGGTGGCCTCGTGCGACAGTTCTTGTGCCGGGAATGCGGCGATCCGCCCCGGGTGTGCGCCTTCGCGCATTGACCCTGCCCGGCAGCCCCCGTATGCTACAAGTTGCGCTGCGAGCTTGCGCTCCTCATACAGAGCAGGCTGCGCTCGTATCTGTTGTATGTCCCCTCGGTTGTCGAGGCGCCTTCGGATTCTTCCGGTTAGGCGCTTCCCAGGCTGTCCGGCTTCGGCAGTGCGAAATGAGCTCCCGGCGTAGCAGTACCTACGACTCACTGTCCGTACCGGAGCCCTTTCCCACATGACGAGCAGCACCGAGACCACCGCCACCACTCCGCAGGTTGCGGTCAACGACATCGGTGACGAGGAAGCATTCCTCGCCGCTATCGACGAGACGATCAAGTACTTCAACGATGGCGACATCGTCGATGGCGTCATCGTCAAGGTTGACCGGGACGAGGTCCTCCTCGACATCGGTTACAAGACCGAAGGCGTGATCCCGAGCCGTGAGCTCTCGATCAAGCACGACGTCGACCCGAACGAGGTCGTCGCGGTAGGCGACGAGATCGAGGCCCTGGTTCTCCAGAAGGAGGACAAGGAAGGCCGTCTGATCCTGTCCAAGAAGCGCGCTCAGTACGAGCGGGCCTGGGGCACGATCGAGAAGATCAAGGAAGAAGACGGCATCGTCACCGGTACCGTCATCGAGGTCGTCAAGGGTGGTCTCATCCTCGACATCGGCCTCCGTGGCTTCCTGCCTGCCTCCCTCGTCGAGATGCGTCGCGTTCGCGACCTCCAGCCTTACGTGGGCAAGGAGCTCGAGGCGAAGATCATCGAGCTGGACAAGAACCGCAACAACGTGGTCCTGTCCCGCCGTGCCTGGCTCGAGCAGACCCAGTCCGAGGTCCGCCAGACGTTCCTCACCACCCTGCAGAAGGGTCAGGTCCGCTCCGGCGTCGTTTCCTCGATCGTCAACTTCGGTGCCTTCGTGGACCTGGGTGGCGTCGACGGTCTCGTCCACGTCTCCGAGCTCTCCTGGAAGCACATCGACCACCCCTCCGAGGTTGTCGAGGTCGGCCAGGAAGTCACCGTCGAGGTCCTCGACGTCGACATGGACCGCGAGCGCGTCTCCCTGTCGCTCAAGGCCACGCAGGAAGACCCGTGGCAGCAGTTCGCCCGTACGCACCAGATCGGTCAGGTCGTCCCGGGTAAGGTCACGAAGCTCGTTCCGTTCGGTGCGTTCGTGCGCGTCGACGAGGGCATCGAGGGTCTGGTCCACATCTCCGAGCTGGCCGAGCGCCACGTGGAGATCCCGGAGCAGGTCGTCCAGGTCAACGACGAGATCTTCGTCAAGGTCATCGACATCGACCTCGAGCGTCGCCGGATCTCGCTGAGCCTCAAGCAGGCCAACGAGTCCTTCGGTGCCGACCCGGCGTCGGTCGAGTTCGACCCGACCCTGTACGGCATGGCCGCGTCCTACGACGACCAGGGCAACTACATCTACCCCGAGGGCTTCGACCCCGAGACCAACGACTGGCTCGAGGGCTTCGAGACCCAGCGCGAGGTCTGGGAGACCCAGTACGCCGAGGCGCAGCAGCGCTTCGAGCAGCACCAGGCTCAGGTCATCAAGTCCCGCGAGGCCGACGCTCAGGCCGAGGCCGAGGGCGCTGCGGCTCCCGCCGGTGCGGCTCCGGCCGCGGGTGGCCAGGGTGGCGGCGGCGGCTCGTACTCCTCCGAGGGTGCGGACACCTCTGGTGCCCTCGCTTCGGACGAGGCGCTCGCCGCGCTGCGCGAGAAGCTGGCCGGCGGCCAGAGCTGAAGCTCTGCTGCTAGGCGGTAGTTGAAACTGAGGCCCGCATCCCCTTCGGGGGGTGCGGGCCTCAGCGCTTTCCGGGAACAGTGCTGTCCGGGCCGGATGGGCAGTGGAAACGTGTGGGATACACGAGTAAGTGCCGGGCCGTAACGGGGCGTTGGCAGGATCCGCGGGTCGTCGAGATCAAGGGGACCCGGAACATGACTTCTGCAGAGCAGGCCGGCAGCCGACGCGCGTTTCTGCGCAACGTGGGAATCGCCGGGGGCGCGGGCACGATGTTCGCCACCATGGGTGCGCTGGGGCTCGCCCCGACCGCCGCCGCGGCGCAGCGCGAGGCCGTCTTCACGTCGCCCGGCACCGGCGACTTCACCCTCACCGGCAGGGCTGCGGCGACGGTCGTCGTCGTGGGTGGCGGTATCGCGGGACTCACGGCCGCGTACGAGCTGGGCAAGGCCGGATACGACTGCACCGTCCTGGAGGCGCGCGAGCGCACCGGCGGGCGCAACTTCACCGTGCGCGGCGGCGATACGACCGTGGACACCTACGGCAACAGGCAGACGGCCCGCTTCAGCGAGGGCCAGTACATGAACGCGGGGCCCGGGCGTATCCCGCAGTGGATGGTCACCATGGACTACTGCCGTGAACTGGGCGTCCCGCTGGAGGTGTTCACCAACACCAACGCCAACGCGTACCTCTACAACGAGAAGGCCGGGATGAAGGCCCCGGTGCGCTATCGCACGGCCAAGGCGGATGTGTACGGATACGTGTCGGAGCTGCTGGCCAAGGCCACCGACCTGGGCGCCCTGGACAAGGCGCTGACGGTCGAGGACCAGGAGCGCCTCATGGAGTTCCTCAAGGACTTCGGCGATCTGGGCGACACCATGAAGTACGAAGGCAGCGAGCGCCGCGGCTTCAGCGTGGACCCCGCGGCGGCCGGTACACCGGGCACGCAGCTCGGGCCGGTGCCGGACGCATCGGAGGTCTTCCGCAGCCAGGTCGGCAGATACTTCTCCTTCGAGTTCGGATACGACCAGGCCATGCTGATGTTCCAGCCGGTCGGCGGGATGGACGCGATACCGAAGGCGCTGACGCGGGCGGTGGGCGAGCGCAGGATACGGACCGGGGCCGCGGTCACGGAGATCACCGACAAGGCCGACGGGGTCACCGTCACGTACACCCGCGGTGGACGCACCTACGCCGTCGAGGCGGACTACTGCATCGCCGCGCTGCCGCCGAACATCCTCGCCAAGACCCCGCACAACCTGGGCGGCGCCGTGCAGAGCGCCCTTGAGGCCTGCAAGCCGTCCTCGGCCGGCAAGATCGGCCTGGAGTACCGCAGCCGCTGGTGGGAGACGGACCACCGGATCTACGGCGGCATCACCGAAACCGACCTGGACCTCGCTCACATCTGGTACCCGTCCCACGGGCACAACGGCAGGCGCGGCACGCTCGTCGGCTACTACAACTACGGATCCACGGCCGACTCGTATGCGGCGCTCACCCCGCCGCAGCGCATGGAGCGGGCCGTCGCGAACGGTGTGAAGATCCACGGCGAGAAGTACCGCACCGAACTGGCCGCGCACTTCTCGCACCACTGGCGCCAGACGCCGTATCTGGAGGCCGCCTGGCACTCCATGGCCGGCGGCCCGGACGCGGCCGCCTTCACGCCGCTGAACCGGGCCGCGGGGCGGGTCTACTTCGCGGGTGACCACCTCAGCCACACCGACGCCTGGCAACACGGTGCGTTCACCTCGGCACGCAAGGTGGTGACCTCACTGCACCGGCGTGTACTCGCCTGACAGGTACCTGCCACACCGGCCCTTGCCCGTCCGGGTGAGGGCCGGACCCCCACGGTGCCCGGCGATCAAAGCGGCGTAGAACGCGTGGACGTACGGGCGTTGGGGAATGCCATGCACAGCGTGGGCGTTCTTGCGTACGAACACGAGGAGGAACGGTCACTGTGGTTGACGCGCAGAGTTTGTACGAATGGGATGCCAAGGGGCTCGCCGTGGCCGACATGGCCCTGGCGCAGGACTCGGCCGGACTTGTCATGCTCTACCACTTCGACGGATACATCGACGCGGGCGAGACCGGTGAGCAGATCATCGACGAGCTCTTCGAGGCGCTGCCGGGACAGATCGTGGCGCGCTTCGACCACGACCGGCTCGTGGACTACCGCGCGCGGCGTCCGCTGCTGACCTTCCAGCGTGACCAGTGGGTGGACTACGAGGAGCCCTCCATCGAGGTGCGGCTGCTCCAGGACGCCACCGGGGCGCCGTTCCTGGTGCTGTCCGGGCCCGAGCCCGACGTCGAGTGGGAGCTGTTCGCGCAGGCCGTCGGCGAGGTCGTCGAGCGGCTCGGCGTACGGCTCGCGGTGAACTTCCACGGCATTCCGATGGGCGTCCCGCACACCCGCCCGGTGGGCCTCACCCCGCACGGCAACCGCACCGATCTGGTGCCGGGGCACCGCAGCCCCTTCGACGAGGCACAGGTGCCGGGAAGCGCGGCGGCGCTGGTCGAGTACCGCCTGATCCAGGCCGGGCACGATGTGCTCGGTGTCGCGGCCCATGTGCCGCACTACATCGCGCGCTCCGCGTACCCCGACGCCGCGCTGACCGTACTCGAGTCGATCACCTCCGCCACCGGTCTGGTGCTGCCCGCGATCGCGCACAACCTGCGCACCCAGGCGCACCGCACGCAGAACGAGATCGAGCGCCAGATCCAGGAGGGCGACGAAGAGCTCGTCTCCATGGTCCAGGGCCTTGAGCACCAGTACGACGCGGCGGCCGGGGCCGAGACCCGGGGCAACATGCTGGCCGAGCCGGTGGACATCCCGACCGCGGACGAGATCGGGCGCGAGCTGGAGCAGTTCCTGGCGGACCGGGACGAGAAGTAGGCGTTCCGTATGCGTCGCCAGGGACCCTGGGCGCAGAGTGAACTCAGGGCCTAAGCTGCCGTTCATGCTGAAGGTGGGTCTGACCGGCGGTATCGGTGCCGGCAAGAGTGCGGTTTCGCGGCTGCTCGACTCGTATGGCGCCGTGATCGTCGACGCCGATCAGATCGCCCGGGAGGTCGTCGCGCCCGGAACTCCCGGTCTGGCGGCGGTGGTCGAGGCCTTCGGCGAGGAGATCCTCGCGCCGGACGGCTCGCTCGACCGGCCCCGGCTCGGCTCCATCGTCTTCGCCGACCCCGAGCGCCTCGCGGTGCTCAACGGGATCGTGCACCCCCTGGTGGGCGCCCGCTCGGCCGAGCTGGAGCGGGCCGCCGCAGCGGACGCGGTTGTCGTGCACGATGTACCGCTGCTCGCGGAGAACGCGCTGGCTCCGCTGTACGACCTGGTGATTGTGGTCGACGCCGCCCCCGAGACCCAGCTCGACCGTCTCGTACGGCTGCGGGGGATGACCGAGGACGACGCCCGCGCGCGGATGGCGGCGCAGGCCGGCCGCGAGAAGCGGCTGGAGATCGCCGACCTGGTGATCGACAACGACGGCCAGCTGGAGCACCTGGAGCCGCAGGTGCGGGCGGTCTGGGACGAACTGCGGACCCGCGCGGCGCGCGGCTGACGGGCGCGGGCCGTGATCGTCTTCGCCGCGCTCACCTCGTTCGGCGGTCTGGTCGCGCTGCTCGCGGGCGCCTACGGACTGCGCCAGACCCGGCGCATCGCCGCCTCGGGCGAGGCCGTGACCGCCCTGGTCAAACCGCCTCCGCAAGGCGCCGAGCGGCCGTTGCTGCAGTTCGAGACGCTCGACGGCCGCGTCATGGAGGTCTCCTCGCCGCTGGCGCCGAGCAAGCGGCTGCCCCTTGAGCCGGGCACGGAGGTCAGGATCGCCTACGATCCGGCCGATCCCCGCGACACCCTGCTGCTCGGCAGCGAGCGGGTACGCGTCGACCAGGGTTTCGTCTGGGCCGGCGCCGCACTCGTGGTGCTCGGTGCGGTGCTCGCGGTGACGCTGGGCTGACCACCCGGTCGGCCGTGGAGCGTATGGCCCAAGGGGCGCCGGGGCAGTAAAGGCGTACGGATCGGCGTACGGACAGGCATGCGCAACAGCGTATGGAATAGCGCTGGAGCTACGGGCGTTGAAGGTGATCGGCAAGCGGAAGGACGAGGACGTGCCGCAGAACAATGGACGTGGACGGACCCCCGAGACGGACGTCATCGACTTCCGCGCGGCGGAGCAGCTGCTCGACGCGCGCGACCCGCGGGGCGCGATCAAGCTGCTCGACGCGGTGATCGAGGCACACCCCGAGCACACGGCGGCGCGGCTGCTGCGCGCACGGGCGTTCTTCGCCGGCGCCCAACTGCGCGCCGCCGAGCTGGAGTTCTCCATCGTTCTCGAGCGTGAGCCCGATAACGCCTTCGCGCATTTCGCACTGGCCCGCACCTATGAGCGTATGAGCCGGCCCGGTCCCGCCAAGCGGCATTTCCGGCTTGCGGCGGCGCTCGATCCGCAGCCGGACTATCTGGCGGCGGCCCGTTTCGACGAGGCGGGGTAACTCGCCGCTCAGCGGTTGCGCAGGACCCGGAAGCGCTCGGGTGCGGCCGGGTCACGGTCGACGATCTGGACGGGCGGCCAGGCCCACTGCTGCACGCTGATGCCCTGTGTACGGGAGAAGCGGATCCGTCCGCGCGTGCCATCGACATCGGCATCCGCCCAGGCGGCGGCCAGACTGGCCCGGTCCGCGCCGTGGGAGCGGAGCAGTTCGGCGAGCACGGCGATCGTGTCGTACCCCTCGAAGGCGACGAACGAGGGCGCTGCGCCGAGGAGTTCACGCAACTCCTTGTCGACTCGGGCGCCCAGTGGCGGCAGTTCTCGCGGCAGATAGCGCAGGAACGGGACCCCGGCGCCGTGCTCGCCGAGCAGCTCGGCCCACGTGGCGAACTCCGGCTGTCCGGCGGGTGCGCCGATCAGAAGCCCTGCCAGCCGCTTGTCGCCGCGCACGGCCCGCACGAGCGGGACGGCCGGATCGGGGTGGCCCACCAGGAGAAGCAGCGCAGTCGCTCCGTGCGCGACCAGTGCGTCGGCGATGCTCTCGGGCGCGGGTGTTCCGAGTTCGATGACGGTGCCGCCGTGCGGTGCGATGTGGTCGCGCAGAATGCCGGTGCCGCACTGCCAGTAGACGCTCGGCTGTGCGACCACGGCGATACGGCGGTGGCCCGACTCCAGAAGGAAGTCCCCGTAGAGCCGCCAGCCGATCGACTGCGCCGGGGCGATCCGGGCCACCCACCGCGTCGGCTGCTCGGTGAGCTCGTCGAGCACCGCCGACGAGCAGAGGAACGGAAGACCGAGGGCATCGGCCCTGGTGGCGGCGGCGCGCGCGACGACGCTGTGGTACTCGCCCGCCACCGCGGCCACGCCCAGAGCGGCGAGTTCGGTCACGACCGCCTCGGCCCGCTGCGGATCGGCCGCGGTGTCCCGTACGAGAAGTTCCAGCGGCCGGCCGTCGATCCCACCCGCCGCGTTGGCCTCGGCCACCGCCAACTGCATTCCCGCGAGCAGATGTTGACCCGCCTCGGCCCAGCCGGGGCTTGTCAGCGGGGCCAGCGCGCCGATCGTGAGTGTGGACTCGTCTCGCCGCGGCGGGCGCACCTGGGTGACCATGCCACCCATTGGATCCATGATCGTCGGCCGTGGGCAAGCGATTAACTCCCGGACCAGCTCCCCGCACCACCGGGCCGCCCGCGGGTGCATCCTGGAAGAGAAGCTGGAAGAGAAGAGAGGCCGCACCTGGAGGTGAGCGGTGATGCGTACGGGCAGTGAGCCGACGACCGCGCGCAGTCCCCTCCGTATGCGCTTCTGGCTCGGGCTGTGGGGCCTCGTGTGGGCGATCGCCGGTACGGTCGCGTTCGCGCTCGTGGGGCGTCCGGGCTGGGCTGTGGCATGCGGGGTGCTGTGGCTGGTGATCACGGTGGATCTGGTGATGGTGCTGCGTCATATCCGGCAGGGTCCGCACTTCCAGCCGGGGCGGGATGTGCCGCCGTACGAGCCGCCGGATCAAGGCGATCCCCGGCCGGGCTCCTGACTTCGGCCCCGCGTCAGCGGTTCTGCGTCAGTTACGTACAAGACGCGGACCTGCGGCGGGCGGGAAGCTCGGCGTATGGCCAACTCACCGGCGAAGCCCGCCGCACCCGTGAACCTGACCGACGCGCTCGCGTCCTTCAAGGACGTCTACAGCCCGCGGATCGTCGCGCGGATGAACGACTACGACGTACGCATCGCCCATACCGAGGGCGAGCACGTGTGGCATGTCCACGAGCACACCGACGAGTTCTTCCTCGTGCTCGACGGGCGCTTCGACATCGCCCTGCGCGATGCGGAGGGAGGGGAGTCGACGGTGGTGCTCCACAAGGGAGATGTGTTCGTGGTGCCGCGCGGCACCGAGCACAAGCCGTCCTCGCCCGGCGGGTCGATCCTCATGTTCGAGCCGTCGGGGACCGTGTCGACGGGAGACCGGTTCGAGGGGGAGCTGCCGAGGAACGTCGACAGCACCGCCGGGCACGAGCTTTCCTGACGTACGAGAAAAGTCCTCCGGGACCGATGAGTTGAGGGCGTGGCCCCGGTCCATCCCTGTGACAGCGACACCAACCGCTACACAAGGAGCCCATCATGTCCGAGGCCACCCTCGCCACCGCTTCCACCGTCGCCTCCGCCGACTCCGTCGCCCCCGCACGCGGCCGGCGCGGGAGGATCGGGCTGCGCACGCTGACCGTTCTGCTCGGTCTCTTCTACGCGATCGCCAGCGCCCTCCCGAAGCTCACGGCGCACGCGTCGGCGACCGAAGTGTTCGACCGGATCGGGTTCGGGGACTGGTTCATGTACCTCATCGGCGGTCTTGAACTCGCCGGTGGAATCGCCCTGTTGATCCCGGTCCTGTCCGGCGTCTCCGCGATCGCCTTCACGGCGCTGATGGTCGGGGCGACCTCGTTCAGCTTCGCCTTCTTGGGCGGGGAGTTCTGGTACACGCCGTTGATCCTGATCGTGCCGCTCGTGTACATCGCGCGGGCGCACCGGGACCAGACGGTGCGGCTCCTGAAGGCGGTTCGCCGACGGGTGTGATGTCCGTCGGTGTCGTACGGCCCGGTCTGCCGGAGGTTTCCGGTGGACCGGGCCTTCGGCGTGCACGGGTGTGCTTTCGGGCGGGTTGTCTTGACGGTGCCCGTGGACGGGTTGTCTTGACGGTGCCCGTTAGGGTCGACGTATGACTTCCGAGCCCTCCGAGAGCGGCACCGTACGGGTCGACGCCTGGATCTGGTCCGTACGGCTGCTCAAGACCCGCTCCGCCGCCGGCGCGGCCTGCCGCGCGGGCCATGTCCGTGTGAACGGCGAGCGTGCCAAGCCCGCGCAGCTGGTGAAGGCGGGCGACGAGGTGCGGGTGCGGATCGAGCACCGCGAGCGGATCCTCGTCGTCAAGAAGATCATCCGCAAGCGGGTGGGCGCCCCGGTGGCGGTCGAGTGCTACCAGGACAACAGCCCGCCGCCCCCGCCCCGCGAGGCGGTGGCACCGGCAGGCGTACGGGACCGGGGCACGGGACGCCCGACCAAGCGCGACCGCCGTGACATGGAGCGGCTGCGCGGACCGTCCGCGCCGGACCTCGCGGCGGCGCTCGGCGCCTTCGACCCGCGTACGGGCGAGACCCCTCCCGCCAAGCCCGCCAAGCCCGCCCGCCGGGGCGAACGCCGCGCCCGCTGAGCCGCCCGGGGCCGCCCGGGGGCTGCCCCCGAGCGACGTCCCGCGGGACGATGTCCCGGGGGGTGAGTCATGGCCTTACGTGAGGTCGGGGCGTGGACCGAGGCGGAGCGGGAGCGCGGCGGGCGCGGGGAGTGCGTGCTGCAGCTGCCGGGGATGTACGTCATCGACACCGAGTGCTGCACCGACCACAAGGGGTTCATCGGGCCCGGGTACAAGGACGCGCACGGTGTCGTCCTCACCCGCTCCGGGGCGTACCGCTGGCGCCAGCAGGGCGAGGAGTGGTGGATGGACGCGACCGCCGGCTGTCTCACCCGGCCCGGCGACGAGGTGTACAGCGCGCATCCGCTCGGCACCGGCGACACCGCCACCGAGATCTATCTGAGCGCGGAGTCGTTCGGCGAACGGTTCGACGGCCACCACGGCAGGATCGTCGTCACGGGCGACGCCGATCTGCGGCACCGGATGTTCCTGGGGGCGATCCGGCGGGGCACCGACGCGTTCGAACTCGCCGAGCGCCTGCATGAGTTGCTCGATCTGGTGGCCCGCGGCGCGCGGGACGCGGAGTCCGGCGGTCCGCCGTCGCTGCCCGTACGCCGGGCCCATCAGCGGCTCGTGGCCGATGCGTGCGCGGTGTTCGCCACCGGGCAGCTGACCGGTTCGCTGGACGAGCTGGCTTTACGGGTCGGTGCCTCGCCGCATCACTTGAGCCGGGTGTTCCGGCGGGTGACCGGGCGGACGCTCACCTGGTACCGCAACGAGCTGCGGATCCGTGCCGTGCTGCAGGACATCGAGCAGGGACGGTGCGGGCTGCGCGCGCTGTCGGCCGCGTACGAGTTCGCCGATCAGGCGCATCTCACCCGGGTGATGCGCCGGCACACGGGTGAACCACCCAGTGTCGTACGGGAGTTGCTGGGGCATCGGTGAGGCGCCAAGTGAGCATGAATGTCCAACGCCGGGCGCGGGCGGGCCTTCGACAATGGCGGCCTCGCCTCACTGAAGTCACTCAAGCATCCGGGGGGACGCCCATGGCACTCACTCGACGCGCCGGCCTGCTCGCGGCGGCGCTGGTCACCATCGCTGCCTGCACCGGGGCCGCGCCGCCCGCCGAAGGGGCGGGCGGTGGTGGTCCACGCCTCGCCGACCCGCACCCCTGCCCAGGCCTGACCGATGTCACCTGCTCCGAACTCGTCGTCCCGCTCGACCGCGGCGGCAAGCAGCCCGGCACCCTGAAACTCCAGGTCGCGGCGGCGAACAATACCGACGCGCCGCGCGGAGTGCTGCTGTTGCTGACCGGCGGACCCGGCCAGCCCGGCGTGCCGTACTACCAGAGGCTCGCCGAGCGGCTGCCGGACGTCGCCCGTCAGTACCGGATCGTGATGATCGACCAGCGGGGCACGGGCGGCACGGCCATCGACTGTCCGACGCTGCAGAAGGAGGTCGGCTCCAGTGACACCGTCGTGCCGAGCCGTGCGGCCGTCGACGAGTGCGCCCAACTCCTGGGCGGCAGCCGGAACTTCTACCGTACGGCCGACACCGTCGCCGACTTCGAGGATCTGCGCCGGGCCCTGAAGGTGCCGTCCATGACGCTGGACGGGGTCTCGTACGGGACGTTCACCGCGGCGCAGTACGGCCTCACGTATCCGCAGCGCACCAAGCGGCTCGTGCTCGACTCCGTGGTGCCGAGCGACGGGGCCGGAGCGCTGTACGAGGATTCGCTGCACCGTGCCGCCTTCGTGCTGCGGACCGCGTGCAAGGAGCAGAGCTGCGGATACGACCCGGCGAAGGACCTGGCGAAGGTGGTGCGCAGGGACGGCAACGGGGTGGGGGTCTTCAACCTGCTTGTCATCGCGAGCATCATCGACCCGAAGCTCAACAACCCGGACTTCAAGATCCTGGACGCGATCCACCGCTCGGCGGGCGGTGACACGGGACCGCTGAACGGTCTGGTCGACGGGTTCAGCGCGCCCGACGGGACCCCGGCCGAGGAGTTCAGCTCGGGGCTGCACGCGGCGACGCTCTGCGCCGACACCCCCTTCCCCTGGGGCGATTCGGCGGCTCCGCTCGCGGGCCGTGAGCAGGCGCTGCGCAAGGCCGTACAGCGGATCAAGCCCGCGTACGCCTGGCCGTTCGAGCGGTCGACGGCCGGCGACCAGGGCATTCCGCAGACCTGCCTGGGCTGGCCGGTCTCGACGCCCAACCCGGCGCCGGCGCACGCGAAGCTGACGATGCCGGTGCTTCTGCTGCAGGGCGACCGGGATCTGTCCACCCCGCTGCCCTGGGCCGAGGAGCTGGCCGCCGAGTCCCCGAAGGGTGAGCTGGCCGTGATCGAGGGCGCGGGCCACTCGGTGCAGCGGCGCAGTGATGCGGGGGCCGCGGCGGCTCAGGAGTTCCTGCTGCGGTGACGTCCGGTGTCCCGCCGGGCCGGTACGGGGGTACGGCCCGGCGGGACACCGCGCCTGCGGAGTTCGGAGCTCGCAGCTCAGTGCTCGGAGCTCAGTGCTCAGTGCTCAGTGCGGCGGCTCACCCCCGCCGCAGCCACATCCCCGCCTGATACGGCCGCAGTGTCCCCGACGTCGGTGTGCCCATCGCCTGCGGGTAGCTGCCGAGCAGCGGCAGCCAGCCGCCGCCGTCCAGAGCCGCCGGCCGCTCCCAGCCCACCGGTCGGCCGGTGAAGTTGGCGACGACAAGGAGCTCGTCGGCGCCGTGCCGGCGGACGTACGACCAGACCTTGGAGTCGGCCGGATCCAGATCGGTGTAGTCACCGTGGACCAGGACGTCCAGCTCCTTGCGGAGCGCGATCAGGCGCTTGTACGTGTGGAAGACCGAGTCCTCGTCCTTGCGGGCCGCCTGAGCGTTCACCGAGCCCGCGTCGGTGGCCGGGCGCAGCCAGGGCGTGCCCGTGGTGAAGCCCCCGTTCACCGTGTCGTCCCACTGCATCGGCGCACGGCTGTTGTCACGGGACTTCGCGGCGAGCACGTCGAGGATGTGGGACTCGTGGGTGCCCGCCTCGGTCCACTCCTTGTGCAGATTGAGGGACTCGACGTCCCTGTAGTCGGCGATCGAGCGATAGCCCGGGTTCGTCATACCGAACTCCTCGCCCTGATAGACGTACGGAGTTCCCTGCATGCCGTGCAGCACGAGCGCCAGCATCTTCGCGCTCTGCCGGTGCAGTGCGCCCTCGTCGCCGAAACGGGACACGATGCGCGGCTGGTCGTGGTTGCACCAGAACAGCGCGTTCCACGCCTTGCCGTGCATGCCCTGCTGCCAGTGTGTGAACAGCCGCTTGAGCTCGACGAGGTCGGGCGGCGCCACCGTCCACTTGTCGCCGTTCGGGTAATCCACCTTGAGGTGATGGAAGTTGAACGTCATGGACAGCTCGCGGCCCGAGGCGTCCGCGTAGCGTCGGCAGTGCTCCAGGGTCGTCGAGGACATCTCGCCGACGCTCATCAGGCCGTACGGGCGAAGGACCTTCCGGCTGAACTCCTGCAGATACGTGTGGACGTCGGGGCCGTCTGTATAGAACTCGCGGCCGTCCGTACCCTCGGCGTCCGGCAGGCCCGGGGTCTTCGAGATCAGGTTGACCACGTCGAGGCGTACGCCGTCCACGCCCTTGCGCGCCCAGAAGTGGACGACGTCCTGCACGGCCGAACGCACCCGGGGATTCGCCCAGTTGAGGTCGGCCTGCTCGGGCGCGAACAGGTGCAGGTAGTACTGGTCGGACTCCGCCTCGTAACTCCAGGCGCTGCCGCCGAACTTCGAGCGCCAGTTGTTGGGCGGACCACCGTCGCAGGCCGGCGGGCGCCAGACGTAGAAGTCGCGGTAAGGGCTGTCGGGGTCGAGCAGGGCCGAGCGGAACCAGGGGTGCTCGGTGGACGTGTGGTTGAAGACCATGTCCATCACGAGCTTCATACCGCGTGCGTGCAGGGCGGTGACCAGGTCGTCGAAGTCCGCCATCGTGCCGTACGCCGGGTCGATCGCGCAGTAGTCGGAGACGTCGTAGCCGTTGTCGACCTGCGGGGAACGGTAGACGGGGGTCAGCCAGACCGCGTCCACGCCCAGCGCTTCGAGGTGGTCGAGACGGCGGATCACTCCGCGCAGGTCACCGGTGCCCGAACCGGTCGTGTCCTGGAAGGACTTGGGGTAGATCTGGTAGACCGTGGCGGTCTGCCACCAGGCAGCTTCTGCGGTGGTGCTCATGCGGCGGCCTCCGCGAGGGCCTCGCGGGCGGTGGCGCGGCGCGAGAAGACGATCACGAGGGCGAGGGGTACGGCGATCGCGACGGCCATCGCGAGGGAGTACACGGCCCAGTACTCGGGCTTGATCGAGAGGATGCCGGGCAGGCCTCCCACACCGATGCCGTTGGCCATCACTCCCGCGATCCCGCAGATCAGAGCGGCGCACGCGGATCCGATCATGGCGGCGAGCATCGGGTACTTGAAGCGCAGGTTCACTCCGTACATCGCCGGCTCGGTGACCCCGAGGTAGCCGGAGACGGCGGCGGGGACGGCCAGATCGCGGATCTTGCCGCGCTTGGCGACGAGGATCATGCCGACCACGGCCGAGGCCTGGGCGATGTTGGAGAGCGCGATCAGCGGCCAGATCGGGGTGCCGCCGATGTCCTGCATCAGCTGGAGGTCGACCGCGTTGGTGGTGTGGTGGATACCGGTGATGACCAGCGGTGCGTAGAAGAAGCCGAAGATCACCGCGCCCACGGGGGCGAAACCGCCGGTCAGCATGGCCTTCGCGCCGTTGCCGACCAGATCGCCGAGCTCACGGCCGAGCGGGCCGAGTACGACATGGGCGAGCAGCACGGTGGTCACCAGCGCGACGAACGGGACGACCACCTGGTAGAGCGCGTTCGGCACGATCTTCTTCAGCCTGAGCTCGATGAACGCGAGGGTGAGACCGGCGAGCACGGCCGGGATGACCTGCGCCTGGTAGCCCACCATCGGGATCTCGGCGAAGCCGAAGTCCCAGACCTTGGGGGTGTCCTGGCCGATCGCGTACGCGTTCATCAGTTGCGGCGAGACGAGGGTGATGCCGAGGACGATGCCCAGGATCTCCGTGCCGCCCATCTTCTTGACCGTGGCCCAGCAGACGCCGACGGGCAGGAAGTGGAAGATCGCCTCACCGAGCAGCCACAGGAAGTCGTAGGTGCCCTTCCAGAACTGGCTGCTCTCGGCGAGCGTCTGGTCGCCGAACTTGATGTCGCCGATGACATTGCGGGCGCCCAGGATCAGACCGCCGGTGATGATCGCGAAGAGCAGCGGCACGAAGATCTCGGCGAGATGCGAGATGCCGCGCTCCCACCAGGCCATGTTGGCCCGGGCCGCCTTCTTGGCCGCCTCCTTGGAGCCGGCTGACTCGGCGCCCAGCAGTGCGGTGAGCTCCTTGTGGAACTCCTCGACCTCGCTGCCGATGACCACCTGGAACTGCCCGGCCTGCGCGAACGAGCCCTTGACGGCGGGCAGTTGGCCGATCCTCCGGGTGTCGGGCAGCGACGGGTCGTTCAGGACGAAGCGCAGCCGGGTCAGACAGTGGCTGACGGTGGCGACGTTGCCGGCGCCCCCGACCAGCTCCACCAACTCCCGCATCTGCGTGGTGATGTCACCGCTGCCGCGGCCGCTGCCGAGTGGTGCGGCGCCCTGTTCCGTGACTGTCATCGTTCGACACCCTGCTCTTGTGCTTTTCGGTGGTTCGGTGGGTTGGCCCGGTATTTCTGGCTGTTGGCCCGAGATAAGCGTCAGATGAGGGATGTGTAAGAAAGGGGCGTCGTTGGTCGCCGGACTCCGGGACTTTCGGCCCGCGTACGCCGGAAATCAGGCGGCGGCTGTGGAAAACCCTCGGATACGGTGCCGGGCATGGGCCTGTATCCGGAGATCGAACCTTACGAACACGGCATGCTCGATGTCGGCGACGGCAACGAGATCTACTGGGAGACCTGCGGAAACCCCGCGGGCAAGCCGGCGGTGGTGCTGCACGGCGGGCCCGGTTCGGGTGTCACGCCGGGCTATCGGCGCTACTTCGACCCCGCCGCGTACCGCATCGTCCTGCTCGACCAGCGCGGCTGCGGACGCTCGACGCCGCATGCGAGCGAGCCTTCGACCGACCTCTCGGTGAACACGACAGCACATCTGATCGCCGATCTCGAGCTCCTGCGTGAGCACTTGGGGATCGAGCGGTGGCTGGTGTGGGGTGCGTCCTGGGGTTCGGTGCTCGGGCTGCGCTATGCCGAGCTGTATCCCTCGCGGGTGACGGAGATGGTGCTGACCTGCCTGGCCACGGGGTCGCAGGCAGAGGTGGACGTGATGACGCGGGGGCTCGGGCGGATCTTCCCGGAGGCGTGGCAGGAGTTCATGGACGGTGTCCCGGACCCCGATCCGGCCACCGGGTACGCGAAGCTTCTCGCCTCCGACGATCCCGCCGTACGGGAGCGGGCCGCGCGGGCGTGGTGCGACTGGGAGACGGCGGCTATTCCGGCACCGCCGCGTTCGATCCCGCGTTATGAGGACCCGGACTTCCGGATGGCCTTCGCGCGGATCGTCACGCACTACTGGAGCCAGGGGCACTTCCTGGGCGATGACGGGGTGATCCTGCGTGAGGCCGACGCCCTCAAGGGCATCCCGGGCGCAGTGATCCAGGGCGGCCTCGATTTCGGCAACCTGGTCGGCACACCGTGGCGCCTGGCGGCCGCCTGGCCGGACGCGGAGCTCACCCTGGTGGACGAGGTGGGCCATGACGCGTCGGGCTCGGCGGATCTGCTGGTGGCGGCCACGGACCGGTTCGTGGCGGGCCGGCGGGAGGCGGGGGAGGCGTGATCTGAGGTCAGACCGGGTGGGGTGCCGGGGATGGTGTCCATGCCATGCGGACGTCCGGCTCCCGCTCCTCATTGCGTGAGCCGTCCGTCCGCTCGGCCACCACGAAGCCATGGCGTGCGTAGAAGCGGATCGCCGGGGCGTTGACCTGGAAGGTCCACAGCGAAAGACCGTCCGGGCGGCGGGACTTGGCGTGCGTCAGGAGGCGATCGCCCAGGCCGCGACCGCGCCACTCGGGCGCGAGATACAGCTGGTCGAGCTCGCAGCCGTCGAGGACGAGCAGACCCACCGGCGCACCCTGCGCCGAGGCCAGCCAGGTCTCGTGCAGAGGTACGACGACATGGCGGAACCAGTCCCGTACCTCGTCGTCCGTGTGCGCCCGCCGTACGCCCGGCAGCGCGGCCGTGTAGGAGCGCAGCCACAGCTCGGCGAGGGCGGTGGCGTCCTGGGCCACGGCTCGGCGCAGCTCCGTCACTCCACGTGGCTCCGTCATTCGGGGACCACGGCCGTCGCCGTGATCTCGACCAGCTGGCCCGGGTAGCCGAGGCAGGCCACGCCGAGCAGGGTCGAGGAGTGCGGGCCGTTCTCGGCGGTGCTCAGGCCCGAGGCCTCGACCACCCGCCACACCTGTGCCAGCACGGCCGGGTCGGTGCTCACCACGTACACATCCGTGTAGACGACCTGGGACAGGTCGCTGCCGATGACCCGCAGCTGGGTCTCCAGGTTGGCCAGGACCTGCTCGGTCTGGCGGACCGGATCACCTGCGCCGACCAGGGTTCCGTCCGCGTCCAGCGGGACCGAACCGGCCAGGAACGCGAGCCGCGCACCGGCCTCGACGATCGACGCATGCGAGTACGTGGGCGGCTTCAGCAGACCTGCGGCGGCGATGCTGCGCTGAATGATGGCGACCTCCGGGGGATGCGTGCCGAGTGGCCGTGCGCGCGCAGTATGCGGATCCTGGACACGGACGGCCGAACCCATCCTCATGTCAGGGTGCGGCCGCCGCACCTGGATTTGCGGCCCGCACCCGCAAGGAATGATCCGCACTCACACGGAGTTGCCCACAGTTATGAAGGCCATTGCACTCGAAAAGTACGGATCCCCCGACGACCTGCGTCTCGTCGACCTGCCCGAACCCAAGGTCGCACCCGGTGAGGTGCTGATCCGCGTGAAGGCGGCCGGAGTGAACCCGGTCGACTGGAAGCTCGCCGCCGGCTATCTCGACCCGATCATGGAGATCCGCTTCCCGCTGATCTCCGGCTGGGACGTGGCCGGTGTCGTGGAGAAGGTCGGCCTCGACGCCACGGAGTTCGCCGTCGGCGACGAGGTGTTCGGTTACGTACGCAAGGACTGGGCGCAGAACGGCACCTACGCGGAGCTGGTCTCCGCCCCCGTACGCACCCTCGCCAAGAAGCCCGCGTCGCTGAGCTGGGAGGAGGCGGCCGGGGTGCCGCTGGCCGGGCTCACCGCGTATCAGGCGCTCAGGCGGGTCGGTCTGGACAAGGGCGACACCGTGCTGATCCACGCGGCGGCCGGTGGTGTCGGCTCGCTCGGAGTGCAGATCGCGGTCGCGCTGGGCGCGCGTGTCATCGGTACGGCGAGTGAGCGCAACCACGCGTATCTGCGGGAGCTGGGCGCCGAGCCGGTCACGTACGGCGAAGGACTGGCCGATCGCGTACGGGAGTTGGCGCCCGCGGGAGTCGACGCCGTGCTCGACTTCGTGGGCGAGGGTGCGGTCGCGCAGTCGCTGCCGCTGGTGAAGCAGGGGGACCGGATCGCGTCGATCGCGGATGGAGAGGCCGCGCTCGGGGCCGGTGGTCACTACGTGTGGGTGCGTCCGTCGGCCGAGGACCTCACGGCGCTCGGGCAGCTCGCGGACGCGGGCAAGCTCGCCGTCCACGTGGACAAGGCGTTCCCGCTCGCAGAGGCGGCCGAGGCCTGGCGGCTGAGCCAGGAGGGGCGTACGCGCGGAAAGATCGTCCTCACGGTCTGAGCGTTCATCCTTGCCGCGGTGTCGGCGCGCGCTCATCCTTCCGGCGGGGTCAACACCTCGTCGGTGAGCCCCAGTCGGTCACGGAACACGGCACGGCCCGCGTCGGTCAGTTCGACGGCGCGGGTCGTGCCGCGTCGTGTCACCCACTGCGCGTCCAGCGCCCGCTGGAACAGTGCGGCGCCCACCGCTCCCGCGAGATGCGGGCGGCGTTCCGTCCAGTCCAGGCAGCTACGGATATGGGCGCGGCAGGAGCCGAGCGGGCGGTGGTCGTCGATGCCCATGTCGCGCAGCCAGGCCTTGCCGTCCTCGGAGAGCGAGGGGCCGTAGTCCCAGGCGAGCAGCGCCCGTTCGGTCATGGCGTCGGTGATCGCGACGGCGACCGTACCCGCGAGATGGTCGTAGCACGAGCGGGCGTGGGCGAGGGCGCGGCGACGGTTGGCATCGCGCAGCGAACGCACCGGAGTCGTCCGCAGCGGTGCGTACGCGGCGAGCGACTCGATCATCTCGGCCGTCGCAGGCCCCGACAGCCGCACATAGCGATGCCTGCCCTGCCGCGCCTCCTCCAGCAGCCCGCCCGCGACGAGCTGATGCAGATGCGGTGTGGCCGTGGACCGGGCGACTCCCGCGTGCCGCGCCAATTCCGTCGCGGTCCACGCCCGTCCGTCGAGCAGCGCGAGGCACATGGTGGCGCGGGTGCGGTCGGCCAGGAGGGCGGCCAGCGAGGCCAGGTCCGGGGCGGAGATGAGGTCGGGGGCGGCCGGCGAGGCCAGGTCGGGGTCGGGGATCGGGGCGGAGGCCGGGGCGGGGGTCATACGGCGATTGTGCCCGTGGGTCGTTTCGGTGGGCGCCGAAGTGTCAGGCCCGCAGACGTGCGAGCAGCACGTCGCCCGCCGGATAGTCCGGCTCCTCGGGCAACAGCCGGGCGGCGGCGTCCAGTTCGTTCTCGCGCACGAGGGTGTGGACGGCCCGGGCCGTCCCCGTGACGTCGGTGATCGAGACGATCCACTCGTCCGCGTAGCGTCGCGCCGCCTCGCCCGAGAGCCCCAGCTGGAGCGAGCGGTACGCCAAGGGCTGTAGTCGCAGATCGCGTTCGGGATCCCACTGCACCCGCGTCGGCGCGCGCTTCAACTCCCGCTGCCAGGCGGCCCGGTCGGTGTGCAGCCCGCGCACGTAGTGCGAGAGGCACGCGTGGCGCAGCGCCCACTCGAAGCCGTCCCGCCGTATCTCCACGGCGAGCACCGTCTCCTGGCCCTCCTTGGTGCCCCAGCCGCAGCGGTACATCATCCAGAGGAACGAGGGCTTGATCCAGGTCATCCGCTCCCGCTTCCAGGCGGCCGGGAAGCGCCCGTCGCGCGCCGCCGGCAGCCCGAGCGCGGGGGAGTAGGCCTGGTAGACCGTGACGGTCTCGGAAGTGTGGCGGGCTCTGATGCGATACGGGTCGGTCCTTTCCATGGCGGTCAGACTGCCGTCGACGGGGGATCGGGAGCGAGTGAATTACGGGGTGCAGGGGGAGGTGCCAGGCGGCGGTGCCATGGCGGAGAATCGGGCGGTGCCCGATACATCGCCGCCCGCCCGTCTGTTGTACGACGCTCAGTTGGCCGGCCACAGCGTCGTGGCCAACAGCACGATGAACCGTGAGCGGGTGCTCTCCGGTGTGAACAGCTATGCACGTGAACTCGGCTTCGACCCCGCCGAGTTCCTGGCCGCGCGAGGCCCGGCCCCGGCCTGGCTCGACCTGTGCAGCGGGGAAGGTCTCGCCCTGCGGGAAGCGGCCGGTCTGGTGGAGGGCGGCACCTTCACGGGGGTCGATCTCGTCGGGCCGATGCGCCCGTCCCCTCTGCCGGCGGGGCTGGAGCTGCGCACGGCCGACCTCGCCACCTGGGCTCCCGACCGCCGCTACGACCTCATCACCTGCGTCCATGGGCTGCACTACATCGGCGACCGGCTCGGCCTGCTCACCCGGATCGCCGGCTGGCTGACCTCGGACGGTCTCTTCGTCGCGCATTTCGATCCTTCCACGGTGCGAGGGCCGGACGGCGCGGATGCCTCCCGTGCGGTGCTTGCGGAGCTGAGGAAGGCGGGCTTCGCCTACTCCTCCCGCCACCATCGGCTCACCCTGCGAGGTGGCCGCTCCTGTGCGGTCCCCTTCCGATACCTGGGTGCCGATCCGGATGCCGGTCCCAACTACACGGGCCAGCCGGGTGTCGCGGCCCACTACGAGCCGCACGCGACGGCCGATGCCACGGCCCCAAAGTTCCGGGACCGTGGCGTCTGAGCGGGCCTCAGTTCTCTGTCGGGATGTCCAGGGACGTTCCGTACAGGCGCGAGACCCGCAGGCGTATCACCACCCGGTGCTCGTCCACCAACTGCTCCAGAAAGCCGAGTTCGTCGGCCGGGTCGGTGAACCCCGGGGTGAGCGAGAGGAGTTCACGGCCGACGGCGTCGCCCGGGACCCGCGTGGGCTCGGAGACCTCGGCCTCGCCCTCGGCGACCGCGAAGGACCAGTTGCCCGGGCCGGAGACATGCAGGGCCGCGTGCGGATCGGCCTTGATCTGGCGCACCTTGAGACGGTCGGCCGTGGTCGAGATCCGCAGGACGCGTCCGGCCGGATCCCAGTGGTGCAGGACCGTGGACAAGTGTGGATGTCCCGTGCGGCGCACCGTCGCGAGGATGGAGAACTGCTGCGAGCCGAGGAGTTCGGACAGCTCGCCGTCGGTGAGGACGCGGGGCGCCGGGCCGGAGGCGGGCTTACGGGAGACGGGCTTGAGGGAGGGGGCGGAGGGGGCGGAAGGGGTAGAGGGGGTGGAAGCCTGGCTGGTCATGACTGATCTCCTTGTATGTGGTGCGGATCGGGGAGTGGGGGTCGGCTGGGCGGGGCGAGCCCGTCACACCAGGACGTGGGCCTGAGGGGTCGTCGTGCGGGAATCGGACGGTGCCGGCCCTGCGGCCTTGCGCACCACGAAGTACGCGATCACGAACGCCGCCGTGAGCAGTCCCGCGCCGATCGTGAACGCGAGCTGGTATCCCTCGGTCAGGGCAGCAGTCTGGGAGGCGCCGTCGGCGAGCAGGGATTCGGTGCGGGAGGCCGCGAGCGTGGAGAGGACCGCGACACCCAGCGCCATGCCTATCTGCTGGGTGGTGTTGAAGACCCCGGAAGCCAGGCCCGCGTCGGACTCGCTCGCCCCTGACATCCCGAGCGAAGTGAGTGCCGGGAGCGCGAGGCCGAAGCCGGCCGCGAGCAGCATCACCGGGAGCAGATCGACGGCGTAGTTCGCGCGCTCGGGCAGGCGGGTGAGAAGAAGCAGCATGGCTATCAGGAGCGCCAACCCGGCCAGCAGCACCCGTCGTTCACCGAAGCGTGCGTTCAACCGTGCCGAGACGCCGAGGGACACCGCACCGATCACCACGGCCGCGGGCAGCATCGCGAGTCCGGTCTCGGCAGCTCCGTATCCGCGGACACGCTGGAGGTAGAGCGCGACCAGGACCTGGAAGGAGAAGAGCGCGGCGACCATCAGGATCTGGACGAGATTGGCCCCGGTGACCTGGCGGGAGCGGAAGATCCGCAGCGGTACCAGCGGGGTGCGGGCCTTCGACTGACGTACGACGAACGCGGTGAGAAGCAGCGCGGCCAGGGCGCCGAGGCCGAGGGTGTGGGCCGAGACCCAGCCGTACGACTCCACCTCGATGACCGTGTAGATGCCGAGCATCAGACCGGCCGTGACAAGGAGGGCCCCGATGACGTCCGCGCCGGCGGCGAAGCCGAGGCCTCGGTCGCGGGGCAGGACGGCGGCGGCGAGCACGAGTGAGGCGAGGCCGATCGGGAGGTTGATGAAGAAGATCCAGTTCCAGGTGAGGGCGTCGGTGAGCATACCGCCCACCACCTGGCCGATCGAGGCTCCGGCCGCTCCGGTGAAGCTGAACACCGCGATGGCGCGGGCCCGTTCACGTGCTTCGGTGAACAAAGTGATGAGGATGCCGAGGCTCACCGCCGCGGCCATCGCGCTGCCGACGCCCTGCAGGAATCGGGCCGCTATGAGGACCGCGGGGGAGCCGGCCACACCGGCGAGCAGCGAGGCGGCGGTGAAGACCCCGGTGCCGTAGAGGAACATCCGGCGGCGGCCGAGCAGATCGCCGAGCCGTCCCGCGAGCAGGAGCAGGGAGCCGAAGGCGATCAGATACGCGTTCACCACCCAGCTCAGGCCGGCCGGTGTGAATCCCAGATCGCTCTGCATGGCCGGCATCGCCACCGTCACGATCGAGCCGTCGAGCACGATCATCAGCGTTCCTGTCGCCACCACGGCGAGCGAGAGCTGCTTCGTCCTCACGGAAATGGCTTGTGGGATACGGGCATTGAGCAGCATGTCGCACTCCGTCATCGGCTTGGTCGCTGGCGTTGGAACGACCGTAGCAGATTGTTCCGTTACAGACGATCCCTTTCGGATCGGAACCCCGGTTATGCTGAGTCCATGACTGCGATGTCCCCGCCCACACGCACCGAGCCGGACCTCTCCTACCTCCTCGACTACGGCGGACACGCGCTGCGCGCGCAGATGGCGGCGGCGCTCGCCGAGATCGGCGACATGGACAAGACGACGATGGTCGGCACGGTCGACGCCCTGGAGAAGGCGGGTCTGGCCGAGCGGCGTCCGTCAAGGACCGACCGCAGGGCCCGGATCATCCAGGTCACCGAGGAAGGCGCGCGGGTCGCCGAGCAGAGCCAGCGGGTCGTCGACTCGGTGCACGAGCGCGCGCTGGCGGCGCTGCCCGACGGCGAGCGCGAGGTCTTGCTGCGGGCGCTGAAGCGGCTGGTCGGCGGTCAGCTCGCGACGCCTGCGGAAGCCGTCTTCGCCAAGGCGGTTCGCAGGGCGAGGCAGCGCTCGTAGTGGGGGACGAGGCAATCGTGGGGGCGGGCGAGAGTGGCGGAGTGGCGGGCGGGAGTGGCGGCGTGACGGACGGGAGTGGCGGCGTGACGGACGAGGGCGGTGGCGTGACGGACGAGCGCGGTGGCGTGACGGACGAGCGCTTCCCGCGCCACGTGGCCGAGCGGCTCGCGGCTCTGCCCGGCGTACGCGCCGTAGCCCTCGGCGGCTCGCGCGCCCAGGGCACGCACACGGCCCGGAGCGACTGGGACTTCGCCGTCTACTATCGCGGCTCGTTCGACCCGGACGAGCTGCGTGCGGTGGGCTGGCCCGGGCAGGTGTCCGAGCTGGGCGGCTGGGGCGGCGGGGTGTTCAACGGGGGCGCCTGGCTCACGGTGGAGGGCCGCGCGATCGATGTGCACTACCGCGACCTGGAGGTGGTGGAGCACGAGCTGGCCGAGGCAAGGGCGGGCCGCTTCCGCTGGGAGCCGCTGATGTTCCATCTCGCGGGTATCCCGAGCTACTTGGTGGTGGCCGAACTCGCCGTCAACAAGGTCCTGTCCGGCGACCTCCCGCGCCCGGACTACCCGTCGGCGCTGCGTGAGCGGGCACCCGCGCTCTGGCGTGACCGCGCCGCGCTGACCCTCGGCTACGCGAAGGCCAACTTCGCGCCCCACGGCAAGGCGACCGAGGTCGCGGGCGCGCTCGCCACGGCGGCGATGTGCACGGCGCATGCGGTGCTCGCGGGTCGGGGGGAGTGGGTCACCAACGAGAAGACCCTGCTTGCGCGGGCCGGACTGCGGACGGTCGACGACGTCGTGGCGGAGCTGCGGCCGGATCCGCGGGTGCTGGTGTCGGCGTTCGAGGAGGCGGAGCGGTTGTTCGCCTCGGTGTGAGGCCGGGCGCCGGGCCGGTCGGGGGCGGTGTACGGGCAGGGAGACCGACCGATGGCGCGCGGACCGTGTGCGCCGACCAGCGGCGCGCAGGCGGTGTGGCGCCGACCGGTGGTGCGGACGGTGTGCGCCGACCGGTGGTGCGCAGACGTGTGCGTGCGGACGCTCGCGGCGAGTGGTCGGTCGTCGGGGCCGCCCGCATAATCCGCGTATGGCCGATGCCGCCGGACCCGCCGCCCCCGCCCTGATCCGCACCGGCACACCCGCCGGCCGCTGGGTGCTCCTGACCACCGTGCTCGGATCGACCATGGCGATGCTCGACTCGACCGTGGTGAACGTGGCGCTGCGCCGTATCGGGGACGACCTCGACGCCGATCTTGCCGCGCTGCAGTGGACGGTCAACGCGTACATGCTGGCGCTCGCCGGACTGATCCTGCTCGGCGGTGCGCTCGGTGACCGGTTCGGGCGGCGCAAGGTGTTCGTCATCGGGGTGGTGTGGTTCGCCGCGGCCTCGCTGCTGTGCGGACTGGCGCCGAACGCCGAGGTGCTGATCGCGGCGCGGGCCCTGCAGGGCGTGGGCGGAGCGCTACTGACACCCGGTTCGCTCGCGCTGATCCAGGCCTCGTTCCATCCCGACGACCGCGCCGCCGCGGTCGGCCTGTGGTCGGGTCTCGGCGGTGTGGGGGCGGCGGTCGGACCGTTCCTCGGCGGGTGGCTGGTGGACGGGCCCGGCTGGCGCTGGGTGTTCCTGCTGAACGTGCCGCTGGCCCTGCTCTGCGTACCGGTCGCCCTGCGGCACGTCCCCGAGTCCAAGGACGGGCAGACGCACGGCCGGTTCGACATCCCCGGGGCGGTGCTCGGCGCCCTCGCCCTCGCGTTCCTCACGTACGCCCTGATCGCGGCGCCCGACAACGGGGCCTCGGCGGTGGTGATCGGATCGGCCGCCGCGGGTCTGGCGGCGGCTGTGGCGTTCGTCTACGTCGAGGGGCACAGCCGCGATCCGATGATGCCGCTCACGGTCTTCGCGTCCCGGCAGTTCACTGCGGTCAACCTGGTGACGCTCTGCGTCTACGGAGCGTTCGGCGGCTTCTTCTTCCTCTCCGCGCTCCAACTCCAGGTCGTCACGGGCTACTCGGCGCTCGTCGCGGGCACCGCGCTGCTGCCGACCACGATCCTGATGCTGTTCTTCTCGGCCCGCTCCGGTGCGCTGGGCCAGCGCATCGGTCCGCGGCTTCCGCTCACCGTGGGCCCGTTGCTGTGTGCGGCGGGCATGCTCCTGATGATGCGGGCGGGTCCCGATGCGTCGTACTGGGTCGATGTCCTGCCGGCCGTTGTCGTCCTCGGCCTCGGCATGGTCACGCTGGTCGCTCCGCTCACCGCGACTGTACTGGCCTCCGTGGACCAGTCACGCGCGGGTCTCGCCAGCGGAATCAACAACGCGGCGGCCCGGGCGGCCGGCCTGATCGCGGTGGCCGCGCTGCCGCTGCTGGTGGGGATGGGCCCCGAGGCGTATCGCTCGGCGGCCGAGTTCAACAGCGCTTTCCGTCTCGCGATGCCGCTGTGCGCGGCGCTGCTCGCGGCCGGTGCGCTGATCGCCTGGCTGACCGTGCGCAATCCCGTCCCGGTCGTGGACGAGCCGGGGCCGTGCCATCCGGAGTGCCATACGCACTGCGCGCTGGACGCTCCGCCGCTCGAAAGCGGAAGGTCGGGTGGGTTGGGTGGGTTGCCTGGGCCGGGCGGACCGAGTGGGTCGAGTCAGCCGGGTCGCGGGAGCACCGAGGAAGGCTGACCTCGGCGGTCGAACGGCAGCCCGTACGGCGGCCGTACGGCGGTTCAGGCCGCTGCGGCGACGACCGGCTTGCCCTGGGGCTGCGTCGGAATCGGGCCCTCGGACTGCGAGGGGATCAGGGTGAGCAGGGGGCGGTGCGGCGGCACGATCTCCCCGCCGGGCAGCAGCTCTCCGGTGTCGTCGAACACGATCGTGCCATTGCACAACCGGCTCCAGCCCTGCTCGGGGTGGGAGGCGACTACACGCGCGGCCTCGCGGTCGGGGCGGTCGGCGGTGGGGCACGAAGGCTGGTGAGTGCACATGATGTAACTCCGTCTTCTGGAATGGCGATTGCTCCGGTCCTTCTTCAGCTGTGACGCTCTGGGCGCCGGTCCTGCGGGTCGCTTGCTCTGTGCGTTGCTCTGTTGCGTTGCTTTGATGATGAGCTCCGAACGTCCCGTTCGTGTCACCGGTAATGACCGGCCGGGCAACGACAACTCATCGGTGTCGCACGGTGTTTCACCATCGCCTCAGGTCTTCGGCTCTGTTGGTTCTCCGCTTCCGACCTGATTCCATTCTGGCAGCCGGCACTGACAGTCGATCAAGAAAGCAGATGGGCCTGCGACTCACACGTGAGCCGTGCCGCCGCCCTCCGCCATCGCGTGCGCGACCCGGCGGTTCGTCTCGGCCCACACCCCGGCCTCCACCTTCGGCAGCACGTCGCCCCAGATCACCAGACAGCTGCCGCGGAGCTGCATCATTCCCTCGGGCCGCCCGATCAGCCACATGTGCAGATGCGCGCCACCGTCCCCCCACTTGTTCACATGCACACGGGAGATGCCCCCGACCGACATCACGGCCCGCTCCACGCGCTGCAGCATCCCGCCCAGCTCCGCGGCCCGTTCGGGCGGCAGATCGTGCAGGTCGTGGTGGCCGCGCGGCTGCAGCATGACCATGGCGGGCAGGGCTGCAGGCTCCGCGAATCCCTTCAGCCGCCAGTGCTCATCCGTCCACAGGAACTGCTCGTCGACCGTTTGGCACGCCCCGCATTCATGAGGCCCCGCCTCGCCCTCACGCGGCGGCTCCGGCAGCGTCGGCTCCCGCAGCACCTTGACCCGCAGGCCGTCGGACTCGAACGGGAAGATCTCCCAGCCCGGGATTCCTTCGGCGGGGAGGGAGAGTTGCTCGCCTATGGGCAGGTTGCGTACGTACGCGCTGGGTTCAGGTTTCATCCGCGTGAGTCTTGCACCCGCCCGGTTTCCCGTCGGTAGACCCATGGACTCCTCACCCGTGAGCCCCCACCCTGACCCCCATGGATTCCGCCCTGGTCACCATCCTCGTGCCCATCGTGCTCGCGGTCATCATGTTCGGGCTCGGGATGAGCCTGACTGTGGGGGACTTCAGGCGGGTGCGGGAGTATCCGCGGGTGGTGGTCGCCGCGCTCGGGTGTCAGCTCGTGCTGTTGCCCGCCGTGTGTTTCGGGCTCGTGGTCGCCTTCGGGCTTGCCGCCGCGCCTGCCGTCGGGATGATGCTGCTCGCCGCCTCGCCCGGGGGCACCATGGCCAATCTGTACAGCCATCTGTTCGGTGGGGATGTCGCGCTGAACATCACGCTCACCGCCATCAACTCCGTGCTTGCCGTGTTCACTCTGCCTCTCGTGGTGAATCTGGCGGTCGGGTACTGGGATGTCGAAGGTGATGACGGCGGGAGCGTCGGGCTGCAGTTCGGCAAGACGCTGCAGGTGTTCGCGCTGGTCCTGATCCCGGTGGCCGTCGGCATGGTCGTGCGGGCCAGGCGGCCCGGGTTCGCCGAGCGGGCCGAGCGGCCCGTGAAGCTGTTGTGTCTGGTGATTCTGGCCGGGGTGATCGTGGCAGCGCTGCTGGCCGAGCGGTCGAACGTGGGGGAGTACATCGCCGAAGTCGGGCCCGTGGCGCTGGCTTTCAGCTTCATCTCGCTGGGCACGGGGTACGCCGCCGCGCGCGTCGCCGGGGCCGGGCACCCTCAAGCCGTCGCCGCGTGCATGGAGATCGGGATGCACAACACCTCGCTCTCCCTGACCATCGCGCTCAGCCCGTCGCTGCTCGACAGCACCGAGATCGCCGTGCCCAGCGCGGTCTACGCGATCCTGATGTACTTCACCGCCGGTACGGCCGGGCTGCTGCTCAAGCGCTTCAGGGGAGCAGCGGATGCGGATCAGACGAGTCGGCGTATCTCTCCGCGTACGCGGTAGAAGCCGCCCGCGGCGGGGTGCAGGGCGTCCACCACATAGCGGGCACCGACCTCGCGTATACCGCGCGGGAACTGCACGTTCCAAGCGGGTTCATAGCCGTCCGACAGGACGTGGACGCGCAGTCGGCTGCCTTCCTGGATGCACTCCACGATCACCCCGTCCGCCGGGGCCACGGTCACCGTGTGCACCTGGGCCACCGTCGTGGCAGGGGTGTAAGTAGGAGTGGCCGCCGAGTACTTGATGTCGAGTGCCGTCGGCACCGAGCCCGACTGGGCCGCCGTGATCGCCGTCGGTGAGGCGTCCACGCAGACCAGGGAGCCGTCGGTGGTCACCATGTAGAGCTTCTCGTCCAGATACTGCATGGACAGGGCCGAGCCGCCGCCCGTGCCCAGCTTCCACAGCCGGGTGCCGTCGGCGGAGAAGCAGTAGACCGAGGACGCGTTGTCACCGGCGAAGACATGGCGGCCGTCCGGGGAGGTCGCGCAGGAGTACACCGGGTCGTCGCAGTGGTACGTCGCCTCGATCGCTCCCGTCGCCTTCGACAATCGCTGTACGGCGCGGCGGGCGGTTCCCGCGTACACCGAAGTGTCCTCCTGCCAGCCGAACAGGACCGCGCCCTGGGTCTGCCGGTGCCACAACTCGCCGCCGCCGTCCGGGGCGTAGGCCGTCACCCCGCCCTGATGGCCGTGGTAGACCCCGTGCTCGTCGGCGCGGACCATCCAGGCGTGCTCCCCGCGTGACTTGCGGGACCACTGGTACTCGTCCTCGTGGTCGATCACCGTGAGCCCGCCGGCCCGGTCGGCCACATTGAGCACGCCCTCGTGGATGTCCAGCCAGAAGATGTCCACGTCGGCGGCGATGTCGTACGCGGCGAACGGAAGCTTCGACGACAGGTCGTAGACCTTGCCGTCGTCACAGCCCGCGTAGATCCAGAAGTCGTCCGCCACAAGGCACTTGACGCCGTCGGGCAGCGCATAGCGGGCGAGCACCTCGCCGCTGTGGCTCAGTGTGTACACATCGCCCGCCTGGTTGCCCACCCAGCAGCGGTCCTCGTCGATGTGGATGCCGAAGGCCGCGGAGCCGGTGCGAAAGCGCCACAGGACGGGAGCCACACTGCGGGCACGGGACGGCGCCGAGGCCACCTGGCGGCGGGTCACCGCACGCGGTGCGCGCTGTCCCTGTACGGCCGGCGCGTACCCCTTGCGTACCTTCTCGCCTATCTTCTTGGCGGCCGCCGCCTGCGCCTTCTGCGCGGTCGGGAAGGTGGACGTCTGCAGCTGGCCGCTCGCGCCGATCCGCCCGTAGCGCACCGAGACGACCGTCCCCTCCACGGTCACCTCGTAGAACTTGTGCGCGCCGCCGCCGTCTTGGGACAGCTCCAGATACGTACGGTCCCCCATGACACACCTCTCCCCGGGTTTGGTCCTCGACGCCCCACCGGCGCTCGCGACCACGGGGAAAACGCTACGGGCCGGCACTGACAATCGACGGGCCGCGCGAGCCCCCGCGGCGCGTGGCAGCGCCCGCTACGGTGAACCGATGACCGCACCTCAAGGCCCCGCGGACCTCGTCATCTTCGGCTGCACCGCACTCGTCCACGATGAGCGGGAGCAGGTCTCCTTCCGCCCCGACTGCGCCGTCGTCGTACGCGAAGGTGTCATCGACGCCCTCGTCCCGACCGCCGAAGCGGCCGGGCTCGACGCGCGCGAGCGTATCGACGCGGGCGGCCAGGTGGCCCTGCCCGGGTTCATCAACTGCCATACGCACGCGCCCATGGTGGCGCTGCGCGGGATCGCCGAGGACGTGCCCGTCGAGGAGTGGTTCGACGACTGGATCTGGCCGATCGAATCGCAGCTCACCGAGCGCGAGGTGGAGCTCGGCGCGCGCCTCGCGTGCGCCGAGATGATCCGGGCCGGGGTGACCTGCTTCGCCGACCACTACTTCGCGATGGACGCCGTCGCAGCCGTGGTCGAGGAGACCGGGCTGCGCGCCCATCTCGGGTGGGCCTACTTCTCCTCGCAGGGGCCCGAAGGGCGGGAGCGCTCACTGGACTTCGCCCTGCGGCAACAGGGCGCGGCGAACGGGCGGATCACCACGACACTGGCCCCGCACGCTCCGTACACCGTGACCGCGGAGGATCTCGCCGCGACCGCCGAACTCGCCCGCGAGCACGGCCTCCCCGTCCATCTGCACGCCGCCGAGAACCACGCGCAGACCGACAACTCCCTGAAGGAGTACGGGTGTACGCCCATCGAGCTTCTGGAGCGTGCCGGCCTCCTGGACACCGGAGTGCTGATCGCGCACGCCACCGGGCTCGTCGAGCGTGACCTCGACGTGCTGGCACGGGCCGGCGGACCCGTCGCGGTGGCCAGCTCGCCGCGCGGCTACCTGAAGTTCGGCTGGGACACCACGCCCGTACGTGCCCTCGCCGCCCGCGGCATCCCGGTGGGCCTCGCCACCGACGGCGCCGCCTCGAACAACACCCTCGACGTGTGGGAGGCGATGACGCTCACGGCGCTGACCCAGAAGCACGCCACGGGTGACCCCCGCTGGCTGACCGCCCGTCAGGCACTGCAGCACGCCACACTGCAGAGCGCCCAGGCACTCGGACTCGGCGAACGGATCGGCTCGCTCGCGCCCGGACGCAGGGCCGACCTCGTCCTGGTCGACCTGTCGGGACCGCACACGCAGCCCGTGCACGACCTCGCGGCCACGCTGGTGCACAGCGCCCGGTCGAGCGATGTGACGACAACAATCGTGGACGGGCAGGTTCTGATGCGCGAGCGGAAACTCCTCACCGTGGACGTGTCCGAGACCGTCGCCGAACTCACGGAGCGGCTGCCCAGGCTCGTGGACCGCAGCCACGGACAGCGCATCCAGACCTACGGACAGCGCATCCAGACCTACGGACATGGAGAGTCCTGAACGATTCCCGGCCCCGCCTCGACGTTGTGCATCAACTCCGTGTCAGATACGTCACGTTGAGCACCTTCCACCCCTGCGGGGGTGTCCTTCTCTGTGACTCTTCGTTGCGCACAGGTGTCGCAACGGAAAAGAGCACGGGGGTGCTCCATGAACGTACGTAACGGACGAGTGGTTCTGCGCAGTTTTCCCGCGGGCGGACCGCGAGGTTCCTGGCCCGCCGAGGAATTCGCCCACGCGCGCCGGCTCGAGGGCGAGGCGGCGGAAGTCGTGATGGACCTCGGCTCGGACGCCTTTCTCGTGGTGGTCCGCGGGCCGGAGGGCGTCGAGTAGACGGTATGCCGTCTGTGTGACCTCCGGTTTGCCGGTTTGTTTCGGTTGTGGTGCGGATGTGACCAGTTCTGCAGCGGCCTGTGGCCGCCTGATGCGTCTGTCATTGTTTTGCTTCGAATTTGAGCGCGCAGCCAAGTCGGACGTTCGGTATACCAAGTCGCAATTCGAGGTGGGCGATTCCGGCATCCGGGAAATGCCGCCTCCCATGGCGCTCCCGCCGTCACCCTGTGCAACCCCGTGGACTCTTGTCGCCTTCAAAACCCCTGTGAATACTGCGCCCGACCCCAGTTGAACGTTTTCGGAACTTCGCCAACAACTTCGAAACGTCAGCACCCCCTTCACAAGGATCGAAGTGCGCAGACTCGTCAGCAGCAGACCAGCCCTGGTTGCGATGGCCGCCACAGCGGTCGTCGCGGCAACCGTGGGTGCCACGACCCTTCCGGCGACCGCCGGCAAGGCCTCGGCCGCCCCAACGACCGCACAGCACAAGCCCGCCCACCGGGTGCAGCTCATCACCGGCGACATGGCCGAGGTGACCGACGGCAAGGTGACCGGGTTCCGGCCCGCACCGGGCCGTGAGGACATCCCCGTCCGTATCGCCGACGACGGTGAGCACTCCCTGGTGATCCCCCTGGACGCCGAGCGCCTGATCGCCGAAGGCGTGCTCGACCAGCGGCTCTTCGACGCCAAGCTGCTCGGCACCGGTGCCGCGCGCAAGGCGTACAAGAACGGTCTCAAGGTCATCGTCGGCTACCGGGGCAAGGCCTCCGCGGCCCGTGCCGAGGTGAGCGAGGCAGGTGGCACCAAGGTCCGCCGTGAGCTCAAGTCGCTCAACGCCGAGGCCGTGACCACCCCGGCGAAGGACCTGCCGGAGCTGTGGGGCTCGCTCACGGCCAAGAACGGTCTGGCGGCCGCGACGGGCGTCAGGAACGTTTGGCTCGATGCTCCGGTCAAGGCCCAACTCGACGTCTCCGTCCCGCAGATCGGCGCCGACAAGGCCTGGGCCGCCGGCTACGACGGCAAGGGCGTGAAGGTCGCCGTCCTCGACACGGGTGTCGACGAGACGCACCCCGACCTCGCCGGACAGCAGATCGTCGAGAAGAACTTCTCCGTCTCCGCCGACTCCAAGGACCGCCAGGGCCACGGCACCCACGTCGCCTCCACCATCGCGGGTACGGGCGCCAAGTCCGGCGGCAAGTTCAAGGGTGTGGCCCCCGGGGCCCAGTTGATCGACGGCAAGGTCCTCGACGACACGGGCAGCGGCGAGGAGTCCGACATCATCGAGGCCATCGAGTGGGCGGTCGGCGAGGGCGCCGACATCGTCTCCATGAGCCTCGGCGGCCCGGACGCCCCCGGCGTGGAGCCGCTCGAGGAGACGGTCAACACGTACACCGAGAACAACGGTGTCCTGTTCACCATCGCCGCGGGCAACGAGGGCCCGGGTGCGAGCACCGTCGGTTCCCCGGGCGCCGCGGACGGCGCGCTCACTGTCGGAGCGGTCGACGACAACGATGCCATGGCCGATTTCTCCAGCCGCGGCCCGCGCGTCGGCGACGGTGCGATCAAGCCCGATGTCACCGCCCCCGGCGTCGACATCACCGCGGCCTCGGCCCCCGGGAACTCCATCGCCGCCGAGGTCGGCGAGAACCCCGAGGGCTACATGACCATCTCGGGTACGTCGATGGCCACGCCGCATGTCGCGGGCGCCGCGGCGATCCTGAAGCAGCAGCACCCGGACTGGAAGGCCGCCGAGCTCAAGGGTGTCCTGACCGGCTCCACCAAGGACGGCGGGTTCACCGCGTTCGAGCAGGGCTCGGGCCGTATCCAGGTCGACAAGGCCATCGCCCAGGGCGTGTACGCGAGCCCCACCTCGCTCAGCCTCGGCAAGGCCGCCTGGCCGCACGAGGACGACGCGCCGATCGAGCGCAAGGTGACCTACCGCAACACCGGTACGTCCGAGGTCACCCTCGACCTGGCCGTCGCGGGCAAGGGCCCCAAGGGCGAGGCCGCCCCGGCCGGCATGTTCAAGGTCGCCCCGGCGCAGCTCACTGTGCCCGCGGGCGGCAGCGCGGAAGCGACGTTCACCGCGGACACCTCGGTGGCGGCGCCCGACGGCCAGTACAGCGCGGCCATCACCGCGACCGGCTCCGGCCAGAGCGTCCGTACCGCCGTCGCGGTGGAGCGCGAGGTCGCCAGCCACACCGTCGCCCTGGAGCAGCTGGGCCGTGACGGCAAGCCCGCGGCTCACTTCCAGACCTACGTCACGGGTCTGACGGGTGAGGCGGCCGGTCAGGAGTTCACGTTCGACGAGGCGGACGCCGTCACCGAACTGCGGCTTCCCATCGGCGAGTACAGCGTCCACAGCATGATCATCGGGGACCGTGCCGACCTGGCGAAGGGCCTGGACTGGATAGCCCAGCCCCGTCTGAAGGTCGACGGCGCCACCAAGGTCACGCTGGACGCCCGTACCGCCGGACCCGTGGACATCACCGTCCCCGACAGCAAGGCCGTCCCGGAGCAGGCCTACGCCGCGTACGAGGTGCAGGGACCGTCGTATCCGCTGACCATCGGCTGGCGCCTGGAGTCGTACGAGAACTTCCGCTCCGCCCACCTCGGTGGCGACATGGCCGAGGGCCAGCTGCTCAACCAGGTATGGGACGCCGACTTCTCCGTGGGCGAGGACACGCAGTACTCGGTGGTCTACGGAGGTGCACGCAAGCGCCTCGACGACGGCTTCACCAAGCACGTAGAGACCGGCGAACTCGCCCGGCTCGAAACGGGCTTGGGAGTACTCGCACCCGGCAAGACCGGCTGGCTCTCGGCCGGCGGACAGGTGACCGGGATCTCCGGCTTCACCTCCGGCCGGTTCGTGGCCGCCCCCACGACACAGCACCTGTACGTGTCGTCCGCGGACAATGCCGACTGGACGCTCTTCGCCGACCAGGTGGGCGACCCGCTGCCCAACGGCTGGCTGCCGTCGGAGACCTCGTACCAGATCTACTTCGCGAAGTACGAGGCCGGCCGCACGTACGACTTGCCCTTCAACACCGGGGTGCACGGGCCGGTCCTGGACCGCGGCCGCTACGTGACCCGCTCCGGTGACACGCTCTACGCCTTCCAGGACGTGTTCGCGGACTCGGCCGGCCACCGCGGCGGCTCCGAGGGCGTCACGGCGACCACCACCCTGTACCGCGACGGCGAGAAGCTCGTCGAGAAGGACTCGGACCTCGGCTTCGAGTCCTTCACGCTGCCGAAGGAGGACGCCGAGTACACCCTCAGCACCTCCCAGGCGCGCGCCGACCGCAAGATGTTCCAGGTGGCGACCCGGATCGACGCGAGCTGGACCTTCCGCTCCAAGAGCGGGGACAAAGCGGCGCCGGTCTCGGTGGTCCGCTTCCACCCCGACGTCGACCTGGAGTCGAAGGTCAAGGCGCACCGGCCGCTGTTGATGCCGGTGGAGATCCAGGGTGCGGCCGCGGCCGAGGGGAACCTGAAGTCGCTGACCGTCGAGGCCAGTTACGACGGCGGGAAGCACTGGATCAAGCTGCCCAAGGTGCTCGGCAAGTACGCGCTGCTCGCCCCGACCGCGGGCAAGGGCGTCGCGCTGCGGGGTGCGGTCACCGACCAGCAGGGCAATGTCTCGAAGGTCACGGTGTACGACGCGTTCCTCGGGCGCTGAGTGAGCCGTGTGGACGGCATGACCCGATGAAGCGGCCGGGCTCCCCGCAAGGGAGGCCCGGCCGCCTCACGTTCAGGAACTCGCGAACTGCTTCGCCTGCAACCCGTACAACTCCGCGTACACCCCGCCGCTGTCGAGCAGCTCCTGCGGCGTCCCCGACTCGACGAGCCGCCCGGCCTGCAGCACATGCACCAGATCCGCGTGCCGTACCGACGCGAGCCGGTGGGTGATGAGGATGACCGTCTGCCCGGTGCCCGCCAACGCCCGGATGCGGTCGAAGACTTCCAGCTCCGCGCGGGCGTCGAGCGCCGCGGTCGGCTCGTCCACGATCAGGATCCCGCCGCGACGGTAGGCGGCCCGGGCGATCCCGAGCCGCTGCCACTGTCCGCCCGACAGCTCGTGTCCGCCGGTGAACACCCGTACAAGAAGCGTCTCCAGGCCGTGTGGCAGATCGGCGACGACCTGGTCCGCTCCCGCCTCCGCCACCGACCGCGCGAGCCGTTCGTCGGTGAGCTCGGCCGAGGAGCGGCCGATCGCGATGTTGACCTTCGCGGTGAACGGCCACCGCTTGAAATCCTGGGCCACCATGGCGATCCGCTCGGCCAGCTGCTGCCGGTCCGCGCCCGCCGCGTCCACCTCGTCCCAGCGGATGGTGCCCTGTTGAGGGGTGTAGAGACCGGCGAGGAGTTTGACGAGGGTGGTCTTGCCCGAGCCGTTCTCGCCGACAAGCGCGATGATCTTGCCGGTGGGCAGGGAGAGCGAGATGTCGTCGAGCGCCGGGCGTTCCTTGGCGCTCTTCGGATAGCTGAAGGTCACCTTCTCGAAGCGGATCTCCTGTGGTTCGGCGGGCAGTTCGACCCCGCCGACGGGCATGGTGCGGGACTCGGCCTCCTCGTGCATCCGCTCCAGATCGCCCACGAACAGGGCGTTCTCATGGAGTTCGCTGAGCTCGAGTACCAGCGTGTTGAGGTTCGACGAGCCCGTACGGATCGCGATCACCGCCGTGCCCGCCACGGCCAGCGACATCGCGCCGGTCAGGAGCAGTGCGCCCAGCGTCGTATACGTGACGGCGGTGGCGATCCCCGTCCACGCGGCCGCGATCAGGCTGGTGCGGGCCGCGAGCCGGGCGAGCCGTGACTGCTCGGACTCGGCGGACTGGGACATGGCGCGGAAGTGCCGCAGCAGGAACGGACCGACCCCGTGCACCCGGATCTCCGGCGCCGCGCGGGACTCGGTGAGCAGACTGCTGATCAGCCGGCCCGCCCGCTCGTGCTGCACCCACACATGGAAGGAGTGGTAGCGCCTGCGGGCGTTGGTGAGCGCGGACCACGCGCTCGGCAGCGTCATCGTCGCAAGGAGCGGCAGCAGGAGCGGATGCAGCACGGTCAGGACACCGGCCGCCGCGATCAGCGAGATCGCCGCGTTCACCACCCGGGTGGCGAGCGAGACCATACGGCGGGCGGAGGCCGCTCCGTACTGTGCGGTGTCGAGCAGCTTGTGGAAGGCGTCGTCCTCGATCGCCGCCAGCTCCACCGAGGCCGCACGCTCCAAGTACTGCTCGGTGGCCACCCGTTCGACCTTGGGTTCGAGCCGGCCCGTGGCGTACAGCGATGCGGAACGCAGCAGCGCCGAGACGAACAGCATGCACGCGACCGTGATCAGGGCGGGCAGGGCCTGGCGCAGGCGCTCCTCCATGGGGGCTTCGCCCACCAGTTGCCCGAGCACGCTGTTGACCGCGAGCAGACTCACCGCCTGGGCGAGGCCGCGGCTCAGTTCCGCCGTCACGACGATGCGTGCGGCCTGGCGGTCGGCGCCCCATGCGAGCCGGAGACTCGATGCGATCAAGGCGGGGAAGCGGCGGACCATCGCCCCGAAGTCCAGCTCGAGAGCCGCTTCTTCGTGCTTGGCCCACCCGGTGTCATAGCGCAGCGGTCCGCCGAACAGCAGCCGCTCCGATTCCGACGTCGCGTCCGTGGACGCACCTTCACTTGCGGTGGTTCTGGCCCCCCAGCCGAGTCTCACTCAGACCTCCGATCGAATCAGGAGGTCAACTATCGCCCGGAACAAGGGATTTGGGCAGAGCGTGAACTGGACGGAGCGCGCGCCCGCGGAGGTCTCAAAAGCCCCCGGCCGTCGCGGGCCGCATCCACACCGGCACCGTACGGGTGATCCGGCAGAGCGTCAGATACAGCGGAATCGGCGGGGTGTACGGAGCGTCGCACCCCGGCCGATGGATCAGCCGGGCGTCACCCGCGGTAGCGGGCACCAGCGCACGGGCCGCGTACCGCACCGGCTCCGGCCAGTCCAGAGACTGCTGCGAGTGCGAGGGCACGATCCACCACCAGCGGTCACCGGTGGCGTACACACAGCCGATCCGGCTCATCCGGCCCATCACCTGCCGGCCGAGCTCCGCGGGCATCCCCACCGCGTCGCATCCCAGCTGCGTCTGCATGCCCTCGGGCAGCGGCAGAGGTACGTCGCTGAAGCGGCGGGCGAGTGCGGTGAGCCGGTCGAGAGTCATCACGCGCATAGTCAGCCCACCTCGCAGACGGCGGTACGGGGCAGATCCGCCCACACCTCGAGCCCGAGCCCGGCCTCCTGGGCGCCCCAGGAACGGCATATCGCCTGCACCAGGAGCAGCCCTCGCCCGTGGTCCTCGTCGCCGTCGCGCGCGGGGTGCGGGGTGAGACGGTCGGGGCCGCAGCCCTCGTCTATGACCGCTATCCGCAGTAGATCCGCGCTGTGGTCGTCACGCAGTTCGCAGACGATCAGCCGGCTCGCGGTGTGCACCACGGCGTTGGTGACGAGTTCGGAGACGACGAGGGCGGCCATGTCGCGGGTCTCGTCGCACACCGCCCAGTCCCGCAGGCGGTCGCGTGTCATCCGCCTCGCGCGAGGCACTGCCTCGACGCCGGCGGGAAGCTCGAAACGGCAGCGCCGGCCGAGATCCGGTTGTGCTGCGTTACCGATGGCCACGGCCGGTTCCTAACGGGGCAGTGGAGTTTCCCCTTGGGGCTGGGTTCACGCATGCCACTATCGCCCCGCCGTGAACACTTGGCAAGACACACTCTGAAAGTTGCAGAGTGCGCTGTTGCACTTTGAACGGTCATGGCACACTGCTCGCACAGGTCGCCGCCCCCATGTCTGTAACGGGCGCAGCGGCCGCGATACAGGGTGCGATCGCCGCCCCTGCGGATCGACCCGAGCGAGGTAGACGTGAGCGAACCGCGGTCCGCTCCCACCGTGGGCCAGGTCGTCCTGGGCAAGCGCCTCCAGGAACTGCGCGAGAGCGCTGGGCTCAAGCGTGAGGAAGCCGCCAAGGTGCTCCGCGTCGCGCCCGCGACGGTGCGCAGGATGGAGATGGCCGAGGTCGCCTTCAAGATCCCGTACGTACAACTCCTGTTGAAGGCGTACGGGGCCGACGAGGCGGAGACCGAGTCCTTCATCGATCTCGCGGAGGAGGCCAACAAGCCCGGCTGGTGGCAGCGTTACCACGACATCCTGCCGAACTGGTTCTCCATGTACGTCAGTCTGGAGGGCGCCGCCGGCACGCTCAGGACGTACGAACCGCACTTCGTCCCCGGTCTCCTGCAGACCGAGGAGTACGCCCGCGAGGTCCTGCGGGCCGGATCGCTGGGCAAGACGAGCGACGAGGAGATCGAGCGGCATGTGGCGCTGCGGATGCAGCGGCAGCAGTTGCTCGAAGGGGACGAGGCGCCCCGCCTCTGGGTGATCATGGACGAGACCGTCCTGCGCCGCACCGTGGGGACTCCCGAGGTGATGCGCGGGCAGCTCGACCGGCTGATTCAGGCCACCAAGCTGCCCAATGTCACCCTGCAGATCGCGGAGTTCTCCGCGGGGCACCATCCGGGGACGTACGGACCCTTCGTCCTCTTCCGCTTCGACGTACCCGAACTGCAGGACATGGTCTACGTCGAGTATCTGACCGGTGCCGTCTATCTGGACCGGCGCGCCGAGGTGGTCACGTATCTCGAGGCCATGGACCGGATGGCGGCGCAGGCCGCGTCGGCACACCGCACGAAGGAGATTCTCAGGACTCTCCGCAAGGAGCTCTGATGGACCAACTGTCCGCGAACGGGGGCCGGATGGAAACCACGAGGAGTGAGGACGGGCCGATTTACAACGGGATGCCCGCCCGTCAGCTGGGCACGGAGGGCTGGCTCAAGCCCTGGAGCGGTGGCAACGGCGGCAACTGCGTCGAGGCGATGAAACTCGCCGACGGACGTGTGGCCATGCGGCAGTCGAACGATCCCGACGGCCCCGCACTGATCTACACCCTTGGCGAGATCCATGCGTTCATCGAGGGTGCGAAGGCCGGACAGGCGGACTTTCTCCTGTCATGAACCGACCCTCTGCTGTCATGATCAAGTTCAAGCGCATCGGCACCATGTGTCAAACGGGGCTCAACTCTCTCATCCACCACAGGACTTGGAGTGTCTTATGAGCGGGCAAGAGGCGGCGGACGGGCGGACCGCTGTGCACATCGACACCAGCAAGCCGCATCCGGCCCGGATGTACGACTGGTTCCTGGGCGGCAAGGACAACTACCCGATCGACGAGGAGATGGCGGGGCAGCTCCTCCAGATCGACCCGCGTGCCCGTGAGTTCGCCCGGGTCAACCGGGCCTTCATGCAGCGCGCGATCCGCTGGCTCGCCGCGAACGGGATACGGCAGTACCTGGACATCGGTACCGGTATCCCCACCGAACCCAACCTCCACCAGATCGCCCAGGAGGCGGCTCCCGAGTCCCGGATCGTCTACTGCGACAACGATCCGATCGTGCTCGCCCACGCCGAGGCGCTCCTTCGCTCCACGCCCGAGGGCGTGACCGAGTACATCCAGGCCGATGCCCGCAACCCCGAGGTGATCCTCGAACACGCGGGGAAGTTCCTGGACTTCGGCAAGCCCATCGCGCTCTCGCTGCTCGCCCTGCTGCATTTCGTCTCCGACGAGGACGGCGCGTACGAACTGGTGGACCGGCTCGTCGAGCGGCTCGCACCCGGCAGCTATGTGGTCCTGTCCCAGACCACCGGGGACTTCAACCCGGGCGGCGCGGACGAGGCCCTTGAGCTGTACAAGGCGCGTGGGCTCGTCCTGGCCCTGCGTTCACGAGAGGCCTTCCAGCGCTTCTTCCACGGTCTCGAGCTCGTGGAACCCGGGGTCGCGCTGACCGCCGAGTGGCATCCGGAGCTCGGCGAACCGGTGCCGGTGGCCGGTGACGAGCCCATTCCGGGGTACGCGGCGGTCGCTCGTAAGCCGTGAACCGGCCGGTGGGCCGGCGGGTGAGCCGCCGGTGAACCAGCCGGTGAACTAACTGCTGTGCGAGGCGCGGACGTGGTCGGTGACCGCGTCCGCGATCGCGCTGCTGTAGCGCAGGATGCCCGGCGAGCGCTTCGGGCACGGCTGCGGAGTCTTGGTCGTCCGGGCCAGACAGAAGTGCAAGGCGTCGTCGTTCCTGTGCAGTTGGGCGTTGCCGGCGTCGGTGCAGTACCCGGGGTGCTCGCGCTCGTAGCGCGTGCAGGGGAGTTGCTGCACGTACGTGTGCCGGGCGCCGGGCGGACTCACCGCCGCGCCCGCGTCGGCGGTGATGTCGCCGGCCGCGGCGGCCTGTTTCGTGTAGATCCCGTTGATCCTGCTGATGCGGTCCGTGGCCATCGGGTCGGGGCCCTGCAGCACCCACACGATCGTCGGCCGGGCGATCCCGGAGTCGGCCGCGGCCCGCTCGATCTCGGCCGTCAGGGCGCGGGCGTCCGCCTTGTAGCGCGCGTAGTAGGCCTCGGAGCCCTGCTTGATGGAGCCCATGCAGGGCGTGTAGCCCCAGGAATTGCCCCAGAACTGCAGGACCACGACGGCCGGCTTCTCCTCGCGTACGAGCGCGGCCGCCTTGTGCTGCAGCGGCACAAGGGAACGGTCCTTGGCGCTCTCCAGGTAGTCGCAGAGCGTCGTGCCCGAGTACGGGGCGCTCCGCACGGTCGCCGTCTTCTTCAGGAGGCCGGCCAGGACGGTCTGGTTCTCCATGGCGAGGGAGTCGCCGAGGTAGAGCGCGGGGACCGGATCGGCGGGGGCTTGTGGCCGGGGCTTCTCGCTGTCTGCCGATGGTTGGGGAGTGGTTTCGGCGCCATCGTCCGCCGGCGGTGCGGCTTTGCCCTCAGGTGTGCGGGAAACCGGCGCCGTGGGCGTCGCGGCGGCGCCCGAGGGGTCGGAGGCCACGAGCAGCCGCCAGCCGAGTACGGCGACGGCGAGCAGGGCGAACGCCGTCACGGCCATCGCCCAACCCGTGGTGCGCTTCCCGGCCATGGAGCCCCCTTGTCGCTGCGCGGACGGACGCACCACGGTGGCGGGTGTGCGTGCAGAGGTCCAGAGCCAGGCGGCTGCCGGCCACAAGTCGGCCTGATGTCGGTTACAGCCGGGCCCAGATCCGGCGGGGCGCGTCCACGGGCCGGCTCAATGCGACCACGGGGAAGGGTGGTTGGGCGGAGCTGTCCCGGCTGAGGCTCAGGGGGATCACACCGCCGGGTCGTACCGGTTGTACCTGTCCTGCCGGTTGTACCTGTCCTACCGGTTGCAGGTTCCTAGGCCGTGAACGGCCGATCGGTCGGGCTGATCGGGGACGGCAGGGTGGAGCGGCCGGTCAGACAGCGGTCCATCGAGGCGGCCGCCGCGCGCCCCTCCGCGATCGCCCACACGATCAGCGACTGACCGCGCGCGGCGTCACCGGCCGCGAACACCCCCGCCACGTTCGTCGCGAACTCCGCGTCCCGTACGAGGACTCCGCGCTCATCGAGGTCGAGACCGAGGGAGTCGACGAGCCCGTCGGAGCGGTCGGGGCCCGAGAAGCCGAGAGCGAGCAGCACCAAGTCGGCGGGGAGCACCCGCTCGCTGCCGGGCCGTGGCCGGCGCTCCTTGTCGACCTCGACCAGGTGCAACTCCCGTACACGGCCGTGCTCGTCGCCCGTGAAGCGCAAGGTGGAGGCCTTGAACAGGCGGGCATCCGCGTCCGCCGCCGGCGCCGTCGCGAGGTCTCGCGCCTCCTCGTGGGCCGCCGAAAGGCGGTAGATCTTCGGGTACACCGGCCAGGGTTCGCTCCGCTCGTCGCGTTCGGCGGCCGGCTGCGGATAGATGTCCAGCTGCGAGACCGAGGCCGCGCCCTCCCGCAGCGCCGTACCCAGGCAGTCCGCGCCGGTGTCGCCACCGCCGATGATCACGACGTGCCGGTCCTTGGCGGAGAGCGGATTGGCGGGCAGGTCGCCCTCGCAGACCTTGTTGGCGAGCGGCAGATACTCCATGGCCTGATGGACGCCCGCCAACTCCCGGCCGGGGATCGGCAGTTCACGCCAGGCGGTCGCACCGACGGCGACGAGGACGGCGTCGTACCTGTTGCGCAGCTCGGCCGCGGTCAGATCGCGGCCCACGGTCACGGACGTACGGAACCTGGTCCCCTCGGCCTTCATCTGGCCGAGCCGGCGCTCCAGATGGTGCTTCTCCATCTTGAACTCGGGGATCCCGTAGCGCAGCAGTCCGCCGATCCGGTCGTCCCGTTCGTAGACGACGACGGTGTGGCCCGCGCGCGTGAGCTGCTGGGCGGCGGCGAGACCGGTCGGGCCCGAACCGATCACCGCCACCGCCTTGCCGGAGAGCCGGTCGGGCGGCTGGGGTACGGCCCAGCCCTCTTCCCAGATCCGGTCGGCGATCGCGACCTCGACGTTCTTGATGGTGACCGCGGGCTGGTTGATCGCGAGCACGCAGCCGGACTCGCAGGGCGCGGGGCACAGACGGCCGGTGAACTCGGGGAAGTTGTTCGTCGCGTGCAGCCGGTCCGCGGCGGCCCACCAGTCGGCGCGGGCGACGAGTTCGTTCCACTCGGGGATCAGATTGCCGAGCGGACAGGCCTGGTGGCAGAACGGGATCCCGCAGTCCATACAGCGGTCCGCCTGCTTGGCGATGATCGGGAGCAGCGCGCCGGGAACGTACACCTCGCGCCAGTCCTGCACCCGCTCCTCGACGGGGCGGCGCGGCCATTCCTCGCGTCCGGCGGTGAGAAAGCCCTTGGGGTCGCCCATGGCCGGTCTCCCTTGCGGCGGCTTCGGTGCCGCAGTGCTGGTGCGGCACGGTCGGGGGCGCTCTTTCGTCACGATACGTCGGGTCTTCGGGCTCGGCACCATGCGCTGCGCGGGGGGTCTCGCGACGGAGCGCGGATCTTCGTTTGTACGGTGACGGGGCCGGTGCGGACGCAACGAACAGAGGTGACCATGGCCAGGCTGCGATGTGCGGTGCTCGACGACTACCAGGGCGTGGCGGAGTCCCTGGCCGACTGGGCGCGGCTTGCGGACGCGGTGGATGTCCGTTTCGTACGGCGGTATCTCGACGGGCCCGACGAAGTGGCCGCCGAGATCGCGGACTGCGAGATCGTGGTGGTGATGCGGGAGCGCACCCCGTTTCCGGCCTCACTGTTCGAGCGGCTGCCGGCCCTGCGGCTGCTGATCACCTCCGGGATGCGCAACGCCTCCATCGATCTCGCCGCAGCGGCCCGGCAGGGGGTGACGGTGTGCGGCACGCCCAGCGGCTCCGAGCCTCCGGCCGAGCTGACCTGGGCTCTTCTGCTCGGGCTCGCCCGGTCCGTGACCGTGGAGGCCGGTGCGCTGCGCGGCGGTGGTCCCTGGCAGTCGACGCTCGGGGCGGATCTGCACGGGCGGCGGCTCGGTCTGATCGGTCTCGGCAAGATCGGGGCCAAGGTGGCCCGTGTCGGGCAGGCCTTAGGGATGGACGTGGCGGCGTGGTCACGGAATCTGACGGCCGCGCGGGCCGAGGAGGCCGGGGTGACCTTGGCAGGATCGCTGGACGAACTCCTGTCGACCAGCGACTTCGTCTCCGTCCATGTGCAGTTGAGCGACCGGACGCGGGGGTTGGTGGGTGCGGCCGAGCTGAAGCGGATGCGGTCCACGGCCTATCTGGTGAACACCTCGCGTGCGGCCGTCGTGGACCAGGAGGCGTTGGTGCGGGCGCTGCGGGAGGGCTGGATCGCGGGCGCGGGGTCGGATGTCTACGACACAGAACCCCTGCCGTCGGACCACCCTCTGCGTTCCGCTCCGAACTTCCTGGGGCTACCACATCTGGGGTATGTCACACGGCGGAACTACGAGGGGTACTTCACCGGGGCCGTGGAGGACATCGAGGGGTTCTTGCGGGGGGAAGTGGTGCGGGAGCTGGCGTGAGTGCTCGTCCCCGAGTTCTCGCTCCCGAGTCCTCGTCCCTGAGTCCTCGTTTCTGAGTTCTCGCCCCTGAGCTCTAGCCCTGAGTCCTCGCCTTGAGTCCTCGTCCCCGAGTCCTTACGCCGAAGGCGAGCTGTCCTCCGCTCGTCGCCACTCCTCCAGCACCGCCTCGACCCTCGGTGACACCCGGCGCCGTGCCTCCGCGCGCGGCACCCTCGTCATCAGCAACGAGTCGTACTCGGTGTCGAGATGGCGCACCGCCGCGCGCAACGCCGCCGTGACCGCACCCCGGTCGAGCGCCCTGCCCGCGGCACTGCGGCCCACCCTTCCGCTGCCGCGCGCCGAGGCGTGCTCGGCCACGGCGCGGGCGCGCTGCGGGGGACACCCCGGGAACAGTCGCCGCACCTCCGCGGCGAACGCCGCGGTGAACCGCACATCCTGCTCCGCCCTGCGGACCGCGTCCCGCTCGCGCCGCCGGGCCCGGGCCTCGGCGTCGGCGAGACAGCGCTGCTCGGCCAGGGCGAGCGCGGCCTCCTCGACGAGTACGCCCTGCCGCTCGTACCGCTTGCGCCTGCTGTTGCGCCGGACCACGACCACGGACAGTGAACTGCCCTCGCGCGCCCGCCGGGTGAGAGCGGTGTTGCCGCGCGGCAGATAGACCAGATGCCCGAGGTCCGCGCAGTCCAGGCAGTGCGGAGCGTCGTCCGCCATGACGAGCAGCCCGAGCGGTCCGGTTCGGCACTCCGCACAGCGCCGCTGCCCGCGCGGCTCCACGGCGACGAGATCGGAACCGGCGAACGAGGACCGCGGAGACCGCGCAGACCGGGGCGACGCTCCGGCCGCCCGGCCACCCGATCCGGACGCCCCGGCCCCCGCACGCGAACGAGCCATCTACGCGGACCTCCTTTGCCGCCTGCTCAGGCGGCGAGTGCCAGGACCATCGCCGCACAGGCCGCGAGCGCCGCGCCGCCACGGACGTGGTTCCACGCGGTCCACTCGGTGACGTAGGTCTTCCACTGCTCGGCGCTCTCCTGCGACTCCGGGTCGAGCTTGTCCAGCGCGTCGTTGCGCGGGACATTGGCCGCCATCGTCACGCCGAAAGTGCCCACCAGATACAGCCCGCACCCGATCAGCAGCTCCCAGGCGCCCTCGTCCGGCCAGATCATGAAGGTCATCACGGCCACCACGACGCTCAGCACCGCCGTACCCATGAAGACCCCGATGAACACCGGGTTGATGATCAGCACATTGAGTTTCTGCATCGCCGTGAGGCCCTCTTTCCACGGCAGTGCTCCCAGTGTCCTCATCACCGACGTGGAGAAGGCGAAGAACACCCCGGCCATGAGCCCGCAGCCGAGCGCCGTCACCAGCGTCAGCGCGAAGTACGGTCCTTCGATCATGGCAACTCCTGTGAGGGTGAAGGGTGTTGAGCACGCCGGCCCGTCGGTTGTCGCGATCTTCGCGGCAACCGGGCCGATCCTGCACGGCCGCCGGTGTCACCACAAGTGAAATCCCGACCCCTGTCCCCTGACCATCGACCAGGCTCGCACCCGCATACGCGAGCGTCTCGCCCCTGCGGACCCCGGCCCTGCACCTCACCCCCTTACCCGGCCCGGCATCATGGCCTGCGTGCGACTCGAACCGATCACCTGGGAACACCTCACCGAAGCCCTCGCCGACCGTGTGCTCGCCCTCAAGGCGCAGGACGGCGGCGACCGCCTGCGCATCGGCCTCGACGGTGCACCCGCGGCGCACACCGGTGAACTGGCCGAGGGCCTCGCTCAGGCACTGCGGGTACGGGGCCGTTCCCCCCTGGTCGTGGCCACCGAGGGCTTTCTGCGCCCCGCGTCACTGCGCTATGAGCACGGCCATCAGGACCCCGACGCGTATGCGGACGGCTGGTTCGACACCAGCGCCTTGTGGCGTGAGGTGTTCGGCCCTCTGGAACCCGGTGGCTCCGGGCGTGTGCTGCCCGACCTCTGGGATCCGGTCGCAGACCGGGCGACGCGCAGCGCTCCGGTCGAACTCCCCTCCGGTGGTGTGCTGTTGTTGCACGGTCCTCTGCTCCTCGGTCGCTGGTTCCCCTTCGATCTCTCGGTCCATGTCCGGCTCGGCCCCGGCTCACTGCGCCGCCGCACCCCCGAGGACCAGCACTGGACGCTGCCGGCCTTCGAGCGCTACGCGCAGGAGGTCGCCCCCGACGAGGCGGCCGACGTCGTCATCCGCGCCGACGACCCCCGCCATCCGGCGTGGAACGGCTGAGCGCACGGCGTGGAACGGCTGAGCGCCCGGCGTGGCAGGGCAGGGCACGCGACGCGGATCAGCTGGGCACGCCCTGCCTCACGCTCCGTGGCCGCCCATCCCTCCCCAGGTGCAGGCTCCGGCCCCCGGGACGAGAATGGGTCCGCCGGTTCCAGCGGCGCCCCGTGCCGCGCCGGCCGGCCGGAAACCGGGAGGTATCCCATGACCACCGCCGGAGACATCATGCACCCCGGGGCCCAGTGGATCCCCGCCCACGAAACCCTGGACCGTGCCGCACAACTGATGCGCACCCTCAACGTCGGCGCCCTGCCGATCAGCGACGAGAACGAACGGCTCTGCGGCATCCTCACCGACCGTGACATCGTCGTGGGCTGTGTGGCCATGGGCCACGACCCCTCGAAGGTCACCGCCGGTGACATGGCCAAGGGCACTCCCCGCTGGATCGACGCCCAGGCCGATGTCGGCGAGGTGCTCGAAGAGATGCAGAGCCACCAGATCCGCCGCCTTCCCGTGATCGACAACAAGCGGCTCGTCGGCATGATCAGCGAGGCGGACCTCGCCAAGCATCTCTCCGAGGACCAGATCGCCACCTGGGTCGAGAGCGTCTACGCCAAGAGCTGACCCGATCCAACCCGCCCCGCCCGGCCGTGCGCTGCCCTGCGCCGCCTCCAGTCCCTAGGAATTCCCCTTCTCCTCGAAGAACTTGAGGTCCACCTCGTCCCGGTGTCCGTTCCAGGACAGCTCGAACGTCCAGCAGCCGGGGCGAGGTACGGCTATGTCCGAGGGATAGATCCGGCCCGGCCCCGAGTTCGCGGGGAAGGACAGCTTCACGACCGGCGCCTGGACGCCGCGCGGATGCGCCCGTATGGCCAGCGGCTTGCCCCCGCGCTCCGAACGCACGTACCAGAGCACCTTGTTGCCGTCGTCCTTCTCTTCGAGTGCGGCGGCCTTCGGCGTCATGGGGTGCTCCCACAGGTACCCCATGATCTGATCGCCCGCCCCCACGACGTACGGCAGCCCGACCGCCCCGTCCGAGAACCCTGCGGGCTTCGGATTCCAGCCCGGCGGCGCGCCCTTGCGCAACTCCGTATCGCCGCAGCCGCCCTGCACGGTCCGCGTGGCATCCGCCGTTCCCTCCGCGCCCGCCGTCCTGTCCGAACTCGAACTTGCCCGGTCCGGCCGCTCCTTCCGAGACGGTGACGCCCCCGTGCACGAGGCCAGTGCGAAGGCGCAGAGCAGCGCCACGAGTGCTCCCAGGCGGGCTCCCCGTCGAAATCCGTGATGTTTCGTCTTCATGCATGGGATACACCGCTCGGCCCGCCGAGGTTCCATGTCGCGCACGCGTTCCGTGGATTCCGCGACTTTTCCACCTCCGGTCCCGCACAAGAAGCGGTCCAGAACGCCACAACTGGGATGATCTGCCCCATGACGCGAACCGACGGCTATCTCCTCGACAACCGCCAGGCCGAGGCCGGACAGCGCTTCGACGCGCTCGCGGCCCTCTTCGACCCCTCCACCTTCCGCCACTTCGAACGTCTCGGCGTCGGCCCCGGCTGGCGCGTGTGGGAGGTCGGCGCGGGCGGCACCTCCGTGATCGGCTGGCTGGCCAAGAAGGTGGGACCGACCGGACGCGTGCTCGCCACCGATATCGACACCTCGTGGGCCGCCGACGGCGCACGCCCCCCGGTCCAGGTGATCCGGCACGACGTAGCCGCCGAGGAGGCGCCGGGGGAGGGCTTCGACCTGGTGCACGCCCGGCTCGTCCTGGTCCATGTGCCGGACCGGGAGCGGGCGTTGCGCTCCATGATCCGCGCCCTGCGCCCGGGCGGACGGCTGCTCGTCGAGGACGCGGACCCCGCGCTGCAGCCGCTGACCTGCCCCGATGAGTACGGCCCCGAGCAGCAGTTGGCCAACCGGCTGCGGCACGGTTTCCGGGCCCTGCTCGCCGACCGCGGCGCCGACCTCACGTACGGCCGCAGACTGCCCCGCCTGCTGCGCGACGCGGGCCTCACCCAGGTCGAGGCGGACGCGTACTTCCCCGTGTCGTCGCCGGCCTGCACCGCGCTGGAACTCGCCACGGTCCAGCAGGTACGCGAGAAGCTGGTCGAGGCCGGTCATGTCACCGATGCCGATGTCGAACGGCATCTGGCGAACGTGGCGGGCGGCTCGATGGACCTGGCCACCGCGCCGATGATCTCGGCCTGGGGCCGCAAGGGCTGAGCCGCTTCGAACGACGCACCGGTCGCGGGCGGCCCGAGCCGTCAGGGCCGCCCACACGCCCGACCGTCATGACTCACGACCGCCACAGCTCCCCGTCCAGCGCCGACAGCGCCCCGACCGGCGGTCGAGCCCCCACGATCCCCACCGCGGCAGCCCCCGCACGGCACCCCTCGACCGCGGCTGCCACATCCGTCGCTCCCGCGAGCCGCGCGGCCAGGAACGCGCCGGTGAAGGCGTCTCCCGCGCCGGTCGTGTCGACCGGCTCCGCAGCCACCGCAGGCACCCGCGCGACCACTTCTCCTGCGCGGCAGACCAGAGCGCCCCGAGCGCCGAGCTTCGCCACGACCAGGGGGAACATCAGGCTCAACCGGCAGGCGGCCTCGGTGGGATCGACGGTCTCGGTGGGATCGAAGGATGCGGAGGCACCCATGAGCAGCAGCGCCGCCTCGTCCTCGCTGGGCACCAGTACCTGCACTCCACGTACCGCTTCGAGGAAGCGGTCGACCCCGGTCCGGGCGAGGAAGCCGGCCGACGCGGGATCCACGCTCACGCCTACACCTCGCGCGCGTGCCCGGCGGATGGTGGCGATCGCGGCCGCCCGGCTGGATTCGGCGAAGAACAGATAGCCCGACACGTGCAGATGGGCGATCCCGTCCAGGATGCGGGGCGAGAGGTCGTCCGGGTGCAGCCGCAGTACGGCGCCGCTGTCCGTGAGGAAGGTGCGCTGGGCTCCTTCGGCCCCGTCCACCAGGCAGACCACGGTGCCGGTCGGCGCCTCGTCGTCGACCGTGAGCTGGGCTCTCACCCCCGCGGCGTCAAGACGGCGCGCGTGCCACTGAGCGGCATCGGCGCCCACGCGGCCCGCGAACCGTACGTCCTCGACGCCCCAATACGCCGCCCAGCAGGCGACGTTGGCGCCCGCGCCACCAGGCAGCAGCCGTATCGCGGCTGCCGTGTCCGTGCCGGGCGCCAGGGGCCGCGCATGGCGCGCCACGACATCGGTGACCACATCCCCGAGCACGAGCAGTCCACCGCGCCTGACCCGGTCACCCGCGCTCACCACCTGGTCACCCGCTCTCACGCCCACGCCGCCGCGATCCGCGCCGCGAGCCGTACGTTCCCCCGTACCGCCGCGAGGTTGGCCCGCAACGAGGCCCCCTTCGTACGCCGTACGAGGAAGTCCAGCAGGAACGGCGTGACCGCCTGCCCCGTCACCCCCTGCTTCTCGCACGCCCCCAGCGCCTCGTCGAGCACCCGGTCATGGAGCTCGGGATCGAGCTGCTCCGCGACCGGCACCGGGTTGGCCACGATCAACGCCGCGTCGGGGCCGCCGAGTTCGTCCTGCGCGCGCAGAACGGCGGCGACATCGGCGGGGGAGTGCAGTGACCAGTCCACCGGTTGACCCGAGTCCGCCAGATAGAACCCGGGGAAACGTTCCGTGCGATAGCCGGCGACGGCCACCCCCAGTGTCTCCAGGCGCTGCAGCGTCGCCGGTACGTCGAGGATCGACTTCACTCCCGCGCAGACCACGGCGATACGGGTCCGGGCGAGCAGCCCCAGGTCGGCGGACTCGTCCTGGGTGGTGGTCCACTGGCGGTGCACGCCGCCGAGTCCGCCGGTCGCGAAGACGCGGATACCGGCCCGCGCGGCCAGAAATGCCGTACCGGACACGGTGGTTGCCCCGGTCGCGCCGGTCGCGAGGGCGAGCGGAAGATCGCGCCGGCCGAGCTTGCGTACGCCTTCACCGGCCGCGATCCGCTCCAACTGGGCCTTGTCCAGACCGACCCGGGCCTGACCGTCGAGCACCGCGATCGTGGCCGGAACGGCGCCTTCCTCCCGTACCGACTGCTCGAATTCCAGGGCCACTTGGAGATTGCGCGGGCGTGGCAGCCCATGCGCGATGATCGTGGACTCCAGCGCCACCACCGGGCGCCGCCCCGCGACCGCCTCCCGTACCTCAGCGGAAACCACCAGCACGCGCACGTCCCCTCTCATCGAGGCCATCGGAGTGTCCCCCTCATACTTGGCGGCCTTGGCGGGTCACCAAACCGCCCGGGCGTGCGCGTGCCCGCGTATCTCTTGGATACGCGGGCACGCACGCCGAGCGGTTCAGACGGCACGGACTCCGTCCAGCGCTCCATGCGGATTCAGTACGAACTTGCGGCCGGCGCCCTGGTCGAACTCGGCGTAGCCGCGCGGGGCGTCCTCGAGGGCGATGACGGTGGCGTTCACTGCCTTCGCGATGTGCACGCGTTCATGCAGGATCGCCTGCATCAGGCCGCGGTGGTACTTCATCACCGGGCACTGACCGGTGGTGAGCCGGTGGCTCTTGGCCCAGCCGAGGCCGAGCCGCACCTTGAGCGTGCCGGTCTTCGCGTCCTGGTCGACGCCGCCCGGGTCCTCGGTGACGTACAGACCGGGGATACCGAGGGCGCCGCCCGCACGGACCGCGCCCATCAAGGAGTTGAGCACGGTGGCCGGCGCCTCGGGAGCGTCCGGGCCGTGCGCCCGCGCCTCGAAGCCGACCGCGTCGACCGCGGCGTCCACCTCGGGCTCACCGAGGATCTGGGCGATCTGCTCGTGGAGGGACCCGCGGGTCAGATCCACCGTCTCGCAGCCGAAACTCCGCGCCTGGGCGAGGCGTTCGGCGTTGAGGTCGCCGACGATGACGACGGCGGCGCCGAGCAGCTGCGCCGATGCGGCGGCCGCGAGACCGACCGGTCCGGCCCCGGCCACGTACACCGTCGAGCCGACCTGGGTGCCCGCGGTGAGCGCACCGTGGAAGCCGGTCGGGAAGATGTCGGACAGCATGGTCAGGTCGAGCAGCTTCTCGCGCGCCTGGTCCCGGTCGGGGAACTTGAGGAGGTTGAAGTCCGCGTACGGGATCATGACGTACTCGGCCTGTCCGCCGACCCAGCCGCCCATGTCGACATAGCCATAAGCCGCTCCGGGGCGAGCCGGGTTGACGTTCAGGCAGATGCCGGTCTTGCGCTCCTTGCAGTTGCGGCAGCGGCCGCATGCGATGTTGAACGGCACCGAGACGACATCGCCGGTCTCGATGGTCTCCACATCGGGACCGCGTTCGACCACCTCTCCGGTGATCTCATGCCCGAGTACGAGACCTTCGGGCGCGGTGGTGCGGCCGCGCACCATGTGCTGGTCGCTGCCGCAGATATTGGTGGCCAGGACCTTGAGGATGACCCCGTGCCGGCATGTGCGGCCGACGTTCGCGGGCGCGACCCCGGGTCCGTTCTGGAGTTCAAGCGTCGGGTAGTCGATGGTCCTCACCTCGACGGTGCCCGGCTTGAGATACGCGACTGCCTTGTTTCCGGTTGTTCCGGCGGTTCCGCTCATGAATGCCTCGCCGTCCCTTCGGCTCTTGGAGCGGATGCTCGGGAGTCCGTGGACGGGGCGCGCCCGGGACTCCCCTGGCCTGTGCGCAAGGCGGAGTCTGCTACCGGGGCGTGGCGGCGGCCAGGGGTTGCGGGCGGGTAACCGGGACCGGTTCGACCGGCCCGGCGCGGACCGTCGTGACCAGGGTCTCTAGAGTGACCGGCCATGACGACTGATCTTGATGCCACAGCTGTTGCCGACTCCACGGCCCTGCCCGCTTCCTTCGCCGTACACATCCCGGATGTCGACCTCGAGGCCGAACCGCTCGACCCCGCCCAGATCGTGTCGGGCACGCCCGAGGTGACCGGCAAGGTGCTGTGGGAGTCGGCCGACGGGAAGCAGCTGCGCGGCATCTGGCAGATCACGCCGGGCGTCGTCACCGATACGGAGGCGAACGAGCTGTTCGTCGTGGTGAGCGGGCGCGCGACCGTGGAGGTCGAGGGAGGTGACGTCCTCGAACTGGGACCGGGCGTCGCGGCGGTGCTGCGTGAAGGGGACCGTACGACCTGGACCGTGCACGAGACGCTGCGCAAGGCGTATCACATCAGTCTCTGAGGCCCCCTGCCACGCCTCCGGAAGTCAGTCCTGCGCGGAGTCCTGCGCGGAGTCCTGCGCGGAGTTCTGCGCGGTGACCGACTCCTCCTGCCGCCGAGCCGCCCGCGGCGACAGCACCGCGAGCGCGGCCAGCGGCAGCAGGAGCGTGGCGGCGATCAGGTTGAGCCAGGCGTAGCTCGCCTGCGCCACGATGAGGCCGGCCGCGGCGCCCCCGAGACCCGCCGCCGTGTTCATGGTCAGGTCGGAAAGACCTTGGGCGGCGGCCCGGGCCGGCTGCGGTACGGAGTCGGTGAGCAGTGCGGAACCCGACACCAGACCGGCCGACCAGCCGAGGCCGAGCACGAACAGGCCGATGGCCGTCTGCGTGTGGTTCGGGCCCGCGGTGCCGGCGAGAAGGGCCGCGACGGCGAGCAGCGAGACCGCGAGGACGATGACCGAGAGCCGGCCGAGGCGGTCCGAAAGTCGGCCCATCACCGGCGAGAAGGCGTACATACCGGCGATGTGACCGCTGATCACCAGACCGATGAGGTCGATGTCGGCGCCGTGGTGACCCAGGTCGACCGGGGTCATCGACATGATCGAGACCATCGCGGTGTGCGAGACGGCGACCGTCACCAGCGCGAGCCGCGCGCGTGGGGAGGCCGCGACCGCGGCGAAGCCGGCGCGCAGCGAACGGCTCTGCGCGGAGCCCTCCGTCTCGGGTTCGAGCGCGCGGGCGGCGAGCAGCGGGTCGGGACGCAGCAGTACGGCGACGAGCACGGCCGAGACGACGAACACACCCGCCGCCCACAGGAACGCGCCCGACGCCTGCGGTATCGCGAGCCCCTCGACGCTACGGCCCGCGGGCGCCGCGATGTTGGGGCCGAGCACCGCGCCGATGGTGGTGGCCCAGACGACGTTGGAGATCGCCCGCGCCCGGTGCTGCGGCTCGGCCAGATCCGCCGCCGCGAACCGTGCCTGCAGATTCGCCGAGGACGCCGCGCCGAAGCCCGCCATGCCGACGAGCATCAGCGGAAAGTTCCCGATCGCCGCCGCGAGCACCACGACACCGGCGCCCAACGCCCCTATCGCATAAGCGAGTACGAGCCCGGGCCGCCGCCCGCGCCGGGTCATCAGCGCGGCCAACGGCATCGAGAGAATTGCCGTACCGGCCACGGTCGCGGTGGGCGCGAGCCCCGAGAGCGCCTCCGTGCCGCTGACTTCCTGCGCGAGTACGGCCGCGAGTGCGATGCCGGTGGCCACCCCGAGACCGCCGAGTATCTGGCTCGCGACGAGCACGGCGGTGGTGCGCCGGCGCAGCGCGGGCAGTTGCTCGGCGGAGACGGATATGCGGGACGGCTCGGTGGTGGTCACCGGCGCAGTGTGTCAGGCGGCTCGGACATCGGGGCAGGGCGGGCGACCGGCGGGAGCGGACCGCACCGTGTGCGGCGGCTCGGAACAGCGATGCGGCGGCTCAGAACAACGGTGCAGCGGCTCAGAACAACGGCTCCGGCAGCACACCCTCCAGCGCGAGCAGCTTCCGCTTGGTCTCCAGACCGCCGCCGAAGCCCCCGATTCCCCCGTCGCTCTCCACGACCCGATGGCAGGGCACCACCACCGGGAGCGGATTGGACCCCATCGCCACGCCCACCGCCTGTGCGGCGCCCGGCTGTCCGACCCGGCGGGCCAGATCCCCGTAACCGACGACCGCGCCGTACGGCACGCCGTCGTTCAGCTCGCGCAGCACCTGGCGGTTGAAGCCGGAGATCAGCGTCCAGTCCAGATCGAGCGTGAACGCACGCAGCTCTCCGGCGAAGTACGCCCGCAACTGACGTACGGGCTCGGCCAGACGCGGCGAACCGGGTGCCTCGGCGACCGCACCGCCGAACCGCGCGGCCAGCCCCGCGACGGCCTTCTCGCGCACAGGGCCGCGCGCGTGAAAGACCACGTTGACCAGCCCTTCGGCCGTCGCGGCGAGCAGCAGCGGACCGATGTCGCTGTCGACGACGGCCCACTCGACGAGGGCCTGCCCGCCGTCCGCGGATCCCGGGGAACGTGTGTGGTGCCCATCAGTGTTCACGTCGACCACGGTACGGCGGGCCACTGACAACGCCGCCGGACGTCAGTCGTCGACGGCGTCCCGTACGACGTCGGGCTTGTTGGTGATGATCCCGTTCACGCCGTAGCCGGTCACGCGCTGGGCGTTCGCCGCGTCGTCGACGGTCCAGGTGTAGATCTCCAACGGCTTGCCGTGCGGACCGCGCTGAGCGTGGATGGCCGCGACGTATTCGGCCGAGATTGTCTTGTAACTGGAATTGATCTGATCTGCGAACTTTGCGTACGTCGGCAGATCGGCCGCCGCCGGTGTGCCGAGGAGTGCGGTCTTGATGTCCGGACGCTGCGCGTGCACCGCCTTCACCGAGTCCGCGCTGAAGCTCTGGACCACCAGCTTGCTCCTGACGTGCCCGCGGTCGAGCCAGCCCGTTTTGCGCAGAACACGCAGGGTGTCGCGCTCGATGCCGGGGTAGAGCTGCGGGTTCTTGACCTCGAGGACCAGCTTCTGGTGGTTGCGCTCGACACGGTTCATGTACTGCGTGAGCGTCGGTATGCGCGCGCCCTTGAACTTGGCGTCGAACCAACTGCCCGCGTCCAGCTTCGAGATCTCCGCCGCGGTGAAGTCCGCGACCTTCCAAGGTGCCCGGTCGGGGAACACCTGCTCCACGTCGGTGGTCCGCGCCAGGTTGTCGTCGTGCAGGATCACGAGCTCGCCGTCCTTGGTGCGCTGCACGTCGTTCTCGACCCAGACGAAGCCCAGTTCACGTGCCTTGTCGATGGCGGCCAGGGTGTTCTCGGGGGCGTACGCCGAGGCTCCTCGGTGCGCCACGATCGTGGGGATGTCGGTCTTCGCGGCTCCGACGGAGTGGGCCTGGGTGGTGGTAGCGGGCAGGACGAGCGCTCCGGCGCCGATCAGAACGGCGGCCATGGTTGCGGCAGAGCGTACGTACACCGGTACTCCTCACTTCGTGCGATCACAGACCGACTGAGCGTTGCACTCAGGAAGCAACACACGACAGGTGAGGGATGGCCATGAGGTGAACGGAGTCACTCAAGACGAAACATGGGTTGTCCGCCGACGGCGAAGTGACAGATTTTTTGCCGAAGATTCGTTCGTACGTTCCGCTTGGCGCTTTAATCTCTGCTCAGCACCGGCCACTTGTCCGGCGCGCGCAGGGGGTGCGGGGGCACCCTGGGGCTATCAAATGGGGCGGAAGGGTCATCCCGGCATGCAGGGCACCGTCGATGGATTCAGTTACGGGTTGGTCACCCCGATCGCCGCTTATGTGATGGCCTGCGTGGGCAGTGCTCTAGGTCTCCGCTGCACCACGCGCTCGCTCGTGGTCGGCAACTCATGGCGCCCCGGATGGCTGGCGCTCGGCGCCGCGGCCATCGGCTCCGGCATCTGGACCATGCACTTCATCGCGATGATGGGCTTCACCGTCAAGGAAGCGCCCGTCAGTTACGAACCGTCGCTCACCTTCGCGAGCCTCGGCGTCGCGATCGTGATGGTCGGTATCGGCGTCTTCATCGTGGGCTACCGCGGGCCGACGGTCATGGCCCTGTTCACGGGCGGCACGATCACCGGGCTCGGCGTCGCCTCGATGCACTACCTCGGCATGGCCGCCATGCGTCTGCGCGGCTCGCTCCAGTACGACACGCTCACGGTCGCCACCTCGGTCGTCATCGCCGTGGTCGCCGCCACCGCGGCGCTGTGGTGCGCCGCCCAGGTCCGTGGCTTCCTGTGGAGTCTGGGCGCGAGCCTGATCATGGGCCTGGCCGTGAGCGGAATGCACTACACGGGCATGGCGGCGCTCAGCGTCCATCTGCACGGGACGAGCGGCGCGGTGGACGGTGACTCGCCCGCCCAGCTGCTCGCGCCCATGATGGTCGGCCCGCTGGCCTTCCTGCTGCTCGCCGGCGTGGTCGTGATGTTCGACCCGCTGATGATCATGGGCAAGCAGGACTGGCAGCCCACGGAGGCGGACCGCAAGGGCGTACCGGCCGCCTCGCAGCGCAGCGTCGGCGCCCAGCGCAGGAGCGCCCAGTACCGCCAGGACTGGTGACCGGCGGGGCGGGGCCGGCGGCGCCCGGGGCGGCTGGAGCGCAGCCGTAGCGGCGATCCGGCCCCGTTGTCAGTGCCGGGTCGTACGGTGGTTCCATGCGGCCCGAGACCACCATCCAGAACATCCAGCGCAGCGAGCGACCCTTCGAGGTCATCAGCCCGTACCGCCCCAGCGGCGACCAGCCGACGGCCATCGCCGATCTTGAGCGTCGTATCCGCGCGGGCGAGAAGGACGTCGTCCTGCTCGGCGCGACCGGCACGGGAAAGTCGGCCACGACGGCCTGGATGATCGAGAAGCTCCAGCGGCCCACGCTCGTCATGGCGCCGAACAAGACGCTCGCGGCGCAGCTCGCCAACGAGTTCCGTGAGCTGCTGCCGAACAACGCGGTCGAGTACTTCGTCTCGTACTACGACTACTACCAGCCCGAGGCGTACGTCCCGCAGTCGGACACCTACATCGAGAAGGACTCCTCGATCAACGAGGAGGTGGAGCGCCTTCGCCACTCCGCCACCAACTCGCTGCTGACCCGGCGCGACGTCATCGTGGTCGCCTCGGTCTCCTGCATCTACGGTCTCGGTACGCCGCAGGAGTACGTCGACCGCATGGTGCACCTCAAGGTCGGCGAGGAGGTCGACCGCGACCAACTGCTGCGCCGCTTCGTCGACATCCAGTACACGCGCAACGATCTGGCGTTCACCCGCGGCACGTTCCGGGTGCGCGGCGACACCATCGAGATCTTCCCGGTCTACGAGGAACTGGCCGTCCGGATCGAGATGTTCGGCGACGAGATCGAGGCCCTGTCCACGCTCCATCCCCTCACCGGCGAGATCATCAGCGACGACCAGGAGCTGCATGTCTTCCCCGCCACCCACTATGTGGCAGGACCGGAGCGCCTCGAGCGTGCGGCCAACGACATCGAGAAGGAGCTGGGGGAGCGCCTCGCCGAGCTGGAGAAGCAGGGCAAGATGCTGGAGGCCCAGCGGCTTCGCATGCGCACCACGTACGACCTCGAGATGCTGCGCCAGATCGGCTCCTGCTCCGGCGTGGAGAACTACTCGATGCACTTCGACGGCCGCGAGCCCGGCACCCCGCCGCACACCCTGCTCGACTACTTCCCGGACGACTTCCTGCTCGTCCTCGACGAGTCGCATGTGACCGTGCCGCAGATCGGCGCGATGTACGAGGGCGACGCCTCCCGTAAGCGCACCCTCGTCGAGCACGGGTTCCGCCTCCCGTCCGCGCTGGACAACCGGCCGCTGAAGTGGGAGGAGTTCCAGAAGCGGATCGGGCAGACCGTCTATCTGTCGGCGACCCCGGGCCAGTACGAGCTCTCGCGCGGCGACGGCTTCGTGGAGCAGATCATCCGCCCCACCGGCCTCATCGACCCGGAGGTCGTGGTCAAGCCCACCGAGGGCCAGATCGACGACCTGGTGCACGAGATCAGGCAGCGCACCGAGAAGGACGAGCGGGTCCTGGTCACCACGCTCACCAAGAAGATGGCCGAGGACCTCACCGACTACTTCCTCGAACTCGGCATCCAGGTCCGCTATCTGCACAGCGACGTCGACACCCTGCGTCGCGTGGAGCTCCTGCGTGAACTGCGCGCCGGTGAGTACGACGTCCTCGTCGGCATCAACCTGCTCCGTGAGGGCCTCGACCTCCCCGAGGTCTCCCTGGTCGCGATCCTCGACGCCGACAAGGAGGGCTTCCTGCGCTCGGGCACCTCGCTGATCCAGACGATCGGCCGTGCGGCTCGTAACGTCTCGGGGCAGGTCCATATGTACGCGGACAAGATCACCCCGGCGATGGAGAAGGCCATCGACGAGACGAATCGCCGCCGGGCCAAGCAGATCGCGTACAACAAGGAGCACGGCATCGATCCGCAGCCGCTCCGCAAGAAGATCAACGACATCGTCGCGACCATCGCCCGCGAAGAGGTGGACACCGAGCAGCTGCTCGGCAGCGGGTACCGCAAGGGCGGGAAGGACGGCAAGGGCGCCAAGGCGCCGGTGCCCTCGCTCGGCGGAGCCAAGGCCGCGGGCGGCAAGGCGGCCAAGTCCGCCAAGGGCAAGGCGAAGGAGACGGTGCCCACGGACCGTCCCGCGGCCGAACTCGCCGGGCAGATCGAGGAGATGACCGAGCGGATGCGCGCCGCCGCGGCGGACCTCCAGTTCGAGATCGCGGCACGGCTGCGCGACGAGGTCTCGGAGATGAAGAAGGAGCTGCGCCAGATGCGCGAGGCGGGACAGGCATAGGGGCCCTGGCCGGGGTTCCGCAACCGGGACCCCGCCTTGAAGTGTTGCAAGACCGACACAAAGCCGGGACCGGGGTTCGGCGTTGTCAGCGGCACTGCGTAGGGTTCAGGTCAACCGCACGCACATGCGGCAGGCGGGGATGAGTTGGGGATGAGAGGGGACATCGCGTGACGGTCAACATGACCAAGGGTCAGGCCATCAGCCTGCAGAAGAGCGACGGGGGCACGCTGACCGCGGTGCGCATGGGTCTCGGCTGGCAGGCGGCTCCGCGCCGCGGCCTGTTCGGCTCCCGTACGCGGGAGATCGACCTGGACGCCTCGGCGGTGCTCTTCGCGGACAAGCAGCCGGTGGACGTGGTGTTCTTCCGCCACCTGGTCAGCGACGACGGCTCGGTCCGGCACACCGGTGACAACCTGGTCGGCGGCGCCGGCCAGGGCGGCGACGACGAGTCCGTTCTCGTCGACCTCGCGCGGGTGCCGGTGCACATCGACCAGATCGTCTTCACGGTCAACTCGTTCACGGGCCAGACCTTCCAGGAGGTCCAGAACGCGTTCTGCCGTCTGGTGGACGAGACCAACGGCCAGGAGATGGCGCGCTACACGCTCGACGGCGGCGGCCAGTACACCGCCCAGATCATGGCGAAGGTGCACCGCTCCGGCACGGGCTGGACGATGACGGCGATCGGCACGCCGGCCAACGGCCGGACGTTCCAGGACCTGATGCCGGCGATCCTGCCGCACCTCTGAGGCAGTTCGCGGTACGCGGCTCCCGGGCGCCCCGACGGCAACCGGGAGCCTTCCGCGTCCGAACACCACGAGTGGCTCGGCCACTCGGCAGCTTGGGGGCGGGAGTTTCCCGGGGTTTCCGGGGGTTCCTGTTCAATCGCCCCAGGCAGCGCGCCCATTGAACGCAGCGACGAGGGGGACCACACCATGGCGGTCGAGCTGGTACGGGGGCAGAACGTCCCCTTGCCTCAAACCCGTCTGGAGATCCGGGTATCCGCAGGCAAGCCCATAGTGGCGGGCGCCACGCTCAGCGACGCGCAGGGCACGGTGCGCGGCGTCGAGTGGATCGCCCACCCCGGAGCTCATCAGCTGCCCGGTCTCGAGGTCTCCCAGCAGGCCGCGGCGGATCATCGCCTGGCCGTGGACCTGGAGGCCCTGCCCGACCCGGTGGAGCGGGTGAACGTGCTGCTCGCGCTGCCCGTCGGCGTCGGCGGCCCGGTCCGCTTCGGCGCGGTCGCGGCCCCGTTCGTGGCGGTCACCGGGCTCGACGGATCCGAGGTCGCGAGCTACACGATCACTGATCTGGACCCCGAGTCGGCCGTCGTGGCACTGGAGTTGTACCGAAGGAACGGCGTCTGGAAGGTACGCGCCGTCGGCCAGGGCTATGCCGGCGGACTCGCCGAGATGCTGGCCGACCAGGGCGTCGTGCAGTCCCGTGAGATCGCCACGCAGATCCTCGACGCGGTGGCGCGCGGCATGGCCCGTTCGGTGGCCGCGCCTCCGCCGCGTACGGCCGAGTCCGATCGCGTACGGCGCACCGCGGCCACCGCCGGTTCGGCGGGCGAGCACGGCAGCGCGACGGCCGGCGATCACGGAGGCTCCGCCCAGCCGGGCACGACCGGAGGGCCCGGAGCCGGTGTGCCCCGCCCGCCCACCACCGGCGGACCCGTTCCCGCGCAGCCGCCGACCACGAGCGGCAGCGGCCCCTCCGTACCGCCGGAGCAGCCCACCTCCGGCGGGGTCAACTACGCGCACCCCAGCCGCCGTCCGGCGGCCGCCGCGCCCCCGACTCCGCCGCCGACCGCGCCGCCCGCCCAGCCGGGCCAGCCCGCGCAGCCCGTGGCCGGGGACGCGACCGGCTGGTCGATGGAGGAGCGGCTCTACAACCAGGTCTGGGGCATGTTCGAGGACCTGGCCCGCACCACCGCCGCGTACCGCAGTGCCGTGGACTTCGCGGAGTCCCGCATGGAGCAGGAGCTGGACAAGGTCCTGTCCGATCCGCGCAGCCGTATCGGCGGTACGGGCGATGCCGCACGCGAGGCCGCCCGCGCCAAGCAGGCCGCGCTCGTCGACCAGGCCCGCGAGGTGCTCGACCGGGATCTCGCCCAGCTCAAGGCCGAGTCCGATGTGGTCGAGCCGGCGCTGCCGCCCGCCTTCGCCGCCTGGGACAACCCGGTGTGGCATGCGTACCGCCCGCCGATGGAGGTCCCCATGGCGCTGCGCCTGGGCGATCTGCATCTGCCGGAGAGCGCCGACGTACGCATCCCGCTCCTCATGCGGCTGCCGCTGGAGCGCGGGATGTGGATCGACAGCGGACGGTCGTCCTCGGGGAGCATGACGTTCCACGACAGCACCGAGCTGCACCGGCTCGCGATGGAGACCGCGGTCGCGCACGCGTCCAGGCTGCTCGCGGTGTACCCGCCCGGGGACTTCACGGTCCATGCCATCGACGCGGGCGGCACTGCGGCGGCCTCACTGGCGCCGCTGCTGCAGACGGGTCTCCTCCCCAATCAGCCCGGCTACGGCGCCGCCGGGGTGAGCGAGGTCCTCGCCCGTCTCACCAAGCGCGTCGAGCTGGTGCAGATGGCGATCAGGGGAGGCGCCACCGATGCGCTGCCGCCGGAGCTGGACACCGCGGAGCAGCTGCTGATCGTCAATGACTTCCCGCACGGCTTCGACGACCGCGCGGTGACCCAGCTGCGCTATCTCGCGGACGAGGGCCCGTCGGTCGGCGTGCACCTGATGATGGTGGCCGACCGTGAGGACGCCTCCGCGTACGGGCCGATCCTCGACCCGCTGTGGCGCTCCCTGCTGCGGCTCACGCCCGTGCCCGACGATCACCTGGCGGACCCGTGGATCGGCCACGCCTGGACGTATCAGCCCGCTCTGGTGCCGCCCGGCAGTTCGGTGCTCCAGCAGGTGCTCGGACAGGTGGCGCAGGCCCGTCGTGAGTGGGGCCGCTGACCGGGCGGGTGTGTGCGGACGCATTGCTGAAGGGCCCCTCGACATGAGGGGCCCTTTGCCATTCCTTTTGAGGACGTAGGTCGCTTGACCTGCGGACTTGGCTTGTGCTTTACCTCACCCTTTACCTTCTCTTGGGTTTCCGGGTAGTGTTCTGCGTGCGGAGGGGAGTACTCCCGACTGCGACGATTCCGTCAGTACGGACCCACAAGGGTCCCGGGACGTCGGCCCGACCGAGAGGTGAACGTTCTCGGGTGGAAGAGACCTCCGGCAGCGACGACGCTGGATTTGTGCCGTTACGTACTGCCGGAGGCGCAGTGGATGTTTCCCTGACCCTGTGGGTCCTTACGATCGTGGGCCTCAGTGCCCTCATCGCCGTCGACTTCTTCATCGGGCGCAAGCCCCATGACGTGTCCATCAAAGAAGCCGGAATCTGGACCGTCGTCTGGATCGTGCTGGCCGCGCTCTTCGGCATCGGCCTGCTGATCTGGGGCAACAGCCAGGCGGCGGGCGAGTTCTTCGCGGGCTACATCACCGAGAAGTCGCTCAGCGTCGACAACCTCTTCGTCTTCATCCTGATCATGGCGAAGTTCTCGGTGCCCTCCCACCTGCAGCAGCGCGTGCTGCTCATCGGTGTGCTCGTCGCCCTGGTCCTGCGTGCGATCTTCATCGCCGCCGGCGCCGCGATCATCGCGAGCTTCTCCTGGGTCTTCTACATCTTCGGTGCGTTCCTGATCTACACCGCCTGGAAGCTCATCCAGGAGGCGCGGGCCGACGAGGAGGAGGACGACTGGGAGGAGAACAAGATCCTCAAGTCGATCGAGAAGAAGTTCGGCGTCGCGGACAAGTACCACGGCACCAAGCTCTTCGTGGTCCAGGCCGGCAAGAAGGTCATGACGCCGCTCCTGGTCGTCATGCTGGCCATCGGTATGACCGACATCCTCTTCGCGATGGACTCGATCCCCGCGATCTTCGGTCTGACCCAGGACCCGTACATCGTCTTCACGGCCAACGCCTTCGCCCTGATGGGTCTGCGACAGCTGTACTTCCTCATCGGCGGCCTGCTCAAGAAGCTGGTCCACCTCTCGTACGGTCTGTCGATCATCCTCGGCTTCATCGGTGTGAAGCTGGTGCTGCACGCTCTGCACGAGAACGGGGTGCACGTCCCGGAGATCTCGATCCCGGTCTCCCTGGGCGTCATCTGCGCCGTCCTCATCGGTACGACGATCACCAGCCTGATCGCGTCGAAGAAGATCGCCGCGCAGGAGGCGGAGGCCGAGGCCAAGAAGGCCACGGAGTCCGGCGAGAAGGCCGGGATCGAAGCCTGATCCGTCCGACGGCTTCAGTTCCGGCAGGTCAGCCCGCCCGCACTTCGGTGCGGGCGGGCTGCTGTGTTCGGTGGTGAGCCGCAGGCGGGCGCAAGCGCCGTCACGCGGTGGCCGGCTGGTCCGCCCCGAGGGTCGGCCGCGTCTCCGGCAGCAGCGCGAAGCACCCCAGGCTGATCAGCGCGATCACCGTCAGATACGCGGCCACACCCCAAGGCGTTCCGTCCCCGTGGCCCGCCACCGCGGTCGCCACGATCGGGGTGAGCGCGCCGCCGAGCACACCGCCGAGGTTGTAACCGACGGCGGCTCCCGTGCAGCGCACCCTCGGCTCGTACAACTCGGGGAGGTACGCCGCCAGCACGGAGAACATCGCGATGAAGGCGAGCAGCGCCACCAGGAAACCGCAGAACATCAGCAGTGGCTCGCCCGTGCTGAGCAGCCCGATCAGCGGGAACATCCACAGCGCCGCCGCCCCCGCGCCGTACAGGCACAGCGGTCGTCTTCCGTAGCGGTCGCCCAGCATCGCGACGAACGGGGTCGTGGCGCCCTTGATCGCGACGGCGGCCATGACACAGGTCAGCATGACGGTCTTCGCCACGCCCAGCTGTTCGGTCCCGTACGCGAGTGCCCAGGTCGATACCGTGTAGAAGATGGCGTACCCGATGGCCATCGCGCCGGCGGTGAGCAGCACCAACCGCCAATGGTCGCGCAGCACTTCGAACAGCGGCACCCGCGCGGGCTCCTCGACGCCGAGGAACTGCGGAGTCTCCGTGACGGCGTGCCGCAGCCAAAGGCCGGCGACCGCGAGCACGCCCGCCGCCCAGAACGGCACCCGCCAGCCCCACGTCGCGAACTGGGCGTCGGTGAGCGAAGCGGTCAGCGCCAGCATCACCCCGTTCGCGAGCAGAAAGCCCACCGAGGGCCCGATCTGCGGAAAGCTCGCCCACAGCCCGCGCTTGTCGGCCGGCGCGTGCTCGGCGGTCAGGAGCACCGCACCGCCCCACTCGCCGCCGAGTCCGAGCCCTTGGAGAAAACGCAGGACGAGGAGCAGCAGAGGCGCGAGCACGCCGATCGAGTCGTACGTGGGGACGCAGCCGACCGCGACCGTCGCGGCCCCTGTCAGGAGCAGGGAGGCGATCAGCACGGGCCGCCGCCCGCGCCGGTCCCCGATATGACCGAAGAGCACCGAGCCGAGCGGACGGGCGAGGAAGCCGATGCCGAAGGTGGCGAAGGCGGCGAGCGTGCCGGCGAGCGGGGAGAAGGTCGGGAAGAACAGCGGACCGAGGACCAGGGCCGCAGCGGTGCCGTAGATGAAGAAGTCGTAGAACTCGATCGCGGTGCCGGCCAGGGAGGCGGCGGCGAGCCGGGGCATGGAGGGACGTACGGGATCGGTGCCGGTCGGCGGTGCGTCGTGCATGACGCGTCAACTGCCCAGTCGGCAGCGCGGTTACGCAGAGTGTCCGAGAGCGCGTCGCACAGCCGTGTACGGGCGGACACCGCGCGCGATGGTGTCCGCCCGTACAGGTCGTTGCGTCAGATGCCGCAGCTGGAGGCCGACCAGTAGCGGCTCGCCCTGTGATCGACGTGGGTGTGGTCACTGTGGCCTGGATAGCCCGGGCCCAGAATGCCGTTGAACCCGTGGCTGCGCGCCTGCTGCGCCAGTTTGCACAGCGAGTGCGGGCCCGCGCCCAGGTCGGCCGCGTCGCCGTAGAGATGGCGGCTGCCTGCGGCTCCGCCGACGGCGTCGTTGCAGGCCTGGGAACGGAAGCCGCTGGTCACCCGGAGCGGCTCGTCACCGAGGGCGTGACGCAGCGCCTCCAGCTTCCACATGGTCCGCAGGGCGTTGGACTTTGCGGTGGCCGCGCTCACCGCGCCGCCCGACCAGGTGGAGTTGCAGTCGTTGAGCTCGGCGTAGGAGAAGTGGACGGGCGTGCAGTCGTCGTCCTGCAGCGCGTAGATCTTGCTGAAGGTGGCCGGTCCGGCGACGCCGTCGGCGGCCAGGCCGTAGGCCGACTGGAAGCGCTTGACCGCGGCCGTGGTCGCGGGGCCGTAGGCGCCGTCGATCGCCAGCACGCCGCCGTATCCCGGATAGCCGGCGACGCGGATCTGCAGCTGGGTGACGTCGGCGCCCGAGGCGCCTTGCGACAGGGTGCGGGACCAGGAGTAGCAGCCGTCGGCCTGCGCGGTGCCGGCCGTGGCGATCACACCGGCCACCGATGTTGCTATGAGCATGACAATCGAGAGAAGAAGGCGTAGGACACGTCTGGACATCGGGCCCTCCAGAGGGGGATGGGGAGTCCGGTACGGGGGAGCGCGCGCACCGCCGAGCTTGGCGGGAGGGTCGACGTGCGTCAACGGCAGGAGCCCACTGCCATTTGTCCGCCCAATGGCGATCGTCGTGAACGGTGTGCGCGCCGACCGGATCCGGTCGCCCGCACTTCCGTCAAACCGGCACTGAGCTGCGCAGACGGTCGATTGTCAGTGGCAGGTGCCACGATCGGACGCATGGACATCTGTCACGACGGCCGACAGCCCCTCCCGGGGCCGTCGGCAGACGGCTCGGCGGCCTCACCAGCCGCGGCGGCGCCACTCCGGCAGCTGCGGGCGCTCGGCGCCCAGCGTGGTGTCGTCGCCATGTCCGGGATAGACCCAGGTCTCGTCCGGCAGGGCGTCGAAGATCTTCGTCTCGACGTCCTCGATGAGACTCGCGAAGGCCTTCGGGTCCTTCCATGTGTTGCCCACACCGCCCGGGAAGAGGCAGTCGCCGGTGAACACATGGGGGTGGCCGTGCGGGTCGTCGTAGATCAGCGCGATCGAGCCGGGCGTGTGGCCGACGAGGTGGCGCGCGGTGAGCTCCACACGGCCCACCTTGATCGTGTCGCCGTCCTCGACGAGCACATCGGTGGGGACCGGGATGCCCTCGGCGTCGTACGCGCCCGCGTAGGTGCGCGCACCGGTGGCGTCCACGACCTCGCGCAGCGCCTGCCAGTGGTCGCCGTGCCGATGGGTGGTGACGAGCGAGGCGATACCGTCGCCGCCGATCAGCTTGAGCAGGGTGTCGGCGTCGTTGGCCGCGTCGATCAGGAGCTGCTCGCCGGTGGCCCGGCAGCGCAGCAGATAAGCGTTGTTGTTCATGGGGCCGACCGCGACCTTGGAGATCATCAGGTCCGCCAGCTCATGCACGTCCGCAGGCCCGCCGACTGTCACCGCTCCGCTGTACGTCATGGGTTCAGCGTACCGAGCGGGCATGGCACCCCACAGGGGCGGCCATGCCCGGATACGGCAGGGCGACTACAGCGCGGGCAGTACGGGAAGCAGCCCGGAGTCGCAGTTCAGGCCCGAGCCTTCGCGGCGCCCGGAGAGCCAGCCGAGCAGTGCGGGGGCGGGCCCTATCACCGAGACCGGGTCGTCGTCGGCGCGGCCGGTGATCCACTGCCGGCCGTCGCTCGCCGTGACGGCGATACGGGGAACGGCGGCGTTGCCCGCGAAGCGGTCCGCGAGGAAGGCGATCTCACGATCGGTGAACTCCTCGGGGAGGTCCTCGAGTTCGTAGCCGATCCCGAGATCGACATGGTGCAGCTCGACCTCGACCAGGCGCCGGAAGGGCACCCGCGACGCCTTGTCCGTGACCCCGTTGCGCAGTTCCACCGTGCGCGCCCAGTCGGCGGGCTGAGCGGCCTGGGCGACGAAGCGGGCTGCGCTGTCGCGCACGTCGTCGAGCTGGGCGGCCAGTGGGCGCGGTGCGTCCCGCGCGATGTCGGCGTCACGTGCCTCGGCGCTCGCGTACATGGGGCGCCCGGCCAGGACGTTCACCAGGGCGTCGGCATTGCGGGCGACATGCGCCAGCACATGACCACGGGACCACCCCGGAAGGCGTGACGGACCGGCGACCGCGGCGTTGTCCAGTTTGGCCGCGGCGGTCAGCAGTCGGTCGGTCGCTTCTCGCAGGAGAAGCAGGTCGTGCTCATGATCAATCATGACGTCGACGATAGTCCCGCCACTCCTTCGGGTGAAGGTGGTGGACCACGACCATAAATCGAATGTGCGTGCTATAGGCTCGGTCGAGGCATCCTTGACAGTCGGACCGTGCATCGCAATCCGCGGGCAGCACATCGAGATCCCGCTGTCTCGGCATTAGCAGTCCATCGCTGAGGCGGCCCTCGTAGTCTGAGAAACGGGGCCCCGCCCCCGCTCTCCCATCAAGAAAGGTGCGGACCGGCGTGGCCGACCGTCTCATCGTCCGTGGCGCGCGCGAGCACAATCTGAAGAACGTCTCGCTCGACCTCCCGCGTGACTCCCTGATCGTGTTCACGGGCCTGTCCGGCTCGGGCAAGTCCTCGCTCGCCTTCGACACGATCTTCGCCGAGGGGCAGCGGCGCTATGTCGAGTCGCTGTCGTCGTACGCACGGCAGTTCCTCGGCCAGATGGACAAGCCGGATGTGGACTTCATCGAGGGCCTGTCCCCGGCGGTCTCCATCGACCAGAAGTCGACCTCGCGCAATCCGCGCTCGACGGTCGGCACCATCACCGAGGTCTACGACTACCTGCGTCTGCTCTTCGCGCGCATCGGCAAGCCGCACTGCCCCCAGTGCGGCCGCCCCATCGCGCGCCAGTCGCCGCAGGCCATCGTGGACAAGGTGCTCGAACTGCCCGAGGGCAGCCGCTTCCAGGTGCTCTCGCCGCTGGTGCGCGAGCGCAAGGGGGAGTTCGTCGACCTCTTCGCCGATCTGCAGACCAAGGGCTACAGCAGGGCGCGCGTCGACGGTCAGACCATCCAGCTCTCCGAGCCGCCCACGCTCAAGAAGCAGGAGAAGCACACCATCGAGGTGGTCGTCGACCGTCTCACGGTGAAGGAGTCCGCCAAGCGCCGTCTCACCGACTCCGTGGAGACCGCGCTCGGTCTGTCCGGCGGTATGGTCGTCCTCGACTTCGTCGACCTGCCCGAGGGCGATCCCGAGCGCGAGAAGATGTACTCGGAGCACCTCTACTGCACCTACGACGACCTGTCGTTCGAGGAGCTGGAGCCGCGCTCCTTCTCGTTCAACTCCCCGTTCGGCGCCTGCCCCGACTGCTCCGGCATCGGTACGCGGATGGAGGTGGACCCCGAGCTGATCGTGCCCGACGAGGACAAGTCGCTCGACGAGGGCGCCATCCACCCGTGGTCGCACGGCCACACCAAGGAGTACTTCGGCCGCCTCATGGGGGCGCTCGCCGACGCGCTGGCCTTCAGCACCGACACGCCCTTCGCCGCGCTGCCGCAGCGCGCCAAGAAGGCGCTCCTGCACGGGCACAAGACGCAGATCGAGGTGCGCTACCGCAACCGCTACGGGCGCGAGCGGGTCTACACCACGGCCTTCGAAGGCGCCGTCTCCTTCGTCAAGCGCAGGCACTCCGAGGCCGAGAGCGACGCGAGCCGTGAGCGCTTCGAGGGCTATATGCGCGAGGTGCCCTGCCCCACCTGTGAGGGCACCCGCCTCAAGCCGATCGTGCTCGCGGTCACCGTGATGGAGAAGTCCATCGCCGAGGTCTCCGCGATGTCGATCTCCGACTGCGCCGAGTTCCTGGGCAAGTTGAAGCTCAACGCGCGCGACAAGAAGATCGCCGAGCGGGTCCTCAAGGAGGTCAACGAGCGGCTGCGCTTCCTCGTGGACGTAGGCCTCGACTACCTCTCGCTCAACCGTGCAGCCGGCACCCTCTCCGGCGGCGAGGCCCAGCGGATCCGCCTGGCCACGCAGATCGGTTCGGGTCTGGTCGGTGTGCTCTACGTCCTGGACGAGCCGTCCATCGGACTGCACCAGCGAGACAACCACCGGCTGATCGAGACCCTGGTCCGCCTGCGCGACATGGGCAACACGCTCATCGTCGTCGAGCACGACGAGGACACCATCAAGGTGGCCGACTGGGTGGTCGACATCGGCCCCGGCGCCGGTGAGCACGGCGGGAAGGTCGTGCACAGCGGGCCATTGGCCGAACTGCTCACGACCGCCGAGTCGATCACCGGCCAGTATCTGTCGGGCAAGAGGTCCATCCCGGTGCCGGACATCCGCCGCCCCATCGACCCCGGGCGGCAGTTGGTCGTCCACGGCGCCCGCGAGAACAATCTGCAGGACATCGACGTGGCCTTCCCGCTCGGTGTGCTCACCGCGGTCACGGGTGTCTCGGGCTCGGGCAAGTCGACGCTGGTCAACGACATCCTGTACACGCACCTCGCGCGCGAACTGAACGGTGCGCGTTCCGTCCCCGGCCGTCACACCCGGGTCGAGGGCGACGACCTGGTCGACAAGGTGGTCCACGTCGACCAGTCGCCCATCGGGCGTACGCCGCGGTCCAACCCGGCCACGTACACCGGAGTCTTCGACAACGTCCGCAAGCTGTTCGCGGAGACCACCGAGGCGAAGGTGCGCGGCTATCTGCCGGGGCGCTTCTCGTTCAACGTCAAGGGCGGCCGCTGCGAGAACTGCTCGGGCGACGGCACCATCAAGATCGAGATGAACTTCCTGCCGGACGTCTACGTCCCGTGCGAGGTCTGCCACGGAGCGCGCTACAACCGCGAGACGCTGGAAGTCCACTACAAGGGCAAGTCCATCGCCGAGGTCCTCGACATGCCGATCGAGGAGGCGCTCGACTTCTTCGAGGCCGTGCCGACGATCGCGCGTCACCTGAAGACGCTCAACGAAGTCGGCCTCGGATACGTCCGGTTGGGGCAGTCCGCGCCGACGCTCTCCGGCGGTGAGGCGCAGCGTGTGAAGCTCGCCTCCGAGCTGCAGAAGCGGTCCACGGGGCGGACGGTGTACGTGCTCGACGAGCCCACCACCGGTCTGCACTTCGAGGACATCAGCAAGCTGATCACGGTGCTCTCGGGCCTGGTCGACAAGGGCAACACGGTCATCGTCATCGAGCACAACCTCGATGTCATCAAGACCGCGGACTGGCTGGTCGACATGGGCCCCGAGGGCGGATCCGGCGGCGGTCTCGTGATCGCCGAAGGCACGCCCGAGCAGGTGGCGGGGGTGGCGGCCAGCCACACCGGCAAGTTCCTCCGGGACATCCTGGAGGCCGACCGGATCAGTGACGCCGGGGTGCCGGCGGCGCGCAAGCCCGCCCCCAAGGCGGCGGCCAAGAAGACGGTCGCGGCGGGCAAGGCCCCGGCTAAGAAGGCGGTCACCGCGAAGGCGGGCACGGGAGCGGCCAAGACGGCTGCTTCGAAGACGGCTGCCGCCAAGAAGACCACCGCCAAGAAGGCCGCGCCCGCGAAGAAGGCGACCCGGGCACGCAAGAGCTGAGCAGGAGTTGGGTGGTGGGGCGAGGGACCTCTCGCCCCACCACCTAGAGTTGCCTCATGCGTGAATTGGGGCAAAAGGTAAAAATCGCGGCCAAGCGGTTCGTTGCGCAGCCCTTTTGGGAGCGCCCGGCCGAGACCTATCTCGTACGGCGCTGGCCCGACCTCTTCGCCACCTGTATCGCCACCGTCTTCTTCTGGCTGTCGCTCACGCCCTCGCTCGTTCCCCGCCCCTGGTTGCTCCAGGGCGTCATCGGTGGCATCACCGCCGCGATCGGGTACGCCGTCGGATCCCTGCTCAGCTCGCTGTTCCGCTGGGTCGTCAAGTGGCGGCCGAGCGCGCAGGCACGGTCGCGCTGCTGGCTCGCGTACTGGATTCTCAGCCCGATCCTCGCCGGGTGGCTGATCTCCGAAAGCGCCCATATGCAGCGGCAGTTGCGACAGCTGCAAGGGCTGCCGCCGTCGCTGACCTGGCACACCCCGATGATCGGGCTGATCGCCGTAGCCCTCTGGCTGCTCATCCTCATGATCGCCCGCACCGTGCGCCTCGGCTCCAGCAAGTTCATCCACTGGCTCGGCCGTGCCCTGCCCCGGCCCGTCGCCATCGGTATCGGCCTGCTCGTGAGCGCAGTCGTGGTGTCCACGGCCCTCCAGGACGTGGTCTTCCAGCGCGGAGTCATCGACATCGCCGACCGGATCGCCAAGGCCACCAACGGCGGCACCAAGGCGGGGATCCATCAGCCGACCTCCCGGTTCGTCTCGGGCGGGCCCGGTTCCGAGATGGAGTGGGACGATCTCGGGTTGCAGGGGCGGAACTTCACCGGGTCGGTGCTCAGCAGCCAGGAGATCTCGGCGTTCACCAAGAAGCCCGCCGAGGACCCCGTACGCGTCTACATCAGCTCCACCGCACCCGAGGCCTTCGAGGACCAGGAGCCCTTCGCCGCGCAGGCCGCCCTCGCCGTGCGCGAGCTCAGACGGACCGGCGCCTTCGAACGGAAGATCCTGACGATCGCCGGCACGACCGGCTCGGGCTGGATCGACGCCAATGTCGTGCAGAGCCTGGAGTACATGTACGGCGGTGACACCGCGACCGTCGCCGTGCAGTACTCGTATCTGCCCAGCTGGGTGTCGTTCCTCGTGGACAAGGAGAAGGCGGGCAAGGCGACGCGGGCGCTGGTGGACGCGGTGCGTACCGAGCTGGACAAGCTGCCCGCCGAGCGTCGCCCCAAGCTCGCCGTCACGGGCGAGAGCCTAGGCGCGTACGCCATCGAGGACTCTTACGGCACGGTCGACAAGCTGCTCGGCGAGACCGACGGAGCCCTGCTGCTCGGCGTCCCCAACTTCTCGCCGATCGCCCGTGAGCTGCGCGAACGCAGGGACGAGGGAAGCCCCGTATGGCGTCCGGAGTTCGAGGGCGGGCGCAATGTGCGGTTCGCCCAGTTCCCGGTCGAGGACCTGGAGCGGCCGGGAGCCGAGTGGGGGCATCCGCGCACGGTCGTCCTGCAGAACGCGTCGGACGCGATCGTGTGGTGGTCGCCCGATCTGCTGCTCAACCGTCCGCAGTGGCTGGACAAGCCGCTCGGCCCGGACATCACGCCGGAGATCAGCTGGTTCCCGTTCGTGACCTTCTGGCAGACCACGGTCGACATGGCGGTCTCGTACGGGGTGCAGGCCCCGCACGGCCACCGCTACGGCACGGGTTCGGTGGACGGCTGGGCCTCCGTACTGCCGCCCGAGGGCTGGACACCGAAGGACACCGACCGGCTGCGCGCCTACCTGGACGCCCGTCCGACTCCGTACTGAAAAGGGCTACGCCTCGGGTCCCGCGATCAGCTTGCCGTTCTCCACGCGGACGGGGACCTTGGGCAGCGGTACGGAGGCGGGGCCCTTGATCGCGGCGCCCGAGGTGACGTTGAAGCGGCTGCCGTGGCACGGGCAGTTCGCCTCGTCGCCCACGATCTTGTCCAGAACGCAGCCGGCGTGCGTGCACTGGGCGCTGAGCGCGGAGTAGTCGCCGTCCTTGGAGCAGGTCACCACGAGCCGCTGCTCACGGTAGAGCTTCGAGCTGCCCGCAGGCACCGCCGAGGCCTCGCCCAGATCGACCGGGGCGGTCGGCGTGGGGCTCTTGGCGTGGCCGAGGTCGGACTCGGTGGAGCAGGCCGTGGCGCCGAGCCCGGCCGTTCCCGCGAGAGCGGCGCCCTTGAGGACGGTTCGACGGGCGGCGGCCTTGCCGGGCATGGAGTCTCCACAGCTCAGGGGGTACGACTGACCTGGTCGACGATACCGGCACAGATCACTCGGCCTCGCGCCGCCCGCCCTTGAGCGACCTCACCCCCTGGCCGGGCCCTCCACGCTCGACGCCCTCTAGCCCGCCGCTCCCACCATCGCCCCCACAGCCTCCACGGACAGGCTTGACTTCGGCAGGAACCCGAGGGCCGGGCTGTCCGCGATCAACTCCTCGAAGTCCTCACGGGCGTGGGCGGAGACCATGATCAGATGGGGCACGACCCCGGCGAGCAGGTCGGCCACGTCGAACCCGCTCTCGCCACCGAGATCGATGTCGAGCAGCGCGATGTCCGGCCGCAACTCCCTGGCGTACACGAGCGCATCGCGGCCCGAACCGGCGAGTGCGACCACGCTCGCACCGCCCCGCTCGAGCAGCACCTTCGCGGCCTCGAGGAAGCGGGCGTTGTCGTCCACGAGGAGACAGCGCATCGCCATGGGCCCAGCCTGCCAATGCGGCGGCCCCGGCCGCTTTCCTGCTAGCGGGAAACCTTGTCGGCAACGCGCCAACTATCGTGACGGGGCGCCGCGTTGCTGCTGGTCCCAGCGGCGTCGGACCCTGCTCGTCACCGGCGCTAGCATGAGACTGCCCGAGTGGCCGCCAGTTGTCGGCGGCATGCGGAAGGCCGAGGGGCCGGGGGTGCGCCATGGGAGAGCGCAAGCGGTGGGCGCGAAAACCAAGAGGTCGCAAGCAAGAAGGTCGCAGGCAAAGAGGCCTTGAGCAAGCAGGTCGCAAGGCCTCGTCGGGCGGCCGAACGGGAATGAGCGCGCAGCAGGCCATGACCCTGTTCGCCCGTATCCGGGTCGGCACCAAGCTCCTCCTGCTCGCGCTCCTGCCGGTGGGTGTCCTGCTGACCCTCACCATCGTCTCCGCCGCAGGTCAGTGGCGGGAGGCGGACCGCCTCAGGGACTTCGACCGCTCGACGCGGGTGTCGTTCGCCGCCGGAACGCTCGCCGACGCCCTCGCCCAGGAACGCCTGGCCAGCATGCTGGACACGCTCCGCCCGGGCCCCGAGGCCGTACGGCGGCTCGCCGACGCCCGCCGTACCACCACATCCGCACTCACCGAGGCCGAGCGCCGGGCGGCGCAAGAGGGCCGCTTCGCCGACCGTATCGACTCGATCGAGCAGGGCCTGAACGAGCTGCGCCACCGGCACGACACCGGGAGCATCACCGCCGACCATGTGGCGGCGGGCTTCGGTGCAGTGGTCCTCGAAGTGGTGGAGCTGGTGGCGGCCGTCGAGTCGCGCGAGCCGGGCGAGTCCTCGCGCCCCGTCGCCGACGCGCATCTTTCGATGATCCAGGCGACCGAGGCGGCCGGCGCCGAGCGCGCCGAACTGGTCATCCTCTTCGCCACCCCCCGCGACACCCCGTCGCCCACCGCGAGCCGCTGGTCCGCGCTCGAGGGAGCCAGGCTCGACACCTTCCGGCGCACCGCGGCCGCGCCCCTCAAGTCCCGGCTCAAGGAGGCCCTTTCACGTCCCGAGACGGCCTTCGTGGAGGATGTGCGCGAGAAGCTCGCGAAAGACGGTTCGTGGCAACGGCCCACCGTGGAGCAGTGGGCCGCCGCCTCCTCGGCCCGGATGGACGCCCTGCGCACGGTGACCCGCGCAGCCGAGGACGAGCTGCGCGCCTCGGCCGCCGACGGAGTGCGCGGCGCCGAGGCCAGGGCATGGCGTGACCTCGCGCTCTTCATCGCCCTGCTCGCCGTGGTCACCGCCTTCGCGCTGGCGCTGCGCCGCTCCATCAGCCGCCCGCTCGCCGAAGTCGCCGAGGGCGCGAAGGCGTTGGCCGCGGGCAACCTCTCGTTCGACATCGACTACCGGGGCCGCGACGAGATCGGCACGGTGGCCGGGTTCATGCGGGAGCTGCGCGGCACCGTCGAGCGGCTGACCGCCGAGGTGCGGGCCATGACCGAGGCGATCGACGCGAGCCGGCTCGATCACCGCGCGGACTCGGCGGGGTTCGAGGGGACCTGGACACAGCTCCTCGAGGGCATGAACGGCACCATGGCGTCCTTCGCCAATCTGCACGGCCGCCGCAGGGAGGCCGAGCGGGAGATGGAGAACATCTTCACTCTCTCCGTGGACCTGCTGTGCACCGCCGACATGGGGGGCTTCTTCCGGCGGGTCAACCCGGCCTTCGAGGAGGTGCTCGGCTATCCGCCGGAGGTACTGACCGGGCAGCCGTTCATGGATTTCGTACGGGAGGACGACCGCGAGCGCACTCTCGCGGCGCTCGGCCGGCTCATCGACGGGCAGGAGGTCGCCCGGTTCGAGAACTGCTATGTACGCGCCGACGGCACCGACTGCTGGCTGCAGTGGAACGCCCGCCCGGTCCCCGAGAAGGGCCTGATCCACGCCGCGGCGCGCGATGTCACCGAACGGCGCCAGGCGCAGATCGAGCAGGCCGCGCTGCGCAGGGTGGCCACCCTGGTCGCCCAAGGGGTGCCGCCGGAGCGGCTGTTCGACGAGGTCGCGCGTGAGGTCGGACTGCTCCTCGACACCCCGTTCTCGGCGGTCGTGCGCTACGAGGCCGACGGCGGTGTCACCGCTCTCGGCGACGCGGGTGCCTCGGCCCGTGACTCGCACGAGGAGTCCGCGGTGACCGAGGTGGCACGCACCGGTGAGCCGGTCCGCAGGGGCGGCGCGGCCGGCGCCCCGATCGTGGTGGACGGCCGGCTTTGGGGCGCCGTGATCGCGGCCTCGCCCAGGGAGCAGGAGCTGCCCTCAGGCACCGAGCAGCGGCTGGCCGCCTTCACCGAACTGATCTCCAGCGCCATCGCCAACGCCGACAGCCGCGCCCAGCTGGCCGCCTCGCGCGCCCGGCTGGTCGCCGCGTCCGACGCCTCGCGCCGCCGCATCGAGCGCGACCTCCACGACGGTGTGCAGCAGCGGCTGGTCTCCCTGCAGCTGGAACTGCGTACCGCCGAAGCGCTCATCCCCGACGCCGACACCGAACTCCTGGACCGCCTGACCCAGTTGGGCCGTGGACTGCAGGACGCCTTCGACGAGCTCCAGCGCCTCTCGCGCGGTATCCACCCGGCGATCCTGTCCAAGGGAGGCCTCGGCCCCGCCCTGCGCGCCCTGGCCCGCCGCTCCTCCGTACCCGTCGAACTCGATCTGACCCTGCCGCGCGCCCGGCTGCCCGAACCGGTCGAGGTCGCCGCGTACTACGTGGTGTCCGAAGCCCTCACCAACACCGCCAAGCACGCCCACGCCACCGTCGTGACGGTGCAGCTCACGCGCGAGGGCGACGCGGTCGAGCTGACCATCGGTGACGACGGAGTGGGCGGCGCCGAACCGGCTCGCGGCTCCGGACTGATCGGTCTCGCCGACCGGGTGGAGGCGATCGGCGGCACCTTGCACGTCAACAGCGTCCTGGGGAACGGCACTTCGCTGCGCGTACGCCTGCCTATGTGACTGCCGACCGCAGCCCGCCGATGTGATTGCCGACCGCCCGGCGAACGCGACGGGGGCCAAGAGGGGGGCCTTGGACTCAGAAGGTGCGTTCGCCGTGGGCGGTCGGCCGGGCGGCCGGGGGGTGCCGTCCGATTCAGGGGCGCGCCGCCGCGCGCCGTATCCGCTTGGCGCGGACGATGTCGGGGTCGCGCGGGTCGACATACAGCTCAAGCGGCTGCTGTTCGGTGCGGCAGTCACGGGTCGACCACCGCCGACTGCGCTCGATCCGTGACTGCCGCATCGCATCCGCCCTCATCGACCCGTGCGTTCCGGGTTTCTCCCGAGGACTTCAGCATCGTTGTGAAGTATGCCGCTGTCGTCACAGCCAGCCCCCAACTCCCTTTCAGGGACGCCCCCATGGACCGGTTACGGCCAGCACCTCCCGGTTCTTCCGGCTAGCAGGAAGAGCCCCTGGTCGGGCAGGCTGTGGGAGCACGGCCCGGCACGGTCTCGCAAACCGCCGACGAAGGGTCTGGCCATGGGAATGTCACGGGGGATGGCGCAGGAAATGTCACAGAACACGCCTAAGGGCCGTATCGTCCTCGCCGACGACGACGTGCTGCTCCGCGAGGGTCTCGCGAGCCTGTGCGAGCGCGTCGGGTACGCGGTGGTCGGTCAGGCCGGAGAAGCCGAGACGCTGCTCGCGCTGGTCGCCGAGCACCGTCCGGAGCTGGCGGTGGTCGATATCCGGATGCCTCCGGAGCACTCCACGGAGGGTCTCAGGGCGGCCTCGGTCATCCGCGAGAAGTTCCCCATGACGGGCATCCTCGTCCTCTCCGCGTACGTCGAGGTGGAGGACGCCCTCGCCCTGCTCGCCGGTGGCCGCCGTATCGGCTATCTGCTCAAGAGCCGGATCACGGACGTCGACGAGTTCCTGGAGACGCTCGACCGGATCTCCAAGGGCGGTTCGGTGGTCGACCCCTCCCTCGTGCAGGAACTGGTCGCAGCCCAGCGCCGCGACGACCCGTTGGCGCTGCTGAGCGGTCGCGAGCGCGAGGTGCTCGAGCTGATGGCCGAGGGGCGCTCCAACGCCGGTATCGGGCGCCGCCTTTGGGTCACCGAGGGCACGGTCGAAAAACACGTCCGCTCGATCATGAGCAAACTCGACCTCCCCGAGGACACCGACGACCACCGCAGGGTCCTCGCTGTGCTCACGTTCCTGGAGTCCCGCTAGCAACCGAGGCCGTCGGCCCTGGCTGTCGGTGCCCGCCAGTAGGGTGGATGCCATGGCCGACCCCTCCAGCTACCGCCCCAAGCCGGGACAGATCCCCGACTCGCCGGGGGTCTACAAATTCCGCGACGAGCACCGCCGGGTGATCTACGTAGGCAAGGCCAAATCCCTGCGCCAGCGCCTCGCCAATTACTTCCAGCCGCTCGTGAGCCTGCACCCGCGCACGGCCACGATGGTGACCACCGCCGCCTCCGTCGAGTGGACCGTCGTGGCCACCGAGGTCGAGGCGCTGCAGCTGGAGTACTCCTGGATCAAGGAGTTCGACCCGCGGTTCAACGTCAAGTACCGCGACGACAAGAGCTACCCCTACCTCGCGGTCACCCTCAACGAGGAGTTCCCGCGCGTCCAGGTCATGCGCGGCGCCAAGAAGAAGGGCGTGCGCTACTTCGGTCCGTACGGGCACGCCTGGGCGATCCGCGAGACCGTCGACCTCATGCTGCGCGTCTTCCCGGTGCGCACCTGCTCGGCGGGCGTCTTCAAGAACGCCGCCCGCACCGGCCGCCCCTGCCTCCTCGGCTACATCGGCAAGTGCTCGGCGCCTTGCGTGGGCCGTGTCGACGCCGAGGAACACCGCGAACTGGCCGAGGACTTCTGCGACTTCATGGCAGGACGCACGGGCGCGTACATCCGCAGGCTGGAAAAGGACATGCAGGACGCGGCCGAGGAGATGGAGTACGAGCGGGCCGCGCGCCTGCGCGACGACATCGAGGCCCTCAGGCGCGCCATGGAGAAGAGCGCCGTCGTCCTCGCCGACGCCACCGACGCCGACCTGATCGCCCTGGCCGAGGACGAGCTGGAAGCGGCCGTGCAGATCTTCCACGTACGCGGCGGGCGCGTGCGCGGCCAGCGCGGCTGGGTCACCGACAAGGTCGAGGCCGTCACCAGCGCGGGCCTGGTCGAGCACGCACTGCAGCAGTTGTACGGCGAGGAGAGCGGCGACTCCGTACCCAAGGAGGTGCTCGTCCCGGCCCTGCCCGAGGACGAGGCGGCCGTCGCGCAGTGGCTCACCGAGCGCCGCGGCGCGCAGGTCAGCCTGCGGATCCCGCAGCGCGGCGACAAGCGGGCGCTGATGGAGACGGTGCAGCGCAATGCCCAGCAGTCCCTCGTGCTGCACAAGACCAAGCGCGCCTCCGACCTGACCACCCGCTCGCGGGCTCTGGAGGAGATCGCGGCCGCACTCGACCTCGACAGTGCTCCGCTGCGTATCGAATGCTTCGACATCTCCCATCTGCAGGGTGATGACGTGGTCGCCTCGATGGTGGTCTTCGAGGACGGCCTTGCGCGCAAGAGCGAGTACCGGCGCTTCCAGATCAAGGGCTTCGAGGGGCAGGACGACGTCCGCTCGATGCACGAGGTGATCACCCGTCGCTTCAAGCGCTACCTCGCCGAGAAGGAGAAGACGGGGGAGTGGGCCCCTGACGAGGACGGCTCGGCGCCGCTCGAAGACGACGGGCGCCCCAAGAAATTCGCGTACCCCCCGCAGCTCGTCGTCGTCGACGGCGGTCAGCCGCAGGTCGCGGCCGCGAAGAAGGCCATGGACGAGCTGGGTATCGACGATGTCGCCGTCTGCGGTCTGGCCAAACGTCTCGAAGAGGTCTGGCTGCCGGAAGAAGACGATCCGGTAGTGCTGCCGCGCTCCAGCGAAGGGCTCTATCTTCTTCAGCGGGTACGGGACGAGGCGCACCGTTTTGCGATCCAGTACCAGCGCAGCAAGCGCAACAAGAGGATCCGGAGCAGTCCGCTGGATGCCGTGCCCGGCCTGGGCGAGACCCGTAAGCAGGCGCTCATCAAACACTTCGGTTCGGTGAAGAAGCTGCGGTCCGCCACAATTGACCAGATCTGTGAAGTACCGGGCATAGGGCGCAAGACCGCCGAGACCATCCTGGCGGCCTTCGCCCAGGCGGAACCTGCTGCGCCCGCGGTGAACACCGCTACCGGAGAGATCATGGAATAGCCGGACAAAGCCGCAAGACAGACCGACGGGGGCAGGACAGATGACCGAGCACGACGATGGAGTACAGGTGAGTACGGGCAACGCGGGCACCACGATCGGAGCCGGAGAGGCCGCCGAAGCGGCCATCCCCGAGCTGGTGATCATCTCTGGCATGTCGGGCGCGGGCCGCTCCACGGCGGCCAAGTGTCTTGAGGACCTCGGCTGGTTCGTGGTCGACAATCTGCCGCCCGCCCTGATCCCCACCATGGTGGAACTGGGCGCCCGCTCGCAGGGCAATGTCGCACGGATCGCCGTCGTCGTGGACGTGAGAGGCCGGCGCTTCTTCGACAATCTGCGCCAGTCCCTCGCGGACCTGGAGGCGAAGGCCGTCACCCGGCGCATCGTCTTCCTGGAGTCCTCGGACGACGCCCTCGTACGCCGCTTCGAGTCCGTGCGCCGTCCGCACCCCCTGCAGGGGGACGGCCGGATCGTGGACGGTATCGCCGCCGAGCGCGAGCTGCTTCGCGAGCTGCGCGGGGACGCCGACCTGGTGATCGACACCTCCAGCCTCAACGTGCACGAGCTGCGCGCCAAGATGGACGCCCAGTTCGCCGGCGACGACGAGCCGGAGCTGCGGGCCACGGTGATGTCGTTCGGCTACAAGTACGGGCTGCCCGTGGACGCCGACCTCGTCGTCGACTGCCGCTTCCTGCCCAACCCGCACTGGGTTCCCGAGCTGCGCCCCTTCACCGGTCTCAACGAGGAGGTGTCGGGCTATGTCTTCAACCAGCCCGGCGCCAAGGAGTTCCTCGACCGGTACGCCGAGCTGCTCCAGCTGATCGCCACCGGCTACCGCCGTGAGGGCAAGCGCTATGTGACCATCGCCGTCGGCTGCACGGGCGGCAAGCACCGCTCGGTCGCGATGTCGGAGAAGCTGGCCGCGCGCCTGGCCGCCGAAGGTGTGGAGACGGTGGTCGTCCACCGGGACATGGGGCGCGAGTGAAGCCGAGCCCCCGACTGGGCCGCCTGAACCGCCTGGGGCGCAAGCGGGGCACCCAGCCCAAGGTCGTCGCCCTCGGCGGCGGCATGGGTCTGTCGGCCTCGCTCGCCGCCCTGCGCCGGATCACGGGTGACCTGACCGCCGTGGTCACGGTCGCCGACGACGGCGGCTCCAGCGGCCGGCTCCGCGACGAGCTCGGTGTGCTGCCGCCCGGCGATCTGCGCAAGGCACTCGCCGCCCTGTGCGGCGACGACGACTGGGGCCAGACCTGGTCCCAGGTCATCCAGCACCGTTTCGTGTCGAAGGGCGAGCTGCACGACCATGCGGTCGGCAATCTCCTGATCGTCGCTCTGTGGGAGCAGCTCGGCGACCATGTCCAGGCCCTCGACCTGGTCGGCAGGCTGCTCGGCGCGCAGGGCCGTGTGCTGCCCATGTCCGCCGTGCCGCTGGAGCTGCAGGCCCAGGTCAAGGGGCACGACCCGGAGCGGCCGGACGCCGTCGCGGTGGTCCGCGGCCAGGCCACCGTGGCCCTCACCCCTGGTGAGGTGCAGTCCGTGCATCTGGTCCCGCACGACCCGCCGGCCGTCCCCGAGGCGGTCGCGGCGGTGCTCGACGCGGACTGGGTGGTGCTCGGTCCGGGCTCCTGGTTCTCGTCCGTGATTCCTCATCTCCTCGTACCGGATCTGCTGGACGCGCTGGTCGAGACCAAGGCCCGACGCGTCCTCTCGCTCAACCTCGCACCGCAACCCGGTGAAACCGATGGCTTCTCACCGCAGCGTCATTTGGAGGTTTTGGCCCGACACGCCCCTAAACTCGCCCTGGACGTGGTGCTGGCCGATCAGGCCGCCGTGCCCGACCCGGAGTCTCTGAACGACGCTGCCAAGCGTCTCGGAGCCGAGGTCGAGCTGGCGCCGGTCGCGTCGCCCGACAGCTCCGCCAAGCACGATCCGGTGCTGTTGGCCGCCGCGTACGACCGTATTTTTCGGATGCATGGAAGGATCGGCCCATGGCGATGACGGCAGCGGTGAAGGATGAGATCTCCCGGCTTCCCGTCACCCGGACCTGCTGCAGGAAAGCAGAGGTCTCGGCGATTCTTCGGTTCGCGGGCGGGCTGCACCTGGTCAGCGGCCGCATTGTGATCGAGGCGGAGCTGGACACGGCAATGGCCGCGCGTCGGCTCAAGAAGGACATCCTGGAGATCTTCGGGCACAGCTCGGAGCTGATGGTGATGGCCGCGGGCGGTCTGCGCCGCGGTTCGCGCTATGTCGTACGGGTGGTCGCCGGCGGCGACCAGCTGGCCCGCCAGACCGGGCTCGTCGACGGCCGCGGCCGGCCGATCCGCGGTCTTCCGCCGCAGGTGGTCTCGGGCGCGACCTGTGACGCCGAGGCGGCATGGCGCGGGGCGTTCCTCGCCCACGGCTCACTCACCGAGCCGGGCCGTTCCTCCTCCCTCGAAGTCACCTGCCCCGGACCGGAGGCCGCCCTCGCGCTCGTCGGCGCCGCCCGCCGTCTCTCGATCGGGGCGAAGGCCCGCGAGGTACGCGGCGTGGACCGTGTCGTCGTCCGCGACGGTGACGCGATCGGCGCGCTGCTCACCCGCCTCGGCGCGCACGAGTCGGTGCTCGCCTGGGAGGAGCGGCGGATGCGCCGCGAGGTCCGCGCGACGGCCAACCGCCTCGCCAACTTCGACGACGCCAACCTGCGCCGCTCGGCCCGTGCCGCGGTGGCGGCCGGCGCGCGGGTGCAGCGGGCCCTGGAGATCCTCCAGGACGAGGTCCCCGAGCACCTCGCGGCCGCCGGCCGGCTGCGCATGGAGCACAAGCAGGCCTCGCTGGAGGAGCTGGGCGCCCTGGCCGACCCGCCGCTGACGAAGGACGCGGTCGCGGGCCGTATCCGCCGCCTCCTGGCGATGGCGGACAAGCGGGCCTCGGACCTGGGCATCCCCGGTACGGAGTCGAATCTGACCGAGGAGATGGCCGACAACATGGCCGTCTGACACAGCACGCACCGAGGGGTGCGAGGGCATCGCCCCTCGCACCCCTTTTATGCTGCCATATTGACATGATCATGAAGTGTCATGAGCCTGGCGGTCTGTGCATGAATGTGCCGGACAATCGCAAGGGGGGCTCATGAGACGAAGAGCAAGCGCGGTGCTCGCGGCGGCCGCACTCCTGACCGGCGGATTACTCTCCGCACCGCTCGCCCAGGCGCAGGGGCCGGGGGCCGACGACCCGGCCGCCACGGATGCCATCAAGGTGTTCCGGGCCGAAGTCACCAAGGAGCAGGTGCCGTTGCTGCTCCAGGCCGGCCAGGACGGGCACGAACTGGCCGAGCAGGCACCGCAGAAGGGCACCGCGAGCGTCGAGCTCTACCTGACCGACCAGCAGGCCGACCAACTGCGCGAGCAGGGCGTCGAGATGACCGAGCACAAGGTCACCGCGCAGGCCCAGAAGAAGCTCGCGGCCGCAGGGGACGGGGTCTTCCGTCCGTACGGCGGAGCCGGCGGTCTCAAGGAGGAGATCGTGAAGACGGGGCAGGCGAACCCCGGTCTCACCAAGGTCGTCTCCATCGGCAAGACCGTGAAGGGCCAGGACATCCTCGCCCTGAAGCTCAGCAAGGGCGCCAAGAAGTACAAGGACGGCTCGAAGCCGTCGACGCTGTACATGTCGAACCAGCACGCGCGCGAGTGGATCACTCCCGAGATGACCCGCCGCCTGATGCACCACTATCTCGACAACTACGGCAAGGACCCGAGGATCACCAAGATCGTCGACAACACCGAGCTGTGGTTCGTCCTCTCCGCCAACCCGGACGGCTACGACTACACGCACTCCGCCGACGGCGACCGCCAGTGGCGCAAGAACATGCGGGACAACGACAAGGACGGCACGCACACCGCGGCCGACGGCGTCGACCTGAACCGCAACTTCGCCTACAAGTGGGGCTACGACGACGAGGGTTCATCACCGGACCTGTCCTCCGAGACCTACCGCGGCGCGAGCCCGTCCTCGGAGCCGGAGACCAAGGCGCTCGACGCCTTCGAGAAGCGGATCGGCTTCACGTACGGCATCAACTACCACTCCGCGGCCGAGCTGCTGCTCTACGGGGTGGGCTGGCAGGTCGCCACGCCGACCCCCGACGACGTGCTCTACAAGGCGCTCGCCGGTACGCCGGAGAACTCCGCGGTGCCCGGCTACCGTCCGCAGGTCTCCTCGGAGCTGTACACGACCAACGGTGAGGCCGACGGTCACGCGGGCAACGTCAACGGCATAGCGATGTTCACGCCGGAGATGTCCACCTGCCAGACCATCTCCAACCTCTCCCCGGACGACCCCTGGAACCCCGAGGACTGCGCCTCGGTCTTCACCTTCCCGGACGACGAGAAGCTGATCCAGGACGAGTTCGCCAAGAACATCCCGTTCGCGCTCGCCGTCGCGGAGACGGCGATGCACCCCGACCAGCCCTCCTCGCCGGTCGGTATCGACGCGCCGGACTTCACGGTCGACAAGTTCGCCGGCTCGTACGCACGGGGCGCGGACCAGGAAGTCACCGTGACCGTCCGCAGGTCGGTGCGCGACAAGGAGCTCAACTACCGCATCAACGGAGGCCGTACGCGCGACGAGGACCTCGAGAAGTGGGACGGCGGCGAGCGCTTCGGAGGCGAGGACAACCTCTACTTCGACGAGTACCGCGCCGAGATCGAGGACGCCGACCCGGGCGACAAGGTCGAGGTCTGGTACACGGGCCGTACGAAGAAGGGCGCCGTCTCCAGCGAGCACTTCACGTACACCGTCGCCGAACGTCCTCGTGCCTCCACGCTCGTGGTCGCCGAGGAAGGCGCCGCGCAGAAGCACGCGCAGAAGTACGTGGACGCGCTCAAGGCGAACGGCCGCAGCGCCATCGTCTGGGACGTCGCGACGCAGGGCGCCCCGCACCCGCTGGCCGTCCTCGCGCACTTCGACGCGGTCGTGCACTACACCGGCGACCCGGCACCGGGCGGTCCCACCACCCTGGCCATCCGCTCGTACCTCAACGAGGGCGGCAAGCTGATCGTCGCCGGTGAGCGTGCCGGCGGGAACGTGCGCATCGGGCGCGCGAACTCCAACGACTTCGCGCAGTACTACCTCGGTGCGTACGAGCGGCTCGCGACGCCCGCCGTCACCGCCTTCGACGGAGCCGGCGCCCTTGAGGGCGTCGAGACCCCCGTCGCCGGCGCAGAGGGCAACCCGCTCGACAGCGCAGGCCGCTACACCGTCACCTCGGACACCCTGCCGGCGGACAAGTTCCCGCTGTTCAGGAGCGCCCAGGCCGGTGGGTATCCCGGAGTCGCGAACCCGTACGCGCCGTACGAAGGCACGGGCATGGCCTCGTCGGTGCACGCGGACAACGACTGGCAGCGGCTGACCCGGACCATCGACCTGACCGGGGTCACCGCCGCTCAGGCGCCGGAGCTGCGGTTCGTCATGAACTGGAACGTGGAGCCCGGCTACGACCACGTCCTGGTCGAGGCCCACACCACGGGCGCAGAGGACTGGACGACGCTGCCCGACAAGAACGGCAACACCTCGCAGACCGTGCCCGAGGAGTGCGGGGCCGGGTTCTTCATGCGCGGCCACCCGTTCCTGGGCCACTACCTGACCCGTTCCGGTACCTCCTGCACCCCGGGCGGCAGCAGCGGCGCGTGGAACAGCTTCACCGGGGCCTCCGACGGCTGGAAGCCGGTGGCCATCGACCTCAGCGCCTACGCGGGCAAGAAGGTCGAGGTGTCCCTCAGCAACGTCACCGACCCGGGCTTCGGGTTGCGCGGAGCCTTCGTGGACAACGCGCAGGTGGTGATCGGCGCCGCGGTGACCGAGACCGAGGGCTTCGAGTCCTCGCTGGGTGTATGGGCCGTGTCAGCAGCACCGGCCGGAAGTCCTAACATCACCGGCGATTGGTCCAGGACCGGCGAGCTCTTCCGGCCGTACGCGGCGATCACCACACGTGACAGCGTGCTCATCGGGTTCGGACTCGAGCACATCGGGGCTCAGTCGACACGCAATCAGCTCATGGGCAAGGCCCTTGCGGCACTGCGACGTTGACAGTTTGTTGAAATCCCTGAGGTGACCATGGATCCGGCTACGCACCGTAGCCGGGTCCAAGGTCCCGACGGCCCGTATCCGGCGAACCGGTGCGGGCCGTCCTTACTCGTACGGACCCGTTCGATGTCACCCGAAGGGCCCCGGAGAGGTAGGGTCGGAGGCGGTCGGGGACATCCCATACAGCTCGCCGGGTGGACAGTCCGGCGTACCAACGAGGAGATCGGTTCGTGACGATCCGCGTAGGCATCAATGGCTTTGGTCGTATCGGCCGCAACTACTTCCGGGCCCTGAAGGCTCAGGGTGCGGACATCGAGGTCGTTGCCGTCAACGACCTGGGTGACACCAAGACCACCGCGCATCTGCTGAAGTACGACACGATCCTGGGCCGTTTCCCGGGCGAGGTGTCGCACACCGAGGACACCATCACCGTCGATGGTCACACCATCAAGGTGCTGTCCGAGCGCAACCCGGCCGACATTCCGTGGGGCCAGCTGGGCGTTGACATCGTCATCGAGTCGACCGGCATCTTCACGAAGAAGGCCGACGCCGAGAAGCACATCGCCGGTGGCGCCAAGAAGGTCCTCATCTCGGCTCCGGCCAAGGACGAGGACATCACCATCGTGATGGGCGTCAACGAGGACAAGTACGAGGCGGCCAACCACCACGTCATCTCCAACGCCTCCTGCACCACCAACTGTGTGGCGCCGATGGCCAAGGTTCTGGACGAGAACTTCGGCATCGTCAAGGGCCTGATGACGACGGTCCACGCGTACACCAACGACCAGCGCATCCTGGACTTCCCGCACTCGGACCTGCGCCGCGCCCGCACGGCCGCGCAGAACATCATCCCGACCACGACGGGTGCCGCCAAGGCCACCGCCCTGGTCCTCCCGCAGCTCGCGGGCAAGCTGGACGGCATCGCCATGCGCGTGCCCGTTCCCACCGGTTCCGCCACGGACCTGGTCGTCGAGCTGCAGCGCGAGGTCACCAAGGACGAGGTCAACTCCGCGTTCAAGAAGGCCTCCGAGGACGGTCCGCTCAAGGGCCGCCTGTACTACACGGAGGACCCGATCGTGTCCTCCGACATCGTCAGCGACCCGGCGTCCTGCACCTTCGACTCGCTGATGACGATGGTCCAGGACGGCAAGACCGTGAAGATCCTCGGCTGGTACGACAACGAGTGGGGCTACTCCAACCGCCTCGTCGACCTGACGGAGTTCGTCGGCGGCCAGCTCTGAGCTGTCGCTGAGTCAGGCACCTCGATGTGAGCGACGGGGCTCGGGCGGCGCGCCAACTGCGCGTCGGCCGGGCCCCGTCGGCCTGTAGCTTCCCTTTTTGTTCTCCCTAGGAGTCCTTGAGTCATGAAGACGATCGACGAACTTCTCGCCGAAGGGGTCACCGGCAAGCGGGTCTTCGTCCGCGCCGACCTCAACGTGCCGCTGGACGGCACCACCATCACCGACGACGGCCGTATCCGCGCCGTGGTGCCCACCGTCAAGGCGCTCGCCGACGCCGGCGCCCGCGTGGTCGTCGCCTCGCACCTCGGCCGTCCCAAGGGCGCGCCGGACCCGGCCTTCTCGCTGGAGCCCGCCGCCAAGCGCCTGGGTGAACTGCTCGGCGCCGACGTGGCGTTCGCGACCGACACGGTCGGCGAGTCCGCGCAGTCGACCGTCTCGGGCCTGGGCGACGGCCAGGTGGCCGTCATCGAGAACCTGCGCTTCAACGCCGGTGAGACCGCCAAGGACGACGCCGAGCGCGGCGCCTTCGCGGACCAGCTCGCGGCCCTGGCGGACGTGTACGTCGGCGACGGCTTCGGCGCCGTGCACCGCAAGCACGCCTCGGTCTTCGACCTGCCAGCCCGACTGCCGCACGCCGCGGGCTACTTGATCGCCACCGAGGTCGGCGTGCTCAAGAAGCTCACCGACGACGTCAAGCGTCCCTACGTGGTCGTGCTCGGCGGCGCCAAGGTCTCCGACAAGCTGGCCGTCATCGACAACCTGATCGAGAAGGCCGACCGGATCCTCATCGGCGGCGGCATGGCGTACACCTTCCTCGCGGCCCAGGGCCACGAGGTCGGCAAGTCGCTGCTGCAGAAGGACCAGATCCCGGCCGTCCAGGACTACCTGAAGCGCGCCGCCGACAAGGGCGTCGAGTTCGTGCTCCCCGTCGACGTACGGGTCTCCGCGGACTTCCCCGACCTGAAGAACCAGGTCGACGTGAACCCGGAGATCGTCGCCGCGACCGCCATCCCGGCGGACCAGGAGGGCCTGGACATCGGCCCGAAGACCGAGGAACTGTACGCTGCCAAGCTGCAGGACGCCGCCACCGTGTTCTGGAACGGCCCGATGGGCGTCTTCGAGCACAAGGACTTCGCCAACGGCACCCGCGCCGTCGCGCAGGGCCTCGTCGACTCCTCGGCCTTCTCCGTGGTCGGCGGTGGCGACTCCGCCGCCGCGTTCCGCATCCTCGGCTTCAGCGAGGACAAGGTCGGCCACATCTCGACCGGCGGCGGCGCCTCCCTTGAGTACCTCGAGGGCAAGTCCCTCCCCGGCCTCGTAGCACTGGAGAAGTGAAGATCATGACGCGTACGCCCCTGATGGCGGGCAACTGGAAGATGAACCTCAACCACCTCGAGGCCATCGCCCACACCCAGAAGCTCGCCTTCGCGCTCGCCGACAAGGACTACGAGGCCGTCGAGGTCGCGGTCCTGCCGCCCTTCACCGACCTGCGCGGTGTGCAGACCCTGGTCGACGGCGACAAGCTCAAGATCAAGTACGGCGCCCAGGACATCTCGGCGCACGACTCCGGTGCCTACACCGGTGAGATCTCGGGCCTGATGCTCTCGAAGCTGAAGTGCACCTACGTGGCCGTCGGTCACTCGGAGCGCCGGCAGTACCACAACGAGACCGACGAGATCTGCAACGCCAAGGTGAAGGCCGCCTACAAGCACGGCATCACGCCGATCCTGTGCGTGGGCGAGGGCCTGGACATCCGCAAGGCCGGCCAGCAGGTCCAGTACACGCTGAACCAGCTCGACGGCGCCCTCAAGGACCTCCCGGCCGAGCAGGCCGAGTCCATCGTGATCGCGTACGAGCCGGTCTGGGCCATCGGTACCGGCGAGGTCGCCACCCCCGAGGACGCCCAGGAGGTCTGCGGTGCGATCCGTGGGCGTCTGGCCGAGCTGTACTCGCAGGAGCTGGCCGACAAGGTCCGCATCCAGTACGGCGGCTCCGTGAAGTCCGGCAACGTGGCCGCGATCATGGCGCAGCCCGACGTGGACGGCGCCCTGGTGGGCGGCGCGGCGCTCGACGCGGACGAGTTCGTCAAGATCGTCCGATTCCGGGACCAGTAGGCTCCCGGGCCGCGGGCAGTGAGTAGGCGCTCGCGGCGATAACGCGTACCCTGGCGGGGGTCGGCTCCCTATGGTGAGCCCGGCCCCCGTCGTCGCGTATTTTTCTTCGTACGCTGCGTGCGACAGTCGCGTACGACAGTTCCGTCCGAATCCGAGGAAGTTGGTCCAGCCGTGGTTATGGGCTTCTCGATCGCCCTGATCGTCTTCAGCCTGCTGCTGATGCTCCTTGTCCTGATGCACAAGGGGAAGGGTGGCGGCCTCTCCGACATGTTCGGTGGCGGTATGCAGTCCTCCGTCGGCGGCTCCTCCGTCGCGGAGCGCAACCTCGACCGGATCACCATCGTGATCGGTCTGCTCTGGTTCGCCTGCATCGTGGTGCTCGGCCTGCTGATGAAGCTGGACAGCTGAGCCTCTCCCGCGCTCTCCGTAACTTCGCTTTTCGGGCAGTCGGCCTCGTTTTCGGGGCGGCTGCCCGTTTTGCTGCCCGATTGTGTCGTGGAGCACTTCGTTCCCCTGTCCACGCCGGGACTTACGCTGTGCTTAATATGGGGCGTACGTCTCGGGGTGGGGGTGTAACTCCAATCACTGGACGCGCGTTGGGCCTTCCGTAGACTGGCTCAGGCTGGTGGCACCCGCGGCGCAGCCGCCGGTGGGCAACGCTGTGCAGCACCGTTACGCAGGGAGTTACGACCGTGGCAAGTGGCAACGCGATCCGTGGAAGTCGGGTCGGGGCGGGGCCGATGGGTGAGGCCGAGCGGGGCGAGTCCGCGCCGCGCCTGCGCATCTCCTTCTGGTGCTCCAACGGGCATGAGACGCAGCCCAGTTTCGCCAGCGACGCGCAGGTGCCGGACACGTGGGACTGCCCGCGCTGCGGCTTCCCGGCAGGTCAGGACCGGGACAATCCGCCGGACCCGCCGCGTACCGAGCCGTACAAGACGCATCTCGCGTACGTACGTGAGCGGCGCAGCGACGCGGACGGCGAGGCGATCCTCGCGGAGGCGCTCGCCAAACTGCGGGGCGAGATCTAGGAGTTACGGTCCGGTCGGATCCCAGTCGGGTGTCCGGTCGGACCTGTTTTGTACCCGTTCCGAGGCCTGCTGAATGCGGCTCGCGGCCGATTGTCAGTGCTGCCCTCTACGGTTTCGATCAATGGAACCGGAGGGGGAGTTGTGACTGCTGTCGAGGTCGTGGGCGTGCAAGTGCCCACGTGGCGTGGCGGGTTCGGACGGCTGTGGACGGCCGCCGTGCTGTCCAAGTTCGGCGACTCGCTGCGGACGGCTGCGCTGCCGCTGCTCGCCGCCTCGCTCACCGCCGATCCGCTGCTGATCACGCTGGTGAGCGCGTGCGGCTATCTGCCCTGGCTGCTCTTCGGGCTGCTCGGCGGCGCCGTGGCGGACCGGGTGGACCAGCGGCGCGCGATGTGGGCCGTGGATGTCGTACGAGGCGTACTGATGGCCGCCTTCGCGGTGGCCGTGGCCCTCGGGCATGCCTCGATCGCCCTGCTCATAGCGCTCGCCTTCCTGCTCACCGCCCTCCAGACGCTCTTCGACAACGCCGCCACGGCCCTGCTGCCCTCCCTCGTGCCCGAGAGCGCCCTGGGCAGTGCCAACGCGCGGCTGATGACCGGACAGCAGATCGCCGGCGGCTTCGTGGCGGCGCCGCTGGTCCCGGTGCTGCTCGCGGGCGGGATCGCGCTGCCGTACGGGGTGGACGCGGCCACGTACGCCGTCGGGGCGTTTCTGATCGCCTCCCTGCGGATACCGGCCCCCGAGCGGCAGCCAAGGCCGCCGGGTGCGACCTTGCGCGGGGACATCGCCGAGGGTGTCCGGGTGCTGTGGCGGGACCGGCCGCTGCGGGCCCTGTGCTGGGCGACCACGCTCAGCAACATCGGGATGGGTGCGCTGATCGCCACCCTCGTGATGCATGTGAAGTGGTGGCTCGACGCGGGCGACGGCGGCTATGCGGCGGCGCTCACGGCGTTCTCCGCGGGCAGCGTGGCCGGTGGCTTCGTCGCCGGGCGGCTTGCGGCGAAGCTCGGGCGGCTACGGAGCGTGCTCGTCGCCGGGGTCGTACAGCTGGCCTGCCTCCTTGCGATGGGCCTGGTCAGAGCGCTGTGGGCGGCTTTGGCGAGCCTGGCGCTGTTCGGCGTGATGAGCATCGTGTGGAACGTCAGCCAGCGCACCCTGATGCAGGAGCGCAGCCCACGCGAGATGCTGGGCAGGATCAGTGCCGCCTACCGCACCCTCGCGGTGGCCGGAGCCCCGCTGGGCGCCCTGCTCGGCGGAGCCGTGGCCACGGCCTGGGGTCTGAACGCTCCGGCGCTGCTCGCGGCCGGGGTGTTCGTCGCCGCGGTCGCGGTACTTGTGCCGGTGCGCGGCCTCACCGAGGGCGGTGGTGAGGCCTGAGGTCCCCGCAGCGAGGACGTAAGGCCCACGTAACCGGACAGACGGCTCGGTACGTCACCTGATCAACTAGGTTTGGGCAGTGGCGCGCAGCACTCAAGCCGAGTGCTCAGGACAAGAAGGCTGGAAGTCCGAGATGAACGCAAGTGACCGTACGCGGCTGAACCAGATGCCCGAGTGGGCCGCTCTGGCCAAGCACCGGGAGCAGCTGGGCGAGACGCATCTGCGCGATCTCTTCGGATCCGACCCCGGGCGCGGCACCGGCTACACCCTGCAGGTCGGCGATCTGCACCTCGACTACTCGAAGCAGCTCGTCACGGACGAGACGCTGGCGCTCCTTCGCGAGCTGGCCGTCGCCGCCGATGTGTTCGGCCTGCGCGACGCCATGTTCCGCGGCGACAAGATCAACACGACCGAGGACCGTGCCGTCCTGCACACGGCGCTGCGCGCCCCGCGTGAGGCCGTGATCGAGGTCGACGGGCAGAACGTGGTGCCGGAAGTGCACGCCGTTCTCGACAAGATGAGCGCGTTCTCCGAGAAGGTCCGCTCCGGCGAGTGGACCGGCCACACCGGCAAGCGCATCAAGAACATCGTCAACATCGGCATCGGCGGCTCCGACCTCGGTCCCGCGATGGCGTACGAGGTGCTGCGCTCCTTCACCCGGCGCGACCTCACCGTCCGCTTCGTGTCCAACGTGGACGGCGCCGATCTGCACGAGGCCGTACGGGACTTGGACGCCTCCGAGACCCTCTTCATCATCGCCTCGAAGACCTTCACGACGATCGAGACGATCACCAACGCCACCTCGGCCCGCGCCTGGCTGATGACCGAGCTGCGGGCCGGCCAGGACGCCGTCGCCAAGCACTTCGTGGCCCTGTCGACGAACGCCGAGAAGGTCTCGGAGTTCGGTATCGACACGGCCAACATGTTCGAGTTCTGGGACTGGGTAGGCGGCCGCTACTCGTACGACTCGGCCATCGGTCTTTCTCTGATGATCGCCATCGGTCCGGACAACTTCCGCGAGATGCTCGACGGCTTCCACCTCGTCGACGAGCACTTCCGCACCACGCCCGCCGAGGCCAACGCGCCGCTGCTGCTCGGCCTGTTGGGCGTCTGGTACGGGGCGTTCTTCGATGCGCAGTCGCACGCCGTGCTGCCCTACTCGCACTACCTCTCCAAGTTCACGGCCTACCTCCAGCAGCTGGACATGGAGTCCAACGGCAAGTCCGTGGACCGTGACGGCAACCCCGTGGACTGGCAGACCGGTCCGGTGGTCTGGGGTACGCCCGGCACCAACGGGCAGCACGCGTACTACCAGCTGATCCACCAGGGCACGAAGGTCATCCCGGCCGACTTCATCGCCTTCGCCAAGCCGGTGGACGACCTGCTGTCGGGCCTGGTCGCCCAGCACGACCTCCTGATGGCCAACTTCTTCGCCCAGACCCAGGCGCTCGCCTTCGGCAAGACGCCCGATGAGGTCCGTGCCGAGGGTGTCGCCGAGGAACTGGTCCCGCACAAGACCTTCAAGGGCAACCACCCGACGACCACCATCCTGGCCTCGGAGCTCACGCCGTCCGTGCTCGGCCAGCTGATCGCGCTCTACGAGCACAAGGTGTTCGTCCAGGGTGCGGTCTGGAACATCGACTCCTTCGACCAGTGGGGCGTCGAGCTCGGCAAGGTGCTCGCCAAGCGCGTCGAGCCGGCCCTGACCGAGGGTGCCGATGTGCCCGGCCTCGACGCCTCGTCCAAGGCGCTGGTGGCCAAATACCGGGAGCTGCGCGGGCGTTGATCGCCCAGGCCTCTGCCCGGTCCCGCGCGCCCGATATTCGGGTGCGCGGGACCGGGCCCCGGGGTGAGACTGCTGCGGTTGTACCCGTTGCCGTCGTCACCCCCCAGGAAGGCCCCGATGAGCCGCCACCTGCTCGCCGCCCTCGCCGATCCCGAGCGCCTCAAGCTGTACGCCAGCATCGTCCGGTTCGGTGACGCCGCCGAGGCGGCCTCCGGCAAGACGGGCCAGAAGCATCTCGCCCGTCTCATCAAGGCAGGCCTGGTGGAGCCGCTGCCCGACGGGACGTTCAAGGCGGACGCGGCCGTCTTCCAGGAGGCACTCGCCGCCGAGACCCAGGGGGAAGAGCAGGGCGTCCCCAAGGAGCTGCGCCCGTTCTTCGCCGAGGGGCGGCTGCGGTCCGTGCCCATGCGCGCGGCCGTACGCCACGAGCTGCTCGCGTATCTCGTACGGACCCTCTTCGAGGAGAACCATCCGTACACCGAGTCCGAGGTCAACCAGCGGTTCACCACCGTGCACACCGACACCGCGATGCTGCGGCGCTACTGCGTCGAGGGCGGACTGCTGCAGCGTACGAAGGACGGCGCCAGCTATCAGGCGGCCTGAGCGGGCTGTTCCACCCGGGGGTCGGGCTGTTCCACCCGTGGGTCGGCCTGCCCGTCGTGGGGGACCGGCTGCCGGCCCGGGGCGTCCGACCGCTCGATCCGCGGCTCCGCTTCCCCGATCCGCGGCTCCGCTTCCCCGGACGGGCCCGGCTCGCTGACCGCCGCCGGATAGAAGATGTCGATGTCGACCTCCTCACCGCCCACGACCTGGGTGTCCCAGGGCCCGCTCCTGCGCAGCGTGTAGAGCGTCTCGCTGCGCAGCCCCTCCAGATGACGGCGCAGCGTCGCGTCGTCCGGCATGCCCTCGATACGCGGGGCCAACCTGCCCCGGATACCGCGGAGTTCGTCGAGCAGGCCCTCGATGTCCGCCTCGCGGTCAAGACCGTCCCGCGTCGCCATCCGCTCCGCCTCGGCGATGCTCTGCCCGATCTTCTCCTTGATCGCCACGGTCTCGCCGTCCGCCTCCGTGGCGATCATCGCGTTCCATGCGCGGCTCTTGTGCCGGTACTGCAGCATCGACATCGCTGCCTCATGGCGTACGAAATCGGCATCGCGGAACGGCCGGCCGCGCCACAGCCCGCTGAGCGAACGGGCCAGCGAGATCGCCGAGCCCAGACCGCTGTTGAGGCCCCGGCCCGGCCAGAAGTGGATGGCGTTGGCGGCGTCGCCGAGCAGAAAGCCGTACGTTCCCGGGGTCGTGGCCGTCGGAGCGTACAGGCGGGCGGTGAAGCGCGGGCGCTGCACCATGTCGAGACGGAAGGCCGTGACGGCGGTCAGATCGTCCTCGTCGACGCCGAAGAGAACCAGGCCCTCCTTGACGCGCTTCCACAGCGCCGAGCCCCTGATCAAGGCGGGCAGGAAGAGCGTGCTGTGCGTGGCGCAGGCGAAATCGCCGTCCGTGCCGCGGTTCATGACGCAGGGCCGGGACGCGATGCACTGTTCGAAGACCTGCCGCACCGGGTCGATCCCGATGACCTCGCGGGCCTCCTCCTCGGTGAGGCGCATGTTGAGAAAGCCCTCACCCCGCAGGGAGTTCAGCAGGAAACGATTCTGCGCGACCGTGAGCAGCACCGACATCGGATCGGACAGACCGGACTTCACCTTCAGGCCGAGCACGACGTCCTGCAGATGCTCGCCGTCCAGCGAGTAGATCGAGGCGTCCGCCTGTCCGAACTTCTCCGCGAAATGCGTCCGTGTCTTGGACCGCCCGCCCTCGCAGATCGCGAGCACCTGCCCGGCGGCGGCCACCTCCTGGTGCTTCTCGGCGTCGAACCACTCCGGTACGAGCCGGATCCGGCGCGGCTTCTCGCCCGCCATCGCGAGGAGGGTGTCCTCGACGTAGGCGATCCGGATGTTGCGCGGATGGTGCCCCCGTACGGAGTCGGGCCCGGCGGGCCACATCTCGCTGTACGTGCCTTCGCGGAACAGCCGTGCCCGCACCTCCTCCGGCAGCGCCAGATACTGCCGGCTCTGCACGGTGACGACCTGCTGACGGCGTACGTTGCCCTCGGCCTCGTCCTTCCAGACGACATGGCCGTTCGCCGCCGTGGTCCAGCGGCCGTCGTACACCGTGACCGAGACCTGGTCGCCCATCAGTGATTCGAGGAGCAGCGCGAGGGAGAGGCCGACGGGACCGCCGCCCGAGACGGTGACGTTCAGGGCGGGGCCGCGCTCCTCGGCCGGTGCCGGCTTCAGGACTTCGAGCACCGACAGATCGAGGATGGTCTCCAGCGGGTCGGCCGCCTCGAACGCGAAGGTCTCCTCGCCGATCGTGAACTCGTCGCCGGGACGCAGCACATGGGAGGTCACATGCTCGCCGTTGACCAGCGTCCCGTTGACGCTGCCCCGGTCGTACAGCACGAACCCGTGCTTCTCGCGGCGCACTTCGGCGTGGAAGCGCGAGGCGCTCACGCTCGGGATCACCACGCTGTTGACGTTCCTGCGCCCGAACGTCAGCGCCGCACTCCCGATCCCGAACCGCTCACCCGCGAGCGACCCCGACCGACCCACGATCTCCGGAGGCATGCCCCACACTCCCCTTCGCCCCTGTGGTCCCTGATGGGTCCTGTTTCCTGTTCCCTGTGACGGAGCGCCTCGGCGTCCGTACCCGTGAATCAGTACGAGTGGACGCGGAGCGGTGTTCAACAGTGTCCAACTCTGGCTCAATTCCAGTTGTCGGAAGCGGACTTGCTCATCCCGCATAGCTCGCTAAGATCGCGGGTCGGCAGACGGGACGGCACTCGGGGGAGTGGACGGCATGGTGCGACGGCGGTACGGATATCGGCGCAGCGCGGCGGAGACGTCGCGGTGGTGGCCCAGGGGCGCGGCCTATGCGGTCTTCCACCCGTCCTGGATCCCGGATTCGCTCGATCCGGCCGTCGACAAGCTGAAGCGCTACCGGATCATCGCCGGAATGGTCGCGTCGGTCGGTGTCTACACGTTCGTGGCGCGCGGCTTCAGCTTCGAGCAGATCATGGAGAACCTGGTCATCGCGGGTCTCGTGCTGCTGGTCATCACTCCGCTCACGGTGGGCGCGATGCTGCTCGTCTGGCGCCGTGGTGGACCGGTCCGCGCCCTGAAGTCCCCGCTGTTCGGCTCGCTGCGGCTGCTGCTCTTCTTCGTGGTCGCTCTCGTCGGCATCGTCGGCGTGCTGTCGGTGGCCGCCGCGCAGGGCAATGGCGGTCTGGTGTTCTCGTTCTTCATGGCGTTCGGCGGGATCTGGGGGCTGATCTTCCTCGCCCAGGCGGCGATCCAGGTCAACGGCAACTTCTTCGGTACGGCGGCCATCCACCGCTGTCTGCCGCCGCTGCTCGCGACGGTGACCAGCTGGCTGATGGCGCTGCCGGATCTGCTCACCGGGGATCTGCACGGTCTGAGCTTCACCATGGGCATCGTCTTCGTCCTGGGCGCGCCGGTGGCGGTGACGAGCATCGCCGCCTTCGAGGTGCGCAGGCTGCGCCGTCACCACGGCATCCGCCTGTGCGCGCATCCGCACGTACGCGTCGCACCGGTGGTCCCGCCGCCGCGGCCACCCCGGCCGGGCCAGGGCCATCCGTACGGCCCACCCCCGGGCCGGCCTTACGCTCCGCCGCAGGGCGGCCCCTACGGCCCCCCGCAGGTCAATCCGTACGGCCCGCCCAACGGTGGTAATCCGTACGGGAGTTAGCCGGGCGCGGGGGAGGCGAACTCGTGGATGCCCCGGCCGGGGTGCCCGAGTCCCGCCCGGCGCAGGGCCTCGGCCACGTGGGCGGGAGGTGTTTCGCCCACGCGAGGAAGTCGGCCGGTGAGCTGATGGCGGTGCCGCGCCGCTCGGGGTGGACCGTGTCGCGTAGCTCCGCAGGTCCGACGTACCGGTAGCCGCGTTCCCCCGCGCTCACGGCTCAGCGGGCCATCGAACGGTCGATCTCCCGTGCCCGCGCGTCCAGTTCGCAGGTGGGCACGGCCCGGGGATTTCCGGGATTTTGTACCTCCCGCTGGGCGCCGCCGCACAGGTGAGGATCCGCCGGCTCGGGCAGCCCCACCTCGATGCCCGCCCGCCGGGCCAGCGCGAGCGCCGTCGCGACGAACCCTTCGGAGAGCGCGAGGATCACGGAGTGTCCCGTACGGCAGTGCCAGGCGGCCAGAGCGTGCACGAACTCCGCGTACGTGTCCGGGACGACCTGCAGGGTGTCCGGGTCACCCCAGTACTGGCCCTGACCGATCCCCGAGGGCAGCTCGAGCTCCGCCTCGTAGACCTCGACTTGGCGCAGGAAGAGGCGGCCGGCGCCCATGGACGGGTTCCACAGCGTCTCGTCGCCGAGCTCGAAGTACATGCTCATCGGCGGTCCTCCTGCGCTCAGCTGGTTCGACCAAGCGTAGGAGGCCGAACGGGAGGCGAGCACCCGGTTTATCCGGCGGTGGGGCAGCCGTGACAGCGAAAGGCCCCGCACCGGACAGGTGCGGGGCCGAACGTCACGAGTGGCGACTCAGGAAGTCGCCGCCGGATACAGCTCCCGCGGCAGCTGGGAAGCCGCCGCCGAGTCCAGGAGCCACAGTGTGCGGGCGCGCCCGTACGCTCCCGCTGCCGGGGCCTGGATCTCGCCCGCGCCCGAGAGCGCGATGGCCGCCGCCTTCGCCTTGTCCTCGCCGGCCGCGAGCAGCCACACCTCACGCGCCGCGCGGATGGCGGGGAGCGTCAGCGAGATGCGGGTGGGCGGCGGCTTGGGAGCGCCGTGGACCCCGATCACCATGCGTTCCGTCTCGCGGACGCCGGGGTGCTCGGGGAACAGCGAGGCCACATGCGTATCCGGACCGACGCCGAGCAACAGCACGTCGAAGGACGGGACTCGGGCGTGGTTCTCCGGGCGCGCGGCCGCCGCGAGCTCGGCCGCGTAGGCCTCCGCCGCCGCGTCCGCGTCCGAGCCGTACGCGCCGTCCGAGGCCGGCATCGCATGCACCCGCGCCGGGTCGAGCGGCACCGCGTCGAGCAGGGCCTCGCGGGCCTGCGTGACATTGCGGTCCGGATCGCCCTCGGGCAGGAACCTTTCGTCGCCCCACCACAGGTCAAGCCGCGACCAGTCGATCGCGTCACGGGCGGGGGAGGCGGCGAGTGCGGCAAGCAGCCCGTTGCCGTTGCGGCCGCCCGTGAGGACCACCGAGGCCGAACCGCGCGCGGTCTGGGCGTCCACGATCTTCGTGAGCAGCCGGGCCGCCGCGGCCTGCGCCATCAGCTCCTTGTCGCGGTGGACGACCAGCTGGGGAGATCCGGTCACTTGCCCGCTGCCTTCTTGGCCGTACGGGAGGAGGCCGCAGCGGCCTTCTTCGCGGGCCTGGCCGGAGCGGTCTCCGCGACCGGCTCATCCGCCGCGAGCGGCGGCACCGTCTGCATCGCCATCGGCTCACCGAGCCGGTCCACGCCGAACTTCAGCGCCGACGCATAGGTGTCGTCCGGATCGAGACGCCGCAGCTCCTCCGCGATCAGCTCGGCCGTCTCGCGGCGCTTCAGCGCCACGGCACGGTCGGGCTGGCCCTGCATGGAGAGCGTGGCGAGCGAGCCGTCCGCGCGGTCCAGGGTGATCGGACCGCAGTCCGTCATCATCCGTACCGCGGTCAGACCCGGACCCGCGGACAGCGTCCTGCGGACCGGCACCTGGAGACGGTCCGCGAGCCACATCGCGAGCAGTTCGCAGCTCGGGTTGAACTCCTCGCCCTCCACCTCGACCTCGTTCACCTTGCAGGTGACCTGGTCGAGCGCGGCGGCCAGCATCGAGCGCCAGGGCGTGATGCGGGTCCAGGAGAGGTCCGTGTCGCCGGGGGTGTACTTCTCGGCGCGCGCGGTCAGTTCGTGGATCGGCTGCTCCGCCGCGTACGTGTCGGTGACACGGCGCTGGGCCAGCGCACCGAGCGGGTCGGTGGCGGGCGACACCGGTGCGTTCACCGGCCACCAGACGACCACGGGGGCGTCGGGAAGGAGCAGCGGAAGGACCACGGACTGGGCGTGGTTGATGATCTCGCCGTGCAGGCGGAGCACCACGGTCTCACCGGTGCCCGCGTCCGCACCCACCCGTACCTCGGCGTCGAGGCGGGACTGTGTACGGTCGCGGGGCGTGCGCGAGACGCGCTTGATGACCACGAGCGTGCGCGAGGGGTGCTCGCGCGAGGCGTCGTTGGCGGCCTTCAACGCGTCGTAGGCGTTCTCCTCGTCGGTGACGATGACGAGGGTCAGGACCATGCCGACGGCCGGCGAACCGATCGCGCGGCGGCCCTGGATGAGCGCCTTGTTGATCTTGCTGGAGGTGGTGTCCGTGAGGTCGATCTTCATGGCCGACGCCAGCTCCGTCCGTCTCGTTCGAGCATTTCGTCCGACTCGACGGGACCCCAGGTGCCCGCCGGATACTGGGCGGCCTTGCCGTTGCTGTCCCAGAACTGCTCGATCGGGTCGAGGATCTTCCAGGACAGCTCCACCTCCTCCGTACGCGGGAAGAGGTTGGAGTCGCCGAGCAGGACGTCGAGGATCAGGCGCTCGTACGCCTCGGGGCTCGACTCGGTGAAGGACTCGCCGTAGGCGAAGTCCATGGACACGTCCCGGACCTCCATCGACGTGCCCGGCACCTTGGAGCCGAAGCGCACCGTGACGCCCTCGTCCGGCTGGACCCGGATGACCAGGGCGTTGCGGCCCAGCTCCTCGGTCGCCGTGTGGTCGAAGGGGGAGTGGGGAGCGCGCTGGAAGACCACCGCGATCTCCGTGACCCGACGGCCAAGGCGCTTGCCGGTGCGCAGATAGAACGGCACACCCGCCCAGCGCCGGTTGTCGATCTGCAGCTTCACCGCGGCGTAGGTGTCGGTCTTCGACGAGGCGTCGATACCGTCTTCCTGCAGATAGCCGATGACCTTCTCGCCGCCCTGCCAGCCGGCCGCGTACTGTCCGCGCACCGTGCCGGTCGACAAGTCGTCGGGCAGTTTCACCGCTCCGAGCACCTTGGTCTTCTCGGCGGCCAGCGCGTCAGCGTCGAAGGAGGAGGGCTCCTCCATCGCGGTCAGCGCGAGCAGCTGAAGGAGGTGGTTCTGGATGACGTCACGGGCGGCGCCGATGCCGTCGTAGTACCCGGCCCGGCCGCCGATGCCGATGTCCTCGGCCATCGTGATCTGGACGTGGTCGACGTACGACCGGTTCCAGAGCGGCTCGAAGAGGGTGTTGGCGAAGCGGAGCGCCAGGATGTTCTGGACGGTCTCCTTGCCGAGGTAGTGGTCGATCCGGAACACCTGGTCCGGCGCGAACACCTCGTGCACGATCGAGTTGAGCTCCTTGGCGGAGACCAGGTCGTGCCCGAAGGGCTTCTCGATGACGGCACGCCGCCACGAGTCGCCCGCCTGGTCGGCGAGCCCGTGCTTCTTGAGCTGCTTGACGACCTTGGGGAAGAACTTCGGCGGTACGGAGAGGTAGAACGCGAAGTTCCCGCCCGTGCCCTGCTTCTTGTCCAGGTCCTCGATGGTGGCCTTGAGCGTTTCGAAGGCGTCGTCGTCGTCGAAGTCGCCCTGGACGAAGCGCATGCCCTGGATCAGCTGCTGCCAGACCTCCTCGCGGAAGGGCGTACGCGAGTGCTCCTTGACCGCGTCGTGCACCTCCTGCGCGAAGTCCTCGTCCTGCCACTCACGGCGGGCGAAGCCGACGAGCGAGAAGCCCGGTGGCAGCAGGCCGCGGTTGGCCAGGTCGTACACCGCGGGCATCAGCTTTTTGCGTGACAAATCGCCCGTGACGCCGAAGATCACCAGGCCCGACGGCCCCGCGATACGCGGGAGCCGTCGGTCTGCGGCGTCACGGAGCGGATTCGCTCCGAGTCCGGTCAAGGTGTCAGCCCTCCGAAGGGGCGAGCTTCTCGAGCTCAGCCTCGGTCGACTTGAGCAGATCGTTCCAGGACGCCTCGAACTTCTCGACGCCCTCGTCCTCCAGGAGCTGTACGACCTCGTCGTACGAGATCCCGAGCTTCTCGACGGCGTCGAGCTCGGCGCGAGCCTGCTCGTAGGTACCGGCGATGGTGTTGCCGACGATCTCGCCGTGGTCGGCGGTCGCCTCCAACGTGGCCTCCGGCATGGTGTTCACCGTGCCGGGCGCGACCAGGTCGTCCACGTACAGGGTGTCCTTGTACGCGGGGTCCTTGACGCCGGTCGAGGCCCACAGCGGACGCTGCTTGTTGGCGCCGGCCTTGTCGAGGGCGCCCCAGCGGTCGGAGCCGAAGACCTCTTCGTATGCCTCGTACGCGAGACGCGCGTTGGCGAGCGCGGCCTTGCCCTTGAGGGCCTTGGCCTCGTCGGTGCCGATGCCGTCCAGGCGCTTGTCGATCTCGGTGTCCACCCGGGACACGAAGAACGAGGCCACCGAGTGGATCTTGGAGAGGTCGAGTCCCTTGGACTTGGCCTGCTCAAGGCCCGCCAGGTAGGCGTCCATGACCTCGCGGTAGCGCTCGAGCGAGAAGATCAGCGTGACGTTGACGCTGATGCCACGGCCGATCGTCTCGGTGATGGCCGGCAGACCCGCCTTGGTGGCCGGGATCTTGATCAGCGTGTTCGGCCGGTCCACCAGCCACGCCAGCTGCTTGGCCTCGGCGACCGTGGCCGCCGTGTTGTGCGCCAGGCGCGGGTCGACCTCGATCGAGACCCGGCCGTCCTGGCCCTCGGTCGCGTCGAAGACCGGGCGCAGGATGTCGGCCGCGTCCCGTACATCCGCGGTGGTGATCATGCGGATGGCCTCGTCGACGGTGACCTTGCGGGCGGCGAGGTCGGTGAGCTGCTGCTCGTAACCGTCACCGCTGGTGATCGCCTTCTGGAAGATCGACGGGTTGGTCGTGACGCCCACGACGTGGCTCTGGTCGATGAGTTCGGCCAGGTTGCCGGACGTGATGCGCTTGCGCGACAGGTCGTCCAGCCAGATCGCGACGCCCTCTTCGGAGAGGCGCTTGAGTGCGTCTGTCATGGAAATTGCATCTCCTACGTGTCGTATGAAGCGTCTATGGGCGTCAGCGCTTGGCGGCTGCGAGAGATTCCTTGGCGGCGGCGGTGACCGCGTCTGCGGTCAGACCGAACTCCTCGAAGAGCACCTTGCCGTCGGCCGAGGCACCGAAGTGCTCGAGGGAGACGATGCGGCCGGCGTCCCCGACATAGCGGTGCCAGGTCAGACCGATACCGGCCTCGACGGCCACGCGCGCCTTCACGGACGGCGGCAGCACGCTGTCGCGGTACGCCTGGTCCTGGGCCTCGAACCACTCGACACAGGGCATCGAGACGACCCGGGTGGCGACACCCTCGGCCTCCAGGGCCTCGCGCGCGGCGACGGCCAGCTGTACCTCGGAACCGGTACCGATGAGGATCAGGTCCGGGGTCTCCTTGGAGGCCTCGAACAGGATGTAACCCCCCTTGGCCGCATCCTCGTTGCGCTCGTAGGTCGGCACACCCTGACGGGTCAGGGCCAGACCGTGCGGAGCGCTGACCGGGTACTCGCGCTTGCCGCGGCGCAGGATCTCGCGCCAGGCGATCGCGGTCTCGTTGGCGTCGGCCGGGCGGACCACGTTCAGGCCCGGGATGGCGCGCAGCGCGGCCAGGTGCTCGACCGGCTGGTGCGTCGGGCCGTCCTCGCCGAGACCGATGGAGTCATGCGTCCACACGTACGTGACGGGCAGGTGCATCAGGGCCGACAGGCGCACGGCATTGCGCATGTAGTCCGAGAACACCAGGAAGGTGCCGCCGTAGATACGGGTGTGGCCGTGCAGCGAGATGCCGTTCATGGCCGCGGCCATGGCGTGCTCGCGGATACCGAAGTGGATCGTGCGGCCGTAGGGGTCGGCCTCCGGCAGCGGGTTGCCCTCCGGCAGGAAGGAACTCGTCTTGTCGATCGTGGTGTTGTTGGAGCCCGCGAGGTCGGCGGAACCGCCCCACAGCTCCGGGATCACCGCGCCGAGCGCCTGCAGGATCTTGCCGGAGGCGGCACGCGTGGCGACACCCTTGCCGGTCTCGAACTCGGGGAGCTTGGCCTCCCAGCCGGCCGGCAGCTCGCCCGCGTTGATGCGGTCGAACTCGGCGGCGCGCTCGGGGTTGGCGGTGCGCCAGGCGGCGAGCGACTTGTCCCACTCGGCCTTGGCCTGCGCGCCGCGCTCAAGGGCCTTGCGGGTGTGCGCGATGACCTCGTCGGCGACCTCGAAGCTCTGCTCCGGGTCGAAGCCCAGGACGCGCTTGGTGGCCGCGACCTCGTCGTCGCCGAGCGCCGAGCCGTGCGCGGCCTCGGTGTTCTGCGCGTTGGGGGCGGGCCAGGCGATGATCGAGCGCATCGCGATGAACGACGGCTTGTCGGTCACCGCCTTCGCGGCCTCGATCGCGTTGTACAGCGCCTCGGCGTCCAGGTCACCGTCCGGCTTGGGCGCGACCCGCTGGACGTGCCAGCCGTACGCCTCGTACCGCTTGATCGTGTCCTCGGAGATCGCGGTCTCGGTGTCGCCCTCGATCGAGATGTGGTTGTCGTCCCACAGCAGGACCAGGTTGCCGAGCTTCTGGTGGCCCGCGAGCGAGGAGGCCTCGGCGGAGATGCCCTCCTGGAGGCAGCCGTCACCGGCGATCGCGAAGATGAAGTGGTCGAACGGGGAGGTGCCGGTGGCCGCCTCCGGGTCGAACAGACCGCGCTCGTAGCGGGCGGCCATCGCCATGCCCACGGCGTTGGCGACACCCTGGCCGAGCGGGCCCGTGGTGGTCTCGACGCCGGCGGTGTGGCCGTACTCCGGGTGACCGGGGGTCTTCGAGCCCCAGGTGCGGAAGGCCTTCAGGTCATCGAGCTCAAGGCCGAAGCCGGCCAGGTAGAGCTGGATGTACAGCGTCAGCGACGAGTGACCCGCGGAGAGCACGAAACGGTCGCGCCCCACCCACTCCGGGTCGGCCGGGTCATGCCGCATCACCTTCTGGAAGAGGGTGTACGCGGCGGGGGACAGGCTCATGGCCGTACCGGGATGGCCGTTGCCGACCTTCTGTACGGCATCCGCGGCCAGGACTCGTCCCGTGTCTACGGCGCGCTGGTCGAGGTCGGTCCACTCGAGGTCTGTGGTGGTCGGCTTGGTGCTCACCCTGGGTCAGGGCTCCTCTCCACATGCTCCACATGTCGAAACCGGCGGCGTGCGCCGGCCGGGTCCGAGCCCGATGGCCTGCGCCGCCCGGCTCGCGGTGTCGAGCCTACCGCCGCTGAGGCGTGCATTTTTTCGAGTCATTCCAGACTGCCGGGCCTCGGGCGGATCCGCCTCCGGAGGCGGGCGCCATCGCCTTCGGCAACACGACCCACCCCCGCGATAAGCGAGGTATGGCCAACCTCTACAGTGGCCTGGTACGCGCGAGCCTTTACCGGGTGTTCACATCGAACAGGACTCCGGTGCGCTCGCTGGAGTCTCTGTCAGGGGTGTGCGTGACGGCCGTTGAGTCCCGTCCTGCGGGAGTGCTGGGATCTGAAGGCACTAGCCGTCGACCGTTCAAGGCCCGTGTCCTGGCCTTTGTGGCGCTGACGAAGCCGCGGATCATCGAGCTTCTTCTCATCACGACCGTGCCGGTGATGTTCCTCGCCGAGCAGGGTGTGCCGGATCTGTGGCTGGTCGTCGTGACCTGCTTCGCCGGTTATCTGTCGGCGGGCGGGGCCAACGCCCTGAACATGTGGTACGACCGCGATATCGACGCCCTCATGGAGCGCACGTCGCAGCGGCCCCTGGTCACCGGCATGGTGAGCCCGCGTGAGTGCCTTGCCTTCGGTATCGCGCTCGCGATCGGCTCCACGCTGCTCTTCGGCTTCGCGGTCAACTGGCTGTCGGCCTGGCTCGCGCTCGGCGCGCTCGTCTTCTACTCGGTCGTCTACACGATGATCCTGAAGCGGCGGACCTCGCAGAACATCGTGTGGGGCGGGATCGCGGGCTGTATGCCGGTCCTGATCGGCTGGTCCTCGGTGACCAACTCGATGTCGTACGCGCCCGTCATCCTCTTCCTCGTGATGTTCTTCTGGACGCCGCCGCACTACTGGCCGCTGTCGATGAAGGTCAAGGACGACTACGCCCGTGCGGGTGTGCCGATGCTGCCGGTGCTCGTCTCCAACAAGGTGGTCGCGCGGCAGATCGTCCTCTACAGCTGGGTGATGGTCGGGGCCTCGCTCCTGCTGACCCCGCTCGGCTACACCGGCTGGTTCTACACGTCGGTGGCGCTGCTCGCGGGCGGGTTCTGGCTCTGGGAGGCGCACGGTCTCCAGAACCGTGCGAACGCCGAGGTCACGGGCGCGAAGCTCAAGGAGATGCGGCTCTTCCACTGGTCGATCACGTATGTGTCGCTGCTGTTCGTGGCAGTCGCGGTGGATCCGTTCCTGCGCTGAGGCTCAGTCCTTCAGCTCCACGATGATCTCCCGGTACGGCTGGTCACCGACGTTGACCGCTGTTTCGATGCCTCCGCGGTCCACGGGGACGACCACTCCCGGGATCACGTCCGCCGCCAAGTAGTCCTTGAACGGGCCCTCCGTGTCCGGCTCGGGTTCGATCGCGATGCGGTCACCGGAGATCTGGATCAGGAGATGGTCCAGGTCGTGGCGGTGGGTGGCGCTGCGCTCGCCGGGGGCCAGGCGTAGTTCCCAGACTCGTACGCGGTCGTTCTCGAAGAGCAGCTCCGTCGCTATGTCGCCCAGGGTGCGCTCGGTCATCTGCAGATCTCCCGTCAGTAGCCGAGGGTCTTGTCGACCTCGTTGAGGAGCGGTCGGCCGTCCAGGTAGCGGGCCAGGTTCTCGCGGAAGAGTGTGAAGACGCCGGTGAAGTGGTCGCCGGCGGCCGTCGCCACGTGCGGGGAGAGGGCCAGTCGCGGGGCGTCGTACAGCGGGCTGTCGGCGGGGAGGGGTTCCTCGCGGGTCACGTCCAGGGCTGCCGCGGCCAGATGGCCGCAGGTCAGGGCCTCGATCAGAGCGGTCTCGTCGACGAGTGAGCCGCGGCCCACATTGCAGAAGAACGCGCCTTCACGCATCGCCGCGAATGCGTCCGCGTTCATCAGATCCGCTGTGTCCGGGGTTTCGGGGGCAGCCGCGATCACCGCGTCGCAGCGGCCGAGGAAGGTGTGCAGCTGCGCGGGTGTGTACACCTCGGATACGTACGGCGGGCGGGGAGCCGTCAGGTCCCTGCGGACGGCCAGGACGTCCATGCCGAGGGCGTGCGCGTACGCGGCGATACGGATGCCGATCCGGCCGAGGCCGATCACTCCCAGCGTGCGGCCGGAGAGCTGGGTGCCGAAGGGGCGCCGGTCGCCCCGTATCCGCTGGATCCCGTCGATCTCCCGCAGCCGCTTGGCGTGTTCCAGGAGGCGGGACAGGGCGAACTCGGCGACGGAGGCGGCGCTCACACCGGCCGCCGTCGTCAGACGCACGCCGCCGAGGCCGGCCGAGAGAAGGTGGCCCACCCCCGCGCTGATGCCCTGGACCCAGCGCAGGCGTGGGGCGAGCTCGGCGATGCCGAAGGGGAGATCCGCGGCGAGGATCACCTCGGCCCGGGCGAACACATCGCGCTGGGCCGCGGTCAGTTCCGGGGTCATGGACCGCAAGTGGTCATGCGGAGGCGGTGCGCTGCGGGCCGTGCGCAGGGCATCGGGCTCCGTGTAGCGGCAGTCGACGAGCTCGATCCGCGGGTCCACTGCGGCCGTCTCGGCGAGGTCCGCGGCAACGGTTTCCCGCGGCCGTACATCCCAATGGGGCGTGTAGCAGATGCCCACCACGACCGAGTCGCCCATGGGGAGAGGTGTTACCACGGACGGGGCGAGGGGGGAATGGGCGCAGCCGCGTGGCCGAGGCCACTGGGGCCGGGCGTCGCGCGTTGATCTACCCGTCGGTAGCATCTGGCTCATGGCAGAGACCGAGACGGAGACCGCGGCCCAGGACAGCACGGCCGCGAAGAGCACCAAGGACGAGCGCACCGCGGCCAAGCTGGCCAAGCGGATCGGCGCGTTCGCCAAGGAGCACGGTGGGGCCGAGGCGCAGCTGGCGTATGTCGGCGGGCGCGGTACGCGGATCGTGCTCGTCGGGCAGGACGGCGGCTGGGGCGATGTGTTCGCGACCAGCCACGCGGTGGCCGAGGCCGCGGTCGCCAAGGCCGGGGTCACCGTGCACGAGGACTTCGACGGCGAGTTCGCGGCGAAGGTGAAGACCGGTCCGTACGAGTGGACGCGGATGGCCGGGATCCAGGTCGGTGGTCCCGCGAACAAGTAGCCCGAGCACCGGGACACACGAGGAACGCGCCTTACGTGTAAGGGGCGTTCATTCTTCCTCTCATCCCTGAGGCCTAGGCACGCGGTGCCGGACGGATGAGTCCGCGCGCGCGGACCTCGTCGGGCCGCACGACGTATGGCGCTTATGGCGCCCATACCTTCGTGGAAGTCGAGTTGGGCGCAGTGACTTCGAGGGGGACATCCCGACATGGGGAATCGGACGACGCCGGTACGCGGGTTAGCGGCCCGGGCGGGCGGCTGGAGCGCACGCCACCGTTGGGCGGCCGTCGGCATCTGGCTGCTGTTCGTGGTGCTCGCCATGGGCATCGGCGGTGCGGTCGGCCGCGCGGACGTGGATCAGAGCGAGAGCCTGCCGGGCGAGACCCGTCAGGCGTCCCGGATCATGGACGACTCGGGCCTGGAGGAACCGGCCGGTGAGAGCGTCCTGATCCAGGCGAAGGACCGCGGGGTCAAGGCGACGGACGAGGCCTTCCGCGCGGCGGTGGACGAGGTGATGGCCGCGGTCGAGGCCACGGGCAAGGCGACCCGGATCACCTCGCCGTACGACAGTGACAGCGTGTCGAAGGACGGGCGGACCGCCTTGGTGCAGTTCGACATGCGCGGCAAGGCCGAGGACGCGGCGGAAGAGGTACAGCCGGTCCTCGACGCGGTGGCCGGCGTACAGGACGAGCACGAGGCGCTGTGGATCGAGGAGATCGGCGGCGCGAGCATGCAGAAGGAGTTCGACGACGCCTTCGGCAGTGACTTCCAGCGGGCCGAGTACTCGGCGGTGCCGGTGGCGATCGGCATTCTCCTGGTGGCCTTCGGCGCCGTGGTCGCGGCTTTGGTGCCGGTGGCGCTCGCGGTGACGGCGATCGTCGCGACCATGGGCCTGATGGCGATCGTCAGCCATCTGCAGCCGATGAGCGAGACCGCCAACTCCGTGATGCTGCTCGTGGGTCTGGCCGTCGGGGTCGACTACTGCCTGTTCTATCTGCGGCGTGAGCGCGAGGAGCGGGCCGCCGGGCGCGATCCGCGCGCGGCCCTGGAGATCGCGGCGGCCACCAGCGGCCGGGCGATCATCGTCTCCGGTGTCACGGTGTGTGTGGCGATGGCGGGCATGCTGTTCACCGGGCTCGCGGAGTTCGAGGCGATGGGGCTCGCGTCCCTGATGGTGGTCGCGGTCGCGATGGTGGGTTCCGTGACGGTGCTTCCGGCGCTGCTCTCGCTGCTCGGGCACCGGGTGGAGAAGGGGCGGATTCCGTTCCTGCACCCGGAGAAGAGGCGGGGTGCCAAGAAGGCCGGAGCGGCGAACGGGGGCTCCGCGAACGGTTCGGCACAGGCTTCGGCGAACAACGGTGAGAGCCGGTTCTGGAAGCGGGTCCTGCGGACCGTGCTCGCCAGGCCCGCCCTCTCCGTGGTGATCGCGGCGGGTGCGCTGCTCGCCGTGGCGGCTCCGGCGCTCGGGATGAAGACCCAGAACCTCACCCTGGACCAGGAGTTCGGCGACTCGCTGCCCATCGTGGCCACGTACAACCGACTGAACGACGCCTTCCCGGGCGGCTCCGAGCCGGCCGAGGTGGTCGTCAGGGCGAAGGACATCAACGCGCCCGAGGTGAAGACGGCGCTTGCCGACTTCCGGGCGCAGGCGGTGAGTTCGGGTGCCTCGCGCGGCCCGGTGGAGATCAAGGTGCGTGCGGAGCAGAACATCGCGCTGATCTCCGTACCGCTCGTCGGCGGCTCAGACCAGGACAAGGCCGAGGAGAGCCTGGCGCTGATCCGCGACGAGGTGCGGCCGGCGACGCTCGGCAAGGTCGACGGTCTGGAAGCTCCGGTGACCGGTCAGGTGGCGGGTTCGAAGGACTTCAACGACCAGCTGGTGGGCGCGGTGACTCCGGTCTTCGCCTTCGTCGTCGTCTTCGCCTTCCTCCTGATGCTGCTCTCCTTCCGCTCGCTGACGATCGCGATCACCTCGATCGTGCTCAACCTCCTGTCGGTGGCGGCTGCGTACGGGATCCTCGTGGCGGTCTTCCAGCACGGCTGGGGTGCGTCCCTGGTCGGCGCGGAAGGGGTGGGCGCGATCATCACCTGGCTGCCGCTGTTCCTCTTCGTGATCCTCTTCGGTCTGTCGATGGACTACCACGTGTTCGTGGTCTCGCGGATCCGTGAGGCGCGGCTGAAGGGGCGCACGACCAAGGAGGCGATCGAGCACGGAGTCGTCACCACGGCCGGTGTCGTCACCAGCGCCGCCGTCATCATGGTCGCCGTGTTCGCGATCTTCGGAACGCTGTCCATGCAGTCGATGAAGCAGATGGGCGTGGGCCTCGCGGCCGCCGTCCTGATCGACGCGACCATCATCCGAGGGGTGCTCCTGCCCGCGACGATGGCCCTGCTCGGCGAGCGCAACTGGTATCTGCCGAAGTGGCTGAACCGGATGCCGGACCTCACCCACGACGAGGCGGCGGTGCCCGAGCCGCGTCGTGAGGAGGTCGGGGTGGGGCCCCGGGTCTGAGACCGCTGCTGCCCGTTCCCGACCTGCTGGTGCCAGTTCCTGACCTGCCGGAACTGGCACCAGCAACACCTGGGCGGGGCTGTCGCGTTAGGACCGTAGGGAGTCAACGGTCCACCACAGGGAGCCCCGATGATCGACACCCCGTCCCTGGTGGACCAGCACTGCCACGGCGTGCTGCGCACCGAGCTCGGTCTCGGCACGTTCGAGGCGCATCTGGGGCGCGGGGAGGGACCTCCCGCGCCGGGTACGACGTTCTTCGACACGCAGACGGGTTTCGCCGTACGCCGCTGGTGTCCACCTCTGCTCGATCTCGAACCGCACTGTCCGGCGCCGCACTATCTGGCGCGGCGCCGGGAGCTGGGTGTGGTGGAGGCGGGGCGGCGGCTGCTGCGGGGGAGCGGGATCACGGCGTATCTGGTCGACACGGGGCTGCCCGACGACCTGACAGGACCGGCCGAACTGGGGGCGGCGGGCGGGGCGTCGGCCCATGAGCTCGTGCGGCTCGAACTGCTCGCCGAGCAGGTGGCGGACACCTCAGGGACGGTGGAGTCCTTTCTGGCCAATCTCGCGGAGTCGGTGCACGGGGCGGCTTCCACCGCGGTCGCGTTCACCTCGGTGGCCGGGGAGCGCCACGGCCTCGCTCTCGTGCCCGAGCCGCCGGACGCAGGAGAAGTGCGCGGGGCCGCCGGGCGCTGGCTCGCGGCGCGTCAGGTGGGCGGCGAGCTGAGGGATCCCGTTCTGCTGCGGCATCTGCTGTGGATCGCGGTGGCCAGCGGACTTCCGCTGCAGCTGCACTCGGGGGCGGGCGATCCCGGCGCGTACGTGACGCGGTTCGCGCGGGCGACGGCGGGGCTCGGGACCGACATCGTGTTGATGCACGGCTATCCGTACCACCGGCACGCGGCCCATCTGGCCGGGATCTTCCCGCATGTGTACGCGGATCTGGGCCCGGCCCTGGTGCGCTCGGGCGCCCGTGGCGCGGCGCTCTTCGCGGAGCTGCTCGAACTCGCCCCGTTCGGGAAGCTGTTGTTCTCCAGCGGGGCGCGGGGGCTGCCCGAACTGCACGTGGTCGCCGCGCGTTCCTTCCGTGAGGCCGTGGGCCGGGTGCTCGGCGGGTGGGTGGCCGAAGGCGCCTGGTCGCGTACGGACGCGGACCGGGTGGCGGCGATGATCGGGGCGGGGAACGCGGAGCGGGTGTACGGGTTGGGTGAGCGGCTCGCGCGCACGGCCGTTTCGCGGACGCCGGAAGGCGCAGGTGCGCGTGTGCCGGAGGCCGGTACTGCCGGTGCGGCCGGCCCCGGGTTCCGCGTTCCGGGGCAGGGGAGTTCCGGGGCGCGCGCTTCCCTGCGGTGAACGGGGCGGTCAGTCGCCGGAGTAGCCGAAGATTCCCACGTGGCTGGGGTCGGCGTCCTTGTCCGTCCCGTACAGGAGGACGTACAGACCGGACCAGCGCATGTGCGGCTCGTCGCGGAGGGTGTCTCCGGGGCGCGGCCAGGTCGCGCGGGACGCCCCACGGGCCTCGGTGAGCAGGGCCTCGAACCGGGCGGGCGTCGGCCGCTCGGTGCCGAAGTGGTACCGCACGCGGTCGAGTCCGAGGGGGCGCAGGGTGTTGTAGTCACGTATGTCGTCGGGCGACGGCGGCGTACGCAGGTACACCACTCGCTGGATGTCGAGGATGGAGTGCGTCCCCTCCTCGCCGATGAACTCCTCGTCGTCCCACAGCTCGTCGAGCGTCGCGTACGCGTCGTCGTCCCCGAAGATCTCCTCGAAGACCCGGGCGTGCAGCGCCCTCAACGAAGCCTCGACGGAACCCTCGTACGAAGTGACGTACTCCCAGCCACTGGCACCCATGGCCCCACCCTCTCCGCATTCGGCAAGATCGGGTTCACCTTAGGAGGGGGCACTGACAACGGGCCCCGGACGGTCAGCGCGCGCCGGTGAGCTGGGCCTCGCCCTGCGTGGGGAGCGAGAGTTCGAGTTCGGGGCGCTCGCGCAGCGCGAGCATCACGCGGACGACCGCGATCCACACCAGGCACGAGCCCAGCATGTGCGCACCGACCAGGATCTCCGGCAGGTCGGTGAAGTACTGGACGTAACCGATCGCGCCCTGGGCGAGCAGGATCAGGAACAGGTCGCGGGTGCGGCGCAGCGGTCCCGGCGGGGCGTCGACGGCCTTGAGGACGAACCACAGGGCGAAGGTCAGCGAGACCACGACCCAGGCCAGGACAGCGTGCAGCTTGGAGACGTCCTCCCAGTTCAGCGGGATGCGGTGCACCTCGCTGGAGTCGCCCGCGTGCGGTCCCGCGCCCGTGACCACCGTGCCGACGGCGACGAGCAGTCCGGCCGCGATCGTCAGGAACCACACCAGCTGCTTGATCGCCTTGCCCACCAGCGGGCGCGGTGCGCCGTCGCCCTCGCGGGCGCGCTGCCACATCACCGTGGCGACGGTGATCAGTGTCGTGGAGAGCAGGAAGTGGGCGGCCACCGTGTACGGGTTGAGGCCGACGAGCACCACGATGCCGCCGAGCACCGCATTGCCCATGACCAGCCAGAACTGCAGCCAGCCCAGCTTCGTCAGGCTGCGCCGGTGCGGCTTGGCCGAGCGCGCCGCGATGATCGCCCAGCCGACCGCGGCGCACAGCACGTAGGTGAGCATGCGGTTGCCGAACTCGATCACACCGTGGAAGCCCATCTCGCTGGTCGCGGTGAGCGAGTCGTCGGTGCACTTGGGCCAGGTCGGGCAGCCGAGGCCCGAACCGGTCAGGCGGACGGCGCCGCCGGTCACGACGATGGCGACGTTCATCACGAGCGACGCGAGGACCGCGCGCTGGAGCATCCGCTGTGACGGGGTCCAGCGCTCGGCGATGTAGGCGAGCGGGTTGCGCACGGCTTGAGCGACATCGGCTCGGGTCACGTTTGGCACGCGCCCCATCGTAGGGGGGTGGCTTGTGCAAGTTTTCACGAGGGTCACCATGTGGTGCCCAGTTGGTTCCAGTTGAGTCCCTTTTGTCTACGGCGGGGAGTGATGCAGGTCTTGACGGCCCACCTTGCTAGCGCTCTAAAGTGCTAGGCAACTAGATAAATGGAGGTGCCGTGATCGAGTTCCATCTGAACGGCCGCTCCGGGCTCTCCCCGTATCAGCAACTCGTCCAGCAGGTGCGCCACGCACTGCGGCTCGGGCTGCTGAAGGAGGGGGACCGGCTGCCGACGGTCAAGGAGGTGGCGAGCAGCCTCGCCATCAATCCGAACACCGTCCTCAAGGCGTATCGCGAGCTGGAGCACAAGGGGCTCGTCGCGGCGCGGCCCGGCGTGGGCACCTTCGTGACGCGCACGCTCGCCGACAAGTCGCTGTCCGCGCACGGCCCCCTGCGCAAGGACCTGGAACGCTGGCTGACCAAGGCGCGGCTCGCCGGGCTCGACGAGGAGAGCATCGAAGCCTTGTTCCTGAGCACCTTTCGTGGAGCCGGGGAGGAAGTAGCGTGAGCACCCTCAGTAGCGGGAACACCGTCTTACGGGCCCGTGGCCTGGGCAAGAAGTACCGGCAGCGATGGGCGCTGCAGCACTGCGATCTGGAGCTGCCGGCGGGCCGTGTGATCGGCCTGGTCGGTCCCAACGGGGCGGGGAAGTCGACCCTGTTGAACCTCGCGGCCGGACTGCTCGCGCCGAGCGCCGGCTCCATCGAGGTGTGTGGAGGTGTGCCTGCCGCCGATGTGGCGCAGCTCGCCAGGGTCGGCTTCGTGGCCCAGGACACGCCGACGTACGCCCGGCTCAGCGTCGCCGACCACCTCACCCTCGGCCGGCGGCTCAATCCGGGCTGGGACGACTCGGTCGCGCAGGACCGGATCCGGCGGCTCGGGCTCGATCCGAAGCAGCGGGCCGGCACGCTCTCCGGCGGTCAGCGCGCCCAGCTCGCGCTGACGATGGCGCTGGCCAAGCGTCCGGAGCTGCTCATCCTGGACGAGCCCGTCGCGCCCCTGGACCCGCTGGCCCGCCGGGAGTTCATGCAGCTGCTGATGGAGGCCGTGGCCGAGCACGAGCTGAGCGTCGTGCTCTCCTCGCATCTGGTCTCGGACGTGGAGCGCGCCTGTGACTACCTGGTCGTCCTGGTGGACTCACGGGTGCAGGTGGCCGGCGATCTGGACGAACTGCTCGCCAGCCACCACCGGCTCGTCGGGGCGCGGCGCGATCCGGACACGCTGCCCAGGGGCCAGCACGTGATCTCCGCCAGTCACACCGAGCGGCAGACCACGCTTCTCGTACGCACGCAGGAACCGATCCACGATCCGTCCTGGAGCGTGGACGGGATCAACCTGGAGGACCTGGTCCTCGCCTACATGGACGGCAACGCGCCCGCCGTGCGGCGGCCGCGGCTGGAGGTGCGGCGATGATCTGGCTGACCTGGCGGCAGTTCAGGGCCGCGGCCCTTGCCTCGGCCGCACTGCTCGCCGTGTTCGGCGCGGGCCTCGCCTTCTCGGGGATGGGTCTTGCCGACGACTACTCCAGCGGGATCGCGAGCTGCGCCGGGCAGGCGGACGGCTGCGCGCAGTTCTTCGACCGCTTCCTCGACGAGCACCAGACCATGTTCCTGGCCGTGGGCGGACTGCTGCTCGTGCTGCCCGCGCTGCTCGGTCTGTTCTGGGGCGCGCCGCTGTTCGCCCGCGAGGTGGAGAACGGCACGCTGCGCATGGTGTGGACGCAGAGCGTGCGGCGCTCGGGCTGGCTGACCGCGAAGTTCACGGTGGTCGGTCTGGCCGCCATGATCGTGGCGGGGCTCGGCAGCCTCGCCGTGACGTGGTGGGCGAGCCCGCTCGACAAGAGCGCGCAGGGCACGTATCCGCGTCTGGAACCGATGGTGTTCGCCACCCGCGGCATCGTTCCCGTCGGATACGCGGCGTTCGCCTTCGCCGTCGGTGTGACCGTCGGGATGCTGGTGCGCCGCTCGCTGCCGGCGATGGCGCTCACCCTGGCGGTGTTCGCCGCCGCCCAGGTCGCGATGCCGACGCTGGTACGTCCCCATCTCGCCACGCCGGTCAAGGCGAGCGCGGCGATCTCCGGCGCCAACGTGGACGGTGTCAGCGAGGGCGGAGTGCTGCAGATGCGGGCGAGCGTGCAGGACGCCGGAGCCTGGATCCTGTCGAGCCGCACCGTGGACAGGCACGGGGACGCGGTCGCCGTCATCGACCTGCCGGACGCGGCCAACAAGCGCTGCGAATCCCAGCGCGAGTCGCCGAGCCAGGCCATGAAGTGCGTCTCCGACGCGGCGAACGCGCTCGGCTACCGGCAGGAGACGACGTATCAACCGTCCAGCCGCTTCTGGCGGTTCCAGTGGACCGAGACCGGGATCTATGGAGGGCTGGCGCTCGGGCTCACCGGGTTCTGCTTCTGGTGGAGCAGGCGGCGCGTCTAGAGGTACGAGCGGCGCGTCCTGCCCGTACGAGAAGGCCTACTCCCAGCGGAAGAACCGCGCCGCCGCACCCAGCCCGAGCACCGACCACACCGCGAGGATCCCGAGGTCGCCCCACGGCATTCCGGCGCCGTGCTGCAGCACATCGCGGAGCCCGTCCGAGAGCGCCGAGATGGGCAGAAGGCCGAGCACCGACTGGGCGGCCTCCGGGAACTTGTCCATGGGGACGATCACGCCGCCGCCGACCAGCAGGAGCAGGAAGACCAGGTTGGCGGCGGCGAGCGTGGCCTCGGCCTTGAGCGTGCCGGCCATCAGGAGGCCGAGGCCCGAGAAGGCCGCCGTGCCGAGGATCAGCAGGAGCACCACCGCAAGCGGGTTGCCCTGCGGGGACCAGCCGAGTGCGAAGGCGATGGCGGTCAGCAGGGCGATCTGCAGGACCTCGACGACCAGGACGGAGAGGGTCTTCGCGGTCATCAGCGCCCAGCGCGGGAGCGGTGAGGTGCCCAGGCGCTTGAGCACTCCGTAACGCCGTTCGAAGCCGGTCGAGATGGCCTGGCCGGTGAAGGCCGTGGACATCACGGCGAGGGCGAGGATGCCCGGCGCGAGGAAGTCGACGGACTCGCCCGCTCCTGTGTCGATGATGTCGACCGACGAGAAGAGCACCAGGAGGAGCGAGGGGATGACGACGGTGAGCAGGAGCTGCTCGCCGTTGCGCAGCAGCATCTTCGTCTCGAAGACGGCCTGTGCGGTGATCATCCGGCCCAAGGGGGCGGCGCCCGGCTTCGGGGAGTACATGCCCGGGGCCACGGGTGTTTCGGCGCTCATCCGCGCAGCTCCTTGCCGGTCAGCTCCAGGAAGACGTCTTCGAGTGTGTGCCGCTCCACCGAGATCCGGTCCGGCATCACCCCGTGCTGCGCGCACCAGGACGTCACGGTCGCGAGCAGCTGCGGGTCCACGGCGCCGGTCACGCGGTACGAGCCCGGGGTGAGCTCGGCGGCCAGGGTCTGCGGCGGCAGCGCCTTGAGCAGCGAGGCGACGTCGAGGCCCGGGCGTCCGGAGAAGCGCAGGGTGTTCTCGGCGCCGCCCTTGCAGAGCTCCTCGGGGCTGCCCTGCGCGATGACCTTGCCCGCGTCGATGATCGCCACGTCGTCCGCGAGCTGCTCGGCCTCGTCCATGTGGTGCGTGGTGAGGATGACGCCGACGCCGTCGGCGCGCAGCTCCCGTACGAGATCCCAGGTCGCGCGCCGGGCCTGCGGGTCGAGGCCCGCGGTCGGCTCGTCGAGGAAGACGAGTTCGGGGCGGCCGACCACGGCGAGTGCGAGCGCGAGGCGCTGCTGCTGGCCGCCGGAGAGGCGGCGGTACGTGGTGCGGCCGCAGCTGCCCAGACCCAGGCGCTCCATCAGGGCGTCCACGTCGAGGGGGTGGGCGTGCAGCTTGGCCATGTGCCGGAGCATCTCGTCGGCGCGGGCGCCGGAGTAGACACCGCCGGACTGCAGCATCACGCCGATCCGGGGCCGCAGCGCTTCCGCCTGCCTGACCGGGTCGAGGCCGAGGACGCGGACCGTGCCGGAGTCAGGCTTCCGGTAGCCCTCGCAGGTCTCGACCGTGGTGGTCTTGCCGGCTCCGTTGGGGCCGAGCACGGCGGTGATGCCCGCCCGGGCGGTGAGGTCGAGACCGTCGACCGCGGTCTTGGTGCCGTACCGCTTCACCAGGCCGGTGATCCGGACGACCGCGTCTTCATGCATGGTCGCGAGTCTAGAGAGGGGTCGTTGGTCCTGGGGACAGGGGTCCCGGAGGCCTCACAAGTGGTGACGTTCCCTGCTTATATGGGACGTTTCGCGGTCCTAACGTTGAATGGTGATCAGCATTGAGAAGACCGTCGACGAGACCACGCTGCAGGCTGTGCACAAGGCGCACGAGCTGAGGCGGCCGCCCAGGTACTTCGTCTCCGCGATGCTCGCGGGAGCGTTCATCGGGGTCGGCGAGATCCTGCTCCTGACCGCGGTGTCGCCGCTGGTCGCGGGTCACTCCGGCTGGGTCAAGCTGGTCGAGGGCGCGGTCTTCCCGCTCGCACTCACCATGGTCATGTTCGCCGGCGCCCAGCTGTTCACCAGCAACGTGATGGTGATGCTGGTCGGCGCGCTGTCCGGGCGCACCGGTTGGAAGGACCTGGCCGGCAGCTGGTCGCTCTCCCTCTTCGGCAACTTCGTGGGCGCTCTCGGCTTCGGCGCGATGGTGCACGCCTCCGGGGTCACCTCGGCCGCCGCACCCCACGCGATGCTCACGGAACTCCTCGCCGGCAAGTCCGCGCTCGACGGCGGCCAGCTCTTCTGGCGTGCGGTGCTCTGCAACTTCCTGGTCTGCCTGGGTATCTGGATGTTCACCCGGGCCAAGGGCGACGGCGCCAAGACCTTCGTGCTCTGGCTGCCGATCATGGTGTTCGTCTCGGCGGGCTTCGAGCACTGCGTGGCCAACATGGCGCTCTACGGCATCGGCATCTTCGACGGCAGCGCCACCTTCGGCCAGCTCTTCCACAACCTGGCCTTCGTGGTCCCCGGCAACATCGTCGGCGGCGGCCTGCTCGTCGGTCTCGCCTACTGGTTCACCACCGGGGCCAAGCGCACCGATTACGCCCGCCGCGATGCGGTGGCCGAGGGGCGGCCCGTGGTCGAGGAGGCTCCCGAGCGCGAGCTGGTGGGTTCGCACCACGGCTGACCTGCGAGGTCCCGTACGGGCCGTAGAAATCTACGCATATTAGGTAACCCTTAGTGATCGAGGCCACCGACGGTGGCCTCGATCGCGGGTTGTCGGGGCCTGGAGAATTACGCAACAATGGCGTTGTGAAAAACGTTGGCGAGGCTGCTGAATCCTCCTCGGACCCCACGGGGGCCCCGCAGGAGGAGCTGGCTACCGGTGAGCGCTCGACGCGCAACCGCGTCGCCCGCTCCATCCTCGACCACGGTCCGTCCACCGTGGCCGACCTCGCCACACGGCTCGGTCTGACCCAGGCCGCCGTCCGCCGTCACCTCGACGCCCTGGTCGCCGACGACGTCGTAGAACCTCGTGAGAAGAAGATCTACGGCGCTCGTACGCGCGGCCGGCCCGCCAAGGTGTTCGCCCTGACGGACTGCGGCCGGGACGCCTTCGACCAGTCCTACGACAAGCTCGCCGCCGAAGCCCTGCGCTGGATCTCGCAGTCCGCCGGCGGCGGGGAGCTCGGGGAAGCGGCCGTCGCCGCCTTCGCCCGGGCCCGGCTCGCCGCCCAGGCCGAGGGATATCGCGAGGCCCTGGAGAGCGTGCCGCCGCAGGAGCGCACCGAGGCCCTGGCCAAGGCCTTGTCGGCCGACGGGTACGCTGCTACAGCGCGTAGCGCACCGGTCGGCGAGCAGCTGTGTCAGCACCACTGCCCGGTCGCCCATGTCGCCGAGCAGTTCCCACAGCTATGTGAGGCGGAGACGGAGTTCTTCAGCCGCCTGCTCGGTACGCATGTGCAGCGACTGGCCACCATCGCCCACGGGGACGGCGTCTGTACGACGTTCGTCCCTCGTAGTGAGACCAAGCAAGAAAACGCCACCACAGCAAGTACGGCCGGGAGGAACCCCGCATGACTCTCCCCATCGAGGAGACGGCCCACCCCGAACTCGAGGGTCTGGGCAACTACGAGTACGGCTGGGCCGACTCCGACGCGGCCGGCCAGGCTGCCAAGCGCGGTCTCAACGAGGATGTCGTTCTCGACATCTCGGCGAAGAAGAGCGAGCCGGAGTGGATGACCAAGCTCCGTCTCAAGGGCCTGCGCCTGTTCGACAAGAAGCCCATGCCCACCTGGGGCTCGGACCTGTCGGGCATCGACTTCGACAACATCAAGTACTTCGTGCGCTCCACCGAGAAGCAGGCCGCTTCCTGGGAAGAGCTGCCCGAGGACATCAAGAACACGTACGACAAGCTCGGTATCCCGGAGGCGGAGAAGCAGCGCCTCGTCGCGGGTGTCGCGGCCCAGTACGAGTCCGAGGTCGTCTACCACCAGATCCGTGAGGACCTGGAGGAGCAGGGTGTCATCTTCGTCGACACCGACACCGCGCTGAAGGAGCACGAGGAGCTCTTCAAGGAGTACTTCGGCACCGTCATCCCGGTCGGCGACAACAAGTTCGCGTCGCTGAACACGGCCGTGTGGTCCGGCGGATCGTTCATCTACGTGCCCAAGGGCGTGCAGGTCGAGATCCCGCTGCAGGCCTACTTCCGTATCAACACGGAGAACATGGGCCAGTTCGAGCGGACGCTGATCATCGTCGACGAGGACGCCTACGTCCACTACGTCGAGGGCTGCACCGCGCCGATCTACTCCTCGGACTCGCTGCACTCCGCGGTCGTCGAGATCATCGTCAAGAAGGGCGGCCGCTGCCGCTACACGACGATCCAGAACTGGTCGAACAACGTCTACAACCTGGTCACCAAGCGCGCCGTGGCGTACGAGGGCGCGACCATGGAGTGGATCGACGGCAACATCGGTTCCAAGGTCACCATGAAGTACCCGGCCGTCTACCTGATGGGCGAGCACGCCAAGGGCGAGACGCTGTCCATTGCCTTCGCGGGCGAGGGCCAGCACCAGGACGCCGGTTCCAAGATGGTCCACATGGCGCCGAACACGTCCTCCAACATCGTGTCGAAGTCGGTGGCGCGTGGTGGCGGCCGTACTTCGTACCGCGGTCTGGTCGAGATCGGCGAGGGCGCCAAGGGCTCGAAGTCCAACGTGCTCTGTGACGCGCTGCTCGTCGACACGATCTCCCGCTCGGACACGTACCCGTACGTGGATGTCCGCGAGGACGACGTGTCCATGGGCCACGAGGCCACGGTCTCCAAGGTCTCCGAGGACCAGCTCTTCTACCTGATGAGCCGCGGTATGACCGAGTTCGAGGCCATGGCGATGATCGTGCGCGGCTTCGTCGAGCCGATCGCCAAGGAGCTGCCCATGGAGTACGCCCTGGAGCTCAACCGGCTGATCGAGCTGCAGATGGAGGGCTCGGTCGGCTGACCGCCCACCAGAGCTCACCGTCAAGCCACTTACGTAAGAAAGAGAGCACTACGACAGCCATGGCTGAGGCTCAGAATCTCCCGGTGGGGTCCACCACCGCCGGCGCCGTCGCGGTGGCGGCGGAGTCCACCGTCGCCACCCGTATGAGCGCGCCCCCGTCCTTCGACGTCGCGGACTTCCCGGTCCCGCACGGCCGTGAGGAGGAGTGGCGGTTCACCCCGCTCGCGCGTCTCAAGGGTCTGCACGACGGCACCGCCAAGGCCGACGGCGCCATCAAGGCGCAGGTCGACGCACCCGAGGGCGTCACCGTCGAGTCGGTCACGCGTGAGGACGAGCGGGTCGGCAAGGCGGGTACGCCGGTCGACCGGATCGCCGCGCAGGCGTACTCCTCCTTCGAGAAGGCCACCGTCATCACGGTGCCCAAGGAGCAGGTGCTCACCGAGCCCGTGCGCGTTGTGCTGCACGGCGAGGGCGGCACGACCTTCGGGCACACCGTCTTCGACATCGGTGCCTTCGCCGAGGCTGTCATCGTGGTCGACCACACCGGCGACGGTGTGCGCGCCGCCAACGTCGACTTCATCGTCGGCGACGGCGCCAAGGTCACCTTCGTCTCCGTGCAGGACTGGGACGACACCGCCGTCCACTGCTCGCAGCACAATGCGCTCATCGGCCGCGACGCCACGTTCAAGTCGGTCGTCGTGACCTTCGGCGGCGATGTCGTACGGCTGCACCCGCGCGTCCAGTACGCCGGTCCCGGCGGCGAGGCCGAGCTGCTCGGTCTGTACTTCACGGACGCGGGCCAGCACCAGGAGCACCGCCTCCTGGTCGACCACAACGTGCCCAACTGCAAGTCCAACGTGGTCTACAAGGGCGCGCTGCAGGGCGAGCAGGCGCACGCGGTCTGGATCGGCGACGTCCTCATCGAGGCCGCGGCCGAGGGCACGGACACGTACGAGATGAACCGCAACCTGGTTCTGACCGACGGCGCCCGCGTCGACTCCGTGCCGAACCTGGAGATCGAGACCGGCGAGATCGTCGGCGCCGGGCACGCGAGTGCGACCGGCCGCTTCGACGACGAGCAGCTCTTCTACCTGATGGCCCGCGGTATCCCGGCCCCCGAGGCCCGTCGCCTCGTGGTCCGCGGCTTCTTCACCGAGCTGGTTCAGCAGATCGGTGTCGCGGACATCGAGGAGCGCCTCATCGCGAAGATCGAGGAAGAGCTTGAGGCGTCGGTCTGATGAGCGCCTTCGTCAAAGCCTGCGCGCTGAGCGAGCTGGAGGAGGACACCCCGAAGCGGGTGGAACTCGACGGCACGCCGGTGTCCCTCGTCAAGACCGAGGGCGAGGTGTTCGCGATCAACGACATCTGCTCGCACGCGAACGTCTCGCTGTCCGAGGGCGAGGTCGAAGACTGCATGATCGAGTGCTGGCTGCACGGCTCAAGCTTCGATCTGCGTACGGGCAAGCCCTCCGGTCTGCCCGCGACGCGCCCCGTACCCGTATACCCCGTAAAGATCGAAGGGGACGATGTGCTCGTCTCCGTCACCCAGGAGTCCTGAGGCACATGGCAACGCTTGAAATCCGCGACCTGCACGTCACCGTCGAGGTCGAGAACGGCACCAAGGAAATCCTCAAGGGTGTCGACCTGACCGTGAAGCAGGGCGAGACCCACGCCATCATGGGCCCCAACGGCTCCGGCAAGTCGACCCTCGCGTACTCCATCGCCGGTCACCCGAAGTACACGATCACCCAGGGCACCGTCACCCTGGACGGCGAGAACGTCCTCGAGATGGAGGTCGACGAGCGTGCCCGCGCCGGCATGTTCCTCGCCATGCAGTACCCGGTCGAGGTCCCCGGTGTCTCGGTCTCCAACTTCCTGCGTACGTCGGCCACGGCGATCCGCGGCGAGGCTCCCAAGCTCCGTACCTGGGTGAAGGAGGTCAAGTCCGCGATGGAAGACCTCCAGATGGACCCGTCCTTCGCCGAGCGCAACGTCAACGAGGGCTTCTCCGGCGGTGAGAAGAAGCGCCACGAGATCCTGCAGATGGAGCTCCTCAAGCCGAAGATCGCGATCCTCGACGAGACCGACTCCGGCCTCGACGTCGACGCCCTGCGCCAGGTCTCGGACGGCGTCAACCGCGTCCGTGACACCGGTGAGGTCGGCGTTCTGCTGATCACGCACTACACGCGCATCCTGCGCTACATCAAGCCGGACTTCGTGCACGTCTTCTCGGCGGGCAAGATCGTCGAGTCCGGCGGCCCCGAGCTGGCCGACCAGCTTGAGGCCGAGGGCTACGAGAAGTATGCGAAGCACGACGGAGTCGACACGAAGGGTGGCGTATCTGCGTGACTCAGCTGCCGGGCCTCCTCGACACCGAGGCAATCCGTAAGGACTTCCCCGCCCTGGATCGCGTGATCCACGACGGCAAGAAGCTTGTGTATCTGGACAATGCGGCGACCTCGCAGAAGCCGCGCCAGGTGCTCGACGCGCTCACCGAGTACTACGAGCGGCACAACGCCAATGTCCATCGAGGCGTGCACGTCCTCGCCGAGGAGGCCACGGCGCTGTACGAGGGTGCGCGGGACAAGGTCGCGGAGTTCATCAACGCGCCGTCCCGCGACGAGGTGATCTTCACGAAGAACGCCTCGGAGTCCCTCAACCTCGTGGCGAACATGCTCGGTTGGGCCGACGACCCGTACAAGGTCGACGAGACCACCGAGATCGTCATCACGGAGATGGAGCACCACTCCAACATCGTTCCGTGGCAGCTGCTCTCGCAGCGCACGGGCGCGAAGCTGAAGTGGTTCGGGCTGACCGACGACGGGCGTCTGGACCTCTCCAACATCGAAGAGGTCATCACGGAGAAGACGAAGATCGTCTCCTTCGTGCTCGTGTCCAACATCCTGGGCACGCTCAACCCGGTCGAGGCCATCGTGCGCCGCGCCCAGGAGGTCGGCGCGCTCGTCCTCATCGACGCCTCGCAGGCCGCCCCGCACATGCCGCTCGACGTGCAGGCGCTGCAGGCCGACTTCGTGGCCTTCACCGGCCACAAGATGTGCGGCCCGACCGGCATCGGTGTCCTGTGGGGACGTCAGGAGCTCCTTGAGGACCTTCCGCCGTTCCTCGGTGGCGGCGAGATGATCGAGACCGTGTCGATGAGCTCGTCGACGTACGCTCCCGCGCCGCACAAGTTCGAGGCCGGTACGCCCCCGATCGCCCAGGCCGTCGGCCTCGGCGCGGCCGTGGACTACCTGAACTCGATCGGCATGGAGAACATCCAGCGCCACGAGCACGCGATCACCGAGTACGCGGTCAAGCGCCTTCTCGAGGTCCCCGACCTCAAGATCATCGGGCCCACGTCCGCGGAGGACCGCGGCGCCGCGATCTCCTTCACGCTCGGCGACATCCACCCGCACGACGTGGGCCAGGTCCTCGACGAGCAGGGCATCGCGGTCCGGGTCGGCCACCACTGCGCGCGGCCTGTCTGCCTGCGGTACGGAATTCCTGCGACCACGCGAGCGTCGTTCTATCTGTACTCCACTCCTGCCGAGGTCGACGCCTTGGTCGAGGGCCTGGAGCACGTACGGAACTTCTTCGGCTGAGGAGCCCCGAATCGTGAAGCTTGACTCGATGTACCAGGAAGTCATCCTGGACCACTACAAGCACCCGCACGGGCGCGGTCTTCGGGATGGCGACGCCGAGGTGCACCACGTCAACCCGACCTGCGGTGACGAGATCACGCTCCGTGTGAAGTACGACGGCACGCAGATCGCGGACGTCTCGTACGAGGGCCAGGGCTGCTCCATCAGCCAGGCCTCCGCCTCGGTGCTCAACGATCTGCTCGTCGGCAAGGACCTTGCCGAGGCACAGAAGATCCAGGGAGCTTTCCTGGAGCTGATGCAGTCCAAGGGCAAGATCGAGCCCGATGACGCGATGGAGGAGATCCTGGAGGACGCCGTCGCGTTCGCCGGAGTCTCCAAGTACCCGGCGCGCGTGAAGTGCGCGCTCCTTAGCTGGATGGCGTGGAAGGACGCGACCGCCCAGGTACTGGGCGAGTCGGAGCCCGCCGAGAGGAAGTCCGCATGAGCGACGAGACCGCAACTTTGAAGCCGGCGTCCGAGGAAGAGGTCCGCGAGGCCCTCTACGACGTCGTCGACCCCGAGCTGGGCATCGACGTCGTCAACCTCGGCCTCATCTACGGCATCCACATCGACGACGCGAACATCGCGACGCTCGACATGACGCTGACGTCCGCGGCCTGCCCGCTGACGGATGTCATCGAGGACCAGGCCAAGTCGGCCACCGACGGCATCGTCAACGAGCTCCGGATCAACTGGGTCTGGATGCCGCCGTGGGGCCCGGACAAGATCACGGACGAGGGCCGCGAGCAGCTTCGGGCGCTCGGGTTCAACGTCTGAGTTCTTTCGTACGCCGAGTTCTTCTCGTACGAGGAGGGGGCCCGCACCTGTGCAAGGTGCGGGCCCCCTTTCGTATGCCTGCCCGCTAGCGCCCCGCCGCCTGGGCCAGGCTGTCCGCGAGGCCCTCGCGGCGGATGCGCTGGTCGATGTAGAGGAGGGCGGCCACGAGTTGGGTGAAGGCGCTGAACAGGAGCTGGAGCACCAGCCCCACCACCGCCGAGATCACCATGTACGTCCACAGGTCCGGCAGCAAGTCCCTGAAGAAGTCGGTGTACAGCTCGCCGGCGTCGCGGTACTCACCGGTGGTGCTGTCGTAGCCGAACGTCGGCGACGGGCCGAGGAACATCATCGGAATGCGGACCATCATCGCCACGAAGCCCGCGATGAGGGCGCTGAGCAGCATGATGCCGAACGTGCGCCACCAAGTGCCGCGCACGAGACGGAAAGAGCGCTTGAGGGCCGTCATCGGACCGGCCTTCTCAAGGACCGCGATCGCGGGAGCGAAGGTGAAGGACACCGAAAGCCAGATCGCCACGGGTATCGCCGCAAGCAGGAGCAGCGCCAGCAGACCTGCGGAGACGGCGAAGCTGTCGTCGGTGGTGAAGGAGACGAGCATGGCGATGATCAGCAGGAAGTAGAGCACGACCGGGATCGCGATCAGCAGGGACGACAGGAACGTGACGCCGAGCACCGAGGGCGTCCGCGACCACGCGCGGCGCCAGACCGCGCCGAAGGTGGTGCGGCGGCCGAGCACGGCGGTCTCCAGGACCACCGGCGTCACCGCGCTGATGAACGAGTTGATCACGACGGTCAGGAGCATCAGGACCAGCCAGGCGCCGGCGAGCGCGAAGACGACCGGACGCAGCTCGTCCCAGGAGATCCGCTCCGGTGAGTCGACGAGCGTCTGCCAGTCGTCGCGTACGACGAAGTAGACGACGGCGAAGGCGCCCGCCATGACGGCGAGGAGCACGGCATAGCCCGCCGCCATCGCCCCGAAGAGCTGTTTCGCGTACCGGCCCATGGTCGAGAACGCACCGTTGTAGATGTTCCCGAGCCCGAGCGGCGCCAGCGGTATCACCCCCGGCTGAGGTGGTGGCGGGACGGGCTGCCAGCCGCCCCAGCCCTGCGGTCCGTAGGGGCCCTGCGGCCCGTTCGGTCCCTGCGGTCCCCACCCCTGGTACGCCATCGCTGCCTTCCGTGTCCCTTGATCGGAGGGCATACGTTAGCCCAGCTCGGCGCGGGGTCGGCGGGGGGAGTGGGCCGGGGTCGACGGGGAATGGGCCGGGGTCAGCGGGCGGAGTACGCGGCGTCGGCGAGGGCGTCGGCGAGGCCTTCGCGGCGGATGCGCTGGTCGGTGTAGAGGAGTGCGACGGTCAGCTGGGACAGGAGCGTGCCGAGGAGGATCAGGGCGATCCCCGGGAGCAGGAACAGCACGTCGACAGTGATGTCGACCCCTGTGCTGCCGGACAGCGGGATCGCCCGGCTGATCAGGTCGACGACGAAGTTGACGGCCATCGTCATCGCGAAGCCGATGACCCACATCAGGAGCTGGATCCCGAAGATCCGCCACCAGCTGCCGGTCACCAGGCGGAAGGAGCGCCGTATCGCGGTGAGCGGACCGGCTCCCTCGACGACCGCCACAGAGGGCGCGAGCGAGCACTGGGTCCAGAACCAGGTCAGGGCAGGGAGCAGGACGAGCGGGAGCAGGAGCCCCGCTTCTCCCACGAGCAGGACGAAGATGCCGATCAGCAGCAGGCCGAGGAGCGCCGGCAGAGCCATGAGGAACAGCACGCCGGTGAGCGCCGGGAGCCGCGACACTGCCACGCGCCGCATCTGCCGGGTCGCGGCGGGCTCGCCCAGTACGGCCGGCCTGAACACGGCCGGGCACAGTGCCGCCACGAAGACATGGACGAGGAGGAGCAGCAGCAGGCCGACGACGACCAGGACCGCGAGGGCCAGGACCGTCCCGCCGTTCAGGTCCATATAGCCGTCTTCGTCGGTCGGGACGGACAGCGCGACGCCTGCGAACGCCGCGTAGCCGAGGAGGTAGACCACGGCGAACGCCGCCGCACCCAGGCCGATGAGCGGGCGCCAGTACCTGCGGGCGAGTGCGCCCAAGGCGCTGAAGTAGTCGCCGAGCGAGAGCGGTGCAAGGGGGATGACGCCCGGCTGCGGGGGCGGGGGCGCGTACGGGGCGATCGGTGCCCAGCCGGGGTAGGTCATGTGCTGATCTCCAGGGGACGGGGGCGGCAGCAAACCGGATCATTCTGGTCGGTATCGGTCGGCAGGAACAGGGCCCAAAGGCCCGCTCAAGGTCCCCGCCACCGGGATGTGTACGCCCGTACGCAACGATGTGTACACTCGTACACATGGGATACGGACTGCTGGCCGCGGCCATCGCGGCGGAGGTGGCCGGCACGACGGCCATGAAGTACAGCGAGGGCTTCACCAGGCTCTGGCCCTCGCTCGTCACCGTCGCCGGCTACCTGCTCGCCTTCACCCTGCTCGCGCAGACGCTGAAGACGATGCAGGTCGGCACGGCCTATGCGATCTGGGCGGGCGTCGGCACCGCGGCCGTCGCCGTGATCGGGATGCTCTTCCTCGGGGAGTCCGCGAGTGTGGCCAAGCTCGCCGGGATCCTCCTGGTGATCGGCGGGGTCGTGCTGCTGAATCTCGGCGGCGCGCACTGATGGCCCGGCGCTACGACCCCGAGCGGCGCCAGCGGATCATCGACGCCGCGATCCGGGTCGTCGGGCACAAGGGCATCGCGGGGCTCAGTCATCGCTCGGTCGCCGCCGAGGCCGATGTGCCGCTCGGCTCCACCACGTACCACTTCGGGACGCTCGACGATCTGATGGTCGCGGCGCTGCGGCAGACCAACGAGGGCTTCGGCAGGCTGGTGCGCGAGCGGGCCTCGCTGCTCGCGCCGGAGGCCGATCTGGCCGCGGAACTGGCCGGGTTGACCGGTGAGTGGCTCGGTGGCGACCGCACCGGCGTCGAGCTGGAGTACGAGCTGTATCTCGCGGCCCTGCGCAGGCCCGCGCTGCGTCCGGTGGCCGCCGAGTGGTGCGCCTCGGTGGAGGAGATCCTGGCCCGCAGGGTGGACCAGGTCACGGCGCGGGCCGTCGTCGCGCTGCTCGACGGGATCTGTCTGCAAGTGCTTCTGACGGGCGGGGAGTTCGACGAGGCGTACGCGCGGGAGATGCTCGACCGGGTGGTGCGCGGGGCGCGGTGAGTCGGCCCGAGCGGGCGGGCGCCGCGCCGATTGCGCCGCCTCGATCCGGCTTTCAACTCCCGTTCGGGACTGGGGGATCCGAGGCCCGTACGGCATCGAGCGCCGCCGCCACGCTCGCCGCGATGTCCGTGACCGGATAGAAGACCTCGCGGATCACCCGCTCCTGGTCGACGACCAGTGTCAGGCGCTTGAGGCGGCTCACTCCCGCCGCGCGGAAGGTCGGCAGCCGCAGGGCCGCCGCGAGGGCCAGATCGGCGTCCGACAGGAGCGGGAAGCGCAGCCGCTCCTTCTCCGCGAACGCGCGCTGCTCGTCCGGGCGTTGGGTCGAGACGCCGTGCACCGTGGCACCGGCCGCGGTGAACTCGGCGAGATGATCGCGGTACGTGCACGATTCGAGCGTGCAGCCGGGTGCGCCCGGGATGCCTGCCCAGCCCGGCGGATAGGACTCGCTGCGGGCGTACGCCCCGGGGAAGCAGTACAGGACCGTGAAGGGCGTCCGTGCGACGGGGTCGCGCAACTCGCCGTCCATACCCACGAGTCGGACGTCGTCCGGCACGCGGGTGCCGCGCAGTGCGTGCACCCGTCCCGCCTCGCGTGAGGTGTCGGTTGCCGTGGCCATCAGTTCTCCTTCTCCGAGCACCCAGGCGTCTCCCCAGTCCTGGAGTGCGATCAGTACGGGCAGCAGGCCGCGGCCGCGGGGGGTGAGCCGGTACTCGTGGCGTACCGGGCGGTCCTGGTACGGGACCTTGTCGAGGACGCCCGCGTCGACGAGCAGCTTGAGGCGCTCGGCGAGGACTTTGCGGGACATGCCCAGTTCGCGCTGGAGCTCCTCGAAGCGATGAGCGCCGCGTGCGCTGTCGCGGACGATCAGGAGCGTCCACCAGTCGCCGACGACGTCCAGCGCCTGGGCGATGGCGCAGTCGGCGTCGCCGAGGCTGGTCCTGCGTGCCATGGCAGTCCTTTCGCGGTGCACGGTCCCCGTTGGTCCGCCGCTCATTATCGATCCCCGTTGACCTGCCGCTGCTCATGCTGCCATAGTCAGTTCCTAAAGGGAACTTACTCGAAACGGTTCAAGGGGTGGGCGCGTTGCGTACTGGTGGGAAGCGCGCACGGCGCATGGCCGGGATGGTGCCGAAGGCCGTATGGCTGCTGGCCGCGGGTGTGTTCGTCAACGCGCTCGTGAGCTTCACGTTCGTCTATGTCTTCCTCTATCTGACGGGCCCGCGCGGGCTGCCCGTGACCGAGGCCGGACTCATCAGCGGGCTCGGCGGCCTGGGCGTCGTGGCGGGCAACTTCACCGGCGGCTGGTTCGGAGACCGCTTCGGGCACCGCCGCGTCCTCCTGGTCGCGGCCGTCTGCGCCGGTCTCGTGCTCATGGCGCTGCCCCTGCTGCCCGTCGCCGCGCTGTATCTCGCGCTGCCGCTCGCCGAGTACGCGACGGGTGTGGTGCGCGCCGCCAACTCCGCACTGGTCGCCGTCCTCGTCCCCGAGGGATCGCGCCGCCAGGCCTTCGCCGTGATCCGCGCCGCGTCCAACGGCGGCTTCACCATCGGGCCGCCGCTCGGCGCGCTGGTCGCCACCGCGGTCTCGTACGACTGGCTGTTCGTCGCCGACGGGTTCGGCACCCTGGTCTTCGCGTGCTGGACGGCGCGCATGGTGCCGGCGCGCGGTGCGCCGCGCAGGGCTGCGGCGGGTGCGGGCCGGCTCTGGCCCGAACTGCGCTCGCGGCCCTCGGTGCTGGTGCTGCTCGGCGCGATCCTGGTGGTCGACCTCGTCTACCGGCAGCAGTACACGACCTTCCCCGTCCACCTCGCCGAGCACGGCATGGACGCCCGGGTGTACGGCTGGATGATCGCCATCAACGGCGGGCTCATCCTCTGCCTGGAGATCCCCGTGGCCCTCAAGCTGAAGGACCGGCCGCCGTTGCGGATCGTGGGCTGCGGCCTGCTGCTCGTGGGGCTCGGATACGCGGCGCTGATCCCCGGCACCGTGCTCGCCTCGGCGATCGTGATGATGGCCCTGCTCACCCTCGGCGAGATCCTCTACAAGACCACCGCCACCGCATACGTCGCCGACCAGGCGCCCGAGCATGTGCAGGGCCGCTTCCAGAGTCTGTACGCGGGGGTCTCGGTCAGCGGTACGGTCCTTGCCGCGCCGGTCGGAGGCGCCGTGCTGGGGTCGGCGCCGGGGCTGCTGTGGCCGCTGTGTGCGGGGGCCGCGGTGGTGGCGGGGGCCGCTGTGCTGTGGGCGGGGCGGTCCCGTGAACTGCCTTCGGCGCTGCGGGTAACAGGGGGTGAGCAGGTCAGTCGGGTACGGCAGGGGGAGGCAGTGTGAAGGCAAGCGCCACGCTGGAGAGCGACGCGGAGGTGATCCGCAGATCGCTCACGCAGCCGGACGTGTTCGCGGGGCTCTATGACCGGTATGCGCCGGACATCCACCGCTATGCGGCCCGGCGCCTGGGCGACGGCAGCGCGGACGACCTGACGGCGGAGACCTTCCTCGCCGCCTTCCGCACCCGCTCGCGCTACGACCTGTCCCGCGAGAACGCGCGGCCCTGGCTGTACGGCATCGCGGCGAATCTGATCGGCAAGCAGCGGCGTGCGGAGATACGGGGATTGCGCGCCCTTGCCCGTACGGGCACCGATCCCGTGGCCGAGTCGTGGGTGGACCGGGCCGACAGCAGGGTCGTGGCCGAGAGCGCGCACGGACCGCTGGCGGGTGCGCTTGCCGGGCTTTCGGCCGGTGACCGGCACGTACTGCTGCTCGTGGCATGGGCGGATCTGTCCTACCCGGAGGTCGCCGAGGCGCTCGGCATCCCGCTCGGGACGGTGCGCTCACGGCTCAACCGGGCCCGGCGCAAGGTGCGCGGGGCGCTGGGTGCGGATCCCTCGTTCGTCGTGGATGCCTCGGAGGTGGCTTAGTCATGGATGAGTTGACGAAGGTACGTGAGCTGCGGGACGGGGCGCCGCTGCCGGATCGGGGGCGGCTCGTGCCCGGGCGGATGCGGCTGCTCGATGTTGCGGAGGGCGCGGGCGCGGTGCGGCGGACGGGCCGTTTCCGGCGCGACTGGCGGTTCGCGGCGGTCGGGGCCGCGTTGGCGGTGACGGCTTCGGTGGTGCTCGCGGTGAATGTCGTGGATACGCCCGACGGGTCGGCCGGTTCGCCTGCGGGACGTCAGCCGACGGTGAGCGAGTCCGTGGGGATCCCGACGGCGCTGGGGCAGCTGGAGGCGGCGGCGCGGGCGGCGGAGTCGGTGAAGGGGACGGAGCCGCGGGACGACCAGTGGTACTACACCAAGTCGATCGGAGCCTCCGTGGAGCGGGACGGGGGCGCGAAGCTGGGGAAGGCGAGGACGGACGAGGACTGGTTCACCGTCGGTCCGCGCAAGGGGGAGGAGACGGACTGGCGGGACTACTACGCGCTCATCACCGATCTGCCGGACGACCCCCAAGGGATCGTGGAGGCCTTCAAGAAGGCGCATCCGCAGGCCCCCTACAACTCGCTCGACCCGAAGAGTCCGAGTGATGCCCTCTACGTGATCCAGATGATCGCGCGGGCACCGGTCACATCTCTCGAGGGCAAGGGCCAGGCCAAGCTGTACCGGGTGCTGTCCCGGATGGAGGGGATCGAACTCGTCGACCACCTGGTGAAGGACGCGGCGGGCCGGGACACCTACGCGATCAGGGTGAAGCCCGGACCGAAGGACCGGTACAGCTACGAGCTCCTGCTGCGGCCCGATACGCACCAGCTGGTGGGGCAGCGGATGGTGGTGGCCCGTGACTTCACGGACCACGGCGACACCGCCTTCTTCCCCGGGAAGTGGAAGGCAGGGGACGTGATGACCACGGGAGCCGACCTGCTGCGGACGTTCGTCGACCACAAGAACGAGCGGCCCTGACGGCTCTGCACCCGACTCGTGCCGTACGCCCGCGCCCGAGGGGACGCGGGCGTACGGCACGCTCATGGGGTGTGTGGGCGCGGCGCGCGGGCCCGCACCCTGAGACCGGTTCGCTTCCGTGGACGCCCGCCGGTTAAGTTTTGCCCCATGACCGACACCACTGCTTCCCGTACCACCGGTGCCGTAGCCGCCGGCCTGGCCACGCTGGCCGCCGACGGCACCGTTCTCGACACCTGGTTCCCCGCCCCCGAGCTCTCCGCGGAGCCGGGCCCCGCCGGCACCGAGCGCCTGAGCGCCGAGCGCGCCGTCGAGCTGCTCGGCGAGGGTGCGGCCAAGGCCGTCCGCAAGGACGAGCGCCGGGGCGTGGAGATCGTCGCCGTGCGTACGGTCATCGCGTCCCTGGACGACAAGCCGCTGGACGCGCACGACGCGTACCTCCGCCTCCACCTGCTCAGCCACACGCTGGTCAAGCCGAACGAGCAGAACCTCGACGGTCTCTTCGGCCTGCTCGCCAACGTGGCCTGGACCTCGCTCGGCCCGGTCGCGGTCGACACCCTGGAGACGGTCCGTCTGAACGCCCGCGCCGAGGGCCTGCACCTCGTCGTCTTCGGTGTCGACAAGTTCCCGCGCATGACGGACTACGTGGCCCCCAAGGGCGTCCGTATCGCCGACGCGGGCCGGGTCCGCCTCGGCGCGCACCTCGCCGCCGGCACCACCGTCATGCACGAGGGCTTCGTCAACTTCAACGCCGGCACGCTCGGCACGTCGATGGTCGAGGGCCGTATCTCCCAGGGCGTCGTCGTCGGCGACGGCTCGGACATCGGCGGCGGTGCCTCCACGATGGGCACCCTGTCCGGCGGCGGTACGCAGCGCGTCGCCATCGGCCGGCGTTCGCTGGTCGGCGCCGAGGCGGGCGTCGGTATCGCGCTCGGCGACGAGTGCGTGGTCGAGGCCGGCCTCTACGTCACGGCTGGCACCCGCGTGACGATGCCCGACGGGCAGATCGTCAAGGCCCGCGAACTCTCCGGCGCCTCCAACATCCTCTTCCGCCGCAACTCGGTCACGGGCGCGGTCGAGGCCCGCCCGAACAACGCGGTGTGGGGCGGCTTGAACGACGTGTTGCACAGCAACAACTGATCAAGGTCGAGCCGAGCGCCCTCCCGTGGTCCGATGGGGCCGGGGGAGGGCGTTTGTGTGTGTTGGGCCGTCATTCCTGGGGGCGTTCGGCGGGCGCCGGCAGGGGCTGGTACTGGGTGCCGGTCAGTGGCGTCCGGCTGAGGCTGCCCCAGTTGCTTGCGTCCTGGCTCAGGGTCGCGTCGAGCAACTCCATGGCTTCCTGCGCGATGAGCTGCCGATCGTCGCCCGCAGCTTCCCTGCGCTCGGCATTCCTGATGATGCGCTGCAGTTCCGCGAGTATCAGGCTCCGTTGCTGCCACAGCTCGTGGTGGCGCATGAGGCCGCTCCAGGCGGTGATCACGCCGATGACGCCCGCCACGCCGGTGCTGGCCAACCCGAGCCACGCGGCGTAGTCCCGCCAGGCCGCGACGGCCACGCCCAGCATCGCGATGAGCCCGTTGAGGGCCGCGATTCCCACGGTGGTCCTGCGGGCCTTCTTCTTCATCAGCTCGCGGGTGCGCGTGTATTCCTTCCTGAAGTGACTGAGGTAGTGAGTTGTGACTTCGAGTGCGTCCGATCCGGCCGGTGGCGGTTCCGTCGGACGCATGCCGGTGAACTTCTGCTTCTCTTCGGCCTGTTGGTCCGTGCCGGTCGGCTGCGTCATGGCCCGAGACTAGCCATGGCGGCTCGGGCCGTCCCCTCGGCCCCGGAGAGCCGGCTGCTCCGGCCGAGCCGGGGGTGACGCTGGTGGAGCCGGGGATGACGCTGGTGGAGCCGGGGGTGAGGAGCGGGAAGGCCGTGCCCGTGAGCAACAGGGCGCCACGCCAAGGGCGTTGGGGATCGCCTCGGATGACGACGTACGCGAAGGTGGTGGGTCGTCGATTGCGTCACGCTTTCACCGTACGAACGCACAACGGGCATTTGGGATTTGGGGATCTTACGGAACGCGGACATCGGTCCCGGCCCGCCTCCGGCCCGAGGCGCCGCCACCGCCCCGGTGCGAAGCTGAAAGCATGCAACGCGAACGAGAGCAGCGCTCCGAGGCCGCGCCCCAGGCCCACGCCGAGGCCGTGACACCGGCGCGCATACTCGTCGTGGACGACGATCCGACCGTGTCCGAGGTGGTCGCCGGCTATCTCGACCGGGCCGGCCATCTCGTCGACCGCGCCGCCGACGGCCCTGCCGCTCTGCGCGCCGCCGACGACCGTATGCCGGATCTGGTCGTGCTCGACCTGATGCTGCCGGGCATGGACGGCCTGGAAGTCTGCCGCAGGCTGCGCGAACGCGCCCCCGTACCCGTGATCATGCTCACCGCCCGCGGCGACGAGGACGACCGCATCCTCGGTCTGGAGATAGGCGCGGACGACTACGTCACCAAGCCGTTCAGCCCTCGCGAGCTGGTCCTGCGTGTCGAGTCCGTGCTGCGCCGCTCCCGTATGCCGCGGCGCAGTGAGGCGCCGACCCTCTCGTACGCGGGTATCGCACTGGACCCGTCGGGGCGCCGCGCGACCAAGGACGGGCGTGAACTCGCCCTCACGCTGCGCGAGTTCGACCTCCTCGCCTATCTGCTCCGCCACCCCGGCGAAGCCTGCAGCCGGGAGCGGCTGATGCACGAGGTGTGGGGGTGGGAGTTCGGTGACCTGTCCACCGTGACGGTCCACGTGCGCCGGCTGCGCGGCAAGATCGAGGAGGATCCCGGGCGGCCCCGGCTGATCCAGACGGTCTGGGGCGTCGGCTACCGCTTCGAGGAGACGCACCGGGAGGCCGCCTCCGATGCGTGACGTCCTGCTCATCGCCCTGTACGCGGCGTGCGGCGCCGTGGCCGCCGGACTGCTCGGCGCGGTCGCCCTGCGGCTGCTGCGCCACCGCTCCGTCGCCGTCTCCCTGACCGTCGTCGCCGCCACGGCCGTGACCGCGATGCTGGCCGGGACGCTCGCGGTGGCCTGGGCGATGTTCCTGTCGCCGCACGACCTGACCGTTGTGACGCTGGTGATCGTCATGGCCGCCGTGGTCTCCCTCGCGACCGCGCTGCTCCTCGGCCGCTGGGTCGTCGCCCGCTCCCGCGAACTCGCCCAGGCCGCCCGCTCCTTCGGTGACGGCGGCGCCTTCGCGGCCCCCGGGGCGTCGGCCACCGCCGAACTCGACGCCCTGAGCCGCGAACTCGCCGCGACCAGCGCCAAACTCGCCGCCTCACGGGAGCGCGAGCGTGCCCTTGAGTCCTCGCGCCGTGAACTCGTCGCCTGGATCTCGCACGATCTGCGTACTCCGCTCGCGGGTCTGCGCGCGATGGCCGAGGCGCTGGAGGACGGGATGGCCGCCGACCCCGATCGCTACTACCGGCAGATCCGCACCGAGGTCGAGCGGCTCAACGGCATGGTCGGCGATCTCTTCGAGCTCTCCCGTATCCACGCGGGCGCCCTCAACCTCACGCGGACCCGGATGTCCGTCTACGACCTCGTCGGTGACGCGCTGGCCGGTGCGGATCCGCTGGCGCGCGAACACGGGGTACGGCTGGTCGGCGAGCGGGTCGAGGAGGTGCCCGTCGAGGTGGACGGCAAGGAGATGACCCGCGTCCTGGCCAATCTCCTGGTCAACGCGATCCGCCGGACCCCGGCGGACGGCACCGTCATGGTCGCGGCCGAACGCGCCGAGGACGACGCTGTGGTCCTGTCGGTCACCGACGGCTGCGGCGGTATCCCCGAAGAGGATCTGCCGCGGGTCTTCGACACCGGCTGGCGCGGCACCGCGGCCCGAACGCCCCCTGCCGGTGCGGGTCTCGGGCTCGCCATCGTGCGCGGGATCGTGGAGGCCCACAGGGGCAGCGCGGAGGTGCACAACGTGACGGGCGGCTGCTGCTTCAAGGTGCGACTGCCGGCCGCACGGGTGGAGCCGCTGCCGTCCTGAAGCCGGCCGCGAAGCCGCAGTTGTACGCGGACAAGGCCCCCTCGGCCCCAGCGCCGAGCGGAAGAGCGAGGCGACGCCGGCGTACGGGGTGTCGCGCAGCATCTCCGGCCCGTACACGTTGTGGTAACGCAGCGCGATCCCCGGCCCGCCCGTGGAGCGCGCCCAGGCGGAGGCGAGGAACTCCTGCTGCACCTTGGTCGCCGCGTACACGTTGCGCGGATCGAGCGGCGCGTCCTCGTCGACGAGCCCCGGCTTCGACTCGGCGCCGCAGGAGGGACACCGGGGCTCGGAACGGGGCGTCGAGGACGACGGGCTCATGGCCGGCGCGCACCAGGGCGGAGGCGATCCGGGAGCCGATGAAGCCGGCGCCGCCGGTGACCAGTACGCGCATGCGTCCGACGGTAGGGGTGCGGGGACGGCAGGGCGCCGGACGCGGCACGCACGTCATGGGTTCGTAAGAATGCCGGGATTTACGAGAACGAGAATGCCGGATTCACGAGAACGCCGGGATTCCCAGGCATAGCTGGCCAGGTCCACAGGCGTCACACAGGGCAGCGGGCCTTCACGGCCCGGGGGTTCGGGAGGCAGTGGGTGAAGATGAGCGGACGCGACGCAGCGCGGGAGGGGCACGAGGACGGGTTCCGGACGTTCGTGGAGACCCGCTCCGCCGCCCTGCTGCGCACGGCTGTGCTGCTCACCGGTGGTGACCGGCACGCGGCCGAGGACTTGTTGCAGAGTGCGTTGATGACCACGCTCGGGCGGTGGCACAGGATCGAGGACCCTGAGGCGTACGTCCGCAAGGTCCTGTACCGGCAGCAGATCGGGCGGTGGCGGCTGAAGTGGCGCCGCCGTGAAGTGAGCGTCTCCGAACCGCCCGAGGCCAAGGCGGCCGAGGACACGGTGGCGGCGGCAGACCTGCGGTTGGTGCTGCGCGCGGCGCTCGGCCGACTGACCGCGCGCCAGCGCACGGTGCTCGTCCTGCGCTACTTCGAGGATCTGCCCGAGGCGGAAGTCGCGGCGATTCTCGGCTGCTCGGTCGGCACGGTGCGTTCGACGACGCACCGGTCCCTGGCCCGGCTGCGCACGCTCGCTCCCGAACTCGCTTCGCTCGCACCCGCGGTGGACGAATCCGTGCACCCCCGGCCGCTGGAGGTAGGACCGTGACCCTCGACGAACTGGTGCGTTCGACGCTCCGCGAGATGGCGCAGGACAGCGGTCCGCCCTCCGGTGATCTGGCAGGCCGGGTGATCGCGGCCAGGGCCCGGCGCAGGAACCGCACGGTGCTCGGCGCGGCTCTCGCCGCAACCGCCGTGGTGGCCACGGCGATAGTCGTACCCGCGGTGACGGTCGACGGTGAGCGGCACAGGGAGGCCGGCATCCCCAGCACGCAGGACGTGGTCGCCCACCCCGACCAGACGCCGCCGCGTGAGCTGATCGCGGCGGGGCGTACGGCGGTCGCGGCCTGGTACACCACGAAGCGGTCCATGGAAGGCATCGACCAGGTCGAGCGGCGCACGTGGCATCTCTTCAACACGACCACGGGGCGCTACGAGAAGACCTCATGGAGCTGGGTCGCGGTCGCGCCGGGGATGCGCACCGCCGCCGTACTCGAAGGCGAACTGCCCACCCGGCGCATCGGGGTGGTCGACATGGCCACCGGCAAGGTGACCCGGTGGATCGAGACCGAGGCGCCGATCGCGGGACTCGCCTGGTCGCCGGACGGCGGGACGTTGGTGGCGACGGCGTACAGCGCGGATCCGGATCGCAGGTTCGGTGAACCGGAGCGCCCGCAGCGGGATCCTTCGGCCCGCCACTGCCGTACCGGCTTCATCCTGGTGGATGTCGCGTCCGGCCGGGCGGGGCCGCTGCGGGAGGCACCCCAGCTGTTGCCACGCCGCGGCGAGGCCTGGCCGACGGCGCTGATTCCGTACCCCGGACGCGACGACTTCCGTTTCAGCCACGACGGTTCGTTGATCCGCCATGAGTCACCCGTCTTGGAGAAGGGCAGCGTGGAGCCGGGCCACCACTGGTACACACGCGAAGGCACAAGGACCCAGGGGCCCGAGATCGAGAGGAACCTGGGGTGGAGCGAGGCAGGACTGTCACCCGACGGCAGGCTGGCGGTCGGGGGGGCAGATGCCGACGGCACCCCGCGCGGATTGCGCATCGACGATTCCGTCACCGGCGAGAAGGTCGGCTCGGTGCCCGATCTCATCCTGCTCGCCTGGGCGGACAACCGGCGGATCTTCGCCTGGAGTTGCGATCCCGAGGAGTGCACAGGGAGGAGCGACGACCGCTCCCGGCTGGTCCTGCTGGAGGTCGGCAGCGACAAGACCGTCCCGCTGAGCGGCTACCAGAGGTGGCTGTCGGCCGACATCAGCCGCTGGAACCCCCTCTTCGCTACCCGCTGACCCCCACCTCGTACGCCGCCCTCAGCCCGCGGACCCGCTCCGGGTCCGCGGGCAGCAGCGGCGCACGTACCGGACCTGCCGGCAGGCCGAGTTCCGTGAGCAGGGCCTTCGCCGTGACCGTGCCCGGCAGGCCGTCCGCCATCATGCGCTCGATCAGGGGGAGCGCCTGCTGGTGGAGGGCCGTGGCGCGTGCGGTGTCGCCGTCGTCGTACGCGTCGAGGAGCGAACGCAGCGGGCGGGGCGCCACATTGGCGACCGTCGAGACGAAGCCCGCGCCGCCCACCGCGTACAGCGGCAGGATCCACTCCTCGCAGCCCGCGTAGTACGCGAGGCCGCTCTCGGCGATCACCTTCGAGCTGCCGAGCAGGTCGTAGGCGCAGTCCTTGACCGCGACGATCCGGTCGTGGGCGGCGAGCCGGAGCATGGTGTCCGGTTCGATACGGGTGCCGGTGCGGCCCGGGATGTCGTACAGCATCACGGGCAGGTCCGTACCGTCCGCGATCTCACGGAAGTGCGCTTCGAGCGCGTCCTGCGGCGGTCGGCTGTAGTACGGGGAGACCACCAACAGGCCGTCCGCGCCCGCCTGTTCGGCCTCGTGGGCGAGGCGGAGGGTGTGCCGGGTGTCCGCGGTGCCGACGCCCGCGACGATCGTCCCGTCGTCGCCGATCGCCTCGCGCACGGCCCGGATCAGGGCGGACTTCTCCTCGTCCGAGGTGGTCGGTGACTCGCCGGTGGTGCCGGACAGGACCAGGCCGTCGCAGCCCTCGTCGACCAGCCGCGTGGCCAGCTTCCGCGCTCCGTCCAGGTCGAGGGCGCCCGTGGCGTCGAAGGGCGTGATCATCGCGCACAGGGCGCGGCCGAAGGGCGCGGGGGTGCGGGGCGTCGTCCGCGTCGGTGAGGTCATGGCAGAAGTGTCGGTCGGTTGACCGTGAAGCTCCACTTAAATCTACTTCAAGGTAGAGGCGAGAGCTTCTAATCAGTCAAGCGGGGCCGGGGCGTGCGCGGGTGAGGTGCGGCCCGTGCGGTGGGCCGCACCTCACCCTCACCCCGGCTCAACAGCCGCGCTACCCCCGGCCGTTGCGCCGCTTGCGCAGGACGCCCACGGCGAGCAGAGCGCCCGCGCCGACGGCAAGCAGCGGCCCGGGATGCCGCCTGCCCGTCTTGGCCACGGTGGCCGCCGCGTCGAGCACCGGCTGCGGGGTGCTCTCCTGCACCCGGTGCGCGGCGTCGGTGGCGCGGCCCTGCACCTGCGTGGTGGCGTCCTTGAGCCGGTCGCCGGCCTGTGCCGCCTTTGTCATCGCCTGATCCTTGGCGCCGGACGCCTTGCCCTGCAGTGCCTGTGTCCTGTCCTTCATCTGTCCCGCCTCCCAAGCTGTCGGGACGGTCCCGGGTACCCGCCCGAGGGCGGTCTATCCCCGCGGTCCGCGCTGGATCCGCGCCAGCTGGGTCTGGAACCAGTCGAGCCTGGCCTGCAACAGGGCCGCCTCCGCGACGAGTTCGGGCACGTCGTACGCAGGGGTCATCGCCACCGGCAGCATCCGTACCTTCAGGCCCTCGCCCGCGAGCCGCTCGAACGCGGCCGGAGCAAGGGCCTGACGCACCCCCGCACATCGCGCGCACGCGCTCTCAAGCGCCCGCCATCCCGGCCGGCCCCAGCCCGCGTCCGCGAGCACCTCGCCCGCCGCGCCGCACGCACACGGACCTGCCGTCATCGTCCGCACCCGCTGACGGGCGCAACGAAAGCCGCGCTCGAAGCGGATGTACGCGCCCAGAACCGACACTTCGAGCAGTACGGCCTTGCGGTGCTCCGCCGTGGCCAGCAGGGCCTCGGCGTCCTGGCGGGCGTGCACACAGTGGAAGCCGCAGTCGCAGCGCCGATGCGGTGCGCGGTGACGGCGGCCGTACACGCAGGCGGCGTCGTCGAGTACGCCGTAGGGGAGCGCGGCGCCGAGCGAGACACCGAGGAAACCCGCCCGGGTGCCGTCCTGCGACAGCACCGGGTGGGCGATCTTGTAACCGGTCGGCGGCTCCTTGGGGCGTTCCTCGGGGAGCCGCCGGCTCATCCGGCGGGAACCTCGACCGGTGCCTCGGCGCTCTCCTCGACTCGGCCCTCTACGCGGCCCTCGATCTCGGCCGGCTCCTCGCTCAGGAGCGGCACTTCCTCGGCGTACCCGGTGGAGATGGCTTTGCCCAGCAGCATGGCGGCCTCCAAGAAGGGACGAGAGATCCCCGTCGGCGGGGACGACAGTCCTCGTCATAGTGGCGCATACGAGGGCGAGTTGGCACCAGTGCGTCTCAAGGGTCGGGCGGCTCATGCCCGCCGACGGCCGGATGGCATGATCGGTGACGGGCGCGGCAGAGCCGAACAGTGAAGGCGCTGCAGCATATGAGCAAGGAACAGCGGGTGGCCCTGGTCACCGGTTCGTCATCGGGGATCGGCGCCGCGACGGCGCGCAGACTGGCCGCCGCGGGCATCCGCGTGGTCGTCAACTCGGCCAGGTCCGTGGACGAGGGCAAGGCCCTCGCGGCCGAACTCACGGACGCGGTCTACGTCCAGGCCGATATCGCCACGCAGGCCGAGCAGCTGGTCGAGGAGGCCGTGGCCGCGTACGGCCGGCTCGACATCCTCGTCAACAACGCCGGGATCACCCGCTTCATCGACCATGCCGATCTCGCCGCCGCGAGCCCCGAGGTGTGGCGCGAGATCCACGAGGTCAACGTCATCGGCGTCTGGCGCACCATCACCGCCGCGGTCCCGCATCTGCGCGCCCACGGCCGCGGCAGCGTCGTGAACGTCTCGTCCCAGGCCGGCATCAACGCGGGCGGCAGCTCCATCCCGTACGCCGTCAGCAAGGCCGCCCTCAACCACATGACGCGACTGCTCGCCAAGCAGCTCGGCCCCGAGATCCGGGTGAACGCGGTCGCACCCGGCATGATCGCGACACCGTGGTACGAGGGTCTCGACGGGATCGACGAGGCGATGGAGCAGGTGGCGGCTCGGCTGCCGCTGCGCCGGGTCGGCACGGCCGAGGACATCGCCGAGACGATCACGGACCTCGCCAACGCCTCGTACATCACAGGCGAAGTGGTCCTGGTGGACGGCGGCGGGCATCTGCTGTGACGCGTCAGAGCCGCAGCTTGAACCCTTCGTGGCTGCGGGCGTAACCGAGCCGCTCATAGAAACGGTGGGCGGGGCTCCGGCGCTTGTTGCTGGTCAGCTGCATCAGAGCGCAGCCTCGCGTACGGGCCCGCTCGGCCGCGAGCCCCATCAGCTCCGCGCCGATGCCACCGCCCCGCCGGTCCGCCCGTACCCGTACGGCCTCGACGAGCGCCCGCTCGCGTCCGCCCTGTCCGAGGCCCGGGATGTACGTGAGCTGCGCACAGCCCACGATGAGCCCGGAGTCGTCGACGAGCACCAGCATCTCGTTGCGCGGATCCTCCTCGATCGCCGCGAACGCCCGCTCGTACGCCTCGTCCACCACGACCGACGCGGGGTCCACGACCTGGTCCTCGTCGGCGAGCAGGGCGAGGACCGCCGGCAGTTCTGTGCGGGTGGCGGGGCGCAGGATCATGCCGCGAGTCTCGCACGGCACCTCGCGCGCCCCGCCGGGCCCCGGTTCACCCCGCGCTCAGGCTCACGGCCGGCAGCCACCGCCGCACTCCGCCGCCGACAACCCCGGGGAAGCTGTGCACCTTCTGCCACGCGGGTGTGGCCGAGCCGACCCCGTCGCCGGGGCCGGCAAGCGCGTCGATGTGGTCCTGGACGCTCGCCCACTGGGCGATGTTGAGCACCTTCGTGCCGTCGAAGCCGGTGTGGAAGTGGCCGGAGATCCCGCCCGGATGCGGGGCGGGGTCCGAGCCGAGGGCCGTGAAGACGGTGTCGATCCACTCCCGCTGACGGGCGGGGTCCGGGCCGTCGAACTCGACCTCCACCGTGATCACCGCCCCCGGCACCCGCCCCGGATCACGGGAAGCGCCCCGGTACAGCTCGTACTTGTCGAGCCGCAGCCGCTGGATCCCCGGCACCGCATCGTCGATCTCCGTGTTGCGTTCGGTGCGGTGCCGGTCCACGAAGGTGTCGTAGTCGGACAGTTCGCGCCACTGCGACAGATGCAGCAGGGACGCGCCGTCCGTGCCCTTGAGCACGCTGTAGGAGACCGGCCCGTCCACGGGCCAGGGCCGGCTCTCCCACGTCTTCCTGATCGCCTCGACCACGGCGTCCTGCCGCTCGGCCGTGCCCACGTCCCAGGTGCTGGCGAGCACGGCGCCGATGCCGGGGCGGTCCAGGTCCGGGACGGTGTCGATCCGTATGGTCATGGTGATCCTCCGCTGCTCGAAGCCGAGTTGGTGATCACCATCCTGGAATCTGAACCTCGGTTGAGGTCAACCAGGACTTCGGACCTACGGCTCGAAGCGGACCACCTGCGGGTCGTGGTCGCTGTTCTGGTCGGCGAACTCCGCGTTGATGTGCACGCTGTCGTACGCGTAGTCGTCGATCGAGGGGCTGACCAGGATCTGGTCGAGGACCTGCGAGTTGCCCTGGTAGACGTACGAGTAGCGCTCGGCGCGCGGCAGCGACTTGATGCCCGCCTCCAGGGCGCCGTCGGCCGTGAGGGCCTGCGTCGTGCCGGAGAACTCGAAGTCGTTGATGTCACCGACGACCAGGACGTCCGCACCCCGCTGGACCTTGAGGATGTCCTTCACGAACGCGTTCACCGCCTGCGCCTGCAGCAGCCGCTTGGCCTCCGAGGAGCGCACCGGCGGCTGGTGGTGCGAGACCAGGGACTCGTCGCCGCCCTTGGAACCGAAGTGGTTGGCGATCACGATGACCGGGCGTCCGCGGAAGGTGAACTCACCGGCCAGCGGCTTACGGCTGTCCGCCCAGGCCGCGTTGGCCGGGTCGATCCGGCCGGGGGAGAGGGTGAGCGCCGCGCGGCCCTTGTCCCGTACGACACCGGTGGCCGTCGTGGCGTCGCCGCCCGGACGGTCGGTGAACGAGACGCGCGCCGGGTTGAAGAGGAAGACCTGACGGATGTTGCCGCCGGGCTCGCCGCCGTCCTTCTTGTCCTCGGGGTCGACCGAGCGCCAGTCGTACGAAGGCCCGCCCGCGGCCTTGATGGCCTCGGTGAACTTGGCGAGCGTCTGGCCCGCGGTCACCGTGCCGTCGTTGGTCGGGCCGTTGTCGTCCTGGATCTCTTCTAGGGCGAGGATGTCGGGGCTCGCGAGGTTCTCGACGACCGCCTTGGCGAGCGCGTCGAACTTCTCCTGCGGGTCCTTCGGGTCCAGGTTCTCCACGTTGTACGTGGCCACGGCCAGCTCGTCGCGGTCCTGGCGGCGGGTGCGCTCGGGCGTGAGACCGCGGCTCTCGACCGTGGGCAGCGTGCGGGCCGCGAGGGTGTAGCCGCCGAACTGGTTGAAGTCCAGGGGGCCTTCGGTGCGGCCGGTGAGGCGGTCACCGACGTCGGCCTTCGGGAAGGGGCTCTCGGCGAGCGGGGTCAGCTGCTGTACCTGGAGGCGGCCGGTGTTCTGCGAGGTGTACGAGCCGTAGCGGGCGCCGCCGCGCACCGTCGGGTTCTCCCAGGGCTTCACCGTCACCCACAGCTCGGCGTAGGGGTCGGTGGCGCCGACCACGCGCGAGCTGCCGATCGCGATGTTCATGCCCTCGAGGGATTCGTAGTAGTCGAGTGCGTACGAACGCGGGTGCAGAGTGAGCTTGTTGATGCTGTTGCCGTCTGCGGGGTCACCCTCGGGGGCGTAACGGTCCGGGACCTCCCAGCCGTTGACGGTCTCTGCCTCGGGCAGGGCGTTGCCGGAGGAGACCACGGTGACCGTGGGCTTGGTGATCTGGGTCAGGGACTGGTTGCCGGAGCCCGCGCCGCCGGGGATGTACTCCGTGACGGTGCCGGACACCCGTACCGAGTCACCGGCCTTCACGGTGGGCACCGAGCCCGTGTAGACGAAGACGCCCTCGCTGGTGGCGGGGTCGGCGTCCGGGCTCGCGTCCTGGAACCAGAAACCGCGCGAGCCGTATGCACGCACGCCGGTGACGATCCCCTCCACCTCGCTGACCTGCTGGCCTTCGAGGGGCGAGAGCCGGGTCGTGCCCTGGATGTCGTGGATACGGACCGGGGCGGCTTCCGCGCCGGAGACGGTGAGCAGACCGGCGGCCAGGGCTATGGCTACGACCGTGGCGGTCTTGGGGAGCACGTGGGTGCGAGACGGCATCAGGACTCTCCGTATGAGGGTGGCTGGCGAGAGTGGTGCGACGGCAGGGGTGGTGCGGATGGATCCAGTGGTGCGACGGTGCGCTATGCGCGTAGAACGTGCGGAGATCTACGCGCGTCAATCTCTTGTGTGGGCATGGGAGTTGTCAAGGCTGCGTGGGTGTACGGCTTCTGACGGGTACATGAACCAGCCGGTCTGGGGTGAAATCCGTCTACTCTGGGGGCCGCCCGCCGTTGTCTACGGGACCCCGTACGAGGAGAGCCAGCACATGAGCCCGACGCCCGACCGCACCACCCTGCCGCCGGCGCTCCTCGCCCCCGAGGCGGAGCTCGCGCGCGCCGCGCTGGCCGCCCCGCTGCTCACCCGCGCGGTACGGCTGGCCCGCTGGGCGGGCCCCGAGACGCGGGTCGGCGCGGGCGGTGAACTGGTCGACGAGCAGCTGCCCCAGGCCGCCGAGCTGCTCGGGTTCTTGGCGGACGACGACGACGGGCACGCGTATGCGAGCGAGGCCTGGCGGGTGGCCGTGGACACGGGCCTCGTCGAGGTCACCGACGGGGACGAGGAGTCGGACGGCACGGCCCGGGCCGGCGAGGACCTGGGTCTGATCACCTCCGGCGGGCCCGCCGACATCCTGGCCATCTGGCAGGGCGCCCTGGACACCGTGCTCGCCGATGCCACCGTGCCGGACCTCGACGACCTGGTGGACGCGCTCAGCGAGGGCGGCGAGATCGATCTCGAGGCGCTGGGCTGGGATCCCGAGGCGGAGGCCGAGTTCCTCGACGGAGTGCTCGGCAATCTGTATCTCCTGACGGTCAGCGAGGACGGACCGGGCGATGAGCCCGTACCGCTGCCCGCGCTGGCCGCGTCGATGATCGTGCCCGACGACATGGGCGAGCCGACCGACGACATCCTGGAGCAGGTCTCGGACGCGATGATGCGCCTGGACGACCAGTTCCGTCTCCTCGAACCGATCGGCCTGGTCGAATTCCGGCCGGTGGACGAGGAGCTGATGGCGGAGGCCGGTGATGAGGTAGCGGTCGCTCCGGAGGACGAGGACATCAGCCGGTACGGGATGGTCCGGCTGACCCCGCTCGGTCTGTACGGCATCCGGGCGCGGATGCTGGAGGCGGGGGTGGACGCGCCGGCCGTCGGTGATCTGGCGGACAAGGGCGCGGACGTCCTGCTGGACGCGACCGCGCAGTTCCCGCAGCCCTCGGCGCAGGCGGAGACGGAGCTGTGGCTCGCGGGGCGCGAACCTGCCGCCGCGGCACGGGAGTTGCTCGCGGCCGCGCGGGGCAGGGACGACTACGGACCGCTGCGGCGGCTGCGCTGTCAGCAGGCGCTCTCCTTGGCGGGTCCTTCGGCGGAGCCGGCGCTGCGGGAGGTGCTCGCGGACCCTGAGCTCGGCGGCCTTGCGCGGGTGTGGCTCACCGAGCAAGGTGCGGCCGACGTACCGGCGCCCGACCAGGCGATGATCTTCTGGCTGACGATCGACACGTTGGCCGCGCAGCTGGATGCGGAGGGCAACTCCGAGGAACTCCAGGGTCTTGTGGAGGGGTTGGCCGCGCAGCACGCCGGGTTCTTCGACACGGCTTGGCGGGTCGATCACCCGGCGACGGCTGATGTGCTGGAGGCGATGGGTCGGCTTCACCCGGACAAGCGGGTCGCGAAGGAGGCCCGCAAGGCGGCGTTCAAGGCTCGGTCGAGGGCCTGAGGGTTGAGGGCCTGAGGGTTGGGGGCGGGCGGGGGTCTTCTCGTCATCGGTGCGGATCGGTGCGGATCGGTGCGGATCGGTGCGGCTCGGCGCCGCAGGGGCTGCAGGCGCTGAAATCGCGTGGAGCGGCGCCGTGTTGACCAATAGCGTGCCGGTATGACGACCACCGAGCACCGCCCCGACCTCCGTCCCCCCGGCCTTAACGCCGACGAGAAGGCCACCCTCCTCACGTTCCTCGACTACCTGCGCGAAGCCGTGCTCGCGAAGGCGGACGGGGTGGCCGAGCCGGCCGTGCGCGTGGCCGGAGTGTCGTCCGGGACCAGTCTGCTGTGGCTGCTCAAGCATCTGACGGCCGTCGAACTCAACTGGTTCGTCTGGGCCTACGAGGGAGCCGACCGCGAGCAGTGGGACGACGGGGGCGGGGTGGCCGCCGAGGAAACCGCGGCGAGTCTGGCCGAGGCCTATCGCGAGGCGATCGCGAGGGCGAACGAGGTCGCCCTCGCCTGCACCGACCTGGACCGCCCCGGCGCCCGCTCGCTGCGCGAGACGCCACCGCCGTCGATGCGCTGGATCCTGGTCCACATGATCGAGGAGACCGCCCGGCACGCCGGGCACGCGGACATCCTGCGGGAACAGATCGACGGCTCCGTCGGACGGTGAGACGGAAGACGCCGGTGGGCGGCCCCGTGCGCAACGGGACCGCCCACCACCCCGCGGGGAGCGGGATCCTTCGTGCCGAGAGGGACTCTCCGTACGAGAGAACTCTCAGCACTCGTAACGCGTGGTGTGCTTGAAAGAGGACGTGGCCCCGTCGAAGCCGTACGTACCACGGAACGCCGGCGGGTTCTGGTACTCGCCGACGATCGTGATCGTCGACGCGCACGAGCCCTGGCCCGCCCGCTTGGCGTCGATGCGCAGCTGCTCGCCGATGAAGCCGCCCGTGATGTCCCAAGGGGCCCCACAGATACCGGACTTGATCTGGCCGCCCGTCACCACGTGCGGGTAGGTGTTCGGGTTGTACTTCACCTCGAGTGCGAAGGTGATCTGCCCGTTGTGGAGGGTGAGCTTGCAGTCCGTCGAGACCGCTTGTGCCCCGACATCCTGCTGCTGCGCGGCGAAAGCCTCGTCACGCGTCTTGACCTCGGCGCCCTGCGGGTTGAAGAACCGGTGCTCCACCCGCTGGGAACCCTTCTGCTTACGAGCCTGTGTGGTCATGGTGTGCCTCCCTTCCCTGCGTCTCAGGCCAGCCGCTCGGCGATCTCGACGCGCAGCAGCGCGCGGACGTTCTCGATGTGGTTGGCCACGGTGACGACCGACGATCCGGCGAACAGCAGCCCGACCGCCACGTTGTCCTGAGAGGTGACCAGGGAACCCGAGTCGCCGCCCGCGGAGATGTTGGTGGTGAGGATCTGGTCCTTGAACCGGGCCGTCCCCGCCGTGCCGTAGTTGACGTCGATGGTCGCGTCGACCGCGATGATCCGGCCGAAGGAGATGTTCGTCGTACGGCCGGTCTTCTTGACCAGGTCGCCGACGGCCACGTTCGCCTTGCGCCGCCAGGCCTTGGGCGCGCCGCTGAAGTACTGCTCACGCGTGGCGTCCTGGAAGTCGACCGCGCCGAGCGCCGCGTCCACGACGTTGTTGTGCCGCTCAAGGGGGATCTGCGGGGCGAACTGGATCGTGATGAAGCGTTCCAGCGTCGCGATACGGTCCTGCGGGTCCTGCCCACCGTCGAACGTGCCGGGCTGCAGGATCGCGGAGCCCAGCTGGGCCCTGTTGGAGTCGGCGAGCACGTGGTTGTTGGACAGGATGTAGAACTTGGCCGGTACGCCGAGGCCCGCACCGGGCGGGTCGACGGTCGCGCCGGGCAGGAAGTCGTAGACCACGCTGCCGAGCGTGCCCGCGGTCACCCGTACGTTGCCCACCGAGAAGCCGGAAGGGCAGGGCCGCATACGGCGCTTGAGCAGCTGCGGTTCGAACGCGCCGAGTCCGCCGAGCTCTTCGAGCAGCGGCTGCGACAACTGCGCGAGCTGCTCGGACACCTCGGGGCGCCCGGAGATCTGCTCGTCACCGCGCGCGGAGGGTACGGAGCGGCCGCGGCCCGTGGTGCGCTGCGCCGCCACATGACCGACGGCGATGACGTCGGTCGGGGTGCCGTCGTCCATCTGGCGCGGGACGACATCCCGCTCGGGCAGCATGGACTCGGGAACCTTCTGGGTCACGAAGACGAGCACGGCCTGCTCGCCGGTGGGCTCGCCATCGGCCCACTTCACGCCGTGGCCGAACCCGACCACGTTCGCCAGCGGCTGTTCACGCCGCAGGAAGTCACCCATCGCCTGCTGACGGGAGCTGTCACTCAGCTGTCCGCCGGTAGGTCCTCGCATCAGTTCCGGTCGGCTAGTCACGCCTGACCACCTACTTTCCCTTGCGATGCGCGAGGGTTTCCCGACGGCTCAGGACTCCTGGTCCTGGGCATCGACAGGGCCGATCGCGAGCACGCGCACCGGCACGCCCTCGAGCTCGTCGGGAACCACATCGTCAGCCGGGAGGAGATCACGGTCCACGGCACGGGTCACGAAGACGATGATCACGTCCGCGCCCGAGTGCTCGTCCTTGCCGATCCCCACCCCGGTCACATTGGCCAGCTGCATCAGCCGGCCCTCATGGAGTCTGCGTGCCTCGTGTGCGTCCACCGGGCTCGCCTCTCCGCGTTTCTGCGCTCCTGCAGGTAGCTGTCTGTCTATTGCCGCCGCACAGCACGGTCAAGGGCCACCGCGCGAAATCTTGGGATTCGCGCTGGACGCACCCTATTGACCTTGTTTACGAAGATTGGCAGCGCTTCCAGTACGCCGCGAAGCGGAGCCCTCCGTTCTGTGGCCCGGCTCCGCGAAGGGCTCAAGTACGCAGATGCGAAGCCCCGTTGAGATCGAGAACCGTCCCCGAGGCCCACTCGGCCAGAGGCGAGGCCAGCCACCGTACGGCCTCGGCGATCTCCTCGGCGGAGGCCACCCGCCCGAAGGGGCTCTGCGCCCGGATCACCGCACCTTCCTCGCCGTCCAGGCGATGCGCGACGCGCTCCGTGTCGAAGAACCCCGGGGCCACGGAGGCGACACCGATCCCGTACGGGGCGAGCGAGACCGCGAGCGACTGGCCGAGCGCGTGCACCGCGGCCTTCGTCGCGCCGTACGCGGGATGGTCGGGCTCGCCTCGGAAGGCGCCCCGCGAACCGATGTTGACGATCCGTCCGGGCGTCCCCTGGGTGATCATCCGGCGGGCCGCGAGATGGCTGAGATTCGCCGTTGCGAGCAGATTGACGGACACATGCGCCTGCCACAGTGCCGCCCATTCCTCGTACGAGGTCGTCGGCAGAGGGTGGCGAAGGTTCACCGCCGCGTTGTTCACGAGGACGTCGATCCCGCCGAGCGCGGCGAAGGCCTCATCGGCCACCCGCGCCGCCCCCGCCGGATCGGACACATCCCCGCCCACCAGGACATGCCCGGCCCCCGGCAGCAACTCCCGTGTTCTCTCGGCCTCTTCGCGCCGGGAGTTGTAGTGGACGGCCACGCGGTCGCCGTTCTCCGCGAAAGTGCGGGCGAGGGCACGGCCGAGGCCACGAGAGGCCCCCGAGACAAGGACGCGGCGGCCGGATTCGGACAGGTTCACGGAAGCAGCACTCCAGATGTCGGACAGCGTTCAACCTCCGTTTATACGCGGACGGAACTCTCGGCCCCGAACCACCCCGCGCCGCCATGGCACCTGGACCGTCACTTCAGGAGAGACGATGCCGCTCACTCGCAGGGACTTCGCCCGCAACTCCGCACTCACCGGCGCCGGCGTCGCACTCGCCGGCAGTGCCGGAGTGCTGGCCACCACTGATGGCGGGCTCGCCATGCCGGAGGCCGAGGCCGCGGAGGCCGGGCACGGCGGCCACTCCCACGGCCCGGGCTACGGACCGCTGGTCGCCGACCCCAAGGGCATCCTCGCGCTGCCCGTCGGTTTCACGTACAAGATCATCACGTACAGCGGCAGAACCAAGCTGGAATCCGGGGAGTTCACCCCGTCCAACCACGACGGCACCGCCACCTTCGAGGGGCCGCGCGGTGTGACGCTCCTGGTCAACAACCATGAGCTGAAGGGCGCCCGCTCCAAGTGGGAGCACCCCGTGCCGCTCGCCGAGGGCCTCGTCTACGACCCGGCCGCGGCCGGCGGCTGCACCGTCGTCGAGGTGCGCCGCGGCGGCGAGGTCGCCGAGTGGGTGGGCATCGCCGGCACCTCCACCAACTGCGCGGGCGGACGTACCTCCTGGGGTACCTGGCTGACCTGCGAGGAGAACTCCGACAAGGCCGGCACCAACGGCATGACCAAGGACCACGGCTACGTCTTCGAGGTCGACCCGTGCGACCGGCGGGCCAACCGTGACCCCAAGCCCCTGAAGTTCTTCGGCCGCTTCGATCACGAGGCCGTGGTCGTCGACCCGAAGACCGGCTACGGCTATCTCACCGAGGACGCCGGCGGCCCCAACGGACTGCTCTTCCGCTGGATCCCGCCGCACGGCTTCAAGCACGGCCGCGGCCAGTTCAGAAAGCTCGCCGACGACGCGGGCACCCTGCAGGCACCCAAGTGCTTCGACTCCGGCGGCCGCTTCGTCGACGACCTCTCACGTGCCACGAAGATCGGCACGGTCTACGGAGTGGACTGGGTGGACGTGCCCGAACGCGACGCGCAGACCACACCGATCCGCAAGCAGTTCCCCGACGGCGAGATCACCCGCGCCCGTAAGCTCGAAGGCATGTGGTGGGCCGACGGCGGTGCCTACATCGTCTCGTCGTACGCCCGCGAGGAGAGCCCCGGTGCACCGCACGACGGCCAGGTGTGGTTCTACAACCCGCGCCGCAGGACCCTGACGTTGAAGGTCCTGCTCGGCGTGAACCCCGACGCCTCCGAGGACGGCGCCTTCGACGGGCCCGACAACATCACGGTCTCCCCGTACGGCGGCCTGATCATCGCCGAGGACGGCGAGGGCGTCCAGCACCTCTTCGGCGCCACGGACAGCGGTGTCACGTACCCGATCGCACGCAACGACATGAACATGGGCACCGAAGAGGAGCCCGAGTACAGCGAGTTCACCGGCGTGGTCTTCTCACCCGACGGCAGGACGCTGTACGCCAACATCCAGGACCCGGGCATCATGCTCGCCATCACCGGGCCCTGGCGACGGAACTCCCGCCCGTAGTCTGGGGGAATGGATCACATCGCACCGGCCGTGGAGCTGGTTGCCGACGTCCTTGGACCCGAGCTCATCGGCAGCTACCTCCACGGCTCGGCCGTACTCGGCGGGCTGAGGCCGGCCAGCGATGTGGACATCTTGGTGGTGTCCCGGCGCTCGCTCGTCGAGTCCAAGCGCCGGGCACTCCTTGAGGGGCTCCGCGAAATCTCCGGCATGGAAGCACCGTTGCGGCCCGTCGAACTGGCGGTGGTCGTCCAGTCCGAGGTGCGACCGTGGCGCTACCCGCCGGTCTGCGACTTCCTCTACGGGGAGTGGCTGCGCTCCTCGTACGACAGACGGAACCTGCCACAGCCGTCGCCGATGGTGGACCTTGCGCTGCTGCTCACGATGGCGCTGGCGGGGGACCGGACGCTGAGCGGGCCCCCGCTGTCGTCCGTGGTGGACCCGGTGCCGCATGCGGATGTGGTGGCGGCGAGTGTGGCCGGCATTCAGGCGCTGACGGCCGATATCGACGATGACGAGCGCAACGTGCTGCTCACCATGGCGCGTACGTGGGTGACGGTCGCGACCGGCGAGATCCTGTCGAAGGACCGGGCGGCGGCATGGGCCCTGGAGCGGCTGCCCGCCGAGCACCGTCCGGCGCTGGCGTACGCGCGGGAGCTGTATCTGCACAGCACGTATGCCGAGGAGAGCTGGAGCGATGAGCTCCGGCGGCAGGTGCGGCCCTGTTTCCTCGCGATGCTGGACCGGATTGACGCGCTGCGCGGGACCGGCTCCGGCTGAGGCCTGATCCGCCGGACAGGCCCTAGTCGACGCGGTCCACGTACAGACCTTTCTGACCGGTTCCGAAGTAGAGCAGTTTGTTGTTGTCGACCACGACCAGGTACGGCTTGTCCCCGGCTTCGCAGGACAGGGACGAGTCCTCGTTCTCGGCCTGGTCCGTGAGCGTGGCCTTGCCGAGCACGAGGCGGGTCGCGGTCGCCTCCACGACCGGAGCGGCGAAGGTGCAGTAGCTGCCGTCACCGGCGAGTATTCCCCAGCTCACCGACTTGTCCGCCGGCTTGAAGGGGATGGTGAACGACCATTCGTACTCGCCAGTGCTGTTCTCCCACGTCCCGAAGAAGCTCGCCGGGAAGCCGTTGCCGGGAGGGTCCTGTGACTCGCCGGTGGCGCTCTCGCTCGCGGACGTACGGGGGGAGGGCTTGTCGCTCGTCTCCCCGCCGGCGTCCTTGCCTTCGGAACTCGCCGACGGCGAAGGTGACTTCACCATGCCCCCCTTCGCCTGCGCGCCCTGCCCGCTTGAGTTGCTGTGGCTGTCGCCGGAACTCTCGGTGCCGTGGAAGAGGCCGGGCTTCAGAACGTACATTCCGGCACCCGCGGCGACGAGGACACCCGCGAGCACCAGCGGGACCGCGAGCCGCCGCCGGTGCTTCTTCGGCAGGGCCGGTGTCGCGAGCGGGGTGGGCTCCGGCGTGGGTGCGGCTCCCTGTTCGGGGCGCAGTGCCACCGTGCCGCTGTCGGCAGGAGTGTCTGTACGCGCCGGTGTGGAGTCCTCCCGTACGGCCTTGTCGAGCGCACCGGAAGACGACGCCCGTGCAGGCTCCTGCGGAACGTCCACATCCAGCAGCCGCACCGCCGCACGCCCCAGATGCCCCACCAGCTCCGCCGGCAGCCACTCTCCCTCGGCCACCGCTGCGTCGGCCGTACGGTCCAGGATCGAGGCCAGAGACGGCCGTTCCTCGGGGGACTTGTGCAGACAGTCGGTGATCAGCGAGAGCAACTCACCGCCGACACCGTCCAGATCGGGATCCTCGGACACGATCCGGAACATCTGGGCGTGCGGCCCGATCTCCGAGCTGCCGAAGGGCCGCCGCCCCGTGGCCGCGTACGCGAGCAGCGCGCCGAGCCCGAAGACATCGCTCGCCGTGCCCACGGGCTCGCCCCGTACCTGCTCGGGGGACATGAAGCCGGGGGAGCCGAGCGCATAGCCGGTACGGGTGAGTTCGCCCCCGAGGGCGAGGTGGCGGGCGATACCGAAGTCGATGACGCGCGGTCCGTCCAGGGTCAGCAGGACGTTGGACGGCTTGAGGTCACGGTGGACCAGGCCCGCCGCGTGGATCGCGGTGAGCGCCTGGGCGAGCCGTCCGGCCATCACCAGGATCGTGTGCTCGGGCAGCGGTCCGTGCTCCTGACCGACGATGACGTCGAGACCCGGGCCCGGGACGAACGTCGTGGCGATCCAGGGGGATTCGGCCTCGGTGTCGGCGTCGAGCACCCGCGCCGTCCATTCGCCGCCGACCTTGCGCGCGGCGTCCACCTCGCGGCGGAAGCGGTGCCGGAAGGCCTCCTGGGCGGCGAGTTCCTCGCGTACGACCTTCACCGCGACCGTACGGCCACCGGGCGAGCGGGCGAGGAAGACCTCGCCCATACCGCCGTTGCCGAGCCGGCCGAGCAGCCGGTAAGGACCGATCTGCCGTGGATCCTGCTCCCTGAGCATCTGCATGACTTGCCGGCCACCTTCCCCCGTGAGCTCGGGGTGATGGTACCCAGGGGGCGCGCGGGCCTCGCGGGGCGTACCGCGAAAACCCTTGGCGCCCCTGTGCTCCGGCTCTCTAGAGTCGTAGACGTCCAGGTGCGCAGGCAGGACTTACTTCCACTCATAATGGGGCGGTCGCAGGTTCGATTCCTGCCTTCGGCATTCATGCCGGAGTAGCTCAGTGGTTAGAGCACCTTCGTAGTTCCGCCGAACTGATCTCTGGACACCACAAATTGATGCATTTCTTGGCGGGAGTGCCCGGTGCGCAGGCGACGGCTACTTCTGGATCAGCGGGTTGCGGGTTCGAGTCCCGTCATCGACTTCGGGTCGGTGTAGCTCAATTGGTTAGAGCAGCTGACTGTCACCGTCGCCGATTCCGATCTCGGGCACCCCTTTGCCGAAATGCCTCCGTACTTCTTGCTTCTCCTTTCTTGTCTCTATGAATTCGGGGGGATTCTCATGGCGCGCTTCAACACCAAGTTCACTCGTGCACGCGGCACTTCGCGCGTCACGTCCACCGGCCGCACCCTGCGCACCTACGAGGGCGGACGCGGTTACGAGCGCGAGGAGCGCTCCGAGCTCTTCCTGCTCGCGGTGGCGAACATGGTGGGCCAGCGGACCTTCTACGAGAAGGGCACGGACAGCGACGACCGCTTCGTACGCCTTGTGCGCAAGCTCGCCGTCGAGGACCCGGCCTGGACCGCGGGACTGCTCGGCTGGCTGCGCGGTGAGGGCAACATGCGGACGGCCTCGCTGGTCGGCGCCGCCGAGTACGTGAAGGCGCGGCTCGACGCGGGCGCCACGGACGGACCGTCGAACCGCTCGGTCGTCGCGTCCGTCCTGCAGCGCCCCGACGAGCCCGGCGAACTGCTCGGCTACTGGACCTCGACGTACGGACGTGCCATCCCCAAGCCCGTGAAGCGGGGCGTCTCGGACGCGGTGCGCCGGCTCTACCACGGCAAGTCCCTGCTGAAGTACGACACTTCGAGCAAGGGCTACCGCTTCGGCGACATCCTCAACCTGGTGCACGCCGCGCCCGATCCGGACAAGGCGTGGCAGGGCGAGCTGTTCCGGTACGCGCTCGATCGCCGGCATAACCCGGAGACGGCGGTTCCGCCCACCTCCAACCGAGTGCTGGCCGCGCACCGCGAGCTGATGGAACTGCCGGTCGCCGCGCGCCGGGCCGTGGTCACGGCCCCCGACGGTCCCGCGCGCCTCGCCGAGGCGGGCATGACCTGGGAGGCGCTGGCCGGCTGGCTGCAGGGGCCGATGGACAAGGCGGCCTGGGAGGCGATGATCCCGTCGATGGGCGCCATGGCGCTCGTACGCAACCTGCGCAACTTCGACGAGGCAGGGGTCTCGGATGATGTCGCCGCGGAGGTCGCGGCGAAGATCTCGGACCCGGAGCAGGTACGCCGCTCGCGGCAGTTCCCGTTCCGGTACCTGGCCGCGTACCGGCACGCCCCGTCGCTGCGCTGGGCCTACCCGCTGGAGCAGGCGCTCGCGCACTCGCTGTCCCATGTGCCCAAGCTGCCCGGCCGCACGCTGGTCCTGGTGGACCGGTCCGGTTCGATGTTCTTCTCGAAGATGTCGGACCGCTCCGAGCTCACCCGCGCCGACGGCGCCGCGGTGTTCGGCGCGGCGGTCGCGATGCGGGCCGCGAAGGCGGATCTGGTGGAGTTCGGATCGACCAGTGCGCCGGTGAAGTTCCGCAAGGGCGAGTCGGTGCTCAAGGTCCTGGAGCGCTTCGGCGACCTGGGCGGCACCAATACGACCGAGGCGGTACGGCGGTTCTACCGCGGGCACGACCGGGTGCTGATCGTCACCGACGAGCAGTACACGTACAGCGCCCACGGCGACCCGACCGGGCAGGTGCCGGCCGACGTACCGGTCTACACCTGGAACCTCGCGGGCTACCGGGCGGGCCACGGCCCGTCGGGTACGCGCAACCGGCACACCTTCGGAGGGCTCTCGGACGCCGCCTTCCGGATGGTGCCGCTGCTGGAGCGGGGGCGGGACGCGGACTGGCCTTGGAGGTCGGCCGCGTGAGGCCGGACCCCCGGGTTCCGTGTGGGAGCGGGATCCGGGGGCTTCGGCCTGTTCGTGGCGGTCTGTCCGCCGTCCGATGGAAACCGGACGGCCAAGGTCGAAAACTCGCCGCAGGTAAGGGAACGGCAAAGAGATCTCGCTCGTTACCCCAGGCATGACCGCTATGACCCCCGGCTCGAACATTCCGCTGCCCACCGTCCGCGTATCGGTGGACGTCGCCGCTCCGGTGCGGCTCGACGTATCGGGCCTGCTGCTCACCGCCGACGGCAAGGTGCGCTCCGACGACGACTTCATCTTCTTCAACCAGCCTTCGGGCCCCGGTGTCACCTACCAGTCGGGCGGCGGCTCCGCGCCCGACAAGGTCACGGTGGACACCTCGGCCCTGCCGCCGGGCATCGAGAAGATCGTGGTGACCGCCAGCCCGGACGCGGCAGGCCAGACCTTCCAGGGCATCGAGCCCACGGCCACGATCCGCAATGCGGACGACGGCAGCGTGCTCGCCACCTTCACCCCGCCTCAGCTGGGCGCGGAGACGGCCCTGGTGGTCGTCGAGATCTATCTCCGCAACGGGGCGTGGAAGGCGCGTGCGGTCGGCCAGGGTTACGCGAACGGACTCGCCGGTATCGCCACGGACTTCGGTGTCTCGGTGGAGGAGCCGGCGGCTCCCGCTCCGGCGGCCGCTCCTGTCGCGCCCCCCGCTGCCGCGCCTGCGGCCCCGGATCCGCGGGCCTGGGCCCAGACGCCTCCGCCTGCCGCCCCCGCTGCCCCGGCCGCTCCGCCCGCCCCCGCTCCGGCCGGCGGCAAGATCAATCTGGACAAGGGCCGCGTCAGCCTCCAGAAGAACCAGACCGTGTCCCTGGTCAAGGGCGGCCGCCCGCTGCTCTCGCAGGTCAAGATGGGCCTCGGGTGGGAGCCCGCCTTCCGCGGCAAGGACATCGACCTCGACGCCTCGGTCATCGCGTACGGCCCGAACCGCAATCACATCGACAGCTGCTACTTCGGCAAGCTCGCGATCCTGAACGGTGCGATCAAGCACTCCGGTGACAACCTCACGGGTGAGGGCGGCGGCGACGACGAGGTCATCGTGGTCGACCTCGGCCGTCTCCCGCAGGAGGTCTCGGGCCTGGTCTTCACGGTCAACTCCTTCTCGGGCCAGAAGTTCACCGAGGTCGCGAAGGCGTACTGCCGCCTGGTCGACGCGGCCACCAACGAGGAACTCGTCCGCTTCGACCTGACGGGCGCGGAGCCCCAGACGGGCGTGATGATGGCGAAGCTCATCCGCCAGTTCTCCGGCGAGTGGGAGATGACGGCGATGGGCGACTTCGTGAAGTCCCGCACGGTACGCGGGATGGTGAAGCCGGCGGCCCAGGCGCTGTAGGAGACACCGGGCGCCCGTCTTGCCGGAGGCGAGGCGGGCGCCTTCTGTTTGGTGAGCGGCCCTCTAGGAGCTGCCGTCCGGGGGTTTTGCGATGCCGAGGATGTTGCCGTTCAGCTCCCGCACCTGTGCCGTCCAGCCGTATGCCGTGAGCTCGTCCTCCAGCGCGCTGGGTTCGTGGAACACCTTCACGATGCGGTAGTCGCTGCCGTCGTCGAGCCGGCGAAGGACGGTGGGCACGGGCGCACGCGCCCGTGCGGGGGTCAGCGTCCGAGCTGCCGTAACTCGTCCCTCTCCTCGTACGGCCGGTCGTATTGAGCGGCGGCGGCGCGGTAGTAGGCGCGCTGCTCCGACAGGAGTGCGTCGTCGTGGGTCATGAGGGAAGGACGGTCTGTGCGCCGCGCGCGGTTCTGCGCTGCGGTCACGGGCTGCTCAGTGCAGCGTCGCGGGTTCGCCCGCGCGTACGTTGCGCAGCGCCCGTGAGACCGTCTCCTCGTTCTCGCCCACCGGCGCCACGTAATCGAGGACGGCGCGTGCCGCGTCCTCGCCGAGTGTGCGGGTGATCACCCAGGTGGCGAGGTACTGCGAGGCCATGCAGCCGCCCGCCGTCGCGATGTTGCCCTCCGCGTGGAAGGGGGCGTCGAGCACGGTGACCCCGGTCGCCTCGACGAACGGGCGGCTCGTACGGTCCGTGCAGGCGGGCATCGTGTCGAGGAGTCCGAGGCGGGCGAGGACCAGTGCGCCGGAGCACTGCGAACCGATCAACTGGCGTGCGGGATCGAGGGTCAGGCGGGAGACCAGACGATCGTCGGCGACCACGTCGCGCGTCTTCATCCCGCTGCCGATCAGGACGACATCGGCCTCCGCCATGAACTCCAGCGGCCGCTGACCGCTCACCTCCACGCCGTTCATCGACGTGACCTGCGGGGCCGGCGTCGTGATGAAGGCCTCGAGGCCGTCCTTGCGGCACCGGTTGATCAGCGCGGAGGCGATGAAGCTGTCGAGCTCGTTGAATCCGTCGAAGGTGACTACGGCTACCTGCATCTCAACTCCTGTGGGTGCGCCGGTCAGTGGGACATCGCGGCGCGGTCCGCGTCGCTGCGCAGCACGCAGAACTCGTTGCCCTCGGGGTCGGCGAGGACGGCCCAGCCCGAGCCGTCGGGCTCGCGGCGGTCGGCGACCCAGGTGGCCCCGATGCCCAGCAAGCGCTCGATCTCCGGCTCTCGCGAGGTGCTGGGGCGCAGGCACAGGTGGAGGCGGTTCTTGACGGTCTTCGGCTCCGGCACCTGGTTGAAGTACAGGGCCGGTCCCTCGGGGAGCGTCACCTGCGTCTCGTGATCTCCGGGGCCGCTCTCCGGATCCAGCGCGGCCCCGGTCACCTCGCTCCAGAAATGTGCCAGCGCATAGGCATCGGCACAGTCGACAGCCACGTTCTGTAGTACGGAGATCATGCCCGCCAGTCTGACCGAGCGCCGCCGCGATCACCACCCGGATATGGACCCGCTACCCTGTCGCGCACCTGACACGCCCAACAGGGCGGGAGGCTACGTTCCTTGGGGGAAGTGTGAAGCTGCGGCATGTGCGGGCGGTCGCCGTGTTCACCTTGGTCGTCGTCGCGCTGACCGGCGCGCGGCGCGGAGGTGGTGGCGGGTGCGACGACGATCACGACAGCTCGGGTTCGAGCGGGGGATCGGGTGGCGTCGACGTGGTGGAGACGACCATCCCGCCGCTGCCCACGGAGACGGAGACCGAAGGGGCGCCGGCACCCGGGGCACCGAAGTCCTCGGCGCCCGCCAAGTCCAAGGGGAAGGTCACCTCGGTCAAGGGCGAGGTGAAGATCGTCGGCTGCGTCGTGGAGAAGACGGGCGACGGTATGGGGACCATCACCTTCGAGTACGAGGTCAGCAACGGCAATTCGGCCATGGCCGCGAACTACGAGGGCACTCTCCTTGCCGTCGACCCGGACGGCACCCTGCGTGCCAACAGCTTTCTGATCCAGCACCAGATCGAGCCCGGAACCACCTGGCCCGGTGAGGTCAAGGGTTCGTACGTCGTCGGCCCCGGACAGAAGGTCCCGTCGTCCAAGTCCTGCAAGGTCGGCGACGTGAACAAGACCAACGTGGCCAGCCGGGGCTGAACCGGCCCGGGCGCTGTCAGGAGCTGACGCGGCAGCGGAGAAGGGCTGAGCACACGGACGACGGGGCTGAGCCGTCCCCTCGTGCGGCTCAGCCCCGGTTGCGCGGGTGGTTGCGCGCGACGCGTTCGTTGCCGAACTTGTACGCGCCCGTCCAGCGGGCCATGACCAACTGCTCGTCACCCGCGGCCACTTCGGCCAGGAACCGCTGCGCACGCGCACCGCGCAGCGTCGCGGCCGCGCGGCCGTGGTGGGTGATGGCGACCATGTCGTCGCCGCGCGCTTCGTAGCGGAAGCCATGGGGTCGGGGCATGAGCGGAGCCTAGAGCGCGTCCCACGGCGCCGTACAACGAATTACGGCGGCACGTGCAGCGGCCTTGAACCGGCAAGGAGACCGGCGAGGAGACCGGCGAGGAAGCCAGCGAGGGGACTAGTAAGGCCACATGGGCGGATTCGTGCAGAAGTGACCGCCCAGGTGCGCGTGGTCCGGGTTGTCCTCGGAGAGCTCGCCCTGCTCGGCGACCAGCTTCTCCGCGTACTGCTCGGAGTCGTCCTGCGGGTCGTACCCCAGCGCCCGGGCGCTCGAAAGGTCCCACCACAGACGGGTGTTGGCGGAGGAGCCGTAGACCACCGCATGCCCGACACCGGGCGCGGTGAGCGCCGCGTCGAAGAGGCGTGCGCCGTCGCCCGGGGACATCCACACCGAGAGCATCCGTACCGAGGTGGGCTCCATGAAGCAGGAGCCGATCCGTACGGACACGGTCTCGATGCCGTGCTTGTCCCAGTAGAACTGGGCCAGATCTTCACCGAAGGACTTGGACAGACCGTAGAAGGTGTCGGGCCGGCGCGGCGTGTCGATCGGGATCAGCGGCTCGTCGCCCCGCGGCCGCGGGGTGAAGCCGACGGCGTGGTTCGAGGAGGCGAACACGATCCGCCGTACGCCCTCTTCGCGGGCCGCCTCGTAGAGGTTGTAGGTGCCCTCGAAGTTCGCCTTGAGGATCTTGTCGAAGGTGGACTCCAGCGAGATGCCCGCGAGATGGATGATCGCGTCGACCCCGCGCACCGCCTCGCGCAGCGCCTCCTTGTCCGCGAGGTCCGCCTTGATCGCGGCCGGTTCGCCCTCCATGGTCTCGATCGCGACCATGTCGAGCAGCCGCAGCTCATAGCCGTACGCGGGCAGCAGTCCCCGCATCAGGGTGCCGAGGCCACCGGCGGCGCCGGTGAGCAGAACGGTGCGGGGAGCGGGCATGGGGTTCTCTCCTCGGGTGCCGGTGGTCGGGTGCGGCCGCAACCACACGAACGTATACGTGCGGAGGCCACCAGGGCACCGGCCTGCGCCCGATGAACGCATTCATGTACGTCATTCACATGCGTGGACACGTTATGGATCTCCGCCGGGGCGAGTCAAGGGGGCGGCGAGCACTGTCGAAGGGCATCCGGAGTCAAGGATTTCGCCGATGATGTTGCCCGTCGGGGCGCTTGACCGGCGGCTCAAGGGCGCCTTAGCGTGGGCGTGTTCAGAAATATAGACGCGGATCAGAAACGTGCACGGCTCGCGGCAGTGCACTCCAGTCCGCCGCTGCTCAGGGAGAGAGCCCGTGACGTCAGCCCCGCTCGCCGCTCGACTCAGCATCCCCAGCGGACCGCTGTTCTTCCCGGTGACCGCTTTCGGCCCGGACGGCGGGCTCGGCCTCGATGCCTATCGCGCGCATGTGCGCGCGGGCGTGGAGGCGGGCGGTGCGGCGGTGTTCGCCGTCTGCGGTACGGGTGAGTTCCACGCCGTGACACCCGAGGAGTTCAAGGCCTGTGTGGCCGCGGCGGTCGAGGCGGCCGACGGACGGGTCCCGGTGATCGCGGGCGCCGGATACGGTACGGCGCTCGCGATCCGTTACGCGCAGCTCGCCGAGGACGCCGGCGCGGACGGCCTGCTCGCGATGCCGCCGTATCTCGTCAAGGCCGAGCAGCAAGGACTCCTTCGCCACTATCGCGCGCTCGCCGACGCCACCTCGCTCGAAGTGATCGTCTACCAGCGGGACAACGCCGTCTTCACCCCCGAGGCCGTGGTCGAGCTGGCGGCCCACCCGAAGATCATCGGGTTCAAGGACGGCCTCGGCGACATGGATCTGATGCAGCGGATCGTCAGCACGGTCCGCAGCGCGGGCACCACCGGCCGTGCGAGCACCGCCGGCCATGAGGACTTCCTCTACTTCAACGGCCTGCCGACCGCCGAACTCACCGGCCTCGCCTACCGCGGCATCGGCGTCTCGCTCTACTCCTCCGCCGTCTTCTGCTTCGCTCCCGACATCGCCCAGGCCTTCCACCGCGCTCTCAACTCGGGCGACGACGCCACCGCGAACCGGCTCGTCGACGGCTTCTACCGGCCCTTCGTCGAACTGCGCAACCAGGGCCGCGGCTTCGCGGTGGCCCTGGTCAAGGCGGGCGTACGGCTGCGCGGTATCGAGGTCGGCGAGGTGCGCACCCCGCTGCACGAGCCGAGCGAGCAGCAGATCAAGGAACTGGCCGAACTGATCGAGCGCGGGCGTGCGTTGATCACCGAAGGGGCGGACGCCTGATGACCGCAGAGACGATGAAGACCTCCGCCTTCGTCTACCCCTGGGACGTCAACGGCGACCCCGAGGCCGCGGGCCGTATCGCCGCACTCGGCGTCCGGCAGGCCACCCTCGCCTCCGCGTACCACTCCACCCGCGCCCTGACCCCGCGCCACCCCTCGCACCGCATCGTCACGGCCGAGCACGCGGCGGTGCTCTACCCGCCGGGGGAGCGCTGGCAGGGGCGCACGCTGCGGCCGTACGAGTCCGGGGCCTGGGCTCCCGGTGACGCCTTCGGTACGGCGGCCGCCGCGCTCGACGAGGCGGGCCTCGAGGTGCACACCTGGGTGGTGCTCGCGCACAACTCCCGGATGGGCGCGGAGCATCCGGACACTTCGGTGGTCAACGCGTACGGCGACCGCTACCCGTGGGCGCCGTGCATCGCACAGCCCGCCACCCGCGCCCATCTGGTGGACCTGGCGGCGGAGGCGGCGGTTCGCCCGGGAGCGCGCGGCACCGAGCTGGAGTCCTGCGGCTGGTACGGCCTGGCGCATCTGCACGCCCACGACAAGACCGGTGGGGTCGGGCTCGGCGACGCCGGCCAGTATCTGATGTCGCTCTGCTTCTGCGGTGCTTGCCGAGACGGCTATACGGGTCTGGGGCTCGACCCCGCAGAGCTGGCGCAATCCGTACGACGCGCGCTGGAGCCGCTGTGGCGGGGGGAAGCGGCTCAGGACACCGCCATCGACAAGCTCTTCGCCGCCGAACTGTTCGCGGCCACCCTGGAGTTCAGGACGACGGTCGCCCGCTCGCTCCAGGAGGAGGCCGTCGCCGCCGTACGGGCCGAGGCCCCCGCGGACTTCCAGGTGCTGCTGCACGCGGACCCGGTGGCGTACCGCTGCGGAGCCAATGCGGGAGTGGACCCCGCGCACATCCTCGGTGTGGCGGACGGGGTGGTCGTGCCGTGCACGGGCTCCTCGGAACTGCTCGCGCCGTTCGCGGCCGAGGGGGCGCAGGGCGCCGTGCTCGCCGCGAACCTCACCGTGGTCAGCGGGATGGGCGGCGCTCCGGGGCGGCTGCGCGAGGACGCCGCACGGGCGAAGGGGCGTGGGGCGAGCGAACTGCGGCTGTACCACGCGGGGTTGGCCTCGGACGCGGACCTGGAGCTGGTGCGGGCGGCCCTGCGCTGAGTGCTTTCCGGGGCGGTCCTGTCGCGGGCCTCAGGCCCGCCCCGGGGACGGCAGCCCGTCCTCCTGACGGCCGTCTCCCTCCTGACTGCAGTCCCCCTTCTGACGGCCGCCCCCCGCATGCGTGCGCCGCAGTAGCACCGGTACGGCGGTCACGCCCGCCACACCCAGCGCCACCAGGAGCACCTGGTGGTCGACGAGCGCGACAAGACCCGCGCCGAGCCCGATCGCCACCGCGTTGGGCGCGAACACCAGGGTGTTGGCCGTCGCCGCCACCCGGCCGACGAGCGCGTCCGGGGTCTCCCGCTGCACCGCAGTGAGGACCGCGATCAGCACGCACGGAAGGCCGATCCCGATCCCCGCGCTGCACACCAGCGCCACCCCGTCGTACGGGAGCGCCCGCAGCGCCACCGACACCGCGAACACCGCGAGCCCGGCCGCCGCGAACACCCGCTCCCCGCAGCGCCGCAGCAGCGGGCCCGCGACAAGGCCGACGGCCACCGAACCGACGCCCTGCACCGCGTACAGGACACCGACGAACGCGGGGGAGTGTCCGAGCCCCTCGTCGGCCACGGCGAAGATCAGCGCGCCGTTGACACCCGCGAGAAGCATCGTGAACCCGCCCGCGAGCGCGAGCGGACGCAGCACCGGATGGCGCCACAGATAGCGCGCACCGACCGCGCCGCGGACCCGCCAACTCTCGGTCGCGGGCGCAGGTTCGGCCTCCCGTACCCGCAGCAGCGCGTAGAGACCGGCCGCGGCCACGAAGGTCAGCGCATCGAGCAGCGCGACCCGCGCACCGCCGTACGCCGCGAACAGACCGGCTCCCGCGAGCGGGGCCACCAGCTTCATCCCCTCGTTGGCGGTCATCCGCAGCCCGTTGAAGTCGCCGAGCAGCTTCCTGTCCACGGCCGAGGCCACGAGTGCGGTCTCCGCCGCGTCGTGCACCACACCCGCGGCCCCGTACACGAAGAGCACCGCGAACAGGATCCAGATCCGGTCCGCCGAGTTCACCGCGAACAGGGCGCACAGCAGCCCCGCGAGCCCCAGGTTGGTCCAGATCAGGAGCGGTCTGCGCCGGGTGCGGTCGGCCAGTGTGCCGAGCAGCGGTCCGGCGAGCACCGGCAGCCACAGGGCGAAGGTGGCGAGCGCGGCCAGGCTGCTCGACCCGGTGAGCGTCTTGACCCACACACCCGAGACCAGCCACATCGCGGAGGTGCCGAAACCGGAGACGATCACGCCGCCCAGGTAGAGCCCGGCGTTGCGGTCCCTGATCACCTGCAAGGTTGTCCATGCCATGCCGGTCAGAGTCGCCCTAAGGCCCTTCCTGAGGCATCGGGAAAATTCCTTACTTCCTCTGGCCTTGGGCGATGAGTTCCGGGCAGGGACGCAGTCCCCACTGCGGCGGGAGCGCACCGTGCGCCACGCCAGGACGGAGAAACACCCATGACGGCCATCGACTTCACCGAGCAGACCCGCCTGATCGCCCGCCTCGCCGACCAGGTCACCGACGCACAGCTCGACAACCCCACGCCCTGTACGCATCTGTCGGTACGTACGCTGCTCGGCCATCTCGTCGGACTCGCCGCCGCCTTCCGGGACGCCGCGCGCAAGGACCTCGGGCCGTTGGCCGACAGCGCGCCCGATGTGGAGTCCTCGGACATCGGCCCCGAATGGCGCGCGGAGCTGGCGAAGAACCTCGATGAACTCGCCGCCGCCTGGCGGGACCCGGCCGCCTGGGAGGGCTTCACGAAGGCGGGCGGTGTGGAGATGCCCGCGCTCGTCACGGCTCAGGTCGCGATGAACGAACTGGTCCTGCACGGCTGGGATCTGGCCCGTGCGACGGGTCTGGACTACGCGCCCGACGAGGCCTCGCTGCGGGTGTCGTACGAGATGGTGGCCGCGACCCCGGACGGCCCCGAGCGCGGCGGACTGTTCGGCCCGATCGTGCCCGTACCCGAATCCGCGTCGCTGCTCGACCGCACGATCGGCCTCGGCGGCCGGGATCCGCAGTGGCGACCCGAGTCCTGAACGCCCCCGTTAACCTCCCCGCATGACCTTCACCCTCACCCCGCTGGGCACCGCCGCGCCTCATCCGCAGCCCGGGCGCCCCTGCTCCGGCCATCTCGTCGAGGCGGGCGGCGCCAAGGTGTGGATGGACGCGGGGCCCGGAACCTTCGCCGAGCTCCAACGGCACCTGCACCCCGGCGAGTTGACCGCGATCTGGATCAGCCATCTGCACTCCGACCACTGGACCGATCTGATCGCCGCCGAAGCGGGTATCTCGGACGGCGGTCTCGGTATCGACCGCCCGATCCCCGTGTACGCCCCGGCCGACGCGCCCCGCCGCCTCGCCGGCTTCTACGGGAAGCCGGATCTCGGCCCGCTCGCCGAGGTCTTCGCCTTCCACGCGCTCGAGGACGGGCACACCGTCGACCTCGACGGCGCGCAACTCGCCACCCACGCCGTGGTGCACGGCATCGAGGCCTACGGTGCGCGCATCACGTACGACGGCGCCGTCCTCGCGTATACGGGAGACAGCGGGCCCTGCCCGGAACTGGGCCGACTCGCCCGGGGCGCCGATGTGCTGCTTGCCGAGGCCTATGTCGACCGGCACGAGGGGGAGCGCGTGCACCTCACCCCCGAGGACGCGGGCGCCCTGGCACGGGAGGCGGGGGTCCAGACCCTGCTCGTCACGCACGTCGGTCCCTCGCTCACCCCCGACGAGGCCACCGACCGCGCACGGGAGGAATTCGGCGGGCACACCGTCCGGGCGCGCGAGGGTGTCGCGTACGAGATCACCAAGAACCGGGCGCAGAGCGCGAGTTGATCAGCAATCCGTAACACGGTGAAAACCTGAACCGGCCGACGCAGGGGAACAATCCAGCCAACACCCGCAGCCGGACCCCTCAGGAGTACCCCGTGGCTCAGACAGCCGATCCAGCCGACAAGACCGACGGCGCACCACAGCCGCCACCCGCGAACTCCGTGGACCGGTTCTTCCGTATCACCGCCCGCGGTTCGAGCTTCGGCCGTGAGATACGCGGCGGCTTCGCCACGTTCTTCACGATGGCCTACATCCTCGTCCTGAACCCGATCATCCTGGGCTCGGCCGAGGACAAGTTCGGCAACAAGCTGGACGGCGCCGAACTCGTCACCGCCACCGCCCTGGTGGCCGCCGTGATGACGGTCATCATGGGCGTCGGCGGCAATCTGCCGCTCGCGATCGCCGCCGGACTCGGGCTCAACGCCGTCGTCGCCTTCCAGCTCGCACCCCAGATGAGCTGGCCGGACGCGATGGGTCTCGTCTTCGTCGAAGGCATCCTGATCTGCGTCCTCGTCGTCACCGGGCTGCGCGAGGCCGTGATGCACGCCATCCCGCCCGCGCTCAAATACGCGATCAGCGTCGGCATCGGTCTGTTCATCGCGTTCATCGGCTTCATCGACGCCGGCTTCGCCACCCGTATCCCCGGCGACACCGGCTCGGTCCCGGTCCAGCTCGGCGCCGCCGGACACCTCGCCGGCTGGCCGATCCTGGTCTTCTGTGTCGGTGTGCTGCTCACCGTGGCGCTGCTCGCCCGCAAGATGCGCGGCGCGATCCTGATCAGCATCATCGCCACCACGGTCCTCGCGATCGTCATCAACGAGATCGCCGACCTCGACCCCGCCGCCTGGGGCCTGACCGCGCCCAGCATCCCCGACGACGTGGTGGACACCCCTGACTTCGGCCTGCTCGGCGCCTTCAGTCCCTTCGGCGCCTTCTCCGAGATCGGCGCGGTCACCCTGGTCCTGCTGGTCTTCACGCTGATCCTGAGCGACTTCTTCGACACGATGGGCACGGTCGTCGGCATCTCCACCGAGGCCGGACTCCTCGACGACGAGGGCAAGGTGCCGAACCTCGGCCGTGTCCTGCTGATCGACGGCGCGGCGGCGGTGGCCGGCGGCGCGGCCTCCGCGTCCTCCAACACCTCGTACATCGAATCGGCGGCAGGCGTCGGCGAAGGCGCCCGCACCGGCTTCGCGAACCTCGTCACCGGCGGACTCTTCGCCCTCGCCCTGTTCTTCGCGCCGCTCGCCCTGATCGTCCCGGCTCAGGCGGCCGCGCCCGCGCTCGTCGCGGTCGGGTTCCTGCTGATGGCCCAGGTGCGGCACATCGACTGGGAGCGCTGGGACGTGGCGATCCCGGCGTTCCTGACGGTCGTCGTGATGCCCTTCACGTACTCGATCACCAACGGCATCGGCGCGGGCTTCATCTCGTACGTGCTGATCAAGACCGTCCTCGGCAAGGCGCGCGAGGTGCACTGGCTGCTGTGGGGAGCGGCCGCGCTGTTCCTGGTCTACTTCGGGATCGATCCGATCGAGCAGCTGCTGGACGTGAAGTGAGACCCGGCGGGGTGCAGATCCCTGCACCCCGCCCGCGGTCAGCTCTTCAGCGCCGCCTGCATCATCGCCTTCGCGACCGGCGCCGCAAGGCCCGTGCCGCTGATCTGGTCGCGCGCGGTGCTGGAGTCCTCGATGATCACCGCCACCGCGACCTCCTTGCCGTCGGAGCCCTTCGCGTACGAGGTGAACCAGGCGTACGGCGTCCCCTTGTTGTTCTCGCCGTGCTGGGCGGTACCCGTCTTGCCGCCCACGGTCGCGCCGGAGATCTTCGCGTTGGCACCCACCTGATCGGCGACCGTCTGCATGGCCGACTGCAGCTGCTCTGCCACCGACTCACTGACGATCTGCTTGCTGCCCGCGTCGTCGAAGCTCTGCAGGACCGAGCCGTCCGAGTCCGTGACCTGCGACACCATGTGCGGATCGATCAGCTTGCCGCCGTTGGCGATCGCGGCCGAGACCATCGCCATCTGCAGCGGCGTGGCCGTCACATCGAACTGGCCGATACCCGAGAGCGCGGTCTGCGCCTTGTCCATACCGGACGGGAACAGGCTCTCCGAGGCGCGGACCGGAACGTCCTGCTTCGCGTTGTTGAAGCCGAACTTCTCGGCCATCTCCTTGACCTTGTCCTGGCCGAGGTCGACGGCCATCTTGCCGAAGACGTTGTTGCACGAGTACTGCAGCGCGGTGCGGATCGTGGCGTTCTCGCAGGGCGCCGAGGGGTTCTCGTTGGGCAGCTTGGTGACGGTGCCGGGCAGTGTGTACGGGTCAGGGCTGTCCGTCTTCACATCCACCGACGGGTAGAGCCCGTCCTCGAGCGCCGCGGCCGCGACCACCAGCTTGAACGTGGAACCGGGCGGCAGGGGCTGGCGGATCGCCCGGTTCACCAGCGGCTTGTCCTCGTCCTCGGTCAGCTTCTTCCAGGCGTCGCCGTCCGTGGAACCGGCGATCTTCGACGGGTCGTACGACGGGGTCGAGACCATCCCGAGGATCTTGCCGGTCTTCGGGTCGATCGCGACGGCCGCGCCCTTCTTGTTGCCGAGCGCCTTGTACGCGGCCTTCTGCACCTCGGGATCGATGGTGGTGACGACGTCACCCGGGTCGGCCCGCTTGTTGGTGACCGTGTCGAGGGGGTTCTTCAGCCGGGTGTCGGTGCCGTCGAGGACGTCCTGGTAGATGCCTTCGAGCTGGGTCGCCCCGTACACCTGTGAGCTGTAGCCCGTGACGGCCGCGTACAGAGACCCGTCGGTGTACGTGCGCTTGTACGCGAGATCGCCGCCCTTCGTGCGTACGGAGCCGGTGATGTCCTCGCCGCCCACGATGATGCCGCCCAGCGGATACGCGTACTTGTCGATGACACCGCGCCTGTTGTGCTTGTTGTCCGCCAAGGCCTGACCGTCGTAGAACTGCACCCACGTCGCTCTGACCAGCAGGGAGAGCACGAGGAGCAGGGTGAAGACTGAGATACGTCTGATCGTCTTGTTCATCGCACTCGGACAGACGCGCGGGATGGGGCGATTCGTTCCTGCTCGTTGCGTTTCTCACGAAGCGTTCATGTGCGGGAGCGGCTCTTCGGGGTGGGTCAGCCGCCGACGAACCCCGCCTCGTACGCCGCGATCACCGCCTGTGTACGGTCCCGTGCGCCCGTCTTGGCCAGGACTGCCGCCACATGGCTCTTCACCGTGGCGGGTCCGAGCCCGAGCTCCTCGGCGATCTCGATATTGGTCATGCCGGCCGCCATCGCCCGCAGTACGTCCGACTCGCGGCCGGTGAGCCGGGTCACCCAGGCCGGCTGCGCGGGACGGGCGGCGCGAGGGGCATGCTGTCCGGCGAGGGCGCGTACCGCGGCGGGGAAGAGCAGCGAGTCGCCGCGGGCCACCGTGCGGACCGCCTGCACCAGCTGGTCGGCGTCCGTGCGCTTGAGAAGGAAGCCGACGGCTCCGGCCCGCAGCGCGTCGTACACATAGGAGTCGTTCTCGAAGGTGGTCACGACCATGATCCGCGGGGGCTCGGGCATGGAGCCGAGGATCTGCTCCGTGGCGCGGATCCCGTTGATCTCGGGCATCCGGACATCCATCAGGACGAGGTCGGGGCGCAGCGCGCGGACGACCGAGACGGCCTCGGCGCCGGTCGCGGCCTCGCCGACCACCTCCATGCCTGGCTCGGCGTCGAGGATGGCGCGCAGAGCGGTGCGTACGAGGCGCTCGTCGTCGGCGAGGACGATGCGCAGCGATGTGCCGTTCACCGGGGGCCGCCCGTCGCCAGAGGCAGCCGCACGGCAAGACGCCAGCGGCCGTCGTCGGGTCCGGCCGTACAGGTGCCGCCGAGCAGCCGGGCGCGGTCGGCGATGCCCTTGAGTCCGCTGCCGCCGCCCGGGCGGGTGGGGGCGGCAGCGGACCGCAGCCGGTTCTCCATCGCGATCTCCACCATGTCGTCGGTCTCGGTGATCCGCAGCGTAATCGGCTCGTCCGGTGAACTGCCGCCGTGCCGCAGCGAGTTGGCGAGACCTTCCTGCACGATCCGGTACGCCTCGCGCGACACCAGCGCGGGCAGTTTCGCCACCTCGCTCTCGATCGACGCGTCCACGGGCGTCCCGGTGGCCCGGGTGCGCGTGAGCAGTCCGTCCAGATCCCCGGCGAGCGTGGGCGCGGGTGCCGCGGCCGACGCGTCGCCGCCCGCCGCCTCGTCGCCCTCGCGCAACAGACCGAGAACGGCGTCGAGTTCACCGACCGTGCGGCGCGTGGTGTCCTCGATGGCGGCCAGCGCCTCCCGTACGAAACCGGGGTCGCTGTCGAGCAGCCGGCGGGCCGCGGCCGCCTGCAGCGTCACGGCGCTGAGCGCATGGCCCACCGAGTCGTGCAGCTCGCGCGCGAGCCGGTTGCGGATGGCCAGTTCGGCGGCGCGCGCCTCCGCCGCGGCGAGCCGGTCGGTCGGCGTGGGGCCGAGCAGGTCGGGCGCGTACCGGGCGAGCAGCGCACCCGCCGCCGACGCGCAGGCCGCGAGCGAGAGCAGCATCGCGAGGCCCGCGAACGGGGCGAGGACGGTCACCCACGTGCTGTCGAACGACGCGGGCAGCCGCAGCCACTCCCGTACGCCGTCGATCGGCAGCAGCATCACCGACACGGCGAACGGGGGCAGGGCCAGCATCATCCCGCTGAGCAGCGCGCCGACCCCGAGGTGCAGCGTGAACCAGGCGGCGGTGCGCCGCCGGGCGGCAGGGCCGTGCGCCGGACCGTCCGCGAACCGGTCCGCGGCCACCCCGGACAGCGCCCGCGCCATCGCCACCGACAGCGGCCGCATGAGCGGGAAGAGCCCCGCGACGGCGGCCAGCGGCAGTGCGAGGACGTACGCCGCGAACTGGGCCGGCACCGAACCGCTGAACAGGTGGGAGCCACCGTGCAGGAGGGGCAGCGCCACCAGGCCGGCCACCAGCCAGAAGGGCATCAACAGGGCGCCGCCCAGGACCAGATGGACCCATCTGAGGCGGGCCGTCCGGCCGAGCAGCGCCCTGGCGGGTGCGCGCAGGTTCATACGAGGACGGGGGAGGGGGCGGTCGTGGCCGCGCGGGCGCGGAACAGGCGCACTGCGAGGGCCATCACGAGCATCCCGGTGATCATCTGCCCAGCGTAGGTCAGGAAGACCAGTGCGGAGGGGCGCTCGTCGATGTCCCCGGCGGCGAGCGAGCCGAGCGTCAGCCAGGCTCCCCAGCAGGCGGTCGCGCCCGAGCCGACCCAGGCGAGCGCCAGCGGGACGGCGAGCGGCAGCCGGGGGCGGAAACGGAAGGCGAGTACCAGGGCGGCGGCCGCCGCGGTCAGCGGGAACAGGGCGGCCAGGGCGTCGAGGGCGGCCGTGTCGGTGGCGCGGTCACGGACGGCGTCCGCGCTCAGACCCTCGGTCGAGCCGAAGGCCCACATCAGATGGACGGTGACGGGAAGCAGGGCCACCACGGCGGCGGCGACCGCGAGCGGCTTGCCGGCGACGTGCCGGTCGCCGACGCGCCCGCGCCACACATGCCCCCATCGCTGCCCCGCATACACCGCGAACAGGCCGCCCAGCGCGATCCCTTGGAGGATGAACCCGCCGTACACCACTCCGAAGACCCACTCGTCGAGGAACGGCTCCGAGGCGGACTGCGTCTGCACCTCACCGCCGAGCGCCTTGACGATGAGCTGCACCGGGAACCCGGTCATGATCGGCGCGAGCAGCCCGCTCGCCACCCACACCGGCACGAGCAGCAGCCAGGCCCGCACCCGCAGGCCCCAGGGCCGGGTGAGGAGCAGGGCGAGCGCGATCACACAGGCGTCCATGAGGACGGTGACGCTGTTGGCGACCACCATCGTGGCGCGGTGGTCAAGGAGCGAACTGCCGTCGGGGATGCCGATACGGGCGCTGAAGATCCAGGCGACCTTGAGGGTCAGATACGGGAGGCAGGAGACGATCGCGACGAGGCGCAGGATCCTGCGGGCGGGCGAGAGGGGGAGCGGCGGGTGGGCGAGCTGTGTCGTGTCCATGTGACCAAGGTCCCGCCGCGACCGGGTACGTCACGTCCTGCGCGGTGAGGATCCGCCTCCGCCGTGTGGGGGAGGCGGGCTCCGCATCCGGGGGTGCAGGTGGCGGAGCCCCGTCGGCCGGGTGCGCTCAGCCCGCCAGCCGCAGCACCACTTCGTCGATCTCCTCACCCCGCGCATGCGCGAAGCCGCTGTCGTGCCCGGTCACCACGAAGCCGCACTTCTCCAGGACGCGGATCGAGCCCTTGTTGTCGGCGGCGGCGCGTGCGTGCAGCGGACGTTCGGTGACCTCTTCGATCAGCAGACGCAGCGCCGCGGTGGCCACCCCCCGGCCCCAGTACGCGCGGTCGATCCAGTACGTGACCTCGAGCTCGCCCGGCTCGCCGTAGACGGCCGCGCTGCCGACCACATCGCCGTCGAGCAGCACGGTGCGCACATGGTGCTCACCGCAGATGCGCTCCCAGTGCGCGGCGAACTGGTCCCAGTCCGCCGACTTCGGCGAGACGAACGCGGCCGTACGCATGGACTCCGGGTCGTTGGTCTGCCGGAAGAAGACCGGCAGATCGCTGGTGTGAACGGGCCTCAGGGCCAGGTCGAGAGCCGAGTCCATCAGAGCCTCCGGGTGGCCAGCGTGAGCCGGTCGCGAGCGTCGAACAGAGCGTCCTTGATCATCTGTTCATGGGCGGGGGTGAGCCGGGCCACCGGCACGGAGCAGCTGATCGCGTCACGCGCCGGGGTGCGATACGGGACGGCGACACCGAAGCACCGCAGACCGAGGGTGTTCTCCTCGCGGTCCACGGCGATGCCCTGTTCGCGGATCTGGTGCAGCTCCTCGATCAGCTGTTCGCGGTCGGTGATCGTGTGCTCGGTGAGCGGCGCGAGAGTCTCGGGGAGCATCTTGCGCACCTGCTCGTCGGTGTGGGTCGCGAGCAGCGCCTTGCCGAGCGAGGTGGAGTGCGCGGGCAGCCGGCGGCCCACGCGCGTGAAGGGGCGCAGGTAGTGCTGGGACTGGCGGGTGGCCAGATAGACGACGTTCACCCCGTCGAGGCGCGCGAGGTGGATGGTCTCCGTGGTGTCGTCGGAGAGCCGGTCGAGCGTGGGGCGGGCCGCGGCCACCACCTCGTCGCCGTCGATGTACGAGGTGCCGACCAGCAGGGCGCGTACGCCGATGCCGTACCGCGTACCGGTCGCGTCCGTCTCCACCCAGCCGAGCTCCACCAGGGTGCGAAGCAGCATGTAGAGGCTGGACTTGGGGTATCCCACGGCTTCCTGGACCGCCGCGAGCGAGTGCATACCGGGACGTCCGGCGAAATACTCGAGCAATTCCACAGTCCGCACAGCGGACTTGACCTGCGCACCACCGCCGGTGTCGGCTGTCGACATCGCCCTTGACCCCTTCGTTCGCCTACGCATAGCCTCCAAGCGATTCACATGTGGAGACGGCGTTCAGCATATCGAACAGCCTGGTAGGCGGACAGACCTTTGGAAGGACCGGCCGTGGCAGCAGCACAAGTCTGGAGCGTCGACCCCCGTAACGGGAAGCCGCGTGAGCAGGTTGCGGTCGAGGCCACAGCCCAGGAAGTGGACCAAGCGGTCCGAGCGGCTCATTCCGTACGGGGAGCGCTCGCCGATCGCGCCGTACGCGCCGCCTTCCTGCGCACCGCCGCCGATCTGCTCCACGAGGCCAAGGACCACCTGGTCGAGGCCGCCGACGCGGAGACCGCGCTCGGGCCGGTCCGGCTCACCGGTGAACTCGCCCGTACCTGCTTCCAGTTGAGGGCCTTCGCGGACGTCGTCGAGGAGGGTTCCTTCCTCGACGTCATGATCGACCACCCGGACAGCGCGGCGACACCGCCGATCCCGGACCTGCGCCGGTACAAGATTCCGCTTGGCGTCGTCGCGGTCTACTCCGCCTCGAACTTCCCGTTCGCCTTCTCCGTCCCCGGCGGCGACACCGCGAGCGCGCTCGCGGCCGGCTGCCCGGTCGTCGTCAAGGCGCACCCCGACCACCCCGCCACCTCCGAGCTGGTCGCCTCCGTGATCCGCCGGGCCGGGGCTCAGCACGGCATCCCGGAGGGCGTGCTCGGTCTGGTGCACGGCTTCGAGGCGGGCGTCGAGCTCGTCAAGCACCCCCTTGTCACGGCCGCCGGGTTCACCGGTTCGGTACGCGGCGGGCGCGCGCTCTTCGACGCGGCCGCTGCCCGTCCGGTGCCGATCCCGTTCCACGGCGAGCTGGGTTCGCTGAACCCGGTCGTGATCACCGAGGCCGCCGCGGCCGAGCGTCCCGAGGCGATCGGCTCGGGACTGGCCGGGTCCATGACCCTGGGCGTCGGCCAGTTCTGCGTCAAGCCGGGCCTGGTCTTCGCGCCGCACGGCGAGGCGGGTGACAGTCTGGTCAAGTCGCTCACGGCCGCCGTGAGCGACACCGCCGCCGGTGTGCTGCTCGACCACCGGATGCGCGACAACTTCGTCGCCGGTGTCGCCGAGCGCATCGAACTCCCGGACGTGGACGCCCCGGTGACCCCCGGCGCGGGCGGCGAGCACACCGTCAGCCCCGGCTTCCTCACCGTTCCGGCCGCGCGCCTCGCCACCGAGGGCGGCGCGCACGACCTGCTCCTCGAGGAGTGCTTCGGCCCGGTCACCGTCGTCGCCCGGTACGAGAGCGCCGACGAGATCACCGCCGTCCTGTCGCGCCTGCCCGGCAACCTCACCGCCACCGTCCAGCTCTCGGCCGGCGAGGCCGCGGGTGAGGGCCGCGGCGCCGAGATCCTCGCCGAGCTGACCCCGCTCGCGGGCCGCGTCCTGGTCAACGGCTGGCCGACCGGCGTCGCCGTCGCCCCCGCCCAGCACCACGGCGGCCCGTACCCGGCCACCACCTCGACCTCGACTTCTGTGGGCGGCACGGCGATCGAGCGCTGGCTGCGCCCGGTCTCCTACCAGACCACCCCCGAAGCACTGCTCCCGCCGGAGCTCCGCGACGACAACCCGCTGGGGCTGCCGCGCCGCGTGGACGGCCGGCGTGAGAGCGGCAAGGAGAACGGCTGATCATGCAGCTCCCCGAACTCCCCTTCCCGGTGGCACCGGTGGGGCCAGAGGGCTCGTGGCGGTACGAGGGCGGAGTGCTCAGCGGTGCGGCGGGTCCGCGCCAGGACCGCTTCGTACCGCCGACCGGTGACTCGCTCGACCTCGCGTCGGACGCGCCCCGGCTCCTGGGCGTCCCCACAGGGGACTTCCGGCTGAGCGCGCGGGTGACGGTGGGGTTCACCGGGGACTTCGACGCGGGTGTGCTCTACGTGGAGGCGGGTGAGCGCGAGTGGGCCAAGCTGTGCCTCGAGCGTTCGCCCGCCGAGCCGACGATCTGCTCGGTGGTCACCCGCGGTCGCTCGGACGACGCCAACTCCTTCACGGTGGACGGGGATTCGGTGTGGCTGCGCATCAGCCGCACCGGCACCGCATACGCCTTCCACGCCTCGCTCGACGGTAAGCAGTGGACCTTCGTGCGCCACTTCGCCCTCGCGGACGACCGGCCCGCCGGGGAGATCCGGGTGGGGTTCCTGGTGCAGGCACCGGTCGGCGAGGGGTGCGCAGCGGTATTCGACGGGATCGAGTTCCTGGAGGGCTTCCCGGAGGACCTGCGCGACGGGTCCTGAACTTCCGGCGCGCAGCGCTCAGCACGCAGCGCTCAGCACGCAGCACGCAGCACGCAGCGCTCGGCACTCAGCGGCCACGGCCCGGCAGCAATGCCGTCGCCGTGGCCGTTCCCGCGAGGAACACCGCCGCGATCAGCACGCTCATGTGCAACCCCGTCACGAACGGCCCCGAGATCAGCACCCCGAACCCGGCCACGCTGAGCGCTCCCGCCACCTGACGTCCCGAGTTCAGAACGCCCGCCGCGAGACCCGCCCGCTCGGCCGGTACCGCGTCCAGGATCGCGGCCGTCAGCGGCGGCACGGTGAGCGCGGAGCCCACCGCGAGCGGTACGAGGAGCAGCGCGAGCATCAGCGTCGAGCTGTCCGCGCGCACCAGGAGCAGCAGCAACAGGCCGACCACCGCGAGCGGTTGACCGATCAGCATCGGCAGGCGCGGCCCGTGGCGGCTCGCGAGCTTGCCCGAGACGATGTTCGTGATCGCGATCAGACCCGTCATCGGCAGGAACATCAGCCCGGCCGCCAGCGCCGAACGCCCCTGCACCTGCTGGAAGAAGAGGCTGAAGACGAAGACGATCCCGTAGAAGCCGACGCTCACCGCCGCGCCCGTCGCCACCATCACCGCGACCGTGCGGTTGCGGAACAGGCCCAGCGGCACCACCGGATGCTCCTGGCGTCGCTCGACGCGGACGAACACCACCGCGGCGACCACGGACACCCCGGCGGCGACCAGGCCCACCGTGCCGCGCTCGATCACCGCGAAGGCCAGCGCGGTGAGTGCCACGGCCGCGCTCAGCTGGCCGGGCAGGTCGAGCGGGGTGCGGCGGCGCTCGAAGCGCGGGGCGCGCAGCAGGAGGGCGAGCGCGAGCAGCCCGAACGGCACGTTGATGAAGAAGATCCCGCGCCAGTCCCAGACCGTGGTCAGGGCGCCGCCCGCCACCGGCCCGAACGCCGTCGCCGCCGAACCGCCCGCGGCCCAGGCCGCGACGGCGCGGGCGCGCTGAGCCGCGTCAGGGAAGGCCCGCCGCACCAGGGCGAGTGAGGCCGGCAGCACGATCGCGGCCCCGATGCCCTGCAGCACCCGGGCCCCGGTCAGCGTGGCCAGATTCGGGGCCAGACCGCAGGCGACGGAGGCCGCCGTGAAGAGCGCGACCCCGATCCCGTACGCCTTCGTCGCACCGATCCGGTCCGCGAAGGCTCCCGTCGAGAGCATCAGGGCGGCCAGGGCCAGGGTGTACGAGTCCACCACCCACTGGAGGCCGGTCATGCCGGCGCCGAGCGAGTCGGCCATCGAGGGCAGGGCCACATTGACCACGGAGACGTCGAGCGTGATCAGGAAGAAGCCGAGCAGGGCGGCGAGCAGGGTGAGCGCGGGGGAGTGGGGGCGCTCGGGGCTTACCGGGGTGGGCGGTTGGGCCCCGGTGGGGGCGGTGGGCTGAGAGGTCTGGAGGGCCATGTGCCTACCTTGGCGATCATTCGCGGCGTACAGTAGTGGCTTGATTGCCAGGGATCCGGAGGTTCTGGCCATGAGGAAGCCGCACACCGGGGCACACCGGATCGTCGTCATCGCCCCCTCACTCGTCTCGATGTTCAATCTCGCGATCCCCGAGATGCTCTTCGAGAAGGTCGAGATCGACGGGGTTCCCGGCTACGAGGTCACCGTCTGCACCCCGGAACCCGGCCCCATCACCACCACCGGCGGCCTCACCCTTGAGGTGCCGCGCGGTCTCGACGCCCTCGACGAGGCCGACACGGTCCTGATCGCCGGCACCGGTCACCGCTATCTGCCCGATCCGCGCACGGTCGAGGCCGTGCGCGAGGTGGCGGCGCGAGGTCTGCGTATCGCCTCGATCTGCAGCGGCGCCTTCGTGCTCGCCGAGGCCGGACTGCTCGAAGGCCGCTCGGCCACCACGTACTGGCAGCTCACCGAGGAGCTGCGCGAGCGCTACCCCGCGCTCGACGTGCAGGGCGACGTCCTCTACGTGCAGGACGGCCAGGTCATGACCTCGTCCGGGTACGCGGCCGGGATCGACCTGTGCCTGCACATGATCCGTACCGACTACGGAGCCGCCGCGGCCAACACCGTCGCCCGGCTCGCCCTGGTGGCGCCGGTCCGTCCGGGCGGGCAGACCCAGTTCACGCAGACTCCGCTGCCGCCCGAGCGAGGCCATGCCTGCGCCGACACCCGAGGCTGGGCGATGCGGCGCCTGGACGAACCGCTGACCCTGACCGATCTGGCCCGGCACGCGGGCGTCAGCGTCCGCACGCTCACCCGCCGCTTCCACGCGGAGTCGGGCGTGAGCCCGCTGCAGTGGCTCCTTCACCAGCGCATCGAGCGCGCCAAGGAGCTCCTGGAGACCACCACACTGCCGATGGACCAGGTGGCACGGGCCTGCGGTCTGGGAACGGCGGATTCGCTGCGACAGCACGTGGTCCGCAGGACCGGGCTGACGCCGAGTGCCTACCGGGCGCAGTTCAGCCGGCTCGGGGTGGCCTGAGGCCCAGGGAATGAACTGCTCCGGTTCAATGTTCACCTAAACGCCTGAGCAGTCCCTGACCTGGAGAAACAGCATGCGCGTGGAGATTTGGTCGGATATCGCTTGTCCCTGGTGCTACATCGGGAAGAAGCGGTTCGAGGACGGGCTCGCCGCCTTCGCGCACCGCGACGACGTCGAGATCGTGCACCGTTCCTTCGAGCTCGACCCGGCCAGGGCCAAGGGCGACACCGCCCCGGTGATCGACATGCTCGCCAAGAAGTACGGCCGCACCCTCGAAGAGGCCCGCGCCATGGAGGAGCACGTCGCCTCCAACGCGCACGCCGAGGGACTGGGCTACCGCACCGAGGGCCGCGACCACGGCAGCACCTTCGACATCCACCGGCTCCTCCACCTCGCGAAGGCCCGTGGCAGGCAGGACGAGCTGCTCGCGCTCGCCTACCGCGCCAACTTCGCCGAGGAGCGCTCCGTCTTCGACGCGGAGGTCCTGATCGCCCTCGCCGTCGAGGCGGGACTCGACGAGACCGAGGCACGCGAGGTGCTCGCCGACGAGAACGCGTACGCCGACGACGTACGCGCCGATGAGCGCGAAGCCGCCGAACTGGGCGCCACGGGCGTGCCGTTCTTCGTCCTCGACCGTAAGTACGGTGTCTCCGGCGGGCAGCCCGCAGAGGTGTTCACGCAGGCGCTGCAGCAGGCGTGGGGCGAGCGTTCCCCGCTGCAGCTGATCGACCAGGTGGGCCCGGAGGGAGAGGCCGACGCGTGCGGTCCTGACGGGTGCGCGGTACCGCAGGCCTGAGCTGCTCGAACTCGGCCGGGCGCCCACACAGCCGTTTCGACGCTGGTGGGCGCCCATGCATAAGCATTGCTTAGAGACATCGTGCAAAACTGAGCAATGGACGGGGGGTTGATGGTTCGCGCAGAGTGGGCTCATGATGCCTCTCGCGCCTGGCGCCTTCGCTCCCGTGACCACCCATCTCAACACCGCGAGCTTCGGGCTGTTCCCGCAGACCGCCGTGCGCGCGCTGCAGGAGTCGGTCGCCGCCTCGGCCGGTGGACGCCCGACGGATCTGTGGGGTGATCTGGAGGCCTCGCGCGCCACGTTCGCCCGGATCGCCGGCGTACCCGTGCACCGTGTCGCCCTCGGGGCCTCCATCACCGAGTACACGTCCGTGATCGCCGCCTCCCTGCCCGAAGGCGCCGAAGTCCTGCTGCCCGAGGCCGACTTCGCCTCCCTGGTGAACCCCTTCCACATGCGGCGGGACCTCAAGATCCGCACCGTTGCGCTCGAGGCCCTGGCCGAGGAGGTGCGGGACAGCACCGCGCTCGTCGCGGTGAGTTCCGTCCAGTCCGCCGACGGCCGGGTCGCCGATCTGGCCGCGATCACGGCGGCGGCCCGCGCCCACGGCGCCCGCACGCTCGTCGACGCGTCGCAGTCGGCGGGCTGGCTGCCGGTCGCCGACGTCGACTACACCGTGGCCGTCGGGTACAAGTGGCTGCTGTGCCCGCGCGGGATCGCCTTCTTCATCGCCCCCGGCGACCCGGAACTCTTCGAATCCCTCAACCCGTTGCTCGCCGGCTGGGTGGCGGGCGAGAGTCCCTGGGACAGCTGCTACGGCCCGGTGGCGGAGTTCGCCCGCTCCGCACGGCGCTTCGACATCAGCCCGAGCCTTCACTCGTACGTCGGCGCCCGGCACGGCCTGCAGCTGATCGAGGAGGTCGGTGTGGCGGCCGTCGGAGCCCACAACGTCGCGCTCGCCGACCGCTATCGCGCGGGCCTGGCCGAGCTCGGCCACACCCCGGTCGACTCCTCGGGCTCGGCCATCGTGTCCGTGCCCGGCCTGGGCGGGCGCCAACAGCAGCTCAGCGCCGCGGGCGTCGAACTCTCCGACAGGGCGGGCAACTTGCGGGCCGCCTTCCATCTCTACAACTCCTCCGAGGACGTCGACCGCCTCCTGGAGCTCCTCAAGAACGGCTGACCACCCGTTCGCCCACCGCCTCCCCGACGCACCCTGGCGCCCGCCCTCCGCAGGCGCTAGGAATGCTCAGAGGAGGCGGTGCCGGTGGAGACCAGTCAGGCGCCGACCGACGCCGAACTGCACCGGCGTCTGGTGTACGGGGACGAGTCCGCCCTGGCCGCGGCGTACGACGCCTACGGCGGACTCGTCAGACGGGTCGCCCTGCGGGTGACGCATGCACCGGGCGCGGCCGACGACGTGGCGCAGGAGGTCTTCGCGCACCTGTGGTCGCGTCCGTACACCTACGATCCGCAGCGCGGCACCCTGCGCACCTGGCTCTCGATGCTCGCCCACCGGCGCTCCGTCGACTGGGTGCGCGCCGAGGAGCGGCACCGCAAGGCCGCGTATGCGGACGAGGCGGCGCTGCACGCGATCCCCGCGCCAGGACCTGCGCCCGACGAGGTGGTCGTCGACATGGAGCGGGCGCTGCTGCTGCACTCCGCGCTCGCCGAACTCCCGCTGCCTCAGCGCCAGGCCGTACATCTGGCGTATTTCGCCGGGCACAGCTACCGGCAGGTGGCCGCCGAACTCGGCATACCGGAAGGCACCGCCAAGACCCGGCTGCGCACCGCGTTACGCCGGCTCGCCGCGACCCTCGCCGAACCACCGGACACGGCAGTGGAGCGGGGTGCGTGATGTCTGCGGAACAAGGGCAAGAGCAAGTGCAAGAGAAGGGCACGTGATGGGCCTGGACCACGAAGGCGTACGCGATCTGCTGGGCGCATGGGCCCTGGGCGCGGTGCTGCCCTCCGACGAACCCCGCCTCCTCGGCCATCTCGCCGAGTGCGAATGGTGCGCCGCCGAGGCGACCCGGCTGCGCGACACCGCCCGGCTGCTCGACGGCGGCGATCCCACGCTCGCCTACGAGCGCATCGACCGGGCCGCGACCGGTGAGCCCGCCGCGTACGAGAACGGCGATCAGGGCGCACGCGGACGGCTGCTCGCCTCCGTACTCGCGACGCGTCCCGCCGCCACCGGCGCCGCGCCCCATGCCGGCCCCTACGCGGCGTCCGTGGCCGGACTGCAGGCGCTGCTGCGGGAGTTGGGTGAACAGGGGCCCTGGAGCACCCCGGTCGTACACGACTGGGATGTGCACGCCACGGTCGCGCATCTGCTCGCCGCCGACGAGTCCCTCGCGCTGAGGCTCGGACTGCCGGCGGTGCGGGCGCCGCAGGGCGAACCGCCGCGGGACGTGTCCTGGCGCAAAGTGTGGGCGCACCGCACCGCAGAGGTGATCGCCTACGAGCAGACCCGCAGCCCGGCGCAGACCGTGGCCGCCTGGCGCGAACAGTCCGCCGCGCTGCTCGCCGCACCCGAGGCCTCCTCGGCCGAACTGGCCGCGCAGGCAACGACACTGCTCGGGGTCCGGCTGCCGATCGCCGACCACTTCGTGGTGCGCGGCTTCGAGACCTGGATCCACACCGACGACATCGGCCGCGCGCTCGGCCGGCCCGTGCCCACCCCGCCCGATCAGCATCTGTGGCGGATGGTCCGGCTCGGGGTGCGCATCCTCGATCTCGCGCTCGGCACCGAGTCCGTACCCGTACTGCTCACCGTGGCCGGACACGGCTCCGAGGGGGAGTGGGTGCTCGGCTCGTAGTAGCTCCTTCCCCAAGCTCTTCGAGCAGGGGAGGCCCCAAACGAGGACCTTCCGGCGCCTTGCGATCGCACGCACCAGACGCCGCGCGCTGATCCGACCGGGGATATGACACAGGCTCTGACCCCTACCGGACGGGCGTGAAGTCCCGCGCACCGATGTACTCGGGCCTGCGGATCGGCGCCGCGAAGGGCTCCTCGGCCGTGTTCTCCACACTGTTGAACACGATGAAGACGTTCGAGCGGGGATACGGCGTGATGTTGTCCCCCGACCCGTGCATCGCGTTGCAGTCGAACCAGGTCGCCGAGCCCGCCTTGCCCGTGAAGAGACGGATCCCGTGCCGGTCCGCCATCCGCGTCAGCGCCTCGTCCGAGGGCGTGCCCGCGTCCTGCATCTGCAGCGACTTCTTGTAGTTGTCCTTCGGCGTCTCACCCGCGCAGCCAAGGAACGACTTGTGCGAGCCGGGCATGATCATGAGCCCGCCGTTGGTGTCGTAGTTCTCGGTCAGCGCGATCGAGACCGACACGGTCCGCATGTTCGGGAGCCCGTCCTCGGCGTGCCAGGTCTCGAAGTCCGAGTGCCAGTAGAACCCGCTGGCGCCGAAGCCCGGCTTCACGTTGATCCGCGACTGGTGGACGTACACGTCCGAGCCGAGTATCTGACGCGCACGGCCCACCACCCGCTCGTCGCGCACGAGCCGCGCGAACACCTCGCTGATCCGGTGCACCTCGAAGACCGAGCGGATCTCCTGCGACTTCGGCTCGACGATCGAACGCCGGTCGGCGCGGATCGCCGGATCACTGATCAGCCGCTCCAACTCACCCGCGTACACGCCCACTTCGTCCGGCGTGATCAGCTGCTCGATCGCATGGAAGCCGTCCCGCTCGAACCCCTGCAGCTCCGACGGCGCCAGCGGCCCCGGCGCTCCCGGCGGGGACCACACGACCGGGTCCTTCCGCTCGGTGAGCACCTCGGTGCGGGCGCGGGTCGGGTACAGGTCGGTGCGTTCGGGTGCGGTGGTCATGGTGGTGCCTTCCTCTCCTTACGTACGGTCCTACGGGTGCCGGTCGGCTCAGACGGGATGCCAGTCGGCTCAGACGGGGTCCGGCTCGGTGAGCAGGGGGTACACCCCGTTCTCGTCGTGGTCCTCGCGGCCGGTGACCGGCGGGTTGAAGACGCACAGGCAGCGGAAGTCCTGCTTGATCCGCATGGTGTGCCTCTCGTGGCCGTCGAGCAGGTACATCACACCGGGCGTGATGGTGTGCTTCTCGCCGGTCTCGTCATTGGTGAGTTCGGCCTCGCCCTCGACGCAGACGACGGCCTCGATGTGGTTCGCGTACCACATCGACGTGGTCGTACCCGCGTAGAGCACGGTCTCGTGCAGGGAGAAGCCCACGCGCTCCTTGGCGAGCACGATGCGCTTGGACTCCCAGGTGCCGGACGCGGCCTTCACATGCCGGTCGGTGTCTTCGATCTCCTGGAACGAGCGGACGATCACGGTGAATTGCTTCCTTTTCCGATACGGGGACGGGTGGGCGCGGAGGTCGGTCAGACCGTTTCGCGGATGGCGCGGGCCAGGATGCGCAGGCCCTCGTCCAGTTCCTCCGGGGTGATGGTGAGCGCCGGCAGGAGCTTGACGACCTCGCCCTCGGGACCGGAGGTCTCCACCAGGAGCCCCAGGTCGAAGGCGCGCCGGGCGATCTTCGAGGCGTGCTCGGGGTTCCTCATCTCCAGGCCCCACACCAGACCGCGGCCGCGGTACTCCCGGGTGGCCTCGGGGTGTTCGGCGCGGATCGCGACCATGGCCTGCTCGACCTGCTCGCCGCGGGCGATGGTCTGCTTCTCCATCTGGCCGTCGGCCCAGTACGCGTTGAGCGCGGCGGCGGCCGTGACGAAGGCGGGGTTGTTGCCGCGGAAGGTGCCGTTGTGCTCGCCGGGCTCCCAGACGTCCAGCTCCGGCTTGAACAGGCAGAGCGACATGGGCAGTCCGTAGCCGCTGATCGACTTCGAGACCGTGACGATGTCCGGCACGATCCCGGCCTCCTCGAAGGAGAAGAAGCCGCCGGTACGGCCGCAGCCCATCTGGATGTCGTCGACGATCAGGAGCATGTCCCAGCGCTTGCAGACATCGGCGAGCTTGCGCAGCCACTCGGCGCGGGCGACGTTGATGCCGCCCTCGCCCTGCACGGTCTCGACGATCACCGCGGCCGGCTGGTTGAGACCCGAGCCGGAGTCGGCGAGCAGGCGCTCGAACCAGATGAAGTCCGGGGTCTGTCCGTCGAGGTAGTTGTCGAAGGGCATCGGCGTGCCGTGCACGAGCGGGATACCGGCGCCGGCCCGCTTGAAGGCGTTGCCGGTCACGGCGAGCGAGCCCAGCGACATGCCGTGGAAGGCGTTCGTGAACGACACGATCGACTCACGGCCCTTGACCTTGCGCGCCAGCTTCAGCGCGGACTCCACGGCGTTGGTGCCGGTCGGGCCCGGGAACATGACCTTGTACGGCAGATCGCGCGGGCGCAGGACCGTCTCCTGGAAGGTCTCCAGGAAGGCGCGCTTGGCCGTGGTCGACATGTCGAGCCCGTGCGTGACGCCGTCACGCTCCAGGTAGTCGATCAACGCCCGTTTGAGCACCGGGTTGTTGTGCCCGTAGTTGAGTGACCCGGCGCCGGCGAAGAAGTCGAGGTACTCATGGCCGTCCTCGTCGTACATCTTGCTGCCCTGCGCGCGGTCGAAGACGGTGGGCCAGCCGCGGCAGTAGCTGCGCACCTCCGACTCGAGGGTCTCGAAGACGCTGAGGTCGGGCTGGGTGATGGTCACAAGGACTCCTTGGTCGTCAACGGGGCGATGCGGTACAGCACTTCGGGGTCGTGCGAGCTGCCGTCGGGGAACTCCTCGGCGCTGAACAGGACTTCACGCTCGACCGAGGCGCGATGGCGCTCGGCGAACGAGGTGAACAGGCGCTCGGAGGCGGTGTTCCCGGGCGTGATCGTGGTCTCGACGCAGTTCACTCCGTGCGCCTGGGCGACCCGGCGGACCAGGCCGTCGAGCAGCGTCGCGGCGAGCCCGTGGCCACGGTGGGCCGCGTCCACGGCCACCTGCCACACCAGGAGCGTGTGCGGACGCTCGGGCCGGATGTACGCGGTGATGAAGCCGACCGGTTCCCCCTGCTCGTCCCGCGCCACCACCGATGTGCCGGAGAAGTCACGGCACCACAGCAGATAGCTGTACGACGAGTTCAGATCGAGCGTCTTCGAGTCACGGGCGATACGCCATAGTGCTGCCCCGTCCTTCACTCCAGGGCTGTCCAAGCGGAATTCCTGTGCTGTGGTCATGCGGCCCGAATTTACCGAGCGGAAATTGAAATCGCATGGGGCTCAGGGGTTACGCCAGGGCCCTCGATCTGTTATCCGCGCGGGCGAGGCTCTTCGGATTATGCCGATTTGAGCGGTATTTAGGGTGCGAATCGGGCGCGTTGTGGAGTCCGTCACAGGGATCTCCCGAGCCCGTGATGTCTACAAAATCTTTGCGTTTAGCCCTCGGGAAAGCGGGCAGAAGCGAAACGGGAAGCTACGCTGCCGCGCGCTTCCCGTTTTCACGAATTCTTAATTAAATTAGGGCTTTTAATGCAGCCGGATTTCAGATCGAGCGCACCTTTCGTACCGCGTCACCGAGCACCGCGAGGCAGCGCTCCACGACCTCGGTACGGGCGTCGGGGCCGTAGTGGTTGACGCGGATCATCTCGCCGGCGAGCGCGCCGCCACCTGCCGCGATCGGCAGCGAGGCGTCCACGGCCAGCGCTTCGGCGACGACGGCGGAGGCGTCAACACCCTCGGGGGTCCGCAGAGTTGTGGCCACCGGGGCGGCGTCCTTCGCGTCGTGCACGTACGGGGCGAGACCCGCCGCCGCGGCGCCCGCACGGGTGGCACGCGCCGCTTCCGCATGCCGAGCCGTCAGCGCGTCGAGCCCCTCGGCCTCGATGCGCTCGCAGCACGCCCCGAGCGCCAGCATCTCCAGCTGGGCGGGCGCGTGAAGGAGCGCCTTGCGGCCGCCGTCGACCCAGCGCTCCTTCCAGTCGAGCAGCGACAGGTAGGAGCGGCGCGGGGCGCGCGGGTTGTCCGCGAACCGCTTCCACGCCCGCTCGCTCACCGACACCGCCGACACACCGGCCGGACCGCCCATCGCCTTCTGCGCACCGATCACGCACAGGTCCACACCCCACTCGTCGGGCAGCAGCGGCTCGGCGCCCACCGAAGCCACGGCGTCCAGGTAGAACAGCGCGCCGTGCTCCCGTACCACCGCACCGATCTCCGCGACCGGGTTGGTGTTGCCGGTCGCGGCCTCCGCGTGCACGAGCGAGACGAAGTCGATGTCGGGGCGGGCGCTCAGGGCCTCGCGGATCTGCTCGGCGGTCACGGCCGTGTGGAAGGGGACCGAGAGGTCGATGACCTCGGCGCCGCAGTCGCGCAGCCAGTTGCCGAAGGTCTGCCCGTACGGACCGGTGATCACGTTCAGCGCCACCGTGCCGGGCTGCGCGGCCGAACGGATACAGCCTTCGAGGGGCAGCAGCGCCTCGCCCTGGGTGATCACCACGTCCTGCTCGGTGCGCAGGAGCCGCGCCACCTGATCCTCGATCGCGGCGAACTGAGCGGCGCTCATGGCGGGCAGGTCGAGGAAGGGGTGCTGGTCGCGCGTCATGGTCGTGCTCTCCGGTGCTTGCTTCGGTGTCGTCTACAAGAGGATGCCTGCCTGAGAGTACCCAGCGCGTTCTACGCTGCCGTACATGAGCGATCAGTCGACGGTGCTGCGGGTCAAGGGGCGGGTTCTTGTCGGACCCGAGGACGTACGGGACGAGCTGTGGGTGATCGACGGGCGGATCTCCTACGACCGGCCGTCCGGTGCCCGGGACGTGACGACCGTCGAGGGCTGGGCGCTGCCCGGCCTGGTCGACGCGCACTGCCACGTGGGCCTCGACGCCCATGGCGCGGTACCCGCCGAGGTCGCGGAGAAGCAGGCGCTGACCGACCGCGACGCCGGCACCCTGCTGCTGCGCGACGCGGGCTCGCCCTCGGACACCCGCTGGGTGGACGACCGCGAGGACCTGCCGAAGATCATCAGGGCCGGCCGTCACATCGCCCGCACCCGCCGCTACATCCGCAACTACGCGCACGAGATCGAGCCCGATGACCTGGTCGCCTACGTCGGACAGGAAGCGAGGCGGGGCGACGGCTGGGTGAAGCTGGTGGGGGACTGGCTCGACCGCTCCTCGGGCGACCTCGGCGCCTGCTGGCCCGCCACGGCCCTCAAGGACGCCATCGCCGAGGCGCACCGGCTCGGCGCGCGCGTCACCGCCCACTGCTTCGCCGAGGACTCCCTGGTCGACCTGGTGGAGGCCGGGATCGACTGCATCGAGCACGCGACCGGTCTGACCGAGGAGACCATCCCGCTGTTCGCCGAGCGGGGCGTCGCGATCGTACCGACGCTGGTGAACATCGCGACGTTCCCGCAGCTCGCGTCCGGCGGTGACGCCAAGTTCCCCATCTGGGCGGACCATATGCGCCGCCTCTACGACCGCCGCTACGACACGGTGCGCTCGGCGTACGACGCCGGGGTGCCGGTCTTCGTCGGCACGGACGCGGGCGGCGGACTCGCGCACGGTCTCGCGGCGGCGGAGGTCGCGGAGTTCGTGACGGCGGGAATTCCGGCCGTGGACGCGGTGTCGGCGGCGACTTGGGGCGCGCGCCAGTGGCTCGGACGACCGGGACTCGTCGAGGGCGCGGCGGCGGATCTGGTGGTGTACGAGACGGATCCGCGGGCGGACGTACGGGTGTTGGGGGCGCCGCGGCGGGTTGTCCTGAACGGGGTTGTGGTGGGCTGACGGGTCCGGCGCGGCCCGGCGCGGTGCAGGCGCTCACGAACGCCCGGCTCGGCGCGGGATCAGCGGTCACGAACGCCCGACCCGGCGCGGGGTCAGACGCTCACGAGCGCCCGACCCGGCGCGGGGTCAGACGCTCACGAACGCGCCGTTTCGCAAGTGCGGCACGGAGGTGGACGAGCCCAGCTCCACCGCCACCTCGACGTCCTGCGGGAACCCGTACTCCACGAGTTCCCGCCCAGAAGCGCACGCCCGTACCGCTGCCGCGACGTCGCTCGTGCTGTCTCCTCCAGCGCGGGCCGCAGCTCCCCGTCCGGCCGGCGCTCACCGCACGGCCGTCGTGAACGACAACACGTCGACGACCCTCTGCCGGCTTCGTGGAAGTGGTCCACATGTCAGGCCTGTTTCGAGGCGTCCACCTGTCCGCAGATGGCGACCGCCGCCCACGTTGACGGAGCGTGACGTCGTGGCGGTCTGCTCGTTTGACATCTCTTGGCGTGCGCCGGGGCGTCAACCAGCGCATTCGCTCGCGTTCGGAAGACTTCAGTGACACGGGTGACGTACGGGTCCGTATATGCCCCCGAAATCGAATACAGGGCCGGAAACCCCCCTTTGGGGTGAACTCACGCCACGCTGCTGCCAGTTCACTCTCCGTGCGTAAAGATTCTCGGCGTCGAGGTCGTCGACGCGGCGCATGTCCCGGAAGTACCGCGTGCGTTCGACGGCTCCATGTCTCCCTGGGGGTACCTCCATCTTGAACAGCAACACCCTTCGCATGCCCGCACGCAGAGTCGCCGCGACGGCCGCGGCGACGCTCCTGGCCACCGGTCCTGTGGCCCTCGCCTCCGCCGGCAGCGCCCACGCCACGGGCGACGAGGGGAAGGCGAGTGCGGCCGTGCTCCGTACGCAGCTCGATGTCGGGCTGCTCAACAAGACCGTGCAGGTCCCGCTGAAGGCGACCCTCAACGAGGTGCAGGCGCCCAAGTCGGCGGAGAAGACCGCGCTGACGGTGACGCTGGACGGCGTCGAGAAGGGGCAGCCGATCAGCGTTCTGCGCGCGGAGGTCGCCACGGCGAAGGCGACCACGGACCGGCACAAGGCGCAGGCCAGTACGAACCTGGCCCACGCCAAGGTCAACGTCCCCGGCCTGCCGCTGCTCTCGGTGATCGAGCTGGAAGCCGTCAGGTCGAAGGCCGTCTGCGAGGCGGGCAAGCAGCCGGTCGCCCAGGCCAATGTGCTCGGCGCGGTGACGGTGCTCGGCAAGAAGGTCACCATCTCCTCGGGAGGGGTCACGCGCGTTGCCGTCCCGGCGGTGGGCGAGGTGACGCTGACGCTCTCCAAGACCCACACGACCTCGAAGACGGCCGCGGCCGCCGCGCTCGAACTCAAGGTCTCCGTAAACCCGTTGAACCTCAACGTGGCCGAGGTGGAGGGCGTGATCGCCCTCGCTGAGGCGTCCTGCGAGTCCCCGGCGGCCGCTCCGAAGCCGGCGAAGCCCGCGGACACCATCAAGGACGAGGGTGTGAAGGCCCAGTCGGCGGGCGAGGTGAAGCAGGACCTGGCGGAGACCGGTGGCAGCTCCACCACCCCGTTCATCGCGGGCGGCGCCGTCCTCCTGCTCGGCCTGGGCGGCGGCGCCCTGGTCTTGGCCCGCTCCCGCAGTCGCGGCTGAGTCAGCCGCCTGAAGACGTCCCTGCAGTGAACAACTCCCTTGAGCTGTACGGGGCATGAGTAAGGGGAGGGCGGAAATCCCTGTGCCGCCCTCCCCTTGCTGTTCCCGCGGTCGAACTCGGCCGCCGGGTGCGCCTCAGCGCACCCCCACCCCCGCCAGCGCCGCCAGGAACCGGTCGGTCGTCCCCCGGTCCCGTACCGCCATGCGTATCCACTGCGAACCGAGCCCCGGAAAGGTGTCCCCGCGCCGGACCGCGAAGCCGGCTTCCCGCAGCCGCGCGCGCACCTCGGCGGCCCGGTCGAGGCGGAGCAGGACGAAGGGCCCGGCAGGCTCCCCGCACACCGACACCTGCGCGAACTCCCTCAGCCCCGCCAGCAGATACGCCCGGTCCCGCGCATACGCGCGGGCCGCGAGTTCCGCCTCCGCAAGCGCCTCCGGGCGCATGCAGGCCGAGGCGGCCGCGAGGGCCGGAGTGGAGACGGGCCACAGCGGCTGGGCTCGTTCCAGTGCGGCGATGATCTCGGGATCGGCCAGCACGTATCCGATCCGCAACCCCGCAAGCCCCCACGTCTTGGTGAGCGAGCGCAGCACCACGAGACCGGGCACATCCGTCCGGCCCGCGAGCGACTCCCGCTCACCCGGCACCGCGTCCATGAACGCCTCGTCCACGACCAATACCCGCCCGGGCCGGGCGAGTTCGGCCACGACGCGAGCCGGGTGCAGCACGGACGTCGGGTTCGTCGGGTTTCCGATGACGATGAGGTCCGCCTCGACGGGGACGTCCGACGGGTCAAGACGGAATCCGTCGGCGGCCCGCAGCAAGGCCCGCGCAACCGAATGCCCCGCATCGCGCAGCGCCGCCTCCGGCTCCGTGAACTGCGGGTGCACCACGACCGGTCGGCGTACCTCGAGCCCCCGCGCGAGCAGCACGAACGCCTCCGCCGCCCCCGCCGTGAGCAGCACCCGCTCCGGGCCCACTCCGTGCCGCGCCGCCACCGCCGCCCGCGCCGCCCGGCCGTCCGGGTAGGCGGCCAGAGCGGTGAGCGAGCTCGCGATCTCCTCGCGCAGCCACTGCGGAGGCGTCCCCGTACGGACATTGACCGCGAGATCGGTCAGCGTGCCGTCGCGTACCTCGGCATCCCCGTGATGGCGCAGGTCGTACGAGGCGTCGTCGGGTGGTGCCGCAGGCTCAGTGCGCGTGTGCATGGCCATGCTGGTGACCCGCCCCGGCTCCGTGGTGATGGTGGTGGCCGTCGTCGTCCGGGTGGAAGTGCGGCTGCTGCGCCATCCCCACCTTGTCCTCGAAGCCGGGCAGCGCGATGCGGTACACGCACGAGTCGCAGTTCATCCGCAGATCGCCCTTCAGGGCCTCGCGGTAGCGCTCCATCACCAGATCCAGCAACTCCGGCTCGGGGCCGATCACTTCGGCGCTGCGCACCTCGGCCTCCGGGTGGGCGGCCGCCCAGGTCTCGGCCTGCTCGCGCACCCGCACCGGCAGGATCCCGGTGAACAGGAAGTACGGCAGCACGATCACCTTCTCCGCGCCCAGCTTCACGCACCGGTCGAGCCCGCTCGGCACATCCGGGGCGGCGAGCGAGACGAAGGCGGTCTCCACCCCCGCGTAACCCCGGCCCTCCCACAGCAGCCGCGCGGCCTTGAGCACCTCGGCGTTGGCGTCGGGGTCCGTCGAACCGCGCCCGACGAGCAGCACCGTGACGTCCTCGCGCGCCCAGTCGCCGCGCACCTCGTCCACCCGCCGCTCAAGGACCGAGAGCAGCGAGGGGTGCGGACCGAGCGGGCGGCCGTAGGTGTACGAGATCCCGGGGTGGCGTTCCTTCTCGCGGGCGAGCGCCGCCGGTATGTCGCCCTTGGCGTGCCCGGCCGACACCAGCATCAGCGGGACGGCCGCGAACCGCCGGACGCCCTGCTCCACCAGCTCGGTGACCGCCTCGCCGAGCGGCGGCGGGGACAGTTCGATGAAGCCGCCGGAGACCGTCAGTTCGGGGTGGCGGCGCCCCAACTCCCGTACGAAAGCGCGGAAGGCCTCGGCCCCGGCCTCGTCCCGGGTGCCATGTCCTGCGACGAGCAGGGCGGGAGCGGTGGTCACTGGGTCTCCTTAGTGCGGGGGTGCAGAGGGTCGTGCTGGGTGTCTCGTGGCCGGGGCGCGCCCGGCGGGTGGTAGAGCAGGGCGTTGAGCGCCGCGGCGGCCACCGCGGAGCCGCCCTTCTCGGACACGTTGCTGACGGCGGGCAGTCCGCTCTCGCGCAGCGCCGCCTTGGACTCGGCTGCGCCGACGAAACCGACGGGCAGACCGATCACCAGGGCGGGATCGGCGTCGAGTGTCAGAAGTTCCTCGAGGGCTGTGGGTGCGCAGCCGATCACCCACAGGGCACCGGGCCCGACCTGTTCGTACGCGAGCCTGACGGCGTGTGCGGAACGGGTCAGGTCCGGCCCTGCCTTGGCGTCCTTGAGTCGGCAGACGGTCTCCCGCCGGGTGATGCCCGCCGCGACCATCTCCACGTCCACGACGACCGGTGCGCCCGCATGCAGCGCCTTGTGCGCCCGTACGAGAGCGGCCTCGTCGGTGACGAGATCTGCGGCGTACTCCAGATCGGCCGCCGAGTGGATGACCCGTTCGACGACCGCCCTGGTCAGCGGCGGGAAGTGCGAGGTGTCGAGGCGGGCGCGCAGCCTGCGGAAGGACTCCTGCTCGATGGGGTGCACGACACGCGCGTGCGGCTGCGGGGACGGCGACGGGGACGGGGACAGGTCATGCGTGCTCATCGGCCGGCCTCCGCAAGCTCGTCCGGGTCCTGCTGCCAGCGGTAGCCGCGCGGGGTCACCATGCGGCCGGCTATCTCGCGTGTGGCCGTGTTGCCCACCGTGACCACCGTCATCATGTCGACGGTCGCCGGATCGAGTCCGGCCAGCGTCGTCAGGCGTACGGACTCGTCCGCACGGGAGGCGTTGCGGACGACGCCCACCGGTGTACGGGGCGTGCGGTGCTCCGCGAGCAGTCCGAGCGCCTTGGGCAGCTGCCAGTCGCGGCCCCTGCTGCGCGGGTTGTAGAAGGTCACCACGAGATCCGCCTCGGCCGCGGCCCGCACCCGGCGCTCGATCACCTCCCACGGGGTGTGCAGATCGGAGAGGCTGATCGAGACGTGGTCGTGGCCCAGGGGCGCGCCGAGCAGAGCGCCTGCGGCGAGAGCGGCGGTCACGCCGGGCACCCCGAGCACGTCGATGTCGTCGCTCGCCTCCGCCAGCGCGGGCGAGGCCATCGCGTAGACCCCCGCGTCGCCGGAGCCGATCAGCGCCACGGCCTGTCCCTTGCGGGCCTCGGCCACGGCGGTACGGGCCCGCTCCTCCTCGGCGCCGAGCCCCGACTCCAGGACCACGGTGCCGGGCCTGAGCAGATCGCGGATCTGGTCGACGTACTGGTCGAGGCCCACGAGGACCGCCGCGCGCCGCAGTTCGTCCTTGGCACGCGGGGTGAGCAGATCGCGGGCGCCGGGCCCGAGCCCGACGACCGCGAGCCGGCCGCGCGGGGCCCTTCTGGCCACGGCGCAGGTGGCCATCGCGGGGCGCCCTTCAGGCGTGGACTTCGTCTTCGGTACGAGGAGTCGAGCGCCCTCGACGAGCGCGGCGGCCTCGGCGACGGAGGGTGTTCCCACGGCGCTGAGCGGTGCGTCGGAGGGGTTCGGCACGGGGACGGCGGCGAGCTGCTCGGGGGAGTAGGTCACGAGCGGGACCCCGAACCGCGCGGCGGCCTCGACGATTCCGGGCTCCTCGGCCTTGGCGTCGACGGTGGCGAGATGTGCGAGGGAGCGCGGGCTGAGCCCGGCGTCCGCGAGGGCGGCCGTGATCACGTCGAGGATCTCCGCCACGGGCGCCCCCTTGGACGCACCGACCCCGACGACGAGCGACGGCGGACGCAACACGGCTTCGTGCTCGCCGAGTTCGGTGATCCGGTCGGTGAGGCGGAGGCGCGTGGACGCATCGGTGTCCGGCCGCACGTTCGGCGGCAGCGCGGGCAGGGGCCACGGGAAGTCGGCGACCAGGTCCACGGACCCGCCGTCGAGCATCGCGCGGCTCACCGGGGCGAGCGCCCCCTCGACGGGGAGCCCCAGTGTGTCGAGCCCCGGCACCCCGACGGCATCCGTCGCCGTGGTCACCACCGGCTGCGAGCCGAGGACTTCGGCCACCGCCTCGGCCAGCACGTTCGCCCCGCCGCCATGGCCGCCGAGCAGCGACACCGCGAACCGGCCCGCCTCGTCCACGCAGACCACACCTGGATCGGATGCCTTGTCGGCGAGCAGGGGTGCGAGCAGTCGTACGGTCGCGCCCGTGGCGAGGAAGCACACCAGCTGCTCGCACTCGCCGAACGCCTGCCGCACGGCCGGGCCCACCGGCCCTTCGTACACCCGCACCCGCTCGGGCCAGGCCGCGGCGAGCCGCTCGCTCGCCGCGGCACCCGCGGCCGTGGCGGAGATCAGGCCGATCACTTCAGCACTCCTTCGTACGGGGGCAGGTCTCCGCCCGCCCCCACGGTCTCGGTCCGGTCGCCCCACAGCACGAACACCGGGTTCGTGGCCGCGAGCCGGGTCACCTCGCCGGGCAGCGGTGCGAGCCGGGAGGACTGCAGCAGCACCCCGTCGCACACGAACCCGGACTCCGTCAGCGCGGCACGCACCTGCGGCACCCGGTCGAGCGCGGCAAGGGCCACGACCACCGTGCGCCTGGCCCGCCGGGCACACGCCTTCACTATCGACGGGAGCTCACTGCCGCCCCCGCCGATGAACACCGCGTCGGGATCGGCCAGATGGGACAGGACGGTCGGCGCCGAACCGTGCACCGGCCGTACCTCCACACCATGCGCGGCGGCATTGGCACGGATCCGCTCGATCCCGTCCGCCGTCTTCTCCACGGCGACCGCGGCCGCCCCGAAGCGGGCGCACTCGATCGCCACGGAACCGCATCCCGCGCCCACGTCCCACACGAAGTCACCGGTACGCGGACCGAGCCGGGCGAGCGCGAGCGCCCGTACCTCGAACTTCGTGATCATCGAGTCCCGATGGCTGAACTCGCCCTCGTCCAGCGCCCAACGCTGCGGCAGCGGACGCGGTCCCGCCACCGTGCGTACGGGAGAAAGGGACCGCGTCTCGTCCAGGCACAGCACCACGCTGACCGCGTCCCACTCCCGCGCGGCCGCCTCGGCCGGAGTGACCCGCTCGATCCGCTCGTGCTCGGGATCGCCCAGGGCCGAGGCCACGAGCAGGACTCGGCTCGCGGCCCGGTGCACCAGCTCCGCGCCGAGCTCCTTGGGGCCCGCGCCCGGACCGGTCAGCACGGCCGTCTTGGCATGCGCCCGGCAGACGTTGACCGCCGTCCGCAGATCACGCCCGTGCGCGCTGACCACCACCGCGTCGTCCCAGGGCAGCCCGGCCTTGGCGAACGCCGCCGCCACCGAGGACACCCCGGGCCGCACATCGAGCGCCTGCGGACCGAAACGCTCCGCCAGCGCCCGTACGATCCCGAAGAACCCGGGATCCCCGGAAGCGAGCACCACGACGCGCGCGTGCTCCTCGCCCCGGTGCTTCTCGACCAGGTCGAGCGCCGGTGCGAGCGGACCGAGCACGATGCGCTCCACGTCCGCGCCGAGTCCGGCCGCGAGCAGATGGCGCTCACCGCCCACCACCACGGTGGCCAGGTCGAGTGCCGCCCGCGCGGCGGCGTCGAGCGGCGTGCCCGTCCCTGCGCCGATCACCGTGATCGCCAGGGGAGTCGTACTCCCACCCTCGGTCATCACTGCGCCCCTTGCGTACGAAGGGACTTACGGGCCTCGGGATCCGCCTTGCGAAAGCCGTGGAAGTGGCCCGGGTGGTACAGGTGCGAGCGTGTGCCGGCGGCGTCGAGCGCCGGGCCGACCAGGAACAGCGTGTGCTTCCAGAGCTTGTGCTCCTTGACCGTCTCCTCCAGCGTGCCGACCGTGCAGCGCACGATCAGCTCCTCGGGCCAGGTCGCCTGATACGCCACGACCACCGGGGTCGAAGTCGGATAGCCGCCTTCGAGCAGCTCACGCGTCAACTGGCCCGAGCGGGCCGCCGACAGGAAGATCGCCATGGTCGTGCCGTGCCGTGCGAACTCCCGTACCTCCTCACCCGGCGGCATCGGCGTCTTGCCGCCGCCAAGCCGGGTCAGGACCACCGACTGGGCCACCTCGGGAATGGTCAGCTCGCGCTGCGCGAGCGCGGCGACCGCGGAGAACGCCGAGACCCCCGGCACGATCTCCACCTCGATGCCGAGCACCGTGCACCGGTCCACCTGCTCCTGGGTGCCGCCCCACAGCGCGGGGTCGCCGGAGTGGATCCTGGCGACGCGAAGACCGTCGCGCGCGGCACGCTCGTACACCGCGACGACGTCCTCGAGGGACATCGTCGCCGAGTCGAGTATCTCGGCGTCCGGGCGCGCGTGGTCGAGCACGTCGGCCTGGACGAGGCTGGCCGCCCAGATCACGACGTCCGCGTCCGCGATGGCCCGCGCCGCCCGGAACGTCAGCAGATCGGCGGCGCCGGGACCCGCGCCGACGATGGTGACCTTGCCGGTCACCTGAGCGTCCTCGGTTGCCATGGGCTGCTGTTCCTTCCGGGCTGTTCGACGGGGGAGAGAAGGGGTGCGCCGATGCGACCCGTCCGGGTGCGCTCGGCGGCTCGCGGCGAGCCGTGCGGGCGACGGCCCGCGCGATCGGTTAGCAAGGGCGCATGGCGGTGTTCGTCGCGCTCGGCGCGTTCCTGATGACGCTGGTCGGCGGCTGGACGGCGCAGCGCGTCACCGACCGCCGCCATCTCGTACTCGGTCTGGCCGGCGGCCTGATGCTCGGTGTGGTCGGACTCGATCTGCTGCCCGAGGCGATGCACGCGGCGGGCCGGGAGATCTGGGGCGTACCGCAGGCGCTGCTGCTGTTCGTGGGCGGCTTCCTCACGGCCCATCTCCTCGAACGGCTGCTCGCACTGCGCCAGGCCGCGCACGGCGCCGACGGCGAGCGCGTCCCGCAGGTCGGCCTCGGCGCGGCCTCCGCGATGGTCGGCCACAGCCTGATGGACGGGGTGGCGATCGGCGCCGCGTTCCAGGCCGGCAGCGCGATGGGCCTGACGGTCGCGCTCGCGGTCATCACCCATGACTTCGCGGACGGCTTCAACACGTACACGATCACGCGCCTGTACGGGAACGCCCGCCGCCGTGCCCTCGCCATGCTCTTCGCGGACGCCGCCGCGCCCGTAGTCGGCGCCGCCTCCACCTTGCTGTTCACCCTGCCCGAGGAACTGCTCGGCTCCTACCTCGGCTTCTTCGGCGGCGCCCTGCTCTACCTGGCGGCGGCCGAGATCCTGCCCGAGGCGCACCACGACCACCCCGCCCGGTCGACGGTGCTGTGCACCATCGCGGGCGTGGCCTTCATCTGGCTGGTGGTGGGCGCGGCGGAGTGAAGCGGGCCGCGCGAGGGTCGTCACAGCTTCCCTCCGCGTCCGCTTCCGCGCCGGGCCGGGGCGATCAGGGTCGAGAGATACGGGAGCGATCCCTCGGCCAGTTCGCTCGCGGGCCGGATCGACTCCTGCTCCAGACCCAGCGCCGAACCCCACACCGCACCGTCGATGCGTCCCGACTCCCGCAGCGCGGCGGCCACTTCCGGCGCATGCCGCCCGAACTTGTACGCCACGACCGTGCCGGGACCGTCAAGGGCGTCCTTGAGCGCCGCGGATCCGGCGGTCACCGGCACCAGCGTCAGCGGCTCGGTGCCCTCGGTCAGTACGGCGCCGCTGCGCGCGGCAAGGTCCTGCATCGCCGTGATCCCGGGCACGGTCTCGATGCCCACGCCCGGCACGAGCCCGGTGATGGTCTGCGCGAGATACGTGAACGTCGAGTACACGTTGGGGTCCCCGATCGTCGCGAAGGCGACGGTGGAGTGCTCGGCGAGCAGCTCCGCGACCCGCGCACCCGCCGCGTCCCAGGCCGCCTCGCGCCGCCCGCGGTCGGACCGCTCGTTGAGCGCGAAGACCACCCGCACGATCTTCTCGCGCGCCACGTACTCCAAGACCGTCGCCTCGGCCCGCCCCGGCTCACCGCCGTCCGAACCGTCGGCGGCCGCCATCACGGGCACGACGACGACATCGGCCTCGCGCAGTGCTCGTACGCCCTTGACCGTCACCAACTCCGGGTCGCCCGGGCCCACTCCGACCCCGATCAGCCTGCGGCTCACCGTGCTGTCCACTGCGCACACCTTTCGACGAACCTGTGGGCGGCTGCGGGCAGCGCGGCCGCATGGGTGTGCAGATAGCTCGCGTGCACGCCCTGCTGCACGAACCCCTCGACTCTTCTCTCGGGCCGGTGCATGCCCCACGCGGGCAGCGCACCCGCCCCGGGCTCGATCGCCGTGCGGTGGAACTCATGCCCCCGCACTCGCGTCCCGGCCGGCGCGAGCACGCTGTCCGACACGGCTACCGCCTCGCGGTAGCCGAGCGTGAGCCGCTCCGTCATCCGCGCGTCGGCGTCGAGCACGCCGCACATCGGCTTGCCGTCCAGCTCGCGGGCCAGGTAGAGCAGCCCGGCGCACTCGGCCGCGACCGGGGCACCGGCCAGGGCGAGCTCCGCCACGGACTTGCGCAGCCTCTCGTTGGCGGCGAGCTCGGGCGCGTGCACCTCCGGGAACCCGCCGCCGATGATCAAACCCCTTGTACCGTCCGGCAGTTGCTCGTCGCGCAGCGGGTCGAAGGGGACGACCTCGGCGCCCGCGGCCGTCAGGAGCTCGGCCTGCTCGGCGTACGAGAAGGTGAAGGCCGGGCCGGCGGCCAGGGCGATCACGGGCCGGGCGTCCTCGGCGGAGGCCGTGACCATGCCCTGCCCGAGCGCGGCCCGCGGCGACCACGGCTCCACATCCAGCGCGGGCGCGCTGCGCGCCAGCGCGAGCAGGCCCTCGAGATCGCAGCCCTGCCGCACCTGCTCGGCCAGTGCGGCCACCGACTCGACCGCCTCCGCCGAACGCTCGGCCACCGGGACCAGGCCCAAGTGCCTTGAGGGCTGGCTCACTTGGCGTACGCGCCGCAGAGCGCCGAACACCGGCACTCCCGACTCGTCCAGCGCTTCGCGCAACAGCTCCTCGTGCCGGTCGGAACCGACCTTGTTCAGGATCACCCCGGCGAGGCGCACCTCGGGGTCGAAGGACGCGAACCCGTGCACCAGCGCGGCCACGGACCGCGACTGCGAGGAGGCGTCGACGACCAGGACCACGGGCGCCCGCAGCAGCTTGGCGACCTGTGCCGTCGAGGCCAGCTCGCCCGACCCCGACGCCCCGTCGTACAGGCCCATCACACCTTCCACCACGGCCAGATCGCAGCCATGGGCCCCATGGGCGAAGAGGGGCGCGATCAACTCCGTACCGCAGAGGTAGGAGTCGAGGTTCCGGCCGACACGCCCCGTGGCCAGCGCGTGATAGCCGGGGTCGATGTAGTCGGGCCCGACCTTGTGCGGGGACACGGAGTGGCCGGCCGCGGTGAACGCCGCCATCAGACCGGTGGCCACGGTGGTCTTGCCGCTGCCGGAGGAAGGTGCGGCAATCACCAGACGGGGAACCGCGACCGCTGAACCGAGGGGGCTCACCACTCGATCCCCTTCTGCCCCTTCTGCCCCGCGTCCATCGGATGCTTGACCTTGGACATGTCCGTCACGAGATCCGCGTACTCCACCAGCGCCGCAGGCGCGTTGCGTCCCGTGATCACCACATGCTGGGTGCCGGGCCGCTCCCGCAGCACGGACACGACCTCCTCGGTGTCGATCCACCCCCAGTGCATCGGGTACGCGAACTCGTCGAGCACATAGAGCTTGTACGTCTCGGCGGCCAGATCCCGCTTGACCTGCTCCCAGCCCTCGCGCGCCTTGTCCTCGTTGCTCATCTCGCCCTCGGCGGGCGCCCGCTGGATCCACGACCAGCCCTCGCCCATCTTGTGCCAGTCCACGCTGCCGCCCTCGCCGGAGGCACCGAGCACCTTGAGCGCGTTCTCCTCGCCGACCTTCCACTTCGCCGACTTGACGAACTGGAAGACCCCGATCGGCCACCCCTGATTCCAGGCCCGCAGCGCAAGCCCGAAGGCCGCCGTGGACTTGCCCTTGCCGATCCCCGTGTGCACGACCACGAGGGGACGGTTGCGGCGCTGGCGGGTGGTGAGTCCGTCGTCCGGCACGACGGCCGGCTGTCCCTGGGGCATCAGGCGGCCCTCCGGTTCCTGTGGTCCTGAACATCCTTGACGAGCCCGGCGAGCGAGTCCGCGCGCAGCTCGTCCAGGGTGACGACGGCGCCGCCGAGCCCCTGCGCGAGCTGACCGGCGAGCCCGAGCCGCACCGGCCCCGACTCGCAGTCGACGGTCACCGAGGCGATCGACTCGGCCGCGAACAGCCCTGCTGCACGCGCCGCCTGGGCCACCGGCTCGGGCCCGCCCGTGGCGCGCCCATCCGTGACGACCACGACGAGGGGCCTGCGTACGGGATCGCGCAACCGCTCCACCCGCAGCACTTCGTGCGCCTTGAGCAGCCCGGCCGCGAGCGGGGTACGCCCACCGGTGGGCAGGGCTTGCAGGCGTACGGCGGCGGCGTCCACGGACGAGGTCGGCGGCAGCGCGACCTCCGCGGCCGCGCCACGGAAGGTCACCAGACCCACCTTGTCCCGCCGCTGATACGCGTCGAGCAGCAGGGAGAGCACCGCGCCCTTCACAGCGCTCATCCGCTGCCGGGCCGCCATCGATCCGGAGGCGTCCACGACGAACAGCACGAGATTGCCCTCGCGCCCTTCGCGTACGGCCTGCCGCAGATCGTCCCGACGCACCACGAGCCCGCGCCCGGACCGCCCTCGCGCCTGCTGATGTGGCGCGGCGGCCTGCACGGTCGCCGCCAAGTGCAGTTTGGTGAGCGCGCCTCGGGGCCGTCGGGCCCCCGTCGTACGCCCATGGTCGGTCCGTGCCCGCGACCGCCGTCCGGCCGCCCCCGAGCCCGTCCCCGGCACGCTCAGGAGCTTGGTACGGAACGGCTCGGCGGCAGCCGCCGGCTTCTGCTCCCCGGCGCCGGAAGAACCCTGCTGCTCGCGTTCCTCCGAGGATCCCGACTGAGGCGGTACCTCAGGTCCTTGGTCCTCGGACGGCCGGCCGCCCCCGCCACCGGGACCTCCGCCCCCGTCCGGGTCGTCGTCACCCTCGGGCTCGTCCGACTCCTCGGGCTCTTCGGGCTCCTCAGGCCCGAACTCCTCAAGGGTCTCGTCGAGTTTGTCCTCATCAAGACCGGGCGCGTCGAAGGGATTGCGCCGCCGCCGATGCGGAAGCGCGAGCAGCGCGGCCTGCCGTACGTCCTCGGCGGTGACGTCCTCGCGCCCGGCCCACGCGGCCAGCGCCGTGGCGGTCCGCGCCATCACGATGTCGGCCCGCATCCCGTCGACTTCGAAGGCCGCGCAGGTCGCCGCGATCTGCCGCAGCACCCCGTCCCCGAGCCGTACGGCAGGCAGCAGCGCCCGCGCGGCCACGATCCGAGCCCTTACGGCCTGCTCCTCCGCCTCCCAACGCGCGGCGAAGGCAGCCGGATCGGCGTCGTAGGCGAGCCGTCGCTTGACGACCTCGACCCGCTGGTCGGGCTCCCGCGAGGCCGAGACCTCCACGGTCAGCCCGAACCGGTCCAGCAACTGCGGCCGCAGCTCCCCCTCTTCGGGGTTCATGGTCCCGACGAGCAGAAAGCGCGCGGCATGCCGTACGGAGACACCTTCGCGCTCCACGTACGAGGCGCCCATGGCGGCGGCATCAAGCAGCAGATCCACGAGGTGGTCGTGCAGCAGATTGACCTCGTCCACGTACAGGATCCCGCGATGCGCATCGGCGAGCAGCCCCGGCTCGAAGGCCTTCACGCCCTCGGCAAGCGCCCGCTCGATGTCCAGCGCTCCGACGAGCCGGTCCTCGGAGGCCCCGACGGGCAGTTCGACCATCCGCGCGGCCCGTGTCGTCGCACCGGCGGCGTCATGCGGCCCGTCCGGACACTGGGCGTCGGGCGCCCCCGGGTCACAGGAGAACCGGCACCCGGGCACGACCGCCACCTCGGGCAGCAACGCCGAAAGCGCCCGCACCGCGGTGGACTTGGCCGTCCCCTTCTCGCCGCGCACGAGCACACCGCCGACAGCGGGGGAGACGGCGTTGAGCACGAGTGCGAGCCGGAGGTCGTCCTGCCCGACGAGTGCGGTGAACGGATAGGGGGTGTTCATGCGGTGGCCTCCACGGTCGGCTGGACTTCGGGTGCTCGTCCTGCAACAGCAACTCTCACGAGTCACCCTCCAGATCACCCTCGAGCTCCAGGTACAGCTCCCGCAGCCGCTCCAGCGTCGACGTCTCGGGCTCGGCCCACAGCCCACGCTCCGCCGCCTCGAGGAGCCGCTCCGAAATCCCGCGCAGCGCCCAGGGGTTGGACTTGCGCATGAACTCCTGGTTCTCCTCGGAGAACACGTACTCCGCGGCCAACTTCTCGTACATCCAGTCGTCCACGACCCCGGCGGTCGCGTCGTACCCGAACAGGTAGTCCACGGTGGCCGCCATCTCGAACGCCCCCTTGTAGCCGTGCCTGCGCATCGCCGCCATCCACCGCGGATTGACCACCCGCGCCCGGAACACCCGATGCGTCTCCTCCCCGAGCGTGCGCGTCTTCACCTGGTCCGGCACGGCCGAGTCACCCACATACGCCTCGGGCGACGCTCCCGTCAGATGGCGCACCATGGCGACCATTCCGCCGTGGTACTGGAAGTAGTCGTCCGCGTCGACGAGATCGTGCTCGCGCGTATCCACGTTCTTCGCGGCGACCGCGATCCGCCGGAACGCCGTCTCCATGTCTCCGCGCGCGGCCCGCCCGTCGAGCCCCCGCCCGTACGCATAGCCGCCCCACACCGCGTACACCTCGGCGAGATCGGCGTCCGAGCGCCAGTTGCGCGCATCGATCAGCGGCAGCAGACCCGCCCCGTACGCACCAGGCTTGGATCCGAAGATCCGAGCTGTCGCCCGCCTGCGGTCACCGTGCTCAGCGGTGTCCTCGTCGGCATGCGCCCGTACGTAGTTCGCCGATGCGGGCTCATCCAGCTCGGCCACGGCTCGCACCGCGTCATCCATCAGTGCCACCACATGCGGGAACGCATCCCGGAAGAACCCGGAGATCCGCACGGTCACGTCGATGCGCGGCCGCCCCAGCTCCTCGAGCGGCACCACCTCGAACCCCGTGACCCGCCGCGACGCGTCGTCCCACACCGGCCGGCACCCGAGCAGCGCGAGGATCTCCGCGATGTCGTCGCCCTGCGTACGCATCGCGGACGTGCCCCACACCGTGAGCCCGACGGACTTCGGGTACTCGCCCGTATCCGCGAGATACCGCGCCACGAGCGAGTCGGCGAGCGCCTGCCCGACCTCCCACGACAGCCGCGAGGGAATGGCCTTGGGGTCCACCGAGTAGAAGTTGCGCCCGGTCGGCAGCACATTGACCAGACCGCGTGTCGGCGATCCGGACGGCCCGGCGGGTACATAGCCCCCGTCGAGCGCCCGCAGGATGTGCCCGATCTCATCGGTCGTCCGGGCGAGCCGCGGCACCACCTCCTCGCACGCGAAGCCCAACACGGCCACAGCGGGCGGCAGTTCGACACCGATCACCTTGCGTACGAGGCCCCGTACCGCCGAAAGCTGCCAGTCCTGTGCCTCCATGCCCTCAGCGAGCCGCCGGCACAGGGTCTCCAGGAGATCCAGCGCATCGGAAGCCGTACGGGCAGGGCCATCCACCAGGGCGGTGAGCCCGTCCGCCACCTTCACCGCCGCACCCGGCTCCGCCAGCAACTCCTTCTCGACCAGACCGAAATGCTCGGCCAGACAGGCCCGAAGACCCGGCAGGGCATGCGCCGTCCCGCCCCACACCTGCGAGGCCCGCAGCACCGCGAGCACCAGATTGACGCGGGGCTCACCGACCGGACCGCCGCCGAGGATGTGCAGCCCGTCGCGGATCTGCACGTCCTTGATCTCGCACAGATAGCCGTCGATATGCATGACGAACGCATCGAAGTCGTCATCGCCCGGCTGGTCGTCGACATGGAGATCGTGGTGCAGCTCGGCCGCCTTCACCAGCGTCCAGATCTGCGCGCGCACGGCCGGAGCCTTCGTCGGATCGAGATCGCTCACCAGCGCGTACTCGTCGAGCAGCTGCTCCAGCTTCGCCAGATCGCCGTACGTGTCCGCCCGCGCCATCGGCGGCACCAGATGGTCCACCACCGTGGCATGCCCGCGCCGCTTGGCCTGGGTGCCCTCACCCGGGTCGTTCACGATGAACGGATAGATCAGCGGCAGCTCACCGAGCACCGCGTCAGGCGCACAACCCCCGCTCAGACCGAGCCCCTTGCCCGGCAGCCACTCCATCGTCCCGTGCTTGCCCATGTGCACGACGGCATCCGCACCGAAGGAGTTCTCCAGCCACCGGTAGGCCGCCATGTAGTGATGCGAAGGCGGCATATCGGGGTCGTGATAGATCGCGATCGGGTTCTCCCCGAAGCCGCGCGGCGGCTGGATCATCACCACGACGTTCCCGAACTGCAGCGACGCGAGCACGATGTCGCCGCCGTCCACATAGAGCGACCCCGGAGGCTCACCCCAGGCCTCGACCATCCCCTCGCGCAGCGCAGGGTCGAGCTTGTCGAACCAGGCCTGATAGTCCGCCAGCGGCACCCGCGCAGGAGCGGAAGCGAGTTGCTCCTCGGTCAGCCACTCCACGTCATGCCCGCCGGCCTCGATCAGCCGGTGGATCAGCTCATCGCCCTCGGCCGGATACCCCGAGACCCCGTACCCGGCGTCCCGCAGCGCATCGAGCAGCCGCACCGCGGAGGCGGGGGTGTCCAGACCCACCGCATTGCCCACGCGCGAGTGCTTGGTCGGATACGCGGTGAAGACGATGCCCAGCTTCTTCTCCGCGTTCTCCTTGTGCTTCAGCCGCGCATGGCGCACCGCGATCCCGGCCACGCGCGCGGCGCGCTCGGGGTCGGCCCGGTACACCGGCACATCGTCCGGCCCCTGCTCCTTGAAAGAGAACGGAACGGTGATGATCCGCCCGTCGAACTCGGGGATCGCCACCTGCATCGCCGCGTCCATGGGGGAGAGCGCCGCGTCCGACGCCTCCCACACCGCCTGCGAGGAGGTCAGACAAAGCCCTTGCAGCACAGGGATGTCGAGGTCGGCCAGGGCGCCGATGTCCCAGGCTTCCTCGTCCCCGCCCGCCGACGCCTCGGACGCGTGCGTACCACCGGCCGCGAGCACTGTCGCGACCAGCGCGTCCGCCTGCCCGATCACCTCATAGAGCGCCGGATCGGCCCCGCGCAGCGAACCGCAGTACACCGGCAGCGCATTGGCCCCCGCCTGCTCGATCGCCTCGCACAGGGTGTCCACGAACGCCGTGTTCCCGGACAGCTCATGCGCACGGTAGAAGAGCACGCCGACCGTCGGCCGCCCCTCGACCCGCGCGTACGAGCCGTGCACCCCGAACTCCGGCATCTTCTCCGGCTCCGCGAACCCTTCACCGGTCAGCAGCACGGTGTCCGACAGGAAGCGCGCCAGCTCCGCGAGGTTGCCGGGACCGCCCTCGACCAGATACCGCAGCGCCTCCGCCACCACGCCCGCCGGCACCGAGGACTCGGCCATCAACTCCGCGTCGGGCACCGACTCCCCGCCGAGCAGCACCGTCGGTATCCCCGACGTACGCAGCGCCGCGAGCCCGTCCTCCCAGGCCCGCTTGCCGCCGAGCAGCCGCACCACCGCGATATCCGCGCCGTCGAGCAGCCCGGGCAGCTCTTCGGTGACGTCCACGCGCATCGGATTGCCTATGCGGTACGGGGCGTCGGACGCCCGCGCCGCCAGCAGATCCGTATCAGCGGTGGACAGAAGAAGAACGGTCATGAAGGAGCCCCCGGAGCGATGAAGGGAAGACCGGGCGGCGCACCGGTCTCGATCAGCCTGAGCAGCGCGGACGTGTCCGCGTGTTCTTCGATGAGGTCGCCGAGCCGGTCGAGCTGCTCCTCGCGCAGCGCACCGAAGCTCGTATCGGAAGCGGGCACGAAACGACGGCCCGCGTCAGCCGCGACAGCGCGCAGGAAGGCACGCCGGAACGCGTCGCTCTCCAGCGACCCGTGCCAGTGTGTCCCCCACGTACCGCCGACCCGGCAGCCGTCCAAGAACGACTCACCGCCGAGCACTTCGGCGACCCCGTGATGAATCTCGTAACCCTCGACGTTTTCGCCCAGTGCCCTGCCCACTGGACGCGTCAGCGTCTTCTCGCGCCGGAAGCGGACCCGGACCGGCAACAACCCCAGCCCGTCCACCGCTCCCGCGCGGGACTCGATCTCGTCCTCGATGTGCTCGCCCAGGATCTGAAACCCGCCACAGATCCCCAGAATCGGGCGTCCCTCGGCTGCCCTGCGCCTCAGCGCCTGCTCGAATCCCCGCCGTCTCAGCCATTCCAACGCCGCGACGGTGCCGCGGGTTCCCGGGATCACGACGAGATCCGCATCCACCAACTCCTCGGGCCGGTCCACGAATCGGACCACCACTCCGGGCTCGGCGGCGAGCGCGTCCACATCGGTGAAGTTGGACATCAGCGGGATCGCGCAGACCGCGACCCGCAGCAGATCCTCACCGACCGGCGGCGCCACCTCCGACTCCCGTACGGCGCCGCGCAGCGAGACCCGAAGGCCGTCCTCCTCGTCGATCCCGAGCCCGTGCGCGAAGGGCAGCACCCCGTAAGTCTCCCGCCCCGTAAGCCCCTTGAGCATGTCGAGCCCGGGCTCGAGGAGCGAGACATCCCCGCGGAACTTGTTCACCAGATACCCGGCGACCAGCTCCTGGTCCTCCTTGGCGAGCAGCGCCGTCGTACCGAAGAAGGAGGCGAACACACCACCGCGGTCGATGTCGCCGACCACGACCACCGGAAAACGCGCGGCCCGCGCGATCCCCATGTTCACGATGTCGGTCCGCCGCAGATTGATCTCGGCGGGAGACCCGGCGCCCTCGCAGATCACCGCGTCGTACGAACTCCGCAGCTGCTCAAGGCAGTCCACGACCGTCCCGAGCAGCGACTCCTGCCGCCCTCCGTGATAGCCGCGCGCACTCATCTCGCCCACCGGCTTGCCCATCAGGACCACCTGGCTGGAACGGTCGCTGCCGGGCTTGAGCAGCACCGGGTTCATCAGCGCGGTCGGCTCCACCCGCGCGGCCTGCGCCTGCATCGCCTGCGCGCGCCCGATCTCCGCGCCCTCGCGCGTCACGAAGGAGTTGAGGGACATGTTCTGCGCCTTGAACGGCGCGACCGACACCCCCTGACGCACCAGCCAGCGGCAGATCCCCGCGGTGACCACGCTCTTCCCGGCATCCGAAGTGGTTCCGGCGACCAGCAGTCCACCGCTCATGACGTTCCTCTTCCTGTACGCAGTCGGCCTCGAATCCGGCCCGCCGCCACACTCCCTACCGCACACACCACGAACGCAAGACCGTTCACACGGCGCGCGAGCCGCACGGCCCGTTCGACATCCGCCACTTGGACGGCGCGCCCGGCGTCGTTCAGGACAGGACGGTGCTCCACTCGACCCCCGTACGAGAGAACACCTCCCAGCCGTACGCCGAGCGCGCCCGCAAAGGAGGCCTCGACAGGACCCGCGTTGGGGCTCGGATGCGCCCCCGCGTCCTGCCGCCAGGCCCGTACAGCTCCGCGCGGATCCCCGCCCGCGACCACGGCGAGCGCGGCGGTGAGACGCGCGCCCGGCCCGCCCGCCACGTCGTCGAGCCGCGCGGAAGCCCAGCCGTAGCGCAGATACCTGGGCGACTTGTGTCCCACCATCGCGTCCAGGGTGTTCACGGCACGGAACCCGAGCAGCCCGGGCACCCCCGCCACGGCGCCCCACACCAGCGCGCCGACGACGGCGTCGGAGGTGTTCTCGGCGACGGACTCCACGACGGCTCGTGCGATCCCGGCCTCGTCGAGCGCCTGCGGATCACGCCCGCACAGATGCGGCAGCCGCTCCCGCGCGGCCTCGACGTCCCCGGACTCAAGCGCGGCGGTGACGGCCCGCGCTTCCCGTACGAGCGAAGTACCGCCCACCACCGTCCAGGTGGCGGCAGCGGTCAGCGCGATCGAAGCGGCGGGGGAGCGGCGAACGGCGCGGGCGGTGAGCGCGCCCAGAGCCACGGCGCCACCGGCACAGACGGCGGTGTGCAGGACTCCGGCAGCGCGCCGGTCACGCCACAGGACACGCTCGACGGCGCTCGCGGCACGCCCGAACACGGCGACAGGATGCCCACGGCGAGGATCGCCGAGCAGGAAGTCGCCGAGGAGGCCGGCCGCGGCGCCGTACGCGAAGGTGCGATCGGCGGTCACGGGTCAGCGCGCCGATACGCCTCGAAGAACCTTCGTACAGGAGGTACTTGGCAGAGCGATGCAGCCGGGCATGGCGAAACGTCCTCACTCAGGGTGTCCGCGCCCTGGTTCGACGGAGACGGCTGCGAGAGTTCCTGGCTTCCGGGGACAACTCCCCGGTGACAGTGGCGGGACCGCGCCGGATTCACACCGGCTTCCTCTACTGCTGCCGTATTGGCTCCGGCAGTCCACCACGCACCGCGAACACCCGTCAACTCGGCGTTGACCTGCGGCGGAAGAGTGTGCGCAGACACACACCGGCGCACACAGAACCGCCCTACGGCGACCCCTTCAGGGGCCCGCCGTAGGGCGGTTCGGATACCGCGTGTGTCCTCAGGTGACGATCAGGTAGATCCCGTACGAGACGGCCGCCGCGCAGAGCGCGAAGCAGACGTACGCGCCCGTGCGGGCCAGTGCCGCCGTACCGCCCTGCGAGGTGGCCTCCTCCTGCTTGGAGAGGCCGACGATGCCCAGGGTGAACAGGCCCACGAGAAGCACCGTGGCCACGAGGCTGACGCCGAAGACGGAGCCCAGAGCTGCCCAGTCGATGTTCATGCTGCTGATTCCTTAACTGTCGGGCGAGCCGCCGTCAGGCGGTCGCACCGGCCGGCTGCGTGGAGTCGGCAGCGGGCTTCGGGGCCGAGATGGTGGTCTTGACGACGGGAGCGTCCGGCACGTCCGCGACAGCGGCGGCCTCCGCGGCGACGGTCATCGGCGGAGTCACCGCGGCGATCGCGGTGGTCACGACGCCGGGCGCCTCGACTGCGGCCTCGACCGGCTCGACCTCGTTGACGTTGGTGTGGTCGACGACCTGGCGGCGCGAGTAGAGGTAGATCGCCGCGCAGGAGACCACAAGGAACGTGGCCACGACCGCGATACCCCAGTCGCCCTGACGGGCCACGAACTCCGAACCCGCGGCCATCAGACCGGCGGCCGGCAGGGTCAGACCCCAGGCGACGAACATCCGGGTCGCGGTCGACCAGCGCACGACGCCGCCCTTGCGGCCGAGACCGGCACCCATCACGGCACCCGAGCAGGAGTGCGTGGTGGAGAGCGAGAAGCCCAGGTTCGAGGAGGCGAGGATGACCGCGGCGGCCGAGGTCTGGGCGGCGAAGCCCTGCTGCGGCTGCAGATCGGTCAGACCCTTGCCCATGGTGCGGATGATGCGCCAGCCACCGAGGTAGGTGCCCATCGCGATCGCCAGACCGGCGGAGACGATCACCCAGACCGGCGGGTTCGAGCCGGGCGCGAGCGCGCCGCCGGCGACCAGGGCCAGGGTGATGATGCCCATCGTCTTCTGCGCGTCGTTGGTGCCGTGCGCGAGCGAGACAAGACCGGCGGAGGCGATCTGACCGGCGCGGTAGCCCTTGGCCGAGGTCTTCTCACCGACGTTCTTGCCGAGCTTGTACGTCAGGCGGGTGGCCATCATCGCGGCGAATCCGGCCACGATGGGCGCGGCGATCGCGGGGATGAGCACCTTGGTGACGACGACGCCGCCGTTGACCCCGCTGACACCGATCGAGGCGATGGTGGCGCCGATCAGACCGCCCATGAGGGCGTGCGAGGAGCTGGAGGGCAGGCCGACCAGCCAGGTCAGCAGATTCCACAGAATGGCGCCGACGAGCGCCGCGAGGATCACCTCGGGCCGGATCCCGTCCTCTCTCACCAGGCCGCTGGAGATCGTCTTGGCGACCTCGACCGAGAGGAAGGCTCCGACAAGATTGAGCACGGCGGACATGGCGACCGCCGCCTTGGGCTTCATGGCACCGGTCGAGATGGTCGTCGCCATCGCGTTGGCCGTGTCGTGGAAACCGTTCGTGAAATCGAACACGAGAGCTACGGCGATCACGATCGCAAGCAGCAGCGTGAAGTGTTCCATTTACCCAGGCAATCGTTCGATGTCAGTGGCTGTACGAACGTAGGCAACCTGGGTGAACGGAAGGTGAACTGAGGCGGGCGGCGGGGTGTCTCAATCCGTGGATGGCGCCCTGTTGCGACCTGGGGCAAAAGGGCGCCAACCCCTACGGAGCCGGGCTTATCGCCCCTTGGCGAACTTCTTCAGCCGGCTGCTCGACCCGTTGAAGAGATTCTGATCACCCGGCAGCCGGCCCCCGTTGTCGTACTGCCAGAAGGTCGGGTACGACCACCCTGCGGGCAGCGGTCCGGGTGATGAGCTGTAGCGCGCGAGCCACAGCGCGTGATTGCCGCCGAACCCCGAGTAATTGCCCGTGCACGCCTTCCACCAGTTCGTATTGGTGTAGATGACGGGCCGGCGTCCGGTCTGCAGGAGCATCTCGTTGCTGAAGGCCCGGATCCAGCTCACCATCTTGGCCTTGCTCAGTCCGTAGCACTTCTTCTTGCCGTACGGGTTGTACTCGATGTCGAGCGCGGGTGGCAGAGTCCAGCCGTCGGACCGCCAGCCGCCGCCGTTGCGGGCGAAGTAGCGGGCCTGGGTGGTGCCGGACGACTTGTCCGGCAGGGCGAAGTGATAGGCGCCCCGCAGGATCCCGGCCTGGCGCGAGCCGTTGTACTGCTGGTTGTAGTACGGGTTCTTGTACGTGTGCGACTCGGTCGCCTTCACATAGACGAACTTCGCGCCCTTGGACTTGGCCTTCTGCCAGTCGACGTTCTTCTGGTGCGAGGAGACGTCGTGCCCCTCGGGCTTGGCGGCCGCGGCGGCCGGCGACGACTCGAAGAGTGCCGTTCCCCCCAGTGCCAGCGTGGCCGCGGACGCGGCGAGCACGCGGAAGTGGCGGCCGCGACGGCGTGACGGATTGCCACGAGCCATATTTCCCCCCGGATGGCGACGTGCAGGACAAATCCCCCAGAGGTTACTGGAAGACCGGTAGATGCCCGTCGATCTTCGGCCAATCCGGAGAGAGCTGTACGTATGCGCTTTTGCGCCCTTTCCGGGGGCACGGCTCCGCACTACAGTGCCCCGGCCGCGGCTGGCAGGATCACCGCATGGCGCAGCAGCAAAGCAGTGAGCAAGGGGTCGCAGAGGTCGCCGAGGCCTGGCAGGGCGTGATCGCGACGGCTCGCAGGACCGCGGACGAGGGTCTGGTCGTCGGCACCTCGGGCAATGTCTCCGTACGCGTGGGCGACCTCGTCCTCGTCACACCGAGCGGTGTCCCGTACGAGCGGCTGCGGCCCGAAGACGCGATCGCCGTCGACCTCGAAGGCCGGCAGGTGCTCGGCGAACTCGCCCCGACCAGCGAACTCCCCCTCCACCTCGCGGTCTACCGCTCGACCGACGCGCTGGCCGTCGTCCACACCCACGCGGTCCACGCGACCGCCGTCTCGACCCTCGTCGAGGAGCTCCCGCCCATCCACTACATGACCGCCGCGCTCGGCGGAGTGGTCCGGGTCGCCCCGTACGCCCTCTACGGCTCGGACGAATTGGCCGAGAACATGCTCGTCGCACTTCGCGATCGCACTGGTTGTCTACTGCAGAACCACGGCACGGTCACATACGGAACCACGCTCGCCCAGGCCTACGACCGCACGGCGCAACTCGAATGGATGTGTCGCCTCTGGCTTACCGCGAGCTCCCTGCCGGGCCGCTCGCCGAGCCTGCTTTCCGAGGGCGAATTGCATGAGGTGGGGGAGAAGCTCCGGGGATACGGGCAGTCGAAGCGCGCCACCTGACGCCCCGCCCACCACCGCGCACCCCTGCCCGCGGCCGCGCACACCCACCCGCCCCGGCCGAACCGGCCCGCGCCCACTGGCCGACCGACCGTGACGCGCCGACACTGGAGCCGTGCGCCCCGCCACCGCGACGGCAGCAGCCGTCACCGCCCTCATAGGCGCCGGCACGGCCCTGCTCGCGGCCGGCCGGCGTGCCAGCGACGCCGCCCTCAAGGTCGAGCCCGGCAAGCCGCTGCCCACCGAGACCGCGCTCACCGTGCACGCCACGGCGAGCCACCAGGTCACGCTGACCCGCGCCCTCGCCTCACAGCGCCCCGGCGTCTACGGCCTGACCGGACGCGGCTGCCACGCCGTCGTCGGCCCGGTCGTCGAGAGCGCCCCGCACCCCGTCGACACCGTCGTGCGCCGTCTGGACCGCATCACCCACGGCGCTCTCGACGTCGGTACGAAGGTGTGGCTCACCCCCCAGGTCCACCTCGGCAACCCGCGCACCGCACTCGGCCTCGACCATGCCGATGTCGACATCCCCGGCGAGCTCGGCGGACTGCCCGCCTGGTTCGTGCCCGCGGACCGCGACACCTGGGTGATCACCGTGCACGGCCTCGGCGCGACCCGTGAACACCCCATGGTCGTCATGGACTTCCTGCACGGCATGCGCATCCCCGTGCTCGACATCGCCTACCGCGGCGACCTCGGCGCCCCCCGATCCGCGGACGGTCTCGCCCATCTCGGTGAGACAGAGTGGCGCGACCTGGACGCCGCGCTGCGCTACGCCGTGCGCTACGGCGCCCGCAACATCGTCGTCCACGGCTGGTCCACCGGCGCCACGATGGCGCTGCACGCCCTCGCCCACTCGGCGCTGCGCGACCGCATCAGCGGACTGATCCTCGACTCGCCCGTCCTCGACTGGGAGTCCACCGTCCGCGCACTCGCCGCCGCGAGCCGTACGCCGTCCCCGCTGCTGCCCCTCGCCGTACGCGCCGCGCAGGGCCGCACCGGTCTGAGCGGCGACCGCACCGCGGGCGCGGCGGAACCGGACGCCATCGACGTCCCCGTCCTCGTCTTCCACGGCCCCGACGACACCCTCGCCCCGTGGGCCGCAACCCGCGAATTCGCCGCCCGCCGGCCGGACTTGATCACCCTGCACACGGTGCCGGACGCCCCGCACGGCGCGATGTGGAACGCGGATCCGCAGGGGTACGAGGAGACCATGCGACGCTTCCTCACGCCGCTCCTCTAGCAGGCACGACCCGCGTTCCGGGGGCGTGGCGACCGCATGTCCCCCGATGGGGTCCGATCGGGGCGAAGCCCCCACACCGCACCCCCGATTGGGTTTTCGGGGTCCGAGCGGGAAGACTGCACCCTGTGACGTCCCGTAACCCGCGCGACTCCAGGCTCCGACTCGTCAGCCCGCGCCCCCTGGCGCCCGTCCCCGCAGCGGCGCCCCCCAGGGCCAGGCGCCGGCCCGCCCCCCGCCCGCCCGAGGGCACACCCGCCCCGGCTGAGCTCGCCATGATGGCGCGCACCGGCCTGGCTGCCGCCGCGCGGATCGCGCGCTGGGCCGGGGACACCGGGAGCGGCGCACACCCGGGCGGTCTGCGCACCGCACCCGGTGGCCTGCTCACCGCGGACGTGGCCGAACGGGCCGCCGCAGCCCTGGAGCTGACGCCGCAGCAGGTGCGCGCCCACTGGGACACCGCACGTCTCGCGGGCCTGATCGAGGTGCACGGCGACAACGCGCGGGCCGGCTGGCGGCTGCGCGCCTGGGACCGTGACGACTCGGCGGTGCTGCGCGGCTGGGTCGCCCTGTTCGACGCCTGGTCGCTGATGCACCCGGCGTCCGGTGCACTCGCGCCCGCCGCGGTGGCCGAAGTGATCGAGGCCGTACCGCAGTTGCTCTCCGTCATGCAGCTCTCGCAGGGCCCCGTACCGCTGCCGCAACTGCTCGACCTCCTGGACCAGCGGGTCGCCGAACTGCGCGACGAACGCTGCGAGATCCCGTACGGTCCGCAGCCCGAGCCGGTACCGGCCGACACGGACCTGGCCCCGCTGCTCGACTGGGCGCTCGCCGGGCTCGCCGCCGTCGGCGCACTGACCCTCGACGCGGGCCAGGCCACCATGACGCCGCTCGGCAGCTGGGCGGTCTGGGTCAAGCTGGAGCAGATCATCGTCGCCGCGCAGAGCCCCGCGGGGAACATCGAGCAGGCCGCCGAGGGCATGCTGCGCGGCTGCGCACGGCTGCGTCCCAACGCCGCCCGCGCCGAATACCGTGCCTGGCTCGCGGCCCGCCCGGTCGGCAGCGCCGTCACCGAACTCCTCGACGCGGCCCGCGGCGACGACTCCCTGCTCAGAGGTCTCGCCTTCGAGGCCCTGCGGGTGGTCGGCGCCCCCGCCGAAGCGGACGTACGAGCCGTGTCCGACGAGCTGCTGCTGCGCCCGTACGCCCTGATCTGGCTGGCCGAGCAGGAGGGTTACGACCCCGAGGACGTGCACACCGTGCTGACCCGCGAGGAGTCGACCTGGCTCTGGGTGGACACGGCGGCCGCGGTCGCGGACCACGGTGAAGCGGCGCTGCTCGTACGGCACTTGGAGGCCGCCGTGCAGCCGACGATCCCGCAGCTTCTCACCGAGGTCCGCGCGGTCGGCCACCCTCGTACGGTCCAGGTCCTGGTCGCCCTCGCGGCCGCCCACCCCGACCCGGCACTGGCCAAGGCGGTACGGCGGGCGGCGTTCCAGGTGCACACCGGGGGAGCGTGACCCGTCGCGACGGTGCTCAGCCCGCCTGCGGGCTGTAGTTCCCGAAGCTCCAGACATTGCCCTCGAGATCGCGGGCCATGTAGTCCCGCGATCCGTAGTCCTGATCGGTGGGCGGCATCAGGATCTCGACGCCGTGCTCGACGCTGCGCTTGTGGTGGGTGTCGACGTCGTCGACATGGATGAACAGGCCGACGGGTCCGGCCTTCTCCATCGCCTTGGCGAAGGCGCCGCCGCGGCCCTTGGAGCTCAGCATCACGACACCGCCGCCGTACGTGAGCTCGCAGTGCTCGACGAGGCCGCCCTCGCCCTCGTACAGCGCGGTCTCGGTGAAGCCGAAGGCCTCGGTGAGCTGGCGGATCGCGGCCCGCGCGTCGGCGTAGACCAAGGTCGGAGTGATGGTCGGTGACTGTGCCATGGGGATCCACTCCTCAGGGGATTTCCATGCGGATGTGACCTGCGGCTCAGTCTGGCACCCGGCACTGACAATCCCCGGCGGGAACAGGGGGCGCAGGCCGGTCACCGGCCACGGGCCTGGGAGGACCCGTCACCGGAAGGTGTTGCACTGGGCCATGTCGCCCGTGCGGAACCCCTGGTAGAACCACTGCTGGCGCTGCTCGGCCGAACCGTGCGTCCAGTTCTCGGGCGTCACCCGGCCCTGGAAGCGCTCCTGGATCCGGTCGTCACCCACCGAAGCGGCGGCGCTCAGACCGTCCCGGATGTCCTCGTCCGTGAGCGAGGTGATCAGCGGGCGGCCGGTGGCGTCGTCCGGAGTGCTCGTCGCGTGCTTGGCCCACACACCCGCATAGCAGTCGGCCTGCAGCTCCACCCGTACGGCGTTGCTGTTGGCGCCGGTCCGCCCGTCCTGGGAGCGCTGCAGCGTGCCGGCCAGGTTCTGCACGTGGTGGCCGTACTCGTGCGCCACCACGTAGGCCTGGGCGAACGGGCCGCCGCTGGAGCCGAACTTGGTGCGCAGCTCGTTGAAGAAACCCAGGTCCAGATAGACCTTCCGGTCACCGGGGCAGTAGAACGGCCCGACCGCCGAAGTGGCCGCGCCGCACGCGGTGTTGACGCGGCCGGAGAAGAACACGGTCTGCGCGTCGGAGTAGCGGGCACTGCGCCGGGGGAACTCCTGGCGCCAGTAGTCCTGCACGCTGTTGACCACCGCGACCATCCGGCAGTCTTCCTTGGTGTTGGCGTCCTGCCCGGTGCGGCAGGTCTGCTGCACCTGCGCGGCGCTCGAGGCGGTGTCGGTGGGGTCGTCATTGCCCGAGGTGAGGCCGAGGTTGTCCGGGCCGACACCGAAGAAGAGGCCCATGATCAGCGCGATGATGCCGGCGAAGCCGCCGCCGATGGCGGCCTTGCTCTTCATCCGGCTGCCCCGGACGTCCTGGACCTCGGAGGTGTCCAGATTGGCGTTGTCGTCGAACTGCACGGGTTCACCCTCCTTATGCCGAATCTCCATGGCTCGGCCTCCTTATCCTGTTACGCCCGGTGAGCGGAGGCGTGGGGCAGGGGACCGAACGGGCGACGCGCGCCTTCGCGCCTCCGTGTCGCGTGCCGCCCGGTCCGTAGGCGGATCCCGTGCGCACTAGGCTCTGCGCCGATCCGAGGCCGGGCGGCTACCGCCGGATCGGCCGGACACGAGCGACAAGGGGGGTACGTGAGCGGCGTACCGATGCGGACCGCGGCCCTCGCCGTACCGGAGCCGGAGCCCCGTGCCGACGGGCGTCCGGCCGGCGGCCCCTACGCCCCGACCCGGCCGACCGGCCCGCAGCGGCCTCCGCGCCGCACTTCCCGTCTGATGCTCCCGCTGGCCCTCGCGCTCGCCGCCGCCGTCCCGCTGATCACCGCCGCACACGACGCACGCCCGGCCCCCTTCGGTGACCGGCTCGTGCGGCACTCCGCCGTCGGCAAGGGCGAGCCGCGGCTGCGGACCGAAGGCAAGGCGATCGGTAGCGAAGGCGACGCGATCGGCAGCGAAGGCGACGCAATCGGTATCGAAGGCGAGGCGGTCGCCGCGTACGACGAAAGCGGCCGCACCCGCTGGACCCACGCGCGCGAAGGGCGCCGGCCGCTCGCGCTGCTGCCCGCGCCCGGGCACGCGGTCACGCTCTGGGACGACGGCCTGATCACCGACACGCTCCGCGACGGCAGCGCGGTGCGCTGGCACCGGGCCATCCCGGGAGGCGGGCGCATCCTGAAGGACCACGGGGCCCGGGGTGTGCTGCGGGCGCTCGACCCCGAGGCGCGGATGGTCGCCGTCGTGACCCCGCAGCGGATCACCGCGTACCGCAGCGAGGACGGCGATCTGCGCTGGGTCCTGCCCGCGCGCCACGGCTGCGCCTTCGCACCGGCACGGGGCGTGCGCCACGGCCGCGCCTGGGTGCTCGCCCAGCCCTGTTCCGGGGACACGGTGGCCTGGCCCTTGCAGGTCGTAGCGGTCGACGACCTCGGGCGCATCGCACCGCACAGGCGTCCCATGGGCAACGAACCGCCGGCCCCGCGCGCCGTGCGGCGCTAGCAGGTCCCACCGGGCCCCAAAAGCAGTTGCCCCCCACCGCTAGAATTGCCCCATGGCCATTCTCCCCGTGCATTAGGCGGCGTCGACACGTCCCTCAGTGCTGTCGCCCTTGTCGTCGCCTCCCCACAATCTGCCCTGGAGTCTGTCCCGTGATCACCGCCACCGGCATCGAGCTGCGCGCCGGCGCCCGCATCCTCATCGAGAACGCAAGCTTCCGTGTCGCCAAGGGCGACCGCATCGGTCTGGTCGGGCGCAACGGCGCCGGGAAGACCACCCTCACCAAGTGCCTCGCCGGTGAGGGCCAGCCCGCGGGCGGCACCATCGCGCGCTCCGGCGAGGTCGGCTATCTGCCGCAGGACCCGCGCACGGGCGATCTCGACATCCTGGCCCGCGACCGCATCCTGTCGGCGCGTGGCCTGGACACGCTGATCAAGAAGATGCGCGACAACGAGCAGCGCATCGCCAACGGTCTGGGCGCCACCCGCGACAAGGCGATGCGGCAGTACGAGCGCCAGGAGACGGAGTTCCTCACCAAGGGCGGTTACGCCGCCGAGGCCGAGGCCGCCACCATCGCCGCCGCGCTCGGGCTGCCCGACCGCGTGCTCGGCCAGCCGCTGCACACGCTCTCCGGCGGTCAGCGCCGCCGTGTGGAGCTCGCGCGGATCCTTTTCTCGGACGCCGACACCCTGCTCCTCGACGAGCCGACCAACCACCTCGACGCCGACTCGATCGTCTGGCTGCGCGAGTACCTCAAGACGTACCGCGGCGGCTTCATCGTGATCTCCCACGATGTCGACCTGGTCGAGACGGTGGTCAACAAGGTCTTCTATCTGGACGCCAACCGCTCCCAGATCGACGTCTACAACATGGGCTGGAAGCTCTACCAGCAGCAGCGCGAGGCCGACGAGAAGCGTCGTAAGCGCGAGCGGCAGAACGCCGAGAAGAAGGCCGCCGCCCTCAACTCGCAGGCCGACAAGATGCGCGCCAAGGCCACCAAGACGGTTGCCGCGCAGAACATGGCCAAGCGCGCCGAGCGGCTGCTGTCGGGGCTCGACGCCGTCCGCGTCAACGACAAGGTCGCCAAGCTCCGCTTCCCCGACCCCGCGCCCTGCGGCAAGACCCCGCTCACGGCGGAGGGCCTGTCCAAGTCGTACGGCTCGCTCGAGATCTTCACCGATGTGGACCTCGCCATCGACAAGGGCTCACGCGTGGTCATCCTCGGGCTCAACGGTGCGGGAAAGACCACCCTGCTGAGGCTTCTCGCGGGCGCCGAGCAGCCCGACACCGGCGAGGTCACGCCGGGCCACGGCCTCAAGCTCGGCTACTACGCGCAGGAGCACGAGACCCTCGACCCCGAGCGCACCGTCCTGGAGAACATGCGCTCCGCGGCCCCGGACCTCGACCTCGTCGACGTACGCAAGACCCTCGGCTCGTTCCTGTTCTCCGGCGACGACGTCGACAAGCCGGCCGGTGTCCTGTCCGGCGGTGAGAAGACCCGGCTCGCGCTCGCGACCCTGGTCGTCTCCTCCGCCAACGTGCTGCTGCTCGACGAGCCCACCAACAACCTCGACCCCGCGAGCCGCGAGGAGATCCTCGGCGCGCTGCGCACCTACAAGGGCGCGGTCGTGCTCGTCACGCACGACGAGGGCGCGGTCGAGGCGCTGCAGCCGGAGCGGATCATCCTGCTTCCGGACGGTGTCGAGGACCTGTGGGGCGCGGACTACGCGGACCTCGTGGCGCTCGCGTAACGGTCTTCGGCGGCCCCCGAGGCCTTGGGAGGGCTCGTTCGGAACACCAACGGACGAGCCTGATCCACTTCGTCTGGATCATTCTGCTGACGCGTGATCCTTCGTATGAGTGAGATCGCCTAGTACCGCAGTGTGTCGTACACCGGATCAAGGGCTGGCCTGCCCGTGTGCGGTTGACCGCGACCTTGTGCGCCTTGACCTGCCGGTTCGTTCATGGACCTGTTCGATCACGTGAACCAAGGTCACCGGATTCATTCCCTCCGCTTGTGAAGATCGCGATGGAGGCGCCAATTCCGGCCGGACGGACCTTGCCGAATGGGTGGCCAGGACGCTCGGGAGGGGTGATCATGAGAAGTCCAGAGCGCACTTCCCATGAGGAGGCACGGGTGGCCGAGACTCTGAAGAAGGGCAGCCGGGTAACCGGCGCCGCGCGCGACAAGCTCGCGGCAGACCTGAAGAAGCAGTACGACTCCGGTGCGAGCATCCGAGCGCTGGCCGAGGCGACCGGCCGCTCGTATGGCTTCGTGCACCGGATGCTCAGCGAGTCCGGCGTCACGCTGCGGGGACGCGGCGGGGCGACGCGGGGTAAGAAGGCGACTTCCTGACGCCTTAGGGCGTACGGGATGTCTTCGGCGTTTTCCGGCGCCGGGATGCCCTTTGTCTTCGGTGGTGGCCACCCGGTCGGTCCGATGACCGGCCGGGTGGTTACTGTGCAGTCACTTAATTGCTGTTTCTGACTGCGGCCACGCGGAGACACTCATGAACTCGAACGACACCTCCGGCACCGTCGTCCTCGACAAGGACGGCGTCCGGCTCACCATCGACGACACGCTCGCCACGGTGACCCTGGTCAACGCGGCCAAGCGCAACGCCCAAAGTCCTGCACTCTGGCGGGCGTTGACCGAGGCCGGCCGGGCGCTGCCGGGCAGCGTGCGTGTGGTGGTCCTGCGCGCGGAGGGCAAGTCGTTCTCCGCCGGTCTCGACCGGCAGGCCTTCACTCCCGAAGGGTTCGAGGGCGAGCCCTCGTTCCTGGACATGGCGCGCGGCGATGACGCGGAGCTCGATGCGGTCATCGCCGAGTACCAGGAGGCGTTCACGTGGTGGCGGCGCAGCGATGTGCTGACCGTCGCCGCGGTGCAGGGGCATGCCATCGGTGCCGGTTTCCAGCTGGCGCTCGCCTGCGATCTGCGGGTCGCGGCCGATGACGTCCAGTTCGCCATGCGCGAGACCAGCCTCGGGCTCGTCCCCGACCTCACCGGCACGCATCCGCTGGTCGGTCTGGTCGGCTACGCGCGCGCCCTGGAGATCTGTGTCACCGGGCGCTTCGTGCACGCGGACGAGGCCGAGCGCATCGGCCTCGCCAACCTCGTCGTGCCCGCGGAGGAACTCGACGCCGCCGTACGCGACTTGGCGGGCGCGCTGCTCACCGCGCCGCGTGATGCCGTCGTCGAGACCAAGGCGCTGCTTCAGGGTGCGGTGAACCGCTCCTACGAGGACCAGCGCGTGGCCGAGCGGGCGGCGCAGGGGCGGCGGCTGCGGGATCTGGCCGGCCTCGGGGACTGACCCCACCTCTGTCACGTCAGTCCGTCGACCGCGCTGACCAGTACCGCCACCGTCGGACGGTCGGGGAGCGCTGCCGCCACGGAGCGGCGGACCGCGAGGGCGACCTCAAGTGCGTTGTGATGCGCGGTGGTTGCCAGTTCGATACGGAGATGGCGCGCCGCGAGCGCCCCGGGCGTGCGGCGCTCCTCCACCTGTACGGCGTGGCCCGTGCCGCCCGGCGTCCCCGTCAGCCGGCTCACCCCCGGCACGCCGAGGGCGGCGCGGGCGGCCGGGTCGCGACCCGGTGCGATCCGGGGCGCCTGGACGCGCTTGCGGGGCAAGGGGGTTCGGCGGGGCAGCTCCCCGGGCTCGACCAGCTCCGTGATCCGCAGGTCAACGGCCTCCACCACCAGGCCGAGACCATGGGCGGCGACGCCCAGCCTCGCGCGCAGACCTTCCGCGACGGCCGGCAGCGGCCTGTCCGCCGTCGCGACGCACTCGGCCGTCACCCTGAGCGGGCCCGGCGGCAGCGCGCTCGGCGGCCCCGGTACCACCGGCTCGCCCGCCGCGTCCGGATCGGCGAGCGCCAGCCGTAACGCGTCGAGGCGCACTCCGCGTACTCCCGCGGCGGCGCGCTCCAGGACGGCGCGCGCCGCCGACTCCGCGATCCATGCCCCGTCGGCGGGGCCGCCGAGCGCCAACAGGCGTCCCAGGCCCAGTTGTTGACGTATCGCCTGTGTCAAACCGTCCATGGATCCAGCTTGCCCGGTGACCGATTGGGCACTCGCGTTTACCGTGGGCGAAGAAGTGCAGTCGGCAGCGATGGGACAAGCGATGACCGAGACCGCACAACAGGGCAAGGAAGTCACTCTGCAGGCAGCTTCGGGGCAGACCGCTGCCGGGGAGCAGACCGGCGCGGCGGTGAAGAAGCGCGGCGGCGGGGATCCCGCGACGCGCGGGCGCACCACCATCTCCGACGGAGTGGTGGAGAAGATCGCGGGGATGGCCGCGCGGGACGTGGTCGGCGTACACGCGATGGGGAGCGGCCTGTCACGGACCTTCGGGGCGATGCGTGACCGGGTGCCGGGCGCCAAGTCCGTGACACGGGGCGTCAAGGCCGAGGTCGGTGAGGTGCAGACGGCGCTGGATCTGGAGATCGTCGTCGAGTACGGCGTCTCGATCGCGGATGTGGCCCGGGCCGTACGGGAGAACGTGATCGCCGCCGTCGAGCGGATGACCGGGCTCGAAGTCGTCGAGGTCAATATCGCGGTCGGCGATGTGAAGCTGCCCGACGAGGAGGACGACGACGAGACGCGGCTCCAGTGAGACACCGGCATCGGCGGAACGGAAGGCGTGAGGGATGAGCAGGGCTTCTGTGGGGCTGCTCGCGGGGATGGCGCTCGGATTCGCCGCGTACTTCGGCGGGTTCGGCGCGTTCCTGCTCGTGGCGGCGCTCGGTGCGCTCGGGTTCCTGATCGGGCGGTACGCGGACGGGGACTTGGACGTGGGCGATCTCTTCCGCGGCCGCGGTGAGTCCCGCGGCGAACGGCGGCGCTGATGGCCGCGGCCGGCAGTCCCGGTGTGCGGGTGGTGCCGGCGGGCGAACGGGGTGCGACCACGATCGCGGACCGTGTCGTCGAGAAGATCGCCGCCTACGCGGCCAGTGAGGCGCTGCCGGTCGGTGTGCCCCCGGACGGCGGTCGGCCGCAGGCCGTGGTGCGGGTGAGTGGTGTGTCCGCACGGGTGCGGATCACCCTGGAGCTGGGCTATCCCTGCGACATCGGCGCTCAGTGCGCGGCGGTGCGTCGTCAAGTCTCCGAACGGGTAGAGGCGTTGGCGGGGATGACCGTGCCCGAGGTGGCCATCCACGTGGAGCGACTGCATCCGGCGCGGGCGCAGCGGGTGGGGAGGACACGATGAGCGAAGGACCCGAAGGCCGGGCGGCGCCGCCCGGTCCCGAGAGCGAGGGCACGACACGGAGCCTGCCCGTCCTGGAGAAGGTCGAACTGGAGAAGGCCGAGGTGCTGCAGCGGGCGCAGAGCGAGCTCGACCAGTCGGCGTCGGCCGCACGGTACGCCCCGGTCGTCACGCCCGAGGAGGACGGTGACGGCCGTCGGCTGTGGTCGGTGCGCCGGGTCCCCGCAGGGGTGCTCGCGCTGCTGCTCGTGGCCGGCGCCGGCCTTTTGATCTACGACCTTGTGGCGGTACGGGCCGAACAGTCGGCGATGACCTGGCGCAAGGAGCTGGCGCAGCAGTTCGCGGGACGTTCTCTGGACGACCGTTGGGTCCTTGCGGGTGCGGCGCTTGCCGTGCTGGTCGGCCTCGGTCTCCTGGTGCTCGCCGTCACTCCGGGCCATCGCTCGGCGCTGCCGATGCGCAGCGGCGACCGTGACGTACGCGCCTGGCTGGACAGCGGGGCCGCGGCCCTGGTCCTGCGGGACCGGGCGATGGAGGTCGCGGGTGTGCAGTCCGTACGCGTGCGGGTGTACCGCTCCAAGGTCGAGGTGCGGGCCGTCTCGCACTTCCGTGAACTCGACGAGGTACGGGCCGACTTGGACGCCGCGCTGGGCGACGGGATCATGTCGCTCGGCCTGGTGGCGGGACCCGCGCTGTCGGTGACGGTGTCACGTCCGGGGAAGGGCTGAGGCCATGCTGAGGATCGTGAATCGTGTGCTGCTCGGGGTGGTGGGGCTTGCGCTCCTGGTCGTCGGCGGGAGTGTGCTGCTCGCCGGGCTCGGGGTGTCGTTGCCGTCCTGGTGGTTCTACGACACGTCCGGCGATGTGCTGCTCGCCGACTCCGCGCGGGACCGGTACCGGGAGGACACCTGGTGGTGGCCGGCGGTGTTCGGCGCGCTGGGTGTGCTCTTCGGGCTGATGGTGTGGTCCCTGGTGGCCCAGGTCCGGCGCAACCGTCTCACCGAGGTGCTCGTGGACAGCGGGGACGGGCAGGGGGCGTTGCTGCGGGCGCGGGCTCTGGCGGGTGTACTGGCCGGGGCCGCCGAGGAGTTGGACGGGGTGGGGCAGGCGGATGTGCTGCTCGTGGGGCGGCGGAATGCGCCTCAGGCGCGGGTGCAGCTCGTGCTGGAGTCGCACGCGGAGCCGCGGTCGGCGCTTCAGCTTCTGAGCTCGGCGGCGTTGGCGCAGGCCCGGGACTCGGCCGGTCTCGACCGGCTGCCGGCGGAGGTGGAGATGGGGGCGGCCCGGCGTCGGGCGCAGCGGGTGAGTTGAGGAGCAGCCCGGCCGGCGTTCGAGGCCGTCCGAACGAAGTTCGGATCCCGACGCCGGCCGGGACCAAGGGTCAGAACCCCCGCAGCGCCCCGCCGTCCACCGGCACCATCACACCCGTCAGATACGAAGCCGCGGGCGACAGTGCGAAGGCGGCGACCCGGCCGAACTCCTCCGGTGTGCCGTAACGGCGCAGCGGGATGCGGGACTCGTTGGCCGTGCGGGCGGCCGCGGGGTCGGGGGACAGGCCGTCCAACTGCTTCATACGGTCCGTGGCGATCCGGCCGGGGAGGAGGCCGAGGACACGGATACCGCGCGGCCCGACCTCGTCCGAGAGGGACTTCGCGAAGCCCGCGAGTCCCGGGCGCAGACCGTTGGAGATGGTCAGGCCGCCGATCGGCTCGTACACCGAGCCGGAGAGGACGAACCCGATCGCGCCGCCCTCGCCGAGCTCACCCGCCGCGGTGCGCGCGAGGCGTACGGCGCCGAGGAAGACCGACTCGAACGCGGCGGTCCACTGCTCGTCCGTGTTGGACGCGGCCGAGCCGGGAGCCGGGCCGCCCACGCTGATGAGGATGCCGTCGAAGCGGCCGAAACGCTCACGCGCGGTGTCGACGAGTCGCTGGGCGGAGGCCGGATCGGCGTTGTCGGCGCCGACACCCACGGCGTTCGAGCCGAGCGCGGCGGCCGCCTCGACCGCGGCCTTCTCCTCACGCCCGGTGATCACGACCTTCGCGCCGTCCGCCACGAGAGCGGCGGCCGAGGCGTACCCCAGGCCACGGGTCGCGCCGGTCACGACGTACACACGGTCCTTCAGTCCAAGATCCATGGACCCATCCTGCCGCCTGGACTCCGCGAGCGGGAGACGGGGGGTCAGGCCGGAACGGGTTCGGCCTGGTCCTGGGCGGCCGAGGCCTCGCGCCGCTCGCGCACTTCCCGTCGTACGAGGAAGAACCAGCCCACCGGAACCGCCGCGGTGAACAGCCACCACTGGATGGCGTACGCGAAGTGGTTGCCGATCGAGCCGTGGTCGGGCTCCGGGATCTGCTCGGGGGACTCGGTCTGCGGGTCGGTCAGCTCGATGTAGCCGCCGAGCACTTCCTTGTTCAGGAGCTGGGCCTGCTGCTCGCTGCTGATCAGCATCACCTGGCGGTCGGGCAGACCCTTGAGGTCCTTGATGCCGCTCTCGTCCGTGGTCTGCGAGGCCATCAGCCGGCCGGTCACCGTACGCTCGCCGGTCGGCGGCGGCGGGACCTTCGGGAACGCCTTCTGGTCGGCGGCCGAGGGCACCCAGCCGCGGTTGACCAGGAGGACCTTGCCGTCCTCGAGGACGAACGGGGTCAGGACGTGGAAGCCGACCATGTCGTCGGAGTTGGTGCGGCGGCGCACGACGACCTCGTGCTCGGCGTCGAAGCGGCCGGTCGCGGTGACCTGGCGCCAGTAGTCCTCGCGCGGCAGGGTCTCGCCCGGTGCGGTGAGCTTCTCGACCGGTACGGGCTTCGCGTCGAGGCTGTCGGCGATCAGCGAGTTCTGCGCGACGCGGGCCTCGTGCCGGTGCAGCTGCCAGAAACCCAGCTCGATCATCGTCGGGACGAGTACGAGGGCGAGGAGGGTGACGAAGACCCACTGCCGGGTCAACAGGAAGCGGTACACGCCGTCGACGGTACCCCGGCATACGAAGGCCCCCTGCGGGAGGGTCCCGTAGGGGGCCGAAAAGGACGGATGGGGAGCAGAGCGGGACCAGCGCGGTAAGGGTCAGACGCGATCGACGATGCCTGCCTTTCCCTCGGCGCGGGAGCAGTGCGCCCCGCAGTACCAGTGGCCCTCGACCTCGACGCCCTGGCCGATGATGCGGCACCGGCAGTGCTCGCAGATGGGCGCCATCCGGTGGATGGCGCAGGAGAAGCAGTCGAAGACGTGGACCGCGCCCTGGGCGTGGACCTCGAAACTCATGCCGTAGTCGTTTCCGCAGACTTCACAACGTGCCATGCGCCACAGAGTGGGACCCCGCGCCCGCGGCGGCACCGAGGCATGCGGGGCGCGGGCCGATAATCACCCGGACAGCTTCCGCGACCTCATAGGCTCAGCGCTCCGGGACCGCCGTCTCACGGGCTCAGCGCTTCGGGACCGCCGGCGCCACATCCCGAAGGAGCTGGCCGAACGCCGCCTCGTCCACGATCGGGGTGCCGAAGGACTTTGCCTTGACGACCTTCGAGGTACCGGAGTCCGGATCATTGGTGACGAGCAGGCTCGTCAGCCGGGACAGGCTGGTGGCCACATGCAGGCCCGCCTCGACCGCACGGTCCTCAAGGAGCTCGCGGTCGGTGGAGGTGTCGCCCGAGAACGCCACCCGCATGCCCTGCCGCAGTGGCCGCCCCTCCTCGTACCGTCCCGGATTCGGATACGGGCTCGGCGCGAGCTTGCGGGACTGGCGCCAGTTGCCCTGGGGCCGGTACTGGGGGCCGATCCCCGCGGAAGGCGCCGCAGGCGGGGCGTTCCATTCGGTCAGCGGCCGGCACTCGTGCAGCGGAAGACGTACGGCATCGCGGGCCGCGGCCTGCAGGCTGGGGCGGAAGGCCTCCGCGAGCACGCGGGCGTCGTCGAGCGCGTGGTGCGCGCGCTGCTGTACGACCCCGAAGTGTGCGGCGAGCGACTCCAGTTTGTGGTTGGGCAGCGGGAGCGCCAGCTCCTTGGAGAGCGCGATGGTGCACAGCCGCTGCCGTACGGGCGGAGTGAGAGCGGCCCGGGCGTACTCGCGGGCGATCATCTGCCAGTCGAAGACCGCGTTGTGCGCGACGAGCACCCGGCCTTCGAGACGCGTGGAGAACTCCTCGGCGATCTCCGGGAAGAGCGGGGCGCCTTCGAGGACGTCGCTCGTCAGACCGTGGATCCACACGGGGCCCGGGTCACGCTCGGGGTTGACGAGCGTGTACCAGTGGTCCTCGACCTCGCCGCGTGCGTCGAGCCGGTAGACGGCGGCGGAGATGATCCGGTCGTCCCTGGCGAGACCGGTGGTCTCGACGTCGACGACCGCGTACCCCGACGGGTAGGCGGTCGGCCACGGTGCAGCGGTCGTGCGGTCTTCGAGCATGGTTCATGAGGATAAGGCCCCGCACTGACACTCCTGACACGCGGGCTCACTGTGGCGGCTGTCCCAACAGGCCGTCCACCATGGCCCGTACGGAGAGCAGGAAGAGCCGCTCCGGATCGGGCGCCGTGGCAAGGCCCTTGGCGAGTGCCGGATCGTGCTCGGTGGTGCCCGCGTCCCAGAGGGTCTCGTCGCCGGGGTACTGCACGGGTGAGCGTTCGCGGTTTCTCTCCACGAGGACGAAGCCCACGACCTGGAAGAGCAGGGACCGTACGACGTCGGCGGCCCTTGAGCCGCGCAGTCCGGCCGCGTGCACCTCGTGCACCAGGGCCTGGGTGGCCGGCTGGAACATCCGCTCCGTGAGCCCTCGTTCATGGACCATCGCCACAAGGTGCGGATGTCCGCGCAGCTGGGCGCGGAGCGCACGGGTGACCGAGACGATCCGGGCCGCTGGGGTACGGCCCTGCGGCCGGATCTCGCCGAGGTCGGCGACCGTGCGCTCCACGAGGGCTTCGAGCAGCGACTCGCGATTGCCGACATGCCAGTAGATCGAGGTGACCGCCGTGCCGAGCTGAGCGGCGAGCTTACGCATGGTCAGGGCGCGCGGACCGTCCTCCTTGACCATCGCCGCGGCGGCGTCGAGCACATCGTCGCGGGTGAGTGCGCGTTTCGGCGAATCGCTCTGGTTGGTCATCGGGTCCCCAACTTCCGTTTCCTGCACGGCTCTTTACCCTTCATCGCGGGCGGTGTAACAGTGTTACAGACTCGCTGGAACACCCCCACCGAAGGGCGGTACGCCATGGCACGAGTACGGTACGGCGCGCGCACGGAAGCCGAGATCCAGGCCGCGCGTGAGAAGAGTTCCAAGCTCCCCGACATCTGGTCCACCGGTGTGGTGGCCGTCTGGGAGAGCGATCCGGACGCGGTGGCCGCGGTGCTCCCGCCGCCGCTCAAGCCCACCGAGAAGCCGCTGGTACGGGCGAACATCAGCAAGGTCGATCTGCCCGGCTACCCGCTGGGCGCGGGATCGGTGGCGGTGGCCGCCGAGCACAACGGGGTCGTGGGCTGGTATCCGCTGGTCATGCCGATGACCCACGAGCGGGCCCTGATCGGCGGCCGTGAGGTCTTCGGCGAGCCGAAGAAGCTCGGCGAGGTCACCGTCGACCGTGACGGGCTCGTCGTCAACGCCAAGCTGGCACGGCACGGCATCGCGTTCGTCGAGGTGCGCGGAGCGGTCAACGGTGCGCTGCCGATCCCGGAGCCGACGGTGAAGACCGACTTCTACTTCAAGTTCCTGCCCGCGGTGGACGGTTCGGGCTTCGACGCCGATCCGGTGCTCGTGCACTGCACGCGTAACGAGAAGGTGCGCAAGCTGGAGCGGATCACGGGGGATGTGGTCCTGCGGGAGTCGATGTTCGACCCGATCGCGGATCTTCCCGTACGCACGATCGTGGAGATCACCATCGGTGAGAAGACCACCGACCAGAAGGGCAAGGTCGTCGAACGGGTCAGCGCCCAGGCCCTGTTGCCGTACATCCATCAGCGTTACGACGACCCGCAGCAGATCCTCGACGGCCCCCCAGAGGGCAGTGAGAAGGGCAGCGCCTGATGAAGCTGGAAGCAGGACAGGTCGCCGTCGTCACCGGCGCCGCGAGCGGTATCGGCCTGGCGATGGCGCGGCGGTTCGCGGACGCCGGGCTCAAGGTGGTCCTCGCCGACGTGGAGGAGGGCGCCCTGGAGAAGGCCGCCGCCTCGCTGCGGGAGGAGGGCGCCGACGTCACGGCCAAGGTGGTCGACGTATCGGACCGTGATTCCGTACTCGCGCTCGCCGACGCCGCGTACGACACGTACGGCCAGGTGAACGTCCTCTGCAACAACGCCGGCGTCGGCTCGGGCGCCGAGGGCCGGATGTGGCAGCACGAGCCCAACGACTGGAAGTGGGCCTTCTCGGTCAACGTCTGGGGTGTCTTCCACGGCATCCAGGCCTTCGTGCCGCGGATGATCGAGAGCGGACAGCCGGGCCATGTGGTCAACACGTCCTCCGGTGACGGAGGTATCGCCCCGCTGCCCACCGCCTCGGTGTACGCGGTGACCAAGGCTGCGGTCGTCACGATGACCGAGTCGCTGTACGCGCACCTCAAGGCGGAGGGCGCGCAGATCGGCGCCTCGGTGCTCTTCCCGGGCCCGCACATGCTGCGCACCGGACTGTGGGAGTCGCATCGCAACCGGCCGGAGCGGTACGCCAAGGAGCGGCCGCGCAAGTCGCCGTACCGCAGTCTCGACCAGTTCGAGGCCGCGATGAAGGCCGCCGGTCAGGAAGTGCAGTTCACGCCGGTGGAGGAGGTCGCCGAGTTCGTGACCGAGTGCATCGAGGCCGGGAGCTTCTGGATGATTCCGGCCAGCGAGCACAGCGACCGGCAGATCAAGGCGAGGTCTCAGTCGATGCTCGACCGTGCGAACCCCGCGTATCTCGAAAGTTTCATCCTCGACTGACCGGGCTGACAGGACTGAAAGGTGCACGTCGTGACCGATCCGCAGGATCCGTACCTGATCATTTCCTCGGACTGCCATGCAGGGCTGCCGACCGAGGAGTACCGGCCCTATCTGGACTCCCGCTTCCACCGGGAGTTCGACGAATTCCTCGCGGGCCGCGACCGGCGCCGTGAGGAGGCGACCCGGATGGGCATCCGCAACGAGGCCTTCGCCGACAAGTGGTTCGCCGACAACGAGGAAGGGCTGCGGGGCGGCTGGGACGTCGCCCAGCGCCTGAAGGAGCTCGACGGTGACGGGGTGGCCGCCGAGGTGGTCTTCCCGGACGCCGACGCCGTCGACAGCCAGACCGCCGCGCCCTTCGGCGTGGGCCTCGGGCTCTCCGGCGACCAGGACCCCGAGCTGGGGATGGCGGGGGCACAGGCGCACAACCGCTGGCTCGCCGAGTTCGTGTCGCAGAACCCCGAACGGCACTGCGGTGTGGCCTTGTTGCCCATCACCGCGGAGCCCGACAAGGTCGTCGCCGAGATCCACCGGGCCAAGGAGTCCGGGCTCGGCGCGCTGATGATCCCCTCGATGTGGGTGGACCACCCGCCGTACCACCACCCGCGTTACGAGCCGATCTGGGCCGCGGCCGCCGAGGCACAGATGCCGCTGGTCACACACTCGGGCGCGGCGCCGCGCCATGAGTACGGCGATCACCTCGGCATCTACGTCAGCGAGGTGACCTGGTGGCCCGCGCGGCCCCTGCACTTCCTGATCTGGTCGGGGGTCTTCGAGCGGCACCCGGGCCTCAAGTTCGGTGTGGCGGAGTCGGGTTGCTGGTGGCTGCCGAACCTCCTGTGGTTCATGGACCGCCTCTACCTCGGGGCGCACGGCGGCAAGAAGCTCTCGCCGTTCTCCGCGCTGAAGCGGCCGCCGAGCGAGTACCTCGACCGCCAGGTGTTCATCTGCGCGACCAACACCAAGCGGCGTGAACTCGCCCAGCGCTACGAGATAGGCGTCGACAACATCCTGTGGGGCTCCGACTTCCCGCACCCGGAAGGGACTTGGCCCAACACCCGCAACTGGCTCAAGAACACCTTCCACGACATCCCGGTGGCCGAGACCCGGCGCATGCTCGGTCTCGCGGCCGCCGAGGTCTTCGGCTTCGACACCGACAAGCTCGCGCCGATCGCCCGACGTATCGGTCCGACCCCGGCCGACCTCGGCCAGTCCGATGACCAGGCCGCCGTCGAGGCCTCCTGGGCGCGCTCGCGCGAAGTGGGCCGGCACTGGATCACCGGCAACGACTTTCCCGTCCTGGGGGTGAACCCGTGAACCAGAGCCGCAGCGTGCCGAGCGCACCGACCGACCGCTACACGATCATCTCCGCCGACTGCCACGCCGGCGCCGATCTCCTCGACTACAAGCCGTACTTGGAGTCCAAGCACCACGAGACCTTCGACGCCTGGGCGGCCACCTACGTCAATCCGTACGAGGACCTGCTCGCCGACACCGCGGACAAGAACTGGAACTCGGATCGCCGCGTCGCCGAGCTGGAGGAGGACGGGATCGTCGCGGAGGTGGTGTTCCCCAACACCATCCCGCCGTTCTTCCCGTCCGCGGCGCTGATGGCGCCGGCGCCCACGCGCGAGGAGTTCGAGCAGCGCTGGGCGGGCCTGCGCGCCCACAACCGCTGGCTCGCCGACTTCTGCGCCGCGGCGCCCGGCCGGCGCGCGGGTGTCTTCCAGATCCTGCTCAACGACGTGGACGAGGCGGTCAAGGAGATCCGCTGGGCCCATGAAGCGGGCCTCACCGGCGGACTGCTCCTGCCCGGTACGCCACCGGGTTCGGGCCTGCCCGAGCTGTACTCCCAGACGTACGACCCGATCTGGACCGCATGCGCCGAACTGGGCATCCCCGTCAACCACCACGCGGGCTCCGCCTCGCCGCCGCTCGGCGACGAACCCGCCGCCCGCGCGGTGTTCATGGTGGAGACCACCTGGTTCTCGCACCGCGCCCTGTGGCACATGATCTTCGGGGGAGCCTTCCGCCGTCACCCGGACCTGAAGCTGGTCCTGACGGAACAGGGCTCAGGCTGGATCCCCGGCGTCCTGGACATGCTCGACTACTACCACGCACGCCTGGTGAAGGCCGCGACCAAGGCGGCCGGGCCCAAGGCCAACACGGCGGAGTCCAAGTTCGGCCAGGGCCTCGCGGCCTCCATGGGCAAGGGCCCCTCCGAGGTGTGGCGCGACAACTGCTTCGTCGGCGCGAGCTTCATGCGCCCGCACGAGGTGCCGCTGCGCGAGCGGATCGGCCTCGACAAGATCATGTGGGGCAGCGACTATCCGCACGACGAGGGCACTTATCCGTATACGAGGGAGGGCCTGCGGATCGCGTACGCCGGCCTCGAACCCGCGGAGATCGCCGCGATGTGCGGCGGTAACGCGGCCCGCGTCTACGGCTTCGACCTGGACTTCCTCGACCCGATCGCGGCGAAGGTCGGGCCGACGGTCGAGGAGCTGTCCGAGCCCTTGAAGGAGCCGCCGGCGGACGCGACCTCACCCGTCTTCGCACCAGGGGGCAAGGTCCGCGTGTGGTGACCCGGTGATGCCGGGAGGTTTCTGAGACCCTCCCGGCATGACCGACCCCGGAACCGTACCCGTCCATGAACCCCACGAGCAGGGGATGAGCACCCGCCTCAACTGGCTGCGCGCCGCGGTGCTCGGCGCCAACGACGGCATCGTCTCCACGGCGGGCCTCGTCGTCGGCGTCGCGGGCGCCACCTCCGACCAGGCCACTCTGCTCACCGCGGGTCTCGCGGGACTGCTCGCCGGCTCCATGTCGATGGCCGCCGGTGAGTATGTCTCCGTATCGACTCAGCGCGCCTCGGAGAAGGCGGCCCTCGCGAGGGAGAAGCGTGAGCTGAAGGAGCAGCCGGCGGCCGAACTGGAGGAACTTGTCGGGCTGTTGGAGGCGCGCGGGCTCAGTAACGAGGTGGCCCGTGAGGCGGCCGAACAGCTCACGGAGAAGGACGCGCTGCGGGCGCACGCCCGGGTGGAGCTTGGCATCGACCCGGATGAGCTGATGAATCCTTGGCATGCGGCGTGGGCTTCGTTTCTCGCCTTCACGGTGGGGGCGTTGCTGCCCCTGTTGGCGATCGTGCTGCCGCCCTCGGGCGTGCGGCTCTACGTCACAGTGGGCGCCGTGCTGGCCGCGCTGTCCCTGACGGGGTGGTGGAGCGCGCGGCTCGGCGCGGCGCCGAAGGGGCCCGCTGTGGTGCGCAATGTGGTCGGGGGTGCGTTGGCCATGGCGGTGACGTACGGGGCGGGGTCCTTGCTGGGAGCCGTCGGTGTGTGACCGGCGGATCAGACCAGATAGCCGTGGGTGGCCTTGCGCCGGTCGAGCTGCTTCCCGGGGAAACCCTCGGTGCCGCGTACGGGGGTGTCGTCCTCGACCGTGATCGTGAGGTGCTCCAGGTCGGCGAGCGGCGTGAGGTCGACGGGGCCGCCGTCCGCCACACAGTTCCCGAGCCGCATACGACGCAGCTTCGGCAGCGCGCGCAGCGGGGCGAGACCGCCCGTGAGCCGGCAGTTCCCGAGCCACAGCGTGCCGAGTTCCTGATGGCGTACCGCGTCGGCCGGGTCGAATTCGGCATCGAGCACTTGGAGGGTGGCGAGCTCGGGCGGTGTGTACCTGGCGGCGAACTCGGTCACCTGGGCGGTGCCTGCCAGCGACAGCCAGTTGAGGCGGGGCCAGCGGTCGAGTCCGTCGAGGGTGAGCGCGCCCGCCGCCCTGAACAGCCCCAGGGAAGTGAGCTGTTCGCCGATCTCCAGGTCTCCCACCCGACCCAGATCGGACGGGAAGTCCAGGCCGAGCCGGTCGAGGGAGGTGAGACCGCCCAGCGTGCGCAGGGGAAGGTCGTGGCGCAGGCGGTACAGGTAGAGGGTCTCGAGTGCGGTGCCGGCGAGCGGGCCGAGGTCCTCGACCCCCAGGCAGTCGTCCAGGCACAGCAGCCGCAGATCCGTGAGGTCGCGCAGCGGGCCGAGGTCGTCCAGGGCTTCGTTGTCGCGCATCATGAGCCACTCCAGGCGCGCGAAGGACCGCAGCTCGGACGGGATGCCGTGGTCACCGTTGAGGATGACGCGCCTGATGTGCGGAAGCTGCGGGAGCGCCCGCACCTGGTCGGAGGTGTTCACCGTCAAGTACGCCTGCGGCGGAGGCATGTCGCGGAGCACGGTGTCCACGTAGTCCTGGGTGGGGAAGGCGTCCCAGCCCGTGGCGACCTCCAGGCAGACGGCGAACCGGGGGTCGTCCTTGAAGCGCTCCACCACGGCCAGCGCCGCGTCGCCCCCGACGAGTTTGGCGGTGCGGACGACCGCGGCCGCGCTGTCCTCGTCAAGATCGTCCGAAGGCCCCGGAAGCAGCTCGGCCACCAGCTGGCCCACCTTCGCCAACTGCTCGGCCTCCTTGAAGGACCGCGGCGGCAGCAGCCCTTCCGTACAGGACTCCACCTCGGCACGGACCGCCGGATCCAGCTCGGGCGCGTGCTCCAGGGAAGCGGCGGCGAGCAGGACGAGCCGGTTGTGATAGCGCCGCACCTGCCCCGCCCGCCTCAACAGCCCGCGCAGCAGCCGGGACCGCTCGTCCAGGCGCGCGTGCCCCACCGCCATCCGCACCACGTCGTCCCACGTGTCGTCGTGTGCATTGCGCACCAGGACGCCGAAGTCCCGCGCCTCCACGGCGGCCTTCGCGCCCAGGTAGTCCTGGAAAGTTCGGTGCACGAACCCCACCGAGCCCGGCAGCGGTTCGCGCAACAGCCCGCTGCGGATCAGCAGATGCGAGCAGACCTGCCCGGGGTCGCCCTGCGCCCGGACCTGGGGCATCGCGTCCAGCCACTCGTCGACAAGGTCGACGACGTCCGAACGAACCGCCTCCGCCTGCCCGTTGCGGATCATCCAGTACGCGAGCCGCTGCAGGAGCGCGGTCTGCTCCTCGCGGGTCAGGGACACCCCTTCGACCGCCGTGATCTCCCGCTCGGCGTCCCGGCGTACGAGCAGCATGTCGAGCGCCGCGTCGTAGAGCTCCTTGCGGGCCCGCGGCAGCTGCATCCGCCGGTCGCGGTTCAGCGCGCAGAGCAGCGCGCACATCAGCGGGTTGGTCGCGAGCAGTCCGAGGTCGCGGCGGGTGGTCAGGACGGTGGTGAGTGCGGCCTCGTACGTGTCGAGGAGCTCGCGCTCGCGGCCCACCGGGCAGGCCTCGCGGGCCGATGAGTGCCAGTGCGCCACGAACGCGCGGATGTCCTCGCGCTCCATCGGCAGCAGCGAGTGCGCGGTGAACCCGAGGCCGGCCAGCCAGTCGTCCGGCATCGCGGCGGGCCGGGCCGTCACCACGTAGCGGGCCTGCGGGAAGGCCGCGATCAGCGACCTCAGCCACTGCTCGGTGCGGCTGCGCATCCGCATCGGCACCTCGTCGACCCCGTCCACCAGGACCAGTGCCCGCCCGCTCGCGAGGAGTTCGGCCACCCAGCCGGCCGGTGCGGCGCCGTGCAGCGGGACTCCGGCCGCCCTGAGGAACTCCTCCGGCATCGGCAGCGTCCCGGACGCGGTGAAGGACCGCAGCCGCAGCAGGAACGGCACGGACCGGTTCCAGTCGGCCAGTTCCGGACCGAAGCTCTGCCGGGCGGCGTTGAGAGCGAGCCACTGCACCAGCGTGGACTTGCCCGATCCGGCGGGCCCGCGCAGCAGCAGCCGGGTGCCGGCGGCGAAGGCCTCCTCGGCCCGGACCTTCGAAGAGGTGGTGCGCTGGGCGCCCAGGCCTTCCTGGTAGGCGGTCGAAGCGTGCTCACTGCTCACCGACAGCGAGATGTACGCCGTGTCCAGCGGCCATTCCGTACGCTCCTGGCCGCCAAGCGTCAGCCCGAACAGCTCGAGGCGCCCGTGCGTGGCCGCCACGTAGTCCGCGTACCGCTGCTCGAACGCGAGCGCCACCGCCTCGGGGCGCGGCCCCTGCAACTCCTCGACCAGCTCCTTGGTCCGCGCCGCGGTGCGGGTCTGCTCCACCGCCGCCCGCGCCGCGAACGAGGGATCGGCGGTCAGCTGCTCCACGGCGTGCACGCAGCACACCCGTAGCAGCTCCTCGTAGAGGGCCTGGGCCTCGGCGCTCAACGAGGCGTCCACCCGGGGCAGTTCGCCGAGCAGCAGCTCGGGGTCCAGGTGGACGGCGAACACCCGGTCAAGATCGATCGGGCCCGCCGCGTCGAAGGTGTCCCGTACGGCGTCGACCGCTGCCACCCGTTCATGTACCGGCAGCCCGGGGTGTGCGGAGGCGAGGCGCCCCGAAAGGACGGCGGTGAGCCGGGCGGTGTCCGCCGTGCCGGGCCGCTGCCGGGGAAGCGGGCGGCGACGGACCGGGGCGTCGGTGAGGCCCGCGCCCGGGGGTCTGGTGAGCAGCGATCTGGCCACCGTCGACACCACGGTTCCGGCCAGTTTGGCGAGAGCAACTTCCAGTCCGTTCAAGGCAGTTCCTCCCGCTGCTCACCTGGGTGGACCCCGCATCGTATGCCGCGACCCGTGCAGCGGGCAGCGCATTGGCGGACACCGCCAACAATGCGTCCCCTACCCCCGGTAATACTTGTCGGTAACAACCCCTAGCCGCACCCCGACCAGCACCCTTACGGTGCACCCATGCCGAACCTGCCCGATGTGGTGCTGTGGTCCATACCCGCGTTCATCCTGCTCACGATCATCGAGATCGTCAGCGTGCGGCTGCACCCGGATGAGGACGCCGCCGGATACGAGACGAAGGACGCCGCCACCAGCATCACCATGGGGCTCGGCAGCCTGGGCTTCGACTTCCTGTGGAAGATCCCGGTGCTGGCCGTCTACACCGCGGTGTACGAGCTCACGCCCGCGCGCGTGCCGGTCCTGTGGTGGACCGTCCCGCTGATGCTGCTCGCGCAGGACTTCTTCTACTACTGGTCCCACCGCGGCCACCACGTCATCCGGATCCTGTGGGCCTGCCACGTCGTGCACCACTCCAGCCGGAAGTTCAATCTCTCCACGGCCCTGCGCCAGCCCTGGACCTCCGTCACTTCCTGGCCGTTCTACCTCCCGCTGATCGCCTGCGGAGTACACCCGGCCGCGCTCGCCTTCTGCTCCTCGGCGAACCTCGTCTACCAGTTCTGGATCCACACCGAGCGCATCGACAGGATGCCCCGGTGGTACGAGTTCGTCTTCAACACCCCCTCCCACCACCGCGTCCACCACGCCTCCCAGGGCGGCTATCTGGACCGGAACTTCGGCGGGATCCTGATCGTCTGGGACCGGATGTTCGGCTCGTTCGTGCCCGAGACGGACCGCTGCGTCTTCGGGCTCACCAAGAACATCGAGACGTACAACCCGTTGAAGGTCGCCACGCACGAGTACGTCTCCATCGCGAAGGACCTGAAGGCGGCGGGGAGTTGGCGTGAGCGGGCCGGGCGGGTCTTCCGTGGTCCCGGCTGGTCGCCGGAGCCGGTCGCACAGCCCGCCGCCGAGCAGGCCGCGTCCGCATCCTCCGCAGGACCGGCTGCCCCGGAGCGTGTGGCATGAGGCGCGCCTTCGCCGTGGCCTTCGCCGTAGCGGTCGCCGGCGACCTCGCCTCGCTGCTCGCCGACTGGGACCTCGGCCACACCGTCTGCAAGCCCCTGCTCCTGCCGCTGCTCGCCGCGTACGCGGTCGTACGGGGCGCACCGAGGCTGCTGATCGCCGCGCTGTTCTTCGGCTGGTGCGGCGATGTGCTGTTGATGTTCGACGCCGACCTCGCGTTCCTCATCGGGATGGGCGGCTTCGCCGTCGGGCACGTCTGCTATCTGCTGCTCTTCGCGCGCCACGGCCGGCGCGGCGAACGCGCCGACTTCCTGCTCGCCGCGTACTGCGTGGTCCTCGTCGCCACCATGCCCCTGCTCTGGCCAGATCTGCCCGCCGATCTGCGGATCCCGGTCGTGGTCTACAGCCTGCTGCTCACCGCGATGGCCTTCAGGGCGGCGCGGATGGGGCTCGTCGCCGGGGCCGGCGGCGCGCTCTTCCTCCTCTCGGACACGCTGATCGCGACCGGTATCGCCGAGTGGCCGCAGCTGCCGCGTCCCGACTTCTGGATCATGCTCACGTACGCGGCGGCTCAGGCGCTCCTGGTCAGGGGTGTGCTCGGGAGCCTCGACGCGCAGAAGGCGCCGGCCACGGCGTACGGTGAGAGCCGCGCGGCCGTCTGACCCTCACCGGCCGCCCGCACCACCCCGTACACCCGAAGGATCACCGCCATGCGCGCCACCACCATCCATGCCCCGTACGACATGCGTGTGGAGGAGGTGGCCGACCCGCGGATCGAGCAGCCCACCGACGCCGTGCTCCGCGTGCTGCGGGCCTGTATCTGCGGCAGCGACCTGTGGGCGTACCGCGGTGAGGCCGCGCGCCAGAAGGGGCAGCGGATCGGGCACGAGTTCCTCGGCATCGTCGAGGAGACCGGCTCGGACGTGCGCGGGTTCAAGGCCGGTGACCTGGTCGTCGCGCCGTTCATGTGGTCCGACGGCACCTGCGACTACTGCGTCGAGGGACTCACCACGTCCTGCGAGCACGGCGGTTTCTGGGGCGCGGTCGGGCACGACGGCGGCCAGGGCGAGGCCGTACGCGTCCCGCACGCCGACGGCACCCTGGTGCAGCTGCCCGCCGACGCGGCCTCGGACGATCACCTTCTGACCGCGCTGCTCACGCTCTCGGACGTCATGGGCACCGGCCACCACGCGGCGCTCGGTGCGGGCGTACGCGAGGGCTCCACGGTCGCCGTCGTCGGTGACGGCGCCGTCGGTCTGTGCGCGGTGCTCGCCGCCAAGCGCCTGGGCGCCGAGCGGATCATCGCGCTCGGCCGCCACCAGGTCCGTACCGACATCGCCAAGCGCTTCGGCGCCACCGACGTGGTCGCCGAGCGCGGCGACGAGGCCGTCGAGGCGGTCCGCGCGCTCACCCGTGGCCAGGGCGCGATGTGCGTGGTCGAGGCGGTCGGCACCGAGCAGTCGATGAGCACGGCCGTGAACATCACCCGCGACGGCGGTGCGATCGGCTTCGTCGGCGTCCCGCACGGCAGCGGCACGGGCCTGGACCTCGGCGTCATGTTCGACCGCAACATCGCGCTGCGCGGCGGCGTCGCGCCCGTGCGCACGTACATCCCGGAGCTCCTCCCGGACGTGCTCTCCGGCGCGATCGACCCGTCCCCGGTCTTCGACCTGACGGTGGACCTGGCCGGTGTCCCGGACGGCTACAAGGCGATGGACGCGCGCACGGCACTGAAGGTGCTGGTCAAGCCGTAGACGCTGAGGGCGTGAGCCACTGTCGGGGTGTCAGCCCCACAGTGGCTCGTCCCACCAGATGGGTGCCGGCACCGCGGTGAGCAGCGCCGACACGGCGACCACCAGGCCGAGCGCCACGACCTCCGCACGGGCCGGCACCATCGCCGACCACGGATCACCGCCACGCTTCAACCGCCCCCGTGCCACCACCGCGAGCGCGGCGATCGCCACGACCAGCAGCAGTTTCGCGAAGAGCACCCGCCCGTACGCGGTCGTGAACACCGAATCCAGCGGCAGCTTCCGCAGCGTGGAGCAGATCCCGGAAGCCGTGATCGCGGCGAACAGCACCGCCGCCACCCGCGCGTAGAGCCCGAGCAGCCCGGCCGCCGGCCGGGGCCACGCCCGCCAGAGCCGCAAAGTCCGCAGCACCCACAGCAGCCCGCCCGCCCAGAGCGCCGCCGAGGTCAGATGGACGAAGGTCAGCGCGCTGCCGACCAGCGGGTCCTCCTCGGGACCGATCGTGGGATGGGCCCGCAGTGCCTCCGCACCTGCCACCACCAGGAGCGGCAGCGCAGCGCTGCCAGGCCGCCGGGACTGTGCACAGAACCCGGCCGCGATGAACGCGTTGACCTCGACCAGCGCGAGGCGCCCGTCCGTCGTCTGCCACAGCCGTCCAGGCCGCAGCTCGGCCAGGGAGTCGGGCGGGATGTTGCCGTTGGCCACGATCAGCGCCAGGCCCACCGCGGCGACGGCGCCGAGGAAGGCCGCGGCCACCGACCAGTTCGCGGGCCGCGGGTCGGGCGCGTCCGGCACCCGTCGCGTCAGCCATCCGCCGGCCGCCTGCCCGGCGAGCACGCACAGCGCGCCGAACATCACCGTACGAAGGGACGCGACCAGATCGACGCCGGGCGCCGCGGCCTCACCCGACTCGTGCAGCGCGAGCTGCGGACCGAGCAGCGGCACGAGGGCGGCGACCAGCAACAGGACCAGTACGGCCCCGCCGCGCCGCAGCGCGGATCTTCGCTCGGCGTCCGACGGGGCGTCAGGTCCCACGCTGCCGACCGCGTCCTCGGCGGAGGACGCCGCAACGGAGGGGCGGGATACGGTCATTGATCAATGTTGACCGGAATGGTCCGGTCCAGCAACCTTCGGTTGTTTTCCGGTCGAACGGGACCTTCCCGGGGCGGACCCCCGAAGTGCTGGTGCCGTGCTACTCGTCCCAGAGGGCCTCATCCGCACCCCAGACCCCCGGCGCCGTCCGCCAGTCGGCGGGCCCGCCCGCGTACGCGATCGGCGACTTGGCGTAGCGCAGCCGGCCCAGCGCGCTCTCCGTCTCGGCCAGATGGAGGCCGTCCGCATACGTTCCCTCGGGTGCCGCCTGCGACGGCAGCTCGCACAGCCAGTGCGCCGTCCGGGCGAGCGCACACTCCACATGCCAGGTCCCGCCCACCGTCCGACGCTCCGTCAGCGCCCGCAGCACCGCCGCCGCGAGCAGATATCCGGTGCCGTGGTCGAGCGCCTGCGCCGGCAGTACGCCCGGCCGCTCGTCCGTCCCCTCGACCGCCGCGATCCCGGTGGCCACCTGCACCAGCGAGTCGAAGCCGCGGCGCCCGGCCCACGGCCCGTAGCCGCCCCAGGCCGACAGGCTGGCCACGACCAGACCGGGCCGCCGCTCGGCGAGGGCGGCGGGGGAGAGGCCGAACCGGTCGAGCGCTCCAGGGCGGTAGCCGGTCACCACCACATCGGCCGTGGCGAGCAGTTCCTCGAAGGTGCGGCGCTCCGCCGCCCGGTCGAGCGCGAGCAGCGCGGAACGCTTGCCGAAGCCGGTGTCCGCGTGCTGGTCGGACAGCTCGGGCCGCTCAGGGGTGTCGACGCGCAGTACGTCGGCGCCGAGCAGGGCGAGGGTGCGGGTGGCGACGGGGCCCGCGATGACCCGGGTCAGGTCGAGTACCCGCAGCGGCCGGTCCCCGTGGTCGCGTACCGGCGCGTCGTCGATACGCTCCCGGGTCAGCAGCGGCCGCCTGGCCACCTCCACCCCTTGCTCATGCGCCGCCCACTCCTTCGGTGTGCGCAGCGCGACCGCGAGCCCGCCCGCCGCGTACACCGCGTCCTCGACCTCCACCGCCCGGCGCCCGGCAAGAGCGGCTTCGAGGGCCTGTGGCCGTTCGTCGCGCAGGCCGAGCGCGGACAGCAAAGCGGCCCGGTGCCATGGGTAGTTGGCATGGGTGCGCACCCAGCCGTCCGCCGTCCGCCACATCCTGGACAGCGGCGCGAAGTTCTCCGGCGCCCGGCCGTCGATCCGCAGATGGCGCTCGCTGGCGAACGCGGTGGCCACGGCCCCGTCGTCGACCGTCACCGCCGCCGTCGTACGACCGTCGCCCGCGTACTCGGCCGCCGCCAGCGCGCACACCGCGACGCAGGCGCGCGCGGCGGTCCGCACGGGCAGCCGCGCGGGCAGTACGTCGCCGGCGCTCCGGTAGGCGATACGGGTCAGGAGAGCGGGGTCGCCGCCCAGGGTCCGCCAGACGGACTCGACCTCGTCAGGAACGTGGGGCACCACTGGATTGTCACGCACCCAGGACCATCGGCAACGCCTCCAGATCGTTCTGCGTCAGAACCGGCGACTTGCGCAGCTCCTCGGACGGCACCGCGAGCCGCATCCGAGGGAAGCGGGCGAACAGCGCGGGCAGCGCGATCGCCGCCTCCAGCCGGGAGAGCGCCGCGCCCGGGCAGATGTGCGGGCCGTGGCCGAAGGCGAGATGGCGGCCCGCGTCGGCGCGGGTGATGTCGAAGGTGTCGGCGTCCGCCCCGAAGGTGTCCAGGTCGCGGCCGATCGCCCGGTACGACATGACCACGCCCTCGCCCTTCTCGATCACGAACCCGTCAGCCTCCGCGACCACGATGTCCTCGGTCGCGAACCGCATCAGCAGATGCGAGACCGGCGGATCCCAGCGCAGCGCCTCCTCGATCACCGCGCCCCACGTGACCCTCCCGTCGAGCACCATGGCCAGCTGCTCGGGATGGGTCAGCAGACCGCGTACGGCGCTGTGGATCAGGGAGATCGTCGTCTCGTGGCCGGCGCCGATCATCGCCTGCAGACTCCCGGCGACCTCCTGCTCACTCATCGGCGCCCCGCCCTGGTCGGCCAGGATCAGCGCGCTGGTGAGGTCGTCACCGGGGGCGGCCGTCTTCTCGCGGACCGTCTCCAGGAAGATCCCGTGGATCTCCGCCATCACCGCGAGCCGTTCGTCCTGCGGGGTGAGCAGTGAGAAGAAGGCCTTCCACAGCCGCATCTGCCGAGGTATCTCCGACTCGGGCACCCCCATCAGCGAGCAGACCACGGCCATCGGCAGCGGCGCGGCGAACACCGGCTTGAGGTCCACGGGCGTGCCCGGCGCCTTCTGCTCCTGCTCGGCCATCTCGTCGAGCAGTCGGGCGGTGAAGCGCTCGATCACCGGCCGCAGCTCCTCCACCCGCCGCGCGGTCAGCGCCTGCGCGATCTTCGTCCGAAGGCGCCGGTGCTCTGCGCCGTCCACGGTGAACATCGAAGGCGGTACGTCGATCATGCCGATCAGCGGCCAGGCGTGGGTGACGGCGCCCGAGGTGAAAAGGCCCCACTGGTTGATGTCCTTCACAAGCCGGGAGTCGGTGAGCAGCCGGCGGGCCACGGTGTGCGAGGTGACCGTCCAGGCGGGTACGCCCAGGAGGTCGATCCGGGCGATCGGGCCGGCCGCGCGCAACCGGGCGGTCTCGCCGTCGAGGTCCTGGACCAGGGGATCGATGGTGAGAGGGGTCGGCGACGCGTTCAACTGGAGCCTCCACGGTCGGGGACAGAACGCACGGGCCCGCCCCGTGTGGGGCGCGCCCGTGCGGTACTTCAGCTGTACGAACAGGTGCGGCTAGTCCACGGCGTCCAGCGCGTTGACGATGCCGGCTCCGAAGAACCCGTTCGTGCGCTTGCCTTCGACGCACCACGCGTCCACGACACCGTCACCGTTGCCGTCGTAGGGCTCGGTCGGGCAGGCCTGGCTGTCGGCCTGCGCCTTGAGCATGGCCTGCAGCGCGGTCGGGCCCGCCCACGGGTACTTGCTCTTCAGGAGCGCGGCCACACCGGCGGCGTGCGGCGAGGCCATCGAGGTGCCCTGCTTGAAGCCGTAGCCGCCGCCCGGGAGCGTCGACAGGATGCGGCCGTTCTTCGACGGGGTGTCCGGGATCTGGTACCGGTCGCCGCCCGGCGCCGCCACATCGATGACGCCCTTGCCGTACGTGGAGAAGTACGACTTGGTGCCCTTGACGCCCGTGGAGCTGACCGTGACCACACCCGGCAGCTGGGTCGGGATGTCGAAGCACTCGTGCGGGTCGATGGTCCGCGTGACGGGCGTCGGGACGTCGTCCGGGCTGGTGTCGTCCACGATCGCGTCGGAGTCGAGGTCGTGGTTGGAGTTGCCCGCGGCCGCCACGTTGAGGGTGCCCTTGTGCTGCGCGTACATCTGGGCCCGGTTGACCGCGTCGACGATGGCCCGCTGGTCGGGGTCGTCCATGCAGTTGTAGAGCCACGGGTCCACGTAATAGCTGTTGTTGGTGATCTCGATGCCCTTGTCCGCGGCGAAGACGAAGGCGCAGACCACACTCTCCGGGAAGAAGAGCTGCGAGTCGGGCTCGGACACCTTGATGCTCGCGACCTTCACCCCGGGCGCGACACCCGCGACACCGACACCGTTGCGCGCGGCGGCGATCTCCCCGGCGACGTGCGTGCCGTGGTCGGCCTCGGGGGTGTACGGACGCCAGGCGCCCGCCGAGGTGTCCGGCTTGCCGCCCACGCAGTTCGCGGACTGCGAGGCCGAGAAGTTGGGTGCGAGGTCCGGGTGGGTGTCGTCCACACCGGTGTCGATGACGCCGACGGTCACCTTGGAACTGCCCGGGTTGATCTGCGCGGCCTTGTCCGCGCCGATCGCCCGCAGATCCCACTGGTCCGCCTCCAGCGGCTCCTGGCCGGTGCTCGCCGCCGCGGTGACCTTCGCCGCCTCGGCCGACGAGAGCTGGTCGGTGCCGCCCTCCTGGGTGATGCCGGCGGGTGCGAGCGGCGAGGTACGGGTGGCTCCCGCGCTCTGGACGCCGCGCACCTTGCGCATCTGCTCGCCGAAGGCGGGGTTCGTCGAGTGGACGACGATCACACCTATCTGCCGGTACGCGATGACGACCTCGCCGCCGGCCTTGGCTATCTCCTTCTCTATGGAGGAGATCGTGCGGTGGTCCGTGCGCGTGTTCACCACATACGCGAGCTTGGGGCCTGTCTGCGAGGTGACGGCCGGTGCCTCGGCCGGGCTCGCGGCCTGGGCGGCCGGGGCGACGCCGAGCGTCGCCAGGGTGAGTACCAGGCCCAGCGGCGCGACGATACGGCGCCGTCTGGCAGGCAGATGAGTCATGGGGTCTCCACTTCATCCGTTGTGAACGGAAAGCTTCACGTTGTGGAAGGAATGCCCGAACGGCGTTGAATGTCCGGGCAGTTGGTACATACAGCGAACGTGAAGCTAGCGCCCCCGCTCCGTCCCCAGCAATGGGGTAGGGGCAGGAGGCGAAAAAGTTTCCGACAGAACGGGTGGGGCGTTGAACCACATCGCGCGCGTCGCCGTGCGGTTGGCAGGGGGAGAAGCCAGCATCAGCCCCCTGCTGGATCACGCACCGGAGGCAGGAGTCGCCCCTCGGCCCGGGTGATCCCCCGTAACTGCGAGGTCGTATGTCCCCAACCACCGCTTCCGTCGCGCAAGGAGTCCCCGTGGCCACCGACGCACCACCGCCGTCGAAGGGCGGAACAGATCCCGCACTACCTTCGACCGAGGCCTTCCGTGAGGTCCAGGAGAGCGCGGAGTTCGGCGAACTGCGCCGCTCCCACCGCTCCTTCGCGTTCCCGCTCACGATCGGCTTCATCGCCTGGTACCTGCTGTACGTGCTGCTCTCGAACTACGCGGGCGGCTTCATGGGCCACAAGCTCTTCGGCAATATCAACGTGGCCTTCGTCTTCGGCCTCGCCCAGTTCCTCACCACGTTCCTCATCGCCTGGTGGTACTCGAAGCACGCCGCCGCGAAGCTCGACCCCAAGGCCGAGGCCATCAAGTCCCGTATGGAGGGCGGCGCATGAGCCCCATGATCACGCTTGCGGCGGGTGACACCGTGCTCGCGGCCAACGAAGCCAGCGAGCACCGGCCGCTGATCATCTCGCTGTTCGCGGTCTTCGTCGTCGCCACCCTCTTCATCACCATCTGGGCGGGCCGGCAGACCAAGGACGCCGCCGACTTCTACGCGGGCGGCCGCTCGTTCAGCGCGTTCCAGAACGGCCTCGCGGTCTCCGGCGACTACATGTCCGCCGCGTCCTTCCTCGGTATCGCGGGCGCCATCGCGCTCTTCGGCTACGACGGCTTCCTGTACTCGATCGGCTTCCTGGTCGCCTGGCTGGTGGCGCTCCTCCTCGTCGCCGAGCCGCTGCGCAACTCCGGCCGCTACACGATGGGCGACGTCCTCGCGTACCGCATGCGCCAGCGCCCCGTGCGTACGGCCGCGGGCACCTCGACCATCGTCGTCTCGATCTTCTATCTGCTCGCGCAGATGGCGGGCGCGGGCGTCCTCGTCTCGCTCCTGCTCGGCATCACCGAGGACGCGGGCAAGATCGGCATCGTCGCCCTGGTCGGCGTCCTGATGATCGTGTACGTCTCCATCGGCGGCATGAAGGGCACCACCTGGGTCCAGATGGTCAAGGCCGTGCTGCTCATCGGCGGCACCCTCCTGATCACCTTCCTGGTCCTGCTGAAGTTCGACTTCAACATCTCGGACCTGCTCGGCACCGCCGCCGAGAACAGCGGCAAGGGAGCGGCGTTCCTGGAGCCCGGGCTGCAGTACGGCGCCACCGGCACCTCGAAGCTGGACTTCATCTCGCTCGGTATCGCCCTGGTGCTGGGCACCGCGGGTCTGCCGCACATCCTGATCCGCTTCTACACGGTGCCCAACGCCAAGGCCGCCCGTAAGTCCGTGAACTGGGCGATCGGCATCATCGGCGGCTTCTACCTGATGACCATCGCGCTCGGCTTCGGCGCGGCGGCTCTGATCAAGCAGGACGAGATCATCGCGTCCAACCCGTCCGGCAACACGGCGGCACCACTGCTCGCCCTGCATCTGGGCGGCGTCGACTCGGCCTGGGGCGCCATCCTGCTCGCCACGATCTCCGCGGTCGCGTTCGCCACGATCCTCGCCGTGGTCGCCGGTCTGACCCTGGCGTCCTCGTCCTCGTTCGCGCATGACATCTACGCCAACGTGATCAAGCGCGGCCAGGCCACCGAGAAGCAGGAGATGCGCGCCGCGCGGCTGGCCACCATCGGTATCGGTGCCGTGTCCATCCTGCTCGGCGCCCTCGCCCGCGACCTCAACGTGGCCGGTCTGGTCGCCCTCGCGTTCGCGGTCGCCGCCTCGGCCAACCTGCCGACGATCCTCTACAGCCTGTTCTGGAAGCGGTTCACCACCCAGGGCGCGCTGTGGTCGATCTACGGCGGTCTGATCGTGGCCGTCGGCCTGGTGCTCTTCTCGCCGGTCGTCTCCGGCGACCCCAAGGCGATGTTCCCGGGCGTGGACTTCGCCTGGTTCCCGCTGAAGAACCCGGGTCTGATCTCCATCCCGTTCGGCTTCCTCATGGGCTGGCTCGGCACCATGCTCTCCAAGGAGGAGCCGGACACCGGCAAGTACGCGGAGCTCGAGGTCCGCTCCCTCACCGGTACCGGGGCACACTGATCCGCCCCTGTGTCCCCGCAGCTCACGGCCGTGTCGTAGTTCTCTACGACACGGCCGTGGCCGTACCTGTGCGATCAACACCCTGATACGTGTCCGACCCCTCGCGTAGGCTTTTGCCAGACAAGTTTTCGCCAGATCTCGCCGAGGGAGGGGCCACGTGCTCATCGACACGTTCGGCCGTGTGGCCACCGATCTGCGGGTCTCGCTGACCGACCGGTGCAATCTGCGGTGCACGTACTGCATGCCCGAGGAGGGACTGCAGTGGCTGGCCAAGCCCGATCTGCTCACCGATGACGAGATCGTCCGGCTGATCCGCATCGCCGTCACCCGGCTCGGCATCGAGGAAGTCCGCTTCACCGGCGGCGAGCCGCTGCTGCGCCCCGGAATCGTCGGCATCGTCGAGCGGGTCGCGGCCCTTGAGCCGCGCCCCAAGATGTCGCTGACCACCAACGGCATCGGCCTCAAGCGCACCGCCACCGCACTCAAGGCCGCGGGCCTCGACCGGGTGAACGTCTCGCTGGACACCTTGCGCCCCGATGTCTTCAAGACCCTGACCCGCCGCGACCGCCACAAGGACGTCCTCGACGGCATGGCCGCGGCCCGCGAAGCGGGCCTCACCCCGGTGAAGGTCAATGCGGTCCTGATGCCCGGTCTCAACGACGACGAGGCCCCCGACCTCCTGGCCTGGGCGATCGAGAACGATTACGAGCTGCGCTTCATCGAGCAGATGCCCCTCGACGCCCAGCACGGCTGGAAGCGCGACGGCATGATCACCGCCGGGGACATCCTGGAGTCGCTGCGCACCCGCTTCACCCTCACCGAGGAGGGCCAGGACGAGCGTGGCTCCGCCCCGGCCGAGCGCTGGATCGTCGACGGCGGCAAGCACACGGTCGGTGTGATCGCCTCCGTCACCCGCCCGTTCTGCCGCGCCTGCGACCGCACGCGTCTGACGGCCGACGGCCAGGTCCGCACCTGCCTGTTCGCCACCGAGGAGACCGATCTGCGGGCGGCCCTGCGCGCGGAGGACTCCTCGGACGAAGAGGTGGCCCGCCTCTGGAAGCTCGCGATGTGGGGCAAGAAGGCAGGCTCGGGCCTCGACGACCCGACCTTCCTGCAGCCCGACCGCCCGATGTCGGCGATCGGCGGCTGAGCTTTCGCCGCGGATACGTGAGAGGGCCCCGCCGATCTGCTGGCGGGGCCCTCTCACGTATCCGCACAAGGGGCTACGACTGCTCCTGAGCGGCTTCCCAGTCCGAGAACTGCACGACGTCCTTCAGGAACCCCCGCACGCCGAGGAAGTGCGACAGATGCTCGCGATGCTCCTCGCACGCGAGCCAGGTCTTACGGCGCTCCGGCGTGTGGACCTTGGGGTTGTTCCACGCGAGCACCCATACGGCATCGGCGCGGCAGCCCTTGCCGGAACAGATGGGCTTCTCGGGATCGGGGGAGGACGGCGTGATCATCCTTCGAGCCTAACTCGGCCGCGCACAAGCGATCCGGCCTCGGCGGAGGCCGCAGAAACGGCGGGGAAACCGGCCGGAGAAAAGGCGACGCCGAGCAGCCACGGGGGGAGCTGCCCGGCGTCGGTCCGTCGCTCCGACGGGGGATGCGGAGCGCGTACGAAGTATGTCACGGGCTACCCCGTGCGGTGCACTGGAACTTCATGATTGATCTGAGCTTTTCTTGAGCTTTGCAGACCGGTGCAGGTCAGCCCCGCCCGCCGGACCCCTCGTGCCCCTCGCGCGCGGCCGGTTCCGGGTCGGATTCCGCCGGATCGGGCCGGCCGGGCGGCGGCAGCATCGGGCGTACGGGAGCCGGTACGTAGGCGGAGGGCAGCGAAGGCACGTTCTCCCGCCCGGCGTTGGCGATCACGACGGCGATATAGGGGAGCAGCACGCCCGCGACGAGCGCCACGATCGCGATATGCCGCTCGACGTTCCACAGGACGGCCGCGAGAACCACCGAAAGAGTGCGGATCGACATCGAGATGACGTACCGCCGCTGCCTGCCGCGCACGTCATCGGTGAGCGACTGCCGCGCTCCCGTGATCCGGATGACCTGTGCCCCGCCCGTCGTGCGCTGCTTCCGCATCACGTTCCACCACCCGCTAGAAATGCCGGACGCTCCCCGGTCCGGACACGGCTCCACGTTACGCCCGGCCTGCGTCGCATTCGAGAGCGGGTCGGCCCGGGCCTGGGCGTATGCACTGCGCCGTACCGCGTATGGGTGTGCCCGACATGCGCCGTATGGCGGACCGGCGGAGACTGGCGGTACTGCTCACCCGTGCGCATATGAGGAGGCGGTCATGGGCTGGTTGTGGGCGATCATTGTGGGTTTTGTCCTGGGTCTGCTGGCGAAGGCGATCCTGCCCGGTAAGCAGCACATGCCGCTGTGGATGACCACCATCCTCGGCATCATCGGCGGTGTTGTCGGCAACTCCCTGGCCGCTGGTTTCGGCATTGACGAGACCCGTGGCGTCGACTGGGGCCGGCACGCGCTGCAGATCGCTGCAGCGGTCGTGCTCGTGTTCCTCGGCGACATGATCTACAAGGCGGTCAAGGGCGGCAGCAAACAGGTCACCTGAGATACGCGGATACGAAGAGGGGCCGGTCCATCAGGGCCGGCCCCTCTTCGTCGTACGCGAGTCCGCACCCGCGTGCTTTCCACGTCAGCCCGCGACGACCTCGATCGCCGCCAGGTTCTTCTTGCCGCGCCGCAGGACCAGCCAGCGGCCGTGCAACAGCTCGGCCTCCGTGGCCACCGCGTCCTCGGCGGCGACCTTGACGTTGTTCACGTACGCGCCGCCCTCCTTGACCGTGCGGCGCGCGGCCGACTTGGACGCGACCAGGCCGACCTCGGCGAACAGGTCCGTGACCAGACCGAGCTCGGTGACCTGGGCGTGCGGCACCTCGGACAGTGCGGCGGCCAGCGTCGCCGCGTCGAGGTCGCCGAGCTCGCCCTGACCGAACAGCGCCTTGGACGCGTTGATGACCGCGGCGCACTGGTCGGCGCCGTGTACGAGCGTGGTCAGCTCCTCGGCGAGCGCGCGCTGCGCGGTGCGGGCCTGCGGCCGCTCCTCGGTCAGCTTCTCGAGCTCTTCGAGCTCCTCGCGGGACTTGAAGGACAGGATGCGCATGTACGTGGAGATGTCACGGTCGTCCGTGTTCAGCCAGAACTGGTAGAACGCGTACGGCGTGGTCATCTCCGGGTCGAGCCAGATGGCCCCGCCCTCGGACTTGCCGAACTTGGTGCCGTCCGACTTCACCATCAGCGGCGTCGAGTAGCAGTGCACCTGCGCCTCGGGGTGCATCCGGTGGATCAGGTCGATACCGGCCGTCAGGTTGCCCCACTGGTCCGAGCCGCCCTGCTGGATGACACAGCCGTGGCGCCGGTACAGCTCCAGGAAGTCCATGCCCTGCAGGAGCTGGTAGCTGAACTCCGTGTAGCTGATGCCCTCCTGGGACTCCAGGCGGCGGGCCACCGAGTCCTTGGTGAGCATCTTGTTGACGCGGAAGTGCTTGCCGATGTCGCGCAGGAACTCGATCGCGGACATGCCCGCGGTCCAGTCCAGGTTGTTCACCATCTGCGCCGCGTTCTCGCCCTCGAAGTCGAGGAACGGCTCGATCTGCGCACGCAGGCGGCCCACCCACTCGGCGATGACCGCCGGGTCGTTCAGGGTGCGCTCGGCGGTCGGCCGGGGGTCACCGATCTGACCGGTGGCGCCGCCCACGAGGGCGAGCGGCTTGTGCCCGGCCTGCTGCAGCCGGCGCAGGGTGAGGACCTGGACGAGGTGGCCCACGTGCAGGCTCGCCGCCGTCGGGTCGAAGCCGCAGTAATACGTGACAGGGCCGTCCGCGAGCGCCTTGCGCAGGGCGTCTTCGTCAGTGGACTGGGCGAAAAGGCCGCGCCACTTCAGCTCGTCGACGATGTCCGTCACGGTCCTGGTTCTCCTCGAAAGTCGTGGAGCGCCCACGGTTGGCCGGGGCGCTCCACCAGTCTATGGGGGCGGCGCCTGCGAGCCGACCGGATTCCGACCCGCAAGATCACCGCCCTTGGTCACACGCCCTGGCTCACCGAGCTCATGTTGAAGTCCGGCACCCGAAGCGGCGGCATGGCGGCCCGTGTGAAGTAGTCACCCCACTCGCGCGGCAGCGTCTTCTCCGTGCGGCCCGCTTCGGTGGCCCGGCCGAGCAGATCGACCGGTGACTCGTTGAACCGGAAGTTGTTCACCTCGCCGACCACCTCGCCGTCCTCGACGAGATAGACCCCGTCCCGGGTGAGCCCGGTGAGCAGGAGCGTCGCCGGGTCGACCTCACGGATGTACCAGAGGCAGGTCAGGAGCAGGCCCCGCTCCGTGGCCGCGACCATCTCCTCGAGGGAGCGCTCGCTCCCGCCGTCCAGGATCAGGTTGTCGATGTCGGGCGCGAGCGGCAGACCGGTCAGACCCGCGCTGTGCCGCGTGGTCAGCAGATGCGCGAGCTCGCCCTCGCGGATCCACTCCGTGGGCGCGAGGGGCAGTCCGTTGTCGAAGACCGACGAACTGTCGCCCGAAGCGTGGGCGATCACGAACGGAGCGGACTCGAGGCCCGGTTCGGACGGGTCGCTGCGCAATGTCAGCGGCAGCGCGCTGAGCCGCTCGCCGACGCGCGTACCGCCGCCGGGCTTGGAGAAGACCGTGCGGCCCTCCACCGCGTCGCGGCCCGCCGCGGACCAGTACTGGTAGATCAGCAGATCCGCCACGGCCGTGGGCGGCAGCAGTGTCTCGTAGCGTCCGGCCGGCAGCTCGATCCTGCGCTCGGCCCAGCCGAGGCGCCGGGCGAGCTCGGTGTCGAGCGTCCCGGGGTCCACATCCTTGAAGTCGCGCGTCGAGCGGCCCGCCCAGGCCGAGCGCGTGCGGTCCGGGGACTTGGCGTTGAGCTCCAGGGTGCCGTTGGGCTGGTCGTGCCGGAGCCTGAGCCCCGTCGACGTACCGACATAGCTCGAAGTCATCTCGTGGTGGGCGAACCCGTACAGCTCGCGGCCCCCCGCCCGGGCGCGTGCGAAGGCCTCGCCGAGTGCCGGGGCGAAGTCGGCGAAGACGGCCGACGATGTTTCGGCGGGGGCTTCGAGGAAGTCCGGCGATGCGGGCGTGCCCGTCACCAACTCCTGTGCGTCCTCGGCCGGTTCGCCCTCGCGTGCGGCGGCTTCGGCCGCCCGTACGAGATCCGCGAGGTCGTCGACGGTGACGGCCGAACGCGAGACCACGCCCGAGGCCGCGCCCTCCTTGCCGTCGACCGTGGCGATGACGGTCAGTGTGCGGCCGCGTGTGACGCCGTTCGTGGTCAGCGCGTTGGCCGCCCAGCGCAGATTGGCGCTCGACTCCTCGTCCGCGATCACCACACACCCGTCGGCGGTGGACAGTTCGAGTGCCCGCTCGACGATCTCGTGCAGTTTGGTCGTACGAGAGCCCATCGATCCGCCTCCTGTGCGCTGCTGTTGTTCCGGCCACCCGCTCGTAGGCGAGGAGGGTGTCCTCTCCATATACCAGTCGGCAAGGACGTATCCATCGCTCGGACATGACGCCAGAGGTGTGCACGAAGTGTGACGCACTCCATATCGGTCACCTGTGCGGGTGCTCTGACCAGGCGTTCTTCGGGGGTGACCGCATCGATTCCGGCCGGTTCGGTCAGATTGCGGCCGTAGCAAGATCATCGAACCTAGGTATTGTCTGCGTCGTACCTAACGCCTGGGCAGAAGGGGAGAATGCCATGGGAGTTGACGGTCTTGACTACACCGGCACCGTTCCGCGCGCATTAGTCCATCGCGCATCCGTCACCGAGGTCTTCCTCACCGACCACCGGCCGCACGGCGAGGGCGCGTTCATCGCCGCCCAACTGCCGCGCACCCACAGCTACTACAACGACCATACGGGCAGCCCCGCGCTCTATGATCCGCTGTTGCTCATGGAAGTCCTGCGACAGTGCGGGATTCTCGGCTCGCACGCGTATCTCGACGCCCCACAAAGCTCGGCCTTCGTCTTCGACAGTGCGCAGCTGACCATCGTCGACACCGACGCGCTGCGCATCGGCCCGCGCCCCGCGGACCTGCTCATCGACTTCCGGATCGCCGAGACCAAGACGCGCGGCGGCAAGGCCTCGGGCGCCGTCTACGAAGTGCTCGCCGACATCGACGGCAGGCCCGCGGTCACCGCACGCCTTGAGTGCCGCTGGATGCCGCGCCGCACCTGGCAGGCGCTGCGCGACCGTTCGCGCGCCGGGCTCGAGCTGACCCCGCGCGCCCATGTCACCGGGCTCCGGCTGCCCACGTACCTCGTCGGGCGGCGCAGCGCGCACAACGTCGTCCTCGCCGATGCCGTGGTCACCGGCAACGAGGCGGTCGGCCAAGTGGTCGTCGACCAGGCGCACCCCGGGCTCTTCGACCACCCCCTCGACCACATACCGGGCGCCGTGATGTTCGAGGCCTTCCGGCAGACCGCGCTCTACGCGGTCAGCGAGGTGCACGGTCTCGCGCCGCGCGGGCTGCTCGTGGACTCGCTGCGTACGGAGTTCACCCAGGTCGCCGAGTTCGAACTGCCCACCGACTGCCGGGTGCGGGTCGGCGCGCTCGCGCCCGGCGGCATCCCCGTCGAGGCCGAACTGGTGCAGGAGGACCGGGTCATCGCCGCGGCCTCGCTGCGCCTCGCGCGCACGCTCTGCCCCGCCGCCGCCGGTGTGGCCGGGGATCGGCTGGTGGCCGTATGACGGCTATGACGGCCATGGTCTGGTTCGACTTCGGGGGAGTGTTCTCGCCGCCGCTCGGCGAGCTCTTCCTGGCGTACGAGAAGAAGACCGGTATCCGCCCCGACCAACTGCAAGGCGCGCTGGCCGATCTCGGGGCCGAGCTCGGTGAATCCGCGCTCGCCCCCATCGAGTCGGGCCGGATGCCCGAGGCCGAGTGGGCGGCTCTGCTGTCCCGTGCGCTCGGCCGGCGCGTGCCCGAGCTCGACCAGTCCCGCGCCGACTGGGCCCGTTTCGGGCGCCAGTGGTTCGACGGGATCACCGTCAACGCCGAGGTCGCCGCGGCGGTCCGCACTCTGCGGGCCGAGGGCTTCGGTGTCGGGGTGCTGAGCAACAACGTGCGCGAGTGGGAGCCGTACTGGCGCCGGATCATCGAACCGGCGGGGGAGTTCGACCACATCGTCGACTCCTGTCAGCACGGCGTACGCAAGCCCGAACCGGAGATCTACCGGCTCGCCCAGCGCACGGCGGCGGCCGGCGGTGAGCAGTGCGTGCTCATCGACGACCTCGCCGAGAACTGCCGCGCCGCCGAGCAGGAGGGCTGGGCCGCCGTCCACTTCCGCAGCACCGATCAGGCGCTGCGCGAGCTGAGCGCGGTGACCGGGGTGCGGCTGACCCAACTGCCGTGAGAACGACGCCTGTTATCGCACCCTGAGGTCCGATCCACGCCCACGTACCGGCACCCGCCCCCCCCGCCACCCTCACTTCACCCTCCACGGAGACGTCATGACCACCACCGCACCGGCCCTGGCCCGGATCGACGGCATACCGCACCTCGACCCCGTCCCCACCTTCACACCGGTCGCCGCACGCAGCCGCGGCGGTCTGCCGCAGATCACGCTGCCCAGCGGGCACACAGCCGTGCACCTCACCCGCTACCGCGATGTGCACCAGGTGCTCACCGACACGAGTTTCGGCCGCACCGAGACCAACGTCGACGGTGGCCCCACCTTCCTGCCGACGATCATGCCGAAGGAGCTGCTGCTCAACCTGGACGCACCCGACCACGCACGCGTCCGCCGCTTCGTGACCGCCGACTACAGCGTCGCCGGAGTCGAGGCGCTGCGTCCCGTCGTACGCGAACTCCTCGCAGCCAAGCTGGAGTCGCTGCGCACCCAGGACCGTCCGGATCTCTACACGACGGTCCTCGACACCCTGCCCGCCGAGATCAACGGCCGCTTCCTGGGCATCCCCGACGCGGACATCTCCTACTACCGGCCGCTCGGCCACACCGTCCAGGTCGCCTCGCACGAGGACGTACCGGGGCTCGTCGAGGACTTCACGGCGCTGTACGTGTATCTGAGCGAGCTGGTCGCGGGCGTGCGGCCGAGGGCCGAGGGCGGTCTGATCGACCGGTTCGTGGCGGGCCGCGACCAGGCCGAACCGCCGCTGGAGGACGCCGAGCTGGTGGGCATCCTGCTCGGCTCGCTGCTCGGCGCGGACCAGAACATCCTGTCCGTCGCGTCCAAGATCCTCTACGTACTGCTGTGCCGCCCCGTGCTCTGGGAGCGCCTCGCGGCCGACCCGGACAGTGCGCCGAAGCTGGTCGAGGAGCTGATCCGGCTGATCCCGCTGGGCAACATCTCGGCCTTCCCACGCCTGGCCACCCGCCGTGTCGAGGTCACCGACGGAGTGATCGAGGAGGGTGACGTCGTCTATCCGGACGCCTTCCAGGCCAACCGCGATCCCGAGGTCTTCGCCGATCCGCTGACGATCGACCCCGAGCGCTCGGGGCCGCGGCATCTGCAGTTCGGATACGGGATGCACCACTGCATGGGCGCCGCGCTCGCCCGGATGGAGATCGCTGAGCTGCTCAGCACGCTCGCGCGTGAGTTCCCGCGGCTGACCCTGGACGCCGATCCGGCGGAGCTGCCGTGGGACAGCGGGGTCATCCTGCGCAGGCCCACCGCGCTGCCCGTCCGCCTCTGAGCGAGGTGGTACGGAACCCGGCGCACCGGGTTCCGTACCACCAACCGGTCAACTGCCCGCCAACATCTCGACCTGGTCCGGCAGTTGGGCATTGTCCGACACAAGACCGAGCAGCCCGGGAAAGCGCCGCTCGATGTCGGCGCGCCGCAGCTGGGCGCTGCGGCTGTTGCCCCGGTCCACCTGACGTACCAGACCGGCCTCGCGCAGGATCCGGAAGTGATGGGTGCGGGTGGACTTGGACACCGGCAGCCCGAAGGACGTGCAGGTGCGCTCGGTGCTCTCGGGCAGCCGCGCGAGGGTGGCGATCACCTGGTAGCGCAGCGGGTCGGACAGGGCCTTGAGCACCGTCTGGAAGTCCATCTCCTCGATGTGCGGATGTCCTTCGGCGTCCGGCATGGCGCGGCTCCTCATGCGGCTCGGGCGTCGCACCCTGCGACACCACCCCCTCAAGGTACTACTTGCGTCAAACCTGCGCGCTGTGCCAATCTAAGGTACGAGATTGATCGTACCTACGGGTTGTGGGCGCCCGCTCGGCCCCCAACTCCCTTAGCGGTACCCCCTGTTGCCCCGATTCCGATTCGGAGTTCTCCCGTGGCCTCATCGACCACCGATCCCGCACGCCCCGCGCCGGCGCCCCCCGCTCCCGACGTGAGCGCCCCCGCGGCCGGCGGCCTGACCCTGTTCGCGGTGCTGCTCGCCGTGTTCGTCGTCCCCACCTCCATCTCCGGTACGGCCGTCGCGCTGCCCGAGATCGGCGCGGACACCGGCGCCGGAGCGGCCGCTCTGCAGTGGGTGGTCAACGCGTTCAACGTGGCCTTCGCCTGCTTCACCCTCGTCTGGGGCACACTCGCCGACCTCGTCGGCCGGATCCGGGCCTTCGCCGCCGGCGCCGCGATCTTCGCCGTGGCCTCCCTCGGCTGCGCGCTCGCGCCCAACATCTACGTGCTCGACGGCGCCCGTGCGCTCGCCGGACTCGGCGGTGCCGCGATCTTCGCCTGCGGCAGCGCCATCATGTCCTCGGCCTTCGAGGGACCCGCCCGCGCCAAGGCCTTCGCGCTCTTCGGCACCGTCGCCGGCATCGGCGTGGCCCTCGGCCCGACCGTCTCGGGACCTGCCGTGGACGCACTCGGCTGGCGCTGGATCTTCGGCCTCCAGGCCGTTCTGCTCGCTGTCGTCCTGGCCTGCGTCCCCGCCATCTCCCGCCGCGTCGGCGACCGGGCGGCCCGCAGCGGACGCCTCGACGTACGCGGCGCCGTGGTCTTCGTCGTCGCCATGGCCGCCATGACCTACGCGATCGTGCAGGGCTCCGAGTGGGGCTGGACCGCACCCGCCACGCTCGGTCTGCTGCTGCTCTCCGTGGTGCTGCTCGCGGCCTTCGGCGCGCTGGCCAAGCGCACCGAGGCCCCGCTGCTCGACCTCTCCGTGGTCCGTAACCGCCGCTTCCTCGCGTACACCCTGGTGCCGGTCGCCGCCTCGTTCGGCTTCGTCACCCAGCTCACGTATCTGCCCTCCTACCTGTCGAACGTGGCCGGCTACAGCGCCTCCGCCGCGGGTGCCACGATGCTGCTCCTGACCATCCCCGTCCTGGCGCTTCCCCTGGTCGGTCTGAAGCTGGTCGAACGCGGGATCTCGCCGCTCGCGGTGGTCTTCGCCTCTCTCGTCTGCCTGCTCGTCGGTGATCTCGCGCTCCTGACGCTCGGCCCGGACACCACCCTGCTCGCCATGGCCGTCCCGATGCTCGTGACGGGTGCGGGCATGGGCCTGTCGGCCGGTCTGGTCGACGGGCAGGCGCTCGGTCTGGTCGAGCCCGAGAAGGCGGGCATGGCGGCCGGGTTCCTCAACACGCTGCGCCTGGGCAGCGAGGCCATCGCTGTCGCGGTCTTCGGCTCGGCGCTCGTCTCGCTCGCGACCGGCGAGGGGAGTTCGTACGACGACGCCTTCCACACCCTGCTGATCGCGATGGCCGTCGTCTGCGCCGTGCTCGGACTGCTCGTCGTCGCACTCGGCCGCGGTGGGTCCGAGACCGCAGCGGGGAAGTGAGGCGCGCGTGACCTCCTCCCTCTCCTCCTGCGCCGAGACCCAGGTCGCCGTCGTCGGCGGCGGTCCCGTGGGGATGCTGCTCGCCGCCGAACTCGCCCATTTCGGCGTACGGGTGACGGTGATCGAGCAGAACGCCGAGACCCTCGACGTCCCCAAGGCCGGCACCCTGCACGCCCGCACCGCCCAGGTGCTGCGCCGGCGCGGCTATCTCGGTGCGCCACGGACCAGCCCCGAACTCCTGGAGCGGGAAGCCGCCCAGCCCTTCCACTTCGCCGGACTTCCGGGCCTGACGATCACGGGCCCGGCCGTGGAGGGCGACCCCATCGTCGGACGCGCGCAGAGCGATCTGGAGCGGCAGTTCGAGAAGATGGCGCGGCAGCGGGGTGCGACGGTCCTGCGCGGTCGGCGGGTCGCCGGGCTGGACGCGGCGGGGGAGGAGGTCACCCTCACCCTGGACGACGGATCAAGCGTCAGCGCCGCCTGGGTGATCGGCGCGGACGGCGCGCGCAGCCTCGTCCGCGAACAGGCCGGGTTCACCAGCGAGGAACATCTGCCGCGGGCCCAAGCGGTGCTCGGCGTTGTCGAGTTGGACGACCCGTACAGCGCACCGCCCGGCTGGAACCTCACCGAACGCGGCTGGACCGTGATCAGCCCCAGCCCCTGGGGGCCCAGCCGCGTCGCGGCCTTCGACTTCGACGGACCGCACCGCGACCGCCGCACCCCGCTCACGCTCGACGAACTCCGGGCCACCGTCAGCCGGATCGCGGGCCGGGACATCCCCATGCACCACGCCACGTTCCTCGACCGCTTCAGCGACTACGCACGCCTGGTGCACAGCTACCGGCGCGGCCGGGTGCTGCTCGCGGGCGACGCGGCCCATGTCCACTTCCCCGTGGGCGGACAAGGGCTCAACCTCGGTCTGCAGGACGCGGTCAACCTGTCCTGGAAACTAGCCCTGCATCTCCAGGGACACGCGGGCGCGCACCTCCTGGACACCTACACCGCCGAACGCCGCCCACCCGCGGCCCGCACCATCGCCAACACCCAGGCGCAGCTCGCCCTCATGCAGCCGGGCCGCGGCCACGACCCGCTGCGTGAACTGTTCACCGGCCTGCTGCAGAACCCCGCCGTGAGCAAACAGCTCGGCGACATGATCAGCGACCAGGACGTCACGCTGCCCCGCGCCCCGCACTCCTCCCGCTGGACCGGCACCTTCCTGCCCAACCTGCCGCTGACCGTCGCCTCGCGCCCCACCAGCGTCGTCGAGCTCCTGAAGCCGGGCCGGCTCCGGCTGCTCGTCCTCGAGCCCGGCGCCGCGGCCGATCTGCGCAAGGCCGCCGCGCCCTGGCCGGTCGAGGTCACGGTCACCGACTGCGCCGCTCAACTCGCCGTGGGCGCCTGCCTGCTGCGCCCGGACGGCTATCTCGCGTGGGCGGACGACGGCGGACCCGCCGGCCTGGAGGCGGCGCTCGAAGCGTTGCTCGGCCCGATCGACAAGGACACCGCATGACCACCGGCACGCGCATCACCGCACTGGGCCACTACCAGCCCGCCCGCGTCCTCACCAACCACGACCTCGCCGAACTCGTCGAGACCGACGACGAGTGGATACGTTCCCGGGTCGGCATCCGCACCCGCCATATCGCGGCCGAGGACGAGACCGTGGACTCGATGGCCGCCGCCGCGGCCGAGAAGGCCCTGGCGCACGCCGGGATCGACGCCCACGACATCGACCTCGTGCTGCTCGCCACGTGCACGGCGGAGAACCGTGCCCCCAACATGGCCTCGCGCACCGCGGCCCGCCTCGGCATCCCGCACCCGGCAGCGCTGGACGTCAACACGGCCTGCTCCGGCTTCAGTCACGCCCTCGCCCTCGCCGACCAGTCCCTTCGTACGGGAGCCAGCGGCCGCGCCCTGGTGATCGCCTCGGAGAAGTTCTCCTCGGTCGCCGACTGGACGGACCGTACGACCTGCATCCTGATCGGCGACGGAGCGGCCGCCGCGGTGGTCGAACCCTCCGCCGAGCCCGGGATCAGCCCCGTGGTCTGGGGCTCCTTCCCGGATCGCGGTGCGGCCGTCCGTATCGAAGGAACCCCGGCCCGTTTCGCGCAGGAGGGCCAGTCCGTCTTCCGCTGGGCCACCACCGAACTGCCCGGCCTGGCGCGGCAGGTGTGCGAACGCGCCGGCGTCGCGCCCGAAGAGCTCGCCGCGGTCGTCCTGCACCAGGCGAACCTGCGGATCATCGAACCTCTCGCGGCCAGGCTCGGCGCGGTGAACGCGGTCGTGGCCACCGATGTCACCGAGTCCGGGAACACCTCCGCGGCCAGTGTCCCGCTCGCCCTGTCCAAGCTGGTCGCGGAGGGCCGGGTGCCGTCCGGCGCCCCCGCGCTGCTCTTCGGCTTCGGCGGCGGACTCGCGTACGCGGGACAGGTGGTCAGGATCCCGTAGCCGCACTCATACGCGGTCCCTCAACGCCCGGCCTCCTGTGTCGTGTTGAGGATGTTGACGTCCTTGAAGAGCGCGGAGGGACAGCCGTGCGACACCGCCGCCACCTGCCCCGGCTGCGCCTTGCCGCAGTTGAAGGCGCCACCGAGCACATACGTCCCGGGTCCGCCGACCGCCGCCATCGAACCCCAGAAGTCGGTGGTCGTCGCCTGGTACGCCACATCGCGCAGCTGTCCGGCGAGCCGCCCGTTCTCGATCCTGAAGAACCGCTGCCCGGTGAACTGGAAGTTGTAGCGCTGCATGTCGATCGACCACGAGCGGTCGCCGACCACATAGATCCCGCGCTCGACCCCCGCGATCATCTCGTCGGTCGAGGGCCCCTCGGGCGCGGGCTGCAGCGACACGTTCGCCATCCGCTGCACCGGGACATGTCCGGGGGAGTCTGCGTACGCACAGCCGTTGGACCGTTCGAAGCCGGTCAACTTCGCGATACGGCGGTCCAGTTGGTAACCGACCAGCGTGCCGTCCTTCACCAGGTCCCAGGACTGCCCCGCCACACCCTCGTCGTCGTACCCGATCGTGGCGAGCCCGTGCTCGGCGGTCCGGTCCCCGGTCACGTTCATGATCTCGGAGCCGTACTTCAGCGTCCCGAGCTGGTCGAAGGTCGCGAACGACGTGCCCGCGTACGCCGCCTCGTAGCCGAGCGCACGGTCGAGCTCGGTGGCATGGCCGATCGACTCATGGATGGTCAGCCAGAGGTTCGACGGATCGACGACGAGGTCATAGCGCCCCGCCTCCACACTCGGCGCCCGCATCTTCTCGGCCAGGAACTCCGGGATCTGCGCCAGCTCCTTGTCCCAGTCCCAGATCTCCTTGCCGAGGTACTCCCAGCCGCGCCCCGCCGGCGGCGCGATGGTCCGCATCGAGTCGAACTCACCGGTGCGCTCGTCCACCGCCGTCGCCGTCAGCTGCGGATGCAGCCGCACCCGCTGCTGGGTCGTGACCGTCCCCGCCGTATCCGCGTAGAACTTGTTCTCCTGCACGGTCATCAGCGAGGCATCCGCATGCGCGACCCCCTCGGCCGCGAGCAGCCGCGCACTCCACTCGCTCAGGAGCCCGGTCTTCTCGGCATCCGGCACATCGAAGGGATTGATCTCGTACGAGGAGATCCACTCCTTGTCGGCATGCACCGGCTCCGGCGCCAGCTCCACCCGCTCGTCCGACCCGGCCGCCGTGATCACCTTCGCCGACAGCTTGGCCATGGCCACCGCCTGCGAGGCCACCTTCGCGGCCGCGTCCATGGTCAGATCCACTCCGGAGGCGAAGCCCCAGCTGCCGCCGTGCACCACTCGTACGGCATAACCGAGATCTGTCGTGTCCGAGGACCCGGACGGCTTGGCGTCCCGCAGCCGCCAGGTGGCGCTGCGCACCCGCTCGAAGCGGAAGTCCGCGTGCTCCACGCCCAGGGCGCGGGCCCGGGCGAGGGCGGCGTCGGCGAGCTGACGCAGGGGGAGTGCGGTAAAGGTCGCGTCGATGACATGGCGGGCTTGACGGGCTGTGGGCACTGCGGGCACCACCCTTTCCGTAGATCCTGCTGGCGGACACATCTGTCAGGCACTTCTGTAGGGACCCGACAGGGACTGCTCCGTGCCACTGTCGGCGACCGATTCTCCGTAACCGCGACGGGCCAGATAAGTTTCCGGGTATCCGACCACTATCGAAAGGGTGATCCGTTGAGCCGCTCGGTTCTCGTCACCGGAGGAAACCGGGGCATCGGCCTCGCCATCGCCCACGCCTTCGCCGAGGCAGGCGACAAGGTCGCGATCACATACCGCTCGGGCGACCCCGCGGAGCTGGAGAAGCTCGGCTTCCTCGCCGTCAAGTGCGACATCACCGACACCGAGCAGGTGGACCAGGCCTACAAGGAGATCGAGGAGAAGCACGGTCCCGTCGAGGTGCTGGTGGCCAACGCCGGCGTCACCAAGGACCAGCTCCTCATGCGGATGTCCGAGGAGGACTTCACCTCCGTCCTGGACACCAACCTCACCGGCACCTTCCGCGTGGTCAAGCGCGCCAACCGCGGCATGCTGCGCGCCAAGAAGGGCCGTGTCGTCCTGATCTCCTCGGTCGTGGGCCTGCTCGGCTCCGCGGGCCAGGCGAACTACGCCGCCTCGAAGTCCGCCCTCGTCGGATTCGCGCGCTCGCTCGCCCGTGAGCTCGGCTCGCGCAACATCACTTTCAACGTCGTGGCGCCCGGTTTCGTCGACACCGACATGACCAAGGTGCTCACCGACGAGCAGCGCGCGGGCATCGTCTCGCAGGTGCCGCTCGGCCGGTACGCCCAGCCTCAGGAGATCGCCGCGGCGGTCCAGTTCCTGGCGTCCGACAACGCTTCGTACATCACTGGTGCCGTCATCCCCGTTGACGGCGGACTGGGAATGGGTCACTGATCACCATGGCTGGAATCCTCGAGGGCAAGAAGATCCTCATCACCGGTGTGCTGATGGAGTCCTCCATCGCCTTCCACACCGCCAAGCTTGCCCAGGAGCAGGGTGCGGAGATCATCCTCACCGCCTGGCCGCGGCCGTCGCTGACCGAGCGCATCGCCAAGAAGCTGCCGAACCCCGAGAACGTCAAGGTCCTTGAGCTGGACGTCTCCAACGACGAGCACCTCGCGCGTCTGGAGGGCCAGGTCCGTGAGGTGCTCGGCGACCGTATCGACGGTGTCGTGCACTCCATCGGCTTCGCGCCGCAGGACGCCCTCGGCGGCAACTTCCTGAACACGCCGTTCGAGTCCGTGGCCACCGCCATGCACGTCTCCGCCTTCTCGCTGAAGTCGCTGACGATGGCGCTGCTGCCGCTGATGAGCGAGGGCGGCTCCGTCGTGGGTCTCACCTTCGACGCGAAGTTCGCCTGGCCGCAGTACGACTGGATGGGCCCGGCCAAGGCCGCCCTGGAGGCCACCAGCCGCTACATGGCGCGTGACCTGGGCAAGCAGGACATCCGCTGCAACCTGATCTCGGCGGGTCCGCTGGGTTCGATGGCCGCGAAGTCCATCCCCGGCTTCGGCGAGCTCGCCTCCGTCTGGGACTCGCGCTCCCCGCTGGAGTGGAAGCTGGACGACCCGGACCCCACCGCGCGCGGCGTCGTCGCGCTGCTGTCGGACTGGTTCCCGAAGACGACGGGCGAGATCGTGCACGTCGACGGCGGTCTGCACGCGGTCGGTGCGTAGTTTCTTGTACGGGTGAGGGGGCGCCGTTCTTCGGAACGGCGCCCCCTTCCGTTTACCCGTTCGGCCCCTCCCGCCCTGCGCGTGCGCCCCGAACACCGCACTCTGGAAGTCCAGTTCCCCCTTGAGGTGCCGCCGCGACGGCTGGTCTGTCGTGTCGCCGTACGGCCGAGGAGGTCTTCCGAGTGGTGCTCAGGACGCGGCGGTACGGACTGCTCCTCGCAGGGCTGAGCCTGCTGCTAGTCCTGCCGTCCGGCACCGCGACGGCTCCGGCCGCCGCCGAGCCCGCCCCGGAGAAGCGCCCCTTCGGCGCCACCTGCCGTACGGAGATCGAGGGCTCCCGCGTCAGCGCGTACTGCCACAACCCGTATCCCGAGACGGACCACGTACGGCTGCACATCGAGTGCGACCGCTGGTGGGACATCGATTCGGACGCGACGGCGATGTCCGCGGAACCGGCGATGACCGTGCACCTGAGCGGGCGCTGCTGGAAGGAAGTCGGCTCGGCCTGGGTCAGCCACCAGCCGTGACGGACGGGCTCAGCGCTCCTTGAAGCGCTCCGGGCCGCACAGGAACGGATAGCTCGCCGCCTCCGTGGCGGCCGCCTCCGCGTCACCGGCACGGATCGCGTCGAGCAGCCGCGTGTGGTCCATGTGGTTCTCCGGCTTCAGCGTCTCGCCGATGTCGTCGCGCAGCCAGGCCCGCAGCACATCGCCCAGATCCGCGTACAGATCCCGCAGCACGTCGTTGTGCGCCGCCGACACCACCGCGAGGTGGAAGGTCGCGTCCGCCTCGATGAACGCCTCGCGGTCCCCGGACTCCCAGGCCTGCTCACGCCGTACGAGAAGGGCGTCAAGCTGCTTCAGATCGCGCTCCGTGCGCCGCTCGGCGGCCAGCTTCGCGCCGGTGGACTCCAGCGTCGCGCGCAGCTCGGCGATATGGCGTGGATCGGCGCCGGCGAAGCGCTGCTGCATCACTCCGGCCAGCTCGCTCGTCGCGACGACATATGTGCCCGAGCCCTGACGGATGTCCAGGAGCCCGTTGTGCGCGAGCGCGCGCACCGCTTCGCGCACGGTGTTACGGGCCACACCCAGCTGCTCGACCAGCTCCGGCTCGGTGGGGATACGCGAGCCGACCGGCCACTCACCCGAGGTGATCTGGTTCCTGAGCTCGGCGATCACCTGGTCGGCGAGCGCCGAGCGCCGCGGGGACGACAGGGGCATGGGCTCTTCCTTCGGCGCGGAGTGAGAGAGGTCGGTGACAGACCGTACCGCCGGCCCCTGGCTCGATTCGGACCGGGGCGACTGGACAGCCAATCATCCCATGATTCTATGATGGCTCTCATGGTCAGTGAGAAGTCGACAGTTCTGCCCGACACCGAGGCGGTCCGCAGCAGCAGCGCACACCCCGAGCCCGCCCCGGCCGCGCGCACCTGGGCCGTGCCCTTCGTGATCGCCGGCATCGTCCTGGCCGCCCTCAATCTGCGCCCGGCCATCACCAGCCTCGGCGCCCTCCTCGAAGAGGTACGCGACGGGCTCGGCATGAGTGGCTCCGTCGCCGGCGTCCTCACCTCCGTACCGCCGCTCTGCTTCGCGGTCTTCGGCAGCCTCGCGCCGCGCCTTGCCCGCCGGTTCGGTCCGGCCGCCGTGGTCGGCGGCGGGATGGCCGCGATAGCCGCCGGCCTCCTGATCCGCCCGTTCACCGGCAGCACCGCGGCCTTTCTTGCCGCCAGTGCGCTGGCACTCGCCGGTATCGCGGTCTCGAACGTGCTGATGCCGGTGGTCATCAAGGAGTGGTTCCCGGGGCGCGTGGGCTCGATGACCGGGCTCTACTCGATGGCCCTCGCGCTCGGCACCTCGCTGGCGGCCGCGATCACCGTGCCGATGACCGAGGCACTCGGCGGCAACTGGCAGACGGGCCTTGCCGTTTGGGCCGCACTGGCCGCCGCCGCGGTGGTGCCGTGGCTGCCGGTGATGCGCAAGCCGAAGACGGACCCGGGCGCCGGGCGGCCCGCCACGGGGCGGCAGACGGCGAAGCTGAAGATCACCCGCAGCCGTACCGCCTGGGCGCTGGCCGTCTTCTTCGGACTCCAGGCCACCGGTGCGTACATCACGATGGGCTGGATGCCGCAGATCTTCCGCGACGCCGGGGTCTCGGCCGAGACCGCCGGTGTGCTGCTCGCCGTCACCATGGCGATGGGTGTTCCGCTGTCGTTCCTGATCCCGCCGATGGCGGCCCGGATGAACCACCAGGGCCCCATCGTCGTGGCACTCGGCGCCTGCGGACTGATCGGCTACACCGGTCTCTACTTCGCTCCCGCCGCCGGCGCCTGGGTGTGGGCGCTGGTGCTCGGCATCTCCAACTGCTCGTTCCCGCTGGCCCTGACGATGGTCGGGATGCGCGCGCGGACGGGTGCGGGTGTGGCGCAGCTGTCCGCCTTCGCGCAGAGCACCGGCTATCTGCTCTCGATTCCGGGCCCGTTGCTCGTCGGAGTGCTCTACCAGCACACCGGCGGCTGGGACGTCCCGATCGTCCTCATGGGCGCGCTGCTCGTACCGCAGATCCTCTTCGGTGTGCTCGCCGGACGGCAGCGGATCATCGAGGACGAGTGCGCGGTCTGACCACCGCGGATCCGATGTCCGGGACCCGGTGGCGGGGGAGTGCGCAAAGGGTGCGAGACTGGGCGTATGCCTGTGCTCGATCCGAATCCCAAGAACGGCCAGAAGAAACTGCTCGCAGTCTTCGGTGCCATGATCGGCATCACCCTGGTCATCGGTGTCATCGCCACGATCGTCTCGCCCTGAACTGCGCATTGCGCCAGAACCGGGCAATCCGCCCCTCATGGTGGGGCTAGCTCCACCATCCCCTAGGGGGCTGGTGTCAGGGTCAAGTGGGTGGATCACCGGATGGGTTGAGGGTCCGCGCTTCCGTAGGTTCTAAGTACGCCGCGCAGCATCGATGTGCGGCTCCGCCGCGAGGCGCGGCGGCAGACCTGAACATCCGGAGGCGTCATGTCGGCCCCAGCGCACACCCGCTCCCCGCAGGACCGCGGTGCGCAGGCGCGCCTGCCCTGGTGGGGTGTGGCCCTGCCGGTGATCGCCTTCGCCGTGCTCTTCCTGGTCGTGCTGCACCCGGCCGAGGCGCATGCCGCGACCGGCGATCCCGCGGTCGGAGATTTCATGGGCCGGCTCAAGGACACCTTGCTGTTCCGCGTTCCGTGACCGGTGCTCCGCATCGCCTGATCCGTCTGTCCCCCTTCGAGGGGGAGCCCGTCAACTCCCTGCGCCGCATGGAGCGTTTCGTGCGAAGCTGGGACACATGAGTGTCGATACACCGCGCAGGCTCGTCCTCCTCAGGCACGCCAAGGCCGACTGGCCCCAGATCTCCGACCATGAAAGGCCGTTGGCCGAGCGGGGCCGCAAGGACGCCCCCTCGGCGGGCCGCAGGCTCGCGGAGAGCGGGATCACCTTCGAGCTTGCCGTCTGCTCCACGGCCGCCCGCACCCGGGAGACCTGGAAGCTCGCCGTGGGCGAACTGCCGCAGCGCCCCAGGACCGTGTACGAGGAGCGGGTGTACGAAGCCTCGCCGGGCGAGCTGATCGCCGTACTCAACGAAACCCCGGATGACGTCGCCGACCTTGTTCTGATCGGCCACAACCCGGGTGTGCAGGGCCTCGCCGAGATCCTCGCGGGCTCCGCCGAGGACGATGCCCTGGCCCGTTTCAACCGCCGTGGTTTCCCGACCTCGGCGATGGCGATGCTGACCTTCACGGGTTCGTGGAAGTCCCTGGAGCCGGGCGTCGCCACGCTGTTCGACTACTGGGCTCCGAACGAATAGCCCAACTTCCTTTGTCCGATACGTGATCGAGGGCCCCGGCAGTGTCTGCCGGGGCCCTCGGCCGTATGCGATGCGGGGGCTCAGGCTTCCTGGGTGTCCGCGGCCTCGACCTCTTCGCGGGTGACCCCGAGCAGGTAGAGCACCGTGTCGAGGAACGGGAAGTTCACCGCGGTGTGCGCGGCCTCCCGTACGACCGGCTTGGCGTTGAACGCGACACCCAGACCTGCCGCGTTGAGCATGTCGAGGTCGTTGGCGCCGTCGCCGATGGCCACTGTCTGCTCCAGCGGAACACCGGCCTCCGCCGCGAAACGGCGCAGGAGGCGGGCCTTGCCGGCCCGGTCCACGATCTCGCCGGTGACCTTGCCGGTCAGCTTGCCGTCGACGATCTCCAGGGTGTTGGCGTGCGCGAAGTCGAGCCCGAGGCGCTCCTTGAGGTCATCCGTGACCTGGGTGAACCCGCCCGACACGACGCCGACTTGGTAGCCGAGCCGCTTGAGCGTACGTACCAGGGTGCGGGCGCCGGGCGTGAGCCGTACCTCGGCGCGTACCTTCTCGACCACCGATTCGTCGAGACCTTCGAGCAGGGCGACGCGAGCGTGCAGCGACTGCTCGAAGTCCAGCTCGCCGCGCATCGCGGCGTTGGTGACCTCGGCCACCTGCTCCTCACAGCCGGCGTGTGCCGCGAACAGCTCGATGACCTCGTCCTGGATCAGCGTCGAGTCGACATCCATCACGACGAGGCGCTGGGCGCGCCGGTGCAGCCCGGCCGAGACGACCGCCACATCGACCCGCAGGGCGGCGGCCTCGGTGGCGAGCGCGGTGCGCAGCGGCTCCGTGGGCGTGCCGGAGACGGCGAACTCCACGGCGGTCACCGGGTACTTGGCGAGCCGGAAGATCCGGTCGATGTTGCCGCCGGTCGCGGTGATCCGCGCGGCGATCGCCGCGGTGGACTCGGCGGTCAGCGGGTGCCCGAGCACGGTGACGTGCGAGCGGCCCTCGCCGCGCGGCCGGTTGTCGCCCACGCCCGAGATGATCTCGGCCTGCAGCTTCAGCGAATCGGCCCAGCTGTGCACGGTCGACCGCAGCTCGCCCTCGAGTCCGACGGCGGGCTCGGTGACGAGTGCGCAGAGCACGATCCGTCCCCGGGTGACGACCTGCTCCAGGTCGACCACGTCGACGGAGAAGGCGGCAAGAGTGTCGAAAAGACCGGCGGTGATACCTGGCCGGTCCTTGCCGAAGATCTTGACGAGAAGGGTCGGGACGTCGGCGGTCTTCTGCGGTGCGCTCATGGTGGTCACACGGTAGCGGGCCCTGGTTGCGGGACGGTGAGGTGTCCCGGGTGGTGGACGCGACCCCGGGGGAACCCGGCCGGCCGAAGGGGGACGCCCACCCGTACCGGGTCCGCGTCCCGCCGCCTCTACCGCCGACGCCAACCGCCCCGAGGCGGCTCCTCCTCCGGGGGATCGCGGAGCTCGTCCGGGATCTTCAGATAGGGGTTGGTGTGCGGGTTCGCCGGTCGGAACGGCGCCCCCGGGTTGTACGGCCCGGACGCGCCCTGACCCGCCACCGGGTCGGGAGCCGACTCGGACAGCGCGAACCCCGAGACCCGCCCGCCCGCGGCCCCGCTCATGCAGGCGAGCAGCGCCCCGAGCCCTCCGGCCCCCGCTCCCCACACGGCCCCGAGCAGCAGACCCATCCCGGCCTGACCCTGCAGCGAGAGCCCTGCCCCGAACGCGTCGAACCCGAGCACGGACAGCGACGCGTCCGCGGACACCGACGTCAACCACACGAGCAGCGGGACGACCAGCGCGGTCACCACACCGAGGCGCACCGCGCACCGCCCCGCGAACCCCGCCCTCGACAGCGAGTCCAACGGTGTCCGCACGGCGGTGAGCACCCCGGCGAACAGCATCATCACCGCGACCGCCACGACAAGCAGCCACACCCGCCCGTCCAGTTCGGCGAGCCGCCCGATCGTCGCCGGCTCGTCCGCGGAGGCGCTGAAGAACTCGTCGAGCGGCGCGGGCAGCACCTCGGCCAGCGCGCCCGTCGCCTTGCCGTCCCAGGGCACGAACATGCCGAGCGGCACCGCGAGCCACACCCCGTTGGGCGCCCCGAGCAGCGCGGCTCCCGCGATCCGCCCGGGATGCTCGTCGCCGACGGCCGCGTACGCCGCGGCCGCAAGACCCGCCACCACCGCCACCGACAACACGGCCACCAGGGCCGATACGGCCGGCCGCACGACCCGGTGCAGGACCGAGAGTGCCGCGGGCAGCGCCGTACGGCGGGAGGCGAGCAGTGCGATGAACAGGACTCCGAGCACCCACACCAGCGCGCCGAACAGCGAAGGGCCCGTATCGACGGTGAAGCCCACCGCCGCCTCGGCCTCGACGAGATCGCCGAGGCGGTCCGGCAGCAGATCACCGATGCCGCCCGGCAGATCGTCCGTGATGCCGCCGGCGCCGGGGAGCTCGTCGAGCCCGAGGGAGGCGCCGTCGATGGTGATCACGTCATGGCCGGCCCACGCGAGCCCACCGATCATGGCGAGGAAGAGCGCCGTCACCGCACCGGCCCGCGCCGCCAGCTCACGGGGCGAGATCTCGACTCCCAGAGCGCGCAGGGACCGTAAGAAGAAGAAGCCGAGCAGCAGCGCACCGGCCAGGCCGACTCCCAGCGGAGTCACCTCTATCGCGGTGGTCGCCTCCGCGCCCTCCAGACCGAAGGCCGAGACATCGCCGGACGGTGTCACCGAACCGCCCACGCCGAGCACCACGGCAGCCGCCGTCATCGGACCGAGCGAACCCGCGGTGTCCGCGCCGAGCAGATGGAGACCGAGCGCCGCTACGCCGGCCATGCCGATCAGGGACCAGCTCACACAGGCGATCGCGGTGAGCAGCACATCTCCCCAGCGAACACGTCCCACTTGGCCGGTCGTCGCAGCCGACCGCATCGCACCCATCGACCGTCCCCCGATCCGTAGATCCCCATCTCGATCAACTTTGTCCTGTTTATTCAGAGTTGCGCATGATCCGCGTGCACTGATGGGTGATTACCACTCTCCGGGGCGGTTTCCAGACCGTCAACGGGGCGCACACCAAGGCGCCTACGCACTCTTCGCAAGGCCCGACTTTCGGACAGGGGGCTGAGCCTGAAATAGTTCCCCCCGATGTTCGACATCCCTAGACTCCCCATGACGGGGGCAACTCGGGGGACAACGTAGTGGGGCATGGAGTGCCGGAACTCTCACTGGAATTGAACGGACGGACCTGGACGCTCGATCCGTCCAGGTCATACACGCTCGGACGCGACCCGGGCGGTGATGTGGCGATCGACGACGCGCGGGTTTCCTGGCGTCACGCCACCATCAGCTGGGGTGGCCGTAGTTGGGTCATCGAGGACCACGGCTCGACGAACGGAACGTTCGTACAGGGCCAGCGGATCCATCAGATGGAGATCGGCCCGGGCTCGGCGGTGCATCTCGGCAACGCCACGGACGGCCCGCGTCTGAACCTCACGGGGGCCGGCGCCGGAGCGGGGGCTGCCGCGGCGGTCGCCCCGCAGCAGGCGCAGCAGGGCCATCAGGCCCAGGCCAAGCCGCAGCACGCCCAGCAGCAGGCGCACCGCCAGCCGCAGGCCGCACCCCAGCAGGGCGCGCCCGGCTGGTCCCAGCAGCCGCAGCAGGGTGTACCGCAGCAGCAGGGCTGGCAGCAGCAGCCCTCGCCGCAGCTTCCGCAGCAGGGCGGCTCCGCGGGGGCGCCGCCGGTCTACGGCGACCGCAGCCCCACCACGTTCCACCAGCTGGCACTCGGCCGCGTGATGCGCATCGGCCGTGCGCTCGAGAACGAACTGGTCGTCTCCGACCTCCAGGTCTCGCGCCACCACGCCGAGTTCCACGCGACACCCGACGGCCGGATGGAGATCCGCGACCTCGGCTCGCACAACGGCACGTACGTCAACGGTATGCCGGTCGCCAAGGGCGGCTCGGCCCTGCTCGGCCCCAACGACATCGTCGGCGTCGGCCACTCGACCTTCCGCGTCGTGGGCGGACAGCTCGAGGAGTTCGTCGACACCGGTGAGGTCTCCTTCTCGGCCCGCCATCTGACGGTCACCGTCGACGGCGGCAAGCAGATCCTCAAGGACGTCTCGTTCGGCGTTCCCGAGAAGTCCCTCGTCGCGGTCATCGGCCCGTCGGGTTCCGGCAAGTCCACGCTCCTGAAGGCGCTCACGGGCTACCGCCCCGCCAACCAGGGTGACGTCCTCTACGACAACCGAAACCTGTACAAGCAGTTCGCCGAGCTGCGTCAGCGCATCGGTCTGGTCCCGCAGGACGACATCCTGCACAAGGAGCTGACCGTCCGTACGGCGCTCAAGTACGCCGCCAAGCTGCGCTTCCCGGCGGACACCAGCAACCAGGAGCGCGCCGAGCGCATCGACGAGGTGCTGCGCGAGCTCAAGCTCGACATCCACAAGGACAAGAAGATCACCTCGCTCTCGGGTGGTCAGCGCAAGCGTGTGTCCGTGGCCCTGGAGCTGCTCACCAAGCCGTCGCTGATATTCCTTGACGAGCCCACGTCCGGTCTCGACCCGGGCATGGACCGCGACGTCATGCAGCTGCTCCGCGGTCTCGCGGACGACGGCCGCACCGTCCTGGTCGTCACGCACTCCGTCGCCGAGCTGGCCATATGCGACAAGCTCCTCGTGATGGCGCCCGGTGGCTCGGTGGCCTACTTCGGCCCGCCGGAGGAAGCGCTCAACTTCTTCGGCTACAGCACGTGGGCCGATGTGTTCTCCGCGTTCGAGAACTACCGCGACTACGACTGGGCGGGCCGCTGGAAGGGCTCGCAGCACTACCAGATGTACGCGGCCGACATCGACGCCGTCGCCGCGCAGTCGGTGCACATGCCGCCGCCGCAGCAGATGCGCCCGCCCAAGCCGCAGGGCTGGGTCGCGCAGCTGATCACGCTGGTCCGCCGCTATGTGGCGGTGATCGTCTCGGACAAGGGCTTCCTGGCCCTGATGGTGATCCTGCCCGCGGTGCTCGGCGTCGTCTCGACGCTGATCAGCTCGGACTTCGGTCTCACCGCGGATCCCAAGAGCGGTACGAACACCAACGCGCCCACGATCCTGCTCATCCTCGCGGTCGGCGCCTGCTTCTCCGGCGCCGCCAACTCCGTACGTGAGCTGATCAAGGAACGCGTCATCTACGAGCGAGAACGGGCCACCGGCCTGTCCCGCTCGGCGTATCTGATGTCGAAGGTGATCGTCCTCGGCGTGATCACCGTGCTGCAGGGCGCCATCATGGGCGCCATCGGCTTCGGCGTCCGCGAGGTGCCGGACGAGGGGCTGATCCTCGGTTCCTCCGTCAAGATCGAGCTGACACTGCCGATCATGGCGCTCGGCTTCACCTGCATGATGTTCGGCCTGGTCATCTCCTCGCTGGTGAAGACCGCCGAGAAGACCATGCCCCTCCTGGTGATGTTCGCGATCATCCAGGTCGTCTTCACGGGCTGCCTCTTCGTGCTCAACGGGCAGATCGGCATCAACCAGTTCTCGTTCCTGATGCCGGCCCGCTGGGCGGTGGCCGCATCGGGCACCACGGTCGACCTGAACAAGCTGTTCCCGAACCAGGACGACCCGACCTCGAAGGACCCGCTGTGGGAGCCCGAGGCCGCCACCTGGGCCCTCGACATGGGCGTCCTGATCGCGATCGGCGTGGTGCTCGCCTTCGTCGTCGCGCGGCTGCTGCGCCGGCACGAGCCCGAGGTCATGCGGAAGTAATCAGGTCCCGTACGACGCCGAAGGGCGGCACCCCGTGTGGGGTGCCGCCCTTCGGCGTTGCTCACGATCGTGATCAGTACGCGCTGTTCACGTTGTCGATCGAGCCGTAGCGGTCGGCCGCGTAGTTGGACGCGGCGACGATGTTGGCGACCGGGTTGTACTGGTTGTGCTCGGTTCCGTCGACGTGGTACGCGTCGAAGGTCGGCTTGATGATCTGCAGCAGACCGATGGACGGCACACCGTTCTGGGCGTTGATGTCCCAGTTGTTGATGGCGTTGGGGTTGCCGGACGACTCACGCATCACGTTCTTGTAGATGCCGTTGTACGTGCCGGGGATGCCCTCCTTCGCCATGATGTCGAGGGCGTTGCGGATCCAGCCGTCGAGGTTGTTGGCGTAGACCGGCTTGCGGGCGGCGGCCCGGCTCGCGGCTTCCTTGTCCTCGCGCTCCTTCTTCGCCTTGGCGTCGGCCTCGGCCTTGGCTGCCTTGGCGTCGGCCTCGGCCTTCGCGTCCGCCTCGGCCTTCGCCTGCTTCTCGGCGGCGTCGGCGTGCTTGGCGACGGCCACCTGCTGCTTGGCGACGGTGGCCTGGACGTCCGTGTTCACGGCGAAGGCCACGGGCGAGGCGGATATCTCGGTGGCGGCCTGGGAGGTCTCGGCGGCGTTGCCCGGCACGATCGAGACCGCGAGAGCAGCGGCGCCGAGGGCGGCGACACCGGCGATCGAGAGCTTGTGGCTCTTGGTCAGTGCGGCGGCCTGGCCGGTGATGCGGTGCTTGGGCATGGCGATTGGACCTCTTCGAATAGCGGGGTCGCTCGCCTTTCCGTACCGGAAGCGATTCCGGCTTTTCCCGCGCTGTGGCTGTTGAGCCACCGCGCCGAGCGACGGGAGCCATTCTTAGCGGCCGCAAAATTGTGTGGCAAAGGTGTGACGTACGAAGGCGCTTAGTGGATCAGGTGCCGGGACCAAGGTCCTTAAAGGGGCGTTTAGGCCGTACAGAGGCCCCCTAGGGGTCTACTAGGGGACCTCGTAAGTGATGTAGGTCCTATGCGCGGGCTCACATCGGACGTGTAACAGTCTCACCAATCGTTGCCGGAGCAATTCATTGCGTCACCGCTCTCATCCCGAAGGATGAGGTGGCTGTCCCCGAACTCATGCCAGAGATAGAGCCCGCGTACTGCCTGCGCATAAGCACGCTCCAAAGCGGGCCTTCCCGCGATGGCCTCGAGCATCAGCAGATGCGAGGCCTCGGGCTCGTGCAGCCCGGTGATCAGACCGTCGACCACCCGTACACCGCGCTCCGGCGTCACCACCAGATCCGTCCAGCCCGCCGCCGGCCGTACGATCCCGTCCGGCCCCGTCGCCGACTCCACGGCACGCACTCCCGTGGTGCCCACCGCGACGATCCGGCCGCCGCCGGCCTTCGCCGCGTTGATCAGCCGCGCCGAGGCGGCAGGCACCTCGAAGCGCTCGGGATACGGCAGTTCATGGGCCTCGGCCGAGGCGACCCCCGTATGCAAGGTGATGGGAGCGAACTGCACGCCCCGGCTCACCAGCTCCGCCACCAAGGGCGCCGTGAACGGCCGTCCCGCGCTCGGCATCTCCGCCGAGCCGAGCCCGCCGGGCTGCGGCAGCGCGAAGACCGTCTGATACGCGGACAGCGGTTGGTCCTTCTTCGTATAGGTGTAGCGGATGGGCCGTCCGTACCGGTCAAGGAGTCCCGGCACATCCGCCGGCGCTCCAGCCGATGACACCCGCGCCCACCACAGCCGCCGCCCGGCGGGATCCAGCGGCTCCTCCAGAACGAGCGAGGCCCCGCCCGCCAGCGCCACCGCGGTGGGGCCACCCGCGCGCGCCCGTGTGCTGCCCTTCCCGTCGGGGTCGCGCAGCTCCACCGCCCAGCGTCCGTCCGAGCCGAGCGTGGAGAAGTGCACCACCACCCGGGAGCTGCCGATCCGGCCGTCGACGGCGGCGGCCAGGGTCGGTGACGTATTGACGATGAGGAGATCGCCGGCCCGCAGCAGCGCGGGCAGCGCACGGAAGTCATGGTGCGAGACCGCCGTGCCGCGCGAGACGAGCAGCCGCACCGAATCTCTGCCGCGTCCCGGGCCGCGCTCCTCCGTGGGCTCGGCCGCCAGGAGCTCCTCGGGGACGCTCAGTGCCTCCAGTACGTTCATCGCGTCTCCAGGAGCGCGGGCGCCGAGTACCGCCCGCTGGCCGGCCGCTCGTCGAGCAGCCGTAGGAATGCGGGGACGACCGTGTCGGGCTCGGGCCGCCCGGAGTCGTCGTCGAGCGGTACGGCGGCCTGGTAGAGATCGGTCCGCATGTCACCCGGGTCCACCGCCCACACCCGCAGCCCCGGCTCCTCGACCGCGAGCACCGCGCAGAGATGGTCGAGCGCCGCCTTCGACGCCCCGTAACCGCCCCAGGTCTCGTACGCCTCGGCCGCCGCGTCCGAACTCAGCGCGATGACCGTTCCCGCCGTGGACTCCCGCAGCAGCTCGAGCGCCTCCTGAACCAGTCCGAGCGGTGCCACCACATTGGTCTCGAGCGCCTCGCGCAGCCCGTCCAGGCCGTGCTTCTCAAGTCGTACGAGCGGTTCGGCGCCGAGCACGCTCGCGTTGTTCACCAGCAGATCGAGCCCGCCGAGCTCACGCGCCGCGGCGACCAGCGCCGAGCGGTGCCACGCGTCGGTGACCGACCCGGGCAGCGCCACCACCTGTGTGCCGTACGCACCGAGCTCCTCGGCGGCCTTCCCCAGCGCGTCCGCGGACCGCGCGTCGATGACCAGATCCCAACCGCGGGCGGCGAGCGCGGTGGCCAGCGCGTGACCGAACCCCTTCGAAGCCCCCGTGATGATCGCAACCGGCATGATGACCGTCCCCTCTGTATGTCGCTGCCTTCAACGTAGGAACCCGGACCCCCTCGCCACCTCATGCGCGAGACCCGCTCGGAAAGGTCCTTCGGACTACGCCCGGGGTCCTAGGAAGGGGCGGTCCAAGGCCCGATACGGGGTCGGAGAAGCCGCCGGTACGGTGTGTCCATGACCGACGGCCCCCGATCAGGCCTGTCCGCCGTGAGCAGCGCGCTCCTGGCGATGAGCAGGCACCTTGAAGTACGCGACGTCCTGAAGACGATCGTGGCCTCGGCCCGTGAACTGCTCGACGCCGAGTACGCGGCGCTCGGGGTGCCCGATGACCACGGCGGCTTCGCCCAGTTCGTGGTCGACGGCGTGAGCGACGAGCAGTGGAAGGCCATCGGCCCGCTGCCGCGCCAGCACGGCATCCTCGCGGCGATGCTGCACGAGGACGGGCCCGAACGGCTCGCGGACGTCCGCGAGGACCCGCGCTTCGGCGGCTGGCCCTCCGCGCACCCGGACATGTCCGACTTCCTGGGTCTGCCGATCCGCGACGGCGACGAGACGATCGGCGCGCTGTTCCTCGCGAACAAGAACTGCCCCAAGCCTGACGGCAGTTGTGGCTTCACCGAGGACGACGAGCAATTGCTCGGCATCCTCGCCCAGCACGCCGCCATAGCCCTCACCAACGCCCGCCTCTACGAGCGCAGCCGCGAGCTGACCATCGCCGAGGAGCGCACGCGCCTGGCCCATGAGCTGCACGACGCCGTCAGCCAGAAGCTCTTCTCGCTCCGCCTGACCGCACAGGCGGCGGCCAAGCTCATCGACCGCGATCCGGTGCGTGCCAAGGGCGAACTGCAGCAGGTCGCCGTGCTCGCGGCCGAAGCGGCCGACGAACTGCGCACCGCTGTCACCGAGCTCAGGCCCACGGCGCTCGACGAGGACGGCCTGGTCGCCACGCTGCGTACCCACGTCAAGGTGCTCGACCGTGCGCACGCTCCTCGGGTGACCTTCCGCTGCGAGGGCGTACGCGCCCTGCCGGCCTCGCAGGAGGAGGCCATGCTGCGCGTCGCGCAGGAGGCGCTGCACAATGCGCTGCGCCATGCGGAGGCCGAGCAGGTCGACGTCGCCCTGGAGAAGCACGGCCAGGGCGCGGTGCTGCGTATCACCGACGACGGACAGGGCTTCGAACCGCGCGCGACCCGGAGCGCCGGACGCCATCTCGGTCTGGTCTCCATGCGGGACCGTGCGAGCGGCGTCGGTGGCCGGCTGACAGTGGAATCGGCGCCCGGCAAGGGCACCACGATCGAGATGGAGGTGCCTGGTGGCTGACAAGGTGATCCGAGTGCTGTTGGTCGACGACCATCAGGTCGTACGCCGGGGACTGCGCACCTTCCTGGAGATCCAGGAGGACATCGAGGTCGTCGGCGAGGCCTCGGACGGCGCCGAAGGCGTCGAGCGCGCCGAGGAGCTGAAGCCGGACGTCGTCCTGATGGACGTCAAGATGCCCGGCATGGACGGGGTCGAGGCCCTGCGCAAGCTGCGCGAACTGGCCAACCCCGCCCGGGTGTTGATCGTCACCAGCTTCACCGAGCAGCGCACGGTGGTCCCCGCGCTCAAGGCGGGCGCCGCGGGTTACGTCTACAAGGACGTCGACCCCGACGCCCTGGCCGGCGCGATCCGCTCCGTGCACGCGGGCCACGTCCTGCTCCAGCCCGAGGTCGCGGGAGTCCTGCTCGCCCAGGACGAGGGCAACGGGACGCAGGGACGCGGAGGTTCGCTCACCGAGCGCGAACGCGAGGTGCTCGGCCTGATCGCCGACGGACGCTCCAACCGGGAGATCGCACGCGCGCTCGTCCTCTCGGAGAAGACCGTCAAGACCCATGTGTCGAACATCCTGATGAAACTCGATCTCTCCGATCGAACACAGGCTGCCCTCTGGGCCGTACGGCACGGACTCAACGGCTGACCAAAGGGCTGATCGGAGGCGATCGCCGCAGGCAGGACCGTTTCGCCGGAAGGCCGTTGTGGACCGTCTCCTTCCGGACCGAGATTCATACCGTCGTGTGGATGTCCCCCGGATGGCGCATCCCGAGCGGGCGTGGGCCGTTCTCCTTGCATGCTGCGGCGGCTGGCCGCAGCTACCGCAATGAGGAGTCAGAAGTGAAGAACCTGAAGAAGGCCGCTGCCGTCACGATGGTGGCCGGTGGCCTGGTTGCCGCCGGTGCCGGTTTCGCGTCCGCCACCGATGGTGCGCACGCCGACGGCAAGACCACCAAGTCGCCGGGCGTCGTCTCGGGCAACCTGGTCCAGGTGCCGGTCCACGTGCCGGTGAACGCCTGCGGCAACACCGTCTCCGTGATCGGTGCCCTGAACCCGGCCTTCGGCAACGACTGCTTCAACGGCTGACGTTCGCCAAGGTCCAGGTACTGACCCGACCGGCCTCCCAGGCACTGCCTGGGGGGCCGGTCGCGTTTCCGGGGCTCCCGCGCGCGCTCGAACTGGGCTGATCTTCGGCCTATTGATCCGAACGGGCGGCATCGGATGGCGGTCCGTGTCATCCGGACGGCCCAGGCGTTCTTCAGCGTGCGACCCCGCGGCTGGGGTCGCTGAACAGCTAACTCCCGTACCCAGTACGGGACTTGATGGAGGAACAACCTCATGAACTTCGCCAAGAAGGCCGCCGTGGTCCTCGCCGTCGCTTCCGCCGCCGCCGGCGCCTCCGCGGGTGCCGCGTTCGCCGACTCGGACGCGGACGCCAAGGCTCTGCAGAACCCGGGCGTCGGCTCCGGCAACACCGTGCAGGTGCCGGCCCACGTGCCCGTGAACGTCGGCGGCAACTCCGTCAACGCCATCGGCGCCCTGAACCCGGCGTTCGGCAACGCGCTCGCGAACCACAGCTGATCCACGGCTGACGCACAGCCGAGCTCCTGCCGGCCCACGGCCGAGCGGCGGCTGTCCGCAGCACACGAAAGCCCCGCGAACCCCTCCCGGTTCGCGGGGCTTTCCGCTGTCCGCGCCCGGTCGCGGGGTCAGTCCCGCAACAGCTCCTCCACATACGCGTTGTACGCGGCCACCTGCGCCCTGCGCGCGGTGCGCTCCACCGGCCTGAGCGCCTCGGCCCGCGCCCCGATCTCGGAGGCGCTGACAGCCCCGCCGTGCCCGTTCTCGTACGCCACGGAGATCAGCAGCCCGACCCGCTGCGCCAGCTCCAACACCCGTACCGCACGCGGTGGATACCCCGGTGCGAGCACCTCGCGCCCGCGCTCAGCGCGTGCGCGGTAGGCCGCCATGGCCGCTTCGGCCACCGGCCCCGAGCCCGCCACGTCCAGTTTGGTCAGCAGCGCCGTCGCGTCCCGCAGCGCCTCGGCCAGCTCGCGCTCCGCCTCGCCGAGCGAGGGCACGTCGGCGGGAGGCGCCTCGCGCACCGGCAGACAGTGCCAGCGGACCTCCACATGTACGTCGCCGTCGGGACCCGCCTCGTACACCTCGGGCACGAGCCCGAGCGCGACCCCGTGGCAGACGACGGCCTCCTCGGCCTCGAGCGCCCGCGCGTTGAACTCCGCGGGGCCGCTGAGTCCGAGGGGATGCCCGGGCGCGGGGAGCGCGACCCGGAGTCCCTGGGCGCCGAGCGCCCGCAGCCGACCGAGCGCGAGCGTCAGCCCGACCGGCCCGGATTCACCCGGCAGTCCCTCGACCCGGTGCACGGCGTCCTCGCCGACGATGGCGAGCGCGGCCTCATCCGGGGAGACAAGTCCGGCAATAAGTGCGTTACCCCAAGAGGCCAGTAGCCCTGAGCGCGGTTCCGTGAGCATGGACACCAGACTATGAGCCTCGTTCCGGATCCCCGTACCCAGATCCCGATGCCGCGGCCCCGCCCGCGCTTCGTCGCGCAGCCCGCCCGTCACATGTGCCACTTCGCTCACGGCATCGCCCCGTCCGTCGCTGCGGCGACCACCCCGGAAGCGACTCCGGGACGCGGAAACAGGCATCAAGGTGCGGACCGGCGACAGGAGCTTGCGCGCGGTGGCGTAGGTTTTCCCTGGGGGCGACGTCCACCTGACGCTCGCAAGTTCCGATATGCATGGGAGACAGCACGCTCATGAGCGATGTGCTCGAGCTGGAGGACGTGTCCGTGGTCCGAGGGGGCCGCGCTCTGGTGGACCAGGTCTCCTGGTCCGTGAAGGAGGGAGAGCGCTGGGTCATTCTCGGCCCCAACGGCGCCGGCAAGACGACCCTGCTCAATGTCGCCTCCAGCTACCTGTTCCCGAGCAAGGGCACCGCGACCATCCTCGGCGACACCCTCGGCAAGGTGGATGTCTTCGAGCTGCGCCCGCGTATCGGCATGGCCGGTATCGCCATCGCGGACAAGCTCCCCAAGAGCCAGACCGTCCTGCAGACCGTGCTGACCGCCGCGTACGGCATGACCGCGGGATGGAACGAGAGCTACGAGGAGGTCGACGAGCAGCGCGCCCGCGCCTTCCTCGACCGCCTCGGCATGTCCGACTTCCTGGACCGCAAGTTCGGCACCCTCTCCGAGGGCGAGCGCAAGCGCACGATGATCGCGCGCGCCCTGATGACCGACCCCGAGCTGCTGCTCCTCGACGAGCCGGCCGCAGGCCTCGACCTCGGTGGCCGCGAGGACCTGGTCCGCCGCCTCGGCCGCCTCGCGCGCGACCCGATCGCCCCCTCGATGATCATGGTCACGCACCATGTCGAGGAGATCGCCCCCGGCTTCACGCACGTCCTGATGATCCGCCAGGGCAAGGTGCTCGCCGCGGGTCCCCTGGAGCTGGAGCTGACCTCCCGCAACCTCTCGCTCTGCTTCGGCCTCCCGCTCGTCGTCGAGCAGGTCGGCGAGCGCTGGACCGCACAGGGCCTGCCGATCAACTGACCCGCGCACCCTGTCCCGATCACGGCCACAGGCCTACCATTTACCCCATGGAAGCTTGGGTGTGGTGGCTGATCGGCGCGGCGGTCCTGGGTATTGCGCTCGTGATCACCGCGATGCCCGAACTGGGAATGCTCTCCGTAGGTGCAGTCGCCGCCGCCGTGACCTCAGGTCTCGGCGGCGACGTCGTTCTCCAGGTGCTCGTCTTCGCCGCCGTATCGGTGGCATTGATCGCCGTCGTACGGCCGGTCGCCGCACGTCACCGCGCACAGCGACCCCAACTCGCCACCGGAGTCGACGCGTTGAAGGGCAAACAGGCCGTCGTCCTTGAACGGGTCGACGCCCGAGGCGGCCGTATCAAGCTCAACGGCGAGGTGTGGTCGGCCCGTTCACTCGACGCGGCTCAGGCCTACGATGTCGGCCAGCAGGTGGATGTCGTGGACATCGACGGAGCCACCGCCGTCGTGATGTGAAAAGCGGCTTCATCGGCAGGCGCTATCTGGGAGAACGGCGCTCGCGGCACACGCCGTTCTGACAGACTCGATCAGCAAGATCTTCGATCAGCAAGATCTTCCGGAAGTACGCGTACCACGCAGCGTATTCAGGCTCGAAGGGCACGGGGAGCGCGATGCAACCGGTCATCATCGTCCTCATCATCCTGGTGGTGTTGGTCTTCATCGCCTTGATCAAGACGATCCAGGTGATCCCGCAGGCCAGCGCCGCCATCGTCGAGCGCTTCGGCCGCTACACGCGCACGCTGAACGCGGGGCTGAACATCGTCGTCCCGTTCATCGACTCGATCCGCAACCGGATCGACCTGCGTGAACAGGTCGTCCCGTTCCCGCCCCAGCCGGTGATCACCCAGGACAACCTGGTGGTCAACATCGACACGGTCATCTACTACCAGGTGACCGACGCCCGCGCCGCGACGTACGAAGTCGCCTCCTACATCCAGGCGATCGAGCAGCTCACCGTCACCACGCTCCGCAACATCATCGGTGGCATGGACCTCGAGCGGACCCTGACCTCCCGCGAGGAGATCAACGCGGCGCTGCGCGGCGTCCTCGACGAGGCCACCGGCAAGTGGGGCATCCGCGTCAACCGTGTCGAGCTCAAGGCGATCGAACCGCCCACCTCCATCCAGGACTCGATGGAGAAGCAGATGCGCGCCGACCGAGACAAGCGCGCCGCGATCCTCACCGCGGAAGGTATCCGCCAGTCCCAGATCCTCACCGCCGAAGGTGAGAAGCAGTCCGCGATCCTGCGCGCCGAAGGTGAGGCCAAGGCCGCGGCCCTGCGCGCCGAGGGCGAGGCCCAGGCCGTCCGTACGGTCTTCGAGGCCATTCACGCCGGCGACCCCGACCAGAAGCTGCTCTCCTACCAGTACCTCCAGATGCTGCCGAAGATCGCCGAGGGCGATGCCAACAAGCTCTGGATCGTGCCCAGCGAGATCGGCGACGCGCTCAAGGGGCTGTCGGGTGCGTTCGGCAACTTCGGTGGTGGCGGGCTCGGCGGCAACAACTCCGTAGGGCCACAGGCCGGTGCACCTGCGACGGAGCGCCGCGAACAACCCCCGCTCGACTGAGCCGCCGTGACGGCCTGGGAAATAGTCGGGGTTCTTGCCGCCGGATTCGGTGCAGGGGCCATCAATACGGTCGTGGGCTCAGGGACACTCATCACGTTCCCGGTGCTCCTCGCCATCGGCCTGCCCCCGGTGACCGCCACCGTTTCCAACGGCCTCGGTCTGCTGCCCGGCTTCGCCGGCGGAGTCTTCGGCTACCGGCGTGAACTGGCCGGACAGCGGGCGCGCATCCTGCGCTTTGGCATCGTTGTCACCGCGGGCGGACTCTGCGGAGCGATCCTGCTCCTGACGCTGCCGCACTCCGCGTTCGAGATGATCGTCCCGGTCCTCGTCGGCCTCGCGCTGGTCCTCATCGCGCTCCAGCCCTGGATCACCAAGGCGCTGCAGCGCCGCCGCGAGCGCAAGGGACAGCCCGGCAGTCAGTTCGGCGGCCCCTGGCTGCATGTCGGCCTGTTCCTCGCGAGCGTCTACGGCGGCTACTTCACCGCAGCCCAAGGCATCCTCTACATGGCCCTCATGGGCATGTTCCTCGGCGAATCGCTGCAGCGCGCCAACGCCGTCAAGAACATCCTGGCCGCGATGGTCAACGCCGTCGCCGCCCTCTTCTTCCTCTTCGCCGCGCACTTCGACTGGAGCGTGGTGCTGCTCCTGGCGGCCGGCTCCACGGTGGGCGGCTTCGTCGGAGGTACGTTCGGCAGACGCATCCCGTCGGCCTGGCTGCGCGGCCTGATCGTGGCGGTGGGCACGGTGGCGTTGGTCCAGCTCATCCTGCGCTGATACGGGAATGGCCCGCCTCCCTGAGGAGACGGGCCACCGACCGTACGACTGCTCAGGCCGCCACGGACTGCGTCAGCCACTCCGGCAACGCGTGCCGGTCATCAGCGGCCATCGCGAACAACATCGCGTCACTCGGCGTCGGCACGAAGGGCTGGAAGAGCAACGGCATCTCGGCCTGCTCAGGCGTCCGGTCCGCCTTGCGGTGGTTGTCCACCGCACACGAGGCAACCGTGTTCAACCAGCTGTCCCCACCGCCCTGCGCCCGCGGCACGACGTGGTCCACCGTGGTGGCCCGCTTGCCGCAGTACGCGCACTTGTTGCGGTCCCTGATCAAGACACCCCGCCTCGACCAGGGCGCGTGTCTTCGGAAGGGCACCCGTACGTACCGGCACAGCCTGATCACCCGGGGCACCGGAAGCTCGACGGCCGCCGCACGCATCTTCAGCTCGGGGTGGGCCTGCTCGACGACAGCCTTGTCCGTCAGAACCAGCACGACGGCTCGGTTCAGCGTCACCGTCGACAACGGTTCGAAGCTCGCGTTCAGCACCAGCGTGTCCCGCATCTCGCCCACCCTCCCGTGCGCACCAGCCCACCGCACGGCGGACTGGGATCAACTCTGGCCGGGCGGGCTGATCTGGACAACGGAATAAAAAATGCCCGCTCCTGATCCATTCCAAGACCAGGAGCGGGCAAACAGCCGGTGAACCCTCAGCTTTCGGCAGGATCCTCGTACTCGCCGATGAGCTGCGCACGCGCCAGCGTGTGGAACCGGAGATTGAAGCCGACCGCGGCCGGCGACGCATCGGCATCCGGGCCGAGCTTCTCCTGGTCCACCGCGTACACGGTGAAGACATAGCGGTGCGAGCCGTCCCCCGGCGGGGGAGCGGCACCACCGAACTCCTTCGACCCGTAGTCGTTGCGCGCGTGCACCGCACCCTCGGGCAGACCGTCGAACTTGCCGCTGCCGGCACCGACCGGCAGCTCGGTGACCGAGGCGGGGATGTCGAAGAGCACCCAGTGCCAGAACCCGCTGCCCGTGGGGGCATCCGGGTCGTAGCACGTCACCGCGAAGCTCTTGGTCTCCGCGGGAAAGCCCTCCCACCGCAGCTGCGGCGAGAGGTTGCCCTTCGCGAACACCTGCGCGTCGTCCAGGACTTCACCCGGCGCGACATCGTCGCTCAGCACCGTGAACGACGGCACCTGTGGGTGGAAGTCATGGGGGAGTGGGCGCCTCTTGTCCGTCACGTCAAACCTCCGGTCGGCAGTCTCGGGTCCGCGCTGCAGAGCCTAGGCCCAGTTGCGCTTGCCGCCGACCTGAGAAATCCACTCGTTGAGGTAGGCCGACCAGTCGGTGCCCTGGTAGTCGTTCAGACCCACCTTGAAGGCACGGAACGTGTCGCCACCCGAGTTGAACAGACCCGGCTTCTTGTCCATCTCAAGCACGACGTCCATCTCGCGGTCGTCGGCGACGAAGGACAGCTCGATCTGGCTCAGACCCTGGTACTGCGACGGCGGGAAGAACTCGATCTCCTGGTAGAACGGCAGCTTCTGCCGCGTACCGCGGATGTGACCGCGCTCCATGTCCGCGCTCTTGAAGCGGAAGCCCAGCTGGATGAAGGCGTCGAGAATCGCCTGCTGCGCCGGCAGCGGGTGCACGTTGATCGGGTCCAGGTCACCCGAGTCGACCGCGCGCGCGATCTCCAGCTCGGTGGTCACACCGATGTTCATGCCGCGCAGCTGCTGACCGGCGATCGAGGTGACCGGCGTCTCCCACGGGATCTCCAGACCGAACTGCACCGCGTGCAGCGCATTGGCCTTGAGCTCGAAGGCACCGCCGAGCCGCTGCTTGGTGAACTCGATGTCCTGCTTGACCTCCTGGTCACCGCCCTCGACCTCGACCCGCGCCTGCAGGCCGACCGAGAGCGCCTCGATCTGCTGATCCACCGACCCGCCCTGGATCCGGACCTCACCCTGGACGACGCCACCCGGGACCACGTTGGCCTCGGTCAGCACCGTCTCCACGGAAGCGCCACCGGCACCCATGCTCGCAAGCAGCTTCTTGAACCCCATGTCAGTCCTCCCCGTGCCGCACGAAGGCGGCCCGTCTTGATCAGCGATCTCTCAACTACAAACGCGAACCGGCAGGCGCTGGTTCCGGCCCACACCCTTGCAAGCGCAAGCCCCCCTGACCACCCACCCGTACAGAACCTTTGCACTACGCTCGTACGCCATGATCGCGGCCCCCGACCGTACGCCCCTGCCCCGCACGTTCTTCGACCGCCCTGTACTAGAGGTAGCGCCGGACCTGCTGGGGCGCACCCTCGTGCGCGCGACCCCCGACGGTCCGATCGCGCTGCGCCTCACAGAGGTAGAGGCATACGAGGGGGAGTCCGACCCCGGCTCACACGCGTATCGCGGCCGCACGCCCCGCAACGGCGTGATGTTCGGCCCGCCCGGCCATGCATACGTCTACTTCACGTACGGCATGTGGCACTGCCTGAACCTCGTCTGCGGGCCCGAGGGCTTCGCGAGCGGCGTGCTGCTGCGGGCCGGCGAGATCACCGAGGGCGTCGAGCTCACCCGGCACCGACGACTATCGGCCCGCAACGACAAGGAACTGGCCAAAGGCCCGGCCCGCCTGGCCACGGCCCTGGACGTGGACCGCGCACTCGACGGCACGGACGTCTGCTCCGGCCCGGACGCACCTCTCTCCCTCTATACAGGCACGCCCGTACCCGCCGACCAGGTACGCAACGGTCCGCGCACGGGAGTCTCGGGGGAGGGCGGTGTCCACCCGTACCGCTTCTGGATCGCCAACGACCCGACCGTCAGCCCTTATAGAGCCCATACGCCCCGACGACGGACCTCTTGACGGGACTTGACGCGGCCCGGGCGGATCCGTAATGTAGCCCGAGCCGCTTGAACCGGGTACTGCCTTCGACAGCAGCCGGAAGCGGCCAAACCACTACTGCGACTTCCCTCAACGGGGTCCATTTCGGCATGCCGAAATTCGATTCCCGGACTCGATTATGAGTTGCCGAAGGAATCCGCTAACGTAGTGAATGTCGAAAGGCCGCAAGGCCGAATAGACAGCCGGAAGGAAGTCGAAAGGCAACCGAAAGGCGAATCCCGCCGACTGGGAATCAGGCCCGAAAGAGTCTGATAGAGTCGGAAACACCGAAGGGAAGCCCGGAGGAAAGCCCGAGAGGGTTAGTACAAAGGAAGCGTCCGTTCCTTGAGAACTCAACAGCGTGCCAAAAGTCAACGCCAGATTGACAACCCCGTCTCGACCATCACGGTCGGACGCGGTT
>JOGW01000001.1 GCA_000721375.1 Streptomyces sp. NRRL B-3428 | reverse complement strand
CGGGGCAGGCGGCACAGGGGCCGACAGGGGTGCGGCGGGTGCCGACGTGGGTCGTTCAGGGAGCCGGCCGCCCGTATCGGGCAGCAGGTTGCGCGGTGGTGGGGTCCAGGTGCGTGGGCGCGGTGGACGGGCAGCCGGTGGCGGGGGCGTGGGCGGCGAGTCCGGGTACGCGGGTGGGGCGTCGGCGAACGGGGGTGGCGGATCGGCGTGCGGTGCGGGCGGGTCGGCGTGCGGTGCGGGCGGGTCGGCGTGCGGTGCGGGTGCGTCGGTGTACGGCGTGGGTGTGTCGCCGTACGGCGCGCGTGCGTCGCTGTACGGGGTCGGCGGGTCCGTATAGCCGGACCCCGCGGGCGAGTTGACGGACCGGGCGTCCGCCGAAGGCACCTTCCGGCCGGTGCCGTACGCCACCGTCGACTCGTCGCCCGGATCGCCGGGCCGCGGTGCACCCTGCGGTCGCCCCGTGTCCTCGGTGTCCCCCGACTCCTCGGCCACGGTGTCCGCCGCCGAGGCGAACCGGTCGTCCAAGGACTCAGGGGATACGCCCGGTCCGGTGTCGTCGACGGACTCGCCGTACAACTTTCCCCACCAGTCGTCCCCGTGGCCTGCGGCACTCTCGCGCCTGTCCCCCTGCTGGCTCATGCCCCTTATTGTCCACCGCACGGGGCATACGAAAACGGGGCATCCCGAAAATTCTCGACGGCGGCATCGGCATGAACGTCGATTCGGGCCCACCCCGTTCGACGCAGAGGTGAGAGAACGACACCGACCTGACCTGAAAGGTGACGGCCATGCCCAAGGTTCGCGTACACAACGTCACGATCTCCCTCGACGGCTTCGCAGCGGGTCTCCACCAGCGCGAGGACGCGCCGTTCGGCGACGGCGTCGGCTGGGGGGACGAACTGCACAGCTGGTTCGTCTCGGCGTCGCAGGACGCCGCTGCGGGGAAGACGGGGATCGACGTCGACTTCTACGTCCGCGGAGATCAGAACATCGGCGCCACCATCATGGGGCGCAACATGTTCGGACCCCGGCGCGGGCCCTGGCAGGACGAGTCCTGGACGGGCTGGTGGGGGGACAATCCGCCCTACCACCACGACGTGTTCGTCCACACCCACCACCCGCGCCCGGATCTGGAGATGGCCGGGGGCACGACCTTCCGCTTCACCGACGAGCCGCCGGAGGCAGTGCTGCAGCGCGCGTTCGACGCCGCGGCGGGCAAGGACGTCCGGATCGGTGGCGGCGCGGCGGTCATCCGGCAGTATCTGCGCGCCGGTCTGATCGACGAACTCCATCTCGTCATCGCCCCGATGTTCATCGGGCGCGGTGAACGGCTGCTCGACGATCTGGGCGACGGCATCGACGGGTACGCGGTGTCCGAGATGGTCAGTTCGCCGAGCGTCACGCACGTCCTCATGGTGCGCCGCTGAGGGCCGTGAGGACGATGGGTCCTCAACAGCCCCCTGCCCAGTGTCACTTCAGCCGGCGTGCGGCCGCCTCGTAGAGCGCGGACGGGCCGGCGTTGAAGGCGATGGCCGCGGTGTCTGCGTGCCGGCGAATCAGGCTGATCACCTCTTCCAGGAGCGGCAGTTGCTCCGCCGAAGTGCGCAGGCCGCCACCCACGACCACGCACTCCCACGCACGGGACCGCAGCGCCGCGGTGATCAGCGGCTCCGTGTCGTCTGCGCCGTCCAAACCGATCAGACAGGTCTCGACGCCCACACCGTGTACGGCGAACTCGTCCAGGCCCGCCTGGATGGCGGCGGCCAGCGGTGCGGAGTCCCGCAGGCCGGGGATCCGGTGCGGGTCGAAGCCGATGACGAGGACTCGGGGCGATCGTGCGGGCTCCATGGACCGGACTCCCACCACGTCAGGACGCGACCAGGGGTGCGGCGGGGAAACCGGGACCGTGCGGGCGCAGCACCATCAGCGAGTCCTCGACGGCGGCGACCATCGCGAAGGGGAAGCGGTCGAGTTCGAGGCAGAGGGCGACGTCGTCGGGGTGGGCTCCTTCCCGTACGCCCTCAGTCAGTTCGGCCGCGGCGCGTGAGGTCGCGGCGCGGTCGAGGAACGGCGCGGCGTCCGTCTCGTCCTCTACGGCTCTGCGGGCGATGTACTGGGCGCAGGCGAGATCCTCTTCGGCCCGTCCGTCCTCGCCGGTGACGACGAAGGTGACGTCCTTCGCCCCGCGCTCCCTCAGCAGCCGGGCCGTCGCCTCCGCGACGACGAAGCCGGCGCACAGCACGAGTGAGGCGTCCTGTACCGCGAGGGCGCCGACGGTGCCGGCGGTCGTCTTCTGCACGACGGTCCGCCCGCCGAGCTCGGCGCTTCGCAGCAGTCCGGGCGAGTTGACGAGGCCGAACCCGGGAGCGGGCGGTCCGTCCTTGAGCGCCACCCAGTCGGGATGGCGGGCCTTGAGAGCCAGCGCCTCGTCGAGCGACTCGGCGAGCACGATCCTCTCCGCGCCCCGGGCGAATGCCCAGGCCGCCACGGTGTAGGCGCGCATGACGTCGATCACGACCGCCACGGAAGGAACTTCACCCGCTGCGGCCACCTCGGGTATGGCAAGGAAACGGGCATCCATCGGACTCAGGTCATCCATCGCGTTCAGAACTCCAAGCTCAGCAAGGTGGCCGCACGGCCCGGCCCGGAGCTGACGGCTCCAGCCCCAACCGATCAAGCAACACACCTTAGGAACGCTCCGCCCACAGCGCCACCTGCGTCTGCGCTCCGGCTCTCGGACAGCCCGATCTCCCAAGCCCTTCGGCGCCTGTTCGCGCCGACCGTTTTCTCGGCCATTCTCGGATGTGCGCTGTCCGGAATTTCGTCAGGCGGAATCATCCCCTGCATTTCACGCCGAAACCGGAGCAGCCGATTCGGACCGGCATGCGTGGCTACGGCATTTCAGCCACCCGCGATCCGCGTGCGCAACCAACTCCCTTGCGGGGCTGACAATCCCCTGTCCCTGTCAAGAGATTCTTGCGCAATAAAGCGCAATTCAGGGTCCACACGTCACGAAAACGGAAGGGTCGAGTTCACTCTTCCCGACCGACTCCACGTCAAGTTGCTTTCCGGACCTGCAAGCGCCGAGGAATGCGTTGCTCCTGATGTGGACGGGAACTCCGGGCCCTTGCGGTGCGGTTGGCCGCTGACATTCTGTGGCGCGGCGCAATTCGCGTCGCAGATGAGAAGGGACGACACCTGTGGGAATACGTAAGCGCGGTGCCGCAGCACTGGCAGCCATCGCCCTGGCCGCCGCAGGAACGGTGGCCACCGCCGGCACTTCGCACGCGTCATGGTCGGAGTGTCCGGCCGGTGCGCTCTGCGCGTACCTCGGCACCAACGGGTCCGGGGCTCCGGGCAAGGTCTACAACGACAACTCCAACCTGCTCCAGTACAACAAGTTCAACAACGCCGAGTCCCTCTACAACAACGGCAACAGCTGCAACGTCCGGATCTTCTCCGGCACCGGCTACACCGGCTCGAACTACGTGCTCAGCCGCGGCTGGACCAACCCGACCCTCTCGGGCACGGTCTACTGGCACAACGTCGCCTCCAACGACTGGTGCGTGTGATCCGCCACAGGCGGATCGTGCTCACCGCAGCGGTGATCGCTGCGGCCGTGGCCGGGTGCTCCCCCTCCGGGAGCCCTGGCCACGGGCCACCTCCGCCCCCTTCGCAGGATGTCCGTCCGCTGTCCGGAGTCACCGCGCTCACCTACGGCGAATCCGTCCGGCTGCACGAGCGCCAGGAACAGGCCGTGGCCACGTGTATGCGGGAGCGCGGACACACCTACGAGCCGCGCCCGCGGACGGCGTCGGCCCGCAGTGTGGAGACGAATCCCTACGGTCTGCTCGACGCGGACACCGCCCGGACGGACGGGTACGGAATCACCGGAGAGTTTCTCCACCAAAAGTCCGCACCGCCGTCCGACGAGGCATCCCATCCCCGGCAGTGGGAAAGGGACTTGACCGGTGACCCCGACCGGCGGGTCCGCCTGGAACTGCCCGACGGATCTCAGGTCGAATTCCCCTCCGACGGCTGCGTCGCCACATCGCGGGCCCAGCTGTACGGAAAGGACTGGGACCGTGTCGAACCGGTGGCGGTGGCGCTGGCGAACAGCGTGATCAGCGCGGTGGGCGAGAACCCCGCGTACCGCGAAGGCGAGCGCGCGTGGTCGACGTGCATGGAGCGCGAGGGCCATCCGGCACGGAACGTCCAGGAGCCGCGCGAGCAGATCGCCGGACAGCTGCGCGAGGCCACCGGCTCCGAGGCCGTGGCCGAAGTGGGCCGAAGAGAACTGGAAGTGGCGGCCGTCGACGCCGCATGCCAGCGGTCGGCCGGCCTCGACACCGCCGTCCGCAAGGCCCAACGCGCGGTTGAGCAGAGCACATTGGACCGGCGCGACCGCGAGGTCATCGCCCGCTACCGGACCATGAAGGAGTCAGCCCTGACACAGACGGACGGGAAACCCTCGGCCGTCGGCTAGGACCTGCCCGGCACCGGACAGGGCGGCGGAAATCCGAGTGCGCACACTTGTGCCCCTCTGTCACGCTGCCGGAATGTCCCACCGTCTGGAATCCCTGGTCATTCGTCACACCTACCGCATCCCCGCCTTCGAGGGGCCGGCCGGTCAAGGTGCCGTGGTCGCGCGGCAGTTCGACGGGGCCCTGATGTCCGTGGGGTTCAAGCTCTCGGCACCGCTCCTGACGCGGCTCTCCGGTATGGACGAGCGTGTGGTGGCGGACATCGCCGGACGTACGCTCGCGACCGTCCGCGAGATCGTCGGCGACCACGTGCGGCACAACGCGTACTTCATCGACTTCCCGGCCAACGTGCCGGACACCCTGGACTTCTGGATGCGCTGCATCCGCGAGGCCCTCGCCGACGACAAGACCCGAGAGGGCACGCTCAAGCAACTCACCACGGGGGTGGTGGACCTCCTGACTCTGCCGTCGTACGGGCGCTATCAGCACACGTACGCCGAGATGCTCACGCATCACGACGAGCTGATCGCCGCCGCCGGTGACCGGATGACGGTCCTGCACGCGGGCGGCACCGTCGAGGACGAGGTCGGGGCTCTGTACCTCGCGCTGGCCGGCAGCCGTACGCCGTTGGGCGAGGATCATCTGCGCGACCTGGAGGTGCTCGCCGAGGCTTGTGTCGGCGGGGAGCAGCCCGCCGAGATCCCGGTGCGCGAGAACCGCGCCGTGATCAACAAGGCGCGGCTCGGCGTCGGTTCGGCGCTGCTGCTCGACACGGTGACCGATGTGCTGCGCCTCGCGTGCGCGCTGTCCGAGGGCGACGTGTCCTTGGTGGAACCTACGAAGTTCCGGGGACTGTCGCGACCCGCGCGGCGTGCGCTGCTCGCCGGGCTCGACGCGGTGATCGGCGCCTCGCCCGCAAAGCTCGCCGACGTGGCCGTGCACCGTGAGGTGTGGAAGCGCCTCGGGGAGCGGCTGCATCCGCATGAGTACCCGCAGTGGCCCGAGGCCGCCCGGGTGTTCGCGGTCGCGCGCGGCGACGAGCGGGTGCGGTCCTTCGCGAGCCGGACCGAGGAGCTGCTCGGCGCAGGAGAACTCATCGGCGCGGTCGAGCTGTTGCAGTCCGCACCCGGTCTTCTGCTGCGGTCGGTGGACCGGCTGCTGCGCACCGCCGCCACGGACTCGGAACGCGATGCCGTCCTGTCCGCGGTGGAAGCCGTGGTCCCCGAGGTCGCCGGTCGCGTACTGCTGTCCGTACGGCAGCATCTGCTCAACCGGGGCGACCGGCTCGAACAGGACGGCGCACGGCGGGTGTTCATCAACCGGCTCGGGCGCGCCTGGGTGACGCAGGACGACCGGCCTGCGCTGCCCGTGGCCGCGCAGGAGCGGCTGCGCGCGCTGCTCGACCGCGAGATCGCGGGTCGCCTTCCGGACCCCGGTCGTGTGCTGGTGGACCCGGATGTCCTCGACGTCGCGCTGCCGCTGAGCGGCAAGGCGGTCGCGTCCGGGATCGGGGTGCTGCCGCGCGGTTCGGTGTCGCGAGTGGACGGTGAGCGCCTGCGCTTCTTCACGTACTGGAAGCAGCGCCAGGAGACCACCGACTACGACCTGTCGGCGCTGGTGCTCGACGAGGACTACGAGCAGATCACCTGGCTCTCCTACACCCAGCTCACGGAGCTGGAGGGCCGGCACTCCGGGGACATCACCGAAGCACCGGACGGCGCCTCGGAGTTCATCGAGCTGCGGCTGGGTGCGGTGCGCGGGACGTTCATCGTGCCCGAGGTGCTGCTGTACTCCGGGGAGAGCTTCCTTGACGTGGAGGAGTCCTTCTTCGGGTTCATGCTGCGCGAGGGCGAGCAGAAGGGGCGGCCGTTCGAGCCGCGGACCGTGCGGATGAAGTCGGAGCTGCGTGGTCCTGGCCGGGTGGCGCTGCCGCTGGTGTTCCGGCGCGGCGGCGACGGGCAGTGGTACGCCCACTGGCTGCATCTGTTCCTGAAGGGCATGCCGCGGGCCAACCGGGTCGAGGAGAACCACGTCACGGTGGAGCGACTGCTGCGGGGCATCGTGGAGCGGGAGCAGCTGACGGTGCGGTGGCTGCTTGACCTCATGCGCGCCGAAGTCACGGTGTGGGACGGCACGAGCGTGCCCGAAGGGCCGGTCACGTACATCGGAATGCAGCGCCCCGAAGGGCTGCATCCCGAGTCGCGGGTGCTCACACCGGAAAATCTGCGCGACGTGATCCCGGTCTGACTGTTAGCGTTCTACGGGTCGGGGCCATGAAGGGGCTTCCTTCTCAAAACCTCCCCCATCGGGGGATTTGACACTAGTCCCTTTGCTTTCCCCGGCTCACGCGAGGCCATGAAGAGGCTTCCTTCTCACTCCTTTCCTGTAGAAACTAGCCTCTTCGCCTTCCTCGCCTTAAGCATCGCGTAGGACGAAGGCCCCTGGAATCCTTGATTCCAGGGGCCTTCGTCATGAGGTCCGCCGGACTACCCCACCCCCCACAGGAAGGACGCCCGGCGGACCCGTCTATCGGGCGACGAGGTCAGCGCACGTCGTACGCGCGGACCACCGTCTGCGTGACGGAATTGCCCTTGGTGTCGGTCAGTTCCGTCTTCAGCCAGACCTGCTTGCCCGAGGCCCCGGCGTGATCCACCGTCGCGGTACGGGTGGCGCCCGAGCCGGAGATCTTCGCCTCGGTCCAGGTCGTACCGCCGTCGTAGGAGTACGAGAGCTTGGCCGACTCGATGGCGCCCGGGGTGTAGCCCGCGTGCCCCGTGACGCTGATACCGATCTTCTGGCCGTCCTCGGCGGCGAGGGTCTTGAGGCCGTCCTCGGGCAGTGTGTAGCGCGGGAAGAGGATGCCCAGACCCTGCGAGAACACCGACTCGTCCAGCTTCGAGCGGAACTTCCAGGTGGTCACGATCTCTGAGGAGCGCTTCCACATCTGCGCCGGGGAGCCGATCTTCTGGAGGTGCTGGGTGAGTTCGTACGTGGCCTCCTCGGCCGGTACGTCGAAGACGCCGAACGGGAAGCTGGAGTCGCCGATGACCTCGCCGTCCTTGCGCAGCCACAGACCGCCGATGTCACCGAACGAGCCCTGCTCGCCGCTGTGTTCACGGTCGCCGTAGACCGAGGACTCGAAGCCGATCAGGTTGCCCTGCCGCTCGGCGGCGAGGGTCTGCGCGCCCGCTGCGTCGAGCCGGGCGCGCGGCGTGATCACGCCGTCGTACCAGCTCTCCGTGCGCGACGAACCCGGCTTGTAGGTGCGGGCCCGGTCGACCATGGCCTCGCCGAACGGGAAGGAGCTGGAGAGCACACGCTGCCAGGCCGCGTCGTCCTCGGTGGAGTAGAACTCGGTGCGCTTGCCGGGCGAGGGGACCGACTGGATGTCGCCGAAGTAGAACTCCTGGCCGTCGGGGCGAACCGTGGAGACCGTATCGATGTAGTCGCCGGCCACGCCCATCGCGTGATAGGTCGCGTAGACCTTGCCCAGACGGCTGTCGCGCACGCGGTGGGTACGGGCGTGGTAGACCGAACCCTCGTCAGGGAACGACAGGTTGTACATGTACGGGCTCTTCGCCGTGCCCTTCCAGCTCAGCGTGACCTCGCCCTGCGCGAGCCGGGCGAGCAGGTCCTGCGCCTCCGCCGTCTGCACGGCGATCGCCGGCAGGGTGCCGCCGCCGAAGCCTGCCCCGGGGTACCAGCGGCCCGGTGCGTCACGGTGGACGAGGATGGCGAGGGCTCCGGCCTTCTGCGCGTTGCGCATGGCGGTGACCACCGAGGAGCTGCCGGCCGGCAGCTTGATCATCGCGATCTTGCCCTGGACACCGGCCGCCGCGAGCTCCTCCGGCGTACCGGACTTGGCGTCGACCAACTGGGCGCTGCCCTGACCGTCCAGGTTCACGGAGGTCGTGGACGCGGTGGTCGGGTGCAGCACCGGGCCGCCCTCGACCTTCAGTTCTTCGAGCAGCGGGGCCGCGGCACGCCAGTGGCTGCCCCAGTCGAACTCGCCGTCGTCCGCGTGGCCTTCGACCGAGGCGTAGTACGAGCGGATGGTGCGTCCGCCGGCCGCGGTGCCGCCGTACCACCAGTTCTCGCCCCAGGTCCGGTTGAACGCGAGGGTGGCACCACGCGACTCGACCGGCTTGTCCGCGTCGATGCTCAGGCGGTGTGCCTTGCGGGCGTCGAAGACGATGGTCGTGTCGCGCTGCAGGTCGATCTGGGGGCGGGCGAAGTAGGTCAGGGAGTCGGTGAGTGTGGCACCTTCTCCGGCATCCGGGCTGGTGATGAAGCCGGTCAGGAAGTAGGCACCGGTGCGCAGTTCGTACGTCACGTCCGTGGCGCCGTTGTTGACCCGCCGCTCACCCGTGTGGACGTCGGTGGAGATCACGTCGGTCGCGGAGGAGCCGACCGCGGGCTTGCCGTTGCGGTCGATCATCTTCACGCGCAGGGTGACCGTCTCGGGCTGCACGTAGAGCGCGAACGGGGTCGACACCGTGAAGCCGTCGGCTGCGGTGGCGACCACGCGGCCCGTGATGTCACCGTACTGGCGGTCGGCGAGCCGCGCGGTCGGGTCGACCCCGAGGGGCACCTTCACCGTGGCGCCGGCGGGGACCGTCACCGAGCGCTTGTCGAACTTCGCCACCGAGGAGCGGACCGGGGTGCCGTCGTTGCCGGTGACGGCCTCGACGGCGAGGTCGAGGCGGACCGCCTTGTCGGAGTTGTTGGTGTAGGGGACGTCGACGGTGGTGCGGTCGCTCTTGTCCTGCGGCCAGTTGAAGGTGCCGGCCTGCAATGTCGCGGCCGAGACCACCTGCTGGTCGACGGCGCCCTTGACGTCGAGCAGGCCACCGCCCGTCTCACGGACATCGTCGCCGGGGATGTCCGTGTCGGCGGAGGAGACGAGGGCGGCCTTGAGCTGCTGCCCGTTCCAGTCGGGGTGGCGCTGCTTGAGCACGGCGGCGGCGCCCGCGACATGCGGGGTCGCCATCGATGTACCGCTCATGGACTGGTACGCCGAGTCCCCGCGTCCGCCCGCGTTCGCCGCTGAGATGTCCACGCCGGGCGCGGTGATCTCGGGCTTGAGGGTGTGGGTGCCGGCGACCGGGCCGCGGCTGGAGAAGACGGCCGAGACGTTCTCGCGGTCGACGGCGCCGACGGTCAGGGCACTGGGGGCGCAGCCGGGCGAGGAGATGGTGTTGTGCCCGGCGCGGCCGATGTTGCCCGCGGCGATCACGAACAATGTGCCGGTCTTCTGGGCGAGTTCCTCGGTGGCCTGGCTCATCGGGTCGGAGCAGTCGCTGGGGTCGCTGGTGCCGAGGCTCATCGAGACCACATCGGCCTTGGCGTCCACGGCGGCCCACTCCATGCCCGCGATGATCCACGAGAGCATGCCGCTGCCGGAGTCGTTCAGGACCTTGCCGCTGAGCAGCTCGGCGCCGGGGGCGACGCCCTTCTTCTTGCCGTCGCTCGCGGCACCGGAGCCGCCGACGGTGGAGATGGTGTGCGTGCCGTGGCCGTCCCGGTCGGCGGCGGTGTCCGAGTCGGTGAAGTTCTTCAGCTCGGTGATCCGGCCCTTGAGGTCGGGGTGCTCGGCGTCGGAGCCGGTGTCGAGCACGGCGACCTTGGCGCCCTTGCCGTCGAAGCCTGCGGCCCAGGCCTCGGGGGCGTGCACCTGCTGGGTCGACTTGTCGAGAGTCGTCTCGACCTTGGCGTCCAGCCAGAGCTTCTTGAGGTCGCCCGCCGCCCGGGACTTGGGGCTGGTGAGGTCGGCCCAGAACTCGGCGGCCTGCTTCTTGTCGGCGCTCAGCGCCACACCGTCGACCACGTCGAGTACGTGCTCGCGCTCGGCGCCGCGCGGGGTGACGGGCACGGAGCGGGCCACGGACCTGTCGTACATCGCGATCAGGGGAAGCGACTTCGTGCTCGCGTCGTCGTAGCCCTGGCGGATCAGGGCGGTGACGTTGAACAGCTGCTCGTCGACCTTGCCCGTGGCGAGCGCCTCGTCGGCGCCCTCGGGGTAGACGAAGAGGTCGTCGCCGCTCTCACGGGTCTGCAGGAGCGGGACCGTGCCGTCCTCGCGGGGCAGCGCGGTGGCTGCACTGCGGCCCTTGCTGTTCGTGGTGACCAGGACGCGGTCACCGGTCACGAGCGTGACGGTGTGCTGCCGTGCGTTCTGCCCCTGGGCGCGTGCGGCCTCGCTGCCGACCAGTGGGCGATCGCCCGGCGCGGGCGCCGCCGCCGAGGGCGTCGCCAGAGTTGCGGCCAAGGTGGCGACTGTGGCCAGCCCCAGGGCCTTTCGGGATATCCGGCGCATACCTCTCCCTCACGTGGAACTGCGGTGGCGACACATTGGCAGAGAGGCCACTGGTGCAGGGATGATGTGGATGGGCGGGTTCCCGCCGTGGCTGTTTCCCGCCACGAGGGAGTCTGCGAGGGGTTGGAACTGCACGTGGTGAGGGGTAAGCGCGAATGCTGGGGGCCATAGGACTGGACGAGGCGCAGGAGTCCGCGTACCGGGCGCTGGTGATGCTGGGCGCCGCCGATGTCGCCGATCTCGCGCACCGGCTCACGCTGGCCGAGGTGGAGACGGAGCGGACTCTGCGGCGGCTCGAACACCACGGCCTCGCCGCCCAGTCCACCGCACGCCAGGGCCGCTGGGTCGCCGCGCCCCCGGGTGTCGCGCTCGGTGCGCTGCTCACCCAGCAGCGCCATGAGCTGGAGCGGGCCGAGCTGGCGGCGGCGCTGCTCGCCGAGGAGTACCGCGCACAGGTCGACGAGCCCTCCGTGCACGATCTCGTCGAGGTGGTCACCGGGGCGGGCGCGGTCGCCAAGCGTTTTCTGCAGCTTCAGCTCGGCGCCACCCATGAGGTCTGCGCACTGGTCACCGGGCGGCCCACGGTGGTCTCCGGGTTCGACAACGATGCCGAGGCCCAGGCGACCGAGCGCGGTGTCACCTACCGGGTGATCGTCGAGCGGGCCGTGCTCGATCTGCCGACCGGACTGCTCGAACTCTCCACGGCGCTGCGGCGGGACGAGCAGGTACGGGTCGTGGACCGCGTACCGACCAAGCTGGTGATCGCCGACCGCACCCTCGCGATGGTCCCGCTCACCTCGCGCGACGCGGAACCGGCGGCGCTCGTGGTGCATGCCAGCGGGCTGCTCGAATCCCTCTACGGCCTGTTCACCTCGGTCTGGCGCGATGCGCTGCCGCTACGGCTAGGCGAAGACGAATCGGTGTACGCGGAGGACGGCGACGGACCCGACACCACCGATCTGGAGATCCTGTCGCTGCTGCTCGCGGGCCTGACGGACGCCAGCGTGGCCAAGCAGCTCGATCTGGGGCTGCGGACGGTGCAGCGGCGGGTCAAACGGCTGATGGAGCTGACGGGCGTGACCACTCGGCTGCAGCTGGGGTGGCATGCGTACGAGCGGGGCTGGGTGGCGCGCTAGCCGGAGCGTGCGGAGAGCTCGGAGCGGTTGGAGCTCCTCTACATGTTGAACGAACGGGCGGCTGCCCGGCCCGTGCGGGCGTGCTCTCAGAGCACGCCTTCAAGGCCGAGCAGCCGCTCCTTGCGTTCCAGGCCGCCCGCGTAGCCGGTGAGCGAGCCGTCCGCGCCGATCACCCGGTGGCACGGGCGCACGATCAGGAGCGGGTTGGCGCCGATCGCGCCGCCGACCGCCCGTACGGCCGCGCGCGAGGCGCCGATGGTGCGGGCGATCTCGCCGTACGTGGTGGTGGCGCCGTAGGGGACGGCGTCGAGCGCGGCCCAGACCTGCTCACGGAAGTCCGTGCCCTGCGTCCGGAACTCCAGGTGGAACTCCTTGAGTTCACCCCGGAAGTACCCGGCGAGCTGCCGTTCTGCCTCGGCGAAGGCCTCCGGCCTGCGCACCCAGCCGTCCTCGACCGTGCGTCCGCCCTTCTGGCCGGGCACGGACAGGGAGCTGAGCGCGCCCGAGCCGTCGCCCGTCAACAGGAGCTCGCCGAGGGGGCTTTGGACGGTGGTGTAGTACGTCGTGGTCATCGCTGCTCTTCCTTCTGCATGCTGTCGCTGCGGGCAGTCCACAGGTGGCGGTGGGCGTAGGAGCGCCACGGTCGCCAGGCGTCCTCGGACGGTTCGTCCGGGGGTGAGACATCGGGGTCGCCGAGGGCGCGCATCCTGATCAGGGCCGCGGTGCGCGGATCGACTCCGGCGACAGCGCGCAGGGCCTCGTCGGCATCGTCGCGGTCGGCCCCCGCGTCCAGTCGTACGGCGCCGTCGGTGAGCGCCTTCGCGAGCGGCAACTCCTCGGCGAGGCGCGCCGGTTCGGGGAACAGATGCGTCAGGGTGCCGCAGGGGTCGGCCAGCCGGGTGCCGTACGCGTCGAGCACCCGCTCCGCCCCTTCCCGGCCGAGTACCGCACGCACGGCGAACTCCTCGGGGTCCGCGGCGCCCGGCGAACGAAGGCCGGGGCGGGCCGAGATGAGGGCGGCGAGCCGCGGATCCTCGGCGAGCCGCTGCTCGACGGCGTACGGATCGGCGTCCAGGTCGAAGAGCCGGCGCAACCGCTGGACCGCGGTGGTGAGGTCGCGCAGATCCGTGAGATGGATCCGGGCCTCCAGCCACGGTCCGTGGGCATGCTCGTCGACACCGACGATGCCGGTGCCGTGGGGCAGGCGAAGAGTGCGCCGGTACGTACGGGCGTCGGGCTCGCCCGTGACCTCCTCGATCCGCCCGATCGCCTCGGCGGCGAGCAGATCGAAGACGGAGGCGGCGTGGTAGGCGCCCCGGTAGGCGAGCCGGAGCGGTACGCCGGCGCCGGTGGTGGCCGCGGGCTTGGCGGTCTTCGTGCCGGTCTCCTTGCGCAGCTCGCTCGGGGTCCTGGCGTAGATGTCGCGGACGGTGTCGTTGAACTGCCGCACGCTGGCGAAACCGGCCGCGAAGGCGACGTCGGTGACGGGGAGCGAGGTGGTCTGCAGCAGGAGGCGGGCGGTGTGGGCGCGCTGGGCCCGGGCCAGCGCCACGGGCCCGGCGCCCACCTCGGCGGTGAGCTGGCGCTGGACCTGGCGGGCGCTGTAGCCGAGGCGGACGGCGAGCCCCGGCACGCCCTCGCGGTCCACGACCCCGTCCGTGATCATGCGCATCGCGCGGCCCACGACGTCGGCCCTGGCGTTCCAGTCGGCCGAGCCGGGGACCGCGTCGGGGCGGCAGCGGCGGCAGGCGCGGTAGCCGCCGCCCTGGGCCGCGGCGGCGGTCGGGTAGAAGTGGACGTTGGTCCGCTTGGGGGTGACGGCCGGGCAGCTCGGACGGCAGTAGATCCCGGTGGTCGCCACGGCGAAGAAGAACTCCCCGTCGAAGCGGGGGTCCCGGCTGCGTACCGCCTCGTAGGCGGTTTCCTGGTCGATCACGCTTCCAGTGTGCGGGCCCCTGCGGGGTGCTGCTGGCGGTTATCGGACACCGCGTCCGTTGGGGATCTGTTGCGCTTGGGGGGCGGTTCCGTCGCCGGGTGCGGGGCGGTTGCGCCTGCGGCGGGCTTTCCCCCCACCCCCCTTCCCGGCTGTGACATTTGCGGCTCCGCCGCGTGGGGGGCTTTGCCCCGGACCCCTGCATCCGAACTTCGTTCGGATCTGCTCAAACGCCGCAGGGGCTGGGTTGCCGTGGGGCTGGGTTACCAGGCCATGTTGATCGCGCGCTCGAAGTTCACGAATCCCGCGCGCTCGAACGCCGCGGCCATCGGCACGTTGCCGACATCCGTGGCGGCGCGGATGCGCGGGACGTCCTGGGCGGCCAGGATGCGCGTGCCCTCGCCGAGGATCCCGTGGATGTAGCCCTTGCCACGGTGCTCGGGCACCACGCCGATGTACGCGATGATCGGGTGGTAAGAGTTCTTCGCCGGGATCACGAACCCGACCGCCTCACCGGTGTCCGCGAGCGTCGCGATCTGCCACCACTCACGCGGAGTCGTGTAGCGAGCGAACTCGTCGTCCCACCACTCCTTCGCGACGTCGTCCGCCGAATTCTTCTTCAGGTCGTCCTGACTGTGGAAGTCGAGAGTGCCGTCGAGGACGCGGGTCTGCAGGGCGAGGAGTTCGGCCTCGTCGAGGGCCGGCCGGAAGGCGAGGCGCGGGTCGCGGGCGGGAAGCTCCGTACCGGGCCGCCATTCCAGGCGCAGACGCTCGACGGTGAGCCGGGCCCCCGTGGCTTCCAGAACCGCCATCCGGTGCTCGACCGCGCGCCGGGCCCGCGGGTCCTCGCGCCAGTCGCCCGGGATGAAGCGGCCGTATTCGACATGCGTGCCGCCGTCCCCGATCACCGAGGCGGAGGCCTTCGCGAACAGGGCGTGGGCCGCGTCGACGGCGTACGGGTCCTCGTCGTCGATGTCGAGGATGTCCAGGGCGTCCGGTCCGGTCGCGCCGGCGGCCTTGGCCCACCAGGCGACGCGGGCGACGACACGTTCGCCGCGCAGCGCGAGCCACATCCAGGCGGGGATCCGGCGACCCTCGGCCAGATCATCGGCCAGTTCATGGTTGATCGTGTAGGGCAGGGTGTTGAAGAGCTCGATTTCCTCGGGCCCGGATATCGGGCGGAGGACAAGTTCTGCGAGTGCAGCGTCAGAAGGCATGGGGGCCGACAGTAGGTAGCCTCGCGCGGCCCGTCAACGAACTTCCGGCGCCCCTGAACCCGTATCGAAAAAACATTTGGCGCCCGAGCGGTCCGCCCGGTTATCTTTCATCCGTCGAACCGAGGACCGGGCCGCACCAGCGGTTTCCGGTCGAGTCGTCATCGCTGGAGAACACGGGAGGTGTGACCGATGACTGTCATCGCCACGGCGGGCTTCGTCCGCACGCAGAAGACCATCACCAACCCCCTTGTGGTCTCCGGCTGATCCCAGACTGAACCAATCGCGCCGCCAGTAGAGCGGGGCGCTGCCGGGGCCACTTCCCTTGAAGGGTCCCCCTGACTTGAATATCTCCACCTCCTCCCTCCCCCTGACCGGCTACGGCTGGGACGCGGACTGGGAGGCAGCTTTCGCGCCGTACGCGGAGCAGGGCCTAGTCGTGGGCCGTGTGGTGCGGGTCGACCGCGGTCTGTGCGACATCGTGACCGCCGAAGGCACGCTGCGCGCCGACACCTCGCTCGTCACACCCCGCGATCCCATGAAGGTCATCTGCACCGGTGACTGGGCCGCCGTCGACACCGTCGCCGACCCGCCGCTGGTGCGCACGTACCTTCCCCGCCGTACGGCTTTCGTACGCAACACCTCGTCCAAGCGGTCCGAGGGCCAGATCCTCGCCGCCAACGTCGACCACGCGATCATCGCCGTCCCCCTGACCGGGGAGCTCGACCTCGGCCGGATCGAGCGCTTCCTCGCGCTCGCCTGGGAGTCCGGGGCCCAGCCCCTGATCGCCCTGACCAAGGCCGATCTGGTGCCGGACCCGGTCGGACTCTCGTATCTCGTCGAGGACGTCGAGAGCGCCGCGCCCGGTGTGCAGGTGCTGCCCGTCAGCTCCGAACTGGGTGAGGGCGTCGAGGTCCTGAAGGCCATCGTCTCGGGCGGTACGAGCGTGCTGCTCGGACAGTCCGGCGCGGGCAAGTCCACGCTCGCCAACGCGCTCCTCGGCACCGAGGTCATGGAGGTCCAGGCCATCCGTGACGTGGACGGCAAGGGCCGGCACACCACGACCACCCGCAATCTGCTCGCGCTGCCCGGCGGCGGAGTCCTCATCGACACACCGGGCCTGCGGGGTGTCGGTCTGTGGGACGCCGAGTCCGGGGTCGGCCAGGTCTTCTCGGAGATCGAGGACTTCGCCGAGCAGTGCCGATTCCACGACTGCGCCCATGAGGCGGAGCCGGGCTGTGCGGTGCTCGCCGCGCTCGAGGACGGTTCGCTGTCCGAGCGGCGCCTTGACAGCTACCGCAAGCTGATCCGCGAGAACCAGCGCCTCCTTGCCAAGACCGACGCCCGGCTGCGGGCGGAGATCCGCCGGGACTGGAAGCTCAAGGGCGCCATCGGCCGTGAGGCCATGGACGCCAAGCGGGGCAAGCTCCGCTGAGCTGCTCGCGCGCTCCTGTTCAACCCTGCTTCCGGTACGGGGAGTTGTCGAAACTCCCCGTACCGGTGGAACCGGTGCCTGGCCGGGCACCGGGGTGGAAGGGCCCGTCGGCCGGCTGTGGCGGCCTGACCGACGGGCCCTTCGTCATGCCCGGACGGCGGGTGAGCAGGGCACTCCCGCCTGCTGCATTCGTCCAACCACTGCCCCGTATATCCAAGCCTTGAGCCCTTCCTTACCGAGCCGGAAGCGGGTGAGGATCGGATGTATGACCGACATTGCCTATCTCGTCGACGTCTCCCCCGGCACCGGCTGCCTGCCCCCGCGTGCCTGCCCTCCGGGTTCGGACGCGGCCCGGCTCTCCCTCGACGGCACCTGGCGTTTCAGGCTCAGCGCTCATGCGGGCGGCGGCACGGATTTCGCCGCCGACGGCTACGACGCCTCCTCCTGGGGCGAGTTGCGGGTCCCCGGTCACTGGGTCCTTCAGGGGCACGGCGCCCCCGCTTACACCAACGTGGACTACCCCTTCCCGCTCGACCCGCCGTTCGTGCCGGACGCGAATCCGACCGGGGACCATCTGCACACCTTCGACCTGCCCGCGGACTGGCCGGCGACGGGGGAAGCGGTGGTGCGGTTCGAGGGGGTCGAGTCCTGTGCGCGCGTGTGGCTGAACGGCACCGAGCTCGGTGAGTTCAAGGGGTCGCGGCTGCCGCACGAGTTCGCGGTCGGACCGCTGCTGCGCAAGCGCGGCAACGTGCTTGCCGTACGTGTCCACCAGTGGTCCTCGGGAAGCTACTTGGAGGACCAGGACCAGTGGTGGCTGCCCGGCATCTTCCGCGAGGTGGCACTGCTGCACCGGCCCGAGGGCGCCGTGCGCGACCACTTCGTGCACTCCTCGTACGACCACGAGAGCGGCGAAGGCACCCTGCGCGTCGACAGCGAACCGGCCGCCGGACGCGTCCTGATCCCCGAGCTCGGTATCGACATCGCGACGGGCGAGAGCGTGACGGTAGCGGTGGAGCCCTGGACGGCCGAGCAACCACGGCTGTACGAGGGCGAGTTGGTCGCGCCCGGCGAGCGGGTCCGGCTGCGGATCGGCTTCCGCACGGTCCTGGTCGAGGACGGCCTGATCAAGGCGAACGGCAGGCCGCTGCTCTTCAAGGGCGTCAACCGGCACGAGTTCCACCCCGAGACCGGCCGCACGCTCGACCTCGACACCATGCGCGCGGACGTGCTCCTCATGAAGCAGCACAACATCAACGCCGTACGCACGAGCCACTACCCGCCGCACCCCGCCTTCCTCGACCTGTGCGACGAGCTGGGCCTGTGGGTGATCGACGAGTGCGATCTGGAGACGCACGGCTTCAACGACGCCGACTGGCACGGCAATCCGGTCGCCGACCCGCGCTGGACCCCGGCGCTGCTCGACCGGGCCGCGCGGATGGTCGAGCGCGACAAGAACCATCCTTCGGTGGTCATCTGGTCGCTCGGCAACGAGTGCGGTACGGGCGAGGGGCTGAGCGCGATGGCGGCCTTGATCCGCGAGCGCGATCCGTCCCGGCCGCTCCACTACGAGGGCGACGCGTCCTGCAAGGACACGGACTTCTACTCGCAGATGTACACCGAGCACGCGAAGGTGGAGGCGATCGGGCGCGGCGAGGAAGAGCCGCTGGCCGACGCGGGGTTGGACGCCCGTCGTCGTACGCTGCCGTTCGTCCTGTGCGAGTACGCCCATGCGATGGGCACCGGTCCGGGCGGACTCGCCGAGTACCAGGAGCTGTTCGAGAAGTATCCGCGGCTGCAGGGCGGCTTCGTCTGGGAGTGGATCGACCACGGACTCGCGCACCCGGAGTACGGCTACGCGTACGGCGGGGACTACGGCGAGGAGCTGCATGACGGGAACTTCGTGTGCGACGGGTTGGTGTTCCCGGATCGGACGCCTTCGCCGGGGCTGCTCGACTTCAAGTCGGTGATTCAGCCGGTGCGGATGGAGGGCGCGGACGGGGTCGTCCGCGTGCGGAACGTCCACGACTTCATGGACCTGTCGCACCTCGCGTTCTCCTGGTCGTTCGAGAGGGAGGGCGAGGTGCTCGGCGAGGGCGTCCTCGACGTACCCGCCGTCCGCGCGGGCGAGAGCGCGGAGGTGAAGCTGCCCGCGCCGCCGGCCGACGGACCGGGCACGTACTGGACGCTGCGGGCGCGCCTGGCGCAGGACACGGCCTGGGCGCCGGCCGGACATCTCGTCGCGTGGGCCCAACTTCCGCTCACCTCCGTGGAGTTCGAGCCGGTGCACGCGACCGGCGCGCCGGCCCTTTCGGCGGGGCGCATCACCCTCGGACCGGGCACCTTCGACTCCCGTACGGGCACGCTGCTCACCCTCGACGACATCCCCGTCTCCGCCTTCGGGCTCGACGTCTGGCGTGCGACCACCGACAACGACGACGGCATGTCCTGGGTGACCGGTGCGTCGGTGGCCAGGCGGTGGCGTGCGCTCGGGCTGCACCGGATGCACGAGCGTGTGGTGGCGGTGGACCTGACCGACTCGTTGACCGTACGCACCCGGGTGGCGGCGGCCGCGAGTGGTCTCGCCCTGCTCACCACGTACCGCTGGACCTCGGACGGGCCGGCGCTCGGCCTCACCGTGGAGGTCGAGCCGCAGGGCGAGTGGACGGTGCCGCTCCCCCGGCTCGGCGTCCGGCTCGGGCTGCCGGTCTCGTACGAGCACACGCGCTGGTTCGGTGCGGGGCCCGGCGAGGCCTACCCGGACACGGGTGCGGCGGCGATGCTCGGCCGCTGGTCGGCGAGCGTGGCCGAGCTGCAGACGCCGTACGTACGGCCGCAGGAGAACGGCGCACGGGCGGATGTGCGATGGCTGGAACTCACGGACGGTGAGCGTCAGTTGCGGGTGGTGGGCGAGGGCTTCTCCTTCACGGCCCGTCCATGGTCGACGGCCGAACTGGACGCGGCGCGCCACCGCCCGGACCTGATCCCCGGGGACCGGCTGTGGCTGCATCTCGATGCCCGGCATCAGGGCATCGGGACGGAGTCCTGCGGGCCGGGGGTGCTGCCGCAGCACCGCCTCGAGGTCGGGCGGCGGGAACGCTTCTCGTTCCGGTTCGCCGTGGGTGAGGCGGAGGCGTAGCGGAGTCACGCGGTCGGGGCCGGGTCCGCGCGGTCGGCGTCGCGCGCTCCCGGCTCACCCCTGCCCGGTCGCCCAGCCCAGTCCCCCGGCGAGGTGCGCCAGGAACAGCCGGTCCCCGTACGCCTCTTCCGCATGCCCGAGCGAGGTGTAGAACACCCGGCCCGCCCCCTGCTCCCGGCACCACACCAGGGGATGGCCGGCTTCGCCCATCCCGCCGCCCTCGCGGTCGTACGAGGTCTCGTCGGCGTACGCCAGTACGTGTGCGTCGGCGGGCCGGCGGTCGAAGTCGTACCACTCGTCGGTGAAGTCCCAGTGCGCGGGCAGGTGTCGGGTCGCGAGGTGGGTGCGGTCGGTCACGTCCACGCGGCCCGGCTGGTACGCGGGGTGGCGGGTGAAGCGGGCGCCGAGGAGTTCGCCGAAGTACGGCCAGGAGTACTCGGTGCACGACGCGGAGTGCACCCCGACGAAACCGCCGCCGCCCTCGACGTACGAGCGCAGGGCCGTGCGTCCGGCCGGGGTGAGGATGTCGCCGCTGGTGAGCAGGAAGACGACGGCGGCGTAGCGGTCGAGTCCGGCCTCCAAGGCCGAGGGGTCCTCCGTGGCGTCGACTTCGAAGCCGAAGCCGTCGAAGGCGGTGAGGGCGGCCGGGATGGAGTCGTGGCGGTAGTCGGTGGTGCGGGTGCAGACGAGGATGCGGGGCATGGGCGCTCCGGAGGGGGCGGCGGCCGGTCGACTGGCGGATCAGGCGGGCGGATCAGACCGGCAGAGCAGATCGGCAGATCAGACGGGCGGATCAGACAGCGGCCCTCACCGTACGCCGTGCCCCTCAGAGGCGCTGGGTCCGTGGGTCGCACCCTGCCGGTCCGGCTCAGTCCCGTACCGCCACGGCAGCCGCGTAACCCTGCGGCGCCCGTACGTCCGCGAGGGTCCAGCCCGGTACCGGCAGCGGCTGTGAACCGGTGCCCACCACGGTCGACGCGAAGCCCGGTCCGGTCAGACCCTCACCCGTGCCCTTGAGATAGGCCTCCTTGCGGGTCCAGCAGCGGGCGAACGCGAACGGCTGCTCCCCGGCGGGCAGTTCGGCCAGCTCGCGCCGCTCGTCCGGGTGCAGGGCGGTCGCCACATCGGACACGAGCGACGCCTCGGGGACCGCCTCCACGTCCACCCCCACCGGGGAGGGCGCGAGGGCGATCACGGCGAGACCGTGGGTGTGCGAGAGCGAGAAGTGCAGCGGCGGCGGGCCGACACCGCCGGAGGCGAGCGCCGGGCGGCCGTGCGGGCCGCCGCAGCCCGGGCAGTCCTCCCGGACGTAACGCAGCCCCGCGGGGTCCTCGCCCAGGCGGGCGCCCACGAGCACGCGCAGCGCGGTGTGCGCGGCGATGTAGGTCTCGCGGTCCGCTGGGCGCACGAAGGCGGCGGCCTTGCGCTGCTCGTCGGCGTCGAGCACGGGTGCGTAGCCTTCAAGGCCGCGCACCGACCAGACCGCGGGGCCCGCGAGGGGCGCCTCGGCCGGCAGGGGGTCCACGCCGAACCGGCTGGTCTCGATCACCCGGCCGACTGTAGTGCGGTCGGTCCGCCCGCTCCAACGCCGTCCGCACCGACGCCGAGCCGTGCGCGTGCCCTCGACGCCCCTGGCCGGGGCGTCGAGGGCACGCGGGTTCACGCTCGGGTGCGGCGCAGGGCCATGAAGTAGGCCGGAACCTGCGGGCGTTCACCGTTCGGGAGCCGATGGCTCAGATGGATGGCGGTGTCGGCCTCGGCCAGCACGGAGTACTCCCCGGCGCCGAGGAGGCCGAGCACTTCGTCGCGTCCGACACTGCCCGGCTGCACCCCGGTGGCCATCACCCGGGTGAGTCCGGGCGGTGCACCGTGCCGCTCCACGAGTTCGTGGAGGTAAGGCTCGGCGGCGGGGGCGAGTTCGGTGCAGGCGAGCACACCGTCCGCGCCCAGGAGCGTGCGCAGGCCTTCGGCGAAGGCGGGTCGGTGCTCGGGGCGGATCTGGTGCAGCACCGTCCGCATGTAGACGCTCACGTCGCCGAGCCTGTCGTGGAGTTCCGCGACGGCCTTCGGATCGAGCAGATCGAGCACCAGATAGGTGCCTGCGGGGTGCAGGGCCTGGGCGGTCCTGACCGCGGAGGGCGAGATGTCGGTGCCTATGACGTGGTCGTGGTGGCGCGCGAGATGGCGGGTCTGCGTGCCGTTGCCGCAGCCGAGGTCGACCAGGGTGCGGCCGGGCGGCAGCAGGGCGGCGAAGTGCGGCCAGTCCTGGGCGCTGGCCCGCTCGGGCTCGGTGTCCCACAAGGAGGAGTGGCCGCCGGCCTCGGCATCGGACCAGTAGCTCTCCCAGCTCGTGGCGTAGGGGCTGGCAGGGGGCATGTACGGCTCCGTCCGTCAGGTGTGGTGGGGGTCGGACATGGACGTCATCGAGACGTTCCGGTGGATGGCGATGAGCAGTTCGTGTGTGGTCAGCAGCTCCAGGCGGGGCTCAGGTTCGGCGCACGAGCCGCTGTCGGATGTGCAGGGGGCGGACGCGCCGCCGGCCGGCGTGCGGGCGGTGGACGAGCGGGTGCCGGGTGCGAGGGGCTGGCCCGGCACCCGCGGTTCGTGGGCGGCGTCCATCAGGCGGCGTCCCTCAGGCGGCGGGCGGCGCGAACAGATCCCGAAGCGCCGCCGGGTCGTAGGCGTTCTCCCAGTGCTCCGCGAGCCGCCCGTCCACGAACCGCCACAGACCGCAGAACGGCATGGCGATCTCCCGTGGGCTCGTGGCCCGCAGCACTCCGATGACCGTGCCGAAGTGGTCGTTCGCGGAGATCTGCGCCACGTCCATGACCAGGGTGTCCCCGGTCATCCGCACCAGCGCCCGCTCATGGGCCAACGCGGCCTCGACACCGCGCAGGGCGTGCGGATTCTCGGGGGTGCGATCGGCGCGGTGCAACACGATGTCCTCGGTCGCGAACTCCGCGATCCTGGGCAGCTCCGCGTACACGGCACGCAGCGTCCCGACGTTCGGGTGCGTGGTCGTCTGTGCCGGGACGGTGGTCATCACCGCGCCCCCTGCTGTGCGGGCACCGTGCTGGGCCGCCAAGGCGTGACCTGGGCGCACAGCGCCTCGATCTCCTTCCACTGCTCCTCGCTCAGCTCCAACTCGCCCGCCTGGAGGTTCTCTTCGAGGTGGCTGAGGGAGGTGGTGCCGGGGATGAGCAGCGCGGCGGGTGACTGCCGCAACAGCCAGGCCAGACCCAGCTGCGCCCCGGTCACACCCAGGGGTTCGGCGGCTTCGGAGAGGACCCCGGAGGGGCCGACCAGGTCCCCGTGGCCGAGGGGGAACCACGGGATGAAGGCGATGCCGTTCTGCTCCGCATGGCGCAGGACGGCCTCACCGGAGCGGTCGGCGATGTTGTAGAGGTTCTCCACCGCCGCGATCTCGGTGATCGCCCGGGCGGCTTCGAGCTGCGCGACCGAGACCTCGGGCTGGCCCGACAGACCGATGTGGCGGATCTTGCCCTGCTGCTTCAGCTCGGCGAGTACCCCCAGCTGATCCTCCAGAGGAACCGTTTCGTCGATGCGGTGCAGCTGGTAGAGCTCGATCCGCTCCAACCCGAGCCGCAACAGGCTGAGTTCCACCTGCTGGCGCAGATACTCGGGCCGCCCGAGCGCCTGGATGTAGGGCGCCCGGCCCTCCGCGCGCACCCAGTCCTCGGGTCCGGTGCGCAGCATCCCGCCCTTGGTGGCGATGACAAGGTTGTCAGGATACGGATGGAGGGCTTCCTTGATGATCTGCTCGTTGTAGCCGGGGCCGTAGGAGTCGGCGGTGTCGATGAAGTCCACGCCGAGGTCGTGCACGGCGTGCCGCAGGACGCGCTTGGCCTGCTCCGGGTCCTCGGGCGGTCCCCAGAAGCCGGGGCCGGTCAGATGCATGGCTCCGTATCCGAGACGGTGGACGGTCAAGTCCCCGCCCAGGAGGAAGGTTTCGGTCGGTCGGGTGGTGCTTGCGCTCACTTTGTCTCCTCGGTGGGGGGTGCGTACCGCGGTGGGCCCGCGGCGCCAGGGGTGGCTGATGAGTGCGGTTGCGGGGTCGGGCCGGTGGATCTCAGCGCCGTACGCTCGCGCCGGCCGGTGTCTGCCGGTCGGCTCCGCGCCGTACTTGGCGGCCGAGCCGGGCGGGGGTCGCGGTGGTCCAGGTCCCCAGACAGGACTCGGCGGTGATGCCGGGACCGAAGCCGGCGAGCAGACCACGCGCACCGTCGGCGAGCCCCTCGTCGAACTGCCGGCGCAGGGCTTCGAAGACGACGGCGGAGGCGATGTTCCCGTACTCGGTGAGCGTGGACCTGCTGTGCCGGAACGCCACCGGCGGTACGCGCAGGTGCTCGCAGAGATCGTCCAGGATGCGGGGCCCGCCGGCGTGGATCAGGTAGAAGTCGAGCCGGGAGGCGTCCCATTGATGGGTTGCGGCGAGGGTGTGCAGGGCGGGCGCGAGCACGTTCATGGTGCCCGGCACGCGTTTGTCGAGGCGGAAGTGGAAGCCGGTGCTCTTGATGTCGTACGAGATCCAGTCCAGCGTGTCGGGCACCAGATGCGAGGCGTTGCCCTCGATCCGCATGCCCTGGCCGCCGCTGCCGCGCATCACCGCGGCGGCGATCGCGTCCCCGAACAGGCCGTTGGACAGCAGCGAGCCGATGTCGAGGTCGTCGGGCTGGTAGACGAGCGAGCAGAACTCGCAGGCCACGATGAGCACATTGGCGCCCGGATACGCACGGCAGAAGTCGTACGCCCGGTTGATGGCTGCGCCTCCGGCGGCGCAGCCCAGCTGCGCCATGGGTATCTGCCGGGTGTCGCTGCGAAATCCCATGTCGTTGATGAGCGAGGAGCTCAGCGGCGGCATGGTGAAGCCGGTGCAGGACACGAAGACGATGGCATCGATGTCACGCACCGCCATGTCGGCGGCTTCCAGGGCCTGTTGGACGACAGCGGGCACCTGCTTGCGGGCCTCGCGGACATAGACGCGGTTACGGGCCTCGAAGCCGGGATGCCTCAAGGTCGCGGGCAGGGGCTGGATGAGATGGCGCTTGGCCACGCCGGTGTTGCGGATCAGCCGCAGCACCAGCGGCAGCCGCTCGTGGCCCGCGTGCAGTTTGCGGGCCAGCGCGAGCGTCTCCTCCATCGAGATCGTGTGCGGCGGCACCCAGACCGCCGGTCGGCACAGTACGGCCACGTGCTCACTCCCTTGTCGGGGATAGGGGGAGGGGAGCCGCGCATACGGCGGTCCCCAGGGGCGCGCGGCGCACTTGCGTGCAAACGGGAGCAAGTGCGCAACGGCCTTACATAGGGCAATAGTTGTCAACTTGACGACCTCTGACCAGGCGTACGCCCCCCGCGTTTGACGTGCACAGGACCTACGAAGTGCGCTCGTGAAGGCAGGAGTGCACCAGTGGCATATGCGGAGCGCGCGGCTCGGAGAGGGAGGTGGAGAGGGAAGTGGTGTCCGATTCGTTCAAGACGCCGCCGCCCGGGCCGCTCTACGGTCGGAGCATGACTACGCATCCGGCTTCCGGGGCGGCTTCGACCCCCCTGCCGACCCCTCGTTTCGACCTGATCGGCATCGTCGTGGCGGACATGGCCGCGTCGGTCGCGTTCTACCGGCGGCTCGGTCTCGCCTTCCCCGAGGGGGCCGAGCGGGAGCCCCATGCGGAGGCGACGCTGCCGGGCGGACTGCGCTTCGCCCTGGACACGGAGGAGACGGTCCGGGCCTTCCAGCCCTCATGGCGGCCACCGGTGTCCGCCGGACGGATCGGGCTGGCGTTCCTGTGCGCGGGACCGGCCGAAGTGGACGCGCAGTACGAGGCGTTGACGGGTGCGGGGTACGGGAGCGAGCTCAAGCCGTTCGACGCGTTCTGGGGTCAGCGGTACGCGACGGTACTCGATCCGGACGGTAACGGGGTGGACCTGTTCGCGCCGCTAGACGGCTGAGGGTCTACGAGCGGGCCGCGGCCCGCTCCCGCCCCCAGTCGGCGAGGGGCTCAAGGGCCTTGTTGAGGCGGGCGCCGTCCTCGGTCAGGGAGTACTCGACCCGGGGCGGCACCTCGTCGTAGGAGACGCGGTGGACGATGCCGTCCTCCTCCATCTCGCGCAGATGGGAGGCGAGCACCTTCTCGGTCACGCCGGGAAGGAGCCTCCTGAGCTCGCCGAAGCGGCGGTGCGGCTGCTCGTGGAGCGCCCAGAGGATCAGCACCTTCCACTTGCCGCCGATCACCTCCATCGCGCCGTCGATACCGCAGACATGCCCGTCCGGCGTACCCGGCCGGTTCAGCGTCGCCATCGCCCCCACCCCTTCGACCTGCTTGCTTCCCTCAGGGTAACCACCCACTCCGAAGTGCGTACTTGATCATGGTTCGGGGCGGGCGGAGGGTGGTCGGCATGACACAGCACACCGACTCCACGTACGACAAGACCCCCGCCACGCTGCTCGGCCTCGGTGCGATGGGCACCGCGCTCGCCCGCACATGGCTGGCCGCCGGCCATCCGCTGACGGTCTGGAACCGGACGCCCGCCCGCGCCGAGGCGCTCTCCCCCGAGGGTGCGAAGGTCGCGGCGAGCGCCGCCGACGCGGTGGCGGCGAACACCTTGATCATCATCTGCCTGCTCGACGACGACTCGGTGGACGAGGCGCTTGCGGGCGCCGATCTGGCGGGCAAGGACGTGGTCAACCTGATCACCAGCACGCCGGCCCAGGCACGGGCGCGTGCCGAGTGGGTCCGTGCGCGCGGGGCCCGCTATCTGGACGGCGGGATCATGGCCGTACCGCCGATGATCGGCGTCCCCGAGGCCGGCGGGTACGTCTTCTACAGCGGCTCGCGTGAGGTGTTCGACGCGTACGCGTCGACGCTGGCCGTGCCCGCGGGCACGCGGTACGTCGGTGAGGACGCGGGGTTCGCGGCGCTGTACGACGTGGCCCTGCTCAGCGCGATGTACGGCATGTTCGCGGGCGTCACGCACGCGTTCGCCCTGATCCGCAAGGAGGACGTCGACCCGGCGGCCCTCGCCCCGCTTCTCCAGGACTGGATCACGGCGATGGCCCCGGCGGTCCACCAGACGGCGGACCACTTGAACAGCGGCGACTACACGGACGGGGTCGTCTCCAACCTGGCGATGCAGGTGGCGGGCACGCCGACGTTCCTCACGACGGCGGAGCAGCAGGGGGTGAACCCCGAACTGCTCTCCCCGTTCTTCGCGTTGATGCGGCGCACGCTGGAGTCGGGAAGCGGCGAGGAGGGGACGTCGCGGATGGTGGATCTGCTCCTCGGCTGAATCCGCCGGGCGGTCACGCGGGACACCCGGGCCGCCTCAGGGGTTCAGCGCGAGCAGCTCGCCCAGTGGCATGCCCGCCAAGTTCCTTACGTCTCGCGCCAGATGGGCCTGATCCGCGTAACCCGCCGCCGCTGCGGTGTCCGCGGGGGTGAGGCCCGTGCGGGACAGGTGCAGGGCGCGTTGGAGGCGGAGGATGCGGGCGAGGGTCTTGGGGCCGTAGCCGAAGGCGGTGAGGGAGCGGCGGTGGAGGGTGCGCGCGGTCACCCCGGTCTCCCGTGCGACGTCGGCGACGGCCGCGCCCTCGCGCAGCCGCCGCGCCGTGTGCAGGAGCGCCGGGTCGACGGCTGCGGGGCCGCTCGCGCGCGCGAGTTCCTCCAAGGCCGTACGAGGATCGGGCGCCGCCTCGACCATCCCGGTCAGCCGACGCACTCGCCCGGCCGGCCAGAGGTCGGCCAACTCCACGCGCTGGTCGAGGAGTTCATACGCGGGGACGCCGAGCAGGGCGGGGGCGGTGCCGGGCGCGAACCGGATGCCGGTGACCACGGCCCCGGGAGCGCTCTGCGGGCGATAGGCCCTGGTGTCGGGCCCGGCGACGAGCAACCGCCCCTCGGCCCACAACAGATCCATGCACCCGTCGGGCAGCACGGGGTACACACCGCCGGGCCCACCAGGCGTATTGGTCCAGACGACGGCACCGGGGAAGGTGGAGAGCCGCTCGCTGTACATGGTTCGAGCGTAGGCCCTTCACCGCCGCGGACACTCCTCGATGATCACTCCTGCGTCCCGCGCATCATGCGGTACATACCGACCGAGTCATGGGCGGCGACATCGGCGAAGCCGAACTTCTCGTAGAGGAAGCGCGCCGGACCGTCCGCGATCAGTGAGACATACGCGGTGGCGGGCGCCCTGCGCTCCAGCTCTTCGGTGAGCGCCGCCATGATCCGCTTGCCGAGGCCGCGCCCCTGGTGCGCAGGGTGCACACAGATGTCGGTGATCTGGAATGCAGTGCCGCCGTCGCCGATGACCCTCCCCATCCCGATGATCTCCCCCTCGTGCCGCACCAGCACGCCGTACCAGGTGTTGGGCAGCGCCAGGGCCACCGCCTGCGGGGACTTGTCGGACAGCCCGGCCTCGGTGCGCAGCCGCCGGAAGATCTCGACGGGTGGCACACCAGCACAGAGTTCGTAAGGGTTACTCACCAAGTTCATGCATTACATCGTACGAGACCCTTCCCGGTACTCCAGCGGACTCACCCCGTACTCCCGCTTGAACGCGGTGGACAGCGCGAACGGGCTGCCGTAGCCGACCTTGCGGGCGATCGCGCCGACCGTCAGGGACGAGTCGCGGAGCAGGTCCGCCGCCAGCGCGAGGCGCCAGCCCGTGAGATAGGCCATCGGGGGGTCGCCGACCAGTTCCGTGAAGCGGCGGGCCAGCGCCGCGCGGGAGACCCCGGCCCGCTCCCCCAGTTCAGCGACGGTCCACGCGCGCGCCGGCTCGTCCTGGATCAGACGCAGGGCGACCCCCACCACGGGGTCGCCGAGCGCCAGGTACCAGGCCGGCGGGGCGGCCTCGGGGCGTGCGAACCAGGCTCTGAGCGAGGCGATCAGAAGCAGGTCGAGCAGACGGTCGAGGACGACGGCCTGGCCGGGCTCGTCCCGTACGATCTCGTCCGCGACCAGGGGGATCAGGGCGCAGTCGATGACGTCCTTGGTGAGAACGAGCTGCGGCGGCAGCGCGTCGAGCAGCCGTGTGCTCAACTCCCCCTGCATCTGGTAGGTGCCGACCAGCATCACGGCCGACCCGTCCGTCCGCCCGCCCCACGTACGCGTCCCGAGGTCCAGGTAGTCCTTCATCTCGCTGCCGTCCGGCGCCTCGCAGCGCCCACCCGGGAAGATCACCGCACGGGGCGGCGTCGAAGGGTCGTCGGCGCAGACGTACGGGTCCGGGCCACGGGCGATCGCGATCTCGCCGGGCCGCATCCGCAGCCGTTCGCCCTCGTCCGGGATCAGCCAGCCCTCACCGCGCAACATCACCATCACGCTCAGGGGTGCGCGATCCTCGATCCGCACCGACCAGGGCGGGTCGAAGCAGGCCCGGATCATGAACGCGCCTTTGGCGCGCGGACCTTCGAGCAAGCCTTCGAGAGCGTCCATGGCAAGCAGCGTAGGCGCCCGGAGCAAGTGAGACGCGCGCTTATGCCGGTGAGGGCCTCGGCGATGGTCGCCCACCCCCGTACGGCAGTTCACTGAAGACATGACGAAGACGAGCAAGTACCAGACAGTGTTGGTGACCCAGGCGACCGGCAAGACCGGGCGTCGGGTGGCGGAGGCGGCCGAGCAGGCCGGCCTCACCGTACGGCGCGGCTCGCGTTCCGCGCCGATTCCCTTCGACTGGGCGGACCGTTCGACGTGGGACGCGGCGCTCGACGGAGTGGACGCCGCGTATCTCGCGCACTACATCGACATCGGCGCTCCGGGTACGGCGGAGGACATCGCCGCCATCTCGGCCAAGGCCCTGGAGAAGGGTGTACGACGGCTTGTTCTGCTCTCGGCGCGCGGTGAGCCGCAGGCCGACCCCGCCGAGCGGGCGCTGCGCGAGTCGGGCGCGGACTGGACCATCGTGCAGGCCGCGTGGTTCGCCCAGATGTTCAGCGAGGGCGATCTCTTCGAGGCCGTCCAGGCCACCGGGGAGCTGGCGTTCCCCGGCGGCGAGGTCGTCGAACCGTTCATCGACGTACGGGACATCGCCGACGTGGTGGTGGCCGCGCTGAGCGACGACGTGCACATCGGCAAGGCGTACGACGTCACCGGATCGCGGCTGCTGTCGTTCCGCACGGCCGTGGCGGAGATCAACGCCGCGACGGGACGGGAGATCCCGTACATCCCCGTGCCGGCGCGGGCCTTCGGCGAGATCCTCGTCGAGATGGGGATCCCCGAGCCGGAGGCGGCGTTCCTGGTGGAGCTGTTCGAGGTCATGCTCGACGGGCACAACGCGCAGACCACGGACGGCATCCGGCAGGTACTCGGACGTGAGCCCCGCACCTTCGAGGACTTCGTCCAGGAGCATGCGGCGGCCGGGACCTGGAAGGCCTGACCCGCCGGATTCTCAGGGCCCGCGCTCCCCGGGCGGCTGCTGTGCGGAGGTCTCCTTCGCGGACGGCGGCTGCTTCGGGGGGCGCTGCACCCCGTGCCGCTTGGCGTGGGCGCGCAGCCGGGAGGAGAGGTCGTCCGGGGGCAGGAACTGGGCCCAGCGCTCGGGAAACTCCGAGGGCATATCCGGATCGTCCGGATCGTCCTCGCCCTCCTGGGCAACCCGCGCCGCGGCCGCGCGCGCCACCATCTCGGCGGCCTTGGCCTCCCTCATCCGCTCGTTGGCCGCACGCGCGGCGGACGTGGCGATGGAGGGCCAGACCCGGTCGATCGCGGCATTGACCGCCGCGCCGACCAGGACCGCGAAGGCCGAGACACCGATCCACAGGAGCACCGCCACGGGGGCCGCGAGCGACCCGTAAATGGTGGGCCCCTCCACGGTGTTGGTGAGGTAGATCCGCAGCAGGAAGCTGCCGAGCACCCACATCCCGAGGGCCACCAGAGCGCCCGGGACGTCCTCGATCCACGGTGAACGCACCGGCACGGACACGTGGTAGAGCGTGGTCAGGAAGACGGTGCCGAGCACTATCACCGTGGGCCAGTACAGAACCTGTACGACCGTGTCCCGCATCGGCACGATCTCCAGGACGGCATCGGGCCCCGCCACCATCAGCGGCAGTGCCACCGAACCGATCACGATCGCGACGAGGAAGAGCAGGAACGCGAGCAGACGCGTCTTGACGATGCCGCGCACTCCGTCGAGTCCGTACATCACGGTGATGGTGTCGATGAAGACGTTCACCGCCCTTGATCCCGACCACAGCGCGAAGATGAAGCCGAGCGAGATCACGTCGGGGCGGCCGCCGTGCAGCACGTCGTCGAGGATCGGCTCCGCGATCTCGGTCACGCCCTTGTCGGAGAGCACGGTGCGGGCGGCTTCGAGAATGTTGTCGCGTACGGACTGGATCGTCTCGGCGCCGGTCCAGGCGTCCACGTAGCCGAGCAGGCCGACGAGGCTGAGCAGCAGCGGCGGCACGGAGAGCAGCGTGAAGAAGGCGGCCTCAGCGGCGAGCCCCAGAATGCGGTACTCGATGCAGGAGTTGACCGTGTCCTTGAGGAGCAGCCAGGCGGTCCTGCGCTTGGACACGTTGCGATAGACGGCGCGGGCCCGGTGGAGCCGCCCCGAGGGCCGCCGCTCGGGTTCTTCTTCTGCCTGGTGCACGTCCTTACCGTATCCGCACGAACGAGCCTCAAATACCGCGATGGACCGCACCCCGTTCGGTTCATGCGCAGTTGCAAAGAGTGGTCGTACGTTCGAACTTTGCCCCATGACCAAGACGACAACCTTGCGCGCGGCCACGGCCGGCGCGCTGCTGTGCGCGACGCTGGCCACCGGCTTCACCACGGCCCCTCAGCGCATCGCCCCCGACGAGGCGCTCAGCGCGCACTTCGCCCTGCTCACCGATGTCTCCACGGCCCTCGCCCCGGTGGGCGACACGGCCACGACCGCGCTGCGCGGCAAGAAGAGCAAGGACAGCAAGGACAGCAAGGACGGAGACAAGGAGAAGGACAAGGAGGAGAAGGCGAAGCTGCACGGCAAGAAGGCCGCCGCCGACGCCGGACTCGACAAGTTCCTGGCCCACAAGCACGGCAAGGTGCCCGGCTCGGCGCACAAGGCACGGGTCGACTCCCTCAAGGGCAATGTCGCACGGCTGGTCGACGCGGCGGACGAGGCCGGCGCCGAGCAGGCGGCCGCGGACCTGACCGTCGACGTCCGCGAGTTCCTCTACGACACCAGTGCGGAGCTGGGGTTCGACGCCGCGGCGCAGCCGGCCGCCGAGCAGAGCGCGGCGACCACCACAAGCACGACCACGACCACGACCACGACCACGACGACACCCGACCACGAACAGAACTTCACCCTGGTCACCGCAGTGTCCGAAGCTCTCGCCCCGGTGGGCGAGTTCGCGGGAAGCGTGCTGGCCGGCGGCACGGACCAGGCGACGCTCGACGCCCAGAGGGCCGTGTGCGAGAGCGAACTCGGGGAGCTGGACAACCTGCTCGGCGGGTTCGCCGGCGGCAGCCCGTACCGCCGGGCCGCGGCCTCGGAACTGCTGGTCACGGTCCGTGCGGTGCGGGCGCATCTGGCCGCCCTGGCGTCCGCGCCGGGTACGCCCGGCCAGGCCGCCGTCGACCTCGACGCCGACACCGGGCGGCTCCTGTTCCAGACGAGCGTGCGTCTGGGGCACCGCCCCACGCGGTGACCCTGCCTCTCCACCGGGTCCGGCTCTACCGTGAGCGTATGAACGCACCCACCCACACCGTCACCAACCAGGCCGAGCCCCTGGTCGGATACGACGTGTTCGCCGCCGACCGGGCCCTGGTGGAGGGCGTCGAGCGCCATCTGCCCGACGCGCTGCTCGCTTCCGTGCGCGGGGAGCTGGGCGAGCTCGGGCGCGCGGCGGGTTCGACGCAGGCCCAGGAGTGGGGTGCTCAGGCCGACCGCAACCCTCCGCGGCTGCGTACGCATGACCGCTACGGCCGTCGCATCGACGAGGTGGAGTTCCATCCGGCCTGGCACCGGCTGCTCGCCAAGGGCGTGGGCGCGGGCCTGACGGCGGCCTGGACGCGGGAACACGGGCACTTGAGAAGGGCCGCGGCCTTCCTGGTGTGGACCCAGGTCGAACCGGGGCACGGCTGTCCGCTGTCGATGACGCATGCGGCGGTGCCCGCGCTGCGCACCGACCCGGCGCTCGCGGCCGAGTGGGAGCCGAAGCTCACCTCGCTCGTCTACGACGAAGGGCTGCGACCGGTCGCCCGGAAGGCCGGCGCGCTCGTCGGGATGGGCATGACGGAGAAGCAGGGCGGCAGCGACGTACGGGCCAACACGACGCGGGCCGAGCCTCTTGCCGAGGACGGGACGTATGCGCTGACGGGTCACAAGTGGTTCTGTTCGGCGCCGATGTCGGATGCGTTCTTGGTGCTCGCCCAGGCGCCCGGCGGATTGACCTGCTTCCTGGTGCCCCGGGTCCTGGAGGACGGCACACGCAACGCGTTCGCCCTGCAGCGCCTGAAGGACAAACTGGGCAATCGGTCCAACGCGTCCGGCGAGGTGGAGTTCGCTGGGACTTGGGCGCGCAGGGTCGGTGAGGAGGGGCGCGGGGTGCGCACCATCATCGAGATGGTGGCGGCGACCCGGCTCGACTGTGTCACCGGCTCGGCGGCCCTGATGCGGCAGGCGGTGGCGCAGGCGGTGCATCACACCTCGTATCGCAGCGCGTTCGGCGGGCCGCTGATCGACAAGCCGCTGATGCGCAACGTGCTCGCCGATCTCGCGGTGGAGTCGGAGGCCGCCACCACGCTCGCGCTGCGCCTTGCGGCGGCGTACGACGGCGCCTACGGGGGCGGCAGCGAACAGGAGCGGGCCTTTCTGCGGCTCGCGGTGCCGGTCGCCAAGTACTGGGTGACCAAACGCTGTACACCGCTGGTGGCCGAGGCGCTGGAGTGTCTGGGCGGCAACGGCTACGTCGAGGAGTCCCCAATGCCCCGGCTGCTACGGGAATCGCCGCTCAACTCGATCTGGGAGGGCGCCGGAAACGTCCAGGCCCTCGACGTCATCCGCGTTCTGCAGCGCGAACCGCAGGCCTTCGACGCCTTCCTGCGCGAGGTGGGCCAGGCGCGCGGCGCCGACCACCGTCTCGACTCGGCCATCAAGTCAATGCTCACGGAACTCGCCGACCTCAGCGGTATCGAGGCCCGGGCACGTCGTCTTGTGGAGCGGATGGCCGTCGTTCTGCAGGGGTCGCTGCTCGTACGGTTCGCTCCGCCGCACGTCGAAGAGGCGTACTGCGCTTCACGGCTCGGCGGCGACTGGGGAGTGTCGTTCGGCACGCTGCCGCACACCCTGGAACTCGAAGGGATCGTGGAGCGGGCTCGGCCCGTGGTGTGAACCCCCTGGTCAATGGGGGTGGTTACCTCCAGGACGCGGGGGTGGTGCTGCGCCGACACGGCACCACCCCCGCCTCATGACCCCGTGAGTCAGGAGGGCATGAACGCCGCAGAAGCGGCGGCCAGTTCATTTTCGGTCACCCGAGCGCTTGTTCGCGAGAGTTGCAGGGGGTTGCATCGTCTGGTGCCTCCAGGGGCGTCCTGGCCGGGGTTACCCCCATTCGGGGGGACCGGCGGGAGGATGGGTGCAGGCACGATGCGCACTGGCGTTGTGGGAGGCTCCGGTGACTGATGCGACGATCGACCTGGTCAGACTGGCGGCGATGGATTCCGTACGAGCGGCTCGGATGCTCGAGGGGGTACGTGACGCCGCGCTCTCCGGGCAGCGGCCGCGGATCGATCCCCGGCCGGTGATCGAGGAGTCGTGGGGCCGGATGCTGCGCCGTGGTGTGGATCCGGACAACGACGTACGGGCGGGGCTGCTGTCCCTGGAGGAGCTGGAGGAGCGGCGCAGGACGACGGCGCTCGCCGACGTGCTGCCCGAACTGCGCCAAGGACTGGTGTCCATAGCGGACGCGGCGCAGCACATCATGGTCGTCGCGGACACCGAGGGCCGGGTGCTGTGGCGGGAGGGTTCGTCGGCCGTGCTGCGCAAGGCGGACGGCCACGGCTTCGAACTCGGTGCCGACTGGACCGAGGCCACGGTCGGCACCAACGGCGTCGGTACGCCGCTGGTCACGCGCCGGCCCGTGCAGGTCTTCTCGGCCGAGCACTTCGTACGCACCCACCACAACTGGACCTGCGCGGGCTCCCCCGTGACCGATCCGCGGGACGGCCGTCTCATCGGCGTGGTCGACGTGAGCGGTCCGCTCGACACCATGCACCCGGCGACGCTCGCCCTCGTGCACTCGGTGACCCGGCTCGCGGAGGCCGAGCTGCGCACCCGCCATCTGTCCACGCTCGACCGGCTGCGCACGACGGCCGTGCCGCTGCTCGCCGGGTTCAAGGGGCGCGCGGTCGTCGTGGACACCAACGGCTGGACCGCCGCCGTCACGGGGATGGCGCCGACGGACCGTGTAGCCCTGCCCAAGTCCTTCGGGCCCGGGTACTCGTTGCTGCCCTCGCTCGGCGCCTGCCGGGTGGAGCCGCTGCCGGGCGGCTGGCTGCTGCGGCCCGACGACGCCGGGGACCAGGCGGCGGGTGCGTCCGCGGCCGTGGTGCTCGATCTGAGCAGCCCTCGCCGCTGGACGGTCTCCGTGACCGGCGAGGCGGGCGGCTGGACCCATGAACTCACCCCGCGCCACGCCGAGTTGCTCTATCTGCTCTCCATCGCCCCGGGAGGGCGTACGGCGTCCGGGCTCGCCGGGGAGCTGTTCGGGGATCCGGGGCGAGCGGTGACCGTGCGCGCCGAGCTGTCGCGGGTGCGCAGATATCTCGCGGGGCTCCTCGACGGCCGGCCGTACCGCTTCCGTGAGGACACCGACGTCCAGGTGCTCCTTCCGCCGGACCCGGCGGATCTGCTGCCGCAGTCGATGGCGCCGGCGGTCCTGCGGGTACGGCGCGGGGAGCCGGACTGACCCGGCACCACAGGAGATCGGGGGTGCACCCCACCGGGTTTGAGGGCGCGCCCCGGCCCGTGATTCGCTGTCCGCCATGAGCATCACTGTGACCACCTGGTCCCTGGAACAGACCTCTCCGGCCGACCTCGCACCGGCCGGCGAGCTGCCGTCGAACGTACGGATCGTGCGCGCGGAGGTGCCCTCGCCGGAGTTCAGCAGGTTCCTCTACGCCTCGGTCGGCGGTGACATCCACTGGGTGGACCGGCTCGACTGGACCTACGCCCAGTGGCAGGAGGCCCTGAACCGGCCGGGCACCGAGACCTGGGTCGCGTACGAGAACGGCACCCCGGCCGGCTATGTCGAGCTGGACGCACAGGCCGAGGGCGTGGTGGAGATCGTCTACTTCGGTCTGATCCCCGCGTTCCGCGGCCGGCGCATCGGCGGCCCCCTCCTCTCCTACGGGATCGCACGCGCCTGGGACCTCGCCGAGCGCCACCCCGACCGGGAGCCGACCAAGCGGGTCTGGCTGCACACCTGCGACCTCGACGGGGAGCACGCGATGGCCAACTACACGCGGCGCGGTTTCCGGCTCTGCGCCACCAAGGTGGAGGAGCAGCCGGACCTGCCCACGCCGGGACCGTGGCCGGGCGCCTTCACGACGACGACGGCCTCCCCCGCCGACCACTGAAACCGCAGCTCAGGGGCGGGGGCGTGACCCCCGCCACACTGTCTCGCGATACGGGACAACCTCGTCCACATATTGGACGAAGCTGGACCAGGTCCAAAGTCCCGTGCCACGCTTCCCCCATGAATCGAGCTGGCAATGCCTTGGTGAGTCGACGGCACGTCGATCTCTGCCGCATGTCCAGCGCCATCTGTCCGGCCTGCTGACGCAGCATTTCCAGCACTGCGCCGAGACCACTTCTTTCCGATTCCCCCTGCGCCCTGCCGAGCTCAGCGCTGCGCATCCGCAGGTAAGAGCCGCATTCCGCTGCCCGAAGGACGTACTGCCATGGCCGCCACCCCCGAGAAGCCTGCCGCCCCCGCTTCGCCACGCCGCAAAACGGGACGCCACCGCGGCGAGGGCCAGTGGGCCGTCGGTCACTTCACTCCGCTCAACGGCAACGAGCAGTTCAAAAAGGACGACGACGGTCTCAATGTGCGGACACGCATTGAGACGATCTACTCCAAGCGGGGTTTCGACTCCATCGACCCCAACGACCTGCGTGGCCGTATGCGCTGGTGGGGGCTCTACACCCAGCGCAAGCCCGGGATCGACGGCGGCAAGACGGCGATCCTGGAGCCGGAGGAGCTGGACGACAAGTACTTCATGCTCCGCGTGCGTATCGACGGCGGCCGGCTGACCACCGAGCAGCTGCGGGTGATCGGTGAGATCTCCCAGGAGTTCGCGCGCGGCACCGCGGACATCACGGACCGGCAGAACGTCCAGTACCACTGGATCCGGATCGAGGACGTCCCCGAGATCTGGAACCGCCTCGAGGCGGTCGGGCTCTCCACCACCGAGGCCTGCGGTGACACCCCCCGCGTGATCCTCGGTTCGCCGGTCGCGGGGATCGCCGAGGACGAGATCATCGACGGCACGCCCGCCATCGACGAGATCCAGCGCCGCTTCATCGGCAACCCGGACTTCTCCAACCTGCCGCGCAAGTTCAAGTCCGCGGTCTCGGGATCGCCCCAGCTCGACGTGGCGCACGAGATCAACGACATCGCGTTCGTCGGCGTGAACCACCCCGAGCACGGCCCCGGCTTCGACCTGTGGGTGGGCGGCGGTCTGTCCACCAACCCGAAGCTCGGCCAGCGACTTGGCGCCTGGGTGCCGCTCGACGAGGTGCCGGACGTGTACGGCGGTGTCATCGGCATCTTCCGTGACTACGGCTACCGTCGACTGCGCACCAGGGCCCGTCTGAAGTTCCTCCTTGCCGACTGGGGTCCGGAGAAGTTCCGGCAGATCCTGGAGGACGAGTACCTCAAGCGTCCGCTGATCGACGGGCCCGCCCCCGAGCAGCCCGTCGGCACCTGGCGCGACCACCTCGGTGTGCACCGGCAGAAGGACGGCCGCTTCTACGTGGGCTTCGCGCCGCGCGTCGGACGCGTGGACGGAACCACCCTGACGAAGATCGCGGAGGTCGCCGAGGCGCACGGCTCGGGCCGGCTCCGTACCACCGCCGAGCAGAAGATGATCGTGCTCGACATCGAGCAGGACCAGGTCGAGTCGGTGGTCTCCGCCCTCGAAGCCCTGGACCTGAAGGTCAACGCCTCGCCGTTCCGGCGCGGCACCATGGCCTGCACCGGGATCGAGTTCTGCAAGCTGGCCATCGTCGAGACCAAGGCGCGTGGTGCGTCCCTCATCGACGAACTCGAGCGCCGCATCCCCGAGTTCGACGAGCCGATCACCATCAACATCAACGGCTGCCCCAACGCCTGCGCCCGTATCCAGGTCGCGGACATCGGTCTCAAGGGCCAGCTGGTCCTCAACGACCAGGGCGAGCAGGTCGAGGGCTTCCAGGTGCACCTCGGTGGCGCGCTCGGCCTGGAGGCCGGCTTCGGCCGCAAGGTCCGTGGTCTGAAGGTCACTTCGGACGAGCTGCCGGACTACGTGGAGCGGGTGCTCGGCAAGTTCCAGGAGGAGCGCGAGGACGGCGAGCGGTTCGCGACCTGGGCGGCTCGTGCCTCCGAGGAGTCACTGTCGTGAGCGTCAGCGAACGGCAGCGAAAGGAGGGGTCATGAGCGAGCGAGCCGCGCCCTTCTACTGCCCCTACTGCGGTGACGAGGATCTGCGCCCCAATGAGACCGGGCACGGCGCGTGGGAATGCGCGGCGTGCAACCGGGCCTTCCAGTTGAAGTTCCTCGGGCTGCTCGCCCGGGGAGTTCAGCGCAACGACGGTGGAGGCGAAGAGATATGACGACCGCTCAGGCGGAACGGACCGCCGAAGAGCTCCAGGCACTCGCCGAGCAGGCCGGACGCGATCTTGAGGACGCGTCCCCGCTCGACATCCTCAAGTGGGCCGCCGAGACCTTCGGTCCGCGCTTTTGCGTGACGTCCTCGATGGAGGACGCCGTGGTCGCGCACCTCGCGTCCCGCGCCATGCCCGGTGTGGACGTGGTCTTCCTCGACACCGGCTACCACTTCCCCGAGACCATCGGCACCGCGGACGCCGTGGGCGCCGTGATGGACGTCAACCTCATCACGCTCACCCCCGTGCAGACGGTGGCCGAGCAGGACGCCGAGTACGGCCCGAAGCTGCACGACCGCGACCCCGACCTGTGCTGCGCCCTGCGCAAGGTCAAGCCCCTTGAGCAGGGCCTGACTTCGTACCAGGCCTGGGCGACGGGACTGCGCCGCGACGAGTCCCCGACCCGGGCGAACACCCCGGTCGTCGGCTGGGACGCCAAGCGGCAGAAGGTCAAGATCTCGCCCATCGCCCGCTGGACCCAGGCCGATGTCGACGCCTACATCGCCGAACACGGCGTACTGACCAATCCGCTGCTCGACGACGGCTACCCGTCGATCGGCTGCGCGCCCTGCACCTTCCGGGTCGCCGAGGGCGAGGACGCGCGCTCGGGCCGCTGGGCCGGGCGCAACAAGACGGAATGCGGGCTGCACGGATGACGGCCGCCAAGGACGTACGAGACCTGGGAGAAGACCAAGTGACCGGTGCCACCATCTGGCTCACCGGGCTGCCGAGCGCGGGCAAGACCACCATCGCGAACGAGCTCGCCGGGCGACTGCGCGACGAGGGCCACCGTGTGGAGGTGCTCGACGGCGACGAGATCCGCGAGTTCCTCTCGGCGGGCCTCGGGTTCTCGCGCGAGGACCGGCACATCAACGTCCAGCGGATCGGGTTCGTCTCCGAACTGCTCGCGTCCAACGGCGTGAAGGTGCTCGTCCCGGTCATCGCCCCGTTCGCCGACAGCCGCGAGACGGTGCGCAAGCGCCACCAGAGCGAGGGCACGCCCTACCTGGAGGTGCATGTGGCCACTCCGGTGGACGTGTGCTCCGTACGCGACGTGAAGGGCCTGTACGCCAAGCAGGCCGCGGGTGAGATCTCCGGGCTCACCGGGGTCGACGACCCGTACGAGGCACCGGAGTCACCGGATCTGCGGATCGAGTCGCAGGACCAGACCGTGCAGGAGTCGGCTGCGGCGCTCTACGCGCTGCTGGGTGAGAGGGGTCTGCTGTGACGACCGTTGCTTCTTCGGTTTCCGAGGAGACCGACAGCCCGTACGCGCTGTCGCATCTGGACGCCCTCGAGTCCGAGGCCGTGCACATCTTCCGTGAGGTGGCGGGTGAGTTCGAGCGGCCGGTGATTCTTTTCTCCGGCGGCAAGGACTCGATCGTCATGCTGCATCTGGCGCTCAAGGCGTTCCGGCCGGCCGCGATCCCGTTCTCGCTGCTCCACGTGGACACCGGGCACAACTTCCCCGAGGTCCTGGAGTACCGCGACCGCGTGGTGGCCGAGCACGGCCTGCGTCTCCATGTCGCCTCCGTGCAGGACTACATCGACCGCGGAGTGCTCAAGGAGCGCCCCGACGGGACCCGTAACCCCCTGCAGACCGTGCCGCTCACCGAGAAGATCGCCGCCGACAAGTTCGACGCGGTCTTCGGCGGCGGGCGCCGCGACGAGGAGAAGGCGCGCGCGAAGGAGCGGGTGTTCTCGCTGCGCGACGAGTTCTCGCAGTGGGACCCGCGCCGTCAGCGGCCCGAACTGTGGAACCTGTACAACGGCCGGCACGCGGCCGGTGAGCACGTGCGTGTCTTCCCGCTCTCCAACTGGACCGAGCTGGACGTGTGGCAGTACATCGCCCGCGAGGGCATCGAGCTTCCGGAGATCTACTTCGCGCACGAGCGTGAGGTGTTCTCGCGCTCCGGTATGTGGCTGACCGCGGGCGAGTGGGGCGGCCCGAAGGAGAGCGAGCCGGTCGTGACCCGGCTGGTGCGCTACCGCACCGTCGGCGACATGTCCTGCACCGGCGCCGTCGACTCCGATGCCACCACGCTCGAAGCCGTGATCACCGAGATCGCCGCGTCGAGGCTCACCGAACGAGGGGCGACCCGCGCCGACGACAAGATGTCCGAGGCCGCGATGGAAGACCGCAAGCGCGAGGGGTACTTCTAAATGTCCAGCACTACCGGCCAGTTGACCGGAGTCGAAGGTCTGTCCGCCACGACGCTGCTGCGTTTCGCCACCGCGGGCTCGGTCGACGACGGCAAGTCCACCCTCGTGGGACGCCTCCTGCACGACTCCAAGTCGGTCCTCACCGACCAGCTCGAAGCCGTCGAGCGGGTCTCCGCGAGCCGCGGCCAGGACGCTCCCGACCTGGCGCTGCTCACCGACGGTCTTCGCGCGGAGCGCGAGCAGGGCATCACCATCGATGTCGCCTACCGCTACTTCGCCACCGCACAGCGCCGGTTCATCCTGGCCGACACCCCCGGGCATGTGCAGTACACCCGGAACATGGTCACCGGCGCCTCCACCGCCGAGCTGACGGTGATCCTGGTCGACGCCCGCAACGGGGTCGTCGAGCAGACCCGCCGCCATGCCGCGATCGCCGCTCTCCTGCGCGTCCCGCATGTGGTGCTCGCCGTGAACAAGATGGACCTCGTCGCGTACGAGGAGTCGGTCTTCGCCACGATCGCCGAGGAATTCACCACGTACGCCAAGGAGTTGGGCGTTCCGGAGATCACCGCGATCCCGATCTCCGCGCTCGCCGGCGACAACGTGGTGGAGCCCTCCGCGCACATGGACTGGTACCCGGGCCCCACGTTCCTGGAGCACCTGGAGACGGTGCCGGTCAGCCATGACCTGGCCACCTGCCACGCGCGCTTCCCGGTGCAGGTGGTGATCCGGCCGCAGACCGCCGAGCACCCCGACTACCGGGGTTACGCGGGTCAGATCGCGGCCGGTACCTTCCGGGTGGGCGAGGAGATCAAGGTCCTGCCCTCCGGGCGGAGTTCGAAGATCTCCGGTATCGATCTGCTCGGTGAGAGCGTGGATGTCGCCTGGACCCCGCAGTCGGTGACGCTGCTCCTGGAAGACGACATCGACATCTCGCGCGGCGATCTGATCGTGCCCGCCCATGACGCCCCGGCCACCAGCCAGGACATTGAGGCGACGGTCTGCCACGTGGCCGACCAGCCGCTGACCGTGGGCCAGCGCGTCCTGCTCAAGCACACCACCCGTACGGTCAAGGCGATCGTCAAGGAGATCCCGTCGCGCCTCACGCTCGACGACCTCTCCCAGCACCCGGAGCCCGGGCAGCTGGTCGCCAACGACATCGGCCGTGTGAAGGTCCGCACCGCCGAACCGCTCGCGCTCGACGCGTACGCCGACTCCCGGCGTACCGGCTCGTTCCTGCTGATCGACCCGGCGGACGGCACCACGCTGGCCGCCGGCATGTCCGGCGAGGCCTTCGCGCAGCCGCGCGAGGGCGACGCCGCCGACGTCGACTCCGCCCCGGATGAAGAGGGTTGGGATTTCTGATGGCCATCGATGTGTACGCGACCTTCGCGAAGGAGGGCGGCCGAGTGGGCAGCGGCGCCCTGGGAGCCGGTACCGGGGGTGTCGCGCGATGTGTGCGCTGACCTGTACGCGCACCCTGCGCGCCGACGCTCGCCCCGTACGAAACGTGCGGCACGTACACCACGTACGCCATAGACGAAGACCTGCCGAACTCCCGGCCGCGTACCCGAATTCCAGGGGGACGTAAGAACCGGGCCTCCGAGAGGAAACACCTCCCGTGCCTGCCAACAGTTCAACCGGTTCCATCCGCAGTACGAAGCACCAGCGACTCGCCGTCGCCGCGATCACGCTCCCTCTGCTGGCCCTCACCGCCTGCGGCTACGGCTCCAAGTCCGACGACGAGGGCGACAAGACCACCCCTGTCGCCCAGGGCAAGGCCATCGACGGACTCTCCGAAGTCAAGATCGGCTACTTCGCCAATGTCACCCACGGCACCGCGCTCGTCGGCCTCGGCGACGGCGGTCTGATCCAGAAGGAACTGGGCGGCACCAAGGCCAAGGGCCAGGTCTTCAACGCGGGCCCCGCCGAGATCGAAGCCCTCAACTCGGGCGCCATCGACATCGGCTGGATCGGCCCCTCGCCGTCCATCAACGGCTACACCAAGTCCCAGGGCAAGAGCCTCAGGATCATCTCCGGCTCCGCGTCCGGCGGTGTCTCGCTCGTGGTCAACCCCAAGAAGATCAAGTCGCTCGACGACCTCAAGGGCAAGACGATCGCGACCCCGCAGCTGGGCAACACCCAGGACGTCGCGCTCCTCAACTACCTCGCCGACAAGGGCTACAAGGTCGACGCGACCAGCGGCAAGGGTGACGTCAACATCGCCCGTACGGACAACAAGGTCACGCCGATCGCCTTCAAGAACGGCGACATCGACGGTGCCTGGGTGCCCGAGCCCACCGCGTCCAAGCTGGTCGCCGAGGGCGCCAAGGTCCTTCTCGACGAGAAGGAGCTCTGGAAGGACGGCAAGTTCGTGATCACGAACATCATCGTCCGCCAGGAGTTCCTGGAGAAGTACCCGAAGGTCGTCGAGGCGGTCCTGCGCGGTTCGGTGAACACCAACGCGTGGATCAACAAGAACCCGGACGAGGCGAAGAAGGCCATCAACTCCGTACTGGAGAAGGAGACCGGCAAGCCGCTGCCCGCGGAGGTCATCGACCCGGCGTTCAAGAACGTCCAGTTCCTCGACGACCCGCTGGCCTCGACCCTGCGCGACGAGGCCCAGCACGCGGTGAAGGCCGGGCTGCTCAAGGACCCGCTGCTCGACGGCATCTACGACCTGCGTCCGCTCAACAAGGTCCTGAGCGCCGCCGGTCAGCCCTCGGTCGACGACGCCGGGCTCGGCGCCAAGTAAGCCCCCAGCCCTTTCATACGAGACCCCAGGAGGTGACGGTCATGGCAGCCACACTCACCGAGGCCGCGGTGGACAAGTCGACGTCCACCGACGGTGCGTACGCCGCGCGTATCTCGCACGTGTCCAAGTCCTTCGGCCGGCCGGGCGCCCAGCAGTTGGTGCTCGACGACATCACGCTCGATGTCGCGCCGGGCGAGTTCGTCACACTCCTGGGGGCCTCGGGCTGCGGTAAGTCCACCCTGCTCAACCTGGTCGCCGGGCTCGACAAGCCGAGCGCCGGCGAGATCGAGGTGCCGGGCGGCCGTCCGGCCCTGATGTTCCAGGAGCACGCCCTGTTCCCGTGGCTCACCGCGGGCAAGAACATCGAACTGGCCCTGAAGATGCGCGGACTCGCCAAGTCCGAGCGGCGCGAGGAGACCGAGCGGCTGCTCGGGATCGTCCGCCTCAAGGGCGCGTACGGCAAGCGCGTGCACGAGCTGTCCGGCGGAATGCGCCAGCGTGTCGCGCTGGCCCGCGCCATCGCGCAGGACAGTCAACTGCTCCTGATGGACGAGCCGTTCGCCGCGCTCGACGCCATCACCCGCGACGTACTGCACGACGAGCTGACCCGGATCTGGCGCGAGACCAACCTCTCCGTCCTGTTCGTCACGCACAACGTGCGCGAGGCGGTGCGGCTCGCCGAGCGGGTCGTGCTGCTCTCCTCGCGCCCCGGGCGCATCGCCCGCGAGTGGGAGGTCGGGATCCCGCAGCCGCGCCGGATCGAGGACAGCGCGGTCGCCGACCTCTCCGTAGAGATCACCGAACAACTGCGGGGGGAGATCCGCCGACATGGCCAGCACTGAGACCAAGAGCAGCGATTCCGATACGGCCGCGAAGGAGGGCTCCGACCTCGCCGGCCTTGAGGCCGGCCTCGACGCCCTGGAGACGCAGACCGCCCACCGCACCGCGTTCGGGCGCAAGCTGCTCTCCAAGGCACTGCCCCCGCTGGTCGCCATCGGCCTGGTGCTCGCCCTGTGGCAGCTCGCGTACCACTTCAAGGTCAAGGAGCACTATCTGCTCCCCAGCCCGGCGGACGTGGGCCGCACGCTGCAGGAGAAGTGGCTCGAAGGCACGCTCCTCGAATACGTGTGGACCTCACTGTCCCGTGGCGCCCTGGGCTTCCTGATCTCGGTCGCGATCGGTACCCCGCTGGGTCTGATCGTGGCCCGGGTCAAGGTGGTCCGGGCCGCGATCGGGCCGATCCTTTCGGGTCTGCAGTCGCTGCCCTCGGTGGCCTGGGTGCCGGCCGCGATCATCTGGTTCGGTCTGAGCGACGCCACGATCTACGCGGTCGTGCTGCTCGGCGCCGTCCCCTCCATCGCCAACGGCCTGGTGGCCGGTGTCGACCAGGTGCCGCCGCTGTATCTGCGGGCGGGCCGGGTCATCGGCGCGACCGGACTGCAGGGCGTACGCCATGTCCTGCTCCCTGCCGCGCTGCCCGGCTACATCGCGGGCCTCAAGCAGGGCTGGGCCTTCTCCTGGCGCTCCTTGATGGCGGCCGAGCTGATCGTGAACGCCGCCGATCTGGGCGTCGGACTCGGCCAGCTCCTGGAGCAGGGCCGAGAGCTGCAGGACATGTCCTGGGTGCTCAGCGCGATCCTGCTGATCCTGATCGTGGGCATCGGCATCGAGCTGCTGATCTTCGCTCCCATCGAACGCCGGGTGCTGCGCAGCCGCGGCCTCCTCACCAGGAGCTGACCCGCCATGCACCCGCTGCGTCCCACGCTTCTCGTCATCGCCCACGGCAGCCGCGACCCGCGCCACGCCCGGTCCGTGCACGCCCTGGTGCGCCGGGTGCGTGCGCAGCGGCCCGGGCTGCGCGTGGAGACCGGGTTCCTGGACTTCAACGCCCCTTCCGTACCGAGGGTGTTGGAGAAGCTGGACGCCGATGGCGTACGGGATGTGGTGGCGCTTCCGCTGCTGCTGACCCGCGCCTTCCATGCGAAGGCGGACATTCCCGCCGTACTGCAGGAGGCGGCTCTGCGCCTGCCCCGGCTGCGGGTGCGGCAGGCGGAGGTCCTCGGACCTTCGCCGCTCCTGACCGCCGCGCTCGAGCGGCGGTTGTACGAGGCCGGGGTACGCCCCGGTGACAGAAGCTCGACCGGGGTCGTCCTGGCCTCGGCGGGCTCTTCGGACCCGGAGGCGAGCGCAGTGATCGCTGAAATCGCGCGGGAGTGGCGGCGCACCGGTTGGTGTGCCGTGCGGCCTGCGTTCGCCTCCGCATCTCTGCCCCGCACGCAGGACGCCGTGCGGGAGTTGCGGGCCGAGGGCGTACGGCGGATCGCGGTCGCGCCGTACGTCCTCGCGCCCGGCTTTCTGCCGGACCGGATCGCGCGGGGTGCGCTGCAGTCGGGCGCCGATGTACTGGCCGACGTACTCGGCCCCGCGCCCGAGGTGGCGCGGCTGCTCCTGGCCCGCTACGACGAGTGCCGGGTAGCGATTCCCGCCCCCTTGGAGCCCGCGCTGAGCGCCTGACCGGCGTCTGCTGCACGGAACGTGGTTGCCGAGACACGACGGTTTGCCTAGCGTCGGCTTGGTGACTCCTGAACTGCGTACCGAACGCCTGGTCTTGTCCCCTTATGTCCCGTCAGATGAAGGGGACTTCGTGGGCTTGTTCCAGGACACGGCGTCCGGACAGTGGTTCTGGAACGGACCCGAGCGCCCGCCGGCCGCCGAGGACCGCGCACTGTTCGGCCGGATATTCAGCCTGATCTACGCCGAGGACCGCTTCCCTGTCTGGGCAGTGCGCCACGAGGGCCGCTACATAGGCCACGCGGAGATCAAGCCCTCGCCCGAGCGCTGGCTGAAAGGCCATGAGATCGTCTACGGCCTGACCGCCGACAGCTGGGGCCACGGTTTCGGCACCGAACTGGCCGCCGCCCTCACCTCGTACGGGCATGAGGCGCTCGGCCTGAGCGAAGTGCACGCGACCGTGAACGCGGAGAACGCGCGCTCGCTCAAGGTCCTGGAGAAGATCGGCTTCGTGCACGTCAAGGACGTACGGGAGGACGACGGCAGTACGACCCAACTGCTGACGCACCGGGTGGAGTCGGATACCGTCCAAGAATGATCGATCATTTGCGGCTCGGCGGTGACCTGGAAGTACGACGGCTCGGATACGGCACGGCCCAGCTGGCCGGCCCCGGCTACTGGGGCCCGCGCGGGCCTGCCGCGGACGCGGTGGCAGTGCTGCGGCGGGCGGTCGAGCGGGGTGTGACGCTGATCGACACGGCGGACAACTACGGCCCCTCGGTGGCCGAGGAGCTGGTGGCCGAAGCGCTGTACCCGTACCCCGCCGACGTGGTGATCGCCACCAAGGGCGGTGTGGTGCGGACCAGTTCGAGTGCCTGGCACATCGACGGCCGTCGCGAGACGGTACGCGCGATGTGCGAGGCGAGCCTGCGGCGGCTGCGGGTGGAGCGCATCGACCTGTACCAGCTGCACCGCATCGACCCGGAGATCCCCCTCGCCGACCAGCTCGGCACGCTGGCCGAGCTGCGGGCCGAGGGCAAGATCCGGCATATCGGCCTGGACACGATCACGGCCGAGGAGCTGACTCGGGTGCTCGACCTGGACATCGTCCCGATCGCCTCGGTCCAGAACCGCTACAACCTGCTCGACCGCGCATCCGGCGATCTGCTGAAGCTGTGCGAGGCGCACGGGATCGCGTTCCTGCCGTGGTTCCCGCTGGGGAACGGGACGTTGACGCAGGATCCGGTGTGCGCGGCCATCGCTCGCGACCACGAGGTGAGCGCCGGGCAGGTCGCGCTGTCGTGGCTGCTGCACCACTCCCCCGTGCTGTGCCCGACGCCCGGCACCGGCTCCCTCGTCCATCTCGAGGAGAACCTGGATGCGGGGGCGGTGCGACTGAGCACGCAGGAGATGGTGCGGCTTGACGGGCTTACGCCTCGGGGGTGAAGGGCGTGGCCTGGTGGAACCACATCCGCCAGCCCTCGGGCGTACGCCGCCACAGTGAACTGCGGTGCGCCGTACGCCCGTTGTAGTCCGTGTCGAAGGTGAGCTGGACCAGATCGTCGGCGAGCTGAACGCCGCGCATCAGCGAGGTGGCGATCGGCAGGTCGTCCTCTTCGACGGCCTCGGCCATGGACGCGATGATCGACGGCCGGTCCCAGCGTCGCCCGGACGCACCGAACTCGATGAACTCCTCGTGCAGCAGCGCCCCGACCGCCTCCGGGTCCTTGCGGACCGCAGGCTCGAGAAGGCGCAACTCGCCCTCGATGGCCTGCTGGACGGCGGTCGCGCTCTCAGTCACGGGTCAGCTCCACAAGTTTGGTGACGGTGTTCCAGTTACGGGTGGTGGCGATCATGCCCTTGTTCATCCGGGGTCGCGACAGGATTTCGCCCAGCTTGGAGCGGCCGAGACCGTCGGGTGCGTACAGGTAGAGGCAGCGGTCGCCGAGGCGGAACTCCTCGGGGAGGAACTCCGACTTGACGATCTCCTCGTATCGCGCCGGGTCCGGCTGCTCGGAGAAGTACGTGATGTGGAGCTGCTTGGGCTCCAGATCCGCCGCCGGGAACGGGCAGGCCTCGGCAACGGCCTCGAGGTAGGCGTGGTCGCGGACCAGACAGGCCACCGGAAAGCCGAAGTGCTTCTCGATCGCCTTGGACAGCCCGTCCGCGAGTGAGTCCTCGTCGCCAGCCGAGGCGGTGAAGGCGGCATTGCCGCTCTGCAGATACGTGACGACCTCGCCGTGGCCGAGGCCCGTGAGCACCGTGCGCAGCTCGGCCATCGGGACCTTCGCCCGACCGCCGACGTTGATACCGCGCAGCAGCGCCGCGTAAGTCTTCGTCATGGCTCAGACCTTAGGCGACGCCGCTGACAACACCTCCTGGGTCAGTGGCCGCGCAGTTCCGCCTCGATCAGATCGGCCGCACGCTTGGTGCCGCCCTCGGCCGCGGTCTGCATCTGCAAGTCGGCCAGCCTGCGGGCGACTTCGGGGTCGGCGGCGATGCTGAGCACGGCCTCGCGGAGCACCTCGGCCGTGGCCTCCTGGGTCGGGATGTGCCGGGCCACGCCGAGTGCCTGGAGCATGTCCGCGTTGCCGAACTGGTCGACCGCCTGCGGCACCGCGATCATCGGGGTCGCGGTGGCAAGACCCTCCTGACTGCCGCCGGCGCCCGCGTGTGTGATGAAGGCATCGGCCTCGCGCAGGATCGCGAGCTGCGGCACCCAGCTGTGCACCTCGATGTTGCCCGGGATCTCCCCGAGTTCGGCCACCTGCACATGCTTGCCGATCTGCAGCACCACATGCCAGCCCGGCAGATCGCCGAAGGCCTTGACGCACTCGCGGTAGAAACCGGGCTGCTTGGTGAAGGTGGAGCCGAGCGAGACGAGCAGCACCTTCTCGGCGCCCTCGGGCCTGTGCCACTCGCATTCGGTCCGCTCGCCCTGGCAGGCGCCGACGAAGGTGTAGACGGACTCGTCGACACGGTCGGCGTTCGGCTGCAGCGCCTTGGGGATCACTACGAGGCAGCGGTCGGGGCGGCCCATGAAGTTCTCCACCGAGATCTCCATACCGTTCTCGGCGATCCACCCGGCGAAGGTGTCGAAGAAGGACTTGCCGCGCACGGTCTCCTTCAGCGGATCGAAGAGCGGCTTGCCGACCTCCTCCTCGTACCCCTGCCAGGCGACGAGGTTCGGCGAGAACTGCACGATCGGCACACCCCAGCGGTGCGCCAGGATCCGCGCCGGATACGCGGTGATGTCGTACAGGACGAGATCCGGCTCGTCCCCTTCGTAGAGCCTGCCGATCTGCGGGAGCGCCTGGAGCGCGTCGGTCAGGAACGGCTCGATGTTGTCGATGAGCTCGGTGCCCCAGGCATCGGGGTCGTCGTCGGTGGGCAGCGTCGAGGTCCAGATCTTCGGCTCGGCGCCGACGGCGGCGACCTTCTCGGCGAAGGACTCGGGGATCGCGTACGTGACGCGGTGGCCGCGGGCGACGAGCTCGCGGACGACCTCCAGGCTGGGGTTCACATGCCCGGCGGCGGCGATGGAGAACATGGCGATATGGGCGGGCTTGTGAGCGGTCATGAGTGCACCTTAGGCGAGACGGTCCGTCTCGCGCAAGACGGACCGTCTCGTCAGGAATCCCGAAGCGCGTCAGGAGCGCCCGGCCGGCGGAATGTTGTGGTTGAGCCGGAACATGTTCCGCGGGTCGTGGACCGCCTTGATCTCGGCGAGACGCCGGTAGTCCGCCGGGTCGTACGCGGAGCGCACCTGCTCGGCGTCACGAGCGCCGTTGAGGAAGGTCAGGGCACGGCCTCCGGTGCTCCAGGGCGCAAGAGCCTCGAAGAGGCGGTCGTGCGCGGGCCCGATGTCGGCCATGTCCGCGCGCTCGCGGCGCGAGACCACATGCAGGAGGTAGCACGCATCGCGGTTGCCCACGGCGTTCGGCACGTCGGCCGGGCGCGCCAACCGTCCGCCGAGGTGGCGCAGTTCGATCACATGCGGCACGGGCGCGTGCGGGCCTACGTGAGCGAGGAGAGTGCGCAGCGCGTCGGGGTCGAGCTCGCCGAGCATCGCGGTACCGGTCTCGAAGGTGCCGGGCGCGGCCGGGTCGTTGTGGATGGATCCGCCCTCGGCGAAGGGCAGTTCACGGACGGTGTCGTTGAAGGGGTCGAGCGCCCGCAGCGGCGCCACGAGCTCCTTGCCGGGACCGAGATCGTCGGCCGCGTAGGCGATCCGGACATGGACGACATGGCGTCCGCGCAGCATCGGCGGCAGAGCCGGGGCGTCGGGGAAGGAGATCACGGCGATCGAGGAGGTCATCTCCTCGGGCATCCCGGCCGACCACCGTACGTACGCGTCGAAGACCTCGGGGGCCGACGCGAAGTCGTAGAACAGGCCGCCGCCGTAGAGCGTGGCGACCGGCATGAGGTCGATCTCGATCCCGGTGACCACACCGAAGTTGTCACGACCGCCGCGCAGCGCCCAGAAGAGGTCCGGATCCGAGGACTTGGTGACCGTGCGCAGCCGGCCGTCGGCCGTGACGACGTCGATGGAGCGGACGTGGTCGGCCGCGTACCCGTACCGGCGGGCCAGCAGCCCGAGGCCACCGCCGAGGGTGTACGAGACGACACCGACCCCGGGCGCCGAACCCGACAGGGGCGCGAGGCCGCCGCGGGCCGCCTCGTGGATCACCTTGTCCCAGCTCACCCCGGCCGCGACCCAGGCGGTGCGCTCCGCCACGTTCACGCGGACGCCGGTCATCCGGGAGGTGTTGACGAGGACGCCGCCCTCGGCGGCGACGGCGGCCAGCGCGTGGCCGGTGCCCTGTACGGCGACCGGAAGGCCGTGGCGTCCGGCGAACTCCACCGCCGCCCGCACATCGGCGGGGCCGACCGCGCCCACCAGGATCTGGGGCCGGTGCCACCGCGCGGTCTGATGGCCTGCGCGCTCGGCGTCGTAACTCTCGTCCTGGGCGGTCAGGACCGGACCGAGGACTTGAGCCCGTAGGGCCTCGATGTCCTTTTCGACCTGGCCGTTCGCCTCAACTGCCGTACTACCTGTCTCGACAGAGCTGCTCATGACTCTCCCCCTGCATCGTCGACGGTGCACCGGCTCTCGCGGTCGAGCCGCCGGCGCCGTTAGAGTTAGTCAAGCAACCCGACTACTTTTTAGTCAAGCTCCCTGACTACTTTTCCTTGTTCACGAACGGAGGCGCCGGATGACCGCGCGATCCCAGAAGCCCACCCCGGGACGGGTGCCGCTGGCCACGCTGCTCGCGCGGGCCAGGGACATCACCGTCGAGCAGTTGCACCTCCAGCTCGCCGAGGAGGGGTTCACGGGGCTGCGCTTCCGGCATGGCGCCGTCTTCCGGTTCATCGGCCCCGAGGGAGCGCGGCTGACCGCGCTCGCCGAGCAGTCCGGGCTCAGCAAGCAGGCGATCGGTGAAGTGGTCGACGAACTGGAGCGGTTGGGCTACGTCGAGCGCACGGCGGACCCGGCCGACCGCCGGGCCAAACTCATCCTGCTCACCGAACGGGGCAGCGCGGGGCAGCTGGCCGCCGGCCGCATCCTCGGGGACATGGAACACCAGTGGGCCGAGCAGGTCGGCCATGAGGAGATCGCCGTGCTGCGCCGGAGCCTGGAAGGGGTCGTGGCGCAGCACGCCAAGTAGCCGAGAGACACCCGGTGTCGGGGCCCGGCGCGGTGCCGAGCCCCGGCGCGCTCTCGGGCCCTGGCGCGGTTTCAGGCCCGGGCGCGGTTTCGGGCCCTGGCCCGGTGCCGGGCCCTAGCGCTGATACCTCTTCAGCACCAGATTCCCGTCCTTCACCAGACGCTTCTCCAGCTCCGCCGCGTCGATCGCCCCGCTGTAGTACTCCTGCAGCGCGGGCGTCGCCACCTTGTCCTTCCACTCCGGATAGCCGCGCACGGACTGCGCGGGCGCCGAGGTCAGATACGAGGCGAGGGCCGTGCCCGTCGCCCAGCCGTCCTTCTCGGCCTGCAGAGCGGGCGCCTTCAGGGCCTCGGTGCCGGTCGGCAGCATCCAGTCGCCCTTGGCCAGGCGCACCTGGTTGGCGGGCTGCAGCAGGAAGTCGATGAACTGCATCGCCTCCCTCTTGTGCTCGGTGTCCTCGGAGATCGAGAGCGTCTGCGGTGAGACGCCCTGCGTGAGCCCGTCCGCCCCGGCCGGCGCGGGCAGCACCTGCCACTCGAAGCCGTCCGGCGCCTGCTGCACGATCTGCTGGCGGTAGGAGAACCCGAGCGGCACCATCGCGTACTTGCCGCCGAAGAAACCGGGCAGCGTGTCCGAACCGCCCATCCCGAGCGTCGTACTCGACGCGCTGTGGTCGACGTTGACCTGGTCGTGGATCGTGCCCGGCACAACCCCGTCGCCCTGCTCGAAGCGGATGTCCACCTTGCCGTCGGCCTCGCGGTGGAAGAGCTGACCGCCCGCCGACAGGGACAGGTTGAGGGTCGCGGAGACCGGGTCCTTGAGCGGCCAGGCGACCCCGTACTTGCCGTCGCCGCTCAACTCCTTGGTGATCGTGCGGAATTCCTCCCAGGTCCACGGCTTGTCCGGGGTCGGGATCCGGACGCCCGACTCCTTGAGCCACTTGGCGTTGGCCATGATGACGCGCGGTTCCTGGAGGAACGGGACACCGTAGACGCCGCGGCCGAAGGTCGTCGTGTCCCAGCTGTTCTGCGGGATGTCGGACTTCAGGCGCGCGGGGATCAGGTCGGTCAGATCGGCGAGATAGCCGCCGTACGCGAAGTCCGCGAGGTCGTCGGACGCGTCGTGGATGATGTCCGGCGCCTCACCGCCCTCGAACGAGGTGAGCAGCTGGTCGTGGACGCTGTCCCAGCTGCCCTGGAGGTACTTGACCTGGATGTCGGGGTGGGTGGCGTTCCACTCCTTCACCAGCTCCTTGTTGACCTCGACGGACTCCTGCTGCCAGGCCAGGGACTGGAACTGCAGGGTGATCCTCCCGTCGTCGTCGGACGAGTCGCCCGAGCAGCCGGTCAGGAGCAGGGCGAGCGAAACGGTCGCCGCAGCAAGGCACTTGGCGGAGCGCACGCACTGGAGGGCCCTCATCAGCTCTTCACCGCCCCGGCCAGCATGCCGCCCGTGATCCGCTTCTGGATGATCGAGAAGATCACCAGAGAGGGGATGGTGGCGAGGAACGCGGCGGCGGCCAGCGGACCGAGATCGGCCACACCCTCCGTGCCGATGAAGCGGTTGAGGATGACCGGCAAGGTCTGCTTCTCCGGGGTCTTGAGCAGGACGAGAGCGAAGAAGAACTCGTTCCACGCCGTGATGAACGCGAACATCGCCGTGGCCACCACACCGGGCGCGAGCAGCGGGGCGACGACCGAGACGAACGTGCGCATCCGGCCCGCACCGTCCACGGCCGCGGCTTCCTCCAGCTCGGTCGGTACGGCCCGTACGTATCCGACGAGCATCCACAGCGCGAAGGGCAGCGACCACACGACGTACACCAGGACCAAGCCGGGCAAGGCGTTGATCAGATGCAGGTTCTTCAGGATCAAGAAGAGCGGGATGATGATGAGCACGAACGGGAACGCCTGACTGATCACGACCCAGCCGGTCGCCGCCTTCGCCAGCCGGTTGCGATGGCGGGCCATCACATACGCCATCGGCGTGGCGATCACCACGGCGACGGCGGCCGCGCAGAGCGCCACGAGCAGCGAGTTGAACCCCGCCCGAAGCAGCGGCTGTTCGTCGAAGGCCTGGCGGAAGTTCTCGAGGGTGGGGTCCTTGGGGATCCAGGTGGGATCCAGCGAACCCAGCTCCTTGGCCGGCTTGAAGGCCGTGGAGATCAGCCAGAGGAACGGGAAGGCCAGAAAGACCAGATAGGCGAGCAGGGCCACGTACTGCGCGGCACGTGCGGACTTTCGCGTACGCATGACTACTCGTCGCCTCCCTTCAGCCGGCCCACCAGGTAGAACGCGAGAATCACCGAGATGACGGCGACCATCACACAGCCCATCGCGGCCGCGTAGCCGAACTGCCCGTAGCGGAAGGCCTCTTCGTACGCGAAGAGCATCGGCAGTCGGGTGCGGCCGCCCGGGCCGCCCTGGGTGAGCACATAGACCAGGGCGAACGAGTTGAAGTTCCAGATGAAGTTGAGCGCGGAGATGGCCAGCGCGATCGGCTTGATCGCGGGCCAGGTGACGGTACGGAAGCGGCGCCAGGCGCCCGCGCCGTCCATCGCGGCCGCTTCATGGAGTTCGCGCGGGGTGTTCTGCAGTCCGGCGAGGAGCGCGACCGTGGTCTGCGGCATACCCGCCCAGATACCGACGACGATCACCGCGAAGAGCGCGGTGGCCGTGCCCGTCAGCCAGTCACGGCCCTCACCGAAGCCCAGGTTGGAGAGCGTCTCGTTGAGCACGCCCGCGTCGGGGTGGTAGACGAGCCGCCACATGATGCCGACGACCACCTCGGGCATCGCCCACGGGATGATCGCAAGCGCCCGGGCCAGCCAGCGCAAGCGCAACGGCTGGTTGAGCAGCAGGGCGAGACCGAGCGCGAGAAAGAACTGCGGAACGGTGACGCCGACCGCCCAGAGCAGACCGATGCGGAACGAGTCCCAGAACAGGGTGTCGTGCAGCAGGTCCTGGAAGTTCAGGAGGCCGATCCACTGGGTGGGTTCGGTACGGCCCGACTGGGAGTCGGTGAAGGAGAGCGCGATGCCGTAGAGCAGCGGCCCGACGCTCAGCACCAGAATCGGAATCAGCGCCGGAAGAACCAGGAACCAGGCTCCGTGGTCGACCGGTTTGCGCGGTGAGGCGCGCTTCGCTGACCGCTTCGACTTCGTCGCGGTCGCCAATGTCACGGAATCGACTCCTTCGGGCGGCTCGATACGGTATGGGCCGCCCTGGCGGCCCTGGTCATCGTGCTGACGTGAACCTGATACGTCAAGCGACCTCGCAGGAGTTGCGGGGTGTGCGAATGCAAGACTGATTCCCGGGCCTCGGCGCAGGCCAGGAAACGGAACGGCCGCGCGGGATGCGGCGACGGGAACGGTACGGAGGCGGCGGATGGACGAGGCAAGGGCGCGTGAGGTGCTCGGTGGTGCGGGGTTCACCGGGGATGCGGTGCTGCTCGCGCTCGGTGAGAACGCGGTGTTCGCGCTCGGTGATCTGGTCGTCAAGGTGGGTCGTTCGGCGCCCGGCCTGATCGAGCGTGCCGAGCGGGAAGTGGGGATCGCGCGGTGGCTCGCGAAGGAGGGTGTGCCTGCGGTGCGGGCCGCGGAGTCCGAACCGCGCGTGGTGGACGGGCATCCGGTGACGGTGTGGCACCGGCTTGGTGAGTCGGTGCGGCCCGCGGAGGCCGCGGATCTTGCCGAGCTGATCCGTCGCGTGCACGAGCTGCCGTCGCCTCCTGCGGAGTCCTTCTCGCTGCCGCCTCGCGAACTGCTCGGCGGGGTCGAGCGCTGGCTGCGGCTGGCAGGGGATGCGATCTCGGCGTCGGACGCGGATTTTCTGCGAGCGCGCCGTGAGGCGTTCTCGGCGGAGGTGCGTCAGCTCACGCCTCATCTGCCGAAGGGTCCCATCCATGGGGACGCCCTTCCGCGCAATGTGCTCGTGACGGCTTCGGGTCCGGTGCTCGTGGACCTGGAGACGTTCTCGTCCGACTTCCGTGAGCACGATCTCGTGGTGATGGCCCTCTCCAAGGACCGCTATGGGCTCGACTCCGCCGCGTATGACTCCTTTGTCCGGGTCTACGGCTGGGATGTGCGGGAGTGGGAGGGGTGCGCGGTCCTCAGGGGTGCGCGCGAGACGGCGAGCTGTGCGTGGGTTGCGCAGCACGCGCCGACCAACCCCAAGGCGCTCGTGGAGTTCGAGCGGCGGGTGGCGTCGCTCAGGGAGGCGGACCCGGAGGTCCGCTGGTACCCGTTCTGAGTCCGGCCGGCCGGTTCAGCCCACCTTGTCGGTGAGCTCCCTCATCGGCCACGTGGCCTCGACCACCGCCCCCGCGTCCCCCTTCGCGCGCAGGAACTCCTGGAAGTCCGCGGCCCACTCCGCGTACCACTCGATCTGCGCTTGGTGCAGTCGCGCCGGACCCAGCGTGGCGATCTTCGGGTAACGGGCCGCTATCGCACCCGCGAGACGGGCCGCGGCGAGGGCGTCCGCCGTCGCATTGTGCGCGTCGTCGAGGGCGACTCCGTACTCCGTGCAGACCGCCTCAAGGTTGCGCTTGCCTTTGCGGTAGCGATCGGCCGTGCGGTCGATGATGTACGGGTCGATGACCGGGGCCGGCTCGCGGCCGCCCAGGCGCTCGCTCAGCGAAGGCAGCCCGTGGCGCCGCAACTCGGCGGAGAGCAGGGTCAGATCGAACGTCGCGTTGTACGCCACGACCGGGACGCCCGCGTCCCAATACCCCGCGAGCGCGCGGGCCAGCTCGTCCGCCACCTGGTCGGCGGGCCGGCCCTCGGAGGCGGCGCGCTCATTGCTGATGCCGTGCACCGCGACCGCCTCGGCGGGGATGGGCACGCCAGGATCGGCCAGCCACTCCCGGCGGCCTATCGACTGCCCGCCCCTGACCTCGATCAGCGCGCCCGTCACGATGCGTGACTCGCGCGGGTCCGTGCCCGTGGTCTCGAGGTCGAAGCCGATCAGCAGCTCCTGGTGCCAGCCCATGCGTGGCGCCTCCTTCGTTGCGGTTCCCCCGTGTGGTCACACGATCGCATGCGCCACTGACAACGGGTCCGGGGGCCGGGGTGAGAGCGGCCGGGGCTAGGACACGGGCCGGGAATCCGCCCACACCGCCTCGAACTCTTCCCGATACGTCTCGAAGAGCCCGTGCTCCCCGCCCTTCGCCTCGTCCGCCCTGACCACCCGGGAGCCGCTGCGCAGCACCAGGACGGGGGCCTCCATGCCGCGCGTGCGGCGCAGGTACGACTGCACCACCGCGACTCCGTCATGGCCGTCCGCGTCCACCAGATAGGCCGTGAAGCGGGGGGTCTCGTCGAAGACGCGGATCTCGAAGGCGCCGGGGTCGCGCAGCCGTGAACGTACGCGTCGCATATGCAAAATGTTCATCTCCACCGAGCGGCTCAACTCGCCCCGTTTCAGGCCGAGTTCGCGCTCCCGCCGCTTCACCGAGCTGCTTGCGGGGTTCAGGAACAGCAGCCGCACCCGGCCGCCCGCCTCCGCGAGCCGCATCAGGCGGCGGCCCGAGAAGTTCTGCACGAGGAGATTGAGGCCTATCCCGATCGCGTCCAGGCGGCGGGCGCCGCCGAAGAGGTCCTCCGCCGGGAACTGCCGCAGCAGCCTGACCCGGTCCGGGTGCACGCCCACCACGTCCGCGTACCGGTCGCCGACGATGTCCTCGACGGCGTCCACGGGCAGGCGCCGGGCCGAAGGCACGTCCGCATCGCCGCCGAGCATTTCGAGGAGCCGCGAGGAGGCCCGCTCGGCCTGGGCGAGGACGGTCTCGGACAGGGCGCGGTTGCGGGAGACCACATTGCGGGTGACTTCGAGTTCGTCCAGGGCCAGTTCGACATCGCGCCGGTCGTCGAAGTACGGCGCGAAACAGGGCCAGTGCTGCACCATCAGCTCCCGGAGCTGGGGCAGCGTAAGGAAACTCAGCACATTGTCGTCCGCCGGGTCCAGCAGATAGCCCTTGCGGCGGCTCACTTCCCGTACCGCGACCGCCCGCTGTACCCACTCCTGTCCGGCGGGTCCCGCGGCGGCCACGACCCAGTCCTCGCCGTGGACGGGTTCGTAGATGGGACGCAGTACGGCCGCGACGACGGCGCGCAGCCGCTGTTCCACCAGATTCAGCCAGATGTACGCCCGCCCGGCGCGCTGTGCGCGGGTGCGCACTTCGCGCCAGGCGTCGGCGCCCCAGTTCAGTTCAGGACCGATCTGGGATGTCGTGTCCACAGGGCGCGCCAGGGACACCGCTGAGGGCGGGCTGTCCGTGGAACCACCCTCATCGCGACCCGAGTCGCCTGGGGGCAGCTCAAGACCTCCCGAGCTCACCCGTGCACCGCCTTCCGCTCCCCCTGGGCCCTGTCGAGTTGACACGCCGTTGATATGACAGAGTTCCGGGCCGTGCTCGGCCCGAACCCCCGTTCAACGATCAAGGAAGGGTACTCCGCGAGCGGCGGGCGGTGCAGCAGGATGGACAGGCTGCTTCCCCAACTCCCCTATTCCGGCTTGCCGTTCTGGTCGGCGAGGTCCGGCGGAGTGAGCGGATTCATAGCGGTCACATCGCGCGGGGCCAGCGAGAAGCCCTGCCAGTGCACCGGCATCGGCTGCTGGTCCTCGTCACGGGCCACGTGATGGAAGCCCATATTGACCCATACGATCGGGTGGGTGAGGGTCTGCCCGTTGACCCACTTGTCGACGCTCCTGCCGCCGCCCGCCCCGCAGTTCGGGATGTTGCTGCTGGCGAACTGCTCGCACTTCTTGTAGTTCGTGAAGAACACGTCGTGCTTGGTGAACGGGCGTCCCGAGTACTTGGCCTGGGGACCGGGCACGATCTCGTACGAACGGGCATGGCCGTCCTTGTTCTTGCCGGCCGTGCTGACCACCCGCCACCAGCGCATCGTCTTGGCGTCCGCGGCCAGTTCCTTGGTCACGTCGGTGCGCGTGGTCTTGTTGCTCGGCGCGGAGCCGTTGCCCGACGGCGGGCTGATCTTCGAGTCGTACTGCTCGACCTTCGCCTTCGGCGAGCCGTCGAGGCCGAAGTTGAGCCGCCAGAAGACGTTGTGGCTGTGGCTCGTCGCGTAGTCCTTGGCGCCCTTGCCGATCGGCCAGCCCCGGCCGTCGCCCGCGTCGTAGTCACCCGACGACAGCGAGCCGGTCGCGCCGACGTTGGCCTGGATGGTGCCGTCGTCCTGGAAGCGCCACTCGGTGATGTACTCGTACCAGCCGACCTGGTTCACCGCGTACACGAGCAGGTCCTTGCCCTGCGCCTGGCGGATCTTGACCGAGCCGTTCTCCTGGTACTCGCTCATGCGGTACGCGTGGCCGCGGGCGCGGGTGGTGACGCACAGGCCCTTCACATTGGCCTGCTCGGGGTTCCAGGCCTCGGGCACCTTGACGGTCTTGATGGTGCCGCCGGGGCACTCCGCCGCGTTCATCGGCATCAGGCCCTGGCCGAAGCCGGCGCCCGTGAGGTCGTCGTACTCCACCGAGCCGTCGTCGTAGGGCACATGGATCTGGGCGAGCTTGGCCGTGGTGAGCACCGGGATCGGGGCGGCCTCGCCCTTGGGCTGGTAGGTGACCTTGTCGAGGACGAGTCCTGCGGCGGTCTCGTAGTGCCAGCACATCCGCCAGGTGGTGCCACCGGACAGGGTCTGCTCGATGCGGTACGCGGCACTGCAGTCGGCGGCGGCTGCCGGGGCCGCAGGGGTCTTCGGCGGGGTCTTCGGTGCCGCGGCGTTGGCGGGACCTGCCGCCAGGGCCGTGCCGCCGAGTACGGCGACGGCGCTCAGGGCGGCGGCGAGCTGCCGGCGCGCGCGGCGTGTTCTGTTCACGTGCATGCTTGAGGGCTCCCTCGTACAGAGTGGGGTGGCTCCCGCGCAAGTGGCGTCGAGGGAGCCTGCGTTCGAAGGGTCAAACGGGCGTAGCGGTCCGCTCTCGCGCCCGGTCAGGACAGACGTCCCACGGACCGCGCGCTCAGATCGACGATCAGGTCACGGGAGTCGATCCACGGCCCGTTGACGACCTTCGGGAAGAGCCGGACGCAGCGGTGCTTTCCGCACTCCTTGAGCGCACCGGGCGCGGGCGCCTCGGCGGCGGAGCGGAAGATCATGCTGTGCACCTGCAGCTGACCCGCCTTGGTCAGCGGTGTACCGGTCGCGTCCTTGTAGTCCTTCTTGAGGTCCGCGGAGAGCGGGCTGGCCAGCAGCAGCTCGACCGCCTCACGGTTCTCCTCGCGGCTCGCGGGCGCCTGGACACCGTGCTGGGTGTCCGTGGAGACGACCTTCCCCGCCGCCAGATCGACGGTCTTGGTGATCAGCGCGTCGCTCTTGTAGTCGTAGTACATGAGCTCGGCCCGGCGCGGCAGTGTGGCCGCCTCGGCCTCGGCGGGGCTCAACTCCCCCAGGTTCGTGGCCAGATGCTGAACTCCGCGGTCCCCCTCGACATCACGGCCCCCGGTCAGCTGGGCCGCACCCGAGGCGATCTGCTCGGCGCGCTGCAGTTCGCCGTCGGTGAGCGGATCGCGCCCGACACCGTTGTCGCCCTCTTCCGGCGCCGCCTCGATCTGCGCGGGCGGCAGCGCGGGAACTTCCTTCTGCTGTCCGGCCGTTGCCGATCTGCCCGGCCCCGCCTCCGCCGTCCCCGGCAGCGTGATACCGACCATCACCGCGGTCCCCGCGACCGCGACGGCCGCACCGGCCACCACCTTGCCAAGGTGGCGGTGCATGAGTGTGCGCACTGTTCCCCCTATGTCCTCTCGTGTCTGCCCCTGTCCCCTTTGTGGTGGCAGACCATCCGAGTATGTGTGGTCGGCCTGTAGGACGGGGCGAGATCTGGGGTGGTTGCCTCACATGGGTGGTCAACATGTGAAAGGGAGCAAATCGAGGGGCGGTTGACGCCTTCCGGGTTTGCGCCGGCGTACACGGCGAAAGACGTACGCCCGCCGAGGTGGGGAGGATTGAATAGGGGGGAACTCTTGCGGAAGACCCCTCAGGCCCATGGGCCGGAAGTGGAAGAGTCGATCCATGCAGGTCTGGCCTGGACAGGCGTATCCGCTCGGTGCCACGTACGACGGCGCCGGGACCAACTTCGCGGTCTTCTCGGAGGCCGCCGACCGTATCGAGCTCTGTCTGCTGCACGACGACGGCTCCGAGACCGCGGTGGAGCTGCGCGAGTCGGATGCCTTTGTGCGGCATGCGTATCTGCCGGGGATCATGCCTGGTCAGCGCTACGGATTCCGTGCTCATGGGGAGTACGCGCCGGAGCGCGGTCTGCGCTGCAACTCCGCGAAGCTGCTGCTCGATCCGTACGCGAAGGCGATCAGCGGACGCGTCGAGTGGGGCGAGGGGGTGTACGGGTACCACTTCGACGCCCCCGAGCGGCGCAACGATCTCGACTCCGCGCCGAACATGATGACCTCGGTGGTGGTGAACCCGTACTTCGACTGGGGCGACGACCGTCCGCCGCGCACCGAGTACCACCGGACGGTGATCTACGAGGCCCACGTGAAGGGCCTCACGATGCTGCATCCGGCCGTCCCCGAGGAGGACCGCGGTACGTATGCGGCGCTCACCCATCCGGCGGTCATCGAGCACCTCACCGAACTGGGCGTCACCGCACTGGAGTTGATGCCGGTGCACCAGTTCGTGAACGACCATCGCCTGGTCGATCTGGGCCTGAACAACTACTGGGGCTACAACACCATCGGCTTCTTCGCCCCGCACAACGCGTACGCCTCGTGGGGCGATCGCGGGCAGCAGGTCCTGGAGTTCAAGTCGGCGGTGCGCGCGCTGCACGAGGCCGGGATCGAGGTGATCCTGGACGTGGTCTACAACCACACCGCCGAGGGCAATCACCTGGGTCCGACGCTCTCCTTCCGAGGCCTGGACAACCAGTCGTACTACCGCCTCACGGACGACCCGCAGTACTACATGGACACGACGGGCACCGGGAACTCGCTGCTCATGCGCTCGCCGCACGTCCTGCAGCTGATCATGGACTCACTGCGGTACTGGGTGACCGAGATGCATGTGGACGGGTTCCGCTTCGATCTCGCGGCCACGCTCGCCCGGCAGTTCCACGAGGTCGACCGGCTCTCGTCGTTCTTCGATCTGGTGCAGCAGGACCCGGTGGTCAGCCAGGTGAAGCTGATCGCCGAGCCGTGGGACGTGGGCGAGGGCGGCTACCAGGTGGGGAACTTCCCGCCGCTGTGGACCGAGTGGAACGGCAAGTACCGGGACACGGTCCGCGACCTGTGGCGCGGTGAGCCGCAGACGCTCGCCGAGTTCGCCTCGCGGCTGACCGGTTCCTCGGATCTCTATCAGGACGACGGCCGCCGTCCGCTCGCCTCGATCAACTTCGTGACCTGCCATGACGGGTTCACGCTGCATGATCTGGTCGCGTACAACGAGAAGCACAACGAGGCCAACGGCGAGGACAACAACGACGGCGAGAGCCACAACCGCTCCTGGAACTGCGGGGCGGAGGGCGAGACCGGGGACCCGGAGATCCTCGCCCTGCGCGATCGTCAGCTGCGCAACTTCATCGCCACGCTGCTGCTCTCGCAGGGTGTGCCGATGCTGAGCCACGGCGACGAGTTCGCGCGCACGCAGGGCGGCAACAACAACGCGTACTGCCAGGACAGCGAGCTCGCCTGGGTGCGCTGGCCCGCGGACCCCGAGAACGCGGACTCCCAAGGAACGCTGCTCGCCTTCACCCGGGCGGTGGCGCGGCTGCGGCGCGATCATCCGGTGTTCCGCAGGCGGCGCTTCTTCCACGGCCGTCCGGTCGAGGAACCCACGGGCGCACAGAGCGAGTTGACCGATATCGCCTGGTTCACCCCGGCAGGCGAAGTGATGCGTCAGCGCGACTGGGACCGCTCGCACGCCCGCGCCCTGTCCGTCTTCCTGAACGGCAACGCGATCTCCGAACCGGACACGCGCGGTGAGCGCATCCAGGACGACTCGTTCCTGCTGATGTTCAACGCCTCGCCGGACGAGCTCGGCTTCGTCGTGCCGCTCAACCACGGCGCGCAGTGGCAGGTCGTCCTGGACACCGCGGCCGAGGACGGGGTGCCGGGCGAGGACGGCCCGAAGGTGCGGGCCGGCGATGAGCTGCTCCTGGCCGGCCGCAGTCTCACGGTGCTGCAGCGGCCGGCGTGAGCTCCTTGTCCCGTACGGCAAGGGGGGCCTCCCTGACCGCGAGAGCGACCAGGGAGGCAAGACCGGCCGCCACACTGCCGATCACGAAGGCGAGTTGAGCCCCGTACGTCTCCGCGAGCCGCCCCACGACGGCGAGGGTGACGGCCTGGCCGCCGACGAAGGCGCTGACCGCGAAGGTCATGCCCTCGGAGAGCCGTTCCTCGGGCACGGCGCGTTCGGTGAGCCCGAAGCCGGTGATCAGGTTGGGGGCGAAGATCGCGCCGAAGACCGTGACCACGAGGTACAGGGCGGTCATCGACGAGGTCCAGATCAGCGGGAGCGAGAGCAGCGCGGCGGCGAGGGTCGCGATCCGCCAGCGCAGCCGCAGGCCGAAGCGCCCGGGGAGCGCCGCCATCGACAGGCCGACGAACGCGCTCATCACGCCCATCGCCGCATACACGAGTCCCGCCTGCCCCTCCTGCCCCAACTCGTGGGTGAGCGCGGTGATCCCGGCCCCACAGGAGCCGAGCAGGATGCCGAGGAAGACCAGGCCCGCGCGGACGACGTGGACCGAGGAGGGCATCCGCTGCCCGCTCCGCGCGCTTGCGGTTCGTACCGCCGAAGGCACCGCACCGGCCGAGGGATGCAGCGCGAAGGCCGTCCCGCACACCGCCACCAGGAGAGCGGCGAGAGCGAAGGCGTATGCGGGATGTCCGGCCACCGCCGCGATCCCGACGAGCGCCGGGCCGAGCACGAAGGACAGCTCGTCCATCGTGCCCTCCAGCGAGAAGGCCGTGGCGACGAGGCGGTCGTCGGCGCCGCGGGCACGCGCGAGGGCGACGATACGGGCGCGGGCCAGCGGTCCGATGCCGGGCTGGCTCGCGCCCGCCAGCGCGCCGAGGGCGATCAGCGCGGGGGTCGGCAGGCCGAACAGCGCGGCCAGCGTGAAGGCGGTGATCGCGAGGGCGTTGAACAGCGCGAAGAACAGCACCACGGGCCGCTGTCCGCGCCGGTCGGCGAGCCGCCCGAGGTACGGGCCCATCGCCACCTGCCCGAGCGCGAGCGCACAGCCGACGGCGCCGCCCGTACCGAGCGAGCCGCTGGTCTCGGCGACGAGCAGCACGCTGCCCATCTGGATGGTCGCGGTGGGGAGTCGCCCGAGGAACGACATGGCCGGGAGCAGTGCTCCGGTCAGTCCGATCACCTGGCGATAAGCACCGAATGTCCCTTCTGGACTCCTACGCGGAGCCTCACTCCCCTGAGTCATCGTCCGAAGCTAGCCAGACCCGGCGCGACGGGTGCATGAGGTGATGGCACAAAAGGCGCGTAGCGGGGTACGTACGTTCGCATGACGACAGTGCCCACCGCGACCTACCGGCTGCAGCTCACTCCCGACTTCCCCTTCTCCGCCGCCGAGGCCGCCGTGCCCTACCTGGCGCGGCTCGGCGTCTCCCATCTTCATCTCTCACCGGTGCTCGAAGCGGTGCCGGGATCGTGGCACGGCTACGACGTCACGGATCCGACGCGGGTACGGGAGGAACTGGGCGGCGAGGACGGGCTGCGGGCCCTGTCGGCGACAGCCCGGGCCCACGGTCTCGGCCTGGTCCTCGACATCGTCCCCAATCACATGGCGGCCGCAGCGCGGCACAGTCCCGCGCTGTGGAGCGTGCTCGAAGAGGGCCCGCACTCGCCGTACGCGCGCTGGTTCGACATCGACTGGCAGGCGGGCGGCGGACAGCTGCTGCTGCCCGTGCTCGGCCACCGGATAGGCGAGGAGCTCGCGGACCTGCGGGTGGACGGTGATGTGCTGCGCTACCACGACCTGGAGTTCCCGCTGCGCAAGGGCACCGAGGACCGTCCGCTGCCCGAGCTGCTCGACGCCCAGTGGTACCGGCTCGCGTGGTGGCGCCTCGCCCGCACCGAGCTCAACTACCGCCGGTTCTTCACCATTTCGGATCTGATCGGGGTACGGGTCGAGGACCCGGAGGTCTTCGACGCCACGCACGCGAAGCTGCTCCAGCTCCTGGACGAGGGGGTCGCGGACGGGCTGCGCGTGGACCATCCCGACGGGCTCGCGGATCCGGGCGCGTATCTGCGGCGGCTGCACGAGGCCACGGGCGGGCGCTGGACGGTGGTCGAGAAGATCCTCGCGGACGGGGAGCACCTCGAGGCCGGCTGGCCGGTGGCGGGCACGACCGGATATGACGCGCTGCGGCATGTGGACGGGCTCTTCGTGGATCCGTCCGGCGCGGGCGAACTCCTCGGCCAGTACCGGCGGTTCACCGGCGCCGCCGCCGACCGCGGCGGTCAGTGGCAGGCCACGGTGCGCCGGGCCGCGTACAAGGTCGTCACGCATGAACTGGCCACCGAGGTGGACCGTCTGGTGCGCGCCGCGCAGCGCTGCGCGACCGCTCCCGCCCAGCGCGACCACGCAGCCTGGGCGCTGCGCACCGCACTGCGTGAACTCCTCGTACGGCTGCCGGTCTACCGGCCGTACGGCACCGGGGAGGCGGTACGCCGGGTGCTGACCGACGAGGCCGCGATGGAGGCACGGGCGGCTTTCACGGTGCCCGAGGAGGCCGACGCCGTCGATTTCGTACGGGAGTTGCTGCTCGCTCCCGCAGCCGATGCCGCGCACACCGAGCTGCGCGCCCGGTTCGCCCAGACCGCTTCGGCGCTGCGTGCGAAGGCCGTCGAGGACACGGCCTGCTACCGGTACACCCCGCTACTCTCGGCGGCGGAGGTGGGCGGCGATCCGGGACACCCCGCCATCACCCCGGCCGACTTCCACGCCTTCTGCACGCGGATGCAGCGGGACTGGCCGACCGGCCAGACCGTGCTCTCCACGCACGACACCAAGCGCAGCGCCGATGTGCGGCTGACGATCGCCGCGCTGTCCGAATGCCCGCAGCGCTGGGCCGATCTGCTCGCGCAGGTCACCGCGATGGCGGCGCGCGTTCCCGCGCCCGATCCCCAGCTCGCCTGGACCGCCTGGCAGACCTCGGTGGGCGTCGGCTTCCCGCAGCCGGAACGGCTGCGGTCCGTGCTGCTCAAGCACGCGCGGGAAGCAGGACTGTTCACGGCGTGGACGGAGCCCGACGCGACGTACGAGGCGGCAATCGAGCAGTTCGTGGACGCCGGGCCGAGCGGTCCCGCGCTGTACATGGTCTCGCTGTTCCTGCAGGAGCTGGGGGACCACAAGGAGGCCAACGTGCTCTCCGCCGCCCTGCTCCATCTCACGATGCCGGGCGTCCCCGACCTCTATCAGGGCACCGAGCACGAGTACGTGGCGCTGGTCGATCCGGACAACCGGCGGCCCGTGTCCTACCAGGAGTTCCGCTTCGAGCGGCTCGGCAACGAGCGGGAGCGGTGGCGGCTCGACGAGCGGAAGCTCTTCGTCACCATGGAAGCGCTGCGGTTGCGCGGCCAACTGCCCGACTGTTTCGGCGAGTTCGGCGGCTACCGGCCCCTGGAGACGGACGGTCCGGCGGCCGAGCACTGTGTGGCCTTCGCCCGCACCGGATCCGAGCACACCGTCGTCACGCTCGCCACGCGCCTCTCGCTGCGGCTCGCGGAGGCGGGCGGCTGGCGGCAGACGACGGTGACGCTGCCGCCCGGGCGGTACGCGGATGTGCTGACCGAGGACGAGCGGGTGCATGAAGGGCGCGTACGGGTGGAGGACTTGCTCGGGCCGTGGGGGGTCTCGCTGCTCGTACGCCGGTGAATGTCCTCGGTGTTCACGCGTGCACAGCGAGCGCCGCCTTCATCACCGTGACGAACTCGCCGAGCACCCCGGTCGGCTCCGACCGTGCGAACACGGTCAGTTCACGCCGCCAGGCCGGCTCCACGGACAGGACAGCGCAGTCCTCGCCCACCGCTCCCCGTACGACATGGGCGGGGGCGGCGGCGATCCCGACACCGGCCGCGGCCATCCGCACGGCCGTCGAGGTGTGCTCGGTCCACAGGGCGGTGCGCGGGGCGAAACCGGCCTGGGCGCAGGCCCAGTCGAGGAAACGCTGACCGTGCACGACCGGCTCCATCGCGCAGCGCACCCAGTCCAGTTCGGACAGTTCGTCGAGCCGGACCCGGGTACGGCCCGCGAGCCGGTCGTCGAAGGGCACGGCGAGGACGATCTCCTCCTCGCCGACGCCGGTGACCGAGCCGGTCCAGTGCCGCGGGCGGGGCCCGATGGCGAGGTCGGCGACGCCTCGTTCGACCTGCTCCTCCAGCTCCTCGGTGGTGCCGTACTCGTGGAGCAGCAGCCGGACTCCGGGGTGAGCGCGCCGCCAGCGGGCGAAGACATCGGGCAGCAGGCCGACGGCGACGGCGTGCAGCGCCGCGACATGCAGCTCACCGCCCTCGGCTCCGGCGGCGGCGCGGGCGGCGCGCTGGGCACGGGCGGCGCTGCGGACGGCGAGTTCGGCGTGCGGCAGGAACGCCCGGCCCATGGGCGTGAGCCCGACCCCCCGCGTCAGGCGTTCGAGGAGCGGACCGCCGACGGACTTCTCCAGGGCCTTGATCTGGTGCGAGAGCGCGGGCTGTGTGACGTGCAGCAGCTCGGCGGCCCGGGTGAACGAGGACTCCTCGACCACCGTCAGGAAGTACTCCATCTGCCGAAGACTCATCGCCGGCCACCCCCGCAAGCCTCATAAGCACCGTGCATGGGTCCCACAAGAACATTGCCTTGGACGGGGATCAAGGCTCGGATACAAGCTATGGATCATGACCAACGGGACCGCAACACCTCAGACAGCCGCATTCCAGGAAGCCGCACCCCAGGAAGCCGACGTCATCGTCATAGGCGGCGGCACCGGCGGCTACTCCACCGCCCTGCGCGCCGCGCACCTCGGCCTGACCGTGATCCTCGCCGAACGCGACAAGGTGGGCGGCACCTGTCTGCACCGCGGCTGCATCCCCAGCAAGGCGATGCTGCACGCCGCCGAACTCGTCGACGGGATCGCCGAGGCCCGTGAGCGCTGGGGGATCAAGGCATCCCTTGACTCGGTGGACTGGCCCGCGCTGGTGGCGACCCGCGACGACATCGTGTCCCGCAACCACAAGGGCGTCGAGGCGCACCTCGGCCACGGGGGCGTGCAGGTGGTGCGCGCGAGCGCCGAGTTGACCGGGCCGCGCACCGTGCGCGCGGGCGGACGGACGTACACCGCGCGGCGCGGCATCGTCCTTGCGACCGGGTCGCGCCCCCGTACGCTGCCGGGTCTCGAGCCCGACGGACGGCACGTGGTGACCAGCGACGACGCGCTCTTCGCGCCCGGGCTTCCGGCGTCCGTGCTGATTCTCGGCGGGGGTGCGATCGGGGTCGAGTACGCCTCCTTCCACCGCTCCATGGGTGCCGAGGTCACTCTGATCGAGGCCGCCGACCGCCTCGTACCGCTCGAAGACGCCGATGTCAGCCGCCACTTGACGCGCGGTCTGAAGAAGCGCGGTATCGATGTGCAGACAGGAGCCCGGCTCGAAGGTGCCACCGTCCTCGACGCAGGCGTACGGGCCACCGTGCGCACCACGCGCGGCGAGCTGCGGACCCTGGAGGCCGAGCGGCTGCTCGTGGCCGTGGGCCGGGTGCCGGTGACCGACGGCCTGAACCTCGCGGCGGCCGGACTGACCACCGACGAGCGGGGGTTCGTGGCGCCGGCCGACTGGTCGCGCCTGGAGACCTCCGTGCCCGGGATCCACGTGGTCGGCGACCTGCTGCCGCCGCCCTCCCTCGGCCTCGCGCACGCCTCGTTCGCCGAAGGTCTGCTCGTCGCCGAGACGCTGGCCGGGCTGCCTTCCGCGCCCGTGGACTACGCGGCCGTACCTCGCGTCACCTACTCCTCGCCACAGACGGCATCGGTAGGCCTGGGAGAGGCCGAGGCGCGGGCGCGCGGCCACGAAGTCGTGGTCAACACCATGCCGTTGACGGCCGTGGCCAAGGGCATGGTGCACGGTCAGGGCGGCATGGTGAAGGTGGTCGCCGAGCGCGGCCGCGGGCAGTCGGGGGCCGGGCAGGTGCTCGGGGTGCACCTGGTCGGACCGCATGTCTCGGAGATGATCGCGGAGAGCCAGCTGATCGTGGGCTGGGACGCCGAACCAGCCGATGTGGCCAGACACATCCATGCCCATCCGACCCTCTCCGAAGCGGTCGGCGAAGCCTTCCTCACACTCGCCGGTCGCGGACTGCACCAGCAGTAGGCACTCCGTGCCCCGAGGGGTCCTAGGCCACCTTGACAGCAGGGTCGGCACATGGGGTACTGCGGGTGCGCACGCCGGGCGGAAGCGGGCCCGTCCGGCGATCGGACCGGCATCGGCCGACGACGTATTCATGTGCTGGTGAGCGGTGGTCCGGTGCGTCCGGCGGCCCTGAACGGGGGTGAGTCACACGACGGAGCAGCACTACCCCAGCGTGAAGGAACTCGTCCTGTCCGCACGGGTGTTGGCGGCCGAGCAGCCCTGGCTGTGCCGGCTGCGCCGCGTCGGCACCTCGCGGGCCGGCCGGCCCTTGCATCTGCTCTCGGTGGGGCATGCGACCCGTGCCGTCCTGGTGGTGGCGGGAGCACACGCCAACGAACCGGTGGGCGGCCCCACCACGCTCCACCTCGCGCGCCGGGTCGCCGCCGACCACCGGCTGCGCAACGGGATCTCCTGGCACTTCCTGCTCTGCGCGGACCCGGACGGAGCGAGTCTGCACCGCTCCCTGAAGCCGGCCTCGCTGCTCGACTACCACCGGTACTTCTTCCGCCCGGCCGGGCCCGAACAGCCCGAGTGGGCACCGTCGGTGCTGCCGCCCGACCGGCTGCCGCCGGAGGCGCGCACCCTGCTGCGGCTGATCGACGAGCTGCAGCCGTATCTCCAGGTGTCGTTGCACGGCACCGACCTGGGCGGGACGTGGGTGCAGTTGACCCGCGAGATACCAGGTCTCGCCGAGCCGTTCGCGAAGTCCGCGGCGCAACTGCATCTGCCCGTCGAGACGGGCACCTCGGACGCCGCGGGGTGGCCGGTGGCCGGTCCCGGGGTGCATGTGATGCCGCAGCCGGGCGCCGAAGTCCCCTTCCCCAGCCTGCCGGAGGACGTGACCCGCTCCACCTGGTTCCACGCCCATCGCTACGGCGGCATGACCGCGATCGTCGAAGTGCCCATGTGGGCCAGCGATCTCGTCGACGACAACCACAGCCACCCCGACCCGGGAGCGGCCCTGCGCCATGTGTCCCACCGGCTGCGCGCCCAGGCCGCGCAGGTCGAGCAGGTGCTGTCCCAGGCCCGTCACACCGAGCAGTACGCGGCGTCGGATGCCGCGGGCGTACGCGGGGGTTCGTGGGCGCACGGCGGCAGCGATGCCGAGCCTCCGCACCCCTTGGCGCCGCTGCTTCGCGCCACGCGCTGGGCTCTGGACCTCGTCCCCGGCCTTGCCGACGACTGGCTGCTTCCGCCGCCCCCGGACGCCACCATGACGTATGTCTCCAGCATCGACGCCTTCGGCCGGCGGCTTCCGCTGCGGGCCGCGGCGATGCTGCTACGGGTACTGAAGGCGGAGGGCGACCCGACGGCGCCGGAGCTCGACCGGCTGGTGACGCGCTGGTGCGAGGAGTTCGCCACGGCGTTCCGCGCGCGGTGGGTGCCCCTGGAGCACCAGGTCGAACACCAGGCGCGCACGGTCCTGACGGCCGCGCGTCATGCCCGGGTGGACGCTGACGCGGCCTGAGGACGGCCGCGGAACACGGAAACCGGCTGCGGAACACGAAAACGGGCCGCGGAACACGGAAACGGGCCGCACGCCTGCGCGTGCGGCCCGTCCTTGTCGGCGTCCGGAACTACCGGAACTACTCGGAGAGCGAGAAGACCTTGCCGGTCGCCGCGCCCATCACGCAGTCGTTGGAGAAGCTCTTGGCGTAGATACGGCGGCTGCCGTCCCACATGCCGTAGGCGACCGCCGTGACCGGCTTGTAGATCATCGGGCAGGCCACGTCGGCCGGCTTGATGTTGGCGATCTCGCCCTTGGCCTTGGCCAGCGCGCGGCACGCGGCGCCCGCGTCGGGGTGGCCGTTGCCCTTGCCGGGCGGGCAGCGCAGGAGGCGGGCCTGCAGATCGCCGAAGGCGCCGTCCCCCTCCATCACGCCCAGGTACATCCAGTTGCCCGGCAGCGCACGGGCCGTGGCCTGACGCTCCGTGTCGTGGTCCGCGGCGACGGAGACGCCCGCCGCGCCGACGAGCAGTGCGCCCGCGGCCACCGCCGCGAACAGGCCCTTGCTTACGGTCTTCTTGATCGTCATGGGGCATCCATCGGCACAGCGGCACCTCCCGATCACCCCCACTCACTCGAACGGGAGCTGCAGAAAGGGTTTGGTGTGCGCCGGTTGGCCCTCTACGCCCGAGTTCGTCTCGGTGTATGCCCGTCCATGTCCGGGTTCTTCGCGGCCCTGAGTCCAGGACCTACTGCGCCGCCAGCCGGAACCGCATCGACCCGAACGCGATGTGATCGCCTTCATGCACCACCGTCGCTCCCACCACCCGGCGCCCGTTGACGGAGGTCCCGTTGGTGGAGCCGAGATCGCGCAGCACCCAGATACCGCCCTGGAAGACCAGCTGGGCGTGGTTGCGCGAGACCGTCTCGTGGCTGAGCCGCAGCCCGTTGGCGGGATCGCGCCCGATCCGCAGCGGAAACGGGCCGGGCAGCGGAAGCAGCAGTTTCGGCAGCCGCTCGGCCTCCCATGCGCGGCGCACCCGCACGGTGAACGCGGAGACGGCACCGACCGCTCCCGTCAGCGCGTTGAGCACCCGGCCGCCGCCGTCGGTGCCGGGCAGGTCGGCGGTCAGCCGGGCCAGTTCGTGAGGCCGGCGCGCGACAAGAGCCAGCTCCATCCGCCGTACGAAGGTGTCGTGCGAGAGCCTCCCCTGGGCCACGCCGTCGCGCAGCGCGGCGAGCACCTTGTCGCGCTCGGTGTCCGACACCCGCGCGGGGTACGTCGGGAACTCGAAGGAGGACGTCACGTACGTGATTGTCGGACAGCGGACCCCGGGTGTCCAGAAAACCGCTGATCCAGGGCCAGTTACCGGGCCGGCGAAGTGGATCACGAAATCCGTGGACAGAGCACCGACGGCGCACGTAGGCTCTCGGCGACGCTCACGATCAAGGAAAGGAGGCGAGCGCGATGACGTACGCGAAGAACGCGATCACCGCCCGCCACTCCCGCCGCGAAAGCACAGCGTCCCGGATCTCTTCGTAGAGGACCGAGTCCGGCCGGGAGGGGCGAGACATCACCCTCCGGAAGGAAACCCATGACCGAGCTGGTCATCCGCGCGCTCACCGAGAGCGACGCCGCTTTGTTCCACACCCTCGACTGCCCCGACCTCGTCGGCCGCGCCATCGCGGGTGTCGAGTACGCCACGTTCGCCGAAGGCGGCGACTACCGCCCCGAGTGGACCTATGTCGCTCTGCGCGAGGGCCGTGTCGTGGCCCGGGCCGCCTGGTGGGGCTCGCAGGACGAGTCGTCGCCGAGGCTCCTCAACTGGTTCGACTTCGCCGACGGTGAGCAGGACGCGGGCATCGAGCTGCTGCGCCAGGCGCCCTTCGACGTCGAGTACGAGCTGATGCTGCCGGCCGACTGGCGGGAGCGGCCCGAGACGCTGGCCGCGGGCCTGGCGAGGATCGCGGCGGCCGAGGCCGTGGGCAAGAAGATGCTCGTGGAGCGTTACCAGTACCGGTGGACCCCCGAGTGCGGTCTTCCGCCGCGTCCGACCCGGCTGACGTTCCGCGAGGAGCGCGACGACGCCGTGCTCCTGGACCTGCTGCGCCGGATCAACTCGGTGACGCTGGACGCCCATGCGCTGCACGCCATCGCCGAGCACGATCTCGAGACGGCGGCGCAGGAGGATCTTGAGTACATCCACTGGTGCCCCGAGGCCTGGCCGATGCTCGCGTACGACGCCGAGGGCGAGCTGGTCGGCTGGCATCTGCCGGCCCGTATCCCGTCCGGTCACACGGCCGGGTACATCGGCGTGGTGCCCGAGCAGCGCGGACACGGCTACGCCTTCGATCTGCTCGCCGAGTGCACCCACTTCCTCGTCGACAAGGGCGTGGAGGCGATCATCGCGGCCACCGACGAGGGCAACTTCCCGATGGCGGCTCATTTCGCCAAGGTCGGGTACCCGGTGATCCAGAAGCGCATCAGCCTCGTGTAGCCCCCGACAGGGCCCGGCGCCTCGGCGTCGGGCCCTCGAAAACCCCCGCATGACGATCACTTGTGCAGCACGATGGTCCCCGCGACATCCGACGACGAGGGGGAATCGTCCGTGCTGTTCGAGGTGTGGGCACCTGATGCCCGGCAGGTCATGCTGCAACTCCAGGGCGCCGAGCGGGAGTTGAGCCCGGATCCGGTGCGCGCGGGGTGGTGGGTCGTGGAGGCGGACGCCGGCGACGGCGACCGCTACGGGTACGCGCTCGACGGCGGCCCGGTGCTCCCCGACCCGCGCTCGCGCCGGCTGCCCGACGGCCCCGACGGCCTGAGCGCGGTGGTCGACCCCGCCGCGTACGCCTGGCGGCATGACTGGACCGGCCTCGGTCTGCGCCACGCCGTGCTCTACGAACTGCACATCGGCACGTACACGCGCGAGGGCACCCTCGACGCCGCGGCCGCGCGCCTCGGCCATCTCAAGCGGCTCGGGATCACCCATGTCGAGCTGATGCCGCTCTGCTCGTTCCCCGGCGTACACGGCTGGGGTTACGACGGGGTCGCACCGTGGGCGGTGCATGAACCCTACGGCGGCCCCGAGGCGCTGAAGCGCTTCGTCGACGCGGCGCACGAGCTGGGGCTCGGTGTGGTCCTGGACGTGGTGCACAACCACCTCGGCCCGTCGGGCAACCATCTGCCCGCGTTCGGGCCGTACTTCACCGAGACCCATCACACCCCCTGGGGCGCCGCGGTCAACCTGGACGCGGCGGGCTCGGACGAGGTGCGCGCGTACTTCCGTGAGAGCGCGCTCGCCTGGCTGCGCGACCACCGGATCGACGGGCTGCGCCTGGACGCCGTGCACGAGCTGCGCGACGACCGTGCCCTGCCCTTCCTGGAGGAACTGTCCACGGCCGTCGACGAGTTGGCGGCCGAGCTCGGCCGTCCGCTGTTCCTGATCGCCGAGTCGGACCTGTGCGACCCACGCCTGATCACCCCGCGCACGGCAGGCGGTCTCGGGGTACACGCGCAGTGGAACGACGACTTCCACCATGCGCTGCACTGCGTCCTGACCGGCGAATCCCAGGGCTACTACGCCGACTTCGCCGAGGCACCGCTCGCCGCCCTCGCCAAGACGCTCACCGGCGGCTTCTTCCACGACGGTACGTACTCGTCCTTCCGCGGCCGCGCCCACGGCCGGCCCGTGGACCGCTCCCGCACCCCGGCGTTCCGGCTGCTCGGCTACAGCCAGACGCACGACCAGATCGGCAATCGCGCGCTCGGCGACCGGCTCTCCGCCGCCCTCTCCCCCGGTCTCCTCGCCTGCGCGGCGGTGCTCACGCTGACCGGTCCGTTCACGCCGATGCTGTTCATGGGCGAGGAGTGGGCGGCCGGCACGCCCTGGCAGTACTTCACGGACCATACGGATCCGGAGCTGGCCGAGGCCGTACGCCGGGGCCGCAGAAGGGAGTTCGCGGCGCACGGCTGGGCGGAGGACGAGGTGCCCGACCCGCAGGACCCCGCCACCCGAGAGCGCTCCTGCCTCGACTGGTCGGAGCCGAGCACGGGGCATCACGCCCGTATCCTCACCTGGTACCAGGAGCTGATCGCCCTGCGCCGGCGGCTGCCCGACCTCGTGGACCCCGACCTGGCGGCGGTCCGGGTCGCCTTCGACGAGCAGGCACGCTGGCTGGTCGTACGACGCGGTGATCTGCGGATCGCCCTCAACCTGGGCAAGGAGCCGGCACGGATCCCGCTCCAGGGCGGGGCCGCGCGGATCCTTGCCGCCTGGGAGCCGGCCCAAGCGCCGGGCGCGGACGGGGTGTTGACGCTCGCGCCGGAGTCCTGCGTCCTGCTCGCACCTGCCTGAGAACCGGGGATCTCGCCCCTGCCCGAAAACCGGAGACACCGCGACCTCGGTATGACACGCTCGGGCCGTGATCATCAGAATCAGCGAGGCACAGGTACGGCCGGAACGCTTCGAGGCCTTCCGCGCGTGGATCGTCGACGCGGTCCGCGACTGGCCCGAGCGCTACGAAGGCCTGATCGGCCACGAGGTGCTCCTCGCCCCGCCCAACTCACTGCTCTACGTGAGTCGTTGGCGCGGCGAGGAGGACCTGGTCGCGTACGCGGGCGAGAAGTGGCGCGAGCAGCCCGTCCAGCTCCCCGGTGAGGAGGAGTACCTGCTGGCGCCGCTCCAGGTGCGCCACTTCACGCCGGACCCGCTGGACTGAGGCCTACTCGACGACGGCGAGCTCGCGGGCGGTGGCGTTCAGCCGTCGCCCGCCGTCCTCCGTGACGGTCACGATGTCCTCGATCCGTACGCCGAAGCGGCCCGGCAGATAGATCCCGGGCTCCACCGAGAAGCACATCCCGGGCACGAGCGGCTGCTCCTCGCCCTCGATCATGTACGGCGGTTCGTGCGTGGTGACGCCGATGCCGTGCCCTGTGCGGTGGATGAAGTACTCGCCGTATCCGGCGTCCTCGATCACCGCACGGGCCGCACGGTCGATCTCCTGACAGGCGATCCCCGGCTGCACGGCCGCACAGCCCGCCTCCTGTGCCTGGCGCACGATGTCGTGGACTTTCTGCTCCTCGGCCGTCGGCTCACCGACATGGACGGTACGAGAGGTGTCCGAGCCGTAGCCGTGCATCAGACCGCCGAAGTCGAGCACGACCATGTCGCCGTGTTCGATGACCCGCTCGCCCGCCTCGTGGTGCGGGTTGGCGCCGTTCGGCCCGGAGCCGACCACGGTGAAGTCCACCTGCTCATGCCCGAACTGCCGCAGCAGATCCGCCAGATCACCGGCCACCTCGTTCTCGCGGCGGCCGGCGAACCGTACCTTCTTGATCTCCTCGTACGTGGCGTCGGCGGCGGCGCCCGCGGCCGCGAGCCGCTCCAGCTCATGGGCGTCCTTGACGCCCCTCAGCATGGGCAGGGTCGCGGTCAGCGGGGTGTACGTGGTGCCCGGGAGCTGGCCCTGGATGCCGAGCAGGTGCAGCGCCCAGGTGTTGTCGCTGACGCCGAAGCGGCCGTCGACGTCGAGCAGCGGCGCGGTGAGCGCGTACGGGTCCTTGCCGTCGGTCCAGTCGCGCAGGGTCAGCGCGGGCGCGCCGGCGGCCTTCTCGGCGTCGGGTGCTTCGAGCGTCGGTACGACGAGGACGGGGTCCTGGCCCGCGGCGAGCACCAGCATGGTGAGCCGCTCGGTCTCGGCGGGCGGCTGGTAGCCGGTGAGCCACACCATGTCGGGTCCGGGCGCGATAAGGACGCCGGCGAGCCCCGCATCGGCCGCGGCCGTGGCCGCGCGCTCCATCCGGGCCTTGTAGTCGTCGGCGGTGAAGGGAGCGGGGGCTTTCGACATCGAGGGCTCCTGGTTGCGTCGGGCTTCGGCTCGCTCATCCTCCCCCGGGTGAGCGCGGGGGCGCGAGCGGTCAGCTCTCCAGCGCGAGCCGTGCCCCGAGCGCAAGCAGCACCCCACCCGAGATCTGTTCCAGACGCCTGCGGACGTTCGTCCGTGACAGGTAGGTCTTCATCCGGCCCACGCACCACACGTAGACGCCGTAGTAGCCGACCTCCCACACGGCCCAGACCGCGGCGAGCACGATCATCGCCGGCAGCTCGGGCGCACCCGCCGGCACGAACTGCGGCAGGAAGGACATCGCGAAGATCGCGGCCTTGGGGTTGGCGAGGTTGAGCAGCAGCCCACCGCAGTACGAGGACCAGCCGGAGCGCTCCGGCGCCTCCCAGCCCTCCGCCTCTTCTCCGGCCTTCTTGCGCCGGCGGGCCGCCCACAGCGTCTGCACCCCGAAGACGACGAGCACGACGGCGCCCACGATGCGCATCACGTCGTACGCGAGCTGCGAGGCGGCGAGCAGCGCGGTGAGTCCGCACGCGGCGATGACGCCCCAGATGAAGACGCCGGTCTCGTTGCCGAGCACGGTCAGAAAGCCGGAACGCCTGCTGCGCAGGGAGTTCTTGATGATCAGTACGGTGCTGGGTCCTGGGGACGCGGCGATCAGGGTGCAGGCGCCGAGGAAGGCGAGGAGGGTGCTCAGCATGGGGCCATGGTGCGCGATCGGGCGGCCGGCGCACCATGCCATTTTCCTACGGACCCGGCCACCGGTCTTCATGCGGCCCTTGCACGGACGGACTCGCCAAGCGTTGGATCATCGACGAACCGCCAACGACCCTGGAGGCCCCGTGCTCGTCCTTGCCCAGATCAGCGATCTCCACCTCGACGGCACGGAGCGCGCCCGCGAGCGCGCCGAGCGCGTGACAAGCCGCCTGCGGGAGATACCCGTCGACGCCCTGCTCGTCACAGGCGACATCGCGGACAACGGCGCCGCGAGCGAGTACGAGCAGGCCGCCCAACTCCTCGACGGCATGCCGTATCCGGTCCTGACCTGCCCCGGCAACCACGACGTCCGCGAGGTCTACCGCAAGGCCCTGCTCGGCGAGGAGCCTTCCGCCGCGCCGGTGAACAGCTTCGAGGTCGTACGGGGCACGGCGATCCTCATGTGCGACGCGAGCATTCCGGGCCAGGACGACGGACGCCTGGAGCCGGTCACGTACGACTGGATCGAGTCCACCCTCGACGGCCTGGGTCCCGACACCCCCGCTCTGCTCGCCTTCCACCACCCGCCGGTCCCCGTGCACGCCCCGCTGCCCGACTCCTATCCGCTGCACGAGCCCGAGCGGCTCGCGCTGCTGCTCGAACAGCGGCCGCAGATCAAGGCGTTGATCACCGGCCATGCCCACACCTCGGCGGCCACGGCCTTCGCCGGCCGCCCGGTGATCGTCGGCCCCGGTGTGACCTGGACGCTGCGGCTGCCCTGGGAGGGCGACGGGGTGGCCGACCGCGCCGCCGATCCCGGGTTCGCGCTCCATGTCCTGGACGACGAGGGCCGGTTGACCACTCACTTCCGCAGCGTCCAGGCCCCCGGCCTCACGTGATCACTCCTGGGGTGACCGTGAGGACCTGACGGTTCCCGTTCTCATGCCGTACGCCGAGCTCCACGTCCTTGCCCGGGCGGGCCGCGGCGACCGCACGAGCGAGGTCATGCGCCGAGGTCACCTCCTTGCCCGCGAAGGAGGTGACCACGTCGCCGCGGACCAGGCCCGCGCTGTAGCCGGGACCGGGCTGGTGGACGCCGACGAGACGGGCGCCCTTGCCCGATCCCGGGTCGACCGCCTCCACACCGATGGCCGCGGGCGCCGGGGCGGTGGACTCGCCCTGCCCGCCCTGGGGTTGGGGCCGCGAGGGCGTCCCGGCCTTCTGCTGCGCGGCCGAGGGTGGTCCCTGCGCGGCCGCCTGCTTCTGCAGATCGGCGAGTTTGCTCATCCCGATCACGGTGGCGCCCACCGTCCCGAGCCCGATGCCGGCGAGCACCAGGACGAGCGCGAGCACCGTCGCACCGAATACGGTTCTGAGCCGCCTGGCACGCCGGCGTACGGCATGCGGACGGTGTCCCGGCGCGGGTGCGCGGCCGGGCATCGGCTTGGGTCGCAACACTGTCTGTTCCATGGCTGGCCTCCGCGGAGTGCTCTACCCGGCGGGCCACCGCGGAACGATTCACGAAAGAGTGACGAGCCGTCACACCACGGGGGGACAGTTGACCGAACCGTCCGTCGTCGAACGGCTGTGCGCGAGCGGTGGCCGGGCCCGCCGGGCCCGGCCACCGCTCGCGCACCCTTCACGCGTCCCGCCCCCGCAACACCCCCCATCCCGCAGCGAGTACGGCCACCGCCCACAGGGCCGCGACCCCGAGCCCCGGCCACGGCGCAATCGGCAGCGCCTCCAGGTTGCGGGTCGCGACGATGGAGAGCCCGGCCGACGTGGGTGAGGCCTTCTGTGCCGCCTCCACCCAGTCGGGGTCCGACAGGATGCTCGCCACCAGCGGGAATCCGTACAGGAGAAGGAAGACCCCGGTGAGCGTGCCGGCCGTGTCGCGCAGGGCCGCGCCGAGGCCGAGACCGATGAGCGAGACGATCACGTAGTAGAGGACGGCGCCGCAGGCCGCCCGGAGTGTGGGCCCGTCGCCGAGGCTGATCGGCGGATAGCCGGCCTCGGCGGTGTACCCGGCGTCGAGGACGAGCAGCCGGCCGACGAACAGCGATCCGGCCACCGAGACGACCCCGGCGAGCCCCGCGAGGCCGCCCACGACCACCGCCTTGGCCGTCAGGACCCGCAGCCGCGAAGGTACGGCGGCGAGGGTCGCGCCGATGGTGCCCGTGCCGTACTCGGCGGTGACCGCGAGCACCCCGAACATGGCCACGGCCGCCTGTCCCACCCAGACCCCGGTCAGGCTGAGCTTGACCGTGTCCTCGTCGCAGGTGCGCTGGACGAGACAGTCACCAGCCGAGAGCGCCCCGGTGGTCAGGGCGCCGACGCCGACCGTGCAGGCGGCGATGGCGAGCAGCAGCCACCAAGTGCTGCGCAGAGTACGGAGCTTGGTCCACTCGGCGTGCACCGTGTCGGCCATCCGCGCCACGCGTGTCGCGGTCATCGGCGCACCCGCCGTCAGGAGCGCCTCAGACATCCCGCCGCCTCACGCGCCACACCGCGAGGGCGAGGACGGCCAATGCGTACAGGGCCAGCGTGCCGAGTCCGAGCCACGGACCCTGCGGATAGCAGCCCTCCTCGGGCAGACACATGGCCGCCACCTGGTCGTAGCGGGTCACGGTCTCCTGGATCGCGAACCCGGCCAGCGGCGTGGCCTGTTGCAGGAAGCGGGCGAAGCCGAGCGGCAGCGAGCTGATCAGGATGAGCGGGGCGACGAAGAGCACCACGACCGTGGCGACCGCACCCGCCGTACGCCGAAGGAGCGCGCCGAGCCCGAGCGCGAAGACCGCGATCAGGGCGAGCACCACCGCGGAACCGATCACGGCGCGAAGGACCGGACCGTCCGTCAGCGAGAGGTCCTGGAACTGGGGCGGTTTGTGGCCGTTGGAGCGCAGGATCGGCTGGGCGATCAGGAACGAGGCCACCGAGGCGATCAGTCCTGCCACGAACGTCGTCCCGCCCACCACGAGAGCCTTGGCGAGCAGCACCCGGCCGCGTCGTGGGCTGGCGGCGAAGGTGGTACGGATCATGCCGCGCCGGTATTCGGCGGTGATGAACAGGACGCTGAGCGCGGCGATCAGCACCAGACCGAGCTGCGTACCGCTGAGGCTCATCGCGCCGAGGTCGGTGTCGTACTGGGCGGGCGCGATGTCTCCGGACGAGGTGAGCGTGAACCTGCCGCCGTCCTCGCCGGACTCGCCCGGGGACATCGGCTGCTGACCGACGTTGTCGTGCCGCCAGGTGCCGTTCGCACCATCGGCGCTGACCTGGTCGAAGACGGCCGTGGACCGCGAGGGTTCGGAGCCCACCGAGACCGAGCCGAACTGCCGGTCCATCTTGGTCACCATCGGCGAGGTCACGAACATGCCAACCTGGACGCCCCCGGTCAGCCCCGGCACCTTCACCGAACCGACCTTGCTCCAGTCCTTGCCGTCCGCCGACTCGTACCCGGTGAGTGTGGTGCCGTCGCGGGTCAGCCGCAGCCAGCGCGGGTCCCCGGCCGAGGCCTTGCTGCCGGCCTTGTCGTGCACGAAGTCGTTCTGCAGCCGCACACCGTGCCCGTGGGTGAGCATCAGCGCCGCGTACGAGGCGCCCGGCTCGGCCTTCTTCTTGACCAGCACACCGGCCTTGCCCCACTCGGGTGTGCCGCCTTGTGAGACACGGAAGTCGGCGACCCTGACGGTGATGCTGCCGTCGCCGGGCAGATTCTGGTGGACGTACCGGAACCCGTCGACGATCCGTACGCCTCCCGGCCCGGTGGGCTCGACCCGCTCGGGTTCGCCGCTGCCGCTGCCGATCTGCACGCTCGAACTGGACGCGGCGAACACCGAGATGAACACGGTGAGGAGGATCGCGCCGAGCAGGGTGAGGTTCCACCGTCGTACGGTGCGCAGCTTGGTCCACTCCGCGCGCAGGATCTGCGGGAAGCCGTCACGGCCCGGCGGTACGGCGGTGGAGCGGTAGGGCGTGACGGGCGGGGTCTGTGTGTCGGTCACAACGCCGCACCTTCCTCAGTGGTCATGGGCGGTGCCGCGAACTCCAAGGAGTCGCCGGTCAGTTCCATATAGGCCTCTTCGAGTGTGGCCCGGTGCCCGGAGACCTCCGAGAAGGGCACACCCGCCGCGGAGAGCAGCTGCACCACCTTCTCGGCGCTCGGCCCGGACACGGTGAGCGTGTCCCGGCCGGTGGCCGCGACGGTGGCGCCCGCGGCGGCGAGCACCGTCATCGCGTCCGTACGGGCGCTGGTGCGCAGGGCCACCCGGTCGCCGGACGCGGCCGCGAGCAGCTCACGGACGCTGGTGTCGGCGATGACCCGGCCGCGGCCGATCACCACCAAGTGGTCGGCGCTGTCCTCGAGTTCGCTCATCAGGTGGCTGGAGACAAGGACGGTGCGGCCCTCGCGGGCCAGCGAGCGCAGGAAGCCGCGGATCCAGCGAATGCCCTCGGGGTCGAGTCCGTTGACGGGCTCGTCGAGCAGCAGGACGGGCGGATCGCCGAGCAGCGCGGCGGCGATCCCCAGACGCTGGCGCATCCCGAGCGAGTAGCCGCCGGTCCGGCGTCGGGCGGCGGAGGTGAGACCGACCTGCTCGATGACCTCGTCCACGCGCCGTACGGGGATGCGGTGCGAGTGCGCCAGCCACAGGAGGTGGTCGCGTCCGCTGCGGCTGGGGTGCAGCGCGGCGGCGTCGAGCAGCGCACCGACCTCGTGCAGCGGGGTGTGCAGCGCGCGGTACGGACGGCCGCTGATCAGCGCCTCGCCGCCGTCGGCGCTGTCGAGGCCGAGCACGATCCGCAGCGTGGTCGACTTACCGGCCCCGTTGGGCCCGACGAAGCCGGTGACCTGACCGGGGGTGAGAGTGAACGAGAGGCCGTCGAGTGCGGTGACGGACCCGAACCGTTTGTGGAGTCCCTTGACCTGGACCGTGCCTTCGATTGTGTCCATGACGAGGAGATTAGGGAGCCTGCCACCTCGGGTCGTCACGCCCCGGAGCCGTCTTCTTATCCCTCACGTGAGGGACCCGTCAGGCGCTCGGTTCGGTGACAATGGCCAGGCCGCCATGGTCCCGGTGCGTCATACCCGGGCCGGTCGGACATCGATGGGCCGCCCCGGTGCGCGGCACCGGCGGGCGCTGCGCGCCCCGGAACGGAGGTCTTGTGCGGCTGGGGAACGGAGGGTCCGTACGGTTCGGTGGCGAAGGGTCCGTACGGTTCGGCGGCAAGGGGTCCGTACGGTTCGGCGGCGGTCGGCTGAGGCGGCTGCGGACGGGCCGGCTCGCCTCACCTGCCACACCGGTGTACGCCGCCGTGGCGCTCGCCCTCGCCTCCCTCGCCGAACTCACCCTGCGCGACTACTACACCGACGGCCGGCTCGTGGCCGCCCTGTTCCTCGCGCTCGGTACGACCCTGCCGCTGGCCGCCGTGCGCACCCACGCGTTCTGGGCCGCCGTGGTCTCCTCGGCCTCGGCACTGGTCGCCCTCGCCCCGTACCACCTGTTCGTTCTCGCCGGACTGCCCGCGCTGCTCGTCTGCCTCTACGCGCAGGGGCTTGGCGGCCCACGGCTGCCGGCCTCGCTCCTCCCCCTGCCCTTCCTCGGTTACGCGGTGGTCGGTCCCGGCGACCGTCTGGTCACCGTGCTCGTGTGCCTGACCGCCCTTGCCGCTGCCGCCGCCGGACTCACCCGCCGCGCACTCGCCGAGGCGCGCTCCCACAGCGCCACGGAGCGGGCCATCGCCGAGACCCTCCAGGAGCATGCCGCGCGCGGTGAACGGGCGCGTATCGCCCGGGAGTTGCACGACGTGGTCGCCCACCACATCTCGATGATCGCCGTACAGGCCGAGACGGCACGGCTCACCACGGAGGGGATGCCGCCCGCGGGCGCCGAGCGGCTGCTCGCCATCGGCGACACCGCCCGTACCGCCCTGACCGAGATGCGCCGGCTGCTCGGCGTGCTGCGCGAGGACGCCGGCACCCCGGCCGCGCCGCAGCGCCGCCCCCAGCCGGGACTGCAGCAGCTGGCCGATCTGGTGGACGAGGCCCGCGAGGCGGGCGGCGGCGCCACCCGTCTGATCGTCAGCGGCCGGATCCGCCCGCTCGACCAGGGCGTGGAACTCACCGCGTACCGCATCGTGCAGGAGGCGCTCACCAACGCCCGCCGCCATGCGCGCGGCGCCGCAGTCGACGTGACCCTCCACTACCGCCCGCACTCCCTGCGCCTGCGCGTCCGCGACAACGGCCCGGGCCCGAAGACCTCGGCCGTGCACGGCAGCCATGGTCTGACCGGGATGCGCGAACGCGCCGCGATGGTCGGCGGCGAGCTGACCTCGGGTGCCGCGCTCGGCGGCGGGTTCCAGATCGAGGCGACCCTGCCCGCGCCCGAGAGCACCGACGCACCCCGACCGGTCCCCTCATCGCAGGAGGCCCTCGCAGACGAGAAGGACGCCCCATGACCGAGCCGCTCCGCCTCCTCATCGCCGACGACCACGAACTCGTCCGCGTCGGCTACGCCGGACTCCTCGCCACCCAGAGCGACTTCGAGGTGGTGGGCACGGCGAAGGACGGCGCCGAGGCGGTCCGGCTCTGCCACGACCTCGCCCCCGACCTGATCCTGATGGACGTCCGGATGCCCGTCATGGACGGCATCGAGGCGACGGCGCGGCTCGCGGGCACGGGCATCCGCGTCCTTATCCTGACCACCTTCGACCTCGACGAGCACGTCTACGACGCACTGGCCGCCGGCGCCGGCGGGTTCCTGCTCAAGGACGTCACCGCGGAGCGGCTCTTCGACGCGGTACGCGTGGTGGCGGCCGGCGAGGCCCTGCTCGCACCGACGGTGACGCGCCGTCTGATCGCGGAGTTCGCCCGGCTGCGCCCGCCGTCCCGCCCGGCTTGGGGTATCCCCTGCTCGAAGAGCTTGGGGAGCGATCTCGCGGCGCTCACCCCGCGCGAGACCCAGGTGCTCCGCCTCCTCGCGGAGGGCCTGTCGAACCCGGAGCTCGCGGCCCGGCTGCATGTCAGCGAGGAGACCGTGAAGACCCATGTCAGCCGGGTGCTCACGAAGCTGGGCCTGCGCGACCGTACGCAGGCCGTGGTCGCCGCGTACGAGTCGGGCCTGGTGGTCCCGGGGGGCGGGATCGGCTGAGCTTGGGTGGCGGGATCGGCTGAGCCTGGGGGGGCGGGATCGGCTGAGCCCACGCGGCGAACCGCTCCGCCCCGGGCTGTCGTACCCCTGTGAACCCTCCTCTGCCGCACAACCCCCGCCCCCGGTTACTGCGTTCGGGCTGATCCCTTCGCGCCGCGCGCCCGTTCGGGCCGCCGCCATCCGCCGGTCATTAATGATGATCTTTCACAGCCGGGTGCCGTTCGTGCGCCCCGTCCTATGGAGGAGTCGTCACGTGAGCGCACGCATCCGGACCTGGGGCACCGCCTCCGTCGCCACCGCCGCCCTCCTCATGGCCGCCGCCGCACACTCCCCCGGCACGGGCGCCGCACCGCGGAGCCCGGCCTTCGCCCCGCAGCGTCCGGTGGACGCCCTGCTCATCGCTTCGGCCGCGCGTGGCAGTCAACTCGCCGACGACAGGAAGCAGTTGTGCCGTGCGCCCGGCGGCGGCCGCTTCTGCCTGGTGAGCCACCCCGCCTCCGCCACCTGGACCGTTCCGATGACGGCGGGCCGCAAGGCGGTCAGGAAGCCGGTGGCCCTCTCCGGCCGGCTCGCCCTGGACATGCGGGCCAACGGGCAGATCACCGATGTGTCGGTCACGAACGGCCGTGGCACCTCGCTCGGCGGCACCCTCAGCGACGACGGCCGTACGTGGCGTTCCACCTGGGCGGTACCGGCCGGCTTCCGCTATCGCGCGACCGTACGCGCCGAGACCCCGTCCGGCACACCGGTCCTGTCCACCCTCAGCTTCCGCACCGCGCCCCCTCAAGGCCGCCGTCTCACCGCCGAGTTCGGGCCCGAGGCCGGCACGTACGGCGTGGGCCAGCCCGTCACCGCGCACCTCAGCCGTCCCGTACCCGCCAAGCAGTCCACCGCCCGCAGCCGTATCGAACAGTCGCTGCGGGTGAGTTCCTCGCCGCGGGTCGAGGGCGCCTGGCACTGGGTGGACGACGAGACGCTGCACTACCGTCCGCGCAGCTTCTGGCCCGCGCACGCGGAGATCACGGTGCGCAGCGCGCTCGCCGGAGTGCAGATCGGCGACGGGATCTACGGCGCCGGATCCAAGCCGCTGACGATCAAGATCGGCGACCGGATCGAGGCGATCACCGACGCCTCCGAACACACGATGACCGTGCTGCGCAACGGCGAGGAGGTCCGCACCATCCCGGTCACCACCGGTAAGGCCGGCTACCGCACCCGCAACGGCATCAAGACCGTCCTCGCCAAGGAGCGGATGGTCCGGATGCGCGGTGAGGGCATCGGCATCGCCCGTGGCAGCAGCGACTACTTCGATCTGAAGGTGCAGTTCGCGACGCGGGTCACGTGGAGCGGCGAGTACGTGCACGCCGCTCCCTGGTCGGTCGGCTCGCACGGCGTCGAGAACGTCAGTCACGGCTGCACCGGGATGAGCATGTCCAACGCCGAGTGGTTCTTCGACCTGGTGCGCCCCGGCGACATCGTCCAGGTGGTCAACAGCCTCGGCGAGGACATGGCGCCCTTCGACAACGGCTACGGCGACTGGAACCTGTCGTGGAAGAAGTGGCGCAAGGGCAGCACCATCCAGGCGAACTCCAAGATCCCCGCAGGCCCTCGCCTGCTCCCGCTCGCCTGACCGGGGCGCCCTAGGTGTTCACGATCAGCTCCATGAAGGGCTCCGCCGACTCCGTGCCCTCGCGGCCGAAGGGCGCGTCGAAGTTCCACACCAGGAACAGCAGGAAGACGATCAGCGCGCTGAACACCCCCGCGAGCAGCAACTCCCTTACGGAGCGGCGGATCTGCAGCGTGAAGATCAGCCCGACGATCACCACCCCGCCCGCCACCAGGCCGAACCACACCACGCCCGGCAGCGTCGACTGCGCCGCGCCGACCCGCACATGCCGGGCGTCGTCGGCGATCGCGATCTGGTCGAGCAGCGGCTGATAGGCCTGCGCCTGGAGGTCGCTCGCGGGCGCCTGCCGGGTGATGTCTCCCCTTACGGCGGCGAGCAGTTCGGCCCCGTGCGCGGAGGGCTCGACGCCCTCGGTCATCCGCGGCCAGTCGGTGTGCACCGTGTAGGAGGCGTACTCGGCGACCTGCGCGCGGATGTCGTCGCGTACGTCCGCCGGATAGACCTCGACACGCTGCGTCACCTCGTACAGGGCCTGCGCCTCCCGCCGCGCGGAGTCCTCGGCCGCACCCCGTGCCTCCCAGACACCGGCGATGGCGAGACCCAGCACGATCGCGTAGACCACGCCGACCATCATCACCATGTACTCGATGACATCGGGCGTCTCGGAGGTGTCCTCGTCGGACGAGGCCGTACGGTGCCGCAGCAGCGGCACGGCGACGACCACCGCGCACACCAGACCCACGGCGAGGGTGAGGACGAGCCATTCGGGCACGGAGCAACTCCAGGGATGCGTAAGGAACTTGGGGAGTGGGGCCGGTCAGGCCCGGGAGGAGCGGCTGCGCCCGCTGGGCCGCAGGGCCGCGGCCGCGAGCACGGCGGGCGTAGTCATCACGACCATCAGCGTGACGGTGGAGAAGCCGCCGGGTGCGGGGCGTTTGATCAGCGCCGAGCGATAGGGGCGTACGGGGAAGGAAGGCGCCGCGTGCGCCGGGGGTGCGACGACTGCCGGGCGCTCGGATGCAGGGGCCGACTCCGAGACTCGTGGGGCGTTGTCAGTGGGGGTCGATAGCCTGGAAAGGGCTTCGGCCCCCGGGCGGGAGGGGACCGTCCGGGGATCCGGCGACGACGGACGGGTGACCTGCGGGCGAACCGGGACCGGCCGCTCGGGAGCCGGCCCTCCCGGCCTCGGCGGAGCCGGCGGTCGTACGGGCCGCTGCTGGGCGGGGGGTTGGGCCTCGGCCTCGGCCGGGCAGACCTCGGCGACCAGCGACACCGTCCCCTGCGCCACCCCCGCGGCATCGACCCCGACCTGCGCGGCGACCTGCACGGGGGTCAGCGCCACGAAGGCACCCAGACCCACCAGACACAGCACAGCCATCCGCAGTCCTCGCTCCATGCCGCCGGGATACCGAAAGGCCAGAATCCCGTAACAACCGAATCAAACGATGAACCACGCCCGATGACACGGGTGGCGACTCACCCCGAGCCGCGGTCTGCGGCCTGCACCGGGACCCCGGCCGGCAGGCTCCGCTCCAGGTCGTCCAGGGCCTCGCGGGCCGCCGCGATGCGCTGCCGCAGCACCGGTACGTCATGGCCCGCCTGCTCGCGCTCGGCCTCCTGCTCCAACTCCTTGGCCTCTTCCAGGGAGTTGATGACGACCCCGATCAGCACATTGACCAGAACGAACGAGGCCATCAGGACGTACGCCCCGAAATAGAGAAGCGTCCACCGCGAGAACGCGAGTCCGTCGTGCACCGCGTCGCCGAGTCCGTCCAGCGTCATCAGGAGCAGCAAGGTGAGCAGGGCGCGGCCGAGCGAGCCGAAGTGCGCGGGGTCGAACTCGTGGAAGAAGACCCAGCCCACCATCGCGTACACGTAGAGGAGGAGCGCCCCGACGAGCAGAAAGCTGAGCGTGCCGGGCAGGCTGCGGGCGACCGCGACGAGCAGCACCCGCAGCTGCGGCAGGAAACGCGCGGTGCGCAGCACACGGGCCAGGCGCAGCAGCCGGAGCAGGGTGGTGTTCTCACTGACGACCGGCAGGAACGCGCAGGCGACGACCGCCAGATCGAAGAGGTTCCAGGGGTCGCGGAAGAAGTCCCGCGGCCGGTCCGCGTGGGCGGCGAGCCGCAGCAGGATCTCCACGCTGAACCCGGCCAGGCACAGATGCTCGGCAAGACGCAGCGCGTGGCGCCACTCGGCGGCGAGGCCCGAGTAGGTCTCCAGGCCGAGCAGCAGCGCGTTGGCCAGGATCAGGGCCATCACCGCGAGCGCGAACCAGCGCGCCTCGGTGAGCTCCCGGCAGCGGCCGGCCAGCGCCTGGCGGCCTGTGCGCCCCGGCACCCCCGTATGGACCGACATCGTTCTCCTTCGCAGTTCGGCACAGAAGTGACGGAACGAAGATTGCCGATCTTGACGACGGGGCCGGCCCTGCCGCGCCGGTCTCACCCGCAGGGATGACCGGATGAACGCTCGGTCCCGGTCCGACAGTTGACCGTTCGCTGTACAGAACCATCCATTCCGCTCCGGGACACCGATTCGTCATCAAGGATGGGAACAGCTCAAAACGGGAACTCTTTCCCCGACCCCCCACCTCTGTGTCCGACCAGCCCGCACTTGAGCATTGCTCTCCGAGCGGGCACGACGCGGAAGGATGACGTGCGCCGTGTCCCCGCTCCGACTCCAAGAGCTGCGTGTGCCCGGATCCGCCCCGGGCCGCTTCAAGCGCCTCCCCCTCACCTCTCGTCAACTACGGCTGATCCTCAGCGTGCTGCCCGCCGTGCTCATCGGGGCCTGGGCGGCAAGCGACTGGGACTCGGTACGTGACGGCACCGCTCGCCTCGCGTCGGCGGATCCCTGGTGGCTGCTCATCGGGGTGGTGTTCACCGGGCTCTGCTGTGTCAGCGCCTCGTTCATCCGCCAGGGCGCGATCCCCGAGCGCCTGCCACCGGGCCAGTTGCTCGCCTCGCAGCTCGCCGCGGGCGCCGCCAACCATGTGCTGCCGGCCGGGCTCGGCTCGCACGCCGTCACGTTGCGCTTCCTTCTGGGCCGCGGCATCCCGCTGGCCCGGGCCACGGCGTCCCTCGCGCTGTACTCGCTGGTCAAACCGGTGGCGAAGCTCGCCCTCATCCTGGCGTTCCTGGGAGCGTTCCCCGACACGCTGCCGGTGGGACGGCTGCTGCCCGACGGCGAGACCGTGGCCCTCGCAGCCGGGTGCGTGGTCGCGGTGCTCGTGGCGGGAGTGGTGGTCTTCAAGACCCTACGTCCCGTGCGCCGCCCGCTCCTGACCTTCCTGTCCACCGCGCTCACCGACGCACGGCTGCTGCACGGCAGGCCGAGCCGTGTCCTCGCCCTGTGGGGCGGTGCGGTCGCGCTGCCGCTGTGCCAGGCGGCGACCCTCGCAGCGGTCGGCGCCTCACTGCACGTACCGCTGCCGTGGACGCATCTGGTCTTCGCCTATCTCGCGGCGAGCGCGACGGCCGGCGCCGTGCCCGCACCCGGCGGGATCGGTCCGGTCGACGCGGCCCTGGTGTTCACGCTGGTCGCCTTCGGTACGCCGATGACCCTCGCCACGGCCACGGTGATCGGCTATCGCGTGATCAGCGGCTGGCTGCCGCTGGTACCGGGTGCGGTGGTGCTCTCCGTGCTCGTACGGAACAAGGTGTTGTAGGGGCCGGCGGGACCTGCGGGACCTGCCCGCCGGTCGGCCCGGCCGTCTGATCAGGCCGAGCAGGACGGGCACAGCCCGCGATAGGTGACCTCGACGGCCTCGACCCTGAAGCCGAACCGCTCCTCGGCCGGCAGATCCGTCAGCGGATCGCCCTGCGGGCGGACGTCGCGGATCGCGCCGCAGCCCGAGCAGACCAGGTGCTGGTGGGGCCGGTGCGCGTTCGGGTCGTAGCGCTTGGCGCGCCCGTCGGTCGCGACCTCCAGGACCTCACCGAGCGAGACCAGCTCGCCGAGCGTGTTGTAGACGGTCGCGCGGGAGATCTCCGGCAGCTTCGCGGCCGCCCGCACATGCACCTCGTCCGCGGTGAGATGCACGTGGTCGCCGTCGAGCACCTCCGCCACGACACGGCGCTGCGAGGTCATCCGCCAGCCGCGGCCACGCAGTCGCTCCAGGAGGTCGCTCATCTCGGATCACCATTCTTCCCAGTCGGTGCAGCCAGGTCGGCAGGACAGTCGGCAGGCGCCGGCGGGACATTCGCAGGCACAGGGTTTAGCGTGTTTCTTGACTTGGACTCTGTCCATTGTAGGATCGAGGCCGACGAGATCCAAGACATTGAGCTCAATGCAGTACAAAGAGCGCAACGCAGAAGAACCGCGGCTCTGAACCGCAGTTGAGCTGCAGTACGAGACCTCGGTCCTGATGCATTGCCTGAGCACCGCAATCCGCCCCGTCCGGAGGGATTTCCATGTCCGAGAACAACGAAGTCGTTGCGCCCACCGGGGGCTGCCCCGTAGCGCACGGCGAGCGCGCCCTGCACCCCACCCAGGGTGGTGGCAACCGGCAGTGGTGGCCGGAGCGGCTGAACCTGAAGATCCTGGCGAAGAACCCCGCCGTGGCGAACCCGCTCGGTGAGGACTTCGACTACGCCGAGGCCTTCAACGGTCTCGACCTCGCGGCCGTCAAGCGTGACATCGCCGAGGTGCTCACCACTTCGCAGGACTGGTGGCCGGCCGACTTCGGCAACTACGGCCCGCTCATGATCCGTATGGCCTGGCACTCGGCCGGTACGTACCGCATCAGCGACGGCCGCGGCGGCGCCGGCGCCGGCCAGCAGCGCTTCGCGCCTCTCAACTCGTGGCCGGACAACGGCAACCTGGACAAGGCCCGCCGTCTGCTGTGGCCCGTGAAGAAGAAGTACGGCCAGTCCATCTCCTGGGCCGACCTCATGATCCTCACCGGTAACGTCGCCCTGGAGACCATGGGCTTCAAGACCTTCGGCTTCGCCGGCGGCCGTGAGGACGTGTGGGAGTCGGAGGAGGACGTCTACTGGGGTCCCGAGAAGATCTGGCTGGACGACGAGCGCTACACCGGCGACCGCGAGCTGGAGAACCCGCTCGGCGCCGTGCAGATGGGCCTCATCTACGTCAACCCCGAGGGCCCCAACGGCAACCCGGACCCGGTCGCCGCGGCCCGCGACATCCGTGAGACCTTCCGCCGGATGGCGATGAACGACGAGGAGACCGTCGCCCTCATCGCCGGTGGTCACACCTTCGGCAAGACCCACGGTGCGGGCGACGCCGACCTGGTCGGCGCCGACCCCGAGGGCGCGCCGATCGAGGCGCAGGGCTTCGGCTGGGCCTCCACGTACGCCTCCGGCAAGGGCAAGGACGCGATCACGTCCGGCCTCGAGGTCACCTGGACCACTACGCCCGCCGCATGGGGCCACGACTTCTTCAAGCACCTCTTCGAGTACGAGTACGAGCTCACCAAGAGCCCGGCCGGCGCCCACCAGTGGGTCGCCAAGGACGCTCCGGAGATCATCCCGGACGCCTTCGACGAGGCGAAGAAGCACAAGCCGCAGATGCTCACCACCGACCTGTCGCTGCGCTTCGACCCGGTCTACGAGCAGATCTCGCGCCGCTTCTACGAGAACCCGGACCAGTTCGCGGACGCCTTCGCCCGCGCCTGGTACAAGCTGACGCACCGTGACATGGGCCCGGTCGTGCGCTACCTCGGCCCCGAGGTCCCCGCCGAGGAGCTCATCTGGCAGGACCCGCTGCCGGCGCAGCAGGGCACGGTCATCGACGCCGCGGACGTCGCCGCTCTCAAGCAGCAGATCCTCGCGTCCGACCTCACGGTCTCGCAGCTGGTCGGTGCCGCCTGGTCCGCCGCCGCCTCCTTCCGAGGCAGCGACAAGCGCGGTGGCGCCAACGGCGGCCGTATCCGCCTCGAGCCGCAGCGCGGCTGGGAGGTCAACAACCCGGACGACCTCGCGCAGGTGCTCCGTGTCCTCGAGGGCATCCAGGCCTCGTTCGGCAAGCCCGTCTCGATCGCCGACCTCGTCGTCCTCGCGGGCACCGCGGCCGTCGAGCAGGCGGCCAAGGACGGCGGCGTCTCGGTCGAGGTTCCGTTCACCGCGGGCCGCGTCGACGCCACCCAGGAGCAGACGGACGTCGAGTCCTTCGCCGCTCTCGAGCCGCAGTACGACGGCTTCCGCAACTACGTCGGCAAGGGCAACCGCCTGCCGGCCGAGTTCCTGCTGCTCGACCGCGCCAACCTGCTCAACCTGTCCGCCCCCGAGGCGACCGTCCTCGTCGGTGGTCTGCGTGTCCTCGGTGCGAACACGGGCGGCTCGAAGCACGGTGTGCTCACGGAGAAGGTCGGCACCCTGTCGAACGACTTCTTCGCGAACCTCCTGGACATGGACATCACCTGGAAGTCCACGTCCTCCGCGCAGGACGAGTTCGAGGGCCGTGACGGCTCCGGTGCGGTGAAGTGGACGGGCACCCGCGCCGACCTGGTCTTCGGCTCGAACTCCGAGCTCCGCGCCCTCGCCGAGGTGTACGCGAGCGACGACGCGAAGCAGAAGTTCGTCACGGACTTCGTCGCCGCCTGGGCCAAGGTCATGGACCTGGACCGGTTCGACGTGCGCGCCTGAGCTGCTTGACCGGTACGCCGGTGCGGTAGTCGACTGAACGCTGTGGCCCTGACCGGGGGTGAAGTCCCCTGGTGAGGGCCACAGTTGCGTCCGGACTCCCGTCGGCGCGCGGTTGTGCGCTCGGCGCGCGGAGGGCGTGCGGGTCTCGGCCAAGTACTCGGGTTCCAAGCGGACCGAGTACATCCGAGTCCAAAATGGGGACGACACCGGGCAGTTGAAGCGCGTCGCGCCGCGGTCCTTCACCGACGCGCACCGGTGCGATCCCACGAAGGAGTGGCACATGACGCAGGAGCCGGGTGTGGGGCCGATGGGAGGCCTGCCGTTGGAGGCGACCGACTTCGTGGGCCGCGGCAGTGAACTGGTGGCCCTGGAAGGCGCGTTGACCCAGTCGCGGCTCGTGACGGTCACCGGTCCCGGGGGCGTCGGCAAGACACGGCTCGCCCTGCGGGCCGCCCGGCGCTCGCGTGACACACGCGGGCAGGACGCGTTCTGGGTGGAGCTGTCCGCCCTGGCCGACCCCGGACTGCTGCCGCACACGGTGGCGTCCGCGCTCGGTCTGGCCCAGGGCGAAGCGGTGGCGCCGCTGGAAGCGGTCGTACGCCGGCTGCAGTCGGGCCACTCGATCCTTGTCCTCGACACCTGTGAGCACCTGGTGGACGCCTGCGCCGAACTGGCGCAGGCGCTGCTGCGGCACGCGGGCGGTGTCACGGTCCTGGCCACGAGCCGCCAGTCGCTCAACGTCTCCGGGGAGCATGTCTTCAGCGTCGAGCCGCTGCCCGTACGGGCGGACGGCGGCGACGCTCTGGAGCTGTTCGTCCGCCGGGCGCAGGCCGCCGTTCCCGGTCTCGCGATGGACGAGGATGCCCGGCAGCAGGCGACGCGGCTGTGCCGCTCCCTGGACGGGATGCCGCTGGCGATCGAGCTGGCTGCCGTACGGCTGCGCGCGCTGCCGCTGTCCGTGCTCATCGAGCACTTCGCGAACGGGGTACCGCTGCTTGCGCGGCTGCGCGGCGGCACGCCACGGCACGAGACGCTGCGCGCCGCCATCGACTGGAGCTTCGGACTGTGCACCGAAGCCGAACAGACGCTGTGGGAACGGCTTTCGGTGTTCTCCGGGCCGTTCGACTTCGACGCCGTCCAATACGTCTGCGCCGGCGAACCCCTGGACCCGGCCGAACTCGTGGAGTCCCTGGCCGGCCTGGTGGACAAGAGCGTGCTCATCCGGGACGGCGAGCGCTACCGGATGCTGGACATGATCCGCGAGTACGGCGCCGAGCTGGCGCAGTCAGCCGGCAGCGTGGAGACCCTGCGGGAGGCGCACGGCGTCTACTACACCGAACTGGTCCGCGCCTTCGACCGGGACTTCGACGCCGCCGGCCAGTTCGCCCGCCACAGCGTGCTGCGCCACCAGGACGGCCAGCTGCGCACGGCTCTGGAGAACGCGCTCGACGCCGGCCGCTACCAGCAGGCCGCGCTGATCGCCCGTTCCCTGTGGAGGTACTGGTTCATCGCCGGCAAGAACACCGAGGGCCGCTACTGGTGCCACCGGATCGCCGAGCACCTCGCTCCGGGCACCTCGGAGCGTGCCTGGGTGCTGTCCACGCACGCCTATCTGGCCGCGTTGCAGGCCGATCCCGAGGGATACCGTCATGCCGACGAGGCGACGGCCATCGCCAAGGCCATCGACGATCCGGCGCTCACGGGCCGGGCGAACCTGGCGATGCACGTGGCGGCGGCCGCCGCGGGCAAGGTCGAGGCCGCGTTCGCCGCGGTGGAGCGCGGCGCCCCCGCGCTGCGCACCGCCGGAGACCTGAGCGGTTCGCTGCTCCTGGAGGCCCAGCACGCGTTCCTCCACGCACTCAGCGGACAGGCACGCACGGCAGTGGAGATGTGCGACGCGGGCCTGCGGCGGATGGACGAGAACGAAATGGAACCGGGGTGGGTCCGCGCGGCCTTCGACTACGTCCTCGGCCTGGCCCGGTTCCAACTCGCGGACTACACGGGCGCTTCGCAGGCCACCGTCGCCTCCCTGCGCTTCGACGGCATCATGGACGATGTCCAGGGATCGGCCCTCAACCTGGAAGTGCTCGCCTGGACATCGGCCCGCTCCAAGCGCCTGGACTACGCGGCCTGGCTCCTCGGCGCGGCGGACACCCAGTGGCAGCGCCTGGGCGGACGCCTGATGGGCAACCCCGTGATGGAGCAGCAGCACCTCGTCATCGAACGCGAGCTCCGGGACGCCCTGGAGGAGGAGCGCTTCGCGGTCCGATGGCTCGACGGTGCCTCCCATCCGCTCGGCACAGTCATCGAGCGGGCCACCGCGGGCGGCGGCCTCGTCCCCGAACTCCCCGCAGGCAAGCCCGCAAAGCCCCTGACCCCCCGGGAACTCGAAGTCGCCCGACTGGTCGCCCAAGGCCTCAGCAACCGCGAGATCGCCGAACACCTGGTCCTGTCCAAGCGCACCATCGACGTCCATGTGGAACACATCCTGGCCAAGCTGGCCGTCGCCTCCCGCCAGGAGATCGGCGACAAGCTGGACGGGGATTCCTGAGGGGCGGGCCGGGGTGTGACACCGGGGGCGGGCCGGGGTGTGACACCTCGGGCGGCTCGCGCGCTGAGCAATACGTACGGTCCCTCTCATCGGGCCCACCGCTCCCCACCTGGAGATATCGCCCGCCATGTATCCCTCGCTCGACGAGCTGCTCCATTACGTGGCGAGGTCCACGCCGCCCGCGCCGGCGCTCCTCGGTGACCCGGACCTGGAACTGAGCGACTTGGTGCACGTTCTGAGCGACCTCTACGGCCGGCCGCGCACGCTCTACCTCGACGGGGAGGCGGATCCGACGGTGGATGACCGGACGGGGGCGCCGTTGCTCGATCTGCTTGACGGCATGGAGGCGGAGGTGCTGCGTGCCTGGTCCTACGGCCGCCGGTGGATCGGCGCCGGGACGGAGGGCGGCCGGGTCTTCGTGGCGGTGGCCCAGCGCGTGACCCCGACGGACCGCTACGACCCGACGGCGCCCGAAGCCTCATATGTGGAACGAGTGGTGGAGCTGACAGGGTGGACCATGGACCGCACCCACCCGGTGGACTGGGTCGAGTGGGAGACCCGTATCGAAACGCCGCTGCCGTCCGACTACAAGCAGCTCGTCGAGATCTTCGGCGCCGGACAGTTCGACGACTGGATCTCCCTGGACGTACCGCACCCGACGGCTGTCTATCCGCACGTCCATTTCCTCTCGGTGCACGCACCGGAGCCACATGGCGACCGGCCGCAAGTCCACTTTCACAACACCCTCGCCCAGGCCCGGGCGGCGTGCGCCGAACAGCCAGGCAAGGTGCTGCTGTCCTGGGCCGGCTGCGAACACGGCTCGTTCTACTGGCACATGAACGACCCGGATCCGGACCGCTGGCCGGTCCTGGCCACGGAGGACGACTTCACCGAGTGGGACCCTCTGGGCGACTCGGCCTCCGAGTGTCTGCACCGTCTGCTGACCGACCCGCGCGTCCCGTTCTCCCTGGCCCGCCACTTCGACCGCCACTGGTTCTCCTGACGGCGGCCCGTCCCTTTCTGCGCTCCCCGACTGCTACCGGCGAGTCACCTCGTATGACTAGGGTCGGCCTCTGGCGGCACACCGCCACCGCCGAGCCGACGGAGGGGACCCGCGATGGGACAGCGCTGGGCCGACTTTCAGTACGAGATCTACCTCAACGGCATGTCGGGAGCGACGCCCCGGCTGCCCACCGACCTGACCCGGCTCGAGGAGCTGGCCGAGCACCGGCTCTCGCCGCGGGCCGTCGGATACGTGGCCGGCAGCGCGGGCGCGGGCAGCACCGCGGCCGCCAACCGGGCCGCGCTTGAGCGGCGGCGGATCGTGCCGCGCATGCTGCGTGACGTGAGCGAACGCGATCTGTCCGTACAGGTGTTGGGCCGCTCTCTCCCCGCTCCCCTCGCCCTCGCCCCCGTCGGCGTCCTGTCGATCATGCACCCGGACGGCGAGTGCGCCGCCGCCCGCGCGGCCGCCGCGCACGGAGTCCCGTACATCCTGTCCTCCGCGTCGAGCACCCCGATGGAGGAGGTCGCCGCGGCGATGGGGGACGCCGAGCGCTGGTTCCAGCTGTACTGGCCGAAGGATCCCGAGGTCGCCCTCAGCTTCCTCGGCCGCGCGAAGGCCTCCGGCTTCTCGGTCCTCGTGGTCACCCTGGACACCCCGATGCTGGCCTGGCGCCCGCGCGACCTCGACGAGGCATACCTCCCCTTCCTCCACGGGGTCGGCACCGCCAACTACTTCACCGACCCGGCATTCCAGGCGGGCCTCGCCAAGCCCGTGGCCGAGGACCCGAACGCGGCCGTCATGCACTTCGTCGGCATGTTCTCGGACCCTTCGAAGACCTGGCCCGACCTGGCCTTCCTGCGTGAGCACTGGGACGGTCCGATCGTCCTCAAGGGGATCCTGCACCCGGACGACGCGCTGGCCGCCGCCGACGCGGGCATGGACGGCGTGATCGTCTCCAACCACGGGGGCCGCCAGGTGGCCGGCTCCATCGGCGCCGCCGACGCCCTGCCGGGGGTGGCCGAGGCGGTCGGCGACCGGCTCACGGTGCTCTTCGACAGCGGCATCCGCAGCGGGGACGACATCGCCAAGGCCCTCGCGCTCGGCGCCCGTTCAGTCCTGATCGGCCGTCCGTACGCGTACGGCCTCGGCCTGGACGGCCAGGCGGGAGTGGACCACGTCATCCGCTGCCTGCTCGCCGAACTCGACCTCACACTCGCCTTGTCGGGCCATACGAACCCGGCCTCGCTCAGCGCCGCCGACCTGTTCGAGCAAGGGATGTGATCTCATTCCCGGGCCGCGCCCGTTCACGATCGCTGTCCCCGAGGCGGTGCTCGACGACCTCAGGACGAGGATCTCGCGCACCCGCTTCGGCCACCCCAGCGACCCCGAACCCTGGGCCGCCGGAACCGACCCCGCCCATCTGCGCGAACTCCTGACCTACTGGGCCGACGGATTCGACTGGTGCCCGCGGGCGTGGCGGTCGGCCTGGCGGACCTCGACATGCCGCGCGAGCTCGCGGCCCGCACGTACATCAGTATCCGCCTGTGGCGCCAACTCCCTTCCGGCGGCCACTTCCTGTCCCGGGAGGAACCGGACCTGGTGGCCGCGGCCCTGCGCGAGTTCTTCCACGGTCTGGGCGGCTGAGGACTCAAGCCGTAGCCATAGCCGCGGCCGCTCAGCACGCGGCCTTCGCGCGGCGCACCTCGAAGTCCGTGATCCGGAAGTGGCTCCACGTCGTGCGGAACGCGAAGTGCCCACTCGTGTACGGGGCCGGGTCCGTGTAGTCGAAGACGAGCCGGCCGTTGTTCCACCACTGCACGGTCGAGCCGTCGGAGACGATACGGACCCGGTTGGGCTCGTTCGCCGTGAGCAGCGGCTCCGTGTAGTCGTACACCAGCGGACGGACGCCGCTCTCGCCGATGTAGCGGCGCAGCCGGGTCGTGGTGTTGTAGTTCGCGCCGTACCCCGCGTAGTACGTCGTGAGGTGGTCGTACTCCGCGAGGGCGCCGCCGCGCTGCGTGGCGAACAGGTCGTGGGGCGAGCGGACGTCCGTGGCGTTCCAGAAGTTGTTGAGGTCGGAAACACGGTCGTTGACACCGCCCGCCGAGACAGGTGTGGCCGTGTACGACAGGACGTACGGGCCGGTCAGGCGCTGCTTGAACCAGACCGTGGCACCGGCCGGCACGTCGATGTCGAGCACGCCCCGCGAAGCGGCGACGGAACCGCCCTTCTCCAGCTCCACCACCCAATCGCCAAGGCCGTGCCGGAAGTTGTCGTGGGCGATGAGCCGTCCGCGGCCGTGGGCGGACGCGGTGGCGGCGGGCAGCAGCGCGCCCGCGGCGGCGCCCGCGACCAGGGCACCGAAGGCGCGGCGGGACGGCCGGACTGGGTGGTCGGTCATCGAGGGTCTCCTGGGGTGATGAGTGCCGTCAGACGGGCGGCCACCTTGCGGTGACCCTGTTCGCTGGGGTGCAGGTCGCCGTGGAAGTCACCGTCGGTGGCCTCGGCCGAGAGCCAGCCGGTGGTGTCGACGAACTCGACCCGCCTGTCCGCCAGTTCGGCGACCACAGCCGCTATGTCCTCCGCATGCGCCCCACTGAAGGGACGCAGGGCGAGAATGCGGGCGCGCGGGGCCGCAGCGCGCAGCTGCCGCAGGTAGGCCAGGTAGGCGGGGCGGAACTCTGCCGAGCCGTACGCCGCGTCGTTCGTGCCCTGGTTCACCACGATCACGTCGGCGCCGCGGTCCGAACTCGCCGCCGAGCCCGCGTAGTTCCATCCGTACGCACCGGCCGCGGCGGGCACTCCCCCGTTCCCGGTCCGGATGACTCCCTGCCGCCCGAAGCCGACCTGGGTGAGCCGTGCACGCAGGGCGTCAGCGACGAGGGTCGGGTAGGCGGCCGTGCCGTCAGCGCAGTCCGACGTATTGACGTCGCACAGGGCCATCACGCCCTGGGTGATCGAGTCACCGTAGAACGCCAATTCCGGTGCCCTGTGCCGGGGTTCCGGTAGCACGCGACCTCGGATACCGGTCAGCGTCACCCCCGTCTCCAGCGGCGGCGTCCACCGCTCGACCCGGGAGTTGACGTCCTTCACCGAGATCACGACGGCGTGCGGGCCACGCCCGGTCGCAGTGATCGGAAGCTCACCCCGGTCGACGTCGTACCGCCGCTTCGGTCCACCGTCGACCGAGACATGGACCTGCGCGGGCACGGTGACCGTGGAGACGTCGAAGAGCGCGCGCACGGTGTCCCCGGCGAACCGAAAGCTCAACCGTGCCCCGGAGTTGACGGTCGTGGCCGCACTCGCGGACCGGCCCCAATGCCCCTCGTAGGCAAGGCGGCGATCGTCAGGTCGCACGACACCCGACGCATGCGACGCGGCTGCGGGCGGCACAGCCACACCGAGAACGGCGACCGCCATCGCCACCCCGAGCAACGTACGTCGGCGCCTCACGAAGCACTCGCGCAAGCGCTTCGACTCGTTATGCGGTGACGACAGTGGGAACCGGACACAGCGCTCCTCGGATACGCGGACAGGGTGATCATTCCGCCCCACCCTGCCGATCGAAGCGCATCGACACCAGACCCTCACGACCGCTGCCATGGGATCGCAACATTGCGCACACAAACGGTCGGCTCGGACGGTACTCGTCGAGCGCTTCACCCTCGACCCGCACCAGGAGGTCCGCTGCCGGGCGGCCACGGACCCTCAGCTGAGCCGCCTGGGTGCGGTCCGGCTCCTCGACGACCCGGACTCCTCGGTCCGCCGGGCCGCGACCCGCGGCCCCCGTCTCCCCGCCCGCGTACTGGTCGCGCTGCTCCGCGATCCGCACACCGCCGGGAGCCGCGGGTTCCCGCTACTTCCGCAGGATCTCCGCCCGCACCCGCTCCTTGTCCGTCCCGATGTCCCAGTAAGTAGCGGTCCCCCGGGCGCTCTTGAAGTCTCCGGTGCCGCCCGTGATGGCCATGTCGAGGGCGTTCGAGCCGCTGATCCACAGCGACTGCATGGTCAGTGAGCCGCGGTCGAGTTCGAGCGTGATCAGGCACTGGGTCGTGATCTTCTCGCCGGCGACCTGAAGGATCTGACAGGTGCCGCCGCCGAATCCGACGACGTCGTCGCCCTTCATCGCGGCGCCGGAGTAGATGTACTCGTCGCCCAGGCTCGGCCCCTTCGGGCCGATGTCGTTCGACTCGTAGTCGTCGTTCCTGACGCCGAGTTCGAGGACTTCGACCTGGCCCTCCGACTGCGTGTCGGCCTGCGCCGAGGACACCACGAAGATGCCGACCACGGCGATGGCCAGCGATGTGGCGAGCAGCTTCGCGCGCGATGCGGCACGGCGGCCCGGACGCAGGGCCGGAAAACGATGTTGCGGGCTTGAGGTGTTCATGATGAGCTTCCCGTTCGCTCGATGCTGTGTTGCTCTCACCTCTTCGACAACACAGCCCCCTGGAGTGTGAGGCGCGCGTTCAACTCGGGCTCCTGGTGGCCGTGTTGCCCCCGGAGGCGGGGCGCCGCGACGAAGGGGGACGTCGGTACCGTGAACATCCGAAGCGCGTCAGGACCCGGCAGGCCGCGGGCCGATGCGGCCAATGTGGCCAATGTGGCCAATGTGGCCAATACGGACGCGATCATGAGTGAGCGACGAAGGCTGGTCAACGTCGCCTACCGGCTGCTCGGCTCACCGACCGAGGCCGAGGACGTCGTCCAGGAGACCTACTCCCGCTGGTACGCCCTGTCCCGCCGCGAGCGGGAGGCCATCGAGACCCCGGCCGCCTGGCTGACCACGGTCGCCGGCCGTATCTGCCTCAACCTGCTCGGCTCGGCGCGGGCCAGGCGGGAGTTACCCGTGGGGCAGTGGGTACCCGAGCCGCGCCCCGAGCAGACGGGATGGACCAGCGCGCGGTCCGGCGCCGCGACGGCCGATCCGGCCGAACACGCCGCCCTGAACGAGTCGGTCGGCCAGGCCCTTTCGGTCCTGCTCGGATCCATGACCCCGGCCGAGCGCGTCACGTTCGTGCTGCACGACGTCTTCTGCCACACCTTCGCGGAAGTGGCCGAGCTCGTCGGCCGCACCCCGGCGGCCTGCCGTCAGCTGGCCTCGTCGGCACGGCGCCGCGTCCGGTCCGCACGGCCCTCCACGACGGCGCCCGCTCGATGCCCCGACACGGCAGGGGACTTCAGGCAGGCGTGGGAGGCCGGGGACATCGACACTCTCGTCGACCTCCTCCGCACCCCGATGGACCCGCTGACCGGATCAAAGGCTTCCTCCGGTGAACCACCGATCCTGACAGTCACCCATGCGCCTGACAAGGGAATCCGTCGTATCGATTTGACTTCTCGACGGAATTAGTGTTTCAGCGCGATGCATGTCTATGATCCCCGCCACAGCAGACGGACACGCGGACAGGCACGCGGACAAGCACTGCGGACAAGCAAGCAGGCGTGGAGGGCGAGGGCGACATGACAGCGTTGTTGATCGCGGGCAAGCCGAGCGAGGAGACCTTCGGCCCGGTGGCCGCGATCGTGCGGGTTTTCTCGCTCGACGAGGCGATCACCCGCGCCAACGCGCTGCCGTTCGGCCTGGGCGCCAACCCTTCGGCGGCATGAAGGCCTCCGGCAACGCGCGTGAACCGGGCCCCGGGGCCTTGAGTCCTTCCGCGAGACCAAGCACGTGCACCGGAGCATCCAGGCGGAGCGCAAGTCCTGGTGGCACCCGTACGCATGGCGCGTGCCGAACGTACGCGCAGTGCGTGCCGAACGACTGATTGCCGTCCCTCCCCTCCCCGTGGAAGCAGGTCCGCAGTGAGCACGTCCGCCACCACCAACGGCGAGGTCTCGTTCTGGTACTCCTCCGTCGGCATCCCCTCCCCCCGCCCCCCGCTGCCCGGCTCCCGCGAGGTGGACGTGGCGATCGTGGGCGGCGGCTACACGGGTCTGTGGACGGCGTACTACCTCAAGGAGGCCGATCCCTCGCTGCGGATCGCCGTCCTCGAACAGCGCTTCTGCGGCTACGGCGCCTCCGGCCGTAACGGCGGCTGGCTCTACAACGGCTTCGCCGGCCGCGGCGTCTTCGCCAAGCAGCACGGCAAGCCGGCGGCGCAGGCGATGCAGGAGGCGATGAACGGGAGCGTCGACGAGGTGATCGAGGTCTGCGCCGCGCGGGGCATCGACGCCGACATCGCCAAGGGCGGCGTCCTGGAGATCGCCCGCACCCCGGCCCAACTCGCCCGCCTCGACGCCTACGTCACCGGTGAACACGCCTACGGACAGACCGATGTCGTACGGCTCGACGCCGGCGAAGCCGCGGCGCGGGTGGCCGTGGCGGGAGCCCTCGGCGGCACCTGGACCCCGCACGGCGCCCGGATCCAGCCCGCCAAGCTGGCGCTCGGCCTCGCGGCGGCCGTCGAGCGGATGGGCGTGGAGGTCCACGAGCAGACGACCGTCACGGAGATCCTGCCGGGAACGGGCGGCGCGGGCGCCCGCGCGGTGACCGACCACGGCACTGTCACCGCGCGCCACGTACTGCGCTGCACCGAGGGGTTCACCGCCAACCTTCGCGGCGAGAAGCGCTCCTGGCTCCCGATGAACTCCTCGATGATCGTCACCGAGCCCCTCCCCCCGTCCTTCTGGGACTCCGTCGGCTGGGACGGACGCGAGACCCTGGGCGACTTCGCGCACGCGTACATGTACGCCCAGCGCACGGCCGACGACCGCATCGCGCTCGGCGGGCGCGGTGTGCCCTACCGCTTCGGCTCACGCACCGACAGCGACGGCTCGACCGCCCGGCGGACCGTGGACCAACTGCACGCGATCCTCACCGAGTTCTTCCCCGAGGCGCGCGACGTGACCGTGGACCACGCCTGGTCGGGAGTGCTCGGCGTACCGCGCGACTGGTGCTCCTCGGTGACCCTCGACCGCGCCTCGGGCCTGGGCTGGGCCGGCGGCTACGTCGGCAGCGGCGTCACCACCACCAACCTCGCCGCCCGCACCCTGCGCGACCTGGTCCTGGAACAGCCCACCGACCTCGCCGCCCTGCCCTGGGTCAACCACCGCGTCCGCCGCTGGGAACCGGAACCCCTGCGCTGGCTCGGCGTCCACGGCATGTACGCCGCATACCACTTCGCCGACCGCCGGGAACGCTCGGGCCGCGCGGGCACCTCGGTGGTCGCACGGGTGGCGGATCTGATCTCGGGGCGCCACTGACTCCCCCACGCAAACAGAGGTGCCCCGTACGCATTCCACGTACGGGGCACCGCTGTATGACGCGTCAATGAACGCGTCAATGAACGCGTCAATGAACGCGTCTCAGCCCTCGCCCGGCTCCAGCCTCAGCGAGATCGAGTTGATGCAGTACCGCTGGTCGGTCGGCGTCGCATAGCCCTCGCCCTCGAAGACATGCCCCAGGTGCGAGCCGCAGCGCGCGCAGCGGACCTCGGTGCGGAGCATGCCGTGGGAGCGGTCCTCGATGAGCTCTACGGCGTCCGTGTCCTTCGGGTCGTAGAAGCTCGGCCAGCCGCAGTGCGACTCGAACTTCTCGGTGGACGTGAAGAGTTCGGCGCCGCACGCGCGGCAGGAGTAGACGCCGGTCGCCTTCGTGTCCGTGTACTCGCCGGTGAAGGCCGGCTCGGTGCCCGCCTCGCGCAGGACCTTGTACTCGGCCGGGCTCAGCTCAGCGCGCCACTGCTCGTCCGGCTTTTCGACCTCGTACGACATGATCCTCGGCTCCTCAGTCGGCGTGGACGGCGGTCAGATGGTCCAGGATGCGCGGGCCCAGGTCCGTCACGTCGCCCGCGCCCATCGTGAGAACGAGATCACCGGGCTTGGCCATTCCCGCGATGATGGCGGGGGCCTTGTCCTTGTCGTGCTCGGCGACGACGTCGGCGCCCGCGGCGCGCGCGGCGTCCAGGATCAGCTCGCTCGTCACGCCCGGGATCGGGTCCTCGCGGGCCGGATAGATGTCGAGGACCACGGAGGAGTCGGCGAGCGCGAGGGCCTGGCCCATCTCGGTGCCCAGCTCCTGCGTACGGGAGAACAGGTGCGGTTGGTAGAGCACCAGGATGCGGGCGTCGACGGCGGCCGCGCGCATGGCCTCCAGGTCGGCGGTCATCTCGGTGGGGTGGTGCGCGTAGGAGTCGATGACCTGGACGCCGGCCGCCTCGCCCTTGAGCTGGAGACGGCGCTTGACGCCGGTGTACGACTTGATCGCTCCGGCCAGGTTGTGCGCCGGGATGCCCATGGCGACACCGGCGGCGAGGGCGGCCACCGCGTTGTGCGCGTAGTGGCGGCCGGGGACCGAGACGGTGAAGGTGATCAGCTTGCCGCCGATGAGGACGGTGACCTCGCTGGTCAGTCCGCGCGGGGTGATCTTGTGGATACGGACGTCGGCGCCCTCGGATTCGCCGTACGTGACGATGTTGAGCGAGGAGACGTCACGCAGGCGGCGGGTGAGTTCGACGGCGCCGGACTGGTCGGCGGCGATGACGAGGGTGCCGCCCGGGACGATCTTGCCGGCGAAGGTCTCGAAGGAGTCGTAGATCTCGTCCATCGAGGCGTAGTTGGCGTGATGGTCGAGCTCGACGTTGAGGACGATGGCGACCTCGGGCGCGTACTTGTGGAAGCTGCGGTCCGATTCGTCGGCCTCGGCGACGAAGATCGCGCCGGTGCCGTGGTCGGCGTTGGAGCCGGGGGCGTCCAGGTCACCGCCGATCGCGTACGACGGGTTCAGGTCCAGGCTGGAGAGCGCGACCGCGAGCATCGAGGTGGTCGTGGTCTTGCCGTGGGTGCCGGCCACCGCGATCGGGCGCAGGTTGTCCATCAGGGCCGCGAGGGCGTCCGAGCGGTGGACGACCGGGATGCCGCGCTCCTCGGCGGCGGCGAGCTCCGGGTTGTCGGCGCGGATCGCGGAGGAGACGACGATCGCGCTGGCGTCCTCGGCCAGATGGGCGGCGTCGTGCCCGACGTGCACCGTGGCGCCGAGGGCGCGCAGGGCGTCGGTGGTGGGCGAGGCTTTGGCGTCGCTGCCGGCGACCTTCGCGCCGCGCTGGGCGAGGATCTTCGCGATGCCTGACATGCCGGCGCCGCCGATGCCGATGAAGTGCGGTCGGTCCAGGGCAGGGGGGATGCCGGGCGTCATACGGGTCTCCCGAGGTCGCGGTGCTTGAACGGGGACCCAGCCTATTCGGTACGAGGGGTCACACTGAGCACCACCCGGTGCGCCGCTGTGGGCAGTCGTGCCGCAGGCCCCTCCCCCCGCCACTGTGGGCAGGCGTGCCGCAGGGCGAGTGGGGGCTCCCCTGCTCGAGCGAAGCCGGGAGCTTGGGGAAGGGTGGGCACAGCTGCACCCACGCGGGCAGCGCCTTCGACAGGCGGCACCCCACACAGGCGGCACCCCTGACGGACGGGGCGCCCCCGAAACAGTCGGACCTACTCGCTGTGCGCGTAAAGCTTCAGCACCGGCACCCCCACCTTGTGCCGCGCCCGCGAAGCCCAGTCCCGATGGAAGAACTCCTCCACGTAGTGCGGCGCCGTCAGCACGATCACCTCGTCCGCCCCGGTCTCCTGGGTGATCGAGGACAGGACGTCCAGGGGGTGGTCCTCGACCAGATGCCCCACCGCCTCGCACCCCGCCTCGCGCAACGACGCGAGGGAGTGGTCGAGAGCCTGCTGCGCGGGGACGACGGCGTCCGCGCCCTCGGGTTCGTCGCCCTCGTGGACGGCCTCGTCCAGCTCGCCGAGCGCCACGTCGTCCACCGCACGCAGCAGCCGGTCCTGGTCACCGCGCGGCTGCATGAGGACGACGAAGGAGACCTCATCGTCTCCGTGCAGGGTCGTGACGAACTCCACGTCGATGGCCGACAGGGCCTTCTCGATCATCAATACGCTCGTGAACACGTCCGGCGCCCTTCTCCTTTGGAGCCGTACCGGCCCCTGCGGAAGCTCTGGCCCTCAGGGCCACTGCGGAAACCATCCTTCCCCGTGTTCGCACGGGGTCTGCGTGTCTAAGTGTGCCCACGCAGACGGAAACGGAACGACAGATTCCGCTGATTGTCAGCTTCGACGGTAGCGGCAGAACAGGAACCCGTCCTCTTCCAGCAGCGATGCGAGTCGCAGCCGCTTCGGCACCTCGACCGAAGGCCCGCCCGCGATCCGCTGGGCGTCACCCGCCGCAAGCATGGGCGAAACCGTCAGACACAGCTCGTCGAGTACGTCGGCGGCGACCAGCTGGCCGAGAAGGCGCGGTCCGCCCTCGGTCAGCAGCCGGGTGAAGCCGAGGTCGGCGAGGCCCCGTACGGCCGCGGCGGGATCCACCCGACTACCGTCCCCGGCCACGACGATCCGCGCACCGGCTTTCTGCGCCGCGGCGACCCGGTCGGCCGGCGCAGCGGCACCCGTGACGATCAGGGTCGGCACCAGCGGCTCCGTGAACAGGGGCAGCGAGAAGTCCAGGTCGAGGCTGCCGCTCACGACGGCGATGGCCGGGACGGGCTCCTGCCCGGCCGCCGCCCTGCGCGCGGCGAAGGCCTCCCGGGCGCGGGCGGGCCGGTACCCCTCCAGGCGTACCGTTTCCGCACCGACCACCACCGCGTCCGCAAGGCCGCGCAGCGTGCCGAAGATCCGCATGTCCGCGGGGCACGAGATGGGCTGGGAGCGGCCGTCGTGCTGGGCGGCGCCGTCCAGGGTCGAGACCATGTTGGCGCGCAGCCACGGGGTCTCCCCCGTGGGATACGCGTACCGGTCGGCGAGCTCGTCGAGCTCCCACTCGCGGGGGCCGCTCGACGCTGTTTCGTCCGTCACAGGGAACAGGCTGCGCATGTCAGGCAGTCTGGCACGCCCGTAAGGTGGAGAGCTGTGTCGCCTTCTCCTGCCGCCGCCGGCCGCTCACCGATAGCCGATCCGGCCCCTCAGTCCCTCTGCGCGCGTGAGCCGCATGTCCCGGCCGAGCGCCTCGTCGCCGAGATGGTGCCGCCGCCGCGCTTCCAGAAGGCGCGCTTCGAGACGTACGTACCGGATGCTTCGCAGCCCTCGCAGACCCAGGCGGTCCAGGTGCTCAGCACCTTCGCGGGGACGCTCGGCGGGGCGCATGCGAGCGGTGCGGGCAAGAAGCGCTGGTTCCAGAAGAAGGCCCCAGCTCCGGTCGGGCCGCGAGGGGTGTACCTCGACGGCGGTTACGGCGTCGGTAAGACGCACCTGCTCGCGTCCCTGTGGCACGCCACTCCTGCCGAGCCCTCGCTCAAGGCCTTCGGCACCTTCGTCGAGCTGACGAACCTGGTGGGCGCGCTGGGGTTCCAGCAGACGGTCGCCACCCTCAGTGGGCACCGGCTGCTGTGCATCGACGAGTTCGAGCTGGACGATCCGGGCGACACCGTCCTCGTTTCGACGCTGCTCGGCAAGCTGGTCGACGCGGGTGTCGCGCTCGCGGCCACGTCCAACACGCTGCCCGGCAAGCTCGGCGAGGGCCGGTTCGCCGCCGCCGACTTCCTGCGGGAGATCCAGGGCCTGTCCGCGCACTTCAAGGCGCTACGGATCGACGGCGAGGACTACCGGCACCGGGGGCTGCCCGAGGCGCCCGTGCCGTTCAGCGACGAGCAGGTCGCGAAGACGGCGTACGCGACGCAGGGCTCGAGTCTGGACGACTTCCCGCACCTTCTCGACCACCTCGCCAAGGTGCACCCGAGCCGGTACGGGGCGCTCACCGACGATCTGACGGCGGTCTGCCTGTCCGGCGTCGAGGCGATCGGCGACCAGTCGACCGCCCTGCACCTCGTCGTCCTCGCGGACCGCCTCTACGACCGCGAGGTCCCGATCGTCTCCTCCGGCCTCGCCTTCGACCAGATCTTCAGCGAGGACATGCTGAAGGGCGGCTACCGCAAGAAGTACTTCCGCGCGATCTCGCGGCTCACGGCGCTCGCGCGGGATGGGAAGCGGCTGGTGGACAGCGTCTGAGAGGGCCCTGTCAGGGCTTCTTGGCCGGCGTGCCGGTCGGCTCCGTGGTCGGCCTCGGCGGCTTGGTGCCCTCGAGGAGGGTCGAGGCGTCGCACCCTCTGATGCAGCAAGGCTCGAAGAACATCTTCGCGGCCGCGGTCTGCGGCTTCTCGCAGACGAGAACGGGCATTCCATCGAGCGTCATGCCGACCGACCCGCACGGCAGGGACGGCTCATCGTCGGCGTGCACTGGCTGCGTAGCCAGGCCGAACGATGCATCGTCACGGCAGTTGCCAGGGCCGGGCAGCTCGTCGGCCCCGGGCGGAAGGAGACCGTCCGGCATTCGCTCACACAGAACACGCGAAACGCCACGCTACGCGCGTGGTTCCCGCGGCGCGGAGTGCGTGCTACACACATGCGGGTCACATTCCTGTCCGCCAACAGGGAGTTGCCCGAATGACCGAGTCACATCCCCAAGCTCTCAACTCCGTTCGAGCAGGGGAGACCCCACTGTCCGCTTCCCGACGCCAAGTCCTCACCCGTGGTGGGGCGTTGGGTGTGGGGATCGCCTTCGCCGGTTCGCTCAGCGAGCTGTTCGCCGGCTCCGCCGCCGCTCACGGCAGGGGTGGCTACGGGCCGCTCGTGCCCGATCCGGCCGGCCTGCTCGATCTGCCCAAGGGCTTTACGTACAAGGTCCTTTCCCGTGAGGGCGAGCCGCTGCGCTCGGGCGAGGGCCAGGTGCCCACCAACTTCGACGGTATGGCCGCCTTCGCCGGCAGACGCGGCGGCACGCACCTCGTCCGCAACCACGAGAACCGGCACACCGGCAAGATCGGCGTCCCGGTGGTCGAGGGCCTGACCTACGACCCGGCCGCCAAGGGCGGCTGCACCGCCGTCGCGCTCGACCGGCGCAACAATGTGCTGGACGAGCGCGTCGCCATCGCCGGCACCGCCGTCAACTGCGCGGGCGGGCCCACTCCTTGGGGCACCTGGCTGACCTGCGAGGAGAACGAGGACAAAGCCGGCGCCAACGGCTACACCAAGGACCACGGCTTCATCTTCGAGGTCGACCCCGTCGACCCGCGCCGCACCGGCGCCGTACCGCTCACCGCGATGGGCCGCTTCCAGCACGAGGCGATCGCCGTGGACCCGCGGCGCGGCGTGGTCTACGAGACGGAGGACGCGTTCCAGAAGCCCTTCGGGCTGTTCTACCGCTTCCTGCCCAACAAGCCCGAGGGCGGCCGCGGTTCGCTCCGTGCGGGCGGCCGGCTGCAGGCGATGCGCGTGCCCGGGGTGCCGGACCTCTCCTCCGTCCAGGAGACGGGCGCGACCTTCGGGCACGTCGAGTGGGTGGACGTCCCGGACCCGCTGGCCGCCCAGACCCCCATCCGGCTGCAGGACTTCGGCCCGAAGGGCATCACTCACGCCCAGAAGCTGGAGGGCTGCTACTGGGGCGGAAACTCCGTCTACTTCGTGTCCAGTTACGCGCGCAGCCGCGAGGGTTCGGCCGGCGACCACTTCGGCCAGATCTGGCGCTACGACCCCTCGTCCCGCCGTCTCACGCTGGTGATCGTCTTCGGCCCGGACACGGACATCCAACTGCCGGGCGAGGAGCCGGACAACATCTGCCTCGCGCCCAGCGGCGGTCTGATGGTGTGCGAGGACGGTGAGGGCGCGCAGCACGTGTACGGCCTGACGCGGCGCGGCGAGGTGTATCCGATGGCGGGCAACCGGCAGAACATCGGGACGCCCGAGGCCCCGGAGTGGGGCGAGTTCGCGGGCGTCGCGTTCTCACCGGACTGCGACACGATGTACGTGAACTGCTACAACCCCGGCACCACCTTCGCGGTGACGGGCCCCTGGCACTCGTAGGTCCCGGCAGTACGGGGCGGACTGTGGACAACGGTCCGCCCCTCGGGACCAACGCGGCCGGTCACGGGACGTACGCCCCGTGACCGGCCGGGCCCGGCGCGCGAAGCTCTACCGCGGGCGGGGTGCGCAGCGGTCGCGGCCGCCGCCGATCCGTCGCAGGATCGAGTGGACTGACGTTAAGGGGTAGGCCGTGGCGAAGACCAAGAGCAAGGCTCAGAAGCCGGGCAAGAAGGCCGAGAAGGCCGCGTCCGACGCGACAGCTGTGGCCGTGGCCGAGAAGGCCAAGGGCAAGGCAGCCAAGGCGGGCAAGGCAGGCAAGGTGGGCAAGGCGAAGGCCGGTAATGCAGGCAAGTCCGCAAAGCCCGCCAAGTCCGCCAAGAGCAAGCCCTCCACCCCCCTGTCCGAGCTCCTGCGCGTCCCCGAGGGCGAGCGCCTCGACCTCGCTTCGTACGACCCCCGCTCCACCCCCGCGGGCCCGGCCGACAAGGCCGAGGCCCTGGCCGACATGGCCCGGATGGGTGAACGCCTCGCCGATCTCCAGGAGCGCCTCTACGCGGCGAGCACCTCGGGCGACCGCCGGCGCGTCCTGCTCGTCCTGCAGGGCATGGACACCAGCGGCAAGGGCGGCACGGTCAAGCACGTGATCGGGCTGTTCAACCCCTCCGGCTGCCGGATCAAGGCCTTCAAGGCGCCGACGCCCGAGGAGCAGAACCACCCGTTCCTGTGGCGGATCATGAAGGCGCTCCCCGAGCGCGGCGAGATCGGCATCTTCGACCGCTCGCACTACGAGGACGTCCTGATCGCCCGCGTACGCGAACTCGTCCCGCGCAGCCAGCTCGGCCGCCGCTACGGCCAGATCAACCGCTTCGAGAAGTCCCTCACGCACGACGGCGTCACCGTCATCAAGTGTTTCCTGCACATCAGCAACGACGAGCAGCGCGGCCGGCTGCTCGAACGGCTCGACCGCCCGGACAAGCACTGGAAGTTCAACCCGGGCGACATCGAGGAGCGCGCCCTGTGGCCCGCGTACCAGGAGGCGTACGAGATCGCTCTAGAGCGCTGCTCGACGGAGGCGGCGCCCTGGCACGTGATCCCCGCGGACCGCAAGTGGTACCGCAACTGGGCCATCAGCAAGCTCCTTCTGGAGCACCTCGAAGCCCTCGACCCGCAGTACCCGAAGGCGGACTTCGACGTCGAGGAGTGCCGGGCGCGCCTGCTGACCGGGGAATGACCGTCAGGGCGAAATGAGCGGTTTATCCGATTTGGCGAGTTAACGTCTGCGCGTGACGACCCTCACCGCTCGCGTGCGCTCTGTCGCCCTGTGCTCTCTGCTCGCCGTCGTGGTCGGCGGCTGTGGCTCCGATGCCGAGCCGAAGAAGTCCGCTCCCCTGCCGTCCCCGAAGGCGGAGGCCTCACGGCCGCCCACCCTCGCGCCCGGTCCGCAGGGGCTCGCCCCGGTGTTCAACAACGGGGTTCGGCGCGAGAAGGTGGTCGCGCTGACCTTCGACGCCGATATGACGGCGGACCAGGGGCCGCGGGCCGCCCGTGGGGAGCGTTTCGACAACCCCCAGCTGATCGGGGCGCTCAAGCGGCTCAAGGTGCCGGCGACCGTGTTCATGACGGGTCGCTGGGCCGAGGAGTACCCCGCGCAGGCCAAGGAGATCGGCGCGGATCCGCTCTTCGAGGTCGCCAACCACTCGTACAGCCATTACGCCTTCACCAAGGACTGCTACGGGCTTCCGACCGTCGGGCCGAAGGACATGCGGGCCGATGTGGAGCGCGCGTTCAAGGCGTTCGAGAAGGCGGGGGTGCCCGACGTGGTGCCCTACTTCCGTTTCCCCGGCGGGTGTTACGACCGCACGGCGCTGCGCGCGCTCGCGGCGAACGGGGTGACGGCGGTGCAGTGGGACGTGGTGAGCGGTGACGCGTTCGCGACAGACGCGAACGCCGTGGCGCAGGACGTGCTCGGCGGAGTGAAGCCCGGCTCGGTGGTCGTCATGCACTGCACGCGCAGCGCCGCACCCGCGACCGAGAAGGCGATCCGCACGATCGTGCCGGAACTGCGCAGGCAGGGGTACCGGTTCGTTCGCGTGTCGGAGCTGATCGGCGCGGCGGGCACGGGGGCCGAAACCGCGCGCTGAGCTACGGATGCAGTACGGGCATCGCATCCGGTGCCGGGCAGATGCGATCGCCCTTGCGGTCGAACACGTAGAGCCGCTCAAGGTCCACCAGGAGAGGGATGTGGCCGCCGGCCCGTACACGGTGTTCGGGGCCCGAGCGCAGAACAAGGTCGCCGGCCGCCGTGGTGCGGTGTTCGGACGGGACCTGGTGCGGTGGTGCGGGGGGCGTCGGTCCCGGACTCCGCGCCGCCGAGAGGGAGTTGACGCGGTGCAGGGCCCGGTCGAACCAGGGCCTGCGCGCCGGGCGCACGGCCGTCTCGTCGACCGCGGGCCGCGAGGCCTCGAGATCGGGTACGACGGCCCGCCGCGACCCGGTGTTCACGTGGACGAGCACCTCGTGCCCCAGGTACTCGACATGCTCCACGATCCCGCCGAGCGCCACTTCACAGGGCCGCGCCTGGCTCGGGGGTGCGATCCGTACGGCTTCGGGGCGCAGACCCACGATGACCTGACGCCCCTGCTGGATGCGCAGCAGCTGGTGGTCGAAGGTCAACGGCTCCGGCAGACGCAGGCGTTGACGTCCGAGGTCCAGGGCCATGGGCCCGTCGAGCGGGGCGTTGACCACACCTTCCAGAAGGTTGATACGCGGAGTGCCGACGAAGGCCGCCACGAAGACGTTGGCCGGGAGTGCGTACAACTCCCTTGGCGCGCTGGCCTGCTGCAGTATGCCGTCGCGCATCACCGCAACCCTGTCGCCCAGCGACATCGCCTCGGCCTGATCATGGGTCACATAGACGGTGGTGACGCCGAGTTCGGAGACGATACGGGCGATTTCGGCACGCAGATGGCTGCGGAGCTTGGCGTCGAGGCTGGAGAGCGGCTCGTCGAGCAGGAAGACGGAGGGGCGGCGGGAGATCGCGCGCCCCATCGCCACCCGCTGGCGTTCACCGCCCGACATCTGCGCGGGCAGCCGTTCGAGCAGGTCCTCGATGGCCAGCATCCGTGCCGTGGCACGTACTTCGGGGTCGTGGTCGGTGGCGGGATCGCGCAGCCGCAGCGGGAACGCGATGTTCTCGCGGGTGGTCATGGACGGATAGAGCGCGAAGCTCTGGAAGACCATCGCGATGTCCCGTTCGCGCGGCAGCACATCACTCGCGGGTTCCCCGCCGAGCAGCAGCTCACCCTCGGTGATGTCCTCCAGACCCGCGATCATCCGCAGCACGGTGGACTTCCCGCAGCCCGAAGGGCCGAGCAGCACCAGGAACTCGCCCGGGGCGACGGTCAGGGACACCTTGCGTACGGCATACGACCCGCCGTATCTCTTGCTCACTTCACGCAACTCGATGGCTCTGCTCATGAGATCCGCCCGGAGGTGAGGACTGCAGAAGAGGTAGAGGACTGCAGGAGAGGTAAGCGAGCCCGGCCCCCACCGTGGTCGGGGCCGGGCTGATCCGTCGGTGTCAGGTCACCGGCGGAGCCACACCGCCGTGTCCGACGGCAGCCGTCCGTCGGCGTCCAACGGGCCGCTGGCGAGCAGCACTTCCTCGTGCGGCGGCAGTTCGGCGGGCTGGGCGGAGAGATTCACGGCGCATACGAGACCGTCGGTGCGGGCGAAGGACAGGACGCCCTCCCCGGCCGGAAGCCAGGTCATCGGGCCGTCGCCGAAACCGGGCAGCGAGCGGCGCAGCTTCAGGGCGGTGCGGTAGAGGGAGAGCATCGAGGTGGGGTCCGTGTTCTGGCGGTCCACCGCGTACTGGGACCAGTCGGCGGGCTGCGGCAGCCACGGCTCCGTCTGCGATCCGAAGCCGCTGTACGGTTCGTCGGCCGCCCAGGGCAGCGGGACCCGGCAGCCGTCGCGGCCCGGGTCGGTGCCGCCGGAGCGGAAGTGCATCGGGTCCTCGATGCGGTCGAGCGGGATGTCCGCCTCGGGCAGGCCCAACTCCTCGCCCTGGTACAGGTAGACCGAGCCGGGCAGCGCCAGCGTGAGCAGGGCGGCGGCTCGGGCGCGGCGGGTGCCGAGCTCCAGGTCGGTGGGGGTGCCGAAGGCCTTCGTATCGAAGTTGAACGCGGTGTCCTCGCGGCCGTAGCGCGTGGCCGTACGGGTCACGTCGTGGTTGCACAGGACCCAGGTGGCGGGGGCCCGGACGGGGGCGTGCTCGGCGAGGGTGTCGTCGATGGTGCGGCGCAGCCGGTCCGCGTCCCAGGGGCAGGCGAGAAAGTTGAAGTTGAAGGCGGTGTGCAGCTCGTCGGGGCGCAGATAGCGGGCGAAGCGCTCGCTGTCGGGCAGCCACACCTCGCCGACGAAGATGCCGCCGTACTCGTCGGCTATCGCCCGCCAGGCGCGGTAGATGTCGTGGATCTCGTCCTGGTCGATGTACGGGTGCGGGTCGACGTCCTCGATGAAGTCGGGCAGGTCAGGGTGCTTGGTGAGGAGCGCGGCGGAGTCGATGCGGACGCCGGCGACACCGCGCTCGAACCAGAAGCGAAGGACGTCCTCGTGTTCGCTGCGGACCTCCGGGTGCGCCCAGTTGAGGTCGGGCTGCTCGGGGGCGAAGAGGTGGAGGTACCACTCGCCGTCGGGGACGCGGGTCCAGGTGTCGCCGGAGAACTGGGACGGCCAGTTGTTGGGCGGCAGTTCACCGTTCTCGCCGAGGCCGGGCCGGAAGTGGAAGCGCTCCCGCTCCGGGCTGCCGGGGCCCGCCGCGAGCGCGGCCTGGAACCAGGCGTGCTGGTCGGAGAGGTGGTTGGGCACGATGTCGACGATGACCTTGATGCCGTGCTCGGCGGCTTCCGAGATCAGCTTCTCGGCCTCGTCGAGGGTGCCGAAGGCGGGGTCGATGGTGCGGTAGTCGGCCACGTCGTAGCCGCCGTCCACCAGCGGCGAGAGATACCAGGGCGTGAACCACACGGCGTCCACGCCCAGTCGGGCGAGATACGGCAGGTTGGCGCGGACGCCCGCGAGGTCTCCGGTGCCGTCACCGTCGCCGTCCGCGAAGCTGCGTGGGTAGACCTGGTAGATGACGGCGTCACGCCACCAGTCATGGGTGCGGGAGGGGTGCACAGCTGCCACGGGAGGTCCTTTCGGGCAGGTGGGGACCCCGCCGCCGGTCATAGCGGGGGCATGGAAGTGCTGACCGGCGGCGGAGTGCTCTTTGGTAGGGCGCGGATCGGTGAAGGGCGCGGCGTCCGGGTGCGGTCCGGTGGCTGCGCGCAGGGCGTCAGCCCTTGAGGCTGCCTGCGGTCAGGCCCGCCATGATGCTCCGCTGGAAGATGAAGAACACGATGATCATCGGGATGCTCGCGATCACCAGACCGGCCATGACCTGGTTCTGCGGGACGGCCCCCGCAGTCTGCGAAAGCCCCACGCTGATCGTCATCTTCTCGCTGTCGGGCAGCACGAGCAGTGGCCAGACGAAGTCCTTGAAGACCATCACGATGGTGAAGATGGAGATCACCCCGAGGATGGGCCGCGAGATCGGCAGGATGATCGAGACGAGCACGCGCCAGGGCGGCACACCGTCGATCTCGGCCGCTTCGAGGATCTCGTCGGGAATCGAGTCGAAGAACCGCTTGAGCAGGAAGATGTTGAAGCCGTTCGCAGCCACTGGGAACCAGATCGCCCAGGGCGAGTTGAGCAGCTGCCAGCCGAAGATCGGTACGTCGGTGACGGTGAGGTACGCCGGAATGATCACGACGATCGGCGGGATCATCAGCGTGGCCAGCATCGCCCCGAGGATCACGTTGCCGAACATCGGGCGCAGCTTGGACAGGGCGTACGCGGCCGTGACGTCGACGGCGAGTGCGAAGAGCCAGGCGCCGACCGCGTAGAACAAGGTGTTCTTGAGGAGCACCTCCATGCCGAAGAGCTCCCAGGCATCCGAGAACACCGAGAAGTCCAGCTTCTCGGGCCACAGCGTCGGCGGCATCTGGGCGATCTCGTCGCTCGACTTCATCGCGCTGGTGGCCATCCAGTACAGCGGAAAGAGGAAGACCAGCGTGAAGACGGTGAGGATGCCGGCGAGCAGGGTCCAGTAGATCCTGTTTCCCCAGCGCGACCTGAGTTCCAGCGGCGAGACGATGGTGCGTGTGTGGCCGTCGGCCCAGGCGGCGCGGCGCTTCCTCGGCCTGCGGTGCGCCGACGGGGGTGTCACCTTGCGGGTCTCTTCCGCTGGGGCGGAGTGAGCTGTCGTGCGGACGGTGTTGGTCACAGGACTACCTCTTCTCGTCGCGGGTCAGCCGGAGCTGGACCGCGGCGACCGCAAGGAGAACGATCATGAGCATCACGCCGAGCGCGCTGCCGGCGCCGTAGTTGCCGCCGTAGACGAAGGCGTACTGGTACATCAGGAAGGCGACGGTGACCGTCGCGTTCTCGGGTCCGCCGCCGGTGAGCTGGTAGGGCTCGATGAAGACCTGCATCGTGGCGACGAGTTGGAGCATCAGCATGAGCAGCAGGATCAGCCGGGTCTGCGGGACGGTGACGTTCCAGATCCGCTTGAAGATCCCGGCGCCGTCGAGTTCGGCGGCCTCGTAGAGCTCACCGGGGATGTTCTGCAGCGCGGCGAGGTAGATCAGCACGCCGGCGCCCATGTTCATCCAGGTGGAGACGATCACCAGGGATATCAGCGCGGTGTCCGTGGAGTCGAGCCAGGCGAGCGTCGGCAGGCCCACGGAGTCGAGCAGCATGTTGAACAGGCCGGGTCCGGGATCGTAGAACCACTTGAAGAGCAGCACCGAGACGATCGGCGGGAGCATCACCGGCAGATAGACCACGAAGCGCAGATACGCGCGGGCGTGGCGCAGTTCGTTGAGGACGATGGCCACGGCGAACGGGACCACGTAGCCGCACAGCAGGGCGAGTCCGGTGTACGTGACGGTGTTCTTCCAGGCCTGGCCGAAGGCCGGGTCGTCCACGACCGTACGGAAGTTGTCCAGGCCCACCCACTGGGGCTCGTCGATGAGGTTGGTCGACTGGAAGCTCATGATGATCTGCCGGATCATCGGCCACCAGGCGAACAGTGCGAAGCAGAACAGGGCCGCACACAGGAATCCGTACGCGGTGATGTTGGTCTGAACCGCCCGCTTCTTCTTCGGCGACGGCCTGCGGCGCGGCGGCCGCGCCGACCGTTTCGGCCCCAGGGTGAGTGTGTCCATGGTCTTCTCCCGTTGCAAGGCGTGGTACGGGGGTGCCGCCCTCTCGACGGCACCCCTCAACTGCTGTGTCAGCCCTGGGCCAGAATCTTGTTGGCCTTGGACTCGGCGTCGGAGAGCAGCTTGTCGATGTCGGCGTCCTTGCGCGTGAGGACCGCGGACATCGCGACGTCGAGCACCGCGTAGAGCTCCTGGGCCTTCGGCGGCTCCAGCTTGAACTCGACGTTCTTCGAGCCGTCGACGTAGGGCTGGTAGAACTCGACCGGCAGGACCGCGTTGGCCTTGCGCTCCTCTGCGAGCTTCTGGCCGGTCGGCGACTCACCCATGTAGTCGTTGTTCGGGACGCCGACGGCCTCGCCGTTCGCCTTGCCGCGGGCGAAGTCGAAGCGGCCCTTGCCCGGGGTGTTGAACTGGAAGTCGATCCACTCCAGGCCCGCCTTGGTCTCGGCGGCGCTCGCCTTCGGGTTGATCATGTAGGCCTCACCACCGGTCAGCGACGCCTTGCCGTCGGGGATGGCGGTGATGCCGTAGTCGTCCTTCTTGCCCTGGAACTTCTGCACCACGTCGGTGACGACGTCCGGGGCGCCGAGCATCATGCCCGTCTTGCCGGCCGCCATCTGCTGCATCAGCGCCTCCCAGGCGATGTTCAGCTTGGTACCGGTGGCGTTGTCCTCGAAGCGCAGATCGTGCAGCGTCTGGAGCACGGCCTTGCCCTCGGCACTGTTGAAGGCGGCCTTGCCGTCGACGACCATCTCGCCGCCCCGGCTGTAGATGGACTGCGCGAAGTGCCAGCCACCGGTGTTGCCGCCCGCGTACTCGCCGTATCCGACGTAGCCGTCACCCAGGTCGGCGATCTTCTTCGCCGCGGTGCGGAGCTCGTCCCAGGTCTTCGGCGGGCTGTTGGGGTCCAGGCCCGCCTTCTCGAACACGGCGCGGTTGTAGACGAGTCCGACGGTGTAGCTCACGTTCGGGACGCCGTAGACCTTGCCGTCCTTGGTGACCATGTCCCTGACGTCCTGCCGGATGTCTCCGAAGTTCTTCACCGCCTTCGTGGAGGCGGTGATGTCCTTCGCCTGGCCCTTGGCTATGACGTCGCTGTAGTTGGTGACCGGCACCATGAAGACGGTCTCCATCTGGCCGCCGGCCAGCTTCGCGGCGAAGGTCTTGGGGTCGAAGCAGGGCTGCTGGTCGGTGCTCTTCACCTTGACGCCCGGGTGCGCCTTCTCGAAGGCCTTGACGTCGTCGTCCCATGCCTGGCGCTGCTTGGGTGCGGTCTTCGCCGGCTGGCACGCGACGGTGATCGTGACGCTCTTTCCGTCGGCTCCCGAGTCCGAGTCCTCACCACAAGCCGTGGCGGTGAGGACGAGGCCTGATGAGATCAGGAAGATCGCGAGGTTACGGGGCTTCATTACGGCTCCTCTGGGGTGACGCCCAGGGCACTGCCCTGATCGGTGCGTCACATTAGGACGACGAGCAGGGGTACGCAAGATTTCGATCCAGAATTGCAAGATTACGACTGCGTCACGAGTGCTGACCAGTGACGAACCGTCATACGTAGCGCAGCGCATGGATCGAGACGCCTGAGGCCTTGTTTCGGCCACTCGCACCCCCCGGCCAGGCAATTCTCGCACTGGCCCACGTAGCGCCGTTGCGCGACCGACTCGACTAGTTGCGCGCGCCGAACGAGGGCGGCAACCCCGCCCAGTACTGGTGATCCGTGGTGGATTGTCCGGCGATCTGGCGGGAGTTGGGAGCGGATCGCCTCCACTCTGACGAGTGATCGGAGGTTTCGCGTTGCTGTCGATTATTTGCAATGTCTCGCCGACATCTTGTGCTCATCTGGTCGCGATGCTTGAGTGTGCGGCCGTAGGAGCCCGGGCCGCCCCTCCCCCCAACCCCCCATCAGGAAGGCGCACCCGCAGATGTATCTACGTGTCATGCACATGCCTTCATGCAGGTCAGGACTGCATTCGGGCCCGACAGTCCTTTCCATGGCAGTCGCTCTCGTGGCCGGCTTGATCGGTATCGCCGCTCCCGCGGCCGCCCAGGACCCCGAACCCCGCACCGCCGTCGCGGCCGCCGGGGCTTCGCTCCCCTTCACGTCCGTCGAGGCCGAGTCGGCCCCCACCACCGGCCAGAAGTTCGGCCCCGACTACACCCAGGGCACGCTCGCCTCGGAGGCCTCCGGGCGGCAGGCGGTACGGCTCGCGGCCGGACAGAGCGTGGAGTTCACGCTGGAGTCCGCGGCCAACGCCGTGAACGTCGCGTACAGCGTCCCCGACGGACAGAGCGGTCAACTCGCCGTATACGTCAATGGCACGAAGCTCGACCGGTCGCTCGCCGTCACCGCCAAGTACAGCTACATCGACACCCCTTGGATCCCGGGGGCGAAGACCCATCACCTCTTCGACAACGCGCGGCTGCTGCTCGGCCGCGATCTGCAGGCCGGTGACAAGGTGCGTCTGGAGGCGGCCTCGACCCAGGTCACCGTGGATGTCGCCGACTTCGAGCAGGTCGCGGGTCCGGCGAGCACACCGGCCGGCGCGATATCCGTCGTCGACAAGGGCGCCGATCCGACCGGTCAGCAGGACTCGGCCCAGGCCTTCCGCGAGGCGATCAACCAGGCCAAGGGCAGCGGCGGAACCGTGTGGATCCCGCCGGGCGAGTTCAAGGTGGGCTCCGAGCTCGGCGGCGTGGAGAACGTGACGGTCCGGGGCGCCGGGCACTGGCATTCGGTCGTACGGTCCTCACGGTTCATCAACCAGTCGAACTCGGCCGGCAAGGTGCACCTGACGGACTTCGCCGTGATCGGCGAGGTCACCGAGCGGGTGGACGGCAACCCGGACAACTTCGTCAACGGCTCGCTCGGGCCCGGCTCCTCCGTGTCCGGGATGTGGCTGCAGCACGTCAAGGTCGGCATGTGGCTGACCGGCAACAACGACAACCTCGTCGTGGAGGACAACCGCTTCCTCGACATGACCGCCGACGGCCTCAACCTCAACGGCAACGCGCGCGGTGTGCAGGTGCGCAACAACTTCCTGCGCAACCAAGGCGACGACTCGCTCGCGATGTGGTCGCTGTACGCCGCCAACGAGGGGTCCACCTTCGCCCACAACACCATCACGCAGCCCAACCTGGCGAACGGCATCGCGATCTACGGCGGGCGGGACATCACCGTCAAGGACAACCTCGTCTCCGACACCAACGCGCTCGGCAGCGGAATCGCCGTCTCCAACCAGAAGTTCCTCGACCCGTTCTCGCCGCTGGCCGGCACCATCACGGTCTCCGGGAACACGCTGGTGCGCACCGGCGCGATGAACCCCAACTGGAACCACCCCATGGGTGCGCTGCGGGTCGACGCGTACGACAGCGCGATCGAGGCCACGGTGAACATCACCGGCACCACCATCAAGGACAGCCCGTACAGCGCTTACGAGTTCGTCTCCGGCGGCGGCACCGGCAAGGCCGTCGGGAACGTGACCGTGGACGGCTCGACGGTGGACAAGGTGGGGACGGTCGTCGTCCAGGCCGAGACACCCGGCGCCGTACGCATGAGCAATGTGACGGCCACCGGCGTGGGCGCGGCCGGGGTCTACAACTGCCCCTATCCGTCGGGCTCCGGCACCTTCGTACTCACCGACGGCGGTGGCAACTCCGGCTGGGACAGCGTCTGGGAGGACTGCTCGACCTGGCCCGCGCCCGGCGGCGGCAACCCCGACCCGGACCCGGACCGCAACCTCGCCGAGGGCAGGCCGGCCGTCGCCACAGGTCAGGCCGAGGTGTACGGCCCCGGCAACGCGGTCGACGGCAACGCCTCCACGTACTGGGAATCAACCAACAACGCGTTCCCGCAGTCGATCACCGTCGATCTGGGCAAGGCGCAGCCCGTACGGCGTGTGGTCCTGAAGCTGCCGCCGTCGGCGTCTTGGGGTGCGCGCACGCAGACGCTCTCGGTGCAGGGCAGCGCGGACGGGTCCTCGTTCAGCGCGCTCGTCGACGCCAAGGGCTACCTCTTCGATCCGGCGAGCGGCAACACCGTCACGGTCACCGTGCCCGGCTCCGCTCCCGACATCCGGCATCTGCGGGTCCAAGTCACCGCCAACACCGGCTGGCCCGCCGCCCAGTTCAGTGAGGTCGAGGCCTACCTCGGCTGACAGCTGACGCTCTACGCACACCCCCGTCGCACACCCGCACACCCGCACACCCGCACACCCCCGAGAGGAACCCAATGAGAGCAAGGCAACGCAACAGACGGCTGCTGGCGGCCTGTCTCGGCGCCGGCCTGATGGCCGGCGCGCTCGCCCCCGTCACGGTGGCGGCGGCCGCAGCACCGCGGACCGCAACCGCCGCTGCCGCGGCGGCAGTTCAGAACCTCGCGATCGGCAAGCCCATCGAGGCCTCCTCCACGATCCAGAACTACTACGCGACCAACGCCAACGACAACAACACCGGCACCTATTGGGAGGCGAGCGGCCAGCCCTCGACGCTGACCGTGAAGCTGGGCGCGGACGCCGAGCTCTCCTCGGTGGTGCTCAAGCTCAACCCCGATCCGGCCTGGGCCAAGCGCACCCAGACCATCGAGGTGCTCGCCCGCAAGCAGGGCGAGCAGAGCTTCACCTCGATCAAGGCGGCGGCCGACTACGTCTTTGACCCCGGAGCGAACCAGAACTCGGTCACCGTCCCGGTCTCCGGGCGCTACGCCGACGTCCAGCTGAAGATCACCGCCAACACCTCCGGATGGGCCGGCCAGATAGCCGAGTTCCAGGTCATGGGCGAGCCCGCACCCAACCCCGATCTCTCCCTCTCCGCCCTGACTTGGTTGCCCGCCGACCCCAGCGAGAGCGATGCGATCACGGCGAAGACGACGGTACGCAACACCGGCAGCGCGAACGCCGCGGCGACCACCGTCGACGTGAGCCTCGGCGGCACGGTGGCCGGGACCGCGCAGGTGCCCGCGCTCGCCGCCGGTGCGTCGGCGGCGGTGGATGTCGCGCTCGGCAAGCGGGCGCAGGGCAGTTACACGGTGACCGCGGTGGTCGATCCCCTGGACACCGTCCCCGAGCAGGACAACGAGAACAACAGCATGACCGCCGATGCCAAGCTCACCGTCGGCCAGACCCCGGGCCCTGACCTGGAGGTCACCGCGATCACCTCCAATCCGTCGAGCCCGGCTGTCGGAGCTCAGGTCTCGTTCTCGGTGAAGGTGCACAACCGGGGGACTTCGCCGGTCGCCGCGGGTTCCGTGACCCGGCTGACGGTCGGCGGCCAGACCCTGAACGGGAACGCACCGGCCATCGCCGCCGGCGCCACCGCGACCGTGGACCTGTCCGGCACCTGGACCGCGACCAGCGGCGGCGCCACGCTCACCGCGACCGCCGACGCCACGAACACGGTCACGGAGACCAACGAGGACAACAACGTCTTCGCCCGCTCGATCGTCGTCGGCCGCGGCGCCGCCGTCCCGTACGTCGAGTACGAGGCGGAGGAGGGCCGTTACGACGGCACGCTGCTCGAAGCCGACGCCGTACGCACCTTCGGGCACACCAACTTCGCCTCGGAGTCCTCGGGCCGTAAGTCGGTGCGGCTCAACTCGACCGGTCAGTACGTCGAGTTCACCTCCACGAGCGCGGCGAACTCGATCGTCGTACGCAACGCGATCCCGGACGCGGCCGGAGGCGGGGGCCAGGAGAAGACGCTCAGCCTGTACGCGAACGGGGTCTTCGTCCAGAAGGTGACACTCTCCTCCAAGCACAGCTGGCTGTACGGGAACACCGACCAGCCGGAGGGCCTGACCAACACCCCCGGCGGTGACGCGCGCCGGCTCTTCGACGAGTCGCACGCACTGCTCGCGAACACCTACCCGCAGGGCACCAAGTTCCGGCTGCAGCGCGACGCCGGGGACGACGCCGCGTACTACATCGTCGACCTGATCGATCTGGAGCAGGTGGCGCCGCCCGCGAACAAGCCCGCGGAGTGCACCTCGATCACCGAGTACGGTGCGATCCCCAACGACGGGATCGACGACACCACCGCACTCCAGAAGGCGGTGACCGCCGACCAGAACGGTGACATCTCCTGCGTGTGGATCCCGGCGGGCCAGTGGCGCCAGGAGCAGAAGATCCTCACCGACGACCCGCAGAACCGGGGGCAGTTCAACCAGGTGGGCATCCGCGATGTGACCATCCGCGGCGCGGGCATGTGGCACTCGCAGCTCTACACCCTCACGCAGCCGCAGGACGCGGGCGGGATCAACCATCCGCACGAGGGCAACTTCGGCTTCGACATCGACGACAACACCAAGATCTCGGACATCGCCATCTTCGGCTCGGGCCGGATCCGCGGCGGCGACGGCAACGCCGAGGGCGGTGTCGGGATCAACGGCCGCCTCGGCAAGAACACCAAGATCAGCAATGTCTGGATCGAGCACGCCAACGTGGGTGCCTGGGTCGGCCGTGACTACTCCAACATCCCCGAGCTGTGGAACCCGGGCGACAACCTGGAGTTCAGCGGGATGCGGATCCGCAACACGTACGCGGACGGGGTGAACTTCACCAACGGCACCCGTACCTCGACCGTCTACAACTCGTCCTTCCGCAACACCGGCGACGACGCGCTCGCGGTCTGGGCCAGCAAGTACGTGAAGGACACCTCGGTCGACGTCGGCCACGACAACGCCTTCCGCAACAACACGGTGCAGTTGCCGTGGCGGGCCAACGGCATCGCGGTGTACGGCGGTTACGGCAACAAGATCGAGAACAACCTCGTGTACGACACGATGAACTACCCCGGGATCATGCTCGCCACCGACCACGACCCGATCCCGTTCACCGGTCAGACCCTGATCGCGAACAACGGTCTGTACCGCACGGGCGGGGCTTTCTGGAACGAGGACCAGGAGTTCGGCGCGATCACGCTGTTCGCCCAGGGGCCGAGCATCCCCGGCGTGACGATCCGCGACACGGACATCCACGATTCGACGTACGACGGCATCCAGTTCAAGACGGGTGGCGGCGAGATGCCGGGCGTGAAGATCGAGAACGTCACCATCACCAAGTCCAACAACGGCTCGGGCATCCTCGCGATGGGCGGGGCGCGCGGCAGCGCGACGCTGACGAACGTGGACATCAGCGATTCGCGCGACGGCGACGTACTGATCGAGCCGGGCTCGCAGTTCGTGATCAACGGGGCGGGCACGACCCCGGCGGCGACACGGGTGGGACAGCAGCTCTCGGGCCTGTGACCTCGCCTCTTGCGTAACACTGCCGCCCGGATCCCTGTGTGGGGTCCGGGCGGCTTCCCGTGGTGCGGCTGTTCGCGCTACTCGGGGCGGAAGCCGACGCGGACGATGAGCCCTCCCGCCGCGCCCGGCTGCGCCGTCACGGTGGCGCCGTGGGCGGTCGCGATCGAGCGCACGATGGACAGGCCGAGGCCGTGGCCCTCGGTCGCGGTCCTCTCCTGGCCCAGACGCTGGAACGGGGCGAAGAGCGCGGGCAGTTCGTCCTCGGTCAGCGGGCGTCCGGTGTTGGTGACGGTGAGGGTACGGCCGCTGATCCTGACCTCGAGGCGGCCGTCCGGCTCGTTGTACTGGATGGCGTTGCGGACGAGGTTGGTGAGCAGATGGCGCAGGAGCACCGGGTCGCCGTCCAGATTCAACGGGTGTGCACTCAGCGTGAGTTGGATGCCTTCGCGCTCGGCCGACGGGCGCAGTTCACCCACCACCTGACGGGCGAGCGCGGCGAGGTCGACGGGTTCGGTCTCCTCCAGGCCGCGGTCGCTGCGAGCCAGCAGGAGCAATGCGCTCAGGAGGCGCTCGGCGTCCCGGTTGGAGGTGAGGAGGTCGTCGCGTACGTCGGCGAGGCCGGGCGGCAGGGGGTCGGCGAGACCCACTTCGAGCAGGGCGCGCTGCACGGCCAGCGGAGTGCGCAGCTCGTGCGAGGCGTTGGCGACGAACCGGCGCTGACTGTCGAAGGACTTCTCCAGACGGTCGAGCATGGTGTCGAAGGTGTCGGCGAGTCGGTGCAGTTCGTCGTCGGGACCGGTGAGCCGGATCCGTTCGTGCAGATTCTGTTCGCCGATACGGCGGGCGGCGTCGGTCACGGCGGCCACGGGGCGCAGGGCACGGCCCGCGAGCCACCAGCCGAGCAGCGCGGACAGGCCGGTCATCAGGAGCAGGCCGATCCCCGACCAGAGCTGGATCTGCTGGATGGCGGTGTCCGAGACGGTCTGTGCGGCGTTGAGGTCGATCTTGCGCAGGGCAATACCGTCGTCGGCGGTAGGCATGACCTCGATGGCCTCGAGCCGCTGCACGATGCCCCGCCTGGCGAGCACCGTGACCAGGCCGAGCAGCCCGGCCCCGGCCAGCAGGAAGAGCCCGCCGAAGGCCGCGGCGAGACGGGCCCTGAAGGGGATCCGGGCGAGGTGGCCGCGCACAGCGGTACGGAGTCGGGCCGGACTCAGCACAGGCGGTACCCCTCACCCGCGTCGGTGGAGATCACATCGGGACCGCCGAGCTTCGTGCGCAGCCGGCTCACCGTGGCGCGTACCGCGCTCGTCCGCGGGTCGAGATGCTCGTCCCAGATCCGCCGGATCAGCTCCTTGTGCGGCACAGGGGCGCCGCGCGCCTCCATGAGCAGCTGCAGGACGGCGAACTCCTTGGCGGTGAGCTCCACGTCCCGGCCGTCGACCCTGACCTGCCTGCGGGCCCGGTCCAACGTGATCCCCTCGTGGTGCAGGACGGTGGGCGGCAGGACGGGCACCCGACGGCTCAACGCCCGGATACGGGCGATGAGTTCGGCGAAGTCGAAGGGCTTGGCGAGATAGTCGTCGGCGCCGAGCGCCGTCAGCCCGTACACCTTGTCCTGCACCGCTCCGGCGGCCGTGAGCATCAGGATGCGCGGCGGGTCCTCAAGATCGCGCAGTCTGCGGCACACCTCGTCGCCGGTCATCACCGGCAGGTCCCGGTCGAGGACGACCACGTCGTAGTCGTTGAGCAGCGCGAGCCGCTCGGCCGCGTCACCGGACACGGCCAGGTCCACGGCGATGGCCTCGCGGCGCAGACCCGTGGCGATGGTGCGGGCGAGCACGTGGTGGTCCTCCGCGAGAAGCACCCTCATGCCGTCCTCACAGCGCGCGCCGTCATAGCGTCCTCATAGCTTTCCTTGTATCCCAATAACGTCTGGTTTCCGGGGAGAAAGTCCGGATCACCCAGGAATCGGACTGTCGCTCGCCTCAGGGAATCAGGCCCTCGATTACACGGACATAAGGACGGCGTCGGGATACGGCCGCTGCCTTTATCTCGGTGCAAAGGCCTACCTGGTCTTGTTCACTCCCATGAACTTCGTCAAGCGCGCAGCCTTGAGCCTGCGGGCCCGCAAAGGCAGGACGACGCTGCTCTTCGGTATCTTCCTCGCCATCTGCACGCTGCTGACCGGCGGCTTCGTGCTGCGCGACGGCGCCGCCCGGCAGGAGGCCGACGCCCAGCGCCGGATCGGCGTGGACGCCACCGTGAGAGGTGACGGCCTGACGCCCGCGGCCGCGGACCGGATCGGCCGCTCACCGCTGGTGCAGCGCTACAACACGGTGGTCGAGAGCGGCAGCAGACCGGCGGACGTGCAGCCGCTGAAGCCGCGGGCTCCCCGGCCCGAGGGCGCGCAGGAGCGGCCCGGTGACGGCAATCTGCGGTTCACCGGCGTACGGGAGTCGGAGCTGCTGCTCGACTTCGCGACCGGCCGCAAGAAGATCGTCGACGGACGGGGCATCACCGCGAAGGACGCCGGCCGCAAGGTGGCCGTCCTGGAGCGGCGCCTGGCGGCCGCGAACAAGCTCAAGGTCGGCGACCGCGTCACGCTCGGCTCCCCGGACGGGAAACGCAAGGAGACCTTCGAGATCGTCGGGCTCTTCGAGGACCCGTCACCGGTGCCGCTGCACTGGATGCCGGTGCGCGACAACCCCGTCCACCAGATCTACGCACCCCTGCAGGCGGTCTCCGCCCTCGATCCGGCAGCCCCCGCCGAGGAGGCCGTCTTCAAGCTCAACTCCCCCGATCGGGTACAGAAGTTGAAGAGCCAGGTCGCGAAGGTCTTCGGTGAGAGCCCCTTCCGGTTCGACGTCAACTCCAAGGCGTACGAGGACCAGGTCCGGCCCGTCCAGCGGGTCGGTGTCTTCGCGGACATCCTCGTCCGGCTGATCTCGCTCGCCGGCGCCGTGGTGCTCGGTCTGATCGTGCTCCTGACCATCCGGGAGCGGCGTGACGAACTGGGGATGCTGCTGTCGCTCGGCGAGAAGAAGTGGCGGCTCATCGGGCAGCACACCGTGGAGGTCGTCGCGGTCGCCCTGCCGGCCCTGGCCCTTGCCGCACTGTGCGGGCTCGCCCTCGCGCAGCCGATGGGTGACGCGCTGGTCGGCGCGCCGCAGGAGGACCCCGCGAGCCGGACCTGGCAGGCCGAGCCCCCGAGGCCGGCGGAGTTCCGGATGACCGGCACCGACGCCGCCAAGGTCGCCGGCATCGGCCTCGGCATCTCCCTGGTCGCCACGGCCGTCCCGGGCATCGGGATCCTCCGGCTCCACCCCCGCTCCATCCTCACCGCATCCGAGTAACTCCCTTACCCGAAGGCCTCCATGAATTTCCTCAAGCGCGCGTCCCTCAGTCTCTGGGCGCGCAAGGGCAAGACCCTGATCCTGTTCGCCACGTTCCTTGTCGTCACGACGATGGTCCTCGCCGGCGTCCTCATCGGTGACGCCTCCGCCCGCGCGGGCGAGCAGGCCAAACGCATGGTCGGGGCGGAGGTCGACCTCAGCATGGACCTGGAGAACAGGGAGATGAACGCCGGGGACGGCGCACAGCAGCTCACCGCTCCGTCCATCAGCGCGGACACGCTCGACAAGATGGGCAAGTCGCCCCTCGTCCAGACGTACAACTACACGTACGTCAACGGCGCGCGGATCAAGGACCTGAAGCCGGTGAAGGGCGACAAACCCGACCCGATGGCCGAGGCGATGGGTCCGGGATACACCGTCGCCCGGGGTGCACTTGACTCCTCCCTGCTGCCCGAATTCAAGGACGGCAAGGCCAAGTTGATCGCCGGTGAGCACATCAGGCCCGCCGACAAGGACGCCTCCAAGGTCCTCATCGAGGAGCGCCTGGCCAAGCTCAACAACCTCAAGGTCGGCGACAGGATCAAGCTCGGGGGCAACGCGCCGATGAGCAAGCAGACCGCCGAGTTCACGGTCGCCGGGATCTACCGCGACCCGGCACCGACCGACCAGCCGAACTTCGAGTACAACTACCTGCCCGGCCATGGCCTGGTGACCTCCATCGGCAGCCTGAACAAGCTCAACCCCGAGGACGGCAAGGGCGACGACCTCAAGGTCGGCGCGGGCTCGTTCCTGCTCAACGACCCCGACGACCTGGACGAGTTCAAGCAGCTGGCCAAGGCCACCGCGGGCTCCGCGCTCGACCAGTTCAAGCTCGACATCAACGACAAGGCCGTCCAGCAGATGACCGGCCCGCTCGACAGCGTCTCCTCCACCGCCGGTGTCGCGATGTGGCTGATCGGCATCGCCGGCGCCGCCGTGGTCGCGCTGCTCACCGCGCTCGCGGTCAAGCAGCGGCACAAGGAGTTCGGTGTGCTGCTCGCGCTCGGCGAGAAGCGCTGGAAGCTGGTCGCCCAGCAGCTCGCCGAGATCGTGGTCGTGGCGGCGCTGGCCGTGGGGCTCAGCTCGCTGTTCGCGGGAGCCCTCACTCAGCATGCGGGCAACAGCCTGCTCGGCAGCGAGGCCGCGGCGGCCAAGGCGGAGGCCGACTCCTGGCAGCCGCCCGCGCCCGGCTCGACCGGGCTGAGCGAGGGCATCGACCCCGACGACGCACCGGTCGAGGGCATCGATCCGATCGGCAACCTCACCGTACGACTCGATCCGGCAGCCCTCGCCACCGTCGCGGCCGTGGGCCTCGGCATCGGACTGCTCGCCACCGCGCTGCCCGCCATGAGCGTGCTGCGCCTCAACCCCAAGACGATCCTCACGAAGGGCAAGTGACCGACATGACCAGTGCGATTGCCGCCGCCACCGATCACCCTGTGCTGCGCCTGACCGGCGTGAGCCACACGTACAGCGGGCAGCGCCGCCGTACGACCGTCCTCAAGCAGATCGATCTCGATCTGGAACGCGGCACGTTCTACACGATCCTCGGCCCGTCGGGCAGCGGGAAGACCACCCTGCTCAGCCTGGCCAGCGGTCTGGACGAGCCGACGAAGGGCACCGTCAGCTTCGACGGCCGGGACCTGTCGGAGATCGGGCTCGGCCGCTATCGCAACCGGCACGCCGCCACGATCTTCCAGCAGTACAACCTGCTCACGTACATGAGCGCGCTGCAGAACGTCACCACGGCCATGGAGATCACCGGTACGAAACCGGCGAGTGGCAGCCGTCGGGCCAGGGCCCTCGAGATCCTGGAGAAGGTCGGCCTCGACAAGGAGATGGCGAGCAGCAATGTGCTCAAGCTCAGCGGCGGTCAGCAGCAGCGGGTGGCCATCGCCCGCGCGCTCGCCTGCGACGTGGACCTCCTCTTCGCCGACGAGCCCACGGGAAACCTGGACGAGGACACCGCGCAGGGCATCATCCACATCTTCCAGGAGCTCGCCCATGAGCAGGGCAAGTGCGTGGTCGTGGTGACCCACTCGCAGCAGGTGGCCGCCCAGTCGGACCGGGTCCTGACGCTGCGCAGAGGAAAGTTGGCCTCGCAGGGCAAGGTCTAGGAAGCTCTCTCGCGGATCTACCCTGGCCGTATGTCCGATGACAGCAAGGCCTACGCGGAGTGCGTGCTGTGCCGTGAGCCCACCGAACACCCCGAGTCCACCAAGGGCGCCACACTCTGCCCGGTGTGCGAGTGGCGGGAGGCGGAGCGGGCGGCCTGCTCGGGGTGAGGCCGGCCCGTCAGCTGCGGCGTGAGCTGAGCCTGCACGAGAGCGCGGCCGCGCCCACCGCGAGCACTGCCGCCACCGCCAGGGGGAGCGGTGAGAGCGGCGCCGCTCCCGTGTGGGAGGCGTCGATCAGCGCGGAGACGGCCTCGTTGGCCGGGGAGCCCGTGGTCACCAGGAGCGCCCCGGTGCACAGGACCGCGAGGGACCAGCCCCGGCTGCGAAGCACCGGCCAGGTGCACAGTGCGCCGAGGGCCGCACCCGTCAGGACGCAGACGCCCGCGGCGAGCAGGCCGGAGACGGTGGCGTCCAGACGGGCGATCCGCAGCGCGTGATCGGTGGTCCGGGCATCACCCAGCGCCACCGTCAGCGTCGTGCCCGCCGCACCGAGCAGCGCCGCCGCTCCCGACGCCGTGAGAAGGGCGGCGAGTTGGGCACGCGACGGGCCGGTCGCGGCGGCCGTGCAGTGGCGGGCGGCGGGCGGTTCCTGCGTGGTGCAGATACGCACGAGCCACGCCGTGACCGGCAGCAGTGCGGCCGCCGCGTACCCGAGCGAGTCGAGGACGGGGTCGCCCATGCTGACGCCGACGGCGAGCAGCGCTCCGTACAACACGACGGGTGGCAGCCAGCGTTGGGAGCGCACGAGGAGTGCGGTGTGGTAGCCGAGCAGCGCGGTCGTCGTGGCGGTCATCGGGTCCTGGCGGGGGTCGACGGTCGGTGGACGCGGCGGATGTGCCACGGACGGGGCGCGGTGAGCAGCGTCCGAAGGAGCGCGTCCGAGTGGGCGGACGGGACGCTGAAGCGGACCGTGCCCGACGGGTCCGACGGGTCACGCTCGTGGAGCGTGCCGGGTGGCAGACCGGCAGGGGGCTCGGTGCCGGGTGGGGCTTGTGCGTCGATACGTACGCGGTCATCGCCGTCATCGCCGTCATCGCCGTCACTGCCATCTTGGCCCTCTTCGCCCCCTTCGCCCTCTTCGCCCTCTTCGGGCGGGGACGTCGCCGCGGCGGGCACCAGCGAACTCCCCGTCACCTCATAGGCCGTCGTGACCTCGCCCGCGAGCCGACGAGGATCGTGGTCGACGAACAGCACCGACGCACCGGCCCCGATCCGCTCCCCCACCGCCGCGTCCAACTCCTCGCGCGCCGCCGCGTCGAGCCCCGTCCACGCCTCGTCGAGCACCAGCAACTCCGGCTCGGCGAGCAGCGCCTGGGCCACCGCCACCTTCTGGCTCGTGCCCTTGGACAGCTCGGACAGTTCGGTATCCGCGTAGGCTTCCGCGCCGAAGCGGTCGAGCCAGTGCGCCGCACGGTCGCGCGCCGTGCGCCGGTGCAGACCGTGGATCCGGCCGAGGTGGGTGAGATAGCCGTACGCGGTGAAGGGCAGCGCGGGCGGGAAGCGCTCGGGCACGTACGCCGTGCGCGGACGGCCCTCGATCCGGCCTTCGCTGGGTGAGTCGATCCCGGCGACGAGCCTCAACAGGGTCGATTTCCCGGTGCCGTTGGCGCCCGTGACGCGGGTGAGGGTGCCGGCGGGCAGCGCAAGGCTCACTCCGCGCAGCACCCACCGACCGCCGACGCCGTAGCGGCGCCCGACCTGGTGGAACCTGAGCATCAATGCGCTTTCGGCTGGACGGCGGGGGCTTCGCTGGGCCGGACTATGACGTATCCCTCCCCTTCGAGCTTGAGCTGGACCGCCTCGCCCGAACCCCCGCGCACCATGGAGCCGAGGCTCTGCGAGCGGTGCAGGGAGGTGTGCAGACTCGCATTCCAGCCGACCACGGCGTCCGTGTCCACGAACACCGGGGACTGCGGCGATACGGGGATGACGATCGGCTCGCCCTCGCAGATCACCCCGAGTTGGCCCTGCCCGGTGAAGACGCTGTTGAACAGCCCGCCTCCCGCGATCCCCGATCCCTTCACGGTCTTGATCTCGTAAGAGAGCGTGGGGTCGAAGCACAGGACGTTGCGCCCGTTGATGGTGAGTGCGTCGCCCGGCTCGACATCGACGACGAAGCAGTTGGCCGCCTGCTGCGCGAACCAGACCTCGCCCTGGCCGCGCACAGCCATCAGCGGCAGCCCCTCACCGGTGACGGCACGCTTGAGCAGACCGCCTATCCCGCCCTGCCCCTTGTGCTCGAACTGCAGACTTCCGCGGTAGGCGACCATCGCGCCCTGCCTGGCGAACATCTCGCCGTTGACCACGTACTTGATCGACTTGGAGTTCTGCAGGCTCATCCCCGGCACGGTGGCCGGCTGAGCCATGTGGTGCGCCGCAAAAAGGTCGCTCTTCATGCTGTGCATCCTCGCGCGCGGCACCGACGGCGCCAAGAGACCAAGGGATGAGGCCGGCGAACTTTCGTATAGGGGTGCGAGCGGTGCTGGCAGACTGGGCGCGTGAGCAGCGAGAACCCCACCACCGCCCCGGTCCCCGAGAGCCCCTTCCAGCACAGGAACGAGGCACGCGACGAGGCCCCCCAGTACGTACTCCCCCTCGTCGTACATCTGGAGAAGACCGCTCCCCCGGCACGCACCGACGCGTTGGAGACGGCGGCGCGTGCGGTGCTCGTGATGCTCAGCGATCCGCGTTCGCTGGACGACGGTGAGTGGGCCGAGGCGATGCGCGACTGGCAGGACGCCCGCATCCGCAAGGTCGTCCGCCGCGCGCGGGGCGCCGAGTGGCGCAAGGCCTCGGCGCTGCCCGGCATCACGGTCACGGGCAAGGCTGCCGAGGTCCGCGTCTTCCCGCCGGTCCCTCTGGACGGCTGGCCGAAGGAGCTCGCCAAGCTTCAGGTCTCGGGCACGGACCTCGACGACCCGGAACCGCCGACCGCCCCCGACCCGTCGGGGCCGGTCCTGTGGATGAGCCCGGATGTCGACATGTCGGCCGGCAAGGCCATGGCCCAGGCCGGCCACGGCGCCCAACTCGCCTGGTGGGAACTGTCCGACGCGGAACGCGACAAGTGGCGCGAGGCGGGCTTCCCGCTGTCGGTGCGCACGGCGTCCCGCGAGCACTGGGCGGCGTTGACGACGAGCGGGCTTCCGGTCGTACGGGATGCGGGGTTCACGGAGATCGCACCGGGGTCCTGCACGGTCGTGGCGGATCATCCGGCGCTGAGGTGACCTGCGGCTGTCGATCCCGGGTGCTCTACTCTGCCCTCGGCATCGGTTCTTCAGGGGTGGGGGACGCATCTACGAGGACAAGGCGCCGGCCGCGGTGTGGCTGCCGAAGCGGCGGCTGCGTTCGCTGAAACCGGTGTGGGAGGCCCAGCATGCCGGACCCCCCGATTCGGATGCGCTGGGCAGCATGCACCGCGACGGACTGATCGTGCGGGCTTCGTACGATCGGCTGCGAGCCTTCGACGCCCTTACCGGCGAAGAGCGTTGGACCTGGCTGGTGCCGGGCCGCGATGTGCTGTCGGCCATGGCCGACGAGGTGGTGGACGGTGTCGCGCTGGTGGCGCACTGGCCCGACGGCTATGGGGGCGCGAAGAACGCCACCGTCACCGCCCTCGATGTGACCTCGGGGGACGAGCTCTGGTCGGCGGGGCAGAACCTCGGTGACCTCCGGCACTACGGGACCGGGCTGCGGCCCGGCACCCTCGCGCTCTGCGAGGAGCGGGCGATGGTCGCCACGGGAGAGGGCGTCGTCGCCCTGGACCGGCGGACGGGCCGGCCCGCATGGACCCTGCGGCACGACCTGGCGGAACGGGCCATGATCGGGGCGGCAGGTGACCGACTCGTTCTCGTCACGCCGCAGGGGAACGGCGCCACGGTCAGATCGGTCGACGTCTCCGACGGCAGTGTCCGCTGGGAGAAGCCGGTCCCCGTCGACGGCCCTCTCGACCGTGTCCGGATCGCGGACGTCGACCCCTTGCTGCTCGTGGTCGAAGGCGAAGGCCGACGAGGCTCGAACTGTGTGCTGCACCTGGACGCGGACGGCCAGGTCGTCTCCGAGATCGCGTCGGCCGACGGCAGCCCGCTGCTGCCGTACGAGTCACCGGTCCTCGCCGACGGACGACGCCGGTTCATCTGGTCCGGGGACACACTGGTCGCGTTCGTCAAGGCGTCGGGGTACGACCACGTGGGCCTCCTGGCCGGTTTCTCCCTGTCGACCGGCAAGCACTTGTGGACGTGGGACGAGATCTCGACCATCGACGCACTGGCCTGGCACCGCGGCCATGTGGTCGCGCTGCGCCACCACGAGATAAAAAGCAGCGAGGGCCTGCATATCGATTGGCGCTGTGACGCGTACGTGCTCGACCCCGCCGACCGCCGCGAGGTGGCGCGGCGCCGGCTGCGGTCGACCAAGGACGAGCCGTACACGGTGCACCTGGACGGCGATCGGATCTTCTGGGTCACCAAGGAGAGCCGGACCGGCACACCGCCGGTGAAGGCGTTCGACTGGCGCTGAGCGCGGGCCGGCCGGCTCCGCCTCCGCAGGTCCTAGGTCCAACGGCCGACCCCGATCACGACCACCCGGCGAGGCGGCCGGTGCGACGCGGCGACTAGGTTCTGCAGCGTGGTCGGGTGCGTGCGAGACGTGCGCGTACGAAGACGTGCGCGTACAAGAAGTGCACTTACGCGACCGCGACGCAAGACGTACGAGACGTACGAGACGGCAAGGGGCAAGGGCATGAGCACGAACGCGGCGGCATCGGTCTGGCAGGGCGAGGAGCTGGATCTCGACGCCTACCTGGAGCGGATCGGTTTCGACGGTCCGCGCGTGCCCACCCTCGACACCCTGGGCCGGCTGCAGCGCGCCCACACCACCTCGATCCCCTTCGAGAACGTGCACGCCGTGCGCGGTCTCCACCTGCCCGTCGACCTGGCCTCGGTCCAGGAACGCCTCGTGCACCGGCGCCGCGGCGGCTACTGCTTCGAACACGTCGTGCTCTTCGCCGCCGCCCTGGAGCGGCTGGGCTTCGACCTCACCGGGATCACAGGGCGCGTCACCCTCGGCGCACCGAAGGTGACACCCGCCACGCACGCCATGGTCGTCGTCCGTTTCCCGGACGACCCCCGCTCCTGGCTGTGCGACGTGGGATTCGGCAGCGGTCCGACCGCCCCGATCGAGCTCGCCGACGGCGCCACGCTGGAGGCCGACGGCTGGCGCTACCGGCTCCAGCGGCGCCCCGGACCGCTGACCGACACGTGGTCGCTGCAGCAGCACGGCGCCGACGGCTGGTTCGAGCGCAACATCTTCGTCCTGGTCCAGCAGTACCCCGTCGACTACCGCGTCGGCAGCCACTACGTCGGTACGCACCCCCGCTCCCCCTTCGTCGCCCGCCTGTTCGCCCAGCGGTTCACGGGCCCCGAGCACCACCAACTCGACGGCACCACCTGGAGGACGCACACCCCCGACGGCATCACGGTGGAGAAGGAGGTCGAGCCCGCGCAGCTCGGCACGCTGCTCGCCGAGACCTTCGACCTCACCCTCGACGGGGACGAACTGGCGGCGATCGTGCAGCACTCTGCCGCCGGACCCGCCTGACGACCTCCCTCACGGGGCCCGCGAAACGGAAATCGCTGGTGGCCTCCCGGGGACGTACGCGATGCTGCGCGCGTGATCGACCGAGAGACAGCCGTACGGATCGTCGAGGACGAGCTGGAACGCGAGCGCCGGCACGGGCGGACCTGGGAGCGCACTCCGTGCCCATGGCCGTGCTGCGCGTGGCGGAACATGAACTGGCGTGGCAGGTCTACGTCCAGTCCGAGGACTACATCCGCACACGCGACGCCCGCACGATGCTGGTCGGTCACGGCCCGTACCTGGTGGATCGCATCGACGGCGCACTGCACGAGATCGGAGTCCTCGCCGCGCGCAGCCGGGAGTGGGAGGCCGACTACCGCGCCCGTGTCCGGGGCATCGCGGTACGGACGGCGGTCGACGACCTGCACGACGGGATACGGGACATCGCCTCCGCGCACGGGCGTATCCAGGCGGTGCGCGCCCTCCGGCAGCGGCTCGCGGGGCTGTCCCCCGCGCAGGCCCTCGGCTACGTGGACGGCCTGCTCGCCGGACGAGCGCCGGCGCAGCTGGTGGCCCTGGCCGTCGAGCAGCTGGTGGAACCTGCCACCCCCGTGGTCGGGACTCTCCGCCCCGGCCCCGAAGCCCCGTAGGCCGAGCACCCCTTCGGCCACCCCGGCCGAGCGCCTATGCTGCGAACACAGCACCCACCCAGGAGGAATCACCCCAGGTGACCCCAGAACTCAAGGGCGTGGACGGCCGAGTCGAGCGAGGTAACCGGACCCGTCGCCTCGTCCTGCGGCACACCGTCGACATCGCCTCCGTCGAAGGGCTCGAAGCGCTCAGCGTGGGGCGGATCGCCACCGAGCTCGGGCTCAGCAAGTCCGGGGTGTTCGCGCTGTTCGGGTCCAAGGAGGAGCTGCAGCTCGCCACCATCCGGGCCGCCGGGCGGATCTACAGCGACGAGGTGCTCGCCCCGGTCGCCGAACTGCCCGCCGGAGTGGGCAAGGTGGCCCGGCTGTGCGAGGAGTGGCTGCGGTATTCGCAGGGGCGGGTCTTCCCGGGAGGGTGTTTCTTCTACGCGGTGATGGCCGAGTTCGACGCCCGCCAGGGCCCCGTCCATGACGCCGTGGTCGAATCGCTGACCGTATGGATGGCGTACGTGGAGGAACGGGTGGCCGAAGCGCGCGCCGCCGGTGAGCTGACCGCGGACACCGACCCCGCCCAGCTCGCGTTCGAGCTGGTCGCGCTGCTCGAGGCCGCCAACGCGCACTCCCTGCTCACCGGCCACGCCCTGCCGTACGAGCGGGCCCGCGCCGGGGTCGCCGCACGGCTGCGGGCCGCCGCCACCGACGCCGGGCTGGTTCCTCAACTCGCCTGAGCCTCCCCTCCCTTGAGGTCCGTCCCAACTCCCGGAAAGAAGTAGCACGATCGGTCGTTTAGTTTTACGGTAGCTCCATGGCCCTTCGAATCCTGCGCAGCCGCTGGCAATCCGGCCCCGTCCCCCTGACCCTGTGCGGCGCCCACGTGAGCCTCACCGACTTCACCGCCACGACCCACCCCCAGGCCGCCGCCGTCGCACTCGCCGGCCTACGTCTGCGCCGCACCTGGCCCAAAACCCCGGGCGCACTGGGCATGTGGCTGTGGGCCGATGCCGCGGGCAAGCGGTCCGGCGCCGTGTCCGTCTGGAGCGACGAGGTCGCCCTCAAGGAGTTCGTCGGCCGCCCCGACCACATCGAGATCGTCAAGGCCCATCGCGGACGCGGCGCCCTGCGCGCCACCGCCTGGGCGGTCGAGGACTTCGAGCCGGACGAGGTGTGGACCCGGGCCCGCGCACTGATCAGTGGCACAACTCCCTGGCCCCAAGGCCCCATCGACCTGGAGGAAGCATGACCGAGCAGGGCATCGTGACGAACCACGTCGAGCTCGACCGTATCGCCGTACAGGAAACTCTCCGCCTCGTCCGCACCGCCGACGACAAGGACTGGGACCGGCCCACCCCTTGCACCGGCTGGACCTTCCACGACCTCCTCGCCCATATGACCGCACAGAACAACGGCTTCGCCGCCGCCGCACGCGGCGAGGGCGGACTCTCCGCGTACTGGCGCGTACACAGCGAGATGGACGACCCCGCCGGCGCGTACGCACATTCGGTGGCGTCCCTGCTCATACCCTTCGCCGAACACGGCGGCACGGAAAGGGAGTTCGTGCTCCCCGAGCTCGGCGGCGCATTCCCCGGCCGGGTCGCCGTCTCCTTCCATCTCCTCGACATCGCCGTGCACGCCTGGGATCTCGCGGTCACCACCGGCAGCGAACTCCGGCTCCCGCCCGCCGTATGGGATGCGGTGCTCCCCATCGCCCGCCGCGTCCCCGCCGGGACCCCGTTCTTCGCCGCCGCGCTGACGGAGCCGCCGGGCGCATCGGCCCTCGAAGCGACCCTCCGCACACTCGGCCGCGACCCACACTGGTCACCCGACGACCAGGAAGCGCCACGGCCACTCTGAACACAACGCCCGGGCATTGCGTATCTCTCAATACCGCCAACTCGGTTGAACGACGGGTCAGTTGGCGGTTGGTTCGTGCGGGAACGGCGCACTACCCCGGGAGGCACCCTTGCTGCGACGCGTCAATGGAACAGCCCTCATCATCGCGGCACTCGTGGCGACGCTCGGCGCGCTCGCGTTCCCCGTGTGGTCGTACGCCGACCGCTCGGGCACCGGGCAGGCCGATGTGGACGCCGGTACGGTCGCCACGCAGTGGGGACCGCTGACCGCGACCGACCGCGACTTCATAGTCAAGGTCCGGCTGGCAGGCCTGTGGGAACTGCCCGCCGGACAGCAGGCCATCGAACGCGCACCCACCGAGGCGATCAAGGAGTGCGGCGACCATCTGATCGTCGGGCACACCGATCTCGACCGGCGGGTGCGCTCGGTGGCGGCGCAGCTCAACATCGAGCTGCCCAACCAGCCCAACGAGCAGCAGCAGGGCTGGCTCAAGGAACTCACGAATGCCCAAGGCGTCGAGTACGAGCGGAAGTTCGCGAATCTGCTGCGCAATGCGCACGGCAAGGTCTTCGCCCTGATCGCCGAGGTACGGCACACGACCCGCAACACCCTCGTACGCCAGCTCGCGACCGACGCCAACCAGACGGTGCTCGACCACATCACGATGCTGGAGCGCACCGGCCGCGTGGACTTCGACGGGATCGCCGACGAGGCCGCCGGCAAACTCACCGCGAGCCCGACCGGTCCCCCGCCACCCTCGGACGACCCCGTGCCGACGGCGCCCCCGGTCTCGCCCACCGCCGACGACAAGTCCTTCACCTCACGCCCGTCCGCACCGGGCTCGTCGAACATCAACACCGCACGCCCGGAGCCCACGGACTGAACCCGTGCCCCCGGCGCACGAAACCTCAAATGAACCTCTGAACGTCCCCCTCAGGGGATTCACCTGCGCACACCGGGGCCATGACACCTGCACGCAGCACAGCGTCGTGCTCCGGAAACGGACAGATGCAAGCCGCAGGAGCAAGGGGGGCGACAGATGAGGACACTTCCAGCACTCGGTACGGGGATCGGCTGGCGGCCGGAGATCGCCGAGGCCGTGGAGCGGATGCCGGGGATCGACTGGGTGGAGGTGGTGGCGGAGAACATCTGCCCCGGCCACCTGCCCGAGCCGGTCCTACGGCTGCGCGAGCGCGGCGTGACCGTGATCCCGCACGGGGTCTCGCTCGGCCTCGGGGGCGCCGAGCGGCCCGACGCGGCCAAGCTCACCGCACTCGCCGAGCGGGCCGAGGCGCTCGGTGCGCCGCTGGTCACCGAGCACATCGCGTTCGTACGGGCAGGGGGGAAGCGGACCGCGTCCACGGCGCTGGAAGCCGGTCATCTGCTGCCGGTGCCGCGCACGTGGGACGCGCTCGAAGTGCTCTGTGAGAACGTCCGGATCGCACAGGACGCCCTGCCCGTGCCGCTCGCCCTGGAGAACATCGCCGCGCTGGTGGCCTGGCCCGGAGAGGAGCTGACCGAGGGGCAGTTCCTGACCGAGCTGGTGGAGCGTACGGGGGTGCGGCTGCTCATCGACGTGGCCAATCTGCACACCAACCACGTCAACCGCGGTGAGGACCCGGCCAAGGCCCTTTCCGAGCTGCCGGTCGAGGCCATCGCGTACGTCCATGTCGCGGGCGGCTACGAGCGCGACGGCGTCTGGCACGACAGCCACGCGCACCCGGTGCCGCGGCCGGTGCTCGACATCCTGGCCGACCTGGCGTCCCGGGTCACTCCGCCCGGTGTCCTCCTGGAGCGGGACGAGCACTTCCCCGAGCCCGCCGAGCTGGAGCGCGAGCTCGCCGCGATCCGCGAGACGGTCGAGGTCAACCGCCCCGCCACGCCCGTGACTTCACCGCCGCCGCAGCCCGCCGCACCAACGGGCGCCTCGACCGAACCGGCCCGCGACCGCCTCGCCCTCGCCCAGGCCTCGCTGCTCTCGGCCCTGGTCGCGGGCACCCCCGCACCGGAGGGCTTCGACCGCAGGCGGCTCGCGGTCCAGAGCCGGGCGCTGATCGGCAAGCGGGCGGACGTGGTGGCGAAGGTGGCACCCGAACTGCCCGTGATCCTCGGCGACTCGTATCGGCCCGCCTTCTTCTCGTACGCGCAAAGGCGCCCCATGACGGACGGCTACCGCCACGACGCGCTCGACTTCACCGAGCACCTGCTCGCGGCCGGGAAGCCCGAAGACCCCGAGGCGCGGCGGGAGTTGACCGACTGGTGGCTCGACCGGGTGGGCCCCAGGCCGCTGTCGCGGCGGCCGGTGGCACGGATCGCGCGACGCGTACGACTCGCGCTGGGAAAGGGCTGATCACATGGAGACCTTCGCCTACGTGGTGGTCGCGCTCGTGGGTCTGCCGAGCCTGTTCCACCTTCTGCGCCGGCTCGGCGCCCGGCGTGAGCCGACGCCGCCGCAGGAGTTCGTCAACGACGTCTACGAGGCTGCGTTCCTGACCGCCGGTCCCGGCCGTGTCGCGGACACCGTGCTCGCGGTCCTGGCGACCGAGGAGCGCATCGAGATCCGCGACCCCGGCCTGGTGGCGCTGCGGGACTTCGAGCCGCGCGACCCGGTGGAGGCGGCGTTCCTCGACGCCTTCAGGGCCACGCCGACCAGCGCGCTGCACTGGCTTCGGATCGCGGTGATGCGCAGCGCGGCCGTGCAGACGATCGGGGACTCGCTGGCCGCGCGCGGTCTGGCCGTGCGGCCCGGCGACCCGCGGCCGAGGTCCCGGCGCGGGCTGCCCCTGGCGGTGACCGGTCTGGTGCTCTGCGCGTGGGCGCTCTTCGTACCGATCATGGCCATCCCGCTCGCGATCTACGGCTTCGTGGCGCTGCTCCTGAATATCGGCAAACCGCTCAGGAAGATCACCACGGAGGGGCGTATCGCCCTGGTCAGCTACCGCCGCGCCCACGAGTCGGCCACCGACACCGCGCATCTGGTCGCCCTGCACGGCCGCGCCCGGATCGCGGACCGCGACCTGTATCTGCGGCTGACCAACGCCTCGGGTCCGGGCTCCCGTCACCAGTACTCGTCCACCACCCCGGACCCCGGGCTGCTCTTCGCGGCCACGGTGACCTGGTGCGGTGGCGGCACCGACCACTCCTCGTGCGGCGGCTCCTCCTGCGGATCCTCGCCCGACTCGGGCTGGTCCTCCGGCGGATCCTCCGGCGGGGGCGGCTGCTCGTCGGGCAGCAGCTCATGCGGCGGCGGCTCCAGTTCGAGCTGCGGCTCCAGCAGCGGAGGATCCTCGTGCGGCGGGGGCGGCGGATCCAGCTGCGGCAGCTCTTCGTAAGCGGAACGATGCTGTCGACTTCGGGTGCGCACCGCGCCCGAAGCCGACGGATAATGGGTGATAGCGAACTGCACTTGGTCACATTTCCGTTACCGAGCGTCCGGATAATGAACACCCCATGGCGCGCACCCCGCCCGGTCCCTTAGAAACTCCGCCATGTTCTGGGTCCCTTTCCTTCTGCTGGCCTGGGCCTTGGCAGGTATCACCTGCATCAGGCTCTGCCTCGCCGCGAGCCGCGGCGCGGGCCACCCCGCCGAGGTGCGCACCGATGCCGAACTGAGCATCTACGAGGCCGCCTTCCTCTCCGGCGGCCCCGACCGCGTGGCCGCCACGGCGATGATCGCGATGGCCCGCCAGCGCCGGCTGCTGCTCGCGCACACGGGCTGGGCGACCGTGGTGGACCCCGACGGCCTCGACGATCTCGAACGCTCGGTGCTCGGCGCCTTCGGGCCCGACGGACAGTCGCCGATAGCGCCGGTACGCCACCGCGCGGCCGGCGGGGAAGCGGTGCGCAAACTCGCCGACCGGCTCACGGCCGCGGGACTCGCGGTGCCGGACGGGGCGCGTGGCGGTATCGAGGCCGCGGTGCGCCAGGTCCAGGCCGCGGCGCTCGCGGTCGTCGGACTCGGTGCCGTGTCGCTCCTGATGTGGCCCGACCACGAGGGCAGCCCGGGTCCGCTCGTGGCCTGGTTCCTGCTCCCCCTGATCCTCACGCTCGGCTGCCTGGCCATAGCGCGCTTCGAGGTCCACCCGTACACACGCTGGGCCTCGACGGAAGGCCAGCAACTCCTCGGCATGCTGGAAACCGACCGCGCCGAAGACGAACGCGGCTTCCTGACAGCGGTAGCGGTCCGCGGCCCGAGAGCGGTGACAGACCCCTCCCTCCGAGCCGTCTTCCAGAAGTAGCCGCGCCCACCCGGCAACCCGCACGCCGACGCGCACACCCACCAACGCAAAGCAACCCAACCGACGCAACAGGGTTGTTGCACCGACACCACCGCAAACGGTGCTTGCCAACCCCAACTCACCGCCGAAGTATCCCTTTCACCCCCAATGCACCACTCGAAGGGATCCCCAGCGCGATGAGAGCGCCCCTCCTGTACGGCCTCACCGGCTCACTGGCCCTGACCGCCCTCTCCCTCGCCCCCGCGGGCGCCGCGGATCAGCCGCCTGCCGGCGCACCCGAGCAGCGGGGCGTGGCACTCGCCGCCCAACGCGCCCAGGCCGCCGGGATCAAGTTCGGCAAGTGCCCGACGGCGGAGGGCCTGCCCTCGCCGATCCAGTGCGGCACGATGCTCGTCCCGCTCAACTACGCCCACCCCGAGGGCCGTCAGCTCAAGCTCACCGTCAGCCGGGTCCCCGCGACCGGCAAGAAGGCCGAGCGGCAGGGCTCCCTCGTCTTCAACCCGGGCGGTCCCGGCGCCTCGGGCATGTACTTCCCGCTGGTCGCCCCGTTCCCCGAGTGGAAGAACATCGCCCGCGCGTACGACCTGATCGGCTACGCCCCCCGCGGCGTGGGTCGCTCGGCGCCCCTGACCTGCCAGAACCCCAAGGACTTCGCGAAGGCACCGACGCTGTCCCCGAGCCACCCGGACCACACCTTCAAGAAGGAGCGGATCGCCCGCGCCAAGGCGTACGCCCAGGGCTGTCTGAAGAACGCGGGCGACGCGCTGCAGCACTACACCACCCTCAACAACGCCCGTGACCTGGACGTCCTGCGGGCCGCGCTCGGCGAGAAGAAGCTCAACTTCGTGGGCGCCTCGTACGGCACGTACTTCGGTGCCGTCTACGCGACGATGTTCCCCTCCCACGTACGCCGCATGGTCTTCGATTCGGCCGTGAACCCGGACCCGGACCAGATCTGGTACCGCAACAACCTCGACCAGTCGCTCGCCTTCGAGCGCCGCTGGGCCGACTTCCGCGCCTGGGTCGCCAAGCACGACAAGACGTACAAGCTCGGCGGCACCCCCGGCGAGGTGCAGCGCAGCTACGACAAGGCGCGCGCGCAGATCGCCGCGCAGCCGGCCGGCGGCAAGGTGGGTACGGCGCAGCTGCAGGCCGCGTATCTGAAGGCCGGTTACTACGACGACTACTGGCCGCAGCGCGCACACGCGCTCGCCGAATATCTGAAGGGGAACGCCAAGCCGTTGATCGACCAGGCCTCGAACCGTCCCGAGGCGGCGATCGAGGACGAGAACGGCAACGCGGTCTACACGGCGGTCGAGTGCAATGACGCCCCGTGGCCCACGGACTGGCAGGTCTGGGACCGCGACAACTCACGAATCGCGAAGGTCGCCCCGTTCGAGACCTGGGACAACGCCTGGATGAACCTGCCGTGCGCCTACTGGCCGGCGCCCCGGCAGCAGCCGGTGGACGTACGGGTCGCCGAGGGTGCGCTGCCGCCCACGCTGATCATGGCGGCCGAGCGCGACGCGGCCACGCCGTACGAGGGCGCCCTCGAACTCCACCGCCGGCTCCCGGGTTCGGCCCTGGTCACCGAGCGTGCGGCCGGGACGCACGGGATCAGCGGCGGCCCGAACCCGTGCATCAACGGCCACATGGACGCGTACCTCATCAACGGACAGCTGCCGGTGCGCCGGGCTGCGTGCGCTCCGCACCCGGAGCCCGTGCCCCTGAGCCCGCGCAAGTAGCAACCGCCGTACGAAAAGGGGCCGCAGCCGGCGATCCGGCTGCGGCCCCTTCGTATGCCTGCAGTGCTTTTCGTGTCCGACGCGCTCTACGCGAGCGAAGCCACCAGCTCCGCAACGCTCTTGCGACGCCCCGTGTAGAACGGCACCTCTTCGCGTACGTGCATCCGCGCCTCGGACGCCCGCAGATGACGCATCAGGTCGACGATCCGGTACAGCTCATCGGCCTCGAAGGCGAGCAGCCACTCGTAGTCGCCGAGCGAGAACGAGGCGACCGTGTTGGCGCGCACGTCGGGGTAGCCGCGGGCCATCATGCCGTGGTCCTTGAGCATGCGACGACGGTCCTCGTCGGGCAGCAGGTACCAGTCGTAGCTGCGCACGAAGGGGTAGACCGACACGTAGTTGCGCGGGGTCTCGTCGGCGAGGAACGCCGGGATGTGCGACTTGTTGAACTCGGCGGGGCGGTGCAGCGCCATGTTCGACCAGACCGGCTCCATCGCGCGGCCGAGCTTGGTGCGGCGGAAGAGGTTGTACGCCTCCTGCAGCTGGTCGGCCGTCTCGGCGTGCCACCAGATCATGAGGTCGGCGTCCGCGCGCAGACCGGACACGTCGTACGTGCCGCGCACGGTCACGTCCTTGGCGGCGAGCTGGTCGAACAGCTCCTGCACCTCGTCCGCGTAACCGGCGCGGTTCTCGGGGAGCACATCGCGCAGCTTGAAGACGGACCACAGCGTGTAGCGGATGACCTCGTTGAGGTCCTTGGCCTTCTTGCCGGCGTTCGGGATCTTCTCAGGGGCGTCACTCATGGGGCTATTGTCCCGCGCCGCCGAAGCTGCTTTCGCCCGGGTTCACGCTCAGCTGACCTGCACCGTCCAGTACCTGGTCGGCGGCGGCCCGCGCGCTCGCGATCACGGCCGGGATACCGACACCGTCGTACGCGGCTCCGCAGACGGCGAGGCCCGCCAGCGGGGCGAGCTGCTCACGGATGCGGGCCACGCGCGTCCGGTGGCCGACGGGGTACTGGGGCAGTCCGTCGTTCCAGCGGATCACGCGCGTGGCGACCGGCTCGGCGGTGATGCCGAGTGCGGACTTGAGGTCCTCGCGCGAGATCTCCACCAGCTCCTCGTCCTCGTACCGCAGGATCTCGGTCTCCCCGTACCGCCCGACGGAGGTCCGTACGACGACGAGATCAGGGTCCTCGTCCGCGATCCACTGCCACTTCTGCGAGGCGAAGGTGGCGGCCTTGATCCGGTGCCCGTCGACGGGAGGTACGAGGAAACCGCTACCCTCGGGCAGCTCGATCTCACCGCGCCGGTAGACGAGGGCGGTCAGCGCCATGGAGGCGTACTCGATGGCGCGCAGTTCGGCGCCGGCCGCGGCTGCGTGCTCGTCGAGCAGCCGGGCCGCGTGCGGGGCGGGCAGCGCGAGGACCACGGCGTCGGCGCGCAGGGCGCCTTCCGCGGTCCGTACGGTCCAGTCCTCGCCCCTGCTCAGACCGGTCACGGGGGTGTCCGTACGGATCTCACCGCCCCGGGCGCGTACCGACTCCGCGACGGCGAGCGGCAGTTGGCCGACCCCGCCCTCGATGCCCATGAACACCGGGCCGGTCTGCTGACGGGCCGCAGCCCGCTCCTGGAGCTCGCGCACCCCGTCCAGCAAGGACCCGCCGGCCCGCGCCACCTCGTACAGCTGCGGTACGGCCATCCGCATCGAGATCCGGTACGCGTCCCCCGCGTACACCCCGCCGAGCAGCGGCTCGACAAGACGGTCCACGACCTCGCGCCCGACCCGCGAGGCCACGTACTCGCCGACCGCGATGTCCTCGCCGACCTCGGTGGCCGGCAGCTCACGGTCCTGCTCGATGCGCGCGAGGCCCTCCTCGGACACCACACCCGCCAGCGAGTCCGCATCGGCCGGCACCCCCATCACATGCCCCTTGGGCATGGGCGTGAGCGCATCCCGGTTCCACAGCGACGCACTCGCCGTGGCCGGCGCCTGCAGCCGCTCCCCGAGGCCGACCTCACGCGCGAGCGCCACCGCCTCGGGGCGGCGCGCAAGCATCGACTCGGCGCCCAGGTCCACGCGTACGCCCGCGATCTCCCCGGCGTGCAACTTACCGCCGAGCCGCTCGGACGCCTCCAGGACGGTGACACGGGCCCCGCGCTGCAGCAGGTGATGGGCCGCGGCGAGTCCCGCGATCCCGCCGCCGATCACGACGACGTGTCCAGGTTCCGTACGTGTGTCCGTTTCGCGCATGCCCCCACCCTCTCAGATCGCCTACGCGGCCCTGAACCGCCCCTTCCGCGTCCGTACCGTGACCGCTTCGGAACCACCGGGCACCAAACGTTTCCCCGGCCCTGGGCGTCGAAGGAGCAGTCGGAGCAGCAACAGCCAACAGAACTTGGGGGGTCGCGTCGACATGCGCGCAGTGTGGAGGAACAGAAGGCGGGGCACGGCACTCGCCGCGCTGCTGCTCAGCGTGGCCCTGGCGGGAGCGGGGTGCAGCGGCGGTCTCGGAGACTCGGACTCCAGCGGTTCGAACAAGGCCGCCGCGCCTGAGGAGGCAGGCGACGGCAAGGGCGGCAGCGCGGCGGACAGCGGCTTCGCGAGCGGATCGGAAGCGGGCGGCGGCGCCAAGTCCGACCAGAAGCAGCCCAGGAAGCCCGACCTCGCCCAGCAGCACATCATCCGCACCGCCAATCTGCGGGTACGGGTCGAGAGCGTGCCGTCGGCGGTCGACAAGGTGCGCGACGCCGCCGCCGATGCGGGCGGACTCATCGGCAGCGAGACGACGGACCGAGACGGCAAGGGCAACGAGCGTTCCCGGATCGTGCTGCGCATTCCGCAGGAGAAGTACGCGGAGGTCCTGGAGGCGCTCGAAGGCACCGGCAAGGTGCTCGAGCGCAGCGACAAGGCCGAGGACGTCACCGAGCAGGTCGTGGACGTGGACAGCCGGATCAAGTCGCAGCAGGCGAGCGTCGCACGGATCCGGGAGCTGATGGACAAGGCGACGAAGCTGAGCGACGTGGTCACGCTGGAAGGCGAGCTGAGCACTCGCCAGGCGGACCTCGAGTCCCTGCTCGCCCAGCAGGCCTCGCTCAAGGACCGCACCAGCCTGGCGACGATCACACTCCACCTCACCGAGACCGGCGAGAAGCCCGCGCCGAAGGGCGACGACGACCCCGGCTTCCTCGACGCTCTCTCGGGCGGCTGGAACGCACTGGTCAACGTGGCGAAGTGGGTCGTGATCGTGCTGGCCGCGATCGCTCCGTGGGCCGGACTGCTCCTGGTCCTGTTCCTGGCATGGCGTCTGCTCGGGTCGCGGCTGCCGCGCCGGACACCGGCCGTCGCCATCGAGGGCGGCGGTTCACGGCCGGACCCGGACGCCGGCCCTCAGCCGCCCGCCCCTGGCCCCCGGCCCCCGGCCGCGCCCCCGTCGGCGCCCGACGCCTGACATCACCCGTTCGGCCCCGTACCGAGTGAGAGCGGGACTCCTGCCGACCAAGCTGGCAGGAGTCCCGCCCACCCCGTCCGCGAGGTGCCGATGCCGTCTGCCGACCCCCTCAGTCCCCGCGGTTCCCGCGGTTCCCGCGGTTCCCGCGGTTCCCGCACCGTGATCCTGGCCGTACTGGCCGGAGCGCTGCTGGTGACCGCGGCGGTCGCGGCGAGCGGGATCGGCAATCCGCTGCACGACTTCAGCCCGTACCGCATACGTGCGGCCGTGGCGGTGGCCTGCTCGGTCCTCGGCCTCGCGATCATCGCCGCCCTGCTCCTTCGCCCCTCCCGTTCATCTGGGTCGCGGTCGGCACGGGCCACTCCCTGGGCAAGGCACCGGGCAAGCGCGTGAACACCGCCGCGCAGACCGAGGCCAACCAACCGAGAGGAAGCGGAAGATGAGCTCCTGGACCATGCCGGTCGGCAAAGGCCGGGTCACGGCCAAGTACAAGCAGCCCGGCGGCTGGGCCGCCGGCTTCCACACGGGCGTCGACTTCGGCTGCCCGACCGGCACTCCCGTGACCTCGGTGGGTCCGGGCACGGTGGTCGTCGCCGGTGACCAGGGCGCGTACGGCAACTGCGTGATCGTGCAGATGTCGGACGGCCGCTTCACCCTCTACGCCCACCTCAGCACGGTCGACGTGAAGACCGGCCAGGGCGTGGCGGGCGGCCAGCGCCTCGGCCTGTCGGGCGCGACGGGCAACGTCACCGGCCCGCATCTGCACTTCGAGGCCCGTACGGCGAACAACTACAACGCCCACACCGACCCCATGGCGTATCTCGCGGGCCACGGCGTGGCCAAGGCGAGCGGGGCGAAGAAGTCCACGGTCAAGAAGACGACGGCGAAGAAGACCACCGCGCGCAAGACGACGGCGAAGAAGACCGCGACCGCCACGTACACGGTGAAGTCCGGCGACACCCTGGGCGCGATCGCCCAGTCCAAGCTGGGCAACGCGGGCCGCTACCCGGAGATCGCCCGGCTCAACAACATCCCCAACCCGGACCACATCACGGTCGGCCAGAAGCTCAAGCTCCCGCCGAAGTGAGGAAGCTCCCGCCGATGTAAGGAAGTCCCCGCCGAAATACGGAAGTTGCCGCCGAAGCGAGAAAGTCCCCGCCGAACTAAGGAAGCCCCCGTGGCCGATCCACTCAGCGCCGACGCCTTCCTCGCCGCGCTCAAGGGCGAGGGCGTCAAGGTCGTCGAATACGACGGCTGGCGCACCCGCAACCGTGACCACAAGGGCAAATGGGGTCCGGTGAACGGCGTGATGGTGCACCACACCGTCACCCGAGGCACAGCCGCCACCGTGAAGCTCTGCGTGGACGGACACGGCGATCTGCCGGGCCCGCTGTGCCACGGCGTGATCGCCAAGGACGGCACGGTGCACGTCATCGGCTACGGCCGCGCCAACCACGCGGGCCTCGGCGACCCCGCCGTCCTCGACGCCGTGATGGCCGAGGGCCCGCTGCCCAAGGTCGGCGAGGCCACCAAGGACGGCAACCGGCACTTCTACGGCTTCGAGTGCGAGAACATGGGCGACGGCAAGGACCCCTGGCCCGCCACGCAGGTGGATGCGGTCGTACGGGTCTGTGCGGCGCTGTGCAAGGCGCACGGCTGGGGCACCAGCGGGATGACCTCGGTGATCGGCCACACCGAATGGCAACCGGGGAAGATCGACCCCAAGGGCCCGGGCATCTCGATGGACAACTTCCGCAAGTCCATCGCGGCCCGACTGAGCGCCCCGCCCGCGTTCACGGTCCGCGAGGGCGACACGTTGGGCTGGATCGCGGAGGCGTACGGCACTTCGGTGGACGAACTCCAGCGCCTCAACCCCGACATCAAGGACCCCGACAAGGTGTCCGTGGGCCAAACCGTGCAGCTGCCCGGCTAGTTGTCGGCGCCGCGACGTAGCGTTGAACGCATGAGCGAACGACTGGTGGTCATCGGAGCAGACGCCGCGGGCATGTCCGCGGCGTCCCAGGCACGCAGGCTGAAGGGTCCGGACGATCTTGAGATCGTCGCCTTCGAGCGCGGTCACTTCACGTCCTTCTCGGCCTGCGGCATCCCGTACTGGGTGGGCGGAGACGTCGCCGAGCGCGACGAGCTGATCGCGCGCAGCCCCGAGGAGCACCGGGCCCGGGACATCGATCTGCGAATGCGGACCGAGGTCGTACGTATCGACGTGGCCGAACGGCGCGTACTGGCGAGGAACTTGGAAGCCGGCCCGGGCGACTCCGGCGCGGAGTACTGGACCTCGTACGACAAACTCGTGATCGCCACCGGCGCCCGCCCCATCCGCCCGCCGCTCCCCGGCATCGACGCCCCGGGCGTGCACGGCGTGCAGACCCTCGACGACGGCCAGGCCCTGCTGGACACGTTGCAGCGCACCGAGGGCCGCAACGCCGTCGTGGTCGGCGCGGGCTATATCGGCGTGGAGATGGCCGAGGCGATGAAGAACCGCGGCTACGAGGTCACGGTCGTCAACCGCGGAGCGCAGCCCATGGCCACCCTCGACCCCGACATGGGCCGTCTGGTCGGCGACGCCATGACGGGGATGGGCATCCGCATGGTCAACGGCGCGGAGGTCACCAAGATCCTGACGGGTGAGGACGGCCGGGTCCGCGCGGTGGCCACGGAGGACGGCGAGTACCCGGCCGATGTGGTCATTCTCGGTATCGGCGTACGCCCGGAGACCGCGCTCGCCCGCGAGGCGGGCCTGCCCGTCGGCACCCACGACGGCCTCCTGACCGACCGCGCGATGCGCGTACGCGGCCACGACGACATCTGGTCCGGCGGCGACTGCGTCGAGGTCCTCGACCTCGTCTCGGGCAGCGAGCGCCATATCGCCCTCGGCACACACGCCAACAAGCACGGCCAGGTGATCGGCTCGAACGTCGGCGGCGGTTACGCCACGTTCCCCGGCGTGGTCGGCACGGCGGTCAGCAAGGTGTGCGAGCTGGAGATCGCCCGCACCGGACTGCGCGAGAAGGACGCGAAGGCGGCGGGCCTGCAGTACGTGAAGGTGGCCATCGAGTCGACGAGCAGGGCGGGTTACTACCCGGGCGCGGCCCTGATGACGGTGAAGATGCTCGCCGAACGCCGCACGGGACGTCTGCTCGGCGTCCAGATCGTCGGCCGCGAGGGCGCCGCCAAGCGCGTGGACATCGCCGCGGTCGCGCTCACCGCCGGTATGACGGTCGAGCAGATGACCGCCCTCGACCTCGGCTACGCCCCACCGTTCTCCCCGGTCTGGGACCCGGTCCTGGTGGCGGCACGCAAGGCGGTCACCGCGGTACGCGCGGCCGGCTAGTCCTGCTCCCCCTGGACCGGCTCCGCACGCAGCGCGCGCAGCCGGTCCAGGGAGTCCCGGGCGACCGACGAAGTGAACACCGGGCACAGGAGCGGCTCGAGCGGCAGCGGCTCCTTCAGGCACGCCCCGCGACGCTCGTAGACACCGCGCCCACCGGGGCTGCTGAGGTGAATCCCCAGGCACACGGCGGCGGTCGCCCACCGGGGCAGCGCGGGGTGTGCGTCGTGAGCGCACTCGACGTCCGCGGTGGCGTCGAGCACCGCCTCGAAGCCCTGCACCAGGGCCTCGTACGCCGCGTCGGAGCTCAGGGCAGTCCCCTCCCACCAGGTGAGCGCCGCGGCCGTGATCACCTGACCGGCGAGGTCCGCTCCCCGTTGCCACCTCAACCCCTGTCCCACAGCGCGGACTTCCTCGGCGACGTCCGTACCGGGTGCCGGGTATCCCTCCACGATCGCGGTGAGCGAGTCCAGTTCCCGCTGCGCGGCGAACGGCAGCAGCGGCGGGGCGTCCGGGGCCGCTCCGGGTTCGAGGGTCTGCAGCACCATGGCCGCGAACCGGTCGACCGTCACGGGACAGAGCCACTGCTCCTGCGTGTAGTTGTCCACCCACGTCCCGTCGGGGTCGGCGAGCATCAGCAGCACATCCGGGAACAAGTAGAGGAGGTCCTCCCCGTCCTCCTCCTCACCGGGGTGCTCCCGATGCGCGCAGACCTGCCCGGCCCGCTCGCGCCGTACGGCCCGCACGGCATCGGCCACCACCTCGGGCACGTCCCCCCCGGCCAGTTCGGTGTGCGGCAGCATCAGGGCGAGACCGAACACCCACCGGTACGCCGACTCCCCCGCAGGGTCGTCCGTCAGCTGCCGGGCGCAGTCCAGGACGATCCGGTCCTGGTCGTCGCCGGGCAGCCGGTCGTGCGCGGTATCGCTCCAGGAGCGGACCAGTTCGTCATACGTCATCGGATGCTCCTCAGGCGCGTCAGGGTCCGACGGCGAGCAGGCCGAGTGCGCGCTCGAATGCCCCGGTCAACTCGGCGACGAGATGCTGCACTTCGTCGTCCTCGGAGCCGTCCGCCTCGGCCTCGACGTACCAACCTACCGCGGTGGCCGTGAAGACCCGGCCCGCCAGCGGCGGTACGTCCTCGGCGGTTCCGGGCCTGAGCGACTCCATGACCACCCGTGCGTACCCGGCGGTGTTGCGCGGGCACCGCCACTGCTCGCGCGGCAGGGGCACCACCCAGCCCACGGGTTCGCCGCCGCCGAGGTCGCGCAGGATCTCGGGGAAGCTCCACGACTCGGCGGCCAAGTCCCCCTGGAACGGGTGCTCTCGATGCCCGCACGGCTTCTCCCGCAGGGCACGGTCGACGGTCCTGGCCGCGTCGAAGGCCGCCTCACGGACCTCCTGCGCATCCGGCTCGGATCCGAAGTACGCAAGCGCCATGACGAGCCCGAGCATCCAGCGGTAGGCGTGCGCGCCGCCGGGGTCGGCGGCCAGTTCCCGCGCGCACTGCAGGACCAGCCGGTCGTACGCCTGCGGGTCGCAGTCGACCTCCTCCTGCATCTCGGACCAGGCGTCGACGAGTTCACCCCACCGCTCGTCCCCCTGCTCAGCGGAGAGCGGACTCTTCATCGCCGTCCTCCTCGTCCATCTCCTCGTACGCCTCGTCCATCCTCTCGATCGGTTCCCGCGCGAGGACGGCGAGCAGTCGCGGGCAGCCCCACACGTCCGGCGCGAAGGCGCCCTCCGCAGCGGCGAACTCCCCCGGCGCGTACAGATGGTCGAGGTGCCGCTTCAGTTCCTCGGGGCGCCAGCAGTCGTACGCGTCGGGGTGGCCGTCGCCGTGCGGGCAATCCTGGTCGAGGGGCGCGGTGTCGACGGCGCGCAGCAGTGCGCGCACCTCGCGCCCGACACCGTACGGCAGGTCGAGCACGAAGGCGCTCCACAGCGCCAGGTGCAGCAGGACCATGCGCTCCTGCGGATCCGTGGCGGCCGCATGCCGGCGGGCCGCCCACAACCCGGCGTTCTCACCGGCCGTACCGGAGTCGTAGAGGCTTTCGGCCTCGGAGATCACCCGGGTCAGCGCGTCGATGTCCAGCCGCCCGTCGGGCCGTACGAACCGCGCGTCGAGACCTTCGAGATCCCGGCCCGCGAACAACTCGGCGTACCGGGGCCGCAGTTGTCCCAGCGCGTCCTCGGCCAGCTCCCGCAGAAAGCCCGGGCACACCCACATCGCGCCCTCGCCCTCGTCGAGCGCGTTCTCGGCGAGATACGCGCGGCCGCCCGGAGTCCGTATGTGGCAGGCGATCTCGGCCTCGGTCTCGTAGTAGAGGTCTTCCAGGTCCGGGTGCTCGCCGCCCGCGTGCTCACAGGGGACGTCGATGTCCGCGAGCATCGCCAGGGCTTTCCCGAGCCCTTCGATCATGGCGTCGAAGACCGGCCGGACACCGATGCGGTAGAAGACGTACGGAGTCGACACGTGCTGGGTGATGACGTACCCGGCGAGCACTCCCCTGTTGCTGCCCGCCGACGGAGCCCAGGCGTTGGCCTCGATCGTGATGGCGGGCTCGCCGGTGGGGTGGTCGTTGAGGAAGTCGAGCAGCTCCGCCACGTCGCTCTCGTGGTCCGCGGACACCGCCACCGGTACCCCGGGCGCCGAGAACGGCGCGATCACATCGGCGGCGATCCGCGCCACACCGGCCACATTGCGCGGGCACAGGTCGGCTTCCGCACGGGGCACTTCGGGTCGCTCGCCGATCAGAGACCAGCCGCTCGGGGCGTCGTCCTCGTCGAGCCCGGCCAGCTCCACCTCGTACGGATGCGTCTCATGCCCGCACTCCCCCACGTCCAGGGCGTCCGCCGCGGCGACCAGCGCGGCGACAGCGGCCCTGGCGGTCTCCGGCTCCGGGCGGCGCGAGAGATATCCGGCCATCTCGGCGAGCCCGGCGACCCATAGGTGCGCGGTCCCGCCGCCCGGTTCGGCGGCGAGACCGCTGATGCACTCGAGAGCCAGCGGCTCGGCCACGGACTGCTCGGTCGTGGAGTGCACATGCCGCCACTGCTCGTACAACGCAGCCGTCCGTGCATCAGGAATGACGATCATGCACGGTACGACGCGCGGCGGAACCTCCGAGGTTCCTGGGACTAACGCGCGGTCTGCGTGTGCACGTACTCGACGAGCCGCGTCAGCGCGTCCGGGTCCGTGGTCGGCAGGACACCGTGGCCGAGGTTGAAGATATGGCCTTCGAGACCGGCCGCGGCGTCCAGCACCTGACGGGTGCGCGCCTCGACGGCCTCGGTCGTGGAGAACAGGACCGCCGGGTCCAGGTTCCCCTGCAGCGCCTTGCCGGGGCCGACGCGGCGAACGGCCTCGTCCAGCGGCACGCGCCAGTCGACGCCGACGACATCCGCACCGGCCTCGCCGAGCAGCCCGAGCAGCTCACCGGTGCCGACACCGAAGTGGATGCGCGGCACGCCGTACCCGGCGACCGCGTCGAAGACCTTGGTGGAGGCCGGCATGACCTGGGCGCGGTAGTCGGCGGGCGACAGGGCGCCCACCCACGAGTCGAAGAGCTGTACGGCGCTCGCGCCCGCCTCGATCTGCACCTTCAGGAAGGCGCCGGTGATCTCGGCGAGCCGGTCGAGCAGGTCGGCCCACAGCTGCGGGTCGCCGTACATCATGGCCTTGGTGTGCTCGTGGTTACGGGACGGACCGCCCTCGACGAGATAGCTCGCGAGCGTGAACGGCGCACCGGCGAACCCGATGAGCGGCGTCGAGCCGAGCTCCTCGGTCAGCATCCCGATCGCCTCGGTGACGTACGGGACGTCCTCGGGGCTCAGGTCCCGCAGCCGCGCGAGGTCGGCGCGCGTACGGATCGGCTCGGCGACGACCGGGCCGATGCCGGGCTTGATGTCGAGGTCGATCCCGATCGCCTTGAGCGGAACGACGATGTCGCTGAAGTAGATGGCCGCGTCCACGTTGTGCCGGCGCACCGGCTGCATCGTGATCTCGGTGACGAGCTCCGGCATCATGCACGACTCGAGCATCGCGGTGCCCTCGCGCACCTTGCGGTACTCGGGAAGTGAGCGCCCGGCCTGCCGCATGAACCACACGGGAGTGTGCGGTACTTCCTCGCGCCGGCACGCCTTCATGAAGGCGGATTCGTACGTCTTGCTCTGCTGGCCCTTGGGGCTGTCCATGGCACTCACACCCGAAAGTCTCCCATGTGCCGTGAAGTGCCAGGCCCGGCCCGAGTGTCTGTGACCGCACGAGCGCCTCGTTCCCCTTAACCTTCCCCGCATGGCTGCGGCACAGGGAAAACTGTCGGAGGGTGCTGAGGGGATGGACAGTACGGAGCCGAATGCGGCGCAAGCCGTGCCGATTCCGTTCCGCGCGGCCACGGACGCACTGCGTGGGGCGCGGCTGCGGCCGGAGATCGAGATCGAGCAGGTACCGGCGCCGAAGAAGCTCGCGCCGTACGCGTACGCCGTGGAAGCGGCCGTCGTCGAGGACGGCAACGACCTGGCGGACGGCAGGCTCGTGCTTCTCCACGACCCGTCGGGACACGAGGCCTGGCAGGGCACGTTCCGCCTGGTGACGCTCGTACGGGCGGAGCTCGAACCGGAGATGGCGGCCGATCCGCTGCTCCCTGAGGTCTGCTGGTCGTGGCTGACCGGTGCGCTGCAGGCGCGCGGTCTGTCGTACGGCGAGCCGAGCGGCACGGTCACACGCGCCGGATCCCACTATTTCGGCGGTCTCGCCGAGCGGGCGCCGGCGTCCCAGATCGAGATCCGCGCGTCCTGGACGCCTCGCGAGGGGATGGGCGGGGTCCCGGACACGGCGTCCCACCTGGCCGCGTGGTGCGATCTGCTGTGCCAGATCGCGGGGCTGCCGCCTGCCGGCGCCCCCGACGCGTCGGTGGTGTCGCTGCCGCAGCGGCGGGGACCGCAGGCGCACTGACGCCTTTACTGCCCTCCGGGTGGTTTCGTCCGCGGTCAGCGCGGACGAAACCACCCGTTTCACTAATTCGTGATCATTCGCTAAAGGCGAGCGGCAACCGTGCCGAAGACGAACGTGACCCTGAAAGCACGGTTCGCCCGGCTTCTTCCCCACAGCCGGTTCCCCGTCCCACTCCCAGGAGGCCTGGTGTCCGTTCTCCTCGAGCAGCCCGCAAGCCTGGTCGCCTACCGCCCGAACAAGCCGACCGCCATGGTCGTCGTGGCGGACCCGCGCGTCCGATCCACCGTCACCCGCCACCTCTGGGCGCTCGGTGTACGCGACGTCATCGAGGCGTCCTCCATTGCCGAGGCCCGTCCCCGCATCGGCAACCCGCGCGACATCTGCGTCGCCGATGTCCACCTGCCCGATGGTTCGGGCCTGACCCTGCTCTCCGAAACCCGCGCCGCGGGCTGGCCGAACGGTCTGGCCCTGTCGGCGGCCGATGACATCGGCGCCGTTCGCAACGCCCTCGCCGGCGGTGTGAAGGGTTATGTCGTCACCGGTACCCGTACCAACATCGGCCTGCCCACCCGTCATGGTGCGGCGCAGATCGGTGCCGCCGCCTCCCGGATGCACCGCCGTCCCCCGGGCGCCCCGAGCCACCCGGGCGGCTACCGCGAACTGTCCGGACGTGAGGTCGAGGTGTTGCGGCTGGTGGCGGAGGGCCAGTCCAACAAGGCGATCGGCGTCTCGATGGGCCTGTCCGCACTGACCGTCAAGAGCCACCTCGCCCGTATCGCCCGCAAGCTCGGCACGGGTGACCGCGCCGGGATGGTGGCGGTGGCCCTGCGTACCGGAATCATCCACTGATCCCCGGTTCGACATAGTTCACGCGCCCGTCGACGGAACGTTCCGTCGACGGGCGCTGTTCATACACGGATACCCTTAACAAGTGACCGACGCTCAAGAGACCGCAGAAGACAGCTCACACAGCTCACTGCGAACCACCACCACCGGGGGCGGCCCTCCGGACGACGAAGCTCTCGATGCGGCGTCGCCGACCCCCCTGCTCGAACCCCGTGACGGCATTCCGCCGGTGATCGCCGACGCCGCCTCGCTCGCCGAGATGGTCTCCGCTTTCGCCGCCGGTACCGGCCCTGTCGCGGTGGACGCCGAGCGTGCCTCCGGCTATCGCTACGGACAGCGCGCCTATCTCGTACAGCTGCGCCGTGCGGGTGCGGGCTCCGCGCTGATCGACCCCGTCGCGTGCCCCGATCTGTCGGGACTCGGCGAGGCGATCGCGGATGCCGAGTGGGTGCTGCACGCCGCCACCCAGGATCTCCCCTGCCTTCGCGAGATAGGCATGATCCCCGAGCGCATCTTCGACACCGAGCTGGCCGGACGCCTCGCGGGCTTCCCGCGCGTCGGGCTCGGCGCGATGGTCGAGTCGGTGCTCGGCTTCGTACTGGAGAAGGGGCACTCGGCCGTCGACTGGTCGACACGGCCGCTGCCGGAGCCCTGGCTGCGTTACGCCGCGCTCGACGTCGAGCTGCTCGTCGATCTGCGCGACGCCCTGGAGAAGGAGCTCGACCGGCAGGGCAAGCTCGACTGGGCCCACCAGGAGTTCGACGCGATCGCTTCGGCGCCGCCGGCCGAGCCGCGCAAGGATCCGTGGCGACGGACGTCCGGGATGCACAAGGTGCGCAAGCGCCGGCAGATGGGCGTCGTGCGCGAACTGTGGAACGCGCGGGACCGGATCGCGCAGCGGCGCGATGTCTCACCCGGCAAGGTGCTCAGCGATACGGCGATCGTCGAGGCGGCGCTCGCGCTGCCCGTGAACGTGCATGCGTTGAGCGCGCTCAACGGGTTCGGGCATCGGATGGGGCGGCGTCAGCTGGAGCAGTGGCAGGCGGCGGTGGACCGGGCGAAGGCGCTGCCGGATGTGGAGCTGCCGCAGCCGGGGCAGCCGCATGCGGGTCCGCCGCCTCCGCGGTCCTGGGCGGATCGCGATCCGGTCGCGGCTGCGCGGCTCGCGGCGGCGCGGGCGGCGGTCACTTCTTTGGCAGAGCAGTTGAACATGCCTCAGGAGAACCTGATCACGCCGGATACGGTGCGGAGGCTCTGCTGGGAGCCGCCGGCCACGGCGGATGCGGAGGCGGTTGCCTCTGTGCTCACGGCTCATGGGGCTCGGGCGTGGCAGGTCGAGCAGGTGACACCTGTGCTGGTGGCTGCGCTCTCGGCGACCAAGGCGGTCTGACTCTCGCGTGACGCAGCGGTGCCCCCACGGCCGATCGGCTGTGGGGGCACCGCTTTCGTTTCGCCTCCGGCGGGGTGCCGCTGTGCCCACCCGCGCCGCCCAGCGGCACGACTGCCCACAGCCGGGTAAGGACGACTACTCGACGACGAGGTTCACCGGGATGTTGCCGCGCGTCGCGTTCGAGTACGGGCAGACCTGGTGCGTGGCGTCGAGAAGTGCCTTGCCCTGCTCCGCCGAGATCGTGTCCGGCATCTCGACGCGGAGGGTGACCTCCAGGCCGAAGCCCGCGCCCTGCTTCAGAAGGCCGACCTCCGCGGTCACCGAGACATCCGAGACGTCCACCTTCTGCTGCCGCGCGACCAGCTGCATCGCGCTGGCGAAACACGCCGCGTAGCCCGTCGCGAAGAGCTGCTCGGGGTTGGTGCCCGAGCCGTCGCCGCCCAGCTCCACGGGGTGGGACAGCTTGAGGTCGAGCTTGCCGTCCGAGGTGACCGCGCGGCCCTCTCGGCCCGATGCCGTTGCCACCGCGGTGTACAGAGCGCTCATGACGTCCTCCCGGACATGAAGTCTTCGATCGGACAGACAGGTCTGTCTGTTCCCATGGACAGCAGACTAGACAGACCTGTCTGGTACGGTCAAGTCATGGCCGAGAAGAGTCCGAAGAGCCCCGCCCGCACCCGAGTCCTCGACACCGCGACGCGCCTCTTCTACGCGGAGGGCGTACACACGGTCGGCATCGACCGGATCATCGCGGAGGCCGGGGTCGCGAAGGCGACCTTCTACCACCACTTCCCGGCCAAGGACGCCCTCGTACTGGCGTATCTGGAAGAGCAGAGCCGGATGCAGCAGGAGGCGGCGGCGCAGCTCACCGCCGACGGGCCGCGCGAGAAGGTCCTCGCCGTCTTCGATCGCATGGGGCAGATCGGCGCCCTTGAGGACTTCCGGGGCTGCCCGTTCATCAACACGGCCGCCGAGTATCCCGATGCCGCCCATCCGGTGAGGAAGGCGGTCGACGCCTACCGCGATTGGTTCCGGGGGCTGATGCGGGACCTGCTCGACGAGGCCGGAGTGCCGGGCCCCGACGCCGAGCGCACGGCGGATCTGCTGCTGCTGATCAGGGACGGGCTGACCGTCGCCTGCAATATCGACACCCCTGCCATGCCCCGGCCACTGGTGCGGGATGCCGTGCTGCGGGTGCTCGAAGGGACGCCCGTCGGGGTGTGACCTTCGCCGCTTGGGCCGTGGGGCCTGTTGCCATTGGTTACCGGCAAGTAGCATGAAGAGGTGAGCGCGCGCTCAGGCGTGTGCGTACGCAGCGATCCCGCACCCCCTGGAGGAGAGCCATCGTGCCTCGTACCGTCAAGGAAGTCGTCTTCGTAGACGGCGTCCGCACCCCGTTCGGCAAGGCGGGCCCGAAGGGCATCTACCACGAGACCCGCGCGGACGACCTCGTCGTCAAGGCCATCCGGGAGCTGCTGCGCCGCAACCCGAACCTGGACCCCGCGAAGATCGACGAGGTCGCCATCGCCGCGACCACGCAGATCGGCGACCAGGGTCTGACCCTCGGCCGTACCGCCGGAATCCTGGCCGGTCTGCCGCAGTCCGTGCCCGGCTACTCGATCGACCGCATGTGCGCCGGTGCGCTGACCGCCGTGACCTCGGTCGCCGGCAGTGTGGCCTTCGGTGCCTACGACGCCGCCATCGCCGGTGGTGTCGAGCACATGGGCCGCCACCCCATGGGTGAGGGCGTCGACCCCAACCCGCGGTTCGTGAGCGAGAAGCTGGTCGACGAGTCCGCCCTGTTCATGGGCATGACCGCCGAGAACCTGCACGACCGCTACCCGACGATCACCAAGCAGCGCGCCGACGAGTACGCGGTGCGTTCGCAGGAGAAGGCCGCGAAGGCGTACGCCGACGGCAAGATCCAGCAGGACCTGGTGCCGATCTCGGTGCGCAACACCAACGGCCAGGTGGGCGAGACCGGTTGGGGTCTCGTGACGGCCGACGAGCCGATGCGCCCGGGCACGACGATCGAGAACCTGGCCGGTCTGAAGACCCCGTTCCGTACGCACGGCCGCGTCACCGCGGGCAACGCGGCCGGTCTGAACGACGGCGCCACGGCTTCGCTGATCGCCTCCGAGGACTTCGCGCGCGAGCACAACCTGCCCGTCAAGATGCGCCTCGTCTCGTACTCCTTCGCGGGTGTCGAGCCGGAGGTCATGGGTTACGGCCCGATCCCGGCCACCGAGAAGGCCCTTGCCCAGGCCGGTCTGTCCATCGAGGACATCGGTCTGTTCGAGATCAACGAGGCCTTCGCCGTGCAGGTGCTCGCCTTCCTGGAGCACTACGGCATCGCCGACGACGACGCGCGTGTGAACCAGTACGGCGGCGCGATCGCCTTCGGTCACCCGCTCGCCTCCTCCGGTGTGCGTCTGATGACGCAGCTGGCGCGGCAGTTCGAGGAGCAGCCGCAGGTGCGGTACGGCCTCACCACCATGTGCGTCGGCTTCGGCATGGGCGCGACCGTCATCTGGGAGAACCCCCACTGGGAGGGCAAGTGAGCACCACCGCTGAGCTTCTGAAGGGTGCCGCGGCGCTCTTCCCGGACGAGGTCGTCACGCAGGCGCACGTACGTCACCTGGAACTGCCCTTCGGGGCGGGCCGGTTCGCGCTGATCACGCTGGACAACGGCCTCGACCACACCAAGCCGACCACCTTCGGTCCGCAGTCCCTGGCCAACCTCGACGTGGCGATCAGCCAGGTCGAGGCGGAGGCGGCCGCGGGCGAGATCGTCGGTGCCGGTGTCACCGGCAAGCCGTTCATCTTCGCCGTCGGTGCCGACCTCAAGGGTGTCGAGCTGCTCAAGACGCACGAGGACGCGCTCGCCATCGGCAAGGGCGGCCACGACGTCTTCAAGCGCCTGTCCGCGCTGGCCGTGCCGACCTTCGCGTACTACAACGGCGCGGCGATGGGCGGCGGTGTCGAGGTCGGTCTGCACTGCACCTACCGCACCGTCTCGAAGGCCATCCCGGCGTTCTCGCTGCCCGAGGTCTTCCTCGGTCTCGTGCCCGGCTGGGGTGGCTGCGCGCTGCTTCCGAACCTCATCGGTGCCGAGCGGGCCGTCTCCGTCATCATCGAGAACTCGCTCAACCAGAACCGCCAGCTCAAGGGCAAGCAGGTCTACGAACTCGGCATCGCGGACGCGCTGTTCGAGGGTGCGGACTTCCTTGAGCAGTCGCTGATCTGGACCGCGTCCGTCCTGAACGGTTCGGTCAAGGTCGAGCGCGCCGAGGTCGACCGCGGCGAGGCCTGGGACCAGGCCGTCGCCAAGGGCCGCTTCGTCGCGGACAGCAAGGTGCACGGCGCCGCCCCGGCCGCGTACCGCGCCCTGGAGATCATCGAGGCCGCCAAGTCCGGTGATCTGCAGGCCGGTTTCGACGCCGAGGACACCGCGCTCGCCGACCTGATCATGGGTGGTGAACTGCGCTCCGGCATCTACGCGTTCAACCTGGTCCAGAAGCGCGGCAAGCGCCCCGCGGGCGCCCCGTCCAAGGACCTGGCGCGCCCGGTCACCAAGGTCGGCGTCGTGGGTGCGGGCCTGATGGCCTCGCAGCTCGCGCTGCTCTTCCTGCGCCGCCTCGAAGTGCCGGTCGTGCTGACCGACATCGACCAGGAGCGCATCGACAAGGGTGTCGGTTACGTCCACGGCGAGATCGACAAGCTGCTGCTCAAGTCCCGTATCAACCAGGACAAGGCCAACCGCCTCAAGGCACTGGTGACCGGTGTCCTGGACAAGGCCGAGGGCTTCGCCGACGCCGACTTCATCATCGAGGCCGTCTTCGAGGAGATGGGCGTCAAGCAGCAGGTGTTCGCCGAGGTCGAGGCCGTCGCCCCGGCGCACGCGATCCTCGCGACCAACACCTCGTCGCTGTCGATCACCGAGATGGCCTCGAAGCTGCAGCACCCGGAGCGAGTGGTGGGCTTCCACTTCTTCAATCCGGTGGCCGTGCTTCCGCTTCTCGAGATCGTACGAGGCGAGCAGACGGACGAGGCCTCGCTGGCCACGGCCTTCGGTGTCGCCAAGAAGCTGAAGAAGACCGCGGTGCTCGTGAAGGACGCCCCGGCGTTCGTCGTGAACCGCATCCTCACCCGCTTCATGGGCGAGATCCAGAACGTGATCGACGAGGGCACCCCGGTGGCCGTGGCGGAGAAGGCGGTCGAGCCGCTCGGTCTGCCGATGTCTCCGCTGGTCCTTCTGGAGCTGGTCGGCCCGGCGATCGGTCTGCACGTGTCGGAGACCCTGAACCGTTCCTTCCCGGACCGCTTCACGGTGTCCCCGAACCTGGCGGCCGTGGTCAAGGCCGGCAAGCGCGGCTTCTACGTGTACGACAGCGGCAAGCCGGAGCTGGACCCCGAGGTCGCGGCGCTGCTCGTACAGGGCGATGTCGTCCTGACCGAGGAGCAGGTGCGGGCGCGGGTGCTCGACGCGGTGGCGCAGGAGATCGGTCTGATGCTCGACGAGGGCGTCGTCGCCGAGGCGCAGGACATCGACCTGTGCCTGATCACGGGCGCCGGCTGGCCCTTCCACCTCGGTGGTGTGACGCCGTACCTGGACCGTGAGGGTGTGTCGGAGCGGGTCAACGGGAAGCGGTTCCTGGCGCCGGGTGTGGCCAGCGTGCCTGCGTAACCAAGCACCGAGAACGTGAACGGGCCGTACGGGAGTTGATCCCGTACGGCCCGTTTCCGTTGCCTGATCGCTTGCGGGCGCTCTGCCGGGCACACGCCGCCCCGGCCGTGCGAAGCTGCACGTATGCACCCCGCGCCCCTGCTCGTCGTCGACGGCGCCAATGTCGTCGGCTCGGTCCCGGACGGCTGGTGGCGCGACCGGCGCGCCGCCGCCGTACGACTGCGGGACAAGCTCGTTCCGTACGCCACGAGGGGGCTGCCGCCCGGACTGCCCGGCCCGCTGGACATCGTGCTGGTCGTGGAGGGCAGAGCGCGTGGTGTCGAGCCCGTGCCGGGTGTGCGGGTGGACGAGGCGCCGGGCAGCGGGGACGACCGGATCGTCGAGTTGGTGGCGCAGTGCGGTACGGAGTGCGTCGTCGTCACCGCCGACCGGGAGCTGCGCCGACGGGTGACGGCCGCGGGCGGCCGGTGTCTCGGGCCCCGGTCGGTGTACGGAGGGGGCGGGAACAACGCGGGGGACGGGAAGGACGCGGCGGACGGGAACAACGGCTGGGCCGCCGGGAGTTGAGAGGGGCAGAGCCGGATGAGCGGCTGGGTGCGGTACTGCCTGTAGGCGTAGGCCTCAGCAGGCCTCAGTCCACCGCCGAGCGTTCGTACAGCACTGTTCCTCCCACCACGCCCACCCGCTGATACCCCCCGCCCTCCAGCACCTTGCGCAGCCCCTTGACCTGCTCCACCCCGTACGGCTTTCCGCGGGCGTCGTCCAGGATCAGTGCGGGCGGGCGGGCGGACATCTCCTCGCGGAACGTCGACCAGCCGCCGCGTACCGCGTACTTCTCCCCTACCTGGGGGCCGTTGCGCCCGCCGCTGTAGTTGGTGAGGAGGCCGGCCGTGAGGAAACGGCTGGCCGGGGGGCGGTCGGCGAGCCAGTACGTCTCGGGGTGTATGCCCCAGATGAGGACTCGGTCGCCGGGCTGTGTACGCGCCTGGATCGCCGCGGCGACGCGGCCCGCGTGCGTGAGTTCGGGGCGAGGGGTCAACAGGCCCCACACCAGGAAGAAGGCGCAGGTGCAGGCCGTGGTCAGCAGGGTCGTGGGCAGCCAGTCGCGGGGCAGGATCTGCAGGGCCGCGGTGCCCAGCATGACCAGTGGGGGGATGAGCTGGAGGTAGTAGTGGCCGAAGAAGTGGAAGCCGAGGCAGACCGCCGCTGCCGATGAGCCGAGCCAGAGCCAGAGGTCGCCGGCTCCGGTGCGGGCGATCCTCAGGACGCGTACGACCGGCTGCAGCACACCCGCGGCGGCCACCGCGAGCAGCGCCGTGTTGCCCAAGGCGCGGAAGAGTACGTGCAGTTCGGAGCCGGTGAACGAGGCGTACGCGCCCGAGCCGGTGACGGTCCAGAAGAGGAAGCCCGTGGGGGTGGTGAGCACGGCCGCGGCCACGACGGGGGTCAGCGCCCCGGCCGTGAGGCGTACGAGTGCACGGCGTACGAGCGCGTGGCGTACGAGTGCGTGGCCGACCCACCCGCTGCGCCACAGCAGCCACAGGACCGGCAGGAGCACGGCGGCCCCGGTCTGCTTCACCAGGAACGCGGCCGCGACCGCGAGGCCCGCCGAGCCCCAACGGCGGCGGTCCGCACACCACATGGCGGCCGCGGTGCAGGGCAGCATGAAGATCTCGAAGGTGGCGGCCTGGGTGTCCTCGGGGTTCAGACCGATGGAGAGCAGTACGCACAGGATGCCGGCCGTGCAGCCCGCGCCGTCGCCCCAGCGGCGCCGGGCGAGCGCGGCGAGCAGCGCCGCGGTCAGGAACACGGAACCCACCGCGAGGATCTTCAGCGGCACGAGGGAGTCGTCGCCGAACAGCGCGAACGCGCCCTGGTAGAGCCAGGGCACGAGCGGCGGTTTGCGGTCGACCACCGTCTCGTACAGTTCGCCGCCCGAGGCCAGCATGCGCGCCTGCGTGGCGAGAAAGCCCTCGTCCGGGTTCCACACCGGCCAGACGAAGGAGGGGATGCGGGTCACGCAGGCGAGTACGGCGAGGACCGGCAGCAGTCTCGGCCAGTAGCGGGTGCGGGCCGGCGCGGGAGCCCGTTCCCCGCCGGTACGCGGGCGGGGAACGGGCAGGCGATGCACGGAGGGTGACGACGCGGAGGGCTCGGCGAGCATAGGGGCCAAGCTAACGGCCCCGCAGTCCCTGCCGAAGCGGGACATACGGGGCCGGGGGATTAGTTGGGAAACTCGCGTGTGATTACGTGGAGTTGTGGACCGGAGCCCCGCGCGGGCGGCTCAGTCGTTGATCGGCTCACGGCGAGGCAGATGCTTGCCGAGGCGGCTGTGCCCGCGCCCGTACGCGAAGTAGATGATCACGCCGAGCACCATCCAGATACCGAAGCGCAGCCAGGTCTCGGCGGGCAGGTTGAGCATCAGCCACAGCGAGGCCGCGACCGAGAGGATCGGGATGAACGGCACCAGCGGGGTGCGGAAGGAACGCGGCAGGTCGGGGCGGCGCTTGCGCAGGATCACCACACCGATGGCAACGACGACGAAGGCGAACAGGGTGCCGATGTTGACCAGTTCGGCGAGTTCGTCGATCGAGGTGAAGCCCGCGACGATCGCCACGATCACGCCGAGCAGGATCGTCGAGCGGTACGGGGTCCCGAAGCGCGGGTGGACGTGCGAGAAGGTCTGCGGCAGCAGTCCGTCGCGGCTCATCGCGAAGAACACGCGGGTCTGGCCCATGAGCAGGATCATGCAGACGGTGGTCAGACCGACGGCCGCGCCGAAGCTGATCAGGCCCGCCCAGAAGGGATGGCCCACGGACTTGAACGCGTCGGCGAGCGGGGCGTCCGTGGAGAGCTCGGTGTACTTCTGCATTCCGGTCACCACGATGGAGACGGCGACATAGAGCGCGGTGCAGATGATCAGCGAGCCGAGGATGCCGCGCGGGACGTCGCGCTGCGGGTTCTTGGTCTCCTCGGCGGCGGTGGCCACGATGTCGAAGCCGATGAAGGCGAAGAAGACCACGGCGGCCGCGGTGAAGATGCCCATCACGCCGAAGTTGGTGGGCGCCCAGCCGAACATCAGCTGGATCAGCGGCGAGGTGATGTCGGTGCCGGCTTCCGAGGGCTGCGCGGGCGGGATGAACGGCTTGTAGTTGGAGCCGGTGATGAAGAAGGCGCCGACGAAGATCACCAGCAGGACGACGGTGACCTTGATCGCCACGACCACGGCGGTGACCCGCGAGGACAGCTTCATCCCGGCGATCAGGATCCCGGTGAGCAGCAGCACCAGGAGGCAGGCGAGCAGATCGAAGCCGAAGTTGCCGTCGTGGGTGCCCGACAGAGCGTCCGGCAGATGCCAGCCCGCCGTGTCCATCAGCGACCGCACATAGCCGGACCAGCCGACCGCGACCACCGCGCAGCCGAGCGCCATCTCCAGGATCAGGTCCCAGCCGATGATCCAGGCGGGGAGTTCACCCAGGGAGGCGTAGCCGAAGGTGTACGCGGATCCGGCCACGGGGACCGTGGAGGCGAACTCTGCGTAGCACAGCGCGGCGAGCGCGCAGACCACGCCCGCCACGACGAAGGCCAGGGCGACGGCCGGGCCCGCGTTCTCCTTGGCGACCTTGCCGGTGAGGACGAAGATGCCGGTGCCGATGATGACCCCGACGCCGAAGACCGTGAGGTCGAGCGCGGAGAGCGACTTCTTGAGCGCGTGCTCCGGCTCCTCGGTGTCCCGGATCGACTGCTCGACGGATTTCGTACGGAACATTCCGCCGCCTGCGGTACGTGTGCCCTGCGGTGTGGTCACCGGTGTGCCTCCCTGCGCTCGTGTCGAGGGACATGATCGGGATGTCCGGCACGCGGGTACCCGTGGCCGGGCCCGATGTCACACGAAAGGCCCGGCCGGACCACCCGTGAGGGGCGGTCCGGCCGGGCCTTGCTGACGTGGCGCGGGGTGACCTGCAGGTCAGTCCCGGACGGGCTCCACGGTGATCAGTCCCGGGCCGGCTGCACGGTCTTGGCCGAGGGGCTGTCGTAGCGGCCGTCGAGCTTGGAGACCAGGCCGGTGACCTGGCGCGCGATGTCGGGCGCGGTCAGACCGATCTCGGCCATGACCTCCTTGCGGGACGCGTGGTCGAGGAAGCGCGGCGGGATGCCGAAGTCGCGCAGCGGTACGTCGACCCCGGCGTCGCGCAGGGCCTGGGAGATGGCGGAGCCGACACCGCCGGCGCGCCCGTTGTCCTCGACCGTGACGACGACGCGGTGCTGCTCGGCGAGCGGGGCGAGCGCCTCGTCGACCGGCTTGACCCAGCGGGGGTCGACCACGGTGGTGGAGATGCCCTGCTTGTCGAGCAGATCCGCGATCTCCAGGCACATGGGCGCCAGGGCGCCGACCGAGACCAGGAGGACATCGGGGCTCTCGGTGCCCGCGTTCCGCAGCACGTCCATGCCGCCGACCTTGCCGAGCGCGGGGACGGCCGGGCCGACCACGCCCTTCGAGTAGCGGACCACGGTCGGTGCGTCGTCCACGTCGACGGCCTCGCGCAGCTGCAGCCGTACCTGCTCGGCGTCGCGCGGGGCGGCAAGCCTGAGACCCGGGACCACCTGCAGGATCGACATGTCCCACATGCCGTTGTGCGAGGCGCCGTCGTCGCCGGTGACTCCGGCCCGGTCGAGCACGAAGGTGACACCGCACTTGTGCAGGGCCACGTCCATGAGGAGCTGGTCGAAGGCGCGGTTGAGGAACGTGGCGTACACCGCGAAGACCGGGTGCAGACCGCCGGTGGCCAGGCCCGCCGCGGAGGTCGCGGCGTGCTGCTCGGCGATGCCCACGTCGTAGACGCGGTCGGGGAAGGTCTCGGCGAACTTCTTCAGGCCGACCGGCTGCAGCATCGCCGCGGTGATCGCGACGACGTCCTTGCGGTCCCTGCCGAGCTTGACCATCTCGTCGCCGAAGACCGAGGTCCAGGAGGCGGCGGCGGCCTTGATCGGCAGACCGGTGTCCGGGTGGATCGGGCCGATGCCGTGGAAACGGTCGGCCTCGTCCTGCTCGGCGGGCTGGTAGCCGCGGCCCTTCTCGGTGAGGCAGTGCACGATCACCGGGCCGCCGAAGCGCTTGGCGCGCTGCAGGGCGGATTCGAGGGCGGCGATGTCGTGGCCGTCGATCGGTCCGACGTACTTCAGACCCAGGTCCTCGAACATGCCCTGAGGCGTGATGAAGTCCTTGAGGCCCTTCTTCGCGCCGTGCAGCGTCTCGTAGAGGGGACGCCCGACGACCGGGGTCTTCTCCAGGAGGTCCTTCGTACGGGACAGGAAACGCTCGTATCCGTCCGTCGTACGCAGGGTCGCGAGGTGGTTGGCGAGACCGCCGATGGTCGGGGCGTACGAGCGCTCGTTGTCGTTGACGACGATCACCAGCGGACGGTCCTTGGCGGCGGCGATGTTGTTCAGCGCCTCCCAGGCCATACCGCCGGTGAGGGCGCCGTCGCCGATCACGGCGACGACGTGGTCGTCCTTGCCGAGCACCTCGTTGGCCTTCGCCAGGCCGTCGGCCCAGCCGAGGACCGTGGAGGCGTGGCTGTTCTCGATCACGTCGTGCTCGGACTCGGCGCGCGAGGGGTAGCCGGACAGGCCGCCCTTGGCACGCAGGTTCGTGAAGTCCTGGCGGCCGGTGAGCAGCTTGTGCACATAGCTCTGGTGGCCGGTGTCGAGCAGCACCCGGTCCCTGGGCGACTCGAAGACGCGGTGCAGGGCGATGGTGAGCTCGACGACGCCGAGGTTCGGTCCGAGGTGGCCGCCGGTCTTGGAGACCGCGTCGACCAGGAAGGTCCGGATCTCAGCGGCCAGCTGGTCCAGCTGCTCATGGCTGAGCCGGTCCAGGTCGCGCGGCCCCTTGATACGGGTCAGCAGTCCCACCCGTCGCCCACCACCACCCGTGATGGACGCGCTTTGCGCGGCTGGCATATGCCGTGCCTCCTAGCGTTTTCGTTCGGTGAAGCTGTCGAGCTTTGCCGGGTCTGTCGAGTCTAATGTTCCGCCTGCGATGGCCGTCGTCGGGTAGGTCACGCGGATGGCGGTACGCAGGGGTGGTTACGGGGTGTACGGGGCTGTGTACGGCTCTGTCCGTGGGAGGACGCCGAGCGGGTGGCGGGGGTTGCGCCGATGACGGGCTTCCTGCCCGTACCGGACCCGGCTGCACTCCGGTCAGCTCCATCGCACGCCGAAGCCCGGCATCTGGAGCAGATGCCGGGCTTGGGCGTGAGAAGGGTTACGCGCGGCCCGCGGTCTTCTGGGTCTTGCGGGTCACAGCGTCGATCACGACGGTGACGAGCAGGACGCCACCGGTGATCATCTGCTGGATCGCCGGGGCGATGCCTTCGAGCGCCAGACCGTACTGGATCGAGGTGATCACCAGGACACCGAGCAGGGCGTTCCAGGTGCGGCCCCGGCCACCGAAAAGGCTGGTGCCGCCGATGACGGCCGCGGCGATGACGTTCATCAGCAGGTCACCGGCGCCGGCGCTCTGGTTGGCCGCCGCGATCTTGGAGGCCCAGAAGAGGCCGCCGATCGCCGCGAAGAAGCCCGCGATGGCGAAGACCGAGACCCGGATCGCGGTGACGTTGATACCCGCGCGCCGGGAGGCCTCGACACTGCCGCCGAGAGCGAAGATCTTGCGGCCGTACGCGGTGCGGCGGAGCAGGAAGTCGCTGCCGACCAGGACGATCGCGAAGAGCAGCACCGCGAGCGGCAGGCCCTGGTCCTGGTTGAAGACGATCGCGACGCCGAAGACGGCGATCGCGAGCAGCACCGTGCGCAGGATGATCTCGCTGAGCGGACGGGACGGGATGCCCGCGGCCTCACGGCGCCGGGCGCCGAAGAACGCCGACAGGAAGTAACCGGCGACGGCGACGACCGCGAGGCCGTAGGCGGCCGACACATCCGAGAAGTTGTAGGTCGTGAGCTTGCCGACCACACCTTCGTCGTCGATGTTGATCGTTCCGTTGGCGCCGAGCAGCTGGAGCATGAAGCCGTTCCAGAACAGCAGACCGGCGAGGGTGACCGCGAACGCGGGCGCTCCGATGCGGGCGAAGAAGAAGCCGTGCAGGGCACCGATGAGCGCGCCGCCGACGAGCGAGGCGCCGATGGCGAGCCACTCGTTCACACCGTGGGAGATGGTGAGTACGGCGAAGATCGCGCCCGACAGACCGCTGGCGGAACCGACGGAGAGGTCGATCTCGCCAAGGAGGAGCACGAAGATGATGCCGACCGTCATCATGCCCGTGGCGACCATGGCGACGAAGATGTTGTTCAGGTTCTCGACGCCGAGGAAGGCCGAGTTCAGGCTCTGGAAGATCGCGCAGATGACGAACAGACCCACGACGACCGGCAGTGCGCCCAGATCACCGGCACGTATCTTGCGCTTGAACTCGCCTATGTAGCCGGCGAATCCCTGCTCGCGGACGAGCAGTCGGGGGTCGACGGCCGCGACGGCGTCGGGCGCGGCCGCGGGTGCGTCGACGGGGGGCTGTACCGGATCGGTCTTGTCGATGCTCACTTCTGAGCCTCCGCGTTGCTGCGCGCCGCACGACGGGTCACGGCGTTGTCCGTGGCGCCGGTGATGGCGGAGATGATCTCTTCCTGCGAGGTCGTCTTGACCTCGAACACACCGTTGTTGCGGCCGAGTCGAAGGACGGCGACCTTGTCGGCGACGGCCTTCACATCGGCCATGTTGTGGCTGATGAGGATGACCGCGTGACCGCGCTCGCGCAGCCGCTCGACGAGGTCGAGCACCTGCGCGGTCTGCTCGACACCGAGGGCCGCGGTGGGCTCGTCGAGGATGACCAGCTTGGGCTCGCCGAGCAGGGACCGGGCGATGGCGACGACCTGACGCTGACCGCCGGAGAGCGAGGCGACGGGGATACGCACGCTGGGGATACGGATCGACAGCGTCTGCAGCAGCTCGCGCGAGCGGCGCTCCATCTCGACCTCGTCGAGCACACCGCGACGGCGCAGCTCACGGCCGAGGAACAGGTTGCCGACGACGTCGATGTTGTCGCACAGCGCGAGGTCCTGGTAGACGGTCGCGATGCCCAGATCCTGGGCGTCATGCGGCCTGTTGACCTTGACCGGGGCGCCGTCCCACTCGATGACGCCTTCGTCGATGGGGTGCACACCGGCGATCGTCTTGACCAGGGTGGACTTTCCGGCACCGTTGTCGCCGACCAGGGCGACCACCTCGCCGGCGTGGACCTCAAGCTCTACGTCGGTGAGCGCCTGCACGGCACCGAATCGCTTGGAGACCCCGCGCAACGCCAGCACGGGCGTAGCGGACACGTGAACCATCTCCTTCGCCGCCCGAGCCTGACCCCGGCGGGAGGTTGTACAGAAAGATGAGGGGTGTTCCGTCCGGCACCCCGCCGTTGAGCTTGCGGGGCTGTCGGCGGCAGGGCGCCGGACGTGCTTCCACGGGAGCGCTCCTGCGTCAGATGCGCAAGTCCCGCGGTGAACAGGGGAGTTGCCTGCGGGCTGCTGCTACGGAGCCCGTACGGCAAGACCGCGCGGTCAGGGGCGCCGCGGTGGCGGACGCCCCTGACCGCAGGGGGATTACTTCAGGCCGAGCTTGTCGCAGCCGGCCTTGTACTTGGCCGTGCAGATCTCGTCGAGCGTGTAGTAGCCCTGGTCGATGACCGTGGCCTTGATGTTCTCCTGCGTGAGGGAGACCACCGGGACGATCACGGACGGGATGCCCTTGTCGGTGCCGCTGTCGACAGTGCTGGTCTGCAGACCGGCACCGTCCAGCTTGCCCGTCTTGGCGATCGCGACGGCCATCTTGGCGACGGTCTCGGCCTCCTGCGGGTAGGACTTGAAGACGCTCATGTACTGCTCACCGGTGATGATGCGCTGCACGGCGGCGAGCTCGGCGTCCTGGCCGGTGACCGGCGGAAGCTTGGAGATGCCCGCGCCCTTGAGCGCGGTGATGATGCCGCCGGCCATGCCGTCATTGGCGGAGTAGACGCCGATGACCTTGTCCTTGCCGAGGGCGGAGATGGCGCCCTCCATGTTGGCGTTGGCGTTCTCCGGCTTCCACTCCTTGGTGTCGTACTCCTTGCCGATGTTCACCTTGCCGTCGAGGACGGAGTGCGCGCCCGCCTTGAACTGGGCGGCGTTCGGGTCGGTGACGGAGCCGTTCATCATGACGATCTGGCCGTCCTTGGCCTTGTCGCCAAGGGCCTTCAGGAGGGCCTCGCCCTGGGTCTTGCCGACCTCGGTGTTGTCGAACGAGGTGTACGCGGCGATCGGGCCCTCGGCCAGGCGGTCGTAGGCCACGACCGGGATACCGGCCTCCTTGGCCTTCTTCACGCCGTTGGCGACGGCCTTGTAGTCGACCGCGTCCAGGATCAGCACGTCGACCTTCTTGGTGATCATCGTGTCGATCTGCTGCGACTGGATGGTCGCGTCCTGCTTGGCGTTGAGGTACTCGACCTTGCCCTTGCCATTCGTGAGCTTGCCGATCTGCTCTTCGATGATGGGCTTGTCGAACTTCTCGTAGCGAGCGGTCTGGTTCTCCGGCAGGAGCAGACCGACGGTGATGTCGTCGCCCTTGGGCTTGGAGCTGCCCTTGGTCTCGTCGCCGTCACCGGAGTTACCGGCCTCGCCGCAAGCCGCGAGGGAAACGGCCATGGCGGTGGTGGCGATGGCTATGGCTGCACGACGCATGCGCGTATTCACTGGGGAAACCTCCCTGACGAGGCCGCGTCGTTGCGGCCGAGGTGGCAGTGAGTCAACTCGGCCCCGTTGCCAGCGTCAAGGAGTTAATACTTAACGAGATGACAACGGTGCCATTCGTTATCTAAGTGAAGGCAGGTGTCGGTGCCGCCTGAAGCTCACCATCACCAGCCGCACCATGCACAGACTGGTCGATCAAGGTCGAATCGCCCATCTCGCTGAGCGCGAGCGCGAGCGCTCCGAGGACCTCCGCGCGGCCGCCAAGTGCCCCGGGAAGTACGGAGAGTTGGCGAGCGGCACTGGGGATTGCATAGCGTCCCACCGACTCACGGATGGGCGCCAGAACAAGCTCACCGGACTCGGCGAGATCTCCGCCGAGTACGACTCGTGACGGGTTCAGCAAGTTGCAGAGATTGGCCACGCCGCTGCCGATATGGCGGCCTACATCCGAAATGACCCTTCGGCAGCCGGGGTCGCCCTCGCGGGCCAGGGCCACGACCTTGTCCATGGTCAGGTCCGAGCCATGGCTCGACTGCAGCAGCGGCAGTACGTAGCGGGCCGCCGCGAAGGTCTCCAGGCAGCCGCGGTTGCCGCAGCGGCAGACCGGGCCCGACTCGTCGAGCGTGATGTGGCCGATCTCGCCTGCCGTGCCGCCGGGGCCCCGGTAGATCTGCCCGTTGATCACCAGACCGGCGCCGACACCGCTGGCGACCTTGATGTACGCGAGGTCCTTGACCCCACGACCGCTGCCCCAGACCAGCTCGCCGAGTGCGCCGAGGTTGGCGTCGTTGTCGACGGAGACCGGGACGCCCAGGCGTGCGGACAGCTCCTGAGCGGGGTTGATGCCCTGCCAGCCCGGCAGGATCGAGGTCGAGCCCAGCGTGCCGGACTCCACGTCTATGGGGCCGGGAACGCCGAGCCCGACGCCCGCCACCTTCGAGCGGTCCACGCCGGTGACCTCGATCAGACGGCTGACCAGGACTTCCGCCCGGTCGAAGCCCTGGGCGGACGAGGCGTCCACGTCGAGGGGCTCGGACTCCTCGGCGAGCACCTGGTGGGCGAGGTTGCCGATCGCGACGCGCAGATGCGTATGGCCGAAATCGACGCCCACGACCAGGCCCGCGTCACCGCTGAGCGAGACGCTCCGGGCCCGGCGGCCGCCAGCCGAAGTAGGGGTGACCTCGACGGTTCCGCCGTCCTTGAGCTCGCGGACGATATTGGAGACTGTGGCCGCGGAGAGGCCCGTCGTCCTGGCGATCTCGGCCTGGGTGAGTGAGCCTGCCATCCGCACGGCCCTCACGACCCGCTCGAGATTGGCCCGGTGCAGCGACGACTGCGACCCCGGAGTCTGCACGACGACCTCCTTGCCGGGGCCGCGGCGTCATTGCAGCCCCCCGACTATCTCCAACTTATGAACTCTAAGCTGAGCCTGAGGGGTTGCGCCCCGTCAAGCCCTTGAGGAAAAGGGAGATGGAGCAGTCCGCCGGGTTCAAGGCCCTTCGAAGCCGCCGGGGCAAGGCGAGGAGGGTGTCCGCGGGGGCGGCGCAAAGGCCACGGCAAGGGACGGCTGATGCGAAATCGAGACGTCGCCGAGGCCGAGACGGAGTGCACGGAAGGCGTCGGGTACGGTCCGACGGCGTGACGGCACAGGCGGACCGTCGGCCATGTGCCGCGATACGGGCGATTCGGGGTAGTTCGGCCCACCGTCCCAGGTCTAGTCGACAGCCCCCGCCCACCACTCCGTATGCCGCGCGTACCACTCCACCGTCTCCTTGAGCCCGTCGGTGAAGTCCCGCAGGGGGCGATGGCCGAGCTCGGTACGGATCTTGCGGTCGTCGACGGCGTAGCGCAGATCGTGGCCGGGACGGTCCTTCACGTACTCGACGCGGTCCCAGCCGGCTCCGAGCAGAGCGAGCAGCCTGCCGGTCAGCTCGCGGTTGCCGAGCAGGGTGGCGCCACCGATGTTGTAGACCTCGCCGGGGCGGCCGTCCCGGCGGACCAGATCGATCCCGCGTACGTGATCGTCCACGTGCAGCCAGTCACGTACCTGCCGGCCGTCGCCGTACAGCGGCACCCGCTCACCGCGAAGGAGCCGGGCCACGAACAGAGGGATGATCTTCTCCGGGTACTGGTACGGCCCGTAGTTGTTCGAGCTGCGCGTGATGCGCACGTCAAGACCGTGCGTCCGGTGCGCCGCGAGGGCGAGCAGATCGCCGGAGGCCTTGCTCGCGCTGTAGGGCGAGTTGGGGGCGAGCGGTGACTCCTCGGTCCAGGCGCCCTCGTCGATCGAGCCGTACACCTCGTCGGTCGAGACGAGCACCGTCCGCCGCCCGTGGCGCAGCGCCGCGTCGAGGACGGCCTGGGTGCCGAGCACGTTCGTCCGGACGAATGCGGCGGCCCGTTCGATGGAGCGGTCGACGTGGGACTCGGCGGCGCAGTGCACGATCTGGTCGTGATCCGCGGCGAGGCGGTCCACGAGGGCCGCATCGCATACGTCGCCGTGGACGAAGGCCAGACGTGAACTGCCCTGCACGGGTGCGAGGTTGGCGCGATTGCCCGCATACGTCAGGGCGTCGAGCACCGTGATGTGCACGCCCGGATCCGGTGAGTCCGGGCCGAGCAGCGTACGGACGTAGTGGGAGCCGACGAACCCGGCGCCGCCGGTGACAAGGATGCGCGTCCCGCGCGGGACCTGGGACTGCTCTGGCGTACTCACTGCGCGATCCGCACCTCACTGTCGTCCGGGAGAACGAGTCGATGCTGTCACGACGTCGACGGCACGTACGCTGCCCGGATGTCCGCGCGGCGCGGCAATCGACCGGTCGGCGCGCCTTGCCGAGAAGGAGCCGGAGCCCGCCCATGACCACCACTCCCCTGCGTCTGGGACTGCTCGGATGCGCCGACTTCGCCCGCGCCAAGATGCTGCCCGGGCTCGCGCACGTGCCCGAGGTGCGGCTCACCGCATGTGCGGCGCGCGAGCGGGCGAAGGCCGAGGTGTACGCGGCACAGTTCGGCGGTGAAGCCGTCGAGGGTTACGCGGCGCTGCTCGGCCGCGAGGACGTCGACGCCGTCTACGTTCCGCTGCCCAACAGCCTGCACCACCCCTGGGCTCTACAGGCCCTGAAGGCGGGCAAGCACGTGCTGCTCGAAAAGCCGCTCACACCGACGGGCGCCGAGGCCGCCGAGCTGGTCGCGGCCGCGCGCACCCATGGCGTCCAGCTCATGGAGAACTTCCTCTTCCTGCAGCACACGCAGACCCGGGCCGTCCTCGACCTGATCGCGGCGGGCGGTATCGGTACGCCGCGGATGCTGCACTCGTCGTTCGGTGTGCCGCCGCGCGAGCGTGAGGACATCCGGCTCGATCCCGCGCTCGCCGGGGGTGCGCTCCTGGACCTGGGCACCTACCCGGTACGGGCCGCCGGTCTGCTGCTCGGACATCCGCTGCGGCCGCTCGGCGCCACCCTGCACATCGACCCGGCCACGGGCGTCGACACCCGCGGTGGAGCGCTGCTCACCGGTCCGCAGGGTGAACTCGCCCAGCTGTCCTTCGCGTTCGGGGTCTCGTATCGCAGCTACTACGAGTTGTGGGGCACGGAGGGCCGGATCGTGGTGGAGCGGGCGTTCACCGCTCCCCCGGACCACAGGCCGAGGGTGACGGTGGAGCGCGGTGGGCGGAGCGAGGAGCTCGGCCTCGCAGCATACGACCAATATGCCGCGACCTGGCGGGAGTTCGCTCGCCGCATCCGTACGGGAGAACAGCCGGCCGCGTACGAGAGCGAGCTGCTCGCCCACGCCGCACTCCTGGAGGAGATCGGGCGCGTGGCCGAGCGCCACTGACGCACCCTCTGAATTCAGGCGCGTATCGGCCCGGCAGCCCCGCCGACGAATTGACATGCTCACGCCTATTCTCTGAGAATATGACGTACCGTCAGAATCTCAGGAAAAGGAAGGCAGTCAGTGAAGCCGAATCAATTCCTCAGGAAGTCGGCCATCGTCGCAACAAGCGCGATCGCCCTGGCCGTATCCGCGATTGGCCCTGCTCACGCGGCCGACACGTGGCTGGTTGCTTCATTCGGGAGCATGCGGCACATCGACAGTGGCGATTACTTCTATGTCTGCGACGACCGGGCGGACGGTCACGCGGTGACAGGCGGCGTCCAGGTTTACAATCGCACGCTCCTGAGATGGGAGGAAGGACCGACTTGGGTTCTCGTCGACGGTGGAGACGCCGGCTGTTCCGGGAAGGGGCAGTACGACGTCGAAGAGGGAATCAAGTACCGCATGAAATCCTGCCTCGGCGACGGTGGCGCCGACGGCCCGTGTGCCTACAAGGAATTCTACGAGTAACAAAACAAGACTGCCCTGCCGGAGCCGAACAATTGTCGGCTCCGGCAGGGCAGTCGGTCGGCAGGTGTCAGCGGAAGGTGCCCTGGGACACCGAACCGGCAATCCTGCGCTGGAAGATGACGTACACGATCAGCACAGGCACGACCGTGATCACGATCGCCGCGAACAGCGAACCGTAGTTGATGTCGTAGGCCTGCGAGGCCGAGTAGGCGGCCATCCCCTGCGTCAGAACCCAGTTGTCCTGATCGGTGTTCAAAGCCACCGGCAGCAGGAACTGGTTCCACAGCCCCAGGAAGTTGAAGATCGCCACCGCGGCCATACCGGGGCTGGCCATCGGCAACATCACCTGGAAGAACGCCCGCCAGTCACCCGCACCGTCGATCAGCGCGGCCTCGTAGACGTCATGCGGCAGTGACCGGAAGAACGAATAGAGGAAGAACATCGTGAACGGCAGCGCGAACGCGACGTAGGTGAGGATCAGACCGAAACGCGTGTTCAGCAGCCCGAAGTTCTGCAGCTGGAAGAACAGCGGCACGATCGCCAGGAAGACCGGGAAGGTCAGGCCGGCCAGCATCGTGTAGTAGATCAGCCGGCGTCCGGGGAACTGGAACCGGGCCAGGATGTAGGCGCACATCGCGCCGAGCAGCATGACCAGGACCAGCGCGGAGACAACGACGATCACCGAGTTCAGGAAGTAACTGCCGATGCTCGCATCAGACCACGCGTTCGCGTAGTTCTCGAACTTCCACTTCTTGGGGAGCGAGAACGGCGACGACAGGATCTCGCCGGTCGACTTGAACGAAGACATCAGCACCCACAGCATGGGCACGATCACGATGACGGCCCATATGGAGAGCAGGGTGTGCGAGATCGCCGCGAACCTGCGGTCGCTGCTGCTGGACTTTCTGACCAGCTTCCGGTCGGCCACCAGGCTCCGGTCGGCGGCTGTGGCGCTCATCGAGCACCTCCTTCGGCTCCAGCAGGCAGAGCCCCGCTTTCAACGCCCGCAGGTGGAGCCTTGCGCCGGGGAGTCTTGATCTTCTTGTCCTCGCCACCGCCGGTCAGTCGGTTGACGGTGAACACCAGCGCCGCGAACACCAGGGTGACAACGGCGAGAACGACACCCATCGCCGTCGCGTACCCGAACTGCCCCTTGCGGAAAGCCGTGGTGAACAGATGCTGGCTGATCGTGAGCGTCGAGTTGTCCGGCCCGCCGTTCGGCAGCAGCGCCTGTACGAAGACGAAGGCGTCCAGCGCGGCGATACCCAGATAGATGTACGCCGTCTGCACGCTGTCCCGGATCGCCGGCAGGGTGATCGAGATCGTCGTACGGAACCGCCCGGCCCCGTCGATCTTGGCCGCCTCGTACAACTCGCCGGGAACACCCTTGATCGCCGCGATGAAGAGCACCGCGTAGAACCCGACGAGCCCCCAGACGAAGACGAACATCAGGGCCGGCATCGCCGTCGACTTCTCGCCGAGCCAGGCGAACGACTCGAAGTCGAGGCCCAGCTTGGTGAGCATGCCGTTGAGCAGGCCCGCGTTCGGGTCGTACATCTGGGCCCAGATCAGACCGACGATGATCGCCGGTACGACGTAGGGGAAGAACGAGATGACCCGGTAGAACGACGCCCCCCGGATCCCTCGGACAGGACCCTTGCTGGGCCCGCCCAGGGTGATGGCCACAGCGACCCCGAGTGCGAGTGTCAACGTCACCAGCGGCACTACGGCCGCAAGCAGCGCCACGTTGCGCAACGCCTTCAGGAAGACGTCGTCCTCGAACATCTTCGTGAAGTTGTCGAGGCCGACGAAGTTGTAGTTGGGGCTGTATCCGCGCCAGTCGGTCATCGCCCAGTAGATCGCCTGGATGAACGGATACAGGACGAAGAGGATGAAAATCGTCAGCGGGATACCGAGGAACGCGAGGAAGAACGTCACCCGGTCGAAGGTGAGCTTGCGGCGCCGGGGCCGCCCGCCGCGAGCGGCCGACTTGAGCCGGCCACTCGCGGGTTCGGATTTGGTGATCGTGTCACTCATGGCGGTACTAGCTGACCTCGAACTTCTCGATGGAGTCGTCTTCGCGGATCTTGTCGGAGATCTTCTGCAGAGCCGAGGTCAGGCCCTTGGCGTCGAGGTCACCGGCGAGGAAGGAGTTCCACGGCACCAGCATGTCGGTGTTGATGCCGTAGGCGCCGACGAAGTTGAAGGTGAAGATGTTGTCGGCCGCGGCCTCGAGCATCTTCGACTGCGAGACGAGCGCCGAGGAGCCGTAGCCGTCGGCGGGCACGGTGCCCTTGACGATGGTCGGGGCCAGCTTCGTCTTGGAGAAGTTGGCGGCCGCGTCCTTGGACAGCATCGCCCGCAGCACCTCCTTGCCGCCCGCCGCGTTCTTGCCCTGCTTGGGGACGATGAACGGCTCGCCCGCGGCGGCGTGCACCGACTCGTAGGGCATCTTCGAGCCGGAGGTGAGCGTCATGGACGGGATGCCGGTCATCTTGAAGTCGGCCTTGGTGGCGTCCTTCATCTCGTTCTCGATCCAGCCACCGGTCGGGTAGAGCAGCGCCTTCTGGTCGTTGCTCCAGATCGCCTGGGCCTTCTGGAACTGGGTGCCGGAGCCACCCGGGACGAACATCTTCTCCTTGATCATCTTTTCCATGACCTTGAGAACGCCCTGGACGGCCGGGTGCGACCAGGAGTCCGCCTCCAGCTTCTCCAGGGAAAGGCGGACCTCGTCGCCACCCTCCTTGATCGCCGACTCGATGAGCAGCGTCTGGTAGTAGGTCGCGGCTTCCTTGCCGTGGACGAAGAGGTACTTGCCCTTCGCCTTCGCCTTCTTGCCGAGCTCGTACGCCTCGTCCCAGGTCTTCGGGGCGGTCCAGCCGTTCGCCTCGAACAGGGTCTGGGAGTACCAGACGCCGTAGACCGTCATCACGTAGTTGAGCGCGACGAACTTGCCGTTGTACGTTCCGGGGTTCTTGACGCCGGCGTAGATCGTGTCGGCGATCTTCGTGCCCTCGTAGTTGTTGGCCTCGAGGACGTCGTCCAGCGTCTCGAGCTGGTCGAGGATGGAGAGGAAGCCGATCTGGTCCTCGCCGGAGTTGTCGATGAGGTCCGGCGGGTTGCCACCGACGAAGCGGGGCTGGAGCTGCGGGGCGATGTCGACGACCGGCTTGACGTCGACCTTGACGCCGGCGATCTGCTTCGGGACGACCGTGCCCGCGAAGGTGACGTAGTCGATGCCGTAGCCGCCGTCGAAGATGGCCGCCTCGACCTTGGAGTTCTCGGCGACGCCGAACGGGTTCTTGGCCGAGGCCTTGCCCTTCGGCTTGTCCTTGTCGTCGCTGCCGGAGGAGGGAGAGCCGCATGCGGTCGCCATCGCTGCCGTGGCCGCCGCTGCGATCGCCCCGCGCAGGAACATCCGCCTGTCCACAGACCCCTTACGAGTCGTCATCTCTGCATCCTCACTGATCGATTCGGTCTTCATGAGTTTCACTGCGTGTTCGGCCGTCAGGGCCAGTTCGGCGATACGCCTGCCGCGCTTACCTGTGAGCGAGGCTTCGGGTGATCTCCGCGTGGGATATCGGCGGAGCGGCACATCCGGGTCGTTTCACCGTTGTTCCGGAGCCGCAGAGCGGCGCCGAGGGTAATCAGCTGCGAGATGCACGGCGCCGTAATCGACGCTCCTGATCAGATCGCGATGGCCTACGCCGAGGGTGGATCCCATACTCAAGTCCTCGCCTCCTCCTGGACTCAGGCGGTGCGGCGGAATCCACCGGCGCCCGCGAACAGTTGAAGCTCTAAGTGCTGCTGCATTCATGAGGTGGGAGAACTGTTGAAGGCGCGACGTTCCAGCCCCCTTGCTCCCCCCGCCTCGCACCCGCTTCCGCAGGATGCTCGGACGCCGACAGGTATAGTCCACTTCCCTTCAAGTGGGCAAGATCGAATGCAGGTTTGGATGCCAGTCTTTCCTGAGTTGAGACCTCACAGAGATCCGGCGGCCTGGGCGGCCGAGATCGGAATGGGTCATTCCGGGGGCTGGCAAGATCGACGGCGCGATCGTGATGCCCGATATGTACGCGCGCCACGGACCGGTGTCGACGGGTCGGGGGCACCGGCCGAGGATGGACCCATAAGGGATTGAGTGGGCAGAACGACCCAAGGGGTCAAACCCGGGCAACACGTCGCTCGACGCTGGAGGGATCGCCCCAGCCGAACAGATCGGCCTCGCAAGGTAGTTAGTTGCCTCAGGCGCTTTGGGTCACGCACTCGGCGGAGGTGCTCCATTGAGCCGGGTCAGTTCGGACGCGTTCTTCGGGCACGTTCTTCGGACGCGTTTCGGGCACGTTCTTCGGACGCGTTTCGGATGCGATCTTCGGGCGCGTTTCGGATGCGATCTTCGGACGCGTTCACAGCGCTGGTCGCATACGGTCGAGCAGGCCCCGGGAGTTCGGGCCTCAGCGCCCGTGAGCGCATCTCGGCAATAGCGCTGGTGCGGCACACTGAATCTCTTTTCGGTCGCCGATCACGAGCCGTCGAGGCCCGCGTGCACGCAGGTCGATCAACCTCTGCACACGGTCCGGGAGTTCGCGGGCCACGCCCTTGCCTCCGTATGCCGCACAAGCACCGCCTGCACCACCTGCACCACCTGCACCACCTGCACCACCTGCACCACGATGAAGCCGAACGCGGTCGACCCGCGCCCACTGACGGAACCGGGCCGCGAGGCCGGGCCGGCGCGCAAGGTGTGCCGCCGCCCGCGTGAGCGCACCGGTGTTGCCCGCGCCCCTCTCCCCCGCACTCCACGAAAGCCGTGCCGGCATCCGCCACCCCAGTTCGACCGAGGCAACCGCGTGCTCGGAGGACCACACCCACCGGCTCCGCGAACTCCTGCGTGGTCACGGGCGGTTACGCGCACAGTCCGACCTCCATGCGCGTACGCGAGGCCCGGCCGGGACTTCGAGCTGCGCCCGACGCTCGGCGCGCTCACCCTCCGGATCGGCGCCGCCGGCGGATTGACCAGAGCCCGCCCCGATGCGGCCGCCCCTCATGGAGCACCTCAAGCTTCGCTTCGCGTTCGACGCCGCCCGGGAAACCGGCGGAGACGCAGTCGGGGAAGGCCGTGGCCGGGCTGCCGGATCCGCCTGATCGCGACAGTGCCCGGAAGTCCGTGGAGAAACCTCGGCACCTCTGGCGGATCTCCGCACCTACCGGCACCGGCGCCTCTGCAACACCCTTGACACCACTGGGCAGTTGGCCGCCTACTGAACGATGCGCCGACTGTTGACAACGTTGTCCACATCCGAGGGAGGGTTGCTGATGCCCGGGTCTTCTGGCAGATCCCCGCACAGACGCCACACGAGTTCTCTGCGTAGGAAGCTCTGCATCACGGGGTTCTGCGGGCTCCTATTCGTCGCCCCCAGCGTCACCGGTCAGGGCGCCGCTTTCGCCACAGCACCCCAAGCGCCCGCCGCAGACACCGACTTCAGTTCCTCGTTCGAGGACGACCAGCCGGCCGTCGACTGGCGCAACACCCCCGAGACGGGCCCCGACGGCAAGAAGAAGGCCTCCGGGGTCGACGGTGCGTTCAGCAGCGGAATACCGGGCAATGTCACGGACCGTGTGACCGACGTCCGCGCGAGCGGCGAGAACGCCGGGTCCGGTGAGGTCAAGGAGAATCTGGTCGATCTGGAGCCGACCTCGAAATGGCTGGTGTTCGAGCCGGCCGGCTGGGCCGAGTTCGACATGGACGAACCGGTCAAGGTCGTGACGTATGCGCTGACTTCGGCCAATGACGCCGCGGGGCGCGACCCCAAGGACTGGAAGCTGCAGGGCTCCGCGGACGGCAAGGAGTGGACGACACTCGACACCCGCAGCGGCGAGGATTTCACCGAGCGCTTCCAGACGAAGAAGTACGACTTCGAGAACGCCACGGCCTACGCGCACTACCGGATCGACTTCACCGCGAACCACGGTGACGGCATCCTGCAGTTGGCCGATGTGCAGTTCTCCAACGGCGATACGAGCCAGCCGGTCTTCGAGGACATGCAGAGCGCCGTCGACCGCGGTCCGAGCGGTTCGCCGACCGCGAAGTCCGGTGCCGGTTTCACCGGAAAGCGGGCACTGCGTTACGCGGGTACACATAAGCCGGAAGGCAGGGCGTACTCGTACAACAAGGTCTTCGATGTCGATGTGGCGATAGAGCGCAACACCGAGCTCTCATACCGTGTCTTCCCGCAGATGCCGGAGAACGAGCCGGATCTGAAGTATCCGGCGACGTTCGTGAGCGTGGATCTCGCCTTCACCGACGGGACGTATCTGAGCGATCTCGGTGCGGTGGACTCGCACGGCGGAAATCTCACGCCGCAGGGGCAGGCCGAAGCGAAGCGGCTCTATGTCAACCAGTGGAACCAGGTGGCCTCGAACATCGGCCGGGTCGCGAGCGGCAAGACGGTCGACCGGATCCTGGTGGCGTACGACGCACCGAAGGGTCCCGCGAAGTTCCGTGGCTGGCTCGATGACATCTCCCTCGCGCCGAAGGCCCCGCAGCAGCCGTACGACCATCTCTCCGACTACGCGTCGACCACTCGCGGCACCAATTCGAGCGGCGGCTTCTCGCGCGGCAACAACTTCCCCGCGACGGCCGTCCCGCACGGTTTCAACTTCTGGACGCCGGTGACCAACGCCGGTTCGCTGAGCTGGCTCTACGACTACGCGCGCGGCAACAACGCGGACAACCTGCCCACGATCCAGGCGTTCAGCGCGAGCCATGAGCCGAGCCCGTGGATGGGTGAGCGCCAGACGTTCCAGGTGCTGCCGTCCTCATCCGCCGGTGAGCCGGAGCTCGACCGCGCCAAGCGGGCGCTGCCCTTCAAGCACGCGGACGAGATCGCCCGGCCGCACTACTACGCGGTGAAGTCCACGAACGGCATCAAGGCGGAGATCACGCCGACGGACCACGCGGCGCTGATGCGCTTCACGTATCCGGACGACAACGCCTCGGTGATCTTCGACAACGTCTCCGACAAGGCGGGTCTGACGCTCGACACGTCCTCCGGCGTGGTGACGGGCTACTCGGACGTGAAGAGCGGTCTGTCCACGGGCGCCACCCGGCTCTTCGTGTACGGGACGTTCGACAAACCCGTGACCGGCGGCTCGGCCTCCGGCGTGAAGGGGCACTTCCGCTTCGACGCCGGCAAGGACCGTACGGTGACGATGCGGATCGCGACCTCGCTGATCTCGGTTGACCAGGCGAAGGCGAACCTGAACGCGGAGGTTCCGGCGGGCCGTTCGTTCTCCGAGGTGAAGGCCGCGGCCCAGAAGCAGTGGGACTCCGTGCTCGGCCGGGTCACGGTCGAGGGTGCGACCCACGACCAGCTCGTGACGCTCTACTCGTCCCTGTACCGGCTGTATCTGTACCCGAACTCCGGCTTCGAGAAGGTCGGTTCGAAGCACCAGTACGCGAGCCCCTTCTCGCCCGCGGTCGGTGAGGACACGCCGACGCATACGGGTGCGAAGATCGTCGAGGGCAAGGTCTACGTCAACAACGGTTTCTGGGACACGTATCGCACGACCTGGCCGGCGTACTCCTTCCTCACGCCGGACAAGGCGGGCGAGCTGGTCGACGGCTTCGTCCAGCAGTACAAGGACGGCGGCTGGATATCGCGCTGGTCCTCGCCGGGTTACGCGGATCTGATGACCGGTACGTCGTCGGATGTCGCCTTCGCGGACGCGTACGTGAAGGGCGTGGACTTCGACGCGACCGCCGCGTACGAGGCGGCCCTGAAGAACGCCACCGTCGTACCTCCCTCCTCAGGAGTGGGGCGCAAGGGAATGGAGACCTCTCCCTTCCTCGGATACGCCTCGACGGAGACGCACGAGGGCCTGTCCTGGTCCCTGGAGGGCTACCTCAACGACTACGGCATCGCGCAGATGGGCAAGAAGCTGTACCGCGAGACCGGGAAGAAGCGCTACAAGGAGGAGTCGGACTACTTCCTCAACAGGGCGCAGAACTACGTGAAGTTGTTCGACAAGGACGCCGGTGGCGGTGACACCGACAGCAAGGGCTTCTTCCAGGGACGTGACCTCAAGGGCGACTGGCGGGTGCCGTCCGGTGAGTACGATCCGCGGGTCTGGGGCTACGACTACACCGAGACCAATGGGTGGGGTTATGCCTTCACGGCGCCGCAGGACTCGCGGGGTCTGGCCAATCTGTACGGGGGCCGATCCGGCCTGGGCGACAAGCTGGACACGTACTTCACGACTCCCGAGACGGCCTCACCCGAGTTCAAGGGGTCGTACGGCGGCGTCATCCACGAGATGACGGAGGCCCGGGACGTCCGTATGGGCATGTACGGGCACTCCAACCAGGTGGCCCACCACGCCACGTACATGTACAACGCGGCCTCGCAGCCCTGGAAGACGCAGGAGAAGGTCCGCGAGGTCCTTTCGCGCCTGTACGTGGGCAGCGAGATCGGCCAGGGCTACCACGGTGACGAGGACAACGGCGAGCAGTCGGCCTGGTACCTCTTCTCCTCGCTCGGCTTCTATCCGCTGGTGATGGGCTCCGGGGAGTACGCGATCGGCTCGCCGCTCTTCACCAAGGCGACGATCCGTATGGACAACGGGAAGACGCTGGTGGTGAAGGCGCCGAAGAACAGCGCGCGGAACATCTACGTCCAGGGTCTGAAGGTCAACGGCAAGTCGTGGAACTCGACGGCGCTGTCGCACTCCGTGCTCGCCAAGGGCGGGGTCCTGGAGTTCGACATGGGGCCGAAGCCTTCCAAGTGGGGTACGGGTGCGGGGGCCGGCCCGGTGTCGATCACTCGCGACGACGAAGTGCCGTCACCTCGGGACGATGTCCTGCGCGGGGCGGGCGAGCTGTTCGACAACTCCTCGGCGACGTCGGCCACTTCGGACTCCGCCGACCTGCCGGTCCCGTCGAGGACGAGAGCGGTCCAGTACACCCTGACCTCGGCGGACAAGGCGAAGGCCCCCTCGGGGTGGGTGCTGCAGGGCTCGTCCGACGGGTCGACCTGGAAGGACCTGGACAAGCGCTCCGGCGAGTCCTTCTCGTGGGACCGCCAGACAAGGGTGTTCTCGGTGTCGGCACCGGGTCAGTACACGAAGTACCGGCTGGTGTTCGCAGGTGGGGAGTCGACTCTGGCGGAGGTGGAGCTGATCTCCTGACCTCAGGGGAGGTGATCTCCTGACCTCAGGGTGACGCGGAACCGGCCGGCGGGGCTTCTGCCCTGCCGGCCGGTTCCGTTTGCCCCTGTGCCGCCGTCACGGCCGCGGCAACCCGCGTGGTCCCGCTGAGGACTCCCGGTCAGAACCCGCCCCGGTGCAGCCGCCCCTCGTAGAGCGCCTCCAGCTTCGCGTTGCGTTCGAAGCCGCCCGGGAGGTTGGCGGAGACGTAGACGGGGACGTCGTGGCCCTCGGCGATCAGCAGCGCGACGGACTCGGCGACCACCATCTGGGCCAGGGTCGAGGACGTGAGGGTGGAGACGCCGCACAGGCCGCCGCCGGCGGGCAGGGGGAGGATCGCATCGCCGGAGGGGGCGTGGTTGTCGAGGACCGCGTCCGCCAGGTCGGCAAGGCGCTTGCCGCTGGGGTGCAGGGCCGGGACCGAGTTCGTGTGTTCCATCGAGGTGATCGCGACCAGCGGGTGGCCCTTCTCGGTCACCAACTGGGCCATGTCCACGATGGAGTTGTTGACCCCGGAGTTCGAGATGATCACGAAAAGGTCCTGCGGGCGCGCGGCGCTCAGCTCGTAGAGGCGGGCGGCGAGACCGGGGCGGCGCTCCAGGAGCGGGTCGGACAGCACCGAGAGGTCCTCGCCGCCACGCAGGACCAGGTCGGTGAGACCGATGCGGTTCGTGGGGATCAGACCGCCGGCGCGGCCGGAGATCTCCAGGGCGGTGGCCTGCGAATGGCCGGTGCCGAACGCGTGGATCACTCCGTTCGCCGCCACACAGTCCGCGAACAGGCGGGCCGCCTCGGACACCGCGCCCTTGTTGGCGGCGATCGCCGTGTCCAGCGAGGCGCGCGCCTGGTCGGCGAAGAGGCTTGCGCTGATCTGCGCATCGGTCATGGAGTTCTCACCCTCATCAATCAAAGAGTTCGGTTCACAGAGCCAAGAAGTATCAATTTCACTGAAACAATGAGCCAGCCGAGTCAGTGCGTCAAGAGTCCGGCCAGGGCGACCGCGCCCATGCCGCCGTCCTGAACTGCCGTCAGGCGCAGCCCCATCCGCTCCACACGCTCGGCGAGGCGGTCGGCCAGCGGTCCACCCGGGGCGATCAATCCACCCGTTGCGACGAGGGGTTCGCCCTCCTTCGCCCCCAAGACACCCAGCTTGTCCACCAGTTCGTCCGCGGCCCGGTCGAGCAGCCCCGCCGCCACCGGATCCCCGTCCGCCGCAGCCTCCACCACCAGCGGACTGAGCCCGGCGAGTGCGGCCGGCGGGCGGGAGTACGCCCAGTTGGCGATGGCGTCACGCAGGCGTACGAGGTCATGGGAGGGCAGGTCGAGTGATCCCACCCCTGGGGCGGCAAGTTCCAGTACGCGCTCGACGAGCAGTCCGCCCGGGCCGCGCCCGTCCACGGCCCACAGCGCCGTCCGGACGGCCTCGCGGCCCAGCCAGAAGCCGCTGCCGTCGTCACCGAGCAGCCAGCCGTGCCCGTCGACGATGTGCACGCCTCGCCGTCCGCTGATCCGGGCGGCGGTCGCGCCCGTGCCCGCGATCAGGACCAGGCCGTCGGACGGGGCGCCCGGACCCGAGGCGAAGGCCACCTCCGCGTCGCCGTAGATCTCCAGGGCCGTGGTCTCGATGCCGAGACCCGCGAGGGCCCGCGCCACCCCCGACATCGCCACCGTCCGCCCGCGCCCCGGGCCGCCGCCCGCGAACCCGCCCGCCACCGCGGCCGGCACGGACCGCAGTTCGGCCGGTACGGCCGCCGCGATGGCCTCGCCCAGATGCCGTACGAGATCGTCCGGGGCCACCGCCAGCGCATTGCCCGGGCCACCGGACCCCGTGCCGATCAGCCGGCCCGTCGCATCCGCGCAGTACGCACGGGTCCGGGTGCCACCGGCGTCGATGCCGATCAGCAGGCGCTGCGTACGAGGAGGCATGGGGCGGTTCTCCAATTCATTGAGCACACTGAATGGTGGTTGATAGAATCGCCGCCTGGCAAGAGCTTCGCATCAAGCCGCCCGCGGCAACATGCCTTCCGCAACGAATCGAGTCGAGCCCACAGTGATCACCACCCTGATCCACTCCGAACTCCCCCGGCTGACCGCCTCGTTGCGCAAGGTCGCCGAGCACGTACTCGCCGACCCGGCCGCCCTCGCCCACACCTCGGCCGCGGAGCTCGGGCGGCGTACCGGCACCTCACAGGCCACGGTCACCCGTTTCTGCCAGGCGCTCGGCCTCGACTCGTATCAGGCACTGCTGCTCGAACTCGCCAAGGAACAGGGCCAGTTCGACCGGGAACAGCTGGCGCAGGGCCGTCCGCTCGGACCGGACATCGGCCCGGACGACACCCTCGACCAGGTGATCGAGGTCATCGCCCACGCCGATCTCCAGGCCCTGCGCGCCACCGTCGAGCGCCTGGATCGCACCGCCCTTGACCGGGCCGCGCGCGCCCTCGCGAAAGCCCGCCGTATCGATGTCTACGGCGTGGGCCAGTCCGGCATCCTCGCCCGCGAGGCCGAGGCCCGGCTCTTCGGGATCGGCTGCCAGGCCAGGGACTGGAACGAGGTGCACGCGGCAAAGACCTCGGCCTCCCTGCTCACCCCCGCCGACGTGGCCATCGGGATCTCGCACTCCGGAACCACCCGCGAACTGCTCGGCCCGCTGCGGCTGGCCGCCGAGCGGGGGGCGACCACGATCGCCATCACCTCGGACCCCCGCTCCCCCGCGGCCCAGTCCGCGGCCATCCATCTGACCTCGTCCTCGGGCGAGACCAGCTTCCGGCACGGCGCTTTCGGCGCGCGCCACTCCGCGCTGCTGATCATCGACTGTCTGTACGCGCGGGTCGCCCAGCTCTCGTACGACCGCGCCACCGCGTCGATCGCGCTCACGGCCCACATCCGCGAGGGTCATACCGACAAGCCGCGCCGCCGTACGACGAACTCCTGACGCACGCCGATCCCCTGAGGCTGCGCCTCAGCGAACCCCTAAGCCCCGGAACGCCGCCCGTAGGGCCGTACCGACTGTCGCAGCACCAGATGCGTGCCGAGTACGACGCTCTGCCCCATCGACTGATGCATCGGATCGTCACGGTGCAGCGCCAACCGCACGGCGGTGCGGCCCAGTTCCTCGTGCGGTACGTGCACGGTGGTCAGCGCCGGATACGTATCGATGGCCAGCGGTTCGTCGTCGTAGCCGAGCACCGAGAGATCGTCCGGCACCTTGAGTCCGGCCTCGCGCGCCGCCGCGATGACACCGGCGGCGATGAGGTCGTCGAAGCAGAAGACCGCGGAGCACGGCAGCTTGCCGGACGCCAGCCAGGAGCGGACGGTCCCGACGCCGAACCCGCGGGCGGCCGGACCGTGGAAGGTCAGCGAAGGATCCGGCTCGACGCCGTGGTCGGCCAGCGCCCGCACATACCCCGCGTGCCGGGCATCGAAGGTGGTGTTGCCGGGAGCGCCCCCGATGAAGGCGATCTTGCGGTGGCCCGCGGAGAGCAGATGGCCGGCCGCCGCGTACGCGCCGCCCTCGTTGTCGTACTCCACGACGGTCACCGGCAGATCCGGCTCGGGCGCGGGCCTGCCGCACAGCACGAGCCGTGAGCCCTCGGCGTCCAGCGCCTTGGCGAGCTTGCTGATCCGCGCCACGTACTCCTTGCCGGTGTCTGCGCCGCCGATCAGGACCACGGCCTCGGTGGAGCGCTGGCGCAGCATCTCGATCAGCGCGACCTCGCGCTGGGCGTCGCCGAGCGTGGAGCAGATCAGACTGAGCCGGCCTTCCGCGATGGCCTGCTGCTCGATACCGTGCGCCACCTGTCCGTGGAAGCGGAAGGCCACATCGGGGATCAGTATCGCGACGGTTCGGGTGTTGGTGGCGGAGAGCGCGCGGGCCTGCGCGTTCACCACGTAGTCGAGCTCCTTGATGGCCTTCTGCACCCGGGTGTGGATGGCGGGCGAGACGGGCCGGTTGCCGGTCAGCACACGGGAGACCGTGGCCGGTGAGACTCCGGCACGGGCCGCGACGTCGCGGATGGTGGTGGCACGGCGAGGAGCTGCTGGCATGGGCGAAGTATACGGTTGCACGCTGTTTCCCTGTGTTGCCCGTCCACTGTTCGGGACCGGCCCCAACCGGGCCGATGACGGCCTCACTTGAGCAGGCCGACGCTGAGTCCGTCCTGGATCCGGCGCTGCAGGATCAGATAGACGGCGATGATCGGCAGCGCTGCCATGACCAGACCGGCGAACAGGGCGCTCCAGTCGGCCTCGTACCCCTGTTGTGAGGCGAGGCTCGCGAGGCCCTGGGTGAGGACCTGCTTGTCGCGGTCGGGGTTGAGGGCGACCGGGAGCAGGTACTGGTTCCACATCCCCAGGAAGTTGAAGATGCCGATGGAGAGCAGGCCCGGCTTGGCCATCGGCAGCATGACGCGGAAGAAGACCGCCTCGTGCGAGCAGCCGTCGATGATCGCCGCTTCGGCCACGGCGGTCGGCAGCGTACGGAAGAAGCCGGTCAGGAAGAAGACGGTGAACGGCAGGGCGTGCGCGGTGTAGACGAGGATCAGGCCCTGGTAGCTGCCGAGCAGACCGAGGTTGCGGACCACGAAGAACAGCGGCACGAGGGCCAGGACCACGGGGAAGGCGAGGCCCGCGACGAAGCCGTAGTAGATGAAGCGGTTGCCGCGGAACTCGAAGCGCGCGAGCACGTACGCGACCATCGAGCCGACCACCATCGTCAGCACCAGCGCGCCGCAGACGACGATCACGCTGTTGAGGAAGAAGTCGCCGATACCGGCCTTGTTCCAGGCACGGGAGAAGTTCTCGGGGTGCCAACTCCGCGGCAGCTGCCAGGGGTTGGCGAGCAGATCGCGGTTGTCCTTGAAGGCGCTGATGAACGCCCAGGCCAGCGGCAGGGCGGAGAGCAGCGCCCAGAAGGCGAGGGCGGCGTGGGCGAAGCCCGTACTGAAGACGGTGCGCTTCGGCTCCGCGGGGACGGCCTTCTTCACGGGCTCGGTCTTCGTCACCGGCGCGGTTTTCGTCACCGGCTCGGGCCTGGGCAGTGTGGTGGCCATGTTCTCGGCCTCGGTAGTCGTCATGGTCCCGGCCTCAGTATTCGATCGCGGACTTCTTGCCCGACGTACGGAAGGTGATCAGGGCGAGTGCCAGGCTCAGCAGGCAGAGCGTCACACCGATCGCGGTGGCGTAGCCGAAGCGTCCGTCGGTGAACGCGGACCTGTAGAGGTACTCGGCGAGCACACTGGTGGAGTTGTCGGGACCGCCGCCCGGGGTCATCACCATCACCAGGGCGAAGGCGTCCAAGGCGTGGATGCCGAGGTAGACCCAGGCCACCTGCACGGTCTCGCGCAGGAGCGGCAGCGTGATCCGCCAGAGCGTCTGGAAGCGTCCGGCGCCGTCGAGTTCGGCCGCCTCGTATATCTCCCTGGGTATCGACTGCATGGCAGCGGAGAACAGCAGCACGTAGAAGCCGACGCCCGCCCAGATCATCACGGCGACGATCGCCCACAGGGCCACGTTCGGGTCGCCGAGCCAGGAGCGGGTCAGCGATTCCAGGCCGAGGGCTTCGAGGGTGCCGTTGAGCAGGCCGATCTGCGGGTTGTAGAGGAACTTCCAGAGCACGGCCGTGATCACGATCGGCAGGATGTGCGGCAGGAAGAAGACCCGGCCGTAGAAGCCGGCGCCCCGCACTCCGCCCACCTTGCCCGCGCTGCGGCCGACGTTGAGCATGCTCGCGAAGAACAGACCGAGCACGATCGTGACCAGCGGGACGACCAGGAGGAGCAGGGCGTTGTGGCCCAGCGCCTTCCAGAAGACCGGGTCGTCGAAGATCTTGGCGAAGTTGTCCAGGCCGATGAAGGGCTTCTCGGCGGTGAAGCCGGTCCAGCTGGTCAGGGAGATGGAGAAGGCCTGTGCGTACGGGGAGACCACGAAGATCGCGTACAGCGTCAGGGGCAGGACGAGAAAGGAGAAGATGATGCGGTTCTTGCCGTACTTCACAGCGGGGACTCCGTTGCTTCCGTCGCCGCCGCCCCGGAGGGTCCTCCGAGGCGGCGGCGGGGACGGGCGGCCGCGCGAGATGTCAGGTCCGCGCGCGGCCGCCCTGGTCCGGGGGTCTGGGAGACCTCGGGCGTCGAGCCCCCAGAGTCAGATCGGTCGAGGGGTCGGCGAGGTCACCGCGTGTACTTCGGGATGGACTTGTCCGCCGCGATGGCATCGGCCTTCTTCTGCACCTGGGAGAGGAACTTGTCGGCGTCGACACGGCCCGCGAGCAGGTTGGCGAACTGCGTCTTCAGCTCGGTCTGCAGGTCCGGGTACCACCTGGGGAAGCGGTAGGAGTACGTGTTCCGGCCGGCCTCGGCGAGCGCCTTGTTGACCGAGCCGAAGGCCGTGGAGCCGAGGTCTCCCTTGACGGCGTCCTTGACGACGGTCGGGGACTTGGTGAGGTCCGAGAAGCGGCCCGCACCCTTCTTGGAGAGCATCTGGCGGATGTACTCCAGACCGCCGGCCGCGTTCTTCGCCTGCTTCGGGACCACGAACGGCTCACCGGCCGAGGCCTCGACCGTGGTGTTCGGCAGCTTGCCGGCGGCGGACAGGACCGGGGTCGTGCCGAAGACCATGTCGAAGCCGGACGGGGCGAGCGACTTCATCTCGCTCTCGATCCACGAACCGCTCGCGTAGATCGCCACATCGCCGTTGACCCAGGCGGTCTGGGCCTGCGTGTGCTCCATGCCCTCGCAGCCCTTGAGGAAGTACTTCTCCTCGGCGAGGCCGGCTATCGCCTTCGCCGCGTCCTTCATGGCCGGCGAGGTCCAGGCACCCGCTTCGAGGTTGTCGATCGCCTTGAGCACGTCCTGACCGCCCGCGGTCACCGCGAGGCCGAAGAACGGGGTGAGGAAGTAGTCGGGCGCGTTGGTGCCGCCGTACGCGAAGGGGGCCATGCCCGCGGCCTTGATCTCCTTGGAGAGGTCCAGCATCTCGGCCCAAGTGGTGGGCCAGGTCCAGCCCTTCTTCTGGAAGAGCGACTTGGAGTACCAGAAGCCGAAGGCGGTGAAGACGTACGGCATGGCCATGACCTTGCCGTCGAAGGTGTACGCGTCCAGCGCGCCCGGCACCAGGGTGTCGGCGACCTTGACGTCCGGGTCGTCCACGGACGGCGCGTTCAGGAGCTCGGTCAGCTCCGTGAGCTGCTTGTTGGCGACCAGCGTGGCCAGCGGCAGCTTCTTGGCGCCGGTGTTGTCCAGGACGTCCGGCGGGGTGCCGCCGACGAAGCGGGGCTGCATCTCCGTCTGGATCTCGGTGATCGCCGAGTGCTTGATCTTCGCCTTCGGGTACGCCTTCGTGTACAGGCTCTGGTGGTACTTGGCGTACGCGTCGCCGTAGCCGCCCTTGAAGATGACGACGTCGAGCGGGGCGTTCTTGTCGATGCCGAGCGGGTTGGCCGCGCTCTTCTCGCCCTTGGCGGACGTGCCGGTCGAGCCCTCGTCCACACCGGCACAGGAAGCGAGCAGCCCGGCGGCCGGGGCGGCCACGGCGAGGGCGCCGAAGGTGCGCAGAACGGTGCGTCTGGCAGGCGAGTTGGTGCTGTGCATGGATGACTCCTGGAATCGAGGGAGGAGAGCGCTACACGAGGTGGATCGGGGGCTACACGAGGTGGATCGGGGGGCTACGCGAGGTGCGACAGCTCGGCGAAGTCGACTTGCCCGACCAACGGGCGGCCGGCGGCGATCCGTTCGATCTCCGCCACGGCGAACGCGCCGAGGCAGCTGATCTCGTTACCCAGGGCGCCCGCGAGATGGGGCGTGACCAGGACGTTCGGCAGGGAGAACAGGGGGTGACCGGCGGGCAGCGGTTCGGGGTCGGTGACGTCGAGGACCGCGCTGATCCGGCCCGGTACGCAGTGCTCGACGAGGGCCTCGGTGTCGATGAGCTGTCCGCGGGCGGTGTTGACCAGGACCGCGCCGTCCCGCAGGAGTCCGAGCCGGCGCTCGTCCAGCAGGTGGCGGGTCTCGGGCAGGGCGGGGGCGTGCACGCTGACCACGTCGCTGCGGCGCAGGAGTTCGTCCAGCTCCACGAGTTCGACATCGGCCTGGGGGCAGATCTCCGCGGCCTGGCGCGGGGTCAGCGTCGGATCGTGGAGCAGCAGCCGGAAGCCTTCGGCGGCCAGGCGGGGCAGGACGAGCCGCCCGACCAGTGAGGCACCGATGACACCGGCCACCTGAGCGTGGTTGCCGATGTCCGCGGGGTGCGCGAACTCGCCCTGTGCGTATGCGTGGGAGAGCCCGAAGACGCCCTTCCCCGCGAGCAGGATCGCGCTGACCGTGTACTGCGCGACGGGCCGCGCGTTGGCGGCGGCCGCCGAGGAAACACGGATCCCGCGCTCCCACACCTGCGGGGGCAGATGCTTCACGGAGCCGGCCGCGTGCACGATCGCCTGCAGCTTGGGGGCCGCGTCGAGGAACGCCTCGTCGACGACCGGGCACTGCCAGCTCGTCAGAAGCACTTCCAGGTCGGCAAGTCGGGGCTCGACCGCGACGAAGTCGCTGATCACGCCGTCCCACAGCTCGACACTGCCGCTCAGCCTTTCCCGCAGCGCGGGGGGCAACGCGAGCGCGGCGGTGTCGGGGCCCATGGCCAGTGCGACGGTCGGACGGGGGTTCATGAACACCTCTGGGCAAGGTTGGGAAATCGGTTTCCAGCTGCTTGGCCGCAGAACTTAGGAGCTGACCTAGGCATACGTCAAGGGCTTGTGGAATCCATTGACAGCAATGGGCAACCGATTTACCTTCACGCCCGGTGAACACCGAGTGATCTCGACTCGGCGATCCTGCGCTCCCCCGAACTCCCCCTGTTCCACAGGCACTCCCCCACCGATCCGCGCTACTTCGACGACGAGGTTGGAGTTTCCGTGACCCTCTCCCGACGCACCGCTCTCCGCATGGCCGCAGTGACAGGTGCCGGGCTAGGCCTCGGCGTGGCCGGGACGTTCCCGGCCTTCGCGGCCGACGCGTACGACGCACTCCGCCTGCGCTGGATCGACACGGCCCTGAAGGGCACGGGCTACGACCCGGCGGCCGCGCCGTTCGCCGGCGCCCTGACCCTGCTCGGCGACAGCGCGGAGACCTTCCGTACGCAAATGACCCCGGGCTCCTCCGCCCTCTGGCCCGACCTGCCGCTCGGCACCAACAGCGCCAACGTGACAACCGGTTTCCGGCGTCTCCTCGCCATGGCGCAGGCCTGGTCCTTCCCCGGCACGGGACGCACCGGGAACAGCGCGCTCCTCACCGCCGTGCTCACGGGCCTCGACTGGATGCGGACGAACGCCTACACGCCCACGACGCCGAAGTACAACAACTGGTGGGACTGGGAGATAGGCAGCCCGCAGCTGCTCCTCGACACCATGTGCCTGGTGTATCCGCAGCTCACCGCAGCGCAGGTCAGCGGCTGCCTCGCCGCCGTGGACACCTTCGTCCCCGACTCCAAGGTCGCCCTGACCAACACCGCAAGCACCGGCGCGAACCGTGCGGACTACTGCCGGGTGCTCGTCGTGCGCGGCATCGTGGGCAAGAGCTCCGCGAAGATCGCGGTCGGTCGCGACGGCCTGTCCCCCACCTTCCCGCTGGTGCGCAGCGGTGACGGCTTCTACGCGGACGGCTCGTTCGTCCAGCACACCTCGGTCCCGTACACGGGCACGTACGGGTTCGTCCTGGTCAACGCCCTCGCGCTGCTCATGTCCCTGCTCGACGGCTCGACCTGGGCGGTGACCGACCCCGACCGGCAGCTGATCTTCGACGCGGTGCCGGCTGCCGTCGCCCCGTTCCTGTTCAACGGGCTGATGATGGACGGTGTTTCGGGGCGCGCGATCAGCCGCGGTCTGACCGGGGGCGATCCGGGCGGACTGCCGCAGAGCGACCATGTGCGCGGGCACTCCTGGATCGCCGCGATCCTCACGCTCGCCGGCGCCGCGCCCGACGCGGACGCGGCGCTGTGGCGGCGGATGGCCAAGGGCTGGATACAGCGCGACTACTACGTGCCGCCGCTGACCAACGGGCGGCTCAGCCTCCCGGCCCTCGCCGCGATGAAGTCCGTCCTCGACAACTCCTCGATCACCGCGCTCGCCGAGCCCACGGGCAGCCGCGTCTTCGGCTCCATGGACCGCGCCACGCACCGCCGCCCGGGATGGGCGTTCGCGGTGGCGATGAGTTCGGGGCGCACCCAGTTCTACGAGGTCGCCAACGGCGAGAACCCGCGCGGCTGGCACACCAACTCCGGAATGACCTACTGGTGGGGCGACACGTACGGCAACGGCCAGTACTCGGACGCCTTCTGGCCGACGGTCGATCCGCAGCGGCTGCCCGGCACCACGGTCTCGCGCAAACCCCTCGCGAACAGCGAAGGCGCCAACACCAAGCCCGCCGCCTCGGCGGTGTGGACGGGCGGCGCCACCGACGGAACGTACAGCGCGCTGGGCCAGGACACCCGAGGCGTCGGCTCGACGCTGACCGCGCGCAAGGCGTGGTTCTGCCTGGGCGACCAGGTGGTCTGCCTCGGCGCGGGCATCACCGCCGCCGACGGCCAGTGGGTCTACACGACGGTCGACAACCGCAACCTAGGCCCGTCCGGCACCCAGGCGCTCACCGTGGACGGCACCGTCCAGGCCGAGACGCTCGGCTGGTCCAAGACGTTCAGCGCGGCTTCCTGGGCCTCGATCGACGGCTTCGGGGGCTACGTGTTCCCCGGCGGTACGGAGATATCGGCTGCCCGCGAGGCCCGCACCGGCGCCTGGCGCGACATCAACCCGACGGGCACCACCACCGCGCTCACCAGGCGTTACGTCACGCTCTGGATGAACCACGGCACCGACCCGACCGACGCCTCGTACCGCTACATCCTCATGCCGGGCGCGAGCGCCGCCCAGACCGCGGCCCGCGCGGCGAGCCCCACGGTGAGCGTTCTCGCCAACACCAAGCTGGTGCAGGCGATCAGCGACACCGCGACGGGTGTCACGGCCGCGAACTTCTACGCGGCGGGTACGGCGGGTCCGATCACCGTCTCCGCGCCCTGCTCGGTCCTGATGCGGGAGTCCGGCGGCACGCTCAAGGTCGCCGTCTCGGACCCCACCCGCGCGGCGACCACCGTGACGGTCACGATCGCCCGCAACGGCTATACGACGGCCACATCGGACCCCGAGATCAGCGTGACCGGGCTCGCCCCCGTCAAGCTGCAGGTCGAGGTCGGCGGCGAGCAGGGCAGCTCGCGCACGATCACCTTCGGGACCGGCAGCACGGTCACCGCGGGCACGCCCGCCACCGTGAATCCGGTCGCAGACGCGTACGTGCGGGGCGGCACGTACGCGGCCACGAACTACGGTACCGACACCACCCTCGTCGTGAAGAACTCCACCTCGGCCGACTTCACCCGCCGCTCGTACCTGAAGTTCGACCTCTCCGCCCTCACCGCCACGCCCCGGCGGGCGGTCCTGTGGGTCAACGGCCAGACCGCCGACTCGGCCGGTACGCAGGCGCTGATCAGCGCTTACGCGGTGAGCACCGACAGCTGGACGGAGTCCGGGCTGACCTGGAACAGCATGCCCGCCCTCGGCTCGCTCCTTTCGTCGGGCGCGATCGGACTCACCAAGGACTGGATCGCGCTGGACGTCACGGCTCATGTGCGCAGCCAGTACGCCGGCGACAAGACCGCGACCATCGCGCTCGCCCAGGCGGCGGCGGGGAACGCGGTGGTGCTCGCGAGCCGCGAGCAGAGCACGGGTCGGCCGTTCTTGCAGGTGGTGCAGGGGTGAGGGCTTGGGTGGTCCAGGGGTGAGGGCTTGAGTGGTGCAGAGGTGAGGGCTTGGGTGGTGCAGGCCCGGCTCCCGCAGCGGGCCGCGATCCCCGTAGCGCGACAGGCGAAGACACCCCTTATAGGGTGAATATCGCCATTCGTACGTTACGGACGTTTCGCGGCCCGAAGGAGAGCGCCTTGTCGCAACCGGACCTCCCCCAGGCCCCCGATCCCGAGCCGCAGCCGCAGCCGCAGCCGCAGTCCCAGGCGCGTCAGAACCCGTCGCGCCGCCGTATACGCCCCGCCCTGTACGCCGCAGGTGGGGCGGTCGCGGTAGTGGGCGGGCTCTACATAGCCGGGCTCATATCCGAGGGCTCAGGGATACCCAAAGGGACCAGCGTCGACGGGGTGGATCTGGGCGGGCTGAGCGCGAGCGCCGCGCAGGAGCGGCTGGAGCAGGAGCGGGGGCAGGTCTGGGCCGCGCCCCAGTCGCTGCGTATCGGCGAGGAGAAGACGGAGCTCGACCCGGCCCGAGCGGGCCTCTCCGTGGACACCAAGGCGACGGTCGAGCAGGCCAAGGAGAACGAGAGCAATCCGTTCTCCGTGATCGGGGGCCTTTTCAGCGACGGCGACCGCTCGGTCGATCCCGTGGTCCGCGTGGACGCGGCGAAGGCCGAGGAAGCCCTCTCCGAGCTGGCGAAGAAGTACGACCGCGAGGAACGCAACGGGGCCGTCGCCTTCAAGGCGGGCAAGCCGGATGTCACCGAACCCCGCTCCGGGATCGCCCTCGACACGGACAGCTCCCTGAAGACCCTGCGCTCCGCCTACCCGTCGGCGGACGCGGTACAGCTCCCCGTGGACGAGACCAAGCCGAAGGTGAGCGCGGCCGAAGTCACCCGCGCCGTGGACGAGTTCGCGCGGCCCGCGATGTCCGGACCGGTGAACCTCACCGTCGGCGACAGCGAGCTGGAGCTCACGCCCGCCGCACTCGGCCGCCATCTGACCCTCAAGGCCGACGACCAGGGCAAACTCACCCCGAAGCTGGACGCGGAGGCGCTGCTCAAGGACCCGGATGTCTCCAGGCCCCTGAAGCAGGCCATCGGCGCCCCGGTCAACGCCCAACTGCGGCTCGACGACGGCAAGGTGGTCGTCACCAAGGACGGGACTCCCGGCCGCAAGGTCGACGCCAAGGCACTGCAGGCGGCGGTCTTCCCGCTGCTCACCAAGACCGGCGGCGCCCGTACGGCGACCGTCGCGTCCGAGACCGTGCAGCCGGCGCTCACCGCGCAGAGCATCAAGGACCTGGGCATCAAGGAGCAGGTGTCCACGTACACCGTGGAGTTCCCGGTCGCCGCGTACCGCACGATCAACATCGGCCGCGCGGCCGAGCTGATCAACGGCACGCTGGTGAAGGACGGCGAGGAGTGGTCCTTCAACCGTACGGTCGGCGAACGCACAAAGGAGAACGGCTTCACCGACGGCACGATGATCCTCGACGGCGCCTACTACAGCGCTCCCGGCGGCGGTGTCTCGACCGTGGCCACGACGATGTTCAACGCGATGTTCTTCGCCGGGGTCAAGCCCGTCGAATACGGAGCCCACTCCTTCTACATCGAGCGCTATCCGGAGGGCCGCGAGGCCACCGTCGCCTGGGGCACCCTCGATCTGCGCTGGCAGAACGACTCGGGCCACGCCATCTACATCCAGGCCGCCGCCACCGACCACAACGTCACGATCACCTTCCTCGGCACGAAGAAGTACGACGAGGTCAAGGCGATCAAGGGCCCGCGCACCGACATCACCCAGCCGAAGAAGATCGAGGGCAAGGGCGACAAGTGCGAGGCGCAGACGCCGTACGAGGGCTTCGACGTCGATGTCGACCGGGTGCTCGTGAAGGACGGGCAGGAAGTCGGCCGCAAGACCTTCCACACGCACTACACCCCGCGCAACGAGATCGTCTGCGAGCCGGACAAGCCGACGGCGCCGCAGGTGGACCCCGATCCCCTGCCCTCCCAGGACACCAACTCCCCGGCGACTCCCGGAAGTTGATCTGCACGAGGGTCTTGCCGCCAACTCCCGGCGGTGCAACGTTGATTACATGCTTACAGCCGAACAGCATGAGAAAGTGCGCGGCTGGTTCGCCGGCCGCATTCCCCAAGGGCTCTTCGACGGTCCGCCCGAAGTCGCAGTGGACCGCGAGGAGATCACCGTCATCGGGCCGATCCCGGAGCCCGAGGTCGACAAGGACGCCTCCGCCGCGGAGAAGGCCGCGGCGGTCGAGGGCCGTATCCAGGAGTTCAGAGAGCGCACGCGTGACGAGCGGATCGGCGTGGCCCGCGAGGCCGAGCACCGCTTCCGCAAGAAGGTGAGCTGGGGTGTGCGCTGCGGGGAGGAGAAGGCCCTGTTCACACATGTCTCCGCACCCGTGATGACCCGCCTTCGCCAGCCCGAGCGCCAGGTCCTCGACACCCTGGTCGCGGGCGGTGTGGCACGCAGCCGCAGCGAGGCACTGGCCTGGTGCGTACGCCTGGTGCAGCGCAATGCCGACGACTGGCTGACCGAACTGCAGGACTCCTTGGAGGCGGTGCGCAGGGTCCGCGCGCAGGGACCCGACGCCGCCGAGTGAACCGGATACCGGCTCGACAGATCTCCAAGGGCCTGCCTAGGCTCTCGGGAAGCATCGCGTGTCGGTCACCGGCTGGGTGAGACATGGAGGTGCCGGAGTCTGCCTCTGGAGGCATTCACCTTGTCAGTGCAGTTCAACCACACCATCATCGCGTCGAAGGACGCACGGGAGTCCGCCGAATTCTTCGCGGAGCTCCTCGGTCTCGAAGTCGGCGCCCCCTGGGGGCCGTTCATCCCGGTGGTCCTCGAAAACGGAGTGACCCTCGACTTCGCCACCGCCCCCGACGGGAACACCCCGCTGCAGCACTACGCCTTCCTCGTATCGGAAGACGTCTTCGACTCCGCGTACAAGAAGATCGCGGACCGGAAGCTGGAGCACTGGGCGGACCCGCACCAGCGCCACGCAGGCGCGTACAACACGAACGACGGCGGGAAGGGTGTCTACTTCCTCGATCCGTCGGGGCACGCGATGGAGATCCTGACCGTGCCCTACGGCGGGTGGCCGAAGCCGTAACCAAGAGCAGCAACAGCAAGGGCCGCACCCCTCGGAAGAGGAGTGCGGCCCAACTGCTTTTCCCGATCCCTTAGTTGCGGATCAGGTTGCGCAGCACGTACTGCATGATGCCGCCGTTGCGGTAGTAGTCCGCCTCGCCGGGGGTGTCGATACGGACGACCGCGTCGAACTCGACGCCGGTGTCGGTGGTGACCTTGACCGTGGCCGGGGTGGTGCCCTCGTTGAGCTCGGTGACGCCCGAGATCGAGAAGGTCTCCTCGCCGGTCAGGCCCAGCGAGTCGGCGTTCTGGCCCGCCGGGAACTGCAGCGGAAGGACGCCCATGCCGATGAGGTTCGAGCGGTGGATGCGCTCGTACGACTCGGTGATGACGGCCTTGACGCCGAGCAGCGCGGTGCCCTTGGCGGCCCAGTCGCGGGACGAGCCGGAGCCGTACTCCTTGCCGCCCAGGATGACCAGCGGGGTGCCCTGCGCCTGGTAGTTCTGCGAGGCGTCGTAGATGAAGGAGACCGGGCCGCCCTCGACGGTGAAGTCGCGGGTGAAGCCGCCCTCGGTGCCCGGCGCGATCTGGTTGCGCAGGCGGATGTTGGCGAACGTGCCGCGGATCATGACCTCGTGGTTGCCTCGGCGCGAGCCGTAGGAGTTGAAGTCACGACGCTCCACACCATGCTCGGTGAGGTACTTGCCGGCCGGGGTGTCGGCCTTGATCGCACCGGCCGGGGAGATGTGGTCGGTGGTGACCGAGTCGCCCAGCTTGGCGAGCACGCGCGCGCCCGAGATGTCGGAGACCGGGGTGGTCTCCATCGTCATGCCCTCGAAGTAAGGGGGCTTGCGGACGTACGTCGACTCGGCGTCCCACTCGAAGGTGTTGCCGGTCGGGATCGAGAGCGCCTGCCACTGGGCGTCGCCCGCGAAGACGTCCTGGTAGGACTTGGCGAACATGTCCTCGCCGATGGCGCTCGCCACGACGTCGTTCACCTCGGCCTCGGTGGGCCAGATGTCCTGCAGGAAGACCGGCTTGCCCTCGGTGTCGGTGCCGAGCGCCTCGGTGGTGATGTCGATCTTCATCGAACCGGCCAGGGCGTACGCGACGACCAGCGGCGGGGACGCCAGGTAGTTCATCTTGACGTCCGGGTTGATCCGGCCCTCGAAGTTGCGGTTGCCGGAGAGCACCGAAGTGACGGCCAGGTCCGCGTCGTTGATCGCCTTCGAGATCTCCTCGTCGAGGGGACCCGAGTTGCCGATGCAGGTGGTGCAGCCGTAGCCGACCAGGTTGAAGCCGACCTTGTCGAGGTAGGGGGTGAGCCCCGCCTTGTCGAAGTAGTCGGTGACGACCTTGGAGCCCGGGGCGAGCGTGGTCTTGACCCACGGCTTGCGGGTCAGGCCCTTCTCGACGGCCTTCTTCGCGACGAGCGCGGCGGCGACCATCACGTACGGGTTCGAGGTGTTGGTGCAGGAGGTGATCGCGGCGACCGTGACGGCGCCGTGGTCGATCTCGAAGGTCGAACCGTCGGCCAGCGTGACGCGGGTCGGCTTGGTGGGCACGCCGTTCGTCGCGGTCGCCGGGGCGTCGGAGGCCGGGAAGGACTCCTTGCCGGCCTCGGAGTCGTCGGAGACGTAGTTGCGTACGTCCACGGCGAACTGCTGGGCCGCGTTCGCGAGGACGATGCGGTCCTGCGGACGCTTCGGACCGGCGATCGACGGGACGACCGTCGAGAGGTCCAGCTCCAGCTTCTCGGAGAAGTCGGGCTCGGCGGCCGGGTCGAGCCAGAGGCCCTGCTCCTTGGCGTACGCCTCGACGAGCGCGACCTGCTGGGCGTCACGGCCGGTCAGGCGCAGGTAGTTCAGGGTCTCGTCGTCGATCGGGAAGATCGCGGCGGTGGAGCCGAACTCGGGCGACATGTTGCCGATGGTGGCGCGGTTCGCCAGCGAGGTGGCGGCGACGCCCTCACCGTAGAACTCGACGAACTTGCCGACGACGCCGTGCTTGCGCAGCATCTCGGTGATCGTGAGCACGAGGTCCGTGGCGGTGGTGCCCGGCTTGAGCTCACCGGTCAGCTTGAAGCCGACGACGCGCGGGATGAGCATCGAGACCGGCTGGCCGAGCATCGCGGCCTCGGCCTCGATACCGCCGACGCCCCAGCCCAGGACGCCCAGGCCGTTGACCATCGTGGTGTGCGAGTCGGTGCCGACGAGGGTGTCGGGGTAGGCCTGGCCGCCTCGGACCATGACCGTACGAGCGAGGTGCTCGATGTTGACCTGGTGGACGATGCCGGTGCCCGGCGGGACGACCTTGAAGTCGTCGAACGCGGTCTGGCCCCAGCGCAGGAACTGGTAGCGCTCCTTGTTGCGGCCGTACTCCAGCTCCACGTTCTGGCGGAACGCGTCGGCGGTGCCGAACTTGTCCGCGATCACGGAGTGGTCGATGACCATCTCGGCCGGGGAGAGCGGGTTGACCTTGGCCGGGTCGCCGCCGAGCGCCTTGACGGCCTCACGCATGGTGGCGAGGTCCACGACACAGGGCACACCGGTGAAGTCCTGCATGATCACGCGGGCGGGCGTGAACTGGATCTCCTGGCTCGGCTGAGCCTGCGAGTCCCAGCTGCCGAGGGCGCGGATGTGGTCGGCGGTGATGTTCGCGCCGTCCTCGGTGCGGAGCAGGTTCTCGAGGAGAACCTTGAGGCTGTAGGGAAGGCGTGTGGCGCCCTCGACCTTGTCCAGCCGGAAGATCTCATAGGACTCGTCGCCCACGCGCAGCGTGCTGCGGGCGTCGAAGCTGTTCGCCGACACGACAGTCTCCTTCATATATGTGCGCGTTCCACCACATCCTGCCGCCACGACCCCTGGTCGATCCGCTAAGGTAAGGCTTAGTTAGGGTGGCCTTACCTCGCCGGCGGCTGCGGTGCGCCTCGGCAGATATCTCGATGTCGAGATAACTCTAGTACATCGCCGGGGCTTGGTCATGCCCCGGCCTTGTGGGCTGTTCTGTTGCGCTGGTCACGTACGGGTGCCCCGCAGAGCAAGGCCCATCCTGGACAGGGCCTCGCGCAGGACGGCCGGTGAGGTCGCGAAGTTGAGGCGTACGCGGCCCGCGCCGCCGGTGCCGAAGACATGGCCCGAGGTGAGGGCGACCCGTGCGTGGTCGAGAAACATCCGAGCAGGTCCGGCCAGGTCGGAGGCGATGCCGGGACCGTCGAGCGGCTCCTCCTCATGAAGCCCGAGTGCGGTGCAGTCGAGCCAGGCGAGGTAGGTGCCCTCCGGCCTGAGGTGGTGGACGCCCGGCAAGTGCTCCGCGACCAAGTTTCCCAGCAGGTCGCGGTTGGCCGCGAGTCCGGCGATGACCTCGTCGAGCCAGCCGCCGCCGTCGCGGAAGGCCGCGGTGTGGGCCATGACCCCGAGATGACTGGGTCCGTGGCTCACCTCTTCGGGCAGCCGGCGCAGCTCATCGGCGGCCTGCGGGCCCGCGACGGCGAGGGCCGCCTTGAGGCCGGAGAGGTTCCAGGCCTTGGAGGCCGAGGACAGCGCGAAGGCATTCTCGGCTCCCGGCACGCTCAGATACGGCGTGAAGACGGCGCCGGGCAGGACGATCGGGGCATGGATCTCGTCCGCGACCACGCGCACCCCGTGCCGTCGGGCGAGCTCGGCGACGGTCTCCAGTTCCTGGCGGGTGTGCACGACGCCGGTCGGATTGTGCGGGTTGCTCATCAGGAGCGCGGCGCCCCGGCCTCCGTGCCGGGCCCGCTTGAACGCGTCCTCCAGGGCGGCGGGATCGATTCGCCCGGCCGGGCCGAGCGGTGCCTCGACGATCTCGCGGGCGTCATGGGTGACGAAGGCGTAGAAGGGCGGGTACACCGGCGAGCAGACCACGACCGCGTCCCCGGGCCGGGTGATCAGACGGAGCACCTCCACGACACCGAGCATCACGTCGGGCACGAGCGCGGTGCGTGAGACGTCGAGGCCGTTCCACCCCCAGCGCTCCGCGGCGAACTCGGCCAGGGCCTCGGCGTATCCCTGGCCGGTCGCATAGCCGGTGTCGCCGAGGTCGACGGCCGCGTGCAGCGCGTCCGCGATCGCGGGGGCGAGGGGTACGTCCATCTCGGCCACCCAGAGCGGGAGTACGTCCTCGGGGTGGGTGCGCCATTTCACGCTGGTGCGGCGGCGCAGCTGGTCCAGGGTGAGCTGGGCGAGCGGGTCTGTCCGGGAGGCCTGTGCGGCATCGTCGATCGGCATCCGGCCAGGACAACGGACGGCTCGGGCCGGGGTCAACAGTGCGGCACGACTGCCCACAGCCGGGTGGGGGTGCTAGGTCAGCCGGGACCGTATTCCGGCCGCTGCTTCGGCGAGTCCGGTCGCGCGGGCCGCGTGGCCCGCGTCGGTCAGGGCCCGGGCCAGCTCGTCGTGCTCACGTACGACGAAGCGGCCGAGATTCACCCGGTACAGCCACTCCAGACTGTCGTCCCCGGGGGCATCCAGGACGGCGCGCAGGCGGGACAGGGTGTGGGCCGCCGACTCCAAGTGGCCTGCTCGGCGCTCCAGTTGGGCCAGGTCGCGCAGGGACGAGACGCGGTCCCATGCGGTCTCCTGCAACGCCGTGCACAGACGCTGGGCGCGCAGGGCCTGGGGCAGATCACCGAGCCGGTCGAAGTCGCGCGCCAGGGACGAGAGGGGGCCGGAGTCCAGCTTGCCGGGGTTGCGCGGGTCCCGCAGCAGGCTCTGGTCCAGCTCGATCTCGTCGAGACGGCGGATGAGCGGGACGCGCGCGTACTCGGTGAGGCCCTGGTCCGCCGCCAGATCGGTCCAGGTCTCGAGCGGTTCGTCGGCGGGATCGGCGCCGACCATCGCGTCGTCCAGATCGAGCGCCCACTGACGCAGCTCGGCCCCGTCGGCATCGGGACCCGGAATGTCACTCAGACCGCACGCGGTGTCGAAGTCCGTACGGCGCACTTCATCGAGCAGCGGCAGATCCTCGGCCCGCCCGTGCAGCCCGATGAGGACACAGGTGAGCCTCAGCTCATCCGTCATCGACGACTCGGCTTCGTACGGAAGCAGCCTCAGCAGCACGGGGAGATCGCCCTCCGCGCGGTCGAACTGCGCCGCCCGCAGCGCCAGTCGGCGTCGTACGGGATCGTCCGCCATCGCTCCCCATGCCTCGCCGTCACCGGCACGCAGCGCGGCGAGGTCCTTGCGGCCGGAGGCGAGGACCGGCTCCCACAGCGGCGGACGCGGGTGGTCGTCGAGGAGGCGGTAGGCGCAGCCCTCCTCGTCGTTGAGCAGGACGAACTCGGGCTCGGTGCGCAGGAGTGCGGTGTGCAGCAGGGCGATGAGCTCGACCGGGGAGCGGTCCGGGAAACCCAGCGCGGTACGGAGTTCGGTGCGCTCGTCGTCGATGCCGTAGTACTCGCGGAGCTCGTCCTCCGTCTCCGTGACGGCGGCGCGTATCGCCTCTTCTCCGCGCTGCGGGGCCAGGTTCACGTAGTTCTCCCAGCCCGGCAGGCCGGTCAGGACGTCCAGCGCCTCGTCGACGCTCGACCCGATGACACCGGCGCCGCCCTCCGACGAGGCGTACAGCACACTGCCGTCCTCGCACCGGAAGAACGTGCCGCCGGTGTCGTCACCCGCGAGGATCTCGAGGCCACCGCCCGAGGCGAGCCGCACGGTCTCGACATGGCCGTGCGCGGCACGGTCGAGGTCGAAGTTGAAGGGGAAGGCGGCGAGAGCGGCCAGACGCCGGTCCCGGCGGAGCAGTTGGAGCGCGCGATCGGTCACGGCGGCGACCGTAACAGCGCCTGTCGCGCCGCCGACGGTCCGGGCCGAGCAGTGGAGGGGACGACCTTTGAGTTCCCGAGGTGCGGGTACCCGGAGTTCCCGGATCCGTACGTCAGGAGACAGACATGCCGCTCACGTTCCGCAAGAGTTTCCGGATCCTTCCCGGGGTCCGGCTGAACATCAACCGCCGCTCCTGGTCCTTCACGACCGGCGGCTCCCACGGCCCGCGCCGAACTCACAGCAGCACAGGACGGCGTACGACGTCGATGGACCTCCCCGGACCCTTCGGTTGGCGCAAAACCACCACTTCTGGACGAACCCGCCGCAATCGACGCGGCTGGTTTGGTCGGTGACGACATTTCGGTTACCCGGACGGGCGTGCTCCGCTTTCCCTCTATCTCACATCCGGTATACGGTCGCGCCATGGCAGACGACTACCTCGTACGCATCGGCAAGCTCATCCGTGACGCCCGGCAACACCGGGGCTGGACACAGTCGCAGCTGGCCGAGGCACTCGGTACCAGCCAGAGCGCCGTCAACCGCATCGAACGCGGTAACCAAAACATCAGCCTTGAGATGATCGCCCGAATTGGTGAAGCCCTGGACAGCGAGATCGTCTCTCTGGGCTACTCCGGGCCCATGCACCTCAGGGTCGTCGGCGGGCGCCGGCTTTCCGGCTCGATCGACGTCAAGACGAGCAAGAACGCATGCGTCGCGCTGCTGTGCGCCTCGCTGCTCAACAAGGGCCGCACCGTGCTGCGCAAGGTCGCACGGATCGAGGAGGTCTACCGCCTCCTCGAGGTCCTGAACTCCATCGGGGTCCGCACGCGTTGGATCAACGACGGCAAGGACCTCGAGATCGTCCCGCCGGCCTCGATCGACATGGGCGCGATGGACGCGGACGCGGCCCGCCGCACCCGCTCGATCATCATGTTCCTCGGCCCGCTCCTTCACCGCATGGACCGCTTCAAGCTGCCGTACGCGGGCGGTTGCGACCTCGGCACGCGCACGATCGAGCCGCACATGATCGCGCTGCGCCGCTTCGGTCTGGACATCGCGGCGACCGAGGGCATCTACCACGCCGAGGTCGACCACTCGATCAAGCCGGACCGCCCGATCGTACTGACCGAGCGCGGCGACACCGTGACGGAGAACGCGCTGCTCGCGGCCGCCCGCCACGACGGCAAGACGGTCATCCGCAACGCCTCGTCCAACTACATGGTCCAGGACCTGTGCTTCTTCCTCGAGGCCCTGGGCGTGCGGGTGGACGGCATCGGGACGACCACACTGACCGTGCACGGCGTCGCGAACATCGACGTCGATGTCGACTACTCCCCCTCCGAGGACCCGGTCGAGGCGATGAGCCTGGTGGCCGCGGCCGTGGTCACCGAGTCGGAGCTCACCATCCGCCGGGTGCCGATCGAGTTCATGGAGATCGAGCTCGCGGTCCTGGAGGAGATGGGTCTCGACCACGACCGTTCGGCGGAGTACGCGGCGGACAACGGGCGTACGCGTCTGGTGGACCTGACCGTGCGGCCTTCGAAGCTCGAAGCGCCGATCGACAAGATCCACCCGATGCCGTTCCCGGGTCTGAACATCGACAACGTGCCGTTCTTCGCGGCGATCGCGGCGGCGGCCCAGGGCAAGACCCTGATCCACGACTGGGTCTACGACAACCGCGCGATCTACCTCACGGACCTCAACCGCCTCGGCGGCCGGCTCCAGCTCCTTGACCCGCACCGCGTCCTGGTCGAGGGCCCGACGCGCTGGCGCGCGGCCGAGATGATGTGCCCGCCGGCGCTGCGTCCCGCGGTCGTCGTGCTGCTCGCGATGATGGCGGCGGACGGCACGTCGGTCCTGCGCAACGTGTACGTGATCAACCGGGGTTACGAGGATCTGGCGGAGCGCCTCAACTCGGTCGGCGCGCAGATCGAGACGTTCCGGGACATCTAGGACCGGGACATCTACGTTCGGGCGACTAGTGGGCGGAGGCCCTCGCGTCGGGAGCATCGGCTTCCGGGGCGAGGGCCTTCTCCATGACCTGGACCCGGCGCAGGTTGCGGCGCCGCATCACCAGCAGAAAGCCGACGAAGGCGGCGCCGAGGACCAGCGTGGCCACGGCGTCGACACTCCTGCCGTTCTTCAGGAAAAGCATCGGGAGCGCGGCGAGCATGAGGACGAAGAAGGGCAGCGCCCGACCGGAACGGCGCAGCTCACCGCGCCGTTGGGCCAGCAGTCCGCGCATGGCTTCCCGGCCGGCCGGGTCCTCGGGCACCTGGCCGCGCGTCAGCCGCCGTTCCGAGGTGACCAGGGCGTCCACGCCGCCCGTCAGCGCGCGATGGCGCAGCTGCCGCACCACCAGGAACACCGCCGAGCCCGCCGCGACCAGGACGCCGCGCACCAGCGCCGCGCCGAGCGCCTCGCCCGGCTCGATCAGCACGGTCAGGAGCGACAGCGGCATGACGATGGCGAAGGACAGCACCACCTGGGCGGTGAGGCTGTGTGCGAGACGCTCCTTGAGCCCGGTCATGCCCGACGGCTCCCTTCACGATCCGACCCCCGGCAGTGACAAGGTGAGCCGGTCGGCGCGTCCTAGGGGTGAGCAGGGAGAGTAAGTCGTCGAGGGGGAGGCAGCAAGTGACGAGACAAATGGGGCGAGATACGGAATTCCGGGAGTTCGCCCAGATCCGCACCGCCCCACTGTTCCGTACCGCGCTGCTGCTGACCGCCGGCGACTGGCATGCCGCCGAGGACCTGGTGCAGAGCGCTCTCGGCAAGGCCTACGCCTCGTGGGGCAAGGTGCGGCGGGCCGACAATCCGGACGCCTATGTGCGCTCCGTCCTGGTGCGCACCCATCTCTCCCAGCGCCGGCTCAGGTCGAGCGGCGAGCGGCCGACGGCGGAGCTGCCGGAGGGGGCGTACGGGGACGGGGATCCGGCGCTGCGGGTCGCTTTGTTGCAGGCCCTGGCCCAACTGCCGCCCAAGGACAGGGCCGTTCTGGTCCTGCGCTACTGGGAGGACCACAGCGTCGAGCAGACGGCCTGCGAACTGGGGCTGCGCGCCGGGACCGTACGCAATCGCTCGATGTCCGCGCTGGCGAAGCTGCGCGAGCTGCTCAACGGCGACCTTGAGTCGCTCACCGCGATCTGAGGAGGGGCAGGAAGTGATGACGCAGTTGGATGAACGGGAACTGTCGCGGGTGATGGGTGAGGCGGTGGGGGGCGTACGCCCTTCGACCCATGAACTCGTCGCGGGCGCGGAGCGGCGCGGGCGCCGGATCAAGGCGCGGCGCAGGGCGCTGACGATGGGGGCCGCGACCTGTGCGGCGCTTGCCGCGGTCGCGGGGTCGTCGTTGTTCGGTTCACACTTCCCCACCGTCGCCGGGAAGATGGAGATCCTGCCGGGGGCGACGGACGGCAAGCCGGGGAAGGTCGCCTTCCCGGACTTCTCCGCGCTGCCGAAGGAGCCTGTGCAGCCGCCGGGCACCGAGTACATGAGCGGGCGGGCAGTGGCCCAGACGCTCAAGGAACTGCTGCCCAAGGGCGCGGACACCTCGGATTACGAGGGGCAGCAGACCGCCATGGTCCATGAGGCGTTCGCGCGGCTGACCATGGACTCCTGGCTGTCGGGCGCCGAGGTGCAGATCAATGTGCAGCCGAACTTCCACCGCAGCGACTGGCCCGATCCGAAGACGGACTTCAAGAGTTCGCTGGCGGGCTTCTACTCCTGCGAAGGCCGGGAGGGCGAGGGGAAGATGACGGCCTGCGGGGTGCGCAGGCTGGGCGACGGGTCGGTCGTGATCCTGTACGAGGACAGGACCGGTCTCCTCGTACGACGGCATGCGGATGTCATCCGGCCGGACGGTCTGCGGATTTTCGTAGGAACGGCCAACGGGACGGACATCGAGGACGGCCCGATCATCGGGCTCGAACCTCCGCTCTCGCTCGACGAGTTGGGGAGCATCGTGACCAGCGACCGCTGGCAGGTGTTCGTCGACCCCGCGGTCAACGAGCGGGCGAAGGAGCTCAAGCCGTACCGGGACCTGTCCCCGCTCATGGAGGAGAACGCCGCGCCGGGGCAGTCACCTCAGTCCAGCGCTGCCACCCCGTCCAGCTCCACCAGGCACTGAGCGTCCCAGAGCCGCATCGCCCCGATCACCGCCATCGCGGGGTACTCGCGGCCGGCCAACCTCCGCCAGATACGGCCCAGTTCGCCGGCATGCACTCGATAGTCGGCCACATCCGTGGCATACACCGTGACGCGGGCGAGGTCCTTCGGGGCCCCGCCCGCTGCCGCGAGGGCGGTCAGGAGGTTCGCCAGGGCCACCTCGAACTGCTCCACCAGGGTCGAGCCGACCACCTTGCCGTCCGTGTCGAGAGCGGTCTGGCCCGCGAGGAAGACCAGTCGGGAGCCGGTCACGGTCACCGCGTGGGAGAAGCCTGTCGGCGGGGACAGCTCCGCGGGGTTGATGCGTTCCAGGCTCATGCGCGACCCACTTCCTTGTAGAGCTCCTTGGCGATGATCTCGCGCTGCACCTCGGTCGCGCCTTCGTAGATACGGGGAGCGCGGACCTCGCGGTACAGGTGCTCGAGCAGATGGCCGCGCTGCAGCGCCCGCGCCCCATGCAGTTGGACCGCCGCGTCGACCACCTGCTGCGCCGTCTCCGTCGCGAGCAGTTTCGCCATCGCGGCCCGGCGGGGGACGTCGGGTTCACCACGGTCGTACGCGGCCGCCGCGGCGTAGACCAGGAGGCGAGCCGCCTCCGTACGCGTGGCCAGCTCCGCCACCTGGTGGGCAACCGACTGCAGATCCTTCAACACCCCGCCGAACGCCTGCCGTTCAGCCGTGTGCGCAAGCGTCGCGTCCAGGGCGGCCTGGGCCATCCCGACCGCGAACGCCCCGACGCTCGGCCGGAAGAGATTGAGCGTGGTCATCGCCACCCGGAAGCCCTGGTCGACCGTGCCGAGCACATCGCCCGCGTCCACCCGTACCCCGTCGAAGGCCAACGAGCCGATCGGGTGCGGCGACAGCATCTCCAGAGCCGAACCCGTCAGCCCCTCCCGGTCGGCCGGCACCAGGAAGGCGGTCACCCCGCGGGCTCCCGCGCCCGGTGTCGTACGGGCGAAGACCGTGTAGAAGTCGGCGCCGGGTGCATTGGAGATCCAGCACTTCTCACCGTGCAGGGTCCAACCGTCCCCGTCCGCCCGCGCTTCCAGCGCCAGAGCCCCCGCATCCGACCCCGCCCCCGGCTCGCTCAGCGCGAACGCGGCGATCGCGCGCCCCGCCGAGACCTCCGGCAGCCAGCGGGCGCGCTGGGCGTCGGTGCCGTGGGCGTGCACCGGGTGGGCGCCGAGTCCTTGGAGCGCGAGGGCCGTCTCCGCCTCCGTACATCCGTAGGCGAGTGATTCACGCATCAGGCACAGATCGAGGGAGCCGGCGGTGAACAGCCGGGAGAGCAGCCCGAGTTCGCCGAGGGCCGCCACCAACGGGCGGTTGACCTCTCCCTCTTGTCCCGCATCCACGAGCGGGCGCAGGCGCGTGGCGGCCACGTCCCGCAGCTCGGCACACCACTGAAGCTGCTTGGGGTCCAGGGCGAATTCCGGCACCTTGACTCTCCCTTCGACGGACGTACCAAGTGAACGTATCGCGCACCGTTGACTGTCGTCACCATCACGATACGCTCGTTGGGCGACCCCACCACAGTGAAGGGGCAAGCACAATGGAGCCCACACCGCTCACACCCTCCGCCCACGCCGACACCTTCGCGCGGGACCATCTGCCGCCCGCCGGACAGTGGCCGGAGCTCACCTTCGCCCTGCCCGAGCTGCACTATCCCGACCGGCTCAACTGCGGGGCGGAGCTGCTCGACACGACCGTCGAGCGCTTCGGCGCCTCACGGCCGGTGTTCCGTACGGCGGACGGCGAGGTCTGGTCGTACGGGCAACTGCAGGGACATGTCGACCGGATCGCTCATGTACTGACCACCGAGCTCGGGGTCGTCCCGGGCAACCGGGTGCTGCTGCGCGGGCCCACCACGCCCTGGCTCGCGGCCTGTTGGCTCGCGGTGATGAAGGCGGGCGCCGTCGCCGTGACCGTGCTCGCGCAGCATCGCGCGCATGAGCTGACGACCATCTGCGAGATGGCGCAGGTCGGTCATGCCCTGTGCGACGCCCGCTTCCTGGCGGATCTGGAATCGGTGCCCGGGCTGCGGGTCGTCCCCTTCGGCGGCGCGGGCCCGGACGACCTGGTCCGGCTCGCCGAGCGGCAGCCCGAGTGGTTCACGCCGGTGGAGACGGCCGCGGATGATGTCGCACTGATCGCGTTCACGAGTGGGACGACCGGGCGCCCGAAGGGCTGTATCCACTTCCATCGCGATGTGCTCGCCATCGCGGACACGTTCTCGCGCCATGTGCTGAAGCCCGAGCCGGACGACGTCTTCGCGGGCAGTCCGCCGCTGGGCTTCACCTTCGGGCTCGGCGGGCTCGTCATCTTCCCGATGCGGGCCGGAGCGACTTCCCTCCTGCTCGAACAGGCCGGTCCCAAGCAGCTGTTGCCCGCGATAGCCGAGCACGGGGTGTCGGTGGTGTTCACCGCACCGACCGCGTATCGCGCGCTGCTCGACGAGATCGACGCAGGTGCGGACGTACGCACCCTCAGGCGCTGTGTGTCCGCAGGCGAGAATCTTCCGGCCGCCACCTGGCAGGCCTGGCACGAGCGGACCGGGCTGAAGATCATCAATGGGATCGGGGCCACCGAGCTGCTCCATATCTTCATCTCCGCCTCCGACGACGCCATCCGCCCCGGCACCACCGGCACGCCCGTGCCCGGCTGGACCGCCCGCGTCGTGGACGGCGAGGGCAAGCCGGTGGCCGACGGGGAGCCGGGGCTGCTCGCGGTACGCGGCCCCGTCGGCTGCCGCTATCTGTCGGATCCACGGCAGCTGGAGTACGTACGCGACGGCTGGAACATCACGGGCGACACCTACGTCCGTGAGCCGGACGGCTACTTCCGTTATGTGGCCCGCGCGGACGACATGATCATTTCGGCCGGGTACAACATCGCGGGCCCGGAGGTGGAGGACGCCCTGCTCAGGCACCCCGATGTCCTGGAGGCTGCGGTCGTCGGGCAGCCTGACGAGGCGCGCGGCGAGGTCGTCGCCGCCTATGTGGTGCTGCGCGAGGGTGTGCCGCGCACGCCGGAGACGGCACAGGCGCTGCGGGAGTTCGTGAAGGGCGAGCTGGTGCCGTACAAGTGCCCGCGCATCGTCGAGTTCCCGGACGCGCTGCCGCGTACCCCGACGGGCAAGCTGCAGCGCTTCAAGCTGCGCGTCTTCGAGGATCTAGAGTGATCGCGTGGCAGAGCAGCAGACTCCGCGATCCTTGATCGTCACCTTCTACGGGGCTTACGGGCGCCGGGGCCAAGGGCCCGTTCCGGTAGCCGAGTTGATCCGGCTGCTTGCCGCGGTCGGGGTGGACGCACCGGCGGTGCGCTCCTCCGTGTCGCGGCTCAAGCGGCGCGGGCTCCTCCTGCCGGAGCGCACCGGGCAGGGCGCGGCCGGCTATGCGCTCTCCGAGGAGGCGCGCCGGCTGCTCGACGACGGTGACCGGCGGATCTACGCCGAGGGTCCGCCCGCCGCGTCCGACGGCTGGGTGCTCGCCGTGTTCTCGGTGCCCGAGGCCGAACGCAGCCAGCGGCACGTGCTGCGCTCGCAGCTGGCGCGCCTTGGCTTCGGCACGGCGGCGCCAGGGGTGTGGATCGCACCGGCGCGGCTTTACGAGGAGGCCCGGCACACTCTGGAGCGGCTCCAACTCGCCCAGTACGTGGACCTGTTCCGCGGCGCACACCTGGGTTTCTCGGCCACCGCGCAATCCGTGGCGCGCTGGTGGGATCTGGACGCGCTCGCGAAACTCCACGAGGAATTCCTGGACCGCCACGAACCGGTGCTCGCCGCATGGGAATCCCGTACGGAAACCCCGGCCGAGGACGCGTATCGCGACTATCTCCACGCCCTGGACTCCTGGCGCCATCTCCCCTACGCGGACCCGGTCCTGCCTGCCGATCTGCTGCCTGCCGACTGGCCGGGGAGCCGTTCGGCGGAGGTCTTCGGGCGGCTGCATGCGCGGCTGCGGGATGCGGGGGCGGAATTCGTCGGCGCTGTGTGAGCACGGCGGGGCAATCGCGTCAGGTAATCCTTGCCTTAGGAAATTCCGTATAAGGAAACGGCTGCCTTTCCAAAATGCTTTTCCTCTACGCTCCACGAGTCGACGCCGAATGGTGCAATTCGACGCAACGAGCGTGGAGGTATGTGGTGATGGCCGAGCAGCGTATGCAGACGGTGAAGGGTCGCCGTGGCGGTCGTGGAGTGATGCGCCGCGGCCCGGTGACCACGCTGCGCCCCGGCAGCCGGCTCCCCCTGCTCCAGGGCGACAGCTGCTGCGCGGCCACGGCTGCCTCGTGCCGCGAGTGCAACGCGCCCGCCTCCGCCTGCCGCGGCTGCGAAATGAACGCCTGCGCCGGCTGCAACGCCCCGGCCACCGCCTGCCGCACCTGCGAGAACTCCCGCACCGCCCAGGCCCCGGCCGGCTGCACCGCCCAGGCCACCACCGGCTGCTGCGCCAAGTCCAAGCCCAAGTCCTGCTGCTGAGCCCACCGTCCCCCGGAGCCGCGCCTACCCCAGAGTCAGGCGCGGCTTCGGTGCGTCCGTGCGGCCGGTCTGGGGGCGGCGGCTGCCCGCCTGATACGGCAGGGGCCAGGCGATGCCCGGTCCCGAGTAGCCCTGTTCGGCGGCCGCGTGCAGGGTCCAGTTGGGGTCGTAGAGATGCGGGCGGGCCAGGGCGCACAGGTCCGTACGGCCCGCCAGGATCAGCGAGTTGACGTCGTCCCACGAGGAGATCGCCCCGACCGCGATCACGGGGATGCCCGTCTCCTGGCGGATCCGGTCGGCGAACGGCGTCTGGTACGAGCGTCCGTACGCGGGCCGTTCCTCGTCCACGACCTGTCCGGTGGACACATCCACCGCGTCCGCGCCGTGCGCCGTGAAGGCGCGGGCGATCTCCACGGCGTCGTCACCGCTGGTGCCGCCCTCGGCCCAGTCCGTGGCGGAGATACGGACGGTCATCGGGCGCTCGGGCGGCCAGATGGCCCGTACGGCGTCGAAGACTTCAAGCGGGAAGCGCAGCCGGTTCTCCAGCGGGCCTCCGTACTCGTCCTCGCGCCGGTTGGTCAGCGGGGAGAGGAAACTGGAGAGCAAGTAGCCGTGTGCGCAGTGCAGTTCGAGCAGATCGAACCCGCACCGCTCCGCCCGCCAGGCGGCGGCCGCGAACTGCTCGCGGATCTCGACAAGGCCTTCCCGCGTGAGCTCCTCAGGGGTCTGGCTGTCCTCCTTGTACGGGAGCGGCGAGGGCGCCACGAGGGGCCAGTTGCCTTCGTCGAGGGGCTCGTCGATGCCCTCCCACATCAGCTTCGTGGAGCCCTTGCGGCCCGAGTGGCCGAGCTGGATGCCGATCGCGGCGCCGGGCGACTGCTCGTGCACGAAGGTGCTGATCCGGGTCCAGGCCGCGGCCTGCTGGGCGTTCCACAGACCCGCGCAGCCGGGGGTGATCCGGCCCTCGGGGCTGACGCAGACCATCTCGGTCATCACGAGACCGGCCCCGCCGAGCGCGCGGGCGCCCAGGTGCACCAGGTGGAAGTCGCCGGGTACGCCGTCGACGGCCGAATACATGTCCATCGGCGAGACGACCACCCTGTTGCGCAGGGTGAGTTCACGGAGCTTGTACGGGGTGAACATCGGCGGCGTCCCCGGCGGGCAGCCGAATTCGCGCTCCACGTCCGCGGTGAACTCCGGGTCCCTGAGCCGCAGATTGTCATGCGTGACACGACGACTGCGGGTGAGGAGGTTGAAGGCGAACTGCCGTGGCGGCTGGTCCGTATAGCGGTCCAGCTCCTCGAACCACTCCAGGCTCGCGCGGGCCGCGCGCTGTGTGGAGGTGACGACCGGGCGGCGCTCCTCCTCGTACGCCCGAAGTGCCCGCTCGATCGTGGGCTGCTCTTCGAGGCAGGCGGCGAGCGCCAGGGCGTCCTCGACGGCGAGCTTGGTGCCGGAGCCGATGGAGAAGTGCGCGGTGTGGGCGGCGTCGCCGAGCAGGACCGTATTGCCGTGCGACCAGCGGTCGTTGACGACGGTGCGGAAGCGGATCCAGGAGGAGTTGTTGGAGTGCAGGGGGCGGCCGTCGAGGGCGTCGGAGAAGAGTTTCGCGCAGCGCTCCACGGACTCGTGCTCGTCAAGCCCGTCGAATCCTGCGGCCTGCCAGACCTCTTCGCGCATCTCGACGATCACGGTGGAGGCATCGGCCGCGTACGGATAGCCGTGCAGCTGCATCACGCCGTGCTCGGTCTCGGCGATCTCGAAGCGGAAGGCGTCGAAGGCGAAGTCGGCGGCCAGCCAGATGTAGCGGCAGCGGTGTTCCTCGATGCGCGGTCCGAAGGCGTCGGCGTGGGCCTCGCGGGTGAGGCTGTTCACTCCGTCGGCGGCGATCACCAGGTCGTACGCCGTGGCGAGTGCGGCGGCCGGGGGTGCCTGCGTGCGGAAGCGGAGCTCGACGCCGAGTTCACGGCAGCGCTCGTGCAGGATCTGCAGGAGCCGCTTGCGGCCGAGGGCCGCGAAACCGTGGCCGCCGGAGGCGGAGCGATGGCCGCGGTGCACGATGTCGATGTCGTCCCAACGGACGAACTCGGCCTGCATCGCCGCGTACACGACCGGATCGGCGTGCTCGATCCCGCCGAGGGTCTCGTCGGACAGGACCACGCCGAAGCCGAAGGTGTCATCGGGTGCGTTGCGCTCCCAGACGGTGATCTCTCGGTCGGGGTCCAGGCGCTTGAGCAGCGCGGCGGCGTACAGACCGCCGGGTCCGCCTCCGATGACGGCGACGCGCATCGCAGGCCCCACGGCGCTCATCGCCCCTGCCACTTCGGCGGGCGCTTCGCGGTGAAGGCGGCATGGAACTCGGTGTAGTCCTCGCCGTTCATCAGGAGTGCCTGGGTGGCGGCGTCCATCTCCACGGCGGCCGCGAGCGGCATGTCAAGCTCGGCCGTGAGTAGGGCCTTGGTCTGCGCGTACGCGAGGGCGGGCCCCTCGGCGAGCCGGTGGGCGAGGGCCTGCGCGGCCTCGTCGGCGCTGCCCTCGTCGGCCAACTCGCTGAGCAGCCCGATCCGTTCGGCCTCGGGTGCGCGGACCGTGTCGCCGAGCATCAGAAGGCGGGTCGCGTGGCCGAGGCCGACGACCCGGGGCAGCAGATAGGCCGCGCCCATGTCGCCCCCGGAAAGGCCGACCTTGGTGAACAGGAACGCGAAACGGGCGGACGGATCCGCGACCCGGAAGTCCGCCGCGAGTGCGAGCACGGCGCCGGCGCCCGCGGCCACTCCGTGCAGCGCGGCGATCACGGGGAAGGGGCACTCGCGGATCGCGCGCACCACCTGGCCGGTCATCCGGTTGAAGTCGAGCAGCTCGGCCGTGTTCATGCCGAGCGTCGCGCCGATGATCTCGTCGACATCCCCGCCGGAGCAGAATCCGCGGCCCTCACCGGCCAGGACCAGCGCACGGACGGACCGCTCGCGGGAGAACTCGGCGAGCAGATCGCGCAGATCGGCATAGGCGCCGAAGGTCAGCGCATTGAGCTTCTCGGGGCGGGCGAGCGTGACGGTGGCGACGGAGCTCTCGTCGATGGTCACCCTCAGGTGGTGCCACTCGGAGGTACGGGGCGCGGAACCGGTGAACGGGCTCATACGGGGCCTCCGGGCGGTAGTGGCGGCTCTTCGAAGTTATCACTCGGATATGACCGCCGTCACGAGTACGCGATAACCCTGTGTGTACCCCGCCGAAGGTCCCCCGCGATGTGGCATTCGTCCCATCTGAGCCCGGCCCGGCGGCTCTACAGGCCTTGGGGTTACGCTTCGTATGGTTGAACGCAGGACAGCCTGCACGTGAACGGATCCGCCCTTGCACGAAACCCCTGCCTCCTGGCGCATCGCACTTCCGCACACCGTCGCGGCCGTGCCCGTCGCCCGCGCCCTGGTCCGTACGGCGCTGCAGGACATCGACCCCTCGACCGCCGCGGACTGCGACACGGCCGAGCTGCTCACCGCCGAGCTGGTCGCCAACGCCGTCGAGCACACCTCCGGCGACGCCCCCATCGAGCTGGTCGTGGAGCTGCTGCCCACCGGCTGCCAGGTCGAGGTGCACGACCCTTCCCCCGCGCCGCCCGGCGATCTGACCTGCCCGGCACCCGACGAGCACCCGGACCCCTGGCAGGAGCACGGCCGGGGTCTCCTTCTGATCCGCACCTTGAGCCAGGCATGCGGACACCGCCTCACCGAGTCCGGCAAGGCGGTGTGGTTCACGCTTCCGGCGCGGCCCGCGATCTGAGGGGCCCGAACGGGCTCAGCTCAGCGTCGCCACCATGATCGCCTTGATGGTGTGCAGCCGGTTCTCGGCCTCGTCGAAGACGACCGAGTGCGCCGACTCGAAGACCTCGTCGGTGACTTCGAGCGAGTCGAGGCCGTACTGCTCGTGGATCTCACGGCCGATCTTGGTGCCGAGATCGTGGTAGGCCGGGAGGCAGTGCAGGAACTTGACCTCCGCATTGCCGGTCGCCCGCAGGACGTCCATCGTCACGGCGTACGGGGAGAGCGCGGAGATCCGCTCGGCCCAGACCTCCTTGGGCTCCCCCATGGAGACCCAGACGTCGGTGGCGACGAAGTCCGCGCCCCGTACACCTTCCTCGACGTCCTCGGTGAGCGTGACACGGGCGCCGCTCTTTTCGGCGAGGGCTCGGGCCTCGGCCACGATCCCCTCGGCCGGCCAGTAGGCGCGGGGCGCGACGATCCGTACATCCATGCCGAGCAGCGCGCCGGTCACCAGGTATGAGTTGCCCATGTTGAACCGGGCGTCGCCGAGATAGGCGAAGGCGATGTCGGTGAGCGGCTTGGTGCTGTGCTCGGTCATGGTGAGGACGTCGGCGAGCATCTGGGTGGGGTGCCAGTCGTCGGTCAGACCGTTCCAGACGGGGACGCCCGCATACGCGGCCAGTTCCTCGACGGCTGCCTGGCTGTCGCCGCGGAACTCGATCCCGTCGAACATCCGGCCGAGCACCCGGGCCGTGTCCCTGACCGACTCCTTGTGCCCTATCTGCGAGCCGGAAGGGTCGAGATAGGTGGTGGACGCGCCCTGGTCGGCGGCCGCGACCTCGAACGAACAGCGCGTACGCGTCGAGGTCTTCTCGAAGATCAGGGCGATGTTCTTGCCCGCCAGCCGCTTGGTCTCCGTACCGGCCTTCTTCGCCGCCTTGAGCTCCGCGGCCAGCTCGATCAGGCCGAGGACCTCCTCGGCGCTGAAGTCGAGCTCCTTGAGGAAGGAACGCCCGGTCAGGTCGGTGGCCATGCGCATGCTCCTGGGCAGTAGGGGGCGGGACTGTCGCTCAGCTGACCGCAAGTCTATACGAGAGACGGTAAATATATACAGCCCCCTGAATAGCCATGCCCTCAGGCCACCGCGTCCCTGTCCACCGGACAGCTCATGCACCGCGGACCGCCACGGCCACGGCCCAGCTCACTGCCCCGGATCTCGATGACCTCGATGCCTTCCTTGCGCAGATACGTGTTGGTGGTGGCGTTCCGCTCGTACGCGATGACGACGCCCGGCTCGACGGCCAGCACGTTGCACCCGTCGTCCCACTGCTCGCGCTCCGCGGAATGGACGTCCTGGGTCGCGGTCAGAACGCGGACGGAGCCGAGTCCGAGGGCCGCCGCGATGGCCCGGTGCATGTGCTCGGGCGGATGGTCGGTGACCTTCAAGTCCCGCTCGCCGACGCCCGGTTCGATGGTGTACGAGGGGAGCATCCCGAGCCCCGCGTACTGCGTGAACGTATCGCCGTCCACCATCGTCATCACGGTGTCCAGATGCATGAACGCCCGCCGTTTCGGCATGTCGAGCGCCACGATGGTGCGCGCCGAGCCGGCCGCGAAGAGCTTGTGCGCCAGCATCTCGACGGCCTGCGGGGTGGTCCGTTCGCTCATGCCGATGAGGACCGCGCCGTTGCCGATGACGAGGACGTCACCGCCCTCGATGGTGGACGGGTAGTCGGACTGTCCCTCGGACCAGTGATGGAAGGGTCCGGCCTGCGCTCCCGTGAACAGCGGATGGTGGCGGTAGATCGCCTCGAAGTGCACGGTCTCGCGCTGCCGGGCGGGCCAGCGCATCGCGTTGATCGACACTCCGTCGTAGATCCAGGCGGAGGTGTCGCGCGTGAAGAGGTGGTTGGGCAGCGGTCCGAGCAGGAAGTCGTCGAGCCCCATGGTGTGGAAGCGGACGGAGGTGGGCTCCGGGTGGCGCTCCAGGTACTCGCGTTTGGTCATGCCGCCGACCAGCGCGGAGACCAGGTACGGGGCGGGCATCGTCTCGAAGGCCGCGCGCAGGGCGGGGGTGGCCAGCGGGCCGTACTCCTTCTCGTCGAAGACGCGGTCGAGGACGAGGGCGCGGGCGGCGGGGAGCGCGAGGGTCTCTTCGAGCAGCTCGCCGAAGAGGTGGACCTCGACGCCCCGGTCCCGCAGCACGTCGGCGAAGCCGTCGTGCTCCTGGCGGGCCCGGCGGACCCAGAGGACGTCGTCGAAGAGGAGGGTGTCCTTGTTGGTCGGGGTGAGCCGCTTCAGTTCGAGATCTGGCCGGTGGAGGATGACCCGGCGCAGCCGCCCGGTCTCGGAGTCGACGTGGAATCCCATGTCGGCATCCTTACCCACTTCGGCCCCGCCGGCGTTCGAGGTGATCCGAAGGAAGTTCGGCTGCGGGGGCCCGGGACGGACCCCCGCATTCGACCGGCTGTCAGAGCCGCGGGTCCACCGGCTCCGACTCCAGAGCGAGGACCGCGAACACCGCCTCGTGCACCCGCCACAGCGGCTCGCCCGAGCCGAGGCGCGACAGGGCCTCGACCCCGAGTGCGTACTCACGCAGGGCCAGCGACCGCTTGTGGCCGAGGAACCGCTGCCGCAGCCGCTCCAAGTTGGCCGGACGCGTGTACTCCGCTCCGTAGATGATGCGGAGGTACTCACGCCCACGGCACTTGATACCGGGCTGCACGAGCCGTCCCTTGCCGTCCCGCGCCAGCGCGGAGAGCGGCTTGACGACCATGCCCTCGCCGCCGCGACCGGTCATCTCCAACCACCAGTCGACACCGGCCTGCACCGACTCCGGCGAACCGGTGTCCACGTACAGACGTCGGGTCGTCTGGAGCAGCCCGGACGAGTCCGCGGCCACAAGCCGGTCGAGCAGCGCCAACTGCTCGTCGTGCGGGACCGCGGCCATGCTGCGGCCCTGGACGGCGAGGATCTGGAAGGGCGCCAGCCGCACGCCCTCCAGACCGTCCGTCGTCCAGCAGTAGCGCCGGTACGCGTCGGTGAACGCGGAGGCGTCCTCGGCCCGCTCCCGCTGCCGCGTCAGAAGGCCGCCCACGTCCACTCCGCGCGCGGCCGCCGACTCCAGTGCGGCGAGCGCCCCGGGGAAGACCGCCCCGGCCGCGGCGCCCACCGCCGCGTACTGCGCACGCAGCAGGCCCGACGCCTTGAGCGACCACGGCAGCAACTCCGCGTCCAGGAGCACCCAGTCGGTGCCGAGCTCCTCCCAGAGTCCGGCCTCGGTGACGGACGCCCGTACCCGCCCCAGGATCTCCTCGGTGACCGCGAGGTCGTTGAAGAAGGGGCGGCCGGTGCGGGTGTACAAGGACCCCGTCACGCCGTCGACGCCGAAGCGCTCGCGCGCGGCCGCCTCGTCGCGGCAGACCAGCGCCACGGCCCGCGAGCCCATGTGCTTCTCCTCGCACACGACCCGCTCGATACCGTCCGCCGCGTACTGCGCGAAGGCCTCGGCCGGGTGCTCCAAGTAGCCCTCGATCTGCGAGGTCGCCGTCGGAGCCATCGTCGGCGGCAGGTACGGGACCAGGCGCGGGTCGACCGCGAAGCGGCTCATGACCTCCAGAGCCGCCGCCGCGTTCTCCTCGCGTACCGAGACCCGGCCCGCGTGCTCGGTCTCCACGATCCGCCGGCCGTGCACGTCCGCCAGGTCCAGGGGCCGGCCCTCGTGCCCGCCGGGCGCCTCGGACGCGAGCGGCTTGACCGGCTCGTACCAGACCTTCTCGGCCGGTACGTCGACCAGTTCGCGCTCCGGCCAGCGCAGCGCGGTGAGCTTGCCGCCGAAGACGGCGCCCGTGTCGAGGCAGATGGTGTTGTTGACCCAGCTCGCGGTCGGCACAGGGGTGTGGCCGTACACGACCGCCGCGCGGCCCCGGTAGTCCTCGGCCCACGGGTAGCGCACGGGCAGACCGAACTCGTCGGTCTCGCCGGTGGTGTCCCCGTACAACGCGTGGCTGCGCACCCGGCCGGACGTACGGCCGTGGTACTTCTCGGGCAGACCGGCGTGACAGACGACCAGCTTGCCCTCGTCCAGGACGTAGTGGCTCACGAGACCGTCGATGAACTCCGCCACCTCGGCCTTGAACTCGTCGCTCTCCGACTCCATCTGCTCGATGGTCTCGGCGAGGCCGTGGGTGTGCTGGACGCCGCGGCCCTTCAGGTAGCGGCCGAACTTGTTCTCGTGGTTGCCGGGTACGCAGATCGCGTTGCCCGACTTGACCATCGACATGACGCGGCGCAGCACGCCCGGGCTGTCCGGGCCGCGGTCGACGAGGTCGCCGACGAAGACAGCGGTACGGCCTTCGGGGTGCGCGCCGTCCTGGTAGCCCAATTTGCCCAGCAGCGTGTCGAGTTCGGAGCGGCAGCCGTGGATGTCGCCGATGATGTCGAAGGGGCCCGTGAGGTGGGCGAGGTCGTTGAAGCGCTTCTCGAGGGAGACGGACGCACCCTCGATCTCCTCCACTCCACGCAGGATGTGCACCTTGCGGAAGCCCTCGCGGGCCAGACCGCGCAGCGAACGGCGCAGCTCGCGCTGGTGGCGCTGGATGACGCGGCGCGGCATTCCGGCGCGGTCCACGCGCTGTGCGTTGCGCGCGGCGCAGACCTCTTCGGGTACGTCGAGGACGATCGCGATCGGGAGCACGTCGTGCTGCCGGGCGATCTGGACCAGCTGACGGCGCGATTCGGTCTGCACGTTCGTCGCGTCGACGACGGTGAGCCGGCCCGCGGCAAGCCGCTTGCCCGCGATGTAGTGCAGGACGTCGAAGGCGTCGCCGCTCGCGCTCTGGTCGTTCTCGTCGTCCGCGACAAGGCCGCGGAAGAAGTCGCTGGAGAGGATCTCCGTGGGCTTGAAGTGCTTACGGGCGAAGCTGGACTTACCCGATCCGGTGGAGCCGATCAGGACCACGAGGGACAGGTCGGTGACGGGCAGGACCCGGCCCTGGGCCTGGGTTGTCTCGTTGTCGTTCATGCCGCCTTCTCTCCCTTCGCGGTGATGGTGGTGGTCTCGGCGATCGTGAAGACCGCCATCTGTGTGGGCGGTCCGACTTCGGGGTCGTCGGGTCCGACGGGCCTGAACTCGACGGCGTAACCGTGCCGTTCGGCGACCTTGTCCGCCCAGGCCCGGAACTCCTCGCGCGTCCACTCGAAGCGGTGGTCGCCATGGCGTACGTGCCCGGCGGGCAGCGACTCCCAGCGCACGTTGTACTCGACGTTCGGCGTGGTCACGAGCACGGTCGTGGGCCGCGCCGAGCCGAACACCGCGTATTCGAGCGCGGGCAGACGCGGCAGGTCGAGGTGCTCGATGACCTCGCTGAGCACGGCCGCGTCGTACCCCTTGAGGCGCTTGTCGGTGTACGCGAGCGAGCCCTGGAGCAGCTGCACGCGCGCGGCCTGCCGCTCGCCCATCCGCTCCAGCTTGAGCCGGCGCGCGGCGATGGTGAGCGCGCGCATCGACACGTCGACACCGACGATCTCGGTGAACGACACGTCCTTGAGCAGCGCCTGCACCAACTGGCCCTGGCCACAGCCCAGGTCGAGCACGCGGTGGGCGCCGGAGGTCTTCAGGGCGTCGATGATCGCGTCACGCCGCTGTACGGCCAGTGGTACCGGCTTGTCCTCCGTGTCGCTCTCCTCGTCGACCGCATTGTCGACCTGCTCGACCTCCAGGTCGTCCAGGTCGGCAAGACGTACGAGTTCGAGGCGCTCCATGGCCTCGCGCGTGAGCGACCACCGCCGGGACAGATAGCGGCTGGTGATCAGCTTCTGCTCGGGGTGCTCCGCGAGCCAGCCCTCACCGGCGCGAAGGAGCTTGTCGACCTCGTCGGGCGCGACCCAGTAGTGCTTGGCGTCGTCGAGCACCGGAAGCAGGACGTACAGATGCCGCAGCGCCTCGGCGAGCACCTGCTCGCCTTCGAGTACGAGACGTACGTACCGCGAGTCGCCCCACTCGGGGAACTGGGCGTCGAGCGCCACGGGCTCGGCCGTGACGGTCCAGCCCAGCGGCTCGAAGAGCTTGGTGACAAGGGCCGCGCCACCGCGTGCGGGCAGCGCGGGCACCTCGATCGTGAGCGGCAGCCGCTGCCCGACGAGCTCGGGCTTCGCGGTGCACGCCCCGTGCAGGGCGGACTTGAACACCGAGCTCAGGGCCACGGCGAGCAGCGAGGAAGCGGCGTACGGGCGGTCGTTGACGTACTGCGCGAGCGCCGCGTCGGGCGCACCGCCACGGCCCTTGCCCTTCCCCTTGCGGACGAGAGCGATGGGGTCGATCTCCAGGAGCAGCGCGGCCGTGCAGCGATCCTCGTTCGCCTCGGGGTAGAGCACATGCGCCCGGCCCTGCGAGGTGCTGAACCCCTGCGCCTTGTCGGGATGCTTGTGCAGAAGGAAGCCGAGGTCGGTCGCGGGTCGTTCCGGGGTGCCGGTGGTGGAGATCGTCAGGAACACGGTGAGTGCCTCGATACGGGGACGTGATGACGCCGTCTGTTGAGTGCGCCCGGAGCCGGGCGTGCGCTCAAAGTACCCCGAACACCTCTGCGACCTGCAGGGATTTTCGGCCCGTGGGGGCGGGGCCCAAGGGCTCTGCCCGACCGCTCGGACTGCTGTCGGCCGAGGTCGGCCGTGTCCCTCGCGCCGCGTCCCGCTACAGCGACGCGAAGAGGAAGAGTCCCGGCACCAGCTGGGCGAGGACCGCCGCCGCGAGACCCATCACAAGGCCCACGAGGTGGAAGGTGCGGCGGCGCGAGACGTCGCCGTGCTTGGCCTCGACCACCAGGCCGACCAGCGCGACAGCGATCGCGATCGCGCCGGCCGTGATCGCGGAGAAGAACTGGACGCCCAGCGTGAGCAGGGCGATCGCGCCGAGGAGCACGCTGGCCATCGCATGGATCCAGCCCGTCACACCGCTGCCGCGCGTCTGCGCCATGTCCCCCACCTCGTACGTCCGCCGGCTCCCTGGCCCGTTTCTTCCGGGTTCCCGACCCGTTCGGTTCGGGGCGTCACCCTAGCGGACGGGAGTGTCAGCCCCGGTGGGTGTCCTCGGTGGAGGTGCGGGGTGCGGACTGGAGGTCCGCGTCGAGCTGGGTCAGATCCGCGTTCAGCGCCGCCATCAGCTCTTCCATCTGCTGCAGCAGGCCCTTGGGCCGGCCGCCCTGTGCGGGGATGGTCTGCGCGGTCTGTACGGGGACGGTCTCGCCAGCCTGTTCCGGCGCGGCTTCCTGGGACATGAAGGCCTCCTCGGCCTGCGCTCCGCCCGTGGGGGTGGAGCAGTTCGTGCAGGCGACGCCCGGGCAGCGTTCGCCGGTGCCGGGCGGTCCGGCTCCGCCCGAGCCAACGATCACCCTTTGGGCCGGTCACTGCACGGACCGCAGCCGGGCGCGCAGTTGACGGAGTTTCACCCGACCGAGGTCGGGGTGGACGGGCAAGGTCGTCTCGGTTGACGGGCGTTCGAGCGTGCAGGATGGAGGTATGGATCTTCGCATCTTCACCGAGCCCCAGCAGGGGGCCACTTATGACACGTTGCTGACCGTCGCCAAAGCCACCGAGGACCTCGGCTTCGACGCGTTCTTCCGGTCGGACCACTACTTGAAGATGGGCCAGCTCTCGGCGGACGGGCTGCCAGGCCCGACCGACGCCTGGATCACCCTCGCCGGCCTGGCCCGCGAGACGAAGCGGATCCGGCTCGGCACCCTGATGACGGCAGGCACCTTCCGGCTTCCCGGCGTGCTCGCCATCCAGGTGGCGCAGGTCGACCAGATGTCGGGCGGGCGCATCGAACTCGGCCTCGGTGCGGGCTGGTTCGAGGAGGAGCACAAGGCGTACGGGATTCCGTTCCCCAAGGAGAAGTTCGCCCGGCTCGAGGAGCAGCTGGCGATCGTCACCGGCCTGTGGGCCACGGAGGTGGGCAAGACCTTCTCGTACGAGGGCACGCACTACCAGTTGACCGACTCGCCCGCGCTCCCCAAGCCGGCCCAGGCGAAGGTGCCGGTCCTGATCGGCGGCCACGGCGCGACGCGCACGCCGCGCCTCGCGGCTCAGTACGCCGACGAGTTCAACATCCCCTTCGCCTCGGTCGACGACTCACGCCGCCAGTTCGCCCGGGTCCGCGCCGCCGCCGAACAGGCCGGCCGGGGCGCCGACGCCCTGGTGTACTCCAACGCCCTGGTGGCCTGTGTCGGCAAGGACGACGCGGAGGTGGCCCGCCGCGCGGCGGCCATCGGCCGCGACGTCGACGACCTCAAGGCCAACGGCCTGGCCGGCTCCCCGTCCGAGGTCGTCGACAAGCTCGGACGGTATGCGGAGATCGGCGCCCGGCGTGTGTATCTGCAGATCCTGGATCTGCACGACCTGGACCACCTGGAGCTGATCGCCAACGGGGTCATGGCGCAGCTGGACTGAGTGGACGTGAGGGGCGGTTCGGCCGAACCGCCCCCTTCGCCGCCGGCCCCCGTCCCTCACCGCCCCGCGACCTCACGTCCCAACCCTCGTCCGCCAAGGCGGCGCAACATCTCCAGGACGCGGTCGCGCGAGTCGTCGGCGGTGTCGATGGACTCTATGCAGTGCCAGTAGTCCGATTCGGCGTCGACCGCGCAGGCGACCGCGACCAGGGCGATGCCCACCTCGCCGAGGAGGGCGCCGAGGGCCGTCAGGGTGGAGCGGGGGTCGATGATCGACGTGAGGTGCGTGGCGCGTATGAGGTCGGGGGGCGGGGCGCCGAGCGCCCCGCAGGCCCTGCCGCTCACCTCGCTCAAGTCCAGCGCCTCGGCGCGCAGTTCGCGTGGCCCCGTCAGCGCGAGCCTGGCCGCCGTCGCCTGGGCCAGGGCCTGGGCCTGCCAGGCCTCGGCCAGGATGTCGGGCGGTGCCTCACTGCCCGCCAGCGCACCTCTGGTGGCTGCGATCAGCCGTAGCGCGTCCATGGTTTCGGTCCTGTCCCCCGCGATGCCTCATACATTCACTACCCAGCGTGAGGGCTGACGGACCCAAGGGCCAGGGGAATTCGGAAAACTATGGACGAAGCAGGGTTGTGAACGACTTCCTCACTCCGCAGAGTGACCGTCCACACTAGGCGGGGGCGAACCGGCCACAGTCGGCGTCGACTTGATCCGGCCGGGCGCCGCCGGCGCCTTTCCGCCCACCGGATAGCGCCGCTCATTGCGCTCGATCTTGTCGGCCAGGGCCTCCAGGGCGTCCACCCCGAGCACCTCGCACAGCTGCAGCAGATACGCCAGCACATCGGCGACCTCGTCGCGCACCCGGTGGGCGAAGTCCGGGTCGTCCATGACGTGTGCGGACTGCTCGGGGGTCAACCACTGGAAGATCTCGACGAGTTCCGCCGCCTCGACGCTCAGCGCCGAGGTGAGGTTCTTCGGCGTGTGGTACGGACCCCAGTCCCGTGCCGCCGCGAAAGCGGCAAGCCTGCGCTGCAGCCCCTGCACATCCAGGTCGTTCTTGCCGCTGTCCTCAGCAGTGACCTCAGCATTGAACTCAGCGGTCGTGTCAGCGGTCATGCCTGCGGTCACCTCAGCGGTGAGATCACCGCTGCCGTTTGATTCGTTCTCCGTCACGCCCCAGGTCTACCACCGACGCCCCCGCCGCCGACTCCGCCCCCGCCGCGTCCTCGCCCACCGCGGCGAGCAGCCGGATATGGCCCCGGGCGCACATCCGCGCCGCGAGTGCGAGCAGTTCGTCGCGCTGTCTGCGGTCGAGGCCGCGGTCGAAGCCGTCGGCGACGATCGTCAACGGCTGCAGGGCCGAAGGGACTTCGCTCACCTGGTCCACCGCGAGCACACCGGGGCCGGTGAGCAGGGCCAGGGACAGCGCCAGATAGCGCAGCTCACCGTCGCCGAGCCGCCCCAACGGGGTGCCCTTGCGTTCCCCGCCCCGGTCGAGGAACGCCTCGACGTAGGAGGTCCCTTCCACCCGTACATCCTCGACCGCCCCCGCACACCCTGCCCGAGCCGCCTCGACCAGCAGGGCGTGCCGGGTGCCGCACTCGGCACGCGTACGCCGCAGGACGTCCGCCAGGTTGTCGCACCCCCGCAGCAGCCGTCCCGAACCGGCCGGCACGGGCGCCCGCATACGCGTGGGCTGGGGATCGCAGGCGTACGAGGAGCGCAGCGCGAGCACCACCTGCTCGGCCGCCGCGAGCACGCTCCGCTGTCCGTCGGTCTTGCCCGCCACGCGCAGCGGCAGCAGCGCCGTGGCGAGCCGGTCGTCCGGCAGGGGTGCGCGGGTGACGGCCGCGCTGCCCGCGGTGTGCCAGGCGGCCTGGACCGTACGGCGTGCGGGGTCGCGCAGCGCGGACTCCATGAGAACCACGTCGCCCAGGGTCAACCGCTCGCCCGCGATGCGCAGTTCGGGCTCCACCTGGACGGCTAGGTCGAGCCGCACCCGGCCCGCGGGCCCGGCCACCGCGCATCCGATACGGAAACCGCGCCTGCCCTGCCGGTCGGGGACCGCCCACTCGGGCACACAGGAGCCGGGGTCCGTGACGGCGTCGGCGAGCGCGGCCCCCGACGCGAGGCGCGCGAGCACCTCGTACGCCCGCAGCACACCGCTCTTGCCGCTGCCGCTGCCCCCGGTGACCAGGGTCAACGGCCCGAGCGGCAGTGTGGTGCCGCGATGCCCCGCGAAGGCGGAGAGCCGCAGCGCACCGACGGCGGGATGCGCGGGCGGGGCAGCGGCCGCGGGGCCGGCCGTCTCCGCCTGGATCAGCACAGTCATACGGGGACGCTATGCAGGCCCTCGTATGCCGAACCGTTCCGCCACCGCCGCCTTCCTACGATCGAAGGAGCCGCTACGAACGGGGCAGCGCGATCCCTGTCGCGTCCTGTACAAGCCCCTGCACCTCGGTGTCCGGTGGCGTGAGCAGGAACACGTTGCGGTCCACGCGGGTCATCGCGCAGCTCAGGCCGAACACCACCCCGCTGCTGAAGTCGAGGACCCGCTTGGCCACTTGGGTCTCGGCGCCGCTCAGATCCAGGAGCACGGGTATCCCGCCCATGAGGGACTGCGCGACATCCCGCGCGTCGGCGAAGATGCTGACGCGCAGCACCGTGAACCGGCGCCGCGCCTCGGTCTCGGCCTCCGGCATGGCCCGGTAGCCCGGCCAGGAAGGCCATTCGTCGCGGCCTCGCAGGGGTACGACCTCGGCGAGCCCTTCCCACTGCTCGTCCGTGACATCGCGGCTGTAACGGTTCACCGCTCCACCTGTCCCGTCCGTAGTCCCCCGTCACGGCCCACCGCCGCACCGGCCTCACTGCTCGCACTGATTGTCTGCACCAGCCGATTCTTGCGCAGACTCACCCGATCGGCCCAACAGCGACACGGGTCACGCTCGATCGCCCCTTGTTTCCCGGTCCTCGGGCGTGATCAAGTCGAGCCGGGCGCACCGACCTCAGGCGTGATCAAGTCGAGCCGGGCGTACCGAAGAACCGAGCAGAGCAAGGATGGACATGACCGACTACGACGCTTTCCGGGACCTCTCCCCCACCACCCTCGCCGAGGCCACCGGCCGAGCCCAGGTCATGCAGCTCGACATCCGGCCGCTGTGGGGGCCCGCGCCGCGTATCGCCGGTCCCGCGTTCACCGTGCGGTGCCCGGCCGGTGACCAACTCGGGCTGCACGCGGCGATCTACCGGGCCGAGCCCGGTTCCGTCCTGGTCGTCGAGGCGGCCGACGCGCGGTACGCGCTGGCCGGGGGCAATGTGTGCGCGATCGCGCAGCGGCGCGGGATCGCCGGGTTCGTGATGAACGGGGCGATCCGCGATGTGGCCGAGGTGCGCGAGAGCGGATTTCCCGTGTACGCCATGGGTGTTGTGCCGATCCCCGGCAACAAGAAGACGGCGCTGCCGTTCAACGAACCGGTGCGGGTCGGCGGGGTGATCGTGCACGCGGGCGACATCGTCGTGGCCGACGAGGAGGGCATCGTCGTCGTACCGCGGGGCCGGGCGGACGAGGTGCTCGCCACCGCGCGCGCCAAGGCCGCCAAGGAGGCGGCCCTGACGCTCGACGAGTGGGAGGCCGACCACCGGGCCCGTATCGACAAGTCGCTCAAGGAAGCCGGTTTCGAGGGCTGACCTCCGCCCGGTCGGCCTCCTGGGCGGTGGACACGGTGGACACCACCGATGCGTCCATCAACTCCCGTACACATCCCCGCAACCACACATGCGCCGGATCCGCGTCCAGGCGCGGATGCCAGGCCATCGCCAGCGGAAGCAGCGGCAGTTCCAGCGGTACGGGGAAGGTGACCAGGCCGAGGGCGTCGGTCATCGGAGTGGACCAGCCCGCGACCAGGCCGATCAGATCCGTGTCGCGCACGAGGAAGAGCGAGGCGGGGAACGAGGCCACGGTGCCCACCACGCGGCGCTTGAGCCCCCGTTCGGCCAGGGCCTCGTCGACCGGGCCGTGCAGTCTGCCGCGGCGCGAGACGGTGAGGTGCTCGGCCGTCTCCGCGAACCGGCGGGCGGTCAACCTGCCCTTCAGGAGCGGATGTCCGGCCCGTACGACCCCGCGCATCCGGTCCTCGGCCAGCGGCTCGACGCGTACCTCGGGAGCCGTCGAGTCGATCACGCCGACTTCCAGGTCCGCGGTGCCCTCGCGCAGTACAGGTGCGTCGAGGTGGCTCTCGCCGAGGAAGCGGATCCGTAGGCCCGGCGCGTCGGCCAGCACCCGGGTCAGCAGCCGCGGGCCGAGCAGCGCGGCGACCGAGTCCTGGCCCTGGACGGTGAACGTCCGCTCCACCGCGCGCAGATCCTGTTCCCCGTGCGCCGCGAACAGGGCGCGGGCCCGCTCGACCACCGCGCCGACCTCGGCGCGCACCGACAGGGCGTAGGGCGTCGGCACCATCTGGCGTCCGGCGCGCACCAGGAGCGGGTCGCCGAGCGCCTTGCGCAGGCGGCCGAGGGTGCGGCTCGTCGCGGGTTCGGACAGATGCAGCCGCCGGGCGGCGCCGCGCACGCTCTGCTCTTCGAGCAGCACGTCCAGGGCGAGCAGGAGATTCAGGTCGAGGCCGGCGGCCGAACGCGCGGATTGCGTCATACGCAATGACTCCCTGCATAACTTGCACTGGAAAGCAGACCAGTGCCGAGCCTACGTTGAAGGAGCACCCACCCCACCCGTACAAGCTCCAGGAGGAGCCGCGATGTCCACGCCTGCCCTGACGACGGCCGAGCAACCGGACACACGCGTACGGCGCGCGACCCTGCTCGCGGTCTGCGCCTGCGTGATGGTCGCGCAGAGCATGGTCGCGGCGATCAATCTCCTCATTCCGCAGTTGAGTTCCTCGGCTCTGCACCCGTCCCCGACCCAGATCATGTGGACGGTCGACGCGTATGTGATCGCCTTCGCCGGTCTGCTGATCCCGGCGGGCGCGGCCGCCGACCGCTACGGCCGCAAGGGCGCACTGCTCACCGGTCTCGCGCTGTTCGCGGCCGGCGCCGCGACCAGTGCACTCGCGGGCACGCCCGGCGTGCTGATCGTGGGGCGTGCCGTCTGCGGTGTCGGTGCCGCGCTGATCACCCCGTCCACCATGTCGATCCTCGTCCGTCTCGCGGGCACCCCGGTGCGCCGGGCGCAGGCGATGGCGGCGTGGACGCTGGCGATCGGGGTGGGCGGAGCGTTCGGGAATCTGGTCGGCGGTCTGTCCGGTCAATTCCTGGGCTGGCGCGCCCTGTTCTGGGTGATGGTCCCGCTGGCCGCGCTGCTCTCGGTGTCCGTCGCGTATGCCGTGCCCCGTACCGAGCGCACGGCCCGCGGGAATCCCGATCCGCTGGGCACCCTGCTGATCACGTCCGCCCTGTTCGCCGTCCTCTTCGGCATCATCGAGGGACCCACGTACGGCTGGACGTCCCTGCCCATCCTCGGCGCCTTCGCGCTGGGTGCCCTGCTCGCGGCGGCGTTCACCGGGCACGCCCTACGCTCCCCCGCACCACTCTTCGACCCGCGGGTCTTCGGCGCGCCGCGGCTGCGGGCGGCGGCGCTCGGCACGGCCACCGGCTTCTTCGGGCTCTTCTCGCTGTTCTTCGTCAACTCGCAGTATCTGCAAGGCCTCAAGGGGTACGGTCCCGCGCTCGCCGGTGTCGCGATCATGCCGGTCAGCGCGGGCATGGCCCTGGCCCCGAGGTTCGCGGCCCGCTGGCACGCCACACCGCGTCCGGTGATCACCGGCGGTCTCACCCTGATCGGCCTGGGTCTGCTCGGCACGTCCACGGCCGATGCGCACACACCGTACGGCCTCTACGTGGTGTGGCTACTCGTCCTCTCCTTCGGTACCGGCCTGTGCATGCCGGCCCTGACCATCGGCGTGCTCACCTCCCTGCCCTCGCATCAGGCGGGCCTCGGCTCGGGGCTCGGCACCTCCGCACGGGAGTTGGGTGCCGCGCTGGGCGTGGCGGTGACGGGAACGGTCCTGGCCTCCGCAGGGCAGGACTACGGCGCGGGGATGTCGGCGGCGCTCAGGGTGGTGGGGGCGGTGGTGCTGCTCTGCACGGTGGTGGTGTGGTGGGGGTATCGCACGGGGCGCCGCACTTGAGCCATGCGCGCATGGATGGAGCCGTGAAACCGCGGCTGCGGTGGTCAACTCCCGCGCAGAAGACACCAGTAGAGCGGGCGCGGGCCGTGGCGCCTACGCCACGGCCCGCGCCGTCTACGGCCGAGTAGCTCCTACGGCCGAGTGCTCCCACGGCCTCACCAGTCGATGGTCTCGTCCGCCGGCGGGGGCGTGACCGTGACGGGCTTGTCGTAGTCCGAGAAGGTGGCGACCAGATCCGTACCCGCACCCGAGACCTCGGTCTTCAGGGGGTACGGAGTACCTTCCGTGGCCACGTAGGTGGTGTGCTTCTTGCCGTCGGCCATGCCCATGATCCGGATGGCGTCCTCACCGTCGACCGAGGACTTCTCGCCCTTCGAAGTGGCGATCATCTTCCCGCCCGACGCCTGCCTCTGGAGCGTGGACAGATTGCAGAACTGAGCGACGTCCTTCAGATCTCCGTCCTTGAGGCTTCCCTTGAGGTACTTGCCCTCGAAGTTCTTGGCGGCCGCGGACTCGTCCGAGCCGGACACCAGGCTCTCGATCATCTTGTCGTCGGGCTTGATCCATACCGTGTCGCCCTGGGTCATGACCTCGAAGCTGCCCTGGTCGGAGCCGCGTTCGATGGATCCGACGCAGTTGCCGGAGCGGTCGGCCGACAGGTCCACCTCCGAGACACCCGTCAATCCGGTCTCGTCGTCCAGTTCGAGATGCACCGAGGTGGCGCCCTTGAAGGCCTCCTGCGCCTTGATCCCGATCCGCTCGGCGCTCATCTCGGCCACACCGTTGTCACTGCCGGAATCCCGTGGCGCGGCGAACGCGGAGCTACCAAGCGCTCCCGCGAACACCACTGAGGCGCCTACGGCACCCAGACCGAACCTTGCCCTCCGCGTGCTCCGCATCGGAGACCTCCTCCTAGCCGTCTGATGCACACCGAAACGGTACATTTCACCCGAATGGCCTGCATCCGGGGGCAAGGGTTGCGGTCGCCGGCACGCGTACGGGCGCGGGCAACCCCTCCCCCATGACCCGCGGTTCAGCGCTACGTCAACGAGTGCGGCAGCCGCGAATCTCGCCCCTTCCATACCCCCCATGGGTATGTTAATCTCCGTCGCGAGTTACCCCCTAGGGGTATCCGAAGCTCGCACTCCTGGAAGGGAAAGGCCATGTCAACGATCAACCCCCGGCGCTGGTGGGCACTTGCCGTGCTCGCCACCGCCCAGTTCATGGTGATCATGGATACGTCGATCATCGGAGTCGCACTCCCCGAAATGCAGAAGGACCTCGGCTTCTCGCAGGGCGATCTGCAGTGGGTCTTCAACGCCTACGTCATCGCCTTCGGCGGCCTGCTGCTGCTCGGCGGCCGGCTCTCCGATCTCCTCGGCGCCAGACGGGTGTTCAGCGCCGGCTGGGTGGTCCTCATCGGCGGCTCCGTGATCGCGGCCGCCGCGCAGACCGCCTGGGTGGAGGTGGCCGGACGCGCGGTACAGGGCGTCGGCGGCGCCCTCATCGCACCCGCCTCGATGACCCTGCTCATGACGCTCTTCGCCCACAACCCGAAGGAGCTCGGCAAGGCGATGGCGCTCTACGGCGCCGCGGCTCCCGCGGGCGGCACCGCGGGCGTGTTCCTCGGCGGCGTCTTCACCGAATGGCTGAGCTGGCCCTGGGTGTTCGCCATCTACATCCCGATCGGCCTCGCCACCCTCGCGGCCACCAAGCTGCTGCCCACCGTCGCCCCGAGCCGCGGCGCGGTCGACGTACTCGGCGCCGCGGCGGTCACCGCCGGCCTCGCCCTCGCGGTCTACGCCGTCGTACGCGCCCCGGAGACCGGCTGGAGTTCGACACAGACCGTTCTCGAACTCCTGGGCGCCGCAGCCCTGCTGGCCGCCTTCTTCGTCATCCAGCGCACCGTGCGCGAGCCGTTGATGCCGCTGTCCATCTGGCGGGTGCCGCGGCTCGGCTCCGCGAACCTGGCGATGGCGCTGCTCGGCGCCGCGTGGATCCCGATGTGGTACTTCCTCAACCTCTACCTGCAACAGGTCCTCGGATACGGGGCGTTCGCCTCGGGCGCCGCGCTCCTGCCGATGACCGTGCTCCTGATGGTCTTCATGACCGCGATCACCGCACGGCTGCTCGCCCGGTTCGGCGCCCGTCCGCTCATCGCCGGCGGACTGTTCGTCCTGGCGCTCGGCCTGCTGTGGCTGTCGGCGGTGGAGCCGACCGGCTCCTTCGTGATCGACGTACTGCCCGCCTCGCTGGTCGCGGCGCTCGGTATGTCCCTCGCGTACATCCCGGCGATGATGGCCGCCCTGTCCGGCGCACCGGCCGAGCAGGCGGGTCTGGCCTCGGGCATCGTCAACACGACCTACCAGGTGGGTTCCGCGCTCGGTCTGGCCACGCTCACGGCGCTGGCCACCTCGCAGGGCGCGGGCCGGCTCGGTGACCTGCCCGCCCTGACGGACGGTTTCGGTGCTGCCTTCACGGCTGCGGCCGCGATCGCAGCCGTCGGCGGTGTGCTCACGCTGGTGACCATGCGGCCGGAGCGCTCCACCGCAGCGTCGGCCGAGACCTCCGGCCAGAAGATCGGCGTCTGAGCGATGCGCGGCCGTACGCAGCACAGGCGATGTCCCGGGCCGACGGTCCACCTCCCTCCGGTGAGGTGGACCGTCGGCGTACACCCGGCCCGCCGGCCCGACTCTGCGACCCGACACGAAGGACAGCCGCAATGACCAAGCAGCCAGTGAAAGCGACCCTCCGCCGCATGGCCGGCCACCCGGTGGCGAAGCTGACCGCCGCCGCACTCCTCCAGGCCCTGGCGGCCCATCTCACCCGTAACACCGCTCCGGGCTCAGCTTCTGTCCGAGTGACTCGGCCACCCCGAGCGTGATCGCCCCCTTCGTACGAGGAATCCTCCCGACAACACCTGACATTTCGTCAGATGCACCCGGTGCATCCGGCCTCATCCGGTGTATCCGGCCTCATACGGCGAAGACAGCGAAGACGGGGACGAGGATGGCTCGCTACAGATGGACCAGTACGGCGCTCGCGGTGGCAGTGGCGCTCGGCACCACCAACGGCGCACACGGCGCGGTGGACGATGACGAGGGCGGCGGCCGGTCCCTCGGCGGGAACCTGGCACTGACCCCGCCGTCGCCCGCCGACACCCCCGCGGACAGCGACGAGATCGGCGACGACGCGGTCCGCTCCCGAACGGCCGGCATCACCGCGGCCGCCCTGGACGCGCTCTGCGGCCGCGGCCCCGCCAAGACGGTGGTCTTCCCGCTCTTCGGCGACAGGACCGTGCGCGTCGTGGAGGAGTCGCACACCGTCGAGGACGGCCGGCTGATCTGGAACGGCACCGTGGCCGGCGCCCAGGACGCGGATGTGGTCGCCACCCTGGAGAGCGGCTGCGACACCAGCCCCGGGGACGCCATGCTCAGCGCCCAGTTCATGCTCGGCGGCGACACGTACGCGGTGGAACCGGCGGGCCCGGGCCAGGTCACCATCAGCGAGCTGACCCCCATGGCCGAGGAGGACGAGACCCCGCTCGCCCCGCCGCCCGCTGGACCTCCCGCACCGCCCGTCCCGGCCGCCGCTCCCCCGTCGGCCGCTCCGCCCTGCACCAACACCAAGGGCCTGTCCGTCATCGACGTCCTGGTCGGCTACACCCCTCGGGCCGCCAAGGAAGCAGGCGGCGGGCGACAGATCCGCACCCAGGCCTCCCGCGCGGTCGCCCTGGCCAACGACGCCTTCGCGGACAGCCGCGCGAAGGTACGGCTGCGACTCGTGCACATCGCTCCCGTCGGCAAGCTGCCCGGCGGCATGGACGGGGTGAACCAGAAGCTCCTGCGTGCCGCCGCCACCCCGGACGACCGTGTCGCCGACCAACTGCACCCCCTGCGCGACAAGTACGGCGCCGACCTGGTCTCGGTGATCGCAGGCGGCCGCGACGGCGGCGGACTCGGCTACGTACCCCCGGCTCCCGGCCCCAGCACGGTCAACTACGGCTTCTCGGTGGTCGCCCAGAGCGCCATCGGCCACTACTCCTTCGGCCACGAGATCGGCCACAACCTGGGCGCCTCGCACGACCGTGTGACCCAGCCGGTGCAGCCCCCGCCGTACGGGGCGAACGGCTACTTCCCGCGCGACGGCGACTGGTCCACGATCATGGCGTACGAGTCCGGGTGCCGCCGCGCCACGAAGGGCCGCTGCAACCGCATCAACCACTTCGAGACCCCGCATCAGCGCTACCGCGGCGAAGCGCTCGGCATCGCCCTCGGCAAGCGCAACGAAGCCGACACGGTCGATGTGTTCACCAGCACCGGCAAGGCGGTCGCCGCCTACCGCGCGGCCCGCACCGCCCCGTCCCTGTGCGCGGTGAAGAGCGCACCGTCGCCCGCGAAATCGGGCTGGGTCACCCCTGCCAGACCCGGCCCGTACCCGCACGGCTCGAGCACCACCTTCACGGCGAACTCCGCCAACGGTTACGTCTTCGACCACTGGGTCCTCAACGGCAAGGCGCTGCCCGGCAAAACGCCCACCACCCGCCTCACGATGACCCGCGACCACACCCTGACCGCCGCCTTCCGCAAGGGCAAGGCCCCCACCTCGAAGGTCACCGCGAAGTCCCGCGGCAAGGGAAAAGTGGTGCGCAAGTCCGGCCGGCGCGGAATCGAACCCGACGGCAGCGTCCTGGAAGGCACCGACCTGCTCTACGAGGCCGAAGCCGCCCCCGGCTGGCGCTTCGCGGGCTGGCAGCTCGACGGTTCGTACGCGGGTGAGGACGACACCGTCGCCCTCGACGTGGGCACCGCCGACATGGCACTCACCGCCCTGTTCGAAGAGCGCGACCAGAAGCTGACGGTACGCACCACCGGCGGCAAGGGCGCGATCGAGCTCTCCGAGCCCGGCCCGTTCGCCGAGGGCGACACCGTCCACGTCACCGCGGTCCCCGAGCCGGGCTACCTCTTCACCGACTGGCTCCTGGACGGCAAGCCGTACGGCGGCGACGAGGAGAAGGCCCGCGGCGAGACCTCTCTCCTCCTCGACGACTCCGACCACACCCTGACGGCGGTGTTCCGCTGCGGGTGCACGTCCTGAGGCCTGTACGGATCACTTGAGGCCTGTACGGATCAGCCGACAGGTGTTGTACGCACACCACCGTCGAGCATCGCCCGTAGCTCTTCGGCGCCCACGTTGGCGCCGAAGAGCGCGGTGCCGGGCTGCAGCCTTACGCCGTCGGCCAGTTGACCCGCGGGAACGGGATCAAAACCGAGGGCGTCGACCAGTCGGGCGACGGCCGCGAGGTCGTCGGAGTCGTCACCGGCGACCGCAATCGCCTTGCGCCCGACGGCCCCAGCGGGCAGGGCCCCTTCCTCGAGGTCGTGATACCCCATGTGATTGAACGCCTTGACGACCCGGGCGCCGGCCAGGAACTCCTGCACCAACTCGCTGGAGGACGTACGCGGATCGCTCAGGTCGTCGCGTACGCCATCGGTCTCCCACCAGTAGTTCATCGCGTCGATCACGAGCTTGCCGCGCAGCGCCTGGGCGGGCAGCGTGCGGTACTTGCCGAGCGGCAGCGCGAGCACCACCGCGTCGGCGCCGGCCACGGCCTCGTCCACCGTGACCGCTTTCGCGCCGGGCGTCAGAACCTCGACGGTCAGCGCGATCTTCGCGGGGTCCCCGGAACCGGCGATCAGCACGCGGTACCCGGCGGCGAACGCGAGCCGCGCCAGCACGGTGCCGACCTTGCCCGCACCGACGATGCCGAGGGTGCGTACCTCTGCGGAGTCCATCTCCGCTCCCTTCCGTACGTCGATGTCGATGTCGATGTCGATGTCGCCGAGCTCAGCCGGCGAGGATGTCGCGGACCATCGGGATGACCTTCGTCCCGTAGAGCTCGACGGCACGAAGGCGGGCGCTCACCGGTGTCGTACCGGCGCCGTAGATCATGTCGAAGCGTCCGACGCCGAGCGCGTCCACAGCCCCCGCGATCTTCCGGGCGACCGTCTCCGGAGACCCGATGTACAGCGAGCCGTGCTCGATCTCGCGCTCGTACTCGGCCCGGGTGATCGGCGGCCAGCCGCGCGTGGCGCCGATGCGGTCCCGCATCACCTTGTAGCGCGGCCAGTGCAGTTCGCGTGCCTCCTCGTCGGTGTCGGCGACGAAGCCGGGCGAGTGCATGCCGACGGGGTGCGCGGTCGTGCCGAACTGCTCGGTCGCGCGCCGGTAGAGGTCGATGTAGGGCGCGAACCGCTGCGGGCTGCCGCCGATGATGGCGATCATCAGCGGAAAGCCGTACTTCGCCGTCCGTACGACCGACTGGGGCGTGCCGCCCACGCCGACCCAAGTGGTCAGCCCGTTCTCGGTCTTGGGGAAGACATCCGCGTCGGTGAGCGGCGCACGCTTGGTGCCGCTCCAGGTGACGGGCTTCTCCTCGAGGAGCTTCGCGAAGAGCTCGATCTTCTCCTCGAAGAGCACGTCGTAGTCGGCGAGGTCGTAGCCGAACAGAGGGAAGGACTCGGTGAACGAGCCGCGCCCGAGGATGACTTCGGCCCGTCCGTTCGACAGTGCGTCCACGGTCGCGAACCGCTGGAAGACCCGGACCGGGTCGTCGGAGCTGAGCACGGTCACCCCGGAGCCGAGCTTGATCCGCTCGGTGCGGGTGGCGATGCCGGCGAGCACCGTCTCCGGGGTCGAGATCGCGTACTCGGGCCGGTGGTGCTCGCCGAGGGCGAGGGCGTCGACACCGGTCTGATCGGCGAGCACGGCCTCCTCGACGACCTGCCGGATGGCCTGGGCGTGCGACACCGGACGACCGTTGTCGTCCTCCGGTACGTCGCCGAATGTGTCGAGGCCGAAGAGCAGTCCGGACATCGCAGCGGCTCCTTCTTGAGAATCACTGAACTCTGGGCGGATGGGGTCCGTCATGGAGCACAAACGGACTTCACCCCGTTTCATATTCCCACGAGGTACTTTGGAGCTCATGGACAGCCCCTTCGTGCCGCTCGGACGACCGCGCCCGGAGCGCGCAGACGCCACCCGCAACCGCGAACACCTGCTGGCCACGGCCCGTGCGATGGTCGCCGAACTCGGCGTGGAGAAGGTCACGATGGACGGTCTGGCCGAACGCGCGGGCCTCGGAAAGGGCACCGTCTTCCGCCGCTTCGGCACCCGTGCGGGGATCTTCCACGCGCTCCTCGACGAGGACGAGCACGCTTTCCAGGCCCAGGTGATGAGCGGTCCGCCACCGCTCGGCCCCGGCGCCGACCCCGTCACCCGGCTCATCGCGTACGGCCGCGCGCGCAGTGCCTATCTGTCCGGCCACCAATCGCTCGTACGTGCCTCGCTCGACCGCAACCAGCCGGTCCCCGCCGGAGCCCCCGCCACCCTCACGCGTATGCATCTGCGCATGCTCCTCGGCCTGGCCCGACCGGGCCTCGCGGACCTGGACAGCCTGGCGCTCCAGCTCACGGCGGCGCTGGAGGGGCCGGTGATGCTGTACGTGTCGGCGGCGCCGCAGCCGGCCCCCGGCACCGAGCCGGGATCGGCCCAGCGCCTGGGCGACAGCTGGCAGGCCCTGATCGAGCGCCTCTGCGGTCACTGAGGCCACGGCCGACGAGCGCTGCACGTCGCCGTATGCGATGTGTCGCGCGCCGGTACCGATGAGTTTCCGGACGCGCGCCGGTCTACACAGACATGGAAACTCACACGCTGAAGACCACCGGTGCGGACCTCGTCTACGACGTGCGCGGACCGCTGCCGCCCACGGACGGGCACCCGCCGCTGTTCATGATCGGGCAGCCCATGGACGCCTCAGGCTTCGCCGCACTCTCGGCCCGCTTCCCTGAGCGGACCACCGTCACCTACGACCCGCGGGGCATCGGCCGCAGCACTCGCGACGACGGACGGGTCGACCACACACCGCAGACGCAGGCCGACGACGTGCACGCCGTCATCGAGGCCCTCGGGGCCGGGCCGGTCGACATGTTCGCCAGCAGCGGCGGCGCGGTCACCGCACTCGCGCTCGTCGCCGCGTACCCCGCCGACGTGACCACCCTGGTCGCGCACGAACCCCCGCTCATCACCCTCACACCGGACGGCGAGGCGGCCCTGCGGGCGCGGGCCGCCGTCCGTGACGCCTACGAGAAGCGGGGATGGGGAGCCGGGATGGCCGCGTTCGTGGCCATGACCTCGTGGCAGGGCGAGTTCACCGACGCGTACTTCGCACAACCGGAGGCCGACCCCGCCGCGTTCGGCATGCCCACGGAGGATGACGGTTCACGCGAGGACCCGCTCCTGACCGACCGGTCATGGGCGATCAGCGGCTACCGCCCGGACGCCGACGCCCTCACCGCGGCGCCGACCCGGGTCGTGATCGCCGTGGGCGAGGAGTCCGATGGCGTCCTGACCGGACGCACCTCCCTCGCGACCGCCGAACTCCTCGGACAGCAGGTCACCGTGTTCCCGAGCCATCACGGCGGCTTCCTCGACGGAGAGTTCGGCTACCCCGGCAAGCCGGACGAGTTCGCCGCTCGACTGCGGGAGGTCCTCGACGGCGCCTCGTAGTCCCGAGCGGCGGAAGCACTGACGGCCCCACGCCACCCGAGACCCTCAGGCCGCCCTCCTGACCATGATGTCGCCTCGGCCAGGAGGGCGGGCCCGCTGTCACGGGTGATGCACGGGGATCAGGACGGGTCTCCGTACTGGAGGCCGCGGCCGTTGGTGCCGACGTAGACGCGGCCATAGGTGTCGGGGTCGCCGGTGATGACGCCCTGGCTGCCGATGGCGCCCCACTGGTGGGCCTTGTCGTTGACGCGGGTCCAGGTGGCGCCCTTGTCGGTGGAGCGGAAGACGCCGGTGACGTCCTTGACCGTGCCGATCAGATACAGCGTCTGGTACGCGGCGCCCGGCGCCGCCTTGCCGAACCCGACCGCCGAGGCGGAGGTCACCGAGGTGAGCCGGGTGAACTTGCGGCCACCGTCCGTGGAGTGGAGCAGCCCCTTGCCGCCGCCCGTGATCCACAGGTCACCGGCCCGGCCCGGGAGGGCCTTGAGGCGGCCGTCGGCGGGCAGGCCGGTCGCGCGGGCGGTGAAGGTCGCGCCGCCGTCGGTGCTGGCGTAGAGGGTGCCGCCGGTCAGGGAGTAGAAGGTGCGAGCGGAGGAGCGGTCGGCGACGACCTCTGACCCGGCGCCAAGTCCCCTCACCTTCGTCCAGGTCGCTCCCTTGTCCGCAGATCGGTACGGGGACTGACCCGCCTGAGTCCACACCAGCGTGGAGCCGTCCGCCGCGAGGGCGATACGGCCGCTGTGGGCGCCGGCCACCGGTTCGGCGGCGAAGCCCCGCCAGGTGACGCCGCCGTCGGTGGAGTAGGCGCCGTCCTGCTTGCCGCCCGTACCGACCCGCGCCATCACCGACGGCTTCTTCGCGGCGTAGTCGATGTCGGTGCTGTTGCTCATCAGCGGGTTCTTCATCCGCCCGGACGGCACCTTCGTCAGGTCGGTGTGCCGGAATCCGCCCTGGTCACCCATGGCGGTCAGGACACTCGCGCCGCCGGGCGGAGCGATGGCGTCGAGGATCGCCGTCTCCTCGAGTCCCTTGGCCCCTGCGGTCCAATGGCTCGTACGCGCGTCGGCGTCCTCGCTCCGCCAGATCCCGTTGCCGGTGCCGTAAAGGACATGCCCGGAGTCGAACGGGTCGATCGCGAGGGCCGTCATCCAGTGACCGGTGTGGGTGCCGACGTACGGCGCGCCGGAGGCATCCCGTACGGACTTGTCCGCGAGGGCCGTCCAGGTCGAACCGCCGTCCGTGGTGCGGTAGATCTCGTCCTCGGGGTACCAGCGGTCCAGCGTCGTGACCATCACCGTGGACGGCTTGCGCGGGTCGACCGCGAGGCCCGAGAAGCCGTACGAGCCCTTCGAGGGGGACACGTCCCTCCAACTGCCGCCGTTCGGCGTGTACTTGTGGACAGAGCCGCCGGTGACGCCATTGGGTCCGAGGTTGTCGGTGTACGTGACGTACAGCGTGCCGTCGCCCGTGACGACTCCGTGCTGCGGGAGTTGGCCGGTCGGCTGTCCGGCGACCGCCTGCCAGGTGGCACCGCTGTCGGTCGACCGGTACAGGGGCGTGGACTTGTCGGCGACACCGACGTACACGATGCCGCTGCCCTTCGGCCCGTACGTCACGAAGGAGATGCCGGCGCCGCTGCCCGCCCCATCCCTGACCGGGAAGGACTCGACCTGCCGCCAGGTCGCACCGTGGTCGGTGGACCGCCACAGACCGTTCTTGCGGGAGCCGAGGAGCAGGTGGGAGTTGTCCGACGGGTCGACGACGAGGCGTTCGCCGGCGCCGCGGCCGTCCTCGTTGCCACCGAGTTTGAACGGCAGGTCGGTGCGCTTGAAGGTGCGGCCGCGGTCGGTGGAGCGAAGGATCGCGCCGTTGCCCGCCCAGTCGTTGGTATACGTGCCCGCGCCGAGGTAGAGCCGGTCGGGGTCGACGGGGTCGGTGGCGAGGGAGTCGATTCCGAGCAGGTTCCAGTCCTTCTCGCCGAGCCAGTCGGTCAGCGGTATCCACTTCTCGGCGCCGGCGTCCCAGCGGTACGCGCCGCCCATGTCGGTGCGGGCGTAAAGGAGGCCCTGCTCACGCTGGTTGAAGACGAGGCCGGAGACATAACCGCCGCCGACGACCTGCGCGTTCTTCCATTTGTACGGCGCTGCCGCGGACGTCCTGGCCTTCGCGGCCTGGGAGTCGTCCTGCGTGAGCAGCAGGTACGGCACGGCCGCGGCGGGCACCGCGAGCAGCAGGGCGAGGGCGCCCCGGCGGCGACGGTGCAGACCGCGCCGCCGGGAGCCCGTGCGGGTAGGGGGAGTTGCGTTCATGGGGGGTGCTCCTTGCGAATAACTGGCGGACGGCTGACTGCGGAACGGCTCAGCGCCGCAGCGTCAGAACACCCGGCCGGTACGGCAGCGCGTCGTAAGGGGCCGTGGACTTCGGGTCCTTGCCCTGGTAGAGCAGCTGCAGGTTGCACGGGTCGACGGTCATGGTCTGGTCCGGGTTGGAGCGGATCAGGTCACCGTGGCTGATGTCGTCGGTCCAGGTCGCACCGCTGTTGGCCTTGCCCGCGAAGGGGTTGGACTCGGTGACGGCCTGCGGGGTCCACGTACCGTTCAGGCTGGTCGCCGTGAAGGAGCGGAAGTAGCGCTTCTCGTCGGCGCCCCGCGCCTCGACGATCATCAGGTACTGGTTCTGGCCCTGGACCTTGTAGACCTGCGGCGCCTCGAAGAGGTTCTTGACGGTGTCGCTCATGACCGTCGTGTACGAGGAGCCGAAGTTGCCGGGGAAGTTCCCGATCGGCATGGACGCCCGGTAGATCTTGCCGTTGTCACCGGCGAAGAAGAGGTACATGTTCTGGTCGTCGCCGATCAGCGTCTGGTCGATCGGACCGGTCCCGGAGTCGGGCAGGCTGCCGGTGAACAGCGCCTGCGGTGCGGACCATCCGTTGGGGTTGGTCGGGTCGGCGGAGGTCCGGTAGCTGAAGGGCGAAGCCCCCCACTGGTACGTAAGCACCCAGATCTTCTTCGGCGCGAAGTAGAAGAGGGTGGGCGCGACCGCGTTCTGGCTCATCTTCGTCTGCGCGGCCGCCCCCATGCCGGACCAGTCGGTGAACGGAGCGAACGCCATCGAGCCGTACGAGGTGCCCGTGGACATCGACCCGTAGACGAGGTGCTTGCCGTTGTACGTGACGTGGGTGAAGTCCTTCAGCGAGGCCCAGCCGTTCGCGGGCTGCGCGAGGGCGCCGGTCGAGCTCCACTTGTACATGGAAGGCAGCGCGCACGTGCCACCGGCCGACCCGGAGGGGGCGGTCCACTTCTGGTTGTCGGCGCCTGCGCAGGTGTACAGCTGGATCTTGGTGCCGTTGGACGTACCCGCGCCGACCGCGTCGAGGCACTTGCCGGACTGCACTCCGCTGATCGAACCGTTGGCGTTGATGTTCCACTGCTGGTTCGTGCCGGTGTTGCAGTCCCAGATGACCACCTCGGTGCCGTTCGCCGTGCCCTTCGCCTTCGCATCCAGGCACTTGTTGCCGAACACCTTCAGCTGCTTGGCGGCGGTGTACGTCCAGCTCTGGTTGGACTGCCCGCTGCAGTCCCACAGCTGTACCTGAGTGCCGTTGGCCGTCGAGGAGTTGGGTACGTCGATGCAGCGGCCGGAGGCCACGCCCTTGATCTGGCCGGTGCCGTCGCCCGGGTCGGCCGGGGTCGTACCCGACTCTGCGCCGAACGCTTCCTTCACGGCGTCGTACGCGGGCTTCGCCTTGCCCGACGCGTCGAAGAGCAACGGCTTCTCGGTGGCGCGCCACGAGTCGCTGTCGCGGACGCCCCACACCGTGATGCCGGTGCAGCGCTGCACGTCGAGGCAGGCGTTGACCGCGGTCGCGTAGTGCGTGGGCGACGCCTGGGCGATGTCCAGCTCGGTGATCTGCACATCGACGCCGAGGGCGGCGAAGCCGTCGAGGGTCCTCTTGAAACTGGCCGGCGGGCCGCCCGTCCCGAAGTGGCTCTGGAAGCCGACGCAGTCGATGGGCACACCGCGCGTCTTGAAGTCCTTGACCAGGCGGTAGACGCCCTGGGTCTTGGCGGCCGACCAGTCCTCGATGTTGTAGTCGTTGTAGCAGAGCTTCGCGGCTGGGTCGGCCGCGCGGGCGGTGCGGAACGCCTCCTCGATGAAGCCGCTGCCGAGCACCTTCTTGAACACCGACTCGCGCAGGGCACCGCTGGGGCCGTCCTCGAAGGCCTCGTTGACGACGTCCCAGGCGTAGATCTTGCCCTTGTAGCGGCCCATCGTCGTCTTGATGTGGTTGTTCGTGACGCCGCGCAGCGTGCTCGGGTCGTTGATCGCCTTCACCCAGTCCGGCAGCTGCGAGTGCCACACCGTGGTGTGGCCGCGCAGCCGCTGGCCGCGCTCCAAAGCCCGGTTGACGATTCTGTCGGCGGCCGCGAACTGGAAGTTGCCACGGGACGGCTCGACCGCGTCCCACTTCATCTCGTTCTCCGGGGTGATCATGTTGAACTCCCGGTCGGCGATCGACGTGTACGTCGAGTCGCTCAGCCGCCCCGCGGCTATCGCGGTGCCGAAGTACCGGCCCGACGAGGACGCCTCGTCCTCCAGGCTCGCGGCCCCGGCGGAGTTCGGGAGCAGCGTGAGGACGCCGGCCACCAGCGCGGAGGCGGTCAGCCCGATCGTCAGCGCCCTTCGGGGCCGGCGGAGCCGGTGGAGGCCTTTGCGGGGTTCGTCGGTGTATCTGGTCATGGGGGGTGGCCTTCTTCAGGGGACAGGTCAGCGGGGGACGCCTGTGAAGGGGCGCCCCTGAAGAGGAGGCTGGGGAGGGTGTGGCGGCGTAACGAAAAATGTGCGCGCCGGCGCGGTGACGAATCTCGCGGCGGAAAAACGTAATCCGGGGCCCGGTTCCGAAGTCGGCGGACGGTCGTCAGCGAACGGTGTCGGCGAACGGTGTCAGCGGACGATGAACGAAGCCTGTCCGGTGAAGGTGCGCGTGCCGTTGGAGCCGTCGAGGCGGATCGATCCGTCACGGGGGCGCAGGGCGGAGCCCGGGTAGTTGTGCGCGTGCAGAGTCACCGATCCGTCGGCCGTCCCGGGGCGCGGGCAGAAGGTGACGTCCTCCCGGAACAGCCGGCTGCCGTCGTCGGCGCTCAGGCGCAGCCGCAGGTCGTAGTGGCGCAGATACCGGCCGTCGGCCGCCCGGAACGTGACACACCGGCTGTCCGCGAGCCCCTTGCTGACGGTGAACGTGGCCGCGGCGCTGCTGAGGGTCGCGAAGTCGCCGTCGTACGCGAGGAACCGGCCGGGCCGGTCCACGGATTCGAGGGACCGCGCGCCCAGCGGAACCACAGCCGGACCCGACGGCGACGGCGACGGCGTTACCGACGGAGCCGGGGTGGTCGGCGCGGCGGCGACACCGGGCGCCCGGTGCTCCGGTTCGGGCCAGGCGACGTACGCGGCGGTCCCGGTGACGAGCACCGCGCCGGTGGCGAGGGTCGCGAGCGGATGGGCGGTCACCGCGGAGAACTTGCCGAACAGAGCGCCGCCGCCTGCGGCCGTACCCGTGGCGCTCGCGACCGCCGTCGTCGTCACCGCCGTCCCCGACAGCAAGCCCTTCCCGACCAGCGCGCCCAGGAGCGCCGCCGGCACGGCCAGCGGTGTGAGGCCGGACAGGAGCAACTCGGCCGGTACCCGCTCGGCCGCCGTCGCCGTACATATCGCGCAGTCGCGCGTGTGCCGAGCGATCCGCTTGCGCCACACGGACGTTGGCGCACCGTCCCAGCCGGAGACGGTCGCGCTCAGGCCCGGACAGCGCGGGTCGGCCGCAAGGGCGGCGACGATCGTCCGGCTCAGTTCCAGCTGCTCGCGCATGCGCTGCAGGCGAACCCCGGTGTGGGAGACGCCGACGCCTGTAGCGTCGGCGATGTCCTGGCGGCTGAGCAGCCCGGCGCACTCCTGCCACCACAGCGAAAGGAGCACCCGGTGTTCCGGGTCGAGCCAACGGCCGGCTTCGACCGCCTGCGCGCGCTCGTCCGACATGCGCAGCCGCAGGATCGTCGTGTCCTCGAGCGGGGCGGCGGCGTCCGGCACCGGGAGCGCCTCGTCGATGAGCGTGGTCCGGTCGGCGAGTGTGCGCTGCCGCTGCCAGTACGTATTGACCTGCCGGAGCGTGATCGACACCAGCCACGAACGGAAGCTCTCCGGGGCCCGCAGGGCCGGCAGGTCGCGTACCGCGCGCAGCAGCGTCTCCTGGACCACATCGTCCACGTCGGCATGGCCGCTCAGCGCCCGTCCGACGATGTTGTACAACAACGGCAGATATGCGGACACGAGCTCCTCGCGCGCCCGCTGGTCACCGTGCTGCGCCGCGACGACCAGCCGCACGTGATCCGCGTCCATGAGCACCGGTCCCATCTCTTCAGGGGTGATCCGCCGGGTAAGGCGCCACACCCTAACCGTGCGGACCACGACGTCATCCCCCCAGGGGTGGCGAGGGCCGGCACTGGGCCACAGAGGCGACGGGCCCTGCTCAGGTTCCGGGGAGGATACGGCGCGTTTCGTAGGCCCACATCGCGATCTCGACCCGGTTGCGGGCGCCGAGTTTGGCCATCAGGCTCGCCAGATGCGTCTTCACCGTGCTGAGGCTGATGTGCAGCGCATCGGCGATCTCGGTGTTGGTCAGCCCGCGGGCGACGGCGAGGAGCACCTGCTCCTCGCGGGCGGTGACGGGTGAGACCGGCTGGGCCGCGGGCCGGCCGGCGGGCAGGTCCGCGAAAGTCTGGAGCAGACGGACGGTGACGCTGGGCGCGATGAGCGCCGCACCGTCGGACGCCGACCGTACGGCCTGCGCCAGCAGGTCAGGGCCCGTGTCCTTGAGGAGGAATCCGCGGGCGCCGGCACGCAGCGCGCCGTAGACGTACTCGTCGAGGTCGAACGTGGTGATGACGACCACGGCCAGCGGGTCGGCGACGCCCGGTCCTGCGACGAGGCGGGTGGCCTCGAGCCCGTCGAGTACGGGCATGCGGATATCGAACAGGCAGACGTCGGGGCGCAGTTCGCGGGCCAGACGTACCGCTTCGCGCCCGTCGTCGGCCTCGGCGACCACCTCGATGCCGGGCTGGGCGTTCAGCATGATCCGCAACCCGTTGCGGATGATCGCCTGGTCGTCAGCGACGAGGACGCGTATGGACACCGCTCTCGCTCCTGGCTCTCGGCAGTTCGGCTTCGACATGCCAGCCCCGGTCGGTACCGGGGCCGGCTCGTAGTGTGCCGCCGAGCAGGGTCGCACGTTCGCGCAGTCCGGTAAGTCCGTATCCGTCGCGGCCCCGGCCGGTGCGCCGGCCGTTGTCGCGCACGCTCACCCGTACCGTGTGCCGTTCCGCGGCGACCCGCACGGCGAGCTCGGTCGCGTCGACCGCATGGCGCAGCGCGTTGGTCACCGACTCCTGCACGATCCGGTAGACGGCCGCGTCCAACGCCGGGGGCAGCGCGTCCAGTTCGCCGTCGAGCCCCAGGTCGACCCTGAGACGGCCACCCGGGGTGCGCACCAAGCGCTCCAGATCGGCGACTCCGGCAGGGGGCGCCAGCTCGGCGCCGACCCCGCGGTCGCGCAGCGTGGCGACCATGGCGCGCATTTCCTCCAGCGTGCGCGCCCCTTCCTCCTCGACCCCCGCCAGCGCCTCGGCGGCGGCGGACGGGTCGGTGCCCGCGAGCACCCGGCCCGCCTGGGCGATGATCACCATGGCCGACACATGGTGGGCCACCGTGTCGTGCAGTTCCCGGGCGAGCTGCTCGCGCTCGCGGGAGCGCACCTGCTCCAACTGCCGCTCGCGAGCGGTCATCCGGAACCGCACGGCAGCCCCGAGCACGCCGGGAAGGAGCAGGAAGACGAGGCCCACCACCTTCTCGACGACCGGGGTCTCGTCGATGACGACACACAGCGTGCCGACCGCGACGACCACCGCGACGCCCAGCACGATCTCGCGTCCCGAACCCCACCGGGGCAGCGCGTACACCAGCACGAGCACGACCGCGCCGGTGTACAGGCCGACGAGCTCGCCCGGTACGGCGACGTACGAGGCCACCGCGAGCAGGCCCACCGAGCCGAACGCCAGCGTCACCATCGCCAGCGGGCGGGTCCTGCGCCACAGGAGCAGCAGCCACAGCCATACGGCGAACACCACCGCCACCGGCCGCCACACGACGTCCTCGCGCAGGCCGGCCTCCAGCGCCACACCGGCGAGGCCCGCGGCGAGCAGTGCCCAGTCCCGCCGCACCCGGGCGGGCGCGTCGGGCGGCCGGGGTTCGGTCCACAGGGTGCGCAGGTCGTGTCGGAGCACGGTTCTCAGCCTAGGGACCGCGGCGCGGTGCGCATCGGCCGAAAGGACTGGTCGCAACTCCGCCTGTGGGCCGACGAGTTGGTGGCTCGCGGGCCGATACCGCGCAGCACCGTAACGACGAGCCTCGTCAACGTCGGCCGTACGACGACGGCCGGCGAGGTGGTTGGAGGACCCGATGTTTTCGAAAGCCCTGTTGAGCCTGGGCGGGGGCGCCGCCCGGCATCCCTGGCGGGTGATCGCGGCATGGCTGATCGCGGCCACGCTCGCCGTCCTCGCCGCCGTCGCCTTCGGCGGGCGGACCGCGGACTCGATGACCGCTCCGGGCCTTGACTCCCAGCGGGCCGCGGCACTGATCGAGCGGGCCGGCACCGGCCAGGAGGGGATGACCGCCCAAGTGGTCGTCACCCCCCTCGACGACGGTGCGACGTTCTTCGACGACGACGGCGCGCGCACCGCTCTCACGCGGCTGCGGGCCGAGGTGAACCGGTTGCCGCACGTGCTCGCCGCGAGCGATCCGGCGGGGGCGCTCGACAAGGGCGGGGACACTGCCGTGCGCGGCGGCCTCGTGTCGGCCGACGGGCGGATCGCGGTCGTGCGGGTGCAGTACCCCGACCAGAGCCGCCTTTCGGGCGCGGACCTCGACGCCCTCGTCGCTCTCGGCGACCGGCTGCGCGCCGAACTGCCGCTGCGCATCGAGATGGGCGGGGACCTCTTCTTCGCCTTCTCCGGCGCCGAAGGCGGCGCGAGCGAGCTGATCGGCCTCCTCGCCGCGGCCACGATCCTGTTCCTGGCGTTCGGTTCGCTCGTCGCCGCCGCGCTGCCGATCGGCATGGCGGTCTTCGGGCTGACCATCGGAGTCGCCACGATGACGGTCCTTGCGGGGGTTACGGAGGTCCCCACCTTCGCACCGGTCCTGGGCAGCATGGTCGGGCTCGGAGTGGGCATCGACTACGCGCTGTTCGTGCTCGCCAGGCACCGGGAGTACCTCGCGTGCGGACTCGATCCACAGGCGGCGGCCGCACGAGCGGTGGCCACGGCGGGGCGGCCGGTGGTCTTCGCCGGCGGCACCGTCGTCGTGTCGATCCTGGGCCTGGCGGTCGCGAACGTGCCCTTCATGACAGTGGGCGGGGTGGCCGTCTCGATCGTCGTCCTGATCATGGTGCTCGCGTCAGTGACGCTCCTTCCGGCCTTCCTCGGCGCGGCGGGCCCGCGGCTGGGCCGAACCGGCCGCATCGGCCGGGCACTTCGGGCCGGGCGCTCGGGCCGCCTCCGCCGACGGCGGGACACGCCGGCGGGGGCCGCTCCCGCTGCCGGTTGGCGTAGCTGGATCGGGCACGTCAACCGGCACCCGGTGCTGTACGCGATCGGCGCGGCGGTGCTGCTGCTGACCGCGACGCTGCCCGTGCTCGGCCTGCGCGTCGGCCTGCCCGACGACGGCTCACTGCCGAACAGCCGTACCGAGCGCCGGGCGTACGACCTCGTCGCCGAGGGGTTCGGCCCGGGCACCAACGGTCCCCTCGTCATCGCCGCGGACCCCTCCGGCGACCGGGGAGTGGTGGACCGACTCGTCGAGGCGGTCGCGACGGATCCGGGCATCGCATCCATCGCGCCGACGCAGGTCGACCGGGCCACCGGCATCGCGACCTTCGTGGTGTTCCCGACCACCAGCCCTCAGGACAAGGCCACGACCGACACCATCGCCCGGCTGCGCACCGACGTGCTGCCCACGGCGATCGGGGACGGCCCGGCCAGAGCCCACGTCGGCGGCGCCGCCGCGAGCCTGTCCGATGTGGGCCAACGCACCAGCGAGCGCCTGCCTTTGTTCGTCGCCGCCGTCCTTGCGATGTCGTTCCTGCTGCTGATGCTGGTCTTCCGCTCGGTACTCGTACCGCTCAAGGCGGTACTCCTGAACCTGCTGAGCATCGGCGCGGCCTACGGCATCATGGTCGCGGTCTTCCAGTGGGGCTGGGGAGGCGCACTCATCGGTCTCGAAGCGACGGTTCCGATCGTGTCGTTCATCCCGATGTTCCTCTTCGCCATCCTGTTCGGCCTCTCGATGGACTACGAGGTGTTCCTCCTCTCCCGCGTACGGGAGGAGTACCTGCGTTCCGGCGACAACGGCACGGCGATCGTCGAGGGCGTCTCGCGCACCGCCCGGATCATCACCTCGGCCGCCCTCATCATGGTGGCGGTCTTCCTGTCCTTCGCCGTCGCCGACGACCCCTCCACCAAGATGTTCGGGCTCGGCCTGGCCACGGCGATCTTCATCGACGCCACGGTCGTCCGCATGGTCCTTGTACCGGCGACCATGACGCTCCTCGGCCGGGCCAACTGGTGGCTGCCGCAGTGGCTGGACCGGATGCTTCCCCGCGGCCCGGTCGACACCCACGACACCGACGACACCGACGCGGAATCCACGGGTGAAGCCCCGCGTCCACGGCTGGTTGACCGCTGACTCGACTCCTGCCCGCCCCTGGCATCCGGCACCTCGGCGCGTCACCCAGGGGCATATCGAGTCGTGATCATCGGGTGGTTACAGCGCGGGATCGCTTTCGGCCTCTTGCCGTCTCGCGGCTTTCTCCAGTGCGGTGACGACGTCCTCGTCGAGGTGCATCCCGGCCGCGTCGTGTACGGCGCATCCCGGCCGCGTCGTGTACGGCGCGCATCACGCACACCACCCAAACCCGCAGGTCAGGCACCCTTCCCGACAGGCTCAAGAATCGCCACGCACTCGACGTGATGCGTCATCGGAAAAAGATCGAACGCCCGCAGCATCCGCACCTTGTACCCACCCTCCCTGAAGTACCCGAGGTCCCGCGCCAGCGCCGCCGGATCGCAGGCCACGTACGCGATACGCCGTGCGCCCAGGCCGGCCAGGTGGCGGACCGTCTGCTTGCCGGCGCCCGCGCGGGGCGGGTCGAGGACGATCAGGTCGACCTCGCTGATGCCCGTACGCGGCAGGACCGACTCGACCTTGCCCTGTTCGATGCGGACGCGGTCGAAGCCGGCGAGGTTGTGGCGGGCGTCCTCGACCGCGCGCTTGCCGGACTCGATGCCGAGCACCGCGCCCTTGTCGCCGACGCGGTCGGCGATGGCGCCCGCGAACAGGCCGACGCCGCAGTACAGGTCGAGGGCCATGTCGCCCTTGCGTGGGAGCAGGCCCTGCATCACGGCGCGCATCAGGGTGTCGGCGGCCTGCGGGTGGATCTGCCAGAAGCCGCCGTTGCCGACGCGGTAGGTGCGGTCGTCGGAGCGTTCGCGGACGAAGTCGCGGCCATGGACGCGGTGCACCGCGCCGTCCTTCTCGCCGATACGGAGGACGGAGACCGGCTTGTCCAGCTCCACGATGGGCAGCCGCATGCCGGGGCGCGGGGTGAGGACCACCTGGCGGTCCTGGGAGCCGGAGGCCGCGATGGCCTCGATGGAGGCCATGCCCTCCCAGGTGCGCTTCTCGATGCCGAGTTCCGTGACGCCCGCCGCGGCGATCATGCAGTGGTCGATCACCTCGACCTCGTGGGAACGGTGGCGGCGCAGACCCGCGTGACCGTCCGCATCCACCGCGTACTGCACGCGCGTACGCCACGCGGGCACCTCGCCCGCCGGCAGCTTGTCGCCCTCGGCCGGCATGACCGTGCCGTCCCAGCCGGCCTCCTCGGGGGTCAGGCCCGCGAGGTGCAGCAGCTGTTCGGCGATGACCTCGCCCTTGAGGCGGCGCTGCGCGCCGGGCTTGGCGTGCTGCCAGTCGCAGCCGCCGCAGCGGCCAGGGCCGGCGAACGGGCAGGGGGCATCGATGCGGTCCTTGGAGGCCTCGATGACCGTGACCGCGTCGGCGCGCAGGAAGCGCGCGCCTTCCTCGCCCTCGGTCACCCGCGCGACGACCCGCTCACCGGGGAGCGCGTGCCGCACGAAGAGGACCTGGCCCTCGGACGTACGGGCGATGCAGTGGCCGCCGTGCGCGACGGGGCCGACCTCGACCTCGTACTCCTCCCCGACCAGCGAGTTCTTCGAATCAGAATCTGCCTGCATGGCGGGGTGGCTCCAGAAAATTGAGGGCGGGCGGTCGGACGACAACCCACGAGTCTACGTGGGGTTCGTCCGGCCGCCCGCCACAGACAGCTCCGTCAGCCCTTCGACGAGGGCTCCTTCGGTGCCGACTTCCGGTCGACGGGCCCCCGCCGCACCGAACCCGGCGCGTTCCACTCCGAGCGCTTGCGGGCCCGCTTCTTCGCGGCCTCCGAGGACTCCAGCTGATACGGCACGGAGGTCACCATGACGCCCGGCGTGAACAGCAGGCGGCCCTTGAGCCTGAGCGCGCTCTGGTTGTGCAGGAGGTGCTCGTACCAGTGGCCGACCACGTACTCCGGAATGATCACCGAGACGGCGTCGCGGGGGCTCTCGCGGCGCAGGTTCTTCACGTACTCAATGACCGGGCGGGTGATTTCCCGGTACGGGGAGTCGAGGACCTTGAGCGGAACGGTGATGTTGCGCCGCTCCCACTCCGCCTTGAGCACCTTGGTCTCGGCCGGGTCCACGTTGACGCTGAGCGCTTCGAGGGTGTCCGAGCGCATCAGCTTGGCGTAGGCGAGGGCCCGCAGCGTCGGCCGGTGGATCTTGGAGACCAGGACGATCGAGTGCACGCGCGAGGGCCGGACACTGTCGTCGGAGGGCCCCTCGGGGGCGGCGATCTCCTCGGAGACCCGGTCGTAGTGCTTACGGATCGCGCTCATCGTCACGTAGAAGATGACCATGCCGAGCAGCGCGACCCATGCGCCGTGGGTGAACTTGGTGACCAGGACGACCACGAGGACCAGGCCGGTGAAGAAGGCACCGAAGGTGTTGATCGCCCGCGAGCGCTTCATACGGCTGCGCTTGGCCGGGTCGCGCTCGGTGCTCAGATGGCGGTTCCAGTGCCGCACCATGCCGGTCTGGCTGAGCGTGAAGGACACGAAGACGCCGACGATGTAGAGCTGGATCAGCTTGGTGGAGTCGGACCCGTAGACGACGACGAGCGCGGCGGCCGCGCCCGCGAGCAGCACGATGCCGTTGGAGAACGCGAGGCGGTCGCCGCGGGTGTGCAGCTGGCGCGGCAGATAGCGGTCCTGCGCGAGGATCGAGCCGAGCAGCGGGAAGCCGTTGTACGCGGTGTTCGCGGCCAGGAAGAGGACCAGGGCGGTCGCGGCGGCGAGGATGATGAACAGGAACGAGCCGTCGCCGAAGACCGCGGAGGCGACCTGCGAGATCACCGGGTTCTGTACGTAGTCGCTGCCGACGGCCTGACCGTTGTTGATCAGATCGTGCGCGGGGTTCTCGGCCATCTTGACGTTGCTGGCCATCGCGAGCCCGATGATGCCGCAGAACATGGTGACGGCCAGGGCGCCCATCAGGGCCAGCGTGGTCGCCGCGTTCTTCGACTTGGGCTTGCGGAAGGCCGGGACACCGTTCGAGATCGCCTCGACACCCGTGAGCGCCGCGCAGCCGGAGGAGAAGGCGCGCAGGAGAAGGAAGACGAGCGCGAAGCCCGCGAGCCCCTGGTGCTCGGGCTTGATCTCGAAGTCGGCCGTCGGGGCCTTGAGGGTGTCGTCGAGGACGATGCCGCGGAAGGCGCCCCACGCGATCATGAGGAAGACACCGACCACGAAGACGTACGTCGGGATCGCGAAGAGCTTTCCGGACTCCTTCACGCCGCGCAGGTTCATCAGCGTGAGCAGCACGATCACCCCGACCGCGCACAGCACCTTGTGCTCGATCACGAACGGGATCGCCGAGCCCAGGTTCTCGATGCCCGAGGAGATCGACACGGCGACGGTCAGGACGTAGTCGACGAGCAGCGCGCTCGCGACGGTCAGGCCCGCGCGCCGGCCGAGGTTGGTGTTGGCGACCTCGTAGTCACCGCCGCCGCTGGGATACGCGTGCACGTTCTGCCGGTACGAGGCCACCACCGTGAACATCAGCACCACGACCGCGACCGCGATCCAGGGGCTGAAGTGATAGGCCGACACGCCCGCGATGGAGAGCACGAGCAGCACTTCGCCAGGTGCGTACGCCACCGACGAAAGCGGGTCGGAGGCGAATACAGGGAGGGCGATGCGCTTCGGCAGAAGCGTTTCGCCGAGCCGGTCGCTGCGCAGTGCGCGCCCGATGAGGATCCGTTTGGGCACGTCGGTCAGTTTGGACACGCAGAGGATCGTAAGCGTTCGAACGGGGGGCCGCGCACCCGTCAGGGCACCTGTGTAGCTTGGCCTGTGGTCTGAGACCCTGGTAAAGGCGCTAACAAGGCGCCAAGAACGCGTCAAGGCGGACACAACCGCCGCAGACTCTTAACGGATTTTTGACAGCCGGAAGGACGGTCGTGCACATCGTCATCATGGGCTGCGGACGAGTGGGTGCCGCTCTCGCGCAGACCTTGGAACAGCAGGGGCATACGGTCGCCGTGATCGACCAGGACCCCACGGCCTTCCGCCGGCTGGGCTCGGGATTCGGCGGCCGCCGGGTCACCGGGGTCGGTTTCGACCAGGACACTCTGCGCGAGGCGGGTATCGAGGACGCCGGTGCGTTCGCCGCGGTCAGCAGCGGTGACAACTCCAACATCATCGCCGCGCGCGTCGCCCGCGAGATGTTCGGCATCGAGAACGTCGCCGCCCGTATCTACGACCCGCGCCGCGCCGAGGTCTACCAGCGCCTGGGCATCCCCACGGTCGCCACGGTCCGCTGGACCGCCGACCAGATGCTGCGCCGGCTGCTGCCCTCGGGCGCCGAGCCGCTGTGGCGCGACCCCACCGGCGGAGTCCAGCTCGCCGAGGTGCACGCCTCCGCCTCCTGGGTGGGCCACAAGATCAGCAAGCTGCAGGAGGAGACCGGCGTACGCGTCGCGTTCCTCACCCGGCTCGGCGAGGCGATCCTGCCCTCGTCGCAGACGGTGCTGCAGGAGGGCGATCTGGTGCACGTGATGATGCGCACCGACGAGATGGAGAAGGTCGAGGCGGCGTTCGCCGAGGGCCCCGAAGAGGACGGTCACTGATGCGCGTCGCTATTGCCGGAGCCGGCGCCGTCGGCCGCTCCATCGCAGGTGAGCTGCTCGAGAACGGGCACGAGGTCCTGCTCATCGACAAGGCCCCCACCGCCATCTCGGTGGAGCGGGTGCCGCAGGCCGAGTGGCTGCTCGCCGACGCCTGCGAGATCACCTCGCTCGACGAGGCGGCCCTGCAGCGCTGCAACGTTGTCATCGCCGCGACCGGCGACGACAAGGTCAACCTGGTCGTCTCCCTGCTCGCGAAGACCGAGTACGGCGTCCCGCGAGTCGTGGCCCGCGTCAACAACCCCAAGAACGAGTGGCTGTTCAACGAGTCCTGGGGCGTGGACGTCGCCGTCTCCACTCCGCGCCTCATGTCGGCCCTGGTCGAAGAGGCCGTCAGCGTCGGCGATCTTGTCCGGCTGCTCCGCTTCAGCCACGGCGACGCCAACCTGGTCGAGCTGACCCTGCCGCCCGAGTCCGCGCTCGCGGGCACGATCATCGGCGAGATCAACTGGCCCGAGGACACCTCGCTGGTCACGATCATCCGCGGCACGCGCGTCCTGTCGCCGACCCACGAGGACTCCCTGGAGGCCGGTGACGAGCTCCTGTTCGTCGCGGCCCAGGCTCGTGAGGAGCAGCTGGAGGATCTGCTGTCGGTCACGCGGGACGACTGAGTTCCCGCGGGCATACGCGGAGGGGGCACCCGGAACGTTCCGGGTGCCCCCTCCGCGTATACGAAGCTCGAAGTCTCAGGACCTGCCGGCCCGCTCCCGCTCCTCCTGCTCGGCCTTCTCCTTCGCCTCCATCTCGGCGAAGACATCGATCGGCGGCGGAGCCTTCGCCAGGAACACCCACGTCAGCCATACGGCGAGCAGGAACGGCGGGATCTTCAGGGCGATCAGGACCCAGCCGAACTTGGTGGTGTCGGCCCACCAGTACATCGGGAAGAGGATCGCGCACTTGGCGAGCAGGATCAGACCCCAGGCCCAACTGGCCTTGGCGTAAGCCTTCTTGCGGCCCGGGTTACGGGTGCGCCAGGAGAGGTTCTCCTTGAAGACCGGGCCGAGGATCAGCCCGATCAGCGGCACTCCGCACAGCGTCGTGATGATGTACGCGAGCGCCAGGGCCAGCGTGTAGAGCATGCCGGGGAGATAGAAGTCCTTGGCATTGCCGGTCATCATCGCGAAGACCACACCGAAGGCGACGCCGAAGACACCGCTGAAGGCGTGCTTGACGGTGTCACGGCGGGCCAGGCGGGCCACGAGAAGCAGCAGGGAGACACCGAGCGCCGCGATGGCGGACAGGTGCAGATCCTTGTTGATCGTGTAGATGGTCACGAAGAGCAGGCCGGGCAGCACCGTCTCGACCATGCCGCGCAGACCGCCGAAGGCCTCGAACAGCGCGGCCTCCGTCACCGCCTGCACATCGGTCTGGGGCGCCCGGGCGTCCGGCCCCGCGTTCTCGTCGGTCGGCTTGTCGACTGACGTCACCGGCTACTCCCGTCCGAGCGGTCTGAGTTCGTACTTGGGGTTGAACAGCACCCGGCGTCCGCGGTCCACCGAGATACGGCCCGATGCAATCAGCTTGCGTCCCGGTTCTATACCCACGATGGAGCGTCGGCCGAGCCACACCACGTCCAGTGCGGCCGTGCCGTCGAAGAGCTCGGCCTCCAGGGCCGGGACTCCGGCGCGTGGCCGCAGGGTGACGGTGCGCAACGTACCAGTAACGGTGACGATCTGCCGGTCCCGGCAGTCTCCGATACGGGTGCAGCCCGCTGTGGCGGCGTCCTCCTGCAGCTCCTCCGACTCGAGCTCCTCCTGGGAGGAGGAGAGCCGGTCCAGCATGCGGCGGAAGCGGCCTGCCTGCTTCTGCGGTCGCGGAGCGTCACTCATACAGTCAGCGTACCGGGGTGTCGTCTGGTTGTTCCTGGGCCCCTTGCCTTGGGCTCCCGGCGGGAAGGGGAGCACCGCTCGGATCACCGCTCGAAGCGGTATCCCATCCCCGGCTCGGTGATGAAGTGCTTCGGGTGGGAGGGGTCCGCCTCCAGCTTTCTGCGCAGCTGGGCCATGTAGACCCGGAGATAGTTCGTCTCCGTTCCGTACGACGGACCCCAGACCTCCTGGAGCAGCTGCTTCTGGCTGACCAGGCGGCCCGTGTTGCGGACCAGGACCTCCAGGAGGTGCCACTCCGTGGGCGTGAGGCGGACGTCGCGGCCGTCGCGGTGGACCTTCTTCGCGGCCAGGTCGACGGTGAAGTCACCGGTGTCCACGGTGACGTCGTCGTCGCCCGCACCCGCGACCGGCTCGGCCCGGCGGACCGCGGCGCGCAGCCGGGCGAGCAGCTCGTCCATGCCGAAGGGCTTGGTGACGTAGTCGTCGGCGCCCGCGTCGAGGGCCTCGACCTTCTCGTCCGAGCTGTGCCGGGCCGAAAGGACGAGGATCGGCACACGGGTCCAGCCGCGCAGGCCCCGGATCACCTCCACGCCGTCCATGTCGGGCAGACCGAGGTCGAGCACGATCACATCGGGGTGGCGCGCGGCGGCGAGCTGCAGCGCCGAGGCGCCGTCGGCGGCCGCGTCCACCTCGTACTTGCGCGCCTTGAGGTTGATGACGAGGGCGCGGACGATCTGCGGTTCGTCGTCGACCACGAGCACCCGGGTCATGCGGTCCTGCCTTTCTGCCGATCTGCGATCGGGGTCCGGTGCGGTCTGCTCAGTCTGCGCTGAGAAGGCTGTCGTGCGGGTCATGTCGTGGCCGAGGCGTTGAGTTCGGCCGGGGGGTGCTCGGGTGCTCGGGCCGCGCGCAGGGTCAGCACCATCGTCAGGCCGCCACCGGGGGTGTCCTCGGCGCTGAGCGTGCCGCCCATCGACTCGGTGAAACCGCGTGCGACCGCCAGTCCGAGGCCCACACCGGCGCCGCGCGGCGCGTCACCGTAGCGCTGGAAGGGCTCGAAGACCCGGTCCTTGGCGTCGTCCGGGATCCCGGGGCCACGGTCCACGACCCGGATCTCGACGCGATCGCCCATGGCGCTCGCGGAGACCCGTACAGGGGTCTGGTCGGGGCTGTACTTCACCGCGTTCTCCACGATGTTCGCGACCGCCCGCTCCAGGAGCCCCTTGTCGACGCTGACCATGGGCAGCGTCTCGGGGATGTCCAGCTCCGCGGAGCCCTCGGGTACCCCGCCGAGTGCCATCGGCACCACCTCGTCGAGGTCGATCGCACGGATCAGCGGGGTGACGGTGCCGGTCTGCAGCCGGGACATGTCGAGGAGGTTGCCCACGAGGTGGTCGAGGCGGTCCGCGCCGTCCTCGATGCCTTCGAGCAGCTCGGCCCGGTCCTCCTCGGACCACTCGACGTCGTCGGAGCGCAGGGAGGTCACGGAGGCCTTGATGCCGGCGAGCGGGGTGCGCAGATCATGCGATACGGCGGCGAGCAGGGCGGTACGGATGCGGTTGCCCTCGGCCATCGTGCGGGCCTGTTCCGCCTCGTCCTTCAGCCGCTGGCGGTCGAGGACCACGGCAGCCTGGGCGGCGAACGCGGCGAGCACCCTGCGGTCCTCGGCGGGCAGCACCCGGCCGGTGAGCGCGAGGGCCATGTGGTCGCCGACCGGCATGTCGACATCCGCGTCCTCGGGACGCTCTATGGGACTGCTGGTACCGACGCTGCCGGCACAGGTCCACGGTTCCACGTCGCTCTGCCGCTCAAGGAGGGCGACGGACTCCATGTTGAAGGTCTCGCGGACCCGTTCGAGCAGGGCGTCGAGCGTGGTCTCGCCGCGCAGCACACTGCCCGCGAGGAACGAGAGGATCTCGGACTCGGCGCGCAGCCGGGCCGCCTGATGCGTACGGCGGGCCGCGAGGTCCACCACGGAGGCCACCGCGACGGCGACGCCCACGAAGACCACGATCGCCACGATGTTGCGGGGATCGGCGATGGTGAAGCGGTGGACGGGGGCCGCGAAGTAGTAGTTGAGCAGCAGGGAGCCGAGGGCGGCGGAGGCGAGCGCGGGGAGCAGCCCGCCGAGCAGCGCCGCGGCGACCGTCAGGGACAGGAAGAGCAGCATGTCGTTGGCGAGGCCGAGGTCGCCGTGGAACGTCGTGAGCAGCAGCGCGAGCACCACGGGCCCGATCACACCGGCCATCCAGCCGGCGATGATCCGCGAGGTGCCGAGCCGTGCGCCGCGCGCGACCGGCAGTCCGCGGCCCTTGCCCACCGCGTCGTGCGTGACGATGTGGACGTCGAGGTCGGGGCCCGACTCGCGGGCCACGGTGGCGCCGACGCCGGGTCCGAACATGTACTGCCAGGTCTTGCGGCGGCTCGAACCGAGCACGATCTGGGTGGCGTTGACGCCGCGTGCGAACTCGAGCAGCGAGGCGGGAACGTCGTCGCCGATGACGTGGTGGAAGGTGCCGCCCAGGTCCTCGACGAGGGTGCGCTGGAGGGCGAGTTCCTTGGGCGAGGCGTCGGTCAGGCCGTCGCTGCGGGCGATGTAGACGGCGAGCACCTCGCCGCCCGCGCCCTTCTCCGCGAGCCGTGCGCCGCGGCGGATCAGGGTGCGGCCCTCGGGACCGCCGGTCAGGCCGACGACGATGCGCTCGCGCGCCTGCCAGGTCGACTTGATGTTGTGCTCGCCGCGGTACTGCTGCAGATACTCGTCGACCCGGTCGGCCACCCACAGGAGAGCGAGCTCGCGCAGGGCGGTGAGGTTGCCGATCCGGAAGTAGTTGGAGAGCGAGGCGTCGATCTTGTCCGGCTTGTAGATGTTGCCGTGCGCCATCCGCCGGCGCAGCGCCTGGGGCGACATGTCGACAAGCTCGATCTGGTCGGCGTGCCGTACGACCTCGTCGGGGACGGTCTCCCGCTGCCGTACCCCCGTGATCGACTCGACCACGTCGCCGAGCGACTCCAGATGCTGGATGTTGACGGTCGATATGACGTCGATACCCGCGGCGAGCAGCTCCTCGACGTCCTGCCAGCGCTTGGCGTTTCGCGAGCCGGGCACATTGGTGTGCGCGAGCTCGTCGACCAGGACCACCTCGGGGCGGCGGGCGAGCACGGCGTCCACGTCCATCTCGGTGAACGTCGTGCCCCGGTGCTCCAGTTCACGGCGCTGGATCTGCTCGAGGCCGTGCAGCATCACCTCGGTGCGCGGCCGGTCGTGGTGCTCGACGAAGGCGACCACGCAGTCCGTGCCGCGTTCGACTCGGCGGTGTGCCTCGGAGAGCATCGCGTACGTCTTGCCGACGCCCGGTGCCGCACCGAGATAGATCCGAAGCTTGCCGCGTCCCATGGCCCCATTGTCTTTCACATCCGGCAACCACATCTTGTTGCCTACGCTGCGTAGACCATAAGGCCAAGAATTCCGGCAAAAGGGATGTGTCGGGAGTCGGAGCGCCGCTTTGACGGGATTCTGATACGCGACGGATCAGAATCCCGACTGCCCGGCTGCCCGAATACGACCGCCGAATACGACTGCCGACGACTCAGTCGTTCTCGACGATCTCGCCGTCGCTGAGCTCCAAGACCCGGTCCGCGAGGTCCAGCATCGCCGGGTCGTGCGTGGCGACGAGCGCGGTGACGCCCTCGCTGCGGACGACCGCGCGAAGGAGCTCCATGACAGCGTGCCCGGTCTCGGCGTCAAGCTGGCCGGTGGGCTCGTCGCAGATCAGCAGGGCGGGGCGGTTGGCGAGCGCGCGGGCGATGGCCACACGCTGCTGCTGACCGCCGGAGAGCTCGCCCGGACGCTGCTTGGCGTGGTCGGCCAGGCCCACCAGCGAGAGCAGCAGGGCCACCCGCTCCTCGCGCTCGGCGGGGTCGGCCTTGCGCAGGCGCAGCGGCACTCCGACGTTCTCCGCCGCGGACAGGATCGGGATCAGTCCGAAGGACTGGAAGACGAAGCCGATACGGTCGCGGCGCAGCGCGAGCCGTCCGCTCTCGCCGAGCGATCCGATGTCGAGCCCGTCGACGGTGATCGTGCCGCCGTCGGGCGAGTCCAGACCTCCGACCAGGTTCAGCAGCGTCGTCTTGCCGGAGCCGGAACGCCCCTTGAGCGCGACGAGTTCGCCGCGCGGCACGCTGAACGACACCCCGCGCAGCGCGTGCACCGCGGCGGCCCCGGTCCCGTACGACCGGTGCACCTCGTCGACGGCCACCATCGGCGCGCCTTCACCGGCCCCGGCCTCGACCGTCTGCGTGGCCCCGCTCGTGCTCTGCGTCATGCCCAACCCCCCGTACGCTCCTGTGGTCCCGCGCCAGTATCGCCATCGCCATGTCGGCGGGGCAATGGACGGAGCCCTACTCGTCCGATGACTGCTCTGTTTCCGGCGAGGGCTCGCCCGCCGCCCACACCCCCACGTGATCGCTCTCGCCGGTCAACCGCACCCGGCCGCGCAGCCCGTAGCGCTCCACGTACTCGCGCGGCAACTGCAGCCGCCCGGCGCGGTCCAGGACGGTGAACTCCTCGGCGAACTCCCGCTCCCCGCCCCGCAGCGTCTCGGTCGAGGTGCGTCCGTCGCGGATCCGCACCGTGCGCCGTACCTGCTCGGAGACCTGCGGGTCGTGGGTGACGACGAGGACGGTCGCGCCGAGTTCCTCGTTCGCGCGGCGCAGCGCGGCGAAGACGTCCTCGCCGCTCGCGGTGTCGAGTTCGCCGGTCGGCTCGTCGGCGAGCAGCACCCGGGGCGCGTTGGCGGTGGCTACCGCGACGGCGACCCGCTGCTGCTCGCCGCCGGACAGTTCGGTGGGCCGGCGGCCGGTGCAGTGGGCGAGACCGAGGGTGCCGAGGAGTTCGGCCGCGCGCGCCAGGCGTTCGCGCCGCGGCACCCGCGCGTACTTCATGGGCAGTGCCACGTTCTCCTGGGCGGTCAGATACGGCAGCAGGTTGCGCCCTGTCTGCTGCCATACGAAACCGACGGTGGCGCGTCGGTAGCCGAGCCGTTCCTTGCGGCCCATGGCCAGGAGGTCGTGCCCGGCGACCCGGGCCCGGCCGGCGGTCGGCAGATCGAGGCCGGACAGGATGGACAGGAGTGTGGACTTCCCCGAGCCGGACGCGCCCACGAGCGCCACGCACTCGCCGTCGGCGACGGTCAGATCGAGCCCTTGGAGCGCCTGCACCTCGACCTCTTCGGTGCGGTAGACGCGTACGAGGTTGTCGCAGACGATCACGCCGTCGTCGAGGTCGCGGGAGGGTGTGCTGCGCGCCCGCGCCTCGAGATCGGCCAGCATTGGGCCGCCCGGTTCCCGTACGGCGCCCGCCTGTTCAGACCCGCTCATGCCCCTCCGTCCGCCGGGCGTGGAGTCGCCCCGTCGTGCGTCGATACGCCACTGTCCGACTGTCGATACGCCACCGTCGCGGCAATGGAACGCCTGCGTTCCGCCGCCGATACGGAGCGGGGCCGCGGTCGATACGCACCCGTCCCGTCATCGATACGCACCCGTCCCGTCATCGGTACGGGGCCGTTTCGCCGCCGATACGCCGTCGTTCCGCGGCCGATACGCGCTCGTCCCGTCGCCGGAACGGCACCGTCCCGCGGCCGGAACGCACCCGTCCCACCGTCAGCACGGCACCGTCCCCACCCCACCTCAGTCATCCGTCCTCCCCACCCGCAGCAGAGCCCCGAGCCCGCGGCGCCGCCCCAGCCACGTCTCGACCACCACCGCGCCCAGCACCAGGGCCGCGCAGCCGCCTCCCAGCACCAGCGTCAGGAGCGCGTCGGCGTGCAAGTCCGGATCGCCCGGCCCGCCGGTGAACTCGCCCAGGTCCAGGGCCGGTCCGAGCAGCGACGGCAGGGCGAGGCCGAGCGCGGTGCCGCCCACGACGGCCGCCAGGACCATCGGCAGCAGCTGCACCAGATGCAGCGCCGCCGTCTGCCGGTCACCGAGTCCCATCGTGCGCAGGCGAGCCGCGGTACGCCCACGGGCCGGCGCGGAGAGCAGCAGCTCGAGCACCAGGGCGAGCAGGGCGAGCAGCACGGCCAGGGCGGTACAAACGGTGTGCGCGCGGGTCAGCGCGTCCACCAGGTCGTCCTGCGCGACCGCCGCCAACTCCTCGTCCAGGATGCGCAGTTCACCGGGGCTCACATCGGGCGCGGCACGAGGCACGAGCGTACGGAGCTGTTCCGCGCCGATGCCGTCTCCGTAAAGGAGCAGCGCCAGTTCGTGGTAGTCCTTGCCCACCACCCCACGCAGCGCGCCCAGATCGGTGAGCAGCTGCACCCCGGGCATATCGGTGGAGTGCAGTGGCCCGAGCACGGGGTCGTCCACCGCCGCCTCGGGCAGGGCGCCGACGACCTTCAGTGTGAGCGGGCGGCCGCCGACCTCGGCATCGAGCCGTTCACCGACAGCCGGCCCGCCCCGTGCGAGCACTGGGACCTCGCCGCTCTCGGCGGGCAGCGCGGCAGCGGCACGCGCGGCGGCGGAGTCGGGCGCTGCTCGCAGCAACGCGTCACTGTCCACGCCGCGCAGGGCCGCCGGACCGTACGAGGTGCCACTGGCCCCGCTGCGCACGACGATCCGCAATTCGCCGACACGAGCGGAGTGTGCGACGCCTCGGGCCCGCTCCAACTCCTTCGCGGTTTCCGGGTTGAACCCCGCGCCGAGATACACGGCGTCCGCACCCACCCGCCAGCGCGCCGCTTCCTGACGCCCTTCGACGAGCGTCCCGGCCACGAGCCCGCCGAACACCGCACCCGCGAGCGTGACCACCAGGACGAGCAGCGCGAGGGCCCGCGCGGGCGCCTCCTTCGCGGCGCGCAGCAGCGCGATCAGGGCGACGGCGCCGCGACGGCGCGCGGCCCAGCGGGCGAGCAGCCGTACGGGCAGCGGGTAGGCGCGCACCAGGACGACCACGGTGGCCAGGCCGAGCAGCGCCGGTACGGCGGCCAGCAGCGGATCCGGGCCCACCCGCGCGCTCGTCCCGCGCGAGCGCAGCGCCCACACCCCCACGGCCGCGAGCAGCAGCAGCGCCGCCTCGGCCACCGCCCGCCGTCCTCGTACCGCCGAGGAACGCGTACGAAGCAGCGCCTGGTCCCGTACGGCGAAGAAGGTGACCACGGGCAGCAGCAGCCAGCAGCCGAGGGCCGCGAGCACGCCCAGGACCACATCCGTGCCCTCGCCCACCCGCCCGGCCACCTCGAGCCCGGCCGCGAGCCCGAGCAGCGCGCCCGGCAGGGTGTGCCCCGCGCGAGCCGCCGCGAGGGCCGAGGCCGAGGCGCCACGGGCACGTTGGAGCCGGTGGACGTCGAGGCGGCGGCGCAGCGCGAGCAGCGCGGTGACCACCACGGCGGTCAGGGCCACGAGCACCAGCGTGGCAAGGCCGAAGGCCACGACCGACTGGCCCTGGTCCCACTGGCGTCCGAACTCGTCGATGGCGGCGGGCAGCCGGGAGCCGTATTCGAGCCCGCTGGTCGGGTTCAGGCCGAGCAGACACAGCTGGCCGCCGAACCGGGCCATCGCGCAGTACTCGTCCGGGGCCAGCTCGCTGGTGGCGACGAGGGCGCGCTGGAGTTCGCGCCGTCCGTCGGCTCCCGCGTACGAGCGGGCCTCGTCGTCGGTCAGCGTCAGTCGCAGGCCCCACTGCGCGAAGAGCTGGACCCCGCTCTGTCCCTGGAGTTCGAGGATCGACCCGGGTGCGGCCACCGCCATGGCCTGGTCCGGCCCTCCGGCGCCCTTCAGGGGTACGGCGAGCAGCGGCTCCTCACGCCACAGCGCCGCGGTGTGGTCCGTGCCGAAGACACCCACGACCTCCGCGGTCGCCGCGATGCCCTGCAGACCGCCCTGGCCCAGGTCCAGGCGCTGGCCCAGGCGCAGCTTCAGCTGGTCCCGGGTGGCGGCCGAGACGGCGATCTCCACCGTGCGCTTGTTCGCCCGCGGGGCCCGGCCCTCGACGTAACCGCCTTTGCCGGGTGCGTCGGTGGCGTACATCAGCGACAGATGTACGGGTCCGGTCCCGGTGACCGTGCCGACGCCCGGCAGCACCAGCCGCGCGGAGTCGGTGCGCAGATATCCGGGCAGCTCGGGCGCGACCCAGGACGACAGGCTGGTGCTCACGGCGTCCATGGACTCCGTGAGCCGCTCCCCCGGATCCACTGCGGAGTCCTTCGCGGCGTCGAGGCGGACGCTGTAGGTGACGCCGGGGGCCGACTCCTGCGCCTGGGCCAGCCGCCCGGCGAACGCCCGGCCCGCCAGCCGGTCCAGCAAGGCCGGCGCGGCGGCGGAGACGGTGGTGAGCAGGGCGGTCAGCAGGGCCAGACAGACGAGCAGCGGCAAGTCACCGCGTACGCCACGTAGCGAAAGGCGCTTCATCGGCGGCCCACCCCCACCCGGCCACGACACGTCACGCCCCGCCCGCACCCGACGCCCGCCCGGCCCCGACACGCCACAACCCGCCCGCACCCCACCCCGAGCCCCGTCATCCGTCGTCCCCCGCTCGCAGCACCCGTGCCAGATCGAGCCGTCCGAGATAGCGGGCGGCGAGCGTGACGACCCCGCAGATGAGGGCGGTCGTGGCGGTTGCCGTGAGCAGGACCCGGGTCCAGACGACCTCCGTGGCGAGGGCCGGGAAGACAGGTCTTCCGCCGGCGTCCACCGTCACCACCGGCATGATCAGTACGGCCAGTCCCGCGCCGAGCACCGTACCGAGCACCGCCGCCACGGCGGCCAGGCCGAGCTGCTCCGTCCAGAGGTAGGCGGCCAGTTGGCGTCTGCGCACCCCGATCGCCCTGAGCAGGGCGAACTCCCGGCTTCTCGCCCGCGCCGCCAGCGCGGTGTGCAGCGCGAACGCGACCACCGCGAAGGGAGGCGCGAGCACCAGGCACAGCGTGAGCGCGGACTTCGCGCCGCGCCGCAGCGGATCGGCTGTCAACTCCGCGCGGGCGGTGGTCACATCGAGCGCGGTACCGAGCCGGGGATTCGCGCGCAGTGCCCGCATCGCCGCCTGGGTGTCCCCGCCGTCCGCGCGGGCCCACCAGAAACTCTCGGGACCCGGCGCACCGCCCGTGAGCACCAACTGGGCAGTGAACGCACGGGAGTCGACGAGCAGTCGCGGCCGGTTGCGGTCCATGTCCCCCGGCACCGCGTCGATCACCCCGACGATCTTCAGCCGTGCGCTTCCGCCCACCGACTGCCGGACGGTGACCACATCGCCGACGGAGGCGAGCCCGGCCGAGATCAGCGAGTCGTCGGCCAGCGCGGGCGAGGCCTCGGGCCGCCGGTCCGGAGGCGCGAGACCGAGCCGGATGGACCGCACAGGGTGCGCGAGCTCCGTGTTGGGCCCGCGCAGCACGGCGTCGATCAGGACGCCGGGAAGCGCGGGACGTATGGAGCACAGCACGGGGCCCGGTGCGTTGCCGGGCCGCTTGCGTGGCGTGGCGGCCGGGCAGCCCGCCGCGTGCAGATCGGGTGCGGGCAGGAACAGATCACGCCACAGATCGGCGTCGCCCGGATTGGCCACCTCGTCCACGACCAGGCGGTACGTACGCCGCTGCGTCTCGTGCGGCATGGCGAGACCCAGCTGCACCAGGCGGGTGGAGCCGTCGGGCACGGGCAGGCGCACCGTGTGCGGCCCGCTCTCGGGCAGTTCCACCTCGCTGGCGCCGATCAGGCCGTCGCCGTCCTCGAAGAACGCCGTGAAGCGTACGGGTTCGGCCTTGCCGGGTCCGTCCGCGGAGAGCCTGACCCGCAGCGTCAGTTCCTTCGGCTCGCCGTCCAGCGAAAGACCGTGCTCGGGGATGACCTCGCCCAGGTCCGCGCTCTTGTCGCCGACGGACGAGGTGAAGACGTCCGCGCCCGTGTGGAGTGCGGTGATGCCCACGGACTCTTCGGCGACCGAAGCGTCCATCTCCAGTACCGGCGTCACGGACCGCACACCGGGCAACCCCTCGTAGGCGTCCCTGCGTTGTTCCTGAGCGATCCGGTCGGACGGCACGATCCGCAGGTGGGATCCCACCCGGAAGGCCGCCTGGTCCCGGTCCCCCCGGTCCAGGATCACCAGCGCGGTCGAGCTCAGCGCGGCGACGGCCAGCGCGAGCGTCACCACGAGAGCGGGGCCCGCGTGCCCGGCGGCGCGCCGCCCCAACTGCCAGCCGCCGAGCGGCAGGACGAAGCCGGAGCCGCGCTGCGCGAGCGGGTCGAGCAGCCGGGCGGCGGGTGGCAGCAGTCTGAGGACGAGCAGGGCGGCGGCCGCGGTCATCACCATGGGCGCGAGGACGAGGACCAGGTCCACGGCCGAGCCGTCGCCCACCGGCGAGCGGTACTGGCGCAGCTGCAGCCAGCCCAGGACGGCCACCGCCGTGAGCACCACGTCCGCGCCGAGGCGCTGGGCCGCCGCGAAGCGGGCGGGCCGCCACCGCAGCCGGCTCACGGCACGGCGGTCACGCACCGAGCGGACCACGGGGACGAGCACCGCGACGCCGTGCACGACGACGGCGAGCGCCACGGCGGTCCAGCCGGCGGTGAGCAGCGCCGAGTCCGGCAGCTCGCCCGTCGCAAGGCCCAGGCGGGGCAGCAGCTTCAGCAGGGGTCCCGCAAGGAACGGCGCGGCTATGCCCGCCGGTACGGCGAGCACCGCCCACTGCGCGGCGGCCCCTGCGGCGAGACGCCAGGTGCCCGCGCCGCGTGCGGCGAGCAGAGCGAGCTCCGTGCGCTGGTGCGCGGCCAGTTGGCGTGCGGTGAGCACCAGGGTGGCCAGGGCGAGGGCGGCGAGCAGCGACGCGGGGATGTACAGGCCGGCCCGGGACACGGCGATCGGGGTTTCGAGGCGTTCGAGGGCGGGCGCGAGCCGTGAGTCGATCCTGAGTTCGCGGCCCTCGGGCGGCACCTTGCCCGCGAACAGCGACAGCGCGGGGTCACTGCCCTCGAAGGCCCTCGCCCGCGCGCCGAGGCCGTCCACGTCCGAGAGCCGGATCCGCCGGGCGTCCGGCACGGACAGCCAGGAACGCACGCTGTCACCGGAGAGCCGCGGTGTTCCCGCGATCGTGGCCATCGGCACGACGGCCAGGTTCTCGGTCCTGCCGAACATCCCGGTCAAAGAGCCCCACAGGGCGGCGGACCGCGGCCGCGGCCGGTAGGTCCCGGTCACTTCGACCGGCAGCCATCGCCCGCCGGTCGCCTGTACGGAGAGCCTGTCGCCCGGACCGACGCCGAGCTCCTGGGCGACCGGCTCCGCGAGGGCCGTGGCCACGATGCCGTCGGACCGCGGCACAGGCAGCCTGCCCTGCACCAGCTCGGCGTGCTCGGGCAGTCCCTCCAGGGCCACGAGCGCCAGCGTCAGATCGCTGCGCACCTGTCCGTCGGCATCGGCGACGGACAGTTCGGTGGCCTGGTTCTCGGGTACGCGCAGCGCGTCGTACGTACGCTGCGGTACGTCCCCGTAGGCGTTGCCCAGGGCCCGGCGCACCGCGGCGCCGGACTGCTCGTAGGCACGCGCGCGCCCTGGTTCATAGGGCCCGCTCACGGACACGACCGCGTCCTTGTCCACGGCCAGCCGCTGCCGCGCGGCGCCGAGTACGGCCTGCTCGGTCAGTGCGGCCAAGGCGGCGAGCACGGTCGCGGCCAGCAGTACGGCAAGTCCGGCCGCCCCGAGCACCAGCCCGTGATGCCGTCCTCTGCGCACCACAGCAGGCGCACGCACCCCACTCCCCCGCACTGACCACCCCCGTGTCGAGCGCACAGTATGTGCGCCCGACACGGCCCTCCGCAATGACCGTGCGGCCCGCCAACTCGCGTACGCACACAGCAAATTGCCGAGCGCACCGGAGCAGAACACCACAACTGACACCGACCGCCGGAGCACCCCCTGCAGCAGCCACCGGGGTAAGGGGCGGGGCCCCGCAGCCAACCGCAGGAGAGGCCTCGCACCGGGGCGACCAGCCCGCCATCACCCACCGGGGTACCGGGGCGGAGCCCCGCAACCGACCGCAGGAGAGGCCTCACACCGGGGCGACCAGCCCGCCATCACCCACCGGGGTACCGGGGCGGAGCCCCGCAACCGACCGCAGGAGAGGCCTAACGCCGGGGCGACCAGCCCGGCATCACCCGCCGGGGTACCGGGGCGGAGCCCCGCAACAGCCCCCACCCGCCGGGCACCAGGACGGAACCCCGCAACCGACCGCAGGAGAAGCCTCACGCCGGAGCACTCCCCCCGAACCGTCCCGAGCCGACCCGTCGCTCCGGACACACGTGAGGGCCGCACCCCTCACAAGAAGAGTGCGGCCCTCACGCAGCAAAGAACCTCAGCGGACCTCGGTGGTCTCCGGGCCGCGCTGCAGCTGGCCCATGCCGCCGGAGAAGCGGGACTCCGCCTGGGAGTCCTCCTTGACGCCCTCGGGGACCATCTGCGCGTCCTCGGGAAGCTTCAGGACGATCGGGTCGCGCGGGGCCATCGGACCCTCGCCGCGTACGACGACCGTGTCGCGGAAGATCTGCTCCAGGAGACCTGCCGCCTGCGGCTGCACCGCGCCCTGGCCGGAGATCACACCGCGCAGGAACCAGCGCGGCCCGTCCACACCCACGAAGCGCACCACCTGCACACCGCCCGTGCCGTCCGGCAGCTGGACCGGAACCTGCGCGCGCAGCTCCCAGCCGAGCGGACCCTCGACTTCGTCGATCACACCGCCCTGCTTGGTGATCCCGGAGGCGATCTCCTCGCGGACCTCGCCCCAGATGCCCTCCTTCTTGGGGGCGGCGAAGGCCTGCAGCTGCACGGCGCTGTCCTGCAGCACCACGGTCGCCGCGACGATCGCGTCACCGGCGACCTCCACCCGGAGTTCCATGCCCTCGACCCCGGGCACGAACAGACCGCCCAGATCGACCCGGCCCTCGGCGGGCTTGCCGACCTCGGAGACATCCCACGGCCCGTCGGGGCGCGGGGCCGGCGGAAGGTTCAGCCGCTGGGGCTCGCCTTCCTCATCGGCCTCAAGGCCCGTGTCCTCGACGACCTGCTCGGTCTCGCCTGCCGCAGCCTCGGCCGCGTCCTTCTTACGACGTCCGAACACGTCACTGTCCTTCCCGGTCGGATACGACCGAAGCGTATCGATTCCCACCCTTGTCGGCGGCCGTACCGCCTGCGTCGCCGTCCACCGCGGCATGGCCGCCGGTGGACCCGAAGCCCCCCTCGGCCCGCGCCGATCCGGGAAGCTCCGCCACCTCGTGGAAGCGGACCTTCTCGACCTGCTGGACGACAAGTTGGGCGATCCGGTCGAAGCGCTCGAACCGCACTGTCTCGCGCGGATCGAGATTCACCACGATCACCTTGATCTCCCCACGGTACCCGGCATCCACGGTCCCCGGGGCATTCACCAGAGCGACACCGCAGCGTGCGGCAAGCCCGGAGCGCGGGTGCACGAAGGCCGCGTACCCGTCCGGGAGCGCGATAGCCACACCGGTGGGCAGAACCGTCCGTTCCCCGGGAGCGAGTTCACAGGCCTCGGTCGTACGGAGATCCGCACCGGCGTCGCCGGGCATCGCGTACGCGGGCAGCGGGACCTCGGGGTCGATGCGCCGGATCTGCACGTCGAGCAGGGGGTTGCTCACGGGTTCACCTCGAAGGCACGCGCGCGCCGGATCTGGTCGGGATCGCTCATCGCCGCGGTGATCTCCTCGGGGCGTCCGTTGTCGATGAAGTGGTCGACCTTGACCTCGATGAAAAGGGCTTCCGCCCGCACCGCGACATCACCCTCCGGGCCGCCGATCCGGCCGACGGCGCGCGAGTAGATCTTGCGGCCGGCGACGGCCGTGACCTCGGCCTCCAGGTACAGGACCGTGTCCACCGGCACGGGCCGTACGAAGTCCGTCTCCAGGCGCCCGGTCACCGCGATCGCCCGCAGCAGCCAGTTCAGGGAGCCGAGCGTCTCGTCGAGCGCCGTGGCGAGCACGCCGCCGTGCGCGAGGCCGGGAGCGCCCTGGTGTTCGGGCTTGACGGTGAACTCGGCGGTGATCGTGACGCCTTCGCCGGCCCGGGCCTGCAGGTGCAGTCCGTGCGGCTGTGCGTCGCCGCAGCCGAAGCAGTGCGCATAGTGCGCTCCGAGCAGCTCGCCCGCGGGCGGCGCGTCGGGGTGCCGCACCGGTGCCGAGGCGTCGTCCGGGGGCGTCAACGATGGTGTTCGTCCACTCACAGGCGCAGACCTTACCCGCGCATCCTGTTGCCTCGGGCACCGTGCCAAGCTTGACCTCATGCAGCACGCCACCGAAACGTACGACGAACGCCTCACCGCCCCCCGCTCCTGGTGGGTGATCGCGGTGGCCGTGGGCATCTCCTGCGCCCTGATGCTGCTGCCGCTCGGCACGCTGCCGATGCTCGGCGGCCTGATCGGCGGCGCGGCGCTCGCTTCGGTCCTGGTCAGCTCGTACGGCTCGGCCCGCGTCCGCGTCGTGGCGGGTTCCCTGGTCGCGGGTGACGCCCGCATCCCGCTCACCGCGCTCGGCACCCCGGAGATCCTCGACCCGGAGGAGGCCCGCGCCTGGCGTACGCACAAGTCGGACCCGCGCGCCTTCATGCTCCTGCGCAGCTACGTCCCGCGGGCCGTCCGCATCCCGATCACGGACCCGTCGGACCCGACGCCGTACGTGTACGTGTCGACGCGCTCTCCGGAGCGGTTGGTCAGCGCACTGGAGCGCTAGCCCGCTCGGCAGGTGGAAACCGGGGCTCCGCCCCGGACCCCACATCCGAACTTCGTTCGGATGTGCTCAAACGCCGCAGGGGCTGGTGGTCTAGAGCCCCGTCAGCGGATCCACCGGATCGACCGGCTGCTCCAGCGCGGGCAGCGATTCCAGCTCGTCCCACGGGACCTGGTGCGCCCGCAGATCCCTGCGGACCTTCTCCGCGAGCTTCTTCGTGTCACGGCGGTTCATCACCGCGCCGACCGCCGCACCGACCATGAACGGCATCAGGCTCGGCAGATTCCTGACCATCCGCTTCATGATCTGCTGGCGCAGCTCGCGCTTCATCTGCCCGCCGAGCGCGGCATTTATCGTCTGCGGCCGTTTCACATCGATCCCGCGCTCCTCCGTCCAGGAGGTCAGATACGCGGCGGAGCGGGGCTTCAGGCCGCCTGGTGGACGCAGCCCGTACACCTCGTGCAGCTCGGCGACCAGCTTCAGCTCGATCGCGGCCACGCCGGTGATCTCCGCGGCCAGCTCGGCCGGCATCGCGGGCGGCACGGGCAGCATCGCCGCGACCCCGACTCCGGCGCCCACGGTGGACGCCGCGTTGGCCGCACCGGCCACCAGTTTGTCGGCGAGCTGCTCGGGCCCAAGGCCCGGGAACTGCCGCCGCAGGGTGGCCAGATCACGTACGGGAACGCGCGGAGCGTTCTCGATGACCCGGTCGGCGAGATAGCCGATACCGGCCTTGGCCTTCTCCTGGCCCTTGCCGACGCCGTGCTTGACCTTGTCGAGTTTGGCCTTGTCGAGCTTCACGCCGTGCTTGACCTTGTCGAGTTTGGCCTTGTCGAGCTTCACGCTCGCCTTGGCCTTGTCGAGCGCGGCGCCCTTTTTCACCTTCCCGGGTCCGCCCGACGGGGCGGCGGCGCTGACGTCGCCGTCCGTCGTCGAGACCTCTGCGCCCGCCGAGGCGGGCGCGACGGTGCCCGCTGACGCGGGCCCAGCGGTGGCGTCCGTGGCCTCGAGCGAGGCCGTGGGGCCTCGCTCGTCGTCACGTGCGCCGTCGAAAGGTGCGGACGTCTGCGAGCCGTCCGCCTGCCACTTCTCTGTTTGACGCCGCCGGAACAAACGCTTCCGGGGCGGGGTCGAGCCAGTCATGCCCGACCCACGCCTCAGTCGCAGTCGCGGCAGATGGGCTGGCCGTTCTTCTCGCGGGCCAGCTGGCTGCGGTGGTGGACCAGGAAGCAGCTCATGCAGGTGAACTCGTCCGCCTGCTTGGGCATGACCCGGACAGCCAGCTCTTCGTTCGAGAGGTCTGCTCCGGGCAGCTCCAGGCCTTCAGCGGCTTCGAACTCGTCGACGTCGACGTTCGAGGTCGACTTGTCGTTCCGCCGCGCCTTCAGTTCTTCGATGCTGTCCTCGTTGAGGTCGTCATCGGTCTTACGTGGGGTGTCGTAATCCGTTGCCATTTGTCGCTCTCCCCCTCCGGGTGGTTGCGGTGTCTCCAGCGCACGTAACGCGTGAGAGGCCGGACTTGTGCCCGACCCGAGGCGGAGATTTTGCCTCACATCAAGGTCTGTTACTCAATCGACACCCAACCTGACCCCTCCAGGGGTGATCGATTGGATGGCGATGGGGACCGTACACGGTCCGTATGTTGCACTGCACGGGCGCCATCTCGTGTACTTCCCGTGATCAAGACCCCTGAAAACCCTGGATTTTCCGGGCTTTCCGGTATTGACGGCGATCACGGAGAGTAGATGGCCAAAAATTCGCCCCTGTGATCGATTCCACACGGATCTCCCGGGAGCAGGTCCCGAAAATTCCGCTAAAAGCGAACTTCGGAGCAGGGTCGCGACAGCATCTCAGATCGGCAGGGTGACTCGCATCACGAGCCCACCCCCCTCACGTGGCTCGGCGATGATACGGCCCCCGTGGGCCCGTGCCACCGACTGCACGATCGACAGTCCGAGACCCACGCCCTTGTCGCTCCCGGTCCTCTCCGTACGAAGACGCCGGAAGGGCTCGAAGAGGTTGTCCACCTCGTACGCGGGCACCACAGGACCCGTATTGGACACCACGAGCAGCGCCTGACCGTGCACGGCCTCCGTGGTGACCTCGACCCAGCCGCCTTCGGGGATGTTGTACCTGACGGCGTTCTGGACGAGATTGAGGGCGATCCGCTCCAGGAGCACCCCGTTGCCCTGGACGACCGCGAGACCGCGCTCACCGCGGATCTCCACACCCTTCTCCGCGGCCTCGGGCCGCACCTGGTCGATGGCGCGCGAGGCCACCTCGGCGAGGTCCACGGGCTTGCGCTCGACGATCTGGTTGTCGCTGCGCGCGAGCAGCAGCAGGCCCTCCACCAGCTCCTCGCTGCGCTTGTTGGTGGACAGGAGCGTCTTGCCGAGCTGCTGGAGCTCGGCGGGCGCGCCCGGGTCCGACAGATGCACTTCGAGGAGCGTGCGGTTGATCGCCAGCGGGGTGCGCAGCTCGTGCGAGGCGTTGGCGACGAACCGCTGCTGCGCGGTGAAGGCGCGCTCCAGGCGGTCGAGCATTTCGTCGAAGGTGTCCGAGAGCTCCTTCAACTCGTCGTCGGGGCCGTCGAGTTCGATACGCCGGGTCAGGTCCGAGCCGGCGACCTGGCGCGCGGTCCGGGTGATCCGGCCGAGGGGTGACAGGACACGGCCCGCCATGGCGTAACCGAAGCCGAAGGCGATGACGCTGAGGCCCAGGAGCGCCAGCAGCGAGCGGCTCAGGAGGTCGTCGAGGGCCTTCTGCCGCTGGTGGTCGACACAGATGCGGACCGCCTCGTTGAAGGCATCGGTGTCCGTAAACTTTCGCCCCGCGAGCGAACTGCAGGTGTTGGAGTCGATGCTGAACTCACCACTGCTGATGCGGAACGGCAGCTCGTTGCCGACATGGACCGCCTGTGCGGCGAGCAGATAGATGATCGAGAGCAGCAGGATCCCCGCGATCAGGAACATCCCGCCGTACAGCAGCGTGAGCCTTATCCGGATGGTCGGGCGCAGCCACGGGAAGGGCGGTTCGTTCTTGTGGGGGTCCCACTGTGGTTTTGGCGGGTTGGGCGGCGCCGATGGCGGCGCCGGGCTGGCGGCCATCGAGGTCTCAGATCCGATAGCCGGAGCCGGGGACCGTGACGATCACCGGGGGTTCGCCGAGCTTGCGGCGCAGGGTCATGACGGTCACGCGGACCACGTTCGTGAACGGGTCGGTGTTCTCGTCCCAGGCCTTCTCCAGGAGCTGCTCGGCGGAGACCACGGCGCCCTCCGAGCGCAGCAGGACCTCCAGGACGGCGAACTCCTTGGGCGCGAGCTGGATCTCGTTGCCGTCGCGGAAGACCTCGCGGCGGTTCGGGTCGAGCTTGATGCCGGCCCGCTCCAGGACGGGCGGCAGCGCCACGGTGGTGCGCCGGCCGAGCGCGCGTACGCGCGCGGTCAGCTCGGTGAAAGCGAAGGGCTTGGGCAGGTAGTCGTCGGCGCCCAGCTCAAGGCCCTCGACGCGGTCGCTGACGTCGCCGGAGGCCGTCAGCATCAGGACGCGCGTGGGCATCCCCAGCTCGACGATCTTGCGGCAGACGTCGTCGCCGTGGACGACGGGCAGGTCGCGGTCGAGTACGACGACGTCGTAGTCGTTGACGCCGATGCGCTCGAGGGCCGCGCCGCCGTCGTACACGACGTCCACGGCCATGGCCTCACGGCGCAGTCCGGTGGCCACCGCATCGGCGAGCAGCTGCTCGTCCTCGACGACGAGTACGCGCACGTCGCTGTCCCTTCTGTGCGCCCGGTGAGCGGGCTGAGTCCTGGGGTGCCCGCTGTCCAGAGGGCCGCCTCACCGACCGGCCCGGCCGCGGGGCGACAGGTTCCGGTCACATGGTGATGTCTCCATCCTGCCCCTTTGGGCCGTAAACCGGCTGTAAGACAGCCCTCGCCGCTGGTTGCGGACGTGGGCGGCGCGGTGGTGCGGCAGCGTCGCGTGAGTAATTCCCGACGCTCGTACGGGAATCAGGAGATCCCTACGCGGGTTGAGGTTTCCGCGACAGGCACCCAGGGGAGGACGGCTTTACATCCGCGATCACTCTTTGCAAGTGGCACGCCACGAACCGTTTCGAGGAGCGGCACCCGCACCGCATCCACCGAGGCGGCAAGAGACGTGATCGCCCCTTCCCGAGGGCACACCCCCGTGCCACCGACACTCGACCCACGACGAGGGGGCGCACCATGGACGCATTCACCGCAGGTCTTCTGCAGCGCATAAGGGCCACGGAGACGGACCTCACGCGGGCACGTGAGGACGGCGACGACTTCCTTGCGGAGGTGGAGCAGGCAGAGCTCGACGACCTGCATCGCCTCGCTGCCGAGCACGGTGTACAGGTCGCCTAGCCCGCGATCCGTACGCCACGACTGATGTCGTACGCAGGGGCCCGCCGCATCCGATGCGGCGGGCCCCTGCGTACGACGTCGATCATGTGCGCTCACGTACGGCATCGATCATGTGCGCTCAGTTGTGCCAGGCCCCGAACTCTTCGAGGTGCGCCTGCAGCGGCTCGAAGACGCCCGGGGAGGCGGCGACCGCCAGTTCTCCGGACGGGCGCTCACCGGGGCGGCCGCCGGTCAGTGCGCCCGCCTCGCGGGCGATCAGATCGCCCGCCGCGAGGTCCCAGGCGTTGAGGCCGCGCTCGTAGTAGCCGTCGAGGCGGCCCGCGGCCACGTCGCACAGGTCGACCGCGGCCGAGCCGCCGCGCCGGATGTCGCGAAGGAGCGGGATGAGGCGCCCGGCGACCTCGGCCTGGTGGGCGCGGACCTCGGCGACGTAGTTGAAGCCCGTGGAGACGAGCGCCTGGTCCAGGGGCGGCGCGGGGCGGCAGGCCAGCCTGCGCTCGCCCACCCAGGCGCCGCTCGCCCAGGCCCCGTGCCCGCGCACGGCGTGGAACGTCTCGCCGCGCATCGGGATCGCGACGACTCCCACGACGGTCTCGCCGTCCTGCTCCGCGGCGATGGAGACGGACCAAGTCGGCAGCCCGTAGAGGTAGTTGACCGTTCCGTCGAGCGGGTCGATCACCCAGCGGATGCCGGTCGTGCCCTCGGTCGACGCGCCCTCCTCACCGAGCATGCCGTCGTGCGGGCGGCGCCCGGCGAGCAGACCGGTGATCAGCTTCTCCGCCGCGATGTCCATCTCGGTGACCACGTCGATGGGGCTGGACTTGGTCGCGGCGACCGCGAGGTCCGCCGGCCGGCCGTCCCGCAGCAGCTCCCCGGCGCGGCGGGCCGCCTCCTGGGCGAGTACGAGCAGTTGTGTGTGCAGGGAGTCGATCACGGCGGTCCTCAGGCGTAGGGGCTGTCGACGCCCGCGGCGGCGGGCTTCGGCGCGCGGGCCGGGCAGCACCCGACGGGGCACAGGTCATGGCTCGCGCCGAGGGCGCCCAGGGCGCACGGGGTGACGCTCTCGCCGCGCTCGGCGCCCGCGCGCTCCAGGATCAGATCCCGTACGGCGGCGGCGAAGCGCGGGTCGTCCCCGACGGTGGCCGAGCGCTTGACGGGCAGACCGAGTTCTTCCGCCTTGGCGGTGGCCTCGGTGTCGAGGTCGTAGAGGACCTCCATGTGGTCCGAGACGAAGCCGATCGGGACCATCACGACGGCGGGCACGCCCTTGCCGTGCCGCTCTTCGAGGTGGTCGCAGATGTCGGGCTCGAGCCACGGGATGTGCGGAGCGCCCGAGCGCGACTGGTAGACGAGCTGCCAGGGGCGGTCGACGCCGGTCTCCTCGCGTACGGCGGCCGCGATCAGCCCGGCGACGTCGAGGTGCTCGCGTACGTACGCACCGCCCTCGCCGTGTCCCTCGACGGGCCCGGAGGTGTCGGCCGCCGCGTCCGGGATGGAGTGCGTCGTGAAGGCGAGGTGCGCCCCGTCCCGTACGGCATCGGGGAGCTCGGCCAGCGACTTCAGGACGCCTTCGGTCATGGGCCGCACGAAGCCGGGGTGGTTGAAGTACTGCCGCAGCTTGTCGATCTTCGGCAGCGGCAGGCCCTCGGCCTCCAGGGCGGCCAGCGAGTCGGCGAGGTTCTCGCGGTACTGGCGGCAGCCCGAGTACGAGGTGTACGCGCTGGTGGTCAGGACCAGGATGCGACGGTGGCCGTCGCCGACCATCTCGCGCAGGACGTCGGTCAGATACGGGGCCCAGTTGCGGTTGCCCCAGTAGACCGGGATGTCCAGGCCGTGCTCGGCGAAGTCCTTGCGCAGGGCGTCGAGGAGCGCGCGGTTCTGGTCGTTGATCGGGCTCTTGCCGCCGAACAGGAAGTAGTGCTGCCCCACCTCCTTCAGGCGCTCCTTGGGGATGCCCCGGCCTTTGGTCACGTTCTCCAGGAACGGGACCACGTCGTCGGGGCCTTCGGGACCTCCGAAGGAGAGCAGCAGGAGGGCGTCGTACGGGGTGGGGTCGGGCGCGTGGGACATGGTCACGATCCTACGGGCGCGCGCCCGCTCACCCTGCGGACGTAACCTGTAAGGATCCGTCACACGCCTTACCGGAGCCCTCCTTGGCCAGCCCTTACCGCGAGATATTCACGCCGCCCGGAACCCTGTCGTTCTCGGCGGCAGGACTGATCGGGCGGCTGCCCCTGGCCATGATGGGCATCGGCGTCGTGACGATGATCTCCGAGCTCACCGGGCGGTACGGGCTCGCCGGAGCACTTTCCGCCACGCTCGCGCTGTCCGCCGCCGTGATCGGCCCCCAAGTCTCACGGTTCGTCGACCGCTACGGCCAGGCCCGGGTGCTGCGCCCGGCCACGCTGGTCTCGCTGGCCGCCGTCACGGGTCTCCTGGTCGCCGCGAAGGTCGAGGCGCCGGACTGGACGCTCTTCCTGTGCGCCGCGCTCGTCGGGTTCGTGCCCTCGCTAGGTTCGATGGTGCGCTCGCGCTGGGCCGCGGTGTACGAGGGCGACCGGCGCCGTCTGCACACCGCGTACTCCCTCGAATCCGTCGTCGACGAGATCTGCTTCATCTTCGGGCCGATCGTCTCGATCGGTCTGTCCACGGTGTGGTTCCCGGAAGCCGGACCGCTGCTCGCGGGCGTCTTCCTCGCGGTCGGCACCTTCTGGCTGACCGCACAGCACGCCACCGAGCCGGTCCCCCACCCGCGCGAGCACCACACCGGCGGAAGCGCCCTGCGCTCCCCCGGGCTCCAGGTCCTGATGGCGACGTTCGTGGCGACGGGTGCTGTCTTCGGCGCCGTGGACGTCGTGACCGTCGCGTTCGCCGAGCACGAGGGTGCCAAGGAGGCGGCCAGTCTGGTGCTCGCGGTCTACGCGGCCGGATCCTGTCTCGCCGGTGTCGTCTTCGGACTCGTGCACTTCAAGGGCCCCGCCGCCAAGCGGTGGCTGGTGGGCGTGTGTGCGATGGGCGTGAGTATGATCCCCCTCCTACTGGTCGGGAACTTGCTGTTCTTGGCCGTGGCGCTGTTTGTCGCGGGCCTGTCCATCGCACCGACGATGATCACGACGATGGCCCTCGTCGAGCAGCACGTACCCCGGGCGAAGCTCACCGAAGGCATGACGTGGATCTCCACGGGCCTCGCGGTCGGCATCGCGCTCGGTTCGTCGGCGGCCGGCTGGGTCATCGACGCGGCCGGCGCGGACCAGGCGTATGTGGTGCCGGCGATCGCCGGTGGCGTCGCGGTCGTGATCGGGTTCCTCGGCTACCGCCGGCTGACCAGGCCGGTTCCGCAGCGGGGAGGACCTGATGGGCACGACGGGATCGACGCAGGCACAGGGCGGGCCGAAGGCGTCAGGGACAACGTGGCGTAACTGGGCCGGCAATGTCACCGCCCGCCCCGAGCAGGAGATCTCTCCCGCCTCGGTCGACGAACTCGCCGCGGCCGTACGTCAGGCCGCCTCGGAGGGCCGCCGGGTCAAGGCGGTCGGCACCGGCCACTCCTTCACGTCCACCGCGGCCACGGACGGTCTGCTCATACGGCCCGATCTGCTCACCGGGATACGGCAGCTCGACCGCGAGGCCGGGACGGTCACCGTCGAGGCCGGCACCCCGCTCAAGCGCCTGAACCTGGCGCTCGCCCGCGAGGGCCTCTCGCTCACCAACATGGGCGACATCATGGAGCAGACGGTCGCGGGCGCCACCTCCACCGGTACGCACGGCACCGGCCGGGAGTCGGCCTCGATCTCCGCGCAGATCCAGGCACTTGAGATCGTGACGGCCGACGGGTCGGTCCTTCAGTGCTCCGCCAAGGAGAACCCGGAGATCTTCGCCGCGGCCCGCGTCGGGATCGGCGCCCTCGGTGTGATCAGCGCGATCACCTTCGCCGTGGAGCCGCAGTTCCTGCTCACCGCGCGCGAGGAGCCGATGACCTTCGACCGGGTCACCTCGGACTTCGACGCGCTGCACGCCGAGAACGAGCACTTCGAGTTCTACTGGTTCCCGCACACCGGCAACTGCAACACCAAGCGCAACAACCGCAGCGCCGGTCCCGAGCAGCCGCCGGGCAAGGTGAGCGGCTTCATCGAGGACGAGCTGCTCTCCAACGGCCTGTTCCAGGTGGTCAATTCCCTGGGCCGCGCGGTGCCTTCGACCATCCCCGCGATCGCGAAGATCTCCAGCAAGGCGCTCTCCGCCCGTACGTACACCGACATTCCCTACAAGGTCTTCACTTCTCCGCGCCGCGTGCGCTTCGTGGAGATGGAGCACGCCCTGCCGCGCGAGGCCCTCGTCGAGGCGCTGCGCGAGCTGCGCACGATGGTCGACCGCTCCGAGCTGCGGGTGAGCTTCCCGGTCGAGGTGCGTACGGCGCCCGCCGACGACATCACGCTCTCCACCGCGTCCGGCCGTGAGAGCGCGTACATCGCCGTGCACATGTACAAGGGCACGCCCTACCAGGCGTACTTCACCGCGGCCGAGCGGATCTTCACCGCGCACGGCGGGCGGCCGCACTGGGGCAAGGTGCACACCCGGGACGCCGAGTACTTCGCGTCGGTCTACCCGCGCTTCGGCGAGTTCACGGCGCTGCGGGACCGGCTCGACCCGGACCGGGTGTTCGGCAACGACTATCTGCGGCGGGTCCTCGGCGACTGAGCCGTTCTGCGGCTACTCGCCCGCCTGTCCCTGCCCCTGTCCCTGCTCCGGCGTCTGCGGGTCGCCGGTGGGATTGTCCGGGGTCGGCGTGGGCGTCGGGGTGGGTGTCGGAGTCGGGGTCGGGGTGGGCGTGGGGGTCGGCGTCGGGGTGTCGCCGCCGTCGTCCTGCGAGGTGCTGGGGTCGGGTGACGGGGTGTCCGTGCCCTCCTGTGTGCCGGTCCCGTCGGACGGGCTCACGGGCGTCGAGGGCTCGTGGGACGGCGAGTTGTCCCCGCCCCGGCTCCTGTTGTCCCCGTTGAGCACGCTGCCGATCGTGGAACCGTCGCCGGTCCCGGACAGGTTCTCGCCGGACATCGCCTCGTACACGGTGATCCCGCCCATCGTCACGCCGAAGACGACGGCGGCGGCCAGCACCGGCCGCTTCCAGCTGCGGATGCGCTTGCCCTGCACGTCGGAGACGGCGTACGAGCCGGCGGCTCGCGGCGCTGCCAGGGTTTCGCCGTGCGGGCCGACCACGGTTCCCAGGAACTGGGTCGGCCGGTCGCCGCGGCCCGCGGCCGGAAGCACCTGGGTGGCGTCGGTGGGGCCGACGGTCCCGAGCACCTGCGTGGCGTCCGCGGGGCCCACGGTCCCGAGTACCTGCGTGGCGTCCGCGGGGCCCACGGTCCCCAGGACCTGCGTGGCGTCGGCGTCCGTCGTGCCCAACACCCGTGCGACGTCGGTGGACTTGAGCAGCTGCGTCCTGTCGGCATCGGTGGTGGAGCCGGCCATCGGCGGCGCCATGGCCGCCACGTCGTCGAGCGGTACGGGAGGCACGTCCACCACGCCCGGGCGCCAAGTGGTCGCCATCACACCGGTGTTCACCGCGACGTCGGCGCGCGGGACGTGCGGCGCCGGTGCGGCCTCGGGCGCCGCACGGAACGTACGGGGCACCGGACTCCCGTCCCCCGTCACCGGTATCTGCCGGGTGCGCCCCGGCTTCGCCTTCACCGCGACCTCGCGCACCTGCTCGCCCGTGCGCTTGAAGAAGTGCTGGAAGACCGGGCCGCCGCAGGTGGCCACGATGCTCATCACGCCGGCGCCCAGGATCGTGCCGTACACCCCGAAACTGGAGGCCAACTTCGCGGCGAGGACGGCCGCGAGCGCACCACCCGCCACTTGAGGCACATTGACGTCAATGCGCTTCTTCTTGTCCTCTGCCTCGGTTTCCTCGGTTTCCGACTGCTGAGCCATCCCCATCCCTTGATCGCCGACTCGTCCCACTGCTACCCACAAGGGACTTTTGGGCGAAGGGAATAGTTCCGTTTCCGGAGCTTCTGTGAAGCAGCACACCCCTGTAAGCAGGGGATATGGGTGCGGCGGGGGTCAACTCCCTTGCCCCGGGACAACTTCGGCGGCGCGCCGGTCCACCCACGTGGCCCGAATGGAGTACTGTGGCGAGCCCTGGGTTCGGACTCCCACCTGGGTACCGGGGGGCCCGCGAGGGACCTTCGGGCGGGGGATCGCTGCACAGAGTGACGGATGTGTCCGACTTCGGTCACTTTGCGTGGTGAATAGGTAACCGTGCCATAACGGCGATCAAGGACCCATGCCCGACACGCCGGGCAACTCGGCAAGGTAGTGGCAGGCTGCACCCGGGCAGGCCACACTCGACTAGCGGAAGCAGCGACGCACGTGACGTCGGCAGGCACCACCCGGGAGGTCCCCATGCCCGAACTGCGTGTCGTGGCCGTCTCCAATGACGGCACACGGCTGGTGCTGAAGGCTGCGGACTCAACGGAGTACACCCTTCCGATCGACGAACGCCTGCGCGCCGCTGTGCGCGGCGACCGGCCACGGCTCGGCCAGATCGAGATCGAGGTCGAATCGCATCTGCGCCCGCGGGACATCCAGGCGCGGATACGAGCGGGTGCGACCGCGGAAGAGGTCGCCCAGCTCGCCGGCATTCCGGTCGATCGCGTACGCCGCTTCGAGGGTCCCGTGCTCGCGGAGCGCGCCTTCATGGCCGAGCGTGCCCGGAAGACTCCTGTCCGCCGCCCCGGTGAGAACGCAGGACCCCAGCTCGGCGAGGCTGTTCAGGAGCGGTTGCTTCTGCGCGGCGCCGACAAGGAATCCGTCCAGTGGGACTCGTGGCGTCGTGACGACGGCACATGGGAAGTCCTGCTCGTCTACCGGGTCGCGAGTGAACCGCACTCGGCGAGCTGGACCTACGACCCGCCGCGGCGCCTGGTGGCGGCCGTCGACGACGAGGCGCGCTCGCTGATCGGCGAGAGCGACGACATCGCGGCGCCCGAGCCCAGTTTCCCGTTCGTGCCGCGGATCGCCCGTCTTCCGCGCGACCGGCCGCTCGACCGTGCGCTCGACCGCCAACTGGAGCGGCCCGAGCGGCAGATCCCCGCCCCCTCTCCGGAGCCCGTGGAGGAGCCCACCAGTTCGGAGCGTGACTCGCTCACGAGCCTCCTGGAGGCGGTGCCGAGTTTCCGTGGGGATCTGGTGGTGCCGGAGCGGCCCACTGCTCCCGTTCCGTCGCCGGAGCGGCCCGTCGCCGAAGAGCCGCCGGCTCCGGAGCCGGAGGTCGAGGAGCCGCCGGCGCCGGCTGCGTCGGCGGGTGCGGGTTCCGCTTATGCGGATGTGCTGATGCCGCGGACCGTGGCCGGTCACCGTGACCGGCTCGTCGGTACGACTGATCGGCAGGCCGAGGCGGACGGTGTCCGGCCCGGTCGCCGTGCGGCGGTGCCGAGTTGGGACGAGATCGTCTTCGGCACGCGGCGGAAGAAGAAGGACTGAGTTGTGCATACGTGAGGGGCCCGCACCTTGTTGGGTGCGGGCCCCTCACGTATGCGGTGCGAAAACCACGGCGCCCCGGGAACAAGCCCCGGGGCGCCACAGGATCGGTCAGACGCCGAACGCGGCGGGGTACTGGATGGTGCCCGCCGGGATCGGGCGGGTGTCGTCCAGAGCCATCGCCATCATGGCCTCGTCAGGTACGTCGAACGGGGCGCGGATGCCGAACCGGGAGGCCGGCGTGAAGCCGAACCGCGGGTAGTAGTCGGCGTGCCCCAGGACGAGAACGAGGTTCTCTCCCCCGGCTTGCGCGGCGGCCAAGGCGGCGCGGATGGCCGCGGATCCGGCACCGGCGCGCTGGGCCGAGGGCAGTACCGCGCACGGGGCCAGAGCGAGGGCGGGTGCACCGTCGACGTGGCAGCGGGTGAGCAGCGCGTATCCGGCCGGGGTGCCGTCGGAGGCTGCGGCGACCATCGACAGGCCGTCGATCCAGGCCTTCGGGTCGGCGCGCAGGGCGTCGACGATCGCGGCTTCGGCCTCGGTGGGGAAGGCCCCCAGGAGGATGTCGCGGACGGCGGGGATGTCGTCGGCGGTTTCGGGGCGGGCGGTCCAGGTGGTCATGGGTCCGTTCTCGGTGGTCTCGTGGGGGCGGAGGATGGGGGCCTCGGCCGGCGGGCCGGTGCCAGGAGCGCGATCGGGCGTGCCGGTGTCGTTCACAGCTGTCGGTCCCTGAACTGGTAGGTGGCCCGCAGGTGCCGTGTGATGTCCTTCTTGGCGGCCTCGCGGTCGGTGCGCAGTCGCGCGTCGGTGCGGGAGGCCGCGTAGGCGTTCTCCCGCAGCAGTTGGCGGTAGCTGTCCAGACGGCGCTGGGGAATCTCGTCCGCCTCGACGGCGGCCAGCACCGCGCAGCCGGGTTCGCCGACATGGGCGCAGTCCGTGAACCGGCAGCCCTGCGCGAGGAGTTCGATCTCCGCGAAGGTCTGCTCGAGACCGTCCTGGGCGTCGTGCAGGCCGATCGCGCGCAGACCGGGGGTGTCGAGCAGAACCCCGCCGCCGGGCAGCGGAATCAGCTCCCGCCATGCGGTCGTGTGCCGGCCCTTGCCGTCCACGTCGCGCACAGCGCCGGTCGCCAGCCGGTCCTCGCCCAACAGCTGGTTGCCCAGAGTGGACTTGCCCGCGCCGGAAGGACCGAGGAGCACGACGGTGCCGGTCAGGACGGCCGTCAGGGTGTCCAGGCCGAGGCCGGTCACGGCGCTGGTGACCAGCACATCGGTGCCCGGTGCCACCTCGGACACCTCGGCCGCGGCCGATTGCGGGTCGGCGCACTGGTCGGCCTTGGTGAGCACCACGACCGGCTGGGCGCCGCTCTCCCAGGCCAGGGCGAGCATGCGTTCGGTCCTGCCGTGCTTCAGCGGGGTGCCGAGGGACACCGTCACCACGACCGTGTCGATGTTGGCGGCCAGCACCTGGCCGTGGGAGGTGCGCGAAGCGGTGGAGCGCACCAGGGCGGTGCGTCGCTCGAGTACCGCGTGCAGCACTGGTCCGCGACCGGTGGTGGCAGGCCGCAGGGCGGCCCAGTCACCTGTGCACGGCGGCGACAGCGGATTCTTCTGGTCGGCGGCACCGGGGACCTCCGCACGGAGGAATCCGGCGTCGGTGACCGCTTCGCACGAGCCGCGTTCGGCCCGCACGATACGAGCCGGGACGAGACCGGCAGCGCGATGGGGTGCGAAGGCGTGCTCACACGCCTCGTCCCAGCCGTAGTCCGCGAGGGAGTACGGCTGAGCATGATGGAAAGTGGAGTGGGACAACGTAGAGACCCTTGAAAGGGGACCCCGTCGAGCACGAAGCTCCGCCCCGGTGAGCCGTCAGGCTCGGGTGGGGGTGAACGTCAGGTCAGACCGGGGCCCGGGACGTGAGGATGGTCCGGGGTGCCCTGCACACGGCAGCGGCCTTCACGACGGACATCAACTCACCTCCCACTTCTGGTCTCGCAGTCGACCTGGTTGTCCCTGCTCATCAAAGCTAACACGCCCATCCGGGCGAACGGGACGGATGGGCGGAGAGCATACGTCCTACGGATTCGGGCCCGTAGCCACCGGCCTCGACTCGTCCGCGGACCACTCCGACCACGAGCCCACGTACAGCTCCGCGTCGATGCCTGCCACCGCGAGTGCCAGGACCTCGTGGGCCCCCGAGACGCCCGAGCCGCAGTAGACGCCTACGCGGGGGGCTTCGGACGTGCCCAGTGCGCTGAAGCGGGCGGCCAGCTGAGCGGCGGGGAGAAAGCGGCCGTCCGGGGAGACGTTCTCCGTGGTGGGGGCCGAGACCGCGCCCGGGATATGGCCGCCGACGCGGTCGATGGGCTCCACGTCGCCGCGGTAGCGCTCGGCCGCGCGGGCGTCCATCAGCAGCCCCTCGCGTGCGAGCGCCGCGGCGCCGTCCGCGTCGAGGAGCGGCACCGCACCGGGGCGCGCGACGAAATCGCCCGGCTCGACCGCGGGCGCCCGCGTCGACAAGTCCCCGTCCCAGGCCGCGAGCCCACCGTCGAGGACGCGTACCGAGGGGTGGCCCGCCCAGCGCAGCAGCCACCAGGCGCGGGCCGCGGCCCAGCTCTGGCCGCCGTCGTAGACGACGACCGGGCGGTCGGACCGTACGCCTGCCGCGCGCATCGCCGCGGCGAAGACGTCCAGGTCGGGCAGCGGATGGCGGCCGCCCGCGCCGGCCGGTCCGGCGAGCGCGGTGTCGAGGTCGACGTAGACGGCACCGGGGATGTGCCCTGCCGCATAGGCGGCGCGCCCGTCGAAGGGCGGTTCGCCGGTCGCCTTGGCCATGGTGAGCTGCCAGCGCACATCGAGGAGTACCGGCGGGTACTGCCCCTTCGACTCGCTCGCAAGTTCGGCAGCGGAGATGATGGCATTCATGGGCACATCCTTGCGCAAGGCCTGGTCGCTCGGGGAAGGGGCCACTACCCTGCACCGCTGCCAGGGGCGACGAATGGGAGCTTCTGGAACCCAGGGCTACAGCTGCGCCCCAAGGAGACAGTGACCATGACCGAGTCCGCAGCTCGGCACGCGCCCGGCACGCCCTGCTGGGTGAGCCTGATGGTGCACGGCCTTGCCGGTACACAGAAGTTCTACAGCGCGCTCTTCGGCTGGGAGTTCCGGCCCGGTCCCCAGGAGCTCGGCCCGTACGTACGGGCGCTCATCGACGAACACGAGGTCGCGGGTATCGGCGTCATGCCGGCCGACCGGCATCTGCCCGTCGCGTGGACGCCGTATCTCGCCTCGGACGACGTGGACGCCACCGCCGACACCATCCGGCTCTGCGGCGGCACGGTCGGCGTGGGCCCGCTGGACGCGGACCGCGCGGGCCGGCTGCTCATCGCCTCCGACCCGGCGGGCGCCGTGTTCGGGGTCTGGCAGGCGGCGGAGCACGGCGGCGCCGACGGTGTGGGGCTGCCCGGGACGCCCGTGTGGAACGAGCTGGTGACGCGGGACACCGCCACGGTCGCGAAGTTCTACCAGGCTGTCTTCGGCTACGTCGAAGAGCCGGTCGTCTCGGCCGACTTCGACTATCTGTCGCTCTCCGTCCAGGGGCGGCAGGTCGCCGCGATCCATGGCGTGGGCCACGGACTGCCGCGTGACCGGGGCGCTCACTGGACGACCTTCTTCGAGGTCACGGATGTCGAGGAGACGGTCGAGCACGTCCGCGCGCTGGGCGGGCATGTGCTGCGCGCCCCGTACGACAGCGGGCACGGCCGGATGGCCACCGTGTCGGATCCGGAGGGTGCGGCGTTCAACGTCGTACGCAGCGCCGAGTAGCCCTGCGGTGCCGGGCCGGTGACCTAAGGTCACATTCCGTACGAAAGCAATACGAGACGGACTGTGTGTAGGAGTCACCGCATGCCTGAGCCGGAGCCGGAGCCTGGATCTGAGCCGGAGCAGGAGTCGGAGCAGCAGCCGCGGCCCGAGCGCCGTCGGCTGAGCAAGCGCACGTCCAAGGTGCTCCTCGGCACCGGTGCCGTGCTCGTGCTCGGGGCGACCAACGCGCCCGCCGTCTACGACTTCGCGTCCGAGAAGTACCACGCGTACGAGATCGACCGGCCCGGGTACAAGGCCGACCGCGGACAGTGGAGTCTGGTCGACGTTCCCGAGGAGTACCGGATCAACACGATCCACGCCGCACTGCTGCACACGGGCAAAGTGCTTCTTGTCGCGGGTTCGGGCAACGACGCCAAGCAGTTCGACGCGAAGACCTTCCGTACGGTCCTGTGGGATCCGAAGGGGAACACCTTCGAGAACATCCCCACGCCGGCCGACCTGTTCTGCGCCGGGCACACCCAACTCCCGGACGGCAGGCTGCTCGTGGCGGGCGGGACGCGGCGCTACGAGACGCTCGAAGGCGATGTGGAGAAGGCCGGCGGCCTGATGACCGTCTACAACGAGAACCCGGACGAGCCCAAGACCCTGCCCAAGGGGACCCGGTTCACCGGCCGGGAGAACGGCAGGACCTTCGAGTCGCACGCGAGCATCGTCGTACCGCGGGCCAAGAAGAAGACCGACCCGGTGACCGGGGAGGCCGAGGTGACGGTGTCCAGTGCCCGGGTGTACGTCGAGGCGCTGGAGAAGGGGCCACGGCACCAGACCGGCGCACAGGACCAGTACCGCGTCTCCGGGCTCGCGGGCGAGGAGAAGCAGAACATCTACGGGATCGCCCAGAAGCTGTCCTTCGACAAGAAGGACTTCCAGGGGATCAAGGACACCTTCGAGTTCGATCCGGTGGCCGAGCGGTATGTACAGGTCGATCCGATGCACGAGGCCCGCTGGTATCCGACGCTGACGACGCTGGAGGACGGGAAGGTCCTCTCGGTGTCCGGCCTCGATGACATCGGGCAGGTCGTGCCGGGCAAGAACGAGATCTACGATCCGCGGACCAAGGAGTGGAGCTTCCTGCCCGAGGCGCGGTTCTTCCCCACGTATCCCGCGCTCTTCCTCGCCTGGGACGGGCGGATCTTCTACACCGGCTCCAACGCCGGGTACGGGCCCGACGACCAGGGGCGCTCGCCGGGGATCTGGGACCTGGACAGCAACCGGTTCACGAAGGTGCCCGGCATCGGCGATCCGGACCTCCTGGAGACGTCGATGTCAGTGCTGCTTCCGCCCGCGCAGGAGCAGCGGTACATGGTGCTCGGGGGTGGCGGGGTCGGTGAGTCGGCCAGGTCCACGGACCGTACACGCCTGGTGGAACTGCGCGAGGACGAGCCGCGGTTCCGTGACGGGCCGCGGCTGTACGACAAAGCGCGCTATCCGAGCAGCGTGATCCTGCCCGACGACACCGTTCTGACCACCAACGGTTCGGGTGACTATCGCGGGAAGTCCGACAGCAATGTCCTGAAGGCCTCTTTGTACGACCCGGAGACCGACAAGTTCACGGCCGCCGCCGATCCGCTGGTGGGCCGCAACTACCACTCGGGCGGGCTGCTGCTGCCCGACGGCCGGGTGATGACCTTCGGGTCGGATTCACTGTTCTCGGACAAGGCCAACTCCCGGAAGGCGAGGTTCGACCAGAGCATCGAGCTCTACACCCCGCCGTATCTGCACCATGGCGGCGAGCGGCCGGTACTGCGGGATCCGGAGGGCGGGCGGCGGACCGTGACGCTCGGCTCGACGGTGGCGTACGACAGCGACGATCCGAAGGCGATCAGCAGGATGCGGCTGATCCGGCCGGGCTCGTTCACCCATGTCACCAACGTCGAACAGCGGTCGATCGCGCTGGACTTCGACCGTACGGCCAAGGGTGTGGAGGTCACGCTGCCGCAGAATCCGGCGCTCGTACCGCCCGGCTGGTACATGCTGACGGCGGTCGACGAGCGCGGGGTGCCGTCCGAGGCCGTGTGGCTGCATGTGCCGGTGGCGGCGGACGCGCCGACGCGCGAGACGACGGACGAGGATCCTGAGCCGGCGCTCAAGTAGCGGCCGGCGAACGGGTGTCGGCCGGGTGTGGGCGGCCAGTTGTGAGCTGACGGGGACGGATCCGCAGATTGGGTTCTGTGCGTCCGGGCCCTGGGCGCGGGACCGGCTCCTCCGGTGGGAGGAGGGCCGGTCCGTGCGTCCCGCGTTTCTCTAGCCCCAGGCGCCCGCGATCTGCCGGGTCGTGGCGTTGAGGCGGTTGAAGAGGTTGGTGACGCCGATCATCAGGATGATCGCGGCCAGCTGCTTCTCGTCGAAGTACGAGGCCGCCGCGTCCCAGACCTCGTCGTTCACCGGGTCGGGACGGTCCGCGAGCCGGGTGGCCGCCTCCGCGAGGGCGAGCGCCGCGCGCTCCTCGTCGGAGAAGTAGGGGGCCTCGCGCCAGGCCACCACCGTGGCGAGCTGCTCATCGCTGACGCCGGACTTGCGGGCGGTCTTGAAGCCGCCGTCGACGCAGGCGCTGCAGCCGTTGATCTGGCTGGCCCGCAGGTGGACGAGTTCCAGGATCTTCGGGTCGACTCCACCGGAGTGCACTGCCTTGAAGAGGTTCTGGATGCCCTGGTTGGCGGTGGGGAGAACGGCGGCGGGGTTCTGCATACGGGACTGCATCTCGGTTTCCTCCTTGAGGCCGGTCTCCCGGCTTCTCTTGTGGGCCGGTCTCCCGGTCCTTGTCTTCGCCCCGTTCCCTCGGGGCGTGACTGAATAAAAGCCCGGCCGGGGGTGCACCGACGATGGCCGTGGGACACCGTGGGACAGCCGAACCGCCCCTGGACAGGGGCGATACCGCGAGGAAAACTTCGGCGGGGGCGGGACACGGAGGGGATGGGCCATGGAGCCACGGCAGCCGAGGACGGATCCGCGCGACGAACTGGCCGCGCGCCTACGGGGATTGCAGGAGCTGTCCGGTCAGGGGGTAAGGGCCCTGGCACGCGAGTTGGAGCTCAGCTCGTCGTCCCTGTCCCGGTATCTCGGCGGGCAGACGGTGCCGCCCTGGCCGTCGGTGCTCGCGCTGTGCAAGTTCGTACGACGTGATCCGCGCCCGCTGCGCCCGCTGTGGGAACGGGCGTCGAGTCCGCTGCCCGCGCCGCCGCGCAGCAGCCGGCTCGTCACTCCCCCGGCCCCGCCCACCGACGCCCCGCGGCCGCCGCGCAACGACCTGCCGCGCGACGTGCCCGACTTCACCGGCCGCGCGGGGCAGTTGGCCACTGTGCTCGAAGCCGTGCGGAGCAGCCGGGTGGTCGCCCTGGACGGGATGGCGGGCGTCGGCAAGACCTGTCTCGCCGTACACGCCGCGCACCGGCTCGCCGAGGACTACCCGGACGCCCAGCTCTACCTCGATCTGCACGGCTTCACCGACGGGCGTGAACCACTGGGCCCCGACCCGGCGTTGCGTACGCTGCTCGCCGCGCTCGACGTAGCGTCCGAGCGCATCCCGCAGGAAGGCGGCATCGAGCCGCTGGCCGCGGTCTGGCGGGCCGAACTGGCCCACCGCCGGGCCGTGATCGTCCTCGACAACGCCGTCGACGCCGAGCAGGTGCGCCCGCTGCTGCCCGGCGCGGGACCCTCGGTCGCCCTGATCACCAGCCGCAACCGGCTGCTCGGGCTCGACGAGGTGCCGCCGGTCTCCCTCGACGTGCTCTCACCCGAGGAGAGCGCCGAACTCCTGACCCGGGCCAGCGGGGACGCGGGCGGCGCGGAGGGCCGGCTCGGCCGCGACCCCGAGGCGACCGCCGAAGTGCTGCGTCTGTGCGGGCAGTTGCCGCTGGCGCTGCGGCTCGCGGCCGCCCGGCTTCGGCACCGGCCCGGCTGGACCGTCGGGATCCTGGTGGAGCGGATGGCGGAGGGCGCGAGCGAGTTCGACACGGCGTTCGCCATGTCCGTACGGCAGTTGGATCACGCCACGGGACGGCTGTTCCGGCTGCTCGGACTGCTGCCCGGGGAGTCCTTCGACGCGTACGTGGCCGGGGCGCTCGCCGATCTCGCGCCGCGTGCGGCGCGGGAGATGCTGGAGGATCTGCTCGACGCCCATCTCGTACAGGAAAGGTCGCCGGGCCGCTACCGGCTGCACGACCTCGTGCATCAGCACGCGCGACGGGCCTGCGCCGAGCAGGACCCCGAGGCCCTGCGCGAGAAGGCACTGCGGCGGGTTCTCGACTACTACGTGCACACGGCCGCGGCAGCGGATGCCGCGATGCCTTTCCTGGCGGGGACGCGGCAGCCGTCGGCCGGTGCGCGCCCGGCCGCGCTGCCGTCGTTCGCGGACAAACGGGCGGCGCTCGGCTGGTATGTCACCGAGTACACGAATCTGATGGCGGCCTTCGAGACGGCGGTGGCCACGGGCGCCGACCGGCATGTGTGCGAGCTGCCGCGCTTCATGCGGACCTACTTCGCGCGCCGCTGCGGTACGACGCATCTCAACTTCCTGTTCGAGCGCTCGCTCGACGCCGCCCACCGCCTCGGCGACCCGTGGCAGCTCGCCGAAGCGCACAGCGATCTGGGGTTCGCGCGGTACAACGCGGGCCGGATGGCGGAGGCGGACGCCGCGTACGCGTCGGCGCTCCCGCTCGTGACCGAGACCGGCGACACCCGCTCGCAGGCCGAACTGGCCATGCGACTGGGCTACTTGAAGTGGGACTCGGGCCAGGTCGAGGAACCGCTCACGCTCTTCCGGCGGGCGGGCGGTCTGTTCGAGAAGGCCGGCTGTCCGACGGGTGCGGCGCATGCCACGGCGTACGAGGCGTGGGCGTTGCTCCAGCTCGGCCACCAAGAGGAGGCGGCCCGTCTCGCGCGCGAGGCCCTGGCCGTACCGCACACCGACCCGTCCTGGCCGCCGGCGCTCACGGCACGCATCACGCTCGGTGTCGCGCTGGCACCCGAGGCACCGGACGAGGCGGTGGAGCATCTGCGGGGAGCTCTTGAGGTGGCGCGTGAGGACGGGCACCGGCACAACGAGGCCTGGTGTCTGAACTGTCTGGGTGTCGCGCTGCGGCGGATGGGGCGCTACGAGGAGGCGCTGGCCGCGCACCAGGAGGCGTTCGCGCTCCTGGACGAACTCTTCGAGTCGCACTGGAAGATCCACTTCCTGGACGACTATGCGGAGACGTGCCGTTTGGCGGGGCTCTCGGAGCAGGCTCTGCAACTCCACCGCGAGGCACTGGAGTTGGCTCCCCAGGTGGGGAATCGGCATGCGGAGGCGCTGGCGCACGAAGGGCTTGCCGCCGTGCTGGAAGGAACGGATCCGGTGGCGGCGGAGCGGCACCGGGAGGCCGGGCGGGCCCTTCGCGGGGAGTTGGAGATAGCGGGATGAGCGGTCAGGCCGTCGGGTTCCCCAGGGCCTCGGCGACGGACCGGATGTGGTCGTTGCGCTCGTCGATCAGCCTCCGCATGTAGCGCCCGAGCGCGGCGGCCTCGGCGAGGCGGCCCAACGGGCCGAAGGGCGCCGCGAATTCGACGGTGTCACGCATCACGGTCCCCTGACCCGACTCGTCCGGGGCGAAGTCATGGGCGTGCACCCAGCGCGCGAAGGGCCCTGCCACCTGCTCGTCCACGAAGTGCGAGGGCCGCTGGTGGGCGCTGATCCGCGAGGTCATCCGCCACGGCACTCCGAAGTGCCGGGCCCGCCAGGTGACGGTGTCGCCCAGCTCCATGCGGCCCGCACGCACCCCGCCGACGATCCGCTCGGAACTGCCGGCCATCGACGCGGTGTGCACGTCGACGTCCAGGGAGAGGTCGAAGACCGCCTCGGGTGGGGCGGCGATGTGGGTGACGGTCTCGAAGCGGATCATGGGGGGACTCTAGGGGAGCCGTTGCGGGCGGTCGGCGGGCCCCTGTTCTCGTACGGCTACGTCGACCGGACATGTAGCCCTGCGTGATCGTCGCATCCCCACGCCGGCGGCTCATTGCGCTGGCGAGTGATGCCAGTGGGAGGACGGGCGGGTGCGGAACGAGTCGGGAGCGACCCGGACGAGGCCGTCGAGGGAGACGAATGCGGAGCTGTGGTGTGTGGTCTCTCATCGAGCCGGCCCGGTCGGGCCTGCGCGGCCGTCCGCCGTCCGCCGTCCGCCGCCCGCGTAGGCAGAGTCAGTGGACCGGTTCGAGTCGGGCAGCGCCCGCGTGCCGGGCCAGTTGCTCGGTGAAGAAGCGGGCGGCGCGGTCGAGTGCGGCGTCGGCCTCGTCGAGTCGGCCGTAGTGGAGCTGGAAGACATGGGGAAGGCCGGGGCCGATTTCGAGGGTGACCTCGACGTCGTCGGCGCCCGCGCGGCCGGCCAGCCGGACCGCGTCGTCGAGCAGCAGTTCGTTGGCCCCGACCTGCACGAGCAGTGGGGGCAGTCCGGTGAGGTCGTCGAAGACCGGGCTGGCCAGGGGGTGCGCACTGTCAGCCGTGCCGAGGTACAGGTCGACGTAGGCGCGTATGTCGGCCTCGGTGAAGATGGGGTCGGCATCGGCCTTGGACCGCATGCTCGCGCCGGTGAGGGTCAGGTCGACCCACGGAGAGAAGACGACCACGGCGGCCGGCTGCGGCAGCCCGGCCTCCCGTGCCGCAAGGAGCATGGCGATGCTCAGGCCACCGCCTGCAGAGTCACCGGCCACAACGATGTCCCGCGGGTCGGTGCCGGTTGCCAGCAGCTCACGGTAGGCCGCGAGTCCGTCGTCGACGGCCGCCGGGAAGGGGTGCTCGGGGGCCAGGCGGTAGTCCACCGACACTGTCCGCAACCCCGAGCGGAGGGCCAGTTCACCGGCGAGCCCGGCGTGGGTGTCGGGCGAGCCGATGACGTAGCCACCGCCGTGCAGGAAGAGCAGCCGCCCGGGGCCTGAGGCTTCGGCCGGTATCAGCTCCAGGGCCGGCCGACCGCCGAGAACGGTCCTGCGGGTGGTCACGCCCTCGGGTGCGGGCCTGGAGACACCAGCGGCATACCCGATGCGCTGCTCCTCAACGGTGGGCGGCGTCTCGGCGCGCGGGAAGGAGCGGTAGAGGGCGTTCAAGGCGTCGCGCTGCTGTCGGGACATGGTGGGCCTCCATAGATCCAGGTGCGAAGATGGATTCCCAGGAATCCATCTGCCAGAAGTTAACCACATTCCAAGGAAGATGATTCCTAGGAATCTATTGGAGGTTTCCGTGATCCACATCACGTCGACGTTCACCGATCTGGTCCGTGTCGAGACCCGGCTCTACAACGCCGTGAACGCCCGGCTGAGCTCCGAACAAGGTCTGTCCCTGGGGCAGTTCGATTTCCTTGAGGTCATCGATGCGGTGCCGGGGTGTCGCGTGCTCGACATCGTGGGTGAGCTGGCGATCACGGTTGGAGCGGTCAGCAAGGCGGTCGACCGACTGGTGGCCGCGGGCTGGTGCGTGCGGGTCGCGCACCCCCAGGACCGGCGCTCGTCCGTCCTCCGGCTCACCCCCGAGGGCGAGAAGAAGCTGGCCGACGCCCGCCCCGTCGTCGCGAGCGAGCTCGCCGAGCTGACGGCGGCCGTTTCTCCCGACGACCTGACCCGCGTCGCCGCGACGCTGGCCGCCCTCCGCTCATCCCTCGAGTCGGGGTCCCACGGCCAGCCGGGCTGAGGACATGGCGTGCACGGCTGGAAGCCAGATCCACCGCCGTACGGCACCTGACAGGCCCGTATGCTCGCCTGGCGCACACCAGGTGGGGGGAACGATGCGGGAGTCCGTGGCGAGCCGGCGGCGCCGGATGCTGGCTGCGGTGCTGGCGCGGGGCGAGGCCGGGCTGAGCGCGCTCGCCGTCGAGCTGGGCGTCTCCGTGGTGACCGCGCGGCGGGACGCTGAGGAGCTGGCGAGGGCCGGGGCGCTGCGCAGGGCGCACGGGAAGGTGCGGGCGATCGGGGCGCACGCCACCGCGGACGGTGCGCAGGGGACAACCGCTGCGGCGCCACCGGCGGCGGTCACCCCGGTCAGGTCCACGAACACCGTCGCCCTGGTCATCCCCGAGTTCCACTCGTACCTCAACGAGGCCCTGTACGGGGCGCGTCGGGCACTCGAAACCGGGGGCCTGCGGGTCTGCGTGCACCCCGCGCCCCGCGCCGCGCTCGCCACCGAACGCCCGCTGGTCGAGCGCGCGGTGGCGGAAGGTGCGCGAGGGTTGATCATCGCCCCGCGATGGCGCAGCGCCGCCGAGGAGTCGGACGGGAAGTGGCTGGCGGCGACCGGAGTGCCGACCGTGCTGCTCGAACGACGCCCCGGCCCCGGAAGTCCGCTCTACCCGCTGGACTCGGTGTGCTCCGACCACCGGTACGGGATACAGCTGGCCGTCGAGCATCTCCGGGAACTGGGCCATCGGCGACTGCTGCTCGCCGCACGCGACGACAGCCCCACGGCGCGGGCGGTGCGTAGCGCTTTCGGCGCCGTGCTGGCCGCCACACCGGAACTCACGGATGCGGGTCAGGTCCTCAGCTCACCCGACGCCGGTCCCGTGGCCGGGACGCACGAACCGGGCGTGGACCTCCCCGCGCTGCTGGCCCGGCGCCGCGCCACCGCGGTGATCGTGCACAGCGACGTCGATGCCCTGGTGCTGGTCGAACAGCTCGTACGGACCGGGATCCGCGTCCCCGAGGACTGTTCCGTGATCGCGTACGACGATGTGGCCGCCGCCCTCGCCCCCACCCCGCTCACCGCAGTGGCGCCTCCCAAGGCCGAAGTGGGGCGGACCGCGGCCGAGTTGCTGCTGCTGCGGATCACCGAGCGGGTCGCGGGGACGGACGCCGGCCCGGCGCGACGCCTGGAGCTGCTGCCCCGGCTTTCCGTGCGCGGCTCGACGGGACCGGTGGGGTGGGGCGCGGCAGCGCGCTGACCGGGCCGGCCGGAGCGGCGGAACCCGGACCGGGCGCACCAGAGCACCGGACCCCGTTGACCCGCAGGGCTCCACTGACCGCAGGACCCCGTTGACCCGAAGGACTCCACTGACCCGCAGGACCCCACTGATCGTTTGACCGTTTCCGCTTCGGATCTTCGGTCAGTTGACCCCGCGTCCCTTGCCGAACCACGATTCCCGTACGCCCACAGCAGCCGAGGGAAGCCACGTATGCCGCACAAACCCACCGCAGCCTTCGCCCTCTCCCCCGGCGCGGCCTCCGCGCTGCTCACCCCGCAGGCCGTCGCCGCGTTCGCGGAGGTCTGCGCACTCACACCGCGGCCGCTGCACGAGTTCGGCAGCCCCGAAGCCCTTGAAGTCCTGCGGACCACCGAGGTGCTGATCACCGGCTGGGGCTGCCCGCCCCTGGACGCCGCCGTACTCGCCGCCGCTCCCCTGCTCAAATCCGTGGTGCACACCGCCGGTTCGGTACGCGAACTGATGACCGACGCGGCCTGGGAGCGCGGGATCGAGATCACCTCAGCGGCCGCGGCCAATGCATTGCCCGTCGCCGAGTACACGGTCGCGATGATCCTGCTCAGCGGCAAACGTGCCCTGGAGCGCGCACGCGACTACCGCACCTCTCGCACCACGCCCGACTGGGCCCTCGTGCCGCACAGCGTGGGCAACTACCGGCGTACGGTCGGCATCCTGTCCGCGTCCCTGATCGGCCGCCGCGTGATCGAGCTGCTGCGCCCGTACGATCTGCGGATTCTTCTGTACGACCCGTTCGTCACCGCCGATGAGGCGCGCGCGCTCGGCGCCGAACCGGCAGGCCTGGACGAACTGTTCACGCTCAGCGACACGGTGAGTGTCCACACACCGCTGCTGGCCGAAACCCGCGGGCTCGTCAGCCGGGAACTGATCGACGCGCTGCGCCCCGACGCCGTGCTGATCAACACCGCACGCGGTCCCGTGGTCGACCAGGACGCGCTCACCGAAGCGGCGCTCGCGGGCCGTGTCCGCGCCGTCCTGGATGTGACCGACCCCGAACCCCTGCCCCCGGAACACCCGTTGTGGGACTGCCCCGGCGTACTGATCACCCCGCATCTCGCCGGCTCCCAGGGCAACGAGTGGGCGCGGCTCACCGACCTCGCGGTCGAGGAGCTGCGCCGCTGGGCCGCGGGGGACGGATTCGCCCATTCCGTACGACGCGAACGATTGGCCTTCCTCGCATGAGCCCGAGCCTCCCCCTGCCCGCGGAAGACCGGGCGCTCAGCCCGCACACCGGCTACACCCGTGCCCACTGGGAGGCGGCGGCCGACGGTCTGGTCGACTCGGCCTGGCGCTGGGCCACTCCCCGCGGGGCACTGCTCGATCTGCCCGGCAGACCGTCGCAGTCAGGGGTGCGCTCCGACGGTCTCGAGGGCTATGCCCGTACGTTCCTGGCGGCGGGCTTCCGCGTCGCCGGGTCCCAAGGGTCCGATCCGCACGGCTGGTTGGAGCGGTACGCCGAGGGGCTCGCGGCCGGAACCCTTACCCCCGGGCGGGACGACACCGAATCATGGCCGGTGATCCGCGACATCCACATCGCGGGCCAGCCCATGGTGGAGTCCGCGTCCGTGGCGCTCGGTCTTCGGATGACCCGGCCGTGGCTGTGGGACCGCCTGGACGGTGATGTACAGGACCGGGCGGAGCAATGGCTGCGGGGCGCGCTGCGGCGGACACCCTCGCCCAACAACTGGTATCTCTTCCCGTTCACCGTCGCCGGGTTCCTGGAGTCCGTGGGCCGCGGGGACACCGAGACCGCCCGCGCGCGGGAGCGGGGTCTGGAGTTGCTCGAGTCCTGGTATCGGGGTCAGGGCTGGTACGGGGACGGCGACGGGCGGGCCTTCGACCAGTACAACGGCTGGGCGCTGCACCTGTATCCGATGCTCGACGCGCATCTGGGCGGGGCGAAGTCCGGGGTACACGGGGAGCGCCTGCGGGAGCATCTGGCGAGCTTCGGGCTGCTGTTCGGCGGGGACGGGGCGCCGCTCTACATGGGCCGCTCCCTCACGTACCGGTTCGCCGCCGCCTCCGCGGTCGGCCTGGGAGCGGTCACGGGCAACACCCCGTGGAGTCCGGGCACCTCACGCCGGCTGATCAGCGGGGCGCTGCGGTACTTCCTTGACCGGGGCGCGGTGGACGCGGACGGGCTTCTCACACTCGGCTGGCACGGGCCGCACGAGGCCTCGCTGCAGCCGTACTCCGGGCCCGCGTCGCCGTACTGGGCCTCCAAGGCGTTCGTCTGTCTGCTCGCGGGGGCGGACGATCCGCTGTGGACGTCGGTCGAGGAGCAGGCACCGGTGGAGACCGCCGACCGGTATCTCGCGCTCCCGGCCCCCGGGCTGCTTGTGCACTCCACGTCCGCCGACGGGATCGTGCGCGTCCACAACCACGGCAGTGATCACGTACGGCCGGAGGAAGGCGAATCGGCCGGGGGCGAGGACCCGCTCTACAGCCGTCAGCACTACTCGACCCGCACGGGACCGACCGCCGTCGCCAACGTCGCCGACAACCACTTCGCCGTCTCGCTCGACGGCGTACGCAGCGTCCGGCGCCGTATCCACCCGCTCGGCGCGGGCGGCGGCGACGGCTGGGGCTGGGCGGCCTCATGGCACCGGCCGGCGTTCCCCACCGGGCCCGCGATGGTGCCGGGGCTGCGGGTCGAGTCGGTGACGGTGGCGTACGGCCACTACGAGCTGCGGGTACATCGCGTCCTCGGCGGCGTCCCCCAGGGTGCGCGGGTGGAGCAGACGGGGTGGGCGGCCGGTCCTGGCCTTCATTCGGGGCTGCGTCCGCTGCACGGATGGACCCGGCGGGACGAGCAACGGGCGCCTCAGGGAACGGCGTTCACGCGGTGGGTGGAAGTGCCGCGGCTCGGTGCGGATGCGGCGGGCAGCGGTGTGTACGCCTGCCTGGCGGCGCTCACCACCACACCGCTCCCCCTCGGCGAGGTGGTCGGCGAGGCCCTCGCCACCGACGACGCGCTCCAGGTCACCTGGGCCGACGGCGCCCGGACCCGGATCACCTTCGACCCGCCCGCCGTCACCCATGCATGACGGTGGGGGCGGACCGTCGACGACGGTCCGCCCCCACCGGGCACTTCACGCGGATCACACGGATCACGCGGAGTCGCGCACCACGAGCTCCGTCGGCAGGATCAGCGGGGTCGGCTGCTCGCCCGCGATCAGCCGTACCAGCATCCGTGTCATCTCCCGGCCGAGCGCCTCGATGGGCTGACGGACGGTGGTGAGCGCGGGCTGGGTGTGCCGGGCGGTGAGCACATCGTTGAAGCCCACCACCGCGACGTCCCCGGGCACGGAGCGGCCTCGCTCCCTGAGCACCCCGAGCGCGCCGGAGGCCATGGCGTCCGAGGCCACGAACACCGCGTCCAAGTCCGGGTGTGCGTCGAGCAGTTCGGCCATCGCGGCGACGCCGCTCGCCTCGCTGAAGTCCCCGTACGCGACCCGTCCCGCACCGAGCCCGGCCAGCGCGATCGCCTCGCGGTAGCCGAGGTAGCGCGAGGCGCCGACGTTCTGGTCCTGCGGTCCGGCGATCGTGGCGATGCGCTCTCGGCCCGTGGAGATCAGATACTCCACGGCCGTACGCGCACCGCCGCGGTTGTCGGCGTCCACGTACCACTGCGGCGGGCCTTCGAGCGGCCGGCCGCCGTGCACCACGGGCACCTTGCCTTCCTCGGCGATCTTGACGAGCGGGTCGTTCTCGCGCAGCGCCATCAGCATCACACCGTCCGCGCCACGGGACTGCAGGATGCGGGTGAGGCGGGCGCGGCCGCGTTCGGAGGCGGCGAGCACCAGGAGCAGTTCGAGATCGGTCTCCTCGATGACCGCGTTGACCCCGGTGATCACCTCGGCGAAGAACTGGTTGGCGAACAGGGCCGGATCGTCGCTGGAGATCGCCAGGACCACCGCGCCGCGGCGGGCCGTGGCGAGTGAGCGGGCCGCCGCGCTCGGCACGTAGCCGAGCTCGGCGATGGCCTTCTCGACGGCGGCCCGGGCCTTGCCGCTGACATGCTGCGCGTTGTTGATCACGCGCGAGACGGTGCCCCGGGACACACCGGCGCGTTCGGCCACCTCGTCCAAGGTGGGCTGCCCACTGCTCATCCCCGTGTCCCCTCCCGCAACCGCCATCCGCCCAGGCTACCCATCGCGTGAGCGCTCACAGTCCGCCCCGTCCGACGACCCCGGCGTACCAGCGGGCGCTGTCCTTCAGGGTGCGCTTCTGGGTGGCGTAATCGACATGAACGATCCCGAAGCGTTGCGCATAGCCGTAACTCCACTCGAAGTTGTCGAGCAGCGACCAGACGAAGTAGCCGTCCAGCGGCACCCCGCGCGCGATCGCCTCCGCGCAGGCCCGCAGATGTCCGTCCAGGTAGGAGATCCGTCCGCTGTCGTGCAGTTCCTCGGGGAAGGCGGCGCCGTTCTCCGTGATGTACAGCGGCGGCACCGGGTAGTCGCGGTCGAGCCGGGTGAGCAGCTGCAGCAGTCCGTCCGGGTCGATCTCCCAGCCGATTCCGGTACGCGGCCGGCCGCCGTCCCGCATCGCGATGTGCTCGGAGCCCGGGTAGGCCGTGGGGCCTTCGCCGCCCTCCGAGACCAGCGAAGGGCTGTAGTAGTTGACGCCGAGGAAGTCGAGCGGTGCGGCGATGGCCTTGAGGTCGCCCGGCCGTACGAAGGAGAAGTCGGTGAGCGCGGACAGGTCGGCGATCACATCGCGCGGGTACTCGCCGAGCAGCACCGGGTCGAGGAAGAGCCGGTTCTGCAGTCCGTCGATCCGGCGTACGGCGTCCTGGTCCGTGGCGGCGTACGGGGAGACGTGGCTGAGGTTGAGCGTGATCCCGATACGGGCTTCGGACAGCGCGGCGGCCGCGAGGCCGTGGCCGAGGAGGAGATGGTGCACGGCGCGTACGGCCGCGGCGGGATCGGTGCGGCCGGGGGCATGGCGACCGGTCGCGTAGCCAAGGAAGGCCGAGCACCAGGGCTCGTTGAGGGTGGTCCAGTGGCTGATCCGGTCGCCGAGCGCCTCGTGCACCACGGCCGCGTACTCGGCGAAGCGCAGCGCGGTGTCCCGCTCGGGCCAGCCGCCCGCGTCCTCCAGGGGCTGCGGCAGATCCCAGTGGTAGAGCGTCGGCCAGGGCTCGATGCCCGCTTCGAGCAGTCCGTCGGTCAGGCGTCGGTAGAAGTCGAGCCCGCGTTGCTCGATCCGTCCCGAGCCGTCCGGCTGGATCCTCGGCCAGGCGATCGAGAAGCGGTACGCGCCCAGGCCGAGCTCCTTCATCAGGGCGATGTCCTCGGGATGGCGGTGGTAGTGGTCGGCGGCCACGGCGCCCGTGTCGCCGCCGTCGACCTTGCCGGGCGTCGCGCTGAAGGTGTCCCAGATCGAGGGCCCGCGGCCGTCCTTCGTGGCCGCGCCTTCTATCTGGTACGAGGAGGTCGCGGCTCCCCACACGAATTCCCTCTTGAACGGGTGCTTCACGCCTTGACCGCCCCTTCCATGATGCCGCCGATGATCTGTTTGCCGAATGCGATGAAGACGAACGTGAGCGGGATGATCGCGACGAGGGCGCCGGTGAACATCAGCGTGTAGTCCGTGTAGTACGTGGTGGACAGCTGGCTCAGCGAGAACTGCACGGTCGGGTTGTCGGCCTCGAGGACCGCGAGCGGCCACAGGAATTCGTTCCAGGTGCCCATGAAGGTGAACAGGCCGAGCACGGCCGCGCCCGGGCGGAGCGCCGGCAGGACGACCGTCCAGTAGATGCGGAAGGTCGAACAGCCGTCGACACGGGCCGCCTCGATCAGTTCGTCGGGGACCGCGCGCTCCGCGTACTGCCGCATCAGGAAGACCCCGAAGGCGGAGGCGAGGAAGGGGACGATGACCGCCTGGAGCCGGTTCTGCCAGCCGAACTCCACCATGATCATGTAGAGCGGGATGATGCCCATCTGCACCGGGATCATCATCGTGGCGAGGACGACGAAGAGCAGGGCGCCCCGGCCGCGGAACTTCAGCTTGGCGAAGGCGAAGCCCGCCAGGGTGCTGAAGAAGACGACGGCCACGGTCACCGTGACGGACGCGATGGCCGAATTGAGCATGCCCGTCAGGAAGTTGGCCTCCTCCGCGTCGAAGAGACGGCCGAGGTTGTCGCCGAGGTTGCCGCCCGGGAGCAGCGGGGGCGGCCAGTCGCCGACCACGTCGTTGGAGCGGGTGGCCACCACGAAGAGCCAGTAGAGCGGGAAGGCCGAGAAAGCGATGGCCAGCAACAGGGTGGCGTAGACGAGGGGTTGGGGGCGGCCTTGGAATGTGCTTCGGGATCGGCGCACGGCTATTTCGTCTTTCGCGTGATGAGGAAGTTGACCGCGGTGAGCAGCATGATCAACAGGAAGATCATCCAGGCGACGGCCGAGCCGTAGCCGTAGTCGAAGTCGCGGAAGGCCTTCTCGAACATGTACATCGCGACCGTCTGGAACTGCCGCAGGCTGCCGCCCGAGATGGCGTAGGCACCCTGGCCGAACATCAGCGGCTCGGTGAACAGCTGCATGCCGGCGATGGTGGAGACGATCACGGTGAAGATCACGGCGGGGCGGATCATCGGCACCGTGATGGAGCGGAACTGCCGCAGCCGGCCGGCCCCGTCGATCCTCGCGGCCTCGTACAACTCACGCGGTACGGACTGCATCGCGGCGAGGTAGATGATCGCGTTGTAGCCGGTCCAACGCCAGTTCACCATCGAGGAGATGGCGATCCAGGAGGACCACTTGTCGGCCCGCCAGTCGACCGGCTCCACGCCGAACAGGGAGAGCAGCCCGTTGGCCATGCCGACGTCGCGGTCGTAGATCTGGCTGAAGACGATGCCGACCGCCGCGACCGAGGTGACGATCGGGATCAGTACGCCCATCCGCAGGAAGGTGGCCCCGCGCAGCTTCTGGTTGAGCAGGGCGGCGAGCGCGAGGGCGATCACCAGCTGCGGGACGGTGGCGAGCACCAGCATGCCGAGGGTGTTGACCACGGCGTTCCAGAAGTCGGCGTCGGCGAACAGCGCGGTGTAGTTGGCGAGTCCGACGAACTCGCCCTTGCCCGCGATCTCCCAGTCGTGCATCGAGACCCACGCGGTGTAGACGAGCGGGTAGATGCCGAAGACGGCGAAGACCACGAAGAACGGGGCGATGAAGAGGTACGGGGACCAGCGGGTGTCGATACGGGAGAGCAGACGGCCTCGTTCGGGGGCGGGCACGGGAGGCGGGGCGGCCGTGGAGGGCCGGGGCTTGGTGAGGTGGAGCGCCAAGGTCTGTCCTTACGGGGTGGGGCGGGGCTTCGCGTGGACGGGGCTCACGGAAACGGGGCGCGGGAGCGGGCGGGACGCGGCGCGGTCAGGTGCGCCGCGTCCCGGATCGAGGGGGCGCACGGCACGGTCAGCGGCGCCGCGTCCCGGATCGAGGGGTCAGCGGGCGACGCTCTTCGCGTCGTCCACGGCCTTGTCCCAGGCCTCGTCGGGCTTCAACTTCCCCTGCTCCACAGCGGTCAGGGCCTGTCCCACCCGGTCGTTGATCGGGGTGTTCTCCGGCCCGAGATAGACCGGCTTCAGACCCTTCACGCTCTCGCCGAAGATCTTCCCGACGGGCGCGTTGTTGAAGTACGGGTTGGTGAAGCCCTGCACCGCCGGATCGTCGATGGCCTTCAGCGCGCTCGGGAAGTTGCTCTTCGCCTTGAACGCGGCCGTCTGCCCCTTGGCGTCCGTCAGGAACTTGGCGAGTTCCGCCGCCTCCTTCTGGTGCTTGCTCTGCTTGGGCACCGCGAGGAAGGAGCCGCCCCGCACCGCGCCGGTGCCGGGCACCTTGGCGACATCCCACTTGCCCGCGTTCTCCGGACCGGCCTGCTTCTCTATCGTGCCGAGCATCCACGAGGGGCAGGGGATGGTGGCGAAGGTGCCCTTCTTGAAGCCGGCGTTCCACTGCGGGCTCCACGCCGTGATCTCACCGGAGAGGCCCGCGTCCACCATCGCGACCGTCTGGTCCCAGGCGGACTTCACGGCCGGGTTGCTGTCGATGACCAGCTTGTTGTCGGTGTCGTAGTACGTGTGGTCGCTCTGCTGCATGAGGATGTTCTGGTAGACCATGCCGGCCGAGTCGAAGAAGGCCGCACCGGTCTTGGCCGCGGTGAACTTCTCACCGGTGGCGCGGTAGTCGTCCCAGGTCGGCCAGAGCTTGCCCACCTCCTCGCGGTCCGTGGGCAGTCCGGCCTTCTTGAACAGGTCCGTGCGGTAGCACATGCCCTGTGCGCCGACATCGGTGCCGAGACCGATCAGGTACTTGCCGTCCGCGGAGAGCGCCTGCTTCCACTTCCAGTCGAGGAACTCGCTCTCCAGGCTCCCCGCGCCGTGGTCCAGGAGATTCACGAACTGGTCGGGCTTGTCGATGAACTTGGAGACCACGCCCTCTTCGAGCGCGACGATGTCTCCGGCCCCGCTGCCGCTCGCCATCCACTGCTGGAGCTTCGGCAGATAGTCGCCGAACTGGGCGATGTTCTCTTCCTTGATCTCGATACCGGGGTGCGAGGCCTCGTACTCCTTGTAGAGCTCCTCGTAGCCGAACTGCGCGAAGGTCTTGACGACCAGGGTGGTCCTGCCGGAGCCGGACTCGTCGGCGCCATCGCCGCCACAGGCGGCGGTGGCCAGCAGCGCGGCGGTCAGTGCGGCTGCTGCGAGCGGGCGCATCAGTCGTGCGGACATGCGGATTCCTCCATTGTGCGAGCGCAAGAACCGGGACCGGTTACACGACGGCATCCGACCCGGGACAACACGTTCTCCACCATTGAGCTGCGTTGACGCCGCGGCTCCAGCCGGTGTCCAGCTCTGCTCCCCATCTTCGTCCAGTGAAAATTGGGAGCGGTAACAGTCGGGGACTGTAGACGTTCGTCGAGTGCGTGGGAAGAGGAGGAGCGCGCGGAAATCCGTGCAGGCTCCGTCGCCCGGCCGATGAAGTGCCGGTTCTGCCGGACCCGTTGACACCCGCCGCGCGGACGAGCACGATGCCGGGCTGACGCCGCGGTGTGCCGGGATCCCCTGAGACGAGAGGGCCCGGTGTGACCGTTTCACTGCCCCGTACGAGAAGACTGGCCGTCCTCGGCCTGCCGCTTTCCCTGCTGCTCGGCCTCGCCCCGACCGCGGGCGGCGCCGAGGCCGCCGCCTACGAACGGATACTCAACGGAAGCTTCGACGCAGGGCTCAAGTCCCCTTGGTGGAGCAGCGGCAACGCTCCTTCGACGGTGACCGAGGGCCGGCTGTGCGCCGAGATCCCCGCCGGCACGGCCAACCCCTGGGACTCGGTGATCGCCCAGAACGACATACCTCTGGAGGCGGGACAGCCCTACACGCTGCGCTTTTCCGCCTCGGCCTCGCGTGCGGTGACCGTCCGGGCCGAGCTGGCCCTGGCGAACGCCCCGTACACCACGAGCTTCAACAAGCCGGTCGCACTGACCACCGCACCGCAGACCTTCGAGGTCTCGGGAACGGCGAAGACCGGCGACATCCACCACCGCGTCGCCTTCCAGGCGGGCGGCGCGACGGCCCCGTACACCTTGTGCGTGGACGATGTGTCCCTGACCGGCGGGGTGGTACCGCCGGGCGGTGGCCGGGAGTTCGGGCCGGTCGTGCGCGTCAACCAGCACGGATACCCGGTGGCGGGCGCGAAGCGCGCGACCATTTCCGAGCTCTCGCACACACCCGTCGCGTGGCAGCTGCGTGACGCCGAGGACCGGACGGTCGCCTCCGGCCGGACGACGGTGCACGGCGAGGACGCGATGTCCGGCGACCATGTGCACATCGCCGACTTCTCCGCCGTGCGCACGATTGGGAGCGGTTACAGGCTGGTGGTCGGGGACGAGACAAGCCTCCCGTTCGCCATCGCGCGGTCCCCGTACGACGGGCTTCGGCGTGACTCCCTCGCGTACTTCTTCCACAACCGCAGCGGTATCGAGATCGGCGCACAGTACGTCGGCGAGGCGCATGCCAGGCCCGCGGGCCATCTCGGTGTCGCTCCCAACACCGGCGATGTCTCGGTCCCCTGCCTGCCCGGTACCTGCGACTACTCCCTTGACGTCCGCGGCGGTTGGTACGACGCGGGCGATCACGGCAAGTACGTGGTGAACGGCGCGCTGGCCGCCTGGCAGCTCACCGACCTCTACGAGCGGTCGCTCCAGGAGCACGACCGGGAGGGCACGGGGGACGGCCTGCTGAGCATCCCCGAGCAGGACAACGAGATCCCGGACGTACTCGACGAGGCCCGCTGGGAGCTGGAGTTCCTGCTGCGGATGCAGGTGCCCGCGGGTCAGCCGCTCGCCGGGATGGCGCATCACAAGATCCATGACGCGGCCTGGACCGGGCATCCGATGCTTCCCCACAAGGATCCCCAGGCCCGGTTCCTGCACCCGCCGTCGACGGCCGCCACCCTCAACCTGGCCGCGGCCGGCGCCCAGTGCGCCCGCGTCTGGCGCAAGCTGGACCGGGCCTTCGCCGGCCAATGTCTGCGCGCCGCCGAAACGGCCTGGCAGGCAGCTGTGGAAAACCCCGACCGCTATGCCCCCGACGGTGGGGTGGGAGGCGGCGCGTACGACGACACCGAGGTGGGCGACGAGTTCTCCTGGGCGGCGGCCGAGCTCTTCGCGACCACGGGCGACCGCGGCTATCTGCCGCACGTGGACACGGAGCTGACCGGCGCGGGCTTCTCCTGGAAGGAGACCGGCGGCCTCGCCGATCTCGTCGTCGTACGCCATCCGCAGCGCTTTGCGCACCAGCGGGTGCGGGCGGCCCGTGAGCGGGTGATCGAGGTGGCGGACCGGCACGTCCGTGATCTGCGGGCCCAGGGCTATCCGAACCCGTCGCTGCCGGACAACGGCCGCTACGCCTGGGGGTCGAGCAGCTCCACCGCCAACTCGGCGCTGGTCATCGCCATGGCGTACGACCTGACACACCGCCCCGGCTACCGCGCGGCGGTCCTGGAATCCATGGACTATCTCCTGGGCCGCAACGCCCTGAGCCAGTCGTACATCAGCGGTTACGGGGAGCGCGCCAGCCACAACCAGCACCACCGCCACTGGGCCCACCAGCTCGACCCCAAGCTCCCGAGCCCGCCGGCCGGTTCACTCGCGGGCGGGCCCAACTCCGACCTCCAGGACCCGGTCGCGCAGCAGAACCTGCCCGGCTGTGCGCCCGCCACCTGCTACATCGACGACATCGGTTCGTGGTCGACCAACGAGGTGGCGATCAACTGGAACTCGGCGCTGGCGTGGATCGCGGGGTTCGCGGACGACACCACGCGCTGAGCCGCTCAACTCACCGTTCCGCACGACTCGCTCCCGTCCCCTGGAAGGAGATCCCTATGCACCTGCACTGGAGGAGCCGCCTCCTGACCGCTGTCGCCGCCGCGGCGGCCCTGCTCATCGGTCTGTCGCCACCGGCGAGCGCGGCGAGCCCGATCGATCTGACGAGCGGGTTCTACGTGAACCCCGAATCCTCTCCGGCCGTCTGGGCCCGCAACAACGCGGGGGACAGCCGGGCCGCCCGTATCCAGTCGGCCATCGGCTCGAAGCCGATCGCCCGCTGGTTCGGCGAGGGCAGCAGCGCGACGTCGATCGCGAGCTACGCGGGCGCGGCCGACGGCCAGGACAAACTGCCGGTCCTGGTCGCGTACAACCTGCCGGGCCGTGACGCCTGCGGCGGTCACTCCGGTGGCGGCGCGGGCAGTGTCGGCGCGTATCGCACCTGGATCGCAAGCTTCGCCGCGGCCCTCGGCACCAAGCCGGCGGTGGTGGTCATCGAGCCGGACGCACTCGGCGACTTCGAGTGCATGACCCAGGCGCAGATCGACGAACGGCTCGGCATGCTGCGTTACGCCACGGAGAAGTTCCGCGAGAAGGCGCCCAACACGTACGCCTATCTGGACGGAGGCAACGCGGGCTGGGTCGCGGCGGGCACGATGGCGGACCGCCTTGACGCGGCCGGGATCCGCAATGTGCGCGGGTTCTCGGTCAACGTGTCGAACTACTACACCACTTCGGCGTCCCAGTCGTATGCGCAGAACGTGGTGGGCAACCTCGGATATGACGCGAAGCTCGTGATCGACACCAGCCGCAACGGCAAGGGGTCGAGCGGCGAGTGGTGCAATCCGGCCGGTCGCAAGCTCGGCACCCCAGCCCAGGTGGGCGGTGGCGCGGAGCTGCTGCTGTGGGTGAAGACACCCGGCAACTCGGACGGCGAGTGCGGTATCGCGCCGACCGTGCCGGCCGGAACGTTCAGCCCGGCGCTGGCGATCCGGCTGATCGACGGGACGTAGCACCGGTGGGTGCGGCGCCCCGCTCCGGGCGCCGCACCCACGCACGACTCAGTGGTCGTCCCAGTGCCCGTCGTGATCGGCATGCCGGTGGCCGTCGTGCACGTAGTCCACATGGTCGCCGTGGGGTACGGCGACATGGCCGCAGCCCTCGCCGTGCCGATGGCCGTGGTCGTCGTGGGCGCTGTGGCCCGAAGGCTCGCACTCGTCGACGTGGTCCTCGTGGACGCGGTGCAGATGGCCGTCGTGGGAGTAGTCCACGTGGTCCCCGTGCGGGAACGCCACATGGCCGCAGCCGTCTCCGTGCTGGTGGGCGTGGGCGGAATGCGGGGCGTGTGCAGTGGTCATGCGGTGACTCGCTCCAGTCGGCGCTCAGGGGGCGGCGGCGCGCTCGGCTGCGCACTGCCGCTTGGCATCCTGCACTCCGGTGGGCGTACGGGGCGGTCAGCGGTGCCCGGCGTGTCCGGGGAGTCGCCCGGGCGCCTGCGGGGTGGTCGACGCGGCGCGTGCGGAGGCCGTCCCCGGCGCGCGCAGGCGTCACCTCGGCGCCTTGTGGAAGGTGAGGCGGCGGTTGGCGAAGAGGTGCACATATCCGCAGTCCCAGCAGATCAGCCCGGTTGCGGTCTCGTCCGCCCAGGACAACTTGAGGAACTCCATGCCGAAGCTGTTCAGTTGGACCTCCCGCTTGCGGAAGCGGTCGCCGCCGCAGACACGACAGTGGATCCACCGGTCGCCGAGCGCGGCGTGCACGGGTCCGGCCATGAGGCCGCCTCTCTCCTGCGACGGCCTTCTCGTGGCCGCGGCTCTCCGGCGCGCAGGGTGACAGCCTCCGGCGCGGGTGCGCACTGCCGGATCCCGGCAGACTTGGGCGGGTTCTCGCGCGCCCCAGCAGCTCCCCCGCGCACGTACCCCGCCCCGGCAGCACCCCACCCCACGCACCCGCCTTGGCAGCGCCCCGCCCCATAAGGCACGCTTCACCCTCGTGCCCGATCTGTCTGATCACTCAACTCCCGCCGCCGGCAGCATGGTTGTCTGCGGAGACGACGCCCTCGCCCAGCGCCTGGCCGGTGAACTGCGGGAGGTGTACCGCGAGCGGGTGACGCTCGTGGTGCCGCCCGCCGGCAGCCGGCCCGCGATCCCGCTGACCGGCCGGGAGCGGGCCGGTGCGCTGCTCGGCAGGTTCTCCGCGGCGCTCGGCCGCGGTCCCGGCGCCGTGCAGGTGCCCGACGGGCAGCGGCTCGTCGAGGCCGCCGAGCTCACCGACGAGGTGCTCGCCGAGGCAGGTGTGGAGCATGCGGCGGCGCTCGCCCTGGTGAACGACGACGACGAGACCAACATCCGCGCGGCCCTCGCGGCCCGGCGCCTCAACCCCCGTATCCGCCTGGTCATCCGGCTCTACAACCGCAAGCTGGGCCAGTACCTCGCCGAACTCCTCGACCAGGCCTCCCTGTTGGCGGATCCGGAACTCGACACCCGCGACATCTTCACCACGGTGCTCTCCGACGCCGACACCGCGGCCCCCGCCCTCGCGGCCGCCGCGGTGGCCGGTACGCGCAAGGTGCTGCAGGCCGACCGGCTGCTGCTGCAGGCCGTGGAGCAGCCTCCGGGGCACGGCGAGCCGCTCCCCGACGGTCTGTACACCCTGGCGCTGCTCTCCAACGGGCGGCACACGCCGACGGGTTCGGGTTCCGGCGACGAGGGGCCGCAACTGCTGCCCGACGACGCCGCGGTGCGGGCCGCCACCGGACGCGGCACCCTGGTCCTGCAGGCCGTACGCCACAACGGTCCACCGCTTGGCCCGGGCCGTCTGTCAGGTCGCGCCGCACCACTGCGCGAGCTGTTCTCCCGCCGACTGCGCTGGTCGCTCGCCGGTCTGCTCGCCGCCGTACTCGCCCTGGCCGTCGCCTCGTCGGTCACGACGGACGACCATCCGCTGCACGCCACGTACATCACGCTGCTCGACCTGTTCGCCCTGAACGACCCGGCCACGGACCAGCCCCACGGCCGCCAGGTACTCCAACTCCTCGCCGCCCTGGCCGGTTTGCTGCTGCTCCCCGTGCTGCTCGCCGCGGCGCTGGAAGCCTTCGGCACCTTCCGTACGGCCTCCGCGCTGCGCCGGCCGCCGCGCGGTCTGTCCGGCCATGTCGTGCTGCTCGGCCTGGGCAAGATCGGCACCCGTGTGCTGACCCGGCTGCGCGAGCTCGGCATCCCCGTCGTCTGCGTGGAGACGGACCCGGAAGCACGCGGCATCCCGCACGCGCGGCGGCTGCGGGTTCCCGTCGTCCTGGGCGATGCCACCGAGGAAGGCGTCCTGGAGGCCGCGAAGGTGCATCGCGCGCACGCCCTCCTCGCGCTGACCAGCGTGGACACCACCAACCTCGAAGCGGCCCTGTACGCACGCTCGGTCAAGCCCGAACTCGGCGTAGTGCTGCGGCTGTACGACGACGAATTCGCCACCGCCGTCTTCCGCACCCTGCGCGCCGCGCACCCCGGCGCGCTCACCCGCAGCCGCAGCGTCACCACACTGGCCGCGCCCGCCTTCGCCGGCGCGATGATGGGCCGCCAGATCCTCGGCGCGATCCCCGTCGAACGCCAGGTCCTGCTCTTCGCCGCGCTCGACGTCGCCGACCACCCCGAGCTCCAGGACCGTACGGTCACCCAGGCCTTCCGGCCGGGCTTTTGGCGCGTGGTCGCCCTGGACACCTCGGCCCCGGGCCGCCGCCTCCCCGACCTCTCGGCAGGCCCGCCCCCGTACACCCAAGGTCCGGCCCCCAGCCTCGTATGGGACCTGCATCCCGGCCACATGCTCGGCGCGGCGGACCGGGTGGTCGTGGCGGCGACGCGGCGGGGGCTTGCCGAACTCCTGGGCCGGCAGCGGGAATCGGGGCGGGTCAGTGCACCGCGAGGGCCCGAGTAGCGGCTGTTCGCGGTGCGTGCCGCCCCGCGCCGCTCCTCCTCGCCGACCCCACTATTGACTATTAGTCAATTACGCACGACGCTCGGGACCATCGCTCCATCCACCGCACTCCGCCCGGGAGGTCCCGTGAGTACGGAAACGACGGCGCAGCTGAGTACGGAGCTGAGGGACAAGCCTCCGGCGAGCTTCGGGGAACTGACACCCGAGCAAGTCGGCGTCCTCACTGCCGCCTTGCAAGCGCAGCGCGAGCGTCAGGCGTCCGGTCTGAACCAGGCCGCCGAGGACGCGCTCAAGCTGGTGCCCGCACTCGCCCGCGGCCCCGTCCGCCGCATCCTGTTCCGCTGATCCGGAGGCCACGCCATGGACACTTCGCACAGCGCCACCCCTGAACTCCTGCAGAGCCGCGCCGAGATCGAGAAGATCGCCGCGCTCCTGGAGACCGATCCGGCCGCGCTCGGCTTCCTCGGCGAGCTGCCCCTTCAGGACGTACGACGCTTCCGTGAGCAGACGGTCGCCGCACTGTTCGACCGGGCGCCGGAGATGCTGGACCGGATCGCCGCCGCCACCAAGCTGGTGCCCGCCGGGGTGGCCGCCGCCATCTCGCAGAAGGCGCTGGGGCCACGGCTCGCGGCCGCGGTCGCCGGCCGGCTCGAGCCCGCCCGCGCGGCCGGCATCATCGAGAAACTGCCGGTCGCGTTCACCGCCGAGTCCTGTGCGCATCTCGACCCGCGGCGGATCCCGCAGATCGTCGACCGGCTCGACGAGAGCCTGACGGTCCGTATCGCCGTGAAGCTCGCCGAGAACGGCGACCACCTCACCATGGGCCGCTTCGTCGGCCATCTGCGGGATTCGGCGCTGAGCCGCATCCTGCCGCACGTCCCGGACGAGACGGTACTGCGCACCGGATACGCCATCGACCGGCCCGAACAGCTCAGCCGGATCATCCAGTTGATGGGCCAGGAGCGACTCCAGTCGGTGATCGCCTCGGCCGCCGACGGTCTGTGGCCCGAGGCGCTCGCGGTCGCCGGCATGGTGACCGGGGACGAGCGTGCCCGTATCGCCTCGCTCGCGGCCGCCCAACCGCCCGAGCGGCTCGACTCCCTGGTCTCGGTCACCGCCGAGCAGGGGCTCTGGGAGTCGCTGCTGCCGCTGGTGGCGCTGCTCCCCGCCGACGAACTGCGGGCAGTCGCCGCGCTGCCCTCGCTGCGGAACGCCGAGGTGCTCGCCGGGGTCGTGCGGGCCGTGGTGGCCACGGGTTTGTGGGCCGAGTTCCTGCCGTTGGTGCAGCTGCTGCCCGACGACTCGCGCAAGGTGGTGGCGGACGCCGCGGGTGCGCTCGACGACCCCGAACTCGATGCGCTCGCCCGCGAGGTCGACAAGCAGGATCTGTGGGATGTGGTGCTGCCCCTGGTCGAGCTGATGTCGGACGAGGCCAAGACGCGAATCTTCGCGCTCCCCGCGTTCCAGGAGTCGGCCGGCTAGGTACGGGGGACGCGGAACGGGGACGCGGAACGGGGGGACGGGGAGCGCGACGGTCAGTCGCGCTCCCCCACCGTGTCCAGGGACGCCAGCTCCGCCGAGACGCGCCAGTGCCGCTCCGGAATCCCCACCATGCCGTACAGCCACCGCACCGGTGACCTGCGGTGCAGCAGCACCACTCCCGCGAGCACCGCGAACAGGAGCAGCCCGAAGACCGCTCCGAGCAGCCGCATCAGGCCACTTGCGACGAGCGCGCCGAGGAACGGCAGCCCGTACACACCCGCGGCCGCGATGGCGATCGCGACGATACGGGGCACCTTGCGGTCCTCGTCCGCGCCGGGCAGCTCCCAGCCCTCCATCAGCCAGCTGATCTCGGTGACCAGCATCGTGCCGACCGCCGCGCCTCCGAGGAGCAGCAGCGCGAGGAAGGTGCCGGAGGTCAGGAAGTCCAGGACGTTGTTGACGATGCTGTCCTTGGGCCAGTCCGCGAAGTCCTTCGCGCCGGTGGAGAAGAGACGCTCGTAGCCGCTGCCGTCCCAGCCGTGGATCAGCGTCCCGAAGGTCAGGAAGTATCCGCCCACGGCCTGCAGATATCCCCAGTAGCCCGCGCCCATGAGGACCAGGGCCTGGGCGGCGGTGAACCCGAGCAGCGTGGCCACGGGGATACCGCCCGCGTAGAAGAGGACGAACCCGGCCCAGACCCCGCGGTGGGCGTCCGCGACCTGCATCGTCGCCCAGGCCGGGTTCTGCCAGAGCAGGAACAGGCCGGTGGGCACGAGCAGCACCGTCGCGAACAGCAGCGTCAGGGTCAGATACGGATTGGCGACACGGCTTCGCGTACGGGGACCCTCACCGACGCTCAGCCGCTCCCAGATCTGGAGCTGGCGTCCGGCCGCGACGGCGAGAGCGGCCCCGGTCGCGTACGCGAAGAACAGGGCTGCCTGGATCTGCATCATGGCGACGCCTTCAGGGTGAGTCCGCCGGCCACGATCAGGTCCGAGGTGACCAGGGCCTGTTCGGCCTGTACCTCGGTCATGAAGACGAAGGGCGGAACGACCGGCGGAACGGGCAGCCCGTCCGGAGTGAAGGTCAGACAGAGCAGACCTTCGAGACAGCCGCTGAACTTCGTGAGGTAGAGCGTGACTTTGCCGTCGAGCTCCAAGGTGTCGGCCCCGAGGGCCAGTTCGTTGCTTCCGTCGCGCGTCTGCAGCCGGTAGTTGTCGAGCGACGCGGCGTCCATACGGAGCACCATGACCTTCAACGGGCCGTCGGCGGTCTGGATCTCCTCGACTCCGGCGAACAGGAAACCCTTCGGGGCGAAGAGCGTCGTGGTGACCGTCGGCGGCGTTCTCGCCGCCACGATGCCGTCGCCCGGAGCGGCCAGCGCCCGGCCCACCCCGGGGCCGTACACCGCGCCGACGAGCACCACCGGGAGCAGTACGCCGAGCGTGCGCGTGCCCTGACCGTCCCGTATCCGCGCCCGCTTCGCCTTCTCCTTGGCGTCCGGGTCGACCGGTGTCCAGCCGAAGCCCATCGCGCTGCCGGCGATCCCCAGAAGCATGCCGACGAGGAAGCCGCCGAGGTTGGTCGCGGCGAACGAGAGCACCGACAGGATCAGGGCGTTGATGCTCACGTAATGCCGTGCGTGCGGCAGCAGCCACAGGAAGACCCCGGCCACGATCAGCGCGAGCCCGATACCGATCGCCGCGATGCCGCCGAGCCCGAGGCTGACCAGGACGGTGAGCGGCGACAGCGGTACGAGGAGCAGCTCGAGGCCGCCGAGGATGAGCAGGAACCCGCCCCAGAACGGCCGTGTCCGGCGCCAGCGGCGCAGGAAACGGCGCGCCTCGGGCAGCGGCAGCCGGCTGTCCAGCCAGCCTCCGCCGCCGACACCGCCGTTGCCGCCGTCACCGCTGTTTCCGCCGTCACCGCTGTTGCCGCTGTTGCCGCTGTTGCCACTGTTGCCGTCGCTGCCGTCGTTCAGAAGCACTTCTTGCCGTCCAGGCTGACGTCGACCCGCATGCCCTTGAGCCGGAAGTTGCCGCCCGTCGCCGACCAGGCGTTGGACCGCACCCCGGACACCTCGATGTCCCCGGCCTGCAGACCGAACTTCCCGGCCTCGCCCTTGACCCCCTCGACGTTGTCGAGCGTGGAGGCGTCCCGGCCGATCTGCGCCGTACCGAAGCGGGCGTCGCCCACCAGGTCCTCGCCGTCGATGATCAGGTTGCTGGCCGTGACGTTCCCGGCCTCGCCGCCCGCCGTCAGTTTGAACACGACCGTGCCGATCGGGGTCTTCACCTCCGCGGCCTGGCAGATGTCCGAGAGCGTGGCATCGCCGATGCCGAGCAGGGCGACGGGATGGCCCTTCCCGTCCACCGAGCGGTCCACCTGGACGTACGAAGCGAGTCCCTCGCTGGTGAGCTTGCCCGAGGAGACCTGGAAACTCGTTCCAGAGACGGCGAAGGACGCGGCCAGCGCGCCCTGGGCCATGACCGAGGCCATCAGACCGACGCAGAGCACCGCCGGCAGGGCGACGACCGCGGTCTTCTTCCAGTTGGTTCTGCCCACTTCGGTGGGCCGCTGCTGTGAGCTCACGGTGCCTCCCGTACGTCGTCCACGTGCGTAAGGAAGTGCGTGGCCGGATGCGGGAGCACGCGCATGCGGCCCGTTCTCGCGCTCGCGCGGAACGTCGACGCCGTACGGCGCGCTGCGCCATACTTCGGGCATTCCGCGGGCAGTTGGAGACTAGGGCGCAATTTGAATAATAGTCAACAGCGGGGCGGCACCAGCCGTTCGCAGGCGCGTCGCGCCGAACTCATCGCCATCGGACGGAAGTTGTTCGCCGACGCCTCGTACGACGCGCTGTCGATGGACGACATCGCCCAGCACGCAGGCGTCGCCAAGGGCCTGTTCTACTACTACTTCAAGTCGAAACGCGGCTACTACCTGGCCATCGTCGAGGACTCCGCAGCCGGACTCGTGGCCCGCGCGGGCAGCGCCACGGAGCTGCCGCGCACGATCCGCGTGCATCGCACGATCGACGGCTATCTGCGCTACGCCGACCAGCACCGGGCGGCGTACCGCGCGATCGTGACGGGCGGGGTGGGCTTCGACACCGAGGTCTTCGCGATCCGCGACGCCGTACGCGAAGGGCTGATCGCCGAGATCGCCCAAGGCGCCTACGGGCAGCGCGACATACCGCCGCTCGCCCGCCTCGCACTGATCGGCTGGCTCTGCGGGGTGGAGGGCGTCACCCTCGACTGGCTCGACCGGCCGGAGCCGGACCCGGACCGCGACACCGTACGCGAGCTGCTGGTACGCCAGCTGCGCCGCACGCTCGACACGATCGAGGACCTGCTGCCGGACTGGCCGGCGCCGGAACCGGATTAGGCGGCAGCTTCACAACCCCGCCCTGCATGTTCTTGCTGAAACTTGCTGCAATTCCCTTGAAAGGAGCTGGAGTTCGGAGCACGCTTGGCGCCGGGACGGAAGAACCGGGGAGTCAGCGGTGCAGCCAGCGTTTCGCATGCTCGGTCGGATCAGGGTGGACACCGATGGTGCGGGGCCGAGCGAGGTGAGCGGGATCAAGGCGCGTTCGCTCCTTGCCGCGTTGCTCGTGCAGGCCAACCGCGTGGTCGGCATCGACTCGCTCATGGCCACCTTGTGGGAGGGCGAGCCGCCGCGATCGGCCGTCGCCAACATCCGTACGCATGCCAGCGCACTGCGCAGCCGGCTGCCGGACCCCGGCGCACTGGTCGGCGGCAGTGGCGGATACGAGCTGCGCGTGCGGCCCGAGCAGTGCGACCACCTGGTCTTCCTCGGTGATGCCACCGAGGGCCGCGCCGCGCTCGACGCCCGCGACCCGGCCCGGGCCGCCCAGCGCCTTTCGGCCGCTCTGGCGTTGTGGGGCGGCGACTTCGCGGCTCCCGGGGTGCCGCGCCTCGGCACGCTCGCCGGACGGCTCGCCCACCTCGACGAGGAGCGGATGCGCGTCGTCGAGGATCTCGCCGAGACCTATCTCGCGCTCGGTGAACCACGCGCCGCGCTCAGGGACTTGACGGCGCTGCTCGCCTCGGCGCCGTTGCGCGGCCGCGGGTGGGCGCTGCGGATGCGCGCGCACCACCGCCTCGGCGAACTGGGCACCGTCACCGATACCTTCCGTGCGGCGACAGCCGCGTACCGCAGTGAGCTCGGCATCGCGCCCGACCGTGAACTGCGCATCCTGCACGCGTCGTTGACGGGTCAGGCCGCAGGGCAGCCTTTGGTGAGCCACTGAGGCGACCGCCCCATGGCCCGGCTGACCGCTGCGGCCCGGCACGTGGCCGGGACGCAGCGGACATGACCGGGTCCGGTCCCCCGGTGACCGACCGCAGAGGTCAGCAGCAGCGGCCGGTGTTGGTCCAGCCGGTGCAGAAGGAGCTGTCCCAGCACTGGTTGGTGTAGAGCACACCGCGGGAACAGTTGGGCTGGTAGCGGCACTCGGACTTGGTCCACCACGTCGCGTCGGCCGTGACCTTCGGCGCGATACGGCTGACGAGCGAGTCCGCGATCCCTCGGAGCTTGAGCATGTGCCCTCCACTTGGAGCATGGCCGCCGGCTGCGGCCGATCGCCGGGAACGGTACGGACCGCCCGTACACGACCGGTCCATGGCGCTCGATGCGCTCCCTGTACGGGAGTTGGATCCCGCGTGTATGTCCGGCTCCTAGGCTGCGCCCGCAGTCCTACGGGAGGTCGTACGCGGCACCCGTACAAGATCCCGTGCGTCGATCCGCACACCCGCGAGACAAGGAGCGCAGCATGCTCTACGCAGAGCTGGCCGGCCGCACCCTGCTGGCCCTGGTGCTCGCCGCGGCCGTGGTCGGAAAGGTCCGCGGCCGTGCGGGCTTCGCCGCGTTCACCGAAGGGCTGCGGGCCCTGCGGGTCGTACCCCGCCGGCTGAGCGCGCCGGGGCAGCCGGCCGCGCGCAGGCTGATCAGGTCGGTGGCGGTGGGCGCCATCGCCACCGAAGCCCTGGCCGTCGTACTCCTCGTCGTGCCTGCCGCGGGCAGCGCGGGTCTCGTGCTCAGCGCCGCGCTCCTCACCGCCTTCACCGTGATCCTGGCCCGCGCCCTGCGCTCGGGAACGGCCGCGGGCTGCGCCTGCTTCGGCGCGGCGGCCGCGGAGCCGGTGCGCCCACGCCATCTCGTACGCAACGGAGTGCTCCTCGCTGTCGCCCTGGCGGCGACCGCCGCCGGGGCGGGTGCGGGCGGCGGTCCGGTGGCGGGGGCGGGGCATCCGGCGGGCGTGGCGATGGCCGTGCTCACCGGAGCCGTCTGCGCGACCGCGGTGATCCAACTCGACTCGCTCGCCGAGCTCTTCAAGGCGTAAGGCCGACCGACAGGGCGGAAACGCAAGACCCACAGGTCTCAAGCGCCCGACGCACAGGGCCAGAGCGCCCGACCCACAGAGCCGTAGCGCCAGACCCCCGACGCAGAGGAAACGAACCCCCGTGACGTATCTGACCGTGGCCGTAGTCCTTCTCACGGCCCTCGGAATCTTCAACCTCCTGCTCTCCTACGGCCTGTTGCGCAGACTGCGCGCGCAGGCCCCGGCGCCGAGCACCCCGCCGCCCGGTTTCGACTCGCTCGCCGAGCGGCTCGGCGCCTTCCGGACGACGGCCGCGGACGGCAGCGAACTCACTTCCGCAGACCTGGAGGAAGGCACGTTCGCCGTCTTCATGTCGCCGGGCTGCGAGCCCTGTACGGAGCTGCTGCCCCGCTTCACCGCGGCGGTGGACACGGCCGGGCTCACGGCCCGGCAGGTGCTCGCCGTGGTCGCGCAAGGGCCCGACCCCGAGCCGTACATGGCCGCCCTCGCCCCGTATGCGACGGTCGTCGCGGGTGACGGTGCCGCCGACGTGGTGGAGGCCTTCGGGGTGCGGGGCTTCCCGGTCCTGTGCCGTGTCGGAGCCGACGGCACCCTCACCTCCCTGCGCCACGACCCGGCCGCACTCGACCGCTCCCTGCGCACCCCGGCGGGAGTGCGCGCGTGAGCAGGTCGCGCGGGAGCAAGCGGAACCCACAGGTGCGCGACAGGAAGGTGTCCGCGGTCCGCCCGGCGCTCGCCCTCGCCCTGCGCGCGGCCCCCCTTCCGCTGGCCGGCCTGCTCCTCACCACCCTCACCGCGGCCCTCGTACCGGTGGCCGCCGCCTGGCTCACCAAGTCGGTCCTTGACGCGCTGGCCACGCCCGGCGCCGACGCGGGACAGGCGCTCACCCCGGTCCTGGCCCTCGCCGCGACCGGGGTCGCGGGCACCCTGCTGCCGCATGTCGAGGAGCTGTTGCGCGGTGAACTCGCGCGCAACACAGCCCTGTTGGCGCAGGACCGGCTCTACGCCGCGGTGAACTCGTACACCGGTCTCGGCCGTTTCGAGGATCCGGCCCAGCTCGACCGGCTCCGCCTCGCGCAGCAGTGCGGCCAGGACACCCCGCCGCACATCGTCGCCAGCGCCTTCGGGCTGCTGCGCACCGCCGTGACCAGCGGCGCCTTCGTCGCCTCCCTTCTGCTCCTCGGCCCCTGGCTCGCGCTCGCCGTGGTCCTGTCGGCCGCTCCGGCCCTGCTCGCCGAACTCCGTATCGCCCGCGACCGTGTCGGCGCCGTCCTGCACACCACCCCGCTGGAGCGCCGCGAGGCCTTCTTCGGGAATCTCCTCAGCAGCGTCCAGTCCGCCATGGAGATCCGCTTGTTCGGGATCGGCGACCATCTGCGGGCCCGGATGCGCGCCGACCGCGCCGAGGTCAACCGCACGCACCGCAGAGTCGACCGCAGGGCCGCGCTCGGCCAGGCGCTGCCCGCCGTGGTGGCCGCGTCGGTCGCGGCGGCAGGACTGATCTGGACCGTACGGGCCGCTGCCGAGGGGCGGTTGAGCGTGGGTGACGTATCGATGTTCGTCGCGGCCACCGCCGCCGTGCAGAGCGCCCTGGCGGGCGCGGCCGCGATGACCGCGGTCACCCGCCACCACCTCCTGCTCTTCCGCCATTACGTCGACGCCACGACGGCCGGCCCCGACCTGCCCGTTCTCACGCCCACCCGTCCCGCGTCCCCACTGCACGGCACGATCGAGCTGCGCGACGTCTGGTTCCGCTACTCCGACCACCACGACTGGGTGCTGCGCGGGGTCGACCTGACGATCAGGGCGGGTACGTCGGTGGCCCTGGTCGGTGACAACGGCGCGGGCAAGTCCACCCTCGTCAAACTGATCTGCCGCTTCTACGACCCGACGCGCGGCACCATCCACTGGAACGGCACCGACATCCGGCACCTCTCCCCCGCGGAACTGCGCCACCGTATCGGCGCGATCTTCCAGGACTTCATGCACTACGACCTCTCCGCGGCGGAGAACATCGCGCTGGGCGATCTGCGGTACGCCGACGACGAGGACCGGATCCGTTCCGCGGCACGCCGCGCCGGAGTGCACGACACCCTGCAGGCCCTGCCCCGCGGGTACGCCACGATGCTGACCCGCACGTTCGCGGACGGCGGTGGCGCGCAGGATCCCGGCGCAGCCGACGACGGGGTGGTCCTCTCCGGCGGCCAGCAGCAGCGCCTCGCCCTGGCCCGCGCCTTCCTCAAGGACGACCCCGATCTGCTGATCCTCGACGAACCGACCTCCGGCCTCGACCCGGACGCCGAGTACGAGGTCCACCAAGCGGTCCGCGCCCACCGCCGTGGCCGTACGAGCCTGCTCATCTCCCACCGTCTCGGCAGCGCACGCGAGGCGGACCGCATCGTGGTCCTGCGGGGCGGCCGTATCGCGGAAGAGGGCGACCACGCGGAGCTCATGGCGGCGGACGGCCGCTATGCGAGCCTCTTCCGCCGCCAGTCGGCGGGGTATGTCGAGGCGGCCTCATGAGCGTGGGCACGGTGGCGGCCGGGGCAGCGGTCCTGGCCCTGGCTCTGGCCGCCCTCACCTTGCGCCGGCTGCGCCGTACGACCGTCGTCGTCACGGTCGAGGGCGGCAGCATGGAACCCGCCCTGCGGGAAGGCGACGTGCTGATCGGCCGCCGCACCCGGCTCTCCGCTCTCTGCGTCGGACAGGTCGTGGTCGTCGAGAAGCCGACACCCCGCGGCGACTGGAAGGGGGGCACCTGGGAACACTGGGACTGGCCCGCCGCCCAGGACGACACCGCCCTCACGGCCCGTCGCTGGATGATCAAACGCCTCGCGGCCCTGCCCAGCGACCCACTCCCCACCGGAGTGCCCGGCCCCCTGGGCTCCCTGGTCCCGCCCGGCTGGGCAGCGGTGCTGGGCGACAACACCGAAGCCAGCGTGGACTCCCGCCACATCGGCCTCGTCCCGCTGGCTCACATCCTGGGCACGGCATCCCATCGCACGGGCTCCCACCCGGGCTCACTCACCGTCGCACCGCGGCAGCGCTGACCCGCCTCACCGTCCGGCGTTCGGTTCCGTCGGCAACACGACGCCCGCGCTCGGCCGGTCGCCACCGCACGCCACGACCCGCGACACCTCCCCGTCGCGCGACCGCCGCCGCACCACCCACCGCGCGCCAGCCACCATCGCACCCACCGTCCCCGAGACGGCGAGCCCGAGCAGGACGCCTTGCGGTCCCTCGCCCAGCGCCGCGCCGCCGAAGTACCCCAGGCCCACGGTGTAGGACACCCACACCGACTCCGCGAGCCCCGACGCGTACAGCATCCGGCGCGCAGGAAAGCGGACCAGGCCCGCGGCCGACATGCCCACGGTGCGCCCGCTCGGTGCGAAACGTGCGGCGACCATGAACGGGATCCCGTAACGCTCGATCCGCGCCGCCGCCCACTGCAGTGCGGCCTGCCGCCGCGGGCCGCGGTGGCACCGCCGGAGCAGGCCGCCGCAGAAGCGCCGGGCGCAGCCGTAGATCAGCAGATCACCGACGACCGCACTGCACACGGCCACGACAAGCACCGTCGTGAGGCTGAGCCTGCCGTGGGCGGCCAGGGCTCCGGCGGTCATCAGGAGCCAGGAGTTGGGCACCATCGGCGGCACCACGGTGAGCACGATCAGGAGGTACGGCCAGCTTCCGCTCCACTCGCTGATGCCCCTCACCGCCCTTTCGTCGCCCACGACACCTGTGAGAGACGCTGCCACACACACGAACGGTTGTGATCGAAACGGCCCAAACGCCAGGGAGACTCCCGGGCACTCCCGGAGGCCCGTCCGCGCGGCGGCCGCAGGGGCGAACGGTTCGGCCGGACCCGGGGGCGATCGTTCGGCCACCCGGGGGGCGCGCGAAACGCTACGTGGAAGGCGAGGTGTCCTGCTGCTCCACAGCCCAGGCCCAGTACTCCGCCACCGTCTGCGGACCGCCCGAGTGGAGGCGGACCTGAGACCCGGGGGCATCCTGGAGAGGGCTCGCCGGAGCACCGAGGTCCGGAACCTCACGGGGGTCCGAACCGGTGATCAGAGCGTGCAGTCCCGTCTCGTCGCGGTCCCAGGGCTGGGTGGCGAAGACATACGAAGATCCCGCGGCGGGCTGAGGTTCGCCGTCGGCCTCGGTGACGGTGACGGTGCCCCGGAGGCGTCCTTTGAAGGTGTGGCGCACCTCTACTTCGTAGACCTGGGAGGGAAGCTTGGCGATCTCCTGGCTGCCGATACGGCGCAGAACGGTGCCGTAGAAGAGGTCACGGGCCGCGCCGGCCACCTCCCGGGGGTCAGCGGGGTCATAGGTCGTGGCCGCCTCACCGGCCGGCACAGCGGGTGGTGTCGCAGTGACGTGAACACCCCAGGCGACGGTGGCCACAACGGTGGCGACGGCCAGGGCCACGCCAAGGGCGCGAAGGTTCTTCATGGTGCGGTGTCAGCCCCACAGTCGGTGATGGTTCCTGCGATCCCGTTCGCTGGGTCGGCCGTCGTCAGCCGAGAGTGTCGGCCCATCGGCCACCGGTCCGGCCAGCATACGACCATTCCAGGTCCGCGATCCGAAAACCGTCGTCCGCAGGGAAGTTCACCTGAGTCCGTGCGCCGACCACACCTGGTGCTCGTGTGCGCGGGCGTCGTCGAACACCGCGCGGCCCACCCCACCTGCGTGGCGTGGCCGACCGTTCGCGGACTCGGCGCAAGCGTTGTCAGTGGCCTGACCTAGAGTGCGCGTCACTTGATCACTGCAGTGCGGGGAGGCGCTCATGGGGTGGGTGACGGCCGGTGACTACGAAGTCGGCCTGGAGGACGGCAAGGTCGTGTGCCGCAATGCGGCGGGGCGGCAGCTCAAGTCCGTACCGGCGAAGATCGCGGACGATCCCGCGGTGGTCGGCCTGCGCCAGCTCGTCGAGTGGCTCGAGCGGCACGAACACCAGTGTCTGGCCGATGTCGAGCGGTGGATGGCCCGTTCGCTCCCCGTGCCCTGCACCCTGCTCGCGCAGGTGTGGGCGGACCCGGCCTGGCGCCGCGCGCTGCTCGACCTCGTCGTGACCGGGCCCGACGGGCAGGTGGCCGGTCTGTTGCGCGACGTCGACGCGGAGCGGGGACTCGGTCTGGTCGACCTCGACGGTGACACCGTGCGCATCAGTCCCGAGCTGGTCCGCATCCCCCATCCCGTACTGCTCGAAGACCTCGAAGAACTGCGCGAGTTCGCCGTCGAGCTCGGGGTGGAGCAGCGTGCACAGCAGCTCTTCCGCGAGGTGTGGCACCGCCCGGCGGGCCTGGCCGGCGAGGACACACACGTCGAGGAGTACGCGGGCGGGGCGTTCAAGGAGCTGCGCTTCCTGCACGGCCGGGCCGTATCGCTCGGTTACCGCGTGCGCGGCGGCAGCTCGGTGTGCGTCGTGCACGAGGACGGGCGGGCCGTCGAGGCCCGGGTCTGGATCGGTGACTACGACGGTTACGAGGAGACGGAGACCGGTCCGCTGCAGTGGACCGACCCGTCGGGTCGGGTCCTGAAGCTCGGCGAAGTGGGGCCTGTCGCCTGGTCGGAGGGCATGCGCATGGCTGCCGCCCTGTACGCAGGACGTGACATCGAGGACGAGGAGCAGGCGGCATGACCACCCCGTACGACGACAGCACCGCGACCGCGCTTCTCGACGCGGGCGGCGTCCTTCCCGCACGCACGACGGTCCGCGAGGACGCCGACGCTCTCACCGCGCGGACCTATACGCATCCCGCACTTGAGGACCGGCGCATCGTTCGCCTGATACCGGAGACCCTGGGCGAAGCCGAGGACCTCGCCCTGGAGTTCCTCGGTCTGCAGCGGGCACCGGGCACTCCCGAGGTCGGGCAGGTGCGCCGCGAGACGCTCGGGTTCCCGGCGTGGGCGCTGGTCAACGACCCGGCCAACGGGCACCACGCGCTGGCCCTGGTCAAGGACATGGAGCGACTCGCCCGACAGGCCAAGTCCCGTCCCGGCACGGCGAAGGAGGGCTTCGAGGAGCTCGGCGAACGGCTCGGCCGGGCCGTGCCGCACTTCCTGCCGACCTTCTACGAGCAGGCCGCGCGGATCTTTCTGCAGCACGACAACACCACGTACGCGGCCGCGTTCTTCGGCAAGGCCCGCGAGGCCGAGCGCGTGCACGCGCTGGAGGTCGACGAGGAGCGCCGTCGGGCGGTGTTCCTGGAGTTCGCGTTCGCGGGGGCTCTCACGGTCAAGGCGCTCAAGGAGCATGTGCGGGACCTCTCGCAGCGGCTCGCCCCCGGTGCGGCCTGGGCGCAGTTCCGGCAGTTGTCGGTGGAGCGGAGTGCGGCCGGGATGCCGCCGCACGCCTCGCTGCCGCAGGATGCGCGTGGTCTGATCAAGGCGGCCGGTCTCGCGCGGGTCACCGAGGAGTGCGCCCTCGTCGCGGACCTGATCTCCTCCCCCGCCGCCGTACGGGCGCCGGCCTCCTTCTGGACCGCCTACCGGGCCACGCTCAAGGTACTCACCGAAGAGCAACCCGCCCTGCGCGTACGCCTCCTTGAGATCATACCGACGGGGCTCGGCCACAGCCCCGAGAACGACGTTCTGTGGCTGACCCTGCTTGCGGAGTGCGGTGCGGACCGCCTGCTGACCGGTGAGGACGAGGCGGGGGACGGCGTGGACGGGGCCGCGGACGGCGTGGACGCCGCGGGCTGGCTCAGCCGGTGGGCCACGCACCGCAAGCGGGGCGGAGCCGACCGCCGCTGTGCGGCCACCCTGGCGCTCGTGGAGCGCATGGCACCGCGGCTGCGTGCGGCGGGCCGTGCCGTCGATCTGTTCACGGACCGCTGGCAGGCGCGCGTCGACGTGGACCTGCTCGACCTGTGCGTCGCCGAGGGCGTCCCCCTGTCGTTCCCCGAAGCGGATGTGCCCGTACGTGTGCCCCTGGACCAGTGGTTGCGCAGCACCGCGCCCGGCCGGCGTGACCTGGCCGCGTCGGCCGCGGACGTCCGCTGCAGGCCGCTGCTGTACGCGGCGGTCGGAGCGCTGGGATCCCACCGCGGGGCCTTGGATCATCAGGAGCAACTCGCCGCGCATCCAGTGCTGTCCGGCCTTCTGCGGGAGTGGCTCGACGACGCCGTGGCGGACCTCGGCAAGGCGTCGGGACTGCCGGGTGCCCAGGCGGCGTTCAACCGGCTGAGCCCCTTCCGCTCGGTGGCCGCCCAGGTCAGCCCGCAGGCCGTGGCAGGCGTCGCCGCGTACCCCATCGCGCCGCTCCTGGGCCGCACCCTGCGCGCGGGCATCATGGACGAACTGGGCTGGCCCGCCCTGGACGAGGGCCTGAGGATGCTCGACGCCGACACGGCGCGCGGCAAGGACGACGAGCTGACCGTGGCCGAGGCCTGGCCCGCCCTGATCCTCGCCCGCGGGCACAAGGTCCTCGTCGTCGGCCCGGACAAGGTGCTGCTCGAACACGACCTGCGCATCCCGCACACCCTGGAGCGCTGGCAGCGCCCGGACTTCCGGTTCACGGACGGGGAGCTCCTCGTGATGTGGCGGCACGAGAACAAGCAGTTCGGCTACTGGTCGGCCCGGCCGTCCGAGGTCTTCACGCTCGGCGGCGAACAGCTCGCCCGCTGGTACAGCAGTCAGGAGGCCGGCACCCCGTCGATCCCGCTGCCGGGCGGTGGCCGGGCCACCGGGGGCCGGGCGCTGCACGCCGGTGACACCGTGCTGCCGCCGAGCAGGCCGGTGATCGGTGACGGCACCACCTGCTGGCGCGAGGGACGGCAGGGGCGCCGGCAGATATGGCTCGAATACGACCCGGCCACCGGCACACACGGACGGGCGTCGCTGCCCGCGCTGCTGCAGTCCGGCATCCAGGAGGACGCGACGCTGCTGCAGCAGCACTGCGAGGTGCTGCCGCTGCAACCGGGCCTGGAGCAGAGCCCGTTCGGTACGGACGGGACGGTGCTCGGGCGCTGGGTGCGCCGGCAGGGCGAAGGTGCCGAGACGCGGACCACGGTGGGCACACCGGACGGCCGGACGGTCACCTGGCAGGGTGCGTACGGCATTCCGCTCGGCGTGCTCCGGATGCCGGGCGGGGCGGCGCCCGTCGCCGTGCGGACGAACCAGACCATCACCCTGTGCGCGCCCGAAGACCCTTCCGTGACCGGTGAGTTGAGCCAGGTGCCACTGGGGTCCCGCGGCAGCGCGTTCGCCGCCGGAACCCGCTTCCTGCCGGCTCCCGCGTTCTGGCACGCCCTGCGGCCGCGCGACGAGCAGTCCTCGGCGGTGCTGCGTGCGCTGACCGACGAGCAGGTGGACGAGCTCCTTGCCACGGCGGTACTGGCGCTGGCCGAGTTGCGGGACCGGCGGGCCGAACTGCAGGCGGGGTCGCCCGCGACGGGAGGCACCGCGGACACGACCGGTCTGCCGTCCGCTGAGGACGTGTTGCTCCGTACCGTGGCGGAGGCGCTGCCCGCGCTCACCGAGGAGCGGCTGCTCACGGGCGTGACCGCCCTGGTCGCCGAGACCATCCGCTTCGCGTCCGCGGCGAACGCCTTCGCCCATCCCCCTGCCCCGCAGGCCCGGACGGAACGCAAGCGCACCGAGGGCATGTTCGCCGACTACCGCCCGGAGCACGGCGACGACGCGACCTTGATGCTGGCCACCCGGGGTGTCTGCGGCTCCTGGGGGTGGTGGACGAACTCGCTGGAGTGGCACGCCGTGCGTCAGATACGCGCCGTGAACCATGTCCTGTCGGGTCGGCCCGCCGACGGCACACCGCTGCATGAACGCCTCACTGCCCCGGTTGGCGACTGGCACAGCGACGAGCACACCATTCCCGGCCGTGCTCCGGACTGGACCGCCGTCCTGGGCGTACTGCGGCCGTTGACCTACCGCGCTGCCTCGCCGGCGCTGCCCGAGGAGCGCCGAGAGGCGCTGCTGCTGCTGTTCGAGGCGCTCGCCGAGGGGCCTCTCGCGGACGCCGGAGGCACGTTGCGCTCGGTGATGCTCTGCGAGGAGCTTCATGGCGAGACCCGTGCGGGCCAGATCCTGCGCCACGGCCACCGGACCGTGGTCGTCGTCGGCGGCAGGCAGGTCGACCATGGGCGCCGGCGGCTCACTTGGCTGGCTCTGGATCACGATCCCACCGGGGAGTTCGGTGCCATCGCCCACTTCACGCTGGAGCGGGAGAAGGTGTTCACCTCGGCCTTCCCGGTCGGCGGCCTCGCCGAAGTCACCCGGCTCATCCGCGACAAGGGCGCCGTCCCTTGGCGCCCCGAAGCACCCGCAGCGCTCACCACGGCGACTCGCGGGGGACTCGGTCCGCTGCAGGCGGCCGCACTGCTCGCCGCGCAGCCGGAGGAGCCCGGGGCGGACGTCCTGGCGACGATCGGCCTGAAGGCACGCCAACTGGAGCTCGGCAACAACCTGTTGACGTCACTCGGCGCATCACACCGCATGGCTCTCATGAGCGCCCTGTTGCCCGAGGCGCCCACCGCCCTGTGGACGTCCGGACCGGACCTTGCCGCCGCCGCGCAGGTGTGGACCGAGCGCCTCGGTTCGCTCGTCCGACTGCCCGAGGACATCGTGGCCGACCTCGCCGGTCTGCCCGCGGGCTCCTCGACGGACGTACTGAACCCGGGGCTGACCCCCTGGATCAGTCGCACCACGGTCCAGCGGCTTGACGAGGAGGGCCGACTCGTCGCCGAGGACCGCCCGGCGGTGCCCAGTCGGCACACGCTGGTGAACGCCGTCGACACCCTGGCCTCCCTCGCGTACGCGCTGCCCGTCGGCCACCCGCTGCGCGCCGGTCTGCCCGCGAGCCTCGCCGCCATACGCCGCCGTGTCGCCGACCCGGGGCTGCTCCTCGAACTCGACATCTCGTGGACACAGAAGGGCGACTCCACCGCCGCGCAGCTGCGCACCGCGTACGGACTCGCCGCCACCGCAGGTGCCGACGCGGACGGGTTCACCCGGGTCGGAGAGGCGTTCGTCCTGCATCCCTGGCACCGGGACACGGAGGGCGTGCTGGTACGTCCGGCCGCACTCACGGGCCCCGACGACCCCGCCTTCGGCCTCATCGAAGGGCTCGTAGGACCTGCGCGGGGCGCCGGGATGCGCGCGCTGCGCACTCTTCTGGACGACGGGATCGCCAGGGCACTGGCGGTGGAAGGAACTGCGGGTCACGCCCAGGACGCCGCCGTCAGCGCGCCCGAGCTCGTCACGGAGGTCGCGGCGGCCCACAAGCTGAGCGAGGACGCGGCGGTGCTCTATCTGCAGCTGCTCGCGCTGCCCGATCCGACCGACCGCAACTGCGCCCGCTGGACCGGTTGGAAGCCGGCCCGTCTGAAGAAGGCCCGTACCGAACTGGCAGCGACCGCTCTGGTCGTCGAAGCGAAGCGGCCGCGCGCCGGGCGCACCCTGTTCCTGCCGTGCGGCTGGCGCGATCTGAAGGCGCCCGCGCTTCCGGTGGAGACCTGGAAGGAGGGCCTGTATCCGGTGCCCGGGCACGCCCGTGCCGTGCCGCTCGTGCCGGTCGCCGAACTGTTCGCCCGTGCCTGGCAACGCGTACGGGACGGTGACGCACCCGCGTACGAGGAACTCACCACCCGCGCCACTCGGAAGGGCCGCCGCCGATGACCACCGTTCCCGCAACCGACACGTCCGCCTCCGGCGCATCCGTCCCCGCCACGGCCGCCTCCGGCACGACGGCCTCCGGCGCGCACCGCCAGATCGTCCCGCCCGAAGAGCTGTACGCGGCCGAACTCGCCTTCCTCGCCGCGTACGACGACGGCCCGCGACCGCCCGCCTGGCGGCTCACTCCGCGCGCGGTCGTCACGTTCGTGATGGGCAGCGCGGGTCAGGCCCTGAGCCTGGGCGACGGCGTCGAGGTGCCGGACGGGGTGCCGCGCCGACTGGTGATCCAGGGCAAGTTCGTGGGCGACCGGGCGCTGGTCGAGCGGTGTGTGGTGACGCTCGCCGGGGAGCGCGGGCTGCTGCTCGTCGGCGAACCCGGCACGGCCAAGTCCATGCTGTCCGAGCTCCTTTCGGCCGCGGTGTGCGGTACCAGCGGCCTGGTCGTGCAGGGGACCGCGGGCACCACCGAGGACCAGCTCAAGTACGGCTGGAACTACGCGCTGCTGCTCGCCCAGGGCCCGAGCCGGCAGGCGCTCGTGCCTTCACCGGTCCTGACCGCCATGACCCGGGGCGCCGTCGCGCGGGTCGAGGAGGTCACCCGCTGCCTGCCCGAAGTGCAGGACTCACTGGTCTCGCTGCTTTCCGAGCGGCGTATCGCGGTGCCCGAACTGGCGGGTACGGCCGATGCGTTGGCGCACGCGGCACCCGGTTTCAGTCTCATCGCGACGGCCAACCTGCGGGACAGGGGCGTATCGGAGATGTCCGCCGCGCTCAAGCGGCGCTTCAACTTCGAGACCGTCGGCCCCATCACGGACCTCGAGGCCGAAACCGCGCTGGTACGCAGCCAGGCGCGGGCCAGTGTCGAGCGGGCGAAAGCGGACTTCCGGGTGGATGACGCCGTACTCGAGGCACTGGTCACCGCGTTCCGCGATCTACGTGAGGGCCGGTCGGCGGAAGGCTGGGAGGTCGAGCGGCCCTCCACGGTGATGAGCACCGCGGAAGCCGTGTCCGTCGCGGGCGCGCTCGGGCTCGCCGCGGCGTACTTCCCCGGCGACCGCGATGTCCTGGGGCTGCTTCCCGGGCATCTGCTCGGGGTGGTCCGCAAGGACGATCCCGCGGACGCGGCGCGGTTGCGCGGCTACTGGGACGGCCCCGTGCGCCGCCGCGCCGAGCAGGGTTCCGCGACCTGGCGCACCCTGTGGGATCTGCGCACCGTGCTGGAGGACTGACCGCCGTGACCCCGTCCTCGGGCGCTCTCCACCAGGCCGTTGCCACGCCTGACGAGGCCCTGTCCGCGCTCACCGATCCGGCGGGCCCCTACCTCATCGGCGTACGGCACCATGCGCCTTCGCTCGCGGCCGTACTGCCCGCTCTGCTCGATACGGCGAAGCCGGACGTGCTCCTGGTCGAGCTGCCGGGCGAGATGCAGGAGTGGCTTGCGTGGCTCGGGCACGCCGAGACGCGCGCGCCGGTGGCGCTGGCGGCCGCTCCACGGGGCGGGGGCGGGGGCCCTGCGTTCTATCCGTTCGCCGAGTTCTCACCTGAACTCGCCGCTGTGCGTTGGGCGGTACGGCATGACGTGCCGGTCATCGCCTGCGACCTGCCGCTCGCCGACCGGGCGTGGGGGGAGGGGGCCGCCGACGATCGGGATTCGGATCCCGGGAGGGCGCAGGATCCTGAGTGCGAGCAGAAAGCACCCGCGCCCAACTCCCCTGAGACGGCCGGGACATCCGGCCTCGCATCCGCCCTGCAGGCCCGGCTCACCGGACGTCCCGGGGACGACTTGTGGGACCGTCTCGTGGAAGCGGCCGCTCCTGGGTCCTCGCCCGAGGCAGTGCGGCGCGCTGCCCTGCTGACCGGTTGGGCGTTGCGCGAGGACGCGGCCGCCTCGCGCGGGGTCGACGAGTTGGATCTGCGCCGTGAGCGGTGGATGCGCTCCTGTCTGGCGGCCGCGAGGGCGAACGGCGAGCGGGCCGCTGTGGTGGTCGGCGCCTTCCATGCTCCGGCGCTCACCTCGGCCACCCCGACGGAGCCGACGCCCGGGCGGCCGGTCACCACGGCTCAGGCGGACCGATCCCCGTGGACGACCTCCCTGATCCCGTACACCTACACACTCCTGGACTCCCGCTCCGGCTACCCGGCCGGTATCCGGGATCCGGAGTGGCAGCACCTGGTGCTGCGGGCGGCAGGCGATCCGACGGCTCTGGAGGAGGCGTTGACGCGCGCGGCCGTACGGGTGTGCGCCCGGCTGCGGGCCCTCGGCCACCCGTCGGGCCCGGCCGACGCACGCGAGATCATCCGCCTCGCCGGAGATCTCGGGCGCCTGCGCGGCCTTCCTGCCGCAGGCCGGGGCGAGTTGGTCGAGGCGGTGCAGACGGTCCTTGCGCAGGGCGAGCCGTACGGGCGCGGACGGGCGGTCGCGCGCGCCATGGAGCAGGTGCTCGTCGGCACCCGCACCGGACGCCCCGCACCCGGCGCCCCGCGCAGTGGTCTCGCTCCCGCGGTCGAGGAGGAGTTGGCGGCGCTGGGACTGCCGGGCCCGCACGACCGGCAGGGCGGCACGGTCCGTGACCTGCGTCTGGATCCGCTGCGCTCCGACCTCGACCGGCGTCGCGACCTGCTGCTGCGCCGCCTTTCGGTGTGCGGTGTGCCGTATGCACAGGAGAAGGAGGTCGTCGGCACCGGCGGCGCCGACGCACTCACCACGCGCTGGGAGGTGTCCTGGACGCCTGCCACCGCGGCCATGCTGACCGCGGCCGGCATCCGAGGGGTCACCCTGGCGCAAGCCGCCGAAGGTCTGCTGCGCGAGCGTCGGCGCTCCGAACTGGCCGAGGGCGGGCCGACGGCCGCGCAGTGCCTGCGCGGACTCGAGCAGGCGGCGCACTGCGGTCTGCCCGAGCTCGTCGACGAGCGGCTCGCCGAGGCCGCGAGGATCCTGCCGCAGGCGGGCGCACTGCCCGAACTGCTCGCCGGCCTCGCCCTGTCGGACCGGCTGAGGGCCGGACATCTGCCCGGACTCGGCCTTGACGAGGACCGCAGGACCCGGCTGACCGCCGTCGCCGAGCTCCTCACGTCCGCCGCGGTGCGCCAGGTGGACGGGCTGACCGGATCCGAAGACCCCGCCGACGCACACGCGCTGCTCGAACTGGCCCACCGCGCCGACCTGTTGGGCGGCATCCGGCTGACCGATGCCCTGGCCCGTCTTTCGGCCGACGGCTCACCGCTCATGCGTGGCGCCGCCGGAGCGGTACGCGTCCTGCTCGGGCACGAGGCACCCGAGGCGCTCGGCGACCGCGTCGCCTCATGGGTGGACGCGGCCTGCGACCCCGGATCGCGCAGCTCCCTCACCGCCCGCCTGACCGGTCTGCTCACCGCGGCGGGCCCCCTCCTGGAGGCGGCGACTCCCGTACTTGAACCGCTTCTCGACCGGGTCTCGGACCTCACCGACCGGGACTTCCTCGACCGGCTCCCCGCACTGCGCGCGGGCTTCGACACCCTCAGCCCGGGAGCACGCGAGCGATTGCTCGCCACCGTCGAGGAACGCATCGGCCTCGACCGTCTCGACGACACCGGAACCGTCGCCCCGGCCACGCTCGCGATGTGGACCCGCGCCGACCTCGTCGCCCGCGAGGCCCTGCGCACACTCGATCTGCTGCCCCCGCCGCGGCCCGAAGCGGAAGGCACGCACGCCCCTGAGAAGGCACCGTCACCAGAACACCAGCTCCAGCCGGCGGACCGCTGGCGCCTCGCCCTCGGCCGTCGCACCGATCAACTCCCGCGCTCCGCCGCCTCATTGGCTACCGCTCTCGACGAGCTGTACGGCAGCGGTCGCGGCGAAGGCAGCAGGGGCGACCTGCCCGGTGCGGGCGGCCGGGGCGGACGCGAGGCCGCCTATCCGGGTGCGCGGGAGTGGTCCGAGGACCTCGCGGCCCTGTTCGGGCCCGGCATCAGGGAGGAGGTCCTCGCGGCCGCGGCCTCCGCGGGCCGCACCGATGTCCTGTCCGAGCTCGATCCGGAGAGCGCCCGACCCTCGGTCGACCTGTTGCGCACCGTACTCAGCCACGCCGGAGGGCTCCCCGAGGCACGCCTCGCCGCACTGCGTCCCCTGGTACGCCGCCTCGTCGACGCGCTGACCAGGCAACTGGCCACCCGGCTTCGCCCCGCACTGCACGGCACAGCCCTGCCCCGACCGAGCCGCCGCCCGGGCGGCGGCCTCGATCTCCCCCGCACGTTGCGCGCCAACCTGGCGACCGCACGCCGCGACGCGGACGGCACGGTGCAGGTCATCCCGGAACACCCGGTGTTCCGTACCCGCGCCACGAAGGCCGCGGACTGGCGGCTGGTCCTGGTCACCGACGTGTCCGGCTCCATGGAGGCGTCGACCGTATGGGCCGCGCTCACCGCGTCGGTCCTGGCGGGTGTGCCGACGCTCTCGACGCACTTCCTGGCGTTCTCCACCGAGGTCATGGACCTCACCGGGCAGGTCGACGACCCGCTGTCGCTGCTCCTCGAGGTCAGCGTGGGCGGCGGCACCCACATCGCGGCGGGCCTGCGGCACGCCCGCGAACTGGTCACCGTGCCCTCGCGCACGCTCGTCGTGGTCATCAGCGACTTCGAGGAGGGCTATCCGCTGGGCGGACTGCTCGCCGAGGTCCGTGCCCTGGTCGGCGCCGGCTGCCATGTCCTGGGCTGCGCAAGCCTCGACGACTCGGGCCGCCCCCGCTACTCCACCGGCGTGGCGGGTCAGCTGGTCGCCGCGGGCATGCCGGTCGCCGCACTCAGCCCGCTCGAACTCGCCCGCTGGGTAGGGGAGAAGATCGCATGACCCCGCAACTGCCACCCGTCGCACCGTCCGTGACGGCGGAACTCGTCGGCGCCCTGACGCCCCGGTTGCGGGGGCGCCTTGACGCGGGCATAGCCAAACTCGCGGACCGGCCCGTAGTCGTAGACGGCGACACGGTACGGATCGCCCTCGACGACGAGACCGAGCTCCAACTGCACGCCCCTGGCGGCGCGGTGACCACGGCGGACGGCATCCGGTGCGGCTGTCTGCTCGCCCCGGCGTGCCTGCACCGGGCTGCGGCGGCTTCGGCCGCACCGATCGCCGAAGGCGACGCCTCCGTGCAAGACATCTCCATACAGGACACCTCCGCGCAAGACACCTCCACACAAGCCGCCTCCGCACAAGAAACCACCGCGCAAGAGACCACCGCGCAAGACGCCTCCACGCAAGACCCCGCCCCCGAGCACAGCCAGGCCACCACCGGTCAACTCGCCGCCGCACAAGCCCTGCACGCCGCCGCGGCCGCGATCCTCGAAGCCGGTACGGACGGGGCAGGGGCCGTCCTGCAGGCCGAGTTGCTGCGTGCCGCCCACACCGCCCGGCTCGCCGGGCTCCCCCGGGCGTCCGCCTCGGCCGTCTCCGTGGTCTCCGCCGTACGGGCCGCCCGGTCCGCCGACCCCTCGTACCGTCTCTCCGACCTGGTGACCGCCCTGCGCACCCTCCTGTTCGGCGCCCACCGACTCCCGTACGCCACCGGCCCCGAACTCGCCACGCTGCAGGGCGCCGTAAGGCAGCCCTACACACCCGAGGGCTCGCTCCGTCTGTACGGGCTGTTCTCCGAACCCGTTCTGACCGCCACCGGATACGCGGGCGCCGTCACCTGGACCGCGGACGCCGACGGCCGCCTCTACACCGTCGCCGATGTCGCCCCGGGCGGCGCGGCCCGGGCGATAGGGGCAGGCGAGCGCGCCATACGGGTCGGAGACACCACACTCACACCGCGCGAACTGTCCCGCGCCGGCCTCGCCCTCACCGGCGCGACCGTCTCAACGACCGGCCGCCTCGGCGCGGGAGCAAAGGTGCGTGCGGTCCGTGCGTCCGGCGCCGCCTGGAGCGAGGAGCCGCTCGACCGGCTCTGGGCCGCGCCTCTCGCCGACCAGGCCTCGCGCGCCCTGTCGGACGACGGCCACGATCTGCTCTTCCTCGACGTCACCGTCATCGGTCCGGTCCGCGAGGCGGCAGGCGACTGCCTGCTCGCCGACTGCGACGGTGTGACGCTCCGCCTCGCCGCCGCCCACGACGACCCCGCACTGCCCCACCGTGACAACCTCCGTCTGCTCGCGGAACTTTCCGGCAGTCGGCTGCGGACCATCGCACGCCTCGTCCCGGGACCGCTCCCCCGCGCCCAGTTGCTCGCCACGAGTCACCCCACCGATCCGGACGCTCGGCTCGACCTGGGCCTGGACCGTATGCGCCGCGCGGATCTTCCCGCCCGCACGACTCCACCGGTCGCCCACACCCCCGTACCCGACGAGGCACCGCTGCACCTGCTGCGCCGCCGCGTTCAGCAGGCGGCCGCCGGCGGCCGACGGGTGCTCGCCTTCCCCGGTGACGCTTCAGCCGACAGCCACAGACTGCGCCGCTTCGGCCTCACCACCGCGGGCGATCTCCTCGACGCGCTCCATGCCGCGGCCGCCGACCGTTCCCGTGACGCGTTCGGGCGCCTCGCACCGGCCGACGCCGACCGGTTCGCACGGACCTGGCTCGCCGCCGCGCACTACACGGAGGAGATCGACCGGGCTCTGTGTGCCGTGTCCTGGGGGTCGGATGGAGAGACACCAACTGACAGCTCGTACACAGCCGTTACGTTCTCGCAATGACCGGGACCGCGACAGGATACGGGGCCGGTGGAAGGATCCGTCCAGCCCGCTGACCAGGTGGGCATTACCCCAACCTCGTTCTGGAGGCGCCATGTTGCCCCGTTCCCCGCTGCCGCTCATAGCCGTCGCCGCGGTTGTCCTGCTCGCCGGCTGCAGCAGCACCGAATCGAACGCCAAGAGCGGCGACGTGCCGCTGGTCGAGGCAGGGAAACTGACGGACTGCACCGGGCTTCCCTACGCGCCCTTCGAGGTCGAGAAGGACGGCAAGGTCGTCGGCTTCGACATGGATCTGATGGACCTCGTCGCCAAGGAGCTGAACGTCGAACACGTGCCGATCGACACCCCCTTCGACGGCATCGAGTCGGGCGAGAACTTCAACGCCAACAAGTGTGACCTGGCCGCCGCCGGCATGACCATCACCGCGGAGCGCGCGAAGAAGTTCGACTTCTCAGACCCCTACTTCGACGCATCCCAGGCCCTGATCACCAAGAAGGGCGCCGGCTACAAGGACCTCGCCGCGCTCAAGGGCAAGAAGCTCGGCGTGCAGCAGAGCACCACGGGCGAGGAGTACGCGAAGAAGAACGGCGAGGGCGTCGAGCTCGTGCAGTTCGAGGACTCCGGTCTGCAGCTCGCCGCGCTGGCGTCCGGCAAGGTCGACGCCGTCATCAACGACAACGGTCTGCTCTTCGAACACGCCAGACAACACCCGGAGTTCGAGGTGACCACCGAGTTCGAAACCGGCGAACAGTACGGCATCGGCGTGAAGAAGGGAAACAAGGCGCTCCTCAAGGTGATCAACGACGTCCTGGCCAAGGCGAAGAAGGACGGCACCTACGACGAGATCTACAAGAAGTGGTTCCCGGCCGCCGGCTGACCGAGCTGCGCCACCACTGAGGAGATCGTCACGTATGTCCATGTCCAAGAGGCAGCAGGCCAAGGCGATACGCAATGCGCAGTACGCCGTGCTCGCCGCCGCACTGCTCGCCATAGTTCTGATCGCCGACTGGGGCGAGGTCCGCCGCGCCTTCTTCAACATCGAGGTGGCCCAGAACCAGTTCCCCGATGTCATCACCAGGGCGCTGGTGAACACCCTCATCTACACCGCGATGGGCTTCAGTTTCGGCCTCGGTCTCGGCCTGGTTCTGGCGCTGATGCGCTTGTCCAAGGTGGCGCCCAACCGGTGGCTGGCGATCGCCTACATCGAGCTCTTCCGGGGGCTCCCCGCCCTGCTGGTGTTCATCGCCCTGGGCTACGGCGTGCCCCTGGCGTTCTCGCTGAACATCGATCACTACATCACCGTGATGCTGGCGCTCGGCCTGGTCGGCGCCGCCTATATGGCGGAGACGATCCGGGCCGGCATCCAGGCGGTGCCCAAGGGGCAGATGGAGGCGGCCAGGTCACTGGGCATGTCCCAGGGGCGCGCGATGATCTCCATCATCATCCCGCAGGCCTTCCGGATCGTGCTGCCGCCGCTCACCAACGAGCTGATCCTGCTGACCAAGGACTCGTCCCTGGTCTATCTGCTCGGCATGACGGCGGCGCAGTACGAGCTCGCCAAGTTCGGGCGCGATGCGCTCATCACCAATCAGAGCCTCACTCCGATCATGGTGGCGGGCCTCTGCTACCTGGTCATCACGATCCCGCTCGGCCAGGTCGTCCGTCGGCTCGAGGCCCGTACCGCGAAGGCCAGGTGACCGGCGATGACGCTGGACAAGAGCGGGACCGCGATCGAAGTGCGGGACCTGCACAAGCAGTTCGGTGAGCTCGAGGTGCTCAAGGGCATCGACTTCACTGTCCGCGCCGGCGAAGTGGTGTGCGTCATCGGGCCTTCGGGCTCGGGGAAGTCGACACTGCTGCGCTGCATCAACCTGCTCGAGGAACCCACCTCGGGCACGGTCAGCGTGGCCGGCACGGAGGTCACCGATCCGGATGTCGACATCGATCAGGTGCGGCGCCGTATCGGCATGGTCTTCCAGTCGTTCAACCTCTTCCCGCATCTCACCGCCCTGCAGAACCTGACCATCGCGCAGCGGCGGGTCCTCGGCCGCAGCAAGGGTGAGGCGGAGGTCAACGCCCGGTCCAACCTGGAGCGGGTCGGGCTCACGGACAAGGAGGCGGCCTATCCGGCGCAGCTCTCCGGCGGTCAGCAGCAGCGCGTGGCGATCGCCCGCGCGCTGTCGATGGGCCCGGAGCTGATGCTCTTCGACGAACCGACCTCCGCGCTGGACCCGGAGCTCGTCGGCGATGTCCTTGCGGTGATGCGTCAACTGGCCCAGGAGGGCATGACGATGCTGGTCGTCACGCATGAGATGTCCTTCGCCCGGGAGGTCGCCGACCGGGTGGTCTTCATGGACGAGGGGGTCATCGTCGAGGAGGGCACTCCCGACCGGATCATCGGCGATCCACAGCACGAGCGCACCCGTACCTTCCTGGCCCGGGTGCTTGATCCGGCCGCCGCCCGGGTCGGTGAGGTCCCGGACAAGGGGCCGCACGACGTGCGCATCGACGAGTGAGAGGTGCGTGCCTCCGCGGTGGAGCCGGCCGGCCGGCTTCGCCGCGGTCCGCCGTCCCCGGCCACGGGACGCGATGCGGGCGCCGTCGACCAGGACATCGACCAGGACATCGAACGGCCGCCAGGAGCCGAGAGGCAGACGAGGTACCGCCCACGCGACGCCTTCACCCGAGACGTTCGGTTCAGACCCCGCCGACCGGGAGCACATCCGGCGAAAGTGCCGCAGCCCGCGCCGCCGCACCCGTCATCCGCCTGCGGTGATGACGCCGGCACAACACCTCGTACCCGACCTCCTGCGCAGGCCTGTTCACATCCCCCACTACGACCTGCTCGCCGTCGACGACCATCGCCCCGTCCACCGTCCGCGCGTTGTGCGTGGCCCGCGCCCCACACCAGCACATCGCCTCGACCTGCAACGTCTCTATCCGGTCCGCCAGTTCGATCAGACGCTGCGAACCGGGAAACAGCTTCGTACGGAAATCTGTGGTGATCCCGAACGCGAAGACATCCAACTCCAGATCATCAACGATCCGCGCCAACTGATCGATCTGATCCGGCGCCAGGAACTGCGCCTCATCCACGATCACGTAATCGACCTTGCCGCCACGGGACAATTCGTTCACGACGTACGCGTACGGATCGAACTCCGGACCAGCCTCCACCGCGTCGCTCACCAGGCCCAGACGCGAGGAGATCTTGCCCTCGCCCGCACGGTCGTCCCGCGTGAAAATGACGCCCTGAAGGCCTCTGTTTGCCCTGTTATGAACCAGTTGGAGCGCAAGTGTGCTCTTTCCGCAGTCCATCGTTCCGGAGAAGAACACCAGCTCGGGCATGGGGAGTCGAACGCCTTTCAAGTACGAGGAGGGGAAGAAGAGGGGAAGGGGTTACGAGCGCACCTGGAGGAGCGGGACCAGTTGCTCGACCGGGGTCATCGAGCCGTGGTTGCCCGTCATCAGGGACTCCTTCGGCTCGCGTTCCGTCGCGATGATCAGTACGTCGTCGCGGGCCGCGGCGATGACATCGCCGAGGCGGTCGTGGACACGCGGGTCGTACGCGCCGGGCGGGCCGAACCAGCCGGCGGCCAGCGCCTCGTCGCGCGAGGCCACCCAGAACTGCTCGCCGAGCACCTCGCGCCAGCAGGCCAGGACGTCCGACTGGGCGCCGGGCACCGCGTACACGTGGCGGGCCCGGCCTTCGCCGCCGAGCAGGGCGACGCCCGCGCGCAGCTCCCAGTCGTGGTCGAAGTCGATGCGGTGCTCGTCGTCGAAGGGGATGTCGAGCATGCCGTGGTCGGCGGTCACGTACAGGGCGCTGCGCGGCGGAAGCTGTTCGGCGAGCCGCTGCACGAGCCGGTCGACGTACATCAGCTGGCCGCGCCAGGCGTCGGAGTCCACGCCGTAGCGATGGCCCTTGCCGTCGACCTCGGCGTAGTACGTGTAGACCAACGAGCGGTCGGCGGCGCCCAGTTGCTCAGCCGCCAGGTCCATGCGGTCCTCACCGGAGAGGCGGCCGTGGAAGGTGCCGCCGCTGAGCGCGACCTTGGTCAGGGGGGTGTTCTGGAAGTGCGGGGAGGAGACCTGCGCGGCGTGCACACCCGCCTGCTCGGCGAGCTGGAAGACGGTCGGATACGGCTGCCAGGCCTCCGGCGAGGTCCACGGGGTCCAGCGCAGCTGGTTCATCAGCTCGCCGGTCTCCGGGTTGCGCGCCGTGTAGCCCGGCAGGCCGTGGTTGCACGGCGGGAGTCCTGTGCCGACCGAGGCGAGCGAGGTCGCGGTGGTGGCCGGGAAGCCGACCGTGATGGGACTTCCGGTGCCGCCGCGCGAGCTCGTGAGGAGCGAGGTCAGATACGGGGCCTCGTCGGGATGGGCGCGCAGCTGCTCCCAGCCAAGACCGTCGATCAGGAAGACGCAGTTGCGGTCGGCGGGCTCGAGCTCGGCTATCCGCGGCTCGAAACCGGGGACCTCCATACCGGCCGCGAGGGTCGGCAGCAGATCGGCAAGCGAACCGCTGCCGTACGCGGGGACGGGTGCGCTCTCGACCGGGAGGATCTCCGGGTCGGGCCAGGCGGGCTCGGCCATCAGCGCTGGGTGGCCGCGGTCGCCTCGGACAGCGCCTGCGCGAAGACCAGCGTCTGACGCACGGTCTCCGGGCCGTCACCCGCCTCGCTGACCCTGAGGCTCAGATCGTCGGCCGTCGAACTGCCGGTGTAGCCGTGGTCCGCCTCGCAGTTGGTGTCACCGCACGCAGCGGGCTCCAGATCGATACGGGAGACCGCGCCCCAGCCGATGGTCAGCAGGACCTCGCGGGGCAGGGTGCCCGGCTGGTACTTCTCCGGGTTGGCGACGACCCGGCTGACCACGACGGACGAGATCCGGCCGATCTTCACGGACTCCGTGGACGTCGTGGCGTACGGCGTCGGGGAGCTGCTGTCGGCGGCCTGCTCGTCGGTGTGGCTCACGATGAACCGGGTGCCGGTCAGGACGAGGACCGTGACATGCCGGCGCACTTCATTGGCGTCGAAGGTGGTCTCTTGGTGGACCAGGTACGAGACGATCGGCTCCCCACCGACGGCGGCTTCCACCGCCTCGGCCACAAGGGCCGGGTAATAGCCGCTGCGCTCGATCGCTGCGCGCAGCCCCTGGGTCGTCGTACCGGTCTTCGCCATGGGGTCATCTTACGGTGGTGAGGTGACGGGGGTGACCGGCCTTGGAGCACGCTTTGTGTCCTACCCCTTCCGGGAACCGGGGCCCGGCCCGGGTGCTGAAGCCGCTCAGTACGCCGGCAACGTACGCGGCCCCAGATCATCCCGGGCGGGCGGCGGCGCGAGCCGGACCCGGGCGCTCAGGACATGCGCGCCCTGGTTCGCCACGATCACCGGCTCCAGGTCGACCGCCACGACCTGGGGGTGATCGTCGAGGAGGCGGGACAACCGCTGCAGGAGCTCCTCGAGGGCCGCCGTGTCCACGGGATCCGATCCACGCCACCCGAACAGCAGCGGAGCTGTCCGGATCGACCGGATCAGCGCTGCCGCGTCACGGTCCGTGACCGGGATCAGCCGGTGCGAGGTGTCGCCCAGCAACTGGGACGGCGCTCCGGCAAGCCCGAACGACAGCACCGCTCCGACCGCCGGATCCACCGACGCCCGTAGGACCGTGTCCACTCCCCGGGGAACCATCGGCTGCACGACGAGCCGCGCTTCCTCCCCCTTGCCGAACAGGCCGGTCAACTCGGCGTGGGCGGCGCGCAGTTGCTCCTCGTTCGCAAGGTCCAGGCGTACGGACCCAAGGTCCGGGCGGTGGCGCAGATGGGGCGCCGTGGCCTTGAGAGCCACCGGGTAGCCCATGATCCGAGCGGCCTGGACCGTGGCGGACTCGTCCCAGGCCGCCTCGGAGCCGGTCACTTCGATGCCGTAGTCGGCGAGGAGCGCCTGGGTGTCGGCGGCGCCGAGCTCGAAACCGTCCGCGTCCGTGCGCTCGCGTGAGGCGGCCTCGATCCGCTCGTCGGCCCGCTGCTCGTCGATCCGCTCCAGCTCGGGCACCTTGCCCGGTTCGGCGGCCTCCCGCCGCCACTGCGCGTAGGCCCAGGCCTCACCGAGCGCACGGGCCGCGCGCTCGGCGGCGGGGTAGGTGGGGATGGTCAACGGGCCGGAGGGGGCTGGGTCAGCGGAAGCGGAGCCCGAGAGAGCAGGGCCGGCGGGAGCAGGGCCGGCAGCCTGCGCCTGCGGCTCCGTCGAACCTGCAGGCTGAAGACCGCCCCCACCAGCCACCTGAGCCCCGACACCACCAGCCACCACAGCCGCAGCACCAGCACCAGCACCAGCACCAGCACCAGCACCAGCACCAGCCGCATCCTCAAGCCCCAAGGCCACCCCACGCCCCGGCGCCGTCCGAGTCGCCGCCGACAGCGCCTCCGCGAGGCCTCCCAGCTCCACCGCCACGACCACCACCGGCTTCGCAGGACCGGCCGCCGTCACCTCGCGGACGGCCGCCGCGAGTGCCTCGCGGTCGGCGGCTCCGTCGCGGCCCTCCCGTACCCAGGGAATCGCCGTGATCACCACGGCGTCGCACTCCTCGTCCGCCAGCGCACGCGACAGCGCGGCCCGGAAGTCGGCGGGCGTGGCCGAGGTCGTCAGGTCGAGTGGGCGCTGCGGACGCAGGCCCTGGGACAGACAGGCGTCGAACGTGAGCAGACCGAGGGACTCCGAGTTGCCGAGGATCGCCACCCGCGGCCCGGTCGGCAGGGGCTGGCCCGCGAGCAGCAGGCCCACGTCCACCAGCTCGGTGACCGTGTCGACCCTGATGACACCTGCCTGGCGCAGCAGCGCCGAGACCGTGGCATGCGGAAGGCGCGTGCCGGGCACGGCATGCCCGGCCGGAGCGACCCCGCCGTGCCGCGCGCCCTGGACCACGACCAGCGGCTTGGCGAGCGCGGTGCGGCGGGCGAGACGCGTGAACTTCCGGGGGTTGCCGATCGACTCCAGGTACATCAGCACGACGTCCGTGCGCGGGTCGTCGTACCAGTACTGGAGGAGGTCGTTCCCCGAGACGTCGGACCGGTTGCCCGCGCTCACGAACGAGGACAGACCGGCCCCACGCCGGTGCAGCCCCGCGAGCAGCGCGATCCCGATGCCACCCGACTGGGTGAAGAGACCGATCCGCCCGGCGGCGGGCAGCTCGGGCGCGAGCGAGGCGTTCAGCAGGACGTCGGGTGCGGTGTTGAGGACACCGAAGGCGTTCGGGCCGATCAGCCGCATCCCGTAGCTCCGCGCCTGGCGCACCAACTCCCGCTGCCGCTCCCGCCCTTCGGGACCGGACTCGGCATATCCGGCGGAGAGGACGACAAGCCCCCGTACGCCCTTCTCGCCGCAGGAGGCGACCACGGCGGGCACCTGCTCGGCCGGTACGGCGATGACGGCCAGGTCCACCGGCTCCTCGATGTCGCCGACGGAGCCGACGGCGGGCACACCCTCGAGCCGCTCCCCCGCCGCGACCGCCGAGTTCACCGCGTACACCTGTCCGCCGAACCCACCGCGGATCAGGCTCTGCAGCACCGTCCGCCCGACCCCGCCCGGCTGCCGTCCGACCCCGATCACCGCCACCGACGCGGGCGCGAGCAGCCGCTGCACCGAGCGCGCCTCGGCCCGCTGCTCGCGGGCGCGCTGCACCGCGAGGGAGGCCTCGGTCGGTTCGAGATCGAACTCCAGGCGTACGACACCGTCCTCGAAGCTGCGCTTCTGGGTGTATCCGGCGTCCCTGAACACCTTGATCATCTTGTTGTTGTTGGGCAGCACCTCGGCCGCGAACCGCCGGATGCCGCGCTCGCGGGCCACGGCCCCGATGTGTTCGAGCAGCGCGGAGGCGACGCCACGCCCCTGATGGGCGTCCTGCACGAGGAAGGCGACCTCGGCCTCGTCCGCGTCCCCGGAAGCGGGCCGTCCGTTCTCGTCGATCCGGTCGTAGCGCACCGTCGCGATGAACTCCCCGGCCACCGTGACCGCGAGCCCCACCCGGTCCACGTAGTCGTGGTGGGTGAAGCGGTGCACGTCCTTGTCGGACAGCCGGGGGTAGGGCGCGAAGAAGCGGTAGTACTTCGACTCGTCCGAGACCTGCTCGTAGAAGCTGACCAGGCGCCCGGCGTCCTCGGTGGTGATGGGCCTGATCCGGGCGGTGCCGCCGTCGCGCAGCACCACATCGGCTTCCCAGTGCGCGGGATACGCCAGCTGTGACTCCTGCTGCGCACCCTGGGCTGCGGAAGCGGCGGACTGTTGCTGCATCGGCTCCGGCGGCGGCTGCATGGGGCCAGAGTACGGGTCGCGCGCCCGGCGGGAGCGTTGCAGTCTAGGAAGACCCCGGCGGCAGGCCGGGGTGGCACCGGGCCCCAAGGCCCAAGGTCGGACGGGCTGCGGACCTTTGTCCCGCAGGACCATCCACCGCAGCATGAGAGACTGGTCTAGACAAGGCTTGAGTGAAATCTGAAGGGCAGCATCACATGGCTGAGCGCCGCGTCAACGTCGGTTGGGCCGAGGGCCTCCACGCCCGTCCCGCCTCCATCTTCGTCCGTGCGGCCACGGCCGCCGGTGTCCCCATGACGATCGCGAAGGCCGACGGCAACCCCGTCAACGCGGCCTCGATGCTCGCGGTCCTGGGCCTGGGTGCCCAGGGTGGCGAGGAGATCGTGCTGGCTTCCGAGGCCGAGGGTGCGGACGCCGCGCTCGACCGCCTGGCGAAGCTGGTCGCCGAGGGCCTCGAGGAACTCCCCGAGACGGTCTGATTTTCCCGTACTGAGCCGCTGCCACCGATTCGGTGGTGGCGGCTCAGTCGTTTTCGCACACCACTTCGCGCGCCACCGTCAATTCATGCATTCCGGCGCAAGGGCAATTGGCGGCAATCAGCGGGCACGCAGAAAAGACCCCCCCCCCGAATTCACTCTCTTTGTATACGGCCCACTTGTTAAGCCCGGCCGCCCGCCATGTTTACGCGAGGTTGCGAACCGCTCACACGGGCCGTCGGCAACTGGCCCCTCAACCGGTGGGCGCGGGTGGCGCGTTCGGTGTGCTGGGCGGTGAGCAGCCGGGCCCGCTCGGCGTCGCCGCGGGCCACCGCGTCGACGATCGCGCCGTGTTCGGCCCAGGATTCGGCGGGCCGCTCCGGCGACTCCACCGTGTACATCCATGCGATCTTGTGGCGCAGCTGGGTCAGCAGCGTGATCAGCCCGGGGCTGCCCGAAGCCTGTGCGAGGGTCTCGTGGAACCAGCCGCCGAGACTGCGCAGATCCTCGTTCTGCCCACGTCGGGCCCGCTCCTGACCAAGGCGCACCAGGCCACGCAGGACCTTGAGGTGGGCATCCGTACGGCGCTGCGCGGCGCGTGCGGCGCCGAGCGGCTCCAGGAGCATCCGCACCTCCAGGAGGTCGGCGGCCTCCTGCGCCGTCGGTTCGGCGACATGGGCGCCGGCATGGCGGCGGGTGACGACGAACCCCTCGGCCTCCAGGGTGCGCAGGGCCTCACGGACGGGGACGCGGGAGACTCCGTAGCGGCGCGCGAGCACTTCCTCGGTGAGCCGGCTGCCGCGCTCGTAGACCCCGGAGACGATGTCGTCCCGGATGGCCGTGCATACCGACTGCGCGGGAATGCGCATGACCTGACCACCGCCCTGCTGCTCGTCGTAATTCGACTCTATTGCAGGGTCGACCGATTTCCGGGCGGGCGGCGGGAATTCATGGGGTTGCTTTTGCCTGCGAGTTCGGGCATGCACAACGCCGAAGGCCCCGGCAACTGCCGGGGCCTTCGGGCCTGTGTCATCACCAGGGCAGGGCGAATCAGATGCCGACGCCGTGCGAGCGAAGATACGCGACCGGGTCGATGTCCGAGCCGTACTCGGGGGTCGTACGGGCCTCGAAGTGCAGGTGCGGTCCGGTCACGTTGCCGGTCGCGCCCGAGAGGCCTATCTGCTGGCCGGGGGTGACCTGCTGGCCGACCGTGACGGCGATGGACGAGAGGTGGCCGTACTGGGTGTACGTGCCGTCGTTCATCTTGATCACGATGTTGTTGCCGTACGCGCCGCCCCAGCCGGCCTCGACGACGGTACCCATGCCGACCGAGTGCACCGAAGTGCCGGACGCGGCGTGGAAGTCCACACCGGTGTGGCTGCCGGAGGACCAGACGGCGCCGCCGGCCTTGTAGCCGGTGGAGACGTAGGAGCCGCCGATCGGCGTGACGAAGGTGTTGAGGCGCTTGCGCTCGGCCTCGCGCGCGGCGCGCTCCTTGGCCTCGCGCTCCGCCTTGGCCTTCGCCTCGGCCTTGCGCTTGGCCTCGGCCTCGGCCTTCTCCTTGGCGGCGGCCAGTTCGGCCTCCTCCTGCTGGGCCTGGGCCTGGGCGTCGATCTGCGCGGTGAGGCTGTCACCGATGGACACGGCCTTGGTGAGGCCGGTGTCCTCGAAGGAGGCCTTGGAGTCCGCGGCGTACGCGGTGGAGCCGAGCGAACCGATCACGCCGGCGGTGGTGAGGGCGGCGACGCCCGCGATGCTCGTCGTCCTGCGGGGGAGCGCGGTGGGACGGCGGTGCTTCCCGGTGGCACGGGAGAAAGCCATGGAGCGGCGGTGTCCTTTCCTTCCTTCTCGCCTACCGGGTTAGCTGACGGGTTCGGAGCAGGAAGGTCTCCTACGGACGGCCGGCGGGCGGCTGTCCGATTCACCCCAGGGACTACGTGTGGGTCCCCGGCTCCCCAGGCTCGCGCCTGACGGGGACTCGGCGATGGCTGTCCGTTGCCGCGGATGCGGCGTACAGCGGACGAACAGCGGGACCGACGCTAAACCGGACATCTGCCAATCAACAAAAAGAACCGCACTTTTGTAGCGCACGCCACAGGGCAGACCCTCAACCTCCGCAATAATTCGGACATACAGGGACATCAATGCAGAACAGGGACCTCAGACGCATCTGAGGCCCCTGTCACCTGCGAAGGCTCGACTAGCCGGTGACAACCGTCACTTCACCGATCCCGAGCGCCTTCACGGGCTCCGCGATCTCGGCCGCGTCACCCACGAGCACCGTCACGAGACGGTCCACCGGGAACGCGTTGACGACGGCGGCCGTCGCCTCGACCGTGCCCGTCTCGGCGAGCATCCGGTACAACTGCGCCTGGAAGTCGTCCGGGAGATGCTGCTCGACCTGGTCGGCAAGGGTGTTGGCGACGGCGGCCGCGGTCTCGTAGCGCAACGGGGCCACGCCCACGAGGTTCTGCACGGCCGTCTCGCGCTCGGCGTCCGTCAGACCCTCGGCGGCGAGCGTACGAAGGACCTTCCACAGGTCGTCGAGCGCCGGGCCCGTATTGGGCGTGTCCACCGAGCCGTTGATGGCGAGCATGGCCGCGCCGCTGCCGTCGGGTGTGGAGCGCAGCACCTGTCCGAAGGCCCGTACGCCGTACGTATAGCCCTTCTCCTCGCGCAGCACGCGGTCCAGACGGGACGTCAGGGTGCCGCCCAGGCAGTACGTGCCGAGGACTTGGGCGGGCCACACACGGTCGTGCCGGTCCGCGCCGATCCGGCCGATGAGCAACTGCGTCTGTACGGCGCCGGGGCGGTCGACGATGACCACACGGCCGGTGTCGTCGGCGGTGACCGGCGGAACCGGACGGGGCTCGCCCGGCGTGCCGGTCCACTGGCCGAGGGTCTCGGCGAGCAGTGCGTCGAGGTCGGTGCCCGAGAGGTCGCCCACGACGACCGCGGTGGCGGTCGCGGGGCGCACCCACGCGTCGTAGAACTTCCGCACGGCCTCGGCGTCGATCCGCGCGACCGTCTGCTCGGTGCCCTGGCGCGGCCGCGACATCCGCGCGGTGGCCGGGAACAGCTCCTTGTAGAGCTCCTTGGCGGCGCGGCGTGCCGGGTTGGCCAGCTCGTGCGGGATCTCGTCGAGCCGGTTGCGTACGACGCGGCTGACCTCGCTGTCCGCGAACGCCGGTGCACGCAGCGAGTCGGCGATCAGACCGAGCGCCTTGGGCAGCCGGGAGACCGGGACTTCGAGCGAGACCCGTACGCCCGGGTGGTCGGCGTGCGCGTCCAACGTGGCGCCGCAGCGCTCCAGTTCGGCCGCGAACTCCTCGGCGCTCAGCTTGTCGGTGCCCTCGGAGAAGGTGCGCGCCATGATGGTCGCGACACCGTCGAGGCCCTCGGGCTCGGCGTCGAGCGGCGCGGCGAGGAAGATCTCGACGGCGACGACCTGCTGGCCGGGGCGGTCGCAGCGCAGCACGGTGAGCCCGTTGGGCAGCGTGCCGCGCTCGGGCGCCGGGAAGGCCCAGGGCTTGGCCTCGCCGGCCTGGGGCTGCGGGTGGAATTCCATGGTGGAGAGCTCGGTCACTGCCCTGCCTCCTCTTCCTGAGCGTCTTCGTCCTGTGCGTCGTCGGCGTGCGTCGGCTCGTACACGAGGACGGCGCGGTTGTCGGGGCGCAGCCGGGCCTCGGCCACCGCCTGCACCTCGTCCGCCGTCACCGAGAGCACCCGGTCCACGGCGGTGAGGGCGAGCTGCGGGTCGCCGAACAGGACCGCATAGCGGCACAGTTCGTCGGCGCGGCCCGCGACCGTACCCAGCCGGTCGAGCCACTCGCGCTCCAACTGGGCCTGCGCGCGCTCCATTTCCTCCTCGGTCGGGCCCTCGGCGGCGAACCGCGCGAGCTCCTCGTCGACGGCGGCCTCGATGACCGGCACCTCGACATCGCCCGAGGTCTTCACGTCCAGCCAGCCCAGCGAAGGCGCACCGGCCAGGCGCAGCAGCCCGAACCCGGCGGCGACAGCGGTCTGGTCACGCCGTACGAGACGGTTGTAGAGCCGCGAGGACTCACCGCCGCCGAGCACGGTCAGCGCCAGGTCGGCGGCGTCGCTCTCGCGGGTGCCGTCGTGCGGAAGGCGGTACGCGGCCATCAACGCGCGCGACGGCACCTCCTCCTCGATCACCTCGCGCTTCTCGCCTCCGTGGATCTCGGGCAGCGAACCGTCGCGCGGCGGCTGCTTGCCGTCGTGGGACGGGATCGAGCCGAAGTACTTCTCGATCCAGGCGAGGGTCTGCTCGGGGTCGATGTCGCCGACGACCGAGAGGACCGCGTTGTTCGGCGCGTAGTACGTACGGAAGAAGTTCCGCGCATCCTCCAGCGTGGCCGCGTCCAGATCGGCCATCGAACCGATGGGCGTGTGGTGATACGGGTGGCCCTCGGGGTACGACAGAGCGGTGAGCTTCTCGAACGCGGTGCCGTAGGGAACGTTGTCGTAGCGCTGGCGCCGCTCGTTCTTCACGACGTCGCGCTGGTTCTCCATCGACTCGTCGTCGAGGGCCACGAGCAGCGAGCCCATCCGGTCCGCCTCCAGCCAGAGCGCGAGCTCCAGCTGGTGGGCGGGCATGGTCTCGAAGTAGTTGGTGCGCTCGAAGCTGGTGGTGCCGTTGAGCGAACCGCCGGCGCCCTGCACCAGCTCGAAGTGCCCGTTGCCCTTGACCTGGCCCGAGCCCTGGAACATGAGGTGCTCGAAGAGATGGGCCAGGCCGGTGCGGCCCTTCACCTCGTGCCGCGAACCCACGTCGTACCAGAGGCACACCGCAGCAACCGGGGTCAGGTGATCTTCGGAGAGCACGACGCGCAGGCCGTTGGCCAGCCGGTGCTCGGTCGCTGTCAGGCCGCCGGAGCCGGCCTCGGCGGTGGCCGTGTGACCCATGGGCATGTGGTCCCTTCGATCGCTTGGAATCCGTCGTGCATACGTAGTGGATACGTGCGGACAGAGAGTTCTGTCACTGTATGCAAGCGCGCGGACATCTGGCGAAGTTCCCCGGCCCTGTACGCCCTGAGCGAGCAGGACCGACGGGTCGGCGTCCGCGTTGTCAGTGGGGCGGTCCACAATGGTCCGCGTCAGAGATCCGCACTTGTAGGTGAAGGAGCCGCAGCAGCGATGGCCCGCCGCACCACGAAGACCCCGCCGCCCGAAGACGACTTCGAGGAGAAGATCCTCGACATCGACGTCGTCGACGAGATGCAGGGCTCCTTCCTCGAGTACGCGTACTCGGTCATCTACTCGCGCGCCCTGCCGGACGCCCGCGACGGCATGAAGCCGGTGCACCGCCGGATCGTCTACCAGATGAACGAGATGGGGCTGCGCCCCGACCGCGGCTATGTGAAGTGCGCCCGTGTGGTCGGCGAGGTCATGGGTAAGTTGCACCCCCATGGCGATGCGTCGATCTACGACGCGCTGGTCCGTATGGCACAGCCGTTCTCGATGCGGCTGCCGCTGGTGGACGGCCACGGCAACTTCGGCTCGCTCGGCAATGACGACCCGCCGGCCGCGATGCGGTACACCGAGTGCAAGATGGCCGACGCCACCTCGCTGATGACCGAGTCCATCGACGAGAACACGGTGGACTTCACGCCCAACTACGACGGCCAGGAGCAGGAGCCCGTCGCCCTGCCGGCCGCGTATCCGAACCTCCTGGTCAACGGCGCGTCCGGGATCGCGGTCGGTATGGCGACCAACATGCCGCCGCACAACCTCGGCGAGGTCATCGCCGCGGCCCGCCATCTGATCCGGCACCCGGGCGCGGACCTGGAGACGCTGATGCGTTTCGTCCCCGGTCCCGATCTGCCCACGGGCGGCCGGATCGTCGGGCTCGCCGGTATCAAGGACGCGTACGAGAGCGGGCGCGGCACCTTCAAGATCCGGGCGACCACGACCGTCGAGACGGTGACGGCCCGCCGCAAGGGCATCGTCGTCACCGAACTGCCCTTCACCGTCGGTCCCGAGAAGGTCATCTCCAAGATCAAGGACCTGGTCGGCTCGAAGAAGCTGCAGGGCATCGCCGACGTCAAGGACCTCACGGACCGTGCGCACGGCCTGCGTCTGGTCATCGAGATCAAGAACGGCTTCGTACCGGAAGCGGTCCTCGAACAGCTCTACAAGCTGACGCCGATGGAGGAGTCCTTCGGCATCAACAATGTGGCGCTCGTGGACGGCCAGCCGCTCACGCTCGGCCTCAAGGAGCTCCTCGAGGTCTACCTGGACCACCGCTTCGAGGTCGTACGGCGCCGCAGCGAGTTCCGCCGGAGCAAGAAGCAGGACCGTCTCCACCTGGTCGAGGGTCTGCTCGTCGCGCTGCTCGACATCGACGAGGTCATCCGCCTCATCCGCTCCAGCGACAACTCCGCGCAGGCCAAGGAGCGCCTGATGGAGCGCTTCTCGCTGAGCGAGGTGCAGACGCAGTACATCCTCGACACGCCGCTGCGCCGGCTCACCAAGTTCGACCGGATCGAGCTGGAGTCGGAGCGCGACCGTCTGACCGCCGAGATCGCCGAGCTGACCGCGATCCTCGAATCGGACAGCGAGCTGCGCAAGCTGGTCTCGAACGAACTGGCCGCCGTGGCGAAGAAGTTCGGCACCGACCGCCGCACCGTCCTCCTGGAGTCGGCGGGCGCGCCTACGGCCGCCGTACCGCTCGAGGTCGCGGACGACCCGTGCCGGGTACTGCTCTCGTCCACCGGCCTGCTCGCCCGTACCGCCAACGGCGAAGTCGCCTTCGACGGCGACGACAAGCGCGTGAAGCACGACGTGATCCTCTCGGCCGTGCCCGCCACCCAGCGCGGCGAGGTCGGTGCGGTGATCTCGTCCGGGCGGCTGCTGCGGATCAATGTCATCGATCTGCCCCAGCTCCCTGACACGGCGGCCGCGCCCAACCTCTCGGGCGGAGCGCCGATTTCGGAGTTCCTGTCCCTGGAGGACGGTGAGTCGCTGGTCTGTCTGACCACCCTCGACGAGTCCTCGCCGGGCCTCGCGCTGGGCACCGAACAGGGTGTGGTCAAGCGCGTCGTCCCGGACTACCCGAGCAACAAGGACGAGCTCGAAGTCATCACGCTCAAGGACGGCGACCGTATCGTCGGCGCCTGCGAACTGCGCACCGGCGAGGAGGACTTGGTCTTCATCACGGACGACGCCCAGCTCCTGCGCTACCAGGCCTCGCAGGTCCGCCCGCAGGGCCGGCCCGCCGGCGGTATGGCGGGCATCAAGCTCACCGAGGGCGCGAAGGTGATCGCGTTCACGGCCGTCGATCCGGCGGCGGAGGCGGTGGTGTTCACGATCGCGGGCTCGCGCGGCACGCTGGACGACTCGGTGCAGACGACGGCGAAGGCCACCCCGTTCGACCTCTATCCGCGCAAGGGGCGTGCCACGGGCGGCGTCCGTGCCCAGCGCTTCCTGAAGGGCGAGGACTGCCTGTCCTTCGCCTGGGCGGGACCGGTGCCCGCGAAGGCGGCCCAGCGCAACGGCACTCCGGCCGAGCTGCCGGAGCTCGACCCGCGCCGTGACGGCTCGGGCATCTCGCTGGGGAAGCCGGTGTCGGCGGTCTCGGGCCTGGTGTAGACGGCAGTCGTACGAGAGGGCCGGACTCAGGCGTCAGCCGGGTCCGGCCCTTCGTCGTACGCGGCAACCCCGTCGTACGCGGCAGCCCCGTCGTACGCGGCGGCCCCGTCCGCCGAATCGGCCGCCTCGTGAGCCGGCTCGGCTTCCTCGGTGCCGTCCCGCCGTACGAACCGGAGCACTCCCCACATCGCCTCGGGCCGGGGATCCTGCGGTACGTCGTCGCGGCACACGTGCAGTGCGCCGAGCAGCCCACCCGAGTCGATCCCGGCCCCGATCAGCACCAGTTGAGTCAGCCGCTCCTCCCCCGGCGCCCAGGGCTCGGGCGTGAACCGCAGGAACCGGCCCACCGAGTGCACCGCGTACCGGTTGCGCCGGTCGTGCGCGCCGAAGTCGACGAAACCCTTGATGCGGTACAGCCCATCGGGCCGTGCGTCGAGAAAGTCGAGCAGCCGCCGCGGACTCATCGGCTGCGTCGTGGTGAACGAGACGCTCTCGTAGGCGTGATGCAGATGCCCCTCGTGCTCGTGATCGTGCCCCTCGCCCCCTTCGTCCTCCCGTACGTCGTCGAAGGACAGCTGCCCGATCCGCTCGGCACTCGGCCGCCGCTCGAAGAGCAGTTCCGGATCGATGCGGCCGTACGAGGCGTCGACGACCGCGGCCGTCGAACCGCCCGCGGCAATAGCACTCCGCACGCGTGCGACCGCCTCGGGCGCGACCCTGTCGACCTTGTTGAGCACGATCAGATCCGCGAGCGCCAGATGCCGCTCGATCTCCGGATGCCGTGCGCGGGTGTCCTCGAACTCGGCGGCGTCCACCACCTCGACGAGCCCGCCGTACACCGCGTACGGGTTCTCGCTGGCGAGCAGCATCCGCACCAGTTCCTGCGGTTCGGCGAGTCCGCTGGCCTCGATCACGATGACATCGAGCCCGACGGACGGATGGGTGAGCTTCTCCAGATACGTATCGAGCTCACTGCCGTCGACGGCGCAGCACAGACAGCCGTTTCCCAGCGAGACGGTGGAACCCACCTGCCCCGACACGGACATGGCATCGATCTCGATCGCACCGAAGTCATTGACCACCACGCCCACCCGCGTGCCGCCGCTGCCGCGCAACAGATGGTTGAGCAAGGTGGTCTTGCCCGCTCCGAGAAATCCGGCGAGGACGACCACGGGGATCTGCCGGGCCTCTGCTCGCACGCTCTGCCACTCGGTCACGCTGCGCCTTTCGTACGGCGACGGTGGAACCGGAACAGCATAGGCAGCCGTGGGCCGGGGCATCACTCAGGCACTGAGAGCCGCCGGGCAGGGACGCGCTCGGCACTCAGTGCAGACTTTTGCCCGAAGTAAACGATTGTTAGCACCGCATGCGGGGCAATGAACCTGCACGGCGCATGTCACGACATCAGTACGCGACTGCTGCACGCAACCGTGCGCCGTCCTCTCCGCCCTCCCGCCGACCAGAGCCGCTCGGCACCTTGGAGGGTGGCAAGCGCACCGCCCACCGCTCGCCGGTCCCGCTCCCCTGTCGCCCCGCACCCGACGGCCGGCGGACGGTCGCCTTGACTCGGGGGTTGACATGGCCACACAGAATCGCCGCGCATCGCGGTACACGGTCGCGGCCGCGGCCGCGGCCGGCTTCTTCTTCGGCACGTCCGCGTTGCGGCTCCTGTGCGGACGAAGTACCGCCCCCGCATACGGAGATCCGGCCCCGGTGTGCCATCACCCCGCGCTCGACGAGGAGTCGAGACGGCGCGAGGCCCGCGCCCACCAGCAGCGCATGCACTGGGAGTTGCTCAGCAAGGCCATCGACGACCCTGCCCTCGCCGTGGTCATCGACAACTACCGCGTCGACCTCTCCCCCGAGAAACGGCGCCAGATGATCTACGCCAATCTCTGGTACGTGAACGCCCTCCATTTGCATATGTCCGGCCTGCTCACCAAGCGGGAGCTGTTCGGTCATCTGCGCGAGCTGTTCCAGAGCCCGTACATCCGCGAGTACTGGGAGATCACCCGCCACCATCGCCTTGCGCTCGACCCCGCATCGGAAGAGGCGGAGATCGGGAGCATGGCGGAACAGCTGTTCCAGGAGCTGCAGGATGGAGACGGCGATTGGTTCGTGGTGGGTGTGCCGCCACCGGACTGAGCGCCCTCGACCGGCTGCCGGGCGCGCACCCACGTCAACTCGGCGCGCACCGTCACCCTTGCCGACCCCAGTGATCTCAGCGCCCTGTAACGCCACTTGGGCCTCCCCGATGCCTCCAGTGTCACTGCCCTCTCCGGACACTGAAGGACCTGTTTCCTGTGAAGATCGTTCGCCGCATCGGGGTGCCCCCGAGCGCTCGCGGAAGTGCCTCCGCTGCCACCTGCCCGGATGTCTTTGAGCTGAGCGACGGGAACTTCGCCGTCATCGGTACCGAGGCCACGGCCGAACTCAAGGACAAACTCCCTGCCGACGCGGGTGTCGCCGACTACGAGCGTGTGGTGATCGTCAGCAGAGAAACCCTCGTACGCGCGAAGGCCGACATCCCCGACGCATGACCTGCCCGCCTGCGTTCGGCCGGAGCACCTCGTACGCGAGTCCGCCTCAGCCGAGCGCAGGCACGGTTTGCGGCGGCTCCACCCCCACATACCGAGCCGCCGGGCGGATGATCTTGGAGTCCTGGGACTGCTCCAGAATGTTCGCGCTCCAGCCCACCACCCGGGCCGCGGCGAACGTGGGCGTGAACATCTCGCGCGGCAGACCGCACAGTTCCATGACCACGCCCGCGTAGAACTCGACGTTGGTGTGGAGCTCGCGGCCCGGCTTCAGCTCCGCGAGGATCGCCTCCACCTGGCGTTCCACCTCGATGGCGAACTCGACGAGCAGGCCGCCGAATTCCTGGGCGATCCCCCGCAGCATGCGCGAGCGCGGGTCCTCCGTGCGGTACACGGGGTGGCCGAATCCCATGATGCGGTCACCGGCCAGGACCCGCTCCCTGATCCAGGAGTCGATACGGTCCGGCGTGCCGATGGCGTCCAGCGTGTCCAGGGCCCTGCTGGGGGCACCTCCGTGCAGCGGTCCGGAGAGCGCGCCGACCGCGCCCACCAGACAGGCCGCCACATCCGCCCCGGTGGAGGTGATGACACGGGCCGTGAAGGTTGACGCATTGAATCCATGGTCGATCGTCGAGATCAAGTAACGCTCGACGGCCCGGGTGCGCGCCGCGTCCGGCTCCGAACCCGTCAGCATGTAGAGGTAGTTGGCGGCGTACGAGAGGTCCGCGCGCGGTTCGACCGGGTCGAGGCCCTGTCCGAGGCGGTGCAGCGCGGTCAGCAGGGTCGGCACCACGGCACTGGCGGCCAGGGTGTCCGCGAGCCGCTGCTCGGGCGAGATGTCGTACACCGGACGCATACCCTGCGCCGCACCGAAGAGCGAGAGCGCCGAGCGCAGTCCGGCGAGCGGTCCCGACAGGGCGGAGGCCCGGGCGATCGCGGGGAGGGCCGAGCGCACCTCGTCGGGCAGGACGCGCAGGGCCGCCGTCTGCTCGGTGAAGCTCCGCAGCCGCGCGGCGTCCGGCAGTTCACCGTGCACCATCAGATGCCATACGTCCTCGAAGCCGCGGCGCTCCGCCAGTTCCACGGCCGAGTACTGGCGGTAGTGGTAGAAGCCCTCGCGTCCGCGCACATCCCCGAGCGCGGTGTCCGTGACGACCACCCCTGCGAGTCCGCGCGGGACCTCGCTGACCAAACCTTGCGACATGACTTCACTCCCCTTCGGTGCTGAACTTGACTCGACTGTCTATCCTTGACTCCATCACTGTCAATATTGATCGAATCAACATATCCAGATGCGGATACGGTGAGGGCATGAGCGGCGAGCAGAGCGGCGGCAGCGGACGGCTGTCCACCAAGGAGGCGGCCGAGCGGCTCGGCGTGAAGCCCGAGACCGTGTACGCGTACGTGAGCCGTGGGCTGCTCAGCAGCCGGCGGGAGCAGAGCGGGCGCGGGTCCACCTTCGACGCCAAGGAGGTCGACGCCCTCACCAGACGCAACACCCGTGCAGCCGCGGCCGGTTCGGGGTCCGGCGAGCTCGCCGTGAAGACCCGGATCACCCTGATCGAGAAGGACCGTTACTACTTCCGCGGGGTGGACGCGACCGAGCTCGCCGCGCACTACTCGTACGAACCGGTGGCCGAATGGCTGTGGACCGGCACCCTGCGCGAGGACGTCCGCTTCACGGCTCCCGAGGAGATCGTGGGCGCCGCACGCCAAGCCGTGCAGGCGCTGCCCGCGCACAGCGGGCCGATGGACCGGCTGCGGGTGTCGGCGATCGCCGCGGCGGCGGCCGACCCGCTCCGTTTCGACCTCGCCGAGCAGGCCGTGCTCGGCACCGCCCGCGCCCTGGTGCCCACCCTCGTCGACGCGCTGCCGAAGACGGGCGAGTGGACGCTCGACGAGCACACCATCGCCGGCCGGCTGTGGCCGAGGCTGACGCGTCGCGCACCCGACGCGCAGTGGATGAGCGCACTGGACAGGGCACTTGTGCTGCTCATCGACCACGACCTGGCCGCTTCCACCCTGGCCGTACGAGTGGCGGCCTCGGCGCACGCCCATCCCTACGCCGCGGTCTCCGCCGGACTCGGTGTGCTCGAAGGCCCTCTGCACGGAGCGGCCAGCGGTCTGGCGCACCGGATGCTCACGGAGGTCCTCGAACGGGGCAGCGCGGCAGCGGTCGTGGCCGACCATCTGCGGGCGGGGCGACGGGTGCCGGGCCTCGGCCACCGGCTGTATCCGCGTGAAGACCCGCGTGCGCAGGCCCTGTTCGCCGCTCTGGCGGACGTACCGGAGGCGCGCGAGGCGCTCGAAGCGGCGCGTGACGTGGTGACCACCACCGCGCGTCACACCGAGCTCTACGCCAACGTGGATCTCGCGCTGGCCGTGCTCACCGTGGCGGGGAAGATGCCGCCGGAAGCCGGCGAAACGGTGTTCGCCGTGGCCCGTACGGCCGGGTGGATCGCGCACGCCCTGGAGGAGTACGGCGAGCGTCCGCTGCGGATGCGGCCCAGCGGGCACTACACCGGAGCACGGCCACCGCAGCCCCTTCCGACGCCGGTCAAGTCCCGGACATAACTGCCTGAACAGCCCCTCCACGGACCCCGTGGGCAGCTGGATTCAATCAACTCCGACGCACCGCAAACAGAATGCAAGGCTTGCGCTAATCTTGCGCCCATGACGCGACGACTTGCTCAAGTGGCCAAGAAGGTCGGGGTCAGCGAGGCCACGGTCAGCCGGGTGCTCAACAACAAGCCCGGCGTCTCCGAGGCCACCCGGCAGTCCGTGCTCTCCGCCCTGGACGTGCTCGGCTACGAACGGCCGACCCAGCTGCGCGGCGAACGCGCCCGACTGGTCGGCCTCGTCCTGCCCGAGCTGCAGAACCCGATCTTCCCGGCGTTCGCCGAGGTCATCGGCGGCACCCTCGCCCAGCAGGGCCTGACCCCGGTCCTTTGCACCCAGACCAAGGGCGGGGTCTCCGAGGCGGACTACGTGGAGCTGCTGCTCCAACAGCAGGTCTCCGGCGTGGTGTTCGCGGGCGGCCTCTACGCCCAGGCCGACGCCCCGCACGACCACTACAAGCAGCTGGCCGCACGGAACATCCCGGTCGTCCTGATCAACGCGGCCATCGCGGATCTCGGCTTCCCGGCGGTCTCCTGCGACGACGCATCCGCCGTGGAGCAGAGCTGGCGCCACCTCGCCTCGCTCGGCCACGAGCGCATCGGCCTGGTGCTCGGCCCGGCCGACCACATGCCCTCGCAGCGCAAGCTGATCGGCGCGCGGGCGGCGGCCAAGGCGGCGGGCGGTTCGCTGCCCGACGAGCACGTGGTGCGCGGGATGTTCTCGCTCGAAGGCGGCCAGGCCGCGGCCACCCGGCTGATCGACGCCGGCGTCACGGGCCTCATCTGCGCGAGCGACCCGCAGGCGCTCGGCGCGGTGCGAGCGGCCCGCCGCCGCGGGCTCGACGTGCCGCGGGAGATCTCGGTGGTCGGCTACGACGACTCCGCGTTCATGAACTGCACCGAGCCCCCGCTCACCACCGTCCGCCAGCCCATCGAGGCGATGGGACGGGCCGCCGTGGAGCTGCTCTCGCTGCAGATCGCGGGGAGTTCGGTGCCTTCCGAAGAGCTGCTCTTCGAGCCCGAACTGGTGGTGCGCGGCTCGACGGCGCAGGCGGTACGCAGCTGAGCTCTCGACGTATGACCGCTATCTGTCGATGATTTGCGGTCTGTGCGCGAGAATTCACGTACGACTGCCGGAATGTCCACCACCCCGTGGGCTGCCCGCTCTGCACCGTCCCGGCGACCACCCCGGCCAACTCAGGCTAGGCTCACCTACGTGAGTATGTGCGCCACCGCCTCCCGCGTCCTCGACGAGCCGCTCGCGGGCACCGCGGCCACCGCCACCACCTGGCTGCTCCTGGAGCAGCCGGGCCCTTGGGGCGCCAAAGCGCTGACTTCGAGCCACCTCGATGCCGAACTCGGCGCCGCGCTCGAAGCGGCCGCCGAGAACACCGGCGTACGGGTCGCGCTGATCCGCCGCCCCGGCCGGCATGCCGACTCGCACTCCCCCGTCCGGCGTCAGGTGTACGCCGCCCATGTCACTCCGGGCGGAGCCTGGCTGCACAGCGCCGTCATCGCCGATCCCGCCCGGCTCCTGAAGCTGGACTTCGCGGCGCTCGGCCGGGGTGAAGTCGCCTCGTTCGACGCCGAGTTGGCGGGCGGCGAGCACACCGGCGAACCGCTCGCGCTCGTCTGCACCAACGGCAAGCGGGACCGCTGCTGCGCCCTGCTCGGCCGCCCCCTCGCCGCCGAACTTGCGGCCGCGGGCGCGGGCGGAACCTGGGAGGTCACCCACCTCGGCGGCCACCGCTTCTCACCGACGCTGCTCGTCCTGCCGTACGGCTACGCGTACGGCCGTCTCGACGCCGCCGCCGTGAAGAACGTCCTCACGGCGGTACGCGAGGACCGCATCCTGACCGACGGCTGCCGCGGCAGCTCCGCCTGGGAGCGCCCCGGCCAGGCCGCGGAGCTCGCGGTGCGCACGGCGGTGGGCGAGGAGCGGGCCGGGGTGCTTTCGGTCGTACGCAGTGAAAGTTCGGCCGCCGTCGACGGCGCACCACAGTGGCAGCTGACGATCGCCCACACGGACGGCCGAGCCTGGACCGTCACCGTCGCGCAAGGCGCCGCCCAGCCACCGCGTCCGGAGACCTGTGGGGGTGCCCTCGGGTCCCCGGCGCGGATGGATGTGGTGGCGGTGCGGGAGCTGGCCGGGGTCTGACGACCTCACGCCTCAACTCCCGCACCGCACAGGAGCCTTACCTCGACTGCGGCATCGGGAGCAGATGCCGCGAGAAGAACCTCGCCGCATCCTCCCCCGCGTGCTGCGGGACCCCTGTGTGCCCGCCCATGTTGGCCTGCAAGGTCTTCTCCTTGCTGGCGAAGGCGTCGAACAGGTCGAGGGCCGCCTGCCGGTCGTTCCCCTCGTCGTCCCACTGCAGCAGGACGTGCAACGGGATGGTGACCTGGCGGGCTTCCTCCATGATGGCGCGCGGCACGAAACTGCCGGCGAACAGACCGGCGGCCTCGATGCGCGGGTCGACCAGTGCGAGGCGTACGCCGATGGAGATCACCCCGCCCGAGTACCCGACCGGGCCGCCCACTTCGGGCAGTTCCAGAAGGGCGTCCAGGGCCGACTGCCATTCGGGGACGGCCTTTTCGACGAGCGGCAGGACGAGTGCGTCGATGATCTCCTCGGTGACCGGCTCACCGGCCTGCATGACCCGGCGCAGTTCGGCGCCGGCCTGCGCGAGGGTGTCCCAGCGCGGACGGTCACCGCACCCGGGAAGCTCGATGGTGGCAGCGGCGAACCCCTCCGCCGCGGCGCTGCGGGCTCGGGCCACCAGGCGGGGGTACATCCTGTCGAGGCCGAGGGTCGGGTGGCCGAGCAGGATCAGCGGCACGGGCGCTGTCGCGGAGGCGGAATCGGGAGTCCACAGGAAGCCGGGGATCTCGCCGAGTGTGAAGGTGCGCTCGACGAGACCGTCGTCGAGGCGTCGTTCAGAGGTGACATGCATGGTCGTGCCTTTCGGGAGGGCTCGATACGGCGCTCCCGGACGACCTATCGCCCGACCGTGACCCCAGAGGAGAGCACCCACGTGAATAGTGTGTTCACGGGTACCACCTCCTCGGTCTCTCGCACGGCTGCCAGGACGTTAACAGCGGTCTCCGTGGTCACTCAAATGGTTTTCACGCGGTGCGGGCGCCCTACGCCGACCCCTTCACCACACTCCACCCGCCGTCGACCACCAGGCTCGCCCCGGTGATGTACCCGGCCTCGTCCGCCGCGAGGAACGCGATGGCCGCCGCCACCTCGTCGGGCGTCCCGAACCGCGCCGCCGCGGTCTCGGCCACACTGCGCGCCCGGTCCTCCTCACTCACCCGGTCCCATGCGGCGGTCAGGATCGGCCCGGGCAGGACGCAGTTGACCCGCACCTCGGGCCCGTACTCGACCGCGAGCTGGCCGCAGAGCGACAGCAGAGCGCCCTTGCTCGCGGCGTACGCGGGGTGGCCCGGAATTCCCTTGTGGGCGTGGACGGACGAGGTCAGGACGACCGCGCCGCGCTGTGCGCGCAGATCCGGCAGTACCGCCTTGAAGCCGAGGAAGGAGCCCGTGAGGTTGACATCGAGCTGGCGGCGCCAGGACTCCAGGGAGAGTTCATGGGCGGGTGCCACCTCGACCGTGAAGGCGTTGCCGACCAGGACGTCCACCGGTCCGAAGTGGTGCGCGGCCGCCACGACCCGGTCCCAGTCGGCGGGATCGGCTGCGTCGGCCCGTACGAAAGCGGCGATGCCGCCCTTGCTGCGGATCTGTTCGGCGAGGTCGATGCCCTGCTCAGCGTCGACATCCGTGAGGACCACGGCGGCACCCTCGGCCGTGAGCCGCTCGGCGGTGGCCGCTCCGATCCCGGAGGCGGCTCCGGTGACGACGGCCACGCGTTCGGCGAAACGGTGACCTGAGGACAGGAGGGCCTCTGTCAGACGGGCGGTGGACGGCTGCGCTGGACTCGGCATGCCCCCATCCCAACCCGCCGCGCGCTCCAGGACAAGACGTGAGCCCGCTCACAGCACCCCCCGACGCATTTCGGCAGCGGACGCACACCCCCGTACCGTTCGTGGACATGACCCCCTCCGCAACCGGCAGCACGCGCCGACGCCTGCGCAGACCCCGCCTGGGGCTGCCGCGCAGGGTGTTCTCGCAGGTGCTCCTGATGCAGTTGGGAATCGCCGCCGGAGTGGCCGTCCTCGCGACCGGTCTGTTCCTCGCGCCGCTCGGCAAGGAGATGGACGACCAGGCGATGCGGCGGGCGCTGGCGATCGCGGAGGCCACCGCGGCCGCCCCGCAGATCGCCGAACACCTTCAGGACACCGAGCCCACCGAGGGCGGTCCGGTGCAGGAGGAGGCCGAGCGGATCCGCGAGGCCACGGGCGCCGAGTACATCGTGGTGATGGACCGGCGCGGGGTGCGCTGGTCGCATGCGAACCCCGAGCAGATCGGCAAGGTCGTCTCCACCGACCCCAGCGACGCGCTTGCCGGGCGCGATGTGATGGAGATCGACAACGGCACCCTCGGGCGCTCGGCCCGCGGCAAGGTGCCGCTGCGCGACGAGGACGGCTCGATCGTCGGCGCGGTCTCGGTCGGCATCGAGTACGACAGTGTCCGCGCTCGGCTGCTCAACGCGATCCCCGGGCTCTTCGCGTATGCGGGCGGCGCCCTCGCCGTCGGCGCGCTCGCCGCGTATCTGATTGCGCGCAGGGTGCAGAAGCAGACCCGTGACCTGGCCTTCTCCGATATCTCGGCGCTGCTCGCCGAACGCGAGGCGATGCTGCACGGCATCCGCGAAGGCGTGGTCGCGCTCGACCGCGACGGCCGGATCCGGCTGCTCAACGACGAGGCACAGCGGCTGCTCGGGCTCGACGAGGAGGCTGTGGGCCGGCCGCTGGACGAGGCGCTGGGCGAAGGACGCACCACGGACGTGCTCGCGGGGCGGGTGACCGGCACGGACCTGGTGACGGTACGAGGGCTGCGCGTCCTGATCGCCAACCGGATGCCCACACACGACGGAGGCGCCGTGGCCACCCTGCGCGACCGCACCGAACTGGAGCAGCTCGGCCGTGAACTCGACTCCACCCGCGGTCTGATCGACGCCCTGCGCGCCAAGGACCACGAGCACGCCAACCACCTCCACACGCTGCTCGGCCTGCTCGAACTGGAGATGTACGAGGACGCCGTGGAGTTCGTCGGCGAGGCGGCAGGAGCCCAGCGCGTGACCGCCGAGCAGATCACGGAGAAGATCCACGATCCGCTGCTCGCCGCGCTGCTCGTCGGCAAGGCGACGGTGGCCTCGGAGCGTGGCGTGACGCTGCGACTCTGCGCCGGGACGCTGCTGCCCGACCGTCTTGTCGGTCCGCAGGACCTGGTGACGATCGCGGGCAACCTCGTCGACAACGCGCTGGACGCGGCGGCGGGCAGTCTGCGGGCCGAGGTCGAGGTGGAAGTGCGGGCGGACGGCGGTGAGGTCGTGTTGCGCGTACGGGATTCGGGGCCCGGGGTGCCGCCGGACCAGCGGGAGTTGATCTTCACGGAGGGCTGGTCCACCAAGGAGTCCCCGGCGCACCGGGGTCGCGGGATCGGTCTCGCCCTGGTCCGCAGGCTGGCCGAGCGCCAGGGCGGCAGCGCGCAGGTCGGCGAAGGGGCCGACGGGGGCGCGGAGTTCACCGTCGTACTGCCGGAGGCGCTGCGTGCCGAGGCACCGCGGACCAGGATCGGCGGGCCGCGGGAAGCCGAGCCCGCTCAAGCGGAGCCCACCCGAGCCGAGCCCACTCAAGCCGAGCCCACCCGAAGGGAAGCGGAATCACGATGATCGAAGTCCTGGTCGTGGACGACGACCTGCGCGTGGCGAAGGTGAACGCCGCCTACGTGGAGAAGGTGCCCGGCTTCCATGTGGCCGCGCAGGCGCACACGGCCGCCGAGGCCCTTGAGCGGATCCGGTCCGCGGGGCCGATCGATCTGATTCTGCTCGACCACTATCTGCCGGACGACACGGGCCTGTCGGTGGTCCGGCTGCTGCGTGAGCGCGGCGATCTCACCGACGTGATCATGGTGACGGCCGCGCGCGACGTGGCCACGGTCCAGGCGGCGATGCGGCTCGGCGCGCTGCAGTATCTGGTCAAGCCGTTCACGTTCGCGGGCCTGCGCGGCAAGCTCGAGGCGTACGCGGCGCTGCGGCGCACCCTGGACGGCGGCGGCGAGGCCGAACAGGCCGAGGTGGACCGGATCTTCGGCGCCCTCTCGACGGACACCTCACCCCAGCTCCCCAAGGGCCACTCCCCCGGCACAGCCGAACTCGTCCGCCGCGCCCTGATGTCCGCCGAAGGCCCGCTCTCGGCGCAGGAGTTGGCCGACCGTACGGGCCTGAGCCGTCAGACCGCCCAGCGCTATCTGAAGCTCCTGGAGCGCACGGGCCGCGTACGCCTCGGCCTCAAGTACGGCGACACCGGCCGCCCGGAGCACCGGTACGAGTGGGCGGCGAGTCTGTAGGCCTCCGGCCGCGCCCCGGGCACGATCGCCGTTCAGTCGCCGACGAACCACACGTACCGATGCGACACCTCCTCGGCGATACGGCACATGTCCCGCACGGCGTCGACCCACGGTCCCGAGCGGTCGGCGTCCAGCCGATCCAACTCCGCAAGCAGCATGGGGCGTTGGAAGGCGTTGAACACCGTGTCCGCGAACGGGCAGACGCCCACGAGCAAGGGGAACTCAGCCGGGTCGAGGCCGGCGAGCTGTTCCCAGTGCACGCCCGGGGACCGGGCCACGATGTCCCCGGACTCATGCCGTACCTGAAGGTCGATCACGGAGGCACGCTAGCCCCCGGCACCTCGCCGCTCCACGGAATTACACCGCCCCGGCCCCCGTCAGCGAGCGCACCTCGGTCTCCGCGTGCTTGGCCGGGTCCGGGCCCTGGGGCGAGGTGACCGTGCCGACCCAGCCCGCCAGGAAGCCGAGCGGGATGGAGACCAGGCCCGGGTTGTCCAGCGGGAAGAGGTGGAAGTCCACGCCGGGGAACATCGCCGCGGGCGAGCCCGAGACCACCGGCGAGAAGATCACCAGAAGCAGGGCGGGGATCAGACCGCCGTAGACGGACCAGACCGCGCCCCGGGTCGTGAAGCCGCGCCAGAAGAGCGAGTACAGGAGCACGGGCAGGTTTGCCGAGGCGGCCACGGCGAAGGCGAGGCCGACCAGGAACGCCACGTTCAAGTCCCTTGCGAGCAGCCCCAGTCCGATCGCGGCGACGCCGATGCCGACCGCCGCGATCCGGGCGACCGCCACCTCACTGCGCTGCTTGGCGTGCTTACGGCGCAAGGAGGCGTAGAGGTCGTGGGCGACGGAGGCCGATGAGGCGAGGGTGATGCCGGCGACGACCGCGAGGATGGTGGCGAAGGCGATGGCGGCGACGATCGCGAAGAGAACCGTTCCACCCGTCGAGCCCTCGCCGCCGCCCAGGATCAGGGAGAGCAGCGGAATCGCCGTATTTCCAGACGAGTTGGACGCCCGCACCTCGTTCGTGCCGACGATCGCCGCCGCGCCGAAGCCGAGCACGATCGTCATCAGGTAGAAGCCGCCGATCAGCCCGATCGACCACACGACGGACCGGCGTGCGGCGCGCGCGGTGGGCACGGTGTAGAAGCGGGACAGGATGTGCGGCAGACCCGCGGTGCCGAGGACGAGCGCGAGACCGAGGCTGATGAAGTCCAGGCGCGCGGTCCAGCCCCCGCCGTAGCGCAGGCCCGGCGAGAGGAAGTCCTTGCCGTGGCCGCTCTTCGCGGCGGCCGTGTTCAGCAGGTCGTTGAAGTTGCCGTGGAAGCGGACCAGGACGAGGACGGTCAGCGTGATGGCACCGCCCATGAGCAGGACGGCCTTCACGATCTGGATCCAGGTCGTGGCCCGCATCCCGCCGAACGACACGTACACGACCATGAGCGCGCCCACGCCGATGACCGTCCAGGCCTGCGCGGCCTCGCTGGTCCCGCCGAGCAGCAGCGCGACGAGACTGCCCGCACCGACCATCTGCGCCACGAGGTAGAGCACGGAGACGGTCACGGACGAGGTGCCCGCCGCGATCCGTACGGGCCGCTCGCTCATCCGCGCGGCCACCACGTCGGCGAGCGTGAACCGGCCGCAGTTGCGCACCAGTTCGGCCACAAGGAGCAGCACCACCAGCCAAGCGACGAGGAAGCCCACCGAGTAGAGCAGGCCGTCGTAGCCGTACAGGGCGATGAGCCCGGAGATACCGAGGAAGGAGGCGGCGGACATGTAGTCGCCCGCGATGGCAAAACCATTCTCCATCGGCGAGAAAAGGCGCCCGCCCGCGTAGAACTCCTCCGCACTGCCGTGCCGGTTACGGCTCACCCAGGTGGTGATCCCGAGCGTGACCGCGATGAACGCGCTGAACAGCAGCAGCGCAAGTGTCTGGTGGTCGCCGCTCAACGCCCGACCCCCCGCGTCAGCTCCTGGGTGTCCCAGCGCAGATCGAGCGCCGCCCGGTCCCTGTGCAGCCGGGCATGACGGGCATACGCCCAGGTCAGCGCGAAGGTCGTGAGGAACTGTCCGAGCCCTGCGACCATCGCCACGTTCACGGCGCCCGCGACGGGCTGCGCCATGAAGCCGGGTGCCATGGTGGCGGCGAGGATGTACACGAGGTACCAGGTGAAGAAACCGATCACCGCGGGGATCACGAAGCGGCGGTACCTGCTGCGCACCTCCTGGAAGGCGGCGCTGGCCTGCACCTCCAGATAGATACTGGCCGCGTCGGCCCGCTGCTCCGCGGCCCTGGGGGCGGGCGGCCGGGGCGCGGAGGCGGGGGCGCCGGTGCTGTCCAGCTCACCCCAGCCCGAGGCCAGTGCGTCGTACCAAGGGTCGTCGAACCGGATCTGTCCGGTCCGCCGCCCGTCGTGCTTCTCCACCGAACTCTCCTTGTCCGCGTGCCTTTTGGCCGCGTGCCCAAGGATGGGCGGACCGGGAAGATCCCGGACACTTCTGCCCGATCTGTTCACTCCATCAGGTGAAGTGCGACGGAAGTGACCTCAGACTGCTTCTCAGCGTCGTGGAGGTTCGGCGAGGCCGTGGCGGTAGGCGTAACGCACAGCCTGGGTGCGGTCCTTGAGACCCGCCTTGGCGAAGAGGTTGTTGATATGGGTCTTCACCGTGGCCTGCGAGACCTGCAGCGCCCTGGCGATCTCGGTGTTCGTCAGCCCGTCGGCGATGTGCGCGAGCACCTCGGCCTCGCGGGCGGTGAGGCCGTCGGGCAGTTCGGCCGGCGGCTGATGCGCGGGCTCGGACTCGGGCTCGGACAGCCGCTCCAGGAGCCTGAGTTGCACCTGGGGTGCGAGGGCCGCGTCCCCGGACATCACGGCTTCGACGGCCCGGACGATCTCGTCGCCGCCCGCGTCCTTGGTGAGATAGCCGCGCGCCCCGGCCTTCAGGGCGGGGAAGAGCGATTCGTCGTCGGCGTAGGTGGTGAGCACCACGACCTGGGTGCCGGGGTGTTCGGCGCGGATACGACGGGTCGCCTCGACTCCGTCCACGCGCGGCATCCGCAGGTCCATGAGGACCACGTCCGGGGCGAGTTCGGCGACCAGGCGTACGGCCTCCTCGCCGTCGCCCGCCGAGCCGACCACCTCCATGCCGGGCAGCAGCCCGAGCAGCATGACGATGCCCTCGCGCACCACCGTCTGGTCGTCGGCGACCACGACACGCACGCTCCCGCCGGTGCCCTCGACCCCACCAGCGCTCATACCGGCACCCTCAGCCGCACCACGAATCCTCCGTCCACGGGCCCCGCGTCGAGCGATCCGCCGAGGAGTTCGGCGCGCTCGCGCATCCCGAGCAGACCGTATCCGCTGCCGCTGGTGGCCAGTTCGCCTGCCGCCAGTTCGCCTGCCGCCAGTCCTGCCGCCGGCTCGCCTTTCTCCCGTACGCCGCCGAAGTCCCGCACTTCGAGGAGCGCTTCATCACCCTCGTACGAGAAGCGCAGCCGCACCGAAGCACCGGGCGCGTGCTTGCGCACGTTGGTGAGCGCCTCCTGGGCGACCCTCCGTACGGCCTGGGAGGCCTCGGCGCTCAGCGGGCGCGGAGTGCCGGAGAACTCCGCCTCGACTCCTTCGAGCGCCCGCAGGAAGTCCTCCACCGGCACCAGATCACCGCGCAGAGCGGACAGCGCCTGGCGGGTCTCGGCGAGTCCTTCGCGGGCCATCCCCCTTGCCGCCACCACCCGTTCGAGCACCTGCTCCTTGGGCGCGTCGCGCTCGACGAGCAGCCGTGCGGCCTCCAGGTGCACCAGCTGCGCGGAGAGGCTGTGAGCGAGGACGTCGTGGATCTCGCGGGCGATCCTGGCCCGTTCGGTGAGCGCGGCGGACTCGGCCTCGGCGGCCAGGGCGGCGCGTTCCTGGTCCAGGAGCCTGCGCTCCCTGCCGCGGCTCTCGGCGTCGAGCCGCAGGACGTAGCCGACGAGGCAGAACGTGGCGGCGGTGAGCGCGGTGCTCGTCCAGGACTTGTCGGCCAGATCGGCGTACGCGTTGTACGCGACGATCACCAAAGGCGCAGCCGCGGCGAGCGGCAGCCGCTCCACGGCGAGCAGGATGCTCCCGCACCACACGATCACGCCCACGGTCGAGAACCCCGCGGCCTGCGCCCCCACCCCACCCGCGCCGACCACGGCGGTGAGCAGCAGCACGGAGGGCCACAGCCGGTGGGCGAGCGTGGTCTCCAGGAACAGCCAGACCCCGATCATGCTGCCGATCAGGGTCCCGGCCTCGGCGTACACATCCCAGTTCCCCAGATCCTGCTCACGCACCACGCGCCACAGCACGACGGCGATGACGAGGATCCGCACGACCCAGCCGAGCACCGAACGCGGACGGGTGTCACGGCTCAACGCCTCCCGCGAGGGCCAGCGCAGCCAACTGTTGCGGGTCACATGCGGTCCTTCCACGCAGGCTGCGGATAGCCGATCACCTCACGGTACGTGCGGCTGCGCCACTGCAGGACTCCCGCGCGGGCCAGCAACATCGCGGCGAGGCCCAGCATCAGGGCGGGGCCGCCCTGATGGACACCGAACGCGGCGCCGATCCCGTAGAGGGCGGCGCGCAGCGCGATGCCGCCCACCCACACGGCAAGCGTGAGCTTGGTGCCCTTCGTCCAGAGCGCACCGTCCTCGGCGCGCCACAGCTGGGTCGTCCGCGCGAACAGCGCGCCCATGGCGAGCGAGACCACCAGCTCCACGGCGAGCAGCGCGGCGGCCTGCGCGGTGTGCCCGTCGCCGAGCAGATCCGGCTTGCGCAGCGCCACGAACGCGAGCAGCGCGGGCAGCACCCACCAGCGCCGCTCCTCGTCGAGCTGCCTCGCCTTGAACTGATGCAGTACGACGAGGGCGACGACCCCGATGATCAGCAGTCCGTCGACGATCTCCGACATGGTGTCCTCCCGCTCCGTTTCCCTGTGTCTTCGACGTTAGGGAAAACTGCAGGTCACGGGATCGGAGCAGGGGTGGAACCGAGGTGGAAACCGCGCCTCCACCCTGAGGTGGAGAGAGCGCGGGCCGGCGCGCTCAGACCTGCACGCGCCGGTGGATCAGCTCACGGTGCACCGGCATCAGCGCCTCGGGAAGCGCATCCGGCTCGAACCAGCCCGCTTCGAGGATCTCGAACGAGTCGATCTTCAGCGTCCCGCCGGCGAGCACCGCCTCGTACGCGACCTCGATCCGCAGCCGGAACCCGCTGTTGAGCATGACGAGCCCGCCGGGGACCACGTCGAGACCGGTCTCCTCCTTGACCTCGCGCACGACGGTGCCCGGGAAGTCCTCGCCGCGCGCGGCGTGCCCGGTGGGCAGCCCCCAGCACCGGCCCTTGGGCCACATCCGGTGCCGAAGCAGCAGCACACGGCCCTGATCGTCGCGGACCACCCCGGTCACGCCGACGGTGAACTTCGCGTGCGCGAGCCACATGACCCGCCACTGCAACGGCCCCCGCAGCAACCGCCACACGCGCTCGACGAGTCCGTACAACACCCTGCCCCTCCCAACGACCGCACCCCGCCGGAACAACGACGGGGTGCAGGCCTCACAAACGCGAAACGCGAAACGCGAACGTCAGGCGTCGATCCGCGACCGGTCGAGCGTCGCCGCCGAGCTGGTGATGAACTCCTTGCGCGGCGCCACGTCATTGCCCATCAGGAGGTCGAAGACCTGCTCCGCGGCGTCGAGCTCACCGATGTTGATCCGCCGCAGCGTACGGAAGCGCGGGTCCATCGTGGTCTCCGCCAGCTGGTCCGCGTCCATCTCACCGAGACCCTTGTAGCGCTGGATGGCGTCCTTGTACCGCACGCCCTTGCGCTGGAACTCCAGGATCGTCTGGCGCAGCTCGTTGTCCGAGTACGTGTAGACGTACTTGTCCTGGCCCTTCTTGGGCTGGACCAGCTCGATCCGGTGCAGCGGGGGCACCGCGGCGAAGATCCGTCCGGCCTCGACCATCGGCCGCATGTAGCGCTGGAACAGGGTCAGCAGCAGCGTGCGGATGTGCGCGCCGTCCACATCGGCGTCGACGAGCAGAATGATCTTGCCGTAGCGCGCGGCGTCCACGTCGAAGGTCCGTCCGGACCCAGCTCCTATGACCTGGATGATCGCGCCGCACTCGGCGTTCTTCAGCATGTCCGAGACGGACGCCTTCTGAACGTTGAGGATCTTGCCCCGGATCGGAAGGAGCGCCTGGAACTCCGAGTTCCGCGCGAGCTTCGCCGTACCGAGCGCCGAGTCTCCCTCGACGATGAAGAGCTCGCTGCGCTCCACGTCGTCGCTGCGGCAGTCGGCGAGCTTGGCCGGCAGCGAGGAGGACTCGAGCGCGGTCTTACGGCGCTGCGCGTCCTTGTGCTGCCGGGCCGCGATCCGCGTACGCGCGGCGGCGACGGCCTTGTCGAGTACGGCACGGGCCTGCGCCTTGGCGTCCCGCTTGGTGGAGGTCAGGAACTCCTTGAGCTCCTTGGCCACCACGTTGGCCACGATCCGGTTGGCCGCCGAGGTGCCGAGCACCTCCTTGGTCTGGCCCTCGAACTGCGGCTCGGCGAGCCGGACGGTGACGACCGCGGTGAGGCCCTCAAGGGCGTCGTCCTTGACGATGTCGTCCTCGGCGACGCGAAGGAGCTTCGCGGAGCGCAGCACCTCGTTGACGGTCTTCGTGAGCGAGCGCTCGAAGCCGGTGATGTGGGTGCCGCCCTTGGGCGTGGCGATGATGTTGACGAAGGACTTCACCGTCGTGTCGTAACCCGTGCCCCAGCGCAGCGCGATGTCCACGCCCAGCTCACGGGTGACCTCGGTCGGCGTCATGTGCCCGACCTCGTCGAGGACCGGCACGGTCTCCTTGAAGGTGCCCGAGCCGGTGAGCCGCAGCACGTCGCAGATCGCCTTGTCCGGCGCCAGGAACTCGCAGAACTCGCTGATCCCGCCGTCGAAGCGGAAGGTCTCCTCGCTCTTGCCCACGCCGTCGAGGTCGCGCTCGTCCCTGACCACGATCGTGAGGCCGGGCACCAGGAACGCGGTCTGTCGGGCCCGCTGGTGCAGGTTCTCCAGGGAGAGCTTGGCGTCCTTGAGGAAGATCTGCGTGTCCGACCAGTAGCGCACGCGCGTTCCGGTACGGCCCTTGGGGACCCGCTTGCCCTTGGTCAGACCGCTGCTCGCGGTGAACTTCGCATCCGGCCCCTCGCCCTCGAAGGAGCCGGGCACACCGCGCCTGAAGCTGATCGAGTGCACGGTGGAGCGGTCGACCTCCACGTCGAGCCGCGCCGACAGCGCGTTCACCACGGAGGCGCCCACGCCGTGCAGACCGCCGGAGGCCGCGTACGAGCCGCCGCCGAACTTTCCGCCGGCGTGCAGCTTCGTCATCACGACCTCGACGCCGGAGAGCCCCGTCTTGGGCTCCACGTCGACCGGGATCCCGCGCCCGTTGTCCCGGACCTCCACGGACCCGTCGGGGTGCAGGAACACCTCGATACGGTCGCAGTGGCCGCCCAGGGCCTCGTCGACCGCGTTGTCGATGATCTCCCACAGGCAGTGCATCAGGCCGCGGCTGTCCGTGGACCCGATGTACATGCCGGGGCGCTTGCGGACCGCTTCGAGTCCTTCGAGGACGAGGAGGTGCCGCGCGGTGTAGTTGGAACCGTCCCGGTCTGCTCCGCTCAGCAGCGCTGTGGACGTCACGGACGTTTCGGCGGTCACGCGTTTCGCTCCTCGCTGAATTTCAATTGGGGCCCCGGTACCGGGGTCCGGTACCGAGTACCGCGTCAGAGGGTACCGAGGCCTGGTAGAGCCGATGTAACGCCACCCTCGGCTGACGACAGAGTAGTGCAGAGCCGCACGCCTGTTCGATCCCTCGAAGGGGTGATGCGGATATCACGTTCCCAAGCAGGCATGAACCATTTAGGCTCCGGGCACGTCCTCATGAACAACCCGGTCCGCCCAGACCGGGGAGGACCAGGCAGGCCAGCCGCAACAACGACCGACAACAGGACACGACAAGCAACTAGGCAGACAAAGCGAAACCGTAAGCGAGAAATACGGCACCTTCGCCGCCACCCGGTTGCAGCCCACCCCCTTGAGAAGAAAGTTTCGAGGAAAAGCCCCGAGCGGGAACGTTTTCGGGCTGGTTGGATGTTGACCCTGGTACGACAGCTCGTCGAGCTAGAGAAGAGGCGACGTGACTACTGTTCTGACCCCCGCGAGCCCGCTGACGGCCGCAGACCGCTGCGATCGCTGCGGCGCCCAGGCCTATCTGCGCGTCGTACTCCTGAGCGGCGGTGAACTGCTCTTCTGCGCCCACCACGGTCGCAAGTTCGAGCCGGAACTCAAGAAGATCGCCGCTGAGATACAGGATGAGACGGAGCGGCTCACTGCCGCCCCGGCGACTGCTGACACCGAAGAACGCTGACACTTCGCATCCACGACGAGCGAGCAGCGCCGGCCAGGCCGGTCATGACGACGGGCGGGCAGCCCCCACAGGGGCTGCCCGCCCGTCGTCTTCGTCTGCCCGGCCACTTGGCCGCCCACGGTCCTCGTGGGCGGCCAAGCGGCCCCGCCGCGCTACCGCCGCTTCGTGGCGGGCGGCGGCGCCAGCCTGGCGACCACCTCGCTGATCCGCGTATAGACACCGGGGCTCCCGGCCTGTCCACAGCCGCTCCCCCAGGACACCAGACCGATCAGCCGCCCCCGGGCCACCAGCGGACCGCCGCTGTCGCCCTGGCAGGCGTCCTTGCCGCCCTCGATCTCGCCCGCACAGAGCATCACGTCCCGCAGATACGTCCCGTCCGCATTGCCCGGGTACGACGCCTCGCAGACCGCGTCCGGAAGCACCTGGACCCGTGCGGAGCGCAGGGAGCGCGAGTAGTCGCCCTGGCCGGTGGTGTCGCCCCAGCCGTAGACCTGGGCGCGGGTGCCCGCCTCGTACGCCGCGTCACCGGGCGGCGCCATGGGGATGACATGGCTCTTCGGCAGCGGCTTCGCCAGAGTGAGGACCGCGAGGTCCCCGGCGTTGGTGAAGGGGTCGTACTCCTCGTTCACCCAGGCGCTGCTCACCGCCACCTCACGCCCGCCGGCGGCCCGCAGATCATTGCGCCCGGCGATGACGTGCAGATCGTCCACCAGCGCCAGCGGGGCGCCGAGCACCTCCACGCTCAGACAGTGCGCGGCGGTCAGAACGGTGGTCGGCGAGACCACGGCGCCGCCGCAGAACTGTCCGGCACGCGTACCCCCGAACCGGTCACGGCTGGCCAGGGCCACCGTCCAGGGACTGTCGGACACCTGGACGGGGCTGCCGCCGATCACGACACCGTCGGCGACGGCCGGGACCGGGGCGGCGAGCGGCGCGGCCACGGCCGCGGCCAGCAGGGCGGAAGCGGCCGTGAGCCGCCCGCTCAGAGGACGACGCATGCGCACTCCTCGACTCTTCGTGGTCATGGGTACGCACAGCGTCAGACAGGACGACCGGGGCCGCGACCCGGACCCGGACATGCGACGAGCCCGGCACCCCCGCAGTGCGGGAGCGCCGGGCTCGTATGCGTACGACCGGGAAGACCTAGTCGAGGTAGTCGCGCAGGACCTGCGAACGCGACGGGTGGCGCAGCTTCGACATGGTCTTCGACTCGATCTGGCGGATGCGCTCACGCGTCACGCCGTAGACCTTGCCGATCTCGTCGAGGGTCTTCGGCTGACCGTCGGTGAGACCGAATCGCATCGAGACCACGCCCGCCTCGCGCTCGGAGAGCGTGTCGAGGACGGAGTGCAGCTGCTCCTGGAGGAGCGTGAAGGAGACCGCGTCGGCCGGGACGACCGCCTCGGAGTCCTCGATGAGGTCACCGAACTCGCTGTCGCCGTCCTCACCGAGCGGCGTGTGCAGCGAGATGGGCTCGCGACCGTACTTCTGGACCTCGATGACCTTCTCGGGGGTCATGTCGAGTTCCTTGGCCAGCTCCTCCGGGGTGGGCTCACGGCCCAGGTCCTGGAGCATCTGGCGCTGGACGCGCGCGAGCTTGTTGATGACCTCGACCATGTGCACCGGGATACGGATGGTGCGGGCCTGGTCGGCCATGGCGCGGGTGATCGCCTGACGGATCCACCAGGTGGCGTACGTGGAGAACTTGTAGCCCTTGGTGTAGTCGAACTTCTCGACCGCGCGGATCAGACCGAGGTTGCCCTCCTGGATCAGGTCCAGGAAGAGCATGCCGCGGCCGGTGTAGCGCTTGGCCAGGGAGACCACCAGACGGAGGTTGGCCTCCAGGAGGTGGTTCTTGGCGCGGCGCCCGTCCTCGGCGATGATCTCCAGCTCGCGCTTGAGCTTGGGGGCGAGCTTGTCGGCGTTGGCCAGCTTGTCCTCGGCGAACAGACCGGCCTCGATGCGCTTGGCGAGCTCGACCTCCTGCTCGGCGTTGAGCAGCGGGACCTTACCGATCTGCTTGAGGTAGTCCTTGACCGGGTCGGCGGTGGCGCCGGCGACGACGACCTGCTGGGCAGGCGCGTCTTCCTCGTCGTCGGAGAGGACGAACCCCTTCGACTCCGAGGCCTCGCCGTCCTCCTCGTCGTCGTCCTTGCCCGCGGTCGGCTCCTCGTTCGGCTCATCGCCGTCGAGCAGATCGTCGTCCTTCTTGCCCGCGGTCTTCTTCGCGGTGGTCTTCTTGGCCGCCGTCTTCTTGGCGGCGGTCTTCTTCGCGACCGTCTTCTTGGCCGCGGCCTTCTTGGCAGGAGCCTCGTCCTCGACCGATGCCTCGACCTCGCCGGCAGGGGCGGCGGTCGCGGCCGAGATCGACGAGGCGGCCTTCTTCACCGTCGTCGTCTTGGCGGCGACGGTCTTGGTAGCGGTGCGCTTGGCCGGACTCTTCGCTGCGACGCTCTTGCGGGTGCGCTTCGGCGACTCCGCGGCACTGACCATCAGCGTCACACCCTCTTCCTCGAGGATCTGGTTGAGGCTGCGCAGAACGTTCTTCCACTGAGTGGCCGGAATCTGGTCAGCTTCGAAGGCACGACGCACGTCATCGCCGGCGATCTGCCCCTCAGCCTTTCCCGCCTCGATGAGCGCCATCACAGATGCGGACTCGGCGATCTCGGGCGGGAGCGTACGGGATGTGCTGGCCGACACGAACAACCTCTCGGAACGATGGAAACGGCTTCCGGCTCCATCCGTGAGGGACAGGAGCCGACGTCCGCCGGCTGGGGATGGCCGACGGCGGGGTGGGTGATGTGGGGAGCTCGCACAGCGCCGAAACCGGCCGCTGTATTCCCTCCTCGGCAGTCACCTCTTAGGTCATCGCGCTGCCTCGAAGAGCGTTACGCCCAATCTTCGTGGCCCGAGTCACACCGCGTAACCGGTGATAACGCTTAGAAGCGGACATACGCCTACACAGACCGCCGCGAAAGCCAGTCGCCGGACCGGTACGAACCGACCCGGTCCGGCGACTGCGCAACGTAAGAAAGTGATCCTGCGGGTCAGTGCTCGCGCGGCGCGGGCACCACACGCTCCACGTCGGGGTGCACCGTCAGCAGTTGACGCATGGCGTTCTCGGCGGCCGTGCCGTCGCCGGCCGCGAGGGCGTCGGCGATCCGGGCGTGGTGCGCGAGCGAGGCCTCGGTGGGCCGGTCGCAGCCGAAGATCGGGCCGCCGGAGACCTGCAGGGCGGCCGAGACGATGCCCGAGAGGTGCTCCAGCATGCGGTTGCCGGCGAGCTGGATCAGGAGCGAGTGGAATTCGGCATCGGCACGCGAGAAGGTCAGCGCGTCGCCCTGCCCGAGGGCATGGCCCATGATCTCCACCATGTCGGCGACGCGCTGCTGCACCTCGTCGCGGCCGTGGCCCGCGGCGAGCCGGGCGGCGAGCGGTTCGATCGTCCAGCGCAGCTCGGTCAGCTCACGGCGCTGGTCGTCGCGCTGCGGTCCGAACGCCCGCCACTCGATGATGTCCGGGTCGAGAAGGTTCCAGTCGCTGACCGGACGCACCCGCGTACCGACATTGGGGCGGGCGCTCACGAGGCCCTTGGCCTCGAGGACGCGCAGCGATTCGCGGACGACGGTGCGGGACACCTCGAAACGCTGGCCGATCTCCTCGGGGACCAGCGGGCGGTCCGCGCCGAGGTCGCCGGAGACGATCATCTGGCCGAGCTGCTGGACGAGTTGGCCGTGCAGGCCGCGGCCGCGGCTGCCGGCCGCGCGCCGGCCGACCCGGCCGAGGTCCTGCTCATGGCCCTCCCAGGCCGGTGCTGGTACGCGGTCGACGCCGGGCGTCTCCGCGTAGGGGTAGCGGTCGAGTTCGCCCGGTCCTGCGAGGCCAGAGTCGGCGGAGCGGGCGGCGGTCATCATGGTGTGCGCAAGGGTACTCACGGATCCTTTGTCGGCGCGGGCCCCAACCCCCTTGAGGTCTTTGGTGAAAAGCACACGAAAGGGTGATCGCTTACCGTGCCGTAATTGACGCCTTATCGTAAAGAAAGCGGCATTAGCAGGGTGTTGTAGGTCGATCAGGCTGAACTACCGTTCTGTTCTGCTATGGACGGCGGCGGTTCGGAATCCGCGAGGTCAGCGGACTCGGGTGCGCATCGACGTCAGGAGGTACGCCGCCATCAGCGCCACGAGACTCAACGCCAGCGTGAATGCGATGGGTTGGGCCAGCATCCGCACGGCGCCCGCGAGGTAGCGCTCGCTGCCGACCGGCCACTGGACGAGGGCGAGATCGCGCAGCCGGCCGGCGATTCCGGCGGTGTCGCGTACCGCGTGGCCCGACAGCGCCTTCTGTACGACCGGGACGAGTACGACGGGTACGGCGAGCAGCGCGGCGAGGCCCGCGGCGGTGGAACGGAAGACGCCCGCAGCGAGCAGCCCGGCCCAGGAGCAGCCGGTGACGAGACAGAGCCAACTCGCCACCAGCGAAGCCCAGTCGGCGGGCAGCCGGGTCACTTCCTCGCCGTAGACGACATGCAGCAGTGCGGCGTCGCAGAGCAGTACGAGGGTCGCGACGAGCAGGGCGGTCGCCGCGCAGACGACGAGTTTGGCGGCGAGCAGCCCGAGCCGGCGCGGGACGGTGCCGCGGTCGGCGGCGAGCGAGGGGTACTTGAACTCGTCCCCGAACGACAGGGCACCGAGCAGCCCTGCCCCCAGGGCGGCCGGGGGCAGCGGCAGGTCGTGCGGCCAGGCGGCGAGCAGCCTGGGCAGCGGGGTGTGGCCGGTGCGGGCCAGGACGACGGAGATCACGGCGGAGACGGCGAGCGCGAGGGCCGTGACGAGGTAGCCGGTGGGGATACCGAGGGCGCGGCGGAGTTCGTAGCGGAGGGGGCGCAGGGGGGAGCGGGCCGGGTGGACCGTGATGGGGGGCGGGAGGGGGTGGAGCGCGACCGGCTGTCCTGAACTGGTCGATCGGGGAACAGCGTTGGCCTTGCTGTTCGCCGCCTTGTCCGTCCCCTCGCCGCTTTCCGGTCGCTTGCCCTCTTGGGCGTACGAGGTGGTGGAGGCCGTCTGCGCCGAAGCGGGGGTGGCCGTCGGTTCGACCCGGTCGGAACCGAGGTCTTGCTGCGCGCGCGGGGTGCCGCCCGCCGAATCGGCCTCGGCCGACGTGGGCTCCTGAGCAGGTGCGGGCGCGCCCGAGTCGCCGATCTCGTCGGCGAGTTGGTGCAGCAGGACCCCGTGCTTGTACGCGGTCTCTCCGACGGCGGCCGTGGTGCTGCCGTAGACCGAGAGACGGTTGCCGTCCTCGCGGACGATCTCCACGGAGCGGCGTGCGACCCGGGCCTCCTTGGTCAGGAGGGCGAGGAGGCGGGCCGCGTGCGGGGAGCGGATGGCGACGCGGGGGCGGAGCCGGGTGCGGGCGAAGTCGGCGGCGTCCTGGTCGGCGACGACGCAGCCCTGTTCGAGGGTGATGACGCGGTCTGCGGCCCGCGCGGCCTCCTTGGGGTCGGACGTGGTGAACAGGACCGTGCCGCCCTGCTGTGCGTGGGCGCGGAGCATCGCGTGCAGCCAGGCCGCTTCGCGGGCGGAGAGGGCGTCGGCGGGGGCGTCGAGGACCAGGGTGTGCGGGTCGGCGAGCAGGGCGCAGGCCAGGCCGAGGCGACGGTCCATGCCGCGCGAGAGGGTGCCGAGCGGCTCTTCGCGCAGGCTGACGAGGCCGACCACTTCGAGGACTTCGTCGGCGCGGGTCACGGGGACTCCGCTCGCTGCGCACAGCATGCGGAGCTGTCCGCGGACCGTGCGGGACGGGTGGCCGGGGACGTCGCCGAGCATGACGCCGACCTCGCGTGAGGGGTGGGCGATGCGGTTGAGCGGGCGGCCTCGGAAGTAGGTCACGCCGCGGCCCTGGCGCAGTTGCAGCATCAGCCGGAGCACTTCGGTGGTTTCGGCCGGGACGGCACCGAGCAATGCCGTGACGCGACCTGAACGCGCCTCGAAGGAGACGTCGTCGATCGTGGGCGGCAGGCGCTTCTTGGGATTGCTGGTCAGTCCGGTGGCCTGGATCATCGCTTCTCTCGCGCGCGGGGCGGGGGGCGGTCTGGGGCCCTGGGTACCTTCAGCACGATATCGGCATGATTGGCCGTTTTTGGGCAGGGGTGAGGAGCGGTGTCGGGGGCGGGTTGGATGTGGTGCGGCGGAATTTCGGTCGTGCGTACGCGGGTTCGCTCGCGCGTGCGCATGGGTGGGCCCGGAGTGTGCGACGGGACGCGGGATGGGTCAGACCTCGGGGGTTGCGGCAGGGCGGCCCGAAGGAAGGGTCATACCGCGGGGCGCAGCATCGGAGGGTTGAGGAGGGTCAGACCTCGGGGCGCAGCATCGGCGGGTTGAGGAGGGTCGCGCCGCCGGCGCGGAAGAGCTGGGCCGGGCGGCCGCCCTGACGGGTGGTGGTGCCGCCGGTGGGCACCAGGAAGCCCGGCGTACCGGTGACCTTGCGGTGGAAGTTGCGGGGGTCGAGGGCCACGCCCCACACCGCTTCGTACACCCGACGCAGCTCGCCGACGGTGAACTCCGGTGTGCAGAACGCCGTGGCGAGCGAGGAGTACTCGATCTTCGAACGGGCCCGCTCCACCCCGTCGCCGAGGATCTGGGCGTGGTCGAAGGCCAGGGCGCCCTGTTCGTCGTTCTGGTCGAGGAAGGTCTCGACGGGTGACCAGCGGGCGCTGTTGGCGTCGCCGCCGGCGCGCGGGGCCGGCAGGTCGGGGGCCAGTGCGAGGTGCGCGACGCTGACCACCCGCATACGGGGGTCGCGCTGCGGGTCGCCATAGGTGGCCAGCTGCTCGAGATGCGCGCCGTTGCCCGAGGCGTCCGGGGCGGACGGATCGTGCACGCAGAGCCCGGTCTCCTCCACGAGCTCACGGGCCGCGGCGGCCGCCAGATCCTCGTCGGCCTTCACGAAGCCGCCGGGCAGCGCCCACCGCCCCTGGAACGGCGGCTCTCCGCGCCGCACCGTCAGCGCACACAGCGAGTGACGACGCACGGTCAGCACGACCAGGTCGACGGTGACGGCGAAGGACGGGTAGGCCGACGGGTCGTAGGGCGACATGACGCGATCATAGTCGTCTGGCTGACGATAAACAGCCTGTTCGCGGGCGGTCCCTTCGCCCGCGCCCGGCTGCGGTGCGGGAGGGCTCGGGTGCCGCTGACCGAGTACGCCGCCTGCGGAGGGCGGGACCGGCGCGACGCCCCGCCGACCGGCGGCGGGCGCCCCACGGTGCATGGATGCGAGCCCCTCCAGCGCTGCCGAGCCGCCTCCTGCGGCGGGATCATCCCGTGCCCCTGCGCACGCCCAACTGCAGACCCTCCCCTGCTTCCTCGACCATGGCCAGGCCCAGGCGGCTGATCCGCACGGAGAAGGGGGCGCCCGCCACGCGCAGCCCCGTGAGGCTCAGCTCGCCCAGGGGTGCGCTGCCCACGGGTGCCAAGGACACGGTTGCGGCCACGGCGTCCGGGCGGATGCCCGCCTGGGTGACGACGAGGTGGATGCCCGCCGCGGCCGAGACCGCCGCCGGTCGGCACGCGGCCGGGTGCGGCAGGGGTGCGCCGCCGGCGACGCGTTGGTCGCCCGCGTACATCTCCGGCAGCCGCCCGCCGAACTGCTCGGCGGCGGCCAGCACTCCCCCGAGCAATGCGCCTGCCTCCTTCTCGTAGCCCGCGGCTGATAGCCCGGCGACGGCGACGGCGCTCTCTTGGACACGCACGGCACCGCCTCTGTGTCCGAACGGGTTGTAGCCCGCCTCCTTCACACCGAGGCTGCGCAGCCCCCAGCCCGAGTCGAGCGCGGGCCCGCCGAGGAGGCGTGCGAGCTGCTCCGTCTGGACCCGGTCGAGCAGCCCGGGGGCCTGCGCACCGCCACCGAGCAGCCCGGTGTCGAGGAGGTGGGCCGCCGCGCTGCCGAGGTGCGGTACGAGTCGCCCGTCGGCGGTGCGGGCCGCGGCCGGGCGGCCGCCGCCTCGGTCCTCGATCCAGAACTCGCGGCGGAACGCGGCACGCAACTCGGCTGCCCAGTCCCGCCATTGAGGCGCCCCCGGGCGGCCGTGCAGTTCGAGCAGGTCCGCGCCGAGCAGCGCCGCACGGTGGGCGTGGGCCTGGGTTTCGCAGCGCAGGGGGGCACCTGGCGCGGGGTCGGCCAGGTAGCCGCCGCTTCCCACGGCCGTGCGGAGCCAGCGCAGACAGCGCTCGGCCGTGGGCAGCAGCTCACGTGCCTCCTGCTCCGGCAGGCCCCAGCGCTGGGCCTCGGCGAGCAGGACGGGGAAGAGCAGGGTGGCCTCGATGCCGGTGCTGCTCGGCGGCAGATGCGGTCCGGCGTCGCGCAGCGGGCCGGGGATCAGGCCCGAGTCCGGTCCGTCGCCGCCGAGTTGGGTGCGGGCGAGGGTGCGCAGGGTGCCGACGGCCAGGCGGGTGCCCAGGGGAAGCGTCATACGGGCCGCGGCGAGGGCTTCGGCGGGCGCGAGCCCGCAGCGCCAGGGTGCACCGGCTGCCGGGTGGATGTCGGCCGGGTGCGCGGGGTCGCGCAGGAGCAGAGCCTGCAGGTCGTCGACACAGGTGGCGAGGAGTAGCGGGACCCTCGGGTCGTCCCCTTCCGCGCGGGCCGGGGAGAGCTGTGCGTTCGCTCCCTTGCCGGCCGCCCTGGCCGGGCCGGCTCCCTCATGGCGTACGGACAGTTCGATGGTGTGGCTGCCTCCTGGTGACAGTTCGACCTCCCAGCGCAGCAGACCTGCGGAGGCGAGTGCGTCCTGAGGTGGGGGCTCGGCACAGACCACGGCGTGGTCGGCGCCCGATGACCAGCGCAGGCCCGAGTCGTAGACGCTGGCGGCCAGTTCGGGTCCGGCGGTGCCCGAGGCGACGGCGCCCAGCTCGGCGAGGTCGGTGGCGAGCGCGATCTCCACGGGCAGGCGCAGCGGCCGTGGGGCGGAGCTGTGCAGGGTGATGCGCTCGCCGCCCTGGGCGTCGCGGACGCGCTCCACGGTGACGACGGGGTCCGGACCGCCGCCGTCGGCGTGCCGGACCACGGCGACGAAGCGGGCCTGACCGGAGGAGAGCAGCCGCCCCTGCACGGCGAGTGGTTCACGGCCCGCGATCCGCAGGTGGCAGCGGGAGAGCAGGCGCCGGCCCGCGCGGTAGATGCCCTCCAGGCCGTGGCCGGTCAGCTGGCCGTGTTCGGCCGAGATGGCGAGCCCTGGCATGGCCACACAGATCAACGAGGCGTGCACGGGCGGCAGTTCGCGTGGCGCCCGGGGTGCGGTGGTGGGCCCTTCGCCCGGTGCGGGGCGTGGGGCCGGGTTGGATCGGCGGGCGGCGGCTTGGTTCTCCGCTCGTGTCGTGGGGGACGGCACGGATAGGGACATGGGGCGGTTTCTTCCTCGCTTTCCCGGACCGGGCGGCAGGGGCCTTCGGTGTGGCAGCACCGGTCGGCTCCGTGCGCGGCAGCGGCGGAAGCAGCCGCAATGGACGGCTCCCGCGCCTGCGTCGGTCCTTCGGCGGCGCGCCGAAGGGCTGACGGCTTGCGCCACTCAGGTGAACGGGGTGGTGGTGGCCCGGGTCACGGGTGGGGGTGAGGGGGTCGAGTGGGGGCGGGGGTGCGGATACGAGTGCGGCGCCTTGCCGGGCGGGGAATCGGGGCCGCCCATCGGCCAGGCGGAGACCGAGCGCGCGGACCAACCTCGCCAAGACCACGACGATTCGTCCGGTCACTCCTGATCACCGGCCCCGGCGCCACCGCGCTCCGAGATGTCCTCGGCGGACCTTCGCCGCTGCCGGGGGACGGACGGCGGCGTGGACTCCGGCCGTGCACCACGAGGTCCGCTGCCTTTGCGAGCGGACCCTCTGCTGCGCACAGTCCGCTCCACCGAGGGCCACGCACCCGGCCGTCGCCTGCGCGTTTCCTCCGGTGCGGCCTCCTCCGCCCCGTTCGCCCCCTCGCGATTCCGCACATCGTGTGGATCGAACAACTCCCCCTGAACCGTGTCCTCCTCACCCGTCGCCGGCGGCCACACACTCGCCGGCAGATTCAGCGGCGGATACTCGGACATACCGGTGCGCAGGCCTTCGCGCAGTGCGTCCGGTGGCATGTTGGCCCCGGTCGCCTCGTACATCAGCTGGGCCAGGGTGCAGTCCGGTTCGACGGCAAGGGCCAGCTCCAGGGAGAGCCGCGCCTCCGTCGGATCACCCAGGGACCAGGCCACCCAGCCCGCCAGGGTGCGCACCACGGCGCCGTACGGCTCGTAGACCCCGACACAGCGCCGGGCCAGCGCGCGCCACAGGCGCAGTGCGGCGGCGGCCTGGGGTCCCTCCATCCAGAACAGGGCCCGGTCCCTGGTGGGCGGATCCTGCAGGCCCACCAGGGCTTGGGCCGCCTCGGTGTCGGTCAGGAGCCGGTCGTCCCCTGCGTCGCAGCTCACCGCGCCTGTCGACGGCGGGTTCTGCTCCAGGCGTGCGATGAGTCCGGAGACCAGCGCGAGGGTGTCGGCGGCGACCTCGAGTTTCCCGTGGCCGCCGAGGAGTCGGGGGAACGCTTCCGCCACCGCCGCGTCGATGGCCTCCTCCTGGGCGGCCACCGCAGGTCCGGTGCGCGGGGTGAGGCGCGCCTCCATCTCCTGCTGTGTGCCGCGGACTTGGATCCCTGCGAAGGCGGCCGAGGCCGCCATCACCGACGTGCCGGGCATGAGCATCGGGCGGCCTTCCGGCGGGCAGCAGCCGTCGGCCTCCGTTCCCGTGCACACGTAGGACCAGTAGCGGCCGTCGGAGAGGCAGAGCACCTCAAGGACGCGCAGGTCCAACTCGGCGCATGAGGTGAGCAATGCGTCGGCCAGTGGGCGCAGGCGCTCCATCACCTGGCGTCCGGTTTCGGCCGCACCGGGTTCACGGCACAGATAGGCGACGACGCCGTCGGGCCGCACGCCGCCCGCCCGTTGCTCCACTTCCTGCACCAGGCAGCGCGGCAGCTCGCCGCCGATGAACTCCCAGTCCTCGTCCTGCTCGGGGATGCCAAGCCGTACCCGGCCGGCGAACTGTCCACGTTCGCCCTGGAGCGCTACGAGGACCAGGCTGTCCGAGGGGTGGAAGCCCATGAAGTACGGGAGCGCATCGGCGAGTTCATCGGCGTTGCGCAAGGTGACCGAGGGCACGTGGAGGTCACTGGCTGCTGCGGGTTCGTTGCGTTGCGTCATGCATCGAGAGTGCACCGGATCGCTCGGTTCCGGTTCTGCCTGTGGATAACTCTGGTTGCGAGCACGTCAATCGACCGACCTCACGGCCTTGCGCTTGCGCTGCGGCGTACGCCGCAGCGCCCGCACCGAGCCGTACAGCTCAGCCCGCCGTAGCGAGCACCAGTGGCAGTACCTCCCCGCTCCCGGAGCGCCGGAGCAGTCGGGCCGCGACGGCGAGCGTCCAGCCGGAGTCGGTGCAGTCGTCCACCAGGAGGACGGGTCCCTTGGCCTGCGCGAGCGCGGCCGCAAGCTCCTCGCCGACCGTGAAGGCGTCGGTGAGCGCCCGCAGCCGCTGTGCGGAGTTGCTGCGCCGCACCACGTTCTCGCCGCGGGTGTACGTGAGCGTGCCGAGCAGCGGCAGCCGCCCGATGGTGGCGATCCCCTCGGCGAGCGAGCCGACCAGCTGAGGACGGCTGAGGGAGGGCACGGCGACGATGCCGACAGGCCGGGCGGTCGGGTCCGCCACTCCGGGTGCCCAACCCCCGGGCGAGCGTGCCCAGTCGGCGAGTACGGCCACGGCGGCGCGCAGCACGTCCTCGGGGACCGGACCGTCCGCCGCCTGCTCGGCGAGCAGCGGGCGCAGCCGGTTGCCCCAGCCGATGTCGGAGAGCCGGCCGAGCGCCCGTCCGGTCGAGCACTGCTCCCCCGCCGGGATACGGCCCTTCAGCTCCACGCCGAGCGCGGCCATCCCGGTCGGCCACATCTTGCGCGGTTCGACCTCCACTCCGGGCCGGTCGAGCTCCTTGGTGGCCCCGGCGAGCGCATCGCCCGAGACGGCCGAATCCACCCATGGCCCGGCGCAGTTGTCGCACCGTCCGCAGGACGTGGCTCCCTCGTCGTCCAGCTGCCTGCGCAGAAACTCCATCCGGCACATCGAGGTCGTCACATAGTCCCGCATGGCCTGCTGCTCGGCGGCGCGCTGCTTGGCGACCCACGCGTACCGCTCGGCGTCGTACATCCAGTCGGCGCCCGTGGCGATCCAGCCGCCCTTCACGCGCCGTACCGCGCCGTCCACGTCGAGCACCTTGAGCATCGTCTCGAGCCTGGTGCGCCTGAGGTCCACGGAGGCTTCGAGGGCGGGTACGGACAGGGGCCGGCCCGCACTCGACAGCGCCGTCAGTGTCTGGCGTACCTGCTGTTCGGGCGGGAAGGCGCTGTCGGCGAAGTACCGCCAGATCGCCTCGTCCTCCTTGCCGGGCAGCAGAAGTACGTCGGCGTGGTCCACGCCGCGGCCCGCGCGTCCGACCTGCTGGTAATACGCGATGGGCGAGGACGGTGAGCCGAGGTGCACCACGAAGCCGAGGTCCGGTTTGTCGAAGCCCATGCCGAGCGCCGAAGTGGCCACCAGGGCCTTCACCCGGTTCTTGAGCAGGTCCTCCTCGGCCTGCAGCCGGTCCGCGTTCTCCGTGCGCCCCGTGTACGAGGAGACCGCGAAGCCGCGCGCCCGCAGGAAGGCGGTGGCCTCCTCGGCGGCCGCGACCGTGAGCGCGTAGACGATGCCCGAGCCCTGCAGTTCGTCGAGGTGCTCGGCGAGCCAGGCGAGCCGGTGTGCGGCGTCGGGCAGTTGCACGACGCCCAGGCGCAGGCTCTCGCGGTCGAGCGGTCCGCGCAGCACGAGCGCCTCACCGCCGCCTGTCCCCAGCTGCTCGGCGACGTCGGCCGTCACGCGGGCATTCGCGGTGGCGGTGGTGGCCAGGACCGGGACACCCGCGGGCAGTTCGGTGAGCATCGAGCGCAGGCGGCGGTAGTCGGGGCGGAAGTCATGGCCCCAGTCGGAGATGCAGTGCGCCTCGTCGACCACGAGGAGTCCGGTGGTGGCGGCGAGCCGGGGCAGGACCTGCTCGCGGAAGTCCACGGAGTTCAGCCGCTCGGGGCTGACCAGGAGCACATCGGTCTCGCCGCGCTCCACCTCCCCGTAGATGGCCTCCCACTCCTCCGGATTCGCGGAGTTGATGGTGTGGGCGCGGATCCCGGCGCGGGCGGCGGCCTCGACCTGGTTGCGCATCAGGGCGAGCAACGGCGAGATGATCACCGTGGGTCCCGATCCGCGCCGGCGAAGCAGCGCGGTGGCGACGAAGTAGACCGCCGACTTGCCCCAGCCGGTGCGCTGCACCACGAGAGCGCGTCTGTGATCCTTCACCAGCGCCTCGACGGCCTGCCACTGGTCCTCGCGCAGGCGCGCGGAACCGCCCGCGTCGCCCACGAGTTCGGCGAGTACGGCGTCGGCTTCGGTGCGCAGGTCTGTGTTGTCTCCTCGGTGCATCCCTCCATGCAACCCGACCCCACTGACATTCGGCCACCTCACTCGCCTTACCTGCGGTAAGAGTCGCGGGTATGTGTCCAGGGCGTTGCCGTACGACGACTTGGGAAGGGATATTGACGGCGCACGCACCGATTTCGGTCCGCGGCGTCAATTGCTCGTTGCCTAGCGGCCGATACGGCGGCGAGAATTGGAGCGCTCCCGCACGGCTCGCATATCCGGCAGTGCTGTGCCGCGATGCGCTCCCGCACGTCCGACTTCGCCCGCAGCCGCGGGCGCGCAGCCGAAGGGAGGACCGTGACCTTCGGATTTTCTCCGTCCACCGATCCGACGAGACTCGCGTCTGTGTCGCCGCCCGCCGACGCGTCGAGCCCGCTGGGCCGACTGCTCGAACCCGCCGAGTGGTCCGCCGCCGGGATTCCACTGCTGCGCAATCCGCGTGAGGTCGTTCGAGGCTTGTACGAACGCCATCGGCCGACCCGTGAGACGGCCGTGGTCGCCGTGCTCGACCAGGAGGAACGGCTCAACGCCAGCGCCTCGTTCCCCCGCCGCTCGGCCCCTGTGGACGGCTGGGTGTTCCGCAACGCGCTGCTCGCCCAGCTGCGCCGCGTCATCCCGCACGATCTGCGCCGCCGTACGCCGGTGCGCACGGCCGTGCTCCTCTACTGCCGGGACGGCGGCGAGGCATGGACCGAGGAGGACGGCGCGTGGATGTGGGGGCTGCGCGACGCCTGCACCCTGCACGGGCTGCGCTGCGGTGCGTACATCACGCTGACCGGCGCCGGCTGGCAGGTGCTCGGCGAGGGACGCGGCGGCCGGCAGCCGAGCGCCCACGGGGTGAGCACGGTGAGCAACACGGTGGACGCCGTCGACGCCTCGTACCTGGCCAACGGCCATGGCGGCGCCCAGCTTCTGCGCCGGGCCGCCTCGCTCTGAGTTCCGCACACCGGATCCATACGCATGGTGGGGGCCCATCCCTAGGGATGGGCCCCACTCACCACGTACGGGCCATGGATCGACAGCGGCCGGAGCCGCCGCCCGTTCTCAGACTCCGGCGCCCAGCGCCGAGTTGATCCGCTGCGGGTCACCGCACACGATCAGCAGCGCACCGGCGCGGCCCATCGCGAGCGGCAGCGCGGCGGCGGCCTGCTCGTCGGTGCCGCCGTTGAGCGCGACGACCACCACGGGGCGGACCGCCGCACGGCCGGCGTCACCGGCCGAGGCGTAGAAGACGTCGTCGCCGGCGTCGTGCTGCGCCCAGTAGGCGGCGTCGCCGAAGCTCAACTCATGGGCGGCCCAAGGGTGCTGTTCACCGGTGGTGAGCAGCAGGACGTCGCCCGGCGCACGGCCGGAGTCGAGCAGCAGGTCCACCGCTTCCTCGGCCGCGTCGAGCGCGCCGTCGGCGGAAGCGGGGATCAGCTGGATCTGCGGCGCAGCCGGCTGGGCCGGCTCGGCGGCCGGGGTGTGCACGGGCGCGGGCTCGGCCGTCTCACGGGCCGTGCGCTGCACGGGCGGAGCCGGACGTGCCGGACCGGGGCCGGGGCGTCCGGGACGCGGGGCGGCCGCGGGACGCGGACCGGGTACGGGACGAGGGGTCGGCGCTGTGCGGCCGGCGGCCGATGCGGCGCGGGGACCCTGGACACTCTCGTGAATCTGAGGCTCCTCGGAAGGGAGAGGCATGACTGGATGTCTATCAAACGCCGGTACGAACCGTAACGGCGGGTGGCACATGAGTACGACCGGCAGGACGCTTGGTCGCACCGGCCGGGACGGGCGAGCCGCATGGTGTCAGAAGTCGAAGCCGAGCTGCCCCTCGATTTCCGGGACTACACCGCCGAGCACCGGAACCCGCTGCTTCTTGAGGTGCCGCCACCGGGGCAGGGCATCGAGGTACGACCACGACAGACGATGATGCTCCGTCGGGCCGCGCTCCTCAAGAGCCGCTTTGTGAACCGGTGACGGATAGCCCGCGTTCGCGTCGAAACCGAAGTCGGCGCAGGCCGCGCCCAGTTCGGCCATCATGGCGTCGCGTTCCACTTTGGCGAGCACGGAGGCGGCGGCCACGGCCACACAGGACTGGTCGCCCTTGATGACCGTGCGCACCTGCCAGGGCGCGCCCAGATAGTCGTGCTTGCCGTCGAGGATCACCGCGTCGGGCCGTACCGGAAGTGCCTCCAGCGCCCTTACGGCGGCGAGCCGCAGCGCGGCCGTCATGCCCAGGTCGTCGATCTCCTGCGGCGACGAGTGACCGAGTGCGTGGGCGGTGACCCAGTCGCTGAGCTCGACGGCGAGCGCGTCGCGGCGCTTGACGGTGAGCAGCTTGGAGTCGGTGAGTCCCTCGGGCGGCCGGCGCAGACCGGTGATCGCGGCGCAGACCGTGACGGGTCCGGCCCACGCGCCGCGTCCGACCTCGTCGACACCGGCGACGATCTTGGCGCCGGTCTTCGCCCTGATCGAGCGCTCTACTGTGTGGGTGGGTGCTTCGTACGGCATGGCGGTGCCAGCGTACGCCTCCCGGGGCCCGGGGTGACAGCCCGGCCTCGCCGCGGTCCGGGTCACACCTCCCGGGTCACCAGCGGAACCATGAGTTCGTCGATCATCTCGGCGAGCTCGGCGGGCGGCCATTCGCTTCCGTACACCTTGGATCGGTACATCATGATCGAGGGAATGGCCTCGCAGACGTAGTCGTTCACCGCACCCTTGCGCACTTCTCCACGGCGTACGCCCTGGACGAGCACCTCGCGTATCGCTTCGATGGCGGGCTGCACCACCCGCCCGAAGATCACCGACTGGAAGCGCTCGGCCACGTGGCCGTCGCATTCGTGAAGGACCGCGCGCAGGGCGAATCCGGGCCGCGAGTACATCGCCTCGCGCATCGTCAGGCACAGGGTGAGGAGGTCCTCACGGACGCTGCCGGTGTCGGGGGTGTGCGAGAGCGGGGGCATTCCGGCTTCGAGCGCGTCGGCGACCAGGTCCTCCTTGGAGGGCCAGCGCCGGTACACCGCCGCCTTGCCGGTCTGGGCGCCCGCGGCGACGCCCTCCATCGTCAGACCGTTCCAGCCGACGGTGCTGAGCTGCTCGAGCGCGGCATCGAGAATGGCGCGTTCGAGCACCGCCCCGCGCCGCCGCGGGGCCACCCCCCTACCGGGGAGGCAGGACCGGTCGGGAGCGGCCGACCAGCGCGAAGTAACCATGCTTCTCTCTCCGTTGAGACCGGTCACGCCGTGCTGAAGAGGAGCCGGTACGTGGGGGCGGACCGACGGGGACGTTCCGCTTCCGCTACTGCGTGGGGTCCCTCCAGCATCTCAGGCCGACGCATGGCTTGCGACGGGCCGAACGCCATCAATCAACTCGCAGCGGCTTTCCGTGCCTTCAGGACGGCCGCAAACACGGCAGCCGCGGCCGTGCGGACACGGTCGCGGCTGCCTTCAGCGGGATCTTCGGCTCAGTCCAGCGGGAGCCGGTGCACACCCCCCAGCTTCGTACCGGCGTACAGCGCGTCACCGTCCGCGGCGAGCGTCAGCACATCCGTGTTCTGCAGCCCCTGCGAGGCGCTGCGCCAAGTGCGCCCGCCGTCCGTGGACTTGAGCACACCCCGGGCGCCGAGCGGCGGGATACCAGGCACCCAGTAGGTGGTGGTGCCCGCGTACCAGACGCCGTCCGCCTTCACGAGGTCGGAGACGAAGACGTTGAGCCCGCCGGTGTCACCGCCCTGGAAGCTGCGGCCGCCGTCCGTGCTGTAGCGCAGGACTTGCCCGCCGACCACCATCCGGTCGCGGTCGAACTCGATGGTCGTGGCCTGCCCGTACGTCCAGCCCTCGGCCTTCTTCACCGTGGCGCCGAAGTCGTCCGAGTAGTACAGGCCGCCGTATCCGCCGAGCCAGATCCGGCCGCTGCGCTGCGGGTCGGCCGCGATCGTGGCGAACCTGTCCTCATGGCGGTGCTGACGCCAGTTGTCGCCGCCGTCGGTGGTGGTGTAGACGCCGACCGAGTTCCAGGAGAGATAGCCGACCGCCACCTTGTCCGGGTTCTTCGGGTCGACCATCAGCGAGGTCGGCTCGAGGTTGCCGGCGGCGAAGTGCCCCTTGTCCGTCCAGGTGCGTCCGGAGTCGGTGCTCTTCTGCAGCAGCAGGTCGCCGAAGGGAAGGGAGAGCGTCCGCCACACCGTCGTCGGCTTGCTGAGCGCCGCCTGCACGAACGGAATGTTCGGCCCTCGGGAGCCCTCGTACTCCGCGGCGCCCCACTCGGGGCCCGCGGCCGGCAGTCCGGTGGCGTATTGGCCACGCTCGGTGCCGGCGATCAGCCTGCCGCCGCTCACGGCGAGCGCCGGGACGTCGATGGCCTGGACGCCGATGCGCTGGTACGAGCCGTCGCCGCCCATGCGGTACATACCGGCCTTGGCCGCGCCGATGGTGTACGAGCCGTCGGCCCAGCGTTCGAGGTTGTACGCCACGGTGTCGTCGTTCGGCTTGCCGACCGACTTCCAGGTCTTGCCGCCGTCCTCGCTGAGCTCGGTGGCGCCGGAGTGGTCGTACAGGATCGAGCCCTTCGAGAGGGACACGATGCCCCGGCCGTCGCGGTACGGCGCGGCCCAGGTACGGCCGCCGTCGGTGCTGATGTGCACACCGCCGCGCTGGCCCAGGGCGGAGACGGCGACCAGTTGGTCGTCCGCGGAGAGCCCGTTCAGGAACGACTTGCGGTCCGTCGGCAGATCGAAGATCTTGACGGCCGGCTCGGGAGAGGCGCCCGATGCTCCGCGCACCACCCAGACCGACTGCCTCGACCAGGCGTACAGGTCGTCCCCGCCCATCTCGATGTTCGCGAGGTCGGCGGGCAGCCCGAGCTGGTCGTAGCCCCAGGTCTTCCCCTTGTCCCGGCTGACCAGCAGCCGGTCGTCACCGGTCTGCGCGATCAGGACCTTGTTCGCTTTGTCGGAGACGAGGTCGACATAGCCCGTGTCGGGAGCACTGGTCTGCCGGAACGTACGGCCGCGGTCCTCGGTGTAGAGGATGCCGCCGCTCTGCACGGACCAGGACATCGCGGTGATGGCGCTCCACCAGCGCTTGCTGTCGGTCGAGTCGACGACCGTGTAGGGCATGTCGAAGCCGGCACCCATGAACGGGGTACGGCCCTTCTGCGTCCAGGTCTTCCCCTTGTCGGTGGTGACGAAGGGACCGCCGAGTCCGCCGACGTTCACCACGGCGTCGTCGCCGTCCGAGGGCGCTGTGGTGAGCAGGCCGTCCGCGCTGTTCGGTCCGATGGGCCGCCACTTACCGGACTCGTCGTTGCCGCCGACGAGTTCGAAGGCGCCGGTGCCGCGCAGTTCCGCGCCGGTGTCGAGGGTGGTGCGGGCCGACAGCTTGTACGTGCCCACCCGCTCACCGGTGACCTCGGCGAGGAAGTACATCGGGTCGCCCGTGGCCTTGGTCTGCACCGTGTACGGACGGGCACCCGGCGGGTCGACCGTGACGACCGGCGCCTTGGTGCGGGCGCTGGGCGTCCGTACGTAGATCTGCGCAGGGCCCGTGGTCGGGTCGGCGGTGACGTCCAGGTAGAGCGGAATGGCTTCGAGCAGGTACGGGACCGTCAGACCGTGTCCCTTCACCGGCTTGACCGTGACTGTGCCGCGGAAGTGGGTGGTGTAGTTCGGCTTGTCGGCTTCGATCTCCAGCTTGACCTTCGCGGTGCCGCCGGCCGGAATCACTACGAAGCGCGGCGAGACGCTCGCGCCCGTACCCGAGACGTCGACGCTGCCCGCGATGGGCCTGGTACCGGAGTTGCGCAGGGTGACGGTGCGCTCTTCCTCGATCTCACGGCCCGACAGATCCGCGGCGCCGAACGACACGGCGGCCGGTGAGGCGGTGAGCACGGAGTCTGCGGCGGCGACCGCGTCGAGGCGGCCCGCGCCCTGGGTCAGGGTGTCGACGCCGTCAAGGCGCTTGGCCGAACCGATGAGGTCCGCGCCCACCTGCGCGGCGGTGCGCTCCGGGTGGAGCTGGCGCAGCAGCGCGGCGGTGCCCGCGACGAGCGGGGAGGCCATCGACGTACCGGACATCCGGCGAACGCCGGTGCTGTACTTGGCCTTCGGCACGGTGGAGCGGATCTCCACGCCGGGCGCCACGATGTCCGGCTTCATTCCGAGGCCGAAGCTCGGTCCCCGCGAGGAGAACGAGGCGATCTCGTCGGAGGAGTCGCGGCCGGAGACGGTCAACTGGGCGTCCGTACCGGCAAGTTCCGCCAGCGCGGTGGCCTGCGGGGCGTCCACGCCGACGACGACGAGCTGGTCCATCCGCAGTTCGTCGCCGGACTCCAGGGTGCCGCTGTCCGCGAGCACCTTCGCCTCGCCCTTGGCCGCGGTGTCGGCACCGATCCCGATGCCGCCTCCACCGCCGCCGCCGGACGCGGCCTCCATCATGCCGCCGATCATCGCGACGGCGCCGCGGCGTTCGGCCTCCAGGTAGACGTCGTGGTCGGGCTGCAGGCTGCCCTCGCCGGTGGCGACGGGAGCGTCGTAGAGCACGATCTTCCCGCGTACGTCGCCGGCCTGCTCCCACTCCTCGGCCGAGCCCCAGCCGATCCGCACGATGCCCCCGGTGACGGGGTTCTTGGGCGGGTTGGCGGAGACGAAGCCGCGGTACGTGTCGAGCTTGACGCCCTTGAGGCTGACCTCGGGGATACGGATCCCGCTGGTGGACGCTCCGACCGCGATCACTCCGCGGGCGGCGGCCGGGGAGCCGACGGTGTAGGCGCCAGGGCCCGAGTTGCCCGCCGCGGCGATCACGACGATGCCGGCGTCTGCCGCGGCGGTGGCCGCGAGACCCAGCGGATCGAGGCCGTCGCCGGAGCCCCCGATGCTGAGGTTGATCACATCGGCGCGGTGCGGGTTGGCCGGGTCGGCCGCCGCCTCGATCGCCGCGATGATGTCGGACTCGTAGCCGTAACCGCCGGAGTCCATCGCCTTGTACGCGGTGAGCGTGGCGTCCGGCGCGGCGCCGGTGACGCCGCCGTCCGCCGCGGGCTTCGCGGCGACGATGCCGGCGACATGGGTGCCGTGGCCGTTGTCGTCCATCGGGTCGGCGTCGCCGTTGACGAAGTCGTAGCCGGCCACGACCTTGTGGCCCTCGCCGAAGCCGCCGCCGAGGTCGGGGTGGCTGTAGTCGATACCGGAGTCGACGATCGCGACGGTCACGCCCTTGCCGGTGGCCTTCGCCCCGGCGGCGTCCTCGCGCTCCCAGACCTCGGGCACGCCCGTCAGGTCGTGGGCGTCGGTGTCCAGGATCTTCGACTTGCGGTCCGGGACAACGGACTTGACGCCCGGAAGGTCGCGCAGCTCGTCGACGTCACCGGCCTCGACGGTCATCGACATGGCGTTGACCAGCAGGCCCAGCTTGCGGACCTTGCCGGGAGCCAGGCCGGCGTCCTTGGCCTCGGCGAGGAACGCGTCCTGCCGTCCGGTGAGCTTCTTGCGCTGCTCCTTGACCTCCCCTGAGCGGGCGTCCTTCGCGGCACCAGGCGCCGCTTCGAGCGCGCCCGCGCCGTCCAGTGTGACGATGACTCGCTGCGTTCCGCGGACCGCGGGTGCCGCGGTGGCGGAGGTCAGCTGGACCGATGTGAGCAGTCCGCCGAGCACCGCGACCGCGATGCCTATGTGCGCAGATCTTCGATGTGAGAACCCCATGGGGAGGTCCTACGAGGACGACCACCGGTACAGCAATGATTCCCCGTGGCCCATGCATGCCCCTGACACAAGTGGGCCAGAGGCGACGAACGCGCGGAAACCGATTGCCCGGCTCAGCCCAACTCCCCGTGACGTTCCTTGCCGTTCTGGGCGAGAGCCTCCTGGATCCACGCGCGGACGGCGGCGTCCGACCGGGTACCGCGGGCGTCGACGACGATCCAGCCCTTGCTCATCCTGCGGCCGCGCATCTGCGCCCAGGCCGCGCCGTCACGTCCGAGCAGCTCGTCGAGCCGCCCGGGATCGCAACGCACCATCAGCCGACCGGCATTGTCCGCGGTCACTGCCAGCTTTCCCCGCACCATGAAACTCAGCCCACCGAACATGTTCACCTCGCGCACCTCGGCCGCGCCTTCGGCGATCAGAGCCGCCCGTACGCGATCGGCGAGTTCCTTGTCGTACGCCATGATCCGCACCTCTCCGTCACCAGGATCCGCACCCTCCGCCACCATGGTCCGCCCCTCTCCCGCCCCCGTTCCGCACCCGGTCAAGGAACGCCCAACTCCCCAAAAATTTCCTTGTGTTCAAGAAGAACCGCTCGCTAGGGTCACATCTAGTGAACGCTGCCGTTCACTAGACGCCCAGGGGAGCACCAGTGACACAGCCAGACGAGGACATACGCGTCAAGGATCCGGAGCCGGAGCCAGACGCACCGACCAGCAAGTCGCCGCACGCCGGAATCGCTCTGTTCATCATCGCGGCCTGCCAGTTGATGGTCGTCCTCGATGCCACCATCGTGAACATCGCGCTTCCGCACATCCAGGACGCACTCAAGTTCTCCACCACCGACCTGACCTGGGTGGTCAGCGCCTACACCCTGACCTTCGGCGGTCTGCTGCTGCTCGGCGGTCGTGCGGGCGACATCCTGGGCCGGCGCCGGGTGTTCATGTTCGGCATCGTGCTGTTCACGGTCGCCTCACTGCTCGGCGGCTTCGCCCAGGAGCCCTGGCAACTGCTCGCGGCCCGCGCCCTGCAGGGCGTCGGTGGTGCGATCGCCTCGCCGACCTCGCTCGCGCTGATCACCTCCACGTTCCCCGAAGGACCCGAGCGCAACAAGGCGTTCGGTGTCTTCGCCGCGGTCTCCGCCGGTGGTGGCGCGGTCGGTCTGCTGGCCGGCGGCATGCTCACCGAATGGCTCGACTGGCGCTGGGTGCTCTTCGTCAACGTCCCGATCGGCGTGCTGATCGCGGTGCTCACCCCGAAGTACATCCAGGAGTCGGAGCGACACCCCGGCCGCTTCGACATCGCCGGTGCGATCACCTCGACCCTGGGTATGGCCGCACTGGTCTACGGCTTCATCCGCGCGGCGGGCGAAGGCTGGAGCGACGGCCTGACGGGCGTCTCGTTCGGCGCGGCCGTGGTCCTGCTCGGGCTCTTCATCTACATCGAGACGAAGGCCAAGGACCCGATCACCCCGCTGAAGATGTTCCGCGACCGCAATCGCTCGGGCACGTATGTGATCATGCTCAGCCTCGCGGCGGCGATGTTCGGAATGTTCTTCTACATCGTGCTCTTCGTGCAGAACGTGCTCGGGGACACCCCCATCGAGGCCGGCCTGAAGTTCCTGCCGGTGACGGTGGCGATCGTGTTCGGCGCGGGCCTGTCGCAGGCGCTGCTGCCCAAGCTCGGCCCGAAGCCGTTCATGGTGGTGGGTTCGTCGTTCGTGATCCTGGGGCTCGGCTGGCTGACGCTGATCGACACGGACAGTTCGTATCTCAGCGGCGTACTGGGCCCGATGCTGCTCTTCGGCTTCGGCATGGGCCTCAACTTCGTCACGCTGACCCTGACCGCCGTCTCCGGCGTCGCCCAGCACGAGGCGGGCGCGGCCTCCGGTCTGCTCAACGCGACCCAGCAGGTGGGCGGTTCACTCGGCCTCGCCATCCTGACCACGGTCTTCGGCACGGCGAGCCGTGACGAGGCCAAGATCCAGGTGGCCGACTTCATGGCCAACGCGACCCCCGAGCAGCAGGCCGCCTTCGCCAAGACCGGTGAGCTGCCGAAGAATTCGCCGTGGGCCAAGGAGATCCTCTCGGAGGGCATCTCCACCGGCTTCATCCCGGCGGTGGCCATGGCGGTGCTCGCACTGATCACCGCGATCTTCGTGGTCAAGGTGCGCAAGAGCGATCTGGATGCCCTGAGCGGGAACGGGACGCCGGTGGCGCACTGATCTTCTCGGATACGACGACGGGGGCACCCTTCTCGGGAAGGGTGCCCCCGTCGTCGTACGACCGCCTGGTCCCAGTACTCCGAGTGGTCCCGGTACTCCGAGTGGTCCTAGTACTCCGAGCGGTCGAGGCCCTCCGTGTCGATCACATCCATGTCATTGCAGTCCGGGCTCGCACTCAACGGCCGGTCCTCGATGAGCGACCGCGCCCGCCACTCCCCGTAACTCATGGCGTACCAGGGCGCCTTGTCTTTCCCCAGGTCCGCCATGAGCGGCTGCAGCACACAACTGCGCAGGGGTTCCGGCAGCTTGTCGAGCGCGGGTACGGCGTCGGCGGAGAGCCCCGAGGCGTAGTCGACGTCGAATTTTTTGGTCTCCAGATACCGCTGCACGTTCTGCTCGGCGACCGTCCCGTCCGGCGAGACCAGGCCGAACACCAGCACCGCACCAGCGGCGCTCGCCATCACCGCACGCGGCAGCCACCGCGCACCCCAGACCCCGGCCGCCATGATCAGCACGACCACCAGACCGAGCCACAGCTCCATGGCGGTGACGGAGATCCGCAGCCGCGTGAGGCCGTACGCGTCCACGTACATCTGCATCCGGCGCAGCGCGGACGCGACCACGATCAGGGTCATCACGCACAAGGTGCCGAGCACGGCGCGCACCAGCGTGTGGTCGCGCCGGTCCTCGCGCGGCGCCCAGCGCAGCGCGAGCGCGATCACCACGAGGGTGAGCAGCGTGGCGAAGAGCAGCTGCCAAAAGCCCTGCCGGGCGTACTCGGCGTAGGTCAGACCGTCCTTGAGCGCGGCCTCGTAGCCACCGAAGAGCACGGTCAGCTGGATGAGGTTGAAGACGGCGAAAGGCACATTGAGCACGACCAGAGGGAGCGCCCACTCGATCCGGCCGCGCGCCCGGCCCGGCTTCACCTCGATCTTGTCCCAGCGCAGCGGGGCCGCGGCGGTGTACGCGGCCGCGACGGCGCCGAGAAGGCCGAGCAGGAAGAGCAGGAACCGCACCGGGCCGTCGGAGACGTCCGCGTCCGGGAGCAGACTGCCGAGCAGATCGGAGAACGTGGAATCGGCGGCGGCGAAGAGACCGCCGAAGACGAGCAGCAGCACGACGGCCACGGCGACGGCCCGCACGATCGGCGCGAGCGAACCCCGTGAACCCCCGGCCCGCGCACGCACACCGCGCCATGCCCATACGGTGCCGGGCCCCACGGCGCCGATCAGGCCGAACGGATTGAGCAGCACGCCCGGCCAGCGGCGCGTGCCGTGCAGCGCGAGCGAACCGAGTCCGAGCGCCGCGACGACGGCGAGGAACGAGGGCCAGTCCGCGTCCCGCAGCGCGGGCACCGCGAGGAGCGCGAGCCCGCCGGCCGCCCACGCGAGGGTCCAACCACGGGGCAGCCGGCCCGCGGCCTGCGCCGCGAAGTACGCGGCGAGGGCGAGCGGCACGGCCACGATCAGCAGGTTCACGGCCACGCCGTCGACCATGAGAAGCGCGCTCAGGACGCCCGCGACCAGCGCGGAGACCAGGGTCGCGGTGCGGACGGGCGCGGCCTCGGAGGCGGTGATCCCGTCGAAGACGGACGGGGGTCGTTGGTGGGTGGCCCAGGGGTTGGGCGGCGGGCCGGCCACGGCCCGCGCGGCCTGGGCCGGGACGGCCTGCGGCGAAGCGGCGTAGGTACGCGGCGGGACGGAGTCCTGCGGTTCGGCCGCGCCCCTCGCGGCCTGACCCTGCGCGGCGCTCCCCGACCCGTCCCCCGCCCCCGTATCAGGCACGGGCTCGGGCACTTCGGGCGTGGGTGGTGTGGACGGCGCGGACGGTGTATCGGACACGGGACCCCCTCCCGACCGGCCTGGACCTGGCTGAGGCCCCGAGCCGGTGTCTCGTCGGCACCCGCCCGCAGAGCAGCGCTGGCTCAGGGATCAGCAGAAGATCATCGGGCGGTGTGGGCCGTCAGAGTAGCCCCAGCGCAGCACGGCGGACGCGGCCCGGCGGCGGATACGCGGGGTCTGTGGCAGGACCGTGACAGTGCGGGCGGTTGGCAGCGGTCGGCAGGGGCAGGCCTCAGCCCACGCAGCGCTCAAGCCGGGCAGCCTCAGCCCGCGACGGGCGCCCACTGCGGCAGCGCCTCCGTCTGCCCGGCCCACTGCGCGGGCGGCGCACCCGCCGCGGCGGCCGCGACCACACCGCCCGCGATCGCGCAGGTGGTGTCCACGTCGCCGCCGACCTGTGCGGTCGTCCAGAAGGTGCCCTCGAAGTCGCCGAGCCCCCGAGCCGCCGACCACAGCGCGAACGGCACCGTGTCGTGCGCGGTGGTCCGCCGACCGCAGCCGAGTACGGCCGCGACCGTACTCGCGTCGCTGTAGTCGAGCATGTCGCGGGCCCGGCGAAGCCCGGCCCCGACGGCGCTGCGCGGCACCAGGTCGATCACACCGTCGAGCAGCGCCCGGCCGCTCAGCGGCTCCTTCGCCCCGGCCACGAACGCGGCCGCGGCGGCCACGGCCATCGCGCCGACGACCGCCTCACGGTGCTGATGCGTGGTGTACGCGGAGATCTCCGCCTGGTGGGTGGCCTGCTCGGGATCGTCCGCGTACCAGGCGCCGAGCGGGGCGATGCGCATCGCGGCGCCATTGCCCCAGGAGCCCTGGCCCTTGAACAGACCGGCAGCCAGCTCACGCCAGTCGCCGCCCTCGCGGATCAGGCGCAGCATGCGGTTCACCGCGGGACCGTAGCCGCGGTCGAAGTCATGGTGGTGGGCGAAGGACTGCGCGAGGGCGTCCTGGTCGATCCGCCCGTGCGAGGCGAGCACGGCGGCCACGGAGCAGGCCATCTCGGTGTCGTCGGTCCACTGCCAGGGCCCTTCGGGCACCTCGCGGCGCTTGAGCAGCGGATAGTTCTCGGGCACGAAGTACTGGGAACCGAGGGCGTCCCCGACGGCGAGACCCCGCAGGCTGGCCAGCGCCCGGCCGAGTCGGGGATCGGTGGCTTCAGCGGCAGGAGAGGAGGAATCAGCGATCATCGCGCCCCCACTCTAACGAATCGGGCCATACGCCTCGAATAAATTAACGGCGGCCGAGGCCACTTTCGCCCCGCGGGTCCACCGTCACCTCCGCCGGCGTTCGCGCACGTAGGCCTCGGGCTCGCACCACCGCTCGAAGGGCCGGTCCATGGAGTACCGCCCGTCCTGCCCCAGCACGAGCACCCGCATTTCGGCATTGCCCGGATTCGACAGCGCCTCGAACTCGGCCACCGACCAGTGGAACCACCGCATGCAGAACAGCCGCATGGTGAGTCCGTGCGTCACCAGGAGCACGTTCGGCGGGTGCTCCGGGTCCTCGAAGCTGCGGTGGAGGCTCTCCAGGAAGGCCCCGACCCGGTCGTACACATCCGCACCGGACTCGCCCTGCGCGAAGCGGTAGAAGAAGTGCCCGTACGCGTCCCGGTAGGCCTTCTGCAGCCGTACGTCCTCGCGGTCCTGCCAGTTCCCCCAGTCCTGCTCCCGCAGTCGCGGCTCCTCGCGCACCCGTACCCGCGCGGGGTCGAGCCCGAAGGCCTCGAAGGTCTCGAGGGTCCGGCGATACGGCGAGACGTAGACGCTGACGCGCTCCTCGCCGAACAGCTCGCGCAGCCGCTCCCCCGTCTCCTCGGCCTGCTCCCACCCCCGCCCGGTGAGCATCAGCGCATGGTCGGGCTCGCGCTCGTACACGGTGTCGTCGGCGTTCCCCTCCGACTCCCCGTGCCGGACCAGAACGATGCGCCGCGGTCTTGCCATGCCAAGACCCTAGATCGCGGCACCGGCGAGCGCTCGATCAGGTCCGCTGCCCGGCGGCCGGGCCGCCGCTGCGGTTGGTCCGCAACAGCAGACCGCGGTCATCGGGCGTGATCTCGTGCACTGCGGCGGGGCTGAGGTCGAGGAGTGCAGCGTCACCCATGGCGTGACCGGCGGCGCACACACCGACCTCAGCCGCCTGTGGCTCAACGCCCGCCACCTCAGCCGCTTCAAGCAGCCTCTACGGGAGGCGGTCGACCGCGAGGAGACGGTGCCGCGGACCGTCAGCACAGCCCTCTGCGGCGCAGCTCTACACGGTCCACTGCGGCACGAGCCTGACGATGTCCCCGTCGAGGCCGACCAGATCCTTCTCGATGCCCGCGCGCAGCGAAAGGCGCTCGACCCGCTCCTCGCGGTACTTCCCGTGCTCGGCCTCGGACCGCCACATCGAAAGGACCAGGAACTCGCTGCCCGGCGCCTCGCAGAACAGCCCGCGCACCATGCCGGGCGAGCCGGCCATCGCCGGGTTCCACACCTTCTGCTGCATCAGCGCGAAGTGCTCCACGCTCTCCTCGTGCACCCGGCAGTGCGCGATCCGCACCAGATCCGCGTCGGTGAACCGCGGTTCGAAGCCGGTCTTCACATCGAAGCGGTGGTCGAACAGCTTGATCTGCATGTTCGTGTACGTGCCGACTTGAGCGGAGGCGATGCGGTCATGGGACCGGGCCATGAACGAGTCGTAGAACGACCGGCTCTCCCAGAAGGCGAAAAGATGCACGACATCCGCCTGCCGCGTGCTCCATCCACCGCCCTGTCCCCGAAACCCCGGCTCCCCCAGAAGCCCCGCCCACCTCCGCTGCCCCTGCTCGAACCCTCTACGGTCCGTCACGGTGCAACGCATCCACTTGACCAGCACCGCGCCATAGTACGGCGCCCGGCGTGGCATGGGTCACTCTCCGCAGAGGAGTACTCACACGGGAGTCCCCCCGCACAATGGCGGCCATGACCGCGCTGCATGATCACCCCTTGTTCGGCCGTCTGGAGAACGCGGAGCGCATCCTGGTCGCGGGAGCGGGCGGCGGCTTCGACATCTACGCGGGCCTGCCCATCGCCCTGTCCCTGCTCGCCCAGGGCCGCCAAGTACACCTCGCCAACCTGACGTTCAGCTCGATCGCCGCACTCCCGGCCGACTCCTGGCTCGCGGAGAACGTGGCGCGTGTGACCCCCGACTCGGCCCCGCACCAGTGGTACTTCCCGGAACGCACCCTGGCCTGCTGGCTCGACCTGCACGGCTTTCCCAGCACCGTGCACGCCTTCGAGCGCACGGGAGTCCAGCCCCTGCGCGCCGCGTACCGCGCGGTCATCGACGCCTACGACATCGACACCGTCATCCTGGTCGACGGCGGTACGGACATCCTGATGCGCGGTGACGAATCCGGGCTCGGCACTCCCGAGGAGGACATGGCAAGTGTCGCCGCCCTCGCGGGAATCGAGGGAGTCGAGCGCCTCGTGATCTCGGTCGGCTTCGGCGTGGACGCGTATCACGGGGTGAGCCACGGTCTGGTCCTGGAGAACATGGCGGCCCTGGAACGCGACGGCGCATACCTGGGCGCGTTCTCCATTTCCCGTACGACGAGGGAGGGCGCCCTCTTCGTCGACGCGGCGGTGCACGCCCATGACAACACCCCGGACCACCCGTCCATCGTCAACGGCTCGATAGCCGCCGCGATCCAGGGCGTCTTCGGCAATGTGCACTTCACCCGGCGCACCCACGGCAGCGAGCTGTTCATCAATCCCCTGATGGCCCTCTGCTTCATCTTCGAACTCGAAGGCCTGGCGCGCCGCTGCCTCTACCTGGACCGCATCGAGAACACCCACCTCATCCGCCAGGTGGCCTCGGAGATCGGCCGTTTCAGGGACGAGCTCACCCGTACCAGGCCACCGCGTGCCATCCCGCACTGACCTGCCCCCAACTCGGCGTACCCGTCGTCCAGTTGTCGCAGCGACGTCGTAGCGTGTCCCCGACGAAGCGCGTTCCAGGGGAGATTTCATGAGCAGTTTCAGCAAGGGCCTGACCAAGGTGGAAGCCGGCCTCAAGTGGGACCCGGCGCCGACCGGCAGCCCCGCACACGACCTCGACCTGGTCTGCGCGGTCTACTCGGCCTCGGACCCCACCGGCACACCGGCCTACCTGGTCCATTTCGGCAGCCGCTCCCCTGACGGCACCATCACGCTGAACCGCGACAGCAAGACGGGCCAGGGCTTCGGTTACGACGAGGTGATGACCCTCGAACTCGACCGCCTGAACGAGGACTATGTCCGTGTCGTCCTCGGCGTCGCCATCCAGCAGACCCACGGCGACCTGACCTTCGGCGAGACCTTCAACGCCGCGGTACGGCTGCGCGAGGGCCACACGGACCTGGCCCACTTCGACTTCACCGCCGCCCCGCGCTGCACGGCCGCCGTCCTGGCCGAACTCACCCGCGACGGCACCCGCACCTGGCAACTCCGCCCGGTCTTCAAGGGCTTCGAGCTGGATCCGACGGCCTTCGCACTGGCGATGGGGGCGGTGGTCTGAGCCGCGGGAAATCCGGTGGAGATCGGCTGACGGCGCTGCCACAGTGAGCCGCATGCCGTCTTTGATGGTCGAACGACTGCTCCACGAACTGCACTCCACCCTGGCCCTGCGCAAGCGCCCCGAAGACGTGGCCCAGCTGATCCTGGACCTGCACGCCGCGCAGGGCACTCCACTCGACACCACCGCCGAGAAGGCCCTCACCAAGGCCGCCGCACACGCCCTGCGCAACATCTGGCACGGCTACACCTCCATGCGCGAGGAGTTCGCCCGCCCCGTCGGCGCGGCCCGCCAACTCGGGCGCGCGGCCGACCTGTTCACGACTCTGCCGGACCTGCCCGCCGACGCCGGGGACGACCCCGCGCGCATCGAGGCGGCGATCCGCCTCGCGGGCGAGGAGATCGGCCGCGCGTACGGCGAGAACGACTTCGGCCTCGACCGCCTCAACCGCGCCGAACGTACCGAGGCCGGTCTGGGTGAACTGTCGAAGCGCCGCTACAACAAGCGCTTCCGCATGCTGCGCCGTATGGAGGCGAAGCTCGCCCGGCTCCTGCACGAACAGCAGCGCCGCGAGGTGACCCTGACCGGCAAGGGGGCGTTCGCGCACACCCTGCCGTACGACCTGTTCGCCGCCGACCCGGACACGGCAGCCTTCATCGCGTACATCACCGCGCGCGGCCACATGCGCAGCATCTTCACCAACGGCAGCCAGCGCCGCCCGTACGACGAGGTGGCGGACGCCTTGTTCCAGCGGCTGCTCGCCGAGCCCGACCGGACCAACTGGTACGCGGTCGCGCACGTGCACCCCACATCAGAAGTCCTCTCCCGCGTATCCGACGAGGACCTCACCCGACTCCTCCTGCGCTGGAACCGTTTCCTGCGCCAGGTCGCCGACCTACTCGAGGAGACCTGGAAGCGCGCGCCGCTGGAACGCGGCACGATGATCGTGCGCCCGGGGAACGACTCCTCGACCTGGAACCAGGCGGCCCAGGCCTGGAACACGGCCCGCGCCCACTGGTTCGCCCTGCTCGTCGAACTGGGCGAGGAATCCCTCCTCGACACGGTGTGCCCCGGCAAGGTGCCCCGTCTGATGGCCGCCGACGTGGCGTACTGGCACCGCAAGAGCGGCGGCGGCCTGCACCCGGACACGCTCGTCTGGTCGGAACTCCCGCTCCCCTGGGAGGTACTGCGCGGAGAGGAGCCCTGCCCGCGCTCCCTGGTCGCCGAGGTCTGCGCCCGCTACCGGGTGGACCCGGTGGCGGGCGCCTGGACGGCACCTCGCCCGACGGCCGAGGCCGTGCGGTTCCGGCGGACGCCGGAACTGGTCCACGGAGTCGCGGTCGCCGACCCCCTGATGGCGAGCGCCCTGCGCTCGGCGGGCTACTTCTCGGGCAAGTCCCAGCACACGGCCGCCATGGAGTGGCTGTGAGCAACACCCGCACCCGCTAAACAAGTTGCCCTTGAACCTCGCCTCGACGAGGATCACTCACGGCGACGAGGAAGCTCTGCGGAGGAGCGCCCGGCTCGATCTCCGGGTGGCCGCAGGTTCGAATCCTGCCCTCGTCGCCTTCTGCCTGCTCAAGCGCCGACGGAGACCGGCAGCGGGGTCTCCATTCCGATGGGTTCAGTCACCGCTGCCGTGGCGGCCAGGGGTAGCCGAGCTGACGGGCAAATTCCTTCGAACCGCCGCAGACATCGGCAGGCACACGCGGGTCGACCGCCGTGAGCTCCTGCACCAACTCATCAGCCTGGGCCGCCGGGTCCTCCCCGGAAACGTCCAAGGTCATCTGGAACTGGAGCCAAGAACGGCCGTCCTTGACGGCATCCCGGCCCGGGTGGAACAGGAAGAGATTGATCCGATCCGGCTCCCAGAGCCAGGCAGACACGCTGTCGAGCTCACACTGCCAGCGCTCGAGCCAGGCAGTGCGCTGCCGAAGCTGTTCTTCGAGGAGACGGGCGACAGTCCTGGCCGGCCATTCCCAGGAGCGGTCCAGCGTTGCGCGCTCAACCTCGGCTCCGTACTGCTGAGCGTCGAATCTGAACTCCGGCAGGCCGACCTCATCTTGATCCGGGTTGCGCCAAGCACCCCAAACGACTTGATCGCCATCTCGACGGATCGTGACATAGAGAGCGCCACAACACCCTTCCGTGCAAGCTGCCTCCGCCAGTCGAACCTCACGCGGTGACGCGTCGGCGTGAAGCGGCCCCTCGGGGAAGAGGAGATAGCGAGGGTCGTCGCCCGGTCCCTCGTCGAATACCTCAGCCACCACGTCCCGCCCTCCGATTCGGGGGCGTACCTCCACGGTGCTTCCACGGATCACTGGGTCGGGGACAACAACACTGAGGGCGAAGGTCTGCAGGTCAAGGGGCACGGATCAATGGTCGACCAGGCGCCGGGCGTTGTCATCCAATTTCCCGCGCGCCCATCCACCAGGCGACGGCGGTCCGATGTGCACGCCGAGGATCGAAGCGGGTGGATCCGAAGCGAGAGCCGACGGAGGGGACCGGCCGACAGCCGGTCCCCTTCGTTCAGTTACCGCTCAGCGGTGACAGCTCAGCTGCAGCCGCTGGTGGAGCCGCAGCCCTCGCAGATGTAGCAGGAGCCGGCCCGCTGCATCTTCGTACCGCAGGAGAAGCAGAGCGGGGCGTCCGCCTGGATGCCCAGCTGCATCTCGACCAGTTCGGCGCTGGTGTGCGGCGCCTGCTTCGGAGCAGCAGCCTCCACTACGGGCTTCGGGGTCTCGACCGCCTTCAGCTCCTGGGCGCGCGGCGCCGACTGCGCCAGACCCTCGACGTCGACCTCGTCGTCCGAAGGCTCGTACGAACCCGTCTCCAGGTGACGCTGACGCTCCTCGGCCGTGTGGATACCGAGCGCCGAACGCGTCTCGAACGGGAGGAAGTCCAGCGCCAAGCGGCGGAAGATGTAGTCCACGATCGACTGCGCCATCCGGACATCCGGGTCGTCCGTCATACCCGCCGGCTCGAAGCGCATGTTCGTGAACTTCGAGACGTACGTCTCCAGCGGAACGCCGTACTGCAGACCCACCGAGATGGCGATCGAGAAGGCGTCCATCATGCCCGCGAGGGTCGAACCCTGCTTGGACATCTTCAGGAAGACCTCACCGAGACCGTCGTCCGGGTAGGAGTTGGCGGTCATGTAGCCCTCGGCGCCACCCACGGTGAAGGAGGTGGTGATCCCCGGACGGCCCTTGGGCAGACGCTTGCGGACCGGGCGGTACTCGACGACCTTCTCGACGGCCTTGCGGATCTCCGTCTCGGCCTTCGCGGTGACTGCGTCCTTTGCGGACTGCTCCTTCTCCTTGGTCTTCGCGGAGAGGGGCTGGCCGACCTTGCAGTTGTCGCGGTAGATCGCGAGCGCCTTGACGCCCATCTTCCACGCCTCGAAGTAGACCTCTTCGACGTCCTCGACGGTCGCCGTCTCCGGCAGGTTGACCGTCTTGGAGAGCGCACCGGAGATCCACGGCTGGATCGCGGCCATCATGCGGACGTGGCCCATCGCGGAGATGGAGCGCTCGCCCATGGCGCAGTCGAACACCTCGTAGTGCTCGTGCTTGAGGCCCGGGGCGTCGACGACATTGCCGTTCTCACCGATGTGGGCGACGATCGCCTCGATCTGCTCCTCCTGGTAACCCAGGCGGCGCAGGGCCTGCGGCACGGTGCCGTTGACGATCTGCATCGAGCCGCCGCCGACCAGCTTCTTGAACTTGACCAGGGCGAGGTCGGGCTCGAGGCCGGTGGTGTCGCAGGACATCGCGAGACCGATGGTGCCGGTCGGCGCGATGACCGAGGCCTGCGCGTTGCGGAAGCCGTTCTTCTCGCCGAGCCGGATCACGTCCTGCCAGGCCTCCGTGGCGGCGGCCCAGATCGGGGTGTCGAGGTCGTCCATACGGACGGCCGTGCCGTTGGCGTCGGCGTGCTGCTTCATGACGCGCTTGTGCGGGGTGGCGTTACGGGCGTAGCCGTCGTACGCGCCGACCACGGCGGCGAGTTCGGCGGAGCGCTTGTAGGACGTACCCGTCATCAGCGAGGTGATGGCGCCGGCGAGCGCGCGGCCGCCGTCGCTGTCGTACGCGTGACCCGTGGCCATGAGCAGGGCGCCGAGGTTGGCGTAACCGATGCCCAGCTGACGGTAGGCGCGGGTGTTCTCACCGATCTTCTGCGTCGGGAAGTCCGCGAAGCAGATGGAGATGTCCATCGCGGTGATGACCAGCTCGACGACCTTGGCGAAGCGCTCGGACTCGAAGGACTGGTGGCCCAGGCCGTCGTCCTTGAGGAACTTCATCAGGTTCAGCGAGGCGAGGTTGCACGAGGTGTTGTCCAGGTGCATGTACTCGGAGCACGGGTTCGAGCCGTTGATCCGGCCCGACTCCGGGCAGGTGTGCCACGCGTTGATGGTGTCGTCGTACTGGATGCCGGGGTCGGCGCAGGCCCAGGCGGCCTCGGCCATCTTGCGGAAGAGCGACTTGGCGTCGACCTCCTCGATGACGTCCCCGGTCATACGCGAGGTGAGACCGAACTTGCCGCCCGTCTCGACCGCCTTCATGAACGTGTCGTTCACACGGACCGAGTTGTTGGCGTTCTGGTACTGGACGGACGTGATGTCGTCGCCGCCCAGGTCCATGTCGAAGCCCGCGTCACGCAGCGCGCGGATCTTCTCCTCCTCCTTCACCTTGGTCTCGATGAAGGACTCGATGTCGGGGTGGTCGACGTCGAGGATGACCATCTTGGCCGCACGGCGCGTGGCGCCACCGGACTTGATGGTTCCGGCGGAGGCGTCGGCACCGCGCATGAAGGAGACCGGACCCGAGGCGTTGCCGCCCGAGGACAGGAGCTCCTTGGAGGAGCGGATACGGGAGAGGTTCAGGCCGGCGCCGGAGCCGCCCTTGAAGATCATGCCCTCTTCCTTGTACCAGTCGAGGATCGACTCCATGGAGTCGTCGACGGCCAGGATGAAGCAGGCGGAGACCTGCTGCGGCTGCGGCGTACCGACGTTGAACCACACCGGGGAGTTGAAGCTGAAGATCTGGTGCAGGAGGGCGTACGCCAGCTCGTGCTCGAAGATCTCGGCGTCGGCGGGCGAGGCGAAGTAGCTGTAGTCCTCGCCGGCCTTGCGGTACGTCTTCACGATCCGGTCGATCAGCTGCTTCAGACCGGTCTCGCGCTGCGGAGTGCCCACCGCGCCGCGGAAGTACTTGCTGGTGACGATGTTGACCGCGTTCACCGACCAGAAGTCGGGGAACTCGACGCCACGCTGCTCGAAGTTGACCGAGCCGTCGCGCCAGTTGGTCATGACGACGTCACGGCGCTCCCACTGGACCTCGTCGTACGGATGCACGCCGGGGGTGGTGTGGATGCGCTCGATACGCAGACCCTTGCTGGCCTTGGATCCCTTGGCGCGGGAACCTCGTGCCGGGCCGCTCGTCGTCTCGGTCATGCCGCCTCCCTTTATCGGGCTAAAACGCCCAAAAGTGCCCCGTTCTTCCCAGGGCTGTGGTGTGTGTCTGGTGCCGCGAGCGCAGCGCTGCCACCCGCAACAGGTCTTCTGGCCGCCGATCGGCCGCCGGCCCGGTCCCACCAGGGAACCTGCGGTCCGGCCCGCCGGTCAGTCGGCGGCGGTGGCGGGCACGGGAACCTCGGTCCCCGTGGATCCGCGGTCAGCTTGTCCGTCTCCGGGCGCACCCTGGGCGGCAGCTTCTTGGAACTCCTGCACATGCCGCAGCTCGGTGATGGCGCTCTCGAAGTCCTCGAGCGAGTCGAACGCCCGGTAGACGGACGCGAAGCGCAGGTACGCGACGAGGTCGAGCTCCTGCAACGGGCCGAGTATGGCCAGACCCACGTCGTGGGTGGTCAGTTCGGCACTGCCGGTGGCGCGCACCGCCTCCTCGACCCGCTGGCCGAGCTGGGCGAGTGCGTCCTCCGTGACGGGTCGCCCCTGGCATGCCTTGCGGACGCCATTGATGACCTTGGTACGGCTGAAGGGTTCGGTCACTCCGGAGCGCTTGACCACCATCAGCGAGCAGGTCTCGACGGTGGTGAAACGACGGGTGCAGTCCGGGCACTGCCGGCGCCTGCGGATCGACGTGCCGTCGTCGGTCGTACGAGAGTCGACGACCCGGCTGTCGGGGTGCCTGCAGAAGGGACAGTGCATTGCTCCCAACCCTCCTTCACAGCACGACTGAATGGCCTCTTGCAAGGCGCGGTTTCCCACCGCTGCCCCGCTCGAAGCGACCCCCAGCATAGGCGATGGCCGAGGCTCCAAGAACCAGGGACCACAACTTGTGGGCGGCTGCGCCAATCCAACCACTAGATCTGGGGTTTGGCTGCATTTTCGACACCATCGCGTGTCGCTTGCGGCAGGGCGCGGAGCCACCTGCGGGAAAGCCTTGACGGCGCCCGCGGCACGGCACGCGGGTCGCTCGCAGGAGGCCTTGAAGAGGGTACGCGAAGGGCGGAGCGGAACGTCGCGGCGGGCACGCCCGCGAGACGGGTCCGACACGAACACGCACACCCACCCCGCCGCCCGCGGCAACCGATGGCAGACTGTGACCCTCACGGGTGGGGCTCCCCGCGCGGAACCGCCTACAGGGCGGATTCTCCCGCGATGGGTTGAATTGCCACCTGTTCGAGCCTCGGTATTACACCCGAGCACATGATCACGTCAGGCAATCCAAAGTTTTTCACTCGAACGTGTGTTTGGCGCAACCTTTCGAAAGCAACTACCGTTGTCCGACTAGGGAGACCATTCTCGGAAGGGGCCGCCGTGACCACCACCGCAGACAGTGCCAGCATCACCGCCCAGGATCGCTCCCAGGGCCGACTCGAGGCGGTGCACGCCATGAATGACTCCGGCATGAACCCGGAGGGGCAGAAGCCCGCCCGCTCACTCCCTGGTCGACCTCCAGGTATCAGGGCGGACAGCTCGGGTCTCACAGACCGCCAGCGCCGGGTGATCGAGGTCATCCGGGACTCCGTACAGCGCCGTGGCTACCCGCCGTCGATGCGCGAGATCGGTCAGGCCGTGGGCCTGTCCAGCACGTCCTCCGTGGCGCACCAGCTGATGGCCCTGGAGCGCAAGGGCTTCCTGCGCCGCGACCCGCACCGCCCCAGGGCGTACGAGGTGCGCGGTTCCGACCAGGGCAGCAGCCAGCCCACGGACACCACGGGCAAGCCCGCCGCGTCCTATGTGCCGCTCGTCGGCCGGATCGCGGCCGGTGGCCCGATCCTCGCGGAGGAGTCGGTCGAGGACGTCTTCCCCCTCCCCCGCCAGCTCGTCGGCGACGGCGACCTTTTCGTGCTCAAGGTCGTCGGTGACTCGATGATCGAGGCCGCGATCTGCGACGGCGACTGGGTCACCGTCCGCCGTCAGCCCGTCGCCGAGAACGGTGACATCGTCGCCGCCATGCTCGACGGCGAGGCCACGGTGAAGCGCTTCAAGCGCGAGGACGGCCATGTCTGGCTGCTCCCGCACAATGCGGCGTACCAGCCGATCCCCGGCGACGAGGCCACGATCCTCGGCAAGGTCGTCGCGGTACTCCGCCGCGTCTGACCCCGGCCCCCAAGACCGGACCCCGGAACCACCTGCGCCGGTTCCGGGGTCCTGTGCTGTCTGCTGCGGCACGGCGTGGGCCCTACTCGCTTGCCTCCCCCGCCTCCGCAGCCTTGGCCGCCGCATCGATCGCGGACAGCGACCGACGGGCCTGATTGCGATCCGTCGTGTACCAGAAGTCGGGCAGCGAGGCCTTCAGATAGCTCCCGTAGCGGGCCGTGGCCAGGCGCGGGTCGAGCACCGCCACGACACCCTTGTCGCCCGTGGCGCGTACGAGACGACCGGCCCCCTGGGCCATCAGCAGCGCCGCATGCGTGGCCGCGACCGCCATGAACCCGTTCCCGCCGTTCTCCTCCACCGCCTTCTGCCGCGCACTCATCAGCGGATCGTCGGGCCGCGGAAACGGAATCTTGTCCATGACCACCAGCTGGCAGCTGTCGCCAGGGACATCCACGCCCTGCCAGAGCGACAACGTGCCGAACAGACAGGTCTTCGGATCCGCCGCGAAGTTCTTGATCAGCTCACCGAGCGTCTCCTCGCCCTGGAGCAGAATCGGGAACTCCGGGATCCGCGTCCGCAGCTCCTCAGCCGCCTGCTGAGCCGCACGCATCGAGGAGAACAGACCGAGCGTGCGCCCGCCCGCCGCCTGGATCAGCTCCGTCAGCTCGTCGAGCATGTCCGCGCGGTCCCCGTCCCGCGCCGGCCGCGACAGGTGCTTCGCGACGTACAGGATTCCCTGTCTGCGGTAGTCGAAGGGCGAGCCGACGTCGACGCCCTTCCACACCGGCATCTCCTCGGACTCACTGCCCGCCACACCCGCGGCGCCCTCGGGCGCGAGCCCCAGCGACGCGCCCACCCCGTTGAAGTCCCCGCCGAGCTTCAGCGTCGCCGAGGTCAGCGTCACCGAACGGTCGGTGAAGAGCTTCTCCCGCAGCAGGCCCGAGACCGACATGGGAGCTACCCGCAGCGAAGCTCCGAAGCGGTCATGCCGCTCGTACCAGACGACATCCCACTCGGACCCGTTGGTGATCCGCTCGGCCACATCGTGCACCGACTCGACGTAAGCCTGCGCCTGCTTGCGTACCGCGTCCTCGTCAGCCACGGACTTGTCACGCGTCGTCCCCAGCGCCGAGATCACATTGCGGGCCGCATCGCGCAGCGCGAGCAGCGCATAGCCAAGGTCCTCGGGGATCTCCTCAAGACGGCCGGGCAGGGCCAGCTCCATCACCCGCTCGAAACCCTCGGCAGCACTCTGCAGCTGGTCCGCGACCTTCTCGTTGACCAGCTTCGCCGCGCGCTTCACCGCGCGGTTGACCTGGCCCGGAGTGAGCTCACCGGTGGCCACACCCGTAACCCTGGACACCAGCTCATGCGCCTCGTCGACGATCAGTACCTCGTGCTGCGGCAGCACGGGGGCGCCCTCGATCGCGTCGATGGCCAGCAGCGCGTGGTTGGTGACGACCACATCGGCGAGCTTGGCCCGCTCACGGGCCATCTCCGCGAAGCACTCGGCGCCGTACGCGCACTTCGTCGCACCCAGGCACTCCCGCGAGGAGACCGAGATCTGCGCCCAGGCGCGGTCGGACACACCCGGGGTCAGATCGTCCCGGTCGCCCGTCTCGGTCTCGTCCGCCCAGTCGCGCATACGAAGAAGGTCCTGGCCCAGCTTGCTGGTGGGCGCCGCCGCCTCGAACTGGTCGAAGAGCCCCTCCTCCTCGTCCTGCGGCACACCCTCGTGGAGGCGGTGCAGACACAGATAGTTGGAGCGGCCCTTGAGCATCGCGTACTGCGGCTTGCGGCGGAGCAGCGGATGCAGCGACTCCACCGTCCGCGGCAGATCACGCTCGACCAGCTGGCGCTGAAGGGCGAGCGTGGCCGTCGCGACGACCACGCGCTCCCCGTGAGCGAGGGCCGGCACCAGATAGCCGAGGGACTTTCCAGTGCCCGTACCCGCCTGGACAAGGAGATGCGAGCCGCCGTCGATGGCCTCGGCGACCGCCTCGGCCATCGTCACCTGGCCAGGGCGCTCCGTGCCGCCGACGGCTGTGACGGCAGCATGCAGGAGTTCGGGGAGTGAGGGTTTCGTCATAGGCCGACCACCCTAAACGGGTCCACTGACATTCCTCCGCCGGGCGGCTCTGCGGAGGCGCTCACGGCCGGTGCAGGGGATTGGGGACCGTACCGTGCACCGCCGCATGCGGGCGTTCGGGCCGGTCGCGGTAGCCGTCGAGGTGGAGTCGGTTGCGGTTGAGACAGAGCCGGGCGATGCGCTCGCCAAGCAGGTCGAAGGTCTCGTACCGGTCCTTGAGTTCCGGGAAGCGCGCCTGGTAGCGCAGGATCTCCGCCCGTACAAGAGACCAGAATTCTCCTTCCGGTACGCCCAGTTGCTCTTCGCACAGCGGCGCGAGATAGCGGAATACCCCGACGAAGAGCCCCGAGTGGATGAACTGGGTGAGAAAGTCCGGTGGCTCGGTGAGCAGCACTTCCCGTACGTCATCGGGCATGGACTCGTGCTCGGGCAGCGGCTCGGCGCTGACGTTCACGTCGTCGACGAAATCCTTGACCGCTAGCCGGACCGGGATGTCCCGCTCGTCGAAGACCACGATCGCGTTCTCGCCGTGGGGCGAGAAGACCGTGCCGTAGCGATAGAGGAAGTGGAGAAGAGGGGGAAGCAGCGCGCCGAAAAGGCGGCGCAGCCAGGCGTCGGGGGCGAGCCCGGAGCGGGCGACGAGTTCCGCCGTGAAGGACCTGCCCTGCGGGTCGACATGGAGCAGGGAGGCGAGGGTGCGGGCGCGTTCGCCCGGGTCCAGGTAGCGGCCGAGCGGCTCGCGCCAGATCGCGCCCAGGAGTTCCTTGTACTGGTACGGGACCTCGGCCAGGCCGTCGTAGACGGGGTGTTCCACGGTGACGGAGGCGACCTCGCCGAGCAGGACGGCCCGGGTTTCCTCGCGCAGGTACGGGTCGTTGTCCCGTACCGCGTGCACCCAGGCGGTGACGGCGGGGGCGGCGGCGGTGCGCTCGGTGGGCAGACCGCGCCAGACCAGGGTGTTGAGGATCGACAGCGGCAGCTTCACTGTGTGGCGCTCGGGGCGGGACACATTGAGGAAGGTACGGATGGACTGCTGCGGCAGGCGCAGATCCGCGTCGCAGGGCAGCGGCACGATGTCCCCGGCGGCTACGGAGGGCGCGAACAGGGGGAGCACGATCTCGTCCCACTGCCAGGGATGCACCGGGAGCAGCAGATAGCGGGCCGGGTCGAGGCCGCGTGCTCGGAGCGCCTCGTCGAATCCGGTACGGGTGCTCGCGTCCAGTTCGCGCGCGTACAACTGCTCGGGAGTGTCCAGGCCGCGCACCCCCCGGTACGAGGCGAGGTCATGGCTCACTGCGATCCAGGGGAGGTGGGACGGCTTGCGCGCCTCGGGCGCCCACCGCGCGCAGTCCTGTGCCGAGAAGCCGAGGCGGCCCTTGTTGAGGACGAGCCAGGGGTGGCCGGTCTGGTGGCCTTCGAGCTCGGCGTAGTCCAGGTCGGCGAGGGCCGCGGCGGTGAGAGCGGTGTGGTCGAGACGGGTGTCGGCGGCGAGCGTGGCGTTCAGCTCGCGAATCAGATGGCCGAGCGTGGTGCCGTCGAGACCCAGGGTGTGGCGGGCTTCGATGACGAAGCGGATGGGGTCGGTGTACGGGCTGTCGCCGACGACCATGCCCTCGGGGTCCACGCGCCAGGAGTCGTACGCTCCTCGGCCCGCGTGGAAGGCGAGCTCGCGGCCGTCGTCGAGGGGGACCGTGTAGCGGTGCGGAGTGGGTGTCGGTGTCGGTGTCGGTGTCGGTGTCGGTGTCGGCTGGAGGATCTCTTCGTGGGCGAACTCGCCCAGCATCTTGGCCAGGAGGCGGCGGCCGGCCAGCTGCCAGGCCGCCCGATGGAGCTCCGGCGGATCGTAGAGCGCGGGGGGCTCTGCCGAATCGGGGGCGGCGGCGGAATTGTGCACGGGGTCTCCGGAATCAAGCGGGACTTGCGGCGGCGGAAGTTCATCGGCCGGGAGGCGGAACCTGCCCGGCCCGAGCGGTGTATCAGAAGTGAGATCGAACGAAGGCCGGTGGGGATCCGGCCGGTTGGAGGTGCGCGGCGATGTGGTGGGGAGCGGTGCCGGTTGCGGTGTTGTGGTTACTCGGCGGCTTTGGGCGGGGTCGGTCGATCGGACGTCAGAGCTGGTCGCGCAGCGCGCGGTCGCGGACCATGAGCGCGGCGCGTTTGTCGGGGAGCTCCACCTCGGCGGAGAGGCGGAATCCTGCGCTCAAAAAGGCTGACACAGAAGGGGTGTTGCGCAGGTCGGGTTCCGCCACAACGCGGGTGCACGAAGGCCTGTGGTCGAGCGCCAGGTCGGCGACGGCGCGCAGCAGGGTGGTGCCGACGCCTCGGCCGCGGTCGGCCACGCCCCCGATGAGCAGGTGGATACCGGTGTCGTGCGGGCGCGCCGGGTAGTGCCGGGCCAGTGGGTCGAGGTCGGCCCGGTACAGCTCCCAGTAGCTCATCGGGGTGCCGTCCAGGAGTCCCACACAGGGCACGCTGCGTCCGTCTCCGTCGAGTTGGGGACGCAGATGGTCCGCGGTGACGGACTCGTCGCCGTCGAGCTCCCAGAAGGCGGCCACGGCGGGGTCGTTCATCCAGCGGCTGATCAGCGCGAGGTCACGCTCGACACGGACGGGAACCAGCTGGAACACGCCGACGGGGGTGGCGGCCGGTCCCCAGGTGGAGACGTTGTCCAGGAGGTCTTCCAGCGGTGGGTACGTCTGCTCGGGGTCGGTCGGCCGGAGGCGAACGGCGTTGTGCGGAGCGGTGGTTGGTGCCGGTTCGGCGGGGCGGGTGTGTTCGGGTGCCCCCGCACGGGAGGGGCTGGATTGGGGCGCCGTGTCCCTGTCCTCGTCGTTCTCTTCCTTCCCCCTGTCCTCCTCGTCGGCGAAGAGGGCGAGGAGTTCGGGGGGCAGGCGCAGCTCGAGGGTGTCCTCGGATCCGGACCGGGTGTCCGTGGCGGAAGGGGAGGACGGCGGGGAGGTCGGGGAGTTGGTGCTCGCGTCGGTGGGCGGCACGATGGCGCTCCTCTCACTGGATGAGGGTCATGTACGGGTGGAATGGAGGGGGTTGGCGATGGTGACGTAGACGGACTGGGTGTCCACGGGGCCGACGAGTTCGTCGAGGCCGTGCAGCCGGGTCAGCAGGTTGGCCTTGCAGCGCAGCACCGGGGTGTCGAGCAGTTGGGCGGGCAGCGGGCTGCGCAGCTTCCCCGGACCGGAGGCGCATTCGGCGAGGAAGCGGCGGAAGGCGGCCAGCAGCAGTCGCTCGTCCGCGAGTCGCTGTGAACCGAAGGCGCCGATGAGACCCAGGACGTTATTGATACCGAGGTAGTAGGCGAAGCGTTCGTCGGTGACGGCATCGGCGACGAAGGTGTCGCTGTGCACGCCGATGCCGGGGAGGCGCTTGCCGAGTTCGGTGCGGCGTGACTCGCGGAAGTAGTAGCCCTGGTTGTCGCGGTAACGGCCGCCGACGGGCCAGCCCTCGGGGTCGAGTACGACGAGGGTGTTCTGCTGGTGGGCCTCCAGCGCGATGCCCGCTTCGCCGTCGAGCCAAAGAACGGGGCGTACGACCTGTTCGAGGTAGCGCAGAAACCACTCGGTGGCGACGGCGCCACGGGGGCGTCCGGTGCGTGCGGCGAGAGCGGCGACGAGTTCGGCGAGCCGTGAGCGCATGGGGCTGCCGGCACTGCGGTCGGAGCGCTCATGTGCCTCGGTGGTGGCCGTGGGCACCGGGCGCGGTGAGACGAGTCCGGCGATGCAGGTCACGTCGTCGCCGGGGGCGAACGGGTTGTTGCGGAGCACGGTGTCCAGGCCCTGTACGGGGGCGCCGTCGTCGTCCACGACCGCCAGCCAGGCGGGGTCACGGACGATGTCGAACCCGGGGTGTGCCGCCTGCCACTCGGCGGCAAGGCCGGCGCGCAGCAGTCGGTGGACCTCCACGCCTCGGTGGAGTTCCTTGTGGAGGTTCTCGCGACGGGAGTTGGTGATGCGCAGGCCGAGGGAGAGCTTCAGCATGGCGGGTGCGCCGGGCTGGTAGACCGTACGGACGGAGGAGGTGGGGTGCCAGGGATCACCCAGCGGGCCGAGGTCCCTGATCAGGCCACGGTCGAGGAGATCGGCGACGGCGGGGCGGTGGGCCAGGTCGCCGGCCTGCCAGGGGTGCAGGGGCAACAGCGCGTAGCCGTCCGGCAGTTCACGGGTGGGCTCGGTCGCGGCACGCTCGGCTGCCGGGCCCGCGAGGCGGGTGGCGAGCTGTTCGGCGGAGACGGTGCGCCCGCGTTCGGTCCAGGCCGAGTCGGAGGCGAGGGCGGAGGGAGCGACGGCCAGCCAGTGCAGGGCGAACGCGCCGTACGACTCCGGCGAGTAGCGCGCGGCCTCCGCTTCGGACAGCCCTTCACGGCTCTTGGGGGTGGGGTGGAGGGGGTGGCCGAGGACGAGGGACTGCTCAGCGGTGAGGAAGAGGTCGGCTGCGGGGGCAGCGAGCGCGCCGGTGGGCTTCTCGCTGCTGTCTCCGGTGGGCTTCTCGCCGGTGTCCCCGGTGGGCTTCTCGCCGGTGCCTGCAGTGGCCCTGCGGCGGACGGTCAGGAACTCCGCTGTGCGGCGGACCGAGTCGGCGACCCGCCCCACCAGATCGCCGCCGTCACCTGTGGCGGGCCAGGCGGGAGGGTTTCCGGAGCCGGTGGGTTCGCCGCTGCGGGGCTGCCCCTCGTCGGGCGTCGCCGTCTCGCGGCTCAGTAAGGCCGCCACCGTCACGGCGTCCACCGGCGGGGCGTCGGTGGGGCACGCCTCGAACGTGGGCGGGCCGAGACGGTGCCAGCCGGTCGGGGACCAGTAGAGAACGGGGACGAGCAGCGTGAGTCCGCTCGCGGGCAGGTCGATGCGCAGTTGGTCGCTGCCGGCTTCAGGAGCGAGGTTCCGTTCGCGGATCCAGCAGCGGAGGAGGTTCTCCACTGCGGCCGCGTTCGCCGCGGCGCCCTCGTCGGGGTGCTCCAACAGGTCGGTGAACTCGGCGAGTTCCGGCCGGGACGCGCTCTGGCCGAGCGCACCGGCGCGGTCATCCCCAGCCGCTCCGGACACACCGGGTGATCCGTCTGCACCGACCATGCCCTCCTCCCCCGACTTCTGCCGAGGCAGCGTGCCCGGATCTGCCGTGAGGGGGCCGGGCGTGCTGCCCTTGCCGCGCTCGGCGGGGTGCGGACGGCCGTCTGGTGCGGGTGTGCGGTTCAAGAGGGTTTCCTTGTGCGGTTGTAGAAGCTTGTTGTAGCGGCTCGTCAGCCGGAGTCTCCAGCTCTGAGCCGAGCGGTCTCCGGTCCCAGGCGCCGAGCCGTCTCCGGTCCCAGGCGCCGAGCCGTCTGCGATCCCAGGCGCCGAGCCGTCTCCGGTCCCAGGCGCCGAGCCGTCTGCGGTCCCAGGCTCCGAGCCGTCTCCCGCCTCAGGCGCCGACCGGTCCACGGCACCCGGCGCCGAGCGGTCGCCCGATCCCCACGTATGCCTGTCCTCCGACTCACCGGACGACGGCTGCCCGGGCACGAACACCGGCCGCTCGCCCACAGTGCCCGTCGGTCGTTGCCTCATCGCGCAGCGCCGACACGTGCGTCCGCGTGTGCGGAGGACACCTCCGTACGACCGTCGCGCCGGCCGGTGCAGACCGAACTCACCGCGTCCGCAAGCCGGTCGAGGACGGCCTCGGCCTGTTCGTCCGTGATGGTGAGCGGAGGCAGGAGGCGGACGACGCTGGAGTGGCGCCCGCCGAGTTCGACGATGAGACCGCGCTCCAGACAGGCCCGCTGCACAGCCGCCGCGATCCCGGGCGCGGCGGGCAACGGCCCCTTGGCGACCCCGGCCGCACCGGACCGAGACCCAAACCCAGACCCAACTCCAGACCCAGACCCAGAATCAGACCCAGCCCCGGACCCGTCCCCCGCCGGATCCACGAACTCGACCCCGATCATCAACCCCCGGCCCCGCACATCCCCGACACACGCATACGCCCCCGCCAGCTCCCCCAACTGCCCGAGCATCCGCTCGCCCAGGGAGGCCGCCCGCTCCGCGAGCTGGTTCTCGCGGACGTACGCGAGCGTCGCCGCCCCCGCGGCCATGGCCAGTTGATTGCCCCGGAAGGTGCCGGCGTGCGCTCCGGGCTCCCATACGTCGAGGTCGTCGCGGTAGACAAGCACCGCGAGCGGCAGACTGCCCCCGATGGCCTTCGAGAGCACCATCACATCGGGCACGACCCCGCTGTGCTCCACGGCCCAGAACGCCCCGGTACGCCCGACCCCCGTCTGCACCTCGTCCGCGATCAGCGGGATCCCCCGCTCGGCGGTCAGCGCGCGCATCCGCCGCAGCCAGCCGTCCGGCGCGGGCAGCACACCGCCCTCGCCCTGTACGGGTTCCACGATCATTCCCGCCGGCTGCGGCACCCCGGACTTGGGGTCGTCGAGCAGTGACTCGGTCCAGTGGGCGGCGAGTTCGGCGCCCCGATCGCCGCCCACCCCGTAAGGACAGCGGTAGTCCTGCGGGAACGGCAGCCGCGTGACCCGTACGTCCTGCGCACCGCCCGAGGCCTCGAGTGCTCCCGCGGTCATGCCGTGATACGCCCCCGTGAACGCGAGCATCCCGCTGCGCCCCGTCGCCGTACGCACCAGTTTCAAAGCCGCCTCGACCGCATCCGTCCCCGCAGGGCCGCAGAACTGGACCCGTCCCCGGTCGGCCAGTTCCTTGGGCAGCGTGGCGAACAGCTCGGTGGTGAAGGCGTCCTTGACCGGTGTCGCGAGGTCGAGGACATGCAGCGGAGCCCCCGAGTCGAGCACCTCACGGATCGCTTCGAGCACCACCGGATGGTTGTGGCCGAGCGCCAAAGTCCCGGCCCCGGAAAGGCAGTCGAGATACCGCCGCCCGTCCGCGCCCTCGATGGTGAGCCCACGCGCCCGTACGGGAACGATGGGCAGGGACCGCGCGTACGTACGCGCCGCGGACTCCCGCGACGACTGCCGCCGCAGAATCCCTTCGGCCCCATGGGCTGCGGCTCCCTCACCGAAGGAGCCCTGCCGCGCAAGGGGCAGCCCTCCCCCGGCGCTCCACGGCGGCGCGTCGGCGCTCACCGTCGGCTCGGTCACGGCCACGGCGTTCGGTCCTCCCCTGGTGCGGCGGCATTACGGGACGCGGACTTCGGACCCGTACAGCGCAGGAGTGCGAATGTCCGCGGGCATAAGGGGGGTTGAACGCTTGTCGCGTGTCCCCCGTACGTACCAACGACGCGGGGACCGGGGGATCACGGGCGCCGGGAAGATCCTTGCCGTGACGGAACCGTTGCGGATCCGTCGGAAGTCCCCAACGGCACGGGCATAGGCTGGTTGCCGCCCGATCCACCGACACGATCCGCAGACACCATCAGCGGACACCCGCGGCCGACGCTCGCGGACAAGACCTCAAGCCAAGTGCTTCCGACCATGGGGGAGATCCGGATATGCGACCCATACGCCCACTGCACGCCGTACGCGCGAAGAGGGGCGCGGGCCGCAGAGCCGCACGCCGTCGCAGCACTCCCCTGTCCGCGCTCGCGCTCTGTGCCGCCCTCGCCCTGACCGCCACCGCCTGCAACGGCGACGACGGCAACGACTCGGCGGGCAAGGGCCCTTCCGCCGGTGCCGACGACAAGATCGAGATTCCCGAGGGCATCAAGGACCGGCTCAAGGAACACGGGATCGATCTCGACGAGTGGAAGGACGGCGCCTGGAAGGACTGGAACAAGGACGACTGGCTGCGCGAGGCCGAGGACTTCATCAACCCGATCATCGACGGCCTGTGGGACGAGGACCGGATGCGCGACGCGGACAAGCAGCCCGCGAAGCCGGTCGAGGACGACATCTCCGGTGACCAGGGCAAGACCGACCCGACGCCGGCGCCGGTGGACGCGGTGCCGCTCAACACGCCCTACACGGACGCCTCCCCCGCCACGGGCAAGCTCTTCTTCGACGGCCCCGAGGGCTCCATGGTCTGCTCGGCCACGGTCGTCGCGGACCCGGCCAACCCGGGCAAGTCCAACATGGTGTGGACCGCGGGCCACTGCGTGCACGCGGGCGCCGCGGGCGGCTGGTACCGCAACCTGATGTTCGTCCCCTCCTACAACAAGGAGGGCAAGTCGGCCGCCGAGCTCGAGGGCGCGCCCAAGGAGGAGATGGCCCCGCACGGCCTCTACTGGGCGGACTGGGCACAGACTTCGCAGCAGTGGATCGAGACCGGCGGCCCGACGGGCGGTGCCGGTGCTCCGTACGACTTCGCGGTCCTGCATGTGAAGCCGGAGACCGACAACGGCAAGTCCCTCGAGGAGACGGTCGGCGGAGCGCTCCCCGTGGAGTTCAGCGCCCCTGCCGTGTCCGGGATCGACTCGATCACCGCGACCGGCTACCCGGCGGCGCCGCCCTACGACGGCCAGCGCCAGCTGTCCTGCGCCGACAAGCCCGGCCGGCTCTCGCTGACCGCCGAGGACCCGACGATGTACCGCATCGGCTGCACCATGACCGGCGGTTCATCGGGCGGCGGCTGGGTCGCCAAGGGCGGCGACGGCAAGCCCGCCCTTGTCTCCAACACCTCCATCGGCCCGGTGACGGCGGGCTGGCTCGCCGGGCCGCGGCTCGGCAAGGAGGCCAAGGGGGTCTACGACTCGGTGAGCGAGAAGTTCGCGGGCTGACCGGTCCCGGCAGGGCGCGCTCCTCCAGGGGGCGCGCCCTGCCGATATCTTCACCCACCCGCCGCCGAGCGCCCACAACTCACCGTGCATAGTGGGTTCTCGTGCCTGGAGGCGGACGCATCCGCGTCTCGCCATGACGCATCCATGACAGACAGTCACTCACCAACGGGGGTCACACCACCATGCGTTCCATCCGACCAACCGCCGTGCGCCTGGCCGCGATAGGCCTTGTCTCGGCGCTCGCGCTCACCGCCTGCGGCGGCGAGGACGACCCGAAGGCGGCCGACAAGCCGGCCACTTCCCAGGGCGCCGACAAGGGCGGCGATCTGCCCGAGCTCCCCGCCGACCTGACCGACCGGCTCAAGGAGCACGGCATCGATCTGGACGAGTGGAAGGACGGCGGCTGGAAGAACTGGGACAAGGACCAGTGGCTGCGTGAGGCCGAGGACTTCGTCAACCCGGTCATCAAGGACCTCTGGAAGCCCGAGCGCATGGACAAGGCCAAGGACCCTGTCCAGACGATCGACACCAAGGCCGGCTCTGCCGACGCCGGTGTGAGCGACCCGGATCCCGCGCCGGTCGAGGCCGTCGAGGAGTCCAAGCCGTACTGGAAGCACGCGGCGCCCGTCGGGAAGATCTTCTTCGACACCCCCGAGGGCTCCGCCGTCTGCTCGGGCACGATCGTCAAGGACCCCAACAACCCGGGGAAGTCCAACCTGGTGTGGACCGCGGGCCACTGTGTGCACGCGGGCGCCGAGGGTGGCTGGTATCGCAACATCGCGTTCATCCCGGCGTACAACAAGGACGCCAAGTCCCCCGAGGCGCTGCAGAACGCGACGGCTCAGGAGATCGCCCCGTACGGCCAGTTCTGGGCCGACTGGGTGTCGACGTCCGGTGAGTGGATCGAGGGCACGACGGCGGCGACGGCCGGTGCGTCGTACGAGTACGACTACGCCGTACTGCACGTGCAGCCGGAAAGCGGCAGCAAGTCCCTGGAGGAGACCGTGGGCGCGGCCCTGCCGGTCGACTTCGACGCGCCGTCCGCCACGGAGATCGGGACGATGGGTGCCTGGGGTTACCCGCAGGCGCCGCCGTTCAACGGTGTGCAGATGTTCAAGTGCCTGGACAAGCCCGTACGGCTTTCGCTGACGCCTTCGGCGCCGACGATGTTCCGGATCGGCTGCACGATGACGGCCGGTTCGTCGGGTGGCGGCTGGTTCCACGTCAAGGCCGACAAGCAGACCTACCTGGTCTCGAACACCTCCATCGGCCCCGCGGGCAGCGCGGGCTGGCTCGCGGGACCGCAACTGGGCCAGGGCGCGGAGCAGTTGTTCCTGCAGATGAGCGAGAAGTACGGCAAGAGCTAGTCGAGCGGTGACACACCGAAGGCCCGCCTCCCGTGAGGGAGGCGGGCCTTCGCGTATGCGCCGTGCGTATCAGGCCTTGGCCGGCACGCGAGCGTGTCAGCCCTTGGCCGGCACGAACGTGGACAGCTCGGCTGCCAGCTCCTCGTGCACGAGAGCCCTCAGCAGCGTGCCCTCGCCGGTGTGCTCCTCGGAGAGGACCTCACCTTCGGTGTGGGCCCGGGCGACGAGCGCGCCCTGCGTGTAAGGCACCAGCGCCTCGATCTCGACCGAGGGCCGCGGCAGTTCGGCGTCGATGAGCGCGAGCAGCTTGTCGATGCCCTCGCCCGTACGGGCCGATACGGCGATCGCGTGCTTCTCGTTGCGCAGCAGCCGCTGCAGCACGAGCGGGTCCGCCGCGTCCGCCTTGTTGATGACCACGATCTCCGGTACGTCGGTGGCCTCGACATCCCGGATCACCTCGCGTACGGCGGCCAGCTGCTCCTCCGGCGCCGGGTGCGAACCGTCGACCACGTGCAGGATCAGATCGGACTCGCCGACCTCCTCCATCGTGGAGCGGAACGCCTCGACCAGGTGGTGCGGCAGATGCCGTACGAAACCGACGGTGTCGGCGAGCGTGTAGATGCGACCGCTCGGCGTCTCCGCCTTGCGGACGGTCGGGTCGAGGGTGGCGAACAGCGAGTTCTCCACCAGCACACCCGCGCCGGTCAGCCGGTTGAGCAGCGAGGACTTGCCCGCGTTGGTGTACCCGGCGATCGCCACCGAGGGCACCTTGTTGCGCTTGCGCTCCTGGCGCTTGATGTCGCGGCCCGTCTTCATCTCCGCGATCTCACGGCGCATCTTCGCCATCTTCTCGCGGATCCGTCGCCGGTCCGTCTCGATCTTGGTCTCACCGGGACCACGGGTGGCCATACCGCCACCGCCGCCGCCACCCATCTGACGGGAGAGCGACTGACCCCAGCCTCGCAGCCTCGGCAGCATGTACTGCATCTGCGCGAGCGCGACCTGCGCCTTGCCCTCTCGGGACTTGGCGTGCTGGGCGAAGATGTCGAGGATCAGGGCGGTGCGGTCGACCACCTTGACCTTGACGACGTCTTCGAGATGGATCAGCTGGCCGGGGCTGAGCTCACCGTCGCAGACGACGGTGTCGGCTCCGGTCTCGAGCACGATGTCGCGCAGCTCCAGGGCCTTGCCGGAACCGATGAAGGTCGCCGGGTCGGGCTTGTCGCGCCGCTGGAAGACACCGTCGAGCACCTGGGAACCGGCCGTCTCGGCAAGCGCCGCGAGCTCCGCGAGGGAGTTCTCGGCGTCCTGCAGCGTGCCGTCGGTCCAGACACCCACGAGCACCACGCGCTCCAGACGGAGCTGGCGGTACTCGACCTCGGTGACGTCCTCGAGCTCGGTGGACAGGCCCGCCACACGACGCAGAGAGGCTCGCTCGGAACGGTCGTACTGCTCACCGTCACGGGCCGAGTCGATCTCCTGGCTCCAGGCGACGTCCTCTTCCATCAGGGCTTCGGCCCGAAGTCCTTCGGCGAGGCTCGGCGCGGGGTTGTGGTCCTGCGGGTTCTGCTTGTCCTGCGCGTCCTGGGAAGGGGAAGAGAAGGTCATTGGATCCTTTACGTCGGTCGGGATGCGGGTGCCGTATGTGGCGTACCCACGCTTACGTCAACGAAGCGGGCCGTCCCAGGATTCCCGGGATCGGTCGGACCGTTCCGGGCTTCCCCGGGTTCCCCCCGGGACTCCGGGGCGCGCTCACGCCGACGCCATGATGGTCGCACGGAACGTCACGTCTCGGCATCTGACTTTCCACCCACGACACCAGGGCCCGCGCCGCCACCACGGACCGCGCCACCCCCGCCTGCCCGGCCCGTACCACGCCACCCCAGGCCCGACCGGTCGCACACCCACCGCACCGCCACCGCCCCCGAGACCGCGATGAGGACGGGGACCACCAATTCCCTGGGCGCATCGGTGAATTCGAGGATCAGCACCACCGCGGTGAGCGGCATCCGCTGAGCCGCCGCCAAGAACGCCCCCGCGCCCACGACGGCGTACGAGGTGAGCGGGTCACCCGGCCACCACAGCAGCCAGGCCGCGCCGGCCAGGACCCCGAGCAGGGCCCCGTTGGCGAGCGAGGGGGTGAGCAGACCGCCCGCGGCGCCCGCGCCCAGGGCCAGGACCACGACGAGCACGCGCAGCAGCAGAAGCATCGCGACCAGGCCGAACCCCGGCTCGGCGAGAAAGGCGATCTCGGCCGGCGCCTTCCCGTTGCCCAGGAGCTGCGGGTACGGGACGGCGAGCAGCCCGATCAGCACGAACGCGACGGGTGCGGTGACCAGCAGCGCCTTGCCGCGCGGCGCCCTGTCCCGCGCGGCCGTCGCCGCCCGCGAGAACACGTACGCGCACAGCCCGATCACCGGCCCGACCAGCACGGACCAGACGATCAGCGAGCCGCCGCCGGCCAGCTGCGGCAGGTGGTAGACGGGCTCGTCGGGCAGCGCCAGCCAGGAGATCAGGGTCGCGAGCGCGGCGACGACCACGGCCGGCAGCACCGCACCCACCGCCCAGCTCGCAAGGAGCACCTCCAGCGTGAACACGGTCGCGCCCAGCGGTACGTCGTACACGGCGGCGAGCCCACCGCCGGCCGCGCTCGCGATGAGCACCTGCCGCTGCCGCGCCGTCACGGCGGTCCGCTCGGTGATCTCCGTGGCGATCAGGGCGGCCACCTCACGGGGAGCGACCTCACGCCCCAGCGGTGAGCCGAGGCCCACGGTGACGATCTGCAGCAGACCATGCCAGAGCGTGGAGAGTACGGGCATCCGCGGCCGCGGTGAGGCCACGGCGGCGCGGATGCTCACGAGAGGGCGCCCGTACCGGTACAACGCCCACCAGCCGACCCCGGCGACCACCCCGCCGAGCGCCATCATCGCGACCCGGCGCCAGGGCGCGGCCGCCTCGACACCCGCCAGGAAGGATCCGGACCGGTACCCGTACGCGGTGTGCTGGACGAGGTGGAGCAGCAGGGCGAGTGCCGTACCTGCGACACCCGCGCCGAGCCCGACGAGCACGGTCACGAGGCCGAACCGGATCACTCCGGTCCGGCCGTCGTGCGGTGCGCGACCGGAGGCGGCCGCGCCGCTCACCGCCGGTTCAGCTCTCGACGCCGCGCGTGGACGCGCCCCACTCGGGGTGTCCCGGCATCCGCGGCGTCCGCTCCCCGTACAGCCACCCCTGGAAGAACCCGGACAGGTCGCGTCCGGCGACCGTGGACGCGAGCCGTACGAAGTCCTTGGTCGTCGCCACTCCGTCCGCGTACGAGGCCACCCAGGCCTTCTGCAGCCGGGAGAAGTCCCGCTCCCCGATCTCCTGGCGCAGCGCGTACAGGACGAGCGCACTGCCGTCGTACACCACGGGCCGGAAGATGCTGATCTTCTGCCCGGGCGAGGGCCGCTTCGGTGCGGCCGGCGGACCGCCGAGCGCGCGCCACTGGTCGGACTGCCGGTACGCCTCGCGCATCCGGCCCTCCAGGGACTGTCCGGCCTTCTCCTCGGCGTACAGCGCCTCGTACCAGCTGGCGTGGCCCTCGTTCAGCCAGAGATCGGACCAGGTCCGCGGGCTGACGCTGTTGCCGAACCACTGGTGGGCCAGTTCGTGGACCATGATCGTGTCCACGTACCACTCGGGGAACTCGGGCCGCGTGAACAGCGAGCGCTCGAAGAGCGACAAGGTCTGCGTCTCCAGCTCGAAGCCCGTCTGCGCGTCGGCGATCAGGATTCCGTACGCCTCGAAGGGGTAGCGCCCTACCTTGCGCTCCATCCATTCGATCTGCCCGGGCGTCTTGCGCAGCCAGCGCTCCATCGACTCGCGGTCCTCGGTGGGCACCACGTCGCGCACCGGCAGCCCGTGCGGACCCTTGCGGTGCACGACGGTCGACCGGCCGATCGCCACCTGTGCGAGCTCGGTCGCCATGGGATGCACGGTGCGATACGTCCAGGTGGTGGCCGCACCGGAGCGCTTGTGCCCGGCCGCGAGCCCATTGGCGACCGCGGTGTACTCACGCGGCGCCTTCACCCGGAAGGTGAACTGCGCCTTGTCGGAGGGGTGGTCGTTGCAGGGGAACACCAAGTGCGCGGCGTCCGCCTGGTTGGCCATCACGAGCCCGTCGCTCGTGCGCACCCAGCCGCCCTCGTAACTCTGGTCCGGAGTGGGATCGCTGGTGTGGCGCACCGTGATCCGCATCCGGCTGCCGGCGGGCAGCGCCTTGCCGGGCGTGATGATCAAGTCCTCGCCGATGCCCGCGAACCGGGCCTTGGCCCCGTTGACCTCGACGGAGCGCACCTCGCCCTGGGAGAAGTCGAGGTTGACCCGCTCCAGACGTTCGGTGGCCAGCGCGTCGATCTTCGTGACGGCGTCGAGGGGCTGGGAGTTGGAGCCGCGATAGGTGAAGGCGATGTCGTACGAACGCACGTCGTACCCGGGGTTGCCGAGGTGCGGGAAGAGCGGGTCGCCGATGCCGAGCGGCGCGGCGGGCGCGGGGGCGCTCGCGGCGAGCAGGGAGAGCGACGCGGCGGCCAGCAGGGCGGCCTTGAGACGGGGCTTGAGCAGCATGGATTACGGCTATCAGCGCACAGCCGTTCGGCGTCGACGGCGCGAGCGTCACCCACCCGAACGAGGGGAGTTCACACGGCCCCAACGGATCTACGAAGTGGCGGCCGCTCTGTGCTGCGCCCGGCTCACGTCGTAGACGCCCGCGACCTTGCGCATGGCCCGCATCAGGCCCGGAAGCCGTGCGGCGTCGGGGAGTTGGAGGGTGTATGTGTGGCGTACCCGGCCCTCGGTGGGCGGTTCGACGGTGGCCGAGACGATCGCCACGCCCTCGACCGCGATGGCCTCGGTCAGATCAGCGAGCAGATGCGGACGTCCGAACGACTCGGCGGTGAGCGTGACCCGGCACTGCGCCGAGTCCATCTCCACCCAGCGCACCCCGACGGGCCCGCGCCCGAGGGCGGCCATCCGGCCCACGCCGGGACAGCCGACACGGTGCACGGTCACCACGTTGCCCCGCACCGCGAAGCCGGTGACGGCGTCGGGCGGCACGGGCGTACAGCATCCTGCGAGCCGGACGGATGCGCCGGGCAGATCGACCACGGCGTTGGCCGCGCTGTGCCGGGCGCCCGCGACCGTCAGACCCGGCCGCGGCGCGGCGGACTCGGGCGCTTCGAGGCCGTCGGGGTGAGCGGCGAACCAGCCCTTGATCGCGATACGGGCGGCAGGTGTACGGGCATGGTCGAGCCACTCGGCATCGGGCCCGGATCCGGTCTCGCGCGGCGCGAGCAGGATCTGCACGGTGTCTCCGTCGCGCAGGGCCGTACTGAGCGTGGTGAGCCGGTCGTTGACCCGTACCCCGATACAGAAGTGCGCGCCCTCGCCGTACTGCGCGTAGGCCGCGTCCACACAGGTCGCACCGGCGGGCAGCCCGAGCGTGCCGCCGTCGGTGCGGTAGACGGTGATCTCCCGGTCCTGGGCCAGCTCTTCGCGCAGCGAGGACCAGAACGTGTCGGGGTCGGGTGCGGACTGCTGCCAGTCGAGCAGGCGGGACAGCCAGCCGGGCCGGGTCGGGTCCGCACGCTCGCCGTCGGGCGCCGGCTCCTCCGACGCACCGCCCTGCGTGTACGGATTGCCGAGCGCCACGACCCCGGCCTCGGCCACCTTGTGCATCTGGTGCGTACGGATGAGGACTTCGGCCACGTCGCCGCCGCCCTGCCCGACCACGGCGGTGTGCAGCGACTGGTACAGGTTGAACTTGGGCACGGCGATGAAGTCCTTGAACTCCGAGACCACCGGCGTGAAACAGGTGTGCAGCTCGCCGAGGACGGCATAGCAGTCGGCGTCCTCGCCGACGAGCACGAGCAGCCGTCCGAAGTCGGCGCCGCGCAGCTCACCTCGTTTCATGCGCACCCGGTGCACGGAGACGAAGTGCCGTGGCCGGATGAGGACTTCGGCCTCGATATCGGCCTCGCGCAACACCTTGCGCACGTCCTCGGCGATGGCCGCGAGGGGATCGCGGCCGCGCTCGTTCTCGACGATCAGCGCCTTGGTCTTCGCGTACTCCTCGGGGTGCAGGATCGCGAAGACCAGGTCCTCCAGTTCGGTCTTCAGGGCCTGTACGCCGAGCCGTTCGGCGAGCGGGATGAGCACATCGCGCGTCACCTTGGCGATCCGGGCCTGCTTCTCGGGCCGCATCACGCCGAGGGTGCGCATGTTGTGCAGCCGGTCGGCGAGCTTGATGGACATCACGCGGACGTCGTTGCCGGTGGCGACGAGCATCTTGCGGAAGGTCTCGGGCTCGGCGGCGGCCCCGTAGTCGATCTTCTCCACCTTGGTGACGCCGTCGACGAGATAACAGACCTCGTCGCCGAACCCGTCCCGCACCTGATCGAGCGTCACCTCGGTGTCCTCGACGGTGTCGTGCAGGAGCGAGGCCACCAACGTGGTGGTCTCGGCGCCGAGTTGGGCGAGGATCAGGGTCACGGCGAGCGGATGCGTGATGTACGGCTCACCGCTCTTGCGCATCTGCCCGCGGTGCGAGGACTCGGCGAGCACATAGGCGCGGCGCAGTGCGTCCGTCTCCGCGTCGGGGTAGTGGGCTCGATGCGTCTCGACCACATGGCCGATGGCGTCGGGCAGCCGGTCCCGCGCGGCGGAGCCGCGCATCGCGGCCCGCCCGAGACGGCGCAGATCGAGCCGGGAGCGGACCCGCTTGCGGGGCGCGCCCGGACTTACGGGGCCTGTCGCCTCTGCACTCATGCTGGGCACCTCCGGCTGCGTCGACCGGCACCCTCATGAACAAGGCGGCGCATCCATGGTGCGGAAACACTGCCCGGGCCGGTGCTTGATGCTACCGACCCCATCACGCGCTGCTCACCGGCTCTCGCCGAGCGTGAAACGGATCACCCATTCGAGCGAAGGTTCATGCGTTAAGGGTTTCGAACCAGTCCGAACTGATCTCGCCTTCGGCGACGATCACCGCGGGCCCGGTCATCTCGATCTCGCCGTCGACCCGCTCGGTGATCTGCAGCCGTCCGCCCGGCAGATCGATCGTGTACGTGACGGGGGCACCGGTCACCGCGGGGTCGAGTCCGTCGCGACGGGCCGTGGCCACGGCCACCGCGCACGCTCCCGTACCGCAGGAGCGGGTCTCGCCGACACCGCGCTCGTGCACGCGCATGGCGACGTGACGCTCACCGCGGTCGACGACGAACTCGACGTTCACGCCGTCCGGGTAGACCTCGGCGGGGGCGAACGGCGGCGGCGTGAAGAGGTTGCCGGCCTGGTCGAGGTCCTCGACGAAGGCGACCGCGTGCGGGTTGCCCATGTTCACGTTGAGCGCGGGCCAGCTGTTCCCGCCGACGGTCACGGTGGCCTGCTCCTCGGGGAGACGGGCCTTGCCCATGGAGACGGTGATGTCGCCGTTCTTGGCAATGTGGGCCCGCTTGACGCCGCCCCTCGTGGCGACGGCCAGATCTCCGGCCTCGACATGCCCGGCCTGCTGCAGATAGTGCGCGAAGACCCGTACGCCGTTGCCGCACATCTCGGCGACGGACCCGTCACCGTTGCGGTAGTCCATGAACCACTCGGCCTCGTCCGCCATGTCCTTCGCCTCGGGGTGCGCGGCCGAGCGCACCACGTGGAGCAGCCCGTCGGCACCGAGTCCGGCACGCCGGTCGCAGAGGACCGCGACGGCACCGGGGCTCAGCTCGATGGCATTGTCCGGGTCGGGCACGATCACGAAGTCGTTCTGCGTGCCGTGACCCTTGAGGAAGGCGATGCTCATTCCTCGATCGTACGGGGTCGGCGGTGTGACCTTACGGGCGCGGTCAGCGCAGCCGGGCGACCCGCCACACGGCGAGCACGGCGAGCACGCCGACCACCGCCGTGTACGCGAGCACGACCCGCCAGTCAGGACGGTGGCCCGAGCCGCGAGCAGGCAGACCGGGCCAGGTGTGGCCCACCCGACGGGCGGCCATCACCCCCCAGCCGGCGGCGCAGCAGCTGATCAACAGGCCCAGCATCGCGACCACGGCGCCGCCGTCACCGAACTCGAAGGCGAGCGGGAACGCGAACATCAGGGAGCCGAGGGTCGCGAGGATGACGATCGGGGCGATCTGCCAGATCCGGAGCTTGCGCTGCGGGCGCAACTCGACCTCGACCTCGGAACCGGCCAGGACGGCCGCCTCCTCGACGGGATCGGGGCCGTCGGCCACCACGCCGCCGTCGTCCGCCGGATCGGGTAGCTCCACGTCCTGGTCACGCAGCGATTCCGGACCATCGGCGCTCAGCTGCCCGTGGTCCTCATGTGCGGTGTCGCGAGGGCCGGCCTCCATCGCCACGCGCCCTCCCAACTGGACTTGAGCGGTCGATCGAAGCTCGATGATGGCACGCGCCGTCAGGCCCGGATGACCGCCGGAGCGTCCCGATGCCATCACGTGATCAGGCTGTAACCGCTCGTTCGACCAACGCCATTGCACGGGCAGGGAGTTCCCCGCGGTCGGCGAGCGCTCCGCTGAGCCAGTGCACCCGTGGGTCGCGCCGGAACCAGGAGTCCTGGCGGCGAGCGAAGCGCTTGGTGGCGCGTACGGTCTCGGCGCGGGCCTCGTCCTCTGTGCACTCGCCCGCGAAGGCGGCGAGGACCTGCTGATAGCCGAGCGCACGCGAGGCGGTCTTCCCCTCCCGCAGGCCCTCGCCTTCGAGGGTGCGCACCTCGTCGACGAGACCCGCCTCCCACATCCGGTCCACTCGCGTCGCGATCCGCTCGTCGAGCTCGGGACGCCCGACGTCGACGCCGATCTGGACGGTGTCGTAGACGGAGTCGTGGCCGGGCAGGTTCGCGGTGAACGGCTGACCCGTGATCTCGATGACTTCGAGAGCGCGCACGATACGGCGGCCGTTGCTCGGCAGGATCGCCTTCGCGGCGTCGGGGTCCGCGGCGGCGAGCCGCGCGTGCAGGGCGCCGGAGCCGCGCAGGGCGAGCTCCTCTTCCAGGCGGGCCCGGACCTCCGGGTCCGTACCGGGGAATTCGAGCTGGTCCACGGCGCCGCGGACGTACAGACCCGAGCCGCCCACGAGGACCGGCCAGCGGCCGGCGGCGAGCAGCCGGTCGATCTCGGCGCGGGCCAGCTTCTGGTACTCGGCGACGCTGGCCGCCTCGGTCACGTCCCAGATGTCCAGGAGGTGGTGCGGCACGCCCGCGCGCTCCTGGAGCGTCAGCTTGGCGGTGCCGATGTCCATCCCACGGTAGAGCTGCATGGAGTCCGCGTTGACGACTTCACCGCCGAGTTCACGCGCGAGGAAGACGCCGAGATCCGACTTCCCTGCGGCGGTCGGCCCTACTACGGCGATGACACGGGGCCCTGAGGTGGGCGCGGCTGCTGCGGTACTCACCGGAACAGTCTCGCAGGCGCCCGGCAAGTCCTCGAACGAGCTACGTGACACGACAGGTTCCCCTTCGTTGCCTGTTGCGAGGTTTCGGCCGCCGGTTTCGAGGACCGGGGACCCGGGAGTCGCAAGGAGACGCACCGGGCGGCGTGGGATTTCGCTCGCACGAGTACCTTTTGGAGTTGAAATGGGCGTTTTTACACGGTTCCGTCGCAAGGGCAAGGAGACCGAGGCCGCGTCAACGGCTGAGGGTTCCACGGCCACTCTGACGGCCGAGCCCGAGGCTGAGGCCCCCGCCGAGGCGGAGGCGGAGGGCGCGCAGGAGCCGGCCGAGAACACCGCCGAGAAGTCCGCGGACAAGGCCGCCGCCGAGGGAGTGGAGATCCCCAAGCAGCAGTCGGCCGAGCAGGCGGCGGACAACGAGGCCGGTGAGGGCGCCCGCAAGTAGCCAGGAGGTTCAGGGCGCGGTTGCCCGGGGTTCCAGTGGCTCCTGTTCGTCACACCTGGCAGCTGCCGGCGGGACGACGCCGACTCCGCCGGCCGCCTGACGGGCCGAACGCGCGACGGCCGCGGGCAAGCACCCGCGGCCGTCGCGGGTGTCCAGACAAGGCTGAGCTGGTCCGTCCAGACAAGGCTGAGCTGGTCCGTCCCGACCGGATGGAGCCAGTCCGTACGCACCGGGCGCAGCTAGCTCCAGGCCGCCACGAAATACCCCACGCCGTACGTAGCGTCCTCGTACAGCAGCGTGCCGCCGAGCCCCGCGCCCTCGGCCGCGCCGGCGAGCACCTGCCAGGGTGCGCGGCCCGCCGCCTTCAGCTCGTACGCGAGCTCCGGATCGATCGCCTTGAGCGCCGCCACATCCGCCGCGCCCAGTGCACGGCCGGCCTCGGCGTCGAAGTCCTCCGCCCGCTCGTCGAGGTACCCGGGCGCCTTGAGCGTGCGGCACGCGCTCCCGTCGCCCATCACGAGCAGCGCCACGCGCTCGGCCTGCAGCGCGAGTTCGCCTCCGACCTCGACACAGCGCTCGGGCGCGAGCGGCTCGCCCACACCCAGTCCCTCCACGGGCCCCTGCCACCGCGCCTGCCCGAGCAGCCAGGCGGCCACGGCCAGCGAAGTCGGCAGCCCGTCCTTCCCGGGCCCCTCACCGAGTCGTACGTCGAGATCCACGCCGTATCCGCGAAAGGTGCCCGAGCTGCCCTGGGGATGCGGGCCACGGCCGCTCTGCTCGGCCGGGCCGACGACGATCAGCCGGTCGGGCCGGCCGGCGGCCAGCACACCGATCGCTTCGGAACAGGCCGCACGCGCGGCGTCGAGTTCAGGCGCGGCGCCCGCGGCGACGGCGGGCACGAGAAGCGGCGGACAAGGGCAGACGGCTGCGGCGACAAGCATGATCGGCAGCGTAGCCCCAGCAGTGCCCTGTGCGAGCGGCCGCGGCCGGATCGCGCTCCGCTAACGCGACCACCAGCTGCCGCGCTGCCCACGCTTGGCCGCCTTCTCGGCCGCCTTGCGCTCCGCGCGCTCCTTTGCCTCGGCGGCCTTGAGCTGCGCTCGCTCCGCGGCCTCGGCGGCGCGGCGGGCCGCTGCCTCCCGCTCGGCCTCCGCGCTGTCGTGCAGCAGCTCGGCCAGCGTGAAGCGGCAGCCGTAGTTACGCGTCGAGCCCTCGCTCACCAGCAGGAAGCCGTCACCGGTACGGAACAGCAGGGAGCGCGACACCCGCATCGGATGCTGCGGTACGTAGCCGCGGGCCAGTTCCTCCAGCCGTACCAACGCCTCGTCGCGCGTCCCGTCGTGCAGTTCGAGCACCCCGGCCGCGTAGGTCTTGTCGTCCCCTCCGCCGTCGGTCTCCTCGACGACGAGACCCCACTGTGTCGACATCTGTCCCTCCCCCTGTCGCCCCTCAGGGCACCGAACTAGTCGCAGCCGCAGCCCGGCGCGGACGCCGGCTGCGGGGCCGGGGCACCGATCGACGGCAGGCCCAGCATCACGCCCGCCGGCTGCGGCGCCGGCGCGGCGTTGCGCTTCTCCCACGCGTCGCCCGCGCGCGTACGGCGGACCGCGAGGACCGGGCCCTCGGCGAGCAGGTGGTGCGGCGCCGCGTAGGTGATCTCGACCGTGACGACGTCGCCGGGACGGACGTCCTCGTCAGGCTTCGTGAAGTGCACGAGACGGTTGTCGGGCGCGCGACCGGACAGCCGCTGCGTGCTGTCGTCCTTGCGGCCCTCGCCCTCCGCGACCATCAGGTCGAGCGTGCGGCCGACCTGCTTCTTGTTCTCGTCCCAGGAGATCTCCTCCTGGAGCGCCACGAGCCGCATGTAGCGCTCCTGGACGACCTCCTTGGGGATCTGGCCCTCCATGTCGGCGGCCGGGGTCCCGGGGCGCTTGGAGTACTGGAACGTGAAGGCGTTGGTGAAGCGGGCCTCGCGTACGACGTGCATCGTCTGCTCGAAGTCCGCCTCGGTCTCCCCGGGGAAGCCGACGATGATGTCGGTGGAGATGGCGGCGTACGGCATCGCCGCGCGCACCTTCTCGATGATCCCGAGGAAGCGCTCCTGGCGGTACGAGCGGCGCATCGCCTTGAGGATCGGGTCCGAGCCGGACTGCAACGGCATGTGCAGCTGCGGCATCACGTTCGGCGTCTCGGCCATCGCCGCGATCACGTCGTCCGTGAAGTCCTTGGGGTGCGGCGAGGTGAAGCGCACGCGCTCGAGACCCTCGATCTTGCCGCAGGCGCGAAGCAGCTTGCTGAACGCCTCGCGGTCGCCCATGTCGGAGCCGTACGCGTTCACGTTCTGCCCGAGCAGCGTGATCTCCGAAACGCCCTCGGCGACCAGCGCCTCGACCTCGGCCAGGATCTCGCCGGGACGGCGGTCCTTCTCCTTGCCGCGCAGGGCGGGGACGATGCAGAAGGTGCAGGTGTTGTTGCAGCCCACGGAGATCGACACCCACGCCGCGTACGCGCTCTCGCGGCGGGTCGGCAGCGTGGAGGGGAAGGCTTCCAGGGACTCCGCGATCTCGACCTGGGCCTCTTCCTGGATCCGCGCGCGCTCCAGGAGCACCGGCAGCTTGCCGATGTTGTGCGTACCGAAGACGACATCCACCCACGGGGCCCGCTTGGTGATCGTGTCCCGGTCCTTCTGCGCGAGGCAGCCGCCGACGGCGATCTGCATGCCGGGACGCGTGGTCTTGCGGGGAGCGAGCCTGCCGAGGTTGCCGTAGAGCTTGTTGTCGGCGTTCTCGCGCACCGCGCAGGTGTTGAACACGACCACGTCGGCGTCGCCGTCGGCGCCCTCGGGAGCGCGGACGTAGCCGGCGTCCTCCAGGAGCCCGGAGAGCCGCTCGCTGTCATGGACGTTCATCTGACAGCCGTAGGTCTTCACTTCGTACGTGCGCGGGGTTGCCGACATGCCAGAGATCAGTCCAAACGAGGGTCTACGGGAGGTCCTGAGCCGGGTCCGGAAGGAGCCGGAACCGGTCCGGAGGGGTCCGGGGGCCGTGTCGGCCGCCGACTGCGGAAGGCGGCCAGTCATCCAGTTTACGAGGCCGGGCGAGCGGTCTTCGTCCGCGGCGGAAGTGCGCGCAGGGCAGCGGTGGCGTCACCGCTGCCCTGCGCGCTCTTTCCTGCTCGTGTCCTGCCGGCTAAACGCCGCCGGTGGCGCCCGTATCGAAAGTTCCCCGCGCGCCTGCGACGGGCAGCCCCGCAGCGGGGAGGTCCTCGCCCGTCGTACCGGCCCCGAGCACCGCCCCCGTGCTCCGCTTGCTGCGGCGAAGCCGCTTCTCCAGCCATGAGGCGAAGCTCGTCAGGATGAAGTTCAGGACGATGAAGATCAGCGCGACGACGATGAAGCTGGGGATCACGTTGCCGTAGAACGAAGCGAGCGTGCTCCGCTCCTTCAGCAGTTCGGCGAAGTTCAGCATGGCGCCGCCGAGTGCGGTGTCCTTCACGATCACCACGAGCTGGCTGACGATGGCCGGCAGCATCGCGGTCACGGCCTGCGGCAACAGGATGGATCCCATCACCTGGCCCTTGCGCAGCCCGATCGCCTTGCCCGCCTCGGTCTGCCCCTTGGGCAGGGACAGGATGCCGGCCCGCACGATCTCGGCGAGCACCGAGGCGTTGTAGAGCACGAGGCCGGTGATCACCGCGTACATCGGGCGGTCGTCGGTGCTGATGCTCGACGAGAAGGAGTCCGCGTAGATCTGGTTGGCGAACACCATGAGAAGCAGGACCGGAATGGCGCGGAAGAACTCCACGACCGTCGCGGCCGGAACCCGTACCCAGCGGTGGTCGGAGAGCCGGGCTATACCGAGCACGGCGCCGAGCGGGAGCGCGATCACCATCGACAGGGCGGCGGCCTTCAGCGTGTTGGCCAGGCCGGGCAGCAAGTAGGTGGTCCAGGCCTCACCGGTGGTGAAGGGCTTCCACTTGGCCCACGCCCACTGGTCGTGATCGCCCATGAGCTTGATCGCCCACCACGCGAGCAGGCCGAGCACGGCGAGGAAGACCACCGAGAAGATCAGATTGCGACGCTTGGCCCGGGGACCGGGTATGTCGTACAGAACGGAACTCATCGCTTCACCGCCACACGCTTGCCGACCCAGCCGAGGAGGAATCCGGTCGGCATGGTGAGAACCACGAATCCGAAGGCGAAGACCGCCGCTGTGAGGATGGTCTGGGCCTCGGTCTCGATGATCCCCTTCATCAGCAGACCGGCCTCGGCGACGGTGATGGCCGCCGCGACCGTGGTGTTCTTCGTCAGCGCGATCAGTACGTTGGTGAGCGGGCCCACCACCGAACGGAACGCCTGGGGAAGGACGACCAGGGTCAGCACCTGGGTGAAGTTGAGACCGATGGCCCGGGCCGCCTCCGCCTGCCCGACGGGCACGGTGTTGATACCCGAGCGCACCGCCTCACAGACGAACGCGGCGGTGTACGCGGCGAGGCCGAGCACCGCGAGCCGGAAGCCCTGGAGCTGGAAGTCCTTGGCCGCACCCATCGTCCAGCCAAAGATGTCGGCCAGACCCAGCGAGGTGAAGACGATGATCACGGTGAGCGGAATGTTCCGCACCACGTTCACGTACACGGTCCCGAAGCCGCGCATCAGCGGCACCGGGCTGACCCGCATGGCGGCCAGCAAGGTGCCCAGGACCAGGGCGCCTATGCCGGAGAAGACGGTGAGCTGCACCGTCGTCCAGAAGGCCCCTATCAGGTCGTAACCCTCAAGAAAGTCGAACACGATCTCCCGCGCTTCCGCGTGTCGTTGGCCGGACGCGCCACCCGGTCCGGTGTTTCAGGACCGGGTGACGCGTCGTCGAAAAGCCGCGGCCGCGGGGTCCGGGCGAGCGCCCGGTCAGTTCCTCAAAGGCCGCCGGTCAAGGGTTACTTGACGATGTTGCCGATGGCCGGGGCGGGCTCGTTCTTGTAGCCGGCCGGGCCGAAGTTCTTGTCGACGGCCTTCTGCCATTCGCCGTCCTTGACCATCTTCTCGAGGGCCTTGTTGATCTTGTCCTTGAGGGCCTTGTCGCCTTCCTTGAGGCCGATGCCGTAGTTCTCGTTGCTCAGCTTCAGGCCGGCCAGCTTGAACTTGCCCTTGAACTGCTCCTGCGAGGCGTAACCCGCGAGGATCGAGTCATCGGTGGTCAGCGCGTCGATGCTGCCGGCGGCCAGACCCTCGATGCACTCCGAGTAGGTGGGGAGCTCCTTGAGGTTGGCGTCGGGAGCGATCTTCTCCTTGACGTTCTTCGCGGAGGTCGAACCGGTCACCGAGCAAAGGTTCTTGCCGTTGAGGTCGGTGCCTTCCTTGATGTCGGAGTCCGACTTCACCAGCAGGTCCTGGTGGGCAAGCAGGTACGGACCGGCGAAGTCGACCTGCTTCTCGCGCTCGTCATTGATCGAGTACGAAGCGGCGATGAACGTGACGTCCCCGCGCTTGATCGCGTTCTCGCGGTCGGCGCTGGGGGTCTGTACGAACTCGATGTTCTTCGCGTCGTAACCGAGCTCCTTGGCCACGTACGTGGCGACGTCGACGTCGAAGCCCGCGAACCCGTCCGGGGTCTTCTGGCCGATGCCGGGCTGGTCGAACTTGATACCGATCTTGATCTTGTCGCCACCGCCGCTGCCGCTGCCGCCCTCGTTGTCCTTCTTGTCGTCGCCACAAGCGGTGGCGGTCAGGGCGAGCGCGAGCACGGAGACGGTGGCGATGCCGGCCTTACGGAGCTTCATGGTGAACATCCTTTGCTTTTCGGTGAGTTGCAGCAGCCCAGTGGTACAGGAGCTCAGTGGTGCAGGATCTTCGACAGGAAGTCCTTGGCCCGGTCGCTCTTGGGCGCGGTGAAGAACTTCTCCGGGGTCGCCTGCTCGACGATCTGCCCATCCGCCATGAAGACGACACGGTTCGCGGCGGAGCGGGCGAAGCCCATTTCGTGAGTGACGACGACCATGGTCATGCCGTCTCGTGCGAGCTGCTGCATGACCTCGAGCACCTCGTTGATCATCTCCGGGTCGAGCGCGGAGGTCGGCTCGTCGAAGAGCATGACCTTCGGCTCCATGGCCAGGGCGCGCGCGATCGCGACGCGCTGCTGCTGGCCGCCGGAGAGCTGGGCCGGGTACTTGTCCGCCTGGGCGCCGACGCCGACCCGGTCGAGCAGGGCGCGGGCCTTCGTCTCGGCCTCCGCCTTACTCGACTTACGGACCTTGACCTGGCCCAGCGTGACGTTCTCCAGAACCGTCTTGTGCGCGAAGAGGTTGAAGGACTGGAAAACCATCCCCACATCCGCACGCAGGCGCGCCAGTTCACGGCCTTCGGCCGGCAGCGGCTTGCCGTCGAGCGTGATGCTGCCGGAGTCGATGCCCTCCAGGCGGTTGATCGCGCGGCACAGCGTCGACTTGCCCGAGCCCGAGGGCCCGATCACCACCACGACCTCGCCGCGGGCGATGGTCAGGTCGATGTCCTGGAGCACGTGCAATGCGCCGAAGTGCTTGTTGACGTCCTTCAGCACGACCAGGTCGTCCGCCGCCGGCACAGCGTCCTTGGTCACCGATACTTCGGCCATGGGGGTCTTGCTCCATCCTCCTCGGTTGGGAGGACAGTAGTAATGCCGTACAACCAGCGTCATTACATCTGAGGGGAAATTGAGCATAACGATCCGGCCGCAACCGGACACACTGCGTGAAGAGGACACCCTCCCCGCGTACCGGCTGGATAACGGAACCCGCCCGTAACAGGAACGGCCTTGACGCCGTCACCGTCCATCGGCGTGACTGCCTGAGTGCATGCGCACATGACCGGTGCGCACCACTTGCCCATACGACCAGTGCGCACCGCTTGCGCACACGACCAGTGCGCACCGCTTGCGCACACGACCAGTACGCACCGCATGCGCGAACCTGCCGCACACGCGAGAACCGCCGATGAACCGAGGGGGGACAGAATGAGACTGCTGCTCGTCGAGGACGACGACCACGTGGCCGCCGCCCTGTCCGCCGTTCTCGCCCGGCACGGTTTCGACGTGGTGCACGCACGCAACGGCGAGGAGGCGCTACGCGCCCTGCTCCCGTCGAGCCATGTGGACAAACCGCCCTTCGGGGTCGTACTGCTCGATCTCGGGCTTCCCGACCAGGACGGCTACGAGGTCTGCGGGAAGATCCGCAAGCGCAGTTCGACCCCGGTGATCATGGTGACGGCGCGCAGTGACATCCGCAGCCGTATCCACGGTCTGAACCTCGGCGCCGACGACTACGTCGTGAAGCCTTACGACACAGGGGAGTTGCTGGCCCGTATCCACGCGGTGAGCCGGCGCACCTCGCAGGACGACTCCACCGGTCCGATCGAGACGGGCATCACGCTCGGGGACGTCCACGTCGAGCTGCCCACGCGCCAGGTCACCGTCTCGGGCGAGGCGGTGCAGCTGACCCGCAAGGAGTTCGATCTGCTCGCGCTGCTCGCCCAGCGGCCCGGGGTGGTCTTCCGTCGGGAGCAGATCATCAGCGAGGTCTGGCAGACCAGCTGGGAGGGCACCGGCCGCACCCTTGAGGTGCATGTGGCCTCGCTGCGCTCGAAGCTGCGGATGCCGGCGCTGATCGAGACGGTGCGCGGCGTCGGCTACCGGCTCGTCGCGCCTGCCGCATAGGGGCACTTCGTGCGTACGCGTCTGCTTCCGCTGCTCATCGTGCTGATGGCGGGCATCCTCGTCGCGCTGGGCTTCCCGCTCGCGGTGAGCCTCGCGGCGGCGCAGCAGCAGAAGGTGTTCGTGGACCGGATCGAGGACGCCACCCGCTTCGCCGGACTCGCGCAGTACGTCACGGACGCTTCGGGGACCCCTCGGGCGAACGAGAGCGAGCAGCGCAAGAACCTGCGCTCGGACCTGGAGCGCTACTACACGGTGTACGGGATCAGGGCCGGGGTCTTCGACCGCAACGAGGAGGAGATCGCCACCTCCAACCCCTGGCACGTCCCCGTGGACGGCGAGGGCCGCGAGGCCTTCGAGGACGCCCTGTACAGCCACAGCAGCCAGGACCCCCGGCAGATCTGGCCCTGGCAGGACCACCGCCTGTACGTGGCCACGCCCGTCGTACGCGACGGTGATGTCGTGGCGGTGGTGCTCACCGACTCGCCCACCGGCAAGATGCGCTCCGAGATTCTGCGCGGCTGGCTGCTCATCGGGGTCGGCGAGGCCGCCGCGATGCTGCTCGCGATCGGTGCGGCGCTGCGGCTGACCGGGTGGGTGCTGCGTCCGGTGCGCGTGCTCGACACGACCACGCACGACATCGCCACCGGCCGCCTCAAGTCCCGGGTCGCGGTCGCCGGCGGGCCGCCCGAACTGCGGCGTCTGGCGCGTTCGTTCAACGAGATGGCGGACAACGTCGAGGACGTCCTGGAGCAGCAGCGGGCCTTCGTGGCGGACGCCTCGCACCAGTTGCGCAACCCCCTGGCCGCCCTGCTGCTGCGGATCGAACTGCTCGCGCTGGATCTGCCCGAGGGCAACGCGGAGATCGCCTCCGTACGCACCGAGGGCAAGCGCCTCGCCCAGGTGCTCGACGACCTCCTCGACCTCGCGCTCGCCGAACACGCCGAGCCGGAGGGCCGGTTGACCGACGTCGGCGCGCTCATCACGGAGCGCGTCGCCGCGTGGGGGCCGCTCGCCGCGGACCGCGGGGTGGGGCTGCGCCGCGAGGGGCTCGGCGCCGTGACGGCGTGGACGGAGCCGGTCGCCCTGTCCAGTGCGCTGGACGCGGTGGTCGACAACGCCCTGAAGTTCACGCCGTCCGGTGAGACGGTCACCGTGACCGTCGCCGTGGACGGCACGGAGACCACGATCGTGGTCGCCGACGGAGGGCCCGGGCTCACCGAGGAGGAGCTGACGCGGGTCGGCGACCGCTTCTGGCGCAGCAGCCGCCACCAGAACGTGCACGGCTCGGGGCTCGGTCTGTCCATCACCCGCGCGCTGCTCGCCTCCTGCGGCGGCGCCATCGCCTACGCGCCGAACGAGCCGCACGGGCTGCGCGTGACGGTCACTCTGCCGCGTACGGGGCCGGTGCCCGCCCTGGTCGGCGGTCCCACGGACTGACGCCCCCGCGGGTGGAGCGCTACGGCTTCACCGAGCGGAAATACCGCCGGGCCCCTTCATGCAGTTCCAGCGGATCCGTGTACAACGCGGTGCGCAGATCGACGAGTTGCGCGGCGTGCACGTCCTTGGCGATGCCGTCCCGGTTGTCTATCACCAGACGCGTCAGCCACTCGGTGAGCCGGGCATCCGCCTCATCGGTCGTGACCAGGAGGTTGGCCACCGCGATCGTCTGCACGGGCTGGTACCGCTGAGCGCGGGGGTACGCGTCGGCGGGCATGACGGCGGCGCGGTAGTACCCGCCGCCGCGCGCGTGCAGGGTGTCGACCAGGTAGCCGAGTTCCACGAGCCGGATGTCCATCTCGGCGGAGAGTTTCTGGACGAACGGAGTGGTCAGTCCGCCGGACCAGAAGAACGCGTCGGCGGTCCCCGACTTCAACAGCTTGGTGCCCTCCTGCGAGGACTCGTCGATCGCGTCGACGTCCTCGTCGATGTCGAGGCCCGCCGCGCCGAGCACGCGCTCGGCGATGAGCCGTACACCGGAGCCCTCGGGACCGACCACGACCCGCTTGTCCTTCAGGCCGGCCACGTCCTTGACCTTGGACGACCCCGGCACCACCAGGTGGACATAGTCGTCGTACAGCCGTACGCAGCCACGCAGACGGTCCGCTCCGGGTCCGCTGTTGCGCTGGTACAGCTCGACGGCGTCGGCTGCGGCGATGGTGAAGTCCGCCTCGCCCGTCGCGACCCGCCGGACGTTCTCCTTGGAGCCCTTGCTGGCCTTCAGGTCGACGTCCAGATCGGGCAGGTCGGCGGCGGCGGCTTCCTTGAGCTTCTCGCCGTACACCTCATAGACGCCGTTCGCCGATCCCGTGCTGAACGAGATCCGCCCGCCGGGCGCATCGTCACCGAACGGCAGCAGCCACCACAGCAGCAGCCCGAACACCACAAGCCCGGCGGCGGCCCCTTCGAGGGCGCGGCGCCGGCTGATGCGCGGAAGTGTGAGCGGCATGCGGGCGATCCTGCCAGGTCACGCACGGTGAGCACCAGGGCCGAGGTCACACCGTGACCACCCGGGCCACCACTCACCGGTAACACGGTGAACCCGCCGAAGGGAAGCGTTCCGAACGCGGCTTGACTCGGGAGGCATGCAGTCGGTTGCATACGTTCTGTGATCGTGCACCCTGCGCCAACTGCCCTCTCCCGAACGTCCGACAGCACCGAGACGGCAGGAGGCGCCGCACCGTGGACCCGGTGATCATCGTCGGCGCCGGACCCGTGGGCCTCACGTCGGCCCTGGCCCTGGCCAGGCACGGCGTCCCTTCCGTCGTGCTCGACGAGGGACCCGGCAAGGACGAACAGCGGCCCGCCCGCACCCTGGTCCTGCGCGAGGACACCAGCGCCCTCGTCGAGCGGCTCGCGGGGATCACGCTGAGCGACACAAGGTGGACGGGCTGGCGATCACTGCGCCGTAAGCAGGAACTGCGTCAGGTCGTCTTCTCCGGGAACGAACCCGACGCGGGCCCCGCGCACCTCGCCCAGCACACCCTCACCGCCGCGCTGCGCACCGCCGTCGAGGAGGAGCGCCTGATCAGGGTGGCCGTCGACAGCCGGCTCGACTCGATCGAGCAGGACGCCGGCGGAGTCACCGCGCACACCCGCGGCCCGAAGGGCACGTGGTGGCGCGGCAGTTATCTGATCGGCTGCGACGGCCCGCGCTCCAAGGTGCGCAAGCTGCTCGAGGTCCGTTTCCCCGGTCGTACGGCGGTCGAGCGGCACGCCGTCGCGGCCCTGCGCGCCGAACTGCCCTGGCCCGGCGAGGCCTTGCTGCACCGGATGGCCCCCTGGCGCGGCGCCCCCGCCGAGATCACCGCGCGTCCGCTGGCCGACAGCGTGTGGCGCCTGGACTGGCTGCTGCCCGCCCGCAGCGAGCTGGTCACGCCCGAGCGTCTGGTCTCCCTCGTACGGGACACCCTGGCGGGCTGGTGCGGTACGACTCCCCCGTACGAACTCCTCGACACCGGCGTGCACACCGTCCACCACCGCCTCGCACGACGCTGGCGCGTGGGCCGCTGCTTCCTCGCGGGCGACGCGGCGCATCTGCTCGGCGCGCTCGGCACCCAGGGCGTGGACGAAGGGCTGCGGGACGCCGACAACCTGGCCTGGAAGCTCGCCCTGTGCCGCGACCACGGCGAGTCCGAGCTGCTGCTCGACAGCTACCAGGCCGAGCGCCGCACCGCGGTCGCCGCCCGGCTGCGCGCCGCCGACCAGGCGCTGCCGATACTGCGCGGCGGCAAAGGCCTGCGGGCCTACGTGCCGGGGACGGCGCGCGGGCACGACGCGCTCCTGACCGACGGCCACCTGGGGCGCGGCCCGCTGGGCTCCCTGCCCACGTACGCCCGCTCGCCGCTCGCCCTGGACGAGCCCTCGGAGTCCCAGGTCACCGTGGGTACGGAGGCGGGTTCGCCGATCGCGGACGTACCGGTGACCGCGCCGGACGGCGCTCAGGTGCAGCTGCGCGACCGGCTCGGGCGCGGGCGGATGCTGGTCGTCCTTGTCGCGCCGGGCACGGGGGTGTGGGACCGGCGGCACTGGCTGACCGCCGGGGTGATGCCGCGGCTCGCGGCGGCCGTCACCGCGCTGCCGCTGCCCGCCGAACTCCTCGTCGCGGAGGGCTACCCCGAGGCGGTCGCCCACACCGTGCTGCTCATCCGCCCCGACGGCCACCTGGTGACGGCGCTCAGCGGCGTACGGCCCGCCGAGTTGTACGCGGCGGCCGACGCGGCGCGCGGCGGAAAACCCGCGCCGGCCTCGGGCGCGCGGCGCGCGACGGCGGATGCGAGCGGCGCGACGGCGGACGCCGAGGGCGCACCCGGTTCCGCCGCAGCGCACCCGGCCATCCGAGCTGCGGACGGCGATTGACCGCCAGGTGACACCGTGGTGTACTCCGCCCATGACGGAACGTGGTCTGCACATGTGGCGGAGGGTCCATCTGGACCTGGTCCGCTACGCGGGCTGCATCTGTACCGCGCCCTGCTGATTCGCCTCCCTCGCGCTCCCCGTCCGAAGACGGGTTCGACGCGCATCCCCGCGAACCTTCAGGACGGTATCCGTGTCCGCACCTTCCGCTACCCCCGCGACCCCTCCCACCGATTCCGCGGCGGCGCCCACCCCCGCCCAACTCCTCGAGTTCGTCACGCGCAGCGCCGCCGACGCCGAGCTGATCGCCTCGCTGCCGCTCGACCCCGAGGGCCGCACCTGGCTGCCGCTCGACGGGCCCGGAGGCAGCCAGGCCTGGCTGATCGGCTGGCCGCCCGGCACCGGCACGGGCTGGCACGACCACGCCGAGTCGATCGGTGCGTTCGCCACGGCGGCGGGCACGCTCAAGGAGAACTCGCTGGCCGTCCGTATCCCGACGTCCGCCTGGAAGTCCCTGGAGCTGGCCGAGGACTTCGACAGGGAGCGGGTCCTCGATGCGGGCGAGGGCCGGGCGTTCGGGCGGCACCACGTCCACGAGGTGCTCAACGAGTCCACCGAGCGGCATGCCGTCTCGGTCCACGCGTACTACCCGCCGCTCCCCCTGATCCGCCGCTACAGCCGCACCGGCCCGGTCCTGCGCCTGGAGGACGTCGAGCAGCCGGAGGACTGGCAGTGAGTGCCGACAAGGCGACTTCGATCGACGAGCGGCTCGCGCAGGTGCGCGCGGGCCTTGACCGGATCTCTCCCGAGGAGGCCCACGAGGGTTTCCGGGCGGGCGAGTTGCTCCTGGTGGACACCCGCTATGCGGAGCTGCGCGAGCGGGACGGCCTGATCCCGGGAGCACTCGTCATCGAGCGCAATGAGCTCGAATGGCGGCTCGACCCCCTCGGCAGCCACCGCGCGGCAGAGATCACCAGCCACGACCAGCGACTGGTGATCTTCTGCAACGAGGGCTACGCGTCGAGCCTCGCGGTGCAGTCCCTGCTCCAGCTGGGACTGCACCGGGCGGTCGATCTGATCGGCGGTTTCCAGGCCTGGCGCGGGGCGGGGCTTCCTGTGGTGGACGCGGCTTCGGTGCCGGATCCGGTCACGAAGCCGATCGCTCACTAGGGGCCGTCATCGCTCGCTCGCCGGGGGCCGCCACCGCCTCCTGGCCTCGCTACTCCTTGGCGAGCGCGGCCTCCACCGGACGGGCCCGCAGGGCCGAACGCCCGGGCAGGGAGGTTGCGATGAGGGCGAGCGCGCCGGCCGCCGCGATGATCGTGACGTAGAGGAGCGGTGCCACCGAAGGCGCTGCCGCGCCCGTCATTCCGACGCTGAAGGCCGTCAGGACGGCGAGGGCGATCCCGCTGCCGAGCGCGGTGGCGAGCAGCAGGACCGCCACCGCCTCGATCCGCAGCATCCGAAGGACCTGGTGACGGGTGGCGCCGGCCAGCCGGAGCTGGGCGAACTCACGCACACGTTCCGATACGGACATCACCAGGGTGTTCACCACGGCGATCGCGGTGAAGGCGAGCACCAGGGCCATGGCGAGCAGATTGACCTCGGCGTTGGCCTCCTGTCGGTCGGCCTGGAGCTGGTCGGCCTCGTCCGGCGCGAGGATCCGGGTGCCGGGGAAGTCCTTGATCCGGTCGGCCAGTTGGTGGCGGGGTGCGTCGGAGGCGACGAGGACGGTGGCGGCCAGCGGGTTGTCCACGTGCGCCGCGACCAGGTCGTGGGCGAGGGTGAGATCGCCGAAGCCGAGGCCTCGGGCGTAGACGGCCGTGACCTTGACGGTGGTCGGGGTGCCGTCGCCGAGAGTGAGCTTCAGGGTGCTGCCGGGCTTCAGGCCCAGCTGATCGGCGGCCAGCTCGCTCACGGCGGCGCTGTTCTCACCGAAGCCCTTGAGCGTGCCTGCCATGACCTCGGGGTCCCAGGTGCGGGTCAGGCCCTCGGGAGTGACGCCCTGCGTCTGGTACTTGTCGAGGCCGACGCGGACCGTGGTCCGTACGACCTCGGTGGCGGTGGCACCCGACTCGCGGATCTGCTGCACGGCCTCGGCCGGGACACCGGGGCCCTGCGCGGCCAGCACCCAGTCCGCCTTCACGCCGTCACGGGCCTGGGCACGGGCTGCGTCACCGAGGGTGGCCTGGACGAACAGAACCGTGCAGGTCATGCCGATCAGGAGCACCAGCGGGGTGACGACGGAGGCCATCCGGGCGGAGTTGCCGCGCAGATTCGCGGTGGCGAGCTTGCCGCCGTGGCCGGTGAGGCGCAGCGGGAGCTTCAGGACGAAGGCGGTGGCCCTCACCAGGAGCGGGCCGAGCAGCGCCACGGCCACGGCAAGGACCACGACGGACAGGAAGGTCACGGGAGTCGAAGCCGGTTCGGTGCGCAGGGTGCTGAGCACGGCGACCAGCGTGATGCCGCCCGCGAGGGTGACGATTCCCGCGGCGATACGGGTCCGTGCGGGGCGTGCGGGCTGCAGGGCCGCTTCCGACAGGGCCTGCGCGGGGCGGATCCTGGCGATACGGCGGCCGGAGATCCGGGCTGCGGCCCAGGCGCCGAACAGGGTCGCGCCGAAAGCGGCGAACAGCGGGAAGACACTCACGGTGTGCTCGAGCGAGGCGGGGATGGCGCCGGCCTCGACGAAGCGGTGCTGAAGCCAGGAGCCGAGCGGCAGCCCGACCAGGGCTCCGGTGATTCCGGCGACGGCGCCGACCATCAGGGCTTCGCGGGCCAGGAGTTGGCGGATCTGCTTCGAGGTGGTGGCGATGGCGCGCAGCAGGGCGAGCTCGCGGTGGCGCTGCTGGACGGAGAGCGCGAAGGTGCCGACGACCACGAGGACGGCGACCAGCAGGGAGGTGCCACCCATCGCGCCGCCCATGGAGACGAGCTTGACCCGGGCGCCCGCGGCATCGAGGAACTCGACTGCTCCCTTGCCCTCACCTCTGCTGACCTGCACCTGGGGTGCGGGCAGCGCCTCGCGCAGCCGCTCGCTCAACTCTCCTGCGGATACGCCCGCTTCGGGGACCACCGCGATGGCGGTGACCTTTCCGGGGTGGGCGGCGAGGCGCTCGGCCTCGGCGTCGCTGAAGAAGAGCGCGCTCTGGTGCACCAGAGCCTGGGGCGAGGCGGCGATCCCCGAGATGCGATACGTGCGCGGGGCCTGTGTGGACTGCACGGTGAGCCGGTCGCCCGTGGCCAGACCGGCGCGCTCGGCGAAACCCCGGTCGACGACCAGGTCACCGGCCGCCTCGGGCGCCTTGCCTTCGATGAGCTCGAAGGGGGTGAGGGCGGCGGAGGACCAGGCGTGCCCCAGGGCCTGCCCTGTAGCCGGGGTGCCCAACGGCTGGGCGAGGAAGGAGAGTTCGGGGATCACGCGCCGCACTCCGTCCACGGCCCGCACCTCGTCGACCGTGGACTCGGGCAGCCAGGCCCTCTCGGCGATGGGCTTGGCCTTGTGCTTGACCTTGGTCTTGCCCTTCTTCTCCTTGACCGTGGTCCGATGCACGTTCTGATCGGCGGAGACGATCACCGGGGCGCCCGTGTAACGCTCGGTCGCGATCTTCCCGCGCAGCCCGGTCTCGAGCAGCGAGCCGCACGCGGTGATCAGCGCGGCGGCGCACATCAGCGCGAGAAACGCTCCGACGAAGCCACCTTTACGGTGCCGGACGGTCTTGAGGGCGTAGCGCAGCAGCATGGCGCTGGGTCTCTTTTCGGTTGTCGGGGACGAGGTTTCGGGCCGCTCTGTGGTGCCCTCACAGCCTGCTGCCCGTACCCCGCCCGACACACTGGAGCCCTCTGCCGTCCCTACCGGGGGCTATCCCCACCGGCGGTGCTGCGGCTTCCCCTCACTCCACTCCGAACCCCAACTCCTCCACGTCCTCCCCCTCTTCCTCCAGTGCCCGCCGCACCACCCGAAGCGCCATCCCCTCCGGATACCCCTTCCGAGCGAGCATCCCCGCGAGCCGCCTCAGACGCTTGTCCCGGTCGAGTCCCCTCGTCGACCGCAACTTGCGGTCGACGAGTTCACGGGCCGTCTCCTCCTCCTGCTCGGAGTCGAGCCGGCCCACGGCTTCGTCGATCGTCAGGGAGTCGACCCCCTTCGTACGCAACTCCCTTGCCAGGGCACGCCGGGCGAGCCCACGGCCGTGGTGCCGCGACTCCACCCAGGCGTCGGCGAACGCCGAGTCGTTGATCAGCCCGACCTCCTCGAAGCGGGAGAGGACTTCCTCCGCCACCTCGTCGGGGATCTCCTTCTTGGTCAGGGCGTCGGCGAGCTGCTTGCGCGTACGCGGGGTGCCGGTGAGCAGCCGCAGACAGATGTTCCGCGCCCGCTCGGCCGGATCGAGCTCCCGCTCCGGCCGACGCCCACGCGACTCCCCGTCCTCGTGCGCACGCGGCTCCCCCTCCCCGGCCCTCGACGGATCAGGGGAACCGCTGTCCTGGTCTCCGAACCCGCGTCGGCGCCCGCCCCCACGGCGTCCACGCCCCCGCGGCTCGGACGGCCCGAGGCCGGAGTCCCCCGACTCCCCTGCCTCCCCGGGCCACTCGGTGCGACGTACCACGGATCAGCTCTTGGCCGCCGCGGCAGCCTTGGTCGCCTTGGCCTTGGCCGCCGGGGCCGGGACCGTCTTGGCCGCGTCCTTGTCGGCGTCGGCCGCGGCAGGGCCCGCGGCGTCCGCGCCGGGCTCGCCCTCGGGGGCCGGCTTCACACCGACACCCAGCTTCTCCTTGATCTTCTTCTCGATCTCGTTGGCGAGATCGGGGTTGTCCTTCAGGAAGTTGCGGGCGTTCTCCTTGCCCTGGCCGAGCTGGTCGCCCTCGTACGTGTACCAGGCACCGGCCTTGCGCACGAAGCCGTTCTCCACGCCCATGTCGATCAGGCCGCCCTCGCGGGAGATGCCCTGGCCGTAGAGGATGTCGAACTCGGCCTGCTTGAAGGGCGGCGCGACCTTGTTCTTGACGACCTTCACGCGGGTGCGGTTGCCCACCGCGTCCGTGCCGTCCTTCAGGGTCTCGATACGGCGGATGTCGAGGCGCACCGAGGCGTAGAACTTCAGCGCGCGGCCACCGGTCGTGGTCTCCGGCGAGCCGAACATCACGCCGATCTTCTCGCGCAGCTGGTTGATGAAGATCGCGGTGGTCTTCGACTGGTTCAGAGCCGAGGTGATCTTCCGGAGCGCCTGCGACATCAGTCGGGCCTGCAGACCCACGTGACTGTCGCCCATCTCGCCCTCGATCTCCGCGCGCGGCACCAGGGCGGCGACGGAGTCGATGACGATCAGGTCGAGGGCGCCGGAGCGGACCAGCATGTCGACGATCTCGAGGGCCTGCTCACCGTTGTCCGGCTGCGACAGGATGAGGTTGTCGATGTCGACGCCGAGCTTCTTGGCGTACTCCGGGTCGAGCGCGTGCTCCGCGTCGATGAACGCGACCTGGCCGCCGGCGCGCTGGGCATTGGCCACCGCGTGCAGGGTCAGCGTGGTCTTACCGGAGGACTCCGGTCCGTACACCTCCACCACACGGCCGCGCGGGATGCCGCCGACGCCGAGCGCGACGTCGAGTGCGGTCGACCCGGTGGGGATGACCTCGATGGGGTCGTTCGGCCGCTCGCCCATGCGCATCACTGCGCCCTTGCCGAACTGCCGTTCAATCTGTGCGAGTGCGGCGTCAAGAGCCTTCTCGCGGTCGGTGCCTGCCATGGGTTCCACCCGATTTGCTTGAGTCGATCGCTTCACGTCAAAGACGCTATCGCCTGCCACTGACAATCCGCCCCGACGCCCGTCCGGCCTGTGGATAACTCCACGCGGAACGCCGCGCGAATCCCGGAGCGACCCCGCGAAAACCCCGGAATCACGGGCCTGCAGAGAGGCCAGAACATCAATGAGAATGGATGTTCGATTTCCGTGTCAAGCGCACCACGCGGCACGCGCGCGGCTCGGTCCGAGCGCACGCGCGCGGCTCGGCCGAAGCCATCAACACCGCGATGCCCGGATCACCGCTGCCGGAGTCACAGCCGAAGGCCGTACTCGGCCAACCACCCGAGCAGGTCTCGACGGGAGGCCCGAACCAGGCGGCCTCCGGTGAACCGGCGGTCATCGGTCACCTCTGCCACACACCCGGCAGGGGGCGTGAAGGACCGGGCTTCCTCATCCGTGCCGAACTCGGCCTCGGCGAGCACCAGGCCCTGAAGGTCGCCCTCGAAGACATCGACGCCCAACGGCGGCACGCTGTGACGAGCCTTGGACAGCGACAGGGCCGGCAAAGAGCTGAGCACGTCGTATTCGGCCGACGACAGATACGTATTGGTGATCAAGCCCTGGATCGCTCCAGGCCGAGGGGCGGGGATCTTCTGGGTGAGCTTGATCTCGCAGCGGCCGTCCGAGAAGTCGGCACGTCGCAGCCGCAGGCGTGTCCCGACCACATAGCGGTCGGTGATCAGTCGGGTGACGGTCACCGTCGACGGCAACGGCGGACCGGCCAGCAGGAACCGTCGCTCGCGCTCGACGAGTGCGTACTTGCCTGGGCGAACCGACCGACCATCCACCCCGCCTGCCCTGTCCCTCATGACGACAGCCTCTCCCGTCAGGTCGCCGGCGCGCTCGACCTTCGATGACACACGCCGCGCTCAGCCACCCCGGTCCGGAGCAGCCCGCCACCCCGTCCCGGTCGCCCACCGCGGCCCGCGCGCGATCAGCACGGTCCCATCCGGCAGCCCGGCACCGCGCGAATATCCTCGATCCATGGCACCCCCTGCGATCACCCCCCTCGGCGACCGCCTGAGCGAACGCGGCAAGGACGTCGCCGTGGTGCTCGCCACCGCTGCGGTCGTGGTCGGCGGGACGCTCTGGTCGATGCGGGGCAGGAGCGAGACGTTCTGGATGGCCGCGCTCGGCTGGGCGATCATCGCCCTCGCCTGCGGCTCCCTCTACTTCCGGCGCCGCTGGCCCGTCGGCGTCACCGTGTTCACGCTGGCCGCCTGCGCCGTCTACTACCCGCTCAGCGTCTACGACGGCCTCCTCCTTGTCGCCTTCGTGATCGCGCTGTACACCGCCGCCGCCGAGGGCCGGTTCGCCGCCGCCGTCGCGCTCGGCGTCGGCGCGATGCTGATGGTCGTCTACGGAGAGGTCCGGCAGGAGTCGGGACGGCGGGAGGTCGACGACGCGTCGTTCATGATGCTGACCGGCTGGCTGCTCAGCATCCTGGTGCTCGCCCGGGCCCAACGCACCCGCGCCGCCTACCTGGAGGAGGTACGCGCCCGCGCGCTGGCCGCGGAGCGCGAGCAGGAGGCGCGGGCGCAGCAGAGCGCGACCGAGGAGCGGCTGCGGATCGCCCGCGAGGTGCACGACGTGCTCGGGCACAGCATTTCGCTGATCAACGTCCAGTCCAGCGCCGCCCTGCACAAGCTGAGCAAGAAGCAGCCCACGGACGATCCGGCCGCCGCTCTCGTAGCCGCCGAGAAGGCCCTCGCCGCCGCCGAAGAAGCCCTGGATGCCGTGAAGTCCACCAGTAAGGACGCGCTGCGCGAGCTGCGCTCCACGCTCGGGATACTGCGCGGCGCCGACGAGGCCGCTCCCACGGCACCCGCCTCCGGCCTGGCACAGCTGCCCGAGCTCGCCGAACGGGCCAGGAGCGCCGGACTCGACGTACGCACGAAAACACAAGGGTCCGTACGGGAGCTGCCGCCGCCGCTCGATCTGGCCGCGTACCGGATCGTGCAGGAGTCGCTGACCAATGTGGCCCGCCACGCACAGGCCACCAGTGCGACGATCACGGTCGACTACGGTGCGGACGAGCTGCGGCTGCTCGTCGAGGACGACGGTCTGGGCGCGCCCGACGGGGTCGGCCAGGGCAGCGGTATCCGCGGGATGGCCGAGCGGGCCAGGGCGTTCGGCGGCGAACTGACCACCGAGAACACAGCGGACGGCTTCCGGGTCACGGCCCGGCTGCCCTTCCGTACGACCCAGGGGGCGCGATGAACACCGGACCGCACGGCACGACGAAGGCACCCGACGCGATCCGCGTCGTACTCGCCGACGACCAGACCCTGGTGCGCGCGGGCTTCCGCTCGATGCTGGACGACGAGGACGACATCGAGGTGGTCGGCGAGGCCGCGAACGGTGAGCAGGCCTGTGCGCTCGCCCGCCAACTGCGCCCGGACGTGGTCCTGATGGACATCCGTATGCCGGTGCTCGACGGCCTTGAGGCGACCGCGCGCATCACCTCCGACCCGGCGCTCGAAGGCGTACGGGTGGTGATCCTGACGACCTTCGACATGGACGACTACGTGTACGGCGCGCTGCGCGCGGGCGCATCGGGCTTCCTGGTCAAGGACACCGAGCCGATGGAACTCCTGCACGGCGTACGGGTGGTGGCGCGCGGCGACGCACTGATCGCACCGGCCGTGACGCGGCGGCTGATCGCGGAGTTCGCGGGCCGCAGCAAGCAGCCCGATCCGAGCCCGCGGCTCAACGCGCTCACCGACCGCGAGCGCGAGGTGATGGGCCTGGTCGGCGCCGGGCTCTCCAACGACGAGATCGCCCAGCGCCTGGTCCTGTCCCCCGCCACCGCGAAGACCCATGTCAGCCGGATCATGACGAAACTGGATGTCCGCGACCGCGCCCAGCTGGTGATCCTCGCGTACGAGTCGGGGATGATCACGCCGGGCTGGCTGGCCTGACGCGTCGGCGTTTCCCGGGCTGCGGAGGACAGACCCCTCCCGCCCGGGGGCCGAGCCCTTCCAAGGCTATCGGCCACCACTGACAACGCCGACGCAACTTCGGTGGTACGCGGCCGCCCCGGACCACAACCCAGGATGTACGCCCACTGTCCACCACCGGCCGACGCACCCTCCGTAGCCGTACGCCGACGCTGAGAGCGTGAACCCGGAAACCCTCGATCTCGCCCGGCTCCAGTTCGCCCTCACGGCGGGCGGCCACTTCCTCTTCGTCGCGCTCACCCTGGGCCTCGCGACGGTCGTGGCCTGTCTGCAGACGGCCGCCGCCCTCACCGGCAAACCCCTGTACGCGCGGATGGTGCGCTTCTGGGGCCAGCTCTACGTGATCAACTACGCGGTCGGGATCGTGACCGGCCTCGTCATGGAGTTCCAGTTCGGTCTGAGCTGGAGCGGGCTCACACATCAGGCCGGCGATGTCTTCGGCTCCTCGCTCGCGATGGAGACGGTGATCGCCTTCTTCGTCGAGTCCACGTTCCTGGGACTGTGGATCTTCGGCTGGCACCGCTTCGGCAAGTGGGTCCATCTGGCGCTGATCTGGGGCGTCACCCTCACCGCGTACGCCTCGGCGTACTGGATCCTGGTCGCCAACGGCTTCCTCAACAACCCGGTCGGCCACCGCGAGGAAGGCGGCCGCCTGGTCCTCGGTGACACCGTCGGGCTCTTCACCAACCCGAGCGCCCTGCTCTCGTTCGGCCATGTCCTGGGTGGCGCGCTGCTCACGGCCGGCTTCTTCATGGCCGGGGTCTCGGCGTACCACCTGTTCAAGCGCACGTCCGAGTGGGAGTTCTTCGGCAGGAGCCTGCGGATCGGGGTGTTCCTGTCGCTGCCCGCGCTGTTCGTGACGGCGGCCTTCGGCGGGCTGCAGTTCGTGGGGATGCAGCCGATGAAGGAGGCCGTGTTCGGCGCGAAGACCGCCGAGATCGCCAAGCTGCAGGCCGAGATGGTGGAGCGGTTCGGGCCCGGTGACTATGTGCCTTCCGAGGCGCTCACACGTACGGCCGGAATCCTGATGCTGCTCGCCTTCGCGCTGATGATGTACCTCTGCCTGGCCGGAGTGGTCATCGCGGCGTTCCGCAAAACCGTGTTCCGCTTCCGGCTCTGGCATGTGGTCCTGATGGCCGCCGTGCCGCTGCCGTATCTCGCGATGATCAGCGGCTGGGTGTTCCGCGAGGCGGGCCGCCAACCCTGGGTCGTGTACGGCCTGTTGAAGACCGAGGACGCCGTGTCGCCGGTCTCGCCGGGGTCGATGCGCCTGTCGCTGATCGTCTTCACCTCGCTCTTCGCGCTGCTCGCCGCGCTCAATTTCTGGCTGATCGTCCGCCACGCACGCCGCGGCCCCGTCGAGACCGACCTGGGCCTGGACGAACGCGCGGCCGACGACCCCGCCGACGCCCTCGCCGCCGCGCGCTACTAGCAGCCCACCAGGAGACCTCCCATGGAAACCCTCGCCGTCGCCCTGCTCGGCTTCTTCGCCGCCGGCTATTTCGTCCTCGCGGGCGCCGACATCGGCACCGGCATGCTCGCCCCGTATCTGGGCCGCTCGGATCGTGAACGCCGCCTGGTCATCGCCTCCTTCGCACCCTTCTTCCTGGGCAACGAGGTGTGGCTGGTGGCCACCGCGGGGCTTCTCATCGGCTGCTTCCCCGAGCTGGAGGGCGAGCTGCTCAGCGGCCAGTTCGTGGTCGTGGTCGCGCTCCTGGCCGGCTGGATCCTGCGCGACATGGGCCTGTGGCTGCGCGGCCGTGCGGGCGGCCGCGGCTGGCGCATCGGCTGCGATACGGCGATCACGGCGGGCAGTTGGACCGTGGCGCTCTCCTGGGGCTGGCTCCTGGCGGCCTTGTTCAGCGGCTCGCTCCACGAGCCCGCCACCGGACCGGTCGCCGTGATCACGGCGCTCGCGGTCGCCGCGCTCTTCGCGGTGCACGGGCTCGGATTCGCGGTCCTGCGCCTGACCGGCGATCCGTATGCCCGTGCACGCCTCCTGGCCGGCCGCGGCACCCGCCCCTGGCAGTCGCTCGCGCTGACCGCCGCCCTGATGGCCGCACTTCCGCTGCTTGCCGGACTCGGCCTGCCGCTCACCGAGTCGGCCGGCTCCTCCGTCGGTGTCCTCGTGCCCCCGCTGCTCGTGGTGACACCGCTGCTCGTGGCCGTCCAGGCCTGGATGTGGCGCACCTTCCGCGGTCGCGTGACCCGCCCCTCGTATCTCTGAATCCCTTCCCTACGTCCTGGAGGAACCCATGTCCACCGACCAACTCACCAGGCCGCCGCGCCAGTCGAGCGTCTTCGAGCGCATGGCCGCCTTCTCGCACCGCCACCGGTGGCGGGCCCTGATCCTGTGGGTCGTCCTGGTCGCGGGGATCACGGGGGTGTCCACGGTCGTCGGCAGCGCGTATCACAACGACTTCTCGCTGCCCGGCACCGATTCCCAGTCCGCGCAGAGCGTGCTCGAGCGCCATGGTTCGGCGCAGGCCGACGCCTCGGTGCAGATCGTGGTCAAGGACGCCGAGGGCATACGGGACTCCGGTGTGCGCGACCGCGTCGAGGACGTGCTCGACAAGGTCGAGGGTCTGCCGAGTGTCACCGGCGTGATCAGTCCGTACGCGGACGGGTCGGCGATCTCACGGGACGGCACCGTCGGCTACGCCACCGTCACGCTGGACGGCGCCGCCGAGAACGTACCGAAGGAGCATGTCCGCGAGATCATCGAAGCGGCCAAGTCCCTTGACGGGGACGGGCTCCAGGCGGCCGTCGGCGGGGACGCGGCGCGTGGCGCCGAGGAGGCCGGCGGCGGTGCGGCCGAGGGTGCGGGCATCCTCGGGGCGCTGGTGATCCTGGTGTTCCTGTTCGGGTCGCTGGTCGCGGCGAGCCTGCCGGTGGTGACCGCGCTGTTCGCGGTGGGCTCCTCGATCGGCCTGATCGCGCTGGCCTCGCACTTCGCGAACGTCGCCGACTTCACTCCGCCGATCATGATGCTGGTCGGCCTCGGCGTCGGTATCGACTACGCGCTCCTGATCTTCTCGCGCTACCGCTCCGAGCTGCTGCGCGGCGCCGAGCCCGAGCAGGCCACACGCTCCGCCCTGGACGCCTCGGGCCGGACGGTGTTCTTCGCGGGCTGCACCGTGATCATCGCGCTGATGGGCCTGGTCGCTCTCGGTCTCGGCTCCCTGCAGGGCGTCGCGCTCGCGGTCGCGCTCACCGTCCTGGTGACGATGGCGGCCTCACTCACGCTGCTGCCCGCGCTCCTCGGGATCTTCGGGCCTCGCATCCGGCGCCAGGTGACCAGGCGCGCGGCGAAGTCGAAGCGGGTCGAGGGCGCCGGCTGGCGCCGCTGGGCGAGCGGTGTGCAGCGGCGGCCGTGGGCTGCGCTCCTGGTGTCCGTGGTCGCGCTCGGCGCGCTCGCCGCACCGGCCACCGGTATGCGTCTCGGCTTCGCCGACGCGGGCAACGACGCCACCTCCACGTCGAGCCGCCAGGCGTACGACCTGCTCGCCGAGGGCTTCGGACCGGGCTTCAACGGCCCGCTGTTCGTGGTCGCCGAGGGCACGGCCGAGGACACCACTGCAGGCACATCGGACATCGCGCCGGTCCGTACGGCGCTCGCCGACACCCCTGGTGTGGCCGCCGTCAGCGGCCCGATCCCGTCGAAGGACGGCGAGATCACCACCTTGCTGGTCTTCCCCGACTCCGCTCCGCAGGCGGCGGAGACCTCACAGCTGGTGGACCGCCTGCGCGGCGACGTACTGCCGCCGCTGGAGGACCAGGCCGGAGCGCGCCTCCTGGTGGGCGGGGCGACCGCCGCCACCGAGGACTTCGCGGCCACGGTGTCCGACCGGATGCCGCTGTTCGTCGCGATCGTGGTCGGCCTCTCGGCGCTGCTGCTCCTGATCGTCTTCCGCAGCGTCCTGATCCCGCTCAAGGCCGCCCTGCTCAACCTGGTGAGCATCGGCGCGGCGCTCGGCGCGATCACACTGGTCTTCCAGCACGGCTGGTTCGGCGTCGAGCCGGGTCCGATCGAGGCCTTCATCCCGGTGATGATCTTCGCGATCGTCTTCGGTCTCTCGATGGACTACGAGGTCTTCCTGCTCTCCCGTATCCACGAGGAGTGGCAGCGTACGAAGGATGCCCAGGCGGCCGTACGGGAGGGTCTCGCCGCCACCGGCAAGGTGATCACGGCGGCCGCGGCCATCATGATCGTCGTCTTCGGCGCGTTCATGCTGAGCCCCGACCGGATGCTCCAGCAGTTCGGACTCGGCCTCGCCGTCGCGATCCTGCTCGACGCCGTGGTGATCCGCTGCCTGATCGTGCCGGCCGTGATGCAGCTGCTCGGTACGCGGGCCTGGTGGCTGCCGAAGTGGCTGCGCGGGGTGCTGCCGCGGGTGGAGCTGGAGCGGCACTCGTAGTTCGTGGAGCAGGTCCGGTCGATTCCGGGTCAGGTCCGGTCGTCGATCTCTCCGGCGGCCGGACCCGGCTCGTCCTGTGCGGCGACCGTTCCAGTGTCCGCCCCGTCCACGGGCGCTCCCGTCGGCTCGCCCCGCAGCGCCTTGCGCAGCCGCGCCAAGGGCGGTCCGCCCCGGCGACGGTGGCCGTGCACGCGCGGATCGTCCGTCACGTCGTACCGCTTCACGTACGCGCCCAGGAACGCCTGCAGCGTCGCGACCGCCGGAATCGCGATCAGCGCGCCGACCGCGCCGAGCAGCGCGGTGCCCGCGACCACCGAGCCGAACGCGACCGCCGGGTGGATGTCCACGGTCTTGGAGGTGAGCTTGGGCTGCAGCAGATAGTTCTCGAACTGCTGGTAGACGACCACGAAGATCAGCACCCACAGCGCGTACCAGGGGTCCACGGTGAACGCGATCAGCATCGGCAGGGCGCCCGCCAGATAGGTGCCGATCGTGGGGATGAACTGCGAGATCACACCGACCCATACGGCGAGCGCGGGTGCGTAGGGGATGTCGAGGAAGACGAACAGGATGTAGTGCGCGATGCCCGAGATCAGCGCCATCAGACCGCGCGAGTAGAGATATCCGCCGGTCTTGTCGACGGCGATCTCCCAGGCGCGGAGCACCTCGGCCTGCTTGGCGGGCGGAAGCACCGAGCACAGGGCGCGGCGCAGACGGGGGCCGTCGGCGGCGAAGTAGAACGAGAACAGCAGGATCGTGAGCAGCCGGAAGAGCCCGCCGAGCACCTGCGCGGAGACGTCGAGGACACCGGTCGCGCTGTTCTGCACGTACTTCTGCAGCCAGTCCGAGTGGACGATGCTGTCCTGCAGCTCGACCCGCGACACATCGGTGTGGAAGGTCGTGTTGATCCAGCTGATCACCGAGTCGAGGTACTTGGGGAAGTCCTCGACCATGTCGACGATCTGGCCCGCGAGCATCGAGCCGAGCAGGGTGATGAACCCCGCGCCCGCGACGATCACACCGAGGAAGACCAGCGCGGTGGCCAGCCCGCGCCGCATCCCGTGGTGCGCCATCCAGCTGACCGCCGGCTCCACCGCGAGCGCGAGGAAGAACGCGATCAGGATGTTGATCAGCAGTCCGGTGAGCTGGTGGAAGGCCCAACTGCCCAGCTGGAAACAGGCGATCAGGGACAGGGCGAGCACCATCGCGCGCGGCAGCCAGCGTGGCATATGGTTCGGACGCCCCGACGGTGCCTCGGGCGGCACCGTCGTGGGCGGTCCGGAATCCTGCGCTGCTGCGGTGTCTTGAGTGGCTGCCACGGAGCCAGTCTCGCCTAAGCGCACCCGGTTCGGGCACGCGGCCGTCTGACGCCCGCGTCACATTCAGCCCGGCGAGCCCCCAAGAACCCCGAAGAGCCCCGAAGGGCCCGCTCTATCGGAAGGCCGGCAGGCTGCGCGCCACCCACTCGCCGAAGGGCCGGGCCGGCCGGCCGAGGACGCGCTCGACGTCGGGGCTGATCACCTGCTCGCCGGGCAGCGGGCGCCCGAGGATGTCGAGCGTCCCGTCGAGCACCTCCTCCGGCATGAACTGCGCGAGGTGCGCGCGGGCCTGCTCGCGACTCAGCTCCACGAAGGCCACCTCCTCCCCCAGCGCCCGGGCGATCGCCGCAGTCTGCTCGCGAGGGGTGACGGCCTCGGGTCCGGTGAGTTCGTAGGTACGCCCCGCGTGCCCGTCCTCCCGCAGGACGGCCGCGGCGACCGCCGCGATATCGGCCGGATCGATCACGGGCAGCGCCACATCGCCGAAGGGCGCGAACACCGTACGCCGCGTACGCACCGCATCGGCCCAGGCGAACGCGTTGGAGGCGAATCCGCCCGGGCGCAGGATCGTGAAGTCGGCCCCCGACGCGCGTACGGCCGCCTCGAACTCCCGCAGCCGGGTGTGCGAACGGGCCTCAGGACGCGTGGCGTTGATCTGCGAGGAGACCAGCACGATCCGCTTCACGCCACCGTCAAGCGCCGCTCCGAGCAGGGCGTCCGGATCCTCGCCGGCACCGTTCAGCTCCCCGCCGAGCAGCAGGAAGAGGGCATCGGCCCCCTCCAGGACCGGACGCATGCCGGCACTGTCACCGACGTCCGCCTGCGCGTGCCGGACCGCGGCCGGGAGTCCTTCGGAGCGCGGGCGGCGCGAGACGGCAAGAACGTCCTCACCCGCCTCGTGCAGCAGAGGAACCAGCGCCTGGCCGATGTTTCCGGTGGAACCGGTCACCACGATCTTCATTGCAACCCCTGAGAAGTAAGTTAGTTGGCTGACTTAGTTGGACCCTAGCACGGTGCAGCAGGGGGTTGTCTATAGTTAGTCGGGTGACTGACTCAATGAAGCGCCCGGCGCGGGCGCGGGCACAGGACAAGCGCCGACGGCTCACGACCGAGGCGGCCCGCGTGCTGCACGAGAAGGGCGTCGAGCGCACCACGCTCGCCGATATCGCGCGCGCGGCCGACGTACCGGTCGGGAACGTCTACTACTACTTCAAGACCAAGGACGACCTGGTCCTGGCCGCTCTCTCGGAGCACAGCGCCCAGCTGGACGAACTCACCGCGCGCCTTGACCAGTTGAGCGATCCGCGCGAACGCCTCAAGGCCCTCGTGGGCGCGTGGGTCGACCAGCGCGAGACCGCCGCACAGTACGGCTGCCCGACCGGCACGCTCGCGGTCGAACTCGACAAGCGCGCCGACGGCACCCTCGACGCGAAGGCCGGCACGGTGATGCGGCGCCTGATCGACTGGGCCGAGGGGCAGTTCCGCGCCCTGGGCCTTGCCGACCCCGCCGACCTCGCGGTCAGCTTCGTCGCCGCGTACCAAGGCATGTCCCTGCTCGCCAACGCGCTGCGCGATCCGGAGATCATGTCGCGCCAGGGGGCTCGCCTGGCCGACTGGATCGACTCTCTCTGAGTCGATACGAGGGGTGGGCCCTCCGGCCGTGCGCTCAGCGCAGCTCCGCCGGCACCCCCACCGCCGAGCACACCGCCCGCCACACGTCCTTGGCCTCCCAGCCCGAGTCGAGTGCCTGATGCACCGTCCGCCCGCCCAGCTCGGACATCACATGATCGCGCGCGAACGTGTCGGCGTACCCCGCACCGAAGTGCTCCGCCATCCGCTCCCAGAAGACCGTCAACCGCATGACTCCAGTATCCAGCCCGTGAGAGTGGGCCTTGTCCCGAAGCCCTTGTGCGGAGCGCTTTCCGGCCTACCGTGCCGTGCATGGCTGAATCCGTAGCCCCGGGGCAGTCCCCCGCGGACCGTTCCCCAGTAGCGCCGGCACCCCACGGCACCCCAGCAGAACCGTCACCGCACCGCTCCCCCCTCGCCCGCGCCGAGCAGTTCGTCTGGCTCACGGCACGGGTGCTCGAGCAGCGCCGTTTCGCGTACCACTTCCTGGGCGCGACCGCCGAGCCGGTCGAGGCCGCGCTCGCCGCCTACCGCACCGGCGACGACGGCTACGGCCACGCGCTGGAGCCCGATCTGCGCGGCCCGGTGAGCCAGCCGCTGCACACCGCGCACGCGCTGCGGGTCCTCGACGCGATCGGCCGCTGCGGCGGCCAGCGCATCGAGCGCGTCTGCCGCTATCTCTCCGAGGTCTCCACCCCGGACGGCGCGCTCCCCGCCATCCACCCGAGCCAACGCGGCTATCCGTACGCCCCGTTCGTCCCGGTCATCGACAACCCGCCGAGCGATCTGCTCGCGACCGGCCCCGTGGTCGGCCTCCTGCACCGCAACCAGGTCTGGCACGCATGGCTCTTCCGCGCGACCGACTACTGCTGGGCGGCCGTCGAGGCCCTGGACAAGTCGCACCCGTACGAGATCCATGCGGCCGTGGCCTTCCTGGACGGCGCCCCCGACCGCTCACGCGCCCAGGCCTCGGCGGACCGCCTCGGCCGTCTCGTACGCGAACAGCGCCTCGCCGTCCTCGACCCGCGCCGCCGCGACGACTACCCGGTGGCCGCCGGCTACGCACCCGGCGAGCATCACTTTCCGCACGACTACGCCCGCGTACCGACCTCACTGGCCCGCTCGTGGTTCACCGACGAGGAGATGGCGCACTCGCTCGACCATCTCGCCGGCGAACAGGAGGACGACGGCGGCTGGCCGGTGGCTTGGAAACAGTGGGCACCGGGCACGGCGCTGGAGTGGCGCCCGATCGTGACGATCGAGGCGCTGCGGACGCTGCGGGCGCATGGACGCTCGCTGGACTGAAGCCGGCGCCGGGTCGGCAACGGCGTTGTCCAGAGCCGCAGTTCACCCACCACACCCCCCGCATCCGCCACCGCCACCGCCACCGCCACCGCCGCAACTGTCGCCACCCCCGCCGTCACTGGTGCCGCAGGCCGCGGCCTGCGCGCCGGTGGACCCACCGCCGGAGCCGGCACCGGTCCGATTCGTCCGGGCGGCTCGCTGCGCCTGGGCCCGCGCGAGCTGCTCCCGCGCGCGGTCGGCCCGGGCCTCGTCCTCGCGGGTCTTAGCGCGTCGCGCGCGCTCGTGGACGGTGCCGTCGACCGGCTGCCAGGGCCCCAGACGGTGGCGTCGGTACGGGAGCAGGGTGACGGCCGTGACGTCCAAGCTCATCTGGCCCGTGTCCTGGCGGGCGTGGTAGGCGATGGTGGCGTACGCCACGACGACCTCGGCACCTTCGTGCAGAGGTCCGTAGAGGATCGCTTCGAAGGGCTCACTGCCCGCGTCGACGCTGTGGTGCCCGTCGCCGAGTCCGTAGGAGGAACTGCTGCCCAGGAACCGCGCGGGCCTGCGGAGGTCCCGGTCCCTGGGGACGTACGAGATCAGCGGCTGCCCGGCCGTGGCGGCGCCGTCGGGGTGGATCCGGTGGCGGACCTCCGGATGGATCCAGTGGCGGCCGTCGGGCGCGACGCGGATGCCCACGAGCAGGGCAGGGTGGTCCTCCTCGTCGTGCAGCCGGCGCGCGGACCGGTAGGCGGCCAGGCCCCGCGCGAACAGAGTGCTGCCGGGGACCAGGAACAGCAGGGCGGCGATCTGCTGGCCGACCGCGTCATACGCGTCCCCCGTCAAGTCCTCGACGAGGCCGGCGATCAGATGCCCGGCGGCGACGAGACAGAGCAGGAGCCCGGCGTAGAACTGGGCGTGTCCGCGATAGCCGTCCGACTCGGGTACGCGCTCGGGCAGCGGGAAGCGGCGCGGCCCGGCCGCCTCGAGGAACAGCGCCCGCTGCCTGCGGCCGGCCCGCAGGCGCAGGCAGCACCCGGTGAACGCCCAGGCGCACAAGGCGAGTACGAGCAGATACCCGGCCCGCTCGGCGCCACCGTCCGCCGAGGTGAGTGAGAACCCCGTGTCCACCGCGACGACCACGCCGGCCGCACCGGCGAGGACCGGCAGGTGCCGGTACCAGAGCGGCAGGCACACGAGCAGCACCGCGCCCGGATAGCCCAGCCAGTCCGTTCCGGTGCCCGCGCCACCGGGCCAGGCGACGGACGAGGACCCGAAGGCCGACGTCAGCGCGTATGCCGCCACCACCAGGACGGCCGCAACCCAACTCCCCGCGACGGGGGCGAAGGCCACGGGAACCCGGGCCCTGAACCATCGCTCGGCGTCGGCTGCGCTCCAGAGCCCGACCTTGGCCTCGGGTATCGCCGCCAACGGCAGCTGCTTCACACATGGGCCAGGCCTGTGTCCACGCATCGCCAGATCCCCCGGTTTCCCCCGTGCGCCTCCGGTCAAGGCGCCCCGGCCCAGTGTTCCCGCCGGGAGCGACGGAAAACCACACTCCGCTCATCGGTGAACCCTTACCCTCAACTGAGCGGACAGGGGCCCTCGTTGCCGCGACAGAACCCCTCCCCGGGGACTCACCCGCCCAGCGCCCGCACCCCCGCCGTGACCACCACCGCAGCGCCGATGATCAGCAAGAACGGCGCGCGCAGCACAAAGGCCACCGCCGCCGCGAGCAGTCCCGCCGCCTTGGCGTCCAGGATCAGCGACTGGCCGTCCGAGAAGGTCTGCTGGGCCGTGAGGGCCGCGAGCAGGGCCACCGGCAGAAGTGCGGCCATCCGCTTGACCAGGGGCTTTTCCAGTACGCCTGCGGGGACGAGCAGGCCCGCCAGCTTCACGGCGTAGCATCCGACCGCCGTCACCACGATCGCGATCCAGATGTTCAACGGTCCGCTCCTTCCCGGGAGTTCGGGTCGGCCGCGGCCGTGCCGGCCTGCGCGGCCGCAGTCCTGCGGCCCTGTACGAACAGGACCAGCGGCGCCGCGAGAGCCGCCACGAGCACGGGAACGCCGTTCGGCAGTACGGGTACGAGTCCCAGCATCAGCACCACGGCAAGCGCGGCCACGGCCCGCTCGGTGGTCGTGCGCAGCATGGGCGCGAGCAGCGCGAGGAAGGTCGCGGGTCCGGCCGCGTCCAGACCCCACGCGTCCGTGTCCCCGATGGCCTCCGCGCCGAGTGCGCCGAGCAAGGTGGTGAGGTTCCACAGCACGTACAAGGTGAGGCCGGTGACCACGAACCCGATCCGCCGGGCCCGCCGCGTCGGCTGCGCCAGCGTCACGGCGGTGGTCTCGTCGATCACCCACTGGGCCGCGAACGGCCGTACCCAGCGCGGAAGTTGCAGCAGCTGCGAGAGCCGAAGCCCGTAGAACGCGTTGCGTACGCCGAGGAAGAAGGCACCCGCCGCGGCCGTCACCGGATTGCCGCCGCCCGCGAGCGCCCCGACCAGCGCGAACTGCGAGGCGCCGGTGAACACGAGCAGGCTGAGTGCACAGGTCTGCAGAAGGCTGAGCCCGTTGCTCGCGGAGGTGACGCCGAAGGCGAAGCCGGAGAGACCGACGGCGACACCGACGCCGAGAGCGTCGCGTACGACGGCGGAGTCGGGCTTGCCGCCGAAAGCGCCGGAGGCGCCGGAGGAGTCGGGAGCGCCGGGAGTGCCCGGAGCCGTCAGCTGGTCCGGGGGTCTTCCTTCGGCACGTACAGGTGCGGGTGTCTGTTGTTCTGCCACGCCTTCGACGGTACGTGGAGGGTCCCGATCCGGTCTTGTACGTTCTTGCGGGCACGTTCCGGCACGGAGCCCACGCTTCCCCGCCCCCGCTGATACGCCCCCGGCGGCACCCCCACGATCCGGCTGAAGTGCCGGTTGAGATGCGGCTGATCCGTGAATCCGACCGCCGCCGCGGCCTCGGCCGGCGCCGTCCCCGCGTCGAGCAGCTCCCGCGCCCTGCGCACCCGCGCGTTGGTGAGCCAGCTGTGCGGCGGCATCCCGTACTCCTGCTTGAAGGCCCTCAGCAGCGCGAACGGGCTGGTCCCGAGCTCGGCGGCAAGCGCATCCAAGGTGGGCGGCCCGGCCATCCGCTCCTCCAGGACGGTCCGTGCCCGTGCCGCGTTGCGCGTACCCGCCGAGCGCTGAGCGCGATCCGGCAGCGCGCTGCCGTGGCGGCGCAGCATGCGCGCGACGAGCACCTTCAGGACCGTGTCCGCGGCGAGCGCGTTGCCTTCCTCGGCGGCGCGGTGCACCTCCCGTATGAGATGCGCGCCTTCGGGGTCGGGCACATCGACCTCGGCGAATCCGGGGGTCCCGCGCAAAGTGGTGGTCTCCTCGGCGATCTTCCCCACGACCTCCACCGACGGATAGAGCGTCGAGTACACCCACCCCTCGGGCACACCGGCCCGCGCGGAATGGGGCACCTCGGGGTTGATCAGAATCACGCTCCCGGGCCCGGCATGCACGGTCCCGTCGGGCATGAACACGTCCTCGACCCCGCCGCTGACCGCCCCGAAGACGTATCCGTCGTGACTGTGCCGGGCAAAGGTGTGCCGCACGTAGTGCGCCTGGAGCAGGTCGACACCTGGCAGCTGCTCGTGCTGCCAGTACCTCGCCCACTCCCCCTTGGCCATGACCGCATTCTCTCAGGCGGGGACCTGCGCCCCAGGGCCCGCCCGCCCGGCAAAAGCCCCGACTGTCAGTGGCGAGGTGCACGATGGCCTCATGACCCGCAGCGCCCTCGACACGTTCTCCCCCGCGACCAGCAGCTGGTTCCGGGGTGCCTTCGACGCGCCCACCTCCGCCCAGGAGGGTGCTTGGCGCGCCATCGAAGAGGGTTCGGACGTGCTGGTCGTCGCCCCCACCGGCTCCGGCAAGACCCTCGCCGCCTTCCTCTCCGCCCTCGACCGGCTCGCCTCCACCCCGCCGCCCGCGGACACGAAGAAGCGCTGCCGGGTCCTCTACGTGTCGCCGCTGAAGGCCCTCGCGGTCGACGTCGAGCGCAACCTGCGCAGCCCGCTCACCGGCATCCGCCAGGAGTCCGTCCGCCTGGGCCTGCCCGAGCCCGAGATCAAGGTGGGCATCCGCTCCGGCGACACCCCGGCCGCCGAACGCCGTGCGCTGACCACCCGTCCGCCGGACATCCTGATCACCACCCCCGAGTCCCTCTTTCTGATGCTGACCTCGGCCACCCGAGAGGCCCTGACCGGCATCGAGACGGTCATCCTCGACGAGGTGCACGCGGTGGCCGGCACCAAGCGCGGCGCCCATCTCGCCCTCTCCCTCGAGCGGTTGGACGAGCTCCTTCCACGCCCGGCCCGCCGTATCGGACTCTCCGCGACGGTGCGACCGGTGGACGAGGTCGCCCGCTATCTCTCGCCCCAGCGCCGCGTGGAGATCGTGCAGCCCCCGTCCGGCAAGGAGTTCGACCTCTCCGTGGTCGTACCCGTCGAGGACATGGGCGAGCTCGCGGGCTCACCGGTCACCGACACGGACGGAGGCGGCCAGGCGGACCGCCCCTCCATCTGGCCGCATGTGGAGGAGAAGATCGCGGACCTGGTCCAGGCCCACCGCTCCACGATCGTCTTCGCCAACTCCCGCCGCCTCGCCGAGCGCCTGTGCAACCGGCTCAACGAGATCGCGTACGAGAGGGCCACCGGCGAGACCATGCCGGAAGAGCACTCCCCCGCCGAGCTGATGGGCGGATCCGGCGCAGCTCAAGGCGCCCCGCCCATCCTCGCCCGCGCCCACCACGGCTCCGTATCGAAGGAACAACGCGCCCTGGTGGAGGAGGACTTGAAGGCGGGCCGGCTCCCCGCCGTGGTCGCCACCTCCTCCCTTGAGCTCGGCATCGACATGGGCGCCGTCGACCTGGTCGTCCAGGTCGAGTCCCCGCCGTCCGTCGCCTCCGGTCTCCAGCGAGTCGGCCGCGCGGGCCACCAGGTCGGCGCGGTGTCGACCGGCGTGGTCTTCCCGAAGTACCGGGGCGACCTCGTGCAGGCCGCGGTCGTCACCGAACGCATGCGTACGGGCGGTATCGAATCCCTCCGCGTCCCCGCCAACCCCCTGGACGTACTGGCCCAACAGCTCGTCGCCATGGTCGCGTTGGACAGCTGGCAGGTGGACGACCTGCTCGCGGTCGTCCGCCGTGCGGCCCCCTTCGCCTCACTTCCCGAGTCGGCGTTCACCGCCGTGCTCGACATGCTCGCGGGCCGCTACCCCTCCGACGCCTTCGCGGAACTGCGCCCCCGCGTGGTCTGGGACCGCGTCGCCGGCACGATCACCGGCCGCCCCGGCGCCCAGCGCCTTGCCGTCACCTCCGGCGGCACCATCCCCGACCGAGGCCTCTTCGGTGTCTTCCTCGCAGGATCCGACCCGAAGAAGGGCGGCGGCCGGGTAGGCGAGCTGGACGAGGAGATGGTCTACGAGTCACGCGTGGGCGATGTGTTCACACTCGGCACCAGCTCATGGCGTATCGAGGACATCACCCGCGACCGCGTCCTGGTCTCGCCCGCCCCCGGAGTCCCCGGGCGCCTCCCCTTCTGGAAGGGCGACCAGCTCGGCCGCCCGCTCGAACTCGGCCGCGCGGTGGGCGCGTTCCTGCGCGAGGTCGGCGGGCTCAACGCGGACGATGCCCGCGCCCGCCTGTCCGCCGCGGGCCTCGACCAGTGGGCGGCGAGCAATGTCCTCGCCTACCTCGACGAACAGCGCAAGGCGTGCGGCCATATCCCCGACGACCGCACCATCGTCGTCGAGCGCTTCCGCGACGAGCTGGGCGACTGGCGCGTGGTGGTCCACTCCCCCTTCGGCGCGCAGGTGCACGCCCCCTGGGCGCTGGCCCTCGCCGCCAAGCTCACCGAGAAGTACGGCATGGACGCCCAGGTCATGCACGCCGACGACGGCATCGTCCTGCGGCTGCCCGACGCCGACCTGATGGGCATGGACCTGCTCGACCAGGAGCCCATGAAGCTCGGCACGGAGTACGACGCCGAGCAGGCCCCCGTCGGCGCCGCCGATGTCGCCTTCGACAAGGGCGAGGTCAACCAGCTGGTGACGGACCAGGTGGGCGGCTCGGCCCTGTTCGCCTCCCGCTTCCGCGAGTGCGCCGCCCGCGCGCTGCTCCTGCCCCGCCGCAACCCCGGCCGCCGCACACCCCTGTGGCAGCAGCGTCAGCGAGCGGCCCAACTGCTCGAAGTGGCCTCCGAGTTCGGCTCGTTCCCGATCGTCCTCGAAGCCGTACGCGAATGCCTCCAGGACGTCTTCGACGTGCCGGGCCTCACCGAGCTGATGGGCGACATCGAATCCCGCCGCGTCCGCCTGGTCGAGGTCACCACCCCGGAGCCCTCCCCCTTCGCCCGCTCCCTTCTCTTCGGATACGTCGCCCAGTTCCTGTACGAGGGCGACTCACCCCTTGCCGAACGGCGAGCCGCGGCCCTGTCCCTGGACTCCCGCCTCCTCGCCGAGCTCCTGGGCCAGGCGGAGCTGCGTGAACTCCTCGACGCCGAGGTGCTCGCCGAGCTCGAGCAGGAGCTCCAGTGGCGGACCGAGGACCGACGGGTCAAGGACGCGGAGGGCGTGGCGGATCTGCTGCGCCTACTGGGCCCGCTGACCTCCGCCGAGCTCACCGAACGGGGCGCCGATCCCGGCTGGGCCGAGGAGTTGGCGGGCGCCCGGCGTGCGATCCGGGTCCGTATCGCGGGAGCCGACCACTGGGCGGCGATCGAGGACGCGGGCCGGCTGCGCGACGCCCTGGGCACCGCGCTCCCCGTCGGCGTACCGGAAGCGTTCACCGAACCGGTCAAGGACCCGCTCGGCGACCTGCTCGCCCGTTTCGCCCGTACGCACGGCCCGTTCACCTCGGCCACCGCGGCCGCCCGCTTCGGTCTGGGCATCGCGGTCACCGAGGGCGCGCTGCACCGCATGGCCGCGAACGGCCGGGTGGTGCAAGGCGAGTTCCACCCCGCGGGCATCGGCCAGGAGTGGTGCGACGCCACGGTGCTGCGCCGTCTGCGCCGCCGCTCCCTCGCAGCCCTGCGCCAGGAGCTCGAACCCGTACCGCCCGCCGCCCTCGCCGATTTCCTGCCGCAGTGGCAGCATCTGGGCGGCGGTCATGGCCTGCGCGGCGCGGACGGTCTGGTCCGCGCGATCGAGCAGCTCCAGGGCGCCTCGGTCCCGGCCTCGGCCCTGGAGAAACTCGTCCTGCCCTCCCGTATCCAGGGCTATCACCCGGCCCTGCTCGACGAACTCACCACCACCGGCGAAGTGGTGTGGGCGGGCGCGGGCGCCCTGCCCGGCAAGGACGGCTGGATCTCCCTCTACCTGGCGGACGCGGCCCCGCTGCTGCTGCCCGAGCCGCACCCCCTGGAGCTCACCGCGCTCCAGGAATCAATCATGACGTCCCTGTCCGGTGGCTACGGCCTGTTCTTCCGCCAGATCGCCGACCAGGTACGCGCCACCACCCACCCGGATGCCGGCGACCCCCAACTGGCCGACGCCCTGTGGGAACTGGCCTGGTCGGGCCGGCTCACCAACGACACCCTCGCCCCCCTGCGCGCCGTCCTCGGCTCGGGCCGCACGGCGGGCTCCACCGCCCACCGCGCCAAACGCGCGGTGCCGCGCGGCCGCTACGGCGCCCTGACCGGCGGCGCCCGTCCCGCATCCCGTACGGGACCGCCCACGGTCGCCGGCCGCTGGTCCTTGATCCCGGCCCGCGAACCGGACCTGACGGTCCGCGCCCACGCCCTGGCCCGCACCCTCCTCGACCGCCATGGCGTGGTCACGCGGGGCGCGGTGGCCGCCGAAGGCGTGGAGGGCGGCTTCTCCGCGGTCTACCGGATCCTGGCCGCCTTCGAGGACAGCGGCCAGGCCCGCAGGGGTTATGTGGTGGAAGGGCTCGGCGCGGCCCAGTTCGCGATGGACGGTGCGGTGGACCGGCTGCGCGCGGCGGCCACGGCCCGCGAACGCGGCGGGGACTCCTCGACCGGCCAAGCAGTGGTCCTCGCGGCGGCGGATCCCGCCAACGCCTATGGCGCTGCCCTGAGTTGGCCCGACCCTCCCACGGGAGCGGGCCACAAGCCGGGCCGCAAGGCGGGCTCCCTGGTCGTCCTCGTGGACGGCGAGCTGACCCTCTACATGGAGCGGGGCGGCAAGACCCTGCTCGCCTGGCCCACCGACCCGGAGGAAGCCCCGGCCCCGGACGACCCACGGCTGCGGTCCGCCGCCGAGGCACTGGCCGCCGCGGCGGCCGCGGGCACCCTGGGCACGGTCACGGTGGAACGGATCAACGGCGCTTCGTCGTTGACATCGCCCCTGGGCCGCCTCCTGGAGGACGCGGGCTTCGTGGCGACACCCCGGGGGCTGCGTCTGCGGGCTTGAGCACTCAACTGACGCGTTCTTAACGGGGGTTGCACCGTCCGCCATTGCCCCAGGCCCGGTCTCGACGTAGCGTTTCCCGCTTCGGATCAAGATCAGGTATGCGAGCAGAGGAAGAACACGATGCACAAGTTCGACACCCCCGCCCCGATCTCCGCCGTCCTGGACATCCCCGCAGGCCGGATCCACTTCATCGCCGCCGACCGCGCCGACACCACGGTCGAGGTCGGTCCCGCGAACGCTTCGAGCGGCCGTGACGCCAAGGCCGCCGAGAAGGTCACCGTCGCCTTCGCCGACGGCGTCCTGCGCGTCGAGTCCGACCCGGCGCAGCACCGCGCCCTCGGCAACTCGGGCTCCGTGGCGATCACGGTCCAGCTGCCCGCCGGCTCCCGTATCGACGCGAAGGCCGCGAGCTCGGAGCTCACGGGCACCGGCCGCCTCGGGGACGTCACGTTCGAAGGCGCCCACGGCACGGTCGAGCTCGCCGAGACCGAGTCCGCCACGCTCACGCTCCAGGCCGGCGACATCACGGTCGGCCGCCTCGGCGGCCCGGCACGGATCAGCACGCAGAAGGGCGACATCGCCATAGCCGAGGCGGTCGGCGGCAGCTTCGAACTCACCACCGAGCACGGCGACATCACCCTCTCCGCCACGTCGGAGGCCTCCGCCTCCCTGGACGCGGGCACGGGTTACGGCCGTATCGAGAACGCCCTGCGCAACACGACCGGCACCCCGAACCTGACCATCAAGGCCACCACGTCCTACGGCAACATCTCGGCGCGGAGTCTCTAGTCAGCCCCTGCGGCGTTTGAGCAGATCCGAACGAAGTTCGGATGCGGGGTCCGGGGCGGAGCCCCGGTTTCGGGAAGGGGCGGGGTGGGGGAAAGGCCCGCCGCAGGCAAACCGGCACCCCCCACCCGGCCGCACCCACCCGCACCCACCCCCAGCCACCCACACTCACAGAACCCACAGACCCCACAGAACCCACCCTCAAGCCACAATGACCCCATGCCCGAAGGCGACACCGTCCACCAGACAGCCACCCGCCTCCACCAGGCCCTGGCCGGCAGACCACTGACCCGCAGCGACCTCCGCGTACCGAAGTACGCCACCACCGACCTCACCGGCCGCGAGATCCTCGACGTCACCCCCCGCGGAAAGCACCTGCTCACCCGTATCGAGGGCGGCCTCACCCTCCACTCCCACCTCCGCATGGACGGCTCGTGGCGCATCTTCGCGCCAGGCGAGCGCTGGACCGGCGGCCAGACCCACCAGATCCGAGCCATCCTCGCCAACGAGACCCGCACCGCGGTCGGTTACCGCCTCCCCGTCCTGGAACTCCTGCGCACCGCGGACGAGCACAAGGCCGTCGGCCACCTGGGCCCCGACCTCCTCGGCCCGGACTGGGACCCCGACAAGGCCCTCGCCAACCTCCTCGATGACCCCGCCCGCGAACTCGGCGAAGCCCTCCTCGACCAGCGCAACCTCGCCGGCATCGGCAACATCTACAAGAGCGAGCTGTGCTTCATGGCCTCCGTCACCCCCTGGACCCCGGTCGGCGACCTCCCGGAGAACCTCGCCCCGCGCCTGATCGCGGCCGCCCACCGCGTCCTGGACGCCAACCGCGACCGCCCGGCGCGCACCACCACCAACCGCCGCGACCAGCGCCTCTACGTCTACGGAAGAGCGCCACGCCCCTGCCTGCGCTGCGGCACCCCCGTCCGCACGGCACAGCAGGGCGACGGCAGCCGCGACCGCCCCACGTACTGGTGCCCCCGCTGCCAGTCGGGTCCGACCCCGTAAGCGGACCGACTCCCCCTGCAATCCCGTACAGCCGATCCCGTACAACGAATCCCGTGCAACCAATCCCGCACGACTAATTGACGGACCGTCAGATCAATCCGTACCGTCCGGACCATGCCCGTCATCCAGGCGTACGACCTCACCGGCCGCACCGCGTTCATCACCGGCGCCGCCAGCGGCATCGGCCGCGAAAGCGCCCGGCTTCTCGCCCGCGCCGGCGCCACCGTGCACTGCGCGGACCGCGACGCGGACGGCCTGCACGCGACGGCCACCGCCATCAAGGCCGAGGGCGGCACGGCCCACACCCACATCGTCGACGTCACCGACCGCGCGCAGCTCAAGGCCGCCATCGTCCAGGCGCAGCCGGACATCCTCGCGGCGGTAGCCGGCGTCATGCACAGCAGCCCGGTCCTTGAGACCTCGGACGAGGACCTGGACCGCGTCCTGAACATCAACTTCAAGGGCATCCTGTACGCCTGCCAGGAGGCCGCCCGCGTGATGATCGCGAACGGCACGAAGGGCAGCATCATCACGATGGCTTCGGGCGCGGTCGACACCGGCGGCCCCGGACTGCTCTGCTACGGCGCCGCGAAGGCGGCCGTCGTCCAGCTCACCAAGACGCTCGCGACCGAGATCGGCCGCCACGGCATCCGCGTCAACGCGGTCGCCCCCGGCTGGATCCGCACGCCGATGACCCTGCGCCACAACAACAGCGAGGTCCAGGCGCACACCGAAGCACTGATGTCGAAGATGTCCCCGCTCGGCCGGGTCGGTCTGCCCGAGGAGATCGCGCACGCGGTGCTGCATCTGGCATCGGACGCGGCCTCGTTCACGACGGGCCAGATCCTCCGCCCCAACGGCGGCGTCGCCATGCCTTGGTGAGACCGGGCATCGGCCCGTCGTCCCCCACAGCCCGCCGCAGCACCGCCTGCCGCCGCGCCCGCGCCCGGTAAGCGGCCCGCACCCGCCGCGGGCCCACGGCCCGCGCCCACGGCACCGTATGCACGGGCAGCAGGCTGAGCCCCCACCCCCCGGCGACTATGGACCCCTCCAGGACGCCGGCAGCACCGGGCGGCGCCAAGAGCAGCCGCCCCACGGCCCACCACCAGACGGCTCCGCCGACGAGACCCACGGCGACCAGAACCCCACGCGGAACCCTGCGTATCAGAACGCTCCCACCGGCCACGGCCACCACCTCCAACCCCGCGGCACGTCGACGCTAAGCGCGGCCGATCACCCGTCGGGAGGGCGCATCGGAGTCATCCGGTGCGCAAGGGGCGCCGGAACCGATCCCATCTCGCCCCCTCGGCTCCCCAGTCTCCGCCCCTCTTGCCCGGGACGCATCCAGGGCCGCATGCTCACCGCCCTGCCGGTCAGGGTGGTCGGCGCCATGCGGACGAGGAAGGACCCGGCGGGCGTGAGGCCGGCACCGGGTCCGGCGACGCGCTGCGGAACCTCAGCCGTTCTCCGCCTGGAACATCCAGTGATGCTTCTCCAGATCCGCGGTGATCCCGATGAAGATGTCCTGGCTGACGGGGTCCGCGTCCCCGGTGGCATTGATCCGCTCACGCATCCGCGTGATCACCGCACCGAGCGCGTCCACCAGCGCCCGTACGGCATCGACGTCCTTCACCCAGCCCTCGTGCACCGCACCGATACCACTGGTCTGCGCCACGGTCGCCGCCCGCCCGTCGGGCGAGACCCCGAGGGTCGAGGCGCGCTCGGCCACGGTGTCGGAGTGCAGCCGCGCGGTGTCCACGACTTCGTCGAGCTGCAGATGGACGGAGCGGAAGCGGGGCCCGACGACGTTCCAGTGGATCTGCTTCGCCACCAGCGAGAGGTCCACCAGATCCACGAGCGCACCTTGCAGGGCCTCGGAGACGGTCTTCAGGTCGGAGTCGGACAGCGGGCTCTTCACGACGTACATGCGTTACTCCCGTAGAGACAGACCCCCTGACCCGTCCCACCTTCGCATATCCGACCTAAAGCGGGCATCCGGACCAAGCCCCCAGGCAGACGACCCTGGCAACGCAAGAGCCCCGGCCGGAAACCCGGGCCGGGGCTCTTGCGACAGACCGATCAGGCGGCGACCACGTCCACAGCCTCGGCGGGCGCCTTGATGGTGACCCGCTCCGGCGGCACACCGGCCACGGAGACGGAATTGAGCATGGGACGCACTCCGGCAGGCACCGGCTCGCGCGCGGCGGTCTCCCCCGCGGCGGCCGAAGCGGCCAGCTCGGCGAGGGACAGCTCGTCGCTGACCTCACGCATGAGCTCGGACATCCGTACGTCAAGCGCGTCGCAGATCGCGGACAGCAGCTCGGAGGATGCCTCCTTCTGCCCCCGCTCCACCTCGGAGAGATAGCCGAGCGAGACTCGGGCGGACGAGGAGACTTCGCGCAGAGTACGGCCCTGGCGCTGGCGCTGCCGACGCAGCACGTCACCCAGCAGGCGACGGAGCAGAATCATCGGTGGCTCCCTCCTCGGACCGCGTAGCCGCATCCTTCACGCCCCACCGTACCGCCTCGCGGGGCGGCCGTGCGGGGAGCGATGTCGTGTTCACTCAGGGCTGCAAACATCAAGTCCCCCCGTTCTGTTCCGTATCCTGTGCGCTCGCATTCCCGATCAGTTCGCTCGCGAGCAGATCGAGCACGCTCCGTACACTCTCCATACGAATTTCCGTACGGTCGCCGTTCAACCTCAGAGCTGCGACTTTCCCATGTTCCGGACCGGAACGCCTGGTGGGTTCGTCCGGTTCCGTGACGGCATCGGCCAGTTCCGTGACGGCGGCGAAGTCCGGTCCCGCCACGGCCACGTACACCGTGCCGACCGGCTGCCCGTCCTGTGGGTCGGGTCCCGCGACGCCCGTGGTGGCGATTCCCCAGTCCGCGCCGAGCAGCCGGCGCACACCGAGAGCCATCTGCCGTGCGACCTCGGGATCGACCGCGCCGCGCTCGGCAAGCAGAGAAGCGTCCACCCCGAGCACCGAATGCTTGATCTCGGTGGCGTACGCGGTGACGGAGCCGCGCAGGACCTTGGAGGCGCCCGGCACGGCCGTGATCTCTGCCGCGACCATACCCCCGGTCAACGATTCCGCGACCGCCAGAGTTTCACCTCGTGAGACCAGCAGCTCCTGCACAAGGGCCGCCTCGGGGGTCACGAGCGCTCCAGCGCCTCTGCCTCGGCCCGCTCCTTCGCGAGCCCCTGCCGCCGCAGCACGACGGCCTGGCGCACGTAGTCCAGGCCGGTCACCACGGTGAGCACGACAGCTATGGCCATCACCCAGAAACGCAGCGTGGCCAGCGGCCCGGTGAGCGGCAGGACGTACATGCCGACGGCCGTTCCCTGGGCGAGCGTCTTCAGCTTGCCGCCGCGGCTGGCGGGGATCACCCCGTACCGGATGACGATGAAGCGAAGAAGCGTGATGCCGAGCTCACGGCCGAGGATCACGCCGGTCACCCACCACGGCAGATCGCCGAGGTAGGAGAGGCAGATCAGCGCGGCACCCATGATCGCCTTGTCGGCGATCGGGTCGGCGATCTTCCCGAAGTCGGTGACGAGGTTGTACGTACGGGCCAGATGCCCGTCGAACAGGTCCGTGATCATGGCGATCGCAAAGGCCGCCCAGGCCCAGGCGCGCATGGCCGGGTCGTATCCGCCGTTCGCAAGCAGCAGCATCACGAAGCCCGGCACGAGCAGCAGCCGGATCATGGTGAGGATGTTGGCGATGTTCCAGAGGCTGGCCTGATTGACGGCCGCAGCACCCAGCTTCCCGCCGGGCACCGGCTTACCGCCGGCCCCGCCCGCCGCGGACGCCGGGACTCCCGTCATCTGCCAGTCTCCTCAAGACATTCGACGATCAGGTCGACGCCTTCGGTACCGACGACCTTTGCCTCGACCATACGTCCGACAGTCAAGCCTTGATTCGAGGTGAACACCACCTGTCCATCGGTCTCGGGCGCCTGGTGGGCACCGCGGCCGGTGGCGCCGTCGTCTCCCTCTGCGGACTCCACGGACTCGACGAGCACCCGCAGGGTCTCCCCCACACGCTCGTCGGCCCGCTGGTGGGTCAGCTCCTCGGCCAGCCGCGAGATCCGCGCGAGCCGCTCGGCGACCACGTCCACGTCCAGCTTGTTGTCGTACGTGGCGGCCTCGGTGCCGTCCTCGTCGGAGTACCCGAACACCCCGATCGCGTCGAGCCGCGCACCCGTCAGGAAGCGCTCGAGCTCGGCCACATCGGCCTCGGTCTCACCGGGGAAGCCCACGATGAAGTTGGACCGCACACCGGCCGTGGGGGCCTTGGCGCGGATCGTGTCGAGCAGCTCCAGGAAGCGGTCGGTGTCGCCGAAGCGGCGCATGGCGCGCAGCACGTTCGGCGCGGAGTGCTGGAAGGAGAGATCGAAGTACGGGGCGACGTTCTCGGTGGAGGTCAGCACGTCGATCAGGCCCGGGCGCATCTCGGCCGGCTGGAGGTAGCTGACGCGCACCCGCTCGATCCCGTCGACAGCCGCCAGCTCCGGCAGCAGCGTCTCCAGAAGGCGGATGTCGCCGAGGTCCTTGCCGTACGAGGTGTTGTTCTCGGAGACCAGCATGATCTCCTTCACGCCCTGCTCGGCCAGCCAGCGCGTCTCACCGAGCACGTCCGAGGGCCGGCGGGAGATGAAGGAACCGCGGAAGGACGGGATCGCGCAGAACGAGCAGCGCCGGTCGCAGCCGGAGGCCAGCTTCACCGAGGCGACGGGAGCCGTGCCCATGCGGCGCCGCATGGGCGCGCGCGGACCGGAAGCCGGAGCAAGCCCCTCGGGAAGGTCCTCGGGCGCCTGGGCGTGCCCGGGCAGCGCGGTGCCCGCAGCGGCGGCCTGGCGCTCGGCGGGCGTGATCGGCAGCAGCTTGCGGCGGTCGCGCGGGGTGTGCGCCTCGACACTGCCACCGCTGAGGATGGTGTTCAGGCGACTGGAGATGTCGGTGTAGTCGTCGAAACCGAGCACACCGTCGGCCTCGGGCAGGGCCTCGGCGAGCTCCTTGCCGTACCGCTCGGCCATACAGCCGACCGCGACGACGGCCTGGGTCTTTCCATGGTCCTTGAGGTCATTGGCCTCAAGAAGGGCGTCGACGGAGTCCTTCTTGGCGGCGTCGACGAATCCGCAGGTGTTGACTACGGCGACATCCGCGTCTTCGGCGTTCTCGACGAGCTCCCAGCCGTCCGCCTCCAAGCGGCCTGCGAGCTCCTCCGAGTCCACCTCGTTACGGGCGCAGCCAAGAGTGACAAGGGCGACGGTACGGCGTTCGGGCATAACGTCCAGAGTATCTGGTTCACCTGGGGTCCTTCGCCGCCAGGCCTGGCGGCGAAGGTCCGCCCCGCCCGTACCCGCACACCACACCGCCGGCCGTACACAGCACGATGCCCCGCCAGACGCTGTCTGGCGGGGCATCGGACGAGGATCCTCAGCCGACCTCGGGGTCCTGCTCGGAGTCCTCCCTGGTGTACGAGAGCCGCTCGACCTGGCCTGCCTCGAACTTGTCCTTGATCTCCTTGCCGTTCACGAAGAGCTTTATGGCTCCCGCGTTCCCCAGCACGAGATCGATCTGGTCGTCGTCCATGAAGGTCTTGGTCTGCCCCTGCTCGAGCAGGCCGTCGAACAGGGTGCCGCCACTGGCGTTCTTGACGGAGATCCAGCTCTTGCCCTGCTCGGCGCTGATCAGGACCGTGACCTTGTCCTTGGGAGCATTGGCGATCGCGCTGTCGGCCGGGTCCGGCTTGGGGTCGGCCGGCTTCGCGGGCGGCGGCTTGTCGGCGGTCTTGGTAGGCGAGGGCGTCACTGAACCCTCGGCGACGGGGGTCTTGGAACCCTTGTCGGAGTCGCTGAACGCCGTGAACCCGACGAAGCCGATCACGGCGACGATCGCCGCGACCATGGCCGCCGTCCAGTTGGGGCGGCGCGGCTCGGGCCGGATGCGCTCGGCCTCGAACAGCGGAGCCGCGAGGGCCTGTGTGGGCCGCCCGCCGCGCTCCTCGGTGAACTGAGTGAGCAGCGGCGCGGGGTCGATGCCGACGGCGCGCGCGACAGTGCGGATATGCCCTCGTGCGTAGACATCGCCACCGCAGCGCGAGAAATCGTCCTGTTCGATCGCATGCACGATCGGAACACGGACCCGGGTCGCCGCGCTGACCTCGTCGACCGTCATACGCGCTTCGATACGGGCGAGCTGCAGGGCTCGGCCGATCGAGGGACGGTCGTCGTCGTCCGGGAACGAAGGCCGGTCGTCTTCAGGGGAGTTGCCGATGGACACGGGGGCGCCTTTCGAGCGTGTAGCCACCTGCTGGACGTTCAGTCTAGGGGGGGTACGAAAGGGTGAGGCAACCGGGCGGGAGCACTTTGTACGCCATCAGGCTGGCCGGACATTCAGCATGACCGGACATCCTGATGGTGGGACAGGTCGCCTTCCCTCCTACCAACTTGACGTGGGCCGAAGGGAAACGGTTGCCTCCCGATCCCTTACGGGTGAGCCTCCCCGCGGATCACCGCGAGCACTCCATCCAGTTCGTCCGGCTTGACCAGAACATCCCTGGCCTTCGATCCTTCGCTGGGCCCGACGATGTTCCTCGACTCCATCAGGTCCATCAGACGCCCCGCCTTCGCGAACCCGACCCGGAGCTTGCGCTGGAGCATCGAGGTGGACCCGAACTGGGTCGAGACGACCAGCTCGGCGGCCTGGCACAGCAGGTCCAGATCGTCGCCGATCTCCTCGTCGATCTCCTTCTTCTGCTTGGTCCCGACGGTGACGTCGTCCCGGAAGACGGGCGCCATCTGGTCCTTGCAGTGCTGCACCACGGCGGCGATCTCGGCCTCGGTGACGAAGGCGCCCTGCATACGGGTCGGCTTGTTCGCGCCCATCGGCAGGAAGAGCCCGTCGCCCTTGCCGATCAGCTTCTCGGCGCCCGGCTGGTCGAGGATGACCCGGCTGTCGGCGAGCGAGGAGGTGGCGAAGGCGAGCCGCGAGGGCACGTTCGCCTTGATCAGGCCGGTGACGACGTCCACGGACGGCCGCTGGGTCGCGAGCACCAGGTGGATACCGGCGGCGCGCGCGAGCTGGGTGATACGGACGATCGAGTCCTCGACGTCGCGCGGCGCGACCATCATCAGGTCCGCCAGCTCGTCCACGATCACCAGCAGATACGGGTACGGCTGCAGCTCCCGCCCGCTGCCGAGCGGCGCGCTGACCTTTCCGTTGCGTACCGCCTCGTTGAAGTCGTCGATATGCCGGAAGCCGAACGCCGCGAGGTCGTCGTAGCGCAGATCCATCTCGCGTACGACCCACTGCAGGGCCTCGGCGGCCCGCTTCGGGTTGGTGATGATCGGCGTGATCAGGTGCGGGATGCCCTCGTACGCGGTGAGCTCCACCCGCTTGGGGTCGACGAGGACCATCCGTACGTCCTCGGGAGTCGCGCGCACCATGATCGAGGTGATCAGACAGTTGATGCAGGAGGACTTTCCGGAGCCGGTGGCGCCGGCCACCAGGATGTGCGGCATCTTGGCGAGGTTGGCCATCACATAGCCGCCCTCGACGTCCTTGCCGAGCGCGACCAGCATCGGGTGGTCGTCCTCGGCGGCGTCCGCGAGGCGCAGCACGTCGCCGACGTTGACCATCTCGCGGTCGGTGTTCGGGATCTCGATGCCGACCGCGGACTTCCCCGGGATCGGGCTGATGATCCGGACGTCCGGGGAGGCGACGGCGTACGCGATGTTCTTGGCGAGCGCCGTGATCTTCTCGACCTTCACGGCGGGCCCGAGCTCGACCTCGTAGCGCGTGACCGTCGGACCACGCGTGAACCCGGTGACATCGGCGTCCACCTTGAACTCGGCGAACACATTGCTCAGCGAGGCGACCACGGCGTCATTGGCGGCGCTGCGCGACTTGCCGGGACCGCCCCGCTCCAAGAGGTTCAGGGACGGCAGCGAGTAGCTGATGTCGCCGGAGAGCTGCAGCTGCTCGGCGCGCGGCGGCAGATCCCCACGCGCCTCGGGTGCGGCCTTGGTGAGGTCCGGCACTGAGCCGTCGGACCGGTCGGACCTGGCGCTTTCGGCGGGCGCGGCACGCTCGACGGGCGCTGCGGGCTCCTTGACCCGCGCGCTCGGCAGCGGGGTCGGCGTCGGTTCGGGCCGCTCCACCCTGACGCCCTGAGTGAGGTCCGCGACGATCGGCGAGGGCGGCATCCCGTGCATCACCGCACCGTCGAGCGCGGCGGCGGCGGCCGCGGCCACGTCGATCGCGTCGAGCGAGGGCTCCATGTCGGGCTGCACGGTGGCGCGGCGCGGGCGGCGCCGCTTGGTGAGCGCCTCCTGCTCGGCCTTCTCCGGGTCGTACGGGTCCGGGGCGGGTGTCGCCTTGCGGCGGCCGCGCGAGGCAGGCACCGCCTCGCGCCACTGGTCGTCGTAGCGGGCGTCGTCCTCGCCGCCCTCGGCGAACTCGTCGACGACCGGATCCGGCTGAATGATCCCGAGCTTCTGACCGAGCAGCCGAAGGCGCTGCGGGACGGCGTTCACCGGAGTCGCGGTGACGACGAGAAGGCCGAAGACGGTGAGCAGGACGAGCAGCGGTACGGCGAGCACCTCGCCCATCGTGTAGATCAGCGGACGGGACGCCGCCCAGCCGATCAGCCCGCCGGCATCCCTTATGGCCTCGGTGCCCTCACCGCGCCCGGGCGCCCCGCACGCGACGTGCACCTGGCCGAGCACACCGATGACCAGGGCCGAAAGCCCGATCACGATACGGCCGTTGGCTTCCGGCTGTTCGGGGTGGCGGATCAGCCGTACGGCCACACCGCCGAGCAGCAGCGGCACCACCAGGTCGAGACGGCCGAACGCGCCGGTCACGAGGAGCTCGACCAGATCGCCCACAGGGCCCCGGAGTTGGGACCAGGTGCCTGCCGCGACGATCAGCGCGAGGCCGAGGAGCAGCAGCGCGAGCCCGTCCTTGCGGTGCGCGGGGTCGAGACCCTTGGCGCCACGCCCTATGCCGCGGAAGGTAGCCCCCACCGCGTGCGCGAGGCCGAGCCACAGGGCGCGGGCGAGCTTGTAGACGCCACCGGTGGGATTCGGGGCGGGCTTGGGAGCCGGCTTGGCCGCGGCCTTCTTGGCGGGGGCCTTCTTGGCTGGCGCCTTGGATGCTGCGGCCTTCTTCGCCGGAGCCTTTTTGGGCGCCGCCGCCTTCTTGGCAGGGGCTTTCTTGGCTGCGGGCTGACGTGAGGCCATGGGGGTGAGGTTACCGGTGCGGCCCCCTGCGGACACGTGTGCCCACTGCTTCACCCGTTCGTGTCGGCGCCCAGTTGACCGGAACTGACGCCGGATCAACTGTGCAGGTGACGGGGCTGCCGTGTCCTCAGTTCTGCGAAGGCACCGAAGCGGCGCCGGGACCCGCTCCGGGCTCAAGGGCGTCAAGTGCCCTGCGCAGCCCGGTCAGTTTGCGCTCCAGATGGGCCGCCGTGGCCACGGCGGCCGCATCCGCCGAGTCGTCGTCGAGCTGCTTGGAGAGCGCCTCGGCCTGCTCCTCCACGGCCGCGAGCCGCGCCGAGAGCTCGGCGAGCAGCCCCGCGGGCTCGCCCTTGTCGCCGACCGGTGTCTTGCCGCCGCCTTCGAGCTGCAGCCGCAGCAGGGCCGCCTGCTCACGCAGTTGGCAGTTCTTCATGTACAGCTCGACGAACACCGAGACCTTGGCGCGCAGGACCCACGGGTCGAAGGGCTTCGAGATGTAGTCCACCGCTCCCGCCGCATAGCCGCGGAAGGTGTGATGCGGACCATGGTTGATCGCGGTGAGGAAGATGATCGGGATGTCCCGGGTCCGTTCCCGGCGCTTGATGTGCGCTGCGGTTTCGAAACCGTCCATTCCAGGCATCTGGACGTCCAGCAGAATGACCGCGAAATCGTCCGTGAGCAGTGCCTTGAGCGCTTCCTCCCCGGACGATGCCCGCACCAGGGTCTGATCGAGCGCAGAGAGGATGGCCTCGAGCGCCAGCAGATTCTCCGGCCGGTCATCGACCAGGAGGATCTTGGCCTTCTGCACCATGGCCCGTCCTCCTCGCCCCGGCAATGCACCGGTCGCCGCCCCAGGGGACGACTCCGTCCTGCCGCCCGCCCTTGTGCCGGTCATGGTAGCCGCACCCCGCCTGTCGCCACACCCTGTCACCGCGATGTCACTGTGCACGTAGCAGAAACGCAAGCGGAGACCAGAAGGTTCCCCGAATCCCGCACCTCTACACAGCAACGGACACGTTCCGTCAGCACTTCTTCGGGCGCCGCCCGCCGTTTCCCGACGGCTTGTCCGTACGCGGCCGGTCATGTTCCCGACCACATACGGACAAGCGGCGCACCGGCTCGGTCAGTCCCCGTTCATCCAGCTCTCCATGACCGACAGCAGATGGTCGGGGTCGACGGGCTTGGTGACGTAGTCGGACGCGCCGGACTCGATGGCCTTCTCCCGGTCGCCCTTCATCGCCTTCGCGGTGAGCGCGATGATCGGCAGACCCGCGAACTGCGGCATCCTGCGGATCGCCGTGGTCGTCGCATAGCCGTCCATCTCCGGCATCATGATGTCCATCAGGACCAGCGTCACATCGTCGTGCTGCTCCAGGACCTCGATGCCCTCGCGGCCGTTCTCCGCGTACAGAACGGAAAGACCGTGCTGTTCGAGGACGCTGGTCAGGGCGAAGACGTTGCGGATGTCGTCATCGACGATCAGCACCTTCTCGCCGCCGAAGCGGAAGCTCGGCCGCGGCTGCGGCGCCGGCTGCTCCACTCCCGCCCACTGGTCCTGACCGCCTCCCGCGGCGCCCTGGCCGGGCAGTGCGGCCCGCGGCTCGGCGGCCTGCATCGAGCGCCTGCGACGCCGGAAGAGCGTGCCCTGCTGCGCCACCGGCTCCGGATCGGCCAGCTCCGCCTTGCCGTTCCCGCTCGCCGTGAACGACTCGTCGACGGACGCGGGCGGCAGCGCATGGAGCCCGGAGTGGCTCTCCGGCTCGATGGCAGTGGCGAGTTGTGCGTACTCCGGGGGCGGCAGCTCGTTGGGGTGCAGCGGCAGATACAGCGTGAACGTGGAGCCGCGGCCCGGTTCGCTCGCCGCGTGGATCTCACCGCCGAGCAGTCGCGCGATGAGCCGGCTGATCGACAGGCCGAGGCCCGTACCGCCGTACTTCCGGCTCGTGGTGCCGTCGGCCTGCTTGAACGCCTCGAAGATCACCCGCATCTTGCTGCCGGGGATACCGATTCCGGTGTCCGTGACGGAGAACGCGACGATGTCCGAGTCCGGGCTGCGCAGCGTGCCCATCTCCAGGAGCTGCGTGCGGATCTCGTGCGGCACGTCCGTACCCGCGGGCCGGATCACCAGCTCCACGGCGCCGGAGTCGGTGAACTTCACCGCGTTGGAGAGCAGGTTGCGAAGCACCTGGAGGAGCCGCTGCTCATCGGTGTGCAGCGTCGCGGGCAGCTCCGGCGAAACCCGTACGGAGAAGTCGAGACCCTTCTCCGCGGTGAGCGGCCGGAAGGTCGCTTCGACGTAGTCCACGAGTTGTACGAGGGCGATCCGCGTCGGCGAGACATCCATCTTGCCCGCCTCGACCTTGGAGAGGTCGAGGATGTCGTTGATCAGCTGCAGCAGATCGGATCCCGCACCGTGGATCGTCTCGGCGAACTCGACCTGCTTCGGGGAGAGATTGCCCTCCGCGTTGTCGGCGAGCAGCTTGGCGAGGATCAGGAGCGAGTTGAGCGGGGTCCGCAGCTCGTGCGACATGTTCGCGAGGAACTCGGACTTGTAGCGCATCGAGACGGCGAGCTGCTCCGCGCGCTCCTCCAGGACCTGACGGGCCTCTTCGATCTCGGTGTTCTTGACCTCGATGTCGCGGTTCTGCTGGGCGAGCAGCTCGGCCTTGTCCTCCAGCTCGGCGTTGGAGAGCTGGAGCGCCTTCTGCCGGTTCTCCAACTCCTCGGAGCGGTCCTGGAGCTGCTCGGTGAGCTCCTGCGACTGCTTCAGCAGGATCTCCGTCTTCGTGTTGACGGAGATCGTGTTGACGCTCGTCGCGATCATCTCGGCGATCTGGCTGAGGAAGTCGCGCTGGATCTGCGTGAACGGCTGGAACGAGGCGAGCTCGATCACGCCGAGCACCTGGCCCTCGAAGAGCACCGGAAGCACGATCACCTGGGCCGGCGGTGCGTCCCCGAGACCCGAGGCGATCTTGAGGTAGCCGGAGGGCGCGTTCTCTACGAGGATCGTGCGCCGTTCCTTCGCGGCCGTACCGATCAGCGTCTCGCCAGGCTTGAACGAGGTGGGCATCGAGCCCATCGAGTAGCCGTAACTCCCCAGCATGCGCAGCTCGTACGCGTCCTCGTCACCGTCGGCGACATCCTGGGCCGCGTCCGTGGAAGTGGCCAGGAAGAACGCTCCGTGCTGCGCGGAGACCACCGGGGTCAGCTCGCTCATGATCAGGCCGGCCACGTCCGCGAGGTCGCGACGGCCCTGCATCAGGCCGGAGATACGGGCCAGGTTGCCCTTGAGCCAGTCCTGCTCCTTGTTGGCGATGGTGGTGTCGCGCAGGTTGGCGATCATCGTGTTCACGTGGTCCTGGAGGACCTGGATCTCGCCCGCCGCGTCCACGTCGATCTTCAGGTTGAGGTCGCCTCGGGTCACCGCGGTGGCGACCGCGGCGATCGCGCGCACCTGCCGGGTCAGGTTCCCGGCCATCTCGTTCACCGATTCGGTGAGGTCGCGCCAGGTGCCGTCGACGTCGCGTACGCGCGCCTGACCGCCCAACTGGCCTTCTGTACCCACCTCTCGGGCGACTCGGGTGACCTCCTCGGCGAAGGACGAGAGCCGGTCGACCATCGTGTTGATGGTGGTCTTGAGCTCCAGGATCTCGCCGCGCGCCTCGATGTCGATCTTCTTGGTGAGATCGCCCTTGGCGATGGCCGTCGTGACCATCGCGATGTTGCGCACCTGTCCGGTCAGGTTGGACGCCATCTGGTTCACGGACTCGGTGAGGTCCTTCCACGTACCGGCGACGCCGGGTACGCGGGCCTGCCCGCCGAGGATGCCGTCGGTGCCCACCTCGCGGGCCACCTTGGTCACCTGGTCGGCGAACGAACTCAGCGTCCGCACCATGGTGTTGAAGGTGTCGGCGAGCTGCGCGACCTCGCCGCGCGCCTCGATGGTGACCGTACGGGTCAGGTCACCGTTGGCGACCGCCATCGCGACCTGGGAGATGTTGCGCACCTGGCTGGTCAGGTTGGAGGCCATCAGGTTCACGTTGTCGCTGAGGTCCTTCCAGATGCCGGTGACTCCCGGCACCCGGGCCTGACCGCCCAGCTGGCCCTCCGTACCCACCTCGCGGGCCACGCGCGTGACCTGCTCGGCGAAGTTGGAGAGCTGGTCGACCATGGTGTTGACGGTGGTGACGAGTTCGAGGATCTCGCCCTTCGCATCGACCGTGATCTTCTTGGAGAGGTCGCCCATGGCGACCGCGGTGGTGACCTCGGCGATGTTGCGTACCTGCGAAGTCAGGTTGTTGGCCATGAAGTTCACGGACTGCGTGAGGTCTTTCCACGTACCCGCGACGCCCTGCACCTCGGCCTGACCGCCGAGGATGCCCTCGGTACCCACCTCGCGGGCCACTCGGGTCACCTGCTCGGCGAAGCTCGAAAGCTGATCCACCATCGTGTTGAGGGTGTTCTTCAGCTCCAGGATCTCACCGCGCGCGTCGACCGTGATCTTCTGCGACAGGTCACCGCGGGCCACCGCGGTCGCGACCTGCGCGATGTTACGTACCTGGGCAGTGAGGTTGCCGGCCATGCCGTTCACCGAGTCGGTCAGATCGCGCCACACACCGGCGACGCCGGGCACCTGCGCCTGACCGCCGAGCCGGCCCTCCGTGCCCACATCGCGGGCCACGCGGGTCACCTGGTCGGCGAAGGCGGAGAGCTGGTCGACCATCGTGTTGATGGTGTTCTTGAGCTCCAGGATCTCGCCGCGCGCGTCGACCTCGATCTTCTGTGACAGGTCGCCGCGCGCCACCGCGGTGGTGACCTGCGCGATCTGCCGCACCTGTGAAGTCAGGTTCCCCGCCATGAAGTTGACGGAGTCCGTGAGGTCCTTCCACGTACCCGATACGCCGTCCACGCGGGCCTGACCGCCCAGGCGGCCTTCCGTGCCCACGTCCCTGGCCATACGGGTCACCTGATCGGCGAAGCTGGAGAGCTGGTCCACCATCGTGTTCACGGTGTTCTTCAGCTGGAGCATCTCGCCGGACACGTCGACCGTGACCTTCTGCGAGAGATCGCCGTTCGCCACCGCCGTGGTGACCTGGGCGATGTTGCGCACCTGGCCGGTGAGGTTGCGGAAGGCGGTGTTCACCGAGTCGGTGAGGTCCTTCCACGTACCCGCGGCGCCGGGCACCTCGGCCTGGCCGCCGAGCTCACCCTCGACGCCGATCTCCCGTGCCACACGCGTGACTTCGGAACCGAAGGCCGACAGCTGGTCGACCATGGTGTTCACGGTGTTCTTGAGCTCCAGCATCTCGCCGGCCACGTCGACCGTGACCTTCTGCGAGAGATCACCGCTCGCCACCGCCGTCGTGACGGTCGCGATGTCACGTACCTGAGTGGTGAGGTTCCGGAAGACCGTGTTCACCGAGTCGGTGAGGTCCTTCCACGTACCCGCCGCGCCCGGCACGAGCGCCTGCCCGCCGAGCTGCCCGTCGAAGCCGACCTCGCGCGCCACACGCGTGACCTCGTCGGCGAACGTACGGAGCGTCTCGGTCATCTGGTTGATGGTCTCGGCGAGTTGGGCCACCTCGCCGCGCGCGCTCACCGTCACCTTGCGGGACAGATCACCGTTGGCGACGGCGGTGGTGACCTCGGCGATCCCGCGCACCTGCGCGGTGAGGTTGCCGGCCATCAGGTTCACCGAGTCGGTGAGGTCCTTCCACACACCGGCCACACCGGGCACCTGCGCCTGACCGCCCAGCTCGCCTTCCGTACCCACCTCGCGGGCCACACGCGTGACCTCGGAGGAGAAGGACGAGAGCTGGTCGACCATGGTGTTCACGGTGTTCTTCAGCTCGAGCATCTCGCCCGCGACATGCACCGTGACCTTGCGCGAGAGATCGCCCTTGGCGACCGCGGTGGTGACGAGAGCAATGTCACGCACCTGGGCGGTGAGCCGGTACGCCATGGTGTTGACGGAATCCGTGAGGTCCTTCCACGAACCGGACATTCCGCGCACCCGGGCCTGACCGCCCAGCTTGCCCTCCGTACCGACCTCGCTGGCCACGCGCGTGACCTCGTCGGTGAACCGGGAGAGCTGGTCGACCAGGTTGTTGACCGTACGGCCGACCTTCAGGAACTCCCCGCGCAGCGGATGCGCCGACCCGTCCGGACCCGGTGCGCGCAGCTCCATCCGCTGCTCCAGGTCGCCCTCCGCGACGGCGGACAGGACGCGGCCGACCTCGGAGACCGGACGTACGAGATCGTCGACGAGGGCGTTGGACGCGTCGATCGCCGCCGCCCAGGAACCCTCGTAGGCCCCGCTCTCAAGGCGCTCCGTGAGTTTTCCCTCACGTCCGACCATCCGCCGCACCCGGGCGAGCTCGCCCGTCAGATGCAGATTCCGGTCCGCGACATCGTTGTACAGCGCCGCGATCTCCGCCATCACGCCGTCATTGGTGACGGTCAGTCGCTTGCGGAAGTTGCCGTCCCGCATCGCCACCAGCGCGCCGACGAGCTTGTTCAGCGCCGCGGCATCCACTTCCACGGTCCCGTTGCCGCGACCGCCACGGGGCTGAGCGCCTTTCGCGCGCGTGGACTTGCCTCGCGCAGCTGTACCGGACTCCACCGTGTCCCTCCCGCAGGGGTCGACCACTCGCTCGGTTGCTCGATTGCTCATTGCCGGGGTTGCCGGGCTACTCGCGCTGTCCCCTAGAGCTTGCCCAGTGTTTCACCCTGCCCGAACCAGGCCATAACACTTCGGCAGCTTCGTATCCCGCCGAAGGCACCGTCGGCAGCCCCTCCGGGCGGAAACACGGCAACCGGCATCCGCATGAACCGCGAAGGTAAGTAATCTGGCATCCGGCTGTCCAACCCCCAGGTCCGCCCGGCCTGAGCGGTGGTACGAAAACTTACGGGCTGACGCGCTTCGGAGGGGCGGCCGCACGATGGGCAGGGGAAACGTGTACGTCGACGGATCCGACAGCGATACGCGCACAAGGAGTGCTGTGATCACCGCGCGAGCGGCCGCCACCTTCGACCCCGTAGGGCGCTCCGTGGCCAGTGCCCGCTCGTTCGTCCGCGACACCCTCCAAGGCTGGGGCTTTACCGACCTCATCGATGACGCGGTGGTCCTGACCAGCGAACTCGTCACCAATGCGGTCGTCCACGCCGGCACCAACGCCGATGTGCTGTGCCTGCGCAGTGAAGATGCTGTACGGATCGAGGTCGCCGACCGCTACCCGGAGCGAGAGATCCCGCTTCAGCAGTCTTTGCGCACTCTTGGAAGTCCGGACCGCGAGGGCGGCCGCGGCCTCCAGCTGTGCGCGGCGCTCGCCAGCCGCTGGGGTGTGGAGTACACGCCCACGCACAAGCAGGTCTGGTTCCGTCTCGACCTGCCCGAGCGCCCGATCGGCACGCGCACCGCGGGACCCGCGCTCCCGGTCGAGCTGCTGCCGGTCACCGACCCCCGCGTCCATGTCGCCGTCGTCCAGATCGACCGTGACGGCGCGATCACCGCGTGGAGCGACGCCGCGGAAAGCCTTTTCGGCTACGAGGCGCAGAAGGTGCTCGGCCGCCCGCTCACCGATTTCGCCGCCTGGCCGCACACCCCCGGTACCGGTACCGGCATCGTCGAGGCGCTCCAACTCTCGCGCTGGGAAGGCAGTTACGGCGTCCGCGGCGCGGACGGCCGTGTGATCCCCGTATACGCCTCTCATCTGCGCGTACGGGACACGGAAGGCGATCCCTCGACGGTCTGTCTGCTCGTGCGCGATGCCGAGCGCGCCGTCCTGCAGACCCCGCACCGAGGTCCCGCCCCCGACGCCGCGACCCTCCCGGACTCCGCGAACGCGGCGGACCCCTTCGACACCTTCATCGGCTCCCCGGCCCCCGACGACCTCGACGGACTGCTGCAGCGCACGGTCGAGCGCGCCCGCGACATGCTCGACGGCGACGCGGCCTTCCTGCTGCTCGCCACCGACGACGAGACCGAGCTCGAGGTCCGCGCCTCGACCGGTCTGCCCTCCGCCCGCCAGCGCTTCGCCCGCGTCCCCGTCGAAGCCGGCACCGGCCGCTACGGCTCGGCGCGGATGCCCGCCGTCCACGAGGACCTGACCGTCGTACCGGGTGCGGCCCCGCTGCTCAACGGCACCGGAATGCGCTCGGTCGTCACGGTCCCGCTGAAGGTCGAGGGCCGGCTCACCGGTTCGCTCGGCGTCGCCGCCGAATCCCCCGGCCGCTATACGAACGAGGAGGCGCTCCGCCTCCAATTCGCCGCCGACCGCATCGCGTTGAACGTCGAATCGGCCCGCCTCGGCGAACTGGAACGTCTGCGCCGCGGCTCCCTCTCCTTCCTCGTCGAGGCCTCCGACCTGCTCGCCGGCACCCTCGACCGCGACCAGACCCTGGCGCTCATGGCCCAGATGACGGTCCCGACCCTGGCCACCTGGTGTGCGGTCTACACGATCGCGGACCAGTCCTCCGAGCCGTATCTCTCCTATGTCCTGCACGAGGACGAGGACCGTATCGACGGCCTCAAGGCCCTGCTCCAGCGCATCGATCCGCCGGACCCGGTCCCGACCCCGGGCGCCCGCGTCTGGAACGCCCCCTCGGAAGCCGCCCACCGAGCCGCCCTGCGCACCTCGATGCGCAGCCTGGGCCTCGGCGAACCCACCCGCCTCGCGGCAGGTATCGGCACCACCCTCGCGACGGCTTCGGCGGTCGGCGGCGAGACCGTCGTCCTGCCCCTGGTCGCCCGTAACCGCGTCATCGGCATGCTCACCCTCGGCAAGCCCTCCGAGGAGCACTTCCGCCAGGAGATCCTCGAACTCGCCGAGGACCTCTCCCGCCGTGCCGCCCTCGCCCTCGACAACGCGCGCCTCTACTCGGAGCGCATGGCCATCAGCCAGTCCCTCCAGCGCAGCCTCCTGCCGCCCGGCCTCCCCCAGATCCCCGGTGTCGAGGTCGAAGTGATCTACCGCGCGGCCGGCGAGGGCAACGAGGTGGGCGGCGACTTCTACGACCTCTTCCCGATCCGCGACGGCGCGTACGGCTTCGCGATCGGCGATGTCTGCGGCACGGGCCCGGAGGCCGCCGCGGTCACCGGTCTCGCCCGGCATGCACTGCGCCTCCTCGCCCGCGAGGGCTTCGGCGGCCCGGCGGTCCTGGAGCGCCTCAATGCGGCCATCCTCGACGAGGGCGCCCGCAGTCGCTTTCTCACCCTCCTCTACGGGGAGTTGTGGCCCCAGGAGGACGGTTCGGCGGTACTCAAGCTGGTCTGCGCCGGACACCCCCTCCCCTTGCGACTGCGCCAGGACGGCACCGTCGAACCCTTCGCGGAACCTCAGCCGCTGCTCGGCGTCATGGAGGACCTCGAGCTGTACGAGCAGACGATGACGCTCCAGCCCGGCGACGTCCTGCTGTGCGTGACCGACGGCGTGACCGAGCGCCGCGAGGGCACGCGCATGCTCGGCGACGACGGTCTGATGGACGTACTGACGGCGTGCACCGGCCTGACCGCGGGCGCCGTCGCCTCCCGCGTGATGCGTGCGGTGGAGCGCTTCGCCACGGACGCGCCCTCGGACGACATGGCCATCCTCGCGATGCGCGTACCGGAACCGCCCGCCCACTGATCCGGGCGGGCCCGACGGGTCCGCCCGCGCCCCGACATGAAAGAACCCCCGCCCGGAGCACCGGGCGGGGGTTCTTGTCTTCCTGAGCCCCCATGCGGAATCGAACCGCAGACCTTCTCCTTACCATGGAGACGCTCTACCGACTGAGCTATAGGGGCCTGTTGACCTGCGAGGTTTCCCCCTCGGCAACGACACAGATCATACCCCGAATCCCACCCAGGACAGAACCACCGCTTCCTCTGGACCGCCCCGGTCCGTACTGCCACCATGCGCGCATGCCGACTCCGGGTTTACGCCGCGTGCTCACCGCCGCCCTGCTGACACTCGTCCTCGCACTGGCCGGCTGCTCCTCCGGCTCGGGCGACGGCAAGGGGAAGGGCAAGGGGAGCAAGAAGCCGTCCAAGTCCGCTTCCCCCCGGACGAGTCCAGGTCCCGGAGACCAGTCGGTCACGCTCACTTGGAAGGGCACGCAGCGCACGTACACGGTCCACGCCCCGCCGTCCTACACACCGGGGACGAAGCTCCCGCTGGTGATCGCGATGCACCCGTACCCCAGCACCGGCACTCATGTCGCCAGGCTCAGCGACCTGTCCGCGAAAGCCGACAAGGAGAACTTCCTGGTCGCCTATCCGGAAGGCGTCAACGGCGGGATGAACGCGCTCGTCTGCTGCGGCAGCGAGGACGACGTCGGCTTCCTTCGTACGGTGACAAAGGCCCTTGTCGACACTTGGGGAGCCGACCCGCAACGGATCTACGCCACCGGAATCTCCAACGGCGGCGATATGTCCTTCAAGCTGGCCGTCGAACTCTCCGACCTGTTCGCGGCCATCGCCCCCGTCAGCGGCGGCTACAGCGGCCGCATCACCGACCCGGACACGTACGTCCCGCAGTCCCCGGTCTCGGTGATCACGTTCATCGGCGGCGACGACAAGTGGTATCCGGTCTTCAACGGCGGCCTCACCATCTGGCAGGAGCGCCTGAAGTGCGAGGAGGCACCGCCCGCGAAGCTCAAGCAGAAGATCACCCGCACCACGGCCAAGTGCGCCGACGGCTCCGAGGTGGTGGCCTACCGGCTGCCGGACATGGGCCACAGCTGGCCACAGGGCAAGGCCGATATGGCCGAGCGGGAGGCGGCGGTCAACGCCACTGATCTGATGTGGACCTTCTTCGAGGCCCATCCGAAGAAGGCGGCCTGAGCTCTCAGTACGCGACGGTGAGGTGCCGCTCGCCCGAGGGGACCTGAAGCTCGTCGAGCACGGCCACGGCCAGGTCCTCTGCGCTGATGTGCGAGCGCCCGTCGGGCGCCACGAGCAGGGTGTCGCTCCCGCGCCGGTACACCCCGGTCCGCTCACCGGGCTCAAGGAGCGCCGGCGGGCTGAGGTAGGTCCAGTCGGCGTTGAAATGCCCGGCGCAGACCCGCAGTTGCTCCGCACTGGCCGCCGCCACGGCCCGCCACTGCCGCGGGACGTACGCCGGGTCGTCGACGACGAGACCGCCCGCCGGACTGAGCAGCGGACCGGCACCGCCCACGATCAGCAGCGGTGTACCGGCGGCGACGTCGAGCAGCCGTGCCGTGAGCGGCGCGAGCGTCGCCTCGGCTCCGGGAGCCGGCCGGATCGCGAGCACGACGGCATCGGCGGACGCGACGAGCGGCTTCAGATCCTGCGCCCGCGCCACGTTCCCGGCCACCCACTCGGCCCCCACCGGGAGCTCCTGCGGCTTGCCGCGCGAGACGGCGGTGACGGCATGCCCTCGTCGTACGGCCTCGGCGGTGACCCTGCTGCCGACCATCCCGGTGGCGCCAATGACGGTGATCTTCATGGGAGTTGCTTCCTTCCTCGGATACGTACGGTGGTCAGCAATTGATGCGTACGGCGGCCGGCCGCGCTCAGACCGTCCGTCGGCGCGGGCTCAGCTGCCCGGCGACCAGCGCCCCGAGAGCGAGCACCAGACCCATGAGCTGCCAGGCGGTGAAGTACTCACCGAGCACGAAGGCCCCGATCACGGCGGCGACCAGCGGCGAAAGCAGGATGAGCAGTGCGGACGCGGTCACCGGCAGCCGGCGGATCCCCCGCAGCCACAGGGTGTGGGCGATGAATCCGCCGACCGTCCCGAGCCACAGGTAGCCGAGGACCGCCTGACCGTCGATCTGCGGCGGCGCCCCCTCGAAGAGCACGGTCAGCGGAAGAAGGAAGAGCCCTCCGGCCGTGAGCTGCCAACCGGTCATCACCACCGGAGTGACCCCGGCGGGCGCCTTCCAGTGCTTGGTGAGCACGACCCCGAGCGCCATGGACGCGGTACCGAGCAGCCCCGCGCCCACCCCGGCGAGCCCGAGACCCGCGGCAGGACCGATCACGACCAGGCCGACACCGACCGCTCCCGCCACCGCCCATCCGATACGCCACAGGGAGGGCCGCTCCCGCAGCACACCGACCGCGAGACCGGCCACGATCAGCGGCTGCACGGCTCCGAGCGTGGCCGCCACCCCACCCGGCAGCAGTTCCGCCGTGAGGAACAGCAGCGGATAGAAGGCACCGATGTTCAGCACACCGAGCACGGCGGCCTTCCACCACCACTCCCCGCGCGGCAGCACGCGGGTGACGAGCAGCAGCAGAAGCCCACCCGGCAGCGACCTCAACAGGGCGGCGAACATGGGGTGATCGGCCGGCAGGAACTCCGTGGTCACCGCGTAGGTCGTCCCCCACGCCATCGGCGCGAGAGCGGTGGCAAGGATCAGGGCGAGCGTGCCGCCGACGGCCAGGGAGCGCGCCTTGGGCGCGGCCGGCTTCACGGGCTGCATGGGCTTCACGGGCTGGGGAGCAGTCACTGTGGTCATACGAAGAGTCTCGGCCCGCACCCATCAATCGGTCCAACACATGGTTGTCATGGGAACGATCGCGTAGCACGATGGATCGCATGGAGCTCAGACAACTCCGGTACGCCCTTGCCGTCGCCGAGACCCGCAACTTCACCCGAGCGGCCCGCCAGTGTTACGTCGCCCAGTCGGCGCTCAGCCACCAGATCGGTTCACTGGAGCGCGAGTTGGGCGTCCAGCTCTTCGCCCGCACCAGCCGCCGCGTGGAGCTCACCCCTGCGGGCGAGGCCTTCCTCGTACGGGCGAAGCAGTGCGTCGACGCCGCGGAACTGGCGGCGGCGGAAGCGGCAGCAGCCGTGGGCGAGGTCCGCGGCCGTCTGAAGATCGGCATCATCCCCACGGTGTCCGCGGTCGACATCCCCACCGTGCTGCAGCGCTACCGCGAGCGGTATCCGCAGGTCAAAGTCAGTCTGCACATGGGTTCCAGCGACGCCATGAGCGCCCAGGTGGCAGCCGGCGAACTGGACGCTGCATTCCTCGGACTCCCGGCCTCCCGCGAGCCGCAGGGCGTCGAGGCGCGCGAACTCGCACGCGAGAAACTCGTCGCCGTGGTGGCTCTCGACCACGACCTGGCCGACCAGACCAAGGTCACGCTCCGCAGACTCGCCGAAACCCCGTTCGCGGACTTCCCCGTCGGCTCCCAGGGCCGCTCACAGAGCGATCTGGCCTTCGAGGCAGCCGAGTTGGAGCGCGAGGTCGCCTACGAGCTGATGTCGGCGGAGCTGATGCTGCGCATCGTCAGCCGCGGTCTTGCGGTGGCTCTGCTGCCCGCCCCCATCGCCCACTCCTCCCCCGACGTCCGGGTCCTGTCGGTCATCGACGGCCCACGGCGGGTGGAGTACGTGGCATGGAGCAAGTTCAACCCGACGCCCGCGACCCGCGCGTTTCTCGACACGTTGCCCTGAACGCTCTTCAAAACGCCGGAACCAGCAGGCCTCCGAGGGCATTGCACACGGACACGATCCGCTGCAGATCCCGGCGCATCAGCTCACCGCCGATATGCAGCGCCAGCGTCTCGTCGGCGGCCCGCTCGGTCTCCGGCAGCCCGATATCCCGCCGGTACTCGGGCAGCCGGTGCACCGGCGTCTTCACGGGCACCGAACAGCGCACCCCCTTGGCCCGTACGGCACGAGCGAAGGCATCGCGATCGGGCCGCCCGTTCCCGGGAACGCGCACGACGTACTGCTCATAGGTGTGCCCCTCGCTGTCCGGCGGAGTGTCCACACCTCTCAGCCGCGCGGACAGATACGCCGCCTGGGCCCGGCGCTGAACGACCGAGCCCTCGCCGGCCGCATCGCACTCCTGAAGCACCAACAGCCCCTTGCCGCTGCCGACTTCATGGACCTGACGCAGCCCCGCCGAACCACCGAATCGCCGAACGGCGACGACGGCGGCGGTGCGTGGCCCTATGACAGCAGCGACAGCATGTCCGTCCAGGCAGTACGTCTCAGGATCGATGTCGGCGAACACCGGCAGCCCACCGGCAGACACCACCGCTTCGGCGATCTCGACGTTGCCGTACGCCGGCACGATCACCTCGTCTCCGAGTCCGATACCTGCAGCCTTGAGCAATGCGCCTGTACCCATGCCGCGGATGCTGTCCGGGCAACGTGAACGGGAAGTGACACAAAACAAAAAGACGCTGGTCCCCGAACCGAAATTCGGGGACCAGCGTCTTTTATCAATATTAGTTCGGCGGCGTCCTACTCTCCCACAGGGTCCCCCCTGCAGTACCATCGGCGCTGTGAGGCTTAGCTTCCGGGTTCGGAATGTAACCGGGCG